>NZ_CP021070.1:1700000-6666492 GCF_001672455.2 Mesorhizobium sp. WSM1497 | reverse complement strand
GATCTTTTCCTTGTCCTTCCGTACCTGTTTTCCGCCGGGGATGCGCCTCCTGCATCCGGTTCCGGCGACCTAAGTCTTTGCTACGATGTCCGCTGCCGCCGCCGGCAGGTGAACGTCGCCCATTATCCGTGGGAACCGGTGCCGGCCCATGGAAGCCAGTCCGCGTTGGGTATGTCAGGGCAATACAACACCGTCCGGCGAAAAGAGCGCCGGCGCGCCGTCTACCTGCCATGTCTAGTTACGCCAGTCCCCTACCGTATCGAAAAAGACAAACCAAAGCCGTCCGCGGACTTGATCCGCGTTGCAAATCCCGCCAATTTAAGCTGGCCGATTCAGGCTTAGGTTAAGAGCCAGAGCCCGTCCCTTTCGATAGATCGACACTACCGAAATCGCTGTGGATAGGGCAAGGCCACGTCTAACGGATTTTTAAGGAATCTGGTTAGTGGAGGCGGGTTCGAGTGGCATGCCCCGACGGCACATTTTAACAAAGCCATTGTGATTCAAACCCTTTTCCGGCGAATATGAAAAACCGGGCGCTGACAGAAATATTCTGAAATAATTCGCTTGACAGCGACTTCTCCCCGATCGGGCCAGTCCGGTGTGGACAAGCTGTGGATCACCATCTGTAAGTGTTTGAAAAATATAAGCTATTTCTGACAGCCAAGAATCATTAGGCCGGCGATTTTCAAGCGTGCCGATCAACAGCAGGCATGCATATGCCGGCAAACTATTCCCTATTGTGAAATCCGCATAAGACGCCGTTTCCGGACATTCTTTTTAAGTGCTTGCCGGCAAACGAAAAAACCCGGCACAAACGGCCGGGTTCGAAGAACGTCAGTCTAGGCAAGTAATGTCAGGCCGACAGTACCTTGACCCGCTGAGCCAGTCGCGACACCTTGCGGGACGCCGTGTTCTTGTGAATCACGCCCTTGGTTGCGGCGCGCATCAATTCCGGCTCCGCGATCTTGAAGGCAGCCTGTGCGGCAGCCTTGTCACCGGAGGCAAGCGCCTCTTCGACCTGGCGGATATAGGTGCGGACGCGCGAGCGACGGTTCTTGTTGATCGCTGCGCGGCGGACGATCTTGCGCGTTGCCTTTTTGGCCGAGGATGTATTGGCCATGATGCCTCTCTTCTGATCTGGTCGGCGCATGCGGGATGCCGCAGGGCGCAAAAAACAAACGGGCTGCCACGGGGCCGCCTCGGTTGGTGCGGCTTATAGTTCAGCTTTTCCGGCGCGTCAACGCTGCCTGGCCTTCTTTTTGGCGGCCAACAGCCATCTTCTTCCAAGCCAAGGGATTGGCGTCAGCGGTTGGTGAAATTCGGCTTCCGCTTCTCGGCAAAGGCCGCCATGCCTTCCTTCTGATCGTCCAGTGCAAACAGCGAGTGAAACAGCCGGCGCTCGAACCGCAATCCCTCGGCAAGCGTCGTCTCGAAGGCGCGGTTGACAGCTTCCTTTGCCATCATCACCGATGGCAGCGAGAAAGCGGCGATCTTGGCCGCGGCCTTCAGCGCCTCCTCGACAAGTTCGCCGGCAGGCACGACCCGCGACACCAGGCCAGAACGCTCGGCCTCGGCGGCATCCATCATCCGCCCGGTCAGGCACATGTCCATCGCCTTCGACTTGCCGACAAAGCGGGTCAGCCTTTGTGACCCGCCCATGCCTGGAATGACGCCGAGCGTGATCTCGGGCTGGCCGAACTTGGCCGTGTCGGCGGCGATGATGAAATCGCACATCATCGCCAGTTCGCAACCGCCGCCGAGTGCATAGCCCGCCACCGCCGCGATAATAGGCTTTCGCGCCCGCGTCAGTTCCTCCCAGCCGACGAAGAAGTCTTTGGCGTAGGCGTCCGCATAGGAGATGGACTGCATCTCCTTGATATCGGCGCCCGCCGCGAAAGCTTTTTCGGAACCGGTGATGACCATGGCGCCGATACCGGGATCGGCGCTGAACCCGTTCACGGCTGCCACCACCTCGGTCAGGATCTGGGAGTTCAGCGCATTGAGCGCCTGCAGCCTGTTCAGCGTGATCAGCCCGACCTTGCCGTGCGTCTCGGTGATGATCGTCTCATAGCTCATGGCTGCTTCTCCTTGCTTACGCTCGTCTAGAGCGGTTCATCGTTTCACGGAAACGCAGAACCGCTCCATCTCCTTGTCTTGACCAATTTCGGACGGAAAACCGCCCCCGCTTTTGCTGGAATTGCTCTGACTCATCGCTGACATATCCGGCAATAAAAGGTCGATCGGCCGCTCTGCACGACACGCTCGATGTGGCCGCCGCAACTGGGCTTGGAGCAGGCCTCGCCTTCGCGGTCGTAGACGGCGAAGGCGTGTTGGAAATAGCCCAGCGACCCATCGGTCTGCATATAGTCCCGCAGTGAGGAACCGCCGGCTGCGATCGCATCCGATATCACCGAACGAATGGCTTGCGCGAGGTGTTCGCTTTGGGCCTGGGCTTTCTTTCCGGGCCTGGCGATCGTGCCCGCCTCGCGCAGCGGCGACAGGCCCGCACGCCACAACGCCTCCGACACATAGATATTGCCGAGCCCGGCGATCAGCCTCTGGTCGAGAAGCGCTGCCTTCAGCGGTGATCTCCGCCCCTTCATCAATGAGGAAAGCAGCGCACCGTCCAATGTGTTGCCCGTAGGCTCGACGCCAAGTCCAGCCAGCATCGGATGAACGTCCGGCAGTCCTTCCGCAAACAACATGAAGCCGAAGCGGCGCGGATCATTGAAGATCACGCGCGATCGGGTACCGGCCGGAGACACGACATGGAAGACGACGTGGTCGTGATTGGAGCTCTTCGAGCGGTCGTGCCGGAAGATGCCGGGCATGTCGCTGCCATCGGACGTCTCGATGCGGAATGAGCCCGACATGCCGAGATGGCAGATCAGCGCGGGACCGCCTTCCAGGTCCATCGTCAGATACTTGGCCCGGCGGCCGAGTGCCGTGATCGTCTTGCCGGCCAGTCGCTGCGCGAATTTCTCGGGAAATGGAAAGCGCAGATCCGGTCGGCGCGCCTCGACGCGGGCGATGGTGGCGCCTTCCAGAACCGGCTGAAGTCCGCGCCGGACGGTTTCGACCTCCGGTAACTCAGGCATGATCGCCGATCGCCGCATAGAAAGAACTGCCGTAGCGTCCGGGCGCCAGCCCGAGATGCTCGGCCACGGTTTCGCCGATGTCGGCGAATGTCGTTCTCAGTCCGATGTCGCCGCTCTTGAGACCCGGTCCAGTGCCGATCACCGGAACCCGCTCGCGCGTGTGATCGGTCCCGGCCCAGGTAGGGTCGTTGCCGTGGTCGGCCGTCAGGATGAGAAGATCGCCCCGCCGCAGCCTCGCAAATGCCTCCGGCAGCCGCAGGTCGAAGGCCTCGAGCGCTGCAGCATAGCCCGCGACATCGCGGCGGTGACCGAATTCGGTGTCGAAGTCGACGAAATTGGCGAAGACGAGGTCACCGTCGCCGGCATCATCCATCGCACCCAGCGCTTCGTCGAACATCGCCATGTTGCCTGCCGCCTTGCGCACTTGCGAAATTCCGCGATGGGCGAAGATGTCGCCGATCTTGCCGACGGCGATGACACGGCTGCCACGCGCCGTCAGCCGGTCGAGCAGGGTCGGTTCCGGCGGGGGCACGGCGTAGTCATGACGGTTGTATGTCCGCTCGAAAGTGGCGGTGGTTTCGCCGACGAACGGCCGCGCGATCACCCGTCCGATCCTGAGCGGGTCAACCAGCCTGCGCACCACCTGGCAGAATTCATAAAGCCGATCGAGGCCGAAATGGACTTCATGCGCGGCGATTTGCAGGACCGAGTCGACCGACGTGTAGCAGATCGGCTTGCCGGTCCGGATGTGTTCCTCGCCGAAGCGCTCGATGATTTCGGTGCCCGGCGCATGGCAATTGCCGAGAATGCCCGGCACCTTGCCTTCGCGGATCATCGCCTCGGTCAGTTCGGCCGGAAAGGCGGGAACCGTATCCGGGAAATAGCCCCAGTCGAGGCGCACCGGCAGGCCGGCGATCTCCCAATGGCCCGACGGCGTGTCCTTGCCGCTCGAAACCTCCTGTGCGGCGCCGTGAAAGGCAGTTGGGAGCAGATCCGTCCCGCTGCTGGCAAAGCCCAGCCCCGTTGCGGTTTCGGCAGCCTTGCCAAGCCCGAGCGAGGCCATCTGGGGGACAAACAGCGGTCCACTGCGAAGCCCTTCGCGATCCGCGCGGCCCTCTGCACAGGCTTCTGCGATGTGCGCGAATGTGTTGGCGCCGGCGTCGCCGTAGCGGTCGGCGTCGGCCGCTCCACCGATGCCGAAGGAGTCCAGAACGAAGAGGAAAGCGCGTGCCATCGAGTTGTTGCCAGTTTGACCGACCAGACATAGGGTTCCGCGACTTCATTGGCAATTCGGAAACCAAACGGCAACGGCTTGGCGTGATAGTCTGGTGCATGTCGCCCAAAAGTGCGCAGCGGTTTTGGGATAACGACATGCACAAACAGAGATGCATGTCGCCCAAAAGTGCGCAGCGGTTTTGGGATAACGACATGCACAAACAGAGATGCATGTCGCCCAAAAGTGCGCAGCGGTTTTGGGCTGCGACATGCACAAATGCTCCGGGCATGGGCATGAATCGAGGACAACAGACCGTGGTTCCTGTCATGAGGGTTGCGCTGAAGACTTATGCCGCTCTCATGCTGGCGCAGGTCGCGCTCTGGTCCAATCCGGCGCATGCCGACTGGCGCGACGATATCGGCACGTTTCGCATCGGCATCGTTGCCGAGCCAGGCGCCGGCAACTCCGTTCCGGGGCTGGCACTGTTGACCGACGCCTACACCAAGGCCTTGGGCATGAAGGTCGAGTTTGTCGTTGCCCGCAACTATGCCGCGCTGATCGAGGCGCAGGCCAATGCCCGCATCGAATATGCGATCTATTCGGCCACTGCATATGCGACGGCCTCGCAGCGCTGCTTATGTATCGAACCGCTTGTGGCTCCGGTCGATTCAGACGGCGCGATCGGCATCCGCTCGGTTCTGCTGACGCGGGACGGCAAGCTTCCCGACCTTGCGGCGATGGACAGCCATCGTATCGCCATGGCGCCTTCTGACAGCGTCGGCGGTTCTCTCTTGCCATTGGCGGCGTTGGCGGCGGAAGGCCGCAAGATCGCGGAAGATGCACCGTTTCTGGTCCATGCCGATTCGGCCGCGGCGGCCGAGACGATGCTGGTCGACGGCAAAGCCGATGGCCTGTTCGGCTGGGTGGCGGCCGCTACCGACGGCCCGCGAGAACCGTCGGGCACGCAGGCCAGGTTGGAGGCGGTAGGGCTCTCGGTGACGGCGCTTCGGATCGTATGGACGTCGGGCCTGTTGAGATACGGCCCCCATGCGGTCCGCAGCGATCTCGACCCCGAAGCCAAGCGCCGGCTTGCCGTGTTCCTCACCAACCTCAAGTCGACGACGCCCGATATCTACGATCTCCTGGAATCGAAACATTCCGGCGGCTTCGCCACCGTGGCGCCAAAAGACTACGAGATGGCCGCTGCTATCGTGCGCTTCGTTTCGGACCGTGGGCCGCAGCAGTAGCTGGAGCGGCCTGCGCACGCCTGGCTGCCTCTGTTCAACAGTCGCTGCAAGGGATCGTCACGCTTCTGCGGGGGCGCAGAAAATAGGTTTCGCCCATGGTTATGTTGCTGAAAGCCGAGGTCAGCCCAAGCTTCTGTTGACTGCTCGCGCTCCACGCGATGACCGGCGTATAGCCGAGGTTGCTTTCGACGCGGATGAGAAAAGTGTTGGCGACTCTGAGCGACGCCGGGATCGTTGTCTCGGTGGTGGCGGCGGCGCCAGGGCTGGCGACGCCGGCTACCAATTTGCGTGACCACACCACCAGTGCCCTCGTCGCATCGGCCGAGACCTGGATTGCCGTGACGGTGATGGTCGGATTTGAGCGGTTGTAGGGCTGAAGGGTGACGCTGCCGATCTGCATGATGGCGTCGACATCTGCCTTGAGGACGCTTGTCTGCTGGGTGACGAGATCGGCCACCATGCTGCCGATACGGCTGACCTTCTTGCTGGTCTCGATGGCTTGCGACGCTTCCATTGTGAGGAAATACATGATCAGCAGAATTGGCATGATCAACGCGAATTCGACCGCCGCGATGCCACGACGATCGGACCAGAACAGACTTGTTTTCCGCCAAACTCCCGTAATCATAAGATGTGCCCCCGCACGCATCATGCCCATTGCCCTTTTCTTATACTGCTCGTGCATTCCGCTCAGTTGTCGAACGGTTCGTTCTGCCAGGTCACCGATGCGAAGTGCAGCGTCTTGTTGCCGCCCATCGATTTGGCCAGCAGGTCGGTCATGATCGGCCATTTGTAAAAGACCCGCAGCATGTTCCTCGACTCCGCCGCACCCGCTGTCACTGAAAAGGACTGGGTTGCGGTGCCTTTCGTCAATACGACATCGCCGTTCTGGATCTTGAAGCCGGCCGTGGCCGCATCGGCGAACGATGTATATTGGCGAAGATCCACCAGCAGTTGATTGGGACAATCCTGGGAAACGATGATCTGTAGTTTTGTGCAGATCATGTCCCGCAAGTTGGTTCCGGCGACGTCAACCGCCCTCAACTGGCCGGTGCGAAGCTTGCGCGCGACATCGTCGGTGATGTTGGCCATCACTTCCTGCGCGGCAAACGAGATGCAGCTTTCCAGAATGGCGAAGACAAGCAGCGCGAAGGGGACTGAAAGGATCGCGAATTCGATTGCCGTGGCGCCGCGCCGGTCACGAAGAAAGCGGGCGAAAAACCTTGGGCATCTCACTTTGTGGTCGCCTGCGCGGCCGTATCCCTTGCTCATGTCCGATCCTGCCGATCTCTATGCGGTCTCGGAAGGACCATTAACGCAAACCGATTGAGGTCCGGTTTGGATGATCGTTAAAGTCGGCGCAGGCCTCTTAACCGGCCAATAACCGCACCGGCAGCCGGTCACGCCACCTATCGGCTGACGCTCATCTCCGCCTCGGAAGACTTCTCCGCTTCGCTCTTGTAGGAGCTTTCGCAATAGGGCGTGCAGGACATCGTCTGGATTTCGGCACGCCGATAGATGCGCACCGACGAAGCGGCCTGCCGCACGACGGTTACCTGCTCATCGACGATGGGACTGCCGTCGGTATCGAGCACGACCAGATTGGTGACGCCGAAACCTTTGCCGGTGAGCACGATCGTCGAAGCGTCCTGCACGGAAGCGTCGGCGATTGCCGGGTTGCCGACCACGATGGTGTCTGCGGGACGCGACAGTTTGACGATCTTGGCCTGGTTCATCGTGACCTCGATGCCGGCGCCGGCCATGGCGGGCGCGACGAAGCTCGAGACGGCAAGAAGCGCGGCAATCAGGATTGACGATCTCGGCTGGGCCATTGAGGCGCTCCACGCAGGCGGACTGATCAACGGAACATGAACGAGATTGGTGAACCAACGGTTAAGCCTGCGATGTTGCCAATCCTGCAATGGCCGATAAGGGCGCCCCGCGAGGCGCGGTCCAGTCGGGGCGCAAGCCTGCCAAACCTGGGACTGGAAGGCGCGGCGGTACTTTAGCCCGAAGTTAACCACGCAATATGTTCGAACCGGGAAAGGAATCGGTAAGGCTGTTTCTTAAGCCGATCGAAAGAGCTTCTCCCTAGATTGGCAGCATCCGATCAACCATCACAGAAGTTGACGGAAGTGCTGTAACACGTGGAGTAGGAGCTCTCGAATGTCTAATCTCATCGCACGTTTTGTGAAGGACGAATCCGGCGCGACCGCTATCGAATATGGTCTGATCGCCGCTCTCATCGCGCTCGCCATCATCACTGGCGCCGGCACGCTCGGCAATGCGCTGAATGCCAAGTTCACCAACATTGGCAGCACCCTGAACGGCACGCCGAGCGGCAGCTGATCGGCTTATCGCCGAGCACTTGCATTACATTTCTGGAAAAGGGCCGCCGCGTGGCGGCCCTTTTTCTATGCCGCTGCCAATATAGGTCGTCATTTCGTTCTTGGCCTCATCAATCGTTAATCGAACATACTTAGATTGAGCCCGTGAAATCGGACAATAGGCATGGCGCCGATGCTTGAAGCCCTGATCTTCGTCGTCTTTCCGTTCTGCATGCTGTTTGCCGCGATCTCCGACATGCTGTCGATGACGATCGCCAACCGCGTGCCGGTGCTGCTCGTCGTCGTTTTCGCGCTGGTCGCGCCCCTTACAGGCATGGACTGGGCGGCCTATGGCGGACATTTCGCCGCCGGCGCCCTGGTCCTGGCCGTGACGTTCGGCCTGTTTGCAATAGGCGGCATGGGCGGCGGCGACGCCAAGCTTCTGGCCGCAACCGCGATGTGGATGGGCCTCAATGTCAATCTCGTGGAGTATCTTGTCGCCTCGACAATCATCGGCGGCCTGCTGACGCTCGCGATCATCCTCTACCGGAAGTCGATGCTTGCGGCCGTTACCGGCCAAAATCCGTTTCTGCGCCATTTCGCCGACGAGGCAAAAGGCGTTCCCTATGGCGTCGCGCTCGGCCTTGGCGGGTTGCTGACCTATCCGGACTCGCCTTTGATGATATGGGCGCTGGCCAGGCTGGCGGCCTGACCACGATATTATTTTATTGTCTGTCAGCATTGCCGAGACCCCGTTCTCAACGGGGTCGGCCCGGCTGTTTTGGCCGGTCCGGCTATAGTCCGGCTAATTTATGTAAACGTTAAATTAATCACGATCGTAAGCATTACATTAACCTTGTTTTGACGATTGCCGCTGCAAAGTCCGGCTTGGCTACGTGGTTTGCCAGGGCAAGGGTTCGGACAGATGCCAGCATCGCGATTGATAATTCTGAGCGTGGCGGTGGCCGCGGCGGGTGGCGCTGGCTATGTCGCGAAGAACATGGTGGCACCGCCGCCCCAGGTCGTCGTTGATTCCGCTCCCCAGGCCCCGGCAGTGGCACTCCAGGATGTGCTTGTGCTTTCAGGCGACGTTCCGATGGGCAGCCCGATCCAAAACAACATCGCCTGGCAATCCTGGCCCGCCGACGGCGTCAACGCGAATTTCATCACCCGCACCGCCGAGCCCGAGGCGCTGGACAAGCTGAAGGGTTCCATTGCCCGTGTGGCGATGTATGCCGGAGAGCCGCTGCGGCGTTCCAAGCTGATCGGGGAGGGGCAGAGCTTCATGTCGTCGATCCTGCCTTCCGGCATGCGGGCGGTCGCCACGGCCATCTCGGCCGACACGTCGGCCGGCGGCTTCATTCTTCCCAACGATTTCGTCGACGTCATCATGACCCGCAGGGCCGATGCCGCCAGCGGTGCCGCCGGCTTCAACACCGAAACCATCCTCAAGAACATCCGCGTCCTGGCCATCGACCAGACCATTCAGGAGGACGAGGAAGGCAAGAAGACCAGGGTGGGCCAGACCGCCACGCTGGAACTGACGCCCAAGCAGGCGGAGATTATCACCGTCGCCCAGCAGATGGCGGATCGCCTGACCCTGGCGCTGCGGGCGGTCGCGGACACGCAGGAAAAGAATGTGGGTGAGGCCGACTATCTCGTTTCCGGCAATGGCCGCAGGGGAACGGTGAGGCTGATCAAGTCGGGCGAAGTTTCCGAAGTGGGAGCAAGGAAATGAAGCTAGGTGGCAAACTGCCGGCAATCGTAGCCGCGGCATTCGGCCTGCTGCTCGTCGGTACGAATGTGCAAGGCAGCGTCGTCGAGGCAAAGAACGCGCAGGTCACGGCATCGACGGCCACCCAGCGCGTCAAGCTCGGCCTCAACAAGTCGGTGGTCATCGACCTGCCGAGCGATGCCTATGACATTCTCGTCGCCAACCCGGCGGTTGCCGATGCGGTGACCCGCACCGCAAGGCGCATCTATCTGTTCGGCAAGGCGGTCGGCGAGACGAACATCTTTGTCTTCGGCCCCAATGGCGAGCAGATCGTCAGTCTGGACCTGGCCGTCGAGCGCGACGTTGCCGGCCTTGAGGATTATATCAGGCGCTTCCTGCCGACGTCGGCCATCAAGGTGGAACTGCTGAACGACAACGTCGTCCTGACCGGAACGGTCGACACGCCGCTGGACGCAAAACGCGCGGTCGACCTGGCGACGATCTTCGTTTCCGGTGGTGAAGCGACGACCGGACAATATTCGCAGACCGCTGCCGGCGGTTCGGCCCAGAGCGGTGTCGACATCAACAATCCGGACCAGGAGCGCCGCACCAGCAAGATCGTCAACCTTTTGCAGATCATTGGCGACGACCAGGTCACGCTGAAGGTCACGGTCGCCGAAGTCAGCCGCTCGGTGATGAAGCAGCTCGGCGTCAACATGGTCGGCAGCGGGGGCAGCAACGGCATTAGCTACGGCGCGGTCAGCGACAATTTCATGGGTCTCGGCAAGCAGCTATCGAACTCGGGCCTCCAGGTCGGCGCGTCGGGGCTGCAGGCCTATGTCAACGCCATGGAGCAGTCCGGAGTCATGAAGACTTTGGCGGAGCCGACCTTGACCGCCGTATCCGGCGAGAAGGCGACCTTCAAGGTCGGTGGTGAATACAACATGGTCACAAATGTCGACCAGAAGGTGTCCGACGACAACCGGACTGGGTTGAAGACCTACAGTGTCGAAAAGATCGAGTACGGCATCGGCCTGGAATTCCAGCCGGTGGTGTTGTCTCCCGGCCGCATAAGCCTGAAAGTCCGAACCTCGGTTTCCGAGCCGACAACCGAGGGATCCGTGTCGTTGTCCGAAGGCGTGACGAGTTCCGGCATGAACGCCCTTTCGCTGCGTAAGCGTCTTGCCGATACGACCGTTGAACTGCCCTCGGGCGGCTCCATGATGATCGCCGGCCTGGTTCGCGACGATGTCAGGCAAGCCGTCAACGGACTGCCCGGACTGACAAAGATTCCAGTGCTTGGCGCGCTCTTCCGCAGCAGGGATTTCGTCCGCAACGAGACCGAGCTCGTCGTCATCATCACCCCCTATCTGGTGAAGCCGGTGGCACGCAACGACCTTGCCAAGCCGGACGACAATTTCAACGCCGCCAGCGATGGCGCCGCCATGTTCCTTGGCCGCGTCAATCGTGTCTACGGCACCATGCAGACCGACAAGCCCAACGGCCGCTACCACGGCGTCGTCGGCTTCATCTACAAGTGAGCGGAGAAGCGGACATGTCTCAGTCAGCATTGAAGGCAAGCACCATCGCCGCAACGATGCGCTTTGGCCGCTCGCGGGTCTGCCGGCGGTCCGTTCCGGTTCTGGCGATTGCGATGGCGGCACTGCTGGCCGGCTGCGCCCAGCGCGACAGCATCACGGTCGGCTCCATCCCGGACGATTATCGCACCAACCATCCGATCGTGATCGCCGAGAAGAACCAGAAGATAGATCTGCCGGTGGGCGCCGGTGACCGTGGCATGACGGGCTCCCAGCGTGACACGCTTTCGGGCTTCCTCGACGGCTACGACAGGAGCGCCGCCCCGACGCTGACGATTGCAATCCCGGCAGGCTCGGCCAACGAGGTCGCGGCGGCCGCTGCCGGGCGTGATTTCGCCCGGCTGGCGGTTGCCAGCGGCATCAAGCGCAACCGGATCGTCATGACCTCCTATCAGTCCGCTTCCGCCGAAGCCTCGGCCCCCATTCGCGTTGCCTATATCTCGGTGAAAGCCCAGACCGATAAATGCGGGCGCTGGCCCGAAGATCTCGTGGAGACATCGGAAAACAAGCACTATGCCGATTTCGGCTGCTCCTATCAGAACAATCTTGCTGCCCAGATGGCCAATCCGGCCGATCTGCTTGGACCACGCAAGCAGGCGCCTATCGACGCCGAGCAGCGTGGAAAAGTCATCGACGGGTACCGAAATCAACCGTTCTTTGATTGGCAAGCAGAAGGCGAAGTTAGCTACTAAAGCGCAGTTCCGGAGCACATGGACATGAACAATCTGGCCTATGACACTCCTGTGGACGGCAGCGATACCTCGCAGCAGGACATCGCCGCGATGCAGGCGTTGCGGCCGATCCCGCGCATCTCGATCCAGGCATTCTGCGAGACCGAGGGTGTTGCCAACCCGGTCGAGCGCGCCGGCGAGGACCGTCGCATGACGAAGGCGCATCTCAAGGTCCACATGGGCGGTGTTCCCACTGCCATCGAATTCTACCAATCGGCGCCGACGCCCAATCTGATCCTGCTGGAATCGCGCAGCGAGCCCAAGCAATTGCTGGAACAACTCGCCCAGCTTTCGGAATATTGCGATCCGACGTCGAAGGTGGTGGTGATCGGCCACTACAATGATGTCGGCCTCTACCGGGAACTCATCCGCAACGGCATTTCCGAATATGTGATCGCTCCGGTCTCGATGGCCGACATCGTCAGCGTGGTGTCGTCGATTTTCATCGATCCGGAAGCCGAGCCGCTCGGCCGCTCGATCGCCTTCGTCGGCGCCAAGGGCGGTGTCGGCTCCTCGACGATCGCCCACAATGTGGCTTGGGCGATGTCCTCCCTGTTCAAATCCGAAGTGGTCGTCGCTGATCTCGATCTGGCTTTCGGCACCGCCAACATCAATTTCGACCAGGATCCGGCGCAAGGCATTGCCGAGGCGGTGTTTTCACCGGAACGCATCGATGAAGTCTATCTCGACCGGCTGCTGACCCAGTGCGCCGAGCATCTGTCGCTGCTGGCGGCGCCTTCGACGCTCGAACGGGTCTATGATTTCGATCCAGAGGCCTTCGTTCAGCTCATCGACACCGCCCAGCGCAGCGTGCCGCTTCTGGTGCTCGACGTCCCCCATGCCTGGACGGGCTGGACCAAGAACACCTTGGTCAAGGCCGACGAGATCGTCATCACCGCGACACCGGAACTTGCCAATCTGCGCAACACCAAGAACCTCATCGATATGCTCAAGCGGCTTCGTCCCAATGATCCGCCGCCCAAGCTGATCATCAACCAGGCCGGCGTCCCGAAACGCCCGGAGATTTCGCCGGCCGATTTCGCCGAGCCGCTCGGTCTGTCGCCAATGTCGGTCATTGCTTTTGATCCCTTGCTGTTCGGCAATGCCGCCAACAACGGACGTATGCTTGGCGAAATGGATGCCAAGAACCCGGTCGTCGCAATGATCAACGAAATGGCGCATGTGCTGACCGGGCGCAGCGAAATCAAGATCAGGAAGAAGGCCGGGCTCGGCAGCCTGCTCGGCAAGCTCTCGCGCAACAAGAAGTGACGCTTCAGCAGTGGAATCGGTAGTCGATCATGTTTGGTAAAAGAGGCAGCGACGACGGCAACCGGTTCACGCCGGAATTTCGCCAGCCAGCACCGGCGCCTGTTGCGCCGCCGGCTGCAGGTTCCGTGGACACGGCGGTTCTGACACGGCCCGCGGCGCCAAGCGCGCCTGTCGCGCCGCCGGCGCGCCGTGCGGTCGAGGCACCGCCATTGGCGCCTGAGCCGAAGCGGGCACAGCGCGAAAAGAGCGAAACCTATTACGATACCAAGAGCCAGGTCTTCTCCGCGCTCATCGACACCATAGATCTGTCGCAGCTTTCCAAGCTTGATCCTGAAAGTGCGCGCGAGGAAATCCGCGACATCGTCAACGACATCATCGCGATCAAGAACTTCGCAATGACGATCGCCGAGCAGGAAGAGCTGCTCGAGGACATCTGCAACGACGTGCTCGGCTATGGGCCGCTCGAGCCGCTGCTCGCCCGCGACGACATCGCCGACATCATGGTCAACGGCTCCAGGAACGTCTACATCGAGGTCAACGGCAAGGTCGAACAGACCGGCATCCGCTTTCGTGACAACCAGCAGCTCCTCAACATCTGCCAGCGCATCGTCAGCCAGGTTGGCCGCCGCGTCGACGAATCCAGCCCGATCTGCGACGCGCGCCTCCCCGATGGCTCCCGCGTCAACGTCATCGCGCCGCCGCTCTCCATCGATGGCGCCACGCTCACCATCCGCAAATTCAAGAAGGACAAGCTGACGCTCGACCAACTGGTCAAGTTCGGCGCCATCTCGCCGCAGGGCGCCGAAGTTCTCAAGATCATCAGCCGTGTTCGCTGCAACATCGTGATCTCGGGCGGTACCGGTTCGGGCAAGACCACGCTGCTCAATTGCCTGACCAACTATATCGACCGCGAGGAGCGCGTCATCACCTGCGAAGACTCGGCCGAGCTGCAATTGCAGCAGCCGCATGTGGTGCGCCTCGAAACCCGCCCGCCCAATCTGGAGGGCGAGGGTGAGGTGACGATGCGCGACCTGGTCAAGAACTGCCTGCGCATGCGGCCCGAGCGCATCATCGTCGGCGAAGTGCGCGGACCCGAAGTGTTCGATCTTCTGCAGGCGATGAACACCGGCCATGACGGCTCGATGGGCACGATCCACTCGAACAGCCCGCGCGAATGCCTGAACCGCATCGAATCCATGATTGCCATGGGCGGTTATTCGCTGCCGCAGAAGACAGTGCGCGAAATCGTCGTCGGTTCCATCGACGTGATCATCCAGGCAGCGCGCCTGCGCGACGGATCGCGCCGCATCACCCACATCACCGAGGTGATCGGGATGGAAGGCGACGTTATCATCACGCAGGATATCGTCCTCTACAACATCAAGGGTGAGGACGCCAACGGCCGGCTGTTGGGTGAGCACGTATCGACCGGCATCGGCCGTCCGCATTTCTGGGAGCGTGCACGCTATTACGGCGAGGAGCAGCGTCTCGCCATTGCGCTCGAGGCGATGGAGAAACGCGCTGACTGACGTCTGCTGGGGTGTAAGGGTTCGGGCCAATGTTTGGAATTGACGGCACAGTACTGGCGTTTGTCGTGCTCGCCGGCTTCAGCGCCGGCGCCGTCGCTTATGCATTTCTGTTCACCCGGATCAGCAACGAGAAACAGGTCGGCAAGCGGCTCGAAACAATCAGGACCGCCGAGACGGATCGCTCCGTCGTCAAGGCCTCGCGCGACCGCGTGGCGGAAGCCGCCAAGCGGCGCAAATCGGTTCAGGATTCTCTCAACGAACTCGACGCCAAGCAGAAAACCAAGGACAGCCGCGTCAAGAAGCCGCCGCTGAAAGCCCAGCTTCGTCAGGCCGGCCTCAAGACCACCATCGAGCGTTTCTATATATATTCCGCAATATGCGGCATCGTTTTGACAATGGCCGCTTTCGTGGCCGGAGCCCCGCTGAGCGCCTTGCCGGGCGTGCTGCTGGCCGGGGGGCTGGGCCTGCCGCGCTGGTTCGTCACGTTTCGCCGCGCCCGCCGGGTCAAGGCATTCCTCAACGAATTTCCAAACGCGCTCGACATCATCGTGCGCGCGGTCAAATCCGGCCTGCCGCTGAACGATGCCGTGCGCCTGATCGCCAACGAATCGCCCGAACCCGTAAAGACCGAGTTTCGCCGCATCGTCGATTCACAGCAGATGGGCCTCTCTATCCCCGACGCGACCTTGCGCATGCCCGAAACCATGCCTTGCACCGAGGCAAGCTTCTTCGGCATCGTTATCCAGATTCAATCGCAAGCCGGCGGCAATCTCTCCGAGGCGCTGGGCAATCTTTCGCGCGTGCTTCGCGATCGCAAGAAGATGAAAGCCAAGGTCGCGGCGCTGTCGATGGAAGCGAAGGCATCCGCCGCGATCATCGGTGCGCTGCCCTTCATCGTCGCCTTTCTCGTCTACCTGTCGAGCCCGGCCTACCTGATGCCGCTGTTCAACACCAGCGTCGGAAACCTGATCCTTGGTTGCTCTGCGGTCTGGATGTCGATCGGCATCCTGGTGATGCGCAAGATGATGAACTTCGAAGTCTAGGATGCTGGCATGACCGAGCAAGTCATCAAGACCCTGACGGATCCGAGCTTCCTGATCGCGATGCTGGTCGCGATAGCGGTGTTTGCGACCGTCTTCACCTTGCTGCCGGCGTTTGGCGGAAACCAGCTCAAGTCACGCATGAAATCCGTTGCGCTGGAGCGCGACGAACTGCGTGCGCAACAGCGCGCCCGGCTTGCGGTCGAGGCCGACCGCCGTCGCAAGGGCTTGCGTGAGGAACAGTCGATCGGCATGCGCAACATCGTCGACCGCCTGGATCTGAGACGCGCGCTCGCCGATGAAGGCACCTTGCAGAAACTCAAGGTGGCCGGTTTTCGTGGACAGAATCCGCTGACGCGGTTTCTTTTCTTTCGTCTCGTGCTTCCTTTTGTCGGTTTCGCGCTGGCCGCAATCTACATCTTCGTGCTCGGAGGACTGCCCGACAAGCCATTGGTCATCAGGCTGTTCGTCTGCATCCTCGTTGCTTACGGCGGCTTCTACGCGCCGGTCATCTACGTCAACAACCGCGCCACCAAGCGCAAGCAGTCGATCCAGATGGCATGGCCGGATGGGCTCGATCTGATGCTGATCTGCGTCGAATCGGGCATGTCGGTGGAAGCAGCATTGCGCAAGGTCGCCGACGAGATCGGCGCGCAATCGGTGGCGCTGGCGGAAGAGTTCATCCTCACCAATGCCGAGCTTTCCTATCTGCCGGAGCGCAAGCAGGCCTACGAGAACCTGGCAAGCCGCACCGGCCTGGATTCGGTCAAGTCGGTGTCGCAGGCGCTCGTCCAGGCCGAGCGTTACGGCACGCCGGTGGCGCATGCACTGCGCGTGCTTGCCGCCGAAAGCCGCGACATGCGCATGAATGCGGCCGAGAAGAAGGCGGCCGCCCTGCCGCCAAAACTCACCGTGCCGATGATCCTGTTTTTCCTGCCGGTGCTTTTCGCCATCATCCTGGGTCCCGCCGGCATTCAGGTCAGCCAACGCGGTATCTTCGGCGATCATGCGGCGCCGGCAACAAACGCCCAGTAGCGGCAAGGCAAATTCCTGCAGTACACTTCAAACGAAGAGGCCGCGCTGCATGCAGCGCGGCCTCTTCGTTGGGGCATCGGAATTGTGGTCTCAGTTGGTTGCGGATTTCGGCTTATCCTGGTCCTTGAGCTGGCTCCAGGCGTTCTGTTGGGCCAGCATCTGCCTGAGATAGGCGACATTTGCCTGCGCCTGTTCGGGCGACAGTTCCTGCGAGGCGATCTTCTCGGCCTCGTCGAACCGGCCTTGCAGGCCGACGACCAGCGCCAGGTTCTGGCGGACCCGGCTGTCCGCATTCGGCTGTTGCGCGGCCGAGCGCATATAGGTTTCGGCGGTGCGCAGATCACCTTCCAGCACATACGACATGCCAAGATTGGAGAGCACGGAAGGCTCGTTCGGCTTGAGGTCGAGCGCCTTGCGGTAAAGCTGGCGCGCATCGTCCTTCTGGCCGGTCTGGTCGAGAATGGCCGCTTCCGCCGACACCAGCCTCCAGTCGGGATATTCCGGTGTCTGAGCGCGACGCACGGCGTCGAGCGCCGCCTCGAACTGGCCATTGGCGGCCAGCGCCTTGCCATAGGAGGCAAGCACGTCACGATCCTTGGGCAAAGCGATGGCGAGTTTGCGCATCACGGCCAGCGACTGGTCGGCGTCGCCATCCATCTGTAGCGCCGCCGCATAGTTCGTCGCTATCCGCTTGTCGTTGGGGTTCTTCGCGTAGGATTGGCCAAGTGCACCGGTGGCATTGTGCAGTTCGCCGGCCGACATGCTTTCAAGCGGTTTGCCGCTGGTGCGTGCGATAGAGCCGGTGGAGAGCTTGTCGGTTCCGCAACCGGCGACGCCCGCCGTCAGCGCCAGCACAAGAGCCATGGTGATGAGCCGTTTTCCCCTGATATTGATCCTGCGGTTGGTCGGCATGGCACCCTAAGCCTCCATTCATGCGCGGCCATTGCGTGGCCGTCTTCCCTCTCGCAGAAATATTCTGTTAACCCTAACGGACGGTTAAGAACGGCGACTCACACGGAGAACATCGCATGCCTGTCGAACTCGTCGGGAAGACATTGCTGGGCGCGTTGCCGGTCCATCTGGTCGCCAGGGACGGTCTGGACGCGGCCGGTCTTGCGCCGGCCGCCATCGCCTGGGCCAGGGCCAACGGCTTTTCCGGCGAGGCAGGCAGGACACTGGTCGTGCCCGGCGAAAACGGGGCGCTCGGCGGCGCCTTGTTCGGTATCGGCGATGGCGAAGGCGCGCTTGCCCTCGGCGCATTGTCGAAAGCCTTGCCGGAAGGCGACTGGCATTTCGCCTTGGCGCCGGCCGAGGCCGAACTCGCGGCGATCGCGCTGCTGCTCGGCGGTTATGTCTTTACTCGCTACGGCAAGAAGCCAGGCAGGGCGCTGCGCTTCGGCCTGCCGGCCGACGTCGATGCCGGGCGCGTTCGCCGCATTGTCGATGGCGTCTTCCTGACACGCGATCTGGTCAACACGCCGACTAGCGATATGGGTCCGGAAGATTTGGAGCAGGCGGTGCGGACCCTGGCCGCCAGGCACAAGGCCGAAGTCTCGGTGATCAAGGGTGACGATCTCCTCGACCGGAACTTCCCGATGATCCATGCGGTCGGCCGTGCGTCGACCAGCGCACCGCGCTTGATCGACATACGATGGGGGCAGCAAGACGCACCGAAGGTGACGCTGGTCGGCAAGGGCGTCTGCTTCGACACGGGCGGTCTCGACATCAAGCCATCGTCCGGCATGCTGCTGATGAAGAAGGACATGGGCGGTGCCGCCAATGTGCTTGGCCTCGCCTCGATGATCATGGCTGCCGGGCTGAATGTGCGGCTGCGCGTGCTCATTCCCGCGGTCGAGAATTCGATTGCCGGCAACGCCTTCCGGCCTGGCGACGTGCTGGTGAGCCGCAAGGGCATCACTGTCGAGATCGGCAACACGGATGCCGAGGGACGGCTGGTGCTGGCCGACGCGCTGGCGCTGGCCGACGAGGAGGAGCCGCAGCTTCTGGTCGACATGGCGACGCTGACCGGGGCTGCCCGTGTCGCGCTCGGCCCCGATCTGCCACCGTTCTACACCGGCGACGAAACGCTGGCATCCGATCTGGCGGAGGCTTCCGTCGCGACGGAGGATCCGCTGTGGCGCATGCCACTGTGGCGGCCCTACGATGCAAAACTGTCGTCGAAGATCGCCGACATCAACAATGTCACCACGGACGGTTTCGCCGGCTCGATCACAGCGGCGTTGTTCCTGAAGCGCTTTGTCGAAAAAACCGCGGGCTGGGCGCATTTCGACATCTTCGCCTGGAATCCGGCTGATCGTCCGCATGGCCCCGCCGGCGGCGAGGCACAGGGCATCCGCGCGCTGGAGCGGATCATCGCGAAACGCTATGGCTGACAGTCGCAGGCGAAAGACGGCAATCGCTTTGACTGAAACGGAACCGAAACAATTTGCCGTCATGCTGGCGCGATGTCGATTGCGATGCGCCCCAGCCAGGCCTTGCGACTGTGGCAGCAGGTGATGCTGTCGCAGGTGCGCGACGACGCGCCCGATCTGACCATGCGCCAGACGGCGATCCTGTTCACCATCTATCTCGATCCGCCGCCGCACACCGTGCGCGGGCTCGCCGCCCGGCTCAATGTGACCAAGCCGGTGATCACCCGCGCCCTTGACACGATGGGCGCTTTGAAACTCGTCTCGCGCCATCGCGACGAGCTCGACAAGCGCAATGTTCTGATCAGGCGCACGGTCGAGGGCGCGCTCTTTGTCGAGCGCTTCGGCGATGGTATCATCGCCAAGGCGCTCGAACTGCCGATGTGAGCGACCTTTTCAACAGAGTGCTCGATTTGACTGCCAGGGATGCCCGCCTTCACGCTTTTCGCTCCGACCTTGCCGATGCAAGGCTGAAGGGCGAGGTCGCCGCTGACCGCTTCGTCGCCGGCCGGCCGGCGCGGGTCATCGCGTCAGTGGCCGATATGCGCAAGGCGCCGCGGCCGGATGCCGGCGTCAACACGCAAGCGCTGTTCGGCGACGATGTCCTGGTCTTCGATGTCGCTGAAGGCTGGGCCTGGGTCCAGGCCGAACGCGACGGCTATGTCGGCTACGTCGCTGACACGATGCTGGGCAAACGGGACCATACGCCGACGCACATCGTCTGCGTGCCGCGCACCTTCCTCTACCCCGGGCCGGATCTGCGCTTTCCGATCGCCGGACAATTGTCGATGGGATCGACGGTGACAGTGACGGAGGCGGCCGAGACGCGCGGTACGCACTATGCGGTCCTGCCGTCCGGCGAGGCGCTGATCGCAGGTCACCTGCGGCCGCTCAGTGAAGCTGCCTCCGACTATGTCGCGGTTGCCGAGGCGTTTCTAGGAACACCCTATCTCTGGGGTGGCACTTCCGGTTTCGGCATCGACTGTTCGGGGCTGGTGCAACTGGCGATGCGCATGGCCGGCAGAGACGTGCTGCGCGATTCCGACATGCAGGCTGCGGCCCTTGGCGAGCCGCTGGAACCGGGACCTGATTTCTCCGGCTTGCGACGCGGCGATCTGGTGTTCTGGAAGGGCCATGTCGCCGTGATGACCGATGCCGACACGATGATCCACGCCAACGGCCACACCATGCTGGTGTCGCGCGAAGGCCTGAAGGATGCGGTTGATCGCATCGGTTATCTCTATGGTGGCCCGACAGGGTTCAGGAGGCCGTAGCCTTTCTTCCTTCGCCCCGTTCACGGGGAGAAGGTGCCCGAAGGGCGGATGAGGGACAGCGCCAGCATTGAGAGGTTCGCGCCGCCCCCCACCTGCCTGCCGGCATCCTCTCCCCGTACTGGGGCGAGGAAAGCTCACCTCGATCACCTTTTGTTCCGATTTTCCTTGGCGTTCGCGCGCCGTCGCGCTACCTCTGGCGGGTGACAGTTGAGCCGCGCCTTGCCGAACAGAATGCCGCCGTGGCCCTGCCCGAACCATTCCTCAGATGGTTTGGCGAGAAAGGCTGGTCGCCGCGCGCCCATCAGATCGAACTTCTGGCGAAGGCCCAGGCCGGTCAGTCGGTACTGCTGATCGCGCCGACCGGTGCCGGCAAGACGTTGGCCGGCTTCCTGCCTTCGCTGACCGAACTGGCCAACCGGCCAAAGAGAAAGCCGGGCCAGGCGCAGCGCGGTATCCACACGCTCTACATCTCGCCGTTGAAGGCGCTTGCCGTCGATATCGAGCGTAATCTCGGCAAACCGGTGGAAGAGATCGGGCTGCCCGTCACCATCGAGACGCGCACCGGCGACACGCCGGCGCACAAGCGCCAGCGCCAGAAACTGGTGCCGCCCGATATCCTGCTGACCACGCCCGAACAACTGGCGCTGCTGATTGCGGCCGGCGATGCCAGACGCTTCTTCGAAGATCTGCGCTACGTCGTGCTCGACGAACTGCATTCGCTGGTGACATCGAAACGCGGGCATCTGCTGGCGCTCGGCCTGGCACGGTTGCGCAGCTTTGTCCCTGGTCTGCAAACCATCGGGCTATCGGCGACGGTGGCCGAACCTGACGAGTTGCGGCGCTGGCTGGTCAGCCAGAATCCACCCAAGGGTTCGACAGGCCATGACATGGCCGAACTGATCGTCGTCACCGGGGGTGCGAAACCGGAGATTTCCATCCTCGACTCCGAAGAGCGCGTGCCATGGGCGGGACATTCTGCGCGCTACGCCACGCCGGAAATCTATCGCGAAATCAAGCGCCACAAGACGACCCTGCTGTTCGTCAACACGCGCAGCCAGGCGGAGCTGCTGTTCCAGGAATTGTGGCGGGTCAACGAGGACACGTTGCCGATCGCGCTGCATCACGGTTCGCTCGACGTCGCCCAGCGCCGGCGGGTCGAGAAGGCGATGGGCGAAAACGCGCTGCGCGCCATCGTCGCCACCTCGACTCTCGATCTCGGCATCGACTGGGGCGATGTCGATCTGGTCGTGCATGTCGGCGCGCCAAAGGGGGCGAGCCGGCTGGCACAGCGCATCGGCCGTGCCAACCACCGCATGGACGAGCCGTCCAAGGCGATCCTCATCCCCGCCAACCGCTTTGAGGTGCTGGAATGCCGGGCCGCCCTCGACGCGAACTATCTAGGCGCGCAGGACACGCCTCCGTTGATCAATGGCGGGCTCGATGTGCTGGCCCAGCATGTGCTCGGCTGCGCCTGCGGCGCGCCGTTCCGTGCCGATGACCTGTACGAGGAGGTGCGAACGGCAGCACCCTATGTCAGCCTCGACCGGCCGACATTCGACCGCGTCATCGATTTCGTTGCCACCGGCGGCTATGCGCTCAAGAATTACGAACGCTACGCCCGCATCCGTTTGAACAAGGACGGGTTGTGGCGGGTGTCCAATCCGCGCGTCGCCCAGCAATACAGGCTGAATGTCGGCACCATCATCGAGGTGCCGGCGCTGAATGTTCGATATGTGCAGGCCGGCAGCAAAGGCGCGGCTTCGCGTGGCGGCCGGGTCCTCGGCAAGATCGAGGAGGCCTTCCTCGAAACGTTGACGCATGGCGACACGTTCATGTTCGCCGGCAAGGTGCTGCGCTTCGAGGGCATCCGCGAGAATGAATGCTTCGTGTCGAACGCGCCGGGCAGCGATGCCAAGGTGCCCTATTATGGAGGCGGCAAGTTTCCGCTTTCGACCTATCTCGCCGAACAGGTCCGCATCATGCTCGATGACCCGCAGCGATGGAAAAAGCTGCCCGAGCAGGTCGCCGACTGGCTGCGCTTCCAGGCCGACAAATCGGTGCTGCCCAAGCGCGACGACCTGCTGATCGAGACCTTTCCACGCGGCAATCGCCACTATCTGGTGGCTTACCCGTTCGAGGGCAGGCTGGCGCACCAGACGCTCGGCATGCTGCTCACCCGCCGCCTCGACAGGGCAGGAGCCAGGCCGCTCGGCTTCGTCGCCACCGACTATGCCTTAGCGATATGGTCACTGGGCGACATGGGCGCGATGTTCAAAGCCAGGAAGCCTTCGCTGAGCGCACTTTTCGACCAGGACATGCTGGGCGACGACCTCGAAGCCTGGCTGGCCGACAGCTGGCTTCTCAAGCGCACCTTCCGCAACTGCGCGCTGATTTCCGGATTGATCGAGAAACGCCACCCTGGCCAGGAGAAGAGCGGCCGCCAGGTCACGGTCTCGACCGACCTGATCTATGACGTGCTGCGCAGCCATGAACCGGACCACATCCTGCTGCAGGCGACGCGTGCCGATGCGGCGGCCGGCCTGCTCGATGTCAGCAGACTTGCCGACATGCTCTCGCGCATCCAGGGTCGAATCGTGCATAAGGCTCTCGAACAGATATCGCCGCTCGCCGTGCCGATCATGCTCGAGATCGGCAAGATGCCGGTGAACGGCGAAGCCGATGAGACATTGCTGATGGATGCGGCGACGCTGGTCGCGGAGGCCATGGGGCCGGAGATGGTCGAGGAATGAATTTTTCGCTGGCGCGCACATCGCTGATCGCCGAGGCCGATCTTGTCGGCATATCAGGCGAACGCGCCGTCTGCGACCCGCGCGGCGTGCTTTATTTTCCGGATCTGCGGCTTCTGGCCGTGTCCGACCTGCATCTGGAAAAGGGCTCGTCGCTGGCACGCCGCGGCACGCTGATTCCGCCCTATGACACCGGCGCGACCTTGCTGCGATTGCAGGCCGTCATCGCTGACTACCAGCCGTCTATCGTCATCAGCCTGGGCGACAGCTTTCACGATGGCGGCGGCGCCCAACGCATGCATGCAAGTTTCCGAGAGCGGCTGGAAGCGCTGATATCAGGCCGGCAATGGTTCTGGGTCGCCGGCAATCATGACCCGGAAGCGCCAGCCGACCTGCCTGGCGAGACGGTGCGTGAACTTGCTATAGGCTCGCTGCTGTTCCGGCATGAGCCATCGAAGCAGCGTGTCGAAGGCGAAATAGCGGGCCATCTGCATCCCTGCGCCCGCATCGTCCAGCAGGGCCGCTCGGTGCGGCGCCGCTGCTTTGCCGGCGACGGCGGCCGCATGATCATGCCGGCCTTCGGTGCCTATACAGGCTCGCTCAACGTGCTCGATCGCGCCTATGCCGGGCTGTTCCGGCTGGATACGCTGATGGCCTATATGCTGGGCGCCCAACGCATCTTTGCCATTTCCGGCTCGATGCTGCGGCCGGGCTAAACAGCCCTACCTGCCGTAATAGAGCGTAACCGTGTGCTTCGCCTCTGCAAAAAACAGCCAGCGCTCGACCAGCATGCCGGCGAACTGGATTGCAGCAGCGAGTACCGACAGCAACGCTGCCGGCGGCCAGGGCAGGGCGAACACAATGGCGAGCAGCCCCAAGGGCAACGCGAAGGCCAGAAGCTGCGTGATCTGGCGCAGCCGCGCGCTGTGCTTGCGCGCGATGCGGAAACCCATTTCCTTGAGCAGATAATTCTCTTCGGTATGCGGCCATTCCAGCGACCGCACCGTACCTCCCGCCAGCCCGGTCGCGGTGTTGGCGGTGGTCGCGATCTCCAATCGGTCGTTGTAGCGCCAGGTCGCCACTTTCCAGCCCCAGCCGATCAAGGTCAGCAGCAGGCAAGCCGCCAGAAGCATCTTCGAACCGAAGGCAAAGCCCTGCAGCAGCGCGTTCAGCAGCACGCTGCCGGTCATTGCCGAGAAGATGACATAGCCGGGCAGGGTGAAGCGGCTATGCCATTGGGCGATCGGCTTCAGCGACGCATAGATCATGCCGGTGGTGCAGACGGTGATGATTGCGCCGATGGTGGCCAGAGATCCGGCGATGCCGACCCAGCCATCGGTCTTGCCGAAGAATATCCAACCGATGCCGAACAGTCCCGCCGGAATGAAGGTGATGACCGAGGCAACACCTTCGCGCGACAGCCATGAACTGCGCCATTGTGAGAACGCCCGCCAGGCGCGTTCGGGTCTGCCGAGGTGGCCGGTCGAGGACAACAGGCCGGCCACGATCAGGCCGAGCGCCAGCCCCATGCCGATGAAGCCCAGCCAGAAATCGGGTGGGATGATCTGGAAGCCTCCGAGCGTGCCCAGCAGCGCGAGCAGGCCGTAGCCCGCGCCGGTGGCAGTGGTGAAGAAGACGACGGAGAAGGCTGGATGCATGGGTCAGTTCGAAAGCATGCGGTCGACCCAGCCGAGGAAACCGCCGTCGGCCCGCACCGGTTCCAATGCCGGCGCGGCCACCGATGCGGGGCGCGCGGTGTGGGCGCGCGGCGGCAAATATTTGTTGGTCGGGCGATAGCCGAGCTCAGGCATCAGGTCGACGCCGCCACGCTCGGCCACCAGTTGCGAGACCGCCGACAGGGGATCGCCGAGATCACCGAAATGCCGGGCGCTGGTCGGGCAGGCGGCGACGCAGGCCGGCACGCGGTCTTCTTCGGCCAGATTGTCATTGTAGATGCGGTCGACACACAGCGTGCATTTCTTCATCACCCCGACATCGGTGTCGAATTCGCGTGCTCCATAAGGACAGGCCCAACTGCACAATTTGCAGCCGATGCACTTGTCCTCGTCGATCAGCACGATGCCGTCCGAAGCCCGCTTGTAGGAGGCGCCGGTCGGGCAGACGGTGACGCAGGCCGGCGTCTCGCAATGCAGGCAGGAGCGCGGGAAGTTCACCGTCCGTCCGCCCATCTCGGTGGTGTGCTCATAGCCGTGCACGCGGTTGAACCAGACGCCGTCGACATGGCCGCCATAGGGATCGATGTCGGTCAGCGGCGCCATGTGGCCGCCGGTGTTCCATTCCTTGCAGGCGGTGACGCAGGCCTGGCAGCCGACGCAGGTGTCGAGATCGATGACGAGGCCGAGCTTCTTGCCGCTTTGACTTGGCAGACAGGTCATTTGGTCGCCTCTCTCGCCCTGCGGAATTCGGCGCCGAAAGTCAGTCTGTCGGGCGAGGATTCGAAATGCGGCGGCTGCAGGAAACGCTGGAACTGCGGCTCGGTGAACCCGGCTTCTTCGGCTGCGCATTTGACGATGCGCACGCGCAGGTCGAACCACGCAGCCTGGCCCGTCACTGGATCGGAATTCGAATAGCGTTTGCCCTGAGCGTCGGTCGAGGTCTGGTCGCCGATAATATGGTTGAGCAGGAAGCCGCGGTTGCTCTCGGCCGCGTCGTCCTTCAGCCCCCAGCTGCCGCGCCTTTTGCCGATGGCGTTCCAGGTCCAGACCGTGCTTTCGTTCACCCCGTCGATCAGCTTGATCTGCCCCTTCACTCTGCCGTTGATGCTTTCGATCCACACCCAGTCGTCATCGACAAGGCCGAGACCGGCTGCCGTCCGGTGATGCACGAACAGCCGGTTCTGGCTGGTGATCTGCCGCAGCCACGCATTCTGCGAACCCCAGGAATGGTACATGTGCATCGGCCGCTGCGTCAGCGCATGCAGCGGATATTTTTCGAGGTCGACGACCGCTTCCTCGAAGGGCATGTGCCAGAACGGCAGCGGGTCCATGTAGGTCTCGATGCGCTGGCGATCGCCTTTCGGCGGCACCACACGGCCATGGCCACGCGCGGCGAGCCTGAAGCGCTGCATAGGCTCCGAGTAGAGCTGGAAAACGATCGGTTCGGCTTTCGGGATAAAACCCATCTGCACCGCGAAGTCGAGATAGGAGCGGTTGGCCATCTTGTAATAGCGCTGGTCGTCCGCGAAATCATGATGCCAGAAGCCGCCATTGTCGATGTAGCGCTGCAACTGGTCCGGGTTGGCCTCACCCCTGCCGGTCGAGGTCCCATCCTTGCCGCGCCAGCCGGCGAGCGGGCCGATGCCGGGCGTGCGCTCATGGTTGACGATGTAGTCGGCATAGTCGCGGTATCTGGCCGAGCCGTCCTCATCGACGAAACCAGGCAGGCCGAGCCGGGCGCCGAGTTCGATCAGCACCGACTGGAACGGCCGGACGTCGCGGTCGGGCTCGATGACGGGATGGCGGATGGCGTCGCCCGGTCCGTCGGCATGACTGATCGGCCGGTCGAGCAGGCTGATGCAGTCGTGGCGCTCGAGATAGGTCGTGTCCGGCAGCACCAGATCGGCGAACGGCACGGTCTCGGAATAATAGGCGTCGGAATAGATGATGAAAGGGATCTTGTAGTTGCCCGCTTCGTCGCTGTCGGTCAGCATCGCCATGGTCTCGACGGTGTTCATCGAGGAATTCCACGCCATGTTCGACATGTACATCATCAGCGTGTCGATCTTGTAGGGATCGCCTGCCCAGGCGTTGCGGATGACGGTGTGCATCAGGCCGTGCGCGGCCAGCGGCGCGTCCCACGAATAGGCCTTGTCGATGCGAAGCGGCGTGCCGGCCTCGTCGACCAGCAAATCGTCCGGCCCGCAGACGAAGCCGAGCGGCATGCCGTCGAGCGGCGTCATCGGCTTGACGGTCTTGCCCGCCGGCTTCGGTCCGGGCGGCGCGGATCGGGGGTAGGGCGGCTTGAAGCGGAAGCCGCCGGGGACATCCACCGTGCCCAACAGCACCTGAAGGAGATGGATGGCGCGGCAGGTGTGAAAACCGTTCGAATGGGCCGAGATGCCGCGCATGGCGTGCATCGAGACAGGCCGCCCCTTGATCGTCTCGTGGCGGCGCCCGGCCCAGTCGGTCCAGGCGATCGGCAATTCGATCGTCTGTTCGAAGGCGACATGGGCGAGTTCGGCGGCGATCCTGCGGATCGTGTCGGCGGCAATGCCGCAGCGCTCGGCGACCGAGTCCGGTGCGTAACTCTCATCGAGGTAGCGGTCGGCGATCAGCTGGAACACCGGGACGCAGCGGCGCCCGCCGATCGTGAAGCTGCCGGTCAGCGCCGGTTTCGCACCGGCATCGGCGGCGCTGACCGGTGTTTTGGCCACTCTGTTCCAAGCCAGCGGATTGCCGTCGGCGTCGCGCACGAACAGCCCGTCATCGGCAGCACCTGGCTCCTGCACGACGAGAACATGGGCATTGGTGTAGCGCAGCAGATACTCGAGATCGACGCGACCCGCCTTGAGCAATTCGTGGATGAGGGCGAACACGAACAGGCCGTCTGTTCCGGGTCGGATGCCGATCCAGTCATCGGCAATGGCATTGTAGCCGGTGCGGCACGGATTGATCGAGACGACCTTGGCGCCGCGCGCCTTGAGCTTGCCGAGACCGATCTTGATCGGGTTGGAATCGTGATCCTCGGCAACCCCGAACAGCATGAAATACCGGGTGTTGTCCCAGTCGGGCTCGCCGAACTCCCAGAACGAACCGCCGATCGTGTAGAGACCGCCGGCCGCCATGTTGACCGAACAGAAGCCGCCATGGGCGGCGAAGTTCGGCGTGCCGAACTGGCTCGCCCACCAGCCGGTCAAGGATTGGGATTGATCGCGGCCGGTGAAGAAGGCGAGTTTCCTGGGGTCGGTCCGCCGGATGTTCGACAGCCGTTCCGTAGCGATCGAAAACGCCTCCTCCCACTCGATCTCGCGGAACTCGCCGGAGCCTCGCGGCCCGCTGCGCAGCAATGGCTTCTTCAGCCTTGCCGGGCTGTAATGCTGCATGATGCCGGAGCTGCCCTTGCCGCAGATCACGCCGCGATTGACCGGGTGGTCCTTGTTGCCGTTGATGTAGCGGACCTTGCCATCCTTGATGTGTACATCGATTCCGCAGCGACAGGCGCACATGTAGCAGGTCGTCTTGGCGATGCTGTCGGAAATGGCAGGCGAGGTGTCGACGCCGTCGCCTTCGTCAGGCGCTCGCGTGTCGGCAAGCGGGCGTTGCGATGGTGCCGAATTCGCGCCGCGCGGCGGTCCCTGCATCATGATCCGGTGGCGCCTGTACGGCGCATGGATTTGGCCCGCGTCTTCGGTCCGGGGCCGCGCATGTAGTGCTCTTCCGGGTGATAGCGATCGCCGGCCAGCCGCCGCCTTAAGCCGCGGGTCCAATGCGCAAGCAGGGATCTGAACCGCCCGATCATTCTGCTCTCTGCGATCTTTCGGCGAATTTTTTCTAACTTCGCCGGAAAACTTAGAATAAAGCTATCGATCTGTCTAATCAGTTGTTCTTGTAAATTCGATCGATATTGGTTCTTAATGCGGGCATGACCCTGGACCAGTTGCGGATTTTCGTCGCCGTCGCCGAGCGCGGCCATATGACCAAGGCGGCGGAACTGCTGGGCATTTCGCAGTCGGCGGCATCGGCGGCCATCCGGGCGCTTGAAGAACAGCACGGCGTCCACCTGTTCAACCGCGTCGGCCGCAACATCGAGCTTGCCCAGACCGGCCATCGGTTCCTGCCCGAGGCCAAGGCCGTGCTCGAACGGGCCGCCGCTGCCCGCAATGTGCTGGAGCATGTCTCGCAGACCGTCACCGGCAGCCTCTCGATCGCCGCCAGCCAGACCATCGCCAGCTACTGGCTGCCGCGCCGGCTGGCTTCCTTCCACGAAGCCTATCCGGCCGTCAGGCTGAGCGTCTCCATCGGCAACACCAGGCAGGTCGAGGCCAATGTCCTCGATGGCGCGGCGGATCTGGGCCTGGTCGAAGGCCGCACCGAGTCCGATATCCTGCGCCGCACCAAGGTCGACGTCGACAGGCTGATGCTGGTGGTTGCCAGCGCGCATTCGGAGATCCCCGAAGTCGCGCCCGGCCGCCCTGACATCAAGGGCCTGCGCTGGATTATCCGCGAGGGTGGTTCGGGTACGCGCGAGGTGCTGGAGGATCTGGCACGCCACGAAGGCATTTCGCTCGCCGACCTCCAGATATTCCTGGTGCTGCCGAGCAATGAAGCTATTCGCCAGGCGGTCGAGGCGGGGGCCGGCGCCACCATCATCTCCGAGCTTGTCGCGGCTCGCGCCGTGGCCGAAGGCAGTCTGAGATCGGTGCCGCTCGAACTGCCGAAACGCGACTTCGCCATGATCACCCATCGCGATCGCCAGGCAAGCCTGGCCCAGATGGCGCTTAAGGCGCATCTCGACGGCAAGGCGGATGCCCCGTCGGCGGGCTAGAGTATCAGAGCTTGCGGCTTTGCCGTTGGCTCGGAGGTCTTGGTACTTTGTATCGAGTGGCTGATTGAAACGCCTCACCACGACCTTCCTCCCCAGATGGGCTCGCTAGCGCTGTCCGCCTCGACGCCCAGCCGTCACTCTGGCAATCCGGCGTCCCGCAGCGCGCTTCCCAGAGTCTCCGCGAGCGCTGGCGCACAGCGCACGCCAGCAAATTGGCGGCTGTAGCGGAAGCCCGGCTGAAGCTCGCGCACGCGCGCGGCGGCGGCCCTCGCTTCGTCCAGCCGGCCGAGTTTGGCGAGCGCAGCGGTCAGTTGCACGTAGGTGATGCTGTGTGCCGGATTGGCTTGAACGGACTTGTAGGCTGCGCGACAAGCTTCTTCGTAACGCCCGCGCAGCAAATGGCTCATTGCTTGGGCGTCAAACGCGGCCCAAGCCCACGAATCGAACGGGCTTAGCCGGATACCCTTCTGGCTCCATTCTATCGCGCGCTCTGCTTCGCCGGCCCATCCGAGAACGACGCTGCCAAGAATGTAAGTCAGCGCCGATGACGGGCTAATGGCGAGGGCTGCGTCTAATGCCGTGAATGCAGCGGCGCGATCATGCGCGTCCATGCCGATCGAAAACCCTGCCCATGTCAGAGCGAGTGCATCGTCTTGTCCATGGACAATGGCCAATCGGGCGTGCCGGATCGAAGCCGCACGGTTGAATTCCTGCAGCCCGGCACGAAGGAACAAACAATGATGACACATTGCTGCATTGCCATGCGCAAGGGCATAGGCAGGCTCGAGTGCGATGGCACGCTCAAGAAGCGCCAGTGCTCTCGTAACTTGTTCCGGCATACCTGTATCGACATCAGGCTGGGCTTGAAGCACGAGATCGTATGCGTCGAGACTCTCTGGGCGCTTCCGCCTGACACGTTCAATTTCCGCTTTTCGCAAGCTTGGAGCAATCGCGCCCACCGCTGATAGCGCGATTTCGTCCTGAAGCGCGAAAATGTCCTCCGAACTCCGGTCGTAGCGCTCGGCCCACACGTGCGCGCCGGTCGATGCATCGATCATCTGAGCGGTTACGCGCACACTACCGCCAGCTTTGCGCACGCTGCCTTCGAGGACATATCGTACGCCAAGCTCGCTGCCGACCTGCTTCACGTCCACGGCGCGGCCTTTGTAAGCGAAGGTCGAGTTTCGCGCGATAACGAAGAGCCATTTTATGCGTGCCAGGCCGGTGATGATGTCATCGACCATTCCATCAGCGAAGTACTCCTGTTGCGGATCTCCGCTCAAATTCGAGAACGGCAGGACCGCGACGGAAGGCTTCTCAGGCAAGGTCGGCGCCGACGCGGTGCGGGCGGCTGCAAAACGATCGGGGACATTCGTCGCAACAGCCGGTCCTACATAGCGATAGCCTCGGCGCGGCAGTGTTTCGATCCAGCTCTCAGCATCCGCTGCGTCGGCCAATACCCGGCGCAAGGCCGCGATCTGGACCGTCAGGTTGTTGTCGGCAACCGCCAATTTGCCCCAGCCGGCTTCGACCAGCGCGTCTTTGGATACCGGTACGCCCGCGTTTTGGAGCAGCAAACGCAGAAGCGAAACGGCGCGTTGCCCAAGCATGGTCGGCTCGGCGCCGTGATACAAAATGCCCGCCACCTGATCGAGACGGAACGGGCCAAACTGATAAAGGTCGCCTCCGATTGTCATCCAACGCTTTTAGCAAATTTTTGGGAACGAATTCACGACTTTCCCGGCATCGACGGCCAATGTCGCACAGGTGCTTGCCGGAAGTAAGCACCCAGTCAAAGGAGGATCCTATGAGCGCCAATGCCATTATTCGCATGCCCGACGAGAAGAAGGGGATCATGCTGCGGGGTCAACCTATGGTCTTCCTCGTCACCGGCGAAAACACCAAGCACACGAGCATGTTTGACTGGACGATCCCAGCGGGATTCGCCACCGGACGGCATGTTCACCGTGTGCAGGAAGAGACGTTCTACCTGCTCGAAGGTGAGTGTGCGTGGCATGTCGGCGACAAGACGGTTCGCGCAACGCCCGGAACCTATCTGTTCATTCCACCGGGAGTGCCGCACGACATCACGAATGTCAGTGAGAGACCCGCCCGCGTGCTGATGACCGTCTCTCCGCCTGGCCACGAACGCTACTTCGAAGAACTTGCCAAACTCGCGGCGCAGGGTGCGCCGGACCCAAAGGCCCTCGCTGAGCTGCGGAACCGCTACGATACTGACCAGCTCTCGACTTTGACGACACGCGGGTAGGCATCTGTCACGGCGGCCCCACGGCAGCTTCTGGCCCATTGCGACATATCGCGCTGGCGCACGAGCTTGGTCGCTATCGGCGCAAAGCGGACGTGATCTTCATCGCATCACGCCGAAGGTTATGGGTACACGACCTGGCCTAAAGCGGATCAGTAATCTCTGAAAAGCTGGACCGCTCGAAGAAAGCCTCAGCCGAACTTGCGTTGCGCATCCAGCGCCAGGCCAAGTCCGACCGAGCCGAACATGTCGCCTTCGATGACGGATGCCTGCGGCACCAGCGACAGGATCTCTCGTTTGGCCAGCGGGATCGCGGTCGATCCGCCGGTCAGGAACACCGCGGTGATGTCGGACGGCTTCACCTCAGCGTCCCTGATAGTCTGCCCGACCGTTGCGGTGACCCGCTCGATGTCCCTGGCAATCGTCGCGTCGAGCCCGCTGCGCGTGATTTCGGCGGTGAACTCCGCACCCGGCAGCTTCACAGCGACCTCTGCGGATGACCTGTCGGTCAGCTCTATCTTGGCCTTCTCGACACGTGCGGCCAGCGCGTGTCCGTAGCGGTGTTCGACGACGTGGATGAAACGGTCGACCAGGTCGGCGCGCTCGGCCTCGTAGCGGATCTGGCGCAGATGCGTCATCGCCTTGGCGGTGTAGACCAGGTTGATGCGCTGCCATGTGGCGAGGTCGATGAAATAGCTTGCCGGCAGGTTGCGCTTGCCGTCCTTGGTCGGCGTCAAATAGCCGAGCCGCGGCATGACATGGGCGATGCTCAGCAGCCGATCGAAATCCGTGCCGCCGATATGGACGCCCCGGCTGGCCAGGATGTCGTCCTTGCGGTCCGGCGAACGGGAGCGCTGCGGCGAGACCCGCACGATCGAGAAGTCCGACGTGCCGCCGCCCATATCGATGATCAGCGCCAGCTCCTCGCGTGTCACCTTCTGCTCGTAGTCGAGCGCCGCCGCGATCGGCTCGAACTGGAAAGCGATGTGCTTGAAGCCCTGGGCACGCGCGGCGTTCTCGAGTTCGCTTTGCGCCTTCGCGTCGGCCTCGGCATCGTCATCGACGAATTGCACCGGCCGGCCAAGAACGACGGTCTCGACCGTATCGCCGGCATCGGCTTCCAGCCTCTTCTTGAGATGGCCGAGGAACATGCCGACGATCTCCATGAAGCCGATCGACCGCGATTTGATGCGGGTCTTTTCATGGGCCAGCGAACTGCCGAGCACGCTCTTCAGCGAACGCATCAGCCGGCCTTCGATGCTGTCGGTGTAATTGGCGATGGCCTGGCGGCCAAAGCAGGTGCGGTTGTCCTCGAAGTTGAAGAACACGGCACTGGGCAGCGTGACCTGGCCGTTCTCCAGCGCGACGAGGCGCGGCTGCCCGTTGCGGACCACGCCCACGGTGGAGTTCGAAGTGCCGAAGTCGATGCCGCCGAAGGCTGGTCGCATGACAAGTTCCTGCATTTGTCGTCGGCGAGCCGACAGGCGCCATGAGAAATCGCGCGCTGTCCGGGGACGGGCTGCTCTGCCGAACCGAATTGTTTGTGTCTGCCATTTGGCTGGGGAGCGCGGTCTACCGCATGCCTCGGCAAAGGGAAACCACTTTTCGGGGAAAATCCTAATCTCGCCGGAAGATCAGCCTTCCGAGCCAGCCGGTCAGCATGGCCAGCGATATCGCGAAGACGCCGTAGAGGAAGGAATAATTGTGCGCGACACGGAAGATCGACTGCTCGAAACCGGATTTGCGGATTTCGAGCTGGGCCGAGCTTTCCTTGATGAACAGGCCGCTCTTGAACAGGAACGCGCGGGCTTTGTGGGTTCCAACCGGCACATTTGGCGCCAGCCTCACTGTGGCGCGGAAAAGGTTCTGCGACAGGAATTGCACGCCGCCGACATTCTCGCTGTAGAGCCCGGTCGCCGACTTGCGCTCCCGCAGTGCCGCCGTGAACTCCTCGATCGTCGCCGGGCTGTCGCCGGCATCGGCGGGCTGCATGTAGAGGTTGGAGGCGCCGAGCGACAGCTGCTTGTAGCTGTTGGGTTCGGTGATGTCCTGCAGCGGCCGCGTCGTCGCCACCGAATAGGAGACGGGCACGTTTTCGAAGGTCTCAGAGTCCAGATTGACCCAGACGCCGAGCACCCTGTCCTTGCGACGCACCACCACCGGTTTGGGCGGACCTTCGAGCACGACGATGACGTCGTAGCGGCCCTGGCGCGCGACGAGTGGATCCGGGTTTTCCAGCGAACCGAAGATGGTCAGATCGGCCCCGGAAAAACCGGCGGTGATCGAGACGTTGTCGGTGGAGAGACCGATCTGGATGCCTTCGGTCAGCGGGACCTGTGCCTTCGCCGGCACGGCGGCCGCAAGCAGCGACAGGACAATGGCGGTTGCGAATGTGCTGCGAGCCTTCATCAGTTGAGGCCCGCGGCAGACAGCGAATAGAGGTTGGGCGGGGTGACGAAAAGATCGATCGCCAATCGTATCGCCACCGCCAGCACCAGCAGTGCCAGCAAGGCCCTGAGCTGCTCGCCGCGCAGCCTCTGGCCGGCCTTGGCACCGTATTGCGCGCCGGCGACGCCGCCCGCCATCAGCAGGAAGGCCAGCACGACATCGACTGTCTGGTTGGTGGTGGCGTGGACCAGCGTCGTATAGGCGGAGGTGAAGATGATCTGGAACAGCGAGGTGCCGATGACGACATTGGTCGGCACTTTCAGCAGATAGATCAGTGCCGGCACCATGATGAAGCCGCCGCCGACGCCCATGATCGACGACAGGAAGCCGATGCCGGCGCCAAGGCCAAGGACGGGGATGACGCTGACGAACAGTTTTGACGCCCTGAACCGCATCTTCAGCGGCAAGCGGTGGATCCAGTTGTGCTGGCCGGATTTCTTCAGCACCGGCGCCGCACCGCTGCGCGTCGCGCGCAGCGCATTGACGCTTTCGACCAGCATCAGCCCGCCGACGGTGCCGAGCAGCACGACGTAGAGCAGCGAGATGAACAGGTCGAGCTGGCCGAGCCTGCGCAGGAAGGCGAAGACGTAGATGCCGCCGGTGGAACCGACAATGCCGCCGGCCAGCAACACCCCGCCGAGCTTGAGGTCGAGCGTCCCTCGCTTCATGTGCGAAAGGACGCCCGAGACGGAGGAGGCGATGACCTGGTTGGCGCCGGTGGCGACAGCGATCGCCGGGGGGATGTTGTAGAAGATCAACAGCGGCGTGATGAGGAAGCCGCCGCCGACGCCGAACATGCCCGACAGGAAACCCACCGCCGCGCCCATGGCCAGCAGGACGAAGATATTGACGGAAATTTCCGCGATCGGGAGATAGATGCCCACCCGTCAGTCTCGATCAGTTCTGCCTGTCGGCGAATGCAACCGTTGCGGGCATCTTGGACCGACAAGCCAATTCGTTCTTGCGCCGGAGGTGCTGCGAAGTCAAACCGCGCTACGCCGCCGAAACAAAAAACATCTCAATCAGTTAACAGGCGAATGTGTGGCAAGGGCGTCGTGGAAGCGACGCCTCTGCCGTTATTTGCGCGCCAGCAGTGCCTTCACCAGGTTTTCGTCGACTTCGCCGGTCGCCGCCATCTTGTTGTCGGTCTGGAAAGCCATGATCGCGGTCTTCGTTTTCTGGCCCATCTTGCCGTCGGCGCCGCCGGCGTCGTAGCCGTTCTTGTTGAGAATGCGCTGGATGTTCTGGACGGCCTTCTTCATGTCGATGCTGGCGGTCGTCTGCGGCGCGCCGTCCTGCCAGGACTCGGGAATGTCGGCCGAGTTGGCTGCCGCATCCAGCGGCTTGGCCTTCCACAGCTCGGTCGCGGCGCGGGCGCGCTCGAGCTGCTCGGGCCGCAGCGCATTGGCGATCTCGTCACGCTTGGCCGCCGCATCCTTGTCGCCTGTCTTGGCGACGAGCGCGAACCATTTGTAGGACTCCTCGAGGTTCTGCTTCATGCCGACGCCCTTGGCGGCGAGGATGCCGAGATTGAACTGGCTGTCCTTGACGCCGACGTCGGCCGCCGCCTGGAACCAGTGCGCGGCCGATTCATTGTCGGTCACGCCGTCAGCCGCCATGGCGAACAGCACGGCCAGATTGTGCATGCCGCTGGCGTTGCCCTGTGCCGCGGAAAGCTGGTACCAGGTCTTCGCCTTCTTGATGTCGCGCGCGACGCCGATGCCCTTTTCGTAGAAATTTCCGATACGGTATTCGGCCGGCGCGAAGCCGAGTTCCGCCGATTTCTCGTACCATTTGGCCGCTGCCGCCATGTCTTCCTTGACGCCGCGCGACTCGGCATAGCGCGAGCCGATTTCGAACAGCGCCTTGGCGTCGCCGCTGGCAGCGGCATCACGCAAGGCGGCCGGGCCGGCGTCAGCGGGAATGTCGAATTTTGCCGTCGTCGCCGGCGAAGCGTCCACCGGCGGAACCGCGCCCGTGGTGTCCTTGGCGGTGGTCGGCTCTGTCGCCATAGGCTGGATGCCGGTGGCGGTATCGGTATCGGCAGGTTCGGCGGCGACCGGAACGGTCGAGGCCGGCGCAGCCGAGGCTGTCGTCGTCTCGGACACCGCTGGGTTCGCATCGGCCGATGTAGCCAAGGCGACGGGGGCGGGAACCGGTTCTGCGATCGGCGCGGCACCCATCGACGGCTCGGCGCCTGGCGGCGTGGCAATCATGCTTTGCGCGACCATGTCGTCCTTGGTTGCCGGTGCGGATGGCTCGGCCTGTCTGACGGCATGGTCCGGCGCGCTTTCCACTGCCGCGGGCTGCGCGTCCGTCTTTGGCTGGCTCGCGGCATCGAGCGAGGCGGTTTGCATCGGCTGCGAGGCGACGATCGGCACGACATCGTTGCTCGCCACCTGGGCCGGATCGGCGAAGAAGGCCTTGCCCAGTTGCAGGGCGCCCAGCGCCAGCAGGATCGCGGTTGTCCCCATCAGGATCGGCTTGCGCCGTGCCTTGAGCAGGTCGCCGATCCGCAGTGCCTTCACCGGTCCGGTCACCGTCGACTGGCGCTTCAGCGCATCGGCCTCGGCGGCCGCGGCCTGCGCCGCGCGCCGGGCAGCGGCGATGAAATCCGATTTCGCGGCATCGGTGTCGCTGGGCTTGGCCGGCTGGCCGCGCTCGTCACGCACGCGCTTCATGATGGCATTGAGGTCAGGTGCGCCGGAGCCGGGCTCCAGCGGCCGGTTGGCCATTTTCGGATCGAGCGGCTCGTCGAGATCGACGCTCGGTATTGGGGCACTCGGCGCTGAGCCGGCCAGTGGCGGGATATCCGCCTCCTTCTTGCCCTTGAAGGCGCGGGCCAGCCCGCCGAACAACGATTTGCGGCCGCCGGCCTGTCCGCCTTTCTCGGCGATCGTGTCCGAACCGAGCGCGGCCATGGCCGCCGCCGCGGCAGCCTCGGCCGGCGTGCGCGTGCCAATACCAATACCGAGGTCGCTACGCATACCCAGGTCGCCGCGTGCACCCGGCTCATTGCGCAGGATGGCGGCGGCACGGCCATCGAGATCTGCCATGTCCCCAGTCAATGGCAGGGGCTGATCGATATCCATCGACGGCGCGTCGACGGCCATTTTGGGTCGGCGCACGCCGCGCCAGTTGCTCGGCTCGGCCGGTGCCGCATCCAGCAATTCGCTCATCGCCTCGACCGGCTCGCCGGGTTCGAGCGAACCCAGCCGGTCGACGATCTTGAGCAACGTATCGTGGATGGCCTCGAACGTTCTCGAATTGCGTTCGTCGGAGCGCCGCGTCAGCGTTTCAAGCGTCTTCAAATCCTGGGCGAGGCCGGAAACCGCGGTCGCATTGGCGCTCGAACCGGCCAGCGATTGCACTGCGTTCTCGGCCGCTTCGCGCGCCGCGCCAAGGATGGAATCGCGGGTTCCTGCGAGCGACTTTTCAATTTCGTTGAGACGCGGGCTGATGTCCTCGAATTCCGGCAGCGGGGTGCTGGGCTTGGAAAGATGGGCCGACAGGCCGGCAACCTGTGCTTCCAGGCTGCGGATCAACGCCGGATCGATGCCGGCGACCTGTGCGGCCGACGCGTCCAGCCGGCTTGAAATGTCTTCGAGCCGGCTCTCCAGTCCGCGGATCGCCGCTTCGCCCGCGGGATCGGGCACACGCGTTTCAAGGCGCTTGGCGAGCGCCGTAAAGCGGGCATCGATGGCTTCCATGATGCCGACGCTGTCGACCTGCGGCATGCGCTGGTCGAGCCTGTCAGCAACCTCGTCCAGCCTGCGCTCGAGATCGCGGAACAGCATGTTGCCCTGCTCGATGGCGTCACCCTGGCGGCGTTCCATCATGCTCGACAGCACGTCGAAGCGTTGCTCCAGCCCATGGAAGATGTAGTCGGCGTCAGGCATGGCGGGTGCCTGGTCGATCTTGTCGGCGATGAATGCGATCTGCTTGGCCAGGCGCTCCATCGCCTGCTCCGGCAGATTGGCGCGGCCGGCGAGTTCGTCGACCCGGCCCGACAGCGTGCTCAACCGGTCCATGACCGCGTTGCCGGGACGATCCTGCGCCACTTCCTGGATCTGGCCGGCAAGCGAGTCGATCCGTCTCTCTATGCGCTCGAAAGCCTCGTGGTCGAATGAATTGGCTTGCGCGGCGACCGTCGATGCCACGATGGCGCGGGAAATCTCGTCCAGCCGCTCGTCGATCATGCCAAGCGTGTCGCTGCCGCGATTGTCTTGCTGGCTGGCGAAATGGTCGACAGCGCCGGCAAGCGTGCGCACCTTCTCCTCCAGCGAGCGCAGCGACAACGATTCCGGCAAATTGTTGACGGCATTGCTGATCTGCTCGAGCCGGGCGGTGAGAGCAGACAGGCCCGGGTCGTCCGAGCGCTTGCGCTGGTCGGCGTCGACGCGGTCTTCGAACGCCGTCCAGCGGCGATCGAAATCGTCCCAGCGGCGGTCGACCTTCTGCACGCTCTCTTCGCGTGCCAGCGTTTCGAGTGCGGCTTTGACCTGTTCGAGCTCGAGGCGCAGCATGTTGACGCTTCTGTCGTCGCTCTTCTCGGCCAGGGTCTGGATGGCGCCCGAAAGACGCTCGAACTCAAGGCCGAGTTCAGCACTGCCCTTGGCCGAAGCACCGGGCCTTGCGCCTGACTGGAAGGCCCGCTCGATGTCCTTGCGTAGCGCTTCGAATTCCCGCTGCAGGCCTGCGGTCATCTGGTGGCGCAATTCCTCGCGCATGCCGCGCAATTCGCCGGCGATCTTGCCGACCATGGCAACGCCATCCTCCTGGCCGCGCACGCGATCGATATCGCGGGCAATGGCCTGGTAATTCTGCTCGAAAGCGGCGGCTCCCTGCATCGGGCTCTTCGGACGCGACGCGGGCTGCGGGTCCTCATACCAGCGCTGCTGGCCAGAGGGCCGGGCGGCGGGGTAGCGCGCATCGGCACCATATTGGCGGGGATCGGGTTGGCGGAGTTCGGGACGTGCCATCGGATCCTCGCGCGTCCGCTCCGGCCGCTGCTCCAGTGTCTCCAGCGACTGGTTCAACTGATCGAGCGTGGTCTGCGGCCTGCGCTGCCTGCCGGCATTGAGTGTATCGAGATAGGACCGCTTGCTGTTCATCGGTGCGTCCGTCTTTCAGAATGGCTGGCTCGCGGCCAGTTCCCCCAGGTCCCTATCGGAACGAAGGCGACCGGCGGCGATGCCGCGGCGGAAGACGAGCTTCCCGGGCTCTCGCCCGCGCTCCGAAAAACCGTGAAAAATTCGATACAGGATAAACACGGGTAGCCGACGCGCCCACATTTCCCCCAACGTGGTAAACAACGCGTTAACCAAACTTAAGAAATCGAAAGGATGTTGGCTGCCGGCCTGACGGTGCGGCATAAAGGGCGGGGCGCAGAACGCCCTTGCGTCATCCTGCGGCAATCGGTATAGAATTGACGTAAACGTAAAAGGCGCATTGAGCGCATGTTTGCGATTTGTTTGTTGAAACCACGACTGGAAGCAGGCCCCCGCTTCCAGTCAGGCGACGCACGGTCCAGGACCGCGACGCCACCAGACGGGGAAAGCCAGTGACCATGAAGCTTATCTCGGCCGGCGAGACCGCGGCCAATACCAATATGTCTGCCGAAGCCGGCGAGGACCTCGTCCGCATCGGCGAGATGGCGAAGAAATATGGAGTGACGCTGCGCACGCTGCGTTTCTACGAAGACAAGGGCCTGCTCAACCCGCAGCGCGACGGTTCGACCCGTCTCTACACGCGCCGCGACAAGGCCCGCCTCAAGCTGATCCTGCTTGGCCGCAAGGTCGGATTCTCGCTGCGCGACGTCAAGCAGATGATGGATCTCTACGATCCGACCGGTTCAAACACCAAGCAGCTCAAGCTTGCGCTGGATAAGTCGGAAAAGCAGCTTGCCCGCCTGCAGAAGCAACGGGCGCTGATCGACGACGCCATCAACGAACTCAGCGGCTCGATGTCGGCGGTGCGCCAGATGCTGAGCGAGCGTTCGGCGCCGCAGGCGAGCGCCGCCAGCTGAAGCAATTCCGTCAGGAATTGCGCCAGACACCAAGTCGTCTGCTGATTGTCCGAGTTCTGTCTAGCCGCGTGGCCTGCCACGCGGCTTTTCGTTGTCCTGGCCCACTCTTATGGCCTTTCGGCGCTGGCTTGCGCAACGTCGCGCCGCTACGCTCATTGCTCCAGGGGGGCGGGGAATCTTGTCGCATCGAGAAAATTGACGTTTACGCAAACGTCAATTTTTGCTATCCCGCTCCCAATATGGGTCCGCATGCCGCCCTGGCTTGTCTTCGGGGCATTCGGACCGGGTTTGCAGGGTGGAGAAAAAGCATGCCGACATACAGGGCTCCGGTCCAGGATACGCTGTTCGTGCTCAACGAGGTTCTGGGTTATCAGCGTTATTCGAACCTTCCCGGATTTGCCGACGCCACGCCCGATGTGCTCGAGGCGATCCTCGCCGAAGGCGCCAAGCTCGCCGAAAACGTCATGCATCCGCTGAACCGTGTCGGCGACATGGAAGGCTGTGTGCGTCACGACGATGGCTCGGTGACCACGCCGAAAGGCTTCAGGGAGGCCTTCGACCAGTACCGCGAGGGCGGCTGGATGGGATTGGCCGCACCCGTCGAGTTCGGCGGCCAGGGCCTGCCCTATGCCGTGCACACCGCCGTCGCCGAATATATGGTCTCGGCCAATATGTCCTTGATGATGTATCCGGGCCTGACGCAGGGCGCAATCGCGGCAATCATCACCCACGGCACCGACGAGCAGAAGGCGACATGGTTGCCGAGGATGATCGAGGGTGCCTGGACCGGCACCATGAACCTGACCGAGCCGCATTGCGGCACGGATCTCGGCCTGTTGCGGACCAAAGCGGTGCCGAACGGCGATGGCACCTATAAGATTTCAGGCCAGAAGATCTTCATCTCGGCCGGCGAACACGACATGTCGGACAACATCGTCCATCTGGTGCTGGCCCGCATCGAGGGTGCGCCGGAAGGCGTCAAGGGCATCTCGCTGTTCATCGTGCCGAAGCTCAAGCTCGACCCGTCGGGCAATCCGGGCAACAGGAACACCGTCTCCTGCGGCTCAATCGAGGAGAAGATGGGCATCCACGGCAATTCGACCTGCGTCATGAACTATGACGAGGCTGAGGGCACGCTGCTCGGCGAGCCCAACGGCGGCCTGAAGGCGATGTTCACGATGATGAACGAGGCGCGCCTCGGTGTCGGCCTGCAGGGGTTGTCGCTGTCGGAGATCGCCTATCAGAACGCTGTCGGCTACGCCAAGGACCGTTTGCAGGGCCGCTCATTGTCTGGGCCGAAGGCGCCGGACAAGAAGGCCGATCCAATCATCGTCCATCCCGACATCCGCCGCAGCCTGATGACCATGAAAGCCTTCAACGAGGCCGGCCGCGCGCTGGCGCTGTGGACGGCGATCAAGTCCGACATCGCCCACCGCTCCGGCGACGACAAGGATCGCCAGGCCGCCGACGACTACACCGGCCTGATGACGCCGGTGGTCAAGGGCGTGCTCACCGACAAAGGGTTCGACCACGCCGTCATGGCGCAGCAGGTGTTCGGCGGTCACGGTTATATCGAAGAGCACGGCATGAGCCAGTTCGTGCGCGATGCCCGCATCGCCATGATCTATGAAGGCGCCAATGGCATCCAGGCGCTCGACCTCGTCGGCCGCAAGCTTGGTTTGCATGGCGGCCGCGCCGTGCAGGCCTTCTTCAAGGAAGTCGGCGAATTCTGCGAGGAGAACCGCGCTAACGAGAAGATGGCGCCGTTCACCAAGGCGTTGAAGAAAGGTCTCAATGATTTGCAGGCGGCGACCATGTGGCTGGTGCAGAACGGCATGGCCAAGCCCGACAATGCGGGTGCCGCCTCGACCGACTACATGCATCTCTTCGGCCTTGTCGCTCTGGGCTATATGTGGGCGCAGATGGCCAAGGTGGCACTTGGCAAGACGGACGCCAATGGCGCGCAATCTTTCTACGACAACAAGGTCGTGACGGGGCGCTTCTTCATGGAGCGGATCATGCCGGAGACGTCGGCGCATCTCGCCCGCATTTCGAGCGGCGCCGACACATTGATGGCACTGCCGGCGGAAGCGTTCTAAGCTCGACTTCACTGGCCTTTCTGTCTGTCGATACGCGGAGGAAATCGTGGCGACAAATCCCGCCGAAGTGCTCTCTTTGCCGAAGCCCGCCTGGGCGGCGGACGAGGTCGGCATGCTCTACGACATGGCGCATCGCTTCATGTCGGAGGAGATCGCGCCGCGCTACGACGAGTTCGAGAAGAACGAGATGGTCGATCGCGAAAGCTGGCTGAAGGCAGGTTCCGCCGGCCTGCTCTGCGCTTCTATGCCGGAGGAATATGGCGGCTCCGGCGGCACCTTCGCGCATGAGAGCGCCATCATCGAGGCCATTGGCCATGTCGGTGTCGACGGGTTCGGCATCGGCCTGCACAATTCGATCGTCGCGCCTTATATCCTCCACTACGGCTCCGAGGAGCAGAAAAAGAAATGGCTGCCGAAGCTGGCGACCGGCGAGCTGATCGGCGCCATCGCCATGACCGAGCCCGGCGCCGGCTCCGATCTGCAGGGCGTCAAGACGCGAGCGCAGAAGGATGGCAACCACTACAAGATCAATGGCTCCAAGACCTTCATCACCAACGGCCAGCTTGCGAACTTCATCATCGTCGTCACCAAGACCGATCCGGAGAAGGGCGCCAAGGGCACCTCGCTGATCGTCGTCGAGACCGACGAGGTCGAAGGTTTCCAGCGCGGCCGTAACCTCGACAAGATCGGGCTCAAGGCCAACGACACGTCGGAGCTGTTCTTCAACGACATGCGCGTGCCGACCTCCAATTTGCTCGGCCACGAGGAAGGGCAGGGCTTCGTCCAGTTGATGCAGCAACTGCCGCAGGAGCGGCTGCAGATCGGCACGGGCGCCATCGCCATGATCGAGCGGGCGCTGGCGCTGACCATCGACTACGTCAAGGAGCGCAAGGCGTTCGGCAAGGCGATCATCGATTTCCAGAACACCCAGTTCAAGCTGGCCGAACTCAAGACCGAGGCCACCATCGGCCGCGTCTTCTACAATGATTGCGTCACCCGCCACATCGCGGGTGGCCTCGATCCCGTGACAGCGTCGATGGCCAAGTACTGGCTCAGCGACCTGCAGGGAAAAGTCGTCGACGAATGCCTTCAACTGCATGGCGGCTATGGCTACATGAATGAATACCCGATCGCCCGCATGTTCCGCGACGCCCGCGTCCAGCGCATCTACGGCGGCACCAACGAGATCATGAAATTGCTGATCGGACGCTCTCTCTGAAGGCGACATCAGGCAAACCCAAGGAGCAAGCAAATGGCTGAAGCTTATGTCTATGACGCCGTGCGCACACCGCGCGGCAAGGGCAAGAAAGACGGATCGCTGCACGAGGTGCCGGCGGTGCGGCTTGCCGCCAAGACGCTCGAGGCGCTGCGCGACCGCAATGGGATGGACACTGCAAACGTCGACGACATCATCTTCGGCTGCGTCGATCCGGTCGGCGAGGCGGGTTCGGTCATTCCGCGCGCCGCCGCCTTCGAGGCCGGCTACGACACCAAGGCGCCCGGCATGCAGATCTCACGCTTCTGCGCTTCCGGGCTCGACGCCATCAATTTCGGTGCCGCCAAGATCGCGCAGGGAGCGGACGAGATCGTCATTGCCGGCGGTGTCGAATCGATGTCGCGCGTCGGCATGGGCGCCTCGGGCGGTGCCTGGTTCATGGATCCTTCGGTCGGCCTGCCCGGCTGGTTCGTGCCGCAAGGCATCTCGGCCGACCTGATCGCCACCAAATACGGCTTCAGCAGAGACGACGTCGACGCCTATGCGGTCGAGAGCCAGAAGCGCGCCGCCAAATCCTGGGCGGATGGCCGCTTCAAGAAATCCGTCATCCCGATCAAGGACCAGAACGGCCTGACCATCCTCGACCATGACGAGCATATGCGCCCGTCGACCGACATGCAGTCGCTGGCCTCGCTCAACCCGTCCTTCGTCATGCCCGGCGAAATGGGCGGCTTCGATGCGGTCGCGGTGCAGAAGCATCCCGAAGTGGAAGAGGTCAACCACGTCCATCATGCCGGCAATTCGTCCGGCATCGTCGATGGTGCGGCGGCCGTGCTGCTCGGTTCGAAGAAGGCCGGCAAGGCGATGGGGCTGAAGCCCCGCGCGCGTATCCGCACCTTCGCCAACATCGGCTCCGAGCCGGTGCTGATGCTGACCGGTCCGGTCGACGTCACCGAGAAGCTGTTGAAGCGCGCCAAGATGAAGCTCTCGGACATCGACCTGTTCGAGCTCAACGAAGCCTTCGCTTCGGTGGTGCTGCGCTACATGCAGGCTTTCGACATTCCGCATGACAAGATCAACGTCAATGGCGGTGCCATCGCCATGGGTCATCCGCTCGGCGCCACCGGCGCGATGATCTTCGGCACGGTGCTGGACGAACTCGAGCGGCGCGATCTCAACACCGCTCTGGTGACACTGTGCATCGGCGCCGGCATGGGCACCGCAACCATCATCGAACGCGTCTGACGGGGAGAGAAACGATGAGCTACACCAATTTCACCCTCGACACCGACGCCGACGGCATTGCGCTGGTCACCTGGGACATGCCCGGCCGTTCGATGAACGTCTTCACCGAAGAGGCGATGCGGGAATTGAACGCCATTGTCGACAAGGTGGCTGGTGACGCCGCCATCAAGGGCGCCGTGATCACCTCCGGCAAGGATACCTTCTCCGGCGGTGCCGATATCTCTTTGCTGCAGAAGATGCTGACGACCTTCGCCGCGGAAAAGGGCAAGGACGCCGAAAAGGCGACCAAGGCGCTGTTCGACAATGCCGGCATGATGACCGGCCTGTTCCGCAAGCTGGAAACTTGCGGAAAGCCGTGGGTGTCGGCGATCAACGGCACCTGCATGGGCGGCGCCTTCGAATTGTCGCTCGCCTGCCACGGCCGTGTCGCCGCCGATAGCGACAAGGTGAAGATGGCGCTTCCCGAGGTGAAGATCGGCATCTTCCCGGGCGCCGGCGGCACCCAGCGCGTGCCGCGGCTGACCGATCAGCAGCAGGCGTTGCAGATGCTGACCTCCGGCCAGACGCTGTCGCCGCAGAAAGCCAAGTCGATGGGCCTGATCCATGAGATCGCCGAGCCGGCCAGGTTGGTCGAGACCGCCAAGGCGATGATCAGGAATGGGCTGAAGCCGGTGGCGCCATGGGACGAGAAAGGTTTCAAGCTGCCAGGCGGCCAGATCTATTCGCCGGCCGGTTTCAATCTGTGGCCGCCGGCGATCGCCATCCTGCGTCGCGAGACCTATGGCAACTATCCGGCCGCCGCCGCGATCCTCAAATGCGTCTATGAAGGCCTGCTGGTGCCGTTCGACACCGCCTTGCGCATCGAGCAGCGCTATTTCACCGAGATCATGCAGACCAGGGAAGCGGCGGCGATGATCCGCTCGTTGTTTGTGTCGCTGCAGGAACTGAACAAGGGCGCCCGCCGCCCGGCCGGCGTGCCCGAAACCAAGTTCAAGAAGATCGGCATTCTCGGCGCTGGCTTCATGGGCGCCGGCATCGCCTATGTCACCGCCAAGGCCGGCATCCCGGTGGTGCTGCTCGACCGTGATCTGGAGTCGGCCGCCAAGGGCAAGGCGCATTCCGACAGCCTGGTCTCGGATCAGGTCAAGAAGGGCCGCGCCAAGCCGGAGGACAAGGACAAACTGCTGTCGCTGATCACGCCGACGGCGGACTACGCCGACCTTGCCGGCTGCGATCTGGTGGTCGAGGCGGTGTTCGAGGATTCGGGCGTCAAGAAGAGCGCCACCGAACAGGCGGAAGCCGTGTTGAAGCCATCGGCGATCTTCGCGTCGAACACCTCCACCATCCCGATCTCGTCGCTGGCCAAGAATTCGGCGCGGCCGAAGAATTTCATCGGCATCCATTTCTTCTCGCCGGTCGACAAGATGATGCTGGTGGAGATCATTTTGGGCAAGAAGACCGGCGACAAGGCGCAGGCCACCGCGATCGACTTCGTTCGCGCCATCAAGAAGACGCCGATCGTCGTCAACGACACGCGCGGCTTCTACGTCAACCGCTGCGTGCTGCGCTACATGTCGGAAGCCTACAAGATGCTGATCGAAGGTGTGCCCGCGCCGATGATCGAGAACGCGGCGAAGGCAGCCGGCATGCCGGTCGGCCCCCTGGCACTGACCGACGAAACGGCCATCGACCTTGCCCAGAAGATCATGAAGCAGACCATCAGGGATTTGGGCGACAAGGCGGTCGATCCCAAGCAGATGGCGCTGATCAACACCATGGTCGACGATCACGGCCGCTTCGGCCGCAAGAACGGCAAGGGTTTTTACGATTATCCGGCCAAGCCCGCCAAGAAGAAGCTGTGGCCGGGCCTCAGGGATCTCTATCCGCAGCTTGCACCCGAGAAGGTCGATTATGAGGAACTGCAGCAGCGGCTGCTGGTCACCATCGCGCTCGAAGCGGCCCGGGTGATGGAAGAAGGCATCGTCACCGACCCGCGCGAGGCCGATGTCGGCTCGATCCTCGCCTTCGGCTTCGCTCCCTATACCGGCGGTGCGCTGTCCTACATCGACGGCATCGGCGCCAAGGCGTTCGTCAAGATCGCCAGAAACCTGCAGAAGAAATACGGCGCCGAGTTCAAGGCGCCCAAGCTGCTGCTCGACATGGCCGAGAAGGGTGAGAGCTTCTATCAGCGCTTCGATCCCTATGCGAAAGGCGAGACCAGGAAAGCGGCGTGAGTAAGCCTTGCACTGTGGACAAGATGGCGGTCCGGGGTTAGAACAGGGAAGGTATTTTTTCCTGTTCAAAGGAGAGCGACACATGCTCTCGCATGACCGTGTCTGGGCTGCCATTGATGCTCTTGCCGAGCGCTATTCGCTTTCGGCCTCGGGGCTGGCCAAGCGTGCGGGGCTCGATTCCACCGCCTTCAACAAGTCGAAGCGCCTGTCGTCGGACGGCCGGCCGCGCTGGCCCTCGACCGAATCACTGGCAAAGATCATGGAGGCAACGGGCGCTTCCCTCGACGAATTCACCGGTTTGATTGAAGGTCGGGCCGGGGCCAGCCATGCGGCTTCGGTCGCCCGCCGAAACTCCGTGCCGCTGCTCGGCTTTGCCCAGGCCGGCGCCGGCGGCTTCTTCGACGATGCCGGCTTTCCAGCCGGGCAGGGCTGGGATCTGATCGAACTGCCGACGCAATCGACCGAGAGTTCCTATGCTTTGCAGGTGCAGGGCGATTCCATGCTGCCGCTCTACCGCAATGGCGACGTCCTCATCGTCGAACCGGGCGCCGTTACCCGCAAGGGCGATCGCGTCGTCGTCAAGACCACATCAGGCGAAGTGATGGCCAAGGTGCTCGAGCGCCAGACCGTCAGGTCGATTGCGCTGGTCTCGCTCAATCCCGATCATCCCGACCGCGATATTCCCATGCGCGATGTCGAATGGGTGGCGCGGATTGTCTGGGCAAGCCAATAGGTTAAGCTGGTGCGGCTTCTCCATCACGCGCTGGCGGTTCTGATGGTCCCTGTGATGGCAGCCATCGTCGTCACTGGCGGTCACATTCTGAAAGGTAGCGAAAGCGTCATTACGGTGGACCAGCTTGAGCCGGGCGCCGATGCGATGGCGCAGCAGGCTGCCGGGACGCTGCCCGAGGAGCCGGCCACATCGGCCATTGCAGCTCCGCAGCCGCCGAAGCCGGCGACGCATTCGAGGGCGATCGATCCCGAAATCGTCGCGCCGCCGGAACTGCCCGCCGACGGGCTTGAACGGATCGAGCCGCGCGAGCCGTTGAGCAAACTCGCGCTGGCCGTGCCGCCCAAGCCGAAAATGCCTGACGACTGGAACGGCACAAAGCTGTTCCAGCCGGTTGCGCCGGCCGCCGGCTTGATCGAGGCGAAGGGCTACTCGGTCGCGGTTTCCGGCATCGACATCGTCAGGCAGGACGAGATTTGCAGCGAGGACGGCAAGTCCTGGCCGTGCGGCGTCCGGGCGAGGACAGCGTTCCGCGCCTTCCTGCGCGGCCGCGCGGTGGTCTGCACGGTGCCGCCGCAGGGCGGCCGCGACCTGATCGCAGCCGAGTGCCGGATCGGCAAGCAGGATGTCGGTCAGTGGCTGGTCGAAAATGGCTGGGCGCGCGCCGCCAAGGGCGGCCCCTATGTCGAGGCCGGCGACAAGGCGCGCACGGGCAGGAAGGGCATTTTCGGATCGGCGCCCGATCTGTCGGGCATGCCGGCGATGCCGGCCGCGCCAAGCCCGGCACCTCAGGCGCCGGGTTCGATCCTGGAAGAGGTCGACGGCGTGCTCAAGCCAGCTGACCAGCCAGCGCCCGCTCAATGAGCGCACGCGTCTCGGCAACGCCATAGAGTGCTGCGAACGAGCCGAAGCGCGGGCCGCGCTCCTGGCCGATCAGCACCTGGTAGATCATCTGGAAGAAGGCGCCCGATACGCCGGGGCCGCCTTCCGGGCTCTGCTTGGAATGATCCTGATAGCGCTCGATCCTGCGTGCGACGTTGAGCGAGGCGTTCTGGATCGCTTCGCCGCTGGCGTCGGCGGGCAGCGCGCCAAGTGCTTCGTCGAGGGCTGCCAGCGCTTCGCGCTCGACCTCGTCGGCGGGCCGGAAGGTTTTCGTCGGCTTCACGAAATCGTCGAAATAGCGGATCGCATGGCCGACCAGCCGGTCGAGCTCTGGATGCGTCGCCGGCGTCACGCCTTGCGTATGACGTGAAATGAACCCCCACAGCACATCCTTGTTCTGCGCGTTGGAAGCGCTGACCAGATTGAGCAGCAGAGAGAACGGCACCGGCATGTCGATCGCGGGCGGGTTGCCGTCATGCATATGCCAGACCGGGTTGCCCAGCCGCTCCTTCCAGTCCTGGCGGGGATAGGCGGCGAGGAACGTGTAGTATTCATCCACGGCCCGCGGGATGACGTCGAAATACAGCTTCTTGGCCTGCCGCGGCCGTTGGTACATGTAGAGCCCGAGGCTTTCGGTCGGCGCATAGGTCAGCCACTCGTCGATGGTCAGCCCGTTGCCCTTCGACTTCGAGATCTTCTGGCCGTTCTCGTCGAGGAACAGTTCGTAGACGAAATGCTCCGGCGCCCGTCCGCCCAGAATGTTGCAGATACGGTCGTAGACCACCGCATTGGTCTGGTGGTCCTTGCCGAACATTTCGAAATCGACGCCAAGCGCTGCCCAGCGCATGCCGAAATCCGGCTTCCACTGCAGCTTCACGCGGCCGCCGGTGATCGAAAGCGTGGTCTCGGTGCCCTCGTCGTCGAAGGTGATGGTGCCGGCTTTGGCGTCGACATGCTTCATCGGCACGTAAAGCACGCGGCCGCTCTTCGGCGAGATCGGCAGGAACGGGCTGTAGGTCGCCTGCCGCTCGGGCCCGAGCGTCGGCAGCATCACCGCCATGATCTGCTCATAGCGCTCGGCGGCGCGCTTGAGCATCGCGTCGAAACGGCCGGCCTTGTAGTATTGGGTCGCGCTGGCGAACTCGTAGTCGAAGCCGAACGTGTCGAGGAAGCGGCAGAGCATCGCATTGTTGTGGTCGGCGAAGCTCGCATAGTCGCCGCCGAAGGGGTTGGGGACCGACGACAGCGGCTTGTGCAGATGCGGCTCGAGTGCGGCGCGGTCCGGCACGCTGTCGGGTATCTTGCGCATGCCGTCCATATCGTCGGAAAAGCACAGCAGCTTGGTCGCGACCTTGTCCTGCGTCAGGACACGGAAGGCATGGCGCACCATCGAGGTGCGCGCCACCTCGCCGAATGTGCCGATATGCGGCAGGCCGGACGGCCCGTAGCCGGTCTCGAACAGGACCGTTTGCGGAAAGTCGGCGCCTTTGTAGCGCTCGATGATCTTTTTGGCTTCCTCGAACGGCCACGCCTTGCTTTCGGTCGCGGCCGCCAGCAGCTCGGGGTTGAGATCGATGATGTTTGATCCCGCCATGTCACAGTTTTCCAAATCATCTGCCGGCCCGAAGGCGGGCCGCAGCAAGGGTTTTTCAACCGGTCTCTAGGCGTGCAGCGCCGGAGCGTCAACGCGTGCGGCGCTTTTTCCTTGCGGTGCAGAACGGGCGTTCCTAACTTCGAGGCCCGGTTCAAGGAGAAAAAATTGCCGACACCTCATGAAGCCCTGATCTATCTGATGGTCATCACCTCGGCCTCCGACCGCGACATGACCGATGTTGAACTGGCGCGGATCGGCGAGGTCGTCCGCTCCTGGCCGGTGTTCGAGGACTTCAACCACGACAGGCTGGTCGGCGTCGCCCAGGATTGCCAGAAGCGCCTGCACGAAAAGGATGGGCTGGAGGGCGTGCTGGCTGAAGTCGCCGAGGTCTTGCCCGAGCGGCTGCGCGACACCGCCTATGCCGCCGCCTTCGAGGTTGCCGCCGTCGACCTCGAAATGCGCATGGAAGAGGTGCGGGTGCTGCAGCTGATCCGGCGTCAGCTCGATCTCGACACGCTGACGGTTGCTGCCATCGGCCGCGCGGCCAAGGCGCGGCTGCGTACCCTGACCTGAAAGTCCTTGGCTTTAGAAAAAACTGACGGGGAAATAGCGCAGATAAAATTCGGCGAACGTGCCTTTCATCGAAATTTCCTGCAGCGCGTAGTCGATCGCTGCGGCCAGCGCCGGATTGTCCGCTTTGGTGGCGATGGCCATGCCCGTGCCCAGATATTCGGGCGCCAGATAGGGCCCGCCGGCAAAGCGGCAGCAGCCCGCCGCGTCCGAGCCACCCAGCCAGAAAGCCAGGCGCATGCCGTCGCCGAAGGCGGCGTCGACCTTGCCGGCCTTGAGATCGGCATACAGTTCTTCCGGCCTGTCGAAAGGGACGACCTGGACCGTGTTGAAATAGTCGCGCAGCATGCGCTCATGCGCCGAGCCTGATATCACGCCGACACGCTTGCCGTGCAATTTGTCAAAGACGGGCTCGGTCAGCGCCTTGCCCTTCGGCATGATGAAGCGCGCCGGAAACTGCAGATAGGAGCGTGAGAAGGCGTAGGTCGCGCGCGATTCCGGTGTGGCGGCGATGCCGGCGATGATCGCCTCGCCTTCGCCTTTCTGCAGTGCGCCTTCCAGCTCGGCCCAGGGCAGGGCCTGGATCTGGCATTTTTCGACAATGCCAAGCTCGGCGCAGATGGCGCGTGCCAGATCGATATGGAAGCCGGACAGCTTTCCCGCACCGTCGAGGAAGTTGAAAGGCGGGAAGTCCGTGGTGGTCAGGAACCTCAGCCGGGGCAGCGTCGAAAGGTCTGGCTTGGGCAGCCGCTCCTTGGCATCCCACAGCACCGGAACCTGAGGCGCCGCGGCGCGCGCACCGTCGGCGAACGACAGCAACCCGATCAGCATCGCAAAGGCGAAGGACCTCCACCGGAACGCCAAGATAAAACTCCGCCACAGTCGTGCTCGCACCGGTTTTGGTACGAAAATTGTACAGGCACAATGGTTTTTGATTTCAACACGCCGATTTCAGGATATGATTTAGCCGGTTTGCAAATCAGCTTCGGTCGCCTCGGTGAGAGGGAGCCACAAAATAAGTATGCGATTTGCAATCCGTGGTCGGTGGCGAAGTGTAAATCAGGCACGCATCATTGGCCGCAATGCACAAGGCAACATGGGGTTGATGTTGCGATGGGTCAGTTCGATCGCACGCTGGAATACATAGACCAACTGCAGCACGCCGCAACGGCGGCGGCGGTCTGCGAAAGGCTGCTGGGCATAACATCGGATTTCGGTCTCACCGCACTGATGGCGGGAACCGTCCCGCAGCCAGGCACGCCGGCCGGCCAGCAAAAGCAGCATGTGCTTCTCTGCGATTGGCCTGGCGAGTGGCTGGAGCGCTATGTCGCGCGCAACTATGTCGATCATGACCCGGTCGTCAGCCATATGAAACAGTTGCAGGCGCCCTTCCAGTGGCACGAAGCGTCCCAAGGCATCCGCATAGACAAGAGCAGCGGCGAGGTGATGGGCGATGCCGGCGCCTTCAAACTGCGCGATGGGTTGGCCTTTCCGCTGATCACGCTCGACGGCCAGATCGTCATGGTGTCGCTGGGCGGCGAGGCCGTGGAATTGTCCGCCGCCGAATTCGGCCAGGTGTCGCTGGTCTCGACCTACGCGGTTGGCCGCGCCATGCAACTCCACACCATGGCGAACAGGACCATCGATCATATCGTGCTGACGCCGCGCGAGCGCGAATGCCTGCAATGGGCGGCCGTCGGCAAGTCCGAATGGGAGATTTCGCAAATCCTCGGCATTTCCGAACACACCTCGGAGAAACATCTTCTTAACGCCAAAAGCAAACTAGGTGCCGTCAACAGGGTGCAGGCCGTCGCGGAAGCGATACGGCGCGGCTACATTAGTTAGGTCGGCCGTGCCGACCTGAAATCCTTGCCTACGCGATCACGCAATTTTCTCATCAAAGCACGGCCGTATCTTCCTCTGAACGCAGGAGACGGCGGAATGCTTTTTTCCCTTACAACCCAGGAATTGATGGAACGTCCCGACCTTTGGGAGGCCGTCCATCGTTTGCGCTACAAGATATTCGTCGAGGAGATGGGGTGGGATGACCTCAGGCGCCCCGACGGGCTCGAACTCGACCAGTTCGATCACGACGAGGCGGTCCATCAGATCGTCATCAGGGGCGGTGAAGTGGCGGGTTATCAGAGGATGTTGCCGACGACGCGGCCACATCTGCTGACCGAGGTCTTGACCGATCTTTCCGAAGGAACGCCGCCGTCGGGTCCAAACATCTGGGAATTGACCCGCTATGCGGTGGCTCCCGGTTTTCGCGATGGCCGTCGCGGCGTTTCGACCGTCGGCACCGAACTGATTGCCGGTTTCGTCGAGTGGGGGCTGAAGCGCGGTGTCGACAAGGTGATCATCGAGTTCGAGCCGATGTGGGTGCTGCGCGCCTTGCAACTGCATTTCCTGGCGACCCCGCTTGGCTATCAGCGCACCTATGGCAACCAGCAGGTGGTCGCCACCTTGCTGACCTTCAACGAGCACACACTCGATGTGGTGCGGTCGCGCCGCAATCATTTTGCTCCCGTGCTGGCCAGGGGATATCCCGACATGCTCGGGCAAAGGCGTGCGTCATGAGATCGGAGACAGTCATGAGCACACACCCGCAACCTGAACTTCGCAACCACACGCTGGTGGTCACCGTGTCGTCGAGTGACGGCCGGCCGGTGCTGGACAGGAGGGCCTATGAAAGCCTGGCAAGGACCTTCCATGAAGCAGCCGACAATGAGGAGGTTCGCGTCGTCGTCTTGCGCGGCCTGGCAGGCTGTTTCTGTCTGGGCGGCGACTTCTCCGAATTCCTCGACGCCACCAAGCACCAGAAACTGATCGCCGCCGTCACCGACCTGTTCCGCACGCTGGCGACGTTTCCAAAGCCCATCCTTGCCTGCGTCGATGGCGATGCCGTCGGTGTCGGCTGCACCATCCTGTTCCATTGCGACATGGTGATCGCGTCCGATGAGAGCACGTTCAGGGTGCCGTTCGTCGATTTCGGCCTGGTGCCGGATGCGGCGACCAGCATCCTGGCGCCGCAGAAGCTCGGCTACGCCGGTGCCTTCCGCTTCTTCTGCCTCGGCGACACGCTTCGCGCCGAAGATGCCAGGGCGCTCGGCCTGGTCGCGGAGATCGTGCCGGGAGGCACCGTCGAGGAGGCGGCCCTTGGTCGGGCAAGACAGCTCGTCAAGAAGCCGGTCGCCGCCCTGCTGCAGACGCGCGGCCTGCTGAAGGGGAACACCGAGGCCCTCTGCGACCGCATCGATCAGGAGATCTCGCTTTTCCAGCAGGCGCTGCAGGATGATACGACGCTGCGGCGATTGCAGCGTATCGCCAGGCTGGCGGCTTAAGCATCATGATTGCGTCGCGCGGTTCCTTGCCGCGCGACGCAAAAAAGCGTCAATCCTGTTTTCCCAGGAATGACGGCCCTTCGCCGATGATCTTCTTGTCTTCCTTGCCGATGATTTCGAGATCGCGCCCCTCATAGGGCAGAGACGAAAGGATGCGCCGCATGACCGCCAGCCGCGCGCGCCGCTTGTCATTGGCCCGTACGATGATCCATGGCGCGAATTCCTTGTGGGTGCGTTCGAACATTGTGTCGCGCACCTTGGTGTAGTCGTCCCACTTGGTGATGCCCGCAACGTCGATGGGCGAAAACTTCCAGCTCTTCAGCGGGCTGTAGCGGCGGTCGTGGAAGCGCTCGAGCTGCGTTTCCCGGCCGATGTTCAGCCAGAATTTGAAGAAGTGAATCCCCTCGTTGGAGATCATCCGCTCGAAATGCGGCGTCTCGTCGAGAAACTGCTCGTGCTGCTGCGGCGTGCAGAAACCCATCACCGGCTCGACGCCGGCGCGATTGTACCAGGAGCGGTCGAAGGTGACGAATTCGCCTGAAGTCGGGAAGTGGTCGACATAGCGCTGGTAGTACCATTGCCCCAGTTCGGTCGGGGTCGGCTTGGTCAGCGCCACGTTGCGTGCGGTGCGCGGATTGAGGTACTGGCGCACCACGAAGATCGTGCCGCCCTTGCCGGCAGCGTCGCGGCCCTCGAACAGCGCCATCACCCGTTTGCCGGTCGACTGCAGCCAAGCCTGCGCCTTGACCAGCTCGATCTGCAGCTTCTCGAGCGTCTCGTCATACTCATCACTTTTCATCTTCTTGTCGTAGGGATAGCCGCCGGCAGTCAGCTTGTTGTCCTCGACCCAGTCGGGAAGCACGGGGTTTTCGATGTCGAACTCCCGTTCCTTGCCGCCGATCCTGATCTTCAGCGGCCCCGAAGTTGGCGCGGCGGGACTTTCCTTGGCTTTTTTCATCGAGACGAACCCTTTCCAGCTTCCGGACTCATGCTATGGGGAGCCTCCGGAACGGTCTAGTGGAAGTTTTTCCGCCACCGTGGACCGGGTGCGAAGGCATGGGGTGCGGGCCCGCGGGCAGATGGCTGACCTGGACACAGAGCAGAGAGGCATCACGCAAACCATGGCCGCACGGCTGTGGAACAGCCGCTGGCTGCTTGCGGCCGGCGTCGTCGCGGTCGTCGCCGTTTATGCCTTGGCCGGGATTTCAGCCTATATCGTCCTCGCGGCGCTGCTGTTGCTGCTTGCAGCGGCAATACTGCCGGCCGCCGGCGCGCGCCAATCCACCGGCAGCGGAGCTGCCATCGAGGCCACCGGCCTACAGAGGCTCTCGGGTGAATATCTGGCCGCCGCCGTCGCCGATCCGCTGATCATCTTCGACCGGGCTGCCACCATCGTCCATGCCAACGCCGCCGCCTTCGCCGCTTTCGGCGGCATCGCGCCAGGCATGTCGCTGTCGCTGAAATTCCGGGCGCCGGAAATGCAGGCTCTGCTGGATGGCGTGCTATCGGGCGACGTCGCCTCCGATGTCGTCGACTACATGGAGAAGCTGCCGGTCGAACGGGCTTACCGGGTGAGCGTGTCCTCGGTCGGTCATGCCACCGATCTCTATGTGCTGGTGTTCAAGGACCAGAGCGAAACGCGCAGGATCGACCGCATGCGCGCCGACTTCATCGCCAATGCCAGCCACGAACTGCGCACCCCGCTTGCCTCCATCGCCGGCTTTATCGAAACGCTGCGCGGACCAGCCCGCAACGACGCGGCGGCGCGCGACCAGTTTCTGCAGATCATGCAGAGCCAGACCGGCCGCATGGCGCGTCTGATCGACGATTTGTTGTCGCTGTCGCGGCTCGAGATGAAACCCTATCTGAAGCCGGGAACCGAGGTGGACCTGCGCCAGACCGTCGACAGCGTCATCGACTCGCTCGGACCGCTGGCCAGCGAAAACGCCGTTGCCATCGAGCGGCGCTACGCCGACGGACCGCTTCATGTGCCTGGCGATCGCGATGAGCTTTTCCAGGTTTTCGAGAACCTCCTGGAAAACGCCTGCAAATACGGGCAGTCGGGTGGGCGCGTGGTTGTATCCATAGCGCATAGCGATGCCGGATCAGAGCCGGGCATCGACGTGACGATCAGGGACTTTGGCCCTGGCATTCCCGAGGAGCACATTCCGCGCATTACCGAGCGCTTCTATCGCGTCGATGTCGAGACCAGCCGGACCCAGAAAGGCACCGGCCTCGGCCTGTCGATCGTCAAGCATATACTGACGCGCCACAACGCCCGGCTTTCGATCAAGTCCGAAGTCGGCAACGGCGCGGCATTCTCGGTTTATTTGCCGGCGCACTGATACCGCCCTAATTCAAGGGGACTGTTTCTTTTTTCTGTCATCCGGCTAGCGTATCAGCGGGGATTCGAGGAAACGACTCAAAATCAAAACACCCCGTGGGAAGGCATTTTGCCATGCAGTCCGTGCACATCGTCAGCGCTTATGACGAGGAGTTGAAATATCTGTCGAAGCGCATCGCCGCGATGGGTGGCCATGCCGAGCGCATGGTCGAACAGGCGGTCACCGCTCTCGTCAATGCCGACCCGGGCCTTGCCCAGAAGGTCATCCGCGACGATACCGTACTGGACGAGGGCCAGCGCGAAATCGACGACAAGGCGATCATCATCATTGCAAAGCGTCAGCCGATGGCGGCGGATTTGCGCGAGATCGTCGGGACCATCCGCATCTCCGCCGACCTCGAACGGGTTGGCGATCTCGCCAAGAATGTTGCCAAGCGGGTGGTCGCCGTCACCGACGGACGCCAGCCGACCAGCCTGTTCCGCGGCCTCGAGGCCCTCTCCAACCTGGCGTTGACCCAGCTCAAGGAAGTGCTCGACGTCTACGCGTCCCGTTCGGTGGAGAAGATCGGCTTCGTGCGCGATCGTGACGACCAGATCGACGCCATGTACACATCGCTGTTTCGCGAATTGCTGACCTACATGATGGAAGATCCGCGCAACATCACGCCCTGCACGCATCTGCTGTTTTGCGCCAAGAACATCGAGCGTATCGGTGATCACGCCACCAACATAGCCGAGACCATCTATTACATCGTCACCGGCGATCAGCTGCCGGCTGAGCGGCCCAAGGGCGACAAGACCGACAAAATCAGCCTTTCCGAGACGCAGCCGGTGAAGTGAACGCCGCCTCTCGAACCGTCACCCGATTTACGATAAGCTTTCCGGGCTTTGCCTCTATCCTCGTCCGTGGATTTGCTCCGGGAGGTCGTGATGGAAAATGTTCGGAACCTGACCCCGGCGCCTGCGCCGATATCCGGCATTATCGCTTGCGGCGTTTACACGGCGGGGCGCCGCATCGCCGACATTCCCATCGAGGAAGCCGGCGAATGGGCAAAAAAATCCGGTCACGTCGTCTGGATCGGCCTGTTGGAGCCCGACCGTAACCTGTTGCTGCGCGTCCAGGCGCAGTTTCACCTGCATGAGCTGGCGATCGAGGATGCCGAGCACCCGCACCAGCGGCCGAAGATCGAGCAATATGGCGACGCCTTGTTCATCGTCGCCCGCACCGCGCAGCTGATCGAGGGCCGGGTCACCTTCGGCGAGACCCATTTGTTCGTCGGCTCAGGCTACATAGTCAGCGTCAGGCACGGTCCCTCGACGTCCTATGCCGCCGTTCGTCAGCACTGGGAAAGCTGCCCGCACTCGCTGGCCAAGGGCGAGGATTTCGTCCTCTATGCCATCCTCGATTTCATCGTCGACAATTACATGCCGGTGCTCGAGCAGATCGAGGACGAGGTCGAGGCGATCGAGGACAAGGTTCTGCTGAAGCCGATGACCGCTCCCGACATAGAGCGGCTCTATATGCTGCGCCGCGATCTCCTGCGCCTGCGCAATGCCGCGCTTCCGCTGGTCGAAGTCTGCCGAAGGCTGACCAGCGCCGAGCTGCCGCAGATCCACACCGCCATGCATCCGCTGTTCCGCGACGTCACCGATCACATCCGCACCGTTCAGGAGAAGATCGACAGCCTGCGCGAGGTGCTGGCATTCGCTTTCGAGGCGAGCTTGCTGGTCGGCCAGAGTCAGGAAACGGCCAACACCAAGAAGCTCGCTTCCTGGGCCGCAATCCTGGCGGTGCCGACGGCGCTCGCCGGCATTTACGGCATGAACTTCAGCGACATGCCGGAACTGAAGATGGAATACGGCTACCCGGTGGTACTGGCCACGATCGCGCTGATCTGCGCGTTTCTGTATTGGCGGTTCAGGAAGAATGGCTGGTTGTGAAGTAGGGCAGTAGGGCAGTAGGGCAGTAGGGCAGTAGGGCAGTAGGGCAGTAGGGTGGCATTTCGTGAGCGCGACTTTCCGCGCACATACTGCCCTACTGCCTTACTCCCCTATTCCCTTATCTACCTGCTCCGCCGCCGCTCCGATGCCGGCTGGAATGCCACGCGGGCGTGGTACTTGCAGTAGGGACCGGTTTCGGCGGCATCGTTGCCGCAGAAATGGAAGTCCTCTGAAAGCGGATCGCCGTTCGGCCATTTGCAGGTCCGCTCGGTCAGCTCGACCAGCTGCAGATGCCGCGAGATCGGCAGCACGACATTTTCGACCGGGCGGATGTAATGGCGTGCCACGGGTTCGGCGTCGAACTGCGTCTGCAAAGCAGTGGCGCCGACCGATGTCGTGACATGGCGTGCCGTGGTTGCGGCGCGTGATACCGATTTCTGGATGGTCGATCCTTGCGCTGCCTTCTTCTGGCGTGCCGGCGTGGCGGTCGAGCGACCGCGGCCCGACAGTTTCAGCCGATGCACCTTCCCGATGACCGCATTGCGGCTGACCCCTCCAAGCTGCGCAGCAATCTGGCTTGCGCTCAGACCCTCCGACCACAGTTTTCTCAAGAGTTCTACCCGCTCGTCAGTCCAGTTCATGAGACCGCGCTCCTCTAAGCGTGCGGCAATCGGAATCCTTCTCCCGACCCGGCAACATTTGCCAGGGCAGACACCACATATATCTGGTGATTAGGTCCGCCGCACGAAATCTAGTTATTTCTCGACTACAACTACTCTATGCGCTGACTCGGTGACAAGAGTCCCAAGTGCAACACGAATCGGTTTTTTCGGTTTTCCCCAACTTGCCCGGTCGCTTATGAGCCGGCGTCCCGTCGAGGGGCTTGCCGCGCGCCACTACGCGACGTTTTCGTTGACTTCATGGCCGAAAAACAGGATAAGCCGCACAGGCCGCCGCTTTGGCGGCTTTTTTGATTTTCCGGTACCGGAGACGCATATAATGAGCGGTTCGGCGCTTTACGAGACCTTTGCTCGCGCACCCCTGGCCTTCGACCACGGGGAAGGCACATGGCTGATTACCGACAAGGGCGAGCGATATCTCGATTTCGCCGGCGGCATCGCCGTCAATTCGCTGGGCCACAGCCACCCGCACCTGGTCGCCGCACTCACCGAGCAGGCAGCCAAGCTGTGGCATGTCTCCAACCTCTACGAGATCCCCGGGCAGAGCCGGCTTGGCGAACGGCTGGCCGACGCCACCTTCGCCGACAAGGTGTTCTTCACCAATTCCGGCGCCGAGGCGCTGGAATGCGCGATCAAGACGGCGCGGCGCTACCATTTCGTCAAAGGCCATCCCGAGCGCTTCCGCATCATCACCTTCGAAGGCGCCTTCCATGGCCGCACGCTGGCGACCATCGCGGCTGGCGGCCAGTACAAGTATCTCGAGGGCTTCGGCCCCAAGGTCGAAGGTTTCGACCAGGTCGGCTTCGACGACATTGACGCCGCCGAAAAGGCGATCACGCCGGAGACGGCCGCGATCCTGATCGAGCCGGTGCAGGGCGAGGGCGGTATCCGCCCGGTGCCGACGCAGTCGCTGAAGCGGCTCAGGCAATTGTGCGAGCAGCACGGCCTGCTGTTGATCTACGACGAGGTCCAGTGCGGCATCGGCCGGACCGGCAAGCTGTTCGCACATGAATGGTCGGGTGTAACGCCCGACATCATGGCGATTGCCAAGGGTATTGGCGGCGGCTTTCCGATGGGCGCCTGCCTTGCCACGGATGAAGCGGCTGTCGGCATGACCGCCGGCGTGCATGGCACCACGTTCGGCGGCAACCCGCTTGCCATGGCGGTCGGCAACGCCGTGCTCGATGTCGTGCTGGAAGACGGCTTCCTCGAAGATGTCCAGCGCAAGGCGCTGCTGATGAAGCAGGGTCTGGCGTCGGTCGCCGACGAGTTTCCCGAAATCATCGAGGACATCAGGGGTGCCGGGCTGATGCTCGGCCTCAAATGCGCCATGCCCAACACCAAGGTGAACATGGCCTTGCGCGACCAGCACCTGCTGACGGTTCCGGCCGGCGACAACGTCATTCGCCTGTTGCCGCCGCTCACCGTCACCGACGCCGAGATCCATGACGCGCTCAACCGCATCCGCGCCGGCGCCAAGGGCCTGGCGGAGGCGATCGCTTCCGCCGCGGCGAAGTAATCCCGGAATCATTGCTGATGTCAGTTCGCCATTTCACCGATCTTTCCACCGTTTCCGAAGGCGACCTGCGCTTGATGCTGGACGACGCGGTGGTGCGAAAGGCGCGGCTCAAGGCCGGCGAGCGCACCAAACCGCTCGAAGGCAAGGTGCTCGCGATGATCTTCGACAAGCCGTCGACGCGCACGCGCGTCTCCTTCGACGTCGGCATGCGGCAGCTCGGCGGCGAGACCATCATGCTGACCGGCACCGAGATGCAGCTCGGCCGTTCCGAGACCATCGCCGACACCGCCAAGGTGCTGTCGCGCTATGTCGATGCGATCATGATCCGCACCACCTCGCATGAGCGGCTGCTGGAATTGACCGAGAACGCCACCGTGCCGGTGATCAACGGACTGACCGACGATACCCATCCCTGCCAGTTGATGGCCGATATCATGACCTTCGAGGAACATCGCGGTCCGGTAGCCGGCAAGACCATCGCCTGGACCGGCGACGGCAACAATGTGCTGCATTCCCTGCTCGAGGCCTCGGCCCGGTTCCGCTTCAACCTCAACGTCGCCGTTCCCGAAGGCAGCGAGCCGGCGCAGAAGCATATCGACTGGTCGCAGGCGCATGGCGGCAAGCTGCACTTCACCCGCTCGCCCGAGGAAGCCGTCGATCAGGCCGACTGCATCGTCACCGATTGCTGGGTGTCGATGGGCCAGGAGCATCGCGCCCGCGGCCACAATGTGTTCTCGCCCTACCAGGTCAATGCCAAGCTGATGGCGAGAGCCAAGCCGGACGCGCTGTTCATGCACTGCCTGCCGGCGCATCGCGGCGAGGAAGTGACAGACGAGGTTATCGACGGACCGCATTCGGTGGTCTTCGACGAGGCCGAGAACCGGCTCCATGCCCAGAAGGCCGTGCTTGCCTGGTGTCTAGGCGCTTGAAGTGTCTGGGCGCTTGATCCCTGGGAGCTTGATCTGCGGGCGTGTGATGCCTATTTGCGCCGCATCACGCAAATCAAGCGCGTTTCGACGCATGCGCCCCGGAGGGCGGCATGGCCGCGCCCTGGAGCTTTGTCATGTTGGAAACCTATCAAGTGACTGAACATCACCCCAAACTCGGCGAATTCGGCTATGCCGGCGACGATCACGTCGTGCCGTTCGAGGTCGGCCCTCTCGACGTGCGCGGCCGCACGGTCCAACTCGGGCCGATGCTGGACGCCATCCTCAGCCGCCACGATTATCCCGAGCCGGTCGCCCGCCTGCTGGCGGAGGCCTGTGTGCTGACCGTGCTGCTCGGCACTTCGCTGAAGTTTGAGGGCAAGTTCATCCTGCAGACCCGCACCGACGGACCCGTCGACATGCTGGTTGCGGATTTTTCCACGCCCTCGGCGCTGCGCGCCTATGCGCGTTTCGATGCCGACCGGCTGGAAGCGCTGGTCGCGGCGGGCGAAACCTCCCAGCAGACGCTGCTCGGCAGTGGCGTGCTGGCGCTGACCATCGACCAGGGCGCCCATACGCAGCGCTATCAGGGTATCGTCCAGCTCGATGGCGAGACCCTGGAAGACGCGGCACGCACCTATTTCCGTCAGTCGGAGCAGATCCCGACGGATATCAGGCTGTCGGTGGCCAAGCTTTTGACGCCCGGTCCCGGCGGCGCCCGCGAGCAATGGCGCGCCGGCGGTATCCTGGCGCAGTTCCTGCCGCAGTCGCCCGAGCGCATGCGCGTCCCGGACCTGCCGGGCGGCGATGGCGATCCGCGTGAGGAGATCCACGATCCGGTCGACAATTCCTGGCAGGAGTTGCTGGCTCTGCTCGGCACCATCGAGCCGACCGAACTGATCGACCCGACGATCGGCGCCGAGCGGCTGCTCTACAGGCTGTTCCACGAGCATGGCGTGCGCGTCTTCGGCGGCGTTCCGGTCGCCGACCAGTGCTCGTGCTCCAGGGACAAGATCCGCGGCATCCTCGAGGGTTTTTCCGCCCAGGAGATCAAGGACAGCACCGAAGACGGCGGCATCCACGTCGCCTGCGAATTCTGTTCGAAGCAATATGATTTCGACCCGGCGGAATTTGCGGCCCAGTAGAGTAGAAACCACGCCTCACCGGTCGCTCCGCGGCCGGTGAGGCGAAATCAATTCACCGTCCGCCGCGTCCCCGGCAAGTCCAGCGAAAACGCCGGAATGGCGATGTCGAACGTCTCGCCCCGCTTGTTGCGCATCGTGTAATGCCCGACCATGATGCCGGACGGTGTCGAGAGCGGGCAACCGGACGTGTACTGGTAGCTGTCGCCGGGATTGAGTTCGGGCTGGTCGCCGACCACGCCGGGGCCGCGCACTTCCTCGACCCGGCCGGTGCCGTCGGTGATGTGCCAATAGCGCGACAGAAGCTGCACGAAATCGTCCGACTGATTGTCGATCGTTATCTGATAGCCCCAGACATAGCGGTTCTCAGAGGGATCCGAACGGTCCTCCAGATAGAACGGCCTGACCTGCACTTCGATGTTGCGCGTGACGGCGCTATACATAAGCGGCTCCAAAAAACGGTTCCAGCGGAACTTTCGGCGCTCCGTGCGGTTAGGTCAACCGATCGAAGCCTCCTCTGGCCGACCTCGCGGGCAGGTGCCGACAAAGAATGTCATTTAAGTGACATATGACAATGATGGTGTGCGCGGACTGGTGACGCGCGACTCGGGCGCTCTGTTGAACTGTTGAAACCGGCCATCTTGCGGACCGGTTTTCCTGGAGTGACCGGATCTCGATGCAACTCACTCTCATAGCCGCCACGCTTTCAACCGTCCTCATCCTCTCGAATCTCGCCAGCATCGTGCTCGCCGCGTCGCGTCTGAGACGGCGTCGCACCATTGCGCCGCCGGCCGGCAAGCCGCGGCCGGTGTCGATCGTCGTGCCGTCGCGCGGCGTCGAGCCGTTCACGCAGGAGACGCTGGAGCGCGCCTTCTCGCTCGACTGGCCGCGCTATGAGCTGATTTTCTGCGTCGCCCATGCCGACGATCCGGTGGTCAAATTGATAAACAGGACGATCGTCCGGTTTCCGAAAGTGCCGGCCCGGCTGCTTGTCGGCGACGACCGCATCAGCGCCAATCCGAAACTCAACAATTGCGTCAAGGGCTGGGAAGCGGCGCGGCACGACTGGGTCGTCCTGGCCGATTCCAACGTGCTGATGCCGAGGGACTACATCCAGCACCTGATGGCTGCCTGGCGGCCCGGCACCGGCCTTGTCTGCTCGACGCCGATCGGCTCGCGGCCGGCCGGCTTCTGGGCCGAGGTCGAATGCGCTTTCCTCAACACGCTGCAGGCGCGCTGGCAATATGCCGGTGAGGCGCTCGGCCTCGGCTTTGCCCAGGGCAAGAGCATGCTCTGGAACAAGCCGATGCTCGATGCCAATGGCGGCATCCGCGCGCTGGCCGCCGAGATCGCCGAGGATGCCGCTGCGACCAAGCTGGTGAACAGTCTCGGCCTGCGCGTCAATCTCGTCGCCGCCCCCTTCGAGCAGCCGCTTGGCCGGCGCTCGTTTGACGAGATCTGGTCGCGTCAGGCCCGTTGGGCGCGCCTGCGCCGCGTCACTTTCCCGCTGTTCTTCGCACCCGAAATCCTGACCGGCGCCGTGGTGCCGCTGGTGCTTGCGCTGATTGCAGCGGCAAGCGCCGGCTTCAGCCTCTGGGCAACCGCCCTTGCCGTGCTGGCGGCCTTCTATCTTCCGGAGTGCGCCCTGGCCTGGTCCAAGGGCTGGTACCTGTCGCCACGCATGGTCGCCGCGATCATGGCGCGCGACCTGATCCTGCCGGCGATGTGGGGGCGCGGTTGGCTCGGCGGCGCCGTCGACTGGCGCGGCAATGCGATGACCATCGGCACCAAGACGGCCGAGCTGGAAGAGACGCCGTCCGGCGCCTGAAGGCCTCCTACCTGGCCCCCTTCAGCGCCTGCGCGATGTCCTCGAGCAGATCGTCGGTATCCTCCAGGCCAACCGACAGCCTGAGCGTGCCCGGCCCGATGCCGAGCTCGGCGCGCGCCTCGTCGCTGAGATTTTTGTGCGTCGTCGTCGCCGGGTGGGTGATCAGGCTCTTGGCGTCACCGAGATTGTTGGAGATCAGGACGATGTCGAGCGCGTTCTGCAAGGCGAAGGCCGCCTGCTTGCCGCCCTTGACGTCCAGGCAGATCAGCGTCGAGCCGCCCGACATCTGCTTCTTGACGATGTCGGCCTGCGGATGGTCGGCGCGGCCGGGATAGATGACGCGCGCGATTTCCGGCCGTTCGGCCAGAAAATCGGCGATCCGGCCCGCACTTTCCGTCTGCTGGCGTACGCGCAGCGGCAGCGTTTCCAGGCCCTTCAGCAGCGTCCAGGCGTTGAAAGGCGAAAGGCTTGGGCCGGTATGGCGGAAATAGTCGTGCAGGTTCTCGTCGATCCACTTCTTGTCCGACAGGATGACGCCGCCGAGACAGCGCCCCTGGCCGTCTATGTGCTTGGTCGCCGAATAGACGACGATATGGGCGCCGAGCTGCAAGGGCTTCTGCTGCAGGGGCGTGGCGAAGACATTGTCGACGATCAGCCTGGCGCCGATCGAATTGGCAAGCGAAGCGACAGCGGCGATATCGACCACTTCCAGCGTCGGATTGGTCGGGCTTTCCAGGAAGAACAGCTTGGTGTTCGGCTTGACCGCCTTTTCCCAGTTGGCGATGTCGGTGCCGTCGACCAGTGTCGCCTCGATGCCGTATCTCGGCGCCAGCGTCTCGACCACCCAGCGGCAGGAGCCGAACAGCGCGCGTGCCGCCACGATATGGTCGCCGGCCTTGGCGCTGCACAGAAGGGCGGCCGTCACCGCCGCCATGCCGGACGCGGTGGCGCGCGCGTCTTCGGCACCTTCCAGCGCGCACATGCGCTTCTCGAACATGTCGACGGTCGGATTGGCGTAGCGCGAATAGATGAAACCCGGCTCTTCGCCCTTGAAACGGGCTTCGGCGGCTTGCGCCGTTTCGTAGACATAGCCTTGGGTGAGATAGATCGCTTCTGACGTTTCGCCGAAACCGGAACGCAGCGTTCCGCTGTGCACGAGTGCCGTCTGAGGCTTCCAGTTGCGCTTCTTGGTGCTCATCGCTTTTCTTCCAGACACAAAAAAACCGGCCGCGAAAGTCGCAACCGGTCCATACGGCCTTGCGGCCCGACGGTCCTTTAGCGACTTGTTTAACGTGGCTGCAAGCCGACCGGCCAAATCACCACGGGATAACGACCCTTTAGACCCGCACCGCGCTTGCGTCAATTGCCGGCTTCATTAAGAGGTTTGTACCAAGCAGGAGTGGAGCCTTGCGGCAGACAGGCATTCTTCCCGACCAGGACATATCGGCGCTGTTCCAGTCCGGCGCGCTGAAGTCGGCGCGTGCGCTCGATGCCGACCAGATCCAGCCGGCCAGCCTTGATCTCAGGCTCGGCGACAAGGCCTGGCGGGTGCGCGCCTCCTTCCTGCCCGGCCCCAATCACAAGGTCTCGGAAAAGCTCGACCGGCTGCAGCTGCACGAGATCAATCTGGCCGAGGGCGCGGTGCTGGAGACCGGCTGCGTCTATATCGTGCCCCTGCTTGAAAGCCTGGCGCTGCCGGCGGACATTTCAGCCTCGGCCAATCCGAAGAGCTCGACCGGGCGGCTCGACATCTTCACCCGCGTCATGACCGATCGCGGCCACGAGTTCGACAAGATCGCCGCCGGCTATCATGGCCCGCTCTTTCTGGAAGTCAGCCCGCGCACCTTCCCGATCGTCGTCCGCACCGGGTCGCGCCTGTCGCAGATCCGTTTCCGCATCGGCAATGCGCTGCTCTCGGAAGCCGAGTTGCACGACCTGCATCGCACGCAGATGCTGGTCGCCACCGAGCCGCCGAACATTTCCGGCGGCGGCATCGCGCTGTCGATCGACCTCAACGGCGATCAAAGCGGCTTGGTCGGCTATCGCGGCAAGCATCACACCGGCCTCGTCGATGTCGACAAGCGCGCGGCCCAGGAAGTCGTCGACTTCTGGGAACCGATCCACAAGAGCGGCGCCGGCGAACTGGTGCTCGACCCCGATGAATTCTACATCCTCGTCAGCCAGGAGGCGGTGCATGTGCCGCCGCTCTACGCCGCCGAGATGACGCCCTTCGATCCGCTGGTCGGCGAATTCCGCGTCCATTATGCCGGCTTCTTCGATCCGGGCTTCGGCCATTCCGCGTCCGGCGGCACCGGCAGCCGGGCGGTGCTGGAAGTGCGCAGCCATGAAGTGCCGTTCATCCTCGACCACGGCCAGATCGTCGGCCGGCTGGTCTACGAGCATATGCTGAAGCGGCCGCAGGCACTCTACGGCACCGATCTCGGCTCCAACTACCAGGCGCAGGGCCTGAAGCTGTCCAAGCATTTCCGCGCCGCGCGCTGACACTCATTGCCCCAAGGCAAAATACTTGCCTGTGCCGGTTCGGCATGCTTGGCTGCCTTGCCGCCCGTCAAGCTGGCGGCGTTCAAGGGGAACCAAGAAAATGCGATTTTCGAAATGGGTCATATCGGCGGCGGGCGCTGCCATGCTGGCAATGCTGGCCGGCTCTCCGTCGGTGCAGGCGGCGGAGAAAATCAAGATCGGCACCGAGGGCGCCTATCCGCCGTTCAACACCATCACCGCTGACGGCAAGGTGGAAGGCTTCGACATCGACATCGCCAATGCGCTGTGCGCGCAGATGAAGGTCGAATGCGAGATCGTTACCCAGGACTGGGACGGCATCATTCCCGCTTTGCAGGCCAAGAAGTTCGACGCCATCATCGCCTCGATGAGCATCACCGAAGAGCGCAAGAAGCAGGTCGCCTTCACCAACAAATATTATACGACACCGCTGGCTCTGGTGGCGCCGAAGGACACCGATCTCACCTCGACCGAACCGGCGGCCCTTGCCGGCAAGACGGTCGGTGCCCAGGCTTCGACCACGCAAGCCGACTATGCCCAGAATGAATATGGCAAGGCGGGCGCGGAGGCCAAACTCTATCCCACCCAGGAAGAGGCGATCACCGACCTGACCAACGGTCGTCTTGACGCCGTGATCTCGGACAAGTTCGTGCTGATGGACTGGCTGAAGAAGGCAAGCGACGGCTGCTGCAAGCTGGTCGGCGACGTCAAGGGTACCGAGACCCAGGCCGGCATCGCCGTGCGCCTGGACGACACGGCCCTGCGCGACAAGCTCAACGCGGCCATCGACGCGATCGTCGCCGACGGCACCTACAAGAAGATCCAGGCCAAGTATTTCGACTTCGATATCTATTGAGGCAGAGGCGCCTTTTTCCTTCTCCCCTTGTGGGAGAAGGTGTCGCCGGAGGCGACGGATGAGGGGTGTTCCAGGGAACGCCAACGTTTCACTCCGCTGGAACACCCCTCATCCGTCTCGGCGCTAACGCGCCGATCCACCTCCCACTTGGGGAGAAGGAAAGGCGCGCTCTCAAAGCGCCTTCACAGCCACCTTCACCGGCTGCTCGATCTCAAGCGGGTTGCGCAGCGGCAGGCCGAAATCCCCGGCCTCGATCTCGAAGACATCGCCGGCCTCGGTCGTGATGCCGTCGGCGAAGGACAGTGTCGCCGTGCCGAACATGTGCACATGCACGTCACCCGGCTGGCGGAAGGCCGCGTATTTGAAATGATGATGTTCGAGGTTGGCGATGGTGTGCGACATGTTCGCTTCGCCGGACAGGAACGGCTTCTCCCACAGCACCTCGCTGTCGCGCACGATGCGCGAGGTGCCGCGGATGTCGGACGGCAGGTCGCCGATCAGGATCTCCGGCCCGAACGAGGCGTTGCGCAGCTTGGAATGCGCGAGGAACAGATAGTTCACGCGCTCGGTGACGTGGTCGGAAAACTCGTTCGACAGCGTGAAGCCGACGCGGAAAGGTGCGCCGTCGTCGCCGATGACGTAGATGCCGGCGACCTCGGGCTCTTCGCCGGCGTCCTTGGCAAAGGCCGGTGACAGGAGTGCGGCGCCTGGTGCCACCGCCATCGTGCCGTTGCCTTTGTAGAACCATTCCGGCTGCACGCCGATCTGGCCTTTCGCCGGCTTGCCGCCCTCCAGCCCCATGCGGAACATCTTCATGGAATCGGTGAGCTGCTCCTCGCCGTCGGCGCTCAGCTTCTTGTGCATGGAATCGCGCGTCGCGGCGGAGCCGAGATGCGTCAGCCCGGTGCCGGTCAGGTGCAGATGCGCCGGATCGGGGTGATTGATCGGCGACAGCAGCCGCCCCTTCTTGTAAGCGGCCTCGAGATCGACCGTCTCGCCAAGCCCCTTGCGTTCGATCAGCGCGACGAGGCCGACGCCGGTGCGGGCGGCCTCCATCGCCAGCGAATAGACGCTGCGGGCGCCATTGATGATCCGGGTCTTGCCGCCATTGCGGGCGACGACGCGGATGGTCTCGGCGTCGTCAAGGATCTGGGAGATCAGCATGATGAATCCTCTCTCATTTGCCTTGGCAGGGCTGCCAAAACGGCAAACCTTGCTCAGCGCGGCCGGGACCTCGTCCATGCCACGGTTTAAATTCTCAGTTCGGATTGCGCTCGCGGGCCTGGTCCCTCAGGGACTTCTGTTACCGGCGGGTTGCCGGCAGCGTCGCGATCGTATGCCTCCTGCTTTCCTCGACCAGAGCAGTTCACCGTTTCACGGAAACGGCGAACCGCTCTAACTCATTGTCTAGGCGCAATTCCGGGCGGAAAACCGTTTCACACTTTTCCTGGAATTGCTCTTAAGTCCGTTCAAGCCTTGTTCTTGTTGTAGACGTCGAAGATCACGGCGCCGAGCAGCACCAGGCCTTTGACCACCTGCTGCCAGTCGACATTGACGCCCATGATCGACATGCCATTGTTCATCACGCCCATGATGAAGCCGCCGACCACCGCGCCGATGACCTGACCGACGCCGCCCATCGCCGAGGCGCCGCCGATGAAGACGGCGGCGATGACGTCGAGCTCGCTGCCGAGGCCCGCGGCCGGCACCGCCTGTCCCAGTCGCGCCGCGATGATCAGGCCGCCGAGCGCCGACAGCACGCCCATATTGATGAACACCATCAGCGTCAGCCGCTCGGTGTTGATGCCTGACAGCTGCGCGGCCTTGGCATTGCCGCCCATGGCGTAGATACGGCGGCCGATGGTCATGCGCTTGGTGACGAAGACGAACAGCGAGATCAGCACGCCCATGACGAGCAGCACGACCGGCAGGCCTCTGTAGCTGGCGAACTCATAGACCAGGAACAGCGCCAGGGCGCTGGCGACCAGCGTCTTGACGACGAACAGGGCAAAGGGCTCGGCCTCATAGCCATGGCGTTCGCGCTTGCGACGCGTCCTCACCCCGAAATAGGCATAGGCCAGCACGGCGATCAGGCCCAGCACGATCGTCGTCATGTGCAGCGTCAGGCCGCTGCCCATGATGGTCTTGCCGGCCGCGTTCACTGTCGGCGGGATCAGCGTCAGCGGGCCGATGACATCCGGGATGAAGCCCGAACTGAGCATTTTGAAGTCGTCGGGAAGCGGACCGACCGAGGATCCGCCGCCCAGCAGCGCCTGGCAGATGCCGCGGAAGATCAGCATGCCGGCCAGTGTCACGATGAAGCTCGGTATTCTGTGATAGGCGATCCAGTAGCCTTGCGCCGCCCCGATCAGGCCGCCCACGACGAGGCAGATGATCGAAACCACCAGCGGATTGCTGAGCGGTCCAAGTTGCCAGATGACCATCATGTTTGCCGCCAGCGCGCCGATGAAACCGGCGACCGATCCGACGCTGAGGTCGATATAGCCGGAAACGATCACCAGCAGCATGCCCAGCGCCATCACGATGATGAACGAGTTCTGCTGCACCAGATTGCTCAGGTTCACCGGCTTGAACAGCGTTCCCGACGTGGTGAACTGGAAGAACAGCATGATGACGATCAGCGCGATGATCAGGCCGTATTCGCGCAGGTTCGTCGCCAGCGCCGAGACGGCGATGCGTGGACGCTGCTCTTCGGCGACATTGCCGTGCGGGGCGGGGGCGCTTTCGGTGCTCATGCTGCTTTTCCTTCTCCACGAACGATGGCGCGCATTATTTTTTCCTGGCTTGCTTCCGCGGCGGGCATTTCGCCCACGATGCGCCCTTCGTTCATGACGTAGATGCGGTCGGTGATGCCGAGCAATTCCGGCATTTCCGACGAGATGACCACGATCGCCTTACCCTCCGAGGCGAGTCGCGCGATGATCGTGTAGATTTCGTACTTGGCGCCGACATCGATGCCGCGTGTCGGCTCGTCGAGGATCAGCACGTCCGGGTCGGCGAACAGCCATTTCGACAGCACCACCTTCTGCTGGTTGCCGCCGGAAAGATTGCCGGTCAACTGATAGACGCTGGAAGCGCGGATATTGGTCTTCTTGCGATAGTCGTTGGCAACGGCGAGCTCGCGCATGTCGTCGATCACGCTGTGGCGGGCCACGCCGCCGAGATTGGCCAGCGTGATGTTGTGCTTGATATGGTCGATGAGGTTGAGCCCGTAGGTCTTGCGATCCTCGGTGACGTAGGCGATGCCGTGTTGGACCGCCTTGCTTACCGAGGACACATCGATCGGCTTGCCCTTGAGCAGCACCTCGCCTGTGATGCGGCGGCCGTAGGAGCGGCCGAACAGGCTCATGGCGAATTCGGTGCGGCCGGCGCCCATCAGCCCGGCAATGCCCACCACTTCGCCCTTGCGCACATTGATGTCGATACCCTTGATCACCTGCCGCTCGGCATGGAGCGGGTGATAGACCGACCAGTTCTTCACCTCGAACACGATCTCGCCGATATCAGGCTCGCGCGGCGGATAGCGGTCGTCGAGGGAACGACCGACCATCGAGGTGATGATGCGGTCTTCGGAGATGTCCTTCTTGGCCAGCGTCTCGATGGTGCGCCCGTCACGGATCACCGTCACCTTGTCGGCGACCCGGTTGATCTCGTTGAGCTTGTGCGAGATCAGGATCGAGGTCATGCCTTGCCGCTTGAATTCGAGCAGCAGGTCAAGCAGCGCCTGGCTGTCCTTTTCGCTGAGCGATGCCGTAGGCTCATCGAGGATCAGGAGCTTGACCTCCTTGCTCAGCGCCTTGGCGATCTCGACCAGCTGCTGCTTGCCGACGCCGATATTGGTGATCAGCGTCTTGGGGTCCTCCTTGAGGCCCACCTTCTTCAACAGCGCACTGGTGCGCTCCTCGTTGGCGTCCCAGTCGATGACGCCGAATTTCGCGTGCTCGTTGCCGAGGAAGATGTTTTCGGCGATCGACAGCATCGGCACCAGCGCTAGCTCCTGGTGGATGATGACGATACCCTTGTGTTCGCTGTCCTGGATGCCCTTGAACTGGCATTCCTGGCCTTGGAAGATGATCTGGCCGTCATAGGTGCCGGAGGGATAGACGCCCGACAGCACCTTCATCAGCGTCGACTTGCCGGCGCCGTTTTCGCCGACCACGGCGTGGATCTCGCCTTCCTCGACGCTGAGATTGACGTTCGACAGCGCCTTCACGCCGGGAAACGTCTTGGTGATGTCGCGCATCTCCAAAATCGTCGGGGCCATGGGGACTACCGCTCCTTGAGAGCTCGGCAAACATTGCCGGCGAGGTCGGTGACAATACCGGGCTCGCTGGTGAACGAAAAGGGGCCCTGCGTTGCGCAGGACCCCCTGACCTTTGTAACCGGGATTACTTCAGTTCGTCGGCCTTGATGTAGCCGGAGTCGACGACCAGCGCCTGGTAGTTCGACTTGTCGACTTCATGAGGCGTCAACAGGATCGAGGGAACGACCTTGACGTCGTTGTTGTAGGTCTTTTCATCGAGTCCGTCCGGCTTGCCGCCCGAGAGCACCTTGTCGACGAGCTCGACGGTGGCCTTGGCCAGTTCGCGGGTGTCCTTGAACACGGTCGAGTACTGCTCGCCCGAGATGATCAGCTTGACCGAAGCGGTCTCGGCGTCCTGACCGGTCACGATTGGCCAAGGCTGAGCCTCGGTGCCGTAGCCGACGGCGCGCAGCGAGGCGGTGATGCCGCGCGACAGGCCGTCATAGGGCGAAAGAACGCCATCGACGCGGCTGCCATCCGAATAGTTGGCCGACAGCAGATTGTCCATGCGTGCCTGGGCGGTGGCGGCGAGCCAACGCAGCGTGCCGACCTTGTCCATGCCGGTCTGGCCGGACTTGATCTTGATCGAGCCGTCGTCGATCAGCGGCTGCAGGACGGAGATGGCGCCATTGTAGAAGAAGAAGGCGTTGTTGTCGTCGGGCGAGCCGCCGAACAGTTCGACGTTCCACGGCTTGGTGTTCGGGAAGCGTTCCTTGAGGCCCTTGACCAGCGAATTCGCCTGGATCACGCCGACGCCGAAATTGTCGAAGGTGGTGTAGTAGTCGACATTGGCGGTCTTCTTGATCAGGCGGTCATAGGCGACGACGACGACGCCCGCGTCAGCGGCCTTCTGCAGAGCATCCGACAGGGTGGTGCCGTCGATCGAAGCGATGATCAGCGCCTTCGGGCCTTTGGTGATTTCGTTTTCCAGCTGGCTGAGCTGGTTGGGGATGTCGTCCTGCGCGTATTGCAGGTCGACGGTGTAGCCGAGAGCCTCGAGCTGGGACTTGACGGCATCGCCGTCATTGATCCAGCGCTGCGAGGTCTTGGTCGGCATCAGCACGCCGACGAGACCCTTGTCGGCTGCGTGCGCCGAGTAGGTCATGGCAGCGATGCCAAGGGCCGCGACGGCGGCCAGTGTCTTGATGATTTTCACTTTAACTCTCCCTGTTTGATGGACGCGGCACCCCGGGGGTCGCGGGCCGCGCAATCGTGCAGAAGCGCCAAGGCACCGCTGCCGTCATATCGATCTCCGGTATCCTCCCATGGCCCCGAGACGCTGATTCAATCGATACGATTTTTCTCGTCGGCGACCGTCACGTCTTGGAACGCGCGGAGGGTGTGGGTCTTTGCCATAACTGTCAAATGCGATCTTTGATGGTTGCTATATCATGGTTGGTATATGTATTGCGACGTGACGGGCTGACCCCGATGTCGGTCGTACACGAGCAGAAGGCAGGGAAAGCGATGGCGCGGCCAGCGAATCCGACAACAGCTTCAGATGGTTACAGAGAAGCACCGGGCGATGGCGAAACCCTGCTGCGCAGCGGTCTCAGTCTGCGTCACATGCGCATGATCGTCGCGCTCGACGACCATGGCCGGGTCAGCGCGGCAGCCCAGGTTCTGAACATTTCGCAGCCGGCGGCCTCGCGCATGATCGCGGAGATGGAGGCGGTGCTGGAGGTCAAGCTGTGCGAGAGGCTGCCGCGCGGCATCACCTTGACGCCATACGGCAAGGCTTTGGCCAGGCGCGCGCGCTCGATCCTGCTGGAGATGCGCGAGGTCGACCGCGAGATTTCCGAGCTCAAGGCGGGCAAGGGTGGTTCGGTTTTCCTGGGTGCCGTGACCGCGCCGGCAATCGAGCTGGCGGTGCCGGCAATTCGTGAAATCCGCCGCATCTATCCGCGCATCGAGATCACCATGCAGGTCGAGACCTCCAATGTGCTGGCACGCGAGCTGATCGCCACGCGCCATGACTTCATCATCGCGCGCATCCCGGACGACCTCAATCCGCGGCTGTTCGAGTCGCGCGTCATCGGCGTCGAGAAAGCCTGCCTGATCGTGCGCCGTGGCCACCCGCTCACCAGGGGCAGCGTGGTGCGGCTGGAAGACACCGCCGCCTATGACTGGGTCTTTCAGTCTGGCGGCTCGCCCTTGCGCCAGGCGATGGAGAGCAACTTCCTCAACCGCAACATCGCTTTGCCGGACCGTATCCTGAACACCAGTTCGCTGCTCCTGACCCTGGTCATGGTCGCGCAATCCGATGCCATCGCACCGGTCTCTGTCCAGGTGGCGAAATTCATCCAGAACCCTGACGGGCTGGCCGGCGCCATCGACGTCGTCCAGACCGAATTCGACATCGAGGTCAGGCCCTACAGCCTGATCACGGTAAGGAATCGCGCGCTGTCGCCGGCCGCCAAGATGCTGCACGACTTCATTCTGAGGGAAGTGGGATGATGGCTGGATCAGGTAAGCTTCTCCGGCGAAAGCGCCGCCAGGCCGAGGCCAGCGAAAGCGCACTGGGAACATTATTTCCCGCCGATGCGTTCATGATCTTGCAAGGGACGATCTCTTCTGGAGGCTGAACATGCGCAGCTTCGAAATCATCGACCTGCTTTGCGTGATCGAGGCCTGCAAGCACGATCGATCGGTCGGCAATTTCGTGTCCATGGCTGAAGGCGTGGAAGAATTGCGGGTGTTGACCGGCGATTTCGTTTCATCGGATGACGCGGCGGCAAACGCCCTCGCAACGGTGGCGCTGGCGAGAGGCTGCTCGGTTGTGTTCGACGAACAGGCAGGCGCTGAAATGGTTCTGACGCCTTAGACTGGAGCGGGTAGCGGGAATCGAACCCGCGCGTTCAGCTTGGGAAGCTGACAAGCTACCATTACATCATACCCGCGTGCGCCCTCGTTAGCATGAGGGTTGGCCTTCGGGCAATCGCAAAGCGGTCCGTTTCGGCACGACGCCGTCGTGCTGCGGATCACGGCGCGCCTGCGGCCGTGAATTGCCGGTTTGCCTTCGCGATCTTATCGCTGGTGGCGAAACTTGGCCAGTGTTTCGAGATGGCCAGCGTCGCGCCGGCGGAAGAGAAGTGGCCATAGTCGAAGTAGAGAAATTCATTGGTCTTGGCGTCGGCGTATGAACAACCGGCCGAGTCGCACAGATACGTCAGCGGATCTATGAAATCAGCCCCTTTGGTGAACGGCAGAACCCGTGCGTTGATGCCCGGATCCATAGCCATAGGCCAGGATGTGGTTGCGGCATGCTCCCGCTTCACCAAGAAAGCGATCTTCTGGACGTCGGCGATGAATTCCGGAGACTGGCCGACGGTATAGACCTTGACCCCCATCTCGCGAAGCCGGTCGATCGTCTTCTGCAGGCCGTCGAAGCCCCTGGCCTGGTAGTCGGTCCATCGGCCGCTCAGGATCACCGCCTGGATGTTTGCGTCGCGAATGATCGACAAGGCCCGTTCGTTGAAGCGGGTGCAGGCGGGCCGAGCATAGGAAAAATAGGTCAGGTCGGGCGGACAGCCGGCATAGGTGTATTGGATGACATTGGCCTGGATTTTCTGGGCGTTGGGCTCAAGTCCCGATACATAATGGGCAGCGAAAGAATCGCCCCACAGCAGCACATCGGTGGCAAAGCCCGTTGTACGGGTGCAGTCGGCGAGATTCCAGTCTTCGATGCGGGTCCCGTTTTCGTTGAAGCAGATGCCGTTGCGCCAGTCGCCGACCCGGATACGTTCGGTCGAGAAGTCCGGGAACCGTTGCGGGAAACCGTTGCCCAGTGCACCGGCCAAACCACCGGCGCACAGCAGCGCGATGGCCGTCGCCGAAAAAGCGAAGATAGGCAGCGGTGCGGTATAGGCTCGTTTCTGGCGGAAGGGCTGCTCGATATATTTCCAGGAGAATGCCGCCAGGGCGAAACTGGCCACCGTCATCGCGACAATCGTTGGCACACCGACGGTCTTCAGCGAGAGATAATGGACGAACGAGTTGATTGGCCAGTGGACGAGGTAAAGCGAATAGGAAATGAGGCCGACCCAGACCAGCGGCGCCAACCGAAGCACGCGAGTGGCGACAGGTGCCGGCCTGTCGGCGTTATCCTGGCCAGCATAGATCAGCAGTGCTGTTCCGATGCAGGGGAATAGGGCATTGTAGCCGGGAAACGGATCGCTGTCCGAAATCATCACAAAGCCAAACGCAATCAGGGCAAAGCCGGCGAGGCCGATCAGTTCCACCGCCAGCCGACCGGCTGGGACCGGAGGCTTCCGCAACATCAGCATGGCGCCCAGCGCCAGCTCCCATATGCGCGTCGGCAAGAGATAGAAGCCTGCCGTCGGTGCCAGCGAGGTTGCTATGACTGCCAGGGCAAAGCTGCCGACGGCCATCGGCAGAAGTACCGTCAGCCAGCGCTTCGAGACGTATCGGTGGATCAGATAAAGCAGGATCGGCGCGTAGATATAATACTGCTCTTCCACCGAAAGCGACCATGTGTGCAGGAGCGGCCGCAGTTCTGCGTCGATGGAGAAATAGTTCGTCGTTCTCCAGAAATAGATATTCGACCAGAAGGTCGCGGCGGCGATCACGCTAAGGCTGAATTCGTGGAGATCCGAAGGCAGAAGGATGAACCAGGCGGCAATGCTGCGCGAGCAGGATGACGAAGGTCAGCGCCGGCAGGATGCGCCGGGCGCGGCGCCAGTAGAAGCGGCCGATCGAGAACTGGCCCCGCTCAAGATCATCGAGCAGGCTGCCGCTGATCAGATAGCCCGATATGACGAAGAAGATGTCGACACCGGTGAAGCCGCCAGGAATGGCGGACACGCCGAAATGGAAGAGCACGACGGGCAGCACCGCAACGGCCCGCAGGCCGTCGATGTCGCGCCGGTAGTTCATCCGGCCGGCTCGCGCGCGACCACCATGATCCGTGCGGCCGCACCCGACACGCTCATGCGGCGATGCCTTCGGTCGTGCTGAAAATCCCGGCTCGTCGGTCTCACAGGCTTACCCTCAGGCAGCAATTTGCTGCGCTGCAACATGGGTGTCAAGGCATATATTGGCTGTCGCGAAATCCGCCAGGAACGCACAGGATCAGGCGCTGGGCAGATAGATTACCGCGTAATCGTCCGAGTAGGCCCGTTTCCAGCCCAACTGGTCGAAGAAGGGAATCCGGCTGTCGTCGGCCGACAGCAGCGCCCAATCTATTGCGTATTTCTTCAGGCGGGCTTCGAGGAGCGGCTTGCCGTCTCCGCGTCCGGTGTCGTTGTCGCTCTTTGTGAAGCCGCCCAGGAACAGCTGGTCCGTCCGTCCGTCGATATAGGTCTTGAACCCATGGAAAATCAGCGTGCCGCCGAAATTGTAGGAATTCAACACATTGCCGGACAGATGATGGCTTTGCGCGAAGGCCAGCGCCCCGCTGGCCGATGTCTTCGGGCTCGGCGCGACCTGATAGGCGCTGCCGAGCACGGCGACCCCGCCGATCAGCAGAACGGCTGCCGTGCCGCAGATGGCGTAGAACCGCCTGGCGAAGAATCTCTCCAGCCCGTCGCGCTTTTCGGCCAGCCATGCGGTGGCTGAAAGCGAGGGATATTGCTGTGCGACCTCGGCCGCCATCACCAGCGGAATCAGCAGGAAGAACAGATACATGAAGCGCACATGGGCGAGATAGACATGCAAGGTGAAGACGACGAACAACGCCTTGGCCCAGCCAATTCGCAACCGGGACACCAGAAGCCCGAAAAGTCCGAGCAGCATCGCCGCTTCCTGGACAGGACTGTCCGGCTGACTGAACGGTTTCCATTCCATGATCAGCGACACCGCCTCATTGCCGTAGGCCACGGCGAGCGTCGCGAGGATGGCCTGGACGCCGTAGGGGTGGATCAGGCTCACCAGCGGGCAAAGCAGGCCGAACGCGATCCACTTCGCCAGCAGGGACGGTTTCGACAGGCCCGTGCGCGCCAGCAGATCGAGACCGGCGAAAGCCGCGATGACGAAGCTCAAGGTGAAGGTGGCGTGCAGGTTCGCCCATAATACGACCAGCACAAGCAGCCACCAGGGCGGCGCCCGTTCTTCCCTTGCCGCACCGAAGAGGACCGCTGTCCAGATGACGATGATCGGGAAGGTGAAGACATGCGGACGCGCCGTGAAGATCGGGTTGATCAGGAACACCGCCGCGAACGCCAGTGTAATCGCCAGGATCGGTTTCAGCCATGCGCTGAGAAACCACCCCATCAGGAAAACCGTCAGGGAGATCGAGGCGATGATCGCGGTGACGACCCCGTTCCAGCCGCCCGCCCGGTAGGCAAGAGCCAGCAGGACCTGCCCCAGCCATTCCTTGGCAATCCAGGGCTGGCCTGCAAACGTGTAGGAATAGGGATCGACGGCCGGAAATGTCCGGTTAGTCAGGAAATCCAGACCGACCTTCACTTGCCACCAGCTGTCGGGATCCTGCAGGGTGGCGCCTGCCTGGGCACCCAACGCACCCGCCATCGCCAAGGCCGCGAGCAGGCAGAAGATCAGCCTGCTCCGCTCGTTGTATGTCGCGGCCGCCGCACTGGCCTGAGCGTCGTTCATGCTGCGCCGCCTCTAATCGGTTCCGGTGACAGTTGGGTGTTCAAGGTGTTGGATTGGCGGGCTGCCGCCGAGGCTTGTCGGCCACCCGAACTGTGCGGTCGGTGCTGTCGTCCCCACGCCCCACAAACACGAAGCGAGCCGAGCCAAGATAGAAAACAACCGAATAGACGCAGATTCCCGCGAGGTGGACCAGCGGGTTTTCGACGATGCCTGCTGAACGGGCGGCGATTACGACGGCCAGATTGATGCTGTAGGCGACCAGAAAGACACCCCCATAGCGCAGCGCGGTCCCGGGCTTGAAGCCATCGGCTCTGCTGAAGGTCCATTGGCGGTTGAGGAAGAAGCCGAGGACAAGGCCGGCGGCATAGCCCGTGGCGTTGGCAAGGATGTCGCCCAGACCCAGCGCAAGCCCGGCCAGAATGACCGCGTATCCCAGCGCCGTGTTCAACAGACCGACGGCGCCAAATCGCAGCATCCTCGGGAAGTCAAACGGCAGGCTTGACCACATGCGCAAAATATTGGGCTCCGACAGGTACCTTGGTGAGGAAGCGCTCGAACGGCCTCAGTCTCGCAAGCATCCGAGGAAAGAAAATCCGGTAGACGATCCTCGTATTGGCAAGGCCCGCCTCGGCCATGCGCCCGCGCATCTCGCGCGAATTTATCAAAACCGCGTTTTCGTCGAAGGCACAGTTCCTCACCGCGTGCGTGGTCAGCGGGTTCCAAGGATTGTGTTCGAAGACGAAGAAGCTGCCGCCATAGGCCAGCACCCTGCCGATCTCGGCGAACAGTCCGATCTGCAGGTTCTCGGGGATATGGTGGAAGACGCAGGCCGCGAAGGCCAGGTCGAAGCTGCCGTCGGCAAAGGGAATTGTCTTGCCGTCGAAATGCGTGAAGGCGGCCTGGCCGGGAAAGCGCTTGCTGGCGATGTCGAGCGATTCCCGCGAAGGATCGAGCAAGGTGATCTCCGCGTCGGGAAACGCGTTGCGCATATGGCCGAGCGAATTGCCGACGCCGGCGCCGAAATCCAGTATTCGTCGCGGTTTGACACCGGCCCGCCGCAGCGTCGCGGCGACGTCGTCGATCTTGTACCTGGCGAAGAAATCCGGGTTTTCGCCGCTCAGCCTTATGCTTGCGGCATGCTGCTCCTGATATTCCCGCGCAAACTGGTCGAATTCCGCCTCAAGCACGTGCGGCCCTCTTTGCCATCTCCTGCAGGCGATGGACCGGCAATTCGCCGTCCTTCACCGCCTGGCTGCGCGAAACGATCTCGTTGACGAAGTAGAGCGGCCGCCGCTTTGTCTCCATGTACATGCGCCCGAGATACTCGCCGAAGATTCCAAGCACCATAAGCTGGACGCTGCCGAGGATCAGCACGATCGCGGCGAGGCTGGTCCAGCCGGGCAACACGTTTCCGACCGACCATTCGAGCAGCGTGTAGCCGAGCACGACCAGCCCCAGAAGCCCGAACATCATTCCGAGCAGCGAGGCGAACCGCAAGGGCACGATGGAGAAGCTGGTCATGGCGTCGACCGCCAGAAGAAGCATTTTCTTCAGCGGATAGTGGGTGGTGCCGGCAAAGCGGCGGTGCCGCTCATAGGGGAAAGCCACCTGTCTCAGCCCGATCCAGCTCACCATGCCGCGAATGAACCTGTAACGTTCTGGCATCGCGTTCAGATGGTCGAGCGCGCGCCGGTTCATCAGTCGGAAATCACCGGTATTCGGGGCTATGTCGACGTCGACCATCCGGCGCAGCAAGCGATAGAACATGGATGCGGAGGCGAGCTTGAACCAGCTTTCGCCATCGCGCGTCAGCCTCTGGCCGTAGACCACATCGAAGCCTTCGTTCATCTTCGTCATCATCGCGCCGAGCAGTTCAGGCGGATCCTGCAGGTCGGCATCGAGAATGAGAATGCGCTGGCCGCGACAGAATTCGAGCCCGGCGCTCAACGCGATCTGGTGGCCGTAATTGCGGGCAAGGTCGATGGCGACGATATGGTCGTCCTTTTCAGCCAGCTGCAGAATGGCCTCGCGCGTACCGTCGGTCGCGCCATCGACGACAAGGACGATCTCGTAGGAAGGGCCTTGCCCAAGGCATGCGGCCGTTACCCGCCGATGCAGTTCGGCCACGCCATCAAGCTCATTGTAGCATGGGATGACCACCGACAGCATGACGCCGCGTCGCGCGGTGTTTCTCTCCGTCTCCACCAAAGCCTTGCTCCCGCTATCCGATTGGGAATAGCGGCAATTGGTTAGAAAACAGATAAGCCAGCGGGATCGGCCGCAACCGTGGGCCGGCCATCATTTCTGCCGCACGCGGCCACCGCCCGAACCGGCAACTCCATGCGGATGCGGGCGCCTTGCCAGGAGCCGGCCAATATCCGGATGGAGCCATCGTGCAGCAGTGCGATCTGCCGGGCAAGGTTCAATCCCAGGCCCGCGCCGCGCGATTGCGGCCGCAGTCGGTAGAAGGGCTCGAAAACGTTCTCGTGCTCATCGGCTGGAATGCCTGGGCCTTCGTCACGGATTTCGACGCCGCCGTTTTCATCGATCGCTATGGTGATCGTGCCGGAACCGCCGCCATGATCGATGGCATTGCGCACGAGATTTGCCAGCGCCCGCTCGATCTGCAGCACGTTGATCTCGACATGGACCTTGTTGGCTGGCGGCTCGAAGGCAAGATCGTAGCCTGCTTCGATGGCGAGCGGGGCGAAGTCGGCGGCGACCCGGCCGACAAGATCGCAGAGGTCGATGATCTGGCGCTGGTCCGCCGGGCGGTCGAGCAGCTGGTGGTCGAGCAGCTGTTGCGCAAGATGCGACAGGCGCTCGATGTCATGCAGCAGGCGCGCGCTTTGCGGTTCCTGCTTCAGCAATTCGGCGCGCGTGCGCAGGATGGCGATCGGCGTGCGCAGTTCATGCGCCGCGTCGGTGAGGAAGCGGTTGTGCCGGTCATAGCCCTGGGCGAGGCGCGCCAGCGTCTGGTTGAAGGCATGCACCAGCGGCGCGATCTCCTGCGGCACATTCTTGACCGGCAGTTGCATCGCACGGGTGCCGATGTCGATGCGCGCGGCCTGCTGGACGGTGTCGACGAGGCCGGCAAACGACCGGCGCACGACGGCTGGCGTCGTCACCAGGGTCGTGGCTCCCATGACGAGGACGATCGGCAGCAGCAGGATAACGATGATGGCCGCGAGAGCGGGAAGCGCCTTCTCCCAGTTCCTGCTGCCGTCCGGGTTCTTGGCGACGTCGATGGTGGCCGAAATGGTGACTTCGAGGCCGTCGGTCTCTTCCCGCGACGATCGCGTCGCGGCAATGATCTGAACCGTGCCAGCCTTGGTCGAAACTTTTTCGAGGTAGGCCTCCGGCCTCAAATCATCTTCGGAAAATCCGATGGTGGCGTGATCGGCCTGGCCCAGCAGATCGCCAAAATTCCTGGTGTAGACGTCGGGTATGCTGCCGAAGCGGATGCTCTGGCCGTTGTTGTCGCGGATGATGTACCAGACATTTGGGAAACCCTCACGAAACGAACGCAACCCATCGGTCTCATGGACGATCAATTTGCCGTTGCCGTCACGATCGACGGCATCCTTGAGGGCGGCGACGGCAGCCTCGTTGTCGACAAGAAGCCGTGGATCGGCGATCCACAGCGCGGCCGCGCACAGCACGATGAAGACAAGAAGCGTCGCAGCCTGCAACAGGATCATCCGCCGCACCAGCACCCATTGCAGCGATCGCGTGCGCGGCTTCTTCACGAGGCGGCCCGCAAGAGATAACCGAGGTTGCGGATCGCCCTGATCTCGATGCCGGCAGCGACGTCGTCGAGCTTGCGACGCAGCCGCGAAATGTGCGCATCCAATGCATTGGAGCCGATCTCGTCGTCGAGAGCATAGACGGCTTCTTCCAGCGCCCCGCGCATGATCGTCCGCCCCGGCCTGCGGATGAGCGTTTCGAGCACCAGCCGCTCGCGCCGCGGCAGTTCCAGCGCCTGGTCCTCGACAAGCGCCTCGCGATGGCGGAAGTCATAGGTGAGGCGGCCGACCATCACCTGATTGGCACGCGTGGTGAACGAACGCCGGTGCAAGGCATTGAGCCTGGCGACCAGTTCCACCGTGGCGAACGGTTTGACCATGTAGTCGTCGGCGCCGGCGTCGAGCCCCGCCACGCGATCGTCGAGCCCGCTGAGCGCCGTCAACGCGATCACCGGCACGTCCAGATGCAAGGCCCGCAGGCGCGGGATCAGGCTGAGGCCATCGCCATCCGGCAGCCGGCGGTCCAGCACCACCGCGTCATGGTGGCCGAGCCGCGCCACCGCTTCGGCATCCGCCAGTGTCGCGGCATGGTCGACGATGATGTCCTGGCGCTCGAGCGCGGTCTTCAGCACCGAGGCCATTTCCGGCTCGTCCTCGATCAGCAGGATGCGCATGCGCACTCTCCGTCACAGGCAGCCGGCACGCTGTGGCAATTCATTCGCATTCCAGCTTCGGTTGACGAAAATTGGTGATGAACCATCGGCCGCCCGAGGCGCGGGCATAGAACGTATAGAAGCATTCCTGGCGCTCGATATAGCCAGGCGTTTCGGTTTCTTCGTAGACGGTTCCGTGTTTTGTGTGGCGAACTTCGCCGCTGGAGCTTCCGGAAACCGCATTGGTGGATATTTTCCGCCATTGATAGGCCCGCTCGCCCCGGCCGACATCAACGACGGCGGTCGGCGGCCCGTAGTCCAGAATGACCGATTCGACCGGTTGCCCGATGTAGTTCTTCATGATGTCGGAGGCGCATCCCGTCAGCGCCAGCACGATGGCGACGAAGAACGCCTTGGAGATCCACACCAGATGGTTTGCGCTGCGTTTGGACATATCCGATTCCCGTCATCAAGGTCATCCGCGGCACCGAATGCATGTCGCCCAAAAGTGGTCCCGGTTTTGGGACAACGACATGCACAAAACAAAACCTGAAGCGGGCCGCATGATCCGTTTCGATGCGACGCGCTTTAGGACGTGAAGATTGCATCGGCATTACGCATGACCTGGCACACAAATTTGGTCTGCCGACACGCGTCGATGACGGTGCGGATGGAGGCAAAGCAATTGCGCGGCCCCGTTGCATCCGGGCGCCGCGCAAGGTCGTTCAAGCAAAATACAAAACAGGTTCGACGGAACCCATGGCCTGCTTAGAACCGGTAGTTGATGCCGGCCTTCAGTTCATGGCTGCCGATCGTCGCCTTGGATTTGCCCAGGGCGGACGTCGTTTCGACGCCTGGGGTGCGCACATAGTCATATTCGACCTTGGCCGAGAGGCCGCCGGCAAAACCCTGCTCGATGCCGCCGCCGACCAGATAGCCGAGTTTCCATCCGTCGATATCGTTCACCTTGTCGCCCTTGTCGAATTTGGTCATGGCGACGCCGCCGGTTCCAAACAGCAGCGTCTGGTCGAAGCTCAAGCCGGCCTTGGCCTTGGCGGCACCGCGCCATTTTTCCTTGATCTTGCCGCCCCGGACGTCGTGCTCGGCGCCGCCCAGATAGGAGCCCTCGATCTCGGCACCGAGAACCGCTGGACCCATCTGCTGGTTGTAGCCGGCCTGAACGCCGCCGCTGAGACCATTCCTGCCGGCAAACGGGTTCGGCATCCCGGTGAACGCCGTGCCGCCATGCACGCCGACATAGGCGCCGCTCCACTGGAACGCGGGGGTGTAGGCGGACGAAAGGTCGGCGGCCATCGCCGGCCCCAGGAGGTACATGGCAAGGGCACTTGCCGTCAGGATGATCTTTGCTTGAGAGAACACTGCATTACTCCAACACACGCGCGCATCCGGCAATCGATGCGCAGGTTTCCCGAAGAACTCGACCGTTGAGGCGGTCGGGCTCCGATTTGGTATCTTTCAGGGATGGTTGCGCGGTCCTGGGACTGGCTTTCGCCAGTTGTGGTAGGGGGTCAGATCGCCCGCGCGGCCAATCGCCTGAAAGACGCCGACCGTCTCGCAGGCGAAAATTGCACGCACATTGCGGGAAATCGAAAAATGAAGGTTTTTCGCTTTGTTTTCAATAAATTAAAGCGATGTTGTTTACGCAAATTTAACAGTCTGGCGCGGGTTTAGTCCGTTTGGCAGCACAAGCCTGCCATGCAATCGCGCGGTGCAGGCCGTTGGCATCCCGCAAAACTCCCGGCTTGAAGCGGACAAGCCAAGTGCGTATGTCTGGCCGACGCCCTCGAGCCTGGGTGCCTCAATCGGGAGACGAGCCTTGTCCGCACTGACGCGCTTTCTTGGCGACTCGCCGCTCAAGGTGATCCTGAAACTGCTGGTGGTGTCTTTCCTCGTCGGCCTGGTCATGAATGCCTTCGGCTGGTCGCCGATGGATGTGCTCTACGGCATCCGGAAGTTCTTCATGGACCTGTGGAATCTCGGCTTTCATGCCATCGACCGTTTCCTCGGCTATATCCTGCTGGGCGCGGCTATCGTCGTGCCGGCCTTCATCCTGCTCAGGCTCGCCAATTACCGGAAGTAGAGCATGATCCCGAACCGCAGGTCCGCGTCAGCGAACCTTGGCACCGGTTTTTGGACAAGATCGTACTATCGGGCGTGGCCCGCGGCGACCTCGAACAGGATGGCGTGGCGCGCGGCAAGAGCGGGCACATCGGTGGAATAGCCACCGCCGATGACGCCGCAGACCGGAACGCCCTGCGCGCGAAAATGGCTGATGACCATGTCGTCACGGGCGCGCAGGCCGTCATCCGACAGCGACAGCCTGCCAAGCCGGTCATCTGCATGGACGTCGACGCCGGCATTGTAGAACACGATGTCCCAATGCGCCTGTGCGGACAGCTCCGGCAGGATGGCGGCGAGCCTCTCGAGATAGGCAGCGTCACCCGTGCCATCGGGCAGCGCGACATCGAGGTCGGAGGCGATCTTGCGCACGGGGTAGTTGCGGTCGCCATGCATGGAAAAGGTGAACACGCGCGGGTCATCGGCGAGAATATCCGCCGTGCCGTCGCCCTGGTGCACGTCGAGATCGACGACCAGGATGTTTCGTGCCGCGCCTTCGGCCAGCAGCACCAATGCGGCGACGGCGACATCGTTGAAGGTGCAGAAGCCCGCGCCTTGCGCGCGCCGCGCATGGTGGCTGCCGCCGGCAGTGTTGCAGGCGATACCGTGGCGCAAGGCCAGCCGCGCCGCCAGCACCGTGCCGCCGGTGGCAAGCTGCGCGCGCAGCGAGACGCGGGGGCCGATTGGAAAACCGATCTCGCGTTCGATCTTTTCGGGCACGCGGCAGTTGACGACCTGGTCGACATAGTCCGCCGCATGGGCAAGCTCCAGCCATGAAGCCGGCGCCGGTTCGGCGGTGCTGAGCGCCTCGGGGCCGGCGAGGCCGCGTGTCCGCAGCGCCTCCATCAGCAGGGGATATTTGCTCATCGGAAAGCGATGGTTGACGGCGAAGCCGGCGTCGTAGTCGGGATGATGGACGATCTGCAGAGGCATGAACTCGTATCCGGCTGGCTCACGCCAGACCGGGATTTCGGTTGGCCGTCAAGGGATAGGTGATTGCGCGGTGGCCGGAAAATGGGGCACATCGACGGTTCCATCAAGCCGCAAGCAGCAAGGCAGCAATCCTTGGACAAAGGTGCAACCCCAGCCGACGCCGGATCCCCGATCCTCTCGGGATCGCCGATTCACTCCGGATCATTTGTCGTCACCAACCGCTCCGTGCTCGCCATCGCGGTGCCGATGACGCTAGCCTATCTGACGACGCCGATGCTCGGCCTGGTCGACACGGCTGTCGTCGGCCAGTTCGGCGATGCCGCCTTGCTCGGCGGCCTGGCTGCCGGCGCACTGATCTTCGACGTCGTCTTCACCTCTTTCAATTTCCTGCGCTCGGGCACCACCGGCCTTGTCGCACAGGCATTTGGGCGTGGCGATGCCCTGGAGGAACAGGCGGTGTTCTGGCGAGCCGTGCTGATCGCGGTTATCGCCGGCATCGTGCTCGCTGCCCTTGCGCCGCTGGTCGCCATCGCCGGGCAAAAATTCATGGGCGCCGAACCGCGCGTCAGCGAGGCGATGGGCGTCTACATCAGGATCAGGCTGCTTGCAGCCCCTTTTTCGCTGATCAACTACGCCATCCTCGGCTACGTGCTGGGGCGCGGCGAGGGCGGGCTTGGACTGGTGCTGCAATTGGTGCTGAACGGCATCAACATCGCGCTGTGCTTCCTGCTTGGGCTGGAACTTGGCTGGGGCGTCGCCGGCGTTGCCTGGGCGACCGTCACCGGTGAGTTCCTGGCCATGCTGCTCGGCCTGGCCATCGTGATCCGCCGGTTTCGCGCGGCCCCGTCCTTGCCGCGCCATCGCCTGCTCGACATGACCGCCTTCCTGCGCATGCTGTCGCTCAACCGCGACATCATGATCCGTTCGTTCTCGCTGCTCGCCGCCTTTGCATTGTTCACCCGCCAGGGCGCGCAGTTCGGCACGGTGACGCTGGCCGCCAACGCCGTGCTGATGAATTTCTTCCTCGTCGCCGGCTATTTCCTCGATGGCTTTGCCACCGCCGCCGAACAGCTGGCGGGCCGTGCCGTCGGCGCACGTGCCGCCGCACCGTTCCGCCAGGCCGTGCGGCTGACGCTGTTCTGGGGTTTCGGGCTGGCGGGAGCCGCGACGCTGGTAATGCTGTCTGGTGGCGCCAATCTGGTCGCTCTCGTGACGACATCGGAGGAAGTCCGTTCGGTGGCCGACATCTACCTGCCATGGGCGGCATTCACGGCGCTGAGCGGTGTGCTGGCGTTCCAGATGGATGGCGTCTTCATCGGTGCGACCTGGTCCCGCGACATGCGCAACATGATGCTGCTGTCGTTCCTGGTTTTCGCGGCCGCGCTGCTGACCCTTGCGCCCGCCTTCGGCAACAATGGACTGTGGGCGGCGCTGCACGTCTTCCTGCTGGTGCGAGGCTTCAGCCTGCTGACGATCCTGCGGCTCAAGGTGCGGACGGCGTTTTAGACGGTGTCCCCCGGAAGGCCCTGCGCCGTCCAGGACACTGAGCGCAGCTTCGCGATAGGAATTTTTTCTTGACTCGGTGACCTCAGCTATGGTAGATTTTTGCCCATGGTGCTGATTTGCGCCAATGACCCGCCGCGCTGGCGGGTTTTTTTTTGATGCGCCGTTGGCCAACGCTCGGCGAAACCTCCGAAGGAGCCCGTCGACCCGAGTTCGTTGCACCATCTGCGAGCGGGCCGTCAGCCGCGACCTGCGCTCCTGAGAGCAGTTCAGAGTTGCCTGGACGCCCAGAAGTCGAGGCGGCTGTCGCGCAACTCGCAAATCGACTTCAGCCGTTCTTTTTCGACGAAACGGGCCATTCCGGAAAGAATACGGCCTGGCAGCGAAGGCCCGGCATAGATCATGCCGGTGTAGAGCTGCACCAGATCGGCACCCGCACGGATCTTGTCCAGCGCCGTATCGGCGGAATCGACGCCGCCGACGCCGACGATGGCAAGCTCCGGCCCGAGCAGTTTCCGCATCTTCGCCAGCACGATGGTCGAACGCTCGAACAGCGGCTTGCCGGAGAGCCCCCCGCTCTCGCGTGCGGTGTCGCCGCTGCGCAGTGGCGGTCGGGAGATGGTGGTGTTGGAGACGATGACGCCGTCCACCCGCTTTTCCGTGACTTCGGCGGCGATGTCCTCCAGCTCTGCCTCGACCAGATCCGGCGCGATCTTCAGGAACACCGGCGGCTGGGCGCTTGCCGCGGCGCGCGCGGCCATGACCCGCGACAAGAGCTCGCCAAGCTGCTCACGCGCCTGCATGTTGCGCAGGCCCGGCGTGTTGGGCGAGGAGATGTTGACGGTCAGATAGCTGGCGTATTGCGCAAACCGGGCGACGCCGCGCTCATAGTCGCCGATGCGGTCGCTGCTGTCCTTGTTGGCGCCGATGTTGACGCCGACGATGCCGCCACGCCCCTTGCGCGCGGCAAGGCGCTTTTCGGCCGCTGCATGGCCTTCATTGTTGAAGCCCAATCGGTTGATCACCGCATCGTCGGCCGTCAGCCGGAAAATGCGCGGCTTCGGATTGCCGGCCTGCGCCAGCGGCGTGATCGTGCCGACCTCGGCAAAGCCGAAGCCCAGGCCAAGCAGCGCGTCGGGCACTTCGGCGTTCTTGTCATAGCCGGCCGCCATGCCGAGCGGATTGGGGAAATCGAGGCCGCAGATGCTGACCGTCAGCCTGTGGTCGCGGATCGCTGGTGCACCAACCGGAACGCCGCATCGCAAGGCCGCGATCGACAGGCCATGCGCGGTTTCCGGATCGAAGGCGAACAGCAGCTTCTGGCCGAGCCGGTCGAGCACGCTCATTGCCCCTCCAGTGCCGGGAACTGGTGCACACCATCGGAGCCAAGCGGCAGTGGCTGGACCCACAGCACAGCCTTGAGGCCGAGCGGACCATAAAGATGCGGAAACAGCGCACCACCGCGCGAGACCTCGTATCTCAGCGCAGCACCCAGGCTGGCGCCGTCGATGGCGACCAGCAGAAGGTCGGTCTGGCCGGAAAAGTGCTTTGCCGCCGTTTCCTTGACCTGCGCCGCCGTGGAGAAGTGGATGAAGCCGTCTGCGACATCAATCGGCGCGCCGGTGAAGCGGCCATGCGTTTCGGCCTCGCGCCAAAGCGCCTGCGGGGTTATCTTGTAGATAATCTGAGACATGGTTGCGCTATAGAGCAGTTCCAGGAAAAGTGTGAAACGGTTTTCCCGGGAAAAGCGCATAGCGCTTTCCCTTGGGAATTGCTTCAAAAGATTCCGAACCAGCCATTCGGGAAAGGCCACGCCAAGGGTCTTCCCCATTTCCGGCGCAAACATGCGATATCTGAGGCCTTTGCCATGGAGGACAACATGCGTCTGCAGCACATCTTGATCCCCGCCGCGCTCGTTTCGCTGGTCGCGGCTTCAGCTTATTCGGAAGAAACCGACCGCTACCGGCTGGAAAAGTCGGCCACCGGCTATATCCGCATGGACACCCAGACCGGCGCCATGTCGATCTGCGACGAACGCTCCGGCCAGCTCGTCTGCAAGATGGCGGCCGACGAACGCGCCGCTTTCCAGGACGAGGTCGACCGCTTGCAGACCTCGATGAAGGCGATGGACGAGCGCGTCACCAAGCTCGAGAATTCGCTCTCCGCCCGCCTCGAATCGAAACTGCCGAGCGAAGAGGATTTCAACAAGACGATGGGCTACATGGAGCGCTTCCTGCGCGGCTTCATGGGCATCGTCAGGGATATGGACAAGGACAACGGCGCCCAGCCAAATTCGCAGAAGACCTGAGCGTTTCAACCACGGGAGGCGGCGCACTGGCTTTGCCGCTTGAAAACAGCGCGCAGCCGCTCATAATCGTCCAGTTGAACCCGAAAAGCCAAAAATCATCGGGGATTCGGGGAGGGACATTTGCCGGCAGGCTATTCTTTCGTCATCGCCGACGATCACCCGCTGTTTCGCGGTGCGCTGCGCGAAGCGCTCGCCGGCATCGGCAATGTCGCCGCCATCCATGAAGCCGGCGATTTCGAGAGCGCCAAGGCGCTGGTCGTTGCCAACGAGGACGTCGACCTGGTGCTGCTCGACCTGTCGATGCCGGGCGCCAGCGGCCTGTCCGGCCTGATCTCGCTGCGTGGCATCCATCCGGCGGTGCCGCTGGTCGTGGTGTCGGCGCATGACGATCCGGCGACCATCAGGCGGGCGCTCGACCTCGGCGCTTCCGGCTTCATCTCCAAATCGGCCAGCATGGAAGAAATCCGCAGCGCCGTGCAATCGGTGCTTGCCGGCGATATTGCAGCACCCGTCGGCGTCGATCTCGGCACCGAGCGCGACCCTGAAATATCCGACCTGATCAAGCGGCTGCAGGCGTTGACGCCGCAGCAGACCCGGGTGCTCGGCATGCTGGCCGAGGGCCTGCTCAACAAGCAGATCGCCTATGAACTCGGCGTCTCCGAGGCCACCATCAAGGCGCATGTCTCCGCCATCCTGCAGAAGCTCGGCGTCGACAGCCGCACCCAGGCGGTGATCCTGCTGTCCAAAATCGGCAGCGACCCGCTGCAGCCGGCGGGTTAGACCGCTATTCCGCCGCCGGCGCCAGCGGCCTGACCCTGGCCATCATCGAGCGCAGTACCGCTGGTTTGAGCGGTTTGTTGATCACCGCAATCTCGAGCCCGCCGGCGGCCGTGCGCACCTCGTTGGAGCGGTCGGCGGTGACCAGCACGGCCGGCAGGGTGTCGCCATGGATCGCACGCAGCCTGACGACGAGTTCGAGGCCGGTTTCGCCGTCGAGATGGTAGTCGGCAAGGACGATGTCCGGGCGGTGTATCTTCGCGGTCTCCAGATCCTTTGAACCGGACGCGGTGTCGACGTTGCAACCCCAGCCTTCGAGCAGGAGCCGCATGCCTTCGAGGATGCGGGCGTCGTTGTCGATGCACAGCACGTGCAGACCGGCCAGCGAGGCCGTCGCGCGGGCGGGAGCCCTGGCTTCGATCTCGCGTCGTGCCTGCACGGCCGCGACGGGCAGGATAACGGAGAATCGCGTGCCCTTGCCCGGACTGGAAAAGATGCGGATCTCCAGGCGCAACACCCGGGCGATGCGGTCGACGATGGAGAGGCCGAGACCGAGGCCCTCGGCCTCGCGCGCGCCCTCGTCGAGCCGGGTGAACTCGCGAAAGACGGTGTTCAGCTTGTCGCCGGCGATGCCGATGCCGGTGTCGATCACCTGGATCTCGGCCAATTCGCCGCGCCGCCTGACGCCAACCAGGACTCGGCCGTGGCGCGTGTATTTGATGGCGTTGGAGACGAGATTCTGGATCAGGCGGCGCAGCAAATTGCGGTCCGTCGTCACCGTCAACGATGACGGCATGATGGTCAGCTCGAGCTTCTTTTCGGCGGCCAGCGGCCGGAAGTCGTTGCCGATCTGGCGCAGCAATCCGTCGAGGTTGAAGGCGGTGTCATCCGGCTTCATCGCGCCGGCATCGAGGCGGGAGATGTCGAGCACGGCGCCGAGAATGGTCTCGACGGATTCCAGCGAGGATTCGATGTTCACGGCCGCCTTGCCGGCAGGCCCCTTGCCGGCCTTCTCGATCAGCGAGGAGCAATAGAGCCGGGCGGCGTTCAGCGGCTGCAGGATGTCGTGGCCGGCGGCGGCGAGGAAGCGCGTCTTGCCGAGATTGGCCTCCTCGGCCAGCATCTGTGCCTGCGCCAGTTCCTCATTGACCCGGGTCAGCTCGATGGTGCGCGTCTTGACGCGCTGCTCCAGCGATTCATTGGCACGCTTCAGTGCCAGGTCCTGCTCGACGCGCCCGGAAATGTCGGCATAGGTGGCGACGATGCCGCCGTCCGGCATCGGGTTGGAACGCAGTTCCAGGATGCGGCCCGAGGTTTTCAGCTCCATCTGCCACGGGCTGACGAAGCTGGTCAGCCGGTTGAGCATGGCCACACGCTGATCGGCGGGAATGTCGCCGCGCTCGGCGAGATGGCGCAGGATGCGGTCGAGCGAGACGCCGACCTGGCCCATCTCGTCGGGCAGGTCGAACAGCGCCCGGTACTGGCGGTTCCAGCAGATCAGGCGGAAATCGCGATCGAAGACGGTGATGCCCTGTTCCATCTGGTCGAGGGCGATCTGCAAGAGGTCGCGGTTGTGCTGCAGCGCCTCGGTGGCGTCGTCGAGCAAGCGGAAGGCATCTCGGGATTCGCGGTCGTGGCGCCGAAACAGCAGCGACAGGATCAGCCGTGCCGAGGAGGAGCCGACGGCGCTGGCCAGCAGCTGCTCGGAAAAGCGGATGACGTCCATGCTCGCCTGTTCGTTGCCGTGCAGCGAGGTTCCGTTGGTCTTTTCGAACGACTGGAAAGAGCGCTCGGTGCGCTCGACGCCGAGATAGCGCCCGATCGTGTCCTTCAGGTCGTTGACGGTGATGGCGGTGCGGAAACGGCGCAGGCTGGGCATCGGGCCGGCATCGCGCGGCACGAAGATCGACGCCTGGATGCGTTCCAGCGGCACCGACGCGCGCGACAGCGAGCCAAGCACGAAAAACACCGCATTGATCGACAGGCTCCACAACACGCCGTGGTTCAGCGGTTCGGCGACGGTGCCGAACAGGGCCTGCGGCCGCAGCGCCTCGAAGCCGAACAGCCCGTGCACGATGATTCCGGTATCGGCCGCGGCAAGCGACGGCAGGAGCAGTGTGTAGCCCCAGACGAGGATGCCGGCGACCATGCCGAGTGCCGCACCCCGGCCGTTGGCGCCGCGCCAGATCAGCCCGCCGATCAGGGCGGGGGCGAACTGGGCGATGGCCGCGAACGACATCAAGCCGATCGACGACAGGCGCGCGCTGTTGGTGCTCTCGCGGTAGTAGAGGAAGGCGATGAACAACAGGATGAAGATCGCCCCGCGCCGCACATTGAGGATCAGCGTCGACCAATCCTCGGTCTCGGAGGTCGAGGTCTTGAGCAGGCGGCGCACGAACAGCGGAATGACGAGATCGTTGGAGATCATGATCGACAGCGCCACGCTTTCGACGATCACCATCGCCGTCGCCGCCGACAGGCCGCCGATGAAAGCCGCCATCGCCAGCACATCATGGCCGCTGAACAGGGGCAGCGACAGCACATAGAGATCGCTGCTGGTTCCGGTGCCGACCAGCGACAGGCCGGCGAAGGCGATCGGCAGCACGAACAGGTTGATCGCCACGAGGTAGAGCGGGAACACCCATGTCGCGGTGCGCAGTTCGGCCTCGCCGCGGTTTTCGACGATGGTGACGTAGAACTGCCGCGGCAGCATGATGATGGCAAAGCCGCTGAGGCACGTCAGCACCAGCCAGGTGGCGAGCGAGGTGTTGTAGCTCATCGCCTGCCGGACCTGCGCGTTCTCGGCGAGCTTGTCGAACATGTCGCCCGGGCCGCCGAAGATCAGGAAGGTGACCATCAGGCCGATCGCCAGGAAGGCGGCGAGCTTGACGACGGTTTCGACCGCCACCGCCAGCACCAGCCCGTCCTGGTGTTCGGTGGCGTCGGCGTGACGGGTTCCAAACAGCACCGCGAACAGCGCCAACAGCATGGCGACGACCAGCGAGATGTCGCTGACGAAGGGATCGAACGAAGGCGGCGATCCCGTATAGTGCTCGACCATCAGGCTGACCGAACCGGATATCGCCTTCAACTGCAGCGCGATATAGGGCACCGCGCCGATGGTGGCGATCAGCGTGGCGATCGCCGCGACGGTGAAACTCTTGCCGTAGCGTGCGCCGAGGAAATCCGCGATCGAGGTGATCTTCTCGGTCTTGGCCAGCCGCACGATACGGTTGAGCAGCGGGAAGCCGAAGACGAAGACGAGCACCGGGCCCGTATAGATGCCGAGGAATTCGAGGCCGCGTTCGGAAGAGAGACCGACCGAGCCGAAGAAAGTCCAGGATGTGCAGTAGATCGCGAGGCTGAGCGCATAGATGAAAGGCCGCCCCCGGCTCGGCTCGGAGATGGCCGAGCGGCGGTCGCCGAGGCTGGCGATGGCAAACAGCAGCGTCACATAGGCGACCGCGATGATGACGATGAACAAGCCCTGCACGCTTGGACTTTCCTCCTCTGCCGTCTTTCTATCCGGCTTGCCCGGACGCAACCACAGCTTGGCGTCCGAGTCCATTGCAGAGCTGTGCAGGACGGCTATCAGGGCGGCGCGTCGGTGTCGTTATGGTGAAGATCGCCGCTGAGCGCCGTGGAAAATACGGCCAATGACGACCTCCTCCAAACCCTTGCGATAGAGGATGATGTGCTTGCCGTGGACGAACTGATGGGTCCTGCCTTCATAGAGCCGGCCCATACTCGGATAGTCGCCGAGCAACTCAAACACCGCGTCGAGTTCGCGCAGTTACTTTTCGGCCTGAGTGTGGCCGAAGTTTTCGAAGGTGTGTCGGTAAATGTCTTTCAGATCGCGTTCGGCGCGATGCGTTATCCTATGGCGCATGCGGGAGTTCGGCACGCGCTTCCCGAATAATGTCGTCGATCGACTTTTCGCTGACCGGGCTCTCAAAACCTTCGTTGATCGCCGCCTGAATCGCTTTCCGCTTCTCGTCGGGCGAAAGCGCGTCAAACCAAGCGCGCTGCTCCTTTGTTGGAGCCGCCCACGGATAAACATCAATGCTGATGGTTTCGAGCATGTTCATGAGAACATTATAGGCGAAAACGCCTATAATTTCCAGAAATTCAATGCTGGCTTTGCCGTGCCGTCAATGCGGGAAACCTTGCAAAGAGCGATTGATCGCTCGCGTCAACAACCAGGGGCCCATGCCGTGCTCGGCGGCAATCTGGTCCAGCGTGGTCGTTTTGCAGTGATTCGGCGGCATCTGTGTCGATTTGCATCGCGGGGATATGAAATTTCACGCCCTTGTACGCAACGCGTCAAATTCGGCAGAGCTGCCGCCCAAAGTGCCGTAAGGTAAGGAGAAAGCGGTTGTTTTCTCCCTTTTACCCATGTTGCGTCAGGAGGTTTTTGTTATGTTGCCTCAGGTCGATGCCGCAAGGACGGAAACGGCAGCTCGGCCAGTCACGACAAGGAGGGTCGAATGCTGAAAGAATTCGAGGAATTTATTTCCAAGGGCAATGTGATGGACCTTGCGGTCGGCGTCATCATCGGCGCGGCCTTCGGCAAGATCGTCGATTCCCTTGTTAACGATATCATCATGCCGATCGTCGGCGCGATTTTCGGCGGCTTGGACTTCAACAATTATTTCCTTGGCCTCTCCTCGGCCGTCAACGCCACCTCGCTGGCCGACGCCAAGAAGCAAGGCGCGGTCTTTGCCTACGGCAGCTTCATCACTGTCGCGTTGAACTTCCTCATCCTCGCTTTCATCATTTTCCTGATGGTCAAGGCGGTGAACAACATGCGCAAGCGGCTTGAGCGCGAGAAGCCCGCTGCACCGGCCGCTCCGCCGCCAGCCGACGTCGCGCTGCTCACCGAAATTCGCGATCTGCTCGCCAGGCGCTGACCACGGGCAGCATTTGCTGGACCAAAACCCCGGTCGTTGGCGGCCGGGGTTTTCTGTTTTCGCATCTGGTAAGGACCGCTGACGAAAACCGCAGACCAAAAACGGATCCGCCCATGACCCTGATCGACAGCTTGCGCACCGAGGCCCGTGCGGCACCCGAAAGTGGCATTGTCGCCGTCGTCAATTACGGCCGCCTGCGCGAAGGCATGATTCCGCTCTGGGCCGGCGAAGGCGACCTGCCGACGCCAGCCTTCATCACCGATGCCGCGTCGAAGGCGCTGGCCGGCGGCGAGACATTCTACACCTGGCAAAGGGGCATCCCCGATCTCAGGCAGGCACTCTCCCGTTACTATGCCAGGCATTTCGGCAAGAATTTCCCGGAGGAAGAATTCATCGTCACCGGCTCCGGCATGCATGCCATCCAGCTGGCGCTCGACGCGCTCGCCGGCGCCGGCGACGAGGTGGTCTACCTGTCGCCGGCCTGGCCGAATTTCGATGCCGCAGCAGGGATAGCGGGAGCCGTTCCAGTCGCGGTCACGCTCGATCATTCCGGCAATGGCTGGTCCTGCGACGTCGAGAAGATCGCCGCTTCGATCACGCCGCGCACAAAGGCGCTGTTCATCAACACGCCGTCGAATCCGACCGGCTGGACCGCCGATCACGAGACCTTGCAGGCGATCCTCGCTCTGGCGCGCGCGAAAAACCTCTGGATCATCGCCGACGAGATCTATTCACTGTTCCACTATGGCCACGGCCGCGCGCCGTCCTTCCTCGACATAGCGTCGGCGGAAGACCGTATCCTGTACGTCAACTCCTTTTCCAAGAACTGGGCGATGACCGGCTGGCGCGTCGGCTGGATCAAGACGCATCCGAGCTTGCAGCAGGTGTTCGAGAACCTGATCCAGTATTCGAGCTCCGGCGTCGCCCAGTTCATGCAGCGCGGTGCGGTCGCCGCCCTTGACGAGGGCGACGCCTTCGTCGCCGAACAGGTGGAGCGGGCGCGCAAGGCGCGCGACCTTGTCTGCGGCATCCTCGGCGCCACCGGCCGCGCTGGGTTTACGGTGCCGCAGGGCGCGTTCTATCTGTTTTTCACCGTCGAGGGCATCACCGATTCACGAACCGCTGCCTTCGACATCGTTGACAAGGCCAATGTCGGCCTGGCGCCAGGCACCGCTTTCGGCCCCGGCGGCGAGGCGTTTTTGCGGCTGTGCTTCCACCGCCGTCTCGACCAGATCGAGGAAGCGGCACACCGGCTGGCGAAGTGGATGAAGAATGCCTGAGCCGCTGACGAAGCCCGAATTGAAATCGCTCCGGCGAGCCAGATGGCCGCCGGAGTAGAGTTCCAAACGGCATCAGCCGCCTGACTTGGGCACCAGCAATGGAATGATGCGGTCGCTCTTGGCCACCGAAGGCCGACCTGCCGAACCATAGGGGATGCCGAGCGCATCCCAGGTCTCGACCAGCGCATCCTGCAATTCGGCGATCAGCGCATCGGAATGGAACGGCGTCGGCGTGATGCGCAGCCGCTCGGTCCCGCGCGGCACGGTCGGGTAGTTGATCGGCTGGATGTAGATGCCGTGCACGCCGAGCAGGCGGTCGCTGGCCATCTTGCAGGCCTCGGGATCGCCGACCAGCAGCGGCACGATGTGCGTCGGCGAATCCATCACCGGCAGGCCGGCGGCCGACAGGATGTGCTTGGTTCGGCTCGCCTGCTGCTGCTGGGCGTCACGCTCGGCCTGCGAGCGCTTGAGATGGCGGATCGACGCGGTCGCGGCGGCAGCGATCGCCGGCGGCAGTGCCGTGGTGAAGATGAAGCCCGGCGCATAGGAGCGCACGGCGTCGATCACAGCGCTGGTGCCGGTGATGTAGCCGCCCAGCGTGCCGAATGCCTTGGCCAGCGTGCCTTCGATGATGTCGATGCGGTCGGCCAGGCCTTCGCGCTCGGTGATGCCGCCGCCGCGCGGCCCGTACATACCAACGGCATGGACCTCGTCGATATAGGTCATGGCGTTGTAGCGCTCGGCGAGTTCGACGATCTCTTTGATCGGCGCGATGTCGCCATCCATCGAATAGACGCTTTCGAAGACGATGAGCTTGGCGCGTTCGCGCCCCGCCGCCTGCAAAAGGCTTTCCAGATGCGCCACGTCATTGTGGCGGAAGATCTTCTTTTCGGCGCCGGAACGCCGCACGCCTTCGATCATCGAGGCGTGGTTCAATTCGTCCGAGATGATCAGGCAGTTGGGCAAAAGCTTCGCGATGGTCGAGATCGAGGCCTCGTTGGAGACGAAACCGGAGGTGAAGACCAGTGCCGCTTCCTTGTCGTGCAGATCGGCAAGCTCCACCTCAAGCTCTACCAGCGGGTTCGAGGTGCCGGAAATGTTGCGGGTGCCGCCGGCGCCCGAACCCATCTTGCCAGCGGTATTCTGGAACGCGGCGATGACGTCGGGATGCTGGCCCATGCCGAGATAGTCGTTGGAGCACCAGACGGTGATTTCCTCGGCACGGCCATTGGAACGCCAGATGGCGCGCGGGAACTTGCCCGCGATCCGCTCGAGGTCGGCGAAAACGCGGTAGCGACGCTCGGCATGGAGCTGGTCGATCGCTTCCTCGAAAAACCGCTGATAGTTCATGTCGCCTTCCCAATTTTTGCGCGGGATCATAATCATTGGCCTGTTGGTCGTCCACCTGGCCTTTTTGGTCAAAATGCCACGCCCCGGACCTGTTCCTAACGACCGCGGATCGTGGCCTATTCCCTTGATGTGGATGAACTTTGTTTCAGGACAATGCCACTGGCCGGCAATGCCGGTTACCAGGGGTTCCAATGGCCATGCGGCGGGCTTTCCAGTAGAGCGGGGTTGAGACAGTTTCCGATAAATCTTGGATAAGCGAGGACGCGGATGACAGTTTTGGTGACAGGCGGCGCCGGTTACATCGGCAGCCATATGGTCTGGGAGCTGCTGGATGCCGGCGAAAGCGTGGTCGTTCTCGACCGTCTTTCCACCGGTTTCGAATGGGCGGTGGCGCCGGAGGCCAAGCTGGTCGTCGGCGATGTCGCCGACAAGGAATTGGTCGGCGCGGTCATCAGGGAGAACAAGGTCGACGCGATCATTCATTTCGCCGGCTCGATCGTGGTTCCGGAATCGGTCGCCGACCCGCTCAGCTATTATGAGAACAACACCTCGAAGACGCGCACGCTGATCGAAACCGCGGTGCGCGAAGGCGTGCCCAACTTCATCTTTTCCTCGACCGCCGCCGTCTATGGCGGCGCCGGGCTGGAGCCGGTGCGCGAGGACGCCCGCCTGGCGCCGGAATCGCCCTATGGCCTGTCCAAGCTGATGAGTGAGTGGATGCTGCGCGACGCGTCGATCGCGCATGGCCTGCGCTATACCGCGCTGCGCTACTTCAACGTCGCCGGCGCCGACCCGAAGGGCCGCACCGGCCAGTCGACGCCGGGCGCAACCCATCTGATCAAGGTCGCCTGCGAGACGGCACTCGGCAAGCGGCCGTTCATGCAGGTGTTCGGCACCGATTATCCGACGCCGGACGGCACCTGCATGCGCGACTACATCCATGTCAGCGACCTGGCGGCGGCGCATCGCCTGGCCTTGCAGCGGCTGCGCGCCGGGGGACAGAGCCTCGTCGCCAATTGCGGCTACAGCCATGGCTATTCGGTGCTGGAGGTCATCGACAGCGTGCGCCGCGCCTTTGGCCATGATTTCGAGGTGAAGATGGGTGATCGCCGCCCTGGCGACGCCGCGGCGGTTGTCGCCAATTCGGATCTCGCCCGCGCCGAGCTCGGCTGGACCCCGCAACGCGACGATCTCGACCAGATCGTCGCCGATGCGCTCGCCTGGGAGCGCATCCTGACCGGCAAGAACTCCGCGCGCGGCTGAGCCGGGTTCTCCCAAGGGCTCGCAAGCCGGGCAGTGAAGCGCTATTGAAGGCGTTCGCGGCAAGGCGCGGAGGCGCCGCGCCGCGAGGAGCTTTTTGGGGGATGGCATGAAAATAACGGTGCTCGGGGCCGGTGTCGTCGGTACGGCGGCCGCCTATTATCTGGCCAGCGACGGCCATGAGGTGACGGTGATCGAGCGCCATCCGGCGGCGGCACAAGGCACCAGCCAGTCCAATGCCGGCCTGGTGTCACCGGGTGACGCCACCGCCTGGGCCTCGCCGGCGGCTTTGAAGACCTTCCTGCGCGGGCTCTACAACCATGATCTCGGCATCAAGGTCAGGTTGCGCCTCGATCCCTATTTCCTCGCCTGGAGCCTGCGTTTCCTGCGCCAGTGCACGGTGGCGCGCCTGCGCGCCAACACCGACATCAAGCTCAGGCTCGCGCTCTATTCGCGCGACTGCATCAATGCGCTTTCGGAAGCGACCGGCATCCATTACGACGAGCGCAAGAAGGGCATTCTCTATTTCTTCCGCTCGCAAAAGAGCCTCGACACCGGCACCGACAATTACCGTTATCTTGCCAAGCACGGCCTGCCGATCGAAATCGTCGGCCGCGACCGGCTGGTCGAGCTGGAACCGGGCCTTGCCGGCGTCAAGGACAAGATTGCCGGCGGCGTCTATTCGCCAACCGACCAGACCGGAGATTCCAAGCAGTTTGTCGACAGGCTGGCCGCCTATGCGGCCGAGAAGCTCGGCGTCGAATTCCTGTTCGGCACGACAGTCGAAGGCCTCGACATCGAGGGCGACCGGGTGCGCGCGGTGATGACTTCGGCCGGCCCGGTCGCCGGCGATGCGGTTGTCATCTCGATGGGGCCGGAAAGCGGCCTGCTCGGGCGCCGTTACGGCATCGACCTGCCTGTCTATCCGGTAAAAGGCTATACCGCGACGATTCCCCTGGAGGACGAAAGCAAGGGACCGACCATGGGCGGCGCCGACGAGGACCGGCTGATCGGCTATTCAAGGCTGGGCAACCGCTTGCGGATGTCCTCGACGGCCGAATTCACCGGCTTCGACCGCACTTTCAAGCCCGCCGATTTCAAGACGATCATCAGCACCGGCAAGGATCTTTTCCCGGGTGCCTTCGACGAGAAGAGGGCTGTGTTCTGGGCGGGTCTGCGCCCGATGATGCCCAACTCGGTGCCGGTCATCGGCCAGGCGCGCTACAAGAATCTCTATCTCGACACCGGCCACGGCCATGTCGGCTGGACCATGGCCTGCGGTTCGGGAAAATTCCTCGCCGACCTCGTTTCGGGCCGCAAGCCGGAGATCGACCCGCAGGGGCTGGTTTACGGGGGCTAGGATGTCGGGACCGCAAGTCGCCATCGACCTTGGCCGCATCGAGCGCAACGCGCGCACCATCGTCGAGCGCTGCGCGCTCTCGGGCATAAAAGTGTTCGGCGTCACCAAGGGCAGTTGCGGCATGCCGCAAGTGGCACGCGCCATGCTGCGCGGCGGCGTCGCCGGCATCGCCGAATCGCGTTTCGAGAACATCCGCCGGCTGCGCGACAGCGGCATCAACGCACCGATCATGCTGCTGCGCAGCCCGCCGATGGCGCGGGTCGAGGAGGTGGTGCGCACCGTCGACATCAGCCTGCAATCGGAACTCGCCACCATCCGCGAAATTTCGCGCATCGCCGAGCGCATGGGCCGCGTCCACGACATCATGCTGATGATCGATCTCGGCGATCTCCGCGAAGGCATCTGGCCGAACGACCTGATCCCCACGGTTGAGCAGATCCTGCAGTTCAAGGGCGTGCGCATCGCCGGCATCGGCACCAATCTCGGCTGCTTCGGCGCCATCATGCCGACGCCGGAAAATCTTGGGCAGCTCGTCGCCCATGCCTACAAGACCGAGCGCCTGTCCGGCAAAAGCCTCGACGTGATTTCCGGCGGCGCCTCGTCGTCGCTGCCGCTGCTGCTCGAAGGCAGGCTGCCGGCCGGCATCAACAATCTGCGCGTCGGCGAGGCGATCCTGCAAGGTGGCGTCGAGACCTTCCGCGATGTGCCATGGGCCGAGCTTGAGCCCGATGCCTGCCGGCTGACCAGCGACATCATCGAGGTCAAGCTCAAGCCGTCACGGCCGATCGGCCAATCGGGCTACGACGCCTTCGGCAACCAGCCGGTCTTCCCCGACGAGGGCGACAGGCTGCGCGCCATCGCCAATATCGGCCGCGAGGACGTGCTGGTCGAGGGGCTGACGCCGATCGCCAGGGGGATCCGGGTGCTGGGCGCCTCCAGCGACCATCTGCTTTTGGATGTCGCCGATGCCGACCCGCCGCTGGCCGTCGGCGACCGCGTCGCCTTCCGCATGAGCTATGGCGCCATGCTTTTGGCAATGACCTCGGAATATGTCGAGAAGGCCCCGATGCACGACGTCGAGGATTTTTCCGGCCGCAAGATGGTGCAGATCACGGCCGAACCTGGAGCCGCCGGCATCCTGGCCCGGGAAGGCACCGGCGCGCGGCTGGAGGCGATGAATTTCGACGTCGTCGAATTGGCCGATATCGAGCGGCCGCCATCGGGACTGGTCCGGCTGACCGCCGGCGCCGATCGTCGCGTCGCGCACAAGGCGCTGACCGCGACGGCGCGAGCCACGCATTCCTTCGGCCTGATCTGGATCGATTCCATCGCCGCCCTGATGCCCGAGGACGAGGACGGCATCGACCTGCCGGAAGGTTCGGTCCTGGCGCGCACCCTCGGCCTCGACCACAAGGCGGGCGCGCTGCAGCCGCAGCTGTCGCCGGAGAATGTCGTCATCGTCGGCTTGCGCCACGCCGATCCGGCCGAGGCGCGGGTGCTGAAGGATTCGCGCGTCTCCGCCTTCACCATGACCGACATCGACGCCATGGGCATGCGCGACCTGATGCATGAAGCGATCCGTATCGCCACATCAGGCACGCAAGGCTTTCATGTCAGCTATTCGCCGACCGCGACCGAATTCGCCGGCTGGGCTGCGGGCTCCGGTGGGCTGACCGTGCGCGAAACACATCAGGCGATGGAGGCGATCGCGCTCTCCGGCGGCTTGCTGTCGATGGATGTTTCGGGCCTGACGGCGGATCTGGAGCCGCGGATCGGCACCGACGCGGTCAACTTCGTCATGTCTGCCTTCGGCAAACGGATTCTCTGATCAGCCCTGCACTTCCACTGCCGCCCGCCATGCGCTGACGTAGTCGACCCAGGCTGGGTCTATAGGCCGTTCTATTCTTTCGCCCTTGCCGTGCGTCGCCGGCCGATCGCATGCCAGCAGCGCCGCGCCGATGCTGGTGCCGGTGGCGGCCTCGGACGCAACCACGGCGCGCGCCGTGGCTGCCGCCAGCATGCCGACAAAGAGCCGGTTGCGGGCAAAGGGGCCTTCGACCGTGGTCGGGCCGTCGGCACCGATCAAGTCGAGGCAGGTCGCCGTCATCAGGGCCAGATAGAATGAGATGGCGGCAAAGCGCTGGCCTTTGTTGATGCCGTCGGCGTCGAGCCATGCCGCGGCATGGTGCGGGAACGGCCCCGAGCCTTGCTGGGTCGACGGCAGCAGCAGCGTCTTTCGCGCCAGCACAGCGCCGACATCATCCTCGGTCCACGGCTCCGGCTGATCCTTTGTCAGCACCGAAAACTCGCGGCCGCCCATGAAGCGCGCCGAGGGAACGGGATCGCCGAGCGCGTTGACATTGACCAGCGTGTCGCGCGCGGCATCCAGCGCAATCTGTTTGCCGCCGACCGCCATCGATACCACCCAGGTGCCGGTCGAGACGACGGAGAAAGGCGGTTTGTCGGAGAGAAGATGCGGCAGCAGCGAGGCGTTGGAATCATGCAGGCCGCAGAACACCGGCGTGTGCGGATCCAGTCCGGTTCGCACAGCAACGGTGGGCAGGATCGGGCCGAGGCGATCGCTGGCCGGCCGCACCGGCGCCATCAGGCTTCGCCACTCCAGCCTGTCGACCAGGGATGAAAAATCCGCTGTCCACGGGTTCCACAGGTCGGTGTGGCAGCCGAGCGAGGTGACCTCGTTGGCGGCGATGCCGGTCAGGCGCAAGGCCCAGTATTGCGGGTACATCAGCAGCGCCGCGGCCCTGGCGAATTCCGCCGGGAAGCTCTTCTGCTGCCAGAAGAATTGAGCACCGAGATTGAGGCCGAGCGGCAGGCGCGGCGTGCCGGTCTCGGCAAAAGGCGGGCGGATCGCGTCGTAATCCTCGGCCATCCCGTCGGGGCCGTCGAACTCATAGTCGAGCACCGGCAGCACCAGTTCACCCGCCGCGTCGACCAGCACGCCCGTCGCGCCATGGGTGGTGATCGAAATGGCGTCGATGCGCTGTTCGCGGTTGAGGCCGGCAAGGCTTTCGAGGATGAATGCCCACAGTGCCTCGACATCGTGATGTGGGTAAGGCGCCTGCCGCACCGGCGCATTCGCCATGCGGCGCAGCGCCACCTCGCTCAACGTCGCGAGGTCGACCAGCGCCACCTTGGCGTTGGTCTTGCCGATGTCGATGACGGCGATGTGGCGCATCGCACTCATGCCATGTGGAACATTGTTTCCAGCTTCACGGCCACCGGCTCGTTGTCCGGCCTGGTTTCCATGATGTCGGCCATGTGGGCCCACCAGCGCTGCATCACCGACTGCCCGGGCAATTCGTCCATGCGGTGGTCGTCTTGCCGCCACAGCACACCGAACAGGATATTGGTCTCCTCGTCGAGATGGATGGAATAATCGGAGACGCCGGCCTGCTTCAGCAGCGCGACCAGCGACGGCCAGATCTCGTCATGGCGCTTCTTGTACTCTGCCTTCATGCCGGGCTTCAGCTTCATCTTGAACGCGTATTTCTCGGCCATCAACGCCCTCCGCGCAGCCGCCGCCAGACGATCGGCAAGGCGATGACGATGATCAGCAGCAGGCCGATGAAGATCGACATGACGATGCCCGGCACATTGAGCAGGCCGAGCCCGAAGGTCACCAGCCCCATGATGAAGGCGGCGAGCACGACGCCCAGAATGCTGCCGGCGCCACCGAGGATGCTGACGCCGCCGAGCACCACCATGGTGATGACTTCGAGTTCATAACCCTGCGCGATCGAGGGCCGCGTCGAACCGAGGCGCGAGGTGATCAGCACCGAGGCGATGCCCGACATCAGCCCGGTCAGGCAAAACAGGATGAACTTGGTGCGGCCGACGCGCACGCCGGAAAATTGCGCAGCGACCGGATTGTTGCCGATGGCGAAGACGCGTCGGCCGAAACTCGTGCGGTGCAAGAGGAACCAGTAGACGACAGCCGCGATCAGGAACAGCACCAGCTCGAACGACACCACCCACCAGACATAGCCCTGGCCGAAGAAGGCGAAGCTTGAGGGATAGCCTTTGTAGGCCTGGTCGCCGAGGATGATGAAGGCGATGCCGCGAAACAGGCTCATCGTGCCGATGGTGACGACGATCGAGGGCAGGCCGAGCCTTGTCACCAGCAGACCGTTGAAGGCGCCGCAGCCGAGCCCGACAACGATGCCGATTGCCACCAGCACTGGCGTGCCGGCGCCGGCCTGCACCGCCATGCCCATCATGGTCGACGCCAGCGCAATGATGGCGGCCACCGACAGATCGATCTCGCCCGAGATGATCAGCAGCGCCATGGCGAAGGCGATCAGGCCCTTCTCGGTGAAATTGAAGGTCAGATCGGACAGCGAGTACGGATCGAGGAAATAGGGCGAGGCGAAGCTGTTGATGGCGAAGATGGCGACGGCCACCACGACCAGCAGCGCTTCCCAGGAAAAGATCGCCGAACGCAGCGGCTTGTCGAGCCGGTCGGGAATGTGGCGCGGGGCAGGGATGTCGGTCACGCCTCCACCTTTCTGAGGATGATGCGGCCTTGCTGGCGCTCGCCGCGCGCATTGAGCACGACGGCCAGAATGATTGCGCTGCCCGAAATCGCCATCTGCCAGAAGGGTGAGATGTTGATGACCGGCAGCGCGTTGGAGATGATGCCGAGGAACAGCGCCCCTAATACCGCGCCGCCGACCGAGCCGATGCCGCCGGCGATCGAGATGCCGCCGATGACGCAGGCGGCGATGATGTTGAGCTCATAGCCATTGGCGACCTCGACCGAGGCGATCACGTAGCGCGAGATCCAGAGATAGCCTGACAGGCCGCCAATCATGCCGGAGATGCAGAAGACGATGAATTTCGTCCGGCCGACATCGATGCCGGCATAGACCGACGCCATCGGGTTGACGCCGATCGCGTAGATCGAGCGGCCGAGCGCGGTGCGTGTCATCACAACGAAGAACAGCGCAATGACCAGGATGGCGATCCACGACAGCACCGGAATGCCGAGGAAGGCCGCGCGCTGGAAGCCGATGAACTCCGGGCTCATCTTGTCGGCATTGACCCAGGCACCGCCGGACAGGACGAAGGTGGCGCCGCGATAGATGGTCAGCGTGCCCAAAGTCACCACGATCGAGGGGATGTTCAGCCGCCAGACCAAAAGGCCGTTGATGGCGCCGAGCACCAGGCCGACCAGTAGTGCGATGACGATCAGCAGCGGGATCGGGATTGCCGGATGCGCGGCGTTCAGCATCGCCACCACCATGCCGGTGAAGCAGAGGTTGGACGCCATCGACAGGTCGATCGACCGGGTCAGGATGACCACCATCTGGCCAAGCGCCAGGATCATCAGGATCGAGGTGTCGTTGAACACCTGGCGCAGATTGGCCGGATCGGCGAAGGCCGGAAAACGCGTCGAGATCAGCCCGATCAAGACGATGATGGCAGCAGCCAGCCAGATTTCGCGGTATTTGAGGAAAGCCTTCATGCCGCGATCCCTGCTGCCGTCCGAACCAGCGTCTCGGCGTCCAGCTCCTTGTTGTCGTAGACCGCCGCGACAAGCCCCTCGCGCATGACCACGACACGGTCGGACATGCCGAGGATTTCGGGCAGCTCGGACGACACCATGATCACCGACAGGCCTTGCGCCACCAACTCGGCCATGAAGCCGTGCACGGCGGCCTTCGAGCCGATGTCGATGCCCTTAGTCGGCTCGTCCAGGATGATCACCTTGGGCGACGTCGCCAGCCATTTGGCGATGACGATCTTCTGCTGGTTGCCGCCCGACAGTGTGCCGACATCCTGGCTGAGCGAGGAGGCCCTGAGGTCGAGTCGCTCGGTGTAGGAGCGGGCCAGATCGAACTCCTCCGACAGCCGCAGCAGGCCGGACTTCGACGTGCGCTTGAGCGAAGGCAGCGAGACGTTCTGGAAGATCGGCAGGCCGATCACCACGCCTTGCTTGCCGCGTTCTTCCGGTACGTAGACGATGCCGGCATCGATCGAATCCGCAGCCGATTTCGGCGCGATCGTCTTGCCTTCCAGCGTGATCGTGCCGGCTGAGGTGCGGGTGATGCCCGATATCGCCTGCATCACCTCGCTGCGGCCGGCGCCGACAAGGCCGTAAAAGCCGAGGATCTCGCCCTTGTGCAGTTCGAAGCCGATATCGTTGAATTCGGTCGGATGCGACAGGCCGGAAACGGAGAGCACCGGTGCGCCGATCTCGGCCTTGCGCTGCGGGAAGATGTGATCGACCGCGCGGCCGACCATCAGGCGCACGATCTGGCTCTGGCCGGCATCCTTGATCAGGCCTTCGCCGACCATCTCGCCATCGCGGAACACCGTGTAGCGGTCGGCGATACGGTAGATCTCGTCGAACTTGTGGCTGATGAACAGGATCGCCTTGCCATCGCTCTTGAGGAATTCGATCAGCAAAAAGAGCTCCTCGATCTCCTTCATGGAAAGCGCCGCGGTCGGCTCGTCCATGATGACGATCTGCGCGTCGATCGACATGGCACGCGCAACCGCGACCAGATGCTTGTTGGCGATGCCGAGGTCCTTCAGCCGCGCGTCGGCGTCGATATGGCCGGCATGCATGGTGTCCAGCACTTCGCGCGCATTCTTGCGCATCGTGTGCCAGTCGATGGTGCCGAAACGCGTGCGTGGCGCGTGGCCGAGAAAGATGTTTTCGGCCACGCTCAGATCGTCGAACAGCACGGTTTCCTGGTGGATGGCGGTGACGCCATGGCCGAAGGCGGCATGCGCGCTGGGCAGGGTGACGGCCTGGCCGTCTATGCTGATCGTGCCCCCGTCGGGCTGGTAGATGCCGGTCATGATCTTGACCAGCGTCGACTTGCCGGCGCCGTTCTCGCCGATCAGCGCTGTCACCTGGCCCGGATAGAGCGACAGGCTGACATTGTGCAACGCGCGCACGCCGGGAAAGCTCTTGGAGATGCCGGACAGCGTCAAGCGTGGAGCCGGGGCCGGAGGCCGCTCCTTCACCGCGCCGTGTTGGGCTGTCGTGTCCATAGTCGTATCAAGCCCTGAAACAAGGTTCGTTTAAAGCCGCGGCGGGACGTGAGCCCCGCCGCGTCAGCTCTAGAGAACTCCAGATCAATAGATCTTGGAGAATTTTTCGATGTTCGACTTGTCGAACTGGAAGGGCGGAGCCATTGCAGCCGAGTTGGTGTCGTCGAGCGTGACCTTGCCGACGCGGCCGATCGACAGCGTGGCGCCGGGCTTGGCCTCTTCCTTCTTCACCGCCAGATCATGGGCGAGGTAGACGGCCGAGTAGCCGAGGTCGATCGGGTTCCACAGGGCAACCGCCTGGCTGGAACCGTTGTCGATGAACTTCTTGAACTCGGACGGCAGTGCGAGACCGGTGACATTGACCTTGCCGATCAGGTTCTCGTCGGTGACGACCTGGGCGGCGGCAACGACGCCGACGGTGGTCGGCGCGATGATCGCCTTCAGGTTCGGATAGGACTTCAACAGGCCCTTGGCTTCGTCGGTGCTCTTGGCCGAATCGTCATCGCCGTAGACGGTGGCGACGAGTTTGATCTTGGGGAACTTCTCCGGCAGGATCTTCTTGGCCGCGTCGATCCAGGCGTTCTGGTTGGTCGCGGTCGAGGAGGCCGACAGGATGGCGACCTCGCCGCCTTCCGGCAGGTGGTCGGCGGCGAGCTTGATGATGGTCTCGCCGATCAGGCCGGTGTCGGACGGGTTGAGGTGAAGCTGGCGACCTTCCTTGGCGACGCCCGAATCCCACGAGATGACGGTGATGCCGCGTTCCATGGCCTTCTTCAGCACCGGCACCAGAGCGTCGGCGTCATTGGCCGAAATGGCGATGGCGTTGACCTTCTGCGCGATCAGCGAATTGACCACTTCGATCTGCGCTTCGGCGGTCGCCTTGGTCGGGCCGGTGTAGATGATGTCGACATCGCCGAGTTCCTTGGCCGCCTCTTCGGCGCCCTTGTTGGCGGCATCGAAGAAGCCGTTGCCGAGCGACTTCACCACCAGCGCGATCTTGACGTTTTCGGCGTAGGCGGCATTCACGAACATGGCGGCTGAGAATGCAGCCGTCACCATCAATTTCTTCAAGAAGCTCATCGAATTTCCTCCCTTGAGCGTTGCATTCCATCGCCGCTGCGAGCGCGAGTTGGCCTCAGGCCTGCAGTGAAGATTCTTCCTTGTTGGTTGCGGATGTGCGGGCGACGATCAGCGTCACGCCGGCGGTCTCCAGCATCTTGGCTTCACGATCCTCGATGCCGTCATCGGTGATGACGGTGGCGATGCGCGACAGGCCGCACAGGATGAGGCTGGAGCGTTTGCGGAATTTCGAGGAATCGACCAGCACCACCAACTCGTCGGCCTGGTCGATCAGCTTCTGCTCCGCCTGGATCAAGAGCGGATCGCCCTCCATCAGGCCGAGCGGCCCCAGACCCTGCGCACCCATGAACATGCGGCGCGCATAGAAATTGCGCGTCACGTCGTTGTCGAAGGGCGACAGGATGATGTTCTGCTCGCGATAAATGGTGCCGCCCGACAGCATCACCGTATTCTTGGAGTGCTTGAGCAAATGCTCGGCGATGGGGAACGAATTGGTGAAGATCGGCATGCGGCGGCCGGTCAGGAAATGCACCATCTGGAAGGTGGTGGTGCCGCCATTGATGATGATCGGTTCGCCGTCGTTGCACAGCTCGACTGCTTCACGCGCAATCGCCCGCTTCTGCGAGGCGTTGATGGTTTCGTTGACGGAAAAGGGCCGGCCGGCCAGCCCGATGAACTGCGGCGGCGAGATTGCCTCGGCGCCGCCGCGCACGCGGCGCAGGCGCTTCTGGACGTGGAGAGCCGCGATATCGCGCCGGATCGTCGCCTCGGAGGACTCCGTCAGGTCGACCATCTCCTGCACCGTCACCACAGGCTTTTCCTGGACGGCGGACAGAATGATCCTGTGGCGCTCTTTTTCGTGCATGGTTCCTCCCTGCCCGGGCATCTAGGCACCCAAAACGCGCAGTGTCAATCATTTCCGATCATATAATTTCATTGTGCAGTGCAATATGATCGATATTGATCGTTTGTGATTGACAAGCCGACCGCTTCCGTGGAAATTCGGGGCCAAATGGCCGCGCCTTTTGCGTGCCTTCGGGAGGATTTCTTATGCTCGACAAGCGCACCGGCGCGCGCCTCGCCAATCTGTGGGACGAGGCCAAGGCTCACGCCATGAGCGGGCCGGAACTTCTGGTCTACCGTTCGAACACACTTGGTTCCGACAAGCGGGTCACCAACTATGGCGGCGGCAACACGTCGTCGAAGATCTGGCAGAAAGACCCGCTCACCGGCGAGGATGTCGAAGTGCTGTGGGTCAAGGGATCGGGCGGCGACAGCGCCTCGATCAAGCTGGACGGCTTTGCCACGCTCTACATGGACAAGCTGCGCGCGCTCAAAGGCCTCTATCGCGGCGTCGAGCACGAAGACGAGATGGTCGGCTTCCTGCCGCACTGCACCTTCAACCTCAATCCGCGTGCGGCTTCGATCGACACGCCGCTGCATGCCTACGTGCCGAAGCCCTTTGTCGACCACATGCATCCCGATGCCATCATCGCCATTGCCGCGGCGAAGGATTCGAAGGCGCTGACGAAAGAAATCTTCGGCGAGGCCATCGGCTGGCTGCCGTGGAAGCGCCCTGGCTTCGAACTTGGCCTGTGGCTGGAGAAATTCTGCCTCGAACACCCAGCCGCCAAGGGCGTCATCCTGGAAAGCCACGGCCTGTTCACCTGGGGCGACACCCCCAGGGAATGCTACGAGATGACGATCTCGGTGATCAACCAGGCGATCGAATGGTTCGAGCGCCGCTCCGAGGGTGTCGCTATCTTCGGCGGTGAAGCGGTCAAGTCGCTCGACGCCACTGAGCGCCGTGCCATCGCGGCCAAACTGATGCCGAGGATTCGCGGCCTGATCTCGGAAAGGAGCCACAAAGCAGGCCATTTCGACGATTCCACTGCTGTGCTCGAATTCGTCAACTCCAGGGATCTGCGCCCGCTGGCGGCACTCGGCACCTCATGCCCCGACCATTTCCTGCGCACCAAGATCCGCCCGCTGGTCATCGAATTCGATCCGGCAAAGCCCGATGTCGATGCCGTCATCGCGCGTCTTGCCGACGACATCGCCGAATATCGCGTTGGCTACCAGGCCTATTACGACAGCTGCAAGCATCCGGACTCGCCCGCCATCCGCGATCCCAATGCCGTCGTCTACCTGATGCCCGGCGTCGGCATGTTCACCTTCGCCGGCGACAAGGCGACGGCGCGCATCTCGGGCGAATTCTATGTCAACGCCATCAACGTCATGCGCGGCGCCTCCACCGTGTCGTCTTATGTCGGCCTGCCTGCACAGGAAGCCTTCGACATCGAGTACTGGCTGCTCGAAGACCTGAAGCTGCAGCGTATGCCGAAGCCGAAGTCGCTTGCCGGCCAGATCGCCCTGGTCACGGGTGGCGCCGGCGGCATCGGCCGCGCCACGGCCAACCGCCTGCTGCGCGAAGGCGCCTGCGTGGTGCTGGCCGACATCGACGAGACAGCACTGGCCAGCGCCAATGACGAACTGGCGAAAGTCTACGGCAGGGACTTCGTGCGGCCGGTGCTGATCAATGTCACCTCGGAGGAGCAGGTCATTTCGGGCTTTGCCGAGACAGCGGTCGAGTTCGGCGGCATCGACATTCTGGTATCGAATGCAGGGCTGGCCTCCTCGGCGCCGATCGAGGAGACGACGCTGGCGCTGTGGAACAAGAACATGGACATCCTGTCGACCGGTTATTTCCTGGTCTCGCGGGAAGCGTTCCGGCTGTTCCGCGCGCAGAAGATTGGCGGCAACGTCGTCTTCGTCGCCTCCAAGAACGGCCTTGCCGCATCGCCGAACGCCGCCGCCTATTGCACCGCCAAGGCTGCCGAGATCCATCTCGCCCGCTGCCTGGCGCTGGAGGGCGCGGAGGCGCAGATCAGGGTCAATGTCGTCAACCCGGACGCGGTGCTGCGCGGCTCGAAGATCTGGACCGGCGAGTGGAAGGAACAGCGCGCCGCCGCCTACAAGATGTCGACCGACGATCTGGAGGAGCACTATCGCTCGCGTTCGATGCTGAAGCGCTCGGTCTTCCCGGAAGACATCGCAGAGGCGATCTATTTCCTGGCGTCCGACATGTCGGCCAAGTCGACCGGCAACATCATCAATGTCGACGCGGGCAACGCCCAGTCGTTCACGCGCTGAGCGGAGGGGACGATGGAACACATCATCTCCGCCGACCTCGTCGACAAGGACAACGCCGCGCGCAAGGCAAACCTCGAGCGCGACTACGCCTCGCTCGGCGAGCGGCTCGACCGTCGCGGCATCGCCATCGACGCTATCAGAGACAAGGTCGAGAAATTCGCGGTGGCGATCCCGTCCTGGGGCGTCGGCACCGGCGGCACGCGCTTTGCCCGCTTTCCCGGTGCCGGCGAGCCACGCGATATTTTCGACAAGATCGAGGATTGCGCCGTCATCCAGCAATTGACGCAGGCGACGCCGACCGTTTCCCTGCACATTCCGTGGGACAAGGCCGATCCGAACCGGCTGAAGCAAGCGGCCTCGCGCTTTGGCCTCGGCTTCGACGCCATGAACTCCAACACCTTTTCCGACGCCAAGGACCAGAAGCTCTCCTACAAATTCGGCTCGCTGTCGCATGCCGACGCCGGCACGCGCCGGCAAGCGGTCGAGCACAATCTCGAATGCATCGAGATCGGCAAGACGCTCGGCTCCAAGGCGCTGACGGTGTGGATCGGCGACGGTTCGAACTTTCCCGGCCAGGTCAATTTCGCCAAGGCATTCGAGCGCTATCTCGACGCCATGAAAGAGGTCTACGCCGGACTGCCCGCCGACTGGAAGCTGTTCAGCGAGCACAAGATGTACGAGCCGGCCTTCTATTCCACCGTCGTGCAGGACTGGGGCACCAACTACATGATCGCGCAGGAGCTGGGCGACAAGGCGTTCTGTCTCGTCGACCTCGGCCACCATGCCCCAAACGTCAACATCGAGATGATCGTGTCGCGGCTGATCCAGTTCAAAAAACTCGGCGGCTTCCACTTCAACGATTCGAAATATGGCGACGACGATCTCGATGCCGGTTCGATCGATCCTTACCGGCTGTTTCTCGTCTTCAACGAACTGGTCGACGCCGAACTTTCCGGCGCCGAGGGGTTCGACCCGGCCCACATGCTCGACCAGAGCCACAACGTCACCGACCCGATCGAAAGCCTGATGCTATCGGCGGTCGAGGTGCAGCGCGCCTATGCGCAGGCGCTGCTGGTCGACCGCAAGGCGTTGGAAGATTTTCAGGATAGCAATGACGCGCTGATGGCGACGCAGACGCTGAAAGCGGCCTACCGCACCGATGTCGAGCCGATCCTCGCCATGGCGCGGCTGAAGACCGGCGGCGCCATCGACCCGGTCGCCGCCTATCGAGCGGCGGGTTACCGCGCCAAGGTTGCAGCGGAACGCCCTGCAGTCGCTGGCGGTTCGGGCGGCATTGTCTGAGGCCGAGCCGGCCCCCTCATCCGGCCGCTTTGCGGCCACCGCCCTCCGGGCGTTCGTTGTTCGAAAAGCCAAGCAGTTGGCTTTTCGCCCGCTGCGCGGACCACGCCTCACCCCCGCAGGGAGAAGAGACTGGCGTCAGCGCTGACACCTCCTCTCCCCTCGGGGAGAGGTCGGATTGCCCCGAATTGCCCTTCGCAATTCGGTTGGCAATCCGGGTGAGGGGGCTCTTTCTCGTGCTCCCTTAATTGTTAGTGGACTCGATCCGTCCAACACGGTCTTCTAGGCATCCCCCCGCCCGGAGAACCGCCATGCCTCTCAACCGTCGGACACTGATCGCCGCCAGTCTTTCCATCACCTTTGTCCTGGCGCCGTTGACGAGTGTCTTCGCCGCCTCGCCGGCGCCGGCCAAGGGCGAGCACGGCATGGTGGTGACGGCCCAGCATCTGGCGTCCGAAGTCGGCGTCGAGGTGTTGAAGAAGGGCGGCAATGCTGTCGACGCGGCGGTTGCCGTCGGCTATGCGCTCGCCGTCGTCTACCCCAATGCCGGCAATATCGGCGGCGGCGGCTTCATGACCATCCGCTTCAAGGACGGCAAATCGACCTTTCTCGATTTCCGCGAGCGGGCGCCGCTGGCGGCGACAAAAACCATGTATCTCGACAAGGACGGCAACCCGGTGAAGGGCGCCAGCCTCGACGGCTATCTCGCCGTCGGCGTACCGGGCTCTGTGGCTGGCTTCGAGATGGCCCGTGAAAAATACGGCAAATTGTCCCGCCAGGATCTGATGGCGCCGGCAATCGGCTACGCCAAGGACGGGTTCATCCTCAATCAGGGCGACGCTGCCTCGTTTGCCGGCAGTGCCGACAGGCTGGCGAAGGACCCCGCGGCCGCCGCCATATTCCTGAAATCCGACGGCAAGCCCTATGGCATCGGCGAGCGGCTGGTCCAGCCCGACCTCGCCGCCTCGCTCGCCGCCATTTCCGAAAAGGGTACGGATGCCTTCTATAAAGGCGCCATCGCTGACGCCATCATCAAGGCGAGCGGCGCCAAGGGCGGCATTCTCGCCAAGCCGGATTTCGAGCAATATGCGGTGCGTGAGCTCAAGCCCGTGACCTGTACCTATCGTGGCTACGAGATCACCTCTTCGCCGCCGCCCAGCTCCGGCGGCGTCATCATCTGTGAAATCCTCAACGTGCTGGAGGGCTATCCGCTGTCCTATCTCGGCGCCGGTTCGGCCGAGACCGTGCATGTCATGGTCGAGGCCATGCGCCATGCCTATGTCGACCGCAATTCGGCACTTGGCGATCCCGATTTCGTTGACAATCCAGTCTCGAAGCTGCTCGACAAAGGCTACGCCAAGGACATCCGCGGCAAGATCGACCCGTTCCGCGCCGGCGTGTCGCAGGATCTGATGCCGAAGGGCTTTGGCGAGAGCAAGGAGACGACGCATTATTCGATCATCGACGATGCAGGCAATGCGGTCGCGGTCACCTACACGTTGAACGGTTCCTTTGGAGCCGGCGTCGTCGCCGACGGCACCGGCATCCTGCTCAACAACGAAATGGACGATTTCACCCAGAAACCCGGCGTGCCCAACCTCTATGGCCTGGTCCAGGGCGAGGCCAACGCCATCCAGCCGAAGAAGACGCCGCTGTCGTCGATGAGCCCGACCGTGGTCGCCAAGGACGGCAAGCCGTTCATGGTCATCGGCAGCCCCGGTGGTTCGCGCATCATCACCATCACGCTGGAAGCGATCGTCAATGTCATCGACCACGGCATGAACATCCAGGAGGCGATCGACGCGCCGCGCATCCACCATCAATGGCTGCCCGACAAGGTGTATGTCGAGCCGTTCGGCCTGTCGCCGGACACAGAAAAGCTGCTGGCCGGCATGGGATATCACCTCGATCTCGCCGACCAGACCTGGGGTCAGGCCGCCGGCATCCTGGTCGGCGGCAAGAGCCTGGCGGAAATCGAGAAAGGCGGCGGCGCGCGCTACAACGGCGCCATCGACAGCCGCGCGGCCTCTGGCGAGGCGCTCGGATACTGACAGCTCGGAGGAAAAGCTTGGAGCAGCGTGGCGATTCGGGTTGATCGCCCGCTGCTCAAGTGGATCGGCTCACACCGACTTGACCGTCACAAGACCAGCGTGAGGGTGGACGCAACCAGCATCAAGGCGGCAATGCCGACGAACAGCGCATAGATGCGCGGCCGGTCGAGCAGCAGCGCATTTCCGGAGATCCAGGCGGATGTGGCGCCGCCAAGCGCGAAGAGGAAGCCGTTGCGGTGCCCGAAGACCATCGATGCGGCCATCAGGCCGCCGATGATCAGCGCACCGAACACGATGATCACGGCAACGGCATATCTCTCGAAATCATTGCCGCTTCCCATGCTCGGGCCGATTGCGTTCAAGGTTGGCAGGTCGTCCGGATCGAAAGGGTTCGTCGACCCGTATTCGTCTTGACCGGCAGGCTCTCGCATCATTCGTTCTCCGTATAGCGGCAACAAATCATCAAGCCTTGCCGAGTGCAACCCGATCACGCTGCCTTGATGCGTTCGACCGGTCCTTGACGTCTTCAGGTGGCGGCTTGCTGCCGGCTTTTGGTTCTTGGCCGTCTTTGGTCTCTCAGGCAATCCAGGAAACGGCTGCCCAAAGGCGACCGTAGCTCCCTCTATCATGGAATGCATTCGTGGAGGAAAAATGATGCGGGGCGCGGATTGGGCTTCGCAAACCGTGATTCGGACGGTGACGTCGCACAGGGTTGTTGTACGGGCGAATCGCCTTGCGGCCAGTGGGCGTCTGCGCTTGGCATGCGGTTGCGTGAAAGTTGACTGGGCAGGCATCTTAAATGTTGACTAGTAAACTCATGTTTCATAGTCACCGGGCAGTGGTCACTGGAGACCAACCCCCGAAAAGCAGGGCCGGCCGCATTGCAGAGAGACCAAGAGCCCCAGTCGAGAGCCGCGCCCGATCATTTGCGCAGCCGAATGACCCGGCGCCAGGCGCTCGGGCTTTTTACGCTGCCGTTCGCCGGCATGGGGTCCTCCACGGCTGAAGCCCGTCCGTTGCGCATCGTCTGCCTGGATGACGGGTTGACCGAGACCTTGCTCATGCTCGGTGTCAGCCCGGTCGCCATTGCCGATCGGGAGGTCTGGGAGAAATGGGTGGTCGAGCCGCGGCTGCCGCCCGACATTGCCGATCTCGGCACGTTGCTCGAGCCCAATCTCGAATTCCTGCAGCAGCTCAGGCCCGACATCATCCTGTCCATGCCGTATCTCGACGGCATCAAGCCGCTGCTCGAACGCGTGGCTCCAGTGACGACGATCGGGCTCTATACCGAGGCCGGGCAACCCTATCGGCGCGCGCTCGAGGCGACGCGCCAGCTCGCCGGGCTTGTCGGCAAGGAAAGCGAAGGCGAGGCGCTGATCGCGGCGACAGACGCGTATCTTTTGGAGGTTCGCCAGCAACTGGCGCCGCTTTCGGCACGGCCGATCTATGTCGTCAGCTTCCTGGACCTCCGCAATGTGCGCGTCTACGGCGCAAAGAGCCTGTTTCAGGAGGTGTTCGACCGCATCGGGCTCAGCAACGCGTGGACGGCCGAGACCAACTATTGGGGGTTTTCGACCGTCGGCATCGACGGGCTGGCGACATCCAGCGATGCGCGCCTCGCCTATCTCGAACCCTTGCCTGAGGGCGCCGGCGGCACGCTGACCGAAAGTCCGGTCTGGAATGCCATGCCCTTCGTGCGCAACCGCTCGATCATGCGCCTTCCTGCCGTCCTGATGTTTGGCGCGCTTCCATCCGCGAGCCGTTTTGCTCGGGTCCTGGCATCGGCGATGACCGCGGAGGCCGCCCATGGCTGAGGATGCTGCCATTGCCCAAAGGGGGAAGCCTGCGTCGGCCGGCCGGGCCCCCGTGTGGAGCTTTTCCAGCAATCAGCCGGTAGGCGCGATCCTCCTTTGCGCGGTGCTGCTCGCGGCTGCGGCAGCGGCAACCGTCTCGAACCTCACCGTGCAACTGCCATCGGCGCTCTGGCTCCAATCGCTCGCCGCTCCCGACATCGCTGACATGCGGCAGGTGCTCGTCCACTATGCCTTCCTGCCCCGTCTTGCGATCAGCCTTTTGTGCGGTGCGGCGCTCGGGCTTGCCGGAACTGTCCTGCAGCGGGTTCTGCGCAACCCGCTCGCCTCGCCTGAAACCGTTGGCGTCTCGGCCGGCGCCTATCTGGCGCTGGCACTGGCGACGCTTCTGTCACCGTCCCTGCTTGCCTTCGGCCGCGAATGGGTGGCGCTGGCCGGCGCATTTATGGCCCTTGCCGCCGTCATCGCTCTGTCCTGGCACAAGGGCCTGTCGCCGCTTTCGGTGGTGCTGGCGGGGCTTGTGGTCAGCCTCTATGCCGGCGCCATCGGTGCCGCTCTCATCGTGCTGCGGCACGAATGGCTGGCCAGCCTGTTCATCTGGGGCGCCGGTTCGCTCGGCCAGCAGGATTGGTCGACGACGCTGTGGCTTTTGCCCCGCATCGGCACTGCTGCGCTTGCGATCTTCTTCATGGTGCGGCCCCTGACCCTGCTTGGCCTCGACGATGAAGGCGCGCGCAGCCTTGGCGTGCCGCTCGGCGCCTATCGCTTCGCCGGACTGGCGGCCGCCGTCGCGCTGATCGCGTTTGTCGTTGCCGCTGTCGGCGTCATCGGCTTCGTCGGCCTGGCCGCGGCGACGCTCGCGCGCATCGGCGGTGGCCGGCGGCTTGGCCAACAACTGGTGATGGCGCCGCTGATCGGCGGCGCGTTGCTGTGGGCCGCCGATCAAGGCGTGCAGATCGCCACCGGGCCGCAAGGCGACCTGCTGCCGACCGGAGCGATCACAGCACTTCTCGGTGCGCCGCTGCTGCTCTGGCTGCTGCCGCGCCTTGCGCTTGGCTCGGAAGCCCCGACCTTGATGGCCGTGCGCCTGCCGCGCGCAAGCCGGCCCGGCCTTGTTCTCATGGCACTCGGCCTGGCTCTGCTTCTGCTGCTCGGGCTGGCCCTGCTCCATGAACCGGGTCCGCATGGCTGGACCTTCGCCTTCGGCGACGAGCTGCAGCCTTTGCTGTCGTGGCGGTGGCCTCGCGTGCTTGCCGCGCTGAGTGCCGGGGCGATGCTGGCGCTTGCCGGGCTGATGATGCAGCGGCTGACCGGCAATCCGATGGCCAGCCCCGAAGTGCTGGGCATCAGTGCCGGTGCCGCCCTTGGCATGATGGTGGCGCTGTTTGCGCTCGTCGATGCCGGGCGCCCGGTTCAGACGGCGGCGGCAACGATCGGGGCCTTCGCCGCTTTGCTGGTGACGCTGGCGATCGGCCGTCGTGCCGCCTATGCGCCGGAGCGGCTGCTGCTTGCCGGCGTTGCCCTGACGGCCTTGTTCGACGCGCTGATCCTGGTGCTCACCGCGACCGGCGATCCTCGCGCCATGCTGCTGCTCAACTGGCTGACCGGTTCGACCTATGGCGTCGATGTCGGTGACGCCCTGCTGACCGGTGGTATCGCGGTCTGCCTCTTCGCGCTCGCGCCTTTCTTCATGCGCTGGCTCGACATCCTGCCGCTCGGCTCCGCCGCCGTTCAGGGCCTTGGCATCAACCTGAAGAGGGCGAGGCTTCTCGTGCTGCTGGCCGTCGCGGCACTCACCGCGGCTTCGACGCTGATCGTCGGTCCGCTGACCTTCATCGGCCTTATGGCGCCGCATCTTGCTCGTCGCCTTGGCCTTTCCCGTGCGCTGCCGCAGGCCATTGGCGCGGTGCTCGCCGGCGCGCTGATCATGGTCGCCGCCGACTGGGTGGGCCGGATCGCCATCTTCCCGCGCCAGATCCCGGCCGGTCTCGTCGCCACGTTGATCGGCGGCCCGGTGCTGATGTGGCTGCTGCGCCGCCGCTGACCGTTTTGCCTGGAGATATCCATGTCCAAGATATCCATGTCCAACGCGACGCCAGCCCTGATCGCCAACACGGCGGTCCACGATCTTGTTCCGGCGCAGGGCGGCGCGCCCTGGCGGATATTCCTGCATGTGCCGTCCGGGCCGGTGCCCGAGGCCGGCTGGCCGGTCCTCTACATGACCGACGGCAACGCCGTCATCGGCACGGCGGTCGACGCCATGCGCGCGCAGGCCTTCTATCCCACGGGCACCAATGTCGGCTGGGGCGTCATCGTCGCCATCGGCTATCCCGTCGACGGCGCCTATGATCCGCTGCGCCGCTCATGGGATCTCGGCCCGCCGCCAGGCAAGACCTACCCGCCCTTCCACGAAGGCACGTCCGAAGTCCGGACCGGTGGGGCAGGGAAATTCCTTGCTTTCATCGAGGATGAGCTGAAGCCGTGGGTCGCCAGCCGGGTCACGGTCGATGCCAGCCGCCAGGCGCTTTACGGCCATTCTTTCGGTGGCCTGTTTGCGCTCTACGCCCTGTTCACGCGGCCTTCTTCCTTTCAGACCTGGATCGCGGCGAGCCCCGCCATCTATTGGGAAGAGCGTGCCATCGACCGCTTTCTCGAAGCCTTCGAGGCCGCCATTCCCGATGGTTTGGCGGCGACCATGATCCTGTCGGCCGGCGAGTACGAGACCGAGAAGCTGGCGCCGTTCCAGATTGGCGCCGAGGACGAGGAAAAGCGCCTGAAGCAGAAAAAGGTGACACGCACCGACGCATTCGCGCGGGCAATGGCGCAGCGTCTTGACGCTCTCCCGGGCGTGCGCGCCAGTTTCGAACTGCATGCCGGCGAGAACCACATGTCGATCCTGCCGGTCACCGTCAATCGCGCGGTGCAGGCGGCGTTTGCGGTGAGGAGGGACACCGCCCTTTGCTGAACGCCGCAGCAAGACGGTCGGCGCTGTCATTCCTGTGAAGGGGAGGCGCTCAATCGGCGGTAGGAGACGCCGCCGAAGTTTGCCGTCACAAAATCCGTGACGGACATCTTGCGCTTGCCTCCGTCGCTGCAGGCGTAAACCGGCCAACCGGCATCGCTGCATTCGCTGGCAGCGCAGATGCGCGCCAGGCAGTTGCCGATAGTCAGCCGGAAGCCGCCCTTGCCGGCAAAGCCTTGCAACAGGCTGCCGTCCGCCGAGCGCCATGTCCGCGCACGGAATTCCGCCCGCAAAAGCAGTGGTTCGAGAGGGACCGCAAGGTTGTTTTCGCCGGCACGCCCTGCGAACTGCAGACGGAAGCGCGCCATTGCGGTCGCGTATGCAGTCACAAGATCGGCTTGGCGAAAATAGGCGGTTGCCAGGCTTGGGCGGTCAAGCAGATGAGACGTCCACTCGCCTGCCCCTACCGGCCTCACCAAGGCAACAAAGGCAAGAAAGGCGAAGCAAGCTCGTGACATTTCCAGCAGCCATATCTGTCTCGGCGTGCCGGTTTGCCCCCCGGTTGCCCTCCCATAACATCTCGCCAATCGGCGCCCGGCGCAAGCCGCTTGCTAAGGCAGTTCAGAAGGCCGCCGAGCAAGGGATCCTGGAGCCGAAGACGGTGACCCGCATCGACGAACCTGTGCGGGCGATCGCGAGAGGGTGGCGGTGTTTGCGGCAAGGGATCTTGACCAGCCCAGGGTTTCCTAGCCGATGCGAGCCGGCGGCAGCTCGAACAAAGTGGCGCCGTTCTCCCGGCCGCGCTCGACATAGCCGATGACGCCGAACCATCTTGCGACATCCGGCCCCTGGAGCCAACTGCGCGAATGGATGGCGAGGTTGCCGGCGAGCGCCTGGATATGCCTGATATGCCGCTTGCAGAAACGGACGGTCGTGGCCCGGAAGAAGTCCTCCCGTGCGGCGAACAGCGTGTCGGCGGCGTCGCTGTTCTCATGCCAGGCGATGATCGCCACGGCCTTGTCACCCTCGACAAGCGCGTGCGCGCGGCCCTCCTTCAAATTCATCATAAGGTTGTCGTAGGCGATCTTGCTGTCCTTGCCGGCAGCGACGTATTCGTCCGACATCCGCTTGGACAGACCGCGAAAGACATCCTCCAGATCCCCAAGCGTTGCTGCGCGTGCTCTCATTTCACCTCCTGCAGCCCCAACGGGCAGTTTGCCCTAGGGTTGAGGGGTGGCCAAGCAAATTAAATCGGCCGGCGGGCTAACGTGCGCAAAGTGATTCCACTTGGCGATGCAGGCGGCGACGCGACGGGGGTGCCCAGAACGGACCACGGGAAAATGGTGCCCAGAGGCGGAATCCAAGCAGAGAAAATAGCACTTGGTTTCTCAATTGCATAGTTATGAAGCAGCAGCAGCGCTGACCAACAAAAATACCAACAAAATATTTCTGTGGATTGGTTCGGTTCCCGAACATTGCCTTTCGGTCCGACGCCGCCGCACCCTAGATGCAGTCGAGCATCGCAGCGACTTATCACCTATCCATCGACAATCAAGTCACATGTATTTGCCATGCGATGTTTGCAACTTGGACAGAGTGTCCCCTGCGGACAAAATTCCTGAACGACTGCTTCGCCCTCATCGCAGCCATTAAAGTGAGTTTTGGTCACCTGGACGCGGACACTTAGACCAAATTCGGCAATGGAGGGCTCTTACCTGGGATGTCGAAGTGCCTAACGCCTCACTCGAGCCGTACTTTCCCTGACGGTCAACCTGATCGCCAACTCGCATTGCGATGGTGATGTGATCGGCAGCAATTCGGCCCATGTCGCGTGCCGCACTGGACTCTGTTGCTGGGCCACAGACCCGATCGACACTCGGAGTATGACCGTTTTCTGTTCGACTACCATCAAATCACGGGCGAACTGCCAACCGCATGCTCGAACTGTTTGAACGCCACGGTCGCGTGACCAATCGTTTCTCGGTGCTAAGCACGGACGATCATAATCAGATACACGCGGCGTTTTCGCCCGAGGACCTGATGGGGTCGAATTCATCCTGCGGGGCAAGGACGGGCCGATCGCAAAGGCTTTCACCGGGCGCGCACGCGCGCGGAGGAGGGCGTCCGGCAAAGATGCCGCAATCGCCGTGCCGGAGGGCTGTCCCACGACTATCGCCTGTGTTTCTGGCTCTCTGGCAAATATGCGGCAGGGACGTTTACAACTGGTGACGCCGGTAACGAACGCTGGCCTCTCGGGTACCGAATAATGTCTCAACGTGTCTTCAGCACGCCCGACGAGTTCCGGGAGGGTCTCGATGGCATCGTCGACGAATATGCTCGAAAACCCGCCTCCCAACCGGCCAATTCGCTTCCGCGGAGACCTGCAACACGAGGCGGGGGACCACTGCTTCCATCTCCGCTCACGGAACATTCAGCATCGAGTGCTCGACGGGGTGGTTCCGATTTCCATTGTCATCTAATCGCGAGCGGGAACTGTACAGCCTCGGAGCTGATTATGGGGGTCACGGATGCAGCGAGCGTCCTTGCCATCGCCGACCTGCTCGATCAGCTATACGCGGCTGGGGTGATCGAAGAGGATCTCGACGACATTTCGCTTGGCAGAACGGGATGACGGGCGCGGGCCGCAGGCCGCGAGCTTTTTTGTCGCAACGCCACTGCCCTGCGTTCCACTCCGATAAAGCGGGCTATCGCGGCCGGTCCTCGACGAAATCGTGGTGCTCGCCGACGGCTTCGCCAATGACAATGGCGCCAAGCTTACCGGACCCCTCTATGCCGTGGGTTGGCATTGAAGTCATTGGCAAGCCAAGCCGGCGTGGCGTTTCCCCTCGCAGATCATCTGGTCGCACCGTCCGTTGCGCTGTCACGTCATGGTTATCGTGCGCGATGCCGTCCGGCGACAGGGGCAGACTATCTGCCAGGCCTTGCCGCGGGCTTCCAATTGTAGATCGTCGCTTCGGAGATCCCATGCTTGCGAGCCGGTCCAGCATGTCCGATCTATCCACATTACGAATGTAACCCGTTTCGACGTTGACCCTTCAGAACTTTGGATCTTCATTGCAGGACACGCTCCAATCGGCGCATTCGATGTTGAACGAAGGTCCATTTGCCGCTGGCAAAACTTACATCATCTAACTCGGGCTCAGTCAAAGTGGAAACAGCGTTCGGCTAAGCCGGAAACCGTCACATTTGATTCAACAATTCTTCGGTCAAAGGAGCAGCCATGGCTACCGTGAAAGTCGATATCGATAACTTCCAGTCGGAAGTTCTGGAATCCGCAGCACCCGTCGTCGTCGATTTCTGGGCCGAATGGTGCGATCCCTGCAAGATGATTGCTCCGAGCCTCGAGGAAATCTCCGTCGAGATGGAAGGCAAGATCAAGATCGCCAAGCTTAACATCGATGAAAACCCGGAACTCGCCGCCCAATTGGGCGTGCGCTCCATTCCGACGCTTGCGATCTTCAAAGGCGGCGAAGTGGCCGATTTCTCGGTCGGCGCCAAACCGAAGACAGCTCTTTTGAACTGGATTTCGAACGCTGCCTGATCGAGGTCGCTCAAATGAAGAAACCGTAGATCCGCCCCGTGGGTTCATAGTGATTTATTGGCATTTGTACAGGGCTCAGCCCTTTGTGCTTCCGCTTTATGCCGGAACGAACGAGTGGCGAGGAAGCTTTTCACTGGGGCGTTGTCGAGGCAGTTGCCGTTGCGTGAATGCCGCAGCTTTCACGCATGCCGTTGCAGGTTCGCGTGACCGCACTCAACCAATGACGCCCTGTTGTTGACAGGCTTAGGCGATGCGTCTTGCTGGATCGGAGAGGGAATATGGGCAGTACCGGAGAGTTGGTCGGACAAGCAGGGCGTCCTGATAGCGAAGAAGGCCCGCACCGCGTCTCCGACGCAATGTCGGACCAGCAGAAGACGCGCGAAGAGACGCTTGCCAGCGCCGGCGCGGTGGTTGCCCGCGACGGCAATCTCGACGGATTTTCGGATTCAGAGTTGGCCAATTTGGTGAACGGCTTCAGCAGATGGCCGGACCAGCAGGAGACGCGCGAAGCGACGCTTGCCATCGCAGGCGCGGTGGTTGCCCGCGACGGCAATCTCGACGGATTCTCTGATCCAGAGTTGGCCAATCTGGTGAACGGCTTCAGCAGATGGCCGGACCAGCAGGAGACGCGCGAAGCGACGCTTGCCATCGCCGGCGCGGTGGTTGCCCGCGACGGCAATCTCGACGGATTCTCTGATTCAGAATTGGCCAATCTGGTGAACGGTTTCGGCAAGTGGCCGGAAGAAGAAAAAGCACGCAAGGCGATCGTTGCCATCGCCAGCGAGCTCGGTTCCAAGGGCCGTCGCTTCAGTGCTTTCGGCACGCCCGCACTAGTCAGGATCGCCAATGGCCTGTCGCGGGGTATCGAGGCGGGAGAGACCGCCGGCGAGGTCGCCGAACCGGCCTTGCTGAAGGACCGGCTGCATCAGCTGGCGCACTACCTGCAATATGCCGAGGATCGGCTCCAGCAGGCCGATGTCCATGCCGTCGCGGGTATATTCAAGGCGTTGGGCAAGGCGCAGTTGTTGGATGATCTGGGTATGCTGGCACAGCCGGGGCTGGACAGGCTCGAGGTGTTACGTGCCGCTCCCGGGTTTAAGCTCGACAACAACCTCGAGACGATGGGCAATCTTTGCAGCTCCCTGCTGCCACTAGCTCGCAGCCCGAAGCCGGCGTTGCGCTGGCACCGCAAGTCGACGCTGAACCTGCTCAACGCCATCCAGCCGGTGGTGGAACACAAGATAGATGCCTATCTCGCAGCAGGCCAGGCCGAGCGTACCAGCGGCGCCAATGCAAGCCGCCGCCCGGCGCTTTCGATCCATCAGGTGCTCAAGACCCGGGCGGTGCTGGAGACGCTCTACCGGCGGCCCTATGTCGACGGCGACGAGCTCGCCTTGCGGGCCAGGCAGGAAGAGCTGCATGGCAAGACTAGGCAGATACTGAAGAGCGCCCGCACCCTCATCGACGCCGACCTTTCCTACAAGAGCTGGAACGTGATCGCCTCTATCGAGGCGAAGGAACCGCTCGAAGCGCTCGACACCTTCATGGCGCAGAACGCATCGATGATCCAGGCCCAGCATGCAGCCGCCAGCTTCGATGTTCATCGGGTGCTTCAGGCCATGGACCAAGAGCCGAGACCGCCGCAAGGCGATGCCGGACTAATGCGGCTGCCGGTGGTCGACATGCAAGGCCAGCCGCTGGCCAGCGAAGCCGAGTTGCGCTATTCCATTTTCCATCGCTTGACCTCGGGCGCGGTGAACGTGGTGGCGGTGCAGCTAAAGGGAACTCCGACTGGCGCCATGTTGACACGCACGGTGGCCGTGGAGGGCGTGCCCTACCGCATGGACCTGTTCGGCGGCAGCAAACTGAAGCCGCCGCAAAGGAGCCTTAACCAGCTTGCCTCTGACCTGCCCTTCACGGCCGCAGAGGCCCCAAGCGGCAAGCTTTTGGCGATCCCCTATGCCGAGACGGCTCCGGGTACGGCCTTTGAGCAGCTGTCGCGGGCCTGGGCGCCGTTCAAGGAAGCCTATTACTATACCCAGCGCCGCGGATTTGCCGCGCCGCCGGGCATCCCCGACGTTGGCCCGCATGATTATGCGCTGGAAGGGTGCTTCAAGCTGTCCCTTCTGCCCGACCGCCCCGCAGGCGCGGTGCATCCCTTCCGGTTCGAGGGGCGAGACGGCGAGATCGCCTTGCGGCCGCATGACGGCTGCGGCTTCATCAGGGCGTCGCTGGCCGAGCGCATGCCGTCCGTTGCCCGGGCTCGCCACGACGCTCCCGAGCGGATGCCTGCCTTTGCCGATAAAAGGCAATCGGCGGTACCGCCCACGGCGCTGCAACATTATCCGCGCAGCGTCGAGGTGGCACAGGAGACCCGCGAGAAGGCTCTGGCGTGGCTCGAAACCCATCAAAGCCTCACCACCGAGGAGCTGTTTCGGACGGTCACGGGCGGGCATATCGAGGGTTCGAACGCTATCGCCGTGCCGTCCAGTGACGAATGCCTGTATGTGCCGACGGGCAAGAGCAAGACCTTGACCCGTGACGCTGGCGTACTTGTCGGACGCTCCCCCTATGACAAGCCCAACCTGCGCCCGTTCGCCGCCGACCGGGTCAGGTCGGCGCGCGATGGCGACCGCACCGCGGCGTTCCTGGATCGGTGCGTGGCCTTCCAATACAGCTTCAACGTCGCGCACAGATCGGGGGCTAGGCTTGCCGCCGACGATCCGACCTTCTTTGCCAAAGGCGTCTTGATCGTTGTGCCCGACGAAATGTGGCCGGCGGACTTCGCCGACCGCGGGATGGTGATGTCTGCCGAGGACGTAAAGTGCCATTCGCGCTGGCTGGAGGAAAAGGACCGGGTTAAGACCGACACCGCGCTCGAGTGCGTCGGCATCCTGCAGGCGACGGAGGTGTTCGCGCCCGGCTCTTTGGTTGCGGTTCCGACCGTCCAACAAAAAATGCTCGACGGCGATTTTGATGGCGATGCCGTCATCATCATCGGCGACCAGCCTCGCCTTTACGAGCATGTGCGCCAGTTCGACGCGCAGCTGCAGGCGCGCGGCATCGCCTCGATGAAGCCGCCGAAGTCGCACACGCCGGCCATTGAGAAAGGCGGCTACCAGTTCAGCCGGTCCAAGCAGATCCTGTCGGCCACCGGGCTGGTGCTGGAGACCTACAGCTGCCTGCAGCGCAACGTGCTGGCGCAGCCGCTGGAGGCGCAACGCTGGTTTGCTGAGCGTGCCATCTTCGGCACCTACGAGGGCATTCATCAAGAGCTCAAGGCCGACATCCGTGCATTGTTGCAGGAAGATCGGCCGAATGGCCAGACCCTCCATGAGCTGATCGCCAGGGCGGGGGAAGACAGCAAGACCGCCCGGCATCCGGTGGCCTGCGAACTGGCCGCGTTGCTAGTGGCCGAGCTCCAGGACTGGAACCTGCAGCTCAATAGCGAGCCGGCTCATGAGCAGTCGGACGTCAAGCAGAAGTTTGCGCGATCCGTGGCCTCAACCGGCGCGAAGCCTGCCGTCAGCGCCGAGGCCGCCGCGCTCTTCCCGAAACTCAGCGAATCCTATCCGGCAACCGCTGATGCCAGGAAACGCGTCGACTTCCTGCTCAACCGCTATCAGGCGCGCATTGATCCGCGGCCCGACGGCTACAACCCGGTCGATCTGCATGAAAGCGCGATCAATCTGTTGAGCGTCGGCATCAAGGTCGGCACGGACGCCTACAAGTCCGAAACCGGTGCGCGAGTGTTCATGCAAAAAACCACCGAATTGCAGCGGCTCATAGAGCAGAGGCCGGGCTTCAAGTCGGCGCCCTATGTCAAGTCGCAGGCGGCAAAGCTCCAACAGGGCCGGTTCGACGTCGATGGCAGCCTGGCGGATCTGAAGGACAACCCCACGCTGGCGGCGTCGGTCATGGAGGCCTCGATCAGACTCGCCGTCGAAAACCGAATACTGCCCAGCGCCTTAGCAATTCCGGCCTACGACGACCCCGCCAGCAGGATAGCGCCGAACAGCGAACAGGCCCTGGAGCGCGCCAGGCTCGAAGCCGCCCTCGCCCAAGCGCAAGAAAGCGCGATTACCGAAACTGTGCATGCGGTTGCCGAGCTTTTGCGGCAGGACGGCATCGAGGTGCAGGTGCCGCATCTTGATCAACGGTCGCGTGGGCAGATCGGGACAGCCAACGAGTTGACCGGCCAGGGCGTGAGCGCGGCGCCGGATGCCCAACTGGTCACCAGTGCAGTGCGCCATGTCTTTGAGATCCCGGACGAGGCTTTTACGCGCGCCTTCAGGAAGGCGGCACTGGCCTTCGAGGAGCGTGACTGCAGCGAGGTCGAGACCACCAACTGGTTCATCAGGATGGACACGCAGGGGTTACGCGGCGTTCACACGGCGTTCAGAACCGCACAGAACTATCGCTTCGAGGTCGAGTTCCATACGCCGGCCAGTTACCGGGCCGAGCTCGCGCAGCGCGCGCAGAGCGAATGCGAGCTGGTCCCCATTCCCCGTGGTGCCTGGGACATATTACACTGGGGCTCGTCAGGAGAAAGCAGGTCGAGGGCGGCAGGGACCTCCAGGTCGCCCACCGTCGCAAGACAACAGAGTGCGGTCATTCTCTCGCCGCATGCCGGCAAGATCGTCGCGGCCCTCGGTACGAGGCCGGTCGTGCTCGTCGGCATGCCGGCGAGCGGCAAGTCGAGCATCGGCCCCCGCCTTGCCAGGGAGCTGGGGGTGGAGTTTGTCGACATCGATAAACTTATCATCAAAGGGCACGGCGATATTAAGGATATATTCGAGCGCCGTGGCGAGCCCTACTTCAGGGAGCTGGAGACTAGAGAGCTCGCCGAGCAGTTGAAGAAAGGCCCCATGGTCATCGCAACCGGCGGCGGCGGCTTTGTCAAGCAGCCCAATCGAGACCTGATCCGCGAGAAGGCGGTGTCAATCTGGCTCAACACCGACCTGGATGAGATCGGCAGGCGCCTCCACCTGCAGCAGCGCTCCACGGGCGACACCGGCCGGCCGCTGCTGCAAGGCCCCGACATCAAGCAGCAGCTCGAAAACATGTTAGAAAAGCGCGGGCCAGACTACCAACAGGCCGATATCAAGGTGGTCCCGACCTTTAGAAAAGACAAGAAGAACGCCGGCATTTGCGTGGAGGCGCTCCACGATTTTCTGTGCAGCAGGGAGAGAGAAGCCGCCCTGACGCCCGCTGCCGAGATGTCACATGTCTCCGGTGCTTCCGGCACAGTCGTGGAAACCATCCAGGCGCCGGCGGCACCAATGAGTCAAGGTGAACTGCCGCCTCTCGACACCCTCACCGCCGACCCGCAGCCTTTGCTGGCCGGCAATAACGCACGAGCGGATTTAGCATCTTCCATGAGAAGCAGAGAACGCTCAAGTCGATGACAACAAGCTTTAGGCGACAACGATCAGGTCCTTTCGCAGGTTTGGTGCAGGGGGCGGGTTCGCGCCGAATGCTAACAAAAGTGGGAATCGCATGCATAAAGTCGTCAGAAGCCTCTGGCCGAGTCGATCTGGTCCTAGATGACACAGGAGATTCGTTGACCGCCCAATGGCCCGCCCTTCACAGCAGTGATGCGGCAGCAGGGCTTCGTTCGCGGTCTGGCAAGGTCTCGAGATGACAGGCTGCTTGTGCTTGGGATCGAGGTCATGGCCGAGGGCGTGGAGACAGAGGCAGACCGACAAATTCTGCACAGCTTGGCTGCAGAACCGCTCAGGGCTTCCTGTCCCTATGCCCCAATCACTTGAATTTGCAGTAAAAGAGTACGCGAAAGAGTTGTGACCGGTACCAGCTGTTGCTGACTGCATCAAGAAGAGCGTCAAAGGACGAGATGGGTGCTGGAAATGGACATGAGGTAATAGGCGGTATCAAGCGGCCAGTACGACGATGTAGCTGTGGTTCCGCGAAGTTGTGCAAAAAAAGGGCGGCATCGCTGCCGCCCTTTCCGTATTGCGCAGGTAGCGTGGATTAGAAATCCATGCCGCCCATGCCGCCCATGCCGCCCATGCCGCCGCCGCCCATGCCGCCAGGCATGCCGCCGCCAGCCGACTCCTTCTTGGGAGCCTCCGCGATCATGGCTTCGGTGGTGACCAGCAGGCCGGCGACCGAGGCCGCGTCCTGAAGAGCCGTACGGACAACCTTGACCGGATCGACGATACCCATGGCGATCATGTCGCCATATTCGCCCGTCTGGGCGTTGTAGCCGAAGGTCGCGCCCTTGTTCTCAAGGATCTTGCCGGCAACGATCGAGGCTTCCGCACCGGCGTTGGCCGCGATCTGGCGGGCCGGAGCCTGCAGCGCGCGACGAACGATGTTGATGCCGGCGGCCTGGTCGGAGTTGACGCCGACAGCGTTGATGCTCAGCGAAGCGCGCAGCAGCGCGACGCCACCACCAGCAACGATGCCTTCTTCGACGGCCGCGCGGGTCGCGTTGAGGGCGTCATCGACGCGGTCCTTCTTTTCCTTGACTTCGACTTCCGTCGCACCGCCGACGCGGATCACCGCAACGCCGCCGGCGAGCTTCGCCAGACGTTCCTGCAGCTTCTCCTTGTCGTAGTCCGAAGTGGTCTCTTCGATCTGCTGCTTGATCTGGGCAACGCGGCCCTGGATCTCGGCCTTCTTGCCGGCGCCGTCGACGATGGTGGTGTTCTCCTTGGAGATCGACACCTTCTTGGCGCGGCCGAGCATGTTGAGGCCGACGTTCTCGAGCTTGATGCCGAGGTCTTCCGAGATGACCTGGCCACCGGTGAGGATGGCGATGTCTTCCAGCATGGCCTTGCGGCGATCACCAAAGCCCGGCGCCTTGACGGCAGCGATCTTCAGGCCGCCACGCAGCTTGTTGACGACCAGCGTGGCCAGGGCCTCGCCTTCGACGTCTTCCGAGATGATGAGCAGCGGCTTGGAGGTCTGCACGACGGCTTCGAGAACCGGCAGCATGGCCTGCAGGTTGGAGAGCTTCTTCTCGTGGAGCAGGATGTAGACGTCCTCGAGCTCGGCAACCATCTTGTCGGCGTTGGTGACGAAGTAGGGCGAGAGATAGCCGCGGTCGAACTGCATGCCTTCGACGACTTCGAGTTCGGTCTCGGCGGTCTTGGCTTCTTCAACCGTGATGACGCCTTCGTTGCCGACCTTCTGCATCGCTTCCGCGATCATCTTGCCGACCGACTCGTCGCCATTACCGGCGATCGTGCCGACCTGAGCAACTTCCTCGGAGGTCTTGATCTTCTTGGCGTTCTTGATCAGCGTCGCGACGACTTCGGTCACAGCCAGATCGATGCCGCGCTTCAGGTCCATCGGGTTCATGCCGGCGGCAACGGCCTTGTGGCCTTCCTGGACGATCGACTGCGCCAGAACCGTCGCGGTCGTGGTGCCGTCGCCGGCGATGTCGTTGGTCTTCGAAGCGACTTCGCGGACCATCTGCGCGCCCATGTTCTCGAACTTGTCTTCAAGCTCGATTTCCTTGGCGACGGTGACGCCGTCCTTGGTGATGCGCGGGGCGCCGAACGACTTGTCGATGACGACGTTGCGGCCCTTCGGGCCGAGCGTGACCTTCACCGCGTCGGCGAGGATGTTGACGCCGCGCAGCATGCGTTCGCGGGCATCACGGGAGAATTTGACGAGCTTCACAGCCATTTTTTTGCTCCTGGGCAATTCGGCCTAAATTCAGATTGGATGTGATGAAAGGCGACGGCGGTCAGCCGATGATGCCCATCACGTCGGATTCCTTCATGATCAGAAGGTCTTCGCCATTGAGCTTGACTTCGGTGCCCGACCACTTGCCGAACAGGATGCGGTCGCCAGCCTTGACGTCCAGCGGGACCAGCTTGCCGGTTTCGTCACGAGCACCGGAGCCGACAGCGATGATCTCGCCTTCCTGCGGCTTTTCCTTTGCCGTATCCGGGATGATGATCCCGCCCGCGGTCTTGGATTCGGATTCGACCCGCCGAACGACCACGCGGTCATGAAGCGGGCGGAACTTCGACTTTGCCATTTTTTCTTCCTCGGTGAGAGCGGTGAGAAACACCGTCCGGCCACGCCGGACAAACTGCAAAGCCCGGCTTTGCCGGACCGTTGTTAGCACTCACCGCGAGCGAGTGCTAACAACGGGAGGATTAAGGGGTAAGCCGGAGATAGTCAAGACGAAAGGGCAGGCGCATGAGCAAAATCTTGATCCAAAGCTCTCAGGCAAGGCGACCACTTTGAACACTCCTGCTGACTTCGTCATTTGGCATTCTCGGCAGCGCGTTTCGACAATTTATGTTCGCCTACCATTCCCAGCGGCTTTGGAGTGCTAAGAGCCTGTGAATTTCTTTGAAGATCCGTTGCAACGCCTGCGCGCTGCGGGGAGTGCTGATCAGGCAGCGAGACTTGCGAACTTCTTGTGCCAGGAGGCATTCGGATTGAAGGCCGTATCTCGCTTGTGGTTTGCTCAAACCCAGGACGCAGGGGTTGCTGCCGCTTACTTACATTTTGTCGGCCAGCCCGCTACGGCTGTCGCCGCATCACCGCACCTGCACACGGGTGCGCCTCGCGAGGAAGTTCATTCGGGAACAAACCCACTCGGAGTGCTGGTAGTCGGCAAGTGGTTTTGTTGCTGCCAAGCTCATCAGGTGCGCTCAATCCGCCGCGGCACCCCCCGTCTCACAATGGACTATGGCGCGTTTGATCCACACCAGAGCCGCCCCGGTAGGATCGGCTCCGTCGGTCAGACCAGACGGTGGCTGACTTTTCTAAACTCCAACCAATCAGGGGCGCCTCTAAACTCCAACCAATCAGGGGCGCCAGGAACAGGTCTGGGAGTGGGTCGCGAGTGACATCCGTACGCGAGGCAGCGCGCCTCCTCCAAGGGTGAAGATGCTCGCAGCCGAACTTGATCTGCCACATGCCGGCTTTGAAGTTCGTCGAAGCGAGAATAACCGTTGCTGGCGAAGTGACCCTGCATTACACCTGTGTAGCTTGGCATAGGTTGGGGACAGATTGTCTAAATAGTCCTGCGGGGCCGAGGGCCGACTTCCTCGAACCCGTCCGAGTAGAAATCGACGTGCGTTTCCATTTTGGTTGCGCGGGTGCTCCAACCTCAAGTCGCTTCCAACCACGAGCGCGGCTTTCCCGCACAGCGACCTCGAGCAGACAAGGGGCAATCATTGGAGCGCATCTCGGGTCGAACATACAGCTCCGAAATCTGGCCGGACTTGCCTCCTGCATAGATCGCCGTGCACTCATTCAGTACGACTATGCCGGCCGGCTCGCCACATTCATTTCGTTGGCAAGCACTGTCGCCGCGCTTTGTTTGACGAAGTCGGGCGTGGGCGCTTTCCCGCCAGAGAGTTCATCGAGTAGCGCGTGAATGAAACGGGCGCCCGTTTCTGCGTCCAATAAGTTGGCCCGTCCAGTAGATACGGAAGGCATGGTTTCTCCCCCTCCTAGGGGGCGGCGTCCCGATTCGTGCTGCCAATCGCAAGGTGCGCTGGCAAAAAATGGAACTGCGAATCCGGCTATGATGGAGGGCTGCTCTCCTGTATGCAAGCCATTCTTGGGATTTGCAAAAACCGTCGCCCGCTCGTCCAAGCCAGGGATCTCTACACCATCTGACCGCGCGCGAAGCAAGATTCTGCTTAGCTGCTAGCGAGGACCGAGCTTGCGGACCCCACAGACCCCATGGTCAGCGTCGGGCGATTTCCCCAATCAGCCGAACATATTCGCCTTCTGGTTGCCCATAGATACCAGCTGCTTGGGCAACGAGGCCTTGGCGGTCTCGAATGACGATTTCACCTCGTCGCGAACGGATGAGGCCACGGCCCTCGAGCACTTGGAGCCCAACGGTGACCCCCGGCCGCCTTACGCCGAGCATAACAGACAAAAACTCGTGAGTGATCGTAATGCGTTTGTCGTGCATCCGGTCGTCACACATCAACAGCCATCGCGCCAGACGCTCTTCAAGGCTCGCTCGTGCGTTCATTAGGGCCGTATACGTAGCCTGAATGTGGAGATAGTGGACATAGCGCAAAAGGAAGGGATGCAACGTAGGGCTGTCCACTAGAGCCGCCTTGAATGGCTGAACTCCGATTCGCACTGCATTGCCTGCCAATTGCACGTAACAATCGTGCGCGGCATAGTCGGCACCCATCACCAGCGCGGGACCAGTCATTCCCTCTAAGCCAATGAGGCCAACTTCGGCATCCTTGCCGTCCGGAGTCATCGCGACAACAGAGCCGATGCCTTCCTCAAGGAAGTAAACGGCCTCTATCCTTGAACCGGCAGTCTCCAACGGCATTCTCAGATCAAGGGCACGTCGCTCAAAATGCGGCTCCAAACGCGCGAGGTCATCCGCGCTAAGCCGTCGCAGCAATTCATTTTTGTAGGAAGCATTCACTGGATTGGTCATGGCTCAATCCCACTTGGGGCAAGAGCATTCCAATCTCCTTGCCGTCCGCGCCCGTAAAAACGTGCAGACGATCTCGTGACAATACGCCCCTTGGTACGACAATGACAGCGGAATGCGAATCGATGCACGGCGAGCCCCCGCCGCGTGATTACAAAAGACGCGAAAAGTATGTCAGAGTGGGAAACGTACCAAACTCAGCTTTGTACGAAACCGACATTCTGAGGTCCCAGCTCTTTCCCGTTACCTGTCGTCCTAGCGCGCCGATTCCCTTGAGCTTCGTGAGAATCGCACGAACTCCTGATTTAGAGCCGGCGCGCTTTCAAATCGTAACTGTTCACTGAGAACGACACCTCGCGCTCGGGGATGCCGCTAGATGTAACCGCTCCCCAATGCCGCAGCGCGTCCGGTCGGCCGCGGTGGGGGGCGGAGGATTTTTGTTGTCCTTCGCCGATCGCTCGGATCTACGATTGCTCGGAAAGTTGCGTCGGCGGGACGTCAGCAACACTCAGCGTGTCCGATCGAAATGCCCTAGTGGCGGCTGTCGGATTTATTCTGTACGGGGACACGTTTGAGGATCGACTGATGTCAGCCCGGGGCCGTCTGGTCCAATGTCGCGCGGATAGCGCCGATTCCCAACTCGTCGATGATCATGTTGTGGTGACTGGCCGTCACCACATCCTGCAGGATGGGCGGCCGTTCGGACTTGCCTTTGTTCGAGCTCAGGTTCCGCTGATGACGGAGCATGAGGTACTTTGGCGAATTCTCCCGGCCAATCTACATTCGCGCTGCCGCGAGACTGTTGTGCAGGCTCGGCCTCAATGTGCCGCACCGCACTTCCGTGGTTATCGGGCGTCCGCGACGCATGGGCACGGTCCGAGATCACGAGTGCTGTAGGCACTGGCTAGCATGCCGCGCCCGGCTGTGAACGAGGCGACATGACATTGCCGTGTATACGCAGGTGCGCGCGCCGGGGTCGCTTGCTTTTAGCGAACTTGCATGGCTGTATGGTTTATGAAAATGGCCGGGGGGCTATATGACCATATACCTGTTTCTCAATAGTGTCGCTGCATTCGGCTTGGTTATCCCACTCTATTTTATTCAGCGCGAACCGACCATTCTCGAGACTTTACGGCCAGGCAGGGGGTCGCCTGGGACCGAAAATTAGCTGCGGTGATTCAGGCGGATTTCGGTTGAGGAAAACAGTGCGGCCTGTCGTCGCCGGGTGGAGGGGAGCGTGGCGATGGGCTTAAGCAGATTTGAGAGACCAGTCGTCGTTCAGGTCAACCGTAACAGCTCTGAACGCATCGTGCTTGAGGTGAATGACGCGGCAACTATTTTGATGCGGGATCTTCGTTCTCAGACCAAGAAGCGGAATGCAGCGATGGATGCCTGTCTGCACGTGTTGCGTGGTGAGGCTCATCCGCCAACTGCAAGGCGGGCATTCGTTGCGGCCGCGCTCGAGGCGAAGATTCTACGCGGCGATTAGACCAGCGCGAAGGTCGGCCGGATATCCATTCAGGTTCAATCCTCCTCCCGATCGAAGCATAGAATGGGAAGTCCCTCTGCGTGATCATGGCGCGACCAAGCAGGGTGGCGCGGAGCATGCCTCCGGTGATCTAGGTTTAACAGCTTCCAACGCCCGCAGACTTGGCTCAGCTATTGAACAGAAATGCCGCCTGGAACTCCCGAAGGGCGCCTCGAGCGGTGCAGAGGGTTCATTTGAGGATCACCTGGACGCATGGTGGACACCCTCGCGCCCGACACCGCCTGCTTCATACCACCAACGGAGTTGCTTTGAAGCATTCGCTCGGTGTTGATCCCAACTTCCCTTGTTCCAAAGCTTCCGCCACAGGACAGATACGGTTCTTGGGCGGCAACCCCGTAAATCGTGCAATTTGGCGTGACGCACGACCTGCTCCCCATCCTCGAAGCGAATGACGGGAGCTGAGCGGCCTTGAATTTCTCTTCCTGAGCCACTGTCATGTCACTGGCTATCTGTGGAAGAAAGTACCGTCCCTGCTTAAGCGGCGAACGATAGACGGGCAAGGCGGGTCGCGAACTGATCCAGGGCAGGGTGATCCACCGCCACCCCAGATAAGTAGACGGCCAGACTGCTGCTAGGAAGTCGAACGCTGGACACGCGTGGCCACCGACGGAGCGTCACGCGCCTTCGTGCGCCTTCTTCGGATGGATCCTGATGTCAGCCTGCTGGCGCGGGCCCCGGACGGTCTGATCGCCGTCTTCAACCTCGAAAACGGAGAGCAGTCGTGGCAATCCCTCCTTACACAGCCCCTTCGCGCAATGCCTATGATATCGTGATCATTGGTGGCGCGGTAGTCGGCTCGCCGATGGCGTATTGGCTGAGCCAGGATTTTTCTGAGTACAGTCACAACCAAAGAGGCTCGTGACGGTACTTTTTTGCCCTTTAAGGCACTGGAAAAAGGGATTTCCTGCTGCCGAGCCTTGAAATTGTACTGACGGTACTTTTTCAGGAGACCATTGGGCTGCTGACGGACGCCGCCCTTAAAGCGCTGAAAGCAAAAGAAAAGGGCGCACGTCGTCGGTAGCGGCTGACGCCGGCAGCGCGGCGACGAAGAGTTTCATCTGCGAGACCGCGTTGATCGGATCGGCGTCGGAGAATTGCGTCCCGTCGGTCGAAAAGCTGATGTCCTTGAAGTGCCAGTAGCGATGCATGTTCTTGTCGGCATAGCCGATGTTCTGCCCCGTTGGCGTGTCGTCGTCCTTGGTGTAGCCGTGGGCAGGGTCTTTGATGTCATCAGCCCAAACCGCCGCATGAACGAAAGCATACTGCGCCTTCTTGTCGTCCGGCACGCCGGCGACCCAGCTCTGATAGTCGGGGTTCAGTTTGATCGGGGCACCGGCCTTGGCCTTCGCCTGTGCGCTCAGCTTTGATTAGGCCACGGCGGCGATCTGCATGGGGCCGCCGTCCCACCAGGCCAAGGCGGGAGCCGATGATAGGATCAATGAAAGAACGGAACCAAAGACGAGCGCGCCACGCATGTATTCCTCCCCAGAGCCAACATCGCTGAGACGACACGGCAATGACGACAATGGTGCCTTCACGGAAGGCCGAAACCTCTTCTGGATTCGACAGCAAGAGACAAATAGCGCATGATCCTTCTTGGGTTGGGGAATTCATTCATGCATGTGCACGAATTTTCGTGCGTGTTGTCCGTGGTACTTATCTCGGGCTGCGCAGCCGACTATTTGAACAATTACGATTTCGGTGACGCTCGCCGCTGGCGATGCGTACCACGCCAACATGCTTTTGCAGACGGTCGATCCATTCAATCCCAACAGCAACAACACCCATATCGAGGGCGACGGCGTACGCGCCGCAGCAATCGTCAACAGGTATCGAGGCGTGGCCGCAACTGCCGCAGCTGTGCCATCTGGCGGTGCTGATTTGGACTGCGCAGGCGGCAAGGGAAACAATCCGGTCGCACCCCATGGGGTGAAAATCACCAACGGTGATCCTAACGGACTAGATCGCGATCGCGACGGCATCGGGTGCGAGTGAAAGCGGCCAGGACGGTGGAACGATCTCGCTACGACAATCGGTCCGACAAGTGGCTGAAACGCACCGGAGCCAAGCAATATCGCCCGCGCCGGTGGGCTGGCATGCCTTTGCGAGTGATCTACGTGACGGTAGCCGCGGCTTCGGCTTTGGTGGCGCAGTTCTTCATGCAACACAGCGGCTCATTGCCCGAGGTCACCTACTGAATCTGACCAAGCCGGCTCCAGCGCCGATTGCCGGTGTCGCCTCCATCATCGATGGCGACACGATCGAGATCCATGGGCAGCGTGTCCGCTTCAATGGCATCGACGCGCCCGAGAGCCGGCAATACTGCGACGACGCCAAGGGATTCGAATATCCATGCGGGCGCCGTTCCGCCGAAGCGCTGGACGGCTTCCTAGCAGCCTCGAGGCCGGTCAAGTGTACGTTCGGGACTTGGTCGCTACGGCCGGTTTGTTGGTGACTGCAGGCGCGCCGACGGTCGAGCGTCGCCGCCTGGATGCTCGAGCACGGCCAAGCGCTCGATTGGCCAAAATACAGCGATGGCGCCTATGCAAAACAACAGACCAAAGCGAAGGCGTCGAAGACCGGTCTTTGGGTCGGAACGCTTCTGCCGCCATGGGACTGGCGGGCGCAGCATGGCGACGATGCGCAAGCGCCGCCGGCACCGCTTTTGCGATTGGCAACGGCAACTCCGGCTGCAATATCAAAGGCAACATATCAGCAAACGGCGGCGCATCTATCACGTGCCTGGACAGAAGTACTACAACGTCACCAAAATCACCGAAGCCAAAGGCGAAAGATGGTTCTGTTCAGAAGCGGAGGCCATGACAGCGGGCTGGCGGCGATCGAAGCGCTGATCGGTTTGCGGAAGCATATTCCGTTCGTTTGACTGATTTGGTTGGCGTCTCGACGGAACGGCGGAAACGTCTATGTTGCAGACCTATTTGTGGACTGCACTCGCTGACGCATATGATTGCCGCTTGTTTGATGGGCGGCACCGCTGTCTATGCAAGTTCGCCCTCGCGACCGAATACACTCAATCCGTAAAGCCTTGGTGCATCACCTGTTGATAATTGCTCCAAAAACGAGTCGCTGGAGTGCCTACCGCAAAAAAATGTTACGATGGGACAAATCACGAACAAGGAGATGAAAATGTCTGAATTTGCAGCGGGTGATGTTGTTCAACTGAAATCCGGGGGTCCTCAAATGACTGTTGAGCAAGTAGGCAAGACGAGCATGACGGACGAGGACGGCGTGTGGTGCGTGTGGTTTGAAAAAATCGGAAACAAGCAAGTCGTTCAAAGAGAAACTTTTCCGCCCGTGGCGCTGAAAAAATACGAACGCCCCGCCACCGGATCGATTGCGGTGCACAGAGCCTAACCATGATCCGCGCAGCGTTTATCGGAATCAACAAACATCTTGATCCGCTTGCGCGGGAACTGAGCGGCGCTGTGGGTGATGCTTCGACTATGTGCGCGGTGCTGTCGGATTCTATTGACCGGTTTCAGCCAACGCTTATCACTGACCACGACGCGACTTATGCGAGGGTTTCGGCCATCTTTGACGATGTGCTCGACGGTGCATCAGAAGATGACGTCGTCATCCTGTTTTTTGCCGGCCACGGCACGCAAGACCACCGATTAGTTTTAACGGATACGCGCTCTGACGACGTTCCGGGAACGACAATAGACATGACGGAGATTGCCGCGAAGTTTCGGACTTCGCGAGCGCGCGCTGTCCTGCTTTTGCTAGATTGCTGCTTTAGCGGTGGCGCGCCGGCACGCGTTCTGGATGTCGGATACATTCCGCGCGCAGCGGGGATGCCGCTCGCCGAAGTTGGTGGACAGGGCCGTATTCTTTTCGCTGCATGCAATCCAAACGAGGAGGCCCTCGAAGACCCCCAAACACGCCACGGTCTTTTTACGAAGGCGATTTTGGATTGCATACTGGAGAGTGATGGGCCGGTGAGCGTGGTTGCGATGGTGGACCGCGTTGTGCAAATGGTCCGCGCCAACGCAGCCCGATTCGGTTACGAACAGACTCCGGTGATGTTCGGTCATGTCGAAGGAGAGCTAACCCTGCCGAAAGGTATGCGCGGTAAATGCTACCGCGCGCTCTATCCCGAAAGGGGCACGGTCACTGTTTCAGGTCCAATTGGGGAGCTTTCGGCCTACGGAATTCCTCAGAATGCGCTGAACGCTTGGAGCGATCGTTTCCCCGCCGGTCTGAATTCATTGCAGATCGCCACTGTGAATAGCCATGGCGTGCTCGATGGAAAATCTCTTCTCGTCGTAGCGCCGACAAGTGCCGGCAAAACGTTTGTCGGCGAGATGGCAGCACTGAAAGCAATCGGCGAGGGAAAGAAGGCGGTTTTCCTCCTCCCTTACAAAGCGCTGGTCAATGAAAAATTCGAAGATTTCTCTGCGCTCTATGGCGACCTTTTGAATCTGCGCATCGCCCGATGCAGCGGCGATTGGCAAGATCAGGTTGGCGACGTTCTAAGGGGCAAGTACGACATAGCCTTCTTCACTTATGAGAAGTTTTTGGCTCTGTCAGTTTCCTCTCCGCACATCCTTCACCAAATCGGTCTGGTGGTGATTGACGAAGGACAGTTTATCACAGAGCCGGGTCGTGGGATGGTTGTGGAGCTAATCCTCACCAATCTTTTGAGCGCACGCGAGCGGGGGATTGCACCTCAGTTGGTGACCCTGAGTGCGGTAATCGGCGACACAAACAACTTTGAGCGCTGGCTTGATTGTGAACTTCTCCTTACGACCGAGCGTCCGGTTCCCTTGACAGAAGGTGTCATTGATCGGAGCGGCGTGTGGAAGTTGCAGCGTCCTAATGGTGAGGTGGAGGTCGCGCAGTTGTTCGCACGCTGCGAGATACGGCAGCGCCGGGATAAGCCATCTTCCCAAGACGTTCTCGTACCGCTGGTTCGGCATCTCGCCGGTCAGGGCGAAAAGGTCATCGTCTTTCGTAACGCGAGAGGACCATCCGCCGGTTGCGCGGAATATCTCGCGGCCGAGTTGGGTTTGCCGCCAGCACAAACAATCGCGGACATGCTGCCGGGAATGGATCGTTCGGATATGTCCGAACGCCTTCGCCGCGCGCTCAACGGCGGCGTTGCCTTTCACAACGGTGATCTTAATCGCGAAGAACGCATGATCGTGGAGAGAGGCTTTCGCGACCCAAACGGTGGGATTCAGGTTTTGGTGGCGACAAGCACCGTAGCTGCCGGCGTAAACACGCCGGCTTCGACCGTCATCGTGGCGGAAACGGAATTTCGCGGAGTGGAGCCGCAGCCTTACACTGTCGCTCAGTATAAGAACATGGCGGGCCGTGCAGGTCGCCTGGGCTACGAGACAGAAGGCAAAGCCATAGTTCTCGCCGACACCGGCATGGAGCGAGAGAATCTCTTCCGGCGCTACGTTCAGGGACGTCCCGAACGCATCCAGTCTTCCTTCGACGAAAGAAGCCCGGGCACGTGGGTCGTTAGACTTCTGGCGCAGGTAAAGGATATTCCAAGCAATGCAGTTGTCGATCTGGTGGCAAACACCTATGGAGGATTTCTTGCCTCGCTGAGAGATCCCGCCTGGCGCGGCAGCATGTCAACCCGGCTCCTCAATTTGATGACGAGGATGCAGCACGATGGGTTGATTGATGAGCGCGATGGAAGGCTGAGGCTAACGCCTCTAGGGCGCGCCTGCGGCGAGTCACCCCTCAGCTTGGAATCCAGTATGCAGGCTGTTGAGCTGCTACGCCAATTGCCGCCGGATTCGATAGGACTAGAGACGGTTCTCGTTTTATTGGAAGCGCTGCCCGAACGCGATGAAGACTACACGCCTCAAACAAGACGCGGTGAGCCGCAACGGCAGCAACAAGTTTCGCAACGCTTTGGCCAACATGTGGCGCGTGCCCTATGGCATCGTGCGGAAAGCGATGTGAAATATTACGGTCGCTGCAAACGTGCGCTCATCGTTTCGGACTGGATCGAAGGCGTTACAATCACGGATATTGAGACTGGCTACACCACCAATCCGTTTTCGCCCATTCGTCATGGCGACATAAGGGGTTTTGCTGACGGTACCCGCTTCCTGTTGGACTCGGTGCTCCGAATAGCTGCGATCGTTCTTGGTCGAGCTGATGATCCCGATGAGGTGAGTACTTTGCTTAAACGCCTTGACCTTGGAATACCCGGCGCAGCCTTCTCCTTGACTGAATTACCTATCGTCTTAGCGCGCGGCGAAATCCTCGAGTTGTGGAAAAACGGATATGGAAGTCGAGAGCAAGTCGAACATGCAACCGAAGCCGAACTCGTATCCTTGTTGAACGCGAGAGGGAATATGTTGTACGCCGCATTGCACGAGGAACTTGCTATCACTGGGTCCTGAACAGCCTTCGTATGGCTGCGGTCGATAGGAAGGCAGGGGTTGCGATGGCTTTTTCACGCCCGCTCCAACCTCATTTGGCCAACAGATCGCGATGCGGCAACATGGCATGTAATGATCATCACAAGACCGATGACCGTGCCCAGATTTTGCCCTGAGGAAGAGAACGCGACCACTCCCCTCAGATAGAAATGACCAAGCCCTGCTCGCCTTGGGCAGGAAACACGCAGTGGTAATTGAAGCGGCGCATTGTCTCGGGGTCGTTCCAGATCGTGGTGTTCTCTTGCGCATAATTGAAATAGAGAACCTTTTGACGCACCGGGTCATTCACAAGGATTCTTGCGATAGTTTCGGGATCGGGGTGGTTGTGGCGCGAGCCATCCGTCGAAAAGGCGAATGCCGTGCAATCGAGAATCCTAAGAATCTCTGGCGAGGTATTGGCCTTGCTGCCGTGATGGGAGACTTTGAAGCAAGCGAGGGGATAGGGTTCGGCCTCGCTCGCTCCGAGCTCCCGCAAAGCGCGCTCCATGATGCCCGGATGGGCATCGGCGCCCAAAAGGACGCGGCGACCGCCGAACTCGGCAATGAAGGCGATGCTGCTGCGATTAGGCGCGGCGGTGTCTTCCTTGAAGCGTTTGGAGGCGAGTTGCTCGACGTCCAGCCCGGACAAGGGCTCGCGGCCTGAGCCAGGTTCGCCCATTCCGTGGTCAGGGTCGAATGGGCGGAGTCCATTGGCTTCAAGTTCGTCCATCCAACGCGGGATCAGCGCGGCAAGATCTGCATCGTTGGGCGAGAGTAGGCGAATCGCGAGCCCGGCGAAGCTAATTTCGCCACTTGCCTCCGGGCTCCCACGTGAGGCTATGCGGCTGGCGAAGCGGGAGTTCCATTTCCAATTGAACTTATCGATGCCGGACGAAAGCTTTTCGCCCTGCTCGGCGTTGAGTGGCTCGGTTTCGAGACCCGCTGTAATGCGGTCACGCGCTTCGACAAGCTGATGGTAGGCATTGAACCACACCTCTTTGGGATTGAACGGCGCCGCCGCCTCGCGCACCAAAGGCATGGCTCCTTCGATGTGATCGGCATCGATGTGGCTGATTACGAAGAGTTCGCAGTTGCTCATCTCCTTTAGCGCAGGCCGGGCAGTGCCGTAGTCCTTTGTGCGGCCGAGATCGACCAGGGCGTGATACGAATGGTCCTCATCGCCCCAGGCGAGGACAAGCGCATCGCCCTCAGACGCCGGATTCATGGTGAGTGTGAACATTGAGCTACCTCATGGAGTAAGCTTGACCACTGTGAAGGCCTGTTGCGGATCGACGCGAGCCGCGACCCGCCGGACCAGCCCTCGCTCCTCTGAAGACTCCTCCTGCGACCCAGGAACCGATTCAAGACCGCGGGCCAGCCAGTCGCAGGTGAGCGAGAAAAATGGCACGCCGCGGCTGAACCCTTGTTCGAGCAATTCGGAGATACGATCGAAGTCGGGCGACCTCTCGGTCATCAGGCGACGCGCCAGGATAATAGGCCCGTCGGGGATTTGCGGAAACCGGTTGGTGATGTTCTCGAGCCATTGCCGTGGCACAAGCTCCGATGCTCCGGCTCCCACTGCGATTAGAGCACCCGCCACGGCCGCAAGCGGGTTGGTCATCTTGCTGCGGACGGCCTCGCGGACCTCTCCTTGCATGACCTTGAGAACCTCGGAGCCACGCTCGAAGTCGCGCGAAGCGAGGAACGCCAGCAGGCCGGACCATCGGTATGACTCGACGATGCCCGACGTCGCGGCTCGCCCTTCTGCTGGAGCGGCGGCGACGATTAGGTGAGCGGACCATTCGTTTGGGTCGCTCGGCCGGCCCAACTGCGGCAGAAAGGCCGCTTCGATGCGGGTACCGAATCCAAGGACGGCCCAGAGCGGCCCGCTGCGCTGCGTGTAGGCGTCCTCGAAGACCAGAGGATTGTGCTCGGGCACATCAAAGCGAAGAAAGTCCCGATCGCCCGCTGCCTCCCGCAAGGCGGGTGTTCGCGGGCCTGCCGCACCTAGGCGGGCTGCGTCGCGCGGCTTGGCCATTACCCCGACGAGTTCGGAGAACGAGGGGGCCGGCATTGAACGGGCGACACTGGTGACCGTCGGTCCCCTAGGGTTGAGAGGCTGCTGTGGAAATCGAGGTGCGCTGACCGCGTCTGGCCCCTGGGATATTGAGGTGCTGGCAAGAAGCGCGCCGGCTAAGGTCGCATACCCCAGCCATTCATGCAGGGAAGGGCCGCTGACAATCAGGCTATGGACACTCGCGCCTTGCTCGGCTTGGAGTTCCCTGCTGACGCTCGTCCCGTCGGGAAGCGTAATGACGGCGCTGTAGGCACCCGGCTCGACGTCAAGGCGCAGCTTTTCGCGAGTGCCGCCGACTACTGGTTTCAGTGGACCGGGGTTGTTGCCGTCGCGCCGCGACAATGCGACGACGAAGCCGGCCCCTACCTCCGCTGCGGCAGTAAACTCAAAAACCAATTCGGCGCCGGGGCCGCGACGCGGGACTGGCGAGGCGGTTTCGACGGTCGGTACCGCTCCGATTTCGACGAATGCCACGGGAGCGCGAGGGGTAAGTATCTCTGACCCAAGAGCCTTGCCGTCCCGATCAATTGAAATCGTCACTGTCTTCAGTTCTTCGAGGTCAAACTCCGCGAAGAAGGGCGCGGCCTCGCCCGCAGTTTTCGTAGACACGACCTCCCGATGGTCTGAGATGACGGTGCGACAGCGTGGCCATCGGGCTCGATCGGAAAGACTGACATAGGTTTTCACCCGATCAAGGCCGCCAGGATAGGTGATCGCAAAGCTTCCAGCGGCTCGGCCCGCCGGCGTCTGCAACGACCCGTCTGGTCGAGCAAAGAGCCTTAGAAACTGAGTGAGCCGGTCAACGAGAATGCCGGGTCGAACCGGCCAGCGTGCCCCCGACACGTCGGCCGCGGCACCGTTGAGCGCTCGGAGCAAACTGTCGGTGAAGACAGTTGTCTTATCGCGCCGACCGTCGGCCTCCTCATAGAGGCTAGTTGAGCAGAGCGCCCATTGGTGGCGCGTTCCACCGTGGTCGTCCCGCGCTCGTGAAAGCGAGATCAGCTTGGTGCCGAACTCCTCTTCGGCAGGCAGCCCCAACGAGGTCTTCAAACGGCAGCAATCGAACAATAACAGCTGCGACGTCGGCACAGCGTTCTCGAGCGCTGTAATGAACTGCTCGATCTCGGTCATTCCGGCGGTCTGCTCAAGCGGGTCTGTGTCGTAGTCTTCAAGTAAGAAGGCTGTCCTCCGACCGAAGCTCTCGCCGTGGCTTGAAAGGAACAGCACCATCACGTTGTCCTTGTGCGTATTGGCCCGCTTGACCCAGTCCTTCACTGCAGCCTTCACCTCGGCAAACGTCGCTCGTGGCACGGTTACGCTTGCATATTGGGCGCCAGCCTGCCCAGGGGGCGTTTCAGAGAGGGCCAGTGCAAGGCTCCCGAGCGGCCGCTCCGGGTTGGTGAATCCGGCCTTCTGATCGAGAAACCAGTCGGCGATAGCGCGTGCCGAGATCGGCGGTGAAGTAACCGGCTTCAGCTTCTTGCTCTGAAACGCGCCGACGCCAATGATCATCACATGGGTCGCGGGCCGTCGGTCGAAAGCGGTATCCACAAAGACGAGACCCTTGTCGCGTTCAGCGTTGTCGTCGCTACTCATCAGTCCCCCAGTTCCATTTTGGTCCGGACGCGCCGGCACGAACTATCAGTCTCAGGCGGCTGGCGTTTGCCCCTTCACCAACACAACCTGATCAAGGTCTATCCCCGATCGTGACAACGACTCGAGCAAGGAGGCGTCGTCCAGCAGCAAGGCGTCCTTGAGGCCAAGTCTGGCCTGCTGCAAAGCCATCCCCGCCGGCTGTCCCTCAGCGATCGCTGCATAAAAACGCACTGCGAATACCCTGGCGCCAATATCCCCGACTTCACCACGCATTCCGATAATAACAGGGACCGTTTCGAGCAGCGCTTCGGCGCCGACGAGACTGTCGCACGCATTGAGGACAACGAGAATCGGTGGCGTTGTCGTTGCCGCCAGCAGATCGGCAATCCACTGCAGCGGTATCGGTCGTGCTTGAGTACTGTGGACAAGCCCGTCGTCAAATAGCAAGGCGCCCTCGGCGGCATGACCCGAAAAATGGATAACATGCGGACGTCGTTCGTTTGTCCCATCGATCAGATCGGCGAACGTCGCTGCCGGAAGATGCTCGAGATCGATGAGATCGCGATGCAGCGCACTCTTGAGTGCCTTGAGAACGTCCCGCACCTCACGGTCGGTCTGGAGCCAGCGGCCCTCCTCGACGACTGACCCGTCGTCGCGCTGGTAGATGCGTTCGGTCGCTTCGGGATTGGCTGTGACGTAGAGGACTCGGAGCCGTTCGGGTTTGGGCTCGGGGATACGCGCGAGATGCGGGGCCGACTGCAGGAGCCCGTGAACCTGACGCGCGTGAGTGAGTTCCTCACGTCGGCGCTTCTTGTCGGCGCGCTCGCGTTCCTTGCGCAGGTCTTCTTCCGCGCTAGCGATCGCTGCCTGCTTCCTCGCTTGGTCCTTGGCGTTGCGACCGATTTTCTCGGCGACCGCGGCAGCCTTCTTACCGGTTTCGGTGGCCTTGTGGTCGAGTGACACAGCCGAGCGGAGATAGGAATTGATCGACGACGCATTGCGGGACCGCGCCGCCGACTGACGCTTCGAACCGGCATCTTTCCGCGCCAAAGCAACTGTTGCCTCGTGCCCGGCGAGTTCCTTCCGAAGCCGCCCTTCCGATTGCTTAAGCCGAGCGAGTTCGCTGCGCAGGCTATCGATGCGCGACATTGTCTACTCCGAAATCAGAATGGGTGCGGTCGAGCCAAGAGCAAGGGCTGGCCGGGGGCAATCAAACCGTGGCGCCTGAAACATCGGACCTAGGCCTCCTCGCTTCCCTGGCTCGCGTTTCTGAGGACAAAGTTCAAGTAATTCCGCTCAGAAGGCGGCAGAGTTGGCTGGTTCATGCAATTCTCCATCACTGCTCTTGAACTGGAAGCTAAACCGTATGAACTTGCCTACCAATTGTCGACCCACGAGGCGACGTATGGTCGATCAAGGCGACGGGGTATTCTGCTGAAAGTTCGTGGCGACCGAACAGCGTTCGAGCGGGCCGCGGCATTGGCGCTAGGAAGCGCAGCTCCGCCGAGAAGATCCCAGCGATCCCATCGGCAGGTGGTGGCGGCAGCGGATCGCAAGAGACGTCGGCTCGAATCGGTTCAGGCGAACACAGCTCGCTTTAAGGTTAAGCTCGCGCCTCACGACGGGTACATTGCTCGGCATGCGCTGCATTGGGGATTAGCGTGGCTAAGACGGAAATCGACGCGAACGGAAGTGGGCTAAAAAGCCTTATTGGCTCGCTCAAGGCCAGGGCGAAGCGTACCGCTGGACACTACCGTAAGGAAGACACGGGTATCACGCCCGAAGAATGGCCCAGGGACGCGGAGGTCGAGCTGATTGAAAGCCTTGTGCGGGAGAAGGCCAGACGGGTGACCGGAGGGGATTCCAGCCAGCAGTGGAAGGGGTGCCGTGAGTTCGCGCAGGCGATCAGAGATTCGCGCAACCCAACTGTCTCGCGTGAACATTTCGGGACGGAGGAAGCGCAGCGTCGCTACGAACGCGCAGAAGCCGATTTCTTCGATGGTATCGCGCTCTGGGCCGACAGTACAATGGACTATGTGACCTATCTGAGCGCACTAGCTGTCGAGACGGCTACGAAGCTCCGGATACTCTTTCTAGCGGCCAATCCCTCGGACAGAACTCGGTTGCGGCTCGACAGGGAATTGCGGGACATTCGAGAAGAGCTGGCAACGGCAGGATACCGCGAGCGGTTTGACCTCCAAGCACGCGGAGCAGTCCGTGCCAAGGACATGGTGCGGGCACTGCTTGAGCTCGAACCGGCCTATGTGCACTTCTCCGGCCACGGTACTGCTGATGGTGCAATCTGTGTGGAAGCATCCGATGGCACGAGCCACGAAATCGACCCCGACGCGTTGGCCGCGCTGTTCGCGGCGGCGGGCGAGAAAGTCCGGTGTGTCCTGCTCAACGCTTGCTTTTCTGAAAACCAGGCTCTTGCGATTGCCCGGCATGTCCCCTTCGTCATCGGCATGCGCACGACAATCAGTGACGAGGCGGCGATCGCGTTCGCCACCGGTTTCTACCGAGCACTTGGTGCCGGAAAGGGCGTCCCGGTCGCATTCGAATTGGGGATTGTCGAATTGAAACTGTTTGGCATCGCGGAGCACGAAACGCCTGTTATCGTGCAGTGTCCTTAGCCGGGTGTTCGCTTCTACAAGCCGCTTGAGCTCCCACTTGCGCAACACGATTTGAATGACCTCCGACCGCCCACTTTCATCTCTGCAGCAATGCTGATGAGCGCATCCTCAGTTGCGAGGCGCTTTCTAGCTCTTCAGCAAAGGATTTGCGCGTCACTGTCGGGTTTGGAGCCGTTCTCTGCGCAGTTTTGCTCTCTCCAACTCAGCGGCGATGAAGGGTGTAGCGTGTCTATCGCGCGCCTAGTGTTCTCACGCATCTCGAGGACGGTCGCGGCGCAGCGACAGTCAATGGCGGCTTTCAGTCAACCGCAGCGGCGGGCTTTTGGCCCAACCGAACTGTTGCCAGCGCAAAGCAATACGCGAAAGTCGCATCCTGTCAGGATTGCGGAAACCAAGAGGAAGCGCAAGCTTCGGGATATCGAACCTCGTTCATCCGTCCAACGTTGCTAAAGTGGCTTACGTCGGCCTTCGGCGCATCGGGAGGCGTCGGATGCTCACCCCTGAGGTATGGCGGGCAACGAACCTGACCGGTCAGTTCTTCCATTGAACGTTATTGATGCATCCGCGGCGGGTTTCAGACACTGGACCTGTCGCCATTTTCCTACGAGCGATTTCGTGCAACGAACCGTTCCTCGATGAGGCTGTGATCTAGACCATTCAGGCCGCCGGATACTCTTGCGATGACGCCAACTACGACGTTGAAATGATCGGTCGCATGTCACCCCGGCGGCTCAGGAAGGAGACGGCACGCTAGCCTGTGTGCCCACGTGACCTTATGTGGTGATCGACGCCAGCCAAGGAACAGCTCCATGGATGTGCGACCCGATGATTGTCGCAGCCGCGCTCAACGCCGGCGATGCAGGAACCTTGGCTGCGGCTCGGTCAGCCCTCGAATTGACTTGTCTTGGTCAAAAGCAACCCATCGCACCAAACGTGGTCTACGCAGCCCCACTCACAGGCGGCAGCAGCATCCGGAAAAAAACCACGTCCATTGAGATTTGCACTCGTGTTGCAGAGCAGCGAAATGCCCGTGAGTTTCTCGTACTCTATGAGAAGTTCTGCAAATTGGGTGTTCGGAAGCTCTTGAAACCGTCTGAAGTCGCGCAGTTCCGTCGAGATGGACGACCGCCGGGATTATTTCTTTCCACTCTGAACGGGTTCGGTGGTCGAACAGCATGTAAGGATCCGGCGTGCCGGGGTCAAACATGTCAGGTGCACGATCCTCCAAGCATATTGGCGCTACCGGCCGGAAGTGCTCTCGCACTTTGATCTTGTTGAGATGGTCCTTCATTTCCGGCGAAGTCGCAGCCGCCAGAATGCTTCTGCCTCCCAAGGCACGCGGACCAAGCTCTGCGCGGCCTGCAAGGAACACCACAGGCTTGTTGTCGGCGAGCAAACGGGCAAGATCTTTCAGACTGAAAGCAGCAGATTGCCAACCGGGGGGAATCTTGCCACGGCCCACATTCGGCCCGCTGTAGACTGACCAGTCTGACATCGAGAATTACGGCTTGGGGGGTACTGCCGCGCGATGTCGGCAATGCCCCCCCCCGTGTCCGCCGTTAGCACACGAAACCCGTAACCCGTCAGATATTCCGCGAGCATGGCGGACAGCCGCCTGTCTTCATCGACGATGAGGACCTGGTCCGCCATGCTCGTTTGTCCGCTCCGTTCGAACCTGTGCTCGTACAGAGCTTATCCGCGATCTTCGAGATCCCCGAAATCGTCGAGCAACTGCTCAAGCTGCTCGGCCGTCAACACCTCGGTGGCATCCAGCAGATCGGTCGTCAGCGCGCGCAAAGCCTCGCCGGCCCACTCGACAATCTCGGCGCGCACCTCCTCCACTGCGTCGGGATCGAGGGTTGACGCGCTGAGCAGCTCGGCGAGATCATTGTGCGCCTGGATTAAGCCCTGCTTGATGAGGCGAATATGGTTATGGACCTGGTCGGTGATCGCCGCCAACTCTTCTTCCTGCTCGGGCGTGATGTCAAGATCAACGAGCTTGGACCCTAAGTCATGCGCGCAGTAGCCCGTCCCATGGCGGAGGCCGGTCTGCATGTGCATGTCGGGTCCGCCGTGGCCGCCGCCGACGTCGAAGCGCTGCACGCCTCCGTAACCCTGGCTGAGCGCGCCAGAGACGCCGACGCTGGCAAGCGTGACGACCGCAATGCCGCCGATTGCGATGCGCTTGCCCCAGTTCTTCGACTTCGGAGTGCGGGAGAAATGTTGACGAAGTTTCTGCCACGCAGAGGGTTCAGTTTGGGGCATGAACATATTCCTTTGAATGTTGGTCGAGTGGAATGCCTGGATCAGTAGAACCGGCATTTGCAGCAGATAGGTTTGTGCCAGTTAGAAGGCAAGAGAATATAAGTATATTTCTAAATATATCCGACTATTTTTGCGCGAAACGATGCAATCGGGCATGTCGCCTACAGTTGAAGAGGCATAAGAGCCTATTGATAAGATAGTCTGACTTATTGTTCAACTTCTGGATTGATGTGATAGCGTCAGGAGCCGCGGCGACTCCACGTACCCCTTATGACTGCTGGGCCTGAGGGTGGCCCGTCATCCGATAAGCAACGGCCGAGGGTTAAGCCAGCTGGCCGGCGCAGTGCCTCATGCACAAGAGGCGGGCCATATGTGGATATTCACAAGGAGCGGATTTCGATCGCGGTGGCAGCGAGCTGACGCGGCGGATCGCTGGAATATTTCGGCGAGATTCCCAATGACACTGATGCCATCAAAAAGCTCTGCAACCGTCTGGGCATTCCGGCAAGCCGCTAGCGTTTGGCTAGGAGACCGGCGCGTGCGGTTATGGCCGTTATCGCCAACTCACAAGCCTGAGTCATCGCTGCGACGTGGTGGCGTCATCGCTGATTCCGAGGCGGCCGGCGATCGGGTGAAGATAAACCGTCGGGATGCCACCATGCTCGCCCGCCGCAATCGGGCCGGAGAGTTGACCCCCGTCTGGGTGCCCATAACGATCACGAAGCCATTCGCGACCTGATCGCCTGTGTAGCCCCGTCGTGCGACAGATATTGACGCGAGCGCATGAACGTCTTCGCGATTTCTGCTGCGTCACGGGCATAAGCAAGAGCGTGGGGCGGCCTGGCGAATGGCTTGCTGCCGATTGCTTTTGACATTGGCCTTCGAACATCCCGCTCAGCAGGTCGGATTCAGGACTACGTCGATGCCGTCATGATGCGGAACGGCGCCTGCAGCAGGTCCAGTAACAGATACTCAGCCGATCCCGGAATGAACCGGCGCTCGGTGGGTGATGCCTGCAGGCAATACGCGGTATCGCGTCAGCCAATGCCGTGGTGCTGGTTGCGGAAGTCGGCGACTTCACCCGCTTCTTCAATCCACGCCGGCTCATGGCCTACTTCGGCCTGGTCCCGGCGAGCAATCGAGTGGCGAGACCGTCTGGCGCGGGCCGCATCGCAACGGCCGGCAACACCCATGCCCGGCGCGCGCTGGTCGAGGGCGCCTGAGCTTACAGGATCAGACCGCATCGGCCGGCGCAAGGTCGACCCGATCGAAGCGCTGCCACACGTCGTTCGCGATCGGGTCGTTCCAGACGCGCCGGCGCGTCCAGGCAAAAATGCGGCCCGTCAGGGCGTCAAGTCCGCCTCTTGCACCTGATATCCGCAGTCCAAGTGCCTCGATCGCCGATCGAGTGGCGGGCCAATTTCTACGCCAAAGGCCGTTGTCAGCAATCATGACGGTGGAAGGAATCTAGCGCTTGGTGCCCGCGTCTGGTGTCGACGATGATTTTGATCGCGCACTCGATCTTCTTTAGGACTAATTTGCGCATGTACATGAAGCCAGTTCCCGCTGCGGCGAAGGTCGTGGCGCATGCTGCGCGAATGCCTCGCCGGCATGGCATCGTTCGTCCCGGCCGAAGACGAGCCCACGTCGACCCCGGAGCGGATCGCCGAGGAAATCGTGCGGCGCGTGTTTGCGGAAATGTCAGCGCTGCCCAGAATTGCCTTGGCTATCGGACGTGCAATAATGACGAGTGGAGCGTAGAGGATTACCCGCAATCGCGCGCCCCATGAACACCTCGGCTGGCCACTTGGATCAGATTCTCCACAATGGAAGGGCGGAAGGTGACGGGGGCAGGCACTGCAGGCAGCGAACGACGTGATGCTAAGTACGCGGACATTTGTTCACTAATATACCATGGGAAGTGAATAGAGGCGGCGCTCTGGCAAAGTGAGGCTGCGACACGCACTGACTTCATAGGAGACGCAGCGGCTTTGCTTTCGCACTGGAGCGCTGCGGTGAGCGAGCCTGTCGAGAATGGCGGCGGCCCCTGATATTTAGCTCGGCGATGATGCCATCTGGCAACAGGCGGTGATCAGGGTGGTTTGCGTCGATAGCGTTTCTCGACGATTTCGAACAGATGGAAGTGCTGCTCCTCAATGAGGGAGTGCGTTCCGAAGTCGTCGAGGATGAGGAGCCGCACGCGCGTGAGCTTGTAGATGAGGCGGCGGCAGCGGCCATCAATGCGGGCGAACGCAAATCCCTCGGAGAGCCGTAAAACGCGCAGGTAGAGCACGGAATGATCGAGCCGTGCCGCCTGACGGTCGAAGGCGCAGGCCAGCCATGACTTTCGATCCCGGTCTGGCCGGCGACGACCAGGTTCTGGTGCGCCTTAAGCGAAACTTAACGAAACAAGAACGATACCGATGGCATGGCGAAGCTCGCTGAGGCCAGCTTCAAAGCGGCCGCTTTGGCTCACCGTTTGATGTGGCGGCGAGGTTCAAATGTCCCCGTGGGGCAAAAATGTCACTTGCGCGCACGAGGATCAGCCCCATCTAACCGGCTCCCCCGGGTTGTAAGGGCAGATCGGGCGGGCGAGGGACACCAGGAGTGGGGCTGCAGCCCAAGCTTCTTTGAATAGCAGAAACCATTCTCCCAGGAGAAGGCATGTATAGGCAGCACGAAGATACACCAGGATGGGATCGGTCCAAGGCCAATCGACTCTATAAAGCATTGAAGAAACTTATCGTCGATTTTAAGGTGCCCCCCGATACGCGACTCGACCCACGTCTAATCAGCGTTACCCTGAAAACGAGCGTTACCCCGTTACGCGAGGCATTGATTCAGATCGAAACCGAAAAGTACATCGTCGGATCTCCTCGCAATGGCTACTACACAAGAAAGCTGGATACAAAGCAATTATCAGATGAGTATGGTGTTGCCAACGCAATACTTCAGGGTGTTTTCAGGGAAGGCCCAGATGAGCATTCCAAGCCGTGGTCGACGCTTCCTACGATCCCCAGCTCTAACGACTGTATTTTGTTTGGGGAGTTCCTCGAGGTATTTTATGAGAAGATCGCAGAGGGTGGAAACAATGGAAAAATGCTGGATCTCGTTCATGAGTTCAACATCCGAACGAGATATGTACGTCTTTTGGATTTGCAACGGCCGGAGCGTCTATCATGTATTATAACTGATATGAGACAGCTTGTAGAGCTTCTTGACAAGCAAGACAAAAATGGGGCGATCGCAAATATTGGTCGGCAATTCAGTGCGACAATTGAAACCGTCCCCGAGCTTGTGCTGGAGGGTAATCTTCGTGCCGGGGATACGAAAGAGAGCTGGTTGAAGACATTGCAGTCGAATTTCGACGAGAGCTGACCGGCGGTTTCCACTGAGATGTGGCTCTGGCTCACTTTTGCTGCTGTTGCTGCCGGCGCTTTTGCGGATTCCCCGGAGGATTAACTAATGCAACATCGACTTGCCCGCGCGAGCCTCGCGCCTGACGGATTGGCGCGGTGATTGATGTGAAGGTTATAGCGAACACCGCTCAAAAGCTTCGATCGCGCCAATTTTCGGGAATTTTTCCAGACGGGGGCCAGCCGGAGCGTTCAAAGTAGATATGTGCGTCGGCCCGCTGGCCCGCTCCTCGTCGTACGGACGAGCACACGCTGGTGCTGCTGCGGGGGCTTGCACCGCATACCCGACGCCGTCATCGCCGGCATTCTCAACAAACAAGGCCGCCGAACGGCGTACGGCACCGCTTCGGCGCGCCACGCCGAGGCTCGCCGGCGCACGCCCCCTCGTCTGGCGACAGACGTCACGGTCTCGCCCGAAAGGAAACTCTCCTCAGCGCTTCGGACAGGACCTTGGCCCAATCGACCGCGTGGTCCCCGGCCATGGGGTTCGCTACCTGCCCGGCATCGTGGATGCGCGCCCCAGGCCTTCATGGCTATTACCCATCCGGTTATGCCTGGGGAGCAGGGAGGATTTGCTCCACAGGTCAATAGCTAGGGCGATCGTCTCAGAAGCGACGCACATCCGGAAATGGTAGCACCTCCGCCTGTTGGCGGGGCTGTTTGAATTCTTCGAAGGCGACCGCCTCAATTATAGCGTCCAAGGCTTCACGCCCCGTCTGGCTCATCGGGTCATCACCACCAAGATAGTGGTACGCCCGATCTAAATGCACCCGGGCCGCGGAAAAATCGCTCTTCATTTAACCTCTCAGTAGCCGCCGCGTCAGCCCTCTACGAGGTCAGTGTCGCGCAACGGTGAACATACATAGGACAATTTGATTTAAACTTGACACAATCAGGAGGAGTAGCATGCTCGGACGATGACATTTTGCCAGAACTGTGCCGCAGTGAGAGCTGGCCTCGCAAGCCGCTGAGCAAGGATGTGGTCCCGAGGGACGGGAGGTGCTGCGCTCCCTCGGCACACACGGTGAGCTCGCTGGGTAGGGGTCGAGAGCTGTAATCCGTCGGTGGTCAGCACACCACTCGAAAGCGGGGCTTACGATTGGGGCACCTGATCCTAAACGGGCCGGGACTTCGGCGACCTGGTACTTCGCGGCAGCGGAAACCGGCTTGATTGGCCGTGGGGGCTGGGCGGAACAGATTTCGAGGAGCTCTGCGATAGCGTAGACAATGCGAAGGCTCGAGAACGTTTTAAAAAGCTCCCACACCGGGCCAGCGTAGCGTCTAACCCGTGTACTTCTGTGTGGTCGCCGTGCCGAGCCGCTCTGACGATCCCCAGGCAGGGCTCCGGCAAGATGCCACCGAGGACGCTGTACCATGCATCGGCGCCCGCGATCAGGGCCGCCGTGACGTTCCAGTCGCCGCTGTAGCCGATTGAGAATTCTTTCGGCAATATTTCTTTCTGGTACGCAAGTTGGCCTTCGATAGCATCGCCCCGGTCCGCTGAGTTTTTCATAGCGAGGATCTCAGGCAGCTGTCCCAGACGCGGATGAGTGCTGGCGTGAAGCGAAAATGCGTGTTTGCAGGATCGTCGTAGATCACGATCGGAAGGCCACTTTCGCGCGCCACTGTCGTAAAAATGCTCGAAAACCTCGTCCTCAGTGAGCGGACTGTAGGACAAAGCGGCGAAAATCCCGCGGCTGCGCCGAGGGCCTTCGCATCACTTGCATATTTTACCGCTTCATCGGTGCGCAAAGCGCCCACGTTCGCCTGCTTGAGATCGGTGATCAAATCGGCGCCCTGTGCAGCAAAGGTGGATTCCATCGGCCTGCTCGGCAGCACCGGCACTTACATGTATCTGTCACGCGAGGAACGCCGTCGGGCTTTTCCGAGGCGCTGGACGAAACGGGTGGACGAGTCCCGCTCGCGGTTTACGCCAAGCGATAGTGACGGCAGCGACGGCGTCTTCAAGTCCTACCCACAGGCGCATGAGGTCGTCGCCGACTGCTTCAGGCAAATGCGCGTCCTTGCAGATTAACTTGCGCGAGCGGGTCAGGCTTGCCGGATGATAAATGAGACGGTCAGCATCGCCAAGGCTGACTGCCCTGGTGATCAACGTGAGACCGTCCATCATACGGCGCGCGCCCTCGAACCCCGTTTGGAGAGCCAACATGCCTGAGCCGTTCGACATCTGTCTGCGCGCGATCTCATGGTCGGGATGAGAGCGGAGAAACGGATAGCTAACCCAAGCCACAGCCCGGTGCGTCGAGCGCCTGGGCGACCGCGAGCCCAGAGGCACTGTGACGCTCCATACGCAGCGTGAGTGTCTTCAGCCCGCGCAAGATCAGGAACGCGGACATGGGCGAGAGCGCTGCCCGGGTCGGATAGCGCAGGCCAGTTTCGCGCAACAGGTGCAATGTCTTCGCATCGCCGAGTATGACACCGCCCCGCGCATCGCCATGTCCGTTGATGTACTTGGTCAGCGAATGGATCACGATGTCAGCTCCGAGTTCCAGCGGACGCTGGAGGGCGGGCGAGGCGAAGGTGCTGTCGACCGCGACCTTCACGCCGCGAGAGTGGGCGTGTTTGGCAATGGCAGCGATGTCGAGGATACGGCTCAACGGGTTGATCGGCGTCTCGAAGAAAACGAGCCGAGTCCTTTTCGGTGATGGCCCCCTTGAGATTACTGGGATTTGACAGGTCGAGGGCAACGACCTTAGTCAAAATGCGGCAGGCCCTGTTCGACCATGGCGAGTGCATTGGCATAAACGGTGTTGTGGACGATGAGTTCGTCACCTTGCGAAAGCAGCGAAAGGATCAGCGTGCCGAAGGCCGCCATCCCCGAGGCGAGTACCAGCCCAGCATCGGCTCCTTCGAGATTGGCGAGCCGCTTTTCGAGGACCCCAGTCGTCGGGTTGTATTCGCGTGCGTAGAAGTCTTCCGCCAAGGGCTGCGGCGGCTTCGTTTGCTGCCACGCCTTCAAATCTAGGTCGATGTAAGAAACACAGGCGTCTGAACGGAATTGGAAAAGCCGGCCGGATCGTAGCCGTGATGGATGACCCGGGTGGCAAATGCGAGGTCGACCTCGTTCCGGAATGGCATTGATATTGCCTCGTTTTCAAGCGGATCTTCGGCGCTGGCCATCGGCTTTAGCCCTCTTGATTTCGGGGACAATGCCGTCACACTAACTCAGATGGAACGTTCAGTTGGCGATGAAAGAAATGGTCCAGCCTTCTCCTGCCGCTTCGACAGCTCGCCCTCAAGGTCTGGGCGCGCGCCAGATCTGCGAAGCTCTTCGCGAGCAGATCCTGGGCGGCATCTATGAAACGGGCAGCCAACTGCCGTCGTCCCGGGGCCTCGCAAATGAACTCGGTGTGTCGCGAACCACGGTGACGGTGGCATATGACCAGCTGGTCGCCGAGGGTTTCATTGAGGTCATCCAAGGCGCAAGACCTCGCGTTGCAGCTTCGCTAGTCGGGAGTAAAGCGACCAGCGCGGTGCCGAAACGGACTGGCCCGATTCACCTTTCCAGTTACGGCGAGCGACTGCGCGCCAGTCCGCCACGGTCCGACTACCTCCCCAACCGTCTCAAGGTCGATTTCCGCTACGGCGACCTCGCACCATCTGATTTCCCTGCACTGACGTGGAAGCGCGCGATGAACGCGGCGATGTCACAAAGTACCGGAAGGCTGGCCTATCACGATCCACGCGGCTCGCATCGCTTGCGCCAGGCGTTGCAGGGATATTTGTGGCGCGCCCGAACGCTTAGCTGCCGGGTCGAGCAGATCCTCGTCGTGAGTGGATCACAACAGTGCCTGGACCTTTGCGCGCGTCTGCTGCTGGATCCTGCTGACAGCTTCGTGATCGAGGATCCCTGCTATAGAATGGCGCGCCTGGTCTTTGCCAGCACAGGAGCCACTCCAGTGGCCGTCGCCGTCGATAGCGAGGGCATGAAGACGGAGCTGCTGCAGGAAATTCCGGCGCGGCTGGCCTATGTCACCCCGTCGCACCAGTTCCCGCTCGGCGGCGTCTTGTCGATTTCGCGGCGCTATCAGCTTCTCGAATGGGCTCGGCGCAACGACGCCTATATCATCGAGGACGATTACGATGGCGAGTACCGGTACGACATTCGTCCGGTGCCCCCGTTGCACAAGCTGGAAGACCGCAGTTCCGTGATCTATGTTGGGACGATCTCCAAGACACTGTCGCCGATGCTGCGCATCGGCTACCTGGTGGTTCCGGCCGAGTTGCAAGATGTCTTTGCGACGGCCAAGCAGCTTCTCGACAGGCATTCTCCGGTTGCCGAACAGGAGGCCCTGGCCTCACTTATCGAGAGCGGTGGTTATGAAAGCCATGTGCGACGCGTCCGCCGTCTCAACGGCGAGCGTCGAGAGGCGCTGCTTGCCGTCCTTCAACGCGCGTTCGCAGACAGTATTGTCATCGAGGGTGCTGATGCAGGGCTGCATGTCGTCGTCTGGTTCAAGGATCTTTCTCGCTCGCTGGAGGACATCCTGGTTGAAGAGGCGCGGCGGGTCGGGGTGGGCATCCATCCGATTTCATCACTATACATTCGAGATGAAGGCCGTGCTGACCGGATTGGACTGGTGATGGGCTATTCCGCCCTGACCATTCGGCAGATCGAGAATGGCGTTCGGCTCCTTACTGGCGCTGTTCAACGGGTAAAAAGCCTTGCGAGCACTCGGCAACATCCTCAATAACCGGCCTGACGGTGCACAGGCCTGGCTCGTGACCCCAGAGTCACGCCGGCAGCGATCGCAGACTGGATCAGCAAGACTTGCCATGACTGGCCCTGTCGCCCAGTCAGGGTCCAGGGCAGTACTCTGACCCTGCGACCTGGCGAAGAGAGTTCTCGACGAGACTCCTACATCCAGTGGAAGCAAGGCGCCGTGCGGCCGGCTTAAAGGAGAAAGCGTTGATGGATTTTCCGCTGATCGACGAGGAAATGGCAGAGATCGCACCTGACTTTCGCGCTATCAGCATTCTTGTTGATGCACAGGACAGTGCGCGAGGCGTCATGGCTCGAGACGTGTTGGGAGAGGCTTGCGATTTCGTCCGAGCGGGAGGACCCGCCTGGGGAGAAGCGCACTTAGCCAATTGGGCGGAGGCATACGTCCGATTCGGAGCAAAACCAAACCGGACGCCGTGCTCGGCGCACGCATTGAAAAAACGGGTGGAGAGGGACGGCCGCATCCCATCGATAAATCCTGTCGTTGACCTCTACAATGCAGTGAGCCTGCGTTTCGCAATACCCGTCGGCGGCGAAAATTTCGATGCATACGTCGGTAAACCACGGCTGACAATTGCGGAAGGAACGGAGTGCTTCCACACTGTTTTGAATGGCGAAGCGGTCGTCGAACAGCCTTCCAAGGGGGAGGTCATCTGGCGCGACGATCTGGCAGTTACATGTCGCCGCTGGAACTGGCGGCAGGGCACGCGCACCCGGTTGGAGACGGTGGGCGGCCGCATGTGGTTTATTTTGGAAAGCTTAGCAGCGATGCCGGAGGGAGCGCTCGAGGACGCAGCTAAGATGCTCGTGAGCGGTCTGAGAGAGCTTGCACCAGGGTGTAAGGTTTACGAACAGGAAATCACCACCGCAAAAGCCTCGGTCGCCAGTTCCGCCAGGCGGGTCGGTTGAGGAACGTGCCATCCCTGTCATCGCGGCTGAGCTGGCCTGCATGCGCGGCCTGATAGGCAGGCCGGCAGCACGGAAGCCTATCAGAGATGTCGATCGAGAGGCGTATGCTCACCCGTCGGGGGAGCTCTCCGCCTCCTTCGAAGGCTAACTTCCCGAGCAGATCGGTACGCAGCCATATCTGCGGGTCGCGAGCTTGCCGCCGACACCGCCAGCGGCTCGGCGGCACATGCTGTGTCCTAATTAATTTTGCCAACCCGGGAGGACGGCGCCAGCTCGGCGTCACACAGGTCCTGCTGGGCTACGCAAGCTGGACACACGGCCCTCTACGACTGTTGGGCCACTAAGATAGTTGGCCCGATGATCTGGGCTCGCCAGGTCACTTCACCAACTGGACGACTTCATTTGTAATTAACTGGCTGTTTCCTGAGGGTCAGATTGCCGGTATCCCGACCTGCAGCGCACACACGGAGTTCCCCCGATGTACACCCCTCCCGCCTTCCGCGATGATGATATGGATTTCCTGCGGGCGAGCGTCCGCGCATCTCCTCTGGCGAACTTCGTCACCGCGACGGCCGAGGGACTCTTCGCCTCGCCGCTGCCCCTCTTGCTTGATGAAAGCGAGGGCGAGCACGGCGTGATCTACGGCCATCTCGCCAAGGCCAATCCACAGTGCCGTGTTCCCCCGCTGGGCGACGGTCTGGCCATCTTCATGGGGCCGGAAGCTTACGTGACCCCGGCGTGGTATGCGACCAAACAGGAAACCGGGAAGGTTGTGCCTACCTGGAATTACGTCACCGTCCACGCCTATGGCCCGGTCGAGTTCTTCGAGGACACCGGGAGGCTGCTGGAGGCCGTGAATCGCCTGACCGACCACCAAGAGGGTGAGCGCGTCTCGCCCTGGGCGGTGTCGGATGCGCCGTCGGATTTCGTGCAGGCCCAACTCCGCGGAATTGTGGGTCTGCGCATGTCGATCACGAGGATCGAGGGCAAGCGCAAGATGAGCCAGAATCGGAACGCGGCCGACCGTGCCGGAGTGGCTGCGGGCCTCGCAGCGAGCGAGCGGGCATCTGACCGTGAGGTCGCCTCCTTCATCCCTTAGCAACATAAACTTCGTTGGTATCGACCACCATGACAAATTTGACGCAACTCGCCCCACGCCTTGCCGCGGCTTTTGTGCTGGCGATAACGCCTGGTGCTCGGCGACTCTATGTTGTCGCCCGCAGTCTCGCCGGCGGTCGCCCCGATTGCGTTCAATACGCTCGCCGACGCGTTGGCCTTGTGCCCAGAGCCATTAAAGGCCGCACAGCAGCGCGTCCTGGATTGAATCAGAGCCTGAGGGAGAGGTCGGGGAGGCCCTATGATTGCACTGGCCGTCCACCTCGCTACGGCGGAGCAGCCGGCCACATCAGTTTGGCTCCGGAGCGGTTCAGCATCCTTGCGGCCTGGTACTCACTCTGCAGAAGCGGCTGGGTAGGCTGGATCCATCTTCGGTCATTTCGCTTAGCAGATGAATGTCTCAAGAGGCGCGGTGGTACCCGTTGCGTGAAAGTCGGCTCACAATGATAGACAATCCTATGAATAGAGAGCGGGTGACTTCGACCGGCTCGCCTCCCTATGCCGAACATTTCGGCCTTGAAAATCGAGAAACGGCCAGTGAGCCGCGAATGGCGGCCGCCTTGATGAAAGAACGCCACTCCGTGCGCCTGGCGCCGCTTCGGTTTGCGCTCGACCATATGGCGACACCTGGGCTTGACGTCATGACGTTCCTCGCACTCGCCCGCGATCTCGGTCTGACCGACGTGCAAGTCCGGACTAATCCTTGCAGCAAGGCTGTTGTGCGCGGCAAGCCGTCGGCGGATATCCGGGCTGCCGCTGCCGAAGCGGGAGTCACGATTATCTCAGTCAACGCCTTGCAGCGATTCGACGAGTGGACTCCCGCCCGCAAAGCCGAGGCCAGCAAGCTCGCCGATTATGCGGCCGCCTGCGGCGCCCAGGCGCTCATGCTGGTGCCGGTGAACGACGGTTCGCGGTCCGCCAATGCCGAGCGCCAAGGCAATCTCCGCGTCGCCTTAAAGGCGCTAAAGCCAATACTTCAGTCGCGGGGTCTCGTTGGGTATATCGAGCCGCTTGGGTTCCAGACCTCCTCACTTCGGTCGAAAAAAGAAGCGGCTAGCGCCATTGCCTCGGTTGATGGCCAGTCCGCCTTCCGGCTTGTCCACGATACATTCCACCACACGCTTGCCAGCGAGACGTCCTTCTTCTGCGACTTGACCGGTCTCGTGCACATTTCGAGCATAAACGATCCAACCTTCTGGATTCGCCCGGATCGCATCCTGGGCGGCTCGGACAATTGCAGCCAAATCCGGACGCTACTCGATGGCGGCTATTCGGGCCCCTTCTCCTTTGAGCTTGTGGAGGAGGTCCATGCGTTAAATGACTTTGCAGGCGCATTTGCCGCCAGCATCGATCTCATCCGACGCGGGCTTCTCAGGCGAGTTCCGGTTTGAGGCGCGGAGGCAATTGAGCGGAGAAGTCATTGGAGATCGCTCCTGTGCCCTGATCATGCAGGTGCTTTGCGGGTCGCCATTGTTTCAAGACTGGCCATGGACCGCCTTGGGCGGCCCTGCCAAGTAGATGGGTCGGCAAGGCGAAACCTTGGATCTGGTGCTGAGGGGGCGGGCTATCGAAACTTTTGTGTTAGACCATGTCTGATTGAGGGGCGAACATTAGCGTAGCCCGATCTAAGTCAAGCGAGCTTGCGCCCAGCCGATTTGGGGTTTCTTCAGCACTGCCTCGCAACGTCCGGGGTTCAGCTCAAAGACATCGATCGTGTGTCGTTCCACGCTGCCGAAGCGAATGTAACCCCCGCTCGATAAAGGCCTCGAGCCCGACGCTTCAATCCCTTTCACGCCAACCCCCCCCTACGCCGCTCGCTCACTGCCGCGCTGTTGAGCGCGCGCTCGCGAGCGGCTTCTCCCGTCGAGTTACACCGTCCCGGCACGTGACCCGCAGAACTGACAGACAGATTGGATCGGCTCTTGAGCAGTTCCTTTCAGTTCGTACCCCTGCCGTCGATGCACAATCAAAGACACGATAGATAGTTTTTGCATGCTGCGGACTCCGCCACCTGGTCGATATCGAGAGATGGCATAGTGCCTACTTGCTTCTAGGTACTCGCAGGAATCGTTATGGTCCGCGGTGTACGTCACCAACAGGTCTTGCTCGGGCGGTCGGATGCATATAGCTCGACTGCAGAAGAATCGGCCGGACCTTCACCCGTCGCCTGCCGCGACTTCCAGCGCAATTCGTTTTCAACAAGGAACTACCTATGAGGCGGCAGCCCCCGGCATTCACGGTCGAGATAAGACAGAAGCGCAGTTCTCAAAAGCGAAGTGGTTCCATCTGGAGCGGTGTCGATCTTACCGCAGCAACGGCCGAGACAAGAAGAGAACTCGAGGAGATGGATCTGCCAAATCATCGACTTGTTGACTCAAGCGTCGTAGCGCTTGATGCTGAACACAGGCACAAACCGCGAGCGGAGCATCTCATGGCAAATTCCCTGGACGCTGAACCAGTAACAACTACAACCCAACCGGCAGCCAAAGTGGAGATGCCTGAAAAGAAGAAGGCCAAACGGTCGCCGAAGGCGAAGGCTGAGCCTAGGCCAGCTGCTCGGAAGAATGCCAGCGCGGCGTCTAAGGCGGAGGAAGCACCAGCAGCGACGACCGGACGTAAGACCTACTCTGAAAAGGAGCGCGCCGAGATGCTCGCCCTCATACAAAAGTCTATCAGTGGCGGCGCCACCCACAAGAGCGCCGTAAAGCAGGCCGGCATCTCGGAACAGACCTACTATCAATGGAAGAAAGCTACGCCGCCGGCGCCGGTTGGTGACGATCTGAAGGACCTCGTCGCGCTTGAGGAAGAAAACAAGCGACTGAAGAGCCTGCTCGCGGAACGCCTGCGCAAGGAGAACGCGGAACTGAAGAGGAAGCTCGGGCTTTAGTAATCCTGAATCGCGGATCGGAGCGCCAGAATTCTTGTCCGACGCCCGCTATCCGAGAGGTCGTAGTTTACGCGTCTGCGCTTCCCAAGGACCTGAACGCAAGTCGAAGAGCATTTGCGTCAGGCACTGCCCACCGTATTGCGGGGCAAACAAGCAAAAGGCCGCCCGTTGTTCCGGGCGGCCTTTGCCATTCAAATCATGCAGCGTGCCTATTCGGCGGCTTTCGGGAAGGCGATCGCTGGTTCCGGACCGGCATCCGCTTTTTGCGCATCCGACGAGATCTCACCCTTGCCGCGCCGGTACAGCCGGCTGAACAAGCCGCGCCGTGCGCCCGGCTTGATCTTGGCGCGGGTGAACACCATCAGCATCGAGGGTGTCACCACCAGCGTCAGCACCGTCGCGAAGGACAGGCCGAAGACGATCGCCGAGGACAGCGAAATCCACCATTGCGTCGACGGCGCGTTGATCGTCGTCTCGTGGTGGAAGATTTCCAGCCCAAGGCCAAAGGCGATCGGCAGCACGCCGAGAATGGCCGATACCGCCGTCAGCACCACCGGGCGCGCGCGCTCGCGGCAGGTCTGCAGCACGGCCTCCATCTTGTCCCAGCCCTCTTCGCGCAGCCGGTCATAGGTGTCGATCAGCACGATGTTGTTGTTCACCACCACGCCGGCCAGAGCGATGACGCCGATGCCCGACATGACGATGCCGAACGTCTCGCCTGTTATCAGCAGTCCGAGGAACACGCCGATCGTCGCCATGACCACGCAGGACAGCACCAGCCAGACGCTGGTGAATTTGTTGAACTGCATCAGCAGCACCAGGAAGATCAGGAAGATCGCCGCCCCGAAGGCCTTGCCAAGGAAGGCGCTGGCCTCGGCGCTGTCTTCGTTCGAGCCGGCCAGCTTCCAACGTATGCCGCTGCCGAGATCCATCCCGGAGACGGCCTTGGTGACCTCCGCCTGCACGGCCGCGACCTGGGCGCCTGCGGCAACGTTTGCCTGGACGACCACCGTGCGCGCGCCGTCGATACGGTTGAGGATACCGACCGTCGGCTCCGGCTTGCGCACGACGAAATTCGAGATCGGCACCGAGCCTTGCGAGGTCTGCACCCTGAGCTCGTCGAGCGTCGACAGCGTGCGCCGGTCTTCCGGCAGACGCAGCCTGATGTCGACGGCGTCGTCGGCGCCGGCAGGCCGGTATTCCGAAAGCTTCAGCCCGTTGGTCACCAGTTGCACCACTGTGCCGACAGCGGTTGGGCTGATGCCATATTGCGCTGCCTTGGCACGGTCGACCTCGAGCGCCCAGTCGACGCCGGGCGGCGGGAGGCCGTCGGAAATGTCGATGACGCCAGGCACCTTGCCGATGCGTGCCGCAACCGCGCGCGCTTTGTCGTCGAGCCCCTTGGGGTCGACGGCCGAAAGCCTGATCTGGATCGGCTTGCCCGTCTGCGGGCCGGCTTCCGGAACGCGAACCTCGACGTCGACGCCTGGAATGCCGGCCATGACGCCACGCAAATCGTTCAGGATATCGTTGGCCGATTTGCGCTCGCGCCAGTCGATGAATTCATACTGGATGACGCCGACGACGTCCTCGGACACATCCTGGCCGCCGCCCTGCGTCTTGCCGACACGGGTATAGACAGACTTCACGCCCGGCCAGCCGAGCAGCCGGTTTTCCGCCGTCTTGGTGGCCGCGTCCATTTCGGCAAGCGAAAGATTGCCGCGGGCGTGGACATAGAGCAGGCCGTAGTCAGGCTCGACATTCGGGAAGAATTCGACGCCGGCGCCGAATTTCGAATAGGCGTAGCCCACGCCAAACAACAGCGCCACGGTGAGGACAAGCACGGTGATGGGATAATGCACCGCCTGCTTGACCACGGCCATGTACCAGCCGTCGCGATTGTCGTCGGGGTGATGGGCGGGCGCCTTGGCGAATATGGCGCCCAGCGTCGGTGCGAAGACCAGCGCATAGAGCATCGAGGCCGAGAGCGTCACGATCAGCGTGATCGGCATATATTTCATGAAGTCGCCGATGATGCCCGGCCAGAACAACAGCGGTGAGAAGGCGGCAATGCGCGTCATCGTCGCCGCGATGACCGGGCCAGCCATGCGCTTGGCGGCAAGCGCGAACGCTTGCTCCTTCGGCATGCCCTCGCTCATGCGTCGCTCGGCGAACTCGGTGACGATGATGGCATCGTCGACCAGCATGCCGACAGCCAGGATGAGGCTGAACAGCACGATCATGTTGATCGTGTAGCCCATCATCGCCAGCAACAGGATGCCGATCAGGAAGGATGAGGGGATGGCCAATCCGATCAGCAGCGAGGCACGACCCGACAGCGCGTAGAGGATGACGATGAACACCAGGATGACGGCGATCATGACGTGGTTCTGCAGATCGCCGAGCAACTGGTTGACGAAGACCGACTTGTCCTGCGTGTAGGTGACGTTCATGCCTTGCGGCATCGTCTTGACGTAGGCGTCGGACACCTCCCTGACCTTGGCGAGCGTGTCGATCAGATTGGCGCCGATGCGCTTCTTGACTTCGATGGCGATGGCCGGCTTGCCATTGAGGCGCGTGATCGTCGTGGCATCGGCGAAGGTCGAGCGGATCGTCGCGATGTCCTTGGCCTGCACCACGGCATTGGGGCCGGCGACCACGGGCAAGGCCGCCACGTCCTCGGGCGTCTCGATCAGTGACGGCACCTTGACGGCGTATTTGCCTTCCGAGCCTTCGATATTGCCGGCGGCGACCAGACTGTTGGAGGCACCGACAGCGCCGATCAGCTGATCGAGTTGCAACCCGTAGGACGACAGTTTCATCGGATCGATGACGACTTCGACAAGATCGTCGCGCGAACCCTGCAACGAGCCCTCCAGGACGCCTGGCACTTCCTCGATACGGTCGCGCAGTTCGCGCGCGGCGGCGGTCAGCACGCGTTCGGGCAATTCGCCCGACAGGGTGACGACGAGGACGGGGAATTCGGAGATGTTGACTTCGGTAACGACCGGCTCTTCGGCCGCCTGCGGCAGGTCGGCCTTGCCGTCCTGGACCTTGGAGCGCGTGTCCTGCAAGGCCGTCGCCAGATTTGTCTGCGGCTGGAACTCGACCAGCACATAGCCGCCGCCCTGGAAGGCGGCCGAGCGCATTTCCTTGAGGCCTTTCAGGCTCTTCAGCTTGCTTTCCATCGGCCGCAGCAGAAGGCGCTCCGAATCCTCCGGCGAAATGCCCTGATAGATCAGGCTGATATACATCATCGGAATCGGAACGTCGGGCTCGGCTTCCTTCGGCGTCGACTGATAGGCGACCCAGCCGGCGAGCAGAAGGAAGACGAGGACCGAAATGGTCAGGCGGGCATTGTTGATTGCGAGTCTGACGATATCCATGGCTAACGCCTGTTCTTGAATTTCACGAGCTGCGTCGCAGCCAAGTGTCCCCGCCCGGGGTCTGTCCGCCGTACCCCATGCTACTGCGTGCCGGCGGTCGCTTCGCCCAGCAGTTTCTGGATGGTTGCCTGGTCGGCTTCGACCGGCTTGACCTCATCGCCTTCCTTCACCAGTTCCTGGCCGGCAACGATGATGCGCGCATCGGCAGGGATGCCGCCAAGCACCAAGCCGGTCGGCGTGTCGTCGACGAGGTCGATGGGGAAGAACGCAACCTTGTTGTCCTTGCCGACGGCACGGATGCCGAGGTCGCCCTTGTCGCCGAGCGTCACCACCGAGCGCGGCAGCAGCACCGCATCGGTCGGCAGCGCGCTGAGTGCGATTTCCGCCGTCATGCCGGCCGGCACGGAGCCGTCGGCATTGGGGACGGCAACCTCGACGCGGAAGGTGCGGGTCGCCGAAGAGGCGTCGCGGCTGATGTAGCGCACGGTGCCTTCGACGGTCTGGCCGCTGACCAGCCGTATGGTGGCCTTGTCCCCGAGTTTCAGGTAGCCGAGATCGCGCTCGCTGACTTCGCCGCGGGCAATCACCGGATCGAGCTTGAGGATGGTTGCCACCTCGCCGCCCTGCATGATGGAACTGCCAAGTTCCACCGGCACCCGGTCGATAACGCCGTCGAAGGGCGCCTTCACCTCGTTGCGGTCAAGTTCGGCCTGTGCCGTTTCCAGTTGCGACTGCGCCGAGGTCAGGTTCGAGCGCGCGGTGTCGAGCTGCAGCTTCGGCAGATTGCCGGTCTTCATCAGCCGCAAGGCTGCGTCCAACTCGGCCTGGCGCTGCACCACCAACTGCTTTGCATTGTCGACCATCGAGATCTTTTCTTCCGCCGCAAGCATCAGCACCAGATCCCCCGTCTTGACGTGATCGCCTTGCTTGACAGGCAGCTTGTCGATGACACCGGCGACGCGCGTCGCCAGCACCGCCCGCTTGTCGGCTTCGGTCAGCCCGGAAATGCGGATGGCGCGTGCATAGGTCTTGCGTGGCGGCGTCACCACCGCAACGGTGCGCAGCGGTGCCTTCGGCTCGGCTTCAGCCGTCTTCGGCTTGGCCGCGTCCGGCGCCTTGGCCTGTTCGGCTTCGGCTGCCTTGGCTTTGTTGGCGGCTACGCTGCCGACCGACGAAAACTCGCCTGTCGCCATCCACGCCGCGAAACCAATGAGCACAACAATGGCTGCAAGCTTGTGAAACCTGATGTTGGGCATCGTCATTTTTCCACCGCGGGTTCACCTCTGTATGAGGCAAGCGGTCCTCGTTGATGCCGGAGAAGCCAACCCAGGGAAGCGACCACGATCAGATGGCACAGAAGCTAGGCTGCGACCGTGAACCGAGAACGGCGCCAGTCAGAGAGTCCCCGCTTCAAAGAACCGGGCGTAAGGTCCATCCGCGAAGTGGAGCTGCAACTCATCAAAATTCTGCACGGTCTGGTCTAGCGCTCGCGTTTCCTGGCGCTGAAGGTTGGCTGGATCAGATAGCTCGATGGTCGGCGCGCCCAGGAAATCCCAAACCTTTCCTAAGCAAGCAGCGGGCTCGTGAAGGAGGCTCTCGTATTCCACTACGAGCAGCTGGCTCGACGTGAAGGAGTGCTCAATGCGCGCGTGGAAATCGTCCGCGGCTTTGAAGTAAGCCTCACAGTCAGCGATTGACAATCGGACGCGCGGTGGCCGAGCGGCGTCCGAACTGAATTTCAGCCATTGCCCGCTTTGTCTTGCCTGTGCAAAGGACCGTAGCGATTCTAATATATTTCGAGTTACGAGAATGACTTTGAGGGCTGGCCAACGAGTCAGTTCGGCAAAAAAAGCTGGGCGTTCGCGAAATTGGGGTTCATTGATCTTGCAGCCGACATGCGTCACTTTCTTGTAGTCTGGCGTGGGATAGCGCAAGTAGGCTTGTTCGAGGAGCTCACGATCGGTGCGTAGCAGGCGATCCTTCCCGGGCCAATTGGCATCATACTCATTGAGCAGCTCACCGTTGCTTAGTACCGTCGGATGCTCGTTTAGCAATTCCTCGAGATAGTGTGTGCCAGTCCTTGGCATCGCAAGGATCACAAAAGGCTGAGGCGTAGGCGTGGGGTGAGTCATTGCTATGTGTTTCCAGCTAGTAGCGGTCGCGAGGGTTTAGGGCAGACCAGGGCACAACAAGCTCGGCTGCTATGTCTTGAACTGGACTCAATCCTCTCGTGCCGGTCGCAGCAGCATCAACGCATCAGACGTCGACGAAACAGCGCAGCAGAGAGGAAAAACGGCAATACGGCGTACATACAAAGTGCGCCGATATGCAGCCCGACGTTGTCTGCCAAATGGCCGAGCATTACCGGACGGATCAGGTCGATAGAGTTCGCCAGCGGGGAGAAGGCCGCGACGCGCTGAAAGGCGCCTGGCAGTTGGCCGACTGGAAAGACCGCACCAGACAGGAACAGCATGGGTGTGATGACGAGCGTCTGATAGAATATAAAATAGTGGTAGCTGGGCGCGAGCGCGATGACGACCATTGCGAGGCTGGCAAAGGCAAAGCCGGTGAGAGCGACCACCGGCAGCACATAGGGCACGGACGTCCACGCCGCATAGCCCAGCGTAGCAGCAACAATGGTAATTGCCGTGCCTGCGAGAAAGGCCTTGGTGGCTGCCCACGCCAATTCACCGAGAACGATGTCGCCCAGCGTGAGTTGTGTATGCAGGATTGCTTCCCAGGTGCCCAGGTCGCGCATGCGACTGAAAACCGCGTATATTGTTTCGAAGGTCGATGCGGTCATCGCGCCTGTCGCGACCATCCCGGCTGCCAAGAAGGCAATATACGAGGCGCCTTCAACCTGACCCACCATTAGGCCAAGACCAGTACCGAGCCCGAAAAGGTAAATTAAAGGATCGGCGAGAGTACCGAGAAGAGACGCAAATGCGACCTTCTTCCACGCCAGATAGTTGCGGCGCCACACCGCAATCCAGTTCCACGCGTTGGCGGGCAGTGCCGCCGCAAGATCTTCACGCATCATTCACTTCTCCATCTCGCGTCCGGTTAGCCGCAAGAAGACGTCCTCCAGACTTGGTGGGCGCTCCAGAATCCGCAGACCTGCGCGCCCGCGAAGCTGGCCACGCACCTGCTCTGGATCGGGCGCATAGCAAAAGAGTGTCTCGCCGCTTACCTCAATGCGCTGAACGTACGGCTTGATTAGCGAAGTCAGCTCCTGCGGATTGCCGCCAAAGATCTCGATCACATTGCATCCAATATGTTCGTCTATCAACGCATGAGGGCTGCCCTCGGCAATCTTGCGTCCCCGCTCCAGTACACACAGCCGATCGCATAGCCGCTCAGCCTCTTCCATGAAGTGGGTGGTCAAAATGATTGTCTTTCCGCTCGCCAGCAGAAAACGGAGCCGCTCCCAGATCAGGTGGCGGGCGTGCGGGTCGAGGCCGGTAGTTGGCTCGTCCATTATAAGAAGTTGTGGGTCGTTGATCAGCGCGCGTGCCAACGTTAGACGCCGCTTCATGCCGCCTGACAGCTGGCCGACACGTGAGTCCGCCTTGCTCTCAAGGCGGGCAAACTCGAGGAGAGATGGAACGACCTCTTGAATCTTCCGTGTGCTCATGCCGAAGTATCGCCCGAACACCACCAGGTTCTCGCGGACCGTGAATTCCAGGTCCAGGTTGTCGAACTGCGGAACGACACCTATGCCCTTGCGGGCCAAGCGACTTCGAGCCGGCACCGGCACCCCGAGCACCGTGATCTTACCGGAGTCAGGCCGGGTCATGCCGAGGAGCATGCGGGCAATGGTGCTCTTGCCTGCACCGTTCGGCCCCAGCAGGCCGAAGCACTCTCCCGTCCCCACAGTGAAGGACAACCCTTTCACAACGAGTTTGCTGCCAAATGACTTGGTTACCTGGTCAAGGTCGATTGCTACATTGGACATACGTCTATCTCAGGCTGAAAACAGGCCAATCGGCCGGCCGGCAGCTTACTTTCGAGGTTCTGGTCCAGAGCAGCTGGTACCTGTGCTGGTCCTTGAGGAATGAGAGAAAGCGATTGTAGCAGCCGCGCAAAAAAGGGTCGAAGGCTACAGTCGCTTTCGGCTGGTTCTCGGTCTGATCGTTGATGTATGCCTAAGCTCACGACGTATTCTCTACCCAAGTGCTCAGTCGGAGCTGTGAAGAACGCCAGGCTCAACCAGCTGTGCAGAATCGCGCGAACGATCAGTACGATTCGAGCCGGCAATTCCCGGACTGCCTGTACCATTTGCCCTGGTGATCGGGTTTGCGACGATGATCGGCTTCTTGCTCCCATGGGGCTGGATGGCATTTTTGCGCGACAGCCAATCACTGTTGCTCAAGGTGCACAACGCATAAGCTTTCAAGGGAAGTAGGAGAAAGATGTTGATGAACGTGTGCAGAGAAAAGCCGAAGAACCGGACTTGGCGTGCACGCAAAGCTATCACGGTGCATCGAATGATCGTCATGCCGGCAATGATGATTGCCGTTGGCCAAGGCACCGTATTTGCCAATGCGAGCTCTGCGAGCCCGGCGAGTACAGCGACCGCGAGCAACAATGGACCGAGATTCTGTCCAATCACGTCCAACGTGAGGTAGCGATCGAGGCCCGGCAACAGGCGCAGTGCCAGCAGCGTGTCGCGGAAAGTGCTTCGTGCCCAGCGTAGTTGTTGGCGCAGATAGGGTCCCATCTTGTCCGGAACGACTGTCGCCGCGATGGCGTCCGGAACGTACTCGGTCCGAAAGCCTGCTTTCAGCATCAGGATGGTAAGATGGCGGTCCTCGCCGAAGTCGCTAGGTTTGCCCCTAAACAGCTGAGTTTCGTATTGATCCAGCAGCGACATCAGACAAGAGCGGCGGTACATTGCACAGGGGCCGCAACAGCACATGACCGCACCAAAGCGGGCCTGCGCTGCCCGTTCCTCGTTGCAAGCGAGCCAGTACTCCATGTCAATTAACCGGGTCAACCAAGTGTCGCTCCGGTTGGATGCCGTCAGCTGGCCCATGGCGGCGCCGATCGCTGGATCCCGCATCCTTGCGGTAAGTTTCGCGATCACGTCGGGCTCGAGAGTCGTGTCAGAGTCGACGCTGAGCACGAAATCTCCAGACGAACCACGGATCGCGGCGATCTGTGCTTTACGTTTGCCGACGTTGTGGGGGAGCTGAATAAAGGTGAATCTGGGGTCGTCTACGTAGGCGTGATGCACCGGCATGAGGGCGTTGCGATTTCCAGAACCGTCATCAACCACATAGACGTGCAGCTTTCCGGCGTATTCCTGGTTTGCAACCGAAGCCAGACAGGCCGAAAGTGTGCGCGGCTCCTCGTTGTAGCAGGGGATAATGACATCCACGCTCGGCCAAAGGTCGAAGGCGAGCAAGTCGTCCGAGCTTGAGGCAACGTGTCCCGGCTGCGCATAAACCGCTTGCATGCCTTTATAAACGGTCGAGAGCAGCGCGTAACACGAAACGGCGACGGTACTGGCTGTGGTAAGCGGGTCCATAGGATCTCGTTTGTTCAATGATGTTGAGGAAGGGGTCGGACTGTGAATCCGCGGTCGTGCAGCGCTGGGATCAGGCGGGACAGCGCCATAACGGTCTGGTCGCGTGGATTCCTTCGAGAGCAGTCACACCCGTCGTGAAGGAGCACAATCGCGCCCGGGCGGACCCCGGCGAGAACTGCATCGACAATCAAGTCCGCGCCGGGGCGAGACCAGTCTCGCGGATCGACTGACCAATGCAGGGGTGCCAATCCAGTGCTCGCCGAGACTTTGAGAGCTTCTTCGGTCCAGCTCCCATAGGGCGCACGAAAGTACCGCAGCGCAGCTTGGGGGCACGCCATCCTGATGGCGCTGTTCGCCTCAACTATTTCACGTTCAACTTCGCCGGGTTCGCATCTGGACAGGTCGCGATGAGTCATCGTGTGATTGGCCACTTCATGCCCATCCGCAATAATTCGCCGGACAAGCTCCGGCCGGTCTACAGCCGCGTCACCGATCAGGAAGAATGTCGCCGGTGTCCGGTGTTGCGCCAGCACGTCGAGGACCTCCGGTGTCCAAACGGGATCGGGACCGTCGTCAAACGTGAGATAGACGCTGCGCTCTTGGGTGCCGTCTGCGCAGTGACTGGACATTTCACATATGCGGTCCAGATGTTTCATAGCTCCGGACCGTTCCGCTCGATGAAGGTGCCGGACGGCCACTCGTCAATCGACCGCCCAATCGGCGAGACAAAGAGGAGATCGTCCTCCAAGCGCGTGGGCGGCAGGTCGGGATGCATGTCTGCCAGGGTCGAGCGGATGCGAACGTCCGGCACAATCTTCCCAAGCCCCACCTTGCAGAGCCTCTGGATGTGATTTCGCATTTCGTGCCGAACCTGGCCGAAAGCGAATGGAACGCCCATCTGCTGCAGCGCCGGATACAGACTGCGCAGGGACAAGCTGATGCCGAGGCCCTCAAGATCCCTACGCACCCCGTACAATCCGAGTTCGGCCACCAGCACGTCGATTTCGCCAACTTTGATGAACCGGCGCAGTAGACCGAGATGTGCCGCTACACCGTGCGTGTCCCTACCAATTGCGCGGAACTCTGGCCTCGCGCCGAACCAACTGCGGCCGCCTTCGAATCGCATTGCGGAGAAGGTGCCAGTCCCTCCATAGGTTTTGTGCAAGAAGTCTGACAGCTCGACATGCTCATGCAGTTGCAACTCGTTTTCCCAACACAACCTCCACTGCACTTCAGAGCGCATGGAAAGACCTCTGTCCGTTCCTGTTTTCCTGAGGTAAGCGCCTAATGACGGGGAGCTTGTCGCGTCGAGCCGGCGCGATATGGCTTTCGCAGGTCACCGGTGAACTTTAGCCGCACTGGACATGCGATCCGGTCGACACCGGAAGGCGTACGCCAGAAATGCTGTCCGGCACCCACGCAAGCATCAAGTTCCTTTAGGGCTTGCTTACATCTCTTGTGAGGTCCCTATGCGACGTTCAGCAAAACTGGTAAAATCGTTTGTTTCGATGAAAGGTATCCACTCTATGGATAGCCGCACGCATGCGTTTCAAGGGGCTTGATCTCAACCTTCTCGTTGTGCTGGACGCATTGCTGGCCGAGCGCACTCTCTCGGCGGCGGCACGCCGCATAAACCTAAGCCAGCCGGCCATGAGTGCGGCTGTCGCCCGGCTGCGCGACTTTTTCGGTGATGAACTGTTCAGTATGAACGGTCGAGAGCGCATCCTGACCGCACGAGCGATTGCACTTGCCCCCGCAGTCCGCGACGCTCTCCTGCGTATCCAGTCCTCGATTATTTCTTCGGATCCGTTTGACCCGGCTCGATCCGATCGACGCTTTAGGATCATTATTTCCGATTTCGCCACGCTCGTTTTTTTTGAAAAAGTCGTGGAGCGTGTCGCTCGTGAAGCCCCCGCCGTCACGTTCGAATTGCTGCCACTCGATGACTACCCAGACGAGCTCCTCCGGCGCGGCGACATCGACTTTGTAATTCTTCCGAATATGTTCATGTCGGGCGCGTTTCCAAGCGTGGCGCTTTTCGATGAGAAGCTGGTATGCGTGGGCTGTGCCGCCAACAAGCAGCTGCCACGGCAGCTTACATTTGAGAGATACCTGTCGATGAGGCACGTCTGCGTCAGGTTCGGACGTTGGCGCAAGCCCTCTATCGAGGAACTGTTCTTGCTCGAGCACGGCCTAAAAAGACGTGTCGAAGTCGAGGTGCAGGGCTTCAGCATGGTGCCGCCAATGGTGTCCGGCACAGCTCGTATTTCGTCCGTGCCCTTCCGGCTGGTTAAGCACTTCGAAAGAACGTTCCCCCTTAAGGTCGTCGAACTTCCACTGCCGCTTCCCGTTTTCACCGAAGCCGTCCAATGGCTGGCCAACCACAACGGTGATCCAGCCAGCATCTGGATGCGGGAGATAATGGTGCAGGAAGCATCCCGACTTGCTACTCCTGCGAATCCACGCGAGGCCCCCAGCGCTCCTGGATTTGTGTCGGCCGTTACCGCCCACACTCATGTTGCCTGAGGCGACAGATCGTCAGCTGATCGGCAGGTGTTGCGCTTGCAGACTGTGAGACGCCCGGAGCGAGGAGCGGAGCTCGAAGTGCATGTCTCTGGTCGGTACCTCATCCGGTTCGCATCTTGGCTGGCCTTGGTCTGAGGCCCATCGTGGGTTATGCCAGGGTTGCGGTCGATGCTCGCTTCGAAGCTCTGGTTGGAGTTGTCCTGCCATACGCTTGGGTGCAGAAGAAGTTCTCGATCAGATGACGCTTCCAGATCGAGAGGCGGCGGCAAGGCGCGCCTCGGATCGTGCTGGATTGCGATCCTGGCGCCGCGCTCGTTCAGATCGGCAATGATGGTGTTGATGTTGAACCCCGTGTCGGCGATCGGATCGCCGAAGGCGACGCCCTCGATGCGCGGGCGAAACCCCGTATCGAAGCGGCCTCCTGACGGGGGACGAAGCACACAAGTGCCGAGCGGATCGGTGAGCGCAAGGATCTTGGTCGCCATGACGACCCTGGAAAGGCCTGCGCCTGGCTTTGAGACCCCTGTTGCGCTTCCGCGGCACGCGTATCAAACTCATCGCACGGCCATGGGTGCAGCCGTGGCCGGGCTGCGGGATGAACCGTTTACGACAAGCGCCGCGGACGTTTGATCCGCATGCAGCAGCACATGCCCTGCAAACCCCGGCGGTGAGACCTGTCGCGCGATGCCTACGACAAGGTAGGCTCCGGTTACCCGTGCTCAGATCATGGCCATGCCGCCATTGACGTGGACGGTCTGGCCGCTGACGTAGGCTGCTTCATCGGAGGCGAGGTAGGCAACCGCGGACGCGACTTCAGCGCTGGTGCCCATCCGCCGGGTCGGGATCGCCGCCATAATCGCCTCTTTCTGCTTGTCGTTGAGCTTGTCGGTCATGGCCGATTCGATGAAGCCCGGGGCGACGCAGTTGACGGTGATGTTGCGGGTGGCGATCTCCTGCGCCAGAGACTTGGAGAAACCGATCATGCCGGCCTTGGAAGCTGAGTAGTTGGTCTGGCCCGAATTACCGGTGATACCCGAAACTGAAGTGATGTTGATGATGCGGCCGTGGCGGCGGCGCATCATCGGGTGGGTCAGTTCCCGGGTCAGCCGGAAAACGGCGGTCAGGTTGACCTCGAGCACTGAGTCCCAATCGGCGTCCGACATGCGCACGAACAGGCCGTCCTTGGTGATGCCGGCATTGTTGACCAGGATGTCAACCCCTTCGAGATCGGCCTCCGTCTTCTGGCCAAGCGCCTTGACCTCGTCGCGGTTCGACAGGTTGGCCGGAAACAGCTTGACCCGGTCGCCCAGTTCGTTGGCCAGCGTCTCCAGCTTTTCGATGCGCGTACCATGCAGGCCGACAATGGCGCCCTGCGCATGCAGTATCCTGGCTATCGCCTCGCCGATGCCTCCCGATGCCCCGGTGACGAGCGCCTTGCGGCCCTTCAATTCGAACATATCTTGTCCTCTTCTCTTCAGGCCGGCGAATTCGGTTTCGCCTGCCGGAAGTCTCGGCTCGATGGATGGCTTCCTGGGCGCTCCCGATCCGCGGCGACGTAATATTTTATCCAGCCAAACGGCCTTGGTGAGTTCACGCACCAATTGGGTTGCGGCGGCATCGGCCGCACGACCAGACGCGGCTCGACCGATCTGACCACCTGGAGCTGACTGGTGGACACTGGGAGAGCGTTCAGACTGTCTAGCAAGGCTCGCGGAAGGACTTTGCGGCGACATGGACGCTCACTATACGTGCTTGAACGCTAGAACTGCGTTCGTGCCCCCCATGGCAAACGCGTTGCTCATGGCCACACGCACCTTACGCTCGCGCGGCACGTTGGGCGTGACATCGAGATCGCAATCGGGGTCTGGCTCGCGATAGTTGGCGGTCGGAGGTACCACGCCCTCCTGAATCGCCATCACACAGGCGATCATTTCAATCGCGCTGGCTGCACCTAGGCAGTGACCGTGGGTGGATTTGGTGGAAGAGACGGACATCGAATGAGCATGCTCACCGAAGACTCGCTTGATCGCCGCCGTTTCGATTTGATCGTTGGCCTTGGTGCCGGTGCCGTGCGCGTTCAGGTACTCGACGTCCTCTGGATTCAGTTTCGCATCGGCAAGGCAGGCGCGCATCGCGCCTTCCGGCCCGTGAACTGCCGGCGCGGCGATGTGGGAGGCATCGGCAGACAGACCGATGCCCGCGACCTCGGCAAGAATCTTTGCACCCCGGGCGGTAGCATGCTCATAGCTTTCCAGTACGGCCATGCCCGCACCTTCGCCCAGCACCACTCCCTTCCGGTCCGCGGAGAAGGGCCGGCAAGTGTCCGGAGCGAGCACGCGCATGGCTTCCCATGCCTTCATCATCATGTACACGAACGCCGCGTCGCTGCCTCCCGCAAGCATCACGTCGGCCCGGCCATACTTGATCTGGTCTACGGCCGAGGCAATCGCATGATTGCCCGATGCACAGGCGGTGGTGACGGCGAAGACCGGCCCGCGAAGGCCGAGGCTCATGCTGACCTGGCACGCAGCCGCGCTCGGCATCGCCTTTACTCCCGAGAACAGTTCAACGCGGGACGCTCCCCCCAAAAGGACGTCGCGGTAGCCTTTCTCGGTCGCATCGAAGCCGCCGAAGCCGGCACCCACTATTGCGCCAAAGCGATGGGCATTGCCTTCATCGCAGGAGAGTCCGGACTGTCGCATGGCTTCGCGTGCTGCAAGCACGGCAAGCAGGCTGAAACGTCCCATGGAGAGCAGCTGCCGAGGCTCAATGTCGTGCTCAGGCAGCGTCTTGATCTCGGCGCCGATCGCGCCCTCCAGTCCGTGAAGCTGTGCATTGACAATGGGACCGATGGCCGATCGGCCCTCGCGCATGCCTTTCCAGATGGACCCGACATCGGTGCCCAGCCCGCACAGCCCGCCCAGTCCAGTGATGACGACCCGGCGATCCATTCAAGCCGCCTTGTTGAGCAAGCCGCGGATGGCTTCCACCATGTCCCCGACAGTTTGGAGATCAGACCACGCATCGGCCGAGTTCATCTCGATCTTGATGCCGTACGCCTGCTCGAGATCCCAGAGCACGTCCGCCAACCCCAGTGAATCGATCCCGAGCGCAGTCACTTCGTTCGCAGTGGTTATTTCGCCGACGGATGCTGCAGTCGTTCCCTCGGCGTTCTCCGATTCGATGCGCTTCCTGATTATCTCAATGACTTCCGTTATAAGTTGATCAGACATTTGTCTCTTTCCATTTCAGCTTGTTTTTACGTGGCGCGACATAACTCCTTGAGCCGCGCGCATCGGGGAACCAGCCATCAAACTTCTGCAACTGAAGAAGCTTAACGCCCATGGAGCCGGATAAGTCCGGCTGGCCTGCGGCGCAGGCCGCGATGGCGAAGAATCTTGCTGGGAGGCCGTAGCCACTCGGGACGGATATGCAGCCCCGAAGCTTCACAGCTCCGGACCGTTGCGGTCGATCAGCGTGCCGGAGGGCCATTCGTCCATGGAGCGTCCAATTGGCGATACCAACACGAGTACGTCATCCAGGCGCGTGGACGGCAGGTCGTGATGCACATTTGCGCGGCTCGAACGGACCCGGACGCCTGGCACAATGGTGGCTATGCCCTCTCTGCAGTACCTCTCAACATGGTTACGCATGGCGTGCCGAACCGTGCCGAAAGCGAAGGGAACCCCCATCTGCTGCAGGACGGGATATACGGCGCGCATAGAAAAGCTGATTCCGAGCTTCTCAAGATCCTGACGAACGCCATACAGGCCCAACTCAGCCACAAGAACATCGACGTCGCCAACCTTGATGAAGCGGCGCAGTATTCCGATGTGTGCCGCTACGCCCTCAGGGTCGCTGGCAATAAGGCGGAGTTCGGGTCTTGCGCCGGCCCAACTGCGGCCACCTTCGAATGGCTTTGCGCCGAAGACCCCGTTTCGTCCATAGATCTTTCGGAAGAAATCGGAGAGCTCGACATGGTCGGCCACTTGCAAGCTATTTTCCCAGCATAACCTCCACTGCACGGCAGAGCGCATGGAAGAATTTCTCCTTTCGGGTTGTCCTTAAGACGCTCATCACGGCATAGAGGCAGCGGTGATCGGTGCGTCAGGTGTTTGTCCATGCGAGATTTCAGCACAATGATAAAATCCTTTGTTTCGATGGAAGGTATCCACTCTATGGATAGCCGCAGAAATGCGTTTCAGGGGGCTTGATCTCAATCTTCTCGTCGTGCTGGACGCATTGCTGGCCGAGCGCAATCTCTCGGCGGCGGCACGCCGGATCAATCTCAGTCAGCCGGCGATGAGTGCGGCCGTCGCCCGACTGCGCGATTTTTTCGGCGATGAACTGTTCAGCATGAACGGCCGCGAACGTATTCTGACGTCACGTGCGGCAGCACTTGGCCCCGCAGTTCGCGACGCTCTGCTGCACATCCAGCGTACGATTATTTCTTCCGATCCGTTTGACCCGGCTCGATCCGATCGTCGCTTCAGGATCACTATTTCCGATTTCGCCACGCTCGTTTTTTTTGAGAAAGTCGTGGAGCGTGTTGCCCGGGAAGCCCCCGCCGTCAGTTTCGAATTGCTGCCTGTCAACGATAGCCCCGATGAGCTCCTCGGGCGCGGCGACGTCGATTTTGTAGTTCTTCCAGATTTGTTCACGTCGAGCGCGCATTCGAGCGTGGCCTTGTTCGACGAGAGGCTCGTATGCGTCGGCTGTCCCACGAACAGGCAGCTGAGACGGCAACTTACATTCGAGAGATACCTGTCGATGAGGCACGTCTCGGTCAGGTTCGGACGTTCGCTGATGCCGTCCGTCGAGGAATGGTTCTTACTCGAGCATGGTCTTAAAAGACGTGTCGAGGTGGCCGTGCAGGGCTTCAGCATGATCCCACCCATGGTGTCCGGCACGGCTCGTATTGCGACCATGCCCTTCCGGCTGGTTAAGCACTTCGAAAAAACCTTCCCCCTTCAGATTGTGGAACTTCCGCTGCCGCTTCCTGCTTTCACCGAAGCGGTCCAATGGCCAGCACTCCATAATACCGATCCGGCAAGCGTCTGGATGCGCGAGGTAATGATGCAGGAGGCAGCTCGCATGGCTGTTCCGCTGTGACAACACGCGAGGCTTTACACGTCCATTTCGCTTTCTACCTCTTCGACCAACTGCTTTCGCGTCGACAGCACGCGCTGGATGAAATCAATACTGGCGGCAAGCGCGCCAGCGAGCTCGTCAATCGTGCACACTTCCTCTACCAGTTCGAACGAGAAGGGTCCCGCATAGCCATGGTCAAGCAGCGCCTGGATCTGACTGGCATTGTCAGAACCTCCAAGAAGGCGATCCGGGCAAATCCAGAACATCGGGTCGTTCACGCCTGAAATGTGCGCCAGTCCGGTAAGCTCGCCAAACAAGGAGGCCTCGCCGGCGAGCGTGTGGTGGAACGTATCGTGCATCAGGCGAAACACGGTCTGGCCGTCAACCGCGGCAATCGCCTCGACCGCTTCCTTCTTTGATCGGAGCGAGCAGGTTCGAAAGCCCAGCGGCTCAATCAGGCCGACAAGGCCGCGCGATTGGAGGACCGGCTTGAGCGCGTTTAGAGCGAGGCGGAGACAGTCATGGCGCTCGCCAGCGCTGGCGCGCGAGCCGTGGTTGACTGGCACCAGCACGACCGTCTTGGCCCCGCACGCCGCAGCGTAGTCGGCCAGCTTGCTCGCCTCCGCCCGGCGGATGGCAGTCCAGTCGTCGAAGCGCTGCAAAGCGTTCATCGAAATTATCGTGACGCCGGCTTCGGTAGCGGCCGAGCGGACCTCAGCAGCCGGAATGGCGCGTGCAACAGGATTGCTGAAACGATGGTCACGGATTTGAACATCGGTCAGGCCCTGATCACGCGCAATTGCGAAAATTGCACTGACGTCGACAGAAGGCGCCGCCATGTCTTCCAGCGCAAAGCGGGGAGATACCTGGCGCATGGGCTTGGCTTTTCCTTCAAAAAGTGCGGCGCCAGTCTTGTCTGGCTTCTCCGCGCGCCCCACCGCAGGCGGATGCACAAAGCTGATTGGAGCAGGCTAGTCAATCGAGCGATTCTTGCATTTATGATAGAAAATTGGCACGCACTGATAGAATCACATCATTCAGATATTCTCCGGCACATAGATATCGAACGGCAGAAATGTCTGGCCCGATGTCTCCGCCGTGCCGTTCTTGAGGGCGCGGTCCATCAGCAGCATCAGCTCCTGGCAAAGTCGGCGCAGTGGCGTGGCGAGCGCCATCGTGACGATGTCATCCGCGAGAGCCGCCCGTGACTCCGGCGTGATTTCATTCACGATCACGACGAGATCCTGACCGTTGCACTCGTCCCGGAGCGCGGAGATGGCACCCTCCATGCCACCGCCGGCCACGTAGAACCCGACGAGCTCAGGTTCCCGCTGCATAAGATGCAGTAGCGCCTCGTAAGTGATCTGTCGTTTCTCAAAGTTCAAGAGCGTATCGAGCACCTCGAATGCTGGCTCGTTCTCACGGAAATAGGAGCGGAAGCCGCTTTCCCGCAGCTCATGACTCTGGAAACGGTGGCTGCCGACAAACACCGCCACTTTGCCAGGCCGTTTAGCGGCTTTGGAGAACATCCAAGCTGCCGTGCGCCCGACCCTGTGGTTGTTGAGACCTACGTAGCCCTCGCGCGCGCCAGCGGCGAAGTCAGAAAGCAGCGAGAAAACCGGGATGCCTTTTGCCTTGAGCTCCTCGACTGCCGCCGTGATCTTAGGGTGGTCTGGCGCCACCATGCCGATCGCGTGACAGCGCCTACCAAGATTCCTGAGGCTAGCCGCCAGCTCCCCGGGCGAATGCGAAGGCGCGAATTCGATAACCGGAGTGCCATGGAAGGTCTCGGCCGAAGTAACCGCTGCTTCGACCTCGCGCGCGAAATCTTGGTAGAAATGCTGGGCCGGCTTTCTCAGGATGAAGCCTAGCCGGTACTGCGGCAGGTCCCGTTGCAAGCGCTGTTTGATGAGACCCGCCGCATGATAGCCGATCGCGTGGGCGGCTTCATTGACCAGCCGCGCGGTCCGCTCCCGCACCGGAAGACGATCGTTCAGGACGCGATCGACCGTTGCTACGCTCACTCCGGCTTCGCGGGCGAGATCGGCAATTGTGGGGCGCTTGGCCGTCGCGCCAATTCTGATCGGCTGTCCCTGTGTCATCGGCCCGGTCCCGGCGACGGTTCCGGGCGGCAACGTGAAGATTTCGACATGCTCCACGATCGGCAACCTATCCAATGAACAGCGCTCAAGGAGCAACCGAGCATTCGTCGCTCTCGGTTTCGTTTGCGTAAGGCATCCATGTTTCTTGATTCACCGCATTGGCGCTTCTGATCTTGTGTCTCGCGACGCGCTGTTTAGAGCCGCGAGCCGATTGTTTCGTGCTGATGACAGCGCGGCGACTTGATTGGTCGCGCTGCAGCAATCTTGCTGGGGCGGGGTGGCCGGTTTAGTCTCTCGGCAAGCTCCCGCAGAAGGCGGCTTTCATGCGCGCTTCGTCCAATTCGCCTTCCCAGCGGGCGACGACGAGCGCAGCCACCGCGTTACCCACTACATTCGTCAGCGCTCGGCATTCGGACATGAAGCGGTCCACACCAAGGATCAGAGCCATCCCAGCAACGGGAACAGTTGGTATTACGGAAAGCGTGGCGGCCAACGTGACGAAGCCAGCCCCCGTAATACCTGCGGCACCCTTCGAGGAAAGCATCGCGACGACCAACAGGAGAATCTGATCGGCAACCGACAAATGCGTGTTCGTTGCCTGGGCGATGAAGAGGGCGGCAAGCGTCATATAGATATTGGTACCGTCCAGATTGAAGGAATATCCCGTCGGGATGACGAGACCCACGACGGAACGCTTGGCGCCTGCCTTCTCCATTTTCTCCATGAGCGAGGGCAGCGCAGCCTCCGAGGAGGACGTTGCCAGGACCAGCAGCAGCTCTTCCTTGATGTATCGCACGAGAGAAAAGATTGAGAAACCGTTGTATCGGCACACCGCGCCAAGAATCCCGAACACGAAGACGAATGCGGTGAAATAGAACGTCGCGACCAGCATGGCGAGGTTGGCCACTGAACCGATGCCATATTTGCCGATTGTGAAGGCCATGGCGCCGAAAGCGCCGACGGGCGCGGCCTGCATCAGGATGCCGACCAGCTTGAACACCGGCGCGAGTAGCGCTTGAAGCAAGGAAAGCACAGGCTTGCCGGTGTCTCCGGCCATCGCCAGAGCGCTGCCGAACAGAATCGAGAAGAACAGGACCTGCAGGATGTTGCCTTCGGCGAAGGCACCAACGATAGTTGACGGGATGATGTTCATGAGGAAGCCGGTCACCGACTGATCGTGGACCTTGGCCACATAGCCCTGCACGGCCTGGCCATCGAGCGAGGCCGGATCGATATCGAGGCCAGAGCCGGGTTGAACGACATTGGCGACAATGAGACCGACGATCAATGCGAGGCTCGAGAAGGTGAGGAAATAGATCATCGCCTTGCCGGCGACCCGGCCGACCTTCTTGAGATCGTTCATGCCCGCAATGCCGGTCGTTACGGTTAGAAAGATCACAGGTGCGATAATCATCTTCACGAGCTTGATGAAAGCATCGCCCAGCGGCTTCAGAGCCTCTCCGGTGCCCGGATACAAATAGCCGACTGCGACACCGAGGGCGATGGCGGTAAGCACCTGCACGTACAGTTGGGCGTAGAAGGCCTTGCGGGCTGGGGGACCGGCGCTTCGAATCGGTGGAGCCAACAGCTTTTCTCTCCCTGACCGGATCGGGGTGGGCCTCCTCCCTTCCCGCGCTTCTCCATCGCGGCGCTCCGGTCGAGCGCTGCTGTCGTTTCGGCTGCAAGCGTCGTGCCAAGTGGAAATCCCGCGCCCAATCGTGCATGTTCAGACGCTCGGTCACCCGGTGTCCCCGAGGTTTGTGCGGGTTTCCGCACTGGCTGCCTGATCCTGGGCGAAATCCCGCACTTAGGCTCGGCATTGTGCCGCGTCGAAGCAATACGGTCCGGTAGAAGAAAGAGGATTGACAGGGCGCCGTGCAGTAATTGCTTTGCCTGGCAGAGCGGCCGCCGGTTGTGTCTCTGGCGCCCCGATGTCCCCGCTTCCTTGTCGTATTTGCGACCGACCGCCACCGGAGTGGAGGATCACCTACACGAGCGTGCTCTGGCCGCGCTCCCGCCGAAGCAGAGCGTCTCGAAGGGGCCGTCGACAGACCGATTGATCCCGCGGGTCCTGGCGCAACCGTGTGATTGAGGAGATGCTTTGCAGCACGAACACTGAAGCCCGCACGACGACAACTTCGCGCCATGGCACGCGCCAGCCTGCTCTCGTGGGAATGGCATCAAATAGCGAGGAATGAACGATTGTCGCGGTCACTCAGCGAGCCGGAACCAGGAGGACGTCGGCAGCGATTGCCGGCGATAGAAGCGCGCAAATGCGTCGGCTCGCTCAGCGCGCCAGGCACCCTCGAGACGCCGGGGCAAACATCTTTGCCGTTCCCATCGATCTCCTAGAATCTGAATGATGGATTCTATCATAGCCTCTCTCATCCTTTCAGAAATGCAAGGAAGTTCGGTTGATTGGCCACATCGTTCCGAGCAGCTGTTGACTGCCCATCTCGTTCCGAGCAGCAGTGGTGGCCACCGGAAGAGCCTGTAGAGCGCCCCGATTCACTAAGGATAGTCCAGCTATGCATCGAGCATCGCCTCCCGCATTTTTCGTGCCTGCCTTTCATCGGACCCTGACCGAAGCCAAAAACCGAGACCTACTTTTCGTCTTATGCCTCCTGCGGAACTCCGGCGTGCTGCCGCCAACCCCGCGTCACGATTGTTTCTATCGACGTCCCAAGCACTCGTGGCTCCGACGCGCGAGCAAGTGCGCCAATCTGCGGCGGCCTACGGGGCGAAGAAACTCATGCCGGTCCCGGCCAACGGTGGCTGGGGCGCCGATGCCATTTGACCAGGGCCTCTACGCCCGGCGACGTCGCAGGCCCACATGGCGCGGCGTTGCTGTCGCGGCCCGGAATGGAGGATGACATGCTAAATCATGACAACAATCGCCAATCTGAAGAAAGTGCTGAGCAGACGCCGTCATGCTGCCCATCGCTTCACGACGCCAAAATGGAATCCGCTACTCTGCCGTCACGTGAGAGCGAGCTTGCCGGCGTAGTGGAAATATTTACTACAGCACTTGCCGCCCCCTCCGCGCTCGATGTCACGTTGACAAAGGTCGTAGATATTCTGCGATCGTTTCTGCCGATGCGGCACGGCATCATCTCTCTCTTAAACAGTCATGGCGAACTGGAAATCTTCGGCGCCGGCTCGAGCGAGAGCCGCCGTGTGCCGCGGAACGCGATCGACCACATTATGAGGGCGGGCACGCCCCTGGTCACCGAGAACATCGCCTTTCATTCGGCTTTCACCGCCGCCGACACGGACGTGCTCGGGGTCTCCAACAACGCAGCAGTGTCCTTCATCGGCGTTCCCATTCGCGTCGATGCGGATGTCGTGGGCACACTGACCATCGACCACGTACTGGGCGAAGACCCAAGAGCTTGGCTCGATCACAACCTCTATCTGCTCAACCAAATCGCTAATTTGGTAGGTCAGACAGTCAAGTTTCGTCGCTCCCTAGGGGGCGGTCGCCAGCAACCCATGGCCCAGCACGACTTGCAGCCAAAGCAGAACCAACCGGCGCGGCAGCGTAACAAGATTCACATCGAGGGGATGATTGGCGACAGTTTGCCGTTTCGCGATCTGATTGAGAATATCCAGGTCGTAGCCAAGCTCAAGATTGCGGTTCTGTTGCGAGGCGAGTCGGGTACCGGGAAGGAGAAGGTCGCCAAGGCCCTCCATGATTTGTCGCCGCGCGCCAAACGCCCCTTCATCAAGGTCAATTGCGCTGCGCTATCCGAGACAGTCCTGGAATCCGAATTGTTCGGTCACGAGAAGGGCGCATTCACAAGCGCGTTCAACTCGCGCAAGGGGCGCTTTGAGCTCGCCGACAAAGGGACGCTGTTCCTGGACGAGATCGGCGAGATCTCGCCATCGTTCCAGGCAAAGCTCTTGCGTGTGCTGCAGGAGCAGGAGTTCGAGCGCGTCGGCGGCAACCAGACCGTCAAAGTCGATGTTCGGATCATCGCTGCCACGAACAAGAACCTGGAAGAGGCAGTTGCCAGAAATGAGTTCCGGGAGGACCTCTATTACCGCATCAATGTGTTTACGGTGCGGGTGCCGGCGCTGCGCGAAAGGCGCAGTGATATTCCGCTCCTCGCAGCCGAGTTTCTCAAAAATTTCAATGATGAGAACGGCGTTACGATGACCCTCGATCCCGGTGCGGTTGAAGTGCTGATGAACTGTGATTTTCCCGGCAACATTCGCGAGCTCCAGAACTGCGTGTATCGGACAGCCGTTCTGGCGATGGGGGCATCGATAGGGAGAGGCGACTTTGCATGCTGCCAAGGCCAATGCTTCGCAGCGGCGCTGCATAAGGTCAGATCCGTCAGCCTGGCGCTGCAATCGCGTCCGATGTTGCCGGCGCCAGGGGGTGCGGCCATAACGCCGGCTGCTGCCGGTACGTCTCCCTCCGTCGCAGTCCCGCCTGAGACTACAGGGGAGCCGCCACTCAGCAGGATAGCTCACTTGAACGGTACGAGAACGACCGGTGCTGAAGCTGTCATCGCGGCCATGGAAAGATGTGGCTGGGTCCAGGCAAAGGCGGCACGCCTGCTTGGACTGACGCCGCGCCAGATTGGCTACACGCTGAGGAAATACGGCATTGAGATCAAACGTCTGTGAAGAATCAACCGAACCAGATGAAGCCTTGGTGCTTTGGCGCCTTGAGACGAGCGATGTGGGGTCCCCGCGTCGCCATTTCGATTCGATCGACCCAGGCAAGAACATGGGGCCATGACGCTTTGCTACCTAGCAATGAGATTGGCGGGCAGGAGGCCAATTTCAAGCTGTTTCGACCTGGTTGGCCCCAACGACAGGTGGCCGTTATGTAAAGCAAAATAGAACGAGGAACCGGTGACCGGTGCTACCACCCGATATGAGCTCTGTGCGCTCGCTATCCTTTTTGGTGTAGAACACGTCCATGCTAAAGACTCCTGTAAATTGCGGGCCCGCCTTTAAATTGCGGGCCCGCCTTTTCGCAGGAGCCCACGATGTCTTTTGAAAGGAAAATCTGGAAGGGCGTGCCGACCAAGATCGAAGAGAACCCTTGGCAGGCCGCACACCTTATTGACGAGGACTTGTACGATGGATCGGTGATCGCAGAGCAATGGATCGTTGCAGCGGCCGACTGGCGGTTTGGGCCTGAACAGGTTCGGTGCGTCGGAGCCGGGTCCCAGGCGCCCGGTAGCGGGAGCATCCCGGCGAAGTAGTTCATCTCGACATCAAGAGCTGGGCCGGCCTTGGCCTCGTCGGACATCGCATCACCGGCGGCAAACGGGCGTAGTCAATCGCCTCCTCGGCATCGGCGGGATTCGTCCATGTCTGGATCGACAATGCTCCGTGTGTGTCCGCTTTCGTCCAGGTCATGTCCGACAAGCGCAAGGTGTCCGCGGTCCTCAGAAGCCGCTGGTGTGGTTTGCCCGCTCTTGCTGATTCACGCCTGATGTTGGTCATTCATCTGACGACGTTGCTTGCGCCGGCAAGGGAAAGGTCTCGTCAATGCCAAACACAGGGTACGCACGAAGGGTGACCCTCACAGCTGCGATGTCCGACGAGTCACGCGAACTCCTGATCCAGGCGAAGACCCGACCACTGTCTACAGAGTGATTGAAGCAACGCCTCGGGGCCTTAACTGAAAGATTCCTCCAGCTGGCGGCGCAAGAACAATAGCGCCACGACTGAGACCGGTACGCCGGCGAACTGGATGGCCGACGTCGCCAGCAGCGCGATCGCTACTAGCGGCGCCGGCGCTGGGCCGCCGAACCCGTTGATGATCAAGCGGATCAGGGCTGCCTCGCGCGGCTTGTGCCGCGTTGGTTTGTACCCCATCAGACTCCCTTCATCCTATTGTCACGGCCGGCAGCTGCGACGATAACTAGCCCGAAATCTTGAACCTCCTGCCGACCCACGACAGCCACTTGGCCCGCCTGGGGTGGCGCGGGGAAGGGCAGGGCGCTCCGTGCATCAGGGACACGACCGGGAGCCCGGAGTGCGAATCGAACTTGCAGGCGATCTCTACAGCCTGCTGTGAGGTCCCGCCGGATTCGAGAATGGCCTCCGCGTAATGGGAGCCGCTGCCGACAACAAAATAGGGGCTTTCGAGCATGCCGGTCAGTGTCCAGGCGCCAGACGCCACTTGAGCGCGCCCGTCGGGATGAACGACCAGCAGACCGACGTTGGAGCCTTTTACACCCTCTGGCGTGTTGTGAACGTCAGCGCCAGCGGCGTACCAGTCCAGAATGGCCTCACCGGCGCCAACCTGGGGAGTCGTTGCGCCAATCAGGCGTCCATCCGGAAGACGGCGGATTTTGAGCTTGGAGCCGATTGACCCCAGGCCGGCGCCGTAGGCACGGCTGTCGGCGGCCATTACGCCGTGTTTGTAGGCGATCGTCGTCACAGCCACGTCCCCTCGTCAACCTTGCTCATGGCCGCGTCGGCCGAGCGTACGATCTCGACAGTGTCGACGCCGGCAGCGACCGTTTTCGCGGTTAGTTCCTGGGGCTGGAGCCCTCGATTCTTGACGACTGCCCTGGCCTCGGTCACGCATTGGTTGGCGATCTTGTGGATCTCCCGGTCCAATTGTGCGGTATCCATCTTTACTCCTGCTAACGGTTTCGAATTCCTTGCTATTTCGGTAACGGTCACGCAATCCTCGTGCCAAGGAGAGCGCCGACAACAGCAAAATGCCGGGCGTGCAGGTCACTTGTCGATTGCGCAGTCGTCGCCGGCTGGCGCGTGTGCAGGTTCACGTGGTTTTCGTCTCTGGGGTGCTATCTGAGTTGGCCCTTGCTGGCGGAGGCCAGAGCGCCGTGGCCACGTTGCGCGAGGGGATGTGCCGTGCCCCGAAGGTCTCGTATTCGTAGCGCTGAGGTATCATCGAGCTCACAGCGGTTTCCGGTGAGATAGGCGTCGGGATCGGCCAGAAAAGCGAGCGCCTGCTTGCGCGAGATCGTCAGCTCGCGCCCAGCATTTAGATGGAGACGCCGGCGAGACGGAGCGATCGCATCTGCGGCACTCGAGAGGAAAAAGGCGAGCGGATAGCGCAATTGGTGCTCCTGCCATGGTCGGGAACGCCCCGCCCTTAACGAAAGGCCGGTAGTCGGACCGCATTCGCCGATGCTGCACAACACGTGCCGTCTGCTGGATTGACGCGATCTTGCGAAGGAGTGCTCGAACTATGCCCGAAAATGAGTTCTCACGCTGACGCCCGCAGACTTGCCGGCCTCATCCCGGTGAGACGTAGCCTGCCGTCGCCGAACTTGGAAAAGGCGGGCTGGCCTCGATATTGGCTGACGGCTGTGTCGAGTGTCCAGCAGGCAGAACCTAGAAACTGGCGATGAACACGGCGAAGACGGCCAGCTTCGGCAATGATGGTTGAGCGACGCGGCTACTGGAACGCGACTGGGGCGAACGTAGACTGGTCGCGGGTTCGTCGATTACGCTCCCACAAACAGCGGGGAGGTGCCTTGCACCAGACGGCTGGGCGCCGGGTCCGCGGGATCAATGGCTGCCGAACCGACTCTAGGCCGAATGGCCTCCAGCGGTCTCGTGCTCAATCGCGTCCCACTCGCTGCCCCACTTTTCCGGTATCCGAGTACGATAGCGGTCTATGATCGCCATCCGACACGGAGTGTCGGATTGTCGGGTCCGCGACAAACCTCTTCGTTCAGGCACTTTCTTGTCTAGGGCTTAGGCTAACCGCTGGAAACGAATGTCGGGTCGATGGGTGAGTTGATACGATTTTTGCGAGCCTTGGTGTGGAGCAGGAAGAGGTGGGATCTTGGAAGCGTGGACCGTCGATGCCACACGCTCGGCGCGCGGCAGCCGGTTTGCCTCGACCAGAGCCACACGCTGTTGCGGGACAGTATGCTACCGAGGAAAAACCTGAAGTGACCGCAGATCAAACATCATCCGCTGGACAGTTGCCCACCCGTCGGGGCTTATGGCCCTGCGTCAGGTCTACAGCGTTTCTTCAACGCTTGGAGGCAGATGGTTGCCGCCGTTTTCTGGATCGGTCTCGTTCGCACGGCTTCTTGTCCAGGGCTTGCTGGAGGCGAGGCAGCGTTCGTCTGATTGGAAACGGATTAGGGTTATCCCGCTCATCATACGGCCGTCACGCGGTTGGCTTCCTTGAGTGCGAGTGGTTTTCTCTGCCCGCTTCATCCGCGGCGTTCGCCGACGCGCCTAAAGCGGATACTGCCGGCGATGCTTGCATCAGGTACGAGAGGCGGCTTTTACGGTCGCATCAGCTTCCTCTTTGGGAATGTCGTCGAAGGATGAGTAGTTCAGATCGTACAGTTTGGAATAGAGCCCGCCCATAGCCATCAGTTTGTCGTGGTTGCCGGTCTCGATAACCTGGCCGTTCTGAAGTACGATGATCCGATCGGCATAGCGGATTGTGGCGAGCCGGTGAGCGATGACGAGGCCAGTGCGGCCTTCCAGGAGTTTTCTCAGAGCCTTCTGGATCAACATTTCCGTGTAGCTGTCTATGTTGGCGGTGGCCTCGTCAAGAACCAGGATCTTGGCGTCGGCAACAAGAGCGCGGGCGAAACTGACAAGCTGACGCTGGCCGAGAGAAAGGTTGCCGCCGCGTTCGCCGAGCTGGGTTTCATACCCGTTGGGAAGGCTCGTGATGAAGTCGTGGGCTCCGACCACCTTAGCGGCCTCGATCACCCTGTCGCGCGTGGCCTCGGTCTTGTGATAGCGGATGTTCTCGAAGACTGTCCCGGTGAACAGGAACGGTTCCTGCAGTACCATGGCGATCTGGAGGCCGAGGGATTCCTGGGTGAGGTCGCGCACATCGCGTCCGCCGACCAGCACCTGGCCTTGCTGAACATCATAGAAGCGGTGGACGAGGGCCATTGCGCTCGATTTACCAGAGCCGGTCGGCCCGACCAAGGCGACGGTCTCGCCGGGATTGACCTCGAAAGATACGTTGCTCAGCACCGGATGGTTGGGATCGTAGCCGAACGTAACGTTCCTGAACTCAACCGAGCAGTCCATTTCCGCCGAAAGTACCCGCGCGTCGCGTTTGTCCTGCACCTCGATCTGGACGTCCAGCACCTCGGTCAGGCGCTTGCCGGAGGCCATCGCTCTCTGCATGACCGAATATTGCAGGGTAAGTGAACGAATTGGGTCAAAGAAGCGTTGGATATAGAATATGTAGGCAACCAACGCTCCTACTTCGATGGGACCATTCATGGAGCCGCCGACCACAATTACGACAGCCATGGCGAGGCCTGTGAGGCCATCCACGATCGGCACCATTATCTGTGTATACCTGGCAGCGATCAGGTGGGTTGTGAGGTCAGCATGTGCCTTGTCGTCATACAATGCGAAGTTTACCTGCTGGCGGTCCATGGACTGAACGGTGCGCACGCCGTGAATGGCTTCGGCCAACGCGCCGTTAACAACTGAATTGGTGTCTTGTGCAGCAGTGAAGGCGTCGCGAGCACGCGGCAGCCAGACGATGCGGATAACCAACAGGACCGGCAAGACAGAGAGCGTCAGAAGGCCGAGCCTGAAGTTGACGCACAGCATAACGACAATGATGCCGAAGAGAAGCGTTATGTCGCCTACAGAGTAGATTGAGCTTTCGAGGAATTCCTGGATAGAGTTGACGTCGCCTTGGAGGCGGGACATCAGGCGTCCGATCTCGGTCTTGTCCATGAAGGAGAGCGATACCATCTGCAGATGCGCAAACATGGCGCGGCGGATGTCGAAGAGGACGTTTCCGGCCATTTTCCCGATCACGGCTTCCTGTGCGTAAGCGGCGCCGAAATTAACCAGAATGGCGAGCGCAAACGCGCCGGCGGCCTCAAGCAGTGCGGAGCGATCAACGCCTGCCGGGGTTATGGCCTCGTTGATCGCGTAGCGGATGATCAGCGGGATGAGAAGCTGCGTGCCAGTGAAAATCAGTAATGCGGCGACGGAGACGGCTGCCGTGGCCTGGTAGGGACGAACGAAGGCCCAGATGCGCCGAACGATCTTTTGGTCAAAGGCCCGGCCGAACATCTCCTCCTCGGCGCGATGGGAACCGACGACCGCGCGCGGGGGACGTCTGCCGCCGTCATTGGGTTCGATTTCGATTTCGCTGGCGTGCTCCTGGGCCATCAGGGCGCGCCCCTATACTTCGTCACAATGTCATCTCCCGGGCGCAACTGCAGATCATGAAGGGCCTTGTAGCGTCCTTGCTTGGCCAAAAGCTCTTGATGGGTACCACGTTCCACGATCTTGCCGTTGTCGACAAACAGGATCCGGTCGGCGTGCTTGAGCGAACTTAGCCGGTGGGCGATGATGATCGTCACCCTATCCTTGGCGAAACGCCGTATCGCCACGCGAATGCGCTGTTCGGTGGCGGCGTCGATCGCGGCCGTTGAGTCGTCGAAAATGACGACTGATGGACGCAACATCATGGTGCGAGCTATGGTGAGGCGCTGCCGCTGACCCCCTGACAGAGAAGTGCCCCGTTCGCCGACGACCGTCTTGTAACCTGCGGGGAGGCCCAGGATGTAGTTGTGCAACTGGGCGGATTCGCTAGCGCGCTCGATCCGCTGTTCCTTTGCCCAAGGGTCGCCATAAGCGATGTTGTTCTCGATCGTGGTAGTGAACAGGAATGCATCCTGCTGTACGACAGCGACCGCCTTGCGAAGCGTGGCGAGGGTGACCCCACGGATGTCCTGCCCGTCAAGCATGATGGCGCCCCCAGTGACGTCGTAAAAGCGGGGGATCAGGTGAGCGATTGTCGATTTGCCCGAACCCGGCGGACCCACGATCGCGATCGTCTCGCCCCTACGGGCACAAAAAGTGACATTCTCAAGAACGGCCCGGTTTCCGGTGCCGGGATATGCAAACGAGACATTGTCGAAGCGCAGAGTGCCTTCACCGATCTCAAGTGGTCGGGCGGTGGGAACATCCCTGATCGTATTGTCCTGATCGAGCAGACCGAAGAGGCGCGAACCGCAAGTATAAGCGCGGGCGAAGCCGTTGACCATCAGGCCAATCTGCCGGACGGGCATTTGCAGGATCGTCATGAAGGCCAGGAACATGGTGAGCGTCCCAACGCTGATCTGGCCGACGATGACCTTGTTGCAACCGATCCAGAGGACCAACCCCATGGCGAGAAAGAAGGCCAGGGTCATCGCCGACGTATTTGGCACGTACACGTCAACCTGCTGGTGAGCGACTTCGAGCGCGTTTTTCGACGCGCGGTCGAACTTTGCCATCTCGTAGGCCTGTGCCGAAAAGGCCCGGACAACGCGGATACCCGCCAGATTTTCCTCCATCACACGGCCGAGGACGGAAAGCCGCTCCTGCAGGTTGAGCCAGATGGCGCGTAGCTTGACCTGCGTGATCGACGATCGCCAGGCTACGAAAGGCACGAAGCTCAGCGCGATGAAACCGAGCAGCGTGTCGGTTGAGATCATCCTGTAGCCGCCGATCCCGATCAGCATGGTGAGCAGAAGCAAGCGAACCAGGGCGGTGGAAAAATACATCCGCACACCATCGAGATCGAGGATGCCGAGGGTGATCAGGTCGCCTGAATGCACCCGGTCGTGAAAGGAAAAGCTGAGGCGCTGGACCTTGTCGTAAAAAGCCAGCCGCAGTTCGTACGCGACGTGATGTCCGACGGCCTCGGCAAAATAGTTTTGCGCCATCGTGAAAAGGCCGCGTAGCGTACTCGCGGCGAGCAGCAGGAGAGCCGGAACCCACAGCGCTTGTTCTGCAGCCGCCCCCGTGGCACCGCCCCCGAGGACTACCTTGGTCTGGTCGATAGCGTCGCCGAGAAGCTGGGGAATGAGCACCTGCAGGATTACGGCTGCGATAGTCGACCCGATCGCAAGCGCGGCTTGGCCCGGATGCCTCAGATTCATGCGCGTGATGCGCAGCAGCGTGCTCAAGCCCCGGCCCCACCCGGCCGCTTTCACATGCGCGGACGATTTGAGAGAGGTCGTGCCAACAGCATCACTGCTCACGGTGTGTCCCTAACTTAACTTAGCGCCTTCAAAAACAAGCCATCGACTCACACCAACGAAGTCCTCAAGTTGACCAGGGCATTGGCTCAAGTCGTTGACCCGGCGAGTTGCGCCACGGCATCGCTGTCTGGCATGTCAATCACCGTGATCCCGCTTGCCCCAAGGAAACGCGCTTCGTTTCTGGTCAGCGTTTTCCCGTCCATTATCGCGTAACGTGGGCCTTCTGAGCGCTTCATGATCTGCCTGGCGTAAGTGCGCAGCATCTGATCGTTGAAGCGGCAGCCGAGGAATAAAAAGCCCCGGTCGGTGCGCCGTTCCTTGACCACGTCAGGGATAGGGGTCTGGATGTCGATCTCGGTCAGGGCTTCGACATAGTCGGAATCGGCTATGAGGAAATTTGCGGCCGGCCTGATACTGCCATGAGGCGCGTAGAGAACCGTCCTTGTCGCTGCTCCGGGCTCGAGCTCCGTCCCGAACAAGTCGTAGGTTCTGGTCCAAATGTCGCGAGTTTCGTTCGCCCGGGTGACGCCTTGTATCTCGGCGACGTCGGTTCGGCCGGCCTCAGCCAGCGCCGCCCTCATGGCGCCTTCGTACCAGCTGTCGACGATGAGGGAGAGCGGGAGCTTTGCGAGCCAGTTGTGGAGGAGCGTCGGCGCCGTCGGCCCCGCGAATATATCTGCCATCCAGGCTTGAAGTGTGCGGCGATGCCGGCGCTGCTCGATGAATTGCGCGACCGACCACATGTTGGTGCGGATCTTCGAGGGAGCTGTGGCCCGGGTGTTGAGTGCGGCGGCGACGGCCTCCGGGGTGCACGGTACAGGCGGCTCCGCTGAGCTTAGCCGCAGCAGACCCGGACCGAGATACGGGATCACGTGATCGGAAATGAGCGCTTGTCTGGCCAGCTCAAGCAGCTTTCGGGCAAAACTGTCGCGGACGACGAAGAGGTGGCCCGAGGTCGGGATCGTGTTCATGCTCGTTTCCTCTCCACGCCTCCTGATTGAGGCGAAACGTCAGTCGTCGTCCGAAAGCTTTCTTGCCTCGACGGTGATCGGCAGACGCGTATTCGGGGGAAGATCGGGTAGGAGAAGGCGCCAGCCGTTCCTGAGCGTTACGACCCCACCCCACAAATCTTGGTTCTCGAACTTGATAATCGCCTCTTCGAGATCTTTTTTGGGGACGTACGCGGACAATCCGGCATCGGTCCTGCGGATCATAACTTTCATCAGGCCGTCCCTTGCTTCGCGTTTTCTTCGGCCCTACCGGCAAGGTCGGCCCTGTCGAGGCTCATCAATTCGCGCGCTCGCATGCCAACGACCGTGCCACGGTCGATCCATTCGACGGCATAGATGAAGAACTGCTGTAGAAAGGTGCCGATGTCGCGCACATAACCCTCTTCACCCTTGCGCACGAGATTTTCGCCGATCTCCCTGCCAGGATAGGTGCCGTCATTCTTTATGTGACGAGTGGCGCGGACCCGCTCTCCCGGCCTGAATTGGGGAGGCCTGCGGATTTCGACCTCCTGTTCGCGTGCGAGCCGCATGGCGGTTCCTTGTTTGTTTGAGGCCAGAGTTGTTGATGGGGCGCGCAGGCTTTCCCGGAAGCAGCCCTATGCCGGGTCAGGCGGGAACGCAGGTCTTCGGCACCGGGCATACCGAGGCACATTGTTGCGTGTCGAATTCTCCCTGGCATTCTGTGCACTTCTGCGGCTCGACCACGTAGCTCTCGCCTTTGAACTTGATCGCACCGGACGGGCATTCGAATTCGCAGGCGCCGCATTGCGTGCATTGGGATGCGATGATCTTGAAAGCCATTTTGACTCCTGTTCGAGTGGAATGAGACGGCTCAGGCGTTCGCCGCGAGTGCCGGGACGCCGGACTCGGCGGCGTAAATCGCGCCGATTGCCGTTTCGATATAGTCATGGCCATAAGCGTCGGTTGCTCGGATACCGGCGTCCGCCAACTTATCCTTGGGGCAGTTTCCAATCTTGGCGCAAAGCACGATGTCTACGCCTTCCAGCGCGGCGATGACGCACTCGAGAGTGTCGTTCTCGCCCCACCCGCCGAGGCAATACTGCTCAACCTTGCGGTGCCCGACAAAGTTGATACCTATCGGCGAGGCTTCATACACCTGGAATTCCTTGGCATGGCCGAAGTGTTCGTTGACGCGGCCGCCGCCCCTAGTCGCCACCGCGACGACCAGGGACTTGCCGGAGCCGGCTGCCTTGACCATTCCAATCGCTTCGCTCCTGGCCGCCAGGTGATCACGGCGCTCGTCCGCGACCAGCTCCCGATAGGCTTCGCGCTTGCCGGCATCATAGGTGAGCTCGCCAGGAATCTGGTCGATCGTGAATTCCTGGCCACGATCCTCGCCGAGCAGGCCGACGGCATCTGCCCGGCACTGCCGGCAGTGGCGCATCAGCTTGGCGCCGCCTTGAAGAAGATCCTGAAGAGCCGTCATCTCCATTGCATTTGGGCCGCGCTGCCCGGTCAGTCCGTAGTACGTGCCGTGAGCCGGGTCTGAAATCAGGGGCATGACGTTGTGCAGGAACGCGCCGCGCTGCTTGACCTGCTTGTTCACCTCAACCAGGTGCTGGTCGTTCACCCCGGGGATCATCACTGAATTGATTTTGGTGAGGATGCCGCGCGCGCTCAGCATCTCCAAGCTCAGCATCTGTCGCTCGTGCAGGATCCTGGCGGCTTCGATGCCGACGTAGCGGCGGTGGTCGTAAAAGATCCAGGGATAGATCTTTGCTCCGACTTCCGGATCGACCATGTTGATGGTGATCGTCACGTGATCGACATTCATGTCGGCAAGCTCGGCGACATGGTCCGGCAGCGCGAGCCCATTGGTAGAGATGCAAAGCTTGATGTCGGGGATTTCCCTGACGACGCGTTCGAACGTCGCCTTTGTCTTCTCCCAGTCGTAGCAGGCATCGCCCGGTCCGGCGATGCCCAGCACGGAAAGCTGCGGCACTTCGTTGGCGACCGCGATAACCTTGCGTACCGCCTGGTCGGGCGTCAGCTTTTCCGAGACAACCCCAGGCCGGCTTTCGTTGGAGCAGTCATATTTGCGATTGCAATAGTTGCATTGGACATTGCACGCAGGCGCGACAGCGACGTGCATGCGCGCGAAATAGTGATGCGCCTCTTCAGAAAAGCACGGATGATCCTTGATCTTGTCCCAGACAGCCGGATCCAGATCGTCCGGTCTTGTCGACGACCCGCAGGAGGTAGATACGCAGCCACCCGAATTCGCGCTCGCCAGCAACTGGTCGGAGAGCTTCGTCTCGGTCAGGCTCTCAACCGAAATTGCCGGTGCGGACATCGAACGGCTCCGTTGCGGGTTAACGTCGCAGTTCAAAGCGCAAGCGCAATGCCAACTCAAAAGGCGGCACTATGATCGGCAATTGGCTTTCGCGTCGGATATCATGAGGCTGCTCCGACATAAATTTGTCGGACCTCGGACAGCGGCAGCCGCATAAGGTGAGGAAGGCGACTACGGCCGGACATCATTGAGAGACAGAAATCGCGTGTCGATCCCTTCACCCGTGAGCGCCTCGGCACAACGTTCTCGACCGGTCTCCGGCGAAGATGTCGATCTCGGCGACTGTGAACTCATCGGCGGTGAAGGTGTCGCCGCATACTGTGTCGGCATGGTTCCAGCTGGGAGATGCGTGCCTCCCCTTTACTCTCGTCCAGACGCCCGCCTGGGCTCCTCATGATCGCGATCAAAAGCGTGATCATCGTCAGAGACCCGAGCAGCTTGGCCTTGGCACGGACAGTTCCCGCGCACCTGGCGCAGGGGTATGGTCTTGTTCTCGACATCGTGAGAACGCTGGAATTTCTTCATCTCGATGTCATGTCGGCGCAAAGCGTATCTGACCTGCCGCGTTCGTTAACCCGGTCCGGCGGTATGTGAGCCCTGGAAACACTCAGGAGTTGTGGTCCAATGCTCCTCCCAAGTAGCATTCATTCAATTCTGGAAGCACACTGTTCACCCGCCCCCTTTGCGAGGATGGCGCCAGAAGCGGTTGGCGCTTGTGGTAACTTCAGGAGTACACACGTGCCCTATGCAAACGCGGATCATCCGAACTTGAAGAGGACACCGAAGCCACCGCGCGGATAGTTCCATTCGATCTCGCCGCTGGCCTCGCACAAGATGCGGCAGGTGCCGCACTCCATGCAGCCATCAGCGGTGATTTCAACCTGACCTTTGTCGTTCGACTCATAGCATTTCGCTGGACAGACGTGGGTCAGCGCGACCAGATTCGCGCTTGGTTGCTCGTGCGGTCGCACCTTTATATGCGGACGGCCGGAGTCCACCAGATAGCGGTTCTGGTAAAGCTTGTCCTCTACACGCAAGTTCGTCACTGGGTTTGTCATGTGGTCAGTGCCTCACCGCCACGCCAATGCCAGGCGGATAGCGTCCCTGACCAGACCCAACCGCGATCGCGCCTTGATGAAGGCTGCGGTAGTAGCCCTTTCCTTCTCGATCTTTGGCGTGCCGTCGACCCGCATGAAGTTCTGCGCGGCTTTCGACATTAGCCGCGGGTAGGTCGTGAAGAAATTAGCGGCGTTATTATGGAGTAAGGCTGGCATGTCTTTGTATTTCCGCAGGTCCTTCACCACGAAGGATTCGTCCAGCATCGTCTTGTAAAGGGCGAGGTTCCGTTTGGTCATAGGATCGTTGCGTCTCTTGACTTGGATGATAGCTTCAGCCGCAATGCGACCGGAGGTCATGGCGAGGTTCGAACCCTCGCGGTGAATGGCGTTGTTCAATTGCGCAGCATCGCCAACAACGACCCAACCGTCGCCAAAGAGCTGCGGAATTGCCTTGTAGCCACCTTCAGGAATGAGATGCGCCGCGTATTCCTTCACCTCCGAGCCGGCGATCAGCGGCCGGATCGAAGGATGGTTTTTTAGCGCCTCCAGGAGGGCGTAAGGGCTCTCCATCTTCGCGGTGAAATCCGAGACGAGGCAGCCGATGCCCAGTGAGATCGATTCCTTGTTGGTGTAGAGGAACCCGAGCCCGGCCATGTCGTGGGATATCGTGCCGACTGCCTCGATCACGCAGCCTTCACTCCCTTTGACGCCGAACCGCTGCTCAATGACCTCTTCGGGCAAGAAATGCATTTCCTTGACGGCCAGCGCCACGGCTTCGGGCGTCAGCATCTTGCGCAGGCCGCCTCGCGTGCCAAGCAGCCCGCAGACACCTTCTGCAAGAACAACGACGTCCGCGTAGATCGCTCCGCCAGCCCGATCTGTCCGCACCCCGATCACCTTGCCCTTGTTGTCACGCACGAGTTCCGTCACGGTCGTCTCGCACAGAAGCGTCGCGCCGGCCTGGCGCACCCTGCGCGAAAACCACTTGTCGAACTGGGCACGGATGATGGTATAGCGATTGGGGCTCACCTCGTTGAAGTCCTCCGACCGATAGTGAATCCCGGTGTGGGAGGTCTCGTCCATGACCCATAGCCGCTGTTCGACCAGATGCCGCTCCAGAGGTGCATCATCGCGGAAATCCGGGATGATCTTCTCCAGCATGTTCGCGTACATGATGGCGCCCTGAACATTCTTGGAGCCCGGATATTCACCTCGCTCCAACTGGAGTACCTTCAAGCCGTCGCTTGCCATCGTGTAAGCAGCTGCGTTCCCGGACATGCCGGCTCCGATGACAATCGCGTCGAATTCTTCGTTGATCATCTCGATCTCCCTTAGCTCGCAAGCTTGTCGCGGCTGTGCGGTGACAGCCGCCGGGTGAAGGCCTCGGTGAGCGCGGGGAGGAAGCGGACCGCATCGGTGACGATCCCGAGGTGAGCGAAATCGAAAATCGGAGCGTTCGGGTCGGTGTTGATGGCCACGATGAGATCGGCTGCCTCAACCCCAACGCGGTGCTGGATCGCGCCAGAAATACCAGCCGCTATGTAAAGCTTCGGCCGGATTGTCTTGCCAGTCTGGCCGATCTGCCGATCCGCCGGCATCCAGCCCTTTTGGACCAGCGGCCGCGAACAGCCAAATTCGGCGCCAATCGCTCGCGCGAGACTCTTCACAAGCTGCAGGTTCTCCGCCCCGCCGAGGCCGAGCCCTCCCGCAACCACCACATCGGCATAGGCGAGATTGGCTGTGCCTGACTGGCTATCCGGCAGGAAGCCGAGGATTTTGGTGACGATCTCATCCTCGGCCAGTGAAAGCTTGTGCGCGATGACGCGCCCGATCGCTCTGTCCGCCCGCTGCGGCATGGGCATGACCCTCGGTCGCACCGTCGCCATCTGCGGCCTGTAGTTCAGCGTGTATATCGTGCATAGCAACGAACCCCCGAAAGTCGGACGGGTCGCGGCAAGCGAACCGTCGGCATCCACATCGAGTTCGGTGCAGTCGGCCGTGAGCCCTGTTAGCAAGGTCGTCGCGACGGACCCGGCGAGATCCCTGCCGAGCGTGGTCGCTCCGAGAAGCAGAATCTCGGGTTTGTAAGTATCAACCAGATCGGTCATCGCCTTGGTGAAAGGCTCATTCCGATAGTCGGCGAGCAGCGGCGACTCGACGAAGTAGACAAGGTCGGCGCCATAGGCGAAGGCTTCGGCGACCGCGTTCTGGGTGGCTTCTTCCGGCGGTCCGAGCACAACGCCACAGAGCTGGACGCCAAGTTTGTCTGCCAGCTTGCGGCCCTCACCAAGCAATTCGAAGGACACGGAGTGGACCTGGCCGCGTTCAAGCTCGATGAAAACCCAAACGTGCCGATAGGCCCTGAAACGCTCGGGCAGTTCCTTCGTCATCCCGGCACGGCCGGCGGGCGGGCGGGGAGTGTCTGGGTTCGCGCTCGACATATGGTCTGCTCCTTGCCGTCAGGCGCCGTCGAAGGCGAGTTCCGGTTCCAGTGCCGGCTGGCGGGTGAAAATTGCAACAATCAGTTCGTCGGCGAGGTCGCGCAGCGTCTTCTCGGCCGTGTCAATTTGCGCTGCCTTTTCCGACCGCGCCGTAGGGGCGAAAACGCGTCTGACGACCGTCGGCGAGCCACGCAAGCCGCACTTGGTGAGGTCCTCAATGCCCGCCTCGGCCGCACTCCATTTCACAACCTGCCTCCGCGCAGCGCTCAATGCGTCTTCGATCGAGCCCCGACGCATCTCGTTGGTGCCTTCCAGCATGGTGATGAGGCAAGGCAGCTTGCTCTTCAGCGTCTGCGTCCCGCCCTCGCAACGACGCTCCACCGTGATCTCGCGCGCAGCAAGATCGATGGTAGCGATTCTCGCGACATAGGTGAGTTGGCTGAGATCGAGACGCTTGGCGATGCCGGGCCCGACTTGCGCGGTGTCGCCGTCGATCGTCTGCTTGCCCGTGAAGACCACGTCCGGCGTGCCGAAGGTTTCGCCGATCTTCGCGATTGCCTGGGAGAGAGCAAGTGATGTCGCCAGTGTGTCGGAACCGGCAAAATAGCGGTCGGTCAAAAGCACCGCGCGATCGGCGCCGTAGCCAAGCGCTTTGCGCAGGGAGTCCTCTGCCATGGGCGGACCCATGGTGAGCACGGTGACCTCGCCGCCATAAGCGTCGCGTAGCCTGAGAGCTTCTTCGAGGGCGAATAGGTCATAGGGGTTGATGATGGTCGGCACACCCTGGCGCATGATGGTGTTCGTCACCGGATGGACCCGTATCTGTGCCGAGTCCGGCACCTGCTTAATGCTGACGACGATGTGCATTGGCGTTTCTCTACGCTGTTATCCGGCGGGCTGGCGGTGCGAGTTCTTGGCTGCATCATTCGTGCCAAGTGCTTTGCGGCCCTGTTCCCCTTCGGGCTGCTCACTACGGATGGCGCCGTTGCGATCCCGAACTTGTCGACTTCTTGACATTGTCGCGTCGCGTCTATGTCGCGATCATTCCCTGCCGAACGGCTTCAGGACGGGATCGAAAGGAACGAAGGCGCGGCGTGTCGTGCAAGCTTTATCCGGATCGTGATCTTTGAGCACCTTGAAGACCCGGTGCGTGAGCGGCGAGGAAACCGCGAAGTCCCCGTAAGCCCGTTCCAGCAGGGCGCGCACGCGCGCGGCGATCACCTGGTCGGGCAGACCGGAGAAATCTTCCTCAGCAAGATATTGTCCCACACGCTTCATGATATGGAGCCGTGAAACGTCGAGCACCTTCGGATCATAGGAGACGCCAAGGACAGAGAAGAACTCCTCCGCGGCCGACACTCCTTTCAGTCGCGTAACGATATCGGTGACATCGATGGGACGGCCGTCAGCGGAACAGGTCATTACATTCTCCCTTGTCGGAAAACTGTTGGGTCAAATACGAAAAACTCTGATCTACAGCCGCGAAAATCCGCAGTTTGATGCACGAGGTGGGCTGAGCCAGCGAGGCAATCGGTTGGTCGCAAGGCTGGGCACCCCGGTGCCCGGGCGTGGCGAACAGGCGCCATGCGCAGCGCCGAGCAGTGCGAGATGGGCTCGATTATTGCCGCATTGGCTCTCGATCTGCCCGGGCTCCGACCTGAATGGGACCGAGGTCTTGTTGCTGGCATCTATGAGGAGATCGGCCAGACGCGGCCGGATCATGCGCCTTGATCTCCGGAGGGTTTTGGAGGTCACAGCCCCGACGATCGGCTTGGTGGCGGCTGTCGGTCGGCGTGACGCCTGCGCGACCTTGGCTGCCAGGGCAGGCAATGCGGTCAGGTCGATGCCAGCATCTGCGTGCTGGAGGACAGCTAACGCGGCGGCCACCTCTTCCAGCGCGGCATTGCCCGCGCGCTCGCTGAGTCCAAGGACGGTGGCCGAGGCATGGCGCGCGCCGGCGCGGATCGCCGCCAGCTGGGCGACAAGCTCGAAGGTCGAAAAGGGGTCGAGAACGCCGGCTGTGCCAGCCAGCCTCACGCGCCTTGCGCCGGCGCGCGCCGCCATCATGATAACGCGCCCGAGATGATCCCGGTCGGCCCGTGAAGCATCCTCGCAGCCAACGGCGACGGAGGAGCCGCTGGCGGCTGCGCGCCCGACCATATGCTCGATAAGCTGGAGCGCTCCCGCCTGATCGAGGCCGAGCTTGGTGGCAAGTTGGATGTTCGATGCAGGAAACGACAGATTGACGGCCCGGACCGCGCCCTCGATCGCTGCTTCGAGATCCGGTGAGGTCATCCGGCACCAGGCCGTGAGCCGCACCGAGAGGCTCCGCGCGACCACGGCGCGAATTGCGTCGATCTCGTCGGCGCCCATTGCCGGCGTGCCGATCTTGATCTCAGCGACGCCGGCTGCTGCAAGCGACTCAGCGATCTCAAGTTTTTCCGCCACGGTGAAGGCAACGCCGGGTGCCTGCTCGCCCTCGCGCAGAGTCGTCTCCTTGAGAAAGACCTGACTTCTCATGAATGGTCGCCCGAGCTTCCGGCGCTGAGACAGGGACCGCATTGAAGGTCTTCGGCACTCCGCCCTTCCGGCGCAGAACTGAGGGACTCGCGCAGCTTCTCCACGATGGCAGGCAAGACCTCGAGCACCCGGTCCACGTCGTCTTGGTCGTTGTCACGCGAGAACGAGAAACGGACCGCCCCATGTGGGATGTTCATCGCCCTCAGCACATGGCTCGGCTGTGCACAGCCAGAGGTGCAGGCGGAGCCTGAGGAACAGGCGATACCCACGCGGTTGAGGAGATGCAGGATTCCATCACCTTCGATACGTTCGAAGGCGATGTTTGCGGTGTTCGGCAAGCGCTCGAAGGGATCGCCGTTGACGAAGGTGTTTGGTACACGCTGAAGAATCCCGTTCTCCAGCCGGTCGCGTAGCCACTTTATCCGTGTGGTCTCATCATCCATGAATTTCAGGGCGAGTTCGGCTGCCATGCCGAGCCCAACTATGCCGGGCGTGTTTTCGGTTCCCGCACGCCGGTCTCTCTCTTGGTGACCGCCTTTGATCAGCGAGTGGAAGCGCACACCGCGCTTGAGGAAAAGTGCGCCGACGCCTTTCGGTCCATGCAATTTATGGCTGGAGAGCGATAGCATGTCGATAGCGGTCGATTTCAGGTCCATGGGGAGCTTGCCGACCGCCTGCACGGCATCGGTGTGGAAAAGGGCGCCGACTTCCTTCGCCAATTCGGCGAGCTTTGCGACGGGGAAGATCGTACCAGTTTCGTTGTTGGCCCACATGATCGAGACGATTGCCACGTTTGAGCTGAGGGCTGCCCGGTAAGCGTCAATGTCGAGCCGGCCATGGTGATCCACCGGGATCCTGTGCACCTTGACCCGGCGCGTCTGCTCAAGATGTGCGCAGAGCGCCAGCACTGCGGGATGTTCAACGGCGGACGTCACGATCTCTGTCCGGTCAGGCATCACCTCGAGCGCCGAAAGAATGGCCGCGTTGTCGCTTTCCGTCCCACCCGAGGTGAAGGTGATCTCGTCATCAAACGCCGCGCCGATCAGCGCCTGCAGCTGCCGCCGCGCGTTTCTCAACGCGGCGCCGGCAAGGGTGCCAAGACCGTGCGCCGACGAAGGGTTGCCGAATTGATCCGTAAGGAAGGGCAACATCGCTTGAACGACCTCGGGATCGACCCGTGTCGTTGCGTTGTTGTCGAGATAGAGAACTGTCATGGGTGTGGTCTCCAATCGAGCGGAATGACGTTAAGCGCAAGGATTCATCGCGCTTGCACCCGCCGTTGATAGCCGAGACGATCCAGAGCCGGTGCAGCACCCACAAATTGATTTAGACAGGCGCCGCCGTCGCGATCGACGAGCTCACCTCCCGGGCCCTCTCTCCTGCTTCGACGATCAGCTGAAGGACTTGCCGCATGAGCACTTCGCTCGCGCGTTTGGGTTATCGAAGACAAAGCCGGAGGATTCGAGCCCCGTGACGAAGTCGACGGTCATGCCGGCGACATGCGGTTGGGAGCCGGCGTCTAAGAACACCTTGATCCCATCTGTCTCGAGGATCGCGTCGCCCTCGCGCGGGACGCTCTCCAAGCCGATTGAGTATTTGAAGCCGGAGCAGCCGCCGGGCTGAACCATGATGCGAAAGCCTTCCGCGGGGTCAGTAGCGGCGGAAAGAGCGGTCTTGACCGCGGCAACGGCCTTGTCGGTGAGCGTAATCATGGCTCGCTTATCCTCGTGCGTGACGATTTTGCGGATCACCATGCATGGTCCGTGCCAATGGGAAAAGCGGCGCTGGAACAGTGCGACATCGCTAACACTGCCGCGATTCCGGTTCGGAATTGCTGCGAAGGCGTCCGGCAATCGACACGTATTGTCGGATTTGTCGCGTCCGCCACAGGGGCTGGGCCCGAGTTCCCGCTGAGCTGGCACGTAAGCCAGTTTCCGAGATGCTTCGGCAAATTGGCACGAGTTTTGAGGCTCCCTTTTGGCGAGGACTAACGCTCCTGACCGACAGTATGGGCAAGCAGAGGTAAGACATGCACCAGCGCGAGAAACCTTCGCCAGAGAGAATCCGGCGGGCACGCGAAGACAGCCCCAAAATCCGCGACCGCGATCTCGCTGGCCAATTGGGCATCTCGGAAGCGGAGCTCTCCGCGGCACATTGCGGTTTTGGCACGGTGCGCATCGAGCCACGCGTCAATGTTGTTCTAACCGCTCTCAAGGCGGTCGGCGAGGTAATGGCGCTGACCAGCAATGATAGTGCCGTGCATGAGAAGATAGGCATCTACGACAAGGTGCTCACCGGCAGCCATCACGCCATGGTGCTCGGCAATGACATTGATCTGCGCATCTTCCCGAAGGTGTGGGCGCATGGCTTTGCCGTCGAGACACGCGAAGGCGGGGAGATCCGCCGCAGCCTGCAATTTTTCGACGCCGCAGGCGAGGCAGTGCACAAGGTGCATCTGAGGCCGTCCTCAAACCTCTATGCCTATCAAAGACTGACAGACGAACTCCAATCCTCGAACCAGGAGCCGATTGTATCGGTTAAGACGAGGTCAGCCGAAAACGAGGCAAACATTCCGGACCAAGCCGCTACCATCGACGACCTGCGGGAGCACTGGAGCCAGCTGACCGACGTACACCAGTTCTTCGGCATGCTGAAGACGCTGAACCTCAGGCGCCGCCGGGCGGTCCGCATGGTCGGCCAGGACTACGCCTGGCTGCTTGACAATGCTGCCATTGGCGGCATGTTCCATCGTGTCGCCGAGGACGAGATGCCGATCATGTGCTTTGTCGGCAATCCTGGCTGCATCCAGATCCATTCCGGCCCGATCAAGTTGGTCAGGCAGATCGGGCCTTGCATCAACGTTCTCGACGCCACTTTCCACCTGCATCTCAGGACCCAGCACATCCGCGAGGTTTGGGCCGTGCGCAAGCCGACCAGGGACGGCCACGTCACGTCACTCGAAGCCTATGGCGCCGACGGCAATATGATCATCCAGTTTTTCGGGACGCGCAGGGAAGGCGAACCCGAGCGCGACGACTGGCGGTTACTGACCGAGAACCTGCCGCGCTTTCCCAATTCAACCGCCGCTTGAGGTAGGACCGACGCATATTGATTTCCGTTTTCGCTCGGCGTCCGCGCCGCTACTCTGGATTCTGCTGACCACCTCTGCGCCTGCCGAGGCCAACGAGAGCACAGCTGTCTTTTGCGACCCGTCGCGGATCGCCTTGACCGTAGTCTCCAGCCCCAGGGCGCTACACCCGTGGCGAGCCAGCCATCGATGGTTCCGTTGCGATGTCCCAGAACCGGAAGCTGCCCCTGGTCTAATGCGTCAGCTGTACGTCGATCGAACGTCCAACATCCCGGCCCTGTACGGCGCCGGGTGGCATCAAGTGGTCGAGGTGAAATCGATCGGTCCCTTCGTCCAGTTTCCAGAGGGATGGGTCCACAAAGGCGTGCTCGAATGATCCATAAGGTCGGCAAGGCCCGTCGGCGTCCAATGCCAAGTCCGCAAGGGTAGCGTGCGAGATGGATGCAAAGCTGAACGCCGCCCGAAGCAGACCGTATCATCAAAGAACGCCAGCGCATCCTGTTCGTGCTATCGGAGCAGGGCGGTTAGATTCTCGGCCCGGGGCGGCGACGCAGCAGTCGAAGGCCTGGTTGCCGGTACGACGAGTGCGGTCGAGGATTTCTCCGGCGGGCAGCAGCTGTCCGACGAGGCGATCGTCACCGCCAGGCGAGGTGATCCTGACGCAGAAGAATGTCGGGGCGGAATCTTCAGAGCTAATTTGCGGCCTCGCGATAGCCTCGGCGGACGTAGGCCTTCTTTTCGCCGTTGGCGGCGTCGGCGGCCCCAAGCTCCAGCTCCGCCGCTCGGCGGCAAACCAGCAAGGGATCGGGGCCGGAGCCTTCTTCACGAGCGCGCAGGCTCATCATGGTCAGTGATCGTTCCTGCGAACCAATCGCTGTCAGCAAATCCACCTTGCCTGCGAACCGTCGATTACCACCGCAAAGCCGCTCGCTCCCTACAGCGCTTGTGGAGAGCGCGCTCGCGAGCGGCTTCGCTACCGCCGAGCGACACCCGGTCTGGGAGGGACCTCGTTCGATCCTTAGGCAGCTTCCACCAGGCTCCTCGTTAGCTTCTATGCGCACCGTTGTGATGTCTGGAACGGACAAGAATGTCGAAAGCCCTACCAGGCGTAGCCCCATACCGGGTCGCCACGACGATATATGAGCGGGTGCCAACGGTGCCCCTATTCGGCACGCGATTTGCTCAATGTCATCTGAGGCGATGTCGGCAGTGCGTCACGCAGTTCAGCGGCGTAAACGCCTGAACGCAGGAGGACCAAATGGTAGCCAACCCGGTTCCAGATCATGTCCCCCCGGAAATGGTGGGCGACTTCAGTCTTTTTACCTCGCCAGGCATGTCCCCGACGCCCAACGGCGATCCGCACGCAGCAGTCGCTTGCGTGCATGCCGGGCCGCCGATCTTTTATTCGCCTTGGAACACGCGGGCCGGACAGGGTACTTGGGTCATCACTCGGGCGGCAGATCAGCGCCGGGTGCTGCAGGAGACCGAAGTCTTTTCCAGTCATCGCAGCATCTTCGCATCTGCATTGGGCGAAGACTGGCCGATGATCCCGCTCGAACTCGATCCACCGTACCATGGAGTCTTTCGCTCACTGCTCAATCCGCTGCTTTCGCCACAGCGCGTAGCGGAATTTGAACCAACTATCCGCGAGCGAGCGATAACGCTCATCGACAGCATCGCCTCGCGGGGCACGAGCTGCGACGTGATGAAGGATTTCGCCTTTCCCTTCGCCGTCAACATCTTCCTTCGCTTTCTCGGACTGCCGGATCACCGTCTCGATACATTTGTCGGCTGGGCGAAAGATCTGCTCCACGGCGACGATGTGAGACGGCCGGCGGCTGCTCGGACTATTGTGGCGTTCATCGACGAACTAGCGGCGATGCGCCGCAAAGAGCCCGTCGACGATTTCATGAGCTTCATCGTGCATGCACAGGTCGAGGGTCGCGGGTTGACGGACCAGGAGGTCCGTGGCATTGGCGTGCTTACCTTCGTTGCGGGACTCGACACCGTCGCTGCAGCCATTGGCTTCGACTTGGCCTATCTCGCGCGCAACCTCGAAGATCAGGAATTGCTGCGGAACGAACCGGACCGGATTGTGCTCGCAGCCGAAGAGTTGCTGCGCGCCTATCCGAGCGTTCAGATGATCCGCGTGGCACGGAAAGATATCGATTTCAAAGGCGCGCCGATCCGCAAGGGAGACTTTGTTTCCTGCGCCACGATGATTGCAAATCGTGACCCTGCGGAATTCGAGGCCCCCAACACGGTCGATCTGACGCGAGAGGGCAACCGCCACGCCGCCTTTGGCTATGGTCCCCACCGTTGCCTTGGCTCTCATCTCGCCCGGCGGGAAATTGTCATTGGGCTGGAGGAGTGGATGGCGCGCATACCGCCCTTTCGGATCAAGGAGGCAACAGCACCCATCACCCATGGCGGCCATGTGTTCGGGATCGAAAATCTGATTCTGGATTGGGCTTGACCAAGGCCGCCCGGAACTGGGCACAGACGTGGGAAGTAGCCGTGCGCATTATCGTTCACAAAGCCAGGTGCCAGGGTCATGCGCAATGCTCGGCGCGAGCGCCGGCAGTCTTCAAGCTGGATGAGGCGGGCTACATCCTACCTGGTGACATTGATGTTGCGGATGGGGAGCAACTGCTTGCGGCAGATGGGGTGCGATCCTGCCCCGAACTAGCGCTGGAAATAGACGATCCGCCTGCTGCGCGCATAGTAGCCCAGGCCACGCGCAAACGGAACAATGCGCTCCCGGAACACCTCAGAACGACGGAATTTTCGACTATGGACCCCGCAAAAACTACCGAACTACTCGACCGTGAGGCGATCCGCGACTGCCTCTATCGGTACTGCCGCGGGATAGACCGCGCCGATGAGGCAGCGCTGCGTAGCGCCTACTGGCCTGATGCACATGACAATCATGGGGCCTATCGCGGCTCGGCCGAGGGCTTCATCCGGTTTGCGCTCGGTGTCTTCAAGACCGGACCGCGCAACATCCATCAGATCACGAACGTCCTTGTCGAATTCATCAAACCGGCTCAGGCCGCAGTCGAGAGCTATTTCACCGCGCTGCAACGCGGACCGGACAAAGACGGAGAAATGCGCCAGATGCTGCTAAGCGGGCGCTACTGCGATCTGTTTCAAAAGAGGGCAGGCGAGTGGCGGATTGCCGATCGGACCGTCGTCTACGATTGGCTCGAGGAGCAGGTCCCAGCTGCGGTGCTTGAGACAGAACGGTTCGGCCTGCGACAGCCGATTGGAGCACCGTATCCGAACGATCCGGTCTACGCGATCGGAAAGCATCGCGTTGCTTCTCGCGATAATGCGTCCCCAGCTCCGAACGGGAAAACCACATCGGTGGGACGATAATTTATGACAACTCTGCTACGCCACAGCAAGCTTAGCGATACCCTGCACGCTAAAGATGCGGCCGCCAGGGTAGCCTTTCTGCCCCGCGACAGCGTGACCGCGACAGCGCTCTGGTCTGAGGCCACGAGCGCGCCGAGGCCGGTCTACATCGATTTGCTGGACTTGGCAGAGCCGCTCATCGAGGCAAGCCCCTGTGCTTGAGGCGTCGGACACACATTCGACTATCCGACCGAGAGTTGGATCGCAGCCAATGCGGACGACGCCTGTCTGGGAACGCACGCGACCGGCGCCAGCACAGGGTGCTCTACGGGGGCGCACCATTCCGCCGCACCACGTCGAGGGCAGAGATTTCAGAGACTCCTGGAGAAAGTTCCCATGAAGCATGCAGGACGGGTCGTAATCATAACAGGCGCCGTGGGCGGAATCGGCCGTGCCCTGGTCGATGTTCTTGCGGCAGATCAAGACACTATTGTTGCGGTGGACCTTCCTGGGACCGGCGTGTTTGAACTGGCCCGCGATCTCGGCGAGCAGCACCTTGGCCTCGAGTGCGATGTCTCGCGAGAGGGAGATATCCTCGCGCTCTATGGCCGGGTCGAAGCACAGTTCGGGCAGATCGACGTCCTCATCAACAACGCCGCGGTGGGACCCAATGTGGCTGCCACTGTCGACACCGATGTCGACGCCTTCCGACGCCGCCTGGCAGTAAACCTGATTGGGCCGTTCGTCATGGCGCGCGAGGCGGCGAGGCGCATGAGGCCGGGAGGTGCCATCGTCAACGTCGCTTCGATGTCGGGCGTGGCCAGCAATCCCAGACGCCATGCCTACGCAGCCTCGAAAGCAGGCCTGATCTCGTTGACAAAGTCGCTTGCATGCGAATGGGCTTATCGCGGCATCCGCGTGACGGCGGTAGCGCCGGGCTGCGTGCGCACGCCTATGACTGCAGAGCTGGAACGAGCAGGCAAAATGGACCTCTCGGCGATGCGCCGTCGCGTGCCAATGGGGCGCATGGCTCGGCCCGACGAGATCGCCCGGGCTGTGCGTTTTCTGGCAAGCGCACAGGCGCACTACGTCACGGGATCCGTGCTGGCGGTCGACGGCGGCTGGATGTCATTCAACCAACCTGGGGATGCCTGCCCTGAGGTGGAAGGCGTTCCCCTAAGCGAACTCTCCTGTCCGGCCCAACGCGCCGACGCGCGAGTGGTGCTCGTCACGGGTGGTGCGAACGGTATAGGCGCCGCCGTTGCTCGCCGTTTTGCCGCGAATGGTGATACCGTAGTGATCGCCGATAAAGACCGCACCGCGGCAACTCTCCTGGCTGCATTGCTCGGCGGAAAGAACATCGCGAAATCGGTAGATGTGGCCGTCGAGGCCGAGGTGGTGGCGGTGTTTGAGGAACTGAGGGAGCGCTTCGGGGGCGTCGATATCCTCGTCAACGGTGCTTCTGTCGTCGACACTTTTGTGGCTGGGATCGAACAAATGCCTGCAGACATCGAACGTGTCCTGCATGTCAATCTCACTGGCGCCTTCGTTTGCGCGCGTGAAGCGATCAAAGCAATGCGCCCGGGCGGCGTGATCCTCAACCTCGGATCGATCAACAGTTTTCTGCCCTTCGCGCCGCGTCACGCCTACGGTGCCTCGAAGGCGGCGATGGACATGCTGACCCGATGCATGGCGGCCGAACTGGGGCCCGCCGGCATTCGCACAGCCACCGTCGCTCCTGGCTATATCCGCACTCCCGCCATTAGCGAGTTGGCGAAAACCGGCCACATCGACTTGGCAACGATCGGCCGACGGATCCCTTTGGGCAGGATGGGAAGGCCGGAAGACGTTGCAGATGCAGCGTTTTTCCTGGCTTCCTCCGACGCCTCATACATCAACGGCTCGATCCTCTATGTGGACGGCGGCTGGACCGCGTTCGGTGACGCAGGAAACGCCAGCGAACTCTACGACGAATGCTTTGCGGAGGCGGGTGTTTGAACGTCGACCATCGCTACGCTACCGGGCGCCGTCCATGAAAGCGGAGACCTGGCTTGGAACGCGCCCGCGGCGCGGCCCCGATCCAAGATGTCGGCGGGGCAACGTCCCTCGGCATGGGGACAAGCTCTCGCGCGTGCCGGCAACCATGGATCCGGACTGCTTATCGTACCACTATGCCCCTGCCAGGCGCCCGATCCGAGGCAATCGCGTGTCTCGGATGAGCGCAGTTCCAAATCCGCCAACCATCAGCAAACAAGGAAACATAGTGGAATTCGCCACCTTCATCCTGGCCGCCCAACGTGGGTATCATCAATCCCCCGAGATCGTTATCCGAAACTCGATCGAACAGGCCATCGCTTCGGAACAGGCCGGCTTCGGCACAGCCTGGTTCGCAGAACACCACTTCAACAACTACAGCCTGATCCCTTCGCCATTGATGATGGTGGCCCACTGCGCCGGAGTGACGAGCACCATTCGCCTCGGCACTGCCGTCTGCGTGCTGCCGCTCTACAAACCGCAGCGCCTGCTCTCCGAGATCGGCTTCGCCGATATCCTTGCGAACGGTCGCCTGGAACTCGGCGTCGGCTCTGGATACCAACAGTTCGAGTTCGAGCGCTTCGGCGTCAGTATCGATGAGGCGCCGGCGATCTTTTCGGAACATCTCGATATCCTTTTGAAGGGTCTCAACCAGAACATCTTCGAGCACGATGGCCACTATGAGAAAATACCCCCGACGGCGATTTCAGTATGCACCGTCCAAAGGCCGGCACCGCCCATCTGGATGGCCGGCGGGCCGGCCCGCATGAAACGGGCCTACCGAGAGGGTCACAATTTCTTTGTCACCGCATTCCACGACGGCCTGGCGAGCTTGAGCACGTTGCGCGGAGCAATCAAGGAGGCGGCGGCTTCCGAGGACAGGAATGTGACGGACGCCAGGATATCGCTGTTGCGTTGCTGCTACGCCAGCGATGACGAGGAGGAGATCAACAGCTATCTCGACAACGCCCGTTTCCAGCGCCGCCTGTCCGAGGCGCTGCATCAGCGCCGGCAGCAGAGCCACGACGGCTATCTGCTGCAGGAAACGCCCACCCAGCAGGATCTGTCCTTCGGGGCAATGCGCAACAACCTGCCGATCGGCAGTGTGAATCGCGTGATTGATCGCTTGCTGCAAGAGATCGACATTCTGAAGCCGGATCAGATCGCAATCCAGACCCAGTTGGGGGATTTCGACCAAAAGCTAATGCTGCGCCAGATCGAACTCTGGGGAGACAAGATCATTCCCGCAATCAACAAGGCGCTGGGTTATGCGCGCGTTTGAAATCATAAGGGGGCCAACTTCGTGGCCGCAGCTTCTTTTTCGTTCCACTCGGCATAAACGGATTCAAATGGCACGTTCATGAACGGAACTTGGCGTGGGTTTCGATGAGTGGCGCTGCCGTCACCTGGACGGCCCCAGATGGGGTTCCCCACTATCTCGCCTGCCGACGGGCGAGCCTTCACGGCTAACCGTCGCTTCAGGACCTGCTCGCGCCGTCAGCCAAATTCACGGCGTCGTGTCCTGGGTGAAATTCTCGCCTGCCCGACAGGCTGCAGGACGCGTTTCAAGGCGAGGCTCAATTGCATGATCAAGGCGGTCGATTTCCCCGACCGCTCATTGGGCACGAGCCTGCGCACACGTGTGCCCGAAAGACTGACTGACCCGCGTTGCGCTCGGCAGAGTGCTGCGTGAAGGCACAGACCAGGAGAACGGAACCATGTCCGGTCAAAACGATGCGCATATCGGCACCGGCCAATGGCCGACGATCCAGCCGGAGAAGGAGTTCGACGAACATGTGCTTGCCTGCGTCTTCTCCTGTGCGCTCAAGGAGGTCGAGGCTGGCACGACAGTGGCGGAGTCAACAGGCCTTTCGCTTGCCGAGCTGCGCGAGGTCTTGCCCCGCGGTTTCCCTGGTACCGCGATGGCAGCATTCGCCTCGGCAAACGTCAGCGATGCTGAGCCGGGTGTAGAGGAAGAACTTCTGCGCGGCCTGCTACTGGCACATGCCCGGGCGAGTCATCCGGCGAGCGCCCGCTTCGCTAAGATCCTCGCCCGGCGCGCCATGCATGATGGCCATCTGTGGCAGGACCTTGGGCTTCCCGACCGGACCGAGCTCAACCGCCTTCTGGCCACACACTTTCCGACGCTGGCGGCCGGCAACACCCAAAATATGAAATGGAAGAAGTACTTTTACCGCAAACTCTGCGAGGCCGAAGGGTTTTCGCTGTGCACTGCGCCCAATTGTCGGGAATGCAGTGATTTCGAAAATTGCTTCGGCCCCGAGAAAGGCGAATGTGAAGAACGCGTCACACCGGTTTAAACGCCGCTTTTCGTCACGAGGCCCTGAGGCCTTGATTACCGTTGTGCCACAAGCGTTTTTCCCGGCGCCGCTGTACGGAGGAGGGGACATTCATCGCCTCGCGATATTTTGCGACGGTGCGGCGAGCGAGATCGATACCGTCTTCCTTGAGCCGGTCAGCGATTTCATCGTCCGAAAGCACGTTCTCAAACGATTCTTCGGCGACCATTGCTTTGATCCTATGGCGGACAGCTTCGGCGGAGTGCGCGTCACCGCCTTCGCAAGAAGCGATCGCGACAGTGAAAAAGTACTTGAGCTCGAACACTCCACGTGGGGTGTGCATGTACTTGTTCGACGTTACCCGGCTTACAGTCGACTCGTGCATGTTGATCACGTCAGCGACCGCCTTGAGATTGAGGGGTCGTAGGTGGGCGACGCCATAGTCCAGAAAGGCATGCTGCTGGCGCACGATTTCGTTCGAAACTTTGACGATCGTCTTGACGCGCTGATCGAGACTGCTGATTAACCAGAGCGCATTCTGTAGGCATTCGTTGAGAAATGTCATCTCTTTCGATTTTTTGGCGACTCGGCGTGAAACTTCCTTGAGATAAGTGTGTTTGATCATCAACTTGGGCTGCGTGTTCGGATCAGGCTCGATCTGCCATCCACCTCCGGGCGAGGGAGTGGCCCAGACATCCGGCACGATGCATTCCGGCGCGCCCGAGTGGAATGCGTTTCCGGGCTTGGGGTCGAGCGCACGGATTTCCTGCAGCATGTCGAAAAGATCTTCGTCGTCGACGCCGCAACGCACCTTCAAAGTCCGATAATCGCACCGCGCAAGCACGTCAAGGTTGGCAATCAAAGCCGCCATGGCCGGGTCGAACCGGTCTCGCTGGCGCAACTGTATCTCAAGACATTCGCCGAGAGATCGTGCGAAAATCCCCGGCGGATCGAGGTGCTGCAAGATACCCAAAACTCGTTCCACATCGGCCAGCGGGATGTTTAGCTTCCCAGCCAGCTCCGAAGCACTTGCCCCAAGCAAACCAGTGTCATCCAGATGTCCCGCAAGCACATTAGCAATCAGCCGCTCGTGCGGCGTGAAGGCGGTGAAGGAAATCTGAGAAGCGACATGGTCGTGCAGCGTTTCTGGTAAGGCGACAAACTCCTCGAAGGCACGATGATCGCCAGGCGCGGTGCTCGATTTCCCTTGCCTGGGCAGATCCCGGGACATCTTCGCATACTCCAGAAGGGGATTTCTCTCGAGCTCCTGGGCCACGAACTGATTCAGTTCGGGAATGTTCATTTGAAGCAGGCGAATCGACTGGATGAGTTGAGGCGATAATCCCAGAGACTGTTTCTGAAGTAGGCTCAATGACGGTTGCATGGTCACTTATTCCTGTCTAGAAGCTCTTGACTGCGGCTGGTTTCGATCTCTCACAGGGTCGACGCCTCTCATGCGCGTCACCTTTGAATGACCTTCCCGGACGCGCCGCTTTAGAGCTTTGCCCTTGTGCAAGTGGCGTCCAAACGCAGCTGCACATCCTCGGCACCAGGTCATGCAGCGTCCTTCAATGTTTGAAGGACGTTCTGCGGGGATGAGACGCCATAAGGGTCGGTCCCGCAGTTGTCGGAGAAACCTTCCTCCTCAAACCACTGCTCCACCACGCCATTATTGACCAGAGCCGCGTAGCGCCAGGAGCGCATACCGAAGCCGAGATTGTCCTTGGCAACCAGCATGCCCATTTTGCGGGTGAACTCGCCTGAACCGTCGGGGATCAGCTCGACTTTCTGCAACCCCAAGGACTTCCCCCATGCATTCATGACAAAGGCATCGTTGACGGAGAGGCAGTAGATCGCGTCAACTCCTTCCTTCTTGAATTCCGCATAGAGATCTTCGAAATTCGGCAGTTGGTAAGTCGAACAGGTCGGTGTGAAAGCACCGGGCAGCGAAAACAGGATGACCCGTTTGCCGGCAAAGTAGTCGTCGGATGTTCTTTTTTCCCAGCGGTAGGGATTTGGCCCCTGGACTGAATCATCGCGGACACGCGTAAGAAACGTGACGAAGGGAACCTTCTTTTTACCGGTCATCAATTTTCTCCTTGAAGGGAGGTGGCACTGGATTCTTGCAGGGGCTGGCGCAATACCGAGCTGCGGGTCTCGTGCATGGCATGATGCCGACGGCGCTCCCGATGCTTTCTCCATTCGGGTGTATGGGAACGGCCCGGCTCCAGGTGTTCTTCACCCGAACCGCATCGACGTGGGCGATTGGGGGACGCGGCTCCGGATTCGTGGCAACGGCCCGGCTCCAGACCTTTCTCACCCGAAAGCCATCGATATGAGGGATGAGGGCACCTTCTAGCGCCGCGATTGGTCTGGCCGCGACTAGGGCGCCGGAGCCGGCATGGATCACCCACTCCTCATACCCGGGGTCAAAATGCTGGCAACCGGACATGACCAGGAGCGGGATGAGCATATGCGTCGCAAAAGTGATTCTCCGCGCCGCAGAGCGGCGTGGCTGAACTGGTTCAGCGTATTGGCTGGACTTGCCTGTTTCCGGCCGACGTGGGCTCGGCCGAAATTTTGAGAAGCCTCTTGGCCACTGACATGCTGATGCAAACCGATTTCCGGCAAATGCGCGAGCATCATCTGGCGTCTCGGCATCGGACCCCAGTTGCAAAGCCGCTTCGGAGGACGGATCTCCGAACCGGACGACGTCCCGATCTTCAGCGAAGACGGCCACCGTCGCCTTTGTCCATCGTTTGGAGCTTGGGGCGTCAGCCATGGTAGTCACCTTCTTCCTGGTTTGATGGGCTCTAAGCACAAGGCTGCAAGCGGCATGCCATTTCCAATGAAGCTGCTCCTGCACCAGCGCTATCGCTTCGGTACGACGTCTTCGCCAACCGGAGGTGCGCGCCAGAGCCGTCACGTCATCACACCGAACAAAAGTCCTGTGTAGAGAGGGTATTCACCCGTCCGGCGCCGGCTGGCAAAGGACGGGCCAGACAGGGCAAGCCCAGGCAATACCCCGCATCGGCCGGCACAGCGATTGCACAGTGTGTTTGCCCTGGCGTGTTTTTACGTGCGACTAACGTGAACGCAGGCCGGCAGCGCCACGATCCGGATTCGATAAGGATCGCTTTCGACTCGGCTACGATCTTTACACGCATGGTGTTCCTCTCGCCGAGCGTCCCTATCGAAATCCATTGTGTCGGAAACTGGACTAGAATTGTCGCAAAGCCGACCCAAAGGTCGCCAAGAAGCGTCCGCTGTTTGCGGGAACCGGCAGAACGCAACGGAGCGCCAACCGGGCACGCAAATAGCCAACAATCTTGTCAGTGGGACGTCTGCAAATTTCGAGGAGAGCCTCGGCTGCCCCTAGCGAGGCTTGATGCAGGAGCGCATTGATCTTCCGCTCCAACTCAACTGAAAGGATTTCTGTGATCCATTCGATCGCTATGCCTGGCAGGCACTAAATCGGCATTTCAAAACCGATGATTTGACGGGTCTCGCTAGCTCGCGCCGAAAAAGTTTGCTGCCCATTTGTGCCCGACGTTCAAACGGTTGAAGAGCAGATTGCGCCCTTATCTCCCAAGCTCGTCGGCGTCCACCAGCGGGACGAGGTCGTTGCCATGAAGTTGTCGGACATAGTCATTCGAGAGGTGAGACCGTCGTTGCGCTGACACCCTTGCAATATCAGGACATCGATGTCGGCGAAGATGGGCTGCGCAACCTGACCAAGTCCGCCCGGCCGAGCGCTGATCGCTCGCTGTAGTCTCGGTGCAGGCCGGCAAGGCACCGGCGCTGGTCCATGCCCGTTGAAGAGCCGACGTGGAAGAGGCAGTACCGCGATCCAGGCGGCCATCCTAGGCGAGACGAAGGCCTGGATCGAAAAAGTATCGTGCGCAGACCGCGTCGCGCGGCTGGTGCGAGTCCACCTCGACGGCGAGCTTCTCTCCCACCAGGCGGTTAGGTTGCGTGTTTCGGGTCGAATACGAACACTGTGAGTGCCGCGAGCAATGTGGCAATTGCGGTGTAGGCAAAGACACCCGTGACGTGGTCGGGATCCTTCAGCAGCAGTCCGCCGAAAATCGCGCCGGCTGCGATGGCTACCTGGAACGTTGAGGTCATCAGCACGGCGGCGCTTTCGGCCTGCTCGGGAACCGCACGCAGCAGTATCCAAGTCTGCAACCCCACCGGCACCGCGCCGAAGGCAAAGCCCCATACGGAAACCGCAATCGCCGAGGCAAAGGTCGATGCTCCAAACTTCAGCAACGAGACAGCGGCTATCGCCATAAGGAAGGATGGCAGGGCCGCGACTGCCTTGAGACTGTGTTTGGCCAGGAATGCTCCGGCAAAACTGCCGAAGAAGCCGCTTATGCCAGAAAGGAGCAACAATATCCAGATCCCGTTGGTACCGAGCTTGGGAGTCGTCTCGAGGAAGACCCGAATATAGCTGAAGCTGGTGAAGTGCCCAGAAGCGACCAGCAGTACGACCAAAAGTGCGACCTTTATGGTCGGATCTTTGGCCGCATCCAGCAGACTGCGGAATCCAGCCATTTCAACCGGAGGCAGCGTCGGCATCGTTAAAAGCAGCACCAGCAGCGTAACAGCATTAAGCACTGCGGTGAGCGTGAAGGCCACTCGCCATCCCAAGCTGCCGCCGACGACGGCGCCGAATGCAGGCACGCATACGAGAGCGACCGAAACGCCGGCGAGGATGATTGACATGGCGCGCGGCAGAAGATGATTTGGAACGAGCCGTATCGCCAGCGATGCCGAAATCGACCAGAAGCCTCCGAGCGCAATGCCGAGCATAACGCGTGCTGCCAGCAAAACCGGCAGCGACGACCCGACTGCCACCAGAAGGTTGGACAGGATCTGAAGCAGCATCATTGCCCACAGGACGGTCCTGCGGTCCAGGCGCTTTGCAATAATGGCCATCGTCGGCGCTGAGATCGCCGCAGCAATGCCCGTCGCTGTGATCGCATATCCAGCCGCATCCACTGAGATGCCGAGATCGCGCGCTATCAGCGTCAGCACGCTGGCTGGCAGACACTCTGCCGCCACCAGCCCGAAGGTGCCCAAAGCAAGCGAAATGACCGCACCCCATGCGGGAGGAGATAGTCGATCCGGCGTTTCTGGGCCGTGCAGAACAGTCTCGATAAGACCCGTCGCCGATTCGGTCATGAACATCCTCGCCCAACATGGGTTGGCTGCGATGACCCGAACTAAAGGCAGAAGCGCGCCATCGCTGCCCGACATCTTGTGACAGTAGGGCGTGCAATTTCGGTGCCGGTTCTCCGTGCCCGACGGGGGTGTCATCGTCGGCAGACGTCTCATCAGGCTGTTCTATGCCGACCTCGGCGTCCGTCTCGAACCAGCCATGCGCGCCAGCAGTTCCGAGCCCGGATGTCTGATGTTCCGTGACGGGACGACGCGAGCCGGTCGCTATGACCGCCGCCTTTAAGCAGCCAAAAACCGGCTCTGACTGAAAGGACCATTTCCGGTGGCTCGAACCTGACGTTTTGTGTCGGGCATTGTCGGGTCCGCTACACGGCTTGTTCCAACAATAATCTATCTGCCAGCGAGCACTTGTTAGCGCACAAGCTAACTAGCTAGAGCCAAAAGGAAAAATCCCGCTTTGGCTGTCCTTCGAAAAAGTTGGCACGAAACTTGAGACCTCGTTGTGAGGCGGCAAGAGCTGCCCATCGGCATTTGTGTCCCGGGCAGCCGCGACGGATGAAACCAAGGAAGGAAACCTATTAATGTCACGTCTGCGTCAGATCGCCTTTTACGGCAAGGGCGGCATCGGCAAGTCCACCACCTCCCAAAATACGCTCGCCGCTCTCGTCGACCTCGGGCAGCGAATCCTCATCGTCGGCTGCGACCCCAAAGCGGATTCCACCCGCCTGATCCTGAACTCGAAGGCTCAGGATACTGTCCTGCATCTCGCGGCACAGGAAGGTTCGGTGGAAGACCTCGAGCTTCAGGACGTGCTCAAGGTAGGCTACAGAGGCATCAAGTGCGTGGAGTCCGGCGGCCCGGAGCCGGGTGTAGGCTGCGCCGGCCGCGGCGTCATCACCTCAATCAATTTCCTTGAGGAGAACGGCGCCTACGACGATGTCGACTATGTCTCCTACGACGTGCTCGGGGACGTGGTTTGCGGCGGTTTCGCGATGCCGATCCGCGAGGGCAAGGCGCAGGAAATCTATATCGTCATGTCCGGGGAGATGATGGCGCTCTATGCCGCCAATAATATCGCCAAGGGCATCCTGAAATATGCACATTCGGGCGGTGTTCGGCTCGGCGGACTGATCTGTAACGAGCGTCAGACCGACCGTGAGCTTGACCTGGCCGAAGCACTGGCTTCCAGGCTCAACTCCAAGCTCATCCACTTCGTGCCGCGCGACAACATCGTCCAGCACGCCGAGCTCAGAAAGATGTCAGTGATCCAATATGCGCCCGACTCCAAGCAGGCCGGAGAATACCGCGCGCTTGCTGAGAAGATCCATGCGAATTCTGGCCAGGGTACCATCCCGACCCCGATTACCATGGAGGAGCTCGAGGACATGCTGCTCGATTTCGGCATCATGAAAACCGACGAGCAGATGCTTGCCGAGCTTCAGGCCAAGGAAGCGGCAAAGGCGGCAGCCCAGTAACCGATATTGGGCGCCCTCCTTGAGGTGGCACGCCTTGCAAAGAACGGCGCCTCGTCGGTGAGGCGTCACCAGACACCTTGAAAGGGGTCCCATGAGCCTGGAATACGAGAATGATGGTGCTCTCCATGCGAAGCTTATTGAGGAGGTGCTATCGCAATATCCGGACAAAGCGGCGAAGCGCCGCAAAAAGCATCTCAGCGTCGCAAAGAGCGGGGACCAGGCCGGCGGGGAAAACGAGATCCTTTCCGAATGCGACGTCAAATCGAACATCAAGTCCATTCCGGGAGTGATGACCATACGCGGCTGCGCCTATGCCGGCTCAAAGGGCGTGGTCTGGGGTCCGGTCAAGGATATGGTCCATATCTCGCACGGCCCCGTCGGTTGCGGCCAATATTCCTGGTCACAGCGCCGCAACTACTACGTCGGAACAACGGGCATCGACACGTTCGGGACAATGCAGTTCACATCCGATTTCCAGGAGAAAGACATTGTCTTCGGCGGTGACAAGAAACTGGAACAGATCATCGATGAGATCGAGCTACTGTTCCCGCTGAATAACGGCATCACGGTGCAATCCGAATGCCCGATCGGTCTCATTGGCGATGACACCGAGGCAGTTTCTCGCAAGAAGGCCAAGGAGTACGAAAAGACTATCGTGCCGGTGCGCTGCGAGGGCTTCCGCGGCGTCTCGCAATCACTCGGCCACCATATCGCCAATGACTCCATCCGCGACTGGGTCTTCGACAAGAAGGACGTCGATTTCGAGGCCGGTGCTTACGACGTCAACGTGATCGGCGACTACAATATTGGCGGCGACGCGTGGGCCTCGCGCATCCTGCTTGAGGAGATAGGATTGCGCGTGGTCGGCAACTGGTCCGGTGACGCGACACTCGCCGAGATCGAGCGCGCCCCGAAGGCCAAGCTCAATCTCATCCACTGCTACCGGTCTATGAACTACATCTGCCGGCATATGGAGGAAAAGTATGGCGTCGCCTGGATGGAGTACAATTTCTTCGGACCGTCCCAGATCGAGACCTCCCTGCGTAAAATAGCCAAGCATTTCGGCCCCGAAATCGAGGAGAAAGTCGAGAAGGTCATCGCCAAGTACAGACCGCTTGTCGACGCGGTCATCTCAAAGTACCGGCCACGCCTCGAAGGCAATACCGTCATGCTCTACGTCGGCGGCCTGCGCCCCCGCCACGTCATCACAGCTTACGAAGACCTCGGCATGATCATCGTTGGCACCGGCTACGAGTTCGCTCACAACGATGACTATCAACGCACGGGCCATTACGCAAAGAATGGCACGCTGATCTATGACGACGTTACCGGCTACGAGTTGGAGAAGTTCATCGAGGGAGTTCGCCCCAACCTGGTTGGCTCTGGCATCAAGGAAAAATACCCCGTGCAGAAGATGGGTATCCCGTTCCGTCAAATGCACTCCTGGGACTATTCGGGACCTTATCACGGCTATGACGGCTTCGCCATTTTCGCGCGCGACGTGGATCTTGCGATCAACAATCCGGTCTGGGGCCTCTACCAGGCACCTTGGAAACAAAGCCCGTCCCGTGGGCAGGCGATGGCTGCCGAATAGATGCCCTGTCCCAGGCCTAGTCTCCCCAGAGAGACGATGAACCCTCGCGGCTTGTGAGCCTCGGGAAACCGCAAACGTCTCCACGTACCTGAGCTGCCGTATGGCGCGGCCAGATGGAAAGAGGTAATACCAATGCCGCAGTCGGCCGAAAAGATTCTCGACCACGCTCCGCTGTTCCGCGAGCCGGAATACAGGCAGATGCTCGCCGGGAAGAAGCTGAATTTCGAATGTCCGCACCCGGATCAGATCGTTGCCGATCAGGGTGAATTCACCAAGACCTGGGCATACCGCGAAAAGAACCTCGCCCGACAAGCGCTTGTGATCAATCCCGCCAAGGCCTGCCAGCCGCTCGGCGCTGTGTTCGCGGCCGCGGGCTTCGAGCGGACCATGTCCTTCGTCCACGGTAGCCAGGGCTGCGTGGCCTACTACCGCTCTCATCTATCGCGCCATTTCAAGGAGCCTGCTTCGGCGGTTTCCTCCTCGATGACCGAGGATGCGGCAGTATTCGGGGGCCTGAAGAACCTGGTCGATGGGCTCGCCAACACCTACCAGCTTTACGACCCGAAGATGATCGCAGTCTCGACGACTTGTATGGCGGAGGTCATTGGCGACGACCTGCACAGCTTCATCGAGAACGCCAAAGACGAAAAGTCGGTGCCGCGCGACTTTGACGTGCCCTTCGCCCACACGCCGGCCTTCGTCGGTAGCCATGTCGACGGCTATGACGGCATGCTGAAGGGCATTCTAGAGCACTTCTGGAAAGGCCAGGAGCGCACGGAAACCAAGGGAACCATCAACCTCATTCCGGGCTTCGACGGCTTCTGCGTCGGCAACAACCGGGAACTCAAACGCCTGCTCGATATGATGGGTGTGTCCTACACCTTCATCCAGGACGCCTCTGACCAGTTCGACACGCCATCGGACGGGGAATACCGCATGTATGACGGCGGCACCAAGATCGAAGAGGTGAGGGGGGCACTTGACGCCGAGGCAACGCTTTCGCTCCAGCACTACAACACGCGAAAAACGCTGGATTATTGCGGGCAAGTTGGGCAGGCCACGGCTTCCTTCCATTATCCGCTGGGCGTCCAGGCGACCGACGAATTGCTGATGAAGGTGTCGGCGCTTTCCGGCAAGGAAATCCCCGAGGCAATCCGACTGGAGCGCGGCCGACTGGTTGATGCCATGGCCGACAGCCAATCCTGGCTGCACGGCAAGAAATACGCGATCTACGGCGACCCGGACTTCGTGTACGCCATGGCCCGCTTCGTCATGGAGACCGGCGGCGAGCCGACACATTGCCTGGCAACCAACGGCTCCTCGGCCTGGCAAGCCGAGTTGCAGGAACTGCTTGACGCCTCGCCCTTCGGCATGGACGCTCAGGTCTGGGCGGGTAAGGACCTTTGGGCGCTGCGATCGCTTCTCTTCACCGAGCCGGTGGACCTGCTGATCGGCAATTCCTATGGCAAGTATCTGGAGCGCGACACCGGCACGCCGCTGATCCGCCTGACGTTTCCAATCTTCGACCGGCACCATCACCATCGCTTTGCGCTCATGGGCTACCAGGGCGGGTTACGCGTGCTGACCACGATCCTCGACAAGATCTTCGACAAGCTCGATCGCGAGACGAGCCAGACGGGCGTGACGGACTATTCCTATGACCTCACCCGCTAAAGCACACGGCCAGCTTTTCGCCCAGGCTGTTCATTGCCCGAATGGACTTTGGAGACTGACGCAATGACCTCGCTCAGTGCCAAGATCCAGGACGTTTTCGACGAGCCTGCATGCGACAAGAACCGTGGCAAGGACGTCAGGGCGCGCAAGGAAGGCTGCGCACGGCCGCTGACGCCGGGAGCGGCAGCGGGCGGCTGCGCGTTTGACGGGGCCAAGATCGTCCTGCAGCCGATCACTGACGTTGCCCACCTGGTGCATGCGCCGCTCGCCTGCGAGGGAAATTCCTGGGACAACCGCGGTGCAGCTTCGTCCGGGCCAACCTTGTGGCGCACAAGCTTCACGACCGATCTTACCGAACTCGATGTGGTGATGGGGCGGGGCGAGCGGAAGCTCTTCAAGGCGATCCGCGAAATCAAGGAAGCCTATGCGCCCGCAGCAGTCTTTGTCTATTCGACCTGCGTGACGGCGCTCATCGGCGACGATATCGAGGCCGTCTGCAAACGCGCCGCCGAAAAGTTCGGCCTGGCCGTGGTTCCCGTCAACGCGCCGGGCCTGGCTGGCTCCAAGAACCTGGGCAACAAGCTTGCCGCGGAGGCGTTGCTCGACCATGTCATCGGCACGGTGGAACCCGACGACGCCGGCCCGTATGACATCAACGTCCTTGGTGAATTCAACCTTTCCGGCGAATTCTGGCTGGTCAAGCCGCTCCTGGATCGGCTCGGGATCCGGGTTCGCGCCTGCATTCCGGGCGACGCGCGCTATCGCGACGTAGCTTCCGCGCACAGCGCCCGGGCGGCCATGGTGGTGTGCTCGACGGCCCTCATCACTCTAGCCCGCAAGATGGACGAGCGCTGGGACATCCCGTTCTTCGAGGGCTCTTTCTATGGCATCTCGGATACGTCGGAAGCACTCCGCAACATTGCTGAGCTCCTGGTGAGGAAGGGGGCCGATCCGGAGATCCTGGACCGCACGGAGAGGCTGATCGCCCAGCAGGAGGCGATTGCATGGAAGAAGCTCGAAGCCTACCGGCCGCGGCTCCAAGGCAAGCGCGTGCTGCTCAACACCGGTGGTGTGAAGTCCTGGTCGCTCGTCCATGCGCTGGTGGAGATCGGCATGGAGATCGTGGGCACCTCGGTCAAGAAATCCACGCTCGAAGACAAGGTGCGCATCAAACAGATGCTCAAGGACGACAACGATACGTTCGAGCAGATGTCAGCGCGCGACCTTTACGCCATCCTCTCTGGAGGCAAGGCCGATATCATGCTCTCGGGTGGGCGCACGCAATTCGTCGCGCTGAAGGCCAAGATGCCCTGGCTCGACATCAACCAGGAGCGCCAGCACCCTTACGCCGGTTATGACGGCATGGTGGAACTCGTACGCCAGATCGACCTCGCCATTCACAACCCGATCTGGCGCCAGGTGCGCGAGCGACCCCCGTGGGATGGTCCGATCCATGGGTACGACGCACTGCCGGGCCCAAGCGACGACGCCGAGAACCTGCACGCTGTCCAGGAAACCGCCGGCAAGGCGCCGACGATTTGCGTGAGTGCTGAGGAGATCCGATGACGCGTATCCTTCCCCAGACAAAATCAGCCGCGATCAACCCGCTGAAATCGTCACAGCCGCTTGGTGCCGCCTTGGCGTTTCTCGGCATTGACGGCGCAGTGCCGCTGTTCCACGGCGCCCAGGGCTGCACCAGCTTTGCCCTCGTGCTGTTCGTGCGGCATTTCAAGGAAACGATTCCCCTACAGACGACCGCGATGGATGAAATAACAATCATCCTCGGCGGGTCGGACAATCTGGAAGAGGCGATCTTCAACCTCAAGACCCGCACGACGCCAAAGCTGATTGGGGTCTGCACCACGGCCCTGGTGGAAACCCGTGGCGAGGATTGCGCAGGCGACATTTCGGACATCAGGCTGAGACGGGCGGAAGAACTCGCGGGTACCGAGATCGTGCTGGCCAACACGCCGGATTTCGCCGGCGCCCTTGAAGAGGGCTGGGCCAAGGCTGTCACCGCCATGATCGAAGGCATTACAAAGCCTGGGGAGCGGGCGCGGCAGTCAAAGAAGATCGCGATCCTTCCTGGCTGGAACCTCACCGTGGCTGACCTCGAGCATTTGCGCGAGATGGTCGAAAGCTTTGGCCTGCAATCGGTGATCTTGCCAGACCTTTCAGGCTCGCTCGACGGTACCGTGCCAGACCACTGGGTCCCCACCACCTATGGCGGAACGAGCATCGAGGATATCCGCGAGCTCGGCACGGCCGAGCACTGCATCGCGATCGGCGAGCATATGCGCCGCCCGGCCGAGGTTCTCTACAAGGCGACCGGCGTGCCTTACGTGCTGTTTCAGTCGCTGACCGGATTGAAGGGCGCCGATCAGTTCGTTTCGCTGCTGTCGGCTATTTCTGGCCAGCCTGTGCCGGCAAGCGTCCGCCGTCGGCGGGCGCAACTGCAAGATGCGTTGCTCGACGGACATTTCCACTTCGGAGGCAAGAAAATTGCGATCGCTGCTGAACCAGACCAACTCTATCAATTCGGAGCGTTCTTCGTCGACATGGGCTGCGCAATCACGGCGGCCGTCACGACGACCGGTATGTCGAAAATTCTGGAAAAGGTACCGGCGGAGTCGATTCAGGTCGGCGATCTCGGCGATCTGGAATCACTTGCAAGCGGCGCTGATCTTCTGGTCACCCATTCACATGGACGCCAGGCCTCGAAACGCCTTGGCATTCCGCTTATGCGCATCGGCTTCCCCGTCTTCGACCGGCTTGGCAGCCAGCACAGGCTCTCGATCCTCTATCAAGGGACCCGTGACCTGGTCTTCGAGGTTGCCAACCTGTTCCAGGCCGGCCGGCGTGCGCCGACGCCTGATGAGCTCGATCCATTCCGCAAACGCCAAACGCCAGGTGAGCCCGATGCGTCGCTTCTCACTCGTCACTGACGAGGTTCACCGTCCGATGCGTGAACGACAAGCAGGCGCTTTGCGGGTGGCAATCGCTACCCAGGACGTCAAGCAACTCAACGCCCATTTCGGGTCGGCCAAGCGCTTTGTCATCTACGATATGACGCGCGAGGAGTGGGAGCTTGTGGAAGTCATCGAGTTCGACGACGTCTCCGACGAAAGTGGGAAACATCACTCCGAGAGGGATGACCGCATCACACCGAAGATAAAAGCGCTGAAGGGCTGCCACCTCCTGTTTTGCCTGGCGATCGGTGGACCTTCGGCAGCCAAGCTTGTTTCGGCAAAAATCCATCCGATCAAGGTGCGGCATACTCAGAGCATCCAAGAGGTGCTGGTTCGCACGCAGCTGATGCTCAGGACCTGCCCTCCACCTTGGCTGCGCAAGGTCCTGGCTGAGGCAGGCGTCGCGAAACAGAAGCCGTCCTTTGAAGACGAGGACTGAAATGAGGAGGCGAAATGTTCGACCCTGCCCTTAGCCTTGCTGTCGATGAGGACGAGGTGGCGCTTGCCAGCCCGTTTCTCAAATGCCTCGTGCGGCTAATACGTGCTCAGGACTCCTACGGCGCGTGGGAAGGCAAAGCGGACCGCGAACTGCTGGCCGCCTTCATCATCACCAAGCAACAGCGCCGTGCGATCCCGATCATAGGCGATCCCGACCCGGACGTCCTGTGGAGGCTAGATATGTTCTACACCGCCATTGGGCTTGCGATCGAGGAGCGCTGCGGCCTGATGGCATCGCCGATCATGGAGCTGAGCCGTGAAGGCTTTGGGCGCGTGCTTTTCACGACTGGGCGGCTGGTCGCTCTGTCGAAGACGCTGCGCGACGTCCACCGGTTCGGCTTCGAGACGTTGCGGAAGCTCGCCGGGGCCGGCACGAAGCTGGTCAGCGACGCAATCGCAGCCATCGAAACCTATCCCGAGGTGGCGCGTGCGTGATGAAGCAGGTTTCGAGCCCAGGGGCCATGACAATCTTCAGCAGCCGCGATGGCCAACCGTCGCAGCCGACGCCGTCCAGGCGGATCAAGCTCCTGAAGTAACACCGATGAAGCCACTCATCCTGATCTGTTCGCAAGATGCCGAGCTTTATCTGTTGCTCAGCCACATACTGGAGGTGGACGGCTTCGCCACTGAGCCGGTAAGGAGCGCCAAGGAAGTGCTTGCATTGGCCGACGAACGCGAATTCCAGGCCGTCGTGCTGGACTGCGGTCCGGCGAGCATAACCGGGGCCCCAATCTGCGCCCGGCTCAAGGGGGAGCCCCGGACCGCCGACCTTACCGTTATTGCCCTGATCGCGCCGGGTGCCGAGGACCAGCACCTCGATCTCCTCAAGGCTCGCATTGACGAGAGATTTGTGCGGCCGATCGTCCCGGCCAACCTGCTCGACTTTCTACGGGCGAGGCTGGCGCTGCCGAAGCGGGGCGCACATGGCGTTGAAAACGGCGGCTGGCTCACCTTTGGTGACCTCGAGATGAAGGTGGATGCCCGCCGGATTCGCGGCAATGGCCACGACATTCACCTCGGAGTCATCGAGTTCAACGTGCTGCTGCTTATGATGGAGGCTCCCGGCAAGGTCTTCAGCCGGAAGGAGCTTATCGGCACGGCTTGGGAGAAAAACATCCATGTCGAACCACGCACCGTCGATGTCCATGTCAGCCGGATCAGAACAGCCCTCAAGAAGGCTTGGCCCGGCGGCGGCATTCTCACTGTCAGGTCGGCCGGCTACTCGCTCCAGATGCCGGACGGCTGAATCAGTTGAGGTGTAGTGCCACTCCCTTTCCCTCGCGCTGTGAGTCGGTGTTGCGGCCTGCCGCTAGACTAAACGAGATACTCAGGAAGAAGCAGGCAAATGGGTTTTAAAAGCGTACTCTGTGTGACGGACGCAGACCATTCCGATCATGACGTCGAAACTGCTGCCGGCTTGTGTGCTGAAGTCGGTGCGCATCTTTCCGTACGGATAATACCGGCTCTGATGCTCGTTTTGTCATATCGGCCGATGAGAGATGGTGTCCCCGAGTGGCCCACGGGGCGTGGACAGGCAATGGCCACATTGAACAATCAGTTTCGGCAAGACAGATTTACACTGGACGTGCCCAGACTGGAAAGACGCTCCGAGAAGATCCAGGAACTGCTGAGGGCAATGTGCCTTTCCTATGATGTCGATACGGATTATTGCAATTTGACTGGCGTGGGGGAGGTGGTGCGACAGCGGGCACTCTGCGCCGACCTGACCATTGTCGGCCCCGCACTTCTCAACGACAGTGTTGTCGGACCTGTCGTCATCAACGGCAGCTTATTTGATACGGGAAAACCGGTGCTTATTGTGCCCAAGCGCGCTGAGGCGACCCTGTGGCCAAGGCGCGTCCTGGTCGGTTGGGATTCGCGACTCGAGGCATCCCGTGCCGTTCGGGAAGCGCTGGGTCTCCTATGCGCTGCTGAGGAAGTTCGTGTTGTCCTGGTGGGTCCGAAGGCGAACCACAAAGGGTACGGCGCGAAACCTGGAGCCGATATTGCTGCCTATCTCACGCGCCACGGTGCTCGGGTGTCGGTTGACCTGTTGCCAAGTGCTGGCAAATCGGCGGCCAAGGTGCTTGCGCAGCACGCAATCGATACATCTGCCGACATGATAGTCATGGGCGCTTATGGCAGCCGTCGCCTGCGTGAGCGGCTCTTCGGCGGCGCAACGAAATGGATTGTTGACAAGCCGACATTGCCGCTGTTTTTGGCGCGCTGACCGGCTCGGGAGTTGCACCGATGCCGCTCGAAGCTTTAGTTCACTTGGGCGAACTATTCAGATATCGGGAAAAAGATCGCGGCGGCGCGAAGCTCCTCGAGGCAGTGCACGAGGCCTGACCGAACAAAATGCTCCGGTCTTGAGTTGCTTGTCGAACTCTCGCCCGAGACGGCCCCAAAGGCCGTGCAGCGGCGCTGCTCGAGCTCATCGAAGCACGGCCGCGGCAGATTGGCCCAAGACGAGAAAGGTAGCTTGGCTTAATTCAGTTGAGAAAGACAGTCGTTAGCTTGGTAGACGAGTTAGGACCTATTGCTGCGGCCAGCACAGCCGTTCGCTCAAGGCAATGCTCTTTGCAGCGCCAGGCATAGGCTGCCATTGTTCCCGGCTGCCCCATGTCGAGGGCAATTGCAGCTTCATATAACTCAAGACGAGTGCCCTCAGGCAACTTAAGGTAGGGCTTTCGCCGCAGCTCGTGATGACCTTTAGCTGGCGCCGGACGGAAGCAGTGTGCGATCCTCACTGCCCCGGAAAGCCTGCCTTAGCCGAATTCATGGCTGACGAAGAGATGAGCTTGGCGAAAATAGGGGCAAGGATATGCCGGCTCGCCGGCGAAAGGTGGATCGCGTCAAGGTAGAAGACGTCTTCACCTGATCTCAGCGGGCAGTTTTGCTGCCCACACAGAGCTGGGACTATGGGAATGAACTGTACGGTTCGCGGCAGCAGATCCGCGAGCATTCGATTGTTCTGCCAGGACATCTCGGCCGGCATGGTAGAGCACGGCGCGTCGCCCTTCATGAAGTCGGCACGGACGAGGCAAGTCAGCACATCGATGGATGGTTCCGGCGTGGGTCCAACCACGGCGGTCTTGATGCCATGGGCCGCCAGTGAGGCAGCGGTCTGTTCTATCGCGGACGTGAAGTTGGCATTGGAAGTCTCCTGCGAAGGCCAGCTTCCGTCTGTCGAGAGGAAGCTGCCTCCACGCCCCGAGTAGGCGTTCCAGCGGCCTGCCAGGATCACGAGTGTGATGTTGGGATCGGCAAGCACCGATTGGAGCGCGGACGCATTGAAGGCCGGGCAATCCGCTCTCAAGGGACTGGCGGGAAGCATCGTCATGTCGGGAAAAGGAGCGCACCCCGCCTTTGTGATCTGTCTGACGCGCACGCCTGTCGTCCGGGCCGCCTCGTCTAAAGCAGAGGCAAGATGGGCAGCCTGAGAATCGCCCCACAAAACGACCCTCGGAGCGATATTGCCGAAGCCGAGGATGCATTCGCCCGTCTTGGGAATGAGCCCGCCACGCTGGAGGCAGGAAGAGGATTCGAACTTGGCTCTTTCCGCTCTGAGCGCTTGAACAGAAGGACCGTCGTCAGGACCCCGGCTTGGGAAGCCGGAGCTGTAGATGATAGCCAGGGATAGACAGCAGACGCCGGCCATTGTGCCGGCGGTCGGTACCATCCACTTCCAGCCTGTGGCCCTCCGGCGAAACGGGCGCTCGACAAAGCGCCAGGAGAGTGCTGACGCGAGCAGTGCGGCGAGTACGACCGCGACACGTTCAGAGACGAACAATTCGCGATTCCGATAGATGCCTGCAAAGACCAGCAACGGCCAGTGCCAGAGGTAAAGCGAGTAGGATGTGAGCCCGATGAAGGCGGCAGGCTTGATCGACAGCGCTTTCGAAACCATCGTGTCGCGGTGAAAGCCGGCCGCGATGATGAGCGCCGCTCCAATGCAAGGAGCAAGCGCGTATAGGCCGGGAAATGGCGTATCCTGATTGAGCAGGAAGAGTGAAGCGGTGATGAGCGCCAGACCTGAGGCAGCGAGGAGTTCCGCAATCGTTCGGGTTGGCCTCATTGCCTTAGCAGCAGGCAGCGCGATCAGCCCGCCCGTGAGCAGTTCCCAAGCGCGTGTCGGAAGCATGTAGAATACAAAGGGCGGATCGCTCTGAAGCCAGTGCTGAGCGGCGGTGATGGAGATGATGCCCAGCGCCGCGACGATGACTGCCGCCCACGGTCTCAGCCATCGCATCATGAGTATGACCACCAGAGGCCAAAGGAAATAAAACTGCTCCTCGACGGCCAGCGACCATGTGTGCAGGAGAGGGAGCGAGGTCGCGGCTTCAGTGAAATAGTTGGTGTTGACGTAAAAAAAGAAGTTGCTGGCGGAAATCGCAGCGGCAATGGCGCTGTTGCCGAAGCCGATGAACTCACCCGGCGGCAGCACAAACCACCCCATCGCAAAACATGCGGCCAGCATCGCGAACAGGGCAGGAAAAATCCGTCGGACCCGGCGGTGATAGAAGTCCAGCAGCGAGAATTCGCCCCTGTCGGTGCGCTCGATGATGTCAGACGTTATCAGGAAGCCGGAGATCACAAAGAAGACGTCGACCCCAACGAACCCGCCGCTGACCGCTGAAAAACCAGCGTGATACAGGACAACCGGAACAACGGCGACGGCCCGCAGACCGCTGATATCCGCTCGGTACTTCATGCAGCTGATCGTCCTCAGAAGGTTCCGAGCAGCGTTTTTCATGGTCGTTACGCATCGTAAAATCGATAGTTTCGATGAAGTGCATCTACCGTATGAATGCGGGCCATCGCGTGCGACTAAGAACCGAACCAGACCGGACACAAATCGCGCAACGCAGAATCCCGCTCGATCAAAGTGAAAGACGGTTTTTCACTAGAAGGCGAACCCGTCCGGTCACCGGCCACTCCGGCTTGTCAGCGTGCGCAGTGGTGCGCCGATGGTACGGGCGCCGAGGCAAAGACCGCCACTCCAGCGCGCTACATGAGCTTGAGATCGTCAGTCGGATCGATCAGCTGCTGCCTTGCGTCAGCTCGACTTGAATTGGTGTGGCTCTTGTTCATCTCTTCCGCGGTCCTTGTGCCCACCTAGCGCATGTGCGCAGTATCCACCTTCACCGCGCCCGTGATGTCGATCGGCGATTGCCGCGCGGCCGTTGAACAGACGAAACCTATAAGCGCGGCTGGACGGCCAGTCAGAAACAGCACGCTGCCGGATTGGCCACCTACCGCAGCTGCAAAGCAGGCCAGTCATCTCTCAATCGACTGGCTCGCCCGTGCCACGTGGGGCAGTTCCGATTGGGATGATCGGCATCGCCGATCGTACGGTTTCTCATAAGTAGATCGGGCGTCGAGTTTGCAGGCGAGTTGCGCAGGCATTCGTTATGGAGCTCTGGGGTTCGGTTGTTGATCGCATGCGAGGCGCACGCATTCACATCGTAGATGGGCTCCATCGAAACAATCTATTTTACGGAGAGTAACGGACATGAAAAAGCGTTGCTCGGGAGGCGACGCCCACCGGAAATCTCTCCAGGTCATGCGCAAGGCGGAAGGTGGAGCGGCGTCCTCCTTCTGATGCCTAGGGTTCATCACTCAATTTCGTCGCTCGCTTCCTGGATCCATCCCGCAGCGTCACGAGCCTGATCATTTGTGCTCGCGACCGGCGGACCCGTTCGGCGCGACCGGCAGACGATCTGCATTCCTCCAAATCCGATGCCGTGCGCGAGCTTCTCAACACTCCGGACGGATTTTCGGCGAAGGTGAGCTATCTCAAACGGTATGCCGCCACGCTTCGCTGCGGACTTAAGGGCGCAATGGATGTCGCCGAAGCCGGATCGTGGGTTGGACCCGAGGGTGCAAAGCGGTCTTGGCGTATGAGATGCATGAACGAACTGCAGCCGCTATCTCGATGACGATACCTTACTGAACCAATCGCGCGACGAGGATTGTCTGGCCAGGAACAACGTTCCGACCTGGTGGCCGCGCGCTCCTTGCCGCGATTTGGCGTGTGCTGGCGTCTTCAACGCAATCGCTGCTGATCGCCTCGAGCCGCTGTCGGCTTCCACCGTAATCGACGGCGGCTGCGCCGGCGGAGATGTAAGCTCGAGCGCAGCGGTCGGACGAATGGCCCACGTCATCGGCATTGACCTCGACGAAGGGAGCTTGTGCTGGCGCGCGAAGAAGCTGCCGCGCGCACCTTAGTCGAGTGCTAATGGGAGCGTCATGCGACGTAAGAATGCTATGCCTATCAGATCATCATGGGAGAGATCCACGTCGCATGACACATGAGACATTACCGGATTCCCCGGACGGCGCCCATCTGAAAAAAACGCTAGAGTTGGTCAAGCTGGTGCTGTTCCGAAGGGCGACAAAGTGCAAACCTTCAAGGCCTGCCGTTCAACGTCGGATACTCGACACGATCACAAACCCGCTGTCAGTTGGTTCCATCAAAGTTTCCTCCTGGCACGTCGATTGAGGGAACATTCCGAACACATCAGCGCACGTCCTGCCATGATCAGGCTAAGCGAACATTTATTCGGGATCGGAGCTACCCTGTTAGCTTACCGGTAAGAGCACCGGGACAAATCTGCCGCCGGTGCAAGGTTTCCCACCTCAACGTCGGATAGCCGACACGATCACAAACCTGCTGCCAGTTGTTTTGATCAATTTTCCTTCTGGCACGTTCGATGCAGGGAATCTTCTGAACACATCAGAAGGATGTCCTCCTATGGTCAGGGTCACTGAAGAATGCTGTTGCCGCACTGGGACCGCGCTTCGGCTGATCCACAACCGGTCAGAAGTGGGCGCATCACCTTGGAGGCGAGCGACTGCGCCCGCTTCACACGCCGAATAAGGTCGGTAAGCATCCGCTGAGCGAGACGCTATCATCGAAGCGGGTGGAAACGTCGATCCCGCGCACGGCCCCCACGTCCCGACATGAGTGTCGATCTCATCACTTGGCTGGATCCCTGGGCCTCACACAGCCGACCACACGAACGCGGGGACAAACGCTAGCGAATCCAGCCGCACCGGCGTCGAGAATGGCCGCGTAGTGCGGAAGCCGAATGACCATGGCCGATGTTCGCCGCGAGCATCGCGTGTTTGGGAAACATCTATAGGAGCAGGACAAGTGGACATCTCTTGCATTGGGGTGGGTGCTGGACCGCCTAATCTCAGCCTTGCGTGTCAGATACACGAGCAGATCGGTCGAGGGGCACTGTTCTTGGATCGGCAGGTCGACTTCCGGTGGCACCCCGGCAGCGCATTGGATTCGCCGGAACCCCAGGTCAACCACCTCAAGGATCTGGTCACGCTGGTGAACCCGCGATCAGCCTACACTTTCGCAAACTATCTATACGAGAACGGGCGTCTATTCCACTTCCTGAACGCACAGTTCGAGGCCGTGCTCAGAGCTGAGTTTGAGCAATACCTGAACTGGGCCTTCCACCGGAACCCGCTTGTCTGCGGCGGCGAGACTGTGCGCGAAATCCGCTTCGAGGGCGAATTTCGGGTGTGGACGGACGACGCAGTTCGTGGCGCCAGAGACCTCGTGATCGGCATCGGCAAGCAGCCGCGGATTCCGTCTCAGTTTCAGGGCTGGACCGGGCGCAACCTGTTCCACTTATCGGATTTACCGCGCATCCATCCTGAGGATTGGAAAAAGGACGTTTGCGTGGTTGGTGGAGGCCAGTTGGGAGCGGAGGTGCTATTACACCTCGTCGGCCTGCCAAAAGAGCGGCGGCCTCGATCGATCACTTGGGTCTCGGAGGGCGAAAACTATCAGCCCATCGACAACAGCCCGTTTACAAACGAGTTGTTCATAGCGTGCTCTTCGGATCGCTTGGCGGCAATGAGCGAGTCGCAGCGCAAACTGTACCTGAGGCGTTTCGTGCTTGCTTCCGACGGCATTTCGGAAGAGACGTTGAGCGCGATTTATCAAGCGCTATACCGGCACGCGTTTTTGGAGCCAAGCCACTGCGAAATCACACTGCGGCCGGGCTGCACCGTCTCGCACTGCGTCAACGCCGGCGCGGGTCACAGGCTGACCCTGCGCCGCGGCAGGAGTGAGCTCGAAGAAGTCACGGCCGACATCGTCATCCTGGCCACCGGTTACGAGAACGCGTTGCCAGACTTCTTGGAGCCGATGGCCTGCCGGCTGGAAAAGAGCGACAACGAATTGGCTATCCGCGAAGATTTTTCCGTGTGCTGGGACGGACCGCCTGAAAGGCGCATCTTCGTACAGAGCGCGACCCTCGGGCAGCGCGGGCTGGCTGATCCAAATCTAGGCCTGCTGGCCTGGCGAGCGCGTCGCATCCTCGACAGCCTTCTGGGACGCGTGCCGCAGGCGAACCGCGAGCATGCCGGCTTCATCAGACCTGCCCCCGTCGACAACTGGCCGCACCCCGTGGCGGAAGAAATGGGCAGCGGGATATGACCTACGGCTACTGATCACCAGCGGGAGGGGCCGAGGAATGCTGTCCGCCTTCGCTGCAGCGAAGAGCGGGGTGGATGCGGCATCCGTGTCCCCGCGAAGCAGCATTCGCGCTGTCCGTCGGCAGCTCGCACTCGACGCTGGGCCTCATCGACAACGGCTTTAGCAGAAAAGCTCAACCGTAACCGGGCGGCACTCAGTCGTTGCACGCGGGAGCCAGTCGCGGAGCTAGCCCCGCCCTTTCGAACGGCGCCGAAATGCTGCTGCTGGAGGAGCCGAGCCATTTGACCGCAGAAGAGAGCCAAGCTGTTCGGTTTCTTACGCAGGAGTGGTTGCGGTGTCCAAAAACTTACAGCCGGCAGAAACTTGTCGGGTCGAAGACAGCTGGCCAACTGGGCCTATGAGGTTTCAAAGGGGTAACCATGGAGTTAACGGGCACTAAGCGTGCTGGCACGGCCTTTGCGGCAATACTCGTGAGGGCTGACCGCATGAGAACACGCAAGCCGGATTGGTTGCCTGCCAACTCGTGTGTTCCGCTCTTGAGAGAGAGAACGACCAGCTAACCCATAAGCGCCAGGAAAGGTGTGGGAATTTGGAGAACGAAACGGTGTTGCGTATTGAGTCCCCCGCTCCGCCAATCAAAGTGGACACTTGGCTGCGTGGCGAACCCATCACGAACTTTCAGCCCGGCAAGGTCTGTCTGGTCGAATTTTGGGCGACTTGGTGCGGACCTTGTGTGGCGGCTATACCCAATCTGATGCAGCTGCAAGAGGAATATCAAGACAGTGGATTCGAGGTCGTCGGAATCGCAACTAGCGAACAGGCTCCAACCGCAGACGAGGCGCGGACCAAGTTGGATGCGTGGCTGACCGAGAGGTTCCTGAATCTGAATTACCGGATTGCGTTCGATTTTACCGGTGAAATGAACAGACTATGGATGCAGGCGAGTTCTTCTCCCGGAATCCCTGAGTCGTTCCTGGTTGATGGCAACGGCCGCATCGCTTTCATCGGACACCCGGCGGAACTCGATGAGGTTTTACCCAAAGTTCTGAACGGCAGCTGGCGCAGCAGCAATGAAGCGAGGGCCGCCGACATAAGGCGGTTCGCTACTAGCCAACGCACAGCGCGCGAACGGGCCCGGACCAAACCGATATACGCCAAACTTAAGCCCGCCACACAGGCCGAGGATTGGCCGGCCGCACTCTCGGCAGTTGAAGAAGGCCTGGCATTGATGCCGGACTATATCGGGTTTCGGCAAACTCAAGCGAATCTTCTGCTTCACAAGCTGCGGGACATGCAGAGCGGCTTGCCAGTCATGCGCCAGTTAGTCGAGGACGCGATCAACAAAAAAAACGAGGCCGTGTCTTGGATGGTCATGGCCCTGAATCAGCTCTTCGATCCCGCGATAGACAACTCCCATCTTCCCCGTGCTGAGCGCTTTGCGATAGGCAACACGCTCTCGGAACAAATCCTGACACTGAATCCCCCGGATGGCGACGGGCGCCTTAAATTCCGTTGCTACCTCCCGGTAGCTCAGTATTACCACGAGAGCGGCAACAACGCTCGCGCGATCGAGTTGATCGAAGCGGCACTGAAATCGCTGGATATTCCGGAGCCAATGCCTGATCACATCAAACAGACACACCATAGCCCCTTGCTTCAAGCCCTGGCCGACTACACGGGTGAGAACGTCTGTTGCGGGGACTTCTGTGTGGCACCGCAATCAAGGCTCCTGAACACTAAAGCGGAGTGGCCTCATGAGCAGAGATTGCAAAAGGCATGACAAGTGGAATCGAACCCTGGTCAATTCGCCCAATGCATGCAGCCCGCTCGCAGCAAGTATGCCCATGCAGCACCGAGGGGATCGTTGCTGTAGGTCAAGGCTGGGGCGTCAACGACCTCCAGAGACGGTTCGCCGCGGACGCGATGTTCGACGAGAATTTAAGCTATCGCGGAGGACGTCACAGTCCAGGACATGTTCAAGGTCGGCCCAAGCACAGCATTACCTGGAACCCGGCCCGGCCAAGCCGGGGGGCGGCCGCGTAAGCGGGCCCGAAGTTGGCGCAGCCGAACGCAGAGCTCGCCCTCTGAGACGACACTGAATTGAGGAAACGATATGTCTCACACCGCGCTTGATCCTGCCCGTCGACCATCGAACGGCTCCTGGCGCTGATCCGAGCTCAGGACAGGCGATGCCAGGGCAAATGACCGAGCTGCTGGTCGGCTTCATCATCACGAAAAACTGCGTCCTTCAGATCCCGATCATTGGCGATTCTGCTGTGTAGGCTCGACATATTTCACACAGCAGCGGGGATTGTGATCGAGGAGCGCTCTTGCGTGACCACATCGCCAACAATGATGAAATCGATCGGGGTTTCGGGGTTTTCACGGGCGGGCAGTTAATCGTTTGAGACGTCCACCGCGTCGTCTTCGAGACTTTCCGGAAACTTGCCCGCACCGGTACGAAACTGGGCGACGATGCGACTGCGGTCATTGCCTGTCCGACGTTGCGAGGATGAAACCGAATTTTCGAGGAAGGCTCATGTCAAATCTGGATGAGATGTTGAAGAAAGTCCGAAAGCTGCAACTGCGCGCGGCGATTGCCAAGACGAACTTGCGCGACCTTGCCGAGGGCCTCCCGAACAAATGGACTGAGATAGCGGAAGTCGCCGAGACAGCGCACGCTGTTTATGCCGAGTTGAATAGTGCCCGGAGAGAGCTCGCCAAAATGAGGACCTTACGATGACGAGCATCACCCGCGACGGCTCCAAATGGGTGCCGGAATATCTGGCCGCTATAGACGAGAAAATCTGTATCGGCTGCGGTCGCTGTTTCAAGGTCTGCTCGCGCGAGGTCATGCATCTTCACGGCGTGGATGACGCGGGTGAAATCCTCGGCATCTGCGACGGGGAAGACGACGACTTCGACGGTGAGCTCAATCGTATGGTCATGGTAGTGGACCATGCCGGCCGCTGCATTGGCTGCGGAGCCTGTGGCCGTGTCTGCCCAAAGAACTGCCAGACGCATGTCGCGGCCGACCAGATTGCAGCATGAGCAGCATCAATGACGGGATAGGAGAACGACTTTGGACCTCATCATCTTTAGTCGACTCGCGGCGGTGGTTGGAGCGGCAACGCTGTGTCCGTTCTCTTCGCTTAGCACGCGATCCGTCTAGCCGTCGTCGCTACGCTGGCCTGTTCGCTACTGCTCCAGAGGGATTATTTCGGCAGCGTGCTCTTTCTGCTCTGGCGGTCCAGTGTGCTTGTCGAGCAGAGGTAAGGGTAGGCCAACGCAGTTCGAACCAGCCGCCACAAGATGACGAGTTGAGGAATGAATGTTCAGATGTATCTCAGCTCGTTCTGACTGCGCTGTGTGTTGACGCTGTGTTGAGGCGTAGTGACAGAGCGGAACTCACGTTCACGCCCAACAAGAGACATCGAATTGATAGGACAAGAATACAGGTGGGCCGGAACTGGCCAGGGGTGGCAACATGCTCGGTGAAGCTGTTTGCGTTCGCCACGCACATAGGAGGCTCGCAGCACGCCGGCACCGGTCGATCGAACGGAGACGCCGGCGATGATGTGAGTCACTTCTACAACGTTCCAGAACATAGCTGGCTCAGCACGAACGCCCATGACCTAGGCTGGAGATAGTTCAGCTTGAATACCTCTGCTGGAGAAAACATGCTGAAAAAGTTCCCACGCTATCCGCTCACCTTTGGCCCAACGCCGATCGAGAAGCTCGACCGCCTCGGCAAACATCTGGGCGGCAAGGTAGAGATCTACGCCAAACGCGAGGACTGCAACTCAGGTCTCGCGTTCGGTGGAAGCAAGCTGCGCAAGCTCGAATACATCGTTCCCGATGCGATCGCGTCAGATGCTGATACGCTGGTCACCGTCGGGGGCGTGCAGTCCAACCACACCCGGATGGTCGCAGCGGTCGCGGCCAAGATCGGCATGAAATGTCTTCTGGTTCAGGAGAGCTGGGTTCCACATGACGATGTCGTCTACGACCGGGTCGGCAACATTCTTTTGAGCCGCATCTTGGGCGCAGAGGTGCGCCTGGTCGACGAGGGCTTTGACATAGGTATCCGCTACAGTTGGGAAGAAGCGCTCCATGATGTCAAGGCAAGGGGCGGCAGACCTTATGCGATACCGGCCGGGGCCTCTGTCCACAAATACGGTGGCCTTGGCTATGTGGGGTTCGCTTACGAGGTGCGCGACCAGGAGAAACAGCTTGGTTTTGCCTTCGACTACATTGTGGTCAGCACTGTCACAGGTTCAACGCATGCCGGCATGATCGTCGGGTTCGCGAAGGACGGTCGACAGCGCAACGTGATCGGTATCGATGCATCCGCCACTCCAGCAAAGAGCAAGGCGCAGGTGCTTAGCATTGCCAAACGTACAGCGATGCTCGTCGAGCTCGAAACGGAACTTGTCGAGGCTGACGTGGTGTTGCTCCAGGACTACGCGTACCCGCGCTATGGCGTTCCGTCCGAGGAAACGAAGGAGGCGATCCGTCTGTGCGCGCGGCTCGAGGGTATGATCACCGATCCGGTCTATGAGGGCAAATCGATGCAAGGGATGATCGACCTCGTCCAGAAAGGTTTCTTTCCAGAGGGGTCGAGGGTCCTTTACGCCCATCTGGGTGGCGCGCCCGCAATCAATGGTTACGGCTACACCTTCCGTAACGGCTGACGGGCGACAGCTCGCGTATGCCGCCCTGCCGTGCCGGACGTGTCCACGACAGTGCCGAACCGGAAAGGCCGGAGCCAATTCCGCGGACGGTCGATGATCTGGTAAATAATTCAGAGCGTTACGCGCAGAGGCTCGCGACCAAATTCCTCCCTGGGCGGTTGGCCGTCGAGAGACACGAGGCCGTTGAGTTCGTGCTCCGCTGCCATTCTGCGACCCAACGACTGTTCACTCCGCGACAAAGTGCGTTCGGTTCATCTCCTGGGTACCTTACCCAGCCCATTGCAATCTGAAGAAAAGCTTTGCGCCCAAGTTGGCACGACTCTTGAAGCTCTGTCGACAGGGGAGGAGCCAGGACTCAGATTCCACCACGCAATTGGGATGCTGGGCTGGAGCAGCTCGCACCAATGAGAACGCAACTGAAGGAGAGATCATGGAATTCTCGCGGATTGCGGCCGAGTTAAGCCTATTCCTCGACACGACTAATGATGTCGCTGAATCCGAACAGTTGTTCGAATTGTTGTCCGCGTTTGCGCTGAATTTCGATTGCCCGTGGATAGCCTATGGCCCCCTTGCACCAGAACAAAAGGTTTTGAAGCCGACCCGACCGGACTCTGCGATGATGTGGAATTACCCTGATGAATGGCAGGAGCGCTACTTAAAGATGGGTTATGCCAAAATAGACCCGCTCATCAAGAAAGGTCGAAAGGGGGTAGGGCCCTTCCGGTGGAGTGAGGTTTATACCCACGAAAGCACGACTGAAAATGAACGCCGCGTCCTGGACGAGGCGGGGACGTTCGGCTTGAAGTCAGGCGTTACCGTTCCATTACATGGTCCCGCTGGCAGCTTTAAGCTTATGTGTTTTGCTAAATCCTCGGACGGCGAATTGGAAAATAGAGCGATCACCTATCTGCAAATTGCCGCAGTACAGTTTCATCTGAGGGTTGCGAAGCTCGGAACGCAGAGGTCATCGGAGCACGCCTATAAGATCTCTGATAGGGAAAGAGAGTGCATTCATTGGATATCGAAAGGAAAAACGTCAGGGGAAATAGGGACGATATTAGGACGGTCCCAAAACACGGTTGATTTCCATGTGAAAAACGTGATGCGGAAGTTGGACACGACCCGCAGAACGGCACTTGCTGCGAAAGCTGTGGAACTTGGGATTATCGAACCATAGAAAGGAAGATTCGGCGAGCTCGGTGCGCGGCCTGTCGTGGAGCTCGAGCCTCGTCATACGCGGCGCCGATGGCTGCCGCAACCTCCAAATCCATCACTCGCTCGCCGAGAAGGCCTATCATGTCGCGCAAGAGACCGGCCAAGAGCGCACGCAGGTTCCTCATGCCATCGGTCGTCGATGATTCCTTTAAGACCCGCAACCGAGCTTTGCCGGGGAACATCGATGACCGGATGACCGCCGCAATGCCGCTCGCTGCGGCACTGTTGAGGGCGCTCGCGAGCGGCTTCGCGATCGCCGCGCTCCACAGCCTGTGGTGACGTGCTCCAGCGGTCGGACGACTCCTATGATTTGGTCGGCCGAATTCTCGCAGGGGCGATGGGGCTGATCCGTCAACTACCCGATGCCGTAGTATCGGTGCTTGTCCGGAAAATCTATATGTTGTCCACCGCATTCACCCTAGGTATCAGCTCTGGAGCAACGCAATAATGGGGTATTTTTAAGAGAGATAGCCACACCAATTAGAATTCCCGCGAAGTACCGGCCCAAAAAAGTCAATCCGACGATTCTGGTGTCAATGTGACATGAAGAACATTCACCACGAGCAGAAAGTTTTATCACTCTCCCCGTGAATGATCTCCGTGCAGAGGACCTAAAGATGAACATCAACGCGTTCACGGCTCATGAATCCAATGTTCGCCGATATTGCCGGGCCTTTCCCACAGTCTTTACGAAGGCACTGGGGGCGACGATCTGGGACGAGACCGGCAAGCCTCACATCGATTTCCTTGTGGGTTCCGGCGCGCTCAACTACGGACACAACAACCCGAATATTATGGCACCAGCAATCGAATATCTTATCGGTGAGAACATTGTGCTGTCGCTTGATATGCATACGGTGGCTAAGCGTGACTTCATTGAAGCCTTTGTGGATTCGATCCTGAAACCCAGGGGGCTTTCCTACAAGATACAGTTTCCTGGGCCGACGGGCACAAACGCCAACGAAGCGGCGCTGGCCCTTGCGCGAAAGTATACCGGCCGCTCGAGCGTCATGGCATTCACAAATGCGTTCCACGGTATGTCGCTCGGCTCGCTAGCGATCTCGGGGTCGGCGTCCACCAGAGAGCTGGGAGGCGTTGCGCGCCACGATGTGATCCGTATCCCATTTGACGGCTATCCGAGCCAAGCGTTCGATTCCGCCAATTACATTGATTGCGTTTTGAGCGACCCAGGGAGCGGCATAGAAAAGCCAGCCGCAATCATTCTGGAGACCATCCAGGCAGAAGGGGGCATGAACGCCGCATCCGCGGCTTGGCTCATAGAAATTCAGCGCATTTGCCGCAAGCATGGCATTGTTTTTATCGTCGACGATATCCAGGCGGGTGCGGGCCGAACAGGCGATTTCTTCTCCTTCGAGTTCGCCAAAATCGAACCCGACATCGTGTGCCTTTCCAAGTCACTGAGCGGTTCAGGGAGTCCGTTCTCCATTGTCCTTATTCGCCCCGACATGGACATATGGAAACCCGGAGAACATAGCGGGACCTTCAGAGGCAATAATTTCGCCTTCGTGACGGCAGGGGCCATGTCCAAAATGTGGTCGGACAGCCGGTTTACTGCAGGCGTGGAACAGACAGCGGCCAAACTGCAGGGGCACCTTGACCGCCTCGTCGCGAAATTTCCCAGATACATTGAACAAAAACGGGGCCGCGGTCTGATGGCTGGCCTCAAGTTCCGTTCACCGGCCCTGGTCGGCAGCGTGCACGATGTCGCGTTCGAGAATGGCCTGCTTATCGAATCCTCAGGGCCAAATCGCGACGTGATCAAAGTCCTCCCGCCGATAACCATCACCGATGTCGAACTTGATAACGGCGTCGCCATTCTTGACCACGCACTACAGGAGCAAGACAATGCGTAATCAGATTCCTCAACCGCCCGCCATCTCTCCTGTTTCGATCAGACACCGGACCGGCTCGATCAGCACTGCTGACATCATCTCGGTCCTGAAAGGCGAGACGACCGCTCTGCACATCAAGCAGGCTTTCAGCACTGAAGTAGCCGAGGAGATCAGCGCGAACTTCAGTGCCAGTACCGGTCTCAAGCAGCGAAAGGATGGAGTGCCAGGACAGTATGTTGGCGCATCCCACTACAGGAAGGATGCAGCCACCTATTTCGCAGAGGCCGAAAATGCGCGGCCGCACGTCGAGGCCCTGTTTAAGAATTTGGTTGACCCGGTCCGAGCAATATTCAGCGCATTGAAGCGCGAGCTTCACAACCAGGGCATCGAACTGCGACTGGCCCGTTCAGAACACGGTCAGGCCAATGTTTGTCGTGCCATCAACTGGTCTGGCAGCGGCGCATTTTCATTGGACCCCCACGACGACGTCGCTCAAGTCTTATGTGCTGGCAATGGTTATGAGCTTTCTTCCGTGGCGCACAACACTGTCGCAGCATTTAACTTCTATCCGAGCATGCCCGAGGAAGGCGGCAATCTGAGGCTCTGGAGCCATAAGCCGACAGTTGCCGACCGAAAGTCGCAGGGCGTGGAAACCACCGGCTATCCCTACTCGGCAGCCTATCTCGAGGCCGTTCCTTGCCGCGAGATCCAGCTCAAGGCCGGGGATATCGCTTTGATCGATGGCGGCTTCGTTCACGGGGTTACCGGTCAACCAGGCAACGGAAAGCGTCGCTTGTTGCTGAACAGCTTTTTCGGGTTTGCGCGGCCGGATCTTGTTCTCTGGTGGACCTGACTTTGGAGGACCGACCTTTAATGCGGATGGATTGCGCATCTATCAGCGTCGATGCGCAGTCGACTGCTGCTGACCTTCGACTTACGCCCGCCCGCCACCGGATCGCCCGCAACGGATGATTGCGCCGCACCCGCGCCTCAAGGTCAACATAGCTAAACAGTTCGCCAGCTCGATCGTCGCCGCCGCGCACGTCACTTCCGAATCCCTTCGGAACCAGTGAATTACCGCTGCGATCCGGTGGCGAGTGCCTTTTCAACAGCTTGCTAGAGAAATACCCAAACATCGGGGTTGCAGTCATGCTGGAAAACCGGTGCGGTTATGTCAGTCGCCCATGCCAACAACGCCGCCGATAGCGCTGCCGCAAAGGCGGGTACTGACTGTCAAGGTATCGCTATCCCAAGCGTTGCAACAGATTCGTCAAACAAGTTTACAGACTCTTTGCGAATGCAAGTCGCTGACCATGGTAAGTTCGCTTTAAGTCCGAGATTGGCCGTAGCTAATCGTCAACTCAATGGTTTGGAATGCGTGAACATAGAACCTGCAGCTTTGATCGCAAGACGCACCAGAGAGGCCCTTTAATTGATATCGACATTTTCGAAGCTCATGAGTCTAACGTTCGTCGCTATTGCCGGTCGTTTCCAACCGTCTTTACGAAGGCCCTCGGAGCGACAATCTGGGACGAGGCCGGTAAGCCATTTCTCGATTTCCTTGTAGGGTCCGGCGCACTCAACTAGGGACCCAACTATCCTTGCGCCAGCAATTGAATATCTCGTCGGTGAAAACATTCCTCTCTCGCTTGATATGTATACTGCGGCAAACGTATCCGGGCAAAGACAACGAGGACGCGCTACCGTGCAGCAAGAAGGGGTGGGTAACTACCGAACAGGCGCATATCCCTATTTCACATTCATCAAAATCGCGTTGCAAAAGGTATGCATGATTGCTGTAAGCTATAATGTTTACTCAGAATATGTGACGTATAATTGTGTAAGAGACTGTCGAGAGTTCGAGTTCAGGAAAATTCTATGTCATTTGATTTAGACAACTTTTTCTGGTTCGATGCGGGGACTTTGGCCGGAAAGGGTTCGGCCACGCTCGTTCGCCTCCGCTCGTGGAGCAGTGCTGCTATATCACGGAGGCGGTCTGCAAAGTAAATCATTCCACCCTTCATCGCTGAGATCCGGCAGGGAACTGTCGATCTGTTCGCTGGCAAACAATCACCAGGGAGAACTACAATGTTTCGCAATAATTTGAATTCGGACCTCGTCCAGTTGCAAAAGATCGACCCGCTGGCCTTCAAGGCGATCGAGCCCGGAATAGCTAGAGAGTCATCCGCCTGCCTTACAAATCTGGCGAATCTCTCGCGCAATGAGTTCACCTCGGAAGGGCGTGGGGCGGATTACCTCGATAGCATCCAACTGTCGCTGCTGGCACGATCGGAGGGTGTGATGGATCTTCTGGGCAAGATGCACCCCAATGGTTGCGACGGACTTTGTTCATCAATGATCATCTGCGATCTTCTCGCCGGTGACGGCTACGTGAACAAGGTAGCCCATCAGATCTTGGGTGCGGCGCGCTGCCCGACGTTCATCAACTCTGACATCTCTCAGTTCATGGTGGACCGTTGCATCCGCGACGGCCTTTTCGCAATCTGGCAAAGCGCGACCGATCCGTTCTGGATTAAAGACGGGTCGGTGGACGGTGTGCTGATGGCTTACGGCACGCACCACATCCCGCACGCTCAACGCACCACCGCTGTCCAAGCGGCTGCGCGAATTCTTCGGCCCGGTGGCGTCTTCGTTCTTCATGACTTCGAAGAGGGTTCAGCCACCGCCCGCTGGTTCGCTGACGTAGTGTCAACTCATTCGGTGACGCCACACGACTATCCTCATTTCACCGCGGGCGAGGTTCTTGATCTGTTCGCTGCTGCGCAGTTCGATGAGGTGACTGTGCAGCGAATTACAGACCCATTCGTCTTCCAGGCAGAAGACGAGGAGAGCGTTCTCCAATCGCTGGCCAAATACGTCGTGAAGATGTACGGGCTAGAGAAGCTCCGCAACGATACGCAGCGTGTGCTCGCGCTTCTTGATGAGTATTTCGGGCTCGCCGTGACGGGAACCTCTCGCGGTGGCTTCGAAGCGCGCATAGCGCGCAACGCTTTGGTCGGCAGTGGGCGACGGGTGTGAAATTATCACTGGGTCGACCAAGGTCGATTTCTGCTTCACCCTGCCGTGTGTCATCTGCTTTGAATTCTCGAATTGCTACCGCTCAATTAGAGTTGTCTAGCCCAACAGTATGAAACGTATCAACATCGGACACAGCGAGATATCTGAACAGGCGATTGGCTTTCACTCAGTCCGATCGATAGACGAGGTTTCTGGCGAGGCGCCGGAACTTGCATGTCGTGCCATGGTATCTAAGAGAGGGCTCGTCAATCGCCTTGATCATAGCCGCGCATCTTGATCGCCTGCCGATCTTAGAGTCGATTGGTGCCCTCGCAACCGATCTGCCCTCGCAACTGAGAAGCCAATGCCACGGCACCTACTCCAAGCACCTATCGAACTAGAGGATGTACCCGGATACCGTTGGAAGGATGGGCTTCTTGGGCCGGATGAGCCTAACCCGGTTGGGCATGTTTGCCCGACAGGATCATCGCCGTTTCTTCTGCTCTGCGATCATGCTGGTCGGCTGATCCCTAAGTCGCTCGGGTCTCTTGGCGTCTCTCCAGCCGATCTCATACGTCATATTGCTTACGACATCGGTGCTCTCGGCGTCAGTAGACGGGTGTCCGAACGACTCGACGCCGAGTTGATCTACCAGCGCTACTCCCGGCTTATCGTTGACTGCAATCGTCCACCCCACAACCCGACAGCATTTGTCACGATGACCGACGGAACGACTATCGCGGGGAATCTGGATCTAACTGTACCGGCTGCTGCCATGCGCCTGTCTGAGATCTTTCATCCCTACCAAGCGAGGATCGAGCATGTGGTTCGGACCCGTCTTGCCGCGAAACGTCCAACGGTGATCTTGACCGTCCACAGTTTCACCCCTTGGCACACCGACTACCCGACGCCGCGCCCTTGGCACCTAGGCCTTCTTTTCAACGAAGATCGCCGCCTGGCAGACGCGCTGGCCGAAGAATTCAAGATGGCGGGCGATCTCGACATTGGCTTCAATCAGCCTTACGCGCTGGAAAATGAGTCGGATTATGCAGTCCCCGTCTACGCGGAACATCGAGGTCTGCTCGGAATCGAGTTGGAAATTAGGCAGGATATGATCACGGAACCGGCCGATCAGATCAAATGGGGTGATCGGTTAGCGGAAGCACTGAGAGCTGCGCTTAGACGCATCGCTCCTGAATTTGTCTGAAAGGAACGCACGGCCCGAGCCAGCACTCTCGGAATGAAAATCCCCGCGTGGTGATGATTGGCAATCAGGGCTTGTCGGTTGTAATAAAATGCGCGGACGCTCGTTTCCGGTGGAACGCGTAGCGGCCTATTCGGCAGATTTGCAACCTGAGCGGGCCCGTTACCTTAACCACTGTGCGGAATTCGGGCCGACTCCCGCTTCGCTGACGATAAGGCGCATCGAGCTTGAACACAGTAAGGGGTGGTGATCAACGGTGCCGGCGGTCGGCGTCACTGGTCGGTGGATGACAAGGCGCGGATCATCGCGGAGACGCTGGAGCCGAACGCAATCATTTCCTAGGCCGCCCGTCGGTATCGCCTTAGGCCGCAGCAGGTCTTCGCCTGGCGCCGCGAAGCGCGCAAAAAGGCCACTTCGGTGCAGCAAGATTCTCCTGCCTTTGTGCCGACGGTGTTGGCGGCGGCGGAACCTGTAGTCAGCCGTTCACCGAAGCAGCGGAAACGGCAAGCCACCCGAGATGCCGGTATGATCGAGCTTGAGATCGACGGCATCGTCATGCGCGTCGGCCGGGGCGCCGATATCAAGACGGTGGCCGCAGTAATCCGCGCGCTGAAGGCGGACCTCGTGATCGGGCCGACGGGGGCGGTCAAGGTGATGGTCGCGACGAAGCCAGTGGACTTCCGCAAGGGCGCCGAGGGTTTGGCCGCGCTGGTGCGCGAGACGATGGGCGCCGATCCGTTCTTATGCATCGGGTGAGATTTTGTGGCGGAGCCGTCCTGGCGCCAGCCGAGGTCTGCCAAATCTGGAATCCTCCGCCACATAATATTTTAGCTTAGATGCTGTTCAGCAGTTGCAGAACGGCATCGGTGGGCCGGAAGCGCGCCCCGTAATTGCCCTCGATGCCCGCCTTTTCGATTCCGTTGCGCATCATCTCGACATCCGCGGCGGCATAGCGGTGGGTGGTGGCGACCTGTGCGTGCCCGAGCCAGGCTTGAATCGTCAAAAGATCCACGCCGGACTGGAGAAGCTTCATGGCGAGGGAGTGCCGGAAGATGTGTGGCGATATGGGCTTTTCGGCCAAGTCCGGCCTAATGGCCACTGCCTTGGCCGCCGCTCGTCGTACGATGTGGGTCGCCCCGAAGCGCGTCAGGCGCTCATTGTGGGCGCCGACAAAGATCGGTCGTGGTTCGAGGTTGGCGATTCCGCGTTCGCGCAACAAGGCCGCCAGCGCTCTCGCCAAATCCTGAGAAACGGGGATGACGCGATCTCTGCGCCCCTTACCGTGCAACAGCACCTGCGAACGCGGGCGTTCCAACTGAAGGTCGTCAGCATTGACACCAATGGCTTCGGAGACCCGCGCGCCGGTCCGCGCCAGGAACAGCAGAAACGCGCGGTCGCGCCGACCACGGGGCGTCCTCTGATCGGGCGCCGCAATGATTGCGTCCACTTCTGCGTTGGTGAGGTGGCGCGTCACCTCAATGTGCGCCCGTTTTGTGGGAATCGTCAGCACGCGTTGCGCGACACCAAAGGACGCCGGGTCGGCCGCTGCCACATGGTGGAAGAAAGATCGTATCGCAGCTAGTCGGGCATTGCGCGTGGCGACGGTGTTGTTCCGCTTCTCCTCGAGTTCGTCGAGAAAGGCGAGAACGAGGTCTCGATCGAGATCTTCGAGCACCAACGCCGCCGGCCTCTTCCGCAACCTGGCGGCGGCAAAGAGGATCAGCATGCGCAAGGCGTCGCGATAGCTCGCGACAGTCGCGGGAGTGGCGTTGCGCTGCTTGGTCAAGCGCCGGCGAAAGTAGGATTCCAGGAGCGGCGCCAGGAGAAGATGTTCGCTCATGCTGCACCTCCATCGAGGAAAGCGCGGTCCGCCGCAATGGCGAGAAGATCCGTCGAACCAGTGAGGTAGTAAGCGGTATCGCTGTAGCTGGCGTGGCCGAGATATGTGGCGAGCAACGGGAGCAGCGCCTGAACGTCTGCGCGCTGTTGGTGCCAGAAGCTGAGGCGGGTCACGGCGAACCGGTGCCTGAGATCGTGCGGCCTTAAGGGCTTACCGCCATCAAGGCCGGCGAGCTTGCGGACCTCGGCAAAACCGTTTTGCAGGCCGGTCGCTGAGAGGCGGTTGCCACGAGAGCTGAGGAAGAAGCCCTGGTCCTTGGGCGTGGGAAAAGCGGCGTCACGCTCACGGGCGTAATGGCGAAGGGCAGCCTGGGTCGTCGTGTGAACTGGAACGAGACGGTCCTTGCGGAACTTCGTCTTCCGAACCAGAAGAACCCCGCTGGTCAGATCGACGTCGGAACGATCAAGCCTGACCACTTCGCCAGATCGCAGTCCCGAGCTTGCTAACAATCCGATCAGCGTTGCCATCGTCCGCCCCCTGAGAGGGATGCCTGGCGAAATGCGCGCACATGCGTCGATGAGCGACGCCAACTCTGACTCGCTGAGGATCCGCGGCGGCGGAATCGCCCTGGATCTGGGAAAGACTCTACGCTCCAAGGTCTCCGTTTGGGCGTCATAGACGGCGAGATACTCGTAGAATCGGCGGAGCACGCCGTGACGAGTGGTGCGGCTGTTGGCGGCGCCGCCGAACGACAGGACGAAGTCCAGCGCCATCGTCCGGGTGGCGGGCGCATCGAACTGAGCGCGTTCAACGTAGCGGACGAAAGCCCGCAACGTGCCAGCTTGTTTGCTGAAAGAGTAGCCGAGCGAGTGGCGCAGTTCGATGTAACGCTCGGCCTTCTCGCCGAGGAATCGGGTAAACGCGGTCATGCCGCGCCTCCCGGAAAGGGGAGTGCGACCTCGGCGAGTTGCGAGGCCGCAACCTTCACGTACAGCGCCGTTGTGTTGATGCTCCGGTGGCCAAGAAGATCGGCGACCTCGTTGATTGGCCTTCGCTGCCTGACGAGCTGGGTGGCAAGGCTGTGGCGCAGGAGATGCGCACCTGCGACCCGCCCGAGTTCGACCCCGCCATGCCGCAACCGCTTCCGCACGATCCTCGAAACAGGCGACGCGCACTTGAACGGCCCCAGCGGCGGCGCGAAGGACAGGAACAGATACGGACTATCCACCTTCGGTCGAGCGCGCAGGATGTAATCGGCGAGTGCGGCGCCGGTCTCCTCGAGGAGTGGTACCACCCGATCACGCTTGCCCTTGGTGCGCCGGACAAAAACCTCGCCAGTACGCCAGTGGATATCCTTCAGCCGAATGGCGCGTAACTCGCCGTTGCGAATGCCGGTGGTGGCGAGCAGCAGCAAGACGGCTCGATCGCGGATGTCGACCGGCGTCGTTGCGCCGATCGCATCGATCGCCTGCCGAACGTCATCCCATGCAAGGCGCGGCGGCAAATGTGCCAAACGCCAAGAGGGCGTCCTTGGGACAACGCGGGCGAGATCTTGGCGATGGTGGCCAGCCCAATACAAAAACCGAAGAAATGTTCGGATGTGAGAAGTCGCTGCCGTGCGGCTGCTGGAGGTCGCCGATAGTGACAGCCGATGCTCGACAGCAGCGAGGACGTGCTCAGCCGCCAACGCCTCGAGGTCCTGGCCGGGATGGTGATGGCGGAACCAATCCAAAAAGCGGCGACCGCCCAGAAGAACGCCTTCGCGGGTCTTCGGCTCCAGGCCCCGCACCCTGCGCAGATAGTCCGAAAAGGAGGCCAGAAGCGGATTATCCGGGTCAGCATCTACACTGGGAACGGAAGCAATGAATCGCTCCGGAGCCACTCGCAGTGCGTGTCCCAGCGCCGACACTGCTCCAATGCGTGGAGAATCCGTCGTAAACGTGGACAAATAGCTATCGACGACATCCTGATGGATCGGCATCGGACCACAGCGCGTCGCGGCAAACTGGCTAAAGCGCGCAATCCGGCTCAGGTAAATCTTGGCGGACGCTCGCTTATAACCAAGCGTGAAAAAATGCTCCGCGAGGCGATCCATCTCGCCGCCGAGCGCACCGCTACGCAGGCGCTTGAGTACCCCACGATACGAAAAATAGAAGTCGAGCATATTGCCCCTCCAGCATTGCGGCGCAGGGGGATCCCGCGTCCGTCAGAGAGGCATGAAATATTATGTGGCGGAGGATTCCAGATTTGGCAGACCTCGGCTGGCGCCAGGACGGCTCCGCCACAAAATCTCACCCGATGCATAACTAGGGTTAGGTGGCGCGCCACCTAACCGTTCAGCGGCGCCGTCTACGTATTCCGGGCGAAGCGCACCGACCGGATCAGCTGATCTTTTCGGGACGGCACCGGCGTCTGCCTCGTAAGACCGTATGTCCGCTTCTGCCGGTGAGGTGGCTCGCCCTACACTGCGCGTCCGAGGGTTGCTCGGGCGGTCCGAGCCGATCCTCATCACAGGAGGACGAGCCGTGGCAGATTATAGGGAAGCATTTGTCGGAATCGATGTCGCTAAGCTGAGGAACGCCATCGCGATTGCGGAAGCCGGCCGGGAGGGAGAGGTTCGGTTCTTCGGCGAGGTCGACGCATCGGATACGAGTATGCGCCGCGTTATCCAACGGATCGCTGCCAAGTTCGATCGCATCCACCTATGCTACGAGGCGGGCCCAACCGGCTATGGCCTTTACCGGCTGATCCGTTCCCTTGGCCATGAATGCACCGTGGTCGCGCCATCGCTGATTCCAAGGAAGCCTGGCGATCGGGTGAAAACGAACCGCCGGGATGCTCTTTCATTGGCAAGGCTGCTGCGCGCCGGCGAACTGACGGCGGTATGGGTTCCCGATGAAGATCACGAAGCCATGCGAGATCTCGTTCGCGCCCGGGCAGCCGCGGTCGAGACGCTGCGGGTCCATCGCCAGCAGGTGAGCGCTTTCATGCTCAAGCATGGTCGTGCCTATCCGCGCACGAAGAACTGGACCATGCGCTACCGGCGTTGGTTGCAGGAGCAGCGGTTCGATTATCCTGCACATCAGATCGCGCTCCAGGAAATGGTCGAAGCGGTGCGCGTCTCGAAAGAGCGTGTGGAACGGCTTGATCGCGTGATCGAAGAGTTCATCCCGAACTGGTCGCTGGCGCCGATCGTGCGAGCGCTCCAGACATTGCGTGGGGTCGATCTGATCGTCGCCGTGACGTTCGCCACCGAGGTCGGCGACGTAAGCCGTTTTGAGAGCCCTCGCCAGCTCATGGGCTATCTCGGCCTCGTTCCCGGCGAGCGGTCGACTGGAGAGACAATCAGGCGTGGCGGCATCACCAAGGCAGGCAATGGCCGCGTTCGCCACATGCTGGTTGAGAGCGCCTGGACCTATCGACATCCACCCCGGATCGGCAAGGCGAAGCTGTACCGGTTGGAGCAGGCACCGCCGAAAGTCCGTGAGATCGCATGGAAGGCTCAGGCCCGCCTGACGACCCGGTATCGAAAGCTGGTTGCGCGAGGCAAGCGAACGACGGTGGTCTGCACGGCGATCGCCCGCGAACTAGTCGGCTTCATGTGGGCCGTCGCCAGGGAGGCACGCTCCACCTGATCGCTCGCCGCGGCAGTCTACACCTCGCGCATGGGCGGAGGCGGGACCACGGCAGGGGAATGCCCGTCAGACGCTTTGTGGCCGGCAAATTGACCGACGCCCGCAGTAAGATAGGAACAGCCCCGGACGCACAATCGGGAATGCGGTAGCCAACCCGCGCATCAGAGCTTGATCACCGACGTCCTTCAGTTCCGCCTCCACCCATGCGCGCTCATCAGAATGAGCAGCCGTTCCTCGGATCGGGCGACCTTCTGCGTTCCAAACCTTGACAGCGGACATCAGAGCGGTGTTCTCAGGCCACGGCCTTGAGCATGAGCTTGTTGATGTAGGCCCAAGGCAACAGATCATCGATCTGCTATTAGGGTGGCCGTTGACTACCCTGGTGAGGACATCGTCGAGATAGCCCAGCGGCTCGACGCCGTTGAGTTTGCAGGTTTATGCCGACCGCCGAACTATGCCGAGCCTCTTCCGATCATGGCGGTATGACGCGCTTTGCCTGCCATTTCGACCAAGAACCGGTCGTTCACACTCGGCATAGGTCTCATGCTCAAAGGGCGTTCAGGAACGCGAGAAGCCGGTCGTTTGGTCGAAATCGTTCGGCCTTTGCGCGTTCGTATGGCTTCAGCTTGGCAAGTGCGGATTCCTTCAGCTCAAGATGTGCGTGAAGATAGGTCAGCGTTGTTTCCATCGCCTCATGGCCCAGCCATAGGGCGATGACCGAACAATCGACGCCCGCCTGCAGCAGCTCCATGGCAGCGCTGTGCCTCAAAACATGGGGCGACACCCGCTTCGAGCGGAGGGGGACGCAGTGTTCGCGAGCCTTGGCGACATATTTGTTCAGCAGCGCCTGCACGCCTCGGCGCTCAGCCTGCCGCCGTGCATGTTCGGAAAGAGAGCCGTTGTACCCCGCTTCCTGGGCTCGTTGAGCCAGCCCCGAAGGGCTTGCTGTGCAACCTTGGTGAGCGGCGTACTTCGCTCCTTGCGGCCCTTGCCAACGCATCGCACGTGGGCACCGTGCCCCAGCATCACCGAGTCCTGGTGGAGATCGATGATCTCCGAGACCCGCAACCCCGTTTGCGCGGCCAGCAACAGCAGAGTGTGATCACGGCGTCCCAGCCATGTGCTGCGATCCGGACAGGCCAGGATCGCTTCAATCTCGGGCCTAGTGAGAAACTGAAGCTGTCGCTTGTCGCATCGCTTGCTCGGGATCGCGAGCACGCGTTGAATCTGGGCGCTATGGGCCGGCTCCTCGAACGACGCATATCTGAAGAAAGACCGAATGGCCGTGAGACGGAGATTCCGGGTCCTCACTGAGGCGGATCGCAGTGTCTCGAGGTCCTCCAGGAATGCGCCGATGAAAGGCGCGTCCAAATCCCGCAGTGTCAACTGCGACGGAGACCTGCCAAGGCGTGTCTGCGCGAATGCAAACAGGAGCCGGAAGGTGCCGCGATAGGAGGCGATGGTGTTGGAGCTTACGCCTCGATGTCGCATGAGCCGATCGGTGAACCACCGCTCGATCAGCACGGCCAGATCTTTCGAGGCACTCATGAGCGAACCTCCCACCGCTCATCCAGCAGTCGCGCGGCATGGGTCATTAACTCCGGCGCGGCGGATAGATACCAGTAAGTGTCGCGAACATTGGTGTGGCCGAGAAAGGTCGAGAGGACCGGCAGTTCCCGCTCGACATCTTCGCCGACCGAAGCCTTCGTCCGACAATCTGCCCGCATAAACGCGTGCAAACTCGCCAAATGGCCCGTGGATCAGCTTCCGATACAGTGTGCTGCGTTGCAGATAGTCACTTGCGTTGAGAAAGTGTTGGTAAAAACTTGTTCACTCGGCATAGTTCGGCGATCGGCATAAACCTGCAAGCTCAACGGCGTTGAGCCGCTGGGATATCTCGACGATGTCCTCACCAGGGTAGTCAACGGCCACCCTAATAGCAGATCGATGATCTGTTGCCTTGGGCCTACATCAACAAGCTCATGCTCAAGGCCGTGGCCTGAGAACACCGCTCTGATGTCCGCTGTCAAGGTTTGGAACGCAGAAGGTCGCCCGATCCGAGGAACGGCTGCTCATTCTGATGAGCGCGCATGGGTGGAGGCGGAACTGAAGGACGTCGGTGATCAAGCTCTGATGCGCGGGTTGGCTACCGCATTCCCGATTGTGCGTCCGGGGCTGTTCCTATCTTACTGCGGGCGTCGGTCAATTTGCCGGCCACAAAGCGTCTGACGGGCATTCCCCTGCCGTGGTCCCGCCTCCGCCCATGCGCGAGGTGTAGACTGCCGCGGCGAGCGATCAGGTGGAGCGTGCCTCCCTGGCGACGGCCCACATGAAGCCGACTAGTTCGCGGGCGATCGCCGTGCAGACCACCGTCGTTCGCTTGCCTCGCGCAACCAGCTTTCGATACCGGGTCGTCAGGCGGGCCTGAGCCTTCCATGCGATCTCACGGACTTTCGGCGGTGCCTGCTCCAACCGGTACAGCTTCGCCTTGCCGATCCGGGGTGGATGTCGATAGGTCCAGGCGCTCTCAACCAGCATGTGGCGAACGCGGCCATTGCCTGCCTTGGTGATGCCGCCACGCCTGATTGTCTCTCCAGTCGACCGCTCGCCGGGAACGAGGCCGAGATAGCCCATGAGCTGGCGAGGGCTCTCAAAACGGCTTACGTCGCCGACCTCGGTGGCGAACGTCACGGCGACGATCAGATCGACCCCACGCAATGTCTGGAGCGCTCGCACGATCGGCGCCAGCGACCAGTTCGGGATGAACTCTTCGATCACGCGATCAAGCCGTTCCACACGCTCTTTCGAGACGCGCACCGCTTCGACCATTTCCTGGAGCGCGATCTGATGTGCAGGATAATCGAACCGCTGCTCCTGCAACCAACGCAGGTAGCGCATGGTCCAGTTCTTCGTGCGCGGATAGGCACGACCATGCTTGAGCATGAAAGCGCTCACCTGCTGGCGATGGACCCGCAGCGTCTCGACCGCGGCTGCCCGGGCGCGAACGAGATCTCGCATGGCTTCGTGATCTTCATCGGGAACCCATACCGCCGTCAGTTCGCCGGCGCGCAGCAGCCTTGCCAATGAAAGAGCATCCCGGCGGTTCGTTTTCACCCGATCGCCAGGCTTCCTTGGAATCAGCGATGGCGCGACCACGGTGCATTCATGGCCAAGGGAACGGATCAGCCGGTAAAGGCCATAGCCGGTTGGGCCCGCCTCGTAGCATAGGTGGATGCGATCGAACTTGGCAGCGATCCGTTGGATAACGCGGCGCATACTCGTATCCGATGCGTCGACCTCGCCGAAGAACCGAACCTCTCCCTCCCGGCCGGCTTCCGCAATCGCGATGGCGTTCCTCAGCTTAGCGACATCGATTCCGACAAATGCTTCCCTATAATCTGCCACGGCTCGTCCTCCTGTGATGAGGATCGGCTCGGACCGCCCGAGCAACCCTCGGACGCGCAGTGTAGGGTGAGCCACCTCACCGGCAGAAGCGGACATACGGTCTTACTGAACACATGAAACATGAAGCAATCCTCAAATGCAGTGTCAGTGTCATCTAGAGCTAGCGAAGGGGAGGATGGCGTTCTGCAGATTGCTCCGGTTCGCCAGTGGTCAGGAATGGTGTGATCGACCAATCGATTAAGTCGACTGCACGCTGAAGTATGGCTTCCGTCCGAGCAAGGCTGGGTGAAGCGGCGGTAACAAATCCGATGCGGTCCAGGTAATCGCCTTTCCTGATGATCAGCGCCTTGGGTTCGACATGCAACTTGACCTCGGCGACACCTGGTACCGCAGCCGCCCGATTGCCGCCTTTGATCCAATTGAGGATACCATCGCGGTCGGGAATCATGATCCGCGCGGCCGCAATGTGGGAACGCTTTCTGCGTAAATCCCATTCTTCGCCAATGACAAGTTTGATGTGCTCGGAGATAAGATCGACACCGTAAGCCAGCTGAACCAGTTGAGGTGCGGGAGCGCCACCGAGGCGTGGATTAACTTCAATCACGACTGGGCCAAGCTTCGTCCATCGGAGATCAATGTTCGCTGGCCCCCAGCCGAGGTTGAGAGCCCGCAGACAGCTCAGCGAGACTTCGACGATACGCTTATCTTCGTCATCAGTCAGCACGGCCGGATAGGTGTACTTATGACAGACAAAATGAGGCGGGAGGCCGAAGTCAGCGATGGCAATGGCAACGACCTCATTCCCCATTGTGTCGACGCTATAATGGGGGCCTTGTGCGAATTCCTCGACCAGTATCCTCGGGGAGGATCGCCATATGTGCTTGCCGCTCAACAAATAGCTTGTTTGTTCGGCCACTTCATCAGCATTGCGGCACAATCGGACTCCGATGCTGCCGCTGCCTACCGCTGGCTTAACAATCACCGGAAGGCCGATCTCCGCGGCAGAGCTTTCTACCCCCGCCGCATCCGTTGCCAAGCGATAAGCCGGCATTGGAACGCCGGCCTCCGCGAGGAGCTGATGTTGAACGAATTTGTCGCAGCAACGTTCGATTGATGCGGGGTTCGGCCCCGGTAGATCGAACTGTCGACAGAGCTTGCCGACTGTCACAGAGGCAGATTCATCGCCGCCCGCAAAGCCAGTAATGCCAGCAATGTCATATATAGCACTCAGCCGGTGACATTCGCGGACCAGCGCATCGAGATTGCCTGTATCGATCCGAATAGCTTCAATGCTTTCTGCGGCAAGATAGTCGTACTGGGTTGGATCTGCCGCTAGGGCAATTGGATCAAGCCCGAGACGCTGGGCCTCCTGGATGTATTGCAGACCATTGCCCCTATGGCCTTCAACTAGGATGAGCGCTCTTCTTGCCATCTCCGTCGACCTCCGTTGCATACTGTGCGGTAGTCCGAGCGTAAGTTGGGATCAGCTGTTTCAGTTTTGCATGATCACAGACGCTGCGGAGAACGTACTATATTCGGCGATTGACGACTGCAAAGTTTCTGTAAATTCGTTTGAAGAATCGGTTGCGAGGTTTTGCTCGGGACGGGGGGTATGGAGCCGTTAGCTCCTAGCGTATCCGGCTGAAGTTCCACCACACGAGCCGATCGATGCGGGCGATTGTCCAGCCCCTTGGCGATGCGCTGAAGGGTTTGCTGGAGCTAGACGATTGGATGAATACCGTTCACTTTTTTTGCCGTCTGCGACGTGGTTGCTATGGTCCCCACACACGTCCACTGCCTTCGGAGCCAACGAAGAGACCTTTCTGATTTTTTGTTTGCGGCCTGATGGTGGCGCGCGACGATAGTGGAATCGAGTTCGCCCGTCCGTCGTTGAGGAAGTGTTCGAGTGCGGCACGTCGTGACGTTGCATATCGGATCACCTCGGAGTTTTGACTTCCTTGAAATGCGCGGCAAATTCCCATAGCCTGAACAGGTCGGAAGCGATCGCCGAGGACCGATCCTGGCGTGCAGCCATGCGAACCTTTGATTATGGCCCCGGATTGCATTCTCTACCTTCCGGCGATCGCCGCGACTCCTGTGACGCCACCATTTCTACCGAAGCCACATTACGCATCAAATGTGTTTGAGCACATTGATGCGGGAAATCCGCCCGCCAGGACCTGTGAGGGCGAAAGCCGAATGGCTGCCCTACTCGACCACGATCGTTTTTCTTCAAACTATTTTGCAGTATCTTCACACTGAGGAGCTCCTGACAACGCTATAAATATAGAGGTCAGGTGCGCATAAAAGACCTGACGATCGGACCTGCAGCCCAAGCATGCAAGATCGGAACCAACAACCCATGGCAAGGAGAGCATTCATCCTGGTTGAGGGCACAAGAGGTAATGGTCTGCCATACGTACAAGAGGCCACGGGCATCGAAAAGAGAGAAACAATGAGCAATCTGGGGGTACCGCGCAAACTCAGGAGAAGGATCGGAACGCCGTGATGAGCTTCGGCCCACTTCTAAAAATTGAACTTCAGAAAATCACCCACAATGCAGCAATTATTCGGGAAGCTTTGCGACACAACGGCCATTCCTTAATGGTCGTTGTCAAAAGCTGCTGCGGTGACCCCAACATAGTTCGGGCGATTGCGGCCGCCGGCATCTCGCAGTTTGGGGATTCCCGGATGAGCAACCTCGAGCGCCTGAGAGAGGCAAACATAGAAGGGGAATTCTGGCTTCTTCGGTCGCCAGCGCCGGACCAGCGTGAGCGAATGGTGGAATTGTGCAATGGCAGTTTGCAATCCGATCTGGATACGATCCGGAAGGTCGAACAATTACGGCCGCCTGCTCCGCATCGTGTAATCCTCATGCTTGACCTCGGTACCGGCCGGGAAGGCTTTCAGCCCAATGAGCTTCTGCGCGCCTGCGATGAAGTCGAGAGGATGGCGCATGTTGAGCTTTACGGATTGGGTATTTATTTTATGCATGCAAGCGACCCGGCCTTCGTGGAGACCACCCTGGGGCGCTTTGGAGAGATATGCAACGAGGTAGAAAGTGCGCTTGGACGTGTTTTGAAGGCTAAGTCGTTCGCCACCTCGCTTGTGTATGATCACATTCTCAAGTCCGGATTTGTTCCGTCAGGTCTCAATCATCTTCGATTGGGAACAATGCCAATCATCGGGCGTCTAACTAGCGTCGACGACACGCCGGCTCTGCCCGGACTCGCGACGGATACCGCCGTGCTTGAAATCAAGGTGATCCAAACCAAGGTTCTATGTGATCGACCAATCGCGCTGCTTGAGATAGGGAATCTTGATACGGATATTCGCGCACTGCGCCCGATTCAAAGCGACCTGCGGGTGATAGATAGCAGTAGCGATCACACCATTGTTGAACAAACGCCCGGTGCAACTTTACTTAAAGTCGGCGACGCGGTTGAGTTTACTGTGTATTATAGCAGTTTTGTACGCCTTATGAGTTCACCGTATGTAACTAGAAGTTATAGTGTCTGATTAGGATGAGTCCGGCACTTCCTCGCAGCGGGTGGCTGCGACAAAAGGGTTGGCTGCGCAAACACAGTGTGTGGAATTTTGATACATTCGAGCCTTCCAGTCACTTTGGCTGGCCTACCCTCGCCTGCGTCTGGCGGATTTGACAGAAGAAGTCAAATTGCACCGATTAATGGAGTTCTGCATATGGCAACTGTTGGCGAGCATATCGTCGATACATTTATTCCACATAAGATAGATCGCGTGTTCTGCGTGCCTGGCGAGAGCTAACTTGGCCTCCTTGACGCACTGTATGGGCGGAGCGATGTCGAAACTGTCTTTTGAAAGTGGTGCAGATTTCATGGCGCTTACCGACGCAAGGCTTCGGGTCGGCCCGGCGTCGCCTGTGTCAGCCGCGGTCTTGGCGCTCCTAACGCCTCATTGCGGTACATGCGGCCCAACTGGACGGCGTCGCCTTTATCCTCATTGTGGGGCAAGTCGCGGCGCAAGACCTGCGCCGGGAGTCCTTTCCAGAATCGAGTGCGATATGTTCGGCTCGATCGGCAAATGGACAGCCGAAATCACAGTTCCAGAACGCCGCAGAGACAATGCTGCGTTCGCTGCAGGCAGCTACGACGGACGTTCCCGGTCCTGTCGTCATCGCTTTGCCAGAAGACGTGCTGACTGCGGAATGCACCGCTAAGGCCGTCAAACGGCAGGCGGAAATCACCTCGATGTCACCACGCAAGGGTACGCATTTCCACTGCTTGTTCATCCCTCCCAACAGTTAGGCCACATTCACAATGACCTATCAGCCATGGGCACACGTTTTGCGAGCGATCTTCCATTGCCCGTTTGCCGATCTCATTCATCGACACCGTGGGCCATCTGGAGAGCTTGCTCCCTGACCGAGAAAACAGTTCGAAGACTTCCCGTCTCTTGCGAAGGTGAATTCTGGTAAGCCAAAAAACCTACAGAAATGTCAACGGTTTACAATGTACACTTGATCGAAATTAAATTGGAGATTTGAACGTATGACCGGCAGATCAAATAAATTGTGCTCGACGGAGCGCTCGGATGAACATGATGTATATTTCAATGAGGATTACTCGTACTTTGGAGACGTCGTACATTCGCCAGAAGCGAGTGACAGGCAAGCAGACGCAATTTGGAAGCTTCTTTGTCTCGCACAAGGCAGCCCAGTTCTTGAACTCGGATGTGGTTATGGGCGGATTACCAACCGGTTGGCGGAGAAAGGAGCGCGGGTAACCGGATTGGATATCTCGCCGATCCTGCTGAAAAAAGCCAAAGCAGATGCGGCAGAAAGCGGGATGGATGTCGAATATGTTCTTGGCGACATGCGTTCTCTTCCCTGGCGGGATGGATTTGACGCAGCCTTTCTGTGGCATTTGACGTTTGGTTATTTCAGCGACGCGGACAATGAGAGAGTTCTTCGTGAAGCCGCCTCCTCACTTCGAAAAGGCGGGCGTCTGCTCATCGATCACTTAAATATTTTCGCTGTGCCAAGCCACGGGGCGCCTACCTGTTACGTTGCACAGCGTAATGACGATCTAAGAATCGATATGATGAGCACCGAGGTGCTAACCGGTCGTCGGCATTGCGATAGGCTTATCGTTCGCAATGGGTGCGTTAGACGAACCCATCTTTATTTTAGACTCTATGGGTTTGCGGAATGCGCTCGCATGTTGCGGAGCGCGGGATTCGAAAGTGTTGACGCTTATGGGGAGGAAGGCGCAGCGTTTACATCCGATGGTCCTCGCCTCGTCATTGTCGCCCGCAAATAATACCGATAGTTACTGTCTGTTGTGGCGGCAAGGACATCGAGGTAGCTGCAGGGCAACGAGTCCAAATCCTATGAGGTGGATAGCGACCTGCGCTGTGGCAAAGTGAGGTCGCTAAACTCTCACACTGGAGGCAAGCATGCCCGCTGAAGCTACCCAATCCGAAGCGCCGGCCACTCCGCGCCACGGCATTAATAATGCCTCCTCCACCGCTGTCGCTTCTAAGAGTTTGTCGAGCCTGTTGTTCGGCAGGAAAGCGAGGTCGCCCATTGCGGCTTCGGCCGCCGACTCACTCTTAGGCAGCCGAGCCACGGTGGGGCGCGAGAATCTGAGTGTTGCACCTATCGACCACGACGCTGTAAAGGCGGGCATGCTCAAATATGGGCGATTGAACGCACCCTACCGCCTTGTCCTTTGTCAGAAGATTAACCAGCGGCAGGCGACATTCTCGCGCGCGGAAAGCGTCATCGCGGCCAATCTCGTCATGCTATTGTTCAAGTCTTGCGCGCTGGAATATAGCCGGCCGCAGCAGCGGCTGAGCCAAAACTCTCGCCCGCGCGAATACGCTCTTCCACCTGCGCATCAATAGCTACTATTCTCTCTGCTTTCGCCAGAATCTCTTCTACTCGGGCACGCGGTACAGCCATAATTCCCGTATCATCACCGATCACAAGATCTCCTTGTGATACTGAAATACCCCCCATCATGATGTCACAACCAATTGGAAGAAGCTTCACCCGGGTTTTGCCCGTTGTAGGTGCAACCCACCGGCTTGAAAGCCACAGTCCCGTTTCGCGAATTTCATCTAAGTCTCGGCAGGCGCCGTCTATCACGACAGCCGTAGCCTGCCGATTTTTTGCGGCTATGGCGGCAAGACCGCCCATTGTCGAAATGGGCTCACCGTTCATATCCACCATCAACACCTTGCCAGGGCCCGTCGCTTCAATCAGCTGGCCGACCGCGAAGTCGGCCTTCTCAAAATCGCCCAATACACCGGTTAATTCGCGCGCAGTGACCGCGAAGCCGATCATGCAGCCGCTGCCGCTCCGTCGCGCGATGCCCTGAATAGTCCCCTTGATTCCGAGTTCGTCCAATGCATCCGACCATGCGCTGACCCCGAGCGCCGCACCACGCTCCAGGATCTCGTTCTCGTTCATTGTCACTTGGACTGCTCCTGCTCCTATTGAATGTTCCGGTGTCGATGCGAGTCGAGCCCACAGATTGCCCGATGATCAGCATTACTCTCTAGCGTCCGGGGGCCTATTTCAAGGCAAAGCCAGATACCGCGAATTACTCGGGATCAACTTGTTCGACTTTAGTGCTTGGCGAGATCCTTCCCAATAATGCTGACAGGACCTCTACGCCCCTGCGCACGGTAACCTCATCCATCGAGGAGAATGGCAAGCGCGAGAACGTCGCTGACGGCTTGCTGACGAAAAACCCGTCGCCATCGGCGACGTCTAGCCCCGCATTGCTGGCCTCCTTGCGCAGCCGCTGAGCATCCACCGGGTGCGCGAGTGTCACTCCCACAAATACGCCGCCGTCGGGCCGCACATAGCGATGGCCGGCCATGAATTCGTCCAGTGCCGAGACCATCGCCTCCAGACGCGGCGCATAGAGATGCCCAAGGGCGGCAAGCTGATCGCCTAAAAACCCACGGCGGAGCCATTCGCCAGTCACCGAGAGCGCGAAGTTGCCAGGCGTTACGTAGGTGCTCTCAGCCACCTTGGCCGCCGCGCTGATGGTATGCGGCGGCGCAATGAGATAGGCTGCGCGAAGACCAGGCGCGATCACCTTGGAGAAAGAATTGAGCTGGACCGTTACATCGCGGCCAATATCGAGGATTGACGGCTCTTGGGCGCCCTTGTAGCGAAGAAAGCGATAGGGGCTGTCTTCGACAATCCGGAAATCATGGGTCCTCGCCAGATCGACAAGATGCTGACGCTTGGTGGATGACCACGTGGTGCCGGTTGGATTTTGGAAATCCGGAACTGTATACATGAAGACGGGCCCGCGCCGCGCCGCGGCGTTCAACGGCTCGAGCGCCGGTCCATCCGCTTCCATCGGTATGGCGATGACATTTGCGCCGTAGTGGCGCAGCAGGTGGACCACTCGGTCGTAGCAAGGCTCCTCGATGAGCACGGTTTTGCCGGGCTTCAGCCAAATGCGACACAAAATGTCGAACAGACCGACAGAGCCGTCAGCAGCCATCACGTTGGCATGTCCACACCATGATAGTCGGCGAGCCATTCCCGCAGCGGCAGGGGCCCGACCGCGGGCCCATACTGGTAGGCGACAACCTCGCGGGATGACGCCAACCCTTGGACGCAGAGCTCCAACTGCGCGCGTGGAAAGGCTTCTTCGGCAGGAACTCCGCGTGCGAAATTGATGCGTTTGGGCATAGTCTCACTCTCTCTGTCTGGCGGAAGAAATCGTAGCCAAGCACCGTTATAAATGCAGTCGCGCGTTACTATTATCAGCTATGCCGGGTTGAGATAGGCGGGGAGCGATCTGTGTCGCGGGAGTTGCGTAGTCCGCATTCGTTCGACAGCGCCTGGGTCAGGAAGCAAGAAGGCCAACGAGTGCCCTAGAGCGGGATGAGATTTATGGGAGTCGTGGGATTCCCAAATCAGCGTTGATCTGATTCAACCTTGATGCTGGGCGGAGGCCAGCATGGATGGTTGGATATTCGATGGACCTGCGCGAACGGGTTGTTGCGGCGGCTGCTCGATTTGGCGTATCGGGAGCGTGGCGCGACTGGCTTGTCGAGCGCTGCCGGGAGAAGGACTTCACCTTGCGCGGCCTTGTGGCCGAACTCGGCGAGCGCGGCCTGAAGGTCGACTGCCGCTCGGTGTGGGAGTTCGTGCACGCCGAGAAGCTGTCTCACAAAAAAAGACGCTGATCGCCTGCGAGCAAGATCGTCCCGATGTTGCGCGCCGACGGATGCAATGGGTTCTGTATCAGGACCGGATCGATCCCACCCGCCTGGTGTTCATCGACGAGACCTGGACCAAGACCAACATGGCCCCGCTCAGAGGCTGGGCGCCGGTCGGACAGCGGATCAAGGCCAAAGTGCCGCATGGCCACTGGAAGACCATGACCTTCCTGGCTGCGCTGCGCCATGATCGCGTCGAAGCGCCTTGGCTCATCGACGGACCAATCAACGGCGAGAGGTTCCTCCTCTATGTCGAGAAGGTTCTCGTACCCACCCTCCAGTCGGGCGACATCGTTGTGATGGACAATCTCGGCTCTCACAAAAGCAAGGCCGTTCGGCGCGCCATTCGCAAAGCCGGGGCGAAGCTCTTCTTCCTGCCCAAATACTCGCCCGATCTCTCCAATCGAACAGCTCTTCGCCAAGCTCAAGCACTGGCTGCGAAAAGCGGCAAAGCGAACCGTCGAAGCCGTCTGCGACGCAATCGGCCAAACCCTCAATCGTGTCACTCAACACGAATGCTCAAACTATTTCGCAAACTCAGGCTATGACCGGAGCTAATCTCATCTCGCTCTAGCAGTCTGGTGGGGAAGGCTGGTGATGTTAGAACGGGCATTAAGATCCTCCGCCTGCACGCGGATGCGAAGGCGCGAGTTAGCGAGCGGTGTGGCGATCTGCTCGGCCTGGTCGGTGGAGCTCAGAACAGGTTCGACCGCCACGCCTGCAAGCCGCAATGACGGCACAAGCTCTGCCCGCACGCCTCGCAGCTGTGACGTTGCTGAGGCTCATCCCCAGGCTGCCTCCGCGATCATCGCTACTGGACCATCTTGACGCGCGGTCCAAAGTTTCATTTTTCCGTCTTCCTCCGCCGCATGCAGGTTTATGGATTCATCATCAAAGAGCGATGAAGCCGCGCGGAAAACGAACTTCGACGGGGGCTTGCCCTTCAATTCGGCCGCATAGTTCAAAAGCAGTGTCGCCTGCAGCGGTGCATGAATGACAAGGCCGGAATAATGCTCGACCTCGACGGCGTAAGGGCGGTCATAGTGGATGCGATGGGCGTTGAACGTCAGCGCCGAATAGCGAAAGAGCAACGGAACGGAGACGCCGACCTGCCGGTTATGCGATCCCATCGCAGCTGCCTCGGTATCCGGCTGGTTTGAAGCGTCCTGCGCCGTGCTTGCCTCTCGGTACACGATCGTCTGCGTCTCCTCGATCATGACTGTCCCCAAGACACTAAGCTTGTGCTCCACTGTTACGAAGCAAAGCGTTCCAGTCCGGCCTTCCTTGACCGCCACGTCGGCCACCTGCGAGACCCGCTCGACCAGGTCGCCCACTCGCAACGCTCCGGAAAAGGCAAGGCTGCTGCCGGCCCACATGCGTCGCGGCAACGGGACCGGGGGCAGAAAACCGCCCTTCTCTGGATGACCGTCCTCAGCAAGCAAGCTCGTTGGCATAGCGGAGGGGGCAAGGCAGTAGTTGATAAGCAGCGGCGCAGCATCGCCCAGCGACGGAACGGCGCCCTTAATATCGATGGCCGCACTGAACCGTCGAACCAGATCGGGCGAAATGGTATCGGATGCGCTTTCCTCACGGCCGATCCATGAGCGAAGCCGCTCGACGTCCAAATTAGGCATCAGTATGCTCGGTTTGGGGTGCGCAGGCGGTGTGTCGTGAGTCCGTGCCGGGATCGGTCGACAGGGTCGCGGGTTGCCAAGGAAGATAGCCACGTCATTCTCGAGCCCTTCGTTGCTGACTAAGCGAGCCTGTGATGGGCGTTCTCGGGCCCGGGCGACAGACCCTGTTATGGGAAACTAGCTATGCCCCTTGGTTATAGGTCGCCGCAGCCATCATAGGGGATTGAGGCTTTGCTGAGACGTCCCATCATGCGACCGTCTTCGACGGCCTTGCGAAGTTCGACGCGCACCCGGCGGGCAAGCTCGCGCATGGCGAGTGTGGTTGGCCTCTGCAGCGAAAAGGCCAGCATGAAGCGTTGCGTGAGATTGGGCTCGACCAGCTTCCTGAAGCTGAATTCGGGATTGCTGGCCTCGAAATTGATCACGCCGTGCGGCAGCACTGTCAGGCCATGCCCGTCGCGGACCAGTTTCTTGAGCGGCGCCAGAGCATCGACTTCCGCCTTGATGTCAAGCTCAAGGCCAAGCCGTTGCATGGCGCCGTCCAATTCGCGGCGCAGGCCATGATTGCGGCCGACGAGCAGGAGCGGCAAGCCGACCAGCGCAGGGGTCGGGAAGGTTTCCGTGTCGGGGGCGATGGCGTCAATATCTCTTCTTCGACCGAACAAAAGCAGGTCGACCTCGAGCAGGGGGTCCATGCGCATATATGGCGCCTTGCGTGCATTGTTGATGATGGCCATGTCGACGCGGCCGCTGGCCAGCCATTCATTGATGAAGCCGGAAAGGCCGTCCACCAGATGAAGCTTTATCTGCGGATAATGCACGAAGAAATCGCTCACGATCTCCGCGCCGATCGCAGCACTCATGGATGGCGGCATGCCGAAGACGATGTCGCCTGCGGGAACCTTGGCGGCGGCGACCAAGTCCGATTTGACCTGATCAAGCTCCCGTAGCACCGGCACGATGGCGGCATAGAACTGAGCCCCTTCCTCTGTGGCCCGAACGCCGCGACCGTGGCGATACAAAAGCTGCACCCCCAGTTCTTCCTCCAACTGCCTGATCTGGCGACTCAAGGCTGGCTGGGCGACTCCAATGATGCTCGAGGCCTTCGAGAGCGCGCCTGATTCCGTGACAATCAGGAAATGTCTTAGCTGTCGCAGTTCCAAAAGGGCTGACTCCAATCAGGTCGCGAGTGTTGTCCCGAGATCATGCCTGTCTGTTATATCTTAGAAAGATGCCGTGCTTAAAGCGCGATTCGCTGGTCTAAGGTCGTCCCGCATGAGAGGCAGCTTGCGGATCTCTAAGGCATTGAGACAGGAGCGCGGTTGCGGGAGCTTTTTGCACTGGCGTTGGCCTCATGAATAATCGGATGAGAGCAGGCGGCCAATGCGGTTGGCCGCCGCCGTGAGCTTGGGCAGGATCTTGGCGAGCTGCCGCCGCCTGTCGCCAGCCATGCGCAGCATCAGGCTGCTGAGGGCGATATATTCACCGGCCACGGTCGGCACAGGGACCGCCACGGCCCAGATTCGTGACTGGTAGACCTCGTCAAGGTAAGCCTGTTCGGCAAAGGCGTAGCCATGGCAACGGACGTCCTCGAGCCTTTCCGGGAGCGCCGCTAGAAGCGTGGGATTGCTATCCCAGCGCGACGAACTCTGCCCTCGGGCCAGCGCCTGACGGCGTTCCTCGGGAGACATGCGCGAAAGGGTCACGAGGCCGACGCCGGTGGCGACGAGCGGAATGCGCGCACCAACCCTGCCTGGGATCGATAATCCCAGCGCGGCGCGGTTGGAATAGGCGATCACCATGGCGTCGCCGTCGAAGACCGCCAGATTCGACGGCCACCCGATCTCTATATGCAACTGCTCCACCACAGGCATTGCGAGCTCGATCAAGCGATAATGAGGGTCATATCCGCGGCTGAGGGCTAGGGTCCGCCCGGTCACCTTGTAGGTCGTCTTGCCAGCTTGGCGATAGACGTAACCGCCCTCGAGCAGCGTTTCGACGAGGCGGACCACAGTTGGCTGCGGCAATTTGCAGAGGTTTGCAATGTCCGACACATTGATTGGTCCATGCTCGCTGACGGCTCGCAACACCGCCAGCCCCCTCTGCACAGCTCTCACCGGTTCAAAAACGGACATTGGGCAGTTGATCCCGGTTGTATCCTCCCGATCGCCTAGCTTATGGTCCCGATCAGGTCGAGAGCCTATTCCGCGGCCTGAGCGCTAACGGCAGGTGACAGTGCCGAGGCGATAATATCGTTTTGCTCCACCTCATGCCGGTCGATCGATCCACCGGCGGCTGCAGCCATCGCTGGCCGTCCGACATAGGCGAGCGGCCGGTCGGGCGCCATTTCGCCCACGCGATCCCGCATGAAAGACCATGCCCCTTGATTGGAAGGCTCCTCCTGGCACCACACGATCGGAATGCCCTGGAACCGCTGGAGGACCGCGCCGATGGCTTCGCTCGGGAAGGGATAGAGCTGTTCGACGCGGACCAGCGCCACGTCGTTGATGCGCTCTTGCGCCATAGCCGCCCGAAGGGCGTAGGCGATCTTGCCCGAGCAGAGCACCAGCTTGCAGCACGTCGAGGCGCAGGGGGCCTCGACGATCACTGGCTGGAAAGACGTTCCCTCGGCGATATCATCAAGCCTCGATACGCAATCGCGTAAGCGCAGCAGTGACTTCGGGGCGATCAGAAACAGCGGCTTGCGCATCGAGCCCCGTACCTGTCGGCGATAGAGGTGGAACAGGTTTGCCGGCGTCGAGGGGTTTGCGACGACAAGATTGCCGCCGGCACAGGATTGAAGTATACGCTCGATACGAGCCGAGGAATGGTCCGGGCCCTGGCCTTCGAGCCCGTGCGGCAGGGCAATGATGAGCCCGGAGCTCATCCGCCACTTCGCCTCGGCAGTTACAATGAACTGGTCGACGACCACCTGGGCGCCATTCAGGAAGTCGCCGAACTGGGCCTCCCAAACCACCAGTCGCGTCGGGTCGGCTAGGCTCATTCCGTATTCAAAGCTCAGCACCCCATACTCTATCAAGGGCGAGTTCACCGCGTCAAAGCGCGCGCCGGCCTGGCCCAGGCCCGCGAGAGGCATCGCAGTCTGACCGGTGCGCCGGTCATGCAAGACCAGATGGCGCTGCGTGAACGTGCCTCTGGCGCTGTCTTGTCCGCTCAGTCGCACCGAGGTGCCTTCGTCCAGAAGGGAGGCGAAAGCCAGAGCCTCGGCGGTGGCAAAGTTGAAGCCGCTGTTTTTCTCGATCGTCTCCAACCGCGCCGTCAGGAAGTTGCGCACCTTCGGGTCGGCTTCGAAGCCGTCGCCGACGGCACTCATGCGCCGGGCCGAGTCCAGCAGCCGATCGCGCGCGACGCCGGTCACGATGCCGAAGGGGAAGGGGCCAGCGGGCTGCGGCGGGGCAAAAATGTCAGTTTGGCGCTCCGGTTCCCCGTTACTCATCTGGTCATATGTCGTATAGGCTCGGTCGAGCGCCAAATGGAACGCCCTGCGCTTCGCCTCTGCCATATCGAACGCTGTGGCCGAGGCGGCCTTGACACGATCCGAATGCAATTGCTTGAGCGTCGGCCGCTCGTCGACCTTGGACCAGGTAAGCGGCTGTGTGAAACGCGGTTCGTCGAGTTCGTTGTGGCCGTTGCGGCGGTAGCAGACCAGGTCAATGATGACGTCCTTCCCTGTCGCATTGCGCCACGCGACCGCAACGCGGGCGACCGCAGCGGCGGCAATTGGGTCTTCGCCGTTGACATGGAAGATCGGCACGCCGAAAGCCTTGCCGATATCGCTCGGATGCGGCGACGAACGTCCCTCTGACGGGAGGGTCGTGAACCCGATCTGGTTGTTGACGATAAGATGGATAGTGCCCCCGACACTGTAGCCAGCCAGCGCGGAAAGCTGGAGCAATTCCCAGACGAGACCCTGGCCGGCAAAGGCAGCATCAGTATGCATCAGGAACGGTAGGACCTGCGAGGCACCGGTCGTGCCAGCGTTCGCCCTCCCCTTCTGCTCCTGTCTGGCGCGCGCCGCCCCGACAGCTACGGGCGCGACAACGATCAGATGGGATGGGTGAGGCAGCAGACGCACAGCCACTTTACCTGCGCCGGTCTCGACCTCCGCAGCCAGGCCGTTGTGGTAAGGCACGTCGCCGGTGAAGGCCGCAGCGCCATCGGTGATGTCGCGCCCCTTGATCTCGGCAATTAGCGCCGGCAGCGGCTTGCCGAGCACGGTCGCAAGCGTCGCCAGGCGGCCCCGGTGCATGCCGCCGATAACCACCTCCCGGACTCCCACCTCGGCCGCGTAGCGAAAGATCTCGCGAGAGATGACGGCCGACGACTCCGCCCCCTCTATGCCGAAACGCTTTTTGGTCGGCCATTTTGTTTTGATGAAATGTTCGAATTCGTCGGCCAGCATCACCGCTTCAAGCGTGCGCGCATACACCTCGTCGTTAGCTTTGGCGAGGATCTCGCGTTCGAAGCGCTCATAGACCCATGCGCGTTCATCGGTATCGAGTAAATGGCTGGCCTCGATGGCTGCCGTGCCGCAATAGATCGAGCCGAGCGTGGCGATCGCCTGTGCTTTTGGCAGGCTCACTTCCCCGCCGGCTAGCGTCAAGGCAACGGAATCTTCGCCGCCTTCAATAGAGTTCAGTTCCGGGATGAGGCCGGGAGCGCTCATTTCAAGAGGGTCGAGGCGGGCCTGGCGGTGCCCATAAATCCGAAACAGTTCGGCTATGCGGTCGCCATTGTCGCCACTGGCGTGCGCCGGCGCTTCCATCAAGGCGAGCTTCACCCGCCAGTCGGCTGGTACCGACGCCGGATCTTTCACGAAGCGTGCATACAAATCCAGGAAAAAGGCGCTATCGCCACTGAGGGGCAGGGTCATAGATGCTCTCTTGAGGGCACGTTCGGTTGTCGCCGAACCAATAAAGGGTGCTAAGAAGAAGTCTCGACATTTTGGAGCGCGTATTCACGCAATGAATAAAATGAGCCGTATTCCTTGATGGGCGGGGCTATTTCCCCCATGAGGTGAGCTGAACTTGACGGGTTAAGCGATGTATGGACTTCTTCATGGTGTGCGGGTGATCGAGGGGGCATCCTTCATTGCCGCTCCCTTCTGCGCGCTCTCGCTTGCCCAGCTGGGCGCTGAGGTCATTCGCTTCGATGCAATCGGCGGCGGTCCTGATTTTCATCGTTGGCCACGCTCTCCCGGCGGCGGCAGCTTCTATTGGGAAAGTCTCAACAAGTCCAAGAAGTCCATTGCCATCAATCTCGCGGACCCTCGCGGACGTGAGCTTGCTGCGGCTCTGGTGACTGCCCCAGGCGAAGGCGGCGGCATCTTCGTCACCAACTATCCTGTGGCCGGATTCCTGTCGCATGATCGGATGGCAGCGCGCCGGCCGGACGTGATTACGGCGCGTATCATGGGCCATGCCGACGGCGGCAATGCTGTCGACTACACCGTCAATTGCGCTATGGGCGTCCCGATGATGACCGGCCCCGCCGAGAAGCCCAACGATCCTGTCAATCACGTTCTGCCGGCCTGGGACCTTTTGGCCGGGTCGACTGCGGCGACCAGCGTCCTTGCCGCGCTTATCAGCCGTCGTGCCACCGGACTGGGTCAGGAGATCCGCGTCCCGCTAAGCGACATCGCCGCCGCCACGCTCGGCACGCTAGGCCAGGTGGCCGAGGTGGTTGTAAACGGACGGGACCGCCCGAAGATAGGCAATGACCTCTTCGGAGCCTTCGGCCGCGATTTTCTCACAGCAGACGGCCAGCGGCTGATGATCGTGGCGATTACCAGCCGCCAATGGAGTGGGCTGGTGCAGGCCCTCGGCATTGAGGCCGGGGTCGCTACGCTCGAGGCTGAGCTGGGTGTCTCGTTCGCACAGGACGAGGGGCTGCGCTATGAGCACCGTGGTCGCCTAGGCGCGTTGGTCGAATATGCCGTTTCAACGAGCCCGGCCGCTCACCTAACAGCGCGCCTTGATGAAGCCGGCGCATGCTGGGGGCCGTATCGCACATTGTCGGAAGCGGTCGCCAAGGAGAAACCCTTCCAGCCGGAAGGCGAACTCTTCACAGACGTGGACCATGTCAGCGGACACACCTATCCAACGCCAGGCTATCCCGCGACCTTCCGGGGACTTCAGCGCCAGACGCCGGTACGGGCCCCGAAGCTCGGAGAACACACGGAAGAAGTGCTGGCCGGCGTTCTCGCCCTACCCAGCCACGAGATTGCCGCCTTGCATGATAGCGGCGTCGTCCAGAGTCCAGGAGCACATGCGTGACGGCCAATCCTCTCGAGTTCGCTTCAGGCGCCACCCTTGTCGCGTTGGCGAACAGTGCCGTGACCGCAGCTGAACGCTACGTCGCTGCCGTCCGCGAAAAGGTTCAAACCTTGGTTGCTCCCCAAGGAAAGGTGGATTCGCGCTTGCTTGACCGGTCTCAGCGCGTGGCCCACGGCTTCGCCTGGCTGGCAACGTCGGTGGCTACGCTCAATGCGGTTGCGGCCTGGGGCGCGCGCCATCTGCGCGAAGGGACTTTGCGGCGTGGCGACGAACTCGTGATCGCTATCGGGTTCGGCGAGTATCTTGGCCAGCTCGTAGGCGGGCTCCCGATGAGTCAAAATGAGATTCTCCGCCCGGCGGAACTTAGCGCTACCGCCGAGGCCCTCGCGCTCCTGCGCGAGCCCTCGGTCGCGTCCTTCATGGCTCATGGCAATTCTCCCGCGCACCGCGAGGAACTTGTCTCGCTGGCCGCCCAAGGAGACGCGGTGAGTGAAAAGCTGGGCGATGACGACCTCGACTTGATCCGGCTCGAGATTCGGCGCTTCGCCGACGAGCGCATCTTGCCGAATGCCCATGGTTGGCACCTGAGAGACGAGCTGGTTCCGGACGAGATCGTCACAGAGATGGCGCAGCTGGGCGTGTTCGGCATCTGCATCGATCCCGCGTTCGGCGGACTGGGCCTTGGCAAGCTCGCAATGTGTGTCGTGACCGAAGAGCTGAGCCGGGCCTGGATTGCGACCGGCTCGCTCGGCACGCGCTCGGAGATCGCTGGCGAGCTTATAGCAGCCGCCGGCACGCTCGAGCAAAAGCAGCGCTGGCTTTCCCGCATCGCCTCTGGAGAAATCTTGCCGACCGCGGTTTTCACCGAGCCGGACACCGGGTCTGATCTTGCGAGCCTGAAGACCCGGGCGGTCAAGACACCCGAAGGCGGCTGGCTCATCCAAGGCAACAAGACATGGATCACGCACGCTTCGCGTAGCGATTTGATGACGGTGCTGGCCCGCACCAATCCCGCCTCGACCAGTCATGATGGACTTTCCATGCTGGTTGTCGAAAAGCCACGCGGCACCCGGGACGAGCCTTTTCCGTCTTTCGGCATGAGTGGTGGCGAAATCGAAGTCCTCGGTTATCGGGGGATGCGCGAATATGACATCGCTTTTGACGGCTTCGCCGTCCCGCCCGGCGGACTGCTCGGTGGGGCCGAGGGTCAGGGCTTTCGCCAATTGATGCGAACGTTCGAGGGCGCGCGCATCCAGACTGCAGCCCGCGCGGTCGGCGTTGCGCGTCGCGCGTTTGAGCTGGGTTTGGGCTATGCGCTGGAGCGCAGGCAGTTCGGCCGATCGATCGTCGCCTTCCCACGGGTCCACGACAAACTTGCCATGATGCTCACCGAAACCGTGATGGCCCGCGAGATGACCTATTTAGCCGCCCGCCAAAAGGACTTGGGCACGCGCTGCGACATCGAGGCCGGTATGGCAAAGCTGCTCGCCGCACGCGTTGCTTGGTCGAACGCCGACACCGCGCTCCAAATCCACGGCGGTAATGGCTACGCCCTTGAGTATGAGATCTCGCGTGTCCTTTGCGACGCCCGCATCCTGAACATCTTTGAAGGCGCTGCCGAAATCCAAGCCCACGTCATCGCCCGGGGCATGCTGCAACAGCAGCCGGGGCAGCAAAACTAGATCGGGGCGTTGCCAAGTCGCCCCAGCATTTCGAAATTATCTGTCAAAAAACGCATCAAGAACCTGCCCATTCGTCCCTAAGGCGGCTTGTGATCCTAGTCGTCGACAACATGTTGGCTATGCCGAACCCGGTGAGATCGCCGAGGCAGCGATCGCCGCCTATGCGCAGGAAGAAGCGACCGCCGCTCTCCAGCGCCCGAGCATCTATTCGCGATGCGCCAAGGACGGTCAATGGGAGCATAAGCCACTCCGATCGCACGAACCGTCGCAGCGTTGCGCACGGCTGTCGAGGCTTGGCGTCAGAATGGCCTGAAGGCGCTGTGGTGCCGCTATGGTGCGATGCATTCAGAGCGCCCGAGTAGCGCGACAATCCGGGAGAAGGCACTCTCACTTTGATTGCCGAGCTGCAAGCCCGTTGGTCTCGGCAATAGGTTCAGCTTTCGCTGATCGCAAATGATGATCTCAAAATGCGATGGGATACCCCGTTGATTTATATTGGCCATGCCGCTGTGTGCCTTGATATCATCCCTCAGTTCCTAATTGCGTCTAACTGGATCATTTAGGCGTCGCGGGTGGGCTAAAATTGTCTGTCGTAATGAAACTCTTGAAACGGAACACTTTGAGTTATCAAGGGATGAGGGCGTCGTAGCAAGGCCTAGACAGACTACGGCGTATCAGTTGCTCATCGCACAACGGGAGTACCAAATGACTACAGCTGAATTGCGATTTGAGGTCTCAGAATATCAAGAGCGCCTCGCCAAAACCCAAAAGGCAATGGAGCGAGCAGGGGTCGACTTGCTCATCGTCACCGATCCTGCAAACATCGGTTGGCTGACGGGTTATGATGGCTGGTCGTTCTACGTGCACCAATGCGCGATTGTTCGACTTGATGGGCCGCCGATCTGGTTCGGTCGCAAGATGGATGCGAACGGTGCAAGAAAGACGACCTATCTCGGCGAAGAGTGCATCAAGTTCTATGAAGACTACTACGTTCAATCTGACGACTTCCATCCAATGACCGTGCTTGGGCAGTTGATCACCAGTAGCGGATGGGGCTCGTCGACGATCGGCATTGAAATGGACGTGCCGTACTTCACCCATGCGGCTTTTGACGCCCTTGAGACGAGCCTTCCGAACGCAAAGTTCAAAAACACCACGCGGCTGGTGAAATGGCAGCGGATTGTGAAGTCTGCCCGCGAGATGGAATACATGCGCGGTGCCGGCAAAATCATCACTGCGATATACGAGCGCATCGAAGAAGTTCTTCGTCCGGGGCTAAGACAGAACGATCTCGTCGCTGAAATTTGCGATGCCGGTATCCGCGGTGTCGATGGATTTTGGGGTGACTATCCCGCCGCCTTTCCGCTCATTGGCGCTGGGGCGAATGCAGCGGCTCCTCATCTGACCTGGACTGATCGTCCTATAAAGCCACACGAGAGCATCTTTTTCGAATTGGCTGGCGTTTACAAGCGTTATCATGTCCCGCTGTCTCGAACGTTTTATCTGGGAAAGCCGCCCCGGAAGATTCTCGATGCCGAGAAGGCGATCCTTGAAGGAATGGGAGCTGGGTTTGAGCAGCTTCTTCCCGGCAAGACCTGCGAAGATGTGGCGTTAGCATTCTTCAAAGAACTTGCGCGACACGGCCTAAAGAAGGAAGGGCGAACCGGCTACTCAATCGGAATGGCCTACCCCCCTGGCTGGGGCGAGGCGTCGGCAAGCTTCCGTAAGGGCGATCACACGGAACTTAAGCCAGGAATGTGCTTTCATTTCATGTCTGGCCTCTGGTACGGCGACTGGGGTATCGAGATTACTGAAAGCCTCATGATAACCGACGGAAAGCCGGAAGTTCTGTCGAACAGCCCCCGCAAATTAATCATAATCGAATAATTCAGCTATGCATCGGCGACGTCGCCCCCGGTCAAAAGTTGGCTGTTCAACGGAGGGGTAGCATGCAGTCGGCTTGCAAAAGCGGGGCGGCGTCGCATCAGTGGCGTTCGGTAGAACTAAAGTGGGGAGCGCCCGCGCGGCTGGTAGCGGTGTCTGTGCCGGCACGACTCTTGGGAAAAACTGTACCAGCGGCCATACCTGGATTGCCACGTGCTCGCGTAGCGATTTTCGATAGTCATTCCGGCATTTCGGTGAGCCGATCTTGACATAGAGACCACCCCATCGATCCGGTCATTGCCTGTGTTCGTGCTCATACTGCTCGCCACCCTGGCCTCAATCCGCCCAAGCGGCTCAAACAGCTTCCAGCCGAAATGGATGCTTCTATAGGACCTCTCAATGAGCGACGTAGCTGACATTGTAGTCGTTGGAGCAGGAATGGTCGGGGCGGCGACCGCGCTCCAACTCCAGAGGCTTGGCCGTAAGGTCATTTTGGTTGATCGGCGGGAACCTGGATCGGAAACTTCTTATGGCAATGCAGGCGTTATTTCTGGCTTGAATATTCAAATAACAATCCCCAGGGAACCTCTGCAACTAGCGCAGCTTCTTCTGAACCGAGTACCGTATTTCCGTCAGAATCTATTTGCCCTTCCAAGCAATCTACCCTGGCTGTGGGCATTTTGGCGGGCGTCATCGGACTCGAATTTGTGGCGTATTGCCTTACAGTCTCAACCACTCTTCTCGACCGCGATTGCTGAGCACTTGTGCCTCGCGAGTCTATCACGTGCGTCTCACTTGCTGCACGATGTGGGATACCTTTCAATCATTCGGGACAAAACAAAGCTCAGTACAATCTCACGCGATAAGCGTTTAGCGCTTGCTTGTGATTATCCGTTCAGAATTATCTCGACGGAGGAGATAGCCGAACTGGAACCCTTTGTGAAACCAGGTGCGGCAGGAGGCCTGTATTGGCCCGGCACATATCATACGCCGGCTCCCGACCAACTTGCCAAAGCCTATGCGGAAGCGCTTGTGCGTTTCGGCGGTGAGTTCCGGCAGATGTCCGTCACCAATCTCGGGCGGCACAAAAGCGGTGCCTGGGATGTAGAGTCATTGAATGACACAATTCAGTCACGCAATGTCGTCATATCGGCAGGTCCATGGTCAAAGGGACTCCTGGAGCCACTCGGCTATAACTTGCCACTCGGCTCCAAACGAGGATATCATCTTCATTTTCGACCAAAAGACGGCGCGCACTTGACTCGTCCGGTAAAGGACGATGAGTATGGCTTTGTGCTTTCACCTATGAACCAAGGCATCAGACTGTGTGTTGGTGTGGAGCTGGATCACTTTGACGCGCCGGCAAGGGATATGCTTGTGCAAGGAGCCATTGGTCCTGCAAGAGAGCTATTCCCGATCGGTGAATCCTTAGACTCTACGCCCTGGCTTGGACGTCGGCCCACTTTTCCTGATCAATTACCGATGATCGGTGCAGCTCCTAACCACAAGGGCCTATGGTTTAATTTTGGCCACGGTCACTACGGTCTCACCCTTGGGCCAACTTCTGGAAAGCTGCTCGCTGAAATGATGGACAACAGAGTGCTCTCCATGGATCCAGTTCCTTTCGCGCCTCTTCGCTCGTTCCGACCGAGCGCCGCTCTGAAGTCAACGGGATAAGAATGTGGCCCCGTCGCGTCGTCGGCAGAACCGGCGGCACGTCGATGCGTCCGCGGAAAGCCGAAACGCGCGGCGCTTGGCGGATTTGCCTCGCTTGGCCCCTTCCACCCACGGAGGCGCCTCCAGTCGAACTCGCCGCGCCCGGTGCATCAGGCTTGCCTCGGTCAGCACGTCCGGTTGCTCTGTTAAGTGGCTAGCGAATCCGCAAAGCCATGATCTGGGCCAACGGAGAGTGGCAAGCTGGTAGCCGACAGAAATTCTTTGATCAAGCCGAAAGGATCAATATCAGAGGTAGCGATTGGAGAACGACTGAAGAGCCGCGGGGTACCCGCGAAGCGAGAAGAAGAAGTTTAACGGAACGGCCACAATGCCGCTCAAAGTACAACAGAACGTAAGGAACTTCGCCAGCTTGGAAGCGAACCCTTGAGTTCATTCTTTGGTGCTTCAACCATGATGTTTCAAAACCGACGTGCACTTGGAATTCTTGAGCTTGATGAAGGCGTGCAAGCCGAGAGTTCTTCGCTAGATCCGCGGCCCGGCGGCTTACTGAGCCCAACGACCTTTGATCACCCAATCGTGACGGAGCTCGTGGAGGGAGCATGGCCGGATATGGTCATTCGTGGTTACCCGTCGCTCGAAGGCGCGTGCGTGGCAGCCGCCACACGCTTGGTCGAACGAGGGGCAGCCGTGATTTCCTCTGACTGTGGTTTTTTCATCCGACATCAAGAGGCGGTCGCCGCTGCCGTCAATGTTCCCGTTGTGATGTCTAGCCTGCTCTTGGTTCCAACCTTGCTGCGACAGCTGGCGCATCCTCACAAGCTTGCCGTGGTGACCGCTGATTCAAGACATTTCGGGGAAGACCTGCTTAGGCTCGATAATCCGAGAGATCGGGCGAGGGTGGTCATCGGCGGCGTCGAAGGCGGCGAATTTCTCCGCAACGCTTTGATGCGTCCTGCAATCCGAACCGAAGTCGATCAGATTGAGAAGGAAGTTACCGCCTGCGTCACGCATCTTCGTGCTGAGCATCCTGAAATCGCAATGCTGCTGATGGAATGCACGGGGTTCCCTTATGTCACGAACGCACTCCGCCGCCATACGGGGCTACCCACCTATGACATTACGAACCTATGCCGGCTATCGCTTGCGGCCGTTTGCTCAGACTAACCTGTCTTCGCAAAGCGTTGCCTGGACGATTCGGGCGAAAGAGTAAGTCCATCGTGCGGTTAGATCCCTACAATATAAAAACTGTATTTGACGCAGCGAGAGTGAACCCCTAGCGTTCGCTATTTGGGTGCATAAGGTCGGCTGACAATGAGCGAAACACCATACCTGACGTTTGATCTCGACGCGCCTGGCATGTCCACGGGACATCTTGTTGTCCCCAAAGGCAACGACTGCGAAGCTATTTCGCTTCCGGTCTTCTGCCTCAATAAAGGGGAGGGACCGCGCCTCCTTGTCACTGGCGGAAATCACGGCAACGAATTGCAAGGGCCAATCCTGGCACGACGGCTTGTTGACTGGCTGCCCAAAGCGCAAACCTGTGGAAGCGTCATCATCGTACCGATGCTTAATCTGCCGGCGGTGCAGGCATGGAGCCAAAACTCGCCAATCGATGGCTTGAATCTTAATCGAGTGTTTCCCGGCCGCGCCGTCGGATCGATAACTGAACGCATTGCCGATGCGGTTTCGCGCCTGTTGTTGCCAATGGCCGACACGGTATTCGATTTGCACAGTTTCGGGCCGACATGGGATTTTCCACCAGCAGTCGTCACGCATCCCATTGGTGATGTGGATCTCATGGCCAAGACGCTTCAATTGGCAGAGGCATTCAAATTACCCGTGACATTGCTCTGGGAACACCCCGACACAAATGGAATGTTCGACACTTGGGCGCATAGCAAAGGCAAGGTATTCATTTGTACTGAATTCGGCGGCGGCACGGTCAGCTCCGAAGCGCTGGGGATCTATGAAAGCGGGCTACGCAACGCCCTAATCGCGCTCGGACTCGTAGAGGGAAAGGCCGAGTGTCCGACTTTCCGTCAACGGAAAGCCAGCAGGACACTTGAAACGCTCTTGTCTGACGAGCTGAAATCGCCGGCCCGCGGCATCTTCGAACCTCGCTGCTCCGTGCTGGATGAAGTGAAGCAAGGAGATCTCTTAGGGGTCGTTTATCCCGTGGAGTCACTGTCGGCTGATGCGATCGATATTCGCGCTCCCACTACGTCTGTCGTCTGCGCTGTAAAGTCTGGAATCCATGTCGACGTCAATCAAATGATAGCGATCCTTGCGAGGCCGCTCAAACCCTGAGCCTCAGTGCTGCACATCGATGAAAAATCAGCCGAGAATACTTGCGAGGGAGCCTTGGAACCGGGCAACCTATAGGAGGGCTCGTTGGAGATGAGACCTCGTCCGGCAACCTCACGAGAATTTTAACCACTGCCGGCTGTAAGGTCGGAGGGGCCAGCCGACGTGCATCTACAGATCGATCGCTGATAACAGGCTCTGGACTACGCTGGATAGGCCGTTTTGCGAACGCTAAGGGCTCAAAAGATAAAGGGTTGGATCTATTGATGACGAAGAGCGCCATGGCGCCGCCAAGACGCAACTTGCCGGGCTCGGCGTCGATTCACGCTTCCGCAGTGCCTATAATGCCGCCGGAATCATTCCTGCCAAGCATATTGCAAAGGCCACCATGGGTCATCAAACGACGCGATATCGAAGATTCGCCTCTGATCGAGTGCGTCGGGCACTTAAGGCGCCCGTCATTACAAGTTCGAAGCAAAAGACCATTGACTATCAATACCGATGGTGGCGTCACGGGCCGAAACGGTCGCCTTCAGAAAGGCGATCCGGGCGAGGGAATTAGGAATCAGCGGTTGAGGGAGCTTGTTCCTACACCCAAATTGCATACCGGAAAGACCTCCGTGACGAAAGCAAAAATCTACATAAATCAATTAGAAACGAGGAAATCAGCCAGCCAATCGCGGCCGATAAGTCTTGCTCGGCCGGCGCCAGACGATCCGGCGGGCCTGCCGGTTCTGAAGTTCGACACGTCGACCTATCACTACAAGTCCCGCCGCCGCGATCAGACCGGCATCGAGGCTCGGCTCAAGGACATTTGCGCGACACGCGTTCGCTATGGCTACCGACGTGTCCACGTGAGCTCATGCGGGAAGGGTGGGACATCAACATGAAGCCGACCTACCGCATTTACAAGGATCTGGGCTTGCAGCTCAGGAACAAAACACCGAAGCGCGAAGCTCCGGGACGGCCGCCAAGAGGGGCCCGAACGAGGTCTGGCGATGGACTTCGTCCACGATCAGCTCGCTACGGGCAAGAAGATCCGCGTGCTGACGGTCGTCGATACGTTCTCCGCTACGTGCCTGTGCTCGATCCCCGGTTCAGCTGTCGGGCCGAGACGTGGTCAGCGCTTTAGCAGGCTGTTGAAGAAGTGCTGGCGCGGCGGCTTTTGTCGTCGGATCACTTCTCGGTGGACGGGACGCTGATCGAGGCCTGGGCTTCGATCAAGAGCTTCCGCCGCAAGGACGGGGACGACAACGGCCCGGATGGAGCGGGGCGCAACGCTGAGCGCGGCTTTCATAAGGAGAAGCGCTCCAACGACACACACCAGAGCACGAGCGACCCGCAGGCGCGGCTCTACAAGAAGGGCGACGGGCAGCCGGCGAGGCTCTGTTATATGGGGCATGCGCTGATGGAGAACCGTCATGGGCTTGCGGTCGATGGTGGCATTACCCAGGCCAGGGGCACAGGCGAGCGTGATGCCGCTCTCGCCATGTTGTATCGCAGACCGTTGCGGCGGCGCATCACACTGGGCGCCGACAAGGCGCCTATGACGTGCGCCAGTTCATCAAGGGCCTGCGCGAGCGCAAGGTCACGCCGCATATCGCCGTCGGCCATCTGAGCAAAACCGGCAAGCCTCAAGTGACGGCGATCGATGACCGCACGAAGCGCCATCCGGGCTATGATGCCAGCCAGCGCTGCCGCAAGCGGATCGAGGAGGTGTTCGGCTGGATCAAAGCCTCGGCCGGCATGGGATGCGCCCGTGTGGGCGCGGCCTTCACCTTGAACTTGGCGGCCTACAATTTGGTCCGCTTGCCCAAGCTGCTGGCGGCTCCGATATGAGTGTCACCGGCCGCTGGCTGATCGTCGCGATGCCGACTATATCGGGCCGTCGCGGCATCATGCGCGGTGATCTTGCTCTCGATCTCACCGACACGGATGAGTGCCTGGTTCCAACGCGCTTCCAGTTCCGCCGCGACCAGCCGGTTCTCGGGATCGGCCGCGTCATATTGCCGGAAGGCCCGGTCGGCGGCGTAGCGGGCAGCTCAAGATCCCGACTGAGGGCGTCCCGGACCTGGTCACGACGATCGGCAGCTTGCGCCTCAGCTCCGGCAGCGGCAGCAATCGCTCCCGGCTCCACGACACGCAGGAGCGCTTCCTCAATCGCATCATCGACGCGCAGTCCCCCAAAGGCGATGCATTGCGGCTCACCATTGTCGAGCAGACCCCGCCAGCAGGAATAGCGCGGAATGTTGTGCTTGGTGCCCGTGTACCGCAGCGTGGGCTTGCGGCCGCAGCGCCGGCAGCGGACAAGCGCGGCAAGCAGAGCGTCGCCATGCTTGGGCGCCCCGTTGTCGCTCACCATCTTGCGGATCGCCTCTGCCCTTTCCCAACTGACATAGCCTTCATGGCTGTGTGGGATCAGCGCCAGCCATTCCTCGCGCGTCCTGCGTCGGATACCTGCTCGAACGGCGGATCGGCCAAATCCCGGCGCGACACGAGTTTTACCATAGGCGTAGGCGCCGCCGTAGATCGGGTTGTCGATCATGCGGTGGATGGTCGCATAGTTCGGCCTGCGCCAGACCACATCGCCGTTGTTGCGTTTGGCGGGCAAATCCAACCCATGCTCGAGGAACCACATCAAGGCCTGACGGGCGCTGCCGAGCTCAGCAACCTTGTCGAACACCAGGGTAATGGATTCCTGCACACGCCGATCAGGATCCTTCTCAAGACGATCGCCGACCTTCGCGAAGCCGACAGGAGCTGCCACGACGAGTTCACCGCGCCGGGCCTTCTCGTAGCGTGCGGAAAGGGAACGCTGGCGCAGAAGATCGAGCTCATACTCGTTGAGGCTCCCCTTCAGCCCCAATAGCAGCCGATCGTTGCCTTGCCGCGGCGCATAAACCGTCTCCTGGTCGACCAGCACGGTGTCGACGACGCGGCACATCTCGATGAGCTGCTGCCAGTCGCGGCTGTTACGGGCAAACCGAGACACTTCTCGCGCCGCAACCGCACCGACCTTGCCGAGGCAGGCCTCGGCGACCATCCGGTCGAAGCCGGCACGCGCGACGCCGCCGGCGGCAGAACGGCCGAGATCGTCGTCGATCGTCTCTACGCGAGACCAGCCAAGCGCCGTCAGGCGATCGCGCATCGCATACTGAAGCATGCTGCTCTCACGATTGTGCAGGACCTGATGGGCTGACGACTGCCGCACATACAGGATCGCTTTACGCTCCAGATGCTGCGGCCCAATCTTCTCATGCATCATGATCCGCGCACTCCCGTTGTACGGCACCCTCGCCGTCGACGTGCCCGAGGATCAGGCTGACCGTCAGCTTCGTCACTGATCGGCGCGTCGCGGCCGGCAGCGCCTGCCATTGCGGCGTCTGCCCCGTGTTGGCGTCGTTCGGCTTCAAGAACAGATCGAACTGGTATGTCGTGGGCTGGCGCGGCATGGACATCTCCCCGATTCGCGTGAGAGCCCAATGCTGCGCCCATCTCCGGCGATTGCGATGGGGCTCCGGTGTCGAGGAGCAGCTTCGCCAGGGTGCCCAGCGCGGCAAGGTCGACGTGCGGAGCAGTCGTGATGCGCCAACTCTTACTGAGGATCCGATCGAACATCCAAGCCGGGACCTCCAACCACCGATCCGAGGCTTGGCCGAAAACGCTACAGCAGAAGACTGCTGCGTCATTCCGATCGATCACTTCGTGAATATGGACTTGGCTACCCACCCAAGGATGCCATCGTAGAGAAGCTCGCGCTCCGGGCCGGTCCCGTGGGTGTTGCGTCGCTGAGTTGTTCAACGAGGTGCGCCCCCATGGCGCAATCGGGCACAAGGTTCCGATCTCGTTGCTCAATCCCGATGGCGCCGTCAGCCCGCCATCGTGAAACAGCCGGAAAACTCCACCTTCCGGCGGTCCAAAGAATGGTATCGGATCAAATCAGCCCGGAAGTTCCAGCCTGGGCGATCCAAAGACGGGGAGCAGCTCAACAAGGAGAAGAGTCCAGCTATGAACGAGGGCTCATCGGGGGCAACCTGACGTCGCCTGATTTCGTTCAAACGCGACGCGCTTTAGATCTCCGACCAGCGTCCGCGCACAGTCATCTCGCATCCAGATGATCGGCGGCGACAATCAATATTTGACCAATACGTGACGCACGTGAAGAATACGCCAGATTTAATGATCGGCCGCCATGCCTATCCTTCCCTTGTGTGACCACTCGGTAGCACCATCGAGTGTGTTGGCGCCAGACTAAACAATTAAGAGATACCGAAATAGGATTTCTGATGTCCCGGAAAGTCATTGTCACCTGTGCGGTCACCGGAGGGGGGGGCGCGGTTCTTGCGAAGCATCCAAATATCCCCAAAACGCCATCGCAAATCGCGGAAGCTGCACTGGAAGCTGCAAAGGCTGGGGCTGCGATTGTGCACATTCACGTCCGTGAGCCTGACACGGGAGCCCCATCAAACCGAATTGAGCTCTATGAACAGGTTGTTAAGAAGCTTAGGGACGCGGCGACGGACGTCATCATCAACTTAACCTGTGGAATGGATGGTGAACTTGAACTTGATTCTTTGAATCCTTTAAAAATAAGGAAAACTAGCACACTTAAGGACGCAATTGGACGCTGCTCCCATGCCGTCAAACTTCAGCCAGAGCTTAGCACCCTAGATTGCGGAACGATGGCTTTTGGTGAGCGGATTTTTGTTGCGCGTATGTCCGATCTGCGACAGATGGCGGCACTCATGCGCGAGGCTGGTGTCAAGCCCGAGCTCGAATGCTTCGATTTAGGCCACATCGAAGTCGCTAAGAAACTCATCTCCGAAAACATAATTGGCAGCCCGCCCCTTTTCCAATTTTGCCTCGGCACAGGTTATGGCGCTCCCGCTGTGCCGAGCGCTGTGCAGGCGATGCGTGAGATTCTCCCTTTTGGGGCAGTCTGGGGCGGATTTGGCTGCGGGGCAGATGAAATGCCGATGGTTGGACAGTTGGTGCCAATGGGTGGGCACGTTCGGGTGGGTTTGGAAGATAACATCTATCTCCGACGAGGGCTGCTGGCATCCAATGCCGAGCTCGTAGACAATGCGGTTGGGATCATTGAGCGCATGGGCGCCAGCGTCGCCACGCCTGCCGAAGCACGGTCAATTCTCGGCGTCAAAAAGCGCGGATGACCGCACTGGGGTATCCCATGCAGCGAACGATGATGGAGGCCAGAATGACGTCGCAAATCGAGAGCTGCCTTGGAATTCTGGGTTTGGAACCTGCCTTGCCACCCGGCGTGACGCCGCCGGCGCCGCCGTCCGGCTCGCTGTTTAGTTCAGCTACTTTCGACTTTCCCGTCATATCAGAAACCGTCGAAGGAGCTTGGGCGGATGTTGTCATGCTGGGCGAACCTGCGCTCCAGCCGGCTTTTGTGACAGCAGCTCGGAGGCTCGTAGAGCGGGGCGCGGTCGTAATCACCTCGGACTGCGGCTCTGCTGTCCGGCATCAGGCGGCGGTGGCTGCGGCTGTAAGCGTCCCGGTCGTAATGTCCAGTCTGCTCCTAGTGCCGACGCTGCTCCGCCAACTGCCCCCCAAAGCCAAACTCGCTGTCGTCACAGCTGATTCACGAGTGTTTCGAGATGATTTGCTTGGGCTCAGTGATCAGGCCGACCGGGATCGGATCGTCATCGGCGGCATTGAAGGCGGTAAGATTTTGGAAAACGCGTCCATGCGTCCGCCGCAACCGACCGATATCGCCGACATTGAGAATGATGTGGCAGCTTGCGTCGCCCGGCTCCGCGGCGCACATCCGGAGATCGCTGCGTTACTGTTCACGTGCACTGGATTCCCGCCGATAACGCCGGCAATCCGTCGTATGACAGGGCTGCCTATCTACGACATCACAACCATATGCCGGATGACGCTTGAGGCCCTTGGCGCCTAATGTTGTCATCGCTTCAGGTTCTTCGGGTTTTCTCGCAGCCCACCTGAGAAGTCACTCTCCAGATCCATTGATATGAGGTAAACTATGCGCGTCGCATGCATTGGCACAGGAACCATAGGCGCGAGCTGGGTGGCATTGTTCATTACTGGCACGCATGAGGTGACCGCATGGGGCCCGAGGCCGGGTTGGCAGGATCGTCTATTGGCCGCCCTCGACCGCTACGAGCCGCAATTGCGAGAGCTTCAAATGCCAACTGTACGTACGCGCCTTCGACTTTGCGGCAGTTTGGGTGAGGCGGTTGCTGAGGCAGAGCTCGTCCAGGAAAATGCCCCGGAACAGATTGAACTCAAACGAGTGCTGGTCCGGGAAATAGCCAGTCTAGCGCCGCTCGATGCGATTATCGCCTCCTCCACATCAGGACTTTTGCCAGCCGATATCGCTAGAGACATTCCCAATCCGGGTCGCCTCCTCGTAGCACATCCTTTTTCCCCCCCGCACCTGATCCGGGCCATGGAGATCGTCGGCACACCTGAAATGCCGACTGAAAGACTTGAAGCTGCGGTCGAATTCTACCGCAGCATCGGCAAACAACCGGTTGTAATGTCGCATGCCGTTCCGGGTTTTATCGGCAATCGCCTGCAAGCCGCGATGTGGCGGGAGGGGGTCCAAATGATCGCCGCCGGCGAGGCTACGATGGAAGAGATCGACAACATCATTAAGGGCGGACCTGGTCTTCGCTATGGCATTTCAGGCCCATGTGAGGCCCAATTGGGTTGGATAGATCCGAAGGGTTCCGGCGAGATAGATGAAGAAAAATGGTCGATCCTGATGGACACTGACTGGAGCCGCCTGCCCGGTCCGCCCCTGACCGATGCACTGCGCGACATCCTTCGTCCGCAACTCTTGGCAGCGCGCGCAAAGAGGCTCACCGGCGACGCCTGGGAGAAGCGGCTAATTGCAGTGCGACGTGCAGTCGAAAATATCTGAGATACTGCACGTGCTTGGGTGGCCGAGGAACCTCGCTCGCGGCCCTCTCGGGCCTGCTGCAGATGCCCTATTGCAACGACTACGCGGGACGAGGGCCTTTCGATGAACCCGCGGGTCCCGATGCGAAGCTTCGGCCCGCTGGCGCGGCGTGGCGGTATGCGAGGACATCGGTGCGATATGTTCCGGAAACGCCCGGCCTGCGGATGGCACCCCGGGCACGGACCGCGGCAGCTTTTCCTTCTCGGGCTACTGTGAGCACCAGAGCGGCCACGTCGTCGTGCAGCTCGATCCGTATGCCGTCAGGCCTGCGGTCAGTGCACTCTCCCCGGCCGAAAAATTCGGCGCGTCCACTCGTAAGATTCTCCGCTCGTTGAATACAGCGATGCAGAAATCGACGCGCTGCTCGCAGCCGGCAATGCGTAGCTATCGCTGGTGAGTTCGCAGTATTGTGCCCGCGTAACCCCGGAGAAGTTACCATTCTCCATTAGCGCGGTAGAATCTGAATTCGAGATGGCTTCAATCTGCAAACAACATTTGAATTAGCGACGCTCGCAGAAATAGTGTGTTGGACCTCTAAGTAAGTCGTGAATTCGTTGCAAAACTTGCGACCTACTCGGATATTTAGGAGCAGCACAAAGGACCCCCTCCCTGTCTCTCACTGGTCGCCGAGCTATGGTCTCCGCTGCGGCCTCCGGTATTGGTCGTGTTATCGCCGAGGCACTTGCGAAAGCTGGGGCTCCGGTAGAGGTGTGCGATGTTGATCAACAGAAGATTGCAGAGATGAGCCACCGACATCCCGCCATTGGCGCGACACGTTGTGATCTTGCCGAAGCGACCGATACTGAGCGCTTCTTCGAAGCTGCAGCCGAGCGGATGGATGGGATCGACATTGGAAACCAACGTTGGCGGTCAATTTCACCAGCCATTTTTGCTTGCGACCAGGAACAGTTCGCGCTCGCCTCGCAGACCAAGGCCGAGGCGGTGCAGAAGGCTGGCAGTTCAAGGATGAGATCGTCGCCGTCACCATCAAGGGCAAGAAGGGCGACACGATCGTCGACCAGGACGAATATATCCTCATGGCGCCGTCATCGACGCCATGACTAACCTGAAGCCGGCTCTCGACAAGGACGGCACGGTGACGCGGCCAATGCGTCCGGCATCAATGACGGCGCCGGCGCGCTGCTGATGACCGAGGCAGAAGCCACCAGGCCGCGGCATCGCCCGGCTGGTCCGCATCGCTGCCGGGGCGACTGCCGGCGTCGATCCGGCGATAATGGGCCCCGGACCTATTCCCGCCTCGAGGCGGGCGCCGGAGAAGGCCGGCTGGTCGGTCAAGGACCTCGACCTCGTAGAGGCCACGAGGCTTTCGCCGCGCAGGCCCGCGCCGTCTACAAAAGCATGGCCTGGGATCCACAATCGTTAACGTTGATGGCAGCCATCGCCATCAGCCACTCGATTGGCGCCTCCGGTGCCCGCGTGTTCAACACGCTGTCTACGAAATGCGCCGGCGCGGCGCGAAAGAGGGCCTGGCGACGCTCTGCATCGGCGGGGGCATGGGCGTCTCTATGTGCGTGGAACGAATATCGCGGAGCCAAGCAAAAGCGATGCACCGCCAACTTCGCCTCTGTCATGTGTCGCTTGAGCTCTCTTTCGGCAGCAGCGACGTGCGAGTAGAGTGTGAGCACGCAATATCGGCGGCACTGTAATCTTCTAACATTACAAGAGATTGGGCAAATAGATGGATGCGACCTGTAAATTCGCAACAATGGTGACCGACGATCTTATTGACGGATATGGGCACATGAATATGGTGCACTATCTGGCAGCGTTCAGTAAAGCTGCGGATGTACGGCTCGACACTGCCATACGTCTAAATGCGAATGGTTCGATGCTCTCTGGCCTCGTCACCGCCGAGGCGCGGATCGCTTACAAGAAAGAAGCGATGCGCGGCGACAATTTGGTCCTTACTACTTGGATAGCCGACATAGACGAAAAGCGAGTCCATGTCGCGCAAACCATGGTACGTGCCGACGGAGCGTTACTGTCGACAGCTGAACAGCTTTTCCTGAATTTCAACCTGCTATCGCGGCGCGTGGAACCATTCCTGCCCGATGTGCTGGCCGACCTTAGAGGCGGTGTTGAGGCGGACAATGGTAAATTCGATCCGGGCATTGTCAGTCGCCGAATGGGCATATCGAGAATAGTATGAATTTACCTGACCTTCGTCAGTCCGTGTCGGTGGCAACTTCTGCGTGTACGTTAGGCGGCGGATTCTGGGTGTCCACCGTCCCGTTGGCAGGCGTGATGATGCCTCGAAGGCGCGTATCACCAGTGGAGGAGGGATCCACCGGAAAGTCTGAATAGCGGCTTGGTTGGGTAACTGGCCGGGACGAAGCCTCGTGACAAAGACCGCCCCGGGCGGTCGAGCAATCCAGCGTGCCGTAACGTGAGTAAAGCCTGAGCAGGCCTCGAAAGAGTCAATGCAGACTCCGACCCATCTCTCGCTCGGGGAAGGCTGTGCGGACAGGGAAGCAATCGACATAGGCACCTGTCCGGTCTGCCGGGTATTGGGCACGGCACGTTGGAAAGGTGATGCTGGTAATCGAAGGGAGGCCCGTTCGGCATGAGGGTGGCGGCCTCAACCTCCGGGCGGCGGTGCCGGCGGGAGTCGGAAACGGTCGTCCGGCCGTTGAAGCCGGGTAATGCCAGCGGAGCGAAGGACCCTGACTTCTGGTGTGCTTTCGAAGGTGGTGGGGAGGGGTGATTGGCGACAAGCATGGAAACGCCGAAATGACCAGGTATCTGCAGAGGAAGCTGTATCGTAAGGCGAAGGCGGAGCCCCTTTACCGCTTCTACGTGCTCTACGACAAGATCTGCCGTGAAGACATGCTGCGCCATGCCTATGCGCTTACCCGCGCCAATGCGGGTTCGCCGGGCGTGAACGGCGTGACCTTTGCGCAGATCGAGGCGGAGGGTGTAACAAGGGGCCGCGGCTAGAAGTGCGTGTTCGGCTGAACCAGCTTTTGCTCGGTTGGTCGACCTACTTCAGCTACGACACCCGAGCGCCGGCCTATGATGCCGTTGACCGGTAATGTGTATGACCGCGTGAGCAAGTGCCATCGGCATAAGCTGCAAGGGTGCGGCGCGAAACAGCTCTCGCGGACCACATCTCCGAGAAACTGGGCGTGGTGTGTCTTCGTCGGCAGCGCGTATCGCCGCCGTGGGCCTTACGATGAGGCCAGTGGGAAGCTGGATGCGGGAGATCCGATGTCCGGTTTGATGAGCAGCGACTGGAAACGGAGCGACGGTCCGGACTGCGGCACCGGCAAAAGGCGGTTGTGTGAGTTCCGCAAAATGAGGCGGCCATGAAGCTGGTCATGCGGCTTGACGCAGCGCGAGCTTCTTGTGCTCGCGCAGGTCGTCCATGTTGATGAAGCGGTTGGCCTCCATCCAGTTTTCGTTGGTCTCGACGGCCAGTGCCCTGACGAGGCGCAGGCAGCGCTGTGAGTTTGGAAAGATGCGTACGACATAGGTGCGCCGGCGGATTTCCTCATTGAGCCGTTCAAGCATGTTCGTGCTCTTGAGATGCTTGTGATGCTGGCGCGGCAGACAAAAGAAGGTCAGCGTGCGCTCGATGGTCTCCTCCACCCAGGTCGTCAGCCTTGGATAGCGGCCCGACCATTTGGACAGCCATGCGGCGAGATCGGCCTTGGCCTCGGCGAGATCGCGCCGGTCATAGAGCCAGCGCAACTCCTGCAGGCAATCGTCGCCATGCTTTCTCGGTAGGTGATCGAGCGCGTTCCTGAGGAAGTGCACGTAGCAGCGCTGCCAGGCGGCTTCCGGGATCACCTCGCCGATCGCGGCCACCAGGCCGGCATGATCGTCGGACACGACCAGCTCGAGCCCTTGAGGCCGCGCGCCTTCAGGGCGACGAGGAAATCCCTCCAGGCCGAGCGGCTCGCGATTGGCCATCTCGACGGCCAGGATCTGGCGCCGCCCATCCCAGTCGATGCCGACCGCGATCAGCACCGCCTGGCTCATGACGATGCCGGCTTCGCGTACCTTCTTGTAGCGAGCATCGAGGATGAGGTAGGCAAAAGGCTCTTGAAGCAGGCGCTCGGCAAACGCCTTCAAACTCTCGTCCAGGCGTTTGTTGATGGCCGAGATCGACGAGGCCGAGAAAGCATGGCCGCACAGCTCTTCTGTGATCGCCTTGACCTTCCGGGTCGAAACGCCCTGCACATACATCTCCGCAAGCGTGGCCACCAAGGCCCGCTCCGAACGCTGGTAACGCTCGAAAAGCTCGGTGGAGAAGCGGCCGGCCCGGTCCTGCGGAACCCGCAGCTCAAGCTTGCCGATGACAAGGGTACGGCCATAGAACCCGAGCGGCAGCCCAGCCGCTCCGGTGTGCGCTCGCTCTTCAAAGCACCCAGCGCCTCGTCCATCTCGGCCCCGAGCACCTCCTGCATCACGGCGCGGATCACCTCGTGCAATCCATCCGGGTTCGAAAGCAGAATGTCTTTGACGGCAGCGCTGGCGGTCTTACTTTCTGTCTTGGTCATGGTGGCGTTCCTTCCAGGGAATCGGTGACGTTGAACATCACCAGCCTTCCCTCTCTCAGCGAATTTGCAGAACCCTCAGCACACTACCCACAAGGCGAAAGCCGTCGGCCAACGGCAACTCCCCGGAACCCACCGCCACCGCGCCAGTCGTTGACTCCTCATTCGATTGTGGCGAAAGCTTCTATACCCTGCTGCGCTGGTATCGCGATGGGGTCATTGTCGAGCGCAACCTGCCGGTGCTCTCGACTTAGTCGACTGTGAACAATCTTGATCGCTAAGCGGCAAGCTGCTTCGGCCGGTTCAGGAACGCGGCGATCAAGAGCCACAAAAGTTGCTTCAGCCACCTGAGCAGGAGGGAGAAGTTGTAACCGGCTGCGGCCAGGATGGCGTTGATCGCATCGCCTTGGATGTGAGCGAGTTAATTGCGGCCATTCTGTGTTCGTTCTTGATGTGGCCAATCACCGGCTCGATCGCGGAGCGGCGGCGCATTTGGCGCTTGATGGCCGGTGTCACGCGGCGCTTTTGACCAGCGGTGAAGACCCTGAACTTATGACTTTGCGGCGCATTGTGGCCGCGATAGCCGGCGTCGGCGAGAACGCGGCTGATCTCGTTGCCGATGGTCTTTTCCATGTCAGGGATGATCGATGAGCGTGTGGCCGTCATAGGGATTGCCGGGCAGCGCTTTTGCATGTAGGGCGAACTGGCCACCCTTTGAGCGGTTCAGTGTGGTGGCCACCGGCACCTTCACCCGAACTCGTAGGGCGCGTGCGCCTTGCCCTTGCCGATGCATTCCACCTCGTGCGCATGCAGGCTGTAGATCTTGCGGCCGCGCTGGCGCTGCTCGAGAACGGTGGAGGCCTGGTAGAGCGACCATTTGAAAAGCGCGTCCAGCTTCGCGTCGCCGGCGATCTGACGGGAGATGTCGCGGACGGTGCGCCCCACATACGTCCTGAGCCTGCGCAGGGCCTTGTTGGCCCGCTTGAATTGCTTGGCGTGGGCGTAGCGCTGATACATGATCAGCGCCTGTTTGCCGACCCGGACATAGGACTGACGCAGGTCGAGCCGCGTCTTCTTCGCCAGCCGCACCAGCCGCTCGCGGGCCCGGTGGATGAGCTTGGCGTTGGTCGGGAACAGGCTGCACGGTCGTGTCCACGATCACTTGGCGCGTGTCGGTCGGCTTCATCGCCCTGTTCTTGACCGCAATGCTGAGGCTTTCTTGCAAGCGCGACGATCCGCTCCTCGCCCATGCGGCTGCGCCAGCGCGTCATCGACGAGCGGTCGAACGGCAGGTTGTGGCGGAAGAACTCCTCGCCGGACAGACACTGGAAATACAGGTTCTCGATCCAGCGGACGCACAGCGCCTCGTCCGACAGGTTGAAGGTGTGCTTGAGGATGGCGAGCCCCGCTATTAGCCGGGTCGGCATCGGCAGCATGCCGGGACCGTTCGAATAGACCGCACCGAAGCGCGCCTCTCTGCTCAAGGCGAGCGCGGAACAGATCCTGTTCTCCAGTCTCACGCCGCTCGCGTGGTCTGCCCATCGCCTAGCTCCGATTCACTGCGATGAAAGCGGCGAATCGCGCTTCGCCAGGCGGCGAAATCGCAAACTGGAATTGCAAGAAACTACCCACAAACTGGCCGTTACCTGCAATTCGGAAGCTGAAAAGTAGACTATTCCTATGCGATATCAGCGGCTTCGGTATTCTTCACGGCCGACGACTTACCTCGGGCACGCACACGTCACCGACACCTACTGGGATCTCACCGAAACGCCAGAGTTACTGCAGTGCGCCCTACTGCGAGTGGAGCCATCTGAGCGGGGAGACCGGGATGAAGAGCGCCAGCACATTTCCCACACTGCTGGAGAGGTTCTTCATGGACCGGCTCATGCGACAGTGACAGGTGAGTCCTCACACGCTTGTGAGCTATTCTGAGCAAGGCGTTGACGTTGCCTGATCTGGAGCCCCCCTTCCGCGTGCTCGCGATGCCGACCAAGCGCTATTTGCGGCGACCAATTGAGAGCACACCTCCAGGACATCTGAGCAGAACGCGCTTTTCAAATACATCGGGGCTCTAGCATATCCAGAACCGCATTTAGCTGTCCGGGAGTGAGTCTGCAAGCGATTAGTGGTATCGCAGGAGATAATCGCCCCCAAGTTGGTGTCCTCTCCAAACAAGCGCTTCGCTGCCGGGGCTGGCGACAAGCGATTTACTTAAACAAAACACTGCAACCGGTCAATTTCCTTCGCCGTTGTCGAATACTGCTTTCCGCATGACCTCATTCCGCCATGAGCAGTTCGTGGGTTGCCAACTGGTCTCGGTGGGGGGCATCTTTCGGTGTATCGCAAATGAACATCTCGAAACGCGATGGGATACCCACACATTTTATGTTGGTCGTGCCGCCGTGTGGCTCGATATCATCGGTAACATCATACCTAGCGTTAGATCTTGACACGCTTGGCATGACCACGGGTCATCTTGTTGTCCCCAAAGTCCCACTATGGGTCATCGAATGACAAGATATCGTGAGGTGTTCCCAATTTTGGACCGCCCGGCTGGAGGATTTCCGGGCTGCCAAGACGCTTCCAGCCATCTAACTTCCAGATGGGTCTGATATTGATTATATTCTTGCTACCTCATGGGCCGAGGGGCTTTGGTTAGCATATAGGCGACGGCATGGAGGAGTGAGCGCTCGCGGCTGCTTCAGCCATGGTGATTGGCTATAGCGGCCCGTCGCTTCTGTATGAGCGGTACCGCCGAGTCTCATGCATCATATCAACCTCAAAGGGGAATGTACTATGAATAAGATTGTGACAATTATCACAGCGGCATCATTGTCCATCGCGTCGGTCGTTTACAGTACCTCGGTGTATGCCGGAGAGGTGCTGCAGCGTGTTCTCAATACGAAGACGCTCAGGGTTGCGGTTGGCACTGATTGGGGAGCAATGTCTTCCCTGAATGCGAACCACGAATTAGAGGGCTATGACATCGACGTCGCCAAAGGCGTCGCTAAATCCCTTGGTGTTAACGTTGAATTTGTCACGCCGGGGTGGGACATCATAGCCGCAGGCAACTGGCAGGGCCGTTGGGATATTAGCATGGGTCAAATGACCCCTACTAAAACCAGAGCTGAAAAATTCGACTATTCCACCACTTACTTCTATGAAAAAGCGGCTGTCATTGTTCACAATGACAGTAAGGCGTCTACACTTTCCGATCTAAATGGAAAGATCGTCGGCGTTTCCGCTGGAACCCTGGCCGAGGACTATGTAAACCAAAACTTTAAGTGGGATTGGATTGGCGCTCGGCCCGAGGATTACAAATTCAAGGCCGGTGAAGTGAAGGTTTATACCTCAACGGGTGTTGCGTTGGATGATCTCCGGCTAGGCGATGGTACCCGTCTTCATGCAATTCTTACTGACGGAACTCTCGCGGAAAGAGCAATCAAATCTGGCTACCCCTTCAAGGTGCTTGGGAGTCTCTTTGCCACGCCTGCTGCCATCCCTATGATGAAAGGCGACAAGGAGTTCAGCGAGAAGGTCTCAGCCGCCCTAAAGAGCATGAAGGATGACGGCACGCTCTCGACTCTGTCGATCAAATGGTACGGGTCGGACCACTCTGTCGAGAATTAGCAAGTTGGTGAAAGTTACGCGGCTCGGGTCAGCCCGAGCCGCCTTGTTGGAGGATGTCCCATGCTTTACCAGGATACGGTGGAATCCGAGGTCCTTGTCCATAGACCGTGGTTTGTTGCCTCGATCTTTGGCGTCGTCTTCGCGATTTGTCTCATGTTCAACCTTGTGGGCACAACCTTCGGCGAGCTTATGCGGCCTGTCATCGGCGACCCTCTGCAGAGTGGCGTCTATGGGCGTTTCGCAATCGCTTTCGTGATTGGGGTCACGTTCTGCCTAAACATCGTGCTAATCGGTTTTGCCCCCTTGAAGGCCCAGATTGGCATTGTGTGGATCGAGCTGCTGACTCTCTTCCTGGCCTTCTTCAAAGCGTTCAACCTTAGTCTGCCCTTCATCTGGGAAAATCTGCCATACCTGATTACGCAGGGTGTGGTGACGACGATCTATGTTTCAGCAGTTTCACTTGTTTGCGCATCAGTCATCGCCATCATTGCAGCGATTGCTAAACTTTCAAGCAACGGCTTCGCCTACGCTATCGCCAGCTTCTACACATCCTTTTTTCGTGGCCTGCCGCTTCTCATACAGATTTACCTGATTTACCTCGGGCTGCCGCAGCTGGGCATTGTCATCAATGCCGTTCCTTCGGGGATATTGGCGCTGTCGCTTTGCGTCGGCGCATATATGACTGAAATTTTCCGCGCCGGTATCCAAAGCATCGATCGCGGCCAATGGGAAGCTTCACGATCCATTGGTTTCGGCTTCGGTCTAACCATGCGCAGGATCATCCTGCCTCAGGCGCTGCCTGTCATCATTCCTCCAATGGGAAACACGTTCATCTCAATGCTGAAAGACAGCTCGCTTGTCTCGGTCCTCGGAGTGTGGGAGCTAACGTTCCTTGCTCGCACCATCGGCCAGCCAACCTTCCATCACATGGAGATGCTGATAACAGCCGCAATGATTTATTGGATCATGTCTGCCTGCCTCGAAGTGGCTCAATCGCGACTCGAGCGTCACTATGCAAGGAGCAAAGCACGATGACTGCTGGCCTCAAAAGTCACTTGAAGGGCCTCGATAGCGGCGATTCCTCGCAAGCGATTGGCAATGTGCTGCGCGAATCACTTTCATCCCAGGAGTCATTCAGTCAGAAGCACGGGTCAATGAGTGCTGACATAATTATCGAAGCCACGAATGTCTCCAAATGGTACGGCACCTTCAGAGCATTAACTGATGTCAATCTAACCGTCCGCAAAGGCGAACGCATCGTCATCTGCGGTCCCTCCGGATCCGGGAAGTCGACGCTCATCCGCTGCTTCAACCGGCTCGAAGCGCATCAGAAGGGCGAGATCACCGTCAACGGGATCAGATTGCACAACAAAATGCGCAACGTGACCGAAGTTCGCAAGAATGTCGGGATGGTGTTCCAGCACTTCAATCTCTTCCCCCATATGACCGTGCTGATGAACTGCATGGCCGGTCCCATGTGGATCAAGGGCGTGCCCGAAGCCCAGGCCAAAAAGACCGCGCTGAAATTTCTGGAGCGGGTGCGAATTCCAGAACAGGCGAACAAATACCCGGTTCAGCTGTCCGGCGGACAGCAGCAGCGTGTTGCGATTGCCCGTTCGCTGTGCATGGAACCCGCGGTCATGCTGTTCGACGAACCGACGTCGGCGCTCGATCCGGAAATGGTCTCCGAAGTGCTGGACACTATGACCAGTTTGGCAAGCGACGGCATGACCATGGTCTGCGTCACCCACGAGATGGGGTTTGCTCGCGCCGTCGCAGACCGGGTAATATTTATGGATTGGGGCCAAATCGTTGAAGAGGGCAATCCCAACGACTTCTTCACCAACCCCCAGCACGAACGCACCAAGCTATTTCTTAGCCAGATCCTGAGACATTGAAGGGTCTCGGCTGACACTCGTTGGTCTTGGTGCCACAGCTAACTAGGTAGCGGCAAGGGCGATCAGCGTAAGCGCCAAGCTGACCCCATCTGGCGCGGCTTGAGGTGATGAGCGATAGATAGTGACACTGAATGAGCTGAGGAGCTTGCAATGTCAATTTCTATGTCTGCGCCTATGCCGGATGACAGAAGCTTCCATGTCCTTGAGGCGGTTGCGAGCCGGCTGGACGCAAGTCCGCGGCGGCGCTGGTCGGCGGAAGCGTACGCAACCGGTGAAGAACGCAGACGTGCGTATCCGGCGGCCATGAGGACCTTAGCACTGCGGTGCTGGCGTCAAGTTTTTGATGGGGAGATGCGATGATATTCTTCGAGGAGGAGTTTAACCTCCTCGATGCCTTCATCGGTGAAGGCTAAGATCCCGTCGTCATCGTTGGTGCCGTACACCCAGATGACGCCGTCCTCCGGCTCGAGACCGAGGGTCAGTTCGTGGATGAGCGCTTCGCTGACGCCGAGGTCGCTGGCGACAAGTTCGACGGTGTAGACGTGGTGCACCTTATTGCGCTGCATGTTCAGGCCGCCGCTGGTTGGGTCCGCAGTTTTGCGGATCTCCAATTCCACGGCAGCAAATCATCGATCCAATGTGCCGGATAGGCGGGCAGTCGGGCGAGGATGTCGGCGAGCCAGGCCTGAGGGTCGACGTCATTCAACTTAGCGCTTTATGCCGACCGCCGAACTATGCCGAGCCTCTTCCGATCATGGCGGTATGACGCGCTTTGCCTGCCATTTCGACCAAGAACCGGTCGTTCACACTCGGCATAGGTCTCATGCTCAAAGGGCGTTCAGGAACGCGAGAAGCCGGTCGTTTGGTCGAAATCGTTCGGCCTTTGCGCGTTCGTATGGCTTCAGCTTGGCAAGTGCGGATTCCTTCAGCTCAAGATGTGCGTGAAGATAGGTCAGCGTTGTTTCCATCGCCTCATGGCCCAGCCATAGGGCGATGACCGAACAATCGACGCCCGCCTGCAGCAGCTCCATGGCAGCGCTGTGCCTCAAAACATGGGGCGACACCCGCTTCGAGCGGAGGGGGACGCAGTGTTCGCGAGCCTTGGCGACATATTTGTTCAGCAGCGCCTGCACGCCGTCGGCGCTCAGCCTGCCGCCGTGCATGTTCGGAAAGAGAGCCGTTGTACCCCGCTTCCTGGGCTCGTTGAGCCAGCCCCGAAGGGCTTGCTGTGCAACCTTGGTGAGCGGCGTACTTCGCTCCTTGCGGCCCTTGCCAACGCATCGCACGTGGGCACCGTGCCCCAGCATCACCGAGTCCTGGTGGAGATCGATGATCTCCGAGACCCGCAACCCCGTTTGCGCGGCCAGCAACAGCAGTAATGCACGCCATCGTCGATCATCGAGATCAGGACCTGGCGCGCACTGCCGAGTTCGCGGAAGCGCGCGAATATCAGGCGAATGGTCTCCTGCAGGCGCATGTCGGGATCGAAACCGAGACCATAATCGCGGTGCCAGACATAGCCGAAGGGCACGGAGATGCGCAGTTCCCCACGCTGTGCCTTGGCGCGGGCGGCCTCGTACATGCGGGCACGCAGCACGCCGAGCTCGAACTCGCTGATGCTGCCCTTCATACCGAGCAGCAGGCGGTCGTTCGGCAATCCCGGATCGTAGACTCCGTCCAGATCGATCACGCGTGCATCGACTTCGCCGCACAACTCGAGCAGCCGATGCCAGTCCGGCCCGTTGCGCGACAGGCGGGACGCCTCCAGGCAAAGCACGGCGCCCACATGGCCGGTGCACAGATCGTCGACCAGGCGCTCGAAACCGGGACGCTCCACAGCCCCGCTTGCGGTTCGTCCCAGATCCTCGTCGATCACCTCTACTTTGCGGAATCCCCAGCGCCGCGCGACGTCGACAAGCTCATACTGCCGACGCTGGCTCTCAAGGTTGAGCTGGACCTGCGCCTGAGTGGACTGACGCACATAGACCACGGCCTTGCGCTTGAGGACGGCAGTCGGAATCAGATTACCGCTCGTCATCGCAGCTCTCCTCCTCCGTTGCCACGCCGGCGGCGGCCATCAGTACGTTGGCGAGCCGGGCGATCACTATGGTCCATTGCGCTGAACTCAGCCCGTTCAGCTTCTGCGAGTCGAGCGGCAAGCTGAGTTGGCGAACGACCACGAGAGATCGTGTCGGGGGTGGCAAGGTTCTCATGTTGCGCCTCCGCGATGGTGAAATCATCCGGAGAGCCTCGCCGGAAACGGCGTTCGATCAAGAGCTTGTTAAGCTCAAGCAGCGCGGCAAGCGATACGCGCGGGGAGCCAAGGTCCATCGCCGCGCAAGCCACGGGATCGATCATCCAGGCCGGAGCGGTAATGACATGCCCGGGCGCGACGACGAGATGAATGATCCGGCCGTTGGCGCGCTCTTCGCTGTTCTCGCAGCGAAGCCGACGTCCGAAATACGGGTGCCAACGGTAATGGACCTCGACCTCCTGCCCAACATGGGCAGAATGACCCCGAGATGGCGATGCCGCGCAGGGCTCGCTCGGCTGCATTGTTCGATGGGCAAATCCGCCCATCGTCGAGGAACCGGGTGAAGGATGACTAGCGACGCAGCATGTAGTTGAAGGCCTTGGTCAGATCGTGTCCGCGCGAGAGCTTGTCGCGCGTCTCGATCATCCAGCGCTCGAGCTCGGTGACCAGCGGCGCGCTCCGCTCTTGGCGCACGGCGTGGCGTTGGCCTGGGGACAGGCCGTTGATCGCGCGCTCAATATCGAACAGGGCATCGATGCGCTCACGGCTTAACCGCGAGCGGATAGACCAGGTTGGGCTTCTCGCCGCGCGCCTTCTTGCGCGCCGCCGCTTCGATATCGGCCAGCTCGAACACTTTGCGCCGGCTGTGGGCCCAGCAGCTGGCCTCCAGAACAGGCGCGGGCTGACGGCCCGTCGTATAGAGATCGCCATAACCGCCATAGGCATCGCCCTGCAGGATGCCGCTCCAGCCGGCGAGATGCGCCGCAGGATGCTCCCCTCGGCGATCGCGGGAATAGTAGAACACCGCCGCCGGCGGATCGGCGCCACCGAATGGTCGGTCATCGCGCACATAGGTCCATAATCGGCCGGTATCGGTCTTGCCCTTGGCCAGGACCGGAACCGTCGTATCGTCGCCGTGCAGACGTGAAGCGGACAGCAATGGGGTTCGAGCCGCTTGAACAGCGGCATCAGCGCCGCGGCGCCGGCGCCGACCTGGTCGGCGAGCGTCGACAGGCTGAGCGGCACGCCTTCGCGGGCATAGCGTTCAGCCTGGCGATTGAGCGGCTGATGCTGGCCGAACTTCTCGAACAGGATCATCGCCAGCAGGCCGGGACCGGCCCAGCCGCGCGGGGTGGCGTGGAACGGCGCCGGAGCCTGATGGGCGGTCCGCTGCCGCCAAAGGGCCGATCATCGCGGAGATAGGTCCAGAGGTAGGCCGTCTTGGCCTTGCCCGATCCCGCCGCCAACGTTGGCAGCGTGGTCTCATCGGCAAAGACCCGCTCACCCTGGTTGATGCCGGTCAGTGCGTAATCGGCGAGTGGCTCGAGCTCGAAGCCGACCTTGCCCATCCACTGGGCCATCTGTGACCGGTCGATCTCGACCTGATCGCGAGCATAGATCGCTTCGTGGCGGTAGATCGGCAGGCCATCAGCGTATTTCGACACCGCGAACTGCGCCAGCAGCGCTTCGGTCGGATGCTTTCGAATGCGGGCGGGAGCGGCTGCCTTGATAACGCCGTCCGACGGGTGACGATCACCCGGAACTTCGCGGGGTGACATCGAGCCGTTCGGAGACATCCTCGCCAATCGGGATCTTTTCCAGCGCTTCGCAGCCAGCAGGCGTTTCGGGCTCGATGACCACCTCGACCTGTTCGAGATGGGCCGCAAAGCCTTTGCGAGGACGCGGTGCGCGCTTCGCTTTCGAGCCGCCCACAGACTTGTCCATCTGCGCTTCGATGGCCGCCACGCCGGTTTCGGTCTCCTCGAAGACGAGAGCATACTGCTCCTCGCTCAGCTCACCGGTCCGCAAAACTTTCGGAGCGGCTGCCGAAGCGCGCGCTCTCCAAGCATCTTCACCACCGCGGTCAGACGTGCGATCCGCTCATCAGCACTTTTGTTGACCAACTCGAGATGAAGGCGCGCTCCTCCATAAGGGCGGCCTTTTCGGCCATGGCAACAACCATCGTCTTGAGCGCGTCAACGTCGTCCGGGAGTGCGAGATGGGGTGTCGACATGGCCAAAATCAGAGCATATTCGCGGGCAATTTTCCCGCTTTTCAGCCCCCTGATTCATCATGCCGCAGGGTTTTACCCAGCCGATTGCGGCCGCCTGACGGTCTCCGTCCGAACCCGTTTCCAGTCCATTCCGTCAACCAGAGCCATGAGCTGAGCATTGAGCTGGACCCGGTTGTGGCCGATCCGCGGCCAACTTCGCGTCGTTAGCCGCTTGGCATAAAAACACACGCCGCTGCCGTCCCACCAGACGATCTTGATCCTGTCCGCTCTTTTGGCGCGGAAGACGTAAAGCGCGCCGTTGAACGGTTAGGTGGCGCGCCACCTAACCCTAGTTATGCATCGGGTGAGATTTTGTGGCGGAGCCGTCCTGGCGCCAGCCGAGGTCTGCCAAATCTGGAATCCTCCGCCACATAATATTTCATGCCTCTCTGACGGACGCGGGATCCCCCTGCGCCGCAATGCTGGAGGGGCAATATGCTCGACTTCTATTTTTCGTATCGTGGGGTACTCAAGCGCCTGCGTAGCGGTGCGCTCGGCGGCGAGATGGATCGCCTCGCGGAGCATTTTTTCACGCTTGGTTATAAGCGAGCGTCCGCCAAGATTTACCTGAGCCGGATTGCGCGCTTTAGCCAGTTTGCCGCGACGCGCTGTGGTCCGATGCCGATCCATCAGGATGTCGTCGATAGCTATTTGTCCACGTTTACGACGGATTCTCCACGCATTGGAGCAGTGTCGGCGCTGGGACACGCACTGCGAGTGGCTCCGGAGCGATTCATTGCTTCCGTTCCCAGTGTAGATGCTGACCCGGATAATCCGCTTCTGGCCTCCTTTTCGGACTATCTGCGCAGGGTGCGGGGCCTGGAGCCGAAGACCCGCGAAGGCGTTCTTCTGGGCGGTCGCCGCTTTTTGGATTGGTTCCGCCATCACCATCCCGGCCAGGACCTCGACGCGTTGGCGGCTGAGCACGTCCTCGCTGCTGTCGAGCATCGGCTGTCACTATCGGCGACCTCCAGCAGCCGCACGGCAGCGACTTCTCACATCCGAACATTTCTTCGGTTTTTGTATTGGGCTGGCCACCATCGCCAAGATCTCGCCCGCGTTGTCCCAAGGACGCCCTCTTGGCGTTTGGCACATTTGCCGCCGCGCCTTGCATGGGATGACGTTCGGCAGGCGATCGATGCGATCGGCGCAACGACGCCGGTCGACATCCGCGATCGAGCCGTCTTGCTGCTGCTCGCCACCACCGGCATTCGCAACGGCGAGTTACGCGCCATTCGGCTGAAGGATATCCACTGGCGTACTGGCGAGGTTTTTGTCCGGCGCACCAAGGGCAAGCGTGATCGGGTGGTACCACTCCTCGAGGAGACCGGCGCCGCACTCGCCGATTACATCCTGCGCGCTCGACCGAAGGTGGATAGTCCGTATCTGTTCCTGTCCTTCGCGCCGCCGCTGGGGCCGTTCAAGTGCGCGTCGCCTGTTTCGAGGATCGTGCGGAAGCGGTTGCGGCATGGCGGGGTCGAACTCGGGCGGGTCGCAGGTGCGCATCTCCTGCGCCACAGCCTTGCCACCCAGCTCGTCAGGCAGCGAAGGCCAATCAACGAGGTCGCCGATCTTCTTGGCCACCGGAGCATCAACACAACGGCGCTGTACGTGAAGGTTGCGGCCTCGCAACTCGCCGAGGTCGCACTCCCCTTTCCGGGAGGCGCGGCATGACCGCGTTTACCCGATTCCTCGGCGAGAAGGCCGAGCGTTACATCGAACTGCGCCACTCGCTCGGCTACTCTTTCAGCAAACAAGCTGGCACGTTGCGGGCTTTCGTCCGCTACGTTGAACGCGCTCAGTTCGATGCGCCCGCCACCCGGACGATGGCGCTGGACTTCGTCCTGTCGTTCGGCGGCGCCGCCAACAGCCGCACCACTCGTCACGGCGTGCTCCGCCGATTCTACGAGTATCTCGCCGTCTATGACGCCCAAACGGAGACCTTGGAGCGTAGAGTCTTTCCCAGATCCAGGGCGATTCCGCCGCCGCGGATCCTCAGCGAGTCAGAGTTGGCGTCGCTCATCGACGCATGTGCGCGCATTTCGCCAGGCATCCCTCTCAGGGGGCGGACGATGGCAACGCTGATCGGATTGTTAGCAAGCTCGGGACTGCGATCTGGCGAAGTGGTCAGGCTTGATCGTTCCGACGTCGATCTGACCAGCGGGGTTCTTCTGGTTCGGAAGACGAAGTTCCGCAAGGACCGTCTCGTTCCAGTTCACACGACGACCCAGGCTGCCCTTCGCCATTACGCCCGTGAGCGTGACGCCGCTTTTCCCACGCCCAAGGACCAGGGCTTCTTCCTCAGCTCTCGTGGCAACCGCCTCTCAGCGACCGGCCTGCAAAACGGTTTTGCCGAGGTCCGCAAGCTCGCCGGCCTTGATGGCGGTAAGCCCTTAAGGCCGCACGATCTCAGGCACCGGTTCGCCGTGACCCGCCTCAGCTTCTGGCACCAACAGCGCGCAGACGTTCAGGCGCTGCTCCCGTTGCTCGCCACATATCTCGGCCACGCCAGCTACAGCGATACCGCTTACTACCTCACTGGTTCGACGGATCTTCTCGCCATTGCGGCGGACCGCGCTTTCCTCGATGGAGGTGCAGCATGAGCGAACATCTTCTCCTGGCGCCGCTCCTGGAATCCTACTTTCGCCGGCGCTTGACCAAGCAGCGCAACGCCACTCCCGCGACTGTCGCGAGCTATCGCGACGCCTTGCGCATGCTGATCCTCTTTGCCGCCGCCAGGTTGCGGAAGAGGCCGGCGGCGTTGGTGCTCGAAGATCTCGATCGAGACCTCGTTCTCGCCTTTCTCGACGAACTCGAGGAGAAGCGGAACAACACCGTCGCCACGCGCAATGCCCGACTAGCTGCGATACGATCTTTCTTCCACCATGTGGCAGCGGCCGACCCGGCGTCCTTTGGTGTCGCGCAACGCGTGCTGACGATTCCCACAAAACGGGCGCACATTGAGGTGACGCGCCACCTCACCAACGCAGAAGTGGACGCAATCATTGCGGCGCCCGATCAGAGGACGCCCCGTGGTCGGCGCGACCGCGCGTTTCTGCTGTTCCTGGCGCGGACCGGCGCGCGGGTCTCCGAAGCCATTGGTGTCAATGCTGACGACCTTCAGTTGGAACGCCCGCGTTCGCAGGTGCTGTTGCACGGTAAGGGGCGCAGAGATCGCGTCATCCCCGTTTCTCAGGATTTGGCGAGAGCGCTGGCGGCCTTGTTGCGCGAACGCGGAATCGCCAACCTCGAACCACGACCGATCTTTGTCGGCGCCCACAATGAGCGCCTGACGCGCTTCGGGGCGACCCACATCGTACGACGAGCGGCGGCCAAGGCAGTGGCCATTAGGCCGGACTTGGCCGAAAAGCCCATATCGCCACACATCTTCCGGCACTCCCTCGCCATGAAGCTTCTCCAGTCCGGCGTGGATCTTTTGACGATTCAAGCCTGGCTCGGGCACGCACAGGTCGCCACCACCCACCGCTATGCCGCCGCGGATGTCGAGATGATGCGCAACGGAATCGAAAAGGCGGGCATCGAGGGCAATTACGGGGCGCGCTTCCGGCCCACCGATGCCGTTCTGCAACTGCTGAACAGCATCTAAGCTAAAATATTATGTGGCGGAGGATTCCAGATTTGGCAGACCTCGGCTGGCGCCAGGACGGCTCCGCCACAAAATCTCACCCGATGCATAAGAACGGTTAGGTGGCGCGCCACCTAACCCTAGGCCGGCGATATTTATGTCTTCCGCGGCCGCAGCGGCAATCTGATCAAGATTATCTGGCATGATGGGCTTGGCATGTCGCTGTATGCAAACGGCTCGAGAAGGGCCGGTTTCTATGGCCGTCGCCGGCGGACGGCACGGTTTCCATATCACCGGCGCAGCTCGCCTACATGCTCGACGGGATCGATTGGCGCAACCCGCGCCACACGTTCCGCCCGCAGCGCGCGGGCTGAGTTTTTCTTTGAGTTTGCGCCATTTTCCGCGAGTCAGCGGGCGCGTTTTATGATTCACTCCAGGGCATGGTTGCCACCGCCCAGGATGCTGTTCCGGACGATATCGGCGCGCTCAGAGCGGCGCTGACCGCAGCGCTGGCCAGAGCCGAAGACGAGGCCGCGCGCGCTGCGCTGGTCGAGGCCGAACTGGCGGTCGCCAGGGCTAAGGCATCGGATGATGCGGCGCTGATCGCACATCAGCATCTGACGATCCGCAAGCTGCAGCGGGCGCTGCATGGTCAGAGTTCTGAACGCTCAGCCCGCCTGCACGACCAGATGGAGCTCACCTTCGAGGAGCTCGAGAGCACCGCGACGGAAGACGAGATCGCCGCCGAACAGGCCGCGGCCAGGACCACCGAGGTGGTGCCTTATGTGCGCAAACGACCGGCGCGTCAGCCATTTCCCGAGCATCTGCCGCGCGAACGCGTGGTCGAGCCGGCGCCGACCGCTTGCCATTGCTGCGGCGGTCATCGGCTACGCAAGCTGGGTGAGGATATCACCGAGACGCTGGAGGTGGTGCCGCGGCAATGGAAGGTGATCCAGCACGTGCGGGAGAAGTTCACCTGCCGCGACTGCGAGACGATCAGCCCCGTCGCCGACCGCTTTGAGGACAGCCGTGCCGGCGAATGCGTCGCCCGCCATCTGGATGGCTATCGCGGCGTCCTGCAGGTCGACGGCAGCGACCGTATTTCCTATGGTCCGGCGAAGCGGTACGGTTTCAGCTGTGTTCATGATCGAGATAGCTCGCGATGGTGGGACCTACGTGAAGGTCTTCGATCAACGCGGTACATCCCCACTGTGGCAAGAGGTACCGGCCGATACATTGTTGCCAGATCCGAATTGTGCTGCCACAAGTCAGCCTATAGCCTGGCCGCATTCCACTGGTAATGGCGACCGGCACCCAGCCCTCCCAACACCTGGGGCGGTTCGAGCTACGACGAGGGATCGCAGGCCCGACCAATGGTCTCCGATCGTGTCAACATAACGCGGGGGGGGGTGGGCTCCGCCCTTCTCCCTCCAGATGTGCCACGCACACCGCTGGAAATGATGATGCCACCCAAGACGGTCGCTTTGATTTGAATTAGAAGGAGAAAAACGTGCTAAAAGAACTGCATTTTGAGATTGCCGAGTTTCAGTCACGTCTAACAGCGGTAAAGAAAGAAATGACGACGAGAGGGATCGAGATCCTTCTTCTGTCAGAGCCGCCTAACCAAAACTATCTTACCGGCTATAACGCTTACTCGTTCTATACTCCGCAAATGGTGATCGTGTCACTCGATCACGACGAGCCTATTTGGGTGGGCCGGTTGATGGATCGCGTTTCGGCATTAATGACTACCTATCTTGCCGATCAAAACATCAGAGCTTACCCCGAAACGCATGTTCATTCGCCCTTCCTATCGGCCTACACCTTTATGGCCGATATTGTAAGGGAAGTCGGGGGCGAGAAGGCGCGCGTTGGCGTCGAGATGGGAGGATACTATTATTCCGCCCGTGCTCACCAGGATCTTACCCGGGCTTTGCCACTTGCGGAATTCGTTGATGCTGACCTACTCGTTGGATGGCTCCGGCTGATAAAGAGCCCGACTGAAATCGCAATCATGCGTCAAGCTGGTCAGCTTGCAGATGTGGCGATGCAATGTGTGATCGATACGGTGGAAGCTGGAGTTCGTGAATGCGATATCGCGGCAGCTATTTATCACCAGCAAGTGTCGGGTACGGCTGAGTTTGGAGGTGACTACCCTGCTTGCCCTCCCGATCTTTGCATAGGCGAGCGTTCAATCGCTCCACATGCAGCTTGGACCGACGAACCGGTGCCGAATTCCTCTGTTGTTAATCTTGAACTTTCGGGGTGCCGGCACCGCTACCAAGTTCAACTCTCTCGTACAATCGTAGTCGGCAAACCCTCAACTGCATTCCAAAATCTGTCGAAGATTGCTGTAGAAGCCCTAAACGTCGGCCTCGAAAGTGTGCGTCCTGGGCGGACCTGTTCAGAAGTGTTCAGCGCATTCAGTCAAGTGCTTGCTCGCCATGGGATTGAAAAGGAGTCCCGAATTGGATATCCGACTGGCATCGCATTTCCGCCCGCATCGGGAGAACGTACGGCTAGTATCCGCAAGGGAGATGAAACAGTTCTTCAGCCAGGTATGGTTTTCCACATGATGCCTGGCCTGTGGCTAGACAACGTTGGAATCACGATCACCCAAAGTTTTGCTGTTAAGGATCGTGGGTTTGACCCTTTAACGAAGACAGCGCGCGAGCTTTTCGTCAAATAGAATGCGGATTACTGTGGGGGGCAAGCTCTTCCTGCAAACCGGCGTCGATCCCGTCCTCTTCGGCGGGATTCCAGCAGTTGCACGTGGTGCGGCAACGCAATGCGCGCTTGTCGCCGCGATCCGCTCCCATGCGGCCGCACGCGTCGCCGGCGAAGCGCCGATCGATGCGACGCTCGACGAGGCGCGGCTGGGCGATTGACGCGGCAGCTACGTCAGGATCGAGTATCTCAAATTGCGAACCGATTAGGATCGGTTTTGCAACGGTTGAGTTGGGACGCAGGGAGGATTGTTTGCGCTTCTGGTCGGGCGGCGAGAATGGCGAACTGTCCGGCCAGCGACGGATTCGGATTGAAGGCGTCCCTGGCCTGTCACTTGCTCATCATGTGAAACATTTCAATGCCGGACAGGATAATGCCGACGCTTACTGAGGATTGAAGCCGCACATCGTTCGGACACGGTGCTTTATGCGCCGATGGTCCTGATTGATCCAATTGTTCAACTATGGCTCCGGCAGATGCGGATCGGCTTCAGCAGGCACCGGGCGCGATCCTGCAAGCGATTTGTGGTGTCGCAGGCGAGACAAGTCTGTAGGCCGGATACCGCCGTAGCGTACCAAAAGGACAGTATTCTTTGACAATATTCCCCTTCACCGAAGCCACCCCGTACAGTTTCAAGCGACTCCGCCGAAGACTTCGGAAGTCGTGGTCATCGGCGGCGGCATTGTCGGCGTGACTACGGCGCTGTTCTGGCGCGCCGGAATATCTCGGTATCACTGTTGGAGATGGGAATCCCGCTCCCGAAGCCTCTGCACTCCGCCCATCGACCGCGGGATTACGGGCTTTTCCTGCAGTTCAAGACAGTGCCGCTCAAGGCGAGTTGGGCGGGCATGATCGATGCAATGCCGGATGTCGTGCCTATCGTCGATCGCGCCGCTGCGATCCTAGGTCTGGTTATCGCGACCGGGATGAGTAGCCACGGCTTCGGTATCGGACCCGGCATGGGCGGGTTGGTGGGCCGACCTGGTCCAAGGAAATGAGACAGGGCACAACCTCCACAGATTCCGCCAATCACGCTTCAGCGACGGCAGCATGATCCGTTTGGGACCTTCCCTCTAGAGGAGATGACCTTCGCCGTTTAGCAGGCTTCGACCAGATGACCGGTCAGCGCGCCGGCCTTGACGGGCACATCGGTTGGCGGAAACGAGATGAACCCTGTCGCATTCTCTGCCTCCTTTTCCGGGTCGAGCGCAGGCGCACGAGCCTAAATTGATCTGCTGCAACTTTTGATTACAGTGCTGTGGCAAGGAACCTTCGTTTTCGGAGTGTTGCAATGTTCAAAGGCTGTCAGTTCGACAAGTCCGCGGTCCTGCTCTGGTGCGCTGCTATCTCTCGCCTGCAATCTGAGCCTGCGTGATCTTGAGGAGATGGCCGAGCGCGGTATTGCCGCACTCCAGTTTGCCTACTCATCGGGAGACGAGATGGTCGTCGGCCCGACGTCGGGAAAGCTTCAGCGCCTCTAAGTGAATAGCTGAGGTGCTTCTTAGGCTGTGGACACCCTTGGCATCGATCTGATCGCCGGCCTTGACCAGCACTTCGGCGATTGTGCCGTCGCGCTCGGCATGCAATGCCGTCTCCATCTTCATCGCCTCGATGGACAAAAGCACGTCGCCGGCCTTGACCGCCTGGCCGGCGGCAACGGCGAGCGCCGAGACGACGCCCGCATCGGTGCTCCGACATGCGCCTCGTTGCCCGGCTCAGCCTTGCGCCGCGATGCGCACGGGTGGTTTCAGTCCAGGCCATCGTGATCTCCATCGAAGCTCGCAAATCCGACGGAATCACAACCGGCTGAAATCACTCAACTATTTTCGGAACGGCGCTAATGGCGGGCCGCCAATCACATCGCGTTAACATTAGTGGTGCTAGTTCGGTGCAGCAAAAGATATAGTATACGACTGATGAAAAGAAGCTCAAAGAGGTCTTATAAATCTTTAAGTTGTTTCTTAAATGTTTAACCCCAGAGACGCAATGGCAGTGTAGAAGCTTTCCCAAGTCAGTAACGACCCGCCCCATTACCGCACTGTGGACGTGTAAATGGGGGAAGCAATAACGACTTCACCCTCGCGCTGATCAGGCAAGGGCATGTGGTGGAGCGAGCCAAAGGCTGTGACGAATGCATTCGCAGAGGCAGTTTGGTACGATCGATGTTTGGGTTTTCCGGCATTCACAGCTGACAATCCCAACGCCATACATGCGTGAAGTGCTAAGCCCAACTGAGCGGGAGCGGGCCGAAAGAATCCGCCACTCAGATCTGCGGCTTTCATACATTCAAGCAAAATTTGCTTTTCGAACCATCCTTGCTGCGCACTTGCATATTCCGGAGCAAGATCTCCAGATGACCGTTTCGCGGTTCGGCAAGCCTCGATTGCCGGCGCGCGATATCGAAGTGAGCCAGTCTCACAGCCAGGATTGGTCCGCCGTCGCCGTTTCAGCCGTGGGCCTGATTGGGATAGATATTGAGCGTTGGCGCCCCTTGGCAAATTGCCGACAATTGGCCCGCCACATTATGACTGACCAAGAAGTCAGGAGGTTTGAAGACGTTACGCGCAAACAGTCTGCGAGAGAGTTCCTGGAGCTGTGGACCAGGAAAGAGGCTATACTGAAATGCGTAGGTCTTGGTCTCCAGCAGGACCCGCTAACGCTTCACACGGGCTGGGATGAGCAGGTTGTGGAATTTGGTGGCCTGCATTATTATCTCAATGCGCTCCCAATCCGCGGGCAGTTAATAGGGCATATAGCATCGCCTTGTCCCCAGCAGATCATCATGCGCACCCTGCCATCTCAATTGGTTGACCAACTTGGACAGCCGGATACCAAATAAATTACTGAACCTTCATGATCGAAGGTCGCGGACAATGGTACCTTCACAGCAAGGTCTGAGGTCAGGGACAGCCAAAAAGGCTTGTGTCCGAATTGCGCTCGGACGCTGCACGAGTACGCAATGCAGGGGCGCAATAAGGGTCGACAGCGTTACTGCAATGGCGCCGTTCGCGTAAATTTATCAAATTAGAAATTAAATCGTTGTGCAAAATGATATTTAACACTTTTTAACAGATGCCTGAACTGAAGTTTGATACATCTTAACATTCTACATTAGATAACCGTGCTACTTTGGCTGCCGTAAGCTTAGGTCGAAGTGGCAGCTTCTAGTGCTATAAAGACCGAATTGGAAGTCCTCATAAAAAAGAAATGTCCGCTAAGAAAGAGGCGTTTTCAGGCGGAATCTAGGTGGAGTGGCTTGAGAGATGGAACAACTTCCTGGTAAGTCAAAAACACTGCTTAGTGTTGTAAAGAGTTCACTTGCGCCGTCGTATCGGCTAATTTGCTTCCCCCATGGGGGGGGTAGCGTCCAGTCGTTCCGTAATTGGCCAGACTATCTCCCTGACGACATTGAGCTTATTTGCTTGGATCTTCCCGGGCGCGGCAAACGATCAGCGGAGGCCGCCATTCGCAGCATGGACGTACTGGCACCCATGGTCATCGAGGCGCTCCAGGAATACAGCGATAGCCCCTTCGTTTTCTTCGGTCATAGCGCAGGTGCCCTCGTGGCCTACGAGATTGCCCGCTCCCTTGAGGAGGCCGGTCGGCCATCTCCCTTCCATGTGGTCGTGTCTGCTCACCCGTCAGCGGATCTGCCCCCGCAAGAGCCGCCGATGTATACATACACCGATGATAAGCTAACCGATGTGATTCGTACCCTTGGTATGGTCCCCAAGAAGGCGCTGGCAAACGAGAAACTGCTATTGGACTTCATTTTGCCGCCCCTGCGGGCCGACTTCGAACTTGCGGAGACTTACGACCGAAACCTGCCAAAGCCTCTCAAGGCGGCAATCACCGCAATGGGCGGAGTTGAGGACGAAATCAATGCCAATGACCTAGACGGATGGCGTCGGCTTACGACGTCGCGCTTCGCCCGGATTATGTTTGATGGCGATCACTTTTTCACCCATGCCATGACGGAGCAGGTGGTGTCCAGCCTCCTGCGCGAGGTTAGCGAGGTGAAGGGACAACTTCCGGTTTCTATCCAACACGGCGAGGTCTTCCCTTATACTAATCTAACGCTGCATGAGCGATTCCGCAAACAAGCAGCTCTCACCCCCGACAGTCCTGCCATCGTTTCAGAGGCTACGACCATCACATATCGTGAACTCGACGACCTAACCGACATTCTATCCAGGCACCTTCTTGGACATGGTCAGAGCCGAGGTTCCAGCGTGGGTATCCTGATGGATACTTCACCTGAATACGCCGTCGCTTTGTTCGGTATTCTAAAAACAGGGGCGGCCTACGTCGTGCTTGACAAAGCATTGCCCGCCGCTGCGGTAAAGCGAATACTTGCGAAAGCATGTGTTGAAATCGTCGTCACCAGCGACCATTTCGCAGCCAAGCTTCCGCCTGACTGGTCCGGTATTGCGCTGTCGCTCGACGAGGGTTGGGAAGCACAACTTGGCAAGGCCAGCCCGGCCAATCCGCAACCGGTGAATATCGATGCGCCGGCCCAGATCTCATTTTCGTCTGGCACGACTGGTGAACCAAAAGGGATTGTCTGCCCCCACCGAAGCAGTGTATGCGCCAACCAGTGGCGCTATCATGCGCTGCCATACACGCTTGGTGAGCGTGAGGCGGTCAATCTCTTCGGGGACATAATGCGGCCGATCCTCGCCGGGATTCCAGCCTATCTGGTCCCCGATGACGTTATCTACGATCCGCATCAGCTGGTCGAGTACCTGGAGCGAAATCGAATTTCCAGAATATTGCTAACCCCATCACTGCTGGACGTGATTATCAGCAGCGGCTTCCTTGACCTCCCCTCCCGCCTTCCCGATCTCAGATTGATCTACCTATCAGGCGAGGTACTAACAGCAGCGTTGCTTGCGCGGGTCAGGGACGCGCTGCCGCACATCAGAATCATCAATTACTACGGCGCAGCGGAGGCATGTGATGTTTCGCATATTGACTTGAGCGAGGTCGATCCTGCGATAATACAAAAGGTCGCGCCGGTGGGTAGGCCTCAGTACAATGTCAGTGTCTATATCCTGGGGGAGCAACGCGATCCCGTCCCAATGGGCTTCTTGGGCGAGGTCTTCGTCGGCGGCGATGTCTTGGCTCATGGATATCTCGGCAGCCCAGAGATGACACGCGAAAGGTTCTTTCCCGACCCGTTTCGCGCAGATGGCACGATGTTCCGCACTGGCGATCTTGGTCGTATGCTGCCAAGTGGCCACTTGGAAATTATCGGGCGCTGCGCTTTCATGGTGAAGATCCGAGGTTACAGCCTCGTGCCCGGGTCTGTAGAAGCTGCCTTGCTTCGCTACGCCGGGGTCCGCTCCGCCGCCGTATTGCCTGAGCTCGATTCGACGACAGGCCAGCCGGACCGACTGGTCGCCTATGTGGTGCTGCACGATGGTTGCAGAGGCTGGGAGGCTCCTTTGCGAGCGCATTTAAAGTCCGAGTTACCGCACTATGCGATACCTGCGCATTTCGTGGCGGTACGGGAATTGCCCATTGCGGCTAACGGAAAACTTGATCGGTCGCGCCTTCGCGGGCTCGCGCAAGAGTCGTGCGCTCTGGTGACCGGTACCGACGAGGTCGAATCAGCACTTCGCGCAGCCTGGCGAGACCTTCTCCAGGCCGAAGCTGCCGATCTGGGCGACAATTTTTTCGACTGCGGCGGACACTCCCTTCTGGCTGCCCGCCTCTGCACGCAGATTCGTGAGAGTCTGAAGGTGCAACTCCGGGTAGTGGAGGTCTTCCTCAATCCGACCTTTAACGAACTCGCGGCTCTTCTCCGCAAACGCATTGGCGAGCAGGGACGTCCCCAAATCGGCAAGCTCCCCAAAACACCGCCAGTCTTGGCGCGTAGGGCGCATGTGAAGGCGCTGGACCGTCGAAGCAGCCCCAGTATGGACATTGCGGTGATTGGTATGGCCGCGCGTTTTCCTGGCGCGGAGACGGTAGACGCGCTGTGGGAGAACCTCTGCCAGGGGGTATGCTCGATCACCTCGCTCTCCAGGCAGGAGCTCAAGGCCCGAGGCATTGCGGAAGCTGTCCTGAATCGCCCGGATTATGTGCGCGTGGGCGCCCATCTCAACGATGTGGACCTTTTCGATCCGGATTTCTGGAGCCTCTCGAGGCGTGAGGCAACGTTAATGGACCCGCAGCATCGGCTGTTTCTCGAATGCTGCTGGAAGGCACTTGAGTCGGCCGGATATGCGCCAACCCAGCATGAAGGCCGGACCGGAGTGTTCGCAGGGTCTTCTTCCCCACTCTATCTACTGCACCATTTGAAGGGCAGCCTCAGCGATCCCACCAACGCGCCACTCGCTTTCCTGACGGAGCTCGGCAACGAGAAGGACTACCTTGCCGCGCGCGTGTCCTACATGCTGAACCTTAACGGCCCAAGCATTGCGGTGCAAACCTCATGCTCAACTGGGTTAGTGGCGATCGCGGTCGCCGCTCAGTCGCTCGCGGCCGGCTATTGCGACATGGCGTTGGCAGGGGGCTCGAGTATCACCTTCCCTCAAGCGGGGTATCAGTTTGTCAAGGACTTCATTAATTCTTCGGACGGTGTGTGCCGGGCCTTTGATGCCGATGCAAGTGGCACGGTGCTCGGAGATGGGGTAGGGGTTGTCGTTCTCAAGCGCCTTGAAGACGCGCTTGAGGCGAACGACTCGATCCACGCGGTGGTAAAAGGATGTGCCATTAACAACGACGGCCGCGCCAAATCATCCTTCTCGGCGCCTAGCGCACGAGGCCAGGCCGAAGTTGTGCGCCAAGCACTTGCCTCCGCGGCACTTGGCCCTGAAGATGTGGAATATATCGAAACTCATGGGACCGGCACCAAGGTCGGCGACCCAATCGAGGTCCGCGCACTGGCAGATGTCTTCGCGGGGCAGGCGAACGCCTGTGCGCTCGGGTCAATTAAACCGAATATCGGCCATGCCAACATCGCCTCAGGGGTCGCGAGCTTTATCAAGACAGCTCTCACGCTTCAGCACGGAGTAATCCCAGCGACAATCAAAATCAATCGGCTGAATGAAGATCTGGGACTGGAAGACACGCCTTTCTTCATCAATGAGCAGCTTAGACCTTGGCCCCGTCCGCCGGGACGTTCACGAACTGCCGGAGTTACTGGACTCGGTATGGGAGGAACCAACTGCCATATCGTGCTGCAGGAATGGGACAGCGACAATGCAAGGGCTTGGCCCGGATCGATTGCACGGGGATCTCACGCCCTTTGCCTATCTGCAAAGACCCCGTCAGCGCTAAGCCGGGCCTGCCTGAATCTAGCTGCGTTCTTGCGGCGCAACCGCGACATCGATCTTGGTGACGTCGCTCATACACTACGCGTGGCGAGATGCCACTTCGCGCATCGAACCGTTGTGGTGGCGCGCAACTTGGGCACGGCCATCGCGAGGTTGGAAGAAGAAGGGGATCGTACAGCTGATCGGACCTTTTCCTCGCCGTCTATTGGCTTCATGCTGCCGGGCTGCGGAGTGCAGCACCCGCGGATGTTCAAGGATCTGTTCGATCACGTGCCGGACTTCCGCAATGCTTTCCTGACTTGTGCGGCCGCTTGTCGCCGGCTCCTGGATCGTGACCTGGAGACGGTCATGTTTGGGGAAGACGACAAATACCGGACGGCTTCCTTCGAAGAAATCAGTGTCATGATTTTCTCCGTGCAATTCGCCATGGCGCGTTCGCTAGAACTGTTCGGAGTTCAGCCCGCTTATCTCGTCGGACACAGCATGAGCGAATACGTTGTGGCTACCCTAGCGGGCATTCTAAAAGTGGAAGATGCTGTTGAGCTGACGATCGCTCGGAGCCGTGCGGTGGCAAATATTGGTATCGATGGTGCTATGCTTGCGGCCGGATGCGGCCCGAGCGAGGCTGAGCGTATCCTCACGGAGGACGCTTGGCGTGATCGAGCAGAAGCTGGCGAGATCGGCGTCGGTATCGTGAACTCAAATACCGACGTCGTGTTCACCGGCAAGCGGGAACTTCTGGAAAGGCTTCAGGAAAGTCTCGAACATCGACAGATCACCAACAACCTCCTTATTACAGCTGGCGTCCCCAGCCATTCGCCGCTGATGAAAGGAGCGACTGACGCCATCGACGCGCGGGTCCGTACACTCGAAAAGGGCCTGCCGAATGTGGCCATTGCTCTCAACTCAGGAGCTCTGCATGAAGCGAAAATACCCTTGCAGGACACCTACTTGAGCAGGCAAGCGATCGAGCCTCTCCGATTTGATCGTGCTCTCAAGCCCGTTGTCGCGGCTGGTGTAGCTGCACTCGTTGACATCGGGCCCTCACGAAATCTGGCGCGTCTGGCACAGGGAGCAATCAACTCAGAGGACCGGAAGACCCGAATTCCATCGATCGTCCCAGCCGCGCGCGACGAGAACGATGAACAATCCACTGACCGCCATGTCCTTCTGGAATGCCTTGGGGCACTCTGGGCCGCGGGTGTTGCGGTGGATTGGAAACGGGCCAGTGATCAATTGGAACCGTTCGGTACTCGCCGTCGCATTTCCCTTCCAACGTACTCATTCGACGGTCACCGATGCTGGCCGGACGATCAGCTTGCGAGGCGGACGGTTCCGCGGCAGTCCGGGGAGCGAGAACAGCAAAGGGGAGAAGAGTTCACGACGCCAGACGAGTAGTAATAAGAGGAGAAAAGGGTTATGGCAGAAAAAGTAGTCGAACCAGGAAAACTAAACATGTTTAGCAACGATGATCCGAGGAAAATTTTTCTTGATGAAGTTAAAAATATTATCGGAGATAACGAAATATGCTTGGACGATAACTTTTTTGATGTTGGGGGAGACAGCCTTATCGCCGCAGAGCTCCAAGCTAATTTGGATAAAAGCAACAATTGGAGGTCGCCGCAATTGGATGAGATAATTGAGGCGGCGACGTTCGGCGACCTGTACGAGCGAATATGCATCCGTAACCATCCGTCGAAATAAGGACACCTCGAACTTGCTAGACTGAATGTCCCAGGAGAACATTTGGTCTAGAGCGGAGACGCAGCTGAACACACAGCTCTGTTTCTGGCTTCGGCGAGACTGGGAGCGGACCATCTTCCGTCCGCATGCGCCAGACTCGACGCACACTTCCCAAAGGGAATGCCAAAATCGGACTCTTCTGTCAGGCTGTAACCACTGGATCTGCGAAATTGCTACCGCACATGGACATTTGGCACCCAGGTGGTCGGCGGCGACAGTCGATATTTGATGAATGCGCATACACCATGCACATCAAATGTATCTGCACGACCCTGGAGGCCAGAATGACGTCGCAAATCGAGAGCTGCCTTGGAATTCTGGGTTTGGAACCTGCCTTGCCACCCAGCGTGGCGCCGCCGGCGCCGCCGTCCGGCTCGCTGTTTAGTTCAGCTACTTTCGAGTTTCCCGTCATATCAGAAACCGTCGAAGGAGCTTGGGCGGATGTTGTCATGCTGGGCGAACCTGCGCTCCAGCCGGCTTTTGTGACAGCAGCTCGGAGGCTCGTAGAGCGGGGCGCGGTCGTAATCACCTCGGACTGCGGCTCTGCTGTCCGGCATCAGGCGGCGGTGGCTGCGGCTGTAAGCGTCCCGGTCGTAATGTCCAGTCTGCTCCTAGTGCCGACGCTGCTCCGCCAACTGCCCCCCAAAGCCAAACTCGCTGTCGTCACAGCTGATTCACGAGTGTTTCGAGATGATTTGCTTGGGCTCAGTGATCAGGCCGACCGGGATCGGATCGTCATCGGCGGCATTGAAGGCGGTAAGATTTTGGAAAACGCGTCCATGCGTCCACCGCAACCGACCGATATCGCCGACATTGAGAATGATGTGGCAGCTTGCGTCGCCCGGCTCCGCGGCGCACATCCGGAGATCGCTGCGTTACTGTTCACGTGCACTGGATTCCCGCCGATAACGCCGGCAATCCGCCGTATGACAGGGCTGCCTATCTACGACATCACAACCATATGCCGGATGACGCTTGAGGCCCTTGGCGCCTAATGTTGTCATCGCTTCAGGTTCTTCGGGTTTTCTCGCAGCCCACCTGAGAAGTCACTCTCCAGATCCATTGATATGAGGTAAACTATGCGCGTCGCATGCATTGGCACAGGAACCATAGGCGCGAGCTGGGTGGCATTGTTCATTACTGGCACGCATGAGGTGACCGCATGGGGCCCGAGGCCGGGTTGGCAGGATCGTCTATTGGCCGCCCTCGACCGCTACGAGCCGCAATTGCGAGAGCTTCAAATGCCAACTGTACGTACGCGCCTTCGACTTTGCGGCAGTTTGGGTGATGCGGTTGCTGAGGCAGAGCTCGTCCAGGAAAATGCCCCGGAACAGATTGAACTCAAACGAGTGCTGGTCCGGGAAATAGCCAGTCTAGCGCCGCTCGATGCGATTATCGCCTCCTCCACATCAGGACTTTTGCCAGCCGATATCGCTAGAGACATTCCCAATCCGGGTCGCCTCCTCGTAGCACATCCTTTTTCCCCCCCGCACCTGATCCGGGCCATGGAGATCGTCGGCACACCTGAAATGCCGACTGAAAGACTTGAAGCTGCGGTCGAATTCTACCGCAGCATCGGCAAACAACCGGTTGTAATGTCGCATGCCGTTCCGGGTTTTATCGGCAATCGCCTGCAAGCCGCGATGTGGCGGGAGGGGTTCCAAATGATCGCCGCCGGCGAGGCTACGATGGAAGAGATCGACAACATCATTAAGGGCGGACCTGGTCTTCGCTATGGCATTTCAGGCCCATGTGAGGCCCAATTGGGTTGGATAGATCCGAAGGGTTCCGGCGAGATAGATGAAGAAAAATGGTCGATCCTGATGGACACTGACTGGAGCCGCCTGCCCGGTCCGCCCCTGACCGATGCACTGCGCGACATCCTTCGTCCGCAACTCTTGGCAGCGCGCGCAAAGAGGCTCACCGGCGACGCCTGGGAGAAGCGGCTAATTGCAGTGCGACGTGCAGTCGAAAATATCTGAGATTCAGCTGGTATTGCCAAATTGTTGCTGGATGCATGTGAGCAGTCGCCGCACTCTCGGCAATGCCTGGAAAGGCGCCCGACGCTCCGCTTGGCAGACCGAAAGAATGGCTTGAGACCAATCTGGATCTGACTAATACTGTCGCTGACCTGCATTCGACGTTCCTATCTTGCCCGGTTCGGAGCAGAGGTGATACAAATCGACTGGCCGGTCCATTTTATGACCACTCGATAACTGTAATCAGCGGTCTTAATCATGTGCGCGGCAAACGCTCGGCTCAGCTAGACGTTGGCTCATCTGGCGGTCGAAGGGCCTCTAAAACTAGTTAAATGGTTGATGTCGTAGTATGGATGGGGCTCGACCGCTCGGCACTGTCCGGCCTGCCGTGACCTTGGATCTAAAGAACATCACCCCGCCAATTGCCGAGGATGAAGCATTGGAGAAAAACTCGGTTCCGGCCCAGATTGAGTTCGGCAGCGTCACAAGATGTATGGGGCAGTCGCTGCGGTCAGCAATTTGTCGCTGACCGTCGGTCCCAAGGGGTTCGGGCAAGACCACGGCCCTGATGCTGCTCGCCGGGTTCGTAGCGCCCACTGAGGGAGACATCCGGATTGCTGGGAATTAGGTCGCGGCGGTGCAGTCTTATCGGCGCGACCAAGGCATCGTCTTCCAGAGCTATGCGCTGTTTCCGCACCTCACGGTGCGCCGAACCTAGAATTCCCGCTCGAAATGCGCGGCATGAAGGCTGCCGAGAGGCAGCGCAGGTCGACCGCATGCTCGCGCGCGTGCACCTCACCGACTTTGGCGGCCGCATGCCGTCGCAATTGAGCGGCGGCCAGTAACAGCGCGTGGCGCTTGCTCGAGCCCTGATCGCTGATCCGCCGTTCCTCTTGCTCGATGAGCCGCTCGGCGCACTTGACCGTAAGCGCTGTTCTGGTGGCACCTTTCGCGCGTGGTCGTGAGGAACGATGTTCGGAGCCTTTGAGGGCTTCGACACATGACGATTTCAGAGCTTACGCTTAAATCCAGCAATCTTGAGCCCGCGCGCCGTTTCGAGGTGTTCACGGGTTCCGGTCGGCGGCGCGAATGGCTGCCGGAAGAGAAAGCCCGGATCGTGGCTGAAAGTTACGATGCCGGCGAGACCGTGAGTGCCGTGGCCCGGCGGTATGCATTGTCCCCGCAGCAGTTGTTCGCCTGGCGTCGGGCTGCTCGTGTGCCGTTGGCGGAAGCGCTGGCACCGGAACCGTTGTTCGTGCCGGCAGTGGTGCCGGCTCCGAAGCCGGAACCGACGGGGAAACAACAGCCACAACGCAAACGGAAAGCTGCCCGCGACGCCGGCGTTATCGAGTTGGAGATCGACGGCGTCGCCATGCGGGTCGGCCGTGGCGCCGACGCCAAGACGGTGGCGGCGGTGATCCGCGCGCTGAAGGCGACGTCGTGATCGGGCCGACGGGTGCGGTCAAGGTCATGGTGGCGACGAAGCCGGTCGACTTCCGCAAGGGTGCGGAGGGATTGGCGGCGCTGGTGCGAGAGACGATGGGGGCCGATCCGTTCAGCGGGGCCGTTTACGTCTTCCGGGCGAAGCGGACTGACCGGATCAAGCTGATCTTCTGGGACGGCACCGGCGTCTGCCTCTATGCCAAGCGCTTGGAGGACGGGGAGTTCCGCTGGCCAAAGGTTCAGGATGGCGTGATGCAGCTGACGGCGGCGCAGTTCTCGGCGCTGCTCGAAGGACTCGACTGGCGGCGCGTCCACGAGGCGCGCCGGACCCGTGTTCCAGCCCAGGCGGGCTGACCCGCGACCAAGTGAATCAGCCTGGATTCCGCTGTCGCGGGCTGTCGACGAATATGGTCTGATCCACTCATGGCGATGACGGCGGACCAGCTTCCCGACGATCCGGATGCGCTGAAGGCGATGGTGCTGGCGCGCGACGTCGAGAACGCCCGGTTGATCCAGATCATCAAGGAATTGCAGCGCCACCGCTTCGGCCGTCGTGCTGAGACGCTGCCGGAAGACCAGCTGCTGCTGGGACTTGAAGAAGCCGAGCAGATCGAGGCGGCCGGCGAGGAGGAGAACGAACAGGCTGCTCCCATGGAGCGTCAGGCGCGTGTCACCAAGCGTCGGGCGAACCGCGGTGCGTTGCCACCCCATCTGCCACGCACGGATATGGTGGTCGACATCGAGGACCATGCCTGCCCGTGCTGCCGCAATGACTTGCATCGGATCGGCGAGGACGTAAGCGAGCGGCTCGACATCGTTCCGGCGCAGCTGCGTGTGATCGTCGTGCGCCGACCCAAATATGCCTGCCGAGCCTGCGAAGACGTGATCGTTCAGGCTCCCGCGCCCGCCCGGCTGATCGAAGGCGGCCTGCCGACCGAGGCGACGGTTGCCCAGGTTCTGGTCTCCAAATATGCCGACCACCTGCCGCTGTATCGCCAGGCGCAGATCTACGCCCGGCAGGGCATCAATCTCGACCGCTCGACACTCGCCGACTGGGTTGGCCGTGCCGCCTGGCACCTGCGTCCGGTTCACGAACGGCTGCTGGCGAAGCTGAAGTCCTCGCCAAAGCTCTTCGCCGACGAGACCACGGCGCCGGTGCTCGATCCCGGTCGCGGCAAAACGAAGACCGGCCAGCTCTGGGCCTATGCCCGCGATGATCGGCCATGGGACGGAGCCGATCCGCGCGGCGTCGCCTATGTCTACGCGCCCGACCGCAAAGCTGAGCGTCCGATCGCTCATCTCGCGGGCTTCACAGGAATCCTGCAGGTGGACGGCTATGGCGGCTATCGCGTGCTCGCCGACAAGAGCGGCGTGACGCTCGCCTTCTGCTGGGCGCACGTGCGCCGGCGCTTCTACGAACTCGCCGCGGCCGGTCCCGCGCCAATCGCCTGCGAGGCGCTGAGACAGATCGCCGAACTTTATCGCATCGAAGACGACATCCGTGGACGATCGGCGGAGCAGCGTCGTGCCGTGCGCCAGGAAAAGAGCCTGCCGATCACCGTCGCTCTCGAGCCCTGGCTGCGCGAGAAGCTCGGGCTGATCAGCCAGAAGACCAAGCTCGCCGAGGCAATCCGCTACACGCTGTCGCGTTGGGAAGGCCTCTCGCGCTTCCTCGATGATGGCCGCATCGAGATCGATAGCAACACTGTTGAACGCTCGATCCGTCCTATCGCGCTAAACCGCAAGAATGCACTCTTTGCCGGATCGGACGGCGGCGCCGAGCACTGGGCCGTCGTCGCTTCGCTAATCGAAACCTGCAAACTCAACGGCGTCGAGCCCCTCGGCTATCTCGCCGATGTCCTCACCAGGATCGTCAATGGCCACCCGAACAGCCAGATCGACGACCTCTTGCCATGGGCCTACATCCAGGCTCACGAACTCAGCGCAGTGGCCTGAGAACATCGCTCTGATGTCCGCTGTCAAGGTTTGGAACGCAGAAGGTCGCCCGATCCGAGGAACGGCTGCTCATTCTGATGAGCGCGCATGGGTGGAGGCGGAACTGAAGGACGTCGGTGATCAAGCTCTGATGCGCGGGTTGGCTACCGCATTCCCGATTGTGCGTCCGGGGCTGTTCCTATCTTACTGCGGGCGTCGGTCAATTTGCCGGCCACAAAGCGTCTGACGGGCATTCCCCTGCCGTGGTCCCGCCTCCGCCCATGCGCGAGGTGTAGACTGCCGCGGCGAGCGATCAGGTGGAGCGTGCCTCCCTGGCGACGGCCCACATGAAGCCGACTAGTTCGCGGGCGATCGCCGTGCAGACCACCGTCGTTCGCTTGCCTCGCGCAACCAGCTTTCGATACCGGGTCGTCAGGCGGGCCTGAGCCTTCCATGCGATCTCACGGACTTTCGGCGGTGCCTGCTCCAACCGGTACAGCTTCGCCTTGCCGATCCGGGGTGGATGTCGATAGGTCCAGGCGCTCTCAACCAGCATGTGGCGAACGCGGCCATTGCCTGCCTTGGTGATGCCGCCACGCCTGATTGTCTCTCCAGTCGACCGCTCGCCGGGAACGAGGCCGAGATAGCCCATGAGCTGGCGAGGGCTCTCAAAACGGCTTACGTCGCCGACCTCGGTGGCGAACGTCACGGCGACGATCAGATCGACCCCACGCAATGTCTGGAGCGCTCGCACGATCGGCGCCAGCGACCAGTTCGGGATGAACTCTTCGATCACGCGATCAAGCCGTTCCACACGCTCTTTCGAGACGCGCACCGCTTCGACCATTTCCTGGAGCGCGATCTGATGTGCAGGATAATCGAACCGCTGCTCCTGCAACCAACGCAGGTAGCGCATGGTCCAGTTCTTCGTGCGCGGATAGGCACGACCATGCTTGAGCATGAAAGCGCTCACCTGCTGGCGATGGACCCGCAGCGTCTCGACCGCGGCTGCCCGGGCGCGAACGAGATCTCGCATGGCTTCGTGATCTTCATCGGGAACCCATACCGCCGTCAGTTCGCCGGCGCGCAGCAGCCTTGCCAATGAAAGAGCATCCCGGCGGTTCGTTTTCACCCGATCGCCAGGCTTCCTTGGAATCAGCGATGGCGCGACCACGGTGCATTCATGGCCAAGGGAACGGATCAGCCGGTAAAGGCCATAGCCGGTTGGGCCCGCCTCGTAGCATAGGTGGATGCGATCGAACTTGGCAGCGATCCGTTGGATAACGCGGCGCATACTCGTATCCGATGCGTCGACCTCGCCGAAGAACCGAACCTCTCCCTCCCGGCCGGCTTCCGCAATCGCGATGGCGTTCCTCAGCTTAGCGACATCGATTCCGACAAATGCTTCCCTATAATCTGCCACGGCTCGTCCTCCTGTGATGAGGATCGGCTCGGACCGCCCGAGCAACCCTCGGACGCGCAGTGTAGGGTGAGCCACCTCACCGGCAGAAGCGGACATACGGTCTTACACTTGACCGCAACCTTCGTGAGCAGATGCTGATCGAGAGTAAGACCGTATGTCCGCTTCTGCCGGTGAGGTGGCTCGCCCTACACTGCGCGTCCGAGGGTTACTCGGGCGGGCCGAGCCGATCCTCATCACAGTAGGACGAGCCGTGGCAGATTATAGGGGAGCAAGATTATAGGGAAGCATTTGTCGGACTCGATGTCAGGTGGACCTTCGCCGACTTCCACTCGGGTATTAGAACGGCCGCCGGCAGCGGCTTCAAGGCGGCCCGCTCGATCTCCTCGAACAGTTCGCGGCGGCTTTGGCCGACATGGCGCATCGGCCGATTGTTCAGATTCTCTAGCAGTTAGGCGATCGCCGCGTTGAGCTCGGCGTTCGAGAAGAAGGATCAACGACGCCGCGACCGCGGGCGGACACCAGAACTCTCCGGGCCTGACAAAATGCGCCACAGCTGCTTCGCCGGAACGTCGGCACGCAGCTTTGTCAGAGCGCGCCGCGCTGCAACGGCTGCAGCGTTAATCGTTGAATCTTAAACTAAAGCTTAGCGAATCTTTGCAACCGCAGGCCGCCGACAGTGATAACTTCACCGCCAAATCTGAGGTCCGGGAGCGATAAGGAGCTGATGCTTTTTACGCTCGGACCACCGCATAGCATGCAATAAAGGTCAGGGCCAATGACAAGAAGAGCGCTCATCATGGTTGAAGGCCATAGGAGTATGGGTCTGCTATTCGTCCAAGCGGCCCAGCGTCTTGGTCTTCATCCAATTACCCTGTCGGCTGATCCAGCTCCGTACGGCTACCTTGCAGCAGAAAGCGTTGATACAATCCCTGTCGATACAGCCAATCTCGATGCGCTGATCCACGTATGTTCCCGGCTGCGTGCGACCTATAAGATTGCAGGCATTACGGGCGCCGAGGAAGAGATTTATGCGATGGTTGGCAAGCTCTGCCGGCACTTCGACCTACCGGGCCCGGACCCCGAATCGGTTGAACGATGCTGTGATAAATTCCTTCAACGTCAGCTCCTCGCTGAGGCTGGCGTGGCAATGCCTGCTTATCGCTTGGCAATGAACACCGCGGATGCAGAAATCGCTGCCGCCGAAATTGGCCTCCCAGTGATTCTCAAACCGGCCGTAGGCACCGGCAGCAGCGGTGTCCGATTGTGCCGCAATGTGGACGAAGTAGCCGAACATACCACCTATCTGTTGGGCGGTAAGTACACATGGCGGTCTTCCCCGAGAATACTCGTGGAAGAATTCGCACAAGGACCTTATTATGCCACCCATATTATGGGAAATGAGGTTATTGGGATTGAGGCTGCTGACTTCGACCGTCCACCCCATTTTGTCTTTCGTGAGGGCATCTATCCGGCACCGCTTACTGGTCACGAGCAGAAACGCATGGCCGATGTATCGCTGAGCTGTTTGCGCGCTCTCGGCCTTGGCTGGGGGCCAAGCTTCGTTGAACTCCGGTGGACGAAGGTTGGTCCAGTCGTCATTGAAGTCAATCCGCGCCTTGGTGGCGGTCCTCAACACATCCAGCTGGCTGACGGTGTCGATCTCATTACGGAGCACATCAAGCTTGTCATCGGCAATGAATGGAATTTGCGCAAAACGCACTCAAACGTTGCGGGCTGGCGGAACCTACTTCCCGACCGCGATGGCACCCTCGATTGGATCGACAACGGCAGTCAGGCCGCTGCTGTACCAGGTGTCGCTGAGGTCAAATTCTATGTTGAACCCAACAAGCCGATCGTCAGGAAAGGTGATTACCGAGACTCTCTCGGATCTGTCATGGCCGTTTCGCCCAACCTTGCTCAGACCCAGGCAATACTTCAGCGTGCCGTCGACTTAGTTAGCTGGTCGATCACACCATTTCCGAGTGTGAATGAACAGGAACAGCCTGCAGCCCCTTACTCCTAGCGCAGTTAGGTAGCGCGGAGCGGATGGAGTGTGAATCGTCCGGGCTCTTTTTTCCAGGCCTTGCAGATGATCGATATGCACCGGAACAAAGCTGTTGTCGCACTTGCCGCCAAGATGGCGCATGTCTGGGTTGTCCTGACCAAGCGCTCTTCGAACGCAGGGACCCCTGCTTTCGTCTGACGCTCCGGCTCCATTGCAATTCTCGGGAATGATGACGAAACAGTGGCGCTGACGCTATTGTGGCAGGAGTATCGCGCCGTCCATCCCGACGGCTACGGCTACACCTGGTTCTGCGAGCACTTCGCCGCTTTCGAACGCCGGACGAGCGCGACATTCAGCAATCGGCATGCGGCGGGCGCGGTGATGCAGACGGGCTATTCCGGGCACACGGTCCCGGTGATCGATCCGGCGACCGGCGTCATTTACCGGCGCAGATTTTTGTCGCGGTGCTGGGCGCATCCAATCTGACCTTCGCCTTTGGGAGCCTCATTCAAAAGCTGCCGGACGGGATCGAGGGCCAGCTACAAGCGACCCCAGCCCGCGTGTCGGACAGGCTCCTAGGCCATGCCCTGCTGTGCAGCATCACCACCGAGGAATCGACTAATTCCGTCGTGTAACAGATCTTGCATGAAAAACTCACAAGTCTTCGCGATCGCAGGTATCTGACTGTGGTAGATTAAGCCGGGGTACAGCAAAAAGCTGTGATGTTGCTTTTACGCCTCAGACGCCCAACAGCACACAACATCGGAGTTAACAGCCATGGCGAGAAGAGCGCTCATCCTGATTGAAGGCTCAAGGAGCAATGGTCCGTTATATATCCAGGCGGCCCAGCGTCTAGGTCTTCATCCAGTTACCCTTTCAGCCGATCCAGACCGGTATAACTATCTTGCGGTGGAAAACGTTGAGGCAATCCGGGTCAATACAGACGATCTCGATGCGCTGATCCGCGAATGTTCCTGGTTGCATGCAACGTACGGCATTGCTGGCATTACTGGGTTTGCGGGTGACGACGAGTCGGTCTATGCGACAGTTGGCAAGCTCTGCCGGCATTTCAATCTACCAGGACCGAACCCCGCATCGATTGAACGATGCTGCGACAAATTCACTCAACGTCAGCTCCTTGCGGAGGCTGGGGTTCCGATACCTGCATATCGCCTCGCAGCGAATGCGGCGGAGGTTGAAAGCTGCGCTGCGGAGCTCGGCCTGCCGGTAGTTCTGAAGCCTACGGTAGGCAGCGGCAGCATCGGTGTCCGATTGGGCCGTACCGTCGAAGAGGTGGCTCAATATACAGCCTTTCTGTTGGGCGGGAAGCACGTATTGCAGTCTTCGTCGAGGATACTGGTCGAAGAATTCGCACAAGGCCCCCATTATATTGTTCATATAATGGGAAATGAGGTGTTTGGGATTGAGGCCGCTGATTTCGACCGCCCACCGCATTTCGTCTTCCGTGAAGGCATCTTTCCAGCACCGCTTGCTGATGAGGAGCATGAGCGTATCGCCAACGTTTCGCTGAGTTGTTTGCCAGCTCTCGACCTTGGCTGGGGACCAACGTGCGTTGAACTCCGGTGGACCAAGCGGGGCCCGGTCGTCATTGAAGTCAATCCGCGTCTTGGTGGCGGTCCTGATGCGGTTCAGCTGGCCTACGGCGTCGATCTCATCGCCGAGCACATCAAGCTTGTCATTGGTAAGGAATGGGATTTGCGCAGAAGGCAGTCTCACATTGCTGCCTGGCGGTGCCTGCTTCCTGATCGCGATGGCATCCTCGATTGGATTGATGGCGACAGTCTGGCGGCTGCTGTACCAGGTGTCGCCGCGGTCAAATTGTATGTTGAACCCAAGACGCCGATTGTCAGGCAAGGTGATTACCGAGACTCGCTAGGATGGGTCATAGCTGTTTCCCCGCGCCTTGCTGAGACCGAGATCGCCCTTCAGCGTGCTGTCGATTTAATCAATTGGTCGATCACACCGTTTCCACCAGTTGGGGACTAGTAATAATCTTCAGTTCGTTCTTCTGGGCCGGAAGCGAAGGTGCGGCAGATAGGAGATAATGAAAGCTTTATCGCAGTAGGGGAGAAGTATTTTCTGATTTTACCAAGTCCTGACACGGAATCCAGGATCGGGGAGAGCAGCAAGGGACTTCAGCGCCTAGTTGTGCCCGCCACAAGTCTGGCCGCTAAGCAGCGACGAAGAGCTTCGCGTGAGATTTGGACCTGCAATGAGCGGTGCTTCTGAAATATGAGCCCGTACATCAAAGCCGCGGCCCGTACACTTTGGCCAGGGTTAGGAAATTCGTTGCGATTAACGGAAGGCGAAGCGCTGATGCCGCCACGCGCGCACTTTCGGTAGCTGTGAGCAAGTAGTTGTCGAGACTGGACGGCCTTGTTGGCCGGCCTTTCGGCGTTGATGTCATTGAGGAAGCGAATGAACTACTGGTGGCGGTGCCGCTGCATGTTGCGGCCGCGCCGTCGAGCAAGTTGGTCACGGCAAAGAGAGCGGTGGTGCCGTGCTACTTCTAGTCATGCGCCATGGTGCCCCCGCCTCCCAGCTTCATGGACAGGCCAGGCTGGGGCTTCGGTCCGGCGCCTGGATCTGCAAAATTTCATCAGACGGCGGACCGACGTAAAGCCCGAGACATCGCGCCGTTTGTCGACAAATGTCGGATCGTTGGAGAGCTTGAACTGCCGCGAGCGGTGTGGCTGAAGACCATACGCCTTCCCGATGCGCTGGCTGGCGCTGGCGCTGATGTCGGCTACCTTCGCCATCATGGCGGCCGTCCAGCGCGTCGTCTCGGCGGGCGGGTCTTCGAGCGTGAGCGCAACAACGCGTTCGGCGACATCCGGGCCGAGCGGGGGGTGCGCGAGGGCCGCTTCTTGTGCGCAGCAGTTTTTCAAAGCCTTCCTCTGCGAAGCGCTCGCTGTCAACCGCCAGACGTTTTGGACTTGCCGGTCCGCCGCATGATTTCGACGGTGCCAACACCATCGGCGCTCAACAGCACGGTCTCGGCACGCCAGACATTCTTCTGCGGACTGTTGCGGTCGATGACCAGGGCGGTCAGCCGCCGATGATCAGAAGGCGAGACGGCTAGAGATATTCTACCGCGCATGATGCACAGGCAGCAGGTAATTCTACCCCAGAACTCTTATGTCAGGCGGAGACCATTAGGTGCCTTCAGCAATACCAGCGTGCATTAACCGCGCCTATCAGTGAATCTTAAAAAACGACAGCATCCCGAAACAAGGGAGTTCATAGAAATCTAAACCAAGGAGCGCGCATTCAAAGGTTATGGCTCAAACTTTGTTAAGCTTCCGTAAACTATAAAGTGCCAGCCCAGAGAGGAATCTTCCGATGTACACCCTCGAAACGTCCCACCTCATCCTAAGGTGTCCGTCGCATTGCGACGAGATTCTTCTGCATGGACTGCATAGCGATCCGTTCGTGGTAAACGCCATCAGAGACGGAGTCTCTCCGACAATAGAGCAGACGAAAGCTGAGCTTCTTCAGTTCATCAATCATTGGCAGCATCATCGTTTCGGCTATTGGATAATCGATATCAAAGACGAGGGTAAGGCCAAAAAATTCGCTGGTTACTGTGGACTTGTACGGGGAGACTCCGTAGAGGAGAGCAACGTGTAAATTGTAACCCGCCTCCACCTTGCTGCCTCCGGGAAAGGCATCGCGGTCGAAGCTGGGAGAGCGGTAGTGCAATTTGCTTTCGACTATTTAGAAATTAATAAAGTGACTGCGTTCGTTCGCCCAGGTAACACTCGCTCGCTCATCAAAAATCTGAAGATTGGGTTTCACTACGTAGATGACATAGTGTTCGAGAAAGGGACTAGAAGGCGCCTAGAGGTTTCTCCTAAAACTGCTGTAAGATCCGACAGTTTACGTGTGTTTGATTGCAGAGAGACGGGAATCACTCGAAATCCGTAGCGCTACGCCCGGCCCGCATTGAACACAGTCGCACGATTGGTGGCGGCGCCTCCTTCTCGTACTCGGTCGTAGCCATTCCCCGCTGTGATTGAGGCCCGGACAACGCCAAATTAGTAGACTAGATTGTCGCCGTTCGATCTCCGTCCCGATATCATCAATTTCGCGATCCATTCGGCGTCGCTGAGTGGCCAGAAGGCGATCTGCCCCTGCTTTCGGAGCGGACCAGGAAAACTCCCTGTTCCGCAAGGTTAGCATCCAAGCGATGAAGGCCGCTGTTCTTCATCCATGATATCGGAAGATCCGCCGGAAATCGGCGCGAAGACCTAACACGCTGCGTCTTACTCTCGGTCAGGCCGAATTGTATCGCCGGCCGCGTGCCGCTTCGCAGATCGGCGCTGCGTTCGACAGCTATCCATCTCGCTTTTAGATGACGACATATACAAACTGCATTTGACGACCGCTTGCGAGTGATGCTGATTGGTAGGCGGAAAGTCGTCATAAGAGCCTGCAATTGGGAACGTCAGACTTTCCGAGATTTGCCCACAGGCGCGGATCCGCCTCGCCACTAATTTAAGGGGAACTGGAACATGACAGTCTCTCGACGCGACCTAATTAAAGTGGGCTTGGTCACCGGAACGGCTTTATCAATCCCTTCGGTCCTGCGGGCGCAGACATCGCCAGCCTCAGCGCGGACGGTGCATATGGTGAAGGGCGACCTGCGTGTGTTTGACCCGATCTGGACGGCGACGAACATCACCGCCGACCACGGGGCGGCGATTTACGACACGCTGTTCTCGCTCGACTCCAAGTTTATGCCGCGGCCGCAAATGGTAGGGAAATGGGGCGTTTCAGACGACAAGAAGACTTATACATTCGAATTGCGGGAGGGGCTCAGCTGGCACGACGGCACCCCCGTGACCGCGGCGGATTGTGTGGCCTCGATCCGTCGCTGGGGCCAGGTGCATCCCGGCGGCCAGCTGATCATGGCTCGCGCCAGCGATATCTCGACGAAGGACGGGAAGACCTTCACGATCGCGCTCAAGGAATCGCTTGGGATTTTGATCGATATCCTGGCAGACCTTACGCCGCCATGCCTTTTCATAATGCGCGAGAAGGATGCGAATCGCCCCGCGACGGAGCAGGTGACCACGAATATCGGATCGGGCCCGTTCAGGTTCAATGAAGCTCTTGCCAAGCCAGGCGCGAGCATCACCTATGATCGCAATGAAAAATACGTTCCACGCAAGGAGCCGACCGAGGGATTGGCCGGGGGGAAGGTCGTCAATGTCGATCGCGTCATCTGGGATGTTATCGCTGACCAGCAGACGGCAATGGCGGCTTTGCAAGCAGGCGAGGTCGATTACGTAGAGTCGCCACCAGCCGATCTGTTCTCGGTGATCGAGGGCGATCTCAATCTTGCACTTCAGGTTCTGGACAAGCAGGGCTGGGACGTGGTGCTTCGCATGAACTTCCTGCATCCGCCGTTCAATAACATCAAGGCGCGCCAAGGGGTGCTTCACCTCATTGATCAGGAAGCGTTCATGCGGATCATGTACCCAGACCCAAAATACGTCGACACCGTCACTTCGATATTCGGCAAGGATACGCTCGTGTCCAACGAGGAGGACACGGGATGGTACAAGAAGGGTGGTGACCCGGAAAAAGCCAAGCAGCTATTCAAGGAGGCTGGATACGCCGGCGAGAAGGTGGTCATTCTCGATCCGACCGACTGGCGCGAGTCCGACAATGCCTCGCAGTTTCTGGCAGCTGAACTGCGCAAGATCGGCATCAATGCCGAGCTTGCGCCTATGGATTGGGGCGGACTGACCGCGCGCCGAGCGAAAAAGGACCCCGTTGAGAACGGCGGCTGGAGTATGTTTATCACGGCCGAATTCGATTATTCGCTAGGTAATCCGCTCGCCAGCCCCCTTCTCCTCGCGAATGGAGACGACGCTTGGTACGGCTGGCCGAAGAACGATGAGTATGAGGCGCTGCGGGCCAAATGGGCAGATGTCGCAACGCTCGATGAGCGAAAGGCACTGGCCCGCAAGATGCAACCAATCTGGTGGGACTTTGTCGGCGACGTGAGGTTGGGAACATATGTCTCGCCGGTCGCGCACCGCAAGTCACTCACAGATCTCATCGGCATGCCGCAGATAGTCCCCATGTGGAACATGCGGAAAGCCTCCGCCTAATGGCGGCCTACATCCTGCGCAGATTGGTTTCGGCGATCGCTGTCATGGTGATGGTCGGGATCTTCGTCTTTCTGCTGCTCAGGATGGCGCCCGGCGACCCGGCAGCGATCATCGCCGGCAAGTCGGCGACGGCCGACATGATCGCCGGCATCCGCGAAAAGCTCGGCCTGAACGATCCCATGCCGGTTCAGTTCATGCATTGGGTGCGCGACATGCTGGGCGGCGATTTCGGCACCTCGATCTTTGCGGGCCGACCCGTTCTCGATCTGATGTCGCAGCGGCTTGAGCCGACCCTTTCGCTGTCGATGCTGACGATGATCCTTTCGGTGACGGTCGGAGTCTCATTCGGCATTCTTGCCGCGTGGCGAACCGGCGGGCTCATCGACCGCCTGCTCGCGGTCTTCTCGGCATTTGGCTATTCGGTCCCGGTCTTTGTCATCGGCTATTTTCTGATATATTTCTTCGCCATCAGAACACATTGGCTGCCGGTTCAGGGCTACCTGCCGATCGAGAGTGGCCTCGGGCCGTGGTTCGTGCATCTGGTGCTGCCCACCGTGGCGTTAAGTCTTGGCTTCATTGCGTTCATCGCCCGGGTGACGCGGGCGAGCATGCTTGAGGTGCTGTCGGAAGACTACATACGAACGGCGGCCGCCAAGGGCGCTTCGTCCTATGCCATGCTTATCCACCACGCCCTCAAGAATGCCGGCGTCCCGATCCTGACGGTGATCGGCATCAGCTTCGCCTATCTGATCGGCGGCGTGGTCCTCACCGAAACGGTGTTCAACATACCCGGCATCGGCCGGCTGGTCGTCGATGCTATCAGCAACCGCGACTATCCGATCATCCAGAGCGTGCTGATCGTGACCTCGGGTCTATACGTGCTCATCAACCTCACGGTCGATCTGGCCTACACCCTGATCGATCCTCGTATACGGTACTGATATGACGATTTTGTCGGCACCAGTTGAAGATGTCCCGGCGAGGCGACTGCGCCTGTCTGATCTTCCGCGTCTAGCAAGGCGTCATCCGCTCGTCCTGACAGGCGGCGGCCTACTGGGGCTTCTGATCATCCTGACGCTGGCGGCGCGGGTTTACGCCGGCGATCCGGGGAACATGGATCCGTTCAAGCGGCTGCAGCCGGCTTCCGCCGAAATGTGGTTCGGCAGCGACAATCTCGGGCGGGATGTGTTTGCGCGAACGATCTTCGGGGCCCGCATCTCGCTCCTGGTCGGGCTGCTGTCGGCGGCGAGCGCTTCCCTGATCGGGCTCCTGATCGGTGTCATCGCTGGTTACAGCCGCAGCTTCGACAATGTCGTCATGCGGATCATGGACGGGCTGATGTCGATCCCGACGATCCTGCTGGCGATTGCGCTCATTTCTCTAACAGGTCCGGGGCTCGGCATCCTGATCGTCGCGATCGCGATCCCCGAGACCCCAGCCGTCGCACGGCTGGTCCGGTCGGTGGTGCTGGGGGTTCGCGAGCGCCCCTATGTTGAGGCCGCGCTGTGCGGCGGGGCGCGCCTGACAAGGGTGCTGTGGCGTCATATCCTGCCCAGCACTATTCCGGCGCTGATGGTGCAGGGCGCTACTGTCTGCGCCAGCGCGATCCTGACGGAGGCGGGGCTCAGCTTTCTTGGCGTAGGCGTTCCGCCCGAGATTCCGAGCTGGGGCAACATGATCGCCAGCTCGCGGCTTTATCTCGCCATCGCGCCGTTGACGATCTTTGCCCCCGGTATCTGCCTGGCCGTCACCGTCCTTGCCGTCAACCTGCTCGGGGACGGCCTGCGCGACCTGTTCGATCCCCGCGCCAGGCAGAGGCGCTGACACGCAGATGCATCAAAGGCTAGGAAACGACCTGCTGCTCGAGGTGCGAGACCTCGAAACGCATTTCTTTGGCGAAGACAGCGTCACCCGTGCGCTGGGCGGCATCAGTTTCCAGGTCAAGAAAGGCGAGACGCTCGGCGTCGTCGGCGAATCCGGATGCGGGAAGAGCGTGACGGCCCTGTCGATCCTTCGCCTGTTGCCAAAGCGGGGCGCCAGGACCGTTGGCGGCGAGGTCCGCTTCCAGGGTCGCGACCTGCTTGGACTGTCCGATCGGGAGATGCGCAAGATCCGCGGCGACCGGATCGCCATGATCTTCCAGGAGCCGATGACGAGCTTAAACCCGGTCTATACGGTCGGGCACCAGATCGCCGAAGCGGTTCAGATCCACACCAAGGCTTCCCGCCCGGCGGCCATGAAGAAAGCCGAAGAGATGCTACGTCTCGTCCGCATCGCGGACCCTGAGCGTCGCGTCAACAACTACCCCCATGAAATGTCGGGCGGCATGCGCCAGCGCGCCATGATCGCCATGGCTCTGGCCTGCTCGCCGGAACTGTTGATCGCCGATGAGCCGACGACGGCGCTCGACGTCACCATCCAGGCGCAGATCCTGCGGCTGATCGTCGATCTGAAGGAGCGCACGGGAACGGCCGTGATGTTCATCACACATGACCTCGGCGTCGTCGCCGAGACCTGCCAGCGCGTGATTGTGATGTATGCCGGTCGTATCGTGGAACAGGCCAACGTCATCGACCTGTTTGCGCGACCGGCGCATCCTTACACTCAAGGGCTTATGCGATCGGTGCCCGACCGGCGGCGCGGCCGCGAGCACCGCCTGCCGGAGATACCCGGCGTGGTGCCAAACCTGCGCGAGCCCATTGTCGGCTGCAGCTTTGCACCACGCTGCCCCTTCGCGATCGATATTTGCCGCGAGAAGACACCCATCCTGCGTGATGTCGGGTCGAGCCAGGCCGCAGCTTGTTGGCGCGCCGAAGAGGTAATGGGCGCATGAACGGTCCTCTGCTGAAAGTCGAGAATCTGACCAAGCATTATCCGCTTGGCTCGGGCCTATTCAAGAAAAGCATTCCGATGATCCGGGCGGTGGAGGATGTATCCTTCAGCGTCGAGGCGGGGGAGACGCTGTGCATCGTCGGCGAATCCGGCTGCGGCAAGTCCACAGTCGCGCGACTGCTGATGCGGCTCGTCGAGCCGACCGGCGGACGCGTGCTGATCGAGGGAACCGATATTGCTGGCCTCACAAAAGGCGCGCTGCGCGCCTGGCGCCGTCGCATGCAGATGGTCTTTCAGGATCCTTACTCGTCGCTGAACCCGCGCCTTACCGCCGGACAGATCATCACGGAACCCGTCGAGAATTTCGAGCGCCTCAGCCGAAGGCAGCGCAACGCACTCGCTGCGGATCTACTCCGAAAAGTCGGAATGTCGCGCGAGATGATGCACAGGCTTCCGTCCGAATTGTCGGGCGGTCAGCGTCAGCGGCTCGGCATTGCACGCGCCCTGTCGCTCAACCCCTCTCTCATCATCGCCGACGAAGCGGTGTCTGCCCTCGACGTCTCCGTGCAGGCACAGATCCTGAACCTGCTCCTGGATCTCCAGCAGCAGATGGGCATCGCCTTTGTCTTCATCTCACATGACCTTGGCGTCGTGGAGCATATCGGCCACAGCGTCGCGGTCATGTATCTCGGGCGGCTCGTGGAGCTTGCGCCGTGCGAGGCGCTCTTTGCCAAGCCGGTCCATCCCTACACCGAGGCTCTGATCGCGGCAGCACCGGTCCCGGATCCGACACGCGTTCGGCTGGAGGCGCCCGTCGAGGGTGAGGTGCCAAGTCCCATTCATCCGCCTAGCGGGTGCGCGTTTCATCCGCGCTGCCCGCTCGCGGTCGAACGTTGCCGTGTCGAAGTCCCGGCTTTGGTGCCTATGGGAGATGGGCGGGTCGTGGCTTGTCATGTGCGCGCTCCGCTGCAAGACATCCTCCATCTAATGCCTGTGCCGGGGGATCATTCGCTCGATCCGATGGTTATGTCAGAAACTTTCGCCGCTCGAACATCTCGAGAGCGCCGCTGACATGACCACCCAATCCAATGTAGCGAAAAGAAGAGAAGAAGGACTATGGAAGAAAATTCACACGTGAGCAGTTCTCATCTGGTCCAGCAGGACGGCAACTACGATACGGTTGGTTCAATTCAAACGAACGTTGAAGATGGCTTCACGATGGTAGCAGTCGGCGACCTAATCGTGTCTCGAGCGGTGACAAAATCTCAAGATCCCGGCTTCGGCGCTATCGTCAAAATCCTTCAGGATGCTGATGTCACTTTTGGCAATCTGGAAGTCAACATCTTTGACAGCAGATCTTTCAAGGGATATCCCCAGGCTGAATACGGCGGCGCGTATCACCTCAGCTTGCCGGAGGTCGGACCCGACTTGAAGGCGATGGGGTTCGACATCGTGGGCCGCGCGAACAACCATACTCTTGACTGGGGCATTGAAGGCATGCGCGAGACGAGCCGGGTGCTCGATGAGAGCGGTGTTGTCCATGCGGGGACGGGCGAGAACCTTGCACAAGCTGGTGCTGCGCGTTTCTTCGAAACGGCACGCGGTCGCGTGGGGTTGGTGTCGTTGGCCACAACATTTGCGCCAATGTTTCGTGCGTGCGATCCCGCTGGCGAGGCCCCTGGTAGACCCGGCCTCAACCCGCTTCGCTTGGCGCAAAACATCGTGGTCCCGTCGGATATGCTGAAAAATCTAAGGCAAGTGCGCGATGGATTGCCCGTTTATTACCAATCCGAATGTGAGCCAACATGCGTCGTGATCGCTGGAGTGACCTTCAAGGCGGGCGACAAGGCGGGATACAGCTATGAACCCGACTCGCGCGATGTCGCCGACATCCTGCGGAACGTTCGCCGCGGCAAGCAGTTCTCTGACTTCTGCATTGTCACCAACCACTGCCACGAGCCTGGTAATTTGAGCCAAGAACCGCCAGATTACGAGCAATCCTTTGCGCGCAAAATGATCGACGCCGGAGCGGACGCGTACGTTGGACACGGGCCCCATCTGCTGCGAGGCATCGAAATCTATCGGGGCCGGCCGATTTTCTATAGCCTGGGTAATTTCTTCGAGGACGACCTTGGGACCCCGACCGGCGCCGACATGTTTGACGAATATGCTAAGGACCCGCGCGTCCATACTGATGCGGAGGTGAAGGTCGCCGAGATGGCAAAAGGGTTCACAGACCCGATCTTCTATGAAAGCATTGTCACGGTAAGCCGTTTCGAGCGGAACCAACTTGCCGAATTGCGGCTATATCCCATCGAACTCGGCCACTCCAAACGGTTTGCCGACCGGGGAATCCCTCAGTTCGCCTCGGCACCTCAAGCCAAGGCCATCCTAGAGCGCCTACGGATTTTATCCGAGCCGTTCGGGACCGAGATCAACATCGAAAACGATGTTGGAGTGATCAGATTGACCCCGGCGCGCTGAGGGCTCGACCAAGTTGCCGCATCTGATTGGGCATTTACATCTGCTGAAATAGAGGACGTGGCAGGCTCGGTGGTGCTTTAGAATCTGCAGAAGCCCTACAAGAACCCGCCTCGTGGCCAGACACGATGGCAGTCCTTTGTAGGCACAGGTATCAACGGTTCACCGCTCCCGTTTTCTCTTTTTTGGACATCGACTAGCCGTGGTCCCAGCTAAGCGGCCTCCATCTAAAAGCGCGATGGCACCGTGCCGGACATTATATTGGCGAATTGACGATCGTGTGGCGCATACTTCGAGCGCGGGAAAATGCAAATGCATAACGGCAACCGAACCCGGCTGCCAGATCGCCTGAATACTCGCAATAGGTTGAACAATGAGCGAAGCACCACATCTTACGTTTGATCTCGAGACGCCCGGCGTGAGCAGGGGGCATCTTGTTGTCCCGGGAGGCGCCGACTCCGGAGAGCTTTCGCTTCCGATCTTCAGTCTCAATAAAGGTGAGGGACCGCGCCTCCTTGTCACCGGCGGAAACCATGGCAATGAACTGGAGGGGCCACTTGTCGCGCGACGGCTTATTGAGTGGCTGCCAGAAGCGCAAACCTGTGGAAGGGTTATCGTCCTACCGGTGCTCAATCCATTGGCCGTGCAGGCATGGAGCCGCAATACTCCGCTCGACGGGTTGAATCTCAATCGCGTGTTTCCGGGCCGCGGCGACGGGTCAGTGACCGAACGAATCGCTGATGCGGTGTCCCGCGTATTGTTGCCAATGGCCGACACGATATTTGATCTGCACAGCTTCGGACCAGCGTGGGATTTTCCACCGGCCGCCACGACGCATCCGATTGCCGATCGCGATCTCATGGCCAGGACGGTGAGAATGGCGGAAGCGTTCAAATTGCCCGTGACTTTGGTCTGGGAATATAACGACACGGTTGGAATGTTCGATATCCTGGCCCAAAACCAGGGCAAGGTATTTGTTTGCACTGAATTTGGTGGCGGCACGGTAGGTGCGGATAATCTCGCGATCTTCGAGGCTGGAGTGCGTAACGCGCTCATCGCGCTCGGGTTGGTCGAGGGCAAAGCCGAATATCCAACATTCCTTGAAAAGAAATCCGGTCAAATACTTGAAACTCGTCCGTCCGACGAGTTGAAATCGCCTGCAACCGGTATCTTCGAACCTCGCTGCTCGGTGTTGGACGAAGTGAAGCAGGGAGCTCTCATAGGAATCCTGCATCCGATGGATTCGCTGTCCGCTAAGCCCATTGGTATCCGCGCGCCTGGAACATCCATCGTCTTAGCCATCCGATCGGGCAGGCATGTGCACGTCAACGAAGAGGTAGCAATCGTCGCGCGACCGCAGAAGATCTAAGATCAAATGCCGACCGGCCAGCGCCCCGCCGGCCAGCAGCGTAACGAATTTTATCCCCTCAGAATGAATCGGGTGACTGAATTGCAGATCAAAGACGTGGTCCTTGCGCCTGGCAACGGTGCATTCTTCTATGATGATCAAGCTGCCATCAGGTCCGGCGCCGTCCAGGATGGTTTCATCTATGTCGGCGTACCGACAACGCCTGGGTTCAAGTCGATTCGCATTCCAGCATCATCGCTCAGCGTCGGGCTTGTCCTTGCCGACGACACCGTCGTTTGGGGCGACATGATGAACGTCCAGTACTCTGGTGCCGGCGGACGCGATCCGCTCTTCGATCCGAATCAAATCTCCGATTTGTCGTGGCGGGTCGTGGTCCCGCGGCTTCTCGATGTCGATGCATCTCTTTATCTGGATGCCTGTGCGAAGGTTTTCGAACCCTACGAACATAAGCCGTTGCCACTCGCGATTCAGTATGGCGTCAGCCAAGCTCTCCTTCGCGCGGCCGCCCATCTTCATCATACGACGATGGCGGAGATCATATGCAATGAATTTGATCTGCCTCTACCGACACGTAGGGTTCCGATTTACTGCCAGAGCGGAGATGCTCGCGAAATCAATGTTGACAAGATGATTTTGAAGGGCGTGGATGTTCTTCCGCACGGATTGATCAACTCGCGCCAGAAATTCGGCGTCGACGGTCAGACCTTCATGGAATTCGTCAAATGGGTTGCAACTCGGACAGGTGAAATCGGCCACGCAGGTTATCATCCGGTCTTGCATTTCGATGTGTATGGCTGGATCGGCCAGGAAATCGGCCTGGAGCCGCGACGCGTTGCCGACTTTATCTGCAAGGTTGCAGAAACCGTTCCGGATTTCACGCTCAATATCGAGTCGCCGGCGGATTATGGTTCCACGCAAGCTCAAATTGAGAAATATGCCCGGATCGTATCGATCCTGGATGACCGGGGATCGGGCGCCCGCGTTGTCGTCGATGAGAGATGCAATACGCTTGAGGATATTCTGCTCTTTGCTGAAGCGAAGGCCGCGCACCTTGTTCAGATAAAGACGCCCGATGTCGGCTCCATGGCCGACACGGCTCGGGCCGTTCTCCTTTGCAAGGAAAATGGGGTCGGAGCGTATGTCGGCGGGAGCTGTACCGAGACAGATCTCTCCGCCCAGGGTTCGGTCCACGTATCGGTGGCAACCCAGGCCGACATGATGCTTGCAAAGCCGGGAATGGGTGTCGACGAGGCATTCTCAATTGTCGGGAATGAACAGAACCGGTTGCTGGCGGTCCTGAGGCGTCGGAATCAAAACGAAAACGTTGGATGAAAAGCACGGTGTCGCATGCAGAACTCTCTTGAGGGGATCACCGTCGTAGCGGTCGAGCAGGCCGTGGCCGCACCCTACGCATCGTCACGCCTTGCAGACGCGGGCGCCCGGGTCATCAAGATCGAGAGGCCCGAAGGTGATTTTGCCCGAAACTACGACAAGTTGGTCCAGGGACAGAGTGCTTACTTCGTCTGGCTCAATCGGGGCAAGGAGTCGGTCTGTCTGGACCTGAAGTTGGAAGCGGACCGCGCAGTCCTGGACGCGCTTATTACCGGTTCGGACGTCTTTATTCAGAATCTGAAACCGGGCAGTACCGAAAAACTCGGTTTTGGATCTGCCGATCTCCGCCGACGTTTTCCGCGGCTGATCACCTGCGATATCTCTGGTTTCGGGGACACAGGGCCATATTCCCATTTGAAGGCATATGATCTCATCGTCCAGGCTGAAACAGGTCTATGCGCGATCACGGGCAACCAGCAAGGACCAGCGCGTGTAGGGGTCTCTGTTTGCGACATCTCGGCGGGCATGACCGCGCATAGCGCCATTCTTCAGGCGCTGTATCACCGTGAGGTCACTGGCGAAGGGACAAGCATTCAGGTGTCACTGTTCGATTCCGTCGCCGATTGGATGAACGTGCCGGTTCTGCAGAACGACTACAGCGGCTATCACACAGTACGCGCCGGCGTGAAACACCCGTCGCTGGCTCCGTATGGCGCCTATCGTTGTGCCGATGACAAGGAAGTCATTTTTTCGGTTCAGAACGACCGCGAGTGGGTGAATTTCTGCGAGAAATTCCTGAAGCAGCCGTCGCTTACACGCGCACCTACTTTTGCAGACAATATGGAGCGGCTCGGACACCGTGCCCAACTTGACGAGATTATTGAAAGGCGGTTTTCCGAATTGTCCTGCCACGAAGCGATGCAGGAGCTTGAAGCGGCCGGTTTGGCATATGGGCGACTGAATGAAGTCGCGGATATTTCAAAACATCCCCATGTTCGCAGGGTTGGAATTGGCACACCTGAAGGAACTGTGGAGACGATAGCGCCGGCCGCAATCTTCAACTCTGAGCACCCGTCGCTGCGTCCAGTTCCAGCTCTTGGCGCCCACACGGAGAGCGTCCGCAAGGAGGTTTCAGCGCGTTTGCACGAAAGAGCTGTGTCAGCATGACCGCGCCGCTTGTCGGGAGCGACGCACTCGGGAGTCCGTGCTTGCTCCGGGCAAAGCACCGGCAGCCGGCCGGCAACCTCACTGGCATCGCTCTCGCTAATATCCGCGAGGCGAGTCCATGATCAAGGACAACCGTCCAGCCGCCGAAAGCTCGCTTCCCGTACCGCGCTGGAGATCCCTACTCTTTGTTCCCGCTCACGTTGCGCGTTTTGTGGCAACGGCCCATCAGCGGGGTGCTGATGGCCTCATTCTCGATCTCGAGGATTCCGTTCCGCAGGAGCAAAAAGGCGAGGCACGGCGGCAGCTTCCTGAATCTGTGGCAAAGGTGGGCAGTAAGGGCGCATCGGTTTTGGTCCGCGTGAACCGAGGTTTGCGCGTCTTGGCGGCCGATCTCGATGCAGCTGTGGTGGCCGGTGTCGATGCATTGGTTCTCCCCAAGACGGATTCGGCAGAGTGGGTTTTAGAGATCGCCAATGCGGTTTCGGAACTTGAACGGGAAAGAAATCTTCCCGTGGGACGCATACGTTTCCTCGCCCAGATCGAGACGCCTGGCGCTTTGCGAAAGCTCGCGACCATTGCGTCGGCGCATCCAAGGATGGTCGCAATGGCGCTTGGTCCTGAAGACTTCAGTGCCGCTGTTGGCGGCGTCCCGGGATTTGATCTGCTCCTGGCCCCGAGCCTTGCCGTGCTGTTCGCTGCCCGTGCGGCCGGATTGCTCCCTTTGGGCTTTATTGGAAGCATGGGCGAGTTCTCGGACACCTATAAACTTCGTGAAGCCGCGGCGCATGCGCGGCGGCTTGGCTTTGCCGGAGCTTTGGCGATCCATCCGGCACAAGTGGCCATTTTCAATGAGGCCTTTTCGCCGAGCGCACAGGAGCTCGAGTGGGCCCGTCGTGTTCTCGCGGCGCAAAAAGATGCGGCAGGGCAGGGTCGAGGCGCTTTCGCCTTCGAGGGAAAGATGGTCGATCCGCCGGTGATTCGAAGGGCCCAAGAAATTGCCGCCGCGGGTCCGGACACCGACTTGGACGTTTGAGTCTTGTGCGGCTGATTTAGAGCCGACTGGGTGCGCCGTGGCACAATTATTGCTGTCGCGCCATCGCATTTCGAGATAGATTGCCGAAATTGGAGTTCGCCCTCGGAAGAGTACCCGTGGAAATCAGACAATTAAGATACTTCGTCGGCGTGGTCGAAGCAGGCAGTTTCACGAAAGCCGCGGGCTTCCTTAATGTCGCCCAAAGCGCGCTAAGCCTGCATGTGCGTCAACTGGAGGAAGGCTTCGGGACTCAGCTGCTGATACGTGACAGGACTGGCGTGAGCGTCACAGCGTCAGGAGCCAAATTGCTCGAGCGGGCACGGGCGATCCTCAAAGAAATTCGACTTACTGAGGTGGAATTGACCAACACAGCTTCTTCCCCTGCCGGGGAGGTAACTATGGGCATTCCATCTGGAGCGGCTCGCGTTCTGAGCGGGCCGCTGCTTGAGGCAGTGAGGAACGAATTGCCCAAGGTGTCCCTCAAAATGGTGGAGGGTATGACTGGACCGCTAGAGGAGTGGATGGCTGCTGGACGCTTCAATCTGGCGGTTCTCTACCGCACCGCGGACAGTGTAGGGCGGATGACGGTGCTAGCGCGCGAAAACCTTTGTCTGGTGGTTCCGTCCGGTGAGCCACCCTTCGAAGATGCTATATCTCTTGCTGACCTGCATGCATTCCCGCTCGCGGTCCCCATGCGCAGCAATAACGTCAGACGTTCAGTCGCTGACGTCGTCGCACAACACGGTTGCGCGCTGGACGTCAAGTTTGAAGTGGACTCGCTCTCAACGATCATCAACATGGTTATAGACGGAAAGGCTTATTCTATTCTCGCTCCGTCCGCGGTTCAGAAAGAAGCCTCTCAAGGGCTGGTCCGGACCGTCAAGATCGTTGATCCGGCGATTACCCGATCCGTCGTGCTTGCTGTGAATCCGAAAGATGAGCGTTCTGCATCCGTTTGCGCGGTACGTAAGCTCATCACCAATGTGGCCAGAGAACTGATTGAGAGCCGCGGCTGGGCTGCAGTGGCTGCTGAGCCGACCTGATAACCGTTCAACTACGAAGCTGGGACATGACCGCTTCCCGCCATCAACATCAGATCGATCTGGATTCCAGATGGATTTCGGCACTAATCGATATTTGACCCTCCGCGACCATCGCGATGAAACTGGCTCAAGCGAGTTCAGTGTTTTTGACATCGAACGGCGCTTGTATGGCATGAATATTTCACTAAGTGGAGCGCGCGATGTCCGACGCTAGGAGCCACCACCTCTTTATCAACGGCAAATGGCGAGCCGGCGGTAGCAGAGCCACATTGCCGGTGGTTAATCCGGCGACGGAGAAGGTATTTGCTTCGGTGGCCTCGGCGACCGTGTCGGATTTGGATGAGGCTCTCGCTTCGACAGAACGGAGCCGCAAGGCGTGGTCCTCGCGGCCAGCCAAACATCGTGGCGAGATCCTCGTAGCAGCCGCCAGGATTCTAGCAGAGAGGGCTGGAGCCGCGGCCAGGGACCTGTCGGCCGAACAGGGAAAGACGATTGCCGAAGCGACAGGTGAGTATGTGCGCGCTGTCGAAACGCTGGAATGGAACGGCAGACATGCCGAGGAGCTGTCGACCCCGATTCCGATGGGTCCGAACCGGATGGTCGTCCCGGAGCCCCTTGGCGTCGTTGCTGCCTTTACCCCTTGGAACTATCCGGCCGTTCTCATCGCCCGCAAGCTCGCCCCTGCGCTTGCGGCAGGCTGCCCGGTGATCCTCAAAGGGGCTGAAGAGACACCGAGCGTGGCAGTCCATATTGTTGAATCGTTGCGCCAAGCAGGCGTTCCGGACGGCGTGGTCAATCTGGTCTTCGGTGTGCCGGTGCATATATCGCGGCATTTGCTCAGTTCGCCAATCGTGAAGGTTTTAACTTTCACCGGTTCAACCGCTGTTGGAAAACAGCTGGCCATGCTCGCGGCGAATAATTTGCAGCGCTGCATCCTCGAACTCGGTGGGCACTCCCCGGTTATTGTGTGCGAGGATGCCGACCTGGCAAAGGCCGTACCGGCTATTTCGGAATACAAGTTCGAGTGCGCGGGCCAGAGCTGCAATGCGCCCAGCAGGATTCTTGTCGCGCGGTCCCTCTATGAGGAATTTCTGTCCCGGATGACGGAGGCGGTCCGCAAGATCAGGATCGGCCTACCAGACGACGCTGCAACGGACATGGGTCCGATGGCGAACGCCCGGCGAATAGAAGCAATGCAGCGCCTGACCAAGGATGCGGTCGAACGAGGCGCCCGCATCCAAACCGGTGGCGCCCGCCTTGACCGACCGGGCTTTTACTGGCCGCCAACCATCCTGACGGCCGTACCGAAGGAAGCGAGAGTGCTTCATGAAGAGCCGTTCGGACCGATCCTCACTGTGGCGCCGTTCGATGCGCTCGAGGAGGCGATTGAGGAGGCCAACGCCACCGATTATGGCTTGGCCGCTTATTTCTTCACGGACGCTGCCAATACGCAGCGAAAGCTGATTAATGGCCTTTCGGCAGGCGCTGTCAGTGTGAATTACCTGAAAGGGGTCTCGGCAGACGCGCCCTATGGGGGAGTCAAGCAGAGTGGCTACGGATATGAAGGCGGCGAACAGGGGGTGCGAAGCTTCCAAATCCTCAAAATGGTCAACGGTCTCAGCTCATTTGGATGAAATCGGTGGGAAGTAGAACACGGACCATCGCCGGCAAGGATATCACAAGGAGCGTTGCCGACGCCCTTCAGTACATCTCGTATTACCATCCTCCAGATTACATCCGGTCTCTTTCGCAGGCCTACGTGAGTGAACAGAGTCGAGCGGCGAAGAATGCCATCGGACAGATCCTGGCTAATTCCCGCATGGCGGCCTTCGGACGGCGGCCGATGTGCCAGGACACCGGTCTTGTGGTGTGCTTCGCCAAGGTCGGTATGGACGTCCGCATCAACTCAGCAGCCAGTTTCGCAGACCTCGTGAATGACGGTGTCCGTCAGGCATATCTCGACCCGGACAATCCGCTTCGGGCATCAATTGTTGCCGATCCGCTTGCCCGACGGATGAACACCCGTGACAACACGCCGGCAGTCGTCCACGTTGACCTTGTGCAAGGTAACAAGATTGAGATCACCATTGCGGCAAAAGGCGGCGGTTCGGAGAACAAGGCCCGTTTCACCACTCTGAACCCAAGCGCATCCGTTGCCGATTGGGTGGTCGACACGGTGGCGACCCTCGGCAGCGGATGGTGCCCCCCCGGCCTGATCTCTGTTGGCGTCGGTGGTAGCGCTGAAAAGGCGATGCTGCTGGCCAAAGAGGCCATGAACGAGCCCATCGATATGGTGGAACTGATTGCCAGGGGAGCGTCCAGCCCAGAGGAGGGGCTGCGGATTGAGCTTTATGAGCGGATCAACGCGCTTGGTATTGGGGCCCAAGGCCTTGGTGGTCTGACGACAGTCGTTGACGTCAAGGTTGCGACCTATCCTACTCATGCGGCGTCCAAGCCCGTTGCCCTCATCCCGCAATGTGCCGCCAACCGGCACCTGAAGTTTACTTTGGACGGCTATGGACCCATCCGACTCCAGCCGCCCGATCTGAGCGAATGGCCCGAAATTGGAACGGACGAATTGAGGCCAGCCGGCGTACGCAGGATCAATCTTGATACGCTGGCGAAGGAAGAGACAGCATCGTGGCGCTGCGGGGAAACCCTCCTTTTATCCGGAACGATGCTGACGGGCCGTGACGCAGCCCACAAGCGGATCGTCGAGTTGATCGACGCCGGCAAGCCGCTTCCGTTCGATCTGCAGGGACGCGTTATCTACTACGTTGGACCCGTCCGCGCGGTGGGAGATGAAGTCGTCGGACCGGCTGGGCCAACGACCTCCAGCCGAATGGACGATTTTACGGAAAAGGTACTAGCCGAAACCGGGCTTTTCGCGATGGTGGGCAAAGCGGAGAGAGGGCGGGCGGCAATACAGTCGATTGCAAGATACAAAACGCCGTATCTCATCGCGGTGGGAGGGGCTGCCTACCTGATCTCAAAATCAATTAAGTCAGCGCGGCTTGTGGCCTTCGAAGACCTTGGCATGGAAGCTGTCTATGAATTCGAGGTGAAGGACATGCCTGTCATCGCAGCTGTCGATGTCGAGGGAAACTCCATTCATGATTCCGGACCTCTTGAGTGGCGAAAGCGCATGGCTGCGGACAGCATCGCACGCAACATCGGCGTTTGAACCCTTCGTGACCAAGAGCCGGTCGTTCCAACCCAATTCCAGTGTCGGCAACGGCATAAGAGCTGAAGTCATGAAGGCAAAACCCAATCCTCTGCGCCTGGACGCCTGGGATATCCGCATTCTTTCAGCGATTCAGTCAGACGGTAGGATTTCAAAAAGCGAGCTTGCGAAGCGCGTCCATCTTTCGGCGTCGGCTTGCTCGGAACGTCTCCGTGCACTCGAGGCCGAAGGAATTATTGAGGGATTCTACGCACGGCTCAGTCCAGCCCTCATTGGCGGCATGGTCTTTGTAATGGTGGAGGTCGTGCTGGACCGTCATCGCCTTGAGGACCAAAGACACTTCGAGGTCGCGATCCAAGATTTTCCCGAAATCTTGGATTGCTGGGCAATTGGGGGAAGGATCGATTATCTGATGCGCGTCGCAACACTTTCCATGGCTACCTATCAAGATTTTATGGAGGGGCTGCTGCAGGCAGGGCTGGGGATTGATCAATATTACAGCCTTGTGGTGACCAAACCTGTGAAATCGAATGCACCGATCCCCTTGTCCTCACTAAGACAGCGGTAGACGCCCAGGCCTGATTCCGCGGGTTTGGACCTCCATTCCGCGAATTCCGTGGCGAAACACGCGCATTCCCGTGAAACCCGAAGGAGCGCTTCCCGTATAAGAGGCAACTGGTCGAGCCTGCCCGTAATCAACGGGAGAAGAGGGATGTGCGCGCCTGAGATATCTTGAAACCAAGCAACTGCGAGAGACGGATCCATGGCTGCCAAAGAGAAGTTCAAGTTCAAAATCGAAAACGAAAATTACGATTGGGACAACCGGTTCATAACCGGCGCCGAGGTGCGAGGCGTAGGCCCTGGCATACCGGATAGCATGGACCTTTATGTGAAAAGGCCAGGCCAGCCTGGCCAGTTAGTTGGGCACGAGGACCCGATCGACTTGCTGCCACCGGGGATCGAAAAGTTCTACGCGCAGGATGCAAGTTCCGAAGCCGGAATTGAATAATGCCCCTGTTGTTCGATTCTGATTACGAGACACTCCACAAAGCCGGCGTCAATTTTGAAGAAGAGGAGGGCGCCCGTTTCCTAATATTCAAAAGATTTCCGCTGCCGAAAGGGGTTTACCTGGCAGATGCAAAATCTGCAAACGCTGTCGATGTGTTGTATGAGATTCCGCAGAATTACAATAGCTCGGGTGGGGACATGTTCTGGGTTCACCCACGACTTCACCGGGCTGACGGCAAGCCAATACCAAATACTGGCGGACCTGGTTCCAATGAGGATTCGCGTACGCACAAGGCGACAGTGTTTTGCCGGTGGTCCAGACACTGGCATAAAAATGCCTGGAAGCCAAAGGTCGACGACGTCCAGACAATTATGGACCGGATCTCATGGGCGTTTAAGTACCCGGACGCGAGGCGTTCATGAACGGATATCGGATTTCGATTATCGGTTCCCTCGACGATAGGCTCAAGAGCTGGTTGACCGGGCACCCCGACCGTGACGAGCGGGGCGCGCTCGTCCTCTTCCGCAAAATTGAGAGAACCGTACTGGGTCTGCCGCCGTCAACGCGTTTTGTGGCCGTTGACGCGATTGAGATGGATGGCGACTGGGTGCTGGACAGCTCCCCGGTGCACTTGCGCATCAATCTCCGCAAGTTCCAAGATATCTACTTTCGCTGCGAGCAGGAGCGGCTTGAGCTGGGGTTTGTCCACAGTCACCCAAGGGGCGCTCTGGATTTCTCGACGAAGGATGATCAGAACGAACAAAGCATTCTGAGGGGATACGCTGGCTGCAATGGCCCTGAGGTATCACTTGTCGCGATGATTTTGGCCGACGGACATTGGCGTGCCAGAGTTCGGACGGGTGCGGCCCCTCACGGAGTGGCTGACGTCCGGCATGTGTGTGTGCTCGGGACGCAGCTGTCAGTTCACATCGGCAAGAAGGTCGATGCTGCACCATCGGAAGTGCTAAAGCGACAAGAAGCTGCATTTGGCGAACCATTCAACGAGAAGCTCAGATCGTTGCGCGTAGCAATCGTCGGAGGAGGGGGAACAGGGTCTTCAGTCGCCACACTTATCGCTCGCGCGGGTGTAGGCGAACTCATCATTGTAGACGGCGATTTGCTCGAAGCTAGCAATCTCAACCGCGTTCGCGGATATCGCCGCTGCGATGTAGGCGAGAGCAAAGCTGCTACGTTAGCCCGATATGTTCGGGATCTGGGCCTGAGAGTGACTGTCGTTGCCATTGAGGGGTATGTGAACGAGTCTCCAGAAGCGGTCGATGCCATTTCCAGCGCCGACTTGGTGTTCGGTTGTACTGATGATGTCGCTGGGAGAGAAATTCTCAATCAGGCGGTTTACTATTACTGCCAAGGACTCATCGACTGCGGGCTCACAGGCAATATTGGTCTTGACCAGGACCGTCAGCCGTACCTACGTGATCATAGAGGGCGGGTTAGCACAGTTCTTCCCGAATCTGGTGGGTGCTTAAGATGCCAAGGCGTCGTCACCGAGGAAAAGCTCGATTACGAGAGTGCACTGAAGGCGCGTCCGGAGCTGGCGGAGCTGGATCCAGAGACGCTCCGGGAAGAGTATTATCTGATCGGGGGCGGGGAGCGGGCGCCCGGAGTAGGTCCCTTCACCAGTGCGACCGCCGACATGGCCGTAGCGACCTTGTTTGATCTGGTGCGCCCCTATCGGCGGCTTGCGAGCGACATTCGCCGCGACAATATATGGTACGATTTCGTGCACATGGTAATTTACAGCAATATGCCAAAAGACAACGCTGGTTGTTTTTGCTGCGGTCCAGACGGTTTATTGCTCGCACGCGAGAATGGCTACCGGCTCGGTATGCCGTCACTCGGCAAGCTGTGTTGATTCGCATGTGGTCTTGGTTGTTAAGTTTCCTACGGTGGGCAGAGGAAATCATTCTCGGTCCACGTGGTCCAAAAACACCGGCGGACCGAGTTCCTTCTGAGGCATCGCTCGCGGACGTATCTTTCGCTCGCAATGATGTGGTTGAAAAAACGCCGCCGAATGACGCGGTTCGGCCGGGACAGTTCATAAGCGTCGTGCATAAAGGCCGACCATACTGGGCACTCTTTAGGTGTCCCTGTGGGTGTGGCGATGTGGTTTCATTGCCAACCCACGCGCCACATAACCCCAGGTGGCGCATTGAGGTGAGCGTGGAGGGCCGGCCAACGTTGCATCCCTCCGTTTGGAGAACCAAAGGATGCCTAAGCCATTTCTGGCTCAGCGACGGGAAAGTCTATTGGTGTGAAGACACCGGTGTCGAGCCTTGGCGAGCCCGACCAGACATATACGCAAGAAATCTCTAGAGTGGGTCCTGGAGCCGCGGACGCGTTTGCGGTAAGGCCCGCGCGGCTTCACCGGGCGACGCACCCTTGTCATGGAGATGGGCCGCGCCACCGCGGGTCTCGGCAACGGCCTTCATCGGGAACTGTCCCTCGGCTGCAACAAGCGCCGCAAGTCGGTTTATTTTGAGTCCGACCCGGCCAGCGCGTCCTTGAGGATCTCCACTTGCATGGTCTTGCGGCCGGGAAGCCGCTCGAGGTCGCGAACGTGCTCTTCAAGCCCCGCACTTCTGAACTCCAAAGATTCGTCAGATCCCACCGCAGCCGCTGCAATTCAATCCGTCGATATTCGTCAGCCGCCTGTGCTTGAGTATATCTAAGCCTCCCACATTAGCCGACTGTCCGGTCCAAACGGGCCCAGTCCAGGCAAAGGTACACCAGCTCAGTTGATTTCCACGGCATCTGATCCCGATTCCGCGAATTCGTCTGCAAAAAACATCCATTCCCGCGAAATTCCAGCGGTGTTTCCGGTATACTGCTTGCCAATGAGCTGGCCGGCCAAATGCCCCCGCCATTGTATCGCGAGGAGAGGGACATGCGCTTGAGCAATCTGGGAACCGAGCAACTCCGGGAGAAGGATAGAAGCTTCGTCTTTCATCCTTCTACGCATCTGGCCAAGCACAGCCGAGGCGAAACGCCAAATAGGATCATGGCCGGTGCGGAAGGCGTTTATATCTGGGACACCGAAGGCCGAAGGAGCCTCGACGGTTTCGGAGGCCTCTACTGCGTGAATATGGGTTATGGATGCACGGAGATCGCCGAGGCTATTGCCAGGCAAGCGCACGAATTGCCGTTCGCACACGTCTATGCCAGCCAAGGTACGGAGCCGGTCGCCCTTTTGGCAGAGGCCGTGGTCGAGTATTTCGGTCAGAACATGCGAAGGGTCTATTTTGGCCTCTCTGGTTCCGACGCTAACGAAACCAACATCAAGCTGGTCTGGTACTATAATAATATCCTCGCCCGGCCCGAAAAGAAAAAGATCATCTCGCGAAATCGCGGCTATCACGGATCTGGGCTGGTCACCGGTAGCCTGACCGGCCTTCCGTTTTTTCACAATTTCTTCGACCTGCCTCTGGATTTGGTGCGCCATACCACCACGCCACACTACTACCGCCAGGCGCGCATCGAGGAGAGCGAGGAAGCTTTCTCCCGGCGCTGTGCCGATGAGCTTGAAGCCTTGATCCTGGCTGAAGGACCAGAAACGGTTGCAGCCTTTATCGGAGAGCCGGTACTTGGGACAGGAGGTATTGTGCCGCCCCCCACAGGGTACTGGACGGCCATTCAAGCGGTGCTCGATAAGTACGATATCCTTCTGATCGCTGATGAAGTGGTCTGCGGCTTCGGGCGGACCGGCGAGAAGTTCGGTTCTCACCTGTATAACATGCGTCCGGATTTCGTGACCATCGCCAAGGGGCTGAGTTCCGCCTACCTCCCCATCTCCGGGTCGATCATTGGCGACCGAGTCTGGTCGGTTTTGGAACAAGGAACTGAGAAGCACGGCGCACTTGGCCATGGATGGACATATTCCGGTCACACGCTTTGTGCTGCGGCCGCGCTTGCCAATATTCGACTGCTAAAAGAAAGAAACATCCTGGAACATGTGAAGGATGTCGGACCGTACTGGCAGGCCCGCATGAAAGCCGAACTGGCGGGACATCCCATCGTCGGCGAAGTTCGCGGAGTGGGTATCCTATCCGCGGTAGAGATGATGCGGGACCCGAAACAAAGGATACCATTCGATCCTGACCTTCAGGTCGGGGTGCGCACTGCAGCTGCTCTGTTTGAAAATGGTGTGATCGGACGGGCCATGCCGCATGGCGACATCCTCGGCTATGCGCCACCTCTGATCATTACCCGAAAAGAGATCGACATCATCGTCGGTGCGACCGCGAAATCAGTCGATGCCACATATCGCGCGCTGAAGGCTGAGGGTGCCGTATGATCTTCCAAAGGCGACGGGATTGAGCACTGGCGTGACCATGTGCCAGAATGCTGTCATATCATCCCATGAAAACTCTGCACGGACCAGTCGTAAAGATCCGGCTGCGTCAGGGGCCGTCCTTGGGTGATGCTGGCTTGACTGCATTCTGTTGCGCCGAGCAAACCAAATAGTTGAATTCAAGACATCTGATCCTGAGCATGCTCCGGACCACTTTACTCGCAAGTTGTAACCGACCAGTTCTGCCGCCACTGTCCTGTCCCCCAACAACCAGGGCCTTTGTGCGGCGCGCCCTGCCGGTGTACCTCCCCGCCGGCAGGGCGCCCTTTTTGATTCACCCCATCACCATCATTAAGGGCGGCCGGAAATCAGGCGTTCAAAGATGATTTGCGTATTAGGATGCAGATCGAAACTTAGACGCGACTTTACACCATTGCAGCGCGCCATCCCCACCATTCAACGGAGCGGCCACGCCGAAGATATCGTCCTCAATCATCGATTGCAGCAGAACAATCGCGGCGGTGAATTCTCACACCTCAAACCCAGTGTGGCCATATCTGCTGATCAGCTCCGAGACGCCTGCGAAGTCAATGACAGTTGTCCGGCCATGCACGCGGCGGCCGGGAGGCGTGCAGAAAGAGGAAGAAGCGAGCGCGACTATGACGAGGGACATGCCACTTGTTTTCGAGACATTCCTTGAAAGACTGTCACAGAGTGTCGATGAAGCAGATTTCCGGGAAGCCTTGGCTGAGGCGGCGGCAAGATTTGACCTACTCTCTTTTGCGTACCTGTCTTTGCCATCACTGCCTTCCGGCAAGCCAAGGCTAATTTCGAATTACCCACCTCGCTGGGCCATGCAGTATCTGGAAAATCAGTATGAGAAGCTCGATCCTGTCATCTTGCGTGCTCGAAATGGCGGCCGCCCGTTTCAATGGGGATCGGATTTGTGGGGCGGTAAGATGTCGCCGGCTCAACAGCAGCTATTTGATGAGGCGGCCCGATTCAGCATCCGCTGCGGATTGACGATCCCAATCGTCGATCTACGAGGCCGCACTGCCGCGGTTACGTTCGCCGCCGATGAGCCTCGTCCAGTATTTCTTCGGGTCATCGAGCGGTACGAACAAGCTCTTCAGCTGATGGCCACCTGCTTTCATCGCTGCGTTCGCCGCAAACTGCCGGGCGATCGAACCGTGGATGGGATCTTGCTGACATCGCGCGAATATATGTGCCTGCGGTCGGCAGCGCGCGGCAATTCGGCCTGGGTAACCGGCCGCATCTTGGGCATTAAGCCGCGCACCATCGCATTCCATTTGGAGAATGCCAAGAAGAAGCTGGGCGTGCGCACGCAAAATCAAGCCATAGCCCTTTTGGGGTCCCAAGGGAGCTCGATCCTCTGAGTAGCTCTTTGGTCCGCTGTGCTCGGGTCATCGGTCGCAGCATTTTAACAGCGGCGAAGGGATGCTGAGTCCCTTTGCCGCCCGGCGCAGTCAGGCGCGATGCAGTCGTATATTCCCGTCACACTTTGCACTCAAAGGGCTCAGTCGGCGTCTCGTTCCGACGCTAGTCCGCGTTGCATGGCTATGAGAATAGCTCGCCCCATACTGCTGACGTCAAGCGTCAACCGTGGCGGGCGCCCGGTATTTGAACATCCAGCTTCGCCGAAAACCTACACAGTTGTTACTCGTGGGAGGAGCGGCACTCGATGACGTGCTGCTGTGGCTACTGCCCATCCAAACGGAACGCGATTCCTTTTGTCGCATCAGACCCCCAACCGGCCAAAACCGATGCCCATGAACCGAATTGAGGCTGCCGTTGGCCGTTCCTGGATGCCTCATCAGGCGCCGAGGAGGGGGCTGTAGCCGAAGCAGTGGCGGCCACTGGGCGAGCACTGCGCAATTTCTCAGCTGTCGAACAATTCCTTGTACCCGCTTGTCATCACCCAGTTTGCACGGTCGAGATGACTGCGAACAGCCTTCCTCGCACGCTCCGGTTCTCGTCTCGGATCAATGCCGAGGATCAGATGTGCCATTTCCTCTTCGCTAGCATCGTCGCCGGATGCATCGAGGAGCCTCATGTAGGTTGTAAAGTGCTCCTTGTCGTAGGCTGTGATGCCGTCTGACCAGGGCACTTCGTCGGTAATCGCCATGTCCGATTTAGGCTGTAACATTGCTGATCCTAGCTCCAGATGATCGCCTCGGCGACTTCTCTCCCGGCAAAATGTGAATTACATATTATAGTTGATAAACTCAAGTCGCCTGATCCGGTGGCTTGCGTGCATGGATATGCGCAAGTTGATCGGACGGAATGTGCAGCGGATCAGGCAAAGGAAGCGTCTGACCCAGGAGCAGCTTGCCGACATTTCCGGCTTCAGCCAGCAGTACATCAGCGGTTTGGAGAAGGGCCGAAGAAATCCGACGATCATCACGATCTATGAACTGGCGTTGGCGCTCGGCGTCAGCCACATGGATCTGGTACGGCCCGACAAACAGGCCTGAAGTGGCGGTTCATGTAATTACTAGGAGCCAGCGCCTGACGGCGCTCACTGGCTCTCACTGGAGGTCCGATCTCCCCCGGGGCGACCAGCTATCGCCGCCAGCCCTTTGCCGATGAGTGTTCGGCGGGGCTCGCGGGCAAGGTGACTGAGAGAACCAGCGCTACGACGTTACAGTCGAGGTTACGACGTTCTGATCAAAGGTGGGCGCGACGCATGCTGATCGCGTACCTCGACAGGCGTCCTTGTGCTGGGCGTTCTGCAGAAGTCGTCACGGGAAACTGAAACTAACCCGAGGAAGGGGGAACGCTAACGGGCGCCTGAGGGGGCCCGTTGGCTCAAAGCGCTCACGAGGCCGCGGTATCATCGGTACGTGACACCTGCGCCGATCAGCCAGGGATCGAGCTCCGCCTTGCCCGTCTGGCTGTTACCGGCCACGGTGACTTCGAAGTCCGGCTTCAGGAAAAGCTTCTTCACGTCGAAGTTGACGCCCCAGTGCTGGTCGAGCTTGTAGTCGAACCCGACCTGCAGCGCGGTGCCGAAGGTGTTCTTGACCTTGAGATCATCGGCGCTGCCGGCCTTGATAAAGGATCGTATAGTTCACGCCGGCGCCGACATAGGGCTTGAAGGCGCCGAAATCGGTAAAATGATACTGGAATGTGAGCGTGGGCGGCAGCAGCCAAACCTTACCAACCTTGCCTAGCCCCATCGAGCCTTGGCCATTGATGTTGGCAAAGGTGGCGCCGAGTATGGGTTCGGCGGCGACGTTGTCCGAGAATATCGAGTTCAGGCGTCACCGTGTTCGAATAGGAAAGACCGGAGCCAGACACCCCATTGACGTAGCCCGAATCCCCAGTGATGACCCCCAAAGCGCGCAGGCGGATCTGCCAGGGCTTGGCCATTCCGCGACCGAAGGACCCTCGTCGGGGCCGCACGGTTCTGGAAGGTCTGACGCGACCGCCTGCTGTCCGATCAGCATCAGGACGACAGCCGCTGTTGCTGCCCGCGCAGGTTCATTCGCTTTGTTGACTGATATCTCTTGCTCTTCAGAACTAACGAATTATCATGCAACTAGTCTATTTGATTAAGATAGATGGAGCTGTGCGCGCATTCTGACCAACTGTGATCGCGTTATTGCTTTTGTCGCAGTCCTCGACCTGTGCTCCTTCGTTCGTGCTTGCTTTCGTCGTGCTCCCGGTCGTCCATACACGTTACCGGCGTGCCAGCCGATCGCGCCGCCAAGCAAAATGTCGCCTAAGCCAATGAACGCGCCCGGGTCGGATTCCTGCCGTAGCTGTGCCCGCCCGGGCTGGTCCCGCAGAAGCAACCGGATAGGCACCGTATTAACCTAGCCGAATGTGGTCCCCCGAGGAGCGCAGGCGGATATGCCAAGAGCTTGACTCCTAGATTGGTGTCGTAGACGGGCACGGGTAAGCGCAACGGGACGGGGGAGGCGGGGAGGCGCAGGTACTTGTGGATGACTCGTCGCGACAACCTGCTGTGCCAGCAGCATCAGGACAACGGCCGTTACTACTCCCTGCGCCAGTTTCATTTATTTGATCCCATGATATTGCTCCTTGCTCTTCAGAAAATGGTAGACTGCGATAGTCCTGCAGTATTGATTGAGGTCGACAGCGTACGGGGGCGCATTTGCGCAAACCGTGCTCGCATTATTTTGCACCTTTGCCGCACCCCTCGACCTGTACTCAGTCATCCGAAGTTCGCTCTCCCCGAGCTCCCGATCCTTTGTGAAAGCTATCGGCGTGCCAGCCGATCGCGCTGCGAAGGAAATTGATGCCAAGACTAATGAATCCAGCGCGCTCCCGATTGTCTTTACCGTGCCCGTGCCCGCCTGCGACGGGCTCGTAGAAATAAGCCGGATAGCCGAGGGCCTGCAGCTTTGCGGCCATCTTGCGCGCGTGGCCCGGGTGAACGCGGTCGTCACGCTTCGTGGTGGCGAGCAGGATCGGCGGATAGGGCTGTCCCGGCGTGGCGGCGTGATAGGCGGAGATTTCCTTCAGGAAAGCCCAATCCTCAGCCTTGTCCGGATCGCCATATTCGTCGATCCAGCTCGCGCCGGCCAGGAGCTTGGTGTAGCGGCGCATGTCGATAAGCGGAACCGTGCAGAACAGCGCGCCGAAATGCTCGGGATAGCGAGTAAGCATGTTGGCGATCAGCAGGCCGCCATTCGAGCCGCCCTCAGCGGCAATCCGCCTCGGTAGTGTGATGCCCCTTCGTACGAGGTCGGCTGCTACGGCAGCGAAATCGTCATGGGCGAGACGCTTGCCCTCCCTCCGTCCGGCATCGTGCCAGCGGGTGCCGAACTCGCCGCCCCCGCGGATATTTGCCACCACACACGTGCCGCCGCGTTCGAGCCACAGCTTGCCGAGCGAGGAGTTGTAGTGGGGCAGGAGCGATATGCCGAACCCGCCATACGCGGAAAGGTGAACCGGGGCATCTCCGTTCCCGTTCGCCGGACCGACCTGCATATAGGGAATCAATTCATCATCGATCGAGACTGCCTCGTGGCGCGTGACCACCAGTCCGGATGCGTCGAAATTCTCCGGGCTGCGCTTCAGGACCACTGGAGCGCCAAGAGGCGGCGCATCATTGAGATCGAGTAGGAGCAGTTGCGACGGTGTGATCGGGTCCTGAGCCGAAACGAGGACCTCTCCATTGGTCTCGTGATCTGCCGCATCGAGGGACCAGAGGTGGACGGTCCCTTGCGCGGGCACCGTGTCCAGGGCTCGGCGCGTCCATTCCTGGCGACCCGGGGTGAACACCTCGAAACGCGGAGCGAGGTTCTCGAGGTAGGCGACAATGAGCTTCCCGTCATTCCAGAAGAATGACTGCAGACAGCGCCTCTCGCCCGGTTCAAACAGGGTGCTGAAACGGCGTTCGCCACCGATGAAAGAAGAAAGCGAGATGCCGATCAGCGCGTCCGCGGGATGGGTGGTCCCTCTCACTGTCCAGGGCTTGCGCGGCTTTACCGCCAGCCAATCACCGAAGCTGGCCCACCAGGCATCCCGAGGAAGGTTGATCTCAAGCTTCGGCCCGCTCCTGTCGCCGATTTGGACTATCTGCTTGAAGAAGCCAGTATTCTCGATGAACCAAAGGCGCTCGTTCTCGACCGTGCGGTCCAGATGACCAGACACGCTTAGGGATTCGGAACCCGTCTTGAAGATTACCGGCGCGGTGAGGGGATCGGCGCCACGCTTCCACAACCGCACGGCCCGCGCGAAGCCGGAACGGGTGGCCATGTCATGACCAAGCGCACTGAAAAGCAGAAGCGTGTCAGGGTCGAGCCAATTTATCCCGCCCTTGGCCTCTGGGAGATTGAACCCGTCGGCGACAATGCTCAAAGAGCTAAGGTCGAATTCGCGATGCACGACCGCGTCGCTGCCCCCGCGCGACAGGCGCAAGACGGCTCTTTCGCGCGTCTCAGGCTCGATCGACGCGCCGCCCCAGACCCAGTCTTCTCCGTCGCTAGCGGCCAGGGCGTCCAGATCGACCAGTAGCTCCCACTGGGGATCCGCATTCATGTAAGCGGCAAGGGTGGTCCGGCGCCACAACCCGCGCGGGTTTCCGGCATCTTGCCAGAAATTATAGAGGTACTGACCGCGGCGCGTGACGAGCGGAATCCTGTCGAAACGGTCGAACATCACTCTAAGCGCCGCCCGGTCGCGCTCGAACTGCGTTCCCGCGAAGTGCTTCAGGGTCTTTGCCGACTGGCTGGCGGTCCACGCAAGTGCCCGTTCGCCTTCTACATCTTCGAGCCAAAGATGGGGGTCATCGTCGGGCGCATTCAGCGTTGGGCGAAAATCGAATTCGCTCATGACCGAAAGACCTGAGAAATGAAAGCGGAAGGGCTCTCGTCCGCTCGAGACGGCCCAATGTTTGCGGCGGTGTCCGCATGTTCGAAAAGCGTGATCATGGATGAGTTCTTCCCAACCGGTGGCGTCGCAGTGCTCCTGCACATAGGACCGCAGCTCTCGTGCCAACTCGGAAGCCCTTACGGAACAATGCGATCGCTCTGACAGCGCCGTGTCAGATGTCAGACATCGTCGCGAATGCGACAACGAGTGCACCGCGTAATCACCGGATCAACTCAGGCCCGATAGCTGACACCGTGCAGCTCACAAGGAATTTGGTTGGCCGCCGACATCTTCGCTCCGGAAGGCTTCGCGTATGCGAGTCAATGGCGGCCACCATGATGCGATGGACGAGTGAGCGACGAAGACCGGCTGCCACCTGTGGGTTTAGACCCCGCCGGCGGCAAAAACCGGAGCCAGGCAAGGAATTGGACGCCGCTTGGGCGATCTGAGGGTTGCCCAAGCTCTACCGCAATCTCGGCCTGCACCGTCCCCTTGATTGGATTCTTGAAGTCTGTCGATCAAGCCAGCAAGCTGTTCGGGCGAATGCAGTGGACTGGTCGCCAAGGCAGGTTGGGGTGATGTCGGGCCGCCGTCCGATATGCGATACGCGGGTTCAGGAGGGGCGGTAGAGTCCATGAGAGAAAATTCCCCCAGGAGACCTCCCGATCACTGACCTTATAGCGCTAGCGCTATGACAACTTGCCCATAACCAGCGTGCAATCCACCGCGGCGCCCACTGCCCCTCAAGGAAAATCTGGCACGGGTCTCACGAGCCGATCACGGACTTGAAATCAATTGCGTTGGCCTGCACAGGCCGGGGTGGCTGCCGCTATGCGGATGCGACGGCCTGGATGCGTGGTGCGCGCGCCTTCTACTCTCGACAGTGCCGATGGCACACGGTTCGACGAAATGCCTCTATCGAGGTCTGGTGCGCTCAGCGCCGGCATTGGCTGAAAAGGTCCAGAGGCCGGCCCAGGCTGCACGGGAGCACTCAATCCCATTCAACCCGTTCTTCGCAACGGCTTGCCCGCGGACACGTCGGTATGAAGCACGTTCCCAAGTCCTTCGAGGTTAAGCGAACACCGAAATGCCGACTCGGTCGCAGCGCTACTGTTCGGCATAAAGTCTATTTTGCGTCATCGAAAAAAAGTAATTGATCAGCTTTTACGGCTGTTTCTGGGTAAACCTCTAAATATCTCATTGTATTGTTGTCATGTATACGGTCGCGAACATAGAAAAATCCTATCTTAATGTTCTTACGAAGCGAACGTATGTTCGTTGGTCGAACGAATGAAGTCACTTTCTCCAGTTTTAAATATTCAAAAGCAAATTGGACAACCGCCCTGCCGGCCTCGACTGCTATCCCCTTTCCCGAAGCCGCAAGGTTGAGACAAGTTACTATTTCAACATTATTCGGATCTTCTGGAAGGTACAGGCCGCTGCGAGCCAACCCACAGTAGCCAGCGAATTTGTTGCCTTGGTCTGGATCTTTGACGAACAGCATCCATAAGCCGAAACGATTGTTCTGCCAATGATTAATGAACTCAAATAGTGCAGCTTTCGACTGCTCAATCGTCGGAGCGAGTCCACCCCTGGCGTTAACCACGAACGGATCGCTACGAAGGCCATGCAAAAGAAGCTCGTCGCTATGCGACGGCGGCCTCAGGAATAGGTGTGGCGTTTCTAAGATGTGCATAAGCAGATGCCTTGTTTCTAAAAACTTAAAGTTAGGGGCACCTAAAGAAGGTGCAGTATGGTTCCTAGATGGAACGTGCAGCTTGATTCCAAGAATACTCATTACTTGGATAAAATTCTGGTAAATCTCTGCAAAAATATTGTTTCAGAAATGCAGAAGGCTGATAAAACCCGCCGAGAGGCGCATCCATTTTCACGAAGATTTATCTTAAGTCACACAATGAGGTTGCGTACTTGCGCAGAAATGGAGAACGACGCCCTTGGCATAGGCCCACCTCCGACCGCTCGGTGGGCGCGCAGCTGTGTTTCGCGATTGCGTGACAGCAAACGCCTTGCTCGCCCGCTTCGGTGATCACCATCCGCGGTCACAGCTCCCGACGTCGCGAAAAGCGTCACTCCGGCCTTGCGACGGCCTCGAGACCACGAAACCGCAAGCAGATGAGATCAGTCTTCGTTTCGCCCAAGGAGCCGAATCCTTACTTCGCTTGACAGTACACCCGGACCAAGGGCAGTGGGGACAAGTCTGCCTCGGAAATCAGCGGCATCCAGGGGCAAGCGAAGCTCAGCCGCTGCATTCCACAGCGCTCTGAAAACCCCGGCGTGAGCACCACCCAAGAAGCGATTGCGGGCCTCGCCGGTCTGTTTTTCGGTCCTCTGAGCAGTCGCCTTCACCTGTACAACTATACAGGATGCCCTAGCGTGAATCTTGGTCTCCAATGGCGGGGAACTTCCCCCAGGAGACCTCCATGGCCAAGCTTATATCGCTGGCGCTACGACGACCTGCGCACAATCAACTAGAAACCCACCGCTGCGGCACGCGGTCTTCAAGGAACGTCAGGAATGCGGCGCAGGAACCGGCCACTGGCGGCGAGCCAACTCACTTGGCCAGCTCGGGCCGTGCTGGCTGCGCTGGTTCGGTCATGTCGCCGCTATTTGCCGGCGTGTTCGGCCCTGAACGGTGCCGACCGCAACAGCTTCGACGAAACGCATTCGTCGAGGTCTGGTGGCCCCTGCGCCGGTGCTTTGCCAACCGGCATGATGTTTCGACCTGCCTGGGGGCTGGCAGGGGAGCAAAATGATGCCTGCAGTTCTCGTGAATGGCGCCGATGGGGCTGATTGGCGCGATGAAAGATCATACGATTACACCTCAGCTCTGACGCCGCGCGAATGGGCCTGGGAGTTCTTACGCCGGAATCCAGCATTCCAGCCTGATGTGACCACAGCAAGCCGGCAGGCCAATACTTTGTCGTACCGACCTTTTCTCAATGTGGTCACCGTGGCCTGCGAACTGTCACGCTGGGGTGTTCTGTTTCGCCGAGTCTCATGGGCGCAATTCGGTCGTATTCTGGTCTCCGCTATGGTGCGCTCATGTGCTGCCGGTCATTGCAGAACAGCTGTCCGCGTGGTCGGGCACAGCGCCGTTCGAGCTCTCGGCATTGCCGTGCCGTTCGACGGTTCTGCTAGCCCCCGACAAGGGCCAGCATGTTCTTCTTCGGGATACCAAGCACACGCTCCAACTCGCCGTCTCTGGCGCGGATATCTTGCACCCCGTTTGCCTCCGTACCGAGGCCATCTGGCCCGAGACCCTTTCGAAGCACCGTCTTAGGGCGATCGAGTCCCTCAATCGTCTAAATGTGGGTCAACAGCTTCCTGCCCGCTTATTCCCGCCAGAAAAGCGGGGTCCTCGTTTGACCTTCGTTCTTCGTGCGCTCGACGGCTCACTTGCTGGGGCGTCACATCGCGAGCTCGCCGAAGCGCTGATTGGTCAACAGCGCGTCCATGCCGACTGGAGGGATCCTCGCGATCATCTGCGCGACCGCATTCGCCGCGCTGTCTCTCGTGGCCGCGCCCTCATGCATGGAGGGTACAGGGATTTCCTTTTTTGAAAAGTGACGGTCCGCCCCGTACATCAGCCGGCGAACAGTTCGGATCCAGAACGTCAGTTCGCCCGGTCCCACTTGGCGGGGAAAGACCTTACAGGTGCGCTCTGGTTCAACCCGTCAGTCGATGCCGAGAGGCACGTTCGAATGTTCCACAGGTGACAATGTCGAGTACGCAACGGAGAAAAAAGCTGCCGCGTCGGGTATACGCTATACGCAGCGGCCGAGCCAGTTCTTCCCAGCAACGGCAGACCGCCGGCATGGCTACGTGGGTGTAGTTCGACTAACTTGTCATGCTTATCACTTCTTTTGCGGCCAGCTTTCCACCAGATTGCGCTGGGTTGACGGCCCGGAACGTAGAGGGAGCACGTTCAGGCTTGGTGTCGGGGTGCCTTCGGCTTGTTGGTTCAGATGATCTGGCCCAGATCCGCAAGGCAATCGACCACGTAATCCGGTCTGAATGGAAACCGCTCTATGTCAGCCAGTTTGGTCACTCCAGTAAGCACAAGGGCTGTTTTCAGGCCCGATTCCAGCCCTGCGAGCACGTCGGTATCCATGCGGTCCCCGACCATGATGGTATCGACAGCTCGCACTCCCAGCCGGTCGAGCGCATTGCGCATCATGAACGGGTTCGGCTTCCCGACGAAATAGGGCTGACGGCCGGTGGCCTTCTCTATTAGTGCTGCGACTGCCCCGCACGCCGGATGGGAGCCTCGTTCGGTCGGGCCAGTCGCATCTGGATTGGTGGCGAGAAAACGCGCTCCCTTCGCCACAAGCTCGGCGCCAGTTGCGATCTGCTCATAGTGGTACGAAATTGTATCCCCGAGGACCACGAACTCGGGCGAAAACTCCGTTATCCGGCAGCCTGCCTGCCGCAGAGCCTCAACCAGACCGTGGTCGCCGATGACATAGGCAGATGATCCGGGCTTTTGCAGTTCCATGAACCGCGCAGTGGCGAGCGCCGATGTGTAGATGTGCTCTGGCTGCACGGCGAAGCCAACCGCTCTTAGACGCTCGGCATGATCTTCGGGTGTGAAGCGCGAGTTGTTGGTGAAGATCTGAAACGGCTCACCCGTGGCGATTAGCCCGGCCACATAGCCGACCGAGCCAGCAATCGGTTGGCCGCCGCGGACCAGGACTCCGTCCATGTCGAGCAGATGCGCTGTGATCATTGGATATCAACCCTCGATGTCTTTCGTGCATGCACGGCCTGAGCACGGCTTGTGTCACTGATCTTCTCCAGGCGAGAATGCCGGCGACTGTACCGATTGAGAGCGATGCGCGAAGGGCGCCCAGTTGGCCGTGCGGCAATAAGGAGGTTGCGGCGTAAACGTGTCGGGCGCACCGCTCGCCGTGCCGACGCCCTGCGCCGTCGGCTGCCGACTTCGCTGCGTCAACGCAGCTGATGGACAATGCGTCTCTAGTTCCCAGCGAACCACAAGCCTGGCGAGACGTGCCGCGCTTGGATCAGGATGCGCAACCTGCCGTCCGCTTGTGGCACCTTGCCTCGTCGCTGTAGAGGCGGTTCACGTAGCACGGCGTCTAGATCTCACTTAAGGCGCGCAGGCCAGGGGCGCGGTGAACGACCCGAAACCAGCCGGAAGAAGGTTCGCCAAAGCGTTCGATCATCCCTTTGGTTCATTCTGCGCCTGAGGCGGCCCATCCCATAGAGATCAGATGCCGCCCATGCAGAGGTATTTCATTTCGAGGTAGTCTTCGAGCCCGTGGCGGGAACCCTCTCGCCCAATGCCGGACTGCTTGATGCCACCAAAGGGCGCCGCTTCCGAAGACATACGCCCCGTGTTGATGCCAACCATGCCGTATTCCAACGCCTCGGCAACGCGCCAGACACGCTTCAGATTGGAGGCATAGAAATAGGCGGCGAGGCCGTAGATCGTGTCGTTGGCCTCACGCACTACCTGATCCGCATCGGTGAATTGAATGATCGGAGCCAGTGGCCCGAAAGTCTCCTCTTGCGCAACCGCCATGCTGCTGGAAATTTCAGTGAGGACTGTCGGTTTGAAGAAGGTCCCATCCTTGCCAATACGTTCGCCCCCGCATCGAATTGTCCCACCCTTGGCAACGGCATCTGCGATGTGGGACTCGATCTTGGCCAAAGCATGCAAGTCGATGAGCGGTCCGACGTCCACTGCCGGAGCGAAGCCGTCGCCGACCGACAAGGACCGGGCTTTCTCCACGAACTTTTCGACGAATTCATCGTGAACGCTCGATTGGACGTAAAGCCGGTTCGCTGAAACGCAAGTCTGGCCGGCGTTGCGGAACTTCGCCTGGATCGCGCCGTCAACCGCAGCGTCGATGTCGGCGTCGTCGAAGACGATGAAAGGGGCATTGCCGCCGAGCTCGAGACTGACCTTCTTGATCTGGTCCGAGCACTGGCGCATGAGCAGCCGGCCAACCTCGGTCGAGCCTGTGAAGCTGATCTTTCGAACCTTGGGATTAGAGCAAAGTTCGCGTCCGACGTCATCACCTTCAGATGCATAAACTAGGTTGACGACGCCTTCGGGAAAGCCGGCCTGGTGCGCGAGGGCGAACATTGCACCTGCCACAAGCGGCGTCTGTTCAGCAGGCTTAAGCACGATCGCGCAGCCCGCCGCCAGGGCTGGCGAGATCTTGCGCGCCACCATCGACGCCGGGAAATTCCAAGGCGTAATCGTGCCGACCACACCGATCGGCTGCTTGATCACCAGCATGCGACGGTCTGTCGACGGCGCGGGGATCGTCTCGCCATAGATGCGATTGGCCTCTTCGGCGTACCATTGCAGATACGCGGCCGCGTGCGAAACCTCCGACTTGGCTTCGGCAACGGGCTTGCCCATCTCTGCAGTGAGTATCGCGGCAAGATCGTCGGTGTGGTCAATGATCAGCTGATGCCAACGCCACAAAGCGTCACTGCGTTCTCGGGCGGCCAGCCCCGCCCATCCTGGCTGCGCCAGGTAAGCCTTCTCGATCGCAGCGCGCGTTTCTTCCACACCCATGTCGGGAAGCACCGCCAGCACTTCGCCGCTCGATGGATTGATGACTTCGAATGTGCGCTCGCTAGCCGGCGCGCCAAGCGCCGGCAAGCGATCGATGGCGCCAAACAGGTCCGGGGATTTCAGGTGGCGGATCATCGGTAGGCATAGGGGCATACCGGGTTCCTCTTAAACGCGGCGGATGAGTTGTCGGGCGGGTGTCGGTCTATTCCGCACCTGCGGGTTCCTTATAGGGCCTCCGCCAGACAGCTAGTAGACCATCCCCGAATTTGAAAGGTCGAATTGCTCAAGGCTTTAGTCTGGTTGGTGGTCTCATTAGGAGACAAACCGAACAGTGGATATGGGCTTGCCCAAGCGCAGGTATTACGTGGCGCTCTTCCGCTCTGCGTCTACGCCGCAGGGGCCCACAGTGAAGGTCACATCTTGGATGCCGAAGCCATCAGCAGTCTCGGCATCCCTCAGTGGCCTGACGGATAACCTGCGCTACTTGGCGCAACCGGCTCCCTCGGCGGTCTGGCAGAGGTTCGGACGGAGGCGGAGTCCATCACATGCAACTCGCTTATATTGGCGTTGGCGAGCTCACCTTGTCACCTTTCGACGTGCGAGACGGCAAGCGGGCGCCGGACATATCCGATGTCGTGCCGTCCATCCGCCGGCGCAGCATCCTCCAGTCGCTGTTGGTCCCAAAAACGGCAGTCCAGACACTTTCGACATCGTCGCCGGACGGCGGCGTCACCACGCCGCAAAGACAAATCGCCGATGAGCGCAAGCCGGGAAGACCTGCGCGCCATCATGAACCGGCGACGATGTGGCCGCTCTCTCACCCTCGCTAATCGAGAACATCGGGTGAAGTCGCGCAACGGGTTCGCCCAGTTGCCCAAGGCAGGCGGCGCCGTGGCGCAATCGGCAATACCTGCCGCCGCGAGCTCGAGGCCGAGAGAGCGCATAGTTGACGCTAGCGACCAAGGAACGGGTAGAAGGAATGGCTGTCGCTGTTCAACAACCTACGCGCCGCGCCGCGGGCCGAATGGAGGCATGGCTGCACGGGACAGTTGATGCCACCGAAGTTCGCGCTGTTTGCGATCTATCCCCGCCAGATCCTCCTCGATCTCTTTGGCGAGGAGAGCTATTTCACCGCCGACGTCGATACGGCGATTGCGAGGCGCCAGGCAGGCTATCTCGACGCCGGACGGTCCGATGTTGTTGTTATGGAAGCCAATCACTGTTCCATTTCTGGGAGTACAAGACGGACGATGCCAAAGACGAAGGGCGGCACAGCCCGCCTACAATTGGGTTCATACCATCTGCCAAGTCATTTGCGGTTTCTCGGCTTCTTTCAGTGGAAAGGCGCACCAAGAGCGGGGCATACCTCAATACAAGCGTCCGCAGCCTTCAACATACGTTCACTTGGGTTAAATCCTGGCAGCATTTGCCCCAGGATCATAGCGTTGAGGAACAGCGAACCGCCCAGACGCGGATGAGTCGTGTGCCCTATCGCCAAACTGTAGTTTGAAGGCCTACCACCATAGCGGAATGCAATATTCCGCGCATTTGAGAGGCCAGATACACCGCGTCTCTTTTTACCTTCAGCACTCATTGTTTTCTCTTCTGTTTATGCTCTCATCGAGAGATGGGTAACCAAAAGACAAGAAAAATTGTGCAGTAAATTACGCCAACGTAATCAACCGCGTATGCTACCGTGCTCGTTCTCTTCATCCTTGCCGGCAGAGAGAACGCAATTATCCTTTGAGTTCCTTCCCGCTGAAACCTTCCGAAGCTTTGACTTCGCTGTCCGGCAACAAGGCGAAACACCTCGCTCGATGTTGCCACCTCCAATTTGCAAAGGCCGTGCCAACACCTCAGCGCCCAATAAGCGCCGTTTGCTTTGAAAACCTCGACGGTGCTCAGATATAGGTTGTAGTGAACCTGACATTTTGCCTGCCGCAGAGTCGCGCTCGTTGACGCTCATTCCGGAGAGAAGCTGGCCCGGGCTGCGATCGACCGGCTCTGTCATTGGTGACCGCCAGAACCGAAGCGGTGGTCGCGAAGGTCAGCGCCGTCGCAAAATGTGGCCTTGTGCACCCAGCCAGACCGAAGTTCCACGTTACCGGCGATGGGCAAAGTTCGAGGCGAAGTGTGAGTTGCCCCTCATTTCGCCGATGCTGCGTCCTCGACGCACTTGCGGGACAAAATGGATGCGTGGGCAGCGCAGGGCCAGCTGAGCCATCAGTATTTTGCGAGACCTGACGCGAGCGTCATCTTGAGTGAATCAATGTGAGCGCATTCTTTGGTGGGTGATCATCGGATGACTTCTCTTTAGTCTGTGAGGCGTTTGCGGGATCGCACATGCCGTGCCAAACAGGAAACTCGTCTCGGCAACGTGAGTAATCGGACTCTGCTATGTTGCCGATCCAACATTGTCCGACATCGAACGCCAGTTTAAGGGAAGCGCTTGCCGCTTAAGGTGATATCGTCGTACCGGGGCATAGCGGCGCTCGCCGGCAGCATGAGTAAAATTCACGACAGAAGGATCGCCGACCGCGTGGCTAGCGCTGGGCCCGCAACACCGCGCTTCGGACAGGACCTTGGCCAATCGACCGCGTCGCCACCATCGTAAGTTCGCGTACAGCCGCGAGGTTTTTGGCCTCGGTCGGATAATATCGCCGACAGGGTCAAGACCCAGAAGAGTTGCCGCACGCCGTCGCGATGGGAGCAGCCTACATGCCGGCATAGACTAGAGGTGCCGCTGAGCGGTTTGAGGGAGTGGCATACCTTGCGCGTCTGGTGCAGAAATTGCTTGCGTCACGCCGAAGTAAGGTCGGCCACGCTAATCCGCCGGCATGGCAAAGGCGCGCTAATCGGCACGGTCGAGGGCAGTTGACTGCCCGGGAATTGGGCCGGCTCCTCGCCAGCGACAATGCCAGCGAGTTCATCTCGAATGCCATCCTTTCCCGAGCGGGTCAGAACCGGTCGAATGTCATTACATTGCGCACGGCCCGTCGCCATCGCCATGTGGCGCGCCGAGCTGCAACACCGCGCGGCGGTACAGGCGTGAGAGCTGGAAGCATGCAGCGATCCGCCGATATCGACCGCCGGGCGGTCCAACTCGCCGGCGGCATGATTGATCGCCGCCGCCAATCAGATGCTCGAGGAAATGCCCGTTCGCCGAATTTCCCGGGCGGGCTCGTCGGCGCTGCCGATCTTGTACCGCACCATATGGGTGATAGTTGGCGCGCGGTGATCGGGGACTAGGACCACTTCCATGCCTTTGTCGAGCAGAAAATTCGTCGCCTTGATGTCATCGCTGGCCGCCATAACCGAAGCGCCAGACCGAAGGTTCATCGACCGCCTAGCTTGTAGTTGCCGGGCGATGCGCAAAGTTCGAGGCAAAGGAGTTGCCCCTCATTTTGCCGATGCTGCGTCCTCGACGCCCTTGCGGGACAAACTGGATCGGTGGGCAGCGCAGGGCCAACTGAGCCATCAGTATTTTGCGAGGCCAGACGCGAGCGTCATCTTGAGTGAATCAATGTGAGGGCATTCTTTGGTGGGTGATCATCGGATGACTTCTCTTTAGTCTGTGAGGCGTTTGCGGGATCGCGCACATGCCGTGCCAAACAAGAAACTCGTCTCGGCAACGTGAGTAATCGGATTCTGCTATGTTGCCGATCCGACATTGTCCGACATCGAACGCCAGTTTACGGGAAGCGCTTGCCGCTTAAGGTGATATCGTCGGCGTCACCGGGGCATGGCGGCGCTCGCCGGCAGCATGAGTAAAATTCACGACAGAAGGATCGCCGACCGCGTGGCTAGCGCTGGGCCCGCGAAACCGCGCTTTGGACAGGACCTTGGCCCAATCGACCGCGTGGCCACCATCGTAAGTTCGCGTACAGCCGCGGCCAAGATCCTTGCCGTCTTCGACGAGCGTAGTGGCATCAGGGGGGCCGGGCGACAGTTCGAGGGCGGAGTCTTTCTGAACGTGACTCTACGCTCAACGCCGCGTGACGCAAATGTCCTGAGGTTGTCAGGCTGCTGTCAGGTCCGGGTGTCACAAGCCGGCTGTTACTGCCCTGCCATTCACCGTTAATTGGAACTCCCCATGATTAATCTAAAAGCCGGCCGGATCGCCCTTTCAGCCCTACTGCTGCTGGTTTCCCTGCTGGCGAAATATGGTCCAACTGTCACACACTTAGTGCTCCAGCACGAATACAATAGCCAGCTCCGCAAGGATAGGGAGAAGGTCATTTCAGACCGGCACGACGCACTCTTCAACGACCCAGCTGCGCCAACTGCTGGCAACCCAAATGGCGACCACCATATCGCCGTATTTTTGGACTCCAACGACCCGCAGCGCCGCGCGGTAGACCGTACGATCCAGCAAGCCCTCAAGCATGATCCCGAGCTGAAGGTTTACTACATACCTTATTCGAGCACGAGACCGGGTTCCAAATTTGCTGCACGGGCGGTGCTCGCCGCCAGCAAACAGGGAAAATTTGAGGCGTTCCATCACCGCCTAATGGCTACTAGCCTCCGGCTCAGCGGATCCGACATTTTGGATATCGCACGAGACGAGGGCCTCGACGTTGAGCGACTCAAGCGGGACATCAAGGACCCCGGAATCGTAAACACCGTCAAGCACAATTCCGCGCTCGCCAAGAAGCTGTCCATCCACGGCGGGCCGGCGGTCGTTGTCGGCAAACGAGTGGTTTCAGGTGCGGCTAACATGCACTATTTGGACCGCTACCTCGCCAACGAGCGGGAAAAGCATAGGCGTCCTGCCGGATCACCAACTTCGGCATTTTGACAGGGCTGGCCGCCGGTGCAACCTCTCTGGCCACGAGTGCCGCCTCTCGTGCCGGGCCAAATCTCAATATGGCCCGGCAACGCGGTAGTGGGCGGCCCGCGCGGTGCTATGCAACGCACCGGGCAAAGGGCAATGACTAAGCCGTCCTGAACATCGCATCGGAGTTCAACGTCTTTGCACCAATGCCCAGGAATGGTCGCCGCGACAAACAACGTCTGCGAACGGTCGCTGAGAGCCGCCGTCGTTCAACGAGAGATCACCAACGGCTATCCTGAGGAGGCGGCCCCATGAATCGCTGCACATCATCATTTGCTATTCTTGCTTTCGGCACGTTCTGCACAAATGGCGGCGCATTCGACCATCTATTCAGTGCCCGACAGGAGCGTCGTGTTTCTTGGTGGCGTTGGCTACACCTGGCCGAAGGGCAACGAGTTTGTCTATGACGAAGGGGGCAATCGTGTCAGCAAATTGATCTGGGAAACCGGCGCGCCGGTGCTGACTAGGGCTAAAGGCCGAGGTCTGGAACAACTGGATCATTTCAGCAAGCCGTCTTCGGTTCTCCGGCAACAGCCATATGGAAGACTATGATTAGCTCAAGGAAGCGCCGAGCTCTGCCGAACGGGTTGGCTTGGGGCGGGGCCGTGGCATGCTTGTCTCACGCCAGTGGATTGGGATGTGGTGTGCCCCGCCAAAGCTGCCTTCCTCTGGCGAGCCGGCCCACCGCGGGTTTGGTTACCGCCCCTGTTTGACATTCCCGTTGCCCAGCAGCGTACAATGCTTCCTACGCCCAACCTGGTCGCTGCAGCAAACCAGGGTCATCGAGGGATTCGAATAATCGCCTCAAAACCATCCCCGCGACCCGTGGCAGGCGAGGCAAGTTCAAGGCTGCCACCGACCTTCTTGATAACATAATTAGCGACGGGTAGACCCTGGCCTGGGACAGTTGCCCGAGTCGCCAGACGCACAAAACGCTCTGTTATCTCGTCAAGGTCTGGGAGGGGCACCACCGGTCCTGCGTTTACAATGGCGATGGTTCCATCAGCTCTGACGGAAACTGTCGTCGGGATATCGGGCAGTCCATGTGTGAGTGCGTTGTCGATGAGGCATCGAAGCACGACGGGAATTCTAACGGCGTGGTCTGCTTTGCACTCCCAGGCGGGGCAGCCGTCGACGTCAAGGATTAGCCGTCCGGCAAACCACGGCTTTTTCAAGAAGTCATCAACGACTGACCGAACCTTTTGGACAAGATCGACAGGGTCTCCGAGGCCGTTCCGTGATTCTTCCACGAAACTGTACCCCAAGCCACGCAGTGTCGCTATTCGGTCCCTGCCGATCTTCTTGCGGAGCCGGCTAACATAAACCTCCACGGTATTGCTCTCACTTTCCGAACCTAAGGAAAGGAGTTCTTCCTCGATCTTCCTCTTCAAAACTACCGCTCCGGGTCGGGATAGAACGCAGTCGAGAATCGCCCATTCGCGTGCAGTCAGGTTGACCGGCTGCCCGTCGAGGGCGACGCGCCGCTCAGCCGCGTTTATGGACAGCGCCCCGACAGAATATGGCTTCGGGAAGTTCCCGTGACTACGCGCCACGGCATGAATGCGCGCGGAAAGTTCGCGGGGATCGAACGGCTTGACCAAGTAGTCGGCGGCACCAGCATTGAGCCCCTCGATGCGGTCCTCGACCGTATGGCGAGCTGTCACGATGATGACGGGTGTCGAATCACGCCCCTTCCTCATCTCCCGCAAGTAGTCCAGGCCGTTACCGTCTGGCAGGTTAATATCGAGCAGAACAAGCCCGTAGGGAATCCCACTTGCGTGATACCGCGCTTCGGACAGGTCCTTGGCCCATTCAACCGCGTGGCCATCAGCTATCATATGTTCTCGTACAGCGCTGCCAAAGTCCTCGCTGTCTTCAATGAGCAAAATTCGCATGCCGAGCTCCAATAATTGGGCAGGGTTCGTGCCCTATTGACGGAACCTGACAATAGGCTGAACGCCGTAGCGCAAATGTTCCGGCGGCTTTCAGGCTGCCGTCAGGTGCGCGTGCCAGAAGGGCGGTGATTATAACAACCGATTAGAGGCAAGTTATGAACGTCATCTTGATCACGGCACTTTCTCTTTATGCGACCATCGTCGGTGCTGCACCGGCCGCCGGGAACTTAGAGGTTGGGATCGCCGAATGGCAACCGCGCCAAGCCGTACTGACCAAGCCTGAAGCGGAGCAAAGGCACCTCCGTTTGATTAGAGGGAAGACGGCGGGTCAGATGGCGTCGAGTCGATGGGCAACCGTCGAAACGCACTTCGACCGCGTAGCTTCGCGCGTGTGGGTGGTGCCGGCGCAGGGGGCTAAGGATAAAGCGATGCGTCACCTACAATGTCTGGAAGCCCTGTCTTAGGATTGTTCCACTGTAGCCTCGAGATTGGCCTAGTGGTGTTATTCTTCGTGGATGAAATATGATCAGCACGAGCGAACTGCCAATGCCCGCTGCGGCCCTCATCATCGAAATCCCGCCTTATTCATGCGCCCGCGATGCCAAGGATGCACTGTCATATCCTGAGTGCAGGATCTTCAAGTCCTGAGTGCATGACCAAGCGTAAATCGCGCTACCTGGCCACAATCCGTCGGGAGCATGGAAGAGGATCTTGCTAACCTAGACAGCACTCGTGGCCATCACCGGCTGGCAGCATCCGAAGGGGGCGAGGGGGCCCGTGTCTGCTTGCAAATCCGTCGGCTCAGATCGCGCTTTTTTATCGGCGGCGGGCTCGGAAGGGTCAGTACAACGAGAACTTCGTTCGAGCCATCACCATTCAATGTCTGAATGCGCCGCCCACGCGTGCGTCGCTTGACAGGAAACCGTCGTCAGAATGCGGCCAAAGCAAACGTCCAAAATTCGCAATTGCATTGGAAGGAGCGTTGTTCCGGCCTGCCTTCTCTTGGGTCCCATCGCGTTGGCCCTAGGACTGCTGCTGCTGCTAACTGCCTAGGAAAGGGACAATGAATGCTCGCCCGCTGCTTCAGGATTTTCGTCGCCGAGTGTTCGCGTTCCCAATCATGCTTCCGCGTCGCTCGCCACTTCGCAGCGGAAAAAGCTCTTGCCGGAGCCAATCTCCGTTCGGGCAGGTGGCAGTGTGCGCCGCCACCGCTGAATGAACCGACAGGGCAGGGCGGCGAAGATTACCCGGCTCCTTCCTGCGACGCGGCGGCTTCCTGCCGTCTCTTAAGTTGGATGTGCACGTATTCGCGCTTCATTGACCATAAGCCGGATCGGGCTGGCGTAGGTATTTCAGCGGCCTTCTAGGTGCCCCGCCGCCACGTGCGGACGACGCCCGCATCAACCGGCGGGCAGATGCGCCGAGGGCAACAAGCGCGCCTGACGTAATGCCGCCAGATCGGCCGAGCCGGTGCAGAAACAGGCGACGGCCAACTGGCGGATGACGATCTCGAAATGCGCGACAACCGCCTCGGTGGACACCGTCGCCGCGCGCAGCACGCCGGCCGCCTGCCCAGCGATGTCCGCGCCCAGGCGAATGGCCTTGGCCACGTCGACGCCGTCGCGGATTCCGCCCGACGCGATCAGCTTCACCGCCGGCAGCGCCCGACGTACCGCCTGCACGCTGGCCGGGGTCGGAATCCCCCAATCGGCGAAGGCCAGCGCCACTGCACGGTCGGCGGCATCGCGGGCGCGCTCGCCCTCCACCGCGGCCCAACAGGTGCCGCCGGCGCCGGCGACATCGATCACCGCCACGCCCGCCTCGACGAGCACACAGGCCACCGAGGCGGACAGGCCCGACCCCACTTCCTTGGCCACGATCGGCACGCCCACGCAACGCGCGGCGCGAGCGATCTGCGCCAGGACGCCGCGCCAGTCGCTGTCGCCCTCCGGCTGTACCGCTTCCTGCAGCGGATTGAGATGGACGATGAGTCCATCGGCCTCCAGCGCAGCGCCAGTTCGCGATAGAACGTCACGATCAGCATTTCGTCCTGCGGATCGCGGCCGGTGCGGGCGCTGGTCTCACGCAGGCTCGGGTGGATGCGCTGCAGGATGTACTGGCCGCCCCTGACCGCTTCCATCGCATGCTCGTCGGCGAACCCGGTCAGGGAACGCCCCCACTCCAGCACCTGCTGCAACGCCCGTTCGGTCTGGATCATGGCGACGCTCCTGCTCCCCCGGCCAGGACGCGCCGCCCCCAATGAAGCGCCAGCCACAACCCGGCGAGTTCGGCCACGCGCACGACCCGGATGGGGCAATACAGTTCCTTGCCGATCCACAGCGGCGTCTGCGGTAAGGCATGCGCCGCATGGCGGGCGAGCATCCACTCCAGCGCACGCCCCACCGCCTGCGCGATGCGCCGGCGCTCTGTCGGCTCTTCGCTCCCGTCCATCACGTGCAACGCGAACAGCGCATAGGCGGTTTCCTCGAATGTGGACGCGCGACCGGCGCCCCAGCCGCCGTCGTCACGCTGCGCCTGCAGCAGCGCCGCTAGCGCGCGCTCGTCGCGCCACTGGGGCTTGCCTTGCGCCAGCGCAGCGACCGCATGCGCGGTGGGATACAGCCACGAAACGTGCCATTTTTCGTTGTCCCATAGACCGTGTGGGTTGCGATTGGCCTCGACGTAGGCGCCGGTGCCGGCGTCGGGCTTTCCCAATAGTCGCAATGCATGCAGGGCATGTATGTTGGTCGACACTGAGGCATTGCGCTCGCCGGGAAAGGTGACGAACAGCTCGCCGATTTCGAAATGGCGCAACGCATCGACCGCCGGGTCGCGGCCTGCAAGGCGCAGGACGCACAACGCAACGGCGGTGTCGTCCGCATCGGCCGCGAAGTGCAAGGCCGGGCCCAGACCGCGCACGCCCAGGCGGGCGTCGAGCTGCGCGACGATCACGCGCATCGCCTCGGCGAGCGCGGGATGCGCGAACAGCCCGGCCAGATGCAGGGTGTACAGCGACCAGCATGGCTCAAACACATTGATCGGCCAGACGCTGGGAACGACACCTTCGATGCAGCTGCGCGTCGCCCGCGATGCCGCCTGCAGATACGCGTCGGCGCACCCGACCTGCGGCCTGCTCCCTTGTGTCACGGCGTGCGCACGCCACGCGGCGGTGGCCGCCGGACTGATGCCGATGCTGCCGTCTTCATCCGGGCATGCGGTGGTCGGCGACGTCCCCCAGGCTTCCCAGGAGTGCAGCAATGGATGGCCGCTCGGCAACGTCGCCACCGCCCCCAGCTTGACCAGGCAGGCTTGCCGCAACGGCAACAGCGCCGGGTGGCGCGGAAACGCCATGCTGCCCAGCAAGGATGCGGCCTCGCCGCACAACTGCGGCAGGATCAGCTCCGCGCCGATCGGCGCGTCTTCCGGCACCGCATGCGCGTAGGGATCGGGTTGGCGTTCGAGGAACCGGGTTGCAGCCTGGACTGCGTCGGCAGCGCCGGGAAGAGGGTCAGCGCGCTGCAATGCCAGCAACGCCGCCCACGTGGGCGCATGGCGAAACAGCGGGAAGTCCGCGCTTCCCCATCCGCCATCGGCCTGTTGCTGCGCGATCAGCCAGGCGTATGCGTCCTGCCGACCGGTGACGTTGCCGTGGAACTGCAGCGCTCGCGCCGTGTCGTAGACGGACGGACCGACGCTGCCGCCGTCGCTCATCTCGCTCAGCAAGTGGCGCAATTCGGAAAGGATCTGTTCGGACAGCGCGTTCACGCGGGATGTTCCTTCTGCAGAAGGTTGACGAGAACCAAGATCGGGCAGACGCCGCGCACGTCGCCGCAGGCCCGTCGCGGCCAGGCGCGTGGGCAGCGCCGGACGGCCGCCCTGCTCCGGCGCGGCGACGCGCGGCTGGCGTCGGTTCGCCCAATAGGCTAGCGCCGCGCGCCGCGTGACACGGCCGTGCTGGGCAACCGCTGCGATCGGCGCCGCGGACTCGGACAGAGTGCAGCATCCACCGCTGTCGCCGGCCGATCGCGCGGCACAGGGGCGACTCCATGCGGACGGGGCGCCTCATGCGCATGGCGCGTGCTTTAACAGATACGCGGTGGCCCGCTGCAGCATCTGCGCCAACGGTTCCGCACGCGGCCCCAGCGGGGCGATGGCCTCCCCGGCGTCGCGCAACAGATCCAGCGCAAACTGGCGCGCTGCTTGCAGCCCCATGATCGACGCGCAGGTCGGCTTCTGCGCCGCAGCGTCCTTGCCGGGTGTCTTGCCCAGCGTCGCGGCATCCGCTGTCGCGTCGAGAATGTCGTCAACCACCTGCAGCGCCAGGCCGAAACAGGCGCTGTAGCGATCGAGCGCACTGTACAGCGCGGCGTGCGCGGCATCCTCCGTGATGGCGCATAGCGCGCCCATGCGAACGGACGCGCGCACCAGCGCTCCGCTCTTCATCCGGTGCATCGCCACGATCCTGTCCAGCTCGACATGCTTTCCGACCAGCGACAGATCCTTGGCCTGCCCGCCTGCGGCACCCTCGGCGGACACCGCCTGTGCCAGTTCGTGCACGAGCGCGATACGGTTGTCGCCCGGCGCATCCAGGCTCGCCAGGGTGAGGAAGGCGTGCGCCTGCAGCGCATCGCCGACCAGGATCGCAGTGGCTTCGCCGAACTTGACGTGCACAGTCGGAAGGCCGCGGCGAAGCACGTCGTTGTCCATCGCGGGCAGGTCGTCGTGGACCAGGGTACAGGCGTGGATCATCTCGATGGCGGCGCCGACGTCCTCGAGCACGTGCGCCGGCGTATCGGCCAGTGCGCCGGCAGCCAGACAGAGCAAGGCGCGCGTGCGCTTCCCGCCATGCAAGGTGGCGTAGCGCATCGCCGCCATCAGCTCGGTCTCGCCATCGTCTTCGGCGCACAGAAGACGCGCCAGCGCCTGTTCGACCCCCTTTGCGCCGTCCTGCATCCAGATCTCCGGCAGCAGCCTGCCGGATGCGCCGCGCGCCTGCGCGCCCAATCCCCCGATCGCGGAAACGCCAGTTCGGTCGTCATGTGGCTTGGAACCGGCTTGCATGTTGTTCATGTCCTTGTGCCTGACAGGAGACGGCCTCGGAGAGCGGCGACCGCCGCGCTGTTGCCGGCGTCGCACCGAGCGCGCGCGCCGAGTGCAGCAATGCTGCGCGTCGCTCGCCGCTGCCTCGCCACACGGGGCATGCGATGCCAGCTCATGAGAATCCGATGCGGATTTTCATGGACGGATTTGCGGTCGGGTAATAGCGCCGGCCTTTTTCGACGTCGCTCAGCAACCGCGGCCGCACCCCGGCCTTGTGCATGGTCAGGGCCAAGGCGATGCAGAACTGCACTAGTTCCAGCCATACCAGGTGGTAGCCGATGCAGACGTGTGGGCCGGTACCGAACTGCAGCATGTCCACCGGCCGGATCGGGTCCGTGCGTTGCAGCCATCGCGCCAGGCGGAACTGATCAGGCGCCTCGTGCAGCAGCGCCGAGGTCGAGAAATGCAGCAGCGGGATGCACAGATGGGTACCCGCGGGAATGCGCCATTGGCCGAGTTGCAATTCCTGCAGCGCTTGACGCGGCAGGAGCGTGACCGCCGGATGCAGGCGCAGCGTCTCGCGGAACAGCGCCTCGGCGACCGGACACTGCGCTAGGTCCGCGTGCCGGGTCGGCACCGCGCCCACGCGTTGCGCCTCTTCGACCAGGGCGTCCCACAGCACAGGCTGCCGCGCCAGCTCGATCACCATCCAGGCCATCGTCGAGGCGGTGGTCTCGTGACCGCCAAGCAGCAGCAAGCGGATATTGGCGACCAGGACGTCATCGGAGAGCGCATCGTCGCTGCGATCGAAGGCGCTCACCATGTCCTTGATCAACCCGGTGCGCGCGGCATGCGCGCGCGCGTCGCGGATGAACTGGCGCAACTGCGCGTCGATCCAGTCGCGGGCGGCGCGGCCGCGCCGCAAGGGCAGTCCGGGCAGGTCGATCGGGGGCGCGACGATCAACTGCACCAGGTGCCGGTACTTGCGATGCCATCCCGGCAGGTCCTGCGCGGGGACTCCCATGAGGCGGAAGATGAGCTTTAGCATCAGGTCGCCGGTTTCACGCAGGATGGCTACGTCGCCGCGGTCGCGCCACGCCTGCACACGCGCCCGGATGACGGGCTCGAACAGGTCGCCGATGCCGGCCTGGGTCAGCCCCTTGGGCAGGAACGCCGGCTTGATCGCATCGCGCGCCTGCCGGTGCGCGCCGCCGTCCTGGGCGACCATCGTTCCACCAAGCAATTCGGGCGCGATCCCTTCGATCAGCGCCGAGGACACGTCCTTGTGCCGAAGCAGTGCGAACGCGTCCGGATCCATGCAGGTCATCAGGTGTCCGGCAGGGCCGAAATCCAGCCAGAAGTAGCTGCCCAGCGTCCGTTCCGCGCGCCGCAGCAGGCGCGGCAGGTCGCAGATGATGGCGGGAAGATGCCCGACCAGGGGGAAAGCGCCGGGCACGACCGGGATGTCGTGCCGCAGCCGGTGGCGACGGTTCAGCGGGTTGAGCAGCATGTTCATCAGCTCCATCAGCAGCGCGGCGCCGCGGCCGCTTCGACGGTGTCGCCGGCAGGCCGCGCGGCGCGGCTGTTGCCACCGTCGGCGTACGTCCGCACATGCGCCAGCATGGCGTGCGAGGCCGACAGCATGTTCATCGCCGCCTTCGACGCGGGGTAGGACGTCTGGGCGGTGTCACCGCTGAGCCCTGGCACGACGACATGTTGACGATCGCGCCACCGCCGCGGGCGATCAGCCGTCGGATGGCCTGCCGGCAGCAGAGCAGCGTGCCGCGCAGATTGGTCGCCATGGTCTGATCCAGACCGCCAGATCCAGGTCGAGCATCGCGCGCTCGCGCGGGGTCAGATGCATAGCTCGCGTTGTTCACGCAGCCGACCTCACCGAAATGCCGCTCCGCCGTCTGGAACAGCGCTGCCACCGCCTGCGCATCGGCGATGTCCATGGCCAGGGCCAGCGCGTGGCCCGCTTCGGCCGTGATCTGCGCGGTGCAGGCGATGGTCGCCGAGCCATCAATGTCGGCCACCACCACTCTGCCGCCCTCGGCGCGATGGCGAGGGCGCATGCCTTGCCGATGCCGGCGCTGGCGCCGGTCACCACGGCCACCTTGCCTTCAAACCGTCCCATCGTGTCCTTCTGGATTGTTGGTCTTTCGCGGCATGCCGCTCGGGTTCCGCCGAGAAGGCGCAGCGTCGGCGCTGGCGCGCTCGTCATCGCCAGCGTCGCTTTCGATGACCCGAATGGCGGCGACCGGGCACTGGCTGGCCGCGAGCCGCACGGCGACGTGCAACGCCTGCGGGACCGTCGCCACGCACACTTCAGCCACGCCGTCCGGTTCGCGCTGGCGAAAGGTGCCCGGCAGCGTAAGCACGCACTGCCCGGTGGTTCCGCACAGATCCTGGTCGACCACGACGCGCATCTCAGCCCCCTGCCTGCGCATTCAGCCGCACCGGCAGCGCGAGGAACGTCCTAAGGAACGCGGAGGGCTCCCGGGTCGGCTGCTCGGCCAATGCCAGCGTGGGGAAGCGCGCCTGGATCCGCGGCAGGCTCTCGGCCAACTGCATCCGGGCCAGTTGCGCACCGGGGCAGAAGTGGATGCCGTGGCCGAAGCTGAGCATGATCTTCCCGTCGGTCGACATGCCCGGATTGGTGCCGTAGAACCGCACGGCATCGAAGCGGTCGGGATCGGCGAAGGCGTCCGGGTCGCGATTGCCGGCCGCGATCAGCACGCGAACGTCCGCGTTCTTCGGGATCACCACGCCGCCCAGTTCGATGTCGCGCTGGGCGATACGCGGAGTGGCGCTGAACAGGACGGGCGCGTCGCGGCGCAGGACTTCTTCGACGAATGCCTTCACCTCCACGGCGTCTCCCTGCAGCCAATGCCGCTGTTCGGGATAAGCCAGCATCGCCAGGACCGCGTGGTCGATGGCCGCAGCAGTGGTGGTGAAGCCGCCCAGCAGCATGCCCCACAGCATGCTGATCAACTCTGCATCCGATAGCGTGTCGGCATCGTCGTCGTGTGCGCCGACCAGCATCGACACGATGTCATGGCGGGGATCGGTGCGCTTGCGCTGTATGAGGTCGCCGAAGTAGGCCTGCACCCTGGCGCTGCCTGCGTCCGCCGCGGCGAGCTGGGGATCGCTGGCGTGCGGGCTCAGGCCTTCCACAATGGCGCCGATGCCGGCGGCGAGCCCGAACATGTCGTCCTGGGGCAGGCCGAACAGTTCGGCGAAGACCAGCATGGGCAAGGCCAGCGCGAATTCCCGATGCAGATCCACCGCCTCCCCGCGCTCCAGCGCGGGCGCCATGCCGTCCAGGCGCGCTGCGACGATGCGCGCGATGCTCGGCCGCAGGTTGTCGATCTGGCGCATGGTGAAATCGCGAGAGATCAGCCGGCGCAGACGCGTATGCGTCGGTGGGTCCTTCATCGCTATCGTGGACGCCATTAGATTGAGGGACAGGCTGGTCGCCGCACGCGGGAAATAGCGCGCCAGTTCGCCAGGCGCCGGTCCCCGAAATGCATCGCCCGTGGCCGTGAGCGCCCAGTAAATGTCGGCGTGGCGGCTCAACAGAAAGAGGCCCGAGGCCGCGCGATGCACCGGATCGTGCTCGCGCTACCACCGCATAAACGGATACGGGTCGTGGATGCACGCTGGCGACGCCAGTTCGGCGAAGGCGTCCCGGCATGCTGTCTTGGTTTCTTGCACGTCCATCTTAGTTACCTCTTGGCTGGCTGATCTGACCGGCGCGCGCCAGGGTGGTAGGCAGTATAGTCATAGGAGGTGAAGGCGTCGTGCGAGCCACCGATCTCGGCCACCGCGCGGTCAAACTCGCCGGCGACGTGATTGGCCGTCGCCTTGATGTCATCGGTAGCCGCCAGAACCGGAGCGGTGCTCACGAAGGCCAGCGCGGTCGCAAAAAGAGCCAGACTGAAGGTTTGCTGACGGCGTCTCTTGGTGACCGGCCGATGGGCAAGTTTTGAGGCAAAGTGAGTTGTCCCTTATGTTGAGGGTGCTGCGTGCTCGTCCCTTTAGTGGGAGATAGTGGAGCGGTGGGTAGCCCCGAGCCAGATGAGGCATCAACATGTTTCGAGGCCTGACACGAGCGTCATCTTTGAGCTAATCTGGGAAACGTGAGACGGTATTTTTTTGGGGATCATTGGATGACTCTCCTCGGCTCGTGACGTGTTTGCGATGACTGCGCACGAACCGTGCCAAATGAGAAAACCCCGTTTCGGCGATGTGATTGTCGGACTCAGCTATGTGACGTATCCGACATTGTCGGACATCTTACACCGCCCGAAATGGGAAGCCCTCGCCGCTTAAAAAGGTGGCTAGGTGAGCTACCCTTCGGAGATGTCCAATATCGTGGCGTTAGCGCGCGCCTGTAGTTGCTGGTCGTCCGCGTACTCCTGCCCACATCGGCCGATCGCTGGTCCCCTAACACGACTCCAAACAGCGATAGACGCGGTCTGGAATTTACCGGAGCGTTGCAGGACTTGTTTTGCCATTCGGAACGCCAGCGCGGGGAGACGCTTCCGCGAGAGGCGGTCATGATGGAGCTTGCGAGCCGATTTGCGATTTGACCGGGGCTTTTGCTATTTTCGCTTTTGCTGCCCCTAAAATCTCAGATATGAAGCGGACCTGGCCTATGGCCTGCCTACATTGAATGGTTACAAAGGAATACGACTATGGCGACTGGAACGGTGAAGTGGTTCAACAGCACCAAGGGATTCGGTTTTATCCAGCCTGACAACGGAGGTCAGGACGTTTTCGTTCACATTTCCGCTGTCGAACGAGCGGGCCTTTCGACCCTTAATGAGGGCCAGAAGATCAACTACGAGGTCGAACAGGACCGCCGTACCGGCAAGTCCTCCGCAGGCAGTCTCAGCAAAGCTGGCTGATCTTTTTCTGCCTCTGCCCGGCAAGAGCCGGGCAGAAGTGCCACTGACCGCGCCATAGGAGCGGGCAAGAAACGGATCTCCCGCTGACCGGGCGGCGGTTTGCGGGAAGCTGCCAAGTTCTACTGAAATAAGATGTTTGCAAGTGAGGAGGGGCGGGTCCCAGCCCTCTTATTTTTTCTGCTGTAGATTCTCACGTAGCAGATGCCGACGGCGACCGCGCGCATCAGAACGAATCTGGACAACGAGACCAAGCTGCGAGCTTCTTGTGGGTCCGCTCGCTTCCACCGATCAATGCTATATTTTCGGTCATGAACCCGTGCGTGTGATTTTCATGAATGAGGGCTCTGACGCATTATCGATCGAGCGTGCCGAGGAAATGAACCAGCAATTCAGCCAGCCTCCAGCGGTCGACACCTCCGCGATCAAGCGGGTAGGGTACATTGGCCCTGAGGGGACCTGGACACATCAAGCCTCGCTAGACCTCTTTGGCGACCAAGTTGAACTCGTTCCGTTCAACGACGGATTGTTCGAAGCATATGAGAATGGCTGCGTCGACGTTGCATGCGTTCCAGCTACGACCTCTCTGGTCGGAACCACTCTCTACCTCGACCAAGTCCTGCGCTTGAGGTCTCCCAGGGTCATCGCCGAGTACCCGAAGGTCTTGAGCTATAGCCTGATGGCCAGCAAGGATGCGAGTTTCTCGATGAGTCACTAAGGTGCTTGGCCACGCCGTAGCCTTGCAGGAGGTGGCCGGGTCGCTCGACGAGAACATGCCCAATGTCGAGCGAGAGAGCCGTAAGGGAGCGACATCTTTAGTCGCTAAGCCTCGCCCTCGACAGCGGCATTTGGTCCTGCGCTTGGTGCCAAGCTGTACAATCTGCAGATATTGCGAACAGGAATTGAAGAAGGGCTGCATAACGTTAAGCGGTGGTGGGTGCTCGGGGGCAGGACCCCTGCGCCGACAGGATTTGACCGGACGACACTTCACCTCCGCGTTTCAGAGCAATCTCAGTTGTGTCCTGAACATGTTCTCGAAGGATAATTTAGCCGTTCTCAATGTCTATGAGCGTCCGACATGCGAGCGGCTGGACACCCATAAATATGTCATCGATGTCGCTGGCCATGTTTTGACGCACCCGGCGCTGGCTGCGTTGGCGGATATTGATGGCTTTAGAATTCTCGGGTCCTCCCACGTTGCTATTAGCTAAGGCTAGGGTAGTTTCTGCCCATAACTCCAAAACTGTTGATCCTCATCACTGATGAGAAGACACGACCGTGCCGCGCGTCCACGAGATCATCGCGCCGACGATCTTGTCGTTTTCGCTCAGTTTTCTTGCCTGCGAAAGTAGTATTCATAAGCACAAGACGTCGACCGGCCGGGCATCTCGCAAAACAAGTCACCATCGATGACTGTGTCGCGTTATCGGCGACACGCTCGTCCATTCGGGACCGTCAAACACTTCAATCCGCGCAGGGGGCGCCGTGACCGGGGCCTGCGGCGGTTTTAGGAGCTTGCCGTTCGGCACGAGCTTATCGCTTTGGCACCTCACGCTGATTGGCTGTGCTGTGGAACAACCCGGTCGAGAAAAGCATCGAATGCGGCAGCAACAGCGCGAACTACGAAACGATGCTCCTGCCGCACCCGGATGAAACCGTTTTCAATGTCCACTATCCCATCCTCAGCCAGCTTCGCCAAGCGTTCAGCAGCCGAATCGAGAAGGCGAGTTGGATCGAATCCAAAGGCCGCACAAATTGCCGGCACATCGGCCCGCAAATCGCACATCAGCCGCTCTATGATCACGGCTCGCACGCGGTCGTCGTCTGTGAGCCGGTAGCCTTTTGACGTCGCCAAACGGCCAGCTGCTATGTGCCGGCTGTAGGACTCACGTGTTACCTCGTTCTGGACGTAACCCTCGCCGACCCGCCCGATAGCCGACGCGCCGAAACCGATCAGGGTTTTGCAGGTGTCGGCCGAGTAACCCAGCGAGTTACGCCGTAGCCGACCACTGGTCTGCGCCAGCGTAAGTTCGTCGTCCGGCAAGGCGAAATGGTCGAGGCCGATCTCTTGGTAGCCGGCGGCGACCAGCGTCTCGGCCACGGCCGCAGCCTGTTCGGCGCGGGCGACGCTGTCCGGCAGCGCAGTCGTCTCGATCAGGCGCTGATTCTTTATCACCGATGGAATGTGCGCGTAGCCGAACACCGCAAGCCGGTTGGGGCGCATGGCGACAGTTGCCGCCGCAGTCTGGACGCAGGACTCTACTGTCTGATTCGGAAGACCGAAAATGAGATCGACGTTGATGCCGCTTACCCCATGCCGGCGCAGCTCTTCGACGGCAGCGGCCGTCTGCGCCTCGCTCTGGACGCGGTTTATCGCTTTTTGAACAATCGGATCAAAGCTCTGCACTCCGAGACTCGCGCGGCTCACATTGGCTGCTCCCATTGCTTCGGCAATCTCGGCCGTGAAGGTGCGCGGGTCAATTTCGACGGCGATTGTCGCGGACTCCCTGAACGCGAAGCGGCGGCGCAGGAGTTGGATCATGGCCAAGAACTCCGCTGCTCCGATCAGGGTCGGGGTTCCACCGCCGAAATGCACGTCGTTCACGACGAGCCCCTGCTGCACTTGCTGCCAGACCAAACGGATCTCGTCACGCAGAACGGCCAGATAATCGAGGATCGGACCCTGATTGCGGGCAATCGTGGTTGGGAAGCCGCAATACCAGCAAATCGATCGGCAGAACGGAATGTGGAGATAGAGAGACACCGGATCGTCAGCCGGCAGACCTCTTAGCCATTCCTGATAGCTTTCGGGCCTGACGGTGGCGGTGAACTCCGGCACAGTCGGATAGATGGTGTACCAAGGCAGGAGAGCCTCGCGATATTCTTTCAGGATAGAGGTCTGCAACAGTTTCCGTCCCAAGCTGAAAAGTTGGTCCTTTTACCGCCGCGGTCTCCTGTGTCCCTGCGCTATGTCAATTCCATTCCGCTTCGCGCGTGTAATCACGCCCTGCAAGGAAAAGGCGGGATTTGATCCCGCCTTTCTATGTTTCGCTCGCATCATGCCGATCGAGCTGCCAGCCCCTCAACGGGTCTGGATTGAGGAAGTCACGCTGGTACCTTCTTTCTAGACCGCTTCTCGGGCGCCGAGACTTCAGGCTCTTTCGGTTTGCGCCCAAGTCCCATTGTCTTGGCCAGGGCAGAGCGCGCAGCCGCATAGTTCGGCGCGACCATGGGATAGTCCGCCGGCAGACCCCATTTGGCGCGATATTCATCGGGTGTCAGCCCGTAATGGGTCGACAGATGGCGCTTTAGCGATTTGAATTTCTTGCCGTCCTCAAGGGAAATAATGTAGTCCGGCGTCACCGATTTTCTGATCGGGACGGCCGGCGTCAACGCCGTCGGCTCTTGTGCGGAGACGCGACCGGCCGCCGTGCGTTTCAAAGCTTCGTGCACTTGGCCGATCAGGGCAGGCAACTCCCCCACCGGGACGGGATTGTTGGAAACATAGGCTGAGACAACATCCGCGGTAAGGTCGATGAGGTTGTTGGCGTTTTCGAAGTCTTCTTCTGGCATGAAACTCTCCAGTGGATTGGTCTGCGGAGCGTGGCCTTCTAGTGATGATTTCCGACGAACGCAACAAATCTCGCGACAGGATTGTTCGGTGCTCGTCCAACATCGAGGTCTATAGCGCCAGTTACAAGCTGTCGCGACGCTGATCTCCTCGGAAATCGCCGTCCATAAGCGCCCGGTATCCGCCGTTCAGTCGCGATCTTGTCGGTTGAGTTGCGAGAGGACGACGCAGAAAAATTGTAAGCACCAAGAGCCGTGCACCTGGAAGACCTTGCGCGTACGAAACAGGTCGGCGTTGCGCCAGCGTGGGGCGACAGGCAACAGAACCGACCAAGCCCTCAGCGAACAAATAGCGATTGCGCGCCCGCCACTGTTGGTATCGGGGGCCGTCGGGGATAAATCGCAGTCACTATTTTCGCCGCTCGATCATCTTGGTCGACAGGCACCATTCCCTTGATCCACGGATCTAGCGCAGGGCGTTCGCAGGCCGCATGTGGAGAATGGTTTCCGTGCACATAGTCGGACTCTATCTATGAAAATTCTATTGCCTGGCGGTGGCTGTTGCGCTTGTGGCGGCCACAGCTTTGCTGAGCAGTCCCTTCCGCCAGACCTCAGGGAAACGGCACTGGCCATCTTCAAGCCCTTGCCATCCATACTGGCAGTCACCAACAACCCAAGCACACCGGAGAAGGTTGCCCTCGGCAAGGCGCTGTACTTCGATCCACGCCTCTCGTCCCCAGGCGTTTTCTCCTGCACTTCGTGCCACAACCTGGCCACCGGGGCGACGACAATCGTGAAACTTCGATTGGCCATGGTTGGCAGAAGGGGCAGCGCGACGCGCCGACGGTGTTTAACTCTGTCTTCAACAAATCACATTTTTGGGACGGTCGCGCCGAAGACCTGAAAGCTCAGGCCAAAGGGCCGATACAGGCCGGTGTCGAAATGGCCAACACACCGCATCGAGTGGTCGAGACGTTCAAATCGATGCCGCAATATGTGGAGTTGTTCCAATCTGCTTTCCCGGAGCAAGCCGATCCCATCACCCTCGAAAACGTGGCCATTGCACTCGCAGCCTACGAGGCGACACTGGTCGCGCCGGCCCCCTTCGACGCCTACCTCAATGGCGATGACACCCCCATTGATCCCGAAGCGAAACAGGGCTTGGCCCTTTTTATGGAAAAGGACTGCTCCTCCTGCCATTCCGGTGGGGAAGGCTATTATCCATTCGGCCTCGTAGAGTAGCCTGGCGCCGACATCCTGCCGGAGAACGACAAGGGACGATTTGCCGTCACCAATGTACCAGATGATCCTATGTTTTCCGCGTGCCATCGCTGCGCAACGTAGCAATCACCGCGGTATACTTTCATTCGGACAAGGTCTGGGACCTGAGCGAGGCGGTCGCCATCATGGGCACCACCCAGCTTGGCCAAGAGCTAGCGCAAATCGAAATCGATCGGATCGGTGCCTACCTTCATTCGGTGACCGGAAAGCGACCGGAGATCACAAATCCCGTCTTGCCAACTGAAACGCCCACAACACCTCGACCTCGATCCTAGGCATTGCGAAACAGGTGATCGCGTCGGAGCCAGTGAGCGTTCCTTGACCCATCTGGCGAATTGCCACAGGCGCTGCCGTCCGATTGGGCCGTGATAGGTCGCGGCGCGATTGAGCGTCGCACGTTGATGGCAGGAGCCATGGTTTTGCACCAGCCATGCTCCCGCTCTTGGAGATCTTCGGCAGGCCAGGGCGCTGTCCGTCAGCATTAGGCCGGCCAATCGCCTCACCAGTCCATCACCACCTTGCCCGAACTACCGCTGCGCATCGCATCGAAGCCGGCCTGAAAATCGTCGATTCCGATGCGGTGGGTGATCAGGCCGGAAACATCCAGCGGGCCCTGCACAAGCGCGATCATCTTGTACCAGGTCTCGAACATCTCGCGGCCGTAGATGCCCTTGAGATGCAGCATCTTGAAGATGACCTTGTTCCAGTCGATCTCGAAGCCGGTCGGCGCGATGCCCAGAATGGCGATCTTGCCACCATTGTTCATGGTGTCGATCATGTCGCGGAAGGCGGGGGCTGCGCCCGACATTTCGAGGCCGACATCAAAACCCTCGGTCATGCCGAGTGCCGGCATGACATCGCGCAGCTTTTCCTTCGAAGCATCCACGACATGCTGGACGCCGAGTTTTTTGGCAAGCGCCAGCCGCACCGGATTGATGTCGGTGATGACCACTTTTCGCGCGCCGACGCATTGGGCGACGAGCGCGCCCATGATGCCGATCGGCCCGGCGCCGGTGACCAGCACGTCCTCGCCGACCAGATCGAATGACAAAGCGGTGTGAACGGCATTGCCCAGCGGATCGAAGATCGCGGCGATCTCGTAGGGCACATCATCGGGGATCGGCACGACATTGTGCTGCGGGATCGCCAGATACTCGCCGAAGGCACCCGGCCGGTTGACGCCGACGCCGAGCGTATTGCGGCAGAGATGCCCTCGCCCGGCACGGCAGTTGCGACAATGACCGCAGACGGTGTGGCCTTCGCCCGACACGCGCTGGCCGAGCTTGTATTCGGTGACCGCCGCGCCGAAATCGGCGACGGTGCCGACGAATTCATGGCCGGTAACCATCGGCACCGGCACCGTCTTTTGCGCCCACTGGTCCCAATTGTAGATATGCACGTCTGTGCCGCAGATCGCCGTCTTTTTGATCTTGATCAGCACGTCGTTGGGGCCGATCTCCGGCACCGGCACCTCTTCCATCCAGATGCCCGGTTCGGCCTTGGCTTTCACCAGCGCCTTCATCATGTTCGACATCAGATGCTCCTTACACCTTGGTTTGATTCCACTCTCGCCTCTCCTCTGGTAGCCGCACAACGGAAAGGTGGGGTTCGGAGAGCACAGCTGAGATTTCTGGACCGATGGGTATGTCGAGGCTGCCATGGTGTCGAAGCAACACTCCACCGCGAGCGGCGCGTGAAGATCCAGTTCCAGCGAACCTCAGCGGAAACCGAGCAAGCGCCGCGCCAGATGCAGCGAAGTTTCAATTCAAACGATGAGGAATGAGAGTAGCTTGCGGCTCGGGCTATGTTGTCGATGTCCGCCACATGCGGCGCAATCACTCTACACGATGCTCTCGATGGTCGATCTCACCGCGATATCTCAATAGTGCGGACGCACAGGCGGCATCCGCAAACGTGCCCCTCGGTGAAGTGTCTGCTGACCGCTGGCTGTGTCAGAGCCAGAAGCTCATGGACGAAGCCGCCTTCTCCCACCTCGTGCTCTAGATCATCCGTCCTCTGACCAGAAGCGGCTTCCCAGATAGCCCCGCCGCTCAGTCGTCCAGCGGGCCTTCGGCTGGACGACAATGCCGAGCCCCCCTCGTGTCTACCGACCTGCGCGCGGCTTCTCGATGGCGTCCTTTCTGCCTCAAATTATCCGCGAAGCCCGCTGGTCACATATTTGCCGTCACAGGGACCCAGCGGCCTGCGCCTGGGCCTTCTCCCGCAGCGCCCCTGCTGCAGCGACCATGTTGATGAGGGCAGGGCGGATCTCCTCCCATTTCCTTGTTTTGAGACCACAGTCCGGATTGACCCACAGTTGGCTATCCGACAGTCGCTCGCGGGCAAGTTGGGCGAGATGCAAAATCTCGCCGACTTCTGGGACACGTGGTGAGTGAATGTCGTAGACGCCAGGACCGATTTCGTTCGGATATTAGGACTTCGTGAAGGCGTCTAGCAGTTCCATTTTGGAGCGCGACGTCTCGATCGAGATGACGTCCGCGTCCAGTTCAGCGATAGAATCGATGATCATTGAACTCCGAGTAGCACATATGCTGTGAATTTGGGTCGCGTCCTCCACGCCGGTAGAAGCGAGGCCGAAGCATTCGACAGCCCAGCCGAGATAATGTTTCCATAGGTACAGCCGATCTCCCCCCTTGAGGGTCCCTTGAGGGGGAGATGCCCGGCAGCACCTTGCCGATATGCCCCCTACAACAACCCCGCCTGCTCAGCCTCGCGGCACAGATTCTGCCGAGGCCTGGGGCCGATCTGCTGGATCACCAAGCCGGCCGCCAGTGAGCCAAGGTCGCCGCAGGTCTGCAGGTCGCGGCCTTGCGTGTAGCCATGCAGGAAGCCGGCGGCATAGAGATCGCCGGCGCCCGTCGTGTCGACCAGTTCCTTGATGGCGGTCGCCTTGATCACCACCGTCTCGTCGCCGCGCACGATCACGGAGCCTTTTTCCGAGCGGGTCACGGCGGCGATCTGGCAATCCTTGCGGATCTGCGCCAGCGCCTCGTCGAACGAGGATGTCTGGTAGAGCGATTTGATCTCGTGGCTGTTGGCAAAGACGATGTCGACCGTGCCCGAACGCATCAGCTCGAGGAATTCGTCGCGGTAGCGGTCGACGCAGAACGAATCCGACAGCGTCATCGACACTTCGCGGCCTGCCGCGTGCGCCAGCTTCGCCGTCTGGCGGATCGCTTCCTTGGCGCGCGGCGGGTCCCACAGATAGCCTTCGAAATAGGTGACCTTGGCGCCAGAAGCCTTATCGGCCTCGACATCCTCCGGCCCAAGCTCGACGCAGGCGCCGAGATAGGTGTTCATCGAACGCTCGCCGTCAGGGGTGACGAAGATCATCGACCGCGCCGTCGGCGGCTCGCCCTTGAGCGGCGTGGTGTCGAAGGCGACGCCCTGTGCATGGATGTCGTGCGCGTAGATTTCGCCCAGCGCATCGTTGGAGACCTTGCCGAAGAAGGCGGCGCGGCCGCCAAAGCTGGCGACGCCGGCCGCCGTGTTGCCGGCGCTGCCGCCGGAGGCTTCGATCGCCGGGCCCATGCGGCTGTAGAGCAGTTCGGCGCGGTGGGTGTCGATGAGGTTCATCGCGCCCTTGATGATGCCGTTGGTCTCCAGGAATTCCTCGTCGCACTGGGCAATGATGTCGACAATGGCATTGCCGATGCAAAGCACGTCATAATCCGGCATCAAAATCTCCGCCAAAAACCCGAGCCGGCTTCTTGCCACGCCGGCCCGGGGTGTTTCTTTCGAGTGTGGAATGGGTCGTCCTTTGCCGAAAGGATCCAATACCGACGCATCAAGCAGCTGCGGGTCCTGCCTCACGCGACAGGTCGTCAGCTCTGTCCGTCTTTTCCCAGGTGAACTCCGGCTCTTCGCGGCCGAAGTGTCCGTATGTCGCGGTCTTGCGGTAAATCGGCCGTAAGAGATCCAGCGCCTTGATGATGCCTTTCGGCCGGAGATCGAAAAGCTCAAGGACGGCGCGTTCGATCCGTTTTTCATCAATCTTTGCGATTCCGAATGTATTGATGAGGACTGAGACCGGTGCGGCCACACCGATCGCGTAAGCAAGCTGAACCTCGCACACCTCCGCAAGTCCGCTGGCAACGACGTTTTTTGCGACGTACCGCGCGGCATAGGCGGCCGACCGATCAACCTTGGACGGGTCCTTGCCCGAAAAGGCACCGCCGCCGTGACGCCCCATGCCGCCGTAGGAATCGACGATGATCTTGCGGCCGGTAAGCCCGCAATCGCCTCGCGGCCCGCCGACCACGAACCGGCCGGTTGGATTGACCAGGAACCTTATTCCCGTCGTATCCAGGTCATGGGGCAAGACCGGCCTTATGATCTCCTCAATGACGCCTTCGCGGACGGTGGCCTGTGAGACCTCATCATCATGCTGCGTCGACAGGACTATGGTATCGAGCGCTACCGGTCGCAAACCTTCATAGCGGACGGACACCTGAGATTTAACGTCCGGGCGGAGCCAGCCAAGGCGTCCAGTTTGGCGCACCTCTGCCTGTTTTTTCGTCAAATCGTGAGCAAGTTGGATTGGCAAAGGCATTAATGTTTCGGTCTCGTTGCATGCGTACCCGAACATGAGGCCCTGATCTCCCGCTCCCTGCTCGAGATCCTGCCCTCGTCCCTCGTCGACCCCCTGGCTGATGTCAGGCGACTGCTCGGTCAGGGCCAAGATCACCGCGCAACGACGGCCCGTCAAAGCCGATCGCATCGTCGTCATATCCAATGTCCAAAATGATATCGCGGGCAACTTGGCTGTAGTCGATCTGCGCGTGGCTGGTGATCTCGCCAGCCAGAACGACCATCCCTGACTTCACCAACGCTTCACAAGCAACGCGAGCCTGAGGATCCTTGCGAAGAATCGCATCGAGGACGCCATCTGAGATATTGTCGGCCATCTTGTCGGGATGTCCCGCGCCGACGGATTCGGAGGAGAACACGAATTGTCTGGTCATGGAATATCCTCGCTTCAAACGTTGGAATTAAATGTGACAGCTGATCCGGCCATCTTATCTGTCGGAGATGCCAGGTACGTCGAACGCAGCGCAGAAGTCGGCCGTCACTGCTGGCGTGCCTAACCGAATGCCGCTGGTGAGCGCGGGATGCCGCCGGTCGCCCGGCACCATGTTGAAATTCGTGATGATACCTGCTTGCGACAAGCGCTCGGCATAGGCTTTCCCGGACAGCGGCCGGTCCCGTAGATCAAGGATCAGCATGTGATTGTCAGTGCCCCCCGTGACGAGTTCATAACCTCGCTCCAGAAGCGCCTGGGCCAGAGCCTTGGCGTTGTTGACGATCTGCTGACCGTACACTCGGAACGACGGATTCCCTGCTTCGTGCAGAGCGACAGCTAGCGCTGCAATCGTATTCATGTGCGGTCCGCCCTGCAGGAGAGGGAACACGGCACGGTCTATGCGTTTGGCCAGATTGTGTTTGCTCTTGGAATGATAGAGTGCCTGATAGCGGTCTTCATTCCTTGACAGTATGAAGCCACCGCGGGGACCGCGTATCGATTTGTGAGAGGTGCTGGTGACCACATCGCAATGGCCTACAGGATTGGGGTGCACTCCTGCGACAACGAGGCCGCTGATGTGGGCGATGTCGGCCACCAGGTAGGAGTTCACCTCCGAAGCAATTTTGGCCATTGCCTCGTAGTCAAAGATACGCGGATAGGTGCGGTACTTTTCCGAATGTCATGATTTTGAGCGCCTTCTTGAAATCCGCCCCAGGCGTCATTGGCGTCGAGCCGATCGCTCTCAGTCCAACTGGCCCGGAAAATTCACTTTTCGCCCAGCTTCGAGATTGCGCACGATATTTTCGACTGCGATCTGGTAGAACTCACCGACATGGAAGGCCATGGCACCATCAAGGTTTCGTTGGTGATATGAAATGATGCCGATCACGCAATTCACCAGAGCGACTACAGCGGACTCGTCCAAGGGGTAGTCGGCGTAGATGGCATTCGGATCACTGAAATAGCGCTTATCGAGATGCGCGAAGAACTTGTCCCGCCGGCCCATGATCATCGCAATCGTCGTCCTGTGGGCTTCCAGCTCATTGAGCTGTTCCTTGATCAGGCTTGGAGATGGTGTCCCCGATTTCCAGGCGATGTGCATCTGGTTGTCGAGGCAAAACTCGAGGAACCTGAATAAGCTGCGGTCGCTGCGCCTTGGACTTTCAAGCAGCTTGGCAGTGGCAAGATGGAGATCGACTTCGATCGAGCGCATGATCTGGTAAAGTAGTGGTTCTATTCGCCAGAGCCTGTCCCCGTGCTCTTCGCATTGTTTCAATAGGGACGAATACGTTGCCAGCTTGATCACCAGACCCGGTGGGTTGTTCCCATGGACAAGCGCGGCATAGCGCCCGAGGCGCTCTTCATAGTTGGCCTGAATCTGTGCCTTCATCGATCGTCGTTCCTTCCGGAAAGAACCGGCAATCGCACGCACAAACCTGTTTCGGCGCAACCGCAATGAAAATTTGCCCGCCACCACCCATGCCGAGCGGCGGCAATTATTGCTGACGTTGAAGTGTGAGCCCGCTGTAGTGTCGCCATATTCTGCGCCATCAAGTATCTGGCTAACTAACATGTGGTCACATGCCACAAATTTTTGCCATAAGCATGATTGATTCCATTCAGAACTTGAAATTCAATGTCATGGTTTGGGAGAGATAATCCCGTTCAGCATTGCCATGAGGAGGGAAGAATGCGGAAAATGGGGGCATCCGATAACGGCAAGTTGAAAGTGCACGCCATTGCGGGGACACGCGTCGTGTTGCTGGCGCTGGATCTGTCCAAGGCGGATGCGCGGGGGTTGAGAGGCTTCGCGTTTCGACGCCGCGTCAATGGTGGTGAATGGTCGTGGCTGACAGGACTGAAGATATTCGAGAAGCTGTTCCCGCAGGGCGTCAAGGCTGCGGAGGATGGCAAGATACCGCGGTTCTTCACGAACGAGCATCCGATTCAAAGCTTTATGTGGAGCGACTATCAGGCCAATCCGCAGACCAGATATGAATTTGAAGTCTCGGCCATGTTCGGCGAGCCGGGTGCGCTTGAAGCCCGCCATACCGCAAGTATCGACATTACCACCGAGGCAGAAGACGACGGCAGACATGGTATCTGGTTCAATCGTGGTGCCATCGCCAGCCAGGCCTTCGCCGAAAAGTTCGGCAACAAGGCGCTCGGCGACGACGAGTATAACGATCCGGAAAACAAGGAGGTCGCGTGGTTGTCGCGCGGCCTGCTTGAAGCGTGTATCGCCCATATTCGGGAGACACCCGCGGGCGATGGGCTGCGCGTGGCGGCCTATGAGTTCACATATTTGCGCTTCGCGAAGGAGTTGAAGGCTGCTATCGACCGTGGCGTCGACGTACGCATAGTGTTCCACGACACAAAGGTCAACAACGCGAACGCAGAACTGGCTGGGCTAGCGGAGAAGGTTGGCAACCGCACGATACTGTTTCGGCGCACGAAAACCAAAATCCCCCACAACAAGTTCATCGTGCGTCTTGCTGGCGGGACCGACCCTGTCTCGGTCTGGACAGGCTCGACCAACTTCACGCCCTCCGGCTTTCTGGGGCAGACGAACGTCGGACATAAGGTGACCGATGCCGGGGTTGCAAAAACCTATTTTAAATTCTGGACCGGTCTCACCAGCGATCCCGATGACGACCACGCAACGGTTGCAGCTGTCGGTCTGACCCCCAACCCAGCCAATCTTGTCGGTCCTGGCGTCACGCTTGTGTTTTCACCGCGCACCAGCACGCGAATGCTCGATTGGTACGGCGCGCGTATCGCGGACGCAAAAACGTCCTCCATGTTTACGGGTGCCTTTTCCGTCGATCCCAAGATTCTGGCGCCCATGGCCGCGAAAGGGCCGTCGATGCGGTTCATTTTGCTCGAGCGGCCTCCGACCGAGGCAATCGAAAAGGCACAGCAGGAGAATCCAGCCGATCTGCAATTCTCGTACGGCGCCATCCTTGGCAAAGAGAAGATGGAAGTTGAAGAGCGGACTGGGCGTAGCGCCACGGGAAAAAAAGTCACCAAGATCGTGCCGATACCTCATTTCAAGATCGAAAGTTGGTTTCTCGATGAGGAACTGGAACGCCAGAGCGGCGATGGATTCGTCTTTTTCATCCACACCAAATTCCTGCTGATCGATCCTCTATCTCAGGATCCGCTGATCTGCACAGGATCGGCGAATTTTTCCGGAGGCTCCCTTACCGCAAATGACGAGAACATGCTGTTGATCCGCGGCGACACCCGGGTCGCTGATATCTACCTGACAGAGTTTGACCGGATATTTCGCCACTTCTACTCTCGCGACATCATCAACAAGATCGAAAAGTTGGGTGGCGAAGCCAAGGTTGGGATACTTGATCCATCGGGCAAATGGCTCATCGCCTACTATGCCGACGACAATGCCAAGTGTCACAAGCGACAAATGTTCTTCGCCGATCCGGACGCAAGTTGGAGCCAGGCGGCACCGGACGATCACGACATATTCAAGGGCGAAAAGAAGCTGCCTGTGATTTGACCTGAAATGGGCCCAAGCGTTCACCAGGCGAGCGCCACCTGCACGTCTGCGCACCTTCTGAAGCGATTGGTCCCGCGGGCCGCAAAATTTTCGTTGCGGCCTATCAAGACCGTTCGCGTAGCGCTAACGGCGCGGTGATGTTCGCTTGGTCGTTGCCTTTTGCGTCGCCTTGGCCCCCGGCTTCCGCCCAAGCCCGCTGGACTTTGCCAATGCAGAGCGTTGGGCCGCGTAATTCGGCGCGACCATCGGGTACTCTCGCGCCAGCCCCCACTTTTCACGGTATTGCTCAGGCGTCAGCCCGTAATGAACACTGAGGTGGCGCTTCAGCGACTTGAACTTTTTCCCATCCTCCAAGCAAATGATGAAGTCAGGCGTCACCGATCTCTTTGGATTGACCGCAGGCTGCGCGATCGGCTCTTGGGCTGCCGTTGGATGACCGATGCCCGACAGTGTCGAATGAACTAGACTGATGAGATCTGGGAGACCGGTCACTGGCAGGGCATTTTTGGCAACGTATGCCGAGACGATATCCGCGGTCAGTCCGACCAGATCGGCTTGCTCAGCTTCTTTTTCCTCGCTCAAAATATATTCTCCTGATGATACGCAATTGCCCAAGGGTGAATATGTAGTGCAAGTTTGAGCGCGCGCCAATCGCGGCAGCCAGAACCTCCTAAAGGTGCGGTCTATCCCCTAAGGCCGACCTAGTCGGCCTCTGCCGTACTTGTGCGCGCAGGCTGTGTGATGGTTGGTGAAAGCAGCGCGGTCATTTGCAGAAGCCAATGGGAGCGATGCGCACATGTAGAATTGCTCGGTCGAACCAAAGATGGGTCGGCGAGTCGGCATTGGCGGCGTTTCATTTGGCGCCCCTCGCCGGGGGCTGTCGGTCCCGCATCCCGCCTTGCGTCGGCGCTATGCTGATGCTCCTTCGGCCGCCCTGTTAAACCGTCTCAGGGTCACGAACTTTCTCCAGCACCGCACTGCCTTTGGTCGCTATCGCGGTCATTTCGGTGCTTCCGTCTTGTACGCCATTGTCCCTCGACGAAAGCGCGGTTCCGTTGATGACCCCGCGCTGACGTCGGCGCTTTGGCAGGCGCTTGGGATTGCTTGCCCAGAGATGACAACCGCTTTGGCGCCAAGATGGCATCCATGAGTTTGGCATAAGCAGCGTGTCTGGCCTCTTTCTGGACAAACCCTTCGCATCTTGCCCGATATCGCTTTTGCTGCGTTTGGGGTGATAAACGTGAACCAGCTTGTCGCCGCGCCGGCACACTCCAAAATGCGGCTGGCAGTGTCCCCGGCGTGAACCTTGCTGATTAAATGACAGCCTGCCGACGCTTGGGTGGCCAAGCAAATGCGAAACCGCCATCCTTGATCGGCCACGCTAGGCCGAAACCGTTGTCGAACGCCAGCGCTCGATCATCAGCGTTCGTCACTTCAGTCTCTACAACTATCAACTGTTTGCCGTTCCACCGCTGGTGCTGCCGATAGTCAAGAAGTTGCCCAATGGCTGTTCGAATCGCGAACCTAAGGGTCGACGGTTCGGTTGGTTTGATCTCAACCATGACCTCATCTCGCTTGTCAGCTACGTACCTTAAGTCGTCGCAGAAGGTGGCCGGGAAGGTCACGCCAGGAAACCGATCCTTAAGATAGGCTTCGAACCGTCTTTGCAATCTGTTGTGGCGGGGATGGACCACGGCTTCATATTTTTCCACATAACGCGAATACGCATTGGATGCAGCTTCCCCAGCTCGTCGTTTTCTGCGGGTTGCCGACGACGGGCGCCTAGTTTCACGCTCGCCCTCAAGAAGTTTTCTGACAGACCGGACAAAATCGCGCGCATTGCGGTTTTTCGTATCTTCCGCGTACCACCAACTGACCTGGCCGCTCCAACCGGGACCTCGCTCAAGCTTCATGCGTCGTTCCGATGAAGGCAACAGCCTGACGTCCTTGATCCTGGCCTTGACACGGAAGCTGGTGATTTCATCCTCCACGTGCCGCACCGATGGGAATTGGCCGTTGAATTTTTGTCGATGACGGTAGATGCGCGCGTTTCGGTACCAACCGACCACACAGCGCGGATCGCTCCCCTGTGTCGGAGCCGTCCAGACTATATCGACGCCATCGAGGAAGTCGTCCTCGGGACCGGCCCCAAGGCGCTGGATGTTGACCTGCCGATCCTCTTCGCCCTTGATGGTTTCGAAGTGGCCGTAGACATACCCATCTTCACAGGCAACGAAGTTCAACTCCTCACCGCAAAAGCCTTCCAGAACTGGAAACCCGCCGCCGCCTTTCGGAGGATCGTTCGGATCCCTGCCGGCATAGTGGTTCATCCATGCAATGTTGCAGAAGAGCAATGGCATTCGTTGTTCCTTATGACTGATGCATTATCGCTTTGACTGGGAGAAACCGGGGCGAGCCAGATCCCTATGGGATGAAGCTCCTTCGGCTGGCGCGCGGCCAAAATCGTCGCCGTTGCTACTCGCAATATTGGTCTTCTTCAAATTGGTAGTCGCCAAGTTGGCGGCGCGCGGCAAGAACCGCATCGAGACGCCAGAAGACCGATCCATCCGCGATGCGCGCGTCGGTAAGCAGACTGCGCGGTCTTGTAATTGACAGGGCCCGCAAAAGGACCGCTCTTGCTTGTGCGTCCGGTGCGAAGTCCTGGAGCGAGCGCACAAGGTCGAATCCGCTTGGGTCGCCCGTCGGTCGCAGTTTGTGCGCCAGCGCGCGATAAAGGACATCAAGGCCTGCGTAAGAGAAGTGGTTGGAGGCGTACCTTACGAGGAGGTTGATCGTTGCTGGCGAACTCCCATGATCGCTCCTCAAAGCCGCCGACAGCGCCTGCGCGACTGACACATCCGTCACCTCAACGATTTGGACCCCGGTAAGCGGATCGGCGCTGCGTGGCGGTGCTATCTGAATGTCGTACTCAACGCCTTTTTCCAACCCTGAAACCCATCGATCTGGCATGGGCGTCCAACATGCTAGGTCTACCATCTCGGACGCGTATGCCGCGACATCACGGTCTTGCTTGATGCCGTTGTCCAGTCGAAGGACCAATTGAGCTAACGCCTCGGCACTGAGGAAGCGACCTTGAGCCGCTAGCACGCGCGCAGCAAGGCTGGCATCAATCGGCAAGCAGGACGAATTTTTACCAGACGTGCCAAGTACACAACCCCACAACGGTGTGCTCCACTCCTCGCTTAGCGGAAGCACGCGCGCGAAACGTGGCAACCAGGTCGGGTCCACCCAGAACATGTCGTGGTTGATAACGAGCAAGCCGTATCGCCGAATGATCAGATCGAGATCACGTCCGTTAAGTTCGCCGCGGCGGGCGAGCAGCAATATTGGTGGAAGTGACCAGGAGCTGGTGGCGGAGCCCTCTGCGGCTTGTCTTTCGGAGTCCTTTGCCATCAACCACATCATCATTCCGGCTCCGTTGCCCATGCCCGACGCTTGCGGGCCAGCAGCGAAGTATTCGACGATTTTTGTCGAAAGCTCGCACCAACTCGCCGCGCACCTGGCCAAGCGTGGAAAGACCGCGGCGTTCGGCGCCAAGGTGAGTTTGGGACTTCCCGCCACATCCTCGACGAACCGTAGAAAGGCGAGCCAGTCCGATGGTCTGACAACGTCGCGTTCTGCCCGAACGGAGGTCAACAGGATAGCGGCCTCCAACGAGCGTCGCCGCGCGTCCTCGTCCCGGAGCTCACCAAAAGCCAGGGCAAGCCCGGCGAGGTAAGTCCGCACAGCCTGATCGGAAAGCTCCGATAGGCCATAGTCGGCGACCGTTCGCACGTCGTCGACGTTGTAGAGATCATCGATTTCTGGACCGTTCAAAAGGAAATATGTCGCGGGGCAAGACCGCGCTCGATCAAGCAGCGCAGCTTCGAGCGCAAACTGGTAATCCCACAATCGGTCGCGCTTGACGTCCTTGGAATCACAGACGTCAATCACACCGCTGCGCGAAGAGACAAAATGCAGCCGTCGACCGGCGTCCTTAGACAATTCGGACGATAGCCGGAATTCCCAGTTTTCCTGGTCGCCTATCGGGTGACTGACAAGCCCACCTACACCGCCGCGCATCAGGGCTGTCCGCGCCTTGATGCGTTGCTCGTCCCAACGCGGCGAAGCAGGTTCGAGATCGTCGGCGGCAATCGCCAACTGCACTCCCGATCCCATCGCGCTCGGAAGCAATGAGGACATCCATGGCGGGCCGGGGCGTACCTCGATCCAGCCGTTCGGCTGCACGGCGATGTGATATTGCAGGAAGTACAGGAGCATGCAGATGGCGACTACAAGCGCTGCACTCCAACCGAAAACGCGCCGTACCCTTCCAGCCAAGGCTCGTCTGGGTTCGGGGGCTAAGGGCGGCCCAATGGTCTTGTCGGACCATTCGAGCGCAAGATGGCCGGAGCCACAAAGCTCCGGCGACTGCCTGCGACCGCCGGCGAAGAGGTAGGCAAGTTGCTCGGTACGCTCCCTCGCGAAAACAAAGAGCCGCGCCAGGTCGCTCGACGCCGATCCCCCGGGCGACGGCTGCGTAGCGGTCCCGGGCATTGCGGCCAGTGCAAAGAGCCGCTTGTCTACGAGCGCTTCGTGCAGGGCAATCGTGAACAGGCCTCGGCCGAGAGCAGGGTGCTCGTAAGCCAATTGCTGCGAAGTGGCGCCGGAGAGGACCAGGATGTTGTCGTCGCCAAGTCGACCCGATAGCGCTGCCCGAAAGTCCTTCGCAACGCCGCCGGCATGGCAAAAGTCAAAAACCGCCGAGACCTTCGCCGGTCTGGCAAGCATGACAAGATCGGCAAGCCCGGCGCCGGTGAGGTCTATTTGGTCAGGATTAGCCTCATAGGTGCAGAACCAGGTCTGGTCCGTGCTCTGGTCACCATGACCCGAAAGGACCAGGATGAGTTCGCAGCCTCCGACTTCTTCACTCGCGCCAATCTCTCGAAACATCGCTTCAAGCGACTTGCGGGTAAGGTTCTCGTCGTAAAGCCCTGTGGGGGCATCGCTGGAAGCCAGAACGGCGATCGCATTGGCCAGCGCGGAGGCTCCCTCCACAGAATAGCGAAGCCGAGACCGTGAACTCATGTAGATAGGGCTGGAAAAGCGATCGGCAGCTATACTACAAACGCTTCCGGAAGGATGCACATCGCTGGAGGATTGATCATGAGCGGCGGAGTAGCTTTGACCACTGCGCTCGGCGTTTTCCTGGTTGGTATTTTCGGAGGGTTCGTCGCTGAGCTTGTTCATTGGTATGGCCTAAGGACAAATCCGCGATTTCCAGAATACCTGAAAAGTGCACTCTACTGGATTATCACAGCGCTGATGATATTTGTATCCGGCGCTTTCACTTGGTTGAATTTTGGCAGTCAGGCGCAAGCATTGACTGCATTCCAGATCGGGCTCTTGACCCCGCTAATCCTGCAAAAGGTCATTGCGGGGGCCGCTGGCGCGGAAACGGCTCGCTCACCCCGAGCCAATGTGACCGATTTCTTCCGCGGCTAACAATCTTCGACGATCCACGAAGCATTAGCCGTCCGGGGCTCTGCATCGCGAAATTAGCGCGACTCGATTTTACTTGCCAAGTCGCCAGTTCGGGCAGACTATGCGGGTGTGGGTCTTCACGAGGAGGGATCGTAAGTCATGACGAAGATTACTCTCATCGAATCTGCTGACCGCGAGCCTACAATCAAGGTCAAGCCGGGCGTAACCATAGAGCAGGTTGAAGTCAGCGTTTCCGACGAAAAGGGCAATTCAAAGCCGCTTGCGACACTTTGCGGCTATGACGCAACCTACTGCGTGGCCCTGATCGAGCAGAGCTGACGGTTGGCAGCGTGCCATGTACTCCACATCACGCTACAATTTCTCGATCCCTACAAAGACCGGCAGTATCATTCTTTACAATGCGCGAACGGGAGCGTCGCGTCATTTTGCGGGGAGCGATGCTGCCGATCTCGGCTTCGCTCTTTGCAGGCACCCCGCAAAAATCGATCTCACCAATCTAGGGGAAGCGCTGTCGCAATCCTTGCTGAGCGGTGGATTTGTTGTTGAGCCGGGGTTCGACGAAATAAAGCAAATTCGGGAGCTCTTCCTGCAGACCAAGGCAGAGTCCCCAATCATTGTGACCATCACTACGACCAACAATTGCAATCTAGGGTGCTTCTACTGTTTTCAGAAGCGGGACGAATCCACGCTTGAGTTTGGCAATGTCGATAAGATCGTCGAGCGCGTTGAAAACATTCTGACTGCTTCCGGCAAGCCAGCCCTACACATTGATTGGTATGGCGGCGAGCCGATGTTGAATCGGGCCTTTCTGGAAAAGGCATCGTCACGGCTCCAGGCACTCTGCAATCAGTTGGGACGGCGGTACTCAGCGTCGATCTTGACCAACGGCACACTGTGGCCTGGCGATCCCTTGGCTTTCGCCCGCATCCACATGATTGAGCGCGTTCAGGTCACCTTCGACGGATTTGGCAAATCCCATAACAAGGTACGGCGCTACCGTCGCGGATTTTCCGGCGAGGATCAGTTTCAGGGCGCTATCAGACTGATTGAAGCTCTCAAACGGGATGTGACCGTTGATATCCGTTTCAACCTGGGTACGAAGAACAGTGCGGATCTCGTTTTGCTCGCCGAATTCGGGATGACAAACGGCTGGTTCGAGAAGGGGTCAAAGGCAACGCTGCAGATCGCTAAACTGACGCCTTACTCAACCGAGGTCGATTTCATCCGCAAGACTGAGCTGGCTTATGCGGAATTCGAGGCCGCCAGGGATGTCGTGCGCGCCATCGTCCCAGAAATCTATCTCGACAAGACAGCCGCATTGGATCGCTACCCCCACCCAAGAAGATCCGTGTGTGCTGCGATTGCCGAGGATTCGATCGTCATCGGCGCTGATGGATCCCTGTACAATTGCGGCCTCCAGGTTACCGAACCGCACCGCGCTGTCGGACAACTCGATCGAGAATCCACCGCACAACAAGCCACGCAGGAACAATGGTGGGACGGGTTCGATCCGACACGCAACGAAAAGTGCAGCACATGCTCCTTTCTGCCGCTGTGCTGGGGGGCTTGCCCAAAGCTTCACCTGGAGCGCGATACGGCATCGCTCGATCAACAGAGCGAATTCTGGCGGACCATGCTGCCGAGGCGATTGACATCCTCGCTCGGACTGCAGCTACCAACCGATTTTGCCTTAACCGCAACGGACCAATTCAAATCCGCGCCGCCCGATCGTCGCTAGGCTTGTGAGAAGTCAAGGCGGGGGTCGTGTCAACACTGATCGGATCGCGGGTCTTGCGAACTCCGCGCGACGGCGAATTTGCTCTACTGAAGCAGGGCTCTCAGGCTTTCTGGAGCGCCCTCGAGCGCGAAGGGGTTGAGGATCTGCCTTCGCCAAAACAACTGACGATCAATGACGCTAAGATTGGCTTCCTCGCAGACGCGATCCCACTGATCGCGGATCGTTGTGATCTGTGCCGCCGCGATCGCGGTGGCGTCCTCTTTAGACAACTGGAACACCGCATGTGCCTGAAGGCAGACCGCAACCTGGCTTGATCGGTTGTTGCCGAGGATCAACATCGCTTGGCCCGCCTCGTTGCCGGCGCGCGCCTGCGGGCAGATGTCGTAGGCAGGGGTCAGCTCCAGCTCGGAGCCATTCCAAAATGCGGCATGATTGCGGGCATGGTCGTCCGTGTTGCCGCAAAGGATATTGAAGACTACCCGCGAATACAGCTCCTTCAGCGTTTTCTTTGGATCGCTAAAGCGATGGCGGATGATCGGCGCCAGATCTTCATAGCTGGCATAGCGCGCCATCATCTCATCGAGGCCGAGCATCGTCAGTGCAGAAACCATGCTGCGGCGGCGCCATTGATCGCCTGACTTTTGCCGGTCGAAACGGGTGATGAGCAGGACATCCTTCCCTACGGTCTGTGTCAGGCGCACCGGTGCCGCATTGATCCCGACCATGCCGGCAAGCCGCATGGCGATGAACTCAGCCTTTACCACGCTGTAGACGTCGCCTTGAGAGGAGAATTTCGCGATGAATTTTGCATCCGCGTCGGCGATCAGTGCTTTCGGCCGGGCTCCGCCGATGGAGCTTCCATGAAACAAGGCCTGGTCCAGCTCGGACGTCAGCGGCACACCCTCTTCGACGCGGGCGGCAGCGCTCAAAAGCTCCTCCAGCGATGCGCTTCGCGATTGGCGTGGAACGTATCTGCTGGGCGACGCCTGGAAATCGAGCGCGCCTATGCGGTCAGATCCAGACTCCAACAGGTAAGTGAGCTCGTCCAGCGCCGCGGGATCGATCGCGTTGCCCTTTTTGCCCAGGATAAGGTTGATGATGACGCGCCGGCCCCAGGCATCAGGCGCTGCGTCGCGAATGCTGTTGGGCATCGAAAGACCAGGCGACAGCGGCAATCCGCCTGCCTTCAGCGGCAATTCGGGGTCGTAGATCGCGATCGCGTCTTCGCGGGCCAGGTAGGAACGGCCATAATTGAATAGCAGCTTGTCGCCGTCACGCGTCAACAGTCCGGCAACAACCGGCTCCGTCGCTTGTGGCAGCCAAATCCAGACAAAAGCCTCGCGGGGTGCGTTTTCAGAAGTCATCTTTCACCGGACCGGTTGACGTGCGTACGGCCTGGGGAAGAAGCGTCAGCGTTGCGGTGTTCGCCGCTATGTGCTGGGCAAACGTTGCCAGGTCGCTATCGAACAGCCTTACTCCCACGACGGCCGCGGCCTCGAAGACAGCGCCGATAGCGCAGCCGAGGTCGCCCCGTTCAATACGGTGGACGAGACCACGCGATAGACCGGCACGCTCACCGAGCTCCTCGACAGTTATGCGACGCTCGATGCGTGCGCGCCGGATGAGTTGCCCTAGGAGCAGCGCGGCGTCGCGGCTATAACGCGAATAAGACCTCGATGCGGGCTTAGCCATGATCATGTTCCATTAATGGTACTTTTTACCGCTTTGCGCTCCATTTATAGCGCAAAAATCCCTCTGACAAGCCATTGCTCGTCACGGAGTCTCATAAATAGGACGAAAAATAACTTTGCGACCTATTTATGGTACAATTAAGCTGCGGAAACGGCCTTTTTGCGGCCCAACATTAGGGCCTGCTAACGCGAAAGCGTCGACAACGGCAGCCTGCTATGCGTCACTGACGTCAGGGCGACTCATGGTGATTTTGAAGCTGAAATTTCTCCGCAGGAAACTTTAGATGACAAGCGGTTTTCCCCAGCCCTCTGCAAAAGATGCGGCCGCGGCCTATTTCAAGCGCCGGCTGACGATCAGCGATACTTCCAAACTCGACCCCGGGGTTGATGAGCCGGGGCTTCTCGCTCTTGCCGGTAACAAGATCGTTCTTGGCGAGCCTGGCATGGGCAAGAGCGAGCTCATGCGCGAGCTCGGACGGCAGTTAATCGTTGAACCGGTGACCGCGATCCGGTTCATCAACAGCAAGAACCCGGCCAAGCTGGTGGCGATGGGCAAGCCGATTTTGATTGATGGCCTCGACGAGGCCATGTCCAAGCGCGAGGGCGACGCCGTCGATGCAATCCTCGCCCAGCTCGAAGAGGCCGGTTCGCCGCCGTTCATCCTCTCGTGCCGCTCGCGCGAATGGCAGGCGCGCAGCATAACGGACCTGCGCCAACTCTACGGTGCCGATCCCATTGTGCTGACGCTCGAACCCTTCAACCGTTCAGAAGCGCGCGCCTATCTCGTTGCGCGGTATTCAACCGTGGATCCCAACCATGTGCTCGACCATCTCGCCTTACACGGATTGGAAGAGCTTTATCGAAATCCCTTGACGCTTGGCCTGACTGGACGGGTCGCCGAGACCGACGTGCAATTGCCGGGGACGCGGGCTGCCTTGTTCGAGCGCGTCTGTACATTGGTCTGGCCTGAGCACGATCCGGATCGCCAGAATATGGGATTGGCCCAACTCACTCAGGATGAAGCGCTTGATGCTGCAGGGGCAATTGCTGCTGGCCTTTTGTTTTCGGGCGCTGAAGCTGCGAGCGCTGCGGGCGCATCGCAGGTTCAGCAAGGTGATCTGCGACTGTCAGATTTGGAAAAGCTGCCGAGCGCCAAGGCCGCGCGGGCGATTTTTTCCTGCAAGCTATTTCACAGCGTTGGTCCTTCGCGGGCCAAACTTATTCACCGCGTCATCGCAGAGTATCTCGGCGCACGTTGGCTCTCGCGACAGGCCACCACTCCGCGGACGCAGCGCCGCGTTCTGGCACAATTGCAGGGCAGCGGCGGCGTTTCCGCAAGTCTGCGCGGCATTCATGCCTGGCTTGGCTACCATAGCCCGCCAATGGCCGAGCGGATCATCGCCGAAGACCCCTACGGTGTGCTTCGCTATGGGGAGACCGCTGCGCTGACCCCGCATCTGGCCGATTGTCTTTTCGAGGCGCTGCGCAGGCTCGCTCACGACGATCCGTATTTCCGGTCGGCCGATTGGGACATCAAGACGGCGGCGGGCCTGATGATCGCGGCCCTCAAGCCCAAGATCAAAGATATCATCGCGGCGGCAACGAGCAGTGTGCATCTGCGTTCGCTCTTGATAGAAGGATTGAAGGGCACATCCCTGGCCGCCGAGCTGGCCGACACGCTCGAAGTAATCGTCCTGTCGAGAGAGCGCTTTTACGCCGAGCGCGCCGACGCGGCGGACGCCCTCATGCCATATCGCGACCGCGCCTGGTGGCAGGCGACGGTGGCAGCTTTGGCTGATCAGGGCGGCGACACCTCGCGCCTTGCGCGCAAGCTGATCCAAGCCATTGAGGGCGATGTGCCAGACGCGGTGCTGGTCGCAACATTGTTCGGCGAATTAGGCTTAACAAGTTGTCCGCTGCCACGCCGCAGGGATCGGCGCGTCCACACAATCCGCCCATATCGGCGCCTGTTCGACACGATAGCTACGGCACGACTGGCCGGAATACTGGATTTGATCGCCGAATATGCGGAACTCTTGACCAACGACGATTGGCGGCAGGCCGGCGAAGTAGCAGACATCGTGGCTCAGCTGATCGTCCAGGCAATTGATAAAGGCATTACCGGACCGGCCCAAGCTCCTGCGCTGTGGCGCTGGCTCAAGATCATTGAACGGTCCCATCGCTCCCATCGTGAAGAATACCAGAGCCTGGCCGACCGATTGTCGACGCACGATGCGTTGCGACGCGCGGTCCAGGAGCACGTTCTTGCGACTGACCGCCGCAAGGATAGCCTGTGGGCGACCGAGCACCATTTACAACACCGTTTGGTCGGGCTCACAACACGACCAGGCGACATTGTCTGCGCGCTCGCTCGCTTGGCCGAAGGCGACACAAAAGACGCTGGCCTGCGTGAAGATTGGAAGGACTTGTTGCAGATTGCCAGGGGCCCAAGCGGGCTCGATCCCAATGTGCGGCTGGCCGCGGAAGCGTTCCGGCGCGGCGACAAGCAACTGGCTAGGTTCCTGCGCAAGCTCGAAAATCCCAAGAAGCCCGCCTGGAAGGTCCGTCACGACAAGAAGGAAGCCATTTGGGTGCGCGAGCAGAAGGCGGCCTTCGAAGTGGTACGCCACCAGTTGGAAAAGGTGCGCGACGATCTGCGCTCCGGCGGACTCACGGCAATCTTCGAGCCCGCCGAAGCCTATCTTGGCATGTCATCCCGCGATTTGCCGAATGACCTGCCGCCGGCCGAGCGTCTGGTCAGCCTCCTTGGACCGGCGCTGGGTGACGACGCACTGACCGGATTCGAGGCCGTTCTTCATCGCCCCGATCTGCCCACCGCCGCTGAAATCGCTGAGGGTTTCGCACATGGGACGTTCTATAACTACAGCGGCCCGATCATGGCCGGACTTTATGAGCGTCTGCGCACCGGGAAGAGCTTGGCCGACCTTCCGGGTTCTCTCAAACTGGCGGCCCTGCTGCTCAGCTACGACGATCACGGCTGGAGCGTTGAGAATGAACAGGAGCGGCTGCAAGCCGCGCTGGAGGCCGAGGTCATCCCCACTGCCGAATCCCGCATCGCATTCGCGCGGCTCTGGATGGAACCGGCGTTGGCAGCCGGCAGCGATCATGTCAGCGGGCTCTACAAGCTCGCCCACGATCCTGCCTGGCAGGCGACCGGAGCTGCGCTGGCCGCTGAATGGCTGACGGCGTTTCCCAACGTTCCCGAGCAGGTCGAAGTAGGGCTGGTCGACTGCCTGACCCAGGCTGGCGCGGTCGATGCACTGCGCGATATCGCAGAGGCGCGCGCCGCGATGGTGTTTCGCAATTTCGATCATATGCTGTCGTGGCTTGCAATTGATGTGCTGGTGCGTTTTGAGTTGGTGAGGCCGGATCTCAACACGATCGGTGCAGGTCATCCTAGGTTCATCTGGTTCCTGCGCAACCGAATCCAATTCGAGCGGGGCGGCGGTATGATGCCGCTGTCGGTCGCACAGGCGGAATGGATCATTACCGAGTTTCGTGGGCATTGGCCCTACGCAGTGCTCAACGGCGTCGGCTCGGGCGACACAAACGACTATGACGCAACTGACTTTCTGCGCTCCCTGCTTGGTCTGATCGCTGGCGACACCAGCGTCGAAGCAAGCCAAGCCATGGCGCGCCTCGTTGCCGGATCCAATGACGGCTATGCCGAGCTGATCCGGCACATGGCAGCAGAACAGCGGCAGAAGCGGGCGGAAGAGGATTTTTCAGGGCTGGCGCCGAGCGATTTGACAGCGCTCCTCGACGACGGACCGCCCGGCAATATCGAAGACTTGAAGGCGATAGTGCTGGAAGAGATGGACATCGCGCGGCGCAAGCTCGCCGGTGATGATCTCGATACGGTTGTAGAATTCTGGACGGATGCTGGCGTTCCGCGCGACGAGAACCGCTGCCGCGACCGGCTGGCGGCGATGATCGGACCGGAATTGGCCCGCTACGATATCCAGCGGATTACGGAGGCGGACATGCCTCAGACCAAGCGGGCGGATCTCGCCTTCGCGCGCGGCACGATGCAATTGCCCATCGAGGTCAAAGGTCAGTGGCACCCGAATGTCTGGGATGCGGCGACCGACCAGCTCGATGTTCAATATCTCGTCGACTGGCGCTCCGAACAACGCGGCATCTACTGCGTCCTGTGGTTCGGCAATATGCCCTCGGCGAGCGGTAGGCGATTGAAGGCCAGGCCCAACGGGCTTCCCGCGCCCGCGAGCGCCCAAGAGATGAAAGAAATGTTGAAGGCCGCGATTCCCGAGGCGCGCCAGCCACTGATCGAGGTGGTTGTCCTCGATCTAATCAGCGGAAGACGCTGAAACGGCGCTTCGAGCCATGTGAGAATATAGTGGAGTCAGGTTCGGTCGCTTCTATTCGCGGAAAGACACAGCATTAATACACAGCGCCACTGAGACTTAAATTGCTGGTCAGAGTGCCGAAGATATAGTAGAGGATGTTTAGCTGGGAGGGAGCTTATGGGGATCATCGAGACAGCAGCGCTGGGCGCCGTCGGCGGCATTCTGCCGGATATCATCAAGGCCATTCGCAAGCGCTTTGAGTCGACGCCGTCATATATCAAATCAAGCTACTATTGGTTCAGTGTGGTGTTGTTGGCGATCATCGGTGCGGTCGCGTCGATAGCGGCTCATGCCGGAACCGCTCAGGAAGCGCTGGCCTACGGAGCCAGTTCGTTCGCACTCCTCACACAGGTCGTGGGACAGACTGAGGAGAAGCATCTGGGAGGCGCGGACGAGGCGAGCCTGATACGCCAGATTCGCACCTGGTGGGGTTCGTGAAGCTCGCTGAAGCTTCCTCCCCGTCAAACCTTTTTCGGCGCTTCATTCGATTGACGGGTGCAGGTCCGGATCGCGACATTGGGCTTCCCTGGTTGCGGCTGCCATTCCTGGACCGCCCGTTCGACCTTTGGTCGCGAGATTCCAGATTGGCACTCAGGTCTGCTTTTCCAGCAGGCGAGATTGCCGCGGCGCTCGACGAACGCATGTTTGAGGATCGCGAACCGCTCTTCTTAAGGATCGGCGCGGGCGCCAGGGAATCCGCCGTCCCGTGGGAAGCGTTCCAGGCGGAAATCAGTCCGCTCAACCGCCACAAGCTCGCGCCCGTGCGGACTGTCGATGATGATCGCAGCTTCGGGTTCGCGGCGGTGCCGGAACGTATGAGAGTGCTTGCATTGGTCGGGCATCCAGGACCCGAACGCGCTTTTGACCCGCAAGCAGCCCATGATTTCCTTGCTGAAACCCTTGCGGCAGCCGCTACCGCGAGCGGCCGTATCGACGAATACGACCTGCTCCAGCTTCGCGCTGATGACCTCGACGCAGCAGTGGCGCTGGCACGGACGTTGAGGCCGAATGTGGTCATCTTCTTCGGCATCGGGCAAAGGGCACCCGCGCCGCAACTGCGCACGGCAGATGGCGACGACGGCTGGATGGCCGTTTCCGCGCTAGCGCAACGATTGTTTCCAACACCTCATTCGGCGCCGCCGTTCTGGATTTTCTGGGCCTGCTCACTCGGCGAACATGATGAGCAGACCTCCCAAAGTGTCGAGGGAGGTGCGGCGCTAACAGCGCTGCGCCAAAGCGGGGGTATTTCGGTCCTCGCCATGCGCTCGCGTATCCGCGTGCGCGCGGCACGCATCATGATCGAGGCGCTTTTGGGATCTTTCGCATCGGGAGAGCCTTTGGAGGTGGCGGCCGCCGTTAGCCGTGCTGCGGCTCTCAACGCCGATGTGATCTCTGACGGCCGGATGGACTACGCCGCGCCCGCCGTCTGGTCGCTTAGCGAGCCCGTGGACGCCGTCAGCTGGGGTGACGAGCCAGCGTTTCCGGCGTCCTGGGTGGCAGTGCGTCTTTTGTCAGGCGCCAACGAACTTCCCGCGCTTGCAAACGGGGTGGCTCCGATCGATGAGACGTCGTCGGCGCTCGCCCGCACCTGGACCCGGCCCGGTCGATATTTTGCGGTAACCGGTTCCGCGTCAATCGATCCGGGATCGCGCGCGCGGCTGCTTTCAGTTGGCGCAGCCCTGCGTCGTGATACAGGTCGGCCGGTCGTTCCGGTTTTGCCACGCTCAGGCGCGACTTTTGATCAACGCCTGCGGTTGTGGGCTGAGGACGCCTTTCGCCAGCTTGACCCCCGGCACCATGATCGCGAGATCGCCCAGGCAATTGCCGCCATTCGGGACACAGGTCTAAACGGGCTTGCCCGACTCCTTGCAATCCCCGACATTGTCGTTTTGCTGGGGGAAGTTCCCGATTCAGCGGTCGCATGGGACGTGCTTGTGACTGCGGCGGCGCTGAGTTCGGTGGTAGTCGCAGGTTCCGCTGTCCCTGACGCGGCCCGGCAATGGGCGATCGATCAGCTTATGATGGACATGGCCAACGAAGAGATCGAAGCCGCGGTGCGCGCGGAGCCATTGGTGTCGGCTATCCTGAGCGTCTCCGAGCGGGCGCTGGCCATGGGTGATGTCGGGCGCATAACTGGCGTGGAAGCAGCCCGACTTACCCGGCTCGATCCCTTTTGCGTACGCGTTGCAGGACAACGGGTGCTTGCAGAGACGGTTCGGCGCACCATGCTGCGATTGTTGCCGTCCGAAACAGTTGATGCAGCCCATCGCTCCTGCATAACAATGCTGCTTGATCGGCCGGTAGAGCACGATTTCGGCGCGCTGGTCGAAGTTGTTCGTCACTATGCTTCACTAAGAGAGGGAAGTCAGGCCGCAGAAGCGATCAATGCCGCTTGGCTTGCGGCTGGCGCTGGCTGGTCGATCTCGGATCGGGCACGACTGTTTGATCAAGCAACGCAAAGCCGCGTCTTGGTCGACGAGCTCGCCGCCGCCCCGTGGTTCTCAATCTGCGAAGCCGCCATTGTCTTGCAGCAATTCGCACTGGTCCGCACCATGCTTAGCGGCCGTAACTTTTCCACGCCTGTCGAAAAGGCGCGAAAACATGCGATGTTGTCGGAGTGTTTCAAGGCTGACGCCACGCAACCGCCAGCGCAACAAGCGATGCGCCGCGAGGCTGCGGCAGCGGTGGCCGAAGCCCAGGCGGCCGTCGACGCTGGTATCGCCGATGCCGCCGTCCAGTTGTCACAGTATCGCAACAACCTTGCCCGCATCAGCCAGTATTTTGATCATGACTATGATGGCGCGCTTGCGGTCTATGACACGATCCTCAAGGAGGTCGGGCCCTCAGCCTTCGCGAATCCAATCTTCGGGCACCTCTTTGCGGCGGCCAGCCGCAATGCTGCCGAATGCGTTCTCGATCCAGCCATGCGTCCGCTCGATCCGGTTATCCGCGACCGCGCCGAAGCACTTGTTCAGCAGGGCCTCGAGGTGGCCCGAGCGCTTCACCTTGCTGAAGTGGAAATGGAACTTCGCTACACTAGGGCACGCATCGCGGAGGCCGCCAATGACGATCAGACCGCTGCCCTTATTCTAGCCGGACTGTCCGATGGCGAGGCGCAACGCCGCTATCCGCTTCTCGCAGCCATCGCGGCGGACAGGTTGGCTTGGAACGAGATGCGCACCGGTCATCGCCGGTTCAGTTGGGACGATGCGCGCGCCAGGCTTCGGACATTGCGCTTGTTCGAGCATGCCTGGGCGCAACGGGTTGTCATAAGGAACCGCATAGATTGCGCGGATTGTCTGGCAGCAAGGGGCGCGCCGGATCGCGAGACCGCGATCGAGCTGCTCAAGGACAATGTGGCCGACATCAGACGCCTGCCAGGGCTGACAGGAGACGAAGACGCGCAGCGCGCGGCAAAAACCCATGCCGGCCTGGATGTCCTCACCGCGTCCGGGGGGACGGTTTGGGCCGCTTTTCTAGAATCCCCCCTGGCCGCCAAGGTGCCCGAGCCGTGGAAGCGGGGGACCGCCGAAGAAATCTGGCAAGGGAGGATCTGAATGGGAACGGGGGGATTTGGGGGCGGCAGCGGCTCGCTCGGCGGCGGAGGCGCCGGGTCGGCAGGATCGGGCGGTTCCCTGTTGCGGGCCATCACGTATCTGCGCGACATCGCACGAATGCTGACGGCCGACGGCGATCAGGCACGACTAACGCGCGAGATCAATGCATTGCTACGCGAACGAGGACGCGCGGGCTTCATGGCGGGGCTATTTCAAGACCCCTTTGCGACCACACTGCTCGACAGGTTGATAGAACTCAGCAGGGCAATGCAAGGGCAAAGATGGTCTGGCATCTTGGATCAGAGCGGCGTTGCCAAAGGTTCAGGATCGATCACCGCCTATTGCGACGTGGCGATTGACCAAGCTTTGCGCGAGCATGGCGACGCCGTCGATGAAAGGCATATCGACCGCGTCGGTCTGGCGTTTCGCTCGTTTCTTGCAACCGCCCTTGCGGGCGATAACCTGGCGGTGGCCGAACGAGGCGATGCGGCAGCGGTAGAAGTGGCCTTCGATCGGACCCGCTTCGCCGACCCGAATGACATTCGTCGCGGCTTTCTCGGGCAAATCATTGCCAAAAGCATTGTCGGTGAATCCTGCATAGACCTCGGGGCGTCGGAGTTGTCGGTCGAGCGCGCCGCCAATACGATCGCCGCCGCTATCCAGCAACGCTTTGAGGAGAAATTCGTCCGCACCCGCAAGGCTGCCAGCGGCGATCTGCTGGCGACCATAGGTGCCAACTATTCGAAACTGGTAATCGGATGATGAGCACGCCTCGGACCATTCCCGCCCATATCGAGATCGTCAAGGCGCCGCGGCGGGAGACACAGGTCATCGACCTCGACCTTGCAAGCATCCAGTGGCACAACGCGGCCGGCCTCGGTCCGCTTGGGCTCGATCCCCGAGCGCTTGATCTCCTGGAAGTGGCGCGCCTCGTCTGGGAAGTGGAGCGCTATATTCCCAAGCGTATTTCGAGCCAGCGCGTTCGATCGGTAAAGGTGGCTGTTTCGGTGCGCGAACCCTCAGCATGGACGACCGCAACCCATGCAGCCCTAACGGCGATCCTGCGCTTATTGGGCAACGCTGAATGGACGTTCGCGGTCTCCAAGCGAAAGACCTCGAACGCGCTCGATCGGCTTTCGTTGAATGGCTCACACACAGATCGCGTTCAGACCACCGCGTTGTTTTCGGCGGGCCTCGACAGCACCAGCGGGCTGGACTGGCTGCGCCGCAACGACACCGACGCTGCGCTCGCTTCCTTTTATGGCGCCAAGGCAAGGCAAACGGAGTTGGCCGATCAATTCGCTTTCAAACGCCATGTCCAGGTAGGATGCACGTGGTCCAATGGACGACGACGCATCGGCGGGCAGTTTCAATATCGCTCTTTCCTGTTCCTTGCGCTCGGCGCGTTGGTCGCGCGTTCCTATGGCGCCACGACGTTGCTCCAGTTCGAAAACGGCCCTTTGGCGATCGCGATGCCACCGGCGGCGACCTATCGGATGACCCGCCATGCACATCCCATGCTGCACACCTTGGCGAGCGGTCTGTTCTCAAACCTCTTCGGCGAACCGTTGTCGGTTCAGAACCCGTTTTTGACCACAACCAAACGCGAAGCCGCCGAGGCGATGAAGGCGCATCTTGGTGCCAAGCGGTTCGATAAGGCCATCCTCGAAACCGAGACCTGTTGGAACCTGGCGTCGCGCCAGGTGCTCGGCGCCATTACCAAGCGCATCGGTCAACCATGCGGACTTTGCATTCCCTGCGCGGTGCGCAGAACCGCTTTGCGCGGCCGAGATGTCCCGCACGCGGTCGATCTGACATCCAAAAAGGACCCGCACTTCACTGACGGCGATGCGCGTATCCATATCGACGCTTATCTGGCATGGGCACGAAAGCTCACCGCATCGTCCTATGGACCCGAGCGCTTCGCGTTCGAAGCGCCGCAGATCGTGCGAGAGGCGGTTACACATTCCCAGGGCAAGCTGACGATGGCAGAGATTTTTGACATCGAGCAACGCTTCGCCCGCGAGTTGATCGAGACGTTTCCGGTGCCTTGATGACCATTATCGGCCTACCGAATTTTCTTGTAGCACTCAGCATCAAGCAGCCCTGGGCGGAACTGATTTTGCTGGGCCGCAAAACCATCGAAGTGAGAAGCTGGCCGACCGACTTCCGGGGGCCGTTGATCTTGCACACCGGCAAGAAGCCGGAGCTGGAAGCCCTGTTTCGATATCCCGATATCGACGCAAGCTACTTGGGTGGGTTCGTCGGCGTGGCCGAGCTGGTGAACGTCGAACTGTTCACCCATGCCAGCTGGAGCCGTCTCAGGTCGGAGCATATGGTGCCTGGCCCTATGCCAGGCGAAGCCTTTGGCTGGCGTTTTCGGCATGTCCGCCGGTTGAAACGGCCAGTAGATGCCAGCGGCAGTCTCAAGTTGTTCCCAGTTTCGGAGAACGCAAGACAGGCCATGGAATTCTGACACGCGGACCGTCACGCCTGCTTTTGGCGCAGCGCAAACCCCGGTTCCGTCGTTTAATTCGCCTCGGACGCTGGCCACCGCAATGGCCGTTCCTGGTGCCTATCGAGAAGCCCGCGGCGTAGACCTATACAGGCGATGCGATGAAAGGGCTTGAGATCGAAAATCTCGGGCTCTGCAGGGCAGAAGTTGATCGCAAACGCTCATGGTCCCCTTACGCCCCAGCATTTACACGGGGCGCGAGCGCATGGCGTTCGTAGTCGAGGAGCAACCCGCATCTTCACTAGGCGTGCCTGCGATAAAGTCTTCAAGAAGCGCCCAAGAGAACAAACCTGGGAAGGAGTTGCGCGACCTCACCGGAGTGGTCGAGTCCGAATTTGTCCTCCCGCTCTACGCCGGTGACAACACGAACCGGGGCGCAGCAGATCGTCGTGGTCCTTGTGGCAAGAGCGGCTAGTCCCAGCAGCCCAAATCGGATTGCATCCAGGTTGAGCCATTGGTGGGATCGCGCCGAATCGTATTTTTCGATGGGACACCCCGGCCGGATGTCTCATGCCGTCTAAATCAATAGCATCCCGCATGATGGGCGTTTTGGCGGGTAAATTCCGGAAGTTTACTCTAAGTTTTTGATTTTATTGATAATATGGCGGAGAGAGCGGGGCCTGGCGATACAACTCCTCGGATAACTGATGTCAGCCTCCGAGGCTTCGTATCTAGCCTGAACCCGGGCGGCCGCCATTTTGGCCTCAAGGCGCGGCCTTCCCCAGCGTATCGGTATACGACACTACCGGACGGGGCCGAATACGTTTCGGCAGACGATCTGAATTTTCGTCCCCTGTCGGTGGTGATAGTGGGCATCAGCGCGGCGTGGCCGCGTTCAGTCTCCTGCGTTCCATCTTTCTGCCTAATCGTGCCGTGTCTGGTGTCGCCGGCCGTTTCCCCACGATGCTCATGTTCGGTGGTCACCGGATCAGTTGCCTCCTCTGATGCGTCGCTCCTCACCGATCGGGATGATCCAGCCGCCAGCGCGGTCAGGCCGAGAAAAATCATCGGGACCCCCTATCTGCGTCAGGCGGATGCGAACGGTTTGCAGCTCCGCGTCGATAGCGGCACGGATGAGATCGCGCTCGATGCCGACGAAGACCGGCCGGAGATTGAGGCGAGCGAGCGCCTCCTGATCGGCGGGCGCAACGTCGGTGTCAGCGACGGGTCCGGCACGGGTGACGATCCCTCCGATCAGTCCGCCCATGGTCGTGGCCTTTTCCAGCTCTCTCACCAACGTGGCATCCAGCAGCGCTCGGGCGCGTTGGAGATCCCCTTGGAGTCTTCGCGCGAACGGCTGGTGTGTGAGGCCGCGAAGCGCACTGGCTAGCTCAGCGTGCCCAAGCGACTTGATGAGATTGGCGATATGGAGGCGGAGAAGCCCGATGAAGAGCGCGTCTTTCTCCTCCGGCTTGATCGGCTCGCCTTCATCGATCGGATCGCGGACTGAGAGGTGGGCGTCCGTCGGATTTGGCGCCGCCATCCCCCAGCGGGTCGCGATGGCAATGCGCTTCACTGTGATCTTGCGGCCTCCAGCGGTGATATCTATCCGTCCGGCCTGAGCCCAGGCGCGGTTCAACGCTTTGGCCGGGCCGCCATTATCGTGGCAACCTTTCGCTTCGGCCACGGTCAAGGAGGACAGGTCGGATGCGCAGGCGATCCAGTCGGGCAGATCGCCGCGGGACAAGCGCGTGACTTTGACCTGCCGGCGGCGATCGAGGTCGATGATGCGGCTGCCGAGATGCGCGAAGATCGAAAGGTTGAAGTAGCGTTCCAGATAGGCGCGGGCAACGAAGCGGCCGAACAAGCCGGATAGCGCGACCTTCACCTCGCGGGCTTGCCCAAGCGGTTCCCGGAAGATGAAGGGCGTACCCGCGCCGGTTGGCGTCAACAGCGCGTCCAGGATAGACCACGCGCCATATGCAGCCCCTGGCGTCTGCAACACTTCGCGAATCCCGGCGTCCTCGATCTCCGAGACGTCGAGGTCGACGGTCGCGCCCGCGACAGGGCTGAATGTTGGCGGATCGAAATTGTGGAGGAAGGTCCTCGTCATAGCGCCAGCGCCAGCTTGGGATCGTCATGCTCGAAAGCGCTGGCCATTCGGCTGATTTCCGCCGATCGAGCGCCGACCGCCTTGGCTGTATCGCGCCAGGTCGCTGTCACGGTCGCGACCTCTTTGATAATCGCGCGGGCCTGCGGCAGGGTGAGCGCGAAAAATATCGACGCGTTCAAGCAGATCGAGCGAACAGGTGCCCTCATCGAGATCGATGTTCGTCGTCAGCACCCGGGCCTTGAGATCTGTCGGGACGGGATTGAGGTCGTATGCCGGCGAGAGAGACCACCCCGCCTTTCCCAGCCATAGGAAACCGTGATTGCGGAGGTGGTCGTCGACATTGGAAACCAGCACATTGAAGACGACCCGCCGATAGAGGGCATGCGCGTCCGTCTTCCCCTGGGCGCCGTGTTGAGCAAGGGCATCGACGATCTCCGGATAGCTGCCGCGCTCACCGTCCTTGGCGCCCATCATCGCCATCGCCGACAGGAACGGGATGCGGCTCGCACCGTCACGATCGAAGCGTCGCGACAACATGACTGGCTTGCCGGCGACCTCGATCAGCTCGTGTTGAGGCGTGGCAATACCTGCCTGGCCGGCCAGCCGCAGCGCGATCTGTTCCCAGGTCTCCATACTGTAGTCGTCGGTCTCCTTCGGGAATTTCGCTATGGAGAGGTGACCATGTTGGTCGATAACCGAGGCCTTCGGTCGGGCACCGCCCAGGGAGGAGCCTGGGGCAAAGATGAGCTGCAAGTCTTCATCCGTTTCCTCGTCTCGGAGGATCGTTCGGTGATCTGGAGCAAACGGCCAAGCTCGATTAAAGCAGGAACGCCCGTGCGGATCGGCGCTTGGAAAATCTCTTCGCCGACCCAGCGGAAGCGGAGGGCGCCAAGTCGCGTCTCGTCGGCGACGCTGAGCAGGTAGTCGCTTTCTACAAGCGTGCGAACCGCGCGGCCTTCTTGGTCGGCGAGGCGGCGTTCGGCGCGCTGCATGAGGCGCCGGCCCCAGGTATCCGGCGCTGAGTCGCCGATGGAGCCGAAAGTCACAAGACCTGCAGGGGGGGCGAAGGCTCCGCGGGTCAAAGCAAGAGCTGGCTCTAGCGAGAAGCGGTCCGGATCCTCAAGCCATGCTCCGTCATACTCGAAGAGGATGGTCTCGGTTCCCCGGACGCGATTGCTCCTCGCCAGTCCGATCGGGCGTGTGCGGCCGTCCAAATCGATATGGACCTCGAAGTCAGCCATCGCGCGACGATCCGGTTGGCCGCTGGAGGTGGACATGCTTGGGCAGGTCGGCACTGGCGAGCGCCTGACCGACGCTGTCGTTGCTGATGTCGGCGACCTGGCCCAGGCCCTCAAGGAGGCCGAGGGCCTGCAGGACGCCGGCATAGATGCCGACGCTGACGTTGGTGTCCCCGGCTTCGACCCTTTGCAGAGTCGAGCGAGAAGTGAAGGCGCGCTCGGCTACCACCGCCATCGGCAGCCGTCGGCGTCGACGGGCATCATGAATGTCAGCCCCAAGCTTGCGCAGCACGCGCCGCACCGCAGCCGGAGGGTTGTGTGGAGTGGGCATTATGTCACCTTCGCGCTACAGATTGGTCCGTTATGTAGCACGAAGACTACAATTCATCTAGCCCTTGAAGCCTCATCTCAATGGAGAACGAAGTTCTATTACCGCCGTCGTGACGGCATCGACGGGACCCCCCAGTCGTCGGCGATCGCGGCGAGCGTGGTCATCACGTCATCGAAGCTCGTTCGGACGACCTGAGTGAAAGGAGCGTCTGTCTCCGTCACTATGCGGTCGATCTGGGCAAGTGCAGGCGAGAGAGCGGCCGCGATGCGAACGGGTCATCTCGGCATGACGGAGAAATAGCATAGCATCGGCGCACATCGAGCCTCGCTTTTGCTTCGGGTGAACCAGTGAAGCACGACCGTGCCGCGATGCTGTGGGAGATACGACCGTGCCGCGATGCTGTGGGAGATATTGTTCGTGCAGGTGCGGCCGCTGCCCGCCTTAAAAACTGTCAAGAAAGGTGGCGAGCGCCCAGACCCGTATCAGGATCCACTAAGGCTCGGGTATTCAGGCTCCGCGCCTCCGACGCGACCATGCTCTGAAGCCGCACCTCCAAGATAATAGGTTTTCCTTCGCCGGATGGAGGCGGTCAGAAATCCAACGCTTTGGCCAGCATCGGTTCAAGAACCAGATCCGGCCGACCTCCCTTTTCGCGAAGCTCCATTGCCCTTATGATCTTCGTGCCTTCATGGCTGTGCTTCCAGTCCCGAGACGCTTCGGCCGCGACGACGAGGTAGTCGGTCTGGCCGCAGACGGTTTCCTTCCAATCACCGCCGCGTTCGCAAATCATCTCAGCGATTACCTTTCGCGGGCCAATGGCGAATTTTCCCGTGAGGACGAACATCCGACTCGGAATTACGAGCCGGCTTGCATCCTCCAAGGCGCCGTCAATGACACCCACATTGCCGAAGGTAGGCAGCCCCGTATCTGTCGCGCTGTCGCCGACAAGATGGGCAATCCACCCGCATATGTCTTCTGCCTCCTCGGCGGTTATGCGACGGTCAGAAATAGACCTTCTGGCAGTTTCTCCGAGAGACGCCACGCGGCTGTCTCTCTGCAGGACCACACTCGAGTCCAACCTGGACAGCAGTCTTTCGACCTCTGCGGGCGTGATGGAGTTGTCGCAGGCGATACCGGCACAGAACCCGTAGAACTCGTTGACTTCGTCCTTCTCGTCAGCGGCGATAAACTCCCGCGAGCGTATGCCGACTATTGTTTCAAGGATGGCGTAGATCTCTTCGGGCGCGTTACCCCACACATCCAGATCGCGAATGAGCTCGGCAGCATCGTCGTCGTGAAGAAGGGACAGGAACTGCTCAGCTTCGACCCTGAGTGGCGGCATCTCCGCGCTCTCGACCCGCTCGCTGGCCATCACGCCCTTCAAGAACCCGAGCCAGTACCCCAACGCCTTCCGGTGATTTGCCTGCGCATGGATTCTACCGAGCGCGGCCCCTTCGTGTTCGAGTTTACCGCCCCTTCCGCGGAACACTTCAACCATTGTCGCCCCCTCGACTCTTGGTTTCGATCTTAGCAGACATCAGAACACTCATCTATCCGCCGACCAGACAACGCGTGCCTAAACCGGAAGGCCTATCCCGTTAGCTCCCTGCTTTCGAGATGGTAGGGCCAGGTTGCCACCCCAGGAACGGCGTTTCGGCCGAGCGGTCGACCAAAGAAGACGCTCTGGACTCACCAAGGATCAGGCGCCTGAACCCGCTGCCTCCGACGCGCTCTGTCTCTCGCCCAGCCGTGCTCGTCCGCAAGGGACGCTCCGCTCAAGCCCTTGCGGACTGCGCGCGCCTGCGCATGGCGGGACGCGCGACGGCGGCTCCGGAGATCAGGCTTGGTTCCAGACCGCTTCGTGCGGGGAGCTAAAGCTCGAGATCGCCCTTTCGCCTACTGTGCCGACACCGTTCTGTCCCTGGCGCTGCCGTGCTCTTTGATTAAATCTGCCGAATTCTCGCGTATCCTGCGGCCGCGCATGTGAGCACAAGGTGGCGCCGGCGCTTCGACGAGCCACCCCACAAAAACCAGCGTCGGGATGGCGACCGAAATGCTGAGGCAAGAGACCGCCACTCCAGAATGAAAAGTTCGTCATGCATTCCCATGCCGTTATTGCGTCCCTGCCAGTCGCCGGGGCCGACCGTACTGTCCTTATCGAGGCCGCCAACACCGCGCTCGAAAGAGCCATAAGCGCATTGAGCCCGCCAACGAGAAGCTGACTCGCACCCTTTGGGATGCCGAGTCCTATATCCATAATGAAATCACCGCAGACATGTTGCCGATTTCACGGGACGACGCTGCGTACTTCGTGGACGTGTTCCTGATGCATCATGTCATTGGATTGGCTGTCGCAGCAGACGAAGAGGCCGCTGATATCCCGGCCGTGACCTCGCCGGAGGTGGCTGGACCTGCCTGCTGCAATCTCGCGGGCAGCGCAATCAATACAGCGGTCTATTGTAGCAGACGCTTTATGAAGGCGAACCTCGACGATCTCGTGCGGCGCTGCGCCGGCCCGACCCGCCGATTCAAGCGGAGTGGTGCTGAGGTTGCAGGAAAATGCCCCCCGCAGGACTCCTGGAGGGCAGGCACGGGCTGGGTGCCGTGCTCGTGGGCTGGAGGCGCGTCACAGCGGCGCAGGCCCCGCACCCGGAGGGCGTCATGACGATGACGGAGGCCGCCCCCCTTCCTTGGAGTCCATCACTACACCCTGAGATTCCTGGTGGATTCGGGATACGTCGAAACGACCTCGTGAGAGGGAAACTGGGCGCAAGAACACTCGGGCCGAATTCACTACGGCCGTGGCAGCACGGCCGCTCCAGAACGATTTCGTCCAAGCCAGGAACGGGCCAGGAGACTGGGACGCGGTTCGAGTCCTTGCCCCCGGCTCTCGGAAGCAGGATTTAACCCTGCGATCCGCACCTCGATGGGGAACAGTCGCAAAGTGCAACCGAAGCTTTTGAGCAAGTGCTCACGGCTGAAATCGGAATCCGCCGGGGACTATGGATGTATCTTCGGCACGGCGACTTCAAAGGAACCGCCTCGTTATGGGCCAAAACGTTTGTGATGACGTAAAGGTCAGGCCAGAGTTGCCACTCCCCGCACGCGGTGTCCCTCAGAGGCGCCTTTCGCGACCAGAATCGTCTGATCTTTTGTCGGAACCCTGACAAAGCCGTGTCGTTGCAAACAGACAGAAGCGGAGACTAAGAGCCAATATAGTGAACTAAACCGACTCTTTGAATTGGCTTGGCTCTTGCATTTTGAATCGGCGTTCATTCCGCAACGGAGCCGTTCGATGTCCGGAGCCCGACCAGAGCGACACCCTTCGACCATTTCCTGTTGCGGAACGAGCGGCGTTATTTCCGAGCCGATTGCATACGAAGTAATTGCTAAAATCTTTAAATCAATCTCACAGGAGGAGAAATGGCTGACGAATTCATCTACGACGAAAATTGGTCGGCAATGTATGAGCTACTTACATTGCTGCGAGGTAAGAATGATGAGGTCGGCGAGACTGTCGCCTTTCTTCAGCGATTTTCCAGCGGAGGGAGTGCTCTTGAACTCGGCATTGGCGACGGACGCGTGGCGGTGCCGTTGAGCGAGCGAGGCGTCAAGGTCGAAGGTATCGACAATTCGGACAGCATGTTGAACCTTCTCGCCAAGCGTACTGGCCTGATTAAGTTTTGGAAGGCAGATATTTCAAGATTTAGATCGGAGCACCGCTACAACTTGGTGTATTGCGTTTGGAATACATTCACGCAGGCCGTCACGCGCGAAGCGCAAATAGCTTGCCTCCGATCTGCCGTGGAGGCGTTAGATGATGGAGGGAATTTGGTGATAGATGTAGGCGTGCCGCCCTTGGATGGTTTCGTCAACGGCCAGAAAATTTCCACGCTCGTTGTGGATCATGAGAATACGATCATCGCTGCTGATGTGCACGATCCGCTAACCCAAAAATTGGTCTCAACCCTCCTCTGGTTTTCTGGTACGTCGGTCAAACGATTGCCCAATCGCGTTCGTTACGTCTATCATCAGGAACTCGATACCATGGCCGAATGCGTAGGGCTCAAGCTGGCGGAGCGTTGGGGAGATTGGGCAGGAGGTGCGTTCACCGAACAGTCCAAACGTCATATCTCTGTTTACCGCCGAGCGACGACCGGTCTATAAAATGAGTTATCTCCAACTAATGTAAGGCAACCCCCCCCCGGGCGGGTGATAAAGCCTGGCAGAGCCTCATTGAAACGACCGTGAGGTTGATGTGAGCGGAACAAGCGAGCTTGGCGGCATAAGAGTCTATGATCGGTTCTACCTATTCGCAATATGGTCTGTAGGAGTCAGCAGCGCGAAGCGCGAACGTGCATCAGCGAACAAGCGCGGCTCACGAACTCCGATGCCTTAACAACTCGATCGCGCGCCGAACGACCTCGCTGGCTTCCTGCAAGCACTTGACCACCTGACGCCGAAGGCCACTTCGATCGGAAAGTGCTGTCAGCATAATTCGGCCGTCGGCAATCGCCAATGCGCACGCATGGCTCGCACAGGTCTTCAAAGCGCATCGGCGATGGAAGGCCCAACAGCGATGTCCATGCCTTCAGTGAAATGACCAAATCTGAACGGCGTCAGCTTCGCGCTCACAGATCAACGGGAGGGTCCAATTACATCCTGTTCTGGCTGCTGAGCGCCAGCGAGCCAAATGGGGCGATCCTCCAATGCTGTTTCCTTTGCAAGCCGTTTGCACAACGTTTGCCAGAGGGGATCGCCGGCGAATGCTGGCAAGCTGCCCCATGCCTCCCTCAAAGGTATCTCGCCATAGCAGTCGATTAACCGCCCAAAATCGCAGCCAAGCTGGGTCATAAGACTGAACGGATCGATTCGACCCGGCGAGATCGTGCGATGCCCCCACAGACTCGGCTCTTGGTCAGACCCCAGCGAGACGGACAAGCTACTATTTGCAGGTGACGGAAACTCAGAGAGAGTAGACAGCAAGGCATAGCGCATAATCGGATAGTAAACGATCTGGCGACTGCCGCCGAGCACCCGCACTCCAGGGAGTATCGATGTTACAAAGAATGACAGGAGCATACTGGGTATGATTTCATGCTCGTTCAACGATTGGAGAAGCGCGTCAGGTGCGCACTGTACAGAGAAGGTCCCGCTTTCGTTCAAAAACAGGCCATCGCGCAGCCGCAGGGGAAATATGCGCCCCCCTAAAAAATGCCAAAAGAAGTCGGTTGTCGTCTTTGCCCAGCCGGCCCATTGGCCGCAATCAAACGACACGAAATGATTGAGCAGCCTCTTCGCAAAAGAGCTTGGTCCAAACAGCGTTGACGAAAGCCACGATGACGGGTCGCGAAGATGCTGGGCGACTAGGTCGCCCACGTCCAAATCATCGAACTGCAACAACTGTAGATCCGATGCGAAGAAACGGCGCCAGAGGCTCTGATTGGCTGTCTTGATAGCATCGGCGGCCGAGAGAAACTCATCATCGGGCAGGGCTCTTTTCAATTGCGCGGCCAGTTGGCTCGCGATCCTCGTCTGTTTGGCGCTCGTCAGAGCAAAGCGCTGCGGCGCATGACGTCCGCAAACACTGAGTCGACCCATTTTTCTGTTTGACAGCCCGAAGAGATTGAAGTGCTGACCTCCAAGCCGCAGCCAACCGGGGCCTTTCTTGTCGCTTTCTTGGAATTTTACAGTTGAACTCGAATGAGTCACATACCAGCTGTCTTTATGGGAGCGCAGCCCCATGGCACTAAAGATATGCGTGTAGAACGCATCGGGTTCAAAAGCCAGGTAACAGTGTGGGCCGGTCTGAATGACCGGTCGGCTTCGAAGCTGTGCACCGAGTTTTTCAATCTGCTGATGCCCATAGCCCAGACGAGAGGCACAATCTGCAAGTCGTAACTCCATCTGCTCTAGAGCATGCATACGGACAGGATCGGCGGCGGCGGGCTTAGCGTCATAAGCGGCATGCGCATACGCACGTGTCGGAAGCGTCGAGTAACGCGAGATGTGTGGCATAAGCCAAACCAATGCTTCAGCGACGGGTTTTGGAGATGGCGATTTCATAACACGTCATCCGGTGGGCTGTTGGGCTACCGTTTTGCTTGGTGGACAGATGAGAATACCGACTGTCCAAACCACGACGATGACAACTCCGAAATACGGGAGCCCGGCCGAGGGCAACAGCGTATCGCCGGCAAGTGCAGTCAAACCATACACAACCAATCCAAACCCCGTTGCAAGGGTTTGGATGCGCGCTGGCCGATCGACGGGAACCGCAATAAAGCCGACTGCGCCGCTGGTAACAATTGGATCATCCTTCCCGACAAAGTAATGAGGTGACTGTCTGTACGCTGTTGGTTTCAAGAAGCGCGAGCCATGTCGCGGACATGAAATACGAGTACCTGCCGATATTGGAGGCAAGCCACTGGCCAAGAATGTACTGGTCGTAACAATGGCATTTTAGGACGCGTTGGTCGTTGGCCGGCTTCGCTCAGCTTCCGGACGCTGCCAGGCGGCGGAACGGCGGGGGTTCGAAGGCCAATCCCGGCAGCGAAGCCGGGGTTTCTGTATAGACGTATTCATTTGGAATGCAGGGTGGGGCCATCGCCGAAATTACACGCCGAAGATTGTCCGCGTTGTTGCTAGCGGCAAGTGTGTAGAAATTGCCAGAATTCCATGTCACGCATCCGTATTTGAAGTGCGCGGCCACCGACTCTGACATTTCAGATAGCGTCGTCTCATTGAGGTTCATTTGCTTAAGAATGGATTCAGTTTTCTTTTTGATATCATCCTGAGTGAAGAAGCGCGCTTTATATCCGTAGTCTTTCTGGAGCTCCCGGCTCAAGTATGAGATGTCGTCGTCTTGCCGAAATTTTTCGAAGAAGAAGAATATCCCACCGTCTTTCAAGTGACGTTTCACAAAGCCAATCTGCGCCTTTCGATTGGGCGAATACATTTGAAATGTGGTGTCCTCCAAGATGATGTCGAATCCGTCGGCAAAGTGCCTGAGCGCCAACGTCCCAACCATTCGGCTCCGGGTCAAGTGATGAAATGGGCCGAGGAAGAATGTTGCATGCGCGGGCCGTCCGTGCAGAAAGAAGCTTTCCTCGTTTTCCTTATTGGGACTGCATGAAAGGGTCTGAATCTTGCCGTTACCCAGCTGGGCAAGCGTTCGAGCGAGTGTGCCTTCGGCGGCCCCCAGCAGATAGAACCGAGCCGGGAGGGTCTCATCCGCGATAGCGTCTGCATATCGCAAGAAGGCATCGCCAACTCGAACCTCCTCCTCAAGACGATAAGGAATGCTGGCATGATAGTGAGGGTCGAAGCGGCCCCAGATCTGGCGATGCGCGCCGGTGAAGCTTTGCAGCGACGCATCCCCTTGGAAAAGGCGCGCATCAACGCTCGGAACTTTGATCGGGGCTCCTGATCGCCCTGCTGCGGTCGCCGAAAAGAAATCGGCCATTTCATTCAATCGTGGTGCCTTATCGCAGTCCTTGAAAAAGTCTCCCACCCGCTGTTCCATTCCGCTCTTCCCAAGTGAATTGTTCGACGCACAGCTCCGGTACTTCGCGCATGGCTCCGTCACTAGACGCATCCGAGGCAGGCCGGCTTCGCCATAGTTATATCACATCACAATAAGTACTAATGTAAAAGTTAAGCTAAAATCAAATATAGGTCGCGACTTGGAAACAACACACTCTGGACATTAATTAACAATCTGCGCAAGGAGTGTTAGACTTAGTCCGCAGACCTCAAAATTGGATGTGCACATGAGTTACTCACGCGTTGACCGGTATCGCCTGGTCGAGCTTGCCGGTCCCGGGCAATGATCACGTTGTCGCCAACATGGGGTGATCGCTTTGATCTCCCGCGTCAGCATCCTCCGCGTTGAAGCACTGATTGAGCTCGACACCGGAGAAGCGACCGGCGCCTGCATCGCCGACAATCCCAGCATGTTGACCCGTTATCAGCATGCGACCCAAACAGGCGGAGCGGTAGCCGAGTCTGCCCGGTAAAAGGTCCGGTCAGAGGTCGTATATTCAATACTGGATCGTGATGGCCTGTGCTCACGGGGGATCAGGTAACGTTAGCATCACCAGCCCCCCTGCAGCCGCCCTGTCAGCAGAACCTTCACACATGAACCAAGAGCCGCTTGTCGCTTGCCCTGAACTTCATGTCGAAACCAAATCGATCGACCCAGATTTATCGCCTCTCAAATAATATCTCCGCCCAGATTCGACCGGCATAGGTACTCGTAGAGGGTGAAAAGCCGTTCGCCAATGACTCTTCCGCTCCCTAGAAGAGATGAGAAATTTCCCAAATTGGGCGACAAAATATGAGGTCATTCCATGGCAGAGGCCAGAACTGTGAACGGTAACTTGGTGTTCTACCGGGTCCAGAGCGCTTGGGTCTAGATAATCATAGCTCCTGAAAAGCACGGTTGGCGAGAGACATACCGGATCGTGTAGCGTCTGGATCACCGAGAAATATGAACGTTCAGCAAACAGGTTAAATCCCGAAAGATCAAATCCGCATTGGTTAAAGACGGAATTTTCCTCAAAGGCTTGCACGTCGGTGCAGAGGAACCCGAATTGCTGAATCCGATATGGCATCACTACTGTAGCAGGACTGGCGATTTGGCGGATGTCTTCCGCTATCGATTCATATCCCTCACCAACTACCCCAGAATCCAATGTTTCCGTAAAAATTATGTCAGGCGCCGAAGGAAGGTCGCCGTCCAGAATTGCTTGCCTTGAGGACTTTGCAATCACCGCGATGCGATCCTGCAAATCGTTGTTCCGGATAATCTCCCGCGCCGCCTCAGCAATTCGCTCATCCATCTCGCATGTGAATACCTTTCGGGCGCCATGCCTGGCGAAGAGCATCGCCGGAAGGCCAGCCCCGGTCCCGATTTCCACGACGGTCTTTCCTCTGAGATTACAGGATGCAATGGCCGCCTCTATTGCTGCATTTCGTGCGGAGTCGCGCATCATTCTGAAATGCCAGTTGGGAACCTGGGAATCTGCGTGAGCGCGGGATGGGATTTCGTGCATTTTTAATACCCTCTAAACCCCTATGGTGGGTGAATAAAAGCCAACGATCTCATCGCGAACAGCGATCGAGGGCGTCGCGCGCATTGTAGGGCTGCCTGTCAATCCTCTGAGACGAGCGAATGAGTGTTGCAGCTTGCGAAGGGGAAGCAGCAAGAATGGTGCCAAGGCACGCAAGCGCTAGAGACCCGGCCTGCCAATTCCGTCGCCTACAAAGAGTGCGTGAGTCTGCACCAGTTTTGGGAATGCGCCGGGTACCTGAACTCAGTGCCGATTTGTCGAATCCCCGACACGGTCATCTTTCGGCCTGAGTTCCTTAGCTGGTAGTCGCCCCGAGCCTCGAGCGTGTCGCCGAATACTCCGTCGCTTTACCCGGAGAGAAAGCGTGGCGGCGCGACAATCACGATCGAGGGGAAAGCACGAGTTCTGTTTGTCGTCTAGACGTCTGGGGTAACAAGGGGGGTTGAATGACCTACCTGCAATCCCGGTACCAGCGCAGCGACATACAGGAAAGCCCGGCATCGATCCTCTCGATCTCGGCGGTCTTCAGAGGCACGACCTTGTAACTCGCCTTTTCGAGCATCTCAATCGTGCGCGGGTAGCCCGCGCTGACCATGACGATGTCGTTGACGCGCAGCACGTTCGCCGCAGGCTCTTCGCCTTCCGGGACGATGAACTGGCGGAATTCCTTGAATACGGAAGCCTTCGCGAGGGCAGCGGTCGAAATCACGGTTTCATCGTCGAGCAGCGAGGAGGCCGTCTTGAAATGCAGAACGCCTTTCGGAGTCTCGGCAATCTGGGCCTTCCCGCCGAGTTGCTCGATACAGGAGACAAGGGCCTCTGCCCCGGCCTTGTCGGTGCGATCGGAAAGGCCTATCAGGACGCTATTTGGGGTGTACATGATATCCCCGCCGTCCGCTTGTCCCGGGGTAGGGAGTTCTAGCACGGTGTCGAACATATCGCGCAGGATCGGCGCGATCTCCGCGGTCTCGGCGACCCGGCTTGGCGTGCCGGGACGGAGCAGGATGGCGCCCCCGGTGAAAACGAGCGCCGGGTCTTCGACAAACAGGGAGTCTGGAAAGGCCTCAAGAGACGGCAGGACGCTCACTTCGACACCTGCATGCCGCAAGGCCGCAACGTATGCGTCGTGCTCGCCCTTGACGCCTTCATAGGTAGGACCGCCCCGATCATCGGCGCGTAGGCCGTTGACGACCGAGATCGAGGGTTCGCGAACGATTGCCGAGTTGAACTGATAGACCGATCTGGTTTGCGACATTTCCAATCCTATTTGTCAGTAGTGTTTCGCTGTGCGGCTTGCTTGGGCGGTGAATGACGTCTGTGCGGGCTGCGCCCTGCGCTTCGACAGGTGAATCCCTGCAAGCATGCACCGGACCGATCCACCCGCGAGTTCGATTGTCGAGACATCGAACGGCAATAGTCGCGCGGACTGCTCGATTGCCGATATCTGCTTCGCCTGCAGCGCCGCATGTGCTCGCCCGGAAATGGCAACAATGCGACCATCCGTGCCCTCCAGTTCAATGGCATTGCCGGCGAAGTCTTCGATCTGCTCGATCGAAAGCTCCACGATCTGACGACCGGTTTCCTCCAACCTCGCGACGACTTCCCGCCGCCGCCAGGGATCAGGGATCGACTGCGCCCCTAACAACGCGAAATCGGTGCCGACGCACATCAGGACATTGGTGTGATAGACCGCCTTGCCGCTGCGATCGACTGCGTCAAAGATCATTGGCTCGAAATTGAAGTGCGTGCAGAACCGTTCGAGCGCAACCTCGTTTGCCCTGTTGGAACGCACCACGTAGGCGACACGGGCAATGTGGTCGAGCACCATCGCACCGGTCCCTTCGAGGAAGACCCCGTCCTTCTCGAGGCCGGAATAATCGATGACATCCTGAACCCGGTACTCAGCCTTGAGCATCTCGATGATGTCGGTCCGGCGCTCTTGCCTTCGATTCTCCGAGTACATCGGATAGATCGCGACATGCCCGCCAGAATGGGTCGAAAACCAGTTGTTCGGAAAGACGGAGTCGGGTGTTGCGGCCGACTCATCCTCATAGAGGTGGACAGTGATCCCGGCCTCAGCGAGGCCGTCCGCCATACGCGTGGCTTCTTGATATGCCAGAGCGACCAGATCATCCGGCTTCCGCGTTTCATCGCGCACCTGGAACGTATTGTCTGCCGCAGTGACCGGATTCGGCGTGAAGTGATGAGGGCGGATCATCACGACGGCCCTCGGCGCCTGCATGGATACTTTGCTCATCCCAATGCACCGCTCAGCCGCACTGGAGCCGGTTGGGCGGCGCGCAGGATCATGCCGTACAAGTCGCGGGGTTCATCCGGGTCGGCGAGGAGATCGAGTTCTTCGTAGAGTCCGGTGTCCTTGAGGCGGTCGCGCACATAGCGCAGGGCCGAAAAATCCTCGATCGCGAAGCCCACGGAATCGAACAAAGTGATTTGGCGCTCGTCGCGGCGGCCGGGCTCGTTGCCGGCGATCACCTGCCAGAGCTCGACCACCAAGTGCTCGGGCGCGAGCTGTTGGATTTCGCCTTCGATGCGGGTCTGTGGGGCGTATTCCACGAAGATGTCGGAGCGCAGAAGAATGTCGCGGTGCAGTTCGGTCTTGCCTGGACAGTCGCCGCCGACCGCGTTGATGTGGACGCCGGGGCCAACCATGTTGTCTGTAAGGATGGTGGCACACTGCTTGTCGGCGGTGACGGTGGTAATGATATCGGCGCCTTCCACGGCCTCCTGCGAGGAGGCGCAGGCGGTGATGTCCAGGCCGATGCCGGCGAGGTTCTTCGCGCAGCGGCGCGTGGCAGCAGGATCGACGTCGTAGAGGCGCAGTCGATCGACGCCGACGATGGCCTTGAAGGCGATCGCCTGGAACTCGGACTGTGCGCCGTTGCCGATGATCGCCATGGTGCGAACGCCCTTCGGCGCGAGATGCTTCGCCGCGACCGCCGACATGGCCGCGGTGCGGAGCGCGGTGAGGATGGTCATCTCCGTGAGCAGCATTGGATAGCCGCTTCCGACATCGGCCAGAACGCCGAAGGCGGTGACGGTCTGGCGGCCGGAGCGCGTGTTCTTGGGATGGCCGTTGACATATTTGAAGCCGTAGGTTTCGCCGTCGCTCGTCGGCATCAGCTCGATGACGCCGTCCACGCTGTGGGACGCCACACGCGGCGTCTTGTCGAACAGCTCCCAGCGGCCGAAGTCTTCCTCGATATAGCCGGCGAGGTCGGTCAGGAAGCGCTCCACGCCGATCGTCAGAACCAGCTTCATCATATTGTCCACGCTCACGAAGGGAACGATGTTTAGCTTCTCGGGCATGGTTCAGTGGTTCCTTGTCGGGCGGTCCATGATGCGGCGGCCCATTAGACTGGCGGTGAGGTCGACCATCAGGATCGCGGTGCGGCCGCGCTCGTCGAGGAAGGGGTTGAGCTCGACGAGATCGAGGCTGGTGACGAGGCCGGAATCGTGCAGCATCTCCATCACCAGATGCGCCTCGCGGAAGGTCGCCCCGCCCGGCACGGTCGTGCCCACGGCCGGGGCGATTGACGGGTCTAGGAAATCGACGTCCAGGCTGACATGAAGCATGCCGTCCTCAGCCAGGATGCGCTGGAGAAAAGCGCGTAGCAGAGGAGCGATCCCGTGCTCGTCGATCATGCGCATGTCGTGGACTGTCACCCCGGCGAGTTTCAGCGCCTCACGCTCGGCCGGATCGACGCTGCGCACACCAAGCGTGCAGATGCGCGCCGGATCGACCGCAGCTGGCAGGTCTGGGAAATAGCCGTGAAAGCCTTTTTGCCCGCTGGCGTAGGCGAGCGGGACGCCGTGCAAGTTGCCGCTGACCGTAGTGTCGAGCGTGTGAAAGTCCGGGTGGGCATCCAGCCAAAGCACGAAGAGCGGCCGGCCCAACTCCTTGGCACGACGGGCAACTCCGGACAGCGTGCCGGCAGAGATACTGTGATCGCCGCCGAGAAAGATCGGCATTGCTTCTCGGCTCGCCGCATAGGCAGCTTCGGCGATCGCTCCGGTCCACGCCGAGACCTGCGGCAGCGCCTTCAGGCCGAGGTTCTCATGCGCCACGGGCGGAAGCGGTCCGGGCGCGACCGCCCCTGCGTCCTCCACTTCATGGCCGAGTTCCGTCAGCGCCTGCGCGAGTCCCGCGGCGCGCAACGCGCTCGGTCCCATATCACAGCCCATGCGTCCGGCCCCGTCCTGGACCGCCGCGCCAACGATCCTACACAGCATGTCGCCGCTCCCTATTGCTGCTGGCAGCGCGCTGGTTCGGCGCGTCACCCCACTCGAACCGGGATGCGAGCCTCGATACGGCTGAAAATCCATACGAGCAATCCCGTGAGAACCATGTATGTCAATGCAAGCAGAAGCAATGGCTCGTATATCACCAATGTATCCTGGCGAACGCGAGCTGAAACTGCATAAAGGTCGACAACCGTGATAGTAGCGACGAGCGGTGTCGATTTGAGTTGCATTACTGTTTCACCGGCCAACGTGGGCAACGCCTTGTGGATTGCCTGCGGCAACCAGACCCGGCGAAAAAGCTTCCAGCGGTTCATACCGAAAGCGCGTCCCGCCTCGAGCTGGCCGCTCGGCACGCCGGCAAAAGCACCGCGCATAACCTCGCCTACATAGCCTGCGAAGGACAGCGTTAGAGCCAGTACAGCGTATGGCCACGCCTGGCGAACGAGAGGCCAGATATCGGATTCGCGAATCCATGGATATTGCGGGAAGAGCGAGCCAAGCCCGTAATAGAGCAGCCAAATTTGCAGAAGCAACGGTGTGCCTCGAATGACGGTGCAGAAAGCTTTCGCTGGAAGACTGAGCCAACTAGGGCCCACTACTTGAGCGAGCCCAAGTGGCAATGCCAGAACGAAGCCGAAGACGCAGGTCACGATGAGGATCCAGATCGAACGCCATAAACCAGCAATCGCAAGCATGTAGTAGTCGGCCAACCAGTCCCAACGCATGAAGACGGCTGCTGCGGTGATCAAGACAAGGCCGATCACGATCAATACGACGCGGTGTGGCTCCAACCGTGCGAATGGGCGGCAGTTTGCCGCAACAGTCGTGAAATAGGCCATCAGCGGCTCTCCGCTATCGGCTGCCGGCCGCGCCTTGCCCAATGCTCGACCCGTCCGATGAGGACGTTGGAGATCAAAGTGAGCAGTAGATAAAGCACGCCAGCGGCCATGAAGAAGGTGAAATAGGCCTTTGTAGTGCCCGCAGCCTGCCGTGTTTCCAGAGTCAGTTCATTGAAGCCCACAACGGCCAGAAGTGCTGTGCCTTTGAACGCAACCAGCCAGAGATTTGCGAGACCCGGGATCGCGAAGGGCAGCATCGCCGGCAGAGTAATGCGTCGCATCAGCATCCTTGGGTTCATACCAAAGGCTCGCCCGGCCTCGATTTGGCCTTGCGGCACCGCGAGGATCGCGCCGCGCAGCACCTCCGTTGCGTACGCGCCCTGTACGAAGCCGAGCGCAACGATGCCTGCCATCGGCCCGCTGACGTCGATCCGTCCGTAACCGAGAGTTTCCAGGAGGCGGTTGATCAGGTCCGGAACCGCGAAATAGATAAGCAGAATTAGCACAAGTTCCGGTACCGCGCGGATGAGGGTGGTGTAGACTTGAAGCAAGTCGCGGCGCACAGGTCCGCCGTAAAGCTTGCCAAAAGCACCGCCAATGCCAATAACCAATCCCAAGGCGAATGCGCCGACACCGATCCCAATTGAATTAATGAATCCGCGAACCAGATTTCCGCCCCAGCCAGGCGGCGTAGGTGCAAGCAACTCGAACATGCTGGTCTGCGCCAGCGACAAAAAGACAGAATCGGTCAAGAACGCCTCCACCTTGAGGATTGACCCTCGCCAAGAGCCTGCCGTTCACTGGTGCGTGACGAAGGAGGCCGCCTGCCTCCGACTCAACAGGCAGAAGTATTTCGAGGGTCTACGTAACAGGAGAATTTCGTCTGTCATTCGCCGTAAATGTCGAATGAGAAGTACTTTTTCGTAATTTCATTGTACTTCCCGTTCGCGCGAATCCCCTTGATTGCGGCGTTTATCTTTTCCTTGAGCATGGTGTCTCCCTTGCGCAGACCCGCGCCCGCGCCCGGCGCGAAAATCTCGGGGTCATTGGCAACCTTGCCCTTTATCTCGCAGCAGGCCTTACCCTGGTCAGTCTTCATGAATTGATCAATGGTAAGCGGGCTAGCCAGAATGGCGTCGATCCTGCCGGCGACCAAGTCCTGGTTGGCCTCATCCTGTGTCTGGTACGTCTTCATCTCGGCCAAGCTGTCTTTGAAATGCTTGCTGGCATAGACCTCGGCATTGGTCGAGACCTGAATACCGAGGATCCTGCCCTTGAGGCCCTCAGGGGTAGGATCCACTGCAACGCCCTTGGGACCGGCAATCGTGTACCCGTTATCGCTATAGTACTTGTCGGAGAAATCGATCGTCTTCTTGCGCTTCTCTGTGATTGACATCGAACTCATGATGACATCGATTTTCTTTGACGTCAGGGAAGGAATGATCCCGTCCCAGGCGACCGGAGTGATGACACAATCGAGTTTTGCCTCGGCGCAGATCGCATCAATGATCTCAATTTCCCAGCCGACCCATTTTCCAGAGGCGTCCAGGGACGAGAATGGAGGGTAGGGCTCGGCCGCGATTCCGACCTTCACCTGTTCAGCTTGCGCCATCAAAGTAGATGCGCAGAAGATTGCCGCTGCGGCCGTCAATTTGGAAAGTATTCTCATTGTTTTCCCCTATAAGTCAGATGGTTTAGTCTGTTTTTCAGGCGCTAGCCCACTCTGCGGATGAATTGTTGAAGCCGCTCCGATTTCGGAGATCCGAAGATTGCGTCTGGTGGCCCTTCTTCCTCGACGCGGCCCTCGTGGAGAAATACCACGCGGGTCGCGACCTCGCGGGCAAATTTCATTTCATGCGTGACCAGGATCATGGTGCGACCTTCGCGGGCCAAATCGCCGATTACGCCCAGAACCTCACCGATGAGTTCGGGATCGAGTGATGAAGTCGGTTCGTCGAAGAGCATCACGCGTGGCTGGACCGCGAGAGCGCGCGCGATCGCGCCGCGCTGCTGCTGTCCGCCGGATAAAAATGCCGGGTATACGTGCCGTTTTTCCAGAAGCCCCACTCTCGCAAGCAGTTTCTCGGCTTCGATGATCGCCATTTCACGCTTGACGCCAAGCACATGGACCGGAACCTCGATCACATTTTCGATCAAGGTCATGTGGGTCCAGAGATTGAAGCTCTGAAAGACCATGCCGAGCCGGGAACGTACACGTTCAATCTGCTTTCGGTCCGCCGGGAGGGTGCTGCCATTTCCGTCAGGCTTGAGACGTATTTCCTCGCCGTTCACCCTGATAACGCCGCTGGTGGGGTTTTCCAGGCAGTTGATGCAGCGAAGTAAAGTGGATTTGCCGGAGCCGCTGCCCCCGATAATCGCCACCACATCGCCGTCGCGCGCAGATAGCGAGACCCCCTTCAACACATGAAGGGCGCCAAACTTCTTGTGCAAGTCCTCGACATGGATCGCCTCCGCGGCCGTGTCCGTCACCGCGTGGCGAGGAATTGCCATGATCGTGGCCGTCATTGCTGTGCGCCTGTATCGCCGAGCACAACATGAAAGGGCGAGACCAACAGCACTGTTCTGAGCGCCTTCATTTCGTTTCCTCTATTTCTGCGCCAATGTCTCAGACATAGACGCGCGGGATGTGGTCGCGGAGCTGGGCATAGAGACCGATGAGGTCCGTGCCCCATTGAGCGGCGACTTCCTCGTGAGTGATGGTCTGGTGCGCTTGCTGTCCGAGCAGGAGCACTTGGTCGCCAAATCTTGCATCAGGCACGTCCGTCAGATCGATGCGCAGGTGCTCGAGATGCGCGGGAGGGAGCAGGCGCGCGCGCTGCCCCCTCACCAGCGCCTCGGCCTGGGCTGGCACGTGACGCGGAAGGCCATCCCCCCACCCCATACCTAGGACGCCGATGGTCATTCCCGACCGAAAACCGGGTATGTCTGGTATAGGACCGAGAGAAGCGTCGATCCGCTTGACGGAAACGAGGCATGTCGAAATGGCCTTGAGCGCCGGCCGCAGGGTGACGGCCCGCATGGGTCGATCCGTCTCGGGAAGACCGATAAACAGGGCCCCGGGATCGACGGCATCGAGATCCATCGCGGGATGCCGAAGCACACCGGCAGTACTCGACATCATAATGATCGGGGGACGGGTGCCGGACGCCTCGGCATCCTGTAGAATCCGCTGCAGGCGGGAAAATTGCTCGCTAGCATCCGAAGTCACTGATGTGGGCAGCTCGCTGAGATGGGCGTAGAGCCCCTGTACTTCAACGTCGTTGCAGACGTGCGCGGCTGCGAGAAGCCGGCCTATCTCCTGCGGCGTGGCCCCAGCCCTGAAGAACCCGAGATCCGCCTTGACGAAAATACGGGTGACGCTCATGGCGGCGCGCCAGGACTCCAGCTCATTGAGGCTGGAAACGGTAACGGTGAGTCCGAGCGCTTCAATTGTTTTCGCCGATGTCGGTAGGGGACCGGGATAAAGCAAAACCGGGAGATCGATGCCCATTTCCCGGATGGCCATAGCATCGGGCAAGGTTGCGACAGCAAAGCCGTCAGCCCCCTCTGTTGCCAGTGTGCGGGCGACAGGTCCCGCTCCACAGCCATATCCATTGCGCTTTAAGCAGGCGAAAATCTTCACTGTCCGGGGAAGATGCCTACGCAGCTGACGGTAATTGTGCCTGATCGCGCCGAGGTCGATCTCGTAGCAGGCCTCCCGGGACGCCGCCTTTTTGCTCTGCACCGTCGCAATAGACGTTAACGCGCACATAGGTTCTGACGTTTTTCCCAACCGCTTTTTATTGCTTGTTTGCATGCGAAACGATGCGAGGAATCGCCAAAACCGTCAATTTATTAAGTTTTTGTGACACCCTATTAATTTTACTGATATGGCCACACACACGAGGCAGGCAAATGGCTGGATGACGCTCCGCGATGCAGGGCTGCTGCCTGGCAGGCCTGATCAGCAGCCTGCAAGCATCTTTGAGCGACGGCTTGCCGACACCTTGCTTGTTCCTCATTATGGACGCGGCGCTTCGGGCCCGCCTGGCCGGGTCATCCAGCCAGGCGGTGCTGTGGGCGATCAGAATGGACTGGGGGCTGCGCTAGGTGCTGGTGGTCGAGCTGGCTACGGGAGTGACAGCACCATTACAGGCGCGGGTTCACGACAGGGCTCAAGCAGCGCGGACTTGCCAATGTCGAGTTCGCGGTCTCCGACGGCCATCCGGCCCTCAGGGCGCGTTCAGGAAGTGCGGCCCCAACGGATAGCATGTGCACGACTTAGCCTAGCGCTGTGGTTCGCCAAGCGGAAAACCAAAAACTCGAAGCTTGGCGCAGAGCTGGGGTGAGAAATTCATGAGAGGTGGCCGAGGCGAACCGCTACTTCAATACGGACCATTTGCGCGAGCGCAGAGAAGGAAAGGCCTGGGGACATTCATCGCTTGAACGCGCTGCGGTTCCCTGTTCTGCTAACCCCCGGGGCGCAGCAGACAGTCGATGTCATTGCGACGCCATTCGCGGAACTTGATGAACCCAACTGTGACGGAGCGTTGTCCGCCAGATAATGAAACTCTGCAAGCGAGGCCGCCGAGCGTAAGGTCTTCTTGCACCTATGCAAAAGCCGCTGCCTTACCGCGCAAGTTGTCGACCGTGATCTCGGGCGGAATTGGGCAAATGTAGCGTCGCCCGCCAGTACGCTCCTTCAATTCCGCTTTTGCCCGGGCGATAAGATCGGGATTGCGCAGGCAATCTGCCGCGGTGGTCGCCATTGCTTTCGCCGCGAGCACCATTCCTTTATGGGCTGCTGGCAGATTCCCTTGCGTGACGAGCTGCCAAGTGTGGAACGGCGTACCTATAGCGAAGCAGGCAGTGCTGCACTGAACCGTGGGCACGATCCAGCTCACGTCGCCGACGTCAGTGCTGCCCATCATCATCCCTTCGCGCGCAGGAATGGGAAGTAGCCCGTCATGCAGCACCTGGCTCGCCAGCGAACGGTCGTAGAGCGCAACGCTCGCCACAATCTCCTCGTTCGTAAACGCGTTCTTCCGCAGTTGTTCGGCGAAGGCATAATCCGTATCGTCGAAGCCCGGGCCGCCGAGGCGACTCATGTTTTCGTACATAACCTCCTGCAGCACTTTGTTAGGCAGAACGTTCGAGTTTGCATCCATGATCTGCACCTCAACGGTGGTTTCCGTCATCAGCGCGGCGCCATCGGCGATCTTCTTGACGCGCTGGAACAGGTGCTCTGCATCCGGCAAATGCGGCGAACGCACCAGGTAGAGTGATTCCGCAAAAGCCTGTACCACGTTCGGCGCATCGCCACCCGTATTCGTAACGGCATAGTGGACGCGCGCATCCGAGGCCATGTGCTCGCGCATGTAATTTACGCCCACATTCATCAGCTCCACCGCGTCGAGCGCGCTGCGGCCAAGATGGGGAGAAACCGCCGCATGCGACGCCTGACCCGTGAAGCGGAAGCTAGCCTGAATGCACGCGAGAAACGAGGTGGACTGCACCTCGTTGACGACGTTTGGATGCCAGCAGAAGGCGGCATCGAGATCATCGAAGAGACCGGCCCGTGCCATGAAAGTCTTGCCCGATCCGCTCTCTTCCGCCGGGCAGCCGTAATAGCGCACCGTGCCCGCGATGGCGCCCGATGCAAGCGCATCCTTCAAGGCCACGGCTGCGAGCGCAGATCCGGAACCGAGAAGATTGTGCCCGCAACCATGCCCAGATGCGCCCTCCGTGGTAGGCATGCGCTCGGTAATGCCCGAAACTTGCCCGAGAGCCGGCAGCGCATCGAACTCCCCCAGAAAACCGACTGTTGGGCTACCGCTTCCATGTTCCGCCACGAAGGCAGTGGCCATGCCGCAGAGCTTTTTGGTAATGCGAAAGCCCTCGTGCTCCAGCAAGGCGATCTGCTCGGCGACCGCGCGATGCTCCTCGAAGGCGAGTTCCGGCATGGCCCAGATGCGGTCGCTGAGCGCACAGTAGTCGGCGCTCTTGGTGTCCACGCGCCGGGCGATTTCATAGACGCCCAGCCCATCGTTATGCATGTTCGGTTCTCCTCATTGTCCAAATGCGCATTTGGAACCGTTCGGCTGTAAGGGGGCGCCCCGTCATCAGTGCATTGGCACTATACGACACGATCATCAGGATGCGGGCCAGGTTGACGTGCATGGACGACGCTACCTGTTGGCGGCGACCTCGACGCTGCGGGAATTAGCTTTTGGCAGAAGAACGCGAGCATCTTCCAGCACTATTTCGGTTCCATACTTTTGCGAGCGTCGAGATAGGTCTTCGAGCATTGAACCAGCCAGCTCTTTTGATGCGGGCACGGGCACAAGACGCTCATGATACCTGTTGCTGCTCAGCCGCTGCTCCCCTCCAATCACGATTGGAGCGAGGTCGATTGACTCCAAGTGGTTGTTGCCATCGAAGCTGCACGTCGCGACGATACTTTTCCAGATATCTGGTGAACTCCATTCGTCCTCACCTTCGGGTAGATGAAACAGGAAATTTCCCAATCCGTAGAAGATCGGAGCCCCGCGGTAGATTTCGATCGGCTGCAGCACCGGTGCGCCGTGGCTGGCGAACGCATTCGCTCCCGCATCAATGCAGGATCGCGCGAAGAATTGAACCCATTCGGGAACCTCGCGCCAATCTGGTTCCCAATGATGATGATGAAGATAGGCGATGACAAAGGCACCGGCCAACGAGGCCTTCCGGATTGCGGCGAGCTGACCTCGTAAACTTTGCTCGTTGAAGATGATCCTTCGGCAGTTCTCGGAGGATCGGCGAAAAATGGTTCCGTAAAAGTCGATTTCATCGGACGATGTCAGTTCGCGAGGATCGTCCGGCTGCGTGTAGGTTCCGCGCTCCATAGAGTTGCTTAAAAACGTTTCCTGAATGGAACGCAGGTTCGCGAATTTCTCATCGTCAACCTCGAATACCCGCGAGACATCGAGTTTGTTCACCCCCGGTCGAGCGGGACGGGTACCTGCCGCATTGTCAGCGTACATTGTGGCTGGCCCTGGTCCGGCATCCATCGCGATGAGGGCGACCTTCCTCTTGCCGAGTTGCTTGATGCCGGCTTTGCTCGCGTCACTGGCGTCAACGCCAATTCCTGCACGCAGAAACTCACGCTCGTCTACTTCCTCAAGTGTCGAAAGCACTCCTGCGGGCCCAAGATCGAACGCATGATTATTGGAAAGAGCCAGTGCGCTAAAGCCAATATCCTTCAAATTATCCAACACGACAGGTGGAGAGCACTGGAAATAGGTGCCTTTCATCGGCCACCCACCATGCCGGCCGAGAATCGTGGTTTCTAAATTCGTGAATGAGGCATCGGCTTGCCGGATCAGTTCTTTGATCGTGGCGAAGCCGTCGTCCGATACATGCCGAATATCGTGGTAGATGAGGGACTGTCCGGTGAGGGCGAGGGTGAACGGCGAAGGCATGATTGAGTATCAACCCCTGTATGGGCAAATGTCATTAGCGGCCACTTTTTGTGGCAACCGATCGACTGCGGAGAAAGTGTTGGCTAGTTCCTTGATCCGGTAAGGATCGGCCGTGCGGATTTACGACAAGCGCGGGTAGTTGGTTGCGGGTGCGCAACGTCCGAGCTGGGGTCGGAACAGTTCCTGCCAGAGGCACGGAAATACGAATGCCGCATATGTGCTTTTCTAACGTTATAGTCCGCAATTTTTAGAGCTGTGTCCCCTGTGTTCGATTGTGAACTATCCGCTCTGCCAGGGGATGGGTGTTGCTGCATGCGTCATGTCAGCGTTCTCTCTGATGCGTCTGATCCACTGGTTTTGTTACGCCAGACGATGGGGAGAATCGGGAAAATGGTCAATTTATTAAGTTTTTGTGACACCCTATTAATTTTACTGATATAGCGGCCAAACGGAGCTCTGGCCCTGCGGCCACCAATTCGGACAAAGGCAATGGAAGAGATTTCCGGCCGAAACAGCAAGGCTGGGTTCAGGTCCGCTCAGATTTTTCGGGAGATCATGAGGACCGGTTCTACGAGGCGGGCCGCCCGAGAACTCGGGATTACCCAGTCGGCCGTAAGCCAGCATCTCAAGTTGTTTGAAGAAGCTGTTGGTGAGAAGCTTTTTGCGCGAGATCCCCGCGGCCTTGTTCCAACCACGCGCGCCATCGAAATTTACAACCGCATAGACAGATACTTTGAGACCCTCGGCCACATCGAGAGGGAAATCACCGATTCTTTCAGCGCCAAGCGAAACCTCCTGACGATTGCCGCACCGCATATATTCTCGTTGAGACTCATCCCCAAAATAATTCTTGCGCTAAATAATCTAGATTCGACTCTAGAATTTCATTATAGGGCCCAGCGATACGACGAGATAGCACAAAGCGTTGTGACGGGAGAGGCCGATATCGGGATTTCCCGACTGCCGTTAGATGAACGCTTCTTTGAGTGGAAGATAGTCGCCGAAAGCAAGAGTGTCTGCGTGTTGCAACCCGACCATCGCCTTGCTGAAAAGGACATCATAACTGTTGACGACCTCTCAGGGGAGCCCCTTATCGTTCTAGAGAGAGAATACACTTCTAACAAATTGGGCCTATTGACATACGGGCGGAGAGAACTTCCTTTATTGCCGAAGGTTCATTCGGACACAATAGGCTTGGATGCTTCCTTTGTCGCATATGGTATAGGTATTGCAATAGATAATGAATTTGTTGCACAGCAATATCAAATGTTTGATGTGAAAATCGTTCCTTTTGAGCCGTCAGCGAGATACGACTACGTGGTATTTTGGCGCCGCGGCAGCGATAATATTTCGCAAACGTCGCCAATTGTGGATACTTTCGTGGAGGTGATCCACCGTGAACAATCGTTCGGGCGTGAGGGGCCCAAAGCGGCTTTCCACCCCCATAGCATCTAATGCCGGAAAAATTGTACCTGAGTGGCTGTTTCGGTCGATTGCAGCGGTGACATCCCTACTTCGTGACATCCCTCCTTTTGGAGAGCTTCAGCACGCAATTCCGGGTGCCAACAACCGCCCTTTGTCTTGGTGCATTTGAAAAATTCACCTTGCCTGCTATGTTGTCTAGAATCCATTTTTGTTAAACGGACCTGAGGGAACCCCTATGACGAAGACAGCTGTACGGATGCGTCGCGGCCAAGGGCCAGTGGGCAAGCGGACGAGAACCCATCCCAAGCTGGCTGAGAAATTGCAGATGCGTCGATTGGCCAGGATTAACGCGGTCCTGCAGAGGGCGGAAGAATCTGGCCTGCGCGCTGAGAAGGACGGCAGGATTGCGGGGCGGGTGAGTGCTAATCTAATCAAGAAAGCCAAGGCTCGAACCGGATTGACGTCTGATACCGAGCTCGTCGAATTTGCATTGGCCAATGTGGCTCTGGAAGACAACTTCGCCGAGACCTTCAGGAAAACACGGGGGACTGTGGATCCGACGCTGAAGCTCGGATTCTGAATTGGCCGATTTCGACTTTGGTGCGGCCTTAAGGTGGTCGCGATTTGATCCTCAAAAAACCTTGAGCCGCCGCCCCGACACGGAGCTGCCGATCATCGGCAACCTCGGCGGGGCGGGGCAAGAACTGCTGCTGGACACCTGCGTCTATATCGACGGTTTGCAAGGCCGGGCGCCTGACGCAGTTGCCGACCTCCTCGATGTCAGGCAGGTCAACCATAGCACCGTAGCGATCCAGGAGCTGATGCACACTGTAGGCGTGCTTGATCCGAAACACTCGGGCACGAGTAAAGCTGTCAAGCAGATCGGGAGCATGATCAAGGACATGCCGTCCCATCGGGTTTTTGCACCAGATCCCGATGTCTTGGGCCGAGCCGCCCTTCTCTCAGGAATGCTGTGTCGCCTCCAGGGCTACAAGCATGATTCCAAGCTTCGGGCGCTTCAAGACTGCGTGCTGTTCCTGCATGCGCAGAAAATGGGATTTTCCGTTCTAACGGGCAACGTCAGTGATTTCGACTATTTGCTGCAGTTAATTCCGAAGGGTCGGGTTTTGATGTATCGGCCAATCTGAGTATAGCCGCCTTCCGCGCTTCTGGGCGAAGGCGGCAATGACTTGGCCACCTTCCGCAGTCGCCTGACCCGGGACTCCCATTCGCCCATGCAGGACGGCTCGAAGACCTGCGGCAGCCCTGGTCCGTTCCAAAAGCTCAATGCCAGACTTTCGTTATCGACAGGCAGGCCGCAGCATAATTTGGATGGGTCAAAGCGTCCAGATTGTCCATAGCCGATCTTAACTGTTCTTCCCAATCAATGTGACGAGAGACAATTCGGTCAGAAACTCCAATCCTCTCGCTGACAGGAGCTAGTGCCATCGAACGGGTCACACAGGCGGTTCAAGTGCGTACGAACTGAGCCAAGGAAGAGCTTTGCTCACTTCGAGGGAATTCGTTGACTCTGCAAACCGTGCGGCAGCCGATCAGGCGCTGCAAGTCGACCAGATGCGTGCCGCAGGCCAATCGAGGAACGCTTCATCGCCGGATTTCAGTCTGTACCAGGCCGGGCGTGCTCAGGATCACGTGACGGACCGCCTCATGGTAACGGACCTAACCAGTGCAACGACAACGGCGCAAGCGCCTGCTCGATCGTGCTTTCGACATCCGCCCTGTGGACCGGCTTCTCTTTGAGACGCTCAACCAGCACGGTTGCACCGGTGACAAAGCCCGGAGTGCAATAGCCGCACTGGAATGAAAAACGTTCGACGAAGGCCTTATCGCGGAGAGCCGGACGACATCGCCATTCGCGTCGCGTTCGGCATGCCCTTCTTATGTGCGGACGGACTTGCCATCGAAGAAATGCGCTGCGGTGATGCAGCTGCGGATCTGACGGTAACGTCCTTCCGGGTCCTCGAGAATGATCGCGCACGCGTGGCAGATGCCTTGGCCGCAGCCAAGCCGCGATCCCGTAAGGTTGAGATATTCGTGCAGGAAGTCGCACCTCCGATGTCTGTGTCCAGACCCCGACATCCCTGGCATGCGGCAGGCAATACCGGTTCCAGTTCCGGTCGGGTCCGTCCTCATAGAGCGGCAAAGCCTCGAGCAGGGCGTGGCCGACGCCCATGGCCAGGCTGCCTTGGAGCTGACACGAGACGAGTTCCGGCACGATTTGGTGCCGCCTTCGAGGATGGAATGATGCGAAAGGAGCTTCACGTCCCCCTGAGGCGGTGTCCACTGCGACTGCTGCGATCGTCGCCACGCCCGCGTAACAGGTGCCGGCGGCGTTCTGGCGCTGTACCGGCGGATAGAAGACTTGGCTGTTGGCGCCGCTTTCCGAACTGGTCAAAGCGCGCCAGCTGGTTTGAAGGCACTGATGACCTGCGGCGGCTTCCATTTTCTCGAGCGGCGCTCGCCTCACCTAGTACTCCCGACATTCCGGCATCGCTGACAAACGGCGCGGCCTTGCCCGGTCATGAAAGCGGCCTTGCCCGGTCATGAAAATCGCGGGCGTCTCTAACGCCGCAAGATTGAAGCGCATGACTTCTGCTTCGGATCCGCATGTCCTGACTGATCTGTCCTCTGTTGAGCCTTCAGAAGGAGATGGCCGAACTCCTCGCAGCCGAGCCGCGCCTGCTGGCTTGCGATTGTGTGTCGCCCCGCGTCCCGCCGAATTGACTTTGCGCGCTTTTCCCTTCCTGAAATCCGGCCACACTGACCGGGCGACTAATTTTCACAGCCAGGATAGCCTCCCATCTGCACAGCTCCCGCCAAACCCAGCAGCGCTAGGCGCTTTCCGAAACGTCCAGTCACGTTTTCAACGCGCGTGTTGGAAACGGTGAATCGTCGACACATTTCCGCCACGGTTTAGCCGCGCCGAAGCCACAATTTCCCACGACATAGCCGGCGTTGCCCTAGACGGTTCGGTCCGGCACCGGCTCAACAAGCCCCCCGCCCTAGGGTCAGTGCCGGATCGAACCACCCTCTTCTTGCGGGACACAGGTCCGAGCCTGAATGTGCTCAGCAGAAGTAAGCTGGTCCACTTCATGGCGAGGCGGTCTCCCAATCGCACAGGGCTGCAAACACCTGCACAGCAATAATGGTTTGCGGCGCGCATCGGCTTGAGGCGACTTAGGCCAGCTCTACGATGCTTTAGTGTGCGACTCATTCAAAGTAGCAAACTGACGCTAGTCAGAAAGCAAGCCTGCATACCGGTCGGCGCTGTCGATGCTCCTATAATAGTTGGTGTCTTCAACCGTGCCTGATTATCCTACGATCTCATCGACTTGCAGTGATCCTGTTAGATCTCGGTCGCTGCGCCTCGGCTCTGGCTGCAGATCGGCTCACTATTCCCATAGGCCGAAATAAGTTGGAACCGCGTCCCGGACTTCCCCACGTGAAAACACGCTGACCGTCGATGTTGCTCTCCACGTGCGGTCGCCCGCCCAGGATGTGAAATGCAGCTTTGCAGGATCGAAGGCGCGGGCCACGCAATGTATCCCTCTCATGTTCGTCCCTGCGATTGCTCTCCTTGTATCGCGGATCCATGCAGCGTTTGTGGATCATCTGCCGCACTAAGTGTGCCAAGAGAAAAAGCCTCTGACTAAACCGTTGTGGGCCGCCCATGCCATCCGAACCCGACATTGTTCCACAGCCGACACTGACGTCCTGGCTGGCCTAGGGCGTGGGACCTGAAGTTGCGACCACGAGCACAGAGCCGGCTCGGCGACGAGGCGAGGGCCATCGGCAAAAAGAGTAACAAACACCGTGTTGCACATGCACGCTGGAGAATACTTGATGGCGGTCGGATTCACTCCGTCAGGCGTGACAGTTAGCGTATCGTTTGCCTTCGCATCGCGCGGAAGTGTGCGTGCTCAGAGCGTAATAGCGCCGCGATCGCGACGGTAACCTGAAAACTCCTTGAGCCTTGATAAGGCGCTCAATTCGAGCTTGTGCCCAAGAACAGGCCTGTCGGCCAGGACGGCTGCGTGCGCGAGTCATGCCATCGCGTCTGCGCTTCGGCGCCACTTGAACCCTCCTTTATCCCCTTGCATCCGATCGAGGTGCAGCTGAAGAAACTGACCGTCTTTGCGTAACTGAAGTTTTCCTGAGTCCTGCATCGTCGTGGGGCGGGGAAGGAGAGGGGATGTTGCAGCCAAAGCAAGTAATGTCGATGGTGCGCCTGCATCAATGCGGTTGGAGCGCAAGGCTGCGTGGCCATTGCAGCTGGTCATGTTGCTGCGGAGCTGGCGCTGAATAGGCCGTCCGTTCCGGGGTGACTGCGCCAGGCGACCTCCCGTTGAGAAAACCCCGGGCACGAAGGCGTTGAACATGTCGCTGTCGCCCAGCTGACGGTTGACTCGCCAGCGGCTGGGGCTAACGCCGGGCACTCATAGGCGACAGGCGGCCGGGCCGAGAAGGGGCGGCATTGTGCGATGCCGCGCTGCCCGCCAGCGCGATTTTTCCCGCCCGTCCTTTGCACCTCGCCTGTCACCGGCCCCGTCGCGAGATTGCCATGAGCCTGCAGCAGGAAGGCCGGATGGTGGCAAAGCGCGGTGGTGCTATTGGCGGCCGCGCAAATTGCCGGGCCGCGGCTGATCAGCCGGAGCGGGCGGTGGTCGTTGTAGCAACGCTCGATCATCCACCCTGCGCTCAAAGGAGAAGCTGCCGCGAGGATATCACCCCGGGCTCTTGCAACGACCGGAAGGAGGAGGCGACAGAGCCGGGGCGTACCATTCATGCGCTTTGGCAGAAGTCACTCACGGCATTTGATGCCAGCCTCGTCATCTTGGCTGGGACGAGACTGGAACCTTCTGCCAGACTACAACTGTAACACCATATCGGTTCAGCAGGTCAGGCTTGGGTGATAACCTCATGCGTAGAATAACGACTTTGGAGACCGAGCAATGGATCGCGATAACAAACGGGCACGCGCAGCTGCAAGTTCATCCCAAGCCAGGGAACAAGCCAGGGAACCCTCTACCATCCTGTCCCTTACAGAGGGGCCATTAACGCAGGTAGCAGAACGGCTGGTAACCGCTAACCCGCGCGATACAGCGCGAAACCTTGCAGGCTTCAAAGGCCTCGGGAAGGAAGCGCGAACAGCCATTCGGGGTACTCAACCCGGGCAAGAAACTGAACTCGCAAAATTTGAAAGGCGGGGCAATCAGCTCGGACGATCAGCCGTCGAGCTGACTTGGAAGCTGACATCCGAATTGGGGTACCGGCCGGACAACGTTGCATTGGAGCAAGTCAGAGCGGTCAGCAATATAGCCAATTACCTAACGCCACACATGCAAGATGCTGTTGTCAATCGCATTGGCAACATGGATCCGGCCTCGCAAGCTCTCGGAGCTCTTAACGTTGCGCCCAACTTCGGCAAGTTCAATAACGAAAACCAATCTCGCATTCTTGATCAAGCCGTTGAATTGATGTCTGATCCGAACGGCAACATCAGGATGGTGGCACAGAATGCAATTATCCAGGCGTATCACCAGATGGATCCAAATCAGCAGGCCCAAGCTCACGCAGTTCCCGGCCTGGAACCCCTCTTGCGGCAAATGCCTCCGCCGCAGCATGCAGAGGAACGGCATGCGGATCTGGACGCCCACATAGCAGGCCTTGAGGCTGCGGTTCATGCGACAGGCACGCAAATCTCCTATGAACAGCTGCAGCGGGGTGGTCTAGTAGGGCAGGCCATAAACCGCAGCTACAGTCAGGCCCGAGCGGACCTGCAGGAGTCCACCAGGAACAGGGATCGCGGGGGCCGTTGAGATCTCGGCAACAGTAGACGCTTTCTCTCCCGAATTGCGTTCACGGCCTGGCTGTTTCCAAGTCGCTGGCCGTTGACGCACTAACTTGTGTAACTTTCAAAAAACCACGTCTGCCGGGTGGTGCGATGCAACCATTGCGCCACCCGCCTCGGCATCGATCTGTCGAGCGGCGACATCACGACGTCGGTTCGGTGTCTGAAGCCGCACCATGAGCTGCGGCAGGCAATGGAACAATGCCTTCAACCAAAACGACGACCCCCAACATAGCCGTTAGCATCGCCTGCTCGCTCGCCGTGGGGTTCTGTGCGGCAAGTCTGTACGCAACCTTCCTCCACGGCGGTGGCGGCGAGGCCTTGATGGCGTTTGATGTCCGTGCCTTTTGGTTTGAGACGCCCTTCTATCTGGGTTTCGCAACCCCCGTCTTCTATCGGGGCGCGGCTATCGTGCTCTCGACATCCGCGGTCGTCTTGCTGATTCAGCAGGTCGTATTGCGCCGCAAGCTCGAACACCACGGGACGGCTCGTTGGGCTCGAGTGGATGAAATGCGACGCACCGGATATCTGCGACGATACCGTGGCGTGAAAGGACCGGTATTTGGGAAGACGAGTGGCCCTTTCTGGCCTGGTTACTACCTGACCAATGGCGAGCAGCCTCACAGCCTCATCGTTGCACCGACCCGCGCTGGCAAGGGCGTCGGCGTAGTCATTCCAACGCTACTTACATTCAAAGGCTCAGTGATAGCTCTGGACGTCAAGGGGGAGCTCTTCGAGCTCACCTCGAGGGCGCGCAAAGCCGCAGGCGATGACGTGTTCAAATTCGCGCCGCTGGATTCGGAGCGGCGCACGAACTGCTACAATCCACTGTTGGACCTTATTGCGCTGCCTCCACAGCTCCAATTCACCGAAGCCCGCCGCTTGGCCGCAAACCTGATTACGGCCAAGGGGGAAGGCGCGGAAGGTTTCGTCAGCGGCGCGCGAGATATCTTTGTCGCGGGGATCCTTGCCTGCATCGAGCGGGGCACGCCGACAATCGGCGCCGTCTATGATCTCTTCGCCCAGCCGGGGGAAAAGTTTAAGCTCTTCGCGCAACTCGCCATGGAGACGCGAAACAAAGAGGCTCAACGCATCTTCGACGACATGGCCGGGAACGACACAAAAATCCTGACCTCCTACACTTCCGTGCTCGGCGATGGCGGGCTCAATCTCTGGGCGGATCCCGCTGTTAAGGCGGCCACAAGTCGCTCGGACTTTTCGGTCTATGATCTTCGCCGTCGCCGAACGTGCATCTATCTTTGTGTTGGTCCAAACGACCTTGAGGTGATCGCGCCTCTGATACGCTTGTTTTTTCAGCAAATCGTTTCAATTCTACAGCGGTCGCTGCCCCGCCCGGAGGAAAAGCACGAGGTTCTCTTCCTGCTCGATGAGTTCAAGCACTTGGGTAAGCTGGAGGCGATCGAGACCGCAATTACGACTATCGCGGGCTACAAGGGGCGTTTCATGCTCATCATCCAAAGCCTTTCGGCACTGACAGGGGCTTATGGAGAGGCTGGCAAGCAGAATTTTCTCAGCAATACCGGCCTGCAAGTGTTCATGGCAACGGCCGATGATGAGACCCCGAACTACATTTCCAAAGCCATCGGTGAATACACGTTTGAAGCCAAATCGATTTCCTACAGCCAGGCGCGAAGATTCGACTGGAACATTCAGAATTCGCATCAAGGTGCACCGCTGTTGCGTCCCGAACAGGTTCGGCTGCTCGACGACGACTACGAGATCGTTCTCATCAAAGGTCTGCCACCATTGCAATTGAGGAAGGTGCGATATTTTTCGGACCGCATTCTGAAACGCATCTTTGAAGGCCAGACAGGCGCCCTCCCGGAGCCGGCACCGTTGACGGAAGCAGAGGAGGAACTCTCCACAGACTTTCGACTCGATGAGCCGCCGCGTGGATTGGCGCAGGAATTTAACGATACCGTTTGATGTGAGGCTAGTGTGGACCCGCGAAAAAATCCATCCCGTGCAACAGCTTTGCCGCAGGACGCCGGCTTGGAAGGGCGGCAAGCGGGCGAGGCCCGGCGAGTGAGCGTGGCGCAGCAAGTGGCCGAGGCGTTCCGGCCGATGTTCGATGATCGAGCCGACGAGGCGCACAATGAAGGGGCCGTTCTGCGAGTGGAACAGGGGCTCCGCGACGTGCTTCACCAAGAGCAGGATGATCAAGCCGCTCAGCCAATCGTAACAGCCAGCCAACAGCAGATCCGACCCTTGTCGGATGCGCTTGACCAGGGCAACCACCGGCCACAGTTGGTCATCGTCAATGGTGAACATTTCACAGCGCTGTGGCCAGCGGAGAGGCTGGCGGCCCTGAATGCGCGGCAAGCCGTCGCCCTTCACCAGCAGCCGAGCCAAATCGGCCATTCGGGCGGCCGCGTGCCGATGCAGCCCCTCATGCAGCGGTTGGCTGAATTGCCATTGGCAGGGCTACCCGTTCAAGGCGCAAGGGCCGAACACATCAGAAGGATGCATGTGCAGGCCGCGCCCTCCGCAAAATTTGAAGCGCCCTCCGCTGCGATCGGGAGCTCCATAACCGTCTCGTTCGCCCTCCCCAAAGGCGTCTCCCATGGAACTCAACGCGTCCCACAGGCGATGCTCTCTTCCTCGGACCGCGATGGCCGCTTGCCTGATGCGGGTCCGGCCCGGCAAGTGGGCATTGAGCAGCACGTGGCCGCGCCGCGCCGCTCCAATCCGGCTCCTGTCGCGCCTCGAGTACGTCGTGACCCCAGCTATCGCCATGTGTCCGACGAACACTGGAACGTTATTGATAAGGCGATCGCCCAGGCTGCGGCTTCTCAGCAAGGCTATAGCAAGAGTAGGCTTCAAGCTCACGCTTATTCGCTTCGCCGATTAGCGAATCATTTCGGCGAGCGCGGCCAAGCGAATGATCTAACAAATCACCAATCCCTGGTCGACCACCTCGATACTTTCTTTCCGGACTACCCTGATATGAAGACGGCGTTGAACGTCCTGCGTGCGTATCATGAGCCGGACTATTCAGTTGCTGACCGGCCGGTGCCCGCAAAGGCGGACGCGCACCTCCTGGAAAAAGCGGCCGGTGACAGCGGGTTGGCTTCAAGCACCCGTGTTATCTATAGTCGTAGTCTTCGCAAATTTTCTGCGGCGCTTAACAAACAGGGTCAGACGATCACTGGGCTGGATCACAATGAGCGGGCGAAAATCGCCGAGAGCTTGTACCCAAACGATCGCTATCTCAGCCACGCGCTAGAGCGGATTCGCAAAGCGGACTCATACGCGCTTGCCAAGGCGAACCTATCGCTGTTCGATGATCGAGCCGACGTGGTGCCAACCAATACAGAGGCGCTTGTGCGAATCGAGCAGGGGTTGCACGGCGCGCTCCAGGAAGGGCAGAATGATCAAGCCGCCTCGTCTTTTTTCAACAACCCAAGCACGCCCGCTGGACGGGATAACCTCAACACAAGCATGTCGGACGCTTTCGCAAACTCTGGATGGGCCGGAGTTCAGGCCGCCGCTCCGCCAGTCCTAGCTGCCAGCCAACAGCAGATACAGCCCTTGCCGGATGCGCTTGATCAGGGCGCCCACCGGCCACCCCGGTGGGTCGCCACCAACAATGAACATTCCACAGCGCTGTGGCCAGCGGAGAGGCTGACGGCCCTGAATACGCCGCAAGTCGTCGCCTTTCAGCAGCAGCCGAGCCAAATCGGCAATTCAGGCGGCCGCGTGCCAATGCAGCCCCCCATGCAGCAGTTCGGTGAATTGCCCTTGGCTGGGATACCCGTTCCAGGCACAGGGGCCGAGCCCATCAGAAGGACGCAGCGGGCCGCGCCCTCCGCAAGGTCTGAGGCGCCCCCCGCGGCGATCGAGGACTTTATAGACCTTTCGTCCGCAGTCCCCGACGGCTTCTCCCATGGGACTCAACGCCTCCCAGAGGCGATGCTCCCTTTGCTGAATCACCATGGCCTCTTGCCGGATGCCGACAAGCCGGAATGGAACTTCGATATCAAAGGTCACGGCTACACCGCCCTGACGCCGGAGGGCGGCAACGCCGTTTGGCTCGTCCATCGCGGTGCGATGAGGGAAGCTGCAGCGGCAGCAGTACCGGCAAGGGCTCCAGAACCCGCCTTGCCAGCGACGCAGTCGGACACCTATCGCGGTGTTCCGTTGGTCGATCTGACCACCTCCTCCGAGGCACACATCGCAGCCCTTCCGTCAGGCTCGTTCAACCTCCCCGAAGGGGCGGTGCTCGGCCCCGACCTGCTGGGTGACGCCCATATCAGCAGGGATTACCAGTTGCTGGCGCAGAGCCTGCAGATGCACCACCCAGCACTCGCCGCCCGAACGCGGCTTGTGGATTCCTTGGTCTCCCAGCAACTGCGCCGTCACGACCGGGACCCGGACCCCATAGTGCTGTCCATCTATCATCAAAACGACGTCGCAGCCGACTTCGTGTTCCTGCCTGTGAACAGTGGCGATCCCATGGCTGCGGCGGGGAATGATGGACGCAACGAGCATTGGTCGCTGCTGCTCGTAGATCGCAGCGACCGGGATAAAGCGGTTGCCTATCACTACGACTCCATCCGTCGTCGCGATGGACTGCCATACAATGACGCGCCTGCACGAGAGCTCGCAGCCAGACTGGACGTGACCACCGTGGTGACACCCGCCATGGCCCTGCAGAACAACGGTGTTGATTGCGGCGTGTTCGTGGTGGACGGCACGCGCTCCCTGGTTGAGAGATTGGCGAACCAGGACTTGCCAGACCCGCAGCGGCCGCTGCACCTCGAGGCCCTCGTCCCCGATCGGCAGGCGCTGCAAAACCGACTGTGGCAGGGGCGCTTGCCCCACGAGGTTGCAAGCCCCGCGGAAGTGTTTGGAGCAGCCGGGTCGCAGGTGCGACACGCGGTGTTGCAAGCGCAGCAAGCCCGACAAGTCGCGCCAGCCTCGTTTGAACGGCACGTGAGCAGGACTCGCCACGTCCAGGCCGAGCTGACGAGTGCACTTGAAAGGAGCAACCGCGTGAACAGCGGGGGAGTCATCATAAACAATGAACACTACACAGCGCTGTTGACACCGGCGAAGAGGCAGAGGACTGAAAATCCGCAAATCCTCAGCACGGAGCGGCAAGCGCGTGCAGCAAACACGTCGTCCATCAGGCAAGACCCCGATCAAGCCCGAGCGGACCTCATGACTTCCTACAGAAGCAGAGAGCGCTCCGACGCGGGGCGTTGAGCTCGATGGCCGCGATGAAGCAGAACAGCTCTTTTGGCGACCACGTCCCAACAGCTGGCTGCGCAGGCCGGCTCGAGGTTCTGGACGGTCGGACGGGACGGCGGGTGCGCTCGGAGGCCGACAGAGCCCGGATTGCCGCCGAGAGCCTGATGCCGGAGGTGCAGGTGGCGGCGGTCGCCCGCAAGCATGGCGCGACCCACCGATTGGCGGCGTCGCCTTCGTCAGGGACAACTGGCACTGCCAGAAAGCATGGCGCCGATGTTCGCGCCGCTGATGGTGGATGAATCGTCGGCGCCTCAGCGGACGATGAGGCCACCGAAATCGGCGCAAGCGACCCTGGCCGAGCGCCAGGCTGCCTTGGCTAAATCCGAAGAGGCGCGGCGTCGCCTGGAGACCATCGTCGGTCAGCTCAATCACGAGAAGTTCGGCGCCAGGTCCGAGAAGCTGCATCCCGATCAATACCACCTGCCGCTCGAAGACGTGGAGATCGCGCAGGGCGTGCTCGACGCCGCGCAGGAAAGGGCGCAGCGGGTCATCCAGGGTCGTTCGGACGGCGCGTCCGGTTCACGCCCGCGCAACCGTGGTCACTTGCCGGCTCATCTGCCGCGAGTGGAACGGATCATCGAGCCCAGAGCACGCTGTGCCCCTGCGGCTGCGGCGAGATGGCTAAGGATCGGCGAGGATGTCAGCGAGCGGCTCGACGCGATCCCGGCGCAGTTGCGCGTGCTGGTCAGGCGCCGCCCGAAATACGCTTGCCGGCGCTGCTCGAGCGCGGTCGTGCAGGCGCATGCGCCCGAGCATATCGTGTCCGGCGGCCTGCCGACCGAGGCGCTAATCGCCCAGGTCATCGTCGCCAAGTTCGGTGGTCATTTGCCGTTCTACCGGCAGGCCGAAATCTACGCCCGCCAGGGGCATCCAACTGGATCGCGCCACACTGGGCAATTGGGCAGGCCGGGCCTGCTTCCATCTTAAGCCGAAGCCCAGGCATCTGTCTGACGCGGATCGCCTGTTCATTGACGCCTATGAGGGCTATGACCGGCTGAGATGCCTGGAACGGCCGCAACGACCGTGGCTGCTCGTCCATTGCTGGAGCCGCCTGCGCCGACGGTTTGTGAAGCTGGCGCGTAACACCAAGTCCCCGATCGCCGAAGCGGCGATACGCCAGATCGCGGCGCTCTACGCCATCGAGCCACCAGTGCGCGGCATCGCCTCAAGTCCGGCTTGCCGCTCGACAGGATTATTCCGCGCCGATCATCGCCGCCCTGAAACATGGTTCGAAAAGCAACTGTCGATGATCTCCTCCGGCTCCAGGTTGGCGGAAGACACCCGCTATGGGCTCGCTCACTGGGAGGGGCTCACCCGCTTCCTCGACGACGGCCGGCTCCAGCCCGACACCAACCCAGTCGAAAACGCCATCCGTCCAGTATGCGCGACCAGAAAAAATGCTCTGTTTGCTGGCCATGAAGTTGCGGCCGAAAACTGGGCACAGCTCTCATCCGTCGTGGCCACCTGCAGGCTCAACGACGTCAATCCCGTTGCCTACCTCGCCGAAACTCTCGACGCCATCATCAACGGCCATCCGCAGAGCCAGATCGAGGAACTCATGCCCTGGCGATTCCGGAAAACGTCAAGCCCAAATCCATAGGCGATCGGCGAGGCGCTTACGCTCGACAGGCGATACACACTTCTCAAATTGGGTCTCTCGCGCTTCGTTGGGAGGGTCGCATCGCGATCGACAGCAACACCGTCGAGCGCTCAATCCGTGCGATCGGGCTCAAACGACAAGAACGCGCGCTTCGCTGGCTCGAACTGCGGTGCCGAAATAAGGGGCGGTGATTGCATCGCTGAGACCCGCAAGCTCAATGGTGTCCAGCCACTCGGCTATCTCGCCGCCGTCCTCACCAGCATCGTCAACAGCCATCCCAACAGCCAGATCGACGACCTACGCCTTTGGCCTGTACCCCGGCGCCGAGCTAAAGGCCGTGGCCTGAGAACACCGCTTTGGCTTGATCAGCCTCCTTGTCAGCAATCGCCAGAATCGCCCCTGTCACGCGGCCAAGGTGCCTCCGTAGCTAACGTCCACGTCAGCGTTGAAGAAGTACCCCGCACCACGACTCGTCTTGACCAGGCGAGGATTGGCCGCATCAGCCTCGAGCTTCCGGCGCAAGCGCAAGATCAGGACATCGATACTTCGATCGTAGACCTCTTCACCACGCACACGGCTCGCGAGCAAAAGCCGTTCTCTGGATAGTACGCTGCGGGGGTTCTCCAGGAACGCGATCAGGAGATTGAACTCACATGCGGTAAGCTTGACCTCGCCACGCTCTGCACAGATCAGCCGCCGCTGTTTGACGCTGAGCTTCCAAGCTCCAAACCGGAATGAGCGATGATCTTTCGTTCGCGGACTGGAAATGCGCTGGCGTAGCGCTACGCGAATGCGGGCCAGGAACTCGCGCAGGCCGAAAGGCTTGGGAATGAAATCGGTTGCGCCGAGCTCCAGTGCAACGACTTTTTCGGCCTCATCGAGCCGGTCGCCGCTGATCACTATGATAGGCAAATCCGATTTTGTCGCCAGCTTGCGGACGATCGCAAGCCCATCCTCACGGCCCAGGTTGAGGTCAACGACCACAAGGTCGACCGGCTCATGAGATAGGACGTGGTTGAACTGCTTGCTATCGTTGACTGCAGTCACCTTCAAGGCATGCATCATGAGATACTCGGCGATGAGGCGTCGCATTGCGGCATCATCGTCAATGACAAGAACATGTTTCAACGGCTCACCTTCAATCTTGAATCCCCTTGATTCCAAAGCTGTTGCCCGGCAACCTTCTGGATCGACCCACCACAGCTGCCCCCGCTGCCACGCGCCGTTGCGTGCGGCCAATGTGAGGCCGTTGCTCGTCATGGTCTTTCATCCACAGCCAAATGACCGCATCAAGTCAGTCCGTGACCAGGAGACCAGGTCCAGTCGCCGGCATGACCCTGCCGTGGGATCCTTCAGCTCAAGCTCGAGCTCACCTGCAGGCCCGGCAACAGCACTCGACTTCGACGGCACGGACGCCCAGTTTCCTGACGTGTCCTTGAGTCGCCGCGGTTCTGGCGACGGCGGAGCTGCATCAACTCGAAATCCTGCCGCTCGTGCGTCCGGGCTCCGAAGCGGTGGCGGAGCGCGGCGTTTGATTGATCGCAGAGGCGGTGGCGCAAGAGCGGCCGTGTCGCTGCTGTAGCCTTGGGCCATGGTATGTCTCCTTCCAAGCGAGTTCTTCCGGGGGGAGGGGCCCGGCGTTCCAAACCCTGGTCCGCGCGACCGGCAGGTCGGTTGCGGTTACGGTTCCGAGCTAGCATTTATCAGTTGAACGCGACACCTCCCTTTGAGCTGGTCACTATTCTCGGCAGCGGCCTCGGACGCCGCCAAATGGGGTGCGGCTCGCCGAACAGCTGAATCAGGCTCGCACCAAGATGGGCTGCGCTGCTGCGTTTCCGCGCCCCGCGGACAGCCCCATCCAGCCAGCGCAGACGAGCTCGCGCGATGGACCTGCCCGTGCGGGGCCGCGCATGGCTGTCTCTTAAAGAGCTGGCAGCATACCGCAACGTGGGCACCGGCGCCTTCTTCGGTCCTCTCGCTGGACCGACCCACGGCATCCGCAGCCTGGACTAGCCTCCATTTTCTCCTTGATTCGACCTTGGCAGAAGATTCCATCACCATCCTGCCGCCGAAGCCGCGGATTACAGTCCAAAAGCAACAGGCGACCGGGACGGGCAATCCCGCACAGGACTCGTCGTACCAAGATCCTTTGCATGTCGCTGCTGGCTAATCGGATCCGCCAACCCGTGCTTGCGCAAGATGCTCACCCACACTGCCACGATCAAGGTCTTTGTTTCAGTTGAAGCCGAAAAGCTGAACTTGAACATCACACAGTAACAAACCGCCCCGATAAGCGTGTTCCGGACAGGGCCAGAACCCGTCGGGCGGCTTGGAAAGGTAGGTGATAGGAATGTTTATTGCAGTTTGGCCGCTGGCCATCGTTCTGTTGACATCCATGTCACTCCCAGCCGAGCCCGCGCCACTTTCGCCCCGTGAGTTCCACCGCCTGTCGCGCAAATGCGCTCCCTGGGTCGCGCCGTCCACCCTTGCCGCGATTGCCAAGATTGAAAGTGGCTTTGAAACGCTGGTGGCTCATGACAACACCACAGGTGAGCAGCTTCGCTGGATAGACCACCTGCAAGCCACGCGGGGCATCAAGGACCGACTCGAAGCACAACATTCCGTCGATGTTGGATTGATGCAAATAAACAGCAACAACTTTCCCACGCTCAATCTCACGCCGGAAAAGGCATTCGAGCCCTGCGCCTCGCTTTCGGCCGCCGCCCACTTGCTTGAAAGCCGGTATGCCGGCGGCACGACTGCCCCAGCGCAGCAACTGGCGCTTCGCCGTGCCATCTCGGCCTATAACACGGGTGACGTCACGCGTGGCTTTGCCAACGGTTATGTACGCAAGGTCGAGTTGGCCGCAAAGGACATGTCAGAGACAACGCAGGAGCCGACCGCCCAAGATGCGCCACACCTTGAGGCACCGGGTCGGAAAGCAGTGCCGCCTCTGCTCCAGCTGAACCAAAAGGCCAACCAAAAGCAGCCCCGCCAAAATTCCTGGGCCATCTGGGGCTCCTATCAGACAAACCGCTCCGGGGCCGATCCCTCCGGTCCGACAGACAGCCGGGCTGCCGATGAGCGGGAACCCTCGAACCCGAACAAACTCGTATTCGATTGAAACATGGAGATACAATGATCAAGCCACTCAAAATACTTCGTGCGCTTAAAACGCGTGTTCCTTCGCCTTTTTCCATGCTGCGAATGGCGGCTGAATACGCGCCGGCCGCTGCTGCGGGCGTGGCGTGGACGGTCTTCTCCAGCGGGCCGGCCGCGGCACAGGTGACCGGAGGGACGGATCCCGCCAAGATGGTCCAGAATATCTGCACCTTCATACTTGGTCCCTTCGGACAATCACTGGCCGTGCTCGGACTCGTGGCCATCGGGATCTCCTGGATGTTCGGTCGTGCTTCACTTGGCCTGGTTGCGGGTGTCGTTGGAGGAATCGTCATCATGTTTGGCGCCAGCTTCCTGGGCAAGGCGCTGATAGGCGCCGGCTGATGAGCGACCGGCTGGAAGTGAGCACCCTCTATGTGGCGGCGACACGCCCCGCACTGTTTTTGGGGGTGCCGCTGACGCTGGCCGGAGCGCTCATGATGTTGGCGGGACTCGTCATCATCATCCTTAAGAACCCGCTCTATGAAGTCGTGCTCGTGCCACTCTGGTTCGGAGCACGGCTGATTGTTGAGCGTGACTATAACGCCGCAAGCGTGGCGTTTCTCTATTTGCAGACCGCCGGCAGAAGCGTGGATGGGTCGGTCTGGGGCGGGGCGAGCGTCAGCGCGAATCCGATCAGAGTGCCGAAGCGCGGAAGAGGAATGGTGTGATGTTTGGCGCCAGTGGCAGGACCGAGAGATCTGGCGAGATCTATCTTCCGTATGTCGGTCATCTGAGCGACCAGGTTGTCCTTCTGGAAGACGGATCGATTATGGCCATGGCACATCTGAACGGGCTGCCATTTGATTTGGAAGACGCTGAGATGCGCAACTCGCGCTGCCGCGCGTTCAACACTCTCTTGCGCAACATCGCCGACGACAATGTCACGCTGTACGCCCATCTTGTGCGAAACAACGATGTGCCGGAGCCGGCATCGCGCCAGTTTCAAAGTGCATTCGCTGGCAGTCTGAGCGAGGCGTATGAGAGCCGTGTCCTGTCGGGCAAGCTCTTTCGCAACGACCATTTCCTCACTGTCGTCGTGTTCCCCCGCACCGCAATCGGCAAGATCGGCTGGCGTAGCGCAAAATCGTCCAGACGCAATGACAACGATCTGGCCACACAAATGCGAAGCCTGGAAGACCTCTGGCAGATCATTGCTGGCTCACTGGGCGGTTACGGTCTGCGCCGGTTGGGTGTTCGTGAGAAAGGCGACGTGCTCTTCACGGAAATCGGTGAGGCGCTTCGGTTGATAATGACGTGCCGGTTTCTTCCGGTTCCGATGGTTAGCGGCTCACTCGGCGCCTCGATCTACACTGACCAGGTCATCTGCGGGAAGCGGGCGCTTGAGATTCGACGGCCCGGGGGCAGCTCGGTGGGGTCATTGTTTTCGTTCCGTGAATATCCGGCGACGACGCGGCCCGGCATGCTAAATCCCTTGCTGTCGGCCAACTTCCCGCTTGTGCTCAGCCAGAGCTTTTCCTTCCTCACTCGGCCCCAAGCTCATGCGAAGCTTAGCCTTAAGTCCAGCCAGATGACGAGCGCCGGCGACAAGGCTCTCACCCAGATCAATGAACTTGCCGAAGCAGAGGACGCACTGGCAAGCAACGAGTTCGTCATGGGTTCGCATCATCTGAGCCTGTGCGTCTATGCCGAGAGCCTCAACAGCCTTGCAGATCGCGCAGCAAATGCCCGCGGAAGGCTGGCCGATGCGGGCGCCGTCATCGTCCAAGAGGGTATCGGTATGGAGGCCGCGTACTGGTCCCAACTTCCGGGGAACAACAGGTGGCGCACACGCCCCGGGGCCATCACCTCGCACAATTTTGCCGGGCTTGTGTCATTTGAGAACTTCCCAAACGGTTCCGCATCCGGCCACTGGGGCAAAGCTGTTGCGCGCTTCCGCACGAACGGTGGAACTTCTTTCGACTACATCCCCCATGAGAATGACGTGGGCATGACGGCGATATTCGGGCCAGTCGGCAAAGGCAAGACGACGCTGATGACCTTTATCCTCGCGATGCTTGAGCAAAGCGTGGTCGATCGCGATGGTGCCATCGTCTTTTTCGATAAGGACCGGGGTGGTGAACTGCTGGTGCGGGCCACGGGGGGGACATATCTAGCCTTGCGCAGAGGCGCTCCGAGCGGCTTGGCCCCTCTGCGTGGACTGGACAACACCTCCGCCTCGTTGGACTTTCTGCGCGAATGGTTGATGGCCCTTATCGAGAGTGACGGCCGCGGTCCGATCTCGCCGGAGGAAAGCCGTCGACTAGAACGTGGCATTGTTCGTCAACTTTCGTTCGAACCCGTGATGCGCTCAATTGCGGGCCTGCGCGAATTCCTGCTGCACGGCCCCTCCGAGGGCGCAGGAGCACGGCTGCAGCGGTGGTGTAGAGGGAATGCGCTTGGATGGGCCTTTGACGGCGATGTCGACGAAGTAAGGCTTGATGCCTCCATCACCGGCTTCGACATGACGCAGCTCCTGGAATATGAGGAGGTCTGTGCGCCGGCCGCCGCATATCTTCTGCACCGCGTGGGCGCCGTTGTCGATGGCCGTCGGTTCGTCATGAGCTGCGACGAATTTCGCTTCTATCTGCTCAACCCGCAGTTCTCGGCTGTTATCGACAAGTTCTTGCTCACCGTCCGCAAGAACAACGGGATGTTGATACTTGCAACGCAGCAGCCCGAACACGTGCTGGAATCGCCGCTGGGAGCCAGTCTCGTTGCGCAATGCATGACGAAGATTTTCTACCCGTCACCGACGGCGGACCGGGCTGCGTATGTCGATGGTTTGAAGTGCACCACGCAGGAGTTCGAGGCGATCCGCCACGGAATGGCAATTGGCAGCCGCAAGTTTTTGCTCAAGCGCGACAGCGGGAGTGTTGTTTGCGAATTCGACCTTGGCCAGATGCGCGAGTACGTAGCCGTACTCTCGGGGCGGGCCAACACCGTGCGCTTTGCCGACCAGCTTCGTGACCAGCACGGAGATGCCCCAAGCGGGTGGCTCGACGAGTTCATGGCTCGTTACCACGAAGTTCAAGACTGAAGGAGGAATATTCATGAGATTTGCCAAGCTTGCAGTGACGACGCTTGCTGTTTCCTTTCTGCTTAGCACACAGGCCAGGTCGCAATTTATCGTCAGCGACCCGGCATTGACAGTACAAGCGGGACTAACAGCGGGTTCCACTGCGGCGATGCTTATAAAATCGGCTCAGACGCTCGCTACCACGATCGAAATGGTAGAGATACTGAAGTCGTCATTTGCTGTCACGGGACTGCTGGGCGCACTGAACCAGGGAAACCACTACCCATCGAGCAATAAGCTGGACGGGCAGATGTTTGATGCTCGGGCGCCGGTTTCGACCATGGCGCGTACCATTGTGCAAGACCCAACCCGGAGAGTCACCGGCACCGATTCAGAAGCGAAACTGTTAGAGGAGCAAATCACTGGTGCCGCCAATGCGGCAGCTCTTGCAGCCGACACTCTGGACGTAATGGACAAGCGCCTTAAGGCTAACGACAACACGCCTGGTCAGCTTTCGCGCTCGCGAAATATTGTGCAGGCCACCGTGACCAACGGTCTGGTCCTCAAGCAGATTCACGATGCGGTCATCCAAAATGTCGAGGCCACGAGTCTGCTGACGATGACCACTGCACAAGGCAGCCTTCACGCCGTGGAGGAGGCCGCCACGCAGCGTCGCGAGCGCCAGGACACCGCCAAGATGTTTGGCACACTGCCGTGAACCACGCAAAGTTCGTCCGGCTCAACTGGGCTGATCAGGGACAAATCAGGCTCAGGCCATGAATTTCAAGATTGCCGCGCCATTCACGGCCATACACACGATCTTTGATCTGGCCTTTACCTCAGGGCTGCACAACGTGCTTGAAAAGATCCAAGAGGCGGTCAGCGCACCTCTGGTCGCGTGTGTAACGCTTTGGATAATAATACAAGGCTGTCTGGTCATGCGCGGTCAAGTCGATGCGCGCGGGAGTATCTCGCGCGTAATCATGGTGTCGATTGTCGTTGCCCTGATCTTGGACCAGTCCAACTACCAGCAGTACATTGAAACGTTCTTCGACGACACGATTCCAAGGTTTGCTCACCATATAAGTAGCAGCGACTTGCCATTCGTCGATATTCCTCGGAAGCTAGACTTTATGTTTGCTGCAAGTCAGTATGCTTTTCAGATGATTGCTTCCGAAATTGGGACAATGAATGGCCAGGACATACTTGCCTTCCAGGGAGCGCAATGGATTTTCTACGGCTCGCTGTGGACGGCGTTCGAGATCTACGATGCCGTTGGAATTCTGACGAAGCTGCTCTTGGCGATCGGACCCCTGGTCCTTGTCGGCTACCTTTTTGATCGCACGCGAGACATGGCCACCAGATGGATCGGCCAACTGCTCTCGTACGGGCTGCTGCTTCTCCTTCTCAACATCGTTGCGACGATAGTTATTGCGGCCGAAGCAGTCTCGCTGACAGCAATGCTTATCATAATCAAAATGTCGGGCACGACAGCAGCCAAGATCATCGGGCTTTACGAGCTCGACATGCTCTTCCTCGCTGGCGACGCTCTGATCATCGCGCTTCCGACGATCGCCAGCAGCATCGCCGGCGGCTCTTTGGCAGGCGAGAACCGACCTCTTAGCAACCTCAACCGCTACTTTGCCAAAACGGCGGGTGGTTAATCAATCAACCGGTGCCAAAAACATGAAACGCTATCTACTGTTGCTAATCCTCGCTTTGGCGGCCTGCAAGACAACCGATCGGCTTGCGACCTGCACGGGTACGCCATTCCAACTGAACGCGGGACAATGGGAAACCACTCCTGAGGATCTTCAGGTCGAGTGCGCGGAAGAGCCCAAGTGAAATTTCCTGAACATGCCCTTCTGGTGGAGAGAGAAACGCTAGCCGCTCACTACAAGAAGGTGGAAGCGTTTCAAACTTCACGAGCGAAGTCTGCGCGGCGCTTGTCAAAGGCGCTTATAGCCTTTGCCGCAGCGGCGGTCCTGGGAAATGTCGCCCAGGCATTTACCATCGCTGCCATGGTCCCGTTGGCCAAGCTCGTACCTGTGTTCCTCTGGGTGCGGCCGGACGGTACCGTTGACAGCGAAGTGTCAATCTCTCGACTGCCGGCAACCCAAGACCGAGCCGTCATAAACGCTTCGCTGTGGGAATATGTACGCCTGCGCGAGGGCTACACGGCAGATACAGCCCAATACGCCTATGACCTCGTCTCCAGTTTCAGCGCACCTTCTGTGCAACAGCAATATCAAGATTTCTTCAACTATCCCAACCCCACCTCGCCGCAGGTCACGGTTGGGAAGCGCGGCAAGCTCGAGGTCGGGCATATTTCATCAAATGACATCAGTCCCGACGTTCAGCAGATCCGATACAAACGTACGCTTGTTATCGATGGGCAGACGCCGATAGTGACCTCCTGGACTGCTACCATCCGCTACGAGCGCTTGACGGGTCTGCCTGGGCAATCGAGGCTCACCAATCCGGGAGGTCTACTCGTCACATCCTACCAAGCCTCGCAAGACACCGTATCGAACCTGGGCTTCGTGCAGCCATGACAAAAAGAGCATTTCTGGCGCTGGCCTGTTCACTCTTCCTAACGATGGAAGCGTGCGCCGAAGACACGCCACTTGCCGGCAAGCATGATGCGCGGATGCGCTACCTGGCTTACCGCCCCGACGAAGTGGTGCGCCTATCGACCGCAGTTGGGGCAACGCTGGTTGTCACATTCGCGGCAAACGAGACCGTCGCAGCCGTGGCTGTTTCCAATAGCAAAGACCTGGCTGCGCTCCCGCGCGCCAATTATCTCTTTTTCAAGGCTAGCCGGATGCTGTCGCCGCAGCCGGTCGTCGTGCTGGCCGAGAGCGAGTCCGGTACACGCAGATACGTCTTCAGTATTTCAACGAAAGCGATGCCCAAACTCGATGAGGAGCAACCAGACCTATACTACAGTGTGCAGTTCACCTATCCTGCTGATGAGGCTGCTGCTCAGAGAAAGGAAGCGGAAAGGCGCTCGATTCTTGGCCAGGCCCGGGCGAGAGTGCTGCAAGACGAGAGAGTTCGGGATTTGTTGAATCGGCCCGCCGCAGCTGCCAGTCCGGACGAAAGCAATTTTCACTACGTCGCAAAGGGCGATCGGTCGCTGGCGCCGCTGGAAGTCTTCGATAATGGCTTTACGACCGTATTTGGATTCGCAAGCAATTCCCGCATACCCTCCCTCTACGTTATCAATCCCGACGGCAAGGAAGCCGCTGCCAATTACACGGTCAAAGGCGACTATGTTGAAGTATCCGCCGTCGCCCGGGAATGGCGTCTGAGAGATGGCAACACGGTCTTGTCCATTTTCAACAGAGCTTATGACCCTGTGGGACGAGCGCCAGCGACCGGTACAGTGACACCCGACGTGTGGCGCGTTTTGAAAGGCTCGGGACGATGAATGAAACCGGCCCACAGGCGGGACATGATGTCCATGCATCCGGATCGATGGTCTCGGAGCCGGCCCGCCGGCATGTTTCGGGATCGCAGAAGTTGGCCGTCGCTGCTCTTGTTCTCATCTCGTCTCTATCGCTCATCTGGCTCGGAGGTCGTTCCAGCACACAAGACGAACCATCTCAGCCAAAGCCGCCAATTGTCGCCAACGTCGAGCCATTCCGTCCCGTGCCAATCGAGGTTGCTCCAGAACCTCCAGCACCCGCAGAGGCGGCCAAGGCGGCAGAGCCTGCGCCATCCACGCCGCCCCCACCAGCGGCAGATGATCCGCCGCCGGAGGAATCACCAATTTTCGCCTACAGCGGCAGCGGTCAAATGCCCAATGCCGATCAGCGGAGCGAAGACAAGCAAAATGATGCTCCGGGGACAGCGGATGAGATTTCAAACGGTGGCGATCTGTCAGGCCGATTGAAGCCAGATATACAGGAGCCGAGCCGGGCCACACTTTTGCCGCACCCTGATCTCGTGATTACTCAAGGAACGATCATTCCCTGCATTTTGCAAACTGCGGTCGACACAAATTTACCCGGCTATGTGAAGTGCGTCTTACCTAAAGCCGTCCGAGGCGCCACCAACAACGTCGTGCTCTTGGATCGCGGGACAACCGTGATTGGCGAGATCCAGCGCGGTCTCCAGCAGGGGGATGCGCGTGTATTCGTGCTGTGGACGCGCATCGAAACACCTGACCATGCCCTCGTTTCGATAGCATCGCCGGGCGCTGACGAGCTCGGCCGCTCCGGAATGCCTGGCACGGTGGACAATCACTTCCGGGAACGCTTTGGCGGAGCGATTCTCATGAGCGTCATCCAAGGCGCGTTTCAGGCGGCTGGTCAATATGCGGCCAGCTCTGGCGGAGGAAGCGGCACCAACAGCTTCCAGAGCAATGGTGGACAAGCCGTCGAGACGACATTGAGAGCGACGATCAACCTTCCCCCAACCCTGAAGAAAAACCAAGGAGACGCCGTATCCATCTTTGTGGCTCGGGACCTCGACTTCTCGGATGTATACGATCTTAGAGCGACTGCCGCAGCGCCATCCCCCCAACATCGCGAACGCCGGAGAAACAACAATGCAATCGGAGGCTGATCCTCAATTGCGTTTGCTTCTCGATCCCGTTCTGAAATGGCTTGAGGAGCCAAGAACCGAAGAGGTCGCTATCAACCGGCCTGGGGAAGCCTTTGTCCGACAGGCCGGCGTTTTCACGAAACATCCACTGCCGCTGTCTTATGACGATCTGGAGGACATCGCGATCCTCGCCGGAGCGCTGCGCAAGCAAGATGTCGGACCGCAAAGCCCCCTCTGTGCGACTGAGTTGCCGAACGGAGAGCGGCTGCAGATCTGTTTGCCCCCCGCAGTACCCTCAGGAACAATAAGCCTGACGATACGGCGTCCCTCAAGTCGTGTGACCGAACTCAAGGAAGTTTCTTCTCGCTACGAATATTCGCGTTGGAATCAATGGCGGTCACGAAAAGAGCGCCAAGAGCGGCAGGACGAAACGATTCTTCAGCACTACGACCATGGTGACTTGGAGCAATTTTTGCGAGCCTGCGTCTGCGGGCGGCTCACAATGCTGCTTTGCGGACCGACTGGAAGCGGCAAAACGACAATGAGCAAGACTTTGATCAACGCTATACCCCCGCATGAGAGGTTGATCAGCATCGAGGACACGCTCGAACTTGCAATCCCGCACGAGAACCATGTCCGCTTACTCTATCCAAAGGACCGAGCAGGCGCAGGTGCGGTGACGGCCGAGCAACTGTTGCAAGCCAGTTTGCGCATGCGGCCTGATCGAATATTGCTTGGCGAGATGCGCGATGACGCCGCTTGGGCCTACCTTAGTGAAGTCGTCTCCGGCCATGCGGGATCGATATCAACGATTCATGGGGCTGATCCGGTACAAGGTTTCAAAAAGCTCTTTTCACTCGTCAAGAGCAGCGCGCAAGGAGCCGCTGTCGAAGACCGCACGCTTCTTGACATGCTGTCGGCTGCCATTGACGTCATCATACCGTTCCGTACCCAAGGCGACGTGTATGAGGTAGGAGAGGTATGGCTCGCCGCCGATGCCCGGCGGCGGGGAGAGACAGTAGCCGACCTTCTCAACAAGCACTAAGGCTGGAACAACGTCTCGGGATCGGTAAGCCGGTGTCGACGCGTTATTCTGTTCTGCTTCGATATCTTTTTGACGGGCCTTCTCGCAGTGGTTGGATAGGCTGAGCGATTCGGCGGTATCATGCCATCATCATTGTACGAACCGCATGCGCCATTGTCCGGGATGAGACCGGCTTCGCTAGCCAAAGGACGAGGGCCTGATTAGCGGATATGACCGGCATGGAGTCGGTTTGGCCGACGACTATGACAGGCACCGTCATGAGGGTGGGGCATACGGATTCGGCCTGTCCTCGCTCCAGGAAAGGCGTTCTACCTAAAATCACCAGGTCTGCTGCCTTCCCGCTTTCGGTCCACTCGCAAAGACCTTCAAGGTTCGCGAAGCCGACCGGCTCATAACCCAGCGCGGCGATCTGGTCCCTGTAGATCTCCAACTCTGCTGGATCGGGCTCCACGACTGCAACGATTTCTCCGTTGCCAAGTGGTCCGTCGTACCGACCGAAAGCGATGTCAGCGGTGACTGGCTCCTCGTCGGAGGCCGGTAGGTAGATATCAAACCGCGTCCCTCGGCCAACAGCCGAGGTGACATCAAGGCATCCTGCGAGCGCGCTCACGTGCCTGTCAACCGCAGCAAGACCCAGCCCGGTCCCGCCGACGACAGAGCGCGTGGTAAAAAAGGGCTCAAAGACATGCGGAAGTATCGAACTTGCGATTCCCGGGCCATCGTCGCTGATGGAGAGGAGAACGTAATCTCCAGGTCTCAAGGTGCCCTGAGCCAGCGGCTTGGTTTGGCGCACCTGAGCGCGAGAAACGCTGACCTCGACACGGCCCTCGTTCAAGACAGCCTCCGACGCGTTCTTGCATAGATTCATGAGGATCTGCTGTATCTCGGTTGGGCTGCCCTCGACCACCGTTTGCCACTCGTTGATCTTGAAGTTCAACTGAACATCCGACCGAACTGTGACCCGCAGCAATGGCGCAAGATCCATGACAATTTCGGAGACGTTGAATGGCACTGCCACGCGCTGTCGGTTTCGGCTTAGTGACAGGATCTGGTCGACGATCAGCTTGGCTCGGTGTCCAGCTAAAATGATCTGGTCGATGTGATTACGGATTCTGGAGGGGCGACGCACAAGGCTTTGGGCAATCTCTGAATAGCCGATTATTGCCCCTAAAATGTTGTTGAACTCATGTGTAACGCCGCTTGCGATCGTGCCCACGGTCCTCAGCCTTTCCACATGCTCCCATCGACTCACCAGAAGGTCGCGTTCCGTATTTATACGTTGCAGTTCAAGATGGTTGCTCAAACGCACAATGGCGCTGGCAAGAACCCGCAGGTCGTCTGCCGAGGGGAGTGAGCGATCTCCTTCAAAAACAAGGATGCAAACCACAACCTGCTGATCGGAAGCCCTGCAGGCAACAATTTGACAAACACCGGAAAGCCCTAAGGCGGTCCGAACGACGCGAAACACTGGCCGTCCGGCGCGGACAAGTGAAACGACTTCATCAATAAGCGGCACGTTCCAGACGGGTGTGTACGTGTTCGCCACAAAGCACTCGGTATGCCTGCTGAGACTCGGATCCACTAGGGCGAGCGCGCATTGATCCGCATCGAAAACGCGTTGAACGACTCTGAGCGCTTCTTCGGTGGAAAAGCGCGCCGAGGCGTCCTTTGCTTTACTTTCGTTGAGGCGAGTTTCGATCTCACTCATTGCCTCTTCAAGCTCCAACCGCCTTTTCAGCCGGTTCGTCCGCAGAGGCTGCCTGGAGGGCGGAATCATCGCAAACAAGCAGAGGCATATGGACACCAAACCGAGGAAAAGTCGCATGCGCTGCGCGTGCGCGCTGGCCAAGCTGTAGCCCTCCAGATGCTCTCGCTCCAGTTCGGCGGCCTTGGAGAACGTGTCCGGAGATGCGATCTGATCGGCAGCTTCGTCCAACCTCCATGAAGAAGATAAGGCAGCTCCAGCCTTGCTCAGAACGAGCCTCGGTTCAGCCGAAAGCACGATCAGCATCGAAAGTTCAACCATGCCCGACGGTGCTCCCCCAAGGCGGCCAATCGAGCGAGCTAGCTGTGCAAGACAGCTTTGCATGAGCTGATTTTGTTCGACCAAGACTGAGACGGCAGCCTTTTTGCTTTCGATCGAATCTATGAGCTGCGCGAGCAATCTGGATTGCTCTGATCTCTCATCGGACGAAATCTCGAAAGAACGTTGCAAGTTTACACGAGTCTTTTGCAACGCTTGCCCGATAGAAGCAACCGAACGGTAGTCCAATGTCATATCCATCCCAGCGCGGGCGACGTCGCGCCGGAGCAATGCGTCATTGATCTGAATCGTTCGCAGCTGGCTTAGGATCGCGTGATCGATCTGCGGGGGCTGGCCCTGCGTCCCGACCAAGAGCGCAATCGAGGTGGCTAGGGCGATCATAATTGCTTTGTCGGAACTGAGCCAAGGAAACGGCGTTTGATCCGCGATGGACCCCTTGCGAAGGTCCGACATGAATTCCAGTTCATGGGCTCGGTATGCGGCCGGATGCTGCTGGAACAGGAAAGCCACGCCTACCTCTCCCCCTTATGAGAATGGCTTAACACCGTTACCGAACTTGGTCCTGGTGCGCTTCCAGCGCGAAATGAGCTCCCAAAGCGCCTACGCGACGCGGAGCACATCCTTACGATTCTGAAAGCAGATCAACATGACGCGCAGGCGGTTTTTACGCCGGGGCGTCAGCTTAGGCCCAGGATGAAGCGCCGATTGGGCGCGCGGATAGGGCGCGCGTTTTCGGGATATAGCGAGGTAAATCGCTCTATGTCTGCTGGGTCGACATCAACCGGTTCCGTCGCCACCATCCAGTCGACGTTTTCCGTGCATGGCGGCGTCGTCAAAGATCCTTCATATGTCCAGTAGCCAAGCGAAGCCGGCAGAAGCTCGTTCGGGTCGACTTCATCGACGGCTGCCTCTTCGCCTGACGTTGCAGGAAATGCGGCAGCAAGCCGGGCAAAGCTGGCATTTGTGGCGCCTGGCGTCAGAAACACGCTCAGAACACCCACAGTATCGCTGTTGCGGCCCTTATGGACAAAATGCGCTTCCATCGGGAAACTCTTACCTGCGACGTGGTGCTCGCTTGGTGCATGGAAATGGAACTGTAGCAGCTCATAGACACGATCCCCCCGAGTGAGCGTGCTGCCTTGCGGCAGGTTGATCTGAATGGTGTGGCCGTTGTTCACCATTCTGCCGCCGCCCCTGTGCCAACCTATGGCGATGTGCGGAATATCCGCTTTGACCGCGCCCCTGATATCGACCGGCGATTGCTGCATGCCCGCCGAGCAGACCAAATTCGTCTTGTCCAGATGCCCCCATTGTTCGGGGCCGACCGGCCCGGCATATCCCCATTCGGTGCTGGCCGCCCGCGCGGCTTCAGCGCAAATGGGACAAGCGCCGAGTGCAACGAAACCTTTGATCAGATTACGACGGTGCATGTTGCTGTGGCTCCTACTGAACACTTCAATTTGGCGTGGCATGGGAACTGCGGGCGCAGCTGTGATGTGGGCGACAGGGGCCGAACAGTTCGGCACGCCACCATCGCGGCCTCAGGGCGACCGACGGTCCCGCGCACGGCCGTGCTCGCCGGCCACATGCGGTTGTGACAGCTATTTTCCCCCGGTAGAGGATAGTCCCAGCTAGCCGGCTGTATCCATGCTCATTGTCTCCACGACCGCCGTTTGCCGTTCGGCTGCAGATCACATTGGCAACTCCACCGAAGATGGCGGCACCCGGGCCGCACTGGGTAAGCGATTCCACGCAACAACTCCGATGGCCCCACCAGGCCAACTGACGCTTCATATTCATCATCGGACAGCCGGAGAAATCGATTGCTTAGATAAAGAAGCATCCATGACGTGGATGCATACATTGCCATTGCCCAATTTGCGGTGCTGCTTGGGACGCCGGCTACGGATAGGAGGGTCGGCCATTTCCCGGCGACAACAACGCGGCTGAGAACTGGGCGAGGCGGCACGAAATTTGGCTAGACCTTATGCTGTCACGGCTTCCGGGACCAAAGGCTTGCGAGCCTGGGCAGTCGGCTGCGATTCAGATTGAGTTGCCCTGAAGACGGCCCAGCAGAACAAAATTCTCACTGATGTTGCGACGACGCCCGCCGAAACTCATCCTGAACCACTGAAGAAGGTTCAAGTGCCTGGACGAAGTGTCTAGGTGTTCTCAGCCCTTGCGTGCTCTCGATTCGGCAGCTTCATCGCCAGGTAGTAGCCCAACAGAGATGCAGATCGACCGGCGATGTCGCGGACCAGCTGTTGAGTTACCGAGCTTGGGAGTCTCGCTGAGCAGGTTCTGAAGCCCAGCAACGGAGTCCGGGCATGATCATGCGGGACGACATCTTGAAAGGCCAGACAGCGAGGCACCCGTCGGGCGCCGCCGTTCAAATTCATTCCGTTAGAACGAGCTTTGGAATCGCAGAACGCCGCCGAGCCTGTCCGCTTTGCCGACGTTAGCCGGGTTCGAGGCGACGGGAGTGAGCTTGGCGTAGTGGGCATAATCGACTTCGGCCCTGATTGTGAACCCTGGAATGGCCATATAGGCGAATTGCAGCCAGTCCGCAGTTGCTGAGCTGATCGCCTGAGACCTGGAGGTTCAACGACGTTTTCTCGTCGAAACCTGTAAGTGGCCCCTACCCACAAAGCCCAGTCGCCGCTCCATTCTTGTAGAAGCCGCGACCCTGAGCGGCGATCGCCCTGCTTGGGTCGTCGTTGGGATTGCCAAGGGAGCCGTAGCCGAACATACCGAATAACGACAATCATCTGTGACGTTGAGGTCGATGCGGACCTTGCCAGCCAAAGCGTTGTAGTTGCTGTCACGAGCGATGACGCCGGTGATCGCTCCGCCAGCCTGTGTCTGTCTCACGCCTAAGACGACGTGGGGAACATGGCCGTCAAGAGAACCGACCTCACCCGCCCCTTATTCAAGTGAAACCAGAGCTGAAAACCCATTGTCGGAATCCAGATAGTACTGAGCTACGTTGGTGTCGAAATCGCCAATACGCAACGAGTGCATTATTGAAGACGTTCCCGGAGTATCCGGCAAACGTGTCGAAGGCCGAGTCGTCCTTCCCGACACGCAGGCCACCAAGCTGGATCCAGGCGGAAGTCAACTTGGCGCCGCTGTTGAAGGCTGTTCGGCCAACCCTTCAGGTTCAGGCGAACGCCTTGGTATTTTCCTTCGCGCACGGGATCGACTGTCAGGGAGGCCGCATCGAAGACGATGCCTTCGTCGGGAGCTTCGACCTGGCAAATCCGGGTGAAGAGGTCGTGAATGGCGCCGGGGTCAGGGTCGCCTTGGCCGAGCAGGTCAAGATCGCCGGTTGGCCTGAAGACGTATTCGGGCCAGGTCACGAACAGCATTGCGCCCTTGAGTACATAGCGCTCGGACGCTTCGGTCATACTGAGGCGGAAAAGCAAGCGTTCGATCGCATACCGCGTCAGGATGCGCTGATAGTCGTCACCCTGTTGCCTAGAGTGCTGAAGAAGGCGGTCTCTTATTGAGGCGGCAGGATTCTTGAGAACCTTAGCCATCATTGTACGGCCTTGATATAGGGCTCGATCCGGGCGGTCACTCGATCAATGACCGCGTACTTCATCAGCTCACTCGCTATGGTCTTTCGTTGTTGCAGAGCGTCGCGGAGCGCCTCGACTGCGACGTCTTCGCCAACATGACGGCGATGCTTGAAGCAATCGGCAACCGTTTTTGCGACGCCATAGATCGCTACATCGACGCCTTCGACGCGGATGAACTCGACTCCGGATGCCAGGACTTCGCAGGTCGCCCGAACAATCTCCAGACGCAGGCCTGGAGTGTGCGGCGTCCTTGCCTTGTGTGGTATCGTCATCCACACCGCGTGCGGAAGCTGGGTCGTCAAACCGTGGTGACGAAGCGCGCTGATGAGGCTGACCACGCCGTTCGGCACAATACGTGCCGCTTCTGCCAGATCATGATCGGTGTCTTCGCCCATTCGCTCGGGATGCTGGTATAGACCGCGCCTGAGACGTACGATATCACCGGCCTCGGTAAGGCGCCTGAGATAGACCAGCGGGATGCCGGCCGCCGTAAAGTCGCGCGCACGCACGATGCCGCGATCTCGAACGAGATTCAGGGCGGTCTCACGGTGGGTCATACGATTTCGAGGCATTTGTTATCTATTGTCGGCAAAAATTTAGATTTGTCGACAGAAAAGAACAGTTGGGAAAACTCAACTGATGTCATATATTTCATATGACCATGGCGCAACAGGTTTCCCCGCTTGATCTTACCCCAAAGCACGTCCGGGCCGCCCGGGCTCTTTTGGCGTGGTCCCAGCACGACTTGGCCAAGCAAGCCGGCGTGGCGACCTCTACCGTTGCGGATTTCGAGCGGGGTCAACGTATCCCCGTCGCCAACAATGCCCAAGCAATTCGTACGGCGCTCGAAAATGCCGGCATCCGTTTCCTGCCGACGGGTGCGGTAATCGGACCAGCTATCCCGAATATCACCCCGTCCGAGCGAGCAGGCGCACCTATCCGCTGGGTGGATGCGGAAGATCTTTCGGTCTGGGCAAACCGAACAGAAGGCGTGCTGAGCATGCCAACCCTTGTTTCACATCTGATACGCGCTACCGCCGGCACCGCAGTTCACCTCCGCTTTCCAGCTGACGAAGGGGTCCAGCATCCGGGCTGGGACGGACAGACCTACACGGACACAGGAAACTCTTACGTGCCGAAAGGTGAGGCTGGTTGGGAGATCGGAAGCCAGCGTCGCGACATCGAAAGAAAGGTGACCGAGGATTACCGGAAGCGAACCGACGAGCCGGCGCCGTTCGATCCAGCCAATGCTAGCTTTGTGTTCGTCACTCCCCGCCACTGGCCCGGCAAGGATAAATGGGCAAAGGCCCGAGAGGCGGAAGGGCCTTGGGCAAACGTTCGTGTTTATGACGCCGACGACCTTGTCCACTGGATCGAACAAACACCGGTGGTTGGGCTGTGGTTGGCGGTTCGCCTGGGGAAGCGACCGGAGGACACTCGAGAGCTCGAGGAAGTCTGGGAAGAGTGGTCGCTCGCTGCGAAGTGGCCCCTGACCGAGGAGTTGGTCCTAAGTGATCGTGACGAGGAAGCAGCTGACCTTCTCCGCTGGCTTCGCAGCAAGCCATCCGTTTTCTCGCTCCAAGCTACGACCACAGATGAGGTCGTGTCGTTCTTTTACGCAACACTTGCGATGCTCCCGGACGAAGTGAAGGCCGCTTACAAGGCCCGATGCCTGGTGGCGACGACCGCTGCGGCGGCGCGAGCATTGGCAAACGCGCCAGGTCCTCTGATTGTCGTCATGACTGAACCAGACCCCGGCATCGCGCACGCGCTGGCGGGACGCGGCCACTATGTCCTGCAAGCCTATGACGAGCGGCCGATCTCCCGAGGTGACGTCCGTGCCCTACCGCGACCGTCGCGCGAGGGGATCGCTAGCGCTCTGGTTGCCGCTGGCATTGCGCAACCTCGTGCCGAGGCATACGCGCGCGACAGCGCACGCAATTTGGCTGTCCTGCGTCGCCTTATTCCCAGCGCGCCGGGGCGACGGCCACAGTGGGCGGAGGTTAGGCCGCCTCAAGCATTGTTGGCAGCACTTCTCGCGGGCGGCTGGGATGAGGACGCAGAGGCGGATAAGGCACGCCTTGCAGAGCTCGCTGACGAACCATATGACGCAATCGCCCGCGATCTGATGCCTTACGTCGGAAGATTTGACAGCCCACTGCAAAAGATCGGCTCGACCTGGCGTATCGCTTCGCCGCAAGATGCATGGTTCCTGCTTGCGCGGCATTTGACAGGGGTCGACATCAAGCGCTTCGAGGCTGCAGCCCATGCTGTCCTCGGCTCCGTAGATCCGCGGTTCGAGATGGACCCAGACGAGCGCTGGATGGCGAGTGTTCGCGGCGTCCAGCGCGACTATTCGGGAATGTTGCGCCATGGGATCGGACAAGTACTGATCCTGCTTGCTCTGTGGGGCGAGGAGATTAAGACGATACCGGACGCCGCACGCCGTGCTGATCATATTGTCGCGAAGCTGCTGGCGAATGCCACCAAACAGAGATGGTGGTCCCTATCTCGAGACTTCCGATTGTTGGCCGAGGCCTCACCGAGCGCCTTTCTTCGGGCCATCGAGGATAGCCTTGATCTGAACGACCCGCCAATCCGCGCCCTATTCGGCAGAGACGGGGAAGGTGTCTTTGGGGCAGAGCATTTGTCGGATCTTTTGTGGGCGCTCGAGTCCCTGGCCTGGTCGCCAGAGCTCATGCCGAAAGTGACCCATGTCCTGGCTCGGCTGGACGCCATCGACAACCCGCCCGGGCAATACGCGAACCGACCGGCCAACAGTCTCCGCGCGATTCATCTTCTCTGGCTGCCCCAAACCTATGCGACGCTCGACCTGCGGCTTCGGGCGCTCGACCTCATTCGCAAGCACGAGCGAGACGCCGCCTGGAAACTCATGTTGAGCCTGCTACCGCAGGGGCACGACACCTCCATCCCGTCGCCGATGCCGCTGTGGCGTGATTTTACCGTCGATGAAGTCGAGGTGGCTACATGGGCCACCATCGGGCGCGGAGCTGTGGCGATCACGGAGCGTGTGCTCGTCGACGTCGGCCTCGATGCCGCCAGGTGGACCGCGCTGCTCGACCGATTCGCTGACCTTTCACCGGACACGGAAGGTGGGTTCTCTACACTGGAGGCGGCTGAGCCGAGGATTACTAAGCAGATTGACCGCGCAGCAATATGGGCCGCCATGCGCCGTGTCCTCCATCACCATCGGCAATTTCCAGACGCCGAATGGTCCATGCCGAGTCAAGTGCTCGACCGACTTGAGGCGATTTACGAGCGCTTCGCACCCGCTGATCCAATAGAGCGCGTGGCATGGCTCTTTGAACAAGATGCGGGCTTGCCACGGCCTTCGGCCGAAGGTTGGAAGACGAATGAGCGTGAGGTCGATCTAGCGAGGAAAGATGCCGCACACGCCCTGTTCTCCAAAGACGGCATTCCAGCCATCCTCGCGCTCTCCCGCAAGGTTGGCACAGCGGGATACATCGGCAAGGCGCTCTTTGCTGGCGGTCTCTCCGAACCCGATCTCGAAGCGCTGTTGGAGTCGGCAATTCGAAGCGAAGATGCGCATGAGCGTGCTCTTGCCCACGGCCTGATCGTCTCTGCCTTTGCAGAGCGAAAGGAGCCATGGGCAGCTGAGTTGATCGCTAAGGCAACCAGTCGCTCTTGGGGCGACACCGCATTGCTTACGATCCTGCGCGCGCTTCCTGGGCGGCGTTGGACTTGGGACCAGGCTACCAGCGCTGGCGCTGAAATCGAAGAAACGTATTGGCGTCAGACGCCGGTGTTCTGGATGAGCGACGACCGTGACGAGGTCGGTTTCGCGATCCGCAAACTCATCTCCGTTGGTCGCGCGCGTCACGCTCTGCCGCTCGCGGCACGCGACAGCCGAACTGATCTGCTCTCAGATCTTCTCATCGAGGTGCTACTTGAGGCCGTCCGACAGCCGTTCGAGAGCGAGGGCGACAGGAACGAAGCGACGATGTTCCAGCACTACGTCGCCGAAATCCTCCAGGTGCTTGACAAACGTGATGACGTCGACAGCAATGCATTGGTCAAGGTCGAGTGGGCCTATCTACCGATTTTGACTCGCTCGCGCCGTCCGCCCAAGGTGCTTATGAAGGCGCTGTCGGAGCAGCCATCCTTCTTTGTCCAAATACTCAGCGCGGTATTCAAGGCGAGCGAGGAAAGCGGTGTCGTCGACGTTGAGCCGCAGGATCCCGAGCGAGCACGCGCCATCGCCACCCAGGCCTACCGACTTCTTGAGGAATGGGATCGGCTTCCCGGTACAAAAGATGATGGGACGATCGATAACGTTGCTCTTGAGGGGTGGATCAAGGAAGCTCGATCGCTCGCTAAGACCGCCGGCCGAGAAGATATCGCCGACAGTCGCATTGGCAACGTTTTGGCTGCCTCTCCTTTTGGAGCAGACGGCAACTGGCCGGCCGAAGCGGTCCGCGACGCAATCGATCTTTTCCGCAGCAAACCAATGATCAATGGCTTTTTGACCGGTAAGATGAACCGACGTGGCGTAACAATGCGATCGCCGCGCGACGGTGGGGAGCTGGAACGGAAGGAAGCCGCTAAATACCGCGGATGGTCGAATGCGATCTCTTTCGACCATCCGCATACGGCCAAGGCTCTCGACACGCTAGCGGACAATTATGAGGCTCAAGCACATCGCCACGATCAGAGTTCCGAGCGACTGGACTGGGAATGACTGCTGGGTTTCGGGCCTGGGATCGTGTGGCCAATGCTGTTTCACACGCGAACTGCTGTATGCCGAGCTTCTGGTTGGCCGCGCGGAATTCGGAGCTTTTGCAGCAAAGTAGGTCTCTCGGTCCGCCAGAAGCGCCAAAGGCCAGACCCCAATGCTCGACGCGTGGTCACGTCACCTCGGAGGGCGAGAAAAGAGTGTTGGGGAACGGGTACGCGCGGCCTCAGTCGTGCGTTCAATGGAAAGCACTGTGTGAGGAGGATCCTCCCCATCGTGCAGTGACAGGAGATGGTCACCGATTTCCTTATCCGCTGCCGTGAGCCGATGATTCAGGCGAAGAAAGTCCATCCAGGTCGGCGTGCGGAATGTCTCTGTCCAAATCGAAGGCGTTTGAAGATTTCGCTGCAGTGTCCAGTTTCGCGCACCGGCACGGCTCTGAACATGCCGCCTGGCGCGCATGTAGCCCAGAAAGGTCTCGATGTTCTCTTCGGGTATCCGATACTCCACCTTGACCACTATGGGTCCACTTCTGGGCTTCAAGTCGAGTGCCAGCTCCGGCGGGCGAAAATCCGAACTTTCCTGATCCGTTTCCTCCCATGGACCGACCGGTAACAGCATTCCCGCAGCCGCAACCAGCAACAGAGCGCCGGCGGCGCCCTCCAAAGCCCAGCCTAAGGAGTAGTTCTGTGCGACAGTACCCCAGATCCAGCTGCCAGCCGCCATCCCGCCTGCGCTCAAGGCGTAGTAGATCGACAGTGTCCGGCCGACCACCCATCTGGGGCTTGCCAGTTGCACCGACACGTCGATCCCAGTCCAGGTGATGAGCCAACCCGCGCCGCCGAGTGCCAGCGAAACGACCGCCACGGGGACCGATGATGTGAGTGCAAGCGAAAGGCAACATGCCGCACAAGCGACAGAGGCGAAGGACACCAGCCTGTTTTGAGACGTCATCCGCCTTAGAAAGCTATTGCTCATGCCCGCAATGAAAGCACCCATCCCGAAGCCGGCCAGCAAGATGCCGTAGATGATCGGGCCGCTCTTCAGCTGGTCCCGGACAAATAGAGGCAGCAATGCAAGGATGGAGATGCTTGCCAGGCCGAAAAGGGTTGCACGGGCAATCGCTGCCCTGATCTCCAGGGACATCACAGTGAAGCGCACTCCGTCATGAATTGCCATCGTCATGCGTTCACGAGGGAGAGGGGAAGTGCGAACCTTCCATCGTGTGCGCCATATCGCGGTTAGCGGCGCCAGATCACTCAGCGCTGCCAAGGCGAAAGCGGCAAGCGGTCCAAGAAATGCCAGGACCACGCCCCCCAAAGCCGGACCAACGCTGCGTACAATGTTGTATCCTACGGACATGAGGGTGACCGCGGCCGGGATGTCCCTTTTGTGAAGGATATCGCCAACAGATGCGTGCCAGGCCGGATCATTCAAGGCAAAGCCGCAGCCAGCCAGGAAACCCAATGCAAGAATTAGCCATGGACCGGCAAATCCCAGACCCACGGATATCATCAGCGTCGTTGAAGCCAATGCTATCAGGCAGTGCCCCGCAAACATCACCCATCGGCGGCTGAAGTTGTCGGCAATGGCTCCGGCAACGATTGAGAGGAGGAACACCGGCAAGGTGGATGCAGCCTGCACCAGCGCAACCATCAGGTCCGAAGCGGAAATCGTGGCCATCAGCCAGCTGATGGCCACCGTTTGCACGAGCCAACCGAGGCTGGATATTTGTGTGGCGGTCCAGATCGAGCGAAACACCGGGTTTCGAAAGGGAGCGAGCGTTGCTGAGGCAGGCAGATGGGTATTGTTTTCGGACTGCATGATCATTTGATGCCTTCGAGGGGCCGCTTGTTCAATTCTCGGCTGCCGGTGCTGCCGCTACAATATTGATCTATGGACCAGAAGGGCCGGACTTATCGACCAGGACGACTTCGTCGAGGTGAGGAGGGGTGATGAACTCTGTTGGCTCCGCTCTCCCATGCTGGCGCCGACAACCTTCGAAAGACAGCATTGCCGATCGTGCTGATCGACAGAATCATCTGCAACTTTGATCGCTCTGGCCTGACCACGCCAGCGCCCATGAAGCTTGTCGGCGACCATTTTTTCGTGCGCCCGTTCGTTCGTGTCATCGGTGACGGATCCTGTGCATGACCGCGTACGGCTAAATTCCTATGACGAGTGCGCCTCCGCTGAGACCGGCACCGGCCGCGGCAAGAAGAATCTTTTCGCCTGGCCGAAACGGCTGCGCCCGATGCGAAAGCGAGAGCGAGAGTGGGATCGTCGCGGCCGAAGAGTTGCCGTAATCGGCAATCGTCTTGACAATTGCTTCATCCGCTATGCCCAGATTCCTGCCGACCGCATCGAAGATCCGGGCATTGGCCTGGTGCGGCACGAAACGATCGATGTGTTGCGGCGGCATTCGGGCGGCCGTGAGCGCACCTCTCGAGCAGTCAGTCATCATCTCTACAGCCCTGGCGAACACTTCACGCCCGTCACTGATGGTCATACGGGTTTGCTCGAGGTCCAGCTCGCCATGAAACGGCGTGTTGCTGCCGCCGGCGGGAATCTGAATCAGCCCGTAGCGCGAGCCGTCCGAGGCCATCGCCGCGCCGAGAATGCCTCCGTCCGGCTCTTTGCACGGGGCAACCACCACCGCGCCGGCGGCATCCGCAAACAACACCGCGCTTGCGCGCTCGGCCGGATTGATGCGGCGGCTGAGGATATTGGCGGCAATCACCAGGCTCGCTTTGCCATGGAGGCGGGTGAACCCATCCGCCAACATCAAGGCATAGATGAAGCCGGCGCAGGCACCCGTCAGGTCAATCGCACCGGCGCGGTCGAGCCCGAGCCGGTGGGCCACCAGCGGCGCGCTCGGTGGCAGGAGATGGTCGGGCGTGGACGTGGCCAGCAACAGCAGGCCGATATCGTCACGGTCGACACCGGCATTCGCCAGCGCCATGTCGCCGGCGCGCGTGGCAAGGCCCGATAATGTGTCTTCGCCCGTTGCCCAGAAGCGCGACCGTATCCCGGTGCGCCGCTCGATCCAGCCGGGTTCGAGCCCGAGACGACCTTCGATTTCCGCGTTATTGACCTTGCGCGCCGGCGCGTGATGACCGAAACCGACGATGCGCGACGACCGGATCATGATCGCGAACCGAAGCGTTCGCCGGCCTCCTCTATGGCGTCATAGAGCCCGTCCAGTTCGTCGCCGGTGATGCAATAGGGCGGCAAAAGATAGAGGACATTTCCGAGCGGGCGCACCAGCATGCCACGTTCGAGGAAAAAAGCGCGCAGTTTCGGCCCGATCTCCGCCAGATATCCGGCCGAGCCGGTGCGCAGATCGAGGGCTAGGATCGTGCCGTTTGCTCGGCCCTCGGCGAAGAAGGGATTGTTTTGGAAGCGTTGCAGGCCATCGGCCTGTCTCGCACTTAAGGCCGCAATCCGCTTGGCGACCGGCTCGCACCGCCAGACCTCGACATTGGCAAGCGCGGCCGCGCAGGCGATCGGATTGGCGGTGTAGGAACTTGAGTGGAAAAAGGTCTTCTTTCGGTCCACGCAGTAGTGGGCCTCGAAGATGGCATCGCTGGCGAGCGTGGCTGCCAGCGGGACGGCGCCGCCAGTCAAGCCCTTCGAGGTGCACAATATGTCCGGTGAGATCGATGCCTGCTCGCAGGCGAACATGGTTCCGGTGCGCCCCCAGCCGGTCATCACTTCGTCGGCGATCAAGAGCGTGCCGGACGCTTCAGCGATCCGCTTCAATTCCGCCAGCACCCAGGCCGGATACATCAGCATGCCGCCGGCGCCAAGCACGAGCGGCTCGATGATCAGCGCGGCGGCGCGGCGGTCAAGAGACAGGGTCTCGAAACGATCCAGCGTTTCCTGCTCCCGCCCCGCGGCCGGAAAAGGAATGGTGTCGACCTCGAACAACAGCGGTTCGTAGGCGGCATTGAACACGCCCCGGGCGCCGACGCTCATCGTGCCGATCGTGTCGCCATGATAGCTGTGTTCCATGGCGACGATGCGCGAGCGCGGCGCGCCTGTGTTGCGGAAATAGCCGAGCGCCATCTTCAGTGCGACTTCAACGCTCGTGGAGCCGCTGTCGGAATAAAAGACCCAGTCGAGGCCTGGCGGCACCATTTCGATCAGCGCCGACGCCAATTGCTCTGCCGGCTCATGGGTGAGGCCGGCGAAGATCACCTGGTCAAGCATCTCGGTCGCAATCCGGATCGCTTCCATGATCCGTGGCTGGCGGTGCCCGTGAGTGACCACCCACCAGGAGGAGATTGCGTCGAGGATACGCCTTCCGTCATTCGTCTCCAGCCAAGCTCCGTCGGTGCGGACGACGGACAGCATGGGCGGCTCGATCGCGTGCTGGGTGAAGGGATGCCAGACGCGCGACCGCGGCATCACTCGCCTCCAGCCATCTGCGCAAGGTCGAAGCTTGCAAACATCGCCTTTCTCAGAGTTTCGCTCGTGAGCGGAGCGAGGTGTGGCAGTCTGCCGAGCTGACGCACCGCGCCCAACTCGGTGATTGTCTTTTGCGTATCGGCCGCCTCTTCACCGATGAAGACAACGCCGATCAGCGGGATCGAGCGAGCCCGCAGGGCTTCGATCGACAGCAGGCTGTGGTTGATCGTGCCGAGTTCAGTGCGGGCGCACAGGATCACCGGCAGCCGCCATTCAGCGAAGATGTCAATGAATCTTGTCTGTCGATTGATCGGCACCATCAGTCCGCCAGCGCCTTCGATGACGAGCGGTGTGGGCAGGACCGGAAATGAAAGATCGGCAGGCTCGATCGAGACACCGTCGATTTCGGCTGAACGGTGCGGCGACAAGGGGCTCCTCAAGCGGTGGGCCTCCGGCAGCACCCGCCCCGATGGCAGGCCAGCGAGCCGTTCGACCACCTCACTGTCGGTCTCACCTTCGAGACCCGATTGGACCGGCTTCCAGTAGAAGCCGTCGAGCAGACCTGCGAGCCCCGCGGCGAAAACGGTTTTGCCAATTCCCGTATCGGTTCCCGTGACGACGATGCGCTTGCTCATGCCGTGGTGGCCAATACTTCGGCAAGCGTCTCGACCATGACGCGAATGTCAGCCTTGCCCACGTTGAGCGTCAGCGAAATGCGCAGCCGCGAGGTACCCTCCGGCACCGCCGGCGGACGAATGCCGCGTAAGTCGAAGCCGCGAGCCTGCAGAGCCGCCGCGACAGCCATGGTGCGCGCCACGTCCCCAATGACAAATGGGTGGATCTGCGAACCGCTGGGCTTGGCTCCGCAATGCTCGGCCAGTTGCCGGCTTGCGAAGGCAACGTGCTCGTGCAAATCAACGCGGCGCATCGGCTCGTCGACCAGCATTGCGAGCGCTTCGCGCGCAGCCACTGCCATCAGCGGCGATGGTGCGGTGGCGTAGATAAACGGACGGCAGCGATTGACAATATAGTCGCACAGCACTCGCGGCCCGGTGACGAGCGCGCCCGATGCGCCGAGTGCCTTGCCGCATGTATGGAGAGCCACGATGTTGTCGCGGCCCTCGAACGCGGCGGCCAGCCCGCGGCCCCCCGGTCCCCAGACACCTGTGGCATGTGCCTCGTCGACCAGTATGAAGGCCTCGTGCCGATCGGCAAGCTCAACCAGGCTCTCCATCGGCGCGCAGTCGCCATCCATGCTGTAGAGGCTTTCAACGCCGATCCAGATGCGGCCAATGCCGCCTTCGGCGCGCCAGCGCCTGATCGCGTCCTCAAAAGCATCAATGTCATTGTGTGCCACCAGCCTGAACTCGGCGCGTCCTGCCCGGGCCCCTTCATGCATGCTGGCATGGGCGAGTTCATCGAGGATCAACAGGTCGCCCTTCTTCACCAGGGTGCTCAGGAGGGCGAAGTTGGCCATGTAGCCGCTGCCGAAGAACAGCGCCCGTTCGGCCCCGAAGAACGCGGCAGCATCTGACTCCAGCGCCTCATGCTCCGGCGCGTTGCCGCGCAGAAGCCGCGATCCGGTAGCGCCCACAGGGGTGCCCCGCTCGATTGCCGCCGCGACTGCATCGCCAAGTCTCTTGAAGGCAGCAAGCCCGAGATAATCGTTGGACGAGAAGTCGAGCCCGACCCGCGGCGCCAGTGCGCGCAGCCGGTCCTTGCGTGCCAACCCCTGCAAGGTTGCTTCAAAGCGGGCGAGCGGTGGCTCGTTCATTTCGCCTCGCCTCGCATCGGTTCGATGCCCAGACGTCTAAATAGACGAGTATCCTTGTCCTCTCCGGGATTGTCCGCAGTCAGCAGCGTGTCGCCGACAAAAATGGAATTGGCGCCGGCAAAGAAGCACAGCGCCTGGGTCTCGTCGCTCATCGCCGTCCTGCCGGCGGAGAGCCTTACATCAGACTTCGGCATCATGATCCGGGCGAGCGCAATGGTGCGGATGAAATCGATCGGATCGATGGGTTCGGCATCGGCGAGCGGCGTCCCCCTGATGGGGATCAGCATGTTGATCGGCACGCTTTCGGGCGGCTCGGGCAGGTTCGCCAGCGTCACCAGCATGTCCATGCGATCGGCCTTTTCCTCTCCCATCCCGACAATGCCGCCGCAGCAGACCTTGATCCCAGCCTCGCGCACGCGCCCAAGCGTTTCCAGCCGGTCGGCAAAGGTCCTGGTCGAAACGACCTTGCCGTAATAGCGCGCAGAGGTGTCGATGTTGTGGTTGTAGTAGTCGAGACCGGCCGCCTTCAGGCGCTGCGCCTGGCTGAGGTCGAGCATGCCGAGAGTCATGCAGGTCTCCAGGCCGAGCGCCTTCACGCCTTCGATCATGGCGAGCACGGCGTCCATGTCGCGCTCCTTCGGACTGCGCCAGGCAGCGCCCATGCAATAGCGGGTTGCGCCAGCATCTCGTGCCTTGGTCGCCTCCTCGACGACATGTTTGACCTCCATCAGCTTCGAGGCCTTCAGGCCGGTTTGGTGATGCGCAGACTGGCTGCAATAGCCGCAATCCTCCGGGCATCCGCCGGTCTTGATGCTGAGAAGCCGCGACAGCTGCACCCGGTTGCGATCGAAGTTCTGGCGATGGACCGTCTGCGCCAAGAAGAGCAGATCGTTGAACGGCATTCCGTATATAGCCTCGGCCTCTTTGCGGCTCCATCGGGCTAGTGCTGCCTCCATCGACTGCGTGGCAAAGTCCGAGTCGCACTCCTCGTTCATTTCCGTTGTCATCGTCAAAGCCTCTATTGCCGATCAGCGAGCGCACTCACCAGTCCGTCGAGTGGGAGCCCCTTCCGATTGGCTCGTCGGTGGGCGCAATATTGGGATCCGGAAGTAATGAAGGGTGAGCCGCATGAAGCGTGCTCTTTCGCGCCTTTTGGTGCGCGCAGCCCGAGCACGTTGCTCCCCATTGTGTTTCCCGTTAGTTCAAATGAGTGCTGATGTTCCCGCGAGTTGGCATGTCCAGGCCGATGTCGAGAATGGGCGCGCTGTGTGTCAGCCATCCGACCGAGATGAGATCAACACCCGTCGCAGCAATCGCCGGTGCCATTTTCGGTGTCACCCGGCCGGAAGCCTCCGTGACGGCGCGGCCCCCAACCATTGCCACGGCGCGGGCAAGGTCCTCAACCGACATGTTGTCGAGCAACACCGCGTCGACCCCCAGCGTGAGCGCTGTATCGAGCTGCTCGAGGGTCTCGACCTCGACCTCGATCTTCACCATGTGCCCCGCGGCAGCGCGCGCCCGCTCTATTGTCGTGCGAATGTCGCCGGCGATCGCGATGTGGTTGTCCTTGATCAGGAAGGCGTCGTCGAGCCCGAAGCGGTGATTGGCGCCGCCGCCGACGCGTACCGCATATTTCTCCAGCGCGCGCAGGCCGGGCGTCGTCTTTCGCGTGCACACGATCCTCGCCTTGTGGCCACGCACGGCTTCGACCATCGCTGCCGTGGCAGTGGCAATGCCGCTTAGATGACACAGAAAATTGAGCGCCGTGCGCTCGGCGGTGAGCAGGCCCCGCGCCGGTCCGCACAGCATGGCGATGATTTCGCCCCCCGCGACATCGCTGCCGTCAACTCTCCAGATTTGCATGTCGATCGCAGGTTCGACGAGCATGAAGGCGAAGGCGGCCAGATCGAGCCCGGCAACGATCCCCGTTTGTCGCGACTTCAGCACCAACGTGGCGGTGCGATCGCGCGGGATCACGGCCTCGCTGGTCAGATCGCCGCATCTGCCCAGGTCTTCGAGAAGAGCACCGCGCACGATCGGTTCGATCAGGGTTGAGGGAAGCGGTGAGAATTTCATGTCAGGGTACTCCGCATCGGCGCTCGCCAGCTGAGTGCGACGGCGGTCTGTATTGCGCTGCGCAGTGTCAGTCGTGACTGGCGCGCATCTGCATCGCGTCCGGCGAAATCGGAACGATAGTGCGAGCCGCGGCTCTCTTCGCGCCGCAGAGCCGCAATGGCGATCATCAGCGCGACCATGGCGGGGTCAGACGCCGCGCTGTCGTGAGCTGCAACCGGCAACAGGGTAGCCACCCCGTCGCGTAGCGTCTCGCCGTCGCGGACGATGCCGAGCGCGGCGGAGACGATTGGACGGATGCCGGAGGCGTCCGGCCGTTGAGGCACGAATGCCGAACACACGCGTGGTCGCCGGGTGTGTGATGCGTCGGCGACGCTTTCAGCAACCCAGCTCGCCGTCACCACTGCTTCGATAAGCGAGTTGCTGGCGAGCCGGTTCGCGCCGTGCAGACCCGTGCAAGCGACCTCGCCGCATGCCCACAGTCCCTCGATGGAGCTGCGGCCCGCAGCGTCTACTGCAACACCGCCCATGTGATAATGTGCGGCCGGGCGCACCGGGATCAGGTCGGTCGCCGGATCGATGCCGGCCTGGCGGCACAAATCGGCGATCGCCGGAAAGCGCTTGTCAAATCTGGGACCCAGACATTGCCTGGCGTCAAGAAACACACGGCGTCCGAGAGCGAGTTGGCGCCAAACCGCGCGCGCAACCACGTCGCGAGGCGCAAGCTCGCCCCCTGGGGTATCACCCAGGAAACGCTCTCCCTGCTCGTCGACGAGCACAGCACCCTCGCCACGCACCGCCTCGCTCACCAGCGGCATCGGCCGCCGCGGGCCCTCGAGGGCGGTCGGGTGGAATTGCACGAATTCCAGGTCGGCGAACTCCGCCCCGGCACAAGCGGCGAGCGCGAGCCCCTGTCCACATGAGCCAGGCGGGTTTGTCGTCTCGCTGAACAAGGCGCCGATGCCGCCGGTCGCCAGCACCGCGCGGCGCGTTGGCAAGGCGATTGCGCCCGTGCACCCGGCCGCGACCACGGCGATGATCGCCCCGTCTTCCACGACAAGCCGGCGGGCCTCGACGTTTTCCAGGACAGTGATGGAGGCTGTGCGCCGTGCTGCCGCGACCAGCGCGCGCACCAGTTCGCGACCGGTGGCATCGCCCGCCGCATGCACGATCCGCCGCTGCGAGTGCGCCGCCTCGAGCCCCAGCCGCAAGGCGCCATCAGCGCGTCGGTCGAATGCGACTCCAAACCGCTCTAGAGTCCTGATCGCTTCAGGTGCAGCTCGGACCACTCGCCGCACCGTTGCCTCGTCGCAGAGGCCGTCGCCGGCCGCCAGGGTGTCACAAAGATGAAGTTCGGGACTGTCTTCGCCGCCGACACTTGCAGCAAGACCGCCTTGGGCGAGCTCGCTGCAGGCTCCGGTTCCCAGCCCCGCATTAGATAGAAGCACAACCGGTTCCGGCGCCAGATGGAGCGCGGTCATCAGGCCTGCCAAACCAGAGCCGATGATCACCGGTGCCCCGCCAATGTCATGAACGTCGAGGCTCATATGGAAAGCATTCGCTCGACTGAGTGGCGCGCGCGCTCTGCAATCCCGGCGGCGATCCGAACCTCATGCCGGTTCTCTTCGAGCGCGGCGCGGATGTTGGCCAAGGTGATGCGCTTCATGTGCGGGCAGAGATTGCAAGGGCGGATGAACTCGATTTCGGGATGCGCGACCGCGACATTGTCGCTCATCGAACATTCGGTCAGCAGGACGACGCGCGCTGGTTTCTCCCGCTCGACATAATCCAACATGGCCGCAGTCGAGCCGGAGAATTCCGCTTGTGTGACAATCTCGGGCGGGCATTCTGGATGGGCGAGCACGATGACCCCAGGATGTGCATCGCGCAATTCCCGGATGTCGGTCGACGTGAAGCGCTCATGCACTTCGCAGTGGCCCTTCCAGGCGATGATCTCGACATCCGTGTCCGCCGCAACGTTTATCGCCAGGTATTGATCGGGCACCATGATCACGCGCGGCACGCCGAGAGATTCCACCACCGCGCGGGCATTGCCCGAGGTGCAGCAGATGTCCGACTCCGCTTTTACCGCTGCCGAAGTGTTGACGTAGGTGACAACCGGGACCCCCGGATAGCGCTGCCGTAGCTGCCGCACGTCCTCTGCCGTGATGGATTCGGCCAGCGAGCAACCGGCGCGGAGGTCCGGAATGAGGACCATCTTGTTAGGATTGAGCAGCTTGGCCGTCTCGGCCATGAAATGCACGCCGGCAACCACGATGACCTGCGCCTCGACCGTGGCCGCCTTGCGGGCCAGTGCGAGGCTGTCGCCGACGATGTCGGCCACGCAATGGAAGATCTCCGGCGTTTGGTAGTTGTGCGCAAGGATGACCGCGTTTCGATCGCGCTTCAGCGCAAGGATGGCTTCAAGGTCGTCGGTAAACGCCGGCCATTCGACTGGCGGAATCACCCGCCGGACGCGCTCGTACAGGGACGCAGCCGTAGGTAACGCCCCAGTCATCAGCGCCTCCGCTTATATTCGATCTGACAATAAGGGGAATATGTCTACCTTGACTATAAGTATGTCAAGCCCGCGCGAGCGGCAATTTTGTCCCGGCCCCAGCCCTGTCGTCGAGGACGGCATGCCGGAACCGATAGAGCTTTGCCGGTCGCCCGCCCGTCTCGAGGGAGGTCTCGCCAGTTTCCTCGACCAACTCTTGCTGCTCAACAAGCCTGCGGAAATTCGGCTTGTTGATGAGCCTCCCGGCGAGGGCCTCCACGGTCCGCTGCAGCTGAAGCAGCGTGAAGGACGGCCTCATGAGCTCGAAAACCACCGGCCGGTATTTGATCTTGGAGCGTAGCCGCGCAATGCCCGTCGCCAGGATTCGTCGATGGTCAGCGACCATTGCCTTGCCAGATGTCACCGCAGGCGTTGCGTCCCGCCCGCGGCCAGCCTCTTCGATCAGGGCAGATTCATAGAGCAACTCATAACGCTGTAGGGTGAGTTCCTCATTCCAATTGCGGTGGTCGAAACCGAAGGCAATCGCGGCGCGCTGCAGGCGTTCGCGTCGCGTGGTGGCGTCGCTGGCGCCCTCAGCCCACTCACTCAGGCGTGGTCGTAAGATATCGAGCACCACCGGCGTGCCGGAGCGATGATCTTCCCAGGGCAAATACTCGTACCAACTGCGCCACCCACAACTAGCGGAGCCCGCTGCCTGTTCCTTGCGAGTGAGTGCGAGATAGCTGATTGAGATGGCGCGTTCCTGGGGCTCGGCACCTATGCGGTCCCGATCGGCGAAGGTGTAGAGCTGCTCGATATAGCCGAGCGGGTGGCCGGTCTGTTGCTCGACCCAACCCCTCAGACCTGATTGCAGCGATCGATGCTCCAGCGCATAGGGGCCGGACGGAAGGGTATCCGCGTTCCCGATGGTGAGAAGACAGGGATCACTGTCAGTTACGGCGACGACAACGGCGATCAGGTCCACTTTTGCTTCGTCGGCCTTGACCGCGGCTCTGCCTTTTCTGGTTCCTTTTGCCTGATGGTTCATGTTCGCGAAGGTGAGTTGTTCCCGAATTCGGGGTTATCAATCGATTGAATTTAAGCGTTGCTGCACGAACGTCAACACCGCACAGCTGGACGATCTTTTTTGCACTTCGCACTCGCACAAAAATATGCCAAACGCGACACCCGCGGGGGGTAACGCTAGGGAAGGATGCATCGTTGAGTGCAACGGGTGAGACAAAGGCGATCACACCGCCGGATATCAGCGCGCGGAAAGGCCAGGCTCCACTCGTCTGCCTGACGGCATACACCACGCCGATAGCCAGATTGGTTGATCCACACTGCGACGTCGTTCTCGTTGGCGACAGCGTTGGCATGGTATTGCACGGCCTCTCATCGACGCTGGGCGTCACTCTCGACATGATGATCATGCACGGCCAGGCGGTGCGCCGCGGTCTGGTGCGATCATTGATGGTCGTTGACCTGCCATTCGGCTCCTATGAAGAGAGCCCCGTGCAGGCCTTCGGCAACGCTGCGCGCCTGATGGCGCAGACCGGTTGTGCGGCTGTGAAGCTCGAAGGCGGTGAGAAAATGGCCGAGACCATCCGCTTCCTCTGCGCCCGCGGCATCCCTGTCATGGCGCATGTCGGTTTAACGCCTCAGGCGGTCAATACGCTCGGTGGCTACCGCGTCCAGGGGCGGGGAGAAGATGCCGAGCGCATCAGGCGCGATGCCAATGCGGTTACGGAGGCCGGCGCATTCTCCGTGGTGCTGGAGAAGGTGCCCGAACCCCTCGCAAAACGCATCACTGCGGAGATCGCCGTCCCCACCATCGGCATCGGCGCCTCACTCGCCTGCGACGGCCAGATTCTGGTGAGCGACGATATGCTCGGGCTTTTCAGCTCCTTCCGGCCGAAATTCGTCAAGCGCTACGCCGAACTTGGCGAACAGGCCGATGCAGCGATTGCGGCTTATGCCGCTGACGTCAGGAGACGGTGCTTTCCGGCGGCGGAACATCTCTACACACACGAGGCGAGGGCCGGAGACGTCACATGAGCGTGCCGATCGTTCGAAGCACTGCCGAGCTCCGCGCTGTTACCGCGCGATGGCGTCGCTCAGGCGCCAAGGTCGCCCTTGTACCGACCATGGGGGCCTTGCATGAAGGTCATCTCAGTCTCGTGCGTGCTGCGCTTCAGAAGGCCGATCGGGTAGTCGTGACGCTGTTCGTCAACCCCAAGCAATTCAACAGTGCCACCGATCTTGATGCCTATCCTCGCACGGAAAACCAAGATGCTGCAAGGCTTGCGCCGCTCGGCGTGCATTTGCTCTATCTGCCGGATGCAGAAGAGATGTATCCGCCAGGCTTCGCCACGAGCATTTCGGTGTCCGGCATCAGCGAGGGCCTGTGCGGCAGCTTTCGGCCGGGCCATTTCGACGGCGTGGCGACAGTCGTTTCCAAGCTCTTCCTGCAGACCGGCGCTGACTTGGCCTGTTTTGGCGAAAAGGACTTTCAGCAGCTTCAGCTGGTCAGGCGCATGGTCGGCGACCTGGACATTCCAATCACCATCCTGGCCTGTCCGACAATCCGCGAAGCCGACGGTCTTGCACTGTCCTCGCGCAATCTTCGGCTCTCGCCAGCACAGCGCGCCATTGCCCCAAAGTTGGCAGCGGTCTTGCTGGGGGTGGCCGATCGGCTTGCGCGCGGCGCTCCTGTCCTTCCCACTCTTGCGGAAGCGCGCGCAGCAATCCTGGCTGCCGGCTATCGCGAAGTCGAGTACCTGGAACTTCGCCGCGAGGCAGATCTGCAACCGCTGACGAGCCTTGACCAACCGGCACGCTTGCTTGTCGCGGCATGGCTAGGCGACATACGGCTTATCGACAACATAGGAATGTCACCAATTGGTGCAACAAATTAGAGGCTCGCGGCGCTGCATCGCCGCACAACAGGCTCATTGACCAGGAGCAGAGCAATGCCCGCGATTAAGCCGACCAGCTCGCAAACGTCGAATGGATCGCCAATCATTTAGACGAAGGTCTGCGCCGAGCAACGGCACGGAGGTTTATGCAAAGCGCAGATGCATCGCGTGTTTGAAAATTTCCTCGAGCAACTCTCCGAAAGCGTCGATGCTGTCGATCTGTGTGAGACAATGGCGTCTGCCGCAGCCGCGTTAGACTTTCCGCTCTTTGCCTATTTCAGTTGCCCGTCAGCTTCCGGCCGGAAGCCGCGCTTGATTTCGAATTATCCCCCATCCTGGACATCGCGCTATATGCAATTGCGCTACCACAGGCATGATCCGGTGATCCTGCGCGGGCTTCAAGGCTGGGACACCTTTGATTGGGGTGTGGATTTAGCTCGGCAACATCTCCCGGCTTCACAGCAACGGATTCTGGAAGAAGCAGCTCGATTTGGCATTCGTTCCGGGTTGACCATGTCGATACATGACCATCGCGGCCGCTTTGCTGCGCTGACCTTGGCTTCCGACCAGCCCCGTCCGCCTCTCTTGCGGTCACTGACACGGTACGAGCAAGCATTGCAGCTGGTCGCGATCAGCTTTCATATATTTGCCCGGCGCAGGCTCGCCGAAGATTGCGTGGTCAATGGCGTAATCCTGACCCCGCGAGAATTCGAATGCTTGAAATGGGCGGCGGACGGCAAGTCGGCCTGGGATATCAGCCAGATTCTCAGCGTCTCGAAACGAACCGTGACCTTCCATCTGGAAAACGCCAAGGCAAAACTTGGCGTGCGAACCATCAACCAAGCCGTAGCACGGCTGGCTTCTTCCCGACATTCGAGATCCTGATTCCTTTCTGCGGATACCTGTAAAGGTCTACAGGCTGCATGATTGTCGGCTTTGCTCTTCGATGGCGGGACCACATCCTGCACGGAGGCGACAAATGATGCAGCTAATCACACCTGAGCTCTACGATGAGTTTTCAAGCGAGCTCAAAGAAATGTACGGACTGAGGCATCGCGTTTTCAAGGAAAGGCTGGATTGGGATGTTCAGACCGAAGAGGAACTGGAAACAGACGCATATGACGGGCTGAGGCCCGTCTATCTCCTTCTCAAAGGATCCGACTGGCGCATTCGCGGTTGCGTCCGTTTTTTGCCGACGACGGGACCGACAATGTTGCGCGACACGTTTCCGATGCTGCTTGGCGAGACCGCGGCGCCAGCGAGTGCCCGCATTTGGGAGAGCAGTCGTTTCGCACTCGATCTCCCTGCATCAACGCCCAAGGCTGGAGGGCTGGCCCAAGCAACCTACGAGCTATTCGCGGGCATGATCGAATTCGGCTTGTCGAACGAACTCACTCGGATCGTGACAGTGACCGATACGCGCATGGAACGGATCCTGCGTCTTGCAACTTGGCCGTTGGCGCGCATCGGGCATCCCAAGGCGGTGGGCAACACGGAGGCGGTCGCCGGCTTTCTCGAGGTTTCGCACGCTAGCCTCATGCGCATCCGCTGGAGGGGACGTTTGAACGGACCTGTATTATGGCAGCCGGTTCTCGGCCTGTCGGCATACGCTTAAGATCTTCCCACGCTTGAAGGCGTCATCGCGCTGCCGTTGGCCAAAGGCGTTTCAGAAGCTCACATGAGGCCTCTATCGACGGTCCGGGGGGTCCATATTGCGGCGAAGGCTGGCGGCTCCAGCAAGGGAGCGGTGCGCAACAGGAAGCTGACCTCAATCACCGCCCGCGCGCTTTCCAACGGAGCTACTAAAGGAATCAGCCTTACGGCTTTGATACCTACGTGAAGCGATGCAGCGCGCCACTGCGCGATGACGAGGAGGGGGCATCGCCGGCCGGGCCGGTCAAGCGGCCCGTGAAGGTGGAAAATCTTCTGCCCAGTCCGCGAGCGGACCGAGAAGGTCCCCCACCTTCCGCACCACGCCACTTGACAGTCCCGCCCGCCGCAGTGGGGCGGGCTCTCGCCATCCCCCCGGAAAGACCGGGGAGGCTTCGCTCGAAAGGGCTTTCCCGTCGGGAAACACACACTCAGGACACAGACCATGACCGAACTCGCAAACTTCATCCCCCTCAACGAGGACGGCACCTATCTCGATGGCGTCGTGCGCTGGCGTCTGTGCTAATCGAAACCACGTTCTTCCACAGGTGCAATCTTGCTTCTGTGAAATAAAATCACCTCGTACGAGCTTCCATATTCCGTCTTCACTCCATCCAAGCCGTATCTCTGCGCCAAGGGAGCCCATGCGCCTAGTTCATCGGGGAACACTTGATTACCCTGCTCGTCCATGACCGCTAATTTCAGGGGCTCTTTCGCCTCGACAACAAAGTACTTTCCAGAACTACCTGCATAGCCGCGTGCCGTGTTTACATCGTTTTCTGAGGTCATCCAAATTGCGTCGCCCGTGTGCCCGCTTTGCCCGCGACCGCCCCACACCCCATCCCTGTTAGCGTGGTTGAACTTTGTTCCCGCCGGAAGTTCTTCCATCTTCTTCCTCTCCCAACCAACTGAGGCTGCCTGATCTATGTGGTGAACGGTTTGTCCCTTGCCCTTAGCCGAAACCTGACTACTCGGTACGAGGACGATCACGGTCGCAGCAAGGATCATCCCCTTCCAGAAAGACGGGGGATGCACTCGATGAATCGGGATGGCCGCGGTGGCGGTCTCTTTCGGTGAGGATCTCATGTAAGGATTTCCTTGTGCTCGTTTGTGAATTGTCCGCCATCGCATCCATTTCGCGATCGTCAAGTCGAATGGAGTTGCCGTCAGGTCTGATGACCCGGCGGCGGTCTTCGCTGGCGGGTATGCCATGAGCGCGGCGAAGATCAGGCCGCCGGCCAGTTGTATCCAGTCAATGCTGGCGCCTGAAATAGCGATAGCAGGTTCCTGCGGCACCGGGCTGGCGGCCGGCCAAGCCAGTCCATCCGTAAAGCTCTGAGTAGCGGCAAGTTCCTTATGCAGATCAACCCGCTTGGGCCATTCGGGGTCATGCAGGCAGGCGAAATTCACGATCGAAGAGGCCTCGGGCATTCGGAAGGCAAGTGCATGTGACAGATGACGTATCCCGAGATAATTCACGCGTGCGACAATGTCCCGATCCAGCGTGCCCGAGACGCCTGCGGCATTGACGAGGCCGTCGATGCGTTCGGGGAACTGGGTAAGCGCTGCATCAATTTCTTCGGGAGAATCCTGATCGATGCGAAAGAACGCGTCCAGCATCACGACGGGATCCTCCAGATCGACTCCAATAAGACGCACGCCTTCGCACCGGGCGAGACGGGCGACTTCGGCGCCGACCCCGGAGCAGACACCGGTTACGACAACGGTTTTACCGGCAAGCTTCAACGGCTTCTCCATCTTTTCGCAAAGGACGGCGCTCTCGAATGTCTGATCAGGTCGCGGCGTCCTTGACCGCCGACGCCGATTGGTTGAACTCCTCGATGCCGCCTCAGACTCCCGGGCGTGCCGTTGCCCGACTCGGACGTTTCGTGCCTCAGCGATTGAAGCAGCGATACGGGCCGATGCACCGCAGGTGCTGTCGCTTATGTCGGTTCGGGTACGATCGACAAAACTGATTCTATGCATGGTGTTCATCCATACCGTAGATGCAAAGCGCCCGTCGGCTTGGACGGTTCAAGCGCAAAAGCCATGCCAACTGACAGAGCGCTTCGGCCTGGCTTGCTAAGGTATGGTTTGGCGCAGCCGGTGCCACCGAGAGACCTTCGGCCCTCGATCGCGAATGCGATACCCTCCTTTGCGGATGTCAGAAGCTGGAGAATAGAGTCCCCGCCTAATGGCCGCTCATGCTGAAGCGGTGGCCAAGATTCTCCTGAATTGCCCCTGACCGATAGTGAGTCGATTCCCTTACCTGGGCTGACAATGGGTTACGCAATTCAGGCCAGGCAACCAATCAGGCATGTCGAACTCGCGCGTTAAGGCCGTAGAGCGCAGCCGCAAACGCCAATATTGCTCAAGCCCTGCTACAACTTTGCAGCCGCCCGTCTATTCCGGTCGTCCGAAGAACTCTTTCCTGTGGCGAGCTGACAACAGACGCAACCCGGCGAGATTTCTCGCGACACGGAAGGGGCGCTTCAGAGCGCTTCTGCTTACGAAATACATCTGCATGAGGCTCGGAGTCTTATTGTGCGACCCCTGGTGTGCAACACGGTACACAGCGGCCCGGAACGGGAGGCAATTCAAGGGAGTTCCGCGCTTGGCCAGAGCTGGTGCTATACGGACGTGGCTGCCAAGCGTATCTTTGATCCATTCGATGGGGGCATCTTCGATTTTTGCCGGCAGCCCGTACAGATCCGAACGAATGATCAGCGATGTTCCGCAATAGTGACTGAACTGGTCACGACAGAGCAGAACATTGCCGCCATCGTCCCAGCGATACCCCTTGTCAATCCTCCAGCCGTTTTCGTTCGGATGCTTAGAAGCATACTGCACGATACGAGAGCTTACCAAATCGTCGTCGTCAACGATCATGAAGAAGCGGCTGCCAGCGGCATTGAGCATGCCGGCAAGAACACGGCGGCCTTTGTCGGCGCGGAATGAATCCAGAAAGTCGTTCTCAGTTGCATCGCCTCGCTCATGAATGTCGTTCGGTGGAAAGCTCACCCGGACCACCGAGAACTTATCGGGCATGACAGGAAGATCGGCCCCGTCATTGGCAACCACTATGCCTCGCCAATCGGGGTTGGTTTGATTGGCAATGGATGTGACGGTTTGGGCGAGGTTCCTCTTCAGGAGGCCCCAATCACGCGCGTTATCCTGATGCCTGACAGGAACAATGAACGTTACGGCAGTCATGACAGTCTCCAGTCTTTGACTGTGCCAACCGCCTGTTCTCTTGCCCATCTAATGCCGTCGTCATTCGACATTGCCTTGTAGGATAGATCGGTACCCCCTGAAAAAGCGTTCATGAACCGGCGAATTTTTCCGTAGTTGTTGTCCAGCACCGCGTGGGGGCGCCCTATGAGAATCGAACAGATGTGCACATGCAGGCGATCCGTAAGGATGGCCTTGCCACGGGAAATCTGCCGGATGCCGCGTCGAAAGCGGTTGTTGGCCGCGGCATTCAGTTTGCGCAACCGCACTTCTGAGGGGCTGAGGTGCAGCAACGCAGATGCCGCACCGAGCGCTTTTGCAACGCCCACCCTCGAGTGGCGCTCGGTGATCCAGTCCTCCCTTGGGATATGGGGATAGACAGAGAAATCGACCGCTCCGACCTGCTCCTTGTCCTGGCGAAGCATCGCGAGCACCGGGAAGCGGGGCGCATCAGGCTGCACACTGCCGATGCAAAAAGCCATGTCGGGGCAGAGATGCACCTGGCAATCGAACTTTTCCCGGGCGAACAGAAGGGATTCCTCGTCGCGCACCAGCAGCACGAAGTTCTTATGTCGGCCAATGGCGCGTCTGCTTTGCTCAAGCCGTTCCGGAGAGCTGTAATGGATCGATTGCGGAAACTGGACGATCTGCCGGTCGGGAAACAACTCCAGTATATGTTCCCGGAAGTCCTGGTGAGATACCCATAAGTCGCCGAAATTGCCGCCCCCATGGATAAATATGGGCCCACTCGGAGCCGTCCCCTTGAGTTCATCATGGGAAAAATCGTCCGTCGTGCAGACATAGGAAGGCCGCTTTGCGTAACGATCCTTCAAATAGGCAATCCCAGCCATATTGCCGAGTCGCCACAGTTCTTGATGTCGGGAAAATCCAGTATCGCTATCGGCTCATCGGGCCTGACGAACATCTTTAGGCAATCATGCGTTATGTCCTGCAGCGCAGCAATCAGTTCTAGTTCCTGAGCACCTGGCATCGTACCTCTCTTTTGAATTGACGAGCTGGAGATCACGCGTGGCTGACTTTGGACAGCACCTTGAAAGCGAGCTTTCTCACTTCGGTTTCCGGCCCATCCGGACGGCCCATAACGATCCAGAGAAAGAGACTGAAACCGCAATAGAGAGTTCCGCCGAGGCAGATGAGGACGGCGAGTTGGAGAACCAAGCCGGTCTGCGTGGTCTGAGCGCCAATGCAATGATCGGCGAGCGTTACACCTGCGGCCAGAACGGCCGAGCTGGCGAGCGCCCTGAAATTCGCCAACAACTGCGCCCTGACCGAGACATTGATGAGCCGCTCCACCACCACCATGTTGACGACAGCGCTGAACAGACCGGTGAGCACCCGGCTGAATATCAGCCCCGGAAGCCCCCAGCACCCCAAACCGATCGAAATCACCGGTATGCGGACAAGAAGCATCTGTGTATCACGCACGAACAGGGTCCGGGTCTGCCCCAGGCTGCAGCCCCATTCTGTCGGTGTCCTCTATGCCCAACTGCTCGGCACCGCGCCTGTCTCGCCATGGATGCGATCAAAGCTTCCTCGCGCTAGAACGGCGTGACTTGCGTGGGACCCGCCAACGCACCTCTCGCCAAGTCTCAGCACCACGGAGTTCCGGAATTTCCGGCCCGAGTCGCTGCTCGCGGACTTTGTCATCGCGTGTCTTCAATCGCGCGACCTCGTCTGGCCGCGAGCAGCACGCCACGCTGATTTTCGACATTTGCTGGAGCGTCCCGTTGCTTAAAGATAATCTTTGCGGATTCCGTTCAGCACCTCACCAAAGCGACTTTTCAAGCCGTCGAGCGAGCCATCGGGACTAAGCTGCGGTTCCCCGCGGCTGCTTCCCACAACCAGCTTGTGCACACCGCGCGGAAGCAGGCCCGAATTCAGGACCGTGCCGACGCCCACGAGCATTGTTTGTTGGTGCACCTCCCGGAATCCAGGCAACAGAAAGTCCCATAGCCAGAGATTGAGGTCGTCACCAAATTGCCGTGGCTCGATTCCCAATGATATGGAGTCATTTCGCCTCCGCAAACTTAGCTGTCCCGAGTTCCCTCAGTGTCAGCAGCAACTCAGGGTCACGCCACGCCCAACGCGCGAGCAGGCCGACGTTTGGCACTTTGCCGCGACGAAGAAGTCCGGCCTGGCTCCAAAGCGCCTGGCGACGCGCTCTGCCCTTGGAGGGTGGCGATTGACTCAACTTCCTCTGGCCGTCAGGCAAAGCAAGCTTCGAGCGCGTCGAGCGCTGCCCAGGTGTTGAATTGCTGCTGCAGGAAGCGGCGCGATGTGCGGTCGATGCGGTGAAAGATATTGACGCCCAAGCCGCGCACGACGCCCGGATCACCGCAGAGCAGGCTGCGCCGAGAGGCGAGGATTGTATCGCAGAAGAAAAGCACGTCCTCTGCGGCGCGCCGAAGAGTGGCGTCGAAACGGATTTTTTTGAAGATGGTACGGCCGATCACCATTCCAGAAAGATGGAGAAAGCTCCAGTCCTTCAGCATTGCGCTTGCAAGGTCAGGAACTTCGATGACAAGCGGCTGCTCCCCCAATCGAATCACCCGTCCGCCCCTGCAAGTTCGGATATTGCGAGGTGGTAATAGAACTCTTCGCTCGCTTGAATTGAGGCCCAGTAACAGTCCCCTCCGAAGCACAACATGCTCTCAAAAGCGTTGTGCAGATGATGTGGCAGCCAGGTGTCGTCTGAATCGAGGAAAGCGACGAGACGCGTCGAAGGCGAAACGTTCTCAAGCCCGGTGTTGCGAGCGCCACCAGGGCCGGCGTTGGCCTGCCTTATGACCGTGATGCGCGACCTCTGATCGGCGTCAAGCGCTTCCAGCTCGACCTCAGCCGGAAGAGGGGACTCATCGTCGATAACCAGAACCTCAAAGCCCGTATAAGTCTGCTCAAATACGCTCTGTAGCGAACGGCGAAGAATCCCCGCTTTTTTCTGATAAAAAGGGATGACGATTGTGAAAGAGGCCAATTCTCATCCATGCCTTCGGGAGGTCTGTGCGAGGCCCGAGTAACGCATTCGGCAATGGTTGGCCAAAGTGATTGTATGGATGATGATCATCCATGGCGTGGATAGGCCGTCTGCGGCGAGCGTGGCGTCATCTATGGCACCAATCAGCTCGGGTCTCGGGCGCACTCTCGTTTGCCCGTTCCCGTTGGCCCGGGGCGGCTGCTTCGACATGGCTAGCAGGCCAGCAGGAACACCGAATCCAGGGTTGAGCAAGCCGAACTACTGCCCCGGAACGTCGGCGGTGATCAGCCCCACTGGGTGGCGCGGGCATGGTCGGCGCAGTCGATCAGACCATGTTGCGGCGGTCAGTTTGTTACGACTTGATCGGACCCGGTTGAGCCACCATATACCGCCTCCGGCCGCTGGTCTTAGGTGCCTCATGCACCAGACCTCCAGGCTGAATTGAGTCAATTCATTTGACTGTCCGGGTCCAGAGGAACTCTCCCGAGGTGCCGGGCATCTTTGCTCTTCTTCGAGGTGTTTATGAAAGATTCACGCATTCCCGAGCCGGTGTTGACGGCCATGTCGGCGGGGACCCACATCACCCGTGCTTATCGTGAGCACCTTGGATATTCCGTCGAGGACCTGGCAGTGGCGTGCGGGCTTGCCGCTGAGGAAATCCTGAACATTGAGTCCGGTCTGAGATACAACAAGGGTTATAGGGACCGGATCGCAAAATCGCTGTCCCTACCCGCCGGAATTCTTGAGACGGAGGCGGACATATTGGACGCTGCCTGATCGGTGGAAGGCCGGTTTCCCGTTGGTTGCCGGGAAACAGGTCTCTCGTTTTCGCATTGTTGGAACCCAGCGTTTGCGCCACAGGTCCGTTTGCCCAGGATATCACCAACGCGAGCAGCAGGTGCCATACGCGCCCGGAGAGCCTAGCTCGGGCGCCGCTCGCGGCGCGTTCGGGGGGAATGCAGGATCACACATGCATTCCAGTCACGCTAACTGCCAAGCAGATGACCGGCATTTCGTAGGGCGGCGAGGAAGGGGCCGGCATGGACGGTGATATCGATCTTTGCCTGCGTTGAGAGGGGCATGCTTGTCCAGTTCTCCAAAGGCGCCATCAGATCTGAGAACGTGTCATTCACCATGCAATAGTGGGTAAGAAGGCCCTGCCTGTCCAACGCGACCACGCCAGTTTGTTCGCCTCGATACCGGATTGCCGCGATTCGCTGCACCTGCGGGTCATCGTCGACCCGCACGTCGAAAACCAATGTACCCTGGCTCCTCGCGGCTATCTCCGCGGCTCTTTCGCTGAAACTTGATGAGAGAGAGCGGACGCTTTCGACCGCCATCTGGAAAATCGCCCAATCCAGTTCCTGCGAGGCCATGTCGGCAATTGCGCGTAGTAGAGGGGTGATTGCAACGACGCATGCGGCTTGTTCACAGATGTCGGCTGACGACCGATCCTAACCGGGGTTCTGCCGCCCATCGTGCTGTCCGATTCGGACTGATGCTGAAGCGAGGGGGCACGCCCACTGAACTACCTCTCGGCACCACGCTCACTCCCTTGCTCTTGTTAGGCAGCGCGTGGCCTCCGCAGCCTCCGCTCTCCCACGAGTACGGGAATTCTTCCCAAGCCATATCGCGAGGCTTCGCATTTGTGATTCTAAGCGTATGCCCGGGTTTGAACATTGACCTAAGGAGGCTGCGCGGTGTCGCGACCCAGCCGCACCCTCGGCGAGTCAGCGCCACAGGGTTCACAAAGTTGACTGGCTGGGCTAGGGGGAGCGCAGAGAAATCTCCGGTCGCAGCCTTACCCGGTCAAAACAAGGATACCACGATGAAGACTCTCGTCATCTGCTCCGGCGGATTGGACTCCGTTTCCCTTGCCCACAAAGTGGCAGCGGAGCACGAACTTGTCGGGCTGCTGTCCTTCGACTACGGCCAGCGGCACAGCAAAGAACTGAAATTCGCCGCGATGTGCGCGCAGCGATTGGACATTGCGCATCAGATCATCGACATCCGCCAAATCGGCCGCGGCCTTTGCGGCTCCGCGCTCACCGATGGTGTCGACGTGCCGGACGGCCACTACGCCGAAGACACCATGAAGATCACGGTGGTGCCGAACCGAAACGCCATCATGCTGGCCATCGCCTTCGGACTCGCCGCCGCGCAGCAGCTCGAAGCAGTGGGGATGGCCGCTCACGGCGGAGACCATTTCATCTATCCAGACTGCCGTCCGGCCTTCATCGAGGCTTTCCAGACGATGCAGAACCGAGCGCTCGACGGAGACGCGCAGATCCGTCTTTATACGCCTTATGTGAACCTCACCAAGGCGGACATCGTCGGCGATGGAGCAAGGCACGGGACCCCATTTGCGCAGACCTGGTCCTGCTACAAGGGCGGCGAACGTCACTGCGGACGGTGCGGGACCTGCGTCGAGCGGCGCGAAGCGTTTCATCTGGCGCAGCACGCCGACCCGACCGACTATGAGGACACCGATTTCTGGCTTGAGGCGCTGCGGAGGCGGAGCGCCTGATGTTCCGCATTACCAAGGAATTCCACTTCTCGGCCTCGCATCAGCTCACCTCCTTGCCACCCGAGCACCAGTGCGCGCGACTGCACGGGCATAACTACATCGTCGTAGTGGAGCTCTCGGCCAAGGAGCTGAACTCGCACGGCTTTGTGCGCGACTATCACGATCTGGCGCCGCTCAAACACTATATCGACGAGAGCTTGGACCACCGGCACCTCAACGACGCGCTCGCGCATGAGCAGGTCACAGCGGAATACCTGGCCAGGCATTTCTATGAATGGTGCAAGGCACGGCTGCCGGAAACCGCCGCCGTGAGGGTGAGCGAAACCCCTAAAACCTGGGCGGAGTACCGGCCGTGACCGACACGCGGCCCGCAATCCGGGTCAGCGAGATATTCGGGCCGACGATCCAGGGCGAGGGCGTGCTCATCGGTTTGCCGACCGTCTTCATCAGAACCGGCGGGTGTGACTACCGCTGTTCCTGGTGCGACAGCCTCCATGCGGTTGACAACCAATTCCGCGATGAATGGAAGATGATGCCAGTGGACGCGGTGTGGCAAAACGTGGTTGCGCTTTCCGGCGCCCGGCCAGTTATGGTGTCCCTGTCGGGCGGCAACCCCGCCATTCAGCCCTTCGGCGGCCTGATCGAGCGGGGCCATGCTGAAGGTTACCGCTTCGCGCTGGAAACCCAAGCTTCGGTGGCCAAGGACTGGTTTGCCGAGCTTGACGTACTGGTCCTCAGCCCAAAGCCGCCGTCGAGCGAAATGAGGACCGATTGGGTTGCATTCGAGGCTTGCATCGAAGCGGCGCGGGAGAAGCCGCAAGTCGTGCTCAAGCTCGTCGTTTTCGACGAGAGTGACTACGCCTTCGCCAAAGACGCCGCCGCCCGATTTCCACGTCTCCCGGTCTATCTGCAACCCGGCAATCACACGCCACCGCGCCGTGGCGAGGAAGACGCAGCTGTCGACCTTGCCGGAATCATGAGGCGCATGGAGTGGCTGATCGAAAAGGTGACGCGAGACAGATGGTTCGAAGCCCGCGTATTGCCGCAGCTGCATGTTCTGCTCTGGGGTAACAAGAGGGCCGTCTAGGTCTCGCTCGCCGGTGTGGGAACTGCACCAATCTTATCCTCGGCCAGAATCTGGCGCCGTCAGCGCCGGACGGAACTAGAGCCCGTGCGCCTGTCGCGCCGCTGCTATGGCTTGGGTAAGCCCCCTCACGCCGACGTCAGCACCTTCTGGACCGCAGAAGGTGAACACCGGGCCTCTTTGGCTGCCTCACAGACCGTCCCTCGGCCTTCAGGGCCTTGATCAGGTCATGGTCTAGCGTCACCGGCCTGCCGGTCTTCCACGGCTCGCTTCAGCTATTTGACCGGGCCGCCTTGTGAGGCTGACGCGGCGCCAATCTTTACGGGCCTCTACGATGCGGCAGGCAACAAGGTCTACCGCTTAGTTGAGCGTCGGCCAGTTGGCTTTGTTTGGCGCACCCAGAGGTTGACCACTTTGTGCTACGCAAGCTCTGACGCCGCAACTTAACCTTTGGTTTTTCGTGGGTCTGCACCGTAGGTGCGTTCCTCGCGAATTGTTCCCTTTGCCTTGTGCAAAACCGCTTGGGCGAGGCCGCCAGCCTTATGAACAGCGCGACCTGCGGCCGTTGCGGCGGCCTCAGATGCTTTCTGGGTCTTGTGATCGGATACGGTGTTTCCGCCTTGCGTCACCTTCCAACCGCTCTTTGACGGCGACGAGTGAAATACAGTTCGTTTTGCCATTCGCATACTCCCATAGATGAACCGGCAAGCGCCGGAGTTTCGCGTGCGTAAACGTACGCACGCCAGAGCCGACTGCGGTGGAGTTATTTGTGGAAGACTAGTGTAAGAGGTTACTTCTTAGGTGGCTTGGGCGGTGGCGGCGGCGCAGGCTTGGGTGGCGGTGGCGGAGAAGGTCTGGGGGCCTCGTGCCTAACACCTTTGCGTTCTCCCGGCGGTTTCTCAGGTTGAAATTCGAAAGATGGAATCATGGCTTCCTCACTTAGTTCTCGCCTCGAAAAGGCAGACAACGATACGCTAAAGGAAATCTTGCGGGAAGCTGAGAGCCGACTTGATGCACAACTAACAATGGCTTTGGCAGCAGATTTGAGGGCGATGACGTTGCTCGGTTTCATGGTTGCGGTTGTCGCCGTAGTCGTCGCTGGCACGCTTGCTATCTATAAGTCCGAACACGTCGACATCTTCTTTGGTGCCGTTGGACTATTTGCGACGTTTGGGATGTCGGTTTCATCCTTTTACGCTTTTGAGGCGGCCAAGCCGATAGACTTTGATGCTGTGGGCAATTATCCCTCCGGCTGGGCATCTGATGCAGAAAGTGGGAAGCCGCTCCACATCGCCCTAGCTGAAGTCTGCGCCCATTACGATGAGATGCTGAAATCCAACAAGGCTGCCATGAAGAGCAGTAGCGAACACTTGCTGTGGTCCTCGCAAGTCGCACTAGGAACGATGTTTGTGTCCGCCTTTTTGGTGGCATGTCGTATCTTGCACCTGTTTCCCTACTGAAGGAGGGGAGGGCTGGGTACGATCTTGATGAACTAGATGCGACGAGAAGCGCGCAAGACCTAATCCGAAAGTTATGTTTGGAAAGGTAGGATCTGGCCCACGGTGTAGGGTGGTCGGATATCTAGGGCCGATGGTCCTAAGGACCGGTGGTGGCTGCAAAAAGCGTTGAGCAATTGCGGCTTTCCGGGACGCTTGCCAAGAATCCGGATACGTCAATCACTTCGAGCCGCCCGACGATCGGCCGATCGGTGAGCCATACGAATGGCTGTCGGCGCCAGGGCAAGCGGCCTGGAAAGAGATGGCGCCGACTTTGCTGCGGTATTGCCGCCGCGGGATTGTCGGTCTTACCGCGCTACTAGTTGGGAAAATGCGCAGCGGAGATCTGGGTGTTGCGGGCCTGAGAGCGCTCAACCAATGCCTGGGCTCACTTGGAGCCACGCCGGCGTCGTTCCCAAAGGTAGGTTGGGCGCCGCCTTCGGATGACCACGACGATTCTGCAGCCGAGTACTTTCGATAGGCGCGTTCAAGGGAGAATGTTCGGCGGCTCAACGTCAACGCAGCCATAGGCGCGGTCCGTCGCCAAGCCGCCTTCCTGCCTATATTCTGCCTTGAAGCAAAAGCGAAATGACTTCGGCTTCACGTCAGTTCTCCACCCACATCTAAAGGGTATGACCAGTTCATGCGGCACAGCGTTCATCCCGCATCCCTTCACACGGTGCGGGATTGCAAATTTCTTTGTTCGCCCGCCTTGTTTGACTGCCTCGATGATAGACCCAATCACACCGGTCAGGTCGTCATGATCGGTAAACACGATTACATCGTCCGGGTATTGAAACGACAACTCATGGACAAGCAACGCTCGTCTGTTGTGGTTCAGAATCTCGAATTTTAGGCTAGCCTGCCGTGAATACTCAACATACTCAGCCTGGTAGACGCCAAACGTAGGATTCACCTCACCAAGCACGGCGTCAGCTTGCCGTTTGGCTTGTGCGGCCGACAGCCATGCTAGCAGGGCGGAGATCAAAGAAACAGCGACCGCGACAGCGGCAATCCAATCAGAAGTCACCATGCCGAGGGCTTTCTCTATGCGGCTAACCGGGCGTTTTCTTAGGGTCGCGATCGCGGGGGAACGTTCTCTCCTCTTCATATCCGCCGCGCTTTTTCTCAATCCGGACAGAGCCGCCATCTTTCCCAATCGCGCTGGATAGAACGCCGCCAGCGGTGGCATCCGCTTTAGTTTCGAACCGCTTAGTAGCGCGGTCGGCACCATCTTTATGCAGTTTCCAGTCCTGTTTTTTCTTGTCAAACGACAGAGTGTATGTCGGCAGTTTGGTCATAGGATAATCTCCGAGAAGAAAGTGATGGCGGGCCGAAACCCGCCATCGTTAGAGCGTTACGGACACTCAGGAAGCGCCAGCAAATTATCGTTCCACTGGCCATCCGCGTGAGTGCGGACGTATTTCTCGTTGGGGCCATTGACCACAGCGACGTTGGCGCGCTTTCCGCCTACCGATGTGTAGAAAGTATGCGTGCCCGCTTCGATCCATTGGATCACTTGTGATCTCGACCATTTCCCGGTGGAGTTGCCGAGGTTTGTAATAGCCTCGTGCTTGTTCTCACGTGGGACTTTGTTGATGCAAGTTACCTGCACGTCTGCCATTGCAATTGCTCCTTTCGAGCGCTTTGCGGAGCAATTGGGAATGGCAGGGCTTGGGAGGATGTCTGACCATTACGTAGCTCCTGTGGCTTGTCAAAAACGCCTCAGGACGCTAGTTACCGACCTGCTATGGAGCGGACACGCGGTCTTGTTCGTCCACTCGGCACCACAAGACCGTGAGTACGCAACAGACAGAGGCAGACGGCGAATCACCGTCTGCCTCTTTTTTATGCAAAAATGGCATTCCAGTAAATGGCCAGTAACGTTTTGTTAACAATATAGTGACGCTGAGATAGTCAGCTTTGCTGTCGTATCGTCACTACCTCGTGGTCCGCCCAATCCTTTGAACGCGGCGCGCCATCATTTCCTTTTTACAGCAATCCGCAGATGTCAAAATACCCACCGCGCCCGGCGCGATCGACCGCCATGGAGTAAGCAATGGCTGCAAGTAGCGACGACCTGCTAATTAGCATTTCGACCGACCTCTCTACGCTGCAGGCGCGCATCAACGACATGGTCGGTATCGGTGCGAAGGGCCAGCAAGGAGCGGAACGGCGTCCTAGCGGACCAGGGGCGTGAGCTTGAGGCTCTGCGAACGAAATACAGCCCGCTGTTTGCCGCCCAGCAAACATACTTGGGAGTCTCAAAAACATTAAGATGGCGCAGGCGATCGGCGCAATTAGCGCGGATGAGTCCGCAGCTGCCATCGCGCGCGAGAAGGCTTCCTTTGCTGCGAACGTTGTTGCCATCAATACCGTGGCGAGCGCTCACCAAGCGCAATGCGCTCTCCCTTAACGCGTCCGCTGACAACTATCTCTTCTTGCATGCCGAGCTTGGCGTAGCGTTCGCCTTTAACGGTGGGACGGAACCATCGCTCCCGTGGATCGGCCCGTTCTCGGTCGCCAATGCCGTCGCAACCGGCGGCGTCAGCAGCATCGTGCAGGGGCGTTACGGTGCACAATACCAATCCGGCAATTCCGATCATCAAGCAACAGCCGTTCTTCTAGGCCTCCTTGGGCCATGCGCACATGATTTCGGTCCTCTCCCGCGTCCCACATCGGACTTGTATGCTGCACCGGCCGCCCAGTATTGTTGCGAAGGGGCGGGGCCACCGAAATGGAGCCTGAGGACGATCTGAAATCCCGTATCGAGGCTGCATTGGTTCGCGGCCACCTTAGCCAATGGCAGCGCCAGTTCCTCCTCGATATGCGTGACCGATTGGTGAAATACGGCCCGCGCACGCGGTTGAGCGCGAAGCAGTGGGCGAAGCTCTATGAGGCGATAGGACCCGCACATCCAGGCACCTACAAGCCCCCATCGCCGCGTTGGCGACCGCGCCGTTGGCGCAACCCACTCGTTCGGGAGGTTCGATACTTGGCAGGCAGGTTCGTCAGAACCTTTGGGATCGCTCTCGCATTGGTCGTCGGGTCCCTGATCTATTCGTTCGTTGTCAAGGGCGGCCAAATCACTTGGCCAAGCATGCCCTCCTTCGCGAGGTCAGACGCAGCAGGCTACAGGGTGCCACTTGCCAGAACCCAGTTCACCGTAACGGACGGAGATACCATTCGGCTCAACAGTTCCGCGAAGGGGACCCGGCTGGTTGGCTTCAACGCACCCGAAAGCATCGAGCCAAGGTGCGACTCTGAGGGAAACCTCGGGCGTCGAGCGAAGGCACGCCTCAAAGAGTTGGTTGCTGCGGCGAAGCTTGAGCTGAAGATGGTTCCATGTTCCTGCCCGGCAGGCACTGAGGGCACCGACAGGTGCAACTACGGGCGAAGTTGCGGCTCACTCTTTGCCGATGGCCAAGATGTGGGCGACATATTGGTGTCAGAGGGGCTGGCCGTCCCGTTCGCCTGCGGCTCTACAAGCTGTCCGCCAACGCCCCGCCCTTGGTGCGGATAGGATAAGACGCCTTCTCGCACAATGGTGTCCCAGCTCTGGCCCTTCCGCAGCATGTCCATGATCGCCTCGCTACGCTCGGCGTCTTCGGGACGGACCTTCATGTGACCCTCGGCCTTTGCCTTGGCGATCCCCTTGAGCCTGCCTGCGCGTCGGTCGTCATAGTACTTGCGGACAATGGCCGCGAGCATGTCGACCAGCATCCCGTTGATGGCGTCGAACATGGGTCCGGTGAAGGCGTCCTCGGTCTTCAGCATCATGTGCGAGGTCGGCAAGTCCAGCGCACCTTTGGAAACCCATCATTTGGCGTTGGCAATTTTTAGGAAACCCATGTGAATTACCCTGATCTTCCGTATCGTGGGCTCGGGGAGCGTATTTTTGGACAAGCTTCAAGTCATGCTATCGAAGGGCTACTTTCCAAAAGAGCTGCCGCCCCCTTTATAACCGAGGATTTCGGCGAGTATGCGCGGGAATTGTTGGCGATATGGGCCGCGAGCGGCCCGCTGAAGCCCAGCCATGCAAAGCATCAGAAATTTTGGGAGATAAGCGAGACTGAACCCGAACTCTACTCGACGCCAAAAGCGAAGAACGAGCGTCGACAACTGCACATTACAAACCCAGTGCCCCAGCTTCTGCTCGCTTCGGTTATGACAAGGAACTGGGCGACTATATCTCGCTGGCTGGACCGGCAGCGATTTAGCTTCTCCAGAACCATGATCTCATCCAAATCGTACAGGGCGATTGAGGAGCCCGACTTCAAGAGCAACGCGGTGCACAAACAACTCATTCGAGCTACCTACGATGTAGAGGTCAAATCAGACGTTCTTCGCTTCTATCCATCCATATACACCCACTCGGTGCTTTGGGCGGCCTATGGTAAGGAACGGGTCAAGAAAAACCGCAAGAAGTATAACGACAGCTTGGGTGATCGAATCGACGTACTTCTCCGTAAATGTAATCGAGGTCAGTCCGTGGGCATCCCGATAGGGCCCGATACATCCCGTATAGTCGCGGATATTCTCTCAGGCTACATCGACAGCAGACCGATGCTGAGGACCGGTCTTCAGCGCGGCGCAGCCGATCGCCTGCAGGATGATTGGGTAATAGGAACTGAAACTGTTGGTGATGCAGAACGACTGCTTTCTGCGTTACGGACGACCTACCTTGAGGTAGGTTTAGAAATTCACGGAGGAAAGACATCAGTTATCGGTAAGACCGTATGTCCGCTTCTGCCGGTGAGGTGGCTCACCCTACACTGCGCGTCCGAGGGTTGCTCGGGCGGTCCGAGCCGATCCTCATCACAGGAGGACGAGCCGTGGCAGATTATAGGGAAGCATTTGTCGGAATCGATGTCGCTAAGCTGAGGAACGCCATCGCGATTGCGGAAGCCGGCCGGGAGGGAGAGGTTCGGTTCTTCGGCGAGGTCGACGCATCGGATACGAGTATGCGCCGCGTTATCCAACGGATCGCTGCCAAGTTCGATCGCATCCACCTATGCTACGAGGCGGGCCCAACCGGCTATGGCCTTTACCGGCTGATCCGTTCCCTTGGCCATGAATGCACCGTGGTCGCGCCATCGCTGATTCCAAGGAAGCCTGGCGATCGGGTGAAAACGAACCGCCGGGATGCTCTTTCATTGGCAAGGCTGCTGCGCGCCGGCGAACTGACGGCGGTATGGGTTCCCGATGAAGATCACGAAGCCATGCGAGATCTCGTTCGCGCCCGGGCAGCCGCGGTCGAGACGCTGCGGGTCCATCGCCAGCAGGTGAGCGCTTTCATGCTCAAGCATGGTCGTGCCTATCCGCGCACGAAGAACTGGACCATGCGCTACCTGCGTTGGTTGCAGGAGCAGCGGTTCGATTATCCTGCACATCAGATCGCGCTCCAGGAAATGGTCGAAGCGGTGCGCGTCTCGAAAGAGCGTGTGGAACGGCTTGATCGCGTGATCGAAGAGTTCATCCCGAACTGGTCGCTGGCGCCGATCGTGCGAGCGCTCCAGACATTGCGTGGGGTCGATCTGATCGTCGCCGTGACGTTCGCCACCGAGGTCGGCGACGTAAGCCGTTTTGAGAGCCCTCGCCAGCTCATGGGCTATCTCGGCCTCGTTCCCGGCGAGCGGTCGACTGGAGAGACAATCAGGCGTGGCGGCATCACCAAGGCAGGCAATGGCCGCGTTCGCCACATGCTGGTTGAGAGCGCCTGGACCTATCGACATCCACCCCGGATCGGCAAGGCGAAGCTGTACCGGTTGGAGCAGGCACCGCCGAAAGTCCGTGAGATCGCATGGAAGGCTCAGGCCCGCCTGACGACCCGGTATCGAAAGCTGGTTGCGCGAGGCAAGCGAACGACGGTGGTCTGCACGGCGATCGCCCGCGAACTAGTCGGCTTCATGTGGGCCGTCGCCAGGGAGGCACGCTCCACCTGATCGCTCGCCGCGGCAGTCTACACCTCGCGCATGGGCGGAGGCGGGACCACGGCAGGGGAATGCCCGTCAGACGCTTTGTGGCCGGCAAATTGACCGACGCCCGCAGTAAGATAGGAACAGCCCCGGACGCACAATCGGGAATGCGGTAGCCAACCCGCGCATCAGAGCTTGATCACCGACGTCCTTCAGTTCCGCCTCCACCCATGCGCGCTCATCAGAATGAGCAGCCGTTCCTCGGATCGGGCGACCTTCTGCGTTCCAAACCTTGACAGCGGACATCAGAGCGATGTTCTCAGGCCACTGCGCTGAGTTCGTGAGCCTGGATGTAGGCCCATGGCAAGAGGTCGTCGATCTGGCTGTTCGGGTGGCCATTGACGATCCTGGTGAGGACATCGGCGAGATAGCCGAGGGGCTCGACGCCGTTGAGTTTGCAGGTTTCGATTAGCGAAGCGACGACGGCCCAGTGCTCGGCGCCGCCGTCCGATCCGGCAAAGAGTGCATTCTTGCGGTTTAGCGCGATAGGACGGATCGAGCGTTCAACAGTGTTGCTATCGATCTCGATGCGGCCATCATCGAGGAAGCGCGAGAGGCCTTCCCAACGCGACAGCGTGTAGCGGATTGCCTCGGCGAGCTTGGTCTTCTGGCTGATCAGCCCGAGCTTCTCGCGCAGCCAGGGCTCGAGAGCGACGGTGATCGGCAGGCTCTTTTCCTGGCGCACGGCACGACGCTGCTCCGCCGATCGTCCACGGATGTCGTCTTCGATGCGATAAAGTTCGGCGATCTGTCTCAGCGCCTCGCAGGCGATTGGCGCGGGACCGGCCGCGGCGAGTTCGTAGAAGCGCCGGCGCACGTGCGCCCAGCAGAAGGCGAGCGTCACGCCGCTCTTGTCGGCGAGCACGCGATAGCCGCCATAGCCGTCCACCTGCAGGATTCCTGTGAAGCCCGCGAGATGAGCGATCGGACGCTCAGCTTTGCGGTCGGGCGCGTAGACATAGGCGACGCCGCGCGGATCGGCTCCGTCCCATGGCCGATCATCGCGGGCATAGGCCCAGAGCTGGCCGGTCTTCGTTTTGCCGCGACCGGGATCGAGCACCGGCGCCGTGGTCTCGTCGGCGAAGAGCTTTGGCGAGGACTTCAGCTTCGCCAGCAGCCGTTCGTGAACCGGACGCAGGTGCCAGGCGGCACGGCCAACCCAGTCGGCGAGTGTCGAGCGGTCGAGATTGATGCCCTGCCGGGCGTAGATCTGCGCCTGGCGATACAGCGGCAGGTGGTCGGCATATTTGGAGACCAGAACCTGGGCAACCGTCGCCTCGGTCGGCAGGCCGCCTTCGATCAGCCGGGCGGGCGCGGGAGCCTGAACGATCACGTCTTCGCAGGCTCGGCAGGCATATTTGGGTCGGCGCACGACGATCACACGCAGCTGCGCCGGAACGATGTCGAGCCGCTCGCTTACGTCCTCGCCGATCCGATGCAAGTCATTGCGGCAGCACGGGCAGGCATGGTCCTCGATGTCGACCACCATATCCGTGCGTGGCAGATGGGGTGGCAACGCACCGCGGTTCGCCCGACGCTTGGTGACACGCGCCTGACGCTCCATGGGAGCAGCCTGTTCGTTCTCCTCCTCGCCGGCCGCCTCGATCTGCTCGGCTTCTTCAAGTCCCAGCAGCAGCTGGTCTTCCGGCAGCGTCTCAGCACGACGGCCGAAGCGGTGGCGCTGCAATTCCTTGATGATCTGGATCAACCGGGCGTTCTCGACGTCGCGCGCCAGCACCATCGCCTTCAGCGCATCCGGATCGTCGGGAAGCTGGTCCGCCGTCATCGCCATGAGTGGATCAGACCATATTCGTCGACAGCCCGCGACAGCGGAATCCAGGCTGATTCACTTGGTCGCGGGTCAGCCCGCCTGGGCTGGAACACGGGTCCGGCGCGCCTCGTGGACGCGCCGCCAGTCGAGTCCTTCGAGCAGCGCCGAGAACTGCGCCGCCGTCAGCTGCATCACGCCATCCTGAACCTTTGGCCAGCGGAACTCCCCGTCCTCCAAGCGCTTGGCATAGAGGCAGACGCCGGTGCCGTCCCAGAAGATCAGCTTGATCCGGTCAGTCCGCTTCGCCCGGAAGACGTAAACGGCCCCGCTGAACGGATCGGCCCCCATCGTCTCTCGCACCAGCGCCGCCAATCCCTCCGCACCCTTGCGGAAGTCGACCGGCTTCGTCGCCACCATGACCTTGACCGCACCCGTCGGCCCGATCACGACGTCGCCTTCAGCGCGCGGATCACCGCCGCCACCGTCTTGGCGTCGGCGCCACGGCCGACCCGCATGGCGACGCCGTCGATCTCCAACTCGATAACGCCGGCGTCGCGGGCAGCTTTCCGTTTGCGTTGTGGCTGTTGTTTCCCCGTCGGTTCCGGCTTCGGAGCCGGCACCACTGCCGGCACGAACAACGGTTCCGGTGCCAGCGCTTCCGCCAACGGCACACGAGCAGCCCGACGCCAGGCGAACAACTGCTGCGGGGACAATGCATACCGCCGGGCCACGGCACTCACGGTCTCGCCGGCATCGTAACTTTCAGCCACGATCCGGGCTTTCTCTTCCGGCAGCCATTCGCGCCGCCGACCGGAACCCGTGAACACCTCGAAACGGCGCGCGGGCTCAAGATTGCTGGATTTAAGCGTAAGCTCTGAAATCGTCATGTGTCGAAGCCCTCAAAGGCTCCGAACATCGTTCCTCACGACCACGCGCGAAAGGTGCCACCAGAACAGCGCTTACAGTTATCGGGATAGTCGACAACGTTGGAACACCTTGGGTTCACACCCTCCAGGTGGCGGCGCGAATAGGCCCCGAGCTGTCCGGCATTGCTTTGCAAAACTTCTGTGAGGTCGCTCTCGATCTACAAAAACAAAACCCTGTAGATCGACCTCTTCGCTACGCGCTGTCGTTGATACAGGGTTCTGAAATCAAGGTGCCCGACGCGTTATACCTGCAAAGTTTCCTGATGCGAGCCCTGATGGTCGATCCGAGAAACATCGACCTAGTGTCAGCGCTTCTGATCAACATGCGCCATGAGGGGCGGACGATACACGAAAGTCTCATCACCAAGCGCTTGACGTCGATTATAAAAGGCGGCTTGGAGCGCGGCGAGCACTATGAAGTTGCATGGGCGATCTTCCTCATGAAGGGCTTGGCACTGCCGCTGCAGTTGGGCGCCCAAGCTGCTCTTCTTGCGAAGATCGAATGTCCAGCGATCTGCTTGCTCATTCTCGACATGGCATCTCGCGGACTTGCTCCGGAGGCTCCAATCCGGGATTGGGAGCGCCGGGTGAAGGCCGTATCAGCCGACGGTCCCGACTGGTTGCTCGCCTACGAAGGAGTTCGGCATGGTTGGCTGGCAGACATCACTGGCGCTATCAGAGCCGATCCGATGTTGAAGCCCTTCTTTGACCGAAATATCGTCTTTTACGACGATAAGCGGAACGTGCCGACAACCAAGAAAGCGGTGAGAACGCGGCGCGCAAGATCGAAGAGGCTGACAACAGCAATGCTCTGGCGGATCATTACGTCCAAGTACATATAGATCCGACCACCCCGCCAGGGAAACCCAAAGACTGCATCAGGTCGATGCTGGGCTCACATTTTTCCGTCAGAAATTTGGCGCTCCGCATCAGAGTGGTGCGCCGAGTCATCTGGAGGGATGAGCGGTGAACCCGCTGCCTCGTGACCTCATGCAAAGGGAACTGTCGACTCAGCGCATACGGCGCTATGATACGTTGGGTCAGCTCAAAGACTTGCCGGAACCAAACAACCGTTAGCGTGAAGACGATGGACAAATTCAAGAGCTTATCCGACATCGCCACGGGCCAAAGTGATGGGCCGCTCGATCGACTGAGTCGCGGGCTAGAGCTGTCGACCCTCTCAACGGCCATCAGCAACCTTCCGGAATCGACCCTGTCGAAGGCGATCAGCGGGCTGGAGGTGTCGCCGTTCTCGCCGACCATTGCCGAGCTTCAGGCAAAGGGATCGGCCCTATCGCAGACCTTCGCCGAGCTGCAGGCAAGGGGATCGACCCTATCGCCGACCATCGCCGAGCTTCAGGCAAAGGGATCGGCCCTATCGCAGACCTTCGCCGAGCTGCAGGCAAGGGGATCGACCCTATCGCCGACCATTGCCGAGCTTCAGGCAAAGGGATCGGCCCTATCGCAGACCTTCGCCGAGCTGCAGGCAAGGGGATCGACCCTATCGCCGACCATTGCCGAGCTTCAGGCAAAGGGATCGGCCCTATCGCAGACCTTCGCCGAGCTGCAGGCAAGGGGATCGACCCTATCGCCGACCATCGCCGAGCTTCAGGCAAAGGGATCGGCCCTATCGCAGACCTTCGCCGAGCTGCAGGCAAGGGGATCGACCCTATCGCCGACCATTGCCGAGCTTCAGGCATCGCCTGGCATGGCATTGATTGCGCGCGCCACCCAGTGGGCAAGCCAACTCGCTAGCACGGGTACGCTCGCGGTGCACATGCCGACTGGCACGCCAAACAAAGAAATCGAGCTAATCCAGCGGGCCGCTACTGGCGTCTTGAGCCTCTCGGCTGAGGTAGGCCGCTTGCGTCTGAGCGCTCTGGGAGCGGAAACTCTGTCCGCTGGGCTGCAGACAACCCGGTTGAAGCTCTCCGCACTGGCTGGTGCTGGAGACGTGCTTGGCTTCGCGGCGAGATCAAGCTTCACAGCCTATGAGGAGCTATTCGGCAACTGGCACACGCGGTCTGATCTGCCAAACCGCTTCTGGAGCGATCCAGAAATGCGCCAACGACACTACCGCGAAGCCAAGGTTGACCCGGGTCTGATCGAGACCACGTCAACTGGTGCGATCGAGGTTGTCATAGAGAGCGGTTTCGCGGCCGGCGCTTCGGAAGCTGGTAGGTCCGTCGCGCTGCTGGACGTTGCGGGGCTGTCCGTTCAGATACGGTCGGCCAATCCCAGAAATGATGCCTTCAGCGCGATAGGCTTCTTTGAGCGCGCGTTGCGGTCCTTCATCTCGAAGAAGATGGAAGCGGTGGGCGGACCGCAGTGGTTCAAGCAGAGGGTTGGGGGCGAAATCCGTAACAAGGCGCGTGATCTTCGCGCGGCGGCGATGGCGAATGGCGAGCGGGATGAAGCGTTGCTTTCTTATCTCGATCTTGGCGACCTGATGGCGATCGTGCTTCGCGCGGATAACTGGAATCAAGCGTTCGGGTACGTCTTTCCAAACGAACAAAGGCTGCGGCTTGACCTACAGGCGCTTATCGCCACTCGCCGTCCGACGATGCATACGCGCGATGTCGATGCGGTGCGTCTCGTCGAGCTGATTTGCATTATCAGCCGCCTTAGCCAATTTATGACCGGCGACGGCGAATGGAAGCGCATCGCCGACTCCGAGGATTGAGGGCTGCTGTTCATCGGTTGGGCGTCCGCACTGTCTAGAGCAAACGTAGTTGGTCACCGGGTGTCGAGCCCAGCGGAAACTTGATCTGCGTGGCGGGCTTCTCGACAATCACCAAAGCGTCGTCCGGTGCCGGATACGGCTGCCAATGAAAGTAGTTGGTCTTGCGAATGTTGGTGGTCCCGTAATCGGCTTTGCCTGTCACTCGCTCCGAAGGTGACGGCATTCCCCTCAGGAGATAGGCCAACTCTCGCCCCCTTCGAGAGCGTTTCGGACCACGGGGCCGGGCCAGTTGGGATAGATGTCAATGGACGGCTCAAGGTTGCCCAAGATGTTCCGCAAGGTACCGGTCCACTGGCGGATGGCCTCTTGCGAAGTGGTGAGGTTGTAGAGGTTACACATCGTTTTAATGTTCCCAACAGACATTGAATTTCAACCAGTTCTCTCATCGCCAGTTGCCCCGGTCCAGTTGCCCCTTGAAATAGATCTTTAAGTGGCTCTTAGTTGAGGTTGGTGGGTTTGGATGTTGGGTTATGCGTTCGGTTGTGAAGTTTCTCGCTGTCGCGTCAGTTATTGTCGCCACATCAAGTTCAGCTAAGGCTCTGGAATACAAGCCGGTATCGTCGCCGGGCGAGCTTCCGTTTCTCATCGTCTCTGGTGAATTTGGGGTCAACGAACCTCTGAATGAGTTTAGCCACGCTGTCACAAGCAGTGGGGCTAGGGTGGTCGTATTCGACTCGCCGGGCGGCAGTATCGGAAGTGCAATGCAGCTTGGACGTTTGATCCGGGCAGCCGGCCTTGATACGCTTCAAGTCCGACAGTTGCAGTGCGCGTCGGCTTGCTCGTTAGCTTACATGGGTGGCGTTCGCCGTGTTGCCGACCCGGGCTCTATTGGTGTTCATCGCTCATCCTTCGCCCCAGAGAACGGAATGTCTACCGACGAGGCTGTGGCCAACGTTCAAGCCGTAACTGCCGATATCATGTCCTACATGTCCGAGATGGGCGTTGACCCCAAGTTGATGGCCGTAGCATTGAGTTACGACAGGTTTGATATGCGATATCTCTCCGCCAGTGAGATGGCTGAACTGCGCGTAACCAACGTTTCTACCACGCCGCCGTCCGTTGACACGTCGCGTGTGTCGCCAACGCCCAGTCCGGCCCCCGCTGAAGCCAGCGCAGACGAGCGGCAGCTAGAGAGCGCGGCGGTAGCATTTATCAAGGGGCTCATCGAGCACCATGGCGACAACGCAGATTTGGCGATCGCTCAGGTTCAAAATTCGTATGCTGGCATCGTCGATTATTACGGAAAGCCAACGGACCTAAGCTCGATCATCGCCGACAAGAGAAGCTATTTCCAACGATGGCCGGAACGGGGATACAATCTCCACGACGAGAGCGTCATAGTCACCTGTGCCAATGAGCGATGCATGGTGTCGGGCACTTATGACTGGGTCGTCCGCAGCCTGCCAAGGCACAAGCAGGCAAAAGGTGTGGCGCGCTTCAGTTACACGATTGCGATTGGGCAGAACCCCAAAATCATCGCTGAGACCAGCAAAGTCATGCGCTGAAAGTTCCGTCAGATTAGTGCCTTCTCAAGCGCCCGTCTCGCAACCTCAAGCCGCGCCTCGTCGCCCCATAAGTCCTCACCAACGCTGCCCGATGAGTGACCCAGAACAATGTCTTGGTCCGACTTTGTGACGCCGGCCAAGCGTAGTCGGTCTTTCATGAGGTGGCGAAGCGAGTGGGTGGTAGCCTTTGGGTCCGTCACGCAGGCCCGAACGTGCTTGCCCAAGGCAGCAGATGCTGAGGAGGCGCCTTTGGGACGCCCGTAGGTCGGAAAGAGCATCGTTGCGCTGCCGGCAGCCTTGACGGCTTCCTTTGCGGCCTCCAGCGCGCGACCTCTCAACGGCACATTCCGCCGCGATACGGCATTCTTAATGCGGCGGTCATCGTGCCACTCAACCGTGATGTGCGGGACGACGTGGTCAACATGCACGTCCGCAACGCGAAGACCTGAGACCTCGGCGAGGCGGCATCCGGTACCAGCGAGGATTGCCCAGATGTGTTGAAGGTCTGCCTTCGCATGGTACGCAATGCGGGCGGTTACCCCGCAGTGTATCGCGCGGTGTATCTCTGGGGAAGCGGAAACCCGGGCAATCCTTGGGTTTCAAGACATTTCTGGATTAAGTGGCTCCCCGGGCCGGAGATGAACTAGCGCTTGCAAAGCGAGCCACAGTGGAGGACTCGGCTACAGTTCGAGTTTTGTGGCCGCGCTCTGTGAAATTTCACAGACCTATTTTCTGCAAAGTGCACAGGAAGCGCCGACAAATCCCCGCCAGTTGTTTGAACGGTTCCCGACCTTATGTCGCGAAACCGCCGCCGGTTGCGCCATCTTATGGTGCGCCCGTCGAGCGAGGCCACCCAGCCTACGAAGTCAGCTGTGAGCCACAGTGATCTTCAATGCACGATGGCCCACGCTTTCCGCGGCGCAGCGCTGCGTGAGCTCCTGCTGCGGGCGGCGATGGCACGGGAATTGCGGCACGGGGGGTGCGGCGCTTGACCGGAGAGCCGCGACGGGAGAAGCGCCGCAACGTGCCGGGGGTGCCGGCGCCGCGGGCGTCCTGCCGTTCATGTTTGATTGGAGCCCACCCATGTCCAGGCTGAATGCCGCCCTTGTCACAGTAATCGCTTTGTTGGCCCTAGCTTTGTTCGCGCTGGGAGCGCTGAAACAACATCTGGATACGGCCGAGGACCTGCAATGTGTGGAGGACCAACGCCTGATAGCGGCTGACTTGCGCATACGCATTCCACAGCGGCGCGACGCCCTCCTCAACGACCCAGCCTCGCCAATTGCGGGCAATCCGGATGGCGATATCGCTGTGGTCTCGTTCTTCGACTACAACTGCGGCGTTTGCCGGGCGGCAGCTCTCGATCTACAGGAGGCCCTCAGCAATGATCCCAATGTGAAGCTTGTGTTCAAGGAACTCCCAGTCCTGGGGCCAGCATCCAAATTTGCAGCGCGCGCAGCGCTCGCGTCGTACAAACAGGGGAAGTATCAGGCGTTCCATCTCGCCCTCATGGCTTTCCCCGGCTTCCTCAACCAGCGCACCACCTTAGCCGTTGCAGAGCGGGTGGGCCTCGATCTCGAGCAGCTGAAGCGGGACATGCAAGACCCAGCCATCGCAAATGCCATCACACGCAATTTCGCACTCGCCAAAGATCTGTATATCGAGGGCACACCGGCGTTGGTGGTCGGCGACGAAGTAATCCCAGGGGAAGTGGGGATGGCCCGACTGCAACGCTCCATTGCTGATGCCCGCGCCTAGGCAAATCTTCGACAGCTGCAAAAGTGCCGTTCTGACCGAGGGTCTCGGGATCGTCTTTGGGAGCTGGGGTTTTGATGTGCTCCTGAGCGCCTTCTTCGCGGTTGGCTTCTTGACCAGACCGGAACGCGGGGCGCGAGCGCGACGCCGGACATGGCGCCGTCTCCCGGCGTGCGGCTATCACCCAAGATTCCGGCGGCCGCGATCTCGCTCCTGGACGCTCTCCCCGTTACGCGGCAAGGGGCGCCGAGAGGTGGAAATTCACGGCTCTGCGGCGTCGACCATATCCACGCGTCCAGGCGCAAGGATCGATGGTATCACATCAGCTGCGGTGCCGACCACCAGTCCTGAATCCCGCGCGCCTGAAGGCGCGCGCCGGGTGCTCGTGCACCGAGCCCGCTTTTCTTCGCAAGGCTCAGGCGGTCTCGGCCATCCGGCTTCGCCCCCTGGCTTGGGCCGCCTTTCGGCTGCGCACGGCCGCCGGCCGATCGGCCGGCGTGGTCTGTCTTTTAGGCCGTCCCCGGGTGCGCGCGGTGGGCGGCTCTCCCTTCTAGGCCCGCCGCGGCATCCCGCAACCCTTCGCTGCGCTTCGGGTCCTCCTCTGCGTTCCGGTCCTTCGGATGCGGTCCGCCTTTCACGGCGGGCCTTTCCGGTCGTTTTCGCCGCCCACCCCGCTTCCGGGGGAGGGCGCGATTTGGCGAGCGGAGGACCAGGGCATGCGTTCAACCAACAAACGTTCCGGCAGCCGAAAGGCTGGCGCAAGCAGGGGCGGGCGCGCAGGCGCCAGCCTTTATCAAGAGATCACGGACCGCATCATTGCCGAGCTCGAGCGCGGCATCGTGCCATGGGTCAAGCCCTGGGGAAACGCAAAGGCAGGCCTCGGCCTGCCCAGGAATGCGGCCACCGAGCGCCGCTATTCCGGCATCAATATCCTGATCCTGTGGGGCGCGGTCATCGAGCGCAGCTATGCCTGCCAGAACTGGCTGACCTTCCGGCAGGCGCTTGCCCTTGGCGGCAATGTCAGGAAAGGCGAGCGCGGCACGACCATCGTTCACGCCGACCGCTTTGTTCCGCAAAACGAAAAGGAACGCGCCAAGGTCGATGGCGACGAACCACAGGCGGTGCCCTTCCTGAAGCGCTTCACCGTCTTCAACGTCGCGCAGTGCGAGAACCTGCCCGGACATCTCCATGCCGCCGCCGAACCGCTGCCGCAGCGCCAGATCATCCCGCAGGCCGAGGCGCTCATTCGTGCAACCGGCGCTGATGTCCGCATCGGCGGCGATCGCGCTTTCTACATGCCGGACTGCGACTTCATTCAGGTGCCGCCGCAACCGGCCTTCTTTCAGCAGATCAACTATTACCGGACCTGCTTTCACGAGCTTGGCCACTGGACCGGCCACCCGACGCGCCTTGCGCGCGACCTCTCCGGCTCGTTCGGCTCCAAGGCCTATGCGCGCGAGGAACTGGTCGCTGAAATCTGCGCAGCCTTCGTCTGCAGCACTATGGGCATCGAGCCGACCGTGCGCCATGCCGATTATATCGGCTCATGGCTGAGCGTGCTGCGCGAGGACAATCGCGCCATCTTCCGCGCCGCCAGCCATGCCTCGAAAGCCGCCGATCTCCTGCTCGGCTTCAATGCCGACGTGGAAGGCGAGGCGGATGCCGAGATCGCCGCATGAGCGCGCTTCGTCGCCCTACGCGAGAGCCTTGCGCTTCTGACGGCGCGCGATGCGGCCGCGCGGAAACCCCTTGAATACCGGCCTGTTGGTCAACCCGCCGTCAATCACGAACCGTTTTGAAGGAACGCCGCAATGATCCTCATCACTGACGAACTGCGCCTTCTTCTGCTCGCCAATGGCGCTGCCGAGACCGAAGCCGACCATGTTCCGGTCGTGAAACTGTTCAATCCGCTGGGCGCCGCCACCTGGCTCCTGAGCGAGCTCGATGCTGATGGCGATACACTCTTCGGCCTCTGTGATCTCGGATTGGGCTTCCCCGAACTCGGCAGCGTCAGCCTTGCCGAGCTCCAAACCGTGAAGGGACCGCTTGGCCTCGGCATCGAGCGCGACCTTTATTTCAAGGCGCGGTTTCCGCTCTCGGTCTATGCCGAAGCCGCTCGCCTATGCGGCCACATCACCGAGGCCGAAGGGCTCTTGCGGCAGGCCGCCGCCGCCCTCTCGCTTTCCCTTCCCGAGCTTCCGTCCGACCGGGCGGAACAATAGCGCCCTCCGGCGCAAAACCGTCGCGCCGCTCGGCCAGCGGCCTCGCGGTCAGGCAATTTCGGCCATAGCAAAGGAGAAAGACCATGCAGCTTGCCCACGTTTCCATCGACCAATTGAGCATCGCCGCCGCCAACATGCGGCATTCCAAACGCGCGCCCGACATCGCCGACATCCTGCCCTCGGTGCGGGCGCGCGGCGTCCTTGTTCCGCTTCTGGTGCGGCCCAACGGCTCGCCCGACACCTTCGAGATCGTCGCCGGGCGCCGACGCTATTTCGCGGCCAAGACCGTTGCCGACGAGCGCGGCAAGGCCGCGCCGCTGCCATGCGCCATCATGGAGGATGGCGACGACGCCGACGCGCTCGAAGCCTCCCTGATTGAAAATATCGCCCGCCTCGATCCCGACGAGGTCTCGCAATGGGAAACCTTTTCCCGCCTCATCAGGGAAGGTCGCACAATCGCCGATATCGCGGCCACGTTCGGCCTCACCGAGCATCAGGTGAAGCGGATTCTGGCGCTCGGCGAGCTTCTGCCCAGGATTCGCGAAGCCTATCGCCGCGAGGAAATCGACGCCGAGACGGTGCGCCATCTCACCATGGCCTCGAAGGCGCAGCAGAAGGACTGGCTGGCGCTCTTTGCCGATCCCGACAACCGCGCGCCGCGCGGCTGGCAATTGAAGCAATGGCTGTTCGGCGGCCAGTCGATCTCGACCAAGGTGGCGCTGTTCGCCATCGAGGACTATCCCGGCCTGATCGTCTCCGATCTGTTCGGCGAGGAAAGCTATTTTGCCGACGCCGACCTGTTCTGGCTCAAGCAGAATGAGGCGATAGCCGCCACGCGCAACGCCTTTCTTGAGGCCGGATGGAGCGAAGTGATCGTGCTCGAACCGAGTCAACATTTTCACGCATGGGACCACGAAAAGACGCCGAAGAAGAAGGGCGGCAAGGTCTTTATATCAGTCTCGCATCGCGGCGAGGTCGCGTGTCACGAGGGCTGGCTGTCGCACAAGCAAGCCCGCCGCGCCCGAGCCAATGGCGAGGCCGCAGAGGCCGAGACCCCGGACAAACCCTCGCGGCCCGAAGTCACTGGACCGATGCAGAATTATGTCGATCTGCACCGTCATGCCATCGTGCGCTTGGCGCTCCTTGACCGTCCGGCCGCAGCCCTTCGCCTGATGGTGGCACATGCGATTGCCGGCTCAAGCCTGTGGCAGGTGCGTACCGAGCCGCAGCGCGCCGCCAACGAAATCGTGGCGGCAAGCCTTTCAGCCTGCAAGGCCGAAACCGCCTTCACGGATAAGCGGCGCGAGGTCCTGGCGCTGCTTGGAGAACCGGACGAGGGTGGCGCGGTCGCTGGCCGCAATGGCGGCGACTTCGGCACGGCAAGCCTGTTTGCGCATTTGCTGACGCTGTCCGACGATGATGTGATGCGCGTTCTCGGCATCGTCATGGCCGAGACGCTTGAGGCCGGCAGTGCCGTCATCGAGGCGCTCGGCAATCATCTCAATGTCGACACCGCCGCTTGCTGGCAACCGGACGACGCCTTCTTCGACCTGTTGCGCGACAGGGAAATTGCCAATTCGATGCTTGCCGAAATCGGCGGCAAGCATGTCGCGGACGGCAATGTCGCTGAGAAGGTGAAGACGCAAAAGACAATCATCCGCGACTTTCTGTCCGGCGAAAACGGCAGGCAAAAGGTCGAGGCCTGGCTGCCGCGCTGGATGAAATTCCCGGTCGAAAGCTACACGGATCGAGGCGGCTTGCGCACCGCCGATCAATGGGCACGGGTCCGCTCCCTGTTCGACTGCCAATAGCCCGTCAAGCTGGGCGGCGGCTGCCAGGATGGCCGCCGCTCGGCATCGCACCCCGGTCGCAATGGCCGCATGTTCGTGACCTTTGCCCCCCGTTTCCAGCGGCACAATCCAGCCCGGCAAACCACCTTGGTCCCGCAGGTCGTTCAGCCCGTCGGATGCCTGCCCTGGCGCCCGACCCGTGGGGCACGATCTCGATCGGCATGGCGCGGCATCAGCCGCAGTCCCGCAATCCTCTCCTGCTTGGCTTGGCTGCAGCGACCGCGCTCGCCACGATCTCCATGCTCCCTGCCAGGACCATCCCCTGCGGCTGGCTTGTCGACCTATGGACGGGTCCGGCCGCCCGAAACCCTCGCCAGCAGCTTTTTTCCCCGCCGCCTGCGGCGGCTTCCTCGCGCCGCTCCGCTTCAAAAAAGCCGCCTGCTCGGGTCCTCCGCTGGCGCTGCGGCCCTGTCAGGTTCAGGCGCTCCGGACGCATCCATCACGGTCCGCCATCGCAGGGGATGGTCCCCGGCGACAGCAAAAGGAGACTTCGAAATGACCGCGATCGGTTACGTCAACAAGCAGGAAAACGGCGCCTACAAGGGCCAGCTCAAGACCCTCAGCGTCCGCGCCGACATCGACATCATCCCCAACCAGGCCAAGAGCGCCGACAACCATCCCGACTACAGGGTGCTGACGCAAGGGGTCGAAGTTGGCGCCGGCTGGATCCGCACCGGCGAGACCTCCGGCAAGGATTATGTGAGCCTGTCGATTGCCGCGCCGGAGTTCGGACCGCGCAAGCTCTACGCCAATCTGGGCCGCGCCGCCGGCCAGGACGATGACGACACCTACGCCATCATCTGGAACCCGGCCGACTGATCGGGCTCATCGGAGCCCCGCGCCGCAGCCGGCGCGGGGCTCTTGCCACAGAGCGGCGAAAACTCGCCCCCAACTCTTCGCCCGTCCCCAAGACGACCTCGCCCCCCCATCCTCGTCTCGCTCGCAAGCCAAACGAGGATCATCATGGACAACGAAAACGAACGCGCCGCCCGCGCCAAAAAGGGCAGTCCGTTTCTCAACACAGCCCAAGCCGCCTTCTACATAGGGCTCTCCCAGCGCACGCTGGAAAAGATGCGGCTCAAGGGCGGCGGCCCGAAATTCCGCAAGCATGGCCGCTACGTCCGCTACCACATCGACGAGCTCGACGACTGGTCGAAAGGCCGCCATAACCAGACCCATTCCAACGATGGAGGCCGTTCATGAGCCGGCCTCCTTCCATCGGTCTGACCGGCAGCCGCCTGCGCCGTGCTCGGGCGACAAAGGCGATCGCCGCGACCGCGATTGCCCTTGGCCTGGTTGCCTTCGGCCCCCTTGCAAACCCATCGCCCTTCTTGATCTGGAACGCCTCGGCGAGCGCGCCGGTTGGCCTCTATCGCGTCGTGGCGGGAGCGCCAGCACGCGGCGACCTGGTGCTCGCCGGCGCACCGGATGCCATTGCCGGCCTCGCTGCCGAACGCGGCTATCTCCCGAACGGCGTTCCCCTTGTAAAGCACATTGCCGCGCTGCCGCACGAACGTGTCTGCGCCTTCAACGAGGCGATCATCATCGGCGGCAAGATCGTCGCACGTCGGCTAGTTACCGACACCCAAGGCCGTCCGCTGCCCTGGTGGAGCGGCTGCCGCGCGCTCGCTGACGACGAATTCTTCGTGCTGAACGGCGAGGCACCGCGCTCTTTCGACAGCCGCTATTTCGGGCCGGTCCGAGCCACCAACATCATCGGGAGGCTCGCGCCGCTATGGACCGAGTAGCCCTCCTGATGCTTGGCATGATCGCTGTCGCGCCATGCGCCTGTTCCGCCTCGACCGGCGCTGAGCCGGTCGCCATCTCCCATAGTCCGCAGCTTGGAAAATGGCGGCACTTCGTTGCCGAAGCAAGCAAGCGTTTCCGTGTTCCCGAGGCCTGGATCTACGCGGTGATCGATGCCGAAAGCGGCGGCAAGACGATGCTCCACGGCCGGCCGATCACCTCGCGCGCCGGTGCCATGGGCCTCATGCAGGTGATGCCGGAAACCTATCAGGACATGCGCGCGCAATACGGACTGGGCGCCGATCCCCACGATCCGCACGACAACATTCTGGCCGGCACTGCCTATCTCCGCGCCATGTATGACCGCTTCGGGTTCCCCGGGCTGTTTGCCGCTTACAACGCCGGACCCGAGCGCTACCAGGCGCATCTGAAGCGCGGCACGCCGCTGCCGAAAGAGACCGTCGACTACCTCAAGCAGCTCCGGGCTGCCGGAGTTTCGCGAACCGACATCGAGCAGTTCAAGGGCAAATCTGTCGCTCCGGACAGGCAAGATGCACCCTCGGGGCGCTCGCTGTTTTTCCCGCAAAATGGTGGTCGCGCTTTTGCGCGAAACGGCGATCTCTTCGTGCCGCTGGGGAGGGATGTCGCACATGTCAAAGAGCCGGAACGCTAGCAATGGGGGGCCGGACGCGTCCAAAGGGGTGGGGCGCGGAAGGCAAGATAAAGGCACCGCCTCCCAGGGCCGGCGAAGTGTCTGTCTGCACATCATTTTTGCCGGAGGCACCCTCCAGCGTCAGGAGAACTTCGGAGCGCAAATGGCTGATTCGACTCTGTTCCAGGCGCAGGCCAAGCATGAGGGATGACGAGTTCAGACCGAAGCTCGGGAAGATTGGCTCCCGTGGTTCGAAGGCCGGCAAACGCTTTGCCGGCCAGGTGCGGGCGGCGATCAACCGAGCTGGTGGCCGGCCCCAGCGTGGTGGGCGCTTCGCGGGCAGCAGGATAGGCCGGGGTGGGGCGACGGCCGCGCTGCTGAAATCACGCGATCGCCATGCAGCCTTCCGCCAGCGCCGGGTCGTCGTCAAGGCGCGTGTCGTCAAGCTGGCCGGCAAGAGCGCGGACGGGGCGCGTGCGCATCTGCGCTACATCCAGCGCGACGGCGTCACCCGGGACGGCGCGCCTGGCCAGCTCTACGGCGCCGACAGCGATTGCGTCGCTGGCAAGGACTTCCTCGATCGTGCCGATGGCGATCGCCATCAATTCCGCTTCATCGTCGCACCCGAGGACGGCATCGAATTTGACGACCTCAAGCCACTGACGCGGCGGCTCATGGCACAGATGGAGGAGGATCTCGGCACGAAGCTCGACTGGGTTGCCGTGGACCATTTCAATACCGGCCATCCGCACACCCACATCATCGTGCGTGGCAAGGACGATCGCGGCGAGAATCTTGTTATAGCGCGAGAATACATCTCGAGCGGCATCCGCGAGCGCGCCGCCGAGCTGGTCAGCCTCGATCTCGGTCCGCGCACCGACCACGAGATCGAGCATCGCCTGCGCCAGGAAATGCAGCAGGAACGCTTCACCAGCATCGACCGCCGCCTGCTGCAGCTGCGTGACGACAGTGGGCTGGTTTCGCTGGATAGCCGCGACGCGTTTCGACAGACCTTGCACCAGGGGCGCCTGCGCAAGCTCGAGCGGATGCATCTGGCGGAAGAGATCGCCCCGCGCCGCTGGCGGCTCGACGACGGGCTTGAAGCGACGCTGCGCCGCATCGGCGAACGCGGCGACATCATCAAGACCTTGCATCGCGAACTGACGGGCAGGGGGATCGCCCGCAGTGCCGCCGACTGCGTGATCCACGATGGATCCGGCGAGCAGGCCGCCCCTGTCGTCGGCCGCGTTGTCGCGCGCGGGCTGGCCGACGAGCTCAGCGACCGGCATTACCTCATCGTCGACGGTGTGGATGGCAAAACCCGATACATCGACATCGGCAAGGGCGAGGCGACAGAGCCGACGCCCGACGGCTGCATCGTGCGTGTCACGCCGAGGAACACACAGCCCAGGCTGGTTGACCGCACAGTGGTCGAAATCGCGGCTGCCCATGACGGCCGCTACAACATCGACATTCATCTGAAGCACGATCCGGCCGCCACCGACCGCTTCGCCGATACGCATGTCCGCCGGCTGGAGGCAATCCGGCGCGCTATCGGGGGCGTGGAGCGCGAGCCCGACGGCACCTGGATCATCGCGCCGGATCATCTCGATCGTGTCGTCGCCTACGAGCGCCAGCAGGCCAGGACCCAGCCGGTCACGGTCGACAAGCTCTCATCGATGCCGCTGGAGCGGCAGGTTGGCTTTGACGGCGCGACCTGGATCGACAGCCAGCTTGTCTCCGAGGCATCAGAGAGGTTGCGCAATTCGGGCTTCGGCCGTGAAGTGCAGGAGGCGCGGAGCCGCCGGCAGCAGTGGCTGATCGCGCAGGGCCTTGCTCATGAGGAGCAGGATCGGATCATCTATCGCGCCAACATGGTTTCGATCCTCCGCCAGCGGGAGTTGAACCGTGTTGCCGGTCAACTGTCGGAAGAGCTTGGCCTGTCCTATGCCGAAACGCGGCCCGGTCATCGCGTAGAGGGCACGCTCCGCCGGTCAGTTGAACTCGCCAGCGGCAAATACGCCGTTATCGAGAAATCGCGAGAGTTCACGCTCGTACCATGGCGGCCGGTTCTCGAGCGGCATGTCGGCAAAGAGGTTTCCGGCCTGGTGCAGCGCGAGGGCATCTCTTGGAACATCGGTCGGCAAAGGAGTGGGCCCAACGTCTCGTGACCTGCGCAGCTATACGAACGCGGTCTGCCTTCGATCGGCCCGGGCAAGACTTCGACAAGGTGCTCCGAGCCTGCTTGCATCGGCAGCGAAAAATGGGGCTGATAGCCACCCGATTCGCATCGGCATCGATCTTTGATGCACGATCCCAAATCGACTGACGCAGACGACGGGAATGCGCTGGGCAGCAGAGGAAGGTAGCAATGCAAATGATCCTTAGGGCCATCGGCAGAGCCTGGCATTCGGCCTTGTCTAAGATCGACACAGCGCGGTTGCGGCGGCAGCGTCGGCGACTCGGCGACGTTGCCACGGCTGAATTTCAGCGGCCGAAACTCCGCACCGCCGAACACTCCGCGACTAAGTCGGCCACCGGGCCATCCTCTCCGCGACACGCGGCGGTCCCCATGATGGACAGCTTGCAGGGACAATCTGCGCGGCCGCGAAGGTCGAAAAAGCACTGAACATGGCCGCAAATTGCGCCAATCGCTGACGAATTTGACAGCTTACTAACTCTCCGAGACGGGTGAGTTGAGGTCAGGAGACCTGCAGAGCCGAGATCAACGATCCGTCTCGCCGGATGTCAAAAGACATGCTCGCCTATCCGCTGGCTGGATGGCAGCTATCCCAAAAATCGATTTTACCTGTTTTGCAGAATTCTACTACGGAGGCTGAGCGCTTGGCGCGTTCCCTTCGAGCCGACTGAGGCTACCGGGAAGAATTCGGAGACGAAGTCATGTGCGGGATTGTTGGCATTGTCGGGCATCAGCCGGTGTCGGAGCGGTTGGTCGACGCGTTGAAGCGGCTCGAATATCGCGGCTATGACTCAGCCGGCCTTGCCACCATTTGCGAGGGCTCGCTGCACTCCCGGCGCGCGAAGGGCAAGCTTGTCAACCTCGAGAGAAGGTTGAAGGAAGAGCCGCTGAGTGGGATCGTCGGCATCGCACACACGCGTTGGGCGACCCACGGCGCACCCACCGAGCGCAACGCGCACCCGCACATTGCGGAGGGTGTGGCCGTGGTTCACAACGGCATCATCGAGAATTTCGCCGAGTTGAAGGATGAACTCGCGGCGGCGGGCGCCGAGTTCCAGACCGATACCGACACCGAGGTTGTCGTACATCTCTTGGCACGATACCGCCGTGAGGGCATGGGGAGGGGTGAGGCAATGCATGCCATGCTGAAGCGCGTCAGGGGTGCCTATGCGCTTGCTGTTCTCTTTGAGGATGATCCGTCCACCATCATGGCGGCGCGCAATGGACCCCCATTGGCGATCGGTCATGGCGTCGGCGAGATGTTCCTGGGCTCCGACGCGATCGCGCTTGCTCCCTTCACAAATGCGGTCACGTATCTCGTCGACGGCGACTGGGCCGTTATCGGCAAGACAGGAGTCGACATCTTCAATTTCGATGGCCATCCCGTCGAGCGTCCGCGCCAGACTTCCCTTGCCGGGGCATATCTGGCTGATAAGGGCAAGTATCGCCATTTCATGGAGAAGGAAATTCATGAGCAGCCCGAGGTTGTCGCCCGTGCGCTCGGTTATCACACCAGCTTCGAAGGGAATCGCGCCGACACGACGTCTTGCATAGATTTCGCCGGCATCCCGAGCCTGGCGATCTCGGCTTGCGGCACCGCCTATCTGGCTGGACTTATCGCAAAATACTGGTTCGAGCGCTATGCGCGCCTGCCGGTCGAAATCGACGTCGCGTCCGAATTCCGCTACCGGGAGATCCCGTTGCCGCCGCAGTCGGCGGCTCTCTTCATTTCGCAGTCCGGTGAAACCGCCGACACGCTCGCATCCCTGAGATACTGCAAGGCGCGTGGGCTGAAGACCGGCGCTGTCGTCAACAGCCGGGAATCGAGCATCGCGCGGGAGGCCGACGCCGTCTTCCCGATCTTCGCCGGCCCGGAGATCGGCGTTGCCTCCACCAAGGCGTTCACCTGCCAGCTTGTGGCTCTAGCCACACTCGCCATTGGCGCTGCCAGGGCCCGTGGAACGGCAACGCAAGATGAGGCAAAGGCGCTCGTCACGAGTCTTGCCGAAATGCCGGGCGTCATGGGCCGGGTCCTGAACAGCATCAAGCCAGATGTCGAGCTCCTATCGCGCGAACTGTCAAAATTTCATGACGTCCTGTATATCGGCCGCGGCACCAGTTTCCCGCTGGCAATGGAAGGTGCGCTGAAGCTCAAGGAGATATCCTACATCCATGCCGAGGGATATGCGGCTGGTGAATTGAAGCATGGTCCGCTCGCACTGGTCGACGAAAACATGCCAGTGATCGTCATCGCGCCACATGATCGCTTTTTCGACAAGACCGTCTCGAACATGCAGGAAGCGGCCGCCAGAGGCGGTCGGATTATCCTCATCACGGATGAGAAAGGGGCCGCTGCTTCGAAACTCGACACGATGCACACGATCGTGCTGCCGGTAGTCGACGAGATTATCGCGCCAATGATCTTTGCGCTGCCGATACAGCTTCTTGCGTATCACACGGCGGTCTTGATGGGCAAAGATGTCGACCAGCCGCGCAATCTCGCAAAATCGGTTACCGTCGAATGATGGTCACGGCCCTTCGATAGAAATGCACTTCGGCTGAACGAGCAGTCGGACGTTATCGTCGAGGCCTTAATAGCTCCGGCTAATCCTTGTGACGAGCCCGGCGCTGCTCCTCATCGCACCTGGTCGTGCGTAGTGTGCATTTCAGTTCACATCGCGGCGCGCGATGCTTGCCCCGGTGTTCGAAACAGCGGAGCAAGCCAATGACGCCCACGAAGTTGCTGATTGGGCAGATCGTCGTCGTATTCGCAATCGTCATGCTCGGCGTGTGGACGGCCACGCAGTGGTGCGCGCACATGCTGGGCCATCAGCCGCCACTCGGCGCGCCGTGGTTTGTTGCGGCTGGCTGGCCGATCTACAAGCCGTGGAAACTGTTTGAATGGTGGTACCATTTTGACGCCTATGCGCCCGAGGTCTTCGATAAGGCCGGTGCGCTCGCCGGCGCGAGTGGGTTCGTGGGCTGTGCCGCCGCCATCGGCGGTTCGCTGTGGCGCGCGCGACAGCTCGGATCGGTGACGACCTATGGCTCGTCAAGGTGGGCAACGACTCAGGAGATCGTGACGGCAGGGCTGTTTCGGCCGGCCGGGGTTTTCCTAGGCAAGCTGAAGGATCGCTATCTGCGACATGACGGGCCCGAGCACGTCATGGCCTTTGCCCCAACACGTTCAGGCAAGGGCGTCGGACTGGTTGTTCCAACTCTTCTGTCCTGGACCGGTTCGGCGGTCATTCATGATATTAAGGGCGAGAATTGGCAGTTGACCTCCGGCTGGCGGTCGAAATTCTCCTATTGCCTTCTATTCAATCCAACTGATCCTAGGTCGGCGCGCTATAACCCGCTGCTTGAGGTACGAAAGGGTCCACAAGAGGTCCGCGATGTTCAGAACATCGCCGACATCCTGGTAGATCCGGAAGGCGCGCTGGACCGCCGGAATCACTGGGAAAAGACAAGTCATTCCCTCCTCGTCGGCGCCGTTTTGCACGTGCTCTATGCCGAAGAGGAGAAGACGCTTGCCCGCGTCGCCACTTTCCTGTCGGACCCGCAACGTTCCTTTTCCGCGACGCTGCAGCAGATGATGACCACCAACCACCTGGGCACGCCCGACAAGCCTGAGGTCCATCCGGTCGTGGCCTCGGCGGCACGTGAGCTGCTGAACAAATCGGAAAACGAGCGTTCTGGTGTTTTGTCGACCGCCATGTCATTTCTCGGGCTCTATCGCGACCCGACGGTCGCGGCGGCAACATCGACCTGCGACTGGCGCATTGTCGATCTCATGGATGCCGAGCGACCGATATCGCTCTACCTGGTCGTGCCGCCGTCGGACATCTCGCGCACCAAGCCCTTGGTGCGCCTGATCCTGAACCAGATCGGCAGACGCCTGACCGAGCGCCTTGAGGGCGATCCAAGCAGGAGTCGCAAACATCGACTCCTCATGATGCTCGACGAATTCCCGGCGCTCGGGCGGTTAGATTTCTTCGAGACCGCGCTCGCCTTCATGGCCGGCTATGGCATTCGCGCATACCTGATCGCGCAATCATTGAACCAGATATCCAAGGCCTATGGCGAGAACAGTGCCATTCTCGACAACTGCCACGTGCGTATTGCCTTTTCCTCCAATGACGAACGCACCGCCAAGCGCATTTCGGATGCGCTCGGCACCGCAACGGAGCTTAGATCGATGCGCAACTATGCCGGCCACCGGCTGGCGCCCTGGCTGTCGCACGTCATGGTCAGCCGGCAGGAAACGGCCCGACCGCTGCTCACTCCTGGCGAGGTGATGCAGCTGCCCCAAACCGACGAGCTGGTGCTGATTTCAGGGCTGCCGCCGTTGCGCGTCCAGAAGCTGCGCTATTATGAGGACCGGAATTTTACCGAACGCGTGCTACCTTCCCCGGTGCTGCGGGACAGCCCTTACGCAGACCGTCCGGCTTCCCGCACGGACGACTGGACTGGACGGGTGCGCAGCGTTGACGGTCGTCTGGCTGCAGGCGACGAAATTGCCGACGCGGCGATCGGGGACGAGGGCGGCGTCCAGCAGCAGCGCCATCCAGCTCTACCGGAACATCAAATCGTGCTTTCTCAAGAAGCTGAGCAGGACGATCTCTTCAAGTCTGTTGACGATGATAGCGAGCCGGTCGCCGACAAACGTGTCATGGATCGGACTTCGACGGCGGCCCGGGTCTACGGCCTCAATGAAGGAAGGGGCGACGACAAGGACATCGTGCCCGGCTTCTGAACGCTGCTTCCTGACGGCGTACCTCAGCGTAGGTAAGGGCGATAAGCGTTTTTGGGCATCTGGAGGATGCTTGTTCCCGTCGCCGGCGCGTAGCGCTGGCTGTTGGAACAAGCCACATGAAGCCCCGCCGCATTCGTCACCAGTTTCTGCTTGAGTTTGAGTTAAGCGAGAAGCTGGACAAACTCAGTCGTGATCCTTCGACCACCAAATCGGCGATCGTCGCCAAGGCAGTAGAAGCCTTCATCGAGCGGCGTGGCAAGAACGAGCTCGACCAACGCTACGGGGTAAGGCTCGACCGTCTTTCTCGCGACCTCGCTCATGTCAGGCGCGACGCCGAGATGACGATGGAGAGCCTGGCGCTCTTCATCCGCTTCTCGATCACGCTTCACGCCCACACGCCGGCCCCGGACAGGGTAACGCAGGCCATCGGCCAGGAGCGCTTCGACAAATTTGTCGAGCAGGTCGGCCGGCAGATCGCTTCCGGGAAGCGGTCGCTTGGCAAAGACAATGGCGGGGGAGAGGAAGGGTGAACTCTCATCCGGAAGCCGATCATCGCCGCCGCGCCATGCTGCGCACCGCCATGGGCCCGGCGATCACCAAAGCGCTTTCAGACCCATCGATCATCGAGGTGATGGTCAATCCCGACGGAGCACTGCGCATCGATCGGCTCGGGGAAGGCTTGGTCGACACAGGCGTGCACATCCATCCTACCGAGGCGGAGCGCATTGTCCGCCTCGTCGCTTCCCACGTGCGCGCCGAAGCGCATGCGGATAATCCGATCGTAAGCGCCGAACTGCCCTCGGGCGAGCGGTTCGAAGGCCTCCTGCCACCTGTGGTGTTGGCGCCATGCTTTGCCATTCGCAAGCCCGCCGCAAAGCTCTACAGCCTAGCCGATTATGTCGCCGACGGGGTCATGCTGCCGCTGCAGGCTGATGCGTTGAAGAAAGCCGTCCGCGAGCAGCGCAACATCCTGGTCGCGGGCGGCACTTCATCGGGCAAGACAACCCTTGCCAATGCGCTGCTGGCCGTGGTCGCCGACTGCCACGAGCGGGTGATCCTGATCGAGGATACGCGCGAACTTCAATGCGCAGCAAAAGACTGCGTTGCGCTGAGGACCAGGCGTGGTTCTGTCACGCTCGCCGATCTCGTGCGTTCGACACTGCGCCTCAGACCCGATCGCATCATCGTCGGCGAGATCAGAGGCGCGGAAGCGCTCGACATGCTGAAGGCATGGAACACTGGTCACCCAGGCGGCATCGCCACCGTTCACGCGAACTCGGCGCGGTCCGCCCTCTACCGCATCGAGCAGCTCGCACAGGAAGCCGTGGTCACCGTTCCCCGCCGGCTCATCGCCGAGGCGATAGACCTGATCGTCTTCATCGCCGGCCGCGGATCCTCGCGCCGCATCGAGACGATCGCCGAGGTCACTGGCCTCGACGGCAGTGGCGACTACGCCGTCACCCAGCTCACGCTTCCGCAACTCCAGCAACTCTGAAAGGTCACTTCATGCGCAAGAAGCTTCGCTTTCTCTGGGCCACCACGCTCGCGTTTCTTCTCACGTTTCCGGCATACGCCGCCGGCTCCGGAATGCCCTGGGAGCAGCCGCTGCAGCAGATCTTGGAATCTGTGCAGGGGCCGGTCGCCAAGATCATCGCGGTCATCATCATCATTACCACCGGCCTGACACTCGCCTTCGGCGACACGGCAGGTGGGTTCCGTCGGCTCATCCAGATTGTCTTCGGCCTGTCGATCGCCTTTGCCGCATCGAGCTTCTTCCTCTCCTTCTTCTCCTTTGGCGGCGGGGCACTCGTCTGATGTTGGCCGGAGAGCACCATATCGAGGGCTTTGAGGTTCCGGTTCACCGCGCACTGACCGAACCGATCCTGCTCGGCGGCGCGCCGCGAGCGGTGGCCATCTTCAGTGGCACCGTTGCCGCGGCCGTCGGGCTTGGCTTGCAGCAGTGGATTGCCGGATTGGTGCTGTGGATCTGCGCGCACACGGTGGCTGTCTTCGCGGCCCGCCGCGACCCGGATTTCGCCAGCGTGCTCGTCCGCCATCTTCGCCTGAAGGGGTGGCTCGCATGCTGAATCTTTCCGAATATCGGGGCAAGGCCGACCGACTTGCCGATCATCTGCCTTGGGCCGCACTGGTGGCACCGGGCATCGTGCTCAACAAGGACGGAAGTTTCCAGCGCTCATTTGGATTTCGCGGGCCTGATCTCGAGAGTGCAACAGAAGCCGAACTCATCGGCATCTGCGCGCGGGCCAACAATGCGCTCAGACGGCTCGGCTCCGGCTGGGCATTGTTCTTCGACGCCGAGCGCATCGAGGCGCTGGGCTACCCAAGCTCGCGTTTCCCCGACGCTGCGTCATGGCTGGTGGATGAAGAACGGCGCGCGGCCTTTCAAGGCAAGGTCGCGCACTACGAGAGCCGCTATCACCTAACGCTGACGTTCATCCCGCCGCCAGACAGCCAGGCGCGGGCGCAAAGCGCTCTGGTCGACTCGCATCATTCAGGAGGCGAGAGAGAGTGGCGCCAGGAACTGACGCGGTTCCGGGACGAGACCGGCCGCGTGCTGGATCTCCTGTCGGGCTTCATGCCCGAAATACGCGCACTCGATGATGCCGGGACGCTGACTTACCTCCACGGCACGATCTCCACCCGCCGCCATCCAGTCGCCGCGCCAAAAACACCCATGTATCTCGACGGCATCCTGGTCGATGCGCCGCTTACTGGCGGATTGGAGCCGATGCTTGGCAACCACCATCTGCGCACGCTCACCATCCTCGGTTTTCCGAATGTCACACGGCCCGGAATTCTCGATGCGCTCAACAATCAGGATTTCCCCTACCGCTGGATGACGCGCTTCATTCCGCTGGATAAGACCGAGGCCACCAGGACGCTCACGCGGTTGCGGCGGCAGTGGTTTGCCAAGCGCAAATCGATCGTGGCCATCCTGCGCGAGGTGGTGACCAGCGAACCCGTCCCGCTCGTTGACACCGACGCCGAAAACAAGGCGCTCGATGCCGACGCCGCAATCCAGGCGTTAGGCGGCGATCATGTCGGGTTCGGCTATCTGACGACGACGGTAACGGTTTGGGACGAGGACCATCAAGCCGCTGCGGAGAAACTCCGCGCGGTCGAGCGCGTCGTCAATGGCCTCGGCTTCGCCACGATCCGTGAAGGCGTGAATGCGGTCGAGGCCTGGCTCGGCTCGTTGCCCGGCCATGTCTATGCCAATGTCCGTCAGCCGCTCGTTCACACATTGAATCTCGCCCACTTGATGCCGCTTTCCTCGGTGTGGGCCGGCCCGGCGGCGAACGAGCATCTCGCCAAAGTTACACAGGCAGAGGCCCCGCCGCTTCTCTTCGCCTCAACCAGCGGGTCGACACCGTTCCGGCTTTCCACCCACGTCGACGATGTCGGCCACATGCTGATCGTCGGACCGACCGGCGCCGGCAAATCGGTTCTCGTTGCCCTCTTCGCTCTGCAGTTCCGACGCTATGCCGGCGCGCAGGTGTATGTCTTCGACAAAGGCAATTCAGCCCGGGCCGCAATTCTTGCCATGGGTGGCGAGCATCACGCGCTGCGCGCCCACGGTGCGCTTGCCTTCCAGCCGCTGCGCAAGATTGACGATCCGGCGATCCGCAGCTGGGCAGCCGAATGGATCGCCGGGCTGTTCGCCCATGAGAACGTCACCGTCACCCCGGAGGCGAAAGAGGCAATCTGGTCGGCACTCACCAGTCTTGCAACGGCGCCAGCGCAGGAACGCACACTCACCGGCCTGTCGGTCTTGCTTCAGTCCAACGCGCTGAAGTCCGCTTTGATGCCCTACACGCTCGACGGGCCCTTCGGCCGGTTGCTGGACGCGGACGACGATCGGCTGGCCTTGTCGGATGTGCAGTGCTTCGAGACCGAAGAGCTGATGCACAGCCAAGGCGCTGTGCTGCCGGTGCTCACCTATCTTTTCCATCGCCTCGAGGCGCGGTTCGATGGACGACCGACATTGCTCATGCTCGACGAGGCCTGGCTCTATCTCGACAATCCGCTCTTTGCGGGGCGTATACGCGAATGGCTGAAGGTGCTGCGCAAGAAGAACGTCTCTGTCATTTTCGCCACGCAGTCACTGGCCGACATCGCTGGCTCTGCAATCGCACCGGCCATCATCGAGAGCTGCCCACAGCGCATTTTTCTTCCAAATGACCGTGCCGTGGAACCACAGGCACGGGAAGCCTACGAGCGTTTCGGCCTGAACGAGCGGCAGATCGAACTGGTCGCGCGCGCCACGCCGAAGCGGCAATATTATCTGCAATCGCGCCGCGGCAACCGGCTGTTTCAGCTGGGCTTGGGTCCAATTGCGCTTGCGCTATGCGGCGCCTCCGATCCGGCCAGCCAGACCCTGATCGACAAGATCCTGTCGGAACGCGGACAGGACGGCTTTGCCTTTTATTTCCTGAATGCCCGCGGGCTCGATTGGGCCGCCGAGCTTCTCCGCCAATTCCCTCAACCAGACATGGAGTAATCGTCATGATGCGGCGCCGTTTCCTTTCCGGCCTGATCACCCTTTCCCTGATGGCCAAACCGATGGCCGACTATGTCCAGCCAGCCTACGCGCTCATTGTCTTCGATCCCTCGAACTACACCCAGAATGTGCTGACGGCGGCACGCTCACTGGAGCAGATCAACAACCAGATACAGTCGCTCCAGAACCAGGCGACCATGCTGCAGAACATGGCGCGCAACCTTCAGAGGCTGGATTTTTCTTCGGTAGGCCAGCTCACCGGTTCGCTGCAGCGGATCGACGGGCTCATGGACCAGGCGAGTGGCCTGAGTTTTGATCTGGACAAGCTGCAGGACCAGTGGCGCAATCAATATCCCGAAAGCTACGACGCCACGATCAAGGTCAGCGATGTGGCAAGCGCAGCGCGCGAGCGCTGGCAGAGCGCCATGCAGGCGTTCCGGCAGACGATGGGTGTCCAGTCGCAGATCCTCGAGAACGTCCGGGGCGATCGCGACCTGCTTGCTGATCTCGTCAACCGCAGCCAGGGTGCTGCCGGTGCGCTTGAGGCAAGCCAGGCCACCAACCAACTGATCGCGCTGTCAACCAAGCAGCAGATGCAGATCCAGACGCTGCTCGCGACGCAGTTTCGCGCGGAGGCGGAGGATGCGGCTCGCAAGGCGCAGTCCGAAGAAGCCGCACGCCAGACGACAAAGCGTTTCCTCGGCACCGGCACGGCCTATCCCGGCAACTGATCACCATATCTGTCACGAGGAAGGCGCAATGAACGACCTCGGGGTCATCGATCGCTTCATGGAGACTTTCATCCGCTATATTGACAGCGGGTTTGGTCTGCTGTCGGGCGATGTCGCCTTCCTCACCACGACCCTGATCGGCATCGACATCACGTTAGCCGGGCTCGCCTGGGCATTCGCCGGCGAGCCCAACATTCTCGGCCGCTTCATCCGCAAGGTGCTCTATGTCGGCGTCTTCGCTTTCATCCTGAACAATTTCAAGAATCTCGCCGACATTATATACCGCTCCTTCGCAGGGCTGGGCTTCAACGCTTCGGCCGCCAATCTGTCGCCCGACAGTCTCCTGCGGCCCGGACGTATTGCCGCCACAGGCTTCGAGGGCGCGTGGCCGCTGCTGGATCAGGCGAGCCAGCTTCTTGGCTTTCCCGAAATCTTCGGCAACGCGCTCACCATTTTCGTGCTGCTCGTGGCCTGGTTCCTGGTCATCATTGCCTTCTTCATTCTTTCCATCCAGCTCTTCATCACCATTCTGGAGTTCAAGCTCACCACTCTCGCCGGCTTCGTTCTGGTGCCCTTCGCAGTCTGGAACCGGTCGGCGTTCCTGGCCGAGCGCGTGCTCGGCAACGTGATCTCGTCGGGCATCAAGGTGATGGTGCTTGCGGTCATTGTCGGTGTCGGGTCCACGCTGTTCGGCGAGTTCGCTTCGGCGCTGCAAGGCAAGGAGCCGGATTTGGCCGCCGCCATGTCACAGGTGTTGGGGGCGCTGGCGCTGCTTGGGCTAGGTGTTTTCGGGCCTGGAATAGCGTCCGGTCTCGTCTCGGGTGCCCCGCAGCTTGGTGCGGGCGCTGCACTGGGTACGGCCGCGGCCGCCGCCGGTGCGTCACTCGTTGCCGGAGGCGCTGCGATCGCCGGGGTGCGCATGGCAGCTGATGGCGGGCTTGCCGCAATTCGCGCCGGCACCACGATCGGTTCGGCAGCTTCCTCTGCCTGGCAATTAGGGCGCGCAACCTCGCCTGACTCCGGCCTGTCCGGTGTGGCTGCCGGGATGCAGGGCGTGGCAGGTGCCGCCAGTGGCGCCGCTGTGCGAGCGGCACGATCTGCCGCGGAAACCTTCGGGCGCAGCGCTGATGCCGGGCGCCAGGCCGCATGGACCGCGACCGGCGGGTCTCCCATCGCCTCGATGACCGAAACTCCTGCGGGTCCGACCACCGATGCTGCCCCTAGCTGGGCCAGGCGCCTGCGTTCCCAGCAGTCTGCGCGAGCCCACCGCCACGCCACCATGCAGGCGGTGCGCGATGGTGACAGACCGGGCGGTAGCGCCAATCCCTCTCTCAACGACAAGGACGACTAGATGCTCTTCAAGCGATCCGTTCAACGCTACGGCAAGACACCCGAGCCCATCACACCGTACCAGAAGGCGGGCCAGCTGTGGGATGAGCGCATCGGCTCATCGCGGGTGCAGGCCCGCAACTGGCGGCTGATGGCTCTTGGCTGCCTGGCATTGGCAACCGGGCTCTCCGGCGGGCTCGTTTGGCAGTCAATGCAAAGCCGGGTTGTGCCCTACGTCGTCGAGGTCGACCGCTTCGGCGAGGCGCGCGCCGTAGCCTCGGCAATCCGGGACTACGAGCCGACGGACGCCCAGATCGCCTGGCATCTTGGCCGTTTCATTCAGAATATCCGTTCCGTTTCCACCGATCCGGTGTTGGTGCGGCAGAACTGGTTGGCCGCCTATGACTTTGCCAGCGACCGCGCCGCGCTCTTCCTCAACGAATATGCCAAGGCGAGCGATCCTTTCGGTCAGATCGGAACGCGAAGCGTGTCCGTCCAGGTGACCAGCGTGGTGCGGGCCTCCGGTAGCTCGTTCCAGGTCAAATGGACCGAGCAGGTCTTTGAGCGCGGCAGCCTTGCCAGCACGACCCGCTGGACGGCGATCCTCACCATTATGATCCGGCCGCCAAGCAATACAGACCAACTGCGCAAGAATCCGCTCGGCCTCTTCATCAACGCCATCGATTGGTCGCGCGAGCTCGACAGTGCCGCGCCGACCTCCGTTTCCCCCAAGGAGCCCGCCAATGACAAATAAAGCCCCATCGCTCCGTGCCGCGCTGATCCTGTCGGCCTCGGCAGCGGTGCTGTCCGCCTGCGCATCCAAGCCGGTGCCGCCGCCCGAGATTGCCTATGACGCTGCCGACTTCAAAGCAGCGTCGATCGAGAAGCCGCCAGAGAAACCGGTTAAAATCGTCGAGGTGCCAAAGCCGCTACCGCTTCCCGGCCAGTTGCAGCCTGACCCAGTCAAGTTCGCCGAGGACAAGCGCTCTCCTGAAGAACGCGTTGCCGATGCCAATAGGGCCGCAACTCGGCAGCCAACCAGGTATGGCTATGTCAACGCGGTCCAGGTCTATCCCTTCACCGATGGCGCGCTTTATCAGCTCTTTGCAGCGCCGGAGCGCGTCACCGACATCGCTCTGCAGCCGGGCGAGAAGCTGACGGCTGTGTCCGCCGGGGACACGATCCGCTGGGTCATCGGCGACACCGTCAGTGGCACCGGTGACGGTCAGCGCACCCATGTTTTGGTGAAGCCGTTCGCGCCCGAGCTTACCACAAATCTGGTGATCACCACGGATCGACGCACCTATCACTTGCAGCTCCAAAGCACGGAGAAGACCGCAATGGCGGCCATCTCTTGGACCTACAGCGAAGACCAGATCCTTGCGCTCTCCCGGCGAAACGTTCAGGCCGACGCTGCAACGCCGGTCGCATCGAATGTTGCGCTCGAAAATATCCGCTTCCGCTATTCGATCGCCGGCGACACACCGCCCTGGAGACCGACACGGGCCTTTGACGACGGCAGCAAAGTCTATATCGAATTCCCGCGCCGCATCGATCAGGGCGAGGCGCCGCCGCTCTTCATCGTCGGTGCTGACGGCGGCAATCAGTTGGTCAACTACCGCATGCGCGGCAACTACTACATCGTCGATCGCCTGTTCGCCGCGGCCGAACTGCGCCTCGGCGCCAAGCCGCAGCAGGTCGTGCGCATCTCAAGGATGGACGGCCGGCAATTGCCGCGTCGGATGCCACTCTTTGCCGGTTTCGGCAGGTGAGGGGAAAAGGCTCATGACCTATACGTCCCACTCCAATGCGCCGCCGAAACTCGATCCCGACCAGCTGCAGCTGCGCGCCTCACCCCGCGGTGCTGTGCGCTTCAGGCGGGGGGTGATTGTCGCGATCTCTGCCGCCGGATGTGGTGCCATTCTGGGCGTCATGATCATTGCGCTTCAGGGGCCGGCATTGCGATTCAAAGAGCAGGCGGAAGACCTCTACCATCCTGACCACAAGCCCACCGCCGAGGGGCTCGACAGCCTGCCCAGGGACTATTCCGGCGTCAAGCCGAAGGCCCCGGTGCTCGGACCGCCGCTACCCGGTGATCTCGGCCGCCCCATCCTCGAGCGGCAGCGCCAACTCGGAATTGCGCCGGGACAGGAGGTCTCCGCCGAGGATCAACGCCTTGCCCAGCAGGCGATCGAAGCGCGCGAGTCGCAAGTGTTGTTCCGGATCGACAATCGGCCCAAACCGACAGATCTCGCTGGCGGCGAGGAGAGTCTACAGCAGCGGCCTGAAGCGCCGCAATCCGGAGCGACAGCCGGGTCGGCTTCCGTTGCACCAGCCGAGGGCGATCAGAACAACCAACAGCGCAAACTGGATTTTGTCAGTCAGCGGAGCACAAGCGGAATCTACAATCCGCATGCGCTGCAGACGTCTGCCTCGCCCTACCAACTGATGGCTGGCAGCGTAATCGCGGCAAGCCTCATTACCGGGATCAATTCCGACCTACCCGGCCTCGTCGTCGCGCAGGTCACAGAGAATGTGCAAGACACAGTCACTGGCAGCATCTTGCTCATTCCACAAGGTTCCCGGCTGATCGGCACCTATGACAGCGTGGTGGCGTTTGGGCAAAAGCGCGCATTGCTGGTCTGGCAGCGAATAATCCTGCCGGACGGGTCCTCGATCGAGATCGATAATCTGCCGGCGACAGACACCGCCGGATATGCGGGGCTTGAGGACAAGGTGGATTTCCACACCTGGCAGCTGATCAAGGGGGTTGCGCTCGCGACCTTGCTTGGCGTGGGCACCGAATTGAGCCTCGGAGACAATGAAAGCGATCTGGTCAAGGCGATCCGCGAATCCGCCCAGCAGAACGTCAGTCGAGCCGGCCAGCGCATAACTGAGAAAAATCTCAACGTTCAGCCCACCATAACGATCCGACCAGGCTGGCCACTGCGCGTCATCGTGCACAAGGATCTCTTGCTGCGGCCATACAAGATTGAACGGGAGTGATTATGGCCAACTTGAAACTTGGCAAGCTTCCAGACCGAACGCCCTTGAAGATTACCATCACCGTCAGCGCGGACTTGAGCCAAGAACTCAACGCCTATGCTGCGCTCTATCGTCAGACTTACGGCGAGTCTGAAACAGTCGCGGAACTCATTCCTTTTATGCTGGCGGGATTTCTGGACGGCGACCGAGCGTTTGCCAAGGCCAGAAAAGAAGGTCTGGCGACGGCCAGCATCTCAGACGAATCGCGGTCTTTGAAAGCCTCAGATTCCGAATGACCGAAGCAGAGAGTCAGTCAAGTGCAATTGTGGCGCACCGTGCCTGTCAAACAAGGGTGTGCGCGGGCAACATCGTCTGGCAAATAGGTCACCGATGATGGGCCCTGCGCGGACCGCGACGCACTCGCTGGCTCAAACTGCCACGGAGTGCCTGGCCTTTCCCGTTTTGAGATATTTGTCGAACTTCGCAGCGACGCATCTGACAAAGGGACGACTTTCCAGCGGTACGACGAAACGATCGCCGTCGAGTTCAAGTCGGACCGACTTGTCGAGGGCCACGGTACTCGACCGAAGAAGGAGCTTCTGGCCGGCTTTGCCGAAGCGTTCCACCAAATCGACTGCCGAGAAGCCGAAATCGCACATCAGGCGCTCGATGATCCAACCGCGAGCGCGGTCGTCGTCGGAAAAAGCAATTCCGCGGACCGAAGCCAACCCACCGTCATCCACCATGCGGCCATACTCGGCGGTCGAAGGCATGTTCTGTACATAGCCTTGTCGGAATTGGCTGATGGATGACGGGCCGAGGCCGATCAAGGTTTCGCAGCGATCCTCGGTGTAGCCCTGAAAGTTGCGACGCAACATCCCCGCATGCGCGGCAAGCGCCAGCGCATCCCCCGGTTTGGCGAAATGGTCGAGCCCGATTGCTTCGTATCCTTGGTCGAGTATGGCGCGAGCTGCCAGTTGCGATTGGGCAAACCGCTCCTCCGGGCCTGGCAACCAGGCCTCGTCGATCATTGTCTGATGTTTCTTGAACCATGGCACATGCGCATAGCCAAAGAGGGCGATCCGGTCGGGCTCGAGCGTCAGCGCCTGCCTGACGGTGGACAAGACGCTCTCCCTGGTCTGGTGCGGCAAGCCGTAGAGCAGGTCCAGGTTAACCGACTCGACGCCGCGTGCCCGAACGCCGTCGACGACTGTCTTGGTCTGCAAGAAGATCTGTTCGCGATTGATGGCCTTCTGCACCTTCGGATCGAAATCCTGGACCCCGAGGCTGGCCCTCGTCATGCCGATTTCGGCAAGTGCGTCGAGGCGCGCTTCGTCCATATCGTTGGGTTCGATTTCGCCGCTGATCTTGGCGCCGGGAAGAAATGAGAAGCTGTTGCGCAGAACGGCTCCGAGCGCCACCATGTCCTGTGGTTTGAGCATCGTCGGTGAGCCGCCACCGAAATGGACGGCACGCACCCGGCCCTTGCCTCCGGCGAGACATGAGACGGTGGCGATCTCCGCATGCAGCGATCTCAGATATTTGGTGACCGGTTCATAGTGGCGTGTCTGCTTGGTGTGGCACGCGCAGAACCAGCAAAGCTTGGCGCAGAAAGGGATGTGCACGTAGAGCGATATCTCATCGTCCTCGCCGAGCGCCTCCAGCCAGCCACGATAAGCCGCAGCATCGACGCCCACGTGGAAATGCGGTGCGGTCGGATAGCTGGTATAGCGAGGGACGTTTTCGACAATCCGAGCAAGCTACTTTCGACTGCATGTCGTGGTCACCATGTGCACCGCTGGAACTCTTGACTGGTTGGCCGGCCAACGCCCTGATTTCGATCAAGTGCAGCTCGGACAAACTGCCGCAAGGATTTTTCTACCCTGGATTGCTACCCTGTCGGTGCTTGGAAGAGGATAGAGCGAGCGCATGACATTACGGCAGGGCATTCACAGTGCCGGCATTCCCGTTCTTTGCCGCTCTTGCGAGGGAAGGCGTCGCGGTATTTGCGGCGCGCTCGATCCAGACCGTTTGGCTGCGCTTGCCAGGAGTTCATCGCGGCACAAGATCGAGCCAGGAGTCGAACTGGTCGGCGACTGCGAGGCCGTCAACAGCTATTCGAATGTGCTTTCAGGCGTGGTCAAGCTGACGAAGAGCCTTTCGGATGGGCGCCAGCAGATCGTAGGGCTCCAGTTTGCACCGGATTTTCTGGGGCGACCCTTCAAGGTCGAAAGCGAGATCAGTGCGGAAGCGGCAACCGTTGTCACGCTGTGTTCGTTCCCCAAGGCAGCCCTCGAACGGATGGTGAAGGAATCACCGGAACTCGAGCATCGCCTGCTCAAGCAGGCGCTGGACGAACTTGACGCAGCACGCGAATGGATGGTGACGCTCGGGCGCAAGACGGCATCGGAAAAGGTGGCGAGTTTTCTTGTCATGCTCGCCCTGAACATGGATTCCAGTGTTGATCCGGCCGCTATCTCGGCGTCCTTCGATCTGCCACTGACTCGTGCCGACATCTCTGATTTCCTTGGCCTGACGAATGAGACCGTGAGCCGCCAGCTGACTCGATTGCGAGCTGAAGGCGTGATCCGGATCGACAACAAGCGCCATGTGAGGGTGGAGAGCGTCGGCCGGCTGGAGCAGCGTTGCGGCGGCCGAAGGCCGCGGCAGTTTGGATAAGCCCAAGCGGCGGGCTCTGCGCCGCCAACTCGAATCCGCGGCAGGACATGCTGCGTTCGAGCACAATGTATTGCTGTAGCCTCGAGAACCCCGGTAGCATAGACCCAAGAGCATCAGCGACCCTTGTCGGATAGCAAGGCAGCCGGCAAGAGTTCCGCAAAGCTCGCCGGCCGCGCTTCGACATACCCGCCCGCCCCAACGTCCGCTCTGATTTGCGCAAACTCGATTCTACCAAACAAACCTGGCACCTGACATGGATCAGGGCGGGCAGAGGGCAGCTGCGCAATTGATGCCGAGCGGATTTGGCGTGCGCCCGATTCGGGATCAGGATTTGCGATGAAATTCGGCACAGCGATCGTCGTGGTGGGCTTTTTTGCCTTTGCAGCCCTGGTGGCTGCTGGCTTCGGCATTGATGGACCTTTCCGCCAGCATATGGGGGTGCTGTCTTTTGCCCTTATTGCCTTTATCGGGATCTTGTTGCGCAACTCGGAGTTCAAGCCGGCCGCTCCGATCGACCCGTCCGCCTATATGGACGGTCCGATCCGCTACGGCGCCATCGCCACGATGTTCTGGGGCGTCGTCGGCATGCTGGTCGGCGTCGTTATCGCGCTGCAGCTGGCCTACCCCGATCTCAACGTTCAGCCTTGGTTCAATTTCGGCCGCTTGCGGCCGCTGCACACGTCCGGGGTCGTCTTCGCCTTCGGCGGCAACGCGCTGCTGTGCACGTCATTGTACGTCGTGCAACGCACTTGCCGCGCTCGCCTGTTCGGCGGCGATCTCGCCTGGTTCGTCTTTTGGGGCTACCAGCTTTTCATTGTCATGGCCGCGACAGGCTACCTGCTCGGCATCACCGAGAGCCGCGAATACGCCGAACCGGAATGGTATGTCGACGTCTGGCTGACCATCGTCTGGGTCGCCTACCTCATCCTGTTCCTCGGCACGATCCTGAAGCGCAAGGAACCGCACATCTACGTCGCCAACTGGTTCTACCTCTCCTTCATCGTGACCATCGCGATGCTGCATGTGGTCAACAACCTGTCGATGCCGGTCTCTTTCCTCGGTTCCAAGAGTTACTCCGCCTTTTCCGGCGTCCAGGACGCGCTGACGCAGTGGTGGTACGGCCACAACGCCGTCGGCTTCTTCCTCACCGCCGGCTTCCTCGGCATGATGTATTATTTCGTGCCCAAGCAGGCGAACCGGCCAGTCTATTCCTACCGGCTCTCGATCATCCATTTCTGGGCACTGATCTTCCTGTACATCTGGGCCGGGCCGCACCACCTGCATTTCACCGCTCTGCCCGACTGGGCACAGACGCTCGGCATGGTGTTCTCGATCATGCTGTGGATGCCGTCCTGGGGCGGCATGATCAACGGCTTGATGACGCTGTCCGGAGCCTGGGACAAGTTGCGCACCGACCCGATCATCCGCATGATGGTGATGGCCGTCGCCTTCTACGGCATGTCGACCTTCGAAGGCCCGGTGATGGCTATCAAGGCGGTCAACTCGCTGTCCCATTATACCGACTGGACAATTGGTCACGTGCACTCCGGTGCACTCGGCTGGGTCGGCATGATCTCGTTCGGCGCGATCTACTACATGGTACCGAAGCTCTGGAACCGTAACCGGCTCTATTCGCTGCGGCTGGTTACCTGGCACTTCTGGCTGGCGACGCTCGGCATCGTCGTCTACGCCGCCGCCATGTGGGTGTCCGGCATCACGCAGGGCCTGATGTGGCGCGAATACGACGGGCAGGGCTTCCTGGTCTACTCCTTCGCCGAGACCGTCGCTGCCATGCGCCCCTACTACGTCATGCGCGCCATAGGCGGCGCCATGTATCTCTCGGGCGCCCTGATCATGGCCTGGAACATCGCGATGACAATCCTCGGCCGTCAACGCGAGGAGAGGCCGATGTCGGGTGCCGCGCCTGTCATTCAGCCTGCCAGGGAGCCAAACCAATGGGCTTGATCGACAAACATGCCATTATCGAGAAGAACGCCACGCTTCTTCTCGTAGGCTCCCTTCTTGTCGTGACTGTCGGCGGTATCGTCGAAATCGCGCCGCTCTTCTATCTCGACAACACGATCGAGAAGGTGGAAGGCATGCGTCCGTACTCGCCGCTCGAGCTCGTCGGGCGCAACATCTATGTGCGCGAGGGCTGCTACCTCTGCCACAGCCAGATGATCAGGCCGTTCCGCGACGAGGTCGAGCGCTACGGCCACTACAGCCTGGCCGCCGAGTCAATGTACGATCACCCCTTCCAATGGGGATCGAAGCGGACGGGGCCGGATCTGGCCCGGGTCGGTGACCGCTACTCGAACGCCTGGCATGTCGCCCATCTTTCGGATCCGCGTTCCGTTGTGCCGGAATCCATCATGCCCAGCTACGCCTTCCTGAAGGACGCGCCGATCGAGGTGAAGGACTTCTCGACGCATCTGGTCGCCAACCGGCGGGTCGGCGTTCCCTACAACGATGACATGGTCGCCAACGCCAACGCCGATCTGATGGCGCAGGCTGATCCCAACGCCGACACATCAGGTCTTGAGGCCCGTTATCCCAAGGCCAAGATCGGCGACTTCGACGGCAACCCGCAACAGGTCACCGAAATGGATGCGCTCGTTGCGTATCTGCAGATGCTCGGCACGCTGGTCGATTTTAAGAACTACGACGAAGGCGCCGGTTACCGCTGAGGAGTTTTCCATGAATTACAATCTTATGCGGGAGTTTGCCGACAGCTGGGGTCTGGTTGCCATGGCGCTTTTCTTTGCGGGGGCAAGTGTCTTCGTCCTGCGTCCCGGCAGCCGTAAGTTGGCGGACGAAGCTGCCCGAATTCCGCTTCAGGACGAGTGATCATGAGCGAGGAGCACATCGATGAAGTCTCTGGGGTCTCGACCACCGGCCACGAATGGGATGGCATCCGCGAGCTGAACAACCCGCTTCCGCGTTGGTGGATCACCATCTTCTACGTCACCATCGTGTGGGCGATCGGCTACACAATCGCCTATCCCGCATGGCCACTGCTGCATTCGGCGACGACGGGTGTTCTCGGCTATTCGAGCCGCAATGACGTCAAGAACGAACTGGCGGATGCGGAAGCAGCGAAGAGCAAATACCTCGCGGCGGTGAAGTCGAAAAGTGTCTCGGAGATCGCTGCGGACGATGCCTTGCGCGAATTCGCCATCGCCGCCGGCGGCGCCGCATTCAAGGTCAACTGCACGCAGTGCCACGGCTCCGGCGCCCAAGGTTCCAAGGGCTTTCCCAACCTAAACGACGACGACTGGCTGTGGGGCGGCAAGGCCGAGCAGATCCAGCAGACGATCACCCATGGCATCCGCTTCGCTTCGGATCCGGACACGCGCCTGTCGGAAATGCCGGCGTTCGGGGACATCATCACCGCCGACGAGATCAAGCAGGTTAGCGCATATGTCGTCAGCCTCTCTGGCAAGGTCGCCGATGCAAGTCTGATCCAATCCGGTGCCAAAGTCTTTTCCGACAATTGCGTCGCCTGTCATGGTGAGAACGCGGAAGGGAACAGGGAATTTGGGGGCCCCAACCTCACCGACGCCATTTGGCTGCACGGGGCCGGCGAGGCAGCGGTCGCAGCCCAGGTCCGCGCGCCAAAGGAAGGTGTCATGCCGGCCTGGCTCGGCCGTCTCGGCGAGATCAAAGTCAAGGAGCTTGCGGTTTATGTCCATTCGCTTGGCGGCGGAGAATAGGAAGGCAAGGCCTATTCTCGGCCTCCCCCTGCCAAGCGACGGGGCCCGGCGCAAGCCGGGCCTCGACACCATTTCGGCTGCGCCGCTCGTCGATGCGGCACGAAATCCCCTTCTGACTTCGGATGGGAGTGGTACGCACGTGCGCAATGATACGCGAACTGAACGGCTCGAAGGCTCGGCCCCAAATTCCTCGAATACCCGCCAGCCGCATTATGCCAGACGCAAGAAAGTCTTCCCAAAGCGCGTCTCGGGCAACTTTCGCCGCTTCAAATGGCTGGTGATGGCGATCACGCTCGGCATCTACTACCTGACGCCTTGGCTGCGTTGGGATCGCGGTCCATTTGCTCCGGATCAGGCCGTGCTGCTCGACCTCGCCAACCGGCGCTTCTACTTCTTTTTCATCGAGATATGGCCCCAGGAATTCTTCTATGTGGCCGGCCTCCTGGTCATGGCCGGCGTTGGGCTTTTCCTGATTACCTCGACTGTCGGCCGTGCCTGGTGCGGCTATGCATGTCCGCAGACCGTATGGGTCGACCTGTTTCTTGTCGTCGAACGTGCGGTCGAGGGGGACCGTAACGCCCGCATGAAGCTTGACGCTGGTCCCTGGACCGCCCGCAAGCTGGTGCTGCGCCTATCGAAGCACACGATCTGGCTGGTCATCGGCGCGGCCACCGGCGGTGCTTGGATCTTCTATTTCGCCGATGCGCCTAGTTTGGCTCGCGAACTTTTCACCGGTACCGCCGCGCCTGTCGCCTACATCACCATCGCCGTGTTGACGGCGACCACCTACACGTTCGGTGGCCTGATGCGCGAACAGATCTGCACCTATATGTGCCCATGGCCGCGCATCCAGGCAGCCATGCTCGACGAGAATTCGCTTACCGTCACCTACAATGACTGGCGCGGCGAACCGCGCTCGCGTCACGCCAAGAAGGTGCAAGCGACAGGGCAGTCCGTCGGCGACTGCGTCGACTGCAATGCCTGTGTCGCGGTCTGCCCGATGGGGATCGACATTCGCGACGGCCAGCAGCTCGAATGCATCACCTGCGCGCTGTGTATCGACGCCTGCGACGGCGTCATGGACAAGCTCGGCAAAGAGCGCGGACTGATTTCCTACGCAACGCTCTCCGATTACAACGCCAACATGATGTTGGCGACCGCGGGCGGCTCCAGTTCAGTCAACCCGTCGCTGGTCAGGACCGCTGATGGCCTGTTCTCCGACAAGGTGGCGCATTTCCATGTCAGCAAGATCTTCCGGCCACGCACCTACGTCTACATGGGTCTGTGGTCGCTGATCGGCCTGGGTCTGCTCTATTCGCTGCTGACGCGCGACAGGCTCGAAGTCAATGTGCTGCACGATCGCAATCCGCAATTCGTAACGTTGTCCGACGGCTCGATCCGCAACGGCTACACCGTCAAACTGCTCAACATGATCCCCGAGCCGCGGATCATTGTTGTCACCATGCAGGGCTTGCAAGGAGGCGAAATGAGCGTGGTCGGGGACGACATCAAGGCGGGCCGCTCGTTTGCCATCCCGGTCGAGCCCGATCGCCTGAAAACGTTGAAGGTCTTCGTTCGCCAGCCGGCGGACCAGATCCACGCTCCGGCACAGACCTTCAAGTTCCGTGTCGAGGACAGAGCGAGCTCCGAGTCGAACGAGTACACCGCAACATTCAACGCGCCAGAGGCCGCCAAATGACCGCCAATGCCCAAAAGCCTCGCGAATTCACCGGCAGGCACATGCTGGCCATCATTCTCACCTTCTTCGGCGTGGTCATCGCGGTCAATCTGACGATGGCCACGCTCGCCAACACCAGTTGGACCGGCCTTGTCGTCGAGAACACATATGTGGCGAGCCAGCAATTCAACAAGGAGGCCGAGGCCGGCCGCGCCCAAGCCGCGCTCGGTTGGACCGGCAAGCTGACCATCGCATGGGGCGAAGTCCGCTACAGCCTCTCCGACGCGGCCGGCAAGCCGGTTCCTCTGCACGGCGTCAAGGTGCTGTTTCGTCATCCCGCCTACGAGAAAGACGACAAGTCCGTCACGCTCGCCCTCGCCTCAGGCAAGGAATTCGCAGCGCAGCAGATGCCGAAGGACGGCGTCTGGATCGTCGAAGTCGACGCCGATGCCGGCCTGGCACGACCCTATCGCGACGTCAGCAGGATCATGATCTCTCATGGGGCTCTGCAATGAGCTGTTGTGCACCGGGCGCTGAAACGGCGCTGGATCTGAACGGCGCCACATGGGTCCTGCCATCCAGCCAGGAAATCAGGTTGGCGAGCCGATCGCTTGGCGACGATCTTCGGCAGACCGACCTTTCAGTGCCGACGGTTCATTGCGCCGCCTGCATCCAGACGATCGAGGCGGCACTTGGAAAGCTCGATCACGTCGAAAGCGCGCGCGTCAACCTGTCGACGAAACGGGTCGCGGTCCGGTGGCGTGGAGACGAGGTGCCACCGTTCGTCGCCGCGCTTGGCAGGCTTGGCTACGAGGCGCATCTGTTCGCACCCGAGATCGACGACAAGGACAAGACGCTTGCCGAACTGATCCGCGCCGTCGCTGTTGCCGGTTTTGCGGCGGGCAACATCATGCTGCTTTCGGTCTCTGTCTGGTCCGGCGCCGAAGGTGCTACCCGCGACCTGTTTCACTGGGTCTCGGCGCTGATCGCCATTCCTGCCCTCGCCTTCGCCGGCGGCATCTTCTTCCGGTCGGCCTGGAACGCCTTGCGTCATGGCCGCATGAATATGGACGTGCCCATCGCGGTCGGTGTTTCGCTCGCCTACGCCATGAGCCTCTATGAGACGATCAATCATGGCGACCACGCCTATTTCGACGCGTCGGTATCGCTGCTGTTCTTCCTTTTGATCGGACGCACGCTGGATCATGTGATGCGGGAGCGTGCCCGAACTGCCGTGAAAGGCCTGTCTCAGCTGGCCGCGCGTGGCGCCATGGTGCTGCGCGGCGATGGCGCGCGCGACTATCTGCCGGTCGGCGAGATCGAACCAGGCATGCGGATGTTGATCGCGGCCGGTGAGAGGATCCCCGTCGACGGCAAGATCATCCAGGGAACGTCGGATCTCGACTGCTCGCTGGCCTCAGGCGAAAGCACGCCGAAAAACGTAGCGCCGGGCGAAGCGGTACAGGCCGGCGTGCTCAATCTTACCGGCCCGCTGACGATTGAGGCGACAGCCGCCGCAAAAGATTCATTCCTGGCGGAAATGGTCCGGTTGATGGAGGCCGCCGAGGGCGGCCGCGCGCAATATCGCCGTATCGCCGACCGCGTTTCGGCGCTCTACGCGCCCATGGTTCATCTCACCGCCTTCGTGACATTCCTGGGCTGGATAGTGGCGACCGGCGACTGGCACCGGGCGATGACGATCGCCATCGCCGTTCTCATCATCACGTGCCCCTGCGCGCTTGGCCTCGCCGTGCCGATCGTGCAGGTGGTCGCCGCGCGGCGCCTGTTTGAGAACGGCATTATGGTCAAGGACGGCTCCGCCATGGAACGCCTGGCAATTGTCGACATTGCCGTGTTCGACAAGACCGGAACGCTGACGCTTGGCCAGCCCCGGCTCGTTAACGCGCCGTCGATCGATCCGGCCATGCTGGCAGTCGCAGCCGACCTGGCGGCGCACTCGCGTCATCCGTTTTCAAAGGCCATAGCCGGCTTTGCCATTCCTGGCGGGCAGCTCAAATTCGATGCCGTCACCGAGCATCCGGGATTCGGAATCGAGGCCACTGATGCGGGAAGCACCTGGCGACTGGGCCGACGCGGATGGGCTGGATGGAAGGCTCGAACCGGCGGCGAAGCCAAACATGGCTACGGCGGAACCGTTCTCACGAAGAACGGGATGATTGTCGCTTCCTTCGCTTTCGAGGATGCGTTGCGGGTCGACGCCAGAGCGGCCATCGATCAATTGAGCGACGCCAGGGTTCCCGTGGAAATGCTGTCAGGCGATACCGCGGCGGCCTGTGCCGAGGTTGCGAAGTCACTCGGAATCGACAACTTCGTTCCCTGCCTGCTGCCATCCGGCAAGCTCGAACGCATCGAGACCCTCGCGAAAGTGGGGCACAGGGTTCTGATGGTTGGCGACGGCCTCAATGATACGCCGGCGCTGAGCGCAGCGCATGTCTCGATCGCACCGGCCACCGCCGCCGATGTTGGCCGCAACGCCGCGGATTTCGTCTTCCTGCGCGAAAGCCTCCTGGCGGTGCCGCTCGCGCTGGACGTCTCGCGCAAGGCAGGAAGCCTGATCCGCCAAAACATCGCCGTCGCGACTCTCTACAATACCATCGCTGTACCAATCGCTATTCTAGGGCACGCCACTCCGCTTATCGCGGCGATTGCTATGTCTGCGTCATCACTGCTGGTGATCGGGAATGCATTGCGCCTGGAAGGCTTTGTTCGGCACGCACCAGCGGAAACTGTTGCCAATGATAGACACTCCAACAATGGCGGACGGGTACAGTTGTAATGAGGACGCTTGCCTATTTGATACCTGGGACCCTGCTCCTCGGCGGGCTTGGGCTGTCTGGCTTCCTATGGGCATTGAAAAGCGGTCAGTACGAAGATCTCGACGGGGCAGCAGAGCGTATCCTTGTCGACCAGGAAGACAAGCCAGAACGCTGATTCAAGCCGCTCTGCAGACGACTGTTGGGATGCCGGTGATAAGCCGAGTGGAACTACTGCTGAGGTTGCATAGGCAGCTTCACCTGCCGCCGGTTGACGCTGATCTGTGAAAAGCCTGTGTCGCTCGAAAGATTACGTCGCCCATTCCGCCCAATATGCAGGCGGGTGATCGTCGAACCGCGGTCGCCGGATTACTCACACCGCTTGACCTAGATCAGGGTTATCTACTCATCGGCGTGGTTTCATCGGCCAGTCCTTCAGGGAGAGAATCCATGCCTACGTCGACGAATCGCGCCGCCGAACGCCTCGGCGATCGGTTTGAATCAAGACCCACACGAAGAACGGCCAAAGCCAAAAGTGGGCCGAAGCGTGGCTGCGCAAGGCGGCGGCCGGATTCTTGTGAGCAAAGGCTGAACGCGACCTCCGGCGGCAACGATCAGATCGCCCAGGGTGCGTGCGACCCGCTCTGCGAGATGGCTCGCTAATACATGCCGATGTAGCCCTCGCTAGTTTTGAGAACGTTGTGGAGCTTGCGGCGCGTCCGCAACTGACAACCGTCGATGTGAACCCAAGGCGCTCGGACGCGAGGCTGCTGACCGCGTGCTCAAGACATCGCGGGACGGCAGCAGAGCGGCGTCAGACGCTGGCCATGTTCGCTGGTCCTGCGGGCATGGTGGCATCACCGGGCAACTGCGTATGCCAAAGTTTTGTTTGCAGGAGTGTATAGATGTCGCGATTTCGCCTATTGACGATCTTCATGTCGGGAATGCTGGGAACGGCGACGTTGCCGGATCAAGTCGCCTCGGCACCAGTCCTCAACTCCGCCAATCGCAATGCGCTGGTCGAGCAGAACCAATTACTGATGCTGGAGAACAGGCTGCGGCGGCAGCAATATCAGCAGCAGCAGCAGCACTTCCGTGGCCAGGATCGCGAGATCGCGCCGCAGCAACGGCCCGATCGACCGCTTACTTGCCAGCATCAGCGGTCAAGCAACGGCTTTGTGAGCATCTGCCGCTGATAAGGCGGCTTGCCACTTATTTAGGCGGCCATAGCTTGCGCGCGTCGTGCTTAAACTAGCATCAAAGGCGTTTTTGATTTCGCAATTCGTGCCTGAACACTGGAGAGCCGACCCGATGGCGCCACGCTGATGGCCGTCTCCGATAACAGCTTCGACATCATTGTCGTTGGCGCGGGGCCGGTCGGACTTTCCTTCGCCGCCTCGCTTGCCCAGAGCAAACTCAAAGTGGCACTTGTTGAAGCGCAGGCCCGGGAAAGGCTCGCGAATCCGGCGTTCGACGGTCGCGAGATCGCGCTGACTCATGCCTCGATCAGAATCCTTCGGGAGCTCGGCGCCTGGGATATCATTCCCGCTTCGGACAAATCACCACTTCAAGGCGCACGCGTCCTCAACGGATCGAGCGCTTTCGCTCTGCGTTTTAATGCTCCAAGAGCGTGTGGAGAGCCCCTCGGAATTTTGGTCCCGAACTGCCGCATTCGCGATGCGCTGTTCAAAATCGTTCGGCTGCGTGATCAGCCAGAGCTGCGGTGCGGCCACTCGGTCGTCCATGCAAGGACCAGCCACAAAGGAGCAGTGGTTACGCTTTCTGACGGCATGCAGTTGAGCGCCAGGCTTGTTGTTGCCGCAGATTCGCGCCTGTCTCCCACGCGTGATCTGCTCGGCATCGGCGCCGACATCAATCGGCTTGGCCACTCGATGCTGATCTGTCGGGTGCGGCATGAACGCGCCCATCACCATGTGGCAACCGAATGGTTCGATCACCATCAAACGATAGCGATGTTGCCTCTGGGGGAGGGGGTCTCCTCGTTGCTGCTCACTCTGCCCTCAAGCGAGGTCGGCAGACTGCTTGCCTCCAACGACGATTTGTTCCTCAGGGAATTGACGAAGCGGTGTCAAGGCCGTCTCGGGGAAATGACATTGGCAAGCAGCCGCCACGCCTTTCCGCTGGTCACCACGTGGGCGCACGAACTCAGGGCTCCGAGTGCCGCACTCATCGGTGACGCTGCTATTGGAATGCACCCGGTGACAGCGCATGGCTTCAACATCGGTCTCAGCAGCCAAAAGCAACTCGCCGATGCAATCCTGACTGCAAGTCGCGACCGCCGTGACATTGCCGATCCCGACATGCTGCACAGATACGAAAGGCGGCTGCGCCTGTCGGCGGCGCCGCTCTACCATGCTACGAATATACTCGTCCGACTCTACTCAAGCGAGCGACCGGCGGCACGGCTTGCACGCCATGCGGGGCTTCGGTTCGCCCAACACGTTCCTCTTATCCGGCATGGCATCTCGGCCATGCTCAAACGGTGAAGCACCAGCAGCTCTGGAATTCGTGGACTTGTTGCGACGACCGCTCGGCAAGAGTGGCATCGCTCCAAATCATCACTGCCACCGCTTCGGCGAACGCCTGTTCGGTCGGTGACGGTGACATTTCGGCGCGGATCATCGGCCGTACTGCGAGCTGAATGACCTAACGGTGTGGGTTCGGATGGTATTCCGAAAGGCTGAGTTTACTGGAAAATTACTGCGCGTGATTCCAGGCCACTGCGACTGGAAAAGATCCGAAGCAGTACCCGAGCACTTGGAGGTGGGCGGCGCACATCTCCTTCGATGCCGTCCAGCAGAATGTTCTGGGCGGGGGAAGGCTGCTACCGATCTCCTTGAGTTCGAGCACGAAGCGCCGGCGAACTGGCATGGGTTGGAGGAGCAAACTTAACCTAGGCCGATACTCTCGCGCCGCATTTTGATCAGTGCGCTGGCGAACGGAACTTTTCTCACGAACCATGGTTCGCGCCGGCGAAAGCAGGTATCTGCTCCCCGCAGCGCCAAGGAGATTTGCCATGAACGTTCGCCAGTTGCTGAAACCAAATCAAGGACCTCCCGGAAGAAACATTGGTCTGTGTCGCCGAGGTCGATGAAGCATTGCGGCCGTTGCCGCCGGGGTTGAAGCCGTTGAGAGCGCGAAATCCAGAGCCGCAAGCAAGATGGCACCGAGGCTGTCGAACTCGCCAATGGAACTGAAAAAGTCGTCGTGATCCGCTGGTGACGCGCGCCTAGGTGCAGCAAGCTCTTTATGGTTTCCTCCACCGGTACGTGGTCATTTTCATGCATCAGCAAGAGGCAACGACACGATTGTCCCGACTGTGCGGACTGCGGAAGGGACTTCCGAAACCATGCAGACGCCCTCAATCCCTTCGGCCGGCTCGGGGAAAACGCGGAACTGAGGCCTCAATTACACAGCCTCATGCGAGCCATGCGTCGAGAATTCGCCTCCCCCAGCATCGAGGAGGCAGACCAACCTCATCAGGTCGACAAGGTTCAGTCGACCACCTGAGAGATCGCCTGCAATCGGCTTTCTGCTCAACGAGCAAGGTGCGGGCCGCATTCGTGCTGCCGCGATCAAAGCCTCGATGTTCTTCCGAGGTGAACTCCCACTGAAAGTCCAGCCTCTTAGACCGCACTCTTATCGAACCGATCATGCTCCTGTTCGACACGGACCAACATGCGTTTCGAATTGATGCCGCTGACCTATTCAGACGCGTGACCTCCGACCGTGTAGATCTGGGCCATACGCGACACCGAGCGCAGCCATGTACTTGATGCCTGGCGCCGGCTCGAGCACCCGCGCCGCTTCCTCCGCGCTCAGCACGTCGGGCAGCTCCGAGATTCCGGGTGACCACCAGCGCAAAACCAATCCTGCCGAACGGTGAACCGCAGCGCAGTGCTCAGGCCATTTCCTGCCTGCCGGCTTTTTTTCACGTGCCTGCAGCCGATCCCGCGGGCCCAGATAGCATTTGGACTTACCTTCCCGGCGCAGCCGCTCTTGTGCACTAAAAACAGCGCGTAAGTATCTCGTCCAGCACTGCTACAGGACATTGACCGGGAGGATGCATATCTCTGATTGCTAAACCAGGTATACTCGTGCAATTATACATGACGCGATCGGGGGGGTCGAGTTCATGCGCCTCTTGCTTTGCAGTCTGATTGCCTTTGCAGCGGCGGGTTCCTGTGCCCTGGCCCAAGACGCGAAACTGATGCGGCCGAAGTCGTTCGCCGATTTTGTCCGGCAAACCGCGCCCGATCTGATCCGACATCTCGACGCCGCCGCGCTCGAACGGACCAATAGCCAAGCTCTCATCAATGAGGGGGAACTTTTAAAGGCGCCCCGATATCCGTTTGCTAGACCGATGTCGCAGTTGCCAGAGGGAGATTCTCGCACCTTAGAGTACGTCAACCAGCTTTCAATTTTCCTGGAACAACATCAAAAACTTGGACAAATAACTGATCAATTTCGCTTAGCGGTAGGGTCGTCAAGTCGACCTCTCAACGCGGCGCCGGATTTTTTGGGCAGAGGAGACTACTTCTCATCCAAGGTTAATCGGTGGAACGGCAATATCTTTTGGGCACCTGCTTCGAAAGAAACAGACATTAACCTCCGCTACGCCGATGAAGTCAGAGCTGTCTTCGGACCGATCCCGCCGTTCGACGTTACCACGCTTGGCCGATTTGTCCGCTCTGACGGGTCAGTTATCGAAACGCGGGCCACGTATGTGGAGGTGGACGGCAATCGAGCGGAACTAAAGCCGAACAGTTCCAAATCTGGCTCTCCGCTCGAATACGAGCATCGCGACAAGAACGGTGTGTTTGTAAATTGGACGGCGACCATCGACAAATGCGACAAGCCGTCTCTGGCAGGCGGTGTAACACCATGCGGTACCGCTTCGAGACTCTCTAGGATCGAAAAAGGAAACGTCGAATGGATCGCACTTGCGAGGAAAACCCACGGCCCGGAGATTCTAAGACCAGAGAAATATTGGAGTGAGAACGACAACTCCTATGCGCTGCTTGGTTACATCGGCTTCAACCAGGTGAGCGGGGAATTGGCGTTCTTCGACGGAAGCTATGAAGGAATAAAGTTCGATTGGAGTACGCCTACTGTGGCACCAGGAGGAGGCGGATACAACGACACTGCTGGTCGGACTCTGGCATCCAAGACATACGACGCGACTTTCAGGGTCGACTGCGCCGCGTGCCACGATAACAAAGAACCCAGGATCATTACCCCCTATATCAAGCAAGCGCGCGTGGGTTATCGCGACAAAGATGAGGCCGCGGCGTTCAGCCTTGGCGATCTGCTCCCCGAGCGTACCCGGAACTCGAAGACCCCCTACCGAGTGGTTGGGACGGACTATACCGCAGCTCACAGGGGCACGCTCGATGGCGACCTCACGATTGTAGATCCAGCACGAAATTGTACCTCATGCCATGGACTCACCAACAACGGCACCGGACGCTTTGCATCGGATGCAGTAGGACGCCTCGGTTCTATTGCCGGAGACAGCGGGTTGGAAAACAGTTTCCGCACCGACTGGGCACTTCGGACCGGCGCAGGTAAAATTCATCCGTGGATGTACGCGGAACCGCAAGGCAATGACGTTTCCGACCCTCAACCTGCTCCCATCTCGGATGCTGATTGGGATAAGCTTCGCGCGGTTATCGAGAACGCTGATGGAGATTCGCGCTCCCTCAAAACCTACACCGATGCTCCAACTCCCGAGTCCACGATGGATGAGGCGACGAGGATCGGAGATCCATCAGGTCCTCAAAATTTCGCAGTGGGCATTGAAGACAATCCCGACGGTTCCTCGGAATTGTCGCCAAAGCGCATCCGGCTTGACTGGACGTATATCAATTCATTCGGCGGAGTCCCTGAGCGCGATGATGTACGCTTTAACGTAGCGATACACGAGGTCGGTATACCCTCTGATGGTGCGGAGCCGGCTAGTGGTGACTTTCCAAGCATCGAGCAGACCAAGGCGTTAGGGTTTAGCGACCTGGGAGGGGGTGTCTTCACGGATGGGACAATATTCGTACTCCGCGACATGTCTTTCCAGGGGCATATGCGCTGGATCAACCCCGCCCCTACGCTGACACCAAGGCAATACAGATTGTATTTTCCGGCATCGCTGAACAAGCGGTACCTCATTCGTGTCGCTGCCAAGCGATTTGGTTTCGATCAGGGCGGGGAGCGCGTCAGCGCCGCTGACCATCTGCTAAAAGTCGATATTAAATAGCCCACGGGAGTAAGTCATGCGTATAGCATATGGGATCGCGGTTGTCGTCGTTTCGCTGCTGTCGAGCAACCTCAAAGCGGCCGCGACAGGGCCGGATGTGATCGTGGGATTCATCGACGACGCTCGGGAAGACAGCCGGCTCGGATCGAAGATCGGTCTCACGGCTTCAACCAATTCCTGCAATATTGGGGATTCGCCACTCAATTGGCAGCGCCTTCCGGACACACATCATCCAGCCATCACCCTCAACTTTTATCGCTTGGCAGATGGAAGGATGGAGCAATTGGCGAAATCTTGGGTCAAGCACGGATTCTACGCGACGAATCAGAACGATTGCGGTGGCATACCGGAAATGCATCGCACCTGCCAGGCTGGGGCCGGGGGAAGCCAGTTGCGTCCCGGTTGCTCCGACCTGTATACTGAGGATCTCAATTCAGATCCCCGTAATCTTGGGCCTCGGAGCAGAATAACCAATTCTGCAAAAGTTGAATTTGACGGATCCAAAGCACAAGATCTGACCGGCTATCCCCCAAGCGATCCAGCGGAACGGATCTTGCTCGTCGACGAAGCTGACCTGCTCACGCCAGGCGCGCGGTATTTCGTGGAGGCCCAGTACATCACCGCCGACGATGCGACAGCCGGTAACGCACGTAACAATGTGACCTATAGGGAAGTCAAACCGATCTTAAGATCTGGAGCGTGGGTGTTGCGAAACGAAAGCCCGGAGGTGCGGATGCAGCCGGCTCTGTTCGCCTGGAAAGAGTACGGGGCGCAGCTCTCCGAGGTCGATCTTGATGAGAACGGGGTGAAGACGTATATCCTAGTAGGCTCCAAGGCCCAGCCCCTCGCCGGTGGGAAGTTCCGGTACGATTATTCCGTGTACAATATGAACAGCGATCTCGCTGTCCAGGCATTTGCAGTGCCTGAGCAGCAGATTGACCAGAGCAGCGCTTCATTCAAAGCTCCACATTCGAATGGGGAGATATGGTCGAACGACGCCTGGGACAGCCGCATTCAAGGCAACCAGATAATCTGGTCAACGCGCAAATCTTCCGAAGACACCAACGCAAACGCGGTTCGCTGGGGTTCGGCCTATAACTTTTCGTTCGTTTCCGATAAGCCTCCCACGACTGCGGACGCCACCCTTACATTTTTCAATGCGCCCGCCGACGGTGGGGCCGAGACTGTTGTGCGAGTGACGGCGCCAGGGCAATGATTTCGACGGTGGCAATCCAATCGCAAGGGTGCAATGCGAATTCTTCTCGGCCTAATATTCTGGTGCGTCCTCATCTCGATTGCCGCCGTCGGTCGATCAACGGCTCAGTCGGTCGAAATACAAATCGGCGACGGCGCCCACGATAGCAGTCCTTATATTTGCTGGACTCCTGTTCTCTCGCGAGCTCGACTCTTAAGCAAGTCGTCGACAGCGCAACAACATCTAACCCTCTCTGCTGTCTCTACCGACAGCAGCGGCAATGTGGCCTTCCAGCTAAACGGAGCCGAAGTCCTCGACAAGAAGTCTTACTCTCCTTCCTCCACTCTCAGTCTGCCCCTTCCCTCGAATGGGGCATGGGCGTCGTTCTGGATCATGGGGACGAAGGCCTCCACTGGCGCCAAAGACGTGCGCGTGATCGCGCTTGATGACCTAGGCCTGGAGCTTGGATCGGTGGACGTGATGGTGCGGGTGCGAAAAAACGCGGAGTCGTTGACGAGATTTGAAGTCCAAATTTTTCTGGACGCTTTGAAGAAGCTTCACGATATCCAAAACAGCGCCGCGTCGTCGGATTACGAACCGTTCGTTCGCATCCATGAAGCGGCCAATCAGCTTGAAATTCACAGGTCGCCACTTTTTTTGCCATGGCACCGAGCGCTACTCCTTGATCTTGAACGTCGCCTCCAGCAGGTCGACCCGCGTGTGACCATTCCATATTGGCGCTTCGATGAGCCTGCGGACCATGTTTTTTCCGATGATTTCATGGGAGCGACTGTGCCAGGTGTGCCGTTCGTCAGCGGGCCAGGTCTAGGCGACTGGATCGATCCACAAATGGGTCGGCTGATTCGAGACCCAGCTGTGGCGCCAAGCCAAGGCGTCCTTGATCCAGCCGTACCGGCGAACTTCCACCGCGCGTTCGTGATATTCCATAGCCAAATCGAGAGTAGTTTCCATAGCGGTGTGCATCGAAACCTGGGCGGCTGGCTTGCCACGGCCGACTCGCCCGCCGACCCACTCTTCTTCCTGCTGCATGCCAACGTGGATAGGGTTTGGGCACACTGGCAGGCCACCTATTCCCGGTTCAGCGGGAATGATGAGGACGCGTACTCAGCCCTGGGGAAATATCCAGGAACCGGGCCAGATGCGGGCATATACAGGAAGGGCACCTACGCCGACGATCCGATGTGGCCTTGGGGATACCCAGATCCCGCAGAAGCATCGGGATGGCCTTCCACGTCGCATCAGATGCCCGGAATAAGTTCAAAGTCCGAGGCCGCTTCGCTCACGCCAGCAAGAATGCTAGATTACCTAGGATCCGAACAGGCCTCCTCGGCGCTGGGATATTGCTACGACGACATCGACTATCTCGGACGGCCTCTCAAATGACCTACATGGGTGGCAACAATAACAGCCGCATCTTCGTTTCCGCCTTGGTTAGCGCTTGGCTTTTGGCTGCGCCGTGCCTGGCCCAGTTGGGCCAGCCCCCCAATCCCGATCCGCGTGTCAGGGCGTATCTCCTGGAGAACGCAGGCGAGATCGAAAGACTGCGCGTCACCGCCGCAAACACGAATTTTGATCCAGGAACACGCAGCAAGGCGCTCGAAGGTCTTGCGTTGATTTCCGAAGACGCGGCTCTGCCCGTCGCTGCGGAGTTGGTAACGGATCCCGTCGAAGACGTGCGAAAATCCGCAGTCGGAATCTTGGCTAACTCGGTCGTCATGGCCGGTCACGACGCCGGCAATCACGACCCCGCGATGCACCCGGGCACAATATGGGGAAGCTACGTTCAAAACCAGCACAAGGTGGCGCTCGACGCATTGAGGCTGGCAACTCGCCAAAGTCGATCCGAGGCAGGTATGCTCGCCTTAAAGACGCTGGTGAGGTCCTCCGCGGAGGAAGCCTCGCCCTTGCTGGCGGAGGCCCTAGCCAATGGAGCGGTCACACCAAAGCAAGCGGCCGAACTTTGCACGCAAGCACCTGAGGCGCGTTCGCGTGCCTGCCTTTTGGATTTTCTGGATAAGGGGCCCGCGGAAGCGCGACTGGCTGCCGTGGCGGTTCTTGGCTCAATTCCAGGAGACCGACCTTTGATTCGCAACAAGATTTTTCTCAACGACCAGGCGGAGCCCGCTCTTCGAGCCGCGGCGGCTCAAGTGCTTGGTCAATATGATCCGACATTCACGTCCTACGCACTCACCGTCGCCACCGATCCGAACACACCGTCGCTCGTCTATGCAGCGGCGGTGCGAAACTATGCCCAAAGCGCGGAATCGGCTGGGAAGCTCGATGCCGCGCAATGGGCGGCGCTCAAAAGAGCGCTACAAAACAAGTTGAAGGCAGCACAGGAAACCGACGCGCTAACCCGATCAAACCTCAATGCGCCTCCGCTTCAGGAGCTTAACCAAATGTTCAACAAAGGCCGTCCGCTCCAATAGCGGTCGGCTTGCATGATCCTCCTAACCGCGTTTGTTCTTGTTCTCGATCCAGCTGCAAAGCCGTAGACCGGACTCGGTCCTGCGCTAGGCGGACCAACGTTCGCAACACCTGACCTTGCCCCTAAAATCAACGGGCAAGGTGACAACCGAATAGTCCCGTCAACGGAGTCACTCGCTTCAAGCCCGGACTAATAGCTCAGCGCGCCAGCGTGTTGGCTATCCACACGGTTGCAACCGCGACGTTGGCGTAGACGCCATATTTCAGGCGTTTGGCGCAACCCTCGCCCCAGCTCACAACGCCGACGAGCTGGCGCTTCCCGTCTACAACGGCACTTAGTGGCCCTCCGCTATCGCCTTGACAAGAATCGACGCCGCCGTCCTCCTTGCCAGCGCATATCATCGCCGAGGTAATTCGTCCGTTGTAACTGTCCTTCGCATTGCACGCATCATTCGGCACTATGGGCACGGTTGCACCGAGCAGGTCGGTCGTCGTATTTCCGCCTTGGAAGATCGCTCCCCAACCCGTAACGTAGGCCGTCCCGTGGTAACTTGAACCCTCTGGGATCAGCGCAATCGGTCGGCCCATCCTCGCGTCCCGCGCCAACTGAAGTAGTGCGAAATCGTACTCGTTAAGCTGCGAGTCCCATTTCGGATGGATGATGATGTTGGTTACCTTGAGACGCTCGCCGCCAGCAGGCAGGAAACTCGTGCCATCGACGACGTCTAGCGCGGCTGGGTTCTTGTTCACGATGAAGTTGTCGACGCAGTGCGCCGCCGTTAGGACCCAGCCTGGCGCCACAAGCGACCCGCCGCAAAACAGGAACCGTTGTGGATCGGGGGCGACCGCCCTTACAAGCCCAACCTGCCACTCATTTTGCTTGAAATCCACCGCCTCGCCGCCAACGATGCGAGGGTCCACACGAATCGAATTGAGTATCAACTTCTGATCGGCGTCGGGCAGTTTCGCCCGCTTCACGATGTCTTGCACCTCGTTCTGGAGGCGCTCGATATTCCCCAGTCCTCCCGCCGCTGCAGGCGTGACTGACAGTACCTCTATCACAAAAAAGCCAATCGCAGCCAATCCAGCAAATACCTGCATTCCAATCCCTCCCAAGGTTATGTGCCTCTCTCGCAGGTGTGACGTGCTTGCCCTTCTCCTCAGTTAATAAGTGTACGTATGCCCGTCGCGAACGCACGTGCCTGTATTATAGTCTCTGCCCTGACAATTAATCTTTTTGTCGTCGCGTGCAAGCGGTATTGCGTCAATCGACTCTGAGGGATATGGTCATACCGCAGGGGGGGCGCTTTTGGCTTTGGCGTCTAGTCCGGCATTATATATTGTTGCCCATTTAATGTTCCAGGTCATGGAAGCTCTTGGCAGCGCGCTTTACTGACAAGACTTAATACTTCGGGAGAGTGCTATGGTCAGCGTCCTTGGACGTCGATTGATGCAGGCTGCGACTTGCTTGTCATTGTTTGTTGGTTGGGACTGCGCGCTTGCTCCCGCGGTGGCCGCAGGGCAGCCGCCTGCGACACCCGCCGATTTTTGTCCTCCGTCGCCCGTACGCACCGATGCGATGGATAATCCCAGCAAGCACGCTTGGGATTTGTTCGCTACGTTGGTCCAACCTGCGGTCGCGACAGACCCTAAATCTCGCGGAGTACCAGACTGTTCGCGCCGTCCTGGAGCGCCAGGTACCACTTCTGTTTGGGAGACGTGGAAGTTAGCAGATAGCGAGGTATTCAAGGACGACGGAAGTTACCCGGCCGATTGGACCGATGCGAACGACGAAAGACATCTTTTTGGTCAGGCGCCTGGGCAGCAGCCAGGTTTTCATGAACAAGCCGCATTAAGCGCAAGGTTCAATACATCAGGAGAGGGTGTCTATATCGGAAGCGTAGGCGGTCTCGGCGAGACATATATGAACAAAGCGACGTTCGACTTCATTCGTACGAATTGTCTGTATAGTCGAGATGGATTGGCGAGGTACGCTAAGGCGGTACTTGATAAGGCGGTCGGACCGATCACTTTCCCTCCAGAGAGCATTGAAGTCAAAGCTGCTTGGGTGCAATTCACCGATGCCGAGATTGGGTCGGGCGTTCCAAACAATTTCTATTCAATAGTACTCTATGTGAAGAATGGGCAGCTCAGCTCTGGACAATCAACAGGAGCAACGAAAGTCGTCTTTGGGCTACAGACGCTTCACATCCTCACGAAAGACGTTCCAAACTGGTTCTGGGCGACCTTTCATCACAAGATATTCGCTGGAAAGCCGCTCCCCAGCCAACCTGGAAGGGAGTATCCCGACACAGCGCAAATGCCAGCCAGTCTCGCGGGAACCGTTTGGGAGAACTATAAATTGGGAGGGACGCAGGTCAATTTCGTGGACACGACCGGCTCTCCAATTGTGCTTTCAGATGCCCATATCGAGAATGGCTTTGTAAACTCCTCGTGCATTAGCTGCCATTCATACGGTGGATGGGACAAGAAAGCCGCATCACCGCGATTTTTCAACCCTCTGAACACCGGATTGTTTCAGATCGGGTTGCCTAACCAAGAACCCGTGCCAGATGGTGCTGTACTTGCCAAATCTGTTGACGGTACGCTCGTTCCGTGGCCAGGCTTCCCATCGGCCAATCTGCAGGTTACGCGTAATAATGTATTTGACGACTTCGTCCAGACCGACTTCGTGATGTCAATACCGTTCCGTGCAAAGCCAGAAACTGCAGGTCCGCCGCCCGCCTCCTGTCCATTTCAAAAATGAAAGGGGGCTGACGAGATGAGTGTCAGGCGCTGTTTGGGCGCGATGCTCCTGGCAATCGCGGCTTTAGTGATTGCATTGCCAAGTAATGGAGCAACCGATCGCCCCGAGGGTGATGGCCACGCGGCGACATTAGGTCCACTTACCTTTTCTGCCGATCAGGCTGGGGCCGGTCGGACCAAATTCCTTTCGACCTGCGTGCTTTGTCATAAGGCCGACCTCTCGGGGGGATTCGGCCCCCCCCTTAGAGGCTCTGTCTTTACACAAAAGTGGTTCCCTGGCAGCGTCAGTGCCCTGTTCAGTTTCATCAAAACTAATATGCCAAGGAACGCGCCTGGAACTTTGAGCAACGCAGAAGTGAGCGCACTGATCGCATTCATCTCAAGCGAAAATGGGAAAACGGCGGGCGACGTCGCTCTGCCAAGCGACTTGATGGCTCTCGCCGGGATAGGTTTCGATCAGCTTACATCTTCGGCCTCGCCTTGAATAACAAGTGAACAGCCGTTGGGCGCCAGGCGGAGGCACAGCGGTGGCGCTCATGGATGTATCCGTTCGCTATCTCGCTTAGGCAATCTGATTAACAATCCGCTTTCGGCGCCCGACTGCGGCCATTCGCCAACTGGCTGCGAATAGTCCAAAGTCGTCTACAGTCGAATTGTGCAAATTCGCCGGTGCTCGGTGGGCCAAACGGATGCGAAACCAAGCAGCCGCTGTCCTGTGTCGGTTTGCTTACCGCATCCGCTGGCGGAAATGGCGCCCACGCGCCATTCTGTTTGGCGCTGCGAAATCGCTACGGAAATGATGCAGTCAAAAGGATGCATGCCGCGACAGCGACTACATTGTTGTAGCCTTTTCAACAGCGTAAGAATCCGACGGTATTTGGAACGGTATTAGGAAATTTATGGCAGCAATTGGACTGCAAAACCAGTGTGTTGAAGGTCCGGTTGATCATCGAGTGGGAGTAGGGAGATTAGGCGGCGATGGTGTGTTGTCGCCTCCGCTGGAGTTAGCGCTGATTGCCTGACAGCACTCAAACGTGATCGGGCACGAATGTAAAGCATCGTCGGAGCCGTTTAGAGCCTTGGCATATGACGTGCAATACGCGGGTTTGAGCGAGCGACGATGGCTCGGCTGAAAGTTGGCTCGAACGTACTTTGCGGACCGCAAGGGGCGATAACTCTGGCAACCGATTCGGCATCGGGCAGCGCGTTGGCTGTTTCCAGGAACATCCTTGACTGGATTGCGTTTCCTATTCCGGACCTTTCCAAAACAGGGAGAACGGTGTCATGGACTGGAACCGCGTGGAAGGAAACTGGAAACAGGTGAAAGGCAAGGTCAAGGAGCAGTGGGGCAAACTCACCGATGACGACCTTGACCGCATCGCCGGCAAGCGCGATCAACTCGAAGGCAAGATCCAGGAGCGTTACGGCATCGAAAAGGACCGCGTGCGGCGCGATGTCGACGATTGGTACGGGCGGCAGGGTTGGTAGGCATGTGAGCCCCGGCTGTGGCCATTCCAGGACGCGGCCCAACAGTCCGGCAGGACCATGCGGGCGCTGAGCCTTGTCGTCGGTTGAGTTTTGCAGCAAGGATTTCGTACTGTGGCTGAAAATATCTCTCGCAAGCAGGAGCAACGGGGGACAAGAAGAATTGTCACGTGGGCGATCGCAGTTATCGCCGTGATTTTTCTTGCTCTACTGGCTATATTCGTGTTCGGCCCGTTGCTATGACTTTCATGGCGATGATTGAGCTGTCTCCGATCCGGGGATGATCGGGCATTGGTCGGGGACGCGGGCAGCGGCCACCAGTGAGCAACTATGCTTCAGGCGAGGGCATGCGGCCAGCGCTGCTTCCGCGGCCAGCGCTGCTTCCGCGGCCGGACGACGCCAAGGCGGCGCACCTATATCGACCGCCGTCGCGCGGCTAGCCGGTCTGCAGTGCCGGCACAAAAACCTGTTTCACAAGAATCTTGCTGAACACGATTTCGCCGGGAACATATCAGGAAAGGATTGGTTTGGTGGCGGTACACCCAACCAGGAGATCCACCATGATCGTCAAACTTCTGTCCGCCGCTGTGCTCGCGCTCACATTGGCCACATCGGCAGTGGCACAGTCGAACAGTTCCGGCTCCAACAGCGGTTCGGGCTCGAACGACGGCACCGGGGCTACGTCGGGAAATACCGGCGGCAACAGCGGCACCGGCTCTGGAACGTCCGTGAATCCTTCCGATCCGAGCACTACAAATTCGACAAATTCCACAACGAAATCAGGTGGCATGACTGACCGCTGCAAAGATTCGGCAGGCAACGACATCGACAACAACACCGCGACCGGCACGACAACATCGAATGTGCAGAACTGTAATAAATGACCCGGCTCCTCAATCCGTTGCCGGACCAGTGCTTCGGCAGCGCATTGAGCGCTGAGAGCGGTAAGCGCAGATGAACCGGCAGGCCGCCAAGCAAGCGCCGCCCCAATTCTGGTGGTTGGCAGGAGCATCGGCGGCTGTCGTCATCGGTTTTGCCGTCTTCGCCAGCGGATCGGTTCGCAGCAACAGTCTGCGAGAAACCACGCTTGTGCAGGCGATCGGCGGCGACCCTCAACGAGCCATCCCGGCCATGATCCGCAACGGCTGTGGCGGATGTCACGAAATCCCGGGGGTCCCCGGCGCCCGTGGTACCGTCGGTCCCTCCCTGCAGGGCGTCGTCGAAAGAGGATATATCGGGGCATCGCGAGCCAGCCCGGATGCGATGATGCGCTGGATCAGCAGAGCGCGGGACGTAGACCCGAACACGGCCATGCCCAATACAAATCTGTCGCCTCAAGAGGCGCGCGACATCACCGCCTATCTCTATGCGCGGACATGAGGCGCACTGAACTGGTCCGACGGCGCAGGCGCCTTGCCAGCAGAAGCAGCAGCCCAGGCATCAACACGGCGGCGCACGCCACAAGTGATTGAGCCGCCAGAACCATGATTGTCTGGCCTGTTGTCGAGCCGGCTCGCATCTGGCGTATATCGGCCGCGGTAACGCTGACGTCGGGATTTCCGAACCGAGCGGTGACGTAATTTGCAAGGGCTGCCACCTGGCCATCGTCCAGCCAGCCGCCGAAGGCCGCCATCGATTTACGCCCCGCCACGTCGCCAGCTTTGACGCCTTCAAGGATGGTCATGGCGACATCCTCGGGCGTGGCCGCGCCGGGGGTGCTGTTGCGGGTCAAGGACGGATAGGATCCGTCTGACGATCCGCCTCCGTTCGCCCCATGGCACGTCGAACAGAGCGATCGATAGAGATCATCGCCGGCTGCGGTCCCGCTGCCTTGCGTCATCCCTTCGGTTCCAGCATCGCCGTCGGCCGTGGCCGCGTTACCCCATGAGAACCGCGGCTGCTTTTCGTCTCCCGATTGGGCGGGCACGTCCCTGAGATAAGCGACGATGGCCTGGATATCGTCATCGGAAAGATGTTGCAGGCTGTTCATGACCGTTTCCGCCATCGGCCCGCCCGCATAAGCCTTCCCGGGAACGGCGCCGGTTTTGAGAAATCGAGACAGCTCTTCGTTGCTCCAGCCGCCGACGCCTGCGATCTTGTCGCTGGTGATGTTGAAGGCCTGCCAGATGCCGGCGGTGCCGCCGGCAAGCTTGTGGTCTTCATCCATGCCGAACGTCGCATTCCTTGGCGTGTGGCAGGCACCGCAGTGGCCGAGCACCTCGACCAGGTAGGCTCCCCTGTTCCATGCGGCGGTCCGGTTCCGATCGGGCGTGAAACTGCCGGTATGCAGGTTCGCGAGCTTCCACAGCGCAACTGTCCAGCGCTGGTTGAATGGAAAAGGCAGGATGTTTCGCGGCTGCGGCTGGGAGATCGGCGGCTGCGCCAGGAGGTAGGCCCGGATCGCAAGCACGTCCTCGCGGCTCATCGCGGCGAAGCTGTCATAGGGCATGGCGGGATAGAGATCGGCTCCATCGCGCCTGATACCTTTCCGCACGGCCCGCACGAACTCGTCGGCGGAGTAGCGTCCAATGCCCGTGTCAGGATCAGGTGTGATGTTGGTCGAGTATACGTCGCCGAAGGGTGTCGGCACGCGATAGCCTCCAGCGAACGGGCGGCTCGGATTGGACGTGTGGCAGCCGATGCAGTCGGCCGCTCGGGTAAGGTATTCACCCTTCTGGATTTCGCTCGCCCGCAGCTCAGTGCAAAGCGCCAACGATGCCAAGACGAGCGCGACCGCCCGGGAGGTGACGGCCGGGAATGGAATGCCCGCGGCAGGCCAAGGCGGGCACCGGCGGACGGCCAATCTCCGGGTCTTTGACCTCGTCACAGTTCGCACCCGCTGAAGATCAGCCCTGCCATCAGCTGCGCCAGCAAGATGAGCGTGAACAGCGCCCCGATGCCCACGGAAGTCCTTGCAAGGAATGCGCGCGTGCGCGCCTTCCGGGGCGGAACCGTACCATGTCCGCGGTCATGAACGGCGTGCCACGACAGCAGCGCGCCTGCCAGGGCGACCGCGGCGCCTATCAACGAGAACAAGGCAGTGGGACGAAAGCCGGCATGGCATTGCCAGGATGCAATCGAATAATCGAGCTGCAGCGTTATTGCCCACGCAACTGGTCCGCTGACCAGGCCTGCCCAGGAAACGCCGGTACGGATCGCCTGCATCTCACATCCTCGGAGCCCAATAGATAACAAGATAGAGCACGACCCATGAGACGACGACGAAGTCCCAGTAGAAGGCGTTGTCCGAGACGTCGCTGAAGCGGCGGCCTGCCTTGCCTTTTTGCGTGAACATGAGAACCGCCAGGACGATCGTGTCGCCGACATCGGTAAGGAGATGCGTCGTATGCAGCCCGAGCAGGAACCAGACGATCGATCCGTAAGCGTTCTGATCCCAGGAAATCCGCAGAGCCGGAAATTCCCAGATGCGAACGATCAGCGGAAGAATGCCGACGATCGACATGACGACCATGCCAAGGCGAACTTTCGCCAGGTCCTGGCGACGTGCCCAAACCTCGATCATGTGGTTGGGCACGACGCTCGCAACCAGAATAACCAGTACTGCCGTCCCCGGCAGCAGATCTGGCGCAGGGGCCCCAATGGGCCAATGCCGGGCCAGCACGGCCAGATAGAAGTAAGTGCCTATCGCCAAGGCAAAACCGGTTGCCTCGAGGGCAATGAAGGCAAGGGTTCCCCACCACATCGGGCTCGCTGACCCGAAATCGTATGTGGGCAGGTGACTGACGTCGGCGACGGGGCGGTGCCTCATTCCTCGTCCTCCGGTTCGCCTTTCGGCCAGAACCAGCAGATAAAGCCGATCGAAACCGGGATCGCTCCCCAGACCACCGCCCACGGCGTGTATATCGAACCGAGAAATGCGCCGCCGACTGCGATGGCCGACAGCAACGGCCAGATCGAGTTGTCAGCCGATGGTACCCTTACTTGCGGCATCGCATCGGCGACCGTGCCGGCGAGCACCTCGCGGGCGTCGACACGCAGACCTTCGACCACTGGGAGCACATCGGGCTCGGCCCAAAGCGGTTCGCGGTGAGTTACCACGGGCAGCCGCGAAAAATCGTAGGAGGGCGGCGGCGACGTCGTCGCCCATTCGAGCGTGCTCGCGCCCCAGGGATTGTCTCCTGCAATGCGGCCGTTGCGGAGGCTGAGAAAGAGATTCAGGAAGAAAAGCGCGAAGCCCGCGAACACCACCAGCGAAGAGAGGCTGATGAAGAGGTTCATCTCGCCCCAGCCGCTCGCCGGCGGATACGTATAAACGCGGCGCGGCATGCCTTGCAGACCGAGAATATGCATGGGGAAGAAGGTGAGATTGAACCCGAGGAAGACCAGCCAGAAATTCCAGCGGCCGAGCCTCTCGGACAGCATGCGTCCGGTGATCTTGGGAAACCAGTAATAAACGGCGCCGAGCAGGGGGAAGACGGCGCCCCCGACCAGCACATAATGGAAATGGGCAACCACGAAATAGGTGTCGTGCACCTGCAGGTCGAGCGGCACCGAGGCGACCATGACGCCGGTCAGGCCGCCGATCACAAAGGTGAAGATGAAGCCGAGAACGAAAAGCATGGGCGTGGCGAAGATCGGCCGGCCGCCCCAGATCGTCGCAATCCAGCAGAAGATCTGAACGCCGCTCGGAATGGCGATCATCATCGAGGAAGCGGTGAAGAAGCTCTCGCCGAGTTGCGGCAGGCCGGTAGCGAACATGTGGTGCACCCACAGGCCGAAGGAAAGAAAACCGATCGCGATCAACGACAGCACGATCCCGAGATAGCCGAACACCGGGCGGCGAACGAAGGTCGGCAGGATCGCGGAAACGAAGCCGGTCGCCGGAATGAAGATGATATAGACCTCGGGATGGCCGAAGAACCAGAACAGATGCTGCCACAGCAGTGCATCGCCGCCTGCTACGGGGTCGAAAAATTTTGTGCCGACCAGGCGGTCGAGGATCAGCATTGTGCTCGAGACCATCACGGCCGGCATGGCGAACAGGATGACGAAAGCCGTAACGAGGACGGACCAGACATAGAGCGGGATGCGGTCGAGCGACATGCCGGGGGCACGTTGTTTGAAAACTGTCGCGATGATCTCGACCGCTACCGCGAGGGCGGACACTTCGGTGTAGGTCACCATCTGCGCCCAGAAATCGGGGCGCTTGCCGACGCCATATTCGGGTCCGGCGAGCGGCACATAGGAAAACCAGCCGGCATCCGCACCGGTTTCGAAGGCGAAGGCGATCCAGATCATCAGCCCGCCGGAAAGATAGACCCAGTAGCTGAATGCATTGAGCCGCGGAAAGGCGACATTGCGAGTGCCGATCATCAGCGGCACCAGGTAAATGGCGAAAGCTTCCATCACCGGCACGGCAAACAGAAACATCATCGTCGTGCCGTGCATGGTGAACAGCTGGTTGTAGAGATCGGGACCGATATGGCCGGCCTCAGGCTGGGCAAGCTGGAAGCGCATGGCGAGCGCTGACAGACCCGCAAGGATGAGAAACAGGAAAGCCGTCACGATATAGCGCCGTCCGATCAGCTTGTGATCGACCGTGACCAGCCAGCCGTAGAAGCCTTTCGGCGTTCGCCAGGCATGCGCCAGAAAGGCGCGCAGTCTCACCTCTTCGAGACCGGTGTCACGGATGCCTTTCAGGGCCTCCTGAGTGTGCTCGGCCGGCTTTCCCGCAAGGCCACTCATTCGAGGCTTCCGAGATAGGTGACGACCGCGTTGAGATCGTCGGCGCTAAGGGCAATGCGCGGCATCTTGGCGCCGGGCTTTATCGACTGTGGATCGGCGATCCAGGCGGCGAGCGCGCCAGGGGTCATGGCGAGCGTATCCGCGGCCAGTGCGCGTCGGCTGGCGAGATGAGTTAGGTCAGGTCCCACCGTTCCGCTGGCAGGCGTGCCTCTTATCGTGTGGCAGAGCGCACAGCCGGTGGACAGAAATGCCTGTTGGCCGCGGCGCTCTTCGTCGCCGCCAGGCGCGGATGCGACGGCGTTTTGCCTGGATTGCCATGCTTCGAACGCTTCGCGGCTTTCCGCGATGACGGTGATGGCCATATGGGCGTGCTGATAGCCGCAGAATTCGGCACACTGGCCACGATAGATGCCGGGCTTATCGGCGACGAGTGTGAGCTCACTCGGCCGGCCCGGAATGAGATCGCGCTTGCCGGCAAGGTTCGGCACCCAGAAGCTATGAATGACATCGAGCGAATCGAGTTCGACCTTGACCGGTTCGCCAACCGGGACATGGATTTCATTTGCCGTGACGATCGATTGGGACCGATCATCTCCGGGATACCGGACCTCCCACCACCATTGGTGCCCGGTGATGCGCACGGCAAGCGTTTCCGTTCCACTCAGCGAAGCAATGGATTTGCCGGCGAAAAAACTCGCTATCGTCATCATGACGAGCACCAGAACGGTCAACGCAATGGCGCTGCCGACAGCGCGGGTAAATCGGCGCTCCTGACGAGAATCGATCTCGAGCGGCGAGCGCGTTGTCTCGGACAGGCGACGACGCAAAAGCGCTGCCGCCAGGATCAACATGACAGGCAGCCACGTGGCCACTGCGATTGCGCTGAAAGACCAGATCAGATCAAGGATTCTCCGGGCATTCGCACCGTGTGCATGGAGGGCCGATTGCTTGTCGCCGCATCCTGCCAAGGCCAATATCGGCGCTGCGCTGATCGCCCTCAAACGCCGTTGCGCGGCCGTTCCCTGAACGGTGCCAGGCAAGATTTGCCTAGGACATGTGGGGGCAAGCGACATTCGCGGTCGTGTCAGCCTGCGAGAGCTGGCCAACGGACTCATGCACCTCGCCATGAAGGATCCACCATCGTTGCCAAGGCCATAACGCGGCTGACTGAAAAAGGATGCTTGGCAACACCCCCCCGGCTGAAAACCGACGCGAAGCGGTGCGGGTTAGACGATGCGCAACTGCTGGAAAGCCTGTTGCCGCGGACTGCTCGTTTGAATCCAGAAAGCGACCAGGAGCAGTGCGGCTCCGCCATAGATCAGGCCGGCGGGAATCCACATGATCAAGCCTGCAAGTTGCTGGTCCTCGAGCGGGTTGAGCCCCCATAAATCCGAGCCGATCGCATTATCCGGATACCACAGCCTGGGCGAGACGACGAGCAACACCCCGAGCAGCCCGGTGTGGAGGGAGGTGAAGAAAAGATGCATCACGGCATTGCCGCAAGCCTGCTCGCGGCCAAGGCGAGGCAGCAGCACCCACCAGAACAAAAGCCCGCTACCGAGGAAACTCGCGTGCTGGGCATAGTGCAGGAAGCCCTGCTGGAGGGCAGCCTCGAACAGCGCCGGGACATGCCAGATCCATATCGCGGCTCCGTGCAGGACGGTCGCGACCACAGGACGGCTGATGAACGCCCAGACCGCCCGAAGCGCATTTGCATGTCCAGCCACTCCGAATATCTGGCGCAGCTGTACCGGCAGGGCCCACATCATCGCCGCCGTCGGGCGGGAGGCAACCAGCAGAGGCGCTGCGACCGCCATCAGCAATTCGTGCTCGATCATGTGCGCCGCAAACACATCTTCGCCCAATGCATGGATCGGGCTTACAAAGGCGAACGCCAGGACGGACCAGCCGGCAGCAAACAGCAAGGCCTGCCGCGATCGCAAGCGACGTCCACGTCCGCTCCGTCGCCACAGCCGGCCAGCGCCGGCAACATACAGCAAAAGGATTGCCGCCAGTGGCAATGTGATGGGTAGCGCCAGAGTCCAACCAGCCTGCGGAGCGCCGTTGCCATAGCAAATCGAGGTCGAAAAGAGCGCGTCGAAGCTCATGATCCGCATCCGTCACCCGGAAGAGCGCGGGTTCATCTGGAAAGATTCAGAATGAAGCCACTGAGGCGCGCTGTTCCACCTCCCTGCGCCGCCTCTAGGCATCCATCATCGATTTCGCCGGCTCACGGGCGATATTTTCTTCTATGCGTTCGTGTCCCGGCGTCCGCGGCAGGGCCTGGCGGAAGTTCTTGGCGTAGTCTGCCGGCATTTTGGGCGGCATCAGCGGCTCATAGGCATCTACCAGCGCTTCGATCACGACAGGGCCTTGCGTGGCGAAAGCCTGGTCGAGAACCGTCTCGATCTGATCGGCCCGCTCGATGCGAAAACCCTTTGCGCCCATTGCTTCTGCCGCCTTGGCAAAATCGATCGGCTGCAATTCGCAACCGAATTGCGGGTTGCCCAGAAACATCATCTGCTCCCAGGCGATCTGATTGAGCATGTTGTTCTTGATCACCAGAACCTTCAGCGGGATCTTGTAGCGCACCGCCGTCGAGAATTCGCCGAGCTGCATGGCAAAGCCGCCATCGCCGACGATGGCGGCAATCGGTCGACCGGGAAACGCTATGCCGGCAGCGATGGCGTAGGCCAGACCGCAAGCCATCGACGCCAGCGATCCGGACACCCCAAATGCCTGGCCGCTGCGAAGATCGACATGGCGGGCGGCCAGCTCCGTATTCTGACCGGAATCCGTGGCCAGCACTGTGTCGTCCGCCAATCTTTGTCCGAACGCCCGGGCAATCGCTTGTGGCTTCAATGGTTGCGCCTGCATGTCTTCCGACTGCCGCATCATCTCGCGCCATTTTCTCATGGTCTCCTGGGAACGGCGCAGGAATTCATCGGAGGGCTTTTGCGTCAGGCGCTGGTTGAGCGCGCGCAATGTCTCGGCCGCGTCGCCGACGAGGCCGGCCTCGACCGGAAAGCGCAAGCCGATCCGTTGCGCATCGCAGTCGATCTGGACGCCACGGGCCTGTCCGGGCTGCGGGTAGTATTCGATGTAGGGGAAGGTCGAACCGACAATCAGCACCGCGTCACAGTTCTCCATCGCCTCTTGCGAAGCCAGGGTTCCAAGAATGCCGATCCCGCCGGTGGTGTAGGGATGGTCGTCCGGCAGCACCGCCTTGCCCAGCAAAGCCTTCGCGACAGGCGCCTGCAGCAGGCGCGCCGTGTGTTCGAGTTCGGCGGCCGCGCCGATGGCGCCGCGCCCGGCCAAGATCGCAACCCGCGAAGCGTCATTGAGAATGGCGGCGGCTTTGTCGAGCTCAACGTCCAGCGGTACGCTGTGACCGGCGAACATATCCTGCGGCGTGTGCGCCGGGCGATTGCGCTTGGAGCGCTTCGACGGATCACGCTCCTGCTCCTGGATGTCGCTGGCAATCGAAAGATGGGCGACGCCCTTGCGCGCCAGCGCCGTTCGGCAGGCAAGGCTGGCGACGTTTTCCATATGCGCGGCATCGGCAACATGGGCGTTATAAACGGAGACATCGTTGAACACGCGCGTCAGATCGACATCCTGTTGCGTGAACGTCTCGATCAGATCGTGGAACTGCATGCCCGTAATCGCCAGCACCGGAGCCTGGTCGAGCTTGGCGTCATAGAGGCCGGTCAGAAGATGTGTTCCGCCGGGGCCGGACGTCGCAAGGCACACGCCCAGCTTTCCTGTCCACTTGGCATATGCACATGCCATGAAGGCAGCCGACTCTTCATGCCGGACCTGAACGAAGGCAATTTTGTCGCGCCGCGTCCGCAACGCTTCCATGACCCCGTTTATGCCGTCTCCCGGCAAGCCGAACACCACCTCCACGTCCCAGGCGACGAGTGTGTCGATCAGAATTTCTGCTGCATTCGGCATGTCAGGGTAGCTCCGGGTGGATGGTGTCCGAACCGGTGAATCCCGAGTTGGTTCCTTCGTCGCAATAAATCGTGACAGGTTTCTGGGGCGATCTTCCTGGGGCGGTTTATTCGATCTGCTCGAACGTGCATTGCCGTGGCGCCTTGTCGGGGCGCCAGCGCAGCAGTTTGGTGCCATGGCGAAACCGATTGCCGGTGACGTGGTCGAAGCGGACCTCCACCACCAGTTCAGGTTCCAAAGGCTCCCATTGTCCGCTGCGCTCCGTGCTCCAGCGGCTCGGGCCGCCGGGCGCCTTGCCGGTGAATCCGGGCTCTGACCGCAGCCCTTCCAGCCGGCGCGTGAGCGCTCCTCTGTCGGTCCTGGCGATGGTCGACGTGAAGCCGACGTGATCGAGCTTGCCGTCGTCATTGTAGAGGCCGAGGAGCAGTGAGCCGACCTCACGGCTACCCGCGAGATAGCGGAAACCGCCGACAACGCAATCGGCGGTGCGCCTCGGCTTTACCTTCACCATCGCACGTTCGCCGCACAGATAATGCTCGTCGAGCACTTTGGCCACGATGCCGTCGGTCGATGCATGGCCGGCCCCGTTCAGCCATCGAGCCGCCGTCGCTGCATCATAAGTGCACTTCGACAGGCGAAGATCCGGACTGTTCGAGGAGGTCACGAAGTCCTCGATCGCTCGCCGCCTTTCGACAAGTGGTTTGCCCGTGATGACCTCGCCGCCCGGCCTGGCAAGCATGTCGAAGAGGATCAGACTGGCAGGCGTCTGCGAACTCAGTTTGCGGATTCTGCTTTGTGCCGGGTGAAGACGCATCTGCAGCGCCTCGAAGGAAAGCTCACCGTCCACCTCGATGACAATCTCGCCGTCGATGACGAAATGCCCGCGCTTGAGGTCACGCAGGATCTCCGTGATTTCCGGAAAATAGCGGCCGAGCGGCTTGCCGGATTTGGCGCGCAGGTCAACGGTGTCGTCGCTCTTGAAAGCAAGGCAGCGGAATCCGTCCCATTTAGGCTCGTACTGCCAGCGGTTCCCATCCCTTGGGATTGCATCGGCAAGCCTGGCCTCCATCGGAGACGTATCCAGCGGGAGCGGGAAGGCGTTTATCGGCTCATGCACGGATCAGGCCTCCAAAACCGGTTCAGGAACGGCTCCGGCTTTTCAACTTCCAGGACAGCACCGCGTTCCATCTGACGGGTTCATGGCAGGTCCTTCGCGATGGACATTTTCATTTGCCGCCGGAACCCGGTGACGGCTGGCCGCTTTGATGTCATCGGCGGCGCGAAAGGAGATGCCCATCGACCTCTCATTGTGGACAGCTTTTGTCGGAACCGTCATTCTGATGCAGGTGCCGCCAGGCCCCGACAGCATGCTGGTGATGGCCCGCGGCATCGGACACGGGCGCGGCGTGGCGTTGTTCACGGTACTCGGCATGACGCTGGGCGCCGGACTGGTGCAGCTTCCGCTGATTGCATTCGGCCTGTCTTCGCTTGTCCACGCCTCGCCGGTGGCATTCAATCTGCTTCGATGGGCCGGGGCGGCCTATATCATGTGGCTGGGTTTCCGGCTGCTGCTTTCAGCCTCGGCAACCATTCCCACAGGTGACATCAAGGCCCTGCGGCCGCTCGCCGCCGCCCGGGAAGGAATGATCGCCAATCTGAGCAATCCCTGGCCTTTGATGTTCATGGTTGCGTTCCTGCCGCAATTTGTCGACCCGCATAGGGGCTCCGTCACGTTGCAACTGGTGCTGCTTGGCGCAACACAGAAGATAACCGGTGTGCTGGTGCTGGGAGCCTACGCCTTGGCATCGGGCGCGGTCGGCGCATGGGTCATGCGGCACCCTCGCGCAAGGCTTTGGCAGCAGCGGCTCGCCGGCTGTCTCATCATCGGCCTCGGCGTGCGGATGGTGATCGGCGGCAGTACGAGCCGCTGACTTCAAGAAATAGCTTTTGTGCCTGAAGGACTGGCTTTGACACATGCATTCTCTTCTTCAGGCAAACGGAGCATTCGCTTTGACGTTCGGCTCCGCCGCCGTCGCGGGCCGGGACCGTGTCCAGGAACAAAAAACCTGACCGGAGGTTCGAATCTCGATCTCAATGCAGCTGCAACGCTTCATCGCCATCCGATTGGAATGTTCGTCATGATTTCTTGCGTGGCCCCGGTAAAGACGCGCCTTCAATGAACAAGCCGCCCGAGAATGCTGGCCAAAGGGAAAGCAGGCGAAAAGGGGGCGGCGTCGTTCGGGCTCTTGGGCTTGGCCTGATCACCGGCGCGGCCGATGACGACTGCTCGGCCATCGGTACCTACGCCAGCGCCGGAGCGCGGTTCGGCCCCGACCTGCTGTGGACGGCACCTGTCACGCTGCCGATGATGTATCTCGTCGTCTACCTTTCATCCAAACTTGGCCAGGTTTCGGGTCGCGGGCTTTTCCAGGTCATATCGGACTTCTATCCGCGTTGGCTGCTATGGTCCGTGCTGGTGGGCGTGCTGATTGGCAACACGATCGAGGCAGCCGCCGACCTTGGCGCCATGTCGGCGGCTATTGTGCTGTTCGTTCCGCTGCCTGCTCCGTTGGTCGTCACTGCCGTTGCGGTCGTCATTTTTGCCCTGCAGGTGCTCGGATCGTACAAATTGATCCGAAACGTGTTCCGGTGGCTGGCTCTGGCTCTGCTTGCCTATGTGGTCTCCGCGGTACTTGCCAAACCGGATGCCGCTTCCGTCCTGCGTGGCACGCTGTTGCCACAAATCGAGTTCAGCCGAGAGTACCTGTCCATCCTCGTCGCCATCGTCGGGACCACTCTCTCCGCATACCTTTACACGTGGCAGTCCAATCAGGAGGTGGAGGAGGAGATCGCCAAGGGTCGAACGAGCCTCGAAGAGCGCAAAGGCGCCACCGAGGGTGAACTGCGCCGATCCCGCCGCGATATCCTGATCGGCATGACGTTCTCCAATCTGATCATGTATTTTATCATCCTTTCGACCGGGTCGACGCTCTACAAGGCCGGACACACGCAGATCGAGACAGCGGCACAGGCGGCCGAAGCGCTGCGGCCGCTTGCCGGCGACGCTGCCGGCATTCTCTTTGCGGCCGGTGTAATTGGCGTCGGCTTCCTGGCCGTGCCGATCATGACCGCTGGCGCTGCTTTCGATTTCGCCCAGGCGATGGGATGGAAGAATAGCCTGCATGCCAAACCCCGGCAGGCTCCCAAATTCTACATCGCGATCGGGGTCATAACGCTGGTGGCGGTGGGTCTCAATTTCTTCGGCTTCAACCCGATGAAAGCTCTCGTCTGGTCCGGCATCGTGCAAGGATTTTCAACGCCGCCGCTGCTGCTTCTCATCCTCATCATGACCAACAATCGCAAGATCATGGGCGACAAGGTCAACAGCACAAGCACGAACATCCTGGGCGGCGTGACGACCCTGGCGATTTTTGCGGCGTCGGCGGGATTGGTGGCAAGCTGGTTCCTGTAGCTCGCATGGCATGACAGATGTTCAGGCACGGTGGAACATCGGCGGTCAAATCCCGTTGAGACGCTTGTGGGAGAAAGGAGGTTGTCCATGTCAAAGTTGCAGGCCGCAACTCCGGACCGTTTAAGGCAGCTCAGGCTTGAAGCTTCAGCACATTTCGCTCCGTTGATGCTGAACGAAGCCCTGTTGCGCCTTTCCCATGCCTGCGGAGGCGACAGCCTCGACCGCTTCGAGAAAGCCATGGTTGATCAAATCGAGGCTGCCAAGGACGATCGGGCCGATTTCGAAACGATCAAGGAACTCGCGATCGAGCAGCTTTACGCCCTGGTCCGGAACGCCAACGATTCGCCGAAAAAGAAACAGTCGCTGGAGAAGATCGACACGCGCAGAACGCCCGGCCGGTCCGAAGAACCACGCACGCTCGAGGACCAACTGCAGGCGGGGTTGGAGGATTCCTTTCCGGCGAGCGATCCGCCTTCGGTGGTGTCCACGACCATTTCAGGCGGAGCAAAGAAGCTGGTCGGGACCGACGAGGTCCTGGAGAAGCAGCGGCGACAAGCGTCCAGCAAGGAAGATCGCTCGTAGACCGCGGTGCCGGCTGGGTTGGCGGCAAACCAAAGAGTGCGGACGCGCCAACGGAAACAGCTGACGCCATCGCATCAAAGTTTGACAGCCGCCTCCCGCGCCCAGAGCCGCAGTTTGTGGCATGACTGCACAAACGCAGCTACCGAAGCTGCCGAATCCAGCCGCCTCAGCCCCTCATCGGCATCGGGAGCGACGCCTGCTTTGATCAGGAGCGGCTCGGCCCCGGAGGTGAAGCCGATGAACTTGCAATGCGCAAACGCATCAGACACGAAATCCTTCGCAGCGGCCTCCTTGACCAGTAGCTCGGCGCCCGCCTCGGAGAGGAGCAGCACCACCGCGTCGAACAAAACGGATGGACCGCCGTCGATCATGTGCCTTGCTTCGATGTGGGTGCCGTCGGCGGCTTCGGCGCCGCCCACCTTGGGCGCAACCACCTCCATCACCGCGCCTTCCGCTTCGATGGCGGAACGAAGTTCCTCGAACAGCGCGACATCGGCTCCATCGCTGAGCATGACACCGACTTTGCGGCCTTCGAAACTGTCGGGCCCGTTTTGGATGATGCTGAGCGCCGGCGACGGCGGCAAGTCATCGCGCGGTGGAACGGCGGCTTCGGCAGGTTCGGGCATGTCACGGATGCCGAGCTTGTCGGCGACCGTGGTCGCCAGCGTTTCATCGATGTTCAACAAATGCGAAACCATGCGTTCGCGGATCGCCGGCGCCTGGACCTTGCTCAGTTCAAACGTCAGCGCCATTGCGATGTGACGCTGCTCCGGTGGTGTCTGGCTGTTGAAGAATTGCCGGGCCTGGCTGTAGTGATCGGCGAAGCTCTCCGCGCGCAGACGTACTTTCTGCCCTTCTTCGGCATCGGAGAAAGAACGGAAGCCACGCTGCGGATCCTCGCGCGGTCCCAGTCCCCATGAGTTCGGTTCATAGTTGGCGCGACCGGCCGGATTGCGCATGGCCATGTGCCCGTCCTGTTGAAAATGGGCGAACGGGCACTTCGGCGCATTGATCGGCAGATGGGTAAAGTTCGGACTGCCCAGCCGCTTCAATTGGGTATCGAGATAGGAGAAGTTGCGGCCCTGCAGAAGCGGATCGTTGGAGAAATCGATTCCGGGCGGCACATTCTGCGTCATGAATGCAACCTGCTCGGTCTCGGCGAAGAAATTATCCGGCATCCGGTCGAGCACCAGCCGACCGACCGGAATTGGTTCGAGAACCTCTTCGGGAATGATCTTCGTTGCGTCCAGGATATCGAAGTCAAAACTGTCGGCAAACGCCTGATCGAACAGTTGCACCGTCAACTCCCATTCCGGGAAATTGCCGGCCTGTATGGCCTCCCACAGATCGCGGCGATGGAAGTCGGGATCGGCGCCGTTGATCTTGACCGCCTCGTTCCAGACCACCGATTGCATGCCGAGCTTGGGTTTCCAGATGAACTTGACGAAGGTGGATTCGTCCTTGGCGTTGACGAGGCGGAACGTGTGCACACCGAAGCCTTGCATGAAGCGGAAGGAACGCGGGATGGCGCGATCCGACATGATCCACATCACCATGTGCATCGATTCCGGCATCAGGCTGATGAAGTCCCAGAAATTGTCGTGCGCCGTCTGTGCCTGCGGAAAAGCACGGTCGGGCTCCTGTTTGGCGGCGTGGATCAGATCGGGAAACTTGATGGCGTCCTGGATGAAGAAGACCGGAATGTTGTTGCCGACCAAATCCCAATTGCCTTCCTTGGTGTAGAGCTTGACCGCAAAGCCGCGCACGTCGCGGGCGAGATCGAACGAGCCCTTGTTGCCGGCAACCGTCGAGAAACGAACGAATGCCGGCGTCTTTTCACCAGCTCGCTGGAAAATGTCGGCACGTGTGTATTTGGCAAGTGAGTCGTAGGTCTCGAAATAACCATGCGCGCCATAGCCGCGGGCATGGACGACCCGTTCCGGGATGCGTTCGTGGTCGAAGTGGAAAATCTTCTCGCGAAAGTGAAAGTCTTCGATCAGCGATGGTCCGCGTTCACCGATCCGCAATGTGTTTTGGTCGTCGGAGACAGGCGTTCCGAGCGCCGTGGTAAGGACAGGCGTGTCGTCTCCCGCGATCTGGTGCAACTCGCCGCCATTTCCGCGCGCGCTATTCTGATCCAGTCCACTTGCCGATTGGCGAGCGGAGGGGCGAGCGGATTTGGCCATGACAGCTCCTCGATCGATACTGGAAGGTTGAAGTGGCAAGCCATCAAACTGCCGGTGAACGGCTTTGTTCCCGTAAAAAAGCGGACGCTGTAGATACCACTGTCGAAGGAGGCGTCGCTGCTGCGGCGATGGTATGCGCCGATCGCATGACAGATATCTCCGCCCGCGAAGAATTGTGAAGAGTTGTCTCCAGCAAGAGGAACGAACCAAACTTCCATGCATTTAGCTGAGGCTGCGTTCACACACTCTTTCTTCTGGGAGCTGGACCATTGTCATCCGGAGGCTGCCTTTTGGCCGACCAGGAAACCAATGAAGTTTCCATCGTTGACCTGATACCCGCCCTGCGGGCATTCGCCCGCACCTTCTGCCGCGTCCCCGACGATGCTGACGATCTCGTGCAGGAGACACTGACCAAAGGTCTCGCCAACATCGACAAGTTCGAACCCGGTACGCGAATGAAGTCGTGGCTCTTCACCATCATGCGCAACACCTATTATACCCGGGTCAAGATCGCTGCCCGGGAGGCGCCAGGCCTGCTCGACTGCGCCTCTTCGAGACCAATTTCGGAAGCCACCCAGGAATGGACCGTTCAGAGCAGGGAAGTTCACGGCGCCATTCAAAGACTGCCTGAACACCAACGCGAGGTGCTGATGCTGATCGGCGTTTTGGGAGTGAGCTACGAGGAAACCGCCGACATATGCGGTTGCGCGGTCGGGACGGTCAAAAGCCGCCTGAACCGTGCGCGCGCCAACATCCTTGAACTCCTAGGGGAGAGTTCGCTGGAGACATTGATGGAGAGGAGAAACCAGCTGTCGGACGGTCAGCTCGACGTCGAGGTCGACAGCCGCAGATAGTCAGTTGTTCACGTCGCGCCGACGCTTCTCGACGAGCGCGTTCTGCAATTCGATCGCCAGCTTGGTGAGGCGGTCCGGAATCTCTTCCTGCTCTATGGCTGCCAGCAGGGAGGCAATCTCCCGATCCACCGCCATCTCGACAAGCGGATCCGCGGTATCGTCGCTCGAACGAGACATCACATTCTCTTGATAGCGGTCCCTTGATCGTAGTGTGGTGATAAGCGCCCGGCATTACAAGCCTGTGTCCACCGCCGAGAAGCTGACCGGCGGACCCTTGCACAGGTTTATTTCCTTGCTCCTTGGTCGCCCCGCGGACCACAGGCCCGCGCGGTGGCGTTCAGTCCTTCGGCAATCGATTAGCGGCGTAATCCTCCGGACTTGATCCGATTGCCGTCCAGCCCGCGCTCCTCCTTCGAATCGAGGACACTCGTTGGTGCCCTTTGCTCGACGTCCGAACTGGCATCGTGCTGTAATGTTCCGTCTCACCGAGCGAGCAAAAAAGCGTTGCCATCCCATGATCGAAACGGCTTCTCACCGTCGATGAGGACCCGCAATTGATGAGCTTGCGCCAGACGGCCGATATCGTCGCGGTCTGAGAAAAGCGATCCGCGATAGGAATAGTTCAGCAAGGCGAGCCAGCCCGGCCGTTTCAGAACGCGCGCAATTTCTTCGAAATGCCGCTCTGCCATGCCGGCCAGAACCAGATAGGGAAAGCTGTCGACCGCCAGCACGCAATCGAAACTGGCATCGTCGAAATCGGCCAGATCGAGACCGGAGGTTTGTCGTAACTCGACATTGCCGAGTGCGGCGCATTGCTCTGAGGCGATGGAGATCATTCGCGACGATATATCGATACCGACCATCCGCTTGAAGGATTTGCACAGCGCACGCTCGAAACGGCCGATGCCGCAACCGATGTCGAGAATGCTCCGTTCCCTTCCGGTGAATTCTCGGGCTTCCAGCCATGCGACGATTTCGTTGGTCGTGGCTGTGAGCCTTTCCTCATCGCCGAGGGATGCCAGTTGGACACTCGCGGCTCCCGAAATCGCTGCCGCGGCATCGAAGCTGGACGCCAGCCGCATGACGACAGCGGCATTCGTCTCGTCCTCATTGCGCTCATGGCGAACGGCGCCGCCCGTCGCTCGCAACATGGCAAAGACGTCTGGTTTGCAGCGCAGCAGTCCGGCGACCTTCCGCAATCTTGCCGCGTCGCCGGTATCCGCCGGACGGACTTTCAGCACGACCTCCGCCAATTCCGCTGCCCCAATTGTGGGCGGCAGGTGGAGCGCCAGCCTGACGAGAACACCTTCGGCGCAAATACCGTCGGCCATGCAGTCTTCAACCGCCAGCCTGACCGATGTCCGGCGCTGGGCGCCTTTCGGTGCGGTTACACTCATGGGTCAACTCCGCGTCCAGACCCTGCGCATCGTCCACCTGTCGGCGGCGCCCCAGCCATATTTGTAGGCCTCCTGGCCGCGCAGGAAATCGAACTCGCGCGCATCTTCGCGGATCGACTCCACGATTGCGTGGCCAATCAGGATCGCGCCCGGGCTCTCCTCGGCATAAGCAGGGTCGAACCCACCCAGATAAGCGTAGGCACGGCCGCGGTGGTGAAATCCGTAATAGGCACCGATGGTCCTGTCATCGATCGCGAGCAGCCAGCATCGCACCAGACCATGAGCATCGAGCAAGGGAAGCGAGAGCCGATGGAATTGCTCGACGGCGGGGTTGGCCAACATACCCCCTCCGTGTTCGGCCCATCGCACATTGTGCAGGCGGATCAATTGATCGAGGAAGGTTTGCGGACTGCCGCATGCCGATGACAGCGCAATCCCGCCGCATCTTGATGCGGCCTGGCGCGCCCGACGCAACTGGCGTCTGCGTCTTGCGGGGACGCAGCCTGCCAGCGTTTCGTCGCCGGCGATGGCGAGCACGGGGCAGGCGGCATGGGCGGTCGGCCGATCCATCTCGGGATGCTTCATCGCAAGGGCGACGCTGTCCTGCGGCAAGTCCGACAAGATCCATTGCGCCCACCCGATCGAGAAGATCGACTCGGTGATAATGCCGACAACCTCGGCTTCGATACCAGGGACAGCCAGGATGTCCAGATAGTCGCTGAGCGAAATGCCGACCGGAAGCAGCTTCGAACCGGCCGTCCCGTGCTCGAGATAGAGCGGCGCCAGCCCGACTAGATCGCCGCCGCGCCAGACCGCGACTGTCGCCAGTTCACCGGGTGCGAATGCGTGCCACCATGGCACCAGCCAGGCGGGAGATTGAAACGGCGTCGCCGAGGGACTCTGCTGCCACAGTTTCCACCAGTGCGGCGTCAAGGCGTCGAACTGCGCGGGGTCACCGATGATTTCGCAGCGCAGCACCGCTTTGCTCACGGCGTCGCAGCCAAGCGCCGGCGACCAGTGCCAAGCTGTGCCAGCGCCTGATAGGCATCCATGTAAGACGAGATCATCCGTTCCAGCGAAAATCGCCGTCGCGCTTCGGCCCTGCATGTCTCGGCATCCAAGCTGGGCGCCGCAAGAATGGCTTGGGCCATCTCGTCGACCGTGTCGACGAGAAAGCCCGTTCTGCCGTGCTCTATGACGTCGGGAAGCGCACCATTTGGAAAGGCGACTACCGGGGTCCCGCAGGCGAGGGCCTCCATGGCCACAAGCGAGCTGGTCTCGGCTGCGAGGCTCGGAATGACCAGACAGCGCGCTGCGTTGAGAAAGCGTCGCTTGGCGGTGAAGCCGAGCGGACCAAGGAAGCGGCGGCGGCCATCGAGGCGAGATTGGACCTCGTCGCGAAAGTACCGCGTATGTGTTTCGTAGGGATAGACCTTACCGCCGACGACCAGCGGAACGCCTGCTAGTTTGGCTGCATCGAGCGCCAGGTGAATGCCCTTCTCCGGGCAAACCCGGCTCAGAACCAGGGCAAAGTCGCGCTTCGGCTGCGGCAGGTTCAGTGCTTGGATGTCGACGCCGTTCGGAATCGGTGCCGTCAGCCTGGCGCCTGATGGCGCGGTTTTCTGCTGGCTGGGCGAGACCGCATGAAGCCAGAGGTCGCCACGCGTCGGGCGCAATGCCGCGGCCGGATACCAATCCAACGGCAGGTGGAGGGTCACCAAGGTCGGACCATCGTCGGGCAGATAAGCGTCGAAATCGATGCCGTGCAGATGAACCACATCGATGGGCCATCGGGCGCGGGCAGCGGCGATCGCTTTGCGATGGGCCTCTTGCGCGCGGCGCTTCGCCGCCTCGTCGAGCATGCCGTTTTCGGCCGGTATTTCCACAAGCGTGCCGCTCGTACTGGAGCCACGGCAAGCAATGACGATAGATCGATGGCCGGCGTGAACCAACGCCCAATCGAGCATCGACAGAACCTGTTCGGCACCGCCGACAGCGTCGGGTCCGACGGGCGCGAGAGGGTAGGCGACATTGAGGACGGTGAGTGTCGCGGCCGGTTGCGTCCCGGTGCCCTGCGCCGCATTCCCACCTGTCAGTGGTGTTGCGCAGTCCGGCATCTGATGCATGGGCAGCATGACGATTTCACGCGGCCGAGGCCCGCCGCGTGGGGAGCGAGGCGGATGTCATGCCAGGCGCATAGCGGCGGATCATGGTTGAGCAGAATTCCGCGAACTCCTCCGGCACCAGTGGCGGGCTGGTGTGGTGGGGCATCATTCCGCGATGCTGAGGTGTGAAGCAGAAGGTGACCGTCACGTCAAAATCGGCGAGTGCTTCCATCTGCCGGTCGAACCAGTCCAGCGCATTCGGCCGAAAACTGTCCGCCCAGGAAAGCCCGGTACGCATATTGGTGACACCCAGCCGCTTCATCCAGGCGACAGCGTCGTCCAGCCGCGGATCTTCGAAATGAAACCACTGCACCAGTCCCATTGCGGGTGTATAGCGCAGGAATTCCTCCAGCGCGGGCTTTGGCGTGCCGTCCTGGCGCAGCAGCCCCATATGGAAATGACGGTAATAAGAGGAGCCTTCGGCTTCGCGGTGACGCGTCGTTGCTTCCCATTCACGCGGAAGATCGTAGAGGCTGTACCACTGGACGCGTGGTGCATTGCCGAGCAGCAATTCAGCTGTTCGCTTGAGCCCCCAGACCTGGATTTCCTCGGCGCCGAAGGTCGATACGCCGACTTCGCTGACCCAGATGGGAAGGTCGGTGACGGTCGCGATCTCGCCGATCTTCTGCGGCCATTCCTGGATTTGCCACAGGTTCCAGTCGAGCGGAAAGCCGTGCACGGCGACGGCGTCGACATGATCCAGCACGCCGAATTCCTTCATGCGGGTGATGAATCCCGGGTCTATCGGCGAGATGCCACCGAGCACTTTGGTCAAAGCCGGGTTTTCAGATGCGATTGCGTCCGCCGCTAGGATTGCCATCCTGGCGAAGCGGCTCCAGTCGGGGTCGAGCTCGGGATCCCAATGCGATTTGTTGTTGGGCTCGTTCCAGATCATCGCGGCTTCAATCATGGCGCTGTCCTTTCGAGGGGTAGACGGGACCGCCACTGGCCGGGTCGCCTGCGGCCCGGCAGAAATAGACCTCCTGCTCAGGGTGCAGAACGATCTCGAAACCGGCGCTGCGCAGCATCGCTTCGGTGCAGGCTCGATTGGGTATCCACCAGTTGGTCGGGTCGTCGGCATAGCGGTGCTCGATGAAATGGAGCTTGGGAAATTCCGGCCGGTCGAACAGGTCATGCGTCCAGAAATGATAGTTCTCTTCCATCTCGGGAAGATCGGTGCTGCCGCGCTGCATGGACTGGAAGATCATCAGATCACCGGCGACATGCTCACGGATAAGGTCGAGCGCAAGCAACGGGTGGCGCAAGTGATAAAGCACCCCCATGAACAGCACGATATCGAATGTTTCGCGCAGGGCGCCGACGTCGTAGACCGACAGTTTCTGGAATTCGATCTCGCAATTGGCGATCTCGGCGGCAAAGCGGGCCTGCGCCAGATAAGCCTCATCGAAATCAATGCCGAGGACACGGGCAGCACCTCGCCGTTTCATCTCGATGGAATAGAAGCCGGCATTGCAGCCGATATCCAACACCGTCTTGCCTGTCAGATCCGCGGGAATGGCCTCGGCGAATTTGCGCCATTTGATCAGCGGGTAATTGCCGAGAAAATGGTTGGGAGCGGTTTCGACACCGGCCAGTTCCATGTTGTGGAACCATGGGCCGAGAGCATCGATACGGCGGCGGATTTCGGCATGGGAATGCAGCATGGTCAGGCTCCTTCGCCGGGAACGACAGGCACATGCGGGTGTGCTCCACCCACAAGCATGGCGGTTTGGCGTTGTTCGGATGCGACGCCCTCTTCGAGCAGCCGAAGAGCCGTGCGATAGCCGTTGAAGGTGCCGACATCGACGTAGGAGACTCCGGCCCTGACACCGTAGGCTTCACCGCCGGCAGCCAGATAGGCATTGATCAGGGTGCCGATATATTCGTCACGCCGGTCCCGTTCACGCCAGAGTGCAGCGAGTTGGTGCAAGATCCGGCCCGGCATCTTGAACGCCCCCCAGATCCAGTTCGTGGCAGCGTCTTGCCGCTTGACCTGAATTTCTTTCACCCGATCTCCCTCGTCGAGAACCACGGCATCGAAAAATTCCGGGCGGTCCACCGGGAAGAGCAGAAACGATAGGGAACTATCCGGCAGGCAGGAGAAGCCGTCCTCGGGGAACCAGATCGTATCGGGCAAACCAATCAAAACCGTCTCGTCGGGCGCGACGAGAGGCGCTGCCCGAAAAATCGCATCGCAAAGTCCAACAGGGTTGGGCTGCACCACGAACAGAGCGGCAGCGTCACCATAGCCGGCGGCGTAATATTCGAGAATGTCGGATTTGCCCGATCCGATGATGAAACAGATCTTGTCGACGCCGGCGCGCACCATCCGCCGCACCAGGTACTCGCTCACCGCGCAGGGACGCTCCGTCTGTCCATCGATCCGACTGCCTACCGGCAGCAGCTCTTTCGAGAAGCCGAGCGGTTGAATGCGGCTGCCGCGCCCGGCAGCGGGCACAATGCCCAACATCAGACTGCTTCCATCATCGGTTCGCGGGGAGATCTTTGAAAGGCGTCGTTTAGAATGTGGTCCAGCTCCGCCGCGCGCCGGGCAGAAGTGTGTTCGTCCAGAACCCGTTCGCGCGCACGGGTTTTGATGGCATCGAGTTCATCTGCCGGCAAGGCGAGCGCCGCGACCACGTCATCGGTGTCGTGGGCCAGCAGGATCTCGCTGCCGGGTTCGAAGAAGCTGCTCAGGCCAGGCCAGGTGTCGGTTATGATCGGCACCCCGCATGCCGCCGCTTCGAACAACCGGCCCGAAGGACACCAGCCTTTTTGCACCATCGCCTCGCGGGTGACATTCAGCGTCAGTCGGGAGGATGAGAAAAACGCCGGATGATCGGCCGGTGGCAGATGCCTGACGAAGAAGATGTTGTCGCCCCACGGGAATTCCTGCGGATACTGTGCGCCGCCGATGATGAAGCGTTGATCCGGTAGACGCGCGGCGGTGCGGACCAGAAGCTTTTCGACGCCGGCCTGGCGATCCGCCGCGTAGGTCCCGAGATAGGACAGATCACCGGCGAATTCGGCCCGCTTCTCTGCCGGCCGGTGTTGGTCGGGATCGACGTGCCCATAGAGCGGCACCACATGGCGCGCACCCAGAACCGTCTTCAGCGCGTCGACCGCCGAGCCGCCGGTGTAACTCAGGACGAGGTCGAAATCGGCAAGACCCTCAGGGCCGAAATAGGGTGGACGCTCACCTTGTTCGATGCGGGCAAGCGTGACCGGCGTGTCCAGATCGTAGAACACACGCAGTCCGCGGCCTGCCTGCTGCGCCAGCCGCGAGGCGTCCACGGCGTCGGGACAATAAGAGGTGACGATAACGACATCCGATTGCTTGACTGTTTGCTCCGCGACCCGGCGGATGTCCTCCCAGTCCGGGTAGAGCACGACGTTGCCGCCGTCCAGGCGATCAAGATCGCGCGCTCCGGCATAGTAGGGTGTGTCGCGTTCGAAGAAGGTAACGGACCAGCCGCGCCGGGCGAGGGCTCGGATCAGTCCCCTCCATAAGGTGGCATGGCCGTTGCCCCATGAAGACGTGACGGTAAGACCGAAAATGACCATCTGCATCCGGCAAATCCTCGTCAGGCAACTTCGTTCAATCGGATCAGCTTCGCCCCCCAGTCCCCCGACACGATCGTCGTGATCGAAGCGGGATCGATGTCGAAGCGAAAGCAGTCGCCGGCCGGCAAGCCAAGGACCTTGCAGACGGCGGCCTTGATCACATCGGCGTGGCTGACGAGGGCGACACACTGATTCGGATGCTGCTCGTGGACAGCATTCATCACCGCGACGACGCGCTGCTGGACATCGTGCATGGTCTCGCCACTCGGTGTCCTTGCCACTTGCCGCTGATCATTCCAGGCTCGCCAGCTGGCGTCGCCATTCAGCTCATCGAAAGTCTTTCCCGACCAGTCGCCGAAGTCGATCTCGTCAAGTTCGGCGCAGATCGCGATTTCTCCGACACCGCAGGCGAGCGCAACTGGCAGCGCCGTCTCTCGGGTACGCTCGCGCGGGCTGCACAAGATCGCGACGATGGGCTCCCGGGCCATGCGGCAGCCAAGCTGCGTTGCCTGCGCCTTACCGGCATCGCCGAGGCAAACGCCGTCCATACGGCCTGCCAGATAGGAGCCGACATTTTCGTGTGCCGCATGGCGGATCAGAAAGAAGGTCGTCGTCATTCTGCGGCATCGAGCAAAGGCTCGTCCTTGCCTGCGATAAAAGCGAGCGTGCGCTGCCGCGCTTCGGCGTCGGTGAACTGTTCGGGAGGCGACTTCATGAAATAGCTGCAGGGACCGGTCAGCGCGCCGGCTATGCCGCGATCGAGCGCCAGCTTGGCGCAGCGTACCGCATCGATCACCACGCCGGCCGAGTTGGGCGAATCCCAGACCTCCAGCTTGAGCTCGGCATTGAGCGGCACGCCGCCGAAGGTCGTGCCTTCGACCCTTATATAGGCCCACTTGCGATCGGTGAGCCAAGGCACATGGTCGCTCGGGCCGACATGGATGTTGCCCGGCTCCAGGGGAACATCGAACTGGCTGGCCACGGACTGTGTCTTGGAGATTTTCTTCGATTCCAGCCGCTCGCGTTCCAGCATGTTGAGAAAATCGGTGTTGCCGCCGAAATTCAGTTGATAGGTGCGGTCGATGCGTACGCCGCGTTCACGGAAGAGATTGGCTAGCAACCGATGCACGATGGTCGCGCCGACCTGGCTCTTGATGTCGTCGCCGACCAGCGGCAGCCCGCGCTGCTCAAAGCGCCGTCGCCATTCCGGACGTGAGGCGATAAAGACCGGTATGCAATTGACGAAGGCGCAGCCGGCCTCGAGTGCGCATTCGGCATAGAAGCAGGTCGCCTCCTCGGAACCCACCGGCAGGTAGGAAACCAGCACGTCAGCGCTGCTGTCACGCAGGATCTCGGTGACATTGGCAACCGGCTCGGGAGCTTCTTCAATCTCGTCGCGCAAATATTTGCCGATCCCGTCCAGCGTCGGTCCGCGCTCGACGCGAACGCCGGTTGTCATGGCGTCGGCAAAGCGGAACGTGTTGTTGGGGGCGGCGTAGATCGCTTCCGCGACGTCAAGGCCAACCTTGCTCTTGGCGACATCGAATGCGCAGACAATCTCGATGTCGTCGACGTGGTAACCGCCGAGATCGGCATGCATCAGCCCAGGGATTGGTTCGTTGCTTTTAGCGTGACGATAGAACGAGAGGCCCTGCACCAGGGAGGATGCGCAATTGCCGACCCCAACGATACCAACACGAACCTTTTTCGATCCCACGAAACCGCCACCCTATGTTGTTCAAAGGTAAGTTCCTGGCGCCGAACCATCAGCTTGCCGGAATGTTCCTCCACCCATCGAAAAATTACGCGAGACAGCATGGATCGAAGCCGCATCCGATGCGTTCCCGCACGGCAAGCATTGGAAACCGATCGATGATCGTCTACGGCGACCACAAGCGGACGCAGGACGCACAACAACTTCGCGAAGCAGCAGGCGAAATGGCCGTAAGACTTGATCGGATGTCTCATGGCATCCGACGCCATGCTGCATTGGTCGGACTGTTCATCAGCGTGTCGGAGCTGGTTCAGGCGCTTGCCGACCTCGATTTCGGAACCTGCGGCATCGACATTTTTTCGCCACGGCAACAGCAAGGCGCCAGGCTGCTGGTCGGACTTGCGGCAGAGGTAGCGAAGTCGTGGCGAAGCGGTTTCAACGTTGGCGGTGGCATCGATCCGGGACTTCTCAAGCTGCTGGCCGGGCTCGACTGTCAGGCCGAGGTTCTGACCGGCTCCGCCGAGGGTTATGCGCATTATGCGCTTTATCCCGAAAGCTATTTGGACGCGGCGCAGAAGTCGGGGCTCGATGCGAACACATGCGTAATCGGTGTCCGCAGCATTGGCCTTGGGCTCGCAGCTATGGTGGCGGCCTCGATTGGCGCGCCGGCGCCATTCAGCGTTCGTCCGATCGGCCATCCCTTCCACAGGCACATCAACGCCGATCCGCGGTCGATCACCGCCTGGAAGAACAATCCATCGGCGCGTTTCGCCGTTGTCGACGAGGGTCCCGGCCTGTCCGGCAGTTCGATGCATGCCGTTGTCGTTTGGCTGCGTGAACTGGATGTCGATACGGACCGCATTCACCTGTTTCCCAGCCATTCAGGCGGCCCGGGCAGCGAAGCGTCGCCGGAGGCTCGGGAAACGTGGTCGCGCTGTCCGAAACATGTGGCGACGGCGTTTGAATGCACCTTCTCCGAAAGCTCGAAAATTCCCACGCTGCGCGATTGGGTGGCCGAGGCGGTCGGCAGGCCGGAATTAAACCTGACCGAACTATCTGGTGGCGAGTGGCGGGCCGCCCACTATGCCGACGAAGGACGCTGGCCGCCGAGCCCACGCGGTACCGAGCGGCGTAAATTCCTGGCGTCCGCAGGGCGTGACCGCTGGCTCGTCAAATTCGCCGGCCTCGGCGAAACCGGACTCCGCAAGAAACGAGCCGCGGCGATGTTGCATGAAGCCGGGTTCGGATCGCAAGTTGTCGCGCTTTGCCATGGCTTTCTGGTTGAACGGTGGATTGATGGCAGCACGATGGATCAGGCGCCGCTGCCCAGGGAAAAACTGATCGCGGAGCTCACAAACTACCTGACCTGGCGTTCGCTCAATCTTCGAACTTGCGAACCGGGTGCATCATTACTTGCTCTCGCGGAGATGGCTGTTTCCAATGCGTCGGAAGCCTTGGATGAGAAACGCGCAGCGACGTTGCGCGGTTGGCTCTCGAAACGGACCTCCGCGCATGTGCTGCAGCGCGTCGAAATCGACGGAAAGCTTCAACCGTGGGAGTTTCTCGTTCGTGCAGATGGCACGGTGCTCAAGACAGATGCTGTTGACCACTGCCGGGCACATGATTTGATCGGCTGCCAACCGATTGAGTGGGACATTGCCGGCGCCCGCGTCGAGTATGGACTGTCCGACAGCGATGTGAGGACCTTGGTCGAGGGAATGGAACTTGCCATCGACCATGACCACATCGGCTTTTTCGAACCATGCTATTTGGCATTCCAACTCGGGCTCTGGAGCACGGCTGCGCAATCCGAAAACGGTGGGGAAAAAACAAGGCTGGCCGAGATGGCAGACCGATATAGGATGCCGCTGATACGGTTCCTGGACGAATGCCGGATATGATCGTTTCCGATCAGTCCAGCCTTCGCAGCATGTCTGCTTCCTGCTCGAGAATAGTGGCCACTTCCTCGCGCTGCAGATGCGTCATCATCAGGCTGACGCAGCACTCGAGATAGGTAATCGAGGCGCGCCGCAGATAGGCAGCGGTCTCGCGTTCGGCCATCTGGTCGATATCCCTCGAGGGGCGCTTGGGTTGCATGAGGGTGATCCTCCATATCGGGTCCTCCTGCCAAACCACAAGCCTGGGCGGATGTTCCGCACGATCTCGGGAAAGGTTCGGCGCCATCTCGCATCACGCCGGAAGGTTCTGCAGCCCTCCGGGTGCGGGCCTTGCTCTTTTGGCAAAGCCTGTCATCTGATCGCCGATGCGGCTGCCTTCGAGAGCTGCGAAATAATCGATCGTCAGCTTGAGCCCTTCGTTGAGGGGCACCTTCGGCGTCCAGCCGAGCAGCGCTTTTGCACGCGAAATATCGGGCTGCCTGCGCCGAGGATCGTCTTGCGGCAGCGGTAGAAATTTCAGATCCGATTTGGTACCCGTCATCGCCTTCACCAACGCAGCCAGTCGCACGATGGTGAATTCTCCGGGATTGCCCAGATTGACCGGCTTGCCTGGATTGGGATCGATATCCATCAGGCGCCTCAATCCATCGATCTGATCGGAGACATAGCAGAAGGATCGCGTCTGCAAGCCGTCGCCGAAGATCGTCAGGGGACGTTTCTCGAGCGCCTGCATGATCAGGTTCGAGACGATGCGGCCGTCCGCCGGATCCATTCTCGGACCGTAGGTGTTGAAGATGCGCGCGACGCGCACGTCGGCTTTGCCGGCTCTCAGATAGTCGAAGCAAAGCGTTTCGGCGGTACGTTTGCCCTCATCGTAGCAGGCGCGCGGACCGGTGCAGTTCACATGGCCGACATAATCCTCCCTCTGGGGATGCTGTTCCGGATCGCCATACACTTCGCTCGTCGAGGCCTGTAGCAGCCGCGCGTCATATCGGACAGCGAGTTCGAGCAGGTTGAGCGTTCCAATCACGCAGGTTCGCGTGGTGTGGATAGGGTCGGCCTGGTAACGCGGCGGCGAGGCAGCGCATGCCAGGTTGAAGATACGCTCCACGGGCTCGCCGAGATCCAATGGCCGGCAGATATCCTGCTCGATCAACCGGAAACCCGGATGGTCCATGATCGAGATGATGTTCTCCATGCGCCCAGTCAGAAAATTGTCGGCGCAGATCACGCGCCAGCCGTTGCGGAGCAATGCTTCGCAAAGATGCGAACCGAGGAATCCCGCACCGCCGGCAACAAGCACTGCCTTTGCCCTTCGCGCGTTTCGTGTTTGTCGCATCGCCGTTTTCTCCCGTCTGCTGGTCATGCTGCGCTTCCGATGTCGAAATCGAGGGCCGCCGCCCTTGGCTGTGTCAACGCCGCCACGAATTCGCGGGCCCTGGCCGCACCGGTGTGGGATGCGAGGACACGTTCGCGGGCCCGGCGGGCCATGGCGAGGCGTGTGCGCTCGGACTCGCCGAAGAGGATCTCGACGACATCGTCCGTTTCCCCGGCGGTGTGGATCGCGGAAGCGGGAAAGAAGCTGTCGAGCCCTGGCCAGCGATCGCTGATGATGGGCGTGCCGCAAGCCGCCGCTTCGAACAGGCGCACACTGGGCGACCATCCCGCGGCGATCATGGAACTGCGTGTGACGTTCAGCGTGTAGCGCTGACGGTTGTAGAACGCGGCATGATCGGCGGGCGGCAGATGTTCGATACGTTCGACATTGTCCGGCCAGATGATGTCGGATGGGTATTGCGAACCGGCCACGACGAAACGCCGGTCCCGCATATGCCGTGCGGGCTCGAGCAGCAGCGCGTTCAGCGTTGCCTGCCGGTCGGCACTGTAGGTGCCGAGATAGCCGAGATCCCAGCGGATCGGATCGCCGGTCCGGTGGTGCCGTTCCGGGTCGACCGAGCAGTAGAGCGGTTCGGCGCGGCGCGCGCCGAAGTCCTCCACCAGACGGCCAAGCATCGGCCCGCCGGTGAACGAGAAGTAGACGTCGAAGTAAGGAATCTGCCGCCAGCTCAGATAATCGCAATCGTCGGCTGAAAGCTGCGCCACGGTCACCGGCGTGTCGATGTCGTAAAAGCAGAAGCGCCCTTTGCAAAGTGAAGCGACGATGTCGATGACCACGCGCCCTTCCGGCACAAACGAGCCGATGACGACGATGTCGGCCTGCTCCAGGCACCGGGCGTAGTCGCGTTGCAACTCCGCAGTGGTTTCGTAGTAGCGCAAGGCGCAGAAATCCGGATCGCGCAGATCGCGGTGGTTTGCGTACCACGGCACCTCGCGCTCCAGAAAGGTCACGCGGTGGCCGAGTTCGTGCAGACCTTTCAGCAGGCCTCGAAACGTCGTGGCGTGGCCGTTTCCCCAGGACGAGGACAGCGACAGGCCAAGAAAGACGATGTCCAATTGCTTGGTCATTCCGCTGCCTCCACGGTCCCCTGCTCGAAGTGACGTTTGAAGACTGCATCGGCCACCTCCGCCCGCAACGCGTAGGTGTGATCGGCCAGCACGCGGCAAAGTGCGGCCTGGCCGATTGCCTTTGCCCGACTGGAGGTCAGCGAGCACATGATCTCGGCGACATCGCCGCCGTCGCGCGCCACCAGGATCTCCTCGCCTGGTTTCAGGAACAGTTCCACGCCCAGCCACGCATCGGTGATGAGGCAGGCGCCGGCGCCGGCCGCCTCGAAGACACGCGTGGCCGGTGAAAAACCGTTTACGGCCATGCTGTCGCGGCTGATGTTCAGAACCGCCTTGGGTGTGACGTTGAAGGCATTGTGATCGCGGGTGCCGACGTGACCGAGCCAGCCGACATTGGCGGGAAGCGGCTTGTCCCCCCAGCCCGATCCACCGAGCAGAAAACGCTGTTTCGGCAGCTGGCATGCGGGATCGAGGAAAAACGCTTCGACCCGTGCCTCACGATCCGGCAGCCTGTTGCCAAGGAACGCCAGATCGCAAGCGAAACGCGCATTGCTGGTGACCGGATAATGCGTTTGGGGATCGAGCGCATTGTAGATCGGCACGCATTCGTTCGCCCCCATGGCACGGTAGGCCCATACCACGGGGTCGCCGCCTCCATAGGTCAGCACAAGGTCGATTTCTTGCAGGGCGCTATGGAGCGGATGGTCCGGTTCGTCGCGCAACTGGGCAAGGGTTGCCGGAGCGTCCACGTCCCAGAATACCACCAGCGCGTCGCTGCGGGCGTGGTCGAGAACGGCGCGCAGCAGCGCCTCATCCTCGAAACCGACGCCACTCGCCTTGACGACGATGTCGGCGCTGGCGGCACGTGCCGCGACCTGCATCAGCGCGTGCTGGGTCGCTTCATAAACGACGACAGTGCACCAGTCAGGCGCCTCGATGTCGCGATTCTTCTGCCGGTCGTAGACGTCGGGTTCATAGAAGGTGATTTCGTAGCCCAATTGGGAAAGCGCCTTCAGCAACCCGCGATAGTAAGTTGCGGCACCGTTCCAGTAGGACGACAAAAGACTCGATCCGTAGAATGCCATCTTCATGCGGCGGCTTCCTTTGCGGTGGTGTTGTTGATGGTATGTTCGGTCGTGCATGCCGTGAGCACGCGGAACAGCTCGTCAACGCGGTGCTGGCAGGTATGCCGGGAGCGAATGGTCTCGAGGCCCGAAGTCACCAGGGAAGCCGCGAAATCCGCATCGGCCAATACCGCCCGCAAGTGTTGGCGCATCTGAGAGCCGTTCTCCGCAAACAGGAAGTCGACGCCGGGCCTGAACAACTGCTCGACATCGGACCAGGGCGCTGAAATCAGCGGAATGCCGCAGGCGAGCGCCTCGAACATCCGGATCGTCGGAATTCCAGGCAATCCCTCACGATAGGGGCGCCGTGGGATGTGAACGGTGACACGATGCGCGGCGAACGCCTTCGGCACATCGGCATTGGCGATCCATCCATCATAGCGCAGTCCGGCGGCGGCCAGGTCCGCAAGTGCGGGCTTGGGGTAGCGTACGCCGTGAACAGTGGCCTCGAGACCGAGATCGTGTACTGGCTCGATCAGAAATTCCTTGAGTTCGGCAGTCCGCTCATCGTCGCCCCAGTTTCCAATCCAGACCAGATCGGACATGGGATGGATCTCTGGGTGCGGCTTGAACAGGCGATCGTCCGCGGCTTCATGCCAGGTGAAGACGCGCTTGCCCCAGCCGGCGCGCAGATAGCTCTCGCGCAAGGTCTCGCCAAAGGCGAGGACGCCGTCATAGTGCTCCAACCGTAGCGCCGAGATTGCCTCGGTCGCCGATACGGCCCGGTGATGGGTGTCATGAAACAGAAGGATGAAGTTGCCGCCAGCGGCCCGGGCACGGCCGATGCGTGCGACAAGCTCCGGATCCGTCCACTCATGAACGATCACAACGTCGGCCTCGGCGATCCAGGCCTCGTGATCGAACCCGGCATTGTAGGTCACCGGCATCAACTCTGGGAAATCCTTGCGGAAGCGTTCGATGGCGAAGGATCCCTTCTCGGCCAACAGGTTCGAACGGCTCCAGCCGTCGGACGGCTCCAGCGCGACTGCCTGGTGCTGGCGCGCGATCAGATCCCGCATGATACCGCGCAGGAAATGGGCATTGCCGTGGTTCCAGTCGGATACGACCGAGTGGGTGTAGAACAAAAAGCGCATGGTCAACGCCCCGCCATAGCCAGGGCCGCCTTGTCGTAGACGCCTCGCATGGCTGCCGCTTGCCTGGCCAGTGTAAACCGGCGGCTCCGTCGCATCGCTGCCTGGCCGAGCTCTCGCCTGAGTTCGGCATCGCTGGAAAGACGATTGAGGCCGGCAGCGAGGTCGTGCGGATTGCGCGCGTCAAAGAACATCGCAGCCCCGTCCCATAGTTCGCGATAGGTTGCGATGTCGGAAAGCACCAGGGGCGTCGCCGACATGGCAGCTTCCAGCGCGGCCAGACCGAATGGCTCATAGATCGACGGCGACACGAAAATGCCGGCGCGCGCCATCAAGGAGCGCACCTCGTGAGACGGCAGTGCTCCCAGAGGAACAGCATAGCTGAAGCTGGTACGCCCGCCGTTCGGACCGTGCATCGAACCGGCGGCAAAGACGGGCCATCGCGTCAGCGACGCGGCCTGGTCGATCACCGCCGCATTCTTCCCCTCGTCCCACCAGCGGGCAGCGGCGAAGACGAGCGGTTGGCGCTTTTCGGCCTTCGGCACCGGACTGGCACTATTTCCCACCACACTCAGACGCGCGATCGGGCCGTAGCAGGTCTCAAGCATGTCGGCGTGGCTGCGGCTCGGCACGATGACTGCGTCGGCCCGATTGAAGCCACGCCTGTTGCGCTCCTTCTGCCAGGCCCACGCGCCATCCACTGCCTGTTTCCTGACGGCGTGGAACCATGTCGTCACGCAGGAATGGGAGACCGCCACGGCTGGGCACGGCGCATCGAATCCCGCCGCCTGCGTCGGCGCGTTGAAATGGACTAGGTCGATGGCGTGGTCGCGCATGGGCGCAAGCAATTCTCGCGGTAGCGCATCCAGGTCGCCGCCGTTGTGGGTCATCCAATCCGGCGGCGTGTTCAACCAGATCAGCGTGGTGAAAGCCTCTGCCTCCGCAGCCTGCTGCCTCGTCGGCTGGGGACCGAGCCCGGCAAGCACCACGCTGTCGCCGCCGTTCACAAGTTCCCTTGCCAGATCAAGCGCATAGCGCCATACGCCGCCCACGGCATCGACGGTCATCAGGATGCGCCACGAGCGCGGCGTCAGTGTCCGCAACATGTCGCCTCCAGTTCCGCCAGCGGCCGGGGCCGCTTCTCCTGGATGTCACTGAATTTCTGGAAGGATGCGAGATAGTGGTCATGGGCGCGCTCCCAGGCAAGGTCGTCGGGTTCGCCCCAAAGCTCGCGATAGCTGGGCGAACTCGGATACGGATAAAGCGGAACAGGTTCATTGGCCCATACGCCGTGGTCGATCAGGTGGGTTCGCCAGCGCTCGACCAGGGCGGGATCATCCTCGACCACGCCGATCAGATTGGCTTGAACGAATGGAACGTGACGTCTAGCATCGACGAGCAGCGCGGCAAGTTCCTCGGTGCCCAGCCGGCAGCGCTTGGCCAGCATCGCCCGGCCTTCAACCGTCAGGCTTTCGAGCCCTGCTTCAATGGAGACGCAGCCTGCGGCGCCCAGCAATTCCAGCAGCTCGGGCTTCCACAGATCGATGCGGGTCTGCACGCCGAATTTCACATTGCGATCGACCAAGGCTTCCAGCAACGCTTTTTGCGGCAGGAAGATTTCGTCGATGAAGTAGATGTAGCCGACACCTTGGGCAATCAGCCGATCGATCTCCGCGACCACCGCTTCGTGGTTTCGACGGCGATAGGCATCACGGAAATCGATCTTGGCGCAGAAGCTGCAATTGTAGGGACAGCCGCGCGATGCCTCGACTTCCGCGCCGAACCCGACCTGATTGTCATCGAACCTGTGATGGTGGTGCGAATGGGCTGCGATCCAGTCCGCAGGCCATTCGAGGGGTGGATGATCGACAAACGAGCTGGCGTGGACGCCGCCGTTCGAAACCACCCTGGCATCCCGCAGATAAGCGGTTGAGGGCACTGCGCTCCAATCGTCGCGCCGGGCAAGTTGCTCGACGACTTCTTCGCATTCGCCGCGCACGACGATGTCGACGCCGAGCTTGCGCAAGGTTGGCGCCGGCGTGGCCGAGCCGTGCGGCCCGACGGCGACCGTGCGTCCACCGCGCCCGGCGAGAAGGTTGAGGAAATCGGCCGGCACGCGCAATTCCGGCGGTGCGCAGCGCCAGAACAGATAGGTCGGCGCGGTACTGACGACAGTCATTGCCGGGGCGAAATCGGCCACCCGCTCGCAAAGACCGGAATTGTCGAGCTTCTGCAACTGACCATCCAGCATCAGCACCTCATGTCCGGCGGCTTCGAGCAGGGCCTTCGAATAGCCGAGTTCCAGCGGCAGATGTGGTTGGCGGCAGCCGAAATAGATGCTGTCGTCGTAGGTCCAGAATGGGTTTACCAGAGCGATTTTCATGCGACGTACCTCACGGCTTCGGGGTGAGGCTCGAGCCGGTGGCGCTGCAGCCAGTCGGCTAGGTCGCGGACGCCTTCGCGCCATGAAACCTGGGCCATCCAGCCAAGCGCGGTTTTGATCTTGCGGGTGTCGGCGACGAAGAAGGGCTGGTCGCCGGTGCGTTCGCCATCATGGCGGATTGAAAGCTCATGGCCGGTCAGGCCACGGATCTCGCTCAACAGCGTGCGCAGGCTGAGCGCATTTTCCGGGCCGCCGCCAAGATTGAATGCCTGGCCTTTGGTCGTCTCGATGTGGTCGAGTACGGCCCTGTAGGCGGCGACGGCATCGGAAACATGTAGGATATCGCGCACTTGCCTGCCGTCACCGTAAATGGTGATGGGGCGTCCCGTCAGCGCGCTGAGCAGGAAGTGCGCGACCCAGCCCTGGTCCTCGGTTCCGAACTGGCGCGGTCCATAGATGCAGCTCATCCGCAGCACCGCCGTCGGCATGCCGTAGGATTTGGCGTAGTCGAGCACATACTGGTCCGCCGCGCCCTTGGAGCAACCGTAGGGCGTGCAGAAGTCCAGGCCCCGAGCCTCATCGATGCCGTTCGCCTGGATGACGCTGTCGCAAGGCACATAGCGGTCGCCGTCCTCGCGGACCGCGACGTCGGGCAGGCTGCCATAGACCTTGTTGGTGCTGGCGAAGACAACAGGAATACACTCACCGCTCAGTCGCGCCGCCTCCAGTACGTTGAATGTTCCGCGAAGGTTGATGTCGAAATCCTCGCCCGGCTGGACCAGGCTTGTGGTGACGGCGGTTTGCGCGGCCAGATGGAAAATTGCCTTTGAACCCGTCAGAGCCGGCGCCAAGGCGTTGGCGTCCCGCACGTCGATGGTCTCCACCGTGAGGCGACTGGCGTGTTTTTGCGCCAGCCATTCAAGGTTCTGCTGGACGCCCGGACGGCTGAGATTGTCGATCACCAGCACCGGTTCGCCATCCGACAACAGGCTGTCGGCGAGGTTCGATCCTATGAAGCCGCTGCCGCCGACGATGGCGACCGGCGCGTCGCTTCGATTGCGTGTGTTCATGACACCAGCCCGCGTTCTTCGAGCTCGCGTTTCATGTCGGCGCCGCGGTCGACGGCGGACGTGTTACGCACCCAGGAAACGAAATCGCCGAGCGAATTCTCCAGTTGCCGCACCGGCTCGAAACCGAGCAGCTCACGGGCCTTGGAAATATCGGCGAAGCAGTTGCGGATATCGCCGGAGCGCGCTTTGCCGAGCAGTTCGGGCGAGCGGTTCGGTGTCCCCATGGCCTCGGCCAGCAATCGTGCGACTTCGCTGATCGCGTAGGCTCGGCCGCTGCCGATGTTGATGACATGACCCTTTGCCTGGCGTTGCTGCAGTGCAAGGCGAAAGGCGCGGGCGACGTCATGCACATGGACGAAATCGCGCTTCTGTTCGCCATCCTCGAAGATCATTGGCCGTTGGCCGTTGGCGAGACGCGAAGCGAAGTTGGCCAGCACGCCGGTATAGGGGTTCGACAATGCCTGGCCGGCGCCGAAGACATTGAACAGGCGCAACGCGACAGCATCGATGCCATAGGCTTCGCCGAAGATCAGCACAGCGCGTTCTTGTGCGTATTTTGTCAGCGCATAGATTGAGGCGAGATCGACCGGCTTTTCTTCGTCCGTCGGCAGCGGCGAGAGGGGGGCTCCCTCTGGCGACAGCGGATTCCATTGCCCGCTTTTGATGTCGCTCGCCTTGCGCCGGGCATTGTCGATGCGCCGGCCGTCTGGCGTTGCATAGAGCCCTTCGCCATAGACGCTCATCGACGAGGCGACGACGATCCGTTCGACCGGGTGCTTGATCAGTGCTTCAAGTAGCGTTGCGGTGCCGAGATCATTGGCGCCGACATAGCGCGCGATCTCGTACATCGATTGTCCGACGCCGACTTCCGCCGCCAGATGAATGACCGCGTCAACACCTTCCAGCGCACTGGCGACCGCCTCCCGGTCTCGGACATCACCTTTGATCAGTTCGGTCCCGGCGGGAAGCGCGACGGCTTCGCCCGCATGCACCTGCTCCAGCAGCGCATCGAGGATGCGAACCGAATAATCCTGCTCGACGAGTTCCTGTGCGACATGCCGGCCGATGAAGCCGCAGCCTCCTGTAACCAATATGCGTTTCACGACGACTCCTCAGACAAGTAACCTCGGCGCCCCGAACTTTTCGGCAAAAGGTTTGTTCCCTTGCTTCAACAAAGTTCCTTTGGCGGACTTCGTTGGGCCGGCATCGCGATCACGGCGCGGTGCTGGAACATTGACGCCCTTGTGCTGTTAGGACGCCCGACAGCCCGCGTGTCCCATGGAGCAACGCCGATCAAAGGAGATTTCAATGTCTCAGTCGCAAACGACCACCGACCACGACGAAATTCGCAAGTGGGCCGAGGAGCGGGACGGCCGGCCGGCAGTGGTGCGCACAAAAGGCGAGGGCGGCATCCTGCGGATCGACTTCGGTGAGCCTGAGGAAGCATTCGAGCCCATCGAATGGGACGAGTTCTTCCGGATATTCGACGAGAACGATCTGGCCTTTCTGTATCAGGCCAAGACTGGGGAGGGGAAAGCCAGCCGTTTCAACAAATTCGTCGAGCGCGATCAGAAGGGCTGATGACGCAAGCCAAGCGGCTGATCTGTACGGCCCAGTTGTCGAGATGTGGTCAACAATGACGGCCCCGCGGCTTAGCACTTCAGCCTGAGAGGGAGGGTAAAATTAATGCATCAGGTTTGCGCCGCGGGTTTTCGCCATCTCTCGCATGATGCCGTTGAGCCAGTTTTCAGTGGATTGACCAGGCTGTCTGCGGTCGACATCCCGGATCGCTTGCTCGAGCGTCCTCTCGACGAGCCGATCCGATGCGTCGACGTCTCCCAGCAAAAGGCGCGCCGCAAGTCGCAGTTTGGGCAAAAGCGCGAAGACGTCGTCGGACGGGTCCGGTCCGGGGGGCGCCCGCCCCGATTCCTGCGGGGGAAAGAGTGCGTTGAACACCGCCTGGCTGCCCGAGGATTTCCGCAGATTGCTGGCATAGCGGAGATGGTCGGGAATGGCGATGTCGTCATCGCCACTGAAGAACACGAAGGGGACACCCCGGCGCATCAACTCATCGGCGATTGGAAACACGCGTCGGCCATTGAGATTGACGTCGAGGATTGCAGCTTCGGCCGTCCCGGTGTGTTTGGAAGCCTGTTCGACGGTTGCAGCGGGACCAAGGATTATGGCGCCCATATTGCTGAAAAACCGCGCAAGATCTCCCGCCATCGTCCATTCGTCTTCAACTATCAGAATATGCAGCCCCCGCAGGTCGCGCACGTCGTCATCCTTTCTTGCAACGGAGGTTAGAATGCAGAGGATTTGCTTTCCGAATTCTGTCATCCAAGGCCGCCTGCAACCGCTTCGCAAGCATCAGCATGCGATCCGGGACGGGCCCCGCATCGGAATCTGCTAGCGATCCAGGCGCCCCTGACACCACTGGCGCTCGGAGTTTTATGTCAGCAGAGCGTTTCGTCATTGAACCACCATTGATATCGGGTTCAACGTCATCCCTGACGTCTTGTTCCATACCTCTTGCGCGCTATATGGTTGTGTCCTGTTCGATCCGGCCTTGAGGAGACTTCATGTCGGGTCGGCGAAAGGGGGACATGCCGTGACTGCCCGATCGACTAGATTTCCCATCGTTGGCATCGGCGCGTCCGCGGGTGGCATTCCCGCGATGGAAGGCTTGTTCAAAGGCGTTACCAGCCAGCCCGGCATGGCGTTCATCATCATCACGCATCTCAGCCCGAAGCGAGAAAGTCTGTTGCATGAAGTTGTCAGCCGCTACACCGAGATGCCTGTCGTTGTGGCCGAGGATGGCATAGCTGTTGTACCTGACCACGTCTACGTGATGCCACAAAACGTCACTCTGGCGATCGCCAACGGTGTGCTGCGCCTGCGGCGGCCCAACGGGCTTACCCAAGAGCGCAAACCCGTCGACATCTTCTTTAGTGCGCTCGCTGAAGACCAGGGCGAATATGCCGTGGGCGTCATTCTGTCGGGCGGTGATTCCGATGGAACGCTGGGCGCCAAGGCGATCAAGGAGCGGGGTGGCCTCACTGTCGCGCAAGCGCACGACGGCTACGGGCCGCGCAATCCCGATATGCCACAGAGCGCTATTGCCAGCGGGCTCGTCGACGTCGCTGTGCCCGCCGAGGAGATCGGGGCGAAGCTGGAGGCTTTCGCCCGCGGCTTCGACACGCTGGAAGGGCTGGCGGAAGAAGATGGCGACGATACGGCCGACATCGATAAGGTGCGAGAACAGATATACGCCATTCTGCGCAGCCACTCCGGCCACGACTTCTCGGGCTACAAGACCAAGACATTTCTGCGCCGCGTGAAGCGACGCATGCAGATCGCCCAGGTCCATTCCATCAGCGCCTATATAGACTGGCTGAAGAAAGATGCTCGCGAGGTGATGAACCTTTTTCGCGATCTGCTGATCAATGTCACCAACTTCTTTCGCGACCCCGATGCCTTCGAGTTGCTCGAGCGAAAGATCATACCGCAGTTGTTCGAAGGCAAGACCGCCAGCGACACCGTCAGGGTCTGGGTTCCCGGATGCGCCACGGGCGAGGAGGTGTTCTCTATCGGCATCCTGCTGCGCGAACACATGGAGAAGCTTACGGTCGTTCCGCGCGTCCAGATATTTGCCACCGACATCGACGAGCCTGCGCTGGCGGTGGCCCGGGCGGCACGCTATCCCGAAGCCTTGCTGCAAGGGCTTTCACCCGAACGCCGACAGCGGTTCTTCAACGGCGACGGAGAGAGCTATGTCATTAGCAACGAGATACGGGAACTGTGCATCTTCTCGCCGCACAGCGTCATTCGCGATCCGCCTTTCTCGCGCATGGATCTGGTCTCCTGCCGCAATCTGCTGATCTATTTCGGCCCGAGCATCCAGAGCCGTGTCATCCCTGTCTTTCACTATGCATTGAAGCCCGGCGGTTACCTGTTCCTCGGCACCTCCGAAAGCGTTGGGCAGCACGACAATCTGTTTGCCACTGTCGACAAGAAACATCGTCTCTTCCAGGCGCGCGAGCATGCCTCGCCGCATATCAGGCTGCCCGCCTTGATCGGTGAGAGCCGTTCCGGCGTCTTTCCCTCTGAAAGCGCCGGCTTAAGGAAGGGAGCCGCCGGTTATCCGCTGCGCCAGGCTGTCGAGGCGCAGGTGCTGGAGCGCTTCGCTCCGCCGCATGTCCTGGTCAACGCCGAGGGCGATGTCGTCTATTATTCGGCCAGGACCGGCAGATATCTCGAAGCGCCGCAAGGGATTCCCAGCCGGCAGTTGCTGACGATGGCTAGGCGTGGGCTGCGACTGGACCTCCGCGCCGCGTTGCGGGAAGCGACGACGACGCGCCGCACAGTGGTGCGGGAAAACCTCATCGTAGAGGAAGACGACGAACGGGTCCAGCCGATCAAGCTCACGATCGAACCGCTCACCGAACGTGGCAATGGCGAGCCGCTTTATCTCGTCCTGTTCGAACCGTCGGGGCCGACCCAGGCCCGCTCAGAGGAAGACGGCGGCGGCCGTGACAGTGACAGCACCGCCGATCTCGAGCGGGAGCTGCGCGACACCAGGGAGCGCCTGCAATCGACGATCGAGGAATACGAGACCGCGCTGGAGGAGGTCAAATCGTCGAACGAGGAACTCGTCTCCGTCAATGAGGAGGCGCAGTCCACCAATGAGGAACTCGAAGCCTCGAAGGAGGAGATGCAGTCGCTCAACGAGGAGCTCAACACGATCAACGCCGAGTTGACGGCCAAGATAGAGGAGCTCGACCACGTCAACGGCGATCTGCGCAACCTGTTCGAAAGCACCGACATCGCGACCATTTTCCTCGACCGCAGCCTTGTGGTCCGTACCTTCACGCCGGCGGCGTCATCCTTCTTCAGCCTGCGTCCCTCCGATGTCGGCCGGCCGCTGACGGATCTGTCTAGCCAGCTCGACTACCCCGAGCTGAAGCAGCACATCGACAAGGTTTTCGAGACAGGCGAGATCCTGAATCACCATCTGGCACGCGATGCCAGGGGCCTGTTCCACATGGTCCGCATCAATCCCTATCGCGACAAGGGCAACAGGATCCAGGGCGTGGTGGTGACACTTGTCGATGTCACCACTCTGGCACAGGCGGAAGAGCATCAGCAGGTGCTCATCTCTGAACTCAACCACCGGGTCAAGAATATGCTTGCGGTGATCGCCAGCATTGCAAGCCGCACGCGGGAAAGTTCTGATACGAAGGAGGAGTTCGCGGATGCGCTGATCGGTCGCCTGCATGCCATGTCGCGGGCCTACGGCCTGCTGACCCGGGAGAGATGGAAGGAAGCCTCGGTCAGGGAACTGCTCCAGCAGGAGCTCGAACCATTCGGCATCGAGCGGATCGAACTCGATGGCGAGGATGTCAAACTAGGTCCGCAACAGGGGCTTTCCCTCAGCATGGCCATTCATGAACTGGCCACCAACGCGGCCAAGTACGGCGCTTTGTCAAAAACCGACGGCAAGGTCAGTGTGCAATGGTCGATCGAGGAGGACAGTTTCACATTTGGCTGGCGCGAAAAGGACGGCCCTGTTGTCAAGGCGCCCTTGGACAATGGTTTTGGCCTGACACTGCTGCAGGGAGAAATTGGTTACAGGCTCGGCGGCCATGTCGAGACCGCGTTCCACAAGGACGGCCTCAGCGTCCAGATCGCGTTTCCAGCAAACCACAAGGAGGCGCCGTGAGCGACGACAGGCCGCGCGTTCTGGTGGTCGAGGACGAATGGCTGATCGCCGAAGACGTCGCGTCTCGCCTGCGTGCGGCGGGTTATCCCGTGATCGGCCCGGTCTCGTCGGTCGCCGCGGCTCGTCAACTTATCGATGCAGGCAAAGTCGACGTGGCGCTGCTCGACATTCAATTGAACGGTGAAACGAGTCTGCCCGTAGCCGAAACATTGCTGGCTCGCGGCGTCCCCTTCGCCTTCATGACCGGATTTGGGCCGCGTGATGTTCCCCAACCCTTCCGAAGCTGCAAATTCGTGCCAAAGCCGGCAGGCGACGCTGCCCTTCTCAACACCCTGGCCGACCTGGCATTGCTTCGTCCCGACACGCACTCGTCGTGATTTCAACAGGCGGTTTCGATCAGTCCAGGGGCTTGTCCGTCGGCCGAGGCGGGGTGCTCGCCTGACGCGGCCGCCCGGCGTTGTGATTGGCAACCGGATTGTCAAGCGGCGCGGTCGACGGCCGGGATGTGCCTGCGGTTTTCGGCGTCTCCGGCTTGCCACCGGCATCCGTGTCACTGGCGTCCCGTCTCGGGTGCGGCAGACCATCGGCGTTCGGAGACCGGACGCTGGGTTTCGATGTGGAACTCTCATTGCTCATGGCAGCACCTTTCTTTGCATCGGGTGGGGCACGGTAGTCCCGCCGCTGTGAAGTCTGCAGGTCAAACCGTCGCCGCGATCGAAGGTTCCAGGTGCCAACGGGTCCATTGCGATCCACGGCCGCCGACTTACTCAGGGCAGACCTGGTGCGAGAGCCCGACACCTCAACCATGCGGCCGCATCACCACCTTGATGCAGCCATCCTGCTTGTCACGGAACGTCTTGTAGAGATCCGGCCCGGCTCCGAGATCCGCCCGGTGCGTGATCACGAAGGAGGGATCGATGTCGCCCTTCTGGACTATGTCCAGGAGCGGTTCGAGGTAACGCTGAGTATGGGTCTGACCCATCCGGAAGGTCAGGCCCTTGTTCATGGCGGCGCCGAACGGAATATGATCGACGAGACCGATATAGACGCCGGGCACCGAGATGGTGCCGCCTTTGCGGCAGGAGTAGATTGCTTCGCGCAGTACATGCGGCCTGTCGGTGCCGAGGTAGACGGCGGCCTTGACCTTGTCGAGCATGGCGTCGGCACTGGCGCCGGGATCCGACTCGGTACCGACACAGTCGATGCAGCGATCAGGACCGCGGCCATCGGTCATCGCCATCAAGGCGTCGTAAATATCGGAGTTGCTGAAGTCGAGCGTCTCGGCCTTGCCGTGCTCGCGAGCCATCGCCAGCCGCTCCGGCACCTTGTCTATGGCAATAACGCGGCCGGCGCCGAGCATCCATGCGCTTTGGATGGCGAACTGGCCGACCGGACCGCAGCCCCAGATAGCGACGGTATCGCCTGGCTCGATGCCGGCATTTTCAGCCGCCATGTAGCCAGTCGGGAAGATGTCTGAGAGGAACAGCACCTGTTCGTCGTCCATTCCTTCGGGCACCTTTATCGGACCGACATCGGCGAAAGGGACTCGCAGATATTCGGCTTGCCCTCCCCAATAGCCGCCGACCAGATGCGAATAGCCGAACAGGCCCGCCGGGGATTGTCCCATCACTTCGGCGGCCTGTTTGGCATTGGGATTGGACCTGTCGCAAAGCGAGAACAGCCCCTTCTGGCAAAACCAGCATTCGCCGCATGAGATGTTGAACGGCACCACGATGCGGTCACCCTTCCTGAATTTCGAATGGCCGCGGCCGACTTCCACGACCTCGCCCATGGTCTCGTGTCCAAGCACGTCGCCCGATTCCATGGTCGGCATATATCCGTTCATCAGATGCAGGTCCGAGCCGCATATGGCGCAGCAGATGACCTTGATGATGACGTCGCGATCATCCTCTATAGCGGGATCAGCCACCTGGTCGCATCGGATGTCGCCTTTGCCGTGCCATGTGAGCGCTTTCATGAGGTTGCTCCTTGTTGGAAGAAGGTTGGAAGGCAAATCGTGTAAAAGGCACCGTCTGAGCGTCTGCAGCAATCCGTCGATATACAGGTCAACACATAGGAGTTGCTGCCGTGATGCCCGATTGTTCAGTCTTTGGATGCGGAACCCGGCTCGGCCATCTTGCGGTGCTGTTCAGCCAGCGTGCCTGCCGGCATCACATGCGCCGCGGCGACCTGCAGCTTGTTCTCCAACTGCTGATGACTTGTTCCTCGCCGGCCATCTCGCCTCGTAACCGGCTATGACTACATCGGTGGGATTGTCCTTCTCATCGGTGCCGACCTTGCCCTCACCACGGCCAACTTTTCATTCGTCATAACGTCCTCCGAATTTCGCTTCGGCCGAACCACCATCGAGGCTGATTGTTCCGTACGGATAGGATTGAATGGGCGGCTTTATGCCGGCCATGAAAAGCGATTTTGTTCTGGGCACATTCGACTGTGAACAACTCATGATGGCGGTGGAACAACTCAAGTTTGTGCGAGTTCGGTAGCCGTGCAGCGTCATCGCTCCCCTTGTTTGATGCTGCACGGTCGGGTTCCCTCAGCCTGATCAGCCCGCGCGCCCTCGCGGCAGCGCGGGCTTTCTATGGGCAGGGCGCCATGTTTTAAATCTTTGGAACAACGTACCCGTTCAGCAGTTCGGCGTGCAGGAGGAACAAAATGCAATTCGCGGAAGAAATCGCGCTCAGGCGCGTAAAGATGCTGGTCGAACAATATGTTGTCGCCAGGAGCAGGAGATATGATTTCGTCTCGACCGAACTCGCCTGTAAGGCCATCCGCCAGGTCGTACGAAGCCCGATCGAGGACGCCGAACTGGACCATCTGCTGGCCAGAAGCGCCGTCAAACAAGGGCTGTCGGTGCGGTTCGACCGGATAGGTCATTGGCAGGCGGCTTCGCCCGAACTCAGCCAGGAGAAATCAGCATGAGGGCAGTGCTTTTGATGTCGGCCGCATTGCTCGCCTTGGCGGCGTGTAATGACAATGCCGATCCAGCCAAGTCCAAGACGGATACCACGAACAGCCAACCGGTCGACAAGAATCCCACGACGGACACCAACCCGACACCGCAGACCAGCACCGGCGGCGATCAGCAAGGTACGCAGCCAGCCCAGCCTGCATCTCCCAAGCCAAGTGGCGGCTAGGCCTATGGAGCGACGCAACGCGATAATCTCGCTGGTGATAGCCGCAGTCATCATTGTCGGTTTCGTCGTCGGCTTTTTCTACATTGATATGGGCTGGCAGACCTCGCCGCTGAAACGCGCGCCTGAACAGAACCAGGGTGGCAACGCCCCGGCGGATACCTCACCAGCCGCGGGCGTCCAGAAGAATCCCAAGGAAAACACCGAAATGCCTGGGCAGTGATCGACAGCTCGTCTCTGAGTAGACCTCGAACCAAGCCAGACGCGTTTATGCTGTCAGGTCCCACCGTGCTGATCCTTATGTACTTTCTGCTTCCCGTCTGGCTTGTCGCTGGCTTTGCAGACTGGCTTTGCCACCGCGCCTCACATATCGAGTCGACCACGGGCGCCAAGGAATCCTTGATCCATCTTCTGATGTTCGCCGAAGTAGGCGTGCCGTTGCTGGCAGCCATGTTCCTCGAGGTGAATGCCTTGGTCATCGCTGTCATGATCGTCACCTTCTTCATCCACGAGGCGACGGCGATGTGGGATGTACGCTATGCAACCACGGCGCGCAGGGTAACGCCGATCGAACAGCATGTGCACAGCTTTCTGGAAATGATCCCGCTGATGGGCCTGGTCAGCGTCGTCTCCCTCCATTGGACGCAGTTTCTTGCGTTGTTCGGGGCGGGGCCGGAAACCGCGCGCTTCGATATCGTCTGGAAATCGCAGCAGTTGCCACTGATCTATATCGTCTGCGTGATGGCCGTGATCGTACTTTTCGAGTTGCTTCCGTATGTGGAGGAATTCGTCAGGGGCTTACGGGCCAATGCCGGGAGGCTGATCCCGCCGAAAGCCAGGCGACGCGACCCGGGCCACACGACGTTGCGGTGATGGGGCGGTCTGAAACGATGCTTCCTTGACCACAAGTACTCAGCGGTCTGAGCGCCGTCTCGCGCGGAACATCTCTGCCGGACTGGTCATTAACAGAACGGGAGAGGACAGACATGGAGCGTGATGATGAGCATCCTTTCCGACCTCGACAAAAAGCTGACGGACAACATGTATGAACATGCCAGCGAACTCACGGATGCGGTGGCGGACCTGCCGCCGGAACTCGTTGAAAGCGTCGACCGGCTAATGCCTTTCATCCAGCCCGAAGCGCGCGAGACGGTGAGAAATCAGGTTTTCGGCCTGATCCACGAATACAGGATCGTGGCCCCTCGCAGCCCGGCCGATCAGGATTGACCTACCCGTTCTGGTCTATCGCGTGAGGCGCGGGTTGGCTGCCGCCATCGTTGCTTGCTCTATGGCCGCCGAACCACAGCCAAGCCGCGACGATCACGACTGCCACGATCACTATCCAGGATATGAGACGAGGCATTGCGGGATTCTCCGTGCCAGCAGTCCATTCACGTCGACGTGATGATCAGGACGGAATTGAAGTCGGCTCCGCCGCCTCCTTGTGCTCCTAATTCCGCACGCGATCCTTTGTTCCGCTTGAGTTGCGGTGGCCGGCTGAGATCTGTCGCGTCCACATGCCCTGCAGCCGCCCCGCCGGATGGGCTTTCGTTGACGCGCCCGCTGAACGCTCTAGGTCAATTCAAGCCGACCACCGCTCGTTCGGCACTAGGGGAGACTATTCTTGTGGCGCACCAAACGCCGAATTTGATCCTCAGCGGCCGTCATTTCCGGCTGGATTGTTTGTGCTTGCTGTTGCTGTTGTGCGTGTCGGCGGGATGCTCGTCTTCCGACGAGATCGAGCAGCAATCACGAACAGCGGCTTCCGCGGCACAGACCGCATCGATGTTGCTCGACGCTTGGATGGGCGGCGCGGCGCCGACCGCATACACGGTGGACACGCTGCAATCGATCGCCAAGACGCTCGTAGATACGGGGGCGCAAATCCGGTCCGCCGAAACCAGTGAACCCACCGAGCAAGCTTCTCTGACAAAAGCAGTCAATGATTTGTCGGTCGCGGTGACGCGTGCCGAGGCCGGACTGCAGGCAGATGACCGGCTGGAAGTCCAAGACGCGCAACAGGATTTACGGCTGGCGTCGCGTGCGCTCGCTGCCGCCTACGCCAAGTATTTCGCGCCGAAGCCATGAAAAAGCTCATGGAAATATCCCTCGGCGTCGTCACCAGCGTCGGCGGCTTCCTCGAAGTTGGGTCCATGGCGACGGCGGCGCAGGCAGGCGCGATGTTTGGCTTCCAGTTGATCTGGGCGGTGGTGCTTGGCACCGTCTGCATCATCTTCCTTGTCGAAATGTCCGGCCGGTTCGCGGCCGTGAGCCATCACACGATCTCCGACGGCATCCGCGAAAGGTTCGGTTTCAACGTCTTTCTATGGCCGTTGCTTGCCGCCTTGCTGGTCAATTTCCTGGTGCTGTCCGCCGAGATCGGCGGCGTTGCCATTGCGCTCGAACTTGCCACGGGCATAGGCTTCCAGTGGTGGGCACTGCCGGTGGCTTTGCTGGCGTGGCTGCTGCTCTGGAAAGGCACGTTCGGCGTCATCGAGAAGGGCGTGTCGTTTCTCGGTCTGGTGACGCTGTGTTTCGTCGTCGGAGCGGTGATGCTGAGACCTGATTGGACGGCAGTCGCAAGGGGCGCCGTGCCTTCGCTGCCGGTCCACGATGCCGCCAATTACTGGTTCATGGCGGTCAGCATTCTGGGCGCCTCGATATCGCCCTACCTGTTCATGTTCTATTCCTCGGGGGCCATCGAGGACCGGTGGGACAAAAGCTATCTCGGCGCCAATCGGGCCATAGCGGGGTTGGGCATGACCTTCGGGGGCACCATCTCGATCGGCGTGTTGATCGTGGCCGCTCTCGTGCTCGCCACGCATGGCGTCACCCAGGTGGACGACTATCACCAACTGCCGTTGATGCTGATCCCCATATTCGGCTTCTGGGGCTTCGTGCTGTTTGTTGCTTCTCTCGCCATCGCCTGCTTCGGCGCTGCGCTCGAGGTCGGGTTGCAACAGGCCTATCTTGTGGCCCAAGGGTTCGGCTGGAATTGGGGCGAGGATCGCAAGCCGCGCGACGATCCGGGTTTCAGCGCCATCTACACGATATCATTACTGTTGGCGGCTATTCCCATCGCGCTTGGTCTTGACCCGCTGAGGCTCACCATCTTTTCCATGGCGCTGACGGCTGCCAGCCTTCCGCTGACCGTCGTTCCGTTCCTGTTTCTGCTGAACGACAAACGTTATGTCGGCGAGCATCGCAACGGCATTTTGTCAAATGCCGCCGTCATCTTCATCATCGCGCTTGGCTTCGTACTGGCGGTGGTGACCATCCCGCTGCAGATATTCGGAGGCACATGATGAAGTTGCTGCGTGATCTCCTGGACAAGCAGGTGGTCGACCGCGAGCAGGTCAAGGTCGGTAAGGTCGACGGTTTGGTGGCGCAGTTGCGGCCTGGCAAGCCGCCTCGGATCATTGCCATCGAGCTCGGCTCCATCACCCTGGCGCGTCGCCTCGGCGCACGGCCCGGGCGCTGGATGGCGCGGCTCGCGGTCAAGCTGGGCGGCACGCAGCATGGCGAACCTCATCGGATCGCTTGGCGCAAGGTGAAAGATATCGGCATCGATATCGAGTTCGACATCGATGTGCGAGAAACGTCGATCTTCGCCTGGCAGGACTGGTTGCGCGACCATATCATCGGGCGCATTCCGGGAGCTTGATGATGATTACGGTCAATCTCGAGCATCTGGCGGGGCGGCGCGTACTCTCGCAGCGCGGCAAGAATGTCGGTTATATCGAGGAGATCCGCGCCGAACGGGATGGTGACGATTTCGTCGTCACCGAATTCCACGTCGGGGTCTACGCTGCTTTCGAGCGTCTTTCGGCCTCGGCCATAGGCGTGGCGGTGCTGGATCTTTTCCGATTACGCCGCCGCGACGGTCTATACCGCATTCCTTGGGACAAGCTCGACATCTCCGATCCCGCGCGACCGCGGCTGCTGTGCCCAATGACTGAACTCTCAGGCATGAAGGACGCGCCGGACCTCCAGGAATAGGTCGTGGGTGCTGCATCGTCGGGATTAGTCTCAGCGCAGCATGCTTGCCGCCAGGAAGACCACGGCTGCTGTCAAAACGACAGCTGCAATCACCAACACCGGCCAGTTGCCGCCAGGCCGCAGTTCCGGCTCGCCTTCGACCGGACGCATGGCATTGGCAAAGCTGGCATCGTTTTCGAATTTTGGACGAGTGCGCGGCGGACTTGTCTCAGCGACCGGATTTTGTGTGTCCGCGGCCTCTGCGTCTGTCTCAAGCGGGGCAATGGCGGGATCGAACCCCGGCGTCTTGTCGTGCGTTGCTCCTGCCTGAACTTCGCCTCTGGCCGCGGCAGCCGTGAGACCTGTAACCTTAGCCATAATCTCTCCCCTTCGAACCGATCTCGGCAGTATCGCACTTGCAGGCGCCGGCGGAACCAAGCTTGCATGCGCTGAGGCGACCCACCACGGTCAGACTTGCTCGCTCAGCAGAATCCTGGCGTCCTTGGCCGCAACGATGAACGCCTGTCGTGCCGCCCTTGTCGGCTTTTCGCCTCGCATGACGGCAAGGCACGCTCTGATCGCGGCAAGACGCCTCTCGGATGTCGGCTTTGGCCAGTCCCGCAGCAGCACTTCGGCTGCGTCCGACACCGAAACCACAACCCTGTCGCGGTCTATCCGGCCAGGTTGAATGACAATCGGCTTTCTGAAATGTCCAGTACGCACATGCCTCTCCAGCGGGATGCACTCTATTCGACACGCCGCTGCAAGACTGCGCGTCGCGACGCGCTTTAACTCCGCAACCGTCGATTTGTTCCAGAGCACCTGGCGTTTGAAACAACTAGCCGTTGGCCGTCCGTGCGCGCCCGTCCCAAGACTTACAACAGGTCCTTGCGAAGGAAGATGCGTGCGTGCCCTGGAATTCCGAATTCGACTTTGCCGAATTCCTCGAACCCATGCTGCATGTAGAATAGCGGCGCCTGGAAACTGCTTGTCTCGACCACGGCTTTTTTGCAGCCACGCTGGTTCATGGTGCCGGCGTTCCTGTCGCCTGTCACTTCTCCACATTTTCCGTCGATGTGGCAGATCTCACGCGAGATAGTCCGGCAGCCTCATGCGTGGATCGTGGTGCTGCCGGGCCTGCAGGCATGTCGTCTGGGTATCGGAACAAAGCGCATCTTGGCCTGTTAGGGCGACGCATCCCAGGCAAGGACAAAGCCGATGAAAACACGACAATTTTTCGCATCGCTCGCCGCTGCTTCCATTTTTCTCGCCGTGCCTGCTTTTGCTGCCGACAGCGCCCAGGCCTTCGTCGACAAGGCTGCCATCGGCGGCAAGTTCGAAGTCGACTCGAGCCAGATTGCCTTGGGCAAGGTTCAGGACCAGAGCATCAAGGACTTCGCCCAGATGATGATCCGCGATCACGGCGCGGCCAATGCCAAGCTGGCAACGGTGGCCGGCGAACAAAAATTGAAAGTGCCGCCGGCGCTTGATGCCCAGCACCAGGGCGATCTCGACAAGCTCAAGAATGCGCAGGCTCCGATCGATCCAGCCTATGTCGACATGCAGCGCAAGGCGCATGCCGACGCCGTCAAGCTGTTCGAAACCTATGCCAGCGGCGGCGACAACGCCGGGCTCAAGACATTCGCCCAGCAAACGGTCGATACGCTGAAGACGCACCAGCAGATGATCGAAAAGATCGCAGCCGGGCAGGACGCCATCACGGGAGCGACAACACCGGCGGTGAAGACCGACAATACCCCCAATGCCGCCGCTCTCGTTCCCGGCGCAAACAGCTTCACCGAAGCCCAGGCCAAGAGCCGCATCGAGGGTGCAGGCTATACCAACGTGTCGAAGCTTACCAAGGACGACCAGGGCATCTGGCGGGGCCATGCCACCAAGGCAGGCGAAAGCCTCGCCGTCGGCCTGGACTATCAGGGCAACGTCGTTGCCGCCAGCAAGTGAGCACGGATCAGGAGAAATCAATGAAAACGGTAACTGGACTGTTCGACAACTATGACGACGCGGCCGACGCGGTCCGCGAACTGGAAGCCACGGGCGTCCCGCATGCGAACATCAGCATCGTCGCCAACAACTCGGATGACTGGTACGAGGGCGACCGTTCGGAGGCTGCCGAGGATGCCGGGGCTGGCGCGGGGATTGGAGCCGTGATCGGCGGTGCCGGCGGATTGCTGACAGGGCTGGGGGTCATGGCCATCCCGGGCGTCGGACCTGTGGTCGCGGCGGGTTGGCTCGCCGCCACCGCGACAGGTGTCGTTGCCGGGGCGGTGGCAGGCGGTGCGGTCGGAGGCATTGTCGGCGCTCTGACGGAGTCCGGCGTGCCCGAGAACGATGCCCACGTGTATGCGGAGGGCGTACGCCGCGGCGGCACGTTGGTCACGGCCAGGGTGGACGATGAACTCATTGCAAATGCCGAGGAAATTCTGGGGCAATCCAGATCGGTCGATCTTGCCGAACGCCGCAGGGCTTACGAGGCTGGCGGCTGGACCGGCTTCGATGCCAATGCCGGCGAATATATCCCTGACGAGACCGATCGCGACAGCGCTCGGGCGATCAATCGGCCTTGAACGAGGAGGTGTGGTCGCACGTACCGAACGACGAGGTTTCACGAAGTGCTACGGAGCGTGTGGGACAGATGTTCGAGTTGCCCGGCTTCAAGATCTCCGTGAGCAAGGCATGAAGCTTCCCGGCTGTCCGGCGCGTTAAGTGATCTCAGTTGAATCCCCGACCGTTCAAGCGAACTGGCTGGCTGTCGGGTTGGCGTGCTGCACGAAAAGTACTCAGCGATCAAGGTGCGGTGTTGGTATGGTGGTGCGCTGGCGGGCTCTGGTCACGCTGAGCCGCACGTCTGCCGCCTGGCTCATATCGGGCGTGCGCCTGTTCGATCTCACAACTCGATTCTAGTGACTGTGGCTCCCCTTATGTTCGACTATTAACTGTTCGGCCAAGTTGGGCGTTGACGCTTCCTCTCTATAAGAGTTAATAATCTCCTAATATAAGAAGCATCTAAAGTTCGTGGTCGAAAGCCACGAGTTTGACGATGTAGGTTGGGTAGGGAACGTAGCGTGACGACCAGTCGTCGCGTCCAGCAGCATCGGGTCAATATCCGTCCGTGAATGGCCAGCTTGAGGCGGCTGTTCCAGGCGCGGCGGTGTGCCTGGATGAGGGCGAAAATTCATGCCTGCCTGGATTCGCGCGGTTTTTCTTCGGCTGGAAGCAGCCGGTCGTTCAGTACTGTCGATAAAACAGAAAAACAGATGAGGCGTCTGTTCTTAAAAGGGGGGTTGAAAAATGGCTACTCAGGTCACCGGTGCCGGCGGCACCACGACGTCTTTCTCCAACACGCCGCAGGCGAAGGATGACCTGTTTACCTATGATAGTTTCCAATCCGTCTTCCTGAACGTGATGGCCAACGATCTCGGCGGGAATGCCAAGACCCTCTGGTCAGTCGACAATGGCATCAACAACACAGGCGCAATGAATGGATACACCGCCGCTGATTTGTTGACCCAAGACTTAGCACGCACTGAATCCCCCACCTCCGAGACAAGTTATAACGGCGCGAAGATCTGGATTACGTCCGACGGACTCGTGGGATACGACGCGACTACCTTGTCAGCGGCGTTCAAGGCACAGTTACAGGGCTTGAATGCGGGACAGTACCTGACTGACAGCTTCATCTACTCGGTCCGGCTCGGCAATGGAACGCTCAGCTGGGCAACCGCGACGGTACATTTCGCCGGCACCAACGACGCCGCGGTGATTTCCGGCGTCTCTACGGGCGCGGTCGTCGAGGCTGGCGGTGTCGCCAATGCCATCACCGGGACGCCGACGGTGAGCGGCACGCTGACAGATACCGACGTCGACAACACGCCCAATACGTTCCAGGCGGTCGCGCCCGGAACCGCGGGCGATCATGGGTATGGGACCTACCAGATGACCGCGGGTGGTGTCTGGACCTTCACCCTCAACAACAACAATGCGGCAGTGCAGGGTCTCAACGTCGGCCAGCATCTCACCGAGACGTTTACCGTCCACACACAGGACGGCACGGCCCAAGTAGTAACGGTCACGATCAACGGCACCAATGACGCGGCTGTAATCTCCGGCACCATTGCCGGCACGGTCGTCGAGGCCGGCGGCGCTATCAATGGCACCCCGAGTGTCAGCGGCACGCTGACGGATACCGACGTCGACAATCTGGCGAACACGTTCCAGGCGGTTGGTGCCGGCGGGGCAACTGACCACGGCTACGGCACCTTTGCGATGAACGCGGCGGGCACCTGGACCTATACGCTCGACAACACGAATAGTGCGGTCCAGGAACTCAACGCGGGCGATCATTTGATCGACACATTCACGGTTCGGACTGCGGACGGGACAGCGCAGGTAGTAACGGTCACGATCAATGGAATTACTGATAACGCGACGGTCAACCTGAGCGCCTCGACGGTCGCCGAGGGCGCGGTCGCCAACTACGTGTTCACGGCGACGCTGTCGGACGCCTCGCATGGCGTCACCACGATCACCACCGACAAGGGCGACATCACCATCGCCGATGGCCAGACCACCGGCACGCTGACGATCGCCTCGGGCAATGGCGAGGACGTCTACAACGACGCATCGAGCCTGACCGCCAACATCACCGCCACCGCGGGCGGCAACTTCGAGCACCTGGTGATCGGCACCGGCACGGCGACGGCCAACGTCACCGACACCACCACCGACGCGACGGTCAACCTGAGCGCCTCGACGGTCGCCGAGGGCGCGGTCGCCAACTACGTGTTCACGGCGACGCTGTCGGACGCCTCGCATGGCGTCACCACGATCACCACCGACAAGGGCGACATCACCATCGCCGATGGCCAGACCACCGGCACGCTGACGATCGCCTCGGGCAATGGCGAGGACGTCTACAACGACGCATCGAGCCTGACCGCCAACATCACCGCCATCGCGGGCGGCAACTTCGAGCACCTGGTGATCGGCACCGGCACGGCGACGGCCAACGTCACCGACACCACCACCGACGCGACGGTCAACCTGAGCGCCTCGACGGTCGCCGAGGGCGCGGTCGCCAACTACGTGTTCACGGCGACGCTGTCGGACGCCTCGCATGGCGTCACCACGATCACCACCGACAAGGGCGACATCACCATCGCCGATGGCCAGACCACCGGCACGCTGACGATCGCCTCGGGCAATGGCGAGGACGTCTACAACGACGCATCGAGCCTGACCGCCAACATCACCGCCACCGCGGGCGGCAACTTCGAGCACCTGGTGATCGGCACCGGCACGGCGACGGCCAACGTCACCGACACCACCACCGACGCGACGGTCAACCTGAGCGCCTCGACGGTCGCCGAGGGCGCGGTCGCCAACTACGTGTTCACGGCGACGCTGTCGGACGCCTCGCATGGCGTCACCACGATCACCACCGACAAGGGCGACATCACCATCGCCGATGGCCAGACCACCGGCACGCTGACGATCGCCTCGGGCAATGGCGAGGACGTCTACAACGACGCATCGAGCCTGACCGCCAACATCACCGCCACCGCGGGCGGCAACTTCGAGCACCTGGTGATCGGCACCGGCACGGCGACGGCCAACGTCACCGACACCACCACCGACGCGACGGTCAACCTGAGCGCCTCGACGGTCGCCGAGGGCGCGGTCGCCAACTACGTGTTCACGGCGACGCTGTCGGACGCCTCGCATGGCGTCACCACGATCACCACCGACAAGGGCGACATCACCATCGCCGATGGCCAGACCACCGGCACGCTGACGATCGCCTCGGGCAATGGCGAGGACGTCTACAACGACGCATCGAGCCTGACCGCCAACATCACCGCCACCGCGGGCGGCAACTTCGAGCACCTGGTGATCGGCACCGGCACGGCGACGGCCAACGTCACCGACACCACCACCGACGCGACGGTCAACCTGAGCGCCTCGACGGTCGCCGAGGGCGCGGTCGCCAACTACGTGTTCACGGCGACGCTGTCGGACGCCTCGCATGGCGTCACCACGATCACCACCGACAAGGGCGACATCACCATCGCCGATGGCCAGACCACCGGCACGCTGACGATCGCCTCGGGCAATGGCGAGGACGTCTACAACGACGCATCGAGCCTGACCGCCAACATCACCGCCACCGCGGGCGGCAACTTCGAGCACCTGGTGATCGGCACCGGCACGGCGACGGCCAACGTCACCGACACCACCACCGACGCGACGGTCAACCTGAGCGCCTCGACGGTCGCCGAGGGCGCGGTCGCCAACTACGTGTTCACGGCGACGCTGTCGGACGCCTCGCATGGCGTCACCACGATCACCACCGACAAGGGCGACATCACCATCGCCGATGGCCAGACCACCGGCACGCTGACGATCGCCTCGGGCAATGGCGAGGACGTCTACAACGACGCATCGAGCCTGACCGCCAACATCACCGCCACCGCGGGCGGCAACTTCGAGCACCTGGTGATCGGCACCGGCACGGCGACGGCCAACGTCACCGACACCACCACCGACGCGACGGTCAACCTGAGCGCCTCGACGGTCGCCGAGGGCGCGGTCGCCAACTACGTGTTCACGGCGACGCTGTCGGACGCCTCGCATGGCGTCACCACGATCACCACCGACAAGGGCGACATCACCATCGCCGATGGCCAGACCACCGGCACGCTGACGATCGCCTCGGGCAATGGCGAGGACGTCTACAACGACGCATCGAGCCTGACCGCCAACATCACCGCCACCGCGGGCGGCAACTTCGAGCACCTGGTGATCGGCACCGGCACGGCGACGGCCAACGTCACCGACACCACCACCGACGCGACGGTCAACCTGAGCGCCTCGACGGTCGCCGAGGGCGCGGTCGCCAACTACGTGTTCACGGCGACGCTGTCGGACGCCTCGCATGGCGTCACCACGATCACCACCGACAAGGGCGACATCACCATCGCCGATGGCCAGACCACCGGCACGCTGACGATCGCCTCGGGCAATGGCGAGGACGTCTACAACGACGCATCGAGCCTGACCGCCAACATCACCGCCACCGCGGGCGGCAACTTCGAGCACCTGGTGATCGGCACCGGCACGGCGACGGCCAACGTCACCGACACCACCACCGACGCGACGGTCAACCTGAGCGCCTCGACGGTCGCCGAGGGCGCGGTCGCCAACTACGTGTTCACGGCGACGCTGTCGGACGCCTCGCATGGCGTCACCACGATCACCACCGACAAGGGCGACATCACCATCGCCGATGGCCAGACCACCGGCACGCTGACGATCGCCTCGGGCAATGGCGAGGACGTCTACAACGACGCATCGAGCCTGACCGCCAACATCACCGCCACCGCGGGCGGCAACTTCGAGCACCTGGTGATCGGCACCGGCACGGCGACGGCCAACGTCACCGACACCACCACCGACGCGACGGTCAACCTGAGCGCCTCGACGGTCGCCGAGGGCGCGGTCGCCAACTACGTGTTCACGGCGACGCTGTCGGACGCCTCGCATGGCGTCACCACGATCACCACCGACAAGGGCGACATCACCATCGCCGATGGCCAGACCACCGGCACGCTGACGATCGCCTCGGGCAATGGCGAGGACGTCTACAACGACGCATCGAGCCTGACCGCCAACATCACCGCCACCGCGGGCGGCAACTTCGAGCACCTGGTGATCGGCACCGGCACGGCGACGGCCAACGTCACCGACACCACCACCGACGCGACGGTCAACCTGAGCGCCTCGACGGTCGCCGAGGGCGCGGTCGCCAACTACGTGTTCACGGCGACGCTGTCGGACGCCTCGCATGGCGTCACCACGATCACCACCGACAAGGGCGACATCACCATCGCCGATGGCCAGACCACCGGCACGCTGACGATCGCCTCGGGCAATGGCGAGGACGTCTACAACGACGCATCGAGCCTGACCGCCAACATCACCGCCACCGCGGGCGGCAACTTCGAGCACCTGGTGATCGGCACCGGCACGGCGACGGCCAACGTCACCGACACCACCACCGACGCGACGGTCAACCTGAGCGCCTCGACGGTCGCCGAGGGCGCGGTCGCCAACTACGTGTTCACGGCGACGCTGTCGGACGCCTCGCATGGCGTCACCACGATCACCACCGACAAGGGCGACATCACCATCGCCGATGGCCAGACCACCGGCACGCTGACGATCGCCTCGGGCAATGGCGAGGACGTCTACAACGACGCATCGAGCCTGACCGCCAACATCACCGCCACCGCGGGCGGCAACTTCGAGCACCTGGTGATCGGCACCGGCACGGCGACGGCCAACGTCACCGACACCACCACCGACGCGACGGTGAATCTCAGCACGTCGAACGTTACGGATCACGATACCAACGTCACCTTCACGGCGACGTTGAGCAACGCCTCGCAAGGCGTCACCACGGTCCACACCGACCATGGCGACATCACCATCGCTAACGGCCAGACCGTTGGCACACTGGTGATCGCAACCCCCAACGCATCAAGCCTGTCCGCGACCATCACCGGCACCTTGGGCGGCAACTTTGAACACCTGGTGGTCGGCACCGGCACGGCGACGGCGCAGATCATCGACGCAACTGCGCCGACCGTGACGATTACCGACGACGAGCCGGCGGCGACGGCCAACATTGCCGGTGGCAATGTCCTCTACACCTTCACCTTCAGCGAGCCTGTCACCGGATTTGTTACATCGGATATCGTTGTGGGAGGCGGTACCAAGGGTACGTTCACCGCGGTGAGCAGCACGGTTTACACCTTGGATGTGATCCCAACCGCGAATACGCAGGCCGGTATCATCACCGTAGATGTGGCGGCAGGCGCGGCCAACGATGCAGCCAGCAACGGCAACACGGTGGCGATCCAGGCGACGCAAGCTTACGACACCAAGGCGCCGACGGTTATCATCACCGACGACGAGCCGGCGGCGACGGCCAACATTGCCGGTGGCAGTGTCCTCTACACCTTCACCACCAGCGAGAGCGTTGGCAGCACGCTGACCATTGCGGACGTGACGGTAACGGGCGGCACGGTCGGTGCGCTGACGCAAGTCGGCACCAGCAACGTATATAACCTGACCGTGACCCCGACGGCCAACGTCGATGCCGGCACGATCAGTGTAACAGTGAACCAGGTTGGCATCACCGATACGGCGGGCAATTCGGGGACCGGCACTGTCAATGCCACCCAGGCCTACGATACCAAGGCGCCGACCGTTTCGGTCGACATCATCGCCCCAGACCTGCCGGCAGGCGGGACATCACAGGTAAAGTTTGTCTTCAGCGAAGTCCCTACCGGTTTCACGGCGGCCGACATCATTGTGACGTCAGGCAGCGGCTCGATCACCAGCGGGCCGACCATAGACGCCACAGATCCAACCGGCAAAACCTATGTCGCAACGTTCACCGCATCTTCGACTTTTGTCGGAAACGCGACCGTTTCAGTGAGCTCGGGAAGCTATACGGATGCAGCTCTGAACACAGGCTCCGGAGGCAACGACACGGTATTCGAGGGCTTTACCTTTGACGCAGCGACGAAGGAAAACGGGCAAAGCGGCAATTTCACTCTTTCCGGGCACTATAATACCGGTGTGACGATACGCGCGTACTGGGACGTCGACAATCCGACCCACGCAGTTGCCGTGACGCTGAATGGCGATGGCACCTGGAGCGGGGCTAAGACCAACCTGGGCAACAACACCGGAGCCCACACCTTCTTTGTGGTCGCTACGACAGGCAGCAGTACCATTGTCCAATCCATCGGTGTCACAGCGCCCGCCGGCATTGCCGGAGAGGCTGTGAACTTGGGACTTACCGATCCAGCCGGCCACGATGGCGCGATTACGCTCACGATTAGTGACGTCCCCGACGGATGGACGATCGATGGGGGCACCCGCAACGCGGACGGCTCTTGGACCGCAACAACCACGAATGTTTCCGCCCTGACCGTCACGACGCCGGTCACCTACACCGGTGCACACGTGCTCAACGTGACCGGGACCTGGAGTAACGAGGACGGGACCACCGGGACCATGACCATCGCGGACAACGTGGAAATCTATGCCAAGGGTTCGCCCATCTTTGCTTTGTCTGGAAACGACTACCTGACCGGGTCCAGCGGCAACGACCTCTTCGTCTTCTCGCAGCCGATCGGTGCCGACACGGTGCACAATTTCGACGCCGCGGCCGACCAGATCGACCTTATCGGCTACAACGGACTGGCGGACTTTGCCGACCTGCAGACCCATATCGCCGACGATGCCCACGGCAACGCGGTGATCACGCTGGGCGATGGGCAGTCGATCACGCTGGATGGCGTGCACTCGGGCGCGCTGACGGCAGGCAATTTCGTCTTCGACCAGACGCCGGTGGTCAACAATGCCGGCACCATGACGATCGGCGACGGCGCCTTGCTGCCGCTGAGCGGCATGATCAACAATAGCGGCCTCATCTCGCTGGACTCGACCGGCGGTGAAACGCTGCTGCAAATCATCCAGCATGGCGTGACCCTGCAGGGCGGCGGGCAGATACTGTTGTCCGACAGCGCCGCCAACGTGATCTCCGGCACGGGGCCGGACGTCACTCTGGTCAATGTCGACAACACGATATCGGGCGCCGGCCAGTTGGGCGGCGGGATGCTGAGCCTCGACAACCAGGGCACCATTATCGCCTCCGGCGCGAATGCGCTGGTCATCGATACGGGGGGCAGCGTCGTCACCAACTCCGGAACATTGGAGGCGACCGGTTCAGGTGGACTGACGATCACCGGCGGGCTGGCGAATTCCGGCATGCTGTTGGCCAATGGCGGCGACATCGTCATCCATGGCCAGGTCACCGGCGACGGCGATGCCACGATCGGCAACCTGTCGAAGCTTGAGTTCGGCAGCGCCTCGTCGACGGATGTCACCTTCGCGCACGATGCGGCCGGCACGCTGCAGCTCGACGATTCCTTCGATTTCAGCGGGCGGATCGGCGGCATCACCAATGACGACAGGCTTGAGCTCGAGGACATCCTGTTCGGCGCGGGAACGACGGCCGTCTACCAGGCAAACCAGGATGGCAGCGGCGGAACGCTGACCGTTTCGGACGGCACCCACGGTACCGCGCTGCATCTGGTCGGCAGCTACGATGCGAACGGCTTCAAGCTTGCCGATGACGGCCAAGGCCATACCGCCGTTTCGTACAATCCGGCGGAATTCACGCTGACGGGCGTTGGCAATGGAGCAATTTCAAGCGACTTCGTGGTGTGAACCAAAAGGCCGCCGCCAGCGGCGGCCCACCTGGCCTGATGCGTATCGAGTGGGGTTCTGGACGTGGATAGCAAATCTCGAATTGTGAAGGATGCGCTTCGGGCCTGCCGCCGCTATTTCCTGGTAGCGGCGGCGTTCAGCCTGGCCATCAATCTGCTCTATCTCGCGTCCCCACTCTACATGCTGCAGATCTACGACAGGGTCGTTACCAGCGGCAGCGAAACCACGCTGGTGATGCTGACCCTGGTGTTGCTGGCGGCCTTTCTTTCGCTGGCCGGCCTCGACCTGGTGCGCGCCTCCATCCTGACGCGTGCCAGTGCGCGGCTCGACCGGCTGCTGTCGGCAAAAGTCCTGGCCGCGTCGGTCGAGACCCCATCGCCCGGCTCGTCGCCGAGCCAGCCCATCCGAGACTTCGACACGTTCAGGCAGGTCATCACCGGCAGCGGCATCCACGCTTTGTTCGACCTGCCATGGTCGCCCATCTACATCGGCATCATCTTCCTGCTGCATCCCTGGCTCGGCTTCTTCGCGCTGGGCTGCTCGCTGCTTCTGGTCGCCATGGCGGTGCTAAACGAATATATCGTGCGTTCGCCGCTGAAGCAGGCCAACGACCTGGCGACGACCAACTATAATTTCACCGAGATGAGCCTCAGAAACGCCGAAGTCGTTCGCGCCATGGGGATGATCGACGGCCTCATCCGCCGCTGGGGACGCGACCGCAATTTGGCGCTGCGGCGCCAGGCGGAGGCAAGCGATCGCGCCGCACTGATGTCGGGTCTGATCCGTTTCCTGCGGCTCACCATGCAGTCGCTGATCCTCGGCCTCGGCGCCTATCTGGTGATCGAACGGCAGATCACCGGCGGCACCATGTTCGCCGCGAGCCTCTTGCTGGGCCGGGGGCTACAGCCGGTCGAGCAGATCGTCGGCCTTTGGCGCAGCCTGATCCTGGGGCGGGCGGCGTTGGCAAGGGTCGAGAAGCTGGTCGACGGGGGCGCGCAGAGCGAAAGATCGTTCAACCTGCCCAAGCCCACCGGCAAGATTTCGGTCGAGCAGGTCAGCTTTGCAATTGCAAGCCAGCAGAAAGTGCTTCTGCGGGACGTATCGTTCCGGCTGGAAGCAGGCGAGACGCTGGGAATCGTCGGCCCTTCCGGCGCCGGCAAGTCGACGCTGGCGCGTCATCTCGCGGGCGTCATGCAACCCAGCCGTGGTACCGTCAGGCTGGACGGCGCCGACCTGTCGCAATGGGGACACGACGCGCTCGGCGACCACATCGGCTATCTGCCGCAGGATATCGAACTCTTCTCCGATACCGTCGCCGCCAACATCGGCCGCTTCAAGACCAATGTCGACCAGGAGGTCATCGAGGCCGCGCGGCTCGCCGGCGTGCATGAGATGATCATCCGCCTGCCGCAAGGCTATGAGACCCAGATCGGCGAAGGCGGCGCAGTGCTGTCAGGAGGATATCGCCAACGGATTGCTCTTGCCCGCGCAGTGTTCGGAACTCCGAACCTGATCATTCTCGACGAGCCCAGCTCCAATCTCGATGCCGATGGCGACCGCGCGCTGAGCGACTGCGCGATCGAACTCAAGCGCCGCGGCAGTACGGTGATCATCGTCTCTCACCGGCCCTCGACCCTGGCGAATGTCGACAAGATCCTCCTGTTGCGCGATGGCGCCGTCGAGGCCTTTGGCATGAGAAACGAGATCGTGGCGCTCCTCAACCAGCGCGCGGCGCCAATGGCGGTGGCAACGCAATGAGCCGTGTTTGGAGAGAGCGATGAGCGACGGCGCGCTTACCTACCGGAGCCTGCCTGGCGACGCCGGTATTCTGGCCCCGGATTCGATCCGGGTGCCGGCCTATATAGGTCTGCTGATCATCGTTGCTTTCTTTGGCATCTTTGGCGGCTGGGCGGCCTTTGCCCCGCTGAACGGCGCCGTGCTTGCCGACGCCATCGTCAAGGTGGATGGCAATCGCAAAAGCGTACAGCACTTCGACGGCGGTACGGTGAAGGAGATCCGCGTCAAGGATGGCGACGTCGTCAGGAAGGGCGACATAATGCTGAAGCTGGACGACACCAGGATTCGGTCCGAGTTCAATCTTTATGCCCAGCAATATGCGCTGTTGCGCGCAACCGATGCCAGGATCCGAGCCGAACTGGACGGCAGCGAGGTTGTTGCCTTTCCCAAGGACATTCTCAAAGAGCACGAAGACTACCTTAGGGATGCAATGGCAAACCAGATCGCCGATCTGGAAAGCCAACGCGCCTCGATGGCCGGCGCCAGGCAGATCCTCGAGCGGCGCATTGCCGAACTCGAGGAGCAGATCCAGGGCAAGCAGTCTCGGGTCGAATCTTACCATGCCCAGTTGCAATCGACGATCAACGAGAAGGCCAGCCTGTCGAAGCTGCTCAAGGCCGGATTGACGACCCGCCCACGCATCCTGGAGCTGGAAAGATCCGCCTCGGATCTGCAGGGCCTGATCGATGAGAACCTCGGCGCGATCGGCGGCAGCCAACAGAGCAAAGCCGAACTCGAAAGCCAGATCGCACAATTGACAAATGAGCGCCGAGCCAAGCTGTCGGCCATGCTGATCGATACGCAATCGAGCCTTTCCGACCTCGTGCCCAAGATGTTTGCCGCCCAGGCTGCCATGGACCGAGCCGAGGTGCGCGCGCCGTATGACGGCCAGGTGATGGATCTCAGCGTCTTCTCGATAGGCGCGATCGTTTCGCCGGGCCAGACCATCCTCGATATCGTGCCGACCGAAAATTCGCTGATCGTCCAGGCCCAGATTCGCGTCGAGGACATATCGAACCTGCGACCCGATATGGCTGCCGAAGTTCGTTTCACATCCTACAAGCAGCGCTCAATACCCATAATTCATGGCCGCGTCTCCCGCATTTCGGCGGATCGCATTACCGACAGCAAGACCGGGTTTCCCTACTATCTTGCCGACGTAGCGGTCGATCCGGTGGAATTGGCAGCAGCCCCACAGATTGCGCTTTATCCGGGCATGCCAGCGTCAGTCATGATCGTCACCGAGGAACGCACCGCGCTCGACTACATTCTGGGCCCGCTGGTTGTGTCGTTCCACTCCGCCTTTCGCCAGAAATGACGGATTAGCCAAGCGACTTCGCTTTTGAGGTGATTCTGACGCAGAGCAGTCGGAGACAAGCCGACAACCAGTCGCTCATGGTCTGCATGTTCCCTGCCGACAGCCCCTCTGTTTCTTTGGTGCTGGATCTGATGATCCTAGATGTTTGATCCCGGGCTTTATGGAGCATCCTTGTCTCCCGAATGAAAGGATGCGCTATGGGCCAAGTTCTGCATGGGAGCGCCAAAACGACAGAGGCGGTCCGTCGAGCGATACAGCATAGTCAAGAGAACCTGAGGGGCTGGCCAAGCGCTACGGGATCAACCGGAAGACGGTTGCGAAGTGGAAGAGGCGAGCTTCGGTCGCCGATCTATCGACTGGTCCGAAGGAACCGAGATCGAGGGTGCTCTCGATTGAGGACGAGGCGGACATTGTCGCTTTCCGCCGCTACACGCTGCTGCCACTCTTCCGTACGCACGGAACTGCAGGACATCATTTCCGCCCACATCTGGAAGCCGACAACTTTTCCTGAATGAGTGTGCGAAAAGAATGCATGGTTCCAAGTCGGCTGGCGGTTTGCGCGCCAAGGCTGGTTTGATCAGCTGCACACTGATCGTGACGACAACTGCAACCGTCGCGAGCTCCGGTCCTGGGCCAACCGACCACATAAGTTTATTCGTTTTTGACCAATACGCGCCGGTGAATTCCTGTAATCTTCGGAACAACACCGGGACAACCGGGTCAACCAGAAAGGTCGGGGAATGAAATACGTCGTCGATACGATCGGCGGTCCCGCAGGCGGTGATGCCTGGCAAGCCGCTGTTACCGAAGCCTATTTTCCGCTCGACACCGAGTATCGGAACCGTCGCGAATTTTCAGGCACGCTGGAAACCTTCTCGCTTGGGCTCGTCAGCGTGTCTAAAATGCGCTGCGATGCCGTAAGCTATCGTCGCCACCGCCGCCACTTCCTCAACGAGCGTGACGCCAGCCTGCTCATCACGATCCCGGAGATGTCGGAGGTGAATTTCTCGCAAGGGTCGAGAACCGTCAATTGCAGGCCGGGGGGCTTTCTCGTCGAGCGGGGAGATGCGCCTTACGAATTCTGGCACGGCAAGCCAAACGCGCTGTGGGTCCTCAAGGTACCATCATCGAGCGTTCGGGCACGGATCGGATCCGCCGAACGGCTCAGTGCGCTCAGTTTCGACGCGACCCAAGGCATCGCCGCGCTCTTCCTCGACACGGTGCGAACCACGATCGGTCATCTCGATGAGATCACTGAAGTCGCTCGTGAGATGATGGGCAGGCACATCCTGGAAATGCTGTGCCTGTCGATCGTGAGCGACGATCGCGTGCTGGACAGCAGCATCTCGTCGATCCGGGCCGGCCATTTGCATCGTGCCGAGCAGTATATTCGCGACAATCTGAAGAATTCCGACCTCGGCCCGCAGGCGGTGGCTGATGCCTGCGGCATCTCCCTGCGTTACCTGCAGGTCCTTTTTCAGGACAGCAACCAGTCGATCAACGGCTTCATCCGCGACGCCCGGCTTGAACTTTGCGCCGAGGAGCTGATGTCGGTGACCAACATCAGCAGCGTAGCCGAGATCGCTTACCGCTGGGGCTTCGCCGACCAGTCCCAGTTCTGCAAGCACTACCGGACGCGGTTCGGCTGCGCACCGACGGATACCCGTCGCGAAGCAGCGAACCGGGCGGGCGGCTCTTCGGCCTCGCGAGAGCGCCACTAGTCCCGACGAAATCCGGGCCAATTCCACCATTCATGCAACGTCTCCCCGGCAAGGGGCGACGAAGGCGGGGCTTTGCCCGCAAGACCTTGCGAAGGAACTGTCATGAGCCGAATCAGAGTTGCCGTCGATGTCGGAGGGACTTTCACCGACATCTGCATCATGGACGAAGACAGCGGAGCGATCCGCATCGAAAAAACCGCCTCCACGCCTGACGATCCCATGCAGGCCATCATGAATGGCGTGGAGCAGGGGCGCATCGATCTTTCGGAGGTAACGATGTTCTCTCATGGTACGACGGTCGCCACCAATGCGCTGATCACCCGCCGTCTGCCGCGCACCGCAATGGTCTGCAGCGAGGGTTTTCGTGACGTTGTAGAGATCCGTCGCGCCAACAAGGAAGATCTCTGGGACACCTACAAAGATGTCGCCAAGCCCTATATCCCGCGCCGCGACCGGCTGACCGTCCGGGAACGGGTCAGTGCCGAGGGCACGATCCTGGAAGCGTTGGACGAAGAGGCCGCGCGCCGTGTCGCGGAGATTCTCAAGAAACGGCAGGTCAAGTCCATCGCCGTCTGCTTCATGAACTCCTATGTCAACGGCGCCAACGAGCGCCGCATGCGTGAGATCCTGAAGGAGGCAATGCCGGATCTGCCGGTCTCGATCTCCTCGGAGGTGATGCCGGAAATCTTCGAGCACGAACGTTTTTCCACCACCATGGCGAACGCCGTCTGCGCCCCGGTCGTCGTCGACTACGTGTCGCGTCTCGGAGAAAAGCTTGCCGACGCCGGATACAAGCGAGATCTCCTGTTGCTGCACAGCGGTGGCGGGGTCATGACGCCCGCGAGCGTCAAGGATTTCTCAGCCCGGCTCGCGGGATCCGGCATCGCCGCCGGCGCCATCGCAAGCCGCTTCATCGGAAATCTCTGTGGCTACCCGAACTCGATCGGCTTCGACATGGGCGGCACCAGCACCGACGTCTCGCTGGCCTGGAACGGGGAGTCGCGCATCACAAAGGACTGGTACATCGAATTCGGATATCCGATCCGCTTCCCCTCCATCGAGGTATTGACCATCGGTGCGGGCGGCGGGTCGTTGGCATGGCAGGACGAGGGCGGCAGCTTGCGCAACGGGCCGCAGTCCGCTGGCGCCTTTCCAGGTCCGGCCTGCTACAAGAATGGCAACCTCATTGCCACCAACACCGATGCCAATGTGGTGCTCGGCCGTCTCGGCACCAGCCTTGCGGGCGGCAAGATCACGCTCGACCCCGCTCTGGCCGCCGAGGCGGTTCAGGAGACGGTAGCGGAACCCTTCGGCATGGAACTCCACCAGGCGGCCGAGGCGATCATCGCCGTCGCCAACGCCAATATGGGCAATGCCGTCCGGCTTCTCTCCATCAGCCGAGGCTACGACCCGCGCGACTTTGCGCTGGTCGCATTCGGCGGTGCTGGCGCTTTGCACGGAGCGGCGGTGGCCAAGGAGCTTTCGATTCCAACCGTGATCGTACCGCCCAATCCCGGCGTTACCTCCGCGCTCGGTTGCCTTCTCGTCGACGTGCAGCACGATTTCTCCGAAAGCTTCATGGCCGATGCTTCGACTGTCTCGCCCGCCGAGATGCAGGCAGCCTTTGTTCTGATGGAAAAACAGGCGGTTGAGCGTCTGGGCCATGAGGGCGTGGCGCAGGAAGACATGGCGCTGCAGCGCACGGTCGAGATGATGTACCAGGGCCAATGGCGCTCGCTCGCGGTGTCAGCCCCGGCGCGGATCGAGAGCATCTGCCCGCTGATCGAGGCATTCCACAACGAACACGAACGCGAGTTCAACTACCGCCGCGAAGAGGCGCCGGTGTCGATCTTCCGCATCGCGGTCAAGGCGATCGGCATCGTCCCGAAAGCCGAGATACCGCGACACGAAGTCTTGCCTCATGTGCCCGAGCCGCTCGGCCGCCGCGGCGTCTGGTTCGACGGCGTATCTCATGATGCGGCTGTCTATGAACGCGACCAACTCAGCGCCGGCGCTGCCTTTGCGGGACCCGCCATCGTCGAACAGTTCGATTCCACCACCGTGGTTCCGCCGGGAATGAGCGCGACCGTCGATGGCTTCCTGAACATTCTCATCGTGACGAAAGGCTGAGACATGACAAAGCTGATTGAAACGGGCCCTGGCCTCGATCCGGTAACGTTCGAGGTGCTGAAGAACTCCTTCATCACCACCGTCGACCAGATGGCCGAACAGATGCTTCGCACCTGCTATTCCTTCGTCATCTACAACCGAGACTTTTCGAACGCCCTGCACGACGCCGATGGCAACTCCGTCGCCCAGGGCAACTACGACATCGCGGTCCATGTCGGCACACTGCACAACACGTGTAAGGAAGTGATCCGGGTCTTCGAAGGCGATATGGCACCCGGCGATGTCTACGCAATCAACGATCCTTATGCCGGCGGTACGCATTTCAGCGACGTTCGGCTCGTCCGGCCGATCTTCGATGAAGACAAACTGATCGGCTTCTCCCAGTCGAACGGACACTGGTCGGATCTCGGCGGCTCGGTGCCGGGCTCCTTCGACGTCACCGCCCGCGACATGTTCCGCGAAGGGCTGCGGATAACGCCGCTGCGCCTTTTCCAGCGCGGCCGCTTCTGCTCCGATGTTGCCAACATGATCGCGGCCAACACGCGCGATCCCGCATCGATCATTGGCGACATCCATTCCCAGGCGCAAGCGACGCAGGCGGCCGAGCGCGAACTGCTGCGGCTGGTCAAGAAGTACGGGCGCGGCCAGGTCATGCGCGGTATGGAGGAGGTTCAGGACTACGTCGAACGTGCCGTGCGAAAGCGTCTGGCGGAGCTGCCCGACGGCACCTGGGAGACGGTCGACTACATCGACCGGGATCTCGGTGCCGGCGAGGGCATGATCCCGATCCGCATCAAGATGACGATCAAGGGCGACACGATCCACTACGATTTTACGGGAAGCCACTCGACCATTGCCTCGATGTATAATTCCGCACCGGGCGCGACCTTCTCGGCCGTGGTCGCCGGCATGAAAACCTTCTTTCCGGACCTCCCGCTCAACAGCGGGTTTTACCGGATGATCGAGGTGACCGCGCCGAAGAACAGCATCGTCAGCGCGGAATGGCCGGTGGCGGTGACCGGGTTCCTGATGCCGTTTGAAAAGATCATGAACGCGATCTTCGAGATGTGGTCGAAGATCATGCCCGAACGCGCTATCGCCTGCGCCTTCAACCTCGAATATCTGCTGGCCGGGGGACGGGATGCGCGCAAACCCGAAAAGCCGATCTTCATGTTCTACGAATGGCTGCCTGGCGGCTGGGGCGGGCGCAACGGCAAGGATGGTGCCGATGTCACCACCGCCTGCTTCGGAACCGGGCTGATGTCGCAGCCGAACGAAGGCAACGAGCGGGTCAATCCCACTCGGACGCTCGAGTTCCAGATCAAGCAGGATTCAGCCGGGCCCGGCAAGTGGCGGGGCGGCGTCGGCGTGCAGAAGACCTCATTGCTGCTTGAGGCTGAAAATGCCGTCATGTCCTATATTTGCGACCGCGAGCGTGCTGTCGTCTGGGGTGTCGAAGGAGGCCTGCCGTCGATGCCCCACGGCTTGACCATGAAGCGCGCCGGAGAAGAGACCGAGATCTGGCTCGGCTCCGTATTCTCCGATTACTCCGTCCACACAGGCGACCAGTTCGCTCGTCCGACGGCCGGCGGCGGTGGTTTCGGCGATCCACTGCAGCGCGAGCCCCGCAAGGTGATGGAGGACGTGATCGACGACTACGTTTCCCTGGAGCGTGCCAGGACTGACTACGGTGTGGTGATCCGCGAAATCGACCGCGACCTGTGCCAGTACGAAATCGACGAGACGGCGACCGAAGCCTGCCGTACCGACATCCGGGCGAAACGGAAGGGCTGGGCACGCATGGATCCCGAGGAGGTCGCGCGCAAATACCGCTCCGGCGAGATCGATACGCTCGATGCGGTTCGGCACTATGCCGTGATCCTCGACTGGGAGACCGGCGAACTACTTCCCAAAACCACCGCCCAGTTCCGGGAGAGTTTTGAGAAACGGACCGTCACCCACTGGGTCTGAGCGCCAGCGAGCGCGCCGCAATCTTGCGGGCGCTCGCGGGATGCCAGAGTTATCTGTTTTTTCGATACCATATTCAAAGAATTACTATTTCACAGGAACCTAAAGCTGGAGCAACAATGTCGCAGCGCCGCGAAGGTTGGCTGCTCCGAGGGGTATGACAGATGGCACCAGGCGTGGGACGATCGTTCACCGCGGCCAGCACACTTGAAGAGGCAATGGCAGCACGCCGGCAGGGCGCGGTGGTGCTTGCAGGCGGCACCTGGATGATGCGTGATCCCCAACGCGGGGTCGACCTTCCCGACGCGGTGGTCGCACTCGACCGAATACCGGCCTTGTCCAAGGTCGAAATCGACTCGGACCATGTCGTGATCGGCGCAGCTGTTACCCACGCAGTCCTTGGCCGCGCATTGCATGGGGCAGCGGGCTTCGAAGGTCTGGTTGACGCGGCGGAGAACGCGGCCAATCCCGGTATCCGAAGGGTCGCCACCGTGGGCGGTAACCTTTGTGCCCTCGACTTTGCCGCCGCCGATCTCGCCCCTGCGCTTCTCGTCTGTGAGGCGACGGTGGAGCTGGAGACGTTCGAAGGCCCAAAACTCATCGGTATTTCGGATTTCCTCAAAGACAGGCATGCGCTGCTGGCAGAGGCGATTGTGACGAGAATTCATCTGCGCCGCGACCTTGTCGCAAGCGCGCATATCCGCCTGCCGCTTCGGAAGGCTGGCGACTATCCGGTCGCCGTCGTCTCGCTTGCGGTGGACAAGGACAAACGATGTCGCATCGCCGTCGGCTCGGTGGAGCCGGTAGCGCGGCGCTGGACGGCGCTCGAACAGGCGATGAGGGCAAGCCAGGCCTCCGCGCTCGATCCGGAGCGCGCTGCCGGGCTTGCACTAGAGCACAATGATTTTCAGGGCCGCGACGGCAGGGAAGCGGAGGGTTGGTACCGGCGCCAGGTTCTTCCGCCGCTGGTCAAGCGCGGTGTTGCCGCACTTCTCAAGACCGAGGGCCTGGCATGGTTGTGACATTCCAGCTGAATGGCGAGGACTGCAGCTTTCACGGCGATCCGATGACGCCGCTCGTCGACATCTTGCGGCGGGAACGATTCCTGACGGGGACCAAAGCCGTGTGCCGCGAAGGCTTCTGCGGCGCCTGCACGGTGCATGTCGACGACGAAGCGGTGCCGTCCTGCCTGAAGCCGATTGGCCTGGTCCAGGGGTGCGCGGTCACGACCATCGAGGGATTGAGCTCCGGAAACCAGGCGCTGCATCCGCTCCAGGCCAATCTAGAGGCCGCCGATGCCGTGCAATGCGGCATGTGTTTTCCAGGAATGGTTATGAGCCTTTCGGCGTTCGTGCGTGACAATCCGCATGCGAGCCGTCCCGACATCAAGGCCGCGATGGTCCGCAACATCTGCCGCTGCACCGGATATGAGCGGATCGTCGACACCGTGGCCGACTGCCTTGACCAAGCGCGGAAGGCTGGCCAGTCGGTGGGAGGCCTCCATGTCTGAGCTGTCCGCCACCGTGATGAATCTTCCCCGCCGCGATGCGCAGGACAAGCTGCGCGGGCGGACGAAATACACCAACGACCGGGTTCGCCCCGACATGTTGCATGCCGTGCTGCTGCGGTCGACCGTTTCCGCGGGGCGTATCCGCAAGCTCGACCTTTCGGCGGCACTTCGCTGTCCTGGCGTGCGCGCGGTGGCGACCGGCGCCGACGCGCCAGGCCTCTACGGCATCGGCATTGCCGACCATCCGCTCCTGGCCATCGACACCATCCGCTATCACGGCGAGCCGATCGCCGTCGTTGCCGCCGAAACGGAGAAGCAGGCGCGGGCGGCGCTTGCCGCCATCATGCTTGAGGTCGAGCCGCTGGTACCGGTGTCCACCATGGCCGAGGCACTCCAGCCCGCCGCCCGTCTCGTCCACGAGGGCTGGCGCGGCTATGAGGTGATCACCGAGGGCGGCGCACGTGCCGGCAACATCGCATGGGAGGCAAAATCCAGCCGCGGCGACGTCGATGCGGCCTTCGCCCGTCCCGACATACGCATTGTCGAGAGCAGCTTCACCGTCGGCCGGCAGAGCCATGTGCCTTTCGAACCGCGCGTTGCCATCGGCTCCTGGGAGGACGGCCGTGCTCACATCCAGACCTCGACGCAGGTGCCTTGGACAGTTCGCAACGTCACCGGAAGGGTCATGCAGCTTGCGCCCGGGCGTGTGCGGGTCACCGTGCCGCCTGTCGGAGGCGGGTTCGGCCTGAAATTCGATGCGTCCATCGAGCCGATCACGGCACTTCTGGCGCGGATGACCGGGCGCACGGTGGTCCTGGAAAACACCCGGCAGGAAGAGATGGCAACCTGCCTCTGCCGCGAGAATGCGGAAATCCGCATTCGCTCCGCTGTCACCGCCGAAGGATACATCGCCGGACGCGAGGCGGTCGTGCTGATGGACTGCGGCGCGTATGGCGGCGAACAGGTTTTCCTGACAACGATGACGGCGCACACGCTGGGCGGCAATTACAGGGTTGGCGCAACGCGGCTCGTCAGCCGCGCCGTATACACCAACACACCACCCAACGGCGCTTTCCGAGCTTGCAACGGCGTCTACAACACCTTCGCGTTGGAGCGACACACCGACGAAATCTGCGATGCGCTAGGCTTCGACCCAATGGAGTTCCGGAAGAAAAATGTCCTGGGAGATGGCGATCTCGGTGCCACGGGGCAGGTTTTCGAGGCCGACGTGCTGGGTCCGATGCTCGATCGCATGGAGACACTGCGCGCCAGCACCGGTACATCAGAGGCCGAGGCCGACGGCAGGCTCTATGGAATTGCGACCACGGTCGGCACATGGTTCGTTTTCGTCGGGCCTTCGGCGGCGACGGTGAATTTGAACGCCGACGGCAGCGCAACGCTGGTCACCTCGGGTGTGGAGATCGGATCCGGCACGATGGTGCAATCCCTGCCGCAGATCGTGGCTGGGCAGCTCGGGCTTGCTCCCGACCAGGTGATCGTGCGCGAAGCCGATACGGATGCCGCCGGTCTCGATGTCGGCGTTGGCGGTGGGCGCACCACCGTGTCCATTGGTGCCGCGAGCATCGCCGCCTGCGCGGAAGTGCGGGAGAAGCTGCTTCGGACCGCCGGCGAGATGCTCCAGACCCGACCGGAAGACCTGGTGCTGCGGGACGGTCGTGTCGAGATCACGGGACGTCCCGGTTCCGGCATGTCGATCCCCGCTGTCGTCGCCCATGCACAGGCAACCACTGGCCCGATCACCGGAAGCGGGGCCTTTGCCGCCAGGAACACTCCGGCAATGTCCGGCTGCGCGATGGGGCATTTCATCGATGCGCTCGACATTCCCGTCTTCGTCGTTCACGAGGCCGAGGTGGCGGTTGATCCGGACACCGGCCATGTCGAGGTGCTGGCCTATCGCGTAGTTCAAGATGTCGGCCGCGCGCTCAACCCGCGCGCCATCCTGGGCCAGATACAGGGCGGCGTGGTACAGGGGCTCGGCTATGCGTTGCACGAGGAGGTGACGCTCACCGCCGACGGATGCATCGCGCAGGACGATTTCGAGACTTATCGCCTGCCGCTGGCGCAGGATGTGGTTCCGGTCGCCGCCGACCTTTACGAGGGCGCGCCGTCGATGGGGCCTCTAGGCACCAAGGGTGCGGGCGAGGTCCCGATCCTGGCGGTGGGCGCGGCGATCGGCTGCGCTGTGGCACGCGCCATCGGCAAGCCGGTGCGGCAGCTGCCACTGACGCCGCCGCGCGTGCTTCGACTGCTGCATGAGCGCGAACCACCGCCGGAATTCCCGCACATCGCCCCCGGCTGGGCGTTGAACACTCTGGGCTGAGGCAAGTAAACCATGGTCACCCTGAACTGCGACATGGGCGAAAGCTACGGCAACTGGCGCTTCGGTGACGATGCCGGCATCATGCCTCATATCGATTGCGCCAACATCGCCTGCGGCTTCCACGCCTCCGATCCATGGACGATGCTGAAGACCGTGCGGCTCGCCCTTTCGCATGGCAAGCGGGTCGGCGCGCATCCCTCCCTTCCCGATCGTGAGGGGTTCGGCCGGCGCGAAATGAGACTTCAGCCGGAGGAACTGACAGCTGCCTTCCTCTATCAAATCGGTGCTCTGACAGGGATGCTGGCCGCCGAGGGCGGGCAACTCAGCCATGTCAAGCCGCATGGCATCATTTACGGCATGGCCGCGCACGACGTCGACACTGCCCGGGCAATTGCCGCGGCGGTCAAGCCGTTCGGCGTCCCTCTCTTCGGCATGGCGGGAACCTGTCACGAGACGGCGGCAGCCGAACTCGGCGTTGCCTTCGTGGGCGAGTTCTTTCCCGATCTTGCCTACGCTCCCGGCGGCAGCCTGATCATCCCGCGCGTCCAGTCGGCCATCGACCTGACGCTTGCCGAGCACCGCATGATGGGGGCGCTTACCCGACGCGAACTCGTCACGACAGACGGCACGATCCGCCCGGTCGACTTCGACGCCGTCTGCATCCACTCCGATCCGCCGAATGCGCGCGACGTCGCCGCGCTGATGCGGCGGATCATCGACACTCATTCCAACGGCCTGCCATGATTCATTCTCCCGAATCGTGAAAGCTCCACGCAAGGAACTCGAGGACTATCTCGAACTCACTGCCCGAACCATTTCTCCAAGCCGCTGAGGACTTCCATGGATGCGCTTTCCAACTCTCTCGCCGCCGCCGACATCGCCACCACCATCCACCCCTACACCAACCTGCGTCAGCACGAAGAAACCGGGCCGCTGATCATCAGCCGCGGCGATGGCATCCGTGTGTATGACGAACGCGGCAAGGAATACATCGAAGGGCTGGCCGGGCTCTGGTCGGTGGGCGTCGGCTTTTCGGAAAAGCGGTTGGCCGACGCTGCCTATCAGCAAATGCTGAAGCTGCCCTACTACCACACCTTCTCCTCCAAGGCGCATGAGCCATCCATCCGGCTCGCGGAGAAACTCGTGGAGATGACGCCGGAAAACCTGACGCGTGTCTTCTTCACGTCGTCGGGCTCGGAAGCCAACGACACCATCGTCAAGATGATGTGGTTCATGAACAACGCGCTGGGCCGGCCAAAAAAGAAGAAATTCCTGGCACGGACCAAGGGCTATCACGGCATCACCGTCGCCTCCGGCAGCCTGACAGGCTTGCCGGTCAACCATCGCGACTTCGATCTGCCGGCCATTCCCGTTCGCCACCTGACCTGCCCGCACTTCTATCGCTTCGGCATGGCAGGCGAAGACGAAGCCGCCTTCACGGCGCGCCTGCTCGCCGAGCTGGAAGCGGTGATCGCCGAAGAAGGGGCTGACACCATCGCAGCCTTCATAGGAGAGCCGCTCATGGCAGCCGGCGGCGTTCTGCCACCGCCGGTCGGGTACTGGGAAGGCGTGGAGAAAATCTGCCGGGCAAATGATATCATTCTGATAGCGGACGAGGTGATCTGTGGTTTCGGGCGGCTTGGTACGCCCTTCGGCGCTCAGAAATACGGCTTCACGCCTGATATCATGACGGTCTCCAAGCAAATCACGTCGTCTTATATGCCGCTTGCCGCCGTCATTTTCTCCGATGCGATCTATCAGGCGATCGCCGACAACACCGCCACGATCGGCAATTTCGGCCACGGCTTCACGGCGTCAGGTCATCCGGTCGCGACGGCAGTGGGTCTCGAAAACCTGGCCATCTTCGAGGAGCGGGACCTGATCGGAAACGCGGCCCGCCTCGAGACGTCGTTCCAGGCCGGCATCCGCTCATTTGCCGATCACCCGCTTGTCGGCGAAGCGCGGGGCACCGGTCTTATCGGCGCCGTTGAGCTGCTGGCAGACAAGGCGACGAAACGCCCCTTCGTCAAGGTTGGGCGCGCAGGGGGTATCGCAGCAGGCATCGGCCACGAGGAAGGCCTCATCTTCCGCGCCATCGGCGATCAGCTCGCGCTCTGCCCGCCGATGATCTCGACAGAAGACGATGTGAAAGAAATCATGACGCGCATGGGCCGGACGCTTGAGCGCCTGACCGGTGCGGTTGCCAAGGAGGGACTTGAATGACCCGCATGAAAGCCGAACCGGTCGTCCATATCGACGACGAGCGCTTTCGGGTCACCGAATGGCGCTTTGCCACCGGGGCCGAGACCGGCTGGCACATCCACGGCCATGACTACGTCATCGTGCCGCTTACGGACGGCAAGCTCGGTCTCGAAGGTCCGGACGGCGCGCAGGCGCAAGCCGCTCTCACCCAAGGGGTGCCCTATTCGCGGCGGACGGGTGTGGCCCATAACGTCATCAATGCCGGCAATGCGCCGCTGGCCTTCCTGGAGGTCGAGGTCGTTGAGGCCGGCGATCTCGCAGCCAGGCGGCTCGCCGTGCTTGACCGGTTCCTCGCCGCCTGGAACGCCCGCGACGTGGGCGCGCTGATGGACTGCATGGCTGAGAATTGCGCTTTCCACGGCTCGGCCGGACCCGATGCCGAAGGGCGCAAGCATATGGGGCGTGACGCCGTGCGCGCCGCCTATGCAGCGCTGTTCGATGCTTTCCCGAAGGCCGCGTGGACCAGGGGACGGCACGTCGTGACGGGCGACACCGGGCTCTCATCATGGCGCTTCGTCGGCACCACGGCAGCGGGGCAGCAAATCGAAGTCGACGGCTGCGATATCTTCGCTTTCTCGGGGGAGCTCATAGCGCTCAAGGATTCCTACCGCAAAGCGCGAGGGTAGCGAAAATCTGAATTCATCGGGCAACGAGGTCGGTCCAAGCGGGCCGCCCTCGTTTTTTGTCCAAAGGCAAGATCCTCAAAAGATGAAAGGGCCGGGCTTACCCGGCCCATCTTCCTACTTGAGCAAGGCTTCCATCGGTACCGGCTCGGAAATCGTCCAGTTGCCTACAACACCCGGCTTGCCGGCCTTGGTCTCGACGATCAGGTACCGCGTCTGGTTCTGGTGATGCAGTTCCGGCGTGAAGGTACGAGGCCCGAACAGCGTCGGCTCGTTCTTCATCTTCTCCAGTTCCGCGACGACGGCGTCGGCATCGGTCGTGCCTGCACGCTCCACCGCCTTGGCCCAGACGTCGACCATAACGTAACCCGGAAAGACATACTGGCTCGAGGGATCGGCGCCTGTCTTCGCCTTGTAGGTGGCATTGAACTTCAGCACTTCCGGATTGGGATCGTCGCCATAGATCGATCCCTGAACGGGGACGTAGAAGTTCGTCAGATCGGGCACAGCGGATAGCCAATAGCTACCGTCGACGCCCGAGCCATTCAGGATCATGGAGTTGATGCCCGCGGCACGAAGCTGCTTGATGGCCGAGACAGCGCCCGGCATCATCGTGCAAAGCATGATCGCATCCGGCTCCTTCGGCAGAGACTTGATGCGGGTGATCTGCGCGGCGATGGAGGCGTCCTCGTTCTTGAAGGTGTCTTCACCGACAAGCTTCGCGCCCTGGGCTTCGAGCTTCGGCATCATCCAGTCGAAGCCGTCGCAGATGCCCTTGTTGTAGGCCGTCCAGGTATCGAGCAGACGGTAGAAGTCCTTTGCGCCTTTTTCCTTGAATGCCCACTCGGCCATGGTCGCGCCCTGCACGGGCGCCAGCACCGACGCGGAGAAGCTGTGCGGGCCGACACCCTGGATACCGGCCTTGACCGATTCCGCGCACAGGAAGAAGGAGATACGGCCCGCGTCCTCGGCCGCGAGCGCAGCCGGCGATCCGAAGTCGTAGTCGCACGAGACGACCACGAGATCCGCGCCCTGGTCGAGCACGGAGAGGCCCGCCTTGGCGCCTTCGGCCCGGTCGGACTTGGTGTCGGCCTTGACGACCTTGATCTGCTTTCCAAGCAGACCGCCAGCCGCATTGATCTCGTCGATGCGGATCAAGGCCGCCTCCTGCGCAGGCTTGTCATAGGCTTCCATGAAGCCCGACTCCGCAGTGGCGAAGCCGATGACGATGGTCTTGTCATCGGCCAGGGCCGGGTATGCGATGGACATCGAGGCCAGAGCGGTTGCGACAATTCTCATTTTGTATGTCATGCACGTCTCCTTTTTGTTTTCCGGTCGGGCTTGTGCCGCCGGTCACTTGTTGCGACTGCTGCGGGGTAAGGTGATCTCGCGGTTGCCCATGAGTCCGGATGGGCGAAGCGCGAGGATCACGATCATGATGACACCGAGGGCTATTTCCTGAACCCCTTTCGAGAGGGCGAAAGTGGACTCGCCGAGCGATACGCCTGCCTCCAGCCAGCGCAGCGCCTGGATAAGGGCGGACAGCAGGACGACACCCACCACACCCCCCGACAGGCTGCCCATGCCGCCGACGACGAGCATGGAAAGGGTGATGAAGGTGAGACCGAGATAGAATGTGTCGGGTGTGACCACGCCGATGGAATGAGCCATGAGCGCACCGCCCAGCCCCATCACCGCGCCTGATATGACGAATGCCACCAATCTTTCCCTGGGAATGTCGATACCGGAAGCCGCGGCGGCGGTGGGCTCGTCGCGGGCAGCACGAAGGGCCAGGCCGGACCGGGAGATCGCGTGCGCCCAGGCGATGAAGATCGCGACCACGGCGCCGATGAGATACGGCCAGATCACGCGTACGATCGGAATGCCGACGACCGATGAGGTCGCTCCGGTCACGCTCTCCCAGTTGGAATAAATTGTGTTGATCATGGCGAGCATCGCGAAGGTCGCGATCGAAGCCGCGATGCCCGATAATCGCATCAGCACCCGCCCGAAGATGAGAGCGGCGAGGGCGGCGAACAATGCTGCCAGCATAGCCGATTGCCAGTACGGCAATCGGGTCGCCAGCAGCCATTCGGGCAGTCCCGGCAGCGAACCGCGTTTCATCATCGGATTGATGGTGAGCCACGCGGCCGCGTAGGCGCCAAGGCAGGTGAAGCCGATATGCCCGAAGCTGAGAACGCCCGAATTCCCGATAAAGATGTATAGGCCCACGACGAGGATGACACGGACGAACACGTCGATCACCGTCTGGTTGAAGGGCCGCGATCCGGTCATCACCGTGATCAGCGCGATGGCCAGCAGCAGCAGAGAAAGCAGGACCGGTGTCAGGATTGTGCGGCGGGCAAGCGCGAAGCGGGCGGGCTTTCGCTCGGCAGCCGGGGCACCGGCAGCGGTAGAGTTGGTGAGGGAGGCGGCGACACCCATGAAATCAGATCCTTTCCTTGGTGCCGCGCGCGGCAATAAGCCCCTGTGGGCGGAAGAGGAGGACGAGGATGACCGCTCCATAGACAAAGGCATCGCGGAATGGCCGGGCGTCGATGGGCAGCATGACTTGCATGATCACCGAGGCGGCACCCAGCAGGAAGCCGGCGAGCACGGCTCCCCCGAGGCTGCCGAGGCCGCCAATGACGGTGGCGATGAAGGCCATCAACATGATCGAGGCGCCCATCTGGATGTCCAGCGTGCCTGTCTGGGCGCCAAAGATCAGTGCAATGGCGGCGGCCAACGCGCCGGAGAGGGCGAACGCGCCCATGATAACCCGGTTCGCACGCACACCCAGCATTCGGGCCATCGAGAAGTTCTCGGCCGCCGCCCGCATCTCCAGGCCGAAGCGGGTTTGACGCAGGAACAGTGTCAGGCCGATCAGGATGACCATCGTGGCCACGATCGTTATGAGCTGGAGGAGGGGAAGCCTGGCACCAAGGATCTCCACCGGCTGGGACAGTTCGGGCAGCAGCGAGATCGATTTCGGCCGACTGGAGAAAAGCATGAGCAGGAAGTAGCGAATGACGAAACCGAGCGCGAAGGAGGCGATCATCATGGTTGCCGGATTTGCCTGACGGAACCGCCTGAAGACGACGATTTCGCACAGCACCGACAGTCCGGCCCCGCAGAGGAGCACGAATGGCACCAGCAGGTACCACGGCAATTGGCCGGCGAAGACGATGGCCATTGCGTCCGTAGACGGCCATAACAGGGCGAAGACGCAGAAGGCGATGACGTCGCCATGCGCGAAGTTCACGAGCCGCATGACGCCGAAGATGAGGGCAATGCCGAGCGCCCCGAGCGCGTAGAGCGAACCAAGCGAGAGTGCGTCGAACAGGATCTGAAGCATCTCAATTGTCCTCGTAGCCGAAATAGGCAGCCTGGATCGCCTCGCCATTGCCGAGCGTCCGCGCGTCGCCGTCGAGCACGATCTGTCCGCCACGCATCAGGATCATCCGCCCGCCCACCATCATCGCGCGGGCCGAGCTCTGCTCAACGATCAGGAGCGTGAGCTGGCGCTGCGCACGCAGCGCGATCAGCCGCTCGTAGACCTGGTCGTTGATGTTGGGGGCGAGGCCCAGCGAAGGCTCGTCGATGGCTACAAGCCGCGGATTGGTCATCAGCGCGCGGCCGATGACCAGCATTTGCTGCTGCCCGCCGGACAGCAATCCCGCCTGCCCGTGCCGCCTCTCTTTCAGCATCGGGAAGGTTGCGTAGACGGCTTCGAGTTCGTCGGCCGCTCGGCTGCGCCAGCCGCGTTCGCGGGCATGCATGCCGGTTCCGACCAGAAGGTTCTCTTCGGTCGTCAGCGAGCCGAAGACATCGCGCCCCTCCGGCACCATGGAGAATCCGAGCCGGGCGATGTTCTCCGGCGCCTGGCCGGTGATCTCATGACCAGCAAGGTTGATCCGGCCGCCCGCCACCGGCGTAACACCGGCGATCGCGCGCAGCAGCGAAGACTTCCCGGCTCCGTTCGGGCCGGTGATGAACAGGATTTCTCCCTCGTCCATGGAGAAGGAGACATTGCGGACCGCCGTGAGACGGCTGTAGCGGATGGTGATATCGGAAAGGGCGAGCAGGCTCATTCCATCGCCTCCAGCACAGGCAGGTCGGTGTTCGCGGCCGTGCCCATATAGGCGTGGCGCACCTTCTCGCTGTCGCGGATCGCGGCAGGCGGTCCTTCCTCGATGATCGCTCCGGAATCGAGCACGACGATATGCTGGCAAAGGCCGAGCACCAGCCCGACATTGTGCTCGATGAGCAGGACACCACAGCCGAGATCGCTGGCGATGTGTCTTATCAGGGCGGAAAGCTCCCGCGCCTCCAGTGCGCTCATGCCAGCCGCGGGCTCGTCGAGCAGGATGTATGCGGGCCGTCCCATCAGGGCGCGGCCAATGGCGACGCGGCGCTCGTCCGTGTATGGCAACGTTCCGGCGATGCGGGTACCCAGCGCACCGATGCCTATCCAGTCGAGCATCGCTTCCGCTTCGGCGATGGCAGCGCGCCGGCTCATTCCCAGGCCAACGCCCGTTACCTCCAAATTGTCCAGCACAGGCAGGTCGCGGAAGAGCCGCCCACCCTGAAAGGTGCGGGCAATGCCGCGCCGCCGGACCTGATGCGGCTTGAGACCCGTGAGTGCTTCCCCGTCGAGCTTGATGGTGCCTTCCGTCGGTGCCTGGAAGCCGGTCAGCACGTTGACGAGCGTGGTCTTGCCAGCGCCATTCGGGCCGATGAGGCCACTGATGCGGCCGGGCGTAATTTGGAGGTCTACCGATGACAGGGCCTTCAGCCCCGCAAACGATACCGAGACGTTCTCCGCGCTCAGATGACTCATGACCCTTTCCTTCTTTCTACCGACGGAAAGGCGCGAAGCATCCGGCCTTGCGGCCAGCCACGTTGCAAATGTCTTCCCCTGTCGGTTCCGGCGGTCTCTAGCGGACTGCTCGGGTGCCAAATTCACGCCGTTGCCCGGCGTCGTCTTGTCGTTTCGCGCACCGGATTTTGTCTTCCGCCACGCGCGGTCGGTTTTGGCCGGCCGATCTCCTCGCCTCCGGCTCCTCCGCCGGCATTCCCGGCTGACGTCAGCCGGCCAGATGCCCTTCAGCACGCGCCAGCGCGGCGCGCTGTTCGGTTCGCGCGGCAAGCGCGTCTTCCAGCGTCACCGGGACGAAGCGCGCCGGGGTGTGCGGCTGGAGCTGGGCGATAAGGTCCATGTCGGCCGATATCACCACGCCCAGCATCATGTACCCGCCACCCGAAACCGCGTCCCGGTGAAGAACGATCGGCTCCGTGCCACTCGGCACTTGGACAGATCCGTAGGGATAGCAGGCATCGACGATGTTCGAGGGGTCGGAGCCCGCACCGAAAGGCTGCTCGCGCTCGACGAATTCCAGCGGCGTTCCGCCCCGGAAGCGATAGCCGATACGGTCGGCTTCGGGCGCGACCTTCCAGGTTTCCTCAAAGAACCGATTGCCGGCAGCCTCAGTGATCCGATGCCAGTATATGCCGGGAAGCATTCTGAGTTCCGCCGGGCTATTGCGCGCGCGGCGCAGATTTGCAGGCAGTGAAAGACCGGCTTTGCCGGAACCTTCGCCGAGGGGAAGCTCATCGCCCGCCTTCAGCGTGCGGCCCTGATGGCCGCCAAGCGCGCCCAGAATGTAAGTCGAGCGCGAACCGAGAACCACGGGTACGTCGATGCCGCCGGAGACGGCCAGATAAGCGCGCGCGCCGCCCTTGAGGAAGCCGAAGGAAAGCCGGTCACCGGCCTTCACCGGAAAACTTTCCCACGTCGACCGTTCCTCGCCATTGAGTTTGGGTGGGAGCTCTCCACCTGTGACGGCGACGACCGCGGATTGGGTGAATTCGAGTTCGGGACCCATGAAAGTGGCTTCGAGCACCGCGGCACCCGGATCGTTGCCGACAAGCAGGTTTGCGATGCGTGTCGCAAAGCGGTCCATGCCGCCGCCTTCTGGAATGCCGACATGATAGTGGCCGGGTCGGCCAAGGTCCTGCACGGAAGTGGAGAGGCCGGGAGAGATTACCTTAACGGCCATTGATAAGCTCCATCAGCTTTGCATTGGTGCCGTAAATGTCGCTGTTGAAATCCTTCAGGCTGAAGGTGCACTCGCGAACCGTCGGCTGCCACCGATTGGCTTCGATTTCCTCAAGCGTGGCGTCGTAGTCATCGCGGCCAATGGCCTTGAACTTGACGATATCGCCTGGCTTGAACAGGCACATGTCATCGGCGAGGTAGCGCACCTTCCTGGTCGGGTCGTAGATCGGGGCCGGGGTTATGCCATACATCTGGTAGCCGCCAGCGCCGCGTACCGAATAGATCGCTGCAAAGCAGCCGCCATGGCCAATGGTGAGCTTGGGAGTGTCGGTGCGTGGACGCAAGTATTTCGGCGCCTGAATCTGTTTCTTGCGCTCAACCATCTGGTACAGGAAGGGCAGTCCGGCGACGAAGCCGACCATCGATACGAACCAGGGCTGGCCGGAATAGGCCTCGATAAACTCTTCCACCGTGGCGTAGCCGTTGATGCGTGCCGAATATTCAAGATCGGTGGAGGAGGGGTCCTGATGGCGCTCGCGGAAGCGCAGGCAGGTTTCACGCGTCCATGGATCCTGGAAATAAACCGGCAGTTCGATGATCCGGGTCTTCAGCACCGGGTCCGACTTCGAGGCGGCCTCTTCCATCGACTTCAGTTCGCTGAGCAAATCCTGCGGCTTGACGATGTCGGGGTTGAAGCGAATCTGGAAGCTGGCGTTGGCTGGGCAGATCTCGGTGACGCCTCGGATGCCTGCCGTACGCACCGCATTGGTCATCGAAAGGCCGGTAAAGAAGGAGGTGAGCGACATTTCTTCGGACACCTCGCCGAAGATATGTTCGTCACCGCCGAAGTTGAATCGTATCGACATCGGTCCTCCTTAACCCGCCAATGCTGCGGCGTTTTCGATGAGCCAGCCTTCCAGCCAGCGGGTATGCACGTCTCCCGCCCGCATCGCCGGATCGGCGGCCAGCGCAAGAAACAGCGGCTTGGTGGTCTTGAGCCCGCCGATCTTCAACTCGTTGAGCGCGCGGATCAGGCGCACTATCGCCGCCTCGCGCGTCTCTGCATGCACGATCAGCTTGGCAAGCAGCGAGTCATAAAAGGGCGGCACCTGATAGCCTTGATAGAGCATCGAATCGAAGCGTACGCCCGGACCGCCGGGAATGCGAAGCTCGGCCACCTGCCCGGGGAATGGAGCGAACTCCTTCGCCGGGTCTTCGGCATTGAGCCGGACTTCGATCGCATGCCCTTTGACGGAGACATCGCTTTGCCGGATCCGCAGCTTCTCGCCGCCGGCGATGCGAAGCATCTCCGCAACGAGGTCGATGCCGGTGATCGCTTCGGTGACCGGGTGCTCGACCTGGATACGGGTGTTCATCTCGATGAAGTAAAAGCGGTCTGCTTCATCGTCGTAAAGATACTCTACCGTGCCGGCACCAGAGTATTTGACCGCCTTGGCCAAGGCGACCGCTGAAGCGCAGAGCTCTTCGCGCAGCCTGTCTGAAAGTGCGCGCGACGGCGCCTCCTCCCAAACCTTCTGGCGTCGCCGCTGCAGCGAGCACTCCCGCTCGTAGCAGTGGATGGCATCGCTTCCGTCTGCCAGCACCTGCACCTCGATATGGCGGGCCTTGCCGATCACCTTTTCCATGTAGAGACCACCATCGCCAAAGGCGGCGAGGGCTTCTGCTTCGGCCTGAGGAAAGGCTTGTTCGAACTCGGCAAGCGAGTTCGCGATGCGGATGCCCCGCCCGCCGCCGCCTGCCGCCGCCTTGATCATCACCGGAAAACCGGTTGCGGTCAGCACCTCGTGGCCAGCCTCGAGGCCCTCGACCCGGCCAGCCGAGCCTGGCACGACGGGGACACCTGCAGCGGCAGCGGCCGATCGCGCCGAGACCTTGTCTCCCATCATCCGGATCGCATCTCCCGACGGGCCGACGAAGACCAATGCAGCGCCTGTGACCGCGTCGGAAAACGCGGCATTCTCGGCAAGGAACCCATAGCCTGGATGAACACTGTCGCAACCGGTGTCGCGGGCAGCCTTCAGAATTGCTTCGACATTGAGATAGGACTTCTTTGCAGCTGGTGGGCCGATGTTGACCGCTTCGTCCGCAAGCTGGACGTGGAGCGACTCGGCGTCTGCGGCCGAATACACCGCCACGGTGGCGATCCCCAGATCTTGCGCGGCCCGGATGATCCTGACCGCTATCTCGCCCCGGTTGGCAACCAGAAGCTTTTTCAGCATCAGTCGAGATCCGCAATAGGTGCGCCGGCCATGATGGGATCCTCATTGTCGGCAATGAAGCGGATGTTCGTACCGGCCGTCTCGGCCCTCACTTCGTGGAACGACTTCATCACTTCGATGAGACCGATTACGTCTCCGGCGGACACCGCGTCGCCATCCGCCTTGTATGGCGGCTGGTCTGGCGAAGCGCTGCGATAAAAAGTGCCGGGAAGAGGTGAAAGAATCTGGGCCATAAAAAGCTCCGGAAAACTGCGGACAGACTAATCTGGAACCGCCCGCGCGGGCGGGTTCGGTCGAGTTCAGTGCCAGGGGGCGATTGCGGTGCGCACGGCCCGGGCTATTTCGATGGCGTTCGGCGTATCGGAATGCACGCAGATGGTTTCGCAGCGTACAGGGAAGAAACTGCCGTCCTCTGCCGTGCCCTCGCCCTCCCTGATGGCGCGTACGCACCGCTCGGCCATCTCTGCGGGGTCCTTGGCGTCATGAACGCGTGTCAAGATCAGCTTGCCGGAGGCATCGTAGTCGAGATCGGCATAGAACTCAGCGACAAATGGGATACCGCGCTCTTGATAGATCTTCTCATGCAGGGTGCCCGTCATGCCGAAGAGGGGTACGCCGAAAATCTCTGCCGCGTCGCACACGCCATGGGCTATTGCCTCCTGCTGCATGGCCATGAAGTAGAGGCTGCCATGCGGCTTGATGTGGTGGAGTTCCACACCCTCGGCCTTGAGGAAGCCGGCAAGCGCTCCCACCTGGTAAATGATGGTGTTTCTGACTTCTTCGCGGGTCATCCGCATCTCGCGCCGGCCGAAACCCTGAATGTCGGGCAAGCCTGGATGGGCGCCGATCTTTACGCCACTCGCCTTGGCGCTGCGGACGGCGGTGTGCATGTGATCCGGATCGGAAGCGTGAAAACCACAGGCGACATTGGCAACGTCGATGATGGGCATCATGCCCATATCATCGCCAACCTTGTAGAGGCCAAAGCTTTCGCCCATGTCGCAGTTTAGCGTCACCGCCATCACATTGTTACCCCTCGAAGCTGCCGTCTTTGCGGCGTTGCAGCATTTTTTGCGCATGCGAGGGCATTTGTGAAATAGTAGTTTATTGATTGTCATATCAAAAAAACAGATAATGGTTCTGGGCCAGGGCGCACCATGACCATCACCTTGAAACAGCTGGATTATTTTATCGCGACCGCCGAGAGCGGACAGGTCAGTCATGCCGCGGTGGAACTCAACATCTCGCAATCGGCGGTCACTGCGGCGATAAAGACGCTTGAGGCTGACCTGGGCGTACGGCTTTTGGAGCGTAACCACGCTGGCGTAAGACTGACGATGGAGGGCGCGCGGTTTCTTGAACATGCGCGTGTTATCACCGGGGCCGTCGCTGCCGCCGTCCGAAGCCCGTTGCGCGATAGGAAAGGCCTGGCGGGCAAGCTGCGGCTGGGCATGACCTACACGGTCGTCGGCTACTACATGTCGCGCCACTACGCGCGCTTTCGAAAGACCTATCCCGAGATCGAGGTCGAGGTGCTGGAACTGCCCCGAGACGCTCTCGAAAGCGGGTTGATGTGCGGGGACATCGACATGGCCGTGATGCTGGTGTCGAACCTGGAGCACACCAAGGAGTTGGCGCAGGAGGTCTTGATGCGGTCGAACCGCCGGCTCTGGCTTTCGGCTGATCATCACCTCCTCGCGCGGCAGGAGATCAGCCTCGCCGATGTGGCGGCGGAAGATTATGTCATGCTGACGGTTGACGAGGCACGCACGACGGCCGCCCGTTACTGGGATGCCGCGGGCCTTTCGCTCCGCGCCGTCCTTACCACCAGTTCGGTCGAGGCCGTGCGGTCGCTCGTGGCTGCCGGCATGGGGGTCACTGTCCTGTCCGACATGGTTTACCGCCCCTGGTCCTTGGAGGGGCAGCGCATCGAAGTGCGCGGGCTTGTCGAGCCCATCCCCACTATGGACGTTGGCCTTGCCTGGTCGCGTGACAGATCAATCGAACCGGCGGCTGCGGCCTTCCGGGCCTTTATGTCCGTAACCATGGGCGGCGGCGGCTAACCTCCTGCCGCCAGTCAGGCGCTATGGCTGGTTGAGCAGCGGAGCATGCCGCGCGCAGGAGCTGATGCCTCGCATCATCAAGGAGGATTTCACCTTTGTCGCAAATTACCTCGTCATCGTCGTCCCTCAGGTTGCTCCCGACAAACAGAAGGAATTCTTGGACAGTCTTATTGGTCCACCTCGGACCGGAACCGGAGAAGTTTCTCATCGGCGGGCGGTGACTTCACGGTTGCGGGCTACGATCTGCTCGTGGCGGAGGGGAGGCGTCGCCTCGATGAAGCCCTTGATCAGCGCGTCGCGAATTCCGGGTGCGCGCGCCTTTTCCGCCGTGGACAGCGCATCCTGAAGATCAGGCAACGTCAGTTCCGTGCAGTAGGCGGGCGTGCCCGGTTGCTCAGCGCATGGTGCGCGGATCTATTCCGTATTGAGCGGACATCCAGAGGGTCGCGCAGGGCGGTGCTGCCGACGGAGCAGTCCGCCTCGAAACTCGTATAGCTCGCGGCATCTACTGACGGCGCGCGCCAGGCGCCAGGCAGGTTGCGGTGCCCGTTGTCCGGATGCATGCCGGTATCATCTGCCTGATCATCGTGTCCTCGTTTCGCTCGCTAATGCCGACCTGTTAGAATAATCGACCGGGGGCTATATGGAGACTCTCTCCGATTCGGCTTTTAGATACGGAGAGTGTCTCCGGTATTCAAGGGTTCAAGGTCAGTAATGTCGCAATTTTCGGTCGCGTCAGCCCTGCGCAGGGACGCGCAGCATAATCGGGCGCACATTCTCGAGGTGGCGCGACAAGCGTTCGGCAACGACAGTGTTGACGTTTCGATGGATTCTATTGCGAAGCTGGCGGGCGTGGGAGCAGGGACGCTCTACCGCCATTTTCCAAACAAAGACGCCCTGCTGGCTGCGCTGTTAGTTCTTCATTATGAAGGCCTCGACCATCGTCGCGTTGAAATCGAAGCCGGGGAGAGCGATGCAGGCCGCGCACTCGAACTCTGGGTTGAAGCTCTCGGCGACTGGATGCTGGCTTATGAGGGCTTGCCTGAACCGTTACGGGCGGCTTGCCGAGTAGAATCCCCGCTGACGCCGACCTGCCATGCTGTCATCGCGACGACGGAGCGAATCCTGAAGGCTGCACAGGACGAAGGGCTTGCACGACGGACGATGACCGGGCGCGACATCTTTTTCGGGGCACTGGCGATCGCTTGGGCGAGCGGCGCAACGGCAGCGGGCGAAGACATCCGCAACGTGCTTCGCGACATTCTGAAGAACGGGTGGATGGAACCGAAAACAGCACCGGGCGGCCGACCTTAGTCTGCCTATCCGACTGTGCAGCCTCTCGAATTTAATCACGACCGCCGCTAGCGGGTGTGCATCAAACAAGTGCTCTCTGACAGGCGGCCGCTGGGCTTGGGAAGGAGCGGCGTGTGAGGGCGGCAATTGGTCGGCCGCCCGCAGCCGCTTGCACAACCGCGATAGCAAAACCTTGGCATGATGAGGAAGAATATTGGACGAGCGGGGGTTTTCTGTACCTCTTGACCAAGCGTGAGCACTCGTCTTGGCGCTATGCTATCATTTCTGATCCCGCTTCCTGAAAACGGGGGATCCCGCAGAGCCTGAGGCAAGTCACCACTTCGTCCAGGATGATATCCAGTGCCTTGGCCACGCCGGGCTCGCCAGCCACGGCGCCGAACAGGGCGGCCCGGCCGATCGCCGCGACGGTGGCGCCGCGTGCCTTGGCCTTGACGATGTCCGTGCCCGTGCGGATACCGGAATCGATGAGGATCGGGATTTGGGCGCCAAGTGCCTGACGGATAGCGGGCAGGGCATCGATGCTCGATACAGCACCGTCGAGCTGGCGGCCTCCATGGTTGGACACCCAGATGCCATCGGCACCAGCCGCCACCAGTCGCGACGCATCGCCCGGGTGCAGGACGCCCTTGACCAGCAGCCGGCCTTTCCACCAGTCGCGGATCTGGCGGAAATCGTCCCAGTCGAAACCTGCATGGAGGCTGCCGCCAACACGCGCGGCGATCGTCAGGCCGGCGCTGTTGTCACCGAGATAGCCGCGGACGTTCTCGAACTGGGGCAGACCGCCGCGCAGCAGGCGCAGCGACCAGCCAGGATGAAGCATGCCTTCCCAGAGATGCCGGGCCGAAGGCCGCAGTGGGATAGATATGCCGTTCCTAAGATCCTTTTCGCGCTTGCCACCGGCTTGCAGATCAACGGTCACCACCAGCGTCGAATAGCCAAATTCTTCCGCTCGCCTCACCAACTGGCGATTGAAGTCGAAATCCTTGAGCACATAAAGCTGGAACCACAGCGGCCCCTGTACGGCTCGCGCCATGCCTTCGATGCTGGCCGTGGCCATGGTGGAGAGCGTGTAGGGGATGCTGCGAGCGGTTGCCGCCCTCGCGATGGCAATGTCGGCTCCGGGCCTGACCAGCGCGCAGGAGCCCATCGGGCTGATCACCAGCGGTGTTGGCAAGGTCTCGGACCAGAGCGTCGTGGAAACGTTCGGATGCGAAACATCGGTAAGCACGCGCGGCAAAATTCTGATCTTTTCGAAATCGCTTCGATTGGCTTTGAGGGTGAGTTCTTGCCCCGCCCCGCCATCGATGAATTCGAAGACGGATTTCGGCAGACGACGACGGGCAAGCGTGCGAAAGTCCTCGACCGAAACCTGGCGATCGAGAGCGCCCATCTCAGGTCTGGACCCTGTGCCGGCCGGCGATGAATATCCGGCGCATGAGCGTCTGGCCGACCTTGCCAGGTCCAACAAGATTTATCCTTGGCTTGGTCATATCAGTCGCGCCCGGCAGCGAGCCGGTCGCAGACCGAACGGGTTATCTCGCTGGTCGACGCCCTGCCTTTCAGATCGGCGCTCAGAAGCCCGTTGGCCAGGCAGTCCTCGGTCACGCGACGGATGCGCGCTGCGGCCTGGTTGAGTCTCTCGTCGCCATGCTTGTGGCCGAGCCAGTCGAGCATCGAGGCTGCCGACAGGATCGTCCCATACGGATTGGCGATACCCTGGCCGGCAATGTCGGGCGCCGAGCCGTGCGCGGCCTGGAAGAAGCCGTTGGCCGCGCCGATCTCGGCTGAAGGCGCCATGCCCATCCCGCCCACCGTCGCGGCGGCGAGGTCGGACAGGATGTCGCCGAACATGTTCTCGCTGACGATGACGTTGAAATGGCCCGGTTTCACCACGAGATGCATCGCCATGGCGTCGACCAGCGCGTGCTCGGTCGCGATATCGGGATAGTCCTTCGCCACTTCGTCGAAGACGGAGCGAAAGAAGGCATAGCTGCGCAGCACGTTGGCCTTGTCGCAGCAGGTCACCCGGCGCACGCCGTCACGGGGCGCGCCGCCCGACTGGCGCGCCAGTTCGAAGGCCTTGCGTGCGATGCGCTCGATGCCGGAGCGGGTCTGCACCAGCGTGTCGACCGCCACTTCGCCGCGCAACAGCGCGCCCGATCCCCGCGCGGCGTAAAGCCCTTCGCTGTTCTCGCGCAAGATGATGTAGTCGATACCGCCGGCCTTCACTCCGCTCAACGGGCTCGGCACGCCCTCGAAAAGCCTGACGGGGCGGATGTTGGCATAGAGATCGAGTTCGAAGCGCAGCCTCAGCGTGAAATCCAGGCCTGCTTCGGTCCCATCGGGATGGATGACGCCCGGCAAGCCGCCCGCACCATGCAGGATGGCGTCCGCCTCGCGGCAGGCCTGGAAGGTCGGCTCGGGAAAGCTCTGGCCGGTCTTCAGGAAATGCTCGGCTCCGGCCGGGTATTCGCTGAAGTGCAAGGGGCTGCCGGGACCGAGCGCTGCTTTCACCACTTGAACCGCTGCGGCGCAGACTTCCGGGCCGATGCCGTCGCCATGCACCACGGCGATTTCGTAGACAGGCTTCATCGCCAACTCCCAAATGGTCTAACGCTCAGATGCACTTGCCGCCATCGACGTTGAGGTCGACGCCGGTGATCATGCTGGCCTCGTCGGAGCACAGGAATGCCGCGGCGTTGCCCATGTCCGCCGGCGTAGACAGCCTGCCGATCGGAATGGTGGCGACGACGCGGGCGCGGTTCTCTTCGCCGGAGCCGATGAAAGTGGACAGAAGTGGCGTGTCGCCGGCAACCGGATTGATGGCGTTGACGCGGATGCCGAAGGGGGCGAGTTCCACGGCCATGGCCCGGGTGGCGGCAATCGCCCAGCCTTTGGAAGCATTGTACCACGTCAAATTCGGGCGCGGCGAGACGCCGCCGGTGGAGGCGACGTTGAGGATGGCGCCTGATTTGATGGATTTGAAATGCGCGACGACCGCACGGGCGCCATTGTAGATGGATCGCATGTTGACGTTGGCGATCCGGTCGAACATCTCTTCGTCCATCGTCTCGAGCGCCAAGGGCGGCTGGGCCACGCCGGCATTGTTGACCAGTATGTCGAGACCGCCAAAGGCCGAGCGGGCCAGGTCTGCCGCCGCTTCGAAGCTTCCGAGTGTCGAGACGTCGCCAGTGATTGGCCGCACATTTTCGCCGGCTTCGGCAGCAACGCGAGCCGCGGCGGCCTCATCACGGTCCATCAACACGACCAGCGCACCTTCGGTGACGAATTTCCTGACGATGCCTTCGCCAAATCCCGAACCGCCGCCCGTGACGATAGCGACCTTGCCAGCAAGTCTCATATCTGTTCCTCCGTTGCCGGCACCATCGGGGAAGTCGCGTGCATTGCACAGTCCGATTATCTGAACGCCCTTTTAGCTTTCCTTGTTTGAGGTCGACCGGCGTGGGAGTCATAGTCGCCACGGAATTGTGAGGAGGAAGAGATGACGCTGAATTTCGACCCGCGGGCGAAGGCCACGGCGCTCTACCATGGCGAATTCCGGCCGATGTTCGTCGGCGGCAAGTGGGTTCCGGCACAATCCGGCCAGGAGATGCAGGCGCTCAACCCGGCGACTGGCGAAGTGCTGGCCACCGTGCCGCGTGGCTCGGCGGCCGACATCGATGCGGCGGTGGACGCTGCGCGCACGGCCTTCGAAGGGCCGTGGTCAAAATTCTCGCCCTACGAGCGGCAGTGCGTGCTTCTGCGCATCGCCGATCTCTTCGAGACCCATTGGGAAGAACTCAGCGTTTCCGACACTCTCGACATGGGACTGCCGATCACGCGCACGCTCGCCAACCGGCGGCGCGTCATCGGCATGCTGCGCTTCTATGCGGGCATGGCGACCGCGCTGCATGGCGAATCCATAGACAATTCGATCCCCGGCGAGATCGTCTCGTTCACAAGGCGCGAGCCGGTAGGCGTTGTCGGCGCGATCATCCCCTGGAACGCTCCGACCGCGGCGTCGATCTGGAAGATCGCGCCGGCGCTCGCCACCGGCTGCACCATCGTGCTGAAGCCCTCGGAGGATGCTTCGTTGACGCCGCTGCTGATCGCCAGGCTGATGCAGGAGGCCGGCGTTCCCGACGGCGTCGTCAACGTCGTCACCGGCACCGGGACAGAGGCCGGGGCGCGGCTCGCTGAACATCCCGACGTCAACAAGATCGTCTTCACCGGCTCGACGCTGACCGGCCAGGCCATCGCGCGGGCGGGCGTGACCAACCTCAAGCGCGTTTCCCTGGAGCTCGGCGGCAAATCGCCGATCATCGTCTGCCGCGATGCCGACATCGACAAGGCGGTTCCTGTCGCCGCGATGGCTGTGTTCGTGCATTCGGGCCAGATCTGCATCGCCGGTTCGCGGCTTTTCGTGGCCCGCGAAATCCATGACGAATTCGTGCGCCGGGTCGCCGAGTTTACCGGCAGGCTTCGCATCGGCCATGGCATCGAGGCGGAAACCGAAATCGGCCCGCTCATCAATGCCAGGCAGGCCGGCAAGGTGGTGGGCTATATCAAGGCCGGCCGCGACGAAGGCGCGGAACTGATGGCGGGCGGCTCGCGACTGACCGGCGGGCCCTACGACGGCGGCAATTTCATCGCGCCGACTGTCTTCGGTGCGGTGTCGGACAAGATGACCATCGCGCGTGAAGAGATCTTTGGTCCGGTGATTTCGGCGATGCCGTTCGACACGCTCGACGAAGCCGTGGCGCGGGCCAATGCGACGCCCTATGGCCTGGCGGCCGGCATTTTCACCAGTCATCTTGGCACCGCCCACAAGCTCGCCCGCCGCATCAAGGCCGGCTCGGTATGGGTCAACATGTACCACGCCATCGACCCGGCGGTGCCGTTCGGCGGCATGAAGATGTCCGGCTACGGCCGCGAGGGCGGCATCGAACATCTGCATGAATATCTGGAGACCAAGTCGATCTGGATCCAGACCGACTGAGGGTGCGCTGATATTCAGGTGAGGCCGGGCTGCCAATGGCGGCATTCCCAGCGCACCATTCTCGGCGCTCGTGCAAGGTGCCTGTCCGAAGGCGCGACGCTCAGTTTGCAAGTTCGCGCAAATTGGTGCGGATGAGGTTCATCAGCTGTTCGGAGAAGGAGTGGTGCACATAGCCCCGCGCGGTGATGATGCCGACCGAGCGGTGGGCGTCGCGATGGTCGATCGGCACCACCCGCATACGCTCGTCATTGCGCGAAATGGCGATGCCGGGCACCACGCAGACGCCAAGTCCCGAACACACCAGTGCCACCGCCGTCTGTGCGCTTTCGACCTCGTATTGCGGCTTGAACTCGATGCCTTCCGCCACCGTCAGCCGATCGACAAGGCCGCGCACGGCGGTCTTGCGGTTGAGCAGGATGAGCGGATAGCGCAGCAGGTCGGAGAGCAGCAGCTTCTTTTCGCCGCCGTATATTTCCGTGGGGATGCAGGCCATCAGCGGATCGTCGAGGATGGACTCGAACTGGAAGTCCGTCAGGTTTGGCAGTTCCGGGCCGATGTAGAACTCGACCTCCTGCTGTTGCAAAAGGCCAAGCGCGGCCTGCGGCGGACTCTCGATGACCTCGACGATGCTGCGTGGATAGCGCAACTTGAATGTCGCCAGGATATCGCCCAGCCGGCTTGCCGCGAGCGTCGGGGCGCAGGCGATCTGCACTTTGCCCTTGCGACGAGCGGCGACCTCCGTCAGGCGGTCGAGGCTGGTCTGCACCTGTGACATCACGTTGGCGATCTCCTCGAACAGGATCTGGCCTTCCGGCGTCAGGCTGGCACGCTGTGCGGTGCGGATGAACAGCGAGATGCCGATCTGCTCCTCAAGGTCGCGAATCTGCATCGAGACCGCCGATGGCGAACGGTTGCTCTCCTCGGCAGCACGTCGGAAGCTGCCGTTTTCGGCGGCAAGCAAGAACGTCTGCAGAAGTTTGAGGTTGACGCTGGGCATATCCGCTCGGGCAGGGTGATCTGACCCCTGACCTATTCAGACGCGGAACCGATTGCAAGGCAATAGGGCAGGCCAGACATTGGTCCTGGCTTGGCCGGCAAAAGTGTCTCTCTTGTCGAGCCGCTCAATGAACCGCGGCGAACATGACGCGTTCCTCGGTGGCCTCCGAAAGCATCATCTCCTCGACCACGCGGCCGCGCTTGACCACCAGAATGCGATCCGAAACGGCGAGAATTTCAGGCAGGTAGGACGAGATGACAACGACGGCCATGCCTTGCTCAGCGAGATCGCTGATGAGCTGGTGGATCTCGACGATGGCGCCGACGTCGACCCCGCGTGTCGGCTCGTCGAAGATCACCAGCCTCGGCTTCTGAATCAGCGATTTGGCGATCACGACCTTTTGCTGGTTACCGCCGGAGAGCTCGATCATCCGGGCTCGGTCGCTGGTCTGCCGCAGGCTCAGACGTTCGCCCCATTCGCGGGCAAGTTGCCTGGCTCGCGCCAGCGACACCATGGAGACGGGATTGGCGCCCTCGGTCAGTTCACCCATTTGCAGGTTCTCGCCCGCGGTCATGGTTTCGAAGAAACCGTCGACCTTGCGATCCTCGGTGACATAGACGATGCCGTCGCGCACCGCAGGCCTGGGCACCCGATAGCGCACCGACTTGCCGAGCAGGCGGATCTCGCCGCCGTGGAAGATGTTGCGCTTCAACAGTCCGGCGACGACCTTGGCCATTTCGGTGCGGCCGGCGCCGACAAGGCCGAACATGCCGGTGACCTGGCCTGAAAACACCGAGAAGGAAGAGTTGCGCACCAGGCCGGCGCAGGACAGATTCTCGACCGAAAGCACCTTGTCGCCATAGGGGCGCGCCGTGCGCTTGACCTCGCCATGCAGCGTTTCGGTGAGCGTGCGGCCGACCATGGCCTGCACGATCGAGGCGCGGGTGAAGCCCTTGGCCTCGCCGGACGCGACGATCTCGCCATCGCGCATGACCGTGATGCGGTTGGCGACGGCAAGCGCCTCTTCCAGCGCATGGGTGATGAAGATGACGGCGATGCCCTCCTTCACCAGCCGCTGCAAAAGTTTGAAGAAGTGGCTCTTCTCTTCAGGCGTCAGCGTCGCGGTCGGCTCGTCGAAGATGATGACGCGGGCCTTGTGGTGGACGGCGCGCGCGATCTCCACCATCTGCTTGTGCGCCGCGCCCAGCGTGCTGACCTGCGCGGACGGGTCGACCTGGAAGCCCATGCCGGCGAGGAACTGCCGCGCCTGAATGTAGAGGCCGCGCAACCGGTTGAACATCTTCTCTTCGCCGAGATAGAGATTCTGCGCCACGGTCATGGCCGGCACCAGGTTGGTTTCCTGGAACACCATGGCGATGCCGGCGCGCAGCGCTTCGGCGGGCGTGGCGAAGGACACATCCTTGCCGTCGAAGGTCATCTTGCCCTCGGTCAGCTTGAAGACACCGGCCATGACCTTGGTCAGCGTCGACTTGCCGGCGCCGTTTTCGCCGAGCAGCGCGTGGATTTCTCCTTTGCGCAGGTCGAAATTGACATTCTTGAAGGCCGGAATGCGCGCGAATGCCTTGGCGGCATTCCTGAGTTCAATGATGTTGGCGTCCGACATCGCTTAGCCTCGCTTGCCGCTGGCGGCGCTCGCCACGCGCACGATCCTCGATCCGCCGCGCGAGGCGACCAGCAGATCATCGCCCAGCTCGCAGGCGCTCAGCGTCCCGTGCACCTTGCCGTCTGCGCGCGAATGGAAACTCGACAGCGGCTTCATGTTCTCGTCGCAAAGAACCACCAGCCCGTAGGACCTTGTCACCGCGTATGGCTTCAGCACGTTCATCTGCTTCAACTGGCTGCCTTGCATGGGCTCGCGATAGTCGCGCCATGAGCCGAGCGACGGCGCCATCCAGTAGGCCTCCGGGACTTCCGCCAGCATGCGGGTGCGGTAGGTCTCCTCGCGCAGGATGAACTCCACCAGTTGGTTGCGCACGGAATAGAAGGTCAGCCAATAGCCGGCGTTGAAGGCCGGGGCGATGCGGGCGGGGTAGGCCGGCAGATGCTCCAGCACGGGCAGCGTCGCCGTGGTGGCAAGGTCGATCGCCAGCACGCGGTGGCGCCAGGCCTCCGAAACGTAGATGCGGTTGGAGCCGGTGGTGGCGATGCCGGCCGGCCAGGCCAAGCCGTCCCTGACAAGCTCCAGCCGGCCGTTTTTTAGATCGAGCCGCCAGACCGAACCGGACACGCTCTTCTGCATCAGGTCGCGACGCCAACTGCTCGCCGGCACTGAGGCCGAACCGTTGGCCGCCAGCAAGGTGTTGCTGTCGAGGAAGGTGAGAGCGGTGATGCAGGAGAGGCGCCGAGCCTCCTCACCCGTCGCCTCGCGCCCGTCATGCAGGCCGCCGTGGACGACGACGCCCTTGCCGTCGATGGCCATCGCGGTCATGCCGCGGGCATGGGCGAGTGCGGTGATCTCGCCCGGAAATTCCTGCAAGGTTTCGGCATGGCCGTCGGCGCTAAAGCGCATCAGCCGGTTGGCGCTGCTTGCCAGAATGCCCTTTTCGGTGCGTACGAGATTGTCGGCCTCGGCGAGGCCGGCGAACGGCTCGGCTTCCTCCAGTCCTTGGTTGGGCAGCAACGGCCCGTCGAGCGTCGGCACGGTCACTGCCCACTCGCCACGGCCGAGAAAGCGGTCAAGAAGCTGGCTCAAACCGCTCATGGCTTTTTGCCCCAGTAGGAATCCGAGCTGAACCAGTCGGGATCGACGCCTTTCAAGGGCAAGGTGCCCATGCGGTTGTTGAAGATGCCGCAGAGATAGAGGATGCCCTTGTGCTCGCGCATCGAGGTGATCATCGGATGCTTCTCGCCGGCCTGGTCCCACAGGCTTTCGAGGATCTGGCCGTTCTCGTCGAAGCGCAGCACGCAGCCGGTGTTGAGATTGGGCATCAGCCACGCGTCTTCCGATACGCGCCGCGCCATGCGACGGCGGAAGCTCGGCATTTCAAGCGAGAGATCCAAGGCCGGCGTGCGCATGCCCATCAGGGCCAGCCAGTAGGTACCGTCGGAGGCGCGGTTGATGTTGTCGGGATAGCCGGGCAAGCCCTCGATGACGCGCTCGACCTGGCCTTTCTTCGGGCCATCGAAATAGTAGCGGCTGATGCGGCAGGCCCAGCTTTCGGCGAACAGCACCGACTGGCCGTCGAAGGCCGTGCAGATGCCATTGGGGAAGACGAGGTTCGACAGCAGTGTGCGTGTCGAACCGGATTTGGGATCATGGACGATGATGCGTCCGTTGCCGCGGCTTTCCAGCGCGTCGGCATACCAGTCATGCATTTCGAAGCGCACTGTCGCTTCCGAGAAGACGATACGGCCGTCCGGCAGGATGTCGCAGTCGTCGGCGAGCTTCATGGTCGAGTCGTCGACCACCGAGGTCAGTGAGCGGTTGGTTTCGGCGGTCAGCAGCTTTACGTCGCCGGCCGGCGAGACCTGATAGAGGCCCATGCCAGCGACGCAGATGACGAGGTTGTCGTCGCGGTCGAAAGCCATGCCGAGCGGCGAGCCGCCAATATGTGCGAACACTTCGCTATCGGTGTAATGGGGCGGCTGGAAGCGCAGGATCTCGCCCTGGCGGCTGCCGGTGTAGAGACGGTCCTGCCGGTCGAAGATCACATCCTCCGCGCCATCGAGAACGCCGAGGCCGATGACGCCGACGTCCTTCAACCGGTCATTCACCGCCATTGGCGCGCCGGGCGCGGTCGAGATCGCCTGCGGCATCTTGGCGAAGGTTGGCGAGATGTAGACGCTGCGCAGGATCTTGTGGCGGTTCTTCACCCAGCGAACGTCGAGAAGCACCGACAAAAGCAGCACGATGCCGAGGATCAGGAAATTGACCGGGCCGGGCACGGCCAGCGCAAGCAGACTGTTCGACAGGACAAGCACGAAGACGGTGCCCATCAGCGCCTTGGCGACCGAGCCGCGCCCGCCGCCTAGCGAGATGCCGCCGAGCACGGTCGCGGTCAACACCTGCAGTTCGAGACCGGTGCCGATGTCGGAAGCGGCACTGCCGATGCGGGCCGAGAAGAAGAAGCCGGAGAGCGCCACCAGTACCGAGCACAAGACATAGGCGCTGAACAAGATGAAGCGCACATTGATGCCGGCATTGTAGGCAGAGCGGCGCGCGCCGCCGACCGCGAACAGCCGCCAGCCATAGCGGGCGCGCGACAGCACGAGATGGATGATCAGCGCGATGACGACGAACACCACAAAGGACGTCGGCACGCCCCAGATCGTACCGAAACCAAGAAAATCATAGGCTGGCGAGTCCGGACCGCTGGTGACGATCCGGGTCGAGACCTGGGGAAAGACGATGTCGAAGGTCGAGCGGTAGATGATGAGCGTCACCAGCGTGGTGAGAAACGCCCGCATGCGCAGAAAGCCAACCAGGAAGCCGTTGATGGCGCCGCAGACGACGCCGAGGCCCAGGCACGCCAACAGGCCGGTACCAAAGCTCCACTGCTCGACATTCATCCCATAGAGCGTGACCAGCACGGCGAGCGCGAAGGTCGACCCGACAGACAGATCGATGCCGCCTGACACCATGACGATGGTCATGCCGAGCACCACAAGGCCAAGCTCGGCGGTCTGGCCGCTGAGATTGGTCAGCGTCGCCAGATCGAAGAAGCCCGGCACGATCGAGCCGAAGATCGCGCACAAAATCACCAGCGCCGTGAAGGGGATGACGCTGTCGATCCACTTCTTGGTCAGGATCTCCCCGACCACGTGGTCGGGGAGCAGGCGGTAGCGCCAGCGCACAAGGCTTTCAGCCATGCTCATCAAGGAAGTCCGTTACTTGAGCTCGTCCAGCTTCCAGCAATTCCTGCCGGTCGCATTGGCCTTGTCGACGCGGGTGATCGGGCCGAAGAAGATGGTCTTCTCGCTGCCCGCCTGCCGGCCGGGCTGCTGCAGCAGCTCGGAAATCTGTTGTGCTGCGATCTCGGCCTGGATCGGGGCATTAAAGTTGAAGATCACGTCGAGCAGCCCGTTCTTGATGCTCTCGCAGCCCGTGGCGCTGCCCGCGCCATTGGTGACGATCGTCACCTGGTCCTGCTTGCCGGCGGCCACGACGGCGGCACCGGCGCCGACCTCAGCATTATCCCAGATGCCCATGATGCCGCACAGGTCCGGATGCTGCTGGAGGACCGTCTCGGTGATCTGGCGGGCCTTTTCGCTCATGTAATCGGCCGGCTGGTCGGAGACGAGCTGCAGCTCGGGATTGGCCTTCAGCACCTCGTCGATGCCGGTGCGCATGTAGATGTTGGCGGCACCCGTCTGGACGCCGGCGAGCCAGACCACCTTGTGCGAGACGGCATTGGGCCCGGTGCAGTGCTTGGCCAGTTCGCCCATTTCGAGACGGCCCATTTCGATCCAGTCGTTGCCGACATAACTGTCCGTCTGGGTGGCCGACTGCATGTTGACTTGCAGCACCTTGATGCCGGCCGCCTGCGCCTGTTTCAACAGGCGTGCGTAGGTCTGGACGTCGGGGTTCTGCACGATGATCAGGTCCGGCTTCTCGGCGATGGCGCCCTGCATGGCGCGAATGCCGGCATTGGTGTCGCCGGAGGGATCGCGCACTTCGAGGCTGAAGCCGTAGCGAGCGGCGTGACGCTGCCACACCACCACCCAGGCCTGGTTGAGGTCCATGCCCTGCGAGATTGGCACGAAGATGACCTTCTTGCCCTTGAGCGCCTCGAGATAGGTAGAGCGGCCGACCTGATCGGTTTCCTGCGCCGTGGCGATTTTCGCCGCGCCCAGCAGCGCCAGCGCTGTCATGCCCGCGAGCAGGCAGTTCTTGAACAACTTCATGGTATCCTCCCAGATTTATGTCTCGGTTCTTGTTCAGATGTCGCCGCTTTGCGAGGTCTGCTCGTCGCGCGGATTGATGATGGCGTCGATCGCCAGCGCGCCCAGCAGGATCACGCTCTTGATCAGGTTCTGGCTGGTGTAGCTGAAGTTCAGGATCGTCATGCCGTTGGTCAGGATGCCGACCAGGATGGTGCCGACGATGACGTTGCGTACGCCGCCCTGGCCACCGGAGAGGCCGATGCCGCCCAGCACGACCACCAGCAGCACGTCATAGATCAGGCTGGAATTGTAGAGGCGCGTGTCGATGCCGGTGACCAGCCCCAGCATGATGATGCCGGCGATATAGGCAATGAGGGCGCTGATGACATATTGCGTCACGATGATCGGGCGCGTCGGCAGCCCGGTCGTGCGGGCCGCGTTCGGGTTGTCGCCAGTAGCATAGACCAGCCGGCCGAAGCGGGTCTTCCTCAGGAAAAAGCCCATGAGCGCGGCCACCGCCGCGAAGATGATCACCGACATCGGGATGCCGAGGATGGTTCCGTTGCCGACGAATTTCAGCCAGCCGATATCGGAGGGGGCATAGAGCACGTCGGACGCAAAGACGATGCGGCCAGAGCCGTAGACCGAGGACGCGATGGCAAGGGTGGCGAAGATCGGCGGAATTTCGGCCACCGCCACCATGACGCCGGTGAACAGGCCGATGGCCGCGACCAGGATGGCCCCGAAGACGACGGCCAGCGTGAAGTCGACGCCCCAGGTGGAGATCCAAATACTGAAGGCGACGCCGACGACCATCACCGCCACCATGGTCAGGTCGATGCCGCGCCCAACGACGATGAGCCCCATGCCGACGGCCAGCGTGCCCAGGATCGAGACATTCTTGAGAATGGCAAGGATGTTGCCTTGGCTCAGGAAATTGTTGAGCGTCGCCGAGAACACCAGGAAGAGGACGGCCGAGATCGCGCCGACGACGAGTTCCTGGGACATTTTGATGCCCAAGCGCGCGGTGTCGGATTTGCCCGAACCAGCCAAGTCAATTCCTCCCTCGCTGCCGGTTTGAACCAGCGGCGTGCCAAAGCGGCCTTGCCCCAGGGCTTTGCCGCGACGACGTTCCTCCACAGCCCTAAGCCGGCTGCTTGCGTAAAGACCATCGCGGCTCAGGGCGGCAGGGGCAATTTCGATTTTCTGATGCGCTGTGCAGTTCGTCAGTGTGGAAAAAGAGGATGAGGAATCGTCGGTTGTGTGCTCTGCCGGATTTCACCTGTCGCAAAGCTCAGCCCGATGCCGGCAGCGTGCCGCGATCCCCGTGACGGTACTTTCCTGAGTGACGGGAATGTCAAGTAAGGCACAAGCGGGCCCTGCTCTCCCTGGGTTTCCGTCCTACAGGCCGTTTCCATCGATCATCGCCATCAGGCAATCGCCAGCTTGTGTGCCGCTGATGCCCAGATCACGCACGCTGTTCATGTGGTTTCGGTCATTCAGGCGGAGGTCGCTGACAGGGTGCCCCTGCGCGCGCAAGCGCTTTCCGAAGTCGGCGGCCTGCTGGTGAAAAGGTGACGTTTCCTGATCTCCGACGAGAATGGTCGCTGCCGTCTCCGGGTCATGCCACCGCGTCATTGGGGTGAAGGCAGCTGCCTCCTCATCGGTGATGCCGATTAACGGCTGGAGGAAGGAGGTCTGAAGGGGCTTGAGGTCGTAAAGGCCGCCTAGCAGCAGCGCCGCACGTATGCGCGACGGCATTGGCGCCTTTTCGAACAGGAATGTGGCCAGGTGCGCACCCGCCGAATGACCACTTACGCTTAGCCGGGCAGGGTCGCCGCCATGGGCGGCTATATTGTCCAGCACCCATTGTTTGGCACGCCGGATCTGGTCGACGATTGCCGCCATCCTGAATTCGGGCATCAGCGCATAATCGACGATGACCGCGATCGCCCCAGCTTTGGTGACTGTGTTCGCTACATAAGAATAGTCGCTTCTGGAGAACATGCGCCAGTAGCCACCATGGATGAAGATGTGCACGGGAAGATCCCTGCGCACACCGGGCGGAAAGAACAGGTCCAACCTTTCGGCCTCGCCCTCGCCATAGGCGATACCCGCCGATATCGGCAGGGTCGCCCGGGTTTCGGCGCTGCGAGTCACTATGTCGGCCACGATATCGTCAAAATCGGCCACATGGTCGCGCGTGCGGAAAGGGTCCTTTGACATGACTGCCGGTTCAGAAGGTGACGGCAATATATTTAGCCTCCATGAACTCGGCGATGCCGTGGTGCTGGCCGCCTTCGCGGCCAAGGCCGCTCTGCTTGACGCCTCCGAATGGTGCGGCCGGATCCGACATCAGTCCCCGGTTGAGGCCGATCATGCCGGCCTCGATCCCCGACGCCACCCGCATGCCGCGCCCAACATCGCGTGTGTATATATAAGCGGCCAGGCCATATTCCGTGTTGTTAGCATGGGCGATGGCCTGGGCCTCGGTGTCGAAGCGTGTGATAGGTGCCACCGGGCCGAAAATCTCCTCGTGCGCCATCTCCGCATCCGGCGGCACCTCGGACAGCACTGTTGGCGGATAGAAGAATCCTTCTTCCTCCGAAATCGCCCCGCCGCAAAGCACCTTGGCTCCCCGGCCCACCGCGTCCTTGACCAGGCGATCGATCTTGTCGACAGCCTTTCTGGTGATCATCGGCCCGCACTCGGTGTCGGCATTCGGGCCCGCCCCCACCTTAAGTGCCGCCATGCGCTTGCGGAGCCCGTCGGCAAAAGCATCATAGATTCCCGATTGCACATAGAGGCGATTGGCGGCGGTGCAGGCTTCGCCGGCGTTGCGCATCTTGGCGATCATCGCGCCATCGAGGGCGGCGTCGAGATCGGCATCGTCGAAGACGACAAACGGGGCATTGCCGCCGAGTTCCATAGAACACGAAATGACATGCTTTGAAGCCTCGCCGAGCAAGGTTCGGCCGACACCCGTCGACCCCGTGAAGGACAGCTTCCTGACCCGCGGATCGGCAAGCATGGCCGAAGTCAGCGGCCCGGGACTGGTCGTGGTCAGCACGTTGACGACGCCGGCAGGCACGCCGGCTTCGCTGTAGAGTGCCGCCAGCGCATAGGCCGTCAGTGGTGTTTCGCTGGCCGGCTTCAGGACGACAGTGCAGCCTGCCGCCAGCGCCGGCGCGATCTTGCGGGTCGCCATCGCGGCCGGAAAATTCCACGGTGTGATCAGCACGCAAATTCCGATCGGCTCATAATCGACCACGATCCGGTTGGTGCCGGATGGCGCGGTGCCGAATTCACCGGTGATCCGGACCGCCTCTTCGGCATTCCAGCGGAAGAACTCGGCGGCATAAGCCACTTCGCCGCGCGCGTCGCGCAGCGCCTTGCCGTTCTCCAGCGAGATCAGCATGGCGAGCGTTTCGGAGCGTTCGACCATCAGTTCGAAACAGCGCCGAAGGATTTCCGAGCGTTTGCGCGGCGCAGTTTCCCGCCATCTCCTAGCTGCTTTGGCCGCCGCCTCGACGGCGGCGGTGGCGTCCTCGACCGTCGCATCGGGAACCGCCGCGATCACCGCCCCGGAGGAGGGATCGACGACATCGATGAGCCGACCGTCGGAGGACGACCGCCAAGTGCCGTCGATGTAGAGTCCGTGCGAAAAACCGCGCACGTCATAGCCATCCTGGTCGAGTTGCTGAGTGTTCAAATTCATCGCTTTGTTCCGTGTTCCGTTTCTCACATAACGCAGGCGGCGAGGTCGCCGTCATGGGCAGCCTGGACGAGGCGTCGCATCGTGCCGAGATCGAACGCACGCGGATTGTTCTTGATCAGGCGGTCGATGCCGAGCGCTTGCTCGGCGGTCCACTCAAGCTTATCGGCAGGGAGGCCCAGATCCGCCAATGTTGGCGTAATACCGATCGCCGCGAACAATCGCCTGATCTCCTCGATCGTGGCGGCTGCCATCTCGTCGGCGGTTCGCGCCTTGGCCTCCAAGCCAAGTGCCGCGCCGATCTCTGCCATCTCGTGAGCGGCGACGCGGCTGTTATAGGTCATCACGTAAGGCATCATTGTGGCCACGCCCAAACCATGGGCGGTGTGGGTGAGGGCGCCTGCCGGGTATTGCACGGCATGCGCCGCCGCCGTGCCGGCGGTGCCGAACGCGCAGCCCGCCGCCAGAGCGCCCATCATGACATCGGCACGCGCGTCGGCATCCGTGCCGTCGCTGCAGGCTTTCTCCAGACTCCGGCCAAGCAGCTTTATCGCGAGCAACGCGAAATGGTCTGTCAGCGCAGTCTTGCCGATGAAGACATGCTGTTGCGGCAGATTGGGATCTTCACCGCGCCGCATGGCGGTGAAGGCCTCAATCGCATGGGTCAAAGCGTCGGCGCCGGCGATCGCGGTCAGGCCAGGCGGACAGGTCATTGTCAGCTCGGGATCGCACAGAGCGACCGCGGCGATAAGGTGAGGGCTCGATATGCCGACCTTGAGCGTCCGGTCCGGGTCGGAAATCACCGCGACCGGCGTCACCTCGGAGCCGGTGCCGGCCGTGGTGGGTACGGCGATCAGCGGCAGTGTCTGACCCGGCACCTTGAACTCCCCGTAATAGTCCTGGAGCTTGCCGCCATGGCTGAGCAGCAGGGTGGCGCATTTGGCGAAATCGAGACAGCTGCCGCCGCCGATGCCGATCACCATATCCGGCCCGAACCCCTTCGCTTCCTCGACGCAGATGCCGACCGTATCGCGTGGCACGTCGGGCAGAACACGATCATGCACCAGGACCTCGATCGAGGCTGACTGAAGGGACTTGATGATGTCGGCGAATACCGTTGTGCCCGCGAAACGCTCGTCGGTGCAGACCAGCGCGCGTCGGCCGAACCGGGCGGCGACCGTCGGCAGCACATGGCGTTGCCCCTTCCCGAACAGGATTTCACGCGGCAACCGCAGGGCGGCGAAGAGGGTCATGATTGTTCCTTTGACGGCTGCTGACTGGAAACGGAGGCATTGAACTCGGTCTGGATCGGACGGTTTAAGAGTGTGTCTCTCGCACTTAAAAGATATCCGCTTTAAAATCGTATAGGATATAGGATTGCATCCGCGGAACCATCGTGTTAGCAGTCCTCACTGTCAAGAGGCAAAATATGCAGACCGCAAACTTACCCGACCCAAGCGACGCCAGCATTGGAGCTGGTCGCATCCAGCGCGCCAACAGTCTCGTCGAAGATGTCTATGAAGCCATCTTCGCGCAGTTGATGGCGCTGAAGATCCCCCCCGGCTCGCGCATCACAGTCGACAGCTTGGTCAAGGAATTCAACGTCTCGCACACGCCGATCCGGGAAGCCCTCGGACGGCTCGAAGGCGAAGGCCTGGTGCTCAAGACGCATCTGATCGGTTATCGTGCCGCGCCCCAGATCACCCGGCGCCGTTTCGACGAATTATACGAGATGCGTCTGCTGCTCGAGCCGCATGGCGCCGCAAAGGCCGCCGCAACGATGGACGACGCCAAGCTCGATCTGTTGCTCGAAGCCGCCGGCGTGATGTCACGCCGCGAAGGCAAGGATGATCGCGTGCGCTATTCGAATTTCGCCAGACAGGATGCGATCTTCCACGACAAGATCATGGAGTTTTCTCAAAACGAACTCATCCGTGAGACGTTGAGCCACCAGCACACGCACTTCCACATCTTCCGCCTGATGTTCCATGCACGCGTGACCGAGGAGGCGCTTGACGAACACGAGGCGATCCTTGCCGCGTTCGGCTCGGCCGATCCCGATGCCGCCGAAAAGGCGATGCGCATCCATATCGAGCACTCGCGCGATCGCCTGCTCCCGGCATTCGATTGAGGTCGGAACGGATGTCCATTGCCGCGAATATCGCCGGGGAGGGCGGGAGCACGTTGTCCAGCGAAGCGCCTGGTTCGCTTGAACCGGTGCTGCGCGCCCAGGAATTGTCCAAGCAATACGGCCCAGTGACGGTGCTGTCGGACGTCACCCTGGACGTCCTGCCGGGAGAGATCCATGCCATCATTGGCGAGAACGGTGCCGGCAAGTCGACGTTGATGCGGCTGCTGTCCGGCTATGTCGAGCCAAGCCACGGCACGTTGTCGATGAACGGACACGCGGTGAAATTTGCCAAGCCTGCCCAAGCACAGGATGCCGGTATCGCTTTGGTTCATCAGGAGATCCTGCTCGCCGAGGGGCTCACGGTCACCGACAATCTGTTTCTTGGGCGAGAGCTTTCGCGTGGCCATGTCGTGGATGACCGCACCATGCGCCGGCTGGCAACCGAGAAACTGGCGCAGATCGGCTGCGCGGTCTCGCCAAGGGCACTGGTGCGCGACGTTTCGCTGGCAGACCGGCAGATGGTGCAGATCGCTCGCGCCCTGCTTGACGACCACAAGGTGGTTATCTTCGACGAGCCGACCGCCGTTCTGACCGGTGGCGAGGTCGAGCGCCTGCTGGAGATCGTCCTGCAACTCAAGGCTCACGGCACCGCCGTGCTCTATATCAGCCACCGGTTGGATGAGGTGCAGCGGGTCGCAGACAAAGTGACCGTTCTGCGCGACGGCAAGATGGTCGGCACCTATCCCGGCAAGACGCTGAGCCAGATGGACATGGCGCGGCTGATGGTCGGGCGCGAACTGGCAGCGCTCTATCCTGAGAGAACCGCAGCGCCTTCGGATGTACCGATGCTGAGCGTGAGGAACGCCTCCGTTCCCGGCTATGTGGAGGACGTGTCGTTCACGGTCCACAAGGGCGAGATCCTGGGGTTCGCCGGTATGGTCGGCGCAGGCCGAACCGAACTCTTCGAGGGCATTATCGGCTTGCGCCCGGCAGTTGCCAAGATCGAACTTGAAGGCAAGTCGGTCCATTTCCAATCGCCGCGCGCGGCGATCGACGCCGGCGTCGGTTACCTGACCGAGGATCGCAAGGGCAAGGGACTGCTGCTGCAAGAGCACTTGGCGCCTAACCTGACGCTGTCGGCGCTCGATGTGTTCCATCCCGGCCTCTCGATGGGTCGGCGCCGCGAAGCGCAAGCCCTGGAACAGGCCGTGGAGACATATGACATCAGGCTGAAGAGCCTCGGCGCCAAAGCGGCCCAGCTTTCCGGGGGCAATCAGCAGAAGCTGCTGCTGGCGAAGGTGCTGCTGACCGATCCTTCGGTGGTCATTATCGACGAGCCCACGCGTGGCATCGACATCGCCAACAAGGCGCAGATCTATGCCTTCATCCAGGAGCTTGTGGCCAAGGGCAAGGCCTGCATCGTCATCTCTTCGGAGATGCAGGAATTGATCGGCATCTGCGACCGCATCCTGGTGATGCGCGAAGGCCGCATCACCGGCGAGGTCAGTGGCGCCGAAATGACCGAAAGCAATGTGGCGGTACTGGCGACCAGTGGCCCCAAGCCAGGGCCAAAAGCCAAGGGAGGCACAAAATGGCTGTCATGAGCGAATCCGCACCCAGGCGTCGCCCCCTCGATCTCAACATCAGTTGGACCGATATCGGGCCTTTTCTTGCGCTGGCAGCTCTGCTGGTGGCCGGTTACCTCATCAACCCCGATTTCCTGTCCGCCACCAACCTCGCCAACGTCATCACCCGCAGCGCCTTCATCGCCATTATCGCGGTCGGCGCGACATTTGTGATCTCGTCGGGGGGGCTCGATCTTTCCGTCGGCTCGATGGCCGCCTTCATCACCGGCATCACCATCATGTTCATGAACGCGGTGGCGCCGCATGCCGGCATCTGGGCTATTCCCGCCGGTATGGCGGTTGCGATCCTGGTCGGCCTCCTGTGCGGGCTTGCCAACGGGCTCATCGTCACGGTCGGCAGGATCGAACCGTTTATCGCCACGCTGGGCACGATGGGGATTTTCCGGGCGCTGATAACCTATCTGACCGATGGCGGCACGATACCGATCGACAGGTCGTTGCGCGAGGCCTACCGGCCTGTCTATTTCGGCACGGTCGGCGGGATCCCGGTTCCAATCCTCATATCCGTCGCAGTCGCCGCGGTCGCATCCTTCATCCTTTACAAGATGAAATATGGGCGCAAATGTGCGGCGGTCGGCGCCAATGAGGATGTCGCCCGTTATTCCGGCATCTCGGTGATCAGGACACGGACCGTGGCCTATATCGTCCAGGGTGTCTGTGTGGCGATTGCCGCGATCTGCTACGTGCCGCGCCTGGGCGCCGCAACGCCGACAACCGGACAGCTTTGGGAACTGCAGGTCATCACCGCCGTGGTGATTGGCGGCACCGCATTGCGCGGCGGCAAGGGCCATGTGTGGGGGACAGTCGCCGGCGCCGTCATCCTGGAACTCATCGCCAATCTCATGGTGCTCTCGGACTTCGTCTCCGAATACCTCGTTGCCGCTGTTCAAGGCGTCATCATCATCATCGCCATGCTCATCCAGCGGTTTTCGAATTCGAAATAGCGCCGCGTCCGGACCACGCGGATTAACGTTCTTGTAGGTCCAAGGGAGAAGACAATGTTCAGTAGAAAATGGATTGCGGCAGCGACACTTGGCGCGCTGCTGCTGGCCGGCCAGGCCATGGCGCAAGACAAGAAGGTCATCGCGGTGTCGATACCGGCCGCTGACCACGGTTGGACAGCGGGCATCGTCTACCACGCACAAGCGGCGGCCAAGGAAATCAACGCCGCGTTCCCGAACGTCGAAGTGGTCGTGAAGACGTCGCCGTCCGCGGCGGAGCAGGTCAGCGCGCTTGAGGACCTGTCGGCCAGCCGCAAGCTGGATGCTCTGGTGATCCTGCCTTACAGCTCGGAAGAGCTGACCCAGCCGGTCAAGGCTATCAAGGACATGGGCACGTTCATCACCGTCGTCGATCGGGGTCTGACTGACGCCTCCGTCCAGGATCTCTACCTCGCCGGCGACAATATCGCGGTTGGCACCAACACCGCCAAGTTCATGATCGACAAGCTTGGCGGCAAGGGCGACGTCGTTGTGTTGCGCGGCATTCCGACCGTCATCGACGACGAGCGCATCAAGGGCTTCCAGGACACGATCAAAGGCACTGATCTGAAAGTCCTCGACATCCAGTACGCGCATTGGAACAGCGACGAAGCCTTCAAGCTGATGCAGGACTATCTGGCCAAGTACCCGCATATCGATGCGGTGTGGGCCAATGACGACGACATGCTGCTTGGCGTGCTCGAGGCGGTCAAGCAGTCGGGGCGGACCGACATCAAGCTTGCGCTCGGTGGCAACGGCATGAAGGACATCGTCAAGAAAGTGATCGACGGCGACGCCATGACGCCGGTCGAGACGCCATACCCGCCGTCGATGATCAAGACCGCGATCTACATGACAGTCGCCAACCTGATCGGCCAGGCACCCGTCCGTGGCACCGTCAAGCTCGACGCGCCGTTGATCACCCAGGCCAACGCCAAGGAATATTACTTTCCGGATTCGCCATTCTGACCCTATCCGATTTCACAGAAAGGCAGGCGCAGTCTGCGCCTTGCCTAGCTCAAAACACTGAGAGGAAGAACCATGCCAGGCAAAAAGATACTGATGCTGACCGGTGAGTTCACCGAAGAATACGAAATCTTTGTCTATCAGCAAGCGATGGAAGCCGTCGGTCACACCATCCACGTGGTATGCCCGGACAAGAACGCCGGAGATCTGATCAAGACCTCGCTGCACGACTTCGAGGGCGACCAGACCTACACCGAAAAGCTCGGCCATTATGCGCTGATCAACAAGACTTTCTCGGAAGCCGAGAGGCAGCTCGATCAGTATCATGCCGTCTACTGCGCGGGCGGCCGCGGCCCGGAATACATCCGCACCGACAAGCGCGTGCAGGCGATCGTGCGCCATTTCCACGAGGCCAAGAAGCCAATCTTCACCATCTGCCACGGCGTGCAGATCCTGATCGCTGTCGACGGCGTGGTGCGCGGCAAGAAGGTCGCGGCACTCGGCGCCTGCGAGCCGGAGGTGACACTGGCGGGTGGCACCTATATCGACCTGTCGCCGACCGAGGCCTATGTGGACGGGACAATGGTTTCGGCCAAAGGTTGGACGGCGCTTGCTGCGTTCATCCGCGAATGTCTGAAGGTGCTGGGAACGGAAATCCGCCACGCATAAACTTCTGGAACCGACGCATTCGCCAAGGGATGCGTCGGTTCCCTTCAACAGCGCTTCCATATCCATCAACTCGGTCGGGATCGCGGCTTCCGAGCTACGATATAGGCGAGACACTTAAGTATTGCCGCCTGTTGCGCCGCTTTTCGTCCTGCCTGTTCCACTGGTGCTGTTCGACAGGGTCGGCGCGCGGCGTTGTTTCAGCATCCGGATAGGCCGTGTCGTCGACCGTGCGGCCCCGTCGTCCCCCCGAGGCCACCTCGCTCCGGGCTTGCTCATTCGGATTGCAAGCTGCTGACATCAGTCAACGCCTGCAACGGCGCTACGCCACCGGAAATCGGGGTGCGCTTGAGTTCAGGCCCGCGTCAGTAAATCTGGCATCGCGGATAATCCAATAATCTCCCGGCGTCCGGGGCTGGTCATCGGCCTGACGAAAAGAACGGCGTCCAGGAACGATTTCGGCCGGCTGTCGTTGCCTAACATTAGGTATCCCTTATGGACTTTGCGAAATGCCGCTGTGTCAGAATCTATGCCCTCTTGAAATGACGTTCAAATGTCCTCGCTGCGGATTGGCTTTGCTGAAACCCGGGCGCTGGTTCCAGGTTGCGTCCAAATATCGCTGCGAGGGCTGTCACAGCGAAATCCGGATTACGTATCCCGACAAGATTGCACTTTTCCAGAAGTATGCGGATTCGCAGGGCGAGGTCCATCTCCCCCAAAGCATAGCTCAGTCCTGACCAGTCGTTCAGCGGCTAGGCCACGGTCCTGCCAGGAGGGCAGGCGATCTGAAGGCTGACTTCCGGCGGTAGGGTTGCCTGTAGCATGGAACGAAATCCGTTCCCTGCGGTTGGAGTTGTCCAGCTACACGCGATTGAACCGGCCTTGCCCCACAGTCAGGAGCAGTGATGCAAACATACCTGGTGGAACAAATGGAGGGGGATGACGTGGTCGCGGCGAGTAACGTCAATGCGTCCAGCCCGTTCACGGCGGCGACTATGTCAACGGGACGCCAGGTTACCCTGCGGACTTGGGAAAACAATTGGGTTCGTGTAACGGATGAGCTTGGAGGGGAAGTGTTCGCATACTGCTTCGTTTCAAGTACTGGCAAAGCGGATAGCAGCGCGCAGCCCGACACCTCTGTAAGGTAAGGTAGTCCCGCAGCCCGGGCGGGCGCAGGCTGGCCTCTTCATCTTCGAATAATTCAAGCGATTAAGACCGTCTCACGCATCATCCGAATGATTGATGAAAAGATCATGCCGCGGAGCGATAAGCGGCAACAATCCTAGCGTGGGGCCCTTATGTCTCTGGCGCATTTAGAATCTTCGAGGGCGATTCAAACGGTGCAGGCTGACTACCAAGCGGTGGTCCCTTGCCGATGGCTAAAAGCTCCCGATCATGCTCTTGACCATGGCGGGCCTGTTCTACGTCTGCATCAACGGATGGGAACTGGCTTCGCCGACGTTCCTGTCTTTGATCACCTGAGGGAGATCGCCGGGCGTTATTCCGAAAAATTAGCCGCCAGCGACGGCACCAATCGACTGACCTATTCCGAGCTTTTTCGGGCGGTCGAGGCATTGGCCGGCTGGATTGAAGCCGTCGTTCCCGACGGAAATGCGGTTGGAATACTTCAGGCCAACTCGGTCTGGTACACCGTTGCGATGCTGGCCAGCATGGCATCCGGTCGGCCGTCAGTGCCGCTTAACGTGCGAGATCCGGACTCGCGCATCAACGAAATCGTCGCCGACGCGAGGCTCTCCGCCATAATTGGCGACAAAGGCCTCCACGGCCTTGATCTGCCCCAGCACGTTGCCTGGATCGATATGGCGCAATCATTGCAGGCAACGCCCCATCCAGCCGCACACCGTGTGGTTTCTGTCGATGCACCGGCAATCGTGCTTTATACCTCCGGCAGCACGGGCCGCCCCAAGGGGATTGTCAACAGCCAGCGGAACTTGCTGTGCCGAGTGCAGCAATATGTCGATGCGTGCCACATCAATGCACAGGATGTATTCCTGCCTCTGACCGGCCCGGCAACCATCGCCGGCTGTCGGGAAATTCTTGCCGCTCTGCTCACGGGTGCCACGTTGCAGCTTGTGGAGGTTGAAGCCGTCGGCCTGCGCGCGGTTCGCGGCCGCATGCAATCCGAAGGCGTGACGATCACCTATCTGGTGCCGGCATTGCTTCGCGCTCTCTTGGCGGATGAACCCGCGGACGCCTTTGGTTCGCTCAGAGTTGCCCGAATTGGAGGCGAGAAGGTATCTTCGGCCGACATCCGCCTCGTGCGCAAGGCTGTCCCGCCAAATTGCCTGGTGCAGATCGGCTATTCATCGACGGAAACGACGGGATCGCAGTGGTTCTTGCCGCACGATTGGCCGGAATTCGATTCTTCGGCTCCCGTCGGCTGGCTGCTTCCGGGAATCAGCTTCGCAGTGGTCGATGAAGAGGGTTACCCGGTTCAGCCCGGCAAGATCGGAGAACTGTTGATCAGAAGCCCGTATGTCGCGCTTGGACATTGGGAAAACGGGGCCGTTGTTCCGTTTGAAGTAGACCCCGACGACCAGACGCTTCGCATCTTTGCGACGGGCGATCTTGTGCAAATCGGGAGTGACGGCCTGCTGCGGATCATAGGCCGCAAAGGGCGCCAGATAAAGGTCAATGGGCGGCGCGTTGAGCCGGCCGAACTCGAACGGGTGCTGCGTGGCGCGCCGTCGGTGAAGGATGCCGTGGTTATCGTCACCCCGGCGAATGAACTGGTTGCATTCGCCGTACCGCACAGCGGAGCGGGAGCCAGTTTTTGCGACGAGCTGCGCCAACTTGCCAGGACAAAATTGCCGCCGGCGCTTTGCCCGTTGCGACTCCATGCAAGCGCCGAGATACCGCGACTGCCCAGCGGAAAGATCGATATGACAACGCTGGCTGCAATTGACCTTTCGGTTCGGGAAACCACGCCCCCACCGCAAATACCCCATGCGGGACATGAAGTTCCTGCTCATCAGATCGTACGGCGTGCCTGGACCAAGGTCCTCAAGACGCGGGTCGCCCTGGGCTGTTGGGATGAAGCGGGGGGAGATTCGCTGAAGCTGCTGCACTGCGTCATGGAAATCGAAAGCGCGATCGGGCAGGAGCTCGGATTGGAAGCCTTCACGGTTGGAATGAGCTTCGATGAGATGGTTGCAGCGGTCATTTCTGCTCAAGGAGGCGGCGAGCACGCGCCCGCTTGGAAACACGAGCCTCCGCTGCTTTTCCTTTTCCCCGGGTCGGTCGGCTATGGTCCGAGCCTTGCTTCGTTCGCATCGGCAATAAGCAAGGTCGCCAGGGTGTCTCCCATCAGATATCCGGCCCTGGGCATGATCCTGCAAGGTCAGAACACCGTCGCCGCAATGGTCGAAGCTGCAATCGATCATATCAACCGCGTACAGCCGACCGGCTGTGTTCGCCTGCTTGGTCACTCGCTCGGAGGAGCGGTTGCTTTTGAGGTTGCCGCGCGTCTGCTTGATCAAGGGCGAGCGGTAGCGTTCACGGGCATTCTGGATACCAGCCTGGTTGGCGAACGCAGCAAGCGTTGGGAGACGATTACCCGGACATTTCACCGGATCCGAACCAATCGTATATCGGCTAGTCGAGTGGCATGCCGCGCGCTTGCCAAGGTCGCGGTCAAAATGCACTGCGAATCCCGGCTTGCCAGCTTCCTCGACCGCTATGCCGAGGGTCAATTCAACCCGACGAGCTTCAGAACCAAACTGGAACTGCAGGAAGTTCTGCGCGCGCGCGCCTTCTTCCAGTGGCTCACAGAACCCAGGCCGATACTGCCGATCACCGGCACCTTGTTCCGTTGCGCGCGGCCCGGAATGCCGCTTGCACTTGGGTGGGATCGGGCATTCGTCCATCTGGACGTCATTCCGATCGCCGGCACTCACATCGACATGGTCGTGGAGCCTCATCTGACCATCAATCGCCCGCTCATCGAAAACGCTGTGACTGAGACCTACTCTTCAATCGAGTCACAGAAACGGGAGGCAGTGTCATCGACCTGATCGGGGAATTCAGCAGCGGTGTGCTGGCGCTCGATGCCCGGCTGGAGATCGATCGCATCGTCGAGACCTTGCGCGAACAGGTTCTCGGCACACAACGGCGCCGCGGAGTGGTTGTCGGGCTCTCCGGAGGCATCGACAGTTCGGTCGTCGCAACGGTCTGCGCACGCGCGTTCGGCAGGGACAAGGTACTGGGCCTGTTCATGCCGGAGCGCGATTCATCCGGCGACTCGCTGAGGCTTGGCCGCAGCGTCGCCGGGCAGCTTGGCATCGACACAATCCTTGAAGATATCCAGCCGGCGCTCGAGGGCATCGGTGCCTACGCCCGACAGATGGAGGCCATCCGAACTGCCGTCCCTGGATATGGCGAAGGCTGGAAATGCAAGCTGGTCATGGCATCGGTGCTGGAGAGCAGCGGCCTTAATATCACGCGCCTCACCGTCGAGGATCCGGACGGAAAGATCGACACCGTGCGTCTTTCGCCGGCGGCTTACCTGCAGATCGTCGCTGCAACCAACTACAAGCAGCGGGTTCGCAAGATGACTGAATACTATCATGCGGACCGCCTCAACTATGCAGTGGCAGGCACGCCAAACCGGCTCGAATATGACCAAGGCTTCTTCGTCAAGCAGGGCGACGGCGTCGCCGACGTGATGCCGATCGTCCATCTCTACAAGACCCAGGTTTATCAGCTGGCGGAATATCTCGGGATTGACGAGGAGGTCCGAATGAGGCCGCCGACCACGGACACGTTTTCCATGGCGCAAACCCAGGAGGAGTTCTACTTCGCCTTGCCCTATCAGCTGATGGATTTGTGCCTCTACGGCATGAATCACGGAATTTCGGCCGGCGTGGTTGCCGCCGCCGCCGGCCTGACGGCCGAGCAGGTCGAGAAGGTCTATAAGGATATCGTCAGCAAACGCCGCGCCGCCCGCTACCTTCACGCACGGCCGCAGCTGTCCGCTGCGATGGACAGGGATTGACCCATGTGCGGCATCGCCGGAATTGTGGCGCTGAACGCGGCTGCGGAGCCTCCTTCACGAGCCGCGCTTCTACGAATGGCAGCCGCGCTCTCCCATCGAGGCCCGGACGAGAGCGGCGTTTACCGCGACAGGCGGGCGGGGCTGGCGCATACCCGTCTGTCGGTCATCGATCTCTCGACCGGACAGCAGCCCCTCGCCGACACCGGCGATACCACCTGGATCGTGTTCAACGGCGAGATCTTCAACTACGTCGAGCTGCGTGAACAACTCACGGCGCTGGGGCATCGTTTCCGCACCCGCAGCGATACCGAGGTCATCGTGCACGCCTACCGCGCCTGGGGCGTGGCCGCGTTCGAGAGGCTAAACGGGCAGTGGGCACTCGCCATCTGGGATTCGCTGACAGGCCGCCTCGTCCTGTCGCGCGACCGGTTCGGCATCTGCCCGCTGCATTTGTGCGAACATGCTGGCCGCCTTCACTTCGCCAGCGAAGTGAAGGCCATTTTCGCAGCCGACCCGGCGATACCGCGGGCCTTCGATCCGGCGGGGATAGACCAGACTTTCACGCTGTGGACGGTCGTACCGCCGCAAGGCGTATTTCAGGGAGTGAAGGAACTTACCCCCGGCCATGTACGCATCTACGACAATGGCAGCGTTCGTGAGCACGCTTTCTGGAAACCTTGCTATCCCGAGATCGCGGACCAGGCCCATGGCACCTTCACCGGCTCACTGGACGATGCGGTGGACGAAGTGCGTAGCGCCTTGCAGGCCGCGACGGCGCTTAGAATGGTCAAGGCGGATGTGCCGGTTGGCTGCTACCTTTCCGGCGGGCTCGACAGCTCACTTGTCGCCATGCTCGGGAGGCGCTTCGCCGGCGCGCCATTCCAGACCTTCTCGTTGCGTTTTGCTGACGCCGAATATGATGAAACCCGTTACCAGCGGCTGGTTGCAAGTGCGAGCGGCGGCGAGCACCACGAGGTGATGGTTTCGCGCGGTGATATTGCCGAGGTTTTCCCAGATGTGATCCGTCACGCCGAGTGTCCGATTCTCAGGACCGCGCCGGCGCCGTTGTTCCTTCTCTCGAGGCTGGTGCGCGAACATGGCATCAAGGTCGTCCTGACCGGCGAGGGCGCCGACGAGATGTTTGCCGGCTACGACCTGTTCCGTGAAGGCAAGGTCCGCCGTTTCTGGGGGCGGCAGCCCGCATCCGCCCGACGCGCGCGACTGCTGGAACGGCTCTACCCCTATCTGAGCCGGTCGCCCGTCAAGCAGCAGGCGATGGCGCGCCAGTTCTTCGGACACGGTATCCATGCATTTGGCGCGCCCGGCTTCGCGCATGACACCCGCTGGCGCACCACCAGCGCCATCAAACGGCTGTTCTCGGCCGACATGCATGCCGAAGCGGCGCGTCACGACGTGGTGGCGGACCTGCTTGGCCACCTGCCCGAAGAGTTTCCACGATGGGGTCCTCTCGCGCAGGACCAGTATCTTGAGATCAGGACGCTGATGTCGGGCTACCTGCTCTCCTCGCAGGGTGACAGGATGCTGATGGCCCATTCTGTCGAGGGGCGCTTCCCGTTCCTGGACGACAGGCTCGTGGCGTTGGCGAATTCGCTCCCGCCCGACTACAAGCTGCGCATTCTGGATGAGAAACACGTGCTGAAGCGTGTGGCGAAATCGATCGTGCCCGCGGAAGTCGTGGCCCGCAAGAAGCAACCCTACCGGGCGCCCAACGCACTTTGCTTCACGGGCGATGGCGCACCCGCCTATGTCCGCGAAGCACTCTCCGAGACTGCCCTGCGCGCGGCGAATGTCTTTGATCCGAACTCGGTCGCGCGCCTGCTGGACAAATGCGCTGCCAAGACCGGCGATGGGGATCTGTCCAACTCGGACAACATGGCGTTGGTCGGCGTGCTGTCGACGCAGCTCCTCCATCAGCAGTTTGTCGCAAGCCGCCCATCGAGCGCGCATGCGGTCGACCTCAGGATAGACGTCGATCACCTGCACAGGGAAGAGGTGCTGGTATGATGCATGGCGCCGTACCTCTGCTGGACGATTACCTCAGCCATTCGGCCGAACGGCTCGGCGACAAGATAGCGCTGGTGTGCGGCGAGCACCGGCTCACCTATGACGAGCTTGAGACACGCTCCAGCGCGGTCGCCCGTCATCTCGTCACGTCCGGGGTCGCCCCCGGTGACCGCGTTATGATCTTCGCCGACAACACCGTCGAGACCGTGGTCAGCTTCTGGGCGGTTCTCAAGGCGAGCGCCGTTGTGTGCGTCGTCAATCCGCTCACCAAGAGCGACAAGCTGGGGTATTTGCTCAACGATTGCCTTCCGGCAGCATTGATCACCGACAAACATTTGCAGCCGGTCTTTGCTGAGCCGGCGCGTAACTGTCCGTCGCTGCGGCGGCTCATCGTCTCCGGTCAGGTGGACGACGCCGAGCTCCGGGGATTGCCGCATGCCGTGCGCTGGGATGAGGCGGCTGCCGGCCACGGCAAAGCGCCGCCCCGCCGCCGCATCGATATCGATCTCGCAGCCATCATCTACACGTCGGGCTCGACCGGCGAACCCAAAGGCGTGATGCTGACACACAGGAACATGATGACAGCCTGCACGTCTATCGCCTCGTACCTTGAGCTTGGCGAAGACGACGTGATCCTCAATGTCTTGCCCCTGGCCTTCGACTACGGCCTCTATCAGATGATAATGGCATTCCGTACCGGGGCGCGGTTGGTCCTCGAGCGCTCGTTTGCCTTCCCCGCACAGATACTTGCGATCATCGAAAGGGAGAGAGTTACAGGCTTTCCCGGCGTGCCGACCATCTTTGCCGCGCTGTCGGATCTCAGGACGCTGAAGGCAAATGATTTTGCAAGCATAAGGTATGTCACGAATACGGCGGCAGCCCTGCCGCTTAAGCACATTCGCCTGCTCCAGGAACTGTTTGCCGCCGCCCGCATCTATTCGATGTACGGCCTGACCGAATGCAAACGCTGCACCTATCTTCCGCCGGACGATCTTGCCCGAAAACCGTTGAGCGTGGGGATCGCCATCCCGAACACCGAAATGTGGATTGTCGATGAGGATGACCGAAGGGTTGGTCCCAATGTCGTCGGCCAGTTGGTCATCCGCGGGGCAACGGTCATGAAGGGCTACTGGGGTAAGCCGGAGGCTACCGCGAAGAAGCTCAAGCCAGGTCCTTTGCCCGGCGAGCAGGTTCTGTACACCGGCGACTACTGCCGAATGGACGAGGAAGGCTACCTCTATTTTGTCGGCCGCAGCGATGAGATCATAAAATCGCGGGGAGAAAAGGTGGCGCCTAGGGAAGTCGAAAACGTGCTGATGGAAATCCCGGGAGTACGGGAAGCCGCGGTTGTCGGAGTACCTGATGACCTGCTGGGGCAAGCAGTGAAAGCGTTTGTCGTCATGGAGCAAGGAACGATCATGGGCGAAAAGCAGCTGCGGATGGAATGTCAGAAGCGATTGGAAAACTTCATGATTCCGAAGTCCATCCAAATTGTGTCCAGTCTGCCGATGACGGACACGGGCAAGCTCAAGAAAATGGCGCTGTCATAAAGCAATTTACGGAAATTATTTGGATCGGAGGCCAATTCAATGCTGAGCACGAACAACAGAATTGACACCTACAGCGATCAAATCCGCGCCTTTCTGGCGTCAAACTTCTACGTAGCCGACCCGCGTGCGCTGGAAGTTGAAACGTCGTTGCTCGATCAGGGCATCATAGACTCGACTGGAGTGCTTGAAGTTATCGGATTCGTCGAGGAGACATTCGGCATCACTGTCGAGGACAGTGAACTTCTGCCGGAGAATTTCGATTCCATCCAGGGAATTGCACGTTACGTGGTCAGCAAGGAAAACTGATCGCCGGGCTACGGCTTGAGGGCGTCGTCCCAACCGGGCGCGCAAACCCATGGCGCGGCTCACGCTGGCGCTTTGGCCCGTGCACAAACCACCCTGGCTTCACCGGCTTTGTTCGCAACCGTGCGAATGCTCTCATAGGCTTTGGAACGCTCAACCAAACTCATGACCTGCCGGTCCTGGCCAAGCCCGACCTCGAAAAGCAGCATGCCACCTTGCCGCAGATAATGCTGCGCCTCCTTGATCACCCGCATATGAATGCTCAGGCCGTAAGGCCCGGCAGCGAACGCCTCACGGGGTTCAAGTTCCATCAGATGCGCGCGGTCGTTTTCGAGCCGCTTCTCCGAGATGTAAGGCGGGTTGCAGACGACCAGATCGATCGTACCTTCGAGCTCCAGACCCGAGAAGGAATTGAAGAGGTCGCCCTGTAGCACCGAAATACGTCCGGCCAGGCCAAGATGGGCAACGTTCCGGCAGGTGGTTTCGACGCAGCTGTCAGTAAGATCGCTCGCCCAGACGCGCGCGGTGGGGACCTTGTATCCAATGGCGCAGGCGAGATTGCCCGCCCCGCAGCACATGTCCACGACACGCGGTACCGGCCTGTTAAGTTCACGAAGCACATTGAGGGCGGTGCTGCCGAGCAGTTCCGTCTCCGGGCGAGGGACGAGCACGCCGGGCGCGACAACCAACTTCAGCCCCATGAAGTCGGTGCGGCCGGTGCTGTAGGCGCTGGCGACATCTATTTCACCAATCACGGCAAACCCGCTTTCTTGATTTCCCAATGTTGATTTCTCAGGCGCCCGGTCTTCATGCCATGGGCGAGCCATCAGCAACGTCGTTCCCGGCTCGGTTCACGTCCGCGCAACTACTGGATCGCCGCGCTCTGCAGTTCGCTGCTGAACCTCACCTCGATGGTGTCTCCAGGCGCAACCTCGGTGTCCTGGTCGACCGGTCGACCTCTTGACGCGTCGCCGGCCCCGCCGGTTATTGTGATCCGCGCCTGAAAGGTTTCGCCGGCGACGGGCAGTGGAAGCGCGGACGCCCCTGATGGCTGAAGCTTCTGGCTGGCTGCGTGGAGCCTTGCAGTGGTCTCGGCGAGGCGAAGGTCGGTGTCCCTCAATTCGTTCAGAAGGCCGATCCTTCTTTGATTTTCATTGCGTTCCTGCTGCCTGACGGAGTCTTCCTGCTGGCGCCGCGTTCTCATCAGTTCGACTGAGGTCTCGAGCGCCCGGCTCGACGACATCAGCACGGCACGCCTGACGTCGGCGAGCCTGCTGTTGGTCAGGTTGCCCGATTCGAACGATTTGGTGACCCGCGCAAGATCGTCCTCATCCTGTTTCACCGCGGCCGCTTCCGTCTGCTCGCGCTTGAGCAGAACCTCGACCTGAGCCTCGGCATCCTTGGCGGTCTTGTCGAGATAGCTTTGCTCCTGCTGAAAATTGTTCAGCGAAATCTTGAGGCCCTCCGCTTCCGCCTGCGCGACCGCCGATATCAATGCATTCGACAGGGGCGAGCCTTGCGGCGGTTGCATGTCAAATTCTGCCTGGTTCTGAAGTTCGGCGCGGATGCGCGCGCCATGAAAGTAGTCCCTGATGTAGTCCCCCCAGATCGACTCGTAGTCGCGTCGCAGATCAACGGGATCAGGTCCGCTTTGGCTTGCCCGAGACCGCAGGAGACTAAAACCGCCGGCGACGGCAATTGCCTGTCGGACAGTCATGAGTGGCCGGTAAGTCTGCTGCCCTGGTGTCAGCACATCGCCAGTCACATAGATCGGACGGTACTCCGCGATCACGGCCGTGACGTCGCTCGGCTTGATGACGATCATTTGCTCCCGTCCATCAGGTAGGCGCTGATGGACTATCTTGGTTGGCAGCACCGCCTCCATGCGCGTCTGCAATTCTGCCGGCGTCAGCCCGCCAACCGGGATCATCCCGAACTCGGGCAGCGCGATCGAGCCATCCATTTGCACGATCGCGCGTTGCGTTCGCTCCGCTATGGAGGCTATTCCTATCTCCACCGTATCGCCGGGCGACAGCTTATAGGCCACCGGCGCTTCAGCCGCGGCTGCGATATCCAGGGCCAGGCAACCGGCAAGGGCTGCAAAGAAAATTCGGCTAACGAAGGCCATCGATGGCAATCTCCCTTTAATTCAGGCCCGGCTGCTGCGGCCAATCGAGATGGGCGACGAATTCGTAGACCGGCCCACCAGGCACCCCCCAATTGCTCGACCAGATCACTTGCGACCCATCAGGGGAGGGTGAGGCATGTGTCTCGCTCCAATAGTCGAACGGAGCGTTTCGCGTCTGCACGATGCGTCGCACCTCCTGACGACCGTCGACACGCAGCGCGATCACTTCGCGCGTGTATGGCGCCCAGTCCGGGTGGCTCCGAACCTCATCGGGATTGCCCCCGTAACTTATAAACGCCCATTCGGGCCTGTCCAAAGCACGCAGCGACGTATGCTCGGCCTCACCGTACTTCGTGAGCGACGTGACCTTTCCATCGGACAGCCGACGCTTGATCACCTGATATTTGTCCGGAGCGGATTTGCTGGTTCCGACGTAAATTTCGCTGCCATCCGCATCGAGAGTCAAATCGCCATGGCCGGGCCGATGATGATCCTTCCACGTTTGGCGCAGGGTCCCGTCGACTGCGAAAATGGCTCGCTGTTCGGTGCCGTCGACCAGATTTTGGAAACACAGGATGTTCTCTCCGAGCGGAGAAATGGTGCAGGAGCTGGTCGTTCCGGCAACCTGGGCGAGATCGATGTCCGGGTATTTCAGACGCCGGTCGATGTCGTATGCGAAGACGACAGCAGCTCCATCATTGCGGGTCGCGCGTACGGCAATGCGGTTGCCGTCACGACTAGGATTTCCCTTGGACGGGCCGAATTCGAGATCCCGATATTTCGTTGCGGCATACACTATGTCCTCACGATTGGTGCGGGGCGCCCAGGTCGATATCTTTTGACCATCGACACAGATCATCATCTCCGCGTTTCGAGGGCGCCATTCGCACTCACCCGACTTGTTGCGATGAAACAAAGGGAGGTAGGTTTTCCCGTCGAGGAAACACATGCCGTTGCAGCCGTTCATGAGGACGAGGAGGCTCTGATCCGCATTCCAGGCTTGCGCGCTCGAGTAGCGATGACTGCAATATATTTTGCCGCAGACAATTCCGCTGCCAAGCGCTCCGGGCTGAGTGATCCGAGTAAAGCGGATCCCTGTCGCCGGATCAGTTGCAGGTTTCAGATAAGCGGGCAGATCCATTGCCGGCTCCGTGCCTGCCGCACCGCTCGGCCGGTTTCCGGCTGTGTGCAGCGCCAGCAGAGCGGCCATCAACAGCAAAGCTGGTATGAGCCGCGGAAAGGTCATGTCATGTAGCTCATTTCGCGTCGGACGCGGCCTTCGCTGAGGCGCGAGCGCCACCACTCGATGGTCTTTTCCAGACCATCACGCAAGCTCGTATGTGCCCGCCATCCGACTTTACTTTCAAGGTTCGAGGAATCGGCGAGCAACGCGCGAACCTCGGAGTTTTGCGGCCGCATCCGGCTTTCATCTCGACGAACTGGTTTCCTGGTGCCACTCAACTCGAGCACCAACTCCAAAACGTCCGAGACACTGACGGCGCGCTGGCTGCCTGCATTGTAGGCATGGCCAAATTCAAGCTCGGCCGCCCCTGCCGCCACAAATGCCGCAGCAGTGTCCTCCACAAAGGTAAGGTCGCGGATAGGGCTGGTGTCGCCGACCATGATCGCCGGACAGTTCTCGTCCAGAGCCTGCCTTATGATGGTCGGCACGATGGCCCGCTCGCTCTGGCGCGGCCCGTATGTATTGAACGGTCGCAGGATGACCACCGGCACATCGAAGGACCTGGCATAGGACGCCGCCATCATGTCTGCGCCGATCTTGGATGCAGAGTAGGGGGACTGTCCCTGCAGTGGGTGGGATTCGTCGATCGGCATGGTCAGAGCGGTGCCATAAACCTCGCTCGTGGACGTATGCACAATGCGTTCGGTTTCCCAGTGGCGTGCCGCTTCGAGGACATTCACGGTGCCCAGCACATTGGTTTCCACATAGGATTGGGCAGCCGCGTAGGAGTAGGGAATCGCAATCAGCGCAGCCAGATGAAACACCGCCGCCTGGCCGCGCACGATCCGGTTGATGAACGCGCTGTCACGAACATCCCCACGAATGCATTGCAACTGGCTTCGAACGTGGTCGGGTAAATCGTCCAGCCAGCCATGGCTGTCGAACGAGTTGTATAGGGCCAGTGCCGTGACATCGGCGCCTTCGTGCACCAGCGCTTCCGTGAGGTGGGATCCGATAAATCCATCCGCACCCGTGACCAGGACCTTCCTGCCGCGATAGCTCACGACTGTGCACTCCTTTGATCGTGTGAGCTGTCAAACTGGCGAACGAACAACAATCCATTCATGCCAAACTCTCCTCACCTTCCAACTCTACCCACTCGCCGCGGGAGGCAGGGACACGCCGAAAACCGCCCTGAAGCCTCGCATTATCCAGACGAGGTCCGATGCAATCGTGCGCCGCGGATAGTAGGCGAGGTCGATCGTTGCCTTGGCCGGGAACAGGACCTCTCGATAAAACAGGAGCGGATCAAGGGAGGGCGGGTAAAAACAGGCTTCGTGACGGAATAGAACCTGGGTCGGGCCGAGCAGGCCGGGCTTCCACTGCAGGACGGCTTCATTGCCGCCGCGGAAACAATCGGCGAAGGCAAGGCTTTCCGGCCGCGGGCCGACAATTGCCATGTCTCCCGTAAAAACGTTCCACAGTTGCGGCAACTCATCAAGTTTCGTTGCCGCGAGAAAACGGCCTATCCGCGTCATCCGGCTGTCATCGTTCATGGTCAGCGCAAGGCCGAAAGGATCGGCTGTTGTCTTGAATTTGCGGAACTTGTACATGCGAAACGGTTTTGCGCCGGCACCCAGGCGCGTCTGTGCGAAAAGCACGGGCCAACCACCCTCGACAAAGAGTGCAACAGCAATCAGTAGCATCAGCGGAGCGAGTGCCATTCCCGCTGCTGCGGCGAGGATGATATCCATCGCGCGCCTGGCAATTCCATGGCTGGTGCCAGCTACGGCGGGCCGATGCATCGTCACGTCGAGTGCGTTCATGCCGCGGCTCCCGCGCGCCCGCTGCTTTCAATCGCGGTGGCCAACGCAACAACCACCGACTCGATCGCACTTGCCGTAATTTGCGGGTGTAGTGGAATCGTCAACTCCCGCTGCGCGAAATCCTCGGTCTTCGGCAGATGGATTTCAGTGAACATTTGGCGATAGAGCGTCATCTGGTGCACGGGCGTATAGTGGATTGTGGTCTGTATTCCCTTCGTTCGCAGATGGTCGATCACCGTTTGCCGGTCGACGTCATGTGGCAGGAGGACAGGCATGATGTGATAGGCCGAGGTCCGCGGTTTGCAGAACGGAACTGTCACAGCCGAGCAATAGTCTGCGATCAGACGTCGATAGAGGACGACCAATATGCGCCGGATTTCATTCCATTCCTGCAGGTTCTGAAGCTGGACCAAGCCAATAGCGGCGCGCAATTCATCCATGCGATAATTGAAACCGAGCATCGTCACATCGTATTGCGGCGTGCGGCTGTTCAGCCGCTGATGTGTGCCGCTGGTCATCCCATGTCCGCGAGCCTGGCGGATCGCTTCACGGAGCTGTGCATCCCGGGCGATTACGGCCCCACCTTCCGCGGTGGTCATGTTCTTGTTGCCGTAGAAGCTAAAGGCCGCGGCCGCACCATAAGTCCCCACCTCCTTAAGGCCGGGAGCATGCGCGGCATCCTCGACGATATGCAGTCCTCGCACACGGGCAAATCTCTGCCATTCTTCCCGGTCGGCGAGGTAGCCGGCAAAGTGGACGAGAATGACGGCCTTGGTGCGTCCGGTGCACTTGGCTTCCGCGTCGCTTAGGGACATCAGTGGCACTTCGGCCGACTCTATGTCGACGAATACCGGTGTTGCTCCTACGTAGAGCACTGCATTCGCGGTCGCCACGAAGGTCAGCGAGGGAACCAGAACTTCGTCTCCGGGACCGATCCCAAGTGCATGGAGAATGAGATGCAGGGCGGCGGTGCAAGAGCTGACGGCAACGCAATCGACCGCATCATGCACGGCCGCGAAGGCCTCTTCAAAGGCTCGTACCTGGTCCCCCATCGTCAGCCACCCACTGTCGACAACTTTGGCCAAGGCCGCCTTTTCCGGAAAGCCAAGAATAGGAGCGCTGACCAAGAGCATTACGACCTCCTCATGTTGGCGTGGTCGAGCGTTCAGCCCTCAAGCGGCCGCTGCCGAGACCTCGATCGATGCGGACTGCTCTTCCCAGGCAATGGTTTGTGCGTTTTGAAAATCTTCAACGCGTCCGATATCCAGCCAAAGCCCGTCATGTTTGTAGACGTGCACATTCGTGCCGTTTTGCATCATCTGCAGCATGAGATCGTCGAATCCGAAGGCGATGCCGTCAGGTATAAAACGAAAAACGTCTGGATTCATGCAATATATTCCCATGCTTACCAGATGGGATAGCGTCGGTTTTTCACGAAATACTTGTACGGTATTGTCGACCTCGTCGATGACGCCGAAGTCCATCTTGATGACGCGGGATGCGGTGGCTATGGTGACTGGATCCGTGTGTGTGCGGTGTGATGCCACAAACCGGCTGAGACTGAGATCGGTAAGTACGTCCCCATTGAGAACAATGAACGGCTCGTCCAGTTCCTCCCTGATCAGGGAGAGCGGGCCAATGGTGCCGAGAGGTTCCAGTTCCTGGGTGTAGCGTATCCTTAGATTCCACTGGGATCCGTCCCCGCATACGGTGCGGATCAAGTGCCCCAGATAGCCGGTCGTGACGTAGACTTCCTGAATGCCGTTCCGCCGCAGCCACTTCAAAAGCAATTCAAGAACCGGTCGAGCACCGATCGGCATGAGAGGCTTGGGCAATATGGAAGTGAAAGGCCGAAGGCGTGTTCCCATTCCACCGCACTGAATGACCGCTTTCATCTCGTCCTCCTATTGATACGACTGTCGCGGTGTGATGGGTCCAACCCACCCGGCCGGAAGGTACGCCAGTGTTGGTTTTGCCTCTCCGGAGTGCAGCGATGGTAAGTGGCGCTTAAGAAGGCGTCGTCGTGCATTTGAATGGCACTTTCCCGGCCTTTTGATTCAATATTCCAGTTGGCAGGGCATGGGGGCGGCAGGGCGATCAGAGCTGGGAACTGTTCACATGTCCGGCGCCGGCAACGACCTGCTCGGAAGGGCATCGCTACCGTTCGTACGAAAAAAACACTTCAACATCTGGCCCTGAAATGTGTGCGATTGTAAGCTATATTAGAAGGTTGAAATGTGCCGATGGGCGGCGGCGAGCGTCGACATACGGGGGATCAGCGGGCGGCTGATCTGTGTTGGGTCACCGTACAGTCCATCCAAAGGGAGGTTTCGGCAGCTAGGGACACATGCGGGCTGCCAAAAGGTGGGTGGTTCATGTATCGTATTATCATCGCCGATGATCACGGCTTGTATCGTCGTGGGCTGCGACTGGCTTTGATGGCCGGCATTCCAGACTTGGAAATATTCGAAGCGGCGTGTTTTGATACCGTCATAAGCTTGCTTGAAGATCAGGCGCCTGTTGATCTCGCCATCATCGACCTGAACATGCCGGGACTGTCCGGTCAGGACGACCTTCGCGACGTCTTACCGGCTCATCCCGACACACGGTTTGCAATTGTCTCAGGGACCGATTCACGCGCCGAGATTCTAACTGCCCTCTCGATTGGACTTCATGGCTATATCGTAAAGTCCCAAACGGACGAGGAGGTGGTCCTGGCGGTGAACGAAATCCTGGCTGGCCGCATTTACGTTCCGGCACTTCTTTCACAAAGGTCCAAGGCGTCGGTGCGCCTTCCATCCGAGGCTCCCACGCAAATGCCCCACAGGACCATCAGCGTCAACAATCTGGGCAGGCTTACGTCCAGACAGAAGGAAGTCCTCAGGTTGATGGCTGAAGGTTACTCGAACAAAGAGATTGCCCGCTCTCTTGAAATTGCAGAAGCGACGACGAAGATTCATGCGGCTGCCGTCCTGCGCGAACTTGGGGCACGAAATCGAACGGAAGCCGCGGTTTTGCTGAAGACATGGGCCGCCAGGGACATCAACTAGCGCCGATTGCTTTTGGCGGCAGCCGGACCGAATATTTCAGTCCGTGATCCAGCATCTCAAGCTTGGAAGAGTGGCCCACGATAGGCTCACCGCCGGCTCCGATAATCAACGACCCAAAACCACGCCGAGCCGAGGTGGAGACCCGGCGCTCTCCCGATTCCGACCATTCAAACACTATGTCGGCGCCGGGCTCCTGGGCCACGAATTGCCACACGACCTCGATCCGTCCTGCCGGAGTGCCGAGAGCCCCATGCTTCACGGAATTGGTCGTAAGCTCGTGAACGATCATTGCGAAGCTCTCAGCCGAACCCTCAGCCATTTTTATTTCGGGTCCACTGATCGAAATGTCATGCGTCCCCATATAGGGCTGCAATTCCTGAACGATGAGGTCACGCAGGGAAGCCGACAGGCTGCCATCGCGTGAAAGAAGCAGATGCGTCGCCTGGAGTGCGCCGATCTTTTCGATCAGTGTCTGCTTATAGCTGGCGATATCATTGTCGGGGGCACCAACCATATTCACAAGCGCCGTGATCACCGGAAACAGATTGTTGAGCCTATGGCGCTGTTCAAGCATAGCCCGCTCTCGCTTCTTCGCCGCAGCCCGCAGCAGAATGGTTATGCGCCGATCGGTGAGATCCGCGGCGACTCCTATTCGCTGTGCACGACCGTCGCGCAATTCGTCCCGTCCCCGAAGAGCAATCCAGCGGATATGTCCGCCAGTTCGCCTGATGCGGATCTCAGCGTCATAGTCGGCGCCTGATGCAAGCTCTCCCGGGGCCATCAGATTAGGCAAGTCGGCCGGGTGAACGACCGCAGTCAATTCCTGCAATGGACGGCTCGGCGCGGGTGCCAGCCCCATCATTTCCCAGAACGCGGCTGAGCCCTTCACGGACCCGCTCTCGAAATCTATGCGCCATGTTCCCAACCGGCTTGACGATAGCGCCAGGTCCAACCATTCCTTCTGAGCCCGGAGTGCCTCGCGGGCGGTTCGCTCTCCCGATATGTCGTCCACCACTACAAAAATGCTTTGAGGGAGAGCATCGGCTGGCACGGCCAAAGACAGGGCCAATCTTGTCCACAAAATCGTGCCGTCTCTTCTCAGGAGACGGATCTCCGAGCCAAACGAAGTCGTGTCTTTCAGGCGAGTCAACGCTTCCGCCAAGGTGTGGTTGTCGTCGGGGTGGACGAGTGCGCTGAGCGGCAGACTTGAAAGCTCCTCCTCGACATACCCTGTCATCTCACCAAGACGCTTGTTGGACCGTTGCAACTCTCCGTTCTCATTCATGTTGGCAAAGCCAATGGCGGCACGTTCGAATGCCCAGCGATACCTGTTTTCGGTTGCTTCCAAGGCCGCGAGTCTAGCCTCCGCAACCTGCAAAAGGGTGCGGTAGTCCTGCCTCTGCCGGTGGAAAGTCAGGGCGATCATCCCCCCTGCAACCAGCAGCAGAATGGCTTGAACCCAAAGGCCGACATCGATTGGATGGTGCAGGACATCCCGCGTCAACAAGCCGACGGCAACCATCACAAATGTTGCCGCAAGAGCGATCATGCGATCTTCGAAATATGAGATGGCAATAATGGCGGGAACAAACTCAAAAAAGCCGATGTCGTATGCCACAGAGGTCGGCAGCGCTGTCTCGACTGCAAGTGTCGCTATCAGGAGCGACATCGAGGCAAGGCGGGTCAGCAACTTGCCTGAGCTGTTCGGATGCAAACTGAGCGAATGCAAACGCATGTGCCAGACTATAACCTTCTGACTAGTCCGTCGAGATTAGACCGAAAAGCGTACAGACTAGTCCGACCGCAGGATTGTTCCCCGGGATTGTAGCGCGCATTTTGTCCGATGTCGGGGGCGGATCGGACCGCTACTCTCCAAGGGACCTGACTGACATGTTTAAGGCACCTCCTTTTGACTGGGAGGCGTTGCCGTTTTGCGGGAGGTAAGAAAATGGCACTGGTTGGTAGGCAAGATGATGGAATTCTTGGTCGCCAATATGGAAGTTTCGGGGGAAAGCCTGTCTCCGCCTTGAGAACGCAAGGTGACCATGCTTACGCTTGGCATCAAGCACCACAACGGTTCGACAGCGTTGCTGTCGAGCCACGGCAGAGCAGCCTTGCATCTGTTGTGAGAATGCTTGATCGCATCGGTTGTGGCTACCTGATCCTGAACAGCGACAGGAAGGTCATGGAGTGGAATTCAGCCGCTCAAAACACCTTGGAGCGCGAAGGCGAGGCAGCCGATACGGCCAGCAAGGTATTTGCTGCGCTGAGACGGCTGATCGCAAACGTGCCGGGCAATTTTTCTCCTGGCACGCTTTCATGGGTGGTGATCCGAGGCATGGGCGACAGGCCCCTGATATTGAACGAGAAGGGCATAGCAACGCCTGACGCGACAAGCATCGTGGCGCTGCTGGATCGTGAAAACAGGTCCGGGCCAAATCCCCAGACGCTGCAAAGAATGTTTGGTCTGACGAGTGCCGAAACGCAGCTCGCACTGCGCTTGGCGCAGGGCGATGCCCCTTTGGAAATAGCCCGCAAGCGGCGCTTGAGCCGGACCACGATAAGGTCGCAGCTGGCGTCGCTGTTCGCCAAGACCGAAACACGGCGACAGGCGGAACTGGTAGCTCTTCTTGGGCGCATATGCGTTTTGCCGTGAGGCAAACGCCTTTACCATGCGCGCGCACAACAGGCTTGTGCGCGCAATCTGTCGCTGATGTGCTTGTCGGCCAGCCTCACCTTACCGCCGTCGCGTGCGCACCCGGCCCAATCTTGGGCGGATTGCAAACACGTGATTAAGCACGTGCCAGCCCGCCACCTTCATGACCGAAGGCCGGAAGATCTGTATCCCATCCAGGAATGTGGTCAGCCAGGACTGCTGGTGGAACCGCATGGGAATACGAGCAACCCGCAGCGCCCGCAGCAATGTCTCGGGAGGCGGGAGATGGTTGCGGTCTTTGATGAGATTCCAGTTAAGCTGCTTGACGGCGAGGGTCACTTCGTCGACCTCGCGGAAACTCTTTGACGTGGTAATGCTTGGATGGCTCGTTGCATCATAAAAGGTAAGCGGATCGCTTATCGCTACCATGTCCCCATGGCTGGCTAGATCGACGAAGAACAGTTGATCCACTCCGGCCGGAATCTCTTTGTGCGTGCGCATCAAGCAGCCGGCACGAATGACGTCGCTGTTGATCAACAATGTGGATGGAATGATCCCCAGGCAGCGTGTCGCGCGCACCAGATAGAGGTCCATCAGGCACTGCTGGCTGGAATAAAGGGAGATCGCTTCCTGCTCCTTGGGGACTTGGCGAAATCTCACTCGCTTGTCCTCGATTATGTTTGCGGCTGACGTCATGAAGGCAACCGACGGGTGCTGTTTGGCAACTTCGGCGAATGTCCTGAGTGCACCTGGCGCAAGCCAGTCATCGTCGTGCAGCAACTTGATCCACCGTCCAGCGCAAGCCAGCATAGCGTTGTTGGTGTTCTCCACCTGACCGCGACCTCGGCTGTTCTCGATGATGCGGATGCGAGGTTCGCTTCGTGCATAGTCGGTCACGATAGCCCAGGTCTCGCCCTCCGGTCCCTCGTCGTCGCTCACGACCAACTCCCAATCGGAGTAATCCTGACCCAGGACGCTGTCGATCGCCCTGCGGATCGTATCGGGCCGGCGAAAGGTTGGTATCCCGACAGAGATAAAAGGGCGTGACCATGAGACATCGGCACGGTCATGCTGGGTGACCGCAACTGCCGCTTGAAGATTGTCAACCGACGACGAATTCATGGTGTTTTTTCCTCGAGACATTCATGTTGGATGCACGTTGCAGCGCCTGCTGGTTGGGGGTCGTGGGTCAACAAATACAGCGATGCTGCCATTTTCAGAGCGAAACCCGACGCGCCGCCGGCGGCCATGAAATAGATGACGGTGACTGGCTGCCAGCCCGCCTGGGCGCCGGCGAGCAGCGGGCCAAACACGAGAACCGCTCGTGCGAGGTCGATGACCAGTCTTGTTCCTTGCCGACGTAGCAGAGCGGGAACGTCGCTAAGCGGAGTAGACAACGCTTGTGCCGCGCCCATCAGCGCCAGTGCGGTCATGATTTCCGCGGTGGGCATCCAAGGCTCGCCCAGGAGCGGAACGACCACATAGGGCGCGGCGAGTCCAAGCAGCAATATCGGCACCGCGGTAAAGCCGGCGGCCAGCAGGAGAAGCCCGCGTGCCACGCCAAGCAGGTGTCCACGATTGTTGTTCTGGTTTGCTTCGGCGACAAAAACATTGCTGAGCGGTGAAGCGATCAGCGTCACTGGACCGGTAACCAGGCGCGTTGCCACGCCCAAATATCCGGCAAATGCGGTGCCGAACAGCCCACCGACAAGAACTGCCGGAAGATTGTTGATCGCTATGCTCGCGAGTGTTGCGGGGATATCGAACAGAGGAAATTTGTATTCCCGCCGGGCCTTTTCGAACACCGCACGCCAAGGTGCCCGGGCGATGCCGCGCAAATCCTCCCAGCTCGTCACTCGATAACCGATATACCCGATAAAGACGAACTGGCTCAAAATATGGGCATGGATCATCGCTTCGCCGCCAAGGTTGGCAATGCCGAAAACCAATTGCAGTGCAGCCATGCTCGCCGGCAGGATCAGCCGCCCAAGGGCAAAGTCGCGCAAAAGCCCGGCACGCAGGCTCCAGCAGTTCATGGCTTCGACCAGACCTGCGCCTCCCATTCCGATCGGAATGAGCCAGGCAAGCGAGCCGAGGCGGTTGGGAGCAAGGTTCGACAGCATCTGTCCGGCCGAAAAGGCCAGGACGGTGGTCACGAACACAGCCAAAAGGATAAGCTTGACCGTCACATAGGCCTGGGCGCTCCCCTTAACCCCATAGAGTGACGCCTCGAAGCGCAATGCTGCGACCCCGGCGAGTATGTTCACAATCGACAGATAAATCGTAAAGATGCCGAAATCCGCAGGCGAATAGAGCCGCGCCAAGACCGGAATCGCAGCAAGAAGGGTGAGTTGGCCGACAATTGCCATCGCCGACACCTCACCAGCTGCACGAATGATCGAACCGATCGTGCTCGGCCGAACAGCGATGATGGCTGTGTCGGCCGCGGGAACCATCTTGGGTCTCAGAAGGTCGCTCAGTGCCATCGGTTCGCGCTTCCGAGGGAGGCAAATATCGGGGATTGCCGCAGCCTACGATGCACACCGAACGTTGCCATCATTCACCTGAATGACGCGCTCTGCGGACAGGCTGCACCCTGAATCGTCCGGGCCGCTCCCTGGATGAACCGCCCCCGGATCGTCCGCGGCCCAAGGACGAGCCTATGCTTGGTCATGCTATCTGCTCGCGCAAGAGGTCGGCGCTATCCTCGAGCCGATATCCGGCATGTTTTTTCAAGTTCACTTGCGTGAGGACGCTGCCGACGGGTACCGCAAGAGAACCGTTGCCCTGAAGGAGTTCCAGCACCCCGCGAGCGAGGGTACGTGGCGTTTTCCTCCATCGGACGGCAAAAAGCACCGCATCAGCCCATCCAGCCAGAAATTTGGCTTCCGGCCGCCCGAGCGCCGACGGCAGGTTTATGATGACGATGCGATAGGTCAAGTGCAGATCCGCCATCACTTTGCCCCCATCCTCGCAGGACAACACCGCCAGCAGATCGTCCGACGGAGCAGCGGTCATCACGTCGATGCCGATTTCATGCAGACTGGCCACGGCGTTTTCCAGGTTGCTGCGATTGCAGACATAATCAGCGAAGGAATGGCGGCTCTTGCGCTCGCTGAACTGATGCAGGAACTCGAGCGTGAGTTGAACGCCCTTGCGTTCAAGATCGATCAAGAGAACACGACCGCCCATCCGCGTGCCGGCCAGCGCCAGACTCCATGCGAGCTCGGTCCCCCCATCCTCCGGGACGCTGGAGGTGACAAGCGCCGTGTACGACGAACGAGCCCTCAGCGCATTGGGCGCCGCAGCAATCAGCAACGACGTCACGGCGCGGCTATAGGCGGAGCTGCGCTCGCCCAGGACAAGGGTTCGCAGTCGTTTGGCATGCACCCTGCCTGCTTCGGGAATCTGCCCCATACATGGAACCTTGAGCACCGCTTCCGCCTCGGTCTCACCGCGGAAAGTCCGATCGAAGTGATTGCGCATCGTGACGAAAATCGCGCCCAGTATAGCGAACACAATCATCCCGGGCGGAACAAGGAAGATGGCGGGCAAGGTCTGCGGGATGGTCGGCGGCCATGCCGCCGATAGGATGGAAATTCCAGCCGAGGGAACTCCGATACGCCGCGTCAAATCCTGTTGCCGGCCAAGAAGTTCGTTGTATCGCTGGGTCAGCAAACTGACCTGCGGCTCGAGAACCCGCAACCCGGAAAGCCGGCTGGCGGTGTCGGCCATGACCGCATCCAAAATGGCCTTCCGGCTCTCAAGAGTGGCGATCTGGGCACGGAAAATGTTTGCGTCCGCAGCAATCTTGTCGATGCCTTGTTCGACCTTGCTTTCGGTCAGGTTTCTGAGTTCTTGGTCCGCAGGCGCGCGAGCCTGTCGAGCCGCAAGATCGGCAAGTTCAGGCCCGCCAATGGCTTCGGCCACGGAGACGAAAGAAGCCCCCTGCGCTCGAAGCTCCTGAACATGTCGCAGCCGAGTTTCCACAGCGGCGAGATCTGCGTTTGACATCGACAATTGCTGGCTGAGGTCGGCCCGTTCCCTGGCTGCATTGTCCGCCGAGCCTTGGTCGATGGCTCCGTGGCTCAACCGATATTTCTCAAGGCGGTCGGCCGCTGCCTGCAGATCGTTTTGCAGCCTGGGCAGGCTGGTGGTGATCGCATCGAGTTCTTGCTGGTCGGATGCCTGCCTTCTCCTTATCAGATTGTCGACATAGACCTGAGCGAATGTGTTGGCCACGAGCGCCGCCCGCGCGGGACTGTCATCGGCGAAAGCGACGGAGACTACTCTCGATCGCAGCTCCTGCCCGACCCGCATTCCTTGCCGCAAGGCTCTCAATTCGGAGGCATCCTCGGCCTGTGAATCGCTGATTGTTTTGTCCGCTCCTGGCCACAGTCGGTCCAGTAGACCACCGGCAAGCGAGCGTGTCCTCGGGGGAGGGATGGCAGACGGCTCAAGCCGGGAATTCCCGCTAGCGGAATTGTCCTGTCCGGTTTCAGCCGCACCTGTCTTGCGCAGTGCCGCCATGACGCGGCGCAGATGGTCTTGCGACGATAGCATCGTGATGTGGTCATCTATGCTTGAATCGACGAGGTCCTGCGAAGACGGGGCGCCGACGGGCAGTGAACCGCGCGATGGGGCGTCGATGATAAGCTGAGTAGTTGCTTCGTAGAGAACCGGGCGAAGACTTCCCAGCAACCCCGCCAGCAGCCCGCCCAACACAGCGAAGGCAACAATAGACCATTTTCGCCTTGCCAGAATCACGAAGAGTTGGTGCGACGCGGTGGCCGGCTCGACATATTCGCGCAATGACCGCACGTGCACTCTGCCTTCGAGAACCGGTGCTGGTGGTTGATTGATCCGTGGCAGCTGGATCGGGCTGATTGCGGAACCTACCATTTTATACTCCTGCCAGATCGGGTTCATGAATTGGGCCGGTTTGCTGTGCTTGCCGGTTGGCTCGGCTCCGCCAGGCCTGGAACATCAATGCGGACCACAATTCGCGCGAGCGGTTCTGGCCATCAATGTGATCGCGCCAGCAGGCGTCGATCTTCGCAGCGTCCAATACGTCACTGCTTTCTGCTCGCATGTCGGCGAGAAGATCGCTGGCCCAGTTGCGCAGCGGACCCCGCAGCCATGCTGCGATAGGGACATCGAAGCCCTGTTTCGGACGCTCGATCAGGTGCTGCGGGAGATAGCGGCGTAGCAATTGACGAAGAATCCATTTGCCGGCGCCATCACGAACTTTCATGTTGGATGGCAGCCGCCAGGAGAATTCGACAACGCGGTGGTCAAGCAGAGGACACCGGCCCTCAAGGCTGTTGGCCATAGTGGCACGGTCCAGCTTCACCAAGATATCGCCAGGCAAGTACCCCGCCATGTCATCGCACAGAAGACGGGAGAGCAGGTCGTCAAGCGGCGGACCGCCGTGGCCGTAGATTGGTTCGGTGGGCCGCTGACGTCCCAGGTTTTCAGCCTGTGGCCGCGCCAGCCGCTGAAACAATTCGTCTTCATTCGATGCCGTGAGCAGCCGGGCGAGACGTTCCATCCGGTCGCTCCGGATAAAATGCCTCGCGCTCGCAGAGAGTGGCAGTTTGCCGATGACATCGTCGCGTCCTGCGCGTGCGAAAAAGCCTGCCCCTGCCGCCAAGGTTCGGCGCAGTTGTCGGGGCAGGCGCAGGTGTCGTTTCAACCGCTCCGCCATGAAGTGGCGGCCGTATCCTGCGAAGCATTCGTCACCGCCGTCGCCCGACAGCGCTACGGTGACGTGCTGACGGGCGAGCCTGGCAACGAGCAAGGTCGGTATCTGCGATTCATCGGCGAAGGGTTCATCCCAGACCTGCGGCAACTCGGGAATGACGTCACGTGCGGCGCTGGGCGAGAGGTGAAGTTCGGAGTGGTCGGTGCCCAGATGACGGGCAACGGCCGCTGCGTATGGAGCTTCATCAAAGCCGCCCTCTGCGAACGAGATCGTGAAACTGCGAACCGGCTTGCAGGATTGAGCCTGCATCAGGGCGATCACGGCTGAGCTGTCGATCCCGCCCGACAGGAAGCCACCCAGAGGGACGTCGGCCATCATGCGTTCCCGCACGGCCAGCCGAAGCCGGTTGTCCAGTTCGTCAACCAGATCTTCGTCGGTGCCGGTAGCGGGGTTCCGTCGCCCATCGGCTGCAACGTCAGCCAGTGACCACCAGCGGTGAACGCGTTGCGAAAGACGGTCCGCGCTGCGGTCTTCGGCACAATTCGCCGCGGTGACGGAAAGGACGGAACCAGGCGGCAGTTTGAACACGCCTCGCCAGATACAGAGATGGTCCGGCACCCATCCCGTTGAAAGCATTGCCGCCGCGGCATCAAGATCAAGGTCGGGAGAGAAGCCCGGAAAGGTGTTGATCGCCTTCAGCTCAGAGGCGAAGACCAATGCGTCTCGGGTCGAAGCAACATAGAGGGGCTTTTTGCCCATCCTGTCACGGGCCAGATAAAGGCTTCTTGTCTTCAGATCCCACAATGCGAACACGAACATTCCGGCAAAGCGTTTGAGGGCGGTTTCAAGCCCCCAATGCTCGATTGCGCTGAGCATCACTTCGGTGTCGCTGGCGCCTTGAAAGGTTTGGCCCGCACCCTCAAGTTCGCGACGTAAATCGCGAAAATTGTATATCTCACCGTTGAAGGTGATCACGTATCGGCCGCTGGCAGAATGCATCGGCTGGTGCCCGGCGGCTGACAGGTCGACAATTGCCAATCGCCTGTGGCCCAATGCGATTCCAGCCTCGCGATCGGCCCAGAGCCCTTCGCCATCCGGGCCCCGGTGACGCAGCGATGCGGTCATCCGCCCGATCGCTTGGAGCGGCTTTATGTCTGTGGCATCGGAAGCCAATAGAATTCCGGCGATCCCACACATTTAGGGCACCCTGGGCTCGGCAAGTTGCCGCCGAAGTGCGGTCGGATTTCCGGCAACGAGGCAGAAAGCCAGCGAAAACCACACGATCGGATGGCGGATGATCAGGTGAGGCATGCTGAAGATTATCGTCGACGCACCGAGCACCAGCAGCGCGTCGAATCCCGCTCGCCAGGCAAGCGACATTGCGGCTCCCACGATCCAGACCAATGCCATCACCGCAAGCAATCCGCCCTGCAGGTAAAGGTCAAGAACGGTATTATGGGCCTCGAAAGGTCGCTGCAGAAATTGACGGTCGGCGACGGGCGGGCGCTCGAGGTGAGGCCCAGGGCCCAATCCCAGCGACCCGGATTTCAACCCCGTTTCCACCGCGTCCTGCCACAGATAGAGCCGGAGTTCGAACGTTTCGAGTGTCGCTTCCCCACCCTGGTCCTTGGTAAGGCTCTTGGCAAAATGGGCGACGCTGGCCTCTTCGGTGAGCGCGTAGGGCGTCATCGCCAGCGCTAAAGGCAAGGAACCCGCCAACAGCACAATTGCTGACAAGCGGGGCAGGCTGGCGCGACCGCTTGTTGCGATCCATGCACGAAGCCGCAATCCGAGAAAGACGAGGCAGCTCAGGATACTGGTGTAGAGATAGGTGTCGCTCTTCGTCAGCCGGCCGACATAAAAGGTCAGGATCAGGCTGGAGAATGCGAGCAAACGGCGCCATGGGTTACGGGTGGTCGTGGCAAGGTGCAAAGCCAGGGGGCCAAAAAGCGCGCAATAGAGCGCAAGTTGGTTCGGGTTCTCGGACCAGCCACGGAATCTGTCCCAGAACCAGGGGTCGACGCCGGGCTGGTGGGCTACCCCAAATGCCAATCCCAGCTGAATTACGAAGCTTCCATTGGCGATGGCGATCACCCACCAGGCACTGCGGCGAAGGTGACGATCGGCGTCGGGCTCCGCGGCCGCCAGGCATGTGAAGCCGGCCAGCAGCATGTAGGCCATCAGGTCATGTACCAGCCCGGTCAAGTAAAGGACGGTGGTCAGGTAGCCGACGATCGTGCCGATTCCCAAAGCCAGCGACAAGATCAGCCAGAAGCTCGCCAGTTGGACAAAAGCGGGTGTGACCTGGAGACGACCCCCGGCGAATATTCGTCCAATCGCCAGAACGATCCAGATCGCGATGAACAATTCGCCATAGCCGAGCGGCAATCCCGGAACGGCCAGTTGCGTCGCGTAGGACATCGCAACTCCCAGGGCGAGCAAGGCGTCCCGGATCATTGACGTGCTCCGCCCCGGTGATCTGCGAGGCTGCCCTCAAGTGCGACAGCAGGGAGCGGTCGCGGAAGCCCCGCGCGGAGGGTGTTTTCGTACAGGTCGCAGTACTGATCGACCACCAACGGCAGGGCAAATCGCTCCCGCACAAGTTCAGCGGAACGGACGCCCATTGCCTTTGCCCCAGCGCGGTCGGACAGCAAGTCTATTGTTCGCGAGGCAAGGGCATCGGCGTCATGCGGTGCAACCAGGTAGCCATTCCACCCGTCTTCGACGACGTCTCTGCAGCCTGGCATCCTGGAAGCCACGATTGGCAGTCCCGAAAGCCCCGCTTCCAGCAACACACGCGGTACTCCTTCGCGATACTGGGTGGGAAAGGCGAATACATCGGCCATGCCGAGGAGATCAGCGACATCGCGTCGTGGACCCAAGGCCAGCACATGAGATGCGTGCCGGTCGATCTCGGACTTGTCGATTGCGAATGAGCCTTCGGATTCTCGCGGGCCGACAAGCACAAATCGTGCTGCTGGTCTTTCGGCCACGACGCGAGGAACCGCCTCGAGGAGGGTTCCCACACCCTTCTGACGGGTCAAGCGGCCGACAAAGATCACCACTTCGGCGGACTGGAGGCCGAGTTCCCTACGCATCTTCGTTGCCGAGGACCCGAGATGGCGCACCGTTGCGAACGCATCGACATCGATTCCGGAACTGCGTATCAGTCGCGAGCTTCCGCGACCGGTCAGCCGAAAGCGCTCGAAGAACAGTTGGTCATCACGATTTTGGAAAACGGTCGCCGCCGTCCACGAAGACGCGAGCCATTGCAGCGCGCAATAGACCGGACGCAGGGCCAAAGCGCGAGGCGCCAGAGATGAGAACGTCCAGCCCAGCCCGTTGATGGTGCGAATAACCGGAACTGTTCCCCGCATGGAAAGGGGCGTCAACAGATTTGGCTTGGTGTCGAAACTCTGGATGATGTCGGGCCGAAGCTCCCGCATCAATCGGCGCATCGTTCCGAGAGCACGCCATTCCCCGCCGCCAGATGCAAACCGGTCGAAGGAGAACCTGTGATGCGAAATGTCATGCCTTAAAAACGGTACGGGAGAACCGCTCGAGACCGCCGTAACGCGAAAGCCTTTCTCTCGCAGCGCGATGAGGAAGGGAACTCTCAAGGCGTGATCCTCGCCTCCCACGCAGACCAGATGTGGGTTCATCTGCCTCTCCCCAGCGCACACGGCGGGCAATCGAGTAACTGACGCTCTCGACGCTGCCACGGCCCGGTTTCATCACCTATGAGCGCATCCCGCCCGAGTGCACGCTATGGGGAGGCCGGGTTCCTGTCCTCGTCCGTTTGAATGACACCATGATGTTTGGAAAGGGGTAGGACCAGTGAGGCGAGATTCCCTCGCAGTGGGGAGCGCTAATGTCCCTCCTGCCTTGCCGATGCAGTCTCACCGGGACGCCCCCACGGCATTGCCTGAAGTGGGCACGATGAGTGGCTGGAGTAAGGCGTGGCGGACCTGAACTCCGCGGCTCGCTGATGGGCGCGAAGTTCGGACGCTCGGCCCAAACGACTGTCGGCGAGGCCCCAAGACCTCGCCGACCTTTTAAGGCATTCGTCGCTGGAGCGTCAGGTGACCAGGAAAGACGATGCGGTAATCGACAGATGCGGAGAGAGGCTCGCGAAATGGATCTGGTTTGCGCCTCCGAGGCCGTCGCTGTCGAAAGAAAGAGCTCCGGTCGAACTGTTGTAGATAATGTGATCGGAACTGTCATGCGCCGCTTTGCCGGCAAAGAAAGCGTCCGACGAGAGGCCCCCCTGATCGAGACCGGCAAAGATGGAATGGTCGAGGTGGATCTTGTCCTGGGCTTTGTTGAAATCAGTGATCGTGTCGACGTTTCCAGAACCAAGGGCGGTACTGAACACGAAGGCATCTCTGCCCCCGTGCCCGGTCAACGTATCGGCCCCGCCGCCACCGTCGATCTTGTTGTTACCGGCATTGCCGTGAATGGTCTGTCCGAATTCGTTGCCGGTCAGATTGATGGCGGCCTTGCCGGACGTCTTGGTGGTTGCGAGTTGCTCGATGTGCGAGCCAGCCGAAAGAGCGAAGCTCACCGAGGCAAGAACCTTGTCGAGGCCGCTTCCTCTCTGCTCCACCACCTTGTCGTGGGCATTGTCGACGTAATAGGTGTCATTGCCGCCATAGCCGGTCATCTTGTCGGCGCCACCACCGCCATTGATCTTGTTGGCACCGCCATTTCCATAGATGGCTTGACCGAATTCGTTGCCGGTCAGGTTGATGGACGCCCTGCCACCGGAATTGGCGGTGGAGAGCTGCTCGACATGTGATCCCGCCGTAAGAGCGTAACTCACCGAGGCCGCGACCTTGTCGAAGCCCCCGTTTGGCGCCTCCATGACCTTGTCATGAGCATTGTTGACGAGATATTTGTCATTGCCCCCGGTTGCGTGGAAAACGTCTGCGCCGCGCGTGCCATGGAAGACATGATCGCTGCCCGACGGGGCCGGCGCGGTGGGAGCAGGGGTGCCGACGTGAGTAGGAGGTGTGGTCGGTGTGCCGACCGGATCACTGACCGGGGGCGTGACAGGATCACTAACCGGGGGCGAGACCGGGGCATGGGTGCCCTCGAGATTGTGCTGGAGGAAAAAGGCTTTCAGTTCCGAGGCGCTTTCAAGCGCGGTGTCGCCATTCTGCGTTCCCCATTTATAGGTATAGTCAAAGGCCGGCGACGGAACCAGTGCGGCCCAACGATCAATCATGGCCTGCTCCTGGGCAGCGGTGGGCATGACAAACTTGCCGCCAGCGCTGGTTTCCCAGTTGCCACCACCGAACGCCTGGTAAAGCGGGACGATCTTGTCAATCGGGATGCCCGCTTCACCGGCAGCCGCAACCATCTTGTCGATATGGGTGTAGTCGGGAGCCGAAGTGTTGTTGATGGGGTAATAGCCGATACCGTAGAAATCGATGCCCGTATTCGCCGGATTGTAAGCGGCGTGGGCCGGGTCGTTCGGGTTCATGTAGCTCGGCGAGCCATCCGTGCCCAAGTTCATCATCGTGATGAAGGTCTTGGCGCCGGGAACATGAGAATGAATCCAGTCGGATTCCGCCTTTAGATTTGCAGCGGTTGCGTAGCTGCCCCACTTGCCTGTCGGATCAGGCTCGTCGCTAAGGTAAAACCCGAACACATTTGGATTACCTATGAAGGGAGTGACTTTATCAATGAAAGACGAAGTTACTCCGTCGTGCTCACCGAGATAAACCAAGCCTTTCATGCCATCCGGCAAGGCATTGACTTGCGAAACGTACTGAACATCAGCCAGATTGAATCCGGCGGTTGCGATCTCGGCGGCTGATCCACCGGACGCGTAGTGGAGTGTCATCCAAAAATCCTTTGGTTGATTCGGTTATGCCCCACGTCTGCTTAGTTGACGGCGCATATTAGGCCCAAATCAAATACGACACCCGCTGGATAGAATCTTTGATCGCCGACAGGATTGCTGCACAGCAGGAGATGTTCCGCTTCGGGTCAACCGAAATCTTTTAAAACAGTGCCGCAACAACAACATAAGCCCCTCTCATCCGGCTCATTGTTGAGCCGCGTGATTGGGAAATATCCGCCTTTCCCGACCGGGTTATCCCCAACTAGGGGAAAGCCAATTGGGGTGCCTCGGCACATGAACCGAGGCTTGCGCTGACGCGCTCGCGGCTCACCCGCCAACTTGACGGTCGAAAGATCGTGCCGCTTGCGGCGTGAAGCGGCCACCTATCGCTGCTTTAGGAGCACTTTCTGCTTTGATCCTATTTAAAAAATCGATGGCCCAACTCTCGTTTGAAATATGATCCGATCCAGCGCATGGAGAAAAAGTCATCTCTCCAAAATATATGTCACCATTAATGCTGTACAAATCGACCCTGACAAACTCAACATCCCTAGATATCGTTTCCGCGATCTCGATCATTTTTTCGAGATTTTCCGGCCTTTCTACGTTTTCTGGTAGGTCATAACCATACATGACATCAATCTGCTTAAAATCCGGAAGAGAAAAGACAGCCCTTTTATGATCAACAAATCTACCGACGTCGACCTGAAGATAAATTGCCTTGCCGCGAACGCAAAAGAATTTGTAGTCACTTAATTCGCCGCCAGTAGAAATGTTGTCTTCGACAATTAATTTCTTTTCCATTTTATAATATTGTGTCTCTCGTCCAATATTAAAGTACGACCTCTTAGAGAAATTTAAGAATTCCTCTAGAGTTTTCCTATTGAGCGGTTTGTCGAGGAATATAATTTTTCCAGAGGAATGGGTCGGCTTCATCACGAAATGACGTCCGAGGAAAGGCTGGATCCAAAGTAAAATGTCATCTGCCGTCGTATTTCTATCTATCTTGAATACAGAGATCGTCTTTGGGATTTTAAGGCCTGCGATTCCACTAGCTATGTATTTAGCATAATGCTTATCAACGCAAATCTTCTCCAGGTATCCCCATCTATTTCGTATCATTCTGTCAAATATAAAATCATTTATCGTAGCCGATTGACTGGAAACCCGTCTTGGGAACCTATTGTTCCCGTTAAAGAATCCCGCTGCTGCTATGGGGTAGTTCAGAACGTAGAAATTCGGGGTTATCAAGCTGACCCTATATATCGTTTCCCAGACAGCTCTTCTTAATTTCCGATACTTCTTTTCCACGCAACACCCCACTACGCGGATAACGCACCGGCTAACGCGGCGTCCGCTCTGATAACGACGATGGCGAAGGCGCGATCCGCCTCCTTGGGCAGGTTGGCAGCCGTCACAGATGGGGCGGGTCGAACCCGTCGGCCAGCGCCCCGAGGTGAACGAGCCCTCCAGTCGCCATCCCTGCGCATGCGTTAAACCACAATACGTCAGGCTCGGTCACCGTCCTCCTCCGTTTGAATGACGATCCGGCGTGCCGGCCTGACGGTCGTCAATTTGCCGCCCCTGAAAGTCTGGGAGACTGATGGTCTGCTCGGGTGATTGGTGTATCGGGACGAGATCAAATACAGAATACAGAACGACAAAAGGTTTGATTGATCTAAGTTGTTGCTCCGCATCAGGTATTTTGTGTCAACGACCGTGGCGTCTTTGAAAGTGTGTGGAAGCAAGGACATAAGCCCCTTTTGCGTGTTCCATTCTGGACTGCGTTACTAGCGTGAATTGCCATTTTTTGGGGGAGTTATCCCCAGCCTGTGCACGCTGTGGGTCGCGTTTCGTTGGTCCTGCGCCACGAATCCGCTGCATTTTCCTCAAAGTCGACGTATGTAAGCAGAGCGTAATAAGGGGGGCGACGGATCGCGGCTGCTATGCGCACCAAGAAAGGTTTGAGCCATCACAATTTACGGAAGTAACGGCGCGGCAGTGTCGCGCGAACGACCGCTGGTCATGAAAACATCGGGGGCCGGTTCTCCCGAGCTGCGTTCCGCCATTCTCGCCTGCATGCCTGGGCTGCTTGGCGTGGCGCTGTTTTCGGCAGTGATAAACATTCTCGCCCTGACCGGTTCGGTTTATATGTTGCAGATCTACGATCGCGTTCTGCCGTCGCAGAGCGTTCCCACCCTGGTGGGGTTCACGATCGGCATGCTGGGCTTGTATGCGGTCTACGGGCTCCTGGATTTCGTGCGGCTTCGCGTGCTGGTCCGCATCGGCAGTCTTCTCTATAAAAATTTGCAGGAAAAGGTGTTCTCCATCTCCCTGTCCTTGCCGCTCAAGGCAGGACGTGATGCGGGCCGTCTGCAGCCTTTGCACGATCTTGACCGACTGCGCGGCTTTCTTTCCGGAACGGGACCGACGGTCATCTTCGACGCTCCGTGGATCCCTTTTTATCTGGTGATCATTTATTTGCTCCATCCTTTGCTCGGCTTGTTGGCAACCGTCGGCGCGATCGCCGTGGTCCTCCTGACGGCGGTTGCGGAAGTCTTTAGCCGTGGTCCGGCCGCGCGCGCCTCCGAAGACTTGTCGTCGCAACGGGCGCTTGCCGACTCCGCCCGGCGCAACGCCGAGGTTGTTCATGCAATGGGGCTTTCTGGTCGACTGGCTCGACGCTGGAGCGACGTCAGCCGCGCATATCTTGGTCAGCAGGAGCGCCTCTCGGATGTCGTCGGTGGCGCCAGTTCCTTCTCGAAGGCGCTTCGCATGGGTCTGCAATCCGGCGTTCTGGGGCTCGGTGCCTACCTGGTCATCGGCGGTGAAGCTTCTCCTGGGGTGATTATCGCATCTTCCATATTGCTCGGCCGGGCCTTGGCCCCAGTTGACGCGGCGATTGCAAACTGGAGAGGTTTTCTATCGACCCGGCGCAGCTATAGCGAGCTGGCAGCTGTCATGGCTGCATTTGGCAGTCAGGACGATCCGATGGAATTGCCTCGTCCACAGGCACGATTTGCCGTCGAGCAACTGACAGTCGCGCCGCCCGGCCTGACAAGACCGACCGTTGTAAATGTAAGTTTCCACCTGTCGAGGGGGGCTGGAATGGCCGTCGTCGGCCCGAGCGGCTCCGGCAAGACGACGCTGGCCCGTTCGTTGGTCGGGGTGTGGAAGCCGCTCCATGGCTCGGTGAGATTGGACGGCGCCTCTCTCGATCAATGGAACTCGGAACATCTCGGCGCCCATATCGGCTACATGCCGCAGGATGTGGAGTTGTTTGACGGCACGGTAGCAGACAACATTTCGAGGTTCCGAGGCAAGACGGATCCAAAAGGCGTCCTTGCGGCGGCAAGAGCCGCCGGCGTCGAGAAAATGATCATGCAACTCCCTCAGGGATTTCAGACCCGCATCGGGGAGGGGGGGGCGGCCCTGTCGGCAGGGCAGAGGCAACTCGTGGGTCTCGCCCGAGCACTTTATGGCGAGCCGTTCCTTGTCGTGCTCGACGAACCGAACTCGAACCTCGACGTGGATGGGGACGCTGCCCTGGCCGGCGCCATACGGGCAGTGCGTCAGCGCGGGGGCATCGTCATTGTCGTTGCGCATCGTCCCTCGGCACTCGCCAACATCGATCAGGTGCTGGTTATGTCGAACGGGACGGTTCATGCCTTTGGCTCGCGCGAGGAGGTCTTGGCGAACATGCTCCGACCTTCACCGCCTGTTTCACCTCGGCCATCTTCTTTGGCGCCGATACCGGGGGTTGCCGGGCATGCATGAGGCTCTGCTCGAAACATTCGTCACCTTCTCGTCCTATGCCCGGACCCTTCGTGGCAGCAAAGGGCCTGCCGTGAGCTCGCCAGATCTGCCGGACGGTATTCGGGCCAACCTGATATTCGGCTTGGTGATTACAGGTCTGCTGGTCCTTGGCGGCGGCCTGTGGCTGGGATTGACCAAGATCGCCGGCGCCGTGGTTGCACCGGCCACCGTGGTGGTAGAAAGCAACGTCAAGAAGGTCCAGCATCAAACCGGAGGCACGGTGGGCGGAATCTTCGCGCAGGACGGAGATCATGTACGAGCCGGCGACGTGCTGGTCAGGCTGGATGACACGCTGACACGCGCGAACCTGCAAATCATCAGCGAGGATCTCGATCGCGCGACCGTTCGCCTCGCCCGGCTGGAGGCCGAGCGCACGGGCTTGGCGGAAATGCAGCTGCCGGTCGGCCTGAAGGCGCGAATGAACCAACCGGAGCTGGCGGCGCTCGTCAACGGCGAACGCGCTCTCTTTGAAACGCGCTCTTCGGCTTTGGCTGGACAGAAGGCGCAGCTGAGAAGCCAATCCCAGCAACTTGAACGTCAGATCGACGGTCTTAAAGCGCAACAGAGCGCGGTGGATGAATCGGTTGCTCTGCTGAGCAAGGATTTCGCCGACGTTGATTCCCTCTACGCCAAAAAACTCGTCTCCAAGGAGAGGGTAAGCAACATCAAGTTGGATGCCACCCGGGCCAGGGGAGAATCGGGTCGCCTCGCTGCAGCAGTAGCTGAAGCCCAGGCGCGCATCAGCGAAACGGGGTTGCAGATGCTGCAGCTGGATGACCAAAGGCGCACTGACGTGACGACCGAACTCCGCGAGACGGAAGCCAAGCAGACCGAACTCAACGAACGGAGGATTGTGGCGCAGGATGAACTGACCAAGACAACGATCCGCGCGCCACAGTCCGGAACGATACAGGAATCGGCTGTCCATACCGTCGGCGGCGTTATCGCGCCTGGCGAGATGCTTATGACCATCGTACCTGATACCGACGATCTTGTGGTGGACGCGCTGATCCCTCCGTCGCGGGTCGACGATGTCCGGCCCGGGCAGCCGGTATCAATCCGTTTTCCGGCGTTCGACGTGGGAACCACTCCGGTCTGCCAAGGGTCAGTGAAACACATCTCGGCAGATCTGATTAAAGACCCGCAACGTCAGCTTTCCTATTTTTCGGCGCGTATCAAGGTTGAAAGCAAATCAAGCTGCCTGACCGAAGCGAAGGTGCTGAGGCCAGGTATGCCCGCCGAGGTTCATATCCGCACCGACGAACGCAATGTCTGGTCTTATCTGTTGAAACCCTTTGCGGATCAGATGTCCAAAGCGTTTACGCAGTGATGGCGAGGTGGAGGAGGGCGTGACCAATAGGATATTGGGATTTCTGGCGGCCCGACGGCTTTTGGGGGCGGGCGGCCGTCGAGCCTAACCGGCGACGCGGGGATGAAGCGCCTCCGGCTGGAGGAAACATGCGCGTTGTGTGACGCTACCGCATCATTCGAATAGCGAGGCTGGTTTACCGTCCCCAGACAACGGCATTCTCATGCCGTTTAATGATGTGCTTCAGGTTTTCGAAGGCGGTCGTGACGTGGCCCGCGAAGCGCTCTGCCGCCGGTGAGCGTGGTCCGCTGACCCGGCGAAGGATACCGAGTGAGCGGCTGGGCTGCGGGATTTCATAGGGCAGCACCGTAACCCGGCTCTCCTTGCGCTGCGCGAAGACTACGGAGAATGGCAGCACGGCCAACGCATCGGTTTCGGCAAGGAAGTTGATCACGCTCATCAGCGAGCCTCCCGAATAGCGGATGTTCAGGTCCGACATGCCGATGCTCATCAGGATCATCTGCAGGTCCGACATCAGCGGAGAGCCGGGCAGGGGAGCCACCCAGGGAAAGCTGGTCAGGTCATGCGCCCTGAGACGGCGATTTCGCAGCAGGGGATGATCGGGCCGGCAAGCCACGACATTGCGTCCGGGCAGGATTTCGGTGAATTCGAAGCCGGGACCAAGGTCGAGCACGCCGATCGGCACGATGCCGAGGTCGATCTGGTTGCTGTCCAGCGCCGCGACCATCTCGGGCAGGTTCATATAGCTCTGCTGAACGGTGACCTCGGGTTCGAGCTTCTGGAACTCTCCGATCATCCGGCTGATCATCGCGTCCATGAAGAAAGGCACGCCGCCGACACGGACGACGCCCTTCGTTCCTTTCATGAAACCCTGCACCGCATCCGACGCCTTGCGGGACGCGGTGATGATCGTGCGGCCCTGCGCCGCCAGCTGGAAGCCGAGCGGCGTCGCCTGCAGCGGCCGGCGGCCCTTGAGGAACAGCGGCTCACCCACCCGCGCCTCCAGCATGGCCAGTGATCGGCTGACCGCCGGCTGGGTCAAGCCCAGCATGGCGGCTCCTTCCGACACGCCGCCGGCATCCAGCACCGCGGCGAGCTGCATGAGGTGGCGCTCGTTCAGCTTCATAGCAAAACGCTATACAAGGGACGTCACATCTCATCAAGCATCGCGTCGGGCCGTGCTATCCCGCTTGGCAAGGGGAAGGGAGGCCCCGGCGGAATGCACGGCCAGCACGACCCGAAGCGGGATGAGTCCCCCAAGGCGATATCGACGCAGGCCGAGGAATTCTCGCGGCGCCTGACGGCAATGGGCCAGTCCCGCTTGGCGGCGGCGGCGCAGGCAGCCGTGGATGGTTTGCACGCGCTGATCGTGGAGTTGCGGCCCTCCGGCGAGGAATTCCGCCAGGCGATCGATTTTCTGACCGAGGTTGGCCACTACGCCGATGCGCGGCGCCAGGAATGGGTGCTGTTCGCCGACGTCCTGGGCGTGTCTTCGCTGATCGAGGATCAGAACAGCCCGCGCCCCGCCGGAGCGACACCAAACACCCTGGCCGGGCCCTTCTACCGGGCCGACGTGCCGGAGATGCCACCCGGCGCGAACATCTCGCGCGATCACAAGGGCGAGCCGCTGGAGGTCGCGGGCCGCATCGTCGCGCTCGACGGCGCGGGGGTCGGCGATGCGACGGTCGAGATCTGGCAGGCCAATGCCGAGGGTCTCTACGAGAACCAGGAACCCGACCGCCAGCCGGAATTCAATCTGCGCGGACGCTTCCGTACCGATCCGCAGGGACGGTTCCGCTTCACGACGGTGAAGCCGAAGGGCTACACGCTGCCGTCGGACGGACCGGTCGGTCAATTGATGTCAGCGCTGGGCCTTGGCCTCGAGCGGCCGGCCCATATCCATTTTCGCGTCTCGGCGGAGGGCTTCGAGACGCTGACGACCCACATCTTCGACCGGTCGGACCCTGCGATCGGCCGGGATGCCATCTTCGGGGTCAAACCCGAACTCATGGCCGAGTTCCGCGCGCTGCCGCCCAATGGAGGAAAACGCAAGCACGCGCTCGACCTCAACCTCGTGCTCTGCCCGCAGCGGCGGAGCGATACCGAAACCTCTGGGAGGAGATGACCGATGGCACGTATCAGCGGCTACCACCATTTGACGCTCTCGACCGACAGCGCTCAGGAAGATTTTGATTTCTATACCAAGGCGCTCGGCCTGCATTCGGTGAAGCGCACCGTCTTGTTCGACGGCGTCATCCCGGTCTACCACCTCTATTACGGCTCGCCCAATGGCGATGCGTCGACGATCATCACCACCTTCCCGTTCCGCAAGCCGGGCGTCTATGGCCGCCGCGGGTCCAACCAATCGCGCACCATCATGCAGTCGATCCCCAAGGGCGCCGCGGATTTCTGGGTCGACCGGTTGAATGCGCGCGGCATCGAGGCCATCAAGATCACCCGTTTTGGCGCCGACCGTGCGGCTTTCGCACATCCCTGCGGCATCCCGCATGAGCTGGTGGAAAGCGACAGGGATCCCCGCGCGCCCATCACCAACGAGGCGCAGGGCATCGGCAAGGCCCACGGCATCAAGGGAATCTACGGCGCCGTGGTGGCGGTGATGGACCGCACCGCCATGGACGACTTCCTGACCATCGCATTGCCGATGGAGAAAGAGGCCGACGACCACGAGGGGCTCGTGTTCCGCGTGCCGGATGCGGCCGGCGTCGCACAGCGCGTGGAGGTCATTGTCGACCGCGACAGCCCGCAGGGCACCTGGACTCTGGCGGGAGGCACGATCCACCACCTCGCCCTCAACACCGGCGACGAAGAGAACCAGTTGAAGCTGCGCGCTCATATCGAGGGCCTCGGCTTCACGGACATATCGGAGCAGAAGGACCGCAACTACTTCAAGTCCTGTTATGTCCGCTCGCCCGGCGGCGCGCTGTTCGAAATTGCCTGGACCACGCCGGAAGGCTGGGCCAAGGACGAGCCTCCGGGCCAGATCGGCAAGACGCTGGTCTTCCCGCCTTGGTTCAAGGACCGCGAGAGCGAATTGCAGGCCGGCCTGGAACAGGCGGATTTCGCGTGAGTTCAGGCAGCGGTCCGCTCCGGCTTGGGCCAAGAGGCCCCGAGGCTAAGGCGATTTGCGTCTTCGTCCACGGCCGCGGCCAATCGCCCGAAGAGATGCAGTCCCATGTGCTGTCGCGGCTTTCCGCGTCGGCCGTGGCCTTCATCCTGCCGCGCGCGCCGCACGGCATGTGGTGGGAGGCGCGTGCCGTCGACCCGTTGACGCCGGTCGCCCGCGCGCAGCTCTCTGACGCGCTCGACCACCTTGCGGCCGCAATGGTTGCGGCGCGTGCCGAACTGCCCGGACTGCCGCTGCTTCTCGCGGGCTTCTCGCAAGGGGCGTGTCTCTCGATCGAATATCTCTGTGCGGGGCTGCCGCCGCCGGACGCTTTGGCGGCCTTCACGGGCTGCCGTGTCGGCGTTCCGGCGGACGAAAGATCCGAGGCGGCGCCGGCCGGAATGCCGATCTATCTTTCCGGTGGTGATGCCGATCCCTGGATACCGGTCTCGGCGTTTGCCGATGCCGCGCAATCGCTGGGCCGGATTGGCGCGAGCCTGCGGGCCGATCTGTTCCCGGGCCGCGGCCATGAGGTCTCGGACGCCGAGATTGCCATGCTGGGCACTATCCTCGACGACCTCGCGGCCGGGCGTGGCCCGCGCATGGAGGCGGCGCGATGATGGACAGCTTCACCTTTCCGGGCCTGACGACACGGGTGGTCTTCGGTGCCGGCACCATGGCTCGCGTCGAGGAGGAAGTCCGGCGGCTCGGCCATGAAAAGGTGATGGTGCTTTCGACGCCGCATCAGAAGGGCGATGCGGAAAGGCTGGCCGCAAGCCTTGGTGGCCTCGCCGCTGGGATCTTTGCCGGCGCGGTCATGCATACCCCTGTCGAGGTCACGGAAAAGGCCATCGATACCTTCCGCGGCAGTGGCGCTTCGGCGGTCGTCAGCCTCGGCGGCGGCTCGACCACTGGGCTCGGCAAGGCCATTGCCGTGCGCACGGGCGCCGACCAGGTGGTCATTCCCACCACCTATGCCGGCTCGGAAATGACCGACATACTCGGCGAGACGGCAGCCGGCGAGAAGACCACCCGCCGCTCGCCGGACATTCGCCCAGAGACGGTGATCTACGACGTCGATCTGACACTGAGCCTGCCGGTAAACCTCACCGTAACCTCGGCGATGACCGCGATCGCTCATGCGATGGAAGCCTTGTATGCCCCCGATCGTAATCCGGTCATCGTGCTGATGTGCAGGGATGCCATGGTTGCCTTCCGGGAAGGCATTCCAAGATTGATCGGCAATCCGCAGGATCGCGCGGCGCGGACGCAGGCGCTCTATGCGGCGTGGTGCTGCTCGACCGCGTTAGGCTATGTCTCGATGGCGCTGCATCACAAGCTGGCGCACGTCTTCGGCGGCTCGTTCGACACGCCGCACGCCGAAACCCACGCCATCCTGCTGCCCTACACGACCGCCTTCAACGAAGCGGCGGTGCCCGATCTGCTGCGCCCGATCGCCGAGGCATTCGGTGGTGGTTCGGCGGGCGGCGGGCTCTGGGATTTCGCACAGTCGGTCGGCTCTCCGCTGAGCCTGAAGGCGATCGGCATCGAGGAGGCCGATCTCGACCGCGCGGCGGCAATCGCGGTGAAGAATGCCTATGCGAATCCAAGGCCGATCGATCCGGGATCGATAAGGGAACTCCTTCAGGCGGCGTGGGAGGGACGCCGTCCGGGGGACTGAGAACAAAACGAGAGGGAGGAACCAAACATGATCACAAGACGCAGCCTACTGAAAGCCTCGGCGGCGACAGGCCTGGCGCTCGCCGGTTCGCGCCTGGCGACGCCGGCCATCGCGCAAGGCGCCAAGATCCGCCTCGGCTATGTTTCGCCGCAGACGGGGCCGCTCGCCGGCTTCGCGGAAAGCGACGCCTACAACATCAAGGCCTTCCTCGCTTCCGAGGCGGGCAAGAACTTCGAGGTCATCGTCAAGGACAGCCAGTCGAACCCCAACCGCGCGGCCGAGGTAGCCAAGAGCCTGATCGTCGATGACGAGATCAACCTGATGCTCGTCGGCTCGACGCCCGAGAACACCAATCCGGTAGCCACCACCTGCGAGGCGGAGGGCGTGCCGGTGATCTCGACGATGGCGCCGTGGCAGCCCTGGTTCATCGGCCAGCAGGGCAATCCGGCCGATCCGTCCTCGTGGAAGCCTTTCAACTTTGCCTATCATTATTTCTGGGGTCTCGAAGACATCATCGCCGTCTACACCGGCATGTGGAAGCAGCTTTCCACCAACGGCAAGGTGGGCGGGCTGTTCCCGAACGATGCCGACGGCAATGCCTGGGGTGATCCGAAGAACGGCTTGAAGCCGGGCCTCGATGCCGCCGGTTTCAGCCTTGCCGATCCCGGCCGCTATCAGAACCTGTCGGACGATTTCACGGCGCAGGTCAACGCCTTCAAGGCAGCCAATGCCGAGATCGTCACCGGTGTGGTCATTCCGCCGGACTTCACCACCTTCTGGAACCAGGCCCGCCAGCAGGGCTTCAAGCCCAAGGCGGTGACGGTGGCCAAAGCGATCCTCTTTCCGCAATCGGTGGAGACGCTCGGTGATGCCGGCCAAAACCTCTCATCCGAGGTCTGGTGGTCGGCCTCGCATCCGTTCAAATCGTCCGTGACGGGCGAGAGCTCGGCGGAACTCGCGGCGGATTTCACCGCCAAGACCGGGCGCCCCTGGACGCAGCCGATCGGTTTTGTCCATTCGCTGTTCGAGGTGGCGGCCAATGTCATGGGGCGCGTTTCGGATCCGACCAATGCCGAGGCGATCGCGGCGGCCATAGCCGCCACCGACATGACGACGGTGGTGGGGAAAGTGGCATGGAGCGGTGCGGGACTGCCGCCTTTCGCCGCGAAGAACGTCTGCAAGACGCCGCTCGTTGGCGGCCAGTGGCGGAAGAAGGCCGGTGGCGGCTTCGATCTGGTGATCGTCGAGAACGCCGGCGCTACCGAGATTCCCACCGCTGGCAAGATGGAAGCCCTGGCCTGACGCTGCCGGGGGCGGCTGATACCGCCGCCCTCGTTCGGCGCGACCCAAGGATGACTGTGATGATACTCAGGCTGGAAAACGTTTCGAAGTCCTTCGGCGCCCTGAAGGTTGCGGATTCCGTGACCGTCAGCGTGCCGCGCGGCGAAGCGCTGGGCATTATCGGCCCGAACGGCGCGGGAAAATCGACGCTCTTCAACCTGGTCACCGGAAACTTGTTTGCAAATGAGGGCCGCATCGAATTCCTCGGCCGCGACGTGACCCGCGCTCCGGCCATGGAGCGGGTGCGCATGGGCGTCGGCCGCAGCTTCCAGATTCCGCAGCCTTTCGAGGGGCTGACCGTGTTCGAAAATCTCTTGACCGCCGCCGCCTTCGGCCGCGGCGGACGCGAGGCCGAGATGGTCGAGGATTGCGCTGGTATCCTCGAGGCGACGGAGCTTCTCAGGAAAGCCAATTTCGTGGCCGGCTCGTTGAGCCTTCTCGACCGCAAGCGCCTGGAACTCGCCCGCGCCTTGGCGACAGGCCCCGAACTTCTGCTTCTGGACGAGATCGCGGGCGGTCTGACGGAGGGCGAATGCAAGGCCCTGGTCGCGACGATCAGAGCCATCCACGCGAGGGGGACCACCATCATCTGGATCGAGCATGTGCTGCATGCCCTGAATTCGGTGGTCGAGCGGCTCCTCGTGCTGGATTTCGGGCGCGTGATCGGGATCGGCGCGCCTGATGAGATCATGGCCTCGAAGGCGGTTCGCGAAATCTATCTGGGGCTCGAGGTCTGATGCTGGAAACGCGCGGCCTCACCGCGAATTACGGCCAGTTCCGGGCACTGTTCGGTGTGGATATCACCGTGGCCGCGGGCGAATGCGTGGCGATCATCGGCGCCAACGGCGCCGGCAAATCCACGCTGATGCGCTCGATCACCGGCGTGATCGGCAACGCGCCCGGCATGGTGCTGCACAGGGGCGAGCCGATCGGCGCGCTGTCTTCGGCCGAGATCATGAAGCGCGGCATCGCCATGGTGCCGGAGGGGCGTCGGCTGTTCCCTTCGCTGACCGTCGAGGAAAACCTGCTGGTCGGCGGGCAGGCGCGTAAGGTGCAGGGGCCGTGGAGCCTCGACGCGGTCTATGACCTTTTCCCGATCTTGGGCGAGCGGCGCAAGAGCCCCGGTACCGCGCTCTCGGGTGGCCAGCAGCAGATGGTGGCGATCGGCCGGGCGCTGATGTCGAACCCCGAATTGCTGCTTTGCGACGAGATCAGCCTCGGCCTCGCGCCCGTCGTCATCCGCGATATCTACGCAGCACTTCCCAGGATCCGCCAAGGCGGCGCCGCGATCGTGCTGGTGGAGCAGGATATCGGCAAGGCGCTGGCAGTGGCCGACCGCGTCTACTGCATGATGGAGGGTCGCGTCACGCTGGCCGCCAGGGCGGCCGAGGTCACGCGCGAAGATATCCACTCTGCCTATTTCGGAGTGGCGGCATGACGCGGGAACCAAGGCTCGGTCGTCTGCTCGCGCAGCACCCTTGTGGCCTGATCGAGGTGGCGCGGCGATGATCTGGCTGGACACCCTCGTGCAAGGGATTCTGCTGGGCGGGCTCTATGCCCTGTTTGCAGCAGGGTTGAGCCTCGTCTTCGGCATCATGCGGCTGGTGAACCTCGCCCATGGCGACCTCATCATTCTTGCCGCCTATCTGGTGTTGATGGGCGTCACGCTGCTCGGCTTGTCGCCCTGGATCGCTGCCCTGATTGCCATGCCGGTGATGTTCGGGCTCGGCTGGCTGCTGCAGGCCGCCGTCCTGAACCGCGTGCTGGGCAAGGACATCCTGCCGCCGCTTCTGGTCACGTTCGGCCTGTCGGTCGCCTTGCAGAACGGCCTGCTCGAGGCCTTCTCCGCCGACAGCCGCCGCATTCCGGTGGGCGCGTTGGAAGGGGCATCGCTCGATCTAGGGCTGGTCACGGTTGGGATCATGCCGTTGATGACCTTTGCCTCGGCGATCGTGACGATCATTGCGCTCAACGCGCTCTTTTACCACACCGCCCTCGGCCGTGCCTTCCGCGCCACCTCGGACGACGCCGTGACGGCGGGGCTGATGGGGATAGAGCCGAAGCGGATTTTCGCGATCGCCACCGGGATCGCCATGGTCGTGGTGACGCTGGCGGCGCTCTATCTCGGCATGCGCGCGAACTTCGATCCTTCGATCGGACCGGCGCGGCTGATCTATGCCTTCGAGGCGGTGATCATCGGCGGCCTCGGCAGCCTGTGGGGAACGCTTGCCGGCGGGATCATCATCGGCGTGGCGCAAACGTTTGGCGCCGCGCTCAATCCGGAATGGCAGATACTGGCCGGCCACATCGCCTTCCTGGCCGTGATGCTGCTCAGGCCGCGCGGACTTTTTCCGCGCGCAGTGGATTGAGGGGGGCGGCATGTATCGACTGACAACCCGCACCCGCGCCGGAACCGTGACCGCGATCATCGTGCCGCTCTTCCTCGTCGCCGCGCTCGCGCTGCCTGCCGTGGCCTCGCGTGGTGTCATACAGGATCTGTTCTTCATCCTCACCATGCTGACGCTGGCGCAGATCTGGAACCTGCTGGCGGGCTATGGCGGCCTGGTCTCGGTGGGCCAGCAGGCTTTCGTCGGCATCGGCGCCTACGCGATGTTCGCCGGCGTGATCCTGCTCGGCTGGAATCCGGTCCTGGCGATCCCGCTGGGCGGCCTTGCGGCGCTGGTGCTGGCAGTTCCGATGGCCTTTTTCGCGTTCCGCTTGCAGGGCGCGTATTTCGCCATCGGCACCTGGGTGATCGCCGAAGTGACGCGCCTGCTGGTTGCGCAGTGGAAGGCACTTGGCGGCGGCACCGGCACGTCGCTGCCGCGCGAGGCGACGAGCAGCATCCTGGGCACCGATGCGGTCCGGGCGCTGTTCGGCGTCCGCGAGGCCGCGGCACGCGATGTCATGGCCTACTGGCTGGCTTTGGTGCTGGTCGTGGCCGTGACGGGCGGCATCTACTGGCTGCTGCGCAGCCGCCTCGGGCTGGCGCTGGCGGCCGTGCGCGACAATGTCGACGCGGCGCAATCGGTGGGCGTCGATACCGCCCGGCTCAGATGGGCGGTCTTTCTGATCGCCGCGGCTGCCACCGGGCTGACCGGCGCGCTGATTTTCCTGCAGACGGCCCGCATCTCGCCGAGCGCGGCCTTTGCCGTCACCGACTGGACCGCCAACGTCATCTTCATTGTCGTCATTGGCGGCATCGGCACCATCGAGGGGCCGATCCTCGGTGTGCTGGTCTTCTTTGCGCTGCGCTCGGCGCTGGCCGACTACGGCAGTTGGTACTTGATGACGCTCGGCCTCATCGCCGTTGTCGTGATGCTTTTTGCGCCAAAGGGGCTGTGGGGCCTGATCGCGTCCCGCAAGGGCCTGCACCTGTTTCCGGTCCGCCGCAGGCTGACCGGTCCGAAGATCGAGGGAGGAATTTGATGGCGGATATCGAAACCGACGTGCTGATCGTCGGCACTGGCCCGGCCGGCTCGGCCACGGCCGCGCTGCTGTCGAGCTACGGCGTGGCCAACATGATCGTCAATCGCTATCGCTGGTTGTCGAACACGCCGCGTGCCCACATCACCAACCAGCGCACCATGGAAGTGCTGCGCGACCTCGGTCCGGATGTCGAGGCAGAGGCCATGATGCACGCCTCGCCGCAGGAACTGATGGGGGAGAACGTGTTCTGCGAAAGCCTGGCCGGCGAGGAGATCGGCCGCATGAAGAGCTGGGGTACAGCGCCGCTCTCCAAGGCCGAACATCTGCTGTCGTCTCCCTGTTTCATGAACGATCTGCCCCAGACCTTCATGGAGCCGATCCTGTTCAAGTCGGCCTGCGCCCGCGGGACGCAGGCGCGCATGAGCACGGAATATGTCGGCCATGTCCAGGATGAGGACGGCGTGACCACGACCTGCCGCGATCGGCTGTCGGGTAAGGATTTCACCGTGCGGTCGAAGTTCCTCGTCGGCGCCGACGGCGGCGACTCGCTGGTGGCCGAGCATCTGGGCCTGCCGCTCGACGGGAAGATGGGCGTCGGCGGCTCGATGAACATCCTGTTCAGGGCCGATCTGTCGAAATACGTCGCGCACCGGCCGAGCGTCCTCTACTGGGTCATGCAGCCCGGCGCCGACGTCGGCGGCATCGGCATGGGTCTGGTTCGCATGGTGCGGCCGTGGGACGAGTGGCTGATCGTCTGGGGCTACGACATCAACCAGCCGCCGCCGGAGGTAACGCCGGAACTGGCCACCGAGGTCGCGCGTCAATTGGTCGGAGATCCCGCGCTCGAGATCAAGCTCCTGGGCGCCAACACCTGGACGGTGAACAACTGCTTCGCCACGCACATGCAGAAGGGGCGGGTGTTCATCATGGGCGACGCCGCGCACCGGCATCCGCCCTCGAACGGGCTCGGCTCGAACACATCGATCCAGGATGGGTTCAATCTCGCCTGGAAGCTTGCCAAGGTCGTCAAGGGGCAGGCGGGCATCGGGCTTCTGGATAGCTACTCTGCCGAGCGCGCACCGATCGCGCGCCAGATCGTGACGCGGGCGAACCAGTCCATTGCCGAATTCGGACCGATCTTCGAGGCGCTCGGCATGGATGGCGGCGTCGATCACGACAAGATCCAGAGGAACATGGAGGCCCGCGCCGACGCGACGCCCGCGGCCGAAGCGCAGCGCGAGGCGCTCCGCAAGGCTATCGCCTTCAAGAAGTACGAGTTCGACGCCCATGGCGTCGAGATGAACCAGCGCTATGCGTCCGGCGCGGTGGTGACCGACGGCCAGCGCGAGCCGGCATTCGAGAAGGATCGCGAGCTGCACTATGCGCCAACGACGTGGCCGGGCGCGCGCTTGCCGCATGTCTGGGTGTTCGAGCGCTCGGGCAGGAAGGTCTCGACGCTCGATCTTTGCGGGCATGGCGAGTTCACGCTTTTGACCGGTATTGGCGGCGAGGCGTGGGTCGCCGCGGCGGAGACGGTGGGCGCGGAGCTCGGTCTGCCGATCCGCAGCCATGTGATCGGCCCGCGCCGCACGATCGAGGATCATGCCGGCGACTGGGCCGGCGCGCGAGAGATCCGCGACACCGGCTGCCTGGTCGTCCGTCCCGACCACCACGTCGCCTGGCGTTCCGAAACGCTCGCGGCCGATCCGGCGGCCGAACTGCGCCGGGTCTTCAAATCCGTTCTGGCGCGCTGAGGAGGATCGCATGATCGACGAACACGAATCCGGCTATTTCACCGAGGCGAACTCGGCCGAGGTCGTCGTGGCGCGCAACAGGAACGCCAAAGACGAGCGGCTCAAAGAGGTGATGGAGGTCATCACCCGCAAGCTGCATGAGGCGGTGAAGGAGATCGAGCCGACGCAGGAGGAATGGTTCGGCGCGATCATGTTCCTGACGCAGACGGGCCAGATCTGCAACGAGTGGCGGCAGGAGTACATCCTGCTGTCGGATGTTCTCGGCGTCTCGATGCTGGTCGATGCGATCAACAACCGCAAGCCGTCGGGTGCCTCGGAATCCACGGTGCTGGGGCCTTTCCACGTCGCCGACGCGCCCGAATTGCCAATGGGATCGAACATCTGCCTCGACCAGAAGGGCGAGCCGATGTTCGTGCATGGCCGCATCCTCAACACCGAGGGTAACCCGATCGCAGGCGCCAAGATCGACGTCTGGCAGGCCAATGACGAGGGTTTCTACGACGTGCAGCAGAAGGGCATCCAGCCCGACTTCAATCTGCGCGGCGTGTTCCGCACAGGTGCGGACGGACGTTACTGGTTCCGCGGCGTGAAGCCCAAATACTACCCGATCCCGGATGACGGTCCGGTCGGCAAGCTGCTGGGCGCGCTAGGCCGCCACCCCAATCGTCCGGCGCATCTCCACTACATCGTCGAGGCCGAGGGCTTCGACGCGCTGACCACGCACATCTTCGATCCGGACGATCCGTACATCGATTCAGATGCCGTCTTCGGCGTGAAGAAAAGCCTGCTCGCCGAATTCCGCAAGGTCGAGGACGCCGAAGCCGCGGCCAGGGTCGAGGTCGCGGCGCCGTTCTACGACGTAGAGTTCGATTTCGTGCTGTCGCGCAAGGGAGGAGACTGATGGCCGCACTTGAGAAGATGTTCGATGTCAGAGGCAAGTCGGTGATCGTCACCGGCGGCGCCAGCGGCATCGGGCAGGCCTATTCCGAGATCATGGCCGAGCACGGGGCGAAGGTCTGCATCTTCGACCTGAACCCTGCCGGGCTGGAGAAGACCGTGGCGGCGATCAGGGCGGCGGGTGGCGATGTCTGGGGCCAGGTCGTCGATGTCGGCGACCGTGCGGCCATGGCGGCCGCTTTCGACAAGGTGGCCGAGAAGGCCGGCTCGATCGACGTCGTGTTCGCCAATGCCGGGATCGACGCCGGGCCGGGCTTCAACACCCCGACGGGCGAAAGGAACCCCGAGGGCGCCATCGAGAACCTGCCCGACGAGCACTGGGACAAGGTGATCGAGATAAACCTGACCTCGGTCTACACCACGATCAAGCATGCCGTGCGGCACATGAAGCCGAATGGCGGCGGCCAGATCATCGTCACGTCGTCCATCGCCTCGCTGATCAACGAGAGCATCGTGGGTACACCCTACATGCCCGCCAAGGCCGCGGTGAACCATCTCGTTCGCCACATGGCGATGGAGCTCGGCGCCTACAACATCCGCATCAACGCAATCCTGCCCGGGCCGTTCATCACCAACATCGCCGGCGGCCGGCTGCGCAATCCGGCGGACCGCAAGGCCTTCGAGGCCCAGTCGCTCATCGGCCGGATCGGTGACCCTGAAGAGATCAAGGGCCTGGCGCTTTATCTGGCGTCGCCGGCCGCGTCCTACGTGACGGGCTCGCTGATCGTCATCGATGGCGGCTCGCTGCTGAGGATGACCTGAACAAGCTTTGAACTGAGACCGGTCCCGTGGGCCGGAGAAACTTAACCCAGGGAGGAACCGACAATGACCTACTACAACAAACTGGTGAAATCGGGCTTGCGGCCCAGCCGCCGAAGCGTCCTGAAGGGGATTGGAGCCGGCGTTGCCGCCAGCACGCTGGGCATGCCGACCTATCTGCGCGCCGCCGGGGAAGATCAAGCTCGGCTATCTCAGCCCCACGACCGGGCCGCTCGCCCTGTTTGGTGAAACGGATGGCTACACCTTGCAGAAAATCCGCGCCCTGCTCGGCGGCCAGCTGCAATGTGCCGACGGCAATACTTACGAGATCGAGATTCTCGATCGCGATAGCCAGTCCAATCCGAACAAGGCATCGGAAATCGCCGGCAACCTCATCCTGAACGACGAGGTGCATCTGCTCGTACCGGCCTCGACCACCGACACGATCCTGCCCGCGGCCGAGCAGGCCGAGCTTTATGAGACCCCCTGCATTTCCTCCGGTGCTCCCTGGCAAGCGGTGATCATGCCGCGCGGCGGCGGCAAGCAGACCTTCGACTGGACCTATCATTTCTTCTGGGGCCTCGACGAGGCGCTGAACACCTTCGTCGGACTCTGGAACCATCTGGAGACCAACAAGAAGGTCGGCATGCTGTTTCCGCAGAACATCGACGGCGAGACCTGGGGCAACGACGAATATGGCTTGCCAGCGCCGACCCGCAAGGCCGGCTACGAGGTCGTGGTGCCCGGCTATTTCCAGCCCCGCACCAATGATTTTTCCGCACAGATCGCCGAGTTCAAGAAGCAGGGCTGCGAGATCATCGGCGGCATTACCTATCCGGACGATCTGAAGACCTTCGTCACCCAGTGCAACCAGCAGGGCTTCAAGCCGAAGGCGGTCACGGTGGCGGCGGCACTCCTGTTCCCGGGGGGTGTCGAGGCCATGGGTCCTCTAGGCAACGGCATGTCCTCGGAGGTCTGGTGGACACCGGCCTTCCCGTTCAAGTCGTCGCTGACCGGGCAGGTCAGCAGCGACATCGCCAGCCAATGGGAAGTCGATTCGAAGCGGCAGTGGACGCAGCCGCTGGGCTATTCGCATGCCTTGCTCGAGGTCGCGCTCGACATCCTGAAGCGCTCTTCCAATCCGCTCGATCGTACAGCCAACCGAGACGCCCTGGTCGCTACCGATCTGCAGACGCTGGTCGGTCATATCAAGTTCGACGGCTCGCCCCACAAGAACATCTGCAAGACGCCGATCTTCGGCGGCCAGTGGGTGAAGGGTGAGAAATGGCCTTATGACCTGAAGATCGTCGACAACACGGTCAATCAGCTCTTCGCGCCGCAGCAGGCTATTCAGCCGATCGCCTGGTGACATGAGCGGGGACGCGGGCAGAGTCATGGGTAGGGAAATCCTGCTGAAAGCGCACGGGGTGTCGAAGTCCTTCGGCGCTGTCCGCGTCCTGCATGACGTGACTTTCGACGTGCATCGGGGCGAGGTGCTGGGCATCCTCGGCCCGAATGGGGCGGGCAAAACGACGCTGTTCAACGTGATCAGCGGCGACTTGAAGACGTCCGGCGGCGAGATCCAGCTCGGCGACACGGCACTCCGCGGCGAGCCGCCCTTCCGGCGCTGCCAGATGGGGATCGGGCGGACCTATCAGATCCCGCGTCCCTATTCCGGCATGACCACCTTCGAAAACCTGCTGGTCGCCGCCGCTTTCGGCGGCGGCCGGTCCGAGAAGCAGAGCTATGCTTTCTGCGCCCAGGTCCTGCGCGAGTGCGAACTCTCCGACAAGGCCAATGTCTCGGCCGGCGCTCTCACTCTGCTCGACCGCAAGCGACTGGAGCTGGCGCGCGCGCTGGCGTCGGATCCGAAGCTGCTGCTGCTGGACGAGATCGCGGGCGGGCTGACCGACGATGAATCGAAGGCGCTGGTGGCGCTGGTGCGCCGCATCCGCGACCGCGGCATCACCATCGTGTGGATCGAGCATGTGCTGAACGCGCTGCTGGCGGTGGCCGACCGGCTGTTGGTGCTGAATTTCGGCGAGAAGATCGCCGAAGGCGTGCCCGCCGACGTGATCGCGCTGCCCGAGGTCCAGCGCGTCTACATGGGGATCGAGGGATGACGGCCGTTCTTTCCACCCACGGGCTGTTGGCCCGCTATGGCGACTTCCAGGCGCTCTACGGCGTCGACATCGAGCTGCACCAGGGTGAGGCCGTGGCCTTGATCGGCGCCAACGGGGCCGGAAAATCCACCCTCCTGCGTTCGATCATGGGCCTGCTTCCGGTCGGGCGCGAGATGGTGCTGCTGCACGGTGAGCCGGTCGGCGGCACCGCCACCGACCGCATGGTGCAGAAGGGCGTCGCCATCGTGCCGGAGGGCCGCCGCCTCTTCACCGGCATGTCGGTTGAGGACAATCTGCGCGTCGCCATCGACCAGGCCGCGCGCATGGGCGCCAAGGGCGGATGGACGCTGCCGCGTCTGCACCAGCTGTTCCCGATCCTCAAGGAGAAGGCTCGCACCCAGGTGCAAAGCCTCTCGGGCGGGCAGCAGCAGATGGTGGCGATCGGCCGCGCGCTGCTCTGCCAGCCGCGCGTGCTGCTCTGCGATGAGATCAGCCTTGGTCTCGCGCCCAAGGTGATCCGCGAAATCTATGCCGCCTTACCCGAAATCCGCGCCACCGGAACAGCGATGATCGTGGTCGAGCAGGATGTCGGCCTCGCCCGGACCGCCACGGACCGCCTCTACTGCATGCTGGAGGGCCGCGTGACCCTGACCGGCAGGTCCGCCGAAATCACGCGCGAGCAGATCGGCAAAGCCTATTTTGGAGCGGGCCATGGAGTGGTTTGACGCCTTGGTGCAGGGGATCCTGCTGGGCGGCATGTATGCCCAGTATGCACTCGGCATGGCGCTGATGTTCGGCGTCATGCGGATCGTCAACATCAGCCATGGCGATCTGGTGATCCTTTTGTCGCTGATCGGCATCTCGATCGCCACGGCTTGGGGTCTGGGACCGCTGCCGGTGCTGATCGTGCTGGTGCCGCTCGCGGTGCTGATGGGCTGGGTGCTGCAGAAGGCCGTGCTGAACCGCGTGGTGGGCAGCGATCCGCTGCCCTCGCTGATCGCGACCTTCGGACTGTCGATCGCGCTGCAGAACCTGATGCTCCAGATATGGTCCGCGAACAGCCGATCGCTGCCCGGCCATGGGATCGAGAGCCAGTCCATCGAGATCGGCGGCATCTATGTCGGTCTCCTGCCGCTGATCGTGCTGGCCGTTGCCACGGGCCTGACAGGAGGCCTCGATCTGACGCTGAAGCGCACGCGCTTCGGTCGCGCGCTCCGCGCCGCGTCGGCCGATGTCGAGGCGGCGGCGATGACCGGCATCAACCCGCGCGCCGTCTATGCGATGGCGACAGCGGCGGCGGTCGGCATTCTCGGTTTTGCAGCCGTCTTCCAGGCGCTGCGGTCGACTGTTGCTCCGGCCGACGGACCTGCCCAGCTGATCTACGCGTTCGAAGCGGTGATCATCGGCGGCATGGGGACGGTATGGGGCGCCTTCGTCGGCTCGATGGTGCTCGGCATCTCGCAGGCCATCGGCTTCCGCATCGATCCGGGCTTCGGCGTGCTTGCCGGACATATCGTCTTCCTGGTCGTGCTGGCGACCCGCCCACAGGGCCTGTTCGGAAAGGCATTGTCATGAGTGCGATTCCCTATGTGGCAACAACCGAGGTGCCCGAAGTCGTGGTCCAGCGCCAGACCCGGTCCGGTCGCATTGCGATGACGCTGGCGGTGCTGGCCATGATCACTGTCGCTGTCATGCCGTGGTGGGCTTCGACCGGCACGATCCGGTCGGTTCTGGTGCTGTGCTGCTATATCGCCGTCGCGCAGATGTGGAACCTGCTCGCCGGCTATGCCGGCCTCGTCTCCGTGGGCCAGCACGCCTTCATGGGCGCCGCCGGCTATGCGCTTTTCGTGCTGGCGCAGACCTACGGCATCAATCCGTTTGTGGCGGTCTTCCTGTCGCTCCTGGTGCCGGCCGCGCTGGCCGTGCCGATCTACCTGCTGCTGCATCGCCTGGATGGCCCCTATTTTTCGATCGGCACATGGGTGGTGGCCGAGGTCTTCCGGCTGACCGCCTCGAACCTGCCGCTCGTCAATTCCGGCGCGGGCATGTCGCTTCGCGTGATGAAGGACTATTCGGCCTTCGAGCGGAATGTCGCTATGTCGCTGCTCTGTGCGGGGATGCTGCTCGTCACGCTGGGCGGCAGCTATTGGCTGCTTCGCTCGCGCTTCGGCCTTGCGCTGATCGCCATGCGCGACAATCCGGTTGCAGCTGCCAGCCAGGGCGTGAATGTCGTGAAGCTACGCTTCCTGATCTATGTCGCGTCAGCGGTCGGCTGCGGTCTCGCGGGCGCGATCTATTTCATGGCGCAGCTGCGCATCACCCCCGGTTCGGCCTTTGACCCGATGTGGGCGAACGTCGCGATCTTCATCGTCATGGTCGGCGGGATCGGGTCCATCGAGGGCGTTCTGATCGGATCGCTGATCTTCTTCATCGCGGACCGCTGGTTCGGCGAATATGGCGCAACCTATTTCGTCGTCCTCGGCCTGATGACGCTTCTGGTGGCGCTCTACGCCCGGACGGGCATCTGGGGCCTGATCTCGAAGCGGTGGGATGCACCATGGTTCCCGATCCGACGCAAGCTCGTCGACCCCGAACCGCTGACGAGGAGGATTTCATGAAAGCCGCCATCTTCGATAAGGTCGGCGTCCCACTGCGGATCGGCACGGTGCCGGACCCGACGCCAGCACCGGACGAGGTCGTCTTGCGTGTCGCCGCTTGCGGCATCTGCGGCAGCGATCTGCACATCACCGAGGATCCGGTGCCTTTCGGCATCGAGGCAGGCTTTGTGCTCGGCCATGAATTCTCCGGTGACATCGTCGCGGTCGGATCCGAGGCAACGGGCCTTCGGATCGGTGACCGGGTCGCTGTCGTGCCAATGCGCGGTTGCGGACACTGCGAGGCCTGCGAGCGCGGCGATCCGGCGCGCTGTCACGAGATGGAGCTGATCGGCGGCGGCTATGCGCAATACGCGACCGTGGCCGCACGCCAATGTCATATCCTGTCCGACGATGTAGCACTCGAGGATGGTGCGTTGGCCGAGCCACTGTCGGTCGCCCTGCATTGCATCGTCCGTTCGGGCATGAAGCCGGGGGATCGGGTCGCCATACTGGGTGCCGGGCCGATCGGACTGCTCGTCGCCTTCTGGGCGCGGCGCATGGGGTCATCGCGTGTCGTGGTGGCCGACATCCACGGCCATCAGCGCGAGCGTGCGCTTGCTCTCGGCGCGACCGGCTTCGCGCTTTCCGGCGAAAAGCTGAGCGAGAACCTCACCGATCTCTGCGGCGGCGCGCCCGACATCGTCTTCGAATGCGTTGGCAAGCGTGGCCTCATCGGCGCGGCGGTCGAGGCGGTCCGGCTGCAGGGCACGGTGGTCGGGGTCGGCCTCTGCATTGGCGGAGACCAGTGGGACCCGTTCGTTGCGCTGACGAAGGAAGTGAACCTGCTGTTTTCGGTCTTCTTCCATCAGCGCAACGAATTCGGCGTCGCCCTCGATGCGCTTCGAGGCGGACCTTTCGCACCGCAAGCTCTGGTCACCGACCGGATCGACCTCTCGCCGGTTCCGCAGATATTCGAGAGCCTTCGCCGCCGCACCACGCAATGCAAAGTGCTGATCCAGCCGGACCTTGTTTGAGGAGAGTGAAAAATGGCCGTTCAATTCGAAACGCTCGAATACGATATCGATGGCACGAAAACGGTGGTGATGGCCATCGGTAGAGGCAAGCCCGTGCTGTTCCTGCACGGCGCCTCGACGCTTGAAGGCTTCGACTTTGCCGAGGGCCTCGCGGACCGTTTCCGCGTGCTCTGCCCGAGCCATCCGGGCTTCGGCTTTTCTGGCCCGGCGCCGCATGTCGCTACGATGTCCGACATGGTTTTACACTATCTGAATCTGCTCGATGTTCTCCGTCTGCCGGAGAAGCCTCACCTCATCGGCTTTTCCATGGGCGGCTGGATGGCGACCGAACTCGCTGGCCTTGCGCGCGAAGCGTTTCGACAAGGTGGTGCTGATCGCGCCGGCAGGGCTCAACGACCCCGCATATCCGGCCACTGATCTCGGCGCGGTCGCCCCGCAGGAGTTGCCGGCCTATCTGGCGCAAGACGTCTCGGTGGCGCTGCGCTACTTCCCGGATGGTTCCGACGCCGCCTTTGCCGAGGCCTTCGGCGCCGATCGCGCCCGCGAAGGCGAGACGCTCGGCCGGCTGCTGGCGCCGTTCGGCATGGGGCATCCGAACCTGCGGCGCTTTCTGGCGCGCATCGCCAATCCGACACTGGTCGTCTGGGGCACCAGGGACCGTATGCTGCCGGCGGGACAGGCTCCGCTCTTCGTCGAGGCGCTGCCCGACGCACGCCTGATCCTCGTCGAGGACGCCGGCCATTTCGTCATGCAGGAGAAACCCGAAACGCTCAGGAAGATCGGCGATTTCTTCGCCGGCTGATCGCATTTGAAAAGGAGGAGGAGAACACGATGAACAAACCCATCAAGCACAGCTCGTGGGGGACGACCACCGACTATCGCGACTTGCTCAGGAAGATCGCGGAGATCGGACCGGCCCTGGAAGCCAACGCCACCGCCGATGAGGAGAATGGCGAACTGACTGCGGCCACGTTCGAGCTGCTGAAGCCGCTGCGCATGTCGCATATCTTTGCCGCGGAGAGCCTCGGCGGTGCGCAGTTGCGACCCACCGAGGGTCTCGAACTGCTGGCGGCGATCACCTGGCACTCCGGGGCGGCCGGCTGGGTTTCCATGGTGCATTGCTGCATCGGCGCGATGTCGGCTGCCTTTCTGCCGGACAGCGCGGTCGAGCGGCTGTTCGCGCCGGGCTCCGACAACCGTTTCTCGGGACAGGGGGCGCCGCTCGGCATGCTGAAGAAGGTCGACGGTGGCTACCGGCTGAACGGCAAGTGGAGCTATGGCAGCGGCTTCAGCCACGCCACCTATAGCCACAGTGCCGCCTTTGTCGACGACGGCACCGGCAAGCCCGCCAAGGACGATAGGGGCAATGTGATCATCATGTGCGCCCATGCGCCGATCTCCCAGCACAAGCAGCTCGGCAATTGGGACGTTCTGGGCCTCGGTGGAACCGGCAGCATCGACTATGCGGCCGAGGATGTCTTCATCGCCGACGATCTCGTCTTCCCGATCCTGACCGCGCCGCCACTGCGCCAGAAGGAGTTCTTCAGTCTCGGTGTCGTCGGCCTCGCCGCCATCGGTCATACCGGCTGGGCACTCGGCACCGGGCGGCGGATGCTGGACGAGATCGCCAAGTTCGCCCGCAGCAAGTCAGGCCGCGCCGGGTTGATCGGCGAGAGCGAGAAATTCTGGCACGACTATGGCCGCGCCGAAGCCCGCTATCGCGCTGCCCGCGCCTTCGTCTTCGAAGTCTGGCGCGACATCGAGGCGACGGTCGAAGCCGGCAACAGCATGTCGACGCGGCAGATCAGCCTTGTCCATCTGGCCAAATCCGAGATTCATGAGGTTGGCGTCGATATCTGCAACTTCGCCTATCGCGCGGGCGGCGGCGCGTCGCTGCGCGCCGGTGTGATCCAGCGCACCTTCCGCGAGATGATGGTGGCGGCCAACCATTTCACGATCGCGCCATCGATCGTCACCTCGGCCGGCCGCGACATCGGCGGGCTGTGGAGCGATCGCACCTGGCAGTTCTACGATCTGATCGAGAAGAAGTAGTCGCAAGGGCCGGACGGCGGACCCATCCGGCCCCATTTCATGCTGCAGAAGAGAGACGTCGATGAGCTTCCCGCATCCGATGACCAACGCCTTCCGCGAAGCCTTTCGCCACCACCCGGCCGGTGTTGCCGTGATCACGGCCGATCCCGGCGACAGACCGGTGGCGATGACCGTGTCCTCGCTGATCTCTGTAAGTGCTGCGCCACCGGTCGTCGCCTTCTCGCTGTCGATGAAATCGACCTCGTCCGAACCCTTGCTACGGGCGCAGACCATGGTGATCCACCTGCTGCGCTACACCGATATCGACCTGGCGCAGCTCTGCGCGTCGAGCGGCGCGGAACGCTTCCCGCCGGGAGGCGCCTGGGCTCGGCTGCCCACGGGCGAACCGCGCTATACCGGCGTCTCGACCTGGTTCCGCGCCCGCCGGCTCGGCGTCCTGCCGATCGAGGGCGCGACACTGGTGGCGGCCGAACTCCTTGACGGCGAGGTGCAGCCGGACGAGATCCCCCCTGAGGCGCATTCGCTGGTCTACCTCGACCGTCGCTGGCATCGCCTGCACAAGGAACTGGACGGCGTGGCTGAACTTCTTGAGTCGTCGCGTTTTCTTTGAACGGTGCCGGCGGTCCGGCCGCTGCGCACGGAATTCGCTAAGCCAGTCAAACGCGTTTCGAGCGTCAGTCGCACCGTCCCCCCACTGGCCCGCCGTGCAGGGTCCAGCCAGTTGGGCACTGGTCGGAGCTTCGTCCCGCATCGGATGCATGTCTCAGCTTACGTTAGACATTTCCACAAAATATATCACATGTTGACGTTAATTTAACAGGCTACTATGGTCTGTTTGCCGCGTCGGATGCGGCGCTTTGGTATCACCGTTGCTCGTTGATTGTCGTCATGTCCGTTATCCCTATCCCAACCTGCAGGATTGCCTTGCAGCGCCCTTCACCAGTTGCTGAAAACGGCGGCGCCCATGCCCAGTTTGCTCGGAATCGATAACGGTCTCACGGTCACCAAGGCGGTGATCTTCGATGCCGATGGCACGCAGTTGTCGGTGGCGCGTCGGCGGGTTCCGCAATCGATGCCCCATGCGCGCTGGGTGGAGCGCGACATGGCCGGCCTCTGGCAAGCGACCGCCGACGCAATCAAGGAGGCGATCGCGCTATGTGGCCGCTCGGCGGACGACATCAGGGCGGTGGCGGCAACCGCGCATGGCGACGGTCTCTATTTGCTCGACAAGGATCGTCGGCCGCTGGGGCCTGGAATCCTGTCGCTCGATAGCCGCGCCGGCAAGATTGTCGAGCGATGGTCGGCGGACCGGGTCTTCGAAGAGGCGCTAGCGCGAACAGGCCAGGCGCCCCACGTCTCGGCGCCATCGGCGCTGCTCGCCTGGATCAGGGAGCACGAACCGGCCCGCTATGGGCGTATCGGGCATATACTGGCCTGCAAGGACTGGCTGCGCTTTTGCCTGACCGGCAAGATCGGCACCGACCGTACCGAGGCCAGCACCTCATTCACGGATTTCAGCACGCAGGATTACGCGCCGGAAGCGATGCGCATCTTCGGGCTGGACGATGTTTTCGACGCGCTGCCGCCGATGGCGCACTCCGCCGCGATCGTCGGCCATGTCACCGCCGAGGCAGCCGAAATGACCGGCCTTGCCAAGGGAACACCGGTCGCGTGCGGACTGCATGACGTGACTGCCTCCGCACTTGGCATGGGCGGCCATGAGGAGGGCGTGCTCGCCGTCGTCGCCGGAACCTATTCCATCAACGAAGTCGTCTCTTCGCAACCACGCGTCGACCCGCGTTGGCTCTGTCGCAACGCCATCGACGCAGGCCGCTGGAACAACATGGCGATCTCGCCGGCCTCGACCGCGAACTACGACTGGTTTCTCGACACGTTCTGCCGCTCGGAGCAGGAAAAGGCATCAGTCGATGGTGGCTCGATCCACGAGCTTCTGGCAGCAGAGATCGACGCGGCGCTGAAGAAGCCCTCGACCATCCTGTTTCACCCCTATCTATTCGGCTCCCCTTTTGGCGATGTCGCCAGCGGCAGCTTTGTCGGCCTGCACGGCTGGCACAATCGCGGCGATATACTCAAGGCGATTCTGGAGGGCATTGCCTTCAATCATCGCAATCATGTCGAAGCCTTGCGCGACGGCTTTGCCATCAGCGAGATCCGCCTGACCGGCGGCGGTTCGCGCAATCCGGCCTTCGTTCAGATGTTTGCCGACGTGCTGAACGCCCCGGTCATCGTCACCTCGACCGACGAGGCCGCGGCCTTTGGCGCTGCCCTTTGCGCGGGGGCGGCGGTTGGCATCTTCGCGACGCCGCAACAGGGCGCCAGGCAGGTCGGGATGACGGCGCGCCAATACGAGCCTGACCAAGCCTCGAGTGCTGTGTTCAACGAGCGCTTTTCCCTCTATGGCCGCATAGCCGGTGCGCTCGAACCGCATTGGCCCGACATCGAGAAGCTGGGCCGGCCAGACACTGGGGGAACCGCATGATCAAGGCCGACGAACGACGCGAAGAGATCGCCGACTATGTGATCAAGCTCGGCCAGGTGCGCATCGACGATCTGGTCGAGCATTTCGGCGTGTCGCGCATGACCATCCACCGGCACATCGACCGGCTGGCGCAGCAGGGCGTGCTGCGCAAGCTGCACGGTGCGGTGACGGTTCAGCCTTCCGGCCTCTACGAAAGCGCCTTCCGCTACCGTGTGACGGTCAACCGGGCCGAGAAGGATGCGCTGGCGCGGGCAGCACTCGATTATGTCGAAGCCGGCCAGGTGGTGATGCTGGACGATTCCTCGACGGCAAACGCCGTCGCGGCACTGCTGCTCGACGTCAAGCCGCTGACCGTCATCACCAACTCCGTAGCGACGGCATCACTGCTGATCAATGTCGACGAACTCGACTTCATCTGTCTCGGCGGCCAGTACCACGGCACCTACAACGCCTATATCGGTATCGTCTGCGAGAACGCCGTGGCGCAGCTGCGCGCCAATGTGCTGATCTGTTCGGCTTCGGCCATCACCGGAACCACGGCCTTCATCCAGGATCCCAATGTCGTGCGGGTCAAGCAGGCGATGATGGCCGCATCGGCCAAGCGTATCCTTCTGATCGACCATGCCAAGTTCGACAGGATCGCGCTGCATGTCTTCGACGATCTGACCAGCTTCGATGTCGTGCTGGCGACCGAAGGCCTGGGCGATGCGCGGGCGCAAGCTCTCGAACGGGCCGGCGTGAAGCTGCGCATCGTCAAGACGAAAGCGTCATGAGCTCAAGCGAAGCAACATTTACGGAAAATCCAGCCGGGCGTTTGGCCGCCATGGCCGGAACCGGCGAGGTCGACGTCGTCATTCTTGGCGCCGGAATTAACGGGGCAGGGCTGTTTCGCGACCTGTGCGCGCAAGGCGTCAGCTGTCTGATCGTCGACAAGGCGGATTTCGGCTCGGGCACCAGTGCCGCGCCATCGCGGCTTATTCACGGTGGCCTGAAATATCTCGAAACCGGCGAGTTCGGGCTGGTCGCACAGTCGACACTTGAACGCAATCTGCTTTTGAAGAACGCGCCGCACTATGTCAGCCCGCTGCCGACCGTGATTCCGATCTTTTCCTGGAGCAAGGGCATGCTGGCGGCGCTGCGGACGCTGTTCGGCTCGACCAGCGCACCGCGCAGCCGCGGTGCCATCCTGATCAAGATCGGCCTGATGATCTATGATTTCTACGGCTCGCGAAACCAGGTCATGCCGCGCCACCGCATGGTCGGGCGGCGCCAGGCGCTCAGCGGGATGCCGGCGCTCAATCCTTCGATCGTCGCCACCGGCACCTACTACGACGCCAAGATAAGCCACCCCGAAAGGCTCGTGCTTGAACTGATCCTCGATGGGCGGCAGGCAAACGCGGCCTCGGCCAGCGCGAACTATACGGCGCTGGTCAAGTCCGCCGATGGGGTACTGACCTTCCAGCCGGAAAACGGCGCGGCCTTTTCGGTGCGGCCGAAGCTGGTGGTCAACGCCGCCGGTCCGTGGATCGACGATGTCAACGAATTGCTTGGCGCGCCGTCGAAGATGATCGGCGGCACCAAGGGCTCGCACGTCCTGCTCAAGCATGACGAACTGGTCAAAAGCCTGGCCGGGCGCATGCTCTATTTCGAAGCCGATGACGGCCGCATCTGCCTCATCTACGATTATCTCGGCCTGGCGCTGGTCGGCTCCACCGACATCAAGGCCGACAATCCCGACGCGGTGCGCTGCGAGCCCGACGAAGTCGAGTACCTGCTCGACAGCGTGCGGACTCTGCTGCCGGGAATGGCGTTCGAGCGCGACCAGATCGTCTATGCCTATAGCGGCATCAGGCCGCTGCCGGCCTCCGATGCATCGCTGCCCGGGCTGATCAGCCGTGACCACTCCGCGCCGGTCACCGAGCCGGATCGGAACAGACCTTTCGCGGTCATCTCGCTGGTCGGCGGCAAGTGGACGACCTTTCGCGGTTTCGCCGAGGAAGTCGCCGAAACCGTGCTCGGCCGCCTGCAGCGCAGCCGCAAGGTGACGACGCAAGCCATGCCGATCGGCGGCGGCAGGGATTTCCCGACCAATGCCGCAGCGCGAGCAAGTTGGCTGGCTCTGGCTCACTCGAAGACGGGCGCTGAGGAACGGCGTCTCGATGCGCTGCTGTCGCGATACGGCACCAGAGCCACGCAGATCGCCACGCATGGGTCGGGCGATGAGGGTCGGCTGCCGGATTCAGAAAGCTACAGCAAATCGGAAATCGACTACATCGTCCGCAACGAGTTCGTCGAACATCTGGCCGATATCGTCATGCGCCGCAGCACCTTGGCGATATCAGGCTCCCTGACAGGCCGCGACCTGCAGGCGATTGCGGCGATTGCCGGACAGGCGCTGGGCTGGAGCGCCGGGCGCCTTGCAAGGGAAGTCGAGGCCGCAATTGTGGAACTCGAGGACCGGAACCTGATGCGGCTGGGCTGATCAGTCCGTCAACGATGCTCTTCACAAGGCAATCCGGTCGGTTTGCCCATGGATGCGCCGCATCCGCAAATCGCCCAACTCACAGGCAGATTGGGATTTTGCCGATATTAGATATTATCCCTGAAAAACAGCTAGTTAGAAGAAAATCTGGATAGCCGATGGCCATGCAATTCTGCTGGCTTAGGCGTGAGGTAACATAGATTGACGTTAAATTAACATCACCGTATGATCGAGTAACATGCTCACCTCCTAATAGGCCGATGTTGCCCGCCGAATGCCGGCAGACCGGTGTTTCGGGAAGGGCGAGACCTGTGAATTGCCCGCATGTGCATGCGCCAAATCCGGCGGGGGATTGACAGCGATGCAGGGATGTGAAAATTTTTGCACACAAAGATAATAATATCATCTCAGGGAGGAGATGGCTTGAAATCCGGCGGAACCGCTAACCGCGATCATGAGTCCAGCCTCGCCACCCGCGCGGCCTGGCTTCACTATGCCGGGGGTCTGACGCAGGCCCAGGTGGCCAAGCGGCTCGGCCTGACCAGCCTCAAGGCGCATCGGCTCATCACGCGGGCCACCCAGGATGGCCTGGTCAGGGTGATCATCGACGGCGACGTCGGCGAATGCATCGACCTCGAGCAGCAGCTGATCAATGCTTACGGGCTCGATTACTGCGAGGTCGTTCCGGATCTCGATCAGGACGAGCTGCCACTGAAGGCGCTTGGCATCGCCGGCGCTCAGTTTCTGAAGCGGGAGATCGATCGCGGCGAGGACATGCTGATCGGCGTCGGCCACGGCCGTACCCTTGCCGCAAGCGTCGAGTATCTGACGCGCACCGCCGCCGCCCATATCCGTTTCGTCTCGCTGCTTGGCGGTGTGACGCGCAAGTTCGCGGCCAACCCGCACGACGTCATGCATCGGCTGGCCGAGCGGACCGGCGCGCAGGCCTATGTGATGCCGGTGCCTTTTGTCGCCAACACCGCGGAGGACCGTGAGGTGCTGCTTGGGCAGCGCGGCATCAGCGATGTCTTCGACCTCGCAAGCCGGTCCGACCTGATGTTCGTCGGCATAGGGACCGCCGAGCGGGAAGCTTCGCTGGTCGCCACCGGCATGATCGAACATTCCGAAATCGATGAGGTCAAACGCGATGGCGGCGTCGGCGAGCTGCTCGCCCACTTCTTCGACGACCAGGGACGCCCAGTGGAAACGGCGCTGTCGGAAAGAATCCTGGCACTCCCGCGGGACCAGTTGAAGGGCCGCCGGATCGTCGCCGTCGCCGGCGGCAAAGTGAAAATACGCGCTATCAAAGCGGTGCTCGAAAGCCGCTATCTGAGCGGCCTGATCACCGACGAATCCACCGCTCGTGCCCTTGTCGAACAGAACAAACCCAATGGCGCGAAGCGCCATATGAACGGAGGATCGCCAAATGCGTGACAAGCGCGGATCAGCCTTGCTGGCGGTTGCGTCATGAGCGCGAAAGCCGCCACCGCATCGACCAGGCCTGCCTCGCCCGCCCTGCGTCGGGCACTTGCCAGCGCCGCGGTTGTCGTCCTGCTCGGCGCCATGGCGCTCGATACCAAGGTGGTCAGGATAGGGTCGGCAGGCGACGTTCGCAGCGCCGTGTTTTCCGCCGCTGACTACGGCAAGTCGGAATTTCCCAAGGTGCAGGCCGATGTCGAGGCACGAGCCGCCGACGCGGTGACGGTGGCGACGGCGATTGCCAAGGACAGGGCAACGGCGGAAAAGGAATACGGTGTGCCTGCGGGCGTCGGACCGGTCATTTCAGTCAAGTTCACCGGCGTCGTCGGCGAAGGAAAATCTGGCATCTACAAGGTCGCCGTCGACGGCGTGCCAGATACGTTGATGATCCGCGTGCAGACGGGACCGGCGATCAACGGGACGGAACTGCGTGACGCCACGGGCAAGATCACATTCGGCCAGTTCACCAACCAGATTGAGTACCAGGACGCCGGTTCGGCGCTGAACAATGAGATGAAGAAGGAAGTCCTGGCCAAGGTCGATACGAGCACCTTGACCGGCAAGACCATATCGGTGGTCGGCGCATTCAAGCTGGTCAACCCGAAGAGCTGGCTCGTCACCCCCGTGAGGCTGGACGTCAAATGAAACCGGCTGCCGACACCGGACCCGCGACTGGCGACGCCGTGCTTTCGGCGCGCAACATCGTCATGTCGTATGGCGGCGTCCACGCGCTCAAGGGCGTCAATTTCGACATCCATCGCGGCAAGGTCACCACGCTGTTCGGAGAGAATGGCGCCGGCAAGTCGACGCTGATGAAGATCCTCTCCGGCGTGGTCACGCCGACATCCGGCGACATCGTGCTCGACGGCAATCTCGTCAGCTTTTCTTCGTCCTCGGACGCGCGCGATCGCGGCATCTCGATCATCCACCAGGAACTCAGCCTGGCGCCCAACCTCAGCGTTCGCGACAACATCTTCATGGGCCGCGAACTGCGCACCAGGACCGGCCTCGACTTCGCCGAGGAGCAACGCCAGGCGCGCGCTCTGATGGCTGATCTCGAAGAGGACATCGATCCGATGACCCTGGTCGAGGATCTGCGCCTCGGCCAACAGCAGATCGTCGAGATCGCCCGGGCACTGTCGGTCGATTCGCGCATCCTCATCATGGACGAGCCGACCTCCGCGCTCAGCGCAACCGAGGTGGAAGTTCTGTTCAAGGTGATCCGCGATCTGACCAGCCGCGGCGTCTCCATCGTCTACATATCGCATCACCTCGAAGAGGCGCTGCAGATCACCGACTATGCCGTTGTCCTGCGCGATGGCGCGATTACCGCGACGGCCGAAGCCCGGGATATCGATCTCGAATGGATCGTGCGCAACATGGTCGGCGAGAATTTCGATCTCGGCTCGCCGCCGACCGGCCATGAATTCGGCGAAGTCGCCCTATCGATCGAGGATGTCAGCGTCGTCGACACTTCGGGCTCAGGTTATTCCGTCGTCGATCACCTGTCGCTGGACGTGCGAGCAGGCGAGATCGTCTGCATCTACGGGCTGATGGGTGCCGGGCGCACGGAATTGCTGGAGGCCGTCGCCGGACGAGTGCCGATGGCGGGCGGGCGGGCGCTGCTGGAAGGCGAGGACGTCTCGGGGCTGAGCATTGCCCAGCGTATCTCCAGAGGGCTTGTGCTGGTCCCCGAGGACCGGCAGCGCGACGGGCTGGTGCAAACGATGACCGTCGGTCGTAATCTTTCGCTCGCCAGCATCGAAGCGTTCGCCAGGGGCCTGTTTCTGTCTCGTTCCAGAGAGCGAGAGCTGGTCGAAGACTCGATCCGCAAGGTGACCGTCAAGACCGCTGGCGGCAATGCCATGATCGGATCGCTGTCGGGCGGCAATCAGCAGAAGGTGGTCATTGGCAAGATGCTGACGACCAATCCCAAGGTTATCCTTCTCGACGAGCCGAGCCGCGGCATCGATGTCGGCGCCAAGGCCGAAGTCTTCCGCTTGCTGAGCGAACGCGCTGCGCAGGGCCTTGCCGTCGTCTTCTCGACCTCTGAGGTCAACGAATGCCTCAGCATTGCCCACCGCATCGTCGTCATGCGCCGCGGCAGGATTTCAGCCGAATTCGGCGCCAATGCCACCAAAGAGCAGATCATGGCCGCCTCGGGCGAAGCCGTGGTCGCCTGATCACCAGGAATTTCGGAGCCCACACCATGACCGATGTCAGCCAGGCCAGAAAACAGTCCAGTCCAAGCGCGAGCGAAGGCTTCGATCTCGCCAAGCTGCTGCTCGAGGGCCGCGCTTTCTTTGCCCTGATCGTCATCATCGTCGTCTTTTCGATCCTGTCGCCCTACTACCTCTCAGTGGCGAACTTCCTGACCATGGCCTCGCATGTCGCCATCTTCGGAATCCTCGCGATCGGCATGCTGCTTGTCATCCTCAATGGCGGCATCGATCTGTCGGTGGGGTCGACGCTGGGCTTGGCCGGCGTCGTTGCCGGCTTCCTGATGCAAGGGGTGACGCTGAGCTGGCTGGGCGTCGTTCTCTATCCGCCGGTGTGGGTGGTCGCGGTGCTGGCCTGCATGCTGGGCGCCGTCGTCGGGCTGATCAACGGCGTGCTCATCGCGCGCTTCAAGGTTCCGGCGTTCGTGGCCACGCTCGGCGTGATGTACATGGCGCGCGGCCTGGCGTTGCTGATGACCAGCGGCCTGACCTACAACAATCTCGGCGGCAAGCCGGAACTCGGAAACACCGGCTTCGATGCGCTTGGCTTCAACCGCTTGTTCGGCGTGCCGACGGGCGTCGTGGTTCTCGTGGTCATCGCGCTCATTGGCAGCATCGTCCTGAACCGAACCGCTTTCGGGCGCTGGCTCTACGCCTCGGGCGGTAATGAACGCGCGGCCGAACTCTCCGGCGTTCCGGTCAAGACAGTGCAGATTTCCGTCTATGTGCTGTCAGGCATCTGTGCCGCCATTGCCGGCCTGATCCTGTCCTCGCAGTTGACGTCGGCTGGACCGACCGCCGGCACCACCTACGAACTGACGGCCATTGCGGCCGTCGTCATCGGCGGCGCGGCACTGACCGGCGGCCGCGGCAACATCCGCGGAACCCTGCTCGGGGCCTTCGTCATCGGCTTCCTGTCCGACGGTCTGGTGATCATCGGCATCTCATCCTACTGGCAGACAGTGTTCACCGGCGCGGTCATCGTGCTCGCCGTGCTCCTCAATGCCGTTCAGTATCGCCGCCGCAGCAAGCTCCCAAGCGCGACAGGTGGCCAACCGACTTCTCAGAAACGGGGGAAGGCCGAACCGGCCAATCCTGCCCAAGGGAAGACTGCCAGGTGAACTGGCAGCAACACGCGTAATCATTGGAGGAATGTACATGAAAACCATGCTGAAAAGTCTGCTCGCGGCCGCGATGGTCGTTGGGTTCACGGCCGCCGCGTCAGCCGCGGGCCTGATCTCGATCATCGTCAACGATCCGGCCAATCCCTACTGGCTGACCGAGGGCAACGTCGCCAAGGCCGAGGCCGAGAAGCTTGGCTATACGGCCAATGTCGGCGCCCACAAGGGCGATACCAATACGGAAAGCAATTTGATCGACACCGCCATCACCAACAAGTCGGTGGCGATCATTCTCGATCCGGCCAACGCCGACGGCTCTGTCGGTGCGGTGAAGAAGGCGATTGCAGCCAACATCCCGGTGTTCCTCGTCAATGCCGAGATCAACCAGGAAGGCCTCGCCAAGGGGCAGCTCGTTTCCAACAACGCGCAGGGCGCTGCTCTCGGTGCCCAGCAGTGGGTGCAGGCCGTCGGTGAAAAGGGCAAATATGTCGAACTGCTCGGCGCCCCGTCGGACAACAATGCCGCCACGCGCTCGAACGGTTACGCGACTGTGCTGAGCCAGTACCCGGATCTCGAAAAGGCTGCTTCGCAGGTCGCCAACTGGGATCGTACCCAGGGCCACGACAAGATGCAGAGCATGCTGCAAGCCAATCCCGACATCATCGCCGTGATCAGCGGCAATGACGAAATGGCTCTCGGCGCGGTTGCGGCGCTGAAGGAAGCTGGCAAGCTCGCCGGCATCAAGGTCGGTGGCTTCGACGGCTCCCCGGACGCGGTTGCGGCGATCAAGTCAGGTGAACTGCAGTACACCGTGCTTCAGCCGGTCGCCATCTTCTCGGCCAAGGCCGTGCAGCAGGCGGACTCGTTTATCAAGACGGGTGCCACCGGTGCGGCGACCGAGAAGCAGCTGTTCGATTGCCTTCTCATCACCAAGGACAATGTCGACAAGTACACCGCACCCTTCGTGCTGTCTGAGTAATACCTGTACAGGGGGTGTCCTTGCGGGCACTCCCTGCCTCTTCTACGAAATGACTGCCCTCGTGAACTGCCTTCGCAACCAATCGGAATTTGCGGCATGAAAGACCTGCTGATCGGCATCGACGCGGGAACGTCGGTGATCAAATCGATCGCTTTCGATCTGTCCGGGCGGCAGCTCGCCATGACGTCGGTGCCCAATAGCTTCGTCACGCTGGAAGGCGGCGGCGCCGAGCAGGACCTCGACCAGACCTGGCGCGACATGGCACGGACCGTTCGCGATCTCGCGGCCAAGATTCCCGACCTCGCGCAACGAACCGCGGCGGTGGCCATCACCGGGCAAGGCGACGGAACCTGGCTGATCGATAGCGACGGCTTGCCTGTCTCGCGCGCCTGGCTGTGGCTCGATGCCCGCGCCGGACATTTGGTGGACGAGATGCGCGCCGATCCCCGGGATCGCAGGCGGTTCGAACTGACCGGCACGGGGCTGAATTCCTGCCAGCAAGGCGCCCAGCTTGCCTTCATGAAAAAGAACCATCCCGACATGCTGGAGCGGGCGGCCACCGCACTGCATTGCAAGGATTGGCTCTACTTCAAGATGACGGGCGAACGCGCCACCGACCCCTCCGAGGGAACCTTCACCTTCGGCGATTTTCGGTCGCGCACCTATTCCGACGAAGCCCTCGACATCCTGGATCTGACGACGCATCGCCGCCTGTTGCCTCCCATGCTCGAAGGCACCACCGACCATCATCCGCTATCGCGATCGGCGGCGGCGGAGACCGGCCTGCTCGAAGGCACGCCGGTGGTGCTGGGCTACGTCGACATGGTCATGACGGCGCTCGGAGCCGGCCTCTATGATCCCTCGGGCAATGTCGGCTGCACGGTCATCGGCTCGACCGGCATACACACGCGCTTCGCAGCCACTCCCGACGATGTCGTGCTGAACGCAGATGGCTCCGGCTACACGATCGCCATGCCTATTCCGGGCGCCTTTGCACAATTGCAATCCAACATGGCGGCGACGCTCAACATAGACTGGGTGCTTGGCCTTGCGCGCGACGTGCTCGCCACGGCTGGCGGCAAACCTTCTCATGACGAGTTGCTGAAGGCCCTCGACGCTTGGATGGAAGCATCGGAGCCGGGATCGCTGATCTACCAGCCTTACATATCGCTAGCCGGCGAAAGAGGGCCGTTCGTCGACCCTGACGCACGCGCCGGCTTCATCGGCCTTTCGGTCAAGCATGGCTTTGGCGATCTGGCACGCGGCGTGCTCGAGGGGTTGGCCTTCGCCGCTCGCGATTGCTACCAGGCGATGGGCGCCGTGCCGAGTGAGATCCGCCTGTCGGGCGGCGCAGCGCGCAGTCCGTCTCTACGTCGCATCATCGCGGCGGCGACAAGGGCGCAGGTGCGCACCAGCAGCCGCCAGGAAGCCGGCGCGGCGGGTGCCGCGATGATGGCCGCGGTCGGGCTCGGCGTCTACGGCTCCATGGAAGACTGCGCCGCCGAATGGGTGACGCCGCTTCTCGGCGACTGCGATGCCTATGACGAGGCGCTTTCGCAAACATACGATGCGCTCTTCCCTTCCTTCGTTGCGGCGCGCCAGGCGCTTCGGCCGGTGTGGAAGGGCATGGCGCACCGCACAGGAGCAAGATCTTGAGCAATACAACAGATGTCGTCGATCTCTTCGTGATCGGCGGCGGCGTCAATGGAGCCGGCATAGCGCGTGATGCTGCAGGTCGTGGCCTGTCCGTCATCCTGTGCGAAAAAGACGATCTCGCGCAAGGCACCAGTTCGCGCTCGGGCAAGCTGGTGCATGGCGGCCTGCGCTACCTCGAATATTATGAATTCAGGCTGGTTCGCGAAGCGCTGATCGAACGCGAGGTGCTGCTCGAGGCGGCGCCGCACATCATCTGGCCGATGCGCTTCGTTCTACCGCACAGCCCGCAGGATAGGCCGGCATGGCTGGTCCGGCTCGGGCTGTTTCTCTACGACCACCTTGGCGGCCGCAAACGGCTGCCTGGGACAAGAACGCTGAACCTGAGGACCTCGCCTGAAGGCGCGCCGATCAAGGACGAATTCAAGCGCGGTTTCGAATATTCCGACTGCTGGGTCGACGATGCGCGCCTGGTGCTGCTCAATGCGCTCGATGCAAGGCAGCGAGGCGCCAGAGTGCTCACGCGCACCGCCTGTGTCGCGGCGCGCCGTGAAGGCGGACTGTGGTCGATCGACATGCAGGATGGCCGCACGGGCGCCGTCACGAAAGTCCGCGCGCGCGCTCTGATCAACGCAGCAGGTCCCTGGGTCAACGACATTGTCAGCCGCGTCGCCGGGCAGAATTCGACGCGCAATGTCCGGCTTGTAAAAGGCAGCCATATCGTCGTGCCCAAATTCTGGGAGGGGCGGCAGGCCTATCTCATCCAGAACAACGACAAGCGGGTGATCTTCGTCAACCCGTACGAGAACGATCTGGCGCTGATCGGCACGACCGACATTCCCTACGAAGGCAGGCCCGAGGAAGTGGTCGCCGAGGCCAGCGAAGTCGACTACCTGATCAAGGTGGTCAATCGCTATTTCAAGCGGCAGCTGACGCCACAGGACGTGGTCTACAGCTTCTCCGGTGTGCGTCCGCTCTATGACGACAATGCCGACAATCCAAGCGCGGTGACGCGCGACTATATTTTCGAACTCGACGCCTCCAACGGCAACGCACCGCTGCTTTCGGTGTTCGGCGGCAAGATCACCACCTTCCGCAAGCTGTCGGAACACGCGCTGGAAAAGATCCAGCCATTCTTTCCGACGATGAAGAAAGCCTGGACGGCCAAAATTCCCTTGCCGGGGGGCGACCTGCCCAATGCGGACTTCGAGCAGTTTCTGAGCGATCTGCATGTCGAATTTTCATGGCTCAGCCCGTCGTTGGTGAAGCACTACGCTCGAAGCTACGGCACCCGCGCCAGGCAATTGCTCGCCGGCGCGCAAAGCGAGGCTGATCTCGGCCGACGCTTCGGTCCCGATCTGTATGAACGGGAGGCAAAGTTCCTGGTCGAGACCGAATGGGCTGGCACATCAGCCGATATACTGGAACGCCGCACAAAGCATGGCCTGCATATCAATGCGGCCGAGCGGAAAGCATTCGAAGATTGGTTCGGTAACATCATGGCGACGGCGGACTGATGGCCTTCACGCTTTCCCTCAACACCAATCCTCTGGTCAATCGCTTCGCCGATCCAGACGATTTGATCGACGCGATTGCTTATGGCATCGGCATTCGCGACGTGCAGTTGACGCATGAATTCGTCAATCCGGGCTGGCCGGCGGCCACGATTGCCAAATTCCTGCGCCTGTTCAACAGCGCGCTTTCGCGGACCGGTGTCAGGATCACCTCCGGCATGACCGGACCTTATGGCCGGCTCAACCATTTCGGCCACCCGGACGCCGACGTCCGGCGCTACTATGTCGACTGGTTCAAGACCTTCGCCGACATTTCCGCCGAACTCGGCGCGCCAGGCATGGGCACGCAGTTCGCCATCTTCACCTACAAGGACTTTGACGATCCGCAACGGCGGGCAGCACTTCTCGATATCGCGCTCGAATGCTGGCGCGAGGTTGCCGAACACGCCAGGGCGGCGGGGCTGACATACCTGTTCTGGGAGCCGATGTCGGTCGGCCGCGAGTTCGGCCACACGATCGAAAGCTGCGTCACGCTGCAAGGCGCCATCGACGCAGCGAAGCTGCCCATACCGATGAAGATGATGGTCGATATCGACCATGGCGACGTGACCTCACCCAACCCTGCCGACACCGATCCCTACGCCTGGGCGAAAGCGTTTCCATTGCAATCTCCGATCATCCACATCAAGCAGTCTTCCATGAACAAGGGCGGCCATTGGCCGTTCACGGCCGCCTACAACAAGGATGGCCGCATAGTGCCGCAGAAGTTGCTGGACGCGGTTCGGCAGGGTGGCGGAACCGACAACGAAATTTGCCTTGAACTTTCCTTCAGGGAGAGGGAACCAGTCGACCATCAGGTTATCGAGATGATCCGCGAGTCGGTGGATTTCTGGGCGCCTTACGTCGACAGTGGCCGCGACAGTCTCAAGCCTCGGACTTGAGCGAATACGTCGCCCGGAAGCCGGCTTCGGCCGCAAGAGTATCGAAGGAGAAAAACAATGGCCCCATATTGGGTCGGCACGAGCTGGAAGATGAACAAGACGCTTGCCGAGGCGTTGCTGTTCGCCGATGCGTTGGCCGCCTTCGTGCCTGGTTTCGATCAGGCGATACAGCCTTTCGTCATTCCGCCGTTCACCGCCGCGCGCCAGGTCAAGGCGGCACTGGCCAACACCCGCGTGAAGGTAGGTGCCCAGAACATGCATTGGGCCGATGCCGGCGCCTGGACGGGAGAGATTTCGCCAGTGATGTTGAAAGACTGCGGGCTGGATGTAATCGAACTCGGCCATAGCGAGCGCCGGGAGCATTTCGGCGAGACGGATGCGACTGTCGGACTGAAAACGGCAGCTGCTGTCAGGCACGGTTTCGTGCCACTGATCTGCGTCGGCGAGACGCTGGACGAGCGTGAATCAGGCCGCGCCGAGGCGGTGCTGACGGCACAGGTTCTCGGCGCGCTGCAGGAGCTGAGCGGCGATCAACCGAAGGCGGAAATCCTCTTTGCCTACGAGCCTGTCTGGGCGATCGGGGAGAAGGGCATTCCCGCAAGCGCCGACTATGCCGACAAGCAGCAAGCGCTGATCAAGCAGGTAGCCGCTGACCGGCTGCCGGCTGCCCCGCCTGTGCTTTACGGCGGCAGCGTCAACCCCGGCAACGCGGCCGAACTTATCGGCCAGCCGCATATTGATGGCCTGTTCATCGGCCGCTCGGCGTGGCAAGCGGAAGGCTATATCGACATTCTGAAAAAGGCGTCGGCCGCCATCGCGCGCTAACCGCGCGAGCAATTCCGGGAAAGTGTGAAGCGGTTTTCCGTCCGGAATTGCGTCAAATCAAAGAGACAGAGACAAAAGCAAAGGAGTTCATCATCATGAAGATCGCACTCGGAGCCGACAGCGCCGGCAAGCCGCTGCTCGATGTCATCGCCAAGCATCTCGCCACCAAGCCGGAGTTGCAGGTCGTCGACCTGAGCCAGGCCGGCTTCTACGCCGATATCGCCGCCTCGGTCGGCCACGAAATTCTCGACGGCAACTACGACCGGGCCATCCTGTTTTGTGGCACCGGCATCGGCGTCAGCATCTCTGCCAACAAGGTGCCGGGCATTCGCGCCGCGTTGACCCACGATACCTATTCCGCAGAGCGCGCCGCCAAGTCCAACAACGCCCAGATCATCACCATGGGCGCCCGCGTCATCGGTCCCGAACTGGCGAAATCGATCGCCGACGCATGGCTTGCCTCCGAGTTTGATCCGAATGGCCCATCTGCCGCGAACGTGCAGGCCGTCGACAAGCTCGACGCCAAGCGCTGAAAGACGCGGCAAGTCCGCTGATGATCAGTCGGTCAAGGCGGTCCGCATCGCCTCGATTACGGTGACGGCGGACGCAGCGCCCGGATCCATATGGCCAAGCGAACGTTCGCCGAGGCGTGATGCCCGGCCCTTGGTGGCCACCATCGCTTTGGTCGCTTCCGCGCCTGTCTCTGCCGCCTGGGCGGCGGCCTTGAGACTGGCGGCCAGATCCTTGCCTGAGGCCAGCGCTTCGCCCGCCGCTTGCCCCGCCGGCGCCCATGCATCGATCATCGTCTTTTCGCCAAGCTCTGCCTTGCCGCGATCCTGAATGCCCTTGGCCATGGCCTGGAACAGGGCGACCACATCCGCGTCGTCGAGCGCCGTCTTGCCCTTGACGGCTGCCGCGGCGCGCATGAGCGCGGTCGCATAGAGCGGACCGGAGGAGGCGCCGACCGCATTCAGGAACGACTTTGCCGCCGTGTTCAGCAAGGTGGTCGGATCGGTCGCCGCGGTGTCCAGTCCGGCCACCGCATCGCGCGCAGCGGAAAATCCAAGCTCCATCGCGATGCCGTGGTCGGCGTCACCGATAACCCCGTCAAGCGCGCACAGCCTGTCCCTGTCTGCTGACATGGAGTTTGCGATCGCTGCGAACATCGTGACAAGGCGGGCAGTATCGATTGTCGTCATGTCTTAGTCCTTGCCACAGAGTGGGTTTAGCCGGCGCGAAACATGGCGCAGTCGCAGGGGTGGTCCAGCATCGTCTGCAACTCGCCGTCCAGCCGATGCAGCGTGATCGAGGCCCCGGCCATTTCGAGCGAGGTGCAGTAATTGCCGACCCAGCTTGCGTGGATGGACACACCGATCTCATCAAGCCTCTGCTTCACGCGCCGGTTCATGATGTAGAGTTCCATCAGCGGCGTTGAGCCCAGCGAATTGACGAGCACCGCGACCTTGTCGCCGCGCGCCGGCGCCATCTCGTCGAGGATCCTGTCCAGCATCTCGTCGGTGATCTCATCGGCTGTTTTCAACTTTTCGCGTGCGATGCCGGGCTCGCCGTGGATGCCCATGCCGATCTCCATCTCGTCCGGCCCGATCTCGAAATTCGGCCGGCGGGTCTGCGGCAGCGAACAGGGCGACAGCGCCACGCCCATGGTGAAGGTGTGGTCGTTGGCCTTGCCGGCGATGCGCTCGCATTCGTCGAACGACAACATCCGGTCGCAGGCGGCGCCGACCGCCTTGAAGATGAAGAAATTGCCGGCGACACCGCGCCTCTTGTGCCGCTGGTCGCGCGGTGCCGAGGCAACGTCGTCGGTGCTCAGCACCGTGCGCACCTCGATGTCGTCCATCGCCGCCATCTCGGCCGCCATGTCGAAATTCATCACGTCGCCGGCATAATTGCCGTACATGAACAGCACGCCGGCGCCGCCGCTGACCGCCTTGGCGCATTCGAGGATCGGATCTGGAGGCGGCGAGGCAAAGACATTGCCGATGGCCGCAGCGTCGGCCAAGCCCTTGCCGACAAAGCCGAGAAAGCTCGGCTCGTGGCCCGAGCCGCCGCCGATGACGAGGCCCACCTTGCCCTGGCGCGGCCCGTCGCAGGCGATGATCGAACGTGGGCTGCCGTTCACGCTTTTGAGATGACGGGGATGCGCTGCCAGGATGCCTTCCAGCATCTCGTCGACTGCGCGGTTGCCATCGTTGATGATCTTCTTGGTCTGCACCCGGCATCCTCCCGACTTCGGCATTTTCGCAGATAATACCGGGTGTTACCGGGATTTCCACCCGGCAAGATGTATTTCGCGCGTTGAGATGTTCCCACCGGCCAGCACCTGGACGCAGGCGCTGGCTGTTTCAACCGCCGAGGCCGTCGCGGATGGCTGAGAAATAGCGATCGGTCCCGACCTGGCCGCCCTTGAGCGCGACCTCCAGTCCGTCGATCGCCTTGACGCGCGAGTGGGCAACGCAAAGCGGGGAACCCGGCGAAGCGGGCAGCGGCATGCGAATTGTCAGGGCATCGACGCCCATCTCGCCGAGTGCGTGGCTCGACGTGTCGCCGCCTGCAATGACCACGCGACGCAGGCTCTGTTCCACCGTCAGGTTGCGAAGGATTTCTCCGAGGCCGCGGCCAAGCCTGTGGCGGGCGCCTTCCTGCCGGTCGATTTCGGCGCCCCTGTCGGCAGTGGGGCCAAGCGCGGTGTAGAGGATGACGCTGCGCCCGGCTTGCAGACTGGCACGGCCGCTTGCCGTTACGCGCGCGATCACCTGCTGTGAGGCCTCCGAAACCAGATCGACGGGATCGACCTCGATGCCGTCGAAACCGTGGGTCAGGGCATGCCGGATCTGCCGTTCGGTGGTCGGCGAGCAACTGCCCGACACGACGGCTATCCGCTCGGCAGCGCCCGGCGGTGTGAAGCCTGGCCCAGCGCTGACGACGCCATTCGACGCCCATTCGGCCAGCAATGCATACTCGATCCCGGATGAGCCGACGACAAAAGAGCCGCCGGGCTCGCGAACGCGCCAGATCTCCTTGCCGGCCAGAGCCTGCGTTTCCAGATTGTCGACATCGACAAGCACGATGGGGGTGCCGTTTCCGGTCAGTCGATCGAACGCCGCCGACCGCGATGCCGACTGCAGCGTCGCAAGGTCGACCAGTCCGGAGTTCAGCGCCGTCTGCCGCGACAGATGGATCAGCAGATCGGACTCATCCATCGGCGTCGTCGGGTGACGGCTCATCACCGGGTGGCGATCAATGCGGAAATATTGGTCGCGATAGGCCGCGAACAGATGGCCGAAAGCGGTATAGCGCTTGAGCTGCGGCGCGCCGACCAGCAGCGGCACACTATCCTGCGCGAACACCGAGCGGCCGACCTCGATGGCTCGGCCGATGCTGCCGATCTTCGGGCTGGAATCGAAGGTCGAGCAGACCTTGTAGTGGCAAATCTCGGCGTTAAGCGTCTTCAGCCAGGCGAAGGCATCGCGCAGATGCGTGTCCATCCATTGCGGCGTCTCACTGCGGCTGGTGCCGGCCAGCCCTGTCGCCCGGCAATGGCCAAACCGGGACAGCAGGGCCGCGTCCGGCTGGCGCATGAACAGCACGGTCGGCACGCCACCGAGCTCGAGCGCCTCCATGACATCGGTCGAGCCGGTCAGGTCGTCGCCATAATAGCTGAGAAGCAGGTCCTGCATCGTCTCAGGCTGCCTTGCCGTCGCCGAATTTTTCGATCGACCGCGCCAGTTCGGGATGGTTCAAGGCGAAGTCGGCCAGCGGAATGCCGTCGACCGCCGCTTGCCAGGCTTGCTGCACGGCACGTACGCCGGCGCCCGGTCCGTCCGGATGGCTGACGATGCCGCCGCCGCAGAGATAGAGAAGATCCACGGTCCGGCCGGTCCGTGCATATGTCTCGGGCGCCTGACCGCCCCACTGGCCGGAACCTGCCACCGGTAATGCGCAGTCCCCAGGCGAAAAGATCGGCGTCGTCACCGCCTTGAAGGATTCGACGAAAGAGTCATCCGGCTCCCAGTATTTCGAGGCGATGCCGTTGATCTGGAACTGGTCGACGCCGAGCAGCCGCCAGAATTGCTGCCAGACCTTGAAGTCCATGCCGAGGCCGGGGTGACGGGTGAGGATGTCCCAGCCGTTGCGATGAGCATGCAGCACCAGGCCGGAGCGTTTTCTCAGGAATGCCATGCCGCCAAAGCCGATCGAATTGATGTTGATAACAGCACAATTGCCGCCGGCCTTCGCCACCAGATCGTGGTTGCGCATCATCTCGTCCGGATCGGCGTGCGAAATGCCGAAGGCATACATCACCTTCTTGCCGGTCTTCTGCTCGTGATCGAGGATCAGCGGCATGATTGCCTTCACCCGTTCCGACAGGGGCGAATAGGCCGGGCTCATCAGCTTCTCGTCATCCTTGATGAAGTCGACGCCGGCGGCGATCAGTTCCGCCACCATTGCCGCCGTCTCGTGCGGCCGCAATCCTAGCGCCGGCTTGACGATCGTGCCGATGATCGGGCGGTCAGTCACATTGGTCAGCCGGCGGCTGCCGGCGACACCGAACTGTGGGCCGGGATGTGCCCCGCGATACTCCTCCGGCAATTTCATGTCGACGACGCGAATCCCGGTAAGGCCCTTGATCGAATAGGTGCCGCCGATGGCAATCGTCATCAGCGCCGAAAGGTCGGTGCCGATGGCATCGAACGGAAAGGCGATGTCGACATCGGCGCGCCTGAACGGCCCCTTACCGTCATTGGGAAGCGACGGCCGCTCGGCATCGGGCAGAGGCCGAATCGCCAGCACACGTGCCGCCACCCGGGCCTTCAGTTCCTCGGTCTCGCCGGGCAGCGCTACGAAGGTGCCGGTCGACTGATCGCTGGCGATCTTGGCCGCCAGCGCTTCGATGCTTCCAGGCGTTTCGATGCGGTAGGTGAGCGTGATCATGGTCCGCTGTCTCAAGCCGAGGCGTTCGAAAAAGGTTCACTGGTGTTTCAAATCTGGTATAATGAGTACATAAGTATTGCAAGTCATATCCGGCAGCGGGATCGACAGACGGCAATTCCGGGAATTGTGGCGGCAGTGTTAGATAGGGCCGGGTCAAAGGGAGTGATTCGCGGCGATGAACCGTTCGGAACCGATTGTCCGGCGCAAGCTTTCCGATGAGGTCTTCTTGCGGCTGAAGCGCCTGATCACCAGCGGCGAGCTGATGCCAGGCGACGACATGCCCTCGGAGCGCGAGCTGATGGAGCGCTTCGAGGTCGGCCGCCCCGCGATCCGCGAGGCGATGCAGGCGCTGAGCAATATGGGGCTGGTTGCGATCTCGCATGGGGAACGCGCCAAGGTGCTGCAACTCACCGCCAAGTCGATCATCAAGCAGGTCGACGGCGCCGCCAAGATCATCCTGTCGTCATCGAAAGACACGCTGGAGCACCTGAAGACCGCGCGCATCTTCTTCGAGCGTGGCATGGTCAGGGAAGCCGCCGAAAAGGCCACCCCCGAGGATGTGCTGCGGCTGCGGGCCACCGTTGCCGAACAGCGCGGCTTTCGCGGCGCTTCCGAAGCCTTCATCTCCGCCGACATGAAGTTCCATACACAGATCGCCTCGATATCCGGCAACCCGATCTATGTCGCCGTCAGCGAGGCGATGCTCGGCTGGCTGAAGGAATATCACACCGAAATGCTGATCTGGACGGGCAAGGAACAGTTCACGCTGACCGAGCATGAAGAGATCATCGGCCGCATCGAGAAGCAGGATGCCGACGGCGCCGAGAAGGCGATGATCAAGCATCTCGAGCGCTCGCGCGCGCTCTACGTGATGAATTCCGAAAAGTAGCTTCAGCCGAGCCGGGTGATCGCATAAGGCGTCATCACGAGATGGTTTCGGCCAAAAGCTGAAATGTCGACCGGTACATCGTCCGCCGTCAGGTTCGCCAGCCACACGACAGTGTCGCCCGAGGCCGAGCGTCCAGCCAGCGCCAGCACCTTGGTCTCATCGCTCGTCCCTGCGGCCACATGCGCAAGGCCGGCCAGTTCGCAAAGCCCCTTGATGGCTCTGAAGAGCGGCCGGGGCGATCCTTCCGCGACGGGTTCTCCGGATGACGCCAGCACGCCGAACGGTCCGGTGAAGCTGGAGAGCGTGAGCTGTTCCAGCCCAGCGGCTGCGACGCGCGCGGCATAGCCGACCGTCCAAGCCGCCGCGAACTGGCCGGCATGGCGCGGATCGCTGTCGGCCATGGCAATGCGCTGTCCCCCGGGATTGGGTTTGGTCGCTCCGCCATAAGGGTTCTGGCGCATGGCAATCGTCGATGGTCCGATCCGGTAGGGTTTTGCCCCGAAGATTGCCCGTGCCGATTGGGTGATGAAAGGCAGCGCCTCCAGTGACTGCATGACGCTGAGATCGTCGGCGGCATGCACGATCGGGCAAGTGCAGTGGGTGACGAAATCGAGCTGGTCTGCCGGCACGCGCTTGCGGTTGAGCTCGGTGAAATAGCTGAACATGCCGCCGCCGAGGCGGATATCGGGGAATGCCCGCCGCGCTGCCGCATAAACGCCGTCGAGCGGCGGGCATTCCGGCCACGCACTGCCCGGCGGTGTCGACTGCCGGTCGACCGACGGCGACACGGCAATGGCCGAGAGTTTTAGCCCGGCCCGGCGAACCAGGTCGGCGACGCCGGACAGCTCGGCGTCAAGATCGCCAGCGCAGGCAACGACGCATTCGAGGGTTGTTTCGGCTGCGTAGGCAGTTGCGAGCCGGGCGAAAGCGCGCAAGGCATCGAGCCCGTGGCCGCGCGTCGGATCGTGGTGAAACAGCAGCTGTTGTGGGCCGAGTGCCGCCAGCGTGGAGAGGTTCGCCAGCGCCGTCTCGACATCCTCGGGATAGATGACCACGCCGACATCGGGCAGCCTTGCTCCCGCCTCGCCGAGTTCGACCCTGACCGGTTCGCTGGCCACTGCGGCAGCCGGCGCTTTGCCGTCACCTGCGATGCGCAGGCTGATCGTCTGGCTCAGGGGCTGGCCGGCAGGCAGCACATACGGCCACGGCAGCACCAGCGGCCGCACATAGGTCTTGTAGGAGGCGTCCGACCAGTTGCGCTGGTCCTCCATTTCGAAAGTATCGCCTTCCATCCGGCACTCAGCGGTGACACCAGGCCGAACCTGATGGGAGATGGCGCGGATATCCTTGAAAGGCTGCCAGGGGTCGATCAGCTGGGGAAGTTTCGTCGCCACCACGCTGCCGGCTGTGTGCTCGACCATGACCGGGCTACCGGCGAGGTCGGCGATCGGGTGCAGGATGCAGAAACCGCAGCGATTGGTTTCGAAATCGTTTTCGGGAAGGGCGCTGACGTCGAAGACCAGACGGCCGTCGGCAGAGCCTTTGATGGTGGCGCGGAAGCCGAGCCGGTTCCCATCGGGGGCCAGGCAGCTTGCCGAATAGCTGACCGAAAAAGCGTCGGCAGCCTGGTCGATGATCAGGTCCGTCAAATTTGGCTCATAGGTGCCCCAGTCGCGGTCACGCACGATATAGGCGATGGCGCGCAGCACTTCGATGCCGCCGTAAGCGATGGTGCGCAGATTGCCGTTGACGAAGTCGGCGCTGAGCAGGCCCGCATTCAGCCTGACCGGCTCGGCCTCGACGGCATGCGTACCGTAGAGGAGGAAGGTATCGGCTGTCATGTCAGCAAGGCATCCAGGTGGACAGGTTCGTGGCTTGCGGCGCCCAGATAGGCGGCCTCGACCAGCGCGAATGTCCTAAGATTGTCGGCGCCCGAGGTCGCCGGCTCGGTCCCCTTTGCCAGGCAGTCGACCCAGTGCTGCTGGATGGCGACGACGCTTTCCTGGATGTTGTGCCAGGGCCGCGACGCCCAGGCCAGCAGCGGCGGCGAGACGTCGGTGACGGCCGTGCCGCTCTTGCCGGTGACGGTCAGCCGGTATCCCTGCGCCAGCCGGATCGTGCCGTCGCTGCCATCGATCTCGATCAGCGTTTCGGGAAACGGCTCGGTGGCGAGCTTGGTCGCGTAGCTGCAGTCGACCACGGAGGTTGCGCCGCTCTTGTGGTCCATCAGCATGGTCGCCACATCCTCGCCCGCAATGGCGGGATTGATGCGGGCGATTCGTGTCGTGATGGTCGAGACGTCGCCGAGCAGGAAACGGGCGATATCGAGGATATGGATACCGAGGTCCTCGATGATGAAGCGCTTTCCCGTCGCCAGATAGGGCTGACCGGAAAACACGTCATAGGCCGAGCGGAAGGAGATACGCCCGAAGAAGGGCGTGCCGATCTCGCCGCTATCGAGCACGGTCCGCACCGCCTGGACAGGTGACTGCCAGCGAAAATTCTCATGCACCATCAGCGGAACGCCGGCTTCCGCGCATGCCTTGACCATCGCCTTTGCGTCGGCAAGCGTCGGCGCGAACGGCTTTTGGCAGATCACCGGAACGCGGTGGGCGGCCGCCATTTCGACAAGCGGACGATGGCTGGGCGCGGTGGTGGCGATATCGACGAAGTCCAGGCTTTCGCCGGCAAATAGTTCCGCCGCATCGGTATAGCGCTTCGCAATGCCGAACTGGTCACCGACGATCCGCAACCGTTCCGGGTCACGGTCGCAGATGGCGATGATCGAGGCGCCCGCTATGTCGCGCCAGGCATGCATCTGGTTGACGGCAAAGAAGCCGCAGCCGATCAGCGCTCCCCGCAGTTCCGCCATGCTCAGCCTGCCTTTGCCATCTGCATCAAGGTGACACGTTGCTGAAGCCGGCGCTGTGCCTGGTCGACGACGACGGCGACGATGATGACGAGGCCCTTGATCACCATCTGCCAGAACGAACTCACGCCCATCATCACCAACCCGTCCGAAAGGATGCCGATGACGAAGGCGCCCACGATGGTGCCGCCGATCGTACCGCGGCCGCCCGACATCGAAGTGCCGCCAAGCACCGCCGCCGCAATGGCGTTGAGCTCGAAGCTTTCGCCCGTCGCCGGATGCGAGGCCATCAGCTCGGACGAGATGATCAGGCCGACGATCGCCGCGCAGAAACCGGAGAACATATAGACGAACATCTTGACCATGTTGACCCGGACGCCCGAAATCCGCGACGCCCGTTCATTGCCGCCGACGGCGAAGATGTGGCGACCGAGTGGCGTGTACTTGGCGAGATAGGCGGCTCCCAGTGCAACGACGATGAGGATCCAGATCGCCACCGGCAGGCCAAGCAGCCGACCGGCCCCGAGGAAGCCGAAGCCGGTGGTGCCAAGCTCCGGCTTGCCGACGAGGTTGGGAAAGGTGCGGCCATCCGACGACAGCAGCGCCAGGCCGCGCGCGACATAGAGCACGCCGAGCGTGGCGATGAACGGCGCGACGTTTAGCCTGGTGATCAGCAAGCCGTTGACGGCGCCGATCAATATGCCGACGGCAAGCGTGATCAGCGCGATCTCAAAGACGTTGAAATAGATGGTGTAGCCGATCTGCAGGTCGATGCCGTTGAGCACGAGATACCCGGCCACCATACCGCACAGGCCGACGATCGAACCGACCGAAAGGTCGATGCCACCGGTGATAATGACGAAGGTCATGCCCATCGCCAGGAACGCATTCAGCGCCACGTGCTTCGACATCAGGATCAGATTGGCGGTCGACAGGAAATTCGGCGCCGCGATCGAGAAGAAGATCAGCACGGCGATCAGCGCAATGAAGGTCCTGAGCTTCATAACTGTCAGCAGCACCGAGCCGCTGGAAGCGGAGGGAGCGGCCGCTTTGGCTGGGATGTCAGTCATGGGCGGTGCTCTCCGTATGTGGGGCTGGTCCGTGGCCAAGCGCCGATGCGGCGACGAGTTTCGCCTCCGTCGCCTCAGTGCGGTCGAACATGCCGGTCAGTTTTCCGTTGCTCATCACTGCGATGCGGTCGGACAGCGCCATCACCTCATCGAGATCCGAGGTGGCGAAGAGAATGCCCAATCCATCGCGCGACAGTTTGCGCATGGTGCGGAAGACGTCGGCCTTGGCGCCGACATCGATGCCTCGGCTGGGTTCGTCCATCAGCAGCACCTTGGGCCCGGTGAGCAGCGCCTTGCCGATCACCACCTTCTGCTGGTTGCCGCCCGACAGCGACGACACCTCTTGCGCCGGGTCGGCGACCCTGATCGCCAACTCCCGCACCACCTGCGTCACCGCCTGCCTTTCGTCGGCGCCACGGATGTGGAACAGGCGGGCAAAGCGCGACAGGCTGGCCAGCGTCAAATTGCTGGCGACCGAAAGGATCGAGACAAGCCCTTCGCGCTGGCGATCCTCGGGGATCAGCGCCAGCCCGCGCCGGATGCGCCGCGTCGTATCGCGCTCCTTGACCTTTCTACCGCCAATGAAGATGTCGCCGGTCGAATGGCCGTGGCGGCCCATGATGCAGTCGAACAGTTCGCTGCGCCCGGCGCCCATCAAGCCGTATATGCCGAGGATCTCGCCGGCACGCAGCGACAACGAGACATGGTCGACGGCAAGTCCGCCGGTGGCACGAGGCAGGCAGATCTCCTCGGCGCGAAAAATCTCTTCGCCCGGAAGATGGCCGTCGGCCTTGGCGAAGTCCTTGGCGTCGGAGCCGATCATCTGGCGAACGATCCACTGCGTGTCGACGTTCTTCATCTCTTCCTGGCCGGTGATGCGGCCGTCACGCAGCACGGTGATGTAGTCGCCGATGCGGATCAGCTCTTCGAGCCGGTGCGAAATGTAGACGATCGCCACGCCGCGCGCCTTGAGGTCGGCGATCACCTTGAACAGGATCTCGACTTCCGCAGCACTCAGCGCCGAGGTCGGTTCGTCCATGATCAGGATGCGCGCGTCGAGCGAAACCGCCTTGGCGATCTCGACCAGCTGCTGCTGGCCGATACGCAGATCCTCGACCAGCATGTCGGGCCGGATGCCGGCCTGCAGGCGTTCCAGAAATTCCGCAGCGCGGTTTTCCTGTTGCGCGTGGTCGATTTTGCCGAAGCGGTTGGTGATTTCCCGGGTGGCGAAAATATTCTCGGCGACGCTCATATTGCCGAACAGGTTCAGCTCCTGGAACACCATGCCGATGCCACGGTTCACCGCGTCGCCGGATGACGAGAAGGAAACCTCTTCGCCTTCCAGCAGGATGCGGCCGGCGGTCGGCCGTTCGACACCGGCGATGATCTTCATCAGCGTCGACTTGCCGGCGCCGTTTTCGCCGACCAGCACGTTGACCGCGCCCTTGCGCACCTCGAAATTGGCGCGCTTGACTGCAACGGTGCCGGAATAGACCTTGGAGACGTCCTCGAGCTTCAGGATGATTTCGCGCTCCGCGATCGCGCTCATGGCTTCGGTCCGATCTCTGCCTCCGCCGGCGTCACCAGCGGCAGGTCCTGGCCGCTCCCCAGCGTATAGGCGCCGAGCACCTTGGCGCTGCGGCCTTCCAGCGCCTCGCGCGGCAGCTTCGACAGCACCGTCTTGTCGGCATAAGCGTTGAACGCCTTGCCGAACTGGGCGAAGTCGATCTGGTTGGTGAAGTCGTTGAACTGGATGAAGTCCAGGCTGTCGCGCAGCGCGGTACCGCGCACCGCCGGTCCGATCTGCACCCGTGCATCGGCTTTGCCGTCGCCGTCGACATCGACGTCGACCGTTGCCGCACGCGACTGCGTGTTGGCCGCGATAATCTTGCCTTCCAGCCGAACCGCGAAAGTCCAAGGCGAATTCGCCTGCTTGTTCGGATTGCCGTATTTGGCGCCGGCAGCCGCTGGGTCGGTTGTCGCCAGGGTGTGAACCTGCACAAACGCTCCGGCTTTCTGCTGGAGATAGGGAACGACCTTTGCCGCCCATATCTCTTCGACCATCTGGTCTGGATTGAAGGTGGCAGCGTTGTTGCCGTCGTCCGATTTCGTCGGCAGGATCTTGCAGCCGGTCAGGCTGATGCCGACCATCACGGTAAGGATCGGCCAGTTCGGCTTGGTGTTCAGCATGGCGGCCTGTCGTTCAGCATCGTGGGCGGCCCACGGAAAATGGCAACGAGGGGCGATCCTGGGTTTGCCCCTCGCTATTCAAATCACGCTGGCTCAGTTCGTCAGCGCGAAGGTCTCCAGCTTGGCGGCATTGTCGCCATTGACCAGAACGCAGTCCATCAATTGCTTTTCCTTGGCCGGCGACTTCTTGTTCTTGATGAAGTCGTTGGCCTGCTCGACCGCCATCTGCGCCTGCGCGAAGGCGGGCTGCAGCACCGTTGCCTTGATGCCGCCCGAGGTGATGGAGTCGCGAACATCGTTCGATCCGTCGAAGCCGACGACGATGACATCCTTGCGGTTCGCCGCGGCAAGTGCCGCATAGGCGCCCATCGCCATCGTATCGTTGCCGGAGATCACGCCCTTGATGTCGGGGTTGGCCTGCAGGATCGATTCCATCTTGGAATAGGCTTCCGTCTGGCTCCAGTTGGCCGACTGCTGGGCGACCATCTTCAGGTCCGGATAGTCGTCGATGACGTCGTGATAGCCCTTGGAACGAATGCCGGCATTGGTGTCGGATTCCTTGCCGACCAGCTCGACGAAATTGCCCTTCTCGCCCATCAGCTTGACGAATTCCTGCGCGCCGAGCTGGGCGCCCTGGTAGTTGTTGGAGACGATCTGCGCGACGGCGACGCCGGTGGCGTTGATCTCGCGGTCGATCAGGAAGGACGGAATGCCTGCGTCCTTGGCCTTCTGTACCGCGGCGACGGTGGCGTCGGCGCCGGCATTGTCGAGGATGATCGCCTTGGCGCCGCGGCCGATCGCGGTGTCGATCAGCTCGGACTGCTTGTTGGCGTCGTCGTCATGGACCAGCACCAGCGCCTCGTAGCCGAGTTCCTTGGCCTTGGCTTCGGCGCCGACGGCTTCCGCCTTGAAGAACGGATTGTCGTGCGAGGGCGTGATGATGGCGATGAGATCCGCCGCGTAGGCGGGCACGGTCGTGCCAAGCGCCAGCATGCCGGCGAAAGCCGCAAGCGTCATTCTGCGTGTAAGTTTCATGAAGTCCTCCCGTTTGAAAAATTGCCTTGGTTACCCAAAGCATCTGTCGGCATCCGAATTCGTCAGGCGGCGCGGGCGGCGGATCGCTTTTGGGCTAAAGAGCCGTTTGCCGGCTTCCCCTCCACGGATCGTTGCTCCCCAGCCATCCTCCACTCGCCCAGGCATCGTACTCCTGCGAAAACCCTGTCGATCCGAGCCATGAACAGCTAAGCCAACTGGTATGATGAGTCAACCACGAATTCAGGTGATATGTACCTGATGAGCTACGATGCCGAGCGTCGAACGGTACGGCGACGTCGCGGCGCTGCGGCAGCGCCTCTCCTCTTCAGGTGATACGCTGAATGCTGGCGGCGATCTCTTCCGGCTCGAACACGCGCTTCCAGTCGTCCCGCATCAGCACCGGCTTGCCGAACTCGATCGCCTTGTTGCAGGCATCCGAGAAAACGCCCTTGGTCTCGCCGAAAATGACGGCGCCCAGCACGTTCATATGGCCGAGCAGGAAGTCGAGCGCCGCCTGCTGGTCGACGCCGCGTGCCACGACCTCGTCGACGGCTTCCTTCATGACCACCAGCAGCGAGGCGCACACCGTCTCCGAAAGCCCGGGTTCCAGCAGCGCCATCTGTTCGACGCTGACGCGGTGCGAACGCATGACCGGCGCCCAGATGATCTTCGCGATCGCCTCGCCCTTGGCGTAATCCTCTTCCGGCCCCTGCATCAAGGCGCTGACCATATGCTGCTTGGCCTTGACGCCGCCGAAATAGTCCTTCTTTGCCGCCATATCTGTTTCGTCGTTGAAGATCGGCGGATGGCAGGGGTGGGTGACGAAATAGGTGAGGTCCGGTCGATTCGGCAGGTGGCCGGCGAAGGGTGCCGCCGCGTCGAGCACCACCACCATGGTGCCCGGCGCCAGCTTGCTCTCGATGCTGCTCGCCACCTTGCCGATATGCGTGTCGGGAACGGCCAGGATCACCACATCGGCGCCCTTGAGGGCTTCGTCGGCGCTGACCGTATCGAAACCCAGCCCGGTCTTCAGTCGTTCGCGGCCGGCATCGCTGACCTCCACATGGCGTATCGTGTAGGGCGATCCGCGAAAATTGGTCGACAGGCGGTAGCCCATTTTCCCACCGGCACCGAACAGCGCAATCGTTGTCATCTGGTCACTACTCCTGATCTCAGCGGACGGTATCGCCCGTCGTCAACTGATCAACTGGTATAATCACGCTACCAGATTTTGGCAATCCGATAATGACAATGAGGATGCGGGTCATGTGCTTCGCCGCGTCATCGGCTGCCGCCCTCGCAAGCTCAAGCACGAGAACCATGGATGACGCGCTCGGGATATGATCTCTAGATCACCAGAAGAAGCCCGCGCTTGCCCGCTAAGTGCGCATGAGCGCTGCTCTGCCATCCCCAGAAATAGGAGGCATGTGATAGGGGTCGGAGGTCGGGCCGGGCGCTACTTCAAAAGATCGACCAGCATGTCGAAAGCCGCATCGATATCGCCGCGAACCGCCGCCTGAACTGCCTGCTCGTCCCGGTCGCGCAGGGCCGCAAACATCTGTTGATGGTATGTGTTCGCGGTCGAGTAGGATCCATGCAGCATATTGAAATAGGGGCTGATCTGCAGCCATAGATCCTTGATGATCTTGAGCAGGGTTTCGGATCCCGCTGCTCGGTAGATTGCGAAGTGGAAGGTATAATTCGCCCTGAGATAGGCCTTTACGTCGTCCGCGCCATTCGCGCGTTCCAGTGAGTCCAGATCGCGCGCGAAAATCGCAAGGTCCGCCTCGCTGCGGTTCTGTGAGGCCCAGCCGGCGGCGATGGCCTCTATCTCAAAACGTACATTGCGCAAATCGGTGAGCCGCTCGCGGCTGAGCGCCGGAATACCAATGGAGCGTCCGGATACCACGGTGAGCGCGTTGGCTGCCGTCAGGCGCCGCAGCGCTTCCCTGACCGGCATCGGACTGACGCCAAAGGCGTCGGCGAGGCTCTGAACCGTGACCATCTCGCCCGGCACGATGCTGCCGTCGAGGATCAACTCGGTGACCTGATTGTAGACCCGGTCCTGCAGAGTTTCCTTGGACAGTGGAATGATCTCGACACCAGGCTTCCTGAACGCCGATCCAGCCATCTCCTGTCAACCTTCCCGCCTGAGGGCGACACCTGCTTGTGTGGTCGTGTCGGAATGCAAGGTTCGTGGTGCCACGTCAAGCGGCCGACATAGCCCGTTTTGATATAAACGATTCCATCATTGATATTTGATCAAATCATGATACGGTCGCTGGCATCGAATGACAAGGGTTTACGTTTTGTGCCCTTGGGAGGCATTCGGTCGTTCTGTTTGGGAGGAGTTCCACATGGGTATCGGATCGAAAGTCCGGCGGCTCGCGCTGCTGGCCGGCATGGCTGCGTGCGCCTTCGGCCTGTCCGCCGCGCAGGCCGCCGAGAAGCACAAGATCTTTCTCAGCATGAGCTACATCGGCAATGATTGGCAGGCGGAGGCGGCCAACATGGTCAAGGCCATGGCCGCTCATAAGAGCCTGGCCGACAAGGTCGACCTGCAGGTCCAGGTCGCTGGCCCCAACGCGCAACGCCAGATTCAGCAGATCAACGCAATGGTGCAAAGCGGCGCCGAAGCCATCGTCGTGTATCCGATCTCGCCGACCGCGCTCAACCAGGTCGTCAAGAATGCCTGCGACAAGGGTGTGAAGGTCTTTGCGTACGACGCCGAGATCACCGAGCCTTGCGCCTACAACGTCCACATAGACCAGCTGGAAGCGGGCAGGGTGACCGCCGAATGGCTGGTCAAGAAGCTCAACGGCAAGGGCAACATCATCGCCATCACGGGCGTCCCGGGAACATCCGTTGACGATCAGCGGACAAAGGCCGCCAAGGAAGTCTTCGCCAAGTATCCTGATATCAAGATCGTCGGCGAGGCTGTCGGCATGTGGAGCCAGGCGGTCGCCCGCACCGAACTTTCGAAAATCCTGGCCACCCGCAATTGGGACGACATCAACGGACTGTGGATGCAGGTCGGCTGCTTCACCGCCAACTCGATGCAGCTCGAGGCTGGCAAGAAGACCAGCGAACTCCTGCCTTGCGCCGGCGAAGGTTCCAATGGCGGCCGCATCCAGATGCTGCCGGAGGGCACCGAAGTCGAAGGTGCCGCTCCTCCTTATGCACCGGCGGGTGCACAACGCATTTCCTATGCCTCGCCGCCTTATTCGGGTGCGCTGGCGCTGAAGCTTGCCGTCGAGGCGATCGAAGGCAAGGACGTGCCCAAGACCACCATCCTGCCGCTGCCGGTCGTTACCAATGAGACGATCAAGCTGTGCGACGAAGGCACATGGGCGGAGATGAAGGCCGGCTGCAACGCCTTCAAGCCGTCGCTGGTCTCCAATCCGGGCTGGTTTGCCTCGATCTTCTCGGACCAGACACCCGAGGTCGGCCTTAATGCTGCCCTCGTCGGACAACCGGAGAACTAAGCCTCCCAAGGCGCGTGTGACGATGCACGGACAACTGTCCGTGCGTCGTCAATCCATGCCAAGCCGGCGATCGAGGACAATGACAGAACACTCCGAGCTCCCCGCCATCGAGATCGACGGCATCAGCAAGGCGTTCGGCCCGACCGTCGCGCTGGACGGCGTGTCGTTTGCGATCGCGCCCGGCAGCGTCCATGCCCTGCTCGGTGAAAACGGAGCCGGCAAGTCGACACTGGTGAAGCTGCTGTCCGGGCTGGTCCGGCCGAGCCAAGGCCATGTCCGTGTCTTCGGCAAGGAGATCGCTTACGGCGCACCGCGCGCAGCACATGCGCTCGGCATGCAGACAGCATTCCAGGAGATGACCCTGGTGCGCGATCTCTCCGTGCTCGACAACATGCTGCTGCCTTACGCCCCCGTCGGCATCTCCGGCCTGATCCGCCGCGGTGCTGCCCGCAAGGCCGTCCGCCGCCATATCGAAGATCTCGGTTTTTCCGTCGATCTCGATGCCGAGGTGAGCGAGCTCGAGCTTTCGGTGCGCCAGAAGATCGAGATCGCGCGCGCCGTCTACCGCAAGCCGCGCATCCTTTTGCTCGACGAACCGACCTCGACGCTCGCCGGACGCGACGTCGACTGGCTGGGCGACATCATCGCCAGGCTGAAGACCGCGGGTACCACCATCGTCTTCATCACCCACCGCATGCGCGAGGTCCGCGCTTTTTGCGACACGCTGACGATCCTGAGAAACGGCCGCCACATCGTCACCGCGCCGGTCGCCGATGTCTCGGATGCCGACGTCATCGAAAAGATCATCGGCCGCAGCATCGAGCAGACCTTTCCGCCCAAGCCGGACAGCGCCCAGGCCTTCGGTCCGCCGGTTCTGGGCGTGCGCGACCTCAAGGTCGGACGCAAGCTCGACGGCGCCGGCTTCGATCTGCGCAAGGGCGAAATCCTCGGCGTCGCCGGATTGCAGGGCATGGGCCAGCAGGACCTGTTCCTGGCCTGCTTTGGCATGGCCGAGATCGAGCGCGGCCACATCCTCGTCGACGGCCGCAAGGTCTGGCTCGGTTCGCCGGCCGATGCCTTGCGCCCCAACATGGCCATCGGCCTGGTGCCGGAAGACCGCAAATCCGAAGGCCTGTTCCTGAAACTGTCGGGCAGCCAGAACGCCACGCTGCCGGTGATATCGCGCTTCACACGGCTAGGCCTTGTCGACGCGCAAGCCGAGACCCGCTCCGTCGAGGCGGCATTCGCCACTGTCGAGGTCGACCGCCGCGCGCTGTGGACGCGGGCCGGTGCGTTTTCCGGCGGCAACCAGCAGAAGATCGCCATCGCCAAGTGGCTGGTGGCGCAGAGCCGCATCCTGCTGTTGTTCGATCCCACCCGAGGCATCGACGTCGGCACCAAGCACGAGCTTTATGTGATGATGCGAAACTACGTGGCTTCGGGCGGTTCGATCCTGCTGCACTCGACGGAGATCCCCGAACTCGTTCACCAATGCGACAGGGTGCTGGTCCTCTATGACGGGCGCATCGCCGCCGAACTCGAAGGCGACGCCATCACCGAACCGGCCATCATGCGCCCGGCGCTCGGCCATGCCGGGGAAGCCGCCGCATGAGCAGCGCAGCAGCCTCATCCCCTGTTCCCGGCGGCTTCGGACTGCGCCGTGCGCTGGTGCGCAATCGCGGCGCGCTGATCGCCGCGGCCGTCCTGGCGATCCTGCTCTTCGTCGTCGACTGGATCAGCGCTGGGCCGCTGACCTATTTCGATGTGTCGTTCCTGTCGAGCGGCGGCGCCACCTCGGCGCTCGCGGCGATCGGCCAGACGATCGTGATCCTGTCGGGCGGCTTCGACCTGTCCGCCGGCGCGGTGATATCGCTGGTCAATGCCGTGCTGGCATCGAGCATGGATCCGATGGCGCCAGGCGCAAGCATCCTCCTGTGGACCACCGTCGGCATCGGCGTCGGCATGGCGGTGGGCGCCTTCAACGGCTTCTTCATCGCGGTGCTGCGCATGCAGCCGATCGTGGTGACGCTGTCCACCATGTTCATCCTGCAAGGCGTCACGCTGCTGGTGATGGACAAGCCCGGCGGCTTCGTGTCGCCCGATCTCGGCACCTTCTATCTCGGCGACGCGATCGCCGGCTGGCTGCCGATGCCGCTGGTGGTGATCGGTGTCGTCCTGCTCGCCTGGTTCTGGCTGAAGGGAACCCGCTTCGGCACAGCACTCTACGCGCTTGGCAGCGATCCGGAGTCGGCCGCTTCCGTCGGCATCAATGTCGTTCTGGTGCGCTTTGCCGTCTATGTCATCGCCGGCGGCTGCTATGGCCTTGCCGGCGTGTTCATCAGCGCCCAGACCGGCAGCGGCGATCCGCTGGTCGGCAATCCGCTGCTCTTGTCGATGTTCGCGGCGGTCGTCGTCGGCGGCACGCGCCTCGGTGGCGGGCAGGGCGGCCCGGTGGGCTCTGTCTTCGGCGCCTACATCCTGATGATCGTGGTGAACATCCTGCTGGTGCTCAACGTATCGGCCTATTATTCGACCATTGCCGAAGGCACCATTCTGGTGCTGGCGGCACTTGCCGGCTCGATCTCGCATGCATCGGTGCTTGCCGTGCAACTGCGCGCCGCGCGTGCCCGGTTTGCCGCCTGGCGCGCCGGCATATTGCCCTCGCAACTCGAGCGCGTGGATCGGCGTCTCAAGATCGCCGAGCCAGCCCATGCCCAGCGCAGTCCGGCATCGCCGCGCCCTGCCTTCCATCTGCGCAATGCGGAAACGCTGCGCTATGCGCTGCCGGCCTATGTCTGCCTGCTGCTCATCGTGCTTGTCACCCAGATCTGGCTCGGCCGCGCCATCCTCAATCCGGGGTACTGGAATTCGCTGCTGGTGCTATCGTCCTTCCTAGCCGTCCTGGCGCTCGGGCAGGGAACCGTCATCCTGACCGGAGGCCTCGATCTCTCCGTGCCGTGGACGATCGGCATCTCCGGCATCATCCTGGCGGGCATGGTCAACGGCTCCGACGCCGCCCTTGTCTACGCCTTGCCGGTCGTCCTGGTGATGGCCTGCGCCATCGGCTTCGCCAATGGTTTCGGCATCGTCTATCTCGGCATCTCGCCGATCGTCATGACGCTCGCCACCAACGGCATTCTGCAAGGCTGTGCGCTGCTCTATTCGCAGGGAACGCCGGCCGGGTTTTCCTCGCCGATGCTGCGCTGGGTCATGACGGCCAAGCTCGCCGGCCTGCTGACTCCAATCGTGCTGCTGATGGTCGTCTTTGTCGTCGCAGCGGTACTCCTGCTTGGCCGCACCCCGTTCGGAAGGCGCGTCTACGGCATCGGCAACGGGCTGCGCGCGGCGCGCTTGTCGGGAATCGGCGTCGAGCGCACGCTCATCCTGGTCTACATGCTTTCGGCCGTCTGCGCGGCTGTTGTCGGCGTCATGCTGACCGGCTTTTCGGGTCAGGCGAGCCTCGGCATGGGCGACGACTATCTCTTGCCGTCGATCGCCGTGGTGGTGGTCGGCGGCGCGCTGATCACCGGCGGGCGCGGCCACTATCTCGGCATGCTCGGCGGCGTGTTGTTGCTGACGGCACTGCAGATGCTGCTCGCCGGCACCACGCTTCCCTATGCCACGAGGGCAATTCTTTACGGACTGGTCGTTCTGGGCGCCGTCATGGCGCTGCGCGAACGGCGGCTGCAATGAGAAGGACATGATCATGAGCACAAGGGCGCCGGCATCGGCGGACGAATTTTTGACCGGGCTGAAAGGCCAGCGCGTGCTGGTGACGGCGGGCGCAGGCGGCATCGGGTTTGCCATAGCCGACACGCTGTCACGCCTCGGCGCCCGCATCGTCGTCTGCGACGTTTCCGACGAGGCGCTGGCCGCTGCTCCCAGCAAGATCGACCTGGTCGCGGCGGTCAAGGCCGACGTCTCGCGCGACGACGACGTCGACCGTCTGTTCGAGGCGGTCGAGAAAAAACTCGGCGGGCTCGATGCGCTGATCAACAATGCCGGCATTGCCGGGCCGACCGGCGGTGTCGACGAGATCGATCCGGCGGACTGGCGGCGCTGCATCGACATCTGCCTGACCGGCCAGTTCCTGTGCGCCCGGCGCGCGGTGCCGCTGATCAAGGCGGCGGGCGGCGGTTCGATCGTCTCGATGTCGTCGGCCGCCGGCCGCCATGGCTACGCCTTCCGCACACCCTATTCGGCGGCCAAGTTCGGTGTCATCGGTTTCACGCAAAGCTTGGCCAAAGAGCTCGGGCCGCACGCCATCAGGGTCAACGCCATCCTGCCCGGCATCATCGAGGGCCCCCGCATCGAAGGGGTTATCTCGGCGCGCGCCAAGCAGGTCGGTATCAGCCACGAGGAGATGACCGGACGCTATCTGCAGAACATCTCGCTGCGCCGCATGACCAGCCCTTATGATGTCGCGTCGATGGTCGCCTTCCTGCTCTCCGATGCGGGGATCAACATTTCCGGCCAATCGCTCGGCGTCGACGGCAACGTCGAAACACTTTGAGGAACAATCCATGGCCAATGTCGCGATCGTCGGAAGCGGGTTCATCGGGCGGGCCTGGGCGATCAGCTTCGCCCGCGCCGGCCATGACGTGCGGATGTGGGACCAGTCGCCCACTGCCACAGGTGGAGCCCGCGACTACATTGCCGGCGTGCTCGGCGATCTCGCCGCGAACGATCTTCTGCGGGGACAGCAAGCCGGTGAGGTTCTTGACCGTATCTCCGTTGTCGCCGAGCTTGAAGAGGCGTTGGCAGGTGCCGTGCATATCCAGGAGAACACGCCCGAGAATCTCGAGGTGAAGCGCAAGGTGTTCTCCTTGATCGACACGCTTGCCGATCCGCGAACAGTCATCGCCAGTTCCACCTCGGCGCTGTTGCCGTCGAAATTCACCGACCATCTGCAAGGGCGGCAGCGCTGCCTGGTCGTGCATCCGATCAACCCGCCCTATCTCATTCCGGCGGCCGAAATCGTGCCGGCGCCGTGGACCTCGGCCGAGACGGTCGAGAGAACCCGCGCCTTCCTCGTCGACGCCGGCCACGCGCCACTGGTCATGCAGCACGAGCTTGACGGCTTCATCATGAATCGCCTGCAAGGCGCATTGCTTGAGGAAGCTTTCCGGCTTGTCGCCGGTGGCTACGCCAGTGTCGAGGATGTCGACATCGGCATCCGCGACGGGCTGGCGCTGCGCTGGTCGTTCATGGGGCCGTTCGAGACCATCGATCTCAATGCACCCGGCGGCGTGCGCGACTATGTCGAGCGCTATCAGGGCATCTATTCCAACATCTTTCCCCAGACGCAGCGGCGCGTCGACTGGGCCGGCAAGGTCATCGACACGGTCGAGGCTGATCGCCGCAAGCGACTGCCACAGCAAAGCCTAGGCGACCGGCAGGTGTGGCGTGACCGCCGGCTCATGGCGCTCGCCGCCCACAAGAGAAAATCGGATCAGGAGTTTGGAGAATGACGCAAACCAGTCGCAAGCCGGGACCTGCACGGACCAGGGGCAAGGTCATCATCACCTGCGCGGTGACGGGCGCCATCCACACGCCGACCATGTCGCCCTATCTGCCGATCACGCCCGACCAGATCGCTTCGGAGGCGATCGCGGCGGCGGAAGCCGGTGCCGCGATCCTGCATCTGCATGCCCGCGATCCGGAAACCGGCAAGCCCGACCAGACGCCGGAGGCCTTTGCCCGCTTCCTGCCGCGCGTCAAGCAAGGCACCAACGCCGCCATCAACATCACCACCGGTGGCAGCCCCTACATGAAGGTCGAGGAGCGCGTGCGCCCGGCCGCCCAGTTCAAGCCGGAAGTCGCCTCGCTCAACATGGGCTCGATCAATTTCGGGCTCTATCACCTGGCCGACAAATACGAGACCTTCAAGTTCGATTGGGAAAAGCCGCATCTGGAAGCGACGCGCGACCTCGTCTTCCGCAACTCATTCAAGGACATCGAGTACATTCTGGCGACCTGCTACGACAACGGCACGCGCTTCGAGTTCGAGTGCTACGACATCGCCCATCTGTACAACCTTTCCCACTTCGCCGACCGTGGGCTGGTGAAGCCGCCTTTCTTCGTGCAGTCGGTGTTCGGGCTGCTCGGCGGCATCGGCACGCATCCAGAAGACGTCGCCCATATGAAGCGCACTGCCGACCGGCTGTTTGGCGACCAGTTCCGGTGGTCGGTGCTGGGCGCCGGCGCCAGCCAACTGCGCATCGCCGCGCAATCGGCGGCCCTTGGCGGCAACATCCGCGTCGGGCTGGAGGACAGTCTGTGGGCGGGCAAGGGCAAGCTTGCCAAGTCGAACGCCGAGCAGGTCTTGCTGGCCCGCAAGATCATCGAAGGGCTCGGCATGGAGGTGGCGACGCCCGACGAGGCACGCGAAATCCTGTCATTGAAAGGCGGGGACAAGGTCGCTTTCTGAGGCGGTCCGAGCAATCGCCGCGAGACGCAAAACGGAGGAGGACGGCATGAAGATCGAAGTCGTGGTGGACGTGAAGACCACACTGGGCGAAGGACCGCTGTGGGACGTCGAACAGGAACGACTCTACTGGATCGACAGCTTCGACGGGCGTGTGTTTCGGGCGACCGCCGACGGGCGCGAGATCCGGTCATGGGACGTGCCGATGAAGATCGGCTCAATGGCGCTGCGCAAGGACGGCGGCGGCGCTGTCGTCTCGCTGCAGCGCGGCTTCCATCTGCTCGATTTCGCCACCGGCGAGGTGACGCTGATCCACGATCCCGAGCCGGACAAGCCGATGAACCGGCTCAACGACGGCAAGGTCGACCGGCGCGGCCGTTTCTTCGCCGGCTCCATGGATACGATGGAAGAGGGGCCGTCCGGCGGTCTCTACAGGCTCGATCCGGATTTTTCCGTCACCCGGATCGATTCCGGCATCATCTGCTCCAACGGTCCATGCTGGAGCCCCGACGACCGCACCTTCTATTTCGCCGATACCTGGACCGGGGAGATATGGGCCTACGACTACGATATCGCCACCGGTGCCGCCACCAACAGGCGTACCTTCGTGCGCGTCGACACCAGCCGAGGCGGTGCGGCGGACGGCTCGACCGTCGATGCCGAGGGCTATCTCTGGAATGCGCTGGTCTATGACGGAAGGCTGGTGCGCTACGCGCCCGATGGCAGCATCGATCGCATCATCGACATGCCGGTCAAGAAGATCACCAGCGTCATGTTCGGCGGACCGAAGCTCGACACCCTCTACGTCACCTCGATGGCCAAGCCGCCGCTGCCGCGTTTTCCCGGCGACGGCGTTTTGCGCGGCAGCCTGTTCGCCATATCAGGCCTTGGCGTTAGGGGCGTTGCGGAACCGCGCTTCGGCGGCTGACGCCAGGCAAGCGAAGCGCCGGTAAAATACGCAGATCAGGCCTTGGCGCAGGAATTCGGGCAAGTCTGGCAATTGATGCCGAACGTGTGCATATACAGGCATACATATATCCATGCAGAGGGGTTTCCGTTAGGCTGAGCGCCCCGCGTCAAACGGGAGCATCGATTGCCAGGATTTGCGGAAAGCGTGATGCAGGGGCCGCGAACCGTGGCCGAACAGGTCGCCAATGTCCTGCGCGAAGCGATTGCCAGTGGCACCATCAAGGCGGGCACTTCGCTGCGCCAGGACGAATTGGCCGAGCAGTTTGGCTTCAGCCGCATGCCCATTCGTGACGCCCTTCGCCAATTGGAAGCCGAAGGCATTGTTTCCATCCATCCGACAAAAGGTGCGCAGGTCGCCCGGATGGACAGCGCCGAGATCAGTGAAATCTATGCACTGCGCGAATTGCTCGAATGCGAGGCGTTGCGGCTTTCGCTTCCCAATCTCGCCGGTGACAGGCTCGACGAGGCGGAACAGGTTCTCGATCAGATCGACGCGGAGCGCAATGTCGGCCGATGGGGCGCGCTGAACCGTGCCTTTCATCTGGCTCTCTACGATGCCTGCGGCAACAATCGATTGCTGGCCTTAATCGAGGCGCACCACAATGCCGCCGATCGCTACGTCCGCATCCTGCTGTCGAACCTGGACTATCGCAGCCGCTCGCAGACGGAGCACCGCGATCTGCTGGCCGCCTGCCGGCGGCGCGACGGCGACAGGGCCATAGGCATTCTGAGGCAGCATCTTCGCGAGGGAAGCGAGACGCTGGTCAGCGCGATCAGGGAAGATGGCCTGTCGCGAAAATCCTGACGACATGGCTTGAGTTGCCTCTGCGCACGATCACTGCCACATATTGCAACATCGCTACTCGATCCGAGGATCATCATGTCCCCCGACAGCAGCCTGCCGGCGCGCGCCCTTGCTCCACGTCGCCACGAAGAGATCCTGCGGCGGCTGGGCGCCCAAGGGTCTGTCAGTGTCGCCGAACTGGCCGGGTTCTTCGATGTCTCGCGCGAAACCATCCGCCGTGATTTGAAGCTGCTGTCGGATAAGGGACGGCTCGGCATCGTCCATGGCGGCGCCGCCCGCTTCGAACCGAGCGAACCGGCAATGAGCTTGCGCAGCCACGAAAATGCCGGAGGCAAGGCCGCGATCGGCAGGCTGGCCGCCGGTCTTGTAAAGGACGGCATGGTGGTGTTCCTCGATTCCGGCACCACCACATTGGCCGTCGCACAAGCCATGGCCGACCTGCGCGATCTCACCATCTGCACGGCGAGCCTGAAGATCGCGCTTCTGCTGTGCCACGTCTCAGGCATGCGCGTGCATGTGCTGGGTGGCGAAGTCGATCCAGGCGAGGAAGCGGCCTCGGGAATCGACATGCTCGAAGCTATGTCGCGCTTTCGCGTCGACATCGCCTTCCTCGGTGGTGGCGCGCTGTCGCCCGACGGCGAGGTGACCGATTTCACCCGCGCCGGCGCCGAACAGCGCAGCCGCATGATCGCGCTTGCCGCCAAAACCTACTTCGTTCTCGACAGCAGCAAGTTCGCAAAGCTGACGCCGCTCAGGATTCCGAATTTTCAACGCGCCGCCGGCGTGATCGTCGACGCGAAACCGCAGGCTGACATCGCTGAAGCGCTTGCGCGCAAAGGGCCTGAGCTGATGGTTGCCTCTTTGATGTGATATTTTGTGGTATTTTGTGTTGATATTTGGAATTCGGCTGCTATGATCCAACCGGTGTCAAAACGGCAGGATGTCCCATGGCAAACGAATTCCCCACGCAAGCGCGCGTCGTCATCGTCGGCGGCGGTATCATTGGCTGCTCGGTCGGCTATCATCTGACGAAGCTCGGTTGGACCGATGTCGTGCTGCTCGAACAGGGGCAACTCAGCGGTGGCACCACCTGGCACGCCGCAGGGCTTGTCGGCCAGTTGCGCAGTCATTCCAACATGACCAGCCTGATCAAATACTCCACGCAGCTCTATGGCGGGCTGGAGGCCGAGACCGGGCTCGCCACCGGTTGGAAGAATTGCGGCTCGCTATCGGTGGCGCGGACCGCCGACCGCATGACGGTGCTGAAGCGCACGGCCGCATCGGCACGCGCCCAAGGCGTCGAGATCGACATGATTTCGCCGAAGGAGGCGGCCGATCTATGGCCGGTCATGGCGACCGACGATCTGGTCGGCGCCGTCTGGCTGCCGGGCGACGGCAAGGCCAATCCGACCGATCTCACGCAATCGCTGGCCAAGGGTGCGCGCAATCGCGGCGCGAAAATTTTCGAGCGGGTCAAGGTCACCGGCATCAGCGTGAAGAACGGCGTCGCCTGCGGTGTCGAGACGGACCGCGGCAACATTGCCGCCGAGATCGTCGTCAATTGCGCCGGCCAGTGGGCGCGCAAGGTCGGGCTGATGTGCGGCGTCTCGGTGCCGCTGCATTCGGCCGAGCACATGTACATCGTTACCGGCAGGATCGAGGGCGTGCATCCGGACCTGCCGGTCATGCGCGACCCCGACGGGTTCATCTATTTCAAGGAAGAGGTCGGCGGCCTGGTCATGGGTGGCTTTGAGCCGCACGCCAAGCCGTGGGGCATGAATGGCATTCCCGAAAATTTCGAGTTCGCGCTGTTGCCGGACGATTGGGATCAGTTCGAGATTTTGATGGAAAACGCGCTGGTCCGCGTGCCGCAATTGGCCGAGGCCGAGGTCAAGAAATTCTACAACGGTCCCGAAAGCTTCACGCCGGACAACAATTTTCTCCTCGGCGAGGCGCCGGAACTGAAGAATTTCTATGTCGGCGCCGGCTTCAACTCCATGGGCATCGCCAGCGCCGGCGGCGCGGGCAGGGCGCTGGCGGAATGGATCGTCAACAGCGCGCCGACCATGGATTTGTGGCCGGTCGACATCAGGCGTTTCGCCTCCTTCAACAACAATCCGCGCTGGCTGCATGACCGTGTCAAGGAAACGCTCGGCTTGCATTACGCCATGCCGTGGCCGAACCGTGAACTGGACACGGCGCGGCCGTTCCGCCGCTCGCCGCTCTACGACCGGCTCGCCGCCAAAGGTGCCTGCTTCGGTTCCAAGATGGGCTGGGAGCGGGCCAACTGGTTCGCGGCACCAGGAGAGAAGACCGAGAACGACTATGCCTTCGGCCGCCAGAACTGGCACGAGGCGGTCAAGCGCGAGATGAAGGCGACACGCGAAGCCGTCGCCGTCTTCGACCAGACCTCTTTCGCCAAGCTCCTCGTGCAGGGCCGCGATGCCTGCGCCGTGCTCAACTGGATCTGCGCCGGAAATATCGACGTACCGGACGGTACGTCTGTTTACACGGGCGTGCTCAATGCACGCGGTGGCTATGAGAGCGATCTCACCGTTATGCGGCTCGGCGCGGAGAAATTCCTCATCGTCACCGGGTCCGCACAAGCTGTCCACGATGCCGACTGGATCGTCAAAAACATTCCGTCCGACGCGCATGCAATCGTGACCGACGTCACCTCGTCCTACGCGGTGCTGGCGTTGATGGGACCGCGATCACGCGATCTGCTGGGCAAACTCTCCTCGGCCGATCTTTCCAACGCCGGCTTTCCCTTCGCCACCATCCGCGAGATCGATATCGGCTATGCCACCGCCTATGCCAACCGTATGACCTATGTCGGCGAACTGGGCTGGGAACTGATCGTGCCGACAGAATTCGCCGTCGGCGTCTATGAGGCGTTGCATGAGGCGGGCCGTGAATTCGGTCTGCTGGACGCCGGTTACTACGCGCTCGATGCCTTGCGCATCGAAAAGGGTTTTCGCGCCTGGGGCAGGGAGTTGACGCCTGATATCGACCCCTGGCAGGCCGGGCTTGGCTTCGCCGTGGCGATGGACAAGCCAGGTGACTTTATCGGCCGCGACGCGCTGGTTGAGACGAAGCCATCGGCAGCACCGGCAAGACGCATCGTGCTGTTCACGCTCGATGATGCCGAGCCGATGCTGTGGGGCGGCGAACTGATCCTGCGCGACGGCAAGCCGGTCGGCGAAGTCCGCTCGGCCGCCTACGGCCACACGCTTGGCCGCTCGGTGGCGCTCGGCCTGATCGAGAACGAGGCGGGCGTCGACGCTGCATTTCTCACCGGTGGTCGTTTCGAGATCGACCTTGCCGGCGTTCGCCATGCCGCGACAGCACATCTGCGCAGCCCCTACGATCCGAAGTCGGAGCGGGTGAAGGCTGATGCGGTGGAGATCAGGGCCGCCGCTTAATCCGCCGACATCGAGCGCGCCATATCTAGGAAAGCCCGCACCAGTTTGCCGCCGCTGCGTTCACGCAGGCAGATCAACGCCTCGTCCATCAGGGTCTCGGGAGCATCGATGGTGATCGGCACCAGCCGCGAATCCTGGCCGAATTCGGCCGCCGAGACAAAGCCGATGCCGGCGCCCGAGGCGACGATCTCGCGGACGGCTTCGCGGCCCTCGGCTTCGATCGCCGGCCTCAATTCGATTTTCGAGGCGGCTGCGAGATCTTCGAGTTTCTGACGCGTCTTCGATCCACGCTCGCGCATGACCAGTGATTCCTGCGCGAGCTGCTTGAGGGTGAGCGACTTTTTCGCGGCCAGCGGGTGGTCGACGGATGCAAACGCGATGATCGGCGTCGAGTTGAGTTTCAGCACCTCGAAATCGCGCCCCGTCGGCACCTCGCCCAGCACGCCGATATCGGCATCGTAGCTGTAGAGGCTGCTGATCACCGTCTCGGTGTTGCCGGCGCGCACCGAAACCTGCACGCCGGGATAGCGGGCCCGGAAGCTGCCGAGAATGTGAAGCAGATGATGTGCGGCATCGGCGACGATGCGCAGCGTGCCGGAACGCAGGGCGCGGGACTCCGTCAGGAGTTCGAGCGCCTGTTGCTCGGTATCGAACATGCGGTGGGTTATTTCGAGCAATTTCTGGCCCGAATGGGTCAGCGTGACCTGCTTCTTGTTCCGGTTGAACAGCAGCACATCATACTCTTCCTCGAGCTTGCGCACCTGGTCCGAGATCGCCGGCTGGGTCAGGAAGAGCGCCTCGGCGGCGCGAGAAAAGCCACCGCAGATGGCCACCTGGTGAAAGGCTCGCAACTGGACGTAGCGCATCTCCCGTGCCTCCGACACTTCTGAAATCGCCGACATCTTATCATAAGGATTGCTTAGGAAAAGATCGAAAGGAACGATTTGACTTATGTTTTGCCGACCCTCAGCCTGAGCATGGGTCGACATCCCTGCCGGCCGTTGGCACCGGAGGCGTCGCCATGCAATTTTCCATCATCCTGCTGCATCTGGCGGGTGCGGTCATGCTGCTGCTCTGGGCCGTGCATATGGTGCGCAAGGCTGTCGAGCGGGCCTGCGGGCTCACTTTGCGTGATGCCCTGAGGCAAGCCCGGGGTGAGCGGATCAGATCGGCCGGTGTCGGCACCGTGCTTGCCGTGCTGCTGCAGAGCTCGACCGCCGTCGCTATCCTGGCGGCCGGGTTTGCCGCCAGCGGCATGGTTTCGGTGTCGGCCGGGCTGGCGATCCTGCTGGGCGCCGATCTCGGTTCCGCCCTGGTCGTGCAGGTGCTGTCGTTCGACCTCAGCTGGCTTGTGCCGGCGCTGATCCTGGTCGGCGGCGCGATGGCCCTGAAGTTCGAAGTGGCTGGCATCAGGCATAGCGGGCGAATCCTGATGGGGGTCGCCTTCGTCCTGTTGTCGCTGCATATGATCGGCGAGGCGACCGCACCGATGCGGCAGAGCACCTTGCTGCCACTGGTGATTTCCTATCTGCGCGCGGACTATTTCACCGCCTTTGCCGCCGCTGCCCTGTTCACATGGCTGATCCACTCCAGCGTCGCGGCGATCCTGCTGTTCGTCACGCTTGCCGCGCAAGGCGTCTTGCCGGTCGAGGTCGGTCTGTTCTTCATCCTCGGCGCCAATTGCGGCGGCGCGCTGATCGCGGTTTGGCTGACGCGCGGCGAAGCCGTCGAGGCGCGCCGTATCCCGCTCGGCAATCTGATCTTTCGCGGCACGGCGGCGCTGACGGCTTTGTTCGCGCTTCAGGCCGTGACCCTCCCGGCGCATCTGTTCGGCGCAACCGAAGGCCGCCAGCTGGTCAACCTGCACCTTGCCTTCAATCTGGTGCTGGTCATCTGCTGCTTGCCGTTCACCGGCATGATGGAGCGGCTGGTCGCCTTGTTGATCGCAGACAGGCCGGTGGCAAAGGCCGGAGAGGGTGGAGACCTGATGTCGCGCCGAACCAGCGCGCTCGACCGCACCGTCATGCGCACACCCGGTCTTGCGCTAGCCAGTGCGACCCGCGAGCTGCTGCGCATGGGCGAAGTCGTCGAGGTGATGCTGCGCCCAGTGATGGATTTCTTCGACGCCGGCACCGGCGACCAGATACGCCAGGCCCAAAAACTCGATGAGGAGGTCAACCGCGCCCATACCGAAATCAAGCTCTACATTGCCGAAGTCAATCGCGGCAGCATGAGCGTGGCCGAAGCGCAGCGCGGGATCGAGCTCACCGACTTCGCCATCAATCTCGAACGCGCCGGCGACATCGTCGCCAAGAACCTGCTCGTGCTCACCCAGGAGCTGCGTGACAAGAACCTGCGCTTCTCACGCGACGGCTGGAGCGAACTGGCCGGGCTTCACAACCGTGTCATGGCCAACATGCAGCTTGCACTCAATGTGCTGGTGTCGAGCGATCTCGATTCGGCGCGGCAACTCGTCGTCGAGAAGGAGCGGATGCGCAGACTGGAACGCACGAGCCACGACCGTCACCTCAAGCGCCTGCAATCGGGAATGCCGCAGAGCATCGACACCAGCGACATCCACCTGAAGGCCGTGCGGGCGCTGAAGGAGATCAACTCGCTGATGACCTCGGTCGCTTATCCCTTGCTGACGCAGAGCGGTGATCTGCTGGAAAGCCGGCTGGCGAGAGGGGCTGCGGAAGTGAGGGCTCCTGCACTGGCCTGAGGACGGATTCCCGCCCGGCAGGTCATTACTAAAATCGATACATCGATACAAAATAACGATTTTACAAATAGATCATTCAGGCCAAGAATAAGGCCACATCGAACGCAGATCGAGCGGAGGACAACATGCTCGCCGAGACGAAATTTGCCGCGGAGCCGCAGGCCAGCCCGGCGCTGGGCGAGCCGTATCTTCTGACCCCGGGGCCGCTCACCACGGCCTATTCGGTCAAGCAGGCGATGTTGCGCGACTGGGGATCGTGGGACGGCGACTTCCGCGCCATGACATCGGATATGCGTCGCCGGCTGCTGGCGCTGACCGGGGACAGGAACGATGAGTTCGACTGCGTGCCGATGCAAGGCAGCGGTTCTTTCTGCGTCGAAGCGATGCTGGGGTCGTTCGTGCCCAGGGACGGCAAGGTTCTTGTGCTGGCCAACGGCGCCTACGGCCTGCGCGCCGCGCAGACCATGCAGTATCTCGGCCGCGCCTATACGCTGATCGACAAGGGCGACTATCTGCCCCCGCGCGGCGACGAGGTGGCAGCGGCCCTCGCGGCCGACCCTGATATCACCCATGTCATCGCCATCCATTGCGAGACCAGTTCCGGCATCCTCAACCCGGTCGCTGAAATTGCCGAAGCCGTCCATGCCAAGGGTCGCAAGCTGCTGGTCGATTCCATGAGTGCGTTCGGCGCCGTGGCGCTCGACGTCAACGAAATCCGCTATGAGGCGATGGTCTCGTCCGCCAACAAGTGCATCGAAGGCGTTCCGGGTTTTGGCTTCATCATCGCCCGCAAGAGCGAACTGGACGCCGCCAAAGGCAGGAGCCATTCGCTGTCGCTCGATGTCCACGCTCAGTGGGCGCACCTGAACAAGACCGGCCAGTGGCGCTACACGCCGCCGACGCATGTCGTGGCCGCCTTCCTCGAAGCACTGCGCCAGCATGAGGCCGAAGGCGGCGTCGCCGGCCGTGGCGCCCGCTATACGAGGAACCGCGACGTCATGGTGGCCGGCATGCGCGACCTCGGTTTCGAGACACTGCTCCGGGATCGCTGGCTGTCGCCGATCATCGTCACCTTCTTCAACCCGGCTCATGCCAGTTTCGCGTTCGACCGTTTCTACGACCTGATGAAGGACAAGGGCTTCATCATCTATCCGGGCAAGCTGACCGCCGTGGATTCGTTCCGCGTCGGCTGCATCGGCCAGATGGACGAACATGTCATGCGCCGCGTCGTCGAGGCGGCGGCGTTCTCGCTTCATGAAATGGGCGTCGACACCGCCGCCCCACCCGCCGCGGCACTTGCCGAACGCGCCAAACTCGCCGCCTGAAGCGGCCGACTTCGAGGATATCAGATGAACCAGATGTCTCCCATCAACGTCGCGGTCAACGGCCGCACCTACGCCTGGCCGCGCGTGCCGGCGATCGCCATCTGCCTTGACGGCTGCGAGCCGGCCTATCTCGACGAGGCAATCGAGGCCGGGCTGATGCCGGCGCTGGTCAGGATCAAGCAGAAGGGCACGGTGCGTTTTGCGCACTCGGTCATTCCGAGCTTCACCAACCCCAACAATCTGTCGATCGCCACCGGCCGGCCGCCGTCGGTGCATGGCATCTGCGGCAACTATCTCTATGAGCGCGAGACCGGCAAGGAAGTGATGATGAACGACCCGCGCTTCCTGCGCGCGCCGACCATCTTCCAGGCCTTCTACGATGCCGGCGCCAAGGTCGCCGTGGTCACCGCCAAGGACAAGCTGCGTGCCTTGCTTGGCAAGGGCCTCGCCTTCGACGAAGGCCGCGCGCTGTGCTTCTCGGCTGAAAAATCCGACACCACCAGCAAAGCCGAGCACGGCATCGACAATGCCTCGAAGCACTTTGGGCTGCCGGTGCCGGAGGTCTATTCGGCCGAGCTGTCGGAATTCGTCTTCGCCGCCGGCGTGCAGCTGCTGAAGGAGTTCCGCCCCGACATCATGTACCTGACGACCACCGACTATGTGCAGCACAAATATGCGCCCGGCGTGCCGCAGGCCAACGCCTTCTACGAGATGTTCGACAAGTACCTGACCGAGCTCGATGCGCTGGGTGCTGCCATCGTCGTCACCGCCGACCATGGTATGAAGCCCAAGCACAAGGCCGACGGCTCGCCCGACGTCGTCTACGTCCAGGATATTCTCGACGAGTGGCTGGGCAAGGACGCCGCCCGCGTCATCCTGCCGATCACCGACCCCTATGTCGTGCATCATGGCGCGCTGGGTTCCTTCGCCACCGCCTATCTGCCTGACGGCGCCGACCAGGCCGGCATCATGGCGCGGTTGGCCAGGATCGATGGCATCATGCTGGTCGTCGACAGCCCGACCGCCTGCGAGCGCTTCGAACTGCCGGCCGATCGCATCGGCGACATCGTGCTGATCTCGACCGAGAACAAGACGATCGGCACCTCGGAACATCGCCATGACCTGGCGGCTCTGAACGAGCCGCTACGGTCGCATGGCGGGCTGACCGAGCAGGAGGTGCCGTTCATCGTCAATCGTGTGTTGCCAGAATTGCCGAACGAGCCGACGCTGCGCAATTTCGATGCCTTCTATTACGCGACGATGGCGGCGGCGCTGGCGGGCTGAGCCAATGTCGACCCCCACTCCGCCGAGCTTCGCTCGGCACCTCTCCCCCGATCGACGGGGGAGAGGAAAGGCGCCAGGGTTAGCCGCGGCTTAGCCTGAAAACGTTGAGGCACTGACCTCGCCTGATTTCCTCTCCCCCGTCGATCGGGGGAGAGGTGGCCCGAAGGGCCGGAGTGGGGGTCGAATCCTCCGCGCAACAAGAATCTGCTGGAGCAGAACCCATGACCAAGCTCGACCCCGCCATCAAAGTTCGCCACGAGCCGATGCGCATTGCCGGCAAAAAAGTCGATGCCGAAAGCGTCGTCGAGGTTCGCTATCCCTGGAACGACACCGTCATCGGCACCGTTCCGGCCGGCCGCGCCGATCACGCCCGCCAGGCATTCGAGATCGCCGCCGGCTACAAATCGAGGCTGACCCGCTACGAGCGTCAGCAGATACTGTTCCGCACCGCCGAGGCATTGGCCTCGCGCCGCGATGAAATCTCCGATCTCATCACGCTCGAGCTCGGCATCTCCAAGACGGACTCGCTCTATGAGGTCGGCCGCGCCTATGACGTGTTCACGCTGTCGGCACAGATGTGCATCCAGGATGACGGCCAGATCTTCTCCTGCGACCTCACCCCGCACGGCAAGGCGCGCAAGATCTTCACCACCCGCGAGCCGTTGAAGGCGATCTCGGCGATCACGCCGTTCAATCATCCGCTCAACATGGTCTCGCACAAGGTGGCGCCGGCGATCGCCACCAACAATTGCGTGGTGGTCAAGCCGACCGAACTGACGCCGATGACCGCACTTCTCCTGGCCGACATTCTCTATGAAGCCGGCCTGCCGCCGGAAATGCTGTCGGTGGTGACCGGCTGGCCGGCCGATATCGGCAACGAGATGATCACCAACGACAACATCGACCTGATCACCTTCACCGGCGGCGTGCCGGTCGGCAAGATGATCGCCCGCACCGCCGGCTACAAGCGCCAGGTGCTGGAGCTCGGCGGCAACGACCCGCTAATCATCCTCAACGATTTGTCGGACGAGGATCTGGCAAAGGCGGCGGACCTAGCAGTGGCCGGAGCGACAAAAAACTCCGGCCAGCGCTGCACGGCGGTCAAGCGCATCCTGGTCCAGGAAAGTGTCGCCGACCGTTTCGTGCCGCTGGTGCTGGAGCGGGCGAAGAAGATCCGCTTCGGCGATCCGATGGACCGCGCGACCGACCTTGGTACGGTTGTGCACGAGAAGGCGGCGGCGCTGTTCGAAGCCCGCGTCCACATGGCTGCCGAGCAAGGCGCCGACATTCTCTACAATCCGGGCCGCCAGGGCGCGTTGCTGCCGCCGATCGTCGTCGATCGCGTGCCGCATACATCCGAGCTGGTCATGGAAGAAACCTTCGGGCCGATCATCCCGATCGTGCGTGCGCCGGACGATGACGAGGCGTTGATTGCGCTCTCCAACTCGACCGCCTTCGGCCTGTCGTCGGGCGTCTGCACCAACTCTTTTCCGCGCATGCAGAAATACATCGCCGGCCTTCAGGTCGGCACCGTCAACATCTGGGAAGTGCCGGGCTATCGCATCGAGATGTCGCCCTTCGGCGGCATCAAGGATTCGGGCAACGGCTACAAGGAAGGCGTCATCGAAGCGATGAAGAGCTACACCAATGTGAAGACATTTTCGCTGCCCTGGTCCTGACCGGACGGCATTGACGGATAGAACAATCGAGGGAGCGTTCGCCGCTCCCTCATTCGCATTTCGGAGACCATGATGGCCGCGATATCTGAACTTGTGCACACCGAAGGCGATTCCAACACCACAGCGGCTCGCGGTCGCTGGGATGCCGGGCAGGGCGATCCGCGGATCCGCGGCCTGCTCGATCGCGACGCGGCCGCCTTCATGCACCAGAGCCTGTCCAGCCCCTGTTTGTCGACGATCGCCAAGGCGCAAGGCATCTGGATCGAGGACACCGCCGGTCGCCGCTTCATGGATTTCCACGGCAACAGCGTCCATCACCTCGGCTATGGCCACCCGAGGCTTGTGGCCGCCATCAAGAAGCAGCTCGATCAGCTCTGCTTTGCGCCGCGCCGTTTCACCTGTGAGCCCGCCGTCGAACTGGCCGAGAAGCTGGCGGCATTGGCGCCCGGCAATCTCGGCAAAGTGCTGTTCACCACAGGCGGCTCGGACGCCATCGAGGTCGCGCTGAAGATCGCCCGCGCCGCGACCGGCCGCTTCAAGACGGTGTCGTTCTGGGATGCGTTCCATGGCGCCGGCTTTGGCGCAGCAAGCGTTGGTGGCGAGGCGACCTTCCGCTCGCACATATCAGGCCCGATGATGACCGGCACCGAGCACGTCGCGCCTTGGGACGGCTATCGCTGCCCCTATGGCCACGATTCCCTGGAAGCATCGGGCCTCGCCTGCGCCAACATGATTGCCTACGTCCTTGGCCGCGAGCAGGACGTGGCGGCGGTCGTCGCCGAACCGATGCGGGCGACGCCAAACCCGCCGCCGCCGGGCTTCTGGAAGCGGGTGCGCGAGGCCTGCGACCGGCACGGCACGCTCTTGATTTTCGACGAGATCCCGACCGGCCTTGGCAAGACCGGCAAATTCTTCGCGCACGAGCATGATGATGTGACGCCTGACATCGTCGTCCTCGGCAAGTCGCTCGGCGGCGGCGTCCTGCCGATCGCCGCCATCATCGCGCGCCGCGATCTCGACGTCACCGGTGGCTTCGCGATCGGCCACTACACCCACGAGAAGAACCCGGTGACGACCCGCGCCGCATTGACGACGATCGACATCATCCTGGAGGAAGGGCTGGTCGAGCGCGCGGCCGAACTCGGTCGGCACATGCTAGGGCGCATGCAGCACCTGATGGCGCGCTCGCCCCATGTCGGCGACGTCAGGGGCAGGGGACTGATGGTCGGCGTCGAGCTCGTCGAGGATCGCGATACGCGCCAGCCGGCACGCGATCTCGCCGAGCGCGTCTTCTATGCTTGCCTTGAACAGGGGCTGAGCTTCAAGATCAGCCAAGGCAACGTGTTGACGCTGTCGCCGCCGCTGGTCATTTCGAAAACCGACCTCGACGGCGCGCTCGACATCGTCGAGCGAACGGTGCTGGCGGCCTGACCGTGAAGGCCGTGCGCACCGACCGCGAACTCGAATGTCCCGGCATCGACGCCGGCTTGCGGGCGAGGGGGGTCGAACTGGTGACGCTGCCGGACGGCATCCCCGAAGCTGATCTCATGCAGGCCGTTGCGGACGCCGATCTTTTGCTGATGTGCTACACGCCGATCACCGCACGGGTGATCGAGGCGGCTCCCAGATTGAACGGCATTGTCAAATATGGCGTCGGCGTCGATGCCATCGACATCCCCGCCGCGATGCGGCGTGGCATTCCCGTTGTCAACGTGCCGGATTATGCTGAGGAAACCGTCCCCGAAGGCGCCTTCGCGCTGATGATCGCGCTGGCCAAGCGGCTGCCCTCCATCACCGCGGCGGTGTCACGTGATGGTTGGATCTGGCCCGAGCAACGCTGGCTGGGGCGCGACATGTCCGGCGCCACGCTTGGGCTCGTCGGCTGCGGCAAGATCGGCCGCAGCATGGCGCGCATGGCAGGCCAAGGATTTCATGCGCGCGTTCTCGGCTTCGATCCCGGTGTCGATGTCGCAACCATGCGCACCGCCGGCATCGAGAAGGTAGAAGACCTCCACGTCATGCTGCGCGCCTGCGATTTCGTTTCCCTCCACTGCGTGCTGAACGACAGGACGCGCGGCTTGATTGGTGAAGCCGAGCTCGCTTGCCTGAAGCCTTCCGCTATCATCGTCAACGTCTCGCGCGGCGCGCTGATCGACGAGGCCGCCCTTGTCGAGGCGATCATCTCGGGGCGCGTCGGCGGCGCCGGGCTCGACGTCTATTCGGTCGAGCCGCTGGCCAAATCGGGCCATCCGATGAGCGCGCTGTTCGGCCGCGACAACGTCATCCTGTTTCCGCATCTCACCTTCTTCACGCAGGGGGCCATGCGCCGGCTCGAAGACGACACGCTCGCGCGCTGCTTCGAAATTCTCGAAGGCCGGCCGGTTACCGTTCGTTCGTTCGACCCGCGGCTGCGGGCGCAGACATCTGGGGTTTCATTTGGCTGACCATCACCATCTCTGCACCCAATCGCGGGCCTTCCGCGAGGCCGGAATCGAAGCCAGGCCAGCGTTGCGACAGTTCCATGACAACTATCAGGTAAAATTTGCCTCTCATAAAATAAATAGATTTTACTTATCGATCGTCAGTCCCCAAAGTCGGCACAACGACGAGATCGAACGGTGCCGCATAAGGCTCCGGCCTACAGGCGAGATCGTCACAGTGCATCGCAGAATGTGCCATCAATCACAGGGGAACTGAGCATGAAATCGCAAAAGGCAACCATAGCTATGGCCTTCGCCGCGTCGCTGTTGGCGTCGTCGGCTCTTGTCGGACCGGCACTCGCCGACGGCGTCGTCACCATCTATTCCGCCGACGGCCTGCATGACGGCAATGGCAGCTGGTTCGAGACCGAATTCGCCGCCTTCACCAAGGCCACCGGCATCACCGTGCAGTATATCGAGGCAGGTTCCGGCGGCGTCGTCGAGCGTGTCGCCAAGGAAAAGTCGAATCCGCAGGCCGACGTGCTGGTGACCTTGCCGCCCTTCGTGCAGCGGGCCGCGGCTGACGGCCTGCTGCAGGACTACAAGCCGGAAGCCGCCGACCAGATCGATGGCGGCACAGACAAGTACCGGCCGCTGGTCAACAACTATATGAACTTCATCTACAACAGTGCCGTCCTGCCTGAAGCGCCAAAGGCCTACAACGACCTGCTCGACCCGAAGTTCAAGGGCAAGATCCAGTATTCTACCCCCGGCCAGGCCGGTGACGGCACCGCCGTCATGCTGCAGATCATCCACGCCTTCGGCAGCGAGGATGCCGGCTTCGAGTTCATGAAGAAGCTGCAGGACAACAATGTCGGCCCCTCCGCTTCGACCGGCAAGCTGACCGCGCTGGTCAACAAGGGTGAGCTGCATGTCGCCAATGGCGATCTGCAGATGAACATGTCGCAGATGGCCGACAATCCCAATATCAAGGTGTTCTGGCCGGCTGGACCTGACGGTGTGCGCTCCACCTTCGCGCTGCCCTATGAAATCGGCCTGGTCACCGGCGCACCCAACGCAGACAACGGCAAGAAACTGATCGACTTCCTGCTCTCCAAGGAAGCCCAGTCGAGCATCAGTTCCGTTGCGCTCGGCATGCCGGCTCGCAAGGACGTCAAGCCGGATGACGCCAACTTCGCCAAGGCGCAGGAGGCGATGAAAGGCGTGACCATCTGGTCGCCGAACTGGGACGACGCGCTGAGCAAGCTGCCCGATTATGTCAAGCGCTGGAACGAAGCGACCGGAAGTTGATCCGCAAGGGAAACCCGGAGGACCACGCCATGTCGGCCGCAGCCTTTACTGGTACCAGTGTCATGGACATCGACGCCGCGAAGGTTCGCGGCGCCGGCTCCAATGTCCATTTCGACAAGGTCAGCGTTGCCTATGGCGCGCATGTCGTCTTGCATCCGCTGACCCTGGATATCGCACCTGGCGAGATCCTGGCGATGATCGGCCCATCCGGATCCGGCAAGACGACGGCCTTGCGCGCCGTGGCGGGCTTCGTGCGACCCGCCAGCGGGCGGATCCGCATCGGCGCCACCGATGTGACCGATCTGCCGCCCTACGAGCGCGGCCTTGGCATGGTGGTGCAGAACTACGCGCTGTTTCCGCATATGCGGGTCGAGGACAACGTTGCCTTCGGCCTCAGAGCACAGGGCGCCGACAAGGCGCTGATCGGTGAGCGGATCAAGGATGCGCTGGGCACTGTCGGCATGTCGGCCTATGCCCGGCGCTATCCGCGCGAGCTTTCGGGCGGCCAGCAGCAGCGCGTGGCGATTGCGCGTGCCTTGGCCGTGCGGCCGCGCGTGCTCCTGCTCGACGAGCCGCTCTCGGCGCTCGACGCCCAGATCCGCCGCAACATGGTCGAGGAGATTGCCCGGCTGCACCGCAGCCTGCCCGGCCTCACGATCCTCTATGTCACCCACGACCAGACCGAGGCACTGACGCTTGCCGACAAGATCGCCATCATGCGCGACGGCAGGGTCTGTTCGCATGGACCGACGACCGAACTCTACCGCCGCCCGCCAAACCGTTTTACGGCCGAGTTCCTCGGCCGCGCCAATCTTCTTCCGGTAACGGTTGCCGAGGCCGTCGGGTCGAAGGGATTTGCCACGGCAAGGCATGGTGACGCGCTGCTGACCGGCGCCGGCCGCAACGAGAAGGCCGGCGACAAGAGCCTGCTCTGTATCAGGCCGCAGCATCTCAGCCTGACCGCCGACAGCGACCATACCAACCGCATCGTGGGCACGCTCCAGGAAGTGCACTGGCAGGGCGAACTGACCCATCTCGTGCTCGACGTCGACGGCACGCCGGTGCGTGTCTCGGCGACCAGGCTGCCGATCGCCTTGCCCGAACCCGGCGCCAAGGTGCCGCTGTTCTTCGCGCCCGCCGACACCTCGCTTCTCCCGGAAGACGCCGGTGTCTGAGGCGGTCGCCATCCCTGCGCCGGCGATGAAGCTCTCGTCGGGTAAATTGTGGATAGTGCCACCGGCGGCCCTGCTGGCGCTGCTGTTCTTCTATCCGTTGGCACTGATTGCCCGCCAGGCCTTCCTCGACGACAGTGGCGTCGCCAATGTCGCCGAAGTCATCCGCGTGCTGCATTCGCGCTTCTTCCTCAACGCGCTGATCAACACGGTGTCGATCTCGGTCGCGGCGACGGCCGGATGTCTGGTCGTCGGCCTCGTGCTGGCGCTGATTCTGGCCTTCGTGCCGTTCCCCGGCAGCGGCTTCATCGCCCGGCTGATCGATACCTTCATCGCGCTGCCGACATTCCTGGTGACGCTTGCCTTCACCTTCCTCTATGGCTCCGCCGGCATGCTCAATGCCGGGCTGATGGAGACCTTTTCGCTGCCGCTGCCGCCCGTCGATTTCCTCTATTCCGCGTGGGGTGTGATCCTGGCCGAGGTCACTGTCTACACACCCTTCATCCTGCGGCCGCTGCTCGCCGCCTTTTCGCTGGTCGACCGTGGCCAGATCGAAGCGGCGAGCGTGCTCGGCGCGCGGCCGTTTCGCATCGTTCGCCAGGTCATCCTGCCGGCGGCAATCCCGGCACTCATCGCCGGCGGCAGCCTCTGCCTGTTGTTGACTGTCAACGAATTCGGCATCGTGCTGTTCATCGGCGCCAAGGGCGTCATCACCCTGCCGCTGCTGATCTATGGCAAGGCGATCCAGGAATCGGCCTATCAGGTCGCCTGTATCATCGCCGTCGTCAACATCGCGCTGTCGCTCGGCCTGTTTGGCCTCTACCGTTTCGCCGCCGGCCGGTTGGGAGCCTAGCCCATGCTGGTCTGGTCACGCTCCGGTCGTCTTGTCCTGTGGGTGCTCTTCGCACTGATCTTCGGCGTGCTGTTCCTGGCGCCGCTCGCGGTCATCCTCCTGTCCAGCCTCGCCGACCAGTGGAACGGCGTGCTGCCCAACGGCCTGACGACGGAGCACTACACTGATGTCATTTCCGGTGCCGCCGGCAGAGCGGTCAAGGCCAGCCTGGTCACCGGCTTCCTGGCCAGCGCGCTGGCGCTGGTCAGCGGCACCTGGGCGGCCCTGTCGCTGCGCCTCCAGGGCCATGCCTTGCGGCGGCTGCTCGGCCTTTTGTTCTTCATCCCAAGCGCGGTCCCTTCGGTGTCTGTCGGCCTTGGCCTGCTGGTTGCCTTCAGCCATCCGCCGCTGCTGCTCAACGGCACGATCGCGATCGTCATGATCGCGCATTTCGTGCTGATCTCGGCTTTCACCTTCGGCAATGTCTCGGCTGGACTGGCGCGGCTTTCGCCCGACTTCGAGCAGGTGGCATCGAGCCTCGGCGCTCGCCCGGCCTACCGGCTTTGGCACGTCACACTGCCCTTGCTCGCACCCTATCTGGTCGCCGCCTTCGGTCTCAGTTTCGCGCTGTCGATGGGGGAACTCGGCGCCACCGTCATGGTCTACCCGCCGGGTTGGGTGACGCTGCCGGTCTCGATCTTCAGCCTTACCGATCGCGGCGACATCTTTGCCGGCGCGGCACTGACAATGATCCTGGTCGTGGCGACGCTGGTTCTCTTGCTCGGGCTGGAGCGCATTACCAAGCGCGCTACCGGCTCGTAGGACTTTCCCGAGTCTCAGCCCTGCGCCGGCCTGCGTTCGACGATGTAGATGTGGTCTGCCGCCAGCACCACGTCGCCGCGCTGGTTGATCACCTCGCACCGCTCGGTCACCCGTCCTGAACCCGGCCGCTTGGGATCGTCTTCCTTGACCGCGATGGTGGTGCGCGTGCGGATTGTGTCGCCGATGAACACCGGCTTGATGAAGCGCAGCCGGTCGTAGCCGTAGGAAAAGGCGACAGGGTTAACGACGCTCGCGGTCAGCCCGATGCCGACCGAGAACACCAGCGTGCCATGCGCGATGCGCTGGCCGAATGGCGTCGTCTTCATGTACTCGGCGTCCATGTGGTGCGGAAAGAAATCGCCGGTGTGGCCGGCATGGACGATGAAGTCGGTCTCGGTGATGGTGCGGCCGCTTGTTAGGCGCGACGCGCCAATCTCGTAATCCTCGAAATACTGGATCTGTTCCATCAGGGTCTTTCCGCAATCGGCGTCGCCGGTGCCGCGCTCGACTGATACGCCGCCTCGACCAGCGCCATCGTGCTCCAGGCATCTTCGACGGGGCTTATCAGCGTATCATCTTCTCCGGCCGCAAAGCGCTGGACATTGGCCATGCGGCCGACGAAGGCATCGGGAAACCACTCGCCGGCCAAGGGCACGGCGATCCAGCCCGTTCCGCCCTTCGGATAGATCTCCAATACATCCGGTTCGCCTGTGGGATAATCGAGGTTGAGACCCAGCTTGAGATAGGCGGCACCCTCTGTGCCGCAGATGCGGAACTCGCAGGCCTGATGCCGGCGACCGAATTTGTGGTCGTGGTTGATCGACAGCGCGCAACGCACGGTGTCGCCATAGTCGAGAATGGCGCTGGTGCGCGTCTGCGCCACTTTATGGTTGGGATGGCCGAGCGTCTTGGCGTGCACGCCTCTGGGGTCGCCGAGCAACTGCCGGATCAGGTCGAGATAGTGGATCGAATGCATGGCGATCTCGACGCGCGGCGCCTTGAGCAGGAATTCCCAAAGCTCCCATGGTGTCGCCAGCGCCAGCCAGGCGTCGAAGTCGACGATCTCGCCGAGCCAGCCCTTGCCGATGGCATCCTTCAGCGCCAGCATCATTGGCGCGAAGCGCAATTGGAAGTTCACCGCCGCGTGCAGCCTCCTGGCGCGGCAGATTTCGAGGATCGCGGTCGCCTCGGCAAGATTGCTGCCCATCGGCTTCTGGATCAGCGCCACCGCGCCGTCAGGCAAGGACTTCAGCACATCGGCATGATGCGACGGCGGGGTGGCAAGGTCGAAGATCGCGCCCTCGACAGCAGTCGCTTCTTCGACCGAGCCAAAGGCCGTCACGCCCCATTGGCTGGCCAGCTTTTCAGCCCTGACATGATCAGGATCATAAAGCCCGGCAACCGGAAAGCCGGCCTTCCGGTAGGCTGGGAAATGCGCGTCGCCGACGATCGATCCCGCGCCGAAGGTGACGATCGGCCGGGGTCTTGAGGGTTTTGGCCAGGATTGAACGAGCAAGGCAGGGTCGAAGCCGCCTTCAGTCATGATGGAAGACCTCATCCATCTCGGCCCACCACTCGCCCTCCTGGCGGGTCGCCAGCGGCTCCTGGCAGGGCATGCAGACGGCCCACCATTCCTGCGTCTTCGGGTCGGCCGCCATCTTGGCCATGTCGGCGGCATAGTCGGTGCCGTGGTATTCAAAATAGGAAAACAGCAGGTTCTCCGGCCGCTTCAGGTAGATCGAATAATTCTTGATGTTGCAGGCCGAGATCATGGTCAGCACGCCGGGCCAGACGGCGGCATGGAGGCGGACATACTCCTCGACCTTTTCCGGCTTCAGTCCGAGAATCATCCCCATCCGCTGCATATCAGTCTCCTATTTCGTGATCGCCGTGGTGAATTCGGCGATGCTCATGGCCTTGACCGCGTCCCAGTCCCAATCGATGCCGATTCCCGGTTCGTCGGGCGCCAGCGCCTGGCCATCTTCGATGCGCATGCGCTTGCCGGTCAACTGGTCGAGCTGCGGAATGTACTCGACATATCGGCCGTTCTGAACAGCGCAGGTCAGGCTGACATGCAGTTCCATCAGGAAATGCGGGCAGACCGGAATGTCGAAGGCCTCTGCCGCGTGCGCAATCTTGAGCCAGGGCGTGATGCCGCCGATACGGCCGACATCGACCTGCACGATCGAGCAGGCGCCTTTCTGCATGTACTCGCGAAAATGGCGGATCGAGTAGAGCGACTCGCCGATGGCGATCGGCGTCGGCGTCGAGTTCGACAACCGCACATGCCCGTCGATGTCGTCGGCCGGCAGCGGTTCCTCGATCCAGGCGAGGTCGAGCTCACGCAGCCTCGCAGCGCGCCGGATCGCTTCGTCGACCGAAAACCCCTGATTGGCGTCGGTCATGATCTCGTAGCCGTCGCCGACCGCCTTGCGCACCGCCGACAGGCGGGCAAGATCCTCCGACCCGTGCGGCCTGCCGATCTTGACTTTCGAGCCGCGAAATCCCTTCGCCTTGGCGGCCAGCGCATCGTCGACCAGCGCCTGCGTCTCGATGTGCAGCCAACCGCCTTCGGTGGTGTAAAGCGGACAACGATCCTTGGCGCCGCCGGCCAGTTTCCACAAAGGCAGGTTTTGCTTCTTGGCCCGCAGATCCCAGAGTGCTGTATCGATGGCGGCGATCGCGATGGCGGTGATGGCACCGATGGTCGTGGCATGGGTGGCGAATTCGAGATCGTGCCAGATCGCCTCGATCATGTCGGGATCGCGGCCGATCAGGCGCGGCACCAGATGGTCCGAGAGCAGCCGCATCACCGACGAACCGCCGGTGCCGATCGTGTAGCTGTAACCGGTGCCGACCGCACCGTCGGAATCGGTGATCGTGACGATCGGCGTTTCCTGGCTGACGAAGCTCTGGATCGCGTCGGTGCGCTTGACCTTGGGCACAAGGTCCACCATGCAAAGGTCGACTTTCTCGATTCTGGCCATGCCGATCAGCTCCGCAGTGTCTTTCCGGTCTCAGTGGCAAACAGATGCGCCTGCGACATGTCGAGGCTCATGGCGACCCGCTCGCCCGGCCGCAGTGGCCTCGGGTTCAGCATGCGCGACACCCAGTCCGTGCCGTTGAATTCAACGAACACCAGCGTCTCGTTGCCGAGCGGTTCGGTGACCGTGATCGGCAGCTCGATCTGGTGGACATCGGCCGCGCCACCGGAACTGATGCCATGGCCGGTCGGGTAGATGTCGTCCGGCCGCAGCCCGAACACCACCTTGTCGCCGGTCGTGACATTGGCCTTGAACTGAGCGGGCAGCGGCAGCTTCTCGCCGCTGGCGAAAACCATCTGGCCGTCATCGATCGTCGCCTCGTGCAGATTCATCGGCGGTGAGCCAATGAAGCCGGCGACGAAGCGCGTCGCGGGCCGCCGGAACACCTCGTCGGGCGTGCCGACCTGTTCGATATGACCGTCGCGCATGATGACGATGCGATCGGCAAGCGTCATCGCCTCGACCTGGTCGTGGGTGACGTAGATCACTGTCGACTGCACCTTGGCATGCAGCTTCTTGATCTCGGTGCGCATCTGCGTGCGCAATTTGGCGTCGAGATTGGAAAGCGGTTCGTCGAACAGAAACACATCGGGGTCGCGCACGATGGCGCGGCCCATCGCGACGCGCTGGCGCTGACCGCCGGACAGTTGCGACGGGCGGCGGTCGAGCAACGTGTCGAGGCCGAGGATGGCCGAGGCCTCGGCGACGCGGCGGTCCATGTCTTCTTTGGCGGCGCCGGCGATCTTCAGGGAGAAGCCGAGATTCTCGCGCACCGTCATGTGCGGATAGAGCGCATAGGATTGGAACACCATCGAGATGTTGCGCGAGCGTGGCGGCAAATCGTTGACGATGCGTCCGCCGATCTCGATCGAGCCGGCGCTGATTTCCTCCAGCCCGGCGATCATGCGCAGCGTCGTCGACTTGCCGCAGCCGGACGGGCCGACCAGCGCAATGAACTCGCGGTCGGCAATGTCGAGATCGATGCCGTGCACGATCCCAATAGTGCCGTAGCGCTTGGTCAGCTTGGTGAGGGTAACGGTTGCCATGGGATCAGCCTTTCACCGCGCCGGAGGTCAGGCCGCCGACAAGGTGTTTCTGGACTATGTAGGTGAGGGTGAGCGCCGGGATGATCATCACCACGGCCAGCGCGCACATGCCGCGCCAATCGATGGTGAACTCGGCCGTGTAGTCGAGCAGGCCGACCGGCAGCGTCTTGGCGCTCACCGAGCGGGTCAGCTGCGAGGCCAGCGCGAACTCGTTCCAGCAGGTCAGGAAGGCGAAGATCGCGGCCGACGCAATGCCCGGTCCGGCGAGCGGAAACTCGACCTGCCAGAACGCCTGCCAGCGGGTGCAGCCATCGATCTGCGCTGCTTCCGCGAGGTCCTTGGGCACCTGGCGGAAGAAGCCGTCGATCAGCCAGATGGTGAACGGCACGTTGAGCGCGACATAGGCGAGGATCAGCCCGAAATGGGTGTCGATGATGCCGAGCCGCACATAGAGGAAGAACAGCGGCAGCGAGAGCGCGATGCCCGGCACGGTGCGCGTCAGCATCAGGCCGAGGAAGACGCTCGATTTACCGCGAAAACGATAGCGGGCGAACGCATAGCCGCCTGCCATGCCGATGGCCACCGCAATCACCGTCGAGGTCACCGAGATGATCAGCGAGTTGCGGAAATATTCAATCACCGGGATGCCGCCCTTGCCGATGCCTGAGAACATCGCGACATAGGCGTCGAACGAAATCTCCTGTGGGATCCACACCGGTGGCTTTGCCATGATCTCGACCGTCGGCCGCAGCGACGACAGCACGATCCACAGACCCGGCAGGCAGATGGTCAGCATCGCCAGGAACAGGCCGATGCGATAGACGATGCCGAGCAGCCGGCGCTTCAGGCGGGCGGAAGAATTCTCGTCCATCCTCACCACTCCGCACCGATCTGCGTGCGCGCCGCGGCGAGCTTGTTGAAGAAGTAGACGGTGAAGGCGATCGACAGCAGGATCGAAAAATAGGCCATGGCGTTGGCCATGCCCATGCGCCCGTCGCTGTAGGCGGTGCGGGCCACCAAGGTCCATAGCAGTTCGGTGCGGCCCGCCGGTCCGCCATCGGTCATGATCTTGACGATGTCATAGGCGCGCGCCACGTCGAGCGAACGGATGGTCATGGCGATGTAGGCGAAGGGCATGACGAATGGCCACGTCACATAGCGGAATGTCTGCCACGGCGTGCAGCCGTCGACCCGCGCCGCCTCGATCGGCTCCTTGGGCATGGCGAGCAGACCGGCGAGGATCAGGATGGCGAAGATCGCCGTCGACGACCAGATCTCGGCGATCGAGATGGCGATGAAGGCGAGATGGCCCTCGATCAGCCACGGTATGGCGTCTCGCGTGATGCCGAGCGACTGCAGCGCATTGTTCACCAGGCCGATATTGTCGTTGAACATGAACTTGAATTGGAAGCCGACCAGGATCGGCGAGAACATCATCGGAAACATCATCAGCGTGCGCAGGATGCGCTGGCCGCGCGTCGCCTTCTCGACGAGCATGGCGAGGCCGAGCCCGAGCAGCATTTCGAGATTGAGCGCGATGGTCAGCAGCAGAACCGTGCGGCCGAAGGCCCACCAGAAGTCGGTGTTGGACAGGATCGAAAGATAGTTCCGGATGCCGATGAAGACGTAGAACGTTTCGGGCCGCGTCAGGCGGAACGGGGTGAAGCTCGAATAGAGCGACAGAAGCAGCGGCACCACCACCACCGCCGCCAGCACGATCATGGCCGGAAGCAGCAGCAGGAATGGCGCGGATGGCTTGAAGCCCTTCATCAGAATCCTTGAGTGTTTGTATTTGGACGGCGGTGCGTTGGCTGGGCGCGAAGGGTTAGCGTAAACCGCTGGCATCCCGCGCAACGCGATCGCCTCCCCCATTGCTGATGGGGGAGGCAGCCCTGGGAGCCGTTGCTAGAGCTTGCCGGCGTCCTGGAGGATTTGTGTCGCCTTGGCGGCGGCTTCATCCAGTGCCTGCTTCGAGGTCTTGTCGCCGAGGATCGCCGCCTGCAGCTCGGGATAGACGGCGTTCGAGATCTCGATCCATTCAGGCGTCTGCGGCACGGCGAAGGCGTGCTTGGCCTCTTCCTGGAAAGCGGTAAGAACCTCCTTCTTGTAAGGATCGTTTTCGGCCTGCTTCAGGTCCCAGTCCCAGACCGCGGTGCGGGTCGGCAGCGGACCGGCGGCGGCCTCGAGCTTCTGGCTGTCCTCGTTGGTCAGCCACCAAACCAGGGAAGCCGCGGCCTCCTTGTTCGGGCAGTTCTCGGTCACCGAGAAGCCATGGAAGCCGGACCAGCCGGTGCGCTTGCCGGACGAACCCTTCGGCGCGACTTTGACGCCGACATTGCCGGCGACCTTCGACGACTTCGGATCGTTGAAGAAGCCGGCCCAGCCCGGCCAATCCAGGTTGATGGCGACGGTGCCCGAGGCAAAGCCCTGGCCGAGATCGTCCCACAGGTAGTTGGTGGTTCCGGCCGGCACGGCCTTGGCCTTGTAGAGGTTTACGAACCAGTCGAGCGCCCGGATGCCCGCCTCGGAGTTGAAGACCGGCTTGCCGTCCTTGTCGAGATATTCGCCGCCCTCGGCGACAACCATCTCGTAGAAGCGGCCGTTGATCGCCTCTTCCTTGCCGGCGAACTGGGTGCCGTAGAAATTGGGCGGGTTGGCGAAGAACTCGGCCTGGTCGGTGACTTCCTTCCAGGTGTCCGGCGGCACCAGGTCATAGCCGTATTTCGCCTTGAACTTGGTCTTGTTGTCGGCGTTCTCGTACAGGCTCTTCTGGTAGTAGAGCGCCGAAACGTCGAACTGCGCACGCGGCAGCATCTCCAGCTTGCCGTCGATGGTTGCCGCCTTGATCGTCGACGGCACGAAGGCGTCGATCTCTTCCTTCGGCAGCAACTTGCTGAGGTCGGTGTAGAGGCCGGTATATTGCGGCGCGAAGGAGGAATGGTTCCAGCCGACGCACCAGTTGGTGCTGCCCGAGGCGATGTCGGACTTGAGCTCCTTGTCGATATCGAAGCCGTTCTTCTTGGTCAGGATGTTGACCTTGGCGCCAGTCGCCTTCTCCCATTCCGGGATCCGTTCGTAGAGCTTTTCATATTGCTGGCCGCCGATCAGCTTCACGTCGACGGTCACGCCTTGGAACTTGCCGGGCAGGTCGCCGGCAAGGGCTGCGCCTGCACCAAATGCAAGCAACAATGCACCGGCGGAGACGCCGGAAAGCAGTCTGTTCATTGGTATCCTCCCTGGGTGCCGCCTTCGCGGCGACCGCAACTCGTCTGATGACAAGAAGTGCTACATTCATATACAAACAAAACATTCATGGAGACGTCAAGGCGAAATTTGTTTCCGCTGCGCACGTTCCTGCGTATATGAAGGGTGAAATTCACTGGAGGATGAGCCCATGGACGACAGCGAAGACGAGCGCTATCGCGCGCCGGCGCTCGACAAGGGGCTCGATATCCTTGAACTGCTGGCGGGCGTCGATGGTGGCCTGACCCAGGCCGAAATCGCCAAGAAACTCGACCGCAGTCCCAACGAATTCTATCGCATGCTCGACCGGCTGGTGCGGCGCGGCTACGTCACGCGCCTCGACGGCGACCGCTATTCGCTGACGCTCAAGCTGTTCGGCCTGGCACAGTTGCACGCGCCGGTACGGCGGCTGGTCTCCTATGCCACGCCGCTGATGCGTGAGCTTGCCGAGACATCGCAGCAGGCCAACCAACTCGTTGTTTTTGATCGCGGTTCTGCCGTCGTCATCGGTCAGCAGGAAGCACCGAACTACTGGGGCATATCGATCCGGGTCGGCTCCCATATCAGTCTGTTCGACACCGGCTCGGGACATGTGCTGCTCGCCTTCCGCTCACCGGAAGAGCGCCAGATGATGATTTCCGAACACGTCCGCAGCACCGACAAGACGGCGCAATCGAGCGAGTTCTTCACCCGTCTCGACCAGATCCGCGACCGTGGCTACGAGATGATGGCTTCGATGCAGACAGCCGGCGTCTTCAACCTGTCGGCCCCGGTGCGCAGTTCCGACGGCAAGGCGATCGCCGCGCTGTCGATTCCCTACATCACGGTGGTCAACGCGCCTTCCGCACCCGATATCACCAGGACAATCGAACTGTTGCTGGCAACGTGTGAAAAGCTGTCGCACCTTGCTGGATCAGCAGTCGGCTCATCGGTGTGAATTCTTATTTGAATGAAGAATTCTCTCGTGAGATGATTTGAAAAGCCAGAGGGAGGAGCCTCGCCATGATCATCGACACCCATCTTCACCTCATCGATCGCTCGGCCCTGCGCTATCCCTGGCTCGCCGGCGTGCCGGCGCTCAACCGCGATTTCTCTTATGAAGACTACGCGACGGAGGCGCAGCGTGTCGGCGTCGAGCGCGTGCTGCATATGGAGGTCGATGTCGATCCGGCCGACATCGAAGCCGAGACGGCTCGTGTGGAAGGACTGTCACGGCAGCCCGGCAGCATGCTGGCCGGGGTGATCGCGTCCTGCCGTCCTGAGGAAGGAGACTTCGCGGCCTATCTCGAACGGCAGCGGGCAAACCCGTTCGTAAAGGGCTTTCGCCGCGTCCTTCATGTCGCGCCCGACGAGCTCTCGGAAGGTGCGGTGTTCCGCGACAGCATCAAGCGGCTTGGCGGCACCGGCCTGACCTTCGATCTCGTCGTGCTGCCGCACCAGATTCCCAAGGCTATCGTGCTTGCCGACCTGGCACCCGATGTGACGTTCGTCCTCGACCATTGCGGCGTGCCCGACATCAAGGGCAACAGGGAACATCCATGGCGCGAGCATATGAGCGAGATCGCCCGGCGCCCGAATGTCATGGCCAAGATTTCCGGTGTCGTCGCCTATGCCGATGCCGGCAGCTGGACGGTCGAGACGTTGCGGCCGTACGTCGAGCACACCATCAATTCATTCGGCTGGGACCGCGTCGTCTGGGGCAGCGACTGGCCGGTCTGCACGCTAGGCGGCGGCCTGTCGACCTGGGTGGCGGCGACCCATGCATTGCTCTCGGGCTGCAGCATTGCCGAGCGCGACAGGCTGTTGTCCGGCAATGCCCGCAAGCTGTGGCGGCTCGACTGACAGGTCCTTTCAGATGGTTGCCGAGACGTGCCGTTCGCGGCCATAGAGCGAAACCAGCAGCACGATGACGAAGCCGAGCGCGGCCTGCACTGCCGCGGGCTGGAAGCCGAGGCCGATGAGCAGCGTGTTGATCTCGGTCAGCACCAGCACGCCGGCGATCGTGCCGAGATAGCTGCCCCGGCCGCCGACCAGTGCTGCGCCGCCGACGACGACCGCTGCGATGGTCTGGAACAGATAGGGCTGGCCGACATCGCCATAGGCCGAGCCGGTGAAGCCGAGCAGCAGCACGCCCGCGACAGCGGCGAAGAAGGCGCTTGCTGCATAGGTGATGACCCACATGCGAACCGGATCGATCAGCGCCAGCGGCGCCGCTCCCGGATTGCTGCCCAACGCATAGAGCCGGCGGCCATAGGGCGTCCGCTCCAGCACCAGCACGACCAGCGCCGCCAGCACGACCAGGCTTGGCACCAGCCACGGCACCGGCAGCGGGCCGGCCGATCCGCCGATCGAGACGAAGCTGGAAACCGCTTGTGGCGCGGAGCCTGACGGGAAGCCGGCTGTCCACAGCAGCACCAGCCCTTGCACGACCATGCCGATGCCGAGCGTGACGATGAGCGGCTGGATGTCGAGGCTGCGCGAGATCAGCCCGTTCAGCCCGCCGATGACGAGCGCCAGCGCGCCGACCAGGCCGCAGACGAGAAAAAAGTTCCAGCCATCGCCATAAAGCTGCGCCGCCACGACATTGGCAAAGCCGATGACGAAGGGGATCGAAAGGTCAATGCCGCCCATGATGACGACCAGCGTCTGGCCAATCGAGGCCACGGCGAGCAGCGAGGCGAGCACCAGCATGGCCCGTATCGCAAACGGCGCCGAGTAGCCGGGAATGAGAATTGTGCCGGCAAGGTGCAGAAGGGCGGCGACGCAGAAGGCGCCGACGACACGGGCGTTGGTTGTCGCGAAGAGGTTTTGGCGCAAAACCATGTCAGCGTCTCCCCATGGCAAGACGTTCCTGCAGCGCTGTCAGCATCACCGCCAGCACCAGGATCGCGCCGTAGGCGATCTGCAGCACGAAGGTCGAGACGTTGAACGTCGTCAGCACGCTCTGCAGCAGGAAGATGTCGATGGCGCCGATGTTGGCACCCGCCACGCCACCACGGCCGCCGGCCAGGCTGACGCCGCCAAGTGCTACGGCGGCGATGGCGATCAGTGTGTAGGTCGGCCCGATATTGGGATCAGCCGAGCCGATCAGCGCGGTCAGCATCAGCCCGGCGCATCCGCCGAGGATGCCGGTCATGACATAGGCGATGAAGCGCACGCGCGTGACATCGACACCGGCGGTGTAGGCGGCGCGGTCGTCGCTGCCGACCGCCATAAGCTGGTCGTAGTATGGTGTGCGCCGCACCAGCCACCAGACGACGAGCATCGCCGCCAGCGGCAGCATCGACAGCGAACCGGACAGCGCCTTGAGCCAGGCCGGCGCTGGGCCGATCGGCGCCGGCAGGATTGTCAGCGTCACGCCGGTCAGGATCAGATAGGTGCCGAGCGTGGCGACGATCGGCTGAATGCGCACGATTGTCGCCAGGAAGCCGTTCGCCGCGCCCACCAGCGCGCCGACGAGCAACGCCGCCGGAACGAGCACCAAGGGCGACGAGATGCCGGTGCCGAGGAACAGCACCTGGATCGTCAAAGCGTTGACAAAGCCCATCAATGGCCCGACCGAGATGTCGATTCCGCCACGCCCGGCGAGGATGACAGGCGTGGAGGCGATGGCAGCACCGATCAAGGGCGCCGCCAATCCGACCAGCGCCCCCCAGGAACCCGGCTGGAACCGTCCCGGGCTGAGGATGAGATTGACCGCAAGCAGCACGACCAGCAGCACGACGGCGAAGCCGAAATTTCGCCCAAGGGACAGGAGGCGCGCAACAGGGCTCATGCCGCACGTCCGAACATGGCTGATATCACGCCGTCGGTGGTGAGGGCGTTGCCGGCGATCTCGGCCGCGACTTCATTCTCACGGAACACCAGCACGCGCTGGCACAGGAGAAGAATCTCCTCGATTTCGCTGGACAGGATGACGAGCCCCATGCCGTCGGCCGCCAGCCCGCGAAACACGTCGTAGAGAACATGCCGCGTCGCCACGTCGACGCCACGCGTCGGATCGTTGAGGAGCAGGATCGCGGGCTCCAGCGCCAAGGCCCGCGCCAGCAGCACCTTCTGCTGGTTGCCGCCCGACAAAGTGGTGATCGTGGCATCGGGCCGGGGTGCGGCGATTGACAGTTTTTCGCGGTAGATGTCGTAGCGCGCCTTGCGCGCCGCCGGGCTGATCAGGCCGAGCCGTGTGTCGCGCGACAGAGTCGAAACGGCGAAGTTGTCGAGCACCGACTGCGTCGGGAAAATGCCGTTGGCGCGTCGGTCGCGCGGCAAATAGGCGATGCCGCTGGCGACAGCCTTGCGAAACCCGGTGATCTTACGGGACGCATCCGATGCACCGAGCTCGATCGAGCCGCCATGCGGCGGTTCCAGGCCAGCAAGCATCTTGAGAAACAGCTCCTGGCCATGACCATCGAGGCCGGCAAGCCCGACGATCTCACCCGGAGCGATTGCCTGCGTGATCGGGCTGGCGCCGGGCGCGATGACGAGTTCGCGAACGGCAAGACCACCAAAATCGAGAGCGGTGCGATCAGCCATGCGCAAGCTCCGCGGCGGTACGTGGCGCCATTGTCTTGAGAAGCTCAGCCGGCGTCGAAGCGCCGCGCTCTTCGGTGCGCACCACGCTGCCGCCCCGCAGGATCGAGATGCGATCCGAAAGCGACATCACCTCGTCCATGCGGTGGGTGATGAACAGGATCAGGCAGCCCTCGCCGGCAAGCGCACGCATCAACGAAAAAACGGATTCGCGATCGGCGAAGTCGAGCGCGGCGGTGACCTCGTCGAGGATCAGGATCTTTGGGTTGCGCACGATCGCGCGAGCAAGGACGACCAATTGCTGCGCGGCGAGCGGCAGCAGGCCGGCTGGCATGTCGAGAGGGACGTCGGTGACCGCGAAGCGCTTAAGCGCAGCTTTCGCCCGGTCACGGCGCTCGTTGCGGGGCACAGCGCGCCGGACCAGCCCGTCGAGGCCGAGCAGGATGTTGTCGGTCACGCTGCGATCCGGCGCGATCAGCACCTCCTGGAACACCGTGGCGAAGCCTTGCGCCTGGAAGGCCGAGGGGTTGGCGCCCGAGAACGGCTTGCCGTGCAGGAGGATCGCGCCGCTGTCCGGCTGGACGATGCCGGACAACAGCTTGACCATCGTGCTCTTGCCCGAACCGTTCTCGCCCAGGATGGTGTGGATGGTTCCCGCCCGAAACGCGATCGATGCGTCCGCGAGCGCGATCGTCTCGCCATAGCGTTTGGATATGGTTTTGACTTCAAGCATGTCGCATTTCGATGCTGGCAGGCCGGCTCCCCGAAAGGAGCCGGCCTGTTGAGAGATTAGCAGGCGTCACTTTGCACAGGCATCGGGCACCTTCGAATAGTCCCAGCCCTTGGTTGGCGCCGGGTTCGAGAAATAGGCGTCGAGCCATTCCTCCGGCATCGGATCTTTCGGCGGGATCGGGAAGATAGACACGGCGTCCGTCGTCATGCAGTCCTTGTACCAGGCACCGAGATCGGCGGTGTGGACAGGCGGGATCGGGATCAGCAGCGTGTTCAGCTTCGGCTTCTGCCCGTCGAGCATGCGCTCGCCGACGCGGAACAGCGTCTGCGCGGTCCAGTGCGGCAGCACCGCATGGCCTTCGAAGCGGTACTTGTCGGGGTTGGCCTTCCAGTAGCCCAGCGCATCGCCGGTGATCGAGCCGGTGATCAATGGTGCGGGCCGGCCGGCTTCTGCGAAGGCTTCGGCGACGACGCGGCTTTCGCTGCCTGTCGTCCACACTGCATCGATCGGCGCCGGGTTGGTGGCGATCGCCTGCAGCACCACGGTCTTGGTGACGTTGGCTGTCCAGTTGCCATTGACATTGCGCGAGATCTTCAGCTTCGGATTTTCAGTCAGCGCCTTGTCCGCGCCCTGGCGCTCCTGCACCACGATCGGGTGTCCGGCGATGCCTTCGACCAGAAGGATGCTGGCGCCGTCCGGCTGCGCCTTGCCGATCGCCGCCATCATGTCGTAGCCCCAGCGCGCATAGTTGGAATCGACATTGATGGCGTTCGGGCTGGTCACCGAACCGGCAGCGGTGATGAACGGAATGCCGGCTTTGGCGGCAGCGTCGATCGCATCATCGAGTGCCGTCGCCGAGCCCGGGATCGAGGTGATGATCGAGCACTTCTTGTCGATGAAGGCGCGGATCTGGTTGATCTGCTGGCTGGCGTCATTGTTGGAATCAGACACCTCGAAGCTGGACACCGTTCCGTCGGCGATCAGCCCGTCGACGAGACGCTTCAATTCCTTGGTCACCGTGACCCGCCACGGATTGCCCTGGTAGGATTCCGAGTGGCACCATTTCCACGGTTTCGGCGGCGCTGTGAAATTGTCCCAGGCCGAAGGCAGCACCTTCTGCGGCGCGCCGTCATATTGCGCCTTGAGTTCGGTCGGCAGCCCGCCGATGACGCCTTGCACATCCTGCGCAAAGGCGGTCGTTGCAAGCGAGGCAAGCGCGGTTGCGGCCAGCAGGCCGCGGATCATTCCTGTCATCTCGTTCTCCTCCGTTCGGTTTGGTTCAGGCTCCTCCACCGGCAGCGCCGGACACCTGCACCGGGGAACTCTCCCGAAACAGGCGATTGAGATCGGCAACAACCTGTCGGGCTTGATGCCGGGAGGTCATGCCGGAAAGGATGCGTTCGGATGCTGCTTGCTGGAAAGTCATGTAGCCGTCGTGGCGCGGCCGCACCCATGCACCCTCCAGCGTCGCGCGCGTATCCCGATAGAAGTCGCCGGTCGCTTCATTGACAGCCTGGTCCTCCCAGGCCGCTGCATGGCCGGGCTGGCCGCCGGCGGCGGCATAGGCGCCTCGCTGGACATCGCCGCTCGCGACCCAATAGGCGAAGTCGATCGCGGCATCCCTGGCTTTGGAAAAGGCTGATACGGCTATGCCGGTGCCGCCAAGCGCCGAACCGACCGGGCCGCCGGAACCGATGACCGGAACATCGGCAAAGGCCAGCCGGTTCGCCCGAAAGCCAGCCGTCGCATAGGAAACGTAACCATAGATCAGTGGCGCGCAGACGAACCTGGAACCGGCCTCCGCCATACGTTCGGAGACGGCAATCGGGTCCATCTCGAAACACGCGGGATCGACCAGCGCTGCGATCTCGCGCATTGCCTCGAAGACTTGGCTACCGATCTCCACATCGATCAGATCGTCGGATGGATCGGTCGTGCAGGCATGCCCGAGATTGCCGGCAAGCGTGTAGAACACCATCAACACGTGAGGCGGCCGCAGCGGCAGCAGCACGCGGCCTTGCCGGGCGAGATCGAGCACCTCGCTCCAGCGCGCCGGTGGCGCACCGATCGCATCCGGACGCCATGCCTGGACCTGCGTTGCCGCATCGATCGGGAAAGCCCATTGCCGTCCTTGCCAGTTGTAGCTCGGATAGGACTGGCCGATGCTGCCCGAGGCAAGGGCCGTGCGTTCCGCCTCGCGTCCGGCGACATCCAGCGGCTCCAGGCAGCCTTCGGCCGTGATCTGGCCGACATGCGGATGGTCGATGACGATGAGGTCATAGGCGCGCGCCAGTTCTTCGACCGGGAAGGATTCGAAGTCCTGCAGCGAGCGCTTGTCCCATTCGATGGCAATACCGGTCTTCTGCTGCCACAGCGCCGAGCAGGCGACCATCGGATCATAGCCACGCGGATGGCTCCAGGTCATGCCTTTGAGCTTGGGCGAACTCACAGGCCGAACTCCGCGCGGATGGCGGCACTGTGCTCGCCGATGCGGGGCGCCGCCCGATCGGCCTTGGCTCTTATGCCATCGACCCGGAGCGGCGAACTGGTGGTGAGGATCGAGACATCGTCCTCGCGCGTCACAGTCTGCAGCATGCCGAGGGAATGGAACCCTTCGCTCGCCAGCATCTCCGGCCAGGTCAGCACTTTGGCGCACCAGATGTCGGCCGGCTCGAGGATATCAAGCCACTCGTCGATCGTCTTGGTGGCGATCCGCTGTGCGATGATCGCCTTGATGTCGTCACGCGCGGTGAACCACGACGCAGGCTTGTCGCGATAGGGTGCGAGTTCGCTGAGCGACAGGAGATCGGCCAGCTTGGGAATCGGCGTCATGGCGATGGCGAGATATCCGTCCTTGGCCGGGTAAACACCGTAAGGCGCCGACAGATAGGCATGCGCGCTGCGGAAGCTGGAGCGCCTGGGCAGCCGGCGGCCGTCATTGAGATGCGTCGTCAGCACCTCGAACTGGAAATCGACCAGCGCTTCCAGGAGACTGGTTTCGATATGGCTGCCCTGGCCGGTGATGCCGCGCCGCACGAGTGCGGCCAGAATGCCCTGCGCGCAGGCGGCACCGGCCAGCATGTCGCCGATGGCAAGACCGAACGGCACCGGCCCTTGGTCCTCATCGCCGTTTAGCCACATCACGCCGGAGCGCGCCTGCGCCAGCAGGTCTTGGCCGGGTCTCTTGACCCATGGTCCGTCTTCGCCATAGCCGCTGATCGAGGCATAGACCAGCCGCGGATTGATCTTGCGGACCGCCTCATAGTCCAAGCCGAGCCGCTCGATGACGCCCGGCCGGAAATTCTGGATCAGCACATCGGCCTTGGCCAGAAGGCCGCGCAACGCCTCGAGATCGGCCTCGTTCTTGAGGTCGATGGCAAGACTTTCCTTGGCCCGGTTGATGGCGTGAAAGATGGTGGAATCGCCGCCGATCTCGGTGTCGCTGAGATAGAGCCGGCGCGACAGGTCGCCGCCATCCGGACGCTCGATCTTGATGACGCGGGCGCCGAGATCGAGCAGCCTGAGTGAGCAATAGGGCCCGGACAGGAACTGGCTCATGTCGACGACGACGAGACCGGCGAGCGGCAATTCGGCTGCTGCCGGCATGCTATTTCTCCGTCTTGCCGACGAAGTCGGCCGGGTTGCGGTACTTCACCGTCTGCAGATGCTCGCAATAGAGAACCAACTCGCCTTCGCCCTTGAACACCTCATAGCTGGCGCGGATCAGCCCCATTTCCTTGTAGCGGGGCTTCTTGTCGAGGTTGGAGCGGATCGAATAGATCGTGTCGCCAATGAAGACGGGTTTTATGAAGCGGAGCTTGTCGTAGCCATAAGAGAAGGCATTGACGCAGTTGGTGGCGACCAGCCCCAGGCCAGCCGAAAAGACAAAGGCGCCGGCGATCAGCCGCTTGCCGAAAATGCCTTCGTTCTCGGCAAACATCTGGTCCTGCACATAGGGGTGGATGTCGAGCACCAGCGTGTTGAACAAATGGCTGTCGCCTTCGGCCATTGTGCGCCGCAACGAGCGGATCTTCTGGCCGACGGGCCAGTCCTCGTAGAACCAGTTCTCGGCATTCCACACCGGCAGCGCGGCGTGATCTCCGGGCATGTTCTTGGGATGCGTCGAGGCGACGCCGACGGTAGGTGCGAAATCGTTCATGGTCGGCACCGCCAGACCTGCATGGGGCACGTCACAGCTATCGGAAAACGCATCAAGGCGTCGAAATACAAGACGTCTCCTCCCGTCAATCTTCTTTTGTAAATAGTATTTTCACATATGGGGTTGCGTTGCAAGCGTGAACAGGCGAAATTTTGGCTGCTCCCGCGCGCCAAAGCGCAGGCGGGTAGGGGAGGAAATCATGCGCGAGAATTGTCTGGTCTTTGTCGGCAGCCTGAACCGCGAGGCGCCGTATTTTCAGGGCGCTCGGGGCGTCGGCCTCAGCGTCTACAGCTTTGACGAGACGACGCTGGAAACACGAAAACTGGCCGAGACCAACGACGTCGACAATCCGACCTTCCTCTCGGTGACGCCGGACGGCTCGCGGATCTACGCCAACTCGGAAGTGTTCACCTGGCGCGAGGGCACCGTCTCAGCTTACAGCTTCGATCGAGCTTCGGGGACGCTCATTTATCTGAACAAGCAACCGTCGCTCGGTAGCATAGCCGCCCACAACACCATCACCCGCGACGGGACAAAACTGCTGGTCGCCAATTACGGCATGGGCGAGGGCGGCCCGGATCGTGCGGTGGCTGTCTATGGCTTCGAAGAGAACGGCGCCTTGTCGGCGCCGCTTGCCAGCGTTTCGCATGAGGGCAGCGGCCCGAATGTGGCGCGGCAGGAACGCTCGCATGCGCACAGCGTCACCGAAACCATCGGCGGGGGAACAGCCATCGTCGCCGACCTCGGCATCGACCGGCTGGTGTCTTACCGGATCGAGCGCGAGGGCAATCTGGCCAAGCTAACCGAATCCGCTTTGCCATCCGGCGCCGGTCCACGCCACCTCGCACTGCATCCGAACGGACGCTTCGTCTTCGTCATGAACGAACTGGATTCGACCATCGTGTCGATGACGCTGGACGAAGCCACCGGCAAGCTCTCGATCATCGACGCAAAGCCGGCGGTGCCGGCCGAGGCACGCGACAGCAACCACTGCGCCGATATCCAGATCTCACCGGATGGCCGTTTTGTCTACGGCTCCAACCGCGGCCATGACAGCGTCGTCATCATGGCGGTCGACCAGCAGACAGGGTCGCTCAGCCTCGTCGGCTATATCCCTTGCGGCGGCGCGACCCCGCGTAACCTGGCGCTGACGCCGTCAGGCGGCCATCTGTTTTCCGCCAACCAGAATGGCGACCGCATTTCGATCTTCGCCCGCGACGCCGACAGCGGCATACTGACCGACACCGGGCGCGCCATCGAGATCGGCACGCCGATGTGCGTCAAGATCGTGCGCTGAACGCCCACAACTGCGAAGCCTCGGAAAAAATCGCCCGAGGCTCAAGCCTGTTGTATTGCCGAGAGCTTCCAGTTCGATCCATTCTCACGCACGAAAGTCCACAGCTCGGTCGTCTCTGTCGGATGATCATCGTCGCCCGCGACGATTTTGCCGCTGGCCCGTTCGCGCGTCACGTCACGAGATTCGTAGCGCAAGGCGGCCGTGGCGTAGTCGCGCTCATCCTCGCGCCAGCTTTCCGCGATGTCGGCCTGCAGCAAGGTGATATCAGTCACCTCGTTCCTGAGACCTTTCTGGGCATTGTCGGCCAACTCTTCCGACAGATAGGATACCATTTCGGGTGTAACCGCCCGGCGCAGAGCGGCATGGTCTTCGCGCCCGAATGCTTCCTGGACATCGGTCAGCAGCTGCTGGAATGCGTCGAGATCCGTCTGGGCCAGCGTGATCTCCTCGGAGGCGGCGGCCGGAGAGCCTCCACCTGAACCGCCGCCGAAACCGGGAATTGTGAAGGAGCCTGCAGTCTGCTGCCCTGCCGTTGAGCGGTTCTCAAATCGCGAAGCCTGGGCATTGCCGGCACCGGCGAGCGCCGGCGCGGGGCCGCGCGCGGATTGCGAGCGGAAGAACCTGATGGCCAGCATGATCGCGCCACCGATCAGCAAGGCCTGAAGCAGGAAACCGAACATGCCGGCCAGGCCGCCGAAGCCCTGACCCAAAAGCAGGCCGAACAGGCCGCCGAGCAACAGGCCGCGCATCATCGTTCCACCGAAACCGCTCATGAAGCCGGGCCTCTGCAGGCCGGCCTGCGGCTGCCGGGCCGCGTTGTTCACACCGGTGTTGGGCGTCATCGACCGCTCGACCGGAGCGGTCGGTGCTGGGGCCGTCCTGGTCGGCGGTGCCGATTGGAACGTACGCATGCCACGACTGCCGAAACTGCCGCCACGACGGGCCTCGGCATGGTCCATCGCAACCATGGAGAATGCAAGGAACAGTCCTGCAAAGAGGGCTGCAAATCGGCTGGTGCGGGAAATCATCGGAGATGAACCTTTGTCGATGTGGTTTCGGGAGTTTCAGCAAGTGCCGGCCTGGATGTCGGGCATCATGCGGTCAGTCGAACAACTCTTCGAAGAATGATTTCTTCCGCTTTGGATAGCGGTGACCGTGCGAGCGGGAATAATCGTCATCGCGGCTCTGGCCATGTTGTGGCTGGGAGAATGCTGCCGGCTGTGGCTGCGGCGCGGGCGCCGCTTCCCTGCCGGAACGCTCGATGATCTTGTCGAGTTCTCCTCGATCAAGCCAGACGCCGCGGCACTGCGGACAGTAGTCGATTTCGATACCCTGGCGTTCGCTCATCACGAGCGCGACGCGGCAGGAGGGGCAAACCATACCGAGGAGGGAAGTAGATGTCATACGGGGCTCCAAACCGAAAGGAATGAGCCCGCTTGACCGAAAGAATGGAAACGGGCCCGTTAAAGCGGTCCGACATCACAATCGCCAAAAGCGACAGTCAGAGGGGCCCGGCCCGCACCGAACAGTTAGGGATGCAAAGCCGCGGCTTCAAGGCCGATATTGCCCTGCAAGAATGACTTGTTCGCCACCGTTGCTCAGGCAGTCACCACGATTCAAATCGTCACCACGATCTCAGATCGTCACCACGATCTCAGATCGTCACCACGATCTCAGATCGTCACCACGATCTCAGATCGTCACTACGATCTCAGATCGTCACTACGATCTTGCCGAACTGCTCGTTCGATTCCAGATAGCGATGCGCCTCGACGATTTGGTCGAACGCGAAGGTCCTGTCGATGATCGGCCTCAGCGTTCCGTGCTCCAGACCTTCGACGATAAACGCCTTGGCGGCCTCGAGCTTCACAGGGTTGCCGGTGATCTCGTGGACGAGGTAGCCGCGCAGTGTCAGCGTCTTGCTCAGCACCGCTGGCAGCGGGAATGGCGTCGGCTCGCGGCTGAGACCGCCATATTCGATGAGGATGCCGCCACGCGACATGGCCGCTGTGAGTGGCTCGAAGATCGGGCCGCCGACCGCATCGAACACGACGCGCACGCCTTCAGGCCCTGCGATCTCATTCAGCCGTGCCGCCAAATCCTCCTCGGCCAAGGTGACGACTTCAGCCGCGCCGGCGTCGAGCAGGGCCTGCCTCTTCGCCGATGTCCGCGTCACCGCAATCGCTGTTGCACCGACCCTGTTGGCGATCTGGATTGCCGCAAGCCCGACGCTGCTCGAGGCTGCGGTGATCACCACGTGGTCTCCGCTGTGCAGCCCGGCGATATCGATCAGCGCGCCATAGGCGGTGAGATACTGCATCCAGACGGCCGCTGCCGTCTGCCAGTCGAGCGACGGCGGATGCTTGACGACAAGTCCGGCGGGGTAGGTGGCAAACTCGCCATAGGCCGGCCAGCGGATCATCGATTGCGGCGGGATAACACTGACGCTGTCGCCCGGCGCGAAATCCTTCGCGCCGACACCAATAGCCTCGATGACGCCCGCTGCCTCAAGGCCAAGCCCCGAGGGGAGCGTCGGCGTCTCGATATAGGAAGCCGCGCGCAGCAGCGCTTCGGCGCGATTGAGGCCGAGTGCCTTGACCCGGATTTGAACTTCGCCCGAACCCGGTGGGGAAAGCGCGACATCCTCGATGCGCAGAACCTCGGGACCACCATGCTGGTGAAAGCGAACTACGCGTGTCATTCGGGATACTCCAAATCATCAGAACCGAATGAGCTATGCAGCCGGTCTTGTCGGGGATAAATGGCTGTAAGAGAAGAACAGTAGAAACCAGGAGTTCCGAATATGGATCGGCTTGAGAGCATGGCCGTGTTCGTCAAGGCGGTCGATCTCGGCTCGTTCGCGGCCGCGGCGGTCGCGCTCGACCTCTCCGGACCGATGGTCGGCAAGCATGTCCGGTTTCTTGAGGAGCGGCTGGGCGTGCGGCTGCTCAACCGGACCACGCGACGGCAGAGCCTGACCGACTTCGGCCGCGCTTACTATGAACGCTGTCGGGTGGTGCTGGCCGAGGCCGAAGCCGCCGATGCGCTCGCCGCCGAACAGTTTTCGGAGCCACGTGGAAAACTGCGGGTCACCATGCCGGCGCATTTCGGGCGCCATTGCGTGACCCCCGTATTGCTGAAGCTGGCCCGTCAATATCCGATGCTGGAACTCGACCTGTCGCTCACCGACCGCTTCGCGGATCTTGCCGAGGACGGCTACGATCTCGCCATCCGCACCGGCACTCTTGACGACAAGGTGGGGGTGATTGCGCGTCGCGTCGCGCGTCAGGGCATGGTCGTCTGCGCGGCACCCTCTTATCTCAGAATTCATGGCGAGCCGCAGCGGATCGAGGATCTCGCCGACCATCAGGCGATTGTCTACCGCCGGCTCGGCCAGGTCGTTCAGCCGTGGTTGTTTGTGCGCGAGGGGCAACCCACGCTCGAGATCACGCCAACCGGACGGCTGCGGCTCGACGATCTCGATGCCATCGCTGACGCGGCCGCCGACGGCATGGGGCTGGCCTGGCTGCCCTGGTGGCTGGTACGCGACCGCATTCAGGCCGGCGCGCTGATGGCGCTGTTGCCGGACCAGCCGCGATATCTCTACGACTGCCACGCGCTTTGGCTGCAGACACCGCATCTGCCGCTGAAGGTGCGGCTGGCCGTCGATGCGCTGGCCGTCGCCTTGCCGAAATCGATGGCCTGATTGCCAATCGCCGCCGCTCAGTTGAGATCGCGCCGATACTCCTTGACCTCGCTGCGGTCGACGATCCGCTCGTCTCCGTCATGGGCAGTGATGTGGGTCTCGATCCGCCAGACGTCGCGCAGCGCGCGCACCGTCGCCGTCACTGAAAGGCGCGCCTGCCAGTCGCCGCGGCCATAGGATTTTTCCCAGGTGCAGGTGCCGACCGCCGAGGTCGGGTCGTCGGGGTGAATGGAGAACCGGTCGACATGCTTCGCTGAAAGGACGATTCCCGTATGCGGGTGCCGCACCGTGCCGCCATCATTGACGACTTGGTAGACGGTCTCGCCAGTGACCTGGTCTGTCGAAGCCGAGCGCTGAAAGCCGTCCCCTTTGGTCAGAACCTCCTGCTCCATCGGCGCGGCGCTTTCCGGAGCCAGGAAGGCCCCCAGCGTGTCGTCCAGCTTCTGCGGCGCGCGCACCGGCAGGATCAGCCGGCTATCGCCGCAATGGATCGACAGCGTCGCCTGCTCGGCGGTCGGAAAGACGATCGGCCAATGCGATGTCGCCAGTGCCAGCCGGATACGCTCGCCAGCCTCGAAACGCTGCCCGCAGCAGCGCAGCTTGATGCGGACGGTCTCCGCCCGGCCCGGCACCATGGGTGCGATGTCCAGATCATCGTTGCGATGGCTCAGATTGAGGATGCCGTAGCTGACGCGCGAGGCAGCACCTTCCGGGAACACTTGCGACAGCGTGGCGGACAGAAGCGCAACCGGCTTGTCGGAGGAGAGCTTGACCTCGAATTCCGGGAAACCAAGGATCTCAACCGCTTCGGTCAACGGCGCCGTCTCGAAGATCAGGGCATTGCCTTCTTCCGTGCGCTGGTCGATCGGCAAGGTCGGCATGACGCCATAACCGCACCAGGCGCCGGACGACAGGCCGGCCGTCTGCGGCGATGAAATCTCCAGGATCGTGTCTTCGCCCCTGGCCTCGCTCAGCACATGCGGCGCAAGGTTCAGCACCTTTTCGCCAATGCCCGGTCCTGGCCATGCCGGCTCGGCGACCCAGCGGCCGGGCCGCTCGTCATAGATCGCCGCCGGCCGTGCGGGATCTTGAATCCATGCGCGCAGCATCGGCTCGTCGGCAATGCCGGTGTTTATGCCCTTGAGATATTGATCCCACCAGCGCAGGCACTCCTGCAGGAAGCCGATGCGCGGTCCTGGCATGGCGAAGTGCGGATATTTATGGCCCCAGGGTCCAATCAACCCTTTGCGGGGACCGCTTAGCTTTTCCAGCATCCGGAAGATCGGATTGGGGTAACCGTCGGCCCAGCCGCCGACGGCGTAGACCGGTATTTCGACATCGGAATAATCCTCGCAGATCGAACCGTGCTTGTAGAAATCGTCGCGGCGCTGGTGTTCAAACCAGTCCTGCATCCAGATGCCATTGCCATTCAGCCGTTGTTTCCAAAGATCGCGCCAGCGGTCGCCGACAATGAGCGGGTCGGGCGGGGTCATGGCGATGGCCCAGGCGGTGGTTCCCCACATCAGATTGTCGCACATCATCGCGCCGCCGAGATAATGCACGTCGTCGTTATAGCGGTCGTCGGTCGAGCACAGCGAAACGACGGCTTTCAGCGCCGGCGGCCGGCGGGCCGCGACCTGCAGCCCGTTGAAGCCGCCCCAGCTGATGCCGATCATGCCGACGCTTCCCGAGCACCAGGATTGCCTCGCCAGCCATTCGATGACCACCAGGCAGTCATCCTGCTCCTGCTTCAGATACTCACCCTTGCACAGCCCTTCGCTGTCGCCCGAGCCGCGCATGTCGACCCGCACGCCGGCATAGCCGTGACCGGCGAAATAGGGATGCGTCAGCGCATCGCGCTCCACCGTTCCGTCACGCTTGCGATAGGGCAAATATTCGAGGATCGCCGGCACGGGATCGCTCTCCGCGTCTTCCGGCAGCCAGACACGCGCCGCCAGCTTGACGCCATCCGGCATCGGAATCCACAAATTCTCGATCTCGCGGCTTTTGCGCGGGAAATCGGTGACGACGCGGAAATCTTGCATGGCGGCTCCTCTCAACGCCCCGGCCGACACTTGCGCCGGTGGCGATCCTTATGTGTTCAGCGGGAAATGGCAGGTCAGACGGCTGTCGCCGACCGAGGCCGGGACGGGGACATCCAGCGCGCAACGGCCCTCGGCCTGCGGGCAGCGTGTGTGAAACTCGCAGCCTGAGGGGCGCGCCAGCAAGGACGGAACGTCAGCCGGCAGCGTGATGCGCTGATGCACCCTGTCGGGATCAGGCTCGGGATTGGCGGAGAGAAGGGCCGCCGTATAGGGATGATGCGGGGCGCGGAAGATCGCTTCGGTTTCGCCCTGCTCGACGAAGCGTCCGAGATACATCACCGCCATGCGGTCGGCGATCTGGCGCACGACATGCAGATTGTGGGTGATGATCAGCATCGACAGGCCCATGCGGTCGCGCAGGTCGTTGAGCAGGTTCAGCACCTCTCCCTGCACGGAGACGTCGAGGCCGGCGGTCGGCTCGTCGGCGACGACCAGCACCGGGTCCAGCGCGATCGCCCGCGCAACGCCGACGCGGCGCGCCTGGCCGCCGGATAGCTGGTGCGGGTAGCGGTCGGCGAAATCGCGCGGCAGCCCGACCAGCGCAAGAAGCCGTGTGACTTCAGCGTTGAGATCGCGATCCGACAAACCGTGGATGACGAAAGGCTCCGACAGCAGCGAGCGCACGCTGAGCCGCGGCGACAGCGATCCGACCGGATCCTGGAACATCATCGGCATGCGCCGCCGCACCGGTTTCATCGCGGCGTTGGACAGGCCTTGCAGTTCCTGTCCTTCGAACACGATCGTGCCTGCTTTCACCGGCTGAAGACCGTTGAGGGTGCGCGCCAGCGTCGTCTTGCCCGAGCCGGATTCGCCGACCAGCGCGAAGGTGCTGCCTCGTTGAAGCGTGAAGCTGACGCCGGAGACCGCTTCGATTTCGGTGGCCCGCCCCGCGAGCCTGGCGGACAGGCCGCCAACCCGGAACGAGACGCGCAGGTCGCTGACACGGAGCAGGTCTTCGTTCATGCGCCCATGGTCCCCAGTGGAACGTCCGCGTGCCAGCAATGGGCGATATGAGATCCGCCGACAGGGGCGTTGGGAGGCGTCGTCAGGCATTGGGCGTCGGCGCGATCGCAGCGCGGCTGGAAGACGCAGCCGCTTGGTCGGCGGCGCAGGTCCGGCAAGGTCCCGGCAATCGTCGGCAGCCGGGGCACACGCTGCGACAGCCGGGCGGGATCGCAGGCCAGCAGCTTCTGCGTGTAGGGATGGCGGGCGTCGTGGAAGATCTCGCGGGTCGTGCCGCTTTCCACCACCTCGCCGGCATACATCACGATCATCTCGTCGCAGAGTTCGGCGATCACGCCCAGATGATGCGAGATGAACAGCACCGAGCAGCCGATGTCGCGCTGCAGATCCTTGAGCAGTTCGATGGTGGCCACCTCCAGCGTCGCATCGAGCGCCGTGGTCGGCTCGTCGGCGATCAGCAGCGCCGGCTCCATCATCAGCGCCATGGCGATGGCGATGCGCTGCTTCATGCCGCCGGAGAATTCGTGCGGAAACTGTGTCAGCCGGCTTTCCGGATCGGGAATGCGAACCTTGCGCAGCATGGCGACCGAGCGCGCATCCTTGTCCTGCTTCGACAGACCCGAGCGATACTGGATGTCGCGCATCTGCCGCCCCACCGACAGCACCGGGTTGAGCGCGCCCATCGGGTCCTGGAAAACGGTGGCGATCCTTTGGCCGCGCAAGCCGCGCATCGCCATGGGGTCAAGCCGGGCGAGGTCCTTGTCGCCCTCGAAGATGATCTCGCCCGATAATATCTCGCCATTGTCGGCGAGCAGGCCGAGAATGGCGTTGATGAGCGTCGACTTCCCGCAGCCGGATTCGCCGACCACGCCAACGCTGCGGTTGGCCGGCACGGAAAAACTCACCTGCTTCAGCGCCTCCAGTCGCCCACTCTCGGTGTGGAAGGCGACGCTCAGATCCTTGATCGCGATAACCGTCATGACCGCCCCTTCAGCCGGGGATCGAAGAGGTCGCGCAGCGTCTCGCCGAAGAAGGTGAAGCCGAGAGTGGTCAGCACGATCGGCAGGCCGCCGGCAATCACGATCCAGTAGGAATCGCGGATGTTGGCAAAGCCGTCATTGAGGATCGCGCCCCAGCTCGGCGTTGGCGGCCGCACGCCGAGCCCGAGGAAGCTCATGCCCGCCTCGATCGCCACCACCACAGGAATGTCCATCGATATCAGGATCAGGATCGGGCCGATGATGTTGGGCAGGATATGGACGCGCAGGATGCGGCCCGCACTGGCGCCCATCGAGCGCGCCGCCATGACATGTTCGGCTGATTTAAGCACCAGCGTCTGCGTCCTGATGATGCGGGCATAGCCCGGCACATTGACCAGCATCACCACCAGCACCACCGCATAGAGCGAGGGGCCGAACAGAGTGACCAACGTCAGCGCCAGCATCACGGTGGGAAAGCTCTTCACCGCGTCGAAGATCAGCAGCAGCACGTTGTCGAGCCAGCGCGGCCCATAGCCTGCGATCAGCCCCAGCACGACGCCGACAACCAGCGACACCGCTGTCGCGCCGAGCGCGATCAAAAGCGCGACGCGTCCGCCATAGAGCACCCGGGTGAGAAGATCGCGGCCGAGGTGGTCGGTGCCGAGCAGATGCAGCAGGCTCGGCGAAGCGAAGCGTTCGGCCGGCGATATCTTGCTCGGCGCATAGCTGGTCAGGAGGCTGGCGAAGACCGCCGACAGCACCACCACCGTCACCAGCGTCAGGCCGACGGCGCCCAGCGGCTCGCGCATGATGCGGCGCGCGGTGCGCCACAATCCGGACAACCGGCTGCCGCCGGAAGACAGCTCAGTTGAAACTTGATCTGACACGGGGATCCAATACACCGACCAGAATGTCGGCCGCTACGTTGACGAGGACGAAGAAGACCGTGGTGACCAGCACGGCTCCGGAGACGATGGGGTAGTTGCGCACCGAGATCGCCTCATAGACCAGCTTGCCGATGCCGGGGCGGGCGAAGACGATTTCGGCGAAAACGGAAGACGACAGCATGTGGCCGATACCGACGCCGAGCAGGGTGATCGTTGGCAGCACGGCAATGCGCAGCGCGTAGGTGTAGACGATCCGGTGCTCTGTCAGGCCGAAGGCGCGCGCCGTGCGGATATGGCTGGCCTCCAGCGTCTCCAGCATCGAGGCGCGCACCATGCGCGAGATGTAGCCGATCCAGCCAAGTCCGACCGCCAGCGACGGCAGGATGAGGTGCTGGAGCCGGCTGGCGAGGTCGCCCGGTTCGCCGGCGCCGATCGCCGGCAGCCATTGCAGTGCGACCGCGAACACCAGCAGCGAATAGATGGCGACGACGAAGGACGGCACCGCGATCATCGCCACCGAAAGAACCCCGATCACCTGATCGACAAAGCCGCCTCGGCGCACCGCGGCGATACAGCCAAGCGGGATGCCAAGCGCCACCGACCAGGTAATGCCGCCGACCACCAGCGCCAGCGTGAACGGAAGCTGCTCCATCACCACGTCCAGCACCGGCCGGTTCGACAGAACCTCGGTGCCCAGGTCACCGCGCAGGACCGATCCGTAGAAGTGCAGGAACTGCCGCCACACCGGCTGGTCGAGGCCCATGCGCACGCGCAGCGCCTCCATCATCTCCGGCGTCGCGCGTGGCCCCAGCGCGACGGAGGCCGGGTCGCCGGGAATGAGGTAGACCATGGCGAACATCATCATCATAGCGACGCTGATGATGATGGCGCCAAGCCACAGACGCTTGAGGGCGTAGCGGATCATTTTCGGTACCTGTCGGACGGTCTTTGGTGGGGGCGAGCCCCGCCCGCCGACATCATGCCGGTTTGAAGTCGGTGAACACGGGTTCGCCATTCGGCTTCAGGCCGGCCACAAGCGTGTCTCGATTCATGATGCCGGTGACCTCATGCGTCAGGAAAACGTAGTTGCCGTTCTCCTCCATCAGGTCCTGCAGCTTCTTGTAGATGACATCGCGTTTCGCCGGGTCGAGCTCGACCATGCCTTCGGCATTGAGCTTGTCGAATTCCTCGCTGGAAAACCGCTCCCAGTTCCAGACGCCGATCTGGTCGCGGGTGAACCAGGCAGTCGCCCAGCTCGGATCCGGCTGCATGGAGAAGCGGCTGATGATCATCTGCAGCTTCTTCCAGTAGTCGCCTTCCTTAGCGCCAAGCGTCCAGAAGGTGCCGCTGTCGTTCTGCTTGATCTCCACGGTGAGGCCGACATCCTGCAGGTTCGACTGCACGACCTGCGCCGCGGTCAGGCGCTCGGTCTTGTTGAGGATGTCGAGCGTGATCGTCGTGCCGGCCAATCCTTCCTTGGTGATCATGTCGCGGGCGCGGTCCGGGTCGAAATCGAAAAGGTTCTTCTCGCGATGGCCGGGCAGGCCGGGCGCGATGATGCCGGTGGCGGTTGCGGCGGCGCCGAAATAGGCAGCATCGACCACCGCCTTGCGGTCCACGGCGTACTGAACCGCGCGGCGCATGTTGGGATTGTTGAAGGGAGCGACATCCTGGTTCATGCCGAGCCAGACAAAGGCCAGCGAAGGCTTCTCCACCACGGTCGTCTTCGGCGGCGGCGTCTGCTTCAGGCGCGAGATCGAGGAGACCGCGGTCCAGGTGTAGTCGAGGTCGCCGGCCTCATAGCCGAGTTCGGCGGTCTTCTCGTCCTCGATCGGATGAATGTGGATTTCCGCGAAGGCACCTTGCTCGTACTTCCAGTCGGGATTGCGGACCAGCACCGTGCGCTGCTTGGGCAGCCATTCCTTCAGGATGTAGGGGCCTGACTGAGCCACCGGCTTGACGCCCATCTTGCCACCGAGCTCGGTGATGGCGCGCTTTGACAGGATGGTGCCGGACGGCGTCGGCAAGGTCGACGTCCACAGCGGCGCGAAGGCTTGTTTCAGGTGGATCAGCCCCGACAGCTTGTCCTTGACCTCGACTTCCTTGAGCGTTGCCCAGTCGCCGGAATAGGGGCTCTTGTTGGCTGGGTCGGCGATGCGTTCGATCGAAAACTTGACGTCTTCGGCCGTCATCTGGCCGTAGCCATCGGTGAAGCCGATATTGTCGCGCAGCTGGAAGGCGACGGTCAGCGGATCGAGCTGCTTGATCGTTTCCGCCGCCATCGGCCGCCAGCCCCAGCTGTCGCCCGGCGTGGTGACGACGAGGCCGGCGAAGATGACGCTGGTGATGTCGCCTTCAGGCGCCGCCAGCCGGAAGCAAGGGTCGAGCGTCTGGATGTCGGCGTAGGAGCGCACCTTGAGGATCGGCCCGTCGCTCGACCAGGAAACTTTTGGATTGACCATTGAGGCGAGGCCGAAAGCGCCGGCTCCGGCGAGCAGGCTGCGGCGCGAAACCCTGGTGTCGGCTAGAATGGACATGCTCTACCCCTCAGCTGTTTTCGTTGTCTTGTTTTCAGGCCGCGGGCCATTCTCCAAGCCGGGCCGAATGTGTCGGTCCGCTGAAACTGCTAATAATAGACATCTATGTCTAGCGAAAATTTTGCCGGCACGTCCGAATCTTGGATACCGACGATCTTGCGGAAAATCTCGACATCTGTTCCGACCGCCGCCGGCGCGTCGACTTGGGCAAGTCGCGGGCGGAATGTGATCGCGCAGACGATATGGCCTGGCCCGCCATTCGGTGGGGCCTGGATCAAGAGTTGTAGCGGAGATAGGTCTCTCCGCCGCCGCTCACTTCCAGATTTCAGCCGCCAGGCGCATGAAATTGCCGCCCAGGACATCGCGCACGGTCTGCTCGGACTGGCCGCGGCGCAGAAGAACCTCGGTCAGTTCGCGCATCTGACCTGGAGCCGCGTAGGTCGTCGCCCCCTCCGGATATTCGCTCTTGGGCCAGAATTGCGGATTGTCGGAAATGATGCGGTCGATGCCTTTGACATCAACCGGAAAGGCGTAGTCCAGTCCGATGCCGACATGATTTGGGCCAGCCAGGTCGACGAGATATTCGATGTGGTCAGCCAACCTGTCCGAGTCCGTGCGTCCCTCTCCCAGGAAACGATTGAGCCCGACGATCGCGACGATGCCGCCGGTGCGCGCGCAGGCCTTGATCTGCTCGTCGGTGATATTGCGGCCATGGCCGCACAAGGCCTTGGCGTTGGAGTGCGAGAAGATGACCGGCCGGTTGGAGTATTCCATCACCTCCATCGAGGTGCGATAGCCGGTGTGGGTGACGTCGACGAACATGCCGAGACGGTTCATCTCGTCGATGACCTCGCGGCCGAACGCCGTCAGGCTGGTCTCGACATCGTGGCAACCGCCGCCGGCCAGATTGTTCCTGTTGTACGCAAACAGGATCTGGCGGACGCCCAGATGGTGATAGAACTCCACCATCTCGATACGGCCGTCGAGCGCGTTCATGCCCTCGATGTCGAAGGTGATCGCCAGTTTGCCTTCAAGCTTGGCCTTGCGGATTTCCGCGACGGAGGAGACCAGCGTGTAGTGCTCGGGATTGGCAAGGATCCAGTGGCGGAAATTTGCGAGCGTCCGCACGGTCTGCTCCCAGGGCAACAGGTCGAAGCCGACATCGATCGACAGATAGTCGATGCCGGCGTCGCGCCAGATCTGCAGATTGTTCAGGTCCGCCGCCGGGTCCGGCATGAAGCCGGAATGCGCGTCCCATATGATTTCACTGTCGAAAATGGCCTGGGCGGCTGTCGAAACGCTCACTTTTTCCTCGCTCTCTCGGCGACACAACACAACGGAAAGCCGGATCAAGCGGCGTTCCGGACGTGTGATCCAGATGCAGTGCGCATCAAGTATCAGGCCACAGACACATGTGTCTAGACAGTCCGGGACGAGCCTGTATGGTCGCCGTCGCTGTATGTCGCTCCGACCGGAACATCGGCAAAAGGGAGAACAAAGATGAGTTCAAACGGAAGCCATGGCGGCAGCGATAGCAGGCATATCGCGGTGATTGGCGGCGGCATCATCGGCTGCAGCGCGGCTTTCCATCTGCTGCGGTCCGGCGTGCGCCGGGTGACGGTCATCGATGCCGGCCAGCCGGGTGCCGCAACCACAAGCGCCGGTGCTGGCTTCGTCTCCCATTGGTCCGCCGGCATGATCCCGCTCGGTGAAGAGGGCTTTCAGCTGCAGCAATATGGCCTCGATTTCTATCGCAGGCTGCACGAGGTCGGCGCCGAGATTGGTTATCGGCCGAACGGCACCTTGATCATGGCGCTGACCGAGGACGGGCGCGAACGCTTCGTCCGCCCGGTGCTGGATTCTCCCTATGCGCCGCCGGAAATGCAGGACCTGGATGCCGTGCAGATCGGGCAGAAGATGCAGGGTCTCATCGATCCGGCCCGGATCCATTCGGCGGCCTACAATCCGCATGGCATCCAGCTCGACACCAAGCTGGCGATGGGGGTGCTGACCGGCCAGACCAGCGAGCTCGGCGGCGTATTCCGCAGCAACACACGCGTGACGGCCGTCCATGATGCCGGCGATCGGGTGACCATCGAAACCGATCAGGGCAGCCTTGAGGCTGACGGCGTGATCGTTGCCGCCGGCGCCTGGAACAACCAGGTCCTGTCAGGCCTTGGCTGGCAGTTGCCGCTGCTGCGCATCGTTGCAACGCGCATAGTCACCGACGACCGTGGGTTGCCATCGACCATTCCCACCGTCCAGTGCCGCGAATTGCGGCTGTGGCTGCGCGAGACATTCGGCGCCGTCATGTGGGGAACCGGCCGGCACTACAAACCTCTCTACAAGACGAACGACAGCGAAATCGAACCCGGCCAGCCGCACAATATCGGGCTGATGCAGGAAACCTCCGAGCAGGAGCTTGCCGAGTTGCAGACGGTGTTCCCGCCGCTGCGCGGTTCGACGATCGCGAGCTGGGCGCAAGGCGTGCCGTGCTACACGCCCGACAACGGCCTTATCGTCGGCAAGGTCCCCGGCAGCGACAATATCGTGGTCGTCGGCGGCGACAATGAGAGCGGCGTCACCCATGGACCGGGTCTTGGCCGGCTCTCTTGCGAACTGGTCCTCGGGCAGACCCCGTTCGTTTCCGCCGAGCGGTTCCGTGTCGATCGCTACGCATCCGATGCTTTCAAGTCGGAAGCCGAAATCGAAGCCGCCATGCCGGTCTGGGGCGCGCGTCACGAGGCGTCGCGGTTTGGTCGCGAGGCCTGATCGTCAGCTGCCCCCGGCGCTTGCCTGCAAGCTGTCGCCGACGCTGCCGAGCAGCGCCTGCGCCACCGCCCTGACAACCGGGCCGGCGTTCTTCCTCATGACGATGTGGAACGAGCCGGCGTGGCGCCGCGAGGTCTTGGTCAGCCGGAGGAGCTGGCCGCGGCGCAGATGCTCGTCGGCAAATCCCGCCCAGGCGAGCGCCGCGCCGCGCCCGGCGATGGTTTCGTGCATCATCGACATGTAGCCGTTGAACCGAGGTCCGTCGAGTTTCCGGTCGGTTCCGACCCACGATTGCCAACTGTCGATCGCGCCCGGCGGCGTCACCTGATGCAGCAGCGGCACTGCCAGGAAAGCCTCAGGCTCCTCCGAGGCGAGCGCCGGATAACGCGCCAGGAACGCGGGCGCGCAAACCGGGAACCACTCACCCTCGAGCAGTTTTTCGGTCACGAATTCGGGCCATTGCCCGGCTTCGCCGAAACGGATCGACAATGCCACTTCAGGCTGGTCGAAATCCCTGTAGTCGGTGGACGTCTGCAGCAGCACCCGGCCATCGGCAACCTGCGATGTGATGAGGCCGAAGCGCGGCATCAGCCATGCCTGCGCGAAGTCGTGGCTGCAGCCGATCACGAATGTATCGCTGTCGTGCGCGGTCAAATCCTCGACCGCTTGCCTGATGGTGCCGAGACCCTCGCGGATCGCTTCGGCCAGCGTGTTGCCGGCCCCGGTGACGGCGACGCGGTTGCCTCTGCGCGTGAACAGCTCGACCGACAGCTGGCGCTCGAGATTGGCGACATGCCTGCTGACCGCCGATTGTGCGATGTTGAGCTCCTGTGCGGCCAGCGTCAGCCCGCCATGCCTGGCGGCAGCCTCGAAGACGACCATGGCGTTCAGCAGGGGAAGCGATGTCTTGAGGGTTTTCACAATCCAAACCTGCTTTCATGCCTTTTCGATATGAATGTCTATCATTTCTGTATTTGCCGCAAGCCTTTCCGCATCGCACACTCTATCGAAACGTCATTCGAACGCCAGCGAGCAGAAAGGTGTTTGCCGTGCAGGCCTACACATCGAACAGCCAGCCTATCGACAGAAGCGAGACCGTCAGGCTGATCGACCGGCAACGTCCGGACTGGTCGCTGGAACAGGCCTTCTACGCGGACCCTGCCATCTTCGCGCTGGAACGGGATTTGTGGTTTCCGCGCCAATGGATGCTTGTCGCCCACGCCAGCGAGGTCCCAGAAAAGGGCCGCTACATCGTGCGCCAGCTTTTCGACGAGGAGATCATCGTCGTGCGCTTCGGCGATGGCGAGGAGGACATCGCGGCCTACTACAATATCTGCACCCATCGCGGCTCGCGGCTCTGCGCCAAGGATGGTCGCGGCAAGCTTCTGGTCTGCCCCTACCATGCCTGGTCGTTCAGGCTGACCGGCGAGTTGCAGTCACGGCAGGATCTACCGGAAAGCGTCGATCCGGAAGCGCTGGGACTGCACCGCGTGCCCTGCAAGCATTTCGGCGGCCTCGTGTTCTGCGGCCTCGATGCCAATTCGCTGCCCGACATCCAGCCTGTCGCGGACGGGCTGACCGGCGGCTTGCGCGAAAACGGCCTTGACCGCGCACGCATCGTCGCGCGCAAGAACTATCTCACCAAGGCGAACTGGAAGCTGGTGCTCGAGAACTTCCTCGAATGCTATCACTGCCGGCCGGCTCATCCCGAATATTACCGCGTCAACGGCCATGTCAAAGTGACCGCGACCCGCGACGCCGACAAGGCGGTCGAGTGGCAGAATGAAATCGAGGCCTGGCACAGCGTCATCGGCGATGCCGAGTTCCACAAGGGCGCGTGGCAGGCTGGCGACCTCGACACGATGCCGTTTGCCATGCACCGCAAGCCGATCGGATCCGGCCGCAACACGCTGTCCAATACGGGTGAGGGGGTCTCATGCCTGATGGGCGGCCGTCACGCCTATGATGGTGGCGAAAGCGGCTTCCGCCTCGGACGCCTGTCGTTTGCAAGTGCTGCCAATGATTATGTCACGCTGTTCCAGATGATACCGCGCAGCGCCATGGAAACAGACGTCATCCTAACATGGCTCGTCGACAAGGATGCCGATAACGACGTCGACGCCGATGCGATCAGCTGGATGTGGGACGTCACCACGGTGCAGGACAAGAAGATCACCGAGGACAATGCCGACGGCATCATGTCGCGCGCCTACCGGCCGGGTCCCTATACGCCGCTGGAAAGCCAGACCTCGTTCTTCGTGCAGACCTATCTGTCAGAACTGCGTTCGCTGATCACCGGCACGCGCGGCGCACCGATCAGCCAATGGTCTGCGCCGAAGGAACTTTTCGCCTCGCCGAAAGCGGCGAGTGCAACACGCGCCTCTGACCCGCAGCCGAAGATGCCTCTTTGAGGCGTCGCGTTCCGATGCCATATGAAGGTGGCCGACGGAATGTTGCGGGAGAGGTGGTCATGACCAAAGGTTCGGATCTGTTCGTCGCGGCCCTCGAGAACGAAGGGGTCGAGCGGATTTTCGGCATTCCGGGCGAAGAAAATCTCGATATCGTCGAATCCATCCGCCGCTCCTCGATCCAGCTGATCCTGACCCGCCACGAGCAGGCAGCCGCTTTCATGGCCGCCACCTATGGCAGGCTTACCGGCAAGCCGGGTGTGTGCATCACCACGCTTGGCCCGGGCGCGCTCAACCTTTCGACCGGTTCGGCCTATGCGCTGCTCGGCGCGATGCCGATGATCATGATCACCGGCCAGAAAGGCATCCTGTCATCCCGGCAGGCGCGCTTCCAGATCGTCGACATCGTCGCGGCGATGAAGCCGCTGACCAAGCTGTCGCGTCAGATCGTCTCGCCGAAGATGATCCCCTCGTTGGTTCGCGAAGCTTTCCGTGTCGCCCAGGAAGAGCGTCCCGGCCCCGTACATCTTGAATTGCCGGAAGACATTGCGGCGGCCGAGTGTGAACCGGTAGCACTCGTGCCGACGCATCCGGTCGAACTGCCGCTGGCCAGCCCGGGCGCGCTTGATCGCGCCGCCCGTATGATCATGGAAGCCAGGCGTCCGCTGCTGATGTTTGGTGCGGCGGCGTCGCGACCGCGCGTGACTCCCGATGTCGCCCAGTTCGTGCTGCGGACGCAAATTCCCTATTTCACCACGCAGATGGGCAAGGGCACCGTGCCTGGCGGCACGGAGCTCTATATGGGAACGGCAGCCCTTTCGGAGCGCGACTATGTGCACGAGGCCATCGAACAGGCCGATCTGATCATCACCATCGGTCACGACACGGTGGAGAAGCCGCCCTTCATCATGGGGGCGAAGGGGCCGAAGGTCATTCATGTCGGCTATCATTCAGCCGATGTCGAGCAGGTCTATTTCCCGCAAGCCGAAATCGTCGGCGACCTCGGTCCTTCGCTGGCGCTGCTGGCCGACCGCATCGAGGGCAAGATCCCCAATGCACAGGCCTTGTTGCCGCTGCGGGAAGGCATTCTGAGCCGAATCGCCGCGCGCGCCACCGAAGATCGCTTCACACCGCAGCGCATCGTGCATGACGTGCGCGCCGTGATGCCGCCGGACGGGATCCTCGCCCTCGACAATGGCATGTACAAGATCTGGTTCGCGCGCAACTACCGGACGCGCATGGCAAACACGATCCTGCTCGACAATGCGCTGGCCACCATGGGCGCGGGCTTGCCGTCGGCGATGATGGCGGCACTGCTCTATCCCCGGCGCCGTGTCATGGCCATCTGTGGCGATGGCGGCTTCATGATGAACAGCCAGGAACTGGAGACCGCCGTCAGGCTCAAGCTCAATCTCGTCGTCCTGCTGCTCGAAGACCATGCCTATGGCATGATCCGCTGGAAGCAGGCGGTCGACGAATTTCCGGATTTCGGCATGACCTTCGGCAATCCCGACTTCGTCAGATATGCCGAGGCCTACGGAGCCAAGGGGACAAGAGTTGGCGAGATCGCCGATTTGCGGCAGGCGCTGGAACGGGCCTTCACCGGCGGCGGCGTGCACCTCGTCGTCGTGCCCATCGACTATTCCGAAAACACCAGGGTGCTTGTCGACGAATTGCGCGAGCGGCTGCCTGCGCCGCAAGCGAGCTGACGGCGGCAAAGCCGCCGTCAGGATTACCTGGAGCCGTTGCCGAAACGCCTACAGCTTGCAGTAAGGCGTGACCGGCGCGATGGTGCCGAAATCCTTGGCGATTTCATAGCTGATGCCGTCTGCGGCCGCCTTGCCGACATAGGAATGGCAGAGCGTGTGGTTGTTGCTGGCATCGACCCGGATCTTGCCTTGCGGCGCGTCGAACTCGATCGTCGGCAGCGCCTTGAGCACATCATCGTCCTTCAGCGATCCGGCCTTCTCGGCGGCCAGGGCGTAGAGATGCAGGCCGTTGTAGCCGGCTTCGCCGATGCCGTTGACCATCTTCTCTTTGCCGAACTTCTCGCGGAAGCTCGCGATGAACTTCTTGTTGACCGGATTGTCGAGCGCCATCCAGTAAGGCTGCGGTGCGTAGGTGCCGGCCGCAACGCCGGGTGGCAGCGCGTCCTTGTTGAAGACCTCGTCGAGCGGTGCGATCAGCGGCTGCTTGATGTCGAAAGAGCGATACTGCTTGAGCTGCGTGACCGCGTCATTGCCGACCACCATCGACCACACGACGTCGGGCTTCAGCGACTTGATCTTCTGGAATGCAGGGCCGAAATCCGTTGTGCCGAACGGATAATAGTCGGCGCCGATGATCTTGCCGCCGGCCTTCTCATAGGCTGCCGTGATCGCCTCGGTCATCTTCTGCGGCCAGGCATAGTCGGAGGCCATGACGTAGATGGTCTTGCCGAGGTTCTCGGCCACCCACGGCATCATCGGGTCGACCTGCTGCATCGGGATCGGGCCGGTGGCGACGAAGTAGCGGTTGCATTCGCCGCCCTCGAAATTGGTTGGGTAGAAGAACAGCTTCTTGGCCTTCGAGGTCACCGACAGCGTAGCACTTCGCTCCGGCGAAATGATCGTGCCCATGACCACGTCGACCTTGTCTTCGTTGATGAGCTTGCGCGCCTTGTCGATGGAACCCTTGGTCGTGGTCTGGTTGTCCTCGATGAACAACTCGACCTGGCGCCCGCCAATGCCATTGGCGGCGTTCAGTTCGGCGGCGGCGAGCTTGTAGCAATTGAGCAGCGTCTCGCCGAGGATCGCCTGCAGCCCGGTGATCGGGATCGACAGGCCGACCTTGACGGTGTCGGCGGCGCGCAGGACCGACGGCGCACCGACCATGGCGAAAGCGGCCGCGGCGCCGCCGGATTTCAAGACAGTTCTTCTGCTTATCATTGTTGTGTTCCCTTCCAGTCCCAGGCGCGCCCCATGCACGCCTTACAAGTCAACAAGCTCCCAGGCGCGCTTCAGGCGCGCCCTATAGGGCCAACAGATCCTTCAGCAGGGTCTCGTCGGCGAACGCCTCTGGCGCGCCTTCATGGACGATCCTGCCCTTCTCCATCACCAGGCAGCGGTCCGATGCCTTGAGAACGAGATCGAGATTCTGCTCGACCAGCACGATCGCGATGCTGCGTTCGCGCGCGATGCGCGGCACCAGCTCGGCGATCGACTGCACGATGTTCGGCTGTATGCCTTCCGAAGGCTCATCGAGCAGCAGCACCGACGGCAGGCCGCAGAGCGCGCGGCCGATCGCCAGCATCTGCTGCTGGCCGCCCGAAAGCGTGCCGGCGACCTGCGCTTCGCGTTCGCGCAGGATTGGAAAATAGCCGAAGATGTCGGCCGGAATGCCGCCGTCGCCACGGTCCTTGGCAGCGCGGGTGCCGACCTCCAGGTTTTGCCGCACCGTCAGCTGGTTGAAGATCCCGCGCCCCTGCGGCACATGCGCAATGCCTGCCCGCGCGCGGCGGAAGGCCGGCGCGTTCGTGAGGTCCTTGTCACCGAGAACCACCGCGCCACCGCTCGCTCGCAAGCCGCCGGCGATGACGCGCAGCAGCGTCGTCTTGCCGGCGCCGTTACGGCCGAGCAGGCCGACGACTTCGCCCGGCGCGACACTGAGGTCGATGCCGTTCAGCACCGGGAGCGGGCCGTAGCCGGCCGACACCGCCATTGTCCGCAGCATGATCAGCGCCTCCCCAGATAGACATCGCGGACCATTTCGTCGGTCTCGATGTCATGGAAAGGACCGCTGCGGAGGCGGCGTCCCTGATGCAGCACCAGCGTCTCGCAGTTCAGCGCCCGTACGAAGCGGATATCGTGTTCGACGGCGACGATCGAGAACTCGCCCTTTAGGCGCAGCAGCATATCGGCCGTCGCCAGCGTCTCCTGCGGCGTCATGCCGGCGGTGGGTTCGTCGAGCAAAAGCAACCGCGGCTCGATTGCCAGCGCCATGCCGATCTCCAGCCATTGCTTCTGGCCATGCGCGAGTTCGCCGGCCGGTGTGGCAGCGCGATTGCTCAGCGCGACCAATTCCAGCAATTCGCCAACCGGGCGCACAGGCGAGGGCGCCCCCCAGCGGGCGACCTTCACATTGTCTTCCACCGAGAGGCTCGGGAAGACGGACGGGATCTGGAACTTGCGCGCGATGCCGAGCCGGGCGATGCGATGCAGCGGCAGGCCGGCTATGTCGTGGCCGAGGAAGCGCACGCTGCCGCTGGTCGGGCGCAGCGTACCGGTCAACACATTGAGGAAGGTGCTTTTGCCGGCGCCGTTCGGGCCGATGATGCAGCAGAGTTCCTTGTCGCGTACAGTGAGGTTCAGGGCCTCCAGCGCCTGCAGCCCGCCAAAGCGGATGCCGACATTTTCGGCCTGGAGCAGGATGTCGCTCATTGTGCGCGCCTCCCGCCTTTGAACAGGGCTTTCAGTCGCGCGTAGATCGACAGGATGCCGTCCGGAAGGACGAAGACGATGATGACGAAGACACAGCCGAGCAATAGCGGCCACAGGCTCGGGTTGAAACTGCTGATCGTCTGCTGCGCACGCTGGATGAAGATGGCGCCGAGCACCGGCCCCAGCAGCGTGCCGCGCCCGCCGACCGCCACCCAGACGATGACTTCCGTCGACAGAAGCAGTCCGGACAGATCCGGTGCCACCAACCCCGCCATGCAGACATAGAGCGCGCCGGCAAGGCCGGCGATCGCCGCCGACAGGACGAAGGTGACGAGCAGCCGCAACGGCGCATTGTGGCCGAGCGCTGCTGCCCGGACTTCATTGTCCTGTATGGCGGTCAGCACCGTACCCCAGCGGCCACGGCTGATCGACCACAGCGCCAGCACGGTCACCGCGACGATGGCCGAGACGAAGATGTAGCTGGGCAGGTCCTGGCTGAGATCGACGTGCAGCCCGCCGACATCGAAGGCAATCGGCGGAATGCCGATCAGCCCGCTGTCGCCGCCGGTGACCGAGCTCCAGGAGACCGCCGCCTGCTGGCAGATGACGCCCATGGCCAGCGTGACGATGGTGAAATAGCTGCCACGGATGCCGCCGAAGAACAGGAAGTAGCCGATGATGGCGGAGACCAAGGCCGCACCGGCCACCGCACCGATGATGCCAAGCAGGCTGGCGAAGGAGATCGCATCGTTGAGCGTGATCAGCGCCATGATGTAGCCGCCGATGCCGAAAAACGCAGCGTGGCCGAAACACAGGATTCCAGTGCGGCCCCAGAAGAAGTCGAGGCTCGCGGCGAACAGGCCGAAGATCAGCGCATCGCGGATCACGGTCAGCTGATACCCGCCGACAAAGAACGGATAGATGATCGCGAGCGCCACGCAGGCGGCGAAGATCAGCAGCCAGTTGCGGTCGCGGGCGATCATCGCGACGCTCCGTTGAACAGGCCGTTGGGCCGAAGCCGGACAGCGACGATGGCCGCCAGCAGCACGACCGCCTGCGCCAGCGACGGCGAGATCTGATAATTGAGGATGCTGGTCAGCCCGCCGACGAAGACGCTGCCAGCGACGAGGCCGCCGATCGAGCCGACGCCGCCGACAATGACGACGAAGAAGGCGTTGGCGAGATAGTTCACCCCCATCTGCGGCAGCACGATCGCCAGCGGCGCGACCAGTCCGCCGGCGAGCCCGGCGATGGCCGCGCCAAAGGTGAAGGCGATGGCGTAGGTGCGCCGCGTGTTGATGCCGACGCCCTCGGCCATTTCGCGGTTCTGGATGACGGTGCGGATGTCGAGACCGAAGGACGTGCGGCTGATCAGCAGGATGACGCCGAGCAAGGTCAGCATGGCGATGCCGATCAGGATCAGCCGATAGGCCGGGTAGACGGTGAAGAAGAGGTCGAGCGTGCCCTCGATAGGCGGCGTCACCGGCTTGGCGCCGAGACCGAAGATCAGTTCCAGCCCTTGCTGCAGGATCAGGCTGACGCCCCAGGTGGCAAGCACAGTTGAGACCGGCCTGGAATAGAGATGGCGGATGATGGCGAATTCGAGGATGCAGCCGATCACCGCGCCGGCGATGGGGGCAGCCACCAGCCCTAGCCAGAACGAGCCACCCATGCTCTGGACGAAATAGACCGCGAAGGCGCCGACGGTGACGAACTCGCCATGTGCCAAATTGGTCACGTTCATCAGGCCGAAGCTGATCGCCAGCCCGAGCCCGACCAGCATCAGGATACTGATCAGCGTCAGCGCATTGAGCAGCGTGGTGATGACGAAATCCATCGCGTCAGGCCGCACTGGCGAGACGTTGGCGCAGGCCGGCGAGCAGGCCTTCGGCGGCATCGATCACCGCGGCCTGATGAAGCTGCAGGTCTTGCCCGGCCCATTCGTCGATATGGTCCGACAAAGGGTCGACCACTTCGGTACGGTGATTGGCTAGCGTCTCGATGACGGCATGGCCGCAGAACGGCACATAGCCCTCGGAGTAGCCGCCTTCATGGGTCATCATCAGGCGCCCTTGCGAGGTCTCGGCGGCCAGCGCAACCATGCGCGCGGCGAGACGCCTGAAGCATTCGCTGTTGAGCATCATGCGGCCGAGTGGATCGAAGCCGGACGCATCGAAGCCGGAGGCGACGATGACGAGGTCCGGCCTGTAGGCGCGCAGTGCCGGCGCGACAACGCGGTCGAAAGTCGCTTCATAAGCACCGGTTCCGCTGCCGGCCGGCAGCGGGATGTTGATGTTAAAGCCCTCGCCGGCATCTTTCCCGTTGTCGGCCAGCGCACCGCGCCCGGTCGGATAGAGATTGTCCTGGTGCACGGAAATGGTCAGAACCGACGGGTCGGAATAGAACACCGTCTCGGTGCCGTTGCCGTGATGCACATCCCAGTCGACTATCGCCGCGCGCCCGAGCAGGCCTTCATGCTGCAGCCGGCGGACAGCGACGCCAATGTTGGAGAACAGGCAGTTGCCCATCGCCTGGTCGGGCTCGGCATGGTGTCCCGGCGGCCGCGCCAGCGCATAGGCATTGTCGACGCGGCCCGTCAGCACGGCGCGCATCGCGGCATAGGTGGTGCCGGCCGACAGCAGCGCGATGTCAAAACTGTTGAGGCCGATCGGCGCCTGCGGCCCGGCGAAACCGGAGCCGCGTTCGCTGAGCATGCGAATATCGTCGACATGGCGTTGCGTGTGCACGCGCAACAGGTCGTCGACCGAGACCGGCTCGGGGATGATCGGCACCAGATGCCGCGACAGGCCGCTGACCTGGATGAGGTTGTTCAGCCGGCGCTTGGAGCCAGGGGATTCCAGATGCCGGCCGGGTTCCACGAAACGGCCGGGCGGCATCATGTCGGCGCTGGAGCCGGTGTCATGCCACATCAGCTGTTCGTGAAAAACGTAGCCTGTCGCCATCCGCAGCGTCCTCTGAAAACCAGGTGACGCTAGCAGGCTAACGATCAGATGGCCCGACCCGAAAGTGGGGTCGCGCCTCTTATCTATGCCCCTCCTTTCGGAGGGGTATGGGCGCCTGCAGATCCTTGCGCAGCGCGCACCGCCTGCACCCGGTTGGTCACCGCGAGCTTGCCGAAAATGTTCTTCAGATGCCATTTCACCGTGGTCTCGCTCACCGACAACGCCAAGGCGATATCGCGGTTGGACATGCCCTCGGTGAGATAGCGCAGCAGTTCGGCCTCGCGCTGGGTGAGCTGTTCCTTGTCGGCGGCTGGTGCGGCCAGCTTGCGCGTCGCAACAGGCATCGCCTGCGCGGCATCGATGATGCGCGACGCATAGGCTGACAGTGCGGGATCGGTCTTCGCCTGAGCCGCGCGCAGCCGCATCAACCCTTCGACAACAGGCCTTCCCTCGTCGACGAAAGAACGGATGAAGCCGGAGGGTTGGGCGAGACGCAACGCATTGAGGAGATTGCGGTCTGCCTCGCGTTGGTCGTGGGCAGCGCTGGCCGCTTTGGCGCGCAGGATCAGCGCCAATATATGGCGGCGCATGCGCCCGCTGTCTTTCGTGCGCTCGAGCAGCGCGTCGAAAACCCCCGCGGCAGCGGCATAGGATTTCTCGGCCGTCAGCAGGCGGCCCTCGGCAAAGAACTCGAACTCGTTGGCGGTAGTGATGACCACCGAAGCCTCGGTCCCTTCGCCCCGATGCTCGGCCAGCAGCGCACGCGCCTCGGCAATACGGTTCTGGTCGAGCAGCACACGTATGCGGTCCTGCACGATCATCGATGCCAGGCGGCGATACACCGTGCCATGTACGCGTTGATAGACGCGCTCAAGCATATCCAGTGCCGCTTCGGTGCGACCGGTCAGCTGCAGCACGCGGGCATAGGTCGGCACGCTGGCCAGAGGATAGACGATGACTGCCGCGCCTTCGATCTGCGGTCCGAGATTCTCGACCAGGGTCAGCGCTTCGCCCGACGCATTGGTCTCATAGGCAAGTTCCGCAAGCAGCGTGCCGGCCAGGGCCTCGGCATAGGAGTTTGCACCGATCCGCGCCCGAGCCTCGATGATCGCGTTGCGCAGCAGCCGCTCGGCGGCGGGCAAGCGGCCCGCCGAACGCTCGATCACGGCCATGTAGCAATTGGCAATGGTGACGCCGAGCAGGCTGCCGCTTCGCTCATGCGCCCGGCGTGCCGCATCGATGGCGGCGCGTGCGCCGTCGAGGTCACCCAGCGCATAGAGGTTGTAGCCAATGACATTGGCGGTCGCGCCCTCCATGAACCAGGCATCGGGCGCGATGACGCGCAGGGCCGCAAGGGCTGTGTCGCGCGCCTGATCGAACTGCTCCAGCGTGCTGTGAACGGCGGCGGCGAGAACCACGAGCTCAGCCTCGATCGTTGTGCCGGTCATCGTGCCTGGGTCGTTGCTGTCGGTCGGTCCGGTCTCGACCAACTTGCGCGCATTGCTCAGCGTCTGTTGGGCAATCTCCGGCTGGCTGCTGTGCACCGCCAACCACAGCACGACCAGCTGCAGCCGAATGCGCTGGTCGATCAGCTTCCTCGGCAGCAGTGCCAGCAGCTGGCGCACGTAGAGAAGCTGGCACTGGGCGATGAGGTCGAGCGCATTGTTCTCCACGAACACCGCCGCGCGGGCCTGGTCGCCGGCGGCCAGCGCGTGCCCGATCGCCTCTGTCAGCATCTTGCGCTCGCCGAACCATTCGGCGGCCGCCAGATGCAGCGGCGCGATCATCTCCGGTTCGCGCCGTTCCATTTCGCGGCTGAGGAAATCGCGGAACAGGTGATGGTAGCGGAACCAGCGCCGCTCTTCGTCGAGCGGCACCAGGAACAGGTTGCGCGTCTCGATCTCGGTGATCGCCGCTTCGGCGTCGGCCGCGCGCATCACCGCCCGGCAGGCCTCGGCGCTGAAGCGTTCGAAGATCGAGCTGTAGAGCAGGAATTTTGCGATCGCCGGCGGCAGTTCCAGGAACACTTCGCCCATCAGGAAGTCGGCGACGTTTCGGTTGGCGCCGGTAAAATTGCCGATGACGGTTTCCGGTGCATGCGCGGCACTCAGTGACAAAGAGGCCAGTTGCAGGCCGGCGGCCCATCCTTCGGTGCGCGAGCACAAGGTCTCCACCGTGCCGCTGCTGACGCTCAGGCCCAGCTTGTCGTTGAAGAAAGCTTCGGCCTCGGATGAGGCGAAACGCAGATCGTCGGGGCCGATTTCGAAAACGTCGCCAAGCACCCGGAGCTTGCCGAGCTGCAGGTCGGGCAGGCTGCGTGAGCCGATGACGAAAGCAACATTTTCCGGCGCCTGCCGGGTCAGGCGCTCCATGAACCGCTTCACCGCCGGCGCCTCGACGGCGTGGTAATCGTCGAAGAACAGGGTGATGTCGGCCTCGCGCGCCGCCAGACCCGCCACAAGTGCCGCGAGCACGACATCGAGCTGCGGGATGGGGCTCGACTGGAAGGCAAGGTCGAGTTCCGCCGGGCTCTGGACCAGATGGCGCAGCGCGCCCACCAGATGCGATAGGAAGGCGCCCTCATCATTGTCCGTCGCCTCGCAGGACAGCCATGCCGTCAGCCTGCCGTGGCGTGCGATTTCCGCAGCCCATTGCGCCATCGTCGTCGATTTGCCGAAGCCGGCGGGCGCGGCGAACAGCACGATGCGGGTGTCGATATGACGCTCCAGCGTCGACAGAATGGTCTCGCGGCGCACCCATCGGCGATGGTGCGGCGACGCTTGGCTGACGGATTGCGGAGCTGTTCTCATCTAGGTCCGCACAGCCTGTAGCTCTCTGGGGGAGAGTCGCCGCAGCCGCTCCACTCCGCTTCGATCAGCGGAATTTGCGGTGCGGCATCGCGCGGCAAGGTTCCCTTGATACGGGGATCGTCGACGATCTCAAATCCGGTAGCGAAGGGCACGAACCCGCAGGCGCTGTAGAATCCGATGACGCTGTGATGATCGAAGCTGCTTGTATGCAGCCAGATGCGGCTCGGGTTGAGACGCCATGCGAGCTCCAGTGCCCCGGCCATCAGCCGTTTGCCGAAACCGCGGCCGGTCAGGGACGGGAACAGGCCGAAATAGGTGATCTCGATCTCGTTATTGTCGGCGGCGAAGAACTCGACCATGCCGAGATGCGCGCCGGTTTCGTCATGGCCGTAGTAGAGATGCTGGCGCGGGTCGGCGAAATGCTCGGTGATTTCGGCATCGGACATTTCGGAAACGCGGTCCCACAGCCAGGGTGCGCCGATCTCGAGAAAGATCGCCCGGTAGGAAACGCAATCGGGCGTCGTGATCCGTGTCATGCCCAAGGGGCGCGCGAGATCCGGCTGCGGCGTGCGCGCTTCCATCCAGGTCACCGCATTGGCAAGCTTGCCAGCCGGCAGGCGATGGTAGCCAATGGCGAGATCGGTGATTTCGGCGGGCATCGTGTCTTCTGTGATCAACGCATTCCCTCGTCATGTCTTCCAGAGATAGCAGTATCGGCTTGCTGCATCCGATGCCAACTCTCCAAGACCATGGCAGCATCGAACGGCAAGTCCTGGACTGAAAGTTTGGCGCGCATGCCTCTTGCATTTCACAGGAATGGCATATGAGATATGATACACCATCCAGATGAAAGTAAAATATGATGCCTGAGCGGATTGCGGATGAGGCCATTCTGAGGGCAGTCGATGATGGCTTCGCCCGACAGGTAGCGTTTCTGCAAGACCTCGTGCGCTTTCCCTCCCAACGTGGCGAGGAACACCCCGCGCAGTCGTTTATGGCCGCCGCCTACGAGGCGGATGGCTACGCGGTCGACATATGGCGCGTCGATGTCGACGTGATTCGCGACCTGCCGGGTTTTTCACCCGTGGCGGTCTCTTACGACGATGCCTTCAACGTCGTTGCTACCCACACGCCGCGAAACGCGACCGGCCGCTCGCTGATCCTCAACGGCCATATCGATGTCGTTCCGACCGGACCGCTCGACCGCTGGGTGCGCGATCCCTACGACCCGGTGATCGAGGACGGCTGGATGCATGGCCGCGGCGCCGGCGACATGAAGGCCGGCCTGTCCGCCTGCCTCTATGCACTGAGCGCCTTGCGTAGCCTTGGCTATCAGCCGGCCGCGAACGTGTATCTCCAGTCGGTGGTCGAGGAGGAATGCACCGGCAATGGCGCGCTTGCATGCCTGCAGCGCGGCTATCGCGCCGACGCCGCCTTCATTCCCGAACCGCTGGAGCCGCGGCTGATGCGGGCGCAGGTCGGGCCGATCTGGTTCAGGGTCGAGGTCGACGGCGATCCGCAGCATGCGTCGGGTGCATTTTCGGCCGGCGCCAATGCCATCGAAAAGGCCTTCGTCATCATCCAGGCGCTGAAGCAGCTCGAAATCGTCTGGAACGCGCGCAAGGTCGATGACAGGCATTTCCATGATCACCCGCATCCGATCCGCTTCAACCTCGGCAAGATCGAAGGCGGCGAGTGGACATCGAGCGTTCCGGCGCGCTGTGTCTTCGAGATGCGCGTCGCCACCTATCCCGGCCAGAGGCTCGAAGACGCCAGGGCCGAGCTCGAGGCCTGCATTGCCGATGCGGCGCGCGCCGATCCGTTCCTGGCCAACCGACCACCCAAGATGACCTACAATGGCTTCATGGCCGAGGGCTATGTGCTGGAGGGCGCCGACGAGATGGAAGCGGTGCTGCGCCGCAGCCATACCGCCGTGTGGGGCGAGCCGCTGACGGAACACGTCACCTCGGCGACCACCGATGCACGTTTCTTCGGCCTCTATGCCGACACGCCGGCGATCGTCTACGGCCCGATCTGCCGCATGCCGCATGGCTATGACGAGGCCGTCGATCTCGACTCGGTGCGCAAGGTCACCCAGACGATCGCGCTGTTCATCGCCGACTGGTGTGGCCTCGAACCTATCGAGGCTAAGCCATGAATGCGGCGGTGCCCGATGCGTTCGGCGAAACACTCGCCGAGGACGCACCGGATGTTTCCACGGCCGACGCGCTCGCCATCCTGCGCCGGCACTACGGGCTGACCGGCACCGCGCGTCCGCTGCCTGGCGAACGCGACCACAATTTCCATATTCAGACCGACGGCGAGGGCGAGTTCGTCCTGAAGATCTCCCATCCGGCGGAAGAAGCTGGCTTCATCGATTTCCAGAACAAGGCGCTCGACCACATCCTTGCGGTCGACCCCACCTTGCCGGTTCCCTCGGTGCGCAAAAGCCTCGAGGATGAGGCGCAGTTCGCGGTTAGAGTCGCTGGATCGGCGCCGCGCATCATCCGGCTGGTGACCTATCTGCCCGGTCAGTTGCTGTCGCGCTCGCCGACTTCCGAGGCGCAGGATCGCAATCTCGGCATCTTCCTCGCCCGGCTTGGCAGGGCGCTGCGCGGCTTCTTCCACCCGGCCGCCGGCAGCGACCTGCTCTGGGACATCCGCAAGGTCGCCAAGACACGGCCGATGATGGCGCACATCACTGATCCGAGTCGGCGGGCGATGGTCGAGCGCGCGATCGACTCCTTCGAGGAGCATGCTGCGCCGGTCATTCCCACCCTGCGCGCGCAGATCGTCCACAACGACATGAATTCCTACAATGTGGTGATGGATGCTTCGCGGCCGGAGGTCGTGAGCGGCATTCTCGATTTCGGCGACATGATCCATTCGCCGCTGATCTGCGACCTCGCCATCGGCGCCGTCTACCGCTGGCCGGCGGAAGGCCATCCGCTGGCACCGGCAGCGCGCTTTGTCGCAGGTTATCAGTCGCTCCAACCACTGGAGGAGGAAGAGATTGGCATTCTCTTCGATCTGATCCGTGCCCGACTTGCGCTCATCGTCAACATCGCCAGCTGGCAGGCCGAGCGTTTCCCGGCCAAGCGCGACTACGTGCTGCGCCTCGCCACCGAGGTCTGGGCTTCGCTTGAAAAGCTTGATGGTTTGTCGTCCACCGATGCCCGCCGCTATTTTCTCGACCATTCCAATCCGGAGTAGATGCTCGTGCCCCAGTCCTCGCCGTATCCCGCAAATGCCGACGCGGCTGCATCGGAGCGCGCGCTGCTCGAACGCCGCGCCAGGCTGCTCGGGCCGACCTACCGCGCCTTCTACCGCAACCCTATTCATCTGGTGCGCGGCAACGGTGTGTGGCTCTACGATGCCCAGGGCCGCAAGTTCCTCGACGCCTACAACAACGTCGCCTCGGTCGGCCACTGCCATCCGCGCGTCGTCGAGGCACTGTCCGGGCAGGCCGCAACGCTCAACACCCACACACGCTATCTCAGCGAGATCATCCTCGATTACGCGGAAAAGCTTCTCGGCACCGTTCCGGCCCATCTCGGCCACGCCATGTTCACCTGCACCGGCAGCGAGGCGAACGACCTTGCCATCCGCATTGCCCAGCATTCCAGCGGCGGCACCGGGGTGATCATCACCGATTTCGCCTATCACGGCGCCACCATAGCGACGGCGCAACTGTCGCCGGCGGCGGTCGGGGCAAAGGGGGTACCAGCGCACCACCGCACGGTGGCAGCGCCGGACACGTTCCGCGACCATGGCCGGGCCGCGCATGATTTCGCCGGAAATGTCGCCGCTGCCATAGAGGACATGCGAGCAAAAGGCATCAAGCCGGCGGCGCTGCTTCTTGACTCCGCCTTTTCCAGCGACGGCATCTTCTTTCCCGATGCGGCGGTGATGCGCGAGGCAGCCGATCACGTCAAAAAGGCCGGCGGCATCGTCATCGCCGATGAGGTCCAGTCCGGCTTCGGCCGGCTTGGCCAGGGCATGTGGGGCTTCGCAAACTATGGCATCGAGCCTGACATCGTCTCGATGGGCAAGCCGATCGGCGATGGGCACCCGATGGGTGCCGTGCTCGTGCGGCCGCAGCTTGTCGCCTCCTTCGGTTCGAACACCGGCTACTTCAACACCTTCGGCGGCAATCCGGTCGCGGCCGCTGTCGGCCTCGCCGTTCTGGAGGTCATCGAAGGCGAGGGGCTGATCGAGAATGCGCGCAATGTCGGCGCCTATACGAGTGAACTGCTGCGCGCCCTGCAGGGCCGGCACGGCGCGGTCGCTGATGTCAGGCACAACGGCCTCTATTTCGGCGTCGAGCTGACGGCGGACGGCGACGAGGCTCTGGCCGCCACCAAGACATCGGCGGTCGTCGAAGCCATGCGCGAGGACGGCGTGCTGATCTCGTCCTGCGGTCCGCGCGGCAATGTGCTGAAGATCAGGCCGCCACTGCCCTTTGCCAGGGACAATGCCGAGCAACTGGCCGAGACGCTCGATCGCGCTCTGTCGAACTGGTGATCGGAGCGGCCCGCGTATGCTGAAGCTTGAACATCAGACCCTGAATGACCGCGCCTATGGCGCGCTCAAGCAGGAGTTGATTTCCGGCGGCTTCAGCCCGGGCCAGGCGCTGGTCATCCGCAAGCTCGCCGAGACGTTCGGCATCTCGACGACACCGATCCGCGAGGCGCTGCAGAGGCTTGTCGCCGAGCGGCTGCTCGAGATGCAGAACAACCGCTCGGTCATCGTGCCGTTGCTGTCCGCGCCTGCCTTCGAGGAGCTGACGCGCATCCGCATCGCCGTCGAGGGACTGGCGGGCGAGATGGCGGCGACCAGGATGAGCGAAAGCGGGCTGGCTGACATCCAGGCGACGCTCGCCGGCATGCAGCGTGCCATTGAGGCCGGCGACGCCAGGGCCTATCTCTCATTGAACGAGGCGTTCCACTTCGCCATCTACCAGCATGCCGGCGCGCCGATCCTTTTGAACATGATCCGCGACCTCTGGGGGCGGGTCGGGCCTTATCTCAAGCTGCTGATGCAGGCCGATCGCTACATCCCGCAGTCCAACGACGCGCATCGCAAGATCGTCGCCGCACTGGAGCAGCGCAGCGGTCCCACTGTGCGGATTTTCATAGAAGAGGACATCGCCGTGGCGGCCGCTGTGCTGTCTGCAAACCTTGACGCTGCCAGGGAGCCGTCGGCCTAGCTCGTCCCGTCCAGCCGGTCGCGCAGCATGCTCCAGCCGAGCAGCATGTTGGGCGCGTGCCGCAGCACGGCGTGGAACGGTATTGGCGCCGGCGGCGCGAAGGGCAGCGGCAGGTCGCGGGCGTCGGTGCCGGCGGCCCAGTCGGCCAGAACCTTGCCCATCGCCGTCGTCATGGCGATGCCGCGCCCGTTGCAGGCGCGACCGGCGATCAGTCCCGGACCGAGGTCGATCAGGTGCGGCAGGAAATCCGGTTCGACCGCTGCCATTCCCGACCAGCTATAGGCAAGCGGCGGCAGGTCGGGCAGACCGAGATGCCGGCCGAGCCTTCGCCAGATCGTCTGCGATACGCGCGTATCCGCACCGGCGCCAAGGATATGCATGCCCCCGCTGATCAGCCGGTTTTCGGCGTCGAAGCGGAAGGTGAACAGATTGCGTCTGGTGTCACCGACACCTTGCCCGCCGGGAAGCAATCGGTTGCGCACTTCACGAGGCAGCGGCGCTGTCGCGATCTGGAAGACTTTCAGCGGGAAGTAGGTTCGCTGCAACGACGGATTGAGGGACCAGCCATAGGCGTTGGTGGCGATCAGCACCTTGCCCGCGCGTACCGAGCCAGAGGGCGTTTTCAGCATCCAGCCATCGGCTATGCGATCAACCGAGGTGACGCGCGTCTGCTCGAAGATCTTTGCGCCGGCCTTCTCCGCCGCATCGGCCAATCCGCGCGCATAGGCGACCGGATTGAGCACGCCGCCGGAACGGTCCATCCAGCCGCCGACATAGCCTGGCACGCCTGTCAGGGCTTCGACTTCCTGCCGATCCAATGTGACTGCCGGCCGGCCACGCTGTGCCCACTGCCCGGCACGTGACTTGACCTTTTCAAAGGCGGCAGGCGAATGCGCCGGCTGGATCCATCCGTTCTGCACGGCGTCGCAGTCGATGCCGTGCTGCCGGATCAGGCGGAAAACCAGGTCGGCGCTGCCGGCGGCGAAATCGATCAGCCTTTCGCCACGCGATGGTCCGAGATGGGCCAGTATGTCGGCCGGGTCCATCTTGGCGAAGTTCGGCACGACGAAGCCAGCATTCCTGCCGGTTGCGCCCCAGGCGATGAATTCGGCTTCGAGAACGGCGACGGAAAGGCCTTTGCCGGCGGCGTGCAGCGCGGTTGAAAGGCCCGAAAAGCCGCCGCCGACAATGGCCAGGTCGACATCGAGCTTACCCTGCAGCGCCGGCCGTTCGCGGCGGTCGCGGCTGACGGCAAGCCAGAGTGAAGCGCCATGCGCTTCCTGCCGAACCGCGGCATTCATGACGGGGAAACGCTTTTGGCCGTAGTCACCTTCGTCCGCTTGCCGAGCCAAGGCCGCCGTGGCCTGTCGCCGAACAGCCCGTTCGGCCGGACCAGCAGGATAACGCAGAGCATGACGCCGATGGCGGCGATCTGCAGCGCGGCGGCACGAGCCTGCTGTTCCGGCGGGAAGAGGATGCTGGTCAGCGTGCCCGACCCAGCCCATATCGCCCAGACCAGGATGCTGCCGACGACGGCGCCGAGATTGCTGCCCGAGCCGCCGACGATCAGCATCACCCAGACCTGGAAAGTCAGGATCGGTAAATAATTGTCCGGCGCGATGAAGCCGGTGAAATGCGCCTGCAGTGCACCGGCCAGCGCCATGATGGCGCCGCCCACGGCAAAGGCCTGGACGCGATAGAAACGCGCGCTCTTGCCAAGCGAGATCGCCGCCCGCTCATCCTCGCGTAGCGCCTTCAGCACGCGGCCCCACGGGCTGCGCGACAGATGTTCCAAAGCGAGATAGGCGACCAGAGTCACCGCCGCGACCACGGCAAGGTTCGACAGGTTGAACAGCAGCGGCGTCTCGGCAAGGCTGCCGAAGGGGCGCGGGATGAAGCCGATGCCGAACGGGCCGCCGGTCAGTTTCTGCGCGTTGAGCGCGACCAGTTGCACGACGACGGCGACGCCGAAGGTGGTGATCGCCAGATAGTCGGACCTGAGCCGCAGCGTCGCCATGCCAGTTAACGCCGCGGCAATGCCGCCGACGACCATGGCGCCCGCCCAGCCGACAACGATCGGCAGGCCAAGGCCACCCAGCCGCGCGGCGTCGTCGGGAGTGGTCAGCAATGCCGAGGTGTAGGCGCCGATGGCGACGAAGCCGGCAAGGCCGACATTGAACAGGCCGGTCAGGCCCCACTGCAAATTGAGCCCCAGCGTGACCAGCGAAAAGATCAGCGCGGTGGTCAGGAAGAAGGCGCCGTAGCCGATCAGATCCATCAGCGTTCCCTCACACCAAACAGGCCGATCGGCCGCACGAACAGCACCGCCATCAGGATGATGAAGGAGACGGCGGCGCGCCATTCGGCGCCGATCAGCTGCACGGCACCGGCCTCGGCGAGCCCGATGATCAGGCCGCCGAGCACGGCGCCGGGGATGCTGCCGATGCCGCCGAGAATGGCGGCGGCAAACATCGGCAATAGCATGTCGAAGCCCATGAACGGGCGGATCTGCACCAGGATGCCGATCATCACGCCGGCCACGCAGGCCAGCGCCCCGCCGATGACCCAGGTGACGCGCACCACGCTGGCGACGTCGATGCCGACGATGCGGGCCAGTGCCGCGTTCTGGCTCAGGGCCTGCATCGAGCGGCCGGTCTGCGTGCGCGTCATCAACAGATGCACGGCGAGCACCAGCACCGCGGTCAGCAGCAAAAGCGCGATCTGGTCTGATGTGATGCGGATGCCGAAGCCGACCGGCATGGCGATCTGGATCGCCCGGCTGAAATAGGTCGGCCGCGAGGTGAAGGTGAATTCGAGCAGGCTTCTCAGCGCCATCGAGGCACCGAAGCTCGCCATCACCACGATGATCGCCTGGCCTTGCGAGCGCAGCCGCGAAAACAGCACCTTGTCGAGCAGCAGCGCCAGCAAAGCGGTGAACGCCATGCCAACGACCAGCGCGACAATCAGCGGCCAGCCGAAGGACAGCGGTGCGATCGGTGCCACCTTGCCGAATGTCGCGCCGATGGCGCTGACGACGGCCAGCGTCGCATAGGTGCCCCAGGCCATGAAGTCGCCATGGGCAAAGTTCGAGAAGCGCAGGATCGAATAGGTAAGCGTCACGCCGATGGCGCCCAGGCCGATCATCGAACCCGTCAGCAATCCGTCGACGACAAATTGCAGGCTCATGCCCCACCTCCTGTGCCGGACTTGCGGGGGCGCTGGCCGAGATAGAGTTCGGCGACTACCGGATCGTTCCACAGCTCGGAAGCAATGCCCTCGTGCCGGTCTTTGCCTTCGACCAGCACATAGGCGCGGTCGCCGATGGCGAGCGCTGCCTTGGCATTCTGTTCGACCAGCAGGATGGTGACGCCGGACTTGCGGATGTTTGCCAGCATCTCGAACACCATCGAGACGAATTTCGGCGACAGGCCGGCCGACGGCTCGTCTAGCACCAGCACCTTGGGGTGGACGATCAGCGCCCGCGCAACGGCGAGCATCTGCCGTTGTCCGCCCGAGAGGTTGCCGGCGGCGGTGCGGCGCTGGCGGACGAGATCGGGGAAGGCGGCATACATCTCCTCGATGCGCGCAGGAATTTCGCGCCGCTCAAGGATGCCGCAAGCAACTCTGAGATTGTCCTCGACCGACATCAGTGGGAAGATGTTTTCGGTCTGCGGCACGAAGGCCAGCCCGAGCCGCACCATGGTGTGGGCCGGCGCGGCAGTGATGTCCTTGCCGTCCAGAAACACTGTGCCGCCGGTGATCGGGACGAGGCCGGCGATGGCCTTGATGAAGCTAGACTTGCCGGCGCCGTTGGGGCCGAGCACCACGACGATCTCGCCCTTGGCGACGGTGATCGAGGCGCCGCGCACGATCGGCACGCCGGGCTCGTAGCCGGCTTCGAGGTCGCGGACATCGAGAACGATCTCGCTCATGCCGCGCCTCCGAGATAGGCCTCGATGACGCGCGGGTCGCGAGCGACCTCTTCGGCCGTGCCTTCGCTGAGCAACTGGCCGCTCGCCATGACGAGGACGCGATGGCAGAGCCGCGTTACCATGTCGATATTATGCTCGATCAGCAGGAAGGTGATACCGCGCGCATTGATGTCGCGGATGCGGTCGATGATGACTTCGAGCAGCGTCGCGTTGACGCCGGCCGCCGGTTCGTCGAGCAAGATGATCGCCGGATCGGCCATCATCACGCGGGCGAGTTCGAGCAGCTTGCGCTGGCCGCCGGAAAGCACGCGCGCCGGCTCATGCGCGAGATGGGCGAGGGCGACCAGTTCCAGCAGTTCAAGCGCCTTTGTCCTGGCGGCCCTTTCCTGCGCGGCGACGCGCCATGGCGTGACGAAATTGGCAAGCAGCTTTTCGCCGGCCTGACCCTGTGCCGCCAGCATGATGTTTTCGATCAGCGTCAGGTTGGGCAGCGGGCGCGGTATCTGAAACGTGCGGCCGAGACCGCGTCCGATGCGCAGATGTGCTGCTTCGCCCGAGACGCGCGCGCCGTTGAGAAGGATTTCGCCGCTGGTCGGCAATATGCTGCCGGCAAGCAGGTCGAACATCGTCGTCTTGCCGGCGCCGTTGGGGCCGATGAGGCCGAGGATTTCGCCCGCTTTGACGTTAAACGAGACGTCGTTGACCGCGACAAGGCCGCCGAACCGCCTGACGACATTCCTTGCCGTCAGAACCGGCGCGCGGGTTTCCCCTTGCCGTTTGGTTGCCTCGCTCATCAAACCCTCTGGCCGAAGACGATCGCTGCCGCCTCCTGATTATGATTTGTGATCACACTTGCGTTGATCACGCTATTCGGCTTTAATTTCCTCCGCAAGCCGAAAACCGGCCACGAACGGAATTCCATGCAAAAGGCTGCCATCGAAAAGAACAACGAGGTGATCGCGGCCCAGCTTGCGCCGGTCGGCCGCGAGACCGTGCAGGACCGCGTGTATTCCGAGCTGCGCCGCGCCCTGATTGGCGGCCTGTTCGAACCGAGCCAGGTGCTGACCATCCGCGGCCTGGCTGACGCCTTGGTCACCTCGACCATGCCGGTGCGCGAGGCGCTCGGCCGGCTGATCACGGAAAAGGCGCTGGAGGCGCTGCCCAACCGTTCGGTGCGCGTGCCGCCGATCACGCTGGAACGCCTCGACGATCTCCTGCGGGCTCGCATCCTGATCGAGGGCGAGGCGATCGCGCTGGCCGCCGCCCGCATGGGTCCGCGCCAGATCGCCACCATCGAAACCATCCTCGCCGAATGGGACGAGATGCGGGCTTTGAAACACAAGAAGGACGTCGACCGCGAAGTGACGCTCAACCAGAGCTTTCATTTCGAGATTTACCGCTCCTGCGGTTCGGCCGTGCTGATCCCGATGATCGAGAGCCTGTGGCTGCAATCGGGTCCCTGCATTCGTGTCGCCATCTACGCCTTCTCGGAAGCCGGCGAGGTCGACACCGCCCAATATCACCGCCGCATCGTCACGGCGCTGTCCACGCAGGATGCGCAGGCGGCGCGCGAGTCGCTGGTCGCCGACATCAGCCGACCCTTCACCTTCCTGCGCAGCAAGTTGCAGGCCGCCGCCGCGAAAGACCAGACATGACCGCCATCAGGATCACCGAGCCGCGCTCGCAGCTTTCCGTAACGGCATTGCTGCTGCCCGAGAAGGCGCCGGAAAACGCTGCCTTCCTCTTGGCCTACTTCGGCACGCCACGCGTTGTTCCGGGCATCCATGCGATGTGGACGGGGCCTGAGATTTCCTGTCCGGTTCCATCAACCGACCTCGAGGGCCAGGCCTATGCAAAACCGTTGCCGGCCGAGAACGCGACGCTGAACCCGCAGCCGGGCGACATCGTACTGTCCTACGTGCCGCCACGCATGTGGGGCGGCAATCCCAATGCGATCTTCGACATTGGCCTCTACTACGGGCAGGGCGCGCGGCTCTTGTTCCCGATAGGCTGGCTGGCCGGCAGTGTGGTGGCGCAGGTGCGCGTCGAAGAGCGTGACCGGTTCGCCTCCGCGTGCGGTGTCATCCGCCGCAACGGCGCCTGCGATATCACCTTCAGCCTGATGGAGGCCTGACATGGCCGACGACAGTTTCGAGCTGTTCGACCTTCGCGTCGAGGCGGTCATCCCCAAGGGCAAACCTATCTATTGCGGCGCCAAGGAAGGCGACTATTTCGAGCTCAAGGGCGAGATGCTGTCGATGCCGGCAGGGCAGGGTTTTTCGATCTATTCGATCGCCGCCGTGTTGCCGCTGCTGGCAGCCAAGCAGCGCCCAACCCACCCGAACGACTGGATGACCTCGGACGCCGAGATCGCTTGTCCCGATCCCAATTGCGGCAGCCGGCTGCGGATCGTCAGGGCGGCCAAGCGGCGGTTCAGCCACGCCGAGACGACGGCGGTGCCGCTGCCGAAAGAGGATGACCTGAGATGACCGCCAACACCTTCGAACTCGGCCCCGGCTACACCATCTCGCGCGTCATTCGCGGCGGCTGGCAGCTGGCTGGCGGCCACGGCGCCATTGACCGCAGCCAGGCGGTGGCCGATCTGATCGCCACTTTCGATGCCGGCATCTGGACCTATGATTGCGCCGACATCTACACCGGCGTCGAGGAGCTGATCGGTGCCGCGCGCCTGCGGCTGGCCAGCGAGCGCGGCCTCGACGTCGCGGCCCGGATGAAGGTGCACACCAAGCTGGTGCCCGACCTCGAACGGCTGGCCAGTATCAGCCGCGACTACATCAGGGGCATCGTCGACCAGTCGTTGCGGCGGCTGAAGACCGAGCGGCTCGATCTCGTGCAGTTCCATTGGTGGGACTATGAACAGCCGCGCTATGTCGATGCCATGGGCTGGCTCAACGAGCTTCGGTTGGAGGGCAAGGTGCGCAATCTCGGCACCACCAATTTCGACACGCCAAGGCTCGCCGAGATACTCGCTGCCGGCATCCCGCTGGTCAGCCAGCAACTGCAATATTCCGTGCTCGACCAGCGCCCGGGCAGCAGCCTGGCCGCGCTCGCAAAACAGAACGGCGTCAGCTTCCTCTGCTATGGCTCAGTTGCCGGCGGCTTCCTCAGCAACAAATGGCTCGGTGCGGCCGAGCCCGCCACGCCGCTCGAAAACCGCTCGCTGGTCAAGTACAAGCTGATCATCGACGATTTTGGCGGCTGGGAGCTGTTCCAGCACCTGCTGCAGGCGCTGAAGGCCGTTGGCGACCGCCACGGCGTTGACGTCGCCACCATCGCCAGCGCCTGGGTGCTGGAGCAGCCGCAAGTGGCGGCGGTCATCGTCGGCGCCCGCAACCAGGCCCACGCCATCGCCAATGCGAAAATCATGGACGTTGCGCTCGACGCCGAGGACCGGGAGCGGATTGCGGCCGTCATCGCGCAAGGCACCGGCCTCGAAGGTGACGTCTACACGCTGGAGCGCGACCGCCGCGGCCGCCACGGTTCGATCATGCATTACAACCTCAATGCGGGGAAGAAATGAGCGGCGAACCCTCCCTGTTTTCACGCGCCAGCGCCGAAATCATCGACCTGCACCGCTTCTTCGTCGACTGGTTCGTCGCCGCGCGAGCCAACACGGTGGACTTCGGCCGCTTCGAACGCGCCATGGGCAAGGACCTCAGCATGGTGGCGCCGGACGGACAGATCCTCGATCGCGAAGCGGTCGTCGACCATGTCCGCGCAAGCCGTGCTTCCTGCGACGATGGTTTCGCCATTTCGATCGAGGACATCCGGCCCGGCTGGCAGGACGCGGATACCATCGTCGTCCTCTATGTCGAAGCGCAGCTGCGCGCAGGCAAGCACAGCCGCCGTCAATCGAGCGCCGTCTTCACCACCAGTTCATCGGCGCCCAACGGCGTCGAATGGCGACATCTGCATGAAACCTGGCTGCAGGTGCCGGAACGCTGAACAGGCTACAGAATTCAAATACAGTCGAGCAACGAAAGGGGAACAACAATGACAAAGACGATACTCCAACTCACCACAGCGCTCGCTCTCGTCACGATGGCGGGTGCTGCGCAAGCCGCCGATTGCAAGATCACCGTCGGCCTCGTCATGGAGCTGACCGGCCCGGCCGGCGAATACGGCCAGGCCGGCGCCAAGTCGGTCGAGATGGCCTTCCGCGACATCAACGGAGCCGGCGGGGTGCGCGGCTGCGATCTCGTCACCGACACGCGCGACAGCCAGAGCCAGGGCAACATCGCGGTCGACGCCGCCACTCAGCTTGTGCAGGTCAAGAAAGTGCCGGTCATCATCGGCGGCATCATCTCGTCGGTGTCGATCCCGATCCTGACCTCGGTGACCGCGCCAGCCAAGATCGTCCAGGTCTCGCCAGCGTCATCCTCGCCGACGCTCACCGCGCTCGGCCGCGACGGCAAGACCAACGGCATCTTCTTCCGCACCATCACCTCCGATGCGCTACAGGGTGTCGCCGCCGCCAAATATGCCATCGACAAGGGTTTCAAGAAGCTGTCGATCATCCACGTCAACAACGATTTCGGCGTCAACATGGTGGCCGAATTCTCGCGTGCCTACAAAGCGCTCGGCGGCACCATCGTCTCCGACACGCCTTACAATGAAAAGCAGTCGAGCTATGCCTCCGAAGTCACCGCGGCAATGGCCGGTGAACCGGACGGTCTCTACCTCGTCAGCACACCGGTCGACGGCGCGACGGTCGCCCGCACCTGGATCTCGCAGGGCGGCGTGCAGAAATTCCTGCTCAATGACGGCATGAACAGCCCGGACTTCATCGAATCCGTCGGCGCCGATTATCTGAAGGAAGCCTACGGCACGTCGTCCGGCACCAGCCCGACGGCCTCGACGGAGTATTTCACCAAGAACTATAAGGAATTCTCCGGCATCGAACCGACCAATCCGGCAGCCGACCGTTCCTATGACGCCGGCGCGATTGTTGGCCTCGCCATCGCCATTGCCGGCTCCGAGGACCCGGCCAAGATCAAGGACGCGATGTACAAGGCGGTCGATCCGGCCGGCACGCCGATCTTTGCTGGCAAGGAAGAGTTCGCCAAGGCGCTCGGCCTGATCAAGGACGGCAAGCCGATCCGCTACGAAGGCGTCATCGGCCCGGTCGCCTTCGATAAATATGGCGACATCACAGGCCCGTTCCGGCTGTGGAAGATCGTCGACGGCAAGGTAGCGACGGACGGTGAAATGACCACCGACGATGTCAACGCCTTGCAGGCCAAGCTTCAGTAAGCATCATTCCGTTTGGTCCGGCATCGATTATGTCAGCATCGATGCCGGACCAAGAATATGGCTGCCTCATTGCGGCGCTCTTGCCCGGCACTCACGTCCGTTCCGTCGCAACTTGCCTGGGGATGAGAAAGCGGGCGGCGAGCACGCAGAGCAGCACGGTGAACATCAGGATCAGCGCCACCAGCGCATTGATATCGGGTGAGAAGCCAAGCCGCATCATCGCCCACAGCCTGACCGGCAGCGTGCTTTGCGTGCCAGTGACCAGGATGGTGATCATGGTCTCGTCGAATGACAGGGCGAAGGCCAGGATGGCGCCGCCGACCATGGCGCTCGACAGGTTCGGCAGGATGATGCGCCAGAAGGTCTGCCAGCCCGTGGCACCGAGATCGTAGGACGCTTCAACCAGCGTGCGGCTCATCGACTGCAGCCGCATCAGTACCGTGCGGTAGACTATCGCCAACACGAAAACCGTATGGCCGATAACGACCGTCAGCAGCGAGCGTTCGAGGCCGATCTCGCGGAAGAAGATCAGCAGCGCCAGGCCGCTGATGATCGGCGGCATCAGGAACGGCAGGAAGATGATGAACTGCAGCAGCGAGCGTCCGGAACGGCGCCCATGATAATAGAGCGCCAGCAGCGTTCCGCTGACCACCGACAGGATGACGGTGCAGACGCCGACGATCAGCGTCGTGCGCAGAGCGGCCAATATGTCGTGGTTTTCAGCCAGCGCCACATAGGTCGCAAGCGTCGGCGACGACCAGTCGACGGAGCCATGCGAAATGGTGAAGAACGACGACACGATCGGCACGAACAGCGGGCTGTAGAGCAGGACCGCAACCAGTGTCGTGATCGCGGCCAGAAAGATCGTGGACAGTCGGGGCAGGGCGCTCATGCCGAAGTCCCCGGGTTGCGGCCAAAGCGTTCGCCGATGAGGATTGCGGCGATCACCACGACGGCCAGCGCCACCGACAGCGCCGCGCCGAACGGCCAGTTATAGGCCGTGCCGAACTGGCTGTAGAGGATGCGGCCGAAGGTGAAGCCGCTGATCCCGCCGACCATTTGCGGCGTCAGGAAATCGCCAATCGCCAGCACGAAGACGAAGCTCGCCGCCGAAGCGACGCCGGGCAGGCTGAGCGGCAAGGTGATGCGCAGGAAGGTCTGCAAGCCGCTCGCGCCGAGATCGTCGGATGCGCGCAGCAGCACCTGCGGAATCCGCTCCAGCGACAGGAAGATCGGCAGGATGGCGAAGGGGATCAGGAGCAGGGTCAGCGTCAAAAGGATGGCGTTCATGTTGAACACGAAAAGCGTCGACGGTTCCTGCAGAATGCCGAGCGCCACCAGTGTCTTGTTGAGGAAACCGTTGAGGCCGAGGATGCTGCGGATGGCATAGATCTTGATGACGTAGCTCATCAGCAGCGGCACCAAGAGCAGCATCAGCAAGGCATAGCGCCAGCGCCCTTTCAGCGTCGTCAGGAAATAGGCGGCGGGATAGGCGAGCAGGATGCAGATGATGGCCACCGACACGCACAGCACGATGGTGTTCCAGAACACCGGCAGAAAGACCGGATCGGTAAAGAACCTGACATAATTGCCCAGCGAAAAGCCATAGACGATCGTGCCCTGGTCGACGCTGAAGAAGCTGTAGCCGAGGAAGATCGCCAGCGGCACCAGGACGAAGACCACTGGCAAGGCAAACGCCAGCACCGTCACCAGCAGCGACAGCCGTTTTTCCGCAGGCAGCGTCGATCCGGCTTTGCTCATGCCAGCACCAGATGGCCTTCATGCGGCGCAAAGGAAAGCGATACGGCCTCGCCGGATCTGAGCGCGCTGCCGTCGACCCGGCTCGGCACGCGCAGCCGCAAGCGTTGCGCGGCATTGTCGGCGCCGGTCGCGATGGTGGCGACGGTCGACGAGCCGGCAAAGGCCAGATCGGAGATCGTGCCGGAAAAACGGTTGTCGGTGTCCTTTGCATCTGCAAGGTGCAAGGCTTCTGGACGGAACGCGGCGTAAGCGCTGGCGCCTTCCGCTGCGACTTTCAAATGCGGCTGGTCGCTGATCGAACAGATGAGGCGCCCGAGCGCCGTCTCGATCGATCGCAGCTCGCCCTGGACCGGTCCGAGTTTCCCGGCCACCAGATTGTTCTCGCCGAAGAAACGCGCGACGAATTCGCAATCCGGTCTGTAGTAAAGGTCGTGCGGCGTGCCGAGCTGGCGGATATGGCCGGCCTCCATGACGCAGATCCGGTCGGCCATGCCGATGGCTTCTTCCTGGTCGTGGGTGACGAACAGGAAGGTGGTCCTGATTTCGCGCTGGATGGACTTTAGGAACACCTGCATCTGCCGGCGCAGTTCGAGGTCGAGTGCGGCGAGCGGCTCATCGAGCAGGATCAGGCGCGGCTGGCAGATCAGCGCACGGGCGAGTGCGACGCGCTGGCGCTGGCCGCCGGAGAGCTGCGCCGGAAAGCGGTCGGCGAAACGCCCGAGCTGGACCAGTTCCAGCGCCTCCGCGACTCGGCGCGCGATTTCCTTGCGCTGGACATGGCGAACCGAAAGCCCGTAGCCGACATTGCCGGAAACGGTCAGGTGCGGGAACAGCGCATAGTCCTGAAACACGGTGTTGAACGGCCGCCGGTTGATCGGCATGCGGCTGATGTCTTGCCCATCCAGGCGGATCTCGCCCGACGTCAGCGGTTCCAGCCCGCCGATCAGCCGCAGCACCGTGGTCTTGCCGGAGCCGGATGGTCCAAGAACGGTGAGGAACTCACCGTCCTTGATCGACAGGTCGATGTCGTGCAGCACGGGGACCGTGCCGTAGGATTTCGAGACGGACCGCAGCGTCAAGAGGTCGGTGTTCTGGTTCATGAAATACTCTCGCATACGCTTCGGCGGTCCGGAACTCCGGACCGCCGGGTCCTTCGAAGGCATGGTGCGGAAAGATCAGGGCGTTGCCTTGACCTCGTTCCACATGTCCGAACGCTTGAGCGGGTCCTCGACATTGTTGAGCCAGACCAGCTTGTCGTTGCCGCCGGCGCTGCCGGTTTCCGTCACCGTGTTGCCGAAGCCGGTACGCTCGGAAAGCTCGCCGCCGACCTTCTTGCTCAGCATGAAGTCGATCCATTTCTCGGCTGCCGCATTATCACGGACACCCTTGGAAATGACCCAGTTGTCGAGCCAGGCAAGCGCGCCCTCGCTCGGATTGACGTAGGCGACATGGGCGCCGATCTTCTGCAGCGCCTTGACCTGCTGCTGGCCGTAATTGGCCCAGATCAGGGCCACATCATTGTTCTGGTAGATCTGCTGCGCCTCGTCGGCGGTGGTGTAGAAGCTGAGCACGTTGCGCTTGAGTTCGACCAGCTTGGCCTTGACTGCAGCCATCTGCTCTTCGTTGAGGTTGAACGGATCCTTGTAGCCGAGCGTCAGTGCGGTGAACGAGAAATTGTGCTCGCCATTATCATACGCCAGCACCTTGCCCTTGTAGGCCGGGTCCCACAGAACCGACATCGAGGTCGGCGCCGGCTTGACCTTGTCGGTGTCGTAGATCAGGCCGATGGAGTCGAAGCAGAACGGAATGCCGTAGACCTTGCCGTCCTTGGTCACGCCGCTGACCGCCGTCAGGTCGCGGAAGCGCGGCAGCACGTCTTTCTGGTTGGCGAGCTTGGTGACGTCGATCGGCGACACCAGGTCAGCCTTGATGTAGCGCTGCAACTGGGCGGTGTTGACAGCAAAGACGTCGAAGTCCTGGCCCTCGCTGCCCTTGATCTTGGCCCAGATCTCGTCGTCGCTGCCGATGAAGACGACATCGACGCCGATGCCGGTCGCGGCGGTGAAATCCTTGACCCAGTCGGCATCGGCGTAGCCGTCCCAAGCCAGTACCCGAAGGTTCGCGGCGAGCGCCGCCGATGTCATCAGGCCGATGCTGAGCCCGATTGTCGCTAGTCTTAGAAACGCTTTCCTCAGTCCCATTTTAATCTCCCATTATCGTTCTGGTGGACCGTAATTTTCGGGCCTGCGCCGTCACAGCTGGGTAACAGCGACCAGTCCCTCGTCCGGCACCGACACCATCCGGTTGCGCAGTGGCTTGCCGAACGTCTGTGCCTGGATTTCATACTCGTCGCCGGAAGCCGTCTTGACGCCGGAGGCGTAGCTCATCACCGCCGCGCCGAAGAAATAGGCGTGAAGGTCGCCCGCCCTGCGGTGCATCGGGTAGCGGAAATGGAAGTGTTCGAGATTGGCGATCGAGTGCGACATGTGCGCTTCACCCGACAGGAACTCCTGCTCCCAGATAACAGTGCCGTCGCGTAGGATGCGCGAATGGCCGCGCACTTCTTCGGGCAGGTCACCGATCAGCAGTTCCGGACCGATCGAGCAGGAGCGCAGCTTGGAATGGGCGAGATAAAGGTAGTTCTCGCCCTCCGTCACGTGGTCGGAATATTCGTTTCCGAGCGCATAGCCGATGCGATAGGGATGGCCATCGGGTCCATTGACATAAAGCCCGACGATCTCGGCTTCCTCCGCACCGGCTTTCGCGAATGCCGGCATCGGCAGCGGCGCGCCGGGCGGGACAATGCAGGTGCCGACGCCCTTGAAGAACCACTCTGGCTGAATCCCGATCTTGCCGGCGCCAGGCTTGCCGCCCTCCAGTCCCATGCGGAAGATTTTCAAGGAATCGGATTCGTCGGCACCTTCGCCATGGGTCAGAACATGCATCTGGTTGCGCGCGGCGGCACTTCCGGTGTGGGTGAGGCCGGTGCCGGTGACCAGGAAGCGCGCCGGTTCGGGATGGTCGACCGGAGCGAGCACCTGCCCATCGCGCAACAGTTGGTCGTAGTCGATTTTCGCCGTGCCGGTCCGCTTCTCGACCAGCGCTGCGATCGACGTGCCCTGGGCAATTGCCGCTTCGGCCAGTTCCAGCACGCTGCTGGTCTTTTCGAGCGGGTGCAGATGATTGCCGTCATCGCAGACACGGCCCACCCGTCTGCTGCCGTCGGCCATTCTGAACTGAACAAGACGCATGAACTAACCTTCTTCCTTTGGAATCGTACGGGTCACACCCAGCCCGCATCGACGATGAACTGCTGGCTTGTGCACATGCGGCTGTCGTCGGCGGCCAGGAACAGCGCCATGCGCGCGATATCGGAGGGTTGCAGCCGGTCGGGCAGGCACTGCCTTTCCGCGATCTGGCGTTCGCCGGCCGGGTTCAACCACAGGCGCATCTGGCGCTCTGTCATCACCCAGCCCGGCACCATGCAGTTGACGCGGATGCGCTCGGGGCCGAGTTCGCGGGCCAGCGCCCGCGTCATGCCGTAAATACCCGCTTTCGCGGTGACATAGGCTGGGCAATCCGGATCGCCGACCATCCAGGTGATGGAGCCGAAGTTGATGATCGAGCCGCCGCCCTGCGCGCTCATCTGCGGACGCACTGCCTGCGCCGCGAAAAACTGGTGGCGCAGATTGACCGCCATGCGGTCGTCCCAATAGGCAACCGTCACATCCTTGGTCTGGTGGCGGTCGTCATTGCCGGCATTGTTGCACAGCGCCTGGATGGGGCCATTGTGCTGCATTGCCTGCACGGCTGCCGCCTGCAACTCTTCGACGTTGCGCAGGTCGCAGGGAATGAACAGCGGCGCGGCATGTCCCTCGGCCGCAATCGCGTCGACCAGACGTTGGGATGGTTCTTCGGCCATGTCGACGAAGGCGACGCGGCTGCCCTGGGCGCAGAAATGGCGCACCAGGCTTTCGCCGATGCCGCTGCCGCCGCCTGTTATGAAGACGCTGCGGCCCTTGAGGCTTGGATAGATCGCGTAGCCGATTTGATCCGTCATCGCGCGCCTCTCTAGTGCGAATGCCGAGGAATGCCGGCATCGCGCCGGCCGACGAGAAAGTCGAAATCGCAGCCCTTGTCGGCCTGCAGCACGCGCTCGACATAAAGGCTCTGATAGCCGCCCTCCGGCGACGCCGGCGGCTTCCAGTCACGCCGGCGGATGGCGAGCTCCTCTTCCGACACCAAAAGTTCCAACCGGCGGCCGGCGACGTCGAGCTCGATGAGGTCGCCGTCGCGCACCAGCGCCAGCGCGCCGCCTGCGGCTGCTTCCGGTGCCACATGCAGAACCACGGTGCCGTAGGCGGTGCCGCTCATGCGCGCGTCCGAAATGCGCACCATGTCGGAGATGCCTAGCTTGAGCAGTTTGGCCGGCAGCGGCATGTTGCCGACCTCGGCCATTCCGGGATAACCGCGCGGCCCGCAGTTCTTCAGCACCATCACCGAGGTGGCGTCGATGTCCAACTCCGGATCGTCGATGCGGGCGTAGTAATGCTCGATGTTTTCGAACACCACCGCCTTGCCGCGATGCTGCATCAGCTCGGGCGTTGCCGCGGACGGCTTGATGACCGCGCCGTCAGGCGCCAGATTGCCGCGCAGGATGGAGATGCCCCCTTCCTTGGTCAGCGGCTGGCTCATTGGGCGGATCACTTCGCTGTTGTAGTTGGGCGCGCCGTCGATCAATTCACCGATGGTCTTGGCGCTGACGGTCATGGCGTCGCGATGAAGAAGCCCCACTTCATCAAGCGACGCCATGACCGCAGCTAGCCCCCCGGCGTAGTAGAAATCTTCCATCAGGAACCGGCCCGACGGCATCAAATCGACAATAGTTGGAACGTCACGACCTAGGCGGTCCCAGTCTTCGAGGCTGAGATCGACACCGATCCGGTTGGCGATGGCGATCAGATGCAGCACCGCATTGGTCGAGCCACCGATCGCGCCGTTGACGCGAATGGCGTTCTCGAACGCTTGCCTGGTGAGGATCTGCGCGATCGTCACGTCCCTGCGCACCAGATCGACGATCTGGCGTCCGGCCATCTGGGCGAGCACGCCACGGCGCGAATCCACCGCCGGGATCGCGGCATTGTCCGGCATGCCGATGCCGAGCGCTTCGACCATGCTGGCCATGGTCGAGGCGGTGCCCATCGTCATGCAGCTGCCCGCCGATCGGCTCTGGCCCTGCTCGGCGGCGAGAAAGTCGGCAACCGGCATGCGGCCGGCCTTAACCTCCTCGGCGAATTTCCAGACATGGGTGCCCGAGCCGATATCCTGTCCGCGGAACTTGCCGTTGAGCATCGGCCCGCCGGAAACGGCGATGGTCGGCAGATTGCACGACGCAGCCCCCATCAGCAGCGCCGGCGTGGTCTTGTCGCAACCGACCAGCAGGATGACGCCATCGATCGGATTGCCGCGGATGGACTCTTCAACATCCATGCTGACCAGATTGCGAAACAGCATGGCGGTGGGGCGCATGTTGCTCTCGCCCAGCGACATCACCGGAAATTCGAGCGGCAGGCCGCCGGCTTCATAGACGCCGCGCTTGACGTGATCGGCCAGCGCCCGCAGGTGGGCATTGCACGGGGTCAATTCCGACCAGGTGTTGCAGATGCCGATCACCGGGCGGCCGTCGAAAGCGTCGGCGGGGATGCCCTGGTTCTTCATCCAGCTGCGGTGCATGAACGCGTTCTTGCCTTCGCCGCCGAACCAGGCCTCGGACCGTAGCTTGCGTTTGTTCTCGCTCACGATGCCAGCTCCCGATTCTGGCGGCGCTTGTTGCGGTTCTCGACACTGCGGCGCACGTCCTCCTCGGCATTGTCGATGAGGACCAGCAGCGCCTTTTGTGCGCCGGTCGCGTCGCCGGCGGCGATCTTTTCGGCGACTTCCCGGTGCAGCGGCAATGAGGGGCGCTGCCCTTCCGGATTGTCGTTGGAAAGACGAAAGCTCGTCACCAATGCGGTTTCGACCAGTGCCGCCAGCGAGCCGATCAGCTCATTGCCGGTCATGCGCAGTATGGTCTGGTGGAACAAAAGGTCAGGCTTGGCGAAGCGGTCGCCGTCGTCGACCACCGCCTCCATTTCGACCAGAGCTGCATTGATCTCGGCGATCTGCGCTGGCGTGGCGCGCTGGGCCGCAAGCGCTGCCGACATCGGCTCGATGGCCCTGCGCAATTCGAACAGCGCCCGGACATCGTCGGCGCTGACACCGCTGGCATAGCGCCATGACAGGACGTCCGGGTCGAGGAAATTCCAGTCGGCACGAGGACGCACCCGTGTGCCGGTCTTCGGCCGCGATTCGACCAGCCCCTTGCCCGCCAACACCTTGATCGCCTCGCGCAGCACCGTGCGGCTGACCCCCAGCATCTCGCTTGAATCGTCGGCATTGGGCAGTGCCTCGCCGGGCAGGAAATCGCCTTGAACGATGCGCAATCCGATTTGCTCGACGACGGTCGCATGCAGAGCGGTGGAGCCGCTGGAAACCGCCACCGCGACTCTCGACGTACGCGCCATACTGAAAGATTTGTTATTCTTCATACTATTCATATGATATGTCTTATCGGCATTGCGATTGGAGTCAAGGGATGGGGGAGTGCCGATGACAAAGAATTCCGCTGCCGTTGCCGAGCAGCACCAAGGGCTGATCTCGATCAGCGACGGCATTGCGACCGTGGAGATCGCGCCGGCCGCCGGCGGCGCGCTGGCGTCGTATCGCTGGCGGCAAAACGGATCCGTCGTGGATTGGCTGCGCCCTGCGGATCAGGCGGCGATCGACGGCCGCGATGCCGGCGCCATGGCCTGCTTCCCGCTGGTTCCCTACTCCAATCGCATAAGGCACGGCCGCTTCGCATTCGCAGGCCGCACCGTCGAACTGCCGACCAGCCCGGACGATCCACATCATGAGCATGGCCATGGCTGGCGTCGGCCATGGACCGTCGTGCGGCACGAAGCCAGCGCCACCGTCCTATCCTATCGCCATGCCGCCGATTCCTGGCCGTGGAGCTATGAGGCAAGGCAAGAGATCTCGCTGGTCGATGGCAGCCTGATCACCGCCATCTCGCTGCGCAACCTGTCGGACGCGCCGATGCCGGCCGGGCTCGGCCTGCATCCCTATTTCCCATCGACACCGTGGACGCATGTCCAGGCGCGGGTGTCCGGCATGTGGGAGACCGACGCGGAAATCCTGCCCACCCGGCACGTCCTGCCGCCTGCAGGCTCCAACCCGACCACGGGCTTCGACGTGTCGGAGACGGACTTCGACACGGTCTTCACCGGATGGTCGCGCCGCGCCCGGATCTCCTGGCCGGAGCATGGACGGCAACTGGACATCGAGGCCGAGGCGCCACTCGATTTCCTTGTCCTCTACACGCCGCCCGGCGAGCCGTTCTTTTGCGCCGAACCGGTCAGCAACATCACCGATGCCTTCAACCGCAGGGCTGACACGGGCATCGAGGCCGGCTGTATCGTACTGGCGCCCGGGCACATGCGGTCCGCAAGCGTTCGCTTCACGCCTTCGCGGGAGATCTGATCGCCAGTCTGAGCCGCATCAACTGCTTTGCCTCGCCGCTTCGCGGATGGTCTGCAACAGGATGGAGAAGGCCGGCGAGGGCGCCGTGTCGGTCCGCATCGTCAGGCCGACCGGTCCTTTGGTTTCCCCGGTGTCGACCGGCAGGGCGACGAAGGCGCCACTGCCGAGTTCATTGGCGACGACGCCTGCCGAAATGATCCAAACCGCATCGCTCTGCCGCAGGAAGGCGCGGCCGAAGGAGTCCGAGACGGTTTCGATCTCGGTTGCCGGCGCCGTCATGCCGTTGGTGATGAACAGGCGGTCGACGAAAGGGCGGATGACCGATTCCCGTGTCGGCATCAGCGCCGGGAACTCGTCGAGCCGCGCGAACACGTCCTGTCCGGGCTCAAGCAGCGGATGTCGCGCCCGCACCACGAACAGCACCTGTTCGGAGTAGAGATGCTCGAAGAAGAAGCCGGTCATGTTCTCCGGCGCCGCCAACCGTCCGACGACGAGATCGAGCGCGCCGGTGCGCAACTGTTCGAGCAGCACCGCGTTCTCGCCGGTGACGATCTTGATCGCCGCACCGGTGCTCTCTTTGAGGAACAGGCTCATGGCAAGCGGCATCACCCGCGCCGACACCGTCGGCAGCGCGCCGATGCGGATCGGGTGCCGGTTGACCGCTCCGTCCTGGCGGACGGAATCGACGCCTTGCTTGAGCGCCGTGATCGCCGTGGCGGCGTGGCGAAGGAAGATCTCGCCGATGCGCGTCAGTCGGATGCCGCGGCCGTCGCGCTCCACCACCGCAACCCCCAGCGCCTCTTCCAGTTCGCGCAATGTCTTGGTCACGGCCGGCGGGCTGACATGCAGCAAGTCAGCCGCTCGCGCCACGCTCCCCTGCCGCGCAACTTCCAGGAATGCCTGCAGGTGACGGAACCGAATGCGGCTCTCGGACATGGATTCGATAACCCCTGAGTTAATGAAACGCCAAAAAATATCATTTTACCGAACCAAACGCCTTGTGCAATGTGAGGTCGGAGGATCGAAACCGTGCCATTCGTCACCATCGGCGGCATCACGCTGCACCATCGCCACATCAAGGCGACCGGCAATGCGCGCCCAATCATATTCATCAATTCGCTCGGCACCGACTTCCGGATCTGGGACGAAATTGTCTCGACGTTCGATGGTGAAATGCCGCTGCTGGTGTATGACAAGCGCGGCCACGGACTGTCCGACATCGGCGACATCAGGTCGATCGACGATCACGTCGATGACCTCTCGGCGCTCATCGATCATTTCGGCTTGAGCAAGGTCGTGCTGTGCGGCCTGTCGGTCGGCGGCATGATCGCGCAGGGGCTCTATGCCAGGCGGCCTGAAATCGTCGAAGGCCTGATCCTTTGCGATACGGCACACAAGATCGGCACGACAGACAGCTGGAACACACGCATCTCGACCGTCGAAAGCAAGGGCATCCAGGCGATTGCCGATGGCGTGCTCAAACTATGGTTCACCCCCGCCTTCCACGCGGCGCGTCAGGCCGAGCTCGACGGTTACTGGAACATGATGACGAGGCAAGCGCTTGCAGGTTACGTCGGGACTTGCGCGGCCGTTCGCGATGCCGATTTCACCGATGCTGCACGCCGCATCGCGGTGCCGACGCTCTGCGTCGCCGGCGACCAGGATGGCTCGACACCTCCCGATCTCGTCCGCTCGCTGGCCGCGCTGATCCCCGGCGCGCGCTTCGAAATCATCCGCGACGCTGGACACATTCCTTGCGTCGAACAGCCTGAAGCGCTCACCGCCCTGATCCGCGGTTTTATCGCGTCGCTTGCCCCTGGAGCAGAAACCCATGGATGAAGTCCCCGGCGATGCAGCCAGATATCGCACCGGCCTCGCGGTGCGGCGCTCGGTGCTTGGCGACCGCCATGTCGAGCGCGCCGAGGTCGCCGCCACCGATTTCGACCAGCCTTTCCAGGAGCTGATCACCGAGGCCGCCTGGGGAACCGTGTGGGCGCGGCCGGGCTTGACCAGGCGTGAGCGTTCGATCGTCACGCTGGCGCTGCTGGCCGCGCTCGGCCATGATGAGGAGGTTGCTATGCATGTGCGCGCCACCGTCAACACCGGCGCCTCGCGCGACGATATCTGCGAGGCGTTCCTGCATGTCGCCATCTATGCCGGCGTGCCGGCCGCCAACCGTGCCTTCAAAATTGCCAAGGACGTGTTTTCGGAAATGGACGGAAGCCAGAATGACCGCTGAGTCCGGCTCGAACCGGAGGCCCGAGACCGGCGCCTTCTTCCAGCGCGACCGGACCTGGCATCCGCCTGTTCTGACACCGAATTACAAGAGCTCCGTGCTGCGCTCGCCGCAGAAGGCGCCGCTGCCGTTCGACAACACGCTGTCGGAGATTGCAGGCCAGGTCTTCGGTCACGCCATGCTCGGCAAACTCGACGCCGACCTGATCCACAATTTCGCCAGGCCCGGCGAGAGCGCGCTCGGCGAGCGCATCATCGTCCATGGCCGGGTGCTCGATGAACGCGGCGTTGGCGTACCCGGCGCGCTGCTCGAATTCTGGCAGGCCAATGCCGGCGGCCGCTACCGCCACAAGAAGGACGGCTATCTGGCGCCGCTCGACCCGAACTTTGGCGGCTGCGGGCGCGCCATAACAGGCGAGGATGGCGGCTACGCCTTTCGCACCGTCAAGCCCGGCCCCTATCCCTGGCCGAACGGGCCGAACGACTGGCGGCCCTCGCACATCCATTTCTCGGTCTTCGGCCACGGCTTTGCGCAGCGGCTGATCACGCAATGTATTTCGAGGGTGATCCGCTGATCTGGCACTGCCCGATCGTGCGCGGCATCCCCGACAAGGCCGCCGTCGAAACGCTGATCGCCACGCTCGACATGCAGGCGACGATCCCCTTCGACGCGCGCGCCTACAAGTTCGACATCGTGCTGCGCGGGCGCCGCGCGTCGCTGTTCGAAAACAGGCTGGAGGGCAATTGATGGCCCAGTCGCTCGACCGGCTCAGGGAAAGCCCCTCGCAGACCGCCGGACCTTATGTCCATATCGGGCTGACGCCCAATTTCTGCGGCATCGGCGGCGTCTATGCGACCGACCTTGGTGCGACCATGGTCAACGACAAGACCAAGGGGGAGCGCATCGGCCTGCGCATCCGGGTGCTCGACGGTACCGGCACGCCGCTCAAGGATGCGCTGATCGAGATCTGGCAGGCAGATGCGGATGGGCTCTACAATTCGCCGGCTGAACTGCGCGGCGCGGCCGATCCGAACTTTTTCGGCTGGGGCCGTTGCCCGACCGACATGGACACCGGTCTGTGCACGTTCGAGACGATCAAGCCGGGCCGCGTGCCGTTCAGGGACGGAAGCCTGATGGCCCCGCACATCACCCTCTGGATCGTCGCGCGCGGCATCAATCTCGGCCTGCACACACGCCTGTATTTTTCCGATGAGGAAAAGGCCAATGCCGGGGATGCGATCCTGGCGCGCATCGAGCACCGCGTCCGCGTGCCGACGCTGATCGCCGAGCGCAACGGCGATATTTATGTTTTCGACATCCATCTCCAGGGGGAGAAGGAAACGGTCTTCTTCGACAGCTGATGGTCAGGAGGAGCAGGATATGACCGTATCGCCCTTCGACCATCCACTGCTCTCCGCTCTTCTCGGCGACGAGGAGGCGAACCGGCATTTTTCCGTTGAGGCGGAAATCGAGGCGATGCTTGCCTTCGAGCGGGCGCTGGCGCAAGCGGAAGCTGAAAACGGGATTATCACCAGGGATGATGCCGCCGCGATCGTGGCCGCACTTGCCACATTCCGGCCCGACACCGCCTTGCTGCGGGCTGCCGTCGCCAAAGACGGCGTCATTGTGCCGGAACTGGTACGCCAGATCAGGGCGGCGGTCGGCGAACCGCATGGCGACAAAGTGCATTTCGGCGCAACCAGCCAGGATGTCCTCGATACCGGCCTGGTGTTTCGGCTGAAGTCCATCGTCGAGCATCTCGGCCTGCTCCTGACCGAGACCATTATACGGCTCGTCTCGCTCGGAGAGCGGTTTGGCGGCAGGGCGCTGACGGGAATGACGCGCATGCAGCCAGCCATTCCGATCAAAGCGGCCGACCGCGTCAGGACGTGGCGGGCGCCACTGCAACGGCATCAGGAAAGATTGTCGGAACAGTCGAGGCGTCTGCTGGTGGTGCAGTTCGGCGGTGCCGCCGGCACGCTGGAAAAGCTAGGCGACAAAGGTCCGGCGGTGCGCGCAGCACTAGCCGCAAAGCTCGGCCTTGGCGACGCACCGCATTGGCAGAACCAGCGTGACGCACTCGCCGATTTCGCCGGCCTGATGTCGCTGCTATCAGGCAGCCTCGGCAAATTCGGCCAGGACATCGCGCTGATGGCGCAAGGTGGAACCGAGATCGAGCTTTCCGGCGGCGGCGGCTCTTCGGCCATGCCGCACAAGCAGAACCCGGTGAAGGCCGAAGCGCTGGTGGCGCTTGCCCGCTTCAACGCCACGCAGCTTGCGGGCATGCATCACGCGCTCGTGCATGAGCAGGAGCGCTCGGGCGCTGCCTGGACGCTGGAATGGCTATTGCTGCCGCAAATGGTCATCGCGACGGCCGCGTCGCTCCGCCTTGCCGCTGAGCTGGCCGCACAGGTCGAAAGTCTCGGCCACTGATGCGCACGCAAATCGTCATCGTCGGGTCCGGACCGTCCGGCCTGCTGCTTGGGCAGCTTCTGGCCGGCATCGGCGTCGAGACGGTCATTCTGGAACGCGCGAGCCGCGAGCACGTGCTTGGCCGAGTGCGGGCAGGGGTGCTCGAACAGGGCACCGTCGAATTGCTGGAACAGGCCGGCGCGGCGGCAAGGCTGCACGCGGAAGGACTGCCGCATTCCGGCATCTCGCTCGCCTTCGACGGACGCCTGCACCGCATCGACCTCGAGGCACTGACCGGCGGCAGGCATGTCACCGTCTATGGCCAGACCGAGGTGACGCACGATTTGATGGACAAGCGCGATGCGGAGGGACTGACCACGATCTACGAGGCGGCAAATGTCGCGTTGCACGATTTCGACGGCGCCGCACCTTTCGCGACCTATGACAAGGACGGGGTCACGCATCGCATCGATTGCGACTTCATTGCCGGCTGTGACGGCTATCACGGCGTCAGCCGCAAATCGGTGCCCGAGCGTGCGCTGAAAATCTTCGAGCGGCAGTATCCGTTCGGCTGGCTCGGCGTGCTGGCCGAAGTGCCGCCGGCCGATCACGAACTGGTCTACGCCAATCACGAGCGGGGTTTTGCCCTGTGCTCGATGCGCTCGACGCATCGCAGCCGCTATTATGTGCAGTGTCCGCAGGACGATCGCGTCGAAGCCTGGCCGGACGATCGCTTCTGGGACGAGTTGCGCCGCCGCTTGCCGGAGCAGACCGCGGCAAGCGTCGTTACCGGACCATCCTTTGAAAAGTCGATCGCGCCGCTGCGCTCCTTCGTTGCCGAGCCGATGCGTTTCGGCAGGCTGTTCCTGGTCGGGGACGCCGCCCACATCGTGCCGCCGACCGGCGCCAAGGGCCTCAACCTCGCCGCCAGCGACGTGCGCTATCTCTTCGCCGGTTTTCGCGACTTCTACATCGAGAAATCATCTGTTGGCATCGACGCCTATTCCGGCAAGGCGCTGGCACGGGTCTGGAAGGCGGTGCGCTTTTCCTGGTGGATGACGACGATGCTGCACCGTTTTCCCGACACCGGCGAGTTCGGCCAGCGCATCCAGGAGGCCGAGCTCGACTATCTCGTGCAGTCGCGTGCCGCATCGACCGCGCTCGCCGAGAACTATGTCGGCCTGCCCTATTGAGGGCTGCGGATCATCCGGCGCCTTGCTGCCTGGCAAAATCCAAAAGCATCGGGCGCTGCCCCTTGAGGATTTTCACCTCGGCCTCGGGCAAGGTGAACCAGCCCGCTCTGTCGACCTCCGGGAACTCCTTCAGGGATCCTGACCTTGGCGGCCATTCCATGGTGAAAATGTTGCTCTTGATGGCGGCCACGTCGATGTCGATGGTCGCCTCGACAGACCAGGCCGAGACGATCTTGCCGCCGGGTTGTTTGTAGTCGCCGAGCCGCGCGAAGGGACCATCAACCTTGACGCCGAGCTCTTCCTCGGTCTCGCGTTGCGCTGCCGTCAACTCATCCTCGTCCTCGCCGACGAGACCCTTCGGCATCGACCAGGCGCCATCGTCCTTCTTCGCCCAGAACGGCCCGCCCGGGTGAACCAGCAACACCCTGAGATCGCCATCGCTGCGGCGATAGATCAGCAATCCCGCACTGCGTTTTGCCATTTTTGTACGTCCATTTGCGAAGCCGGCAGCCTGCTGATGGTCCTTGAATCGTTGATGCGAACCTTGCACTAGGGGATTGCGACGCTATGTCAGGCGCGTCTGCATTGCACCTCGGTCGCGAGTCCGGCAATCTGATACCATCGCTTATTTGGCGGCTCGAAGGCTAGGTGACGATGCAACTCGGTCTTATTGGCTACTATAGCGACTTCGTGGTGTATCCGCTGGTGATCGCCGTGCTGGCAGTGGCCGGGCTGCTCGAGGCTGGCGAAGAGAGTGCGCCAGGCTGGATCGGCACTGTCCTCGCCTGTCTCGGCCTCTGGACGCTGATCGAGTATGTGCTGCACAGGTTCGCTCTTCACCATATTCCTTACGTCAAGGACCTGCACGACCGTCACCATGTCGAGGAACGCAGTTCTGTGGGCACGCCAACCTGGCTCAGTCTCGGCGTGCATGCGCTGGTCGCGTTTGTGCCCGTTTGGGTGGTCTCAGATTTCGCCACCGCGAGCGCGGTGAGCTGCGGGTTGATGCTGGGATATCTGTGGTACATCAGCATCCACCACATGATCCATCACTGGCACCCGGCGCATCCGAGCTATCTCTATACGCTCAAGCGCCGTCATGCGGTGCATCACCACATCGACGAAACGGCCAATTTCGGTGTGACTTCGGCATTCTGGGATCGCGTTTTCGGCACGGCGCAGCTCTGAAGTCCTCAGTCCTCGCCGTTCAGCGCCTCTTTCCGCGACCGCCGGAAGTCTTGGCTCCGCGAGGCCCGCTCTGGACCGGCGTGTTGTTCTGGTTCTCGTCGGACAGTTTTCGCCAGCGGGCAAGGCGCTCCGGGTCGAGCGTCCCCGCCTTCAAGGCAGTCTGAACCGCGCAACCCGGCTCGTGCACATGCGTGCAGTCGCGGAACTTGCAGAGCGGTGCAAGCTCGGTGATTTCGGCAAACAGCGTGTCGATGCCGTAGCCGACATCGCTGACCTGCAGCGTCCGCATGCCCGGCGTGTCGATCACCCAGCCACCGCCGGCGATGGAATGCAGCGATCGCGACGTGGTGGTGTGGCGTCCCTTGGAATCGTGCTCGCGGATGCCCCCGGTCTGTTGCGGCGATTGCTGCGCCGATCCGGCCAGCGTGTTGACCAGCGTCGATTTGCCGACGCCGGAGGAGCCGATCAGCGCCACCGTCTGGCCGACACCGCACCAGGCAGCCAGGACGGTTGCCGCATCCGATGTGCGGGGGTTCAGCATCACCACCGGCAATCCACGCTGCAACGCCGCAGCTTGCTTCTGGTAGGTCTCGGCGTCTTCAGCGGTATCGGCCTTGGTCAGCAGGATCACCGGCGTCGTTCCGGCCTCGTTGGCCAGCGCCAGATAGCGCTCGAGCCGGGCGGGATTGAAGTCGGCATTGCACGAGGTGACGATGAACAGCGTATCGACATTGGCCGCGGCAAGCTGCGGCACCCTGCCGCCGCCCTGGGTGCGGCGTTCCAGCACCGTCTTGCGGGTCAGGCGGCGCTTCACAAGGTGTTCATGCCCATCGACCAGCACCCAGTCTCCGACGGCATAGTCACCGGTGTTTGCCTGCGCCGCCAGCGTCAGATCGACCGGCCCTGCCTGGGACAGGCCGGTCAGGCGATCGCGGTGGACGGTGGCGATCCGCGTCGGGACAAGATTGGCTTCGCCGGGCTCGAGCTGGTCGCCGAAAAATTCGGTCCAGCCCAGGCTGGCGAGCGATGGCGTGGAGTGATCCGTCACGGCTTTGACCACGGCGTCACGGACATTGGACGGTATCCCTGGCAGGGGGGGCGAACGGGGTGGGGTGATTTCCAAGCCGTGTATGGGCGGCATGGCGACATTTGGCAAGCAGGCCCGTAGCTGAGGGCTGAGCGGCAAGCTTCTGCAGCCCTTCGTCGAACTGACAATGAAGTCCATGACGCCATCAGTTTTGAAGCGTTAACAAATAATTTGACGCATGGAATATTTTTGCGTTCTATTGGGAACTGTGAAAATTGACTGAATAAGTTCCGTCAAGCATTGTCGCATCCGGTCAACGGCCGCATGACTGTGGGCGGGGCCGATCGTTGGCAGGGGATCAGGAATATATCGATGGCGGAGAAGACGCACCGCACGATGGACGACTTCGCCCAGGCATGCGGCGTGTCGCGCCCGACGCTGTCCAAATATTTCGACGATCCGGCGAGCGTGAAGCCAGCGACGCGGGCGCGCATCGAAGCCGCCCTGCGTTCCTCGGACTATCAGCCGAACCTTTTCGCCCGCAATCTCAACCGCAAGCGCACCCGCAACATCGGCATCGTCGTGCCGACGATCACCGATCCTTTCTACGCCGAGATGGTCAGCCGCATCGAATTTCGTTGCCGCGACGAAGGCTACTGGCCGATCGTCATTTCCTCGCATGGCTCGCCGAAGCTGGAGGCGGAGTCGGTCAGGACGCTGCTGTCGCTGAAGGTGGCCGGCGCGATCATCGCCCCGCTCGGCCTTGCCTCCGACCGCAGCGTCTTCGACAAGCTCGGGCAGGACATTCCGATCGTCTATTTCGACACCTATATCGAGGGCGATACGCCGTTCGTCGGCAACGACAACCGGCAGAGCGTGTCGACCATCGTCGACTATCTCTGTCGCTCGGGCGAACCGCCGGTCTATCTCGACATTCCGCATGTCAACCACAACTCCGGCGAACGCCAGGAGAGCTACATCGTCGCGATGGAGACCGCCGGCTTCAAGCCGGCCGTCATCGAGGCCGCGCGCGATTACACCTGGGACTTCGAACGCATCGGCTACGAGCAGACGGAAAAAATGCTGGAGGCCGGGACCTTGCCCGGCCGCACCATCCTGTGCGCCAACGATCGTCTCGCCTTTGGCGTAATGGCGGCCGCGTACTCGCGCGGCCTGAAGGTCGGCCGCAGGCCCGATTGCGATCTGCGCGTTGCCGCCCACGACGACCATCCGCTGAGCCGCTACACCTGTCCGGCGCTGACCACCATGGCGCAGGATTTCACCGCCATGGCCGGCCGCAGCGTCGAGATCCTGCTGGCCCTGCTGGACGAGGCCGATCCGCCGAAGCAGGGCATGGCGCGCACCGTCAAGCTCGGTGCCAACCTGGTGATGCGTCAGTCGGCCTAACCGGTCGACGTCGATCCCTCGAAGTGGCGCCAGGCCGTCACCCCCTCGACCACCGCTTGCCGGGCGGCGGGAATATGGCGTCCCATCGAGACGAAGCCATGGATCTGGCCCGGCCATTGCCGCAGGATCACAGGCACGCCCGCGGCCTGCAGGCGCGCCGCATAGGCTGCCCCTTCGTCGGCCAGGATGTCACAGCCCGCAAGCGCCACGAATGCTGGCGCGACGCCGGCAAGATCAGGCGCCAGCAAGGGCGAGACGCGCCAGTCCATGATATTGTCGGGCGTTCGCACATAATGGTCGCGGAACCATGCCATGGTCGTCGCGGTAAGGCCGAAGCCGTCGCCGAAACGCCGGTAGCTGTCCGATGTCTGCCGCGCGTCGGTGTTGGGATAGATCAGGATCTGCGTCGCAAGTGGTGGAGCGAGCCCATCGCGTGCGAGCAGCGCCAGCACTGCGGCAAGATTGCCGCCGGCGCTGTCGCCGGCAACACCAATGCGCACCTTGTCGATGCCCAGGTCGACGGCATTCTCGGCCATGAAGCGAAGTGTCGCCAGGCAATCCTCGAGCCCGGCGGGAAATTTGTGCTCCGGGGCCAGGCGATAGTCGGGGCAGACAATGACGGCGTTGCCGAGATTGGCCATCAGGCGGCAGATCTCGTCATGTGAATCGAGATTGCCGATGACCCAGCCGCCGCCATGCAGATAGAGCAGCGCCGGCGCCCCGCTCGGCAGTGCGTCGATGCCGCGATGGATGCGGACAGCGATGGGGCCGTTCGGCCCGTCGATCTGCTGTTCAAAGGTCGTCGCGACCGGCTCATGCTCACCTTGCAGCGTCGGGAACGAGGCGTTGTAGGCAGCTCGCGCCGCCGCCACGCTGCCGGTCTCGAATGGCTTGCCGCCGGCTGCACGAGCCATGTCGAGGACGCGCAGCGCATCCGGATCGAGCGTCATGATCATACCCTCAGGCCAGCAGATCGCTCGCCTCTTCCTCGGTCAGCAGGGCCGGCTGGACGACATCGCCCGCGATGGCGACCGAGCCCTGTGTTTCACCGGAGCGCAGGATAGCCTCCATGATCTCCAGCACATGCAGCGCCAGATTGCCGGAGGCGCGTGGCGTGTTGCCGGTCTGAAGCGAGCGCACCAGATCGGCGACGCCGAGCATGCGGTAATTGGCGCGATCGGGCGCCGCATAAGGCCAGTTGCGGGCGCCATAGAGTTCGCCTTCGCTGGCGAAATCCCTCCAGTCGGTGCCGCGTTTCGACAGCGACACGGTGCCGCCGAACGTGTCGGGGTCGGGCAGGCGCAGCGAGCCTTCCGTGCCGTGCAGTTCGATCGGATGGTTGGAGTGGCGAAAGACATCCCACGAGGCGCCGAAGGTGACGGTTGCGCCGGAGCGGAACTCCAGCAGCGACAGCACATTGGTCGGCGTGCCGACCTTGAATGTGGTGTTCTTGAATGGCCCTTCGGCAGTGATCAGCCGCTCCTCCTGGCCGCGCGTCGCCATCGCCATGACGCGTTCGACCGGGCCGAGCAGATTGACCAGCATGGTCAGATAGTAGGGGCCCATGTCGAACACCGGGCCACCGCCTGGCTGGTAGTAGAACTGCGGGTTGGGGTGCCAGTGCTCCATGCCGCGGCCCATCATGAAGGCGGTGCCGGTGACCGGGCGGCCGATGGCGCCGTCATCCATCAGCCGGCGGGCGCGGCGTCCGGCTGCACCAAGGAAGGTGTCGGGCGCCGAGCCGAGCAGCAGCCCGCGCGACCGCGCCTCGTCGACCAGGCGCCGTCCATCGGCGGCCGAGGTGGCGAGCGGCTTTTCGGTGAAGACGTGCTTGCCGGCCGAAAGGGCGGCAAACGAAATGTCGAAATGCGCCGCCGGAATGGTCAGGTTGAGGACGAGATCGATCTCGGGGTCGGCCAGCAGTGCATCGACGCCGAGTGCCCGTATGCCATATTCCTTCGCCCGCAGCGCCGTCATGTCGGCCGAGATATCGGCGCAGGCGCGCAACTCGATGCCGCCGAAGAGAGCGGCATTGCGCAGATAGGTCATCGAGATATTGCCGCATCCGATGACGCCGATCCCGAGTTTCGTCGTTGATATCCCGTGCATTTTCGATCGTACCTCCCAACGCGGTCACCGTCTGCCGAATCCGCCCAGAAGTAACGGATCGCCTTCGCAAAGGGCTATACAACATTTTAAATATTGACGCGCGTAAAATTTTTATACAACATGCGAAAATGCTGACGCGATATCGGGAGGCTGCCAGTCCTGGGAGGAGAAAATGACCGACATGAAAAAACGGCCGACCGCCGATGCGGATGCCGTGGGTCATGCGCGCATCGGATATTTCCGCCGCGGCCAGGGACCTCGACGGGGTCAGGCATAGATCACCTTGGCCCCTGTCCTATCAAGCTGGCTGCGTATTGGGCCGGACAGGCCATCGTCGGTGATCACGACATCGACGCTCGACAGCGAAAAGGCCTTGGAGGTTCCGCTGACGCCCCATTTGCTCGAATCCGCAAGGAGGACAACGCGCCGGGCCATGCGCACGAGGTTTCGCTTGGTTCGCGCCATGTCTTCGTTCACGTCGACCACATCCAGTGACGAGTCAATCGCATGCGCTCCAACAAAGACCTGATGCGCTACCAAGCCGCCGAGAGCCGTGTCGGCATCGGTGATCAGCGTGCTTACCGTGTCCGGATAGACCCGGCCGCCGATCATGTGAACGTCGAGCCCGGGCCGATGCATCAGATGCTGCACGATATTCATCGCCGTGGCCGCGACCACGACATTGCTGAGCGGCGGTAACAGCATGGCAACCTGCATCAATGTCGAGCCGCCATCGAAGATGACTGATTGGTTGTCCTCGAACAGGTCTATCGCTGCCCGGGCGATGCGTTTCTTTGCATCGAGGTTTGTTTGCATCCGCCGGGCGAACGCGGCCGTGGTCGAATCCGTGGTCCGGGTCACCGCGCCTCCGCGGGTCTTGGTCAGCAGTCCCTTGCGATCCAGTATCTCGAGGTCGGAGCGCACCGTGACTTCCGACACGCCAAAATCATCTGACAGGTCCTTGATGCGAACCTGTCCGCTGCGTTGCACTTCACCCAAGATCGATTGGCGTCTCTGCTCTGACAACATTGGCCTGTCCTTGCCTCCATGCGCCAAGCGATCGCCCTGGCCTCGGTTCACTCTACCGAAAATAGGGGAATTCGAAAGCTTTCGAAAGATTGCATTTGTTATTTCTTTCGCAAACACTGGGTCCAGGATTTTGAAATCAATCAATTGGAGAGTTTTGGACTCATGAGCCTCGGAACCAAGGTGCGCCTGGCGCGCCTCTTCTCACATCCATCGGGGAATCTTTTTGGCGGCGCGGTCGACCACTTTGTCGGCTATGGCGACGTGCGCAAAGGAGGTCTTGCCGACCTGCCGGGTGCGCTTGCACGCGTCATGGTAGGCAAACCCGACTACGTCAGCATCCAGCCTGGCACCGCGCGCCATCTGTGGCCGCAATATGCGGGCAAGGCTTCCCTGGTGATCCAGGCCGGCTGCTTCACCCCAGACGATCGCATCAGTGAACTGATTGCAACGCCCGAGGATGCGGTGCGCGCCGGCGCCGATGCGTTGGCCGTGGCCATTCCGGTGCGCGGCGCGACCGAGGGAAAATACATACGCTGGCTGACCGATTCGGTGAACGCGGCGGCTCGTTACGGCATGCCGGTGGTAGCGCATATCTACCCTCGCGATTTCACCGACGGGGCAAAAATCGTCTTCACCCCCGACGAGATCGCCTATGCGGCACGCATCGGCTACGAGTCCGGCGTCGATGTGATCAAGATCGGGTACACGGGCGATTTCGAGTCGTTCCGAGAGACCGTTCGGACCTGCCCGGTGCCGGTTGTGATCGCTGGTGGTCCGAAGACCGACACGCTGCTCGGCGCCCTTCAGCAGACGGCGGACGCCATCCGTGCAGGCGCGCGCGGTGCCGTGGTGGGCCGCAATCTATGGGGGCACGGCGATCCGGAAAAGGCAGCGATCGCCTTTCGGGGCGTCATCCATGACGGCCTTTCGGCGCAAGACGCCTTGACGAAGGCGGGTGCCTGAACGATGCCCGCCGTCCCTTCAATCCTCGGCTTCGGAGCTATTGCGATCGACGACATCGTCTATGTCGATCAGCCGTTGTCGGCGGGCAAGGGGAAGGTTTTGCAAAGTGCCCGGGCTTTCGGGGGAAACGTCGCGACGGCACTTGCCGCCGTCGCGCGGCTCGGCGGAAGCGCCGGGTTCGTCGGATGGCTGGGCAGTGCCGCCGACGACGCCGTGTTGTGCGATCTCGTTGCGAGCGGCGTTGAAACCGCGTTCGCGCCGCGCCACCCGCACGCGCGCCCGGTGCGCTCGCGGATCACCGTCGGTTCGGATGGGGAGCGGTTCATCGCGTACGACGACGAAGCGATGCTGGGCACCGCGCCGGACTTTCCGGACGAGGTTCTCAGCCGCGCGACTGTCCTGATCGTCGACAGTTACGGGATCGGGTCGCTGGATGTCGTGGCTCGGGCTCGCGATCTCGGCCTTGCGATCCTCGGCGATGTCGAATGGAGCCACGGCCCGGCCACCGAGAGACTGATCGGGCTCTGCGACCATCTCATTCTTCCGCTCGGCTTTGCGCGGACCGCCACCGGCCGCCAGGCTCCGGCCGAGATACTCGATGCATTGTGGTTGCCGTCGCGGTCCGCCGTGGTTCTGACGGATGGCGGCAGAGGCGTCTTCTATCGCGGACGCGACGAGACAGGGCTCTGGCACCTGCCTCCGCACCGGGTTGCCGTCGTCGACTCGACCGGCGCCGGTGACTGCTTTCATGGCGCCTATGCCCTTGCATTGACGCGCGGGGCCGACACCGGAGGCCGGGTCGCATTCGCGGCCGCGGCGGCGGCCCTTTCGATAACGGGGCGGGGCGGGCGCGAGGCGCTTCCGACCGACGACCAGGTCAAGGAACTCCTGGCATCGACGAACGCGCCGTCGGCAGTCGAACTGAAATATGCGCGGCTTGATACCGGAACATAGCCTGAACTATCCGAGGAAAATTTCGCAGGTGAACGTAAGCCGAGGACAATCATAAGAATCAATGGCTTAGACTTGTGGAGGGAGGAATATGGCAGAAGTCGTTCTTGAGAATATCTGCAAGACATACGGGAACAATTTTCACGCAATCGACCAATTGAACCTGTCGGTCAAGGACGGCGAGTTCTTGATTCTCGTCGGGCCGTCCGGCTGTGGCAAATCCACCGCGTTGCGGATGATCGCGGGATTGGAGGACGTCACCAGCGGCAGCCTTCGGATCGGCGGGGTCGACGTCGTCGACATGCCGCCCAAGGACCGCGACATTGCGATGGTCTTCCAGAGCTACGCTCTCTACCCGCATATGACCGTGTTCGAAAACATTGGCTTTTCGATGCGGCTGGCAGGCAAGCCGAAGGCCGAGCGCAAAAAGCGCGTGGACGAGATCGCCAAAACCCTTCAACTGACGTCTCTGCTGGACAGCAAACCCGCGAACCTTTCAGGCGGACAGCGTCAAAGGGTTGCCATGGGCCGCGCCATGGTGCGCGAGCCGGCAGCCTTTCTCATGGACGAACCCCTTTCCAATCTGGACGCGAAACTGCGTGTTCAAATGCGCGCCGAAATCACCAGTCTGCAAAAGCAGCTCGGCGTAACGACCATATATGTGACCCACGACCAAACCGAAGCCATGACGATGGGCGACAGGGTCGCGGTGTTGAAAGGCGGCGTGCTGCAGCAGGTCGACGCACCCAAGAGGCTCTATGAATCGCCGGTGAACGCTTTCGTTGCCGGCTTCATCGGGTCTCCTTCGATGAATCTTTTCGAGGCAACCCTGACGGGCGACGAACTGATGTCCGGCGCCTTGGCCATCCGGCTGCAGGATGCAGCCTTCGTGCGCAGGCCGGGCTTGAGGTCCTATGCGGGGCGCAAGGTCGTGTTCGGGATACGACCGGAGGATCTCTATGACAGCAGTCTCGAATCCGGCCGCAAGTATCAGACGATACCGGCAAAGGTGACCTCGATCGAAGAACTCGGATCCGAACAAATCGTCCATCTCAACATCGACGCGGTCCGGGTGGACTCCGGCGACCCTGACGCGGTGCAGGATTTCGGCCTGGCGTCGAATGCGGTGGCGAAATTCGAACCGGTCAGCACAGTCCGCTCCGGCTCGGAAATCAGCTTGGCCCTGGATGATGCCAAGCTCCATTTCTTCGACCCCGAGACGCATCTGGCAATCTGAATATCAGCGATGAGACCCGCGGGCGAGGGTGAGGCGCCTGCGTAAGAAGAATTCTGAATAATCAGACGATCGGCCGCATTGTGCGGGCGAATATAAAGAAGGAGGAGAAAATGACGTTTCGTATTAAACCCGCGATGCTGAAAATAGCCGCGGCCGCATGGTTGCTTGGCGCAACCGGCGCCATGGCGGATACGACGCTGGAATTCACCCAATGGTGGGAGCCCGAATTGCCGGCTGGCTCGCTCAGGTCAATCATGGATGAGTTCGAGGCGGCAAACCCCGGAATCAAGGTGACGCTGGTCAGCGGCCCCTACGCCACCACGCGAGACCAGATCTCGGTTGGTGCTGCAACCGGAACGCTCAGCGACGTCGTCGGTCTCGACGGCGCCTGGGTGAACAATCTGAATGCGCAGGGCGCACTCGCCGACATGAATCCGATGATGGATGCGAGCGGTTTCGACAAGAGCCAGGTCGCGGATATCATCAAGGTGGACGGCAAGGCCGTGATGTTTCCCGTGGCTTCGTTCGTCTATCCGGTCTTCGTGAATTTGGACCTCGCCGCCAAGGCGGGCGTGACCAAGCTGCCGTCGACCCGTGCGGAGTTTCTCGAAGCCGCCAAGAAGATGACGCACGCCGACCAGAACCAGTATGGCTGGGTGCTGCCCCTGTCGCTGCAAACGCCATCCGGCGTCCAGAACGACATGATGTCGTGGGTTTGGGCTTCGGGCCAGTCGATGATGGCGAGCGGCAAGCCGGACCTTGAGGGCAAACCGGTGGTGGATATGCTCACTTTCGTCAAATCACTCAATGACGCCGGCACCATCTCGCCCGGCATCGCCACCAAGACCGAGCAGGAAAAGGTCGAGGAGTTCGTCAACAACCGCGTCGGGATGATGATCGACTCGCTCGCGCATGTGAACCTCATCCGCAAGCGCAATCCCAAGCTGAACTTCGACCTCATCCCGGTCCCTGTCGTGGAAAACTATACCGGCAAGCGCGGCCTTCCCTATGCCTCCTGGGGCATCGGCATCTCTGCGGCTTCGAAACATCAGGAAGAGGCCTGGAAACTCGTCCAATATCTGATGAGTGAAAAGGTCAACGCCAAGCTCGTGTCGCTTGCAAACGCCTTCCCGGGCAACGTCAACGCCAAGCCCGATTTCGTGACCTCGGACAAGGCTTTCGGCAAGGCTTTTGAAATCTTCAAGACCGGTCATCTCGCCAATGAGTTCACGGGCCTGCCGGTGGCTGAAGACCTGATGACCCAGTTCGACGTGCAAGCCCAGAAGATGCTCGCCGGCGAGCAGTCTCCGGAACAAGCAGCCGCCGCCGCTCAAAAGGGCTGGATGGCGAAATTCTGATCGGCCTGTTCCCGTTTGCTGTCTTCGACCGGGTGACCTGACTTCGGGCAGGCCACCCGGCAACAACGGATCGGCATTCTGAGTGGACTTGTTTTTGAAAGCTTACCTTCCCTTGAAGGCGTATCCCAAGGTTGGCACATGACCCGGCAAAAGCGCTCCCACCACAAGCTCAAACGAGCGGTCGCACCCTACCTCTATCTGTCGCCCTCGCTGCTCATAATCGGGCTCCTGATGCTGCTGCCGATGGTGACGGTGATTGCCTACTCGTTCCAGAACAGCGCGGTGCTGCGTCGTGACCCATCCTTTGCCGGACTGAAGCACTACCAGGCGATCTTCGACGACCCCGTGTTCTGGGCTTCGCTGTGGCACACGCTCTACTTCACATGCATGAGTGTCATTTTCCACATGACCATCGGCATGGTCTTCGCGCTCATGCTGAACAGCGACCGCATCAATCCGACGCTGCGCAATATTCTGCGTGTGCTCTACATACTGCCCTGGCTGTTCACCGCGGTGATCATCGCCGTGATCTGGCGCCTCCTGCTTGAGCCGAACGGTGTCGTGAACAGTATTCTCATGCAAATCGGCATCATCGGTTCCAAGGTCGAATGGTTTTCCTCGCCTGAGACCGCGCTGCATGCAGTCACTTTTGCCAATATCTGGGCGGGCTACCCGCTCTTCATGGTCAGTTTGCTCGCGGGTTTGCAGGGCATTCCCAAGGATTTCTACGAGGCCGCCGATATCGACGGGGCGAAAGCCTACCAGAAGCTGATCTTCATCACCATTCCGCAGCTGATGCCGATCATCATCAGCATCTCGCTGCTCGACTTCATCTGGACCATGCAGGTCTTCCCGCTAATCTGGATAACGACGGGCGGTGGCCCGATCTACTCGACCGAGGTCCTCAGCACCTACACGTACAAGCTGGCATTTTCGAGCTACAACCTGTCGCAGGCTTCGGCCAGCGCCGTGGTCATCCTGCTGATCTCTCTCGGCCTGACGCTGTTCTATATTCGCTATCAAAAGGCTCGGTAATCACCATGAGGAAAAGGCATACGCCGCGCTTCCAGCGTGAACGCCTTTGGCAGGATGGTTGGTGGCAGGGCAAAGATTTCGGTATTCGATTTGAACGAACTGCTCAGCAGGCCTACGGGTTCAGCCGCTTCAACTTCCGCGGCAAGGGCAGCCTGAACACAATCATCATCAGCACGCAGACGATTCCGCCGATCACACTTTTGATCCCCTTCTTCGGGCTTGTCGTCTCATACGGTATCTTCGACACCTACGTCGCACTGATCCTGACCTACCTGGTGTTTACGCTGCCCTACGCGATCCTGCTGATGACGGGATATCTGAACACCTTGCCCCGCGATCTCGATGAAGCCGTGGCTGTCGACGGCGGCAGCAGCTGGACCGCGCTTTGGCGGGTGATTGTCCCGATTTTACTGCCTGGTATCGTGGCGACGTCGGTCTACACCTTCCTGTTGTGCTGGAACGAATTTCTCTTTGCGCTGACGCTGACGAAATCGACGTCCATGCGAACCGTCCCGATCGGCATCCAGCTGTTGATGGGGCAGCACGCCTTCGAATGGAACCAGATGATGGCGATGAGCGTGCTCGGCTCGCTACCGCTCTTGCTCATCTACCTCGTTGCCCAGAGATACTTCCTCGCCGGCATGACCGCGGGCTCGGTCAAGTAGGATGTTCATCCCACGGCGACGCAGGGTGGCATCAATCAATAAGCGGTATCAAGGATTGAAAGGATGAACGTGAAAGACCTCAAAGTCGGCTGCCAGACCTTCACCTGGGAAATGCTGGGAGACCGGTTCACCGGCGGCCCCGACGATCTGCTGAGGGCGATCTCTGACGGTGGCTATGCCGGCATCGAGATCACCGACACCATGATCGGACATTATGGCGACAAGCCGGAGGAGTTCGCCGCCGCGCTGAAGGCGTGGGGGCTGACGCTGGTTTCCTTCGCCTTTGGCTCGGACAGTGGCTTTACGTCGAAGGAGGAGATCGGCGCCGACCTCGAAACCGCCAAACGCTGGATCGATTTCGCCGCCGCCTTCCCGAATGCGCTGGTGTCGATGGGCTCGGCGACGGTGGTGTCCGACGGCCCGCGTGAGGATAAGTTCGCCATCGCGGCCGATGTCTACAACAACGCCGGCGAGATCGGACGCAAGGCCGGGGTCCAGGTTGCGGTGCATCCCAGCTCGCACCACAACACGCTGCTGTTCGACCGCGCCGATTACGATGCGATCTTTGCCTTGCTCGACCCCGACCTGATCGGCTGGGTACCGGATACCGGCCATATACTGCGCGGCCACAAGGACATGTCCGATACGCTGCGCACCTACCGCGACCGCATCCGCTACATCCACCTCAAGGACGTCGATGCCAACGGCACCTGGGCCATGCTCGGCAAGGGCGTCTGCGACACGCCGGCGGTGATCGAGATCGCCAACACCGCACCGCGCTTCAACGGCTGGCTGGTGCTGGAGGAGGAATCCGAAACGGCCGCCGCCGATCCCGCCGGCGCGGTAAAAACCAACCGACAGACAATGCGCAGCTTGGGCGCTTGAAGAACGAGACGATGATCAAGAAACAGGACAGACGCCTCAGGGTCGGTGTGCTCGGCTGCGGCCCCATCGCGCAGTTCGCGCATCTGGAATCCTGCGTGAAGGCTGGGAATGCCGACCTCTACGCCATCTGCGACGCGGCACCCGATCTGCTCGCCCGCATGGGCGCCACCTACGAGCCGCAAAAGATGTATGCCGACTACGACGCCATGCTCGCCGATCCTGAACTGGAAGCGGTGATCGTCGCCACGTCGGACGCCTATCACGTGCCGATGTCGATCAAGGCGCTCGATGCGGGAAAGCATGTCCTGTGCGAAAAGCCGATCGGCACCTCGGTGGAGGAAGGCGAGGCGCTGGCCCAGGCGGTCAGGCGCTCGGGCAAGGTCCTGCAGGTCGGTCACATGAAGCGCTTCGACCCGGCACTGGAGGCGGCGCGCGACTTCGTCCGCGATGAAATGGGCGAGGTGCTGGCGCTTAAGGCCTGGTACTGCGATTCCACCCATCGCTACACCAACACCGATGCCATTCAGCCGCTGCCGGTCACCAGCAAGCTGGCGAAGAAGCCGACCGGCAATCCCAAGGCTGATCTCAGGCAATATTTCATGCTGGCGCACGGCTCGCATCTCGTCGATACGGCGCGTTTCCTGTGCGGCGAAATCGTTGCCGTGCGCGCCCGCCTCAACGAACGCTTCGGCGCCTATTGCTGGTTCGTCGAGACCGAATTCGCCAGCGGCGCGCTCGGCCATCTCGACCTGACGGTTGCCGTCCGCATGGACTGGCACGAAGGTTTTCAGCTCTATGGCGAGAACGGCTCCGTCATCGCGAAAACCTTCAACCCCTGGTACTTCCGCGCCAGCGAGGTCGAGATCTTTTACGAGAAGACCGCCACCGCCCACAAGCCGCTCGGCGCCGACGGCCACTTCTTCCGCCGCCAACTGGAAGGCCTAGCGGATACAGTCCTGAACGGCACGCCGATGCGCGGCGCCAATGTCGAGGACGGCATCGCCTCGATCCGCGCCATGGTCGCCATCGCGCGTTCGGTCGAGACAGGTGAACGGGTCGAACTCGCCTCGGTTTCGGGAGCGGTCTGATGCGTCTCGGCATTTTCGCCAAGACATTTGCCGGCACAGAGCCGGCTGCCGTGCTGACGGCGGTTAAGCAGGCTGGCTATGAGACGACGCAGTTCAATCTAGCCTGCGCCGGCCTGCCATCGATGCCGGATGTCGTGCCGGCGGGAGCAGTCACTTCCACCCGCGCCGCAGCACAATCGACCGGGGTTGCACTCGCCGCACTGTCGGGCACCTACAACATGGCGCATCCCGACAAGGCTGTGCGCGACGACGGTCTTCGCCGTCTTGCCGTCATCATCGAGACGGCGGCGGCCCTCGGTGTTCCGCTGGTCACGCTCTGCACCGGCTCGCGCAATGCCGCCGATCAATGGGCGTATCATCCCGACAATAGCACCCCGGCGGCCTGGTCCGACATGGCCGCCGAGATGGAGAAAGCGCTGGCGGTTGCCGAAGACGCCGGCGTCGATCTCGGCATCGAGCCCGAGCAGGCCAACATCGTTACCTCGGCCAGGGACGCGACCAGGCTGATCGCCGAAATGGGATCGAAGCATCTGAAGATCGTGCTCGATCCGGCGAACCTGTTCGAGCACGCGACGCCACACGAAGCGCGCGCCATCGTCGCCGCCGCGATCGACGAGGCTGCCGGCCATATCGCCATGGCGCACGCCAAGGATCGCTCTGGTGACGGCCGCTTTGCCACCGCCGGACAAGGCATCGTCGATTTTCCGCATTTTGTTTCACGGCTGAAGGCAGCGGGCTTCGACGGATCGCTCGTCACCCACGGGCTGTCCGCCGATGAAGCCCCCGGCGTCGCAGCCTTTCTGCGGGGACTCCTCTGATGGGCGCCGCGCCGGCGATCCTGCTTCGCGACGATGCATCGCTTCGTGTCTTCGACACGGGGCAGGGCAGGCCTCCCGTCGTCTTCCAGCACGGCCTCGGCGGTGATGCGGCACAAGTGGCGCAGAACTTTCCCGATGGTCCTTCATACCGCCGACTGACCGTCGAATGTCGCGCTCAGGGCGGCTCCGGCGCCGGCAGCAAGCGTCCTTTTTCGATCGAGATGTTCGCCGACGACGTGTTGGCTGCCGCCGATGCCGCCGGCCTCGACCGTTTCGTCGCCGGCGGCATCTCGATGGGCGCGGCAATCGCCTTGCGGCTTGCGGCCCGGCACCCGGATAGGGTCACAGGTCTCGTGCTTGTTCGCCCTGCCTGGGCTTTCGACGCGGCATCGCAAAACATGCGCCCTTACGTGGAAGTGGCGGAGCTCATCCGCGGCCGTCCGCTGGATGACGCGCGCGATGCGTTTGCGGCCTCCGCCACGGCGGCTCGCTTTCGCATCGAGGCGCCGGACAATCTTGCTTCCCTGCTCGGCTTTTTCGCGCGCGCCAATGCGAATGTTTTCGCCGAGGTGATGCGAGCGATCGCAAACGATGGGCCCGGCGTGACGCGGGCAGCGGCCGCCGGCCTCGCGCTCCCGACACTCGTCATCGGCAGCGGCATCGATCTCGTCCATCCGCTGGCCACCGCGCGCAGCCTTGCAGACACCATCCCCAATGCCGCCTTTGTCGAGGTGACGCCGAAGGCCACCGACAAGGAGCGCCATTTCGCCGAAATCCGCGCCGCCATCGGCAGCTTTCTCAACACAAATTTTGACAAGCAGGACCAATCATGATCTCGAAATCTCTCTCCGGCCCGGCCGCCATCGCCGAACTGCCACGCGATCGCATGATCGCCGAATTCTCGCTCTGGTCTGCCAATCTTGCCAATTTCGAGAACGACTTGAAGCGCATCGAACCCTATGTCGATCTTCATCATATCGATGTGGCGGACGGTCATTTCGCCCCGTCCTTCCTGTTCTTCCCCGACCTCGTTGCCCGCATCGCCGGGCTGACGGCGAAACCCATCCACGTCCACCTGATGGTCGATGAAGCAATCGTCGAGGCGCAGACGCGCCAGTTCATCGAAGCCGGCGCCGACATGATCAGCGTCCATGCCGAGAATGGCGAAGCGGGATTGCGCGCCGTGCGGCTGGCGCGGGAGCTCGGCGCCGAGGCGGGCGTCGTGCTCAGGCTGGAGACGCCTGTGGAAGCGGTGACGGCCTTCGTCCCGGAAGTCGCCTTCGTAACGCTTCTTGGAACCGCAATCGGCGTCAAGGGACAGAGCCTGTCGGACAAGGCCTGCGACAGGCTGGGCGCTACCCGCGCTATCCTGAGAAAGGCCGGCCGTGAGGCGCAAGTGGTTCTGGCCGCCGACGGCGGCATCCGCCACGAGACCGTGCCGCTGCTGCGTGCCGCCGGGGCCGAAACCGTGGTTCTCGGTTCGCTCGCCTTCGGTGACAAGGACCTCGCTGGCCGCATCGGCTGGCTGCACGGCTTGAAGGTCGCGGCATGACAACGGAAGCCGCCCTTGCGATCGATCTTGGCGGGACGGAGCTTCGCGCCGCCCTGGTCGACCGTGAGGGCAAGATCCTGGCATTCGCAGCGGTGCCGACGCAGGCGCAGGCCGGTCCAGACGTGGTGATCGGCCAGATCGAGGCGCTGGCGGCGACCGTCCATGCCGAAGCCCCGGCACTGTCGGTCGTCGGCGTCGGTGTCGGTGCGCCGGGACCGCTTGATCCGCTGGCCGGCATCGCCGTCGGCCCGCCGACACTCACCGGCTGGCTGGATGTGCCGCTTGCCGACATCCTCGAGCGGCGGCTCGGCCTGCCGGTCCGTCTGGAGAACGACGCCAATGCCGCGGCGCTCGGCGAATGGCGCTTCGGCGCCGGCCATGGCGCTCGCTCGCTGGTCTTTGTCACGGTGTCGACCGGCATCGGCGGCGGTGTCGTCGTCGATGGGCGCATCCTGCATGGCCGCCGTGGCCTTGCCGCCGAGATCGGTCACATGACCATCACCAATGAGGGCGAGCGTTGCGTGTGCGGCGTCATCGGCTGCTTCGAGGCCATCGCTTCGGGAACCGCGCTCGGCCGCCGCGCCAGCGCCGCCACGGCGGCCGGCGACGGCTCTGCCTTGCGGCGCCTGTCAGCGGATGCGGAGGTGACCGGCCGCCATGTCGTCGAGGCGGCACGGCTGCGCGACGATCTTGCCTCGGCCTTGCTGGACGAGGAAGCCCGCTGGCTGGGCGTCGGCTTCACCAACCTGTTACATCTCTATTCGCCCGATGTGCTGGTCGTCGGCGGCGGCATCGCCAATGGGCTCGACCTGATGGCGCCGACCATCGAGGCAACCATCAGGCAGCGGGCCATGCGCGCCTATCGCGACGTACCGGTCGTTCCAGCACAGCTCGGCCGCCATGCCGGGCTCGTCGGCGCCGCCAGCCTTGTGCTGTTCGACGACGAGGGCACTTTGGCAGCCCGCATGCCTGTCGGCCCAAGCACATATCCGGACACACCACTGAGCAAGATCGGTACCGTCTGACGTGCGACTGCATGACAAAGGCCGGAGGCAGCATGCCTCCGGCCTTTTACGCATAAGCCACGCGTGGTTACTCGGCGGGGACGACATCCGCCGGCAGGCTGTCATCAGCCGTGCCCGCCAGCGCCCTCGCCAGCTTGGCCTCGTCGAGTTCGCCTTCCCAGCGCGCCACCACCAGCGTGGCGACGGCATTGCCAACGAAGTTGGTCAGCGCCCGGCATTCCGACATGAAGCGGTCGACGCCGAGGATCAGCGCCATACCGGCGACCGGCACCGCCGGAACCACCGACAGCGTGGCGGCAAGGGTGATGAAGCCCGCTCCGGTGATGCCGGCGGCACCCTTGGACGAGAGCATGGCCACCAGCAGCAGCAGGATCTGGTCACCCATCGACAGGTGGATGTTGGTCGCCTGTGCGATGAACAGCGCCGCCAAGGTCATGTAGATGTTGGTGCCGTCGAGGTTGAAGGAATAGCCGGTCGGTATGACCAGACCGACCACCGAGCGCTTGGCGCCGGCCTTCTCCATCTTTTCCATCAGCGAGGGCAGGGCGGCCTCCGACGAGGAGGTGCCCAGCACCAAAAGCAGCTCTTCCTTGATGTAGCGGATCAGCGACAGGATGGAGAATCCGTTGTAGCGGCAGACCGCACCCAGCACGATGAACACGAACAGGAACGACGTCACGTAAAAGGTGCCGACCAGCATGGCGAGATTGATGACCGCGCCGATGCCGTATTTGCCGATGGTGAAGGCCATGGCGCCGAAGGCACCGATGGGGGCGGCCTTCATCAGCACGCTGACCAGCTTGAAGATCGGCGTCGTCAGTGCCTGCAGGAAGTTGAGCACGGGCATGCCCTTGTCGCCGACCAGCGCCAGCGCGATGCCGAACAGCACCGAGAAGAACAGCACCTGCAGGATGTCGCCGTCGGCGAAGGCGCCGACGATGGTCGACGGGATGATGTTCATCAGGAACCCGGTGACCGACTGATCGTGCGCCTTGGCGGCGTAGGTGTTGACTGTCGAGGCGTCGAGCGTCGCCGGGTCGATGTTGAAGCCGGCGCCCGGCTGCACGACATTGGCGACGACAAGGCCGATGATCAGCGCCAACGTCGAAAAGGTGAGGAAATAGAGCATCGCCTTGCCGGCAACACGCCCGACCTTCTGCAGGTCGCTCATGCCGGCAATGCCCGTTGTCACGGTCAGGAAGATGACCGGGGCGATGATCATCTTGACCAGCTTGATGAAGGCGTCGCCGAGCGGCTTCATGCTCTCGCCGACCGACGGATAGAAATGGCCGAGCAGGATGCCGACGGTGATCGCGACGAGCACCTGCACGTAGAGTTGGGCATAGAAAGGTTTGCGCTGCGCGGCAAGCGCGCCTGATTGGTCTGCGATGTGCATCGAACTCTCCCTGGCCGGATGGGCGAAAACGGATCGCCTGCGTGACTTCTCCCATCGCGGCGCTCCGGTCGCACGCCGCTGAAAACAGTTTTGCAAGCGTCGTGCCAGATCGGGGAAAGGCCGGAATCGCGGATTTCCGCCTTTGTCAGAGGTCGCGCGGACAATACTTGTGCGGATTTCCGCACAAGTGGCGTTTGCCTGGGCGGATTTTCGCATTACACTGACCGGAAAGCCGCGAAGAAAAGGGAGAGGGCAGACGCCGCAGGCAGGCACCGATAGCGAATCCCAAGGGTTTGCCGGCCGTGAGTTGCTGCGCGAGGCGGTGGCCCGGCTGCGCGACGGCCGCTGGCTTGCCGTGGTCGCAGCCCTTGCCGTCCTGGCTGGCGCGATCGCCATCGCCGGGCGCATCGCCTCCGGCCAGGCGGCCGACAATCTGCGCGACACAGCACTTGCCGCTCTGCCGCTGGCGGCGGGAACGCTGACCGGCGAAATCGAAAAGCAGCGCCTGGTTCCCTTGGTGCTGGCCCGCGACGATGCTGTGCGGGGCGCGCTGCGCCGGGCCGGGAAGATGCAAGAAGCGGCCCTCAACGACAAGCTCAAGGCGATTGCCGGCGATGCCTCGGCCTCCGCCATCTATGTCATCGATACGGCAGGCATCGCCATATCAGCCAGCAATGCCGGCGAACCGACCAGCTTTGTCGGCATCGACTATAATTTCCGGCACTATTTTCAGGAGGCGATGGCGAAAGGTGCTGCCAGCCAATATGGCCTCGGCACGATCAGCGGACGGCCGGGACTCTACCTTTCGAGCCGCGTCGACGATAACGGCAAGCCGCTTGGCGTTGCGGTGTTGAAGGTCGAGCTCGACGGCGTCGAGGCAAATTGGCGTTCCAGCGGTTTCCTTGTCTTTGTCACGGATGAACGAGGCGTCGTGCTGGCCACCAGCCAGCCCGACTGGCGGTTTCGTGCGCTGGCACCACTGTCGGCCGAGGACGTGGCCGCCGCCCATGAGCAACTGCAATTGGCCGATGCTGCCTTCGAGCCGCTGCCGTTCAGACGCGGCGCCGGCGATGGCCTGGCGACGATCGACAACGCCGGAAAACCACTCCAGTTCGTCGAGGTGGTGCAGGATTTGCCCGGTGCAGTCCCAGGCTGGCGTCTGTGGCTGCTGACGCCCGCCGACGCTGCTCTCTCCTCGGCCGCCAATACGGCGCGCCTGACCACGCTCCTGGGCTTGCTGCTTCTAGGCTTGATTGCCTACGTGCTGACCCGGCGCCGGCGAACGCGCAGGCTGCGGCAGGAAGCGCTGGCGCGCATGAATGCCGAACTGGAAAGCCGGGTCAGCACGCGAACGGCCGAGCTGACGCGCTCCAACACCGCACTTGCCGGCGAAATCGCCGAGCGCGAGAATGCCGAAGCCAAGGTCCGCCGACTGCGCGACGATCTCGCCCAGGCCAACCGGCTTTCCATCCTCGGCCAGATCGCCGCCGGCGTGGCGCATGAGATCAACCAGCCGGTCGCCGCCATCCGCACCTATGCCGAGAATGCAGGTCGTTTTCTGGACAGCGGCAAGACCGGATCGGCCAGCGGCAATCTGACATCGATCGTTTCGATGACCGAACGCATCGGCGCGATCACCGGCACCTTGCGCACTTTCGCCCGCCGGCCGGGCGTCGCCGCTTCGCCGCTGCCGGTGCGCGAGGCGATCGACGGCGCGCTGTCGCTGCTGTCAGGCCGCATACGCGATTCCGGCGTCACCATCGTCAGGCCGCGCGGCAATGCCTCGCCGGTGGTCATGGCGAGCCGCATCCGGCTGGAGCAGATCCTGGTCAATCTGTTGCAAAATGCATTGGACGCGATGAAGGACCAGCCCGATCCCCGCATCGAGATCGAACTTGCCGAGCGCGACGACAGGGTGCTGATTTCGGTGCGCGACAATGGACCCGGCCTTGGTCCGGAGGCGGCTGGCAATCTGTTCATGCCGTTCCAGACCACCAAGGAGAAGGGGCTTGGCCTGGGGCTGGTGATCTCGCAGGAGATCGCCCAGGAATTGGGCGGCACGCTGCGGCTCGATCCCGGCAATGGCAGCGGCGCATCCTTCACCATCGATTTGAGGCGAATTGAATGACAGACGGATCAGGGCTGGTCGCGCTCGTCGACGACGATGCGGACCTCCTTCACGCCACCACGCAATTGCTCGAGCTTGCCGGCTTCACGGTGGTCGCACTCGACGCCGCCGAGGCAGCACTTGCCGTCGTCGACAGGAATTTCGAGGGCGTCGTCGTCAGCGATATCCGCATGCCGGGCATGAATGGTCTGCAGCTGTTCGATCGCATCAAGGCGATCGATCCGGATATACCCGTGATCCTGGTCACCGGGCATGGCGACGTCGATCTCGCGGTGGCGGCGCTCAAGGACGGCGTCTACGATTTCATCCCGAAACCCTATGCCGGCGATCGCCTTCTCGAGGCGCTGAAACGGGCGAGTGAGAAGCGGCGGCTGGTGATGGAGAACCGGCGGCTGCGCGAAGCCGCGGCACTGGCCGCCGACGGCCTGCCGCTGATCGGCGAGGCACCTTCCATCAAACGGCTGCGCGAGACCTTGCGCCAGATCGCCGACATGGATGTCGACGTGCTGGTCGAGGGAGAGACCGGAACCGGCAAGGAAGTGGTGGCGGACCTCCTGCACCGATGGGGGCGGCGGCGCGCAAAACCCTTCGTCGCGCTGAATTGCGGCGCTCTGCCGGAGACGGTCATAGAGAGCGAGTTGTTCGGCCACGAGGCGGGCGCGTTCACCGGCGCGCAGCGGCGGCGGATTGGCAGCATCGAGCATTCCAGCGGCGGCACGCTGTTTCTCGACGAGATCGAATCCATGCCGCCTGCGCTCCAGGTCAAGCTGCTGCGCGTGCTCGAAACGCGCAGCCTCACGCCGCTTGGCTCGAACGAGATACGGCGCATCGATCTCAGGGTCGTCGCAGCGACCAAGGTCGATCTCGGGCGGCCGGACCAGCGCGGCGATTTTCGCGAGGATCTGTATTTTCGCCTCAACGTGGTGACGCTGCGCATTCCGCCGCTACGTGAACGCCGCGGCGATATCCCGATGCTGTTCGGGCATTTCCTCGGCAAGGCGGCCGAACGGTTCGGCAGGCCTGTCGCCAAGGTGAATGCAGCCGTCAGCGATCATCTCCAGTCGCATGACTGGCCGGGCAATGTGCGCGAGCTCGCCCATTTCGCCGATCGCGTCGCGCTCGGTCTCGGCCCGGACGAGGAGACGAAAACGGTTCGCGCGCATCCGCCGGAGCCTGCGGCAGCATTGCCCGAACGGGTCGGCCACTATGAGGCGCAACTGATCCGCGATGCGCTGCGCGACTATGGCGGCGACGTGCGCGCCGCCATCGACGCGCTCGGCGTGCCGCGCAAGACTTTTTACGACAAGCTCAAGCGCTACGGCATTGCCGCGTCCGAATTTCGCAATGGCGGCGATGCCGATACGCAACCCATCTCGGAAAAGCGATGAACACGACACTGGAAACGACGGCAAATCCCTCGCCGCAAGACCTCAATTTTCTCAGCGAAAGGCTGACGGCGTTCAACGACGGCGATGTCGGCGCGTCCGAAAGGCAAGCGCTTGCGGTGTTCGTGCGCGACGACGCCGGCGCGGTCGTAGCCGGCATTTCCGGTTACACCGCCTGGGGCTGGCTTTATGTGCAATGGCTCTGGGTGGATGAGCGGCTGCGCGGCCAGCACATGGCCGGCAAGATGCTGGACGCAGCCGAACATGAAGCGGTGGCGCGCGGCTGTCAAAACGCCTGGATCGACACCTTCAATCCGAATGCCGCCAAGGTCTATCAGCGCCAGGGTTATCAGCCCTTTGGAACACTTGCCGACTTCCCCGTCGGCCGCAGCCGCATCTTCCTGCAGAAGAAATTGGCTTAACCGGCGAGTTTTCCGCCCTGCATCGGCCGCGGTGCGCCGGTCGTGCTCGGAAAACTGATCGGCAGGCCGCGCAGCACGCGAACCGCGAGGAAGGCAAAGCATTCCGCCTCCACCGCGTCGCCGCTCCAGCCCAGGCTCTCGGCCTGCACCACCTCGACGCCGGCGCAGCTGGCCAGCATTTCCATCATGGTCGGGTTGTGGCGACCTCCGCCGCTGACCACCAGCTTTTTGGGCCGGCTTGGTAAGAGGTCGAGTGCCTTGCCGACGGCGCCGGCGGTGAACGCGGTGAGCAAGGCTGCACCATCCTCTGCATTCAGGCCGTCCGCCATCGCGGCACCGAAGTCGAAACGATCCAGCGATTTCGGGTAGGCTTTGCTCAGATAAGGATGCTGCAGCAGCTTGGCGAGCCGGGCCTCGTCGACCGTTCCCGCCCGGCCAAGCGCGCCGTCGCGGTCCATCTCGCCGAGCCCCTTCGACTTGATGAAATCGTTGAGCGGCGCGTTGGCGGGGCCGGTGTCGAAGGCGACGACATTGTCAGCGCCGTCCCACCAGGTGATGTTGGCGACGCCGCCGAGGTTGAGTACGGCGACCTCGCCATTGGCACCGGCGCTGCGCATCAGCGCGGTGTGATAGACCGCGGCCAGCGGCGCGCCTTGCCCCCCGGCGCGCATGTCGGCCGAGCGGAAATCGTATGCGACCTTGGTGCCCAGTATGGCATGCATCAGCTCACCGTCGCCGAGCTGCCGGGTCTGGCCCAGCCGTCCAACCTGCGGCGCACGATGCAGAACGGTCTGGCCGTGAAAACCGACGATGCCGATATCGGCCATCGTCATGCCACAGCCTTCGACCAACTCCTTGACGGCCGCCGATTGCGCGCGTGTCAGGGCATCCTCCGCGGTGCGGAAGATCGCCGGCTCCGGCCCGACGAAATTCCACGCCCGCGCCTCCGTCAGCGTCTCTTCCAGCAGCGAGCGGATCGACGCGGGATAGGGCATCAGCCGATAGGTGCCGAAATCCTCGATCTGCTCGCCATCGGTCTTGATCAGCGCGACGTCGATGTTGCCGTCCAGCACCGTGCCGGTCATCAGGCCGACGGCCCAGATTGGTTCCATAGTCGTTTCCTCGTTGAGCATGATCTTTTCCGAAACCGTTTCCCACTTTTCGGGACCATGCTCCAGTCCCCATCGATGAGATCGCCGATAGCTTTGCGAAGCCTGACGATTCTACCGTCAAAATATCGGTCGGATGAAGGTCCAAGCCTTGCCACTGTCGAAGCGGCGGTCTCGGTGCTGAAGGCCGAGCGGCCTTCGTAGCGCCACAGGCGATGCTGGACCGCGCAACGTCGGTTCTGCAGCCGTCTGGCTCAACAACCGCCGAGATGCCACCTCTTGCCTGTCAGCCCCGAAGGCGCGACCTTGCCTGATCTGGCGAACGCTTCCGCCGAAATCCGCAAGGAGTGAAAAATCATGGCATCCGATGTGGCCGTCATTGCAGGCGCCGGCGCTGGTCTGAGCGCCTCGCTTGCGCGCCTTCTCACCCGGGAAGGCTTTCGCGTGGTTCTGGCCGCCCGCAATGTCGAGAAGCTCAGCGCTCTGACCGACGAAACCGGTGCGCTGGCCGTCGAGACGGATGTTGCCGACGTCGCGTCCGTCGCCAGCCTGTTCGACACCGCAGACAAGGCCGGCCCGCTGGCGCTTGCAGTGTTCAACGCCAGCGCGCGCACCCGCGGACCGATCGCCGAGCTCGATGCCGAAGCGGTCAAACAGGCATTGCTGGTCGGCGCCTATGGCGGCTTCCTGGTCGGCCAGCAGGCGGCGCGCCGGCTGCTTGCGCGGGGTTCCGGATCGATCCTGTTCACCGGGGCCACCGCCAGCGTGAAGGGATTTCCCGGCTCAGCCGGCTTCGCCATGCCGAAATTCGGCCTGCGCGGCCTGGCGCAGTCCATGGCCCGCGAGCTCGCTCCGCAGAACATCCACGTCGCCCACTTCATCATCGACGGCCAGATCGAGCCGCCCGGACAGGTGGCCGATCCCGGCCGGCCGGACCGCCGTCTATCGCCGGACGCCATCGCCGAGGCCTATCTTACAACCCATCGCCAGCATCGCAGCGCCTGGAGCTCGGAGCTTGAGCTGCGGCCCTGGGCAGAGACGTTTTGACAGTGCAGCTAATCGACTAGGGCCAACTGATCGCCTGGCGGGAAGTAACGCGGTCCTTCCGCTATTCCTTTACATTAGGCGATACTAATATTTTGTGGCTCTGAGCTGCTTATCCGATACATAAAAAAGCCCAGTGTAATATATACGTTTGTTTAACGTCGGTTGTGCATCTTGCTGGCTTTCCCGGTCTAATTGAGAACGCGTATGCCGGTTACACGTCGTACACTGCTTGCGGCCGGGAGCGGCGGGTTGCTGATCTCGCAAGCCCGGGCGGCCAACACTCCAGGACAGCAGGCGGAGAACGCCCCAAAGCCGATCGCGAGCGGCGATGCCTTGCGCATCGCAATGCCGGTCTTCGCTTCCAATCCGTTCTTCCCGGCCGACGGATCGGGGGACAATGGCATAGACATGGAACTGGCCCACGGCATCGCCGCGGCGCTTGGGGTCGAGCCGGTGTTCGACCGATCCGCCGCAACGTTCGACGATATCGTCAGACAGGTCAGTTCCGGACAGGCCGACATGGCGATTGGCAAGCTCAGCAGGACGCTTCAGCGCGGCCGGTCGATCATCTATTCCCGCCCCTACGCCATGCTGCGGCAAGGGCTGATCGCCAACCGCCTCAACCTGGCGCGTATCGCGCAAGGCAAGCCGCCAGAACAGATTGTCCGTGATTTCTCAGGTGATCTCGGCGTGATCGAGGGCTCTTCCTTCGCCACTTATGCGGCCACGACTTTCCCACATGCGCAAATCCATCGCTTGGCAAGCTGGGACCTGATCATCGATGCGATCCGAAACGGGACGATCGACATGGCCTATCGCGATGATTTCGAGATCAAGAAGCTGATGGTCGACGATCCGTCGATGACAGTCGTAGCGCGCTCCATCACGCTGACCGACAAGGTCGATACGATCGCAGTCGGCGTGCGGCCGGACAATCCGCATCTCGCGGCCTTTGTCGATCTGTATCTCGACCTCGCTCGGGGTCAGCAGATTCTCAACACGGACGAGATCATCGCCCGCTATCGCCTGGGGAGCAAAGCCTGACAATGGCCATCTCCGACGTAGCCGGACCCCTGCCTTTCGATTGGCGTCTCGCGGCAAGGCGTATCTTGCGATCGCCGGTGACGACGATTGCGATGATTGCTGCAGGAATCCTGTGCGGCCTCTACTATCCAGACTTTGCCCATGCGATCAGCCCTGTCGCACAACTCTACCTGAATTTCCTAAAGATGGTCGTCCTGCCCTATTTGGTCTCGTCGGTCATCTTCTCCATCACGGCGATGGTCCAGGACCCGAAATCGGTCCGCTACCTCGGTAAGGTGGGTATGGCCGTGCTGGTCGTGTCGTTCCTGGCCGTGCTGGTGAGCGGCACCTTGTCGCTGATCCTGCAGCCGGGCCAGATCGAGAATCCCCAGTCGCGCATCGAGCTTGGCGAGTTCATCAATTCGCAAGGCAGCGTGTCCACCGATCTCGCCTTCCCGTTCCAGCCGCCGCCCTCCAATGGGGATCCCAGCGGCGGGCATTCGATCCTGCTCGACCTGGTGCCGAACAACGTCTTCAATGCGCTGGCCTCGGGACAGACCATCCAGGTTCTGCTGTTCTGCCTGCTTTTCGGGCTCGCGATGGGAAAGATTCCCCAGCCCTCGTCCATGAGCCTGACGCAGGCGCTCAACGCGGTCTACAGGGCCTGTACGGTGCTGACCAACTGGTTCATCTGGGGGTTGCCCTTTGCAACCTTCATCCTGATCGCGGACCAGACCGCGTCGACCGGAACCAAGCCGCTCACGCTGATGGGCGGTTACCTGCTGGTGATGGGTCTTTCCTGCCTCATATTCGTAGCCGGGGCCTTTGCCATTATCGCCATCCGGTCGCGACGAAGCTACTGGACGACGATCAAGACCTGCCAGCCCCTTCTCATGGTGGCCATCACCACACGCTCTACGGTCGCCTCGCTGCCGTGGGTCATCAACCTTTTGAGCGAGCGCCTGCGGTTCAGCCTGGTGGTCGTGGAACTGCTGGTGCCGCTGCAGGCGGCTTTGCTGCGTACAGGCCCGGCGCTGCTCTACACTTCGGGTGCGCTGTTCATCGCCCAGCTCTACGGCCATCCGCTTGCAGTCCCCGACCTCGTGCTCGTCGGCATCATCTCGGCGCTTCTTGCGCTCACCACCGGCGGCATGGGCAGCCTGCTCATCCTGTCGCAGATGTCCATCGTCTGCGGCTACCTGAAGCTTCCCTTCGAGGCGGCGTTCGCCCTGTTCGTTGCGGTGGATGCGGCCGTGGACACGTTCATGACGCTGGCCAGCGTCTGCACCGTCGCAGCGAGCACGGCAATGATCGCTCCCAGCCACAGGGAGGCGACACAGCCTGAAACCGTCTCGGAACAGCTCGAAGCCGAGCCTGCCGGATGATCGACGACACCATCCGTCCCCAGCTCGGCATTATCGGCGGCCTCGGGCCGCTTGCATCGGCTGACTTCTACTTCAAATTGACCCGGATGACCCAGGCGTTCAGAGACAACGAACATGTGCCTGCCGTGATCCTCAGCATACCGCAGCTGCCCGACAGGACCGAAGCCATCCTTGCCGGCCATGACGGCCCGCTGGCGCCTTTGAAAGCGGCGGTCGCGACGCTCAATGCGCTCGGCGTCGCCTGCGTCGCGATGCCGTGCAACACCGCCCATCATTGGTACGACCAACTGGCGGCGAATTCGCGCGCGGAAATCATCCATATCGGCGACGCCGTGGTGGCGGAGACGCGTCGTAGCCTGGAGCGGGGCCGGGTTGCTGTTCTCGCCACCCAGGGCACGCTGGTCTCCGGCTTCTATCAGGACAGGATGTCGGCGGCGGGATTTGAGCTCTGCCTTCCCTCGAACACCGAATTTCAGGCGTGCGTCGACAGCGCGATCAGCCTCGTCAAGGCGGGTTCGATCGTGGATGCGGCGGTTGAAACCGAGCGCGCGCTCGACATCGCGCAAGCGACCGGCGCCGATGCCGCCCTGCTCGGCTGCACCGAACTGTCGGTGGTGGCTGCCAGCCTCAACGACGTGAATGGATTGGTCGTCATCGACAGCAATGCGGCCCTGGCGCGAGCCTGCCTGACGCGATTAGGGTTCGGTACGCAGGAAGCCCGAGGCCTGCCGACCGTATCGCGGCCGCCAGGACATGATTGGCCGATGCGCGCCAGCTTGGCCGTACTGGCGTAACCCGATCTAGACGCTCTCGAGGTATGTCTCGATCTCGAAGTCGCTGACATTGAGCGCGAATGTGTTCAGCTCCTGGCGTTTGCAGGCCACAAAGGAGTCGCGCAGGATGGCTGGAAAAATCTCCGCCACATGCGTCCCGCTCTCGAAGGCGGCGATGGCGGATGCCCAGTCCGGCGGAAGCTTTGCCGGCGGAAGTCCCTGGCCGTCTGTGCCGATCGGATCACCGGGCGACAACTGTCTTTCGATGCCGGTCAGTGCGGCGCCCAATATGGCCGCGAGCACCAGATAGGGGTTGGCGTCGGCTCCCGATACGCGGTGCTCGATACGGCGAGCAGCGGTCGGTCCGCCCGGAATGCGGATCGCGACCATGCGGTTCTCATAGCCCCAGGCGACCGCGGTTGGCGCATAGGATCTTGGGCGCAGCCTGCGGTACGAATTGAAGTGCGGCGCGAATACCAGCGTGCTCTCGGCCATTGCCGCAAGCAGGCCACCGACTGCATGGCGCATGGTCTCCGAGCCCTGGTCGGTGCCGTCGTCGAAGACGTTGCGCCCTTCACCGTCGACCAGGCTGAAATGAACGTGAAAGCCGTTGCCCGCCCGGTCGCCATAGGGCTTGGCCATGAAGCAGGCGGCAAAGCCGTGCTTGCGGGCAATGCCCTTCACCGTGCGCTTGAACAGCACCGCATCGTCAGCCGCCCGCAACGCGTCCGCGACATGGTTCAGATTGATCTCGAACTGACCGACGCCGTTTTCGGCGATGGCCGTGTCGACGGGAATGCCTTGCGTCCGGCAAGCCTCGTAGACGTCATGGATGAAGGATTCGAAATCGTCGATTTCGTCGATCGACAGCGCCGCGTCGGAATCGAGCCGGCGTCCGGTCACCGGCGAGACAGGGCCGACCGGCCGCTGCGATTGCGGATCGACAAGGTAGAATTCGAGTTCCGTTGCCGCGACCGGGGTCAGGCCCAGGGCCTTGTAGCGATCGAGGATGCGGGCCAGCGCCCGTCGCGGGTCGCCGAGATAGGGCGCGCCGCTTTCGTCGGCAAGCCACAGCGGGACAAGTGCCGTCGGATGCGCCGTCCAGGCCACCGGCAGAATGCCGCGCCCGGTCCATTGGCACAGTCCATCGGCATCGCCGGTCGAGAAAACCAGGCTGTTGCCTTCGATGTCTTCGCCCCAGACATCCAGTCCGATCAGCGAAAAAGGCATGCGCAGCTTGCCTTCCAGCGCCTTTCTTGCCTGCTCGACGGGAATGCGCTTGCCGCGCATGATACCGTTGAGGTCGCACACCGCCGCCCTGAGGCTCTGGATGTCGGTTCTGCTTTCAAGCCAGTTCAAAACGTCCGCAATTGCATCGCTCAATTTAAAACCTCTGGTTTTCGAAGGTGCCGCAGCCTGACCGGCCGCACGTCCCTGGTAAAAATAGCTGGTGAGTTTTAGGAAAACAGACGTGGCTGTCGCCAAGCGCTTTTCCTTATTTTTTCAAGTCACTAGCTGGTATGTCGGGAGGCATTTCAAAACCAATTGCGCGATCTGCGATCGCAACATAGAGGTTGGAGGGCGGAATGCCAAGCACGAGCCGGTAAACCAGCGCGCAGCCGCTATCGGCGGGATCGGCGAGCTCGCTGCGGTAAGATCTGGCGCACGCAGCGCCCGAGCCACGCTGTGCAAAACGGTCATCACAAATCTTGACCTCGCATGCACTTGCACCTCTGGCCGCTGTCTGGCTTTTTGGGGTACCCATCGCAACGGACTGATTCGCGTCATGCCGCTCGATTGCAATATGCCCAAGGCAGTCTGCGGGTGGGTCGTGAAGCGCGCGCAATTGACGAAGGAGAAACAGGCATGGCCGAGTTCAAGAAGCCCGAAATCTCCGAGATGAGACCCAAGATCACCGTTATCGGCGTCGGCGGCGGCGGCGGCAATGCCGTCAACAACATGATCGCCGAGCAGCTTCAGGGTACCGAATTCATCGCCGCCAACACCGACGCGCAGGCGCTGACTATGTCCAAGGCGACGCGGCTGATCCAGCTTGGCGCTCATGTCACCGAAGGGCTGGGCGCCGGATCGCTTCCCGAGATCGGTCGCGCCGCGGCCGAGGAATCGCTCGACGAGATCATGGATCATCTGGCCGGCACGCATATGTGTTTCGTCACCGCCGGAATGGGCGGCGGCACGGGAACCGGTGCGGCTCCAATCATCGCCCAGGCGGCGCGCAAAGCCGGCATCCTGACGGTTGGCGTCGTCACGAAGCCGTTCACCTTTGAAGGCCGGCGCCGCATGCAGATGGCCGAAGAAGGCATCGAGCGGCTGCGCGAGAGCGCCGACACGGTGATCGTCATCCCGAACCAGAACCTGTTCAGGATCGCCGATGCCAAGACCACCTTCGCCGACGCGTTCGTCATTGCCGACCGGGTGCTCTATGCCGGCGTTAGCTGCATCACCGACCTCATCGTCAAGGAAGGCCTGATCAATCTCGACTTCGCCGATGTCAAATCCGTGATGCGCGACATGGGCCGCGCCATGATGGGCACGGGTGAGGCTTCCGGTGAAGGCCGCGCGATGAAGGCGGCCGAAGCCGCGATCGCCAACCCGCTGCTCGACGAAGTGTCGATGAAAGGCGCCAAGGGCGTGCTGGTCTCGATATCGGGCGGCAGGGACATGACCCTGTTTGAAGTCGACGAGGCCGCCACCCGCATTCGCGAAGAGGTCTACGAGGATGCCGACATCATCGTTGGCGCCATCTTCGACAAGGGCATGGAAGGCCGCTTCAGGGTCTCGGTCGTGGCGACGGGCCTCGACCGTGCTTTTGGCGCCGAGGATGCCGACGCCGGCATCGCGCGCGACCACGCCGGTCAGCCGGCGCGGACGCTTCAATAGTGTTCGGTAAACGGGCAGGGCGCTGCCGCGCTCCTGCCCTCGATACCAGCGTTCAGCTCAGCCGAACTTCGGGTCCAGACTGCCCGACTTGTAGCGCTTGGCCATTTCGGCGACCGGCAGCGGCTTGATCTTCTGCGCGTTGCCGGCGGTGCCGAACTGTTCGAAGCGCTCCTTGCAGAGCTTGCGCATGGCGGCCATGGCCGGTGTCAGATACTTGCGCGGGTCGAACTCGCTCGGGTTCTCGGTCAGCACCTTGCGGATCGCGCCGGTCAGCGCCATGCGGTTGTCGGTGTCGATGTTGATCTTGCGCACGCCGTGCTTGATGCCGCGCTGGATCTCCTCGACCGGCACGCCCCAGGTTGGCTTCATCTGGCCGCCATATTTGTTGATGATCTCCTGCAGGTCCTCGGGCACCGAGGACGAGCCGTGCATGACCAGGTGCATGTTCGGCAGCCGGCGATGGATCTCCTCGATGACGTTCATGGCCAGCACCGCGCCGTCCGGCTTGCGCGAGAATTTGTAGGCGCCATGGCTGGTGCCCATGGCAACCGCCAGCGCATCGACATGGGTGTCTTTGACGAACTCGACCGCCTGTTCGGGATCGGTCAAAAGCTGGTCGTGGCTGATCGCCCCTTCGACGCCGTGGCCGTCTTCCTGCTCGCCGCCGCCGCTCTCGAGCGAGCCGAGCACGCCGATCTCGCCTTCGACGGACACGCCGCCCCAATGCGCCATGTCGACGACGCGCTTGGTGATGCCGGAATTGTAGGCGTAGTCGGCCGGCGTCTTGCCGTCTTCCTTCAGCGATCCGTCCATCATGACGGAGGTGAAGCCGTACTGGATCGCGGTGACGCAGGTGGCTTCGTTGTTGCCATGGTCGAGATGCATGCAGACCGGAATGTCGGGATGGATTTCGACCAGCGCGTCGATCAGCTTGGCCAGCACCACGTCATTGGCATAGGCGCGCGCGCCGCGGCTAGCCTGCAGGATGACCGGCGACTTGGTCTCCTCGGCGGCCTCCATGATGGCGAGGCCCTGTTCCATGTTGTTCATGTTGAAAGCGGGCACGCCATAGCCGTATTCGGCGGCGTGGTCGAGCAATTGTCTCAGTGTTATGCGAGCCACCCAATAGTCTCCCGTATCTGGTTTCAAGCGCAACGTCGCGGGCCGGCCGGTTTGCCGGTCGGCCCTTGATGCTTCTGGCGGGATTTCAAGGGAACCGCAACCTTCGGAGCACTTCTCGATCGCAATTCTTGTTGCAGGGCTGAAATCCGGCCAGTTTGACGACCTCAGGCCGCGATCAGGTCCCGCGCCGCCAGGAGTTGCACGCAGGCGTTCGCCGCTTCCTTGCCCTTGACGGTGAAGTGCTCGAAGAAGAAGCGGTGGTGCTCGGCGCTGTCGTGGTAGTTGTGCGGGGTGAGCACCGCCGACAGCACCGGCACGCCGGTCGACAGCTGCACGTTCATCATGCCGTCGATGACGGCACTTGCGACGAACTCATGCCGGTAGATGCCGCCATTGACGACAAAGGCTGTGCCGAGGATCGCGGCATAACGGCCGGTCCCGGCCAGGGTCTTGGCATGCAGGGGAATTTCATAGGCGCCGGGCACGTCGAAGATGTCGACGGTGAAGCGCTCGTCTCCCAGAGAGGCCAGTTCAGCTTCGAAGGCCTGTACGCACTGGTCGACGATGTCGGCATGCCAGCGCGCGCGGATAACGGCGATGCGGGTCGTTTCATAGTCTTTATGGGAATGCTGATTCATGGGTCCATCCTTCCGTTTCGAACCAGAATCAGGACGCACGATACGGATTAAGCCCGCGAAAAGCGGGCCGGCTTCCGTTTCGTCCTCTTCCATCCGGACTGTAACCGTCGGCTCCGGAATCACACCGGATCTGCTGACCTTTCCACTAGAGCGCCACGCGTCCCTTGGACGCGTAAAGGACGCTCTAGCACTTAAGAATCCACGCATTGATGCGTGGACCGGAAAGCGCTCGCGGGCTTGGGTAGAAACCCTTACCGCCGGTGGGGACTTTCACCCCGCCCTGAGAACATTAACGGCTTTGTATGAAAGGGCAGGACGCTGCTGTCAACCGTGAGAAGGTTGGGCCAAGCACGTTCGACTACCGCGTGCGCCACGCCGCCGCCGATGCGGCGATCAGCATCAGCAATGCTGCGACCATTGCGCAGGTGGCAAAACCAAAGCTGGAGTAGAGCGGCCCGAAGCTGGTGGTGCCGACAAAGACCGCGAGGTAAGTCACCGCACTGTTCAGGCCCATGATCGTGCCGCGCCGCGATGGATCGAGCGCCGACAGGCGCATCACCAGAACATTCAGGCCGAAATGATTGGCCAGTCCCCAGATTGCCACGATGGCCAGCGTCAGCCCGAAACTGTGGCTCGTCGCGGCCATCGCGACGTAGACGACGGCGACAAGAAGATAGGCAAACGGCATGACGCGCCGCGCACCCAGTCTGTCGATGACGCCGTCGAGCAGAGCAGCCGTCCCGAAGCCTATGCCGTAGGCAAGCGCCGCCAGGCCATTGGCACTCACCGGCTGTCCAAGCCCTGCATGAAGATGGTCGCCGAGATAGCCATAGACGCCGTAGAACGAAGTCATGAAGGCCGCGCACGCGACCAGCAGCGGCAGGATTCCGGGAATGCCGAGCGCTTCCAGCGGGGCGGGCGCCGGTCCGGCCTTCCTGATGTCGCTGAGCGACGTCACTGTCAGCCCCATCCATGCAAGGGCCGCAAGCACCGCGACCGCTGCGAAAACGGCGCGCCAATGCACCAGATCGGCAAGCACGGCCGAAAGCGAAACGCCGGCAACCATGCTGAGTGTCCATCCGGTCAGCACGACGCCGATCGTGCCGCTCTCCCTGCCCGGCGGAGCGATGGCCGCCGCGCTGGCGTAGATCGCCGGCATGGCGACGCCGGCGGCGATGCCGGCCAGCAGCTGTGCGGCGACCAGCATGATCACCGTGGGTGCCGCGGCGCTGGCGACCAGCGCCAGTGCCAACAGCAGCAGTGCGCCCTGCAGCATTCTGCGAGCACCGAGCCGGTCGATGTAGCGCGCCAGGAACAGCGCGCTGGCAGAGGTGCCGAGGCCGAACGCGGCCGCCGCAATCATCACGGCCGGCACGCTGGTTCCGAACGAAGAGGCGACAGCCGGTGCAATCGGACCCAGCACCAGCGAGTTCGAGCCGATGACCGCGATGCAGCCCGTCAACAGATAGGCAAGCGCCGGGATCGGGGCTCGGGCAGTCAATGGTGCAAGTTGATCAATGTTCGACATATCGGCATAATGACCGTATTCTATTCAGCGGAGAACCAGGAATTTCGCCATGGATGAAGAAACAGATGGCATTCTGCAGAACAGGCCGGCGGCCCGCGATCTCGACGCGATAGACCGAAGAATATTAGGTGTCCTGGTCGATGATGCCACGATCAGCTACGCCGAACTCGGCGATCGCGTCGGCTTGTCGCCACCGGCAGCGCATGAGCGGGTCAAACGGCTCCGGCGCAGCGGCGCCATCCGCAACACGGTCACCATCATCGATCCCCGGGCGGTGAAAAAGCCTTTGCTCGCCTTTGTCCATATCGACACCAGGGGCTGGGGAAAGACGCCGGAACTGATGGCGGTCTCGCAATATCCCGAAGTGGAGGAAATCCATACCGTCGCCGGCGACACCTGCATGCTGCTGAAGGTCCGCACCGAAGACACCAGGGCCCTCGAAGGCCTTTTGGCGCGCCTCTACGAAACGCCGGGCGTCACCTCGACGCGCAGCTATGTGGTGCTCTCGACCTATCTGGAGCGGCCGGTGCAGCCGGGTATCACCGAGACTTGGCCGACACCCAAGCACATGGCCGAGCCTCTGTACTAGAAGCGAGCGGCTACGCCCGCTCGGGAAACATCTGCTTCAGGCCCTCGCGCGAGGCCTTGGCGACACCGCGCTCGGTGATCAGGCCGGTCACCAGCCGCGCCGGCGTCACGTCGAAGGCCGGGTTGGCCGCCGGCGTCGTCTCAGGCGAAATGCGCACCTGGGCAATCTCGCCGGCGGCGGTCTTGCCCCAGACCAGCGAGACCTCGTCGGCCGAGCGTTGCTCGATCGGGATCTCGGCCAGACCGTCATGCACCGTCCAGTCGATGGTCGGCGACGGCAGTGCGACATAGAACGGCACATCGTTGTCGGCGGCGGCGAGCGCCTTCAGGTAGGTGCCGATCTTGTTACAGACGTCGCCGTCGGCGGTGGTGCGGTCGGTGCCGACGATGACCATGTCGATTGCGCCGCGCTGCATCAGATGACCGCCGGCATTGTCGACGATCAGCGTGTGCGGCACGCCGTGCCCGGCCATCTCCCAGGCGGTCAGCTGGGCGCCCTGGTTGCGCGGCCGCGTCTCGTCGACATAGACGTGGACCGGAATGCCGGCTTCTGTGGCCAGGTAGATCGGCGCGGTCGCCGTGCCGTAATCGACCGTCGCCAGCCAGCCGGCATTGCAATGGGTCAGGATGTTGACCGGCTCGCCCTTCTGCTTGCGCGCCGCGATCGCCTTGATGATGGCGAGACCGTTCTCGCCGATGGCGCGGTTGAGGCCGACATCTTCGTCGGCGATCTCACCGGCCCGCCGATAGGCGGCTGCAGCGCGTTGTTCGGTAGGCAAAGGCCGCAGGAAGCGCCGCATTTCATCCAGCGCCCAGCGCAGATTGATCGCGGTCGGCCGCGTCTCGTGCAGGGTCTCCCACACGGCGTCGAGCGCTGCATCCGACGCATCGTCGGCCATCTGCATGGCGACGCCATAGGCAGCGGTGACGCCGATCAGCGGCGCGCCGCGCACCCACATGTCGCGGATGGCGGTGGCGATGCCGGCAACCGTGCCGATCCTCTCGATGCGGAAATCATGCGGCAGCCAGCGCTGGTCGATGATATCGACCGAACGCCCGTCGTCGCTCAGCCAGATGGTGCGATAGTGGCGGTCGCCGACGTTCAAATGCTGCTCTCCTGTTCGATCAACGCGGCCAGTTGGTTGACCTCGTCGATGCTGTGGATCTGGCGCCGGTTGACGGCGAGGTGGCGGCCGAATTTCAGCGCCTTTGCTTCACAACTGGCGCGCAGATCCTCGTCGGCAATGGTCTCGAAATCGGCATTGTGAGCGAGACCGAGGATGCGCCGGTGCACTTCGACGCCGGCAAAGCCTAGCAGGTCGGTCCAGATCTGGTGCAGCACATGGTCGAGCGCCTGCTCTGAGGCAAGGATGTCGCCCTGGTCCTCGAACAGGCTCTTTTGGTAGAGCATGCCGGTGCGCTCGCTGCGCCATAGATGCGAAAACTCGGCGCGGAACACCGACCAGGTCTCGACCGTCACACCGAGCAGATAGGCGCGCATGGCGTCGCGCTTGCCCTTCTGTTCGTGGCCGCGTTGCGAGAAGAAGGACATCCAGAAATTGGCAAGCAGCATGCCGACGTCGAAAGCCATCGGGCCGTAGAAGGCGAACTCCGGGTCGATCATCCGGGTCTCCGTGTCGGTGACCATGATCGAACCGGAATGCAGGTCGCCATGCAGCAGCGTTTCGGCATTGGCGGCGAAGATGTGCTTCAGCCGCTGCGCCTCGACCTTGAGGTCGCGGTCGGCGCGCAGTTCGGCGACCAGGCCGTCGAGCTGCGGCGAGGTGTGCCGGTTCATCTTGGCATCGAAATAGGGATCGGAGAACACCAGGTTTTCGGTGATGTCGCAAAGCTCGGCATTGTCGGCGAACAGCGCCAGATCGGCCTTGCGATCCTTGGCGGCCATATGCAGGTCGGAGCCGCGAAACAGCGTGCGGGCCATGAACAGGCCGATATCCCGGGCGATGTTCGGCAGTTGGCGGCCGTCGATCAGGGCACGGCGCAGGATGATATGCGGCGGCGCAAGATATTCCATGATGATCAGCGCCTGACCTTCATCGAAATAATGGATCGCCGGCACCGAGCCCGGCGCGCGCGCCTCTTGCCTGGTCAGCGCGTGATATTCGAAGAAGGAGCGCTTCAACGGCAGCGGCCAGCTGTCGCCGACCAGGCGGACATAGGGCAGGGCCTGCTTGACCACGGCCGCACCGCTGGCGCCCTCGACGATGAACACCAGGTTGAGATTGCCGTCGCCGACCTCGCGGACCTTCCAGGCGCCGGTGTCCTTGCCGATCTTCGCGCACAGCGCCTCGTTGCCGCCAAGGCGTGCAGCCAGGGTTTCGACCGACAGGGCTTCGAACGGCAATTCTTCAGTCATCGTTATCCTCCCGCATATGCGCTTCCAACATAACGGAGGCGTGGCGGCCGGGCCAAGCTAGGAAGCGATCTGGCAATTGTCAATCGTGTTGACAATTGCCGATACAGCCCATAGCGTCATGTCAGGGAGGAACGCATGGTCGGCAATGCCGTGTTCCGCGTAGAGGGACTGAGGAAATCCTTTGGCCATAACGAGGTGCTTGGCGGCGTCTCGCTGGAACTGTATGCCGGTGAAGTGACCGTGCTGATGGGCGCCAACGGCGCCGGCAAATCCACCCTCGTCAAGATCATCTCTGGTGTCTACGAACGCGGCGGCGGGACGATGGCGCTCGCCGACCAGGATTTCGCGCCGAAAACCCCGGCCGAGGCGATCCGCGCCGGCGTCGTCACCGTGCATCAGAACATCAATGACGGTGTCGTCGCCGATCTCGACGTCGCCACCAACCTGACGCTGGACCGGCTGAGCGGCAGCGGTGCGCCGACCCTGTTCAATCCAATGCGCGTGCGGCGAGAGGCCAAGGCGGTTGCCGACCGCATGGGGCTGGCCATCGATTTGAAGGCGCGGGTGAGTGATCTTTCGCTGGCCGATCGCCAGATGGTGGCGATTGCCCGCGCGCTGGCGCACAAGCCGAAAGTGCTGATCCTCGACGAGCCGACCTCATCGCTCTCCAGCGCCGAGGCTGATCGGCTGTTTGCCCTGATCGACAGGCTGCGCGAGCAAGGCGTGGCCATCCTCTACATCTCGCACCGTATGTCGGACATAAGGCGGCTGGCCGACCGCATCGTCTCCATGCGGGACGGGATCATCTCAGGCATTTTCGACAAGAAACCGCTCGACTATGAAGGCGCGGTCAACGCCATGCTCGGCCGCAAGATCCATCTCGACCGGATTGTTGTCAGGGATTCGGCCAATGCCGTCTTCAAGATAGACGGTCTGCGCATCGCACAAGGCGCACGGCCGATCTCGCTGACGCTCGGCGACGGTGAGGTCGTTGCCATCACCGGCCTCGTCGGCGTCGGCAAGACGGCGCTTGCCGAGACGCTGTTTGGCGTGCGCCAGCCGCTCGCCGGCACAATGACGCTGAACGGCAGGCCTTATGCGCCTGAAACAGCCGGCGAGGCGATCGCCGCCGGCGTGTTCCTCGTCGCCAAGGACCGCAGCGAGAACGGCATCGTCGGCGGCTTCAACATCCAGGAAAATATCAGCCTGCCGTTTCACAAGCGCATGTCACGTTTCGCTGTTCTCAAGCGCCGTCTGGAACGCGCCACGGCGCGCCGGCAGATCGAGGAGCTGGGCATCGTCTGCCGCTCCGAGAAGGACGAGATGTCGGAGCTCTCCGGCGGCAACCAGCAGAAGGTGATGGTCGCCCGCTGGATGGCCCAGCATGCGAGACTGTTCATTCTGGACGAGCCGTTTCAGGGCGTCGATATTTCCGCCCGGCGCGACATCGCCGCGAAGCTCAGGGCCAGTGCAAACGGACGCGCCACGCTGCTGTTCGTCACCGAACTCGACGAGGCGCTGGAGACCGCCGATCGCATCCTGGTCATGTCGGAACAGACCATCGTCGGCGAGCACCGCAATGCCGATGTCGATCTCGACCGCCTGTTGGCCGAGGTCGCCGGCGGGCCGCTGCACAGTGCCGCCTGAGCACGGGCGTTAGGAATGGGAATGGAAAGAGCATGGGTTCGGATTGGCTAAAAACGGCAGCAGCGCGCGGGAGCGCCGAATGACATTGCGCGACCACGCCATCCGCTACGGATTCATCGTGCTCTTGTTCGGGCTCGTCGCCTATTTCTCGATCGCCGCCGACGGTTTCGTTTCGCCGCAAAGTGCGGTTTTCATCTTCCAGTCGGTCGCCATCACCGGCGTGCTGGCGCTCGGCGTCACCGCCACGCTGGTCGTCGGAGGTTTTGATCTGTCGATCGGCTCGGTCGCCACCTCAGCCATGATGGCGGCCGCCTATGTCATGGTGGTGCTGGAGCAGAACGCCCTTGTCGCGGTCGTCGTCTGCCTGCTCATCGGCGCCATCGTCGGCCTGATCAATGGCTGGCTGATCGTCTACATGCGTGTGCCCGATCTGCTGGCGACGCTCGGCATGATGTTCCTGCTCGTCGGCCTGCAGCGCATTCCAACCGAAGGCCGCTCGATCGCCACCGGCATGACCATGCCTGACGGTTCGGTCGCCAACGGCAAATTCTCCGACGCCTTCCTGGCGCTCGGCCGCCACCGCTTCGACTTCTTCATCCCGAACCTCATTCCAGTGTCGGTGGTGGTGCTGCTCGTGCTCGCCGTGCTGATCTGGTTCTTCCTCGAATACACCCGTTTCGGCCGCATGATGTATGCCGTCGGCAGCAATGAGCGCGCCGCCGAACTCGCCGGTGCGCCTGTCAAGGCATACAAGATCTGGGCTTACGTCATTTCAGGTGTTTTTGCCTCGATCGGCGGCATTTTGCTCGCTGCCCGGCTTGGACGCGGCGACATCGCCTCGGGTAATAATCTGCTGCTCGATGCGGTTGCCGCGGCGCTGATCGGCTACGCGGTGCTAGGTGCCGCCAAGCCGAATGCGTTCGGCACCGCCATCGGCGCGCTGTTCGTCGGCATCTTGCTGCAAGGCCTGACGATGATGAACGCGCCTTACTACACGCAGGATTTCATCAAGGGCGTGGTTCTGGTCGTCGCCCTTGTCTTCACCTTTGCGCTTTCGGGCAGGGGCAGGAGATAGCTTTCGACCGGAACAGGATTTTCGAGTTCAACAAGAGTGGAGGAAAACAAAGTGAGCATTACAAGAAGACTTCTGGGGAAGGTGGCGCTCGGATTGGCCGGCGCAACCATGCTGATGCAGTTTCCGGCTTTTGCCGCGGACAAGCCGGCGCCCTTCGACAAGCCCGGCGTCAAGATCGCGCTGGTGCGCTATCTCTCGACCGGCGACTTCTTCCAGGCCTATCTCTCGGGCGTCGAGGCGCAGTCGAAGGCGCTCGGCATCGACCTGCGCGTCCTCGACAGCCGCCAGGATGCGGCTCTTCAGTCCGACATGGTCGACCAGGCCATCGCGCTCGGCGTGCAGGGCATCATCATCCAGCACGGCCTGACGGAATCGATGAAGGACGCCGCGCAGCGTGCGGTCGACGCCGGCATCAAGGTTGTGGCCTTCGACGTCAATGTCGAAAACCCCAAGATCCCGCAGATCGAACAGTCCGATCGCGACCTGGCCCGCCTCGCGCTCGAGCAGGCGGTCAAGGACAATGGCGAAAGCTGGAATGCCGGCTATGTCTATGTCGCCGGCATCGCGCCGCTCGACCGCCGCAACGAGACCTGGGTTGACGTCAAGAAGAAATATGCCGGCATCAAGGAAGTCGCGATGTTCGGCACGCTCGACAATCCGATCGCCAACTCCGTCGCCAACCAGGCGCGTTCGGTGCTGACGGCGCATCCCGACATCAAGGTGATGTTCGCTCCCTATGACGAATTCGCCAAGGGCGTGAAGATCGCTGTCGACGAAGCGGGCTTGAACAAGGGCATCAAGATCTATTCGGCCGACATTTCGACCTCGGACATCGCTGCGATGCGCGAGCCCGACAGCGCCTGGGCCGCGACCGCCGCGACCAACCCGGCCGTCGTCGGCCAGGTCTCGGTGCGTGCGCTGGCGCAGCTGCTGGCCGGTGAAGATCCGGGCCACAACGTCGTCGTGCCGCCGACACTGATCACCCAAAAGGACCTCATCGACAAGGACATCAAGAACATGGAGGACCTGTCGGCCAAGCTGCCGCAGTTCGCCCACGCCGATGTCGCGATGCCGGCCTGGATGCCGAACCCGAACGCCAAGTAACTTTCGCAATCGAAGGCCGCCTGCAGCCGCTTGCTGCAGGCGGCCTTTTTGCTGAATATCTGCAGCCGGCGCCAGGCTCCGGCCCAAGGTTCGGTGCGTGTATGCAAGTCCAAGCGGCAATCGAGGAAAACCTGTCCGGCGCCGTCGCCGGAACCTTGTTTCGATGCCCGCAGGCCACCACGGGTGTCGTGGTGCTGGGTGGGTCGAGTGGCCGCGTCGATGTCGGGCGCGCACGGCTCTTTGCAAACGAGGGCTCGTCGGCTTTGGCCCTGCAATGGTTTGGCGGTGAGGGCCAGCCTCCCGGAATATGCGAAATTCCCCTCGAAACCTTCTTCGCGGCAACCGATTGTCTCCTTGAAACAGGATGCCACCGCATCGTCTATGTCGGCACATCCAAGGGTGCCGAGGCCTCACTGCTTGCGGCGGTCCATGACCCGCGCATCGACGCTGTGGTCGCCATCAGCCCGTCATCGGTGATTTGGGGAAATATTGGTGCTGGCCGGGATGGCGTCAGTTGGCCTGAACGATCCTCATGGTCGCTCGACGGAATTCCCCTGCCGTTTGTGCCGACGGATCCAAACTGGACACCAGAATACGTGGATGGCTTGGTATCCTACAGGGGACTCTTCGAACATTGCTTGAAAACCTTCAGGCAGGAAGCGGCTGCGGCGACCATCCCCGTTGAGACCGCATCGGCCGAGATCCTGCTGGTCGCAGGCGGCGACGATGCGCTGTGGCCCTCCCTATGGTTCGCGACAGAAATTGTCCGGCGGCGCAGCGAAGCAGGCAAGATCACACATCTCGTGTCATCGCCGGATGCGGGGCATCGCATTCTCTTGCCTGGCGAGAACACACCACGCTCGACATTGCATGCACATGGCGGCAATGGCGAGGCCGATTCACGGTTGGGCAGAATGGCGTGGGAAGGCATCCGAGAACTGCTGTAGCTGCAGATCCCGAATACCTTCGCCTGTTTTGCGTCAGTCTCGGCCGGTTTTCCCTACCGCAGCGCTGCCGCGATATTGCCGCCGTCGACGGTCGTCACGTCGGCGGTGGTGCGGTCGGCCAGCGCGTGATGCAGGAAGGCCTGCGCCACGTCCTGCGCCGTCACTTCCTGGCCGAGCAGATTGCCGGACATGTAGTCCTTCTCCGACACGCCGCGCGCGCCTGAGCGGCTGGCAATCATGGCGTCGGTCAAAAGGCCCGAGCGGATACGGTCGGCGTTGACGGCGTTCGAGCGGATGCCATGCGCGCCATAGTCGAGCGCGTACTGCCTGGACAGGAACAGCGTCGCCGCCTTCGGCACGCCATAGGCGCCGAACTTCGGGCCGGGGTTGACGGCCTGCTTGGAGGTGTTGAACAGAAGCACGCCGCCGGTGCCCTGCTCGAGCATGATGCGCACGGCATTCTGCGCCACCGATTGGTGGGCGAAGAAATTGAGCTCGAAACTCTTGCGCAAAAGTGCATCGTCGAGCTCGCCGATGCGGCCTTCCCAGGCGGCGCCGGCATTGGAAACCAGGATGTCGACACCGCCGAACACGGCGACCGCTTTGTCGAAGGCGGCACGCACCTGTGCCGGGTCGGTGATGTCTGCGGCGACGCCGATCGAATTGTTGCCGGCTTTCTTCGCTGCATCGGCGGCTTTTTCGGCGTCGAGATCGACGACGACGGCATGGGCGCCATTGTCGGCGAACAGCTTTGCCGTCGCTGCACCGATCGCGCCGGCACCGCCGGTGATCAGCACCACCTGGCCGGTCAGCGGCTTCGGCTTGTTGGAGGCGAGCTTGGCCTGTTCCAGCGACCAGTATTCGAGCGGGAACAGGTCGGCCTTGGAAAGCGGATGGAACCGGCCGACGGCCTCGGCGCCACGCACTGCCTCGATCCACATCTCACCGACATCCGACGCGATCTTCGCGTCCTTCAGGGTGCGGCCGTGGCCGAACATGCCGAGGCCGGGCACCAGCGTCAGCCGCGGCATCTGGTCGAGCATGGTGCGCTTGACGTCGTCGAGCGCATCATTGGTTTCGAAATAGGCGCGATAATCCTTGGCGAACGCGTCGACATGGCTCTTGATCACCGCCTTGTAGTCGCCGGCCTTGTCGGCGTCGGGCGCCGGCAGCGCCATCGGCCCGGTCTTGATGCGGATCGACAGATCGGGCGTCGAGACGCCGCGCCCGGCATAATCGGCGATCTCGGCTGAATTGATGAAATCGACAATTACCGGCGAAGTGCGGAAATCGCTGACCATCCGGTCGAAGCGGCCTTCGCCGCGCGCTACCGCCACCGCGCCGCGCAGCATCGGCGCGATCGACGCCGGCGTCGCGAGCTTTGCCGGCAAGGCTGCCTTTGCCGCCTTCGGCTTGCCGCTTGCGGCAATATAGTCCTCGGCGACGTTCACATAATGGATCATCCGGTCGTAGGCCTGCTTCGCATCGTCGCCGAAGGTGAAGATGCCATGCTTGTCGAGGATCAGGCCCTCGACGTCAGGATCGGCGTCGAAGATGTCGGCAGCCGCCTTGGCGAGGTCGAAGCCGGGCATGATGTAAGGCACGTAACCCATCTTGCTGCCGAAAACCGTCTTCACCAGCGGCTTGGAGTCCTCCTGGTCGACGATGGCGAGAATGGCGGTCGAGTGCGTGTGGTCGACGAATTTGTGCGGCAGGAAGGCATGCAGCAACGTCTCGACCGACGGGTTGGGCGAGGACGGATCGATGAGGTTGACGCGTTGCAGGGCAACCATGTCCTCGTCGGCCAGCCTGTTCAGCGCGCGCGCCTTGAGCAGCGGCTTGAGCTTGACCGCCGGCAGGCCCTGCGGCTCGATGACGCCCATGTCCCAGCCGCTGCCCTTGACGCACAGCACGTCCCACTGGTCGCCGACGAGGTCGGTTGCCGTCGTCTTGCAAGAGGTGTTGCCGCCGCCATGCAGGACCAGCCGTGGTTCGCCGCCGAGCAGCCGGGTCGTGTAGACGCGCAGCGCCAGGTCGCGGCCGACACCCTTTTTCGCGTAGTCTGCGACGAGTTTTTCGGCGGCTTCGTCATTCCACAAATTCTTCATGTTCGCTTCGTCCGGTTGTTTGTCTTTGATGGTGAAACAGGAATGCCGCGACGCTTTGATGACAATGCGCCGGCGACGGAGAGGGGATTTCCTAGGAGGCCTTTTCTGTCGTGGCAGCAGCATGGTCCAGAAGCCGCTGCGCCATGTGCGCGCCGACCACCAGATGCGTGCAAAGGCCGCCGGCGATCGCCGCGAGCAGCGGTTCGAACTTGCTGTCCTCCTGCACCACCACCAACCGCCTGGCGATGGCGCGCAGCGATGCAAGCTCGGCGGAGATCACCCGCCTGTTATAACTGCAGTCGAGCACCTTGCCCTCGGCGTCTATGATCTGCCCGGCAATTACGCCGGCAGCGCCTTGGCTGCGCAGATCCGCCATTTCACTTGGCGTCAGCGCGCCGCATTTGACCAGATGGCTGTCGGCGTCGACCGCGCCGACCGAGTATAACGCCAGGTCGCATTCGCCGACACCCGACAATTGTTCCCGGATCACCGGCTCGGCACGCAGCGCACGCGCAAGTTCTTCCGTAGACAGCACCAGCGGCGCGTAGAAATTGAGCCCTTTGGCGTTGAGCCGCCGCGCGATTTCCATAGTGCATTGGTCGGGGCGATAGGAATAGGGCGCGCCGAGATTGCCGCAGAGCTGCACCACCGTGACATCCTGCAGATCGGCATAGGACATGACGTCGGCAATCATATAGACGGTGCGGCCCCAGGCGACGCCGATGCGGTCGCCCTTCTTGACCAGTTCGAGAAAGACGCTCGCCGCCAGCACGGCGATTTCCGTCGACGGGTCGGCAATATGATCATTCTCCGGCGCGATCCAGACGGCGTCGAGGCTCAGCGCATCCTCGAGCTTGCGCGCCAGCACGTCGTCGGTGAAAAGCTGGGTCGAAGTCGAGATGTTGACGATGCCGGTCTCGCGCGCCTTGCGCAGGTACATGGCGACCGAGGCACGGGAAATGTTAAGCTGGCTCGCCACCTGGTCCTGCCGCAGGCCATGGGCATAGTAGAGCCAGGCGGCCTTGTGGATGAGTTGTTCTGCCGGTCGGATCGCCATGCCGTCTCCTCAGCTGACATTATTCACGGCTCTCGACAAAAGTCAAACTGGGCAGAGGTATGCGATGCTCCCGCTTGCGCCGAATCTGGTTCATCATTGTGCCGAATGCGCTCTGTCGTGGCATCGTTTGTGGTGACGCGGCCCGAGCCTGTGATTAGAACGTCTGAAAGAAAATCGCGGGGAGCATGGGATGGGCAATCCTTACGAACAGGATCTCGACAAGAACGCGGCCAACCATCAGCCGCTGACGCCGCTCACCTATCTGGAGCGCGCGGCCAAGACCTATCCCGACCATATCGCCATCATCCATGGCCGTCAGCGCATCGACTATCGCACTTTCTGGCAGCGGTCGCTGAAGCTTGCCTCGGCCCTTCAGAAGCGCGGCATCGGCAAGGGCGACACCGTCACCGTCATGCTGTCAAACACGCCGCCGATGCTGGAGGCGCATTTCGGCGTGCCGATGACCAAGGCGGTGCTGCATTCGCTCAACACCCGCCTCGATGCGGCGGTCATCGCCTTCCAACTCGATCATGCCGAGACCAAGGTGCTGATCGTCGACCGCGAATTCTCCGGCGTCGTCAAGCAGGCCCTGGAACTGGCCAGGGTCAAGCCGCTGGTCATCGACTATGACGATCCCGAATACGCCGCCGACGCGCCGTACCCAAAGGGCGAGCGGGTAGGCTCACTGGACTATGAGGCATTTGTCGCAGGCGGCGACGCGGACTTCGCCTGGTCGATGCCCGACGACGAGTGGGATGCGATTTCGCTCAACTACACGTCCGGAACGACGGGCAATCCGAAGGGCGTCGTCTACCACCATCGCGGTGCGGCCCTGATGGCCTACACCAACACCATCCATGCCGGCATGGCCAAGCACGCGGTCTATTTGTGGACGCTGCCGATGTTCCACTGCAATGGCTGGTGCTTTCCCTGGACGCTCGCCGTCCAGGCTGGCACCCATGTCTGTCTGCGCTGGGTGCGGCCGAAGCCGATCTACGATGCGATCGCCGATCAGGGCGTCACCCATCTGTGCGGCGCGCCGGTCGTCATGTCGGTGCTGATCAATGCCAGGGACGAGGACAAGCGCGCATTTCCGCAGACGGTCACTTTCAACACGGCTGCAGCACCCCCGCCGGAAGCCGTGCTGTCGGGGATGGCGGATGCCGGCTTTGCCGTCACCCATCTCTACGGCCTGACCGAGACCTATGGCCCGGCGGTCGTCAACGAATGGCACGGCGCCTGGGATGATCTCGAAAAGGGCGAGCGCAGCGCCAGGAAGGCGCGGCAGGGCGTGCGCTATGCAGCGCTCGAAGGCCTGACGGTCATGGACCCCGAGACGATGCGGACGACACCGGCCGACGGCGAGACAATCGGCGAGGTCATGTTCCGCGGCAACATCGTCATGAAGGGCTACCTGAAAAACCGCAAGGCGAGCGACGAAGCCTTCGCCGGCGGCTGGTTCCATTCCGGCGATCTCGGCGTCATGCACCCCGATGGCTACATCCAGCTCAAGGACCGCTCCAAGGATATCATCATCTCCGGTGGCGAGAACATTTCCTCTATCGAGGTCGAGGACGCGCTCTACAAGCACCCGTCGGTTGCCTCTTGCGGCGTCGTCGCCAGGCCCGACGACAAATGGGGCGAAGTGCCTGTTGCCTATGTCGAGCTGAAACCCGGCAAGGTCGCGACCGAAGTCGAGATCATCAATCACTGCCGCGCGCTGCTTGCCCGGTTCAAAGTGCCGAAGGCGGTCATCTTCGCCGAAATCCCGAAAACCTCGACCGGCAAGATCCAGAAATTCCGGCTACGCGAGATGGCCAAGGGGGCTTAGCTGCATCGCCACCCATGCTTCGCCTCGACAATTTGTCGCGGGCTTCGTCATCCTAGGGTGTAGCAGTCGCGAGCGACGTCGCGGAAACCCGGGAGCTGCTCCGCAGCCCAAGGGATCCATGCCGTGACCTTGCGGCCGAGCTCCGACAGTCGAGAATGGCGGCTGCAGGCTGCAGCTCGCTGACCGGTGTAACCTGTTGATTCGTCGCACTCTTTGACCAACGCCGCGGCATGGATCCTAGGGTCTGCGCCGCGTCGCTTCGCTCCTTGCTTCGCCCTAGGATGACGAATTCATCAGGGCCAGCCGCTAACAGCGATCGTCGATTCCACCTTCTTACTGTCACCATCTGTCACCATTCGTACGTGTATACCGAATCCGCATTGACAGGTCCTTCTTTTCGATTTACGAGTGATGAAAATCAAAATTCGTCACTCGTAAATCGATAGAGGATCATGTCCGAAGCCGCCACCATAGTCGCCGAAGCCGCCCGACAGGAAAATGTAACGCGCATTCTCGATTGCGCCGAGCGCCTGTTCCGGCACTATGGCTACGGCAAGACCAATGTCGCCGACATTGCGCGTGAGCTCGGCATGTCGCCGGCCAACATCTACCGTTTTTTCGCCTCCAAGGTCGAAATCCACCAGGCCGTCTGCGGCCGGATGCTCGGCGCCAGCTACAAGATGGCCTACGAGATTTCGCGCCTGCCGATCAGCGCCGAGGAGCGGCTCCGGCGCTACGTGCATGCGCAATACAAGATGACGATGGAGGTCATGCTCGACGACCAGAAGGTCCACGAGATGGTCATCGTCGCCCTCGAACGGGATTGGGGTGTGATCGACAAGCATGTCGACAGCATTCACGACCTGTTCGCGGAAATCATTCGTGACGGGATCGAGGCCGGTGAGTTCAGAAAACAGGATCCGGTTATCGCGTCTCGCTGTTTCGGCGCCGCGACCGTCATCCTGTGTCACCCGCAGATGGTGGCGCAATGCCTTGCCAAGACCAACCGGGCAATGCCTGACGACCTCGTCGACTATGCAATCAAGGCCTTGAAGTAGCCTCCGCCCGTCGGGCGCCGGTTTCAACGATTCATCTCCATTTCGGGAGTACGCGCGTGTCTTCGTTCAGTTCAATCATCGGCAGGTTGCCCGCTGTAGGCCCGGTGCTGCTTGTCACCGCCACTCTCGGGCTTGCCGGCTGCAGCCAGGAAAAAGCCGAAGTCAAGGATATCATCCGCCCGGTCAAGGTTGTCGAGATCGCGAAGGTACATGACACCCGCACGCTCTCCTATTCCGGGTCGGTGAGGGCCCGCACCGAGAGCGCTCTGGCATTCCGCGTCAATGGCAAGATCACCGAGCGCCTCGTCGATATCGGCCAGCATGTGGCCTCGGGCGATGTGCTCGCCCGCATCGATCCCATTGACTACGACCTTTCGGTCAAGAGCGCGCAGGCAGCGCTCGATGCCGCCGAGCGGCAGGTCGAGACCGTGGAACTCGCCCGCAAGCGTGCCGAGCAGCTTTTTGCCAAGAATTTTGCCCCGAAATCACAGCTCGAACAGGCGACCTTGACCTATGACCAAGCGGTCGCCACCCGTGATTCCGCCCTTTCGACACTGGCTCAGGCGAAGAACCAGGTCGGTTATACCGACCTCAAGGCCGACAGGGATGGCATCGTCACCACGGTCAGCGCCGACGTTGGCCAGGTGGTCGGTTCCGGCACGCCGGTTGTCACTGTCGCTGTCGACGGCGAAAAGGAAGTGCTGATCGCCGTCCCCGAAATGGAAATCGCCGAATTCAAGCCGGGCAAGGCGGTCAAGGCGGGCTTCTGGTCGGACGATGCGCTGGCGCTCGACGGCAAGGTCCGCGAAGTCGCCGGCAGCGCCGATCCGCAATCACGCACCTTTGCCGTCCGCGTCAGCCTGCCCAACGATCCGCGTGTGCTGCTCGGCATGACCGCCAGCATCGAAGCCACGGCGGCCAATGAGCGGCAGCTGGTCTCGATCCCCCTGAGCGCACTGGCCGAGCAAGGCACCCAATCGATCGTCTGGACCGTTGATCGTGGCGCCGACACCGTTCATGCTCGTCCGATCAAGGTTGCCGAGTTCGCCGCCGATGGCGTGCGTGTCGCGGAGGGTTTGAAACCCGGCGATGTCGTGGTCGCCGCCGGCACGCAATTCATGACCGAGAACCTCAAGGTGAAGCTCGCCGGTGATACGGCGCTGCAATCGGCATCCGCGGCGGACGGCGACGCCAAGCAGGTGCGCTGACGACAGACAACCGGCTGCGCGTTCCCGCAGCCGCTGGTTTCCGGGCGGCAGGCGCCCGACCGAGACGCTCGATTGATGTAACCCCCACATCGATTTCGCGTCCCACCGCGATGAGTGCTTCTCCGCTGGGAGAGCCTTGCCGCCCGGAAGCCACTACGAACCCTCGATTTTGTTGCGCTAGATAGATGGACCAGCGTCGATGACCAATTCCACGGAAGAGAAGCGGCCCTTCAACCTGTCGCGCTGGGCAATCGGCCATCCCGCCATTGCGCGGTTCCTGTTCGGCCTGATCATCATTTCCGGCGCGCTCGGCCTGATGCGCATGGGCCAGAAGGAAGATCCCGATTTCACCTTCCGGGTCATGGTCGTCCAGGCGATCTGGCCGGGCTCCTCGATCCAGGAGATGGAAGACCAGGTCGTCAACAAGATCGAACGCAAGCTGCAGGAAACGCCGCATCTCGATTTCGTGCGCTCCTTCACCCGCGCCGGCAGCGCCATCATCACCGTGCAGATCAAGGGCGACACCAACACCGCCGAGGTGACCGACGCGTTCTACCAGGTGCGCAAGAAGGTCGGTGACATTGCCGGTGACTTGCCACAAGGTCTGCTCGGCCCCTATTTCAACGATGAATTCGGCGACACCTTCATCACCCTGCATTCGATCAGCGGCGACGGCTTCAGCTATCCCGAGCTGAAGAAGTTCGCCATCCAGGCGCGCGACATGCTTTTGACGACGCCCGGCGTCGAGAAGGCCGTCATCATCGGCGACCAGCCTGAAAAGCTCTACATCGACGTCTCGTCCAAGGCCCTGGCCGAACGCGGCCTGACGCTGACCGATCTGCAGAATGCGATCAAGGGACAGAACAATGTCGACCCGGCCGGCTCCGTCGATACCGGCACCAACTCGGTGCGCATTTCCGTCGAGGGCGATGTCGGCAAGGTCGAGGATATCAGGAACCTGCGCCTGCGCGCCGGCGGTCAGGTCACGAGGCTGGGCGACATCGCCACGGTGAGTTCGGGGTTGCAGGATCCGTTCCAGCGAAAGTACCGCTTCAACGGTCACGACAGCGTGCAGTTGGGCGTCGTCATGGCCAAGGGCTTCAAGGTTACCGATGTCGGCAAGGATGTCGAGGCCACCTACAAGCGCTTCGAAGAGGCGCTGCCCTACGGCGTTGCGGTCGACCAGATCTCCGACCAGCCGGGCGTCGTCACCGATGCGGTGGCGGAGTTCATGCATGCGCTTGGCGAAGCGTTGCTGATCGTGCTCGTGGTCTCGTTCCTGTCGATCGGTTGGCGTTCCGGCCTGGTCATCGCCATCGCCATCCCGCTGGTGCTGGCCGCGACCTTCGCCATCATGTACGAGCTCGGCATCGACCTGCAGCGCATCTCGCTCGGCGCGCTGATCATCGCGCTCGGTCTTCTGGTCGACGACGCGATGATCGTCGTCGAGATGATGGAGCGCAAGCTGGAGGAGGGAATGGTCAAGGTCGAGGCGGCGAGCTTCGCCTATTCCTCGACCGCCTTCCCGATGCTGACCGGCACGCTGATCACCACGGCCGGCTTTATTCCGGTCGGCTTCGCGGCCTCGACCGCCGGCGAATATGTCCGCACGCTGTTCTATGTCGTCGGCATCGCGCTGATCGTCTCCTGGTTCGTCGCGGTCTATTTCACGCCATGGCTCGGCAACATGATCCTCAAGCAGCGCAAGCATGCCGGCAGCCATCACGATGTCTTCGACACGCGTTTCTACCGCCGGCTTCGTGCCACCGTCAGCTGGGCCGTGCGCCATCGCATCATCGTCCTGGTGATGACGCTGGTCACCTTCGGCACCAGCCTGTGGGCTTTCCAGTTCATTCCGCAGAACTTCTTCCCGCAATCGTCGCGGCCGGAAATCCTCGTCGACCTTTGGCTGCCGGAAGGCACCAGCATCAAGGAAGTCGAGGCGCAGGCCAAGGCGCTCGAGACCAAGATGATGGACGACAAGGACAAGCGTTTCATCGCCACCTATATCGGCGAGGGCGCGCCGCGCTTCTTCCTGCCGCTCGACCAGCAGCTGAGCAACCCCAACTTTGCCCAGTTGCTCGTCATGGCCAATGACGAACCGGCTCGCGAGCGTCTGATCGTCAAGTTGCGCACCGTTCTGGCGCAAGACTTCCCGTCCATCCGTGCCAAGGTCGATCGTCTGTTCCTCGGTCCGCCGACCGGCTGGCCGGTGCAGATGCGCGTCATGGGGCCGGATCGCCAGGAGGTGCGCCGCATCGCCGACCAGGTGAAGGCGAAGTTCCGTGAAGATCCGCTGCTTGGCGCCGTGCATGATGACTGGCTGGAGCCGGTTCCGGCGATGAAGCTGGTCATCGACCAGGATCGTGCCCGCGCACTCGGCGTCACCTCGCAGCGCATCCGCCAGATGCTGCAGGCGACGATGTCCGGCGCGCCGCTCGACGACTTCCGCGACGGCGAGGAGACGGTGTCCATCGTCGCCCGCGAGCCGAATGCCAGCCGCAGCCTGCTGTCCTCGGTCGACTCGGTCTATATCCCGACCGACTTCGGCGGTTTCGTGCCGCTGTCGCAGGTGGCCAAGGTGGTGCCGGTGCTGGAGCAAGGCATCGAATGGCGCCGCGACCGCCTGCCGACCATCAGCGTGCGCGCCACCTTGCCCGACGGCGTGCAGTCCAACGACGTCGTCACCAAGATGTACAACGACATGAAGGACCTGCGTGCGGGTCTGGCGCCCGGTTACAAGATCGAAATCCAGGGCGGTGCGGAGGATTCGGCGGAAAGCCAGGCTTCGATCGCCGCCAAGGCACCGATCATGCTGGCCGTCATTGTCGTGCTTTTGATGATCCAGCTGCAGAATTTCGGCAAGGCGATGCTGGTGCTGGCGACCGGTCCGCTTGGCATTATCGGTGCTGCCGCGGCACTCCTGATCAGCGGTGCGCCGTTCGGCTTCGTCGCCATTCTCGGCGTCATCGCGCTGCTCGGCATCATCATGCGCAACTCGATCATCCTGGTCGACCAGATCGACCAGGACATCGCCGCGGGCATGGACCGCTACGAGGCCATCATCGGTTCGGCCGTTCGCCGTTTCCGGCCGATCACGCTGACGGCGCTGACGGCGGTGCTGGCGCTGATCCCGATCTCGCGCGGCGCCTTCTGGGGTCCGCTCGCCTACGCCATGATGGGCGGCATCCTGGTTGCCACGGTGCTGACCATCCTGGTCCTGCCGGCCGGTTACGCCCTGTTCTTCGGCCGGGAGCCGAAGAAGCGCGGGGCGGAGGGACGGACGGACGATCTGGAACTGAGCCAGGAAGCCGAAAAGCCGCAACTGGCGCTGGCCGCCGAATAGATCGATCGCGCCAGTCGAAAAGGATCGGGCGCGCCGAAGCGCGCCCGATCCTTTTTATTTTTATGAGGTCAGATGACGAAGAACCAGTTGGCGAGCAGCATCACCACCACGCCGGCGACCAGCGTCAGATAGGGCAGCATGCCCGCCTTTTTGACCGAGAGGTCGGCCCCCGTCATGCCGAGATCGGCCAGCATGTGGTCGGGGAACTTGCCCTTGTCCTGAATGTAGTGTCGGAAGCAGAACACCGGGATGATCAGCGCTGCCGTGATCAGGCCGGCCCACAGCGCCATCGGGTTCCATACCTTGGCACCGGCGCCCATGAAGATCGCGTTGACATAGGCGAAGATCGCCCCGATCCCGAGCAGCCAGCTCGGCGCCTTCCAGGGCCGTGCGATATGGCCGTTGTCGATGCGGTGGATCCAGCCGGCGTTGAGGTTGAGGAAGTTGAAGATGATGTAACCGCAATTCGACACGGCGAGGATGAAGAAGAAGCTCGTCGCGTCGGCCGAGGCGATGGCCAGCACGATCAGGTTGAAGACGAGATCGGTCCACATTGCCCGTGTCGGCGCACCATGTTCGTTGACATGGCTGAGATAGCGCGGCAGCCAGCCGTCGACCGAGCCTTGGTAGAGCGTACGCGAAGAGCCGGCCATGGCCGTCATGATGCACAGCACCAGCGCCAGGATCATCAGCATCACCAACAGGCTGTGGACTAGCGCGCCGCCGCCGACCATGCCGGCCAGCGCGTCGGCGACCCCGGAGCCGTCGACGATCGGCGTCGCCAGCATACCGTTGAGGCCAAGCACGCCCTGGAAGGTGAACGGCACCAGGATGAACAGCAGCATGCACAGAAGGCCGGAATAGAAAATCGCCTTGAACGTGTCGGTGCCGGGGTTCTTGAACTCGGATGTGTAGCAGACGGCGGTCTCGAAGCCGTAGGTCGACCAGGCGGCGATGAACATACCACCAAGCACCAGCGTCCAGCCGGCGATGTTCCAGGCACCGGGCTCGGGCGCGTAGGCTGCGGCCAGCGGCACCAGCGGCGAAAAATTCGCCCAGTTGATCTGGCCGGTGACGATCGGCACCACGCCGACGATCAGCATCGGGACGATGACCAAGAGGCCGATATATTTCTGCACATTGGCGGTGCCGAGAATGCCGCGATGCTGGATCGCAAAGATGATCAGCATCAGCACTGCGCCGATGAAGAAGGTCGCGTTGAAGGTGAACGAGACCGGTCCCAGCGTGTGGCTGTAAAGCGTCCAGTTGCGGATTGCCGGCGTCGCCGCCGCGGTCACCGCTGTGATGGCGTCGGCGGCACTCGTCCCGGCATGCGCGGCGATATAGGCGACGACATCGGGTGAGGTTTCGGTGAACAGCGGCACTGGCGCCAGCGCGTTGAGGATGTAGGCGGCGGCGATCGAGCAGCCGAGCGACAGCACCGGCGACCAGGCGAACCAGTTGCACCAGACAGACAGCGGCGCGATGAACTTGGAATAGCGCAGCCAGGCGGTGGCGCCGTAGATCGACGCGCCGCCCGACTTGTTCGGAAACAGGCCGGCGATTTCGGCATAGGTGAAGGATTGCAGGAAGCCCATGATCATGGAGAAGATCCAGATCGCGAAGGCCAGCGTGCCGGTCGTGCCGGCAATGCCGCCGATCGAGAACAGGACCAGGGCCGGCACGCCGCTCGCCACCCAGAAGGCGCCGCGCCAGTCGATATTTCGGTGCAACTTGCCTTCGGCAAGCGGCTCCAGGACAGTCGTTATCGTGCTCATATGTCTTTGTTCCCCATTTTGATGTTCCCCGTTCGTGACGGCCGCGACTTCGCGAGGCTTCATCATCGACGCATGCTTTGGGCGGCTGTCGGTGTTTCCACTCAGTCGCATTTTTTTCTTAACAGTGAAGATTGATCCGGCGCGCTTTCAGGTCAAGCGATTTGTCGCGCCGTGCACATCACGCTTGCGAAACATGTCGGCTTCACACTGCCGCGGTGGGATTGTTCGGAAAAGGACCAAGGTCAGGAAGCGAAAAACCCGCCGGAGGCGGGTCGCGGCGCAAATCAGCACCATGGACGAATATGTAGCATAGCTGCCCTCAGCAGGTCAAGAAAAAATTCCTATCACGAACTGCAGCACGGCCTCACTGTCTTGGGAGGGAAGGGCCGTCAGGAACGCGGTTTGGTCTTTTGCGGATCGTAGTGGGCGAAGGCGACGACTCGCGCCGGCAGCCGCTTGGCATGGCCGTCGAGCTTGCCGATCTCGACCTCGGTACCGACAGCCGAATGGGTGACATCGAGCCTGGCCAGCGCGATGGTCTTGTTCAGCACCGGCGAGCGCATGCCTGACGTGACCACGCCGATCTGGGCACGGCCGACATGCACGCAATCGCCATGGCCGACGTCGACATTGGCGTCGATGTCGAGACCGACCAGCTTCGTCTGCGGGTGCTCCTTGCGGCGGATCAGCGCCTCGCGGCCGACGAAATCGTCGGTCTTGCTCTTCAGCGGCACGGTGAAGCCGATGCCGGCCTCGAACGGATCGGTCTGGTCGGAAAATTCGTATCCGGCGAAGATCAACCCGGCCTCGATGCGCACCATGTCCAGCGCCTGCAGTCCCATCGGCTTCAGCCCGTGAGGCTGGCCGGCTTCCCAGATGGCGTCGAAGACTTTTTCGGCGTCGCGCGGATGGCACCAGATCTCGTAGCCGAGCTCGCCGGTATAGCCGGTGCGCGAGACGACGACCGGAATGCCGTTGCCGCCACCAATGCGGGCGACGGCGAAGCGGAACCATTCGAGTTCGTCGATCGACGGCTGCAGCGGCGAGGTCCAGATCACCTCCCTGAGGATGTCGCGGCTCTTCGGTCCCTGCACGGCGACATTGTGCATCTGGTCGGTGGAGGAACGCACAAGGACATTGAGGCCGAGTTTTGTCGCCGTCTCGCGCAGCCACTCGCCAGACAGATCGTCGCCGCCGACCCAGCGGAAATTGTCCTTGCCCAGCCGCAGCAGGGTGCCGTCATCAATCATGCCGCCATGCGCGTAGCACATGGCCGAATAGACCACCTGGCCAACGCCAAGCTTCTTGACGTCGCGGGTCAGCGTGTATTGCAGCAGCGCTTCGGAATCCGGGCCGGTGACCTCGAACTTGCGCAGCGGCGACAGGTCCATGATCACCGCGTCTTGCCGGCAGGCCCAGTATTCGGCGATCGGCCCGTCTTTGGCGAAGGAATTGGCGAGCCAATAGCCCTTGTACTCCTGAAAGTTGCGGGTGTGCTTGGCAAAGCTCGAATGAAAAGCGGTCTCGCGGGTCATTTTCGGTTCCGAATCGGGCGTCATGCGTCTGGCGATCGCTCGCGAGAATTTGTGCTGGCCGGAATAGGTCCGCACATGGATGTCGGTCGGGTTCCAGCCATTGGCCGGCGTCGTGTCGTCGGGGCAGGCGGAGGAAACGCAAACGATGTCGGTGAGCGCCCTGAGCAGCACATAGTCGCCCGCCCGCGACCACGGCTCGTCGGACACCATGACGCCATGCGCGTCGATCGCCGTGTTGAAGAAGAAGTTGATCGCCATCCAGCCCGCGCGGGGATTGACGCCCTTGCCGGCCAGAGCGCCGTTGAAATTCTCCGAACAGTTGGTGTGTCCGGGATAGCCGATGTCGTCGTAATATTTGGCGGCGCAGGCGAGCGCGAAGGCGTCGTGCCGGCCGCATGTGTCCTGCACCACCTCGACCAGCGGCTCCATGTCCTGGTCATAGTATTTGGAATGCAGGCCGGGCATCGGGTAGCTCGCACCCATGAGCGTGCGCGTCGTCGTCACGTCGAGCGGATGATCCTGTCCCCTGTCCAGCTTGCGCGCCGAAAAGCACTGGAAATCGGTGCATTGGCGCCCGTCGACATCGATGATCTGCAGATAGTCGCCAGCCCTAACGAAATAGGCCTCCGCGGTCGCCGAATGGACGCGCAAATCGAGCACCGGGTCGGCAAGCGGATCAGCCAATACCGATTTCGCCGCCGGGCGGATCGTGGCGCGGCGAACGAAGACGGTCAGCGGTGTCGCCGTGTCATGACCATCGACCAGCATCGGCCCGCCGGGGGCGGCAATCAGCACCGCACCATCGCGTGCGACGGTGAAAGCCTGCTCGGTGCCGGCCGGTGTCGTGACGCCGAACACCCGCACGGCCTTGGCGTGGTCAAGCTGCACCTGCCGGCGGGCGAGCCCGCTCCGCAGGGATGCGAGACTATCGTCGCCCTCTATGAGCAGCGCTTTGATGCCGGCAGCGTTGCTGTTCGATGCCTCACCAAAAATCCCGGGATCGGTCGCGCCGGTCCTGTCCCAGGCCAGAAGTTCGCAGGCCTGGCCGCCTTCGACATTGCGCACGGTGATTGTGTCGCCGGCCTCGATGTCGATCAGCACCGCGCCGTTGCCCTGGATCGTATAACGCTCCACGCCCGGCGGCAGCGCGATCTGGCCGGGCCTCAGGATGAGGCTAGGCTTGGGCGGTCCGGCAGCAATTGCGGGGTAGGGCGACTGGCTCATCTCAGCCTTGCGGTTCGAGAAACAAGTTTGCCTGTGTGTGAAATTATTTTAGCAGCAAGAATAGCAGTGCGGTTGGGTTTGGCAAGGCGGAGGTGGCGCGCGCTTTCCCTTCTCCCCTTGTGTGGGAGAAGGGAAGACGAGCCAAGGCTAAGCCGGTCTCTCTGTATGGTTGATGTCGACGCCGTACTCCGCGCCCGAATCCAGCATCGTATGCCAAAGGCTCTCGGCAAACGTCGCAAACATCAGAACGTTGAACACCGCCTGCCCATCCGTCCGATCACCGCCGCGCCAGAGCGTGACGCTGGTGTGATCCATCGACGTCGCGGCGGCGGCGCCAACCGGAAACGCATCGGGATGCAAATCGATCGACGACAGTTTCGCCAGCATTGTCCGCGCCTTGGCGCCGGAGATGCTGACCAGAACCCGCGCATGCGACTGGTCCGACAGCGAGCCGGACAATGCGGGCTCCAGCGTCTGCATCGTGTGCTTGCCGCCCTTCGACAGCACGAAGAACTGGTCCGGTCCCGACCAGATCAGCGTTGCGTCCGAAGTCCGCACCGCCTTGGGCGCATCAGGGACAGCAACACCAAACCGAGCCTTGGCGGCTTGTCCCAGCTCGGCCGCCTGGCCGCGCCGCGCCATCACCTGGATCAGATCAAAATTGCGGATCTCGGTCAGCGAGATGCCGGCCTCGATACCGCGTGCGCCATCTGTACCGGCGACAAGCGCATGCTCGAGTGGGCTGCGAGAAACCCAGGAAAACTCAACCACGCTGGCGCCCTCCATCCGGGTCGTAGAAGACGGGATTGCAGAGTTCGACGTCATAGTCTTCGCCGCGCAATGGATCATGCGCGTGCACGATCTCGCCGATGCGTTCGCGGCCGCGTTCGACAAGCGCGAGCCCGATCCACTGATCCAACGTCGGCGAGAAGCAGACCGAGGTGACATAGCCCTGGTCGTTGCCGGGGCCGGGCGTCTGCCCCTTCGGGATGATGTGTGCGCCGGAGCGCAACCGGCGTGTCTCGTCCGTCGGCTTGATGCCGACGACGACCTGGCGATCCGGGGCTACCAGCGCCTCGCGTCCGGCCATGACGCGGCCGATATAGTCTTTCTTGGTCGACATCATCTTGCCCAGACCAAGATCGGCCGCTGTCGTCGTGCCGCTCAGTTCCGGTCCGGCGATGTGGCCCTTTTCGACGCGCATGACGCCGAGCGCCTCGGTGCCGTAAGGCGTCACGCCGAATGGCGCGCCGGCCAGCATCAGATTGCGTGCCATCGCATCGCCAAAGCGTGCCGGTACCGAGATCTCGAAGGCCATTTCGCCGGAGAACGAGATGCGGAACAGCCGCGCCTTGAGGCCGCCGCGCAATGTCACTTCGCGCGCGCCCATGAACGGAAAGCCTTCGTTGGAAAGGTCCTCGGACTCATCAACGATCTGTTTCAGCAACTCCCGCGCGCTCGGTCCGGCGATCGAGAACTGCGCCCACTGGTCGGAGACGGAAGTGAGCTGCACGTCGAGCTCCGGGAACAGCACCTGGCGGCAGAATTCGAGATGCTGCATCACCAGACCGGCCTTGGCCGTGGTGGTGGTGAGAAAATAGTGGTCTTCGGCCAGCCGCGACGTCGTGCCATCGTCATAGACGATGCCATCCTCGCGCAGCATCAGACCGTAGCGCGCCTTGCCCACTGCAAGACTGGAGAAGGTGTTGATGTAGACGCGGTCGAGGAAGGCGCCGGCATCCGGACCGTGCACGTCGATCTTGCCGAGCGTCGAGACATCGCAGAATCCGACGCCTGAGCGCACCGCCTTGACCTCGCGCGTCACCGATTCCAGCCAGTCCTTCTCGCCCGCGCGGGGGTACCACTGCGCCCGCTTCCACAGGCCGGTGTCGACGAAGACAGCACCTTGTTCCACGGCCCAGTGATGCGACGGCGTCAGCCGCGTCGCATGGAAAGTCTCGTCGCGGTGATGGCCGGCGAAGGCGCCGATGGCGACGGGCACGTAAGGCGGCCGGTAGATCGTTGTCCCGGTCTCGGGGATCGAACGGCCGCTGACCGCAGCCATGATGGCGAGGCCGGCGACATTCGAGGTCTTGCCCTGGTCGGTCGCCATGCCGAGCGTCGTGTAGCGCTTCAGGTGCTCGACCGATTCAAAACCTTCGCGCTGCGCCAGTTCGATGTCGGAAGCGGTGACATCGTGCTGGTAATCGACAAAGGCTTTTCCCTTGCCCGCGACATGCCAGAGCGGCGTCAGCGAAAAAGCCTCGTCATCGGCGGCAGGCGCGGCGCCCGCCGTACCATTGTGCCCCGTGTCACGCGCCGCTGCCGCGCCAGCGGCAAATCCCTGGCTCAGGCAGGCGCCGAGGTCAAAGTCGCCATTGGCGGCGCCCGCTGCGACCATACCGGGCGGCGCGCCGTCCGGTACGAAAGCAGCAATATCGTCGCGCCATTTCGGCCGTCCGCGATGGTAGGAGGTCAGCCCGACCGCCGGATTCCAGCCGCCGGAGACGGCAAGCCCGTCGGCTTCGACTTCCGCGCGCGCGCCGCCAGTCAGCGCTACCGCGACTTTCCTGACGCCGTCCTTACCGCCATCGACGCTGCTGACGGCTCCGTGCAGCACGGGGAAGCCGCCCTTGGAGGCCAGCGAACGATGCGCCGGCGAAATTTCGGGCCGCGCATCGATGACCGCTGCGATCTGCAGTCCGGCACCAAGTGCGGTCTCGACCGTGCGCCATCCATCCTCATTGTTGGTGAACAGTGCGACGCGTTTGGCCGGCGCCGCGGCGTAGCGCGCGACATAGGTCCGCATCGCGGACGCCATCATCACGCCGGGCGTATCATTGCCGGCAAAGACGATCGGCCGTTCGATGGCGCCGGCGGCGACGACGCAGCGCTTCGCCACGATCCGCCACAGGCGCTGGCGCACCTGGTGCTCGGGCGGCGAGGGCAAATGGTCGTTGACCCGCTCAATGGCGCCGTAGGTGCCGCCATCGTAGACGCCGAACAGCGTCGTGCGGGTCATGACGCGGACGTCGGGCATACCAGCCAGTTCAGCCAGCGTCCTTGAAATCCACTCGGCCGCAGGTTCGCCGTCGATCATTCCGCCATCCGACAGCAGACGGCCGCCGAGGACAAAATCCTCTTCGCACAGGATGACGCGGGCGCCAGAGCGGCCGGCTGCCAATGCCGCGGCCAGGCCAGCCGGGCCGGAGCCGGCGATCAGCACATCGCAATGCGCCCATGCCTTGTCGTAATGGTCGGGATCGGCGATGCCGGCGGCACGGCCAAGGCCTGCGGCGCGGCGGATCGCCGGCTCATAGATCGCTTCCCAGAACTTCGCCGGCCACATGAAGGTCTTGTAGTAGAAGCCGGCGACGAAGATCGGCGCGAACAGCTGGTTGACCGACATCACGTCGTGGCGCAGCGACGGCCAACGGTTCTGGCTGGCGGCCTCGAGCCCGTCATAGAGTTCGGCCGTCGTCGCCTTGGTGTTCGGCTCGCGCCGTGCCCCGGTGCGCAGCTCAACCAGCGCGTTGGGTTCTTCCGAGCCCGCAGTCAGGATGCCGCGCGGGCGATGGTATTTGAATGAGCGGCCGACCAGCTTGACGCCGTTGGCGATCAGCGCCGAGGCGAGCGTGTCGCCCTGGAAGCCGGAGAAAGCCTTGCCGTCGAAACGGAAGTTCAGCGGTGCCGAGCGGTCGACAAGCCCGCCATTGCCGAGCCGGTGTGTCTGCGCGCCGGCCATCACGCACCAACCTTCGCAGCGCCGGCACCAGCCGCCGGTTCGATGGAGGAAATCTCGTGCGTCAGCGTGTTGCGGGTGACCTTCAGCCAAGCCCGGCAACCACCGCCATGGTACCAGTATTCGCTGGTCGCGCCGGCGACATTGTCGCGCAGATAGACATAGTCGAAGACCTCGTCTTCCGAGGCGCCGGCCTCGGGCCGCACCGGCTTGGCGTCGCCGAGATAGGTGAACTCGCCGAGTTCGCGTTCACCGCAGAAAGGACAGGCAATGCGCATTTCTTCTAAACCGCCTTCAATGCAGGTTCGGTTGGGCGCCCTGGCCCTTTTCGTCGATCATGGCGCCAGTTCGGAAGCGGTCTAGGCGGAACCGTGCCGCTTCTTCATGCGACTCGTCGCGAGCCAGGAGGTGCGCAAAGACAAAACCGGACCCTGGCGTCGCCTTGAAGCCGCCATAGCACCAGCCCGCGTTGAGATAGAGCCCGTCGACGGGCGTCTTGTCGATGATCGGTGAACCGTCCATCGACATGTCCATGATGCCGCCCCACTGGCGCAGCAGGCGCACGCGGCCGATCATCGGCATCAGCGCCATGCCGCCCTCGCAGACGTCTTCCATCACAGGCATGTTGCCGCGCTGGGCGTAGGAATTGTAGCCGTCTATATCGCCGCCGAAGACGAGGCCGCCCTTGTCGGACTGGCTGACGTAGAAATGGCCGGCGCCGAAGGTCATGACGCCCGGGATGAGCGGCTTGATCGCCTCGGAGACGAAGGCCTGCAGCACATGGCTCTCGATCGGCAGGCGCAGGCCGGCCATTGCCGCGACGCGCGACGAGGAGCCGGCGACCGCCATGCCAACCTTTCCGGCGCCGATCTTGCCGCGCGACGTCTCGACGCCGGTCACCTTGCCATTGGCGTCTCTGACGAAGCCGGTGACTTCGCAATTCTGGATGATGTCGACGCCGAGTTCGCTCGCCGCATGCGCATAGCCCCAGACCACCGCATCGTGCCGCGCCGTGCCGCCGCGCCGCTGCAACAGCCCGCCTTGCACGGGAAAGCGCGCATTGTCGAAGTTCAGGAACGGGATCATCTTCCTGACGGCAGCGAGGTCGAGCAGTTCGGCGTCGATGCCGTTGATGCGCATAGTGTTGCCGCGCCGCGCATAGGCGTCGCGCTGCGCATCGGAATGGTAGAGGTTGATGACGCCGCGCTGGCTGACCATCGCATTATAGTTGAGGTCCTGCTCCATCCGCTCCCACAGCTTCATCGACAATTCGTAGAAGCCGGTGTTGCCGGGCAGACCGTAATTGGAGCGGATGATGGTGGTGTTGCGGCCGGCATTGCCGGAGCCGATCCAGCCTTTTTCGAGCACGGCGACATTCTTGATGCCGTACTCGCTGGCGAGGAACCAGGCGGTGGCCAGCCCGTGCCCACCGCCGCCGATGATCACCACGTCGTAGCGATCCTTCGGCGTGGCGTCGCGCCAGGTGCGCTGCCAGTTCTTGTGGCCGGACAGGGCGGCACGAGCGAGCGAGAAGATCGAATATTTCATCAGTTCATTCCGAGGTCGCTCGCGTCGCGCTGGTGGTCAAATATCCAGCGTGTGGTCGCGCTCCCATTGTGTGAAGTGCGAAGCATAGGAATTCCATTCCTGGTGCTTCAGCTTTAGGTAGGCCGACGAGAATTCCTCACCCAGCGCCGCCTTGAGCGATTTGTCCTTGTCGAACTCGCGCAAGGCGTCGAGCAGGTTGAGCGGCAGTTTTGGCGCGCCCTTTACCGTATGGCCATGCTGGTACATGTCGATGTCGTAGCGCTTGCCAGGATCGGCCTTCGAGCGAATGCCGTCGAGGCCGGCGGCGATGATGACCGCTTGCAGGAGATAGGGATTGGCGGCGCCATCCGGCAGCCGCAGCTCGAAGCGGCCGGGGCCGGGCACCCGCACCATGTGGGTGCGGTTGTTGCCGGTCCAGGTCACCGTGTTCGGTGCCCAGGTCGCGCCCGAAATGGTGCGCGGCGCGTTGATGCGCTTGTAGGAATTCACCGTCGGGTTGGTGATCGCGGCCAGTGCGGAGGCATGTTTCATGATGCCGCCGAGGAAATTCCTGCCCTTGGCCGACAGGCCGAGCTCCATCGAATTGTCGGCGAAGACGTTGGTCTTGCCGGCCTTGTCCCAGACCGAGATATGCGCATGGCAGCCATTGCCGGTCAGGCCCTGGAAGGGCTTCGGCATGAAGGTCGCGCGCAGGCCATGCTTTTCCGCGATCGACTTGACCATGAATTTGAAGAACGAGTGCTTGTCGGCGGTCGCCAGCGCGTCGTCGAAGGCCCAGTTCATCTCGAACTGGCCGTTGGCGTCCTCATGGTCGTTCTGATAGGCGCCCCAGCCGAGCGCCAGCATGTGGTCGCAGATCTCGGCGATGACGTCGTAGCGCCGCATCACCGCTTGCTGGTCGTAGCAGGGTTTTGAGGCCGTGTCGTATTCGTCGGAGATCGTCTTGCCGTCAGGCGAGATCAGGAAGAACTCGGCCTCGACGCCGGTCTTGACATGCATGCCGTCGCTGGCGGCTTCCGCGATCAGCCGCTTCAGTGTGTTGCGCGGCGCCTGGTTGACCTCCTTGTCGTCCATGATGCAGTTGGCCGCCACCCAGGCGACCTCAGGCTTCCACGGCAGCTGGATCACCGAATCCGGATCCGGCACCGCAAGCATGTCGGGATGCGCCGGCGTCAGGTCCAGCCAGGTGGCGAAACCGGCAAAGCCGGCGCCGTCCTTCTGCATGTCTGATATCGCCTGCGCCGGCACCAGCTTGGCACGCTGGCCACTGAACAGGTCAGTGTAGGAAATCATGAAATATTTGACGTTTTTCGCCCTTGCGAATTCAGCAAGATCAGTTGCCACGGTAGTTCCCCATTTTTATCGATTGTTGTTCCCGAGTATGCGGGAATCGGCCCTTCGTTGATCAGAAGCCGTTCTTCCCCGGTATCCAGTTGGTGCCGGCCAGCGGCACGCCGGCCATGGCGGCTGCCTCGATCGTCAGCGCGACCAGGTCCTCGGGTTCGAGATTGTGCAGGCTGTTCTTGCCGCACGCGCGGGCGATCGTTTGAGCCTCAAGGGTCATCACCTTGAGGTAGTTCGCCAGCCGGCGCCCGGCAGCCACCGGATCGACCCGCTTCATCAGTTCCGGATCCTGCGTGGTGATGCCGGCGGGGTCGCGCCCCTCGTGCCAATCGTCATAAGCGCCGGCGGTGGTGCCAAGCTCGTTGTACTCCGCCTCCCAGCGCGGATCGTTGTCGCCGAGCGCGACAAGGGCCGCCGTGCCGATCGAGACCGCGTCGACGCCGAGCGCCAGCGCCTTGGCGACATCGGCGCCGTTGCGAATGCCGCCGGAGACGATCAACTGCACCTTGCGGTGCATGCCGAGGTCCTGCAGCGCCTGCACGGCCGGCCTGATGCAGGCAAGCGTCGGCTGGCCGACATTTTCGATGAACACTTCCTGGGTGGCGGCGGTGCCGCCCTGCATGCCGTCGACGACAACGACATCGGCGCCGGCCTTCACGGCAAGCGCCGTGTCATAATAGGGGCGCGCGCCGCCGACCTTGACGTAGATCGGTTTTTCCCAGTCGGTGATTTCGCGCAATTCGAGGATCTTGATCTCGAGATCGTCGGGTCCGGTCCAGTCGGGGTGGCGTGAGGCCGAGCGCTGGTCGATGCCTTTCGGCAGCGTGCGCATTTCGGCGACACGATCCGAAATCTTCTGGCCAAGCAGCATGCCGCCGCCACCCGGCTTGGCGCCCTGGCCGACGACGACCTCGATCGCATCGGCGCGGCGCAGATCGCGCAGGTTCATGCCGTAGCGCGAGGGCAGATATTGATAGACCAGTTGCTTGGAATGGCCGCGCTCCTCCTCGGTCATGCCGCCGTCGCCCGTCGTGGTCGAGGTGCCCGACAGGGTAGCGCCGCGTCCGAGCGCTTCCTTGGCCGGACCCGACAGCGAGCCGAAGCTCATGCCGGCAATGGTGATCGGAATCTTCAACTCGATCGGCTTCTTGGCATGGCGAGAGCCGAGCACGACCGATGTGTCGCAGCGCTCGCGATAGCCTTCGAGCGGGTAACGCGAGATCGAGGCGCCGAGGAACAGTAGGTCGTCGAAATGCGGCAGCTTGCGCTTGGCGCCGGCGCCACGGATGTCATAGATGCCGGTCGCCGCGGCACGGCGGATCTCGGAAAGCGTGTAGTCGTCGAAGGTCGCGGATTTGCGCGGCGTCGTCGGCGGGTTCCTGTAGGTCATGCTGCCTCAATACGCGTCGGCGTTGTCGATATTGAAATTATAGAGGGTACGCGCCGAGCCGTAGCGCTTGAACTCCGACGGCTTGACGCCGGTGACGCCGGCGCGGTCGAGCAGGCCCTGCAGCAATTCCAGATGCTCGGTCCGCATTTCCTTGGCGATGCAGTCGGCGCCGAGGCTGTCGACCTTGCCGCGTACGAAGATCCGCGCCTCGTAGATGGAATCGCCGAGCGCATCGCCGGCATCGCCCAACACCACCAGATTGCCTGACTGCGCCATGAAGGCCGACATATGGCCGATATTTCCATGCACGACGATATCGATGCCCTTCATCGAAATGCCGCAGCGCGACGAGGCGTTGCCTTCGATGACCAGCAGGCCGCCCTTGCCGGTGGCGCCGGCATACTGGCTGGCGTCGCCTTTGATGGTGATCGAGCCCGACATCATGTTCTCGCCGACTCCAGGCCCTGCCGAGCCATGCACGGTAATGGTGCTGCCGGAATTCATGCCGCCGCAGTAATAGCCGACGCTGCCGCGCACATCGATGGCAACAGGCTGGTCGACGCCAACGGCCACCGAATGGCTGCCTTTCGGGTTCAGCACTTCCCATGCCGTTTCGTTCGAGCCGGGAGCCAGATTGTGCAGCGCCTGGTTGAGTTCGCGCAGCGACAACTGGTCGAGATCGAAGACCCGAGGGTCGTGTGCCGCGGTTTTTGAAAGCGTGGTTGCCGGCATGAACTCAATGCTCCCAGAAATAGACGGTTGCGGGCTCGGGTTCCCAGACCCTCGCATTGTCTATGCCGGGCAGTTTGGTCAGCGCGCGATATTCCGAGCCGAAGGCGACATATTGGTCGGTTTCGGCCATCACGGCTGGCTTGCAGGCAATCGGATCGCGCACCACGCCAAAGCCGTTCTTGGTGCCGACGACGAAGGTGAAGAAGCCGTCGAGGTCGGAGAGCGTGCCTTCCAGCGCCTCGCCGAGATTCTTGCCATGCGCCATCTGTGACGAGAGATAGGCGGCAGCGACTTCGGTGTCGTTCTCGGTTTCGAAGGTCATGCCTTCGCGGATCAGTTCGCGGCGGACATTGTTGTGGTTCGACAGCGAGCCATTGTGCACCAGGCACTGGTCGGCGCCGGTCGAGAACGGATGCGCGCCCATCGTCGTCACCGCCGATTCCGTCGCCATGCGGGTATGGCCGATGCCATGTGTGCCGGTCATCTTGCGGACATCGAAGCGATCGACGACAGCCTCGGGCAGGCCGACTTCCTTGTAGATCTCGACCACGTCGCCGGCGCCCATGATGCGGACGTCGGGGCGCAGCGCCTGGATGGTTTCGCGCGCTTCATCGATCTTCGCGGGGGTGGTCCTGACGACTGCATGGGTGGATTTCACCGCGATCGTCACCGGCGTGCCGATGGCCTTGGCGAGCTCCGCCTCGAGGCCGCGGAAATCGCGGTCGGGCTTGGCCGACTGGATGGTGATCTTGGCCTCATTCTTGGACGGCGCGCCATAGATGGCGATGCCGGCGCTATCGGGACCGCGATCGCTGAGCGAGATCAGCATCTGCGACAGCATCGCGCCAAGCTGGGGTTCCAGCGACTTGTCCTTCAAAAACAGTCCGACAATTCCACACATGTCAGCCTCCCGACGTTTTGTAGCTAAGAGATCGTTTGCAACTCTGAAATGATGTATCGAATGAGGTCCGCAAATTCAATCGTATGAAAAAAATATTCCTCTAGTTACCTATGCGTCTCAATGCCGCTCTGCCCACTATCGTTGCCTTGCCGGGCGTTGTGAACCCATTTGGCGGTGCGGATGCGGGCGAGCTTGTAGGCGTCCAGGATCGACAAAGCATAGATCAGGAAGCCGCCGGCGTGACGGCCGACGAAGCTGGCATCGGGCGGCGCGATCTTGGCCGTCACCCATGCCAGGATCACCATGAAGAAAAGGAATTGAAGGCCGCGCACCGGCACGCCCAGAATGACGTGCCCGCTTCCCGGCAGCACGATTGCGGCGCCGAGAACCAGATAGGGATTGGTGGGTGCAGTGGCGGAACTGGTCATGCGGCCTGCCGTTCGCTTTTGTTGATCGCGTCGCGAAGCGCCGACACCGACATCAGCAGCCTTTCGATCAGCGCGGGATCGAGTGCGGCGTCGCCGAATTCGGCCTGCCGGAAAACGCCATAGCGCGCCCGCTCGGCTTCGGCCAGAAGCCAGACGATGCGTATACCCTTGGGCGTGATCAGCAGTTCCTTGGCGCGCCCTTCGGAAAAGATCTCGATATGGCTGGCGATCAGGCCTTGCGGAAAGCGCGCCGCCCTGCGGTCGGTGCGCAGCACCGACTCGGCGGGAAATCCCGGAGCCTTGGGCAGCGTATGCTCGAGATGATCGAAATTGGAGAAGGTCGTCGGCGAGCCCGGCCGCATCATCATGTCGAAGGTGGCTGGTACCGCGACCTCTTCGGTGATCGAAACACTGAGCCAGCGCGCCGGCAGTTTGCGCGTCGCCAGCGTATCGACGATGGTGCGCACCTGGACACGTTTGCTGTTCCAGGATCCTTCCCAGGTGATGACGCCGGCGGTGCCATCCGAAACATTGGCAGCATCGGCGATGATTGTGCGGATGCGGTCCTGCTCGACGGCGAGCGCCATCGATGCCCTGCTGCGGCTGGCACGCGCTTGCCAGGCAAGGTGGAGAACGACAACCAGGACAATGGCCCCGGCCAGCAGTGCTGATGTCAGCTCGGACATTTTCTCATGCCAGGCCCGCCCGGGATCCGGACGGGCCTACTCCCATCAATAACCCTGCGGCTTTGGCCACGGCATGGTGAACTGGTCGCCGCGCCGCACGAATTTGTAACGGTAGAAGTGGAACCACAGCGAGATCAGGAAGTAGAAGGCGACCATGGCGATCAACTGCGAGCCGAAGCCGAGGAAGATTGCGAAGAAGGTCACCACGCACAGGCAGAACAGCACCATGGCCGGGATCGGATGGAAGGGGTGGGTGTAGCCTCGGCGGATCGAGCCCAGCGGCCACTTCTTGCGGAACATGATGATGTTGATGCTCATGAACGTGTATTGCAGCACCCCCGACAGGATCGAGAAGGTGATCGCCTGGTTGAGGTCGGCGATGAAGGCGAAGGCCAGCGCGATCGGCAGCAGGAACAGGATCGAGCGATAGGGCGTGCGATATTTCGGATGCACGGCCGAGAACCATGTCGGCAGATAGCGGTCACGGCCGAGCGAGAACCAGGCGCGCGCCGCATCGTTGATGCAGCCATTGGCCGACGCCAGCGCCGCCAGCAGCGTGGCGACGAACAACAGGTTCTCGAGCAGCGGGCTGCCGGTCAGCTTGCCGGCGTCCCACAGTGGATAGTAGGTGATGCCGAGATATTCCCAGGGCATCAGCGAGGCGCAGACATACCAGGTCATGGCCGCCGCGATCAAAAGCGTGATCATGCCGGCCATGGTGCCGTAAGGCAGCGAGCGGGCCGGGGAGCGCACTTCCTCGGCGGCCTGTGTGGTGCCTTCGATGCCGAGATAGTACCATATGCCGAACTGGAAGGCGGCGATGACGCCGATCCAGCCATAGGGAAGCGCATTGCCTGGGGTGACCAGTTCGTTCAGCTTCAGCACCGCGCCTTGCGTCCACGGGCTGACCGAAAAGAACAGGATGACGATCGAGATATAGGCGATCGCGGTGATGACGAAGTTGACGTTGAGCGTCATCAGCACGCCGCGATAGTTCAGCCACGCCAGCACGACGATGGTCGCGGCGATGAAGGAATTGTGGGTGAGCCCTTCGACGCCGGCCTTGGCGACGATGGTGTCGCCGAGCAGGATGGCGTCGGACACTTCGAGCATCGTGTAGGCAAAGACCAGGAACAGCGCGACGTTGAAGGCCATCAGCGGTCCGACGATGTGCTTTGCCTGCGCATACTGGCCGCCAGCGGCGGCCACGGTCGATGTCACCTCGGAATCGATCATCGCGACCGAGGTGTAGAGCAATCCGACGACCCAGCAGACGATGAGCGCGGCCAGCGCGCCACCCTTGTCCGCCGAGAAATTCCAGCCGGTGAATTCGCCGACCAGGACGATGCCGACGCCGAGCGCCCAGACATGGGCCGGTCCGAGCACGCGCAGGAGTGAAACTCTGTCCCCTTGGACAGCCGGGGCAGCCGGTTCGAGTGCGATCGTCATTGTTCAATCCTCACTCAGATCCGGTGTTTTTCGGAAGTGGCTTCCAGTTCGCCTTCGCGCGAGGAGGTCAGCACCTCTTCGGAGAAGGTCGTGTCGACCTTGAACCAGTCGTAGAGCATCCACAAAGCGAGCACGATCGAGATGCCCCAGCATGCGTAAGAGAGTGCCACCCACATGATCGTGTCCCCGAATTAAATCGTCCTCAGAACTCTTACTTGTCGTCGAATTTTTCGTTGATGACGTCGCGATATTCGCGGTCGGATGCGCGAAACAGGAAGACGAAATAGCCTATCAGCACCGCAGCCATTATGATCAGCGTCGGCCAGTCGATGACATAATGGAAGCGGTTCTGGATGATGTCGTGCGCGGTCTCGGGCGTGTAGCCGAGCTTTTCCCAGATCGAGGCCATGGTCGGGTTCTGGCCGAGCGCTTCCCACGTCTTGGCGTCGAGCGCGTCGATGGATTTCGCCGCACCGGCGAGGCCCAGTTTCAGCGGCAGCCACAGCGCCACGAAAATGGCGACGACGACGACGGCGATGTCGAAAACCTGCCCGGCCTTGCTCTGCTCCGGCGGCGTGTAGCGGGACATTTCTTCTACCCCTCAGGACTTGCGGTTGCGGAATGCGTCGGCGTTCTTGATGTCGAGCCCGTAGATGAATTCCTTGTCTTCCTTGTAGTGCTTGACCATCGCCAGGATGGCGGCCGTGTTGAAGATCAGCACGGCGGCGGCGGCGATCGCGACCACGGCCTTGATGCCGCTGTGCGGGATGTAGGGCCATGTCATGAGGAGAACGAAGAGGATCGTCGCCCACAGGCAGACGATCAGGAGCGCAGATCCGCGCACGTCGGAACGGTACAGCGCTTCGATGCGCTGTTGCATGTCTGACATCGGTTTTCCCCTTTTTCCAACGCCAGGCCCCGAATTGGCCGGCCGCTGCCCTCTTTCAAGAGAGTGAAATTTTTTTCATAAATTCAGTCCGAATCCCGCAATTGTCAAGCGCGATTTACGTGAGGTTAACTGTTTGCTTTGCGCGGTGGATTTTGCCTGGCAATGAAATTAATTGCTTATGGGTATTGCGGCGTCCTGGCGTTTGCGATCAATATTCGGTCAAAGCTCCCGCCACTGCGCAGGGGGCAGGGAACAGCAGAGCATTATCGAAACGGAGGACGAGCGGATGACGGCATCCTGGAGATTTTCGACCCTGGCGGATCGCCACCGAGCGCTCGGTTCGAAGCTCGAAGACTGGAGCGGCATGGGAACCGCCTGGACCTACGACAAGGATGCCGACGAGGAGTACATCGCCATCCGCACCAAGGCTGGCCTGATGGATGTCTCCGGCCTCAAGAAGGTGCACATCACCGGGCCGCATGCTTCACACCTGATCGACCTGGCGACGACGCGCGACGTCGAAAAGATCTACCCCGGCAAGTCGGCCTATGCCTGCATGCTGAACGAGGCGGGAAAATTCACCGACGATTGCATCCTCTACCGCACCGGCCCCAATGCCTGGATGGTCGTGCATGGTTCGGGCACCGGCCATGAAGAATTGCAGCGGGCGGCTATGGGCCGCGACGTGTCGCTGCGCTTCGACGACAATCTGCACGATCTTTCGCTGCAGGGGCCAACCGCCGTCGACTATCTGGCCAAGCATGTGCCGGGCATTCGCGACCTCAACTATTTCCATCATATGCAGACGCAACTGTTCGGCTTGCCCGTCATGATCTCGCGCACCGGCTATACCGGCGAGCGCGGCTACGAAATCTTCTGCCGCGGCCAGGATGCCGGCACGATCTGGGACAGGATCCTCGACGAGGGCAAGAGCGCCGGCATCATTCCGTGCCGCTTCACCACCCTCGACATGCTGCGGGTGGAAAGCTACTTGCTGTTCTACCCCTACGACAATTCGCAGAAATACCCGTTCGAGAACGAAGGACCCGGCGACACGCTGTGGGAACTCGGCCTCGACTTCACCGTCAGCCCCGGAAAGACCGGCTTTCGCGGCGCCGAGGAGCATTATCGCCTCAAGGGTAAGGAGCGCTTCAAGATCTACGGCGTTCTGCTCGACGGCAAGGAGCCGGCCGATGAGGGTGCGCCGGTCTATCGCGACGGCAAGAAGGTGGGCGTGGTGACCTGCGCCATGTATTCGCCGCTGGTCGAGAAATCGATGGGCATCGCCCGCCTCGACGTCGACTGCGCGGTCAAGGACACCAAGCTCGAAATCCGCAACAGGAGCGGCGCCATCAAGGCCACCGCCCAGCCATTGCCATTCGACGATCCCAAGAAGACCAAGCGCACGGCGAAAGGTTGAGGCATAATCAACAGCGAGGGGTTCGAGCAATTCCAGGAAAAGTGTGAAACGGTTTTCCGTCCGGAATTGCGTCAAAGCAAAGAGATAGAGCGGTCCGCCGTTTCTATGAAACGGTGAAGCGCTCGAAGGCACGAAGACTTAAATGGCAGCCAAAAGCATCATCAGCCGGCCTGTTTACGGAACCTTGTCTCCGCAGCCCGGCAAGCATCATCTTTTTATCGCGGATGCGGAAGGGGCGCTGGCGATAGCGGAGATGGCCGGGAGGGCGCCGCCCGGGTTTTTCGACGACGCCGAAATCGTCTTCATTCCCGGGCCTGACGGCAAACACACCGCAGCCCTCGAAGCGCTGAGACCGGCGCAGTTTCATCTGTCGCCATCCTTCGCCAGCCTGCTGCCACGGCTTAGGCAGACACTGACCAATGCGCATATGGGCCTGCGCCTCTATCTCGCCGGCACTGAGGGCCTGATCGGCCAGGCGATGCAGGTGGCGCTTGAAGCCGGCATCGACCACACTTCGATCCAGACCGAGCACCGCGGTTCGCTGGCGCGGCGCATGCAATGCGTCCACTGCAAGGGCATCACCGAGAATGTGACGACGCAGCCGGCGACCTGCGCGCATTGCGGCCTGCTGCTTCTGGTGCGCGATCATTATTCCAGGCGCATCGCGGCGTTCCAGGGCGTCTGCATCAACGCCGAGGATCGCAGCGAGATTCCTCCGATGGAGGAGGTTTTCCGATGAGCGCCGGAACAACAAAACTCGATGTCGTCGTCAGCGACGTCGTCCCGGTCAACGACCTCGTCACCCGCTTCCATTTCCGCCGGCGCGACGGCGAGTTGCTGCCGACCTTTTCCGGCGGCGCCCATGTCGTGGTCGAGATGCGCGACGGCGAACGCACCAGGCTCAACCCCTATTCGCTGATGGGCTCGCCGCTCGACACGCGCGAATACACGATCTCGGTGCGCCGCGACGATGTCGGCCGCGGCGGCTCGCTGTTCATGCACCGGAACGTCAAGCCCAGCATGGAGATGGTGGTCAGCTATCCCGTCAATCTGTTCTCGCTCGACCTGCGCGCCAAAAAGCATCTGATGCTGGCCGGCGGCATCGGCATCACGCCGTTCATGGCGCAGACCGCTCAGCTTGCGGCGGAAGGCGGCAATTTCGAACTGCACTACACCTGCCGCACCGCATCGCTCGGCACCTACGCCGATGTGCTGCGCGAGCGCTACGACCGACGGGTCAGGCTCTATCATGACGACCTTGACGAGCGCATCGAACTCGACCGGCTGCTGTCGACGCAGCCGCTCGGCACGCATCTCTATGTCTGCGGCCCGGCCGGCATGATCAACTGGGTGCGTGATCGCGCGGCAAGCCTCGGTTGGCCATCGGAAACCGTGCATTTCGAGCATTTCGCGGCCCCCCAGCCTGGCCTGCCTTTCGACGTGACGCTTGCCGTCAGCGGCAAGACGATCCGCGTCGATGAGCAGCAGAGCCTGCTGGAAGCGATCGAAGCGGCCGGCGTCGATCCGCCCTATCTCTGCCGCGGCGGCGTCTGCGGCCAGTGCGAAACCAACGTCATCTCTTGCGACGGCAAGTTCATCCACAACGACCACTGGCTGAGCGAGGAAGAGCACCGTTCGGGCAAGAAGATCATGCCGTGCGTGTCGCGCTTCGAGGGCCGGTCGCTGGTCCTCGAGCGCTAGGAGGAAATCATGGGCATCACCTTTCGCAAGGAAACGTTCCGCGACGACTTCACCTTCAGGAACAGCCCTGAGCACATCAGGCGCTTCCCGTTTCCGTTCCACGAAGACGCCTACATGTATGCGGTCAACATCGAGCCGCATGTCGTCGGCCCCAAGGGCAGCGTGCTGGAAAACCTGATCGACGTCGACGAGCACTATGTCGCCGAGATGCAGGACCGCGCGCTGGTGCTGGCCGAGGACCCGCTGCGCTGCCAGTCGCTGCCGCACATGACGCTGGCCGGTTGGGACTTGCTGGAACTGCTGATGGAGCAGCAGGCGCTGGGCTATCCCGAGCATTTCACGCTGACCCGCGACGGCGACCGCTGGCGCTGGATCAACCGGCCGCTCGGCATCGACGACACCTTCACCTTCGGCGACACCTCGACGCTGCCTTACGGCCCGATGGAGTACATCACCCGCCAGAGCCAGGGCGACTTCTGCATCCTCGACCAGCGCGACGGCAATCTGTGGATGGATGCCGGCATGGTCACCACCCAAGCCGACTGGTCGCTCGATTTCGACATCGGCATGAACTTTTTCGAATGGCACGCGCCGGTGCCGCTGGCGCATGAGAAGGGGATTTTTGTCAGGGCGCTGAAATTCCTCACCAACATCCAGCAAGGCAAGCCGGCAAGGCGCCTGAACTGGACGATGACCATCAATCCGCGCCTCGACACCAGCCCCGAAAACTATCACAAATGGGGACCGGACCGGGCTACGGTGACGCCGGAAAATGTCGGCGACAAAGTGCATCTGCGCGTCGAGCTGCAGAGTTTTTGGCGCCTGCCGCGCTCGAACGGCATCGTCTTTCCGATCCGCTGCTATCTGATCAAGATGGATGAGCTGGTGACGCAACCAAAATGGGCCCGGCGCCTGCACCGCGTCATCCGCGACCTTCCCGACGAACTCGCCAACTACAAGGGCCTGACCCGGTATAGGTCAACGTTGGTCGAGTGGCTGTCGAAGCTCGACGACGGCAGCCCGACGAGCCCTGGGTTCGGGCCGGATTGAGCGACGCCCGCGAAGCTGCCGATCTCCCCCTCGTGGGGAGATCGAGTCCCGCTCAACCCGCGCTCTGCGGATAGCAGATAATCGACAAATACCGCATCGGCAGTTTCGTCAGCTGTTCCGGCCCGTGCGGCGCGTCGGCGTCGAAGAACAGGCTGTCGCCGGGCTTCATCGGGTAGAGATTGCTGCTGTGCCGGTAAACGACCTCGCCCTCGAGCATATAGAGGAACTCCATGCCCTCATGCTGGAAGGTCGGAAACACGTCGGAATCCTCGGTCAGCGTGATCAAATAGGGCTCGACGACGACGCCGCTGGTATTGGAGCCGATATGGCCGAGCAGATTGTACTGGTGACCGGCGCGCGTGCCGCGGCGCTCGACATCGAGGCCTTGGCCGGCCTTGACGAAAACGGCGCTGCGCTCTTCCTCGAAGCGGCGGAAGAAGGCTGTCACCGGGACGCCGAGCGCCCGCGACAGCGCCTGCAAGGTGGTCAGTGACGGCGAGGTGATGCCATTCTCGATCTTCGACAGCATGCCCAGCGAAATGTCGGTGGCGACCGCCAGATCGGCGACGGTGATGCCGAGCTTCTTGCGGAAGGCGCGCACCTCGCGGCCGATCGCCACCTCCAGCACCTTTTCGCGCGTGTCGCGAATGGCATGCGGGTTCTGCGTCAGCGGCGCGCGGATGGTTTTCCCGTCGGCCGAGACCTTTGGCTGCGGCTTGGCCTTTGCACCGGCTGGACCAGCCTTGGAATCGGAAACCTTCTTCGCCATGTCGCCCCCGGCACTCCTGCGGATTTATTTCACTCTAGGTGAACATGTCAGGTGCCGATACAGCAGCGCAACTGCGACGGCAAGTCGCCTGAAAGCGCATGCGCACGATCCGGCGTTTGGCCGCGTCCGGTTTTTTGCGGGAAATCCACATCGGCGGAACGTTGTTTCCGCACCGGGCTGTTGACAGCACGAAAGGGCCAATTACTGTCCCTGTGAGTGAAATTTGTTTCGTAAGAGCAATTCCGGGAAAAGCGCATAGCGCTTTCCCCTTGGGAGTTGCGTCAAGGCAAAAGTCGAAACCAGATCGGGAGGCCTGCCATGAAAAGTCGCGTTGCCGTCATCGGAGCCGGCCCATCCGGCCTGGCACAGCTCAGGGCCTTCAAATCGGCGGCCGACAAGGGCGCCGACATTCCCGAGATCGTCTGCTTCGAAAAGCAGTCGGACTGGGGCGGCCTGTGGAACTACACCTGGCGCACCGGTCTCGACGAGCATGGCGATCCGGTGCACGGTTCCATGTATCGCTATCTCTGGTCGAACGGACCAAAGGAATGCCTGGAATTCGCCGACTATACTTTCGAGGAGCACTTCGGCCGGCCGATCGGCTCCTATCCGCCGCGCGCCGTGCTGTGGGACTACATCAAGGGGCGCGTCGAGAAATCAGGCCTGCGCAAATGGGTGCGCTTCAACAGCCCGGTGCGCATGGTGACGTTTTCGGACGAGACGAAGAAATTCACCGTCACCGCGCATGACCGCACCAACGACGTCACTTATTCCGAAGAGTTCGACAATGTCGTCGTCGCCTCCGGGCATTTCTCGGTACCCAACGTGCCCTATTTCGAGGGTTTCTCCACCTTCAATGGCCGCATCCTGCACAGCCATGATTTCCGCGACGCGATGGAGTTCAAGGGCAAGGATATCCTGATCATCGGCCGCTCCTATTCGGCCGAGGACATCGGCTCGCAATGCTACAAATACGGCGCCAAATCCATCACCTCCAGCTACCGCTCCAAGCCAATGGGCTTCAAATGGCCGGACAATTGGAAAGAGGTGCCGCTGCTGCAGAAGGTCGTCGGCAAGACCGCGCATTTCAAGGATGGCACGACCAAGGATGTCGACGCCATCATCCTGTGCACCGGGTACCTGCATTCCTTCCCCTTCCTGACCGACGATCTGAAGCTCAAGACAGCCAACCGCATGTGGCCGCTCGACCTCTATGAAGGCGTCGTCTGGGAGAAGAACCCACAGCTTTCCTATATCGGCATGCAGGATCAGTTCTACACCTTCAATATGTTCGACGCGCAGGCCTGGTTTGCCCGCGACGTCATCATGGGCCGCATCAAGCTGCCCTCGGCCGAGGCGATGGCCGCTCACGGCGCGAAGTGGCGCGCGCGTGAGGAAACGCTGGAAGACGCCGAGCAGATGATCTGGTTCCAGGGCGACTACACCAAGGAATTGATGGACCAGACCGATTATCCCGGTTTCGACGTCGAGGCGGTCAACCAGACCTTCATGGAATGGGAACACCACAAGGGCGAAGACATTATGAGCTTCCGCGACCACGCCTACCGCTCGCTGATGACCGGCACCATGGCGCCGCTGCATCATACGCCGTGGCTGCAGGCGCTCGATGATTCGATGGAGAGCTATCTCGAGGTGAAGGGCGTTGCGGCGGAATAACGAGTGGGCTTGCCGTCAGGCCGGCGCCTCGACCCAGCCGTGGCGACTCTCGCCATAAACAGACTGCGTCGGCGCCGGAAATGCCGGGTCTCCGAAGCAGCCGACTGCGACGGCTACCGCCGCCGGTTTTCGTGACGGATACCAGAAGACCGTTGAGCCGCACGTTCCGCAGAAATGGAAGGTGACGGGAAAGCCGCTGTCGGAATCGCGTTGGAATGTCTGGAATGAGCCGCTGATGTCGGTCTCGGCGGCATCGAAGAAAGCGGCGATCCCGAACGGACTGCCGGTCCGCCGCTGACAGTCCAGGCAATGGCAAAGCGAGACCTTGGCCGGCTCTTGCGGGCAGCGGATCTGCAATTGGCCGCAGGTGCAGTGAGCGATCCGGCCAGTCATCATTCTCTCCTGTGTCGGGGCGGCTAATCCTAACCCAGCCTTGCGCGCGCCTTCGCCGTCCAGGCGCTGAACAGCCGGTCGGCGACGATGCCGATGAAGGCGATGGCGAGACCGGCGACGATGCCGCGGCCGGAATCGGCTTTGGACAGTGCGATGAACACTTCCTGGCCTAGATCGCGGGTGCCGACCATGGCGCAGATGATGATCATTGCCAGCGCCATCAGGATCGTCTGGTTGACGCCCAGCATGATTTCCGGCAGCGCCAGCGGCAGTTGCACGCGAAAGAAGGTCTGGCGCGGCGTGCAGCCCGAAACCTTGGCCGCCTCGATCAGCGCCGGCGGCACCTGCCTGATGCCGTGATTGGTGTAGCGGATCGCCGGCACCACGGCGAAGGCGATCGTCGCGATCATCGCGGTGACGTCGCCGACCCGAAACAGCATCACCACCGGGATGATGAAGCAGAAGGATGGCAGCACCTGCATCGTATCGATGACCGGCGTGACGATCTTCTCGAACCGGTCGCTGCGTGAAGCCATCAGCCCGATCGGGATGCCGATCAGGCAGGCGATGAAGGCCGAGATACCGCAGAGATAGACCGTCGCCATGGTCTTTTCCCACAGGCCGGTGATGGCGCAGAAGGTGGTCAGCGCGGCGACGAGGACGGCGAGACGCAGGCCGGAGAGTTGATAGCCGGCAAGGCCGAGCAGGAAGACAGCGCCGAGCCACGGAAAGCCCTCGCAAAAGGCGCGCAGCGGGTTCAGCAGATTGAGGATGAGCGCCACGCGAAACGCTTCGATCGTGTCGAAGAAATTGATGGTCACCCAGTTCACCGCCGCCTTCCACAGCGGCGCCGTGGTGAAAGTGATCGCTTTCGGCACCACTGCCAAGGCCGGCACGAACAGGCCGAGCAGTGTTGTCACGACAAGGATGGCGATGGCCAGCGTCAGGTTGGGGTAGCGCCGCCAGAGGCTCGGGCTTACCTCCTGATGGACATGGCCCTTTGCTTGGCTGTGCGCGATGGCCTGGCTCAGCCGGTCGAGTGCGATGGCGAGTGCCACAATGGCAAGGCCGGCTTCCATCGCCTCGCCGACCTTCAGCGCGCGTAGCGCCAGGAGCACGTCGTAGCCGAGGCCGCCGGCACCGATCATCGAAGCGATGATCACCATGTTCAGCGCCAGCATGATGACCTGGTTGACGCCGACCATCAATGTCGGCCGCGCCGACGGCAGCAGCACCCGCCACAGTTTCTGCTGCGCCGTGCAGCCGGCCATTTCGCTGAAATCGTCGATCTCCGACGGCACCCGCGATAGGCCGAGCATCGTTGCTCGCACCATCGGCGGGGTGGCGAAGATGGCGGTCGCAATCATCGCCGAGACCGGGCTGTTGCCGAACAGCAGCAGCATTGGGATGAGATAGGCGAAGGTCGGGATCGTCTGCATCAGGTCAAGGGCAGGGGAGACGATGAGCCTTTCGGCCCACGGCTTGCGCCACGCCCAGATGCCGGCGAACAGCCCGGTGACGATGCAGAACGGCACGGCGATGGAGATCAGCCCAAGCGTCAGCATGGCGCTGGTCCATTGGCCGAACAGCGCGATATAGAGAAAACAGCCGCCGACCAGCAGGCCGAGCTTTCTGCCGCCGGCTGCATGCCCCGCGATGAAGGCGGCAGCGCAGACGCCGACCCAGGACAGCCGCGGCAGGACATAGGCTTCTGCGCCGTGACCGATCTTGAAATTCTTGGCCAGCAGATTGAGCGCGAAATCGAGCGGAACGCCGAGCACAGCGGTGATCGAGCGGGTGAGCCACGACAGGTTCGACTTGATCCAGCGCATCAGCGCGCTGATCCAATCGGCGACCGGCACGACGGCGCTGGCCGGATAATTGACCGCCCAGGGCAGGTGGTCTTGCAACAGGAACACGACAAGCACGGCCGCGAGTGCCACCGCCCAGACGAGCAGCCAGACCTGAACCGGGCGCGACCGTGTTTCGCCGGCGCTTGCCGTCACCGTCATGTGCCGGCTCCGGAACGCTCAATGCCGGCCAGCAGATCGATCACCGCTTGCGGCGTCACCTCGCCGATCGGCTTGCCGCTGCCGTTGACGACCGCGAACGGCTTGTTGGCGGCAACGATGCTGGCGGAAAAGCTGGATATCTTGGCCTCCGGCGCCACCGTTCCGCCGTGCTCCGAGCCGTCGCAGGCGCGCATGAGGCTGCGTGCCGAGATCACCTTGGCGCGGTCGACGTCGCGGGTGAACTCGGCGACGTAATCGGTCGCCGGATTGACCACCAGTTCCTCCGGCGTGCCGATCTGGATGACCTCGCCATCCTTCATGATGGCGATGCGGTCGGCCAGCCGGATGGCCTCGTCGAAATCATGGGTGATGAAGACGATGGTCTTGTGCAGCATCATCTGCAGCCGCATCAGCTCGTCCTGCATCTCGCGGCGGATCAGCGGATCGAGCGCCGAGAACGGCTCGTCGAGGAACCAGATTTCCGGTTTTGTCGCCAGGCTGCGGGCGATGCCGACACGCTGCTGCTGACCGCCGGACAGTTCGCGCGGATAGAAATGCTCGCGACCCCTTAAGCCGACAAGCTCGATGACCTCGCGCGCCCTTGCTTCGCGTGTCGCCCGGTCCTGCCCCTGGATGCTGAGCGGGAAGGCGATGTTCTCCAGCACGTTGAGATGCGGCAACAGCGCAAAATTTTGGAACACCATGCCCATGCGGTGTCGTCGCAATTCGATGAGTGCTGCATCGGAGATTTTCAGCAGGTCATTGCCCTCGAATTCGACCTTGCCGTGGGTCGGCTCGACCAGCCTCGACATGCAGCGCACCAGCGTCGACTTGCCGGAGCCCGACAGGCCCATGATGATGAAAATCTCGCCCTGGCGGATTTCAAGGTCGACGGCGCGCACCGCGCCGACCAGCCCGGCAGCCGTGACGTCGGCCATGCTGGCCTTGCCGTCACGTTCACGGATGAAATTGGCCGCGTTCGATCCGAACAATTTCCAGACATTGCGGCAGGCAAGCTTTACCGGACGGGCGTCTTTTGGCGCGCCCGCCGTGTTTGGCTCCTGTTCAGTCCTGTCCGTCATTCGAACGTCCCTCTGGAATATCAACAAGTGAGGCCCGGCTGGTCAGCAGCCGGGTCTCATTTTTCCAGTCGGAACGATCACTGCGCCCAGGCTTTCCAGTCGGCCTCGTGGGCGGCGATCCAGGCAGCTGCGACGTCTTCCGGTGTCTTGCCGCCGAGATCGATCTCGCCGCTCATCTTGTTGAGCTCATCGGTGTCAATCGTGTAGGCCTTGGCCACCTTGTAGGCGACCGGCCATTTGTCCTTCATGCCGGACCAGGAGTATTTCCAGATCTCGCCATGCGGCTTGCCGCAGTCATATTTGGCGTCGGGGTTCACGCCCCATTTCGGGTCGTTGTAGCACTCGGGCGTGTATTCCGGGAATTCAACCCACTCGCCCTTGTACTTGGCCGGCGCCCAATGCGGCGAATAGATCCACAGCATGATCGGCGCCTTGCGCTGATAGGCGGAATCGAGCTCGGCGAACATCGCCGCGTCGGTGCCGGCATGGATGACGGTGAAGGGCAGTTTCAGCGCCTCGACGCGCTCGTCGTCAAAGCCTTCCCATGTCACCGGGCCGCCGAGATAGCGTCCCTTCGGTGCGGTCTCCGCCGTCGAGAAGGCTTCGGCGCATTTCGGGTCCTTCAGCGCTTCCCAATTGGGCAGGCCCGGGCATTTCTCCTTCATGTATTCCGGAAACCACCACTCTTCCTTGGCCTTGGGTCCGAGCTTACCCAGCCGTTCGGTCTGGCCGGTCGCATCGGAGGCCTTCATGGCTTCGCCGGCGGTCGTGTCCCAGAACTCCAGGCCGACATCAAGATCGCCATTGGTGAGGCCCGTGGTCAGGCTGGAGAGGTAGTCGGCCGTGGGATACTCGACGGTATAGCCGAGCTTTTCCAGGATACCGCCGAGGATCTTGGCGTTCAGATTGACGCTGGTCCAGTCGAACAGCGCGATCTTGATCGGATCGTTGGATTCTGGTGCGGCGGCTTGGGCGGAAGGTGTCAGTGCACTCGCCGCGGCGAGTGCGAAGGTTCCCATTGTTAAGGTCGAAATCACACTGCGAAGTGACATGCTTGTTCTCCTTCAAGCTGTGAAAATTATCGTTCGTTCCCTTCTTGCGGCTTTTCTTGATTGTGTTGGAAAGGCTGGTCTTTGCGCAAGGCCGTCGGCGCCAGATTGTTGCCCCGGCTTTGGCCGGCGCAGGCAAGATGGTGCTCAATTCTAGTGATGATGGAACAGGGCTGCAGTGTCGGCGTCATGGTTGCCGACGGATCGCTGCGGGGGCGGTCATCTGCGGATCGATTGCCAGTCTTGCGGCGCCTTGCAAGGTGCGAGCCATCAAGGTCTCATGTTCTCGGCTGTCGACCCGGCAAGCGCCATCTCGCCAAGCCAGTTTCATGGGATGAAATTATATATATCAAGGTTCATGTCGCGCAACGACTAACACCGCGCGAGGCGTATAAATTCAGACTGCAGGCGAAGTTGAACCTCTACCAGCAGACGTAGCCGCCATCGACAATCAGGTCGAGGCCGGTGACGAAGCTCGCTGCGCGGCTGGCCAGGAACACCGTCGGTCCGACCATTTCCTCCGGCGCCGCCATCCGCCCCATCGGCGTGTCGCGCTTGAAGATCTTCACCTCTTCGGCCACCTCAGGCCGCTTGTTCATCGGCGTCAGTGTGTAGCCCGGGCTGACGACATTGACGCGCAGGCCGCGATCGGCCCACTCCATGGCGAGACTCCTGGACATGTGGATGACGGCGGCCTTCGAAGAGTTGTAGTGCGCCTGCGTCAGGCCCCGGTTGACGATGGTGCCTGACATCGAGGCGATGTTGATGATCGAGCCCTTGCCTCGCACCAGCATCTTGCGCGCTTCGGCCTGACAGGACAGGAACACGCCGGCGACATTGACCTCGTGCACCTTCTGCCACGTCTCCAGCGGCATGGTCTCGGCGGGTTCGGAGCCGGCAATGCCGGCATTGTTGACCGCAACGGTCAGCGCACCGAGTTCGCTCTCGACTCGATCGATCGCCGCCGCCAGATCGCTCTGCGATGTCACTGTACCGTTCAGCACCAGCGCCTTGCGGCCGAGTGCCGTGATCCGGTGCGCCGTTTCATCCAGCCCACCTTTCGACGCATGACCAAAACAGGCGATGTCGGCGCCTGCCTCGGCCAGCCCGATCGCGATGGCCTGGCCGATGCCGCTGCCGGCGCCGGTGACCAGCGCGACATCGCCATCCAGCTTGAAAAGATCCATCGAGTGTCCTCCCTGTCCCAGGGAAGGGTATGCGCTGACCCGTGCTTCGATCAAGCGCCCGCGCGCAAGCGGCGTCGATGCCTAGAAATAACCGCTCGACGCGGCCGTGGCTTCCTTCGGGATTTCGACGCCATCGACCAGGATCTTGTCGACCAGCTCGTGGTGGAAACAGACCAGCCCCTTGATGCGCTCCGCCTCGTGCACCGGCTCAGGATAATACCAGACGAGGTTCTCGTGACGCTTGGCCTCGGTCGTCACGTGATAATAGTTGGAGATGCCCTTGTAAGGACAGCGCGAGATGTAGCGGCTGGGCGCGAACATATCGAGCCGCGTGTCGGCGATTGGCAGATAGTGGCGCACCGGATGGCCGGTCTCGAACAGGAACACGCCGCGGCGTGAATCGGCGACCTGCTCACCATCGAGGATGACCTGCACGCGCCGCGACGACGGCAGGCAGTCGACGCGGCGGAAGGGATCGCGGGCGTGGACAAAGATCTCCTCGTCCTCCTCGAACCAGTGCCCCATCTTGCTCCAGGTGAACGACATGTAGTCCGATATCGGCGGACAGCCCTTGACCGGATCGAGATAGCGCCAGGCCGCGTCCTCGACCAGCGTGATGCCGGTGTTGAGCGAATAGTGGGTGGCTGTGCCCTTGAATGGGTCCTCTGTCGTGGTCTTGCTCGGCAGCAGGAACTCCTCGCGAACGTCGCCGATCGGAAAATAGTAGACCGGCAGATGATCGGATTCGTAGAACACCAAGGCGTTGGTCGTATCGGCCACGGTCATTGACCCCACCTGCACGCGCAGGCGCTTCTGCGTCGGCATGGTGAAGGCTATGTAGCCCGGCTCGAAGTCGTACTGCAAGATGCTGTCGAGCAGCGGAAAATGCGGCCCGCGGCCGCGCAGATGAGGCTTGCGAATGGTAGTCTCCCGTTTTGTTTCTTTTGTCATCGGGCGTTGAGGCACGATCAGCTCAGGGACACGCGATCGAGCAGCAGGCCGGCGGCGATCGGCGGCAAGCCGCTGACATTCTTGCGCACCGGCACCAGCAGATCGGGGAAATAGCTGAAGATGACAGGCGTCTCGTCGAGCAGCAGTTTCTGGATGTCGGAGGCGGCAGCGCGTTGCGCGCCGACATCGAGCGCCTTGAGATAGCTGGTGACCATGCCGTCATAGGCCGGGCTCTTGAAATGCGCCGCATTCCACGGACCGTCGCTGACCAGCGGGCTCTTCAGGAAGACGTTCGGCACGCTGCGATGGGCGTAGTCGGTGATGCCAAGTGGGCTGTCCAGCCAGTCCGACTGGCCGAACACCGCCTTGCCGTAATATTTGTCCTGGTCTTCGATGTTGAGCGAGATGCGGGCACCGATTTCCTTGGCGAAATTCTGGAACAATTGCGCGTAGCCGGGAATGTCGGAATAGCGCAGCGTCGTTAGCGTGATGTCGAAACCACTGGCAAGGCCCGCCGCCTCCAGCAACTGCTTGGCCTTGGCGATATCCTGGACGCGCTGCGGCACCGTCTTGTCGGTTGCGGGGAAAGCGGGTGCGAAGGGGCTGTCATTGCCGGTCGCCGCCATGCCGCGGCACAGCCCGTCGACCAGCTTGGAGCGGTCGATGCACAGCGCCAGCGCCTGGCGCACGCGCTTGTCGGTGAAGGGGCCGGTGTCGCAGCGCATGTGAAGCTGCCGGTGCGCGGTCGAAGCGACACGCAGCACCGTGATATCAGGACTGTTCAGCACCACCTGGCTTACATCGAGCGGAACGGCGTCGAGAATGTCGACCTCGCCGGCCTGCAGCGCCAGGATGCGCGGTTGCACGTCGCCGTAGAATTTGAATTCGAGCCGGTCAGGCAGCGCCTTCTCGCCCCAATAGTCGGTATTGCGGATGAAGGTCGCGCCGACCTTTGGCGTGTAGGTCTCCAGCCGGAATGGCCCGGTTCCTTCGAACGTCTTTTCGTAGTCGCCCTTGTAGCTCGCCGGCAGGATGACGGCGTTGTAATTGTCGATCGACACCGAATAGGGAAAGCTGCCATTCGGCGCATCGAGGTGGAAGGCGACGGTGGTCGTCGACCTTCCGGGTGCCGCCTTTCGACAGCAGCCCCTTGAACACGGAAAGTGCATTAGAAGCGCCGTTGGGGTCGGCCAGCCGGTCGAAGGTCGCGACGACGTCGTCGGCCTTGAAATCCTCGCCATTGTGGAATTTCACGCCCTTGCGCAGCTTGAACGTCCAGACGCTGCCGTCCTCGTTCGGCGCCCAGCTCTCCGCCAGCACCGGCTTCAAGGTGAGGTCCGGCTGCGTGATGCAGAGAAATTCGGCGGTCTGGAAAACCAGCTGATAGCTGCCGCTGCCATAATAGGTGACGGGATCGATGGCGCCGCCCGGCGTCGCCACGCCGGCGCGCACCGTGCCGCCCGGCTTGCCCTCCGCGCGTGCTTGCTGCGTGCCGAGGCCGGCGGCCGCGACAAGGCTGCCCAGGAACGGCAGTGAGAGACCAAGCACGCTGCCATGGCGCAGGAAGTCGCGGCGGTCCATCCTGCCGGCCAGCAATTCGTCGACAGCGGAATTTTCGATTGCAGTGAGCGTTCTGCGAGCGTTGTCGATCATCCGGAAATGCTTGGGCATGGCTGGATTCCTCGCTTGTCTTGAGGTTCGGCCATCTAGTTCATTGTTGACTGTCGCCGGAAAGCGATATTTTTTGATAGGGGTCATCGAAATTTTCGATGCAGAGGTGGGCATGGACACTGAAAATCTGCGCAGCTTTCTCGAAGTCGCCACCCATGGCAGCTTCACCGTCGCAGCCAGCCGGCTCAACCTCGCGCAGTCCACCGTCAGCGCACGGATCAGGGGGCTAGAGGAGCAGTTGGGCCGCCGGCTTTTCGTGCGCGACCGCGATGGCGTCACGCTGACGCCGGCCGGCCGGCAGTTCCTGCCACATGCCTCTTCCATCACCCGCACCTGGGAGCAATCGCGGCAGGACATCGCCGTTCCCGATGGCTACGAGACCTTGCTGCGGCTGACCGCGCCTGCCTATCTGTGGGACCGCATCACCTCGCCATGGGTCGAGTGGATGCGCGCCAGGCGGCCGAACGTGGCGCTGCGGCTGGAGGGCAGCTTCCCGGACTCGGCGATCGACCAGCTGGCGGAAGGCCTGCTCGATATCTGCATCCTCTATCTGCCGCGGCCGCATCCCGGCATCGTCTACGAAACGCTGGCCGTCGATCAGGTCGTGCTGGTGCAGCACGCCGCGCAGAACAGGCCGTGGACCGAAAACTACATCCTGATGGACTGGGGGCTTGAGTTCCGCATCGAGCACGACCGCGCCTTTGCCGGCATGGTCAAGCCGGCCATATCGGCCGGACTGGTCTTCATCGGGCTGCAGCATGTGCTGTCGCAGCAGGCTGCCGCCTATCTGCCGCTCAGCGCCGTCAGCGGCCATATCGAGCGCGGCGAAATGCGGCGCATCAACGACGCGCCGGTGTTCCAGCGGCCGATCTACCTCGCCTATCCCTCCAATCCTGTTTCTTCGGATGTCCTGGATGTCGCGCTCACAGGCCTGCGCACGCTGGCCAGGGACTGGGCCGAAGGGCAGGGCTTTTCGGAAGGTGACCGTGCTCTCAGCATGGCCGGCCAGGTCTGACTGGCCAAGCCACGGAAGCGCGGCGCTATGCCGGCTCGGTCACGGCCGCTCTCTGCAGCCTGGCCAGTTCGGCGTAGGGAATGTGGCAGCGGATCGAATGGCCAGGCTGGGCCTCGCTCAGCGGCGGCTCCTGCTGTTCGCAGATCGGACCGATCTTGCGCGGGCAGCGCGTGTGGAACACGCAGCCCGACGGCGGATTGGTGGCGCTCGGGATTTCGCCGTCGAGACGAATGCGCGCCGTCTCGGTCTGGTCGAGTTTGGGCACGGCCGACAGCAGCGCTTCGGTGTAGGGATGATGCGGCCCGGAAAAGACCTCTTCCGACGGTCCGAGCTCCATGATGCGGCCGAGATAGAGCACGGCGATCTTGTCGGAGAGGTAACGCACCACGGCCAGATCATGCGAGATGAAGATGTAGCTGACGTCTTCCTTCGACTGCAGGTCGGCGAGCAGATTGAGGATGGCCGCCTGCACCGAGACGTCGAGCGCCGAGGTCGGCTCGTCGCAGACGACGATGCGCGGGTCGCCGGCGAAGGCGCGGGCGATGGCGACGCGCTGCTTCAGGCCGCCGGACAGTTGGCGCGGTTTTACAGCCAGATGCCGGTCCGTAAGCCGCACCGAGCGGACGAGGTCGTTGAGACGAGCCTCCAGCGCCTTGCCGGAGAGGCCCGCCAGCCGCTTCAGCGCGCGTCCGATCAGATGCCGGATCGAATGCGATCGGTTGAGTGCGGAGTCCGGGTTCTGGAAGACGATCTGCATCGCCTTGATCTGGTCGTCGCTGCGGTTCTCCAGCCTGGGCGCCAGCGCCTTGCCTTCCAGCTCGATGGTGCCGCCTGCGTCCGGCGGCACAAGGCCGAGCAGCAGCCTGGCGAAGGTCGTTTTGCCGCTGCCGGATTCGCCGACCAGCCCGAGCGTTTCGCCGGGCCGCAGGTCGAGCGACACGTCCTTCACGGCGCGCAGTGCATGGCCATGGCTGGCATAGGTCTTGTTCAGCCCGGTGACGCGCAGCACCGGCGCTGCCGCCGCCCTTGGTACAGGCGCCACATCGCTCGGCGTCGCGCGCGGCAGCGCCTGCGCCTTGTCGTGATGGAAGCAGCGCGACAGCCGGCCGCCCAGATCGTAGAGCGGTGGCAATTCGCTGCGGCAGCGGTCGTCGGCGAGCGCGCAGCGATCGGCGAAGGCGCAGCCCTTGATGTCGGCCCCGATGCCGGGAAGGAAGCCGGGAATGGTATCGAGGCGGCCCTGGTCCTTGCGCTGGCCCCCGCGCGGCAGGCAGCGCAGCAAGGCTACGGTGTAGGGATGGCGCGGGTCGTTGAAGACGACCTCCGTCGGCCCTTCCTCGACCAGCATGCCGGCATAGAGCACGCCGACCCGGTCGCACATGTTGGAGACGACGGCGAGGTTGTGGCTGATAAACAGGATCGAGGCCGACAGTTCTTGCCGCAGCTGTGCGATCAGGTCGAGCACTTCGGCCTCTACCGTCGCATCGAGGCCGGTGGTCGGCTCGTCGAGGATCAGCATCGAGGGATCGTTGGCCAGCGCCATGGCAATCGCCACGCGTTGCTGCATGCCGCCGGAAAGCTGGTGCGGGTAGCGCTGCATGACGCTGACGGGGTCGGAGATGCGCACGCGGTTCAGCATGGCAATCGCCCGGTCGGTGGCCGCTTGTCCCGAAATGCCGCCGAGTTCAAAAATCTCGGTCAACTGACGGCCGACGCGGATCGACGGGTTCAGCGCCTTGCCCGGGTCCTGATAGACCATGGAGACGCTTTCGGCCCGCGCCCGCCTGAGCGCCTCGGCGTCGAGTTTCATCACGTTCTGGCCGTCGAGCGATATCGTGCCGCCGGTGATAGAACCGTTTCTCGGCAGATAGCGCACCACCGTAAGCGCCACGGTGGATTTGCCGCAGCCGGATTCGCCGACCAGGCCATAGGCTTCGCCCTGGCCGATGGTGAGGCTGAGGTTACGCAGCACGGCGCGGTTGCGGCCGGCGACGCGGTAGGCAACCGAAAGATCGGTGACTTCGAGTGCGTTTTCGGCCTTGGCGGAGTTAGTCATTGAGCGCTCCGTGAACGCCGTCGGCGGCCAGATTGACGCCGATGACCAGCGAGGCGATGGCGAGCGCATCGAACAGCACCGTCCACCAGAAGCCGCCGCCGATCATGCCGTAATTGTTGGAGATCGACAGCCCCCAGTCGGGCGAGGGCGGCTGGATGCCGAAACCCATGAAGGAGAGCGTGGCGACGGCGAAGATGGCATAGCCGAGCCGCACAGTGGTTTCGACCAGGATCGGCGGAATGACGTTGGGCAGGATCTCGACGAACATCGTATGCAGGGCACTTTCATGCCTTAGCTGCGCGGCAGCGACATAGTCGAGTTCACGCTCGGCCAGCACCGCGGAGCGCACGGTGCGCGCGATGATCGGCGCGAAGCTTAAGCCGATGACAACGATGACCGTCGTCTTCGAGGTGCCGAGCGCAACGATCGCCAGCAACGCAACGATGACCACCGGGATCGCCATGAAGGCTTCCAGGATTCGGCTGACGACATCGTCGACGAGGCCGCGAAAATAGCCGGTGACGAGGCCGAGCGCCGTGCCGGCCACTGTCGCCAGCAAGGTCGCCAGCGGGGCGACGGTCAGGATGTCGCGCGAGCCGACGATGACGCGCGAGAAGACGTCGCGGCCGATCTGGTCGGTGCCGAACCAGTGTTCGGAAGAAGGCGGCGCCAGCGCGTTGATGATGTCGTCGGCGAGCGGGTCGTAGGGTGCGAAGTGCTCGCCGAACAGCGCGCAGGCAACCCAGAACAGCACGATGGCGAAACCGACAAGGAATGTTCGCGAGCGCAGCAGCGAGAAGAAGACCTCGGCCAGCGGGCCGCGCGGGCGCGTGTCGTCGGGTGTCGAGGAGGTGGTCTGGATGGTGCTCATTGGTCTGACCCCAGCCGGATGCGCGGATTGAGCACGGAATAGAGGAAGTCGGCGACAAGAGTGGCCACGGCATAGACGATGCCGATGGTGAGGATGCCCGATTCCAGCATCGGGAAATCCTTGCCGCGCGCGGCAGTGAAGATCAGCGAGCCGATGCCCTGGTAGCGAAACAGCGTTTCGATGACGACAAGGCCGCCGATGAGGTAGCCGGTCTGCGTGGCGATAACGGTGATGGTCGGCAGCAGCGCATTGCGCAGCACATGGCGCCAGATCACCGTGCGCCAGGGCAGGCCCTTCAGCACGGCCGTTCGCGTGTAGTCGGAATCGAGCGCTTCGATCATGCCGGAGCGCGCCATGCGGGCGATGTAGCCGAATAGCACCAGGAACAGCGGCAGCGACGGCAGGATCAGGTAGTAGAGCTGCGTGAAGAAGCCGGCGTCGCGCGGCCATGCGGCCGATATCGGCAGCCAGCGCAGCCAGACACCAAAGATCAGGATCAGGATGATGCCGGTGACGAATTCCGGCAGCACCGTCACCGACAGACCGCCGAGGCTGATGATGCGGTCGAGCGGGCGGTTGAGGTTGAGCGCGGCGACGACGCCGCCGAGGATGCCGATCGGTACCACCAGCACGAAGGCGACCGCCGCCAGCTTCATCGAATTGCCGAGCGCATCGATGACGAAAGGCGCGACCGGCGAGCGGAAGATGTAGGACGTGCCCATGTCGCCCTGGACGAAATTGGAGATCCAGCCCCAGTACTGTGCCAGCAGCGGGCGATCGACGCCGAGCGTGTGATTGAGCGCGTCGACCGCGCGCTGGTCGGCGAATGGACCCAATATGGCGCGCCCGACGTTGCCGGGCAGCACCTGGCCGCCCAGGAACACCATGATGCTGAGCAGGAACAGCGTCACCAGCGACAGCGAGACACGCCGGGCAAGGAAGGAGAGAATGGCTAAGACTCCTTGTGGAGCCAGCCCCATGCGGGAGCTGGCTGTTAGAGGATTGGCTTTCCCTTTGAGCATGATCCCGAAAAGTGGGGACCGGTTTTCGGAAAAGGTCATGCTCCAACAAAGAGTTAGTTCAGGCTTTCGATGCCTTGTCGAGGAACAGCTGCGACATGGCGGTCGGCTGTACGCCGGCCACGCCCTTCGCCGTCGCCGTCAGATAGTCGTAGAAATAGCCGAAAATAACAGGCGTTTCCTCGAGCAACAGCTTCTGGATCTTGCCGGCGTCGGCCTTCTGCGCCTCGAGGTCGAGTGCTGCGATGTAGCTGGTCGCCAGCGCGTCATAGTCCTTGTTCTTGAAATGCGCCGCATTCCAGGTGCCTTCGCTCTTCAGCGGTGCCGCAAGATAGACGTTCGGCACGCCGCGGTGGCCGTAGTCGGTGATGCCCATCACCGAATCCAGCCAGTTCGACTTGCCGAACACCGCGTCTCCGTAATAGCCGCTCTGGTCGAGGATGTTGAGGTCGAGCTCGACGCCGATCTCCTTGACCCAGTTCTGGATGAGCTGGGCGTATTCGGGGATTTCCAGGTAGCGTTCGGTGGTCAGGGTTATCTTGAAGCCCTGGCCAAGGCCGGCTGCTTCCATGAGCTGCTTGGCCTGGGCGATATCCTGCTTGCGTTGCGGCACGCTCGTATCGGTCGAAGGATAGACGGCGGCGAACGGGCTGTCATTGCCCAGGGCGGAGCGTCCCTTCATCAGGCCGGCGGCCAGCTTGTCGCGATCGAGGCAGAGCGCAATGGCTCGGCGCACGCGCGCATCCTTCAACGGACCCTCGTCGCAGCGCATGTGCAGCTGCTGATGGGCCGACGACTTCAGGCTGATGATGTCGATGTTCGGATCGTTGAGCAGAGCGACGCCGGCCAACACCGGCATCTGGTTGATGATGTCGACCTGTCCGCCCTGCAGCGCCAGGATCTGCGGCTGCATGTCAGTGAAGAAGGTGAATTCGGTGCGCTCGGGCAAGGCCTTCGGCCCCCAATAGTCCTCGTTGCGGACGAAGGACGCGCCGACCTTTGCCGTGTATTTCTCAATTCTGAACGGCCCGGTGCCGTCGAAGCTCTTTTCGTAGTCGCCCTTGTAGCTCGCCGGGATGATGACGGCGTTGTAGTTGTCGGACGACACCATGTAGGGGAAGTTGCCGTTCGGCGCATCGAGGTGGAATTCCACCGTGTAGTCGTCGACCTTCTTTGAAGCGCCTTTCTGCAGGATGCCGGTGAACACCGACAGCGCATTGGACGAGTTGGCCGGGTCGGCAAGGCGGTCGATGCTGGCCACGACGTCGTCGGCCTTCATCTCGCCGCCGCTGTGGAATTTTACGCCCTTGCGCAGCTTGAAGGTCCACACCGTGCCGTTGTCGTTCGGCTTCCAGCTTTCGGCCAAGGCCGGCTGCAGCACCAGATCGGGGCCGTCGACGCAAAGGAATTCGGCAACCTGCTGCATGATCAGCAGGCCGCCGGCGTCTGCAATGCTGACCGGGTCGATCGTCGCCGCCGGCACACTGCTGGCGACGCGGATGGTGGCGCCCGGCGCGCCCTGGGCGCGCGCCAGCGACGGCATGCCGCCAAGGCCGGCGGCCATGCCTATGCGGCCCAGCAGCGGCAGCGACAGGCCGAGCAGGCTGCCGTGACGGACGAAGTCGCGGCGGCTGACCCTGCCGTCGACGAGGCCGTCGATCAGGTGATTTTCAAGCGGCGTGCGATTGCGCCGGATCAGGTCGAGAATGCTGTGGTTCTTGCTCATGGGTTTTTACCCTTTCCCCTATTTCTTATGGTTGACGAAATTTTCGTGGATTGCTCCATTTTCCCGGCATCGGAGGCCTGTCTACCGGAACTTTAGCATGCGGTTTTGTCCGGTCCATCCAGTCGTGGCGTGGACGCTCGGGATTGTTGGCTGCACGGCTTCCACCGTCTTTGTCCAACCTTCCCGACCGAAATCGCGGCGGTTGGCTTCTCGTGTCTGGCCGTCGGTCTTGGCCGCTAGCCGTCATCTAGTTCAGCGGCAAACGGCGATAGGTTCCGGGCTTTGCCGGGTCATGATACTTGTTGCACGGTCCTTTCTCGGTAAAGTCTCTGTGACAGGCAGCGAGGTTTTCGCGCGACAAGGTGACGCCGAGACCGGGACCTTCCGGAACGCGCACGAAATTGTTCTTCGGCGAAAACGGTCCTTCCTCGGTGACATCCATCGGCAGCATGCGAAACAGCGACTGGTTCGGCTCCCTGATCCAGCCGAGTGCCGCGCACAGATGCAGATAGGCGGCGCTGCCGATGCCGCTGTCGCCGCTGTAGCACCAGAAATCGATCCCGGCATGCTCGCAGGCGCCGACGAAGCGCAGCAGCCGGCCGATGCCGCCATGCGTCGTCGGGTTGCCGACGAACGCGTCCGGCACTTTGGTTTCCATGGCGCGCGCAATGTCGATGTTGTGGGTCGAGAACGGGATCGAGCAATGGCGCCGCAACTCGCGCATCTCCTCGATGGTCGCCACCGGATCCTCCCAGTTGCGCACGCCCAACTCTTCCAGCGGGCGCGCCAGCCGCCGCGCGGTGCTGAGCGAATAGGCCTGGTTGGAATCGACACGGATCATCGCATCGTCGCCGAGTTTTCTGCGGATCAGCTCGACCATCCTGAGCGATATTTTCGGATCTTCGGTCGAGAACTTGCCTTCGAAGAAAGTCGTTCCATGCGTCTCGTGCAATTCGACGCAATAGTCGGCGACTTCCTCGGGCGCCGTCTCGCCCTTCACCTTTGGCCCATCACCGCGCAGCGAAAAATAGTCGGTGAACGGGATATCCTTGCGTACGGCGCCGCCGAGCAACTGGTAGAGCGGCTGGTTCCACGCCTTGCCGCGCAGGTCCCACAAAGCCATCTCGATGGCGCCGAAAGCCATGATGCGTGTGCGGTCGTTGATCGACTGCACGCCGGTCCAAAAGGGCAGGCAGACATGCTCGGCGCCGGCGATGTCGAAGGCATCGCGCCCGACCAGCCGCGGCGCCAGGACATCGTTGATGATCGCGGCCGCCGCTGGCGTCGGCGCTTCGCCGAGGCCGACCAGGCCATCCTCGGTCTCGACTTCGACGACGGTCGGGGAAAATCCGTCGAGTTCGCCGAACACCCAGGCATAGGGCGCTTCGAGGCGCAGATTGATCGGCGTGGCTTTGATGCTGCGGATTTTCATCTCAGCGCCCGACCTCGAAGAACGGCGCGCCGAGCAGATCGGGAACGACGTCTATGCCGAGACCCGGCCCGTCTGGAATGCCCATGCGGCTGCCGGTGACTGGTGGCATGTTCGATGCCGTGCGCACCGTCACCCATTCATGGAAGGCGATGGCGTGCAGCCGGCGCTCTTCCGGCGTCGACAGCGACAGATGCGCCATCGCCGCGGTGTCGATCTCGGCGCCGCCCGTGTCCTCGACCGTGATCATGAAGCCGAGGTCGACGGCAACGTCGCGGATCTGGCGCGTCTTCGTCACGCCGCCAAGGCGCGACATCTTCAGCGTCAGCCCGTCGGCCGCGCCCAGGCGATGAATTTCCAGCATCGCCTCGAGCGAGGTGACGGATTCGTCGAGCACCATCGGCTTGTCGAGCATGCGGCGCACCGACATGTTTTCATCGATCGTGGTGCAGGGCTGCTCGAACGTGTAGTCGATGGCGCGCGTGGCATCGGCGAATTGGCGCGCCTGATAGGGAGTCCAGCCGGCATTGGCGTCGCAGAAGATGACCGTGCCTTTCGGCACCGAGGAGGCAACCGCGATGACGCGTTCGATGTCGTCATGGACATTGCCGCCGACCTTGACCTGCAGCCGGTGGAAGCCGTCCTTGACGATGCGCTTGGCCAGCGCGGCCATGGCGTCGACGCTCCCGTGCGTGACGACCTTGTAGAGTTCCGCGGTGTCGCTTTCCTTGCCGCCGAGCAGCGTGACCAGCGGCACGTCGGCTGCGCGCGCCGCCAGATCCCAGCAGGCCATGTCGAGCGCCGACTTGATGTAGGGATGGCCCTTGAACACCGTGTCCATCAGCCGCCCGATGCTGGCCAGCCCGCGCGGATCGCGGCCGATCAGATGCGGCGCGATCTCGACCACGCCGGCGCGAACGCCGGCGGGGAAGGCGGCCGAGTAAAAATTGCCGAGCGGCGCCATCTCGCCCCAGCCGGTGATGCCGCTGTCTGATGTCATGGACACGATCACCGCGTCGAAGGCGTCGGCCTCGCGCCCCTTCGACATGCGGTATGGCCCGTCAACGAAGGGCTGCATGACGTGGTAGGCCTTGATGGTCTCGATCTGCACGTGTCTTGTCCGCTGTCTGTGGTGTTGGGAACGGGTCAGGCGCCCCTCGATGGGCGTTGTTCGAGGCCGCGGGCGTAGGCAAGCAACTCCTCGAAGTCGAGATCGATATGCTCCCTGGCATGGCGCTGGGCCGCACGCATGTCCTTGCCCTTCAGCAATCGCACATAGGTTTCGTGAACGTCTTCGGCCGGCACCGGCTCGTTGCGGGCATGCTGGTGGAGCGCGAAATACATCTGCAGCCGGCTGGTCAGCCGCTGCCAGGTTTCCAGCAGCACCGAATTGTCGGCCCATTCGTAGATCAGGCCATGCAGTTGCAGCGCGGTTTCGATCTGGCGTGTCGTGTCCAATGCGCGGGTCGCCTGCTTCACGGCTTCGTGGCGCCGGTCGAGTTCGTCGAAGAAGCGCTGGTCACGCAGCGGCCACGCCCGTTCGATGGCCAGCTCGTCCATCACCTTGTTGAACGAATAGGCATCGTCGATGTCCTTGGCTGTGACCTCGATGACGAAGGTGCCGGCATAGGGGATGCTGGTCAGGATTCCTTCCTGGACCAGCTCGCGCATCGCCTCGCGCAGCGGCGCGCGGCTGACCCGCATCTGTTCGGAGATACGGAGCTCGTTGAGCTTCTGGCCGGGTGCGAGCTGCCCGGTCAGGATCGCGCGCCGCAACAGCGCAACGATCTCGGCGCGTCGCGTCGTGTCCGCGATCGGACTGAAATCCGCTTTCGCCATTCGGCCACTCCCAGGAAACCGAAAGCAAGACAAGCAGATTGTCGACAATCTAACAAGAGGCTATCTCAATTGATTGGCCAACGCTGCTGAGACCGTTTCGAAATTCCCTCTGGCGAGTCATATGGAGCCGCTGTGGAACGGTTGCCGCCGCTGAATGCGATCAAGACTTTTGAAGTTGCCGCCCGTGCCGGCAGCTTCACTCTGGCCGCCTCTGAACTCGGCGTGTCCTCTGCAGCGGTCAGCCAGCAGATACGCAATCTCGAAACCTGGTTCGGCAAGCAGCTGTTCGTGCGCAGCGGCAACCGCATCGCGCTCACCGACGCCGATCGCCTCGGCAAGGCTCGGCCTGGGCATCGCGCTTGGCCAGCGGGTCATGGCGCGCGCCGATCTGGAGGCCGGTAGGCTGATTGCGCTCTCCTCCGTCTCGGTGCGCCTTGGGCACCCCTATTGTGCATTCATGCGGCCAAGGTCGACCGGGCCGATGTTGCCGGTCTGGTGGAACTGCTCAGTCGAGCGGCGCCCGCGACCTGTGGGAAGGCCGGGGCGCCGCGCTGAAGCCGGATCCTGACGGGGGTGTTCAGGTGGCCGGCTTTTCCGGTATCGGCGATACGGGCGCTCCGGGGCCGATCTTCTGCAGATTGCCCGTAATCACCTGGTCGCCCTCGGCGACGCCGCTGAGGATGGCGACCTGATCGCCGCTCGTCGGTCCGAGCGAAACCAGCCGCTGGTCGACCGTGTTGCCCTTGCCGACGACATAGAGATATTTGCCGAGCTGGCTTGAGCCCAGCGCCGTCTGGGGCACCATCAGCGCATCGGCCTGCTCTCTCACATGCAGCCGGACACGGACATATTGGCCCGGCAGCAGCGTAAACTTGCCATTGCCGATCGTCGCGCGCGCCGTGATCGTGCCGGTCGAGCGGTCGACCGAATTGTCGATGAAGGTAAGCTCGCCCTTCTGGCTTGCCTCGGTCTGGCCGGGGAGCAGGACATCCACTTCGATCGGGCCGTTCGCACGGGCTTGCTCGATCTCGGTCAGATCCGTCTCGCTCGGGTTGAAGGTGACGTAGATCGGGTCGAGCTGCACCAGCGTGTTGAGCACGGTGCCGGCGACGCTGACCAGCGTTCCGACCGAGGCCTGGTTGCGGCCAAGGCGCCCGGCAAACGGCGCCCGGATTTCAGCGTAGCTCAGATTGAGCTCTGCCGTGCGGACCGCCGCCTGGTTCAGCGCCAGCGATGCCTGCGCTTCGCGCAAGGTGCTGGTGCGCTGGTCGAAGCCGTCCTTGGCGAGGTAGCCGCTCTTGGCGAGCTCGGTGCCGCGACCAAGATTCGAGCGGGCATAGTCGAGCGTCGCTGTGTCGCGCTGCACTTGGGCCTTGGCCTGGTCGAGCGCCGCCTGGAAGTCGTCAGGCGAGATCTTGTAGAGGAGATCGCCTTGCCGGACGTCGACGCCGTCGGCTGCAGTCTGCTCCTGCAGATAGCCGGGAATCCTCGCCTGTAAGGTGATGCTGCGGATCGGCTCTGTCCGCGCGGCATAGTCGAGGTAGATCGGGATCGTCTTCTTGACGACACTGACCACCGGCACCGGCATGACGAACGCCGCCGGGGCGGGCGCCGCACCTGCCGTGCCGGCATTGAGGCTGAGATTGCCCATATCGAGCAGGTGGACGCTGGCCACCGAGATCGCACCCAGCGCGACAGCCGTTCCCAACGCGATTTTCCATTTACGCATGATCAGTCTCCAATCTTATTCGGCCGCTTCCGCCAGGGGCGGTAAAGCGTGCTCAGCAGTTGGTTCATTGTCTTGAGAGGTGGGCTCGTCTTTGCCGCGGCGTTCACGCAGCTGTTCGATGACCGCGTAGAACACCGGCACGAACACCAGCGACAGGATGGTCGCCGCGACCATGCCGCCGAACACGGTGGTGCCGATCGACTGCCGGCTTGCCGCACCGGCGCCGGTCGCAAACATCAGCGGCAGCACGCCGAGGATGAAGGCGAAGGCCGTCATAAGGATCGGCCGCAGCCTGAGCCGTGCCGCCTCCATCGCCGCGTCGACGATGCTGAGGCCTTCCTCGCGCCGTCGCCTTGCGAATTCGACGATCAGGATCGCGTTCTTGGCCGCCAGGCCGATCAGCATGACGAAGCCGATCTGCGAGTAGACGTCGATCTGCATGCCACGCAGCAACAACGCTGCGAAGGCGCCGAACAGGGCCAGTGGCACCGCCAACAGCACCATGAACGGCATCGCCCAGCTCTCATACTGCATCGCCAGGATCAGGAAGACGAAGACAATGGCGAGGCCGAAGACGACGGACGCGATCGATCCTGCCTTGAGCTCCTGGAAGGTGATGCCGGTCCATTCGAAACCGAAATCCCTTGGCAGCGCGGTTGCAGCGGCCCGTTCCATGGCGGCAACCGCCTGGCCGGAGGAAAAGCCCGGTGCGGCGCCGCCATTGATCGAGGCCGAGGCATTGTTGTTGTAGTGCGGCACGGTCTCCGGGCCGACGAAGGGCACGAGTTTGCCCAGCGTCGAGAGCGGCACCATGCCGCCGGAGGCATTGCGCACATAGAGCCGCGAAATGTCGGCGGCACCCGCACGTGCATCCTTGTCGGCCTGGATGGTCACCCGGAAGGTGCGGCCAAACAGGTTGAAGTCGTTGACGTAGAGCGAGCCGAGATAGATCTGCAGCGTGTTGAAGACATCGGGCAGGTTGAGGCCGAGCAGTTTGGCCTTGCTGCGGTCGAGGTCGTAGTTGAACTGTGGCGTCGAGGTCGAGAACGGCGAGAACAGCTGCTGCGGGTTGATTTCCGGCTGCTTGCGCGCCTCGGCGATCACGGCTTGCGTCGCATCGTTGAGGGCTGAACTGCCGCGGCCGGTCAGATCCTCGACGACGAACTCGAAGCCGCCCGTCGTGCCGATACCGGGGATCGACGGCGGATCGAAGCTCAGCGCGAAGGCTTCCGGGATCTGCATCAGCTTGCCGCGCACATCGGCGACGAGCTTCGACGCGCTCTGGTCGGGGCCCCGCTCCTCCCACGGCTTTAGGATGGCGAATTCGACCGCCGAATTCGATTGCGCGGCACTGGTCAGGAAGTTCAGGCCGCTGATCGAGCCGACGATGTCGACGCCGGGCGTCGCCTGCAGGATGTCACGCGCCTTCTGCGCCACCGCGTCGGTGCGTTCCAGCGACGCGCCGTCGGGCAACTGGATGACGACGAAGAAATAGCCCTGGTCCTCGACCGGAAGGAAGGTCGAGGGCAGCCGCTGCCAGACGAAGTAGGTGGCGACCAGCCCCGCCGCGAACAGGCCGAGCATGATCCAGCGCAAGCGGATGAGGATGCGCACACCATTGGCATAGGCGTGCGACAGCCTGTCGAAGCCGGTGTTGAACCAGCGGAACGGGGCGAACTGCGTTTCGCCGCGATGCCGCAGGAAGGCGGCACTGAGCGCGGGGCTCAGCGTCAGCGAGTTGAAGGCGGAGATGCCGACGGAGATCGCCACCGTCAGTGCGAACTGGTTGTAGAGCTTGCCGGAGACGCCGGGAATGAAGGCGACCGGCACGAACACCGCCATCAACACCGCGGTGGTGGCGATGATCGGGCCGGTGACCTCGGTCATTGCGGCCTTGGTCGCCGCAAGCGGTTTGAGCCCGGCCTCCAGCTGTCGTTCGACATTCTCGACCACGACGATGGCGTCGTCGACGACGAGGCCGATCGCCAGCACCATGCCGAGCAGGGACAGCATGTTGAGCGAGAAGCCGAGCATCTCCATGACGACCAGCGTCGCCACCAGCGACACCGGAATGGCGATGGTCGGGATGATCGTCGTGCGCCAGCTTTGCAGGAAGAGGAACACCACGGCGACGACCAGCACCAGCGCTTCGCCGAGCGTGATCAGCACGTCATGCATCGACGCCGAGACGAAGCGGGTGGTGTCGTAGTGCATCGCATAGGACACGCCCTTCGGGAAACGACCCGACAGCTCCTGCATCTTGTCCTTGACGCGCTGCTGCAGATCGAGCGCGTTGGAGCCGGGCATCTGGTAAACGGCAAGCACCACGGTCGGGTCTTTACCGAAGAAGGCAGACGACGAATATTGCAGCGCGCCGAGTTCGATGCGGGCGACGTCGCGCAGCCTGACCAGCGAGCCGGTATCGGTGTTGGCGCGCACGACGATGTCGCCGAATTCCTTGGGATCGCTCAAGCGGCCGACGGCGTTGACCTGCATCTCGAAGGCGGTGCCGGCGGGCGCCGGCGACTGGCCGATCTTGCCGGCCGCCACCTGGACGTTCTGCTCGGCGATGGCGTTTTGCACATCGACGGCGGTGATGCCGAGATTGGCGAGCTTGTCGGGATCGAGCCAGACGCGCATCGAATAGCGCCGCTCGCCGAAGATCTGCACGTCGCCGACGCCGGGCAGCCGCTTCAGCGGGTCGACCACCTGCAGATAGGCAAGGTTGCTCAGCGCCACCGGATCGACCGAACTGTCGGGCGAAGTCAGGTTGACGATGAGGACGAAATTCGGATTCTGCTTCTTGATCGTCACGCCGCCCTGGTTGACGATCGCCGGCAGCGACGAGGCGGCCTGCGAGACGCGGTTCTGCACGTCGACGGCGGCGGTGCTCAGCGAATAGCCGACATCGAAGGTGATGGTGATGGTCGAGGAGCCGTCATTGGAACTCGTCGACGACATGTAGGTCATGCCCTGCACGCCGTTGATCTGCTGCTCCAGCGGCGTCGTCACCGTGTCGGCCACCACTTGTGCGCTGGCGCCCGGATAATGGGCGCTGACCACGACCTGCGGCGGCGTGATGTCGGGAAATTGCGAGACGGGCAGCAGGAAATAACAAATCGACCCGGCGAGCACCATGATGATGGCGATCGCCGAGGCGAAGATCGGACGGTGAATGAAAAAGTTTACCACGACACGCACGCCTCTCCGGCTGCTGTTGCCCGCCCGAAGGCCCTGGCAACCCTGGACAGCCTTTGGCCGCGCTTGTCACCGAGGCCGTCCCGCGAACGCAGCAACCGCACCTCGCCACGCTGCGTATCGGCGAGCGAGCGCAACATCGTCTCGAAGGCGCGCGGGTCGACGCCATCGGCTTTCATGACCAGCCGGATCATCGGATCCCGGACGGCTTCATCTATGGTAAGATCGCGGCGCTGTGGCATGGCCGGCTCCTTGTCTGTCGATTCGCAGCCCGTGCTCGCGAACCGTTTTCATTTCTTCACCGGCCGAGGCCGCATGATTGGCAGTTTCTCGCCCCTCTCGTCTGGCAGGGCCGTTCACGGCCTTGTTATTGACGGTGGACGATATAGGTGTTACCAGTAAGTAACATTCTGGAAGTTACAGACCGGTAACACCCTAGTCAAGAGGTGGCCGAGGGTTTTTTGGAAACGAAAGGAGATCATGATGGCAGACGGCATCGTGGAGCGCTCTCGTCCCCGGGATCGGATCCTGGAGACGGCACGCGACATGTTCCACAAGCATGGCATCAAGGGCGTCGGCGTCGACGCCATCACCGAAGCTGCCGGCACGAACAAGATGACGCTCTATCGTCACTTCGAATCCAAGGACGAACTGATCGTCGAATGCCTGCGCGCCAATGCGGCCAAGGCCGGCGCTATGTGGGAAGCATTCGAGGCCGAATTCCCTGGTGACAAGCTTGCCCAGCTGCATGCCTGGGTTCGCAAGGCGGCTGCCATGCTCAATGCGGACGGCCGCGGCTGCGACATGGCCAATGCCGCCGCTGAGCTGACCGAGCCGGACCATCCGGCCAGGCTGGTGATCAAGGAGCTCAAGGAGGCCCAGCGCGCGCGCCTTGTGACGCTATGTCGGGATGCCGGCATTGGTCAGGCCGAACTGCTCGCCGATACGCTGTCGCTGCTGTTCGAGGGCGCGCGTGTCAGCGTGCAGACCGTGGGTACGGAAGGTCCGAGCACCCAGTTCGTGCGCATGGCCGAAGGGCTGATCGTTTCGTTCCGGGGCGCTGCCGCCGGTTGAGATTCGCCACGATTGTTGGCGGGTTACGGCTCTATGACGGAGGGCCGCGTACGCCTTTGACCCAGGCGGTATGGAAACTCCGGCGGCCAAACGAAAAAAGCCCGCTGCCGGGAGGAGGTGGCAGCGGGCTCGATTTTCGAATGTGGCGCGGGAGGAGGTGCACCCCATTCAGCGTCGGCATCGCATCTGGGAGGAGTAGATGGCCGACAACCAGAACCTACGAGTTGCCCAACGATTCGGCAACAAAGAAACTTGCATAGCTGCTGTGCAGATTTGCCGTGCCAATTATCATACAAATCCGGCAACAGGCATTTTTGCAGGCCGCCTGCTTCACTGCACCGGCACGTTTTCCCTGAAGATCAAGCGCGGTTCGATGAACTTGCGCGTCAGATAGGGTGCGGAGGAGGCAATCGAGCCGAGCAGGCGAATGACCGACTGCTCGGCGATCAGCCGCGCATTCTGGTCGATGACGACATCGGCGAGATCGTCGACGAGATGACCGCGCGTGTCCTTGGTCAGGTCGTGGCAGATGAACACCGGCTTGCGGTTCGGCCTGGCCTCGCGGATCGCCTTTGCAACGCCCGAATGTCCAGCTCCGACGCAATAAATGCCGAGCAACTCTGGCTCGTCGTGCAGTGCCTTCATGGTCTCGGTGTAGCTGGCATCGGGCTCGTCGTTGATCTCGACGGCGCTGCTGACGGTCAGATTGGGAAACTCCTCATTGAGCACCGAGCGGAAACCCATCTCGCGTTCCTCGTGGCCGCGATAGGAACGTGAGCCGACGACCATCGCCAGATGGCCGGTGCGGCCGCCAAGGAAGCGTCCCATCAGCAGCGCCGCCGTTCGTCCCGCCACCCGGTTGTCGATGCCGACATAGGCCGCGCGCGGTGCCGTCGGAACATCGGACACCAGCGTCACCAGACGCATGCCGGCTTCGACGATGTCGCGCAGGATGTTGCGCGTACGCGGATGATCGACAGCGATCACGCCAACGCCATTGGCCCTGAGCGACAGGTTTTCGACAGCGCTCTGCAGTGCGTTCGGCGAGATACCGGCGAGATTGTGGATCCGGCACGAGGCGACAAGCGGCAGACGCGCGGCGTAGTCCTCGATATGCCCGGCGAGATCGCGCATGAAGGCATTGCTGCCGATCGGCAGCAGGAATTCGAGATGGGCGGGCCGCGAGGGCAGCGTCACCTGATCGGCGACCGGCAGGTAGCCGAGTTGCTTGGCCGCCTCCATGACGCGCTGGCGGTTGGCCGCACTCGCACCCGGCCGGTTGTTCAGCACCCTGTCGACCGTTGCGGTCGACAGCCCGCAATTGCGGGCGATATCCGAGACGGTGGCTTTCATGCCGCTACCTATGCGCCCTGCGATGCCGCGCCAGACAAGCGATGCGATCTGAGGCAGCGGTGATTGCCGCCATCACGACAGTCAGTGCGACGGCTTGCCATCGGTGATGGCATCGCGGATTTCCTTGTCCGACATGCCGGTGATGATCCGCTCTACCTCCGCCACGCTGGTCGTCTTCGGGTCGATGTCGTCGGCGACCACCTTGCCCCGGCGCATGACGACGATGCGGTCGACCACCTGGAAGACATGGTGGATGTTGTGGGCGATGAAAATGCAGGAGTGACCGGAATCGCGGGCGCTGCGCACGAAACTCAGCACGCCCTGTGTTTCGGCGACGCCCAGATTGTTGGTGGGCTCGTCGAGGATGATCAGGTCGCTGTCGAAATGCATGGCGCGCGCGATCGCCACCGCCTGACGCTCGCCGCCGGAGAGCGAACCGATCGGCGTCGTCGGCGGGATGTTCTTCGAGATGCCGACCTGCTTGAGCAGGTCGCGGGCAACCGTGTTCATCGCCTCCTGGTCCATCCGGTTGAGGAAGCGCGGCGGTTTGATCGGCTCGCGTCCGAGGAACAGATTGCGGGCGATCGACAGTTGCGTGACCAGTGCGGAGTCCTGGTAGATCGTCTCGATGCCATGGGCGATGGCGTCGCTGGTGCTGCGCAGGCTCACCTTCTTGCCACGGATGAAGATATCGCCGCTGGTCAGCGGAACGGCACCCGAAAGCACCTTGATCAGCGTCGACTTGCCGGCGCCATTGTCGCCGAGCAAGCCGACGATCTCCCGTTCATTGACATGGAAATTGGCATCCTCCAGCGCCTGCACGCGGCCGTAGGACTTGCGGATGTTCGTCATGCGGATCAGTGGCTCGGCCATGGTTCAAGTCCCCGCCTGATGCCGGCGTTCCAGCCATGAATGCAGTGCCATCATGCCGAGGATGATGGCACCGATGAAGATGTTGTAGGCAAGACCAGGCACGCCGATCAGCACGATGCCGTTGCGCATCACGCGCAGGATCAGGATGCCGAGCACGGTGCCGATGATCGTGCCGCGCCCGCCGGTAAGTGCGGTACCGCCGATCACCACCATGGCGATGACTTCCAACTCATAGCCGGTACCGCTGTTGGGGTTGGCGGCGGACGTGCGCAACGAAGAGATGACGCCGGCAAGCGAGGCCATGACCGACGACAGCACGAACAAGCCGATCTTGACCCCGCTGACATTGACGCCGCGCGCCCGCGCCGCGCTCGGGTTGCCGCCGGCCGCCTGGATCCAGTTGCCGGTGCGGCTTTGCGTCAGTACGTAGCCGAGCGCGATCGCCGCGGCGATGAACCAGAACAGTGACATGTAGATGCGGAACGGGCCGATGAAGAAGTCGCCGACCAGCGCTTCCGCCAGCCAGCTGCCCTCCGCACTCCAGGTGCGCTGGGGAAAACCGTCGGTGACGAAAAGGGCGGTGCCGCGCACCACCAGCAGCATGCCGAGCGTCACCAGGAAGGACGGGATCTTGAGCTGCGTCACGAACCAGCCATTGACCAGCCCGATGAAGGCGGCGACCAGCAGCGCGGCGACAAAGCCGACTTCGAGCGAGGTCAGGCCGCTGTTGAACAGGGTCCACATCAAGACCGGCGAGAAGCCGAACAGGGAGCCGACCGAGAGGTCGAACTCGCCGGACGTCATCAACAGCGTCATCGCCAGCGCGATCAGGCCGAGCTCGACCGTGAAAGCCAGCGTGTTGGAGATGTTCTGCGGCGACAGGAAGTCGTGGTTGAAACTCCAGAAAACGGCGATCTCGACGACGAGCAGCACGAAAGGGCCGAATTCCGGCCGTGCGATCAGGCGTGGGACGAGCGAATGATTTTCCACAGGCAATCCGCGACATGAGTGGAAGGCTGAGCGTTGCACATCGCGTGCGAAGGGCTCGGCGAAATGGAGAGCCAGTCGCGACCGTTGGGCGGCCGCGACTGTTGAGATTGGATGTTACTTGCCGGACAGGATGTCGTCGTAGATCTGCGCGGTGTCTTTTTCATAGAGCGCGCCGGTGATGACGTTGAAGCCCGGAGGAATGCCGCCGGCGGCCATATTGGCCAGCGAAAGCGCGACATAGCTGGTCGCCTGCGGGTCCTGCCACTGGCCGGCATTGACATAGCCGTTCAGCACTTCCTGGGTGGTGTCGAGCGAATTGCCCCAGCCGACGACCGGGATTTCGCCCGGCTTGATGCCGACCTGGTCGAACACCCGCTTGATCGAGCCGGTGACGAGGTCGCCTAGGCCGATGATCGCCTTGACCTTGGCCTTGTTCGCCGTGAGGTAGTCGACCATGCGGTTGATCACTTCAGCCTGATCAAGCGTCGCTTCCGTGATTTCATAGGTGATGCCGAGCGGCTCGAAGACGCTCTTGATGCCTTCCTCTTCCTGCACGCCATAGGTGGCGCCGGGGATTTCGACCGGCATCCAGACGAAGTCGCCCTTCTTCACCACGCCTTTGTCGACCAGATACTGTGCCCAATGCTTGCCGAAGGTGACATTGTCGCCGCCGACATAGGCGTTGAAATCGGCTTTCGGATCAGGCGTGTTGAAATTGATGATCGGCACTTTCGCCGCACGCGCTTCCTTGACGATCTCGATCAGGCTGCCCGGATCGGGGCTCGTGGTGACGATGCCATCGGCCTTGGCGGAGAGGGCGGCGCGAACCGCTTCCTGCTGCGAGGCGACATCGCCGTTGTGGAACGAGGTGTTGACCGTGTTGCCGGTGTCCTTGGCCCACTGCTTGGCGCCGGCCAGGAAGTAGGTCCAGACCGGATCGGCCGGACCGCCATGCGAAATCCAGTAGAACGTCTTGGCCTGTGCCGCTGCTGGTACCACCATCAGCGCCACCAACAGGCCGTATAGAACGAGTCTTAGCCGTGTCAGCATTTGATTTCCTCCCGTTTGTAGATAGTCAGTTCAAAATCCGTTCCCTTGTTCTGCGTCTTTTGCCAGTGCCGATTGAATGCGTCAGAGCATCCCCTTTTTCGACGGATGGCAAGCCTCCATCTGCCAGGCCTCCATCTGCAGGTGTAGTGGGCGCCTGACGGGGCGTCATCAGCCGTCCCATCAGATTGCATCAGTTGAGGTGATTTTCCGACTGTCGGATAATTGATGTCGAGGCTAGCCGAGCAGATAGTCCTCGTCATGGTCGGCGCGCAGGTTGCTCCACAGCCGATCGGCCGCCAGGCGAGCAAGGCGATTTGTTCCGTTAGGTATCCGACAAATGCAGATGCTCGGGCACTCGCAGCATTTCGGCATTGGTGAGTCTTCCGCTGGTGAACTCTAATCGGAGCCCCTCGCAGTATCCGATGGCTTCTCCCTCGATAGGACGTTTGCTGGCCATCAGGAACGCGACAACGCCGAGATCGATGATCCCACCGTGCGTCACCAATAAGCCCGTCGCTTCGTTGGGAACTCGGGCAGCTATGCTCGTCCACAGTCGCACTTGGGTGTTAGCAAATGCAATGCAGTCTACGTCCGATCGGAGTACACGTTCTACCTCCGCCAACGGGCTCGGCCACGAGATCGTTTCGAGTATATTTTTGGGAAGAATTCCAAGTTCGGCAATCAACTCATTTACTTCGAAACCCATCGCAATTGCGGTTTCGATTGCCCGTGGAATTTCGCTTGTGACAACAAGTTCATAAGAGTCAGCCCCTTGGGCTACAAACCGCGCTAGTTCGATTCCTTCTCGAGAAAGGTGCGCGCCAGGCTTGCGCCTCATGGTGTGCCGGCGAACATCAAGTATCGTCATTGGATTCCAGTCCGACGAGGTCACGAGTAATAAGGCGCCAACATTGCGTTGATGGTGGCCCTGGGCCAAGGCTTGGCTAAATAAGATCGGCCTTCGCCAGCTCCCGCATCAGATGGCTGGCGCCGTAGGTCCAGTGCGGGCAGTCTGGCGACAGCTGCACGCGGTTGACCAGCGCGCCGAATTTTTCCGACGAGATGGTGACGATGTCGCCGACCTTGTGGGTAAAACCCTTGCCCTTCTCGCCGCGATCCTTGGACGGAACGAACATGGTGCCGAGATAGAGCGCCAGCCCGTCCGGATACTGGTGGTGCGGCCCCATGGCCGCGGCGACCAGTTCCTCCGGCGAGCGGCTGATCTCGGCCATCGAGCTTGCGCCCTCCAGCGAGAACCCGTCCTCGCCCTCGACTTTCAGGCGCACGACGGCGCGCTTGACGTCATCGATGGAGAATTTCTCGTCGAACAGGCGGATGAAGGGGCCAAGTGAGGCCGAGGCATTGTTATCCTTGGCCTTGCCGAGCAGCAGCGCCGAACGCCCTTCGACGTCGCGCAGATTGACGTCGTTGCCGATAGTGGCGCCGACGATCCTGCCGCTGGAGGCGGCGATCATGGCGATCTCGGGTTCCGGATTGTTCCAGGTCGACACCGGGTGCAGCCCGACATCGGCGCCGAAGCCCACCGAGGCCATCGGCTGGCACTTGGTGAAGATCTCGGCATCGGGGCCGATGCCCACTTCCAGATATTGCGACCAGGCGCCGCGCGAAATCAGCTTGGCCTTGATCTCCATCGCTTCGGGCGAACCGGGCTTCAGCTTCGACAGGTCGTGGCCGATCAGTCCGGCAATGTCGGCGCGGATGGCATCGGCTTTTTCAGCCGAACCACGCGCCTGTTCCTCGATCACCCGTTCCAGCAGGCTGACGACGAAGGTGACGCCCGATGCCTTGACCGCCTGCAGGTCGACCGGGGAGAGCAGGTAGGGTTTTGCTGGATCGCGCCCGGTTTCAAAACTGTTGGCGGCGATGTCATCGAGCGAACCGATCGGTCTGCCTTCGGCCGAGCGGACATGCCCAGCCGGGTCGGCCATCTCGCAAAGGTCGCGCATGGTCGGTGCCGTACGCGAGGTGATGTCGAAGACCGTGCCATCGCGAACCGTGACGACCAGCGGGTATGCAGCACCGCTGCTTCTGGCGCGTCCGACAAAAAGGCCCTCGCTGGGCAGGTGGGTCGGGTTCGTCATGGCGCTCTGTCCTCTTAGTGATCGGCAATGTGGTGAAGTGATCGACAATGTGGGCTAGCCGGATCGGCGTGGCACTTTCACCGGATTCCCGTCAAAGGTCTATCCCGTCGCAGGCGATCGGAACTCTGGGTCTCCGGTCGTCTCGGCGGCAGTCCACAGGCGAAAGCCATGGTGCTCTTTCAAAATTGTGAAATCCTGACTAGGATTTTCACCAATCGCAGCGCATTCAGGTGACCCTTGGCGACAGCATTCTCCGATCCCATCTGGCGCAGGCCGCAGGCAGCTTCCACGTTTCAATCGCTTCCCAATGGCGAACGGGTCGATCTCGCCATCATTGGCGGTGGCATCATGGGCTTGTCGACTGCCTTGCATGCCGCCCGGCTTGGCCTGTCGGTGCAGGTGCTGGACGCCGGCGAGATCGGCCAGGGCGCATCAGGCTTGAATGGCGGCCAGGTCATTCCCGGCCTGAAATACGATCCGGAATGGTTGCTGGAGCATTTTGGCCCGGAGCGCGGCGAGGCGCTTGTCAATTTCGCGGCGTCGACCGCCAACGCGGTGTTCGAGCTGATCCGCGACGAGAATCTGGCGGTGCCGTTCGTTCGAAATGGCTGGATCCAGGCGGCGCACACCGAGGCCGCGCTGAAGGCGGCGACGAACCGCGACCGGCAATGGCACGCGCGCGGTGCCGACGTCCGGTTGCTGAACGCAGCGGAGACCGCAGCCAGGACTGGCGCACAGGGTTATCTCGGCGGCTGGCTCGACCGCCGCGCCGGTGTGATCGATCCGCTCGCCTACACGTCTGAACTTGCCCGGGTCGGGACCGCGACTGGCGTGAGGATAGCAGAGCGCCAAAGGGTCGTGCGGCTCGCCAATGCCGCCGGTGTTTGGCGTATTTTGATCGAAAATGGCCTGGAATTGCAGGCAAAGGCGGTCGTGCTGGCGACAAACGCCTATACGGACGGTCTGATCCCCGGTCTCGCCCAGACGATCGTGCCGCTGCATTCCTTTCAGATCGCCACGGCGCCGCTGCCGTCCAATCTGGCGGCCACGATCCTGCCGGAAGGGCAGGCGGTGTCGGACTCCAGGCGCATCCTCGTCTACTACCGCAAGAGCGCCGACGGCCGGCTGGTGCTTGGCGGACGGGGCCGCATGGCGCTGCCGACGAGCGCCGGCGACTGGGCGCATCTCGAGCGTGCGCTGGTACGGCTCTATCCCTCGCTGTCCGGCGTTCCCATCGAGAAGCGCTGGTTCGGCCGGGTTGCGATGACGCCGGACCACCTGCCGCACATCCACGAGCCGGAGAAAGGCCTGCTCGCCGTGGTCGGCTGCCAGGGTCGTGGTGTCGGCCTGATGACTGCGCTTGGCGAGCGCATCGCCGGCTACCTCCAAAGTGGCGACGCCAGGCAATTGCCTTTCCCGGTCTCGCCGATCCGGCCGATCCCGTTTCACGCCTTCCGCCAGGTCGGCGTCGCCGCGACCATCGCCTGGTATCGCTTGCTCGATGCGTTGGAGCGCTGACCAGGGCGCTTCATCCCCTTGGGGCTCCGTTAGGGGATTCTGCTTGACAGTTTCATGAATATGAAAAACTCTAAGCCAATTTCAAATTTCCAATAGGCAGGTCGATGTCGACCCTAGTTGCCACATCAGCGCCAGAGGCCCGGTCTTCCCAGGGCTTCCGGGTCGCCATGCTGCTGCCGGGCGCGCTGGTCACCTTGCTGCTGATCCTGTTTGCGCTTGGCCTCGTGCTTTTCCTCGCCTTCCGCGGCAATGACGGTTCGCTGCTCGGCGCCGGTTTCACCGTCGCGAACTTCGTCACCGTGGTGTCCGATCCGCTGTACTGGACGGTGACGCTGCGCTCGCTGATCATTGCCGCTCTGGTCACGCTGGCGACGGTCGTCACTGCCTATCCCGTCGCCTACTACCTTGCCTTCCACGCCGGCCGGCGGCGCGGCCTGCTGCTGTTCCTGGTGACGCTGCCGTTCTGGACCAGCTATCTCCTGCGCGTCTTCGCCTGGAAGATCGTGCTCGCCTACAATGGCGTTTTGAACTCGGCGCTGATCGAAAGCGGCATCTGGTCCGAGCCGACATTGGCCTTTCTCAACACGCCGGCCGCCGTCGTCGTCACGCTGGCGCACGCCTATGCGCCTTTCGCCATCCTGCCGATCTACGTGGCGCTGGACACCATCCCGAAATCGCTGATCGAGGCCGCTTCCGATCTCGGCGCGCGGCCATTCACCTCTTTCCGCCGGATCGTGCTGCCCAATTCGATGCCGGGCGTGCTGGCGGCAGCCCTCGTCGTCTTCGTGCCGACGGTCGGCGACTATGTCACGCCGGCGCTCGTCGGCGGCCCGGCCAGCACCATGATCGGCACGCTGATCCAGGCGCAATTCGGCAAGGCCAATGACTGGCCGTTTGGCGCAGCACTCTCCGTCGCCGTCATGCTGGTCATCCTGTGCGTGGTGCTGGTCGCCCGCTTCGCCGACCGCAGATTTGGCAGCCGCACATGAGCACTGCACGCACGCAGGGAGGTGGCCGCTGGCTCGGCATGTATGTCGCCGCCTATTTGGTCTTTCTCTATCTGCCGGTGCTGCTGATCCCGCTGTTTTCCTTCAACAACTCGATCCAGGCAGCGTTTCCGCTGCAAGGTTTTACCTTGCAATGGTACGCGACGCTGTTCGGCAATTCGGCGCTGACCGGTGCACTCTTGAACAGCCTCGCCATCGGCGCCTTCGCCGCCACGGGTGCGACGCTGTGCGGCATCACCGTGTCCTACATGGACCTCTACGGCCGCTCGCCGCTGGCCGCCACCATCAGCGCCATCGCAAGGCTGCCGATCCTGATCCCGGGCGTCATCGTCGGCATATCGCTGCTGATCCTCATCAACCTCGTTGGTCTGGGGCCATCGCGCGTCGCCATCGTTCTCGGCCATATATTGGTGGCGCTGCCGACGACCGTGGTGATCATGCGCAGCCGCTTCGCCGCCATCCCGAAAACCATTCGCGAGGCGGCACTCGATCTCGGCGCCTCCGACTGGACGACCTTCCGGCGGGTCATGCTGCCGCTCAGCCTGCCGGCCATCGTCTCGGCATTCATGCTGGCCTTCCTGATCTCCTTCGACGAATTCATCGTCGTGTTCTTCCTGGCCGGCACCGAGCCGACGCTGCCGCTCTACATCTGGAGCCAGCTGCGTTTTCCCCGGTCGCTGCCGACGGTGATGGCACTGGGCACTTCGATCCTGGCGGTGTCCTTCGTCATCGCTGCAACAGCTGAAATTCTGCGCCATCGCGGCTTGTCCGCCACGGCGCCAAAGCCCGCGGATCCATCACAACCAAAACAGACCAAGAGAGGAGAACTGCAATGGCATTCGACCTGAAATCGATCTCTGCAAAGACTGTTTGCGCTGGATTGACGGCGTTCGCGCTGGCGCTGTCGTCGACTGTCGCTTTCGCCGGCGACAAGCTGCAATATTTCACCTGGTCGGGCTATGAACTGCCCGACTTCAACAAGAGCTTCCTTGCCGCGCATCCCGATGGCGTCGAGGCCTCGATCTTCGGTGACGACGATGACGCCTTCACCAAGGTCAAGGCCGGCTTCCGACCAGACATTGCGCATCCCTGCTATGACAAGGTGGCGCGCTGGAACAAGGAAGGCCTGCTGCAGCCGATCGACACCAAGCGCATCAAGAACTGGGACTCGATCTTCCCGGTGTTCAAGAACCTGCCAGACCTGCAGGCTGGCGACGGCAAGGTCTGGATGGTGCCGTGGGACTGGGGCAACACCTCGATCCTCTACCGCACCGATCTGGTGAAGAACCCGGAAGCGAGCTGGAACCTTTTGTGGGACAAGCAGTATGCCGGTCGCATGGCGACGATCGACGCGGTGCATGACACGCCTGTCGTGGCGGCGCTGCTCGCCGGCGTCAATCCGTTCGACATGACGCCGGAGCAAATGGACAAGGTGGCCGAGAAGCTGCGCGAGCAGCGCCCGCTGCTCTCCAACTACACCACCGACATGACCTCCGTCGAACAGGCGCTGGCCAGCGGCCAATTGGTCGCCGCCATGACCTGGAACGCGTCGGCCACCTCGCTCAAGAAGCAGGGCGTGCCGGTCGAGTTCATGAAGCCCAAGGAGGGCATGCTGACTTGGGCCTGCGGCTTCGTGATGCTCAAGGACGCCAAGAATGTCGACCTCGCCTATGATTTCATCAACAGCCGGCTGGAGACGGATTCCGGCAAATACCTGATCGAGGCCTACGGCTATGGCAGCTCGACCAGTTCGGCCTTCGCGGCGGTGCCGAAGGAGGAGCTGGAGAAATTGCAGCTGCCGTCCGACCCGGAGGTGATGCTGAAGACCACCATCTTCACCGGACCGATGAAACAGAATGACGACCTCGCCAAGATGTTCGAAAAGGTCAAGGCGGGAGGTTGACGCCGAGGTCTTCCCTTCTCCCCTTTTGGGGTGAGCAGCCGGTTCGCGTAAGCGAATTCATCGTGCCAGTGGCACGATGAAAGGCCGGCGAACGCCGGGACGCTGCGAAGTAGCGGGGACCCGGCAGGTGGATCGACTAACCACGCCCGGCCCTTCAGGCTCAGGGCGTTCGAAGCTCGAAAAGCCAAGCAATTGGCTTTTCGTTCGCTGCGCGAACCGCTTCTCACCCCACAAGGGGAGAAGGGAAAGGAAACGAGGACGGATGCATGGACATGCTGGATGAAGCGGCTGGGAAGCCGAAGGACGATGCCGACGTTCGCGTCGGCCGGCGCGTGCGGGCGCTGCGGCTGGAGCGCAATTTGTCGCTGGCCGATCTTGCGGCAAAGGCCGGCGTGTCGATCGGTGCATTGAGCCAGATCGAGCGCGGCATGTCCTCGCTGCGCGTCAAGGTGATCTGGCCGCTCGCCGCCGCCCTCGACATCGAGCCGTCGGCGCTGATCGCCGACGGCAACGATGCGGCCAACGATCTCTATTGCGTGCGTGCCGACAAGCGGCGGCAAATCCCGGTGAAATCGGAAGGCATTGCCAAGGCGCTGCTGTCACCGCCGGGCGCGACGCTGACCGGCATGCTGGTGACGGTGGAAGCCAAAGGGGGCACGGCCGAGGCCTATGCGCATGCCGGCCATGAATTCGGCTTGGTGCTGGCCGGTGAGGTCGAACTGGTGGTGGATTCGACGAAATACGGGCTGAAGGCGGGCGACAGCTTTGCCTTCAAGAGCACGCTTTTGCATGCCTTCCGCAATCCGGGCGCCGAGCGTTGCCAGATCCTCTGGGTCAACACCACGAAGCCGTCCGAGGTTCGCGATGGCGCCTGATCCACTCGTCCGGCTTCAGGCGGTCTCGAAGATTTTTCCCGGCGGCATCGTTGGGCTCGACGCTGTCGATCTCGACATTATCAGCGGCGAGTTCATCACGCTGCTCGGGCCGTCGGGCTGCGGCAAGACCACCAGCCTGCGCGTCATCGCCGGTTTCGAAAGCCCGTCGAGCGGCAAGGTGTTGCTCGATGGTCGCGATATCACGGCCCTTCGACCGTTCGACCGGCCGGTCAACACCGTGTTCCAGGACTATGCACTGTTCCCGCACATGAATGTTGCAGAAAATGTCGGCTTCGGTCTGTCGCTGCGCAAACTGTCTGGAGCCGAACAGGCTAAGCGCACCGGCGAGGCCCTCGACATGGTCGGTCTCGCCGACAAGCTTGGCGCCCGCGTCTCCGAACTGTCTGGCGGCCAGCGCCAACGCGTCGCGCTCGCGCGTGCCATCGTCTGCGAGCCGCGCGTGCTGCTGCTCGACGAGCCGTTGTCGGCGCTCGATGCGCATCTGCGCGAACAGATGCAGGTTGAGCTGAAGCGGCTGCAGTCGCGGCTTGGCACCACCTTCGTCATGGTCACCCACGACCAGACCGAAGCGCTGTCGATCTCCGACCGCATCGTCGTCATGAACAAGGGCCGTATCGAGCAGATCGCACCGCCGGCCACACTTTATGACCGGCCTGCCACGAAGTTTGTGGCGAGCTTCATCGGCACCATGAATCTCCTGCAATCACGGTTTGTCGGCCGCGATGGCGATCGCTTGCGTTTCACCGCCGGCACCCTGCCGCTGGAGGCTATTTCTGAAACCGGCGAGGCACCTGCCGAGGGCGCTACCCGCACCATCGGCGTGCGCCCGGAGGATTTGCTGGCGATGACCGAGGCCGCGCCCGGCACCGCACCGGCGCGCGTCAACAGCGTCGTCTTTCACGGCCGCACGCTGCGCCTGCATGCCGAACTCGGGCAGGGCGCACCTGTCGTCATCGACGCGCCGCGCCAGGCCGAGGGTTTTCGCTTCCAGGTCGGCGACGTGGCGCATATCAGCCTGCGCCGTGGCGCCAACTGCCCAGTGCTGCCAGGTTAGTTTCATCGAACTCTAAAAACCGGGGCCAACTGGGCGATCCACGATTTCCTCGAGGTCGAGGGTATCATGACATAACGCCCAAGGCTACCGGCGAGCGTGTCACCATGGATGAAGTCGGCCTCTACACGGTCAAAAACGGCAAGATCACCGAAGAGCGCTTCTATTACTAGGGCCGGCCCCGGGTTCCGCCTCACGTCGCTGCAGGACCAGGAAATTAGACGGCCAGGACATTGTCCTGGCCGTCATGTGGAGCGGAGATATGGCAACGGCTCTGGCAAAGCGGAAAGGGTGGTTTAGTCTGTGGAACGGATTCGACAGTCAGCCAAGGAAGCACGCTTTTGACGATCACCATGTACGGCATCACCACTTGCGACACGGTCAGGAAGGCGCGCGTCTGGCTGGAAGGCCATGACGTAGCCTACCGGTTTCACGATTTCAGGGCCGAGGGACTGGACGCGAAGCGGCTGGATGGTTGGGCGGGCAAGGTCGGCTGGGAAAAGCTGCTCAACAAGGCGAGCACGACGTTCCGCGAGCTGCCGGACAAGGAAAAGCAGGGTCTCGACGAGAAGAGCGCCAAGGCGCTGATGCTGGCCAAGCCGACCATGATCAAGCGGCCGGTGCTGGAGGTAGGCGACCGGGTTATGGTCGGGTTCAAGGCTGATGTCTATGAGGCGGCGGTGGGGAAGTAGAGCTGCCTCTCGTTCCACGGTGTTCCGTGGCGCCCCCCTCTGTCCTGCCGGACATCTCCCCCTCAAGTGGGGAGATTGGCAGCTTCGCCGCTCCGCCATTCCTGTCACGTTCGGGATTTGCGAAGAAGATGATGACAGCGGATCTCCCCACCTGAGGGGGAGATGGCCGGCAGGCCAGAGGGGGGGCGCTGTCCCGCCGACCGCCATAAAATCTCAGCGTCCGCGCAAATACCCCGCCAGCGCCACCGCATTGTTGTGCGCCTCGTCATGCGCGCCGTAGAGCAGCGTCACCTTGCCGTTACCCAGCAGGCCTCGCAACTGCGTCACCGCCGCGCCATTCCCATCCAGCTCAGCGCGATACCGCTCCTGAAACTCCGCCCAGCGCACCGCCTCGTGTCCGAACCATTTGCGCAACTCGTCGCTCGGCGCGATGTCCTTCAACCACAGCGTCAGCGCGGCGTCTTGCTTGCTGACGCCGCGCGGCCAGATGCGGTCGACCAGAACCCGCTGCCCGTCATCGGCAGCGGGCGGCTCGTAGATACGCTTGACCGCGATGTTGAAGGCCATCACACCTCTCGGCTGGAACCCTCAGGCCCACTCGCCCTTGCGCATGACAGGCACGCGGGCGCCGTCCTTGTGGACGCCATCGATGTCGATCTTGTCCGAGCCGATCATCCAGTCGATGTGGATGAAGCTCTTGTTGCCGCCGCGCGCCGCGATCTCGTCCTGGCTGAGCGAGGCGCCGTCGACGAAGCACTTCGAATAGCATTGGCCGAGCGCGATGTGGCAGGCGGCGTTCTCGTCGAACAGCGTGTTGAAGAACAACAGGCCGCTGGCCGAGATCGGCGAGGAATGCGGCACCAGCGCCACTTCGCCGAGGCGGCGCGCGCCCTCGTCTGTATCGAGCACCTTCTTCAGCACGTCCTCGCCCTTCGATGCCTTGGCCTCGACGATCCGGCCTTCTTCGAAACGCACCGAAATGTCGTCGATCAGCGTGCCTTGGTAGGACAGCGGCTTGGTCGAGGAGACATGACCCTCGACCCGCCTTGCATGCGGCGTGGTGAAGACCTCTTCGGTCGGGATGTTGGGGTTGCAGGTGATGCCGTTCTTGGCGGTCGAGGCGCCGCCCATCCATTCATGGCCGTCCGCAAGCCCGACCGTCAGGTCGGTGCCCGGTCCGGTGAAGTGCAGCGCATGGAAATTATGGCCGTTGAGCCATTCGGTGCGGCTGCGAAGCGCTGTATTGTGCGCCTTCCAATTGCCGATCGGGTCCTCCACATCGACCCGCGACGCGGCGAAGATGGCATCGGCGAGCTTCACGACCGCAACATCGTCGGCATCGCCGGGGAAGACCTGTTTGGCCCAGGCGAGGTCCGGATAGGCGACGATGTTCCAGTTGATGTCGAAGCCGGTGATCTTTTCCAGTGCCGGCTGATAAGCCATCGAATTGGCCTTGTTGGCGCGCGCCACTTTCGCCGGATCCTGTGCGGAGAGCAGCGACGGATCCTCGCCGCGCACCGCAAGCCTGGCCGCATTGTTGGAGAAGGCCTTCGCCATGCCTTCATAGAGCCAGCCGGCGGCGCGGTCGAAACCGGCATCGGCGCCGAAGCGGTAGCGCGCCAGCGTCATCTCGTCATCGTTGAAGATCGGCGTCACCAGGCCGGCGCCGGCCTTGTAGGCATGCTCGACGATCCGCCTGGTTAGCGGCAGTGCCGCGATCGATGACGTCAGCACCAGATCCTGCCCTGGCTGCAATTGCAGCCCGACCTTGATGGCGACTTCCGCCAGCCTGTCGAGCTTCACCGGGTCGATTGATGCGGAAACGCCGCGCGAATGTGTGGTCATGATCCTGCCTGTCGTAGTTTGATGTCCGACCTACCATAGAGCGGCGGCGCGGCGCTTTCCACCGCGATCGCGCCGGCGGGTTTTGGGTTTGCGGACCCGAACCGCGCCATGGTTGCTTCGATCTCTTCCCTGATCCAGACCTTGAAATCCCGGACCTTGCGGCTTTCCGCCTTGACGGACGAGGTCACCAGCCAATAGCCGAGCCCGCTCTGGGCGCGGATACCGAAAGGCGCCACCAGCCGCCCGTCGGCCAGCGCATCCGCGGCGAGCAATTGCCAGCCCAGCATCACGCCATGGCCGGCAATCGCCGATTCCAGGCACAGCATCGGGTCGGTGAAACGCGCACCCTTGAGGAAGCTGACAGGTGGGACGCCGGCCGTCTCGAACCAGCTTTCCCAGTTGATCATTGCTCGCTCGTCGGTGATCGCGCAGGTCTGGGCAAGGTCCTCGATCGACTTCAGTTTTTGGGCAATCGCCGGCGCGCAGACCGGGAAGACTTCCTGCGCCAAGAGCAGTTCCGTGCGCCCGCCCGGCCATTTGCCGTCGCCAAGCCGGATGGCGATGTCGATGTCTGAGTGATCGAGATTGGCCAGCCGCACCGAAGCGTCGATGCGCAGCAGCACGTTGGGATGCCGGTCGAAGTGGCGAGATAGTCTGGGCAACAGCCACTTCGAGGCAAAGGCCGGCGCCACCGAAACCACCAATGTGCATTGCGTAGCCTCGTCGGCCAGCGCCACGGCCTGGGAAAGCTCACGAAATCCAGCACCAAGGCGGGCCGCGAAGACGGCGCCGAATTCGGTCAGCACCAGACCGCTCGCCGTTCGCTCGAACAGCGCCTGGCCGAGCTGTTTTTCGGTACGGCTTATCTGCTGGCTGACGGCGCTGACGGAAACGTTGAGCTCACCGGCGGCCGCCGCCAGCGATCCGAGACGGGCAACGGTTTCGACGGCGCGCAGGCCGTTGAGGTGGACGCGATTGAGCATGGCCATTGAGTTTTTCTAAACTGATCCGGCTGAAATCTCAATTGAAAGGCATGTCGAAACGGCGGATTTTATCGGAAGAGACAGACCTGTGGAGCCGGAAATGCTGAGGATCTTGTCGTCGTCGCTGAAGGTCTTTTTCGCTGCGAGTACGCCGTATGAGCCGCACCCGGACAGCGAAACGCAGAGATGGCTGACCGATCCGCTTTCGCATCCGATGCTGAACACCATGTCGGAGCGCGAACTGGGCGATGTGCCGTTCAGGCTGACGGCACGGCGGACAGTGCACGAGACGGCCCCGTTGCACGCCGGCGGCCGCTGCTGAGCAGGCGCCAAGCGTTCCGGCTTGAGGAAAGTCGAGGCGAGCACCACGTCCCGCGCACGCGCTGGCCCAACAGATGGCGATTGTTTCAGCGACCCCTGCACTTATTGTGCAGTGCAATGACATCAGCCACCTCGACAGCGCTGCGTTTCGCCTTCGCCGGCATGATTGCCATGGCGGTTGCCATGGGCATCGGCCGTTTCGTCTACACGCCGATCCTGCCCGGCATGATGCAGGAACTGCATCTGTCGCCTGCCGATGCCGGTTGGATCGCGTCGGCCAATTATCTCGGTTATCTCGTCGGCGCGTTGGCAGCGGCGGGCGGCTGGGCGCATGGGCGCGAGCGCCTGCTGATGCTGGCGGGGCTTGGCGCCAGTACGGTCCTTGCCGCGCTGATGGGGCTGACCGAAGCGATGGCGGCCTTTCTCGCTATCCGCTTTCTGGCCGGTCTGGCCAGCGCCTTCGTCATGGTGTTCATGGCCAGCATCGTTTTCAGCCACATCGCGGCTGCCGGTCGCAACGACCTGCAGGCCTGGCATTTCGGCGGCGTCGGGCTCGGCATAGCGGCATCGGCGGCGATGATGGCGGTGCTGGTCGCCGAGCATTCGGGCTGGGCTGCAGGCTGGCTGTGGTCGGCGGCGATTTCGGCCTGTGGTTTCGTCCTCGTTGCGCTGTTGGCCAATGAGGGTCCGCTCGGCAACGGCGAAGTCACCCGCGAGCCGGCACTGCGGATGGACCGGTCGTCGGTCAAGGTCATCGTCGCCTACGGCCTGTTCGGCTTTGGCTATGTGGTGACGGCGACATTCCTGGTCGCCATCGTCCGGCAAGGCGGCGGCAGCCGCGTCTTCGAGGCCATGGTGTGGATGGTCGCCGGTCTTGCGGGCTTTCCCTCAGTCTGGCTCTGGCAGAAGGTCGCGGCCCGCACCGGCCTCTATGCCGCCTATGCGCTGGCGTGCTTCATCGAAGTTGCCGGCGTCACCGCCAGCGTCGCCATCGGCGGCGCCACCGGGCCGCTGCTTTCCGGCGTGCTGCTCGGTGGCACCTTCATTGCCATCACCGCATTTGGCCTGCAGGCCGCCCGGCAGCAGGCGCCAAGCGCGCCGCGGCGGATATTCGCCCTGATGACGGCTGCGTTCGGCCTTGGCCAGATCATCGGGCCGGTCGCCGCCGGGTTTCTGGCGCAGATGTCCGGCGATTTCTTCCTCGCCTCGATCACAGCCGCGATCGTGCTGGTCGTCTCCGGCGCCATCACATGGTCGGCTGCGCCAAAATCGCCATGATTGTGGGCTTGCTGTGCCGGGCATCGGGCACGGGCATTTTCTTTCCCACTAATGTGTGACTTTATGCCCGCTGTCGTCAGCTGATTTGCGCCTAGATCGAGGAATTCGCCACAGTGTTCGTATCCTTTTTCCCGCAGCCGAAGCTGTTCTTCACTTCGGCCGCCGTCTGGAGCCTTGCGGCGATCCTGTTCTGGTTCTTCGGTGGTGAACAATTAGGTACGGTTTTCGGATTGCCGCCCGCCGCGGCCGGCGCGCCGCCCATCATCGGCATCGCCATCCTCGTATCGAAGCCGTTCCTCTGGTTCTATCTCTATTTCGCGTTCTGCGTGCTCGTCTTCTACGCATTCTGGAGCTGGTATTCGCCGCATCCGTGGCAACGCTGGTCGATCCTGATGACCGCGGTCATTCTGTTCTTCATCTATTTCAATGTGCAGGTCAGTGTCGCCGTCAACGCCTGGTATGGGCCTTTCTTCGACTATGTGCAGGGCCTGATGTCGGGGACTGGAAAGTCGACCAACAGCGAATTTTATATCGGATTGGCTGATTTTTCGTGGCTCGCCCTGGTCGGCATGAATGTGCAGGTGGTCAACGCCTTCATCGTCAGTCACTGGATCTTCCGTTGGCGCACGGCGATGAACAACTACTTCGTCGAGAATTGGGGCAGGCTACGCCACATCGAGGGTGCCTCGCAGCGCATCCAGGAAGACACGATGCGGTTCTCGCAGATCATGGAAGATCTCGGCTCCAGCTTCGTCCAGTCGATTATGACGTTGATCGCATTCCTGCCGGTCATGATCCAGTTGCAGGCCCATATCACCGAGTTGCCGATTATCGGCGCGATTCCACAGCCATTGGTTGTCGCAGCCCTTGCCTGGTGTCTGTTCGGGACGATCTCGGTCATGGTTGCAGGTCTGAAACTTCCAGGGCTGCAGTTCCGCAACCAGCGCGTTGAGGCAGCCTACCGCAAGGAACTCGTCTACGGCGAGGATCACGCGGACCGGGCCCAGCCGGCCACCACGGCCGAGCTGTTCGAGAATGTTCGCCACAATTATTTCAGGCTCTATTTCCACTACATCTATTTCAACGTCGTCCGTTACACCTACCTGCAGGCCGACAACATTTTCTCGCTGCTGATCCTCGGTCCCTCGCTGGTGGCGCACAAGATCACGTTCGGCGCGCTGAACCAGATTTCGAACGCATTCGGCAAGGTGACCGGTTCACTGCAGTTTCTGCTCACCTCCTGGTCGACCATCGTCGAGCTGCAATCGGTCCACAAGCGCCTGCGCGCCTTCGAGGCGACGCTGCAAGGCGAGCCGCTGCCCGATATCGACCAGCGCTATCTGGCAAGGCAGGGCGCTGAGGATCCGGCCTAAAGATCGAGGTTGGAAACGAACCGGGTTGGCGGCTCAGCCGCCGACTGAGACCTGCCTCTGGCCGGCATCCTGCCGCGAAACATAGTCGCGAAAACTGATGCATTCGACATCGGCCTTGACACAGACATCGCCGGCAAAACGCTCCAGCGCGTTTCAGTAGGCGCCGTCATTCATCAGCGCGAAGTGGAAGCCGAGCTCCAGCGGAATGCGCTTGCCGGCATACTGCTTGTCGAAGGCGGCGCGGAAGGCATCATAGGTCCGGTTGGCGAACTCGCCCGCTTGGCTTGGCCGTTCGAAGCCGCCGGAATGCCTGACATAGAGATTGTAGTCCATGGCGATCGCCGGCCGTGACTTCGGTCCTTCTGGAATCTGCGGCAGCGAAAAGTGCATGACGCCGTTGCTGGCCGTCGGTCGGGCGGGGCCCTGCGAGACGCCGCTGGCGTCGAATTGATAGCCGGCGGCCGGCAGCGCTTCATAGAGCGCCTTGCCCGTCGACAGATACGGCGCGCGAAAACCGACAACCGCATGCCGTGCGAAATCGCGCCAGCCCTCAGGCTCGGGCGCAATGCCGTTGATGGCATAGGCGTTCTCGAGAATGTGCTCGAACGAACCGAACTCTTTCAGCCAGTCGGCCTTGCTCCAGTCCTTGCCGTCGAAATGGCCGCAGCCATGGCTGGCGATGTCGTGGCCCTCATGCGCGGCAAGCCCGATCTGCTCGAGCCGGTCGGTGACTTCCTGTTTCGAGGCGGCAAACCCGATATTGGATTTCCCGGCGCTTCTGCCGGGTGCGGTGTATTCCTTGCGTGTTTCCGTCGACAGCAGGAAGACGCAGGACAGAAAATAGGTGAAATGTGCCCCGGTGCGCTCAGCCAGTGCTCGACTGCGCTTCCACTGCGAAATGTCGCGGGCGCTGTCGAACGAGATGATGACGACCTGCTTGGGCTTTGCCGGCACCGGTGGCGCGGGCGGGTCGGCCAGAGCCACGCCGGCAGTGACGAGCGCGGCAAGCGAAAACGCAACAACGCGGAACGGACGAAGCATAGGAATCTGATCTTAACTCGGGGAACGTCTGCAAGCCGGCTATCGCCTAAATGTGGCGCGGGTGCGATGGGCCTCTTCGGCTGCTCGTCCGGGGCAAACATCCGTTTGCCCCGGACAATAGCGATTTTCCGGTTGAACCCCTTCCATGCCGGCAAAATTTCGCTAAAACGCGGGCTGACAAAGGCCCGACCGGGCAGGAATGGTTTGATTTGATGTCCGACGACAGTTTTATCCGTGAAGTCAACGACGAGATCCGTCGCGAACAGGCGCAGGCGCTGTGGGACCGTTTTGGCCCAGCCCTGATTGTCGTTGCGGTCCTCGTGGTGCTCGGTACCGCCGCCTTCGTCGGCTATCGCTATTGGGACGAGACGCGCGCCAACCGCTCGGGCGATGCGTTCTCGCAGGCGCTGAAGCTTGCCAATGACGGCAAGAACGATGAGGCGCTGACCGCGCTCGATCAGTTGGAGAAGGATGGCTACGGCGCCTATCCGCTGCTCGCCCGCATGCGCGGCGCGACCGTCAAGGCGAACAAGGGCGACGTTCCCGCCGCCGTCAAGGATTTCGACGAAGTCGCCGCCGACACGGCCATTCCCCAGAGCATTCGCGACATGGCGCGGCTGCGGGCAGCGCTGCTGCTCGTCGACCATGGCTCGTTCGCCGACGTGTCCAGCCGTGTCGAAGCGCTGACATCCGACACCAACACGCTGCGCCACACGGCGCGCGAGGCGCTCGGCCTTTCCGCCTGGAAGGAAGGCAAGACGCAGGATGCGCTGAAACTGTTCGACCAGATCGCCGCCGACGACGGCGCCCCGCGCAACACCCGCGAGCGCGCAACGTTGATGTCCGAGCTGATCCGCGGGTCGGGCAGTGCGTCGTGACCTTCAAAGTCGCCATCATCGGCAGACCTAACGTCGGCAAATCGACTCTCTTCAATCGGCTGGTGGGAAGAAAGCTGGCGCTTGTCGACGACACGCCGGGCGTCACCCGCGATCGTCGCGTCCACGCCGCCAAGCTCTACGACCTGCATTTCGATGTCATCGACACCGCCGGCTTCGAGAACGCTGGTGCCTCGACCTTGCCCGGCCGCATGCGTGCGCAGACCGAGATCGCTATCCGCGAGGCCGACCTGATCTTCTTCACCATCGACGCCAAGTCCGGCCTTTTGCCTGACGACAGGACCTTCGCCGAGATCGTGCGCAAGTCCGGCAAGCCGGTCGTGCTGGTCGCCAACAAGGCCGAGGCGAAGGGCGCCCAGGGCGGTATGCTGGAAGCCTGGGAGCTCGGCCTTGGCGAGCCGATCCCGGTTTCGGCCGAGCATGGCCAGGGCATGCCCGATTTGCGCGACGCCGTGATCGGCGCGCTCGGCGAAGCGCGCGCCTTCGGCGAAGACGAAGATGGCGAAGACGAAGAGATCGCTGCCGGCGAGGTGCTGATCGGCGAGGATATCGCCGATCCGGATGCCGAGCACACCTATGACGACACCAAGCCGATGCGCATCGCCGTCGTCGGCCGTCCCAATGCCGGCAAGTCGACGCTGATCAACGCGCTGATCGGCGAAGAACGGCTGCTCACCGGACCGGAAGCCGGCATCACCCGTGATTCGATCTCGGTCGATTGGGATTGGCATGGCCGCCGCCTGAAGCTGTTCGATACGGCCGGCATGCGCCGCAAGGCCAGGATTCACGAAAAGCTCGAAGTGATGTCGGTGCAGGACGGCCTGCGCGCCATCCGCTTCGCCGAGATCGTCATCATCGTGCTCGACGCCACCATTCCCTTCGAGAAGCAGGATCTGCAGATCGCCGACCTGATCATCAGGGAAGGGCGGGCGCCGGTGATCGCCTTCAACAAATGGGACCTGATCGACCATCCCCAGGAGCTTCTGGCCGAACTGCGCGAGAAGACGGAACGGCTTCTTCCCCAGGCGCGCGGCCTGCAGGCCGTACCTGTCTCCGGCGAGACCGGGCGCGGCCTCGACAAGCTGATGGATGCCGTCATCAGGACCCACAAGGTGTGGAACAGCCGCGTCTCGACCGGCAAGCTCAACCGCTGGCTGGAAGGCATCCTGGCACACCATCCGCCGCCTGCCGTGGCCGGGCGCCGGCTGAAGGTCAAATACGTCACCCAGGCCAAGACCCGGCCGCCGGGTTTCGTTGTCCAGTGCTCGCGGCCCGATGCGATGCCGCAATCCTATGTCCGCTATCTCTCCAACAGCCTGCGCGAAGCCTTCGATATGCCCGGCGTGCCGATCCGCATCGCGCTGCGCACGTCGGACAATCCATTCGCCGGCAGGTCGAACAAGCGTAAATAAGCGGTCGGGCGCTGGATACCTGTTCCGGCTGTCTAAGCGACCTCCTTCAACCGCTCGTCCCGTGGCAGCGCCTGCAACGCCGCCTGCAGCAATATGTCGGCCAGCCGCGCTGCCACCGGATCCAGTTCAGCATCCTTCTGATGCAGCACCAACGCCATTTTGGGCAATGCCGGCAGCCCAGCGATCTCCGGCGTCATCGCGCTGACGCTGGCCGGCAGGCCGATGTCGGTGCGGATTGTCAGCCCCAGCCCCGCCGCCACGGCTGCCCAGATGCCGCCAAGGCTCGGGCTGGAAAAGGCCATCCGCCACGACAGGCCGGCGCGGTCGAGCGTTTCGGTTGCCACCGTGCGCAGAAGGCATGGCGCTTCGAGCGCCACCAGCGGCAGCGGCTCACTGTTGCGCAGGCTGGTCTCGATACGCTTTGCCGGCCCGATCCAGCGCATCGGCACATCGGCGACATGCTGGCTGTAGGGCAGCGTTTCGCCGCAGTGCCAGGCGAGCGCGATATCGAGGCTGCCTGACAGGACCCTTTCGGCAAGGTCGTGGCTGCGTGCGATCCTGGCTTCGATCTTCACCTTGGGGTGCGCCCGGGCAAATCGGCCGAGCACGTCCGGCAGCGCCGCCTCGCCGAAATCTTCCTGCAAGCCGAGCCGTACCCAGCCTTCCAGCTCGACACCGTGGATGGCGGATGCCGCCTCGTCATTCAATTCGATCAGCCTGCGCGCATAGCCGAGCATGGTCTCGCCGGCCTCGGTCAAAGCGAGGCCCCGTCCTGATTTGCGGAAGATCGGCGTCGCCGCCTGTTCTTCCAGTTTCTTCAATTGCGCGCTGACCGCCGACGTCGACCGGCCAAGCCGGTCAGCGGCCTTGGCAAAGCTACCCAGCTCCATGCCGGTGACGAAACTGCGCAGGACGTCGAGGTCGAATGTTATACGTCGCATGTTGGGAAGTCCCGATTTTCAGGATTGTAAGTTCAAAACTTCCTGATTTTCAGGATGAAATTATGGCGGTAGGGACAGATCGTCAAGGCCGGACCGCTGGCCAGCACGGGAAATGAAGTCATGTCCGCCATTGTCAATTGCACCGACCGGCAGCCGTCGGAACTTCTGGAAGATACCGGTTCCACCGGGAGGGTGTTCACGCCGGGCCATCGCTGGAAAGTCCTGGGCATCGGCGTTGACGCCAATGCCGCCTTCTCGGCTACGTTCTCCGGCATCCCGGCGACGGCGGTCGTTCTTCGCCAGGGCTATCACCTAGGCAATGCCGAACTCGGTCTGGCGCTCGGCCTTCTCGGGCTTGGGGTCGCGCTCAGCGAACTGCCCTGGGGCTTGCTCACCGATCGCTGGGGCGACCGCCGCGTGCTGTTGATCGGGCTCGGCGCGACGGCGGCGTGGCTCCTGGTCATGGCGATGCTGGTCGTGCCGACAAGGACCGGTACTCCCGATGTCACGCTGCTCTCCGCGAGCCTATTCATCACCGGATTGCTCGGCGGCAGCGTCAACGGTTCGAGCGGCCGCGCCATCATGGGCTGGTTCCGGGAAAACGAGCGCGGCTTCGCCATGAGCATCAGGCAGACGGCGGTGCCGCTTGGCGGCGGCCTTGGCGCGCTCGTGCTGCCCTCGCTTGCGCTGGCTTTCGGCTTTGCCGCGGTGTTCGGGGTCCTGGCGGGTGCATCCGCTCTGTCTGCCCTGTTCGCCTGGCGCTGGCTGCACGAGCCGCCGACGGCGGGCGAGGGCCATCCCGCTTCGGCTGTGGCCGGACCGGCGCCGCTGCGCAATCGCGACGTCTGGCGTATCGCGACCGCCATCGGCCTGCTCTGCTTTCCGCAGGTGGCCGTGCTCACCTTCGCCTCCGTATTCCTGCACGACTTCGTTGGGTTGGGAACGGCGGCAATCAGTGCCAGCCTCGCCGCGGTGCAGATCGGCGCCATGGTCATGCGCATCTGGAGCGGCCGCTTCACCGACCGTTATGGCAACCGCCGCCAATTTCTTCGCCTGTGCAGCGCGTTCAGCGCCCTTGCCTTCGCCATGCTTTGGCTGCTGGTCCTGTTCGGCCCAACCATTCCGGGCGGCCAGCTCATCTGGTCGGCGGTTCTTCCGGTCGTGCTTATTGTCGCAGGCATCTCTGTCTCCGCCTGGCACGGCGTCGCCTACACCGAGCTTGCCACCCTTGCCGGCGCCGGCCATGTCGGAACCGCGCTCAGCCTTGCCAACACCTTTGTTTTCGTCGGCTTCTTCCTGGTGCCGGTGGCCATTCCGGGGCTCTTGCACCTCTGGTCCTGGTCCGGCGTCTGGCTGGCGGCCGCCATCTGCGCGCTGATCGCCCGGCCGATCTTCCTGCGTCCGGCCTGAATAGTCGGCCGCAAAATCGCCCGACTTCGCAACCACGACCTCGGGCCGACCGGGAAAACCCGATCGAATCCGTTAACGTCCCATCAAGGTTAATGCATCATTTTGCTCTCCAGTGGGGTCTGTAGCGTTCCTGGAGAGAGTTCCGTGCATCGACGTGTGTTGAAGCGGCTGGTTGCCGCCGCCGGTGAGAGAAAACGTGGCTTTCTGGGTCCGCTCGTCATCGGTTTCGGCATCTGGATCGGCTTTCCGACCGTCGCCGCCTATCAGGACATGACGAGCCTCGTTTCCGGCCTCGAAGCATCGAGCACGCGCTGGAATTCCTATGTCGAGAAATCCGTCGCCGGATCGACCCACGCGGCCGAGATGCCCTTTGTCGATTCCGATGTCACCGGCTCCATTTCCGGATCGGGCGTCCACCTGGCCGGTGTCGGCAACGTGTCGTTTCGCGGCAAGGGCGGCAAGGTCAGCGCCACGCCCGATGAGGACCGCGTGATGCGCGCCGAGAAGAAAGGGCGCATCGTCCAGATGTCTCCCGTCGCACCGCCAAAGAACTTCAACGCCGGCTCGATCTTCGAGCGCACGTCCTCCTTGCTGCGACCCAGCATGGACAGCGGCCTGAAAATGGCTTTCGCCAAGCCGCAGATCAAAGGCAAGGAAATCCAGATCGCCGCCGCATTCCATGTGCGCGAGGACAAGAAGCCGGATCCCGGCATGCCGGCCATACTGGCGGCGCTGGTCAACAACGACCATCCGGATGTGCTGGCCACCGCCTATGCGCAATCCGAGCCGGACTATGCCAAGGCATCGCCCTTCGAGGCCCTGCTTCAGGACGAGCAGCCCAATGAGGGCCGCTTCATTCCGCCGATGGCCAAGGGCGATCATTCGTGGATCCAGAACCCGCTGCCGGCGAGTGTCTTCTCCAAGAAGGAGCAGGCATGCCTTGCCAACGGAATCTATTTCGAGGCGAGGAGCGAATCCGTGCGCGGCCAAGCCGCTGTCGCCCAGGTCATCCTCAACCGCGTCCGCAATCCGACCTATCCGAATTCGATCTGCGGCGTCGTCTACCAGAACGACAGCTGGTTCAACCGTTGCCAGTTCTCCTTCGCCTGCGACGGCAGGAAGAAGCGCATCGATAGCCCAGCCGCCTACAAGACCGCCCAGGAGATCGCCATGGCCGTCACCGCCGGCAAGATCTTCATTCCGGAAGTCGGATCGTCGACCCACTACTATGCCCAATATGTCCATCCCGGCTGGGCGCGCACGATGCAGAAGATGACCAAGATCGGCCTGCATATCTTCTATCGGACCTATGGCGGCGGCTGGAGCTGAGTGCGGAGCAGCCGCTGATCCTTGATGTGGCGCGCAGCCGATCAAAGAGCCATTGCGCGGGGGATTCGCGCCATGCATCCTCGTCATCCTGGCGGGCACGATGTCGCACCTTCGTAATTCATTGATTTCATTGCCTAAAATACATGGCAATGAACTTCCGCCCGTGGCTTGACGGGCGCAAACCCTCTAACTATGTTGCCGGCGACTTTAGAAGCGGACGGACGGTGACGGTCTGACCGGGCAGGGGGGTTGCGATGGCCGACAAGAATGGGCCAGACGGAACCGGAGAAACCGGCCGCGGCAATCAGCATGAACCCGACATCCGCGACGACGATCTTGAGCGCCGCCGCCGTGACCTTGAAGCTTCGCTTGCGACAAGGCGGCCGGGCCGGCTCGAGGGGAAAGACGACGCGAAAGCGGGCAGTGTGGCCGGTTATGGTCAGGCGCTCAAACTCTCCAGCGAGTTTATCGCCGGGGTGGTGGTGGGTGCCGGCATCGGCTGGGTCATCGACCGTTTGGCGGGGACATCGCCATGGGGTCTGATCGTGTTTCTGCTGCTTGGTTTTGGCGCCGGAGTGCTCAATGTGATGCGTTCCGCCGGCGTCGTGGCAGAATTTGGACAGGGCGATAAATCGCGCCGTGGCCAAGACGACAAGAAATGACCGCGCACCATGTGCGGTAATGGTAACGAGGCCGTACGCGGCATTGACGGGGTTTGAACGTGGCAGCTGACAAGGTCGATCCGATCCACCAGTTCCATATCAACAAGCTGATTCCGATCGACATCGGCGGCTATGACCTGTCTTTCACCAATTCGGCGCTGTTCATGGTCGCAACCGTGATCGTCGCGGCTGGATTCCTGTTTCTCACGACGTCGAGCCGCAGCCTGGTTCCCGGGCGGCTTCAGTCGGTATCCGAGATGGCGTACGAGTTTGTCGGCAACATGTTGCGCGACGCCGCCGGCACGCAGGGCATGAAGTTCTTCCCTCTCGTGTTCTCGCTGTTCATGTTCGTGCTCGTCGCCAATCTGCTTGGCCTGTTCCCCTATTTCTTCACCGTCACCAGCCACATCATCGTCACCTTCGGCCTTGCCGTGCTGGTGATCGCAACCGTGGTCGTCTACGGCTTCATGAAGCATGGTCTTGGCTTCCTGAAACTGTTCGTGCCGCACGGCGTGCCGGTCTTCCTGCTGCCTCTCGTGGTGCTGATCGAAGTAATCTCCTTCGTGTCGCGCCCGGTCAGCCTCTCGGTTCGTCTGTTCGCCAACATGCTCGCCGGCCACATCACGCTGAAGGTGTTCTCCGGCTTCGTCGTCAGCCTGAGCGCGCTCGGCGCGGTTGGCGTCGCCGGCTCGATCCTGCCTCTGGCGATGGCGGTGGCGCTGACGGCACTGGAACTGCTGGTCGCCTTCCTGCAGGCTTACGTCTTTGCCGTGTTGACCTGCATGTATCTCAACGACGCCCTGCATCCAGGGCACTAGATCCAAAAGTTTCCGGCCCAAAGATTTCCAACATTGGCGCCGGATGGAATCGCAACGGAATTTTAGATCCAAAGGAGTTGAACAAATGGACGCAGAAGCAGCAAAGTACATCGGCGCCGGCATCGCTTGCCTGGGCATGGGTGGCGCGGGCATTGGCCTCGGCAACATCTTCGGCAGCTACCTGGCGGGCGCACTGCGCAACCCGTCGGCCGCCGATGGCCAGTTCGGCCGTCTGATCTTCGGCTTTGCCGTGACCGAAGCTCTGGGCATCTTCTCGCTTCTCATCGCGCTTCTGGCCCTGTTCGGCTGAGCACTCGGGAAGATTGGACAGGCCGGCCGCGCAAGCGGCGGGCCTGAATTTCGGGGATAGTCCATGTTCGTGACATCTGCCTTTGCGCAAGAGTCCGCGCCATCAGCCGATACCAGCCACGCTGCGACGGAAGGCGACACGCATTCCGGCACCAGCGTGCCTGCTGAAGCGCATGGCACGTTTCCGCCATTCGATCCGGCGACGTTCCCGTCGCAGCTTCTGTGGCTGGCGATCACCTTCGGGCTGTTCTATCTCTTCCTGAAGCGGGTGGTGATGCCGCGCGTCGGCGGCATCATCGATGTCCGCAACGATCGCATCACGCAGGACCTCGACCAGGCGGCCAGGTTGAAGGGCGAGGCCGACGCCGCCGTTGCTGCCTACGAGCAGGAACTGGCGGAAGCCAAGACCAAGGCCAACGCGATCGGCCAGCAGGCCAACGACGCTGCCAAGGCCGAGGCCGACACCGCTCGCAAGAAGGTCGAGGCTGCGCTCGACGCGAAGCTTGGCGAAGCCGAAGCCCGCATTTCTTCCATCAAGGCCAATGCCATGAAGGAAGTCGGCAGCATCGCCGAGGACACCGCTTCGGCGATCGTCGAGGCTCTGGTTGGCGGCAAGGCCAGCAAGGCCGAGATCGCGGCTGCGGTCAAATCCGTGGCCCGGTGAGGAGCGCATCATGGATTACACATCTCTCGCGACGCTCTGGGCCACGATAGCCCTGATCATCTTCCTCGGCGTTGCCGTCTACATCAAGGTGCCTGGCATGATCGCCAAGGCGCTCGACGCCCGTGCCGCCAGGATCAGCAATGAACTGGACGAAGCGCGCCGGCTGCGCGAGGAGGCCCAGCAGCTGCTCGGCCAGTACCAGCGCAAGCGCAAGGAAGCCGAGCAGGAGGCCGCCGACATCGTCGCTGCCGCCAAGCGCGAAGCCGACATGCTTGCCGCCGACGCGCATAAGAAGACCGAGGACTATGTCGTCAGGCGCACCGCGCTTGCCGAACAGAAGATCGGTCAGGCCGAGCGTGATGCCATCAGCGAAGTGCGCGCCAGCGCCGTCGACATCGCCGTCGAGGCAGCACGCGCGCTGCTTGCCGGCAAGATCGACGCCAAGGCCGGTGCAGATCTGTTCAAGGCTTCGCTCGCGGACGTGAAGTCGAAGCTGAATTAGGCGGTTCGTCTAGCCAGTCATCGAAAGCCGCCCGGGCAACCCGGCGGCTTTTTTGTTGCGGCGCTGAAGCTGCCAATCTCCCCCCTCGTGGGGGAGATGCCCGGCAGGGCAGAGGGGGGCGTGAAGGAACGCTAACCTTTGTTGTCCTAAGGTCTATCGGGACAAGCCTGAGGGCATAACTGCAATCGATTGAGAAGCCGGCGGGACAGCGCCCCCCTCTGTCCTACCGGACATCTCCCCCACAAGGGGGAGAGTGGCTTGTCGTCGTCGCTCAATCCAGCCCGGCGAAGCTCTCTTCTTCCACCACGTCCACCTCGGCCCCACCCAGCCGGAATGGCGCAAACGACACGCGGTGCAGCCGCGCCACCGGGCCATGCGCTTCGATCGCGGTGCGATGGCGAACCGTGGCGTAGCCCATATGGACTTCGAACCCGTAGCGGTCGTGATGGTTGCCGCAGCCGCACATCATGCGGTCGCGCATGACCTTGGCAACGATCGAGGCGGCGGCGATCGACTGCGAACGCTGGTCGCCCTTGATCAGCGCGCGCCCTTCACAAGGCAGTCCCGGCGGCACGTCGCGTCCATCGGCAAGCGCAAGCTTCGGCCGGATCGACAGCCCTACCAGCGCGCGCCGCATGGCTTCCAGGCTTGCCTTGAGGATGTTGCTGCCGTCGATGCCCTCGGCGCTGATGGAGGCCATCGAGACCGCCTGTGCGGAGCCGAGAATGCGCAGGAACAGGGCCTCACGCTGTAAATGGCTGAGGCGTTTGGAATCGTTGAGGCCGTCGGGAATGTTGGCGGGATCGAGCACCACCGCTGCGGCGACCACCGGCCCGGCCAGGGGGCCGCGGCCTGCCTCGTCCATCCCGGCGACCGGCCACAGGCCCTCCGCCATCGCCTTCGTCTCGAAGGAGAAGTCGGGCTTCTCGATGATCTCAAAGAGAGGCGGAGAATCAGAACGCGCGCGAGCCATGTTGCGGCGAGGTTCGCATCGGCTCCGATTCTCCGCAAGTCCCTCCGGGTCGGGTGGGGCGCCGGACCGGGAGGGCACCGTCTGCAGGCCGGGGCAGGCCGGACGGGATTCTTGGTGCGCGACGGATCAAACCATCGCGACGAATTGTCTCTTCAAAGCAGCGTCAGTTGCACCTGGTCTTTCCCGGCGGCAACGAACTGATCGGTCCGCAGCGTGCGCCGTTCGGCATTGAGACCAAGCCGCTTGGCTGTGATCTCGAAGCGCCGGCCGATCTGCCAGGCATAGGGACCGGCGCCCTTCATGCGCTTGCCCCATTCCGAATCGTAGTCCTTGCCGTCACGCATGGAGCGGACAAGCGACATCACATGGCGGTAACGGTCGGGATAATGGCGCAGCAGCCAGTCCTTGAAGATCGGGCTGACCTCCAGCGGCAGCCGCAGGATCACATAACCCGCCTCGCGCGCGCCGGCCGCACGTGCCGAATCGAGGATGCGTTCCATCTCCGGATCGGTCAGGCCCGGAATGATCGGCGCCACCATGACCGACGCCGGAATGCCGGCATCCGAAAGCTGCCGGATCGCTTCCAGCCGCTTGGTCGGTGTCGACGCGCGCGGCTCCATGGTGCGCGCCAGCATGCGGTCGAGCGTCGTCACCGACAGCGCCACCTTGGCGAGCCCGCGTTCGGCCATGCGCGACAGGATATCGATATCGCGCGTCACCAGGGCGGACTTTGTCACGATGCCGACCGGATGGCCGCGCGCTTCCAGCACTTCGAGGATTTCGCGCATGATCCGGTACTGCTTCTCGATCGGCTGGTAGGGGTCGGTGTTGGTGCCGATGGCGATGGTGCGCGGCTGATAGCTGTCCTTCGAAAGCTCCTTGTCGAGCAAGCGCGCCGCATCAGGTTTGGCGAACAGCTTCGATTCGAAATCCAGACCCGGCGACAGGCCCATGAACGCGTGCGTCGGGCGGGCAAAGCAATAGACGCAGCCATGCTCGCAGCCGCGATAAGGGTTGATGGAACGGTCGAAGGAAATGTCGGGCGATTCGTTGCGGGTGATGATGGTGCGCGGCTTCTCGATCTGCACTTCGGTCTTGAAGGGGGGCAGTTCTTCCAGCGAATTCCAGCCATCGTCGAACACGTGCCGGCTGACTGGCTCGAATCGGCCGGACGGGTTGATGCCGGCCGACCTGCCGCGGTTGCGGTCCGGGCGGACACGCATGCCGCTCTGCTCGACCATCGCATTGGCCATCTCGGCTCTTCCTGCTCCGAAAGCTGCAATGTCGGCGCGCACGATCTGTTCCATTTTCGCCCGCTCCCAGGGACTGTCCGTGTTGTGTCGAATCGCTCTGTTCATGAAATTATTCCTATTTCATCGATGAGAACAAAGCAAGAACTTTCTATGGTGCGATGCAAAACTGGCGCTGTGCGGCGCTTTCCGCTATTCGGCTAAGGATGCTTAGTGTTCTCATCGAAACCCGCAATGACGAGGAGGGCCTCGCCCGCACGCTCGCCTCGCTGATTGGCGGCGCGGTCGAAGGCGTGGTGCGTGAAGTCATCGTCTGCGACACAGGCTCCACCGACCAGACGCATCGTGTGGCCGAGCATGCCGGCTGTCAGTACGTGACCGGCGGTGTCGCTGCCGGCATCCGCCAGGCCAAGGGGGACTGGTTGCTGCTCCTGGAACCGGGCGCGCGGTTGGTGGAGGGCTGGATCGATGAGGTTGTCGCGCATACGGCCAGGCAGACCATGGCCGCACGGTTTTCGCGCACGCGGGCCAGCCGCACGCCATTCCTGGCACGGGTCTTTTCGGGAAACCGCGCCCTGGCCGACGGATTGCTGATCAGCAAGCGTCAGGCGGCGGCCGCGGCCAAGAGTGCCGGCAGTGCTGAGGCCATCGCCCGCGGCCTCGCAACGAAGCGGCTCGACGCCGAGATCTGGATGGCGCCCGCCAAGCAGGAACGCCGCTCCTCGACATGATTTTTTGCAGCTGCTCAGGCCATTGTGCATTGCACAAAATCTGACGCGGGGTTAGCTTCCGTTCAAGCGGGAATTGGGTTTGGGACATGCCGAGTGGCGAGCACCGATGCGGCATCGGTGGTGCTCTCATAGCCGAGGACCCAATGAAGCTTTCAACCCCCGACACATCCGGCGCGGCCAGTCTCGAGGCTATTGCGCGCGACGGCAGTCTGTTGCGACGCATCGCGGTGCGCATTCCGACCTATCTCAAGGACCTGCGCGAAAACCCCGCCTGGCTGCCGATGTTCGTGCTGGCGCGCACAATGCCTGGACGCCGCATGCATTGGCTGGGCGCAAAACGCGCCCGCCCGGTCGCCAATGCCGGGGATACGATGTTTGCCGGTGTCGAACGGGGAGCGGTCGTCGATGCGTTGCGCTTCGACGGGCTGTTCTCAGGCTTGGTCCTGCCGCCTGATATCCATGAAGAGATCGCCGACTTCGCCGGGCGCACGCCTTGCTTCGGCAATTTCGACCGCCGTCTCGAATTCATGCCGGGGGAACATGCCGAGGCCGAGAAACGCCTTGGCCGCTCGCTGCTCAGCGGGCATTTTTTCGAGCGCATCCTCGACTGCCCGGCGGCGCTTGCCATCCAGCGCGATCCGCTGCTTCTGGATATTGCCGCGCACTATCTCGGCGGCCAGGCAAAACTGATCACGACGCGCGTCTGGTGGAGTTTTCCAACCGGTGCCGCTTCGGACGCCGACAAGAACCTCGCCTCGCTCGGCAAGTATCATTTCGACCTCGATGATTGGCGCATGCTGAAATTCTTCTTCTACCTCAAGCCGGTCGACGCCGACACCGGTCCGCATGTCTATGTCAGGGGCAGCCACAAGCGCCGCAGCCTCAAGCACCAGCTCACGCTTCTGGTTGGCCACCCCGCGCAACAGGTCCTGGATGTCTATGGCGAGCAGAGCCCGGTGACGCTGACCGGCGAGGCCGGTCTCGGTTTCGTCGAGGACCCTTTTGGCTTCCATATGGGCACCGTGCCGGCACGCACGCCGCGACTGATGATGGAAGTCGGCTTCGGCGTCTCGCCGCCGTCGCGCCGGCGGTTTCATGGCGAGCCGGTCATCCGCTGAGAGCGACGCTTGCCTCGGCTTTACGGAGCTGATTTGCCGCGCCGCAAATGCTCGTCCAGGCGCGGCATGATCTCGACGAAGTTGCACGGCATATGCCGGTAGTCGAGCTGTGCCTTCAGGATGCCGTCCCACGCGTCCTTGCAGGCTCCCGGCGAACCCGGCAGCACGAAGACGAAGGTGGCGTTGACGACGCCGCCGGTCGCCCGGCTCTGGATCGTCGAGGTGCCGATCTTGTCGTAGGAGATCCGGTGGAACACTTCCGAAAAGCCATCCATGCGCTTTTCGAAGATCGGCTCCAGCGCGTCCGGCGTCACGTCACGGCCGGTGAAACCGGTGCCGCCGGTGGTGATGACGACATCGATATTCTTGTCCCGCGACCACGCCAGAACCGTGTCGCGGATTTTTTCCCGATCGTCGGTGACGATATCGCGGGCCGCCAGCATATGGCCGGCCTCGGTGATGCGGTCGGCCAGGGTCTGGCCGGATTTGTCGTCGGCGAGGCTGCGCGTATCTGAAACGGTCAGCACCGCGATGCGCACTGGAATGAAGGAGCGGCTCTCGTCAATTCTGGCCATCCGATCCCTCCGATGCGACGCTGCGCGTCGCCGCGACGAACCAGTCGGGCTGGCGGCCGCGGATTTCGGCGGCGGCGCGCTTGGCGACATTGCCGGTCTCGAACAGGCCGAAGCAGGTGGCGCCGGACCCGGACATCCGTGAAAAACCCGATCCGGCCTTGTTCAGCCAGGAAAGCGCCCTGCCGATCGCGGGCTGCATCGCCAGCGCGGCGGGCTCGAGATCGTTGCGGGTGATCTCCAGCCAGTTGCGCAGGCTGTGGAAATCGATGCTGCGCGGCAGCGGCGGCAAGGCTTCGTTGTCACGACGCGAAAGCGCTGCGAAGACCTCGGCCGTCGAGACCGGCATGCCTGGATTGACCAGCACCAGCCCAAGCGCCGAAAAATCCGGCACCATCGACAGGTCATCCCCGATGCCGCGCGCGACCAGAGGTCTGGCCGCCAGGCACATCGGCACATCGGCGCCGAGCGAAATGCCGATCCGCGCCAGCTCTGCGCCGTCTATATCCAGGCCCCATGTCTCCACCAGCCCGCGCAGCACGGTCGCCGCGTCGCTCGAACCGCCGCCGACGCCGGAGGCGACCGGCAGGTTCTTTTCCAGCCGGATAGCGACCGGCGGTGTTCTCTCGTGCCCGACCGCCTGTCGCAGGGCATCGCGCGCCCTAGGCACCAGATTGCTGGCGTCGAGAGGAACCGCCGGGGCGTAGCGGCCGGACACGGTAAATTCATCGCTGTCGGCAGGCGCGATTTCGACCCTGTCGCCAAACCGCGTGAACACCGCCAGGCTCTCGATCAGATGATAGCCGTCAGGTCGCCTGCCGGTGACATGCAGCGCAAGATTGATCTTGGCGTGCGCGTGCCAGCTACGCGACCCGATGTCGGTGTCCACAATGGTCTGCGAAATGGTGCTCAGTCCTTGGCCAGCCGGTACTCGCCGGTCTTCGGATCCTTGACCAAAGTGCCCATCGCGCCGTTGGCCGTCTGCTTTTCGGTACGCCGCACCTTGGCGGTCACGCGCTCGGCTTCCCTAATGAAGGTGCGGTAGCCGAAATAGGCGGCGACGCCAACGACGGCGAAGAAAATGATCTGCGGCATGCCAAAACTCCTCCCACGCTGGGCCGGCGAAGGCGGCCGGTCGGGTCGGTTAAGCTCTCATGCTAGACGCTTTTGCCGGGTTTTCAAAGCCCGAAGCGAGACCACAATGCGCGCTCTTCCGCCGCATCGATCAGGCCGCTGGCGGCGGCGGCTGCGATATCAGGCGCTGAAAAGCCCCCGCTTGAGCCGAACAGGCCGAAACGGCTGAGGAAACCGCGCGGCGCCGTGATCAGCCTGAGCTGGGTTTTTGCCCCGAAACGGGTCTTGAGCACCGTGCGCATGTCGCCGAGCGCATCGACCAGGCCGAGTTCAAGGCCCTTGATGCCGGTCCAGAACAGGCCGGTGAACAGGTCCGGGTCGTCTTTCAGTTTCGAGCCGCGCCGCTCCTTGACGAGGTCGATGAACGTGCCGTGCACCTCGAGCTGCAGCGCCTTCAGCCGCTCGACATCTTCCTTTTTCTCGGGCTTGAACGGGTCGAGCACCGCCTTGTTCTGGCCGGCGGTGTGGACGCGTCGCTCGATGCCGATCTTCTTCATCAGTTCCGGGAAGCCGAACGAAGCCGAGACCACGCCGATCGACCCGACGATGGAGGATGGGTCGGCGAAGATCTCATCACCGGCAACCGCGATCATGTAGCCACCCGACGCCGCCACGTCTTCGACGAAGACCAGTACCTTTCTGTTCTTTTCCGTGGCCAGGTCACGGATGCGCTTGAAGATCAGCCGCGACTGCACCGGCGAGCCGCCGGGCGAATTGATCGAGATGGCGACTGCCGGGGCGTCGTAGGAAAACGCCTTCTCAATGAGGCCAGCGGTGGAGGCCAGCGACAGGCTCGGCCGGAACTGGCCACCGCCTGCCATGATGGTGCCGTGCAGCCGGATGACCGGAATGGTGACGACGGTGGAGCGCCAGGATTTCGGCAGCAGGCGGTTGATAAGGCGTTTCACGAGGGCGTGGTCTCCGGTCGATAGGTTGCAGGCATGTAGGGATTTCCCGGCCAACGGCAATGTGGCCAGGCAGAATAGCTCAATCTCCGAACAGCGAGGCGAGGCCGTTGGTGATCATTTCGCTGCGCTCGTCGGGGCCGTTGCCTGATTGCGCGTGCAGCATCAGGGGCGGGCGGATGGCAAGCTTTCCCCGTGCCCCGAGCGCTGCCCGCACAACGATGCGGATTGCCGCGGCGTCTGGGCGAGGGTGGACGGCGAGCATTTCGGCATCGCCGAAGCGCCCTGCGATCGCATCGAGAATGGCGCCGAGCTGTTCGGGGCGGGCGATCACGGCAAGCCCGCCGCGCGGCCTGACCACCGCCGCCGCACTGCGGATCCAGCTCTCGAACACCCCGTCCTCCATGACATGGGCCTCTTTTCTGAGGCGATCGGGGGAGGCGCGGTCCCGGGGAGCGTTGAAGGGCGGGTTCATGATGACGAAGTCGAAATCATTGTCGGCGAGGCCGGCGGCCGCCCGCGCCCGGCCCGATACGGTGACATCGGCGACCAGCACGGAGGCGCGATCGCTCAGATGGGCATTGCCGGGATGGGCAAGGGTGGCTGCCGCGAAGGCCGCCATTTCCGGCGCGCGTTCGACAAGCACCGCCTCAGCGGCCGGGCAGCGCGACAGCACCGCCAGGCCGGCGGCCCCGGCACCGGCACCGAAATCGGCGAGACGACCGGCAAGAGAGGACGGCACGGAGGCCGCCAGCATCATCGCATCCATGCCGGCGCGATGACCGCCTTGCTTGGGCTGCACCAGCCAGAACCGGCCGCGATGGAAAGCGTCGACCGTATGGGCCGGCGTGTCCGGGACAAGGGCGGCGGGCGCGGCGGACATTATCTTCCGCGGATTTCGTTGGCGATGCCGGCATCCGTCAGGATGCGCCGTGCCGCGTCGGCCTGGTCGGCGTCGACCATGACGCGCTTCTGCAAAAGGCCGATCGACCCTTCGAGAATGCTCATATTCTGGTCGGCGACAAAGCAGGCAATGCCGGCGTCGCGCATCAGCGATTCGACAAAGGAAATGATCACGGCATCGTTGGTGCGGACTAGTTCTATCATCGTATGAAACTCGCAGTTTGCGCTATTGATGTAAACGGGCAGGGGATTCCGGGGCAGAGCCGTTCCCTTGGGGGTCGTTGACATTCTGTCGCCGCCGCCGCGCCAATTCGCCACTTGCCGTGCCCATGTCCGCCGCCCTAGAGTCCATACAGGGACTAAGGGTGCCGTCGCACGCTCTATACCAAGACGGGAGTGATTGTCGTGGGTGTCGTTCTCAACATCGAAAACGGGAAGCGGGAGCCCGCCTCCATCAAGGATCTGATCGATCTGACTGCCGCCGATATGGGGCGCGTCAATGAATTGATCCTGTCCAAGGCCGGCTCCGACGTCGAGATGATCCCGGAGGTCGCCAACCATCTGATCTCGTCCGGCGGCAAACGGCTGCGGCCGATGCTGACGCTGGCCGCAGCCCAGATGTTCGGCTATGCCGGCGAGGGCCACGTCAAGCTCGCCACCTCGGTCGAATTCATGCACACCGCGACGCTTCTGCACGACGATGTCGTCGACGAGAGCGGCATGCGCCGCGGCAAGAAGACCGCCCGCATGATCTGGGGCAACCAGGCAAGCGTTCTGGTCGGCGACTTCCTGCTCGGCCAGGCCTTCCGCATGATGGTCGATGTCGGCTCGCTCGAAGCGCTCGATATCCTGTCGAGTGCGGCCTCCATCATCGCCGAGGGCGAGGTCATGCAGCTCGCCGCCGCCAAGAACCTCGAAACCACCGAGGACGAGCATTTCGCCGTCATCAAGGCCAAGACCGCCGCACTTTTTTCGGCTGCTGCCGAGGTCGGCCCGGTCATCGCCCAGGCGACGCGCAACGATCGCGCCGCGCTGCGCTCCTATGGCATGAATCTCGGCCTGGCCTTCCAGCTGATCGACGACGCGCTGGACTATGGCGGCACCAGCAAGGATCTGGGCAAGAATGTCGGCGACGATTTCCGCGAGGGCAAGGTGACGCTTCCGGTCATTCTCGCCTATCGGCGCGGCACCAAGGCCGAGCGCACCTTCTGGAAGCGCGCCATCGAGGACAATGTCGCCGATGACGCCGGCCTGGAAAAGGCGACCGGCCTGATGACCCGCCACGGCGCCATTGCCGACACGATCGGACGCGCCCGCCATTTCGGCGAGATTGCCCGCGACGCGCTGGCGCCGCTCGAAGCGACGCCGCAGAAATCGGCGCTGATCGACGTCATCGATTTCTGCATCAGCCGGGTCAACTAAAGGCTGGACTTTCGCGACGCTACCTCTGGCCTGCGCTAAGAGGAAGTTTAGGAATTCGGTCCCGCCGTCTCGACAAGCCGCCCTGCCGCAAATTATCTATAAAACATGGCAAAGGGCACAGACGACACCATCGCGGTGCGCATCAGCAAGGTTCTGGCGGACCGCATCATTTCCGGTGCGATCGAGCCGGGGGCCAGGCTTCGGCAGGATCATATCGCCGAAGAATTCCAAACCAGCCATGTTCCGGTGCGCGAGGCCTTCCGCCGCCTCGAGGCGCAAGGGCTGGCCAACGGCGAGCCGCGCCGCGGCGTGCGTGTCGCGTCTTTCGATCTGGGCGAGGTCAAGGAAGTCGCCGAAATGCGCGCCGCCCTTGAAGTGCTGGCGCTGCGCCACGCCGCGCCGCATCTGACATCGGCCATTCTCGATCTCGCCGATGAGGCGACCAAGGCCGGCGACAAGTCCCGCGATGTCAGGTCGTGGGAGGAAGCCAACCGCGCCTTCCACCGCTTGATCCTCGCGCCATGCGGCATGCCGCGCCTGCTCGCCACCATCGACGATCTGCACGCGGCAAGCGCCCGTTTCCTGTTCGCGGCATGGCGTTCGGAGTGGGAGACGCGCACCGATCAGGACCATCGCGCGATCCTCGCCGCCTTGCGGCAGGGAAACACCGAATCGGCGGCCGTCACACTGGGGCGGCACGTCCAATGGATTGGCCGCAAGCCGGTAAGGACGGCCTCAGGGACCACGCGCGAAGCCTTCGCCATCGTAGGTTAGACGGCCTCCGCCAAAGCCAGGGCTTGCAATCTCCAGGGAAGTGTGGATTCGATAATAGATCGAAAACAGAAATTATCTATAATTTGAAATCGATCGAAGGAATCCCAATGGCAGACGTCGCATTCTCACCCAGCAAGCCGTCGTTCAGTCCGCTCCGGCTTCAGGATCGTTCCCTTGCCTGGCAGGTCGGAGCCGTCGTGCTCGGCACCCTGTTCCTGACGCTGTCATCCTACGTCGAAGTGCCGATGGTGCCGGTCCCGGTGACGATGCAGACCTTCGCGGTGACACTGATCGGCGCGCTCTATGGCTGGCGGCTTGGCGCGCTCACCATCGCCGCCTGGCTGGTCGAGGGTGCGGTCGGCTTTCCGGTTCTGTCCGGAGGGGCAGCGGGTGCGGCGCATTTCGTCGGGCCGACGGCTGGCTATCTCTTCGCCTTCCCGCTTGTCGGCGCACTGGTCGGCTGGCTGGCCGAACGCGGCTGGAACGGCAAAAGGGTGATGCTTGCCTTCGTCGCCATGCTGCTTGGCAACCTTGCCTGCCTCGTGCTGGGCACAGCATGGCTTGCCGTCATGATTGGAGCCGAACAGGCCGTTACCTTCGGCTTCCTGCCGTTCATCGTCGGCGGCTTGCTCAAGTCGGCGCTGGGTGCCGCGACCCTCATGGCCCTTCCCGGCGGTAAGGCCAAGCTGGTCAATCCGTGACGATCAGGCTGCGCGCCCATCACCTCCTTTGCCTGCTCACCTATGTGGGCAAAGGATACAGCCCCGCCTTCACCGCCAATTATGATCGCGTCGCGGAGCGCCTGAGCCGGGGCGAGGACATCCTCCTCGTTTCCGGCCCGGACGATGTCTGCGCCCCGTTGCTTGATGAGCTGGAACCGCACTGCCTCAACGAGAGTGTCGTCGAGCGGGACCGGCTCGCCACGCAGGATGTGGGCGAGTTGCTGGCGCGGCCAATCCGCGTCGGCGCCCGTCTTGATCTCGATGCTGCGATGCTGGGCCGGATGCGGCAGGCCTTTTCGGCTGGCCGTGTACGCAAGGCCTGCGGCGGCTGCGAATGGAACGAACTGTGCAGCACGATAGCGGCCGGCGGCTACGGCGACACGCTGGTGCAGCGGTCTGCCTCGCCAGGCGAGGGCTGATATTGGCCCGACCCTTCGCGGTCGAAGCGGAGCCTCAGCGGTCGAATCTGTGATATATTCGGCGCCGCGTAGGGCCATGGCCGAAATCCCAAGAGCGGAAACTGGTGCCTGTCGCCATGATTTGTTAATCGGGTGCCCGGATTGTGAATTCGAGGCGGATTGAAGCGCGACCCCAAAAAGGCCATGCTTTGCCTGGAAAGATCGAGTCTACGCCGATCCCGCTGACGCGGAGATGGCGCCTGGCTGAAAGGGATACGATGCGGCAAGGACGTGCGCGCTGGCTGACAAGGCTGGCAATTGTGACAGGCATGGCGATCTCGGCTTTGCCGGCCTATGCCAAGCAAACCACCGAACCGGTCAAGATCACGTCGTTTTCGGGCGCCTATCTGGCAGCCCGGATCGCCGAAGGCGACAACGACCTCGACAGCGCCATCGCCTACTACAAGCAAGCATTGGCCTTCGACCCGAGCGACACCGGCCTGCAGCAGAGCCTGATGCTGTCGCTGATCGCGCAAGGGCGCTTCGACGAATCCCTGGTCTATGCCGACAAGCTCAAGGAAGTGCCTGACGTCGAGCGTTTCTCTCGGCTGGCGCTCGCCGTCGATTCCTTCCACAAGAAGGATTTCACCAAGGCGCAGTACTGGCTCAAGCTGTCGCTGGAATCCGATCTCGACCGGCTGATCTCCGGGGTGATGTCCGGCTGGGCGCAGCAAGGCGCCGGCGAGCCTGCCGATGCGATGGCCTCCATCGACAAGCTGCAGGGGCCGGATTGGTTCGGCCTGTTCAAGTCGTTCCACCGCGCCCTGATCGCGGATGCATCCGGCATGCCCGAAAAGGCCGAGGCCATCTACGCCGCGACCATGCAGGATACCGCCGCCGGTGGTGCCGCTCCCGAAACCTGGATGCGCAATGCCCAGGCCTACGCCTCGTTCCTGGCCCGCAAGGGCGACAAGACCAAGGCGCTGTCGGTGCTCGAGCAGGCCGAGGCGTTTTCGCCTGGCAAGCTGGAAATCGTCGCCTTGCGCGACCGAATTGCAAAAGGCGACAAGATTGCGCCCCTGGTGGCCGGCCCATCCGATGGCGCCTCCGAAATCCTGCTCGACCTCGCCACCGCGCTCAACCGTGGCGGCGGCGAGCCGTTCGTTCGCCTCTATCTGCAATATGCGCTTGCTTTGAAGCCTGATAGCGACGCTGCCCTTGTGCAACTCGCTGCCGTGTCCGAGCAATTGAAGGACGGCGAAGGCGCCATCGCGCTCTATCGCCGGATCCCCGCCGGTTCGCCGCTGAAGGAGCTTTCGGACCTGCAGCTCGGCCTCAACCTTGCCGATCTCGACCGTCACGAAGAAGCGATCACTCATCTGAAGGCTTTCGTCGACGCCCATCCCAATGACATGCGCGCCTATCTGGCGCTCGGTGGCGTCTATTCCTCGAAGGAGGATTTCCGTTCGGCCGCCACACTCTACGACAAGGCTGTCGAGGCGCTGAAGACGCCGACCGCAGCCAACTGGAACATCTTCTACCAGCGCGGCATCGCCTATGAGCGCCTGAAGGAATGGCCCAAGGCCGAGCCGAACTTCCGCAAGGCGCTGGAACTGTTCCCCGACCAGCCGCAGGTGCTGAATTATCTCGGCTATTCCTGGGTCGACATGAACATGAATCTCAAGGAAGGGCTGGCGATGATCCAGAAGGCCGTCGACCTCAGGCCGAGCGACGGCTACATCGTCGATTCGCTGGGTTGGGCTTATTTCCGCCTCGGCAGGTTCGATGACGCGGTGCGCGAAATGGAACGCGCCGTGTCGCTGAAGCCGGAAGATCCGGTTCTCAACGACCACCTCGGCGATGCCTACTGGCGCGTCGGCCGCAAGCTGGAAGCCACCTTCCAGTGGAACCAGGCTCGCGACCTGAAGCCGGATCCCGATGTGCTGGCCAACTTGCAGCAGAAGCTGATGAAGGGCCTGCCGCCGATCGAATCCAACACGGCGCAGGAGACCCCGAAGGTCAAGCCGGAGCCGGTGCCCGCCCCGAAGGGATGAAGTCAGCCATTTGAATTCAACGCAAACGGGGCTCTTTTCAGGGTCCCGTTTTCGTTTGAACCGCGTATTCGGCTGGCTGCCTCAGAAGAGCTTGCGATAGACGACAAAGCCGGAGTGTTCGGCGACCTTGTCGTAAAGCTTCATCGCCGTGTGATTGGTCTCATGCGTCAGCCAGTATACCCGGCCTGAGCCGGCCGCCTGGGCACGCTCGTAGACGCCCTCGATCAGCGCCCGTCCGATGCCTTTGCCACGCGATGCCTGCGTGGTGAAAAGGTCCTGCAGATAGCAATTGGGCGCGATCGCCGTGGTGCTGCGATGGAAGAGATAATGCACGAGGCCGAGAAGCCGTCCCTCGCTTTCGGCCACCAGCGCGTGGACCGGCTCATAGGCATCGAAGAAACGCGACCATGTCATCTGGGTAATCTCACCCGGCAGGGCCGTTTCGCCCGAGCGGCCATAAAATGCATTGTAGCCGTCCCACAGCGGCAGCCATTGCTCGAAATCCTGTCGCGCAACGGGGCGGATGACGATCGGGCTGGGCATGGCTGGAACCTGTTGTCGTTGCTGCACAGGCGAACAGAGCGCAGGCCCGAGAGATGGGCAATGGGCCAGCCCCTGCAAAGCTTTCAACATTGTCCATAATGTCGGCGCGACCGCATCGTCGTGCTTTGCTTGACGCTTCGCCGCCGTGTCTCTAGGACGTGCCGGCAAGCTAGCCTGTGCTGTCGAGGCCACCCGTGACAATTGAATTCCCCGCCCATATGCATCCCAGCCGCTCGTTCCAGGGGCTGATCCTGACCTTGCACAACTATTGGGCGGCCTACGGCTGCGTCATCCTGCAACCCTACGACATGGAAGTCGGCGCCGGCACCTTTCATCCGGCAACGACGCTGCGCGCGCTCGGCCCAAAACGCTGGAACGCTGCCTATGTCCAGCCCTCGCGCCGCCCCAAGGACGGGCGTTATGGCGAGAACCCGAACCGGCTGCAGCATTATTACCAGTACCAGGTGATCCTGAAGCCGAACCCGCCCAACTTGCAGGAACTCTATCTCGGCTCGCTGGCAGCGATCGGCGTCGATCCGCTGCTGCACGACATCCGCTTCGTCGAGGACGATTGGGAAAGCCCGACGCTGGGCGCCTGGGGTCTCGGCTGGGAATGCTGGTGCGACGGCATGGAAGTCTCGCAGTTCACCTACTTCCAGCAGGTCTGCGGCATCGAATGCGCGCCGGTGGCCGGCGAACTCACCTACGGGCTGGAGCGGCTGGCCATGTATGTGCAGGGCGTCGACAATGTCTACGACCTCAATTTCAACGGCCGAGAAGGCGCCGACAAGGTCACCTATGGCGATGTCTTCCTGCAGGCCGAGCAGGAATATTCGCGCCACAATTTCGAACACGCCAACACGGCGATGCTTCTGCGCCACTTCGAGGACGCCGAGGCCGAATGCAAGGCGCTGCTCGACGCCGGCGCGCCGGCATCGAACGACAATCTGCCGATGCACCGCATGGTTTTCCCGGCCTATGATCAGTGCATCAAGGCCAGCCATGTCTTCAACCTGCTTGACGCGCGCGGCGTGATTTCGGTCACCGAACGACAGAGCTACATCCTGCGGGTGCGCAATCTGGCGAAGGCCTGCGGTGAGGCTTTTTTGAAGACGCAGGCGGGTGGCCTGGCGGCCTGAGTCTCAGGCCCGCTTCGTCATCTCGAAGGAAGCTTTGATCGGCAATATGTTCTGGCTGCTGGCACCGTCGATTGTGCGCAATGCCTGTCGAACGCCCGGCATCGAGAAGGCACCGTGAGCCTGCGCGGTGAAGCAGGCGCCGAGTGCGAGGATCTGCAGAAGTCTGGATGCCGTTTTCATGGTCTTTGAGCCAATAGTTTCCTGCCTGAGCGTGGGTCGCTTCAGCGCTGCGTTCGGTTCATGGAAATCTTTGATCCAAGGACGGGTGGCGCGGTCTCGTCCCGACAGGATGGCCAAAATTTCTGGAAACGGGCGCAAATCGGCGATCCCCGTGCGGAAAGGGTGACAGCGGCCAGCCGAGTTGCTATGCCCCCGCCCGGACCATTTTGCCGCGTGAGCCCCATCCATGCCCGACCTGCTTCTAGAACTCCGCTCGGAAGAGATTCCCGCCCGCATGCAGCGCAAGGCGGCTGGCGATCTCAGGAAGATGCTGACCGACAGCCTGGTCGAGGCGGGGCTGACCTATGAGGCGGCGCGCGAGTACTGGACGCCGCGGCGGCTGACCCTCGACATCAGGGGTCTCACCGCGCGCTCGAAGGATATAAACGAAGAGATCAAGGGGCCTTCGACATCGGCGCCCGAACAGGCGGTCCAGGGCTTCCTGCGCAAGGCCGGACTTTCCTCGATCGCCGAGGCGCATGTCCATTCCGATCCGAAGAAGGGCGATTTTTATGTCGCCCACATTTCGAAGCCGGGCAGGGCGGCCGAACAGATCATCGCGGACCTGGTGCCTGATATCATCCGCAATTTCCCGTGGCCGAAATCGATGCGCTGGGGGCCGGCCTCGGCCAAGCCCGGTTCATTGCGCTGGGTGCGCCCGCTGCAATCGATCCTGTGCACCTTCGGCCCGGAGACCGAGGAGCCTGTCGTGGTCGATTTCGAGATCGACGGCATCCGCTCCGGCAACATCACCTATGGCCACCGCTTCCATGCGCCTGATGCCATCACGGTGCGCCGCTTCGACGACTATGTTTCCAAGCTGGAAGCGGCCAAGGTCGTGCTCGATGCCGACCGGCGCAAGGAGATCATCCTTGCCGATGCCCGCAATCTCGCCTTCGCCAACGGGCTTGATCTGGTCGAGGACGAAGGGTTGCTGGAGGAGGTGTCCGGACTGGTCGAATGGCCGGTCGTGCTGATGGGCGAGTTCGAGGAGGCATTCCTGGTCATTCCAGCCGAAGTGATCCGACTGACCATCCGCGCCAACCAGAAGTGCTTTGTGACGCGGCCGCAGGGTGTCGACGACGCGCTTTCCAACCGCTTCATCCTCACCGCCAACATCGAAGCCAGGGATGGCGGCAAGGAGATCGCCCACGGCAACGGCAAGGTGGTGCGCGCCCGCCTGTCCGACGCGCTTTATTTCTGGACGACCGACCAGGGCGATTTGCCCGACCTGCGCGAGCTCGAGGCATCGGCGGAAAAATTCGGGCTTGATCTCAAGAAGCCTCTCGACCAGCGCATGGCCCGCCTCGACCATCTCGGCGTGACTTTCCACGCCAAGCTCGGCACGCAGGGCGAACGGGTGGAGCGGGTGAAAGAACTGGCCGAAGAGCTAGCGCCTATTGTCGGCGCCGACCCCGCGCTGGCACGACGCGCTGCAGTGCTGGCTAAGGCCGATCTCACCACTGAAGTCGTTGGCGAGTTCCCCGAGTTGCAAGGGGTCATAGGTTGCAAGTATGCATTGCTGCAGGGCGAGCATGCTTCGGTCGGGGCAGCCATAGAGGAACACTACAAGCCTCAGGGCCCGTCCGACCGCATTCCGACCGATCCGGTTTCTGTGGCCGTGGCGCTCGCCGACAAGCTCGACACTCTGGTTGGCTTTTGGGCCATCGACGAAAAGCCGACCGGATCAAAGGATCCTTATGCGCTGCGGAGAGCGGCGCTGGGGGTAATAAGGCTGTTGGTTGAGAATGGGGCGAATGTTTCACTTCTCCGTTCGATGATGTCGCCGATACTGGCGGCATACATGAAATTTCAACGTGAGGGATCACGGCCATATCTTGAGGCTGCGGATCGACTAGCGTTGGCTGGCCTCGCCACGACAACCGACAGAGCCGAAGTCTATGACCGGCTTGTAGGACAGTCGGGAAAAGAGGCCTTTGCGGAAGAGACACCTGAGATGGCGTGGCGCTTGAGCCTTGACCTTCTCGCCTTCTTCCACGATCGCCTGAAAGTCTATCTCCGCGATCAGGGCGCCCGACACGATCTGATCGATGCCGTCATCACGCCACAGTCCGACGACCTCTTGCAGATCGTGCGCCGCGTCGAAGCGCTCGGCTCCTTCCTCGGCACCGAGGACGGCAAGAACCTGCTCGCCGGCACCAAGCGCGCGGCCAACATTCTGGCTGCCGAGGAGAAAAAGAAAACGGCGGTCGCCGAAACCGTTGAGCCGGCGCTGTTTCGCGCGGATACCGAGAAATCGCTGTTTGCGGCGGTGAACCAGGCTGAGAAGCAAGCCGGCGAAGCGATTCAAAACGATGATTTTTCCGGCGCCTTGCTGGCGCTTAGCGTGTTGCGCGAGCCGGTTGATTCATTCTTTGAGCATGTTCTTGTAAACGATGAGGATCAGGCGGTGCGTGCCAACCGCCTGGCGCTGCTCGCCCGCATCCGCGCGGCCACCGGTCAGGTCGCGGATTTCTCCAGGATCGCAGGTTAAGGCGAAGAAAATATTCTCTGCTACCGGCCGTTCGAGCCGGCTTACAGTCATATGGCGATGATCTCTCCGTGGCAAAAGGGACATGTTCCCCAACCCCACGGAGGCTTCCATGAATTCCGATCACGAAATCGAAGTGACAGAAGAAACTCCCGCCGAGGCGCTTGAATCCGCTTCCGAAACCATTCTCGATCATGCCGCCGCCGCAGCGATCGAAGCCGCTGACCTGTCTGATGACGACGAAGACGGCGACGATGAAGAAGGCGAAGAGTCCACCGAAGCTGCCACGCTCTCGGATGACGACGAAGATGAAGACGAGGACGAAGACGACGCCGAGGACAGCGTGAAGGCTGAAGGCGACGAGTCCGAAGACGACGACGACAAGGAAGAAGCGGCCTGATCTTTTCGGCCGCCGAGTCTATCGATGGCAAGGCGGCGCCGAGGCGCCGCCTTTTCCTATCAGCCGTCCCCGAAGCCGACTGTCAGCCGCCCCGGCGACGGCCCGTCAGTTCTCGAGAATGCTGACGCGCACGCTGTTTTCGTAGACATCGACCTGGATCAGCGGTTCGCCATTGACGATGGCGCGCTTGGTCGAGGAACTCATCGCGCCGCCGCGTTCCAGCATGCGCTGCAGGTCGGCGCGCTGGTCGTTGGTCCTGAACCAGCCATCAGCCTCGTCGTCGCTGTCACGGCGGTGGAATTTATGCCAGTTGGCGCGGTCCTGCCGCACCATCTGCGCGGCATTGTCCAGCGCATAGCCGTCACTCGCCTGATGGTCGCGATCGGAAATGCGCGCGACATAGGATCCCAGCATGTCGTCGGCATGAGCCGCGACGACGCCAAGCAGTGACGCCAGCAATAGGCCTGCTCCGGTTACGATTCCAGATTTTCTCATGGACCCCCCTTTACCCCTAGTGATGAAATCCCGTCTGCCAGAAATGCCTGGAACGGGGACTGCCTGGCAATGGTGCGCCGGGCGCCAGATCGCCGTCAAGTCACGCCATCGATGTCGGCTGTCTTTGAGCCGAGGCTACTTGGTGTAGCCGTTGGGAGGCATGCGCTGCCCTGCTGCCGGGGCCGGAGCGCTCGGCGGGGCGGGTTGGTTCTCGGCGTTCCCGGAGGGGGCAGCGGAAGCGGTGGCCGTTGCCGGCGCGGTGCCAGCGGCCGGCGCGGCACCGGTCGCTGGTGCAGCGGTTGGCGCGGGTGCCGGGAAATCGGGACCGGTAACGCCGCCACGGATGACCATCGGGCCTGGCTGGAAGCCGTGTCCGGTCGCGGGCTTGTCCGGGATCGCCGCTACCTTTTCATCGGTGACGTCGGGCGGCGCTTCCCCTACTGCCATCACCGACCGCGCATCGCTGGTGTTGACCGCATCGACGGTTCCAGGCTGGTTGGGAGCGCCGATCCTGACGATCGATGGTGTGGAGGATGGCGTGCCTGGAAAAACCAGGGATGATGCCTGGGCGTCGCCGGCCGCAACAGCAAGAATGATACCCAGCAGGATACGCGCAGACACTGATGTCGCTCCCCTTTGCCCAGAAGCTGTTCGATAGCAGGCCGGAATTGATGCCGGCTTTCGTGGAAACATAGCATTTTAGGGATTGATAAATCGCCAATGCTCCTGCTCGCCAACAAACGGTTACCCAACAGCCGACTTGCCCAATGGCCGCCATCGTACTACGCACCCCGCATCTGTGAGGTGACGAGAGTGGCTGAAATACTTGGCTCGGGCGAGGCGCTGGAGCGGGCGCTGGCGCTGCTCAGGGAGGGCGATGTCGTCGCCATCCCGACGGAAACCGTCTACGGGCTGGCCGGCGACGCGACCAACGGCATCGGCGTCGCGCGCATCTTCGAAGCCAAGGGGCGGCCGCGCTTCAACCCGCTGATCGCCCATGTCGCCGACATGGCGATGGCCGAGCGCCTCGCGCTGTTCGATCCGCTGTCCAGGAAACTGGCGCTGGCGTTCTGGCCCGGTCCGCTGACGCTGGTGCTGCCGCAACGGCCCGGCAACGGCATCCATCCATTGGTCACCGCCGGGCTCGATACAATCGCCTTGCGCATGCCGAGGGGCTTTGGCGGCGATCTGATCGCCAGGCTCGGCCGCCCGCTTGCCGCGCCCAGCGCCAATTCATCCGGCAGGATCAGCGCAACGACCGCGCAAGCGGTGGCAGCCGATCTCGGTGCGCGGATAAAGCTGGTGGTCGATGGCGGCGCAACCCCGGTCGGGCTGGAATCGACGATTCTCAAGGCCGAGGGGGAAAGAATGCGGCTGCTGAGGCCCGGCGGCATCGCCGCCGAGGAGATCGAGGCGGCCATCGGCATAGAATTGTTGCGCGGCGGCACCGCCAGTATCGAGGCGCCGGGCATGCTTGCCTCGCACTATGCGCCAGGTGCCGCGATGCGGCTCAATGCCGGCACGGTCGGCGAGGGCGAGGCTTTGCTCGGCTTCGGCGGCCAGAGGGCACAAGGCTGGCACCGCGCCGAAGCCTTCCTCAATTTGTCCGAAACCGGTGACCTGCGCGAAGCGGCGAGCAATCTGTTCGCCTGTATGCAGGCACTCGACCGCAGCGGCGCGCGCACCATCGCCGTCGAGCCTATTCCTTGCGACGGGCTCGGCGAAGCGATCAACGATCGGCTATCGCGTGCAGCCGCCCCTCGTGACATCACGCAACCCGCAACATAGTTTCCCCCATGATCGAAATCACAGAGAAACTCGATCCCGCCCTCATCGATCGCTTCGCTGCGATCGTCGGCGACAGATATGCGCTGCGTGATCAGCAGGACATCGCGCCCTACCTCATTGAGCGACGTGGGCTCTGGCACGGCGCGACGTCGCTGGTGCTGCGGCCGGGCAGCGTCGGCGAGGTCAGCCGGATCATGCGGCTGGCGACCGAGACGGGAACGCCGATCGTGCCGCAAAGCGGCAACACCGGGCTGGTCGGCGCGCAGGTGCCGGACAGGTCCGGGCGCGAAATCGTCCTGTCGCTGTCGCGGTTGAACCGCATCCGCGAGATCGATGTCCTGTCCAACACGGTGACGGTCGAGGCCGGTGTCATCCTGCAGACGCTGCAGGAGGCAGCCGACGCCGCCGACCGGCTGTTCCCGCTGTCGCTGGCCGCGCAAGGCTCCTGCCAGATCGGCGGCAATCTTTCCTCCAATGCCGGCGGCACCGGCGTGCTTGCCTACGGCAATGCGCGTGAACTTTGCCTCGGTGTCGAGGTGGTGCTGCCGACCGGCGAGGTGTTCGACGACCTGCGCAAGCTGAAGAAGGACAACACCGGCTACGATCTGAAAAACCTGTTCGTCGGGGCCGAAGGCACGCTCGGCGTCATCACCGCCGCCGTGCTGAAACTGTTCCCGAAACCGAAGGGGCGCGAAGTCGCCTTCGTCGGCCTGTCGTCGCCCGAGGCGGCACTTTCGCTGTTCGGCCTGGCCATGGACCGTGCCGGGGCAGCACTCACCGCTTTCGAACTGATCGGCAGGCGGCCATATGATTTCACCCTGGCGCATGCCCAGGGTGTGGTGCGGCCGCTGATCGAGGACTGGCCGTGGTACGTGCTGATGCAGATTTCATCAGGCCGTTCGTCGGAAGATTCGAGAGCGTTGATCGAGGATGTGCTGTCGGCTGGCCTCGAACAGGAATTCGTCGGCGACGCCGTCATTGCCGCGAGTCTCGCGCAGGGCGATGCCTTCTGGAATTTCCGTGAGTTGCTGCCCGAGGCGCAGAAACCGGAGGGCGCCTCGATCAAGCACGACATTTCGGTGCCTATTGCCTCGATCCCGCGTTTCATCGAAGAAGCCGCCGGCGCGGTGGCGTCGGTGAGCGCCGGCGCGCGCGTGGTCTGCTTCGGCCATATGGGCGACGGCAATCTCCACTACAACATTTCCCGGCCCGTCGACGGCGACGATGAGGCGTTCCTCGCTCTCTATCACCCCATGAACAAGGCGGTGCACGATGTGGTGCGCAGCCTGCACGGTTCGATCTCGGCCGAGCATGGCATCGGCCAGTTGAAGCGCGACGAACTGATCGCCACCGCGCCGCCGATGGCGATCGATCTGATGCGAAGGGTGAAGGCCGCTTTCGATCCGGCCGGCATCATGAATCCGGGTAAGGTTATCTGATCCTTTCGACATCTTGTGGCTGGTGGGATTCCGATAACCATCCCTGAGATCAGCAAAATTTAACCGACTTTCTTAAGCGGGGCGGTAAGGAGCCCGCGCTACTGTCTCCATACAAACGAGGCCGGAAAAACCGGCCCGGAGAGAACCGGACACCGGCTCTCAGGAGACAGACAGGAAGGCCACTCTATGAACACCGGACTGAAGCCAGTCTGGGCGGGACGCAACATGCGTCTCGACCCATTCCGCCTGCCGCAAGTGGTGAGCTACGCGACTCGCGACGACTACGGCGATGTAACCTTCACCATCGACCAGCGCGGCGCCGTGATCCGCCGCTTGCTCGAGATGAGCGGCCTGCCCGCGATCATCGTTCTGCCTTCCAATGCGTTCCGCGGCGTTGCCGCCCGCGCCATGGAGGATCCGGACGGCAATGTCACGGTGACCCTGGAACTCCTGCACAACGACCCGATGCTGTCGGTGCCGCTGCTGGTGGCCGACGATCTCGACGATGTCGCAGCCGACTGGCGCGCCTGGGCCGACGCTTACCGCCTGCCGATGCTGCTCATCGAATCGGACGGCGTTGCCCGCACCCTGGAAGAATCGCTCGGCGCCGCCATCAAGACGCTGCCGCCGCAGGATCGGCGCAAGGGGCGGATTTCGAACACGCGCCGCCCGCGTTTCCTCGCTCGCCGCAGAGCTGGCGACCTCGGTCTCAGGCTGGTCATCGACGGCCAGGAGATTATTTCGAGGGATTAGGATGGATCTTCCTTCTCCCCCTGTGGGAGAAGGTGGCCGAGCGAAGCTCGGTCGGATGAGGGGTGTTCCAGCTTGGCAACGCCGGCACTCCGTCCAGCACCCCTCAACCGTCTTGGCGCTGCGCGCCAATCCACCTTCTCCCACAAGGGGAGAAGGGAAAAAGCACGCTAAACCAGCGGCTTCAGAGCCACCCACACAGCGCCGCCGATCAGGCCGAGGAAGATCAGCCAGCCGACCTGGTTGTTCGACCTGAACAGGCGCAGGCATTGGTCCGGATTGTCGATGTCCAACACGGCGATCTGCCGCGCCATATGGGCGCCGGCGGCGATCAGCCCGGCCAGCGCCACCACCGGCGCCTGCGCCGACGCGAAGGCGATGGCGAAGCAGATCAGCGCGCCGCCATAAAGTCCGGCCAGCCAGGCCTTGGTGTTGTCGCCGAACAGGCGTGCCGTCGAGCGCACGCCGACAATGGCGTCATCTTCCTTGTCCTGGTGCGCGTAGATCGTGTCGTAGCCGATCACCCACAGGATCGAGCCGATATAGAGCATGACAGCAGGCCCATCGAGATCGCCGAACTCGACCGCCCATCCCATCAGCGCGCCCCAGGAAAAAGCAAGGCCGAGCACAAGTTGGGGCCAGTTGGTTATCCGCTTCATGAACGGGTAAATGGCTATGACCGCCAGTGAGCAGATGCCGAGCAGGACGGCAAAGCTGTTGAACTGGATGAGCACGACGAGGCCGACCAGGGCCTGCAGGACGAGAAACAGCCATGCCCGCCGGCGCGTCGCCTTGCCTGACGGCAGCGGTCGCGAGCGCGTGCGCTCCACCTGGTTGTCAATGTCCTCGTCGACGAGGTCGTTGTAGGTGCAGCCGGCGCCGCGCATGGCGATGGCCCCGACCAGGAAAAGAACCAGATACAAAGGCGCCGGCAGCAGCGAGAGCAGCGGGTCGCCCGGACGCGGATAGGCGCTCGCCGCCAAGGCCGCCGACCACCAGCACGGCCACAGCAGCAGTTGCCAGCCTATCGGCCTGTCCCACCGCGCAAGCTGCGCATAGGGCCATATCGAGCGCGGCAGCACGCGGTAGACCCAATGGCCGTTCGGCGCATCGGCGACACGGCCCTGGGCCGCTTTCGACTGGATGGTTTCCATGCCCATGGAGTGGCAGCAGCGGCGGAAACCGTCAAGCGGCAAGCGGAGACGCGGCGCCCGTCAGCCTTTCACGAGGCAAAGATGTCGCGGGTGGCGAACCAGTCCTTGGCCACCTCGACGAAGGCCAGCGCTGCATTCGACACACGCTGATGCGTGTCATAGGTGAGCAGGATCCGCTGCATGGGCAGCGGATCGGACAGCGGCTTGCAGATGAGCGGCAGCCCGTCATAGCTGCGGTCGCCATGCGGGCGGGTGTAGCTGACCGCAACGCCGAAGCCGTTGGCGACCATGCTCCGTTGCAGTTCGAACGAGCTTGTCGTCGTATCGGCCACAGGCGAAAGGCCGCGGCTGCGGAACAGGTCGAGCATATGCTGCCAGCTGTGCGGCTGGTCGGTGGTGATCAGCGGATAGGCAGCCAGATCGGCAAGGCTGACCGACGGGCGATCCGCCAGGGCATGGCCTGCCGGCAACAGGGCGTGCGGGCGAAGTTCACGCAGCAGGAGGCGGGCGAAATGCGTCGGCAAGCTGAGATCATAGGTCAGGCCAAGATCGATGGCCGCGTCACCCAGCCGTCGTCCCAGCGTCTCGAACGTCTCGTCGCGAACGACGATTTTGACGGCCGGATAGTTTTCGGAGAAGGCGCGGATCAAAGCCGGCGCGAAGAAAGGCGCCAGATCCTCAAAGCATCCCAGCACCAACTCACCGCCGACAGCCGATTTGCTTGAACCCAGGCCGATGAGTTCCTCCGTTTCGGTGAGAACCTGCCTTGCCTTGGCCACGACGGCGCGGCCGAACGATGTCGGCGACACGCCGCTTCCCCGCTGGCGGACGAACAGTTTCTGGCCGAAATTCTTTTCAACCGCGTCGATCGCCACCGAAATCGAAGGCTGAGAGACGTTCAGCATCTTTGCCGCGCCGGTGACGCTGCCGTGACGCGCCACGGCAACCAGATAGCGCAGCTGCGTGAGAGTCACACTCATAGAGGCACTCTATATGTCAGATCGAAAGTTATTATTTTACCGAATGAATAGCTGTTGCGATAGTGGCTTTATTCCAAGAGGAGAACGCCATGGCTTCCCGGACTGCCACCCTCGACGCCACCAGGATCGGCGCGTCCACGATTGCCGACTATCAGCGTGACGGCGCTGTTTGCATTCGCGGCGCCTTCAAGGGCTGGGTCGACACGATTGCCGCCGGCATCGAACGCAACATGCAGAACCGCAGCGCCACCGCATCCGACATAGCCAACGGTCGCGGTAGTTTCTTCGATGACTACTGCAACTGGGAGCGCATCCCCGAATTCGTCAGCCTGGTACGGGACTCACCCGCCGCCGAACTGGCGGCGGCGGTGATGCAGTCGCGCACCGCGCAGTTCTTCCATGATCACGTGCTGGTGAAGGAACCCGGCACGCAGAAGCCGACGCCCTGGCATCAGGACATCCCCTACTATTTCGTCGATGGCCAACAGACGGTGAGCTTCTGGATACCCATCGACCCGGTGAAAGAGGCGACGCTGCGGCTGATCGCCGGCTCGCACAAATGGGACAAGATGATCCTGCCGGTGCGCTGGCTCGACGATAGCAATTTCTGTGCCGGCGAGGGCGACTATCTGCCGGTGCCCGATCCCGACAAGGACCCTTCGATGAAGGTGCTCGAATGGGAAATGGAGCCGGGCGACGCCATCCTGTTCGACTTCAGGACCGCGCATGGCGCGCGTGGCAATATGACCGCGGCGCGGCGTCGGGCGCTGTCGCTGCGCTGGGTCGGTGACGATGCGCGCTATGTCGAGCGGCCGGGCCGTACCTCGCCGCCCTATCACGGCCATGGCATGCAGCCGGGCGAGAGGCTGCGCGAGGACTGGTTTCCGGTGGTTTTCTCCGCCTAGCGAATCGCCAGAAAATTGGCGGCGGGGATAACGTTCCCGTGCGCAATTGCGATCTAAACACCCTGATGCCTTGACCCGTCGCCCGGAGAGCAATAGCGGGTCTCCAAGAGACTGTTTCGAAATTCGCTCTGGCGAGTCATATGGTGGTGGTTTCGAGAACCGCAGCGGAGCGGACATTTGGTCCGTGAGCTCAGTTCTACTGCACGCAGTAGAACGGGAAGCGCAGAAAACGCCATCAGATGGCCGCCAGAGCAGAATTTCGGCATCAAGAGGTGGCCATGAACGTTCTTCTTCTGGGCTCCGGCGGCCGCGAACATGCGCTCGCCTGGAAGATCGCCGCGTCGCCGCTGCTGACGAAGCTTTATGCCGCCCCCGGCAATCCGGGCATTGGCGGCGAGGCCGAACTGGTCAAGCCCGACATCGCCGATCACGCCGCGGTTACCGCATTCTGCCGGGAGAAAAAAATCGACCTCGTCGTGGTCGGTCCGGAAGGCCCGCTGGTCGCCGGCATTGCCGACGATCTGCGCGCCGAAAATATCCGCGTCTTCGGTCCCTCCAAGGCAGCGGCACAGCTGGAAGGCTCGAAAGGTTTCACCAAAGACCTCTGCGCCCGCTACAACATCCCGACCGCCGCCTATGGCCGTTTCAGTGACCTGGCCTCGGCCAAAGCTTATGTCGAAAAGACCGGGGCGCCGATCGTCATCAAGGCCGACGGGCTCGCTGCCGGCAAGGGCGTCACCGTCGCCATGACGCTCAGTGAAGCACAGGCAGCACTCGATGCCTGCTTCGATGGTTCCCTCGGCGCCGCCGGCGCGGAAGTTGTGGTCGAGGAATTCATGACCGGCGAGGAGGCGAGCTTCTTCTGCCTCTGCGACGGTACCACCGCACTGCCCTTCGGCACCGCGCAGGATCACAAGCGCGTCGGCGACGGCGACACCGGTCCGAACACTGGCGGCATGGGGGCCTATTCGCCGGCACCGGTGATGACGCCGGAACTGGTCGAGCGCACCATGCGTGAGATCATCGAGCCGACCATGCGCGGCATGGCCGAACTGGGCGCGCCTTTCTCCGGCGTGCTGTTTGCCGGGCTGATGATCACCGACAAGGGGCCGAAGCTGATCGAATACAACACCCGCTTCGGCGATCCGGAATGCCAGGTGCTGATGATGCGGCTGAAGGATGATCTGCTGGTCCTGCTCAACGCGGCAACCGACGGCCAGCTGGCACATACCTCGGTGCGCTGGCGCGACGAGGCGGCATTGACCGTGGTGATGGCGGCGAGAGGCTATCCCGGCACGCCGGAAAAGGGCTCGGTCATCCGCGGCGTCGAAGACGCGGCAAGCGACGGCGTCCAGGTGTTCCATGCCGGCACCGCCATCAATGGCGGCGCGCTGGTTGCCAATGGCGGCCGCGTCCTCAACGTGACGGCATCAGGCGCCACGGTCGGCGAGGCGCAGAAACGAGCCTATGCCGCGCTCGACCGCATCGACTGGCCGGACGGTTTCTGCCGCCGCGATATCGGCTGGCAGGCGGTGGCGCGCGAACAGGGAAACTGAAGTCCGCGTTGGCTTACCGCTGGCCGCGATCGAGTTCGGTGGAAGCGGTGCTGAGCGGATCGGCAGCGGCAAAGGCAGCGTCGAGTTGTGCGGGCGAACGCCGCTCGGTCCGCTTCCAGGCGACATATTGTACAATGCCGAAACTCGGTCTCCGGGGCACCGTCTTCACGACCGGCATGCGGAAGCCGTCGCGGAAACGGGACCAGCGTGTGCCCAACGCTGCGACCATGTCCTCGAAAGTCGGCGGCGCGGCCACAGACGCATAGGTGATGGTGACATTGCCGGCGAGGCCGGCCTCGCGTGAAACCGGTAGCGGTATGGAGGCGAGATAGTCCGGCGGCACGTCGATAAGCCCGCCGAACGGCCATTGCGCGCGCAGCGTGGCGGCGTCGGTCGGCGCGACATTCACGTCTATGTCGTTAGGCGTGCCGGCAACCCTGTAAGGGCAGCGGAAACGGCCGCAATTGGCTTGCGCCGAAAACTGCCACAGTGCGTAGCCTTGCCAGTTGCCCATCGGAAAATGCACGTCGATGTCGGACTTATAGCGGGCATACCAGAGCGGCAGCCGCGACAGGAGCCGGTATCGGTAGCTGTTGTCGGCAATGTACTGGGCGGTCTTGCCGTTGGTGTACAGCACCGGGAAACGGCCGATGCGCCGATGCACCTGGCGGACGAACTCCTCGGCATCGTCGAGCGACATCCATTGCGAGGGATCATTGCCCTCAATGTCGAGAGCCATGAGATCGTCGGGCGCAGGCTCGGCGAAATCGAGGAAATTGTTGGCCTGTTCGACCGGATTGCCCGGGCGGGCAAGGTGATAGGCGCCCCATTTCAGGCCGAGTGCCTTGGCCACCACCCGGCGCGTCTGGAACAGTTCGCGCGTCACCGCATGGCGTTTCCACAGCGCCTTGCAAAGCTTCACCTCAATGTCGTTGCCCAGGCAGAAATAGGGCGGCGGCATGCCGTCGGAGGCCTTGTTGATGAAGCCGACGACCCGCTTGTCGGTGGCGAGTTGGGCCCAACCGATGGAATTGTATTCGTAGGCATCGACCACCAAAGCGCGGTCGGCGTTCTTCCAGGGTTCGGAAAAATCCGAAGCCTTTGCCGCCGTGGACAGCGCCATCGTCGCCGCCAAGGCGAGAAGCGCCAGCGCATGTCGCCCAAAAGTGTGCAGCGGTTTTGGGGCAACGACATGCGGAGGAAACAATGGCTTGAAGGGCGTCGGCACGACACTCTTCAAGCGGCGAAGGAGACGCGCCGTCCTTTTCAAAACAGGGAATCCCCGTTGATCAAAGACAAATCCTGAACGGCTATGGTTAAGGAAGTACTTTCGGGGCTGACTTCAGAAAAGCTGGCGACGCATCTGCTAGAATTCAAACGGGTCCGGAGCCGGCTCTTGCCGTAGCGTGCCCTCGGCGGCGCGTTTGCGGTGGTGGGCGAGTGAGCATTGCGGCGAGCATAATATGCCGCGATCCGACCAGTAGGCGGCCCCGTGGTCCAGTCTGCCGCCATGGTAGCAGAACCCCTCCGCTCGATAGGGCAGGCCGCATTCGATGCAGCGATAGGCGTCGGGTCTGGCAAGCATGGGCTGTTCCGGTTGGCTGGTTCTGATTGCATCGCCGGTCGACTTGATCCGGCATGGGTTGAACTTAATACGCGCCGCCGCGATTGCAAAATCCGCGTGACAAAATTTGACGTTTACGTAAAAAGAAGATGGGAGACCGCTGATACGGCGGGTGGTTTTGCAGCGGCACCGGTTCTAGGGTTGGGCAGGCCGATGCAATCAGGAGGAGTGGGCGGCATGTATAGGGCACCGGTCGAGGATATCGCCTTCACGCTCAAGCACGTCGCCGGCATGAAATCGGCGCTCGATGCCGGCAGGTTCGGCGATCTCGGCGATGACCTGGTCGATGCCGTTCTTGGCGAGGCCGGCCGCTTCGCCACTGAAGAGGTCGCACCGCTCTACACGATCGGCGATCGGCAAGGTGCCGTGCTGAAGGACGCTGCCGTCACCACACCGCCCGGCTGGAAGGAACTCTATCGCCGCTGGATCGATGGCGGCTGGAATGCGCTCTCCGGGCCTGAGGAATATGGCGGCCAGGCGCTGCCGACCATGCTTGGCGTTGCCGCGCTCGAAATGTGGAACTCCGCCGCGATGGCCTTCGGCATCGGCCCGACGCTGACCATGGGCGCTGTCGAAGCGCTCGACAAACACGCCTCCACAGACCTCAAGGCAAAGTATCTCGAAAAGCTCGTCTCCGGCGAGTGGATGGGCACGATGAACCTGACCGAGCCGCAAGCCGGTTCGGACCTCGCCGCCTTGCGCGCCCGCGCGGAGCCGGTGGGTGACGGCAGCTACCGCATCTTCGGCCAGAAAATCTTCATCACCTATGGCGAGCACGACTTCACCGACAACATCATCCATCTGGTGCTGGCGCGGCTGCCCGATGCGCCCTCCGGCACGCGCGGCATATCGCTGTTCCTTGTGCCGAAATTCCTGGTCGGCGACGATGGCGCGCTCGGCGCCCGCAACGACGTCTTTTGTTCCGGACTTGAACATAAGCTCGGCATCCATGCCTCGCCGACCTGCACCATGATCTATGGCGATGGTTTCCAGGGCACCAAGCCCGGCGCTATCGGCTGGTTGATCGGCGAGGAGAACAAGGGCCTCGCCTGCATGTTCACGATGATGAACAATGCGCGGCTTTGTGTCGGCATGCAGGGGGTAGCGGTCGCGGAAGCCGCGACGCAGAAGGCGATCGCCTATGCCAATGAGCGCCGGCAGGGCAAGGCAGCGAGCTACACTGGCACGGGTATGGCGCCGATCGTCCATCACCCCGATGTCCAGCGTAACCTGCTGACCATGAAGGCGCTGACCCAAACCGCGCGCGCCATCAGCTATTCCTGTGCCCACGCCATCGACATGGCCCGTGTCTCCGCCGGTGACGAGGCGGCCCACTGGCGCGACCGCGCCAATCTGCTGACGCCGCTGGCAAAGGCGTTCTCGACCGATATCGGCGTCGAGATTGCCTCACTTGGCCTCCAGGTTCATGGCGGCATGGGCTTCATCGAGGAGACGGGAGCGGCCGCCTTTTATCGCGACGCGCGCATCGCACCGATCTACGAGGGCACCAACGGCATTCAGGCGATCGATCTGGTGATGCGCAAGCTGCCGCTCGGCGGCGGCGACCATGTGCATGGTTATATCGCTGAACTGGCTGATATGGCCGCAGCGGTGCGGACCTCGAACCTGCAGGGTTTCGGCCGCACCGCCGACGCTCTCGACGCGGCACTTGGCGATCTCGGCGAAGCGACCCGCTTCCTGCAGAAACTGGCGGCCGAAGGCCGGGCGGACGAGGCGCTGGCGGGCGCGACGCCCTATCTCAGGCTGATCTCGCTTGCCGCCGGCGGCGCCTATCTGGCGCGCGGCGCTCTTGCCGATCAAGGCCGTATTCCCCTTTGCCGCTTCTTCGCCGAAAACCTGCTCGGCGAGGTCAGCGCTTTGCGGGCGCGCGTCATCGATGGCGCCGAAAGCCTCGCCGCTGCCGGAAAAACGCTGATTTCCGCCTGACGTTCACAAGGAAAGAACCGTGACAGACCATATCCTCGTCGAGCGCCAGGGCGCCATCCAGATCATCCGCATGAACCGGCCGGACAAGAAGAACGCGCTGACGCGCGCCATGTATGCGAAAATGTCAAAAAGCCTGGCTGAAGGCGACGCCGACCCGGAGATCCGCGTCCATGTCTTTCTCGGCGTGCCCGGCGCCTTCTCCTCAGGCAACGACCTTGCCGACTTCATGGTCATCGCCACCGGCGGTGACGGCGGCACCGAAGTCTGGGACTTCCTGATGGCGCTGGCCAAGGTTGAGAAACCCATGGTCTCCGGCGCCGACGGCATCGCGGTCGGCATCGGCACGACGCTCAACCTGCATTGCGACCTGACCTTCGCCACGCCACGCACCGTGTTCAGGACACCTTTCGTCGACCTTGGCCTGGTGCCCGAGGCGGGATCGAGCCTCCTGGCGCCGCGCATCCTCGGGCAGCAGGGTGCCTTCGCGCTGCTTGGCCTCGGCGAAGGCTTTTCGGCTGAACGGGCGAAGGCCGCCGGCCTGATCTACGAGGTGGTCGAGGAAGCAGCACTGGAGGCCTCGGTGCTGGCGGCCGCCGGCCAGATCGCGGCCAAGCCGCCGCAGGCGTTGAAGATCGCGCGCGACCTGATGCGCGGCTCGCGCGACGACCTCGTCGCCCGCATCGGCGAGGAAAGCGAGCATTTTCGCGAGCGCCTGAAGTCCGATGAGGCGCGCGCCGCGCTCACCGCGTTCATGACGAGAAAGAAGGCCTGAGCCTCTTCTTCAGGGATAAAGCCTCGTCTTGTCCCAGGCGCCTTTCGCGTTGCGGCTGAAGACGAGCCGGTCGTGCAGGCGGAACGGCCTGTCGTGCCAGAACTCGATTGTCGTGGGCACGATTCGGAAGCCGGACCAGTGCTTTGGCCGCGGGATCTCGCCGATCGGATAGCGTGCCGTGTATTCGGCCACTGCCTTCTCCAGCGCAAAGCGGCTTTCCAGCGGCCGCGATTGTTTCGAGGCCCATGCGCCGATGCGGCTGCCGCGCGGCCGTGTCGCATAGTAGGCGTCGGCTTCGGCGTCGCTGACGATCTCCACCGGTCCGCGAATGCGTACCTGGCGGCGCAGTGATTTCCAATGGAAACACATCGCCGCCTTCATGCTGCCAAGAATCTCCTGGCCCTTGGCGCTCTCGAAATTCGTGTAGAAGACAAACCCGCTTTCATCGAACCCCTTGAGCAAAACCATGCGCACATCCGGCATGCCGTCGGTATCGACGGTCGCCAGGGCCACGCCGTTGGGGTCGTTCGGCTCGCTTTTCGTGGCGTCGTCCAGCCATGCGGCAAACAGGCGAAACGGCTCGGCAGCCTCGGTAAAGTCACCGCTTGTTAACTCAGTGTCACTCATAGTTTTTCTCAAATTGTCACGAAGATTCTTACAAAGCCAAGATTCTTAACGAAGCAAGGGGGAGGCTGCCGATTGTCGCTTATCGCGCAAGCTTTTGACAGCAGGCAATGGAGCGTTATCGCTTCGGCCAGCGCGAAAGCCGCGATCGTGGCGGTCGCCTTGCCGCTTGCCGCTTGTGGCGCCGGCGGCTTCAGCCTGGAAAAAGCCGAAGTCGACCGCTCGATTCTGACCAGCAGCACATCGGCCTCGGCCGCGCCGGCCAGTCTGGATCGCGACTCCGACCAGACGACGATCGGCAATGCAGTCTCCTCGGCCGACATCGAGCAGCTCGGCGGGCAGGCCGTCCCATGGGCCAATGCCGGTACCGGCTCGCGCGGTTCCATCACCGATCTGGCGGAATTGAAGGACAACGGCCAGACCTGCCGCCGCTTCAAGGCCTCGCGCGAAAGCTTTGACGGCGTTGCCATGTTCGAAGGCGAACTGTGCCTGGCCAGCGCCGGCGGCTGGCGCATGCAGGACTTCAAGGCGCTCTGATTTTCCGCGTCTGATATGCGGCTCCAGCACTGGAATTTCTTCCTATGGGAGCGCATATAAGAGGAAACCAGAGACTCAACTCTTCTCCAGGGCAGTAAGCATGCGCGACCCCTATGAGGTGCTGGGCGTTGCCAGGAACGCATCGGCCAAAGACATAAAGTCGGCGTACCGGAAACTCGCCAAAAAGCATCATCCGGACCAGAATCCGAATGATCCAAAGGCGAAGGACCGTTTTGCCGCAGCCAACCAGGCCTACGAGATCGTCGGCGACGAAAAGAATCGCGCCGCTTTCGATCGCGGCGAGATCGACGCCGACGGCAAGCCGCGATTCCAGGGCTTTGAGGGCGCTGCCGGTGGCGGCGATCCGTTTGGCGGCTTTCGCCGGCAGCAAGGTCCGGGCGGCTCGCGGTTCGAGTTCCGCTCCGGTCGACCCGGTGGCGATCCGTTCGACGGCAACAGCGACATCTTCAGCCAGATTTTTGGCGACACTTTTTCTGGCGCGCGCGGTCCCGGCATGGGCGATCGCCGCCAGCAGGCGACCGCTGCCGATCTGAATGTGACGCTCGACGTCACCATCGAGGAAGCGGCGACCGCTGAAAAGGTGACGGCGATGTTCCCCGACGGCCGCAAGGTGGCGGTCAAGCTGCCGGCCTATGTCGAGGATGGCCAGACCATCCGCCTCAAGGGCCAAGGCGAGCAGGGGCCGGGCGAGCCAGGCGACGCGCTGGTCAAGATCCATCTGCGCCGGCATCCACGCTACCGCATCGAAGGCCGCGACCTGCACGCCGATCTGCCGGTGGCACTGGCGGATGCCGTGCTCGGCGCCAAGGTGCCTGTCGAGACGCCGACCGGCAGGCTCGCCGTCAACATTCCGGCCTGGTCGAGCTCCGACAAGGTCCTGCGGCTGAAGGGCAGAGGCCTGCCGGAAAAGGCCGGCGGTCACGGCGATCTCTACGCTCATGTGCGTATCATGCTGCCGGAAGGCGGTGATAGCGCACTCGAAGCGCTGTTGCGCAGCCAAAAAGGCTGATCGGCGGCTTTTGTCCCCTGAACTGTCCGTTTTGAGCGCTTGAAGGGGCTCTGTGCCTGTGCGATAGGGCAACCCACAAAGCTGAAATCTTGCGGAGAGCGCTCACATGGCGGGTGGACAGGGCCTAATGGCCGGCAAGCGCGGCCTCATTCTTGGCGTCGCCAACAATAGGTCGATCGCTTATGGCATTGCCAAGGCCTGCGTCGATCATGGCGCCGAGATAGCGCTGACCTATCAGGGCGAGGCGTTCAAAAAGCGTGTCGAGCCGCTGGCGGCGGAACTGGGCGCCTTTGTCGCCGGCCATTGCGACGTCACCGATCCGGCGAGCCTGGATGAGGTTTTCGCCAATGTCGCCAAACATTGGGGCAAGCTTGATTTCCTCGTCCACGCCATTGCCTTCTCCGACAAGGATGAGCTGACCGGCCGCTATGTCGAGACTTCACGCGACAATTTCCTGCGCACAATGGACATTTCGGTCTATTCCTTCACCACCATCGCCAAGCGCGCCGAGGCGCTGATGACCGATGGCGGCTCGCTGCTGACGCTGACCTACTACGGCGCCGAAAAGGTGATGCCGCACTACAACGTCATGGGTGTCGCCAAGGCGGCGCTCGAGGCCAGCGTGCGCTACCTGGCGGTCGATCTCGGCGCCAAGAAGATCCGCGTCAACGCCATTTCGGCCGGCCCGATCAAGACCCTTGCCGCTTCCGGCATCGGCGATTTCCGCTACATCCTGAAGTGGAACGAGTACAATTCGCCGCTGAAGCAGACGGTGACGCAGGAGGAAGTCGGCGATTCCGGCGTCTATTTCCTGTCCGACCTGTCGCGCGGCGTCACCGGTGAAGTGCACCACGTCGATTCGGGCTACCACGTCGTCGGCATGAAGGCGGTCGACGCGCCTGATATTTCGACGGTCAAGGACTAGCACCCCCCAACCGTCGTCCGTCCCGATCCGCACCGGAAGACCTGATGTACCCGCTGGTTTATATCGCGCGCCACGGCCAGACCGCGTGGAACGCCGAAATGCGGCTTCAGGGGCAGGCTGACACCGATCTTAATACTCTTGGCCGCGAACAGGCGACCGGCAACGGGCTTCGGCTAGCTGCGTTGGTTCCAGATCCCTGGGAATTCGACTTCGTCGCCAGTCCGATGAAACGGACGCGCGAAACGATGCAGCGTATTCGCGCCGCGATGAAGCTGGATCCAGATGCCTATCGAACCGATCCGCGCCTCGTCGAGGTCAATTTCGGCGATTGGCAGGGATTTACCTTTCCCGAGCTGGAGACGCGGTATCCCGGAGCAAGCGGGACGCGTGCTCTGGACAAGTGGAACTTCCAGCCGCCCGGCGAAGGCGCCGAGAGCTATCAGATGCTGCTCGAACGGGTGAGGCCATGCTTCGACGCGATCGAACGCCAGACGATATGCGTGACCCATGGCGGCGTCATGCGCACCTTGTTTCGTTTCGTTCTGGGATTGGCCGAGGACGAGGCAGCGAACCTGGAAATACCGCAGGATCGCCTGCTCAAGCTCGAAGGCAAGAGTCTGGAGTGGCTTTGATGCATGTCACCCAAAATTGGCCCCGGTTTTGGGAGAACGACATGCATAAAACAAAGACCTAAAGCGGGTCGCCTGAATCCGTTCAGACGCGACACGCTCTAGGCCATTTCGCAGGCGGCTCGGCGAAAGCTGAACCGCAAACGCTGCATTCAATTGAGGTTGGAAACTCTAGTTGGCTGAGCTGTCCGGCAGTTCCATGTCGGTGATGACGTTTTCGCCATTGGTCACATCGTAGGCGATGACGATGTCCATGCCCGGCTTCAGCGCGTCGAGATCGGTCTCTGCGTTCAGCTTGTAGGACTTGCCGTCATCCAGCGTCAGCGTCGCCGTGTCCTTGTCGATCTTCTTGATCAGGCCTTCGGTCTGGCCGGCGAAAGCGGCGGTGGAAAGCAGCAGCGTGGCGGCAACGGCGCTAATCAGGGTACGCATAATCGTTCCTCTTTATCATTGCACCGGCATGGCGGCGGGCTGTTCAACAGCGGATGGAGCAGAGCAGAAACCAACCGAATGTGTCAAAACTAAATCCGCCAGATCACAGTTTGACCCCTGTGAAAAACGCCAATAGAACGCAATCTTCAGCCGGCTCCGATGCCGGGCAGGGTATTTCATGTCTCACAACACGTTCGGCCACCTTTTCCGCGTCACCACCTGGGGCGAAAGCCATGGCCCGTCGCTCGGCTGCGTGGTCGACGGCTGTCCGCCCGGCATCCGCTTTACGCGCGACGAGATCCAGGCCGAACTCGACAAGCGCCGGCCGGGACAGTCACGTTTCGTGACGCAGCGTCGCGAACCAGATGAAGTGAAGGTGCTGTCAGGTTTCATCCTCGACGAGGACGGCGAGACGATGATCACCACCGGCACGCCGGTGTCGATGCTGATCGAGAATGTCGACCAGCGTTCAAAGGATTATGGCGAGATCGCCCGCCAGTACCGGCCCGGCCATGCCGACTACACCTATGACGTCAAATACGGGGTGCGCGATTATCGTGGCGGCGGCCGCTCCTCGGCCCGCGAGACGGCAGCCAGAGTGGCGGCCGGTGCCTTGGCGCGCAAGGTGGTGCCCGGCGTGGTGGTGCGCGGTGCGCTGGTGTCGATGGGCGAGAAATCCATCGATCGCGCCAACTGGAACTGGAATTTCATCGGCGATGCGGAAAATCCGTTCTTCACCCCCGATCCGGCTTCCGTTCCTGTCTTCACGCAGTATCTCGACGGCATCCGCAAGGCGGGCTCCTCGGTCGGTGCGGTGATCGAGATCGTCGCCGACGGCGTTCCACCGGGCCTCGGCGCGCCGATCTATGCCAAGCTCGATCAGGACATCGCCTCCGGCCTGATGTCGATCAACGCGGTCAAGGGCGTCGAGATCGGCAACGGCTTCGAGGCCGCCCGCATCACCGGCGAGCAGAATGCCGACGAGATGCGCATCGGCAATGACGGCAAGCCGGTGTTCCTGTCCAACAATGCCGGCGGCATCCTCGGCGGCATCTCGACCGGCCAGGCAATCGTCGCCCGTTTCGCCGTCAAGCCGACCTCGTCGATCCTGACCCCGCGAAAGTCGATCGATAAGGACGGCAAGGACGTCGAGATCATGACCAAGGGCCGCCACGATCCATGCGTCGGCATCCGCGCCGTGCCGATCGGCGAGGCAATGGTTGCCTGTGCGATCGCCGATCATTATCTGCGGCATCGGGGACAGACGGGGAGGGGAATAGGGGAATAGGGGAATAGGGGAATAGGGGAATAGGGGAATAGGGGAATAGGGGAATAGGGGAATAGGGGAATAGGGGAGTATGTTGCGCTCTTAGCCCGGCCGGCCAAATCTTTTTGCTTTTCCCTACTCCCTTACTGCCCTACTCCCTTATTCCCCTGCGAGCAAAGCGAGCACTTATGCCTTACGACCAGAAGAAAATCGTCGAAGCCCTGCGTGCTTTCGAACGCGGCGAGATCGTCGTCGTCATGGATGATGACGGGCGCGAGAACGAGGGCGACCTGATCGTCGCCGCTGTCCACTGCACGCCCGAAAAGATGGCGTTCATCGTTCGCCACACCTCCGGCATCGTCTGTACGCCGATGCCGCGCGAAGAAGCCAAGCGGCTGAACCTTGCCCCCATGGTCGCCGACAACGATTCCGCCCACACCACCGCTTTCACCGTCAGTGTCGATTTCAAGCATGGCACCACGACCGGCATCTCGGCCGAAGATCGCACTTTGACCGTTCGCAATCTTGCCAACGGCAATGTCGGTGGCTCGGATTTCGTCCGGCCCGGCCACATCTTTCCGCTGATTGCGCGCGAAGGCGGCGTGCTGATGCGCTCAGGCCATACCGAAGCAGCGGTCGATCTGTGCAAGCTCGCCGGCCTGCCGCCGGTCGGTGTCATTTCCGAGCTGGTCAATGATGACGGCACCGTCAAGCGCGGTCCGCAGGTGCAGGCTTTCGCCGAGGAGCATGGCCTCAAGCAGGTTTCGGTCGCCGACCTCATCGCCTACCGGCAGCGCAAGGAAACGCTGGTCGAACGCGTCGCCTGCTCGGAAATCGACACGCTCGGCGGCAAGGCACAGGTCTTCACCTACACGCTGCCGTGGGACTCCATGCATCACGTCGCCATCGTCTTCGGCGACATTCGTGACGGCGAGGACGTGCCGGTGCGTCTGCATTCCGAGGATGTGGTGACCGATGTCTTCGGCACCAGCCACCGGCTCGACGCCATCATGAAGACAATGGGCGAGCGCAGGCGCGGTGTCATCGTCTATCTCAGAGAAGGCTCCGTCGGCGTTGCGCATCAGGAGCGCAAGCGGCCGGCAAGCGGCGACCGCGAGGATCACGAAGAGGCGCGCCGCCGCGAAAACGAGTGGCGCGAGATCGGGCTAGGCGCCCAGATCCTCAAGGATCTCGGCATCTTCTCGATCAACCTGATCGCCTCGCGCGAACGCCACTATGTCGGCCTCGAAGGTTTTGGCATCCACATCGCCAAGACCGAGATCCTCTGAGCCTCCCGTCGATCCGGTTGCCGGAGAAGACGGATGAATGCGTCTCTGCCTTCCAGCCAGCGCAGCGAGCGGCTTTTGCTGCGCCGCCCAGAAGAGGCTGATCTGGATTTCCTGATCGATCTCTTTTCGCGCCGGGAACTTGTTGCGCATCGCCCCGACCCTGTTCCGGATACAGCCCAGCAGAGCGTCGCGCGGCTGACGCGCGACATCGGCCATTGGGACAAGCACGGCTTTGGCCGCTTGGCGGTCGAGGCGGATGAAAAGCTGGTCGGCTTCGGCGGCGTCACGGTATCGGCGGATTTCGACGGTCTGAACCTGTCCTATCATCTTCATCCGGCGAGCTGGGGACATGGCTATGCCACGGAATTGGTGACGGAAGCACTGCGCACCGCGTTCGGCCCCTTGCGTGCCGATCGGGTTGTCGGCCTCGTCCGCCCCGCCAATCCGGCTTCGCGACGGGTGCTGGAGAAATGTGGCTTCGTCTTCGAAAAAGAGGTGATGCTGCACGGGGCGCCAACGATAGTTTTGGCATTGGCGCACCCAAGAAGAGTCAATATTTCAGGCCCGGCCGCCTAGAGCGGCGCGCCCGGCCTAAGGCCCCGGGCGCGCCGGAACTATTCCGCAGCAAACGCGGCTGCTTCGCATCCGTCCATCTCGCACTCAGCCGTGGCAAGGCTGCGCTGGCCAAGCAGCACCGTGGCCAGCGCGATCGTGCCTGAAGCCACAGAGACCCAGAACCCGTTCTGGGCACCGAACGCATCGACCACCGCGCCGGCCGCGAACGAGCCGAGCGCCATGCCGATGCCGATGCCGGTCATGACCCAGGTAATGCCTTCGGTCAGCATCGCCTCCGGCACATGCCGCTCGATCAGGCCGAAGGCGGTGATGAAGGTCGGCGAGATCGCCACGCCGCTGATGAACACGGTCAGCGCCAGCAGTGGCACGGTGTCGGCGGTGAGCGGCAACAGCGTGCCGAGCGCGACGAGGGCGACCGCGATGGCCAACTGGCGTTGCAGCGGCGCCTTCAGGCTGAGCGCGCCGACGATGATGCCGAGCACGAACGATCCCAGCGCGTAAACGCCGATGACAAGGCTGGCGGCGCCGGGCTGGCCAAGCTCCTTGGTGATCGCCACGGTGCTGACTTCCGTCGTCGCGAAGGTCGCGCCGATGAAGATCAGGGCGAAGGTGATGATCTGAACCGGCCGCAGGCGGATCGCCGAGCCGCTTGAGCCATGGTCCACCGGCCGCACTTGCGGCTCCGTCGAGCGTTGCAGGATGAAGGCCGCTGATCCGAATGCGAGAAATAATGTGCTCACCAGAACGCCGGCTTCCGGGAACAGGGCAGCACTGAGACCGACCGATAGCGATGCCCCGGCGATATAGACCAGTTCATCGGCCGCGGACTCGAAGGCGAATGCGGTGTTCATCTGCGGCCGTCCGCGGAAAATCTCTGTCCAGCGCGCCCGCACCATCGCCGGCATGCTTGGCATGGCCGCGGCCAGTAGGGCCGACACGAACAGCGTCCACACCGGCCAGTCCTGGTTGGCCGCCGCTATCAGGACGGCGAAAGCCAGCACCGCGATGATGGTGGTGGGCACGACGATTTGTGTCTGGCCCAGGCGGTCCACCAATCTCGATATCTGCGGCGCAACGAAAGCGTTGGCCAGCGCGTATGTTGCCGAGACGGCTCCGGCCAGCCAGTATTCGCCACGCGTCTGCGACAGCATCGCCACGATGCCGATGGGCGCCATGGCGATCGGCAGGCGCGCCATGAATCCGGCGGCCGCAAAGCCCTTGGCTCCGGGGGCACGAAAGATTTCCGCATAGGGATTTTGCATGGGTGGTTCCTCGACAAAGGACGATTCGGCAATTACATACGAAGCGTATGATTGTTAAATAGAGCATACGCCGCGTATGTCAATTGGCATACGTTACGTATGTGAATAGGGCCAGAAGCCATGCACAGACCCCGCAAGGAGATGATCGCCGAGACGCGCGCAAAGCTGATCGCGGCGGCCCGCCATGCCTTCGGCACAACAGGCTATGCGGAAGCCTCGATGGATGATTTCACCGCTTCGGCCGGGCTGACGCGCGGCGCGCTCTATCATCATTTTGGCGACAAGAAGGGGCTGCTGCAGGCGGTCATAGCCCAGATCGACGGCGAGATGGCGGCGCGCATCAATGAGGTCGCGTCGAGAGCGCCGACCCGCTGGCAGCATTTCGTCGACGAGTGCTCGACCTATATCGAGATGGCGCTGGAGCCGGAAATCCAGCGCATCATGTTCCGGGATGGCCCGGCCGTGCTGGGGGATCCAGCGCAATGGCCGAATGCCAGTGCGTGCATCGTGTCAATGACCGACCATCTGACCGCGCTGCAGGAGGAGGGGGTCGTTGTCTCGAGCCTCGACCCCGAGACGGCCTCGCGACTGATCAACGGAGCGAGCAGCCAGGCAGCGCAACGGATCGCCAATTCGAGCGACCCCGAAGCGACGTCCAAGAAGGTGGTGACGGCGTTCAAGCAACTGCTCGAAGGCCTGCTCAAGAAGCCGGATCCGCAGTCGAATTGAAGTTCCCACCGGAGCTTTCGTGCCGGCAGCTGTTCCCGATAGGAATTTTTTCTTGACACCTGCCCTCAGCTAAGGTACATATTCGTCCATGGTGCTGATTTGCGCTGGTGACCCGCCGCACAGGCGGGTTTTTCGTGATGCTCCGTCAGACAACGCGCCGGCGAGAGGCTGCGAAAGAAAACCGTTGCCCAGAATTCGTCGCCCTGTGGTGCCAGGGCCGGCAATTGACAATCGCCGGGTTGAGTTCATCCTCTTCCACCATCTCTGAGGCGGAGATTCGGGGCACATGTGGGATTTCGAGATCGGCCGGTCGGTGTCCATCATGATGCGGACCTGGCCGTTCATCGTCTTTCGTATGATCGTCTATTTCGGCATCACGCTGGCCTACATCATGGCGACCGGCACCGGTGCCTCGGTCGGCTATGGCGTCGGCCATATCTCCACCGATCCCGACGGGCCCATGTCCTTTGCCCTGTGGGGCGGCGTGGTCGGGTTTGGCATCGTCTCGATCGCGGTCTACTGGATCCGCGAATACATCCTCTATATCGTCAAGGCCGGCCACATCGCCGTCATGGTTCATCTGATCGACGGCCGCGACATTCCCGCAGGTCAGGACCAGATCGCCTACGCCAGGGATATCGTGACCCAGCGTTTTGCCGAGGCCAACATCCTTTTCGTCGTCGACCAACTCGTCAAGGGTGCCATCCGCGCCATCACCGGCCTGCTCGGCGGCATCGCCGCCTTCCTGCCTATACCGGGCCTGAGCGGCCTGGTCTCCTTCATCAACACGGTGATCCGCCTGTCGCTGACCTATGTCGACGAGATCATCCTCGGCTACAACATCCGCATCAATTCAGCCTCACCCTTCGAGACGGCGCGCCAAGGCGTCGTGCTCTATGCCCAGAACGGCAAGGTCATGGTCAAGAACGCCGTCTGGCTGGCGGTCATCATGTGGGGCGTTTCGTTCGTCATCTTTCTGATGATGCTGGCGCCTGCTGGTGCGATTCTGTTCCTGATGCCTGGCCAGCTCGCCGGCTGGGCTTTCGTGCTCGCCATCGTCTTCGCCTGGGCGTTCAAGGCGGCCTTCATCGAGCCTTTCGCCATCGCTTGCCTGATGCAGGTCTATTTCAAGACCATCGCGGGCCAGGTGCCCGATCCGGCCTGGGACGCCCGGCTGACCGAGGCGTCGTCGAAGTTCAGGGAGCTCAAGGACAAGGCGCTCGCCTCCTTCGGCGGTTCGCGCTGGGGTACGGCCGGCGCCACACCCTGATCGGCTGGGCGGATGGTGTCTGGTGAGGCAGAAACGGTGTTGAGGCGCGCCACGGTGGACTTCAGCTGTGTCTCGCCTTGCCCGGAAAACGTTTCGCTCATGATCAGTTCCGGCAGCGGCAGCCGCCGTCCCCAACCATGCGTTTCAAGGTCCGGTTTGGAAGCGAACTCGGAAACACGGCCGACGCAGAGATAGGCGATTGGCGTTACGTGATCCGGAATGGCCAACAGCCGCTTCAGCGCCTCAGCCTCGATGATGCTCACCCAGCCGACGCCAACGCCCTCGGCACGCGCGGCCAGCCAGAAATTCTGCACCGCGCAGACGGTGCTGTAGAGATCCATCTCCGGATTGTGCCAGCGTCCCAGCGGCGAACCCTTCGAGCGCTGCCGGTCGCAAGTGATGCAGATGTTGAGCGCGCTCTCGCAGATGCCTTCCAGCTTGAGCTTGCGGTACAGCGCCTGTTTTTCCGTCTCGATCGCCGGCAGTTCCTGCTCGCGCGCGGCCAGGAACAGGTCGCGCACCCTTTCGCGTCGCTCGATGTCACGAATGACAATGAAATTCCATGGCTGCATGAAGCCGACCGATGGCGCATGATGGGCGGCAAGCAGCAGCCGCGCCAGCACGTCGTCATCGATCGCGGTGGGCAGGAAATGGCTGCGCACGTCGCGCCGCGTGAACATGGCGCGATAGACCGCATCGCGCGCATTCTGGTCGAATCCATCGTCAATGGCAGCGGTCATATATTCCGGCATCGCTTGTCCCCTTGCGATTGCAGATTCAAAACGGTCAGAGCGTACTTTGTGCGTCCAAATGGACGCACGTCGCTCTGATGCCACCCGCCCGACCATGCGGATGACGATGCCTGCCAGGCCGGTCTTCTGGCTTGGGATCAACCCGCGTCCGGTGCCTTCCCGTCATCGACAGTGGCATTTACCGGCGCGGTCCCCCTCACAGCGTTGGGCACGCCACGGAATTCAACCGTGTTCCCGATTCTCCCGCTTGCGGCGGGCACCAGGCAGTGCCAAGGACTTTACGCCGAAGCGCCGGCGAGGCCAATGCCTGCGGCGACACGAATGGACGCAGGCGCGATTTTCCCCAGTCATCGGCCGCCCGTGCATGGCCTTTGTCGATCCGGGTCACTAGATTAGGACGATGACCACCCGTCTCTACACGCATCCGATCTTCCTCGAGCATCTCACGCCGCCCGGACATCCCGAGCGGCCCGACCGCTTGCGCGCCATCGAGCGCGTGCTCGATGAGGAAGCCTTTGCCGGGCTCGAACGTATCCAGGCGCCGGAAGGCGACGAGGCCACCATCCTCTACGCGCATCCCGCCGATTTCGTCGCCCGCGTGCGCGCCGCCATTCCCGACGAGGGCATTGCCCGCATCGATGCCGACACCACTGCCAGTCCGAAGAGCTGGCAAGCGGCGATCACTGCGATCGGCGCCGCCAACGCTGCCGTCGATGATGTCTTTTCGGGCCGCGCCGACAACGTCTTTGTCGCCGCCCGGCCGCCCGGCCATCATGCCGAAAAGACCACGGCCATGGGCTTCTGCCTGTTCAATACGGCGGCGATCGCGGCGCGTTATGCGCAGAAGAAACACGGTGTCGAGCGCGTTGCCATCGTCGACTGGGACGTGCATCACGGCAATGGCACGCAGGATATTTTCTGGGACGATCCCTCGGTGCTCTATTGCTCGACACACCAGATGCCGCTTTATCCCGGCACCGGAGCGAAGACCGAAACGGGCGCCGGCAATATCGTCAACGCACCGCTGGCGCCGCAGACCGGCAGCGAAGTGTTTCGCGATGCCTTCCTGTCGCGCGTCCTGCCCGCGCTCGACAATTTCGCGCCCGACCTGATCATCATTTCGGCCGGGTTCGACGCGCACCACCGCGATCCGCTGGCCGAGATCAATCTGACCGAGGATGATTTCGACTGGGCGACCGGCCAGCTGATGCAGCGCGCGGCACGCCACAGCGGCAACCGGCTCGTAAGCCTGCTCGAGGGCGGCTACGATCTGCAGGGATTGGCATTTTCGGTCGCCGCCCATGTCGGGCGACTGATGAAAGGATGAACGATGGCTGGTGAGACCAACGAAGACGTCAAGGCGATGAGCTTCGAGCAGGCACTCGATGCGCTGGAGAAGATCGTCGATGATCTGGAGCGTGGCGACGTGCCGCTCGACCAGTCGATCAGGATCTATGAACGTGGCGAGGCGCTGAAGGCGCATTGCGACCGGCTGCTGAAGGCCGCCGAGGACAAGGTCGAGAAGATCAGGCTGTCGCGCGACGGCAAGCCGGTTGGAACGGAGCCGCTCGACGCAGATTGAGGCCGGTCCGAACGATGGCCTCGCCTCACCGGTTTTTGGACATGATCATGATCGAGGCTATAACTCGTTGCGATTGAAACAGCTCAAGGACAAGAGGAGATACGGAAGCGATGTGCAGAAACATCAAGACCCTGTTCAATTTTGATCCGCCGGCAACCAATGACGAGGTGCGCGACGCGGCCCTTCAGTTCGTCCGCAAGCTGAGCGGAACGACGCGACCCTCGAAGCAGAACCAGCACGCCTTCGATCATGCCGTCGACGCCATCGCGGCCTCGGCGCGCGAACTGCTCGATTCCCTGGAAACCCATCAGCATCCGCGCAATCGCGAAGAGGTGGCGGCCAAGCTGCGGGCAAAGGCGGCCATCCGCTTTGCCTGATGCGGCCAGGCGGCCTTCGACCACCGACAAGGAGAGTCCATGAGCTTCTTCCCCGGGAAAGACCCTGAGGTGGGCGATGCGTTCGCCAGCGATCAGATCGAATTGATGGTCGTTCCGAACGCCAAGGACATCGGTGGTTTTCAGGTGCGCCGTGCCCTGCCAACGGCAAAAAGGCGGTTGGTCGGTCCGTTCATCTTCTTCGACCGCATGGGTCCCGCGATCCTGCGGGCCGGCCAGGCGCTGGACGTCCGTCCGCATCCGCATATCGGACTGTCGACGGTCACCTATCTGTTCGACGGCAAGATCCGGCACCGCGACTCCCTCGGCACCGAAATGGTCATTCAGCCCGGCGACGTGAATTTGATGACCGCCGGCCGCGGCATCGTCCATTCGGAGCGTACGCCGGAGGAACTGCGTGGCGCGCCGATGTCGGTATCCGGCCTGCAGACATGGCTGGCGCTGCCGGACGACAAGGAAGAGGTGGCTCCTGTGTTCGAGAACACAGGAGCGGTCAGGCTTCCCGAGATTGATGCCGAAGGCGTCAACGGGCGCCTCATCATCGGCGATTTCCAAGGATTACGGTCCCCGGTCAGGGCCGATTCGGAGACGCTCTACGCCGACCTGCGCCTGGCGCCCGGCGCCAGCGTGAAAATCCCTGCCGATGCGGAAGAGCGCGCCATTTACACGCTGGAAGGCGAGGTCTCGATTTCGGGCGATGTGTTCCCAGCCGAACGGCTGCTGGTGTTCCGTCCCGGTGACGAGATCGTCGTGTCGTCGCAGACCGGGGCGCATTTCATGCTGTTCGGCGGCGCCTCTCTTGGTTCGAAGCGTTACATCTGGTGGAATTTCGTCTCGTCGTCGAAAGAGCGTATCGAACAGGCGAAAGAGGAATGGAAGACAGGCCGCTTCGACATCGTTCCAGGAGACGAGGAAGAGTTCATTCCGCTGCCGGAAAGCTGATGCCTGTCGCCCAAAGTGGCCCGGTTTTGGGGAAACGACCTGCATAGAAGCAAAAGACCACAGTCTGATCCGCGTCACTGACACGCATTTACTTTCGCCGGCCGGCGGCCTATTTCGCCCATCAACCGAAAGCCTGAGCACCGTGAACGCAACGCCGCATACGCCGCTTCTCGACAAGGCCCGCATCCCGGCCGACCTGCGCACGCTTGCCGAGAGTGAGCTGCCGCAACTGGCGTCCGAGCTTCGCGCCGAGCTGGTCGACGCGGTATCCCGCACGGGTGGTCATCTGGGCGCCGGCCTTGGCGTGGTCGAGCTGACAGTGGCGCTGCACTATGTCTTCAACACCCCCGATGATCGGCTGATCTGGGATGTCGGCCACCAGGCCTATCCGCACAAGATCCTGACCGGCCGCCGCGACCGTATCCGCACGCTGCGCCAGGAAGGCGGCCTGTCCGGCTTCACCCGCCGCGCCGAGAGCGAGTACGATCCATTCGGCGCTGCCCACTCCTCGACATCGATATCGGCCGGCCTCGGCATGGCCGCGGCCCGCGATCTCTCCGGCGGCCGCAACAATGTCATCGCCGTCATCGGCGACGGCGCCATGTCTGCCGGCATGGCCTACGAGGCGATGAACAATGCCGGCGCACTCGATGCACGGCTGATCGTCATTCTCAACGACAACGACATGTCGATCGCGCCGCCAACCGGCGCCATGAGCGCCTATCTGGCGCGGCTGGCCTCCGGCAAGGCCTATATCGGCCTGCGCGATTTCGGCAAAAAACTGACGTCTTATCTCGGCAAGCGCGCGGATCGTGCGATCACAAGGGCGGTCGAGCATGCACGTGGCTACGTCACCGGCGGCACGCTGTTCGAGGAACTCGGCTTCTATCACATCGGCCCGATCGACGGCCACAATCTGGAACATCTGATCCCGGTCCTGAAAAATGTCCGAGACAATGGCGAAGGCCCGGTGCTCATCCATGTCGTCACCCAGAAGGGCAAGGGCTATGCGCCGGCGGAAGCCGCCGCCGACAAATATCACGGCGTCAACAAGTTCGACGTCATCACCGGCGCGCAGGCCAAGGCGCCGGCCAACGCACCGGCCTACACCAAGGTGTTCGCCGAAAGCCTGGTCCAGGAGGGCCGCGAGGACGAACGCATCGTCGCCGTCACCGCAGCCATGCCGAGCGGTACCGGCCTCGACCTGTTCGGCGAAGCGTTCCCGTCGAGGACCTTCGATGTCGGCATCGCCGAACAGCACGCGGTGACCTTCGCCGCCGGCCTCGCCACCGAAGGCTACAAGCCGTTCGCGGCCATCTATTCCACCTTCCTGCAGCGCGCCTACGACCAGGTCGTCCACGACGTCGCCATCCAGAAATTACCGGTGCGCTTTCCCATCGACCGCGCCGGCTTCGTCGGCGCCGATGGCGCCACCCATTGCGGCGCCTTCGACACCACCTTCCTGGCGACACTGCCGGGCTTCGTGGTGATGGCGGCGGCCGACGAGGCGGAGCTGCGCCACATGGTACGCACCGCGGCAAGCTATGATGACGGCCCGATCGCCTTTCGCTATCCGCGCGGCAATGGCGTTGGCATCGACATGCCGGAGCGTGGCTCCGTGCTCGAAATCGGCAAGGGCCGCATCGTCAGGGAGGGCACCAAGGTAGCATTGCTGTCCTTCGGCACACGGCTGCAGGATTGCCTGATCGCCGCCGAGGAGCTAGGGGCTGCCGGGCTCTCCACCACGGTCGCCGACGCCCGTTTCGCCAAGCCGCTCGACGAGGATCTGATCCGGCGGCTGGCCCGCTCGCATGAGGTTCTGGTGACGGTGGAGGAGGGCGCCGTCGGCGGCTTCGCCAGCCATGTGCTGCAGTTCCTCGCCCATGAAGGCCTGCTGGAAAGCGGCCTGAAGGTGCGCCCGCTGGTGCTGCCCGACGCGTTCACCGACCACGCCAAGCCGGAAAAGATGTATGCCGATGCCGGGCTCGATGCTGCCGGCATCGTGCGCACCGTGTTCGTCGCGCTCGGGCATACGGTTCGCGCCCAGCGCGCCTGAATCAAAGTCTCAGTGACTTGAATCAGTTTGCCGGCCAACGTTCTTAACGCGTTGTTTACGCTGCCGTTTGGCGCTTTGCTTACCGTGTCTCTTGGCCGTTTTTCAACGGCGCCCTGCTAGATCGTGATCAGGCAGGGAGACAGCAACAATGAAAACGCTTCTGTACGGCGCAGCGCTTTGCGCCGTCATCGTCGCGCCGGCCGCAGCCGAAACGCGCTATGATCGCAGCCTTGAAAAGGCGGCCATGGGCATCGTCGCCGGCAAGATGGGCGGCATCCGCGGCGGCTTTTCCTTCAAGCAGGTGCCGCAACTGGTGGTTCTGCCGGCCCCCGTTCCTGCACCTGCGGTTGCCATCGAGCCTTCACGCGAGCAAGCGTCGGGAGGGCGTGCGGATGGGTTGTCTCCGGCCGTCGAGCGCCCGGTTTCGCGAAGCGTATTCTGAGCTAGAGACCAGCAAGCCCTGATCGGGATTGCCCGATCGTTTCATCGTGCTTTGCCGCTGTGCGGGTGATCTAAAGGCGTCGGCACTGCTACTCCGCCGCCACCAGCTCCGCTTGTTGCGCCGGTTTCTCGGGGCGCCAGGATTGCGCCGCGTGGCGGGCGCGGTCTGCCAAGGCGGCAAGGCGTCCGCGCAGGTTTCGTCCACCCACCACTGACGACAAGATCACCGAATGCGTCGCAAAGCGGCGCTTGAAATCCTCGCCGCCGCAGAGAAAATCGATCGTGGTCAAGCCCCTGTCGAACGACCACTGGATGTAATCCATCATCAAGACCATGCCCGGCGAGGCCCGTTCGAAGGCCGGATCATAGGTGGTGACGAAAGCCATCATCGTTCCATGCTGCTCGAAATTGATCGATATGGCGATGATCTCGTCTTCGCGTTCGAGCACGAAAATGCGCAGCAACCCAAGCCCGGCCAGAACCGAGATCAGTGCCGGCAGCGCGGGGGAACCTTCGTCGAACAGGTCCGAGACGCGGCCGTGTTTTGCGAGCCATAGCCGTTTCAGCGCGGCGACGCGTTCCAGCACCGGCTCGCGGGCTTCGTGCGCATCCATCAGGCGGAAACGCAGCGCGCCGCCTTCCTCCATGAATTTGTAACCACGGCGATAGTTTTGCCGGGTTTTCTTCGACTGGCTTTCAAACCATTGTGCGCCGCGTTGTCCGGCGCTGGAAACTCGGTAGCTGACCTCGCTGCGGTGGCTCGGCTGCAAAATGCTGCCCTGGCCTGGGGCGGCGGGACCAAGCAGGGTCCGGAATCGAGCATCGGGCAACAGCCGATTGAGATACGCAAGATCGAAGCCGCCATCGTCGAGGATATGTTGCCAGAGTTGCGGCAGGATCTGTGGCTCTGCATCGGGAGCAAGCAGGACATCGCCATAGTCGCAGTGATCCTTCGCCGCCCATTCCAGCATACGGATGCCCGAGCGCCAGAAGGTCGCGAGCGCAATGACCGCCTCAAGGCGCTCGCCGCTCCAGACCAGGCCGATCCTGAGGCCGCGGCGGTCCTGATGCGGTGTGGTGTGCCACCAGGCCGAGATCCAGTCGGGATGCTGGAAAACGAGGCCGCCGGCGCGTTGCCAGAGCGCTGCCCAGGCGGGCGCGATTTCTGCCAGTCGCTCTGGCGAGGTTGCAATTTCGATCCGGTGCGCTTGCTGCATCCGGAACACGGCCGGTCCGTTCATGGCTTGCCCCCCTGCGGCGATTGCTGTGGCTCGGGCTTGTCGGCGCGGAAATGTCTGGCGATCTGCCGCCACATCCGCTGCAGCGGCATGACATAGAGGCCTGCGAGCGACTGGTAGTCGCGCACGTTGCGTTCGATCAAACCGAATTTGAAGTCCTCGTCGGGTCTCGGAACGCACAGAGTTCCGAAGAGCCGATCCCAAAACGAGAAGAGCAGCCCGAAGTTCTTGTCGTAATGGCGCGGGTCGGTGCTGTGGTGCAACTGATGCCAGTGTGGGCACAGGATCAGATTGTTCAACGGCCCAAACGAGATCTTGAAATGCGTGTGCCTGACGAAATCCATCATCAGGATGTTGCGTATGATGTAGACGTTGACGCCGAAGACCGTCAGTTCAACCAGGTTCAGCGACACCAGCGACCAGATGCCGAAGCAGATGCCGGGAATGACGCCGTCCCAGGCCCGGTTCATCAATTCGTCGAGCGGGTGGACGCGATCCTTGGTGATGCCGACCATCACCTCGGCCGAATGGTGCACCTTGTGCAGTTCCCAGAGCACCGGGTAGCGGTGCTGGGCGACATGATAGAGATAGTACGAAATGTCGTAGGCAAGCAGCATGGTGAGGGTGAAGATCGTCACCGTCACAGGCCCCGCCGGCCCCTCGATCAGAGGCGGCTGGATTGCCAGCAGCGTGGAGAGCAACCAGTTCGTCGCATAGCCGACGGCGCTGACGAAGACGACGCCGGCGGGCAGCATGAGGAATGGCATCAGCGCCTTCCGCGTCACCCAGAACAAAAGGTCGGCTTTCGCCGAAGGATGCGTGATGACCTCATGCGGGACCGCGAACTCGAAGAACTCTTTCCAGCTCTTTTTCTCGACCGTGCGCCAGTAGGCGACCAGGGCACTGGCCAAAGCAGTCAGCAACAGAAGTCCGGTCGCCAGCAGGCCGGCGCCGGAAATCCGGTCAAGAACCTTGTAGACGATGTCGCTGGCCATTTCCAAAGTTGCCGCCTCTTCATCCGGGTTTTCCCGTCGTCGCGGTCATAACATTGAAGTCCTCAAGCAAATGCGATGAAAATTGGTTAAGAAATCATGAGGCTTTCTAGATTGTTGGTATTTACCCGCAGGCGGTGAGACCTCATGCTTCGGCGGTCATCCGTCTCAACGGGCGTAACGCATGAGTATTCATAAGGATGGTCGGCGGGACGGGACGCCTCACCATCGTCGCCGTGCAAGATGCTGAGCGTGATGATGGGAACGGGAGACGAAATGCTTCCAGCTGGCGCTCTTGCCATCGTCGTCGGCTTTCGCCATGAAGGCCGATGAATTCGCCTCTGCCAGCCAGCGCACGCCAGCGGCTCGACGACCTGCTCGTCCAGCGCGGGCTGTTTGCCAGCCGCTCGCGTGCCCGCGACGCGGTCGAGCGCGGCACTGTGACCGTCGACGGCCTCATTGCGCGCAAGCCCGGCCAGAGCGTTTTGCCGCAATGTCACGTTACCATCGATGATCCGGCGCAAGGCTATGTGTCGCGCGCGGCACTCAAGCTGATCGGCGGGCTCGATCATTTCGGCCTCGATCCTGCCGGCCGTGAAGCGCTCGACATCGGCGCCTCGACCGGCGGCTTCACCCAGGTGTTGCTCGAGCGCGGCGTGGCCCATGTCACCGCCGTCGATGTCGGTCATGGCCAGATGCATCCTGATATCGGCGGCGACCCGCGTGTGACGGTGATCGAAGGGCTGAACGCCCGCGACCTCGCCGTCACCGATCTCGGCGGGCGTATTCCGGATTTCATTGTCTCCGACGTCAGCTTCATCTCGCTGAAACTGGCGCTGCCGCCGGCCCTTGGCCTGGCTAAGGCTGGCGCAAAGGCCATGTTTCTGGTCAAGCCGCAATTCGAGGCCGGCAGGGAAGCGATCGGCAAGGGTGGTCTGTTGAAGGATCCCTTCGACGCCGCCCGTGTCGCCGGTCTGCTGCAGGATTGGCTGGACTCCGTTCCCGGCTGGCGCTCGCTGGGGCTGCATCTGTCGCCGATCGATGGCGGCGACGGCAATCGCGAATTCCTGCTCGGTGGGATCAAGGACCGATGAGCGCGCGCTTCAGCATCAGGAAACTTGGCGCCCAGGGCGACGGTGTCGCCGAGACCGAGACAGGCGATCTGTTCATTCCCTTCACACTGCCCGGTGAAACGGTCACCGCCGCGCGCGAAAGGGATCGCGCCATGCTGATGGCGGTGCTGGAAGCATCGCCGCTGCGCATCGATCCCGCCTGCCGCCACTTCACCGAATGCGGCGGTTGCGCGCTCCAGCATTTCGAAGCCGAAGCCTATCGCCAGTGGAAACGCGAAAAAGTGGCGCACATCCTGAAGGGCAAGGGCATCGATTGCGAGATCGGTGACCTGGTCGCCTGCGCACCGCAGACGCGCCGCCGTGTCGTGCTTGCCGCCCGGCGCACCGAGACAGGCATGCTGCTCGGCTTCCATCGCCATCTGTCGCCGGAGATCGTCGCCATATCGGAATGCCCGATCTCGCTGCCGGAGATCGTTGCCGCGCTCGATCGCTTGAAGGCGCTCGCCGAATTGGTCTGCGCAACCACCAAATCGTTCCGGCTGGCGGTCACCGTGACCGGTTCGGGGCTCGATGTCGCAGTTCACGAATCCGGCAAGCTCGGGGAGCACCAGCGCCGGATCGCGGCTAACTTCGTCATGGCGCAGGGCTTTGCCAGGCTGTCCATCGATGACGAAATCATCATCGAGCCGAAAAAGCCGGTGGTCATGTTCGGCAGCGTCGCTGTCGCCTTGCCGCCGGGCGCGTTCCTGCAGGCAACCGAGGCCGCCGAACAGGCGATGGCCGACATCGTCGGCGGACATCTGAAGCGTGCCAAGAAGGTGGCGGATCTTTTCGCCGGTTGCGGTAGCTTTGCTCTGCGCCTGGCCGCGAAGTCGGAAGTCCATGCGGTGGAAGGCGATGCGGCAGCGCTTTCGGCGCTCGACCGTGGATCGCGCTTCGCCACCGGCTTGAAGCGGGTGACGGGCGAACGCCGCGACCTGTTCCGCCGGCCGCTGACGTTCAAGGAGTTGAATGCGTTCGACGGTGTGGTGTTCGACCCGCCGCGCGCCGGCGCCGAGGACCAGTCGAAGCAGATCGCCCGCTCGGATGTTCCCTACGTTGCTGCGGTATCCTGCAATCCGGTGACGCTGGCTCGCGACCTGCGCGTCCTCATCGACGGCGGCTACGCCTTGAAGAGCGTGACGCCAATCGACCAGTTCCTGTGGTCGCCGCATGTCGAAGCGGTGGCACTGCTGGAGAAGCCGAAGAAGCGGCGATAGCCTGGAGGCTTCGGCCCTACGAACTTGGCGACAGTCGTTTAGACGTGCCGCCGCGTTGGTTGATCGACACCCAGGTGTTTGGGTTCTGCTGCGACTGACGTTTCACGAAGTAATAGCCCGTCGCGTTCCAGGGCCTGATCTCATTGACCAGATTGTCCAGGACAAGATCGCCCTTGTCGGTTTTCACCGTCAGAATGGTGTGGCCTTCATTGTCCAGGTCGCGCACCACGGTCATCAGCAACGCCTGCCGGGGGAATCCCGCTGCCAGAAGAAGCTTGCGCTTGTAGAGCGCGTAGATCTTGCAGTCGCCCTTGCCGTCCACCGGATAGTCCCAGTGATCCGCCATCGTACCCCAGTGATCGAAATTGCTGACGGGTTTGATGGCGCTGTTCGCCTTGTGATTTATCCGCTTGAGGATGCGTAGGTTCTGCGCGGTCAGCTTGATATTCGCGGCCGGCAGAGCGGGCACCTTGCACTCCTTTGGCCGGCGATGGCAGAAATCGACCCAACCGTAGGGGACGCTGGTGCTTCCACCAACTGCGGCAGATTGCGTCGATCGCGACTTGAACAATGTCGACTGTGCCGCCGCCGGACTGGCTTGCAACGATGTCGCGCCAATCAACGAAACGAAGCCAAGCAGGAAAGAGGAGGTCAGGACGCCGGGGAAATGCCGCATTGCCAACACCACCGCAACCAGAGGGCCGGCACTGCGTTCGTGCGGAAACGGCAGCCCAGGCAGTTAAACACCTAACAATTTCCTAATGCCGATTGTGTTCACTTCAAGGTGCAGCCGGGAATTCAAACTGGAAAACGCAAGCATCAGCCGGCGCATTCGGTCTGACGCGACCATCAGGCGCCAGCGACGGACCTTTGTCATGCGTCCTGCAAGCTGTCATATCCCGCCGTCTCTGCAGCCTTGAGGAAATTACGATCAAAGGTTGCAAAGCCAACGCAATGAGCTGATTTCCCAGATGCAGAGCATCTGCGAAATCCATTCCCTTCTTCGCGAGGTCGAGTGCGGACGACACCACCGCGCTGTCCGCGACCTCTACTGTTGGGAGCCCGCCAAATGTCCGCAGCGCGATGTCAGGCGCCGCATAACGTAAGCGCCGGCGCAGCTCTCATGATGGCGCTCTCGGGTGCGCTCGTCGCCTGGATTTTGCGAAAGATCGCTCGAACCGGGCTATTGCCGTCCTATGCACTTGGCATCGCGGCCATGACGTTTGTCGCAGCTGCGCTGTATGTCTCCGGCCATGACGGGACCGTCGACTACCTGAGTGCTTGGTTCAAATATGCGATCGGTGGCGTCATCGCCTTCCTGATTCTCTACACGACTTCGCGCCGGTCTATCGGCAAGGCATAACGGCCCGGCCAGTTGGGCCGTTCACTCAGACCCGCGTGCCGCCCACCGTCATCTGGTTCATGCGCAGATGCGGCTGGCCGACGCCGACCGGCACGCCCTGTCCGGCCTTGCCGCACATGCCGATGCCGGTGTCGAGCTTCATGTCGTTGCCGATCATCGAGACGCGATGCATGGCGTCCGGACCGTTGCCTATCAGCATCGCGCCCTTGATCGGCTGCGTCACCTTGCCGTTCTCGATCATGTAGGCCTCGGTGCAGCCGAACACGAATTTGCCCGAGGTGATGTCGACCTGGCCGCCACCGAAGGAGACGGCATAGATGCCGTTCTTGACCGAGGCGATGATTTCGTCCGGCTCCATGTCGCCCGCCGTCATATAGGTGTTGGTCATGCGCGGCATCGGCTGGTGTGCGTAGCCTTCGCGGCGGCCGTTGCCGGTTGCCTTCATGCCCATCAGCCGGGCGTTCTGGCGATCCTGCATGTAGCCGACCAGCTTGCCGTCCTCGATCAGCACATTGCGGGCTGAAGGCGTGCCTTCGTCGTCGACTGTCAGCGAGCCGCGCCGCTCGGGCATCGTGCCGTCGTCGACGACGGTCACCCCCTTGGCGGCGACCTGCTGGCCGAGCAGTCCGGCGAAGGCCGAGGTCTTCTTGCGGTTGAAATCGCCTTCCAGCCCATGGCCGACGGCCTCGTGCAGCATGACGCCCGGCCAGCCGCTGGACAAGACGATGTCGAAAGTGCCGGCCGGCGCCGGTATCGCCTCGAGATTGACCAGAGCTTGCCTGAGCGCCTCCTTGGCGGCGTGCTTCCAGCTGTCCTCGACCAGGAATTCGCCAAACGCCTTGCGGCCGCCCATGCCGTAGGAGCCGCTCTCCTGGCGGTCGCCATTGCCGACAACGACGGAGACGTTGACGCGGACAAGCGGGCGGATGTCGCGCACCATTTGGCCGTCGGCGCGCACGATCTCGACATGCTGCCAGGATGCGGCGAGCGATGCCGAAACCTGCCGCACGCGCGGGTCCTCGGCGCGCAGCCAGGCGTCGATTTCCTGCAGGAGCTTTGCCTTGGCCTCGAAGGAGGGCGAGGGGATCGGATTCTCTTCGCCATAGAGATGGCGGTTGGTGCGGGCGGGTGCGGCGGCAAGCGTGCCGGAATAGCCGCCCTTGACGGTCGAAACGGCATCGGCCGCGCGCAGCAGCGAAGCTTCGGAGAGATCGCTGGAATGGGCATAGCCGCTGGCTTCGCCGGCAACCGCGCGCAGGCCAAACCCTTGGTCGGTGTTGAAGTTGGCGGTCTTCAGCCGGCCATTGTCGAACATCAGCGCTTCGCTCTCGCTGTATTCGAGGAACAGCTCGCCGTCATCGGCGCCGTTGATGGTTTCGGCGACGATCTGCTTGATGCGATCGTCTGAAATGTCGAATTGGCCGATCAGGCTGTTCATGGCGCGTCCGTTCACAGGAGGAATGGGTCTTTGCCACGATGTAGGCGCGAAGGTGCGCCGAGACAATCGCTCAGCCGCATTGTGAAGACAAAAGCGGTTTGCCAGCAGACCGTCGACGTCACTTCTGGTTGATGAAGCCGGTGATGTCGCCGGGCTTTCAGGGGAGGGCGGCGAAGCCGTCGGCAAAACCCTTGAGGTCGACCGGGATGCCGATGCCTTCTTCCGGGGTCTGGAAGACAATGAAGGTGGCCGACGTGCCGGTCTTCAGCGTGTCGAGAAGCGGCTTTTCGAGGATAACCTCGGCATAGCAGCCGTCCTGGAAACAGCGCACGAAATAGGCGCGACCGATGTCCTTGCCGTCGACATTGAGGCCAAGCCCGTTGGGCAAAAGCACGCCGAGCGGCGCCAGCACGCGCAGGATCTCCGCCTTGTTGTCGGCGGTGCGCAGCACGACGACCGACAGTCCCATCTCCGGACGGTCCTCGGCGACGACGTTCTGCATCATCACGCATTGTTCCGAGGTGGCACCGGCCGGCGTGTCGCAGATGATCGACCATGCGCCATGCGTCGAGCGAACGGTACCGCTCGGTTGCGCGGCGTTCGCCGTGCCGGACACGATCGCGGATAAGCCGATGCCAGACAGGGCGGCGAAAAAGATGACCTTCGCCCAGTTTCTCGAAAACCGAGAGTTTCTCGAAAGCCAGTAATTCATGACGGCTCCATTGCGAATCACGGCACTTTAAGCCGCGCCAAAGCCAAGTAAAGGACGAGACCGCACCAGGTCTGCCCCGAAAAAGCCAATACGGCGCTTTTCCCTGCCAATTTCGCCCGAATTGCGACGTTCGGCACGTGCGCGCCGCGGGAATGCCGCTGTGGGTTCAATGTAGGCGATTCGGGGCTGCCGCGGCTGCCTCCAAAGGCACATCCGGGCTTGCGCGCAAAAATGCCGCACGGTTTCGTCCGCTCCTTTCTTGCGGAGGGAAAAAGAGTATGGTTTGAACCAGCTTGAAACTGTCGGGATTCCCGTCCCGGCATTGTTCGTTATTCTCGTGGGTACCACAGCGAGGAACTGGGAGACGATGAGGGCGATGAGAAATTTCCTGGCAAACGCCAAGGTTCCAGCAAGTGCCAAGTTTCTAAGTGCTTGTGCCGCTATCACGTTTTTCGCCGGCGCATCCGCCCATGCCGACCAGCCCAAGAACTGGGAGACAACCTTCCAGGCGCCGGCGACCGACATGATGCGGCAGATCGAGTGGTTCGGGAACTACACAATGTGGTTCATCGTCCCGATCACCATCCTGGTGCTGATTCTTCTCGCCTATTGCATCATCAGATTCCGCGCGAGCGCCAACCCGGTTCCGTCCAAGACCAGCCACAACACGTGGATCGAGTTGATCTGGACGATCGGACCTGTCGTCATCCTGCTCCTCATCGCTATCCCCTCGTTCCAGCTGCTGACCGCGCAATACACGCCGCCGGAAGAAGCAAAGCTGACCGTCAAGGCGACCGGCAACCAGTGGAACTGGGACTACGAGTACCAGACCGACAACACGCTCTCTTTCAACTCCGCGATCCTCCAGGACGCCGAACGCGCCGCTGCCGGCAAGGAGGACCGCAAGGTCTACCCGCGCCTGCTGGCCGTCGACAACGAACTGGTCGTGCCGGTCAACACCATGACCCGCGTGCTCGTCACCGCGACCGACGTGATCCACTCCTTCGCCATGCCGTCGTTCGGCATCAAGATCGACGCCGTTCCTGGTCGCACCAACGAGACCTGGTTCAAGGCGGAGAAGGAAGGTATTTTTTACGGCCAGTGCTCGCAGCTCTGCGGCAAGGACCATGCCTTCATGCCGATCGCCATCCGCGTCGTCTCCGACGCGCAGTTCAAGACCTGGCTGGCGGCAGCCAAGACCGACCTGCCCGGCGCCAACAAGACGCTGATGGCCGAGGTCGACGGCCAGAACAAGGTAGCGGCCGCCGGCAACTGATGCCGCGGGTTAGCAAGATTTAGGGAACGGAGCGGAACATGGCAGACGCTGCAGCTCACGACGGGCACGACCACAAGCCTTATCACGGCTGGGTGCGCTGGGTTTATTCGACCAACCACAAGGACATCGGCACGCTCTACCTGATCTTCGCGATCATGGCCGGCATCATCGGCGGCGCCTTGTCGGTCGCCATCCGCATGGAGCTGCAGGAGCCTGGCATCCAGATCTTCAGCGGTCTGGCGCAGATGGTCTACGGCATGAACGGTGACGCCGCGATCGACGGCGGCAAGAGCATGTACAATGCCTTCGCCACCGCGCACGCCCTGATCATGATCTTCTTCATGGTCATGCCGGCGCTGATCGGCGGTTTCGCCAACTGGATGGTCCCGATCATGATCGGCGCGCCGGACATGGCGTTCCCGCGCATGAACAACATCTCCTTCTGGCTGCTGCCGCCGGCCTTCATCCTGCTGCTCACCTCGATGTTCATGCCGAGCGCACCGGGTGCCTATGGCGTCGGTGGCGGCTGGACGCTTTATCCGCCGTTGTCGACTTCGGGCCAGCCCGGGCCGGCCATGGATCTGGCGATCCTGTCGATCCACATTGCCGGTGCCTCGTCGATCCTCGGCGCCATCAACTTCATCACCACCATCTTCAACATGCGCGCGCCTGGCATGACGCTGCACAAGATGCCGCTGTTTGCCTGGTCGGTGCTGATCACCGCCTTCCTGCTCCTGCTGTCGCTGCCGGTTCTGGCCGGCGGCATCACCATGCTGCTCACCGACCGCAATTTCGGCACCACCTTCTTTGCGCCCGATGGCGGCGGCGACCCGATCCTGTTCCAGCACCTGTTCTGGTTCTTCGGTCACCCTGAAGTGTACATCCTGATCCTGCCGGGCTTCGGCATCATCAGCCACGTCATCTCGACCTTCTCGAGGAAGCCGGTGTTCGGTTACCTCGGTATGGCCTACGCCATGGTGGCGATCGGCGCCGTCGGCTTCATCGTCTGGGCGCACCACATGTACACGACCGGCCTGTCGCTCGACACGCAGCGCTACTTCGTCTTCGCCACCATGGTCATCGCGGTGCCGACAGGCGTGAAGATCTTCTCCTGGATCGCGACGATGTGGGGCGGGTCGATCTCGTTCAAGACGCCGATGCTGTGGGCGCTGGGCTTCATCTTCCTGTTCACCATCGGCGGCGTCACCGGCGTCCAGCTGGCCAATGCCGGCCTCGACCGCTCGCTGCATGACACCTATTTCGTCATCGCCCACTTCCACTACGTGCTGTCGCTGGGCGCGGTGTTCGCCATCTTCGCCGGCTGGTACTACTGGTTCCCGAAGATGACCGGCTACATGTATTCGCCCGTCATCGCCAACACCCATTTCTGGGTCACCTTCGTCGGCGTGAACCTGATCTTCTTCCCGCAGCACTTCCTCGGTCTCGCCGGCATGCCGCGCCGCACCATCGACTACCCCGATGCGTTTGCCGGCTGGAACTATGTGTCGTCCATCGGCTCGTATATCTCGGCCGTCGGCGTCCTGATCTTCCTCTATGGCGTGTTCGAGGCCTTCCAGAAGAAGCGGATCGCCGGCGCCAACCCATGGGGCGAGGGCGCAACGACGCTCGAATGGCAGCTGCCTTCGCCGCCGCCCTTCCACCAGTGGGAACAGCTGCCGAAGATCAAGTAAGGCGGCTGCCCGCTCGAATACGAAACCGCCGGTCCGCCGGCGGTTTTGGCCAACGGATGATGGACTTAAGTACGCATGGCCCTTGTCGACGACCCATTGATTGACGAAGCGGGCTTTCGCATGTCGGAAGCGACGGCGGGCGATTTCTTCGCGCTGCTGAAGCCGCGCGTCATGTCGCTGGTGGTGTTCACCGCCTTTGTCGGCCTGGTCGCCGCCCCCGTGACCATCAACCCTCTGCTGGCGGTGATCGCCATCCTGGCTATTGCGATAGGTGCTGGCGCCTCCGGCGCGCTCAACATGTGGTACGATGCCGATATCGATGCCGTGATGACCAGGACCGCCAGCCGCCCGGTCCCGGCCGGTCGCATCCAGCCGCACGAAGCGCTGACCTTCGGGCTGGTGCTGTCGGTGCTGTCGGTGATGACGCTCGGCGTGCTGGTCAACTGGCTGGCGGCGACGCTGCTGGCCTTTACCATCTTTTTCTACGCCGTCGTCTACACGATGTGGCTGAAGCGCTGGACGCCGCAGAACATCGTCATCGGCGGGGCCGCCGGTGCCATTCCGCCCGTGATCGGCTGGGCCGCGGTGACCGGGACGGTCAGCCTCGAAAGCGTTGTCTTGTTCCTGATCATCTTCCTGTGGACGCCGCCGCATTTCTGGGCGCTGGCGCTTTTCAAATCCGAGGACTACGCCAAGGCCGGCATTCCGATGATGCCCAACGTCGCCGGCCACGCTTCGACGCGCCGCCAGATCTTCGCCTATGCGCTGGTGCTTGCCCCGGTCGGCGTGCTGCCGTGGATGCTCGGCTATACCACGCCCTTCTATGGCGTGGCCGCCCTGTTGCTCGGGGTCGGTTTTGCCTGGTACGCGTGGAAAGTGCTTGGCATGGCCGACGATGACCGCGTCATGAAACCGGCCAAGGCCCTGTTCGCCTATTCGCTGCTTTATCTCTTCGCCATCTTCGCTGCCTATCTGGCCGACAGCGTTGTCGAACGCGCGCTTGCCATGGGTGGAGCATGACCATGATCGAGGAAAAGCTCGAGACCGTCACGTTGACCGAGCGTCAGAAGAAGGCGCAGCGCAGCCGTTCCATCGCCATCGGCGTGGCGCTGGCGCTGCTGGTGGTCATTTTCTACATCGCGACGATCGTGAAGTTCGGCCACAATCTGGGCACGATGTGATGAGCGTCGAGAGGTCCAGGAAAGCGGCGGGCAAGAACAGCAACGTCATCGTCGCGGCTGTCTGCCTCGCCTTCTTCACCGGCATGATCGGCATGGCCTATGCCGCGGTGCCGCTCTACAAGATGTTTTGCCAGGCGACCGGCTATGGCGGCACGACGCAACGTGCCGAGAAGCAGTATGCCGGCCGCGTGCTCGACCGCGAGATCACCGTCCGCTTCGATGCCAACATCGCCGGCGTGCCGTGGGAGTTCCAGCCGGTCCAGCGCTCGATGACGATGAAGATCGGCGAGACCGTGCAGGCGCACTATCAGGCGACCAACAAGTTCGATCGTCCTGTGACCGGCCGCGCCACCTTCAACGTGCAGCCTGAGCTGGCGGGACCCTATTTCAACAAGGTCGAGTGCTTCTGCTTCACCGACACGACGCTGAAGCCCGGCGAGACGCTGGACATGCCGGTCCTGTTCTACGTGGACCCCGACATCGTCAATGTGCCGGAGCTCAAGGACGTGAAGACGATCACGCTGTCCTACACGATGTTCCCGGTCGAGAAGACCAAGCCGGTCGCCTCCTCGGCGCCGGCCGATGGCAACAGCAAGACAATTTCGAATACCGAAGCAAATCTCGGGGGTTGATATGGCAGACGCGCACGCAAAACCACAGCATGACTATCATCTCGTCGACCCGAGCCCATGGCCTTTCCTAGGCTCGGTAGGGACGCTCGTCATGGCCTTTGGCGGTGTCGCCCTGATGGAATATCTGAAGGGCGGGTCGTTCCCGATCTTCGGCTTCAACATCGCCAATCCGTGGCTGTTCTTCATCGGCCTCGTGATCGTCCTCTACACCATGTTCGCCTGGTGGTCGGACACGATCAAGGAAGCGCATGAGGGTCATCATACGCGGGTCGTGTCGCTGCACCTGCGCTATGGCATGATCATGTTCATCGCCTCGGAGGTGATGTTCTTCGTTGCCTGGTTCTGGGCCTATTTCGATGCCAGCCTTTTTGCCGGTGAGGCACAGAACTACGCGCGCGCCACATTTACTGGTGGCGTCTGGCCGCCGAAGGGCATGGAGGTTCTCGATCCCTTCCATTTGCCGCTCTACAACACCGTCATCCTGCTGCTGTCGGGCACCACGGTGACCTGGGCGCACCATTCGCTTCTTCACGGCGACCGCAAGGGGCTGATCAACGGCCTGGTGCTGACCGTCGGCCTCGGCATGCTGTTCACCATGGTGCAGGCCTACGAGTACATGCACGCTCCGTTCGCTTTCAAGGATTCCATCTATGGCGCCACCTTCTTCATGGCGACCGGCTTCCACGGTTTCCACGTCATCATCGGCACCATCTTCCTGTTGGTCTGCCTGATCCGGGCGATGAAGGGTGATTTCACCCCCAAGCAGCATTTCGGCTTCGAGGCGGCCGCCTGGTACTGGCACTTCGTCGACGTGGTCTGGCTGTTCCTGTTCGCCTCGATCTACGTCTGGGGATCGGTCGGCGCGGTGATCGAGGGCCACTGATCCAGGCCTGAGGGATTTTCCTTTCTGGAGGCGGCCGCGGCAACGTGGCCGCCTTCTTCTTTTTGGCGCAATGATCGCTGATCGATAGCCGATGCGACTGACAATCTTCCGGGCTATTTGCGCATTGATGATCGGGGCACTCCCGGCCTTTGCCGGCGAGAAGGTGGACCTGGTGCGTGTTCACAAGGCCGAACGCCGGCTGGAACTGATCGGCGACGGCAAGGTCCTGCGAAACTACGGCATCGCGCTCGGCGGCGATCCCGTCGGGCACAAGCACCAGGAGGGCGATCAGCGCACGCCCGAGGGGAACTATGTCCTCGACTGGCGCAACCCGAACAGCATCGCGCACAAATCGATCCATATTTCGTACCCCAATGCCGACGATGAGACCGCCGCCAAGGCGCGCAATGTCGGCGCGGGCGGCATGATCATGATCCACGGCCAGCCGAATGATTATGGCTGGTGGGGCTGGCTGCTTCAATTGGTCGACTGGACCGACGGCTGCATTGCGGTTACGGACTCCGACATGGACGAAATCTGGGCGCTGGTGGCCGATGGCACACCGATCGAAATCGAGCGGTAAGCAATGAGCGACGACGCTCCCATGAGTGAAGACAGAGCGATCTGGCCGCCGATCGATCCGATCTCGGCCGGCCTGCATGGCCGCTGCCCGCGCTGCGGCGAGGGGCGGTTGTTCTCCGGCTTCCTCACTGTCGGCAAGCGCTGCGTCAATTGCGGCCTTGATTATTCCTACGCCGATGCTGGCGACGGGCCGGCGGTGTTCGTCATCCTGATCATAGGCTTCCTTATCGTCGGCCTGGCGCTCTGGGTTGAAGTCACGCTTAGCCCGCCGCTCTGGCTGCATCTGCTGGTCTGGATTCCGCTGGCTGTCGTGCTGTGCCTGGCGGCGCTGCGGCTGATCAAAGGCGTGCTGCTGACGCTGCAATACCGCAACAAGGCGGCCGAAGGCCGGTTGGATCGCGGCGAATGAGCGAGGCAACCGTTAAAGCCGATGGCCGATCGCGGCCTAGGACGGCATTGCTGCTCGGCCTTGGCCTTGTGCTGTTCCTGATCCTGCTGGCGCTCGGCACCTGGCAGGTGCAGCGCCTGTATTGGAAGGAAGGCCTTCTGCAGACCATCGACCAGCGCACTCATTCAGCGCCGCGGCCGCTGGCCGAGGTCGAGAAAGAATTCGCAGCCACCGGGGACGTCGATTATACGCCCGTCGCCGTCACCGGGACGTTCCTGCATCAAGGCGAACGGCATTTTTACGCGACCTGGGAAGGCGATGCCGGCTTCAATGTCTACACGCCGCTGGCGCTCGACGACGGCCGCTTCGTCCTGATCAATCGCGGCTTCGTGCCTTACGATCTGAAGGATGCCGCCAAGCGCGCCAAGGGACAGGTGACTGGCAGAGTGACGGTCACGGGGCTCGCCCGCAACCCGCTGCCGGCAAAGCCGTCGATGATGCTGCCCGACAACGATGTGGCGAAGAACATCTTCTACTGGAAGGACCGCGACGTCATGGCGGCGAGCGCGGGCCTGCCGGCTGGGTTCACGCTGGTGCCGATCTTCATCGACGCAGACAAGACTCCAAATCCAGGCGGATTGCCGGTTGGCGGCGTCACCATCATCGACCTGCCGAACAGCCATCTGCAATATGCCGTCACCTGGTACGGGCTTGCCGCAGCGCTCGCCGCCGTGCTCATCCTGCGGCTTCGCCGCCCCGCGAAAGAGGAATGAACGCGAGCGACGCCCCCTTTCTACCGATGCCCTTGACAGGGCAGGGGTGCGCACCTCATTTCGGCTTTGATCAACCGGCCCGGATTTAATGCTTCAGACAACCACCAAACCACCTCTGACGATCCGGCTCTGCCAGCCGCGCGGTTTTTGCGCCGGTGTCGACCGTGCCATCCAGATCGTCGTGCTGGCGCTGAAGAAATATGGCGCGCCGGTCTACGTCCGCCATGAAATCGTGCACAACCGCTACGTCGTCGAGGGGCTGCAAAGCCTTGGCGCCGTCTTCATCGAGGAACTCTCCGAGATCCCGGCCGAACATCGGCAGTCGCCCGTCGTGTTCTCGGCGCATGGCGTGCCGAAATCGGTGCCGGCGGATGCGAAGGCGCGCAATCTCTTCTATCTCGATGCCACCTGCCCGCTGGTGTCGAAGGTCCACAAGCAGGCCATGCGCCATCAGCGGCTCGGCCGTCATGTGCTGTTGATTGGTCACGCCGGACATCCCGAGGTGATCGGCACCATGGGCCAGCTCCCGGACGGAGCGGTGACCCTGATCGAAACCGAAGCCGATGCCGCAAAGCTCTCGCCCACCGATCCGCAGGCGCTAGGCTTCGTTACCCAGACCACATTGTCGGTCGAGGACACCGCCGGCATCATCCGCGCCTTGCAGGATCGCTTTCCGGCGCTGCAGGCGCCAGCGGCGGAATCGATCTGCTATGCCACCACCAACCGCCAGGAAGCCGTCAAGGACACCGCGCCGGGCGCCGATCTCTATCTGATCGTCGGCGCGCCGAATTCATCCAATTCGCGACGACTTGTCGAAGTGGCGGAGCGTGCAGGCGCCACCATGTCGCTTCTCGTGCAGCGCGCCGCCGAGATTCCGTGGAATGACATCGGCAACATTTCGACGCTCGGCCTGTCGGCCGGCGCGTCGGCGCCCGAAATCATCGTCGACGAGATCATCGACGCGTTCCGGCAGCGCTTCGATGTCACGATCGATCTGGCCATCACGGCCACGGAAACGGAGGATTTTCCGGTCATGCGGGTACTGCGCGATGTCGAACTGACGCGGGCCGACATGGCCTTCGTCAATGGAGCCGCGTAAGGCACATGGCGGTCTACACTGACGTCGCGGAAGGCGAACTCGGCGCATTCCTGAAGCACTATCCGGTCGGCGATCTCCTGTCCTACAAGGGCATCGCCGAAGGCACCGAGAACTCGAACTTCCTGCTGCACACCTCGAGCGGCTCCTACATCCTGACGCTCTATGAGAAACGCGTCGAGAAGGCGGATCTGCCGTTTTTCCTCGGGCTGATGGGCCATCTCGCCTACAAGGGCGTGTCCTGCCCGCTGCCGGTGACCGCGCATGACGGCAGCGTCATCGGCACGCTCGCCGGCCGGCCGGCGGTCATCATCACCTTCCTGGAAGGGCTTTCGTTGCGGCGGCCCACAGCCACGCATTGTGCCGAGGTCGGCAAGGCGTTGGCGCAATTGCATCTGGCCGGCGCCGATTTTTCGATGACGCGTCCGAATGCCCTGGCTATCGACGGCTGGCGCAAGCTCTGGGACGCAGCGCGCGACCGCGCCGACGAGGTCGAGCCGGGCCTGGCGGCCGAGGTTGATGCCGACTTTGCCGATTTTGAGCGCAACTGGCCCAAAGACCTGCCGCAAGGCATCATTCATGCCGATCTTTTCCCGGACAACGTTTTCTTCCTCGGCGAGAAGCTCTCCGGCCTGATCGACTTCTATTTCGCCTGCGACGACCTCTATGCCTACGATGTCGCCACCTGCCTCAACGCCTGGTGCTTCGAGAAGGATTTTTCCTTCAACCTGACCAAGGGCAAGGCGCTGCTCGCCGGCTACCAGAGCGTCCGGCCCCTGAGCGATCAGGAAAAGGCTGCGCTGCCGATGCTGGCGCGCGGTTCGGCGTTGCGCTTCATGCTGACCCGGCTATACGACTGGCTGACCGTCCCCGATGGCGGGCTGGTGATGAAACGCGATCCGACCGAATACATCAGAAGGATGCGGTTCCACCGGGCGATCAAATCTCCTTCGGAATATGGATTGGCCTGATATCATGAGCAAACAGGTTGAGATCTTCACCGACGGCGCTTGTTCGGGCAATCCCGGCCCTGGCGGCTGGGGCGCGATCCTGCGCTTCAACGGCACCACCAAGGAGCTTTCCGGCGGTGAGGCCGAGACGACCAACAACCGGATGGAACTGTTGGCTGCTATCTCGGCGCTGAACGCGCTGAAGGAACCGTGCACGGTCGAGCTTCACACCGACAGCAAATACGTCATGGACGGCATTTCCAAGTGGATCCACGGCTGGAAGAAGAACGGCTGGAAGACCGCCGACAAGAAGCCTGTCAAGAACGGTGAACTCTGGCAGGCGCTCGACGAGGCCAACAAGCGCCACCAGGTCACCTGGAACTGGGTCAAGGGCCATGACGGCCATGTCGAGAACGAGCGCGCCGACGAACTCGCGCGCGAAGGCATGGCGCCGTTCAAGAAAGGCCCGTTCAAGCCTGCAGCAGCGCCAAAGCCTGCTGCGCCGGCAAAACAGCCGGCAGTCGCGAAGGTGCGGCGCTCGACCCAGAGCTATTGAATTTCAGGAGCGGCGCGGCTCGGGTACGAAGAAGCGGATCAGCCAGCGGGCGGCGGCAACTACTACGATATCGGCGCGCATTCCGTTGTCTACGGCTGGCAGCCGATCGACAGGCCGACACAGCCGTAAGCGCTTATCGTATCAGCAGCGCCGTGCCCCAAAGCCCAAGTGCGAACACCGTGTGCGACACCAGGTTCAGCGCCCGGATCCGCATCGGGTTGGGCCGCTTCGAGGCGGCCCAGCCGGCGCCCATGCCGGGTGCCAGCAGGAACCAGCCGGCGCCGACGGTGACAATGCCGAGGATGAAGGCCGGCAGAAATGTCGGCGCGGCAAGCCAGCCCGCTCCGGCCAGCACCACCAGGATGATGCCGTAGATGATGCCGACAAAATAGTGAAAGGCCCAACCCAGCGCCTTTTCATGCGCGTATGGTGCTGTATCGCCGATATCGTCGTGAAAGACCTTGTCACGGAGATGCCAGACCCAGCGGCCGACCGGCCCCCAGTTCGGCCGTGGCTGGCCGAACGCCTTGTGCAGGAAGATGGCCCAGAGATCCATCAGCACGGTGGCGCCGACGCCGATCGCGATAGCGCGCCAGAAGATGTCAAACATCGCTAGGATCCCCCCAAAGCAACCCATGAACCACAAGCGCCATCGCCGTTGCGGCCGAAGGCGCACTGAAGTTCAGAGCTGTCCCAGAATATGGGCCGCGCCGGACTCGTCGACACCGGGCTTGGTCTCGACATTGAGCGCGGTGACCTTGCCGTCGTCGACGATCATCGAAAATCGCTTCGAACGCAGCCCCATGCCGCTGGCGGAAAGGTCATTGTCGAGGCCCACTGCCTTGGCGAAATCGCCACTGCCGTCGGCCAGGAACAGGATCTTGCCCTCGCCGCCGGTGAAGCGCGCCCAGGCGCCCATGACATGGACGTCATTGACCGAAACGACGGCGATGGTGTCGACGCCGCGCGCCAGGATGGCGTCATGGTTCTCGAGATAGCCGGGCAAGTGGTTGTTGCTGCAGGTCGGCGTGAAGGCGCCGGGAACTCCAAACAGAACGACCTTTTTGCCCGGGAAGATCTCGGCCCCGGTGATCGGCTTGGCGCCGTCGTCGGTCATCGTCTTGAAGGTCACGTCAGGCAGCTTGTCGCCAACGGAAATGGTCATGGATTCCTCGCTTGGGAAAATGGGGAAGGACGTGTCTTTGCGTAGCGAACCCAACGGCTTCCTGCAACCGTTGCGATGGGCTGGATCAAGGGAAAGGCAGAACCCCTTCGACAGCGCCCGCCGCACTCGTCAGCGTATAGTGAAGCCCGCCATCGGTCGGCGTCGTCGAGGGGCGGTCGAGGATCGGCACGGTGAAAATCAGCTTGCCGTCCTTTTCGCTGCGGGCCGGGGTGCCGAACATGTAATCCCGCTCGCCGGCAACGAAGAAATCCGCCGCCGCCGGATCGCCGGGAAAGCTCGCCTCGACAATCAGCGTCTCATGGTCGCCCGGCAGCACATTGATGCCGAAATCGGACCTCGCGGGCGCAGGCAGTGCCGTAAAACTCGCCTTCACCAGCGCCGCGTCCTCGGCATTGTCCGGATCGGAGGCGGGGTCGACGGTCAGCCGCGTCTGCACCGGAATGCAGATCGTTTCGCAGATGCCGAGAAAGATGTCGGCATCGATCACCGCCGGCTGGTTCGGCGTCGCCAGCGTGAATGTCACCGGCAGAGAGACCGGATAGTTGTAGCCCGCCCATTTGCCATAGCCGTCGTCATGGCGCTGCGGCGCCGGAAACGACAGAGCGGCGTCGGCGATGTTGGTGCTGGCCGAAATGTCGAGTTGCGGCGGCACGCCCGCGTCTCCCGGATCGCGCCAATATGTCTTCCAGCCGGGCTTGAGCGCTATGTCGAGAACGCCCTGTATGCGGCCGGCATCGTCGGCTTTGCCTGATGTAACCAGCCGGACCTTGCCGCCTTCGCTGTTGTACCACGCCGACGAAGAGGCGGCGGCGGGAAGAGCGGTGGCCGATCCGATGGCGGCGCCGAGCAGCAGGATTTTCAAGCTTCGCATGGCGGTGATTTGATCGTCCGTTCGTGGCCGCGCAATGATTTCATGGCCTTGCCGGTATCATATTTGCGTGACTTCGAGGGAGAAGAATGTTCGAGCCGCCGCCACAGGCTTTGGTCGAATCCAGCACGGCGCATCTTTTCGGCGCTTTGGAAACGCGTTACGCTCCCTTCATGGACTTGTTGCGCCACAAGAAGACGGTCGCTAGTCGCGGCTTTCTCGACGATCAGTTCCTGATTGCCATGCCCGGCATGAAGGACGACCGTTTCACGCGCTCGGTCATCTATGTCTGCGCCCATTCCGATGAAGGCGCCATGGGCCTGATCATCAACCAGACGCAGCAGATGCTGTTTCCGGACTTGCTCGTGCAACTGGGCATCATGAACGAGCAGGAGGCAATCCGCTTGCCGGCTCAGGCCCGCGATTTCGTCGTGCGCAATGGCGGCCCCGTGGATCGCAGCCGGGGCTTCGTCCTGCATTCGGGCGACTATCGGGTGGAATCGTCGCTGACCGTTTCCGACGACATCTGCCTGACGGCGACCGTCGACATATTGCGCGCCATATCGTCCGGCCGCGGGCCTCGTCATGCGCTGATGGCGCTCGGCTATTCCGGCTGGGGCGCCGGCCAATTGGAGACCGAGATCGCAGAAAATGGCTGGCTGACCTGTCCGGCCAGTGCCGAGCTTCTGTTCGACACCGATATCGAGCGCAAATACGACCGGATCCTCGCCTCGATCGGTATCGACCTTGCGCATCTCAGCCTCGCTGCCGGACACGCCTGATCCGTTTACGCTTGCGTCAGCGGATACTGCTCTTTCAGCGTCTTCAGCACCTGGTCGCCCGGCATCGGCGCGCCGAACATGAAGCTCTGGACATATTCGCAGCCCATCTGGCGCAGTTCCAGCGCGTCGCTCTCGTCCGAAATGCCCTCGGCGACGACGGACAGGCCGAGTTCATGCGCCATGTTGACCATCGATTTCAGCAGCACCGCGCGCTTGGGTGTGTTGTCGTCGACGAAGCTCTTGTCGATCTTGATGGTGTCGAAGGGGAAACGCGTCAGATAGGCCAATGAGGAATAGCCGGTGCCGAAATCGTCCAGCGACAGGCCGATGCCGAGCTGCTTCAGCTTGGTCAGCACATGGGCGGTCTGCTCGGGATTGTCCATGACAAGCGATTCGGTGAGTTCGAGCCGGAAGCAGCGCGGCTTCAGGTTGGCCCGCGCGATGACCGAGCGGACGTCGCTGACCAGGTCGCGGCGGATCAACTGCCGGCTGGACAGATTGACCGAGACCGACAGCGGCGCGTCGCCGATCTGCTTTTGCCAGCTGGCGAGGTCTTCCGCCGCCTGCTGCATGGCAAACAGGCCGAGCTGCACGATCAGTCCGCAGCTTTCGGCGACCGGGATGAAATCCGCCGGCGGGATCATGCCGCGGCGCGGGTGGTCCCAGCGCAGCAGCGCCTCGAAGCCGGCGACACTGCCGTCCTCGAGCCGCACGATCGGCTGGTAGGCAAGCGTGAATTCGCGTCGCTCGATGGCGCGGCGCAGGTCGGATTCGAACTGCAGCCTGTCGGTGCCGACAGTGCGGAAAGCCGGACGGAACGGCTCGATCCTGTCGCCGCCGAAGCGCTTGGCCTGATGCATGGCAAGCTCGGCATCCTTGACCATGTCCTCGGCCGACATCTGTGGCGAATTCCAGGTGATCAATCCGATCGAGGCGGTCAGCACGATCTCGCGCTTGGCAAAGGTGATCGGATTGTTGATGGCATGCTTGATGGCATCCGCCACGGCGGCGATGCGGGCCGGGTCCTGTTCGGACAACAGCATCAGCGCAAACTGGTCGCCGGCAAAGCGCGACAGCGAGTCCTTCGGCTTGAGCAGCCGGTGCAGGCGACGCGCGATGGTCAAGAGGATGGTGTCGCCGGCCGAGATGCCGAGCCCGTCATTGACCTGCTTGAAACGGTCGATGTCGATGACGAAGACGGTCGGACGCACCTTCTCTTCGGTGCGCGCGATCGAGATGATCGCTTCCAGCCGGTTCATCAAAAGTTCGCGGTTCGGCAGGCCGGTCAGGTTGTCGTGCACGGCATCGTGCAGCAGCCTTTCCTCGGACTTTTTCTGCTCCGTCACGTCGACCATGGTGCCGACGCAGCGGATGACTTCGCCGTCGGATCCGATGACCGGGCGCGCGCGCAGCGAGAACCAGTGATAGTGGCCGTCGGCACCGCGCAGGCGAAAATTCTGCGACACCCGACCACGCCGGTGCTCGAGCACGACGTCGAGCGTCGTGCGGAACGTGTCGCGGTCGTCGGCATGCAGCACCGGCAGCCAGTTACGCGCCGCACCGCCGAGGCTGTTCGGCGCCAGCCCGAGTTGGATGCTGACATCGGGCTTGGTGACGACGCGGTCGCGCAGCACGTCCCAGTCCCACACCGTGTCGCCCGATCCGGCGACAGCAAGCGCCTGCCGCTCCAGATCGGAGAACAGGCCCTGATGCAGCGCGCCGCCGGCAAAGGCATGCTGCATGACAGTGAAGCCGATCAGCAGGATGATCAGGATCAGCCCGCCGCCCAGGGCCGGCTGGGCGATGTCGTTGTCGAGCATGCCGGTGATCGCCATCCACGACCCGCATAACCACAACAGCACCATGACCCAACTGGGCACCAGCATGATCGCACGATCATAACCACGAATCCCGAGGAAGATGATCAGGCCAAGCCCCGTCAGTGCGGTGGCGGCGAAGGACAGCCTGGCGATGCCGGCGGCGACCGCGGGATCGACGATCGCGACGCCGGCGATCAGCACCAGCCCGAGTATCCAGACCAGCGCGCCATAACTGAAATGGCCGTGCCATCGGTTGAGGTTGAGATAGGCGAACAGGAACACCACGAAGGTTCCCGCCAGCGCCACCTCCGTTCCCGCCCGCCACATCTGCTCATTGCCGGGCGAGATCTCGATGACCTTGTTGAGGAAGCCGAAATCGACGCAGATATAGGCCAGTACCGCCCAGGCAAGCGCGGCGGTCGCGGGGAACATCGAGGTCCCCTTGACCACGAAAAGGATGGTCAGGAACAGCGCCAGCAGGCCCGCAATGCCGATGACGATGCCGCGAAACAGCGTGTAGGAATTGACCGAGTCCTTGTAGGATTCGGGATCCCAGAGGTAGACCTGCGGCAGCTTCGGCGAGGCCAGTTCGGCGATGAAGGTGATCACCGTGCCGGGGTTCAGCGTCACCCGGAAAACGTCGGCGTCGGGACTGGTCTGGCGGTCGAGCGCGAAGCCTTCGCTGGGCGTGATGGCAGCGATGCGGGTCGAGCCCAGATCCGGCCAGAAGATGCCGGAATTCACCAGGCGGAAATGCGGTGCGACGATCAGCCGGTCGAGCTGCTGGTCGGTGGTGTTGGCGAGCGCGAAGACAGCCCAGTCGCCGGTCGAACGGGCATCATTGGCCTCGACCTCGATGCGCCGCACGATGCCGTCCGGACCCGGCGCGGTCGACACCTGGAAATTCTCGCCCTGGTTGCGGTAGATCTCGACGGCGCCGGAAAGGTCGAGCGCGACGTCGTCGCGGGCGATCTTGATCGGCTCGACGGCGAAGGCCGACGATGCCGCCCACAGCGTCAGGAGTGTCGCGAGGACAATGGCGAACAGCGGCCCGTTGCGCAGGAATTTCGTCAAAATCAGTCCTTCGTTCCAACGCCCGGCGGATCGTCCGCGATCCGGGCGTAGAGGTAGTGGTCCTGCCAGATGCCGTTGATCCTGAGATAGGATCGCAGCAGTCCTTCGCGCCGAAATCCGGCTTTTTCAAGCACGCGGATCGACCTGATATTGTCGGGAATACAGGCCGCTTCGATCCGGTGCAACCTCAGCGTATCGAAGGCGAAGCGGGTCACCACCTTGACCGCGTCGGTCATCAGGCCGCGGCCGCCGAAGCGCTCGCCGATCCAGTAGCCGACATGGCCGCTCTGCGAGACACCATGGCGTATGTTGCCGAGCGTGATGCCGCCGGCAAGCTTGCCGCTGCTCCTCTCGAAAATGAAGAAGGCGATAGCGGTTCCCTGAGCATAATCCTCGCGGTAGCGGCTGATGCGCAGCCGCCATGCGTTGCGGTCGAGTTCATCGGGAGTCCAGCGTGGCTCCCATGGTTCGAGGAAAGCGCGGCTTTCCCCGCGCACCGCCGCCCACTCGCGATAGTCGTTGGTGAACGGCACGCGCAGCGTGACACGGTCGCCCTTCAGTGCCGGCAGGTCACGGCGAAAGAAAGGGAGCGCGAACATGGCGCTTTGAGGGGCTTAGACGGCGAGCTTGCGGGCCGCGGTCTGCGTGCCCGCCAGCGATTCGAGAATCGCCTCATAGGGCGCCAGTGTGCCCACAGGCCCGACAGCGGTAAGCGTCGGCTTGGTCGAGAACAAACGCGACGATAGATCGGTCAGCCGCTCGATCGTCAGCGCCGACAGCCGTTCCATCAGTTCCTCCTTGGCGATCGGCCGGCCGAACAGAAGCAGTTGCCGTGCGATCTGCGAAGCGCGGCTGGCCGGGCTTTCGGCTGACATGATCAGTCCGGCGCGATATTGGGCGCGCGCCCGGTCGAGTTCTTCCTGCAGGATCTTCTCGCCGGCCTTCTGCAGTTCGTCGATGATGACAGGCACCAGTTCGGCGATGTCGCTCTGGCCGGTCGCTGCATGGACGCCGAAGACGCCGGTGTCGGAAAAGCCCCAATGGAAGGCATAGACCGAGTAACACAGGCCGCGCTTCTCGCGGACCTCCTGGAACAGGCGCGACGACATGCCGCCGCCGAGGATCATCGACAGCACCTGCGAGGCGTAGAAGTCGCGCACATGATAGGCGCGGCCTTCGAACCCCAGCACGATCTGCGCGTCCATCAGGTCGCGGTCCTCGCGAAAATCGCCGCCGACATATTGCGCATATTGCGGGATGGTGCTGTCGGCCTTGCTGCGGAAGCCGCCGAGCTGCTTTTCGACCTCGCGCACGAAATTGTCATGCTTGATGTCGCCGGCGGCGACAATCACCATGCGCTCGGCGCCATATTGCCGCTCTATGAAGTCGTGAAGTTGTTTCGAGGTGAAGGACTTGACCGTTTCGGGCGTGCCGAGAATGGAGCGCCCAATCGTCTGATGGCGATAGGCGGTTTCCGTGAAACGGTCGAAGACGATGTCGTCGGGCGTGTCGTGCGCGGCGCCGATCTCCTGCAGGATCACATGCTGTTCGCGTTCGAGTTCCTGCGGGTCGAATTCGGACTCCTGCAGGATGTCGGCAAGAATGTCGACGGCCAGCGGCACGTCGTCGGAGAGCACCCTGGCATAGTAGGAGGTGGTCTCGACGCTGGTGGCGGCGTTGATTTCGCCGCCGACGTCCTCGATCTCCGAGGCGATTTCGAAGGCGCTCCGCCTTTTCGTGCCCTTGAACGCCATGTGCTCGAGCAGATGGGCCATGCCATGCTCGTCGTCACGTTCATTGCGGGCACCCGACTTCACCCAGGCACCAAGGGCAACCGATTCGATGCTTTGAAGGGTTTCGGTGGCGACTGTCAGGCCGTTCGACAGACGGCTTACCTCAACACCCATATGGCTACTACTCCCTAACGCGCCGCCCGCGCGCGGCGGCCGACGTAATCTTCCACCATTTTCAGGTCGGATGGAAGTACCGTGTATTTTTCCTCCGATGTCATCAACCCACCTAGCCACGCGGGCAGTGCGGGCGACACGCCGCTGGCGGCTTCGACGGCGGCCGGGAATTTTGCCGGGTGCGCTGTACCCAGCACCACCATCGGCACGGCGCCTGACGCCTTGCCTGCGGCGACATGCACGGCTGCCGCAGTGTGCGGATCGAGCAGATAGTTGCTGGTCGCGAGCGTCGAGCGGATGGTGGCGGCGACCTCGTCCATATCAGCGCGGCCGGCGTCGAATTCGGACCGCATCCCGGCAATTTGGTGGGGTTCGATGGTGAAAGCACCGGACTGCTTCAGGCCGTCCATGTAGCGCCGCACGGTCGCGGCGTCACGGCCGGAGGCCTCGAACAGCAAGCGTTCGAAATTCGACGACACCTGGATATCCATCGACGGCGACGTGGTCGCAAAGACGCCCTTGGTGCGGTATTCGCCGGTCGAAAAAGTGCGCGCCAGGATGTCGTTGTCATTGGTGGCAATGACCAGCCGATCGATCGGCAAGCCCATCTTCTTGGCGGCATAGCCGGCAAAGATATCGCCGAAATTGCCGGTCGGCACGGTGAAGGAAACCGGCCTGTCCGGCGCGCCGAGCGACAGCGCCGAGGAGAAATAATAGACGATCTGGGCCATGATGCGGGCCCAATTGATCGAATTGACGCCCGAAAGCGCCACCCGGTCGCGAAAGCCGTGATCGTTGAACATGTCCTTGAGCAGGCCCTGGCAATCGTCGAAATTGCCTTCGATCGCCAGCGCATGGACGTTTGCAGCCGTCGACGTCGTCATTTGCCGCTGCTGCACCGGCGAGACGCGGCCATGCGGGAAAAGGATGAAGATGTCGGTCCGGCTGCGACCGGCAAAGGCATCGATGGCAGCCCCGCCGGTATCGCCCGAGGTGGCGCCGACGATGGTGGCGTGCTGGTCGCGTTCGGCAAGCACATGGTCCATCAGCCGGGCCAGAAGCTGCATCGCCACGTCCTTGAAGGCGAGCGTCGGCCCGTGGAAGAGTTCCAGGACGAAGGTGTTGGGGCCGGTCTGCACCAGCGGGCAGACGGCCTCGTGGCGGAAGGTGGCATAGGCTTCCCGCACCAGCCGCTCGAAGACGGGCGCCGGGATTTCGCCGCCAAGGAACGGCGACAGCACGCGGATGGCAAGGTCGGGATAGGCAAGGCCGCGCATGGCGCGGATCTCGGCGGCGGAAAACTGTGGCCACTCGCGCGGCACGTAGAGCCCGCCGTCGCGCGCCAGCCCAGCCAGCACTGCGTCGGAAAATCCAAGAACGGGGGCTTCCCCGCGGGTACTCACATAGTGCATGTCACAATTCCGTTACTGCCTGGCTTTTTCCGTCCACCGCAAGGTGGTTAATTCTGCGCTGGCTCAGTCGCATTTTTGCCGCGCGGTTGATATACGTCACCAGCTTTGCGAGAGGGAAGTGCAGTTTCATGGCGTTTCGTACATTCAGTGGTCGCTTTTTGGCGGGTCTTGCGCTCACCGGCTTTATGCTTGCCGCCGCCGGCTGCCAATCGGGCGACAATGGCATCCTGAACCTCGGCATCGGCAAGAAGGAGGACCCGACGGCGCCACCGCCGCCGCAGGATCCCAAGATCCTGGCCAGCCAGTTGCAGGCCTATTGTCCCAGGGTGACGGTGCGGGACGGCACGGCCTTCTTCAACACCTATTCCAGGGAAGCTCAGAAGCCCAAGCCCAGGATCAAGAAGACCGGCGATGCCGCGCAGGATGCCGCGGCCCAGGCCGAGGCTGACGCCGCAGCTGCAACGCCGCCCGACGATTCGGCCAATATCATCTACCAGGCGTCGGTCAGCGACGTGACACGCGACTGCAGCCGTGCCAACGGCCAGTTGACGATGAAGATTGCGGTCGCCGGCAAGATTGTCCCCGGACCGAAGTTTTCTCCAGGCACGATCACCATGCCGATCCGAACGGCGGTGATGCACGGCACCGAGGTCCTCTATTCGCAGCTCCACCAGTATCAGGTCCAGGTCACCGATCCTTCGGTTGCCACGCAGTTCGTCTTCACCGATTCCAATGTCGTCGTGCCCGAGCCGACGGCCCAGGATTATCAGGCCTTTGCCGGCTATGACGAAACCGCGCATCAGGCAACGGCCGACAAGTCGAAGAAGACCCGCCGCAAGAGGGCTGCCGCGACGAACTAGGTCTCGGCAGTTGCATGAGGCGTGCGTCGCGGCGCACGCTTCTCAGGCGTCCGACCACTCCGACAGCGCGGCGATCACGCTTTTCAGCTCTGCCCAGCGGCGGATCACCGTTTCGGCGCCGGCCTCGGTGAGCGCGTCGGCATGGCCGGGATAACTGTGTCCCGCGCCGGTGAAGCCGATCACCCGCATGCCCGCCGCCCTTGCGCCGTGGACGCCGTGCACGGAATCCTCGATAACGAAAGTGTTCGCCGGGTTGGCGCTGAGTTTCTCCGCCGCAAACAGGAACACGTCCGGCGCCGGTTTCGTTTTCCCGGTCGGTGTTTCCATCGCCGAAAAAATCCGGTCGGCGAAAAACGGCAGAAGATGCACCTTCTCCAGCATGAATTCGATCCTCTCGGAGCGTGAATTCGAGCAAACACAGCGCGGCACGGTTACCGCGGCAACGGCCTCGCGCGCGCCATCGATGGCGCGGACGTCACTGCGCAGTTTGCGGTCGACCAATTGTTCCTCCCTGTCGATAAGAGAGGCCTGGAAGGGAATGCGGGACTTTTCCTCGACCCGCAGCATGATGTCCTTGAAGGTCAGGCCGGCATAGCTCTCCGAAATCTCCTCAGCCGATATCTCGTATCCTGCCAAGGTCAAAAGCTCGGCGTCGACGCGGGCGGCGATGATCTCGGAATCGACGAGCACGCCGTCGCAATCGAAGATGACAAGGTCTGGCTGGGGCATGGTGATCCGGACAATGGGAGGGCGAAGTGGCCTCGGAAGGCTCAGGCGGCGCGGCATACACCAACAGGGCCGCCTTCGCAAATTCGCCACACCCGTCCCTTGGCCTTCACGGAATATTTACGCTGATCGGTAACCATAACCAGGAGTAAACAGTAACGCGTGCCTTTGGTGTCAGAATGTCTGCCGTGCGTCTTCTCGACGAGCTTTCCCACGCTCCCCAGCAATCCGAATGGCTGGACACGATCCTCAAGGGCGACTGCGTCGCCGCGCTAGACCGGCTGCCCGAAAAATCGATCGACGTCATCTTCGCCGATCCGCCCTACAATCTGCAGCTCGACGGCGACCTGCACCGCCCTGATCAGTCGAAGGTCGACGCCGTTGACGACGATTGGGACCAGTTCGAGAGTTTCGAAGCCTATGATGCTTTCACGCGTGCCTGGCTGCTGGCGGCGCGCCGGGTGCTGAAGCCCAACGGCACCATCTGGGTCATCGGCTCCTATCACAACATCTTCCGTGTCGGCGCCAAGATGCAGGATCTCGGCTTCTGGATCCTCAACGACGTCGTCTGGCGCAAGACCAACCCAATGCCGAATTTCCGCGGCCGCCGCTTCCAGAACGCGCATGAGACGATGATCTGGGCCACGCGCGACCAGAAGGGCAAGGGTTACACCTTCAACTACGAAGCCATGAAGGCGTCCAACGACGATATCCAGATGCGCTCCGACTGGCTGTTTCCGATCTGCACCGGCGGCGAGCGGCTGAAGAACGACAATGGCGACAAGCTGCACCCGACGCAGAAGCCGGAAGCGCTGCTTGCCCGCATCATGATGGCCTCGACCAAACCGGGCGACATCGTGCTCGATCCGTTCTTCGGCTCCGGCACCACCGGCGCGGTGGCCAAGCGCCTCGGCCGCCATTTCGTCGGCATCGAGCGCGAGCAGGCCTACATCGACGCCGCCAACGAGCGCATCGACGCGGTGCGGCCGCTGGATGGTGCCGATCTCACCGTTCTCACGGGCAAGCGCGCCGAGCCGCGCGTTGCCTTCGTCAGCCTGATCGACACCGGCCTGATGATGCCGGGTGCGACGCTCTACGATGCCAAGAAGCGCTGGGCGGCCAAGGTGCGGGCCGACGGCACGGTGGCGATCGGCGACAGCGCCGGTTCGATCCACAAGGTCGGCGCCGAAGTGCAGGGGCTGGATGCCTGCAACGGCTGGACCTTCTGGCATTATGAGCGCAGCGGTGGCCTGACCCCGATCGACGAGCTTCGCCGCATCGCGCGGCTCGGCATGGAGCGGGCAGGGGCCTGAGCCCCTGCCAATTGCTTCGAATGCCGTTGATTCAAAGGCTCAACGGATCGCGCGAAGCGATTCAAATCAGGCCTTGATTCCGAGACGTTCAAGGTCTGCTTGAAGCGTCCTTGCGTCGGTGAACAGCACCGATTGCCAGCCTGCCGCCTTGGCGCCGTCGACATTCTTCTGGCTGTCATCGATGAACAGCGTCGCGGCCGGTTCGAGGCCGAATGCGGCGACGTGGTGATCGTAGATGGCTCGGTCGGGCTTGATCTGGCGAATATCGGCCGACACCGTCACGCCGCGCGGACGATTGAGGAAATCGAAGCGCTCGCGGGCCTCGGCCAGCGTGTCGCTGGCGAAATTGGTCAGCATGGTCACGTCGTGGCCGCTCTCGATCAGACCGACCATGATGGCGACGCTGTCCTCATAGGCATGCGGCACCATCTCGTGCCAGTGGCGGCGGAAACCGCGGATGTTTTCCGCGTGATCGGGGTGGTCCGCGATCAGCAGCGCCTCGGCCTCTTCCCAGGTCCGGCCGCGATCCTGCTCGATGTTCCAATCATGCGTGCAGACATTGTCGAAAAACCACTTTCTCTCTTCGGCATCCGGAATGAGGCGGCTGAACGGAATGTTGGGATCGTAGTGGATCAGCACGCGGCCGATGTCGAAAACGATGTGGCGTATTTCAGTCATGGGGCCTCTTTGCACTGTGTGGCGACGGCTTTTTCGTCGCGCCGGGTATCGCAGCCTCGATTGCCTTTTTCATGACAGTCGGCAGCGCCTCGCCGGAAATCTCGTGAGCGAGCGACCAGAAATGCCCGTCTGGCGCATCACCTTTGATGTGAGCGTGAAAGACTTCGAGTTCGAGAGCGAAATGCGTGAAGACATGCGCAATGCGGCCCGCATGCCGCCAGTCGGCGGGAAACGGCGCGGCCGCTTGCGTGGTTGCCCCATCGATCCGCGCGGTCCAGCCTGTCGTCGGCACCTCGGTCATGCCGCCGAGCAAGCCCTTCTCGGCCCGTTTGCGCAGAAGGATCGCGCCGTCGGCCCGTGCGGCGACAAAGGCCGCGCCGTGCCGCTGCGGCTTGTCGGCCTTGGGCAGGCGCACCGGGAAGTACTCGGGATCGCCTGAAACGACCGCGCTGCAGTCTTCGCGTAGCGGGCACAGCATGCAGCGTGGCCGGCGTGGCGTACAGATGGTGGCGCCGAGATCCATCATCGCCTGGGCGAAGTCGCCAGGCCTTATCCCGGGCACCATGCGCTCGACATGGGCGCGGATCTCGGGCTTGGCTTCGCTGAGCGGGGTTGTGATCGAAAACAGCCGGGAGATGACACGTTCGACATTGCCGTCGACAACCGCGGCGGGGCGATCGAAGGCAATCGCCGTGATGGCCGCCGACGTATAGGCGCCGATGCCGGGCAGCTCTCTCAAACCCGTCTCCGTGTCGGGAAACCGGCCGCCACGCTCGGCCACAAGATCGGCACAAGCCTTGAGATTGCGGGCGCGGGAGTAGTAACCGAGCCCCGCCCACGCCTTCATCACGTCCTCGGTCGGCGCCGCGGCCAGCGCCTCGACATCGGGCCATTTCTCGACGAATACCCGGAAATAGGCCTTCACTGCTTCGACGGTGGTCTGCTGCAGCATGACCTCGGAGAGCCAGATGCGGTAGGGATCAGGCCGCACGCCGCGTGCATGCTCACGGGGCGTGATGCGCCACGGCAATTCACGGTGATGCACATCATACCAGCCGAGCAGGCGGGATGCGATATCGTCGCTGACACCGGATGCAGCTGTGCTGCTATCTCCAGATGCAGCTATGCTGCTATCTGCGGATGTGGCTTTGCCACTATCCCAGGATGCGGTCTTGCGGGTCTGGTCTGCTGGTGCCATTGATCTTGTATTGGCCTGGCCGGTATCTGCTGGGTCGTCGCTGGAGGACGTACATGGCAGGGAGAACGCCCTACGGCAATCCCGTCCCGGTCAGCGATCTCGCGACCAGGATCCTCGATCCGGTGCTGCGCAAGCGGGCCGGCATTTCGATCGGCCTCGTCCAGTCATGGGACGAGATCGCCGGCCCACGGCTGGCCAGCCACTCGCGCCCCGAAAAAATCCAGTGGCCGCGCCGTATGCATGAGGACGATCCGTTCGAGCCGGCCGTGCTGGTCATTGCCTGCGAAGGCATGGCGGCACTTCATCTGCAGCACGAGACGGGCGAGATCATCAACCGGGTCAACGCCTTCCTCGGCTTCACCGCCATCAACCGCATCAGGATCCTGCAGAAGCCGGTGACAGCCGACAAAGGAAAGCGCAGACCGGCCCTGAGACCGCTGACCGCGGCTGAGAAGACGAAATTGTCGGGGACTGTCGGCCTGGTCGATAATGAAGGACTGCGCGCCTCGCTGGAGAAACTTGGCGCGACCATTATTGGGGAGAGAAAATCATAGGCGTCTTGAAGAAAGTCATGGATTCGTCGTCTATATCTCGCATTCGTGATCGCCCTTGTCAGGTTTCGCGATTGGATTGGGGATCGAGATGCCTTAATTCGCGCCAACTCTCGCCTTTTCGTGTCTTTGCATTGCAAAATCCAACCCTTGTCAGGTGATTCGTATGAACCGTCCCCCGTTTGGCCAAAGCTTGTCTCGCAGAAACGTCCTGTCTTCGCTGGCCGCCATTCCGGCGGTGGCCCTGCTCGCGGCCTGCAGCGACTCTGGCGAGGAGGCGAAGGCTGCGAATGTGAAGCCCGCTGAGCCGGCCGCTCCCGCAAAGCCGGCCACGCCGGCCGCCGCCACCGCGCCGGAAGCCCAGGGCACCGTGGACATGACGGAACTGATGAAGCCGGGCGCGCTGCCCGACAAGCAGCTTGGCAAGGACGACGCCAAGGTCACCATCGTCGAATACGCCTCGATGACCTGCCCGCATTGCGCGCATTTCGCCGAGACCACCTTTCCGGACCTGAAGACCAAGTACATCGACACCGGCAAGGTTCGCTACATCCTGCGCGAATTCCCGTTCGACCCGAGCGCCGAAGCCGGTTTTATGCTGGCGCGCTGCGCCAAGGATAACTATTACCCCATGGTCGACGTCCTGTTCCGGCAGCAGGCGAACTGGGTTGGCGTCCAGAATACCAAGGATGCGCTGCTGCAAATCTCGAAGCTCGCCGGTTTTACACAGGAGTCCTTCGAGGCCTGCTTGACGGACCAGAAACTTCTGGACGATGTGAGATCGGTCCAGAAGCGCGGCGCCAATGAATTCAAGGTCGACTCGACACCGACCTTCTTCATCAACGGTAAGACCTACAAGGGGGCGATGTCGATTGAGGAAATGTCGGCCATCATCGACCCTCTGCTCTGACGTCCAGTCAGCCCTGAGGCGGCGGCGCTTCGGCGTGCGCGGTTTCTTGTCGTGCCGCGAATTCCTTTCGAAAAACCACGGAAGTCCGCTTAGTGGGCGGCGCGAATGAAGTTTTCCCGCCTTCGCCTCCTCGGTTTCAAGTCCTTCGTCGAGCCCGGCGAGTTCGTCATCGAACGCGGCCTGACCGGCATTGTCGGACCGAATGGCTGCGGCAAGTCGAACCTTGTCGAGGCGCTGCGCTGGGTGATGGGCGAAAGCTCCTACAAGAACATGCGCGCGTCCGGCATGGACGACGTCATCTTTTCCGGCTCGGGCACTCGGCCCGCCCGCAACACCGCCGAAGTCACGCTTTTCCTCGACAACAGCGACCGCTCGGCGCCCGCTGCCTTCAACGATGCCGACGAACTGCAGGTGTCGCGCCGCATCGAGCGCGAGGCCGGCTCGCTTTACCGTATCAACGGCAAGGAGGCCCGCGCCAAGGACGTGCAGCTTCTGTTCGCCGACCAGTCGACCGGTGCGCGTTCCCCGTCGATGGTCGGCCAGGGCCGCATCGGCGAACTGATCCAGGCCAAGCCCCAGGCACGCCGCGCCCTGCTCGAAGAGGCGGCAGGCATTTCCGGCCTGCACACCCGCCGCCACGAGGCAGAACTGCGGCTGAAGGCGGCCGAGCAGAACCTCGAACGACTGGACGACGTCGTCGGCGAGCTGGAAAGCCAGATCGAAAGCCTGAAGCGCCAGGCGCGCCAGGCCTCCCGCTTCAAGAACCTGTCGGCCGATATCCGCAAGGCCGAAGCAACGCTGTTGCATCTGCGCTGGACGCTGGCCAAAACCCAGGAAGGCGAGGCGCGATCGGCGCTGGCGGTTGCCACGGCACTGGTCGGCGACCGCGCCGCGGCCCAGATGGCCGCCGCCAGGGAGCAAGGCATAGGCGCCCATCGGCTGCCGGACCTGCGCGACGCGGAAGCCGCCGCCGCCGCTGCCTTCCAGCGCCTCTCGATCGCCAAGTCGCAGATCGAAGAGGAAGCCGGCCGCATCCGCGCCCGTCAGAGCGAACTCGAGCGCCGGCTGCAGCAGCTCGACGGCGATATCGCGCGTGAGGAGCGCATGGTCCGCGACAACGCGGACATTCTCGAGCGCCTGCGCGCCGAAGAGGCGGCACTCAATTCGGAAAATGCTGGTGCCGCCGAGCGCGAGGCCACCACCCGCGCGGCTTTCGAACAAGCGGCATCTACGCTTTCACAAAGCGAAGCCAAACTCGCCGCGCTGACTGCCGAGCGGGCCGAGGCTGCCGCCTCGCGCAACCAGATCGAACGGACGCTGCGCGATACCGCCGAGCGCCGCGACCGCTTCGCTCGTCAGCTTGCCGATGTCGACCGGGAATTGTCGGAGATACTCTCCAAGGTCGCTGGCCTGCCCGATCCGGCCGAGAAGCGCGTGCTGGTCGAACAGGCCATGGCGCTGCTGGAGGAGGCCGAGGCTGCCGTGTCCGAGGCCGAGCAGTCGGTCATCGATGCCCGTGCTGCCGAAAGCGCTGCCCGGCCACCGCTCCAGGATGCCAGGGCCGAGCTGGCACGGATCGAAACCGAAGCGCGCACGCTGGCAAAAATCCTCAATGCCGCCAGCGGCGATCTCTTCCCGGCCGTGCTGGAGCAGATCAGCGTCGATCGCGGTTTCGAAACGGCGCTGGGTGCAGCCCTTGGCGAAGACCTCGACGTGCCGCTCGACCGCAGCGCGCCGGTGCATTGGGGCGAAGGCGCGATCCAACCCGGCGACGCGGCTCTGCCGGAAGGCGTGAAGAGCCTGGCCAGCGTGGTCCACGCGCCGGCACAGCTCGCCCGCCGCCTGGCGCAGATCGGTATCGTCGATGCCGCCAGCGACGGCCGCCGGTTGCAGCCGCTGCTTGCTCCCGGCCAGCGGCTGGTCAGCCGTGAAGGCGCGCTGTGGCGCTGGGACGGCTTTACCGCCAGCGCCGATGCGCCGACCGCCGCGGCGCAACGGCTGGCGCAGAAGAACCGGCTGGCTGAGCTCGATGCCGAGGCGATACAGGCGACGCTCGTCCTGCGCCAGGCCGAGGAGGCGCTGGGAGAGGCCGAACAGGCGCTCCGCCTGGCAAGCGAGGCCGAGCGCAACACGCGCCAGGCCGGTCGTGACGCACAGCATCGGCTGGACGCCGCCCGCAATGCACTGGCTGAGGCCGAGAGGGCCGGCGGCGAATTGCAGAGCCGGCGCGCAGCACTCGATGAAGCGCGCGCCCGCATCGTCGACAGCCATGAGGAGATTTCGGCCGCCTTCGCCGAGGCGGAAATGCTGCTGCAGGACGCGCCCGATCTTGACGATCTGCAATTGCAGCTCGAACAGTCCTCGGCCAATGTCGCCCGCGACCGCGCCGCGCTTGCCGATGCGCGTGCGGTGCATGAGGGGCTGCGCCGCGAAGCCGAGGCGCGCGCGCGCCGGCTCGATGCCATTGGCGCCGAGCGCAGCAATTGGCTGGAGCGGGCCGAAAACGCCTCGACGCAGATCGCCTCGCTCGGTGAACGCAAGGCCGAGGCCGAGGCCGAACGTGAGCGGCTGGCCGATGCGCCCGATGAAATCGACGCCAAGCGGCGCGCCCTGCTGTCGCAGCTCACCGAGGCCGAAACCTTGCGCAAGGCGGCGGCCGACCGTCTGCAGGAAGCGGAGAACCGGCAATCCGAACTGGACAAGGCCGCCACCGGCGCCATCCAGTTCCTGGCCGAGGCTCGCGAGACCCGCGTTCGCGCCGAAGAGCGGCTGACCGCGGCCGACGAACGCCGGCTGGAGGTCGAGGCGCGCATTCAGGAAACGCTGAACACACCGCCGCATCTGGTTATTCGCCATGCCGGTCTGGAGGCTGACAGCCCGATGCCTGAGATGCCCGAGATCGAGCGTCAGCTGGACCGGCTGAAGATCGAGCGCGAACGGCTGGGCGCCGTCAATCTGCGCGCAGAGGAAGAGCAGAAGGAGCTTTCCGACCGGCTGGAGGCGATCGTGTCGGAGCGCGAGGACATCATCGAGGCGATCCGCAAGCTCAGGCAGGCGATCCAGAGCCTCAACCGCGAAGGCCGCGAGCGGCTGCTTGCCGCCTTCGATGTCGTCAACGGCCATTTCCAGCGGCTGTTCTCGCATCTGTTCGGCGGCGGCACGGCGGAATTGCAGCTGATCGAATCCGACGATCCGCTCGAGGCCGGCCTCGAAATCCTGGCCCGCCCGCCCGGCAAGAAGCCGCAGACCATGACGCTGCTGTCGGGCGGCGAGCAGGCGTTGACGGCGATGTCGCTGATCTTCGCGGTGTTCCTGACCAATCCGGCGCCGATCTGCGTGCTCGACGAAGTCGACGCCCCGCTCGACGACCACAATGTCGAGCGCTTCTGCAACCTGATGGACGAAATGGCCGCCACCACCGAGACGCGCTTCGTCATCATCACCCACAATCCCATCACCATGGCGCGCATGAACCGGCTGTTCGGCGTCACCATGGCCGAACAGGGCGTCAGCCAATTGGTGTCGGTCGACCTGCAGGCGGCCGAGGCCATGCGCGAGGCAAGCTGACCCAGGTCGCGCTGGCTGGAATGGGCCGCACCGGAGCAATTTCAGGAAAAGTGTGCAAGCGGTTCTCGCCCGGCAAAAAATGTCAGGGCCGCGGACTGTGCCTGTGCGAATGATGTTTGGCCGGGGACCAGACGAAATAGAGCGATCCCAGTTTCAGCACAGGCACCCTGCGATCCCGCTCGCGATCACGCAGTTCGCGGTAGGTCTTCACCTTCAGTGTGCCCCCCGGCAATCTGATTCGCAAAGCCATGATGCATAGAGCTTACGTGCTTTCTCCAGACGATGGAAGATTCATTTCAAGTTCCTCATCAGTATTCGAGCTCCTGGAGGGGCGATCAGGAATTGTACTGGGCCACCAGATGACGAAATATTTGCCAAACTGCCAGACCGGGACTTCGCCCTTGTGCTCTCGCCGCCGCAACTCATAACGTTGCTTGACCTTCAATACACCGCCCGGAAGCCTGATCTTGATCGTCATCGTCCCTCAATACTGATGGCGCACTTCCTGGGTGCCGCGCCCAAAATATCTGTCCGGCCAAGTTAGAAAAAACGTTCACTCTCGGATCGGATCGGATCGGATCGTTGCAATCCGATTTCGCTGTGTCAATGGAGCCGAGGGCGAACTCCTGTGGCTATCGGCGCCGTGCAGATAAGGCTTGAGAGCGGGCTCAACCTCTGCGCCGCAAGATCCAGTTCACACAGATCACGGCCACGAGGCCACATGCGATGCCGGCGCAATCGGCAAACCAGTCGAACACATCCAGATCGCGCCGTATCAGCGCCGTGCCCTGCAGGACCTCGATCGCCGCTCCAATCATGGCCAGGAAGACGATTAGTCTTGTTTTTCGATCGGGCCAGCCGAGCCCTCCAAGGAAAGTCATGACGGCAAAGGCGCTGGCGTGGTTCAGCTTGTCGGAACGGAAACCGATATCGATCCCGTACTCTTCGAGTTGGGGTATAGGCAGCAGTGCAAGGGCAAGAACAGCGGCAAGCGTGGCGAAAAAGGCGATCCGTTCGACGGCTGGATAAAATCTCATTCTGTTCCAATCTTTGCCTGGCCGCCGGGAAAGTCGAATCCGGCTCGGTATTGGCAGTTCAGGCTGAAACTCGGATCGACGGCGTTGTTCTTCTAAAGCCGCAATTTTTGCTTGAGCTTTTTCAGCCAGGTCTGTTCCGCCTCATCCTGATTTTGATGCGCCGGGACGTAGCGCGGCCGTATCTTTTTTCCTTTGATGTAGAATGGCTTTTCGACTTCTCCAACCAGATTGACGAAAAGCCGGGATTTGTTGGTGGGTTGGCGGACTGTGACGCCGTGGACCGATTCAATCGAATTGATGAACAATACAAGAATGTTCTTGTCGTATTGAACTGTTTCGACGCATTCCAAATGGGTGTCGTCGACATAGGCATCATTGAAGAGTGCCGCTTTGGCTTTCAGCGTGGCGTATTTGGACTGGAAACGACTAATTGTCAGGTCCCCGCCAACGGCATCATAATCTTCCGGCCTCATATAAAACAGGCCAGAAAATAGCTTGTCGCCATTGTCGATGTGGCTTGTCCGCACCGATCCGGCATTGGTCACCGGCGTGTTCCCGCTGAGCATCGCATCCATCAGTATGTCGCGCGTTGCATAGGTGTCACTAAACCTGATGCCCGCTTTCATATTCTTGAGGCGTTCATAATTGGGGTAATAATCAGGGTAAAGCTTGTGAATATCGTCGTAGAACAGGTCGGCGACCTCGCCGAAAAATCCTTGCGATACATGGTAGGCGATAAAATCGCGCCATATTTGCGGCACGGCTTCGTTCGACCGAACGCGGTGGGCCTCATAATCCCACCTGGTGTTGTTGCGGGGTGTATCGATTTCGAGCGTTTCCGGAGCGGGAAACGTGCCGGCCAATTCCTGGTAGAGATCGAGGGGAAGGGCGTCACGCAGGATGACGTGTGGAAACGGCTCCGATCGAACGTCGGCCCTGGTGGCTCGTTGAAGGACTGAAAGCGGCTTTGACATCGATGGTGTCCCAGATCGAGTTTGTCCGAATTTGGACAGCGAGGATCGTGTTCAACCTGTTCGGGTTACCGCCTTTCAACGGATCCCTTTCTGCGTCTCGTTCAAAGATTGGAGCGTTGAAAAGGGCTCCGCATGGGCTTTTACCATTTCGCTCATTAGAATATCCGCGCCAGTCATGAGGGGGACCAGGGTTTCCGCAAATGTGTATGTTTTGATGCCGTAAAGCCACTTCAGGTAAAGAAGGGCAGCTGACGTGCCGGAGACGCAGCCAACGATGTTCATCCGGGATACGACAAGCTCTATCGGATATATGTGTGGCAGGTTAGCTTCCATGATCCTGGTGTTGGCGTCGGCCGTCACATTGCCAACTGCATCCAGCAATTCGGGGAAGAAGGGCTTGCTTATTCTGGGATGTTCCTTCCAGACAACGTCGTATCCCCTCTCGACGATCTGCTCCGCAATTCGTCTATAGATCGCCGCCTCTTGCGCGTACGACATTATGCGGTTTCGCGACAATGCCTGGCCGAGCAGCAGGATCCGTGGGTTGGCTGACGCACGGCAATGTTCATCGCCGCCGGAAAGCGCATCCCTGCAGGCTTCATCTATTACGTCGCGCATCAGCGAAGCGCCGACCTGAAATCTTGGTACGTTCTCCAGTGCATCGTGAATGGGGATTTCGTGAAGCAAAGAATAAAACTTCGTCACCCGTCTCAGATGGTGTCTTTCTATCCTGTCGGCCGCTTTCCTCAATCGGAACGCCGGTGAAATTGTAGAGAGTCCTGCAATCAAGACCGCGGTGATGCGTCGTCGAAACCTTGTGCCCGGCGGCCGTGACATGGTTGCCATCTCGAATGGAAGGTATGACGTCAAGCCATCCTCATACAAAACGATCTTGGCTTCTGGGTATGAGTCCAGCAGTATTTTTTCCGACGGCCGGTTAACGAAGCAGGCCCAGATTTCAGCTACGGAACTCGCGTCGAGACCGATTGTGTCTCGGATCAGGCGATGGATCCGGAAAATTTGCAGTTGCCCATATTTACGCTCGGACGTCAGAAGGTCGTACGCCCATATGATCCGTCTCCAGGTCCATACTTTAGACGCAAGTTCAGCAAGACCGGTCTTGAAATGCTCGGAAACGCCGGCCGTTTCATAAAGCAGGAGATAGTCCTCATGCTCCTGATCCGCCGGGGAGCTTCCATCCATTGTTGATTGGCGAAGTGAGGCAACCAGGCTGAGCAATTGCCAGCTGCCAAAGACGCAGCATATTCGAGCTGGCAATTTAAGATCTCCAGATCGGATGGAAATAACGCTGCATGTTCCGCGATCTCAACCGCAAAATTGCTTCATATCCGACAGGCCGTGTGGCTCGGGGCGTCCAACCGCTTCGTAATACTGCCTATCGCGTCGGTAGGAAATATCTTTCAGATGGCGGGTCTAACGTCCAAGACAGGCTGGAGTTCCGCACAATAGGCAGGCGAATTCACTTCAACTGAGCGGCAGAGACCTGTCGAGATCCGGCAATAGAACCCGGTGCGGCAGACCGCTCATGCGGTCGTCTTGCTGCTTCGGGTCCCTCTCGGCACCAAGAGCACGAATTCTCCCGGTTTTCGGGAAGGTCGTTGCCCGGGAAAGCGGGTTTCGCTTCCCCCAGTCAAAAGTAAGCTCCAGCCATGAACCGGAGCTAGATGATGACAGAGGCAGAAACCAGAATGTTTCACACACTTGATGTGCCAGCCGGTCCGGTGTGGCGGCCTGCAATCCCGGCCGACCTGACAAGGCAGGGCATGTGTGGGCGCATCTGCGCATCATGCCCGATACAAAGCCCGCACTGCTCCTCGAACGCCCTTGAGGCCGACGCTTCGGCGCAACGTCCCCGGTGAGCAGGCTAGAGCAATTCTAGGAAAAGTGTGAAGCGGTTTTCCGGCCAAAATTGCCTCAAAACAAAGAGTTAGAGCAGCTCGCCGTTTCCGTGAAACGGTGAACTGCTCTAAGGGCGGTGCCGGAAAAATGCGCCGCCCCGTCGGAGGGGTTGTCCGCGATCAGACGGCGAGCCAGGCCCGTGTGAAATCCTGCTCATAGGCCTGATGCATCTGGTAGCCCATCAAGGCAGGTTTCATATGGCAGAACAGCTTTCGCCAGTAAGGCTGAACGATGATGCCGGAATCCTGCAGCATGACCTGCAGTTCCTTCATTACCGCACGGCGCTGCTCCGGATCGGCGATGGAATTGGCCTTGTGGACCTTGGCATCGAAGTCTGGATCGGCGAACCCCGTCTCGTTCCATGCCGAACCGGTCTGATAGGCAAGCGCATAGGTCTGGATGCCGAGCGGTCGGGCGTTCCAATTGGTCGTCGCGAAGGGATACTTCGTCCAGTCGTTCCAGAACGCCGATTCCGGGATGACGGTGCGTTTCACCTTGAAGCCGGCGTCGCGCATCTGCTGGGCGACGGCATCGGAGCTTTCCTTGCGGTAGTCGGCTTCGACCGAGATCAGATCGAACTCGAAATCGAGCTGGCCGGCTTCCTCGAGCAATGCCCTGGCCCGGGCCGGATCACGTTTGATCGGCGGCAGGTCGGCGTGTTCGGGATGCATCGGTCCGACATGATCGTTCTGCGCGACGATGCCCATGCCGTCGGCGCCCAGTTGCAGCACCGCTTCGTTATCGACCGCAAGCTGTATGGCGTTGCGCACGCGCTTGTCGTCATAGGGTTTGGCGTTGACGTTGCAGCGCGAGACCAGGGTGGCGGCAGTGACGATCTCGCTTTTCTTCAGGCCCAACCTGTCGAGCATGGCGACGTCATAGGACTGCGTCTGTCCGTTCAGGTCAATCTCACCGGATTCGAAGGCGGAGACGGTGGCGGCCGAGTCGGTGCCGTAGTCGGTCCAGTCGATGCCGTCGAGGAACACCTCGCCGCCCCACCACGACCCGTCCGGCCGCTTGCGCACCGAGGCAGCAACGCCGACATCGAGTTTTTTAAGCTCGAATGGACCCGTGGAAACGGGGTTGGCCGACAGTGGCGCTGCCTTCGGATTGAACGTGCGGTGGACGATCAATGCCGGGTAGTCGGTCATCGCAGGAATGATGGTGATGTCGGGCTGCGACAGTTTCAGGACCACGGTGTGGTCGTCGCGAACTTCGATGGCACCAGTGCGCGCCGCCTTGGTGTCGGGATCGATCAGGGCGGTCATGCGCCCCGCCATCGAGTTGCCGGCGGCATCCTTCTCACACCAGCGCGTGATGTTGAAGGCGACATCCGTGGCGGTGAAATCGTCGCCGTTCGACCACTTCACCCCTGGGCGCACCTTGAGCACATATTCCGTGGCGTCCGCATTGATCTCCCAGCTCTGCAGCAGCACCGGCTCGAAGGTGAAATCCGGCTTCCAGCGCACCAGCGGTTCGAGAAACTGCATGGCGATGTTGCCCATCTGCGAAACCTTGAACTTGCGCGGGTCTTCCAGCTCCATCACCTGCATGGCAACACGCAGCACGCCGCCCTTTCTGGGTTGGGCGGCTTCCTCGGCCCGCGCCGGGACCGGTTGACCGATGAGCCCATAGGCAATCGCCGTGCTGGCGCCGAAGGCGCTGGCCAACGCCAGGAACTCGCGGCGGCCAAGCGCGCCGCTCTTCGCGCCTTTCGCAAATGTGCCGATCGCCGGATGAAGAGGTCTGGATGTCATATCGGTTCTCCCATTGTTGATTTTACGCCCAAATTCGGTGGAATGCCCTTGCCGCGTCGTTGCTGGGCGCTGTTTTCTACAAGACCCAGCCGATGGCGGCGGGGCCGCGACGGCGAGGGGAAGGCAAGATGAATCTTCTGACGGCGATGCGGGTGTTCGATCGGGTCTGCCTGCTGGGCAGCCTGTCGGCGGCGGCGCGCGATCTCAACATGTCGACGACGGCCGTCAGCCGCACCATCAAGGAACTGGAAGACGACCTCGGCGTCCGGCTCATCAATCGCACCACAAGGCGCCTCAGCCTCACAGAGGCGGGCCGCGACTATGCTCCGCGTGCCCGCATCCTGCTCGACGACATTTCCGAACTGCAGGATTCGACGCGCGGCCTGCACAAGGAGACGCGCGGCCTGATCCGGGTTTCCTGCTCCAATGTTCTGGGCCACACGCGCATAACCAAGCTGGTGCCGAAATTCCTCGAAGAGAACCCGCTCACCACGATCGAGTTCGACCTCACCGCGCGTTATGTCGTCGGCATTGTCGAGGAAGGCTACGATGTCGCCATCCGCTTCGGCGGTCAGGCCGATTCCGCCTTGATTGCCCGCCGGCTTGGGGAAGTTCGCAACTATGTCTGCGCCACGCCCGATTATTGGGACACAAACGGCCGCCCGGTCCACCCGGATGAGCTGGCAAGCCATTCCTGCGTGCTGAGCAATTTCGCCAAGCGGCTTGGCACATGGCCTTTCATCGGACCAGACGGCCCTTTCGATGCGGCTGTCGGCGGGCGCATCTCGACCAACAGCGTCGAGGCCGCCTACCAGATGACCACCGCCGGTTTCGGCATCGGCAATCTGCCCAGCCTGCTGGTCGATGCTGCGATCAGCGACGGCCGGCTGGAAGTGCAGCTGGATGAGTTTCGCCCCGGCTCCAGCCCGATCTACGCACTCTATCCGCACCGCACCTATATTGCGGCCAAGGTGCGCGCGTTCGTCGATTTCCTGATCCGCGAACTGTCGGCCGACTTCACCGCCTGAAATGCTGCCCGATTGCCGGCCAACGCCGTCAGGGGCCTGGCGCGAACGCCAGGCCCCTGCTGCCCCCGTCGCCCGACGCGGCAGCGTCATTTCCACCAGGCGGTGGTGTCGTACATCGGTCCCGGCTCCTCGAAGAGCTTTTCGTATTTGCACAATGCCGGCGTCTTGCCGAGCGGCACCGAAACACCGTCCCTGAACGCCCATTCGCCACGTTGCGTCGTATCCGCCCGCACATAGCTGGACAGTGCAAAGGCGCGGTCGTGCTGTGACCTATTGGGCGAGGAGCCGTGCACGGTGAGCAGCCCCCATAAAGCAAGATCGCCCGGCTCCAGCACCAGCGGAACGATGGTCGCCGGGTCGATGCCGACCTTGCGCAACTCTTCTTCGGCGGTCAGACCCTTCATCAGCTCGCCGGTTCCCTCGTCCGACAGGCCGAGATAGCCGAGCTTGTGGCTGCCGGGCACGACCTGAAGGCAGCCATTGTCCAGCGTCGCCCGATCGACCGCGAGGCCTGTTGTCACGGTGGCGTCGGCGACATTGTCGAAGGCGGCCTGGTTACGAAAGCGCAGATCCTGGTGGAAGCGATAACCCGTGACATTGGCGCCAGGCGGCTTCCAGTGCAGCTGTTGGGCGATCTGTTTTATGTCGCGACCGATCAGACCCTCGAGCAGCTTCAGATAGTCGGGATTGCGGCGGAACTGCTCGAAATAGGAATTCATCCAGGAAAACCAGTAAGCCTGCAGCACATAGCGTTGGCCAAAGTCCGATTCAGGCAGGATCTGGAAATTCAGGTTGCCGTGCCGGAAGGTGGCGTGATGCTTGAGGCCTTCGGCATAGACCGCATCGGTTTCCTTCTTCAGCCGGATCATCTCGTCGCCGTCGACGAATTGTCGAACGACCGCATATCCTTCCTCGCGGTACTGCTCCACCGCTTCGCGTGCCTGCCTGTCCGTCAGCATATCCGTGACAACCCCCGTCTGTGATCTGTGTCGATCGTAACAAACGGGTTGCCGGCGATAAGCCGTGGATTTTGGCATCGACTTTCCCGATTATCGGGAAATTGAGCGGGGCCTCAAAGGTGCATTGGCCGCAACCGGCTGATCAGATACGTGCTGCGCCGTTAGGCCCTAAAAATAGGTTCGCGGCGCGACAAGGTTCTTCTGCTGGCGAACATAAAAACAATAGAAGCCGAACGCCGCGGCAAACCACATGAAGGCCTCACCCATGGCCAGCCGGTTGTTGGAATTGGTAAGGATGCTGAGGGCGAAGAAAACCAGTGTGGAGATGTAGCAGGACCATGCGGCCGGAGCGACAAGCTTGGCTCGCATGGCCAGCAGAACCTGCCTGGCCGACCAGGTGTAGAGAAAGGCAAAGAACGCCAGTCCGACCAGACCATAGCGCACGGCAATTTCCAGATAACCATTGTGGAAGACGTTTAAGATCATGGGATGATAGGTTCTGTTCTCCCACTCGGTCAGCCAGCTGGAACTGGCTCCGAAGATCGGGTGGCGTTTCCAGATATCGATCGCATCCGCCCACAGCATCAGCCTTTCCTTGGCTGCAAGCGGAACCGCATCGCTCGCGATGGCGCGGTCGAATGCGGGAAGGACGCCATGCCTGAACACATCCGGAACCAGGGTTTTGACGAAGGTCATGGTGTCGCCGGCGGTGGACGAGAAGATGTTGTGTGTTGCGACAATGCCGGCCGCCACGATCGCCAGCACGCCACCCGAAACCAACAGTTCGCGGCGATGGCCTCTCGCCAGGGTCATGACCGTCAACAGGAGCAGCGCAAGCGCAAGCGCAAGCCACACGCCCTTTGACCGCATCTCGATGATATTGACGACGGCAAGCAGCAGGACGGCTGTCGACAGCGCCCAATAAAGGTTCTTGGTTGCTTTCCCGAGGTCCGTTCTCTGGGCCGTGTAAGCCATGAATTGCAGCGTGCAGAGGAAGATGAAACCGGCCGCCACCGACGCGTGGATGGGATTGTTGAAAAGCCACGGGGCCGGTTGGATATCCTGAAACATGTTCGAACAGGCGGTGTCCGCCGCCAGGAAGACAAGACTGAGGATCATGAACCAGAGGACCAGCCGTGCGGGCTGCCTGACAAACAGCAGAAAGGCGAATCCGGTCGTCGCATAGAACAGCGGAAACATGTAAATGCCTTCGGCGCCACCCAACTGGTGGGTGCCGAAATAGACGATCGCCAGTCGTATGAAGACATAGAGCGACCAGCCCAGACACAGGAAGCCGACCCAACCGATCAGTGGTTTGCTGTAGGTCCACAGATCCACCCTGAACCAGCGGATGACCGCGACCAGGGCCAGCGCCAGGCCCGCATAGCGGTAGGTGTCTGCCTCACGCCACACCGCGGAAACCATGGCCAGAATGGCGAGTGCCGCAAGCAACAGAAGCAAGGTGTGGCGCGGCGCGTTGTCCTTGGCATAGTCCAGGGTATCTCGCGGCAAAGGGGGCCGCAGCAGGACGTGATGCAGGCGGCGCAGCTCGTCACCGGCCCGCAACACCCCGGCACGTAGCCGGCTCGGCCCCCCCAACCTTGCGGATTTGTAGCTTCCCGATGGACCGGCTATGCCGGAGATCTCGCTGCTGGCGGCGAAGCCAAGCACGTTTTGGCGGGCGGAATAGACCTTCAGGCCGGTATCCCAAAAGCGTTCGAGCGCGACGTCCCATGGCATTTTCATGACGGCGAGCGCCGACAACAGACCCTGCGCGCCCTCCCGCGTCACCAGATAGGCGGCGGCCGAGCCTTGCGGGCCATGCAGCGCACGACCGATCTCGTCGCCTTCCGCCGTCTCGACGGCGCGCATGAAGAAGCTGATGCGATGGTTGATCAGTTTGATGACGTCGAAATCCGGCACCGCCGCGATGATGGCCTCGATGCGCCGCATGGTGTCTTCGCTGAAGAGGACGTCGTCCTCGACGATCAGGCCATGGGCGCTGCCACCGGCCACGAACATTTCCAGCGCCTGGATATGGCTGCGGTAACAGGCATATTCGCCGGAAAGGATGTCGCGCCCGCTCAGCTTGCGTGCGGCTGGCAGATCGATCTCCGTCCAGGCCTCTTTGGCAAGCGCACGGCCGTCGACGGCGGCAATGCGCTGCAAGGTCAGGCCTGCCGCTTCGGCGCTGGCGAGCAATTCGCTCCAGCGCTGGGTCTCGCGATCGAGGTTGATGGCGAAGATAGGAAGGTTCATTGAAGTTCCATGTTGAGCCGCCACCCACCCGGCCGACCTATGTATGGAAAGAAGGAGATGTTCAAGGCGACACTGTCCAGATCATGTGCAAGACCTGAATTTGCCGCGATGGCTTTGGCTCATCTGAATTTATGACACAATCGAACTGTTAGCCGATCGGCTTCATGGAAGATCGCAAAGGTACTCTCGGTCCTAAGTGTCCGGAACGGACCTGAGCGGGATGGCTGGGGCGCCAGGATTCGAACCTGGGAATGTCGGTACCAAAAACCGATGCCTTACCACTTGGCGACGCCCCAATTGCCGTCAGAGTCGCTTGTGCGGCGCGTTATTAGCAGAGCAGCCAAAAAGCACAATGCCCCATGAATGGTGGTGAGAACGCCTGTTTGGGCAGCAAAAGCAACGCCGCCAGACGGCACGAGCTGGCTATTCGGACCACACCGCCATCTCGTTGCCGGCCGGATCGGCAAAGTGGAAACGGCGGCCGCCAGGGAACGCGAAGATCGGTTTGACGACCGTGCCGCCGGCGTTTTCGACAGCCTCGAGGGTCGCCTCCAGATCCCTGCTGTACAGCACCGGCAGCGGCTTCGATGGCGCTTCGGCGGCGTCGGCCTGAAAACCCCCGTCCAGGCCTTCGGCAAAGGCCGAATAGGTCGGCCCATAGTCAGTGAACGACCAGGCAAAGGCGGAACTGTAGAAGGCCTTCAGCCGGTCCAGCGTCCCGCCCGTAGCCGGCATTTCCAGATAGTCGAGTTTTCCGGACAGTTTCATAGCCACCTCTTTGTTCACTATATGTTCTACTCCAGAATCCCCTGAATAGCAAGTCTTTTTGCCGCATCCTGAGGCACGGCTTTGCTTAATCGATTGTAGTGGCCGGACGGCTTTACCGACGCCTTGCCTTTCGCACTGCAGCATCATATCGCTCCAAGGACGGACCGGCGGAACTTTCCGTTTCGCCAATCTTTCCAATCTCCTGCAACCGGAGAGCGATGCATGACCAAATGGGTTTTCACCTTTGGCGATGGTGCGGCGGAGGGCCGTGCCAGCGACAAGAATCTCCTGGGCGGCAAAGGCGCCAACCTGGCCGAGATGTGCAGCCTGGGGCTGCCGGTGCCGCCGGGCTTCACCATCACCACGGAGGTCTGCAACGCCTACTACGCCAACGGCCGTATTTATCCGGCCGGGTTGGAAGCCGATGTCGCGGTCGCGCTCGATCACATCGGCCGGCTGACCGGTCGTCGGTTCGGCGACCCGTCGAAACTGCTGCTGGTGTCGGTGCGTTCCGGCGCTCGCGCCTCGATGCCCGGCATGATGGACACCGTCCTCAATCTCGGCCTGAACGACGAGACGGTCGAGGCGCTGGCCGCCGATTCCGGCGATGCGCGCTTTGCCTATGACAGCTACCGCCGCTTCATCCAGATGTATTCCGATGTCGTCATGGGTCTCGACCACGAAGTGTTCGAGGAAATCCTGGAGGACCAGAAGGGCGGGCTCGGGCACGAGCTCGACACCGAGCTGACGGCGCTCGAATGGCAGGGCGTCATCGCGCTCTACAAGGCCAAAGTCGAGGAAGAGCTTGGCAGGCCGTTTCCGCAGGATCCGCATGAGCAGCTCTGGGGCGCGATATCAGCCGTGTTCTCGAGCTGGATGAACAACCGCGCCATCACCTATCGCCGCCTGCACGATATTCCCGAAAGCTGGGGCACGGCGGTCAACGTCCAGGCCATGGTGTTCGGCAATATGGGCGAAACCTCGGCCACCGGCGTTGCCTTCACGCGCAACCCGTCGACCGGCGAAAAGATGCTCTATGGCGAGTTCCTGGTGAACGCGCAGGGCGAGGACGTCGTTGCCGGCATCCGCACGCCGCAGAACATCACCGAAGCGGCGCGTATCGCAGCAGGCTCGGACAAGCCGTCGCTGCAGAAGCTGATGCCTGACGCGTTCCAGTCCTTCGTCACCATCTCCGATAGTCTGGAGAAGCACTACCGCGACATGCAGGATCTCGAATTCACCATCGAGCGCGGCAAATTGTGGATGCTGCAGACCCGCTCCGGCAAGCGCACCGCAAAGGCGGCGCTGAAAATTGCCGTCGAGATGGCGCGCGACAGGCTGATCACGAAAGAGGAAGCCGTTGCCCGTATCGACCCGGCCTCGCTCGACCAGTTGTTGCATCCCACCATCGACCCCAAGGCCGCGCGCGACGTCATCGGCATCGGACTGCCGGCCTCGCCCGGTGCCGCTACCGGCGAGATCGTCTTTTCCTCAGCTGACGCCGAGGACTTGAAGACACAAGGGCGCAAGGCGATCCTGGTGCGCATCGAAACCAGTCCCGAAGACATCCACGGCATGCATGCGGCGGAAGGCATCCTGACCACGCGCGGCGGCATGACCAGCCACGCCGCGGTGGTGGCGCGCGGCATGGGCAAGCCTTGCGTCTCGGGTGCCGGCTCGCTGCGCGTCGACTACAGGGCCGGCACGCTGCTCTCGATGGGGCAGACCTTCCGCAAAGGCGACATCATCACCATCGATGGCGGCAACGGCCAGGTGCTGAAGGGCGCGGTTGCCATGCTGCAGCCTGAACTGTCAGGCGATTTTGCCGCCATCATGGAATGGGCGGACGCGGTGCGGCGCATGAAGGTGCGCACCAATGCCGAAACACCGCTCGATGCGCGCATGGCGCGCTCCTTCGGCGCCGAAGGCATCGGGCTTTGCCGCACGGAGCACATGTTCTTCGACGGCGACCGCATCGTCGCCATGCGCGAGATGATCCTGGCCGACACCGAAAAGGACCGGCGCGCCGCACTCGCCAAGCTTCTGCCCATGCAGCGCTCGGATTTCCTCGAACTGTTCGAGATCATGGCCGGCCTGCCGGTGACGATCCGACTGCTCGATCCGCCGCTGCACGAATTCCTCCCCAAGACCGAGGCTGAAATCGCCGAGGTCGCCGCCGCCATGAACGTGTCGCCCGACAAGCTCAGGCAGCGCACCGAGGCACTGCACGAGTTCAACCCGATGCTCGGCCATCGCGGCTGCCGCCTGGCCGTCTCCTACCCCGAGATCGCCGAGATGCAGGCGCGGGCCATTTTCGAGGCGGCCGTGGAGGCCGGCAGGAAGGCCGGCGCCCTGGTGGTCCCCGAGATCATGGTGCCGCTCGTCGGCCTGGTGAAGGAACTCGACTACGTCAAGGCGCGCATCGATGCGGTTGCCAAGAGCGTCATGGAGGAAACCGGCGTCAAGATCGACTATCTCACCGGCACGATGATCGAGCTTCCCCGCGCGGCGATCCGCGCGCATGTCATTGCAGAATCAGCCGAATTCTTCTCCTTCGGCACCAACGACCTGACCCAGACGACCTTCGGCATTTCGCGCGACGATGCGGCCTCGTTCCTGGAAACCTACCGCCAGAAGGGCATTATCGATCAGGACCCGTTCGTCTCGCTCGACATCGAGGGCGTCGGCGAACTGGTGCGCATGGCCGCGCAAAAGGGCAAGGCGACGCGGCCCGACATCAAGCTCGGCATTTGCGGCGAACATGGCGGCGATCCGGCCTCGATCCGCTTTTGCGAAGAGGTCGGCCTCGACTACGTGTCCTGTTCGCCCTATCGCGTGCCGATCGCCAGGCTGGCGGCAGCGCAGGCAGCGGTGCTGGTTGCGAAGGCAGGCCGCGGATAGGATCCATCCAGCTTACCGTTTTGTAAGACAATTCACGCGAACGTGCTGGCGGCGTCGCGTAATCTCGACATTGTTCCTGCCCAATTTGCGGCCATCCGCAAATTGCTCCCGGAAACAGATGCTGCAGATCTCTCCCGCGCCGCTCCGCTCGATCCTGGTCATTCAAACCAAGTTCATAGGAGATCTCGTCCTCGCCTCGGCGCTCGCCAAGAACCTGCGGCTCGAATTCCCCGGCGCCAGCATCGTCTTTCTGTGCGAGACCCGCTTCGAGAGCTTCGTAATCGCCCATGGTATCGCTTCCGAGGTGGTCGCATTCAGGCGCGACCGCATGCGCGGCACCCCCTTGGAGCGAGGGAAGGAGCTCTATACCATGGTGCGGGCGTTGCGCCGCTTCCGCTTCGACCTGACCATCGACCTGACCGATTCGAAGACGTCGCGCATCCTCACCGGGCTCGTCCACGCAAAGACCCGTGTCGGATACAATCCTTCCGAAAGACCCTTGCGTATGCTGGAGCGGCAGCCCGCCAACGTCCTTGCCAAGCCCTACGGCTTTGATGGCCAGCATTTCCTGTACCGCTACCTCTCGCCGCTCGAAGCGCTCGGCATTGAACTTCGCACGGTGATTCCGAACCTTCAGCCGCTGCCATTGGAGACGGCGAAAGCATTGGCGCTGCTGGATGAGCACCATCTGCGGCCAAATGCCTTCATCGCCGTGCATGCGGGTGCAAGCTTCGAGGGGCGACGTTGGCAGCCGGAGCGGTTTGCAGCAGCGATCGTCGAGATTGCCGGCGAGACCGGCCTGGACGTCGTGCTGGTGGGCGGCCCGGACGAGCGCGAGATCGCCGAACGCATCGTCGCCAGGACCGCGCCGCCGGTCGTCAATCTCGTCGGTGACCTGTCGCTTGGAAGCCTGCTGGCGGTGCTGAAACAGGCCCGGCTGTTTCTCGGCAATGAGAGCGGCCCGATGCACATGGCGGCAGCCACTGGGACCCCGGTTGTCGGGCTGTTCGGTCTGACGGAGCCGTCGCGCTGGGGTCCCGTCGGCGTGCCCAGCATCTCGCTCCAGCCGCCGATGCCTTGCGCCTGCATGGCCGAGGACCTTTGCCGCGCGCCGGATCCCAGCAAGGCATGCTGCGTCTGGGGCCTGGAAGTCAAGCCTGTGGTCGACGCGGTGCGCGAGGTTCTTTCGCGCACCGAAATGCAGCTGGAACGCGTCATCTGAGATCATGGGTCGCATGCACGACTCTCGACGCGGTAGAAGACACGTTCGCCGCAGGAACGGTCACATTGTCGCGTGGAGCGCTTTTCTGCTATGCATCATCCTGATTTCCGCCTTCATGCGGGTCTTTGGGATGCCTGCTTGAAATGACGGGTCAGGAAATCGGTTTGATGCGCCTGCTGCAAAAAAATCTCTGGATGATCGCCATGTCGTTGGCGATGGCATCCGCCGGCCATGCCGCGCCGCTCGTCGAGCCGACGCTGCACATCAGGCCGCAGGCGAGCGGCGCCGGCCGTGTGGCACTCACGCTCGATGCCTGCGGCGGACAGACCGACAGCCGGATCCTTTCGGCGCTGGTGGACAACAAGATCCCCGCCACCATTTTCGTGACCGGCATCTGGCTGAAGCGGAACGCCGCCGCCGTCGAGATCATGCGGGCGCATCCCGATCTGTTCGAACTGGAAAATCACGGCGGTCACCACATCCCGGCGGTCGACACGCCGCGGAAAATCTACGGCATCCGCAGCGCCGGCAGCCCGGATGCGGTGCTGGCCGAGGTCGAATCGGGGGCCGCCGCTCTTGCCGGGACCGGCGAGCCGGCGCCGAAATGGTTTCGTGGCGCAACCGCCGAATACAGCCCGTCGGCAATCGCCATGATCCGCAAGCTTGGCTTCAAGGTCGCGGGATTCTCGATAAACGGCGACGGCGGCTCCTTGCTCGGCGCCAAGGAAACCGCGCGGCGCATCGCGGCGGCCAAGGACGGCGACGTCATTATCTCGCACATCAACCAGCCGACCCATGCGGCAGGCGAAGGCGTGGTGCAGGGGCTGCTGGCGCTCAAGGCCAAGGGCTTGACCTTTGTGCGGCTCGACGATGCCGAGGGCATCGGCAATAACGGCACCACGGAGTGAGTGGCCAGCCGAGCGTATCCCGATGCCTTCGGCGTTGGCTCAGTCCGGTTTGGCTTCGATCGTGACCTTGCTGGCGTAGAATGCGCCGTGGTTGCCGATTTCAGCCATCTCGTCGAAAGGCCGTTCATAGGCCCACATGGCGTTCTGGCCGGTCTCGCCGGCAGGCAGCACGCTCCAATAGCTTGCATCGCCCTTGTAGGGGCAATGGGTCGAGTGGTCGGTGCGGCCAAGCTTGCCGAAATCGATGTCGGCGAACGGAATGTAGAAGGCCGCCGGATAGGGAGCTTCGGTCAGCACCTTGGCCTTTGCTGTTGAAGCGATGACCACGTCTCCGGCGCGCACGGTAACGGTGCCGGCATAGGGCTCGATGGTGATGATTTTGTCCGGGTTGCGTTGGAAACCGGGTGCGGGGTTGGCGATCTGATCCATGCGGCGGCTCTCCTTGCGTCGACTTTGAGATGTGTCGCGCAAACGCATTGTTCAAGGCCTGCCGTCGCCATGCAACACGCAAACACCTGCCCAGGCCGGCACTGCCGGATCGCGCCTCCGAATATCCTTGATACTTGTCGTCAGCTGTCAGGCAGCGGCCTTGAACACGTCCATGAGACCGGCATAGGCGGCAGCGATACCGGCGACCGGGTTGCTGCTTCTCGATACGGTCTCGACCTTCAGGGAACCACCGCCGGTCGGCAAGGTGAGCAGCAGGAATTGGCGGTTTCCGCCATCGCCGACTGACGCGGCTGCGACGTGCTGGTCCTCGCCCTGGTTCTGGACGCACATCTTGAACAGCAACGTGCCGCCGACCGCTTCCAGCGCGCCGCCGACAACTTCAACAAATTCATCTTCGGAAACAGTCTTTGTGTCCGGCACCAGATCGGCCAGACTTTCGGCAAGCGTACTCTCGAGAGCCTTGTCGTCGAGCTGCGCGTCCATGCGAACCTCTTTCAGTCGCCAATCGCACCCCTTTGCCCGTTAACGAAGCTTAACGCCGACGATGGCCGGATTGTGGCGGTTGTTCCCAATGCAGTGCTCGGCCGTATTGGCGGCTGGACAATCCGTCGGTTCGCTCCACAATGGGACAAAAAGCACAACGCAAAAGCGTGAGGGAGGACCGAATGCTGGGACTGATGCAGGAATGGCCGCTGCTTTGCCATAAGCTCATCGACAATGCCGAGCGGCAGCATGGCATGCGCGAGATCGTGTCACGCTCGATCGAAGGGCCGATCGTGCGCACCACCTACGCCGACATCCATCGTCGCGCCCTGAAGGTCGCCCAGCGGCTGGAGCGCGACGGCTATGGGTTGGGCGACCGCATCGCGACGCTGGCCTGGAACACCGCCCGCCACATCGAGGCCTGGTACGGCATCATGGGCATCGGCGCCATCTACCACACGCTCAATCCGCGGCTGTTTCCCGAGCAGATCGTCTGGATCATGAACCATGCCGAGGACAAGGCAGTCTTCGTCGACCTGACTTTCGTGCCGCTGCTCGAGAAGATCGCCGGCGCCGTCAAGTCGCTGAAACAGGTGATCGTGCTGACCGACAAGGCACACATGCCGCAGACGACGTTGCCCAATGTGGTCGCCTATGAAGAGTGGCTTGAGGAGGCGGATGGCGACTTCGCCTGGAAGACCTTCGACGAAAGCACCGCCGCAGGCATGTGTTACACCTCCGGGACCACGGGCGATCCCAAGGGCGTCGTCTACAGCCACCGTTCGAACGTGCTGCACGCCATGATCGCCGCCATGCCCGACGCCATGGGGTTGTCGTCGCGCGACACGATCCTGCCTGTCGTGCCGATGTTTCACGCCAATGCCTGGGGCCTTGGCCAGAGCGGGCCGATGATCGGCGCCAAGCTGGTCATGCCCGGCTGCAAGATGGACGGCGCCTCGATCTATGAACTGCTCGAAATCGAGAAGGTGACCTTCAGTGCGGCCGTGCCGACCGTCTGGATGATGCTGCTGCAGCATCTGGAGGAGACCGGCAAGAAGCTTCCCTATCTCAATAAGGTCGTCATCGGCGGCTCGTCCTGCCCGCGCGCGATCATGACGAAGTTTCAGCAGAACTACGATGTCCAGGTCATCCATGCCTGGGGCATGACCGAAATGTCGCCGCTCGGCACGCTGTGCACCCTGAAGCCGGACTATGCTGGTCTTGAGGGCGAAGCCCGGCTCGATGTCCAGCAGAAACAGGGCTATCCGCCGTTCGGGGTCGAAATGAAGGTGACCGACGACAACAACAATGCGCAACCCTGGGACGGCAAGACATTTGGCCGCCTGAAAGTGCGTGGGCCGGCCGTTGCCCGTGCCTATTATGGCGGCGCCGGCGTGGAGCAGTTCGACGGGGATGGCTGGTTCGATACCGGCGACGTCGCCCACATCGACGCGGGCGGCTATATGCAGATCACCGATCGCGCCAAGGACGTCATCAAGTCCGGCGGCGAATGGATTTCGACCATCGACCTCGAGAACCTGGCTGTCGGCCATCCCGATGTCGCCGAGGCGGCAGCCATCGGCGTCCACCATTCGAAATGGGGCGAACGGCCGCTGCTGGTCGTCGTCCGCAAACCGGGCAAGGAACCGAGCAAGGCTGATATTCTCGACTTCATGGACGGCAAGGTGGCCAAATGGTGGATGCCGGACGATGTCGCCTTCGTCGGTGAAATTCCGCACACCGCCACCGGCAAGATCCAGAAGATCACCTTGCGCCAGCAGTTCAAGGATTATCGCCTGCCGACGGATTGACGCGATGTCGCATGTTTCGGCTTCATGGCATCGCAAAAAGGTTCTAAGTCTCCGTTCGGGTTGGGGTGGTGCGGCAATCGATGGCAAGTATTCCTGAACGGCAGACGTCGAGGGCGGCCGGATGGTCGCGGCGCACGGCCGCTTTTTCGTTGGTGCTGCTGCTGACGGTCTTTGTCGGCCATCGCTTCGATCTCGTCGAAACACCTGTCTTTCTGTGGGTGCTCGGCATTGTCGCGCTGCTGGCGGCGATGGCGCTGTTGTTTGCCGGGTTTGCCTTTTCGCGGCTCTGGAATTTCGGCGACCGCGGCGGTCGCGACCTGACGGTCGGCGCGCTGCTGGCGCTGCTGGTGCTCGCACCCTACGGCGTCGCCGCCTACTGGGCGACGATCTATCCGCCGCTCAGGGATATTTCGACAGATTTCGACGAACCGCCGGCGCTGGACGTGAGCGACCGCACGAAGGATATGAACGTGCTTGCGCCGTCGACGCCTGGGGAACAGCGGCTGCAGACCGATAGCTATCCGCTGGTCAGCGCACGCAGCTACGACCTGCCGTTCGAGACTGTCGTCAATGCCGTCGAAACCGTACTCGACCGGCGCGACTGGGATCTATCGGAACCCTATCCTGATCTCGCCGGGCAAAGCGAGGTGACCATCACCGCCGTCGCCAAGGGCTTCGTGATCGGCCTTCCCGCCGATGTGGCGATCCGCGTGACGGACGATGGCGATACGGTCATCGTCGACATGCGGTCGGCGTCCCGCTACGGTCGCTACGACCTTGGCGACAATGCCGCGCGCATTGTCGATTTCCTTGCCGAGCTCGACCAGGAAGTCGCCGGTCAGGTTGGCGCCGCGCCGGCCGAGTGAGGCACGGGCACTTGGCAGTGGGCTGCGTTGCCTATCCGGCCGGCGTGAAAATGCCGTCGATGGCCGGTGCGGCATCGGTCACAACCAGACCGCGCGCCGTCAGATCCTCGAGATGGGCAAGCACCGACAATCCGGCGGCGCCATGCAGCCGCGGATCGGTATCCCTGTAGATCGCCCTGACCATGTCGGGAATCGTCCGGTCGCCTTCTCTGACCCGCTCCAGGACGGCGCGCTCGCGCATCTTGCGGTGCGTCTTCAGCCCGCGCATGAAAGCGCGCGGCGCCGTCACCGGCCCGCCATGTCCGGGCAGCAGCAAGCGGTCCTCGCGTTCGATCAGCCGGTCCAGCGAGGCCATGTAATCGGCCATCGCTCCATCCGGCGGGGCGACGATGGAGGTTGCCCAGGCCATGACATGATCGGCCGAAAACAGGATGCCGGTTCCTTCCAGCGCGAACGCCGCATGATTGGCGGTGTGGCCCGGGGTCAGAACCGTCCTGAGCGACCAGCCGTCGCCATCGACCGCCTCGCCGTCGGAAAGGGCGATGTCGGGAACGAAAGCCATGTCTGCACTGGCGTCGAGCGCATTGGTCTCGCCGATATGCAGGGCTCTTGCCGGCCGGTGCGGCCCCTCGGCCAGCACGATGGCGCCGGTGCGCTCTTTCAGCCGGGCCGCCAGCGGGGAGTGGTCGCGATGCGTATGGCTGACGAAGATATGGCTGACCGGCCGGCCTGCGATCACTTCGAGCAGGGTCCGCAGATGCGCCTCGTCATGCGGCCCCGGATCGATCACCGCCAGCGTATCGCGGCCAATTATGTAGCTGTTGGTGCCGTGAAAGGTGAAAGGGCTTGGATTGCGGGCCGTGATGCGCTGGACATCGGGCGCGACGCTCACCCCCTGGTCATAGAGGGGGTCGAAGCCGGTCTCGAACTTCAGTGCCATGCATCGGTGCCTTGTTTGGGGAAACGGCAAAACCGATTGCCGCATAACACGCAAGCCAATATAGGAGGATGTGAGGCCGCGAACATCTGGTAGCGGCAATCGGATTGGGGAAATACCATGGCAATTGCAACTACGATGCGTCCGCTTGTTTCTCTGGCTCTGCCGCAAAGCGGCGCGGCGCGGCTGGCAACGCAGCTTTTCCTGGCCATCGCCGGAACGCTTGTGCTGACACTGTCGGCCAAGACCAAGGTGATGCTCGGGCCGGTCGACATTTCGATGCAGACGCTGGCCGTGCTGCTGATTGCCGCCGCTTTCGGCATGCGTCTCGGCGTCGCCACCCTGCTGCTCTACATGGCCGAGGGCGCCATGGGCTTCCCCGTCTTCCAGAGCACGCCTGAAAAGGGTCTCGGCATTGCCTACATGCTCGGCTCGACCGGCGGCTATCTCGCCGGCTTCGTGGTCATGGCGGCCATTGTCGGCTGGGCGGCGGATCGCGGCTGGGACCGCCATCCGATCAAGCTTTTCAACGCCATGCTGGTTGGCGAAGTCGTCATGATGGCGATGGGCTTTGCCTGGCTGGCGCTGCTCATCGGTCCGGAAAAGTCGTGGCAGTTCGGCGTCGTGCCGTTCATCGTCGGCGACCTGATCAAGGTGGCTCTCGCGGCAAGCCTGGTGCCGGCCGTCTGGACGCTGCTCAAGCGCGGCTGAAGCCCGAGCAGACCAGCGGCTTGAGCAATCAAGCCTTGGCTGGCGTGGGGTGATTGGCGGATTTCAGCGTGGCGTCTGCCAAGTAATCACACTTAGGTTTCTGGAAACAGCTTCGGAAACAGTGAATCCAATGCGTCGGCCGGAAAGCGTAGCGACACCGGACCTTTGGGTGTTTCCGACGCCAACAGACCGAGCGCGATCACCTCATTGAACACGCGACGCGCCGTGCGTTCGGGCAGTCCGCTAATGCGAGACGCTTCGCCGCGTTCAAATTCGCCGCGCATTAGCGCTTCCTCCAGGAGGCGGGCGGCTTCGGGTTTGAGGCCACTGCGCTCGACGTAGCGACGCAGCCGCTTCGCGAGCGTGTCGAGATCGAACAAGCCGGTCATAAAGTTCACCTGATCGATGCACACCTGCATGAACCATAGCGTAAAGTCGCCGAGTGCGCGCTCGGAGAGGTTGCCCCGTCCGTCGAGATCACCCTGGCGGGGCATATCGGCATGATCCATCATGCGCTTGTAGTCCGTGCGGCTTTTCACGCCGCGCGCTAGACCGCGTGAGATCGACCACAGCCCGTGCGCGGCGATCCCAGCCTCATGGGCCATGGCGTGGCTCATCAAACGGCTGACGCGGCCATTGCCGTCGGGGAACGGGTGAATGTAGTTGAAACGCTTTCTTCCATGTCTGGCCGATCTTGGCTTCTGCTAAATACGTAATTATAAAGATATATTTCGAATTTACCCGGATATTTGGCCGATCTTATGGCCGATGATCGGTACCCTCCGCCGGCCATACGCATCTGATTAGGTTGCCGTCCCGACGACACCAACATATAGCTGCTTCGGAACGCAATATCTCCGCTCTCTAGATCGATCTGTCTCGGCTCCCAGGCGACTTGCCAAGGGGTTGATCGCCGAAGCGGTGCTGGAAATTACATCGCATTATTGGCCCTATCGTTCGGCGTTGGTGCGTTGCAGACGGTATCTTTTCAATCGCATCAAGCAATGCTGTTGATCAAAAGTTCCCGCACTGTTGATCCGAGAAATAGATGCTTGCTGGAGCAGCCGCGCTGTCGTAGCTCTTGGTCGTTGGCAGTCGAATTCTGGTGATGGGGGTGGCCTTTGAGGAAAATTGTCCGGACCTGAGGAATGAAGGACATTGACGTCGTTATCGTGGCCATCGGCCACAGGCAGTTCCGCGCGCTGGGCGTCGACGGCCTGCAGGCTCTTTGCAAGACCCCCGGCGTCATTTACGACATCAAGGGTCTGTTCCCCAGGCATGTCACGGATGGGCGCTTCTGATGAAGGTTCTGGTCACCGGCGCGGCCGGCTTCATAGGGTATCACGTAGCCAAGCGGCTGCTGGAGCGCGGTGACGAGGTCGTCGGCATCGACAACGTCAACGACTACTACGATCCGGAAATCAAGGAGGCGAGGCTGCGGCTTCTGGACGAGGCGAGCCGCAAGACCAATGCCGGCTATCATTTCATCCGCGGCAATCTCGCCGACAAGAGCGTGGTCGACGCCTGCTTTGCCGACCACGCATTCGACCGGGTGATCCATCTCGCCGCCCAGGCCGGGGTTCGCTACAGCCTGGAAAACCCGCATGCCTATGTCGAAAGCAACATCATCGCCTACACCAACATGCTGGAGGCCTGCCGCAACAGCGCCGTTGCGCACCTGACCTATGCCAGCACCTCGAGCGTCTACGGCGCCAACACCGATATGCCGTTTTCCGAGCACAGGCCGGCCGACCACCCGCTCCAGTTCTACGCCGCGACCAAGCGCGCCAACGAGCTGATGGCGCACAGCTACAGCCATCTGTTCGGGCTGCCGACGACCGGGCTTCGCTTCTTCACCGTCTATGGCCCCTGGGGGCGCCCGGACATGGCGCTGTTCCTGTTCACCAAAAACATCCTTGCTGGCGAGCCGATCAAGCTGTTCAACAACGGCAACCACACGCGCGACTTCACCTATGTCGACGACATCGCCGAAGGCGTGATCCGTGCCAGCGACAACCCGGCCACGGGCAATGCCGCCTGGGACTCCAGCCGTCCCGATCCGGCCACAAGCAGCGCCCCCTGGCGCATCTTCAACATAGGCAACAACAACCCGGTTAAGCTGACCGCCTATGTCGAGGCGCTGGAAAACGCGCTTGGCCGCAAAGCCATCGTCGAACTCTTGCCGCTGCAGCCCGGCGATGTGCCCGATACCTTCGCCGACACCTCGGCGCTGGAGCAGGCGGTCGGCTACCGCCCGACAACGACGGTGACCGAGGGCGTCGGGCGGTTCGTCGAGTGGTACAAGGCGTATTTTGCGCGGGCATAGCGTAAGACGCCGGGTTTCATGCTCAGATTTTAAATGGTGTCTCGTTGCCTTCGTCAAGCTCTAGCGGAACAGGCAGATAAGCATTGGCAATTAGCCAATCGCTGACGATCGTTTTGATCAAATCGGACTTGGAAACTTCCATCTCCGCTGCGATTCCAAAAAGTAATTCGTCTGTTCTCGTGCCCAGATCGACACCGGCGACGTTTCTAAGCATCAGGGCGGCCCTACGAAGTACAATTTGAAGGTCGGCGCGGGATATGTCCGCTATCTGGTCGGCGGCGCTCTCAAGCTCTCCTGCAAAGATCAGGCGGCTCATTGAAGGTCACTCCAGCACAGGCGGAGTAGGATCGTACCCGATTGAAACTATCCCCGGATGCCGATGGGCGATGGCGAGTATCTGGGTCTCAAGCTCACAGTTGTAGGCCATGAGCGCCTTCACGGTCTCATGAGGGCTGTCGTAGCGGGCGATCAGCTTCACCGCTTCAGAGTGCAGTTCGGATTTGGCTTCGGTGTCGAAGTGCATTGTGCCCATGGTGCCTACTCCTAACGCGTCGCGCGGCGCTGCGGGGTGAGTGCGTCAAGTCGTTCCTGAAGGTGCCCGTTGAGCACGATCATTTCCTTGAGCGCTTTCATCACATCACCCTTGTGGACTGCAATGAAATCCTCGGCGTGGGCCTGGAGGGCAGCCTCCTGGCGGCTGTTCAGTGTCACAATTCGATCCATGGCATTACTCCATACGCTGCATGGGCGTAGTGAACAAAAAGGGAACATAAATGTCAAGAGTGAATTGACTCGGCGAGGAACTCATTCCTATTTTTGGCTATGCCGGAACAGAGCAGACGACCGCGCCGCCTTGTCCAGACCCTGTGCCGAGCGCATGAGGTTGGTCAGCTAATCCGTGTCCGGTGCATCAACTGCAACATTACACGCCACTATCTCCCCGGGGACCTCGCCAAATTGGTGGGGGACATTCCGTTTTGGGACGTTGACCGGCACATGCGCTGCGAGCGCTGCAAACGCCGCGAGCTTGATGTGGACATTCTGCTGCCAAGCGCATCGGAGGGCATGAAGATACGCGTGAGGCGACTTGTTGAAATCCGCATGGTACGACGCGTGATCTGGAGGGATGAATAACTGGCGCTAACAGCCCAACATTTCAATCACGTGCCGCCGATTTGCTTAGCGCCGCTTACGACGAAAAAACATCACGACCAAGATTGTAAGAAAGATGGCAATCGCAAGGCCCGGTGCAACGTCCGAGAGTATCCGAAGGCCAGCCATCTAGAACAACGAGCCTTGGCTTGGCGGTACTGGTGCCTGCTCGGGAAACTTGATCTGTGTGGCAGGCTTCTCGACAATCACAAGAGCATCATCCGGCGCCGTGCGTTGTAGCCGCTTCGCTTCCGACCATGGCGCTGTCAGCCAAGTCTCTGTTTCCTCTTGCGTCCTCAGGATCACCGGCATAGCTTTTTCATGGATCGGCTTGATGAGGGCATTGGGCGCGGTCGTCATGAAACCGTAAAGCTCGAAATCGCCGGGGCCGTCCTTTACCTTGCGGACCCCATGCCATGGCGTCCAGAGGCCAGCGAAGAAGAATAACGGGCGGTCCTCATTGAGCGCGAACCAATAGTTCCGCTGAATGCCTGTCTCGCGGTCTTTATCGCCGGGAGTTGGGCTGGGCTCTGCGAAGCTTGTTACCGGCACCACGCAACGGTTCTCGACGCCGACATACTGTTGCCAATGGCTGTACTGCGGGTTGCGAATGTTGGTGGTGCCGTAGTCAGCCTTGCCCTTGACGCGCTCGGCCGGCGTCGGCATTCCCCACAGGAGATTGGCTAGCTCACGGCCTTCAGGGGCGTTACGCACCACTGGGCCGGGCTGGTTGGGATAGATGTCAACGGACGGTTCAAGGTTGCCTAGGATGTCCCGCAAAGTCCGGGTCCACTGGCGGACCGCCTCTTGTGACGTGGTGATGTTGTAGAGATTGCACATGCGGTGAATGTGCCTAGCAGCGAACCGATCAGCAAGCCCTAACGGGGATATCCTGTTGCGACTAGCCCCGGTAATAGATCACCGTAGGATCAAACCAGTGTACCCGCACCGACCAAAAGAGAGAAAGAGGGGCTCCAAACCGGAATTTCTCGACTGTTGGGCCACTGACCAGTCCTCCGTCGTTCTCGGTATTTAGCAAAGCGTTTCGCACGCAATCCCGTCACTATCGCGATCCAGCCTGCCGCCCCATGAGCAGTTGCTGAGATACCATTGGGCTTCAGCGCAAGAGCTTATCTGAGAGCATTTACGGCGAGGCTCGCACGAATAGCCTTGTGACTGAGCCTGACGGCCTATGATACCGAGAGGCTGATTGGCCGCGGGCTGCGTATCTTCGGCGTGCTCGGCGCGCCACGTCCATGGGTCTTCGAAGAAGCCTTTCCACAGGCCGAGCTTGGCAGCCTTGGCGACCGCTTGTTGGGATGCATAGCCGCCATGGCTGTATTTGGGCCAGTCGAGGGCCAGCCCATTCTTGACGAGCCAGGCCGCCACGTCGGCTCCGTCCGCCCGGTAGCAATTGCCAACGAAGCGTCCGTATTGATCCCAAGTGACAAACTCGCATCGTAAGGGCTTCGATTTAGCCATGAATTTTTCGAGGGAAGTTTTGGCCTGCCATCCACATGAATACCGAAAGTGCTTCGCATCCTCGCACTGTTGATCATACTCGGGTGCGTCGATGCCGTTGAACCGAACGCGCGTCCCATTGATCTCAATTGTATCGCCATCAACTGCCGATGCGCGGCCTTGAAGCACTTCCCCGTTGGTTTGCTGACTGGGTGCGGCCGGTTCCTCGACCTGCCGTGTAACGCTCTGGGTGAGATTGCTGGCCTCCGGTCTGATCTCAACGGTGGCCTTTGGATTTGGCGAGGTAATGCCCGGTCTCTGGTACGGAACGGGATAATAATACGCGGCCAACGCAATGACTGCGAGCCAGCCTAGCCCTCCTTTCCTTGTTCGAGACAACCTATTTTCCCTCGCACCCAATGCCGTCGCGATCACCATCGAGCCCGTTAGGATCAGAGCCTGTGATCTGCACCCCAGGGGCAACCACTGCATTGTTTCCGCTGCCGCCTGCACAGTCCAAATCAACGCTACGGGCTCGGGTCGCACCTCGGTATCCGTTGAAGACTGCCACCGCGCGCGCTCCGTCGCCTTCAATACGCGTGTTTTGGCTATTCGGATTGAACGGATCGACAGTTTGCAAAAGCATATTTGAGCGGTTCGCATCGCCGGCAGCGAGCGTCACCGAGTCATAATTATTCAAATAGTCGGCAGTGCAGCCTGAGATGAACGCAACAACTGTTGCGGTCGAAAACCAACGCCAATTCATGAAGGTATCCCCCGACACCAAACCCATCATGCACCTTTTGAATTTTGTTGTCGAATCCACTCTCTAATCCGTGACTGGGCGTTTCCCATACAAGGCGCCGGGAGTGCTTTATTGGGTAAGGTCGATTCTTGAGCTATTGGGTATTTTTGGGTATTTTTTTAGGTATGGCCATGAAGATCGGTTTCCTGCAAATCACCCCTGAAACCCTTGCTTTGGTCTCGGAGATCGACGAATTCAAAGGGGCCGTGTTCTGTTTTCAAATCGTGCCGCTGCCCGCCGCTCTGTTGAGCGGATTGCGGCCTGAGGTTCTACTTGCAAATCCGTGGCTGAGCGGTGAAACCGGGCTGCGTTTCGTCAGTGTCGGCGTGGGACGTACGATCGAGTGTCTGTTGTATTTCGTGGCGATGGCTGCATTCTTTCTGAGCGTCACCCGCTTGCGCCCACAACAGGTCTACGGCCTTCTGCCCGTCTTTTTCATGGGTGTCATCTGTCACGGACTGGCTGCGGCGATCCAGTATTCGCTCTCCGATAGGGTTGCCATACAGGGTTTGTTGCCGTTCACGATCAATGCGGGACTGTTTGCCAACCAGAACCATTTTCAGCTTTGCTCTTCGTCTCCATCCCCTTCGTTGTCTACTACGGCCTGTTTCGCGGGCACCTTCTGTCCGGGTCGCTCGGCTTGATAACGCTGCTGCTGTTGCTTCTGGCCGCCGGTTCGCGCGCCGGTATTCTGATAGGGCTGGCGATCACCATGGTATCAGTCGTCTTTCTGTCCGCGCGCTCGAGGCTGGGCGGGTATGGAATACCCGCTGTCTTCATCGGGCTTTCACTCTACACGATCGGGGCGTGGACGAAGATCGATGCGGAAGTGGTTGACCCGGCCTTTGGACGGGCCGAATTTGCCCGCACGACGATCGCGGGAATTGAAGAGAACTGGGCGACGGGCGTCGGCTTTGGGAGTTTTCCGAAGGTCTATCAGATTTACGAAAAGGGAGAGATGATCTTCAAGCCCTACGTCAATCACGCCCACAATGATTATCTGGAATTGGCACTTGAAGGTGGCGCTCCTGTTGTCTTTCTGGTCGCAGCTTACGCGATATTGCTTTTTGCGTTTTCCGTTACGGCACGGCGAGATCCGCTGCAGAAAATGGCGTTTCTCTCAGTATCGTTTCTGCTCGTTCATTCCCTGGTCGATTATCCCTTGCGAACGGCGGCACTGGCGATGACCTTCGCCTATATGAATGGCGTTATCTTTCACAAGGGACTTGCTGAGCGGCTGAGCCAGAGAGGCGAGTCGACCGCCGCCCATGATGACAATCTGCTTGTTCCCGTCAGGCCGGCTTTGGCAAGACGATAGCAATGCGTCGCCTGAATTGGCCATGGATTGGCGCCGGATCGTGACCCAGTCATTTGACGAACGCCGAGATTGACAAGCCAGTGCATGGAACCTAAGCACGGGCGGCTAGGACCGGGGGGTTCAGGCATGTCAAGGAGAGCTTCTTGAAAGGAATTATCCTTGCTGGAGGCAGTGGAACGCGTCTTTATCCACTAACATTAGCAGTCTCTAAGCAAATTCTGCCGATATACGACAAGCCGATGATCTATTATCCGCTGAGCGTTCTGATGCTCGCGGGTATCCGAGAGATTCTGATCATTTCGACGCCGCGTGACCTGCCGGTTTTTCGCGATCTGCTTGGCGATGGATCGGAGTTCGGGCTCGACCTGTCCTATGCCGAGCAGCCGCAGCCCAACGGGCTGGCGGAAGCCTTCATCATCGGCCGCAATTTTATCGGCAAGGACAACGTGTCGATGATTCTCGGCGACAACATCTATTTCGGCGATGGGCTGTCGCAGCTTTGCCGCGACGCTGCCTCGCGCGAAAAGGGCGCTTCGGTGTTCGCCTATCATGTCGAGGATCCCCAGCGTTATGGCGTGGTTTCCTTCGACAAGGCCACGGGAACGGCGCTGACGATCGAGGAAAAGCCGCAGGTGCCGAAATCCAACTGGGCGGTCACCGGTCTCTACTTCTACGACAACGACGTCGTCGACATTGCCCCTGCCATCCGTCCCTCGGCGCGCGGTGAGCTCGAGATCACGGCGGTCAACAACGTCTACCTCGAGCGCGGCCAGTTGCATGTGCATCGGTTGGGGCGCGGCTATGCCTGGCTCGACACCGGCACCCATGACAGCCTGCATGAGGCCTCGTCCTTCGTGCGCACCATCGAGCACCGCCAGGGCATCAAGGTCGCCTGTCCCGAAGAGATCGCCTTTGAACAGGGTTGGCTGACTGTGGACCAGGTTCTGCGTCGCGCCGACCATTTGGGCAAGAACGAATATGCCGCCTATCTGCGCCGGCGTGTCGTCGACCTGTCGGAGGCCTAGGTGCTGGAAGTCAGGCCCCTTGGCATCGATGGCGTTCTGGAAATCGTTCCGAAGCGACATGGCGACGCGCGCGGCTTCTTCGTCGAAACCTACAATGCCGAGCGCTTTTCGCAGGCCGGCATAGACTTGGCTTTCGTGCAGGACAATCATTCTTATTCCGCCGCGGCGGGCGTCTTGCGAGGGCTTCATTATCAGCTTGCGCCGCGCGCCCAGGACAAGCTGCTGCGCGTCATCCGGGGCAGCATTCTCGACGTTGCGGTCGACATTCGCCGCAGCTCCAAAACTTTCGGAAAATGGGTCGCTCTCGAAGTGTCGGCCGAAAAGGGCAACCAGATTCTGGTGCCGAAAGGCTTCGCGCACGGCTTCGTGACGCTCGTGCCCGACACCGAGGTCCTGTATAAGGTGACCGATACCTATTCGCAGGCGCATGACCGGTCGATCCGTTTCGACGATCCCGCCATCGGCATCGAATGGCCGTCATTGACTGGCGGGTTCCAGCTCTCGGACAAGGACCTCAAGGCGCCGCTGCTGGCTGCCGCCGAGGTGTTCGCCTGATGGGTTATTTGAGGACAGCGGCATGAATTTTCTGGTGACGGGCGGTGCTGGCTTTATCGGTTCGGCGGTATGCCGGCATCTATGCGCCAACCCGGCCTATCGGGTGACCAATCTCGACAAGCTGACCTATGCGGGAAACCTGGCCTCGCTGCGGCCGATCGAGAACGCACACAATTATCGCTTCGCGCAGGCCGATATCTGCGACGAAAGGGCCGTGCTCGACATCCTCCGGCGCGACGATATCGACATCGTCATGAACCTTGCCGCCGAGAGCCATGTCGACCGCTCGATCGATGGGCCGGGCACTTTTATCGAGACCAACATCGTCGGCACCTACAAGATGCTCAATGCCGCGCTGGAGTACTGGCGCGGCCTGCCCGAGGACAGGAAGAGCCATTTCCGCTTCCATCATGTCTCGACCGATGAGGTGTTTGGCGATCTTGCGTTCGATGGCGGCATGTTCGTCGAGGAAACGCCCTATGCGCCATCCTCGCCCTATTCCGCCTCGAAAGCGGCCTCGGACCATCTGGTGCGGGCCTGGCACGAAACCTATGGCCTGCCGGTCGTGCTTTCCAATTGCTCGAACAATTACGGACCCTATCACTTTCCCGAAAAGCTGATCCCGCTGGTCATCCTCAATGCGCTCGATGAAAAGCCGCTGCCGGTCTATGGCGCCGGCGCCAATGTGCGCGACTGGCTGTTCGTCGAGGATCACGCGCGCGCGCTGGAACTTGTCGCGACCAGGGGACTGCCGGGCGAAAGCTACAATGTCGGCGGCAATTCCGAGCGGACGAACCTTGGCGTCGTCGAGACGATCTGCGATCTGCTCGACAGCAGGCGGCCGCGGGCAGGGGGCAAGAGCTATCGCGACCTGATTTCCTTCGTCACCGACCGCCCCGGTCACGATCGCCGCTATGCTATTGACGCCTCGAAGATAGGCCGGGACCTGGGCTGGACGCCCAATGAGAATTTCGACAGCGGCCTCGCCAAGACCGTCGACTGGTTTCTCGACAACAAATGGTGGTGGGGACCGATCCGCGAGCAGCGCTATGCCGGTGAACGGCTGGGCGAAGCACGCAAGGGGGCGGCGTGAGGCTGGTTGTCACCGGGCGCGACGGACAGGTCGCGGCAAGCCTTCTGGAGGCCGGCCAGGCGGCCGCCGGCGTTGAGGTCATCGCCATTGGCCGTCCGCAACTCGACCTTGCAAGACCCGACACGGTGATCGAAGCCATCGCGGCCGCGAAGCCGGATATCGTCGTGTCGGCTGCCGCCTACACGGCGGTGGATCAGGCCGAGGACGAGCCCGATCTGGCATTCGCGGTGAACGCCGTCGGCGCCGGCAAGGTGGCGCAAGCCGCGGCGGAGCTTGGCGTTCCCGTCATCCATCTATCGACCGACTATGTCTTCGACGGCACCGCCCCTGGCGCCTATGTCGAGACCGACGCCACTGCACCGCGCAGCGTCTATGGCGCCTCCAAGCTTGCCGGCGAACAGGCGGTTGCATCGGCCAATCCGCGCCATCTGATCCTGCGCACGGCATGGGTCTACAGCCCGTTCGGCAAGAATTTCGTGAAAACCATGCTGCGGCTGGCCGCCGACCGCGACGAGATCGCGGTGGTGGCCGATCAGTGGGGAAATCCAACATCGGCACTTGATATCGCCGACGGCATCTTTCATATGGCGCGGCACCTCAAGGCGGACCTGAAGTTTGCGGAGTGGGGCGTCTACCATGTGGCGGGCGACGGCGACACAAATTGGGCCGAGTTTGCACAGCGCGTCTTCGTAACGAGTCTGGAAAGGGGCAGGCCGTACGCTGCGGTGCGCGGCATTTCGACGTCAGACTATCCGACGAAGGCGAAACGTCCTGCGAATTCACGCCTCAACTGCGGTAAAATGGCCGCTACGTTCGGCTGGCGGTGCAGATCTTGGTACACCGCGTGCGACGAGGTGGTTGAGCGGCTGACGGCCCGTTTGTAGGACCTTGCCAAAGTCATCTGATTGCAGTGTCAGGCCACGATGATACGAGCGGCAACCACACAGATCAATATCGACTCGCCTGGAGTACTTGCGAATGAAGGATGCCAACCACGGACCAGATGTCGTCGGGAAAAGCTACCTAGAGACGATCGCCGATATCCACTCGGCCCTAAGGCCGCGATCCTATTTCGAAGTTGGAGTCCAGTTTGGAAATACTCTTGAGCTGGCCAAGTGTGAAACGGTAGCGGTCGATCCCTACTTTGTCTGTGCAAAGAACATCATTGGCTCCAAGCCCCGCTGCTTTCTCTATCAGCAGACCAGCGACGATTTTTTCAAGAAAACGCGTCCGAGCAAGATTTTGGGCAAGCCTGTAGATTTGGCCTTTCTAGACGGCATGCATCTGTTCGAGTTCCTCCTGCGCGACTTCATCAACACCGAAAGAGAGTGCGCGGAAGGCTCAATCATTCTGCTGCACGACTGTCTCCCTCCCGGCTACAAGATGACCACCAGGGATATGAAAACGGCGATCGAACCTGCTGACAACAACTTTCCAGGGTGGTGGGCAGGTGACGTATGGAAGGTAGTTCCCACCCTGCTGAAGTATCGTCCCGATCTATCCGTGACTGTCACGGACTGCGCGCCGACCGGGTTGGTCGTCGTTACCAATCTCAACCCCGAGAGCACGGTTCTGCAGGACGCCTATGATGATATCTTGAAGACATTCAAAGCTGACAATCGGGATGAGTATGACGACTATTGGAAGTCGGTCAAAATCGTTCGTGAAACGGCGCTCAATATCGCGGCAAGGCACCGGCCGTTCGACGGATGCGGAAAGAGTTCCTGATATGGAAGCGATGGCCGAGCGGGTGACTGGGTTGGTCTCGTCTGCCCCCCGCGCGCCCGCTCCTATAAGTCGGAAGATCGCATCTTTTCGAAAGGCGACAGCCCAATTGACTCTGCGACGCTGTCAGCGCAAGTAGGTTTTCACTTTTCCGTTATCTGGATGTGATACCTGCATGATACCTGCTCTATTCCTTCATATTCAGAAGACCGCCGGGACGTCCATACTTGCAAAGGCATCCGAGCTGTATGGTCGAGAAAATTGCTGCATGCACGGCGATTATCTCAGCCGCACACCGGAACAACTCGAACCCTTGATGATGGTATCCGGCCATTTCGGTTTCGATTACGCTGAACGCTTCATGACGGGACGTTACAGCTTTACCTTCCTCCGGGATCCCGTTGAACGGCTGCTTTCATATTACAGCTACTGTCGTGGCGCGACGAGAGATGAGTATGAAATCAATACGTTGGCACATGACAACGATGCTGAAATGTTCTTTCGGGCAGGAGAGACGGCTGACTCCAAGTTCGCTTCGCACATGTGGAATCATCAAGCATGCCAACTGGCGTCGGGCTGGGGCGCCTCGTTGGTCGGTAAGAGCGATATCGAGCCAGGCGGGTTGCCGCCGGACGAGCTCCTCGATCGGGCCAAAGCCAACCTAGCTCGCTTCGATTACGTTGGGCTGGTGGAGAATTTCGAGGCCGACAACGCCGCAATCTTCGCCGCGCTTGGCGATACATCGTCGAACGTTTTCCGGATCAACGCAGCGCCGGTCCGAACGATGCGAGAAGAACTGCCGTCATCGACCCTGGACCTGTTGGCGACGTTGACCGAGATCGATCAGCAACTCTACGGCTGGGCGGTCCGATGGCGGGCGTCAGCGTATCAAACCCATAGAGATGGTACTGCGGCGGTTGCCGAATACGGGGCACGGCGTGCGTCACGCCGTGGCTAGCACGAAGCAGCGCTGGCTTCGAGGATGATCGAAGCGAACTTCTCTTTCGATGTGCCAGCCTGTCGATCCCGCCATAAACTCAATGTCGGCGACCTTATAATGATACGGGTCCGCGTCACCGTAAGTGGTTATGCCGCCTCTCGGATGTGAGATAGGCCGCCACAATGGCAGGCCATCATCACACACAAAAAAAGTCGCGAACAACCTACCGTCAGTCGCCATTGTCGGCCGAAGCTTCTCAAGGCAAGTTCGAATGAGGTTGATTGGCAGGTGCGTGAACAGCGACAAGGCCAAGGCGTAGTCGAACGTGGTACCCAATTTGCCAACGTCAAAATCACCGGTCACCAGCAGATTGGCCCGCGGCACTTTGTTGGCCAGTCCCAACGGCGCCAGTTCCCTGTCGTATCCGGCGTCCATGATGCTAGCATTTATGTCCGCGCCGAAATAATTACCCGCGTCAAGATAATTGGCGAAGTGGACCCCGCCCCGGAAACTGCCGCAGCCAAGGTCAATCAGCCTGTGACGGGGCTGCAGGCCATTATCGACCAGCAAGTCGAATTGCAAGCGGCCGATTTCATCCCACATTCCACCGATGATCTGGCGATGGTCGCCTGACTCCATCGCTCGGGCGATGGCGTCCGTGCGATGATAAGCGCTTGGAAGTCTTTGATCGTTGGTCATCGAACGGTGCCCCGAATGGATGCGGAACAAATTCAGGCGGCTGCAATCTTGCGAACTAGGGGCGTGTCCGAGGTCAAATCAGCGGGGGTCAACTTGAAGGTCATTCCCAGGCTGAAGAAGCCGTAGTCAATCTCATCCGGGGCCGGCATAACCTTGAAGATCACGGCATCAAGTATGCGATGAAGGTATTGTCTTTCAAAATTTGCATTCCCCATCGCTCCAACGTTGATGAAATAAACTCCGGCCCGTAGCAGGCACTTAAACTCAAAGTTGACCTGCACAGACTCGCCTACCCCTAAGCTCTTCAGCCGAAGATCCGGCACCCGATCAGTATTTCCCCCACACAGTTCCACACCGTAAGGGGATTTGAACAGGGTGCCAAACGCGAGATCGTCGACGTCCGTGGTTGCAGTGAAGGTATATTGCACCGCGTAGACACAGCCTTGGGTCAGCACGTTGACCATTTCCCCACCGGTGTTGACAATCCGCACGTCGGCAATGCGCCCACCAGTCTCTTCATAGGGCGTGATGGTCTGGCTGGTAAGCGCAGGGTCCCAAAAACCATCATCAACGATCTCCGACTGTTCGGGTCTCTGCGTCGGCAACTTCGTCGCTGGTGCATGATTGCCAATCACCGGCGGGCCGTCCGAATCGCTAGTGCCGGCAAGCGTCTTGATCTCTTCACGCACTTGTCTGGCCTCTTCGCCACGAAGATTGACAAGCCGCTGATATTGGCTGGCCACCCGCTTGGGTGTGCCCTCCAATATCTTCTCGCCGCCATCGATGAGAATTGCGCTGGTACACAATTGAATGATCGTCTGGGCGCCATGCGAGGTAAACAGGATAGTAGCTCCGGCGTCCTTGATCTGCTCGATGCGGGCCATGCATTTGCGCTGGAACGCCTCATCGCCCACCCCAAGCGCTTCGTCGACGACCAGGATGTCGGGATCGACATTGATCGCGGTAGCGAAGGCAAGTCGCATATACATGCCGGACGAATAGGTCTTGACGGGCTGATCGATGAAGTCGCCGATCTCCGCAAATCTTTCGATCTGCTCGAAACGCCAGGCCATCTCCTCCCGTGGGACGCCGAGAATGGAGGCATTGAGGTGGACATTCTCACGCCCGGTGAATTCGCGATTGAAGCCGGCACCGAGTTCAAGCAAGGCCGCGATCCGGCCGTTGACTTCAACCGTACCGCTGGTCGGTGGAAGCGTTCCGCAGATCACTTGCAGCAGCGTGGATTTTCCCGATCCATTACGGCCAATGATGCCAATCACTTGGCCGTGGCCGAGTTCGAAGGAGATGTCGTTGAGAGCCGCGAAGTCCTTGTAATAGCGGCGGGGTTGCATGCCCACTAAACGTTCCAATCGCGGCACGATCATCTGCTTGAAGCGGTCTTCCGGCCGCTCGAACATCGTGTATCGCTTGGTGACGTTGCGAACCTTGATCGCAAAGGGCCGGCTATCGCGCTCAGATGACATCGGCAAATCCCCCTCGTGTCTTCTCGAAGAACAGCCTGCCTAGCAGCGCGACGATCAAGGCAACGCAGAAATAGGCGGCCAGCGCCCACCATGAAGGCAGGGTATCCATGAGGACGACGGCACGGAAATTTTCGATCGGCACCGTCAGCGGGTTTAAAACCACCCAGGGCCGAAGCCATTCCGGCATCGATGTTCGGGGCGTGAACATGGGCGAGAGAAACATGGACGCCGTCAGAACCGGACCGATCATCTGGCTGATGTCGCGAAAATAGACCCCCAGAGAGGCCAAGACCCACGCAATTCCCTGCACCAGCAGGACGAAAGGAACAATCGTAAGGGGAGCGAGCAAGATATAGAGCGACAGGCTTCCGGTTATGATCAGGGTAAAGACCAGCAGCACGGCCAGACTGATTCCGAGTTGCACCATCGCGGAACCGGTGACCACCGCCGGCAGAATTTCGATCGGAAAGACGATCTTTTTCACGAAGGTCGCGTTGTTCAATATAGCCCCCGTCGATTTGGACAGAACCTCGGCATAGAAGTTGAAAAACATGAGGCCACAAAACAGGGCAAGCGCAAAGAATCCGACGGAGTGGTTCTGGTTGGCACCTGCGGCGGCCCATTTGACGCCGAACACGGAGCCAAACATCAGGGTGAAAACGGAAAGGGTGAGCAACGGCGTTAACAGCGCCCAACCAATCCCGAAAAACGAACCCTTGAACCTGCTGCTCACGTCCCTGCGAACAAGATTGGACAAGACCTGAAAATCGCGCTGACTAATCATCGGGTGGCCTTGTGTAGCTCTTTTATCGCCTGATCGATGTGGTCCATGGCCACTTCAACGTCAACCGTGGACTGCATGGCATAGGTCTTTGGCTGCCACGTTTCAGATGATCCATTAGAGTCACATAATATGACATTGTAGTCGAACTTCTTCAGGGCACAGATACGGCTGATCCATAATTCGACTACTCCGCCGCCGGCACCCCAGAAATTGATCCAGGCGTCGGGCATCAAGTCGAAAACCACCGTTCCCGCCTTCGACCATATCAGGTTGGCAAAGGCGGACCCATGCGCTCCGACGATAATTTCGGCATCTGTGAAAAGGTCGATCTGGTCCGAATAAGCCAGCACGGCCGGATCGATGACCTTGAAACCACGCTTGACCAGCGCAGCCTGAAGCGCGGCTTCGTTGGCTATCGTCCTACCGGAATTTGTGGTTTCGCTTGAACGCCCGAGATATATCCGTCTGGCACGATAGTCTTGAACCGCCGGGGGAAGCACGAGCGTTCGCGACATCAGATCGGCTGTTTCCGGATGCGGGAAGAACGTGGTGAACGTGGTCAGAGCATTGGAGACAATGGCCGAACGGAACTTGTAGACAGCGGTGCTGGCCGCGTCGAGGATAAGAAAATGGTGTGGAAGGAAGCCCCAGACCGACAGCATCCTGATCAACCATTTTGGCGCTTTCGTCGACAGGACAACACGCAACCGCTCAGCAATGATCTCATCACGAAACGCCAACAATTGTGGAACCATATCAAAGACCACATGGCCGAACGCTTGGGAGTAGTGCATGGGAATGATCACGTCCGCATCGATCTCGGTCGCTGTTTCAGCCTTCAGATGCGCGCCTGCATCGTCTTCCACCAAATATTCAAGCTCTGTCACTTGCGACCTGACATAGCGGTAGATGCGCATCGTTTCGGCGATGACCTGGTTGTTCCGGGTGACGAGAGCCACGGCGATCGGATGCGCCACACAATTGTGAAACCGACCGAACCGCAATGGCGCTGCCTCATAGGGAACCGTCTTCAGCATGCGAGCGAATTCGTCGCCATTGACCACGCCTTTCGCGACGTGCAGTCGCGGAGCTAGTTCAGCCTCGACGTTGCAGGGAGAGAACGCGGTCCAAATGCAATCCTCGTTCGAAGTGAGCATTTCTTGTTTGCTCGACGCCACCCTGCCAATGGATTCGAGCGAAACCTCCTGGACATCGTGCCCTTCCAACTGGTGACGACTAGAGGCCATCGCAACCTGGTCCGGGAGATCAGCGATTACTTTTTTTTTTTGCGCCGGCTCGGTTGCAGAGGACGGATTAACCACGCGTTTCGCGGCACGATAGGCAAAGCGGACGGCCTTGAACATCATTGGCCTGTCGTAAAGCCGGTGCGCCACCCTGAACTTCAGGGGCACCTTGATCGAACCGGGTTCAGGCATCGTCAGGACCGCCGGGCTCGTCGTCGTCAGCTTCGGCTGAGGTTGCTCAACCGCTTGGGCGTCCCGCGCCTTTTGAATGCTTCTCGCCGCAGTTTCCGTGATTTCGCGCTGCGGCTCAGGAGCGGTTTCATTCCCGGACTGCAAGCGGCTGGCTTCCTGCTTGAGCAAAGTCACCTTGCCATCGAGGTCAGCGACTTCCCGGATTTTTGCGGCACGGAGCTTTGCGATTTCGGCGTCCCTGGCTTCCTCGGGGATCGCCGCTAATTGCTGCCTGAGTTCGAACCGCACGCGTTCCGGCGCAACGTCGTAAATATCGTCAACCATCGACATGCCATTTTTCACGCGAAGCGTGGCCTCCAGGAACCCCCGGCCGTGTCTCCGGTCTGGTTCGAGATAGCATCCCTCGGCCCATTCGTTCCAAGCATTGATGAAGACCAGTTGATCGCCTTCCGCGCGATTGGCGCGCGTCAGCGAACTCGATCCCCGCAGCCAGCGCTCATAATTTGCAACGGTGGAGCCAAGAACGATCAATGAGCGATTCTTTACCCGGGCCGTATTGTCCCAATCGGGGAAAACGGTTCGATAGATCCGCTTGCGGCTATGGTCCCTCGATAGGAAATCGCGCGCAACGTTGGCATATTCGACCGGGTAGCCTTCGAATGGCTTATAGGTCGGCACGATCTCCTTCACACCATGGAATTTCATGTTGTGCGGCGGGAACTCGACGCCTGCGTCGAACTCATACTGCTCGTAGTCGTTATTGCCGTGAACGAGCGCGTTCACGATGTGAATTTCGCCGATACCCATCTTGCGGCAATGCTCCCGCCAGCGCTTACCTGCGGCCTTGGCGTCAGGAAGATGCTGCGGCCGGTAGACGACCAGCAACGGCTTGCCATCGACCCGCAGATAGCGGGGATCCTTGAAATAGGGAAAGAGGCTTTCGATGAAGCGCAACTCCCAATCCGGACCATAGGTCTGCGCGATTAGAACCTCGTGCTCGGCGGCGTCCCATCGGCGGGTCCAGTTTTCGTTCGCCCAGCACAGGCAGAAGCCCATGTCGATGCTCTTGTCGGTCAGGAAAGCATCGACCGGCTTCTCCATCAGCCGGTGGCCGTCGAACCAGTAGTAGTGAAAGCAGAAAGCGTCGATCCCGTGCTCCCTAGCGACCTCGGCCTGATCGCGGATGGTGTCCAGGACGCGAAGGTCGTAGTAGCCGAAATCGGTCGGATAGCGCGGTTGATTATGGCCATCGTAGAGCGGCTCCGCCTTCGCAACGTTGGTCCATTCGGTGAACCCTTTGCCCCACCATTCATCGTTCTCGGGGAACGGATGGAACTGCGGCAGATAGTAGGCAACATAACGCAGCGCCATTATCGCATGCTCAGGATCGACTTCACGATGCGACGGCCGGTCGGGCCGAGCATGCGGCCAACCATCGTTCTGAACGTCGGTCGCTGCTGTGGCGAATAGTGTGGCGGCGGGACAAACGGCAAATTCGAAACAGGCTTGCCGATTTTCGGGGGCGCGCGATCGAGCAGGACAAACTCATTCTTCGGCGAGTTCGCCAGTTCTGCCTTCACGACCGTCTGATAGATCTGCGAATAGGCGCCGAGTTCCAAAGCTGCCCGGACTTGTTCGGGCGTTTTCTTCCAGTTCTCGGCGAACTCTGTCATCTCGGGCGTCCGCACGACAAAGAGCGCGTCGACGATCTTCAGATTGGCTTGGCGGAAGAGGTGCTGAAGGTTCTTGGCGCCAAAGAAGCGGATATGTGTGCGATCGAGAAGGCCCCAGTCCCGGTAGTCGACATTGTCATCAAGCATCATCGCCATCATTGCGGCATGATTGGCGTTGGGGATCGACGAGACCACGCTGCCGCCAGGCCGCAGATAGCGGGTGACCTCCCTCAATGTCTCCCAGGGATTGACCAGATGCTCGAGCACATCCGCGATGACGACGGCATCGAAGCGTCGCTCACCGAAGACCTCGCCCCATCCTGGCGTGTTGAGATCGCCCTGGACCGCGTCGACGCAAAAGCTCTTCAGGATCGGAATGCAGTTCGGATCATATTCGAGCGCGGTAACCCGACAGCCGTTCAGAGCTATCAGTGGCTTGGCGATCGACCCCGGTCCGGCGCCGATTTCGAGGACATCCTTATCCCTGCCGACTAACCGCAACACATTTGCCGCAGCCGTGTCCGAATTCGGGTCGACATCGAAAACGTAGATATCTGCTGATGTCTTCTGTTTTGCGCTCACTTATCCGTGCCTCGTGTGTCTGCGCCAATCTTTCGGATCGGCAAAGCAAGCTTTGACAATGCTTTCGCAACTTTCCACGATTTGCTCTCGTGGATAAGCGTTAGCTCGCGCGCCGCTGCCTGAAGGCTTTCCGTCACGGCCGCCAATTGGCCTCTCAGGGCCGAAACGTCAAGGCCCTGCTTGTCGTACTGCTCGGTGAGCGATCCTAAATCCGCTTGGAGAGCTGACATCTGGCTGACATGCTTTGCGATTTCCTGTCTCGCATCTGTGAGTTGTGCCGAGCGCGTTGAGAGCTCGGCATTCAAGCTCGCGATCTCATCGATTCTCGTGGCCAACTCGCTTGACTTGGCGGCGATCTCCAATCGCAGTTGTTCTGCTTGGTCCCTCAGGGTCGAAACGTCCAGGCCCCGGCTGTCGTACTGCTCGGTGAGCGATCTCAAATCTGCCTGGAGAGCTGACATCTGGCTGACATACCTTGCGATTTCCTGTCTCGAATCTGCGAGTTGCGCCGAGCGCGTTGAGAGTTCGGCATTCAAGCTCGCAATCTCACCGATCCTTGTGGCCAACTCGGTGGCCAACTCGCTTGACTTCAGTCGCTCTGCTCTTATCTCACCCTCGACCGCCTGCCCTTCCATTGGGTTCTGGTCCTCAACCATCGCTACGATCTTTGATTTCAACGCATCGCGTTCCGCGCTAAGTTGATCGACTTGAGACATCAGCGCCCGGACATTGCCGACCAGTCTTAACTCTGTGGCGGCGTAATCGGTTGTCGGCGCGAGGCGCGCCTTGGTCTCACGCGCCAGCAATTCGGCAAACATGACTTGGCCAGCCGGCAGCCAACTGTCCTCAAATTCGTCATAGATTGCATCGAGTTCGGCGGTCGCTGCTGGCGAAGACGCGTCTTCCTCGAGGTCGAGCATGGCAACATAGGCTCGCTTGACCAGATCCGGCACGCCATCATTAGCCATGAGCAAGTCGACGCTCGCCAGATGGTGCTGGTGATCAGTCGACAGATAAGCTGCAATTTCTTTCTCGACAGAGCTAATCTTGCGCGGCCATTCGATCGAAAATCGTTCTGAGATCTTCTCCAGGGCAGGCCCGAAATCTCGAACCATCGACTCGTACGACAAGAAGACACGAGGTGAATTCCTAGTGCTTCTCTCGGAGGCCAGAACGTAGTTCAGCCAAACGAGGGAGGCGAATCCCAGATCCATTCCGTCGCGCTTTGCCAGCGATTTGGCGACCGACAGTGGATTGCGAGTGATCGTTACATAGTCAGTCTTGTACCTGAGCGATGTAAGCAGTTGCTGATAGATCGGCACAATGCGCGAAATCCGCGGCTCCTTGAGCACGATCGTTGGCATGCCGCCATATTCGCCATCGAGTAGGCGAGCGATCTCGTCGTGGTAGAATCTTAACCGGCTTGCCGACAGTTCCTCGACCCGGACCGGCCTCCAATCGTCCCACCGGCTACCAAGTTCGAGCAAGAGCTGCTCGTTCAGCAGGGCCAGATGCAATGGTTCCCAATAACCTGTCCGGTTGCTTTCGTCGGCGGGAATCAAGTTCTTTGGTGGAGCAACACCCAGCAGTTGAAGCACGCCGGCCAACGCGCTGGTGCCGGACCGATGCATGCCAAGAACCATCAAGCAGGTGCGCTCGCCCTGGCTTTCTCGCTTTAACTTCGAACTCTTCATTGTCGTCGCGGCAACAGCCATAATTGTATCCCATGGATGGGCAAGCCACAGAGCTGGCTTCTGCGATCATGAGCCTTGCCTGTACTCTACGCCGGTTTTGGAAGCTGCAACCGAGTCATTACGTCTCTGAAGGCCGTCCCAGTATGGAAATGGCCAGCGTGCCATCATGTCGCGACATGTTATGACTATAATGTGGCGCGCCCGCGCCCCACCTCTGGTAGCTTTGTCCTCTGCACGCACTCGACCCGCAAACTTGGCCTTCATAGCCATTTCGACCAGTTGCGTCGTAGCGAGGTCGAGAGCAGAGTCAATTGCGGCAAAACCGAAACAACGCTGACGCGGCGGCAGTGTCCAAATCGCAACGCACCGATCGGACTCCACCGATCCAGTAACAGGGCGTCAAGCTTACTCGTATTCACGCTCTTGTCCGAAAAAACCTCTGGCTATGCCCTCGCACCCGCAGTATGCGATACAGGACGGCGGGGGTCGGGGATGGCACTTGGGTAAGGTGATTGATCGCGAAGTATCTTCGTGTTCGCACTTCGCTGGTGTCGATGCCCTTGAGCCTGGAGTCTAGTGCCGTCCTATGAATTCCCATCTAGAAGCTGTGTTCGGGCTCAGGCCACAGATGCGGCGCGCCTTCATCATGGTCCAGGACGTGGTCATGGTCCTGGTCGCCGTGGCACTCAGCCTTATTCTTTCGCGGTCGAATCTTTCGTTCGAAGCGTTCTCCAACGAGGGTCTGGCGACATGGGCGGGCATCGTCGTCATCAGCCATTTGTTGTTCCGCTACAGTGGCCTTTACACCACTGTCTGGCGCTTCGCCTCGACGCCGGACTTTTTCAACATCCTGAAGAGCTGCGCGATTTTGACGTTCACTCTTTACATGGCGTCGCTGCTGCTGCGTTTTTACCGGCCGGTGGCGGGGCTCAACGAGCGTCAGTTCATCGTCTTCTTCCTCGTCTCCTTCACCATCATATCGGCACCCCGGCTGTTCTACCGCTTCCTGCGTGACGGCGCGAGCTGGGGGATTCTGAGCCGCAAGACCGACCAGCAGGCCAAGCGCGCTCTGTTTGTCGGCCGGCTCGGCGAGGCCGACCTGATCATTCGCTTCACGCGCACGGCGCAACCGGCGGACTATTCCATCGCAGGCATCATGGCCACCGAGCGCGGCGCACCGTTGGGCACGCGGATTCAAGGTGTTCCCGTGGTGGCGACAATGCCGCGCCTGATCGATGTCCTGGAAGACTATGCGACCGGCACCAAGAGCCTGGACTTGCTGATTTTCGGCAGCGGCGCCGAGCACGAAATCGAGGACTATTCGGAACTTGTGCGCATTGCCCGGCACGGCGACATAAATGTGGTGCAGTTCTCAGGCCTTTCGGAGTTGGAACAGCACGGAAAGCTCGTTCTCGACACCGTCGAGATGGAAACGATCCTGCGCCGGCCGACGGTCGCGTCCGATATCCAGCGCATCGGCGCCTTTGTCGGCGGCAAACGCGTTCTGGTGACCGGCGGTGCCGGTTCGATCGGCCAGACGCTGGTCAGGCGGTCGCTGGAACTCGGAGCCGAGGCGGTGCTGGTCGCCGACAACTCCGAGTTCGGCATTTTCCAGCTGAGCCAGTATGTTGACGAGAAGGACCACGACCGCCTCAAGGTCCGCATCGTCGATGTCGCGGACCGGCGCCAGATAACGCGTGTCGTCACGGAATTCCGGCCGGACATCATCTTTCATGCCGCGGCCCTCAAGCATGTTCCGCTGCTCGAGGAAAACTGGGATTCGGCCATCCAGACCAATATCTTCGGAACGCTCGTCTGTGCCGAGGTCGCCGCCAAGTGCGGGGTTGCGCAATTTGTCCTGATATCGAGCGACAAGGCGGTGGATCCCTCGTCAGTGCTCGGCATGACGAAGCGGGCCGCCGAACAGATCATCAGCGCCTTGCATGGCACGCCGGCAGGCGAGACAAGCGGGCGTCGCCCGGCCACCAAGTTCATTGCAGTGCGGTTCGGCAACGTCTTCGGCAGCAATGGTTCGGTGGCGACCATATTCCAGGCGCAGATCGAGGCCGGAGGGCCCGTCACCATCACCGACCGGCGCATGACGCGCTATTTCATGACCGTGGCCGAAGCCGTCGATCTCGTCATCATGTCGGCGGCCGACGCCGCGTCGCGGCAGAGCGGAGACGATTATGCCGTCTATATGCTCGACATGGGCAAGCCGGTGCCGATCCTTGAAGTGGCCGAAACGATGATCCGCTTGTCCGGAAAGAGCCCATACAAGGACGTCGCGATCCGGTTCACCGGCATAAGGCCGGGTGAAAAACTCCACGAAACGCTGCATGGCGAAGACGAGGAACTCGTCGAACTCGGCATCTCGAAGATTTTCGGCCTCAGCACGGACGTCGTGGAATGGTCGGATGTCCAGGTCGCGCTCACGGCGCTGCAGCAGTCGGCGAAAAACCAGGACAAGGCTGCCGCGCTCGCCGCATTGGCAGGTCTCGACCGCGCCAAGAAGGCCAGGGCAAGTGCACGTCAAGACGCGATTCCGAAGACGGCCGGGCAGGCGACCTAGAACAATTCCGGGAAAAGCGCACGGCGCTTACCTTTGGGAATTGCGCCAAATCAAAGAGATAGATCCAATCAGAATCAGAAAGCGATCTTGCTCGTGAGCAAAGATGATCTGCGCATCGCGGTCCTGATGGGCACGAAAGACGGCGCCGCCTTCATCGAGGAGCAGCTGCAGTCCCTGCTCGAGCAGTCGCACCCTCTGGTCGACCTGTGGATATCCGACGATGGCTCCGTCGATGGCACGACCGCCATCATCGAGGCATGGAAATCCCGCTGGCGGCCCAAGGGTCGAATGACGCTCGTCGAGGGGCCGCGGCAAGGCTTCGCCGCCAATTTCCGCTCCATGATCGTCGATCGACGCATCGAGGCGGACTGCTATGCCTTCTGCGACCAGGACGATATCTGGGAGCCCGACAGGCTGGAGAGCGCTATCGACTGGATGCGGACCCAGGATGCGAAAATCCCGCTGATGTTTTGTTCGCGAACCGCGACCATGACGGAAACAGGAAGCCTTGTCGGCCATTCGCCTTTGTTTGCCCGGCCGCCAACCTTTCGCAACGCGCTTGTGCAAAGCATCGCCGGCGGCAACACCATCCTGCTCAACGCAGCGGCACGCAACCTGCTGGCCAGGGCCTGCATGCGGACCGGGTTCGTCAGCCACGACTGGTGGGCCTATCTCATCGTGACCGCCGCCGGCGGCATCGTCCGCTACGATCCGCGGCCGCTGGTGCGCTACCGGCAGCATGCGGCAAACCTGGTCGGCGCCAACGTATCCTGGAAAGCAAGGGTGTCCCGGCTTGGCCGCCTGTTTAAGGGGGAATTCGCCGGCTGGACGGACCTCAACCTGGATGGCCTTGCCGTCAATCGCGACCTCCTGACCGAGGACGCGATGGTGTGCCTCGACCTTTTCACCCGCGGGCGCGACGGCGGCCTTTTCCGCCGCTTGGCAGGCTTGCGCCGAAGCGGCGTCTATCGGCAGACCGTTTCCGGAAACCTGGGGCTCTATCTCGCCTTCGTCCTGGGGCGCATCTGAACATTGCGACGGCTGCGTGGCGCGCTTGGTCAAGAGATCGGCTCATGCTACGTCGACCGGATTGACGGCATTGGCCTGCGGCATTGCCTCGGGACTTCGGCAGGGAGCACTATCGGCCGTTCATGAAGGCAGCCAAGCAAATCTTCGATCTTGCCGGTGCGGCTCTGCTGCTGGTGGCGACATCTCCTGTCTTGGCGCTCACCGTCCTTGCCGTTCGGGCATCGTCGCCGGGCCCGGCTATTTTTTCACAGGTGCGGGTCGGCCGTGACGGTCGGCTTTTCCGCTGCCACAAGTTGCGCACGATGTATGTCGGGACGCCGTCGCTACCCTCGCATGAGGCGCCGGCGGATTCCGTGACATCGGTTGGAAAGGTCTTGCGGAAGTTCAAGCTGGATGAGCTGCCGCAATTCTGGAACGTCTTGAAGGGGGAAATGAGCCTGGTCGGGCCGCGGCCCTGCCTGCCGACCCAGACGGAATTGATCGAGTGTCGCAGGCGGCTGGGGGTTTTGGCGGCGCTGCCGGGCATAACCGGCCTGGCCCAGATCAGGGGCATCGACATGTCTAACCCGGAGCTCTTGGCGCAAACGGATGCTGCCTACCTCCGCACCGCGTCGTTCTGGCTCGATCTTCGGATCCTGTTTGGAACGCTCTACCGCTGAGCAGACCATGAAAAGATCATGGTCAAGCAAGAAAGTCAGGATCTGCTGAGCCGCGCCAGCTCGGCCAGCCGCTCAAGCGTGCCGGCTTCGGGCGTCCACCCCTGCGATACCAGCAGGGCGGGGTCGCATATTTGTGTCGCGGTCAGGCTGTCCCAGAACGCCCGCCTGCCGAGTGCGGCCACCACCGGCCGTATCAGCCCGGCCGGCATCGCCATCAGGCGCACAGGCCGCCCCAAACCTCTGCGAAAGGCGGCGATGACGGCGTCGAGGGCGACCGGCGGCACATCGGCGCCGACATAGATCGGGCGAAGCAGCCCGGAATGGCTGAGCAGGTGCGACACTGCTCGCACCGCGGCCTCGGAAGACATCAGCGAACGGATTCCGGTCAAGGCACCAGTCGGCAGCGGCAGCGGCGTATCGGCAAGGCGCATCAGCGTTGCCAGATTTCCCCTCATGCCACTTCCATAGACCGGAGGCAGGCGCAACACGGCGGCGTCGGAGCGGCCATGCGACGCATAGGCGTCCAAAACCGTGATCTCGCTTTCGCGCTTCGAGCGTCCATAGGCGCATTGTGGGGCAGGAAGCGTGTCCTCGTCGATCGTTGCGCTGACGTGCGCGCCGATCACCGCCCGGATCGAGGAGAGATGAATGAAACGTCCGCTTATCTGGGCCGCCGCTGCATGCGCCAGCCTTGCGCTCAGTTCCACATTGGCCGCCTGGTAATCGGCTTCGGTTGCATTTCCCCGATCATTGTTGAGGCCAGCGCAATGGACGACGTCAGTCATATGCCGGGTCAGTTCCAGGAAGGCGGCGGCCGGCGCATCGAAGCCGGGCATCGGCACAGTCTCGTTCTCCGAACCAAGCCTCTCGGGATGGCGGGAGGCGAGGCGAAGCTCGGCACCGGCTTCGCGTAAGTGGCGCACGACAAGACGCCCGATGAAACCTGTCGCGCCCGTGACCAGAACCTTCATGGCCTTGCCCGAGACAGGTCTTGCGTGACTGGTGCAAGTGCCGGTTCGTCCAGCAAAGGAACATGACGTCCGGAGGCGAGATATGTTCCGCTCACCAGGAAGACCATCAGCACCGAGTCCAGAATGTCATGGCCGACCAGGATGCCTGTCATTCCGGCCGTCAGATAGGTGATCACCACGACGACAATCATGGTGGCGCCGAACCGCTCGTTCGGATCGCTGCTGTTTCGCAAGACCCGGGCGGCATTTCCAGCGGCAACGATAAAGATCGCTGCCAGCGTCACGGCGCCCAGAATTCCTGCTTGCACCAAGGCGGTCAGGAAGCCGTTGTGGAAATGGTTGAAGCCTGTGTCCATCGCGAACTGCTCATGAAAGCCCTGTTTGATCAGAAGCTGGGTTGCACCCACACCGTGCCCGAACAGTGGCATGTCATGGAATGCTTTGAGGCCGATCTCCCAAAGCGCAACACGTATTCCCAACGAGGTGTCGTAGTTGCCGCTAGCTCCAAGCGCACCCCAATCGGAGCGCAAAAAGTCGACCCGCCCGGATATCGCCTGGAAGCTGGAAGCGGCGATCACGACGCCGACTGCCGCCAGCAGCAGCAGCAGGCGAACGGCATTCCTGCCCCTGAGCCTGTGCCGGTTGATCAACATGACGGCTATGCCGGCAATCAGCAGTGCCAGCCAGATGGTACGCGAGCCGGAATAGATGACGGCGATCGTCCCGGCCAGTGTCGCGTAGAAGAGGGGTGTCCGGGCTTGCTCAATACTGGACAAGGCGCCAGCCACACACGTCACCACGGCAAGGCAGACGACGGTTGCGAAGACGATCGGATTTCCGGCTCCCCCCTCCGCCCTGACGCCAATCCAATATTGCTGGATGACGGCCATGAGCAGCGCGACAAAGCAGGCGGCCATGCTGGAAAGCACGACGATGCGGGCAAGCGTGGTTTTCTGCGTGTTGCTCCAGGTCGAATAGGACACGGGAAAAAACAGGAAGGTGACGAGCGGGATAAGATGCGGCGCATCCCGGACAAACGAGTTGTTGACGATGGACGCCAGGAGATTGGCGGCGCAGTAGGCATAGATCGCGACCGTCATCCAGATCATGGGCCGGTCGGCGTTGAAGCGCCTTTTCCCTAAAGCAATCAGCAGGGCGGACGAAAGGCCTCCGCAATTGAACACAAAGCTGACCACCGACCCCAGAACCGGTGGAAAAAAGAAGCAAAGGATGGAGAAGTAGTTGTTGATCCGCGAAGGCGAGAATTGCTGTGTGAGGGATGAAAGCCGGTTCAATTTTCGGGCTCGCTGTTTTCGGCAAGTGTCATGCGGCGGATCTTGTTTAGCGAAGTTGAATGCGCTCGCCTCGAAATTGCCCAGGCCTCATAACGCGCTTGCCCGCTGCCGAAGCTGGTATAGCGGCCGCCCCCCGTTTTCGATAGTGTATCTGGTGGATTGCCACCGAAAATCGGCGGCAGGCGACGGTCGGCCAAGGGAAGTCGCTTGAAAGCCGTAGCCGGCCATTCAAGCAATATTTTCCCCGCGTTTTCTCGGTTGTTGAGCTTGCGGGCAGGAATTTCCGGGTTTGATGGTATCTGTGGAAAATTCATTCTCGAACCATGTGCGGCCGGGCCAGTCTTGCATTGTTCTTGACAACGGCGATCTGCTAGAACGCCGGCACGAGGAAGATTGTCCAGAAACAAGGCTCGAACCGGGCGCAAAAGCTCGATGATTTGAGGCAGGTCTTCTGTTGGAAATACGAAAGAACGCCCACGGTCCATGACAACAGCGCTTACGCATCTTCAGCGGCTTGAGGCCGAGTCCATCCATATATTCCGCGAGGTTGCGGCCGCCTTTGCCAAGCCGGTCATGCTCTATTCGGTCGGCAAGGATTCATCCGTGTTGATGCATCTGGCGATGAAGGCGTTTTATCCCGCCAAGCCGCCATTTCCCTTTCTTCACGTCGACACGACGTGGAAGTTCCGCGAGATGATCGCCTTTCGCGATCAGATGGCGCAGAAACTCGGCTTCGATCTCCTGGTTCATGTCAACGAAGACGGCGTGCGCGACAACATCAATCCGTTCGACCATGGTTCGAACACCCACACCCATGTCATGAAGACCGTGGCGCTGCGCCAGGCGCTCGACAAATACGGCTTCGACGCGGCCTTTGGCGGCGCACGTCGCGACGAGGAGAAATCGCGCGCCAAGGAGCGCATCTTTTCCTTCCGCAATGCCCAGCATGTGTGGGATCCGAAGAACCAGCGCCCCGAAATGTGGAAGATATTCAACACCCGCATCGCATCGGGTGAATCGATCCGCGTCTTTCCGCTGTCGAACTGGACCGAGCTGGATATCTGGCAGTACATCCTGCAGGAAAGTATCCCGATCGTGCCGCTCTATTTCGCCAAGGAACGGCCGGTGGTGGAACGCGACGGCATGCTGATCCTGCGGGACGACGAGCGCATGAAACTCCGCCCCGACGAGACAGTGGAGAACCGGCTCGTGCGGTTCCGCACGCTTGGCTGCTATCCGCTGACTGGCGCCATCGAATCGGAGGCCGACACGCTGGAAGCCATCGTCGGCGAAATGCTGACGGCACGGACATCCGAACGGCAGGGGCGCCTGATCGACCGCGATGAAGCCGGCTCGATGGAAAAGAAGAAGCGCGAGGGGTACTTTTGACCATGCGCCACATCATGGCAAAGAGCCTCGCCCCCACCGACGGCGTTCGCGACTATCTGGCGGCGCAGGAGAAGAAGTCGCTGCTGCGCTTCCTGACCTGCGGCTCGGTCGATGACGGCAAGTCGACGCTGATCGGGCGCCTGCTGTCCGACACCAAGCAGATTTTCGAGGACCAGCTCGCCGCGCTCGAACGCGATTCGCGCAAGCATGGCACGACGGGCGACGACATCGATTTCGCACTGCTGGTCGACGGCCTCGAGGCCGAGCGTGAGCAAGGCATCACCATCGACGTCGCCTACCGTTTCTTTGCCACGCCGAAGCGCAAATTCATCGTCGCCGACACACCTGGTCACGAGCAATACACCCGCAACATGGCCACCGGCGCCTCGACCGCCGACCTGGCGATCGTGCTGATCGATGCCCGGCAGGGTGTGCTTCGCCAGACAAGGCGACATTCGATCATCGCCTCGCTGCTCGGCATCCGCCACGTCGTGCTGGCCGTCAACAAGATCGATCTTGTCGATTTCGATCAGACGGTTTTCGACCGGATCGTCGAAGACTACGGGCAATTCTCGCGCGATCTCGGCTTCCAGACCATTGTGCCGATCCCGATGTCGGCCCGTTATGGCGATAATGTCAGCCGTCGGTCGGAAAGCATGGAATGGTATTCCGGCCCAACGCTGATCGAGCATCTCGAAACCGTGTCGGTCGACCAAGCGATGGTCGAACTGCCGTTCCGTTTCCCGGTCCAGTATGTCAATCGTCCCAATCTCGACTTTCGCGGCTTTGCCGGCACGGTCGCTTCCGGCTCGGTTGCGCCCGGCGACGAGGTCGTTGTCGCCAAGTCGGGCAAATCCTCGCGCGTCAAGCGGATCGTCTCGTATGGCGGCGATCTCGCCCAGGCGGCTGCCGGACAGGCCGTCACGCTCGTCCTCGACGACGAAGTCGAAATCTCGCGCGGCAACATGCTGGTTTCGCCTGCCGCACGGCCGCAGGTCGCCGACCAGTTCGCCGCCAACATCGTCTGGTTCGACGAGCATGCGCTGCTGCCGGGCCGCTCCTACATCCTGCGCACCGAGACCGACCAGACCAGCGCCACCGTCACCGATCTGAAATACCGGATCAACGTCAACGACTTTGCCCATGAAGCGGCCAAGTCGCTCGAAATGAACGAAGTCGGCATCTGCAACATCTCGACGCGGACGCCGATCGCCTTTGATCCCTTCGCCGAAAACCGCACAACCGGCGCCTTCATCCTGATCGACCGCATCTCCAACGCCACGGTCGGCGCCGGCATGATCCTGCACTCGCTGCGTCGTGCCGAAAACATCCATTGGCAGTCGCTCGATGTCGGCAAGCGCGTGCGCGCCGACATGAAGAACCAGCGGCCCGCCGTGTTCTGGTTCACCGGGCTGTCGGGATCCGGCAAGTCGACCATCGCCAACCTGTTCGAAAAGAAGCTGTTCGCCACCGGCCGTCATACTTATATCCTCGACGGCGACAACGTCCGTCACGGTCTCAATCGCGATCTTGGCTTTACCGATGCCGATCGCGTCGAGAACATCCGCCGCGTCGCCGAGGTGGCGCGTTTGATGGCCGATGCCGGGTTGATCGTCATTGTTTCGTTCATTTCGCCGTTCAGCGCCGAACGGCGCATGGCACGTGAATTGATGGCCGACGGAGAATTCGTCGAGGTGTTCGTCGATACGCCCTTCGAGGAATGCGCCCGGCGTGATCCGAAGGGCCTCTATGCGCGCGCGCTGAATGGCGAGATCAAGAATTTCACCGGCGTCGATTCCCCTTATGAAGCGCCGGAAACCCCGGAGATCCATCTGCAGACACTCGGCAAATCGGCCGAAGAGATGGTCGACGCCCTGGAACACTGGCTGAACGAGCGCGACATTGCCGAAGACCAATACGATAGCGGCGGCGGCATCTGACGACAGGCTGATGCTTGAAATCTTCGAGCGCCTGGCCTTGTCGGCCGGGCGCGAGGTGATGCGCGTGTTCCACGCCGGCTGTGCGGTTGACCGCAAGTCCGACGCCTCGCCGGTGACCGAGGCGGACCGCGAGAGCGAAAAGATCATTCTCGCCGGACTGCGTGCCGCATTTCCCGATATCCCCTGCGTGGCCGAGGAAGAAGCTTCCGCCGGCATCGTGCCGCCCGACCTAAATGGGGCTTTCTTCCTGATCGATCCGCTCGACGGCACCAAGGAATTCGTCAACCGCCGCACCGATTTCACCGTCAACATAGCGTTGGTTCGCGATGGCGTGCCGGAGGTCGGCGTCGTCTTTGCGCCCTGCACGGGCCGCTTCTTTTCCGGCCTGCCGGGAAGGGCGGAATCTCTCGAAATCGATGGCGGCTACCAGATCGTCGGCCGCCGGCCGATCTCGGTGAGAACGGCCGTGGCGCCTCTGGCCGTCGTCGCCAGCCGTTCCCACAACACGCCGGAAACCGAGGCCTATATTCGCGACCTTGGTGCCGCCGAAATCGTCTCGGTCGGTTCCTCCTTGAAATTCTGCCTTCTCGCCAGTGCCGAGGCTGATGTCTATCCGCGCTTCGGCCGCACCATGGAATGGGACACGGCGGCAGGCGACGCCATCCTGCGCGCCGCCGGTGGCATGACGCGCACGCTCGATGGCCAGCCTCTGGTCTATGGGAAGCGCCGGCAAAGCGACGACGAGGATTTCGCCAATCCGCATTTCATTGCCAGCGGCGGGGCAGGGGTCAGCCCCGCCTGAGAAGGCCCGGTAGCTTACTCGGCCGCTGCCTGCGCCGAATTCGAGCCTATATAGTTGCGGATCGTCTCGATGATGCGGTCCTGGTCGGCTTCGCTGAGATAAGGGTGCATCGGCAGGCACAGGATCCGCTTCGGCAGGTCTTCCGAAACGGCAAGGCCGGTCGGCGTGCGCGGATAATCGCGATAAGCGACCTGGGCATGCAGCGGCTTCACATAGTAGATGACAGACGGAATGCCCTTTTCGCCGAGATGCGCCCTCAGCCCGTCGCGCTTCGGCGTCTCGATGGCGTATTGCGCCCAGGCCGAACGGCTGCCGTCCAGATTGCGGGCGGCGGTAACGACGTCGCCAAGCCCATCGGCATAGCGCTGTGCCACGACCTGCCGGGCGACCATCTCGTCTTCGAGAATGGCCAGCTTCTCGATGAGGATCGCCGCCTGTATCGTGTCGAGCCGCGAATTGATTCCGACGCGGACATTGTCGTACTGCGTCTCGCCCTTGCCATGAAAGGCGAACGAGCGAAGCTGTTCGGCCAGCGCATCGTCATTGGTGAACATCGCGCCGCCGTCGCCGTAGCAGCCAAGCGGTTTTGCCGGATAGAAGCTGGTCGAGCCGACCGCACCGAAGGAGCCGCACATCTTGCCGTCGAGCGAACCGCCCATCGACTGGGCGGCATCCTCGATCACCATCAGGCCTTCGCGGTTGGCGATCGCCATGATCGCCTCGTAATCGGCGGCAAGGCCAAACAGATCGACGGGAATGATTGCCTTCGGCTTCAGCCTTCCTTCCTTCTTGATCATGGCAATGGCCGCTTCGAGGCTGGCAATGTCGATGTTGTAGCTGTGCGGGTCGACATCGACGAACACCGGCTCGGCCTTGGCCAGCGCCACCACTTCGGCGGTGGCGGCGAACGTGAAGCTCGGCACGAACACCGCGTCACCCGGGCCGACGCCGGCTGCAAACAGCGGCAACAGCAGCGCGTCGGTGCCGTTGGCGCAGGCCACGACATGCTTGGTACCGATATAGGCGGCAAGCTTGTTCTCGAATTCGGTGACTTGCGGGCCAAGAATATAGCGGCCCTCGTCGACGACACGGTCGATCGCGGCCTTCAGCCGGTCGCGGATTCGTTCGCGCTGCGCGCCTAGATCGATGAACTGCATGTCGGCCTCAAAATGGGTTAGCCAGAGATAATCGGCCGCTGGTACCAGAGTTGCGCTTGCCGAGAAAGCCGGGCAGGCGGAGCCCTAAATTGCGGAAGTGTCGCAGTCCGTTACCAGTTTTCCCGGCGAATGTCAGTCAGATGCCGGAAATCCGGGCTTCGTCGGGCGCCATCCCGCCCTTATAGCCTTGGAAAGAGCCCCTGCGAAACATAAAGTGATCGATTGGGCTCAACTTATGTTGAGCGTTGCTCAGGCGATTTCATGTCGCCAGGGTGGATTGGCGCCGGCCCGCGACACGGTCACTGCCGCCGCCTTCGCGCCGAGCGCCAGCGCCTTATGGATGGCGTCTTCCGACAGTCCGGAAATCGCCGCTTTCGTCAGCAGGCCTTGCTCGTGCAGCGAGGCGAGGATGCCGGCGTTGAACGTGTCGCCGGCGCCGACCGTGTCGACCACCTCGACCCTTTCGGGCACGACGGCAACCGCATGTTCCCTGGTATAGCCGACCGCGCCTTCGCCGCCATGGGTGACGACGATCAGCTTCGGGCCGCGGTCCAGCCAATTGCGGATGACATCCTCATGCGAGCCGGCTTCGCCGAACCAGTTCAGGTCTTCGTCCGACAGTTTCACGATGTCGGCCATCGCCATCATGGTGCGAATGCGCTTGAGGTGCTTGGCCTTGTCCGGGATGAAGTTCGGCCGGATGTTGGGGTCGAGCATCATAACGCGGCTTTCATGCTCGCGCCGCATGAACTCTTCATAGGCACTGCCGGCGGGCTCGGAAATCAGGCTGATGGCGCCGAACAGCATGGCTTCGATCTCGTTGCCGAGCTGCGGCAAGTCGTCGATCGTCAGCATGCGTCCGGCGGTGTTCTCGTCATAGAAAGTGTACGTCGCCTGGCCGTTGGTGAGCTTGACGAAGGCCAGCGTGGTTGGCCGTGGCGAGGTGTGTGCATAGGTGGAACTGACCTTGCTCGCCCCAAGCGCATCCCGGAATTGGCCGCCGAACAGATCCGACGACAGGCCGGAAAAGAAGCCGGCCGGCGCGCCGAGCCGGCCAAGTGCGATTGCCGTGTTGAACACGGCGCCGCCGACATAAGGCGCAAAGGCCGGCTCGCCCGCTGTCGTCGTGCGCGGCAGCATGTCGATCAGGGCTTCGCCGCAGCAGAGGATCATGGCTTCTTGGTCTCCGGCGGATAGATCACGCCCTTGCGTATGATGATGTTGGCGTAGAGCCGCGGCTCGCTTGTCGCGACGATGGCATGCGCCGATTTGACCCGTGCATAGAAGTCGGCGCCGGCCAGCGCAACAACCTTGCGGCCTGGCGCCCGTTTGGCGCAGATCGCTTCGATCTCATGATGGACAGGATCGGCAAGCGAGGGATCGCCTCGGACCGAGGCGCGAAACAGCGCCTCCGGCACGGCGTCATCGACAGGCAGGATACTCAATATCGCGTCGAGTACCGGGATAAGAGGGTGGCCATCGGCGCGTACCAACCGGGTTGCCTGCTGTTCCGCCGGATAGTTTCCGTCGACAAGGGCGATTTCGTCGCCATGGCCCATGCCGCGCAGGATCGCCAGAAGCTCCGGACCGAGCAGCGCCGGAATTCCGATCAGCATCAGGCGCTCCTGGAAATCGTCGTCGAGCCGATCAGGAAGCGTTCGGAAAGCGGCAGGCTGGCGCCGCCGAGCGCCCGGGCATGGATACCGACGGTTCCCTCGCGAATGGCGGGCAGCTTCAAGCCTTCGCCGTCGATCGTGGCGACTGCCGCAATGACGGCGTCGACCAGCTGGCGGCGCACCGCCTTCGGCATCCAGCCGTCGATCACCGCCGCTTCGAAATCGATGATCGAGGATGCGGCGACGATGGCGTAAGCGAGCGCCCTTGAGGCGCTGGCGATCCAGCCGTCGAGTTCGGGTCCGATCTCGCCCCAGTCTTCCGGCGAGGTCCACAGATGCGAGGCCTCGATGCCGCGCGCATTGAGCGCCTTTTCGAGCATGGCGATGGAAGCGACATCGATCAGTTGGGTCGGCTTGCCGTCCGGGCCGGGCACGGGCATGGAGCCGAGCGCTCCGGCATTGCCGGTCGGGCCGCCGAAAAGCCGGCCGTTCAGCACAATGCCGCCACCGGCGAAGGCGCCGATATAGAAATAGACGAAGTCACGCGCAGCGCCCGCCTGCCCGAAGACGAGTTCGGCGCCGCAGGCCGACGTGGCGTCGTTCTGCAAATAGACCGGAAAATCGCATTGCGCCTGGATGTCGGCCCTGATGTCGCGGTGACGCCATTCGTCCATCACGTCGCGCGGGGCGCCGGCGGTATCGGCCCAGTTCCACAATTCGAACGGCATGGCGATGCCCAGCCCGGCGATGCGCTTGTCTTGCGCGGGCGTCAGCTCGCCGCGCATCTGCCGCATGCCGTTGCTGACGAAGTCCACCGTCTCGCGCGGCGCCGGGTAGCGATAGGAATGCTGCAGCATCGAACGGACATTGCCAAGGAAATCGATCAACACCAGTTCAGCGCTGCGGCGGCCGATCTTCAGGCCGATGAAGAAAGCGCCTTCGGGATTGAGCGCCATCGGGATGGAAGGCTGGCCGATCTTGCCGCGCAACGGCGCCTGACGCAGCAGGAGGCTTTCTTCCTCCAGCTCGCGCATGATGACGGAAACCGTCTGCGCCGAAAGTCCGGTCATGCGGGCGATGTCGGATTTTGCCAGGCTGCCGTGTTGACGCACCAGCGACAGCACCAACCGCTCATTGTGGTCGCGCATGCCGCTCTGGTTGGTGCCGCGGTGAATGAGACTGTCATTCACCTCGGGCGAACCGTGCCTCGCAATGGCCGTTTCCACCCTGTTCCTCCCGTCGTTTCCCCTCAATGCTTTTGGGCCAGAATGGGTGAACGAAGCAATGCTGTCAATAATAAATAAGAGTGATTTAATTATTGACAGGGGCTTCGGCCTGGTGTCTGTTAAGGCAGCGTCCACGCTGGGAGAATTTCGTTGGATGCGCTGCAGGTGCCGGTTGGCCGGCATCGGAATGGTTCCACTGGGAGGAAAATCGTGACCAATACAAAATTGTTGAAATCGACCGTGTTTGCCGCCGCGGCTCTGGGGCTGATGGCGTTTGCCTCGTCCGCATCCGCGGCCGGTGTCGGCGCCTGCCTGATCACCAAGACCGACACCAATCCCTTCTTCGTCAAGATGAAGGAAGGCGCGACCGCGAAGGCCAAGGAGCTTGGCGTCGACCTCAAGACCTATGCCGGCAAGATCGACGGCGACAGCGAGAGCCAGGTCGCGGCGATCGAAAGCTGCATCGCCGACGGCGCCAAGGGTATCCTGATCACCGCATCCGACACCAAGGGCATCGTGCCGACCGTGAAGAAGGCGCGTGATGCCGGCCTGCTGGTGATCGCGCTCGACACGCCGCTCGATCCGATCGACGCCGCCGATGCGACCTTCGCGACGGACAATCTCGAGGCAGGCAAGCTGATCGGGGCCTGGGCCGCCGCCACGCTGGGCGACAAGGCCAAGGACGCCAAGATCGGCTTCCTAGACCTGACGCCTTCGCAGCCGACTGTCGACGTGCTGCGCGACCAGGGCTTCATGATGGGCTACGGCATCGATGTAAAAGATCCCAACAAGATCGGCGACGAGACCGATCCGCGCATCGTCGGCCATGACGTCACCAACGGCAACGAAGAGGGCGGCCGCAAGGCGATGGAGAACCTCCTGCAGAAGGACAACACCATCAACGTCATCCACACCATCAACGAGCCCGCCGCTGTCGGCGCCTACCAGGCGCTCAAGGCTGTCGGCCTCGAAAGCCAGGTGCTGATCGTTTCCGTCGACGGCGGCTGCCCCGGCGTGAAGTCGGTGGCCGAAGGTGTCATCGGCGCCACTTCGCAGCAATACCCGCTGCAGATGGCTGCACTCGGCATCGAGGCGATCGCCGCTTTTGCCAAGGACGGAACCAAGCCGAAGCCGACCGAAGGCAAGAACTTCTTCGACACCGGCGTCAACCTGGTGACCGACAAGCCGGCCACCGGCGTCAAGTCCATCGACACCAAGGAAGGCCTCGCCAAGTGCTGGGGCTGATGCCGTTCTGACCGGCATCCAAGGAACCTGAGCGGTCGGGGCTTGATCCCCGGCTGCTTCGGGTGGACGATGGCTCGCGTGACCGCGAACAATCCCGGCAGCAGACCGGAAAGGCGTGGACTGGCGTCGGCGTTTGGCTGAAGCCTATGGGGAGAAAACATGGCTCAAGCTCAGGAATTCGAGAAGGTTCTCTCGAGCAGCGACACCAGCGTTGCTGCTTTTGACGAGCACAAATCGGCCGTCAAGCGTATCCAGCATTTCTTGCATTCGACGCCGGCCGCGGTGCCGCTGATCGTCCTGGTTCTGGCGATCATCGTCTTCGGCATCACCATCGGTGGGCGTTTCTTTTCGTCCTACACGCTGACGCTTATCCTGCAGCAGATCGCCATCATCGGCATTCTGGGGGCTGCGCAGACATTGGTCATCCTGACCGCAGGCATCGACCTGTCGATTGGTGTGATCATGGTGATTTCAGCGGTGATCATGGGCAATTGCGCGGTCTCCTACGGCATGCCGAGCGCGCTCGCAGTGGCGATCGGGCTTGCCGCCGGCGCCGCCTGCGGGCTGCTCAACGGGGTGCTTGTCGCCTACATGAAGCTACCACCCTTCATCGTGACGCTTGGCACCTGGAACATCGTCATGGCCACGAACTTCATCTATTCGGCCAACGAGACGATCCGCGACACCGACGTCGATACCCAGGCGCCGCTGCTGCATCTCTTTGCCATCAGCTTCAAGGTCGGCACTGCGGTGCTGACGCTCGGCGTCATTGCCACGGTCCTGCTCGTGATGATCCTCTGGTACGTGCTCAATCACACGGCGTGGGGCCGCCATGTCTACGCCGTTGGCGATGACCAGGAGGCGGCGAAGCTGTCGGGCATCCAGACCAAGAAGGTGTTGATGACGGTCTACACCTTGGCCGGCCTGATCGCCGCTTTCGCGGCCTGGGTCTCCATTGGCCGCAACGGCTCGATCTCGCCGTCGGCTGCCGTCACCGACTACAATCTGCAGGCCATCACCGCGACGGTGATCGGCGGTATTTCCCTCTTCGGCGGACGCGGCTCCATCCTGGGCACGCTGTTCGGCGCGATGATCGTCGGCGTCGTTTCCATGGGCCTCAACATGCTGGGCGCCGATCCGCAATGGAAGGTGCTGCTCACCGGTGTGCTGATCATCGGCGCCGTGGCAGTCGACCAATGGATCAGAAAGGTGTCGGCATGACCATGACCCAGGAACCCATCCTCACCGCGCGTGGCCTGATCAAGCGCTATGGCCGTGTCACCGCCCTCGACAATGCCGACTTCGACCTTTATCCCGGCGAAATCCTCGCCGTCATCGGCGACAACGGCGCCGGCAAGTCGTCGCTCATCAAGGCGATTTCCGGCGCGGCCGTGCCCGACGAAGGCGAGATCCGGCTTGAAGGCAAACCCGTCGCCTTCAAATCGCCGATGGAGGCACGCGAAGCCGGCATCGAGACCGTCTACCAGAATCTGGCACTGTCGCCGGCGCTCTCGATCGCCGATAACATGTTCCTTGGCCGCGAGATCCGCAAACCGGGTTTTCTGGGCGATTGGCTGCGTATGCTCGACCGTCCGGCGATGGAAAAGCGCGCCCGCGACAAGCTTACCGAGCTTGGCCTGATGACCATCCAGAACATCAGCCAGGCTGTGGAAACGCTCTCGGGCGGCCAGAGGCAGGGCGTTGCGGTGGCGCGCGCGGCCGCCTTCGGCAGTCGTGTGGTGATCATGGACGAGCCGACGGCCGCCCTTGGCGTCAAGGAAAGCCGCCGCGTGCTCGAGTTGATCCTCGACGTCAAGAAGCGCGGCCTGCCGATCGTGCTGATCTCGCACAACATGCCGCATGTCTTCGAAGTGGCCGACCGCATTCACATCCACCGGCTCGGCCGTCGCCTCTGCGTCATCGATCCCAAGCAATATACGATGTCCGATGCCGTGGCCTTCATGACCGGAGCAAAGGTTCCGCCCGAGGCAGCGCTGGCGGCCTGATACATGTCGCCCAAGTGCTGGAGGGTTGGCGGCACGGCAAGCACGGAACAGGAATTTGAAGCGCGTCGCGCGACCGTCTTGGCGCGTCACACTTGCGAATTGCCAAATTGCCGCAGGGGGCATGCCGGTTCGGGCATGTTTAAATCGATTGAATATATAGCGGTATCAGCTAGCATGGGCTGGGAGGAGCGATGAAAGCCGGTATGATCATGGCAACCGCACGAGAGGCATCATGACGAGCGCGATGACATCCGAACCCCTTCCTCCACTGCTCGAAAATCCTGATCCCAAGACACTCGCACGTGAAGTCTTGGTGGCCCTCAAATACCGGGTCGGCAAGGATACCACCGTTGCGACCCAGTACGACTGGCTGACCGCCTCGATCAAGGTCGTGCGCGACCGGATCGTCGATCGCTGGATGCAGGCGACGAAGGAGGCGTACGATCAGAAGGAAAAACGCGTCTATTATCTGTCTCTGGAGTTCCTCATCGGCCGCCTGATGCGCGATGCCTTCTCCAATCTCGGCCTGATGGACAACATGCGCGAGGCCCTGTCGTCCCTGGGCGTCGATCTCGATCTCATCGCCGCACTCGAGCCGGATGCCGCACTTGGCAATGGCGGCCTCGGGCGGCTTGCGGCCTGCTTCATGGAAAGCATGGCGACCGTCGACATTCCCGCGCATGGCTACGGCATCCGCTACGCCAACGGCATGTTCCGCCAGGAGATTCACGACGGCTGGCAGGTCGAATTGCCTGAAACCTGGCTCGATCACGGCAACCCGTGGGAATTCGAACGCCGTGAGCGCTCGTTCGAGGTCGGTTTCGGCGGTTCGGTGGAATCGATCACCTCCAAGGACGGCCGCCTCGAACGCCATGTCTGGAAGCCGACCGAGCATGTGCTGGCCGTCGCCTATGATACGCCCGTCGTCGGCTGGCGGGCCAACCGCGTCAACACGCTGCGGCTCTGGTCGGGCATGCCGGTCGATCCGATCCTGCTCGACAAGTTCAATGCCGGCGACCACATCGGCGCGCTCGCCGAAAGCAACAAGGCCGATGCCTTGTCGCGCGTGCTCTATCCCGCCGATTCCCACAAGGCCGGGCAGGAACTGCGGCTTCGGCAGGAATATTTCTTCTCCACCGCATCGCTGCAGGACATCGTCCAGCGCCATCTCAGCCAATATGGCGACCTGAAGTCCTTGCCCGACAAGGCTGCGATCCACCTGAACGACACCCATCCGGCCATCGCTGTGCCGGAGTTGATGCGCCTGTTGATGGACGTCCACGGCATGGACTTCGATCAGGCCTGGGACATCACCCAGCGCACCTTCGGCTACACCAACCACACGCTGCTGCCCGAGGCACTGGAAAGCTGGCCGGTGCCGCTGTTCGAGCGGCTTTTGCCGCGCCACATGCAGATCGTCTATGCCATCAACGCTGAAGTGCTTCTGGAGGCGCGTGCGTCCAACCAGTTCTCGGACGAGCAGATCGGCCGCATCTCGCTGATCCAGGAAAATGGCGACCGCCGGGTGCGCATGGGCAATCTGGCCTTTGTCGGTTCGCACTCGATCAACGGCGTTTCGGCGCTTCACACCGACCTGATGAAGGAGACGGTGTTCGCCGATCTGCACAAGCTCTATCCCGATCGCATCAACAACAAGACCAACGGCATCACGCCGCGGCGCTGGCTGATCCAGTGTAATCCCGGGCTGACGTCGCTTGCCCGCGAGGCGATCGGCGACCGCTTTCTCGATGACATCGACGCCATCAAGGATCTCGACGGTTTCGCCGGCGATGCCGCCTTTCGCGACAAGTTCGCCGCCGTCAAGCGAGCCAACAAGGCGCGGCTGGCCAACCTCGTCGCCGACCGGCTCGGCATCAAGGTCGATCCCTCGGCGCTTTTCGACATCCAGATCAAGCGTATCCATGAATACAAGCGCCAGCTTCTGAATATCCTCGAGGCGATCGCCCTCTACGACCAGATCCGCTCGCATCCCGAGCGCGACTGGATGCCGCGCGTGAAATTCTTCGGCGGCAAGGCGGCGCCCAGCTACCACAATGCCAAGCTGATCATCAAACTCGCCAACGATGTCGCCAAGGTCATCAACCGCGATCCGGCCGTGCGCGGTCTCCTGAAGGTGGTGTTCGTGCCGAACTACAATGTCAGCCTTGCCGAGATCATGATGCCGGCCGCCGATCTGTCCGAACAGATCTCGACCGCCGGCATGGAAGCGTCGGGCACCGGCAACATGAAGTTCGCGCTGAACGGTGCGCTGACCATCGGCACGCTCGACGGCGCCAATGTCGAGATCAAGGAATGCGTCGGCGACGACAACATCTTCATCTTCGGCCTGACCACCGCCGAGGTCGCCGAGCGGCGCAACAACGGCTACGATCCGCGCGCCGTCATCGAAGGCTCGCCTGAGCTGGCGCAAGCGGTTGCGGCTGTTTCGTCAGGCGTCTTCTCGCCGGACGATCCGGAGCGTTACCGCGATCTCATCAACGGTCTCTACAACAGCGACTGGTTCATGGTTGCCGCCGATTTCGATGCCTATGCCGCCGCCCAGCGCGAGGTCGATGCGGTCTGGCGCAACAGTCCCGACTGGTACGCCCGGGCAATCCGCAACGTTGCGCGTGTCGGCTGGTTCTCCTCCGATCGCACGATCCGCCAATATGCGAAAGAAATCTGGAACGTGCCTGTCTGATGTGATTGCATGAGGCCGCAAACAATGTGGTCCCGGTGATGTGAATTTGAATGTTGGATTCACATCACTAGAAACAAACACTTGGTGCCCGGGGAGGGACACTGCCTGATGAAGAAGCCGCGCGCGACCGCTGCGACAAGCGGGCCGGATGGACTGGCGCCAGCCGGCGATGTCGCGGCGATTGTTGCCGGCACGCACGGAGATCCCTTCGCCGTCCTTGGTGTCCATGAGGTCGGCAAGAGCCTGTATGCCCGGTGCTTTGTTCCGAATGCCGAATTCGTCACCGCCTACACGCTGACCGGCACCATCGCGGGTGAATTGTCCAGGCGCGACGATGGCGGCTTTTTCGAAGGCAAGCTCTCGATCAAGAAGCGGCAACCCCTGCGCTATCATGCCAGGAACGCCGGCGGCGACTGGTGGCTGACCGATCCCTATTCGTTCGGTCCGGTGCTGGGCCCGATGGACGATTACTACATCGCCCAAGGCTCGCATCTCAGGCTGTTCGACAAGCTCGGCGCCCATGTCATCGATCACGAAGGCGCCACCGGAGTGCATTTCGCCGTCTGGGCTCCCAATGCGCGGCGCGTCTCTGTGGTCGGCGACTTCAACGAGTGGGACGGCCGCCGGCACACCATGCGAGACCGCCGCGACACCGGTATCTGGGAACTGTTCGTACCCGACATCGGTGCCGGACGACCCTACAAATACGAGATCATCGGCCCCGATGGTGTGAGGCTGCCGCTGAAGGCCGACCCGTTCGCCTTCAAATCCGAACTGCGTCCGGCTACTGCTTCGGTCGTGGCGGTGCCGCCGGCGCACGAGTGGGGCGACGAGGCGCATCGCAATTTCTGGCGCAATGCCGATCACCGGCGAGAAGCCATCTCGATCTACGAGGTCCATGCCGGCTCCTGGCAGCTTCGCGACGACGGAACGTTCCTGTCATGGGACGAGTTGGCCGACCGGCTGATCCCCTATGTGGTCGAGACCGGTTTCACCCACATCGAATTCATGCCGATCTCTGAACATCCCTACGACCCGTCCTGGGGCTACCAGACGACCGGTCTTTACGCGCCATCGGCCCGCTTTGGCGACCCGGACGGCTTTGCCCGTTTCGTCGATGGCGCCCACCGCGCCGGCGTCGGCGTCATCCTCGACTGGGTGCCGGCACATTTCCCGGTCGACGCGCATGGCCTGGCCAATTTCGATGGCACCGCGCTCTATGAACATGCCGATCCGCGCAAGGGTTTTCATCCCGACTGGAACACCGCGATCTACAATTTCGGCCGCCGCGAGGTGGTGTCGTTCCTGGTCAACAATGCGCTGTTCTGGGCCGAGAAATACCATGTCGACGGTTTGCGCGTCGACGCGGTCGCCTCGATGCTCTACCTCGACTATTCACGCAAGGCCGGCGAATGGATCCCCAACGAGAAGGGCGGCCGCGAGAATCTCGAGGCGGTCAGCTTCCTGCAGAAGATGAACAAGGAGGTCTACGGCCATCATCCGGGCGTCATGACCATAGCCGAGGAATCGACCTCATGGCCGAAGGTCTCGGCACCGGTGCATGAAGGCGGCCTCGGCTTCGGCTTCAAGTGGAATATGGGCTTCATGCACGACACGCTGGAGTATTTCTCCAAGGAGCCGATCTTCCGAAAGCACCACCACAACGACCTCACCTTCGGCCTGACCTACGCCTTCTCGGAGAATTTCGTGCTGCCGCTCTCGCATGACGAGGTTGTGCACGGCAAAGGCACGTTGCTTGGCAAGATGGCCGGCGACGACTGGCAGAAGTTTGCGACGCTACGCGCCTACTACGCTTTCATGTGGGGCTATCCCGGCAAGAAGCTGCTTTTCATGGGGCAGGAGTTCGCGCAGCGCCGCGAATGGAGCGAGGCGCGCGCGCTCGACTGGAACCTGCTTGAATTCCGGCCGCATCGCGGCGTTTGGCAGACGGTGCGCGATCTCAACTATCTCTACCGTTCGCGCCCGGCGCTGCATGGCCGCGACTGCGAACCGGAAGGGTTTTCCTGGCTGATCGTCGACGACAGCCAGAATTCGGTTTTTGCCTGGCTGCGCAGCGCGCCGGGCGGCAGCCCGGTGGCCGTCATTTCCAATTTCACGCCGGTGCCGCGCGATAATTATCGCGTGCCGTTGCCGACATCAGGCAAATGGCGCGAGATCATCAACACCGACGCTTCTGAATATGGCGGTTCCGGCAAGGGCAATGGCGGCATGGTCGAGGCACGGGCGGAGGAAGGAAGCATCGCCGCGACGATGCTCTTGCCGCCGCTGTCCACGATCATGCTCGAGCTCGTCGCCGACTGAACCCATCGACACTGAGTAACATGTCGAGATCGAGTAACTTGGGAGGGTAGAAATGGCAGACTTGAAACGGACCCAGCCGCTGGCGCGCGATGCCATGGCCTATGTATTGGCCGGCGGCCGTGGCAGCCGCCTCAAGGAACTGACCGACCGGCGTGCCAAGCCGGCCGTCTATTTCGGCGGCAAGACGCGCATCATCGACTTCGCGCTCTCCAACGCGCTTAACTCCGGCATTCGACGCCTCGGCGTTGCCACCCAGTACAAGGCACATTCGCTGATCCGTCATTTGCAGCGCGGCTGGAACTTCCTGCGCCCAGAGCGAAACGAAAGCTTCGACATCCTGCCGGCCAGCCAGCGCGTCTCGGAAACGCAGTGGTATGAGGGCACGGCTGACGCCGTCTATCAGAACATCGACATCATCGAGGCCTACGGACCCGAATACATGGTCATCCTGGCTGGCGACCACATCTACAAGATGGACTACGAGATGATGCTTCGCCAGCACGTCGACGCCAATGCCGACGTCACCGTTGGCTGCCTCGAAGTGCCGCGCATGGAAGCCACCGGCTTCGGCGTCATGCATGTCGATGGCAAGGACAACATCATCGCCTTCGTCGAAAAGCCCGCCGATCCGCCCGGCATTCCCGATAAGCCGGAGTTTGCCTTGGCCTCGATGGGCATTTACGTCTTCAAGACCAAGTTTCTGATGGAGCAGTTGCGCCGCGATGCGGCCGAGCCGGGCTCGAGCCGCGACTTCGGCAAGGACATCATCCCCTATATCGTCCAGCACGGTAAGGCGATCGCGCACCGCTTCGCCAAGTCCTGCGTCCGTTCGACCGCCGAGAACGAGGCCTACTGGCGCGACGTCGGAACGGTCGACGCCTATTGGGAAGCCAATATCGACCTGACCGATATCACGCCGGAACTCGACCTCTACGACCGCGACTGGCCGATCTGGACCTATGCCGAATTGAAGCCGCCGGCAAAGTTCGTGCATGACGAGGATGGCCGCCGCGGTTCGGCTGTGTCTTCGCTGGTTTCGGGCGATTGCATCGTCTCGGGGGCTTCGCTGAAAAAAAGCCTGATCTTCACCGGCGCGCGCATCAATTCCTATTCGACGCTCGAAGAAGTCGTCATGCTGCCCGACGTTCATGTCGGCCGGAACGCAAAGTTGAAGCGCGTGGTCATCGACCATGGTGTTAGGATACCGGAAGGGCTGGTGGTCGGCGAAGATCCTATTCTCGACGCCAAGCGCTTCCGCGTTTCCGAAAAGGGCATCTGCCTGGTCACCCAGGACATGATCGACAAGCTGGGGCTCTGACGCATGCAGGTTCTGTCGGTCACGCCGGAAATTTTCCCGCTCATCAAGACCGGTGGGCTTGCCGACGTGACCGGCGCGCTGCCCATTGCCTTGGCGGCCAAGGGCGTGACCGTGCGCACGCTCATGCCCGGCTTTCCGACCGTCATGGCTGCCTTCAAGAAAAAGCGGGCGGTTCTGCAATACCCCTTGCTGCAGGGCGGCAAGGCCTCTGTCCATTCCGTCCAACTCGCCGGGCTCGAACTGTTCGTGCTCGATGCGCCGCATCTGTTCGACCGTCCCGGCGGCCCCTATGGCAATGCGACCGGCGTCGACTGGCCAGACAATTGGCGGCGTTTCGCGGCGTTGAGCCAGGTCGGCGGCGACATCGCCGGCGGCGCCATCTCGGGCTACCAGCCCGACATCGTGCACGCCCATGACTGGCAGTCGGCGATGACGCTGGCCTATATGCGCTATGGCAAGGCGGTCGGCGTGCCTTCGATGATGACCGTCCACAACCTCGCCTTCCAGGGCCAGTTCGGCGCCGGCATTTTCGGCGAGCTTGGCTTGCCGGCGGCGGCGATGGCGCTCGACGGCGTCGAATATTATGGTGGTGTCGGCTTCCTCAAGGCGGGCCTGCAGGCCGCCTGGGCGATCACCACGGTCAGTCCGACCTACGCGCAGGAAATCCGCTCGCCCGAATTCGGCATGGGCCTCGACGGCCTCATCAACATGCGCTCCAGCGATCTCCATGGCATCGTCAACGGCATCGACACCGGCATCTGGGATCCGGAAACCGACAAGCATCTGGTGTCCAACTACACGGGCAGCACGCTGAAGGCGCGCGCACCCAACAGGGCTGCCGTGGAAGATCGCTTCAGCCTTGAGCGCGATGACAGCCCGATCGTCTGCGTGGTCAGCCGCCTGACCTGGCAAAAGGGCATGGACATACTGGCGCTGGTGGTCGACGGCATTGTCGCGACGGGTGCGCGGCTCGCCATCCTGGGATCGGGCGATGCCGGTCTCGAAGGCGCGCTGCTTGCCGCCGCCGCCAGGCATCGCGGCCGCATCGGCGTCGTCGTCGGCTACGACGAGGGGCTGTCGCACATCATGCAGGGCGGCTGCGACGCCATCGTCATTCCCTCGCGCTTCGAACCTTGCGGGCTGACGCAGCTTTACGGCCTGCGCTATGGCTGCGTGCCCGTGGTTGCCCGCACCGGCGGCCTCGCCGACACGGTCATCGACGCCAATGAGGCTGCCGTCTCTGCCGGCGTCGCCACCGGCTTCCAGTTCGCGCCCAACAATGGCGGCGCCTTGCTGCACGCTATCCGCCGCCTCGTCGATGCCCATGCCAGTCCGACGGTCTGGGAATCACTGCAGCGCCAGGGCATGAAAGCCGATGTGTCGTGGGACAAGAGCGCGGAAAAATACGTCGAACTCTATCGTTCGCTGCTTTCGAAAAGGGTTGCCTGAAGCATGATACGGACCGTTCCCACCAAGCCTTATTCCGACCAGAAGCCCGGCACGTCGGGCCTGCGCAAGAAGGTGCCTGTCTTTCAGCAGGAGCACTATGCCGAGAATTTCATCCAGTCGATCTTCGACGCGCTCGACGGTTTCAAGGGCAAGACCCTGGTGATCGGTGGCGACGGCCGCTTCTACAACCGCGAGGTCATCCAGAAGGCCATCGCCATCGCAGCCGCCAACGGCTTCGGCAAGGTGATGGTCGGGCAGGGCGGCATCCTGTCGACGCCAGCCGCTTCGCATGTCATCCGCAAATACAAGACCTTTGGCGGCATCATCCTGTCGGCCAGCCACAATCCGGGCGGCCCGCATGAGGATTTCGGCATCAAGTACAATGCCGGCAATGGCGGCCCGGCGCCGGAAAAGCTTACCGACGCGATCTTCGAAAAGACCAAGGCGATTTCGAGCTTCAAGATCGCCGATATCGATCCGATCGACATCGACACAACAGGCACGGTCCAGGCCGCCGGCATGACGGTCGAGATCATCGATCCGGTCGTGGACTATGCCGCGCTGATGGAAAGCCTGTTCGATTTCGACGCCCTGCGCAAACTCTTCAAGTCCGGCTTCCGCATGCGCTTCGACGCCATGCACGCGGTGACCGGTCCCTACGCCAAGGAGATCCTGGAAAACCGGCTCGGCGCGCCCAATGGCACCTGCCGCAATTTCAAGCCGCTGCCGGATTTCGGCGGCCACCATCCGGACCCGAACCTTGTCCACGCCAAACACCTCTATGACGAGATGATGGGACCGGACGCGCCGGATTTCGGTGCCGCCTCGGATGGGGATGGCGACCGCAATCTGATCATCGGCAAGGGCATTTTCGTCACCCCGTCGGATTCGGTCGCCATGCTCGCCGCCAATGCGCGTCTGGCGCCCGGCTACAAGGCCGGTTTGAAAGGCATTGCCCGCTCGATGCCGACCAGTGGCGCGGCCGATCGCGTCGCTGAAAAACTCGGCATCGGCATCTATGAGACGCCGACCGGCTGGAAATTCTTCGGCAATCTGCTCGATGCCGACATGGCGACGATCTGCGGCGAGGAGAGTGCCGGCACCGGCTCCAACCATGTCCGCGAAAAGGACGGCCTGTGGGCGGTGCTTTTGTGGCTCAACATCCTTGCCGCGCGTGGCGAAAGCTGCAAGCAGATCGTCACCGAGCACTGGGCGACCTACGGGCGCAATTACTATTCGCGGCATGATTATGAAGAGGTCGAGAGCGACCGGGCGAACGCGCTGGTCGACGAACTGCGTGCCAAGCTCGGCTCGCTGCCTGGCAACAGCGTGCGCGGCCTGAAAATCGCCAGCGCCGACGATTTTGCCTATCACGATCCGGTCGACGGTTCGATCAGCGAGCATCAGGGCATCAGGGTTCTGTTCGAAGGTGGTTCGCGGGTCGTCTTTCGGCTGTCCGGCACCGGCACGTCGGGCGCGACGTTGCGCGTCTACATCGAGCGCTACGAGCCGGACAAGTCTCGGCACGATCTCGACACCCAGGCCGCCCTTGCCGATCTGATTGCCGCGGCTGACGATATTGCCGGGATTCACAGCCATACCGGCCGCCCCAAGCCGAGCGTGATCACTTGAGAGTGGCTGCGCGCGTTTCACCTTCTCCCCTTGTGGGAGAAGGTGGCCGAGCGAAGCTCGGTCGGATGAGGGGTGCTCCAGCTTGGCGCAAACCGATGTCCAGATCACTAACGCCGCGTTCCTTCCAACACCCCTCATCCGTCTCGGCGCTGCGCGCCGATCCACCTTCTCCCGCAAGGGGAGAAGGTGAGGCGCGGGCATGACCCAGCTCGGCGCCACAGTCACCCGCGAAGGCATCCGCTTTGCCGCCTGGTCGCAGGCCGCCCGTCGGCTTTGGGTCTCGATCTTCGACGAGCAGGGCATGCGGGAAATCGAACGGCTCGAACTGCAGCGGGAAGGCGAGGGCGTCCACGCGCTGTTCGTTGCAGGTCTTGGCTCCGGAACCCGCTACGGTTTCCGCGCCGACGGGGACTATGCGCCGGAGCATGGACTGTGGTTCGACCCCGACAAATTGCTGACCGATCCCTACGCCGTCGAGATTGACAGGCCTTATGCCTATGACTGGCGGCTGGCCGATCGCCGGGGCGAGGGGGGCGATACCGCGTCGCTGATGCCGAAGGCGATCGCGGCTGCGCTACCGAAGCCTGTGCAGGCTGCGCCGCCGCTCTTCCGCGCCGGCGGCCTGGTCTACGAAATTCCGGTGCGCGCCTTCACCATGCTGCATTCGGACGTTCCCGAAAAATTGCGCGGAACAGTCGCCGCACTTGCTCAACCGGCGATCGTCGAGCACCTGAAAAAACTCGGCGTTGGCGCGGTCGAACTGATGCCGGTGACCGCGTCGATCGACGAACGGCATCTGCCGCCGCTCGGGCTGCGCAACGCCTGGGGCTACAATCCCGTGACGTTCATGGCCCTCGATCCGCGCCTTGCGCCGGGCGGCATCATGGAACTGCGAAACACGGTCGCTGTGCTGCGCCAGGCTGGTATCGGCGTCATCCTCGACCTCGTCTTCAACCACACCGGCGAGAGCGACAGGCTTGGTCCCACGCTGTCGCTGCGCGGCTTCGACAACCAGGCCTACTACCGGCACACACCTGATGGCAGGCTGGCCAACGACACCGGTACCGGCAACACGGTCGCTTGCGACCATCCTGTGGTCCAGGAGATGGTCCTCGACACGCTTCGCCATTTCGTCAGGGATGCCGGTGTCGATGGCTTCCGCTTCGACCTCGCTCCCATTCTGGGGCGGGTCGAGGGCACATTCGATGCCGAGGCGCCGCTGCTGAGAGCGATGCGCGATGACGCACTGCTGGCCGATCGCGTGTTGATCGCCGAGCCGTGGGACATCGGCCCCGACGGCTATCAGCTCGGCAATTTTCCAGCGCCGTTCCTCGAATGGAACGACAAGTATCGCGACGATGTCAGACGGTTCTGGCGTGGCGACGCCGGCATGGTCGGCGCCCTGGCGACCCGGCTCGCCGGTTCGTCAGATGTGTTTGCCGCGAACGGGCAAGGCGCCAGCCGCAGTGTCAATTTCATCGCCGCCCATGACGGCATGACGCTCGCCGACATCGTGCGCTACGAGCGCAAGCACAACGAAGCCAATGGCGAGCAGAACCGCGACGGCCACAATGAAAACCTGTCCTGGAACAACGGCGTGGAAGGTGATGCGGACAACCCGGCCGTGGCAGCGGCTCGCCAGAACGATCAGCGCGCGCTGCTCGCCACGTTGTTTGCCTCGCGCGGCATCATCATGCTGACCGCGGGCGACGAATTCGGCCGCACCCAGCAAGGCAACAACAACGCCTATGCCCAGGACAACGAGATCACCTGGCTCGACTGGGCCGGCCGCGACCAGGCGCTGGAGCGCTACACGGCGGAACTCTCGAGGCTGCGCCGATCGATGCCGGCGCTTTCCGACACAAGCTTCCTCACTGGCCAGCCGCCGGCAGGTTCGGAGATACCGGACGTCGCATGGCTTGCTGAGACGGGCGCGCCGCTCGATGAACAGAGCTGGCAGGATCCGCAGCGGCACCGTCTTGTCATGGTCCTGAGTGGCGCCAGCGATGACGACCGCCGTCTTGCGGTGCTTATCAACGGCGATCGCCGGGCCTGCATGTTCACCTTGCCTGAACGAGACGGATTCTTCTGGGCCCCAGCTATCGAAGCGCCGGATGCGGCGGATATCTCGCGGCCAATATCCGGGCGGACGATGATCTTCATGATCGAACGAGCGCAGGCCGGCACAAGGGAGAAGCGCAATGGCGGCGAGTGACAAGAAGGGATGGTGGCGCGGTTGCGTCATCTACCAGATCTATCCGCGCTCCTTCCAGGACACGACCGGCGATGGCAGCGGCGATCTCGCCGGTATCACATCGAGGCTCGCCCATGTCGCCTCGCTCGGTGTCGACGCCATCTGGCTGTCGCCTTTCTTCAAGTCGCCGATGGCCGATATGGGCTACGACGTGTCGGACTACTGCGATGTCGATCCGATGTTCGGCACGCTCGAGGATTTCGATGCGCTGGTCGCCGAGGCGCATCGTCTCGGCCTGAAGATCATCATCGACCAGGTGCTGTCGCATTCATCCGACAAGCACGACTGGTTTGTCGAAAGCCGCGCCAGCCGCGATAACCCCAAAGCCGACTGGTATGTCTGGGCCGATACCAAGCCAGATGGCAGCGCGCCAAACAACTGGCTCTCCGTCTTCGGTGGCCCGGCCTGGGAATGGGATTCTACCCGCCGGCAGTATTACATGCACAATTTCCTCCCCTCGCAGCCCGATCTGAATTTCCACAATCCGGAGGTTCAGGACGCGCTTCTGGAAACCGTGCGCTTCTGGCTGGAGCGCGGCGTCGACGGTTTTCGGCTCGATACGGTCAATTACTATGTCCACGACCGCTGGCTGCGCAGCAATCCACCCTTGGCATCAAGCGTCGCCGGCACCAACAGCGAGACCAACACCTACCTTTACCAGGAGCACCTGTTCGACAAGACGCAGCCGGAAAACCTGGCGTTCCTGCGCCGCTTCAGGGCGCTGCTCGACGAATATGACGACCGTGCTGCCGTCGGCGAGATCGGCGATGAAGGCCGCTCGCTGCAGACGCTCGCCGCCTATACCTCAGGCGGCGACAAGCTGCATATGTGTTACACCTTCGACCTGCTCGGTCCGCAGTTCTCGGCCGCGCATGTGCGTGGCTGCGTCGAAGCCTTCGAGGCGGCCGTCTCCGACGGCTGGGTCTGCTGGGCCTTCTCCAACCATGACGTGGCGCGCCATGTCAGCCGCTGGACAAGGCCGGACAGCGAGCCCGACGCGGTCGCAAGATTCTCGATCATGCTGCTCGCCTGCCTGCGCGGCTCGATCTGCCTCTATGAGGGCGAGGAACTCGGGCTGGAGGAGGCGGAGCTGGCCTATGAAGATCTGCGCGATCCCGTCGGCATCCGCTTCTGGCCAGGCGTCAAGGGCAGGGATGGGTGCCGCACGCCGATGGTGTGGGAGGCCGGCGCCGACAATGCAGGCTTCTCCACGGCCAGGCCCTGGCTGCCGATACCGGCCAGCCATCGCGCTCGCGCCGTCGACGTCCAGAATGCCGACACGGTCTCTGTGCTCGCGTCCTACCGGGCTGCGCTGGCCTTGCGCGGGGAGCATGAGGCGCTGATATCCGGCTCGATCCGCTTTCTCGACGCCGAGGGTGACCTGCTCGCTTTCATCCGCGACGGCGGCGGTGAAAGACTGCTCTGTGTCTTCAATTTCGCCGGAGGACCGGCCAATTGGCCGTTGCCGGGGGACATCGGAGCGGTTGCGCAGCTGGATGGCAATGCCGCGGTCGTCGAGACTGAGCTTTTGCTGCCAGCGCTCGGAGCCTTTTTGGGCAGGCTCGACTGATATCCCGACGTTACTGCACCAGCACGGCACGTCCGCATGTCGCGCCGGTGACCCGGACATCGGCCACGCCGAGATGCACGCCGAGCGTATCGAGCAGGCTGTAAAGCAATGTGTCGACTGGTGCGGTCACGGTTTTCAACAAAGCCAGCACCGGCTGCTTCACGACGCCGAGTATGGCGGTTAGGTCAAGCCCGATGATGCCAAGCGAACCGACGTAGAGCGACAGATCGTTGACAAGTGACGCGGTCAGCGTCTGGGTCAGGTCCCGTGTTGGCGTCGCCTTTGTGATCTTGGCAGCGATCTCGGTTTTATTGAAGACCAGGTTGGTCGGGTTGACGTTGGTGACGTCGGCCCCAGCCGAACCCTTCACCTGTAGCAGCGGGATTTTTAGCAGCAGCAGATTGAGGCTGGCATCCGCGATGTTGGCGTCGGAGAACGACTGTTCGTTGCTGAAATCGGCAAAGGCAGTGGGGTTGCTATCGGTATCGCTGGCCGCAAGTTTCAGCGCGGCGACGCCAGGCTTCGCGGCAATGGTAACCTTCAGGCTGTCGGGGCCGGTCGGGCAGCTGATGTCGGTCAGCTTGGCCTCGGCATAGGCCACTTCGACATTCAGTGGCAACCTGACCGACAGCAGGCTGATGCCGCCGCTCAGGTTCGGATTACTGCCGACCCCAAGGGTGAACAGCAGCTTGATGCGCGTTTGCGCGGTGCGCACCACGGTGCCGGCTTCTCCAACCGCCAGCCATGGCGAGGATTGCGGCGGTTCGCCGATGGCGATGGCGAGCGTGGTCGACAGCACCCCGGGAATGGTGGCGCCGAGGGCGACGTCGACCTGTTTTGAACCGTTTGCCAGTCCGGCGGCGGCCGTCAGCATTCCCAAGGCGCTGGCGTCGACGCCGAGGCCGGCGGGCCTTTGCCCGAGGCCCAATTTGCCGACGGAGCCGAGATCGACCAGATGACTGAGCGGGATCTGGACCGTGCTGGTCGACTTGGACGCGATCGTCTGCAGGGCGACCTTGGCCGTGTTGCCAAGCCCGGGCACATTGGCCATGGCCGTGGCGATCTGGCCGACGGTCGCCTTCGATGCCAGCACATCCGAATACGAGACGCCGGTCAGGTTCAGCTGTGTGGCAAGACCGTCCACGAAGGAGAGCACGCTCACATCCGCGGAGATCAGCGCGTTGTAGTCCATGACGCTGAGCGAGATGTTGCTGCCGAGCAGTCCGCCGAGAAGCGCGTTGAGGATACCGCCATCGAGGCTGGCGAGCCTCGATCCGACCGAGAACGTCGCCTGTGGCGTCATGCTGGCGGTGGCTTGGGTGCCGATGACGGGAGTGGGGATCAGCGAACTCGCGAAATAGCGGGCGGGGATCTTCTTCAGGGTGACGCGGACGGCATTGTAGGGGGTTATGCTGGCCTGGAAACGCTGGCCCACATTGGCCCCGGATGCCACATATCGCCCGGGCGTGACCGTCACGACGGTTTTGCCGACCGCCGGCTCGATCGTCTGTCCCGAGCTTTGAACGACAACCCCTGGCATGCCGTTGTCGGTCAGCGTGGTAACGACCGCTGTATTGACATTGGTCATGTTCGAGGCGGCGGTGATCGCCGCCAGATCCACCATTGCCTGCGCTTCGCGGCGCTCGGTGTAGATCGAGGCTTCGTCGATGGCCACTGCGGCCAGCGCCAGCGCCACCGGCGCGCTCAATGCCGCCATGACGGTGAAGTTCGCTTTCCTGTCACTCAGCATCAACCGGGCAAGCCGACCGATCCCATTGCACGCATGCAGCAGCATTCAAATGCCCCCGACCCTGATCGTTGACTGGCGCCTGATCGTGGTCCCGGGCATGGCTATGCCCGGGAAAAGGTTCCAGATCGGCAGGTTGCGGGCGTCGTATTGTATGGACACCACGAACTGGCTTCCATCGGCCGAGCTGTCGTTGGCCTGGTAGGTCAACTTGCTGACATCCACGAAGGGATATCCGCCGGCATTGTTGGTGACGAAGCTGGCTACGAGCGTTTGACGTTCGGTTTGGTTCAACCCGGCAATTGCCGTGCGGGCGGCATCCGCTGCGATCTGCTGGATCGAGTTGGCGGCGCCGAAGTATATACCGTATGCAACCATTCCGAGTAGAAGAAGAATGAAAATCGGTGAAAGTAAGGCAAACTCAACCGCAGAGGTACCGCGCTCTTCTTGAAATTTCCGCATTAGTTGACGGATTTTGGGCAATTTACTTGCTCCGTTACTCATAGCCGCCGCGCGTCTGAAGCTCGAACTGTATAGAAGGTACTCGTAATGTAACCTCAGGTTGCTTAAGAACGCATTAAGACATTCCGGCAAACTGGCATGGCTCCCGATTCGCGGTGAAAAATAGCGTCGAGGTGAAGAAACCAAGTCAAGCTTTTGGTTTCGGCTGGTGTTTCAGCGGCCACACCATAGCTTTCGTCCGCCTTACTTTGGGTGACCCAGAGAGTCTGTTGAAATAAAAATTCTCCGCGTTAGTGTCTGGGCACGAGCCGCAGGACGGGAACCAGCGGCGCGCTCAAAGGGGTCAGATATCGGCTCCAGGGCGTCAACACTTAATAGGCGCGCCAACGGCGGCGCCGACAGGGAGAACTTCATGCTGAAAAACATGCTGAAGGCGACTGTGTTCGCCACGACGATGACGCTGGCCGCCGGGACGTTCTACACGCAGGCCTTTGCCGAGACCGTCTATAACAGGGGCACCGCCGCTGAATCGGAGTCGGTCGATCCGCACAAGACCTCGACGGTTTACGAAGCCAATGTCCTGCGCGACCTGTTCCAGGGCTTGGTCATGCAGGACCAGAAGGCCAATCTCATTCCTGGTGCCGCCGAGAGCTGGACGGTTTCGGACGACGGAACCGTCTATACGTTCAAGCTGCGCAAGGACGGCATGTGGTCGGATGGCAGCCCGGTTACGGCGGACGATTTCGTCTATGCCTTCCACCGGCTGGAGGATCCGGCGACCGGCGCCGAATACGCCTCGATGCTGTATCCGGTAAAGGGTGCGGAGGACGTCAACACCAAGAAGGGCAAGCCTGAGGACATGGGCGTCAAGGCGATTGACGCAAATACGCTGGAGGTCACGCTGAAGGCGCCGACGCCCTACTTCCTGGAGATGCTGACCCACCAGGCGACCTATCCGGTGAGCAAGGCCTCCATCGAAAAGCTCGGCGCCGATTGGATCAAGCCCGGCAATCTCGTTTCGAACGGCGCCTATACGCTGGCCGAATGGGTTCCCAACGATCATATGAAGCTGGTCAAGAACCCGAAATTCTGGGATGCGGCGACCGTCAAGTTCGACGTCGTCAACTACATCCCGACCGAGGACCGCTCTTCGGCGATGAAGCGCTTCGAGGCAGGCGAACTGGACAGCTACGACGACCTTCCGACTGAACAGCTCGCCGATCTCAAGACCAAGTTTGGCGACCAGATCCACGTTGGACCGTATCTCGGCACCTATTATTATGCGATCAAGACCGACAAGGCGCCGTGGGATAATGTAGAGCTGCGCAATGCCATCTCGATGGCGATCGACCGCGACTTCCTCGCCGAAAAAGTCTGGCAGAACTCGATGCTGCCCGGCTATTCAATGGTGCCTCCCGGCATCGAAGGCTACACGCCGGCAATGGCCAAATATGCGGACATGCCGCAGATCGACCGCGAGGATGCGGCCAAGAAGATCCTCGAGAAACTCGGCTATACGCCCGAAAAGCCGCTGAAGATGGAAATCCGCTATAACACGTCGGAAAACCACAAGAACACTGCGGTGGCGATCCAGGAACAGCTGAAGCCGCTTGGCGTCGACGTCACGCTGCTCAACACCGACACCAAGACCCACTACTCCTTCCTCGAGCAGAAGGGCAACTATGATCTGGCACGTGCCGCCTGGATCGCCGACTACAAGGATCCGGAAACCTTCCTCGGCATCTCGCGCAAAGCCAGCGGCAACAATTATTCGGACTACAACAGCCCGGCCTATGAAGCGGCCATGGACAAGGCGGCCGCCGCCGGCGGCAACCCCGAACAGCGCATGAAGGAACTGGCCGACGCCGAACGCATCCTGGTCGACGACGTCGGCCAGATACCGCTCCTCTATTACAGCTACCACGATATCGTCTCCTCGAAGCTGCATGGCTTCGTCGACAACGTGATGGACGTGCATCCGTCGCGCTTCGTCAGCAAGGACTAACCCTGGCCAAGCCACCGCGCCCTCCAGGCGCGGTGGCGATGGTTTGCCATCGCATCGGCCCGGGTACCGGAATTCGATTTCGGCAAATGTCGGTGCGAAGATTTGAAAGCTGGAGCGCGGCCGTCCAACTGGACGCGCGCGGCTCTGGATCAAGCGGGGCACCGATGCTGCGATACGTATTACGGCGGCTTCTGACCGCCATTCCAACGCTGTTCGTCATCGTGACAATGGCGTTTTTCCTGATTCGCGTCGCGCCGGGCGGTCCATTCAACCAGGAGCGGGGGCTCAGTCCCGAGATCAGGGCCAATCTCGAAGCCCAGTTCGGCCTCAACGACCCGCTCTGGCTGCAATTCGTCCACTATCTCGGCAATCTGTTGCGCGGCAATTTCGGCCCGAGCTACAACATGCCGGATTTCACCGTCACCGAACTGTTCGCCAAGGGGCTGCCGATTTCGGTTCAGCTCGGCGCCTCGGCGCTCGTCCTGGCGCTGCTGCTCGGTTCCGTGCTCGGCACCATTGCGGCGCTCAATCAGAACAAGCTTGGCGACTATACGGTGATCGCGCTGGCGACGGCCGGCAGCACCATCCCAACCTTCGTCATCGCGCCGGTGATCCAACTCCTGTTCGGGCTGACCTGGAGGCTGCTGCCGATCGGTGGGTGGGGCGATGGCGCTTTCATCAACAAGGTCGGTCCGGTGCTGACGCTCGCCCTGCCGCAGATCGCCATCGTCGCCCGGCTGATGCGTGGCTCGATGATCGAATCCTTGCGGTCCCACCACATCCGCACGGCGCGCGCGCTGGGCCTGTCCGACTGGTCGGTGGTGGTCAAGCACGCGTTGCGCGGCGCCATCCTGCCGATCGTCTCCTTCACCGGTCCGGCGGCGGCGGCACTGCTGACCGGCTCGGTCATCGTCGAGACGATCTTCTCCATCCCAGGCGTCGGCCGCTATTTCGTCGATGCCGCGCTCAATCGTGACTACACGCTGGTGATGGGAACGGTGGTGGTGATCGCCATCTTTACCATTGTCTTCAACCTGATCGTCGACGTCATGTACGCGGTCGTCGATCCGAGAGTGCGCTATGACTGACATCGCGGCCACAGTCGCCCCCACCGTCATCGGCCGTTCGCTCTGGGGGGATGCCTGGGCGCGGCTCAAGGCCAATCGCGCCGCCATGTTCAGCCTGTATTACCTTGCCCTGATCGGGGTCGTCAGCGTGTTCGGGCCGTGGTTCGTGCCGCATCAATACACCACCATTTATGCCGACTATGTGCGCATGCCGCCAAGCCTGTCAGCCTATCCGAAGGCCGACATGATCGAGACGGCGCTCACCGAAGCGATCAAGCGCATGCGGGTCGACATCAAGGAATGGCGGCAGGAAGGCAACCAGGTCTTCGTCACCGTCAAGTCGACCAGGCCGATCGACGATCGCAACATCCGCTATCTGGACCGATCCGATGCCTTTGACGACACCAAGATCGAGAGCAAGTCGCCGGACGGTCTCGAAGTGACGATGAGCGCCTCGATCAAGCAGCAATATTTCCTGTTCGGCACCGACAACACCGGACGGGACCTGTTGTCGCGCACGCTGATGGCCGGGCGTATATCGCTGGCCATCGGCCTGCTCGCGGGCGTCGTGGCGGTGGTCATCGGCGTGGTCTACGGGGCCGCTGCCGGTTTTGCCGGAGGCAAGGTCGACGAGGTGATGATGCGCATCGTCGACGTGCTCTATTCCTTGCCCTTCATCTTCTTCGTCATCATGCTGGTGGTGTTCTTCGGCCGCAACTTCGTGCTGATGTTCCTGGCCGTCGGCGCCGTGCTGTGGCTCGACATGGCGCGCATCGTGCGTGGCCAGGCACTGTCGATCCGCCGCCAGGAATATGTCCAGGCGGCGGAAGCCATGGGCGTCGGCCAGCGCGGCATCCTGCTGCGCCACGTCATCCCCAACCTGCTCGGCCCGGTGGTCATCTACATGACGCTGCTGGTGCCGCAGGTGATCATCCTGGAAAGCTTCCTATCGTTTCTCGGCCTCGGCGTGCAGGAGCCGATGACCAGCTGGGGCGTTCTGATCTCGGTCGGCGCCAAGAACATCGGCACCGCCAACTGGCTGCTCCTGTTCCCCGCCTTCTTCCTCGTCTCGACGCTGTTTGCGCTGAACTTCGTCGGCGACGGCCTGCGCGACGCACTCGACCCGAGGGATCGCTAAGATGGGGATCGCTAAGATGCCGATCGATAAAGAGGGGGACCGCTGAGATGGCTGCTTCCGAAACGATCCTCAGCGTCAAGGATTTGCGTGTCCGCTTCCGCACGCTCGACGGCGCCGTCGAGGCGGTCAAGGGCATAAACATCCATGTCAAATCGGGCGAGACCGTTGCCGTGGTCGGCGAATCCGGCTCCGGCAAAAGCCAGACGATGATGGCGGCGATGAGCCTGCTGGCGTCGAATGGCGAAGCGACAGGCAGCGTCGACTATCGTGGCCGCAATCTTCTAACGCTCAGCAAATCCGAGCTCAACAAGGTCCGTGGCCGCAAGATCAGCATGATCTTCCAGGAGCCGATGACTTCGCTCGATCCGCTCTATTCGATCGGCAACCAGTTGATCGAACCGATCCGCCGGCATCGGGGCCTGAATGTCGCGGAGGCGCGTGAAGAAGCGCTCAAACTGCTGCGGCTGGTGCATATTCCCGATCCCGAGCGGCGGATGAAATCCTATCCGCACGAAATGTCGGGTGGCCAGCGCCAGCGTGTGATGATCGCGATGGCGCTCGCCAACGACCCTGACATATTGATCGCCGACGAGCCGACGACAGCGCTCGACGTGACCATACAGGCGCAGATCCTGATGCTTCTGGCCGAATTGCAGCGCAAGCTCGGCATGGCGATCGTCTTCATTACCCACGATCTTGGCATCGTCCGCCGCTTTGCCGATCGGCTCTATGTCATGCGCCAGGGCGAGGTTGTCGAGGAGGGGGAGGCGGAGGCCATCTTCGTCAACCCACAGCATGCCTACACGAAAATGCTGCTGGCGGCCGAGCCGACCGGCAGCAAGGCGTCGCCGCCCGCCAACGCCCCAGTGCTGCTCGAAGGCAGGAATGTCGAAGTGACGTTCAGGATCGGCGGCGGGTTTCTTGCTGGCGAACCGCTGATGCTGCGTGCAGTCGATCACATCTCGATCCGGCTGCAGCGCAACCAGACCATCGGCATCGTTGGTGAATCCGGCTCGGGCAAGTCGACGCTTGGCCGCGCCTTGCTGCGGCTGTTGCCGAGTGACGGGCTCATCCGTTTCGGCGATCGCGACATTTCCCAAGCCGACAGGCAGGCGATGCGGCCGCTGCGGCGCCAGATGCAGCTCGTCTTCCAGGACCCGTTCGGCTCGTTGTCGCCGCGCATGACTGTCGGCCAGGTCATCACCGAAGGACTTCTGGTGCATGAGCCTGACCTTTCGGGCAAGCAGCGTGATCAACGCGCGGTCGAGGCATTGCGCGAGGTCGGCCTCGACCCCAACGCCCGCAACCGCTACCCGCACGAATTCTCCGGCGGTCAGCGGCAGCGCATCGCCATTGCCCGCGCCATGATCCTGAAGCCCAGGCTGGTGGTATTGGATGAGCCGACTTCGGCGCTCGATCGCTCTGTGCAGAAACAGATCGTCGAACTGCTGCGCAAGCTGCAGGCGGACCACGAATTGTCCTATCTCTTCATCAGCCACGATCTGTCGGTCGTGCGCGCCATGGCCGACTACATCATCGTCATGAAACAGGGCAAGATCGTCGAGGAAGGGCCGACCGAGGCGATCTTCAGCAATCCGCAGCACGCCTACACACAGACGCTGATGGCCGCCGCGATCGACGTGACGCGATTTCGCCTGAGCGCCTGAACCGGGCTCTGCACCGAGGCGTTGGCTGTCCGCTCAATTCGCGGACCTCTGGCACTTGCGCGCTCGCACGGCGGCAATGGCATCCTGTTGCTGCTTAAGCCGGTCGATCCTGGCTGTTTCACGGTTGGCTACCGCGGTCTTCACGCGTGAGCCGCCGAGCAGCCAGCGTGGAACATTGGTGTTGGTGACCTTGCCGCGCGTGATTGCCGTTTGCGAGATGTCACGGGCGACGTCTCCCATCGCGCTGTTGAGGTCGGTGCACGTCATTGAATCGTATTTCGCTGGATCGACGGTTCTGCCGAGCGATGAACAGCCAGCGACGAGGACCAGCGTCATCACAAGAATCAAGGGCGGGGCTGTGGTTGAATTCAAATTCATGTCGCACTCGGCCCGCCGTTTCACTCATTCCATCAGGTTAATCGACCCTAGAGCCGACGGGCCTTTTCGTCAAAATATGCGGCCGCGAAGGAACCTGCCACAGGGCCATGCGGTCGACAGCAGGAACATCCCCAGTCTGAATTGCTATTTGCCGGGTGTGGAGTTCAATCGCTGGCAAACGGAGAGTGCCGGTTCCGGCGACGTCGAGGCGGCTTTCCTAAGCTGCTTCGGCCACCAACGTCGACGGGGGACCGCCGAGCACTGTCTGAGCGATCTCGGCGTCATTTTCATCGACATGCGCCGTCACCAGGACGACCCCCTCGGCCACGTCCTCATCATCCGCCTTCATGGCGCGCAGGGCGAATGTTCCAAACAGACCGCCGGCAACGCCGCCACAGACCGCGCCAGCCACCGCTGTTGGCAATACGCTCGCAGCAACAGGATTGATGCCAACTGCCGCAACGGCGCTCAGACATGCCAACCCGCCGGCAGCAGCGCCCAGTACCGATCCCAAAGCGGAAACCCAAACAGATCCTGCCCCGTCATTGTAAGGCCCGATGATCGCGATCTGTACGCGAGGAATTCCGGCCGCCACCAGGTCGCTAGCGACCCGCGTCGCATCGGCGTGGGAATCAAAAAGTCTGCTAATCGTCGGCATGGTCGCTTAACGCTTCGGGCTGTTCAGCAGCGTGTCGGTGAGGAATGACGCGGCAATCAGGTCTTCAACCTCGATTCGGCCCTCGCCGCCCTCCATGATGGCCGCGACCTTCTGGAAGGTCTTCATCTCGTCTTCGGTAATCTGGGCTTGCTGCATCCTGGCCTTGATCTCTGTTACTCGCGTGCTCAGGGCATCGGATCGTTTGGTCTCACGGTTCGACATGCTGCTGCTCTTGGTTTCATCGATCATTTTTGCCCGCCACCCCGAATTTGGGGCAAGCGCATGCGTTTCCAACCTGGACTTCGGTCGGGCAGGGGTCAGACCTAAGTCTGGCTAGGGGCAATTGTCTTGCCGACGGTGCTGCCAAAAGCATGATCAAAGGGCCTCTCGTGGCCCGATTCCTTCAAGAATCGGGCCGGAGATCTGTGGTCAGTACCCGTCGTTCTCGATCACCACGGGATGGTGCCGATGGTGGTGGCGATGGGTGGAGACGGAACCTGTCACGACAACGGTATCGCGGTGATGATGCCGGCGCCCATGGTCGTAGAACGCCACAGTACCATGGCGGCGGTGGTGCAAGCGCTGACCGTCTTCGTTGATGATCTTGACGCTGCCGTGATGTCGATGATGGGTTCTAACAACCACATCGGCTTCGGCTGCCGAAGCCACGACGGGCAGTCCAATGGAAAGCGCCAACGCGCACATGATCCTTGTTTTCATTGCAATTTCTCCGTTTTCTTAATTAGCCCTTCATTGGATTAACTGCCCCTGATCGCTTTGGTTCCGGTGGTCCGGCATCGGCCCGAACGTTCACTGTCACCGCCGGATCTCGTCAACGACGGAACATTAGACGTGCCTGATGGTTTTATTTCTCGCAGCCGGGATCACGATTTGGTGTCTGCTGCGGATCAGTCGGCAAAGACTGGTCGGCCCGCGTTCTCCGCCAGAGGCGCGGGCTTCCCCCAGGCAACAGGAGAGAGATCATGAACAATATCATTTGGCTCGTTGGAGCTGTGGTCATCGTGATAGCGATCTTGAGCTTTTTTGGCCTCCGCTAGCCGGACGCGCGTACCAGTTGAGATGTTTTCCGGAATCTGTCCGCGAGCGCACGCATGAAGGCATCAGGCGGCCGGTTGAGACCGTCTGGTTGCTGTCCAGTGCAACAGGCATCGCTGTCGGCCGGCGGGGAGACGCGAGTAATCTCGCTTGAGGGGCAGGTGGAGCGCCGAAGTCGGGATGCGCTAACTCTTTGTTTTTTCTGGTCGGAGTGGCAGGATTTGAACCTGCGACCCCCTCGTCCCGAACGAGGTGCGCTACCAGGCTGCGCTACACTCCGTGACCAGACCGCGGGCTTATAGCCGCCACACTTCGTTCCTGCAAGCGGCATGGCAGCACTTCTGTCGCATTTCATCGGCTTTCGTCGAGCATAGCCCGAAAGGCTCGGATTCCCTCCTGGGATAAACGTGGCTTAAAGCCTTCTGTGCTAAGCCGCAGTCCTCGACAACTCGTAATTTCCGCCACTCGGAGTTTTCCAGTCTTGTCCTTCAGCATCGTTGGCGACGCCCGGCCCAACAGTTTCGAGTTCGAAACCGAAGCGCTGATCAAGCCATCCGGCTTTCGAGAATATGATGCGCGCTGGTGGTTTGGCCATCCCGGCTCCGCGCAACTGCCGGAGCTCAATCTGATTGGCGTCCAGGCGCTCGGAATGGGGCTTGGCACGCTGATCCGCCGTGTCGGTGCCGGTCCCGATATCGTCACCGGGCACGATTTCCGCTCCTACTCGCTTGGCATCAAGCTGGCGCTGGTGTCCGGTTTGATGGCTGCAGGCGCTCGGGTGAGGGACATCGGACTGGCGTTGTCGCCGATGGCCTATTTCGCCCAGTTCGCACTGGACGTGCCTTCGGTCGCTATGGTCACCGCCTCGCATAACGAGAATGGCTGGACCGGCGTCAAGATGGGTGCGGCGCGGCCGCTGACTTTCGGGCCGGAAGAGATGAGCGCGCTGAAGCAGATTGTACTGGCCGGCGATTTCGATCTCGTCGGCGGCGGCTCCTACGATTTCGTTCGCGATTTTCGCGCTACTTATCTCGACGATCTGACCGAGGACAAGCGCATCACCCGAAAGCTGAAAGTGGTCGCCGCCTGCGGCAACGGCACCGCCGGCGCCTTCGCGCCGCAGGCGCTGCAGCGCATCGGCTGCGAGGTCATCCCGCTCGATGTCGAACTCGACCACACCTTTCCGCGCTACAATCCCAATCCCGAGGATATGCAGATGCTGCATGCCATCAGGGACAAGGTGCTTGAGACTGGAGCCGATGTCGGCCTTGGCTTCGACGGTGACGGCGACCGCTGCGGCGTCGTCGACAATGAGGGCAATGAGATTTTTGCCGACAAGGTCGGTGTGATGCTGGCGCGCGATATCTCCAGCCAGCATCCGGGCTCGACCTTCGTCGTCGACGTCAAGTCGACCGGCCTGTTCAACACAGACAGCGTGCTGCGCGCCAACAGCGCCGTCACTGACTACTGGAAGACCGGCCACTCCTACATCAAGCGCCGCGTCGCCGAGCTTGGCGCCGTCGCCGGTTTCGAAAAGTCGGGCCATTTCTTCTTCAACCCGCCAGTCGGGCGGGGTTATGACGATGGGCTGGTCACCGCCATCGCCATCTGCCAGATGCTGGACCGCAGCCCCGGCAGTTCGATGGCCGATCTCTACCGCGCGCTGCCGCTGACCTTCGGCACGCCGACCATGTCGTCGCACTGCGCGGACGATGTGAAGTATGGCGTTGTCGAGCGGGTGGTTGCCGACTTTCAGGCTATGAAGCGGGATGGAACGGTTTTTGCGGGCCAGAAGATCGCCGACCTCATCACCGTCAACGGTGCGCGCGTTGTCGCCGAAGACGGCACCTGGGGACTGGTGCGCGCCTCGTCGAACAAGCCGGAACTGGTCGTGGTCGTCGAAAGCCCGGTGTCGTCGCAGCGTCGACGGGAGATGTTCGAGGCTGTCGACACCGTGCTGCGCCGCAGCCCCGAGGTGGGCGCCTACAACCAGACCTTTTGAATGGTGGTTGAATGACCGAGCGGATTGTCAGTTTTGTCATGAGCGGCGGCGTCGGCTCGCGGTTGTGGCCGCTGTCGCGCGAGGACAATCCCAAGCAGTTCCACGATTTGTCCGGCGACGGCTCGATGCTGGCCAAGACCTTGCGCCGGCTGACGGCCCGGCCGGAAGGCGAAACGCCGATCTTCCTGATTGCCGCGGAGCGCCATGCCGACCGCGTTCACGCCGATCTTGCCGGCCTCGACCTCGCCGGCGGCGGGCCGCTGTTCGAGCCGACCGGGCGCAACACAGCCGCCGCCGTCGCACTGGCGACGCTGCGCACACTGTCCGAGTTCAGCGACAGCCTGGTGCTGGTGGTGCCGTCGGACCATGAGATATCGACCCCGCGCCAGTTCTGGCAGAGCGTCGAAGCCGGCACCGAAGCAGCGCGTAGCGGCCGGCTGGTGGTGTTCGGCATCAGGCCGATACAGCCCGAGACCGGCTACGGCTATATCGAGGTTGCGGCCGAAAGCGGCGGCATCTTCGACGTGTCGCGCTTCGTCGAAAAGCCGGATCTTGCGACTGCGCAAAGCTATCTCAAGGCCGGAAATTTCTACTGGAACACCGGTATCTTCCTTTTTCGCGCCAGCGCCATGCGTGATGCCTTCATAGCGTTCCAGCCGGATATCTGGCAGGCCACCGAAGCAGCCTACAAGGCAGCGACATCGGATTTGTCCGGCCTTTACATGCCGCTAGAACTCTACGCCGCCATTCCGTCGAACTCGATCGACTACGCCATCATGGAGCGGGCAAAAGACATCGCGATGGTGCCGGCCGGCTTCCGCTGGAACGATCTCGGCTCATGGCAGTCGCTGCTCGATGTCGGCCCCGCCGACGACCGGGGCAATGTCATCATCGGCGATGTCGTCGCCATCGATTGCGAGAATTCCTACATTCGCAGTGACGGCCGCCTGCTGTCGGCGATCGGCATGAAGGACATCGCCATCGTTTCGACATCGGATGCCACCTTCGTCGCTCCGGTCAGCCACAGCCAACACGTCAAGAAGATCGTCGAGCAGCTCGAAAAATCGGGTCGCCTGGAAACCAGGTTCACGCCGGCGCATGACCGCGTCATCGAAAGCGGCGCCTGGCGGCGGCGCGTGCATCACTGGCTGTTTCAGGAGACCTTGCCGCTGTGGTCGACATCGGGCGTCGACGAACGCCATGGCGGCTTTCACGAAGCGCTTGGCCTGGACGCTTCGCCGTTGATGAAGCCCAAGCGCATGCGCACCATGGCAAGGCAGGTCTATGCCTTCGCCGTTGCCCGGGCGCGCGGCTGGGACGGTCCGGCCGACCGGCTGATCAGCCATGGCATCGCCTTCATGGCCGGCAAGGGCCGCACCGACAAGGGCGGCTGGGTTCGGACGCTGAATGTCGACGGTTCGGTCGCCGACGCCACCGAGGATGCCTACGATCATTCCTGCGTGCTCCTGGCACTGGCGCATGCGCATATGTCTGGCAATCCCGACGCTTTGCGCCTCGGCGAGGAAACCTTCGCCTTTCTCGATGCGCATCTCGAAGACAGCCGCATGACCGGCTTCCTTGAGACATCGGATGGCAAAGGCGAGCGCCGCTCCAACCCGCATATGCACCTGCTCGAGGCCTTCCTCGCCTGGCACCAGGCGACCGGCGAGCGCGCCCATCTGCGCCGCGCAGCGCGCATCATCGACCTCTTCCGCAGTCATTTCTTCGATCCGGAAAGCTGGACGCTTGGCGAGTATTTCGATGCCGAATGGAAACCATCCGCCGGCGAGAAAGGCTCGTGGACCGAGCCTGGCCACCATTTCGAATGGGCCTCTTTGCTGGTCGATTTCGCTGGGCGCAGCGGCCAGGCCGAGTTGAGCGGCTTTGCCAGGAAACTCTACGCCTCGGCCATCGCCAATGGCCTCAACCGCGCCACCGGCCTTGCCTATGGCGCCGTCTCGCGACAGGGCCTGCCGCTCGACCTGATATCGCGCAGCTGGCCGCAGGCCGAAGCGGTGAAGGCGGCGATCGCGCTGGATGGTTCGGGCGGGCCCGATCTCAAGCCCGAGATCGAAGCGCGCGTCGGCCGGTTGTTCCGCTGGCACATCGACCCGGCGCCGCTCGGACTGTGGATCGACCGCATCGACGAACGCGGCCGCTCGCTGGCGACCGATGTGCCAGCCAGCATCTTCTATCATCTGGTCTGTGCGCTGACGCAATATCTGGACAGCACGGCCGACCTGAAGGCGTAGAGGGCTGGATCAGTACGGGCTCGCCACGTCACCCGTCTCGACATAGATCGACTTCAGCTGCGAATAGAGCGCCAGTGCGGCCAGTGAATTCTCACGTCCGATGCCTGACTGTTTGAAGCCGCCGAACGGGATTTCCACCGGCGTCAGATTATATGCGTTGATCCAGCAGGTGCCGGCCTGCAGTTCGGCGATGACGCGGTGGGCGCGCGGCAGGTCGCGCGTGAAGACGCCGGCAGCGAGGCCGAATTCGGTGTCGTTGGCGCGGTCGATCACCTCGTCCTCGCCGTCGAATTTCAACACGCTCATCACTGGTCCGAAAATTTCTTCACGGGCGATGCGCATGCCATCGGTCACGCCGGTGAACACCGTCGGCTCGACGAAGAAGCCGCCCTGAAAGCCCTGCAGCGAAGGCACATTGCCGCCGCAAGCAAGCGTCGCTCCATCCTGCTTGCCGATCTCGATATAGCCGGCCACCTTGTCGTGCTGCGCCTTGGAGACCAGCGGTCCCATCTGGGTTTCGGGATCGAGCGGGTCGCCGATGCGGATTTTCTTGGTCCGCTCTATCAGACGGTCGACAAAGCGGTCGTGGATGCCGCTCTGCACGAAGACGCGCGTGCCGTTGGAGCAGATCTGTCCGGTCGAATAGAAATTGCCGAGCATGGCGCCGCCAATGGCGTTCTCGATGTCGGCATCGTCGAACACGATCAGCGGCGACTTGCCCCCGAGTTCCATCGTCGCGTGCTTCATCTTCGAGCCGGCAAGCGACAGCACCTTGCGGCCGGTCGGCACCGAACCGGTCACCGAGACCTTGGCGACGACATCGTGGCCGACAAGCCCGGCGCCGACATCGCCATAGCCCTGCACAACGTTGAACAAGCCGTCGGGTAGCCCCGCTTCGCTGTAGATCTCGGCCAGTGCCAGCGCCGACAGCGGCGTGTTTTCCGACGGCTTGAACACCATGGCATTGCCCATGGCGAGCGCCGGTGCCGATTTCCAGCCGGCGATCTGGATCGGGTAGTTCCATGCGCCGATGCCGACACAGACGCCGAGCGCTTCGCGCCTTGTGTAGGCGAAGGGTCCGCCGAGATCGACCGACTCGCCGTTGTAGGCGGCAACGGCACCGCCGAAATATTCAAGGCAGTCCGCAGCCGAGGGCGCATCCGCCACCAACGTTTCCTGGATCGCCTTGCCGGTGTCCAGCGTCTCGATGCGAGCGAGGTCGGCGTTGCGGGCGCGTAATATGTCGGCGGCGCGGCGCAGGATGCGCCCGCGCTCGACCGGCTTCAGCCGCGCCCAGGCGGGCTGCGCCGCCCGCGCGGCCTCGACGGCGAGTTCCAGCACGTTCGGCGTTGCCGAACGCAGCATGGCGATGGTCTCGCCGGTTGCCGGATAGATGACCGGCAGCGGGGCGCCGCCTTCGTCCTCGATGTAGCGTCCGTTGACATAGTGCGATGCCGTGGGCTGAGCGCGCATGGAAGTCTCCAGATTGTCTTTCGCGGCATGCGGATCGTGCAGTCACACGATCATGCTCTATCTGTCCGACGCCTGCCAGCGCGGATTGATCCATGGTTCCTGGTTGGACGGCGCCAGCGGCGTGCGGCCAAGGATGTGATCGGATGCCTTCTCGCCGGTCATGATCGACGGCGCATTGAGATTGCCGTTGGTGACGCGCGGGAAGATCGAGGAATCGGCGACCCGCAATCCTTCGACGCCGATGACCCGGCACTCCGGATCGACGACGCTCATCACGTCGTCGGCGCGGCCCATCTTGCAGGTGCCGCAAGGATGGTAGGCGCTCTCCGCGTGATCCCGGATGAAGATGTCGAGATCGTCGTCCGACTGCACGTGGCTGCCCGGCGATATCTCCTTGCCTCGATAGGGATCGAACGCCGACTGGCCGAAGATCTCGCGGGTCAGCCGGATGCAGTGGCGGAACTCCGCCCAGTCGTCTGGATGCGACATGTAGTTGAAGTGGATCATCGGTTTCGATTTCGGGTCCGGCGAGCGCAGCGTCACCGACCCCCGCGACTTCGAGCGCATCGGTCCGACATGCGCCTGGAAGCCGTGCGACTTGGCCGCCGCCTTGCCGTCATAGCGGACTGCCGCGGGGATGAAATGGTACTGGATGTCGGGGTAGTCGACGCCGGCACGCGATCGCACGAAGGCCGCCGCTTCGAAATGGTTGGTGGCGCCTAGCCCGTTCTTGAGGAACAGCCACTGCGCCCCGATGAGCGCTTTCGAGAACGGATTCAGCACCGAATTGAGCGTGATCGGCAGCAATGATTCCTGCTGGATGTAGAGCTCCATATGGTCCTGCAGGTTGCGGCCGACGCCGGGCCTGTCGGCCACCACCGGAATGCCGTTTTCGCGCAGATGCTCGGCCGGACCGATGCCGGACAGCATCAGGATCTTGGGCGAATTGATCGACGATGCGGCGACGATTACCTCACGTCGCGCCTTAACGACCTGAATCTGTTTGTGAGCTTCGATCTCGACGCCGATGGCGCGCTGATTCTCGATGATCACCCGCCGCGCAAAGCCCTTGACCAGACTGACGTTTTTGCGCTTCAGCGCCGGCTTCAGATAGGCTGATGCCGCCGACCATCGGCGGCCGCCGCTGATGGTCTGCTCCATCGGCCCAAAACCTTCCTGCTTGGAACCGTTATAGTCCTCCGTCAGTTCGAACCCGGCCTGGCGGCCAGCCTCGACGAAGGCGCCATAGAGCGGATTTTTACGCGAGCCGCGCTGCACATGCAGCGGCCCGCCGTGCCCGCGCCAGCCATCCTCGCCGCCATCCGAATCCTCCATGCGCTTGAAATAGGGGAGCACGTCGGCGAAGCCCCAGCCGGCCGCACCCTCTTCGGCCCAATGGTCGAAGTCGCGGGCGTGGCCGCGCACATAGACCATGCCGTTGATCGAGGACGAGCCGCCGATAACCTTGCCGCGCGGTGTCGCCAGCACACGGCCGCCGAGATGCGGCTCCGGCTCGCTGGCAAAGCCCCAGTCGTAGAGGCTCATGTTGAGCGGGATCGACAGCGCCGACGGCATCTGGATCAGCGGCCCGATATCGCTGCCGCCGAATTCGATGACGATGACCGAATGCTTGCCGTCTTCCGACAGGCGATAGGCCATGGCCGAGCCGGCCGAGCCGGAGCCGATGATGACGAAATCCGCTTCAAGCATGGTTCATATGCGCCATGAAATCGGCGAGCGAGACATTGCCGCCGGTAGCCACAACAAGGACGGTCTTGTCCTTCACATCCACCTTGCCGCCGAGCAATGCCGCGATCGACGCCGCCCCCGACGGTTCGAGCACCAGCTTCATGCGCTCGAAGGCGATCCGCATCGCGCGCCGCACCGATTGGTCGTCGACGGTGATGCCGTGAACACCCGCCGTCTTGACCGCGGCAAACGGAGCATCGCCCGGCCGTCGCGACATCAAACCGTCGCAGATCGATTTCGGCCCGATCGGCATCGTCTCGATGCTGCCATGCGCCAGCGACGAGCCCATGCCATTGAAACCTTCCGGCTCGACGCCGATGATCTCTGTGGCGGGCGACAGATAATGGAAGGCGAGCGAAACGCCGCCGATCAACCCACCGCCACCGACCGAGCAGAACAAGAGGTCGGCGCTGGCACCTTTGGCTTCGAGTTGGTCAAGCGCTTCGAGGCCGGCGCCCGCCTGGCCGGCGACGATCTCCGGATCGTCGAATGGATGCAGCAGCGCCAGGCCCTCTGTCTCGGCGATCTCGCGCGCCTTGGCGGCGGCGACTTCCTCCCGCGCGCGCTCGCCATGGTCGGTCAGCACGACGCGGGCGCCATAGCCCGCCGTGGCATCACGCTTGGCGGCCGGTGCGTCGATCGGCATGACGATGGTGACGGGAACGCCAAGCGCCTGGCCGGCAGCCGCCAGCCCTTGCGCGAAATTGCCGGAGGAGTAGGCGACGACGCCCTTCTTCGCTTCGTCAACTGAAAGCTGCTTCAGGCGCCAATAGGCGCCGCGCACCTTGAATGAGCCGGCCCATTGCAGCGATTCCGGCTTGATGAAGACGCGGGCGGCGCCGGTCTCGCGGGCTAGTGCCGTCGATTCCAGCAGCGGCGTGATCTGCGTCGCCCTGGAGGTGACGGCATAGGCCTGCTTGAGATGGTCAAGGGAGGGGACGAGAAGGTCTGACATCATTCGCCTCGCGGATACCGTTTGCTCTCTTCGAGATTGTCGAGGTTCATGTGATTGCGCATGTAACGCTCGGACGCCTTTTGCAGGGGTTGGAAATCCCAGGGGTAATAGGCGCCGTTGCGCAGCGCCGGATAGACGACCCAGCGGCGCGCCTGGCTTTCGCGGACAGCGGCGTCGAAGCCGGCCATGTCCCAGCGTGTCTGGACCTTGTCCATGAATGCCGCCACCAGGCCCGCATTGGCCGCGTCGTCGGCCAGATTGTCCCGTTCGAGCGGATCGGCTTCGAGATCGAACAGTTGCGGCGGATCGAGCTCGCAATGGACGAATTTGTATCTGCCGTCGCGGATCGCCACCAAAGGCGCATTGGACCCTTCGGCGGCATACTCCATCAACACCGGCGCGGTGCGCTCGATGCCCTCGGTGAGCGGCAGCAGCGACTGGCCGTCGGTCCACGGCGCGATCGCAGCGATGTCGATGCCGGCGAGATCGCAAAGCGTCGGCGCCACGTCGAGATTGGAGACCGGCGTCTCGATCAGCCCGGCGCGAACGCCCTTGCCGGCAATCATCAGCGGCACCCGCGCCGAACCCTCGAAGAAGCTCATCTTGAACCACAGGCCGCGCTCGCCGAGCATGTCGCCGTGATCCGAGCAGAACAGGATGATTGTGTCGTCCGCCATGCGTGTACGCTCGAGAACGTCCAGGATCTCGCCCAGCTTGTCGTCGACATAGGAGATGTTGGCGAAATAGCCCTGCCGCGAACGACGCACCTGCTCCGGTGTGATCTCGAAAGAGGGATAGTCGCTGGCGTGGTACAGCCGCCGGGAATGCGTATCCTGCTGGTCATACGCGATGAACCCGGTTTCCGGGTCCAGCGCCCGGCAATGCTCATAGAGATCCCAATACTGCTTGCGCGCGACATAGGGATCGTGCGGATGCGACAGCGAGACAGTGAGGCACCAAGGCCGATGGTTCGCATCGTCCTGTTCGCGCGAAAGCTGATAGAGCTTCTGCGTGGCCAGGAACACGACCTCGTCGTCATACTCCATCTGGTTGGTGATCTCGGCGACGCCTGCACCGGTCACCGAGCCCAGATTGTGATACCACCAGTCGATACGCTCGCCGGGCTTGCGGTAATCCGGCGTCCAGCCGAAATCGGCTGGATAAATGTCGGTCGTCAGCCGCTCCTCGAAACCATGCAACTGGTCCGGCCCAACGAAATGCATCTTGCCCGACAGGCAGGTGTAGTAGCCGGCGGCGCGCAAATGATGGGCAAAGGTCGGGATCGATGAGGCGAATTCGGCGGCATTGTCATAGACGCCGGTGCGCGACGGCAATTGCCCGCTCATGAACGAGGCACGGCCCGGCGCGCAGAGCGGCGAGGCCGTGTAGTTGTTGGCAAAGCGCGCCGAACGCGCGGCCAACGCTTTCAGATGCGGTGTATGCAGAAACTCCGCCGGTCCGTCCGGAAACAGGGTTCCGTTGAGCTGGTCGACCATGACGATCAGGAAATTGGTTCGCTTCATTGTCACTGTTTGCGCCGCTCGCCAAGTTTGGTTTCGAGATAGTCCTCGACCAGCGCGATCGCGGTCGCGGCATCGGGCACGCCGTCTTTCAGCGCCCGCCTGATGTAGAGCCCGTCGATCATCGCCGCGGTCGCTTCGGCGGCGCGGTCGGCTTCGGCTCTGGGCAAGATCCCGGTCAGCCCGCTCATCAGGTTCGAGTGCAGCCGCCGCGCGTAGACCTTGAGCAGCCGGCGCAAGGCCGATGATTTCTGCGCCTCGACATAGAAGGCGAGCCAGGCGGCGATGGTTTCCGGCTGGAACTGGATGTCGGAGAAATTGACAGCGACCACCGCCGAGACCCTTTCGCGCGCGCTATTGGCCGAGCCAAGGGCGCGCAACGTATCGGCTGTAAGCTCCGCCAGTATGTGCCGCATCGTCGCCAAGAGCAGCTCGTCCTTGGCACCAAAATAATGATGGGCAAGGGCGGACGACACGCCGGCGCGTCCGGCGATCTCGGACATGGTCACGTCGAGCGAACCGCGCTCGCCGATCGCCGAGATCGTCGCGTCGATCAGCGCCTTGCGGCGCAGCGGTTCCATTCCGATTTTCGGCATCTCGCCATGATCCTTTGAGAGAACAGGATTATTTTTTATTGACGCGTCAATCAACAAAAAAATCGGCCGCGATCTCGGCTGTACCAAGCGATTGTACGCCTCCAGCCCTTCACGAAACCGGCACGATTGTTTATCTTTGAACAATAGATGCGAAATGCGCCGTGAGCCGACATGCCAGGCCGGCGCCAAGGATGGAGACCGCCATGACCGCATGCATCGTCGGATGGACGCATTCGCGCTTCGGCAAGCTTGAGGGCGAAACGCTCGAAAACCTCATCGTCAAGGTGGCAACGGACGCGCTCGACCATGCCGGCATCGGTCCCGACGAGGTCGACGAGATCGTGCTCGGCCACTTCAACGCCGGTTTTTCGGCGCAGGATTTCACCGCCAGTCTGGTGCTTCAGGCCGACGACCGGCTGCGCTTCAAGCCGGCGACGCGTGTCGAGAACGCTTGCGCCACCGGATCGGCGGCGGTCCGCCAGGGCATCCGCGCCATCGACGCGAATGCCGCTCGCATCGTGCTGGTGGTCGGCGCGGAGCAGATGACGACGACCCCGGGGCCGGAGATCGGCAAAAACCTGCTCAAGGCGTCCTATCTGCCCGAGGACGGCGAGACACCCGCGGGTTTCGCCGGCGTCTTCGGCAAGATCGCGCAGGCCTATTTCCAGCGTTATGGCGATCAGTCGGATGCGCTGGCCATGATTGCCGCCAAGAACCACAAGAACGGCGTCGACAATCCCTATGCGCAGATGCGCAAGGATTTCGGCTATGAGTTCTGCCGCCAGGAGAGCGAGAAGAACCCCTTCGTTGCCGGTCCTCTGAAGCGCACCGACTGCTCGCTGGTCTCCGACGGCGCCGCCGCCCTTATCCTTGCCGACACCGCCACGGCACTGAAGATGCGCCGTGCCGTTGCCTTCCGCGCCAACGAACATGTGCAGGATTTCCTGCCGATGTCGAAGCGCGACATTCTGACCTTCGAAGGCTGCGAGCAGGCCTGGAACCGGGCGCTGAAATCGGCCGGCGTGACGCTCGACGATCTGTCCTTCGTCGAAACGCATGACTGCTTCACCATTGCCGAACTGATCGAGTACGAGGCGATGGGCCTTGCCAAGCCGGGAGAGGGGGCGAAGCTGGCGTTGGACGGCACAACGGCCAAGGATGGTCGCCTGCCGGTCAATCCGTCCGGCGGGCTGAAGGCCAAGGGCCATCCGATCGGCGCCACTGGCGTGTCCATGCATGTCTTGACCGCCATGCAGCTTGTCGGTGAGGCCAGCGGCATCCAGGTGCCGGGCGCAAAACTGGGCGGCATCTTCAATATGGGCGGTGCGGCGGTCGCCAACTACGTTTCCATTCTCGACCGGATCAGATAAACCGCCCGCATTTGCGGGAGGTGACATGACAAATCCGGTTCTGATCGAAGTCTTGCGCGGCGCGATCGTCGAGAGCGCGCATCGCGGCTCAGTCGCGGTCTTCGATGGCGACGGCAAGCCCGTGTGGGAGATCGGCGATACGGCCAAGCCGGTGTTTCCGCGCTCGGCGGTCAAGGCGATCCAGGCCTTGCCGTTGGTCGAAAGCGGGGCGGCGGATGCCTATGGTTTCGGCAACCGCGAACTGGCGCTCGCCTGCGCCTCCCACTCGGGCGAGCCGGCACATGTCGACCTTGCGCGATCCATGCTGGCCAAGGCTGGGCTGGACGGATCGGCGCTCGAATGCGGCACGCATTGGCCATCCAATCATGACGCCGAGATTGCGCTCGCCCGCGCCGGCGGCTCGCCGAACGCCTTGCACAACAATTGTTCCGGCAAACATTCCGGCTTCCTCTGCACCTGCGTCCACGCCGGCATTGCGCATCGCGGCTATGTCAAGCCGGGACACGGCCTGCAGGACATGGTGCGCGACGCCATGCAGTCGGTGACGGGCGCTGTCCATGGTGAGGACCAGCGTGCCATCGACGGCTGTTCGATCCCGACCTACGCGGTGCCGCTCAGGAGCTTCGCGCTCGGCTTTGCCCGCATGGCCACGACATCAGGTTTTGGCCCAGAGCGAGCCAAGGCTGCAAAGCGGCTGCTTTCCGCCTGCATGGCCGAGCCCTTCTTCGTTTCCGGCAGCGGCCGCGAAGACGTCGCGTTGATGGAGGCCGCACCAGGGCGGATTTTCACGAAGGGCGGCGCCGAAGGCGTCCATTGTGCCGCAATTCCGGAACTTGGCCTCGGCATCGCACTCAAATGCGATGATGGCGCCGGCCGCGCCGGCGAAGCCATGGTTGCCGCGGTCCTTGCCAAACTGTTGCGTGCCGACGAGGCCTTGGCGGCGAAGCTGCTCGAATTGGCAAACACGCCCATCGAAAATCGCAACGGTGCCAAAGTCGGAGCGCTGAGGCCGACGGCAACTCTCAAGTGACGTGATTGCGCTCGACGGTCAGATGCGCGTAACCGCTATCGTTTGACGAGGCGAGATCGCCTGTCGCGGGCTCCGCCCAGCGCTGGCCGACAACCGCACCGTTCAGCGCGCCGTCGATGACATTGTCTGAAATGACGGCCGTACCGGCGCCCTCGACCACGGATACGACGATCCCGGTTCCTGCCTTGCGGATGATGTTGCCGGTGGCGACGACATTGCGCAGGTACGGGCCCCAGCCGATCTGCATGCCATAGAGTGGCGCGTTCTCGATGACATTGTTGGAAACGGTGGTGTCGGCCTCAACGCCGATGCCGACGCCAAATCCCGGCGAGTCGGCGGGGTAGGGGCCGCTGGTCGACAGATTGCGCACGATGTTGCCGGAACAGACGCCCATGCGGCCGCCTTCGTTGAAATTGACGATCGAGATGCCGTTGGCGGCGCCGTCGACGATGTTGTTGCTGATGATGGCGCCTTCGAACGAGAACTCGGAATAGATCGCCGTTTCGCCAGAGCGCGAGCAGGTGTTGCCCGATATCTGCAGGTTGCTGGCGCTGTTGGCGCGGATGGCCGAGAAGACGCAGTCCGAGACGATGTTGCCCGAGATGACGACATTGCCGGCGCGAAAGGCATTGATGCCGTTGCCGTTCTGCCCGGTTCCGCCGCTGCGTGCCTGGATCCCTTGGACGCGGTTGCCGGTGACCATGGTGCCGTCTTCGGCCACCTGCCAGCGGTGTACGAGGATGCCGCCATTGGCGCAGTCGGAAACGGTGTTGCCCGTGATGGCCAGCCCGCCGGCTTCGACCGAATAGATGCCGGCATCGGCGGCGCCCGATATCTCACAGCGCTCGATCCGGCCGATCGCGTGTTCCAGCGCCAGCCCGTTCTTGCCGCTGCCGGTGATCTCGCAATTGTCGATGGCGAGGTGCGCGACACGGCGCAGATCGAGCAGCCCTTGCGTGTAATCGCCCATCGCGCGGTTCGAACCATCGAAGACCAGCCCGCTCAGTTCGATATGGTCGGCCTGTTCGGCCATGAACAGGTGGCCGTCACCGCCGTAAACGATGCGCGTCGCGCCCGGCACGCCGGAAAGACGTACGCGGCCGGGCAGCGAAAGATTGGAGACGACATAGGTGCCGGGCGGCAGGAACACCGGCATGTCGCGGCTGTTTGCGTCACGCAGCAGTTTGGCGAAGGCCTTGCTCTGATCGTCTGATGTGCCGGGCTGCACGCCGAGTTCGGTGGCATTGATCGAGCCGCGCATCGAGGCTTTCTCGATGCCGCTCAAGCTTGCGGCTACCGCCTTGCCGAGCGCAAGGCCCATGACGGCAAAGCCGGCGGTTCCAGTCAGCAGCGTTCGTCTGTTCAACATCGGCACAGAATCCCAGCGTTCAACCTTGGCGTCGCAGGAATCGTGCCAGACGGTTTGCCTCTCCTCTGGACGGAAACGACAATGGCTTGTCGAGCAGCCTCTGCGGGCCTAAGTTCAGGAAATGAGCAGAGCTTTCACCCGCGAGGAAGACAGCGAAAATGCCATCGCCGGTGTCGGTGAGCGGCCGGTCAGCCAGCATCGCAATCTGGTGACGGAACGCGGCCTGGCGCAGATCGAGGAAAATCTGGCCGATCTGCGCGACATACTGGCGAAGGCCGAACGCAAAGCCGACCGCGAGCGCATAGCGGTCGTGTCGCGCGATCTGCGTTACTGGACCGCCCGGCGCGAAAGCGCCGAACTCTCGGTGCCGGAGCCGGGCAGTGACGTTGTGCGCTTCGGCATGGGCGTCACGATCGAGAGCGATGACGGCAAGAAGGTGCATTGGAAGATCGTCGGCGAGGACGAGGCTGATCCCACCAAGGGCAGCATTTCGCATGTTTCGCCAATGGCTGTCGCCCTGTTCGGCAAGAAGATCGGCGACTTGGCCAGCGTCAACGGCAAGGAATGGGAAATCGTCAAGCTCTCCGAGAGCTAGGACGTCTCAAATCCGCCGCACTGATTGGCGCGTCATTTGGCGAGTTTCTGAAGCCCGACCCGATATTTGTCCATGACCTCGCGCGCGGCCTTCATCTGCCGTTCGAACCTGTCGGCCACCGGTCTTAAAATGATGCCGTGATCAGTTTCGATGATCTGGAGCTGATCGCCCGATTGCAGATTCAAGCTGTCCAGCATTCCCGTGGCAAGATCAGGGCATCTGATCCGTCGTCGAGCTTGTGGATGGTCGTCTTCACGGTTACCGCACCTTGGTTGCAGTGTCAGTCTAGCACAACCTTTTCAGAGATGCAGCAGTCCTAGTCCGTGGCCAGCAGGCGGTCCAGCAGGCGATCCGCTGCCTCTGGAATGACTGTGCCCGGCGGGAAGATTTCCGCAGCGCCGGCTTGCCGCACCGCGTCATAGTCCTGCGGTGGGATGACGCCGCCGGCGACGATCAGCATGTCGCCGCGGCCGAGCTTTTTAAGCGCGTCGCGCAGTTCCGGGATCAGCGTCAGATGTCCCGCCGCCAGCGACGAGGCGCCGACGATGTGGACGTCCTGTGCGACCGCCAGCCTGGCGATCTCATCCGGTGTCTGGAACATCGCGCCGACGGTGACGTCGAAGCCGAGATCGGCGAAGGCCGTAGCGATGACCTTCTGGCCACGGTCGTGGCCGTCCTGGCCCATCTTGGCGACGAGAATGCGCGGCTTGCCGCCGGTCTTCTTCTCGAAGGCGTCAAGCTTGTCCTGCAGCCCGTCGACCACGGGATGATCGCCAAGCGCCTTGCGATAGATGCCGGAAATGGTCTGCACCGTAGCGACGTGGCGCCCAAACGCCCTTTCCAACGCGAATGAAATCTCGCCGACCGTTGCATTGGCGCGCGCGGCTCGGATGGCGAATTCCAGCAGGTTTTCATTGCCTTGCGCGGCACGGGTCAGCGCATCGAGTGCGCTTTCGACGGCGGCGACATCGCGCGTGCCCTTCAGCCGTTGCAGCTTCGACAATTGCCGGGCCCTGACCTCGGCATTGTCGATCTTCAGCACGTCGACCTCGATGTCGGTCTCGGGCCGATGGGCGTTGACGCCGACCAGCATCTGCTCGCCGGAATCGATCCGCGCCTGCGTGCGCGCGGCAGCTTCCTCGATGCGCAGCTTGGGAATGCCCTGTTCGGTCGCCGCCGCCATGCCGCCGAGCGCCTCGACCTCCTCGATATGAGCAAGCGCGCGCGCCGCCAGATCATGCGTCAGCCGTTCAAGATAGGCCGAACCGCCCCACGGGTCGATGATGCGCGTGGTGCCGGATTCCTTTTGCAGGATGAGCTGGGTGTTGCGGGCGATCCGCGCCGAATGGTCGGTCGGCAGCGCCATCGCCTCGTCGAAGGAATTGGTGTGCAGCGATTGGGTGTGGCCCTGCGTTGCAGCCATTGCCTCGATCATGGTGCGGACAATGTTGTTGTAGGGATCCTGCGCCGTCAGCGACCAGCCAGAAGTCTGGCAATGGGTGCGCAGCGACAACGAGCGCTCGTCCTTGGGCGAAAAATTCTTCTGCATCAGGGTCGCCCACAACAGGCGCGCGGCCCGCAGCTTGGCGACTTCCATGAAGAAATTCATGCCGATGGCCCAGAAGAAGGACAGGCGCGGCGCAAAGCGGTCAATGTCGAGGCCCGCCGCGACGCCGGCGCGGGCATACTCGATGCCATCGGCGATCGTATAGGCGAGTTCAAGGTCGGCCGTCGCGCCGGCCTCCTGCATGTGATAGCCGGAGATCGATATCGAATTGAACTTCGGCATGTTCTTCGATGTGTACGAGAAGATGTCCGACACGATCCGCATCGAGGGTTTCGGCGGATAGATGTAGGTGTTGCGGACCATGAACTCTTTCAGAATGTCGTTCTGAATGGTGCCGGCGAGATCTTTCTGCGCAACGCCCTGTTCTTCCGCCGCGACAATGTAGAGCGCCATGATCGGCAGCACCGCGCCGTTCATCGTCATCGATACCGTCATCTCGCCGAGCGGAATGCCGTCGAAGAGCTGCCGCATGTCGAGAATGGAATCGATGGCGACGCCAGCCATGCCGACATCGCCGGCAACGCGCGGATGATCGCTGTCATAGCCGCGATGCGTGGCGAGATCGAAGGCGACCGACAGGCCCTTTTGACCAGCGGCAAGGTTGCGTCGGTAAAATGCGTTGGATTCTTCGGCCGTCGAGAAGCCGGCATATTGCCGGATGGTCCAGGGCTGCTGGACATACATGGTCGGGTAGGGGCCGCGCACGAAGGGCGGCAGGCCGGGATAGGTGTCGAGATGCGGCAACCCCTTGAGGTCGCTTTGATTGTACAGATGCTTGGCGACGAGCCCTTCCGGCGTGGTCCGCTGGCCTTTGACCTCGACGGGAGCGCGGCGTGGCGGGACCCAGCCGATCTGGCCGAAGTCCGGGATCAAGAGCCGGCTCCGATCGATTGGTCGATGCGGACTGGAAACAGCGCCTCGCAGACGGCAACGCCTTCGGTGAAGGCCGGCCGCCGTTCCGCCGCCAGCGTCTCGACCCGACGTTCGTCTTTCGATGGATAGAGCGTGGTGCCGATGATGGCCCGTTGGCCTGTGCGGTAGGCTGCATTGCGCTGCTCCGCAGCTGCGTGGACGCGCTTCTGGATGCGTCCGTCCTGAAGGCTGGACAGGACACCGCCCTCGGCTTCGATCGTCTGCAATTCCGCCCAGGCCAGCTCGCACAACTCCGCGGTCAACGCCTCGACGGCGCCGGAACCATAGGCGGGATCGGTGACATGATCGATATGGCTTTCATTGGCCATGATCAGCTGCGTGTTGCGGGCAACACGACGGGCAAAACCCGCCGGCAGACCATGCGCGATCGTGTGCGGCAGGATGGAGATCGAATCGGCGCCGCCGCACGCCGCGGCAAAGCATGCAATGGTGGTGCGCAGGATGTTGGTCTCCGGATCCATCGCCGTCATCATGCGAAAGGACGTCTCGGCATGGATATTGGCGGTGGATGTCGGAATCGAACAAGCCTCCTGCACCCGCGCCCATAGCCTGCGCAGTGCTCGCATCTTGGCCGTCGACAGCAACTGGTCCTGGTCGACGCTGAGCGCAAAACCGATATGGGGTGCGGCATAGACAAGCGGCTGCCGCGCCGTCTCGAACATTCTGAGATAGGAGACAGCCGAAGCCAGCATGATGCCAAGTTCCTGCGCTTCCGTCGCGCCGGCATTGTGGAACACGCGCCCGTCAGCTTCCAGCAGCACGCCCGGAACGCCCATCGCGAAGAAGTGCGCCAGCGACTGTGGCATAGAGGCCTGCAGCGCCTCGATCGACATGCGCAGCCGACCGGTTCCCGCGAAGATCGCCGCTGGATCGATGCCGAAGGAGAGGTTGAGCTTTGCCGGGTCCGATCGCCGCTTGCTCAGGAACGCGACCAGCCAGTCGGCCACGGCGCGGCTCCAGGGATGGGCGTCGATGCGAACCTGGATGCGGTTGAGCGGTATGCCGTCCAGCACTGCCTCCAGCGCCTCCGCCGTTCTCGGCAAGCCGTAGCCGAACGCGTTGGGTGCCCCTTCGAAGACCAGCGACAATCCCGTGGCACCCTGTGCAACATCCTCCAGCGCTTGGCTTCTGGCACGGTCGATGTCCGGATCGTCGATGCGCTGGCTGACGATCCATGGCGATTTCGGGTTTGTACGCACGATCGGTTCCGCCGCGGTGCTGCGGTCGTAGAGCGGTTCGATACGGATGTTGTCATCGCTGTGCGAGACCAGCTTTTCCTCGAAGGAAGCGCCTGCCAATGCCTTTTCCGCCAAGGCGAGCCATCGCTGACGCTCGGCGTTCTCGGGTTCCACGTCCTGGATCAAGGCTCCGGCGCCCATCCGTCCTCCTCGTTTCATGCGGCCGCACCAGCCGGGAGCGGTTCAGTCTACGGTCCCCGGTCCGATATCGCAATGCAATGCGCTTTCAGAGACCGGATTCGATCCATCAGATATAGGTCAGTCCGCGTGGACGACGATTGCCAAACAGCGGCAAAATCCGCAAGCTCCAAAAACCCGATCTGAACGAATGGGGCCGATTTGGGCGAATGGCCCGGATTTGGACGAATGGCCCGGATTTGGACGAATGGCCCCGATTTGGACGAATGGCATTGTCGCTGTGCAATGGCCTCACTATACCTGCGGCAAGGCCACTGGCTTTAGACACATCAGTTTGCGGAGACCGGACATATGGCTGACGAGACCAGTATTTTCATCGGCGCCAGCCGAAAGCCCGACGACAGCTATCAGCGTGCCGAGCAGTTGTTGCTGCGATATGGGAATCGTCACGGCCTGGTGACCGGCGCCACCGGCACCGGCAAGACCGTCACCTTGCAGATCCTGGCCGAAGGATTTTCCAACGCCGGCGTGCCGGTGTTCTGCGCGGACATCAAGGGTGATCTGTCGGGCATCGCGATGATGGGCACGGCACAGGATTTCCTCGTCAAGCGGGCCGAACAGGTCAAGCTCGATCCGTATGACTTCCAGGAATTTCCCGTTATCTTCTGGGACTTGTTCGGCGAGCAGGGTCATCCGATCCGCGCCACGGTCTCGGAAATGGGGCCGTTGTTGCTGTCGCGCCTGATGAACCTGACCGAGGCGCAGGAAGGCATCATGAACATCGCCTTCCGCCTGGCGGACGAGGAAGGCTTGCTGCTGCTCGACATGAAGGATCTGCAGGCGCTGCTCGCCAACATCGCCGAGCGCGCCGACGAGATCGGCTCGCGCTATGGCAACGTGACGAAGCCATCGGTCGGGGCTATCCAGCGCACGCTGCTGGTCCTCGAACAGCAGGGGGCCGCAAACTTCTTCGGCGAACCGGCACTGCGTATCGCCGATATCATGCGCACCACCCGCGACGGACGCGGCGCCATCAGCGTGCTTGCCGCCGACAAGCTGATGATGAATCCGCGGCTCTACGCGACCTTCCTGCTATGGCTGATGTCGGAGCTATTCGAGGTGCTGCCGGAAGTCGGCGACCCCGACAAGCCGAAGCTGGTGTTCTTCTTCGACGAGGCCCATCTTCTGTTCGACGAAGCACCCAAGGTGCTCATCGATCGCGTCGAACAGGTCGTCCGACTGATCCGCTCGAAAGGCGTCGGCGTCTATTTCGTCACCCAGAACCCTTTGGATATCCCTGAAAAAGTCCTGGCCCAGCTCGGCAATCGCGTCCAGCACGCGCTGCGCGCCTATACACCGCGCGAGCAGCAGGCAGTCCGGACGGCGGCCGAAACGTTCCGGCCAAATCCCGATTTCGACTGCATGACCGCCATTACACAGCTTGCCACTGGCGAGGCGCTGGTCTCGACGTTGGAAGCCAAGGGTGTTCCGTCCATGGTGCAGCGGACACTGATCCGCCCGCCATCCTCGCGGCTTGGGCCCATAACGGCCGCTGAGCGGCAAAAGCTGATCCAGGAAAGCCCGGTCGCCGGCCAGTACGATCAGGCCGTCGATCGCGAATCGGCTTTCGAAATGCTGCAGAAAAAGGCCAAGGACGCGCAGGATGCCGAAGAGCAGGCCCAGCAGGCCGGCAGCGGCGGCTCGCGCTGGACCATTCCGGGCTTCGGCAATGACGATCCCGCGCCGCAATCCGGTGGCAGGCGCACATCTGCACCGCGCCCGTCCAACCGCCAGACGGTCGCAGAGGCGGCGATCAAGTCGGTGGTGCGCTCGGTCGGCTCCTCGGTCGGTCGGGCAATCGTGCGCGGCATTCTGGGGAGCTTGTCGCGCGGGCGGTGACTGGAGGCAGCGGGCGCCGCTGCCTAGTCAGCTCAGAAAATCGAATTCGTGATCGCCTTGACCGGTCCAAGCAGCACCGAACCGTCCGGCACGCCGGCATCGATCGGGATCGCCTGTCGGTTGGCCGTCGCCACCATGGGTTGGCTGGCGTCGCTGGTCACGATGACCGGCGTCTTCGAGGGCACGCGATCATAGAGGTCGATAATGTCCTGGTTCATCAGACGCACGCAGCCTGACGACACCGACTTGCCGATCGAGCGCCACTCCGGCGAGCCGTGCAGACGGTAGAGCGTGTCGACATTGCCCTGGAACAGATAGAGCGCGCGTGCACCGAGCGGGTTCTTCAGGCCGCCGGGCATGCCGCCATTGTCGGCACTGTAGGGTTTCAGTTCCGGCTGGCGGGCTATCATTTCGTCCGGCGGCGTCCACTTTGGCCATTTCTGCTTCCACTGAACGACGGCGTCGCCAGACCATTCGAAGCCGGCGCGGCCAAGGCCGACACCGTAGCGTATCGCCTGACCGCCTGGACGAACCAGATAAAGGAAGTGGCCGGTCGTATCGACGACTATGGTTCCCGGTTTCTGTCCCGTCGGGTCGGGAACGATCTGACGCAGGAATTGCGGATCGATCTTGTCGACTGGGATGGCCGGCAAATCGAAGCCGCCGTCGCTGACTGCTGCATACATCGTCACATAGTCCGCCAGAGGCGGCTCGACATAGGTTGGTGGCGGCGGCTCGACCGGACCCGGCCCGGTGGTGGCGCATGCGGAAACCGCGATCGAAGCGGCGCCCAGGGCTGCGGCATTGAGAAAGCCGCGACGGCTCAGGCGAAAAGATTCGATTTCGGTTATGGACATGGTTGCCTTCTTTAAGTCTCAAATCGCAACAAAGCGTGAATTCGCCGACAGTTACGCGGGTGCCTGACAACACCTGGGGCGATAGGCGGTTCCGATTCTGGCCCGAACGTGGGCAAAGAAAGGCGAAGCTGTGACCAGGCTGTTACTGTGGCGCCAGAGACACAGGTCTCTTAGCTGCCGGGCACAAGGGCTTCGAGCGACGGCAGGATCAGGGCCGGTGGGAAGTCCCGGTATTCTTCGGGCTGGTTGGAGCGGTTGATCCACACCGTGCGAAAGCCGAATTTGGTGGCGCCTGCAATGTCCCAGCGATTGGACGACTGGAAGGAAACCGCGCCGGGGTAGAGGCGCCAGCCGGTGGCGACCATGTCGTAGACCGCCGGATCGGTCTTGAAGCGCCGCACCGTATCGACGGAATAGATATCGTCCAGAACCTGGTCGAGCGCGGCGGATTTGACCGCCGCCTGCAGCATTTCGGGCGAGCCGTTGGACAGGATCGCCAGCCTCGCTCCCGAAGCCTTGAGCGCCTTGAGCACGGCCGGCACTTCCGGATAGCAATCGAGCCGCCAATAGGCATCCAGCAATATCGCCTTGAGACCGGGGTCGGCCGAGGGAACCTTGCGCAAGGCGAAATCGAGCGCCTGTTCGGTCAGTTGCCAGAAATCGGCATAGGCGCCCATCAGCGTGCGCACCCAGGAATATTCGAGCTGTTTGGCGCGCCAGATCTCGGACAGCAATTGGCCGTCCGGCCCGATCCGGTCGGCATGACGGCGCACGGCGGCATGCACGTCGAACAGCGTGCCATAGGCGTCGAAGACATAGGCGGCGTATTGCATGACAGCAGTTTTGAGGGCAGGCGCGACAAGGTGCAAGCTTTGATTGCATTGCGCCCCGGCACTGGCCTCAACAAAACTCCATGATGCCGGTTGACGGCGCCCGCCAAAGCATCTTCCAATGGCTGTCACACGAGACCGATTGAGACGGGACGAGATGATGACACTGGCGGCTGCGGCGCAATCCACGACATGGACTTTCGTCGATGGTGATTGGCACGAAGGCAACGTCGCCATTCTGGGGCCGCGCAGCCACGCCATGTGGCTCGGCACCAGCGTTTTTGACGGCGGCCGCTGGTTCGAAGGCGTGGCGCCGGATCTCGACTTCCACGCAGCCAGGGTGAATTCCTCGGCGATTGCGCTCGGCCTGAAGCCGAACATGAGCGCCGACAAGATCGTCGGGCTGACATGGGATGGGTTGAAGAAGTTCGACGGCAAGACGGCGGTCTATATCAGGCCGATGTACTGGGCCGAGCATGGCGGCTATATGGGCGTGCCGGCCGATCCCGCCTCGACGCGCTTTTGCCTTTGCCTCTATGAATCACCGATGATTCCGGCGACTGGCTTTTCGGTGACCGTGTCGCCGTTCCGGCGTCCGACCATTGAAACCATGCCGACCAACGCCAAGGCCGGCTGCCTTTACCCCAACAACGGTAGGGCCATTCTCGAAGCCAAGATGCGCGGCTTCGACAACGCAATGGTGCTCGATATGCTGGGCAACGTCGCCGAGACCGGAACCTCGAACATCTTCCTGGTCAAGGATGGCCACGTCTTTACGCCTGCGCCGAACGGCACCTTCCTATCCGGCATCACCCGCTCGCGCACGATAGCGCTGCTCGGCGAATATGGCTTCAGGACCACGGAAAAGACGCTGTCGGTGCGCGATTTCCTCGAAGCAGACGAAATTTTTTCGACCGGGAACCATTCCAAGGTGGTGCCGATCACGCGCATCGAGGATCGCAATCTGCAACCCGGGCCGGTGGCCAAAAAAGCGCGCGAACTCTATTGGGATTGGGCGCATTCGACTTCTGCTGTTTGAGCGGATAAAAAGGCGATCGACGCTTCATCCGGAGTTGTCCCAACCCATTCCAGTCCTATCTTACTCCGGTATCGACACCGGATTTTTCCACGAGGGAGTACTATCCATGGCCTTTGAATTGCCCGCTCTGCCTTACGACTATGAGGCCTTGCAGCCTTACATGTCGAAAGAGACGCTGGAATATCACCACGACAAGCACCACAAGGCGTATGTCGATAACGGCAACAAACTCGCCGCCGAGGCCGGCTTGGGCGATCTGTCGGTCGAAGAGGTGGTCAAGCAGTCGTTCGGCAAGAATGCCGGCCTCTTCAACAATGCCGCCCAGCATTACAACCACATCCATTTCTGGAAGTGGATGAAGAAAGGCGGCGGCGGCAACAAGCTGCCGGGCGCCTTGCAGAAGGCAGTCGATAGCGATCTCGGCGGCTACGACAAGTTCAAGGCCGACTTCATTGCCGCTGGCACGACACAGTTCGGCTCCGGCTGGGCCTGGGTCTCGGTCAAGGATGGCAAGCTGGCGATCTCCAAGACACCGAACGGCGAAAACCCGCTCGTCCATGGCGCGTCGCCGATCCTCGGCGTCGATGTCTGGGAGCACTCCTACTACATCGACTACCGCAACGCCCGGCCGAAATATCTCGAGGCGTTCGTCGACAGCCTGATCAACTGGGACCATGTCCTGGAATTGTACGAAAAGGCGAAGTGATCGATTTCCAGAAGCCCCGGTATTACCCGGGGCTTTTCTTTTCTGCGTCCCGCAAGAGCAAAGGTCCGGCAAAAATCATCAAGGGGAAGGGAATTTTCCCTCTGTAACATCCGTTGACGTCCTGTCCCGAAATGCCTTCATCATGGAGCCAATTGAATGAGAAAGCTTGTTATCGCCATCTCTATGCTCGCACTCGCGGCTTCGGCGGCCTTTGCCGACCCGATCCTCGACCGGCAGGCACTGATGAAGGAACGTGGAAAGATCGTCGGCGGCCTGTCGAAAGTGGTCAAGGGCGAGGAGCCGTTTGATGCCGCCGCGGTGCTGACGGCGCTGCAGGCGCTGCATGCGAATGCCGAGAAAGTCGACGTAGACGCGCTGTTTCCGGCGGGCAGCGACACGGGCGGCGATACCACTGCGTCGCCGAAGATCTGGGAAGACATGGCCGGCTTCAAGGCCACCAACGCCAAATATGTCGCCGACGTCAAGGCAGCGGCCGCTGCCGCTCCTGCCGACGTCGATGCGTTGAAGGCGCAATTCGGCGCCATCGGCTCCGATTGCGGCACCTGCCACCAGACCTACCGGGTGAAAAAAGGCTGATAGCGGGCGATGCCCTGGCTAAAGAAACTCGTCGGCGCCATCGTCATCCTCGGCGGCGTCGGCGCGGTTGCCGGGTGGGTCGGGTCGGCGCCGGTGAGGCTCGACAGGGAGACCCTGGCCAAGCTCGGTCCTGGCGACGCAGCCAGGGGCAAGCGCATTTTTTATGCCGGCGGTTGTACATCCTGCCATGCAAAGCCGGGCTCACAGGGCGATGCGCGGCTTCAACTCGTGGGCGGTCTCGAGCTCAAGACGCCGTTCGGAACCTTCGTGCCGCCCAACATTTCGCAAGACGCCAAGGACGGCATCGGCGCATGGTCGGTCGAGGACCTCGCCAATGCCATGCTGAAGGGCGTGTCGCCTTCGGGCCGACACTTCTATCCGGCGTTTCCCTATACGTCCTACGCGCGCATGAATCCGGCCGACATTGGCGATCTCTATGCCTTCCTCAAGACGCTGCCGGCCGTCGCTGGCAAGGCGCCTGCAAATTCGCTCGGTTTTCCCTTCAACATTCGTCGCGGCATCGGCCTGTGGAAATTGCTCTATCTTAGCGACCAGCCGGTCGTTCCATTTCCCGCTGCCACGCCCGATCCGGTCATGGCCGGCCGCTATCTGGTCGAGGGGCCGGGCCATTGCGGCGAATGCCACACGCCGCGCGACCTCGCAGGTGGTGCGAAAAAGAACGTGTGGCTGGCCGGTGCGGTGGCTGCCGAAGGCAGCGGCGTCGTGCCGAACATCACATCGGGCGAGGGCGGTATAGGCGATTGGTCGGAAGCCGACATCGTCAACTACCTCGAAACCGGCTTCACGCCCGATTTTGATTCCGTCGGCGGCGCCATGGTCGACGTGCAGCGAAACATGGCCGAGCTGGCGCCGCAGGACCGTGCTGCCATCGCCGCCTATCTCAAGGCGATACCCGCGCATCCAAACGGCTATCCGGCCCGCAAGAGGGCGAACTAGTCTAGATCGAGTCTGCGGATGACAGGTGGCGGTCACCGAGAAAATCGAAGCCCGTTTCGAAAAAATGGTTGTAGTTGCAGGTCAACTCTTCGCCAGGCGCGATGTCGCGCAGCGCAAAACTCTCCTCGGGTGAGGAGACGTCGCAATTAGGCTCGTCGGCATGGTTCATGTAGCGCGCGTCGTCGGCTTCGAAGACGATGTAGTTCGGATCGCGGCGGTCAGGATAGGAGTAGCGGTCGAGATAGCTCTTCACCGGGCCGGCCGCCCGCTCATAAGTCTCGACCTCGATGAGCCGATCGAACCTTGGGTCTAACTTCCAGATCAGAGTACCGCGAGGAATGTGGTTCTTGGCAAAGACGCCGATTCCCTGGATGGGTGATTTGTCGAGATAGACGTCGACGAGCAGCATAATGAACCTTTACGCGATTGAAGGCTGTCAGGCCGGGAAAAGCCGCGCACTGGGTAGCGCGCGGTCGTCGCAATTGCGAGTGAAAATGAGCGACGGGAGCTTCAAAAAGTCCTGACACCCAGCCCTCTGGAAAGGGTGCGTCGATTATCGTCCAGAGTCAGCGTTGCTGCAGCGCCAGACGGACGCCCAAAGCGCAGTAGATGCCGCCGACAACTTTGCCCTGCAATCGTAACACCGACGGATTTCGGCGCAGGAACGTGCCGAGCCGGCCAGCGCTCACGGCAAAGACGACCGTGCTGAAAAGGCCCAGTATGACGAAGATGACCCCCAACGCGGTCATCTGAAGCATCACCGATCCGTTTTCAGGCCGCACGAACTGAGGCAGAAAAGCGAGGAAGAACAGAGCGGTCTTGGGGTTGAGCACTTCGGTCAGGACAGCCTGTCGAAACGCCTTGCCGGCGGAGATCGCGAGCGCACCGGCCGCCGGGTTGGCCGGTGTTTTCTCGATGATCGCGCGAATGCCGAGATAAACCAGGTAGGCCGCGCCGATGTACTTGATGACGCTGAACAGCGTCGCCGACGCGGCGATGATCGCCGAGATGCCGATCATGGCCATGACGGTATGAAAGACGTCGCCGGCAGCGATCCCGGCGCCCGTCGCGATGCCGACCTTGGTTCCGGAACTCGTTGCCCGGGCGATCGTCAGCAGGGTGGCGGGGCCTGGAATGAAGACGAAGCCGAGCACGACCGCGATGTAGGCGATCAGGGTGGTCAGGTCGATCATTTGTTGGTTGCTCCCGTAAGCTGCGCCTTGCCCATCACTTTCAGCGCGAAGGAGTAGGTGTAGGCGATCTCTTCCAGCCGCGAAAACCGGCCGGAAGCGCCTGCATGGCCGGAATCCATATTGATCTTGAACAGAACCGGATTGTCGCCGCTCTTGCGGTCGCGCAGCCGGGCCACCCATTTGGCCGGTTCCCAATAGGTGACGCGCGGATCGGTGAGACCGGCCAGCGCCAGGATCGGCGGATAGTCGTGATCAGAGACATTGTCGTAGGGCGAATAGGCAGCGATCGTCCGATAGTCGTCGGCGGACGCGATCGGGTTGCCCCATTCGGGCCATTCCGGCGGCGTCAGTGGCAGGGTCGCATCGAGCATGGTGGTGAGCACATCGACGAAGGGAACCTCGGCGACGATGCCGCCAAAACAATCCGGCGCCATGTTGGCGACGGCACCCATCAGCATGCCGCCGGCCGAACCGCCTTGCGCGACGATACGGTCATGCGCCGTGTAACGCTCGGTGACCAGATGGCGCGCGACGGCGATGAAATCGGTGAACGTGTTCATCTTGTTCTCCCGCTTGCCGTCATCGTACCAGCCATAGCCCTTGTCCTTGCCGCCGCGAACGTGAGCAATGGCGAAGACAAAGCCGCGGTCGACCAGCGAGAACCAGTTGGTGTTGAAGGCGGCCGGCACGGTGATGCCATAGGAGCCGTAGCCGTAAAGCAGGCAAGGTGCGGATCCGTCCAGCGGCGTGTCGCGATGATGCAAAAGCGAGATCGGCACCAGTTCGCCATCGCTGGCCGGGGCCATCAGCCGCCGCGTGACATAATGGTCCGCATCATGGCCGGACGGCACTTCCTGGGTCTTCAGCAGCACCCGCTCGCGGGTGCGCATGTTATAGTCGAACACCTGCGCGGGCGTCGTCATCGACGAGTAGGAAAAGCGCATAATCTCGGTGTCGTACTCATAGGAACCCGACAGGCCGAGCGAGAAGGCCTCCTCGTCGAGGGACAGAAGATGCTCCTCGCCGCTGATACGGTCGCGCACCACAATGCGCGGCAGGCCTTCCTTGCGTTCGAGCCGGACCATGTGGTCCCTGAAGCCGATCACCGACAGGATCAGCCGGCCGGGCTCGTGCGGCACCAGTTCCTGCCAGTTGGCGCGCACGGGATCGCTCGCCGGCGCCGTCATGATCTTGAAGTCCTTGGCGCCGTCGGCATTGGTCAGGATGAAGAAGATATCGCCGCCTTCTTCCAGCTCGTATTGAAGGCCAACCTCGCGCGGCGACACCAGTTTCGGTTCGGCAAACGGATCGTCGGCGCGCATCAGGCGGTATTCCGAAGTCTCGTGATCGTTGATGCCGATCATGATCCATTCGTTGTTGCGGGTGCCGTCGACATTCATGAAGAAGCCGGGATCGGTTTCCTCATAGATCAGCCGGTCGCTGTCCGGGCTGTCGCCCAGCGCATGGAACAGTACCTTGGACGGGCGATGGTTGGGATCGAGACGCGTGTAGAAGAAGCCGTCATTGCCTGCGTTCCAGACGCCTGAACCGCCGGTGTCGGGGATCTGGTCGGCAAGCTCCTTGCCATCGGCAAGGTCGCGCACGCGAAGCGTGTAGAATTCGGAGCCCTTGTCGTCGAATGCCCATAGCAGCTTGGCGTGGTCGGCCGAGTGGTCGACACCGCCAAGACGGAAATAGGCCTTGCCCGCGGCCTCCGCGTCGCCATCGAGCAGGATATGCTCGGCGCCGCCGTCGCGCGACATGCGGAAATAGCGCGGCTGCTCGCCACCAAGTTTAAAGGACGAGCCGTAGGCATAGGGCCCATCCTTCATCGGCACGGAAGAATCGTCTTCCTTGATACGGCCCTTCATCTCCTTGAAAAGCTGCTTTTGCAGTTCGACCGTATCGGCCATCAGCTTCGACTGGTAAGCATTCTCCGCCTCGAGTTCTGCGCGGATCCCCGCATCGAGCAATGACGGGTCGCGGAACATCTCCTGCCAGTTATCGGCCCGTAGCCAGGCATAGTCGTCGGTTCGCGTGATGCCGTGATGCGTGTCGGAAACCGGCCGCTTCTCGGGCGTTGGCGGGCTGACGATCGGAAATATGGATGTCTTTGTCATTGCGTCTCGCTTTGCCAGTATCTTCAATGGGCCAGTATCTTCAATGGGCCAGTATCTTGAAGGGCCATCTCGAATGGAGAAATATCTTGAATGGCAAATGAACACGCCGATCAGGGCAGGTTCAAGAGCCGGAGCGTATGGGTTGTGTCGGCTCCAGGAGATGAGCCGGGAGGAGAGATGATGACTATTTGGTCTCGGACTGCTGCGGCTTTCGCCGTTGCTTCGCTAACTCTTGGCTTTGCCGGCCAGTCTCATGCGACCGTATTCGCGGCTTGGCAAGTGGCCAATGTCCCGTTCGGCGACACGCTCAATATACGCAAATACCCTTCGGGCACATCCCAAAAGCAGGCGGGATATCCGAACGGTACCGTTCTGCAGATGACCGGGCGATGCACCGGCGGAATAAACCTGCTCGACATCGCCAACCAGCCGGCATGGAAGCAGGCACAAAAGATTCGCTATCGCTGGTGCGAAGTCTGGCATGATCCGGTCCAGAACGGCAATTTCGTCACCGGCTGGGCCTATGGCAAATACATCATCCCGCATTGATTGACGCGGCAGCAATCAGCCGATCGGTCGGGTGACTGGCATGTCGCCTGATTGCTTGTGTATGACCACGGCAACCTGTGGTTTTGTGGACAAATGCGAACAACCAATATTTCTCGAGCGATAGCCAAGCAAGATCAAACATTAAAACCCGTTTCGTGAGTTGCCACGAATGTAACGGCGATCTGACGTTGCGTCAGCCGCCGCCGACGGGAACGCGAAATATCGATAAATTACACAATGCACGAAAGATTGAAGCTGATCGCGGAACATTTGATCAATATCGTTCAATATAGCGCGAGGGGCGAATTGACTTACTTGGTCTGCACGCTCATTGATGTGCCCGCGACACGAATCGTAGAAACTCTACCTGCACAAAATTCGTGCGATGCCCTGCTTGTAAAAAAGGGCGCAGATCGATGTAACTCTTGTTGGGGACCGAAGACCATGGATATTGTCGAAACACCTTCCAGAAACAGCGATGCGCTGATCGAATTGACCGCCGATGTGGTGGCCGCCTATGTCAGCAACAATCCCGTGCCGGTCGGCGAACTGCCGAACCTGATATCCGATGTCCATGCCGCACTCGGGCGTGTGGGCGGAACCGCCGAACAGCCGCCTGCCGACAAGCAGAAGCCGGCGGTCAACCCGAAGCGGTCGGTTCATGACGACTACATCGTCTGCCTTGAAGACGGCAAGAAGTTCAAGTCGCTGAAGCGCCACCTGATGACCCACTATGACCTGACGCCGGACCAGTATCGCGAAAAGTGGAACCTCGACCCTACCTATCCGATGGTTGCACCCAACTATGCAGCTGCCCGGTCCCAACTCGCCAAGAAGATGGGTCTCGGCCGCAAGCGCAAAGCGCGGTAATTGCTGCCAGCCAGATCGGATCGACATCAACGGCGCCTTCGGGCGCCGTTTGATTTTTGCGAGCCGCGACGCGCGGATCGGGTCGGGAAGCGTCAGGCGGTCTGCTTGAGCGCTGCCTCGGCGTCGCGCTTGATGCGCTTGACCATTGAGCGAAGGCCGTTGGCGCGCTGCGGCGACAGATGTTCGTCGAGGCCGAGTTCTTTCAATGTCGCTTCCGCATCGGTCTTCTGGATTTCGCTGGCGGTCCTGCCGGAAAACAGCGCCAGCATGATCGCGACCAGCCCACGCACGATATGAGCGTCCGAATCGCCGGAGAAGGTGATGACAGGATCGGCTCCAGCTCCGCGTTCAGTGGTCAGCCAGACTTGGCTGACGCATCCCGGCACCTTGTTGGCGGGGCTGCGCTGCTCGTCCGGAAACGGCGGCAGCGCCTCGCCGAGTTCGATGACATAACGATAGCGGTCTTCCCATTCCTCGAGGAACGAGAAGTCGTCGCGGATCGTCTGGATCGTCGTGGTCATGTCTGGGATATAGTCACGCGGCGGCTCCGCGTCACGGAAAAAACAAGGACACCGCGGGCGTCGAGAGGGCAGACAGCCCGCGGTGCGCCGTCGAAACGGCTTAATTCTGAGGCGGCAGGTTGACGGTCTCGGGCAAGACGATTCCTTCGGGCACGCTGCCGGTCATCGTCGACGTGTCGGGGCCGGCTGCGGACTTGTCGTCCATCATCGCTGCCGCGATCTTGGCGGTCTCTTTGGCGCGGGCGGTAATGGTGTGCATCGCCGACTTGCCGGTCTCGCAGACATCGGGTTTGCGTTCGCAAATGCCGGCGATATCGCCAACCGCTTCGCGTGCCGCAAACAAGGCCTGGATCGGTCCGACGCTTTCATGCCCCGCTTCATCGGGGCCGACACTCAATGGCAGCGCCAGCAGCACCAGCGAAAACCAGAAAGCCATTCTTATGAGGAAGACCATGCCCTTGCCCTCTCGTCGTGACCGGATCATGCATCCATATGGCATGACCTCTTTTGTAGGCAGGATTTTGGCACACAGGCGCAAAGGACGGCTTGCGGGCAAAGAGAGAATTTTCCTCAAATTTTAGGCAAATTCGAAACGAACCGTTCTGCAATCGATTTGTCTCAAATCCGAGTAATTTTCCTTAACAACAAATAACCATATATCCCCATGATTTCCCTGCGTTTTCCTTGAAATAGGGAAGTCCAGGTGCCGAGTGCGCCCGGCCGATGGGTGCCGTCGGCGGATAACTCTCCGTTTACTATGGCTGCATTTGTCCGTGCTTTCGGCCGCCGGCATCCCGATATTTGCCGCAGGCCGGGCCCTGGTCGGCCCTGCCTTATCCATTCCTTAAACGCTGGATGCGAGTTTCAAAGCCAACCAGAACCATCTGCAAAGCAGAGCTGTCCACGACAAGTGCGAGTGCGTTGAGTTGAGTTCAATCAAGGCCAGATACGTTGAATTGCCTGGCGCGATTTCGGCCGGTTGCGAACGTATGGTCCATCCGTCCATCCTTGGGCGGAGCGACCGCGAGCGCCAGCGCCGCTTTATCGGCGTCATGCTCGCCGCTCCTTTCTTTGTCGCCGGTGCCGCGGTCACGCTGGTTACTTCAGGCATGGGCGTCGCCGTCACCATGGCCGCCATCTTCGCCGCCTTTGGCCTGTGCTGGTTCGTCGCCTTGCTGGTGGCGGCGACCGGCAAGATGGCGATAGCGAGTTGGGTCGCCCTGGTGCTGGCCGGCATTTCTCTCGGCAGTCTCATTGCCGCCGCGGGCGGGCTGAGTTCGCCTGTCGCCATGCTTGTCGTGGCGCTGCCTTTTGAAGCCTGGTGGATCGGCGCTTCGCGGCGCGCGGCACTGTGGGGAGCCGTGTCGGCCGCTGTCGCCATCTTGGCTCAGCCTTTGGCTGGAACCGTATTCCCGTTCGCAGGAGCGCAGATCGCGGCGTGGCACTGGTTGGTGCCGTTGGCCTGGACGCTCACACTGATCCCGCGCGCATCGGCATTTCAAAACACGGCCGATGCGGCTGATGTGCTCGACACTGCCGACCGGCTCGAAGACATCATCGATGCGGTGGTCTTGCGCGTCGCCCGTCATGGCGAGGTCCTGGACGCGTCGCCAAAAGCGCGCACGCTTTTGAAACTGCCGCCCGAACTGCTGTCCGGAAACGGCCTCTTCGATCGCGTCCATCTGTCGGATCGCGTTTCCTATCTCAGCGCAATGGCCGACATGCGCGACGGCGCACTGTCGCGCCGGCTCGAATTGCGCATCCGGCTGCCTCAGAATGGCAATGGCCTGACGGCCGACAATTACCGGCCGTTCTCGCTTGATCTCGTGCGTGGTGAGGAACAGGGTGATGTCTTTACGTTCGTCCTGAGGCAGAATGACGAGATCGCCCGGTTGCGCGAGGATCTGGCGGCAGCCAATGAGGCGGCCGCGTCCGCCGAGGTGGCGAAGGGACGCTTCCTGGCGGTGGTCAGCCACGAACTGCGCACGCCGTTAAATGCCATTATCGGCTTCTCGGATATGCTGCTGCATGAGATGTTCGGCGCCTTCAAGGATCCGCGCCAGAAAGAATATGTCGGCTTGGTACGGGATTCGGGCCAGCATCTGCTCGCCGTCGTAACCTCGATACTCGACGTGTCCAGGATTGAATCGGGCGTCTATGCGACCGAACCCGAGCCGTTCCGGTTCGCGGAAGCGGTCGACATGTGCCAGTCGATGATGCAACTGCAGGCGCAGGCCAAGAACATCGATCTGCAGGCGCAGATCGCGCCGGACGCCGGCGACATCAATGCCGATCAGCGCGCCGTGCAGCAGATGCTCATCAACCTGGTCTCCAACGCGATCAAGTTCACTCCCGACGGCGGCGACGTCGTCGTCGGCGCCAAGCGGATCGGTTCGCGCCTGCATTTCTGGGTCAGGGACACCGGCATCGGCATCGCCGAGGAGGATTTCGCCAATCTCGGCAAGCCCTTCATGCAGATCCAGAACGACTATACGCGCCGTTTCGAGGGGACTGGTCTTGGCCTTTCACTGGTCAAGGGCCTGGTGGCGCTGCACGAGGGCACGATGTCCATCGAAAGCATGCCAGGCGAGGGCACCACGGTGACCATCAGCCTGCCGGTGAACGGACCGAAGGGACATCAGGCGGAGAAAGCCGGCGTGCTGACCATGCCTGTGGCGATGGCGAAAGGGGACAGAGATGGCTCGCTCCGCAAAACCGGCTAAGGCGGTCAAGCGCCGCAGCAATGCCTTTCAGGACGGCGCTGTCGCCGTCGGCGGCATGATCTCGCGCAATCCCGTCCTGGTGGGCGGCTCGACGGCATTCCTGGTGACGCTGTTCTACGTCTCGGCCAATGCCTTGTGGTACCAACCTTTCCCGCATGCCGGCGCATTTTTTGCGACCCGCAGCATTGCGGGCTTTCCGCACGCGACGCCCGACGAACCGGAGACGACATTCAACATCGTGCGGCCATCCGGCGCGCCGGCACCGATCAAGGGCGATCCGGTTGTCGAGCAGGTGCAAGGCATATTGAAGGATCTCGATTTCTATTCCGGGACGGTTGACGGCATTTCCGGACCCAACACCCGCAAGGCCATCCAGGACTATCAGCAGAAGGTCGGGCTCAACACGTCCGGCGAGATCGACGCGCTTCTGCTCGATCAACTGGGCGCGACGCCGAAGACAGCTTCCGTCGTGCCCAGGCCGCAGCCGCGCCCGGATATGCCGGCCGCCGTTCCGGTGTCTTTGCAGACAGGTTCGGGACAGACAAATTCCGGGCAGGCGGATGCCGCGACGCAAGCGCCCGATGCCCGCATCGTCAAGATCCAGGCCGGGCTCAAGGCGTTCGGCAATGACGACATGCAGCTGGATGGTGTCGTCGGCGCGCGCACGAAGGCGGCGATCAAGGAATTCCAGTCGCTGTTCGGGCTGCCGCAGACCGGCGAGCCCGATGAGATCGTCTACGTCAAGATGCGCGAGATCGGCCTGACCAACTGACGGCCGAAACGACGGCTCGCCGAGCGGCGGAAATATCGATAGAGAACCGGCAGTTTCGGGAGCTCTCTCATGCGCGTCACATCGGATCTGTGGGTTTCGGCCCTGTTGCGCCGGATTTTCGGCGCCGGTGGATTTGCCGCCGTGGTCAAGCGTGGCGCGACCGAGGCCGGCGCTGTGTTCGTGCTGGCGCGGGGCAGGCTGGGTGAGGTTGCCCTGTTCGGGCCGGCGCCGCAGACAAGCTACGATTCGGCCAAGCCCGACGACCGGTTTTTCACTCTGCTCGGAGCTGGTGACGATCCCGCGGTGCTCGACGCCAGGCTGGAACGGGAGAAAAAATTCGATCCCGACATCTGGGTGGTCGAAATCGAGGCCGGTGCCGTGCCCGTCGAGGAGCTTATTTCCGTGAAGACGCCCTGAGGCCGGAAGAAGCCGCCGCATCGTCGCTGTTCGAAGCGGTGCGTGTATCGCTGTTGGCAGGTGCTGCGCCGCGAACCACCCTTGAAAGGATTTCCGCTCTCCACGACCGCATCTTGTCCTGGGCCGCCTCGCGATGCAGCAGCCGGTAGCGGTCGAGGAAAGTCCGGATAGCCTGCGGGTGCGGGAACTGGCTGGGATAGACGGCAACCGTGACCAGGAAGGCCCTGTCTTCGCTGAGGTCGAGCGAGCGCAAGGCGACAAGCAGCGAGGCATAATTCTGGTTGGCGGTGAGCGATCGCGCGATCTCGAAATCGATGTCGAGCGCATCGGCGAGCGCGGTCTGGAAGAACGCGGCGTTTCCCGTCAGCGCTGTCTCGCGCAATTTCATATAGGTGTCGGCGCCCTTGAAAGGCTCGGCGGTCGCTGTCTTCTCGTCGCCGGTGCGCATCATCGAGCGCAGCCTGCGCCGTGCATTCTCGGCCGCGATGCCGAGTGTCTGTTCCCGGGCTGGCTCGCCGGAGGCGGTATCCGCGCTCGCTGGCGCGATCTTGTCTGCCCCAGCGGCGTTCGCATCCGGGTCCGGCGCGCGCACCAGGGTTGGCCTCTCGAGGGCCCTGATCAGGTCAGCAATGGTCGGGTTCAAGCCCTTGCGGCGCGCAATGGCACGCGCATGCGGCAGGCCATGCCGCCCGATCAGGGCGATGAGATCGATGTCGCTGACGGCGCGTGAGCGGATGAGCAGCGGCGCGGCAATGTCAACCGGTTCCTCGCAAAGACGGCGCACCAGGGCGGCGGGTGCGTATTCGCATTCGGAAAGGGCGGCTGCCACGTAACGGCGGGATTCGACGGACACGTCATTGAACAGCGGCAGCGTCAGGTCTTCGAGCTGGCCGATCTCGCGGCGTGAAGGGCGGGTGAGCGAGCAGAACGCCGACACCGCGGCGCGGAATAGCCTTTCGGCCTTTCCCGAGTCTTTTCGTGCCGCGATTTGCCTGAAGTCCGAAGATGACACGAAGGATACGCCCGTACTCGACACAAGCTTGGCGCGCTCGACCGGGATTGTGTCGGTTTCGCGAGCACCAAGAACAAAGATCAAGTTAGCGACGATCCGTTAGCGTTCCGTTAACCCTCTGCCGGCCTTAATGACATTTGGAGGCGTTGCGTTGTGCTCCGGGGAAACCGAGAGGAATGCGCGAACCATGGGCATGGTACTGTCTTTCGTGCCGCGTACGGCACCAAACACCAGAGCAAAGCAAACCGCCGAAATGCCGGCGGCGGTGATCATCTTTCCCGGCATCCGCTATGAGCGGTCGCATGCCGGCGAAGTGCGGCCGGTCGATCCCGACAAGACGGGGTCGCCAGGGACGAAGCCGGTCCCGCACCACTGAGTTTCGGCGGCCACGGACCTTTGGTCCGGGATCATGTCTAGTGCATGTCGCCCAAAAGTGACCTCGGTTTTGGAGAACGACATGCATGAAAACAAAGACCTGAAGCGGGTCGTCTGAATCCGTTCAGACGCGTCACGTTCTAGAAGTCCTGCAACTCACAGGAACTCTGTTCGAAGAAGCGCGACACGATCGGCTTCCAGCTGCTGTCGGGGACGAAGGCACGGATGACGAAGATGCCTTCCTCGATCGGCGCTTCGACGAAGATCGCCCCCTGAAGATCCTCTGGAAGGTCCTTGCGCACGTCGATCATCTGCGCCGGCGTCAGCACCACGGCATCCAGAACGCCGCCGGTCGCTGTGTGGTCGTTGAAGGAATAGATGTTGTGGCCGCTGCGATCATAGACCGACACCGACCAGAACGGGACATGTCCAGGTGCCTTGACGCGGACCAAACCTTCGCCCAGGTCGAACCGGCACGCCGTTGCATAAAACAGCGGGTCGACGGATTTCACCACGGGCGCCCCACCGGCCTCGGCATCGAGCCGCGTCATCTTGTAGAGATCCGAAGCCATGGACAGCCGCGACCAGGCGTCGCGTTCGGAAAATTCAGGCACCAGAAGCAGCACGGCGATGTGCACGATGCCGGCGCCGAGCAGGCCGAGCAGGACGGCATGCAGAAGTCTGCGCATCGCCGCATAAAAACTACGCATTGCAGCCGACCTTGACGATCCGCGGCAGCGAGACGTCCGACAGGCCCGTGCTGCTGGCGATTGGCGTGTCGTAGAAGGTCAGCACGAAATACATCCTGCCGAAGCCGTCTGTCAGCAGCCAATTGCCGGGCATCGGGTGATGGCCGGCGGAAATGATCACCGAATTGTCGGGCTGGCGCACCACCCCGTAGGATTGCAGCGCCGCCAGCCGGGATTTGCCGGTCTCGACCACGCTGAGCGACTGGTCGGCGGCGTAGAGCGTCCAGAACCGCGCCGTCGGAAATCCGCCCTCGATGGTGTAGGTGCATTCGCGCTTGAGCTCGGCGCCGCCCGTGTCTCGCTCGGCGACGAAGGACAGCCCCTCGGCACGGCCGAGTGCAAGCACGCCCTCGCGCGCCACGCGAGCCTTGGAATAAGGATCGGCGGACGGCGTGCCGATATCGGGAAAGGCTGTCCATTGACCGATCCGGATGGCGCCGACGCCATCCTGGACTTTCAGCGCATACCAGACGCTGCCGCCACCGCCGATGATGGCTATGGCAAGCGAAAGCAACGTCAGGAAGGCAGTTTTGAGCATGAAGGGCCGGGGACACCGAAGAGTTGCCGCTCGGGGATATCGCGGCGCAGGGCCTTGTGGCAAGCGGGCCGATGTAGAATTGCAGCCGCCTCTTCCTTCCCCCCCGCGGGAGACGGTGGCCGAGCGAAGCTCGGTCGGATGAGGGTGTTCCAGGCGCGCCATCACAGCGCCGACAGCGTCTCCGGCGGTTGAGGCGTATTGAGGACGGGCGCCGACTGGAACAGGTTGGTCATGTCCCGCAGCGTCTGCGTCGTGCGGCTGGACAGCACCGGCGGCCGTTCGGCGGCTGCATCAGCCACCGCCTGCGCGTCGCTCTTCTTCTGTGCTTCCTCGGCCTTGGCAGCGATCTCCTCGTCGACGAAGGGCTTGTCGATGCCCGGGATCGGCTTGAGGTCGATGTTCTGGTGCGCATAGACCATCAGGCGCTGCCATACCATCGCAGGCAGCGAGCCGCCGGTCATGTTCTTGGTCGGCGTGAAATCGTCATTGCCCATCCATACTGCCGCCGTGTAGTTGCCGGTGAAGCCGACAAACCAGGCGTCGCGGTAGGATTGCGTCGTGCCCGTCTTGCCGGCGACGACGATGTTGGGAAGTTGGGCCCGCCGCGCCGTGCCCATCACCGGTACTGCCGCCAGCATGGTGTTCATCGATTTCAGCGCCTGCTCCGACAACACCCGGTGTGGCGGCGGCGCATCCTTGGCGAAATCATAAACCACCTCGCCGGTGCGGGTGACGAGTTGGCTGATGCCGTGCCGGAAGCCGACGAAACCGTTGTCGGCGAACACGCTGTAGCCCGTCGCCTGGTCCATCACCGTCATGCCCGAGGTGCCCAGCACCATCGTCTTGTGCGCTTCGAGCGGCGATTCTACGCCCATCGCCTCGGCCATGGCCTTGATCGGCCCGATGCCAAGGTGATCCTTGGCCAGCCGAACCGGCACGGTGTTGATCGATTTGGCCATAGCCATGATCAGAGTTACATTGCCCGCCGATCCGCCGCTGTAATTGTGCGGCGACCAGGACCCCCAGCTGATCGGGCCGCCGGAGATGATGGAGTTGGGCGTGAAGCCGTGTTCCATCGCCGTTGCATAGACATAGGGTTTGAATGACGAGCCGGTCTGGCGCAGCGCCTTGGTGGCGCGGTTGAACTGGCTGGCGCCATAGTCGCGGCCGCCGACGATGGCGCGCACGGCGCCGTTGGTCTCGATGACGACGACGGCACCTTCGGTGACGTTGTACTCCTTGCCGAACTGGCGCAGGTGGAACTCCACCGATTCTTCCGCTGCCTTCTGGATGTTCGCGTCGAAGGTGGTGTGGGCAACAAGCGAGTGCTGGCCCGGTTTGGCGATCTTCTTGACCTCGTCGAATGCCCAGTCGAGGTAATAGTCCGGACTTTTCTGCTCGCCGCGGTCGACGACGTCGGCCGGATGCAGCCTTGCCTGCAGAACCTGCCCCTCGGTCATGAAGCCGGAATCGACAAGGTTGGACAGCACCACATTGGCGCGTGCGCGCGCTGCCGGCAGGTTGATGTGCGGCGCATATTTGGTGGGCGCCTTGAACAGCCCGGCCAGCATCGCCGCCTCGGCGAGGTTCAGATCCTTGACGCTCTTGCCGAAATAGAAATCGGCGGCCGCCTCGATGCCGAACGTACCGCCCCCCATGTAGGCTCGATCGAGATAGAGCTGCAGGATTTCCTTCTTCGACAGATTGGCCTCGAGCCACAGCGACAGGAAGGCTTCCTTGATCTTGCGCTCCAGCGTGCGCTCATTGGTGAGGAACAGGTTCTTGGCCAGCTGCTGGGTTATGCTCGAGCCGCCCTGAACGACGGAATTGGCCCGCACATTCTCGAAGATGGCGCGGGAAAGGCCGAGCACATCGATGCCGTAGTGATCGAAGAAGCGGCGATCCTCGGTAGCAAGCACCGCCTTGATGACGTGATCGGGCATCTCGTCGACCGGCACGGAATCGCGCTGGATGATGCCGCGCTGGCCGATCTCGTTGCCATAGCGGTCGAGGAAGGTGACGGCGAAGTCGCCCTGGGCGCGCCAGTCGCCGGCCGTATCCTGGAAAGCCGGAATGGCCAGCGCCAGCATCACCACGATGCCGCCGGCGCCGAGCGTAAAACCTTCGCTCAACACTTCGATGATGCCACGGCGCCAGCCGTTGACGCGGAAGCGCCGCGAGAAGATCGTCGCCGATTCCCAGAACTGGCGCGCCTTGAAGCCGATCTCGTAGAGCGACGAATCGATCCACGCGTCGAGCGCCAGCAGCCGGGCGGCGATCGGACCTCTTCTCTTGCGCGGTTCGGGACTGGCCATTCGGAATCCGGCTAGCAATTGCACGACCTGAGTACCGCAAACCGGCAATTTCAGGGCGATGCATTCCGCAAGACTATTCCTCCATTTTTCCAGCACTCACAAGGGCAGCGAAGACACAGTATCGGGTTTGTTGCTGAGGGGCGAGCCGGCTCAGGCCGGTTCGCGCTTCAGCGCCTGCGCCATGCAGTGGATGCCGCCGCCGGTCTTCGAAATCTCGCTCATGTCGACGGCCGCGACCTCGAAACCGCGGGCCTTGAGCTGGCCGATCAGCGACTGGCTGGAGGTCGGCGCGATCACGCGGTCCTTGCCCAGCGACATGAAGTTGCAGCCGAGCGCCATCGTGTCCTGGAACGGCACGTCGATGATCTCGTGGCCTTTGCCCTTCAGCCAGTCGACAATGCCGGGCTCGGTGCAGGCAAGGCAGACGGCGGTCAGTTTTTCGGCGATCGGCACCACCATCAGGTCGATATGGACGTAATATTCGTCGATGAAAGCGATGCGGGTTTCCCAGCCTTCCTTGTCGAACCAGGCCTGCACCTGGCGCGCACCTTCCTCCTGCGTGCGCGCGCCGCCGCAGCCTATCAGCACGACGCCGTCCTCGATGACGTTGAAGTCGCCGCCCTCGAAGGTACCAGCCGTGACCATGTCGTAGATCGGGATGCCGAGTTTTTCATAGGTGCGGATCGCGGCATAGTTCTCGCCGCGCCGCCACCAGTTGGCCATGGCGGTGATGAAGGCGCCGTAGGGCGTCATGACGCTGGAATCGCGGGAATAGACCTGCATCGGCAGCTCGGGCGTCGGCTCGTGCCAGTGGATGTTGACGCCGAAATGCTCGTAGGCGGCGACCAGGTCCTTGTGCTGTGCTTGTGCGATCTGGACGTTGCAGGGCGCCTCGCGCAGGTGCTTGCGCGACAGCGAGCTGGTCGAGAGATGCCGCAGGAAATTGGGCGAACCGAGCAGGACGTCGGTCAGCACGTCGGTCTCGTTGGCAAACCCCCAGGCGGTCAGCGGCTTGGTGCCGCCGGCGGGGTTGCGGCGCTGCAGCGAAAACGGCTCGGCGACAATGCGGTCATGAACGGTCATGGGATGCTCCTCGTGAGGTGACTTGGGGGTGTCTGATTGCTCGGTATCCACCAGTCGCGTCCACGCGGAGTGGTGACATATTCTGGCCAGCGAAACCCGATCGGCGGCTCGTAGTCGCAAAGCGGTGCGATCCAGTTCGAACCGCCGATGCCGCCGCCGGTGCGGGTAACGAACTCGTCCATCGCCGCTTCGCGGGCAGTCTGGTCTTCCAGCAGGCGAAGGGCGGCGAGCGCGATCGTGCGGGAGGCGCAGGCCACCATCGGGTCGATCGTGGCCGAAATACCGCCCAGCGCATTCATCACCCAGGCTGGATAGGGATAGCCGGTCTCCGAACGCAGCGCCGGGCGGGCGACATAGAAGCGCGCCGTCGGCGTGTGCCAGCTCATGTCGGTGTAGTCGTCGGAGGTCGAATTGACCTGCGAGGGCGGCAGGTCGCGGCGCAGGATCGCTTCCGCCGCCTGCGGCTCGATCAGGCGCTCCAGCTCTTCGATGAACGGCTCGTCGCTCGCCATGCGCCCGGCATTGACCTGTATTTCGCGCGCGACTGCCTTGGCGTCTTCGTCCCAGCGCGGCGGCCCGACCGTCGACAGCGCTTCATAGGCGATCTCGGCCATGGCATGATTGGCAAGTCCCGGTCGTGACTTCGACACCCAATGCCGCTCGGTGCGGCAACCACTCATCGCTGCCGCCGCCTCGGCATTGCGGTCGAGCACCGCGGTGACCTGCTCGGCCATGGCAAGCGTCGGCACGCGGATCATGTACTGAATCTCGGTCAGCCCCGCCGGCAAATTGTCGGCGGTCGCTTGCCCCGCCGTCAGGATCGCCTCGCTGATCGACCAGCCGCCCTGGTGAGGCAGCATGGAATCGCGCAGAGCCTTGGAGGCCATGTACATCATCATCAATGCGTCGTTGGCGCCGGGCGCGCGCGCCGCCGAATGTGCTTGCGGAATGGGTGCAGCGCCCGCAGCCAGCGCCCAGCGCTCCGGTTGGTCGCAGATGAAGCGATAGATCATCGCGTAGGCCGCGCCGCAATGCGTGTCCCAGCGCGCCGTGTTGCAGAGCGGCAGCATGTAGAACGGATGAAAGGAGATCATGCCGGCAAGGCCGTCATAATAGCCCTTGGCGGCATGGATCGGCTTTGACCCACGCACCTTTTCCGCCGGCTCGCCGGTGAAGCGCAGCGTGCCTGATATGCCGTGGCGCTGCATCGCGGCCTTGGTCGCCAGCAGCCCGCCGAGGCTCGAAATACCCAGCCCGGAATGCGGGTCGGTGTGGCCGCCGGCCTGGTTGCCAAGTCCCCGGCGCGGACGCTCGACCGTAGCGGCATCCTGGCAATTGCCCGGCACCGCGTCGTATTCGGCGTACATGCCGATGGTCGGGCCGGGGCCGTTGGTCCAATGAGCGCAGAAGGCGGTCGGCATGCCGCCGGAGCCTTCTTCGACAGAAAAGCCTTCGAGTTTCAGTCGCTCGACATACCAGGCGGCGGATTGATATTCCCGCCACGCGGTCTCGCCGTGATCGAAGATGATGCGTGTCCACGCGGACAACAACGGCTGGATGCCGTCGAGACAGGCAAGGGCGGTTGCTTGCGCCGAGGTGGCCACCGGTTTCTCCATGGCATGAGAAGAAAGCAGTGAAGCGGTTCGCTAAAAAGTGATATGTTTTCCCGGTTCGTGCAAATTCGGTTCACCTGAGGCTCCTTGCGTATACCATCCACACAAGCGCTGCGTGCGCTCGACAGCTTCGCCCGCCATGGCAGCGTCTGGCGCGCCGCCGACGAGTTGCACCTGACCCGCAGCGCCGTGAGCCATCAGCTTCGTCTGCTGGAGCGCGATCTCGGCTTCGACCTGCTCGAACGCATCGGCAAGGGCGTGGCGCTGACGCCGCGCGGCCAGCGCTACGCCAGCGACGTGCGCAAGGCGCTCACCGTTTTGGGCGATGCGGTGACGCGGGACGCCGGCACCGGCGTCGGCGGCTCGTTCGCCGTCAGTTGCACGCCCGGCTTCGCCTCGCTGTTCTTGTGCACCCATATCGGCGAGTTCCGGCAGATGTATCCTGACGTGGCGCTGCGCATCCTGACGCCGCGCCGGCTCGACGATGTCAGCAACGCAGATGCCGATGCCTTCATTGCGTTTGGTGTCGGCAATTGGCCGAACCGGGCGGTCGAGCCGCTCTGCGAAATCTCGTTCACGCCGCTCTGCAGCCCGACGCTGCTCAACAAGGTCGGCGGGTTTTCCCGGCCGTCGGACGTGCTACGCGCCAACCTGCTGCATCTCGACGACACCGAGGATTGGGCGCGCTGGCTGGCGCTGTCCAAGGTGGAAAACCCCGACATTGAGGGCGGCATCTTCTTTTCCGACATGAACCTGGTCTTTTCGGCGGCGATTGCCGGGCAAGGCATCGCCATGGGCGACGAACTGACCAGCCGGCGGGCGCTGAGCGAGGGCCGGCTGGTCAGGCCGTTCGACATCGCGATCAAGTCGCCGCGCTCCTATTTCCTGGTCTCCGAACACGCCAAGGCCTCGCATCCGGTGCTGGAAGCGTTCGCGGGATGGCTGCGGTCGAAACTCCAGGAGAACCGCATTCTGCCGTATTGAGGGCAAGGCGGCGCCATCTCGCCATAGATGAATGGAATTTGCCGATCACGCGAAAACTATTCGGTTGCGGTGAGCCGGCACCCTGCCTACGATTTCGACAAGCGTTAGGGAAAGGGCAGTATGCAGCAACCCGGCCGTGCCGCAGAGATCAAGGCAATCGGGATCGGCAAGAGCTTCGGCTCGTTCCGTGCGCTGGACAATCTGTCGCTCGATATCGGCCGTGGCGAGTTCCTGACCCTGCTCGGGCCGTCGGGTTCGGGCAAGACCACCTTCCTGATGATCCTTGCGGGCTTCGTGCAGCCGACCGAGGGCAAGCTGTTCAGCGACGGCGTCGACATCACCGACCGACCGGCAGAGCAACGTGCCGCCGGCATGGTGTTCCAGGGCTACGCGCTGTTCCCGCATATGAGCGTCGAAGCCAACATCGCCTTTCCACTCAAGGTGCGCAAGAAACCGGCCGCCGACATCAAGCGCCGTGTCGGCGAGATGATCGAGCGCGTCGGTCTCAAGGGCCACGAGAAGAAACTGCCGGCGCAACTGTCGGGCGGCCAGCAGCAGCGCGTGGCGCTGGCCCGTGCGCTGGTGTTCGAACCTGGCGTGCTGTTGCTCGATGAGCCGTTCTCGGCGCTCGACAAGAGCCTGCGCGGCCAGATGCAGGCCGAGATGAAGCGGCTGCACCAGGAAACCGGAACCACTTTCGTCTTCGTCACCCACGACCAGAGCGAGGCGCTGGCGCTGTCGTCGCGCGTTGCCATCTTCAACCACGGCAAACTGCTGCAGGTTGGAGCGCCCGACGAAGTCTACGACCGGCCGGACAACCGCTTCGTCGCCGAGTTCCTCGGCGAAATCAACATGCTGCCGCTGAAGGGCGTCAAGCCTGCCGGCAATGGCTCGACCGGCCTTTGCGAAGACCGCGCGGTCAGCATGGGCTGCAAGGCCGAACTCGTGCGCGGCGATGCCATCCTGGCGATCCGGCCCGAATACATGTCGATATCGGGCGAGGCGGCGGATGGCGAGAATGGCATCGCCGCTACCGCCACCAACTCCACCTATCTGGGCGCTGCGACGCGGCTCGACCTGACGACACGGCAAGGCGCCAAGGTTACCGTCTCGGTGCCGAACGAGGTGGCGGCCGCAGCGCTCAGCAAGGGCAATTCCGTCTGGCTCACCTGGCCGGCGGAAAAGGGTTTCCTCCTTCCGCATGGAGGGCAATGACGACGGTGTGGCGAGATGTCGCTCCACCGCTTTCCGGCACTATCAACAACAAAAAAGGGGAACTGACATGACACATGACACCAAAAAACAAGCCGTCGAGAGCCTGTCCGCCAGGGCAGGTCGCGGCGAGATCTCGCGCCGGCAGTTCACGCAGCTGGCGGCACTCGTGCTGGCCGGCACGCCGATGCTGCTGCGCTCGACAGGTGCCTTTGCGCAGGCCAAGGAACTGGTGCTGGTCAACTGGGGTGGCGATGCCATCACCGCCTATGATGCCGCCTATGGCCAGGCCTTCACCAAGGACACCGGCATCGCCGTCAAGATGGACGGTTCGGGTCCGACTGAAGGCGCCATCGCCGCGCAGTTCAAGAGCGGCGCGCCGACCTGGGATCTCGTCGACGTGGACCCCTTCTCGGCCATCACGCTCGGCGCCCAAGGGGCTCTCGAGCCGATCGATTACAACATCGTCGACAAGAAGAAGATGCGGCCCGGCTTTGGTTGGGAATACGCCGCCTCGACCTATTTCTTCTCCTATGTCATCGCCTATGATTCCGAGAAGTACGGCAAGGACGCGCCGACCAGCATGGCCGATTTCTTCGACGTGAAGAAATTCCCCGGCAAGCGCTCGCTCTACAAATGGGGCGTATCGAGCTGGGAAGCAGCACTTCTGGCCGACGGCATCGCGCCGGCGTCGCTCTACCCGCTCGACCTCAAGCGCGCCCATGACAAGATCGCCGCGTTCAAGGAAAACGTCGTTGCCTATTGGGGTGGCGGCGCCGAAAGCCAGAGCGTGCTGCTCAATGGCGAGGCCTCGATGGCGATCGTCTGGTCGACGCGCGCTTCGCTGATCGAGCAGGATTCGGGCGGCAAGATCAAGTTCATCTGGGACCAGGGGCTGATCTCGCCCGGTGCGCTGGCCGTGCTCAAGAACAACCCCGGCGGCAAGGACGCTGCGATGAAGTTCATCGCCAGTGCCCAGGACCCTGAAAAGCAGTTGGTCATGTTCGACAAGCTCGGCCAAGGTCCTGCAAACCCGGCGGCAGACGCGCTGATCACGGCCGACAAGAAGCGCATCAACCCGGTCGATCCCGAGAACATGAAGAAGCAGATCGCGCTCGACATGGACTGGTACGCCAAGAACTACGGGCCGGCGCTCGACGAATACACCAAGATCATCTCGGCCTGATCAGGGCCGGGGTAATCGGGTCAATGAGATCCTATCTCTCCGACAGGATGGGCGCGGCGCTGTTGATGGCGCCGCTGCTCCTGTTTCTTGTCCTGGCCTATGCCTGGCCGTTCCTTGGCGTCGTCAAATGGAGTTTTACGCTGCCGACGCCCGGCCTCGGCCAATATGAGGCGCTGCTCACTGACGATCTGGTGCAGTCGGTGTTCATCCGCACGCTGCGCATCGCGGCGGTCGTCACCGTGGTTTCGGTGGCCGCTGCCTACGCCATCACCGTCGTCTGGGTGCGTGGAACCCCGGCACAGCGCCTGATCGCCGAGTTCTGCATTCTCGTTCCCTTCTGGATTTCCGTGCTGACCCGTGCCTTCGGCTGGGTGGCGCTGCTCTCCAATCGCGGCCTGATCAACACGTGGCTGCAGGCGATCGGCTTCACCTCCGAACCGCTGGCGTTGGTGCGCAACGAATTCGGCGTCATCGTCGGCATGACGCACTTCCTCATTCCTTTCGCCGTTTTTCCGCTGGCATCGGCCATGCGCAGCCTCGACGACCGCGTGCTCCTGGCGGCGCGCGGGCTCGGCTCCAGCCGCATGCGCACCTTCTGGACGGTGTTCGTGCCGATGACGCGCTCCGGCATCATAGGCGCGGCGATGATCGTTTTCGTCTTCTCGCTCGGCTTCTTCGTCACGCCAGCGATCCTTGGCGGCGGCCGCAGCGTCATGATTGCCGAGCTGATCTATCTCAGGATATTCCAGAGCCCGGACTGGGGCTTGGGTGCAGCGATCAGCGTCGTGCTGGTGCTGTTCGTCGGCGCGCTGATGGCGCTCTTGTTCCGATATGTCAGACCGAAGCAGTTGATCTGATGCCGACCTACCGCCCCGGTCCCGTCTCGCTGATCATCGCCGCCTTCGTGGCGCTGTTCCTGCTGATGCCGCTGCTCGCCGTCATCCCGGTGTCGCTGACGCCGAGCCGCATGCTGGCCATGCCGTCGGGCGAACTGTCGCTGCGCCATTACCGGGCGCTGATCGAAGACCCGCGCTGGCTCCAATCGATTCTGCTCTCGATCCGCATCGGTGTCGTCAGCAGCGCCTTTTCAACTGTGCTGGCGCTGTGCTTCAGCCTTGGCGTCTGGATGTTCCAGCCGCGCTTCACCGCGGCCCTGGTCGGCTTCGTGCTACTGCCGATGGTGGTGCCGCCGGTGGTCTCGGCGATCACGCTCTACTTCTTGCTCACCTCGATCTCGGGTTTCAGCGCGTTCTTCGGCTACGACACCTGGCTTGGCGTCGCCATGGCCCATTCGGTGATGACCGTGCCCTTCGCCACGGTGCTGATGCTGGTCTCTCTCAGCCAGCTCGACCGCCGCATCGACCTTGCCGCGCGGGGCTTAGGGGCCACTGTGTGGGAGCGCGCCACCCGCATCATCATGCCCAACATCAAGTTCGGCATCGTCACCGCCGCACTTCTCTCCTTCGTGCTGTCCTGGGAAGAAATCGGCGTCACTTTGTTCATCACCTCTGTCAACGCCATCACGCTGCCGCGGCTCATGTGGATGGGCTTGCGCGACAACATCGACCCGGCGATCGCGGCATTGTCGGTGATCCTGATCATCATCACCGTGCTGGTGCTGGCGGTGCGCAGTTTCGTGGCCAGGCAGCGCGGAGCCTAGACAAACCTCACCGAGACGCGGCCAAACCTGCCTAGATCGCCGATGACTTCGTCGCCTGCCTCGACGCTTATCGGTGTCACGCAGGTGCCGGTAATCACCACCTGTCCCGGCTGGAGCGCTATGCCCAGGCCCGACAGTTCATTGACGATCCAGGTAAGCGCGATGCGAGGATCGCCCAATACGGCTGCTCCCGATCCGCTATGTTGCGACCTTCCGGAAACGGACGCGATCACGGGGTGCTTTGCAAGATCCACGTCGTGCCAGTCGTCTTCCGCCGCCTCGCCGATGACAAACAGGTTGGCGCAGGCATTGTCCGCAATGAGCTGCGGCGCCCCGACGGCGCAGAAATCGTCATACCGTGAGTCCGGGATTTCGATCGCCGGGTGCAAGCTCGCTACGGCTTCCATCGCCTCGGCGATTTCATAGGGTGCCGCACGAGGCGGCAGCTCGCGGCCGAAACGGAAAGCGAACTCGATCTCGGCCACGCGCATCTTGCTCGTCGCCAGGGAAACGGTCCCGCCGATCTCCACCGCTTTCTCGGCCAGGAGACGTCCGGCCATGGGGCCGTCGACGTTGATGTGCCTTTGTCCCGCCAGACTGGTCGCGGCAATCTTCCAGCCGAAAAGCGGAGCCGCCGAGCGATCCATGACATGCGACTGGATAGCGTAACCTTCGAGCCGTGTTTGTGGGCGCAACGCCTCGGGTATGGCGTCGAGACGGGTGCCCTTGTCCCAGTGGCCTACCAACAACCGCGACGCAGCCCTGGTCTTTTCTGCATCGAGCATCATCAGCTTCCGAAATTGCTTCGTGGATCAAAAACGGCAAGGAAACATTGCGTCATGCGACGCTGTATGGAGCGAGAATATGTGACCAGGAATCGAGAGTCCATGTTCACGGCGTGGTGCCCGCGACGGTGGTCTTGGCAAAGCCGCCCTTTCGAGATCATCGGCATCCATCATTCCGATGACGAATCGCCATCGCCTCTGCGCGTCGAATGGCTATATCTGTCAGAACACGCAGAACGCGGACAGCTTCCGAAAAGCAACAGTCGGCAGCGCAGGAACCGGAGGAAAAGACGATGACCGCGCCAGGCGATTTACAGCAGGCACTGTTTCTCAGGCTGAAAAGCGATCCATCGCTGTCGGCCTTGCTGGGCGGCGCCGGACTGCTCGAACGGCCAGCCGACAACGCCGCTTTTCCGTACGTGACCTGCGGCCATACCTCCGCTTTCGACTGGGATACGGGCATCGAGAACACCGACGATCAGTTGATTACGCTGCATGTCTGGTCGAAAGCCCATGGGGATGCCGAAACGCTAGCCATCATGGCCGCCATCCAGGCGCGCCTTGCCGACGCAGCATTGGTGATCGGCCCTCGCGGCCAGACACGACTGTCGCTGGAATTTGCCGAAGCCCGCCATGACGAGGATCTGCTCGTGCATCACGGGCTGCTGCGTTTTCGCGCGATGACGCAGGAAAATGCCTGATGCGCTTTCAATATGGTCAAAACGGAGTCTAGACTGGACTTTCGCGGGATTTCGCCTGTTCGAGGCGGTGAAATTCCAGGTTGACTGTCTCGCGTTGCAGGGGTGTGACGAGGATGTTTTCAGCGGCGTTCACCGTTCATTTCACGTTCAGCACCGATGCGTTACAACGCCGGTCATGAAAACGCTTCGCTCCCACTTCCGAACCGCGACACTGGCGCTTTGTGCTGCCGGACTGTTTGCGTCGCAGGCGATGGCGATGCCGGTCATCGCGCCGCCCGATCTTGCCAGTCCGATCGTACTGGCGGCCTCCGATTGCTACGCCATCGGCCAACAGGTGGCTGAGCAGAATGGCGGAACGCTGGCCAAGGCCTCGCAATCGACGCGCGGCGGTCAGCCTGTCTGTGTCATCGTCGTGCTCGTTCCGGGCAAGGACGGACAACGTCCGCGCCGTTCCGAGATCGTCGTTCCGCTGAACTGATCCAATCAACCTTAGGCCACGTTTCCCAGGCCGCCGGAATCGGCCTATATCTGCCCCAGTTTTCAATCCTACAAAGCTCTTCATCCGACAAAGCTCTTCAACAGGTATCGAACTCCGCATGCGTGTACTGGTCGTCGAAGATGACAAGGATCTCAATCGGCAGATATCGGATGCGCTGGTCGATGCCGGCTATGTCGTCGACCGCGCCTTCGACGGCGAGGAAGGCCATTTCCTCGGCGACACCGAGCCCTATGACGCGGTCGTGCTCGATATCGGCCTGCCGCAGATGGACGGCATCAGCGTGGTCGAGCGCTGGCGACGCGGCGGCCGCAAGATGCCGGTGCTGATCCTGACGGCGCGCGACCGCTGGAGCGACAAGGTTTCCGGCATCGATGCCGGCGCCGACGACTACGTCACCAAGCCGTTCCACATCGAGGAGGTGCTGGCGAGGCTGCGGGCTCTGATCCGGCGCGCTGCCGGCCATGCCTCGTCCGAGCTGACCTGCGGACCGCTGCGCCTCGACACCAAGGCCTCCAAGGCCGATGTCGGCGGCGTGCCGCTGAAGCTGACGTCGCACGAATTCCGCCTGCTTGCCTATCTGATGCACCATATGGGCGAGGTCGTCTCGCGGACCGAACTGGTCGAGCATCTCTACGATCAGGATTTCGACCGCGATTCCAACACCATCGAGGTGTTTGTCGGGCGGCTGCGCAAGAAGATGGGCATCGACATGATCGAAACCGTGCGCGGCATGGGCTACCGCATGCGTGAGCCGGAGGCGTAACTCGGAACCGCTCAAACCAACCGCAAGGACGCCGCTTTCGCTGCGTTTGTGGCCGCGTTCGCTGACGTTCCGCGTCATCGCCTTTTCCACGGTCTGGGCGATCGTGACGCTCGTTGTCATCTTCACCTTGATCACCACCCTATACCGCCAGGCCAGCGAGCGCGGCTTCGACAGCCTGCTTTCGGCGCATCTGTTCAACCTGATCGGTTCGATCGGCATCTCCGACAGCGGTGCGCTGACCGGCGCGCCAGATCTCGGCGACCTCCGGTTCTCGGAGCCGAATTCGGGCTGGTACTGGTCGGTTGAGCCCGCTTCGGAAGGCGTGCATGGCGATCTCCATTCGTCGTCGATGACCACGACGATCCCGTCACCGAGCGTTGCCGAGGTGCCGTTCAACGCGAGCTTCCAGCGCAGCTACGCAGCCGAAGGCATCGACGGCGAGCAGCTCGAAGTGTTCGAGAGCGAATTCGTCCTCGACGCCAAGAACCGCGCCGCGCGTTTCCGCGTCATGGGCAACCAGAGCGAACTCGAACAGGAAATCGCCACCTTTCAGCGTCGCCTGCTGACCTATCTCAGCCTGTTCGGCGTCGGCATGATCGCCATCAACGCGATCGCAATCCTGCTCGGCCTGCAGCCGCTGCGCCGGGTCAGGAACGCGCTCGCCATGGTGCGCGAAGGCACCGCCCAGAGGCTCGACGGCCGCTTCCCGGCCGAGATCGAACCGCTTGCCAACGAAACCAATGCGCTGATCGAAAACAACAGGCGCATCGTCGAGCGGTCGCGAACACAGGTCGGCAATCTCGCCCATTCGCTGAAGACGCCGCTGGCGGTACTGCTCAACGAGGGCCGCGCGCTCGGCGGCGCCAAGGGGCAGTTGATCGCCGAACAGGCGGCTTCCATGCAGAAGCAGGTCGAACACTATCTCCAGCGCGCCCGCGTCGCGGCACAACGCGACAGCGTCGTCTACCGCACGCCGGTGACGCCGCTGGTGCAGCGCATGGTGCGGGTTCTGCGGAAGCTCAATCCGCAGACAAATCTATCGCTGTCGCTGCCGGCGGCCGAGATCGTCTTCGCCGGCGAGCGCGAGGACCTTGAGGAACTGCTGGGCAATCTCCTTGAAAACGCGATGAAATGGGCAAAGAGCACGGTGCAGGTCTCGGTCGTGCCCTTGACCGGCAAGGACGACCCGGCCGGCCTGTTCGAGATCGGCATAGAGGATGACGGTCCGGGCATTCCCGAGGACAAGGCGCGCGAGGCGCTGAAGCGCGGACGGCGTCTGGACGAGACAAAGCCCGGAACAGGTCTGGGCCTGGCCATTGTCGCAGACCTCGTCAACGAGTATGGAGGCGTTCTGGCGCTCGAACGGTCCGGTATGGGCGGATTGAAGGCGGTGGTGCGATTGCGGAGCCTTCAGTGATGTTCACCAGAGCCGATCGACATAGGGGGGGCGGGAGATGTTGTTGGCGGCATGTCCATTGGTCCCGCAGCGGCCAGCGGCCAAATTTCCGACAAATATCAATACTATGGCCACGCCGACTTCTCGATGACGCGGCCCCCGGCGCATCCATGGCAGGCTCCAACTCAAGAAAACCGGTTGTTGGCATGAAGATTCGCGTCGCGCTTGTTTCCGCATTGCTGGCTGTTTCCGGCTGCACCACCTTGAGCGGCAAGGGTCCAACCGTGGCAGCGACACCGGCCTCGACACCTCCTTCCAGCGGCAAGGTGACCACGACGATCATTTCGGCGATGGGCGGCGGCCTCATCAGCGGGGCGATCGGCAACGGCCTCAGCGAGACCGAGAAGCGCAGCGCGCTCGAGGCTGAGTACAAAGCGCTGGAATACACGACCAGCGGCCAGAAGGTGACGTGGAAAGGCGCCCAGGCTTCGCGCTACGGCGAGGTGGTTCCGGCCCAGCCCTACCGCGTCGGTTCGCAGGACTGCCGCCAGTACACGCAGACGGTGTTTTCCGGCGGCGCCGGAGTCACGGCGCGCGGAACCGCTTGCCGCAACGCCGATGGCAGCTGGACGCCGCTGACCTGACGACCGTCTGCCGACGATTGGCGGCTGGCGTCGTCAAAGCGTCGCAGCATGCATCTGTTGGCACGGCAGAGCTCTGCCGTTATTGGAAGAACCATGCTGTTCTGGGTCATAGCCGCCATTCTCACGCTGGGTGCAAGCCTGGCGGTGCTGTTGCCGCTGGCCGCCAGCGCGAAGGGCGCGTCGTCGAGCGGCGAACATGATCTCGAAGTCTATCGCGACCAACTGTCCGAGCTTGACCGCGACGCCGCGCGTGGCTTGATCCAGCCGGCCGAAACGGCCGAAGCCCGCGCCGAGATCGCTCGCCGCATCCTTCGCCTTGACAATGCGGGTACCGCCGGCGGCGCAAACGCGGGCCGAGCGCCGGCCACCGCAAGGCTGGTGGCAACCGTAGCCGTGCTGGCGGTGCCGCTGGTCAGTTGGGGGCTCTATGTCAAGCTTGGCTCTCCCGACCTGCCGTCACAACCGCTCAGCGAGCGGTTGGCCAAGAATCCCGCCGACAGTTCGGTCGACGAACTGGTGGCGCGGGCCGAAGCCCATCTGGCCGCCAATCCCACCGATGGCAGGGGCTGGGACGTGCTTGCACCGGTCTATCTGCGCATGCAGCGCTTTTCCGACGCGGCGGATGCCTATCGCAACGCCATTCGGCTTGATGGCGACAGCGCCGTTCGCCAGGCAGGTCTCGGAGAGGCGATCGCCGGCGCGGCAGGCGGCATTGTCTCGGCCGATGCCCAGGATGCTTTCGAGGCAGCCCTGAAGCTCGATCCGGCCAATGCGAAGGCCAGTTTCTACCTGGCCATGGCGTTGGCGCAGGAGGGTCGCGCCAAGGAAGCGACCACGGCATGGCAGGCGATGCTGGGCAGATTGCCGCCGGACTCGCCATGGCGCGGTGCCGTCGAGCAGGCGCTGGCCAAGTCCGGCAACCCCGAAGTGGCTTCCGGCGGCGCCGCCAACGGCCCCGATGCCGGCGATATCGACGCCGCATCCTCGATGTCGCCGCAGGATCGGGAAGCCATGATCAACACCATGGTTGCCGGCCTTGACGACAAACTGCGGCAAAATCCGCACGACCCGGAAGGATGGATGCGGCTCGTTCGTTCCTATGTCGTGCTTGGCAAGGCCGATCAGGCGCGTGAGGCGCTCGGTCGCGCCATTGCCGTCTTTGGGGCCGACAGTGACCAGGCGAAGAAATTCACCGCCTTTGCCGCTTCGCTTGGGCTTGCGGCGACGGAGTAGAACAAGACATGACGCGCAAGCAGAAACGATTGTCGGTGATCGCGGGCGGCCTGGTCTTCCTGGGTGCCGCGACCGGGCTGACTTTCTACGCGCTTGGCCAGAAGGCCTCTTATTTCTACATGCCGGCCGATCTCACCACCGCAAGCGTCCAGCCTGGCCAGCGCATCCGGTTGGGTGGATTGGTCGAAAAAGGCACGATCCAGCGCGGGCAGGGGGCCACGGTCGGCTTTTCGGTCACCGACACGCACAAATCGGTCAAGGTCACCTACACCGGCATCCTGCCCGACCTTTTCCGCGAAGAGCAGGGCGTCATCACCGAGGGTAGTTTCGGCCCGGACGGGGTTTTTGTTGCCGATAGCGTGCTGGCCAAGCATGATGAGCGCTATATGCCCAAGGAGGTTGCGGACGGCCTCAAGGCCAAGGGCGTGTGGCAGGAGAGCAAGAGTGAATAGCTCCGGCAGGAGAGCGACAGTGGATCACGGGCATGGTTGAAACCGGACATTTCGCCCTCGTCCTGGCGTTTGCGCTTTCGCTGGTGCAGACGCTCGTGCCGCTGTTTGGCGCACGCCTGAACAACCAGCGCCTGATGGCCGTCGGCGGTCCGGTCGCGGTGACCGGCTTCGCCTTGACGGCGCTGTCTTTCGCAGCGCTGGCGAGTGCCTATGCGAGCTCCGATTTCTCGGTGGCAAGCGTGTGGGAAAACTCGCATTCCTTGCAGCCGTTGATCTACAAGATCACCGGAACCTGGGGCAATCATGAAGGCTCGATGCTGCTTTGGGTGTTGATCCTGACCTTCTTCGGCGCACTCGTCGCCGCTTTCGGCTCCAACCTGCCGGCGACGCTGCGCGCCAATGTGCTTGCGGTGCAAGGCGCCATCGGCGCCGCTTTCTTCCTGTTCATCCTGGCGACGTCCAATCCGTTCATCCGGCTCAACCCGGCGCCGATCGAAGGCCGCGATCTCAACCCGATCCTGCAGGATCTCGGCCTCGCCATCCACCCGCCGTTCCTCTATCTCGGCTATGTCGGCTTCTCGATCTGTTTTTCCTTCTCGGTCGCCGCTCTCATCGAAGGCCGCATCGACGCGTCCTGGGCGCGCTGGGTGCGGCCGTGGACGCTGGTCGCCTGGATGTTCCTGACCGGCGGCATCGCCATGGGATCGTACTGGGCCTACTATGAACTTGGCTGGGGCGGTTTCTGGTTCTGGGATCCGGTCGAGAACGCGTCTTTCATGCCGTGGCTGGCGGGCACCGCGCTGCTCCATTCGGCCATTGTCATGGAAAAGCGCTCGGCGCTGAAGATCTGGACGCTGCTGCTCGCCATCCTGACCTTTTCGCTGTCGCTGCTCGGCACCTTCCTCGTGCGTTCGGGCGTGCTGACCTCGGTGCACGCCTTTGCCACCGATCCGACCCGGGGCGTGTTTATCCTGTGCATCCTGACGCTGTTTATCGGCGGCTCGCTGGCGCTGTTTGCGCTGCGCGCTTCCCGGTTGACGACCGGCGGCCTGTTCCACCCGATTTCCCGAGAAGGGGCACTCGTCCTCAACAATCTGTTCCTGACCACGGCGACGGCGACCGTGCTTGTCGGCACACTCTATCCGCTCGCTGTCGAAGCCTTTTCAGCCGACAAGATCTCCGTCGGCGCGCCGTTCTTCAATCTCACCTTCGGGCCGCTGATGGTGCCGCTGCTGCTCGTGGTTCCGTTCGGGCCTTTGCTGGCCTGGAAGCGCGGCGATGTCTTCGCCGTCGCGCAGCGCCTGATGGTGGCCTTTGCAGCGGCGCTGCTGGCGACGCTGGTCACCGCTCTGTTCATCGACGGCGCCTCGGTGTTCGCAGCCCTGGGCGTAGGCCTTGCCGTCTGGCTGATCCTTGGCGCGCTCACCGATCTCGCCGTCAAATCCGGCTTTCGGACCGTCGCAACGGGGATCATGGTCCGGCGCTTGCTCGGCTTGCCGCGCTCGGTCTTCGGCACAGCCTTCGCTCACCTCGGCCTCGGCCTGACCACGCTCGGCATCGTCGGCACACTTTGCTTCGGCACCGAGAAGATCCTGTCGATGCATGCCGGCGAGACCGTCGAACTGTCCGACCATACGCTGCGTTTCGTCGGGCTTTATCCGGCCCAGGGACCGAATTACAGCGAGGATCGCGGCCGCTTCGAGTTGATCGGCGTCAGCGGCAGCCCTGTTGGCGAAATCAGCTCCGCCAAGCGGTTTTATCCGGTGCGGCAGATGACGACGACGGAATCCGGCATCAGGACGATCGGTTTCTCGCAGCTCTACATCTCGCTCGGCGACGAGGGCAAAGACGGTTCGGTCGTCGTGCGTTTGTGGTGGAAGCCGCTGGTGACGTTGATCTGGGGCGGTGGCCTGATGATGATGGCGGGCGCGGCGATGTCGCTGATGGACCGGCGCCTGCGCGTCGGCGCGCCGTCGCGACGGCGCAAGCAGGCGAGCGTGGTGCCATCCGCGACCCTGCCATGAACGCACGGCTTTCGCTGACCTCCATTATCCTGCTGCTGGCGCTGTTTTTTGCCGGCACGGCCTTGGCGGTGAAGCCTGACGAGATGCTGCCTGATCCTGCACTTGAGGCGCGGGCTCGGGCGCTTTCGGAAGGCTTGCGCTGCATGGTCTGCCAGAACCAGTCGATCGACGAATCCGATGCCGACCTTGCCCGCGACCTGCGCGTCCTCGTGCGTCAGCGCCTCGTCGCCGGCGACACTGACCAGCAGGTCATGGACTACGTGGTTTCGCGCTATGGCGAGTTCGTGCTGCTCAAGCCGCGTTTCGACCTGCGCAATGCATTGCTGTGGGGCACGCCTGTCCTGCTGTTGCTGGTGGGAGGCGTTTTCATCGTGCTGACCGCGCGGTCGCGTCGCTCGACGGCAACCAATGCGCTGACCACTGAGGAACAGGCGGCGCTGGACAAGATACTAGGCAATTAGCTCGGCCATTCTTCCGAGGGCCAGTCCCGCGACGTGTGAATGACGCGCAGGATAACGACGCTCTGACGGCCAGCGATCGGGCGCAACTCATAGGCAATGATGTGGTGTGGGGCAGGCGGCCGATGAACGTCTCATATGTGCCTGTTATTCGGCCTGGCCGGCCCGTCGCCATATCACCAAGGCCTCGGCCCATTTCACGAATACGATCCGCCAGGCGTGCTTGCTGTCATTATGAAAGCCTTGTGCTGAGTTGTGTACAAGATAGCGCATAGGGCATCGCGGCCAACGGGGTTGTGCGTCCCCTGACCCCAAACATTACCAAAGTTTCATGTGTCGGAAATGGCGCTGTAATGTGTGCCGCTCTAATTCTCTTTTCCTGAGGATGCCGATCAAGCAGCGTCCGTTTGAAAGAGGATAAGAAATCCATGAATATTGCCCCCCGTTCATATTCCGTCACCCGCAAGCGTCTCATGGCTGCCGTCGCGTCTGTCGCCGTGGCCGGTGCGATCGGCGTCGGTGCGCTGACCAGCGGAACCAGCCCTGTTCTGGCCGATGCCGTGCGCGTCGAGGCGCCGCAGGTACCGGGCTTCGCCGATGTCGTCGAGCGAGTTTCTCCCGCTGTTGTCAGCGTCAAGGTCAAGGCCAAGATCAGCCCGGCCGCCGATGACGGCTCCGACCCGTCCGACGATCAGGATGGCATGAACAACCTGCCCAACAATCCGCAACTGCGCCGCTTCTTCAAGGAATTCCGCGGCTTTGGTGATCAGGACGGCCAGGGTGGCGGCAACAGGCGCTTCAGCCATCGCGACCGCAACAACGACCAGCCGCGGCCGGTTGCACAAGGTTCCGGCTTCTTCATCTCGGATGACGGCTATCTCGTCACCAACAACCACGTCGTTTCGGAAGGCTCGGCCTTCACCGTGGTGATGAATGACGGCAAGGAACTCGACGCCAAGCTGATCGGCACCGACCCGCGCACCGATCTCGCCGTGCTCAAGGTCGATGGCGTCGGCAAGTTTACCTATGTCGACTTCGCCGATGACTCCAAGGTTCGCGTCGGCGACTGGGTGGTGGCCGTCGGCAATCCGTTCGGCCTTGGTGGCACCGTCACCGCCGGCATCGTCTCCGCCCGCGGCCGCGACATCGGCGCTGGCCCTTATGACGACTTCATCCAGATCGACGCATCGGTCAACCGCGGCAATTCTGGCGGCCCGACCTTCAACCTCAACGGCCAGGTCGTCGGCATCAACACCGCGATCTTCTCGCCGTCCGGCGGCAGCGTCGGCATCGCCTTCGACATTCCCGCTTCGACCGCCAAGCAGGTCGTTCAGGACCTGATGAAGAGCGGTTCCGTTCAGCGCGGCTGGCTCGGTGTCGAAATCCAGCCGGTCACCTCCGACATCGCTGAGTCGCTTGGTCTGAAGTCCAACAACGGCGCACTGGTTTCCAGTGCCCAGGACGATGGTCCCGGCAAGAAGGCGGGCATCACGGCCGGTGACGTGATCACCCAGGTCAACGGCAAGGACGTCGCTTCGCCGAAGGAACTGGCACGGCTGATCGGCGCCTACTCGCCTGGCAAGTCGGTTGACGTCACCGTGTGGCGCGACGGCAAGAGCCAGACGGTCAAGGTCGATCTCGGCAAACTGCCCTCGAGCGACAAGCAGGCCTCTGTCGACCAGTCGCAGCCTGCCGCTCCGGCAAAGCCCGACACGCTGGCCGATCTCGGCCTGACCGTCACCAAGTCCGAAAACGGCAAGGGGCTGGTGGTGACCGACGTCGATCCCGACAGCGATGCCGCCGATCGCGGCATCCAGCCGGGCGACGTCATCACATCGGTCAATTCGACCGAAGTGAACGGCACCGACGACGTCACCAAGGCGATGACCGAAGCGGTCAAATCCGGCCGCAAGGCGGTGCTGATGCAGATCACCCGCGACGACACCAATCGTTTCGTCGCGCTGCCCGTCGCCAAGGGCTGAGGTCGGCCCCGGAGCGTTCTCTCGGCTTTCCGAGGCGGGTGAGGTCGTTCCGGCGGCAAGTTGGACTTTTCCAGTGCGACGGTTCAACACCCCCGAGCCGCCGTACGGGAAAGCATGGAGGAGCGCGCGTTAGTCAGTCATCGCGCCTTCCCCCGGCGGCAGCGGGCTTCCCATCGCCCGCTGCCGCACAATTTTCAAAAGCGCTTCAACGATCCGATGCCAACGACATCGGCAGCGAGCAGCTTTATCGCGCACTGCTTCGAGCGATCTCGGTCGCGATGCGCTTTGGCAAAGGCCACAATGCAGATGTCTGCCACTCAACCTTCCGGCGAAATCGCGTATAACAGCCCTATGAAGATTCTCGTCATAGAAGACGATCGCGAGGCTGCGGATTACTTGCAGAAAGCCTTTGCCGAGGCCGGTCACACCGCGCATGTCGCCGGTGACGGCGAAACCGGCTTTGCGCTCGCCGACGCCGGCGACTACGACGTGATGGTGATCGACCGGATGATGCCGCGTCGCGACGGCCTGTCGGTCATTGCCGGTCTCAGGTCCAGGGGCAACACGACGCCGGTGCTGATCCTGTCGGCGCTCGGCGAGGTCGATGACCGGGTCACGGGTTTGCGCGCCGGCGGCGACGATTACCTGACAAAGCCCTATGCCTTCTCCGAGCTTCTCGCCCGCGTCGAGGTGCTGAACCGGCGCGCCAGTGCCAAGGAAGCGGAAACCGTCTACCGCGTCGGCGATCTCGAACTCGACAGGCTGTCGCATTCGGTCCGCCGTGCGTCACGCGAGATAACGCTGCAGCCGCGTGAGTTCCGCTTGCTCGAATATCTGATGCGGCATGCCGGCCAGGTGGTGACGCGCACCATGCTGCTGGAAAATGTCTGGGACTACCATTTCGATCCGCAGACCAATGTCATCGACGTCCATGTCTCCCGGCTGCGTGGCAAGATCGAGAAGGGCTTCGACAAGCCCATCCTGCATACGGTTCGCGGCGCCGGCTATATGCTGAAGAGTGGTTAGCTGCGGCATGGCTCTTTCCGTGCCAGCCATCATGAAGACGACGGCAGCGCGGCTTTCGGCGCTCTACTTCCTGCTCTTCGCGCTCTGCGCGGTGGCGCTCGTCTTCTACATGACCTCGCTGTCGGCGCGAATGCTGACCGCGCAGACGCAGGAGACCATCAATGACGAAGTGCTCGGCCTTGCCCGCGCCTATCAGCGCGGCGGCCTGCCGGTACTGGTCCGCGTGGTCGAAGCGCGCTCGCGCCAGCCCGGCGCAAACCTTTACCTGATCGCCGACGCCAACGGCCAGATCCTGACCGGCAACGTGCAGAGCCTCGAACCTGGTGTTCTCGAAACCGAAGGCTGGACCAGCAGTCCGTTCTCTTATCAGCGCTTTGGCGAGGGAGAGCTCGAGCGCCTGCGCAACCTTCCCGCCGAGCAGGGTACCACCACCCAATCCGAGCAGAACGATGCGCAGGCGCAGGGCGAAAAGGGCCACAACGCCATTGCGTTGGTGCTGCGGCTGCCGAACCAGATGATCATGCTGGTCGGCCGCGACCTTGGCGAGCCGGAACGGTTTCGTGCCGTCATCCGCCGTGCGCTGATGCTGGCGCTCGGCATGATGGGGCTGGGCGGATTGCTGATCTGGTTTTTTGTCGGCCGCGCTGCGCTGAAGCGCATCGACAGCGTGTCGGAAGCCAGCCGTCGCATCATGGGCGGCGATCTGTCGGGCAGGCTGCCGGTGACGGGGGTTGGCGACGAGTTCGACCGGCTCTCCGAAAATCTCAATGCCATGCTGGCCAGGATCGCCACGCTCAACGAAGGCTTGAAGCAGGTTTCCGACAACATCGCGCATGATCTGAAGACGCCGCTGACCCGGCTGCGCAACCGGGCCGAAGCGACGCTTTCGGGCAAGCAAAAGCCCACCGACTACCGGCAGGCGCTGGAAGGCACCATCGCCGAGTCGGACCAGTTGATAAAAACCTTCAACGCCATCCTGATGATCTCCCGGCTGGAGGCTGGCTACTCGTCTGAAAATACGAACCGCGTCGATCTTGCGGAAGCCGTACGCGATGTCGTCGAGCTCTATGAGCCGGTGGCGGAAGAGGCAGGCGTGTCGCTGGAAGCAGACGCGCACGAGGCGGTGTCCGTCAACGGCAACCGCGAACTGATCGGTCAGGCGCTGTCGAACATCGTCGACAACGCCATCAAATATTCGACCGGCGCCAATGCCCAGCCGGCGGTGCGCGTCACGCTCGAGCGAGCCGGTGCGGACGTTCGCCTGTCGGTTGCCGACAATGGCCACGGCATTCCCGACGATGGCGACCGCGCGCGTGCCACGGAACGTTTCGTGCGGCTGGAGAAGAGCCGTTCGCAACCGGGTTCGGGTCTTGGCCTCAGCCTCGCCAAGGCCGTCATGACATTCCACAATGGCCGGCTTGAACTCTTGCCTGGCAATCCTGGATTATCCGTGGTCATGAGTTTCCCGGTTCGGGAGGATCACTGATGAGCACGGCTGCGAGAGCGAAAGATTGGCTGCTGAAGCCGGCGGCCAGGCTTGTTCCGCTCGACAAGGACCGTGCGCGGTTGGAACTGGCCGAGATCGCTTCCGCCGCGCACGAAGAAGGGCTGACGCGGCTTGCCAAGTTTCTGGCCGGCAAGGGGGAGGGCCAGGATTTCCTCGCCGCCGTCTTCGATCTGTCGCCGTTCCTGCGCGATACGGCACGTCGCCGGCCGCAAATCCTGGACGGGCTGTTCGAGCAGACAATCGAGGCTCGGCTGAAAGCGATCGGCGCCGCCATAGAGCAGGCGCATTTGGCGGAAACCCTTTCGGAATCCGGCTTGATGATGGAGCTGCGCCAGTGGAAGGCGGAGGCGCATTTCCTCATTGCGCTGGCCGATCTTGCCGGCGAGGCCGAAACGGCGCTGACGGTCCGGCGGTTGAGCGACCTCGCTGACGCCTGTACCCGTGCCGCCGTCGACTTCCTGCTGCGCGACGCGCACGGCCAGGGCAAACTCAAACTGCCGGATGTCGACAACCCGTCGAAACAGTCGGGTTGGATCCTGCTCGGCATGGGCAAGCTCGGGGCACATGAGCTGAATTTTTCCTCGGACATCGACCTGGTGGTTTTCTTCGATCCGGAAGCACCGGCGGTCGTCGACCCGCTCGACGCCACCGAATTGTTTTCGCGGCTGACGCGCCGCCTGGTTCGCATCCTGCAGGACCGCACCGAGCACGGATATGTCTTCCGCACCGATCTGAGGCTGCGCCCCGACCCCGGCTCGACACCGCTGGCGATCCCGGTCGAGGCGGCACTGCGCTACTATGAGGCGCGCGGCCAGAACTGGGAGCGCGCCGCCATGATCAAGGCACGTCCGGTGGCTGGCGATCTGGCCGCGGGCGCTGCCTTCCTCAAGGAGCTTCAGCCCTATATCTGGCGCAAATACATGGATTACGCGGCGATTGCCGACGTCCATTCGATCAAGCGCCAGATCCACGCCCACAAGGGCCATGGTGAGATCGCGGTCAAGGGCCACAACGTCAAGCTCGGCCGCGGCGGCATTCGCGAGATCGAGTTCTTCGTCCAGACCCAGCAGCTTATCGCCGGCGGACGGTTCCCTGAACTGCGTGGCCGCGAGACCGTGCCGATGCTCGGCGAGCTTGCGACACGCGGCTGGATCACCATCGAGGCGCGCGATGCGCTCGCCCGGCAGTACTGGTTCCTGCGCCGCGTCGAACATGCCGTGCAGATGGTTGCCGACGAGCAGACCCACACGCTGCCGGAAGATGACGAAGGCTTGGAGCGCATCGCCCGCATGCTCGCCTTTGCCGATGCTTCTGCCTTTTCCCAGGCGTTTCGCGCCTCGCTGCAGCAGGTCGAACGCCACTACGCGGCACTGTTCGAAACAGCACCCGAACTGTCGACAGGCATCGGCAATCTCGTCTTCACCGGCGATGTCGACGATCCCGATACGCTGCAGACCTTGCACGGCCTCGGCTTCCAGCGGCCAAGCGACATCTGCCGCGTCATCCGAGGCTGGCATTTCGGTCGCTATCGCGTCACCCAGTCGGCGGAGGCGCGCGAGCGGCTGACGGAATTGACGCCGGCGCTGCTGCGCTCCTTCGGCCAGACGCGCCGGGCCGACGAAGCGCTGATGCGCTTCGACGAATTTCTCGCCGGCCTGCCGGCTGGCATCCAGCTGTTTTCCCTGCTGCAGTCCAATCCGGCCCTGCTCAAGCTCCTGGCAACGATCATGGGTGCGGCGCCCCGGCTGGCGGCGATCATCACCCGCCGGCCGCATGTCTTCGATGGTCTGCTCGACCCGGCCTTGCTGACGGAGCTACCGGACCGCGCCTATCTGTCGGCACGGCTTTCCGCCTTTGTCGAGGGCGACCGGCTTTATGAGGACGTGCTCGACCGGCTGCGCATTTTTGCTTCCGAGCAGAAATTCCTGATCGGCGTCCGGCTGCTCGCCGGCTCGATCGATCCGGCGCGCGCCGGCCGCGCCTTCTCCGATCTGGCGGATCTCACCATCGAGGCTGCGTTGCAGGCGGTGACGGCCGAATTCGCGGCGCGCCACGGCACCATTGCCGGCGGCGTGGTTGCGCTGCTCGGCATGGGCAAGCTCGGCAGCCGCGAGCTGACCGCCGGATCGGATGTCGACCTGATCCTGCTTTACGACCACGCGCCGGACGCCGAGGAGTCCGATGGCGGCAAGCCGCTGGCGCCTTCGCATTACTACACCCGCCTGACGCAGCGGCTGATCGCGGCCGTGTCGGCGCCGACGGCGGAGGGCGTGCTCTACGAACTCGACCTGCGCCTGCGGCCATCCGGCAACAAAGGTCCTGTGGCGACCCATATCGATGCTTTCAAGAAATACCAGCGCCAGGAGGCCTGGACCTGGGAGCACATGGCGCTGGCCCGCGCCCGCGCCATAGCTGGCGACGCCAGCCTGTGCAGTGAGGTTGAAGCGGAAGTGGCGGCTGCACTTGGCCAGCCGCGCGATGCTGCAAAGGTGATGGCCGAGGCTGCGGAGATGCGGGCTATGATCGAGAAGGAAAAGCCGCCGCGCGACCTGTGGGACATCAAGCTGATCCCCGGCGGCCTGATCGATCTCGAATTCATCGCCCAAGTCGCTGTCATCACCGGGCAGGTAGGCGCCGGGCCGCGCGTTACCGGTACCGCCGAAATCCTTTCGCGCCTGTCACCGGGCTTCGCCAATGCCGGGGCGAGGCAGGAGCTTTTCGACGCCTATGCGCTCTATCTGGCGCTGACCCAGATGACGCGGCTGTGCCTTACCGGAGCCTTCGAGCGCGACGACGTTCCGCCGGGGCTTTCGGATCTGCTTCTGGCGGTGACCGACCTGCCGGATTTCGGTGTGCTGGAAGCACACCTCAAGGAGACGTCGCAGAAGGTCAGGAAGGATTTCGACCTTTTGCTTCGTGCGGGATGACCGGGAAGCGATCGTCCCTTGGAATCGGGGACGTTTCGTGGTCCTCCAGTCTCATGCAGCTACTCTGTTCGCCGAATCTGCTGCAGCGCCCGGCTTGCGTGAGACTGCAAAATCCGGTCGCGCAGATAGGCATAGAAACGCGGCGGCAGCATGCCATAGTCGAATCGGGACGGTTTGCTCCCCGCGATAGGCCTGAGATCGGGACCCGGCCAAAGGAAATGATTGGTTTCGGTGACGACGATCCATGATGGCGTGTCATCGAGGCCGAGATAGGCTTTGAGGGGCGCAGGTATTTCTACTGCATCGGCAGGATCAGCTGGTGGCGAGTGTGTGACCGGAACGACCGTTATGACTTCACGGCCCTCCACGACCGCGCGGCGACAATGGCGCATGGTCGGTTTTTGCGACCTTCTTCGGCACCCTTTTCGTGTTCTCTCACCCAGAGGTAAGAATAGGAAATCACCAGACCCGGGATAGGTTGGGCAGGCTCACGGTGTCCAGTCTTTGAGCATTGCATCAAGCCCGGCATATTCGCTCGATACGGCGCTTTCGGCGATGGCGTTAAGCGTCTCGTCGTCCAGCTCTTCCACAGGACGGGCGACCCGTCCCTTGACCAAGACCTCGAACATCGCCGCCGACAGGAGTACCGTGTGGGTCCGGCCATTCTTTGTGATTGCGACCGGCGCACGCTGGGCAGCATCCTGAAAACGCCCGACATTCTGCTGGAATTCCGTTGAAGTCACTCGCATGACAAGGCCTTTCTTTTTTATCCAAAATAGATAAAATAGATAACTTTGTCAAAGCGTTTCACCTCGCGTCCACGAGGTGGATCAGGCCTGGGATGGTGATAAAAACTTCACGCTGCAACCTTGACGGCCAGCACGCTCTTCTTCACCGGAATGCGCACCGACACGATCGTGCCGACACCTTCGCTCGACCGGATCTTCAGCGCGCCGCCCTGAAGCTCGGCCAGCGAACGTGAGATGGCAAGGCCAAGGCCGGACCCGGCATGGCTCTTGGAGAACTGGTTCTGCACCTGTTCGAACGGCCGTCCGAGCTTTCCGAGCGCCTCCTTGGGGATGCCGCAGCCATTGTCCTCGATCGTCAGCACCAGCGCGCCGGATGTGTTGCGGGCCCTGACCGATATGTGGCCGCCGTGGCCGGTGAACTTCACCGCATTGGACAAAAGGTTGATGACGATCTGCTTGATCGCACGGCGATCGGCGACCAGCGTCAGCGCATCGGCAATGCGCGTTTCCACGGTGATGGCCTTTTGCGCCGCCTGCAGCGAAACGACGCGTACGGTTTCGCTGATCAGCGGGCCGAGGTCGATCTCTTCCCGGTCCAGAGAGAACTGGCCGGCCTCGATCTTGGACATGTCGAGAATATCGTTGATGACGCCCAGCAGGTACTTGCCGCTGCTGTTGATGTCGGTGGCATATTCCTCGTAGCGCTCCGATCCGAGCGGGCCGAACAGCCCTTGTTCCATCAGTTCGGAGAAGCCGATGATGGCGTTCAGCGGCGTGCGCAACTCATGCGACATGTTGGCCAGGAATTCGGATTTGGCCCGGTTCGCCGCTTCGGCCCGTTCGGTTTCCTTCATGTATTTGCGGTTGAGGTCGACCAGTTCGCGCGAACGCTCCTCTTCGGCCCGCCGCGCGAGGCTGAGATCATGGATCGTTGCCATCAGCCGTCGCTCACTGTCGACCAGCTTCTCCTGGTGCAGCTTGATCTGGGTGATGTCGGAACCGACCGAGACGATGCCGCCGTCCCGGGTCTTCAGTTCGTTGACCTGCAGCCAGCGGCCATCGGCCAACTGCCGCTCGAAAGTGGCGCCGCCCTGCAGGCCGCTGGTGTGGGCAAGCCGCCTTTCGGAAGCAAAGGCCAGCATGCGTTCTTCCAGCGCCGCGCGCGCGGTGCCCGGCATCACGTCGCGGTCCGAAAGCCCGTTGTCCTGCTGGTATTTGGAATTGCACATGATCAGGTGCTGCGTCGAATCCCACAGCACGAAGGATTCGTTGATGTTCTCGATCGCCGTTCTGAGGCGAAGGTCGGCAGCCTCGGAACGCAGCGCCAGATGACGCTGTTCGGTGACGTCGACGGCGATGCCGATCAGCTGGATCTCCGGCGCTTCCGGATCGATGACCTGTGCCCGTGCGCGCATCCAGACCCATTGGCCATCGGCATGGCGCATGCGGAACACCTGATCGATGTGATCGATCTCGCGTGCGACGATTCTGTTGGCGAGCTCGAACAGGTCGCCGTCCTCGGGATGGATGATCTGATCGACCTCGCCGAAGGACAGCATCGTTTCGCAAGGCTTGTAGCCGAGCATGTCGTACATCGAGCGCGACCAGTACATCTTGCCGCGCACCATGTCCCAGTCCCACAGGCCGCAGCGGCCGCGAACCAGCGCCATGTCGATGCGCTGATGCGCTTCGAGGTAGATGCGGTCGGCCGCCTGCGCACGTGCCGCCTGGCCGAAATAGGCATAGAGGATGACGATCAGCACACCGGCCGTCAGCACGAACAGGGTGACGTTCAGCGAAACGGTCTTGCGCCAGGCATCGAAAACCGCGTCCTGTGGCACCAGGGCCGCCGATGCACCCTTTCCGCCATTCGCGAGGCTGACCGCGGCGTACCAATCCCGTCCGTCGATGTTGACGTCCATGACGCCGGCACGATCGCCGAACATGAACAAGGGCTGGCCGCCCTCGACGAGGCCGTCCAGCGAATGGCCCTGCCATGGCATCGAGCGTGGCGTCACCGCGACGATCTTGAAAGCGCTGTCGGTGATGACAAGCACATGGCTGCGGCCCATCGCGCCCTGACGGCTGGTGGTCTCCAGCAGATCCTGTATGGCGCCGGGCACCGTTTCCGAGGTGGTGGCGAGCGAACTGGCCAGCTGGCCCGCCGCCAGCGTCAGGATCGCCTTGGCATTGCGCTCGACATCGTCGCGCTCGTTCATCAGCGACAGCACGCGCAGCGCCGCGATGACGATCAGGAAGGTGATGATGAGGACGGGTATTGATCGGCGCAGCAGCGGCTCGGCGGCCAGAAGCCGCCGGTAGGCCGGTTCGGCGATGAGTCGCGTATTCCCGGCAAGACCGTCGCCGCGCGTCTCACGATGCGCAAAAACCGTCCCTCCGGGCGCGCCCCACGCGTCCGCCTTCGCCATAAATGGCACTCCCCGAATTTGCCTATGCTGCTTGGTGATCCGGCAAACGCCGCACTTCCGAATCGTCAGTAAAGAATCAAAGGTGATTCGCCTTGTCCAGTGGTCCGGCGAAAAAAGATTAAAAATCGACTAAAATAATGGGCTTTCGCTGGCGCAGCGCCTAACGGAAGCCGCTGCTGGCAGGTCCTGGTTGAAATTCACCAGCTTGGCGGCGTGCACGGATCTCCCTTCTGCCATAACAAGGGGAGAAGAAAGAGAGCGGCTAAGCCAGCGTGCGCTCGACAATATCCCGCAGATCCGCCGACAGGTTTTCGGCGCCGGCGATCGAGAGCAGCGCTTCCCTGGCCTTCGCCTGCCGCAAGGGTTCGAGCGAACGCCAGGATCTGAGCGCCGTCGCCAGCCTTGCCGCCACTTGCGGGTTGCGCTTCTCAACCTCGAGGACGGTTTGAGCAAAGAACCAGTAGCCTTCGCCGTCGGCCCGGTGGAAGCCGGTCTGATTGGCGCTGGAGAAGGTGCCGATCAGCGAGCGCACCCGGTTCGGATTGCCCATCGAGAAGGCCGGGTGGTTGGTCAAGGCCTTCACGGTGTCGACGGTTTGCGGCCCCGGTACGCTGGCCTGGATCTGGAACCATTTGTCCATGATCAGCAGGTCGGACCCGTAGGTCGTCTCGAAAGCCGCCAGCGCCTCGACCGCCTCGGGCGAACCGTGGTGACGATGCGCGAGCACGGCAAGTGCTGCCGCGCGGTCGGTCATGTTGGTCGCGGACTGGAAATGCCCGGCAGCGAGTTCCGCTCCGCCCGGCTGCAGCGACAGATAATCCAGCAGGGTGTTGCGCAAGGCGCGTCGTCCGGCGCTTGCGGCGTCGGGGCTGAACGCTTCTCTGTCGGCAAGGCTGAGGTAGAGGCCCGAAAAAACGTCCCGGTTCGCAGTGCCGATCGCCAGCGCCAGTGCCTCGCGAGCCGCATAGATGGCATCGGGGTCGATGTTCCTGCCGATGTCGCGGGCAATGTCGGCTTCGCCGGGCAGGGCCAGCGCCAATGCCCGATAGGCCGGCTCCAGCGTCTCGTCGCCGGCAATGCTGCCGGCGAGCTCGGTCAGCCGCGGCGCAAAGGCCGGCTGCTTGCCGCCGAGGATCTCGCGGAACGCTGATATCAGCGCATCGGTCAGCAATGTGTTGAAGGCCTGCCAGCGCGAGAAGGCGTCGCCGTCATGGCGGGCAAGGAAGAACTGGTCGTCGGCTTTCTGCTCGACGGACAACGTCACCGGCGCCGAAAAGCCGCGGTTGAGCGACACGGCCGGGCGCTCGGTGACGCCTGAAAACCGCACCATGTGGCGACGCTTGCGGATATGGATGACGCCGTCCTCGACGCTGGCGCCCTCGACGCTACTATACGGCACAGGCTTGCCGCCGGCGCCGATCAGCCCGAAAGCGAGCGGGATGTGCATCAGCCGCTTGCGGCTTTCGGAGGGTGTCGGCGGCACCGACTGCTCGATTTCGAGCGTAAACTCCTGCGCGGCTGGATTGTGCGTCGAACTGATCGTCAGGTTCGGCGTTCCCGCCTGATGATACCAGAGCGCGAACTGCGACAGGTCGCGGCCGGACGCATCCTCGAACACCTTGATGAAATCCTCGATCGTCGCCGCGTCACCGTCGTGCCGCTCGAAATAGAGGTCCATGCCGGCGCGAAACACGTCGGCACCGAGAATTGTGCGGATCATGCGCACCACTTCGGAGCCCTTCTCGTAGACCGTCGCGGTGTAGAAATTGTTGATCTCGCGGTAGCGGCGCGGCCGCACCGGATGCGCCAGTGGGCCCTGGTCCTCTGGAAACTGGTGGGCGCGCAAGGTGCGCACCTCGGCGATGCGCTTGACCGCGCGCGAGCGCTGGTCGGCAGAGAATTCGTGGTCGCGGAAAACGGTCAGGCCTTCCTTCAGGCAGAGCTGGAACCAGTCGCGGCAAGTGATTCTGTTGCCTGTCCAATTGTGGAAATACTCATGCGCTATGATCGCCTCGATATTGGCGAAATCGGCGTCCGTCGCGGTCTCCCGGTCGGCCAGCACATATTTGTCGTTGAAGATGTTGAGGCCCTTGTTCTCCATCGCGCCCATGTTGAAGTCCGACACGGCGACGATGTTGAAGACGTCGAGATCGTATTCGCGGCCGAACGCCTCCTCGTCCCATTTCATCGACCGCTTCAGGGCGTCCATCGCATAGCCGGCCAGCGTCTCCTTGCCGGGCTCGACATAGATGCCGAGCTCGACCGTGCGGCCGGACAGGGTGACGAAACTGTCCGCGAGCCGGCCGAGATTGCCGGCCACCAATGCGAACAGATAGGACGGCTTGGGGAAAGGGTCGTGCCACACTGCATAATGCCAGCCGTCGCCGAGGTCGCCCTTTTCGAGCGGGTTGCCGTTGGACAGGAGCAGCGGCGCCTCGTCGCGCATTGCCTCCATGCGCACCGTGTAGACGGACAGGATATCGGGACGGTCGAGGAAATAGGTGATGCGGCGAAAGCCCTCGGCTTCGCATTGCGTGCAGTAGACGTGGCTCGAGCGGTAGAGGCCCATCAGGGCTTCGTTGCCCGCCGGCGCCACTTCGGTCTCGATGAGCAACTGGAAGCGCCGCGCCACCGGTGGCTTGAGGATGGTCAACTGGTCGGGCGTCGCCGGCAGATCCGCCGGTTTTACCTTCTTGCCGTCGATCTCGATGCGCTTGAGCGTAAGCCCGTCGCCGTCGAGCACCAACGGAGCCGACAGGGAGACGCCGTCACGGCGCTCTATCGTGAGCACGGCGGTGACACGCGTTGCGTCTGGCGAAAGGCGGAAGGTGAGGTCGGTTTGCGGAATGAGGTAGTCGTTGGGGCGATAGTCTTCGAGCTTGAAGACCTGGCCGGTGTCCGTGCGCATTCCGTGGGTTTTCCTGTCGATTGCGTTGGCGGCGGATTGTGTCCGCTGGTCCAAGAAATTTGAAGTCCGCGCTCTTTACACGAAACGGCCCCTCGACAAAACTGAGGCAATGCCTATTTCAGGCGTTCGTTCTCCTGTCATCATCACGAGGCATCCATGACCGTCGTCACACCGAAATTCGGCATGGGCGCATCCGTGCTGCGGCGCGAGGATGCCGCCTTCATCCAGGGCCAGGGCCGTTATACCGACGACATCCAGCCGGCTGGCGTCCTGCATGGCTATGTCCTGCGTTCGCCGGTCGCCAAGGCCAGCTTCACCATCGGTTCGACCGAGGCGGCGAAGGCCGCACCTGGCGTCCATCTGGTACTGACCGGCAAGGACCTTGCCCATCTCGGCGATCTGAAATCCGGCGTCATGCAGGAACAGCCGGACGGCACCAAGGCGCCGACGCGCGACATCCCGATCCTGTGCCGCGACCGCGTCAACTATGTCGGCGATGCCGTTGCCTTCGTCGTCGCCGACAGCCGTGCCTTGGCGCAGGATGCCGCTGAACTGATCGATGTCGACTATGACGGCGAAGACGCAGCCTCCGGGACCGCAAATGCACTTGCCGAAGGCACGCCGCTGGTCTGGCCGGAGCTCGGTTCCAACCGCGCCTTCAGCTATCACATGGGCGACAGGAAAAAGACCGAAGCGGCTTTCGCCAAGGCCGCACACGTCACCCGCATCGAGTTCGTCAACAACCGGCTGGTCTGCAACTACATGGAGCCGCGCTCCGCGATCGGCGAATGGAACGTCGAGGAGAAGCGCTTCGTGCTGACCACCGGGTCGCAAGGCGTGCACTCCATGCAGTACATCCTGGCCAGCGTGTTCAAGATCAAGAAGGGCCAGTTGCGCGTCATCACGCCTGATGTCGGCGGTGGTTTCGGGCCGAAGAGCTTCGTCTACCGCGAATATCCGCTGGTGCTGGAAGCGGCGAAGCGGCTTGGCCGCCCGGTGAAGTGGGCCGGCGACCGCACGGAACACTTTCTGACCGACGCGCAAGGCCGCGACAATTTCGTCACGGCCGAGATGGCACTGGACAAGGACGGCCGCTTTCTCGGCATGAAGGTGGACCTGCTCGCCAACATCGGCGCCTATATCTCGCAATATGGTCCGTTCATCCCCTATATCGGCGTCACCATGTCGACCGGTGTCTACGATATCCAGGCGCTCGACGTCTCGGTGACCGGCCTCTACACCAACACCTGCCCGGTCGATGCCTATCGCGGTGCCGGCCGGCCGGAAGCAGCCTTCCTGCTGGAAAAGCTGGTCGATGCCTGCGCCCACGATCTCGGCCTGCCCGTCGAGGAGATCCGCCGCCGCAATTTCATCCGGCCGGAGCAATTTCCCTACCGGACGCAAACCGGCCGCCTCTACGACACCGGTGAATTCGAAGGCCATATGGAGCGCGCCATTGAGCAATCCGAATGGAAAGCGTTTCCGGAGCGGCTGGCGCAGTCGAAGGCCGGCGGAAAAATCCGCGGTCTCGGCATGGCGACCTATATCGAGGCCTGTGCCTTTCCGGGCTCGGAGCCGGCCTTCGTCGAACTCAATGGCGACGGCACGGTGACGCTGAAGATCGGCACCCAGACCAACGGACAGGGGCATGCCACCGCCTATGCGCAGTTCCTGTCGGAAAAGCTCAATCTCGACATCGACAAGATCCATGTCCGCCAGGGCGATACCGACGAATTGAAGGCCGGCGGCGGCACCGGCGGCTCGCGCTCCATTCCGCTGGGGGGTGTGTCGGCTTCCCGTGCGGGCGAGGATCTGGCCAACAAGATCAAGCGCATCGCCGCCGACGAGCTGGAGGCTTCTGCCGGCGACATCGAGCTGTCCGATGGTGTTGCCCGCATCGTCGGCACCGACCGCACGATCGATTTTTCCAGCATCGCCAAGGCCGCCAAGACGCCTGACGATCTCAAGGGCTTTGGCGAGTTCGTGCAGGACGAATGCACCTATCCCAACGGCACTCATATCTGCGAGGTCGAGATCGATCCCGACACCGGTGCGCCCGAGATCGTCCGCTACACCATCGTCGACGATTTCGGCGTCACCGTGAACCCGATCCTGCTCGCCGGCCAGGTGCATGGCGGCGTCGTGCAAGGCATCGGCCAGGCACTGACCGAGGACACTATCTATGGCGAGGACGGACAGCTTTTGACGGCGAGCTTCATGGATTACGCCATGCCGCGCGCCGACAATTTCCCGTTCTTCCATTTCGAGACCCGCAACGTGCCGTCGACGACCAATGCACTCGGCATCAAGGGCGCGGGCGAGGCCGGCACCATCGGCTCGACCCCGGCGGCACTCAATGCGGTGACCGACGCGCTCTGGCGCGCTTATGGCGTCAGGCACATCGACATGCCGGCAACGCCGGCGCGTATCTGGGCGACGATCCGAGAAGCGTCGGGAGCGTGACAGCGGGCCCCGGCAGCCCCTCGGCCACAGCCAGCGATGATGCCGGCGGGCACGACACGCTTACCGGCATCATGCTCAAGATCGTGTCGGTGGCGGTCTTCGTCGGCATGCAGACCTGCATCAAAGCCGCAGGCACGGTTCCGGCCGGCCAGATTGTCTTCTTCCGCTCTTTCTTCGCCATCTTCCCGATCATCGCCTTCCTGGCCTTCAGGAAAGAGCTCGGCACTGCCTTCACCACCAAGCGTCCGTTCAACCACATCGCCCGCGGCCTGGTCGGCGTCTGCGCCATGGGGCTCGGCTTTTTCGCGTTGACCCGGCTGCCGCTGCCCGAAGCGATCACGCTGAACTACGCGCAGCCGCTGCTGGTGGTGGTGTTCAGCTCCATCTTCCTCGGCGAGGCCATCCGTGTGTATCGCTGGAGTGCGGTCGCGGTCGGCCTGGTCGGCGTGCTGATCATCTCCTGGCCGGAACTGACGCTGCTGAGTTCCGACCAGGCGCTCGACGACCAGGAAGTGCTTGGCGTCATGGCCGCTCTTGTCGCGGCAGCGATCTCGGCCGTCGCCATGCTCTTGGTGCGCAATCTCGTGCAAAGCGAGCGCACGGCGACCATCGTGCTGTGGTTTTCGGTGACGGCGAGCGTCATGTCGCTGCTGTCGCTGCCATTCGGCTGGCAGGCGCTGACGCCGCTCCAGGCGGCCCTTCTTGTTGCCGCCGGCTTCTGCGGCGGCCTTGGCCAGATCCTGATGACGGCGGCCTATCGCCATGCCGAAGCCTCGGTCGTGGCGCCGTTCGAATACACCTCGATGATCCTAGGCCTCGTCGTCGGCTATCTCGTCTTCGGCGACGTCGCCACGCTCCATATGCTTGTCGGCGGCCTGATCGTCGTCGCCGCCGGCATCTTCATCATCTGGCGCGAACGCCAGCTCGGCCTGGAGCGCACCCGCACGCGCAAGGCATCTTTGCCTGAAGGGTGATTACGACAGCTCGGCTCGCTCCTTCGCCAACCGAACCAGCACCGTCCTCGTCTGTTCATCGGCGGGGAAAAACGATTCGATCGCCAGTTCCGAAAGCGTCACGTCGAGCGGCGTGCCGAACACCGTGATGGTGCTGATAAACGACAGCACCTGATCGCCATGCGCCAGCCTGAGCGGGTGCACGATGGCGTTCGGCTCGACCGGCGACGGCCGGTTGCTCCTCAGGCCGGACGGATAAGTCCTCAGTTCACGCTCGAGTTCGATCAGCACCGCGTCGCCGCTCGCGTCATTCTGGTGTTTCAGGCGCTCGAGCAGATGCGTGCGCCATTCCTGAAGATTGACGATGCGTGGCGCGATGCCGCCGGGATGCAGGCTGAGGCGAAGCACGTTGACCGGCGGCGTCAGCAGCGAAGCCTCGCTGACATCGGCAAGGAAGGGAGCGATGGCGGCGTTGGCCGAAACCAGGTTCCAGTGGCGGTCGACAGCGAGTGCCGGGAACGGCTCGTGGCCTTTGAGCACGATTTCGACCGCCGCCATCGCCGGCGCCATTGTCGTGTCGGTCAGCGAGCGTTCGCCGAAACTGGGGGCAAAGCCGGCGGCGAGCAGCAACTGGTTGCGTTGCCTCAGCGGGATCGACAATTGCTCGGCCAGATGCAGCACCATGTCGCGCGAGGGCGCGGCGCGGCCGCTTTCGACGAAGCTCAGATGCCGCTGCGAGATTTCGGCCTCCATGGCGAGGTCGAGCTGCGACATGCGCCGGCGCGTGCGCCATTCGCGAATAAGGCTGCCGGCGGAGGTTTGGGCTGTTGTCATGAGTGAATGGTTAGGCTGGTGAGGACGGCATTTCAATTACCTGCGAGGTTATCGCTAGGTGAGCGCTCGCAGCTTCGCCTTCACTTCGAGGAAATCCCGCCACGCCAGCTTCTTGTGCGACGGGGTTCGCAGGAGATAGGCCGGATGCAGCGTCGGCATGGCCGGGATGGCGATGCCGGATGCCGTCGTGTGAACGCGCCAATTGCCGCGCAGCCGCAATATGCCTTCCGAGGTGTTGAGCAAGGTCTTGGCCGACGGGCCGCCAAGGTTGATCAGCACCTTGGGATTGACCAGCTCGATCTGCCGTTCGATGAACGGCCGGCAGATCTCGGTTTCGTGCGGCGTCGGCGTGCGATTGCCCGGCGGCCGCCAGGGAATGACATTGGCGATATAGGCTGAAGTGCGGTCGAGCCCGATCGCGGCCAGCATGCGGTCGAGCAGCCGGCCCGAGCGGCCGACGAAGGGCAGGCCCTCGATGTCCTCGTCGCGGCCGGGCGCCTCGCCGACCAGCATGACGGCGGCTTCCGGGTTGCCGTCGGCAAACACCAGGTTCTTGGCGGTGGCCTTGAGATTGCAGCCCTCGAACGCCGCCATATGCTGGCGAAGCTCGTCCAGCGTCGTTGCTGTGGTCGCCAATTGGCGGGCAAGTGCCGCCTGCGCTTCGTCGGGAACCGCAGTCGTCGCAGACGGCGACCGCGCAACGGGTGGTGCATTTGCTCTGTCCCCGGCTTCGCCGCGGGACACGGTCGTCGAGCGCAGCGGTGCGGCGGTGTCACCCGAAGGCGCTGCGATCGGCGCGCGCTCCATCGGCTTTGGCGCAACCTCGGCGAACCGGTTCACCGGCTGCTCTTCGAGCGCCTCGTCGACGCCCACGCTGGCGTAAAACGCCAGCAGGTCGGCGATATCAGGTCTGTTGGTTGGGGAAGCGGCAGTCATCGATTCACATTCGTCCGCGTGGCGGCAATTTGCAAGGCTGGCAGCTTGGGTTCCTTCGCAGCCTCTCGCCGGCGCGTTGGCTGACGGAGCATCAAACGAAAAACCCGCCTGTGCGGCGGGTCACTGGCGCAACTCAGCACCATAGGCAAAAATGTACCATAGCTGAGCTCACCGAGTCAAGAAAAAATTCCTATCGTGTCAGCCCGTTGGTATGCGCGGATCCTGCACCAGGTAGAAGGTCCATCTTGGCGTGTAGTCGGTCATCAGGAATTCGAAGCTGGCGGTTTTCAGCGGGTCGACCTTGCCATTCCTGAACAGCAGCCGGTCATAGGGTTCGAAATCGCGATCGAAATCGGCGAAATTGCTCGACCGGATATTGTCCGGCGTCTTGTTGCGCTGGTCGAAGGAAAGCCCGTCGCCGAACACGCTCGGCTGGTTCAGGATCTCCTGCAATTCGAACTGGAATTCGACCCAGGCCTGGCCGCTGTTGTTGAGCACCTCGATGCGCATATACATCATGCCGTTGGCGAATTCGCCGGCCTTGCCGAAGGCCTGGATCGGCTTTGTCGTGCGGATCGTCAGCGTCACCGGCGTTGACGAAGTCAGCTCTTCGGTGATGACGAACGGATCGTCCTTCGTGCCGATGCCCGAGGCGCCGGTGATGTGGAAGCCGCCAAGCTCGTCGGAGAAGGAGTAGGCGCCCGCCGCCCAGACCTTCACTTCGTCGGCGGCAGCGTGCTGCGGCGCCAGCATCAGAAGGGCCAAAAGGAGCGCCCGGCGGATCCGGCCGGGCGGGAAAAGAAAGCGCGTCGATGAAAAGCCGGCTGGCCCAGGAAAGCGCATGGCGTGAAGTATGGCCGATAAGCAAGCCGTCGAACAATTAAAAACGCGCGCCTCGCAGGCAATGGCGGGCGAAAAGCAGTCTTCCAGCCTCGCAATGCGCGACTTTTTGGCCAAAACGGCATTGTCACGTATGCGCCGGTTTCCTGTCGTCAATTGATGCGCTATGCAGCGCGGGAGCCAGCAAGATACCCGAATGGGATAAGCCAGTGCGGAGGGGTTGATGAGCGACATCGAACGCGAAAGCATGGAATTCGACGTGGTTATCGTCGGTGCCGGTCCGGCGGGCCTCGCCGCCGCCATCCGCCTCAAGCAGGTCAATCCCGAGCTTTCGGTCGTCGTCCTGGAGAAGGGCGGTGAGGTCGGCGCCCATATTCTCTCCGGCGCCGTCGTCGATCCGATCGGCATCGACCGGCTCTTGCCGGGCTGGCGCGACGAGGACGGCCATCCCTTCAAGACGCCGGTCACCGCGGATCATTTCCTGGTCCTTGGTCCTGCCGGCTCGTTCCGTCTGCCCAACATTTTCATGCCGCCGCTGATGAACAATCACGGCAACTACATCGTTTCGCTGGGCAATGTCTGCCGCTGGCTGGCGACCAAGGCCGAAGCGCTCGGCGTCGAGATCTATCCGGGCTTTGCCGCTGCCGGCCTGCTCTACAATGAGCAAGGCGCCGTCACCGGTGTCGTTACCGGCGACATGGGCGTCGAGAAGGACGGAACGCACGGCCCGGGTTTCGCACCCGGCATGGCGCTGATGGGCAAATATGTGCTGATCGGGGAGGGCGCTCGCGGCTCGCTCGCCAAGCAACTGATCGCCAGATACAAGCTTTCCGATGGCCGCGAACCGGGCAAATACGGCATCGGCCTGAAGGAACTCTGGCAGGTCAAGCCGGAGAACCACCGGCCGGGGCTGGTCCAGCATTCCTTCGGCTGGCCGCTTGACTTGAAGACCGGCGGCGGCTCGTTCCTCTACCATCTCGAGGACAATCAGGTGGCGGTCGGCTTCGTCCTCCACCTCAATTACAAGAATCCCTGGCTGTCGCCGTTCGAGGAGTTCCAGCGCTTCAAGACCCATCCGGCGATCGCGGCTACGTTCGAAGGCGGCAAGCGGCTGGGCTATGGCGCGCGCGCCATCACCGAGGGCGGCTGGCAGTCGGTGCCGAAATTGTCCTTCCCCGGCGGTGCGCTGATGGGCTGTGCCGCGGGCTTCGTCAACGTGCCGCGCATCAAGGGTTCGCACAATGCGGTGCTGTCTGGCATGCTGGCGGCCGAGCATGTCGCCGAGGCGATCGGCGCCGGGCGCGCCAACGACGAACTCGCTTCTTACGAGGAAGCCTGGCGCGCGACCGACATCGGCAAGGATCTGAAGAAGGTGCGCAACGTCAAGCCGCTGTGGTCGCGCTTCGGCACCATCGTCGGTGTCGGCCTTGGCGGCCTCGACATGTGGCTGAACACGCTGTTCGGTGTCTCGCCCTTCGGCACGCTGAAGCATGGCAAGGCCGACTATGCAACGCTCGAGCCTGCCGCCCGGCACAAGAAGATCGCCTATCCGAAGCCCGATGGCGTGCTGACTTTCGACAGGCTGTCCTCGGTGTTCCTGTCCAACACCAATCACGAGGAAAACGAGCCGGTCCACCTGCTTGTCGGCGACATGGAGCTGCAGAAGCGTTCCGAGCACGATGTTTTTGCGGGCCCCTCGACGCGCTATTGTCCGGCCGGGGTTTACGAGTGGGTCGACAAAGACGGCAACGCCGCCGCCGATCCCACGGCCAAGGATGTGCGCTTCGTCATCAACGCGCAGAACTGCGTCCACTGCAAGACATGCGACATCAAGGACCCGAACCAGAACATCAACTGGGTGCCGCCGCAAGGCGGAGAAGGCCCGGTCTATCAGGGCATGTAGGCCCGCGCCGGCCGCAGCGCGCAAAGGTCCCGACGATGGCTCGGGGTCTCCCGTGGCATGTGGAACATTAGAACTGTTGAAACTGCCGCGCGCTTATGGTTCCATTCCTTGACGATAAGGAGATGGCCAATGCGCCTGGCGGTTCTGGCATGCCTTGTGGCGATCGGTGCGCTGTTCGGTTTGGCTTCGGCGGCCCCGGCCGGCACCAGGGTGGTGGTCAAGACGCGGACCTACGACATCACCGGGAACACGGGGCTGGCACTAGTCCAGGCTATGGACCGCAAGGGGCCGAAGCACGGCTTCATGACGCATGCCATCGCGCTGACCGGCTACGCTGTGGATTGGGACCTCGACACCAGCCAGGACAATGGCGTCTGCCGCTTGCGGCGTGCCAACGGCACGCTCAATCTCTTCTACACGTTTCCGCGTGTCGCCTCGGCCACCACCCCGACGCTCCGGAAGCGCTGGACGCGGTTCTTCGCCGGCGTCCGCGCCCATGAGGAAACCCATGGCCGCATCGCCAGGGAGATGATGCGGGCCACGGAAAGATCCATCTCCGGCCTCAGGATTGCCGACGACCGGTCCTGCTACAAGACACGTCGCGAGGCACAGCGACGCATCAAGGCCACCAATGCCGCATATGAGGCCAAGCAGCTCGCTTTCGATGCGCGCGAGCATCGCGACGGCGGCCATGTCCAGCATCTCGTCATCGCTTTGGTCAGGCCCTGATCCTTCAGCCTGGCGTCTTGCCGGCCTGGACAATGGCCGCGGTCGCGGTTTCATGTTCGTCGAGCGGCTTTTGCTGGTTCAGCCTGAGCGAGAACTCCACCATGACCGGAAGGTGATCCGAGCCGGTGTCTTCCAGCCGTGTCGCCGAATGGATCGTCACGCCGCCCTTGCTGAAAACCTGGTCGATCGGCAGGCCGGCGAAGCGCCGCAGGAAATCCGGCAGCCTGATGTGGATCCAGGTCGGGCCGGCGGAAGGCATGACGGTCAGCCCGCCAAGCGCCGCGACCCGCCGCACTGCGGCACTCCATGGGGCGGCATTGCAGTCGCCCGCCATGATGGCCGTCTCGCCGAGCGCGGAAAGCGGCTCCGTCAACTCGCCGATCTGCCAGTACTGCTCGCGTGGCCAGGGCCAGCTGAGATGGATCGCGGCGACATCGACGTCGATGCCGCCGAAGTCGACGGTCGCTGTCGCCATGGCACCACGCCTTTCGCAACGCGCCTCGGTGCCGGCGGCAAAGGGCCGCCGCGAGAGCAGCGCGACGCCGAATATCTTGTTAGGGTAAGGACAGAGGATCCGGTATGGATATGCGCTGCTGATATAGCCAAGCTCGGTCGCCCACATCGCCGACACCTCGTCGAGGGTGATCACGTCGGGATTGGTCCGGCCGATCAGCGACAGCACCTTCTTCGGCGTTGGATTGTCGTAGCGCAGGTTCATCTGCAGCAGCTTGTAGATCGCGCGGTCTTCGTTCTTGGCTTCATAGGCGGCCTGAACCGGCCACAGGCGGGAGAAGGACAGCGAGCCGGAAGTGGTGGCGAAGGCCGCCACGGCAAAAAGCAGTGCCACGGCCGCTTGCAGTCGAAATGTCGTGGCCAGCAGCGGCAACGCGCAAAGCGCCATCAGCACGGCAAGGTGGACGCGGAAATGCGAGAAGGAATCGAAGGCGGGATGCAGCGTTCCGAAAAACCCGGCCACCAGCGCGATCGAACAGGCCAGCATTGCCAGGAATGCAACCGAAATCAGCAATGTCCCGAAGCCCGCTTTCTCCATGCCGCCTGCTTATCGGCAGAAATGCGGCTCAATCAAGATGGCGAAACGCCCATGCGATGCGTGGAACCGGCCTACTGGAACGCCGTTTCCGAAAAACTTCTGAGCTTGCGCGAATGCAGCCGCTCCATCGGCATTTCCGCGAGCTTCTCCATAGCCCTGATGCCGATGGTCAGGTGCTGCGCCACCTGGCGCTTGTAGAATTCGGTCGCCATGCCGGGCAGCTTCAACTCGCCATGCAGCGGTTTGTCCGAAACGCACAGCAGCGTGCCGTAGGGAACACGGAAGCGGAAGCCATTGGCGGCGATGGTCGCCGATTCCATGTCGAGTGCGATGGCGCGAGATTGCGACAGACGCTGTACCGGCCCACGCTGGTCGCGCAGTTCCCAGTTGCGATTGTCGATGGTGGCAACGGTGCCGGTGCGCATGATGCGCTTCAGGTCGTAGCCGGAAAGGCCGGTGACTTCGGCGACGGCTTCCTGCAACGCCACCTGGATCTCGGCCAGCGGCGGGATCGGCACCCAGACCGGAAGATCGTCGTCCAGCACGTGGTCCTCGCGCACATAGGCATGCGCCAGCACATAGTCGCCCAGCGCCTGCGTGTTGCGCAGGCCGGCGCAGTGACCGAGCATCACCCAGGCATGCGGCCTCAGCACCGCAATATGGTCGGTGATGGTCTTGGCGTTGGAAGGCCCGACGCCGATATTGACCATGGTGATGCCGCCATGTCCCGATTTCTTCAGGTGATAGGCCGGCATCTGCGGCAGGCGCGGCGGTGCAACGCCTTCGCTGGGCGCGCTCTGCCCACTCTTGGTGATGACATTGCCCGGCTCGACGAACTCCGTGTATCCGCCGCCGCCATTGGCCATCAGGTCGCGGGCGCGGGCGACGAATTCGTCGATGTAGAACTGATAGTTGGTGAACAGCACGAAGTTCTGGAAATGCTGCGGCGTGGTTGCCGTATAGTGCGACAGCCGGTGCAGCGAATAGTCGATGCGCTGCGCCGTGAAGGGCGCCAGAGGCCTTGGCTCGCCGAAGGCGACTTCGAAGGTGCCGTTGGCGATCTGGTCGTCGGTGCCATCGAGATCGGGCACGTCGAACAGGTCGCGGATCGGCCGCTTGATACGCTCTGCCGTCGCGCCGTCGACATGGGTGCCTTCAAGGAAGGCGAAATGCAGCGGGATGGGTGTGGTCGATTCCGACACCGTGACCGCAACCCCATGATTGCGCATGATCAGGCGCAACTGCTCGACGAGGTAGCTTTCGAACAGGCCCGGCTGGGTGATGGTGGTGGAAAAATGCCCAGGCGTCGGCATATGCCCATAGGCCTGGCGCGAGTCGATCTGGGTGAATGAGTTGGTGGTGACGCCGATCTCCGGATAGAAGGCCCGGTAGCGCTTGCCATTATCACCGCCTGCTGCCGCCAATTCTGCGAAGGAGTCGCGCAGGAACCTGGTGTTGCGATCGTAAAGCGCCTGCAGTGCCTTGACGGCCTTTTCGGCGCTATCAAAGCTTTGCCGGCCAAAAGGCTCCGGCATGACGACAGATTCGATGGCTTGTGGGTAGATTCGCTTTTCCATGGCTCAATATAGAGACTTGGATCGGCACTTGGGAGGGGTGTCGCGACCGAAGGCGGTCAAAGCGCCGTTTTTCTTCAACCGCGCTGCAGGCTGACCAGAAGCACAAAGCCGACGCCGGACTTCTTCAGGGCCGGTGCGTCGATCGTCGAGCCGGCGTCAGCGCGCATCATCGGCACGGCCAGAACCGGAGCGGCCAGAACCGTCAGGATAAGCGCCGCCCGCGGCAGAAGCCGAAGGGTCTTGAGAGCGTTGGCGGCGATGCGGTTCATGGCGTTCAGCTTTTCTTTTCGAGGTCTTGGTTTCTTTGTTCAGTTGCGAAGATGGGTGGGGCAGGCGAGGCGGCAGGTTCTGGAACTGGCTTCGTCCCAGGCGCGGGCCGGACGGCCCGCTTCAGCGACGAGGATGGCGAAGAACATTCCAAACAGGCTCACCAGCAGGCAGACGATGGTGAAGCGGCGAGCAAGCATTGGGTCGGTCTCCTTCAACACGCCGGAGAATGCCCTGATGCAACTGAACCGGCTCTGATGGCGGCGTTCATCTGCGGTTCAAGATGATTGACGGGGTTTCGACGGCGCCGGCGTCGGTTGGATAGCCGCCGGCCTCCATCGAGCATCACCGGCGCAGGATGTATCGACAAAACGAAAACGGGGCCCGTCGGGGCCCCGTCATCAGGTCGGAAAGATGCGCTCGATCAGAGCTTGTGCCAGACTTAGCTTTTATTTTACGGAATGTGTTAGGCGCATAGCTCGAAACGCGGATTCCGGGCCGATGATTTGATGCGAGGATGAAAGGCATCGTCGTTCTAAAACAGCGTGCCAATGATCGCGCGTATAGGCGGACATTAGGTACTAAAGGAGCCCCCACGGGGGGACTGGGGCTACCCCTCTCTAACATTAGCGGATACGAATTTTTCTGAGAAATGGTCGCAGCCTGGGGAACCCTGAGGTCCCCTTCGGAGAACGTGCAGATTGGCCGAGCATTGGTTCAGCCCCAAGGTGCCCGTGAGGACCCTTGAGGGGCATCGCTACAACGTCGGGAGCGTGGAGGCCTGCGCCGAGGTTCTTATGACGTGGACCAAGCGAGGCCCAAGGTGGACCAAGGCTGTCGGGGCCTGCGTCAAGGCGCTGAACGACGAGGCCCCACCGGAGAGCGTGAGGGGACCCTTTAGGGCTGCAGCCGAAGAGGAGGGTAAGCTCCTGCGGGACATCACGGAATGAAGCGCTTCATCGGTTTCGTTGGCATACTCGCCATAATGTTCGGCTGGGCCTACATCTGCCTTACCTGGCGGGGGCCAAAGTCGGCGGTGGGCTACGTCTACGTCCCCGCCGTGGTCTGCTTCATTGTCGGCACGGCTCTTTGGGAACTCTGGCGTAAGAAGTGAAAACCGAGGGAGAGGGTTATGAGGAGCGATCTTGGGGATACGCTGGCGATGTCCACCATGGGGGCATTTCTAGGCTACATGGCGTTCGGAACGTACTGGCACGGAGCCCTGTTCGGGTTCCTGACGTTCGCCATCAGCGCGGTCGGGAACCGGGTGGTGGCCGAGATGAAGCAACGGTCGACTTAAATGTAGGCGACCCGCCATGTTGGGGAAAACCCAAAAAACCGTTGAGTTACTAGAGATAGTGCCTAGACACGCGACTCCCGATCATTACTACAGGAGGGGTGCAGTGTGAAACCGGACCAATGAGAATCGGAGTCCAAGCCGATTTGAGGTAGCGATCACTGCGCTAGTCGGAGGGGGACGCTGGGCGTCCAAACCTCAGCGCTCCCCACCGGCACCCCTTATCGAGACGGAACTCTCCGCACCGGATTGGTTACATGTGACGACAATCGCCCGGCGCGTCAATGTGGGACCCCCGAGTTTTCTTGTGCATAACGCACGGCTCAGAACGAAGAGGCTGCAGGAAACCGATGGATAAGGAAAGCGCGTTTTATCTCATAGAGCGTTTGAAAGAGAGTGCCGGGTACGAGGCGGCAGTGATGGCGCTTGTCGCAGCCTTTCTCGCCTACATGACTTTCGGATCGCTATGGGGTGCGGGGCTCTTTGGGTTCCTCGCTTTTTTGATCAGTGGGGTCGGTGCCATAGTCACGATAGAAATACGCAAGGCTTGGATCGACCTCGGGAACAAGCAATAGGCAACCGAAGCCTGTCAGGATGGCATCATACTCAGACCGTCCCGCACGATAGTATTTGTTGCAACACCCAGTCCCGATGTAGCATGATGCACACCGGGGGGATGATTTTCAAATAATGAGAACCAGTATACTCGATGAGAGAACGCCGCGTGAAACCGCAGGCGCGGAAGCATTACGTGCGTTCGATTTTCAGATTCACGTTTCGATGGCTAGGATATTGGACGCGCATGCCAGCGGCATATCTTATGCGGCGTTCTTTGACCATTTTGACGATCTGGTAATGGTCGAAGGCGAGAACGGCGAAGCTGCCATTTCCTTCTATCAGGTCAAATCGCGAACCGGTTCGGGATGGACCCCAACGCGATTGGCAGAGCGACCCAAGAAAGGAAATTTGCCTAAGTCGATAATCGGCAAGGCGTACCACAACATAGCACAGTTCGGACCCTCGATACGACGAGCCGCGATAGTCTCGAATCAGCAGCTCAACGCAAAATATCCTGACGGCTCGCTGACCTCGATCAAGGACGGCGAGATCGTACTTTCCAAGCTTTGCAAACTGGATCACGACACATTGGTCAGCGCAATCGCGCTCGACTTTCCGGGACCATTGGACTCTGCCCACAACCACCTACTGACGTTTGAAAGAGTGCCGCTTGATATTCAAAGTTATCGCGACACGTTGCTCGGCAGGGTGACAAACTTCACTCGGACAATCAGCCCAGACAACGCCGCCGTCGCGAAGCCTTTCTACGACGCGCTGCTAAGTGAAATCGGTCGATGCACTGGTGATACCGTTAAGCCCAAGAATCTTGGCGAGCTCAAAAAGCGCAAGAGCCTTGGTCGGCAAGATGTTGAGGCGCTGGTTGCTCAAGTTCAAAGCCGTAGTCGGACGGTCCTTGAGTGGTGGCCAAGCGTCGAAGCCGAACTTGACACATTTGGTGTCGGCGCTCTTGGGAAGCAGCGCCTACGCTACAAATGCCTAACCTATTGGCGCTCGCGCGAACGTAGTCTAGGCGCGGCGTCAGCCGTTGCCGAATTTATCCGCGAAGTCATTGATAGCCACAACCACCTGATCTCTGACAGCATTATAGACTCAGTAGAAGCCCTTCGCCGTTCTGGGATGCTCGTCGAACCGACAGGCGAGGACTACGATCTCCAGGCGGCGTTGTTCGTCGAACTCATGGATGCCTTACCATGAGGCAAAATAGCACGAACCACCTTCGCCGCGTCCTTAGATCCCTAAATGAGGCAGCCAATGCCAAAAGTAAAATTCGTAAATCTCTTCCTACTGTCGCAAGCAGAGCGACGGGCATTGAAGGTGCCCTTGAACTCGCAAAGAGTTATAATTCAAGGTGGAAACGGCTTCGGAAAATCGGCGATCATAAAGAGCCTCTACGACACGCTGGGAGCGACGCCGCCGAAGATTGATGACAGATGGAAGCTGGCAAACGTCTCCAGTTGTCTTGAGTTCGAGTTTGCGGGCCAATCATACGCAGCCGTAAAAACGTTGGGCCTCTACTCGCTGTTCGACGGAGGCGGTCGCATCCTTTTTTCAGGCCAGCGTCTAGTGAAGGATTGGGGGCCGCTGTTAGCCAGGTTCTTTGGTTTCAAACTTGAGATGAGCGAAGTGAACGGCGATATCGTTACCCCGCCTCCTGCGTATATCTTTGCCCCATTCTATGTCGATCAAGACGCGGGATGGACGAAAGCGTGGACCTCCTTCGTCGACTATTATCTTCCAGATAGCCCTAGGACATTGGCTGAATACCACTCTGGCCTAAAGCCCGACCAATACTATTCCGCGAAGGCCGGAATTGCCGGAGAACGCATCGAACTAGCCGCACTTGAGGCCGGAGTAAAAACCCTTCGGGAGACAATTGCCCAAGTTCAACAAATCGACGAGCAGATCAGTCCCACGTATGATCTGGCCGAGTTTGAGAGCGAAATCGATGACCTCATTGGCGAAAGCTCGAAGCTCTTGGAATTGCAAACAGGCTTTCGGCACAAGATATCCGAACTGCATGAGGAGGTGCATCTTCTCCGATCAGAGAAGCAGCTTCTTGAGGCCGCCATCGATGAAATGCGGGGGGAGTTTGACTTAGCGTCAGGCTTGCCAGACGAAGTCGAGTGCCCGACGTGCGGCCAAGGTTATCATAACGGCTTGGCTGATCGCTTCGGCCTGATTGCCGACGAGGGCGTTCTAATTGAAGCGCTTGGTCGTGCCAATGCAAAGCTCGGGCAGTTTCTGGAGAAGGAGAAGAAGGAGAGAGCGAAGCTCGATGGGATTGAGGATAGCCTTGCGCGCATAAATCTTACCCTTGAGGTCCAACGCGCCTCCCTGTCGTTCAATGATGTGATCGTCGCGGCTGGCAAGACCGAGGCAGCGAAGATATTGAGGGGCTCTTTAAATCAAAAGACCCTAGACACAGACGAAGTCCGGCAGCGGGTTGACGACCACAAGACAACTATGGACGGGCTAACGAGCGCCAGACGCTCCTCCGAAATCTTGAAATATTTCCGGTCAAGGCTCGCGTCGTTTGCAGAGGAGCTTGATGTGCAGTTGGATGAACCCAACAAGCAATCAATTACGACGATAAAGGTCGCGCGTGGAAGCGAAGGCCCCCGGGCTCTACTGGCCTACTACTATGCATTCCTCCAGACGCGAGCCCAATTTTCAGGATCGATATCCTATCCTATTGTCATCGACGCGCCCAACCAGCAAGGTCAAGACGCGGTTCACCTGCCACAGATGCTTAAGTTCATTTTCGATCACGCCCCCGATGACAACCAGATCATCGTCGCTACTGAGGACGTGGGCCAAAACAAGCCATCTGGCGCGGACGTGAGAACATACGGCGAGCGCAAACGCCAAGTGCTGCGCGACGCTGAGTACGAAGATGTTCGCAGGATATTCACGCCCTACACCGACGCGATATTGGCCGCCACTAGGTAGATTTGATCTGCGCCGTATCTGCTGGGGCAGGGCCTGCAGTATCAATCCTCATCCCTCCAAACGACCCGCCGCACCGTCCTGATCTCCGCAAGTCGTGTAACCCGAATGCCCTGCCGTTCTCGTGCCGATGGTTTTTGCGTCTCGGCGTGCATGTACTCGTTCTTGCCGCATCGTGTGCAACTCATTTTGCTGCCTACCAATTCAGCCTCGATGTCCCCGAAGATTTCCTTGAGGTCGCTCGGCTGATACCAGCGCTTGACGTTGCATAGCCCGCAACGGACGAGAACAAGCTGCCCAATCTCATGGGCATTGCTGAGCTTCCATTCGCCGCCGCGCTTGCGTCTTCCACCAGTGTCAGGCATGGCATAAAATAGGAACTCATTCCTCCTTCGGTCAATTCGTCCTTGACATTTATGTTCTCTTTTTGTTCACTGACAGTATGAAGCTTTTGGAGTAATCGCCATGGCCCACATTGTGACGCTCTACAGCCGCCAAGAGGCTGCCCTTCAAGCCGTCGCCGATAGGTTCGTTGCGGTCCACAAGGGCGACGTGATGAAGGCGCTCAAGGAAATGATCGTTCTCAACGGTCGTCTTCAGGACCAGCTTGATGCGCGTTCGGCACCACGCCGGGCGGCACGATAGGAGGACCGGCAATGGGCATCATGCATCTGGACGCAGACGCCAAAGCCGAGTTGCACTCGGAAGCGGTGAAGCTGATCGCCCGCTACGATAGCCCCCTTGAGACCGTGAAGGCGCTTATGGCCTACAACTGTGAGCTTGAGACCAAGATACTCGCCATAGCTCACCGGCATCCGGAGGTGGCGACCGTCAGCTATGACGATAGTCAGGTAGTCTTGGGGTGATGGCGGACGCGAGCGACGAGATCAGGCTTCCAGGGCCAGAACACGTCACGGCACCCAGCATCCAGCATCATTCGTGCGAGCGCCCTGGCTGCGGCAGGGATGCCGGTTGGGGTTTCGCAAAGCCAAAGCAGGCACCGCATTGGTTCTGTTTTGAGCATCGCGGCGATGGTGAGAAATACCTGTGAGACCGAGCAATGCCAGCCGAGCAACAGCAAGTCGATCCACGCGCGATGGACTGGGAGCTTGCCGCTGATCAGGCCATAGCCGCCAACGGTGGAGACGCCCGAGAGGCAGTAAAGGCACTTCTTGTCGCCAATGCCACATTGGAGCCTGAGGTGGCGCTATGGGCACCTGCGGTGAGCTATGGGTTCAGCCGGTGGTGGCACAGGCGAAGACGCGGTGAGACCGACTAACAGACCGGGAAAGGCACTACATATCAAGTGCATCTAGAGCCATGCGGCGACGATAGCCAAGATGATGCTCGCCACCGCTAACCATACGCCGGTACCAGAGTGGAAGAATAATGTGTTCCTAACAAGCGTCTGAAATGGGTGATCCGGGTTATCAATGATCTGCCGAGTGATGTAAGAGGGTGGCCCGAACGGGTATTGGGACTCATCGCCGTAAACCTGCATCACCTTGTCGAACCAACCGCTGACCTGCAATTGCGCAAGGGACGCTAGCGCCAGCAAACCGCTTGCGGTGTTTATTAGCTTAGCTGTTGGGAGGCCCGGCCTAAACAGGCCGACTATCCCCAGACCCATAAAAACAAAGGCAACGCCAAGGATAAAGATGAATATTGGGCGATAGTTCATTGTAGAGACCCCCGAAACCGTCCCCTTGTAGCGGATTTCTGCGATAACGTAGAGACCCCACCAGCTCTCTTCATTCCTTGTCGGACGTGTGAAACATGGGCATCGGCAATCAAGCCATAGATTGGAAAGCCGAGACCATGACGAACTTTAAGATCGTATTCTTTGGAAAGCAGGGCCAAGTCATCGGGCAGCGCGTCGTCCCTTGCGAAAGCCATTGGGACGCGTGTGCTTGGGGATGGGCCAACATGCCGTCGAAGGCGGAGGATTTCCATGTTGAAGAAGCGCAATTCGAGGAGAAGTTGTCGGCATCGGAGAAGGAGGATGATGAGGTCATTCTCAACGCCTTCTACATCCTGAGGAAGCGGGCGAAGCTGGCCAAGGCTTTCCAACGATAGATCAACCACTCGGTGCCCATGCGCTGACCGCCGAAAACGCATGGGCACCTGAGGCAACCCGCGCCCCTCCCTGATCCCATCAGAACGGATGTGAGATACGAAAGCGGGGATGGGGGAAGCGCGGGAAACTTCGATAGCTTTAGCTGCCGCTGGCGATGGCCAAGGCGGTCTTGAGTTCGCCATGCTCACCTTCAAGACATCTCTCGGCGGTTCCGCAACATGATCGAAGTGCTTGATGTCGCCCTTCAGGCTGCCTTTGGGTGGCATAGTCGCCGGGGTAGTCCGGGCGAAGGAAACACTGAAAAATAGACCGATCCTGAACCGACAGGATCGGCTCAGGATTTGCTATTTTCCCGAGAATGGCTTGGTGGCCTTGCCCTCAGCCAAGGTTTTTCCGGACGAGTCAAGCGCCTTCACAGTGACGTTGTAGAAATGGGTCTCGCCCTCTGGACATGGCCCCTTATACCGGAACGCCCCATACGGCAGTAACGCCTGCCCCTTGTAGGCAACGGTGCCGCCGCCGTGTTCGAACGGAGAATTGCTATCGGTCATCCGTATCTGAAGCTTTGTCGTTCCTTGAGGAACGCCGGATAACGTGATTGGCGGTGATTTCGGATCGAAGCATTTCTTTGTTGGTCCCCACTCAAACGACACACCTAAACCTGAGGCGAAGGCCGCCGATGTTACGACCGAAAACGCAAATGCAAGCAATAACCTCTTCATAGTCTCTCCTACCGGCGAGGCGGAGGGAATTGCCCCTACCCAGAACACCAAGCCCTTAGGAAGGCTAACCGATTCCTTTTCAGAGATGCCGGATATAAGATTAGGCCAAGGCGTCCCGGATGCTCACGCCGTCTCGGTGCTGAGCTATGTCTGAACGTCGGCAGTGCGAACGGACTAGAACTGACTGCCGTGGATGCTTGTCACGTCCATTTCTGGGCCGCTGAGGGCCGGGAAAAACGCTTCCATTTCAGACTTGGTCACCTTGGAAGCCCCAGCGGCCAACACGCGCTGCGGCTTGGTGTCGGCGGTATAGGACAAGCCCGTTGCGGGATCATGGGTGCCACTCTGGATGCCCACTTGGACCTCGGCCATTGCCATACGGCTAGACCGTGCGGCGGCTTCCTGCATCTCCGCGTAGCCTGGGCGATCATCGCCATACGTTCGCTGCGGGACGTCCACGGTGCGAAGCGCGTCACGAATGGTCTGAACTGTGTCACGTTCCTGCTTAAGTTGCCCCTCAAGCTCCCGGCGTTGGGAGACCAGCGAGGCGTTTTCCTCGGTCAGGCGAGACACCTCTGCAGTGAGCTTGCCGACTTCGGTGGAGTTGTCGAGGGTTTCGAGTTGGGCGAGGAGTTCCTCGCGGGTCATTGGTTTCTTGGCCATGGTCAGATGTTACTTTCTTTGTGGATGCGACGCTCGACGATGTCGATGTACGAGAGCAGGAGGTCTAGCTCGGTGCAGACGGATGCGTAGCGAGAGAGAATGACCGCATCGGCGTTGAAGGCCTCAATGGCGGCGCGTAGGGCTATAAGAGTTTCGGGGGTCATGAAGAGTTCCTTTCAGTGGGTTAGGACAAGGGGAATAGGGCCAGAAGGCATGCGATAAGGGCCGCGAGGGTGTAAGCTGTGGTGATGTAGCCGAGCATTGAAGTCAGTCTGCATCAGGCAGCGACTGGAACCAGAGGTCATAGGCCCCCGCCAGTCTCGACGCGTCCAGATTGCCAGCAACCATGTCAGTCACGATGCGCCGGGCGAACGGGTCATCGGTGCGGGAGGCGGCGTAGACGAGAGCGTCCCAGCGATCCCCGCCAATGTACTCTGAGGCAACCGGAGCCGTTTCCACCACCGTCGTTTCGATCAGGGTAGATACAGTGGCGGCGTCCAAGCCGGTGGCATCGGACAGGAGCCCAAGGGTGTCCTCGAAGTCGCCTGTGGCAACCATCGCGTTGAGACGATCGTGAAACGCGGCGGGGTCAAAGCAATCGGCAATAGCGTCGAAGGTTTCTGAGGGGCCGGGCTCCTGATCGGTCTCGATTTCGAGTTCCTGCTGGAGGGCCTGAAGGTCCGCCTCAGACAGTTCCTCAATGTCGATGTGTTCGAGCGGGTCGTCACCGGCTGGGATGGCGCGGGGGTCGAAGGGCGCAGGGGTAGGGGCACTTGAGTTCCCCTGAGGCCCGGTGAGGCCAAGCTGTTCGGCAATGTCGAGGTCGACGTAGGTGTTCATGCCCGGGATAAACACTTTGCCCTCGGGGGCAGGACCGGGAGCGGAGCCGCTGGCATAGCCGGGGTTGTCGGAACGATCGGTCCAGCCGGACTGGGGGTCGATCGGATTGGGCATACGCATCATGCCGTCATCGGAAGAGTAAGACATAGGATGATTTTCCTTCAGAGAAGTGCAGCGGCCTTGAGGGCTCGCTTGGTGTAGTCGAGGATGGTCATAGGCTGACCATCACTGGTGGAGACGGCTGAGGACCAAAAGGCCTTGCCGTAGACATGTTGGGCGTTGCGGATGAGGTCGTGCCCGAGACGCCTGTGGGTTGCCCCTGATGCCTTCTTGATGAGCGTTGTGGGGCCGATGGTCTTGCGGAAGTCGCCCATGAGGGCACCTGCACGGGTCTCAAGGAACCGCTCGCGGTTATCCCAGAGGCCCCCGGCAGGACCGGTGTGGAAGTAGACTTGCGTCCACCCGATCAGGGCAACGGCGTGGACGACAGCCTCGGTATAGGTCCGCTGTTCTTTGTGCTGCCAGTTGGCCAGGAGACCCTTGGCCTTGGCAATCTGCGGGAGCTTCGGGTGGAGGTCGGCGACACTGAGGCAGAACGACTGCGGCTGGGTCATCCGACGCTCTAGGGACCTGAGGTCGAAGGCGACACGCGCGGCGAACTTGGGGTCCGTTTGCATGTAGATGCCGATGGCCTTTTTGAAGATCGCCAGTTCGTTTCGAGCGGGGAGGCGAGCGAGTGGGTCGCCCCGAGAACTCGCGGCATCCCGGTGGGGTCCGCAGTAGCGGGAGACGCCAGAGCGATTGCGAGCGCAGCCGGGACAGTCGCAGGGTCGAGTTTCGTTGAGGACTTGGCGGCACCGCAACTGGTAGCCGTGGTCAGATGATTGGACGCCTACACGCCAGTCGCGCGGGTGTCCCCGAGTGACGGGAGATGCCATAGGGGTTCCTTGGGGGTTACTGAAAAGCGCCGTAGTTCTTGAGGCCGGATGTCGCGATATCCATCATGGATGTCATCGGGTTTGGCCTTACGCTGTTGGCGGCATTCTGGGTCTGTATCTGTTGGGACTTGCCAGCCATCACATAGTTCGCCACGGCACCGTCTCGCTGGTCCTTGGCGTTAGCGATGGATAATGCGGACTGGCGGGCCTGTTCGGCTACTCGAAGGCCAGCGGTGCTGCCGGTCATGCCAGAGCCCGAGGCCACCGCGAGGGACTTCGCGCGGTCCCCTTCGAGGGTCGCCTGATATCCGTCCTTGTTGGCGGCATTGGTTTTCACAACGAACTCGCGTTCATTTGCGGCTTGGTCAAGCTGGTAGTTGGAGAGAGCAATCTGTTGTTTCTTGCTTGCGGTAGCTGCTTCACTGGCAGCACTTGCGGCCCCGGCGGTGAGGCCGAGGATTAATCCGATATCGCACATGGCGATGTCCTTTCATTGGATGTGGTGTAACTCGGGATATCTATCGGTAAGCCCATCGTGAGATGGACTTCGTCCGTTCATGGGACAAGCGATAGGCCGCCGAGCTATCTATAATGAGGAGACCAAATCAGAATTATCATCGTTGATGAATATCAATCTTGTCTCCCGCCAAGCGAAGCTGGCAGCACGGTCGGGTATCCCATGAACGGCGAAGCCGTCTCATCTATGGGTTTGCCGACTTAAACCGCCAGTAGGGGGCTTGAGTTTCCCTATAATAGCTAAGTTGTAGATTATGCCATTGATTTCGTTACCAATTACAGGTTTCCTTGTGTTTTTTGGTGTTGGATACGTAACCTCATCTCAACAAGCTATTGACGTGCCTTGATACCGCCTGCTGTGAGATACCCAGCAACTCCGCCACATCTCTTTGGGTGAGGCGACGGCTCAATAAGTCCTCTAGAAGGTCTTGGACAGCAGCCCGCATGCCGCCACGGCTCCCACGCATCGAACCCTCCCACGCAAGATCGGCATCGGAGAGGAAGCTGGTGAATGGTTCGCGATGGCTTTCCCGCTCCCGTCGTTCCGCATCATAGGCAGGAGACGGCGTGTACTGAAGGCGTCTGACGGTTCCCTCGGATAGGCCCAGGAGTTCCGCAACGGCAGGACGACCGATGCCTCGATCTGCGAGCGCCTTGATGGCCTTGTGATTGAAGTCGGCGCTGTCACGCTTGGCGATGGCTGCTGCGATGACGGAGTTGCGACGACGGCTGAGGCCGGTGGTGTGCATGTTCATGGAAATGCCTTTCTCGGGGGGGCAGGGCCATCCTGAGTCGATTGATTGGAGGAGGCGGTGGAGGAGTTGGGAAACCCCGAACGCCTCTCAGGGCCGCTCGGAGACTCAGGGAAACGCTATGCGCCCTTGCCGTCCCTGAAGGCTCTTAGTTCATCGACCGTATGGCGGCGGGTGAACCACACCGGCATGAGGCCTTGAGTGTCGCGAGGACGGCGGGTGCCGCTGGCCACGATCTCCACAATCTGGTCGTACTCCAGATAATTCGTGTCCGATGGGAGCCACCCGAGGAGCCGGAAGGACCAGAGGGTACCAAGGACGGCTTTGATCCCGTCGACGTTGAGCCGATGGTTATCGCGGGCTCGCTGGAGGTCTCGCACCTGGCAGCCCTCAGGGGTCATGGCACCATAGTGAGCTAGTTTTCGGGCTGTCCGGGTGTAGCGTACAGGCAGTGGGGCATGACGGCTCTGGTGCCCCACGCGGGTGGTCGAGAACTTCGAGGCAAGTGAGGTCCCCTTGGGGGCGGAACGCATGGCTTCGACAGAAGCGGCAATCTCTGCGGTATAGGTCATGAAAGCCTAGATGTTGTGGAGAGTACGTCAATCGACGCAAGATATGGATGGGGTGCCCCGGCGATACAGGATGCACCACCGAGACAAAAACAGGGAACACAGGGGAAGAAGGGCGGAGAAACGAGAGCGAGGTCGTTCGCATGTATCATTATGGACGGGTAATCGTTCGCCTGTACAAGCTGTCGCTAATACTCGGCTTCTATGTACCATATGAGCGGGTATTTAGATTAGCAGATGCTCACGGACCGTTACCTCACTCATTATGACGACCTATTGCCAGCCCGCTAGGCGGGCGTGGCATGCGGGCGGGTAATCGTTCGCTTGCATAAGCTGTCGCTAATTCTCGGTTTCTATGTACCTTATGAGCGGGTAATAACTAGCTGATTATGAATAGCCTTAAGGGCAGAAGTTGCGAAAAGCTTTGTCCGTGTATCATTATGAGGCCTCAATCAGTCCGGCTCACCGGTGCCGTCGAAAACAAGGGCATGACTGTAGCCACTGCGCATGGTGACCACGGCCCTCCTGAGGGCCTTGCTGTCGCTCTCAAGGTCGATGCGGGCCACAAGATTGGAGATCAGCCCTTTGGCTCCCTTCCGGTCCTCCTTGGCCAGCCGCCTAATCTCTTCCTGATCCATCTCGAAGTCGGTGACAGCCACCGCGCTCTCTCGGAACCTCGCGTCATTCTCGCGGATGGCCACAATCTCACGGCGCTTGGCCTCGATCTGACGAGTGAGTTCATCGGCCTTACCTGAAAAAGCCTTGCGGATATCGGCGGTTTCAGCGTCGAGGGCACCAGCAAGGGCATTCTCACGCTTGAACTCTAGCGCCGCTATAGCGTCGTCGAGGGCCTCAAGGTGATCGGGTGCCGTTTGCTCCTGCGGTACAGGAACAGCAAGGAAGCCGATACGGTCGAGCATCTCCCGCTCGAATTGGGCGTAGGGCCAGTTGGGCGCGGTGCAGTCTCTGCTTTTGAAGCTCTTTCCTGTGCAGATGAAATAGCCCCACGACACGCCGCCTTTCTTGGAAGACGTGAGAGCCATTGAGCAACCGCAGTGTCCACAGTGAACCATGCGAGAAAACAGGTTCGATGTTCGCCCCACCTGTCTATTGTGTTGCCTGGCCTTGGTGCGCTGGCGGGTAGCGAGCCATTCCGTCTCACTGATCAGGGCAGGGAAGTAGCCCGGCACCTCTTCGCCCTTGAGAACAAGGCACCCGTAGGCGGCGGGAGAGCGCACGACATCGCCTACCACTGCTTGAGCCCATGAGTTCCCTGCGGGTGAGGGGATGCCGCGAGTGTTCAGTATCTGTGTAATGGCCTGCTGCCCGTGGCCTTCCTTGGCAAGCTCGAAGATAAGCCGGGCGTCGTCGGCACGGGCGTTGAAGTCGTAGGTTTCCCGGTCGATCCAGAAGGGCAGCTTCGCAACCTTAACCCGCCCAACACCACTGGCGACTGCCTCTCGGGCCTTCTGTGCCTTGCGGGACCACGCCTCGCCTACACGATGCGATAGCTTGGCGCTGTACTCATAAGCCGCCTGCATGGACATGAGGGACATCATGAGGCTGGCGAAGTTTTCGCGGTAATCGGCATAGGTATGGACCCTCTGGTCTTGGAGGGTCACCAAGGTTAGGCCGGTCTTGAGCAGGTCGGCAAGGACAGGTTGAGCGTCCATCGGATGGATGCGTGAGAAGCGGTCAAGGTTCTCTAGGAGCAGGACGGTGTCGCTGGGGATCAACCCGGCCTTCACGTCTGCGATAAATTTCCCGAGACGGGCGGCCAGGTCAAGGTTGCCGCCCTTGAAAGCGGACACGCCATCGTCGACCAACTCACTGTCGAGCGTGAGGCCATAGGAGGCACAAAAGGCCTTGGCGTTCTTGGTCTGTCGAGCAAGGCTATCGCCTTGGGCCTGCTTGCCGGAACTCCAACGAGCATAGGAGATGGCAGTGCGGCCCTTGAGTTCACGGGGCTGTAGCATGGGTGTGGGCGTCTCCGTTGGTCTGGAGATCGCCCGATATCACTCTGCAGAACTAAAGTCTATGCCAGGTCTGGCTCTTGCAGATCAGCCCGCCGAGCACGCAGCCGCTCATCTTGAGAGAGGTGCCCGACAATGTCGCCTTGCCCGAATAGGTCTTGTCGTTTGCCGGATCGGTGATGTTGCCGGCATATTTGTTGTCGCCCGTCGCCTTGAGCGAGCCGATGGTCTTGCCGGCATATTTGCCGGACTTGAGCGTGATGGAAAACGAGCCGCCGCCAGCGATGGCTGCGGTGTCGCCGGCCTGCGTCTTCCAATTGCCCTCGATCGGATCGGCCCAGGCCGCACCGGCCATGATCAATGTGGCCGCAAGGGCCAGGCTCACTCTTCGAAACATGTCTTCCTCCCTTTAGATGTCCGGCCGGATGCTCCGCCTCGGTCTGCCGCTTACGCAAACGTAAGCTAATCCAGCTCCCGGCAAAACAAAAGCGGTGCCGCAACGGAAGACTTTCGGATTTTGAAGGGCCCCGAATGCGCCTCCTGGCCAAGGAAATGAAACGATCGGCGCATCGCCTTTGTCTCCTGTGGTTAGCGAAGTCTTGAATTGGCATCGGGAAATTTTCGTCAAATTTGACGCAAGCAGGCTGAATTGCTGGCTTTGTATCCTTAACGAATTTCCGCGTTTACCTCTTGTTTTAGCTTTGTTTTCCTCAAATTAAGCACGCCATTTAACGACGGATTCAAGCCTGCACGGCATTCTCGAAAGCATCGGAAGAGCAGCCGCCAAGGACGAAAGAAGGCAGCTCTCGGGAGCCTGACAGGGGCCGGAAACAGGGGATTGAAATGGCACGTTTTGAAATGCTTGAAGCAGGTTTCGGCGCCATGGGGGCAACTGCCCAGGCCGACATCCTTTTCGAACTGGGCATGATGTATGCGACCGGCCGCGATTGCGAGACCGATGTCGTTGCCGCCCACAAATGGTTCAACATCGCCGCCATCAAGGGCTCGGCCCGCGCCGCGGAACTGCGCTCGGAACTGTCGGCGGCCATGTCGAAGGTCGAGATCGCCACGGCGCTTCGCGAAGCCCGCGAATGGATGACCATGCACTGAAATCTGCCAATCGCAGACAGGCCTATCGAAGACAGGGAAGCTCCGGGATCAAGGCCGCACAGACGGCCGGACCCGGCGAAATTGAAGGCCGCGCAAGACGGTCACGAGGGCAAGAGAAAGAACGCGGCAGGCCGCAAGGCCCAGTCGTGCGCGACACAGGGAAGCTGAGCGGGATTTTTAGGGGCGGGGCGCCTGGAGATTGCTCGACGGGCAAAAAAGCCACGACCAGCCGGAACAAGGCTGGCGTGGCTTTTTGCGTGGATGACGTCTTGCAGGCCCAATCGAGCGGCGCCAATGCGCCTAGACAGGCCGAATGAAGGATGAAATTGTCCCGCCTCTCTGGAAGAAGCGTGGCCGGGGCGGCCGCGCGTGAGTGGAGGAGTTCTACCATCATGAAAAAATTGAGTATTTTGAACGCGGCCATATTCGGCCTGATGATGAGCACGCCGGTCGCATTCGCCGACGATATCACCTTTGCGGTGATCGGCCCGATGACCGGACAGCTCGCCACCATCGGCGATCAGTTCAAGCAGGGCGCACAGGCCGCTGCCGATGCGATCAACGCCGCTGGCGGCGTCAACGGGTCGATGATCAAGCTTGATATCGAAGACGACCAGTGCGATCCCAAGCAGGCGGTGTCGGTTGCCAACCGCGTCGTCGCCGATGGCGTCAAGTTCATCGACGGCCATGCCTGCTCGGGTTCGAGCATTCCGGCCTCGGCCGTCTATGCCGAAGCCGGCGCGCTGATGATGAGCCCGGCTTCTTCCAACCCGGTGCTGACCGACGCGGCCGCCAAGGCCGGCTGGCCGACGATCATGCGCCTTTATACGCGTGACGATGCGCAGGGCGCCTTCATCGGCCCATGGATCGCCAAGAAGTTCGCCGGCAAGAATGTCGTCGTCCTGCACGACAAGAGCGCCTACGGACAGGGCGTGGCTGACGCCGTCAGGGCAACGATGAATGCCGGCGGCCTCAAGGAGGTCTATTATGACGGCATCAACGCTGGCGAGAAGGACTATTCGGCTCTCGTCACCAAGCTCAAGGACTTGAAAGCCGACGTCGTCTATTTCGGCGGCTACCATCCTGAAGCTGGCCTGATCCTGCGTCAGTCGGCGGAACAGAACCTGAAGTTCCAGCTGATAATGCCGGACTCCATCGCCTCGCCGGAATTCTGGCAGGTCGCTGGCCCGGCCGGCGAGGGCACCATGTTCGTCTTCCCGTCGGATCCGCAGGCAAAGCCGGAAGCCAAGGCAGCCGTCGAGAAAATCAAGGCCGGCGGTTTCGTGCCGGAGGGCTTCACGCTGTTCTCATACGCCACCATCCAGGCATTCGCCGAAGGCATCAAGCGTGCCGGCAGCGACGATCCGGCCAAGGTTGCCGAGGCGCTGAAGAACGGCACGCCGATCAGCACCGTTGTCGGTAATGTCACCTTCGACGAGAAGGGCGATCTCAAGAATGCCAGCTACGACATCAACCAGTGGCATGACGGAAAATATGCGCCGATCGCGCAGTAATCGCCGGCCCGGCGACTGAATAGCATAGGGAAATGGCCGGGGTCGTCCCCGGCCATTTTCTTGTTTGCCCTGTAGTCTGCCTTTCGAACCGTCAGCTGGTTACAGCGGCCGAAGCGGCTTGTTCCTCGACGAACCGTACCAGCACCGTCCCGTCGGTCACCTGCACGCCCTCGGTGGCGATCTCGGCGATCACGCCGTCATGCGGCGCGGCGATGGTGTGTTCCATCTTCATCGCCTCCAGGATCAGCAGCGGCTGACCCTTGATCACGGCATCGCCCTTTCCCACGCGCACCAGCTTGACCAGTCCCGGCATCGGCGCGCGCAGGCTGCCTGAACCCGCCGCTGCCTCGTCGGCTCGTGCGAGCGGGTCCGGCACCGTAAAGGTGTAGCCGACGGCGCCTTCGAACACGGTGATGTGGCCTGGCCAGCGGGCGAGGCGTGGTGTTGAGCGAAAATCACGCGAATTGGTGTCGTCATAGGGCTTGTCCAGCGTCACCTGGAACCGCCCGTCATGCCGCACCGAAACTTTCGCCACGATTTCGTCTTCGCCAAACTTCAATCGTGTGCGTCGCGCCACGCTGTGGAAATGCGCATAACCGGCAAGCGACGACCACGGATCGTTGGGTGACGGCGATGCTCCGGCGCCGGAGGCCGCAACGGCCGCGGCAGCGATGGTTTCACCGGTCGGCGGCGCGACCTCGGTCAGCGCCGTCTGGTGCCTGGCGATCAGGCTGGTGTCGACATCGCCTGCGGCGAAATCCGGATCGGCGGCGAGAGCGGCAAGAAAGGCGGTGTTGACGGTCGAGCCGGCGACCTCGGTCCGGGATAGCGCCGCGCCAAGCGCCTCCAGAGCCGCCTGCCTGTCCGTTGCGTGGACGACCAGCTTGGCAATCATCGGGTCGTAATAGGGCGAGATGGCGTCACCCGCTCGCACGCCAGTCTCGATGCGCATCGTGGCGCCTTGCGGGGCCGCATCCGGAAATTTCAGATGATGCAGCGTACCGGTCGCCGGCAGGAACCCTTTTGCCGCGTCCTCGGCATAGATGCGCGCCTCGAAGGCATGGCCGACGAGCGCGATCTCGCTTTGCGTCTTGGGCAGCTTTTCGCCTGACGCGACCCGCAACTGCCACTCGACCAGGTCGGTGCCGGTGACCATTTCGGTGACCGGGTGCTCGACCTGCAGACGGGTGTTCATCTCCATGAACCAGAAGCGGTCGGCCTTCAGGCCCTGCGAGGCATCGACGATGAACTCGATGGTGCCGGCGCCTGAATAATTGATCGCTTTGGCGGCCTTCACCGCCGCCTCCGTCATCGCCTTGCGCAAAGCGGGCGTCATGCCGGGCGCCGGCGATTCCTCGATCACCTTCTGGTGGCGGCGCTGCGCCGAGCAGTCGCGCTCGTAGAGATGCACGACATTGCCCAAATTGTCGCCGAAGACCTGCACTTCGATATGGCGCGGCTTGTCGACATATTTTTCGACCAGCACACGGTCGTCGCCGAACGCGGCTTTCGCCTCGCGCCGTGCGCTGGACAACGCCTCGGAAAACTCATCGGGATGCTCGACCCGGCGCATGCCCTTGCCGCCGCCGCCTGCGCGCGCCTTGATCAGCACTGGATAGCCGATCTCGCGCGCCTTGGAGGCAAGCAGCACGATCTCCTGCGCCTCGCCATGATAGCCCGGCACGACCGGCACACCGGCCTTTTCCATCAGCCGCTTGGCGGCGTCCTTCAGCCCCATGGCACGGATAGAGGCCGCGGATGGGCCGATGAAAATAAGCCCCGCCGCTGTCATCTGGTCGACGAAATCGGGATTTTCCGACAGGAAGCCGTAGCCGGGATGAATGGCTTGCGCACCCGTTGCCAGGGCCGCCGCGATGATCTTGTCGCCGCGCAGATAGCTTTCGCCGACGGGCGAGGCGCCGATATGCACCGCCTCGTCGGCCATCTCGACGTGCAGGGATTTTGCGTCGGCATCCGAATAGATGGCGACGGTACGCACGCCCAGCTTCCGAGCCGTACGGATGACACGGCAAGCGATCTCGCCGCGGTTGGCGATCAGGATCTTGGCGAACATGGAGCCTCCGCATGTAAGGTTCGAAGTCCATGGGAAGCATGGCGCTTGAACACCCCCCTCTGACCGGCAGGACAGAGGGGGGTGCTGTCTCGCGAGCCTTTTAAGCCCTCGGAGTAAACCTCTCCCTTACCAGGGAAGTGCTCTACCTTGCGGTCGGCTGTACCTACTTCGAGGCCGCGATCTCGCAACTGCCGCCGGTCGTGACTTTGTAGTGGCCGCGGGTGGACTGACAGGATTTCATCGCCAACTCTTCGGCCGTCTTTTGAGATGGTGCGTTGAGGTGGCCGCCGCAAACTATGTACGACGACATTATCCGTGCGTAGGGAGTGGTTGCGTACGCTGAATGGCCACCGGCCGCGACATAGGCCTTGTAGGCCTTGGTGCAGGGATCCTTGGGATTTCGCGGCAGGTACGGCGGGAAACGCTTGTCTCCCTCGCTTCCCGCCAGTGAGCCGGCCATGCCCGCTCCGGATGCTGCGAACACCAGCAATACAGCCAATATCGCCATGGCTGTTCGCTTGGAATTCGTGGATTTCATTTTGTCTTCCCCAAGGAGAAAAACCGGGCGCTTTCCGGTCTATTTGGACGCGGCGATGCTGCAGGCGCCGGCGACGGTAACCTTGTATTTGCTTTTGCTGGCCTGACAGGATTTCAGTGCCAGTTCCGCCGCCGCCTTTTGTGACGATGCATTCAGCTTCACGCCGCAAACGAAGTACTCGGTCGCCGGAACGATTGGCGTCGCCGCGAAAGCCGAATGGCCTGCGGCTGCGAGATACGCTGCATAGGCCTTCCCGCAGCCCCCGGTGGTTCCTATAGGAATGGTCACCGGGTAGCGCACGTCGCCCTTGCTGCCTGCCAGCGATCCGGCCATGGCAGCGGTGGAGGCCGCCACCATCAGCAAGCCTGCCACTATGGGGGTGGCTGCTCGTTTGCAGGTCCCGGATTTCATTCTGCTTCCCCCATTCGCAAAAAAGTCTCGGCCGGTTGCTTATTTCGATGACGAGATTGCGCAGCCGCCACTCGCGGTCTTGAGCTTCCACCGTGTCAACCCGGCCTGGCAATTGCGCAGCGCCGTCTCTTCCGCCGCCTTCTGGGACGGCGCGTTGAGCTTCGTCCCGCAGATGATGTAGAGGTCGACAACGCGCGAATAAAAGGTTGTGGCGTAGGCCGAATGGCCGCTCGCCGCGACGTAACCCTTGTAGGCAACGTTGCATTCGCCCGAACCCAAGGTCGGCGGAAAACGCACGTCTCCCTTGCGTCCTGCGAGCGATTCCGCCGAGCTGATGCCGGTCGCCGTTAATATTAGAAATGCGGAAAGTATCGAAGCAGCCGTTCCCTGGCAATATTTCAGTTTCATTTCCAGCCCGTCCCCATTGCCCCATGCTGGATAAACAGTAGCGAATATTTTGTCCCCCCGCCAGTTCACTGTTTGAGATTCGAAGCCGCCTATACTGACCAATCGCTTGGTCCATACAGTTCAGCCTTTTCACACGGCAGCAACGGCCTGCCGGTATAGTTCCGCCGTTTGGCTGTCGAAGTTGACCGTCCATTCTCACATCCGAAACACGCCAAAGCGCGTGTCCTCGATTTCGGCGTTGAGCGCGGCCGACAGGCTGAGCGCCAGCACGTCGCGCGTCTTTGCAGGATCGATGATACCGTCGTCCCAGAGGCGTGCGGACGAATAGAGCGGATGGCCCTCATGCTCGTATTTCATCAGGATAGGCTTCTTGAATTTCGCCTCTTCCTCGGCGCTCCATTCTCCGCCCTTGCGCTCGATGCCTTCGCGTTTGACCATGGCAAGCACCGTTGCCGCCTGTTCGCCGCCCATCACCGAGATGCGGGCGTTCGGCCACATCCACAGGAAGCGCGGTGAATAGGCGCGGCCGCACATGCCGTAATTGCCGGCGCCGAACGAACCGCCGATGATGACAGTCACCTTCGGCACCCTGGCGGTGGCAACCGCCATCACCAGCTTGGCGCCATCCTTGGCGATGCCGCCTGCTTCATATTTTCGACCGACCATGAAGCCGGTGATGTTCTGCAGGAAGACCAATGGAATTTTGCGCTGGCAGCACAGTTCGATGAAGTGCGCGCCCTTCAGCGCGCTTTCGGAAAACAGCACGCCGTTGTTGGCGATGATGCCGACCGGCACGCCATGGAGATGGGCAAAGCCGGTGATCAGCGTGGTGCCGTAATTCTGCTTGAACTCGTCGAATTCGGAACCGTCGACGACGCGCGCGATGACCTCGCGCGCGTCATAGGGCTGGCGCAGGTCGGTCGGCACGATGCCATAAAGTTCATCCGCCGGATGAAGCGGCGGAATCGCTCTCCTAGAGTTCAGGCTTACAGTCTTGTTCCGATTCAGGTTCTTGACGATGCGCCGGCAGATGGCGAGGGCATGGTCGTCGTCCAGCGCATAGTGGTCGGCAACACCGGAAAGCCTGGTGTGCACATCCGCACCGCCGAGATCCTCGGCACTGACATCCTCGCCCGTCGCCGCCTTCACCAGCGGCGGGCCGCCGAGGAAGATGGTTGCCTGATTGCGCACCATGATCGTCTCGTCGGACATTGCCGGCACATAGGCGCCGCCCGCCGTGCACGAACCCATGACGCAGGCGATCTGCGGAATGCCTGATGCCGACATGTTGGCCTGGTTGTAGAAGATGCGGCCGAAATGCTCGCGGTCGGGAAACACCTCGTCCTGGTTGGGCAGATTGGCGCCGCCGCTGTCGACGAGGTAGATGCAGGGAAGATTGTTCTGCAGTGCGATCTCCTGCGCCCGCAAATGCTTCTTCACGGTCAGCGGATAATAGGTGCCGCCCTTCACGGTGGCGTCGTTGACGACGACCATCACCTCGGTGCCTTCGACGCGGCCGATGCCGGCGATCATGCCGGCCGAAGAGATCTCCTCGCCATACATCGACCATGCCGCGAACTGGCCGATCTCGAGGAAGGGTGAGCCGACATCCAGCAATTGCGCAAGGCGCTCGCGCGGCAGAAGCTTGCCGCGCGAGACATGGCGCTCACGCGCTTCCTCCGAACCGCCGAGCTCGACGGTGGCGGCCTTTTCCGCAATGTCGGCGACCAGCGCCCGCATGCGCTCGGCGTTGGCACGGAAGGTTTCGGAGGAGGGGGAGATCTGGGTTTGCAACGTGGCCATACCTACACCCCCTCCGCCATGATCTCGCGGCCGATCAGCCAGCGGCGGATTTCGCTGGTGCCGGCGCCGATCTCGTAGAGCTTGGCATCGCGCAACAGGCGGCCGGTTGGATAGTCGTTGATGTAGCCGTTGCCGCCAAGCAGCTGGATGGCGTCGAGCGCCATCAGCGTCGCCTTCTCGGCGGCAAACAGCACGCAGCCGGCGGCATCCTTGCGCGTCGTCTGGCCACGATCGCAGGCGGCGGCGACGGCATAGACATAGGCGCGCGCGGCATTCAGCGTCGTGTACATGTCGGCCAGCTTGCCCTGCACCAGTTGGAACTCGCCGATCGCCTGTCCGAACTGCTTGCGCTCATGCACATAGGGGATTGCCACGTCGAGGCACGCCGCCATCAGGCCGATCGGGCCGCCGGCAAGCACCGTGCGCTCATAGTCTAGGCCAGACATCAGCACTTCGACGCCGCGCCCTTCCTCATGCAGCACGTTGTCGAAGGGCACCTCGACATCCCTAAACACCAGCTCGCCGGTGTTGGAGCCGCGCATGCCGAGCTTGTCGAGCTTTTGCGCCACGGAAAATCCGGCAAAAGCCTTCTCGACGATGAAGGCGGTGATGCCGCGCGATTTCTGGTCCGGATCCGTCTTGGCATAGACCACCAGCGTCTCGGCGTCCGGCCCGTTGGTGATCCACATCTTGGTGCCGTTGAGCACGTAGCGGTCATTGCGCTTTTCGGCGCGCAGCTTCAGCGAGACGACGTCCGAGCCGGCGCCGGATTCCGACATCGCCAGCGCGCCGACTCGCTCGCCCGAGCACAGTGGCGGCAGGTATTTTTCCTTCTGCGCCGGCGTCGCCCAGCGGTTGATCTGATTGACGCAGAGGTTGGAATGGGCACCGTAGGAGAGGCCGACCGAGGCCGAAGCGCGCGAAATCTCCTCGACGGCGATCACATGGGCGAGATAGCCCATGCCGCTGCCGCCGAAATCGGGGTCGGCGGTGATGCCGAGCAGGCCGAGCGCACCGAGTTCGCCCCACAGATGCACCGGGAATTCATTCGAGCGATCGATGTCGGCGGCGATCGGCGCGATCCGGTCCTGGGCAAAGCGCCGCACCATGTCGCGCAGCGCCTCGATCTCTTCGTCATGCCCGAAGCTGAGCGTGTTGGTGTACATTTTTCTCCTCCCTGCGCATGACCCCGAAAATCGACTTTGATTCGAAAAGGGATCATGCGCGAATCAAAATGCTGCAGCGTCCTTTGCGCGTCCGAAGGGAAGCGCGGCGCTGTAGGCGTCGATCTTCGCGCCGACGAGCCGCATTGTCATTGAAAGATATGTCGTGGTCACTTCAGCGATCGACAGCCGTTCGCCCGGCCGAAACCAGACGATGACGCCGGTCATCATCTGGATCAGCGCCATCGCCGTCAGCCCGGTGTCGTCGATGCTGAAGGCGCCCGTCTCGGCGCCATCGCGTAAAATGGTGCGCAGCTCCTTCTCGTAGGCCGTGCGCATGCGCAGGATCTGCGTCAGCCTTTCCGGCGACAGGCTGCGCAACTCCATGTTCGACACATGCGTGGCGTGCCGACGCTCGATGTGGAAAGTGATGTGGTTTTCGACATAGGCCGAAAGCCGCTGCACGGGATCCGCACTAACCGGGCGAGCTGTTTCCCACGCTTCGGTCAAACCTTCCATGTGCTCGCGCATCAGCGTAAACAGAAGCTCTTCCTTGGTCGGAAAGTAGCGGTAGAGCGCGGCCGCCTGTACGCCGACCTCGGCGGCGAGCTGCCGCATCGACATCGCCTCGTAGCCAAAGCGCGCGATCAGATTGACCGCAGCCTCACGAATGGTCGCTTCGGTCTTTTCGCCATCAGACCCGGCGGTGCGTGCCATGTCAGCTCCTCTGCGGAGCAATAATAAAACGAACGTTTAATTAATTCAAGGCGCTCAATCCAAATCCGCCTTCATGCCACGATCCTGAACCCAACAGAGGCGTTTTCTGCCTCCAACTCCTCGACGTCGACCTTGGAAACCAAAGCCCCGGCCGGCCCTTTCCAGAGGCGCTCGATCATTGTCGAGACCGCCTCATCGAGGCCTGCGATCTCGGCCGTTACGGACCCGTCCCCTTCATTGCAAACCCAGCCCGCAAGACCAAGGCCCGTGGCCTCATCCCGGGCCCAGGCTCTGAAGCCGACGCCTTGCACGTTACCGTAGACGCGTGCGTGCACTTTCCTGCGATGACCAGCCATGAATCTCTCCAAGCCTGTCTCGTTTTGAATCTGGCGCACGGCCTGAGGAATGCAACCTGCGCGCGGACGCAATAGCTGGGCCTTCCGGCTTTAGCTGGCCTTCTGGCCTTGAATTTAATTGACTCAGTCCACTAATTTAGGAAAATGGAACTGCTTTATTAGGAGCTGGCCGCAAATGTTGGACGAACGCAACGCATTGGTGGCCGATGTCCGGCGCTTCAATCGCTTCTACACGCGCACTGTCGGCCTTCTCGACGAGACGCTGACACAAAGTGCATTCACTTTGACCGAGGCGCGCGTGCTGTTCGAACTGGGTCACCGCAGCAACCCGGCTTCCGCCGAAATCGCCGGCGAGCGAGGTTTCCTGGCTGGGGCTTTTCGGCTGGAGAATGGCCCGGCGGCCTCCGAAATATCGAGACAGTTGCGTGTCGATGCCGCCTATCTGACGCGGATCCTGCGCAAGTTCGCGGGCCAGGGGCTGACCGAGGCCAGAACGGACCCGGCTGACCGGCGCCGAAGGGTCCTCTCGCTGACCGCAAGGGGCGAGGCAGCGCTTGCCAGGCTGCAGGCGGCGGCCGATCGGGATACGGCGCGGCTGATCGAAAGCGTACCCGACGACAGGTTGCATGAACTGCGCAGCGCCTTGCGCAAGGCGGGGGAATTGCTGGGTGATCCCACCCGTGAAAGCGGCGAGGTGACGTTGCGGCCGCACCGCGTCGGCGATATCGGCTGGGTCGTGCAGCGCCAGGCCCAACTTTATGCCGAGGAATATGGCTGGACGATCGAGTTCGAGGCCATGCTCGCCGAGATCGGCGCCGATTTCATTCGCAATTTCGTGCCCGGCCGCGATTTCTGCTGGATCGCCGAGCGCGGTGGTCAGCCGGTCGGCGCGGTGTTCCTGGTTCATCAGGATGATAAGGTGGCCAAGCTGAGAATGCTGCATGTCGAGGCGTCGGCGCGCGGCTTCGGCATCGGCAAACGACTGGTGGCGGAATGCGTGAACCAGGCCCGGGCTTGCGGCTACGCCAAGCTGGTTCTGTGGACCAACGACATCCTCGTTGCGGCGCGCGCGATCTACGAACGTGCCGGCTTCAGGCTGGTCTCGCAGGAGCACCACCGCAGCTTCGGCAAGGATCTGACCGGCCAGACCTGGGAAATGGATTTGTAGGCGGCTTTTGCTGCCGGTTGCGCGCCAGCGGTATCCTAATTGCCCCGCGCTGCCGCCAAAGCACCGGGAAGTTCCTCGGCAAAAATGTCGAGCTCGTGATCGAGGCCGACGCTGACGCGGATGCAGCGGTCGAGCCGTGGCACCATCGGCTTGCGGATGAAGACGTCGCGTGACAGCAGGGCTTGCAGAACTTTCAGCGCAAAGGCGCCATCGCCGCAGCAATCGATGGTGACGAAATTGGTCGCCGACGCCAGTGGCTTCAGCCCGTTCGCCTCGGCAATACCGGCGATGCGTCGGCGGCCGGCCGCGACTCGCGCCACCACGCTTTGCAGATAGTGCTGATCGGCGAGCGCCTCGACGCCGGCGATCTGCGCCATGCGGCTGACGCCGTAATGGTTGCGGATCTTCTCGAAGTCGCGGATCACCTGGGCCTCGGCGATCGCATAGCCGCAGCGTATGCCCGCCAGCCCGTACGCCTTCGAGAAGGTTCGCATGCGGATGACGTTTGGCCTGGAGATATCGATCGGCGGCAGCGCCGAGGCCGGCCCGAGTTCGCCATAGGCCTCGTCGAGCACCAGCATGGTGGTTTCCGGCAGCGCCTCGATGAAACGGATGATCTCGCTCGCCTCCCACCAACTGCCCATCGGATTGTCGGGGTTGGAGAGATAGACCAGCGGGGCCTTGTCCCTGCGCACCGCCGCCAGCAGGCCATCCAGGCTTTCCCGGTCGTTCTCGTAAGGGACCGTCACCAGTCGTCCGCCGACACCGGCGATGTGGAAGTTGAAGGTCGGATAAGCGCCGAGCGATGTGACCACAGCATCGCCGGGTGCCACATACATGCGTGCCACCAGAGCGAGCAGGCCATCTATGCCTTCGCCGACAACGACGTTCTCTGCTTTTACGCCGTGATGCGCGGCCGCCGCCACCTTCAGATCGTGATTGTCGGGATCGCAATACATCCACATGTCGCCGGCGATCTCGGCCATGCGGGCGATGACGCGCGGCGAGGGACCAAAGCTGCTCTCATTGGCGCCGATGCGGGCGCGAAAAGCGCGGCCACGCTCGCGCTCCTGCGCTTCGGGGCCGACAAACGGCACCGTCGAGGGAAGCGCTGCGATGAGCGGCATGAGGGGAGGGCGCTGATGCATGGTGGAAGCTCGCTTGAAAGGGCCTTCTTGCTAGCGCGCCGGATGGGTCGGTGCAAGTTGCCGCTGGGCAGATCCGTAACGCTGGATTCTTTCGGCCGCTTTTGCTAGCGAGACGTGATGAACAACCGTCTGCCGCCTGCTTGGTCAAAGCACATCAAGCCCGGACCCGCGCCGAAAGCGAAGGGGCCGATACTCAAGCCGACAATGAGCCAAGGAAACGCTCAATCGCGAGCGCAGGCCGACGAAGCGCTGCTGAACCAGGCCTATGCCCTTCAGCAGGCCCAGCGGCTCGACGAGGCCCAGGATCTGTGCCTTCGGGTGCTGGCGCGCACGCCAAACCATCCGCTCGCTCTGTATATCCTGGGGACCCTATACCAGCGTTACGATGACGAGATGGCCTTGCGATATTTCGCGCGGGCGGTCGGCGAGGAACCTAAAAACCCCTACTACCACCTCAGCCTTGGCGAGGCCTATGTGAAGGTCAGCGAATATTCGCCTGCCATCAAGCATATGCTGTATGCCTTGGAACTGCAGCCCGGCCTTATCGAGGTGCTTTGTGCACTGGGGCGCGCCTACACCAAGTTTGACAAACCCGACATGGCTTTGCCGCTTTACGAGAAGGCGCTCAAGATCAACCGCGATCATCCCAAAGTGCGGGCGGGGCTGGCCAGCGCGCTCAGCGGCCTGGGGCGCATGGATGAGGCCGCCGCCTTTCTGAAAGAAGCAATCGGACGTCGCATCGACGTGCCGGCTGCCTACAACGACCTTGTACAGACGAAAAAATTCACCGAAGAGCCGGAGGAACTCCAATCCATCCTGCGTGAACTCGGCAATCCCAAGCTTGATCCGGACGGTGCTTACAAGCTCCATCACGCTGCCGGCAAGGTACTGAACGACCTCAAGCGCTACAGTGAGGCATTCGACCATTTTAACAGGGCGAAACGGGCCTCCGGCTACACCTTCGATATCAATCTGTATCGCCGCTGGATCGACTCCCTGATTGAAACCTTCACGCCGGACTTTCTGGCGGCCAGGGCCGGCTATGGAAATCCTTCCGAAGTGCCTGTGTTCGTGGTCGGCATGCCGCGGTCGGGCACAACGCTCACGGAACAGATCTGCGCCAGCCATCCCGATGTTCAAGGGGCAGGCGAGCTTAACAAATTGAGGCGGGTCGCCAATGCAATCGGCCTTAAAACCTCATCGGCCGGCGATTTGAGCCGGCCGGCCATGTCGGTCACGCAAGACCTGTCCAGAACGCTGGCGGAAGAGCATCTGTCCTACCTTAGGGAGTGGGCGCCTGCCGCGCTTCGCGTGGTCGACAAGATGCCGCACAATTTTGAAATGATCGGCCTTATCGGTCTTCTCTTTCCCAACGCGCGCATCATTCATTGCCGCCGTGACGCCATCGACAATTGCGTCTCTTGCTTTGTCCAGACCTTCAACAAAGGACACAGCTACAATACTGATTTGCGGATACTGGGTCTGTACTATCGTGAGTATGACCGACTGATGCGCCATTGGAACGAGGTTTTTCCAGGCCTTATATTCGAAAATCGCTACGAAACGCTGGTCGAGGATCAGGAGGCGCAGTCACGCCGCCTCATAGATTACCTTGGGCTGCCCTGGGATGACGCCTGCCTGCGTTTTTTCGACAGGGATGGTTCGGTCAACACGCCCAGCCGCTGGCAGGTCCGCCAACCGATCTATACATCGTCGGTCAAGCGCTGGAAAAATTATGAAAATGAAATTCAGCCGCTGATTGATGCATTGGGCGACCTGGCGGACAAATAATCCGTCGACTGTGAACAATCCGGACCTAAGCGGCGACCGACCTGGGTCGGAGGTGAGGCAGGGTGATCTAGAGCGACAAAAATCTCTTCAGCCAGATGAGCAGGGAGGAGAAGTCATAGCCGGCGGCTGCCAGGATGGCGTTGAGGGCATCGCCTGCTGGCCGGAGAGGTAGTTGCGGCCCATTCTGTGTTCGCTCTTGATGTTGCCGGGCTCGACCGCGAGCGCCGCCGCATCTGGCGCTTGATGCTTCTGGCCGGCGGTGAAGGCCTTGCCAGACCAATGGCTTGTGGATAGTTCGCGGTCGACCAATCCAATTCCGAAATTTGCTACGAACTTTGCGGCAAGGCGTCCGTGAGCTTCGCTGTTGAGGCCGAACCAAAGGTAAGACAGCGAGCTGCAGCACCACGTGTAGTGGTCGCATAAAAGCTTAAAAAAACCCGGCGGTTGCCCGCCGGGTTTTCGATCTCGCCGAAGCGATGTCTAGACGTCTATTAGAAGGAGCGCTGGAAGCGGAGAATGCCGCCGATGTTGCTCTTCTTGTCAGCGCCGAACCAACCCTTGTTAAGGTCGTCACTGCCGACGTTCTGGTAGTCGACTTCGGCCGTGACCGTGAAGCCCGGAACGACGTCATAAGCGACGTTCGCCGCAATGCCGAGGTTCTTCCAGTCATCATACGAGACCTGAGCGTTGAACGAGGTCTTCTCGTTGAACTTGTAGGTGCCACCGCCCCACACTGCCCAGTTGCCGCCCCACTGCTTGTACATGCCGCGACCGCCAGCTCCGACCAGCGGATCATCGCCGAGGTTGTCGTCGGAGCCGTAGCCACCCATGACCCACAGCGACAGTTCGTTGGAGACGTTCACGTCCAGGCGAACCTTGCCGGCAACTTCTTCGTAGTTGCTGTCATACGAGACAACGCCGGTGATGGCGCCCCAGCCCTGCGTCCACTTCACGCCACCGACAACATGCGGAACATAGCTGTCGATCGAGTAGTCGCCATAACCTTCTTCGAGCGAGACCACGGCCGAGAAACCGTTGCCAGCGTCGAAGTAGTACTGGATGACATTGGTGTCGAAGCCGCCGTAGGGAACAATCGTATCCTGGATGACGTTGCCGGCATAGCCGATGAACGTATCGAAGGCCGATTCGTCTTTACCGACGCGCAAGCCGCCGAGCTGGATCCAGGCGAAATTCAGCGTGGTACCCTTGTTGTGAGCCTGCCAGTCGCCGGCAAACTCATCGGTATAGTCGCCGGTGTTGTTGCCGAAGTTGAAGCGGGTTTCGGTGTAGGTCTTCAACGTGCCGAGTTCGGTTTCCTGGCCGGTCCAGGTCTTCAGCGTGAAGCGGGCATTCTTGGAATAAGTGTCGTTGGTGTCAGCGTCCAGATGGTCGGGAACGTTGTTCACGCCGTCGAAGGAAGCCGCATCGCCCACGCCGATATCGTAGCGGATGTAGCCGCCGATGCGCAGGCAGGTCTCGGTGCCGGGGATGTAGAAGTAGCCAGCGCCATAGACGTCGCAAATCTTGACGTATTCAGCGGGTTCCGGCTCGGCGACGACGACGGCGTCGGCGGCGCGCGCACCGGAAACTGCGATCAGGGCCGCAGCGGAGCCGAGGAGAAGGCTCTTAATGTTCATTTTCTGACCTCCAGTCAAAAGTTAAAAAACGGGTCTGGGTATTCTTTGCTGAAGGACAGCGTTCCCTGCCCCATCCCCACTACCGAAAAAGATGCGCACCGCGCCGCTCCTTCGAAATCGACATTACTCATGAGGCGGCGGCGTTCAACCACGATCGTACCGGTGAAAGGGCTGCCTGGCTGCTATCCCCTGGCGTTGTTGCACAAATGACACGATTTGGCCTCACTCAGAAAGCTCTCGTTAACCATCAGGCCCGCCGCAACCCCTTGTTTGCCGCCGAATCCGGCGATGGACCGACGGAATCATGGCGAGTTCCCGAGTCGCTAGCCAGGAAACAACCGCAGAACCGCCACATGCATGGAAGATCGCGGTTCGGCGCCTTCTTATTTTTTCAGATAATGGTGCGGGCTTGTTGATTGTGCCGGCGCTTTTCTTTATCCAGCGGCGCAACGGAGAGGTGGCCGAGTGGTCGAAGGCGCTCCCCTGCTAAGGGAGTAGAGGTCAAAAGCTTCTCGTGGGTTCGAATCCCATCCTCTCCGCCATCCTGCTTCGCGCTGCGCGCTTCGCAGGACAAATCTCCTAACAATAACAAATTGATAGTCGAAGGAAGCGCTGTTCCTGTGGCGTCGCCTGACTCTCCGCAAGCCGCTGTTTCATTCGATTCTGACTGGAGGTCAGAAAATGAACATTAAGAGCCTTCTCCTCGGCTCCGCTGCGGCCCTGATCGCAGTTTCCGGTGCGCGCGCCGCCGACGCCGTCGTCGTCGCCGAGCCGGAACCCGCTGAATACGTCAAGATTTGCGACGTCTATGGCGCTGGCTACTTCTACATCCCCGGCACCGAGACCTGCCTGCGCATCGGCGGCTACATCCGCTACGACATCGGCGTGGGCGATGCGGCTTCCTTCGACGGCGTGAACAACGTTCCCGACCATCTGGACGCTGACACCAACGACACTTATTCCAAGAATGCCCGCTTCACGCTGAAGACCTGGACCGGCCAGGAAACCGAACTCGGCACGTTGAAGACCTACACCGAAACCCGCTTCAACTTCGGCAACAGCGGCGGCGATTATGAAGATCAGGTCGCTCCCTTCCCCGCCGGCTACAATCCGAACGGCTGGCAGGCTGGCAACAAGCCTGTTTCGCTGAACTTCGCCTGGATCCAGCTCGGCGGCTTGCGCGTCGGTAAAGACGAATCGGCCTTCGATACGTTCATCGGCTACGCCGGCAACGTCATCCAGGATACGCTGGTTCCCTACGGTTCGTTCGACACCAACGTCGTCCAGTATTACTTCGACGCTGGCAACGGTTTCTCGGCCGTGGTCTCGCTCGAAGAAGGCGCTGGCGCTGACACGATCGACAGCTATGTTCCGCATGTCGTTGGCGGCGTGAAGTACACGCAGGGCTGGGGCGCCATCACGGCGGTTGCTGCTTATGACAGCAACTACGAAGCATGGGCCGGCAAGGCTCGCTTGGATGTGAACGCTACCAATGAACTGTCGCTGTTCTTGATGGCTGGGTACGGAAGTGACGACGACTTCCTGGATCCGAACTTTGGCCACAACTTCTTCAAGCTCTGGGACGGCAGCTGGGCAGTCTGGGGCGGTGGCAGCTACAAGTTCAACGAGAAGACCTCGTTCAACGTGCAGGCCTCTTATGACGACGGCAAGAAGTTCGGCCTGGCGGCCAACATTGCCTACGACGTCGTTCCCGGCTTCACGATCACCGGCGAAGTTGACTACATCAACGCTGGCGATAGCGATTGGCACGACAGCTTCGACGGCCTCGGCGGTATGCTCCGCTTCCAGCGCTCCTTCTAAGGGCTGGTTCCTTACAGGTGAAATCCAGCCCGGGCGCGCAAACGCCCGGGCTGTTTTTGTTTCGTGACTGGATCAAGGCAAACGGAAGGATGGGGGTAACGGTAGCTGAATGAATCCGTGGAGTGGTTTCGTGGGATCCGCTGATGCGCGGATGAGATCACAACTGCGTGATTAAAATCTCTTGAAAGGACGCTTCCAAGCGGATAGGTCTGATCTATCCACTCGGGGGTGTGGCGAATAAATGACAAACGAAGCAATTCAAGGGGGCGTTTCCTCTGATCCCTTTGCGATGTTTTCTTCTCAAAAAATAAAATACAGCTTCAATAAAATAAGAGAGGTAAAATCGCACCGGGTCGGAGATCTTTTTTCAGTATATCGCGACATATTATGGGATGACGGGCGGCATAAGTATAATGTCAGCTCTTTCATCGGCGAAATAGACGAGATTCTCCTTGGGGAGCGTTTCAGCGCCTTTGACCAAAGTACCCTCGACAACCTTATCGGCACCTTGCGCCAGCGCGGCAACAGCAACGCAACCATCAATCGAAAGATGGCTGCCCTCAGCAAACTGCTGCGCAAGGCTCACAAGATGGGAGATATCCACAGCCTGCCCGAGTTCCGCCGCCAGAAGGAGCGGGCCGGTCGGATTCGTTTCCTCGAAAGGGACGAAGAGGCGCGCCTGTTCGCCGCCATCAAGAGCCGCAGCGAGGATGCCTACAGGCTTTCCGTTTTCCTGGTCGACACCGGATGCCGTCTCGGCGAGGCGCTTGGGCTGATCTGGAACGATATCCAGGAGCATCGCGTCTCCTTCTGGATCACCAAATCCGGCCGCAGCCGCACCATTCCGATGACCGAGCGGGTCAAGGAGGTCATCAAGCTGCCTCCCACTGAGGGCCGCCGGCCCAAAGGACCGTTCACCAAGCTCAGCCAGGCACAGTTCCGTGCCATCTGGAACGACGCGAAGGCCGAAGTCGGCCTCGGCGCCGACGATCAGGTGGTGCCGCACATATTGCGCCATACCTGCGCCTCGCGTCTGGTCCAAGGCGGCATCGACATCAGGCGCGTGCAGATGTGGCTCGGCCACCAAACGCTGTCGATGACGATGCGCTACGCGCATCTGGCCACCAACGATCTCGATGGCTGTGTCATCGTGCTGGAAACGCCTCGATCGACTCAGTCGGGCGGCAATTGCGCTGAAGGCCCCATGTTTTCTTCGCCCGTGACGACGCCTTCGTCGCCGACGGCAGAGCGGAAAAAGAGGGACGGGGCAGCCGCCGCCGCTAAGGAGTCGCCGAAAGCGACTCGGAAAAGTTCAAAAGCCAAGTAGGCTGAGAAACTTGCCTATACTATCATAGCTATCCCGTGACCTTGTTCGGTCATGGGATTTACTTCAGGATATTCTTCCGCTCGGCCTGATCGAGAAAAGCGCCTATGTCGCCCGGTAGGCTGCCGGTCTCGAGGAACGGCGCATGGCCCTGGCCCTCGACGGTGATCGTCTCCATCATGAAATGGCGCTCTTTCATCTGCTTGAGCGTGTCTATCGACAGCAATCTCGAATTGGCACCACGTATGGCGAGCAACGGGATGGCGGCCAACGCCTCGAATTGCGGCCATAGGTCAGGCAGCTTCTGCGTCAGATCGAGACTGGCAACGGTATCCACCAGCTTCGGATCGAAATCCGGCACCAGCCCACCATCCGTTTCGCGGTAGAGAGCCCATACCATCCGATCCCAATCGGCGCCGGCAAGAGCGGGGAAGTCTTCGCCATGCACGCTGCGCTGGGCGGCCGCCGCCTGTGTGCGGGTTTTCGGTGCCGGGTCGCGCTCGAGATAAGACTGGATATGGGCAAGTCCGGCCGTCTCGATCACCGGTCCGATGTCGTTGAAAACAATGGCTTTCAGGACGGATGGCCGCATCGTCCCGAGCACATGGATGATCAATCCCCCGCGCGAGGTGCCGATGAAGGCCGCTTCTCCGATGTTCAGCGCCGCCAGCCCGGCGAGAATGTCGCCGGCCTCCACGCCGACATTGTAATTTTTGACGTCGGGATCATAAGCCGACTGCCCGCGCCCGCGGTAGTCGAAGGCGATGACCTTTCGTGGAGTTGCCGCATGCGTCGACAGATAGAGCGCCAGCTCGTGAAAATCCCTGGCATTGCGGGTCAGGCCAGGCAGGCAGACAACCGGCCAGGGTCCGGAATTGGCCTCGCCATAGACGCGCGCATGGAGTTTTAACCCGTCCGGTGCGCTGTAGAAGAAGTCGGAAAAAAGCTGCTCGCTTGCCATCGGAATGTGCGACCTCGCTGTATCAATCTGGACAGCTACAGGCGAGGGCAGGGATGGTCAATAAAAGGCGCTTTTGCCTTCTCCCACAAGTGGAGAAGGACAGAAAGGCTCAACTCCGCCCGTTCACCAGATCCCCGACAATGTCGTATTTGCCGGAAATACGCATCTTGTAGACCTCGTAATTCTCCATCACGCGCTGAACGTAACTTCTTGTTTCTGTGTAGGGAATCCGCTCGATCCAGTCGACGACCGCGTCGATGTCCTTGCCGCGCGGGTCGCCATATCTGGCCACCCACTGGCTGGCCCGGTTGGGGCCAGCATTGTAGCCGGCGAAGGTCAGCACGTAAGAGCCGTTGAAGCGGTCGAGCTGTTCGCCGAGGAAGGCCGAACCAAGCGTCGCGTTGTAGCCGGCATCGGTGGTCAGCCGTATTTGCGAAAACTGCAGCCCGGCCTTCTTCGCCAATTGCCTTGCGGTTCCCGGCATCAGCTGCAGCAGCCCGCGCGCGCCGGCGCTGGACACGGCGCCGATGTTGAATTCGCTTTCCTGGCGGGCGATCGCATAGGCCAGCGCCTTGCCCGAGCCGGAAATGTCAGCCGAATCGGGAATGACGCCGAGCGGATGCGACAATGCGCCGACATCGATGCCGCGTGCCCCGGCGATCTTGCCGATTTTCAGCGCCATAAAATGGTTCCCTTGCTTTTCGGCAAGGACAGCGAGCAGCGCCAGTTCGCCTGGACTGGTCAACTGCCCGGCAAGGTCGCGATAGAGCGTCTCGGCATAGCGATCGTAGCCCGCCTCCTGCAGCCGCTTGATGGCGCTGACGGCCTCGCGGCCGGCAAAGTTCTGCCGGTCGGCGGCGCTTGGCGAGGGATAGACGATGTTGAGCGCCTGCCGGCCGACACGTTCGGCGGCAAGCTGGCCGTAGAATGTCGTGCCGTAGGCAGCGGCGCGCGCAAAATAATCCCTGGCGTTGCCCGGGCCGCCGACTTCGGCGGCACGGCCGAGCCAGTAATACGCGCGCGACAGCGTCATCGGCCCTTGGGCAAGGTCGGCGATGCGAGCGAAATGCGTTGCGGCAAGCTTGGGGTCGTTCAGGCCGCGCAACGCGTACCAGCCGGCATGGAATTCGGCGTCGGCCGCATTGGTGGCACTTTCGGCAGCGTGTGTGGCGACGATCTTGTACGCGGCCTTCATGTCGCCCTGGTCGACCAGTTCACGCGACAGCACCCGGCGCTCGACCCACCAGGCATCCGGATCGACCAGAGCTTCGCGATCGGTCGGTGCCTGCATCACAATGGCTGCAGCGCCGGCAAAATCCTCCTGCTTGCGCAAATATTCGGCCTGCGCGAAGAAGTAGCCGGCCGAACGTTGCATTGCCGGCACGGCCTTCAGCAGCTTGGGCGCGTTCTTGTCGCCTTTGTCGGCCGCCGCCCATGCATCGGCGAGCTGCTGGGCGCCGGCGAGGCCGGCGACGCGCAGCGCGGAATTCGCGCGGTCGGCATAGAACATGCGCTCCATGCGAAAGCGGTGGTCTGCGGCCGGGATCAGGCTGCCGAATTCCTTGATCAGCGCCGCCTCGTCCCTGGCCTCCAGGATCGCGGTGCGCCAGAAGGGCGACAGCACGGAACGCGCCGCCTTGGTATTGCTGGACGCCACATAGGCGCGGGCGAGAACCTTCACGCCTTCGAATGTCTGCGGCTGGCTGCCATCGAACGCCCTGATGACGATGTCGGGGGCAGGGTTCTCTCGATAGAGCGCGCGCTCGCTGTTCTTGCGAAGGGCTACGGTCCCCGGCCAGTTGGGCAGCATCTTGGCCGCAGCAGTGATATCATCGCTCGGAACCTTGTCGCCGCCATAAAGCGCGATCGCCCAGGCAAGGATATGCTGGTCGAGCGACTGCGCCGGAAGGGCATCGCGCACGCCACGAGCGCGGGGACTATCACCCTGCGCCAACGCATCCAGTCCGCTTTTCAAAGGGGCGACGTCGGGCAAGGGCGCCTGTCGCGTTCTGTCCTGCAGGTCTGGCAGCGCAATTGCCGCGCCTGGAATCGGAATGGCTGAGGTGACCCGTGCGTCCACGCTGCCGCTGATCGCCATGCCCGGCATCAGCGCGAGCGCGGCGCCAAGCAGCGCGAGAAGGTGAGGCCGACCGCCCGGCATGATCCTTAAATCTTTCCTTGTCCTGGCATTCCACAAGCTGGCGAAGATGCCTCGAAGCCTAAACTTAGGTCGTGAAGAGCCCGTAAACAAAGAGTTAGCGAGGCCGTTCGAATTGCGCTTGCTGGCACCATGGCAATGCTTGCCGCGCAACCATGTCGAGACTATGGTGCGCCGCTTCGCTTTCGGTTAGAAGGCGCGACCACAAACACCGACACAAAACACCAGAAGTGCCAAGGAGTTGGACGATATGCTGAGAGGCTCGCTTACTGCGCTCGTGACACCGTTCGAAAAGAGCGGGCGTTTCGACGAGAAAGCCTTTCGCGCATTCGTCGAATGGCAACTCGCGGAGGGCACGACGGGCCTGGTGCCGGTCGGCACCACCGGCGAGTCGCCGACACTGTCGCATGACGAGCACCGCCAGGTCGTCAAGGTATGCATCGAGGTGGCCAAGGGACGAGTTCCGGTCGTCGCCGGCGCTGGTTCCAACAACACCGAGGAAGCCGTCGGGCTCGTGCAGTATGCCGAGAAGGCCGGCGCCGATGCCGCCCTGGTCGTCACGCCTTATTATAACAGGCCGACGCAGCGCGGCCTGTATGAGCACTTCGCGGCGGTCGCCAGGGCGACCAAGCTGCCGATCATCATCTACAACATCCCGCCGCGCTCGGTCATCGACATGATGCCGGACACGATGGGCCGGCTCGTGCACGACTTCAAGAATATCGTCGGTGTCAAGGATGCCACCGGCAAGGTCGAACGGGTTTCCGAGCAGCGTGCCACGTGCGGCAAGGATTTCATCCAGCTTTCGGGCGAAGATGCTTCGGCGCTTGGATTCAACGCGCATGGCGGCGTCGGCTGTATTTCGGTGACGTCGAACGTCGCGCCGCGGCTGTGCGCCGAATTCCAGGAGGCAACGCTTGCCGGCGACAGCGCCAAGGCGCTGGATCTGCAGGATCGCCTGCTGCCGCTGCACAAGGCGATCTTCATCGAGCCTGGCGTTTCCGGCGCCAAATACGCGCTGTCGAAGCTAGGCAAGGTCGAAAACGTGCTGCGCTCGCCGCTGGTGACGATCGAACAGTCGACTGCCGACAAGATCGATGCGGCTATGAAGCACGCCGGCTTGATTAATTAGGGATGAGGCGCCACCTCTCCGCATCATGAATCAAGTCAGAAAAGCCGATCCCAACAACAAGACCGTTTCGGAAAACCGCAAGGCGCGGTTTTCCTATGAGGTGCTCGACACGGTCGAGGCCGGTCTGGTGCTGACCGGCACCGAGGTCAAGTCGCTGCGCCAGGGCCAGGCCAACATCCAGGACAGCTACGCCTCGGTCGAAGGCGGCGAGATCTGGCTGATCAACTCCTATCTGCCGGAATATCTGCAGGCCAACCGCTTCAACCACGAGCCGCGCCGCCGCCGCAAGCTGCTGCTCAACAAGCGCGAAATGGCGAAACTGTCGCAAAGCGTCGACCGCGAAGGCATGACGCTGGTACCGCTGAAAATCTATTTCAACGACCAGGGCCGCGCCAAGCTGCTGCTCGCCGTCGGTCGCGGCAAGAAACTGCACGACAAACGCGAGAGCGAGAAGCAGCGCGACTGGTCGCGCGAGAAGGGCCGGCTGTTAAAAGAGCGTGGGTAGGCTGGGGCCATTCGCTTGAAGAACCGGATTGTCCTCTTTGGTCTGGCCAGTCTGGTCTTGGTATGTTTCGTCGCAGCAGGCGGCTACATCTATTTCAGGGCATTCTCGCCGGACCGCGACAAATATCCGCTCAGGGGCATCGACGTTTCCCATCATCAGGGCCGGATTGACTGGCCGCGTGTCGCCGCCGACGATGTCGCCTTCGCAGTCATCAAGGCGACCGAAGGCGGCGATCATGTCGACGATGCCTTCGCGAGGAATCTGGAAGAGGCCCGCGCCGCCGGTCTCGCCGTCGGCGCCTATCACTTTTTCACCTTTTGCCGACCTGGCGCCGACCAGGCGAAGAATTTCATCTCGGTTGTGCCGCACGACCAGCCGCTGCTGCCGCCGGTCGTCGACATCGAATTCGGCGGCAACTGCCCGCAGCGGCCGACGCCCGAACAATTGAACGCCGAACTGGCCGCGTTCCTCGCTCTAGTCGAGGCGACGTTCGGCAAGCCTGCGATCGTCTATCTGACCGATGAGGCAGCGCAGACCTATGCAGAGCGCATTGCTGCCCGTCCGCTCTGGCTCCGCTCGTTGCTCCTGGAGCCGGACCGCGACGACTGGGTCTACTGGCAGTACCACAACAGGGGTCGCGTCGACGGCATCAATGGCGATGTCGATATGAACGTGCTGAAGGGTGGGCCGGCGGTGCTGGCTGCACTGTTTGCGCCATCAAGCTGATCCGCTGGCGCCCGACTCTATTTCCGCAGGAACGCCGCTATCTGGCTGAAAACGCTAACGAACATCGCTTCGGTCAGCACACCGGTGTTGGTGTTGTAGCGCGAGCAATGATAGCTCGAAAACAGCGTGATGCTGCCGGCCGGCAGCTGCCCGCCATGCTTGAACGGATAGGCGGCGACGCGCCCGCCCAGCGCCCGCACCGTCGACTGATGCGCGATCGATCCCAGTGCCAGCACGGCGCGCAGGTTCGGGAACCTGGCGATCGTCGGCACCAGGAATGTCCGGCAGGTGGCAATCTCAGCGCCCACCGGCTTGTTCTCCGGCGGCACGCAGCGCACCGCGTTGGTGATCGCGGTGCCGACCAGCTCCAATCCGTCATCTGGCCGCGCCTTGAACTCTCCGCGCGCAAAACCGTGCGAAATCATCGTCGAGTAGAGCAGGTCGCCGGCATAGTCGCCGGTGAACGGGCGGCCCGTTCGATTGGCACCGCGCAGGCCAGGCGCCAGCCCGACGATCAGCAACTGAACCGCCGCGTCACCCTCGGGTGGTAAAAAAGTCGGCACCGGCGCATTGAACCAGGACGGCTCGCGCTGCCGCCACTCGGCGATGAAGTCATGCAGCCTTGGGCAGAGCGGGCAATCGCGGCCGGGTTCGGAGGCGGAAAGCACGGTCAAGGCGACCGGCCTCAATAATCGTCCTCGTCGACTTCGGCCGGCTCGGGCCTGCGCACCGGGCGCTCGGACGGGTCACGGCCAACCTCGTTCTTCAGCGTCGTCAGGTCGATGAAATGGTCGGCCTGGCGGCGCAGATCGTCGGAGATCATCGGCGGCTGCGAGGCCATGGTCGAGACGATCGATACCTTGCGGCCACGCCGCTGCAATGCCTCGACCAATGTGCGGAAATCGCCGTCGCCGGAAAAGATGACGTAGTGGTCGACGACATCGGCGAGTTCCAGCGCATCGACGGTGAGCTCGATGTCCATATTGCCCTTGATCTTGCGGCGGCCGGTCGAGTCGGTGAATTCCTTGGCCGGCTTGGTGACCACCTTGAAGCCATTATAGTCGAGCCAGTCGATCAGTGGACGGATCGAGGAGTATTCCTGATCCTCGACCAGCGCCGTGTAATAATAGGCGCGCAGCAGATAGCCGCGCTTCTGGAAGCTCGACAGAAGCTTGCGGTAGTCGATGTCGAAGCCGAGCGCGCGCGACGTCGCGTAGAGATTGGCGCCGTCGATGAATAGGGCGATTTTTTCACGAGGGTCGAACATGGAAAATATTCCTTCTCGAAATAAACACCCGTCTAAACCAAATGCGATAGCGTTCGGTCAGGCTCATAATAAACCGGCTGACCTCTATGCCATCCGAGATAGCGCCAGTTTCGCGGCAATCCAAGGGCGCGTGCGGCACTGCAAGCAATTGTGATCGGGACACCGAACACATAGCACAGACTGGTTTTGCCAAATCGGGTGTTTGAACCAAGGTTTGGGCGCCATGCAACCCAGCCATTGCCATGATGCTTGTATTTTGGCGGCGTTCGGGTTATGGACCGCGCCTGTTTTCCATCAAATCCATCGCATGAAAGGGGCAATCCATGGCCCGCGTAACCGTTGAAGATTGCATCGACAAGGTCGACAACCGCTTCGAGCTGGTGCTCCTTGCCGGCCATCGTGCCCGGCAGATCAGCCAGGGCGCGCCGATCACAGTGCCGCGTGACAACGACAAGAATCCGGTTGTGGCGCTGCGCGAGATCGCCGATGAGACGCTGTCGCCCGACGACCTCAAGGAAGATCTGATCCATTCGCTGCAGAAGCATGTCGAGGTCGACGAGCCCGAGGCCGATGGCGAGGCGATTGCCGATCAGACCGGCACCGCCGTTGCCGCCACCGACGCCGACGACGCCGAGGAGAACATCACCTTCGACCGGATGACCGAGGAAGACCTCCTGGCCGGCATCGAGGGCCTGGTGCCGCCGGAAAAGAGCGACGACTACTAAGCCAGCGTTCTGGACCTGCCTGGAATACGTTTCCGGCACTTCCGTCCAGTCAGTTTCGTGGCTATCTATGGGATGCGCCGTACGCTAGTGCGGCGCATCAATCATTTCAGCACCGCGAGATTCCGCCCATGATGCGTCAGTATGAGCTTGTCGAGCGCGTCCAGCGCTACAAGCCTGACGTCAACGAGGCGTTGCTCAACAAGGCCTATGTCTATGCCATGCAGAAGCATGGCCACCAGAAGCGCGCTTCCGGCGATCCGTATTTCTCGCATCCGCTCGAAGTCGCCGCCATCCTCACCGAAATGCATATGGACGAGGCGACGATCGCGGTCGCCCTGCTGCACGACACCATCGAGGACACGACCGCCACGCGGGCCGAGATCGACGATCTGTTCGGCCCCGAAATGGGCAAGCTGGTCGAGGGCCTGACCAAGTTGAAGAAGCTCGATCTGGTCTCGAAGAAGGCCGAGCAGGCGGAAAACCTGAGAAAGCTTCTGCTGGCGATTTCGGAAGATGTCCGCGTGCTGCTGGTCAAGCTCGCCGATCGTTTGCACAATATGCGCACCCTCGACCACATGCCGGAGGCCAAGCGCCTGCGCATCGCCGAGGAGACGATGGATATCTACGCACCGCTGGCCGGGCGCATGGGCATGCAAGGCATGCGTGAAGAGCTGGAGGAGATCGCCTTCCGCTTCATTAATCCTGAAGCCTATCGCGCCGTCACCGCACGGCTTGCCGAAATCTTCGAACGCAACAAGGGCGTGCTGACGGACATCGAAAAGGCACTGTCCACGTTGTTCGAGAAGCATGCGATCAACGCCAGCGTAAAGAGCCGGCAGAAGAAGCCGTGGTCGGTGTTCCGCAAGATGGAGGCCAAGGCGCTGTCCTTCGAGCAGCTCTCTGACATCTTCGGCTTTCGCGTCGTCGTCGACACGGTCGAGGACTGCTACCGGGCGCTTGGCGCCATCCACACCGCGTGGTCGATGGTGCCGGGTCGCTTCAAGGACTACATCTCGACGCCGAAACAGAACGACTACCGCTCGATCCACACCACCATTGTCGGCCCGTCGCGCCAGCGTGTCGAGCTGCAGATCCGTACCCGAGAGATGAACAAGATCGCCGAATACGGCGTCGCCGCCCATTCGATCTACAAGGATACCGGCGGCAAGACGAATGGCGCCGCCCACGCGATTTCAAAGGAAACCAACGCCTACGCCTGGCTGCGCCGCACCATCGAGCAGCTTGCCGAAGGCGACAACCCTGAGGATTTCCTCGAAAATACCAAGCTGGAACTGTTCCAGGACCAGGTGTTCTGCTTCACCCCGAAAGGCATGTTGATTGCGCTGCCGCGCGGCGCGACACCGATCGACTTCGCCTATGCGGTGCACACCGATGTCGGCGACACCTGCGTCGGTGCCAAGGTCAACGGCCGCATCATGCCGCTGATGACGGAACTGAAGAACGGCGACGAGGTCGAGATCATCCGCTCCAAGGCGCAGGTGCCGCCGGCGGCGTGGGAATCGGTCGTCGTCACCGGCAAGGCGCGCTCGGCCATCCGCCGTGCCACCAAGAACGCCATCCGCAAGCAATATTCGGGTCTTGGCATCCGCATCCTGGAACGCGCCTTCGAGCGTGCCGGCAAGACCTTCACCAAGGAGAGCCTGAAGCAGGTGCTGCACAGGTTGGCGCGCAAGGACATCGAGGATGTGCTGGCCTCTGTCGGGCGTGGCGAGCTCGCCTCCACTGATGTCATGAAGGCGGTATTCCCTGACTACAAGGATGAGCGCGTCACCACGGCCGTCCCCAAGCCGCGAGAGGAGGGCTGGTCGAAGATCCGCAATGCCGCCGGCATGCTGTTCCAGATTCCGGGTCGTGCCGCGCGCAAGGACAAGGACCAGCCGCGCGATGGAGCCGTGCCGATCCGCGGCGTGCGCGGCGATCTGCCGGTGCGCTTCGCGCCGGAAGGGGCAGTCCCTGGCGATCGCATCGTCGGCATCGTCCAGCCGGGCACCGGCATCACTATCTATCCGATCCAGTCGCCAGCGCTGCAGGCGTTCGATGACCAGCCCGAGCGCTGGATCGACGTGCGCTGGGACATCGATGAGCGCACCAAGGAACGCTTTCCGGCGCGCGTATCGGTCACCGCCATCAACGCGCCGGGGTCACTCGCCGATATAGCGCAGGTGGTTGCCTCGAACGACGCCAACATCCATACGCTGTCGATGGTGCGCACTGCGCCCGACTTCACCGAAATGCTGATCGATCTCGAAGTCTGGGATCTCAAGCACCTCAACCGGCTGCTATCGCAGCTCAAGGACAATTCGAGCGTCAGCGACGCAAGACGCGTCAATGGCTAGACCATGCTCCGGTTTCGGACAACATCATGGTCAATCAAAAAGAGGCAGACATGAACACCGATGAAGTGCTGGGCATTTTCCGCGAGGCGGGTGCTGTTCTGGAAGGGCATTTCATTTTGACCTCGGGCCTGCGCAGTCCGGTCTTCCTGCAGAAGGCGCGCGTGTTCATGCATGCCGACAAGACCGAGCTTCTGTGCAAGGCGCTGGCGGAGAAGATCCGCGCAGGCGTGCCCGGCAAGATCGACTATGTCGTCGGCCCGGCGATCGGCGGGCTGATCCCGGCCTATGAGACCTCACGTCATCTCGGCGTGCCGGCGATCTGGGTCGAGCGGGAAGGGGGCGAGTTCCGCTTGCGCCGCTTCGAGATCGCCAGGGGGTCGCGTGTCGTCATCGTCGAGGACATCGTCACCACCGGCCTGTCGATCCGAGAGACCATCGAGTGCCTGCGCGAGCTTGGCGCCGAGGTGGTTGCCGCGGCCTGCATCATCGACCGTTCGGCCGGCAAGACTGATGTCGGCGTGCCGCTCATCGCGCTTGCCGAGTATGAGGTCCCGGCCTATCCGGCCGACCGGCTGCCGCCGGAGCTTGCCGCCATCCCGGCGATCAAGCCCGGCAGCCGCAACATCTGACGGGGCATGCCGACATGCGTGAAGACGAATTGGAAATGATCGCCGGCATCGATCATTTCGTGCTGACGGTCGCTTCGCTGGAAGTGACCTGTGAGTTTTACCAGCGCGTGCTGGGTTTTGAGCGCATCGACGCGGCGGATCGACCGACGGCGCTGGCTTTCGGTAGCCATAAGATCAATGTGCATGAGGTCGGCCGGACTTTCGAGCCAAAGGCGAAGTCGCCGACATCAGGATCAGGTGATTTCTGCCTGATCACCGAGCGGCCACTGGATGAGGTCCGTGCGCGGCTCGCGGCCAATGGTGTGGTGGTGGAACTCGGCCCGGTTGAACGTGTCGGGGCCCGAGGTCCGATGATGTCGGTCTATTTCCGCGACCCGGACGGCAATCTGGTCGAGGTCAGCGAATACCTGCCGTAGCCGCTGGCGGCGCTGTGCCTTTCGGCGATGCGACTGCCGTTCCTTAAATTTGCCGCGATTGTCCAATGTTCGAAGCAAGACCTGCCACCCCGAAGGGCGGCGACAAGCGCGGCGCACAAAAGGTGTTTGGTTGTTCTTGCGCCAGCGCGTTGTTATATAAGCTGGCGATTGCCGTAGGGTGATCGTCAAGCGCAAGATGTGGCTGCCACGCCCGGCTGAAGGTGCCGTTGCGGGCGCTGTGGAACGGGAACAGAGTGCTATTTCGACGCCGCAAGCCTGATGGCCTTTATGAGCGGGTGCGTACCTATCTTTGGCCGCGCCGCTCGTTTTCGCGCTCGCTTCAGTATTTTTCCAAGCGCATCCTGCGGCTGAAGGCCACACCGCATGCGGTGGCCGCCGGCGTTGCGGCTGGTGTCTTCGCTTCATTCTTCCCCGTCGGTTTCCATTTCATCATCGCTGCCATCCTGTGCTGGGTGATCGCCGGCAATCTGGTGGCGGCGGCGCTTGGCGCGGTTTTTTTCGGCAACCCGCTGACCTTCCCGTTGCTATGGGGCGCGTCGTGGGAAACGGGCAAGCTCATCCTGCATGACCGTTTGCCGACACATGGGCCGCCGGCGCATCTGGGCGAGATGTTGCACAACCTCTCCTTCGCGCAATTGTGGAAACCGGTCCTTGAACCGATGCTGATCGGTGCGGTTCCGCTCGGCTTGATCTTCGGGCTGCTGTTCTACGCCATCACGCGCTGGGGTATGAACGCTTTCCGCGAACAGCGGCGCAAACGCCTGGCCGAGCGCGCAAGCCGGCATGCGCAATCGTCCCATCCCGGCGCAAGCATCGGTTCCACTGCGCGATGATCATCGGCATCGGCAGCGACCTGATCGACATCAGACGCATCGAGAAATCGCTGGAGCGTCACGGCCAGCGCTTCGTCCAGAGAATCTACACCGACATCGAACAGGCGCGTTCGGACAATCGACGCGCCCGCGCGGCCTCCTATGCCAAGCGTTTCGCCGCCAAGGAGGCCTGCGCCAAGGCGCTGGGCACCGGACTGGCGCAGGGCGTGTTCTGGCGCGACATGGGTGTCGTCAACCTGCCCAGTGGCGCGCCGACCATGGCGCTGACGGGAGGAGCGCAGGCCAGGCTGGACAAAATCCTGCCAAAGGGCCATCGGGCGGCAATCCACCTCACCATCACGGATGATTTCCCGCTCGCTCAAGCCTTTGTGATCATCGAGGCGCTGCCCGTCGAAGAAGCGCCACATTGATTGCCTCTGACGACCGGCATTGACGTTGCCCAGCGCGCGCCGAGACTCTATACCATCCAACGCACAATCGAGGACGACATGAGCGTGGCTGAAAAATCCGAGAAGAAATCCGGCGGGCTTGGCGAGACCGTCAGCGTCATCGTCCAGGCGCTTTTGCTCGCCCTGGTCATCCGCACGCTGCTGTTCCAGCCTTTTTCGATCCCGTCGGGATCGATGCGGCCGACGCTTTTGGAAGGCGACTATCTGTTCGTCACCAAATGGTCCTATGGCTATTCGCGCTATTCGCTGCCTTTCGGACCCGATATTTTTTCAGGCCGCATCTGGGGCTCCGAGCCGAAGCGCGGCGACGTGGCGGTTTTCAAGTTCCCGCCTGATCCGTCCGTCGACTACATCAAGCGCGTTGTCGGCCTGCCGGGTGACAAGATCCAAGTCAAGGACGGCCAGCTGTTCATCAACGGCGTCGGCGTGCCGCGCGTGAAAACAGGCCAGATCGACAATCCCGACATCACCGAGGAATCGCGCCCGATCGATGTCTATCGCGAAACCCTGCCCAACGGCGTCAGCTACGACACGCTTGACCTGAATTCGAACTCGATCGGCGACAACACCCGCGAATTCGACGTGCCGCCCGGCCACTATTTCATGATGGGCGACAACCGGGACAATTCCGCCGACAGCCGTTTCACTGTCGGCTACGTTCCCGCGGAAAATCTGGTTGGCCGCGCCAATCTTGTCTTCTTCTCGATCGCCGGCAAGGCGAGCCCTCTCGAAATCTGGAAATGGCCGTCGCTGATGCGCGCTTCGCGCCTGTTCCACTTCGTCAATTGATGGCTTTGAAGCGCCCGACAGGCGAAACACTGGCCGGTTTGGTGAAGGCCAAGACCGGTTACGTCTTCAAGGATATCCGTTTGCTCGAGACCGCCTTGACGCATTCCAGTGCGGTCAAGGCGGCCACCAACAACCAGCGTCTTGAATTTCTTGGCGACCGCGTGCTCGGGCTTGTCGTCGCCGATATGCTTTTCGAAAAATTTCCCGATGCGCCGGAAGGTGAAATCGCGCCGCGCTTCAATGCGCTGGTCGATGCGCGGACCTGCTCCGAAATCGGCATCGAAATGCAGCTGGAGGATCTGGTCCGCGCCGATTCTGCCTTGAAGATGCGGTCGCGGGGCTCGGGCGGAAACTATCTGGCGGATGCGGTCGAAGCGCTGATTGCGGCGGTTTACGTCGACGGTGGCATCGAGGCCGCGCGGCGGTTCGTCCTGCGCTACTGGGAACCGCGCTCGCATACGGTGATCGCAAAGCCGCTCAATCCGAAATCCGATCTGCAGGAATGGATTGCCAAGACCAGCGATATCAGACCCGAATATGTGATCGACAAGCGCGAGGGACCCGACCATCAGCCGGTCTTCACTGTATCCTTGCAGGTCCGCGGCTTTGCGCCGATAAGCGGCACCGGCGGCTCGCGCAGGGCGGCCGAAGAAGCGGCGGCTTCGGCATTTCTTGTGCGCGAAGGCGTCTGGGCCGCCGCATCGGCCCAAAAATCGGGGGGCTCGCGGCCCTCCAGTGAAGGGAGCGCGGCATGACCGCTACCGAAGAGCCGGCGACCACAGCCGCCGCCACGCATTCCGGCTTTGTCGCGCTGATCGGCGCGCCCAATGCGGGCAAGTCGACCTTGGTCAACCAATTGGTCGGCGCCAAGGTGTCGATCGTCACCCACAAGGTGCAGACGACCCGCGCCATCGTGCGCGGCATCGCCACGCATGACAATGCGCAAATCGTTTTCGTCGATACGCCCGGCATCTTCAAGCCGAAGCGGAGGCTCGACACGGCGATGGTGACCACCGCCTGGGGCGGCGCCAAGGACGCCGATATCGTACTGCTTCTGATCGACGCCGAGCGCGGCATCAGGGGCGACGCCGACGCCATCCTCGAACGGCTGAAGGATGTGCGCCAGCCGATGGTGCTGATCCTCAACAAGGTCGACCGCGTCAAGCACGAAGCGCTGCTGGCTCTGTCGGCGGCAGCGAACGAAAGGGTGCCGTTCAAGCGCACCTTCATGGTGTCGGCGCTGACCGGTTCCGGCTGCAAGGACGTGCTCGATTATCTGGCCGAGTCTCTGCCGGTCGGTCCCCGGTACTATCCGGAAGACCAGATCTCGGACCTGCCGATGCGCCAGCTCGCGGCCGAGATCACGCGCGAGAAGCTTTATCTCAGGCTGCATCAGGAATTGCCCTATTCCTCGCATATCGAGACCGAGAAATGGGAAGAGAAGCCGGACGGCTCGGTGCGCATCGACCAGACCATCTATGTCGAGCGCGACAGCCAGAAGAAGATCGTTCTCGGCCACAAGGGCGAGACCATCCGCGCCATCGGCCAGGCGGCGCGCATGGAGATAGCAGGCATCCTCGAACAGAAGGTGCACCTGTTCCTGTTCGTCAAGGTGCGCGAGAACTGGGGCGACGACCCCGAGCGCTACCGCGAAATGGGGCTCGAGTTTCCGCGCTAGGCTCGATGGTCAGCAAGCCGAACATCGACATAACGCTTGTCAGCCGATTGATCGCCACGCAATTTCCCAAGTGGAAGGATCTTCCGGTCAGGCCGGTTGCATCAGGCGGATGGGACAACAGGACCTTTCATCTGGGCGGCGAGATGACCGTGCGACTGCCAAGCGCCGCGGCCTATTCCCTGCAGGTGGAAAAGGAGCATCGCTGGCTGCCGAGGCTCGCACCTCTGCTGCCGCTGCCGATCCCGGTGCCGCTGGCGATGGGAGTTCCGGCCGAAAGCTATCCCTGGCACTGGTCCGTCTACCGCTGGATCGAAGGCGAGACGGCAGAGCGCGAGCGGATTGCCACCCTGCCGCAATTTGCGACCGACCTGGCCGCGTTCCTGGTCGCCCTTCAGCGTATCGATGCCACCGGTGGACCGGCGCCGGGACAGCACAATTTCTTTCGCGGCGGAGCACTCAGCGTCTACGATGGCGAGGCCCGGCAAGCGATTGCCGCCCTCGACGGCAAGATCGACACGGCCGCAGCCAGTGCGGTGTGGGAGGCAGCACTTGCCGCACAATGGCACGGTGCGCCGGTCTGGTTCCACGGTGACGTCAGCTGGGGAAACCTGTTGGTCAGGCAAGGCCGATTGAGCGCGGTGATCGACTTCGGAACCTCCGGCGTCGGCGATCCCGCCTGCGATCTGGCGATTGCGTGGACGCTGTTTGAAGGCAAAAACCGGGAGGCGTTTCGTGCCGGCCTTCCGGCCGACGAGGCGATGTGGGCGCGCGGTCGTGGCTGGACGCTTTGGAAGGCGCTGATCACGGTCGCTGGACAGATCGACGCCAACCCTGTTGAGGTTGAGAAATCCTGTCACGTAATCGATGAAGTCCTTGCCGACCGCGCGCGCGAGCGTGAAGCGCCGAACGATAAGCCACTCTAGCCAACCAAAACCCAGTCCCGTCGCCAAACATCCGCCGTCGCATGGCGCGACCAGGGACATTCCGACCGACGCCATGCTTCCCGGGAGTGCCGATCCGCCTGATCGAGGCGGACGACCACGTCGCCCGTGTCGCCAAGGTCGACTGAGAGGCGTCACGGAGGAATCGTTTTGAACGTTTGGCTGCTGTCACAATCGGGGACACCACAGCGCTCCAGGGTTTCGATCGTCTTGGAAGAAGCAGACAGGCTTGGAAGCGTCATCCCGCTTTTCGCCTCGGCATCAGAGTGGGATTGGCGAATGGGCGTCACCTGGCGATAGAGGGGTCGGCAAGATTCAGGTCGATGTCGGCGAAAACCAGGTAGATATTCCACATTGTCCGGTCTTTTAGAAATATAAAACGTCGTAGTTATATTTAGTCGCGAAAGTATCCGTATATATATTCAATATGTGACGTTGTGCCACTTGTGCCATTCGCCATCGCGGCAAGTGTTATTTGTGCAACACAGCATTAATCTGTTCGCGGAATTGGCATTATTTCGGAAATCGTCATTGAAGGCAGATGATCGATGGGTATGTTCGCCGCTGAAAAGGGCGAGCGGTGTGAGCCTTTTTCGTTGTGGGGGTGAGGCGGGAAAACATTGCCGCCAGCCACAAATCCGAAGCCATTTAAAACTATGACTGGAGAGGTCAGAAAATGAACATCAAGAGCCTCCTTCTCGGCTCAGCCGCGGCCCTGATCGCGGTCAGCGGCGCACGCGCCGCCGACGCTGTCGTCGTCGCCGAACCGGAACCGGCCGAATACGTCAAGATTTGCGACGTCTACGGCGCCGGCTACTTCTATATTCCGGGCACCGAGACCTGCCTGCGCATCGGCGGCTATCTCCGCTACGACATGGGCGTCGGCGATTCCGGCTCGCTCGATGGCGCCAACAACGTTCCCGATCACATGGACGGCGGAACGAACGACACCTGGTATAAGAACATGCGTTTCACGCTGAGGACTTATACCGGCCAGGAAACCGAGCTCGGCACGCTGAAAACCTTCACCGAAACTCGCTTCCAGTTCGGCAACTCCTCCGGCGACTATACCGACCAGACCCCGGCCAACAACGGCTGGCAGGCCGGCAACAAGACCACCACCCTCAATTTCGCCTGGATCCAGCTCGGTGGCCTGCGCGTCGGTAAGGATGAAACGGTATACGACCAGTTCATCGGTTATGCCGGCAATGTCATCCAGGACACGCTCATCCCGTATGGTGTCAAGGATACCAATCTCATCAGCTATTACTTCGACGCTGGCAGCGGCTTCACGGGCGTGGTCTCGCTTGAGGAAGGCACCGCCGTCAACACCATCGACAGCTATGTTCCGCATGTCGTCGGCGGCTTGAAGTACAAGGGCGACTGGGGTGCGATCACTGGCGTCGTGGCCTATGACAGCAACTATGAGGAAGTGGCCGGCAAGGTCCGTTTGGACGTCAACGTCAGCAAGGAACTGACGCTGTTCGTCATGGGCGGCTACGGCACCAACGACAACATCAACGACTTCGGCACAGGCCGTACCCAATACAAGCCGTGGGGCGGTAACTGGGCAGTCTGGGGTGGCGGCACCTACAAGTTCAACGAGAAGACCTCGTTCAACGCCCAGATTTCCTATGACGACTGGAAGAACCTCGGCGTCGCTGCCAACGTTGCCTATACCATTGTGCCCGGCTTTACGGTCACGACTGAAGTCGATTACCTCAATGCAGGAAAATTCGACGACTTCGACTTCAACAACTGGACCAAGGCCGACAAGAAGAGCAGCGTCGGCGGCATCGTCCGCTTCCAGCGCAATTTCTAGCAGATCGACTGACCTCACCAGCCCGCCCGCAGCACATCGCTGCGGGCGGTTTTTTATGCATTGGTGTGAGAGTTACCCAGGAGCCAAGCCCATACCTTGATTTCGCCACCCGATCGGTGAAAAGCTCCTGAAATGGAATGGCGCGACGAGGGAATCATTCTCGGCACCCGCAAGCATGGCGAAACCAGCGCCATTCTCGAGGTGCTGACGCGAGCGCATGGCCGTCATCTCGGCCTTGTTCGCGGCGGCCGTTCGCGCAAACAGCAGCCCGTCCTCCAGCCCGGCAATCGCGTCGACCTGTTGTGGCGTGCGCGCCTTGATGAACATCTCGGCACGTTCCAGGCCGAAGCGATCGAGATGAATGCTGCCCGGTTGATGGACAGCGCCGTCGCCGTCTACGGCTTGCAGACCATGGCCGCGCATCTGCGCCTGCTGCCCGAGCGCGACGCGCATGAAGGTCTCTACGAAACGCTTGCCGTGATGATCGTCCATCTCGACGACGCCGACGTTGCCGGAGAACTGGTGGCGCGCTTCGAGCTTCTGGTGCTGGACGAACTCGGCTTCGGCCTCGATCTCAGTCGATGTGCCGCCACCGGCACGCGACAGGACCTGGCCTATGTCTCGCCGAAGTCGGGACGCGCGGTATCGCGCGAAGCCGGTTTGCCATGGCGCGACAAGATGCTGGCTCTGCCGGCTTTCCTGCAGCGCGGCTCCGGCCTGCGCGCCGATGCGGCTGATGTCGAGGACGCCTTCCGGCTCACCGGCTTCTTTTTCACCCGGCACGTCTATGAGCCGCGCGGCATCGAGCCGCCGGACGCTCGTACCGGCTTCCTCGCCGCCTTGCGCAAACATCACGCGCGCGGCAAGGCCATAGCTGGCGAGGACGCAGCCAGAGAAATCCTCACATGAGCGAAGTCGAACTTTATCCTGGCCGGGTCTCACCGCTCGGCCTCGGCACCATTCCGCACGCCGACATCCTGAAATACACCGGTTTGGAATTGCTGCAGCGCATCGTCGACGGCAAGTATCCGGCGCCGCCGATTTCCTTCCAGCTGAATTTCACTCTCACCGAAGTCTCGGAAGGGCGCGCTGTCTTTCGTGGCATGCCGAGCGAGCGCCATCTCAACCCGCTGGGCAGCGTGCATGGCGGCTGGGCGGCGACGCTGCTCGATTCGGCACTGGCCTGTGCCGTGCAGACGCTGCTCGAAAAGGGCGAGGCCTATACGACGGCGGAGTTCAAGGTGAATTTGACGCGTCCCATCACACCGAAGACCGGCGAAGTGGTCTGCGAGGGCAGGGTTGTTCACAAGGGCCGCACGTTGGCGGTGTCGGAAGCGACGCTGAAGGATGGCGGCGGCAAGCTGCTGGCTTTCGGCACCGAAACATGCTCGATCTTTCCGGCCGCCAATCTGGCGGCGCGCTGAGTTTTCTGGCCGTTTGGCCGCCGCATTTGCATGTCAGTGAGACGAAACGTCAGTGAAAACTGGCCTGGTTTGGGGGAACCGCCATGTTTGAGAGCCTGATCGGCCTTGTCGCCATCATCGCCTTGTTCGTCATCATTTCGCGCCAGCAGAGCCGCATCGGCCTTGTCGAGCGCGAGCTTGGCGCGCTGCGCAGCCTTGTGCTCTCGGGAGCCGTGCCGCCTGCGGCCAAGCCGTCCGAACAGACGGTGGCCGACAACGTGCCCGCCGATGTGATTCCAGCCGTTGCGGCAGCGGCCGACATTCCCTCTCCAGCGACAAGCGAGCCGGTCGCCGCACCGGCGCCAGCCACGGAAACGGAAGACTCGACCGGCGAGATCGTGTCCGGGCCGTGGACCGCTCCAGAACCGGCGCCGAAGGCGGTGGAACCCGCGGAGCTTCCCGGAGCGACGAAAGCCGCCCGCCAATCCGATGTCGAAACCGCGCTCGGCACCCGCTGGGCGGTCTGGGTCGGCGGCATCGCCCTGGCGCTGGGCGGTCTGTTCCTGATCCGCTACACCATCGAAGCCGGCATTTTCGGCCCCGGCGTACGGCTGACCATGGCCGGCGCGCTCGGCCTTGTGCTGGTCGTGGGCGGCGAGTTCGTCCGCCGCACCGGCTTCAAGATGCCCGTACAAGGCGCCGCGGGCGCCTATATTCCGGCGATCTTGACAGCGGCCGGTGCCTTCATCCTGTTCGGCACCGTCTACGCCGCGCATGGCATTTACGGTTTCATCGGGCCGGCGCTCGCCTTCACGCTGCTTGGGGCCATCGGTGTGGCAACCATTGCCGCTGCGCTCGTCCACGGCCAGGCGCTGGCCGGCGTCGGCCTTGTCGGCGCCATGGTGACGCCGGTGCTCGTCGCCTCGCAGGCACCCAATCCCTGGGCGCTGTTCGGCTATCTCGCCATCGTGCTTGCCGCCACCGGCGTCATCGCCCGCATGCGCGACTGGAAGTTGCTGATGGCGGCTGCCTTTTTCGGCACCGGTGTCTGGACCATTCTCTATATGACCGATGCGCCGGGGGCGAACCTCTCTGCGATCCTGCTCATCGACGCCGTCACGCTGGCCGTGCTCGCCCTTGTCTGGCTCGCTCGCCGTGGCGACGAAACCACGCCAGACAGGGCTTTCGACTGGCCGTCCATCGTGCCTGGCCTGTTCGTCGCATTCTCGGCACTGGGCCTGTCGGTAGACCCGGCCTTTGCTGCCGCCGGCTATGCCTTGCCGGGCGCGGTGGTGATCGCCGCGATGGTGGCGGTCACGCTTTATCGTCCGCTGGCGCTGCCGCTCCTCTATGCCGCGGGACTGGTCACGGTGCTGATCTATCTCGGCATTATCCCGCCAACCTCGATCGCTTCCGATTTTTCGGGCGGCGCCCTGGGCGTCGACGGACTGCCGGTGGCCACGTCCAACGCGCTGACCTTGCGCATCGGCATCGCACTCGGCCTGGTCTTCATCGGCGCCGGCTTCTGGGCCGCGCGCCGGTTCGCCGCTGGGACACAGATACGTGCGGCCTCATGGGCGGCGTGGGGCGTCATCGTCCCGCTGGTCGTCCTGCTGGCGCTCTGGTTCACTTTCGGCAATCTCGACCGTGACCCTGTCTACGCCGCCGCAGCGGCACTGTTGGTCGTCATTTTCGCCGCCGGCGGCGAGTGGATCGCGCGGGCCGAGGAGCCGCCGCTCAAGGGCGGTGTCGCGGTCTCGTTTGCCCTGGGCGGCGCGGCCATCGCCGGGCTCCTGCTCATGCATATGGCTTTCGATTCCGGCTGGACCACCATCCTGCTCGGTGCGGCGGCCATCGTGCCGGCGCTGGCCACGCGCTGGCGCTCCTATCCGGTGCTCGGCTGGATTTCGGTCGGCGCGGTGATCGCGGTGCTTGGCCGTGTCGCCTTCGACCCGACCATTGTCGGCGCCGGCTTCCTGTCGACGACGCCGGTGTTCAACTGGCTGCTGCCGGGCTACGGCGTGCCCGCACTGGCCTTCGGCTTCGCCGCGTGGCAGCTAGCGCGCACCACCAACGGCCGACCGCGCCTTGCCATGGAAGCGGCGGCGGCGCTGTTTGCGCTGCTCACGCTCGCCATGCTGGTGCGCCACGCCATGCATGGCGGCGTCATCGACACGGGTGCCATGACGCTCGCCGAACAGTCGATCTACACCCTGATCGCCATCGGCGCCGGCGCCATCCTGGTCGCCATCGACATGCGCTCGCCAAGCTCGGTGCTGCGCTATGGTTCGATGGCCGCCGGTGTGGCCTCGGTCGCTTTCATCGTTGTCAGGCATTTCGTGGTGCTGAATCCTTTGCTTACCGACGAATCGACCGGCCGTATCCCGGTGTTCAACCTGTTGTTCCTCGCCTATCTCCTGCCGGCGGTCGCCGCCGGGGGACTGGCGCTCTACGCCAGGGACAAGCGGCCAAAATGGTATGCGCAGATGCTGGCCGTGGTGTCTGCCGCGCTTGCCTTCGCCTATGCCACGCTGTCGGTGAGGCGCCTGTTCAAGGGCGAATTCATCGGCCTGTGGAGCGGCCTCGGCCAGTTGGAAACCTACACCTATTCGGCGCTCTGGCTGGTGATTGGCGTTGCGCTGCTCTCAGCTGGCGTCTGGCTGAAATCGCAGGTGCTGCGCATCGCTTCGGCCGCGCTGATCGCGATCGCCGTGCTGAAGGTCTTCATATTCGACATGTCGGAGTTGGAAGGCGTACTCCGGGCGCTATCCTTCATCGGCCTCGGCGCGGTTCTGATCGGTATCGGCCTGTTCTATCAGCGGCTTTTGACACGGGCGGCGAGGGAAAACGGATAAAGGCAAGCAAGAACAATAAGATTTCACCCCGACCGGGAATAAATCGGCACTCGCCAGCGTTATCTCATTGCTTGGGTGACCGGGGCGGGAGACCGCTTCGCGCTGGCCGCTTGCGCCGCGCCCGGAAGGCGCGTTCAATCCAGATCAACAAGGGCGACCTCGAAACCAGCGGTCATGGACGAAAAGAAGGCAGCAATCCTTGGCGAAATACCGCGCCTGCGCCGTTACGCACGCTCGCTTTTGCGCGACCGCGACGCTGCCGACGACCTTGTCCAGGATTGCCTCGAGCGGGCGCTTGTGCGGCTCGACAACTGGCAGACAGGAGAAAGCCCCCGGAGGTGGCTGTTTACGATCATGCATCATTTGTTCATCGACCAGATGCGCAAGGTGAACCGCCGCGGCGAGGCGGCGATGTTGCCGCTGGAGGCGGGCGAGGCCGTTGCCCAGCCGGCAGAGCAGGTGGAGAGTATCGCCTCGCGCGAGATCATCGACGCGTTGCAGGCGATCAGCCCCGATCGACGCGCAGCTCTTGTCATGGTTGCCATCGAAGGTTTTTCCTATGCCGAAGCCGCCAACATTCTGGGCGTCCCCGCTGGCACGCTGATGTCGCGCATTGCGCGCGGGCGTGAGGAATTGCGTGGTTTGCTGGACGATACGGCGCGTCGCCGCGCGATAAGGATCGTCGAGAAATGATCCGCCGCGACTTTTCCGAACGGGACATCCACATGGCGCTCGATGGCGAGCTGCCTGCAGACGAGCGCGCCGCTTACGACGCCTGGCTCGACGCCAATCCCGAGATGAAAGCCAGGAGCGCCCGTTTCACCGCCGACCGGGCGGCGCTGCGTGCCGCCTTCGCCGGGGTGCTGGACGAAGCCGTGCCTGCGCGGTTGCGCAAGGTCGTGCTTGGCGAGGCGCCGGTCAAGGCAGCTGTGCCACGCTCGCGCTGGTGGCTTGCCGCTGCCGTGTTGCTGGTCGCCGCCGGCGGGCTTGGTGGCTACCTTGCCGGCGTCGACGGCATCGGCCAGGAGGACCCGGCGGAAGATCGGCTGGCCGAGCAGGCAATCGCGGCCCATGTCATCTATGCCGCCGAAAAGCGGCATGCCGTCGAGGTTCCGGCCAGCGACAAGGACCATCTGCAGACCTGGCTGTCCAACCGGGTAGGGTTGAAGCTGGTGGCACCCGACTTGACCGCGAACGGTTTCCAGTTGGTCGGCGGCCGGTTGCTTCCGGCAGGCGAGAGCAAGGCCGCCATGCTGCTTTACGAGGACGGCAATGGGCAGCGTATATCGCTGTTCGTCACCACGGCATCGACGGAGAATGCCAAGGGCACCTACGCCGCCACGCAAGACGGACCCGAGGCCGTCTACTGGCTGGACAAGGGCTATGGCTGCGCCGTCGTCGGCTCCTTGCCGCGCGAGCGGCTGAACGAGGTCGCCAGGAACGCCTACACGCAACTTGTAAACGGGCTGGCAAGCTGAACGGCACCGCTTTTGCCGGTGCCGTCGATCCGCGAATGCCGATCTGGCCGAAGGACCTTTTGCGCCCGTCGGATCGGCGTCGGATTTGTCACAATTCGGCCCTAATCGAGGTGCGATAGCGCTTGATGAATGCCGTCGCATCGCCCCGAAAATCGGAAACGGTTTTTGGAAAAACGAGGCGAAGATTCAAGGTGGTGGAGCGGACTTCGTGCGCCCAGGTGGACGCCGGTTTTCCCAACGCCCTGGTTGGCGTCAAGGACGTGTTCGAGTAGGGCCATTTCCACCACCAATCGAGGTTTTCTGAAGCCGCATGCCTGCCGAGATCCGCACGGCCCGCGCGTCTGACGTCGATGATCTCGCCGCCATCGAGAAAGCTGTTTTCTCAAGCGACCGTATTTCCCGCCGCTCCTTCCGACTGTTCATCGAGCGTGAAACCGCCGAGACGCTGGTCGCCGAAGTCGACGGCCGCGTGGCCGGTTATGCGATCGTGCTGTTTCGCAAAGGCAGCGGCGTGGCGCGCCTCTACTCGATTGCGACCAGTCCGTTTTTCGGCGGGCTGGGTGTCGGCCGCATCCTGCTCGGATCCGCCGAAGATGCCGCCTTCGAGCACGACCGCATGATGCTGCGTCTCGAAGTTCGCGAAGACAACAGCCGCGCGATCCGCATCTACGAACGGGCCGGTTATCGCAAGATCGGGCGTGAGCCCGGCTACTATGAGGATGGCGAAACGGCACTTCGCTACGAAAAAACCTTGCGTGGCGACATTCCGATCGCCACCAAGGTGCCGTTCTACCCGCAGACCTGCGAATTCACCTGCGGTCCGTGCTGCCTGATGATGGCGATGGCCAATTTCGATCGCGGCTTCGTGCCGGATCCGGTCATGGAAATCCGCCTGTGGCGTGAAGCGACGACCGTCTTCATGATGTCGGGTCCCGGCGGTTGCGAGCCGTTCGGCCTCGCTGTCTCGGGCTACGAGAGCGGGCTCGCGGTGGAGATCTACGTCTCCTTCTATGGCGCGCTGTTCCTGCAATCGGTGCGCAGCGAGGACAAGCGCAGGGTAATGGAACTGGCCCAGGTCGACTTTCGCCGACGCGCGGAACTTTACGGCATCCCGGTGAATTACCGTGCATTCACAATCGACGATATCCGCGCTGCGATCGCTGGGGGAAAGCTGGTGCTGGTGCTGATCAGCGGCTTCCTGATGTTCGGCAAGAAGGTGCCGCACTGGGTGCTGGCGATCGGCGATGACGGCGACCATATCCTGATCCACGACCCTTGGGTCGAGGATGAAAGGCAGGAGACCATCCTTGATGCAGCCAACATTCCCGTGCCTTACGGCATCTTCATGAACATGGCGCAGTTCGGTCGCGATGGACTGCGTGCCGCCATCACTCTGGGAAAGCGTGACAGACAATGACCTGGGTCATCCTTACCGGCAGGCAGAGCGATCTCGACCAGGTGGCGACACCGCACAAGATCATCACCAATCGCGACTATCTCGCGCATCCGTCATTGTTTCGCGGCCAGCGGCCGAAGGTCATCAACCTGTCGAACAATTACGCCTACCAGAGCCGCGGCTACTATGCATCGCTGCTGGCAAGCTCGCGCGGCCACAAGGTGATCCCGACCGTCGAGACGATGATCGACCTGTCGGAACGCAAGCTCTATGAGCACGCGCTGCCGGAACTGGAACTGGCGCTCAACAAATGCCGCAAGGATCTTGGTGGCGCCTTTCCGCAAAAGGTCTGCATCTTCTTCGGCATCGGGCCGTCGAAAATCTGGGACCGTTTCGCCAAGCTGTTGTTCGATTGGTTCCGCGCACCGGCGCTCGAAGTCCACATCAAGGACAGCGCCGAATGGGCCTCGATCCGCAAGATCGGCTTTCATCCATTGGCGCGGATGACCGAGGACGAGGAAAAAAACTTCATCCAGTGCCTGGAAACCTACACCAACCGGGAGTGGCGCGACACCAAGGGCCGTACGCCGGCGCGCTACACCTTCGCCACGCTGGTCGACCCGCATGAGGAATTGCCGCCCTCGGAGATCTCGTCGCTGCGCTATTGGGCCAAGATCGCCGAGAAGATGGGCGTCGAAATCGAGCCGATCACCAAGCGGGACCTGGCCAAGCTCGCCAATTACGACGCGCTGTTCATCCGCGAGACCACCTCGATCTCCAACCACACCTATCGTTTCGCCCGCCGCGCCCAGCAGGAAGGCATGCCGGTGATCGACGATCCACTGTCGATGATCCGCTGCACCAACAAGGTCTATCTCAACGAGCTGATGGCCTACAACAAGGTGCCGGTGCCGCCGACGGTGATGATCGCCGGCACCTCGGATCTCGAACTGGCGGCGCAGACGCTGGGCTTTCCGCTGGTGCTGAAGATCCCGGATTCGTCGTTCTCGCGCGGCGTCAAGAAATGCGCCAACTTCGAGGAACTGAAGACGCTCGCCACCGAATGGCTGGAGGATTCCGACCTTCTGATCGCGCAGAAATTCATTCCGACCGAATATGATTGGCGTGTCGGCGTGCTCGGCGGCCAGCCGCTGTTTGCCGTGCACTATCTGATGGCCAAGAAGCACTGGCAGATCGTCAACCACAAGGCCAACGGCAAGCCCGACCAGGGCGGCATCAAGACCTTCACGCTGAAGGAAACGCCGGCGCATGTCGTCGAGACGGCAGTGAAGGCGGCGCGCTGCATCGGCGACGGGCTCTATGGCGTCGACCTCAAGGAGACCAAGGACGGCGTCTTCGTCATCGAGGTGAATGACAATCCCAACCTCGACCATGGCTGGGAGGATTCCGGTGAGAAGGACGAGGTCTGGGTGCGGCTGACGCAGTGGTTCCTAGAGCGGTTGGACCGGCCGGGGCGGTAATTTGATCGGGGGGTAGAACATGCAGTTTATCGTGATCGAGGATTTCACCGGCTGTGATCGCAAGGAGATCTATCGCCGCTTTCGCGACCGCGGCCGCCTGAAACCGGACGAGCTGCTCGTGCACCACAGCTGGATCGCGGCGGACATGAGCCGCTGCTTCCTGCTGGTGGAGGCCGATGACGTCACGCTGCTGCAGCGTTGGGTCATCGAATGGGCGGATCTGGTGGAATTCGAGATCATCCCCGTGGCGACAAACAAGGACATGGCTGAGGCATTGAGCGGGCACCTCTGACCATTGCCGCGTGTCGCGTCAACGCAGTGCCGGCGAGCCGACTGCGCGCCGGCACTCGTCGATCAGCCACTGGCGAAACGCGTCCACGACATCGCGCCTGGCGCTGCGCTCCGGGATCGTCAGGCAATAGGGCTGGCGCAGCTCGACCATTTGGGCGAGGGGCCTGACAAGTCGGCCGTCCTCCAGCGCCTCGGCACAGTAGATCCCTTGCGCCAGCGCCACGCCCAATCCCGAAATGGCAAGGTCGAGTGCCGCGCGCGACGAGTTGGCCGAGAGGCCGCGCTGCGCTGCCCGGCCGGGTTCGATGCCGGCCGCCTCGAACCAGTTGTGCCAGGACGGAAAGGACGCACCAGTCGGTCCCCAGCCGGTATGGATAAGCGGCAGGCTGGCGAGGCCTTCGGGTTTGATCGTGTCGGCCAGCCCGGGTGCACACACGGGATAGACTGCGTCCTGGACGATGTCCTCGGTCGGGTGCTCGCGATAATGCGGCCCATAAGTGAGCCTGATGTCGATCAACTCACGGTCGAACGGCACCGGGTCATCCTCGCCTCTGAGCGATATGTCGACGGCGCCATGGCTTGAGACAAAACCAGTGAGGCGCTGCGAAAGCCAACCCATGGCCATGGATGGCGGCACCGACACTACGAGGCGCGGGCGGAACGCATCGCCGCCCAACTGGCGCGCGACGCTGCCGATCTCCTGGAAGGCCATGGTCAGCCTGGGCAGCATCTCGACGCCGGCCTCGGTGAGGACGGCGCGCCGGTTGACGCGATGGAACAGCTTGCGGTCCATCTGCTCCTCGACGGTGCGGATGAGCTGGCTGACGGCGGCGGCGGATACAGAAAGCTCTTCCGCCGCCCCCGCAAAGCTGCCTGTACGGGCCGCAGCCTCGAAAGCCTGAAGTCCTTTGAGAGAGGGAAGTACGGCCATGATCACCGAATAGATAAGTTCAGCTTATCTAAATCGCAGAAATCGTCATTTTTGGAAAGGTTTTTCATGCGCTACAGTGGATTCTATCAAATCCCAGCCTGGATCGAAGCCCGTGGATCATCGCGACGTAATTTCATCCTTGACGCAGGAGGAGCGCAACCGGCTGACCGCCAAGTCTGATGCCGCGGGCCTCGTTCAGCTTGCCGCTCATTGGGGTGCGATCGTGATCCTCGGATCGCTGATCGCCGCCAAAGTGCCGTTCTGGCCGCTGCTGATGCTGCCGCAAGGTCTCCTCATCGTGTTTCTGTTCACGCTGCTGCACGAGACGGTTCATCGCACGGCCTTTGAGGCGCAGCGGCTGAACGATGTCGTGGCGCGGGTGTGCAGCCTGGCGATCGCGCTGCCGGCGGACTGGTTCCGCTACTTCCACTTTGCCCACCATCGATACACGCAAGATCCCGACAATGACCCGGAACTGGCGTTTCCCAAGCCGGAGACATGGCGGCAATACCTCGTCCACATATCCGGCATCCCGTTATGGTGGGGCCACATCAAGACGCTTTATGCCAACGCCGCGGATCGTGGTCGCGAAAGCTACGTTCCGCCAAAGGGCTATGACAAGGTGCGCATCGAGGCACGCGCCATGATTGCCTTTTATGCCGTGCTCCTTCTGCTGGCCGTCTATTTCCGGCTCTCGGTGCTTGTCTATGTCTGGATTTTGCCCGCTCTGTTGGGGCAGCCGTTTCTGCGCCTCTATCTCTTGGCCGAGCACGGTCGTTGTCCGTTCGTCGCCAACATGCTGGAGAACACCAGGACCACATTGACCAACTGGCTGGTCCGCAAGCTGGCGTGGAACATGCCGTTCCATGCCGAGCATCATGCCTATCCCGGCGTGCCGTTTCATCAACTGCCGCGGTTTCATGCGCTGATCGAGCGGCATCTCAAGGTGGTCGAGCCCGGCTATGTCAGCTTCCACGAAAAGTACATCGAGACGCTGCATTGACGATGGCCGGCCTAGCCGGTCTGGCTGTGCGGCCCCCGGGATCTCAACAGGCGCTGGATCTCGGCCGCCTTTGACGGCGCGCCGATCAGAAAGCCCTGCGCCTCGGTGCAGCCATTGCTGCGCAGGATGTCGAGTTGCACCTCGGTCTCGACCCCCTCGGCGGTGACAGTGATGCCAAGCTCGGCACCCAGCCCGATGACGGTGCGAACGATCGCCGCGGTGTCGCGATTGCCGAGGTCGTGGATGAACGAACGGTCGATCTTGATCTTGTCGACAGGAAAACGCCTGAGGTAGCCGAGCGACGAATAGCCGGTGCCGAAATCGTCCAGCGCGATGCGGATGCCGAGTTCGCGCAACTGCCGCAGCGTCCTTAGCACCACCTCGCTTTCGTCCATCAGCACGGTTTCGGTGATCTCCAGTTCCAACCGACCGGCTGGCACGCCGGAGAAAGCCAGCGCCGAGATGACGCTGCGGGCGAAGCTGCCGCTTTTAAGTTGCACGGCCGAGACATTGACCGCGACGCGCAGGCCGGCGGGCCAGCGTGCCGCCGCCGTGCAGGCTTTCCTCAGCGCCCATTCTCCAAGCGGCACGATCAATCCGGTTTCTTCGGCGACCGGAATGAAGCTGTCCGGCGCCACCATGCCACGTTCTGGGGAATGCCAGCGCATCAAGGCTTCCGCGCCGACGATCTCGCCGGAGGCGATGTTCATGATGGGTTGGAAATCGAGGTCGAATTCCTGGCGCGACAGTGCGGTCCCGAGGTCGACCTCCAGCGCACGCCGTGCCTGTACCATTGCGTCCATTCCGGGTTCGAAGAACCGATACAGATTGCGGCCTTCGCTCTTCGCCCGGTAAAGCGCTGTATCCGCGTTCCTCAGCAGCGTGTCGGCGTCTCCGCCGTCGTTGGGGAAAACCGCGATGCCCAGGCTGATGCCGATATGCATCTCGCGGCTCTTGTCGCGGAACGGTTTTCCGATTGTCTCGACGATGCGCTTCGCGAGTTTTTCAGCATTGGCAATGCCCTTGAAATTGAACTGGATGATGACGAATTCGTCGCCGCCGAAGCGGGCAACGACGTCGTTTTCATTATGCAGGCAGCGCTGCAGCCGCTCGGCCACGCTCTTCAGCAGCCAGTCGCCGGCCGGATGTCCCCAGGTGTCGTTGACTGCCTTGAAGCGATCGAGATCGAGCGAGAAGATCGCCAGCGGCGTGGCCGCCGTGTCCTCCAGCGCAAGGTCGAGCCGTTCGCGAAACATCGAGCGGTTGGGCAATCCCGTCAGCGTGTCGTGATGCGCAAGATGGGTCATGCGCTCTTCGGTGCGGCGACGTTCGGTGACGTCGTCGAAGGTCACCACCCAGCCGCCGCCATCCATCGGCCGACGTGTGACCAAAACCGTCCTGCCGTCGGTAAGATGCCGATAGGCCGAATGCATTTTTGCCGCCGCCAGACAGGCTTCGGTCTTGGCGACTTCGCTGTCGACATCGATCTTCGTATAGATGCCGAGTTCCAGCAACCGTTCGAGCGCGTCGCGGTGCGTCGTTCCAAGCGGAAAGTCCGCCGGGGTGACCTTGCAGAGCTCCAGAAAACGCCGGTTGCGCACGATCATCTTGCCGTCGGCGTCATACATCAGCAAGCCTTGCGACATGTTGGCGAGCGCTGCGTCGAAGCGGCGGTGCTGCTCCTTGAGATCCTCTTGCGCGCGGCGCTGCTCGGTGATGTCTTCATAGATCGAAACCCAGCCGCCCAGAGCCAGAGGGCGGTGCGAGATGCTGACGATGCGGCCGTCCGACAGTGTTTCTTCGTAGGTCGAGGGCTTCGCCTGATCGATATAGGGCTTGCGGATGGCGTAGAGTTCGTCGGCGGTTTGCGAGGCGACGCCGATATCGACGCTGTGGCGCAGAATGTCGAGGAACCGGATGCCGGGCCTTATCACCCTGGCGTCGAGGCAAAAGATGTGTAGGTAGTTGCCGTTGCAGATGATCATCCGCTCGTCGGCGTCGAACATGCACAGGCCGTGCGACATGTTCTCGACCGCAGCCGAAAAGCGTTGGTTCTGCTCCCGCAGTTCGTCTTCCATGTGGCGGGAGCGGTCCATGCCTTCGGCCTCCCGTTTCGGGACGGCCGAACCATCCTTGGCATCAGCGACGGGCATGAGCGCGCCTGCGGACCGTGATCGAACAAGCTACTGTGGTCGCCGCTGGTTAATTTAGCGTTTTAATGCATGTCGCCCAAAAGTGACCTCGGTTTTGGGGGAATGACATGCATAAAGACAAAGACCTAAAGCGCGTCGCGTGAATCCGTTTCAGCGCGACGCGCTTTAGCCGATTGCGGTCGCCGAAACCTGATGCCGCGACGTCTCGATCGCCGAAAACCGTTTCAGAAACGCGTTCTGCGCCCAGGTCACCGAACGTGGCGTGAAATCGAAGCGGTCGGCATTGAAGCCGCGCGGACGGCCGAAGAACTCGGTCGCCTCGGCGGTCGAAAAGCCGGCGAGCAGCGTTGCCTCGAAATAGGCGGCGATCTGGTCGGCGCGCTTGATCTCCTTGCGCAGCGCAGCACTTGGTTCCGGAGGCAGCGAGAAGCGCAGATGGATGGCGCGCTGCAGCCGTAACTCACAATCCTTGTAGCTGCCGCCCATCACCGATTTGAACGGCGAGATCATGTCGCCGATGACATATTCGGGGGCGTCGTGCAGCAGGGCCGCCAGCCGGGCGTCGGCCGAAGCCTCGGGCACCAGGTCGCAGAACAGCGCTTCGACCAGCAGCGAGTGCTGGGCCACCGAAAACGCATGCTCGCCGCTGGTCTGGCCGTTCCAGCGGGCAACGCGGGCGAGCCCGTGCGCAATGTCCGAAATCTCGATGTCGAGCGGCGAGGGGTCGAGCAAATCGAGCCGGCGGCCCGACAGCATGCGCTGCCAGGCGCGTGCCGGCGCGCCGATGCGGTCGGCCGCCATCAGGCCTCCTCCGCGCTGACGGCTCCCTGCGGGAAGGCGAATTTTGCCCAACCGGGAATGGCCGGCGTTACCGGAACGTCCCCGGCCATGATCGGCTGGCCGGCATCGAGCGCCGCCTTGACCCGGTCGATGCGCACAATGGCCAGACCGGTCGTGTCTACGGTCGAGCCGAGCGTGCCAACCGGCCTGCCTGCGACGGTCAGCTCGGTGCCGGGCGCGGGCAGGGGCCTGTCGGCCGATGCAATCAGCACGCGCCGCCTGGCCGTGCCGCGATGCTGCATGCGCGAGACGACCTCCTGGCCGACATAGCAGCCCTTCTTGAAGCCGATGCCGCCGGTTTCGTCCAGCAGCACATCGTGGGGGAAGGCGTCTCCGAGTTGGTAGTCGCTGCCGCTTTCGGCAATGCCGCCGACAATGCGGAAGGCTTGCCACGCGGCAAGATCGCCGGGCTCATCCGTTTCGCCATAGGAACGCGTGACGGCACCCTTCGGAAAGCGTGTGTCGGCGGCCGCCGTTGAATCAGATTGTGAGGGTGTTGATTCATGTCCCCACGCGACGGTGACAAACGCCTGATCGGATTTGGCAATCTCGACCTTGGCGCGCAGTTTGTAGAGCGTCAGCCGGCGTACGAAATCGTCCGATATGTCGGCACGGCATTCGAGCCGGAATGCATTCTCGCCGGTGCGGGAGATCAGGAAATCGAACAGGATCTTGCCTTGCGGCGTCAGCAGCGCACCGGGTTTGGCTTCGCCGGGAGCCAGGATGTCGAGATCGGTGGTCAGGATGTTCTGCAAAAAATGCTCGGCATCCGGACCTGATACGGAAATGAGGGCGCGGTCTTTGAGCTGGGCACAGGGCATGGGCGGAAAAGCAACCTGATCTTGCAAAATGGTCGGCCTTTACGTAAGCCGCTGGCACTCCCCCCGCAAGAGAGCATGGCCATGATCTACGACCTCATCCTGACAGGCGGCACAGTGGTCAACCATGACGGCGAAGGGGCTCGCGACATCGGCGTGAAGGACGGGCGCATCGCTGCCATCGGCGATCTCCGCCAGGCCTCGGCCGGCGAGACGATCGACTGCCGCGGCCTGCATATCCTGCCGGGTGTCGTCGACAGCCAGGTGCATTTTCGCGAGCCGGGACTGGAGCACAAGGAAGATTTGGAAACGGGTTCGCGCGCTGCCGTGCTTGGCGGCGTCACCGCCGTGTTCGAGATGCCCAACACCAATCCGCTGACCACCAGCGAGGCAGCGCTTGCCGACAAGGTCCGGCGCGGCACGGGGCGCATGCATTGCGATTTCGCCTTCTGGGTCGGCGGCACCCGCGAGAATGCCGGGGATGTCGGCGAGCTTGAGCGGCTGCCGGGTGCGGCCGGGATCAAGGTTTTCATGGGCTCGTCCACTGGCGACCTGCTGGTCGAGGATGACGAGGGCGTGGCGTCGATCCTGAGAAACACGCGCCGGCGCGCCGCCTTTCATTCGGAAGACGAATTCCGGCTGCGCGAGCGCCTTGGCGAACGCATCGAAGGCGACCCGGCATCGCACCCTGTCTGGCGCGACGAGATCGCCGCCTTGCGCTGTACCGAACGGCTGGTACGCATTGCGCGAAACGCCCGTGCCCGCATCCATGTTCTACACATCTCGACCGCCGAGGAGATTGTGTTCCTCGAACAACACAAGGATGTCGCGACCTGCGAGGCGACGCCACATCATTTGACGCTGAGCGCCGACGACTATCTCAGGCTTGGCACGCTGATCCAGATGAACCCGCCGGTGCGTGCCGCGCGCCATCGCGATGGCGTCTGGCATGGCATTGCGCAAGGCATCGTCGATGTGCTCGGCTCCGACCACGCGCCGCACACGCTGGCCGAGAAGGCAAAGCCCTATCCGGCCTCACCGTCGGGGATGACCGGCGTGCAGACGCTGGTGCCGATCATGCTCGACCACGTCAATGCCGGCCGGCTGACCTTGCAGCGCTTTGTCGACCTGTCTAGCCACGGCCCGCAGCGGATCTTCGGCATGGCGAGAAAGGGCCGCATCGCTGCCGGCTACGAGGCCGACTTCACCATCGTCGATATGAAGCGGCGCCAGACCATCACCAATGCGCAGGCCGGCTCGAAAGCCGGCTGGACGCCTTATGACGGGAGAGAAGTGGTCGGCTGGCCGGTCGGCACCGTCATTCGCGGCCGCCGCGTGATGTGGGAAGGCGAGATCGCCACGCCAAGCCAGGGTAGGGCGGTGGAGTTTTCTGAGGCATTGCCCCGCTAGGCTCCCTACCCCCGTGGGTGGGAAGAGCCGCTCTCAATCCCCGGCGACGAAGAACGACCATTGTCCGCTAGGGGTGATACCGACGCGATAGAAAATATAGGCGCCGAACTGCTTCATGTCGTCGAAATCGCCAGCGGTGACGATCTTGAACAGTTCGACCCGCTGCTTGGCGTCCAGCTTGTCCAGCGGTAGGGCGAAGAAATACGGCCACACGTAGAGCTCTTGTGGCGTGCCGGCATCGAGGTGGACGTAGCCGGCATCAAGCACCTCCTCCAGGATGGCCAGGATTTCCTGGCCGTCCGGGTCGCCCGAGAGGCCCTTGAGGAAAGCGACGGCATCGCCATCAATGTCGGTTAGGGACAATTGCGTTGTGTTGTCGCCCGTGCCGATCAACGGCCGCAACTTTTCGATATCGCCGCCCTTGCAGGCTTCGACGATCAAATCATGCATGCGCCGCACTGGTTCCGGCAGCTTGCCGAGATCGTAGATGACCTCGGGCACCGGCGTGTCCGGATCGACGCGTGGCCTGGTCACGCCGCCATCCGCCGGACTGTCCGGCTCGGATTCGGCAGGAGCAGTCGGCTGGCTAGACGGCGGCGGCGTCCCGACCGGGTTGGGCATTGGCACGGTGCTTCCGGGGGGCGACATGTCGTCGGCCGGCGGCGTGACCGTCGGGGGGAGCTCTTCGCGCTTGATTTCGCTCAGCGCATAGGCGGGGCTGCTCGCGAGACACACAACCAGGGGAATCGCGGCACAGCAAGCGGCGAAAGAGATGCGAAGGACCAAGCCACGCGGCTTGCCTGACATCGAAAAACTCACTGCCCGTTTCTCCCTGCTTACGGGCATGACGCCCGAGCGGCATATTGCCGTCAAAGAACCGGACGTCGGTTCAGTGCCGCAGCCGTTCAGGTTCGAAGGCGCCAGCAATCACCTTTTCACGCATACGGTCGAGCAGGGCAAGGGCCGAGGTCTCGCCATTGGCACGCAACATCTCGCCGAAGGCTGTTTCGAGCGCTGCTTCGGCAATGATCTCGGGCTCTATCCCGGCGGAGAGACCTTCCGCCCAGGCCTCGCTGTGGCTTTCCACGGCGGTCAAGCGTTTTTCTTCCCTGACCAGCGCGTCGATGTCGTTGACACCATGTTCCATAAGCGAATGTCCACCCTTTCAAGCTGCGATCCATTGATGTGGATCAGGCCTGATCTGTTCATTTCACACGCAGGGACAATTAAGTATTTGTAAATACGACATTTTTCTGATCGTCTTTTACAAAGCCCGATTGCCTTGTGCGAAGCTGCGTTCAGTTCGAGTCAAACTTAGCCGATTGGGGCGGCCTGCGGGGCGAAAACCTTCAGTTTGAGTTAATTCCGCTTTCGCGCGGTAAGGTTTCGTTAATACTGTTGCAGAAGCGCAACATGAGGATTGCACCAAGATATCGCCTGGCACAAGCCGATATATCGGCTGTACCCAGCAATGGTTCGGATAGTTGTCGATGAGCGAGTGCCTAAAGCGCGCCGCGTTTGAACGGATTCAGGCGAGGCGCTTTAGGTTTTCGTTTTTATGTGTCGTTCTCCCAAAACCGCAGCCACTTTTGGGCGACATGCATTAGTTGCCGTAACGCGAGGCGATATCGCGAGACAGCGTCTCGCCTTCCTTCATGTAGCGGCTGATGGCTTCGGTCGCCGAGGGCGTGCACCTCGTATAGGTGCCGCCGAAGGAGCGGTAGCCGCGATTGAAGCTGGCAATGAAGCGGGCGCGCCGCTCGGCGTCCGGATTTTCCGAATCGAGCAGTTTTGTCATCTCGACACGCCACTGGTCGCCCTTCTCGCCGCACAGATTGCGCAGGAAATGCAGCGAGCCCAGAACCTCCGCCAGCCGCATCAACCCGGGCTCGAACGGCGACTCGGCGCTGAGCGCGGGCCGTATCGAAACGGTCGCGCCGACCGCAAGACACAGGGCGACGAGCATGGATGGACGATTCATAAGCCTTCTCTACCAGCTGCGTGGCTCTGCTAAACAGCATAAGTCTTTGTGGCGAAACAATTTGTCGCCCGCAAGTTGATTTCAGGACAGCAGTCCGGCGTTTCCGCCGGGGGCCAACAAGTCTTCGGCGACCGCGAATACCGAGCCTGCCAGCGGCAGCGCCGCCATCTCGCTGAGCGTATAAAAGGCCGCCGTCTCCGCATCGTCGCTGGCCACGGCCTCGCCGCCGGCATAGGCGGCGCCGAAGACTGTGAGGAGATAATCGACCGGGTGGCTGTCATCCCGGCCGTCGATGCGGATTTCCCGCAGCGGGCGATAATTTGTGGCACGCAAACCGGTTTCTTCCTGAAGTTCGCGCTCTGCCGCTGCCTCCAGCGTCTCACCAGGTTCGACCTTGCCGCCCGGAAAGGCATAGAGCCCTTGCGACGGTTGCCGGGCTCGCTTGACCAGAAGCACGGTGTCTGCCCGCACGACGGCGACCGAGACTGCCGGAAGTATTTTGCGCGCTTCGTTCATGGATTCCCAATCAGACTGAAGGCCGGTCAGTTGTGGACCGGCCAGCGTGGACAAGTTTTAGCGGTTGCGCAACGCCGGTTCCATCGCCACTTTCAGAAACCGAAGCTTTCGAAGGGCATCAATCGACCATGTGCGGACGTTTCGCCTTGACCGCGACGCCGGATCAGACCGCTGCCTTTCTGGACGTGGCGGGGCTTGAGGATTTCCCGGCGCGCTACAACATCGCCCCGACGCAGCCGATCCTGATGGCGGTCGCCGGCCCTCCGCAGGCGCCGGGCTCCAATCTGCCGGACCGGCAGCCAATGCTGGTGCGCTGGGGGCTGATCCCGACCTGGGTGAAGGATACACGCGAGTTTCCGCTGCTGTTCAACGCGCGCTCCGAAGGGGCTGCCGAAAAGGCGTCGTTCAAGGCCGCCATGCGCCATCGCCGCGCTTTGGTGCCGGCGTCCGGCTTTTATGAATGGCGGCAAACCGGTGGCAAGAAGGGACAGCCTTACTGGATACGCCCCAGGCATGGCGGGTTGGTTGCCTTCGCCGGGCTGATCGAGACCTATGCCGAGCCGGGCGGTTCGGAAATGGACACCGGCGCCATCCTGACCATCAACGCCAATGCCGACATAGCGCATATCCACGACCGCATGCCGGTGGTGATCGACCCCAGGGATTTCGCCCGCTGGCTGGATTGCCGCACGCTCGAACCGCGCGATGTCGCCGATCTGTTGCGACCGGCACAGCTCGATTTCTTCGAGGCAATTCCGGTCTCCGACCTCGTCAACAAGGTCGCCAACACCGGACCGGAGATTCAGGAGCGGGGCGAGATCGGGCCGGAGCCCGAGAAGGTCAAGCGCCAGAAGTCCGGCGCGGACGACAGTCAGATGACGTTGTTCTAGCAGAGGGCGCGCGCGTCGGCGCCTTCATTTCTGGCGCCATTGGCGCCGGCCGCCCATCCCTTCAGGCAGCGCGGGGCGAAACGATCTTCTGCGCCGGCTTTTTCTTCTTGGCGGTATGGAGAAGGGCGGCGACGATCGCGGCCGGGCCGATTGCGCGATAGTGGTTGGCCAGCGCCGGCTGCTTGGCGCGGTTGGCTTCCTGCTTGGTTCGGGGCATGTCTCTCTTCCCTGGTAACATTTTCGTGTCTGCGTTTGATGGCCGATTCTGACCAAATCGTGACGCCTGCTGATCTAGCCGGCGAATGTTTCATGACTGTGCCGACATGTTTAATAAAATGTTTCAGTGCATCATTACCTGTGACCCAGCGACGGTTTTGCCGAAACTTGCGACTTGACGGCAACACAAGCCAAGGCGATAAAGCCGCCCATGAAAACGTCTTTCGCCATTTGTGGCATTTGCATTATTGGCTAGCCTCGCGCTGGTCCGGACGTTTTCGCCTCATCTCTCCCCAGATTGGACAAACGCCCCGGCCAGCAGGCTGGAGCCTGATTTGCGTTCGCGCAGGGCTGGCTTCGTCGAATTGAGTTCTGAACCGGGAAGGCACGAATGTCCGACGCATCGCAGGGCCTGCGCCTCTACAACACGCTGACGCGGACGAAAGAGGATTTCGTCCCGATCGATCCGCTGAACGTGCGCATGTATGTCTGCGGCCCGACCGTCTACGACTTTGCTCATATCGGCAATGCCAGGCCGGTGATCGTCTTCGACGTGCTGTTCCGCTTGCTGCGCCATCTCTATGGGCAGACGCACGTCACCTATGTGCGCAACATCACCGACGTAGACGACAAGATCAATGCGCGCGCTTTGCGCGATTTCGGCGGCGAGATCGCTTCCGGCACGCTGTCGTTGAATGAGGCGATCAGGCGGGTCACCGAAAAGACCGCCGGCCAGTTCCACAGCGACGTGGCGGTTCTCGGCTGCCTGGCGCCGACGGTCGAGCCGCGCGCCACCGAATTCGTCGAGCCCCGTGCCGACGGCAAGGTCGACATGATCACCTTGATTCAAAGCCTGATCGAACGCGGCCATGCCTATGTTGCTGCGGGCGAAGTCCTGTTCGACACGGCGTCGATGCCCGACTACGGCCAGCTGTCGAAGCGCAATCTCGACGAGCAGCAGGCCGGTGCTCGCGTCGCCGTCGACGCGCATAAGAAAAATCCCGGCGATTTTGTCCTCTGGAAGTTGTCGTCACCGGAGGAGCCGGGCTGGAATTCGCCATGGGGCAGGGGTCGGCCGGGCTGGCACATCGAGTGCTCGGCGATGTCGGCCGCCTATCTCGGCGAGGTCTTCGATATTCATGGCGGCGGCCTCGACCTGATCTTCCCGCACCATGAAAACGAGATCGCCCAGTCGCGTTGCGCCCATGGCACCGAAATGATGGCCAACATCTGGATGCACAACGGCTTCCTGCAGGTCGAAGGGCAGAAAATGTCGAAGAGCCTCGGCAACTTCTACTCGATCAACGAACTCCTGGAGACCGAGACCTTCGGCGGCCGCAAATGGCCGGGCGAGGTGCTGCGGCTGGCGATGCTGATGACGCATTATCGCGAGCCGATCGACTTTTCCGTGCGCAAGCTGGAAGAGGCCGAGAACACCCTGCGAAAATGGAAGCGGGGAGCCGACCTCGCGCCGACGGCGGCGGGACAGGTGCCCGTGGAGATCATCGACGCCTTGTCGGACGATCTCGCCACCTATGCCGCCTTCCAGGTCCTGACCCAGTTGGCCGGCGAGGCAGTGGACGGCAACGATGCCGCTGCATCGCTGAAGGCGTCGCTGCTGTTCCTCGGCTTCGACGTCGCGTCGGCGAAGGTTGATGAAGGCCACGTCGGCAAGGCCATCGCCAAGCGTCTCGCGTTCATCGCCGCCAAGAACTGGGCCGAAGCCGACCGCATCCGCGACGACCTGCTGGCCCAAGGGATACAGTTGAAGGACGGCAAGGATCCGGTCACAGGCGAACGCATCACCACCTGGGAGGTAAAAAGATGATCGATCATCTCGGCATCAACGTTGCCGATTTCGACGCTTCGAAGGCTTTCTATGACAAGGCGATGGCGCCGCTTGGTGCCGCGCTGTTGTATATGGTGCCGCTGGAGTACACCGGCGGTAAAAAGGTCGGTGGCTACGGTCGCGATCGGCCGGTATTCTGGCTGCAGGAAGGCAAGGATGGTCAGAAGGCCCATCAGCACGTCGCCTTCACCGCGCGCAGCCGCGCCGAGGTCGAAGCCTTCTATGCTGCGGCGCTTGCCGCCGGCGGCAAGGACAATGGCGGGCCGGGCCTGCGCCCGCACTATCACCCGGACTACTATGGCGCCTTCGTCCTCGATCCCGACGGCAACAACGTCGAGGCCGTCTGCCATGCGCCGGAGTGATCAGCGATGAGCCTCGACAACCGACCGATCTACACCGGCGGCTGCCAGTGCGGCGCGGTGCGCTTTCGCGTTGAAGGCGCTTTGGGCGACGCTTCGGTCTGCCATTGCCGCATGTGCCAGAAGGCGTTCGGCGCGTTCTACGCGCCGCTGGTTTCGGTGCGTGGCGCCAGGCTCGACTGGACGCGCGGCGAGCCGAAATACTTCCGTTCGTCCAACCATGTCGATCGCGGTTTTTGCGCCGATTGCGGCACGCCGCTGACCTTCACCGCGCCGGACGGGGTTGGCCTCGCCATCGGTGCGTTCGACAATCCAGCGGAGATCGTGCCGCTGATTCAATGGGGGATCGAGGCAAAGCTGCCCTATGTCGACTCGATCCCGCAACTGCCGGGCGAGGACACCATGGCCGACATGTCGTCGGCCTCCTATCTGGCCGATCTCGTTTCCTACCAGCACCCCGACCACGACACCGAACAATGGCCGCCAAAGGAAAGATCATGACCGATCAGGTAAGAACCGGCGGCTGCCAGTGTGGCGCCGTGCGCTTCCGCGTTCATGGAGCGCTCGGCCGTCCGTCCATCTGCCATTGCCGCATGTGCCAGAAGCAGTTCGGCTCGTTCTTCGGCGCGCTGGTCACGGTGCCCAGAGATGGCGTCGAATGGACCCATGAAGAGCCGAGTTACTTCCAGTCGTCGGTCAACATCGATCGTGGTTTCTGCGCCCGCTGCGGCACGCCGCTGACATATCGGCAGCCCGGCGGGCTGGAAATCGCGATCGGTGCCTTCGACGACCGTTCGGACCTGGCACCGCAGATCCAGGTCAACTATGCCGCGCGGTTGCCCTGGGTGGAGACGATCTTCGATCAGCCCGTCCACCAGGATCCTGATTATTACAACAGGCAGGAATCCATCATCTCCTTCCAGCACCCAGACCATGAAACGCCGGACTGGCCGACCAAAGGTTTACAACTATGAGCAGTCAATTGCGTACGCTTTATCCCGAGATCGAGGCGTTCGATTCCGGCATGCTCGATGTCGGCGACGGCCACCAGGTCTACTGGGAGCGTTCCGGCACCAAAGGCGCCAAGCCGGCGGTGTTCCTGCATGGCGGGCCGGGCGGCACCATTTCGCCAAAACACCGGCGGCTGTTCGACCCGAAGCTCTACGATGTCATCCTGTTCGACCAGCGTGGCTGCGGAAAATCGACGCCCAACGCCTCGCTCGAAGCCAACACGACATGGCACCTGGTCGCCGACATCGAACGGCTGCGCGAAATGGCCGGCTTCGACAAATGGCTGGTGTTCGGCGGCTCCTGGGGGTCGACGCTTGCGCTCGCCTACGCCGAGACCCATCCAGAACGCGTCAGCGAACTGGTGGTGCGCGGCATCTACACGCTGACGCGTGCGGAACTGGAATGGTACTATCAGTTCGGCGTCTCGGAAATGTTCCCGGACAAATGGGAGCGCTTCCTGGCGCCGATCCCGGAGGCCGAGCGCGGCGACATGATGGCCGCCTATCGCAAGCGGCTGGTCGGCACGGATCGCAAGGCGCAGATCGAGGCGGCCCGCGCCTGGAGCCTGTGGGAAGGCGAAACGATCACGCTGTTGCCCGAGCCGGAGACAAGCGGTCCGTTTGGGCAGGACGACTATGCCGTCGCGTTCGCCCGCATCGAGAACCACTATTTCGTCCATGCCGGCTGGCTGGAAGAGGGACAATTGCTGCGCGACGCGCACAGGCTGAGTGACATCCCCGGCACCATCGTCCATGGCCGCTACGACATGCCATGCCCGGCGCGCTATGCCTGGGCGCTGCACAAGGCCTGGCCAAAGGCGGATTTCCATCTGATCGAGGGCGCCGGTCATGCTTATTCGGAGCCGGGTATCCTCGACCGGCTGATCCGCGCGACGGACAAGTTTGCAGGCAAATGACCATGACCCGCGAGCGCCTCTATCTCTTCGACACCACATTGCGCGATGGCCAGCAGACGCCGGGCATCGACTTTTCCGTCGAGGACAAGATCGCCATCGCAAAACTGCTTGACGCTTTTGGCCTCGACTATGTCGAAGGCGGCTATCCCGGCGCCAACCCGACCGACACCGCCTTCTTCCAGGAGAAGCGCACGGAGCGCGCCAAATTCGTCGCCTTCGGCATGACCAAGCGGGCAGGGGTGTCGGCGTCCAACGATCCCGGCCTTGCGTCACTTGTGCAATCGAAGTCGGATGCCATCTGCTTCGTCGCCAAGAGCTGGGACTATCATGTCCGTGTCGCGCTCGGCTGCACCAATGAGGAGAACCTCGATGCCATCAAGGCCTCCGTCGAGGCGGCGATCGCCGCCGGCAAGGAGGCATTGGTCGACTGCGAGCATTTCTTCGATGGCATCAAGGCCAATCCCGACTACGCGCTGGCCTGCGCCAGGACCGCCTATGATGCCGGGGCGCGCTGGGTGGTGCTGTGCGACACCAATGGCGGCACGCAGCCATCGGAAGTCCGCGCCATCGTCGAGAAGGTTATTTCGTCGGGTATTTCAGGCGATCATCTCGGCATCCATGCCCATGACGACACCGGCCAGGCCGTGGCGAATTCCCTCGCCGCTGTCGAGGCTGGCGTGCGCCAGATCCAGGGCACGCTCAACGGCATCGGGGAGCGCTGCGGCAACGCCAATTTGATCTCGATCGTGCCGACGCTGGCGTTAAAGCCGGCCTTCGCCGATCGTTTCGAAACTGGCATTTCGGCTGAGGCGTTGACAGGCATTTCCAGGTTGTCGCGCGCATTTGACGAACTCCTGAACCGAGCGCCAGAGGCGCAAGCGCCCTATGTCGGCGCTTCCGCCTTCGCCACCAAGGCGGGTATCCACGCATCCGCACTGGCCAAGGAGCCGGCGACCTATGAGCACGTCCCCCCCGAAACCGTCGGCAACCGCCGCCGTGTCATGGTCTCGGACCAGGGCGGCAAGGCCAATTTCCTCGCCGAGCTGAGGCGACGCGGCATCGAGGTGCCGAAGGACGATCACCGGCTCGACGCGCTGATATCCGTGGTCAAGGAGCGCGAGGCCGAGGGCTATGCCTATGAAGGCGCCGATGCCAGCTTCGAACTCCTCGCCCGCAAGATGCTGCACGGCCTGCCGGAATTCTTCAACGTCACCTCGTTCCGCTGCATGGTCGAGCGCCGCTTCGACGCCAACGGCCAGTTGAAGACGGTCTCCGAAGCGATCGTCAAGGTGGTGGTCGATGGCGAGGAGAAGATGTCGGTGGCCGAAGGGCATGGCCCGGTCAACGCGCTCGACATCGCGCTGCGCAAGGACCTCGGCAAATTCCAGGGCGAGATCGCCGACATGGAGCTGGCCGACTTCAAGGTGCGTATCCTCAATGGCGGTACCGAGGCGATCACCCGCGTTCTGATCGAATCGCATGACGGCACCGGCGCACGCTGGTGGACGGTGGGAGTTTCCGAGAACATCATAGACGCCTCGTTCCAGGCGCTGATGGATTCCATCGTCTACAAGCTGATGAAGAACCGCGAGATGGCCGGACTGGTGGCCGCCGAATAGGGTTGAACCATCAGCGAAAGTCCATTGATCCATCAGAACTTTGCGATGGTCTTGCCAAGGTGACTGGGCCATAGCGTTGGTCCATGGCCACTGAAGCAATTACCCTGGATGCAGAGTCCAAGGCCCGGCGCGGCTTTCTGCTGGCGCTCGGCGCCTATCTGCTATGGGGATTGCTGCCCTTCTACATGAAGGCGGTCGCTCATCTGCCGCTCGCGGAAGTCATTGCCCATCGCATCGTCTGGTCGGTGCCGATCGCCGCCGCCGTTCTGATCTGGGCCGGCCGCACGGCGGATTTCAAGGCGGCGCTTCGTTCGCCGCGCACCATCGCCATGGCCGCGCTGACGGCGGCGCTGATCTCGGTCAACTGGGGCATCTATGTCTGGGCGATCGCGGTCGACCGCACCGTCGAAACCGCGCTCGGCTACTACATCAATCCCCTGGTCAGCGTCGTTGTCGGCGCGCTGCTGCTCGGCGAGCGGCTCGACCGGCTGCAGATCGCGGCGGTGGTGCTGGCGGCCGTCGCCGTCGCCGTGCTGACCATCGAAGGCGGCAAGCTGCCCTGGGTGTCGTTGGCACTGGCGTTTTCCTTCGCCGCCTACGGCTTCTTCCGCAAGACGCTGCCGATCGGCCCGAGCCAGGGATTTTTGCTCGAAGTCCTTCTGCTGTCGGTGCCGGCACTTGGCTACATCGTCTATCTCATCGCGACCGGACAGGACCACATCGTATCCAGCAGTGGCACGGATACGGCGTTGCTGATCGGCTGCGGTCCAGTCACATCGGTGCCGTTGTTGCTGTTCGCCTTCGGCGCCAAGCTGCTGCGGCTGTCAACCATCGGCATCATGCAATATATCGCGCCGACCATGGTGTTCCTGATCGCCGTTCTGATCTTCGACGAGCCTTTCGGCACCATCCAGGCCATCGCCTTTGCGCTGATCTGGGCGGCTTTGGCAGTCTATTCCTGGTCGATGTTGACGACAGCGCGACGCGCCGCGCCGCAGCCCGCACGGTAAGGGGGTTCGATGTACCTGCTGCATATCGCCAACAAAAATTATTCCTCATGGTCGCTGCGGCCCTGGGTGCTGATGCGCGCGCTGGATATCCCATTCGAGGAACGGCTGACGCCATTCCCGACCGGATCGAGCTGGGATCTGTACCGTTCCTTCTCACCGAGCGGCCGCGTGCCGTGCCTGGTCGACGACGGCTGGGCGGTCTGGGATTCGCTGGCCATCGTCGAATATCTGGCCGAACGCCACCATGGCGTGTGGCCCGTCGAAGCCAAGGCGCGCGCCTGGGCGCGCTCGGCCGCCGCCGAGATGCATTCGAGCTTCACCGCATTGCGCAGCGCCTGTCCGATGAGTTGCGGCGTGCGGGTAGAGCCGTTTCCGATGTCCGATGCGCTGAAGCAGGACCTCTTTCGCCTCGACGACCTCTGGAATGATGGTCTTGCTCGTTTCGGCGGGCCATTTCTGGCGGGCGCTCATTTCACCGCAGTAGATGCTTTCTTTGCCCCGGTGGCGTTCCGCGCACAGTCTTATGGGCTCTCCTTCGAGGGTGCGGCTGCAGCGTATCCGGCGCAGTTGCTTGCTCTGCCGGCGATGCGCGAATGGCATGCGGCTGGGCTTGCCGAGACCTGGCGCGAGCCCGATCACGAAGCGGAAGTGGCCGCCGCCGGCACCATCATCGAGGATCTTCGCGCCACTGCGTGAAAGCTGCCGGCGGGTGCTACATCTGTCCGAGCCGCCTGACAAAGAGATAGGTCGCGCCCGCGATCACCATCGACACAGCCGTCACCACCCAAAAGCCCATTGGCGTGTCGACCAGCGGCAGGCCCCCAACGTTCATGCCGAACAGGCCTGAGATGATGGTCATCGGCAACAGCACCGCCGTCATTACCGACAGGACGTACAGCAGCCGGTTCGACTGCGTCGTCAGCTTTGCCATAAGCTCGTCCTGCAATAGCCGGGCGCGCGCCTGCAACTGCTCGCCGTCATAGTGCAGCGTCTGCGCCCGGTGTGAAAGGCGCGCGGCCATGTCGTTGATGCTGTCTGGCAGGTCGTTGCGGTGCGAATGATCAAGGTGACGGAACAGATTGGTCAGCGTCGCCATCTGCCTGTGGATCACCACCAGATGCCGGCGCGCGTCGACCAGGGATTGCCGTTCATTGTGCCATGCGTCGCAGACGATACGGTCTTCGATGCCGTCGAGACTGTCGCCGAGTGCCGCAAGTTCCGCCACCATGCCATCGAACGACTGGCCGACGACAGCCTCGATCAACTCGGCTGGCGAGCGGAACTTGCGCGATCCATTCTCGATCGCCTTGCGGATGTTGTCGACCGATTGCAGCGGTTGCTTGCGGGCGCCGACCAGCATCGTGTCATTGAGCGCGAAGCGGAAATGGCCAAGCCCGCCCGCTTCCGCCGAATAGTCATGGCGCAGGTCCGGCAGATCGCCATAGAGCCAGTCGTCCTCAAGGTCGATGTGGCAGCCATGGCTGGCGGATAGGAAAGCTTCACGCGCCGGTGCCGGCAAAGCCCGATCGGCGCCGATTTCGTGACGGGCCCGCATGTCGGAAAGCTGGTAGCTGCGCCATGTCCAGTGCGCGGCGGCGGCGTCCCTGGTTCGCACGCCCTCAGCGGTGAAGTGATAGATGAAGAACAGTCCGTGCTCGTCGGGCAGGTAGGGCGACAGATCGGTGCCTTCCGGGGCGAGAGTGATGTCCATGGGCGGTGCCAGATGCATGTTCCGAAGATGGCGCCGCACGGCGGCTGCCTGATACTGATTCCTAGCACGCGCGAAGCCGGTTTCGTGTGACGGTTTCTTGACAGCCGATCACAGTCTGTCGATCCCCCGTGTCAATCCGGGGGTGACGCCTTCGTCACCCCCGGATGTGCCCTGTCAGTGCTTCGGGCCGAAGCCGGGGTAGGGCTTGAGGGGCACGATTGCGGCAATGTCCATCATGCCGGCCTTGACCAACGGCAAGGTGGCGAGGTGGCCGCGAACCTCAGCATCATCAGCAGCCTCGAGCATCATGCCGCTGCCCGGGATGTCGCCTCGGTTCCACACCTGACGTACCGCCCCTTCGGCGTAGAGCGTGCGCCGCTGTTCGGCTTCGCCGGGCAGAAGTGGAGCGAAATCGGCATCGGTAAATTTTTCGGTGTTGCGAGCGAGAAGGGCAAAGAACTGCATGGCGGTCTCCTTTGGTTGGATGGCCGATTATCGCTTTTGGCTGGTCAGACAGTCCAAGACTGATTAGGCTAAAGTTGAGACCCAAAGGGACTTGAGCCTTGGAGGAGAAATGTTCGACCTGCGCCAGCTCCGCTATTTCGTCACGGTCGCCGAAACCGGAAATGTCGGGCGCGCAGCCGAAATGCTGCATATTTCCCAATCGCCACTCAGCCGGCAGATCATCCAGCTCGAGGAGCAGTTGGGTGTTTCCCTCTTTGAGAGGTCGAAGCAGCGGGTCCATCTCAACGCCGAGGGCCGCGCCTTCCTCACCGAGGCCCGCGCGCTGCTGTCCAATGCGCGACGTGTGGAGGAGTTCGGCCGCAACCTGGCCAGTGGCGCCGTCGGCCGGCTCGCCATCGGCTATGTCGAAGGGGCCGTTCATGCCGGGCTTGTCGCCGGGATGCTGCGCCAGTTCCGTCGCGACCGGCCGGATTTCCACCTGCAGCTGAGAAGCCTGCGCTCGGCGGCGCAGTTGGAAGGGCTACGGCAGCGGTCGCTGGATCTGGGCTTTGTCTACTCGCCGCCACCCGATGATGATCCGGATGTCGCCGCCATGGCGCTGCGGCATGAGCCGCTGGTGCTGGCGATCCCCGAAGATGACCCACTCGTTGAAGTGCCAGAGATCGGGCCTCACCATCTTGACGGTTGCACCTGGATCACCGTCGTGCGCCAGCCGGACGACACCAATCGCGGCCAGTTCCTTGCCGCCTGCGCCAAAGCCGGCTTTTTGCCCGACATCGCCTATGAGACGGCGGACCCGCTGACCTCGCTCGGCCTTGTCAGCGCGGGTCTCGGCCTGGCGACGGTGCAAGCCAGCCTGCGTGCCGCCGCGCCGCCGCGGATCGTGTTTCGCGACCTGCCGTGGCTCGAGCGCACGGTTTCACTCCATCTCGCCTGGCGGCGTCATGACCGGCGCGCGGTGATTGCCGATTTGCGGCAGGCTGCGGCGGAGTAGGGGAATAGGGGAGTAGGGGAGTAGGCAGGACACTCGAGGCAATTCACATACTGCCTTACTGCCCCTATTCCTTATCGCCCTACATCTTGTCGATCACCGACTGCACGCCCTCGGTCGGGGCGTCGACGGACGATCCGGCTACCATGATGGCGGCGACGATCGCTTCGGGGTCGTCGACGACCAGCGGCTTGACCCGCTGCGCGGTGTGGATGAAGCCTTCGGCGGCCATGTGATCGAGCAGCGCCAGCATCGGATCCCAAAATCCTTTGACATTGGCGAAGACGATCGGCTTGCGATGATGGCCAAGTTGTCCCCAGGTCATGATCTCGACGATCTCCTCGACCGTGCCGATGCCGCCCGGCAGTGCCACAAAGGCGTCGGATTTCTCGAACATCTTGTGCTTGCGCTCGTGCATGTTGTCGGTGATCAAGAGTTCATCGAGCCGGTCAAGCGCTGTTTCGCTCGCCTCCTTGTTGATCAGGAAGCGCGGAATGATGCCCGTCACCTTGCCGCCGGCCTTGAGCGCGCCTTCGGCGACAGCGCCCATGATGCCTTTGGTGCCGCCGCCATAGACCAGCCGCAATCCCGCTTTGGCAATTGAGCGCCCGAGCAGGTGTCCGGCCTTGATATAGATTTCATCGCGGCCCGGAGACGAGCCGCAATAGACGCAGACGGATCGAATCGTGTTCATGTCGATGATTGGTGATTGGGTCTGAAAGCGCGGTCAAGCCCCAAGGGTTAACGGCCTGGGCTTTTTCTTGTCGGTATTGCTAAAACAGGCTAGACCGGCGTTAGGTGGCTAAGGGGTAGGGAAATATGGCAATTAATCCACTGAAGGCGTTCCTGTTCGCGGCGGGTGGGACCGTTGCGGCCGCGGGAACCGCCTATGTAGCGGGCGCACTCGACCCGTATCTCAATCCCACGCCGCCGGCGCAAGTGGCGGCGCAGACGCCGCCCGCAGCGGCAAAATCGGCCGATCCCGGCACCGAAGCGCGGCTGCCCGCCGCTGAAGTCCCGGCGGCTCCCGCCGCAGTGCCCCAGGCAACGGCACCCGCCGCACCGGCCGCGGACGCGGCGGCGCCTGCTGCGACCGGTCCGGTCGCACCGTCCTTCGATGTCGTGCGCGTCGAAAGCAATGGCTCGATTGTCGTCGCCGGCAATGCGGCGCCCAACGCCAAGGTCGAAATCCTCAATGGCTCGACGGTGCTTGGCTCGACGGTCGCTGGTCCCGATGGCGCCTTCGTTATCATTCTCGATGATCCGCTGAAGCCCGGCGATTATACGATCGCGCTGCGCGCGACCACCGGTGACGTCGTAACGCCCTCGGTGCAGACCGCCGTCGTTTCGGTTCCCAAGGATGCGGCCGGCCAGGTGCTGGCCATGGTCGAGGAGCCGGGCAAGCCGGCCGAATTGCTGACCGTTCCCGCACCCGAGACAAAGCCGGCTGCTCCGGCCGCCGCGCCGGCTGCTCCCACAGCCGAAGCCCCCGCAACCGCTCCGGCGCCAGCCGCCCCAGCGCCAGCCGTGGTCGACGCGACACCGGCTCCTGCAGCGCCGGCGACGCCGCCCGCTGCAGGCGTGACCGAGCCCAAGATCGTCGTCGAGGCGGTCGAGATCGACGGCAGCAAGATCTTTGTCGCCGGCCTCGCCGATGCCGGCCGCAAGGTGCGCGCGTATGCCAACGACATCCTGCTCGGTGACGCGCAAACTTCGACGGACGGTCATTTCCTGGTCGAGGCGACGCGCGACATTCCGGTCGGCAGCTACACAATCCATGTCGACGGCCTCGATGCCGACGGTGTGACAGTTGTGGCCCGCGCGGCCGTACCGTTCGAGCGTGAGCCCGGCGAAGCGATCGCCGCCGTGGCACCCTCGGCGCCGAAGCCCGTTCAGCCCAAGCCGGCCGCACCTGCCGCCGCCGAGGCGCCGGCCGCGGCCGAAACGGCCCCGGCCACGACGCCTGCTCCCGCCGCCGAGGCTCCGGCCGTTGTGGCGGAGGCGACGCCGCCAAGCGATGTGCCCGAGACCGTGGCGCCCAAGCTTGAACATGCCGACGGCGCCGTCATCATCCGCCGCAACGACACGCTGTGGCGGATCTCGCGGCGCGTCTATGGCCACGGCGTACGCTTCTCGACCATCTACCTCGCCAACCAGGACCAGATCAGTGATCCCGACCGCATCTGGCCGGGCCAGGTGTTCAAGGTCCCGGAAAAGTCGAAGGAAGGCGAAGCCGCCGACCTCAAGGCCATGGGCGAGCAGGCAACGACAGCGCCCGCCAAGACGGAGTAGGGTTTGAGCGCCGACGGTTGAGCGCAATCTCCCCCTTGTGGGAGATGCCCGGCAGGGCAGAGGGGGGCGCCTCGCCAACCTGTCGGCCAAATCCGGTCGAGCTACCTTTGCCGGACATCTCTCCCACGAGGGGGAGATTGGCGGTTCCGGCGCTCTGCCCATAGGGTTAGCTTGCCCCGTGCCCGTTCATCGTCTATCGCCGATGAACGATGGCAGAATCCCTGATGGAAACAAACGCATCATGCGGCGGTCCGGACAGCCGTGCGGTCGCCGCCCGACTTGCAGCGCTTTCCCATCCGGCGCGGATCGAAATCCTGAAACACCTATCGACGAGCAGTTCCTGCTGCTGCCGCGAGGTCGTCGACCGCTTAGATCTGGCGCAGTCCACCGTGTCACAACATCTGAAAATACTGGTCGAAGCCGGGCTGGTTCGCTTCGAGCCCGATCGCCAGCGCTCGCGCTATGCGATCGACCATGCCGCGCTCGCCGATGTCTCCGCATCGGTGGCCGCTCTCGTCAATTCCTGCTGCTCCGGCCGCTGAAATAAGAAGAAGGCACAAGAAATGGCCGAAAAAACCGTCTCCGACTCCTCGACCTTCAAGACGCTGCTCAATTTGTGGCCTTACATGTGGCCGGCGGATCGCGCCGATCTGAGAGCCCGGGTCACATGGGCGACGCTGCTGCTGGTCGTCGCCAAGCTGACGCTGGTCGCCGGTCCCTATTTCTTCAAATGGGCGACCGACGCGCTGGCCGGCGACGCCAAATCGGCGCCGCCGCTGCCGAGCTTCCTGCTGGCGCCCGTCATGCTGGTCGTCGCCTACAATGTCGTGCGCCTGGTGCAGCTTGGCTTCAATCAGCTGCGCGACGCGCTGTTTGCCCGCGTCGGCCAATATGCCGTGCGCCAGCTCGCCTTCCGTACTTTCGTTCACATGCACCAACTGTCGCTGCGCTTCCATCTCGAGCGCCGCACCGGCGGCCTGTCGCGCATCATCGAGCGCGGCACCAAGGGCATCGAGACGATCGTGCGCTTCATCATGCTCAACACGGCGCCGACCATCCTCGAATTCGCACTGACCACGGGCATCTTCGCCTACACCTATGGCTGGAAATATGTGGTCGTCGTCGCGGTCACCGTCTGGGTCTATGTCTGGTTCACGGTCCGCGCCAGCGACTGGCGCATCTCGATCCGCCGCGACATGAACGACAGCGATACCGACGCCAACACCAAGGCAATCGACTCGCTGCTCAACTACGAGACGGTGAAATATTTCAACAATGAGGGCATGGAAGCCGAGCGCTTCGACCGCTCCATGGCACGCTACGAGGTCGCCGCGACGCGCATCTGGACCTCGCTTGGCTGGTTGAATTTCGGGCAGGGCATCATCTTCGGCCTGGGCACCGTCATCGTCATGTGCATGTCGGCGCTCGAAGTGCGGGCCGGCACGCAGACCGTCGGTGACTTCGTCTTCATCAACGCCATGCTGATGCAGCTGTCGGTGCCGCTCAATTTCATCGGCTTCATCTACCGCGAAATCCGCCAGGGGCTCACCGATATCGAGCAGATGTTCGATCTGCTGGATGTGCCGCAGGAGATCGTCGACAAGCCGGATGCCAGGCCACTCGCGGTCAGCGCCGGCAAGGTCGAGTTCCGCGACGTGCACTTCTCCTATGACCCGAACCGGAAGATCCTGAAGGGCATCAGCTTCGAGGTGCCGGCCGGCAAGACCGTCGCCATTGTCGGGCCTTCGGGTGCCGGCAAGTCGACCATCTCGCGGCTTTTGTTCCGCTTCTACGACGTTCAGGGCGGCCAGGTGCTGATCGATGGCCAGGATATCAAGGACGTGACGCAGGAGAGCCTGCGCGGGGCGATCGGCATGGTGCCGCAGGACACCGTGCTGTTCAACGACACCATCGCCTACAACATCCGCTATGGCCGCATCGGCGCCAGCGAGGAGGATATGCGCAAGGCCGCCGAACTCGCTCAGATCGGCCCGTTCATCGAGCGATTGCCTGACGGCTACAAGTCGATGGTCGGCGAACGCGGGCTAAAACTTTCGGGCGGCGAGAAGCAGCGCGTGGCAATCGCCCGCACCATTTTGAAGGCGCCGCCGATCCTGATGCTCGACGAAGCGACCTCGGCGCTCGACAGCCACACCGAACAGGAGATCCAGGCCGCGCTCGATCTGGTCAGCCGTGGCCGCACCACCATCGTCATCGCCCACCGCCTGTCGACGGTGATCACGGCCGATGAGATCATCGTGCTGCAGGACGGCCAGATCGCCGAGCGCGGCACCCATGCCGAGCTGATGCGCAAACATGGCCTCTACGCCTCGATGTGGGACCGCCAGCGCGAGGCGACCGAAGCCGAAGAGCGGCTGCGCTTGGCTCGCGAGGGCGACGAACTTGGCGTCATCGTCCGCCGGCGCACGTCGGAGGTGAATTGAAGGTTCGGCGTGTGATCTGATTTTTGCGCTTGACCTCAACTTAAGTTGAGATTGTAGGCCGTTCCTGGAGCCCAAAAAACACCATGATCCAGGAACGGAGCAATCGAATGAGCAAGATAAATCAGACTGTTAACGGCGGCAGCGTGTTCAGGGTGGACAAATTCGTCGTCCCGGCCGGCGCCCGCGAGGAGATACTCGCCAAGGTCAGGACAACGCATGAATTGCTGCGCCTGCAGCGGGGCTTCGTGCAGGATTTCCTGCTCGAGCAATTCTCCGGGCCGGGCGAATTCAACCTCGTCACCATCGTCGAATGGGAAAGCCAGGCGGCCGTCGACAATGTCGTGCCGATCGTCAAGGCCGCGCACGAGCGCATCGCCTTCAACCCGCAGGAGACGATTGCCCGGCTCGGCGTTCGCGCCGACATCGCCAACTATCAGAGGGTTCCTGGGTTGTAGCAAGGCTGTTACGGCCAGCCGATGCCAGGTGCCGGCGCTTCGACGCTGAACACCTGGCCGGTGCGGGCGTCACTGACCATATGCTCGAAGCCGCGCCATTCGGCGGCGAGAATGAACAGCGTTTTCCTGTCGGTGCCGCCCAGCATGCAGGCAAAGCAGCCGCGATCGACGGTCACTGTCTGCAGCACCTCGCCGCCTTCACGCACCCGCACGCAACGCTTGTTGGGAACATCCGCATACCAGGCCGCCCCTTCGGCATCGAGGCAGATGCCGTCGGGATAGCCGTCGAGGTCGGCCCAGACCCTTCGGTTGGCAAGGCTTCCGTCGGCGGCAATGTCGAAGGCGGTCAGCCGATTGGCATGGGATTCCGCGACAATCAGCGTCTTGTTGTCCGGGCTCACCGCCATGCCGTTGGCAAAGGCGATATTTTCCGCCACCTGCCGGACCGCGCCGTCCGGCGTGATCAACACGATGGTGCCGGGGCCGAAATGCTCGCCAGAAGCCGGCGCCGGTCCGCCGCCATTGACATAGGTGTTGCCGCGCCCGTCGATGACGATCTCGTTCCAAGGGCTTTTGGACAGGTCACGCAAATCGGCGCGAGTGACGAGGCTCCCGTCGGCCTCCTGTCGTAGCAGCAGCCCTTCGCGGCCGGAGATGACGAGCAGGCGGCCATCCGGCAGCCAGTCAATGGAGTAGGGCAGGACAGCCGGTACGGTGAGCATGACCTCGCGGTTGCCGTCGGCATCGACGGCGATAATCTCGCCGGTGCCCCAGTTGCAAAGCCACAGCCGTCCGTCATGCCAGCGCGGCGACTCGCCGAAAGCGAGACCGGCAGTGACGAGATGCGCTTGGGGGGCAGGTGGTTTCTGCATGTAGGGGACTCCTTGTTGAGTGCGTCAGCATCGCCAAATGGTCCATGATGGCGCTGTCTCACCAAGGACGGGCGAGGCAGCGGTCTGCCGACAGGCACAGAACCGATAATTTTGGTTTGGCTGCTCTTTGCTGAGTTCGCGACGAAGCCTCGAGGTCAGTTTTTGGAGTGTTCTTCAAACTATCGGTTGAAGTGTTCTTCAAAATATTGGTAAGACGCAGTGAAAATGAATTTCAAGCGCCTTTTTATCCACTTTTCCAAGTGATATTCTGCCGACAGACTCTGATCTACCGGTATTGCTTTCCTCCGGGTAAGAAGGCTTTGGAATGTTCGGAATTTTTTCGCGAAAGAAAAGGCTGCAGCAGTCGACAACGATTTCGGCGCACCAGCCGGAGCAACCGACGGCCAGTCCGCGCGTGACTTCAATTGTTGTCCCGTTTTCAGCAGTCGAGCGCGCCGCTAAGGAAAACTACGTTGCTGACCTCGTGACTGCAGTCATGGATTTCGTGACCGCAATGTTTGATCAGGGCCTCTACAAAGATCACGAAATACCGCCGTCAGCGAGGCAGTTTTTTCACGCTTACCTATACGGGATGGAAGTGGCTAATGGCGGCCATAGCCAATTTATTCACAATTACCGTGATCACCTCGATAAAGTCACCTCGGATGTGCATTTGGCTTTGGCTGGAATGCGAGCAGAAAACCATTTAGCTATTTTGAAACAGATGGTTGCTTGGGTCCGGGAACATCCCAAGGAAGCGGAGGAACAGACTGGATTCGAAGGTGGCCGCGCTGATTTCCTTGATGGACTCGACGATCTTTTTTACAAGGAGGAAGACAGCGTCCCGATGCTTGCCCGCGCAGTGGGTTGGATAGCCTCCTGGCCTGAACTGGAGATTGTCGACGATGCCGAATGCCAGGAGGCCACTCTTGACATTGTGATGGCCAACTCCAGGCGCGAACCTCGATTGCGCCATCGTTCGGTGTTCCATCTGAAAGCAGTGATGACGAGCCGACTTGAAGTGGGCATCGGGCTCGCCTGTGCAGCTTTGCCGCAGCCCGAGGTTAAGCTCGGGCTCGGCAAAGGACGGATGTTGGACATAGATGGCGAGAAGCAGATGACATTTCCGGTCGTAACCAACGCCGGCAGGGTGCGTTTGTGCGTAGTCACGCCAACGCATGCGGCTGCATACCAGTACCTGGCTGCTGATGGTACAGAACTGCAACTCGACCTCGGACCGGTCGATAGCGTTGATGAGTTACTTGGCGAAGGTGCTCCACGTGTCGGTCTGAAGCTGTCGCATGTCGGCGCTGATTCAATAGCGACAGTCATCGAACTGGCTGATGAATACGGGGCACCAGCAGCCCTCGACCTTCTTTTGCGCAGGGCTGGAATTGATACGGCAGGAGCAGTTGCTTTGCCATCGATGCTGATTCCGAGCGAGGGAGGATCGGTCGTCAGTTGGACAGTTGCTGCTGACGGTAGACTGCTGTTTTTGGTGTCCTCTCCCAACGGGAGCGCGCTCTTGAGGTCGGGCGCCGAAGATCCGCTGGCGGATGCCCATAGGCTTGAGATCGAAGAACATTTTGTGCGCGCCGAAGCCGATGGTGCCAACTGATCTGGGCTGATTGTCTCGAAATTCTGACGCCAGTGGCACAGGCATGCGAGCCGGTCGCGACCTCACGAACGCGGAGCGTTCGGCTATCCTGAGGCGACAGGCCCTTGCCCGTTCGCCCGCGCCGCCGATTGTTGCGTTGCGGCGAGGGGGGCTTTCGGCTATTGAGGCCGGACTTGAAACGGAGCCTGTTTTTAGCTGATGAGCCTTGTCGATACGGTCAAGAACGCGTTCGTACCGATCCATCGCGAAGGCTATCCCTTCATCGCGGCCTTTGGCGCGGCGACGCTTTTCCTCGGCTATTTCTCCTCGGTCCTGTTCTGGATCGGTCTGATCCTGACGGCCTGGTGCGTTTATTTCTTCCGCGATCCCGAGCGCGTCACGCCGGTCGACGACCGCCTGGTGGTCAGCCCCGCCGACGGCATCATCTCGGCGGTCGGGCCGGCCGTGCCGCCGCGCGAACTCGGCCTCGGCAATGTCGAGATGACCCGCATCTCGGTGTTCATGAATGTCTTTTCCTGTCACGTGAACCGCGCCCCGGTACGCGGTCGTATCGTCAGGATCGAACACCGGCCCGGAAAATTCCTCAACGCCGAACTCGACAAGGCCAGCACCGAGAACGAGCGCAACGGCCTGGTCATCGAAAGCCCCAACGGCACGATCGCCGCCGTCCAGATCGCCGGCCTGGTGGCGCGGCGGATCGTCTGTTGGGCCGAGGCGGGCGGCTCGATCGGCACCGGCGAGCGTTTCGGCTTGATCCGCTTCGGCTCGCGCGTCGATGTCTTCCTGCCCTTGACCGCCACGCCGCGCGTTGCCGTCGGCCAGACAGCGGTCGGCGGCGAAACCGTGCTGGCCGAATTCGGCGGTGTCGCCGGCACACCCCTCGTGCGGATTTCCTGAGCCGTGGGCACGCAGTATAAGAAGTTCGAGGCCCATGCCAGCGGCGGTCCGCGCATCCGCGAGATCCCGATGCGCATGGTGCTGCCCAACCTCGTCACCGTGCTTGCCATCTGCGCCGGTCTGTCGGGCATCCGCTTCGGCTTCGAAGGCCGCTTCGAGCCGGCCGTGGTGATGGTGCTGCTGGCCGCTTTCCTCGACGGCATCGACGGCCGCTTGGCGCGGATGCTGAAGGCAACCTCCAAATTCGGCGCCCAGATGGATTCGCTGGCCGACATCGTCAATTTCGGCGTCGCCCCGGCTTTGGTGCTCTATGCCTTCCTGCTCGACCGTGCCGGCTCGCCGGGCTGGATTGCGGCCTTGCTGTTCGCCATCGCCTGCGGGCTAAGGCTCGCCCGCTTCAACGTGCTCGACGACGAGAAGGCCGACCGCCCGATATGGCAGTCCGAATATTTCGTCGGCGTGCCGGCGCCGGCTGGTGCTGTGCTGGTGATGCTGCCGCTCTATCTCTATTTCCTGCGCACAGGGCTGGAGCCCAGTCGTCCAGCGGCCTTCGTCGCCACCGGCTTTACCATACTGGTCGCCTTCCTGCTGGTCAGCCGGCTGCCGGTCTATTCCGGCAAGAGCCTGAAAATCCCGGGCGACAGGGTGTTGCCGATCATCCTGGGTGTCGTGCTCTACGTACTGCTGCTGATGACCTACCCCTGGTACACGCTGACCGCTTCGGTTGCCGGCTACCTGATCTTCCTGCCGTTCAGTGTGCGCGCCTATTCGAAACGCGCCAAGCTGGAGGGCGAGAAGGTACCGCCTTCGGATATAGGTTAGAAGGTCGGCGGAAGTGCTTGATCCGACTCAGGCCGCGACGCCGAGCCCCAGCCTGTCGATCGCCAGCTTTCGGGTCGAGACATAGTCGGTCTTGCCCGAACCCAGCACCGGGATTTCCTCGACCTTGACGATGTCGTTGGGCACCATCAGTTCGGCGGCGCCCGCTTGTTTGCCGAATCTGCGCAACTCGTCGGGATTGGCGTCGTCGGCGGTGGTGACCAGCACAATGCGCTCGCCGCGCCTCTTGTCCGGCACCGCTACCGCCGCATGGCGTTCTTCCGGCCACAACGACTGCACCAGCATCTCGACAGCACCCAGCGACACCATCTCGCCGGCGATCTTGGCGAAGCGCTTGGCGCGGCCGCGAATGGTGATGAAGCCTTCGCGGTCGACAGCGACGATGTCGCCGGTGTCGTGCCAGCCCGTCAGCGGCTGCAATTCACCGGGGCGGTCCGATGTCATATAGCCCATCATCAGGTTCGGTCCGTCGAGCCACAATTGGCCGGCATCGGAAATGCCTTCGATCGGCTCAAGCTTCATGCGCATGGCCGGCAGCAGCCGCCCGACGGTACCGTCGCGGCCATGGATTGCCGTGTTGACGGCAACCACCGGTGCCGCCTCTGTCAGCCCGAACCCTTCGATGATCTCGGCCTGGAAGCGTTCGCGATAGACGCGGCGGGTTTCCGGCTTCACCGCCTCGGCGCCGGCAACGACGAAGCGCAGGCTGGAAAAATCGCCGTCCTTGGCGGTACGCGCATAGTTGGCGAGGAACGTGTCGGTGCCGAACATAATGGTCGGTTTCACCTTGCGCGCAACCTCGGGGATGATCTTGTAGTGCAGCGGCGAGGGGTAGAGGAACAGTTTTACCCCGGTGACCAGCGGCAGGATGGTGCCGCCCGTCAGGCCGAACGAATGGAACACCGGCAGCACGTTGAGCAGGATGTCGGCGGGCGAGATGGTGATGCGCGCCTCAGCCTGCATGGCGTTGGCGTAAAGGTTCTTGTGCGACAGCACGACTGCCTTCGGCGTGCCTTCCGAGCCCGAGGTGAACAGGATCACCGCCGGCTTGGCCGCGTCCTGTCGCTGCAGCGGCCAGCGCCACAGCAAGGCGGCGGCAAGCTTGTCCAGCGCGGTGACGCTCTCCCGCACATCCTCGAGCCAGAGAAGCCTGGCGCCGCCCTTTTCGACCGCCGCGACGATATCGGCAAGGTCGGCCTTCTCGACGAACGCGCGGGACGAAATCACGGTCCTTATCACCGCCGTGCGCACGGCCGCGGTGACGCTCGCCGGCCCGGCCGTGTAGTTGATCATCGCCGCCACCCGGCCGGCCGACAGAAGGCCGGTGAGCGACAGCACGACGCCATTGGCATTGGGCAGCATCACGCCGACTGCCTCGCCCGGAGCCGTTACCGCCTCGAAGCGCCTGCCCAGGACGCGGGCGCCGATGAACAGCTTGCGGTAGCTCAGCGCGCCGGAGATCACGTCCTCGATGATGATATGCGAAGCGCCGACGCGGTCGGCGGCATCGCGCATGGCCAGGAACAGGCCACGATCGAGGTTGGTGCCGAAGAGCCGCGCCTCGGCGACACGGTCGAACAGCGCGTTGGTGTTCGAGGCCTGCTCGGGGTTGCGCGCCACCAACTCAGTGATGGTCATCGGCTCCAGCACGCTGATCGACAGTTGCGGAAACCAGTGTCGTGGCGCCTTGTCCCCAGGCGTCAGCGACACCGGCAGGCTGCGCGCGCCGCCGACGAAGATCGGCACGATCTTGGCATCGGCCTGCATGGCGATGCGGGTGACGGCACGAAACAACCGAAACGTCTTGACGTCGGGCTCGACTGCATCCGGCAGATAGACAGCGAGCCGGCCCTTGCCCTTCAGCACCCGCACCAGCCGGCGGCTGACGAAGACATGTTCGGCGTTGAAGGCGATGGTACGGCCAAGCTCGCGCCAAGGTTCGAGCCACGGCGAGCGCGCCGAGACCTCATCGAGAATATGCAGCGTGTCTTCCGGCAGCAGCGACAGCATCAGCGCCGGCTCGAAGCGCGATTGATGAGAGATGACGTAGATGACTGGGGCCTGCGCCTTGCGGGCGATCCTGATGCGGCTGTCTCCGATCCGGTAGGCAAGCTTGAACGGGACATAGAGCAGCGCCTGGGTGAAGCGTAGGCCGAGGCGGAATTTTTCCGCCACGCCAATCAGGAGCCAGGCCAGAACAAGACCCGCAAGCAGCGCCAGTGTCAGGATCATGCCGCGTCTCTCCCAACGTTTTTAGCATCTCGGCTCTTTGCGGCCGTGTCGGCCAGAACCTAGACGATGTGGGAGCAAGGTCAATGCGGAGCTTTTGCTTCCCTTGGTGCGGGAAGCTGCTTCTCACGCCGCCTGCAGCCGTCCACTGATGAAACGAAATTCCTGCGTCTTGCCGCCATAGCCGTAAGCGGCTGCCGGCACTTCATGCACGAAGGCGTAGCTCTCCTCGTGCACGCCGCCCAGCAGACGGCCGAAGGCTGCGAAGATCGCCTTCAGATAGGCCTCCAGCTCAAGCTTGGTGTTGGTGCCGTCGACCACCTTGATATCAAGCCAGAACGTGTTGGTGCCGTGCTCGGCCAGCGACTTGCCGCCGGCGAACCAGTGCTGCGGATCGACATAGGACACGGCAACTGCCGTGATCGTCGGGTCCTTGCGCAGCTGCGTCGCGGTGATTTCTGTGGCCTCCTTTGCGATGCGAGCGGAAAGCGCCGCGTCAGGTTTGCCGGTGACGCTGATGTTGATGATAGGCATTCTTCTTCTCCTTGGCTTGAGCGGCGTCCGATCGCCGTTGAAACAACCAAGCCACCACCTTTTAGTCAAAAAAATCGAATTGTTTTTAAATGATACTTCGATAGTATCGAAGTATGGAAACGCTCGATCCCGATCTGCTCCGAACCTTCCTTGCTTTCGTCGACAGCGGCTCGCTGGCCCAGGCGGCTGCAAGCATCGGCCGTTCGCCCTCGGCGGTGACCGCCCAGATGCAGCGGCTGGAGGAAGTCGTCGGTGAGCCGCTGCTGGCGCCGCAGGGGCGGGGACGTGGTTTGACGCCGGCGGGTGAGGATCTCGTCGGCCACGCCAAGCGCATTCTTGCCGTCCATCGCGAGGCTTGGCTGGCGCTGAAGGGCGCCCGCGCTGCCGGGCGCGTTGCCATCGGCACGACGCAGGATTTTGCCGACAGCGGCCTGCCGGATCTGCTGCGTGCTTTCGCCGGCAGCCATCCGCGCGTCAGGATCGAACTGCGGGTCGGCCGTTCCGCCGAGTTGGCGCAGGCGCTGCAGTCTGGCGGCCTCGATCTGGCGATCGTCATGCGCCAGACGGCAGCGGCGGACGAAGTCGGCGTGCTGCGCGAGCCGATGATATGGCTATGCTCACAAAAGGGGCTGGCCACGCGGCAGGAGGAACTGCCGCTGGCGCTGCTCGATCCATATTGCGGTTTTCGCGAAGCGGCACTTGCCGCACTCGATGCCGCTGGCCGCCGCTACCGCATTGCTGCCGGCAGCGCCAGTCTGGCCGGCCTGCGCACAGCCGTGAACGCCGGTGTCGCACTGACGCTGCGAACGGCTCGCTTTGCCCATTCCGGGATTGTCGAGGCGCCGCGCCAGCTTGGCCTGCCCCAGGTGCCTTTGGCTGAGTTCGCCATCCGGCTGCGCGCCGGTGCCGATGGATCGGCAGCCGATCTGGCGACCCTGCTCAGCGGTAACCTTGCCTTGTCGGGCTGAATGCCCAAAGAAACCGACCTTGCGGTCCCAAGTGGCAAAGAGAAAGCCGACCTTACGGTCGGCAAGCGGCAAAGAAAAAGCCGACCTTACGGTCGGCTTGGAGTAGGACGGGCCGAGGGGTTTGGGGGACTTGGGGATGGCCCGTCGCAGCAATAATGCCTGACCCGGATGATGGTTCCATGACTGTGTCACTTTTTTAAGAAATATTTGACGCCATGCGTTGCGAGCGCGCCATCAGCCAATCCCGCCCCGCATGGGCGAACACTGCGGTGAGCACGACGGCGCCGCCGATCATGCTGGCGGCTGGTGCAATCTCGCCCAGGAACAGGAAGGCAAACAGGATCGCGAACGGCACTTCGGCCGAACCGAGAAGCCCGGATTCGGCCGGCGGGATGAGCCGTGCGCCCTCCGTCCACAGGATCGAGGACAGCGCGAAGGACGCGCCGAAAGTGGCGAGCAGAACGGCATCTCTCGGCGAAACCGCCAGCGGATCGGTGACGAACCAACCGAGCACGAACAACAGGAATGCCGACACCGCACCGGCCCACACCACGGGCGTGTCGCGGAAGGCGCGTACCATGATCATGTAAAGGCCGCTGCCGATGGTCATCAGCAGTGCCAGTCCGTCGCCGAACAGATTGCCGGTGCCGAAGCCGGACCAGACCATGATCGCCACGCCGCACAGCGACACTGCGGCGGCGACCATCGTCTGCAACCGGAAGGGTTCGCGCGTCAGAACCCAGGCCAGCAGCGCCGTGACGAAAGGTGCTGTGGCATAGATGACAGCGACATTGGCGACGAAGGTGAACTTGAACGCCGAGATGAAAGCGATGCTGGCCAGCGCGCCTTCCACCGCCAGCAGCCAGCCGCGCCAGCCAAGCCGCAGGGTCTCACGCCCACCGGAACGGTGACGCCGCCACAGCACATAGAGGCTGATCAGGATCGCGCCGACAAAACCGCGCCAGCAGATGATGGTCAACGGGTCGGCGTGGATCGACTTGGTAAGAACGCCGGTCAGGCCGAAAACGGCGGCTGAGGACGATACCAGGATGATGCCGAGTGTCCGCTCCGCGGCGGTGTCGGTGGCGGCTGCAATCTCAATCATGCCGCCAGCCTACGCCGCTTGGTCCTGACATCGTAGCGTCAGCAATCATGGCCATGCACATCATAGCCGTTTGCGGAAATGCTCGGTGCCGACGATCAGCAGGCCGGCGGCGACGATCAGCGCAGCGCCCAGGAAGACTTCGCGGCGCGGCACGTCGCCCCAGATCGCAAAGCCGAGTGCGAATGCCCACAATAGCGAGGTGTATTCCAGCGGCGCAAGAACCGAGGCCGGCGTGCGCTTCATGCCTTCGAAGAGAAGATACTGCGCCAGGCCGCCGAGTGCGCCGACGCTGGCAAGCAGCAGCAATTGCGCCAGGTTTGGCGTCTGCCACCAGAGCAGCGCCGGCACCGCCGAAAACAGCAGGAAATAGAAATTGTTGAGCAGGAGCTGGATCATCGAGCGCTCGGCAAGGGCGGTCTTGCGCAAGAGCACGATGGCGATACCCCACAAGAAGGCGGCCGCCAGCACCAGCAGCACCGGCACGGACAGGCCGAGATGGGTCGGATCGCAAGCGATGAACACGCCGGCAAAGCCGATCAGCACCGCCAGCCAGCGCAGCATCGGCACTTTTTCGCCGAGCAGGAACACCGAAAGCACGGTGACGATGATCGGGGCCGCGTAATAAACGGTGGTCAGTTCGGCGAGCTGCAGGCTGCGCGCGGCGTTGTAGTAGCAGAGCCACGCAGCAAGCGTGAAGGCACTGCGCACCAGCATCGGCCGCACGATGGGCGACCGCATCGTGTCGGCAAACAGCTGTCGTCCGCCGATCGCCGCGCACGCGCCCAGAATGGTGATGCTGCGGAAGAACATGATCTGCCAGACGCTCATGCCGACGACCAGCAGCTTGATCGAAGCATCCTGTGTCGAAAACAGCAGATAGGCCGCACCGGTCAGCAGGATGCCTGCAAGAACCCGCTCGCGTGTTTCGAGAATGGCGATATCGGCCATAAGGCGCGTGGGACCAAATTTGCCGGAGCGGCAGAAATGCTATTAGGAGCGACACAAGGAAGCCGTGAATTCAACTCCCTTGGTACCAAGCTATACGGGCGAAAACCCCTGCGGCGCTACGCCAGCCCGGTGCTTATATTGGGGCACGGGTCTTTGCCGAACTGCACTGTCGCCAAGCCTACTGCGTCGCCTGGTAAAGTTCCGAAGCGGCTTCTTTCAGCGCGCGCCGGCCGTCGGACCTGAAATACATCATGTGCCCGCCCTCGACGACATCGAGACGGATGGGCTTGGCATTGGCGAGCGACGGGATCTGGCTCACCAGGTAGCGCGAGGCGAGGTAAGGTGTCACCAGGTCGGTGTAGCCGTTGACGATCACGACGCCGAGCGAAGGGTTCAGCGAGCGTGCGCGCTGCAGATCGTCCATCACCCCGGCATAGCCTTGCCGCGAGGCGCCGGTCCCGTAATCCCAATTGTGGCTGATTTCGCCATTGAGCAGCCGATAGCTGACATCGGTGCGAAAATGCAGTTCGTCGCTGATATAGCCGACGAATGCCGACGTCAGCGCCGGCACGCTGCGGTCGAGCACCGGATCCGGGCCGGCGATGCGGGCGCTCTCGGGCGCGATGTCGGCCGTGCCGATCGTGGCGTCATAGGGGCTGAGCACCTTGCCGCTGGCGCGGGAGAACTCCCTTGCGAACAGGCCGGTGGGGATGCGGGCGGAGTTCCGCTGCACCAGGTCGAGCGGCAGGCCGGTGATGTCAGCCACGCGTTGGCTGGCCAGCCGCCTGCCTTGCTCCAGTCCGCTGGTGATTGCCGTGAGGTAATCGCCCATCGCATAATGTTCGACGTCTGCCAGCTTCTCCCGCAACGCGTCGCCGCTGACGCCTTCGGCGCGCAGGCGCACCGCCGCCAGTGAAGGCAGTTCGAGCGCCCAATGCAGCGGCTCGAATTCGTCGGGCTGCACCAGCGTGAACTCCAGCGCCGGGGAGATCAGCACGATGCCGTTCGGACTGATGCCGATATCTTCCTGCAACGTCCTGGAGAGCAGCGCTGCGCGGAACCCGCCATAGCTTTCGCCGGCGAGGAACAGTGGCGACCCGGTGCGGCCGTTCTGTGCGAGATAGAGCCGGATGAAGGCGCCTATCGAGCTGGCATCCTGGTTTACGCCCCAGAAATCGCGCGTGTCCTGACCCGGTGCCTCGCGGCTATAGCCTGTTCCCACCGGATCGACGAAGACGAGATCGGTCATGTCGAGCCAGCTGTCCGGATTGTCGATCAGTCTTTGCGGTGACGGCAGGAATTCGCCGTCGGCTCCCGTCGCGATTATCCGTGGACCGAGTGCGCCGATATGCAGATAGGCGGACGCTGCTCCAGGGCCGCCGTTGAACACGAAGGTGATCGGCCGCTGCTGGTCTTTGGCCCCGCTTGCCGGCGGCTCCAGTGTGTAGGCGACGTAGAAGATCTCCGCCGTGACGTCGCCCTTGCCCGATAGCAGCGACAGGGTCGCCGCCTTTGCCTGGTAATCCAGCTTGCGCCCGGCTAGCGTGATCGAATGGTTGGTGGTCTGCGGCGGCGGCAGCAGGGATAGCACGCCGCCCGAGGGCGCTGGCCGCTCCGCCGTTTCGGCCAGGACGGGCTGCGCCAGGACGGCGAGCATCGGCAGGATAAGGCAGATCAGTTTCACTTTGACCGGCATGATAGCTCCGCGACAACGACTCCCGCATAGGTATGGCCGAGAGGGTCGAAGTCAAAGGAAATGGCTGATTTGAACTTGCAACGGCTTGCGCTAGAGCCGGATGATTTCAGGTCGATCGACCTGAAATCTCAATCCGGCTCTAAATCAAACAGATAGAGCATGATGCCGTCCGAAAACCGCTTCACACTTTTCGGCATCATGCCTAGTATGAATTGGAATGCAGTCGAACCTTTCCCTCGATCAGTTTGGGCGCTGGAGCGGCGGTGTCGCCGCTGCGGCCGTTGCCGTGACACCCGAAGAATTGTCGGCTCGCTTCACGGCAGCGGCGAGCGAGTTGCTTGGCTCCGACCGCGCCTATGTCGGCTTTTACCGTCGCGACATCACATCCCTGACCATCGACGATGCCGGTCCCGATCGCTGGAACCGCGACTACGATGCACGACTGTATCGCCAGGATCCCTTCTTCCAGAGGTTCGCCAGCACAAGGCAGGATTTCCTGTTGCCGCTGTCGGCACTCCGCAATGGCGACTTCCAGCGGACTCCCTATTATCGCGAATTCTTCGGCCCTTCCGACAGTTTCGACGAGATCACCGGCGTGTTCAATCTCGACCGGCTGACCGCTGGCTATGTCACTTTTCTCAGGCGAAACGGGGCAGAACCGTTTGGCGAGCAGGATCTGGCGACGGCTTGCGCGGCAAGCAGCGCGACAAGGCTCATTTTGGAAAGATTGCTCCATCTGTGCCGCTTCCGGCACAAGGGCGCCGCAATCGGTGACGCTCGCTCGCGGCTGAGCAGGCGCGAGACCGAGATTGCGCGGCATCTGGTCGATGGTGGCAACGCCAAGACGATTTCGCGATGCCTCGCCATCTCGCCCGGGACCGTCCGCAACCACATCAAGCAGATCTATCGCAAGCTCGGCGTGCACTCCCAGGTCGAGTTGCTGGCGGCCATCCGCGAAGCCGCTTGAGCCTGACGGCTTCCGCCCGGCTCTGTCTTTTTGCTTTGACGCAATTCCCAAGGGAAAGCGCTACGCGCTTTTCCCGGGAAAACCGCTGCGCACTTTTCCTGGAATTGCTCTATTGTCCCGTCACGATGCGCGTCCACATGCGGTTTTGTGATCGCAGCAGCTTTGGGTCGTTGTTGTCCACCACGAACAGCTTGGCCTTCACGGCATCAGGCGGAAAGACGCCGGGATCGCTGGCTATGGCCTTGTCCATCAGCGGCAGGGACTCCGGTATCGCATTGGCGTAGGAGACATAGCTGGAATTGGCCGCGGCGATATCGGGCCGCAGATTGAAGTTGATCCAGGCCTGGGCATTGTCGGGATGCGGCGCATCTTTCGGTACCGCCATCGTATCGAAGTTGATGAGCGTGCCTTCTCTGGGGATGGAATAGGCGATCTCCAGCTTCTTTGCGGATTCCGCCGCACGGGTCCTTGCCTGGAGTATGTCGCCCGACCAGCCCAACACCACACAGATGTCACCGTTGGCGAGGTCGTTGATGTATTTCGACGAATGGAAATAGCGGATGTAGGGCCGCACCTTGACCAGCAGGTCCTCGACCTTGGCGAGGTCGTCGGGACTGGTCGATTTGGGGTTGATGTGAAGGTAGTTCATCGCCATCGGGATGACTTCAGCCGGCGCATCGATGATAGCTACACCGCAATCGGACAGCTTCTTGACCACATCGACGTCGAAGACCATGGCGAAGGAATCTGTCGGCCCGTCCGGCAGCCGCTGCTTCACCGCAGCGACGTTGTAGCCAATGCCGTCGGTGACCGCCATATAGGGCACTGCATGCAGGTTCTGCGGGTCGGCGCCGGCGATCAGCGCGAGGGCTTGCGGATCGATCTTCGAGTGGTTCGCAAGCTTCGATTTGTCGAGTTCCAGGAAAGCCCCTGCTTTGACCTGGTTCTTGAGGAACGGATAGGCTGAAGGGTAGACCACGTCATATCCGGAGCCGCCCGTGAGCAGCTTGGTCTCAAGCACCTCGTTGCCGTCATAGACGTCGTAACGAACCTTGATTCCCGTTTCCTTCTCGAATTTCTCGGCCGTGTCCGGCGCGATGTAGTCGGACCAGTTGTAGACGTTGACGATCTTTTCCTCGTCAGCCGAAGCCGCATTTGCGCAGACGCCGCAGGCAAGCAGGGTTGAGAAGATCAGAGCGCGCATGAATGTCCTCCGTTTTCGCTATGTGTTCTCGGCATGCTCCGTCCCTCAACGTCGTTGCGGGGCATAGACCGGCAAGGTGATGCAGGCGACATTGCCGCCGCCCAGCAGGATCTCTCGCGAGTTTTCGATGCCGACTATTCGGTGGTCGGGAAACAGCTCGGCCAGCGTCCGCTTGGCCTTCACATCGAGATCGCAGCCGAACTGCGGCACCACCACGACGCTGTTGCCCGGATAGTAGTTGATGTAGCTCGCCGCGATCCGGTTTCCGGCCGGTCGCGCCCAGGTCGAATCCAGCCGGTCCACGCCGTCGCTTTCTTCCGGCGTCATCTCGATCGGCAAGGGGTGGGGCAGCCGGTGAACTTCCAGCGCGCGGCCCTTCGCATCACGAGCCGAACGCAACACCGCCTCGGCTTCGCGCACGATCTCATATTGTGGGTCGTCCCGATTGTCGGTCCAGCTCAGCACGACCACGCCGGGGCGCACGAAGCAGCAGACGTCGTCGACATGGCCGTCGGTCTCGTCGAAGGCAAAGCCGCGTGGCAGCCAGATGATGGTGTCGACACCGAGATAGTCGCCAAGCTGGCGCTCCACCTCGGCCTTGCCGAGATGAGCGTTGCGATTTCGGTTGAGCAGGCATTGCTCCGTCGTGATGAGCGTGCCCTGACCGTCGCACTGCAACCCGCCACCCTCGGCGATCAGAGGTGCGCGGTAGCGATCCATGTTCTCGATTTCGAGCACTTTTTGCGCCGCAAAGTCATCCAGGTCCCATGGCGAATAGAGGCCGCCGTCAAAACCGCCATAGGCGTTGAAGATCCAATCGACGCCACGCACGTCGCCTTGATCGTTGACGACGAAGTTGGGACCGCTGTCGCGCAGCCAGGAATCGTTGGTGGACATTTCCACGACGCGCACATGACCGGGCAATCGCGCTCGGGCATTCTGCCACTGGCGAGCAGAAGCCGCCACCGTCACCGGCTCGCTTTGCGCGATCGCCGCGGCGACATCGGCGAACAGTTTTTGCGCGGGCTTGGCGCCGAGGCGCCAGGTGTCCGGCCGCTCCGGCCAGATCATCCAGCAGCCTGACTTGGGTTCGAATTCGCCGGGCGCGCGAAACCCATCCTGTTTCGGCCTTGTCGAGAGGGTTCGAGGCATCGGGGACCGCCGGGAAATGGAGTGATGACTTGCCCGGATCAGACGTTTTTGGGACCTTGTCCGTCAATGTCCCATTTGGGATATCGGTGTAGGCGGCTGGCACCTGTTGCGGAATGGCATTGCCTTCCCAAGGTGATCGGCGCAAATCTTGACCGGACGGCGCATGCCGGTGACGCAAGCAGTCGACGAAAGGGGAAAGCGGATGGATGCGACCGAACTGAAGGCCATGCAGGCGCCGCTGAAGCAGGCCTATCGTGACGACGCTTCGCAGGCCATGATCACGCTTCGCGCCAAGGGCTCGATCGACGACCAGTCGGTTGCCTGCAAGGTGGAGACGGGCAGGGCGCTCGCCATCGCCGGCCTGCATCCGGCAACAGGCGGCTCAGGCCTTGAGCTCTGCTCGGGCGACATGCTGCTGGAGGCGTTGGTCGCCTGCGCTGGGGTGACGCTGAAGGCGGTGGCGACGGCGCTCGAGTTCAAACTCGGCGCCGCCACGGTGGAGGCTGAAGGCGATCTCGATTTTCGCGGCACGCTCGGTGTCGCCAAGGATGCGCCGGTCGGCTTTCGCGCCATCCGGCTCAATTTCAACCTCGATACCGATGAGCCGCAGGAGCGGATAGACTCGCTGCTGAAGCTGACCGAGCGTTATTGCGTGGTATTCCAGACCATCAGCCAGAAGCCGGAACTGACGGTCAGCGCACGCCGCTGACGCCTACTGTGCTGACGGTTCTTCGGCGTCACCCTCGTCGGTGAAGGGCGAGGCGCTCGGCACGCATTGCACCGACCAGCCGGCCGGTGTCGGCTGCTTCTGATATTCGGTGATGGCGGCGGTGCATTGTTCGCGCTTGTCGAAGGTGCTGGGCAGCACGACCATGCCGCCTTGCGGACCGGCGATTACCAGATACCAGACCAACGCTGCTGCGGTCGTAGCCATGGGGATTTCCTTGTTCTGCCAGTTGGGCGCTTGTTGTGGGAGTCGCTGTGACCCTACCAACTCCATGGAAATGACGAAAGCATGACCGCGGCACAGCTTCCCGCCGTCTCATCACAGCCGCGTGATGTGACGGCGGGTTTCCCAGCCCGATTTCGAAGCGCAATCGGCTCAGTTGGTGGCAAAACAATAGAACAAGCCATCGCCCCCGGTGCCCTTCAGCGCCTCTTGGCTGCAGCCGCCGCGCGAGGCGTGCGAGGAATTCCAGGATTTGGCGGCTGCCGAATCGTCGAGGCCGGTACGGTCGTGATGCCCCATCATCGCGGCGCCTTCCGCCCCGCTCATCGTCCAGTCGCCGCAGGTCTGGTCGGCGATCTTGGTGCCGTCGGGCTTGGAGCCGGTCAGCACGTCGTGGCGGTTCGGCGTGTCACCGCGGCCGTTGACCACTTCGCCTTTCTCGTTGAGCGCCGTCTGCTTGGTGATGCCGTTGGCATCGCTGTGCAACGAGGCGACGTCGTCAGCGATCTTGACGCCCTTGGCGTTCACCCACGGCCCCTTGCCGATACGGTCGCGGGCGTCGGTGTCGCTGGTCGACAGATAGGCGGCCCAACTCTTGCCGGTGACGCCGGCGGCTTCCGCCAGCGATGCGCAATGCGCGTCAGCACCCTTGAGGCCGCCGAGGTCGGCACCCTTGCCGGAACCGACACTGGTGACGAAGAAGCTCATCTTGGCATCTTGCGAGTAAGCGGCGCCCGCGGCTGCGATCAGGATGGCCGCGGTGGCGAGAAGCAGTTTGCGCATGGTGGTTCCTCCGGTTTGGGCTTCGACTACGTCGAAGAAACGTTTCCGGAGGCCTGTTTAATCCCTACGCATGTCGCTTAAAAGTGCGCAGCGGTTTTTGGGAAACCGACATGCGTCAAAAAAAGGCTCAAGTTTATTCCGGCTGCCTATAGGCGACGAAGCGATTGTGCTTGGCCTGGAAGATCAATCCGGTCTCTTTCAGGTCCGGGCTGGCCAGCGGCACGATCCGCTTGGCGATCTCGGAGGGATGCGGCAACGTCTCGGGATCTTCGCCCGGCACTGCCTGGGCCCGCATGGCGGTGCGGGTGGCGCCGGGGTCAGCGGCGTTCACCCTGAGCGGCAGGCTCTGCGTCTCATGCGCCCAGGAGCGCATCATCGTCTCCACCGCGGCCTTGGATGCCGCGTAGGGTGCCCAGAAGGCGCGCGCCGAGTGCGCGGCGTTGGAAGACAGGATGATCGCGCGGCCAGCATCGGAGAGCCGCAGCAGAGGGTCGACCGAGCGGATCAGCCGCCAGGTCGAGGTGACGTTGATGGTCATCACCTTCTCGAAGGTTTTTGCTTCGACATGACCGATCGGCGAAATGACGCCGAGAACGCCGGCATTGGCGACGAGAATGTCGAGCTTGCCCCAGCGTTCGTGGATGGCGCCGCCCAGGCGGTCGATGCCGGCCATGTCGGCGAGGTCGAGCGGCACCAGTGTCGCCTGGCCGCCGGCCGCCTTGATCTGGTCGTCGAGCTCTTCCAGCCCGCCGACAGTACGAGCCACCGCAATGACATGCGCGCCGGCGGCAGCCAATTCCTTGGCAATGAAATAGCCGATGCCGCGCGAGGCGCCGGTGACGACCGCAACGCGGCCGGAAAGGTCGAGGGTCATGCGATGGATTCCGGGAATTGACTAACGCTGATGGCGGTCCGGCCTACGTCCCGCTTGTCGCCAGCAGCGACAGCGTGCGCACATTGTCGTGGCCTTCGAAGTCGAGCAGGCGGGTCGGGTACTGGCCGGTGAAGCAGGCATCGCAGAATTGCGGCTGGTCGTTGTCGCGGCTGGCCTCGCCGACCGCGCGGTAGAGCCCGTCAATGGTGAGGAAGCCGAGCGAATCGACGCGGATGAACTCGGCCATCTCCTCGATCGACATGCGCGACGCCAGGAGCTTCGATTTCTCCGGCGTGTCGACACCGTAGAAGCAGGAGGCGCGTGTCGGCGGTGAGGCGATGCGCATATGCACCTCCTTGGCGCCGGCGTCGCGCACCATCTGCACGATCTTCTGGCTGGTGGTGCCGCGCACGATGCTGTCGTCGACCAGCACCACGCGCTTGCCTTCGATCATGCGGCGGTTGGCATTGTGCTTCAGCTTGACGCCCATATGGCGGATCGAATCGCCCGGCTGGATGAAGGTGCGGCCGACATAATGATTGCGGATGATGCCGAGCTCAAAGGGAATGCCGGCCGCCTGGCTGAAGCCGATCGCCGCCGGCGTGCCCGAGTCCGGCACCGGCACGACAATGTCGGCCTCGACCGGGCTTTCGACCGCCAGCTCGGCGCCGATACGCTTGCGCACCTCATAAACGTTGCGGCCTTCGACCGAGGAATCCGGCCGCGCGAAATAGACATATTCGAAGATGCAGAAGCGGGTCTTCTGCGGCTCGAAGGGGAACAGGCTCTCGATGCCCTTGGACGTGACGACGACCATCTCGCCGGGCTTCAGGTCGCGCACGAAACGCGCGCCGATGATGTCGAGCGCGCAGGTTTCGGAGGCCAGGATCCAGGCGCCGTCGAGATCGCCCAGCACCAGCGGCCGGATGCCGAGCGGATCGCGGCAGCCGATCATCTTCTTGGCCGTCATCGCCACCAGGGAAAAAGCGCCCTCGACCTGCCGCACCGCATCGATGAAACGCGAGTTCAAATCGCGCTCCTTGCTGGTGGCGACGAGGTGCAAAAGCGTCTCGGTATCGGAGGTGGAGGAGAAGATCGCGCCTTGCTTCTGCAGCGCGCGCTGCACGGTCATGGCGTTGGTCAGATTGCCGTTGTGGGCGACGGCGAAACCGCCATCGGCCAATTCGGCGAAAAAGGGCTGGATGTTGCGCATGCCGGCGCCGCCCGTGGTGGCGTAGCGCGTATGGCCAATGGCGCGGTTGCCTTGCAGGCTGTCGATGACGCGCTGCTTGGTGAAGGTGTCGCCGATCAGGCCGACATGGCGTTCGACATGGAACTGGCTGCCGTCATAGGAAACGATGCCGGCCGCTTCTTGGCCGCGATGCTGCAGCGCATGCAGGCCCAATGTAACGATGGCCGCAGCGTCCTGCCGACCGAAAATGCCGAACACACCGCATTCGTCGTGGAAATGGTCGTCGGCCTCGGCGGAAAGCACGTCGTCTGCGTCTGCCATCTTAAGCTCCGCTAAAATCGCCATATAATGCGGGTTCGCGCCGAAAGCAACGCGGGCCGTGCAGTCGTTCACACCATCGTCAGATCCTGACGCCGTTTTTCGGCGTCAGTTTGCCGGTGCCGCCGGTGCCGGAGCGGCCGGGGCGTTGTTCGCCGGTGGTGTTGCGTCATTGTCGTCAGGCGCCGGCGTGTTGGTATCGTCGCCGCCCGCCGGAGCATCCGCCGCCGGTGCGTCCGGAGCAGCTGGCGTTTCGGCGGCCGGCTGATTCGGATTGAGCTTCTTGAGGATCGCGTTTTCCGGATCCTCGGGCAGCAGGCTTTCGAGCTTGGCGCCGATTTGTTCGAGCAGCGGCCGCGATTTGGCTTCCGTGACCCAGGCTGGCGCCTTGGCGCCGGCCAGCCAGTTGAAGAACAGCAGGGCGACGGCAACGACCAGGATGCCGCGCGCGGCGCCGTAAAGGAAACCCAGCGTCCGGTCGAGTGCGCCGATCCGGGAATCGATGATCCAGTCGGCGAGCTTCATGGTGATGACCGAGACGACGATCAGCGCGATGATGAAAACCACGCCGGCGGCGGCCGCCATGGCGACCTTTTCATTCTCGATGTAGGGAGCGAGGTAAGGCACGACCGGCTTGTAGAAGAAGAACGCCGCCGCTGCCGCCGCTGCCCAGGAGACGACGGACAGGACTTCGCGCGAGAAGCCGCGAACCATGGCGAGCATCGCCGAAACCAGAGTGAAGCCGACGAGAATTCCGTCAAGCAGCGTAATCGGCATGTCTTTCGCCCCACTCCATGAGCCGCATTGTAGCGCCGAGCATCGGGCTCTGGGTCCGATGCTCTAGTCTTCTTCGTCCACGCGGCTTCGGCGTGAGCCGGCTATGCGTGCCACGAGGTCGGCAAGCTCGGTCGGCTGGAAAGAACCGGCCCCGATCCCCCCGGCCAGTTCCCCGCTGCCCGAGGGCAGAACCGCGCTTCCAAAACCCAGCTTTTCGGCTTCCTTGAGGCGCTGTTGCGCATGCGCAACCGGCCTCACGGCGCCCGAAAGGCTGATTTCGCCGAAATAGACGCAATCGGCGGGAAGGGCAAGACCGGTGAGCGAGGAAACCAGGGCGGCCGCCACTGCGAGATCTGCCGCGGGCTCCGAAATCCGGTAGCCGCCGGCGACATTGAGATAGACATCATGGCTGCCGAATCGTACCCCGCAATGGGCTTCGAGGACCGCCAGGATCATCGACAGCCGGGCGCCGTCCCAGCCGACGACGGCGCGGCGTGGCGTGCCGAGCGAGGAGGGTGCGACCAGTGCCTGGATCTCGACCAGCACCGGCCTTGTCCCCTCCATACCGGCGAAAACCGCCGCCCCCGGCGATTTGGCATGGCGTTCGCCAAGAAAAAGCTCGGACGGATTGGCGACCTCGCGCAGGCCCTTGTCCGACATTTCGAAGACGCCGATCTCGTCGGTCGGTCCAAAACGGTTCTTCACCGTGCGCAGGATGCGGTAGTGGTGGCCGCCTTCGCCTTCGAAGTAGAGCACGGCGTCGACCATGTGCTCGACGACGCGCGGCCCGGCGATCTGGCCTTCCTTGGTGACATGGCCGACCAGTACGATCGCCGCACCCGTGGATTTCGCATAGCGGATCATCGCCTGGGCGGCAGCGCGCACCTGGGTGACGGTTCCGGGTGCCGAATCGGCAAGGTCGGTCCACAGCGTCTGGATCGAATCCAGGATGACGAGATCAGGCCGCTTGCCGTCGGCGATCGTCGCCAGGATGTCCTCGACATTGGTCTCGGCGGCAAGTTCCACCGGAGAAGTGGCGACGCCAAGCCGCTGTGCCCGCAGCCTGATCTGCGCGACCGCCTCTTCGCCCGAGACATAGACGATGCGGTGGCCTTTTGATGCCAGCGCCGCGGCCGCCTGGGTGAGCAGCGTCGACTTGCCGATGCCGGGGTCGCCACCGACCAGCAGCGCCGAGCCGCGCACGAAACCGCCGCCGGTGGCGCGATCGAGTTCGCCAATGCCCGAGATGATGCGTGGCGCGTCCTCGATATCGCCGGACAGCGTGGTCAGCACCACGGCGCGTCCCTTGCGGGCGTTGCGCGTGTTGGCTGGTCCTGAGCCGATGCCGCCGGACGTGCCTTCCTCGACCAGCGTGTTCCACTCGCCACAGGCATCGCATTTGCCGGCCCAGCGCTGATGCACCGATCCGCAGCTTTGGCAGATGAATTGGACGCGCGATTTGGCCATCAGATGGAAGCCACGCGGTGACAGGCTGGCGGGGCAGCGCCCCCCTCTGGCCTGCCGGGCATCTCCCCCTCCAGGGGGGAGATTTGCAGCTTCAGCGCTTGCGCCTTCTTTTCAACGCCAAAAATTGGCGAAAGCGTCGATGCCATCCGATCTCCCCCCTTGAGGGGGAGATGTCCGGCAGGACAGAGGGGGGCGCCAAGGAATGGGACCTGTCTCAATAGGTCACTCGAACCTTTCCGGCAGATGATGCTCCTCGGCGAGGTCGGAGAAGCGGGTGAACTCGCCCTGGAAGGCAAGGCTGACGGTGCCGGTCGGTCCATGGCGCTGCTTGGCTATGATCACTTCGGCCTTGCCCTGGACCTCGATCATCTTCGTCTCCCAGGCGAGATGCTCGGGCGTGCCTTTCTCCGGCTCCTTGTTCTTGATGTAATATTCCTCGCGGTACACGAACAGCACGACGTCGGCGTCCTGCTCGATCGAGCCCGATTCGCGCAGGTCGGACAGCTGCGGATGTTTGTCGTCGCGGCTTTCGACCTGACGCGAGAGCTGTGAGAGCGCGATGATCGGCACGCCCAACTCCTTGCCGAGCGCCTTCAGTCCGGTGGTGATCTCGGTGATTTCCTGGACGCGGTTCTGCGACGCCTTGGCAGATGAACCCTGCATCAGCTGGATATAGTCGATGACCATCAGGTCCAGCCCGCGCTGGCGCTTGAGGCGGCGGGCGCGCGCCGCGAGCTGGGCGATCGAGATACCACCCGTCTGGTCGATGTAGAGCGGGCGCTTATGGTTCTCCTGCGTGTAGGCGACAAGCTTGCCGAAATCGGCTTCCGTCAAATCGCCGCGCCGGATTTTCGACGATGGAATCTCGGTCTGCTCGGAGATGATGCGGGTGGCCAGCTGCTCCGACGACATTTCAAGCGAGAAGAAGCCGACGACGCCGCCATTGGCCGCCTTGACGGAGCCGTCGGCCTGTTGGGCAGGCTCATAGGCGGCAGCGATGTTGTAGGCGATGTTGGTGGCCAGCGACGTCTTGCCCATGCCTGGGCGGCCGGCGATGATGATCAAATCCGAAGGCTGCAGGCCACCCATGCGGTGGTCGAGATCGCGCAGGCCGGTGGCAATGCCGGACAGGTGGCCATCGCGCATATAGGCCGCGCTGGCCATGTCGACGGCATTCTTCAACGCATCGGAAAAGCTTTCGAAACCGCCATCGTAGCGGCCGTTTTCGGCCAGTTCGAACAGCCGCCGCTCGGCATCCTCGATCTGTTCGCCGGGTGCCATGTCGACCGGCGCGTCATAGGCGATGTTGACCATGTCTTCGCCCACGGTGATCAGCGCGCGGCGCGTCGCAAGGTCATAGATGGCGCGGCCATAGTCGGTGGCGTTGACGACGGTCACAGCCTCGACCGCCAGCCGCACGACATATTGCGCCATCGTCATGTCGCCGACCTTCTCGTCGGCCGGCAGGAAGGTTTTCAGCGTGATCGGCGTCGCCACCTTGCCCATACGGATGAACTCGGACGCCACCTCATAGATCTTGCGGTGCAGCGGCTCGTAGAAATGGCTGGCCTTGAGGAAGTCAGAGACGCGGTAGAAGGCGTCGTTGTTGACGAGGATGGCGCCGAGCAACGCCTGCTCGGCCTCGATGTTGTTTGGCGCTTCACGATAAAGCGGTGTTTCCGCGACGCCGAATTTTCGCGCTGCCTCTGCCATGATATCCCCGATTTCAATCCCGGCCTTTCGATATCAGAACGTGATGAGTCGGTGCTGACCTTTCTGCATCACTACCCAACCAAAGAACCTTGATGCCCGTTGTTCACAGGAACAACCAATCGTCCACAGGAGAGTATTCGCGTGCCCCGATTCCGGTTGACTCGACAGGGCGTGGATCTCTATCTGACTCGTCGGAACAAAGCAAGAACAATGGCACTGTTCATTTTGCGATGTTGTCCAGCCTGTCGCCCCAGTCCAATCGCCGGGCCAACTTGAAGTCGGCGCCGTCGCGCTTGGTGAACAAGCGCTCGGTGGCGGTGCCGTCGTCCTGGCAAAGCTTGAGCAGAACCTTGCCGGAGCCGGATTTCGGTGGCGCAAGAACTCGTGCCTGGTGTGATGTGGGGCCGTCGCGAGAAGCCGCGACGTAGATGAATTTCTCGTCTTCCCACGGCACGTCGGCATCCTTGGCCAGCCGATGCAGGCGCGAGCGGGCGACGCGGCGGGAAAAATGGCACCAGTCGGGCTGGACCAGCGGGCAGGGCGCCTGATGCGCGCAAGGCGCAAGCACATGCGCGCCCGCCTCGATCAGCTGCCGGCGCACGGCAAGGATGCGCTGCCAGCCGGCGGGGGTGCCGGGCTCGACGATCAGGAGCGTGTCGCCAGTGAGTTGCCAGAGCCGGTCGATGAGTTTCGGCTGCGATGCCGGCGCGATTTCATCGAGCACATAAGCGCACGTAACCAGATCGGCCGGCTCGATGTCAGCAAGGTCGATGGTGGCATCACCGGCCAGCCATCTGGTCTGGGCGGCAATAGTGTTGCCGGCAAGCGTCTCGCCGACCTTACGCACGGCGGCACTGGCTTCGAACAACACCGCCTGTTCGAGATCGGGCCACAGATCGGTCGCGGCCCAAAGCACCGTGCCAGGGCCGGCGCCGACATCGAGCAAGGTCCTGGGCTGAAAGGCAGGCTTGGCGTCGCTCAGCGCGTCGAGGCTGGAACGGATCGCGGCATAGGTCGCCGGCAGCCGCGTCGCCAGATAGGCCTTCACCGCCAGATCCTCGGCCATGTGCAGACGGCCGTCGCGCAACTCGGCGCGGTAGCGGTCGGACAGCGTCTTTGCCGCTTGCTTGAGTACCGCCAGCGGAACGTTTTCGAGCAGACGCTCGACACCTTGGCGAAGGGAGGCAGGCAACTCCATCTCAAGCGCCCCGCGGGACGAGAAGGATCACCGAAGCACCGGCAATGCAGAGCGCGGCACCGGCAAGATCCCAGCGGTCGGGGCGAACGCCTTCAACCAGCCACAGCCAGCCAAGCGACGCCACGATGTAGATGCCGCCATAGGGGGCGTAGGCGCGACCGGCGGCTGACGTGTCGACCAGCGCCAGCAGGAAGCCAAACAGGGCAAGCGAGGCGAGGCCGGGAAGCAGCCAAAGCGGCGACTTCTCCAGCCGCCACCAGGCCCAGAATGAAAAGCAACCGGCGATCTCGGCCAGAGCGGCGGCGGCATAGAGGACAAAGGTCATGAAAAAGGTCCCGCGACGGTCACGGGACCTTTTTCAGTGCAGGCGCCGGCAATGGCAAGCGGCAATGCTATTCCTGGTCGGCAACCTTGCGGCGGCGAGCCGGCTTGGCGGCCGGGCTCTTTTTGACGGGAGCCGTTTCACGATGCCCCATATCGCGCATCTCGAGCGCTTTTTCGCATTTGGCCATGTAGTCGCGTGTCATCGGCAGCGTATCGTTCTTCTTGGCGATCTGGATCTGGAAGATCACCAGATCCTGCCAGCGGAAGGCGGCTTCCGAGGCCGCCAGATAGAATTCCCACATGCGGCAGAAGCGCTCGTCATAGATCGCCTTGGCCTTGTCGCGATTGGCGGCGAAGCGCTCGCCCCAGTGCTTCAGCGTGTCGGCATAGTGGAGCCGCAGGATCTCGACGTCGGTGACGACCAGGCCCGACTTCTCGATCGCAGGCATCACTTCCGACAGCGACGGGATGTAGCCGCCCGGGAAGATGTATTTGCGGATGAAGGCGCTGGTCGCCCACGGCACGCCGGAACGGCCGATCGTGTGCAACAGCATGACGCCATCCGGCTTGAGCAGCGTCGCGCTCTTGTCGAAGAACGTACGGTAGTGGTTGACGCCGACATGCTCGAACATGCCGACCGAGACGATGCGGTCGAAACGCTCGTTGAGTTCGCGGTAGTCCTTCAGCTCGAAATGCACGCGGCTTTCCAGCCCTTGCGCATGCGCCCGGTCGGTGGCGACGCCATGCTGCTCGGTCGACAGCGTCACGCCTTGCACGTCGACGTCGAACGCCTTGGCGAGATAGAGGCCAAGCCCGCCCCAGCCGGAGCCGATGTCGAGCACCGTCTGGCCGGCCTTCAGCCGGAGCTTGGCGGCGATGTGGCGTTTCTTGGCGGCCTGCGCCTCGTCGAGCGTCATGTCCGGCTGCTCGAAATAGGCGCAGGAATATTGCATGTCCTCGTCGAGGAAGAGCCGGTAGAGATCGCCCGACAGATCGTAGTGGCGCTGCACGTTGCGCCGCGAGCGCGAGGCGGTGTTGATCTGCTGCAGCCGGCGGAAGGCGTGGCGCAGGCCTTCGATGGCCTTCGACCAGGTGGCGTCGATGCCGCCGCTGCCCATGTTCTGGAAGGCGATGCGCATCACGCCCAGCACGCCGCCCTCGAGAATGTCGAGTTCGCCGTCCATGTAGGCTTCAGGCACCGCCAGCATCGGATCGAAGGTGATGGCGCGCTCGGCATGCGCGGTCTTGATGTGCATGTGCACCGGTTCGCCGCTGCCGTCGCCGAAAACCACCGCCGTGCCCTTGGGGCCGGTTACCCTAAGATTGCCGGTGCGCACCAAGCGGTCGAGAACGCGCTTCAACAGAATATTCATGACCAAATGTCCCCTCTCGGCCAGACAGGCTGCCTTGGCGCGTGACCGCGAAAATCGGGATCGATTTCGCCGGAGATCTTGCGCCGAACCAAAGTTGCACAGCGTGCTTTGCGCGGCCAAAGGACGCGCGACGCCATAGTCTGCAACAATATATAGGGGTTCGAAAAGTTCCATTTGGCACAAAAATGCCCGGGCGCGAGGCCCGGGCATTGGTCCAGCATGGCTGGATGACGGCAAAGTGATCGGAGCTTGGCGTCAAGTCGTGATCAGCCCCATGGCTCCAATCGCTTGCGACGTGTGATCAGGCGTTGTCTTCGTCGCCCTCGAACGCGGTGTTCGGATCGAAGAAGTTCTCCGGCCGGGCGTTGTCGTTGATGTCGTCGCCATAGATGGCTTCGGCGGTGGTCAGCGTCTCGCCCTTGGCCTGGCGCTCGGCTTCGTCGGCCGTGCGGGCGATGTTGAGCGTGACGGTGACCTCGACTTCCGGATGCAGCGCGATCGCCACATTGGTGACGCCGATGGTCTTGATCGGCTGGTTGAGCAGGATCTGGTTGCGGTTGATCGAAAAACCTTCCGCCGTCAGCAGATCGGCGATGTCGCGGGTCGAAACGGAACCGTAAAGCTGACCGGTTTCGCCGGCGGAGCGAACGGCGATGAAGCTCTTGCCGTCGAGCTTTTCAGCGACCTGGGCCGCTTCCGACTTGCGCTCGAGGTTGCGGGCTTCAAGCTGGGCGCGCTGGCCTTCGAACTTCTTCTTGTTGGCTTCGTTGGCGCGCAGCGCCTTGCCCTGCGGCAGCAGGAAGTTACGGGCGAAGCCGTCCTTGACCTTGACGGTATCGCCCATCTGGCCGAGGCGGGAAACGCGTTCGAGAAGAATGACGTCCATGGATTTGTTCCTTTGGTTGGACGCCAATCGATCGATGAGATCGGCGCCGAATGTCTTGGGAACAGGTCAGGAAGCTTGAGCGCCTTTGGCGCTGGTGTCGCTGTCCTGCCTGTGCGGCAGTTAGAGGTTTTGACCTCAACCCGGGATTTGATGTTCAACCCTGCGGCGCCCGTCGCCGTGGGAGAAGAGCGGGCGGCGAACCGCCCGCATTTGAGATATTAGCGAACCACGTAGGGCAGCAGGCCGAGGAAGCGGGCGCGCTTGATCGCCTTGGCGAGTTCGCGCTGCTTCTTCTGGCTGACGGCGGTGATGCGCGACGGCACGATCTTGCCACGCTCGGAAATGTAGCGCTGCAGCAGACGCACGTCCTTGTAGTCGATCTTGGGCGCGTTGGCGCCGGAGAACGGGCAGGTCTTGCGGCGGCGATGGAACGGGCGCCGGGTCGGGATCTGATTGATGTCGACCATTATTCTGCACCCCCTTCAAAGCCTTCGCGCGGACGGCGCGGACCACGATCGGCACCGGCGTCGCCGAACGAGCGCGGGGGACGATCGCCACGGTCGCCGCGATCACGATCGCCGAACGAACGCGGACCACGATCGCCACGGTCACGGTCGCCGAAGCCGCCGCGTTCCGAGCGCTCTTCGCGCTTCTGCATCATGGCCGACGGGCCTTCCTCATGCGCCTCGACCTTGATGGTCAGGAAACGCAACACGTCTTCGGACAGGCCCATCTGGCGCTCCATCTCGTTGAGCGCGGCCGCCGGGCAATTCAGGTCCATCAGCGTGTAGTAAGCCTTCCGGTTCTTGTTGACCCGGTAGGTGAGGGACTTCAGTCCCCAGTTCTCGACCCGGCCGACGGACCCGCCATTTGCGGAGATGACACCCTTGTACTGTTCGACAAGCGCATCGACCTGCTGCTGCGAGAGGTCCTGCCGGGCAAGAAACACATGTTCGTAAAGAGCCATTATGTCTTATGCCTTTCTTCGTTTCTCTCCCGGTTCCCGGCGGCAAAAGCCTCTGCAACTTCTCTGACCCGCAAACCCTCGAGGGGCAGGGGGAAGAAAGGAGCATGACGAGACGGTCGAGAGCGGAGACACGGGAGGCGGAAGCACTTCCGGCTTCACACGAAGGTTCTGAAAAACCTCCGGCCCTCCGTTCAGCCCCCAGCAAGGACCGGCAGATTGCGGGCGTCTATACAGCAATCCGGCCGCAAAGCAAGGGCAAGCGGCATTCCCGTGTGTCGCAGGCGACGATCGGGAGCAGCAACGGCCGGAGTCGTGGTTTCCGGCAACCACGTCTTAACCACACCAGCAGGTTGTGTGGAGTTGAAGCCTGGCCGTCAACGGTCGATTCATCATGGAAGGCGCAAAAGCCCGGACAACCGCGCAAAAGCGGCAAGCATTTCCGGGGGTAAGGATGCTTCTCAACAAATTCTGGCGCTCGAAGAGCGGCAATTTCACGCTTGTGCTGGGACTGGGTTTGCCGGTCATCCTGACGGCAGTCGCTTTCGCAACCGATGTCTCGACCCTTATGCGGGCCAAGAGCAATTTGCAGAACGCTCTCGATTCGGCAAACCTTGCTTCTTCGCACCTTGGCGATCTCGACATCACCCGCAATGACGCTTTCAACCGCTATTTCCAGGCCAACATCGTCGGTCATGGCGAGCTCGACAATGCGCAGGCGACGTTGACTGTCGACAAGGGCGTCAACTTCGTCAAGACCAAGGCGGTTGCCTCGGCGGACGTCCATCTCAACTTCGCCTTCCTGTTCGGCGACAGCAAGCACATCGTGGTCGATGCCTCGGCGGTCGAATCGAACAACCAGCTCGAAGTCGTGCTGGTGCTGGACAACACCGGCTCGATGGCCGGCGCGCGGATGACGGCGCTGAGGACGGCGACAAAATCGTTGCTCGACACGCTCGAAGCGGCGAAATCGCCAACGCGCAAGATCCGCGCCTCGCTGGTTCCTTTCGTGACGGCCGTCAACGTCAATGGCGACGGCTTCGACCCGTCCTGGATCGACATGGACGGCAAGTCGTCAACCAACGGCGTCAATTTTCCCGTCATCGACGGCAAGCGGCCGAACCACATGGCGCTTTTCAAACAGCTCAAGAAGACCGGATGGGCCGATGCCGGATGGAATGGCACCGGATGGAAAGGTTGCGTCGAGGCGCGGCCAGGCGCTTACAATATCTCCGACACGCCACCCGACCCGGCCAAGCCCGACACGCTGTTCGTGCCCTACTTTGCGCCGGATGATCCCGAAGACGCCCAGAAGCCGTCTGGCTCCTATGGCAATTCGGATAAATACTACAACAACTCCTATCTCAACGATGTCAGCGACAAAACCAGGCTTGCCCAGTCGGGCATCAACATTCTGGGCATCGATCTCAGCAACCTGCTCGGCAATCTCATCGAACTTCTGTCGCCCGATGACAGGGATGCCAGGGAAAAGATCGCCAAATATGTTGCGCCCGCCAAGGAACTCATCACCGAGATCGGCTCTCCCGTCACTGTCGGCCCGAACCGTGCGTGTCCGACCCCGGTGGTCCCCCTGACCGACGACTTTGACAAGCTCCGCAAGGCGGCCAGTCAGATGACCGAGTGGAATGGCTCGGGTACCAATGTCTCCGAGGGCCTGTCGTGGGGTATGCGCGTGCTGTCGCCCGCCGCGCCCTACACCGACGGAGCGCCGTGGAAGACGCCTGGGATCAGCAAGATCGTGCTGTTGCTCACCGACGGCGAGAACGTCGTCTATGGCGCCAGCGAACAAGAATCGACAAAGTCGGATTACACATCCTATGGCTATCTGGCTGGCGGCCGCTTCGGATCGGACAACCAGACGACCGCTGCGCGCAATGTCGACGGCTGGACCAAAAACGTTTGCACGCAATTGAAGAACGAGGGCGTGCAGATCTACACCATGGTGCTGCAATCCGACACCGCAGCCAACCGTGCACTTTACAGCGCCTGCGCCTCGGATCCGAGCAACTATTATGCCGTCAACGATCCGACCAAACTGCCGAACGTGTTCCTTCAGATCGCCAACAACTTCACGAAGCTGCAATTGACGAACTGAACACGCGACCCGAGACGGACCAGCAGGCTCTGAGGAAATCGCTGGCCTCAACTCGTATGGGCGGCGACAATCTTGTCGACCGTTTCGGGGAAGAAGTCGGGTGCCGCGTGGCGTTTGCCGAACATCATATCGTACTGCAGCAGGCGGAAATCGCGGATCGCCGGATCGATCTCCTTCTGCCGCGCCCAATCGGGCGTGGCCTCGCCAGCCGGCGTCAGCAGCAAATTGCGGTCGACGACACGGTAGTGTTCGCTCATCTCGCCCAGGAAGCCGGTGTAGTAGGGATGGCTGATGCCGGCCGTCTTCAGGATATGATAGGGCAGGAAGGCCGGGCTGACGGCGCCCATGTGCTCAGCTGGCCCGGTGCGGTTCGACCAGATGACCAGCGGCGTCTCATGATGCTCGAGGGCAGCCTCGGGCGACGCTTCCTTGCGCGGCGCGACATTGTCCTTCAGGAAGCCGGTTTCGACATAGACCGGCCCGAGCGGCGGCAGATGGTCGCCGAAGAAGGCGATCACGGTTGGGCGGGAGCGTGTCTTTGCCCATTCGACGAGGCGTTCGAGACCGCGATCGGCATCGGCTGAGCCTTCGGCGTAGCTGAGCAGCGATTCGCGCGCCCACTGGCTGATCGGCGCCTGCACCCTGTGCGTGGGACTGTAATAGCGGTTCGGTTCGTAGGGACCGTGGTTTTGCAGGCTGACCGCAAAGAAGAACACCGGCTCTTCGCTGGCGTCGGCCTCGCTGATGATCTCGTCGGTCATCGCGGCATCCGATGCCAGTGGCCCGCGCTTTTGCATTGGCGGCAGCGTCTCTTCCGACTTGAAATCGTTGAAGCCGAAATCGGCGTAGACCGCGCCACGGTTCCAGAACCAGTTGGTGCCCGGATGGATGGCGCGCGCCCGATAACCCTGGCTCTTGAGGAAGGTTGCCAGCGACGGCGTCGGCGTGCGCACATATTGCTGGTAGGGGATGCTGCCGGCCGGCAGGAACGCGTTGGAGAAGCCGGTCAGCGCCTCGAACTCGATATTGGCGGTCATGCCGCCGAACTCCGGCGAGAACATCGAGCCGGAGCGCAGCGCCCGCACATTGGGGATCGGATCGGGCGTGATGGTGACGCCGGGCAGCTTGGTCGGGTCCCAGAAGGACTCGCTCATGACGATGATGATGTCAGGCTTCTCGGCCGGCACCGAGGCGGTCACATCGGGCCTGGCGATCGCCGCGATCGCCTTGTCGGAATAGCCCGGCGGCGCAGAGACATGCGCCATCGGCACATTGAGCGCAAAGGCCAGCGCAAAACCGTTGGAGGCATAGTTTTCCTTCTGGTCCCACATGATCGGGATGATCTGCAACCGGTCCCTGGTCCAGGAGAACGTGGCATAGTCCATGATCGAAACGAAGAAGGCGAGCAGCGGCACTGCCAGCGTCAGCCGCGCAAGGCGTCCCTTGCGGCTAAGTGCGGGAACCTTGCGGCGCCACATCCGCCAGCCATAGACGAGCAGCGACAGGCCGGCGACGATGCCGACGACCATCGCGAGCGCGGTCATCGGCCGGTCGCGCACCAAAAGCGGCAACAGCGCGAAGATCTGGCGGGCATAGAGGAAATCGGTCGGATAGAGCGGATCGCCGAGATAATGCGACTTCTGGTGGCCGACGAAGGCAAGCGATAGCGTCAGCGGCGCGACGATCATCAGGCTCTGATGGCTGCGGCCCAGCACCGCATCGAGGCCGATCAGGATCAGCGCGAACACGACGATGGTGGTCCAGCCCGGCTTGAGCGGCTGCAGGAAGAAGGAGACCGTGCCGGCAAAGTCGCCGCGCACGATCAGTTCGATGGCAAACACCAGGACGGCGGCGATCGCCAGGCTGATCAGCCCATAGCGCACGACCGGCCATCTCCTGCCCGGCAGATAGCCGGTGGAGGGGTCGTCTTCCAGGAACTGTGGCGCGGCCTTGCCGGCGCGTTTGTAACTCTTTGCCACTTTAACTTCCCCACCCAGCGACAAGCACGTCACTCGATTGTCATGGAATTGTCACGCAAAGCTAGCGCCTGTGGCCAAAATAAGAAGAGCCAGCAAACGAATCGTGAGCGGTTTTCATCAGGAGTGATCGCCAAAAAGCCTTTCGGAACAGGCACTCGGCGGATGAAGCTGCCGTCGAGCAGGGTCGAACCGGGCTTGACTTGGCGGCCTGCCTTGCGTCACAGGCAAGAAAAACTCGTCTATCAGGCAAGCAAAACCAGCCCTTGGGAGCCCGCGCATGGCCGTTGCATTCACCTTTCCTGGACAAGGCAGCCAGGCAGTCGGCATGGGCAAGGATCTCGCCGAGGCCTTTCCCGAGGCGCGCAGAATTTTCCAGGAAGTCGACGACGCGCTCGGCGAAAACCTGTCGAAGCTGATCTGGGAAGGGCCGGAAGAGACGTTGATGCTGACCGCCAACGCGCAGCCGGCGCTGATGGCGGTGTCGCTGGCCGCGATCCGGGCGCTAGAATCGCGCGGCTTCTCGCTGAAAGGCAAGGGCGCCTATGTCGCCGGTCATTCGCTGGGCGAATATTCGGCGCTCGCGGCCGCTGGCTTCGTTTCGGTTGCCGATGCCGCCAGGCTGCTGCGCATCCGCGGCAATGCCATGCAGGCGGCGGTGCCGGCCGGCGAGGGCGCCATGGCGGCGATCATCGGATTGGAACAGGCCGATGTCGAAGCAGCCTGCGCCGAGGCTGCCAAAGGCTCCGTCTGCCAGATCGCCAACGACAATGGCGGCGGCCAACTGGTCATTTCCGGCGCCAGGGCCGCGGTCGAACTGGCGGCGAAATTGTGCACTGAGAAAGGCGCCAAGCGCGCACTGATGCTGCAGGTGTCCGCGCCCTTCCATTCGGCGCTGATGGCGCCGGCCGCGAACGTCATGCGCGACGCACTCGCCGGTGTGACAAAGAATGCGCCGGTCGTTCCCGTCCTCTCCAATGTCACGGTCAGCCCGACCAGCGATCCGGACGAGATCGCCCGCCGCCTGGTCGAGCAGATAACCGGCCGCGTACGTTGGCGCGAGACCGTGGAGTGGTTCGGCGCAAATGGCGTCACCACGCTTTATGAGATTGGCGCCGGCAAGGTGCTTTCGGGATTGGCGCGGCGCATCAACCGCGACATCGCCACTGCGTCGGTCGGCTCAGCGGCTGAGGTCGAGGCGACGCTAGCAGCGCTTGCATAAAGCCCCATTTGATCCCATTCCCTGCAAAAGGGGTGTTCTCTTCTCAATCAGGAGACAAAAATGTTCGAATTGACTGGCCGCAAGGCGCTCGTCACCGGCGCATCGGGAGGCATCGGCGAGGCGATCGCCCGGATGCTGCATGCGCAAGGCGCGATCGTCGGCCTGCATGGCACCCGCGTCGAGAAACTGGAGGCGCTGGCTAGCGAGCTTGGCGACCGGGTCAAGCTGTTCCCGGCCAATTTGTCCAACCGTGACGAGGTCAAGGCGCTCGGCCAGAAAGCCGAGGCCGATCTCGAAGGCGTCGACATCCTGGTCAACAACGCCGGCATCACCAAGGACGGGCTGTTCGTGCGCATGTCGGATGCCGATTGGGACAGCGTGATCGAGGTCAATCTGACCGCCGTTTTCCGGCTCACCCGCGAACTCACCCATCCGATGATGCGCCGCCGCCATGGCCGCATCATCAACATCACCTCGGTGGTCGGCGTGACCGGCAATCCCGGCCAGACCAATTACTGCGCCTCCAAGGCCGGCATGATCGGCTTCTCCAAGTCGCTGGCGCAGGAGATCGCCACCCGCAACATCACCGTTAACTGCGTTGCACCAGGCTTCATCGAATCGGCAATGACCGACAAGCTCAACGATAAGCAGAAAGAGGCGATCATGGCGGCGATCCCGACGCGGCGCATGGGCACCAGCGTCGAAGTCGCGTCCGCCGTCGCTTATCTCGCCTCCAACGAAGCCGCCTACGTCACCGGCCAGACCATCCACGTAAATGGCGGCATGGCTATGATTTGAACGAGGTTCTGCAGCAACGCCGGCGGGTTGTGTAAAGAGACCATTTCGGCTTGGACCTCAGCTATTTTTCGTGTAATGCGGCCCGCAACCCGGCGGTTCGGGCAAAAATCGGTCCGTAGTCGTTGCGTTTCCGGCAGGACCATCTTTCAGCTTGATTAGCGGCATTCTGCCCGCTAACGAAGACAGACAAACAAAAGACGAGGATGCCCAAATGAGTGACACCGCAGAGCGCGTCAAGAAGATCGTCATCGAGCACCTTGGCGTCGATGCCGACAAAGTGACGGAGCAGGCGAGCTTCATCGATGATCTGGGCGCCGACAGCCTCGACACGGTCGAACTCGTCATGGCGTTCGAAGAAGAATTCGGCGTCGAGATCCCCGACGACGCGGCCGAGACCATCCTGACCGTCGGCGATGCCGTGAAGTACATCGACAAGGCTTCGGCCTGACGCTTTCTGCAGTCATCACCGGGGAGGACCTGCGATGAGGCGTGTCGTCGTCACGGGCCTTGGCTTGCTGTCGCCGTTCGGCATGGGCTTCGAGCACAGCTGGAAGGAGCTTCTGACCGGCCGCAGCGCTGCCAAGCGCATCACCGAGTTCGAGGTGGAGGACCTTGCTTGCAAGATCGCCCACGTCATTCCGCGTGGTGACGGCAGCAATGCCACCTTCAATCCCGAGGCCGTGCTCGAGCCGAAGGAATTGCGCAAGATCGGCGACTTCATCCTGTACGGGATTGCCGCCGCCGACGAGGCGCTGAAGGATTCCGGCTGGGAACCCAAGACGCATGAAGAGCAATGCGCCACCGGCGTCCTGATCGGCTCCGGCATCGGCGGCATCGAGGGCATCGCCGAGAACGCGATGATCCTCAAGGAACGCGGCCCGCGCCGCATCAGCCCCTTCTTCATCCCGGGCCAGATCATCAATCTCGTCTCCGGGCAGGTTTCGATCCGGCACGGGCTGAAAGGCCCGAACCATGCCGTCGTCACGGCCTGTTCGACCGGCGCGCACGCCATTGGCGATGCTGCCCGGCTGATCATGTGGGGCGATGCCGACGTGATGGTCGCCGGTGGCGCCGAAGCGCCGGTGACGCGGCTGTCGATCGCCGGGTTCGCCGCATGCCGGGCACTGTCGACGGAACGCAATGATTCGCCGCAAACGGCGTCGCGCCCCTATGATCGCGACCGCGACGGCTTCGTCATGGGCGAGGGCGCCGGCGTTGTCGTGCTCGAGGAGCTCGAACATGCCAAAGCACGCGGCGCCAAGATCTATGCCGAGGTGACGGGTTATGGTCTCACCGGCGACGCGCATCACATCACGGCGCCCGCCGAGGATGGCGATGGTGCCTTCCGTTGCATGACGGCGGCACTCAACCGGGCCAAGCTTACGCCTGCCGACGTCGACTACATCAACGCGCACGGCACCTCGACCATGGCCGACACGATCGAGCTCGGCGCTGTCGAGCGGCTTGTCGGCAATGCCGCATCGAAGATCTCGATGTCGTCGACCAAGTCGTCGATCGGCCATCTGCTTGGGGCGGCCGGTGCCGCCGAAGCGATCTTCTCGATCCTTGCCATCAGGGACAATGTCGCGCCGCCGACCATCAACCTCGACAACCCCGAACGCGAAACCGCGATCGACCTAGTGCCGAACAAGCCGCGCGCCCGCCAGATCGACGTGGCGCTGTCCAATTCGTTCGGCTTTGGCGGGACCAATGCGTCGCTGGTCTTCCAGCGCTACAATGGCTGATCGTCCGGCTGCCGGGCGACGCTTTGGCGTGCCGTCAATTTTGCCATATTCGCCTCTACTCTGCCGCTGGGGATTCGTTGGGCGATCAAACGGTAGGGCGAAATGAACACAAATCCGGCAGGCAACGGAGAATTCGGGCAACGGCCGGCAACATCCGGACCGATCGTGCCGAAAACGGCCAGCGAGGCGTTGCGGCCAGAGGCCGGCACGCCGCCGCCGAAGCGCTCGCGTGCGTCACGCAGCCAGGTCGTCGTGTTCATGAACTTCGTCATCTCCTCGGTGATGCTGGTGGTTCTGGCGGCCGGCGTCGCGGTCTATTTCGGCAAGCAGGAATTCACCGAGCCCGGACCCTCGGCTAATGGCGACACCTTCCTGGTCAAGCCGAACACCGGCGTCCAGGATATCGCCGACCAGCTCGAACGCCGCGGACTGATCAGCGATGCCCGGGTATTCCGCCTTGGCGTGCGGGCCTTCGGCAATGATTCGGCGCTGAAAGCCGGCGAGTACGAGATCAAGCCCAGGGCTTCCATGCGCGATATCATGGAGCTTTTGAAGAGCGGCAAGTCGGTGATGTATTCGCTGACCATCCCTGAAGGACTGACGGTCGACCAGGCATTGCAGCGTATCGCCGAGGAGACTGCCTTGAGCGGCGACATGCCGGCAACCACGCCGCCGGAGGGCAGCCTCGCCACCGACACGCTGCGCTTCACGCGCGGCGCGACACGCCAGCAGATGGTCGACAAGCTGCTTGCGGATCAGAAGAAGCTGGTTGACGATGTCTGGCAGCGGCGCGCGCCGGACCTGCCGCTGGCCAACGTCGAAGAGTTCGTCACGCTGGCTTCGATTGTCGAAAAGGAAACGGGCAAGGGTGACGAGCGTTCACGGGTTGCCGCCGTCTTCCTGAACCGGCTTGCCAAGGGCATGCGCCTGCAATCCGATCCGACCATCATCTACGGGTTGTTCGGCGGCAAGGGAAAGCCGGCGGACCGGCCGATCTACCAGTCGGATATCCAGAAACAGACCCCCTACAACACCTATGTGATCAACGGCTTGCCGCCGACGCCGATCGCCAATCCGGGTCGTGCAGCGCTGGAGGCGGTGGCCAACCCATCGAAGACCGACGACCTCTATTTCGTCGCCGACGGCACCGGTGGGCACGTCTTTGCCGCGACGCTGGACGAGCACAACGAGAATGTCGCCCGCTATCGCGCTCTGCAGAAGAAGCAGGCGGATGACGTCGCCAAAGCCGCCAAGACCACCGGCGGCGGCGACAGCAATGCCGTCAAGCCGGCGGACGGTGGGCCGGCCGACAGTGGGCCGGCTGACGGTGCCGACGACAGCGGCGGTGACGCGGGCGCTGCCCAGTAGAATGAAGAAAGGCGTTGCCCGACAGGCGACGCCCTGACATTTGCAAGAGCGCCGCGCGTCCGATTTCGACGCGCCTGCGGCGCAGTCATTTTCAAGCAGCACTTGCTCTGTCCGGAAAGCCGGTTCGGGGCAATGTGCCAGGGACGTGTGGGCGATATGAATTTGCAGAGCATGACCGGTTTTGCACGCGCCGTCGCCGAGCACGAAGGCACTTCGATCGCCTGGGAGGTCAAGTCCGTCAACGGCAAGAGCGTCGAAGTACGGCTGCGGCTGCCGCAAGGCTTCGAGCGGTTGGAACCGGCTGTCCGGCAGATACTTCAGAAACGTTTTGCACGCGGCAATTTTCAGGCGACGCTGACCATCGGCCGTGCCGTCGGCGCGCAGGCGCAGCCGGTCGTCAACGAAGCCTTCCTGAAGGACCTGGCCGGGCTCGCCAAGCGGCTGCAGGAGCAGTTCGGCGTTGCTGCGGCGACCTCGGATGGACTGCTGTCGCTGCGCGGCGTGCTCGACATTCCCGAAACTGTCGAAACCGAGGAGGCGAGGGCCGCGCTCGATGCCGCGATCATGGCCGCGCTCGAAGTGGCCTTGAACGGGCTTGAACAGGCACGGCAGGGCGAAGGGGCCGCGCTGGCTTTGCTGCTGTCGGGTCATATCGACACAATCGAGGCGCTGACGCTGCGGGCAGAAGTGGATCCATCCCGCGAGACCGCGGTGATCCGGGAACGCATCGCCGAGCAGGTCAGGCTGCTGATGGACGCTTCCGCCAATTTGGATGCCACCCGACTGCACATGGAGGCCGCGTTCCTGGCCACCAAGGCCGATATTCGCGAAGAGATCGACCGGCTGAAAACGCATGTCGCATCCGGCCGGGCACTGCTGGTGGGCGGCGGCGCGGTCGGTCGCAAGCTCGATTTTCTGGCACAGGAATTTAACCGCGAATCGAATACGCTGTGTTCCAAGTCGAATGCCGCCGCCATCACCGCGATCGGGCTGGACCTGAAGGCGGTGGTCGACCAGTTTCGTGAACAGATCCAGAATCTGGAGTAGCCGATGGTTGCCAAGGATTTGGGGTCCCGCATTCGCCGCCGGGGCCTGATGCTCGTCCTGTCGTCGCCGTCCGGCGCCGGCAAGTCGACGATCGCACGCAATCTTCTGGAAAGCGATTCCAGCCTCGAACTGTCGGTCTCGGTCACCACCAGGCCGCGCCGCGGCAGCGAGATCGAAGGCGTCCACTATCATTTCCGGACGATGCGCGAATTCGAGCGGCTTCGTGATTCAGACGCGCTGCTGGAGTGGGCCGAGGTGCATGGCAATTGCTATGCGACACCGCGCGAGCCTGCCGAACTGGCGCTGTCTGAAGGGCGCGACATGCTGTTCGACATCGACTGGCAGGGCGCCCAGCAGCTCAAGGAGAAGATGCGCGCGGACATCGTCTCGATCTTCATCCTGCCGCCGTCGATGAAGGAGTTGAAGGCACGGCTGAAGCGCCGCGCCGAAGACCAGGAAGCGGTGATCGAAACGCGGTTGAAAAACGCCCGCAACGAGATCGAGCACTGGAAGGAATATGATTTCGTCATCGTTAATGATGACCTCGATCGCGCCTTCGCCGAAGTGCGCGGCATCGTCGTCGCCGAGCGGCTGAGACGCGACCGCCGGCCAGGCCTGTTCGATTTCGTCTCGGGACTGTTGGACGAGAAGACGGGTTGAGGCGGTGAAGCGCCAATCTCCCCCTTGTGGGGGGAGATCGGCAGCCTCTTACACCGCGTTTGTCAACCTTACAAACTCCTCGACGCTGAGCGTTTCGGCGCGGCGTGTCGGATCGATGCCGGCGCGTTCGAGCAGGGCCTCGCCGCCGAGGCTCTTCACGCTCTGCCGCAGCATCTTGCGACGTTGGCCGAAGGCGGCTTCTGTGACGCGGCCGAGTTTCTTCACCTCGGTGGGCAGGGGCATCGGGCGCGGCACAAGATGCACCACCGAGGAGGTGACCTTTGGCGGCGGCGTGAATGCCTGTGGCGGTACGTCGAAGGCGATCCTCGCCTCCGTCCGCCAGCCGGCAAGGACCCCCAGCCGGCCATAGCTGTCGCTGCCGGCGGGAGCGACGATGCGCTCGGCCACCTCGCGCTGGAACATCAGAGTCATCGAGGTGTAGAAAGGCGGCCAGTCGCTGACCGTCAGCCAGCGCACCAGCAGCTCCGTGCCGATGTTGTAGGGCAGGTTGGCCACGATCTTGACCGGGCCGCCATTGCCGGTCGCTCGACTGGCAAGGCCCGTGAAATCCGTCTTCAGCGCATCGCCCGAAACAACCTCCAGCCGGCCGGGATAGTGGTCGGACACTTCGGCAAGAGCAGCCAGGCAACGTTCGTCGCGCTCTATGGCGATCACTTGGCGCGCTCCGTTGGCTAGCAAGGCGCGGGTCAGCCCGCCGGGACCAGGACCGACCTCGATGACGGTTGCATCGGACAAGTCGCCGGAAGTGCGGGCGATCTTGCCGGTGAGGTTGAGGTCGAGCAGAAAGTTTTGGCCGAGCGCCTTCTTCGCCTGCAGCCCATGACGCTCGATCACCTCGCGCAACGGCGGCAGCCCGTCGATGCTCATGTCCGAGATCTCATGCGGCAACCGCCTTGGTGTTCGTGTCGGCCAGCCGCCGGGCAAGCTTCAGCGCCGCTATCAGGCTGTCGGGCCGCGCCACACCCTTACCGGCGATGTCGAAGGCCGTGCCGTGGTCGGGCGAGGTGCGGATGAAGGGCAGGCCGAGCGTGACATTGACCGCCTCGTCGAAAGCCAGCGCCTTGGCCGGGATAAGCGCCTGGTCGTGATACATGCAAAGGGCCGCGTCGTAACCAGCCCGCGCCCGGACATGGAACAACGTGTCGGCCGGCAAAGGGCCGAAAGCGTCGATGCCTTCGGCGCGCAGGATGTCGACCGCCGGGCGCACGACCCGCTCGTCCTCGAGGCCCATGGCGCCGCCTTCGCCGGCATGTGGATTGAGCCCGGCAATCGCCAGCCGTGGCCTGGCGATGCCGAAGCGGCCGGCAAGGTCGGCAGCGGTGATGCGCGCGGTGGCGACGATCAGTTCGGTGGTCAGTGCCTTCGGCACCTCGGCCAGCGCGATGTGGATGGTGACGGGAACGGTGCGCAGGTCGGGTCCTGCCAGCATCATCACCGGCATCGCCTCGACGCCGCTGTGCCGAGCCGCCAGATGCGCCAGATATTCGGTGTGGCCGGGAAAGCGAAAGCCGGCATCGTAGAGCGGCTTCTTGGCGATGGGGCAGGTGACCACGGCCGAGGCTTCGCCGGCAAGGCAATCGGCGACGGCGCGGTCGATGGCCTCGATCGTGGCGGCCGCATTGGCCGGATCCGGCTGGCCGGGGCTGTCGATGCAGCCTGCAGCCAGCGGAACGATCGGCAAGGCGCGGGCAAAGACCTGCGCCGCTTGTGCCGGGGTGGCTTCGGCGATCGGCAGCGAGAGGCCGAGCAGGCGCGCCCGGGAGGCGATCAGCGCCGGATCGGCGAGCAGGTAGAAGGGGGGCAGGGCGGCAGCCTCGCGCGCCATAAAGGCGGCGATGGCGATCTCCGGCCCAATGCCGGACGGATCGCCGGCGCTCAACGCGAGCGCAGTCACTGCGTTGCCCACGTCAGCGCTTGACGATGCGGGCTTTTGCCTTCAGCTCGTCGACATATTTCTTACTGAGCGCGTCGGCATCCTTGTCCCCGCCGGAGCCTTCGGCCTGGAACGCCATCTGGGCAACCTTGTCGTCGGACACTTCACGCGACGAGCAGATGCCGATGAATTCGACGCCGCGTTCGGTTTCGCGCGTGACGGTGGCACCGCCGACTTTGGTAGCTTTGATCTGCTCGGCCCAGTCCGGCGGCAGTTGCGGCGCCAGCACCCGGCCCAGATCGCGAACGGTGACGTCGATCAGGCCCTTGGCGAATTCGCGCGTCGTGTTGCAGCCGTTGAAGCGGGCGCGCATGGCGTCGGCCTCTCGCTTGCGTTTGCCCAGCGTCGCGCTGCGTTCAGCCGCCGGCACCACGAAGATGACCTGCTGCAGCATGTATTCGGTGGCGCTCGGTTTGGCGCCGCCTTTTTCGAGCATCTTCCTGACGAGATCCTGTTCGCTGACGGCGCCGGTGCCGTCGCCGGAACGGTAGCGCGCGCTCAAGGCCTGGTTCCAGGCCATCTGGGCGCGGATGAATTCCTTGAAGTGGCTCTTGGTGACGCCCGACTTCTCCATGACGCCGTCGAGCTGGCTGAGCTGCATCTTGTTGCTCGAGGCAAAGCGCTGATACGCGGCATCGACCTGGGCGTCGCTGATGCGGATACCAAGCCGCTTGGCCTCGGCCATACGCAGCGTCTGGTCGATCATTTCCTGGCCGGCATCGCCCTTCTTGCGCTGCAGCTTCAGGAAAGCGGCGCGATGGGCGATGTCGCCGGTGGTGACAGGAATGTCGTTGACGACGTATTTGATCTCGCTGGCGAAAGCTGGCGGCGCCATTACGGTGATCGACACGGACGTCGCCGCCACGAGCAACGCGAAACCTGCTGAAAAGAGGTATTTCCTCATCGTTGGCATCCCAATTCTATCCCGGTCCCGCCCAATTTGATCTTTCCAGGTGCGCGAAATCCGTGCCAGCCCTATGCGGCGAAACGATGTCGCCGATTGTTACTGGATCGTGTCGACGGCACTGGTCGACGAGCCGAAATCGCCGAGGGTGCGGAACGACAGATTGAAGCCGATGGTCTGCGACACCTCCCTGGTGTTCAGATCGCGCGACTGCGAGTAGGTCATCAAATAAGTGAAGCAGGAATCGTTGTAGGCGAAGCCGACGCCGTCCTTGACCAGCAGGCTTTGCTGCAGGTCGTAGGTTCCTGTGCCGAAGACGCGCCAGTTTTCGGCCAGATGCGTGGATGCACCAAGCGTGACTTCGTGGCGGTCGGTGGTGAAGCCGTACAGCGGCTGGGCCTGGATGAAGGCGTATTTGGCGCTCAGCGACACAGGCAGGCCGGAATAGGCGGCCTTCACCTCGGCGCGGCGGATCTCGAAGCTCTGTTCGTCGAAACGGCCGCTGACCGAGGCCGCGAAGCCGTTGGGGCTGTTGATGCCGAACAGGCCGACATAGTCGGACTTGGTCGTGTCGAGGCCGGAGTTTGCGCCGACATTCACCAAATCCGGCGCGGCGAACGAATTCTCGCCGCCAATCTGATAGGATTGGCCGAAAATGGCATTGGTGCCCCAGCCATTGTTGTAGGAGCCGGAATAGCGGAAGCCGACATTGGCGCGCGAACCACCTTCGACGCGGTCGTAGCCGGAGAACTTGTCGCGTTCGAACAAGGTGGTCGCATCGAAGACCATGCTTTGGGCGTCTTCGTTAGGCACTGAGAGGCCGCCGACATACTGCTCGTTCGGACGCATGAAGACCTGTGCCATCGGTTCGATGACATGGCTGGACCCGCTGGCCATGGAAAACAGCACCGGCCAACGCATCTCGAGGCCTGCGGTTGCCATGTAACGGGCAAATGACGAGCGCATATCGGCCTGCTCGTTCAAATTTGCTGCCATATTGTTAATGGCAGTGAGCGAAGCCGATGACGCATTGAGGTAGTCGACGTCGCCCTGCAGTGCGAGCAATGGCGTCAGCACCAGCCCGCCATCAGTGACGAAGCTCCGCTTCCACTCGGCCTCGGCGGTGAGACGGCCCGATTCGCCTTCGATACCAGGGACACGCTGTATGGGGGTGGAGAAAGTGTCATCGAGTTCGTCGCGGCGGATGACACGCGCGTTGACGTTGAGCGATAGCTGGCCGCCGGCCACCGACGCATCAGGAATATAGGCGTAGTCGAGCGACGGCAGCACCCAGGGCTGTTGTCCGCTTCGCGCAGAGGCGTTGTCGTCAGGTGTATCTTCCTGCACATCGAAATGCATGGCGCGCACGTCGAAATAGTTGCGGCCGTTGAGACCCGTCAAGTAGACCGACGACTGGTGGACGCTGCTATTGTACTTTTCGATGCCGTAGGTGTTCGAGAAATTCTTGTCGGTCTGCAGCAGCACGTCCCAGCCGAAGTTCCAGCGTGAGTTGATGGCGAACTGCCCCTGGGTACCCATCATGCCGCGGAATTTGTTGGGATCGCCGGCGCTGCCCGAATTGACGTTGTGGCCAGAGCTGGAGGGGAAGGCAGTGGTGTCGAGGAAAGCGTCGGGATTCTGCTGGTGTATCCCGGCGATCTTCAAGCTGTACTCGCCATTGTTGAAGCGCTGACGCCACTCGGCCTCACCGAGGAAACCCTGCTTGGTATAGCCGGTGCCGGTGACGGTCAGGTCGTAGGTCGGCGCCAATGCAAGATAATAGGGGACTTTCACGCCGACGCCGAGATCGCTCTTGTAGATGATGCTCGGGATCAGGAAGCCGCTCTTGCGCTTCACCGTCGGGTCGGCAATTTCGAATGCAGGCAGATAGGCAAGCGGAAAACCGAAGAACTCGAAATTCGCATTCTCGAAGCGAACCGTCTTCTTCTCGCCGTTCCAGATGATCTTCTTGGCCTTGACGCGCCAGGTCGGCGCTTTGTCCGGCTTATCCTCGCACGGCTCGCAGGCGGTGTAGACGCCATTGTGGAAGGTGGTCAGCACGCCGCCCATGCGTTCGGCGCTTTCGGCGGCGAAATAGGCCTTGTCGATGGTTTCGACCCGCAACGCGTTGACGAAGCCGTCGGCGAAGTCATCGGTGATGTCGATATGCTGCGAATTGATCTTGGTACCGTCGCTGTTGATGACTTCGACGTTGCCGCTTGCGACCATTCGCTTGGTGTTGCGGTTGTACTCGACCCGCTGGGCGACAAGGCGATTGCCACCATAGTCGATCTGCACGCCGCCAACGGCGGTCACGGTCTGATTGTCGTTGTTATAGACCAGCGTATCGGCGGCCAGCAGCATTTGCGAGCCGGATGGAACCGATGTCGCCATGTCGCCGACGTCCTGCGCAAGCGCCGGTGCCGGAACGGCGTAGGCAAGCACGCACGCCAAGGCGGTCGCCGCATAGAGGCGCGCCAAACCGGCCTGCCTGTTGCTGGGCAAAAACGCCTCCCTCACTAGCCGTCTTCCTTGTATAGCAGGAAAGTCACCCCGAAGAACATAGCCACCATGACCGGTACCCAGGCGGCTACGACAGTCGGCACGAATCCCGCCACGCCGAATGCCTTCACCAGAACCGAAACGACATAAAGCAGAAAGCCAGCGATGATGCCACCCAGAATCATCGTCGCCGACTGCCCCATCCTAGCAAATCGCATTGAAACCGTTGCCGCGATCAGCGTCATGGCGACGAGAAGGAACGGCAACGCCACGAGCGAATCAAACTGCATGGCAAAGGCATTTGCCTTGAGGCCGAAGGAGCGGGCAACCTCGATCTTTCCGGGCAGGTCGTAGAAGGGGATGGTTTCCGGGCGCGCCAGCCGCTCTTGCACGAATTCGGGCTTCAGATTGGTCGGTACGCGATCGGTTGCCGATGCCTGGATCGTGCCGTTCTGGAACGTCTTGACGTCCTGCAATTCCCAATAGCCGTCGCGCAGGAAGGCACGGGCAGCATCCTTGCGCTCGACGATGTTGCCTTGCGGGTCGAGAATGAAGAATACGACATCGGCCATTTCCAGGCCCTGGTTCAGGATGGCCCGCGCACCGATGATGGTGTCCCCCGAACTGGTTTTCTGCCGGATCCAGGGCGCGGCATCGGCCGAGACCGTATTCGATTTGCCGGAACGCAGCTGGGTTTCGATCTGCTCGGACCAGGAGAATGCGTGCGCGGCGAGCGGATTGATGACGCCAACCGACAGGACGCCGAACAGCAAGGCTCCGATACAGCAGGGCAAGAGGAACTGCCAGGCGGAAACACCGGCGGAACGCGCGATGACCAGCTCGTAGCGCCGGTTCAGCGACACCAGCGTCGCCATCGCCGAGAAGAGACCGACGAACGGCACCGTCTGCAGCATGATCATCGGCATACGGAGGCCTGAAATGGCTACCGCCGTGCCGTAGGTGAAGCCGGGCAGGCCGGTGGTGCGGCCGGACAGCTCGGTGAAATCGATCAGGAACACCAGCGCCAGGAGGCCGATGAAGAACCACATGGTGATCGTCACGTAGCGGAAGAAGAAATAGCGGCCCAGTGTCCAGCCCATCAGCCGACCCCTTGCCCTGATGTGCCGCGCCTGGACAAACGCAATTTGAAAGCATTCCAGCTGTCAGCGATGCGCGAGGCGAAGTTTGTCATCCAGTCCGCCCAGGTCACGGGCAGTTCCAGTGTCCGGTTCGAGACGATGAACCAGATCGCCACCGCGGAAGCCACGATCGGCACACCATAGACCATATAGGCATATTGCGGGATCTCATCCGCCTTGCTGGCGGCGAAAAAGCCCAGCCAACGCACGAACAGCGATATCGTGATCGCCGTGATCAGCGGATTGACGCGCGCCTCGCGGTGCGAGCGCGCATCCCCGGCGACCGCAAGCGCGATCAGCGCGAAAACCATGGAATAGGTCCATTCCGAGAACCGCTGGTTGACTTCGGCCCGGTATTCGTAGGGGCTCTGCTGATAATACTTGTCGTTGGCGCTCGGGTTGAGCAGGTACTGCGTCGTCTGGTCCTTGGGCAGGAGCGTCACCGCTGAAGCCGCCGCCATGAATGCCGACATGTCGAAGGCATAGGAGGTGAAGCGGATGACGGAGAGATCGCCGGTCAGCGTTTTGCGATGGATGACGCCGTCATTCATCATCAGCACCTTTTCACCGCCGCGTTCGATGATGCTGCCGGTCTTGGCGTAGTAGACGAGGTTGACGCCTTCTTCGCGCGAATCGGCGACGAAAATGCCGCCCAGCCGATTGTTGGGAAGGCGCTCGCCGACCTGCAGGAACAACCCGTCGTCGATCTTGCGGAAGGTACCTTCCTGGATGATCAGCGACAACAGATCCGCGCGTGACGATGCCACCAGGGCCCGGTTCTTCTGCCGTGCGTAAGGATCGATGCCGTTGTCGACGGCAAAGGAAAAAACAGCTGCGGCGAGCGCCAGCAACATGATCGGCCGCACGATCGTCCAGCGCGAGGCTCCCGCGGCGTTGACGACGGCAAGTTCGGAATCCGAATTCATGACGCTGAGTGTCTGTGCGACCGCCACCACCAGCGCAAAAGGCACTACGATCGGGATGATGGACGGAAGGATGAGGGCGGCGACTTCGAAGAAGGTCAGCGCCGACTGGCCGCTGTCGGTGACCAGATCGATCTTTGCCAGCACCTGCGTCGTCCATACGATCGCCAGCGTCCACACAAGAGCGGCCATGAAGACCACGAAAGCGCGGCGCATGATGTAGCGTTCAACGACCTTCATGAAGGCTTTTCTCGATTTTTTCGAACGGCATCATGCCGCCGAACAAGGTAGCTGTCCGGCAGCGCCTGCACAACTGGCTCATCAGATGGTCTATCCGGGTTCTGTCCCACATCACGCCCCCCGGCTGGGCGGAGTGTCGGCGGGAATGGATAAGAAAGGGCGAACATCGATGGTTAACAACAAGTTGCGGCGAAAAGCGGGGCCGTGCCGCGACGAATCGTCATCGATTCCATAGGTCATATGGGATGCCAATTCGGCAAAGTCTTGCCAAATGCCGGAAAACGACCAAATGTCGCGCATCGTTTCGAACCGCTTCCCCAAAAGTCGCGCATTCCCTGAAAGCAGGACATGATGAATCAAAGACCGTCGATCGCCTTCGCCAAATTTTCCGGGTCCCAGAGCGCGGTGAACAAGAAGGGCACGGTCTTCGTGCTCGCGGCGGATGAGGGCGGCCTAAGCGACGTCGCCAAGGCCGGCGATCCCGGCAACACACTGGAGCGGGCTTTTCCCGTGGCTGAGTTCACGGGCAAGTTCGCCAGCACGGTGGAAGTTCTGGCCCCGCAGGGAGCGTCGCTCGACAGACTGGTGGCGATAGGCACCGGCAAGGTGTCGGGACTGGACGAATATGCGTGGTTGAAGCTTGGCGGCACCGTTTCCGCGTCGCTGCGCAAGGCGACCGAGGTAGCGGTGATCCTCGATGTGGTCGGCGCCTCGCCGAGCGCGAAGGACGCGGCAAGCCTTGCCGCGGGCATTCTCCTGCGCAGCTATTCCTTCGACAAGTACAAGACCAGGAAGGACAAGGACGACGGCAAGGCAGAGCCGAAGAAGCCGGTCAAGGTGACCATCCACACCGCCGATCCGGCCGCTGCGAAGAAGGCCTTCGCCGATGCCGAGGCGGTGATCGACGGCGTCCTTCTGGCGCGCGACCTCGTCAACGAACCGGCAAACGTGCTTGGGCCGGTCGAGTTCGCTGCCCGCGCCAAGGAACTCGAGGCGTTAGGCGTCAAGGTAGAGATATTGGCTGAGAAGGAAATGAAGAAGCTCGGCATGGGCTCGCTGCTCGGTGTCGCGCAAGGCTCGCCACGCGGCGCCCGCATGGCGATCATGCAGTGGAACGGCGGCAAGCCGAAGGACAGCCCGATCGCCTTCGTCGGCAAGGGCGTCACTTTCGACACCGGCGGCAATTCCATAAAGCCGGCCTCGGGCATGGAGGATATGAAGGGCGACATGGGCGGCGCCGCTGCCGTTACCGGCCTGATGCATGCGCTGGCGGCCCGCAAGGCGAAAGCCAATGTCGTCGGTATCATCGGACTGGTCGAAAATGCCGTCGACGGTCATGCCCAGCGTCCCGGTGATATTGTCACTTCGATGTCGGGCCAGACCATCGAGGTGCTCAATACCGACGCCGAGGGCCGCCTCGTGCTGGCCGATGCGTTGTGGTACTGCAACGACCGCTTCCAGCCGAAATTCATGGTCAATCTGGCGACGCTGACCGGCGCCATCATGGTGGCGCTCGGCCAACATTATGCCGGCCTGTTTTCCAACAATGACGAACTGGCCGAAAAATTGTCGGTGGCGGGGCAGGCGACTCAGGAACGGCTGTGGCGCATGCCGCTCGGCGCCGAATACGACAAGCTGATCGATTCCAAGAACGCCGACATGAAGAACATCGGCGGCCGTTTTGGCGGCGCCACCATCGCGGCGCAGTTTCTGCAGCGCTTCGTCAAGGACACGCCATGGGCTCATCTCGACATAGCCGGCACGGCGATGGGGGCGCCGTCGAACGAGATCAACCAGTCGTGGGGTTCCGGTTTCGGCGTCAGGCTGCTCGACCGGCTGGTGCGCGATAACTATGAGCAGTGAACGGGTTCGATCACTATAGGCTGAAGCGATGGCCGACGTTCTGTTCTACCACCTGACCGAATCGACGCTGGAGGATGCGCTGCCAGGCCTCCTGGAGCGCAGCGTCGACCGTGGCTGGCGCGCCGTGGTGCAGACAGGCACCGAGGAACGCCGCGATGCGCTCGACCAGCATCTTTGGACCTTCCGCGACGATTCGTTCCTGGCGCACGCAACCGATCGTGAGGCTCATCCCGGCGAACAGCCGATTCTGTTGACCACCGGCGACGGCAATCCCAATGACGCCAAGATAAGGTTCCTGGTCGACGGCGCGGTGCCGCCTGACCTTGGCGGCTACGAGCGCGCGGTGTTCCTGTTCGATGGCCACGATGCCGCCCAGCTCGAGGCGGCGCGAGGACACTGGAAGGTGATGAAGAGCGCTGGCCACGACGTCACCTACTGGCAACAGACGCCAGATCGCCGCTGGGAGCGCAAGGCGTAGACCAGCCGCTTGTGGCGGATGACACGATCCTACAGTCTTGCCTTGATCCGGTTCTGTTTCCGGGTGACGTAGTCGCCGTGTTTCAATCTCTTGAAAACATACCAGTCGCCATCCGGAGCCTTGCGCTGGTAGATTACTTTGCCAGCCTGGCGGTGCTCGAAGCAGGTCATCGAGCCCTTCACGCCCCAGGAACCGTGCCATTGCGCACGCCAGCACAGCTTGCCGCCGCCGGGAATGAACCACATGCCGTCGCCATAGCCCGACTTGCCTTTGTCGTGGGTCCAGGACTCGAACTGTCTCTGCTTGACGGCAAAGAAGCCGGCGCCCTTCTTGCCCCACAGCCACGAATGGTTCTGATAGATCTGGTAGACGCCTTCGTCAGGAACCGCTGTGGCCTCTTGAGCCTGCTCGGCGATTTTCATCGCCGTCTTGGCTGTCGCAGGAGCCTGGAAGGCAAGAACAAGAACGGAGCAGGCGAATGCCGCTCCAAGATAATTTCCCACTACCCGCTTCACGAAACTTCTCCACAGACTGATTTACGCCACGCCTCAATCCTCATCCCGAACCGCTGGTTCGGGATGGATCACGATCAAACAAGGAGATTGGAAGTCGATCCCGATCGCGTCGGGGTCGATCAGCACGATGCGTCTACGGCAGGACGTGCTGGGTCACCCTCCAGTCGGGCAGACCATAGCCACCCAGCCACGGCCACACTTCCTTCTGGTTGAAGTAGACAACCGAAGTCAGCGCCGGGAACTCCGCGTAGGATTTGCGGGAATCTTCCTGCCATTTCGAGACATAGTCCTGCTTCCCGACATAGCCGAGTTCCGCAACGATGATCGGCTTGTTGAACACTGCAACGCGGTCATAGCCGGGCTTCAGCAGCTCAGCGAAGGTGCGGTCGCGGCCGGTCTCGTCATCATCTTTTTTCTGCAGACCGAACACCGACAGGCCGATGACGTCGACATAGTCGTCGCCGGGGTAGTATTTTTCCAAACCCTCTTCGCCTTTGGGCGACCACATGTACTTGGCTGCGGGGGCAGCTTTGCGGCAGATGTCGACTTCGCGCTTGTAAGCGGAGATCCAGTCCTTGGGAGCCCAGTTGGCCCAGGTGAAGCGGCCGTTCTTGTCTTCCATTTCCTGCGCCCAGCGAATGGTCACCGGGCTCTTCATCTGTCCCACCAGGTCGCAGATCGCCTGCATGTTGGCGTCATATTTGCCGCTCAAAATGCCGTCGCGCAATTCGGGCGGGGTGATGCGCCAGTCCTTGGACCAGGTCCACGGCTCAACCGTGATCAGCAGCGAACGGCCGCGCTGCAGCGCATAGGCGTCGGCGAGTGGCAGCGTCGACAGATCGACGTCTTCCCAGGGCAGGAACAGCTCTTCGATGCTGGCGCTCTTGTCGGCGCTGAAGTCGCCGTAGGGATCGTAGGATCCGAACGCCGAGGCGGCGCTGCTCGTCTGGACGGGGTCCGTCGCGGCTACTGAGCCAGCGCCTCCTGCCGTGGGGAACGCGGCGCTTCCGCCCAATGCCAGCGCGATTGCAAGTGCTTTTACTGTGGAGTGTTTCATGTCGATCTCCCATGGCCCCAACCTCTTGCGGAAGTTAAGGCTTCGCCCGTGCGCATCGATGCTTGATCGACACGATTACCCAAAACCGATCGGCTCTATTTGGCAGAATCTGCGGGATTTCGGAGCGACCCGTTGGCGGATGTGCGAAACCTGACACAGAGCCACCCAAAAAATTATCTCTCAAGGCCCTATACAGGGGGCGCTCGAGAGAAAGTTCGCCGCGATACTCACAAATTCGCGTCAATATCCCGATATATCATCCCTGGCTAATTTAAGAGCCGGTCGCGACCAAGAGTCAAGTGCAATTAACGGTTGCTTAACCATGTGCGCGCGACATGGTTAACGCTGCTCTCAAAGTTCGATCCTTGCCGGACAGCTTTGGCCCATCGGCGAATTCTCCAGCGCTGAAAAATTTGCGGCTCATCGTTCACGTGCTGGTCGGTGGAAACTGTTCCACCGGACTATCCTTAACCAGTTCTGAAGAACCGTAGTTAAGAAATAACTAATTTAGTTGACTCTAAGGATGCCTGAGCGGATTCTGCTGCTGGGTTAGGCTCATCGGCCGTCGTTTGGCTGATGCTCGGGTGGCGGCGTTAAGTGTATGAGTGTTTCCGCGGACGTGGGGATCATCGGCAGTAAGACCATGCCGAAACGGGGGTGTGGGGCAGCTCCGGGGAAGGCGGCGGAGAAGCCTCCTTTTCTGGTGCCCGTGCTGTCGGCCGCCCAGAAGCGGATCTGGAAGCTGGGACTTGCCTGCTGGTCGGTAACGTTCGGATTTTTCTGGTTCTGGTGGCTGCAGCCCGGGCACATCGAACACGTCATCCCATACATGCTGGCGACATTGACGCTCGTATGGCTGACATTCATGCCGATGTATTTTCTCTTGAACGTGCATGCGATGAAAAAGCCGTCCAGGCTTCACACGATCCCGAAGCATTCGCGTGTCGCGATGGTGGTGACCAAGGCTCCGTCAGAGCCGTTTTCCGTGGTTGCGCGAACCCTCGAGGCAATGCTGGCGCAGGACTGTCCGCATGATACCTGGCTGGCCGACGAGGACCCGTCCGAGGAAACGATTGCCTGGTGCGATGCCCATAACGTCATGATTTCGACGCGGCGCGGGCGGGAAGATTATCACCGCAAGGTGTGGCCCCGCCGGACGCGCTGCAAAGAGGGAAACCTGGCCTTCTTCTACGACCACTATGGTTATGAACGCTATCACTTCGTCGCTCAGATGGACGCGGACCACGTCCCGACACCAACCTATCTCAGGGAAATCCTGGTCGCCTTTGCCGATCCGGCGGTTGGCTATGTATCGGCGCCGAGCATATGCGACAACAATGCCGCTGAAAGCTGGTCGGCACGCGGCCGGCTGTTCCCGGAAGGGATGTTCCACGGACCTTTGCAGTCCGGCCACACGGGCGACGGAACGCCGCTCTGCATCGGCTCGCACTATGCCGTGAGAACCGCAGCGCTCAAGCAGGTCGGCGGCCTTGGCCCGGAACTGGCCGAAGATCACTCGACGTCCATGCTGTTCATTGCGGCTGGTTGGCGCGGTGTGCATGCCATAGACGCCATTGCCCATGGCGACGGCCCGCAAACCTTTGCCGATCTTGTCACGCAAGAGTTCCAGTGGTCGCGGAGCCTGATGACGATCATGCTCGAATACTCGCCCATATACCTTTCCAAGGTATCGCCACGGCTGAAATTCCAGTTCCTGTTTCGCCAGCTCTGGTATCCGCTTTTCGCCGTATTTTCGCTTCTCATGTACATCATGCCGATATACGCACTTCTTACGGGTCAGAATTTCGCCAATGTGACGTATATTGACTTCCTTCTACACTATGCGCCGAACTCGATTTCGCTGATTGTGCTGGTGATGCTGTTGAAGTCCTTCGGGCTGTCGCGCCCACTGACCGCCAAGACGATCAGTTGGGAGGGAATGTTGTTCTCATTCTTCGCTCGTTGGCCGTGGGTGCTGGCGGGCACGCTGTCGTCGATCCGCGATTATCTGACCAAGTCGTTCGTCGATTTTCGCGTTACCCCCAAGGGCAGTGGCCCGAAAAACCTGCTGCCTGCCCGCGTTATTGTTCCCTATGTGGTGCTTGCAATGGGAGCTTCGCTGCCGGTCCTTCTTGTAGACCGCGCCTCGGACGCCACCGGCTTCTACTGGTTCGCTGCCTTCAATGCGTTCGTCTACGGATTGCTTGTGGTCGTGATCATCACCAGGCACCTCGTGGAGAACAAAATTTCGTTGCGTTGCAATGCCGCGAAACTCACCTTGCAGGCCTCGCTCGCTGGCGTTGCGCTCTTCGTCCCGGGCGCCGCGTTCTGTGACCGCGGCCTGGAAGGCATATATGGGCTCCAGCAGGGGGCAGGCGGTATGCGCATCGTCAGCGTGGCCTACCCGGTTTCCGGAGCCGGGCGCGGCGGGAGCGGAACCCGCACATTCCATCTTGACCCCGCCTGGAATCCGCCACGCTGACGCCGACAGGCGTCCGTGCGCAAACAACTCCCCTGAACCGCATTTGCCTTGATAGCCGGCCGGCAAGCTGTAGCAGGGCCAGGCACGAGCCCAAAAGGTCAAATTTTAATAATATCCGGTCGAGTGCCGAAAGACCGCGCTCATCATATCGTTTGCATGATATTTAATAAGTCTCCCCTAATATACAGCCCATGATGTGAGTGGCGATGGGTCACTCGCGTGGTGCGGAAAGCAAATAAGAGCAATATATCTCCGCGCTCCAGCGACTTGTATTTCATGGCAGGGGATAGCGATGAACAAAATAATGGAAAGAGGGGCAAGGCTCGGCAAGAAACATGCCTGTGCATTTGCCGCGGTTGCATTGATCTCGATGATGTCCGGTTGCCAAAGCATGGATGCCACCAAGACGAGCTCGATCGGCACCAAGCCCGTGGTTCATTCGCTCGGCCAGAGGGTGCACTACGCCAAGGACAAGCGGCTGCATCTGATCAACCGCAAACCGCTCACCAAGATGACCAACGTGACGCGTACGAGGGAAGAGGCCTATGCGGCCTTCGTGCGGCCGCAGCGGGTCGGCAGGCCGGCGACGGTGAAGGTCTCCTACAGTCTGGGTAATGGCGGCCCGCTGCTGGGTCATTCGCCTTGGATATGTGGTCCAAGCGGTTTCGGCCAGCGCGCCAGCTGCCGTTCGCGTTACTGAACCATCAGACCTGAAGCGCGGCCGATTTGACTGCTGCCGGGTCTTTGCCGGGGGGCGCGAGTGGAGGGCGAGGGGTTTGCGCAGACGTTGCGCTTTGCCTCTTGCCCTCCGACCGCCATGCGTTCGTTAGGCGCGGACCTCCGTGGCATTCCGATCAGGTCACGATGGTCGGCCCGGGGCGTGCCAGCCGTCATTGTCGCCGGCCGGCGGCCGTAGCCGCGCGACATAGGCCGATGCTCCGTTCGCCTCGTGATAGACGCGTGCCAGCATTTCCGCCAGCACGCCCGACGTCACCATCTGCACCCCGGCGATGAGCAAGAAGAAGCCGGTGAACAGCATCGGGCGTGTTCCGATGTCTTCGGCGAAAAACAGCTTCAGGCAAAGCAGGTAGGCAAGGATCAGCGAACCCAGCGCGCCAAGCACGATGCCGATGCCGCCGAAGAAGTGCCCGGGCCGTGTGCGATAGCGCATGAAGAAGTACATGAACACCAGATCGAGCACGACCCTGAAGGTGCGCGAAATGCCGTATTTGGACTGGCCGTGGATGCGGGCATGGTGCGTCACCACCTCCTGCGCGATGCGTCTGGGGGTCGTCACCGTGGCCAGCCATGCCGGGATGAAGCGGTGCATCTCGCCGTAGAGCTTGACGCTGCGGATGACGTTGCCGCGATAGACCTTGAGGCTGCAGCCATAGTCCTTGAGGCGCACGCCGGTGACGCGCGCGATCAGCGCGTTGGCGATGCGCGAGGGCAGCCTGCGCATGAAAAACCCTTCCTGGCGGTCCTTGCGCCAGCCGACCACCAGGTCGAGATCCTCGCTCAGCAGGCGATAGACCATGCGGGGAATGTCGTAGGGATCATTTTGCAGGTCGCCGTCGATCGTGGCGATGACGTCGCCGCGCGCCGCGTCGATGCCGGCCTGCATCGCGGCGGTCTGCTTGTAGTTGCGCACCAGCTCGACCGCATGCACATGCGAGCCGTAATGCGCTGCAAGGCGCCTGATCTCGCTCACCGTCGCGTCGGTGCTGCCGTCATCGACCAGCACGACCTCCCAGGGCTGGTCGTAGCCTTCCATCGCCTGGTGGATCCGTGCCAGCAGCGGCTCGACGTTTTCGGCCTCGTTGTACATGGGGACGACGATGGACAGCGTATGGTTCGGCATTACCGCGCCGTCAGGCAGTCCCGAAGCAGGGATGGGCAATACGTTCATTGGGATGGCTTCCTTGCAGGTCCGACAGCCGGATTTCCCGGCAGCGTCGATTTCGAGGGAAACAGCCAGGCGATCGCACCCGTGGCGATTGCCGAGCAGAAGATGAACAGGTGCAGCGCCAGCGCCGCCTGCAAGCCATTCTTCATCGTGATTCCGGAGGTGAGCAGCGCCGCCGCTGCTCCCGCTTCATAGGTGCCGAAGCCGGCGACGCCTTGCACCGGCAGTATGGCGGCCCCTTCGGCCCCAACGACGCCTGGAAAGGCGGTCGAAAAGGATGTCCCCAGCAGCATTGCCAACAACCATCCCTGCACAGTGAGCTTCAGCGACCAGTTCGCGATCGTCCACCACCAGCCATAGCGCGAGCGCCCGGTTGCTTCGGTGAACACATCTCGGAGCTTGCCGAGCTTCGCCACGATCTTGCCGCGGCCGGCCCAGTCATGCGGCGCACGCGCCCAGCGCGGCAGGTACCAGGCGGCGGCGATCAAGACGGCCCCGCCCGCAATCCTAATCGCCGGATGCAGGCCCGGCCACACCGCCAGGGCCAGCACGCCGACGACGAAGGCGTCCTGCAGCCTGAACCACAGCAGTGAGGCGCTGGCGCGCATGATCGGTATGCCGAAGACCTGGCGCAGGAGCAGGGGAAAGGCCGTCTCGCCGCCGCGAAAGGGCACGACGTTGATCATCGCATTGTGGATCAGAATGACGCGCAGGCAGGCGCCGAAGCGGCCATGCACCTCGTCGCGGAACTCGTCGCAGACGCGCAGCGCACGCAAGACATAGGTGACGAAGAACGCGATCGTCGCCACGGCGAAGGTGCCGGGCGTGATGCGGGCAAAGGCGTCGCCGACCATGCGCCAGCGCGAGTCGCTGGCGAGCCAGACCAGCAGGGCCAGCGTCACAATGATCGAAATCGCTCGTTTCAACAATTCCTCCGGTCACAACCGTCGAATTCCGCCAGCCGTAGAGATATTTGAGCTTGCTGGCCGGCTTGTCTCGCTTAGCTTGCTGCGTTGGGCAGGCGAGGGCGGGTCGGCAAGGTCGCTGACCGTCGCCGGATTTCCAACGTTTGCCTGATCCCCAGCCCATAAGCCCAACGGCCTGACCAGATCAAGGCCGGCTGATTTCATAAATCAGGAGGTTGTCCGAATCCAGCCGCTTGGTCCCGATCTTGTTGAGATAGTCGATCACCCCGTCATGATGCTCGATGAACGGCCGTTTCTGACTGTCTTCGGCATCCTTTGCCACGCCGAACCAATCCGCGCCTTGCGTGCGAAGTTCCTCAAGCTGTGCTATCGCGATGGCATCGTCCTCGACGAACCTGGACCACTCCACGTCGCCGCCACCAGGCGGAAACACCCACCCGCGCGCCCTGCTGTAATAGACTGCGACAGGATCTCCCACCTCCGGAGCTATGGCCACGACAAGATCGCCAGGTTGGGCCCTGCGCGCCAACTCGTCGCCAAGCAACTTTCCATTCATGGCGAAGGGCGCCTTCATGGTCCGGACGAGGGGAAAAGTCGACCAGACAAGCATAGCGGCCGCGATGCAAATCGACCGCAGAATTACCCCAGGAGACGGAACGGTTTTGGCTCCAAGCGTCGCCAGGACGACCGCGCCACGGCCGCAAAACATCGCAAATGGCACATGGAATATATGATAGTTCCATGGATTGGTCGTGATCTCACGTGCCGCAGCGAGATAAACAACAGAGGCCGCTGCAAGCCATATGAAAGGTATGGCCGAAAGAGCGCGTTCTTTCGATTCCGCGACTGGCTGGGGCGGCATCCAGAATCCGACCGCCATCAAAATCATGAACGGATAGCCATAAAACCACCAGACCGACGTGTTCCAAACAGATTTGAAATAGAAATCGTTGTTGAAAAACGTCCAGAATCCAGAATCCCAGATGTATCCGCTGCCCGCGACATGAAAGGGCGGATAGGTTCGCCCGAGATAAATGGCCCAGCTGTAGTAGGCGCCGATGACGAACAGGCTGACCAGTCCGCTTATGAATACTTTGGCCGCATGCTTTCGCCGATTTTGCAAAAGCCAGCAAACCATCAGATAGAATATGACGCCTCCAGCAGCCAAACCCGGTGGTTTTGCAAGCACACCGAGGGAAAAGCTGGCTGTGGCGAAAGGGAGCAGCCACGCGCTGCCTCCCGTCCAGTATTTCGTGAAAAGCCAGACGCCCAAGGTTACCAGAGCCAGCATCGAGGGGTCGGGAAGAAACGAGCTGTCGATCATGATCGCCGCCGGCATCAGCGCATAGGCAAGTGCCGCGGCGTGGGCGTGCGTCTCGCCCCAGCATAGCGCCGTTAATCTGTGCAGTGAAAACACCGTCACCAAGCCGAAAAGGGCCGCAATCATGCGGCCGAACCAGTCGTGCCAGCCAAAGAGTTGGTAGAGTATGGCGGTCAGATAGCTGACGATCTGGAACTCGCGGCCCTGATAGCTTGGCCCGGGCCCGGTCCAGCTGACCTCGGGGAAGAAGATGTTCCAGCTGCGCTGCTGGAAATTGTCGGCCATCATCGCGGTACTTGTTTCGCGCCAGCTGAAGGCATCGACCAGCGGCAAGGTTATGTTGTGGAACCTGAACAGGATCGCAATGAACAGTATCCCCAGCAAGATCGCCATGTTGGGGCTCACGGTGTTGCGAGCAGTCGTTTCCCGGACGGTCGACTGCTGCCGGTATTGCTGACCTTCGGCCTGGTTCAATTCCGGGTCGCCCGCCATTTGAAACCGCGTCCTCCCTGACGTCTGCGGATGTTGCTTTTGAGTGCGATTGTCAGAGTTGGCAGAGCATATGACACATTTCTTAATTTTGACGACAGCGGGATGCGCACATCTGGAACGGTTGTTGTCCGTCCGCTCGCAAAGGTTGACATCACCGTTCTCGCGACTGTTAAATAGTTCATACGGCTGTCAGAGCGATGATAGTGCTACCTTGGGCAAAACGGGCATGCGAACGCCAATTGTACTGACAGCTCTGACCGGATTGCCACCGCATGGTGTCGACGGTCGACGCAAACATTGTCGGTTCGCAACTTGTATGCAACTCATGTTTCTCCTGGCCCTCTGCGGCCAGACGGCGCTTTCGGGAACGGCGCATGCGGCTGCCGCCAAAGACGGCAGACCAGCGGGAACGGTCATCGCACCGGCTCCAACTGCCTACGAGCTGCAGCTTCTTTATGCCGACCGCACATGGATATGGAAAAACGGCGCGGCCTTTTTCGCGCAGGACAATCGACGTCTCCAGGCCTGGACGTCCGGGCAGGACACCACGTCTGTCGCGGAGGGTAGATGGCTGGTGACCAAGGATGGCAAGATGTGCATGGAGCTCGCCTGGCGATCGAAAGGTTACACCGGCGAGCAGCACCGCACCTGCTACAGCCACCGCATTCAGGGCCTGAATATCGAGCAACGCAAGGATCCGGACGGGGAATGGTACGGTTTCAAGCGATCTCCCGAGGATCCTTCCGACGAATACAAGAAATTCGAAGCAGGCGACACCAAGGGCGCGCAGTTCGAAGTGACCCGCAAGCTGGTCGATGCCAAAAAGTAGGCCGCGCTTCCGGCCGCGCTGAGATGGCCGGGCTGTTCTTCCCGTGCGCCTGTCGTGGAACCCGCGAATCGCTTATGGTTGAGTGGCTCGGCAGGCGCTCGGCGCGCCGAGCGCATTTAGTCGCATTCAACTGCATCGCCTGGACGACAAGACGATGGCCTGCCATACGGTTTTGATGAAATTTAATAATTAGTGATATCTAATATAACGTGTGATGTGCGAGTGGTCACTCATGCGGCGTGGAAGCGGCCCAAGTATAGTATGTCGCAATGCGCCCCTGGCTTATACTTGATAGCAAGGGACAGAGGATGAGAAATTCCGCGAGCGTATTTCGCTCAAGCAAGAATGTCGTATCTATTGCCGCGGCTGTGGCGCTGAGCTCTATGGTTGCAGGTTGTCAAGGTATGGACGCAACTGAAACCGGTTCGGTCCTTATCAGGCCCATCGTCCACCCGGTCCGCAGTCAGCCCGCGGTCCAGCCCGTGCAGGCCAGATTTCTCGTGCGCTCGCTCCGGGCCGACCTTCCGATCCAGATGACAAGCACAATAGGGACCGAAAGTGCCTACGCCTTTGCACCGCCGCAACGGATCAAAGCCAGCACGCCGGCGCCGGTGAACATCTCGTTCAATCCGGGCGATGGCAGCACGTTCTCGGGCGGCTCGCCTTATATCTGCAGCCCTAGCGGATTTGGCCAGCGCGCGAACTGTCACCCCCGCTATCTCTGACCCGTCGGGCGACGACCGGCGCTGCCGCCCTCACTGGCGGCAGTTTCATGGGCCTGGTCTTCAGTCCGAAAAAGGGAGCGGCCGTCCTGACAATCGTATCGATGTCTGAAAGCTCCGGCACAAAGCCAAGGTGTTCGCGTGCGCTTCCCGGGTCGGCGTAGAGCTCCGCCGGATCTCCGGCGCGTCGGCTCCTGAACACTGCCGGAACCGGCCTCGACGTGATTCGGCCGACCGCCTTGACAATCTCCTTGATGGAGACGCCCCGCCCTGTGCCGAGATTGACCGCAAGGCTTCGCCCGCCACCCTCGATATGCATGAGCGCTTTCAGGTGGGCGCGGGCCAGATCGGTGACGTGGATATAATCCCTTACGCAAGTGCCGTCCGACGTGTCGTAGTCGGTGCCGAAAACCTCGATCGCGTCGATGATGCCCGATGCGGCCATGAGCACTCTGGGAACCAGATGGGTTTCCGGCGAATGCCACTCACCGAGCTCGCCATCGGGATCGGCGCCACAAGCGTTGAAATAGCGCAGGATCGCAAATTTCATTCCGTACGCGGACGCATAGTCGCCGATGATCTGTTCACCCATCAGCTTGGTGCGCCCATAGGGGCTGATCGGATTTTGCGAGGAGGTCTCGCGAACCGGCAACGCCTCCGGCACGCCGTAGGTCGCACAGCTGCTGGAGAAGATGATGTTTTCGATCGAACTCGCGCGTGCGGCATCGAGCACCGCGATGGTGCCTGTCACATTGGTCGAATAATATTCGGCCGGCTCGCGAACGGACTCTCCGACATAGGCCAGCGCAGCAAAATGGATCACGGCCGTCGGCCGGTGCGTTTCCATCGCCCGCCGCAGTGCATCCCGATCCCGGATATCGCCGACGACAAGCGGCCCCCAGGCGACGGATCTCTCATTGCCGCGGCTCAGATTGTCGAAAACCACCGGCATGTAGCCGGCGGCGGCCAACTGCTTGCAGGTGTGGCTGCCGATGAAGCCGGCTCCACCCGTCACCAGGACCGCCGGCCGGCTCATGAAGCAGCAGCTCCTCTGGCGGTGTGACTTCCGTAGAGCAGGGTATCAAAATACTCGACGGTACGCGCGAGCCCCTGGCTCAAGCTGATTTTCGGCTCCCAGCCGAGATTGGCCCTGGCAAAGGAGATGTCCGGCTTGCGTTGCCTGGGATCGTCGACGGGCAGCGGCCGATGCACGATCTTCGATCGGGCGTTGGTGTAATCGACGACCAGCGTCGCCAGTTCCATGATGGTGAATTCGGCAGGGTTGCCGAGATTGACCGGGTGGGCGGGCGCGTTCGGCGCATTCATCAGCCGGATAAAGCCCTCGATCAGGTCGTCGGCATAGCAGAAGGAGCGCGTCTGCTGGCCGCTGCCATAGACGGTCAGGTCCTCGCCGCGCAGCGCCTGGACGATGAAGTTCGAAACCACACGTCCATCGTCGGGCTGCATGCGGCGACCGTAGGTGTTGAAAATGCGGGCGACACGAATATCGAGACCATAGGTTCTCGAATAATCGAAGAACAGGGTTTCGGCCGAGCGCTTGCCTTCATCGTAGCAGGAGCGCGGCCCGTGCGTATTGACGTTGCCGAAGTAGCTCTCGGGCTGTGGATGCACGAAGGGATCGCCATAGACTTCGGACGTCGAGGCCTGGAATATCTTGGCCTTGTTCTGTCGCGCGAGTTCCAGAAGGTTCAGCGAGCCAAGCACGCTTGTCTTGAAGGTGTGGATCGGATCTGCCTGGTAGTGCGGCGGAGAGGCTGGGCAGGCGAGATTGTAGATCTCGTCGCACTGAAGGTCCGAAGGCAGTGCATCGACGATGTCGTGCTCGATGCAGCTGAAGCTCGGATTGCGCTGAAGGGCATTGAGATTGTATCTTTTGCCGGTGTGGAAATTGTCCAGCGCGACAACGTCGTATCCGTCCCGCAAAAGACGTTCGCACAGATGCGAACCTAAAAATCCCGCTCCTCCGGCGACAAGGGCGCGTCGTCGGCTTTGGCTGGCGTCCTTTTGGCTGCCGGATTCCAGTTTCAGAACCTTGACAAGCTTAGTCATGCTTTCCTCATACGCACCGAACACGCTACCGCCGGGCCGGGACAAAGCATCGCCCGGCCACGTTCCTGAGAACGTGGCAAACCTCCGCATCTGCGGAACCGCCATCACTGATGTGCGTCAATTGTTCTTGGCTTTCGCGAAGCTGGTGCGACTACACAACCTCCGTGCTGCCGCTCAGCATTCTCCGCGCCCCGAAATCGCGATCACACGCCCGGTGTCACCATCGATTGCTCGCCCAAATTGCACATCCCAACGCATCGAAAATATACCTGTGGAAATTATAGTCAACTAAATTAGCAATTCCTTAACCAAATGCGCTCGCGAATGGTTAATCATGAAAGCGGCTACGGCCTCTCGGACCGAAGCATGGCGCACAAGGCAAATCCTGTTTATGAATCAGCATATTGGCTCGATCGACGTCAATATGTTGCCGGACGCGCCAAGCTGTTCCTTGAGGTAGAATCAAAACCTGACAGCAAGAACGGCCAAGAATGAGCCGACAGCAATGTTCAGCGCGGCGCGCGAAATACACGGCTTAATTTTTGAGCGCATAGGTAGAACGTTATCGGCATTGTTGCGCAGCCACGCCGCCAATCTGGTTGCGCTCGCACCCCGTACGGTCCACCTCCGGGGTGGCTGCCGCAACTGGCCATCGCCTTTTGGCCGTCGGGGCGCTATTGGCAAGGTCACGATACGCCATGGTGATGTGAATGCGCTTTCTGTTTGTCCTGATCCTGCTTGTCGGCGCCGGCGTCGGTGTCATCTATCCCTGGGCGATGAGCAATTTCTCCGGGCACGAGATCGGCACCTGGCGGGTCTATGAGCAAGGCCGTTTCAAGCCGCTGACGGTGCCGCTCTCCGGCCGCGATGCGCCGGTGCGGGTGCTGGTCGACCTGACCGCAAGAGCCGAGCGCATCGTCTCGCAGCAGCGCACCGTGCTGACGCTGACCGCCGCCAGCAATGGCCGCACGGTGCTCGCCTCGACTCTGCAGTTCAACCATTCCGACAATCCTCGCCAGGCCAGCCCGCAACTGCCCGACAAGATCTTTCGCGACGAGGCCGGCGTCATCGCGACCGTCAGCCCGGGTCCCTACGTCTTCACCGTCGGACCGGGTGATGCCGACGACATACCGATGCGGGCTGTCGATCTCATCCTGCGCTCCGGCGCAGGCGAGATCGACAGCCGTGCACGGCCGGTCGGCTTCGCGCTGATGGCGATCGGCCTGATCGGATTTTTGCTGACCTTGCGCACTCGAGGCGGTCGGCCGGAAAATCCGAACTCTCAGCCGCCACCGCCGCGCTGGGGCAGGGGCTGATGCATGTCGCCCAAAAGTGTGCAGCGGTTTTGGGACAACGACATGCATAACGGCACAAAACGATGAACTACCGCCACGCCTACCATGCCGGGAATTTCGCCGACGTCGTCAAGCATGTCGTGCTGACGCGCTTGCTCGAGTATCTGAAGCAGAAGGACAAGGCGTTTCGGGTCGTCGACACCCATGCCGGCATTGGCCGCTACGATCTGTCGTCGGCCGAAGCGCAGAAGACGGGTGAGTGGCAAGGCGGCATCGGCAGGCTGATCGATGCCCCGTTTGCCGCGCCGGTGGCAGCACTGCTCGCGCCTTATCTGGAGACAATACGGTCGCTCAACCCTGAGGGTGGCATCCAGAAATACCCGGGCTCGCCGTTGATTGCGCGCCATCTCATGCGCAAGCAGGACAGGCTGACCGCGATCGAGCTGCACCCCAAGGATGCCGCGAGGCTGAGGACGTTCTTTGCCGGCGATTTCCAGGCCCGGATCATCGAACTCGATGGCTGGCTGGCGCTCGGCGCCCATCTGCCGCCGAAGGAGAAGCGCGGCCTTGTTCTCATCGATCCGCCATTCGAGGAAGCGGGTGAGTTCGATCGCCTCGTCGACGGGCTCATAAGGGCGCACAAGCGCTGGCCAGGCGGCATCTACGCGCTCTGGTATCCGATCAAGGACCGCAAGGCGATCATCGCTTTCCGCAAGGCGCTGAAGCAATCGGGCATCCCGAAGCTGCTCGACATCGAATTCGAGATCAGGCCGGCCTCTTCGGAACCCAGCCTCGACGGCAGCGGTCTGCTGGTGGTCAATCCGCCGTTCACGCTGGAGGGCGAGTTGCGGACGCTGCTGCCGGCCCTGCACAGGCTGCTTGCGGTGGGGCGGCCGGCGCACTGGTCGTTGGAATGGCTGGCCGGCGAGCAGGCTTGAGGCGGGCTCATTGACGACCCGGGACCCGCGCTCTTTTGGATCCGGGCATGAACGTGCCAGAGCCATTCCGGTGCCGTGTAAATTCGGCTTTGGTCAAAAAGCAGTTTCAAACTGGGAAACCATTGTCAACGCAACCGCTTGACCGCCGCCGAGCGAATCCGCACAGTGCGCACAATCGACCTTGAGAGGCTGCCATGACTCGCTTCGCCAAATCCGCTCTTGCCGCCCTGATTTCGCTCTGCACCCCGCTTGCCGCGCCTCTCGGTATCACCCAGACCGTGCAGGCCGCCGATCTTACGGTCTATTCCGATGAAGACAGCGGGGTCTGCGGTCAGCCTTGGGTACTGAACAAGATCACCAGCCGCTTTTCCTATCAGGTGCATCACGTGCCGCATCTGCCGGATGTGCAGATCACCGATTTCCGGCGCATTCACCAGCATCGCTATCTGGCGGCCGACGATACCTGGCCGATCGGTCGCCGTTATTGCGGGGCCACCGTCAGCCTGTCCGACGGCCGCGATCGCACCATCTGGTACCTGATCGAGGAAGGCCAGGGCTTTGCCTCGATCGGCGACAATGTCGAATTCTGCGTCTCGGGCTTCGACCGCTGGATGGTCTACAACGGCCGCTGCCGCATTCTGCGCTAAACCCGGTTTCCCCTTCCAATCTCTTTCGCGCCTGTGGCTTGATCGGCTGCAGGCGTTTTTCGTGCTGCGTTGACAGCTGGCGCGATCCGTCGCATAGATATGAGACAGACCTGTCTCATCACTCGGTATGCGCCATGACACCATCGCCCGTTTCCGATAAGCGCCAGCACGTCGTTGAAACGGCCTACGTGCTGTTCAAGCGCGCCGGTTTCCATGCGACGGGTATCGACCGGATCATCGCCGAAGCCGATGTGGCCAAGATGACGATGTATCGCCACTTCCCCAGCAAGGACGAATTGATCGTCGAGGTGCTCGACTATCGCGCTATGCGTTTCGACCGCCAGCTCGACCGGCTCGCCCAGGAGGGCATTCCGCCGGAACAGAAAATCGGAAGGATCTTTGACTGGCATGCACGCTGGTTCCGCAGCGCCGATTTCCATGGCTGTCTGTTCGCACATGCATTGGCCGAGTTCGGCGATCCCGGGCATCCGGTTTTCAAGGCCGTTGTCAGGCAGAAGAACGGCCTCAAGCGGCGCATGCGGTCTATCCTCGAAGAGATGATGCCGCGCGGCCGCGCCGAAAGCGTGGCGGTGACACTGCTTATGCTGATCGAAGGTGCGACCTTGCTGGCGCAGATGGGGCCGGCCGACGCCGCCATTCGCGACGCCCGCAAGGCGGCCATGGGCATCGTCGCTGCTTCGCGTAAGTCCCAATGAGCCCGCTGGTCATCGGGCTCGCATTGTTTGCGGCGATCCTGCACGCAACCTGGAACGCGTTCCTGCGCACGGGGGCCGACAGGTTGTGGACCGTCACCGTCATGAGCTTTTCCAGTACGGCGCTCGCCATCCCCTTAGCCTTCTTCCACGCCCTTCCGACCGCGCCGGCCTGGTCCTACATTGTGCTCTCGGCCTGCCTGCAGGTTGGCTACAGTTTGTTTCTGGTGGCCGCCTACAGATATGGCGAGCTGGGACAGGTCTATCCGATCGTTCGCGGCAGCGTGCCGCTGCTCGTCACGCTCGGCGGGTTCTTCCTGGCCAACCAGCAGCTCACTCTGCCGCAGACCATCGGTGTCGCGCTGGTCGCGGGCGGCATCATGGGCCTTTCTCTCGGAAGGGGCAGGGCCGCCACGACATCGATACTCTATGCGCTGGCAACGGGAGCGATCATCGCCGCCTACGCGACGGTCGATGCGCTCGGCGTTCGGGCGGCGGGAAACGCCGGCGCCTATACCGCATGGGTGCTGCTGATCTACGGCGCGTTGCTGCCGGCGGCCTTCGTCGCCTGCCGTGGCCGGCTCACAGTCGACCTGGGTGCGCCGGAAACCTGGAAGGCGCTGGGCGGCGGCCTGTTTGCACTTCTGGCCTACGGTGTCGTGGTCGCGGCCTTCGCGCTCGGACCGGCCGGTCCGATCACCGCGATCCGCGAAACCAGCGTCGTCTTCGCGGCCTTCATCGGACGCCTGTTCCTCGGCGAGGTGCTGACGCCGCGGCGGGTTGGCGCCTGCGCCATCGTCGCGCTCGGCGCCATCTGCCTCGGCTATCAGCCGTGACGGGAATGGGCATCGCGCAGTTCTCGATTTTCCTGATGGCGCCGACAGGTAAACCGGCTAGTCTGGACTTCCGAGAGCGGCATTACCCTCGGGAGTTTTCATGGATCTCGCGACCTCGCTTGCCTTTGCGGCCGCCTTCTTCGTGTTCGCTGCCAGCCCGGGTCCGGACAACATGACGATCATCGCGCGCACAATCTCCAATGGCGCCGCGTCGGGCATCGCCTACGGTGCCGGCACCGTGGTCGGCATCCTCATCTTCCTGATCCTCGCCGCCTTCGGCCTGTCGATCGTCGCCGCCAAGATGGCGATCGTCATGACGGTGCTTCGCTATGGTGGAGCGGCCTATCTGGTCTGGACGGGCATCAGGCTGTGGATGGCGGCGCCCGTCATTCCCGAACTGCAGCCCATCTCAGGACGGCGAGGGCTGTTGATGATTTTTGCCACCGGCATCGCGCTCAATCTTGGCAATCCGAAAATGCCGTTGTTCTACATTGCGCTGTTGCCTAGCGTCGTCGGCGCATCTCTCGACGCAGGTCATCTCGGTGTGCTGATGATGGTGATCGTGGCCGTCGAGGTCGTGGTGATCGGCGGTCATGTCGTCCTCGCCGGTCGCGCCCGCAGCCTGTTGCGCACACCAAGGATCGTACGCCGGGTGAACCGCGCGGCGGGCGGTGTAATGATCGGCGCCGGCGTTGCCGTTGTTGCCGCGCGCTGAGCGGATTGCCCAGTCATCACGCTATTTCCTGCGCGCCGCCGCCTCGGCCTGATCTAGGATCTTGCGCAGGAATGCGGCATGGCCGCGGAACGCGCGCCGTCCGCTCGTCGTCGCCCTGACGCGCGTCTGCGGCCGGCGGCCGACGAACAGCTTTTCGATGTCGACATAACCAGCCCTGGCCAGCGTATCGAGATGCGCACCGAGATTGCCGTCGGTGACGTCCACGATGGCTTTCAGCCCGGTGAAATCCAGCGTTTGCCGCCTTTCCAGCATGCTCAGCGCCGCCATGATCCTGAGCCGAGTACTCTGGTGGATGATTTCGTCGGCACTCATCGATTGGCTCCGGCGCAGCCAAGCCGGAGGCCGCCGACAACCATGCTGCCGCCGTGGCGGACCGTCTTGGCAATCTCGAACGGCGACAGCGCCGCTTGCTCCTGTGCGATCGACATTGAAATGCTCCATCATGCTGTACAGAATACTCTGCTATGTAGAGTTATCTGTCAATTCACGAGCAGGCCGGTCTGCGATCGTGCTTGACAAGACGATGCACCGATCGGCTGTCGCATTGCAGTATAGATCGTCCGCCTGCACGAGATGATCGCACCGATGAGGCAGCGGTCATGATATCGGCGGCCGACGATCGACACGCAAAGCTGCTCGCTGATCTTCGGAGCTTCACGAGAGGAGCGCTTCCGCGGAGTGTGGAGAATGTCGGCGACACATTCTAGCCAATGGTCGAAGATCAGAAGTGAATTTCTGCGACGATCAGCACGATCATGTGCCGATCGTAACCGAAATTTAAGCTGCGAAAATCAGTCTATTGCTTCGCTGGCTAGCAAGCCGCGAGTCAGATATGCATGAGCGCGCCGGGTCATTACGGCCGTCGGCACAAAGGAAGGGGCATCGCATGGCTAAGCAGTCATCCAAAGCGCCGGCGTCCAAGGCACCGGCAAAGAAAGCACCCGCAAAAGCAGCGACGGCAAAGGTCGCAGCTGCAGTGAAGAAAGCAGCACCCGCTGCCAAGCCGAAGCCCGCGGCGGCCAAGGCAAAAGCAGCACCGGCCAAGAAGCCGGCAGCGAAAGCTGCGGCGAAACCGGCAGTGAAGAAGGCGGCCCCCGCCAAGGCAGCGGCAAAGCCGGCTGCCAAGGCGGCACCGGCCAAGAAGCCTGCAGCGAAAGCCGCGGCGAAACCCGCAGCGAAGAAGGCAGTAGCACCTGCCAAGAAACCGGCTGCCAAGGCTGCACCAGCCAAGAAGCCGGCTGCCAAGGCTGCTCCGGCAAAGAAGGCTGCGGCAGCGAAATCTTCAGCGCCGGTGAAGAAAGCGGCACCTGCGGCCAAGCCGAAGGCAGCGCCCGCGAAGGCCGGCAAGAAGTAGTCGCGCTTCCCTCGCCGGGGGCGGTGCCGAAACAGTCAAGGGCGGGTGCCTCACAGGGCGCCCCGCTCGTTGTTTAGGCAGTCGGAAGGCGAGAACAGAGGCGGACGGAGGATATCTTTTCGCAGCTCCCAGGACTTCGCCATAGGGCGGAGTCCGGTGGGGCTTTTTTCGTGTCATTCATGCGGGTGATGAAACATCGGCGCGAGGCTCGTCGGTCTTGCCAGTCGGCTGGCGGCTTCGCGCGATCCCGGCAACCATGGTGATGAAGCACCGTCTTCATGGAGCGCTCGCTAAACGGCCCTGGCCGCTGCGTCGCTCGCTGGCGGCTGGGTTTTCCGCTTCTGGCCATTGCCCGATCGCGCCCGATCGGTCAACACTGCCGGCCTGCAAAACAGGAAACGGATCATGCCCAGACTGCTCTATGCGTCGTCTTCTCCCTACAGTTCCAAGGTACGAATGGCGGCAGCCTATGCCGGCATCGCTGTCGATCTGGTGCCGATCAAGACCGAGGAGAAGCCGGCCGACTTGATGATCGCCAACCCGCTCGGCAAGATTCCGGTTCTGGTGCTCGACGACGGTCGCTCCATCCATGACAGTCGCGCCATCACCCAGCATCTCAACCGTTTGTCGAAGAGCGCGCTTTTTCCACGCAATCCCGACAAGCGGCTCGAGGCGGAAGTGCTGGAGGCATTGGCCGACGGCATTTGCGACTGTGCGCTGTCGATGGTCTATGAACGGCGCACGCGGCCTGAGGAGATGGTCTATCAGCCCTGGCTCGATCGCCAGTGGGCGAAGATCACGGCGGCACTCGACCTGCTCAACGCCAACCCGCCGAAGCTGCCGAAAAAGATCACCGCCGGCCAGATGGCGCTGCGCGCCTGCCTTGGCTATCTCGCGCTGCGCTTTGCCGGGAAATGGGAGAAGGGTCGCGCCCGGCTGACGCGGTGGGCGGCACGCTTCGACGAGAAGTTTCCAGAACTGAAGCCCTGCATTCCCGGTTGACCGCCCATTACCCGAATAGATTTACCCGGGAATCAAGCGGGCATAAAAAAGCCGGGCGCGAGGCCCGGCTTTTTCGTGTCGTGGCTTGAACGACTTAGAACTTCATACCGACGCCGAAGGTGACACGGTTGTCGGTGGCCTTGACCTTGCCGATACCATCGAAGCTCTTGCTGCCGAAGTCGGTGTAACGATACTCGACGCGACCGAAGACATTGTCGGTCAGCTTGATGTCGGTGCCGAGACCGGCGGTCCAGCCGAGCAACGTGGCGCGGTCCGAACCGTATACGTCGTCTTCGACCTTCAGGCTTCTTCCGGCGAGACCGCCGGTGCCATAGAGCAGGATTTCCGGGGTCACGGCATAGCCGAGACGGGCTCGCAACGAACCCTCGAAGCCGGCCTTGGAATTGACGCCAGAATCGTCGCCCTTGACGCCGTTGTAGCCGAGTTCGGCTTCAGCGCCGTAGACGAAGTTCTCTTGCTGCCACTGATAGCCGCCGAAGACGCTGCCGACGAAGCCCTTGGTGCCGACGTCAACATTGTCAACACCCAGATCCTTTTCCTTGGTATGGCCGCTGAAGCCATAGCCGACGTTGAGACCGGCGTAGGGGCCGGCCCACGAAGCGACGGGAAGTTCAGCGATCGGCGCAGGTGCCGGCGGCTCTTCCGAAACCACGTCAGCAGCATAGGCAGTTCCGCTGAGGGCGAAGAGCCCGAGCGCAACGGCCAGCGGCCGTGCGAATTTGAGATTGGCTTGCATTGTTCTTTACTCCTTAAGCCACAGGACACAGGCTTGTTTCTCACGATCGCCATCGACCCGTCCGGGGGGTGAAACGGATCTGGCGTTCGTCGGTTCCAAATGTCGTGTCAAAATGCGGCTGAAGCGAACCTGAACTTGGGTCATTCCCCGGCGCAAATGAGGCAGAACCTTGACGTTGCATCTTCGCAACAGCGAAATGGCAGGAACCATCCCGTGCTGCGCTGCACACCGCTTGGTGCAAGGACTCCAGCACCCTATATTGCGGTCGGGCACGCCTGAGTCCAGGGCGGGCCAAGATGCCCAAACGGCCGTTTCGCCACAATGCTGCCCAAGGTGCGAACACCATTTAACGCATGCCGGGCCATATTTCGCCGGCACTGTTTTTTCGGGCCGAAATTGAGGATTGACACCATATGAGCAAAGCCACTGTCACGGCGCTGGTGACGGGCGGGGCCAGGCGGATCGGCAGGGCGATCGTCGAGGATCTCGCCGCGCACGGTTTTGCCGTCGCCATCCATTGCAACCGCTCACGCAGCGAGGCCGATGCGTTGGCTGCCGAAATCATCGCCGGAGGTGGCCGCGCCGCAGTGGTCGCCGCCGACCTGACCGATATGGACGCCATCGATGACCTTATCGGCGAGGCGCAAGCAGCGCTCGGGCCGCTCTCGCTGCTGGTCAACAACGCGTCGCTGTTCGAGGACGATTCGGTTCTGGATTTCGACTGGCGGGCCTGGGACCGGCACTTTGCCGTCCATGTGAAAGCGCCCGCGCTCCTGGCGCAGAATTTTGCCCGGGCACTACCGGCAGGGCAGGAGGGCCTGATCGTCAACATGATAGACCAGCGCGTCTGGCGGCCGACGCCGCGCTACTTCTCCTATGCACTGTCCAAATCGACGCTGTGGACAGCCACCCAGATGATGGCGCAAGCGCTCGGTCCCCGCGTCCGCGTCAATGCCATCGGCCCGGGGCCGACATTGAAGAACGCGCGTCAGGACGACAGCGATTTTGCAGCCCAAGTCGATGGCTTGATCCTCAAGCGCGGCCCGGAATTGCCGGAATTCGGCGCCACAATCCGCTATCTCTGGGAAGCGCGCTCGGTCACCGGCCAGATGATCGCGCTTGATGGCGGCCAGCATCTTGCGTGGCAGACGCCCGATGTGACAGGCATGACGGAATGAGTCCTATAGACCACAAAAGCAAGCCGCGCGGCGGCACCGACGATCTGCCTCCCGATATCGATCTCGAGGACGAGGCGGTCGAGGAGATCGTTGAAACCGTCGGTCCCGATGTCGCCTTCACCGCCATCGACTGGACGCCGCATGCCGGCGACGCGGAAGGGATGATCGGCGCCGAGGTGATCCAGACGCTGGTCAAGCGGCTGCCCAACGCGCCCGGCGTCTACCGCATGATGAACGCTGCCGGCGATGTGCTCTATGTCGGCAAGGCACGCAGCCTGAAGAAGCGCGTCACCAACTACGCGCAAGGCCGCTTCCACACCACCCGCATCGGCCGCATGGTGCGCGAAACGTCGACGATGGAGTTCGTCGTCACCCGCACCGAGATCGAAGCGCTGCTGCTCGAAGCCAATCTTATCAAGCGCTTGCGGCCGCGATTCAACGTCCTGATGCGCGACGACAAGTCGTTTCCCTATATCCTCTTGACCGGCGACCATGTCTCGCCCGGCATCTACAAGCATCGCGGCGCGCGCTCGCGCAAAGGCGATTATTTCGGCCCCTTTGCTTCGGCCGGTGCCGTTGGCCGCACCATCAACTCGCTGCAGCGCGCCTTTCTGCTGCGCAGTTGCACCAACTCGTTCTACGAGAACCGCACGCGGCCATGCCTGCTTTATCAGATCAAGCGCTGCGCCGGTCCCTGCACCGGCGAGGTCTCGCACCAGGACTATGCCGAGCTGGTCAATGAGGCGAAGGACTTCTTGTCCGGCCGCAGCCAGAAGGTGAAGACGGAAATCTCGGCCGCCATGCAGCAGGCGTCGGAAGCTCTCGATTTCGAGCGCGCCGCGATCTATCGCGACCGGTTGGCGGCCCTGTCGCATGTGCAGAGCCACCAGGGCATCAATCCGGCGACCGTCGACGAAGCCGATGTCTTCGCCATCCATCAGGAAGGCGGCCAGGTCTGCATCCAGGTGTTCTTCTTCCGCACCGGCCAGAACTGGGGCAACCGCGCCTATTTCCCCAAGGCCGATCCGGCGTTGGAAGCAGCCGAGGTGCTGGGCTCGTTCCTGGCGCAGTTCTATGACGACAAGCCGACGCCGCGGAACATTCTTCTGTCGCATGGCGTCGAGGATCAGGAACTGCTGGCCGAGGCGCTCTCCACCCGCGCTGGCCGCAAGGTCGCGATCTCCGTGCCGCAGCGCGGCGAGAAGAAGGACCTGACCGACAACGCTTTGCAGAATGCCCGCGAAGCGCTCGGACGCCGGCTGGCTGAAACCTCCACCCAGGGACGCCTGCTTGCCGGTTTCGCCGAGACATTCGGCCTGCCGAAGCCGCCAGTGCGCATCGAGGTCTACGACAATTCGCACATCATGGGCACCAATGCCGTCGGCGCCATGGTCGTTGCCGGACCGGAGGGGTTCGTGAAGAACCAGTACCGGAAATTCAACATCCGCTCGACCGAGATCACGCCTGGCGACGATTTCGGCATGATGCGCGAGGTGATGGAACGGCGGTTTTCGCGGTTGCTCAAGGAGCATGGCGATGTCCCGGCTGGGGATGCAGCCGACGGTTCGGCAGACGATATGGAGGACGATATCTCCGGCAGCTTCCCGGCCTGGCCCGATGTCATCCTGATCGACGGTGGCCAGGGCCAGATGACCGCGGTGCGCAAGATCCTCGCCGATCTCGGCATCGAGGACCGCGTGGTTGCCATCGGCATCGCCAAGGGCCAGGACCGCGATGCCGGTCGCGAGCGGTTCTTCGTCAAAGGCAGGGACTCGTTTTCCCTACCGGTCCGCGACCCCGTGCTCTATTTCGTCCAGCGGCTGCGCGATGAGGTTCACCGTTTCGCGATCGGCTCGCATCGGGCTCGCCGCAAGAAGGAAATGGTCAAGAGCCCACTTGATGAGATCAGCGGCATCGGTCCCGGCCGCAAGCGGGCATTGCTGCTGGCATTCGGCACCGCCAAGGCGGTCAGCCGCGCGGCCATCGAGGATCTGCGGAAAGTCGACGGGATTTCCGAGCAGGTGGCGAAACTGGTCTACAATCACTTCCACGAGAGTTGAAAAATCTGGCACTATCATCTGGCCTGTCGAATCTGGCCTGTTGACCCCCCACATTCGCTTCTGATTTGAGTAGGCAGGCAGAAAGAGTTTCCCGGATATGGCCAAGCGCGCGTTCAACCTGCCCAACATGCTCACCTACGCCCGCATCGTCGCGGTGCCGATGGTGGTGCTGTGCTTTTTTCTCGAAGGACATCTGAAGTCGAGCGACTTTGCCCGGTGGTCGGCGCTGATCATCTTCCTGCTCGCCTCGATCACCGATTATCTGGATGGCTATCTGGCGCGCGCCTGGCAACAGACCTCCAACATCGGCAAGATGCTCGACCCGATCGCTGACAAGCTGCTGGTCGCCACCTGCCTGCTGCTGCTGGCTGCGGACACCGATCGCCATGCGGGCATTGCCGGCTGGTCGTTGTGGGCGGCGATCATCATCCTGTGCCGCGAAATCCTCGTCTCGGGCCTGCGCGAATATCTGGCGGCGCTGAAAGTCTCGGTGCCGGTGACGCAGCTGGCAAAATGGAAGACCGCCATCCAGATGGTCGCCATAGCGTTCCTCTTGGCCGGACCGGCCGGCGACAAGATCTTTCCGCTGACCACCCAGACCGGGCTGGTGCTGCTGTGGATCGCGGCGTTGGTCACGCTCTACACCGGCTACGACTATTTCCGCGCCGGCCTCAAGCACATCATGGACGAGTGAGATGACGACCCGGCTCATCTATTTTGCCTGGGTGCGCGAGCGCATCGGCATGCCCGAGGAAGACGTCGACTTGCCGGCTGGCATCGAGACGGTCGCCGATCTCCTGCGCTGGCTGAAATCGCGCGGCGAGGGCTACGAGCACGCGCTGCAATATCCTGACGTCATCCGTGTCGCTATCAACCAGGAGCATGTCGAGCACCGCGAGAAGATCGCGGGCGCCCGCGAAATCGCGCTGTTCCCGCCGATGACCGGGGGCTGAAATGACCGGCGGGATCATACCTGTCGTGCGCATTCAGCGCCAAGATTTTGACGTCGCGGCCGAAATCGCCAGACTGACGCAAGGCCGCGCCGATATCGGCGCCGTGGTGAGCTTCTCAGGCCTTTGCCGCGACGAGCAGGGCGCGCTCTCAGCGCTCGAGCTCGAACACTATCCCGGTATGGCCGAAGCAGAAATCGCCCGCATCGCTGCTGAAGCGGTCGAGCGTTGGCCGTTGCAGGGGCTCACCGCCATCCACCGCCACGGGAAGATCGCGCCCGGCGAGAGCATCGTGCTGGTGGTGGCAGCCTCCGCGCACCGCCATGCGGCGTTCGAGGCGGCGAATTTTCTCATGGACTATCTCAAATCGCGCGCGCCCTTCTGGAAGAAGGAGCATCGGGCTGACGGCTCGGAGGGTGGCTGGGTCGAGGCCAAGGAAGCCGATGCAACGGCCGCGCAACGCTGGAAAGCGTCCGAATAAGATCCGCCGCAGCCATGCATTGACCGCAATCCTTTGGCCAATTGGCGGAATTGGTCAGCCTGGGCATTGGCAACCCGTGGCATTGGCAGCCCAGGGCATTGGCAGCCCGGGGTGAGGGAGATGGTCATGCTGGACAGGATCGCGGAGTTCTTCATCTTCGGTTTCGTGCCTCTGGTCGTCGGCATATTGGCCGTTCCTGAGCAGTCTGTTGCCGCCGAAAAGGCAGTGAGAGGCGAAGTGATCTATCGCGAGCGCATTGCCTTGCCGCCCAGTGCCGTGCTCTCTGTGCAACTTGCCGATGTGTCGCTGGCCGATGCGCCGGCCACCATTATCGGCGAGCAGAAAGTGAAGCCGACCGGCCAGGTGCCGATCAGCTTCGAGATCAAATTCGACCCTTCCGTCATCCGGTCGCAGATGACTTACGCGTTGCAAGCCCGCATCACCGTCGACGACAAGCTCCTGTTCATCTCCGATATGCGCCATCAGGTCGATCCGCTGACCGACGTGCCGCAGACCATCATGCTGAAGATGGTCGCCCCGAACGCCGAGCCGACGGTTTCGGTCTTCGACCAGCTCTGGCTGGTCGACTATGTCGACGGCATCGGCGTCATCGCTGCCCCGCAAGCGACATTCAGGGTCAGCGAGGCCGGCAAGGCGGGCGGCAGCGGCCCCTGCAACACCTATTTCGCCACCGCCAAGGTCAATGGGCAAACGATCGTGATCGGAGACATCGGTTCGACCTACAAGGCCTGTGCGCCAGAGGTGATGGCCGAGGAAAAGGCGCTGTTCGATGCGCTGGCCAAGGCGGCGTCATACCGCGTCGAGGCCGGCAAGCTCATCATATCAGGCAAGGATGGCCGCGAGATCCTGCGCTTTAGCGCGGCGAGCTGACCCCCAACGAAAAAGGCCGGCGAAACGCCGGCCTTCTTTTTACGGAATCCAAGGTCTGGATCGTCGGCTCAGCCGACGATCTCGGTGTCCGAGAACCAGTACTTGATCTCTTCTGCCGCGGTCTCCGGTGCGTCGGAGCCGTGCACGGAGTTTTCGCCGATCGACAGCGCATGAACCTTGCGGATGGTGCCTTCGGCGGCGTTGGCCGGGTTCGTGGCGCCCATCACTTCGCGGTTCCTGGCAATGGCGTTCTCGCCTTCCAGCACCTGGACGACGGTCGGTGCCGACGACATGAATTCAACCAATTCGCCGAAGAAAGGACGGTCCTTGTGGACGGCATAGAAGCCTTCCGCTTCGCGGCGGCTCATCCAGACCCGGCGCGAGGCGATGACACGCAGGCCTGCCTCTTCCAGCATCCTGGTGATGGCGCCGGTGAGATTGCGCCGGGTTGCGTCCGGCTTGATCATGGAAAATGTGCGTTCGAGCGCCATGGGTCGTCCTTGTCTGAGAATGGAATTGAGAGTGGCGGGCTCTATACAAGCCGCCCGGCCCATTGCCAAGGGCCCCCGATCAGACGGCTGCACAGCAACGCTTTGCTTGCTATAGTCGCGTGCCGGCGCCGCGCTGAGGTCGGGCCGTATGGAGACAACATGACCATGACAGACGATCGTCAGGAACGCATTCGCAACCGTGCGCACCAGATCTGGCTGCAAGAGGGCCAGCCGGCTGGACATCATGAGCGCCATTGGCATCAGGCGGCGGCGGATGTCGACCAGGAGGACGCCACGGACAAGTCGGCAGCCAAAAAGCCAACCAAGAAGGCAGCTGGCGCCGCCAAGCCAAAAGCCGCCCCCAAGGAGGCAAAGGCTGCCACGAAGGCCGGCAAGCCAAAGAAGGCGGCCAAGTAAGTTACTGCTTTACGGCGTCAAGCCGCGGCGGCGACCTTTCGCCCCAGCCCGCCATGCAGGTCGAGGCAGCGGGCGAACCACTGCGCCACCACGTCGCCGTCGTCGAGCAATTGGTAGGGCGAGGCTATGCGCGCCCATTGCAAGGCGCCGAAGACGATATAGTCGCCAAACAGCGGCGCCGCGCCGCCGATGAACGGCTGATAGAAGAGCATCGAGCGCAATGGCTCCAGCGAGGCTCTGAAAGTGCCGAGCCCGGCCTCCCTGGCGGCCGTCACCTCCTCCAGCCTCTTGCCAAGACGCTGCTCCCGGCTTTGGCGGAAATAGACGGCGTTTTCCGCGTCCTGCATGGCATGAAGGTCCATGATGGCCGCGGTGGTCACGTAGGGATGAATGGTCACTTGCGACCAGCGTTCGATGAAGCGCGCCATCGCCTCGCCGCCTTCACCGCCAAACAGCGTCGGCCGGTCCGGATAGGCTTCATCGAGATAGAGCGCGATGGCGAAAGAATCCGCGAGGACTGTCTCGCCGTCGCGGATCACCGGAACGGTTTTCGAAACGCCGCCCTCGACAGCGGGCACCTCGAGAAAGCGCGTCGGTACGGTTGATATGTCGAGCCCCTTGTGGGCAAGCGCCATCGCCACCTTCCAGCAATGCGGGCTGAACGGACGTGTGCTGTCGCGTCCGACGAGATCATAAAGCAGAATGGTCATTGGCGGCGGCTCCCGTGCGGGTTAGGTAGGCCCCGCATCGACGCGAGCCGAGGGAAGCCATGAGACAGCATTTCATGATGTTTGCGGCCTATAATCAATGGGCCAACGGTCGCATCTATGATGCCGCCGCCGAACTCGATGATGAGGAATTCAACCGCGATGTCGGCGCCTTCTTCGGCTCGATGATGGGCACGCTCAACCACCTTTTGACTGCCGACCGCATCTGGATGAAGCGCTTCACCGGGGAGGGCGACGCGCCGACGACACTGGACGCTATCCTGCATCGGGGGTTGACCGGCCTGCGGGCGGCGCGTGAAGCCGAGGACAGGCGGATCATCGATTGGGTCGGCGGCCTCAATGACAAGGCGTTGACGGGCCGGTTCACCTACATGACCGTCTCGGACATGCGCACCGTTTCGCAAAGGCTGGCGCCGGCGCTGGACCATGTCTTCAACCACCAGACCCACCATCGCGGCCAGGCGCATACGATCTTGACCATCCTGGGACGGCCAAGCCTGGGGTTGGACCTGATGCTTTTCCAGCGGACCGAGGAGGGCAGGGCTTTCGCCTGATCCGGTGGCGTTTGCGTAGTCAGTCCGAAGGTTGTGCCGGCCGTCGCTGCATTTTGTGCTGCAGCATCGTCTTTGCATCAGTAGGCACCGGATGGATTCAGGCAGCCGTCGAAGCCTCGCCCCTGATTTCGTTGTCCAACTGGGACTGGGTCAGGGCCGCTTCCGCCATGACCCACTGCTTGAACAACTGGACCTTGCGTGCGGCAAGGCCTTTCAGCGGAGAGACAAAATACCAGCCAGCCGTGTTCGGATGATGGACGGCGAAGGGAGCCACCAGCCTTTCGGCGCGGATGTCGCTGGCCATATAGGCACGGTTGGCCACCGCAAAGCCCATCCCGGAATTGGCTGCCTCGTAGGACATCATGCACGAGTCGAAATAGATGCTCTTGGTCTCGCTGAGCACGAAGCTGGCGCCGGCGAAACCAAGCCAGGACTGCCAATTCTGGGTGCAGGTGTCGGAATGCAGCAGGGTGAAGTGCTTGAGGTCGTCCGGTGTCACCTTCGACAGCCGCTTGTCGCCGAGGACTTCGTGGAACAGCTTGCGGCTGCACACCGGTGTCAGGTCTTCGCGAAACAGCAGATCGGACTGCAGCCCGTGAAAGTGACCGTCGCCATAACGGATTTCGAGATCGAATTCCGAGGCCGTGAACTCATGCGTCGCGTACGAAGTCGAGACCCGCATCACGATATCGGGATATTGCTGCTGGAACAGCGGCAGGCGCGGAAACAGCCAGCGTGCCGCAAAGGTCGGCAGCACCGATATTTTTAGCACATGCTCCTGCGATTGTCCGGTCGCTTCCATGCTGGCGGCCACGATTCGCTCCAGCGCCTCGCGAACGCGCGAGACATAGGTCTCGCCCTCCGGCGTCAACGACACCGCATTGCCGCCGCGCTGGAAAATCTTGAAACGAAGCTGATCCTCCAGGCTTTTCACGCGCTGGCTGACCGCTGAAGCGGTAATAAACTGTTCTTCACCGGCGCGCGTGAAATTCCCGTGCCGCGCAGCACTTTCGACGATTTTCAGCGAATTGAGGTTGACCTGACTGAGCAGACGCACGGTTTCGACCTTAAGCTTGGCTTACACTAGCACCAGCATTCCTAATTTTACAGGGGTGGGTGAATTAATCGACTGTTTACCAAGTGTTGCCCCCATCCTGGAGAAGTACAGTGAACGCCCACACCATTCCCGAACTGCGTTATGCGATGAGCCGCGAAGCCATTATCGGCCATGAAACCGCCTGGAAAGTGTCGAGTTTCGGTGTCGCGCAATATCTGCACGGCTATGACCCGGCACTGCTTGCCGCGATCGAGGAGGCTGCCCTGAAGCTCAAGGCCAGCCATGCCGTGCACAAGCACCTCGATCTGACCTTCATCACCGGGGCCGACCGTTTCATCCCCGAGATCAGGGAATTGCTGCATGACAAGCTGCGCCTGGAGCGGCTGTCCGACATGATGGGCACCAAGCTGGAGCCCTATCCGCTGTCGATCGTCGGCTCGACGGTCACCTTCATGAATCCCAGGGACGGCGCCGTGGAGTGGCATTGCGATGGCGTTCCGGTCACCGAGCTCATTCCGCTGTCGATCAGCAATCCGCTGGTCGGCGGCCACCTCGAAATCTATTGCGACGACTCCGAAACCGGCCGCGCCATTCTCGAATCCGGCCGCGAGATCCCGCGCAACAGTGTCATGCGCATCGATCACAAGATGAACTACGCGACGCTCGGCCAGTTCCTGGGCGTCCTGCATCGCACCGCGCCGATCCGGTTCGGCGAGCGCGTCACGCTGGTGCTCAACCAGCGCTCGGTGGCCAAACCCTATGTCGACGACAACAGAATGTTCTATCTCGCCGCCGACAATGACCACGACCGTGAGTGGGTCAGCGAACTGGCCGAAGATGTCTGGACCAACCAGCTCCCGGCCTACCGTCGGTTCGAGGCGGAGCATCCCGTGCCCGCCGCCGTCGATGCTCCGGTTCCGGGCGGAGCCAGGGAATCATGGTAGTGAACCATGATCCCGAAAAGTCGGAACCGGTTTTCGGACAGGATCATGGTCGAACAGCAAAATAGAATCCCATGCCGATTGTTTCGGCAGGGATCCGGCTCGATATCCGCGTTGGTCTTCGCTGCCGGTGCGGTGGCGTTGTGGTCCACCAATGCCCTGATCGGCAAATCCCTGCTGGCCGGCCATCCGGTGTCGCAGGTCCAGTTCCTGCAATTTGCAGGCGCTGCACTCGTCTTCGCCGCCATCCGATTGATGAGCCGGGCCATCCGATTGATGAGCCGGGAAAGAGTAGCACCGGTCACGGCCGGGGCGGCGTTCATCTCTCTCGCGGTCGGCTTCATCGGTCTGGTCGGCACCATGGTGCTGCAATACATCGCCTTCGCTTCGATGCCGGTGATCGAGGCCAATCTGGTCGCCTACACCTGGCCGTTGATGGTCGCGGCGGCAGTCATTGCCTTGGAAAATCCGCGGCGTCCGGCACTGTTGGGTCTCGCCGCGGTGGTAGGCTTCATCGGCGTCGCACTGGTGATTTCGGGAGGGCGCAACCAATCCTGGTTCGACGGCGATCTGGTCGGATATCTCGCCGCATTCGGGTCGGCGCTGTGCATGGCCTTCTATTCGATCATGGTGGGACGGGTCGCCACCCCAGCCGATCGCCTGTTGCTGCCCTCATCGTTGATCGGCGTCGCTTTGACGTTTCTGTGGTGCGCTCGCGACGGTTTCACCTGGCCCATCGGCGCGGACCTGGCTCTCGGCCTTTATCTCGGCGCCGGTCCGATGGGCTTGGGCTACTATTTCTGGTCGCGCGCCTTGAAGCTTGAAGGCAGCGGCAGGGTCGCGGTGGTCGCCTATCTCACGCCGATCGCCTCGACCCTGCTTTTGACCTTGTCCGGCGAACGGCTGACGGTGACGGCCATTGTCGGAGCCATCCTCGTCATCGGCAGTTGTGTCGCGGTCGGTGTGGAACGTTCGGAGGCCGAAAACCATGTTTGACGAGAATGAGCGTCTGGCCATTCAGGAAGCGCATTGGCTGATCGACGGATTCGGCGTCGAGGCACCGCTTTACGCCGCGATGAGGGCCGAAAAGGCGATAGAACAAAAGGATTTCGCGCGCTGCGCCCGCTGGAAGCGTATTCTGGAGATATTGGACGAAAGTCCTGCCGCTAAGTCTGCTGGTTCCAAGTATTAGATTTTCTAATTTGCACGGCGTCGATTTCGCATGAATGCTATTTTGGCCGATTCTTCATTCTTTTATGAGGCTTGGCGGTCCGTTGGGGGACGCGGTTAAAGAGATACATCGACACAAGTCTTCGCTGGGGTGGAGGATTTTGTCGCAAATAAGGTGAAAGAATTGTCAAATATCGATGATAAGACCGTTATCGAGCTGACGGCCGATATTGTCTCGGCCTATGTAGGCAACAATCCCCTTCCGGCTTCCGGCCTGCCTGAGTTGATTGCCAGCGTCAGTGCTTCGGTTCGCAAGCTCGCTGGTGCAGTTGTCGCGGAAACACCAAACCTGGTTCCGGCAGTCAATCCGAAGAAGTCGGTATTTCCCGACTACATCATCTGCCTTGAGGACGGAAAGAAGTTCAAGTCGCTCAAGCGGCACCTGCGGACCGACTACGGCCTGAGCCCGGACGACTATCGGGCCAAATGGGGCTTGCCGCCGGACTATCCGATGGTTGCGCCAACCTACTCGGCGACGCGATCGGCGCTGGCAAAGTCGACGGGACTGGGCCGCAAGCCGGCAGCAGCGCCGGCCGCTGTCGCCAAGGCAACGAAGCGCAAGGCGACTGCCTGAGAGCAGGCAAGCCACCGTTCGGCTGCTTTGACGGCGCCCTCGCGGGCGTCGTTTCGAGGCCTTGTGCGGCCAACTGGCCCGCAAGGCCTTGCGAAGCGTTGATGTCCGGTGCAAAAGCGCGGCCATGCTGATCATCAACGACCTATCGCTCCGCATGGCCGGACGCCTGCTTCTCGACCATGCCTCGCTGACCTTGCCGGCCGGCACCAAAGCCGGCCTTGTCGGCCGCAACGGTACCGGCAAGACGACGCTGTTCAAGGCCATTACCGGCGATTTCCCGTCCGAGACAGGCTCGATCAGCCTGCCGAAGAGCACCCGCATCGGCCAGGTGGCGCAGGAAGCGCCAGGCACCGAGGATGCGCTGATCGAGATCGTGCTCAAGGCCGATCTCGAACGCACGGCGTTGCTCGAAGAGGAAAAGACGGCGACCGATCCGCACCGCATCGCCGACATCCATATGCGGCTTGCCGACATCGACGCGCACTCAGCCGAATCCCGCGCCGCCACCATTCTCGCCGGCCTCGGCTTTGATGACGCTGCGCAACGGCGTCCGGCCTCCTCCTTTTCCGGCGGCTGGCGCATGCGCGTGGCGCTCGCCGCGGTGCTGTTTGCCGAGCCCGATCTGCTGCTGCTCGACGAGCCGACCAACTATCTCGATCTTGAAGGCACGCTGTGGTTGGAAAACTACGTGTCGAAATATCCGCACACCGTGCTTTTGATCTCGCACGACCGCGACCTGCTCAACCGCGCCGTCAACTCGATCGTTCACCTCGACCAGAAGAAGCTGACCTTCTGGCGCGGCGGCTACGACCAGTTCGAGCGTCAATACACCGAACAGAAGGAATTGCAGGAGAAGGGCCGCGTCAAGCAGGAAGCCGCGCGCAAGCACATGGAATCCTTCGTCGAACGGTTCCGCGCCAAGGCCTCCAAGGCGAGACAGGCACAGTCGCGCATCAAGGCACTGGAAAAGATGAAGCCGATCGCGGCCCTCGTGAACGACTCGGTGCGGCCGTTCTCCTTCCCCGAGCCGGTGAAGACGGTGGCCTCGCCGATCGTGGCGCTGAACAACGTCAATGTCGGCTACACCGAGGGGCAGCCGATCCTTAAGAAGATGACGCTGCGCATCGACGCCGACGACCGCATCGCGCTGCTCGGTGCCAACGGCAACGGCAAGTCGACCTTCGCCAAACTGCTGTCCGGCCGGTTGAAGCAGGAGAGCGGCACCATGACGGTGGCGCCCGGGCTGAAGGTGGCGATCTTCGCTCAGCATCAGCTCGACGATCTGCGGCCGGACGAAAACGCCTACGAGCATGTCCGCCGGTTGATGCCGGAGGCGCCGGAATCGAAGGTACGCGGCCGCGTCGCCCAGTTCGGCCTCACCACCGAGAAGATGAACACCGCCGCCAAGGATCTTTCGGGCGGCGAGAAGGCGCGGCTGCTGATGGGCCTGTCGGCCTTCGAGGGGCCGAACCTGTTCATCCTCGACGAACCGACCAACCATCTCGACATCGACAGCCGCGAATCGCTGATCCATGCGTTGAACGAATTCCCTGGCGCCGTCATCCTGATCTCGCATGATCGCCATCTGCTCGAGGCAACCGCCGACCGGCTGTGGCTGGTCAAGGACGGCGCGGTCAACCCCTATGACGGCGATCTGGAAGACTACAAGACGCTGGTCACCGGCGTGTCCGGCGACCGCCGCGGCAAGCGCGAGGCCGACAAGGCATCAAAGGCCGACCGCCGTCGCGATGCGGCGGCACGCCGCGCCGCCTTCGAGCCGCTGGCCAAGGAGATCCGCGCCACCGAAGCGCTGATGGACCGCATTCGCAAGCGCATCGACGGCATCGAGGACGAACTGTCCAATCCGGCGGTCTACGAGAAGGATCCGTCGACGGCGACCCGGCTGGCCAAGGAGCGCTCGCAACTGGCCCAGACGCTGGCCGGCCACGAGGAAAAGTGGCTGTCCATGTCGGCAGAGTATGAAGAAGGCACGGCGGAGTAGGGGGAGCGTTCTTTCCTTCTCCCCTTGTGGGAGAAGGTGGCCTCGCGAAGCGAGGTCGGATGAGGGGTGTTCCAGGGAACCCCAACGTCTCACTCCGCTGGAACACCCCTCATCCGTCTCGGCGCTGCGCGCCAATCCACCTTCTCCCACAGGGGGAGAAGGGAAGGCGCTATCTGGCCCTACACGCCGCGTCCGGAACCGGTTAACGTCACCCCATGAACCAACACACCAAGCTTCGCATCGGCCATTCCGCCTGTCCGCATGATTGCCCGTCGACCTGTGCGCTCGAGGTCGAACTGCTCGACGGCAATCGGATCGGCCGCGTCCATGGCGCCAAGTCCAACAGCTACACGGCCGGCGTCGTCTGCGCCAAGGTCGCGCGTTATGCCGACCGCGTCCACCATCCCGACCGTTTGCTGAAGCCGCTGATCCGCGCCGGCACCAAGGGCGGCGGCACCTGGAAGGAAGCGAGTTGGGAGGCCGCGCTCGACCTTGTCGCCGAAAAGTTCATTGCGGCCGAGGAGAGCTACGGCTCGGAGACGGTCTGGCCCTACTATTATGCCGGCACGATGGGGCTGGTGCAGCGCGACGGCATCGACCGGCTGCGCCACGCCAAGAAATATTCCGGCTTTTTCGGGTCGATCTGCACCAATCTCGCCTGGACCGGCTGGATGATGGGCGCCGGCGCCTTGCGCGGGCCGGACCCGCGCGAGATGGCGAAATCCGATTGCGTGGTGATCTGGGGCACCAATGCGGTGGTGACCCAAGTCAACGTCATGACCCACGCCATCAAGGCGCGCAAGGAGCGCGGCGCCAAGATCGTCGTCATCGACGTCTACGAAAACGCGACGATGAAGCAGGCCGATCTCGGCCTTGTGCTGAAGCCAGGCACCGATGGCGCGCTGGCCTGCGCGGTCATGCATGTGCTGTTCAAGGAGGATATGGCCGACCGCGCCTATCTCTCGAAATACACCGACGACCCGAGAGGGCTGGAAGCCCATCTCGAGACGCGCACTCCGGCGTGGGCGGCCGGGATCACCGGCTTGACGGTCGCCGAGATCGAGGCCTTCGCCCGCCTCGTCGGCACGACCAAGAAGACCTATTTCCGCCTCGGCTATGGTTTTGCACGCCAGCGCAATGGCGCCGTCAACATGCATGCCGCCTCGTGCATCGCGGCTGTCACCGGCAGCTGGCAATATGAGGGCGGCGGCGCCTTCCATTCCAATTCCGGCATCTTCAAGCTCAACCAGGATGTGCTCGAAGGCACCAAGATGCGCGATCCCTCGATCCGCTATCTCGACCATTCGCGCATCGGCCCGGTGCTGACCGGAGCCAGCGATGCGCTCTATGGTGGCCCGCCGGTGACGGCGATGCTGATCCAGAACACCAATCCGGTGAATGTCGCGCCGGAGCAGCGGCTGGTGACGCAAGGCTTCCTGCGCGACGACCTGTTTACCTGCGTGCACGAGCAGTTCATGACCGATACGGCCAAGCTTGCCGACGTCGTATTGCCGGCGACGATGTTCCTCGAGCATGACGACGTCTACAAGGGCGGCGGCAACCAGCACATCACGCTTGGCCCCAAGCTGATCGAGCCGCCGGAAGGCCCGCGCAGCAACCATTTCGTCATCGAGGAACTGGCAAAACGCCTCGGCGTCGCCGACCGTCCGGGTTTCGGCCTGACCGAGCAGCAGCATATCGACATCATCCTGGGCAAGCGCGGGCTGGGCAGTTTCGAAAGCTTGAAGCAAGACAAGTGGGTCGACCTGCAGCCGGATTTCGAGGCAGCACACTTCATCAACGGATTTGGCCACGCGGATGGAAAATTCCGCTTCCGCGCCGACTGGACCGGGCAGGCGGCGCCCAACCGGCCGCCGAAAAGCATGGGTCTGTTCGGCCCGGTGGCGCTTCTGCCGGAATTTCCTGATCATGTCGATCTGATCGAGGTTGCCGACGAGGCGCACCCGTTCCGGCTGACGACGTCGCCGGCGCGCAATTTTCTCAACTCGACTTTTTCGGAGACGCCGGTGTCCAAGGCCAAGGAGGGCCGGCCTGAACTCTTGCTGCACCCCGACGATGCCTCAGCCCTTGGGTTGGCCGATGGCGACCGTGTCGAGGTCGGCAACACGCGCGGCGAAGTCGTGCTGCATGCGAAGCTGTTCGACGGCATCAAGCGCGGCGTGGTGATCGCCGAAGGCATCTGGCCAAACAGCGCGCATGAGCGCGGCGAAGGCATCAATGTTCTGACCGGCGCCGATGCGCCGGCGCCCTATGGCGGTGCTGCCTTCCACGACAACAAGGTCTGGCTGCGGGCGGCAGGCTGAGATCGGCGAGAACTCCGCTCGTCTCGCGCCAGATCAGACCGTGCAGGGATATGCTCAGCCGGGCAATGGCACCGTCAAACCAACCTTGACCCGGTCCATGGCAACGAACGTTCGGAACTTGCGGACATTGTTGCTGTCGAAGAACAGTTTTCGCGTCAGCGCCTCATAGGCGCCCATATCAGCCACGGTGATGACCAGGATGAAGTCGGCCTCGCCGGTGACGTAGTAGCATTGCTGGACTTCAGGGGTTGCCGAGAATTGCCGCTTGGCCGCGTCGATCAGCTCGGCGCGTTCGCTCTCGAGTTCCACCTCGACGAAGATGGTGATGGGTTGGCCGACCGCCGCCGGCTCGACGACCGCGACATTGCCGGCGATGACGCCGGTCTGCTCCATGCGCTTGATGCGGCGCTGCACCGCCGTCGCCGACAGGTTCACCGCCTCGCCGATCAGCCGCTGCGGCGTCGTGTTGTCACGCTGCAGGATGGCAAGGATGGCGAGATCGAAACTGTCGAGCGAGGGCGGCAATACAGGCAATGGCGATACCTCTGGCGAAACAAATTTGCATTTGGGAGGCCATATTACAGCGCTCTTTGCGCCCATCCTGCAATATATTCTCGCTCAATGCCAAGGAGGCCGCCAGTGTTCCTGCTCAACCGCAATACTCTGCATCGCCTGTCACTCGATCCCGCCGATGCCGAAACCCTTGGCGTGACCGGCGCTGACACGGTCGAGCGTTTTCTCAGCCATCGCGAGAATTACCTGATGACGCCGCTGCATGCGCTGCCGGCGCTCGCCAGCGAATTCGGACTTGGCGCCATCCATATCAAGGATGAGAGCTTTCGCCTCGGCCTCGGCAGCTTCAAGGCGCTGGGCGGTGCCTATGCCGTCTTCCGCCTGGTGCTGGAGGAGGCAGGCAGCCGGCTGGGCCGGCCCGTCGATATGGCCGATCTCGATCAGCCTGATGTGCGGGCCGTCACTGCTGCGATGACATTTGCCTGTGCGACCGACGGCAATCATGGCCGCTCCGTCGCGCAAGGCGCGCAACTCGTCGGCGCGCGGGCGGTGATCTTCGTCCACGCCGGCGTCAGCGAGGAGCGCATAGCGGCGATCGCCCGCTATGGTGCCGAGATGATCCGCGTCGACGGCAACTATGATGATTCGGTCAGGCAGGCCGCCCAGGTTTCGGCCGAGAAGGGCTGGACCGTCGTGTCCGACACCTCATGGCCGGGGTATGAACGGATTCCTGGCCTGGTCATGCAGGGCTATACGGCGATCGTGCGCGAGGCACTGCGTCAGCTCCCTCGGACACCAACCCACGTCTTCGTGCAGGCCGGTGTCGGTGGCATTGCCGCCGCGCTGGCCGGTCATCTGGCCATCGTGCTCGGTGACGCCAGGCCGACCTTCATCGTGGTCGAGCCGGCGCGTGCCGCTTGTGTTTTTGCGGCCGCCCAGGTCGGGCATCCGGTCAAGGTTGCGCATGGCCAGCCGACGGTGATGGCCATGCTTGAATGCTACGAGGCTTCGCCCGTCGCCTGGCGGGTGCTGGCGCGCGCCGCCGATGCCTTCATGACGGTGGATGAGGACGACGCCGTCGCGGTGATGCGGCGGCTGGCACGGCCGGCCGCCGGCGATCCGGTGATCGTCGCCGGCGAAAGCGGTGGCGTCGGCCTTGCTGGGCTGATCCGGGCGGTGGCCGACAACCGGGCCGAGCTTCAACTCGACGGCAAATCGCGTGTGCTGGTGATCAACACTGAGGGCGCCACCGATCCGCATCGCTATGCCGAACTGGTTGGCATGAGCCCGGCCAATGTGCTGGCCGGCAAGAGGACAGCCGAGGCAACGGCATGATCGCCATCGATGCGCAGCGCCTGCTCGGCCGCATCCGCGAACTCGGCGCTGTTGGCCGGGATGGCGAGGGCAGGCTGACCCGGCTGGCCGCCTCCGACACCGACAGGCAGGGCCGCGACCTCTTCGTCGGCTGGCTGCGGCAGGCCGGGCTCGATGTCGCCATCGACCGGGTCGGCAACATTTTCGGCATCTGGCAGAGCCCGGAAAATGCCGGGCAGGCGCCGCTGCTCATCGGCTCGCACATCGACACTGTCATCGATGCCGGCATTTATGACGGCTGTTACGGGGTGCTTGCCGGGCTGGAAGTGATCGAGACGCTGAAGGCGTCAGGCTTGTCGCCGTCGCGCCCGATCGCGGTCGCCGCTTTCACCAATGAGGAGGGCGTACGCTACACACCCGACATGATGGGCTCGCTGGTCCACGCCGGCGGCATCGATGCCGAAACGGTGCTGGCGGCCGTCGGCACCGATGGCAGCGTGCTGGGGCAGGAACTCGCCCGCATCGGCTATGCCGGTGACCGGGAGCCCGGCCTCCTCAAGCCGCACGCCTACCTCGAACTGCATATCGAACAGGGGCCGGTGCTGGAGCGTGAGGGCTTGCCGATCGGTGCGGTGGAGAATCTGCAGGGCATTTCCTGGCAGCGCATCACCATCGACGGCGTCGCCAACCATGCCGGCACCACGCCGATGTCGATGCGCAGCGATGCCGGCCACGCCGCCGCCCGGGTCATCACCTTCCTGCTCGACCGGACCAAAGCCTCGAACGCGCCGACCGTCGCCACCGTCGGCACGATCCGCTTCGAGCCGAATGCCATCAACGTCATTCCCTCGCGCGCGGTCTTCACCATCGATCTGCGCGACCCCGACGAACAGCGCCTGCAGGCGGCGGAGGCGGCGCTTGCCGCCTATCTCGGGCAGCTTGCCGCTGCCGAGAACGTGGTCATTTCGGTCGAGCAACTGGCCCGCTTCGAACCGGTGATCTTCGACCTGCGCATCGTCGAGCTGATCGAGGCCGCCGCGAAAGACCGTGGCCTCGGTGTCCGGCGCATGACATCAGGCGCCGGACACGACGCGCAGATGCTGGCGCGCATCGCACCGGCAGCGATGATCTTCGTGCCGAGCATTGGCGGCATCAGCCACAGTCCGCGCGAACACACCGAAGATGCCGAGCTTGTTGCCGGCGCCAACATCCTGCTTGATGTGGCCGCGCAACTGGCAAACTAGGTCAGAAGGGGCAAAGAAATGTCTGAACTCGATCGCGATGCGCTGAAGCAGGAAATGATTCTCTGGCGGCGCGATCTGCATGCGCATCCCGAATTCGGCTTCGAGGAGAAGCGTACCGCAGCCTTCGTCGCTGCCAAACTGCGTGAGTTCGGCCTCGATGACGTCAGCGAAGGCGTCGGCGGCACCGGTATCGTCGGCACGTTGACGCGCGGCAGCGGCAACCGGGCGATTGCGCTCAGGGCCGACATGGATGCGCTACGCATATCAGAGCAATCGGACGCATCCTACCGCTCCGGCAATCCCGGCATCATGCATGCCTGCGGCCATGACGGCCACACCACCATGCTGCTCGGCGCGGCAAAGCTGCTGGCCGGCGAGGGCGGTTTCGACGGCACCGTGCGCTTCATCTTCCAGCCGGCCGAGGAGTGGGGCAGGGGCGCACTCGCCATGCTCGACGATGGGCTCATGCAGCGCTTTCCCTTCGACGAGATATTTGGCCTGCACAACATGCCCGGCCTGCCGATCGGGCATTTCGAGACCCGCGCCGGCCCGGTCATGTCGGCCGAGGACAACTTCGAGATCGTGCTCAAAGGGCTCGGCGGCCATGCCGCGCGGCCACGCGGGAAACGAAACGCTGGTCGCCGCCTGCGCGCTGGTCACCAATCTGCAGACCATCGTCTCGCGCCGGCTGAGCCCGACCGACATATCGGTGGTTTCGGTGACCGAGCTGATCACCGACGGCACCCGCAACGCTCTGCCCGGTCTTGCCCGCATTCTGGGCGACGCGCGCAGCTTCCGCCCCGAGGTCAGCGCCGAGATCGAGCGGCAGATGCGCATCATCGCCGAGGGCATCGCCGTCGCCTACAATGTCACCGCTGAGGTCAAGTACAGCAGGGAGTTCGTGCCGCTGCGCAACGATGCCGAGCTGGTCGATGCCGCATTCGCCGCCGCCAGGGGCGTCTTCGAGCCTGGCAACATCGCTGTCGCCCGCGAGCCGATGACCGCTTCGGAGGATTTCGCCCGCTTCCTCGACCACGTGCCGGGCTGCTTCGTCTTCGTCGGCAATGGCGAGGGTTCGGCGCCGCTGCACAACTCCAGCTACGACTTCAACGATGACGGGCTGTTGTTCGGCACGAATTTCCATGTCGCCGTCGTCAGGCAAAGGCTCGAAGCCGGGAAATGATCGTGGGTTTGATTGCCACGCTCGCCACTGGCACAAACACCATCGCTACCGACAGCCAACTCCCGGGTCTATTGAACTCCTATTGATGGAGTTCGCGCGCCGATGACCAGGATTTCGCTGCTGGGAATCCCCCACGACGACAATTCGTCCTTCGCCAAGGGCGCAGCACTTGCGCCCGCTCATATCCGTCCCGAACTCTTCAGCGATGCCTACAGCATGTGGAGCGAAACCGGTTTCGACCTGACGGACAGGTTTGTCGATCATGGCGACATCGGTTTCGACGTCGTAACCGATCCATGGGATTTGATCGAAGGCGAGGTTGGACGCGTGCTGGAACTGGGCGATCCGCTGATCTGCCTCGGCGGCGACCATGCCATCTCCTGGCCAGTGCTGCGCGCGGTGCGCCGTCGCCACTCCAGCCTGACCATTCTGCACATCGACGCGCACCCCGACATCTATGATGCCTATCAGGGCAATCCGCGCTCCCACACCTCGCCCTTTGCCCGCATCATGGAAGAGCGGCTTGCCGACCGCCTCATCCAGGTCGGCTTGCGCACCGTCAATGACCATCATCGCGACCAGTTCGAGCGGTTCGGTGTCGAGGTGATCGAGGCAGCGCGGTTCAGCGATGATCTGCGGCTCGACCTCACGACGCCGGTCTATATCTCGATGGATCTCGACGGGCTCGATCCGGCTTTTGCGCCGGGGGTCTCGCATCGCGAACCCGGCGGCCTGACCACTCGTCAGGTCATCAATCTGATTCAGTCAGTCAACCAGCCGATCGTAGCCGCTGATATCGTTGAGTTAAATCCCACTCGCGACATCGCCAATTTGACCGCCGGCGTGGCGGCAAAACTCCTCAAGGAGATTGCCGGGATGATGGTCAAGACACGCGGGTGACGGGCGGCGAGGGTACATTTTTAACAAAGACAATCCCCCGATGACGCCGGGGCAAGACTCAGCTAGCCTTACCTGTGCGGCGGACCTCATTATCCGCTTGGCCGGCGCTTCGTTCCTCCTCCCAAGCGGCGCCGGCCTTCTTCCCCCAAAGCCTGTCTGGAACGCCACGGCGGCATGCGGCAGGACACGAACCCCGCAAACCGCAAAGTTCCGCCTCCCGTGCCCCGAGAATGCATCGGGAAAGCGCTGGCGAAACCCGTAGCCCACCCTCATCTCCGACTGCGCGCGTGGACGATTGGCAAGGGAACCAAATGCGGTTTACCCGGTTGGTTCTGCTCCAAAGGAGTGTTGCACCATGTTCCGTCTGCTCGTCGCCGGCGCCTTCGCCTATGTCACTTATCGTATCGCCAGGAAGATGGTCGAAAACGTGCCCGATACAGTCGACCCGCTGCTGTTGCCGCCGTCGAAGTACGATCGCGAGACCTTGCGGCGGCAGTCGGCCGACATGGGTGTCGATCCGCAACGCTAAAGACATGGATGTCGCGCTTCGGCCTGTCGAGCACGAGGCCAGCTTCGCATCGACGTTGCGAACAAAGCAGAAACGATGCTTGATGGGCGATGAACCTAGCCACCGCTGATTCGATCTTTCGGGACCCGACCGTCCAGCCTGCCTATCTCGCCCGGCTGAACGATGCCCAGCGCCAGGCCGTCGAGCACGGCGACGGCCAGATAGCCGGCCCGCTGCTGGTCATTGCCGGCGCGGGTTCGGGCAAGACCAACACGCTGGCCCACCGCGTCGCCCATTTGGTCGTCAAGGGGGCCGACCCGCGCCGCATCCTGCTGATGACGTTTTCGCGCCGCGCGGCGTCCGAAATGGCCAGGCGCGTCGAGCGCATCGCCGGCGAAGTGCTCGGCCGCGATGCCGCCGTCATCACCGATGCGCTGACCTGGGCGGGAACCTTTCACGGCATCGGCGCGCGGCTGCTGCGCGACTATGCGCTGGAGATCGGCCTCGACCCTGCCTTCACCATCCATGATCGCGAGGACTCCGCCGACCTGATGAACCTGGTCCGTCACGAACTTGGCTTCTCGAAGACGGAAGCGCGCTTTCCCACCAAGGGAACCTGCCTTGCCATCTATTCGCGCGCCGTCAACGCGCAGGCGCCGCTCAACGAGGTGTTGGGTTCCGCCTTTCCCTGGTGCGCCGGTTGGGCGGAGCAGCTGAAAGAATTGTTCGCCGGTTATGTCGAGGCCAAGCAGGCGCAAAACGTGCTCGATTACGACGATTTGCTGCTCTACTGGGCGCAGATGGCGGCGGAGCCCGAGATAGCAGCGCATCTGGGCGGGCGTTTCGACCATGTGCTGGTCGACGAATACCAGGACACCAACCGCTTGCAGGCTTCGATCCTGATGGCCCTGAAACCCGACGGCGCCGGGCTGACGGTGGTGGGCGACGATGCGCAATCGATCTATTCGTTCCGTGCCGCCGAGGTGCGCAACATCCTCGACTTTCCCAACCAGTTCGCGCAAGCCGCCGATGTCGTGATGCTGGAGCGCAATTACCGCTCAACCGAAACCATCCTGGCGGCCGCCAATGCGGTGATCGGCGAGGCCTCGGAGCGCTTCACCAAGAACCTGTGGTCGGAGCGCAAATCCAGCGACAAGCCAAAACTGGTGAGCGTGCGCGACGAGGTCGAGCAGGCCAATTTCGTCTGCGACACCATCCTGGCCGAACGTGAGGCCGGCACGGCGCTGAAATCCCAGGCGGTGCTGTTTCGCGCCTCGCATCATAGCGGGCCGCTGGAGATCGAGCTGACGCGGCGCAACATTCCCTTCGTCAAATTCGGCGGCTTGAAGTTTCTCGATGCCGCCCATGTCAAGGATGTGCTGGCGGTGCTGCGCTTTGCCGAGAACCCGCGCGACCGCGTCGCCGGTTTCCGCGTGCTGCAATTGATGCCGGGCATTGGCCCTTCGGCTGCCGCGCAGATCGTCGAGACCATGACGACGGCGCTGGACGAAGCGATGGGTCTGGCCGGCTGGCGCCCGCCGCAGCGTGCGGCGGATGACTGGCCGGGCTTCGTCTCGCTCTATTCCGGCCTGCGGACCGGCGCCAAATGGCCGGCCGATCTCGAACAGATCAGGCTGTGGTACGAGCCGCATCTGGAGCGCATCCACGAGGACGCGACGACGCGGCGCGCCGATCTTTTGCAGCTCGAGCAGATCGGCTCGGGCTATGCTTCGCGCGAACGCTTCCTCACCGAACTGACGCTTGACCCGCCGGACGCCACCAGCGACCAGGCCGGGCCGCCGCATCGCGACGAGGACTATCTGATCCTGTCGACCATCCATTCGGCCAAGGGCCAGGAATGGAAGAACGTCTTCGTGCTCAACACGGTCGACGGCTGCATCCCGGCCGATCTCGGCGTCGGCACCAAGGAGGACATCGAGGAGGAGCGCCGGCTGCTCTACGTGGCGATGACGCGGGCCAAGGACAATCTCAATCTGGTCATGCCGCAACGCTTCTTTCCGCACGGCCAGGCGGCACGCGGCGACCGCCATCTCTATGCCTCGCGCACCCGCTTCATCCCGGCTTCGATCCTCGCCGCGTTCCAGCAGATGTCATGGCCGGGCGCGCAGGCGGCACAGGGCAGGGCGGCCCGGCCGGAGGTGCGCGTCGACATCGGCGCGCGCATGCGCGGCATGTGGAAATAGTCTCAGGGGATAGCGCCATGCCCCAACCACCGATCAGGATAGCCATCGCGGGCGCTCTGGGCCGCATGGGCCGCCAGATGGCGGATGCCGTGCAGGGCGATGCGCGGCTGGCGCTCGCCGCCCGCTTTCACCGGCCGGGCATTGTCGGCGAAGGTCTGGTGAGCCGCGACGAGGCGCTTTCCATGGCCGAAATCGTGATCGATTTCACCACGCCGGCTGCCTCGGCCGACCTGGCCAGGGTTTGCGCCGAGCGCGGCGGGCCCGCCCTGGTCATTGGCTCGACGGGCTTCGATGCTGCTGAATTGGCTGTTATCGCCGACGCCGCGAAAACGATTGCCATCGTGCGTTCCGGCAGCTTTTCGCTCGGGCTCAACATGCTGGTCGGACTGGTCGAGCAGGCGGCGCGGGCACTCGATCCCGATGACTGGGACGTCGAGATTGTCGAGGCGCATCATCGCCACAAGGTCGATGCGCCATCGGGAACGGCGTTGATGCTGGGCCATGCCGCGGCCGGCGGACGCTGCATCGATCTGAAGACGGTCGCAAGGCGTGCACGCGATGGCGCCATTGGCGCGCGGCCTCCCGGTGAGATCGGCTTTGCGGTGCTGCGTGGCGGCAGCATCGTCGGAGAGCACAGCGTCAGCTTCTGCACCGAGGGCGAACTTGTCACCCTGTCGCATGCGGCCGGCGACCGCATCATGTTCGCCCGTGGTGCTATTGCCGCCGCGCTCTGGGTGGCGGGGCGCCAACCCGGCGAATACGACATGCGCGACGTTCTCGGTTTCGGCGCTCCGTGACCGGCAGCCACAACGGATTCCATTTCAACGGCCGTTAAAACGACTGAAAGCCAGCTGAAAGCTTGGGCGTGCCATGAAGTCATTACGGCGTTCGCCGTGTGACCGGTGCGGGAGCGGCCGGTAAGGAGGAATGCGGCGCAGCCGGGATGGCGCGCCGCCCAAGTGGAGGAAGTTTCGTGACCGGTTTCATCTCGAAGTGCGCCCTGCGCACAGCGGCGCTAACCCTTGCTATTGCAGCCACAAGCGCCACGGTGGCTTCGGCTGCCGACAAAATCACCATCATCGTCGGCGGCATGGAAAAGCAGATCTATCTGCCTGCCGTGCTCACCCAGCAGCTCGGCTACTTCAAGGACCAGGGGCTCGATGTCGAACTGCTCAACTCGCGCGCCGGGGTCGAGGCCGAAAATGAACTGCTGGCCGGTGCCGTCCAAGGCGTTGTCGGCTTCTACGATCACACCGTCGACCTGCAGTCGAAGGGCAAATACATCCAGTCGATCGTCCAGTTCAGCCAAGCGCCCGGTGAGGTCGAGCTGGTCTCCGCCAAGCACCCGGAGATCAAGTCGCCCGCCGATTTCAAGGGCGCCACGCTCGGCGTCACCGGTCTCGGCTCCTCGACCGATTTCCTGACCCAGTATCTTGCCGTGCGCAGCGGCCTGAAGCCCGGCGACTACACGCTGCTGCCGGTCGGCGCCGGCAACACCTTCATCGCCGCCGTCAAGCAGGACCAGATCCAGGCCGGCATGACCACCGAGCCGACCATCGCCAAACTGCTCAAGACCGGCGAGGCAAGCATCCTGGTCGACATGCGCACGCCCGAAAAGACCAAGGAAGCGCTGGGCGGCGACTATCCGGCGGCGTCCTTCTATGTCCAGTCCTCCTGGCTGGAAGGCCACAAGGATGAGGCACAGAAGCTCGCCAATGCCTTCGTCAAGACGATGAAATTCATCGCCACGCATTCGGCCGAAGAGATCGCCGACAAGATGCCGAAGGATTATTATGCCGGCAACCGGGACCTTTACGTGCAGGGGCTGGCCGGCGGCAAGGCGATGTTCACGCCGGATGGCCGCATGCCGGCCGATGGTCCGCCGACCGTGCTCAAGGTTCTCTCGACATTCTCGAAGAGCCTGCAAGGCAAGCAGATCGACCTGTCGAAGACCTACACGACCGAATTCGTCGACGCCGCCAAATAGCGGCGCCAGCCTACCACTCGTTGGGCTTGCGCCGGCTGCTTGAATCAAGAAGGCAGCGGCGCGGCCTCCCGAACACCTGGAGATCCGTGGCACTGCCGCGGGCTCCCTTGCCCCATTGCGACAGGAGTGCGCCATGCAAGTGCAACCCATGGCGGCCGAGAAGCTGTCTCAGGCCGCGCCACAAGCCGACGCCGCGATCGCCATCGATGATGTGACCTTGCGTTTCGTCACGCCCGACGGGCACATGATGACGGCGATCCGCGATTTCACGATGACCGTGGCGCGCGGCGAGTTCGCCTGCGTCGTCGGGCCGACCGGCTGCGGCAAGTCGACGACGCTCAACCTGGTCACCGGCCTGTTGCGGCCGACGACCGGCAATGTCCGCGTCATGGGCACGCCGGTCACCGATATCAGCCGGGACATCGGCTTTGTCTTCCAGGCGGATGCGCTGTTTCCCTGGCGCAGTGTCATCGACAATGTCGCCGCCGGTCCACTTTATCGCGGCACGCCAAAGGCGCAGGCCTACGACCGCGCCCGCGACTGGATCGCCCGCGTCGGCCTCGGCCGCTTCGAGAAGCACTATCCGCACCAGCTTTCGGGCGGCATGCGCAAGCGCGTCGCGCTGGCGCAGACCTTCATCAACCAGCCCAAGATCCTTTTGATGGACGAGCCGTTCAGCGCGCTCGACATGCAGACGCGCACCGCCATGCAGGACGAATTGCTGGATCTGTGGTCGGAGCAGAAATCCTCGGTTGTCTTCGTCACCCACGACCTAGAGGAGGCGGTGGCGCTGGCCGACAAGGTCTATGTGCTCACCGCTGGGCCGGGCACGGTCAAGAGCGTCTACCGCATCGACCTGCCGCGCCCGCGCGTCATGGCCGACATCCGCTACGACCCGAACTTCGTCGAGATCGCCAAGGTGATCTGGAACGATCTGCGCGAGGAAGTGCAGCTCGGCCAGAGCCGGACCTTGCAGACCGGACATTGAAAGGAGAAACAGCATGACCGCAATCTCTCCGACCGCCAACCAGGCCGCCGTCCGCGATGCTTCCATCGCCGTTGCCGAAGCCCGGGCGAGGGCAAGGCTGCGCCGCCGCCACGCGCTTGTCATCTCCTTGCGCCTGGCGATCCTGGTCGTCTTCCTTGGCCTGTGGGAACTCGGCGCCGACTACAACATCATCGACCCGTTCTTCTTCGCCAGCCCTTCTGGCATCTGGCAGCAGATCTGGTCGTGGATCACCGAAGGCACCTCGCAAGGCCCACTCTGGCTGCAGATCTACGTGACGCTGGAGGAAACCTTCCTCGGCTTTGTCATCGGTGCCCTTGGCGGCATCGCCGCCGGCATCATCCTCGGCCGCAATCGGCTGTTGGCGGATGTCTTTTCGATCTACATCAAGATCGCCAATTCGGTGCCGCGCGTCGTGCTCGGCTCGGTGTTCATCATCGCGCTCGGCCTCGGCATGGCGTCCAAGGTGGCGCTTGCCGTGGTGATGGTGTTTTTCGTTGTTTTCGCCAACGCCTTCCAGGGTGTGCGCGAGGCCGACAGGGCAATGATCGCCAATGCCCAGATCCTTGGCGCCTCGCCGTTCCAGATCACCCGCACCGTCATCATTCCTTCGGCGATGAGCTGGATCCTCGCCAGCCTGCATGTCAGCTTCGGCTTCGCGCTGGTCGGCGCGGTGGTCGGCGAGTTCCTCGGCGCCAAGCAAGGCATGGGCCTGCTGATCTCGACCGCGCAGGGCGCCTTCAACGCCAATGGCGTGTTCGCCGCGATGATCATCCTGGCTGTCATGGCGCTGGTGGTGGAGTTCATCATCACCCGCTTCGAGAACTATGTCGTGAAGTGGCGGCCGGCGCCGTTCAACGAGCAGGGAACGTGATCGGTCAGACCAGGGGCAGCCTGACCGGTCAGGCCAGCGGCAGCCTGACCTCAACCAACAGACCGCCAGCCGCGCCATCCCCAAGGGTGACGCGGCCGCCGGCATTTTCGACGACCTCGCGTACAATGGCGAGTCCCAGCCCACTGCCTTCCTCGGTCGAACCGGCAATACGGTAGAAGCGCTCGAAGACATGGTCTCGCTCGTCCGCCGGAATGCCAGGCCCGTCGTCGGCGACCGTCAGCACGGCTTCGCCGTCGATGGCCGCCAGCTTCACCGTGACACTGCCCTCAGCCCGGGAGTAGCGCAGCGCGTTGTCGACGAGGTTGACGATCATCTCGCGCAGCATGGTGCCGTCGCCGATGACCGGAACGGGGCCAGCCTCCTCGAGGCCGAGATCTATTTTGCGATCGATGGCCGTTGGCGCCAGGGTTTCCAGCACGTGCCGGGCGGCTTCCGCCAGGTCAATGCGTTCGGCGCGCGGCCGCCGGCTGCCTGGCTCGGCGCGTGACAGGGTCAAGAGCTGTTCGGCCAGCCGCGCCAGTTTACCGGAACTCGCCTGCAGCGCCACCAGCGCCTCCTGGCGGGCATCGGCGGCACTTTCGCGAAGCGCATAGCTTGCCTGTGTCGACAGCAGCGCCAGGGGCGTGCGCAGCTGGTGCGCCGCATTGGCGATGAAGCGGCGTTGCGCCGCCATCTGCGCCCGCACGCGCTCCATGTAGGCGTTGAGGGCGTCGATCAGCGGGCGGATCTCGCTTTGCGCACCGGGCACTTCGACGGGGTCAAGGTCGCTGCGGTTTGGCGAGCGTACCGCATCGCGCAGCCGGATCAACGGCGCCAGGCCGCGACGCAAGCCGAGCAGCACGAACACGCCGGCAATCGCCACCAGCGCCAGTTGCTGGGCAAAGGCGCTGAACCAAAGCTGTTTGACCATGGCGTCATGGCCGGCAAGGGTGACGCCCACGGTGACTGATATTGGCGAGTCGTTGCCGGCGCCGATCACCGCATGGCCAAGGGTCAGGAGCCGCAGCTGGTGATCGCGGTAGGGGGCCTCGACACTGGCATGCTGCGGCGCTTCGGGCAGGTCGGGATATCCGGTCAGCAGCCGCCCGCCGGCTGTCTCGACGCGATAGTAGACGCTGTCGCGGTCGCCGGTGTCGAACATCTCGATCGCCGCCGGGGGCACCGTGGCATCGAGCACGCCGTCGACCATGGCGACCTGCTCGGCAATCGCCCGCGCCGATCCGACGAGCATCCGGTCGGTGACCAGGTCCGCGGTCGCCAGTGCGTTGCGCTGGCTGGTCCACAGGTTGATGGTCGCGAGCCCGGCAAGCGGCAGCACCACCCATGCCAGCAATTGCAGGCGGAGGCTGTTGATCCTCATGGCGCCAGGATCGTCACGGCGCCAAATCGTCTTGGCGCAAGAGGTAGCCGAGGCCACGCAGTGTGGCGATCTGGACCCGCGACCCTTCGAGCTTCTTGCGCACGCGGTGCACGTAGATCTCGATGGCGCTGGGATCGGCGTCGGTCTCGAAATCGTAGATCGCGGCCGACAATGCCGCCTTGCTCACCGTGCGTCCGGCCTTGACCATCAATTGCTCAAGCACGGCATGCTCGCGCGGTGTCAGCGCCAGCGCCTCGCCGGCAAGCGAAAACAGCCGCGTGTTGGTGTCGAAGACGAGATCACCGCAGGCAACGACCGGCGCGGTGCGGTCATTGGCACGGCGCAATTGCGCGCGGATTCGTGCTTCGAGCTCTTCGATCTGGAAGGGCTTGGCCAGATAGTCGTCGGCGCCCTCATTGAGGCCCTTGACCCGGCCGTCGAGACTGGCGTTTGCGGTCAGCACGATCACCGGCACCCGGTTGCCGCGCGTCCGCAACATTCGCAGCACCTCCAGCCCGCTCATGCGCGGCAGCGCAAGGTCGAGGATGACAAGCGCGTGGTCACCGGCGGCGAGCGCGTGTTCGACATCCTCGCCATCATGGACGATGTCGACGACATAGTTCGCCTGACGCAGGGTCTTGCCCAGCCAATCCGCCAGCTCGCGATTGTCTTCTACAAGCAGCAACCGCATTTCTATCGCTGTCCTGGGGTGCAGGTCACCCGGATTTCCGCCACTTCTTCAACTGGCGCCGCCAAGTCGCGCCCGATTGATGATCGTGCACAAGCGATAATCTCGATCCAACCGCAAGGCAAATGTAGGAGATCCAGAAGTTCAGATGGTGCGCAACCGCTTCAAACCGAACCGTTCAGTTCGATTTCTGTTGACGCACTGTGTAGCAGATGGTGAACGCCGGCCTGGCGAGCGGTCGCGCCTGGTGATGGGCGTTATCGATTAACCGTCTGATTTCAAACAGTTAAACTATGACCGCCGAGGCCCTGTGTCAAATTTCAAGGCCTGGATTCGAGCCGCGGGGGAACATCTTCGTGATTGGAATCCGCGGCAGGGCGAGCCCATCTCGGGGTGGTCCGAGCGACGCGAAATTCCTCCCAAGGGCACGCCACTAGACGGACATGACAAATACTGGAGTAATTGAAATGACCAAGATCGCTCTTACCGCCGCCGCCATCCTCGTTGCCACGGGCACTGCTTTTGCCGGCAGCGACAATTATGGCTCGGCCAACGCCAATCAGCCTGCCGTCGCTGTCGACCATTCGATCACCGCTTCGGTCTCCAAGTCGACGCAGACCGTCCAGGCCCCCGCTTCGCAGGGCGCTGACCGCAACCTCTTCGGCCGCTAATCGCGACTGCCGATATCGACCCAAACTTGAACTCAGGAGTAATTAAAATGACCAAGATCGCTCTTACCGCTGCCGCCATCCTCGTTGCCACGGGCACTGCTTTTGCCGGCAGCGACAATTATGGCTCGGCCAACGCCAATCAGCCTGCCGTCACCGTCGACCAGTCGGCCACTGCTTCGATCTCCAAGTCGACGCAAACCGTCCAGGCCCCCGCTTCGCAGGGCGCTGACCGCAACCTCTTCGGCCGCTAATCGCGACTGCCGATATCGACCCAACATTGAACTCAGGAGTAACTAAAATGACCAAGATCGCACTCACCGCCGCCGCCATCCTCGTTGCCACGGGCACCGCTTTTGCCGGCAGCGACAACTACGGCTCTTACAATGCCAACCAGCCTGTTGCGAACCAGTCCGTGTCCGACATCGACACCACGCATACCGGCTCGATCCCGAAGTCCGTAAAGACGCAGGGTGATGCCAATGCCAACGTGCCGGCTCAGTCGGGCCAGGGCATCTGGGGTCGTTGATTTCTGAAGTCTGCGACCACAAAGAGCGGTGGGCTTTGCCCGCCGCTCTTGTTTTTTATGCATGAGCAGGATTTCGGCCGACGGCATCGGTGCCGGAGCGCCGATCGTAAATCGAACCAACTGGTTCAATTTATGTTGACGAATCGTGAACGCATGGCGAGCGCTGGCTCGATGAACCGCCGCACCATGCGTCAGGCACCCTCCTTATAAGCGTCTGAGATAAAATGATAAAACAGGGTGAGCTCAATCCCTTGGCCGACGTTCGAGGTCCCGATTCCGCGCGTGAGGGAACGTCTTCGTGATTGGAAGTCGGCGCACGAAAAACCCAGATCGAGGCTGTCCGAGCGACGCGAAATTTCCTCCCCAGGGGCACGCCACTAGACGGACAGAATCAGGAATACCGGAGTAAATAGAATGAACAGGATCGCTCTTACCGCCGCCGCCATCCTCGTTGCCACTGGTGCCGCTTTTGCCGGCAGCGACAACTATGGTTCGGACAATGTCAATCAGCCGGCCGTCACCTCGCACGCGGTCACTGTCGACCACAGCTACACGGCTTCGACCCACAGGCAGGTCAAGCACCGCGACCTCACGCTGACGCCCGACTCGGTCCAGCCGGAATCCGGCCAGGGCAACTGGGGAAACTGACGGCTCAAGCGGGTGTGCGGCGGGTTTGGCCTGCCGCACCTGCCATGGACACTAGCCCAGGTCCTTCGGCCGCGGGCCCAGGTCCTTCGGCCGCAAGCAATGTGTCAGCCGGGCGGGGGATACGCCGAACCAATCGCCTTCGAAGACCACCCGGGCCAAGGCTGCCGTCGGGAATTTTTCCTCAAGTCTCGCGATCGCCTTGGCGTCCGACCCCGGCCCGGCAAGCTGTCTGGCCAACTGCTCCAGGCCCGGATTGTGGCCAATTACCAGCAAGCTGCCGCTCGAAGCGTCGGTTTGACCAATCTGGCTCAGAATGTCCGCCGCTGAAGCATCGTAGAGCGCCTTGAGGAATGCGACCCGGGGCTGGACGGGCAATTCCGCCGCCACAAGCCGCCAGGTCTCGCGGGTGCGAAGCGCCGTCGATACCAGCACCAGGTCCGGCAGCCAGCCCCGCGCCGCAAGTTCGCGCCCCATCAACCGGGCTGCCTTCACTCCGCGTTCGGCCAAGGGCCGGTCGAAATCATCGAGATCAGGGTCGTCCCAGCTGGATTTGGCGTGACGAAGCAGGAGAAGCTGTTTCATCGCCGCTCTAAGCTCAAGGCGTGATGCGCGCCAGATGCTCGAGGTCGGCTTCCTCGCGCAGCGGATCCGGGGCCATCACCACCGAGGTGCCGTTGTCGGCATCGTCGGCAAAGTGGGCAAGCACGGTGCGGCCGGCCTCCATGCGCGCCTTGCCTTCGGCGACCAGCCCCAGCGCCAGCGGATAGAGCCGGTGTTCGGTCTTCAGCACGCGGGCTGCCAATGTATCGGCGGTGTCGCCGACCATCACCGGCACGGCTGCCTGTGCGATGATCGGGCCGTCATCCATCTCGGAGGTGACGAAGTGCACGGTGCAGCCATGGATGCGGATGCCGGCGGCCAGCGCGCGCGCATGGGTGTCGAGCCCCTTGAAGGCCGGCAGCAGGGCAGGGTGGATATTGATCATGCGGCCCTGCCATTTCTGGACGAAGCCGGGGCTAAGGATGCGCATATAGCCGGCCAGCGCCACGATCTCGGCGTTGAAGGCCGTAAGGGCCGCGTCGATGGCGGCGTCATGCGCCTGCTTGCTGCCGTGGTCGGCACGTGAGACGACCTGCGTGGCGATGCCGCGCGCCCTGGCGATGCCGAGCCCGGCGGCATCCGCCTTATCGGAAATGACACCGACGATCTCGGCCGGGAACGACGGGTCGCTGGCCGCGGCAATCAGCGCGGTCATGTTGGAGCCGCGTCCCGAGATCAGGACAACGGTGCGTTTCCTCTGCGCGCTCATAGGCCGATCGAACCCCGATAGATGACGCCTGCGTCGCGGCGCGGCACGATGCGGCCGATCGGCGTCACCGTCTCGCCGGCTTCCTGTAGCACGGCCGCGACCTGCGCCGCCTGGCCGGACGCGACCGCCAGGATCATGCCGATGCCGCAATTGAAGGTGCGCATCATTTCTTCCGGCGCCACGCCGCCGGTCTTGGCCAGCCACGAAAACACGGGAGGAACGTCGATCGCCTCGAGGTCGAGCTCGGCCGAAAAATCCTTGGGCAGCACGCGGGGAATGTTTTCCGGGAAGCCGCCGCCGGTGATGTGGGCGAGCGCCTTGATACCATGCGTGTTGCGGATCGCCTTGAGAATCGACTTGACGTAGATGCGGGTCGGCTCGAGCAGTGCTTCGGCCAGAGTGGCCTCGTCGTTGAACGGTGCCGGATCGCTCCACGACAGGCCGCTGACGGCGACGATGCGGCGCACCAGCGAATAGCCGTTCGAGTGCAGGCCGGAGGAAGCCAGGCCCAGCAGCACGTCGCCTTCGACAATGTCATCGGTGGGCAGCAATTGGCCGCGTTCGGCGGCACCCACCGCAAAGCCGGCGAGGTCGTAGTCGTTGCCGTGATACATGCCGGGCATCTCGGCGGTCTCGCCGCCGATCAGCGCGCAGCCGGCCTGGCGGCAGCCCTCGGCAATGCCGCCGACGATCGCGGCACCCTGGTCGGGATCGAGCTTGCCGGTGGCGAAATAGTCGAGGAAGAACAGCGGTTCGGCACCTTGCACGACGATGTCGTTGACGCACATGGCGACGAGGTCGATGCCGATCGTGTCGTGCTTGCCGGCATCGATGGCGATCTTGAGCTTGGTGCCGACGCCGTCATTGGCCGCCACCAGCACCGGATCGGTAAACCCGGCCGCCTTGAGGTCGAACAGGCCGCCGAAACCGCCGATCTCGCCATCGGCGCCCGGCCGGCGCGTCGCGCGCACCAGCGGCTTGATCTTCTCGACCATGAGATTGCCGGCATCGATATCGACACCGGCCTCGGCATAGGTGAGCCCGTTCTTGCGCTTGTTCACGTCGCGCTTGCTCATTTCTGGTGCCCGTTCAGCAATTTTCCTTGTCGCGGGCTCTTCGCATGAACGGTTTCTGTCCGCAAGGATAACGGCCATCTCGGCCTACAAAACCGTGGACAGCGCGCACGTACAGGCGCTCGTGATTGGCGAAAGCCAAGCTGAAGGCCGCTCCCGTGCGGGGAGATCGGCAGCTCCTCCCTTGTTGCCACCCGCCATCTTCATCATCTATCTCCGACCAAGAGGAGGTGCCAGGCATTTGACCATCCCCAACCTGATCACCATCCTGCGCCTTGTCCTGGTGCCGGCGGTGGTGCTGGCGATGCTGCAGGCGCGCTGGGACTGGGCTTTTGCCGGGTTCCTCGTCGCCGGCATTTCGGACGGCGTCGATGGCTTCATCGCCCGCCGTTTCAATCAGCAGTCCACGCTCGGCGCCTATCTCGATCCGATCGCCGACAAGCTGCTGCTGGTTTCGGTGTTCGTGGTCATGGGCCTCATCGGGCAATTGCCGCTGTGGCTGGTCGTCACCATGGTGTCGCGCGACGCGTTGATCGTCTGCGCGGTCTTGCTGTCCGCCGTCATGGCCCATCCGGTCGAGATGAAACCGCTTTTCGTGTCGAAGGCCAACACCGCCATCCAGATCGTGCTGGCGGCGGTTGTGCTGGGTGAACTTGCCCTGTCGGTTCATCTCGACCCGCTGAGGCCGGTTCTCATATTGCTGTCCGGGGTCTTGACCGTGGCTTCGGCCGCAGCCTATCTCGTGACTTGGCTGAGGCACATGAGCTGACATGACGAAGGCTCCACTCCGGACATCCGAGACAGAAGCGGCGGCGATCGAGGCCGCGGCCGCCGACATCGCCGCGTCCGCGACCTTTCGCCGCCAGATCTTCTTCTGGCTGGCCGGCGCCGCGCTGCTGGCGCTTTTCCTCTATGTCTTCAGCGCCATCCTGCTGCCCTTCGTCGCCGGCATGGTGCTTGCCTATTTCCTCGATCCCGTTGCCGACCGGCTGCAGCGGCTCGGCCTGTCGCGTTTCATGGCGACGGTGGTCATCCTCATCACCTTCCTCATCGTGCTGGTCCTGGCCTTTGTCATCCTCATTCCGGTTCTGGCCACGCAGATGGCCGATTTCGCGGGCAAATTGCCGGAATATCTGACCCGGCTGCAAAGCCTGATCACCTCGTTCGATCCGAAATGGCTGGAGCAGAAGTTCGGCGTCAACGCCAATAGCTTGCGCGACGGGCTGAATTCGCTGCTGACCTCCGGCTTCGGTTTTGTCACCACCGTCTTCACCTCGCTGTGGAGTTCCGGCATGGCGCTGGTTTCTGTGGTCAGCCTGTTCGTGGTGACACCGGTGGTCGCCTTCTACATGCTGCTCGACTGGGACCGCATGGTGGCGGTCATCGACGGCTGGGTGCCACGCGACAACGTCCAGACCGTGCGCGCCATCGCACGGGACATCAACACCGCCACGGCAGGCTTCGTGCGTGGCCAGGGTACGCTGTGCCTGGTGCTGGGCGCCATGTATGCCACCGGGCTGACGCTGACCGGACTGAACTTCGGCATCCTCATCGGCCTGTTCGCCGGGCTGATTTCCTTCATCCCCTATGTCGGCTCGCTGACCGGGCTGGTGCTGGCCGTGGGCGTCGCCTTCGTCCAGTTCTGGCCGGACTGGACGATGATCGTCGCGGTCGCGGTCGTGTTCTTCATCGGCCAGTTCATCGAGGGCAACATCCTGCAGCCGCGGCTGGTCGGCAAGAGCGTCGGCCTGCACCCGGTATGGCTGATGTTTTCGCTGTTTGCCTTCGGCGCGCTGTTCGGCTTCGTCGGCTTGTTGATCGCGGTGCCGGCTTCGGCCGCCGTCGCCGTGCTGGTGCGGTTCGCAATAGCCCGCTATCTCGAATCGCCGCTCTACAAGGGCCGCGGCGCGGCACCTGTGCCGCAGCTTCCGGCCGATCGCGGCGGCGGCCACCGCACGCAACCGCGTCGCTGAAGTGACTGCCCAGCCAACCGACCCGCCGCGCCAGTTGCCGCTCGACCTCGGCCATGGCACCGGCTATTCGCGTGACGAACTCGTCGTCTCCGGCACCAACAACCAGGCGGTTGCGCTGGTCGACCGCTGGCCGGACTGGCCATCGCCGGTGGTGGTGCTGGCCGGTCCCGCGGGTTCTGGCAAGACGCATCTGGCCTCGATCTGGCGCGCGCGTGCCAATGCGGCGGCGGTCGACGCCAGGCGCATCGGCGACAGCATCGCCAATCTCGGCGCGCGGCCGGCGCTGATCGACGATGTCGATACCGGGACGGTTGACGAACAAGGCCTATTCCATCTGATCAATGCGGTGCGTGGTGCCGGCTCGCAACTGCTTCTGACGGCGCGCCGCTTTCCCTCGGCCTGGGGTGTTGGCCTGCCTGATCTTGCCTCGCGGCTGAAGGCGGCTGCGACAGTCGAAATTCATGAGCCCGACGATCTCCTGCTGGCAGGCGTCATCACAAAACTCTTCGCCGACCGTCAGATCGAGGTCGAACCGCATGTCGTGCAATATCTGGTCCGCCGCATCGAGCGCTCGCTGGCGACAGCGATGCGCGTGGTGGAGCGGCTCGACCGGACCGCGCTCGAACGCAAGACGCCGATCACCAGGGCGCTGGCAGCCGAAACCGTCAGTGCCATGGATGAAGGGCAGGGCGAGTTCGAGATCTAGCCTGAGAGGCCGGTCTCAGAGCCACATTCTGGCGAAATGACGGACTGCGAGATAGACGGCAGAGTGGGCGGCGATATAGCCGGCGGCGACCAGCACAAACATCCCGATACTGACACGCCAGGAGCGGGAGACCACGGCGCCCGGGGCCTGCCTCGCCTGTCTGCGGCTTTCACGGTTGTTCCACATCGCCAGTGCGGCGCAGGCAATTGCCCACGTCACCATGACCGGAACCGTTATGCCGGCGTAGGCAAAGTAGGCCGGTCCGAAAAGCGACACCCAGGCATCGATTCCAAGCATCTGACCCCCCCCTGTTTGCCGAACCGCCCGCGGCTGCCGGACACACGGCCGGTGCCGCAGCAAGTGAACCGTATGGCTGCGCCGGGCATTGGGCTGTGAGGGGATGGTCGGAGTGGAGAGATTCGAACTCCCGACCCTCTGGTCCCAAACCAGATGCGCTACCAGGCTGCGCTACACTCCGAACGGTCTGTTGCCTATTCATTTCGGTGGTGCATGGCAAGTGCAAAAACCTGCGAGAGCAAAAACCTTGCCGCCGTGCGCATTGCGCAGTAATGACGGGCGAAGGGTGGCGATGCTGCCTTGCACAACAACGAGGTGGCCATGTCCGCGCGCATTTTCAGCCCAGCCAAAACCGCGATGCAGTCCGGCAAGGCCAAGACCGGTTACTGGGTGCTGGAATTCGATCCCGAGTCGCGCAAGAAGATCGACCCGCTGATGGGCTATACGACGTCGGCAGACATGAGAAGCCAGATCAGGCTTAGCTTCGACACGCGCGAAGAGGCGGTCGCCTACGCCGAAAAGCAAGGGCTCGCTTTCCGCGTCGAAGAGCCGAAAGAGACCAAGCGCCGCCAGATTTCCTATGCGGAGAATTTCCGCTATGACCGCAGGACGCCCTGGACGCATTGAACGGCGCCGGGCGCCAGAATATCCAGCCGGCCCAACGGCCGGCCAGCGGTCCCGTAGCTCAGCTGGATAGAGCACCGGCCTTCTAAGCCGATGGTCACAGGTTCGAATCCTGTCGGGATCGCCAAAGCCTTTCGGTCCGTTCCGGACACATAGGTTACGGTTTATACCGGAGACACGGGCTTTCAGAGAGCGGTATCAGGTCTCGTGCGCTCAGACCGCCGCCGCCAGAAGCAGCGTTACCCCCAGGACCGTCGACGCATAGATCGTCGCTAGGAGCACGATCGGCCGAGGATACTCGGTGGGTGTTGCGAGGCTGGTAATGTCGGGACCCCGAAACGTTTCGGTGCCGGGCGACGGGACGTCGGCGGCGGTGGCAGCGTTGTCATTGCAAGCGCGCAGCACAGAAAGGCGCTGGGTTATATCCGCGGCGATCAGAGGATCGTCCGCCACCAATTTCGACCAGTCCGAAACAATGCCGATTTCATGTTGTGACATCGCGCGCCTCCCATTTACGGCCTAACAGCGATATCTAAATTATGTTCCACTAATAGTTTCGCGAGGCGGACCGCTCTTTGTCACCGCGGTCTTCTGATCGATGAAAACCACGCCCGCTGCCTCCAAGCCTCGACGGATGGCAGCCAGCTTGGCGGGACTGGGAATCCTTCGCCCGCTCTCAAAACTGCCAATCGTTCCTTCGCTGAGGCCGCACTTCGCAGCGAGTCGCACCTGCGACCACTTCAGGATCGCTCGTGCAGCTCTGCACTGCTGGGGTGTAAGGGGTTGTATCCCTGAGACGGTGGCGCTTCGCTTGTTCACATCCTGACGGTCCTTCGCTTCGGCGGGACACGGCTTTGCACCACGCGCACCTTGTCCAGATCCACCGTGACCATTGGCCCGAGCGACACCGTGACCTTGTCGCCGTCGATCCGCGTAACGTCGCCGGATAATTCCATCTGCTGGCCCCTGGTCAGCCTGGTTGCCGGATCAATGACCGAATGCGGAAGACCGGGGATCGACACGCTGACGCGGTCCTTCGTGACGCGCTTCAGCACCGTCGCCATGACCGCCACCTCGTCGCCGACTTTATTGCCATGCTCTGATTCTGGGGCGGCATCTGCCGGCGTCAAGGATTAGCTGCGTCTGATATAGAAAAGTCCGCGGGCGTGGCTCGGCGCCATCGTATTATTTCGTTACTCGGCCTTTTCGGAACCTTCCCGCGCACGGCGCGTTCGGCCCGCTGTATTCGCGGACCCTCATATAAAAGTGGACAGGCGGGAGGCAAACAAGGGTGGGGAGGAGTGTTGCCATGTCGAAGCGAGAAATAGGGATATCTTCGGCCCTCGATCGGCGCATTGCCGATCTCAGGGCCAGGATGCAGGACGCCCGGATCACGGAATACGAAATGAAGACCTTTCAAAAAGTGGCTTCAGCCATGGGAGGCGACGGAGGCTCCCTGCGTCTCGATGCCGACGACCTGATCGCGGCATCCTTTGTCGTCGATGCGCTGGGTGAACCGACGCTCAACTGAGACGGGCGATCTGGCTTCGCGCGCCGTTTTGCCCTTGCCCGGCCGGCAATTGGCCCACGCCTTCACACTTTGAAACAGGATGGCTGCTTTCCAGCGGTCGTCCTGTGGCGTCTGCCCAAGCGTCTGTCGCAAGTCATAGGCAGGGGCTGGTTGGCCGGTGGATTTGATTCCGCCGCCGACATCGAATTGGAGGGAAAGTCTTATCAATTTGTTTGGGTTGGTGCGTCATAGTAGCGACGGCTAACGGAGTTGAACGCGATGAAGCTCGATCTGTCGCCGACGAGCTGGGGCAGGGTGATCGCTGCCACGGCAGTCGGTACGGCATTCTTCATTGCCGTGGCGTTCTTCGTCGATTCCTTCAATTTTCCCTATCTTTCGCCCGAGGCCGTGTGGCGGGCGCAGATGACCGACCTGATGCTGCCTTTGGTGCTGGGCGGCTCGTTTCTGTTTTTCCTGATGTGGAAGATTCGCCAGCTGGCCATCGCGCAGCGCGATCTCAGCGTCATCGCCGCGACCGACAGCCTGACAGCAGTGCTGAACCGTGGCGCCTTCTCGATGCTGGTCGAAGCCTATCTCGAGCAGACCCGCAAGCAGGAGCAGACCCGTTCGGGGGCGCTGCTGATCATCGACGCCGACCACTTCAAGTCGATCAATGACCGCCTGGGCCACGATTGCGGCGATCAGGCGCTCAAACTGATAGCGCAGGCGATCAAGGGGCAACTGCGTGGCAGCGATATCGTCGGCCGCATCGGCGGCGAAGAATTCGGCGTGTTTCTGCCCGGCGTGGATCCCTCGCAATCCTGGGTGGTTGCCGAAAGCATCCGCCGGCGTATCAGGGAGATGGAATTCTCACCCGGCGGCAGGCCTTGTCCGCTTTCCGTCAGCATCGGCGGCACAAGCTTTACCGGCCCGATCACATATGAGGAAATCTTCTCCGCTGCCGACAGAAGGCTTTACACGGCCAAGTCGAACGGACGCGATCAAGTCAGCTTCGATCCGGCCGGAACGTCTCCGGCGCCTGCGCCCGGCGTCGCCACCGTGCATTGACGGGCGAAACTTGCAGAAGGCTGATCGGGAAGCTCTCGAAACAGACGCTCCTTCTATGTTTCCAAATACTTATAATCAGCCGCAAGGAATCCGATCCTTACGGACAGCATGCCGGCTCGATGGGCCATGGACTGCAACCGCTTGCCGGTATACTCCCCCGCGTTGGCGATGTTTCGTTGTCGGCAGAAACGGTTTTGACTCTGAGTTTCCAAGCGTTCCGGCCGACAGCGATCATAATTTTTGATGCTGGCGAACATATGCGGAAACGGTCAGGTAAACACAGCTATTATGATCCATTTGTTCAACGGCTTTCAGGACCCCTTCGGTGGCAGTGACCTTGAAGCTCTGGAACTGTACCGGCTGTTGAGTGTCGATTCCGAGGTGCATCTGTGGGCAACCTCCTCCAGCGTGTCCGGCGAGTTGATGCGGAATTTCCCGATTCGCCGCGTCTCGCTGTCGAAGTGGGATGTACCGAATGGCGGTACCTACGTCTTTCTCGGCTCTCATTGGCGCAACAAGATATGGCCTTACCTGATCCCGCGGCCGCGCCGGCTGCTCTATGTCTTCAATACCTTTCACCCGAAAATCATCTCGCTGACGAGACGCATGCCCCGCATGCTGAACTGGCCCGACGCCGAACTGGTGCTGATTTCCGATTTTCAGAGACGGATGCTCCAAGTCGATGGCACCGTGCATCCGTCTCCGATCGATATCGAACGTTTTTCACCACGGCGTCTGGGTTCGGATCGTCCCTTCACCGTCGGACGCTTGAGCCGCGATGGGCCGGGCAAACATCATCCCGATGACATACCCCTCTACGAGACATTGCTGGCCGAAGGTACTGCCTTGCGGATTCAGGGAGGGATAGGGCTCAAGGACAGCCTCATGCCGCATCCGCAACTCGAACTGTTCCCACCCGGCCAATTTTCCGCCGAAGAGTTTCTGCAGACGCTCGACGTGTTTTATTATCGCACCGGTTGGCATATGGAAACCTTCGGTCGCGTGGTGTTCGAGGCGATGGCCTGCGGGTTGCCCGTGGTCTGCCATTCATATGGCGGTTATTCCGACCATATCAGGCATGGCGAAAACGGTTTCTTGTTCGAAACGACGCAGCAGGCGGCGCGCATCCTCGCCGATCTCAAAGCCGACCCGGCGCTGCGGGCGGCAGTGGGCCTCAAGGCACGACAGACCGTCGAGCAGATCTATTCTTCCCAAGCTTTGCGACAGAGGCTGGATTTCTACCTGCGCTAGCTGCACGTCATCCCTTGGGCCATGGGACATCCTTGGCGCAACAACATGCCCGCTGTCATCGATCTCGACATCGCGCTAAAGCAGGCACGCAAAGCGGACGAATGGGGCCGACAGCCAGCGGCGTGCCACAGACTGGGCAGGACTTCTTATCGATGACATTGATGGGCGCGGCGGCACTGCTGATCCTGATCCTGACTTACGCCGGTGTCGCCATTGGCCGCATCCCCGGCCTGCGCCTCGACCGGGCAGGGATCGCGCTTCTCGGCGGGGCCGCGATGATCGCCATCGGCGCGCTCAGCATGGAGGATGCGTACCGGGCGATCAATTTCGACACCATCACGCTTCTGCTCGGCATGATGATCGTGGTGGCGCATTTAAAAGTGTCGGGCGCCTTTCGTGGCCTTGGCGCCGTCGCCATCGAGCACGCGCATGCGCCCTTCATGCTCTTGGTGATGGTGACGCTGCTGACCGGCGTGTTGTCGGCCTTCCTGGTCAACGACGCCATCTGTCTCGTCATGGCGCCGATCGTCGTCCACGTCACCCGTGTGATCAAGCGCAACCCGATCCCCTATCTGATCGCCACCGCCACCGCGTCGAATTGCGGCAGCGTCGCAACCATCACCGGCAATCCGCAAAACATGGTCATCGGTGCACTGTCGGGCATTTCCTATCCGGCCTTTTCGGCAGCGCTGGCTCCGGTCGCTCTGTTCGGTCTCGTCGCGGTCGTTGTCATCATCCGTATTGTCTTCCGGGCCGAATTCGCCCGCACCGTCCAACTGACGCCCGAGGTCTCGCGTGGCCGCATGCACAAGGGGCAGGTGCTGAAGGCGGTGGTGGTCTGCATCGGGCTGGCAATTGCCTTCTTCGCCGGCGTGCCCGTCGCCAAGGCAGCACTCATCGGCGGCGCCATCCTCTTGCTCACTCGGGCCATCAAGCCGGAGCGCATCTACCGCGAGATCGACGGTCCGCTGCTGTTCATGTTCGCCGGTCTGTTCGTGGTCGTCGCCGGCGCCGAAAAGACGCTTCTTTCGCCAGATATGATCGCCTCGGCCAGGAATCTCGGGCTGGACGACGTCTGGCGGCTGTCCGGTTTCACCGCGGTGCTTTCCAACATCATGAGCAACGTTCCGGCCGTGCTGGCGCTGCGGCCCTTCATACCCGGCCTCGAAAGCCCCGAGCGCGCCTGGCTGGTCGTCGCCATGAGCTCGACGCTGGCCGGCAATTTCACGCTGCTGGGTTCGGTCGCCAACCTGATCGTCGCCGAACAGGCGCGGGCCGCCGGCACGACGCTGTCGTTCGGCGTTTTTTTCAAGGTCGGCTTGCCGTTGACGCTGATAACCCTGGCCGCCGGCACCGCATGGCTGGCTTTCGGTTTCTAATGCATGTCGTTGCCCCAAAAGTGGCCCCGGTTTTAGGGCAACGACATGCATAAAACCAAAGGCTTAAAGCGCGTCGCGCTTTAGACCTGGCTGCCTGAAAGTCGCGCCCGCACCAGCGTCGCCGCGGCGCGTCCGGCCGCTTCGATGTAATCGGGGTTGCGGTGGATCAGCATGATCGAAAAGCAGCCGTCGATCAAAAGCACGATCTCGCGTGCCAGGGTTTGCGGCTCCGCGACGCCATGGTCCGACAGGGCGCCGGCCAGCCATGTTTCGAAATTCAGCTTGTGCCGCGCGCCCACCTTGACCGCCGGATGTCCGGGCATCGAGGCGAGTTCGGCGGCCGTGCGCAGGAAGCCGCATCCTTTCCATTTCGGGTGGCGAGCGGACCTCGCCAGATTGGTGAAGATCGCCTCGACCTTGCGATCCGCGCCGCCTTCGGCAGCCTCGAACCAGCCGGCCATCCGCTTCAGATTGGGTTGGTCGCGGCCGTCGAGATAGGCCGCGATCAGGTCGTCCTTGCTCTTGAAATGGTAGTAGAGCGTGCGCTTGGTGAGACCCGCTTCCTCGGCAACGGCATCGACGCTGACACGACCGATTCCTTCTGCATAGAAGAGCCTGGTCGCGGCATCGACAATGCGTTTGCGGGTAGGGCTCTGCGTGTCGGGCATAAGCCTATGTATACCGACTAGTGAATATACACAAGCGACAAAGGGCATAGTCTTCCTTCCATCAGCATGATGGAGAAGGAACAGCCAAATGACAGATCTTGTCCTTAGCGAAACCCGGGATGGGATTGCCATCCTCACCCTCAACCGGCCGGAGAAACTCAACGCGCTGAACTATGCCCTGATCGACCGCCTGCTTGCGGTCCTTGACGACATGGAAGTCGATGACGGCTTCCGAGCGGTCATTCTGACCGGAGCAGGGGAGCGGGCGTTTTCGGCGGGGGGCGACATTCACGAGTTCTCGGCCAGCGTGGCGCTTGGCGTCGGTGTCGCGATGCGGGATTTCGTCATGCGCGGGCAGCGGCTGACGGCGAGGCTGGAAGCCTACCGCAAGCCCATCATCGCCGCCGTCAACGGCATTGCCTTTGGTGGCGGCTGCGAAATCACCGAGGCCGTACCGCTCGCTATCGCCAGTGACCGCGCTTTGTTCGCCAAGCCGGAAATCAACCTCGCAATGCCGCCGACCTTTGGTGGAACCCAGCGCTTGCCGAGGCTCGCGGGGCGCAAGCGGGCGCTCGAACTGCTGTTGACCGGCGACTGGTTTGCGCCGCCGCGGGCGCTTGAACTGGGTCTCGTCAACGAGGTTGTGCCGCATGCCGAGTTGATGCCGGCGGCATTTGATCTGGCCAGGCGTATCCTGCGGCACTCCGATCTGGCGATTGCCGGCATCCTCACGGCAGTGGCGCGCGGCCTCAACCAGAGCATCGCCGAAGGTTTGCTGGTCGAGGCCGAGCAGTTTGCCCGCATGGCCCCGACCGCTGATCTGCGCGAAGGGCTGAATGCCTGGATTGCACGCCGCGAGCCGGGCTATGACGGCTCGTGGACACATATCGCGCGTCCCGACGAGGCCAGGCGAGCCTGAAGCGGGTCGCTGGAATTCCTCAGGCGACCCGCTTCAGGTCTTTGTTTTTATGCGTGTCGTTCTCCCAAAACCGAGGTTACTTTTGGGCGACATGCACTCGTCGGAGCTTGGATCAGGGCTCCACCACCAAACGGCCCTTCATGTTGGGGTGAAAGCGGCAGAAGTAGTCGACCGGTCCCGCCGTCTTCAAAGTCAGGCTTGCGGATTTCTTCGGCGGGATCATCACTTCCCAGCCGCCTTTCACGGTGGCCGTGTGGGCGAACACATCCTTGTTCACCCACTCGATCGTGTCGCCGACCTTTGCCTCGACGGTGGCCGGAGAGAACACCAGCCTGTCGATGGTGACCTGGATGGTTTCGGCTTGCGCCGGCACGATCCCGACGGCCAGCGTCAACGCAATCCACAGATGGCGGTTCTGCATGCTCCCGGTCCTTACTTGAGCATGCCGGCGACGTGTTCGGCGTGCTGCTCATGGCCCTGGAATATCTTCAGGCCGGTTTCCAGCAGGCTTTTCAGCTCGGCATTCTGTGCCGACGGGATCAAAAGGGTTTCGAGCGCGCCGTTGACCTGCTTGTGATAGGCGACCTCATTGTCGACATAGGCCTTGTCGAAGGCAGCGCCGTGGAGTTTGGCGAGCTTGGCCCGCTCCTCCGTCGCAGCTTTGGTCAGCGCCTTGCTGGTGGGGTTGTCTTCCGGGGTGACCTTGAGCTTCTTGACCAGGTCGAGCGCCTGAACATTTACAGCCTCGTGATCGCGGACCATGTCCTTGGCGAAATCGACGACCTCCTTGTTCTTCGATTTGTCGATGGCCAGCTTGGCCGCTTCGATGTCGATGACCCCGGCCGTGTAGGCGATATGGGCGATCTGCGGATCGGTCGGCTTGTCGGCGGCTTGTGCGAACGGCGCGGTGCCGAGCAGCAGCAGGGCGGCGAGCGCAGCAGTGTGTCGGATAGACATGGCATCTCCTTCGCCGGGACGCTGAAATCGCCCCGGACAGTGTTTTTCGGTTGACGGTCATTGGATGCTGGTCAGCGGCAAACGTTCCCGCTGAAATGAACTGAAATCCGCTGAGGCTCAGCTTTCCAGCCCGAGCCGTCGCATCACGGCGCTGGTCAGTCGTTCGCAACGCCGGCCGGCGAAGGGGAAGGCGTCGAGCAGCACCGGCCCGATCTGGTCGTCCAGCGCCTTGCGGACAAGGGCGCGGGCGCGGTGCAGCCTTGTCTTGACGGTTTGCGGCCGCACGCCGAGGAGGTCGGCGGTCTCTTCGATGCTCAGCCCCTCGATCACCCGCGCCACGAACACCGTCCGGTAGACGTCGGGAAGGCTGTCGGTGGCCTGTTCGACCAGTTGGAGGATCTGCCGTTGCGCCATTGTCCGTTCCGGATCGTCGCTGGGATTGAGGGGAAACCGGATGATCTCGGCTTGCGGATTTTCCGGCAGCGCCACCGTTTTGCGCCTTTTGCGCAGCCGGCCGAGCGCCTCGTTGATGACGATGCGCGATAGCCATGTGGCGAGCGAGGAGTCGCCGCGAAACGCATCCAGATGGGCGAAAGCCTTGACGTAGGCCTCCTGCACGATGTCCTCGGCCTCGCTGTCATTGCGCACGACGCCGCGCGCGATCCGGTAAAGCCGCTGATTGTGTGTCTTGATGATGGTGTGGAAGGCGTCGCCGTCGCGCGCCAGCGCGCGGTGCACAAGCTGCATCTCGCCTGGCACAGCGGAAGGCACGGCCGTCAACACAGCAGGCATGGCAAGTTTCCTCAACCCAATCTCCGAACCAGGATCTCGATTGGGAGATTGGACGCTGTCCCCGGCAAAAGGTTCCCGAAGATTTTCTGCCGGGTCCGGCGGCCGCTACACTACAGTGTGAGTGAAGGCTTGTCAGGCAGCCTGCAGGCGCGCCGTGGCCGCCAACAGATCGGTCTGGGTGATCAGCCCGAGAATCCGCTTGTCGTCGTCGACGATGATGACCGCATGGCTGCGGCCGTCGGTGAGGACGGGCAGCAGACCCATGGCGGCGACGCCGGCGGCGGCTGTTGCCGCGGGCGTTAAGACGGATCCAACCGTCCCCGACGCCTGGGTGAGTTCGCGCAACCCCACCGTGCCTGCCAGCCTGGCTTCCGCATTGACGACCGGCAAGGTGCGGATGTTGTGGTCAAGCAGCAATTGGCGCGCCGCCTCGGTGGAGGTGTGAGCATCGACCGAGATCACATCGCGCGACATGATGTCCTCGCACAGAAGGGTCTTGTGCGCGCGCACCATCGCCTGCAATTCGACCTGCCGCAGCAGCCGGCCGAGATCGTTGCGATCGATATCGAACGTCTCGTCGAGTGCGCCAAGCGCGGCATCGATGTCTTCCGACCGAAAGCCCACGCGCAGCTGCGCCGGCAGATCGCCGGTGCCGTGGCTGTTTGCCGGCGCCGCAACCGGCACATGCGGATAATTGCGCCGGGCCAGCCTGTGGAAGCCGTAGCCGAGCGCCACCAGCAGGATCGAGTTCAGCGCCACCGGCACGAATGGAAACAGGAAGCCGGCGCTGATCACGGCAGGCCCTCCCAGCACTGCGGTCAGCGCGGCCGCTCCGCCCGGCGGATGCAGGCAGCGCGTGAACGACATGGCGGCGATGGCCAGTGCCACCGCGATGCCGCTGGCAAGGGCGGTTTCGTGGATGAAATGCGCCACGATCACGCCGACCAGTGCCGATATCGTGTTGCCGCCGATGATCGACCATGGCTGTGCCAGCGGACTGGCGGGCACGGCGAACAGCAGCACCGCCGACGCCCCCATCGGCGCCACCAGCAGCGGCACGTGCGGGCCGTTGCCGAGCACAAGGCTGGCGATCACACCGGTGAGTGCAACGCCGATCGTCGCGCCGATACAGGCGACGAGACGCTCGCGCAGCGTCGCGCCGGCAAGAATGGGAACAAAAAGGCGGAAAGCCATGGGGTCGAAAACTCTGCCGATATTCCAGGGGAAGTCGAAAATGTGCTGATCGCACCGCAATGACGCGGCATCGCTGAATTTGAAAGCCAAACTGATCCGGGAAACTGCAATTTGAGGGAATAGAATTCCGCTACGCAGCCGCCGCCGCGGCCAGACCGCGCGAAATGTCGGCCTTCAGGTCGTCGACGTCCTCGAGGCCGATCTGCAGGCGGATCAATGGACCCTCATAGGGGGCCTTCGCGACAACGCGGTCGCCGAGCCAGACCGGTACCGCAAGGCTCTCATAGCCGCCCCAGGAATAGCCGAGGCCGAAGATTTGCAGCGCGTCGAGAAAGGCGTGCTGCTGCTTCTGGCCGCCACCGGCAAGCACGATGGAAAAGATACCGCTGGAGCCGGAGAAATCCCGCTTCCATAGAGCGTGATCCGGATGGCTGGGCAGGGCCGGGTGGAGCACGCGCGCCACGCCCTTCTGGCCTTCGAGCCAGGAGGCGATGGCAAGCGTGCTGCGCTGATGGTGTTCGAGGCGCACGCCCATGCTGCGCAGGCCGCGCAGCACCTGGTAGACGTCGTCGGGCCCGGCGCAGCAGCCAAGCGTGCAGAAGCTTTCATAAAGATGCGTCCAGCAGCTCTCATTGGCCGACACCGTGCCAAGCAGCACGTCGGAATGGCCGGCCGGGTATTTGGTCGCCGCATGGATCGAGATGTCGACACCGTGGTCGAGGGGGCGGAAATACAGTGGCGTCGCCCAGGTATTGTCCATCATGACGATGGCGCCCGCGGCGTGCGCCGCCTTGGCGATGGCTGGGATGTCCTGCACCTCGAAGGTGTTGGAGGCCGGTGATTCCGTGAACACCACCTTGGTGTTGGGCTTGATCAACGCCGCGATGCCGGCGCCGACATGGGGGGCGTAGTACTCGACCTCGACGCCCAGCCGCTTCAGCATCGTGTCGGCGAAGTTGCGGGTCGGATGATAGACGGTATCGACGATCAGCAGATGGTCGCCGGCCGACACGAAGGCGAGCAGCGGTACCGTCACCGCCGCAAGGCCCGACGGCACCAGGATCGTGCCTGCCGAACCTTCCAGCGCGTCTATGGCGTGGGCGAGCGCATCGGTCGTCGGCGTGCCGCGCGTGCCGTAAGTGTATTTCTGGGTGCGAGCCGCCATTGACGCCGCGTCGCGAAAAAGCACGGTCGAGGCATGCACCACCGGCGGATTGACGAAGCCGAAATAGTCGTGCGGATTGTTGCCCGAATGGGCAAGCCGCGTGTTGATGCCCATCCCGCCGCTAAAGTGCTCGCCGTCTTTCGCCATTCTGCGTCGCCTTGTTTGACAAGCCGCTAGCCATAGTGCGGCGGCATGGACCGTGCAACAGCCACCGTCCGCCAGGAGATGGACTTCGAATATGCCAATTCGTCGCGGCAAAAACAGCGATGCGGGGACAGGATATCAAACGAAAAACCCGCCTGTGCGGCGGGTCATCGGCGCAAATCAGCACCATGGACAAAAATGTATCATAGCTGAGGGCAGGGTGTCAAGAAAAAATTCCTATCGCGAAAAGGCGGTCCTTGATTGACCTGCGTTCGGAGCCCTCATCTCCGCCGATCGGCTATTGTGGGCGGCTGCGGAAAGTATATGATTGTCGGCTAATATTAATCGCCGGATTGCTTCGATCAGATGCTGCCGGATGGTTGCTGCCGGTTGACCTCTGGTCCTCCACGATCCGGATCGCGCTCACCAAGCGTGAGCGCGGCAAGGGAGGAATGCCATGCCGGACGTCAAATGGGCCATGAAGGCGCGCGAATTCATCAACTGCAACTGCGCCTATGGCTGCCCGTGCCAGTTCAACGCCATGCCGACATACGGGTTCTGCCAGGCGGTCGCCGGCATGGAAATCGAAAGCGGCCATCACGGCGACACCAAGCTCGACGGATTGCGGTTCGTCGGGATTTTCAGCTGGCCCGGCGCCATACACCAGGGCGGGGGCGAAGCCGCGGTGATCATCGACGAGAGGGCGACGGAAGCCCAACGTGGCGCGCTGCTTCGCATATTGGGCGGTCTGGACACCGAACCGGGTGCAACGATATTCCAGGTCTTTTCGACCACGCTGGAGAAGTTCCACGACCCGATCTTTGCGCCGATCGAATTCAACATCGACGTCGACGCGCGAACCAGTCAGCTGCATGTCGAGGGTATAACCGACGGTCGTGGCGAGCCGATCCGGAATCCGGTCACCGGCGCTGCCCACCAGGCGCGCATCGACCTGCCGCACGGCTTCGAATACGCGATCGCCGAGGTCGGGCGCGGCTGGACAAAGGCGACGGGCCCGATCAAGTTCGAGCTGGCCGATACGCACAGCCATTTCGCCAATCTGCATCTCACGCAGAGCGGCATCGTGCATTGACCTGATCCAATGGGCGACACGGCCCTCGAGGCGGTGCTGCGGCGCGATCGTGCGGTCGTGATGGCCGCGCTCGTGGTGATTGCCGTGCTCGCCTGGGCCTATGTGCTGTGGCTCGCCACCGACCTGGTCATGCCCGGCTCCGCCTTGCCGGACAGCGGAGGCGGTGACATGGCCGGAATGGACATGTCGAATATGGACGGGTCGAACATGGATATGGGCGGCATGGATATGGGCGCCGCAGTGGCGCCAGGCATCCGGGCCTGGGCATTGGCCGATTTCGCTTTCACCTTCACGATGTGGGCGGTGATGATGGTCGGCATGATGACGCCTTCGGTCGCACCGATGTTGCTGCTCTATGCCGGTGTCGGCCGCAAGGCGCGGGCGGATGGCAGGCCCATCGCTTCGACGGGATGGTTTTTTGCCGGCTACCTCGCCGTCTGGGTCGTCTTCAGCCTCGTGGCGACCGGTGCGCAATGGCTGCTCGCCCGTCTTGCCTTGCTCGACCCCTCGATGGCGACCGGCAGCGCGGTCCTCGGCGGCCTCGTCCTGATCGCCGCCGGTCTCTATCAATGGACGCCGATGAAGGGCGTCTGCCTGCGCCAATGTCAGGCCCCGATCGCGTTCCTGGCCGGCCATGGCGGATTCCGCTCCGCTCCGCTCGGCGCGCTTCGGCTGGGCATCGATCACGGCGCCTACTGTCTGGGGTGCTGCTGGGCGCTGATGGCCCTGCTGTTCGTCGGTGGCGTCATGAACGTGCTGTGGATCGCCGGCATCGCCATCCTGGTCCTGCTGGAGAAGACGGTGCCGACCGGGCAGCTGATTCCGCGCGTTTCAGGCGCGTTGATGGCTGGCATCGGGACCTGGATCGTCTTTCAAGCCTCTTGAGAACAGTCTTTGTCTGCGACCTGTATTGGACTGCAGCCGCCAGTAAATCGTCAGAAGACAATCTTGGGACATGGTAGTTCGCCCCACGCGGAGGTCAACAACCACGAGGTATTTGCCCGGGATGGATTTCGCTGCCGCGGCCGGTATCGGCCCCGCGTTGGCGTTGCATCAGCTTTGCCGCCTTTATTGGCCCCTGCTGACTAATTCGCGGGCGTGTTTGTCTGTAAATCAGGCATTTACGGCAATCGGTTTTCAAACTCTTCGGGTTTGGGTCATTTCCCTTGACCTCACAGGAATTATCGCCTTCGATGACATTTGTGAATGGGAGGCGGCGCGTCGGTTACGATGCGGGGTTTCGGGATGGGCCGGGATGAAGCCGCGTTCACACGGGAGAAAAAAATCAGGATTTACTCCTGAAAAACAGAGAAAAGGGTCTGTGGGTCATGAAACACATTGCTATCGGCATTCTAGGCGCCGCCACGCTTGGATTGATGGCGTCCGCCGCGTCGGCGGCCACGCTCGACACCGTCAAGGGGAAGGGCTTCATCCAGTGCGGCGTCTCCACCGGCCTGGCCGGCTTTTCGGCGCCGGACGACAAGGGTGACTGGCAAGGCATCGATGCGGATTTCTGCCGCGCTGTCGCGGCCGCCGTCTTCGGTGACGGCTCCAAGGTCAAGTTCACGCCGCTCAGCGCCAAGGAGCGGTTTACCGCGCTGCAGTCGGGCGAGATCGACATCCTGTCTCGCAACACCACCTGGACCATCAACCGCGATACGGCACTCGGCCTGAATTTCATCGGCGTCACCTATTATGACGGCCAGGGTTTCATGATCAACGCCAAGAAGCTGCCGGGCGTCAATTCGGCATTGCAGCTTTCGGGCGCAGCCGTCTGCGTGCAGAGCGGCACCACCACCGAGCTGAACCTCGCCGACTACTTCAAGGCCAACAAGATGGAGTACAATCCGGTCGTCTTCGAAAAGCTGGAAGAGGTCAACGCCGCCTATGATGCCGGCCGCTGCGACGTCTACACCACCGATCAGTCGGGCCTCTATGGCATCCGCCTGACACTGGGATCGCCGGCCGACCATGTCGTGCTGCCCGAGATCATCTCCAAGGAGCCGCTCGGACCGGCCGTTCGCCAGGGCGACGACCAGTGGTACCACATCGTCAAGTGGACCTATTTCGCGCTGCTGCAGGCTGAAGAGCTCGGCATCACCAAGGCCAATGTCGATGAGATGAAGAACTCGGCCAGCCCCGAGATCAAGCGCGTTCTCGGCCAGGAAGCCGACACCAAGATCGGTACCGATCTCGGCGTCTCCAATGACTGGGTGGTCAACATCGTCAAGGCCGTCGGCAATTATGGCGAAATGTTCGAGCGCAATGTCGGCTCGGGCAGCCCGCTGAAGATCGCGCGCGGCATCAACGCGCTGTGGACCAAGGGCGGCCTGCAATACGCGCCGCCGATCCGCTGATCGAAATGTGATCCGGGAGGCAGATCATCTGCCTCCCGGTTTCTCTTTCCAGGGGACGGTCGAATGGCATCGCAGGACGTACTTCGCGAGGAGCCCAGCCGCGGCTCCTTCATCAACGATCCGAAAATCCGGGGCATATTCTTCCAGGTGCTGGTCGTCGTGCTGCTGGTGGCGGGCGTCTGGTGGATTGCCCACAACGTCATCGACAATCTGACGCGGTTGCGCATCGCTTCAGGCTTCGGCTTCCTCAAGGGCCGCGCCGGCTTCGATATCAGCGAGAGCGCGATCGCCTATTCGTCGGATTCGACCTATGGCCGCGCCATTCTGGTCGGCCTCCTCAACACGGTCATCGTCGCCATCGTCGGCATCATCACCGCGACAATCATCGGCTTCGTCATCGGCATCGGCCGGCTCTCGAAGAACTGGCTGATCAGGAAGATCTGCACCGTCTATGTCGAGGTCTTCCGCAACATCCCGCCGCTGCTGGTCATCTTCTTCTGGTATTCCGGCGTGCTGGCTGTGCTGCCGGCGCCACGCGACAGCATCAATTTGCCGTTCGGCTCCTTTCTCAACCAGCGCGGTTTCTATTTTCCACGCGCCGTATGGGGCGACGGTTCATGGCTGATCTTCGTCGCCCTGCTCGTCGGCATCGCCATGGCGTGGTTCGTCGCGCGCAAGGCGCGGCAACGGCAGATGGCGACCGGCCAGCAATTTCCGGTGTTTTGGACATCCGCGGCGCTGATCGTCGGGCTGCCGCTGCTCGCCTATGCGCTGAGCGGCTTTCCCCTGAGCTTCGACTACCCCAAGCAGTCGACTTTCAACCTGACCGGCGGCTTTCAGGTCCGGCCGGAGTTCCTGTCGCTTTATCTGGCGCTGTCCTGCTATACCGCCGCCTTCATCGCCGAGATCGTGCGTGCCGGCATCAGGGGTGTCAGCGCGGGCCAGACGGAAGCCGCCGGTGCGTTGGGATTGCGGTCCGGATCGATCCTGCGGCTGGTCGTCGTGCCGCAGGCCATGCGCATCGTCATTCCGCCGCTGACCAGCCAGTATCTCAACCTGACCAAGAACTCGTCGCTGGCCATCGCCATCGGCTATCCGGACCTGACGGCGACCGCCGGGACAGTGCTGAACCAGACCGGCCAGGCCGTCGAGGGCGTGGTGATCATGATGGTGATCTATCTCGCCATCAGCCTTCTGACCTCGCTTGTGATGAACTGGTTCAACGCCAAGATGGCGCTGGTGGAGAGGTGAGGTAAGGACATGCAAGAACATGATATGTCCTGGGTGCGCACCGAAATGGTGCTGGCGCAGCCGGCGCCCGCCAGCGTCACCGGCCTCGGTGCGTGGGTGCGCAAGAACCTGATCGCGTCTACCGGCGACACCATTTTGACAATCGTCGGCATCGCCCTGGTGGCGATGATCCTGCCGCAAATCATCAATTGGGCGTTCATCAACGCCGTGTGGACGGGGCCGGACCGGACCGTATGCGCCACGGTGGCGCAAGGCGGCATCCAGCCGGATGGCTGGACCGGCGCCTGCTGGGCTTTCGTCAATGCCAAGTTCGGCCAGTTCATGCTCGGCCGCTATCCCATCGAGGAGCGCTGGCGGCCGATCCTGGTCGCCATCCTGTTCGTGGCGCTGCTGGTGCCGATGCTGATGCCGAAGGTGCCACGCAAAGGGCTGAATGCGGTTCTGCTGTTCTTCGTGCTGCCGATCGTCGCCTTCGTCCTGCTGGTCGGCGGCATGTTCGGCCTGCCGCATGTCGAGACCTCGCTTTGGGGCGGGCTCTTGGTAACGCTCAGCCTGTCCTTCGTCGGCATTGCCGTGTCGCTGCCGCTCGGCATCGTGCTGGCGCTCGGCCGCCGTTCCAAGATGCCGATCATCAAGACGCTGTGCGTCGTCTTCATCGAGACGGTGCGCGGCATCCCGCTGATCACCGTGCTGTTCTTCGCCAGCGTCATGCTGCCGCTGTTCCTGCCGGAGGGCGTTTCGTTCGACAAGTTCCTGCGCGCTTTGATCGGCGTGTCGCTGTTTGCCGCCGCCTATATGGCCGAAGTGGTGCGCGGCGGCCTGCAGGCGATCCCCAAGGGCCAGTATGAAGGCGCCGATTCGCTCGGTCTCGGCTATTGGCAGAAGATGTATTTCATCGTCATGCCGCAGGCGCTGAAACTGGTCATCCCGGGCATCGTCAACACCTTCATCGGCATGTTCAAGGACACCAGCCTGGTCATCATCATCTCGATGTTCGACCTGCTCGGCATCGTCAAACAGAATTTTTCCGATGCAAACTGGGCAACCGCGCAGACGGCGAGGTCTGGCCTGATCTTCGCGGCCTTCGTCTTCTGGCTGTTCTGCTTCGGCATGTCGCGCTATTCAATGTACACCGAACGCCGGCTCGACACCGGCCACAAACGCTGAATGCATGTCGCCCAAAAGTGTATAGCGGTTTTGGGGTAACGACAGGCATCATTACCAACAACAAAAGAACAAGGGGATCCCTCTCATGGCCACCGAAAATGCCGTCAGCGCAGAAGAGATCAAGGTCAACGCCGCCAAGATGCAGATTTCGACGACCGATGTCGCCATCGACATCATCGCCATGCACAAATGGTATGGCGAGTTCCATGTGCTGAAGGACATCAACCTGAAAGTGATGCGCGGCGAGCGCATCGTCATCTGCGGCCCCTCCGGCTCCGGCAAATCGACCATGATCCGCTGCATCAACCGCCTGGAGGAGCACCAGAAGGGCAAGATCATCGTCGACGGCAAGGAATTGACCAACGATCTCAAGAAGATCGACGAGGTGCGCCGCGAGGTCGGCATGGTGTTCCAGCACTTCAACCTGTTCCCGCATCTGACCATCCTGGAGAACTGCACGCTGGCCCCGATCTGGGTGCGCAAGACGCCGAAGAAGCAGGCCGAGGAAATCGCCATGCATTTCCTCAAGCGCGTCAAGATCCCGGAACAGGCCAACAAATATCCCGGCCAGCTTTCCGGCGGCCAGCAGCAGCGTGTGGCGATTGCCCGCTCGCTGTGCATGAACCCGCGCATCATGCTGTTCGACGAGCCGACCTCGGCGCTCGATCCGGAGATGATCAAGGAAGTGCTGGAGACCATGGTTGGCCTTGCCGAAGAAGGCATGACCATGCTGTGCGTCACCCACGAGATGGGTTTTGCCCGCAAGGTCGCCAACCGGGTGATCTTCATGGACCAGGGCCAGATCGTCGAGCAGAACACGCCGGCCGAGTTCTTCGACCACCCGCGCCATGAGCGCACGAAGCTGTTCCTGTCGCAGATCCTGCACTAGGCTTTCGATGTTTGCGAGGAGCCCGGCTGAAACACTGCCGGGCTCTTTTGCGTATGGGATAACAGGCGACCGTTCCTGTCGCGCTGGAGCGCTTTTGCAGAGCCGCTTTTCATGAAGAGACTGGGACGTTTTCTAGGCCTTCTGTTGATTGTCGTCGCTCTCGCCGTGACGACGGGCACCCTCGTGCCGCGGCCGCTGTGGCCGGCGGCCGCCGCCATGCCCGCCGCGATGCGCCACATCCTAGTGCTGAACAATCCGATCCACACCGATATCGCCATCCCGGTCGACGATGCCGTGCGCCGGCGTTTCCACTTCCTGGTCGACGCCGGCATACCGGCCGACAGGCCGGAGGTCCGCTACATCGTCTTCGGCTGGGGCGGTCGCGCCTTCTACCTGGAGACGCCGACATGGTCCGAGCTGAAGGCGGTACCGGTGATGAAGGCACTGACCCTCGACGCGTCGGTCATGCATGTCGATGTCGCCGGTGACATCCTCGAACCGCGTCCTGACATCGCGGGGTTCGACATCACAGAGGACCGGTTCGCGGCGTTGCTCGATTTCATCGATGCGAGTTTCCAGCGCGGACCGGAAGGCCCGATCCTCGTTCCGGACGCGGCCTATTCCAGGTTCGACGGCTTCTACGAAGCCAACGGCCATTTCAACGCACTGATCGGCTGCAACACCTGGACGGCGGCCGCCTTGCGCACCGCAGGCCTGCGCACCGGCTGGTGGAACCCGCTGCCTGTATCGCTCGGGCTATCGATGCGGCTGTATAATTAGGGTGGGCATTCCGCGAATTGGCGAGCGTCGCGTTCCTTCACACCCCCTTTGTCCCGCCAACCTTTCGCAGGTTTCAGCTTTCGTCAGCCTCCGGTGCCCGCCAGCCATAGAGCCACTCCAAATCCGCCGCGAGTTTTTCCGACGAGCGCATTTTCAGGAACACGTTGCGCGCAATCGCCACCGGCCCTGCGGCATGCCACGCCAGCCGGTTGACAGCGCCGCGTCGGGCGACCTGCGCGACACGCGGCCGCCGTGACTGTTCCCAAACCGCAAGCGCGGCCAGCGGGTTCGCGGGGGAGGCGTAGACGGCGTCGGCAAGCGTCGCTGCATCCTCGATCGCCATGGCCGCACCTTGCGCCGCGAATGGGGTCATCGCATGCGCGGCGTCGCCGATCAGCGCCATGCCGTTCGGTGTTGCCCAGGCATGTTGCGAATCGACAGTGTGGATCGGCCACGCGGTCCACGGGCCGGCCTGCTCGACCAGACGGGCAAGTTCTGCCGCGGTGCCGGCAAGAGCTCGGGTCAGGATCCCGGCGTCGGCGTTGCCGGACCAGCCTTCGGCAATGCGGTCGCCTCTGGTGAAGGCCGCGAGATTGAAGGCCGCACCCTTGCTGACGGGATAGGCCACCATATGGAAGCCGGGATGCAGGAAGGTGGTGACGCAGTCCCTGGCGCCGATGGCGGCAAAGCTCTGCCCCGCGGCGCTGTCAGCCGCGACGGTCGCGCGCCAGGCCAGTTCGCCGGAGAAACGGTTTCTTGGCGAAGCCGACCCCTTGGCCGAGTCGACAAGTGCGCGCACCGACGACCAGACGCCATCGGCCCCGACCAGCAGGAAGCCCTCCGCCTCGATGGTCTTGCCGTCGATCTCGGCCGTCGCCGTGATGCCATGCGGGCCGGAGGCAACGTCGCCGATGCGCGCGCCGGTGGTGAGATGGATATCCGGCACCTCGGCAACGCGCGCGGTCAATGCGCTCTGCAGATCGGCCCTGTGCGCGACGAGATAGGGTGCTTGCCAGCGGGTTTCGGCGGCTTGCCCCAGCGGCACGCGCGCCAGTTCGCGCAAGGTCGCGGCCTTCTTCAACACCACGGCTTGCGGCCGCACCGCTGCCGGCAGCAGCCGGTCGAGCACGCCAAGCTGGCGAAGGATGCGCGTCGCGTTTGGAGAGAGCTGGATGCCGGCGCCGGCAGCTTCCAGGCGCTGCGCCTGTTCGAACACCCGAACCGCGTAGCCGCGCGAGGCGAATGCAAGGGCTGCGGTCAATCCGGCGACACCGGCCCCGGCGACGACAATTTGCCGGGAACGCGTGTCGTTCATCGGGCTGGTCGCGAAAGTCTCAGGCGGCCTGTTCGATGTAGATGCATCCGGCCGGCAGCGTTTCCGTCGCCTTCAGCTTCGGCGAATAGTGGTAGAGCGTCGAGCAATAGGGACAGACTTTTTCATTGTCGTCGCCCATGTCCAGAAACACATGCGGGTGGTCGAAAGGCGGATTGGCGCCCGTGCACATGAATTCCTTCACGCCGATGTCGATTGCCGGATAGCCCGCATCGTTCTGAAAATGGGGAATGGAACCGCCTGCCATCGTCGTCTCCTTAACGCAGTCTCGTCTGCATCTGGATCATATCAGGCCTCTTTGCAAGTTCGATGAAATCAAACTGTCGCAAAAGCCTGTCAGAGGATAAGTTAAGCCGGTTAACCCATGACCCGAAAACCGATTTCGGTTTTCGGGAGGGACCATGGGTCGCTAGAGTGACTGGCTAGCCGGCTTGAGCGGGTGTGGAAGAGCGGGAATCATGAACGAACTGAAGCCGGTGCAGAACGAATTCGTGGATGTCGAGGTGGCTCGCCCGGAAGGCGGCAACCCTGACCGGTTTGTCAACCGCGAGTTTTCCTGGCTGCAGTTCAACCGGCGCGTTCTCGAGGAATCGCTGAACCTCAATCACCCGCTGCTGGAGCGCGTCCGCTTCCTGTCGATCTCGGCCGCCAATCTCGACGAGTTCTTCATGGTCCGTGTTGCCGGTCTTGCCGGCCAGGTGCGCGAGGGCATCACGCTGAAGAGCCCGGACGGCCGCACCCCCGAACAGCAGCTCGAACAGCTGCTGCGTGAGGTCGAGCGGCTGCAGGAAGACCAGCAGAAGAGCCTTTCGGCGCTCACCGTGCTGCTCAACAAGGAAGGCATCGAGAGCATCACCCGCGATGCGCTGACCAAGGACGAGAAAATCTGGCTGGAAGACCATTTCCAGGAACAGGTTTTCCCGGTGCTGACCCCGCTGTCGATCGACCCGGCGCATCCGTTCCCGTTCATCCCCAATCTCGGCTTCTCGATGGCGCTGCAATTGCGCCATCGCAAGAATGGCGAGGAGATGAGCGCGCTGCTGCGCCTGCCGGTGGCGCTGAAGCGCTTCATCCGTCTGCCGGACCGCAAGCATCATGTCCGCTTCATCCCGCTGGAAGAGGCTGTCGGCCTCTATATCGGCAAGCTCTTCCCCGGCTACGAGGTCAAGGGCTCCGGCACGTTCCGCATCATCCGTGACAGCGATATCGAGGTCGAGGAGGAGTCCGAGGACCTCGTGCGCCTGTTCGAAACGGCGCTGAAGCGGCGTCGGCGCGGATCGGTGATCCGCATCGAATTCGACAGGCTGATGCCTGGCGAATTGCGCGATTTCGTCGCCGGCGAGCTTGGCGTGTCGTCGAGCCGCATCAGCGTCTTGACCGGTCCATTGGCGCTCAGCCAGATTTCCGAGATCGTCGCCGTTCCCCGCGACGACCTGAAATTCACGCCCTACAATCCGCGTTTTCCCGAGCGCATCCGCGAGCATGGCGGCGATTGTTTCGCCGCCATCCGCGAGAAGGACATCGTCGTCCATCACCCCTACGAATCCTTCGATGTGGTGGTGCAGTTCCTGCGCCAGGCAATGGCCGATCCGGAAGTGGTGGCGATCAAGCAGACGCTTTACCGCACCTCCAACGACAGTCCGATCGTGCGCGCGCTGGTCGACGCGGCCGAGGCCGGCAAGTCGGTCACCGCACTGGTCGAGCTCAAGGCGCGTTTCGACGAGGAAGCCAACATCCGCTGGGCGCGCGACCTGGAGCGGGCCGGCGTGCAGGTGGTGTTCGGCTTTCTCGAACTGAAGACGCATGCGAAAATGTCGCTGGTGGTGCGGCGCGAGGACGGCAAGCTGCGCAATTACGTGCATCTTGGCACCGGCAACTACCACCCGGTCACCGCGCGCATCTACACCGATCTGTCCTTCTTCACCACAGATCCGACGATTGCGCGCGATGTCGCCCAGCTGTTCAATTTCATCACCGGCTATGCCGAGCCGACGGACGAAATGCGGTTGGCGATCTCGCCGTTCACGTTGAGAAGCCGCATCCTGAAGCACATTGCCGACGAGATTGCCTACGCGGTGCAAGGCAAACCGGCGCGCATCTGGATGAAGATGAACGCCCTCGTCGATCCGATCATCATCGACGCGCTCTACGATGCCAGCCGCGCCGGCGTCGAGATCGACCTTGTCGTGCGCGGCATCTGCTGCCTGCGGCCGCAGGTTCCTGGCCTGTCGGAAAACATCCGCGTAAAATCGATCGTCGGCCGTTTTCTCGAGCACAGCCGCATCTATTGTTTCGGCAATGGTTTCGGCCTGCCGTCGGACGAGGCGATCGTCTACATCTCCTCGGCCGACCTGATGCCGCGCAATCTCGACCGCCGCGTCGAAACCATGGTGCCGATCACCAATCCAACTGTGCATGAACAGATCCTTGGCCAGATCATGCTGGGCAACATTATGGACAATCAGCAAAGTTTCGACGTATTGGCTGATGGAACCTCCCGGCGCGTCGTGCTGGAGGAGGGCGAGGAACCGTTCAACGCGCAGGAATATTTCATGACCAATCCGAGCCTGTCGGGACGGGGTGACGCGCTGAAGTCGCATGCGCCCAAGCGCATCGCGCAGTTCAAGCGCCGCAAGAAGAACGCCGCAGCGTCCGGCTGATGCTGTCTGATTCTCAGGGCCGGCTGCAGGACCGCCGACCGCTGTCCATCATCGACATCGGATCGAACTCGATCCGTCTCGTCGTCTATGAGGGGCTGGCGCGCTCGCCGACCATGCTGTTCAACGAAAAGATGCTGGCCGGTCTCGGCCGCGGCATCGTTTCGACCGGCAAGCTCGACCCCGAGGCGGTAACGCGCTCGATGGAAGAGTTCCGCCGCTTTCGTGCGCTTTCCGACCAGGCCGGCGCCGAGCAAATGTATGTGCTGGCGACCGCGGCGGCCCGCGAGGCGGTCAACGGCCCCGATTTCATCCACCGCGCCGAGGATGTGCTGAAGACCGAGATCCGAGTGATCAGCGGTCGTCAGGAAGCGTACTATTCCGCGCTCGGCGTCATTTCCGGTTTCCATCCGGCCGATGGCATCGCCGGCGATCTGGGCGGCGGCAGTCTCGAACTGGTCGATGTCAGCGGCGAGGCGATCGGCGACGGCATCACGCTGCCGCTGGGCGGCCTGCGCCTGCAGGACATGGCGAAGAACTCGCTGACCCAGGCGGCCAGGATCGCGCGTGACGAACTGGCGAAAGCCAAGCTGTTGAAAGGCGGGCAGGGCAGGCCCTTCTACGCCGTCGGCGGCACCTGGCGAAATCTTGCCCGGCTGCACATGGAAATGACCAACTATCCGCTTGGCGTCATGCACCATTACGAGATATCGGCCGAAAGCGCGGCGAACTTCCTCAAGCAGGTGGCCAAGGCCGAGATCGAGAAGGTCAAGGGCATCGAAGGCGTTTCGAAGAACCGCCGTTCGCTGCTGCCCTATGGCGCCATCGTGCTGCAGGAGATCATGGCGGCGATGCAGCCGTCGAAGATCATCGTCTCGGCGCTCGGCGTGCGCGAAGGCTTTCTCTATTCGCTGCTCGACGAGGCGGAGCAGAAGGCCGATCCGCTGATTTCGGCCTCGGAGGAACTCGCCCGCCTGCGCTCGCGCTCCGTCACCCATGCGCACGAACTTGTCGACTGGACCGCCAAGACCTTTGCGGCCTTCGGCATCGACGAGACCGAGGACGAGGCGCGCTACCGCCACGCGGCCGCATTGCTGGCCGACATCGGCTGGCGCGCGCATCCCGAATACCGCGGCAAGCAATCGCTCAACATCATTGCGCACGCGTCCTTCTTCGGCGTCGACCATCCTGGCCGTGCTTTCCTGGCGATGGCCAACGCCTATCGTCACGACGGCATCTTCAACGAAGCCATCGCCCCCGAGATCAAGGCTCTGGCATCGCCGCGTTATCTGGAGCGCGCCCGCGTCCTCGCCGCGATGATGCGCGTCGTCTACCTGCTGACGGCGTCGATGCCCGGCATCATGCCCAGGCTGAAATGGGAACAGCGCGCCAACGGCGTGCTGGCGCTGGTCTTGCCGGCATCGCTGGCCGATCTCTATGGCGAGCGGCCGGCCGGGCGCCTGGCGCAGCTGGCCAGGATCACCAACCGCCGGCTGGTGCTGGCCGTCGAGGGTGGCCCCAGCATGTCGGTGAAATAAGGCGCTAGCTGCTAGCAGACCCGTGTCTTATCTGACTTAAGCGGAGACCTGCCGGTCGTACTTCGCCGGCGGCATCGCGTTTGACGACCGGCTTCCCCCAATCCGTCGCTGCTTTGCAGCGCCACCTTTCCCGCTCCGGAGGGAAAGGAAGGGAGCCTTGTTGGAAGAGCGTTGGCGGCAACAGGCTCGCGGCCTTCCTCTACCCCGTCGATCGGGGGCGAGGTGGCTCGGCGAAGCCGAGACGGAGTGGGGTTGATCAGCTCGGGCCCATCTACGCAAAAATATCAAACCGCGCCGCGCCCGTCGATCGACCATGCGCCGGCGCCGGCCATCGCCAGCGCTACAAACCCACCTGATATCGCAATGTCTTTCATTAGCATCTGCTGGTGCAGGAAGGCGAGCATCGCGTCGCCGCCGCCCTGGCCATAATGGCCGATGAAGCCGGCGACGATACAGAAGGCAGCGAGCAGAAGCGCTATGATCTGGGTCTGGAAACCGACCAGGATGAGCAGCCCGGCGATCAGTTCGAACAGTCCCGTGCCCCAGGCAGCAAGTGTCGGCAGCGGCAGGCCGAGGCCGGCGAAATAGCCTGTGGTGCCGGCGATGTCGCTCAATGCATGGAAACCGGAAGGCACGAACAGGGCGGCGAGCAGCAGCCGGGAGAGCAGGAGCAGCGCGTTGCGGGGCATGTTCACCTCCGTTGTCGGCCGCCGGCCGGCCTCGTCCCGATAGCCCCGATCCTATCAGAAACTCCGGCCGACAGATCGGCGGTCATGCACCAACAACGAAAAAGCGGCGCGGAAAATTCCGCGCCGCTTTCTTGTTCGGCTATTGCCGGGTCTTGGCTCAGCCGCGCTTGGCGTCGATCGAATAGGCACCGGCGCCCGAGGAAGCCAGCACGAGGAAGCCGCCCGCAATGGCGAGGTTCTTGAGAAACTGGATCATCTGCATCTGGTCGGCCCAACCGGTATGGGCGACCAAACCGGTAGCGACCGTGAAGACCGCCAGCACCCAGGCGACAATCCGGGTCTTGAAGCCGACGAGGATGGCGAGGCCGCCGAGAAGCTCGATCAGGCCGACGACGGTGGCCGTTACGGTCGGCAAGGGCAGGCCGAGGCTGCCGAAATAGCCCGCTGTTCCGCTAATGGCGGTGAGCTTGCCGAAACCTGAAAGCAGGAAGATGACCGCGAGCAGGACGCGGCCGAGGAGGATGGTGGTCGAGGCATTGGATGCGCCGGAACCGGCGACTGAAATGTTGGTGGACATGGTGGCTCTCCGGGATGGGTTGATGCCGGGGAGATAGAGCAAACCGACTGTTCACCAAAGCCACCAGACTGGCGACACATTGTTCACAGTACTTACGTTTCCGTGATCGGGCGGCCTGCGCAAAATTCGCTTCGGGTGAGGTCGTGACGGGAGTAAATTCTCCCCTCACGAAATACCGGGCTTTTGGTTGACGCAATTCCGGACCGAAAACCGCAGACACTTTTCCTGGAATTGCCTACCCCGGATGCGTCATATCCTCCGGCCGCACCAGCCGGTCGTAATCGGCTTCGCTGACCAGCCCGGTGGCGAGCGCTTCCTCGCGCAAAGTGGTGCCCTTCTTGTGCGCGGTCTTGGCGATCTTGGCGGCATTGTCGTAGCCGATGGTCGGCGCCAGCGCCGTCACCAGCATCAGCGAGCGGTCGAGTGCCGCCTTGATGTTGTCTTCGCGGGCCTCGATGCCGACGACGCAATTGTCGGTGAAGGAGACCGAGGCGTCGCAGAGCAACTGCACCGACTGCAGGAAGTTGTAGGCCATCAGCGGATTGTAGACATTGAGCTCGAAATGACCCTGGCTGCCGGCGAAGGTGAGCGCCGCATTGTTGCCGAACACCTGTACGCAGACCTGCGTCAGCGCCTCGCACTGGGTCGGGTTGACCTTGCCCGGCATGATCGACGAGCCCGGTTCGTTTTCCGGCAGCGACAGTTCGCCGAGGCCCGAGCGCGGGCCTGAGCCGAGGAAGCGGATGTCGTTGGCGATCTTGAATAGCGCGGCGGCCGCCGCGTTGATGGCGCCGTGCGAAAACACCATGGAATCATGGGCCGCCAGCGCCTCGAACTTGTTCGGCGCGGTGACGAAGGCGATGCCGGTGATGGAGGCGATGCGATCCGCGACCCTTTCGGCGAAGCCGACCGGCGCGTTGAGGCCGGTGCCGACGGCGGTGCCGCCCTGCGCCAGTTCCTGCAAGCCGGGCAACGTCAGCTCGATGCGCTTGATCGACGAAGCGACCTGCGCGGCATAGCCCGAAAATTCCTGGCCAAGCGTAAGGGGGGTGGCATCCTGCGTGTGCGTGCGGCCGATCTTGATGATGTGATTGAACTCTCTGCTCTTGGCGGCGAGTGCCTTGTGCAGGTGCTTCAGTGCCGGCAACAGATCGTGCACGATGCGTTCGGCGCAGGCGATGTGCATGGCTGTCGGATAGGTGTCGTTCGACGATTGGCTCATATTGACGTGATCGTTGGGATGCACCGGCTTCTTGGAGCCCATGACACCGCCCAGCATCTCAATCGCCCGGTTGGAGATCACCTCATTGGCGTTCATGTTGGACTGGGTGCCCGAACCGGTCTGCCAGACCACCAGCGGGAAATGCTCATCGAGCTTGCCGTCGATGACCTCTTGCGCCGCCTCGACAATCGTCTTGCCGATCGCAGGATCGAGCCGCTTGAGCTCCATGTTGGCTTCGGCCGCCGCCCGCTTGACGATGCCCAATGCGCGCACGATCGACGCCGGCTGCTTTTCCCAGCCGATCTTGAAATTGCCGAGCGAACGCTGCGCCTGCGCGCCCCAATACCGGTCGGCGGCGACTTCGATGGGACCGAACGTGTCGGTTTCGGTTCTGGTCTTTGCAGCGGTCACGGGTCTCTCCTTGTCGAAGTCGGCAACGGCGTATCGCGTTGCACAAACGGCTTCAAGCGGAGAATGCGGGCGGCGAGGATGCAAATCGGTTGAAGGCGCGGCGCGTCTCTCCTTCTCCCACAAAGGGGAGAAGGGAAGGGCTGCGCAGTTTCGGCCTCTCACCCCAGCGGCGGACCGACAATGTCGATGCCGTTTTTTGCGCAAAGCTGCACCAGTGCCGCGATGATTTCCGGTGTTGGTTCCATCAGCGGCGGCAGTTCGGGCTGTTCGGCGGGACGGCTCGCCTGACGCAGCATCGTCTCAAAATCCAAACCGCGCGTGATGGTGAGGGCGCGCGCACCTTCCGGGGATTCGACCCGGTAGGTGTGCGGCAGGCCTTTCGGTGCGATGACGGTTTCGCCGGCGTCCGCAATGCGTTCGTGGCCGTCGATCTGAAAGCGCAATCTCCCCTCCAGGATGTGAAACACTTCGTCTTCCCTGCGATGCACATGCAGCGGCGGCGAGTCGCCATAGGGCATGTGATGCTCGACGACGCAGGTGCCGTCCTCTCCTGCCATCGACGAGACGTGGATCGCGACGAGCGTGTTGTTGAACCAGAAGAGTTCCTTGCCTGTGATCGTGCCGGGGGTCATTGTCATGGCGTGTCTGATCCTTCTGTTGCCTGTGCCTGCTGGGCCCATGACGATCTAGCCAGGGATACGCCGACAACGGAAATCGAATGATCGTATGGGGCGAATTGATGCGATGAATTTGAACGCGCTCGACCTCAATCTCATCAAGGTGTTCGACGCCCTTCTGCGGGAGAGAAGCGTTACGCGTGCCGGCGAGCAGATCGGCCTCAGCCAACCTGCCGTCAGCGCTGCGCTCAATCGCTTGCGACATCTCCTCAACGACCAGCTGTTCGTGCGACGGGGCAATGACATGATGCCGACACCGCGCGCCGAGAGCATGGCCGAGCCGTTGCGCGTGGCGCTTCGCGAGATCGAACGCGTCTTCCATTCGGCCAAGGCGTTCGATCCGGCGGAACTGGAGCGAACCTTCACGTTCATGGGGGCGGATTTCTTTTCCATGATGCTGATGCCAGCGCTGGCGGCACGCATCGCTGGCGCCGCGCCGCGCGCGTCGCTAAGGTTTCTCGATAGCGCGCGCGGCGATGTCTCGCGGCTGCTCCAGGACGATGAAATCGACGTAGCGCTCGAGCGTCCGCTGGAGGTCTCCGACTGGGTCTCAAGCACGCCTCTGTTCCATTCACCATTCGCCATCATCGCCGCGCAGGACAACGCTGCGATCAGGCAGGCGGGAATCATGGAAGGCAAGACTCTGCCGATCGACCTCTTCTGCGAGCTGCCCCATATTCTTCGTTCTATCGACGGGTCGATGTCGGGCTCCACCGACGAGGCGCTCCGCAAGATCGGGCGGACGCGCCGTGTAAGCCTGACCCTGCCGCACTTTCAGGCTGTCGCATTAGCCGTGGCAAATGGAAACCACCTGTCGGCGGTGCCCAGGCAGTTCGCGGTTTGGGCGGCCGAGACCCTGCCGCTCGTCATCTTTGAACCGCCGCTTCCCATTGCTGTTCCGGAAATCAGGATGTACTGGCACGCGCGCCACGACGACGAGTCACCCCATCGCTGGGTTCGCGATCAGGTCCTGGAGGCGGTAGGCGTACTTGGATTTGTAGAAAGTGGCGTCGCTGAAAATGTCGGCGCTTGGCGTGGCGCCCGGACGGATCAGCCCGCGGTATAACCACCGTCGACGGAGAAGACCCCGCCGCTGGTCCAGGCCGCCTCGTCGCTAGCGAGGTACACTGCGATGCCCGCCAGATCGTCGGGGCGGCCGATTCTGCCAAGCGGATAGCTGCGCTCGACATAGGCTTTCAGCTCGGCCTTTGCCTCGGCCGGCAAATTGTCGACGGTCTTGCGTCGCATGGCGGTGTCGACCGTGCCGGGCGCGATGGCGTTGACGCGGATGCCGCGCGGGCCGAGTTCGAAGGCCAGCGATTTGGTCAGCGAGTTCAACGCGCCCTTTGACAGGGAATAGAGGCTCGACGGCCGCTTCGGGATCATCTTGTTGGCGAAATAGGACGAGATGTTGATCACCGACGCGCCGGCCGCCAGATGCGGCAGCAGACCCTGGGTGAGGAAGAACACCGCCGTCACATTGAGCGCGAAGGATTGCTGGAACTGCGCCTCGCTGACGGTCTCGAACGGCACCAGGAAAGCCACCCCGGCATTGTTGACGAGGATATCGAGCGGCCTGCCCGATTTTTTCACATTCTCGACGACGGCCGCGATGCCGGCCGAGGTGGCAAGATCGGCCGACAGCGTCTCGATAGTGCCGCCGAGGTGCTTATGGGCGGCGTCGAGCTTCTTGGTGTCGCGGCCGACGATTAGGACGTCCGCGCCCTCGCGCAAAAAGGCCTCGGCGATCGCCAGGCCGATACCGTCCGACCCGCCGGTAACCAGCGCGCGCTTGTTGTGAAGTCTCATCGGATGCTCCGAGATTTCTGCGTCGTCGAGAGCACCGTATAGTGGCGGCCAAGGTCAAGCCGTCAGCCTATCCCACGGTATGAACTTCGACCGCCGCCACCCGGCAGGCCGGCCGAGGCTGGTTTTAAGCGCCGGCGGTCGCAAGCTCCCCCAAAGCCAGCCGTCCCGCGACATAATTCTTGACCTGGCGGACAGCCTGTTCGCGCGACACACTGCCCGGCTGCAGGCCGAGCCGCAACCAAAGCCCGTCGATCAGCGCGGTGACGCCAAGCGCGATGTCGTCGGCATCTCCGGGCGAGGCGAGGCCGCGCAGGCCCGACAACAGGTTCGAGCGCATGCGCGCATGGATCACCCTCTGGATACGAGCCATCTTCTCGTCGCGCGGCACCTCGGCGCAGAGCGACAGCCAGGCATGGCAGAGAGGCGGCTGGAACAGATGCTCCTCGAAATTGCCCTCGATCACCGCATCCATGCGCTCCATCGGCGTCTGCGCCCGGCGAAGCCGCGCGATCACCGCCTGGCACAGGACGGCGTTTGCCTCACGCATCGCGTGCTCGAACAATTCCTGCTTGTTGCGGAAATAGTGCAGCACGATGCCCTTGGAGGCACCGGCCTGCGCCGCCACCTTTTCCAGTGTCGCGCCGGCAATACCCTCGCGCTCCAGCACCGCGAAGGCCGCCTGCCGCAATTCCTTGCGGCGGATCTCACTGAGACGCTTGAGTTTCACGGGATCGGTCCATGCATGTCGAATCCACGTTGACATCTTCGTCCGTTCAGATCAAGAATTGACCCATGGGACAACAAAAAGACCGATTGGTCAATTTTACGGTCGAGGAGAACCGAAATGTTGCGCATCCTTGCAAATGGCGTCTGCCTTGCCGGCTTCATGTTGGCCACTCATGCGGCCCAGGCGGCCGAGGCCGAAGAGTGCAAGACGGTCCGCATGGCCGAACCCGGCTGGAACGACCTTGCCTTCACCACAGGGGTCGCCAACGTCTTGTTGGAGGCGCTCGGCTATCAGCCGCAAAGCCAGGTGCTCGGCATCAATGTCATCTATGAGGGCATGAAAAACAGGGACCTCGACCTGTTCCTCGGCTACTGGGACCCGGCCATGGTCACCTATTACGAGCCCTACAAGAAGGACGGCTCGGTCGAGAATGTGCGCGTCAATCTCGTAGGCGCCAAATACACATTCGCCGTGCCGACCTATGTCTGGGAAGCCGGCGTCAAGGGCATTTCCGACCTGCACAAATTCGCCGACAAATTCGGCAAGAAAATGTACGGCATCGAGCCCGGTTCAAACCAGTTGATGATGGACGCTATCGCCGATCCCGCCTTTGGCCTGGACGGCTGGTAGGTGGTCGAATCGAGCGAAGCCGGCATGCTTTCCGAGGTCGGCTACGAGATCAAGGAGAAGCAGTTCATCGTCTTCCAGGGCTGGGCGCCGCACCCGATGAACACGATGTACGACTTCAAATATCTGACCGGCGGCGACAAGTTCTTCGGCCCGAATTTCGGCGCCGCGACGGTGACGACGCAGGTGCGCAAGGGCTATCTGCAGCAATGCCCGAACGTCGCACAGTTCTTGAAAAACCTCGCCTTCGACATCGATTTCGAGAATGTCGGCATGGGTTATCTGATCAATGACGGCATGAAGCCGGAGGACGGCGCGCTGAAGGCAATCACGGCCAACAAGAGCCGTCTCGATGCCTGGCTCGCCGGTGTCACCACCTTCGACGGCCAACCCGGCCTTGCCGCGGTCAAGGAAAAGCTCGGCCTGTGAGGGCGGCGGTGCTGAATGCCTGCGCGAACCAGGACGGCTGGGCCGGCCGCAAGCAGTTCGTCACTGTCGGCAATCTCGACATCGCCTATGTCGAGATAACAGGCGCCGAGCCGGCACTGCTGTTGGTGCACGGCTTCACCGACACCAGCCGCAGCTTTTCGCTTCTGGCGCCCTATCTGGCCGGCCGCCGTCTGATCATGCCGGATCTGCGCGGCCACGGCGCCTCGCAGGCCGGCAAAGGCTGCGGCATAGCCGATTTCGCCGACGATATTGCCGGGCTGATCCTACGCTTGCGGCTCGACCGGCCGCTCGTCGTCGGCCATTCGCTGGGCGCCATGGTGGCCATCGCATTGGCAGGGCGACACAGGGAGCTGATTGGCGGGCTGGTGGTGCTGGCCGGCACGCTAAAGCCCGATTTCGCGCCGGATCATCCGCTGGTCGCGGGCGTCGAGGCGCTGCGCGACCCGATATCGCCGGCCGATCCGTTCTACGCCTGGTGGCATGCCTGCAGTCCCGACGTGCCTCCAGCCTTTCTCGCCAGCCTAGCGCAAGAGGCCTCGGCGATGCCGACGCCGCGCTGGCGCGCGATTCTCGAGGAAATCCGCCGCGCCGATCTGAGCGATGCGGCGCGGGCCGTGCAGGCCCGGACGCTGATCATCGCCGGCGCCTGCGACCCGCTGTTCGGCGAGGCGCACCAGCAGGCGTTGCAATCCGCTCTTGCCGGAGCCGTCTTCGTCCGGGCCGAGAGCTGTGGCCACAACCCGCATTGGGAAGACCCGGCCCTTGTCGCCAAGACCATCGTCGAGCCATTTGAAGTCTGATGCATGTCGCCCAAAAGTGGCCCCGGTTTTGGGAGAACGACATGCACAAAAAAGGATCTATTCCTAAGCGCGTCGACGCGCTTTAGGAATAGATCCCGACCAGTGATTGCGATGTCGGCGACAGCCGCAAGGTCTCCGTGGGTTTGGTCAGGCCGGGTTGCGCGGCCCGCCAAAAATCCTGCCATGCCGGCGAGGCGGCAAGCGCGGCCTTGTGGCGGGCATGCGCTTCTGTGCTGGCAAAACCCATGACGCTGATGAAGACGTTTTCGTCAGCCCGTACCGGCAGGCGCGGAAAACTGTTTTCGGCAGGCTCGGTCACGAACGCGGCGAGCAGGCGTGCGTCGGCCGTCATCAGGCACGCCGTCTCAATCTCGAAGCGGGTGGTGAAATCTGCCTCCGTGCCGGGCTGCAAATGATGAATCTCGATGACAACGATGCCGGTCAGCGGCCTGTTTCGAATGGGCTTTTCGTCGCCGGCCAGGTTTGGCCGCTGCGCCCCCGCGAGGTCGAAGCCGGCGCCCGGCCACGCCGGCTTGAGCAGCAGCACATCGTCGGAATCGATCATCGTCGCGTTGGCCGCATCGCGGTGCGCCGCCCAGACCGGCCCGCCATAGAAAGCGGCAAGAGCATCTTTCCGCGCATCCATGCTGTCGAAGCCGCGCATCCAGACGAACATGTCAGGCCGATCGAGATCCCGGAACTGGCCGATGATGGTCATGCCGGCGGCCTCCTGGCCCTCGATCAGCCTGCTGTCGAAGATGTCGATGAGCGTGTCGCGCCGGCCGGGTTTCAGCGTGTATTGCCGCAGCTCGACGACAGGCGAGGCGAGCGCCGAGGGTTTCGTCGCGACGTTCTGGGGCAGGTTCATCCGGCATTCTCCAAAACAGGGTGATTGTCCTGTTTGTAAAACAGACCGGTTGTCCTGTTTTGTCAATATGCTAATGTCCGGCAATGTCAGCAGAGATGATCGCTCAACCAAAACCGCGCCCGGGAAAACGCATCAACGACCCTGAGGGCATGCGCAAGAAAGTGCTCGATGTCGCCGAGGACGCGTTCCAGACGCGCGGCTATCACGCCTCCAGCATCGGCGACCTGATGGCGGCGGCTGATGTCAGCGGCGGCGCGCTGCATCACCACTTTCCGACCAAGAAGGCGCTGGCGCTGGCGGTGATCGACGAGCGTGTGGCGGCAGCGGTCGAAGAGACATGGATCGCGCCGGTGCTGGCGGCGGCGTCGGCCCGCGAAGGCGTGCGCGCGGTGTTCGAGGCCGTGGCGGCGGAACTGGAGCAGCAGGGTTTCGTGCGCGGCTGCCCGCTCAACAATCTGGCGCACGAACTGTCGCTTGCCGATCCCGATTTTCGCATTGCCCTTGCCGGTATTTTTGCCGGGTGGCGGCGGGCGATTTCCGACAAGCTGCGAGCCGACCAGCAGGCGGGCAGGGAAGAGGGCACGGATCCCGAGCGCTTTGCCGCGCTGGCGGTCGCCGCCTATTCCGGGGCGATGTCGATGGCCAAGACGGCGCAGGATGCAAGCGTGCTGCGGGATTGTCTGGCGGGACTTGAGCGAAGCGCGCCGTCGCCATCGCAGGGCGCATTGGCGGCCAGGCGACGCAACAGGATACTGCCACGGCCGGGAACCCCTTGACTCGCCGTGCTCTGGTTCAGCTACTCGGCCAGCGGCTTGATCGTCTCGTAGCCGTTGACGGATTCCGAACTGGTGCCTTCATCGTAGCGCCGGGCGAGCGCTGCCTGCAGATCTGGCGCATAGAGGGCGGTAAATGAATCCAGCGTCTCGCCGGCACCGTTCTTGAAGGTCTCCTTGACCGCCAAGACATTGTATTTGCACTCGCCCAGGCTGAATGTCTCCTTGCCCTTCACGACCAGGCTCAGCGTCTTGGTGCCCTTCGGCGGCTTGTTCGGCGACAACTCGACGAACTCTATCGCGGCCTTTGTCCCCGCCTTCAGTGGAAACAGTTTTCGCAGATCGGAAAACGGGATCATCGCCTGGCGACCGGTGTCGCTGTCGCGAAACACCTCGATCAGGCCGGCGAACAGATACTGGGTTTGAGGCGATTGCGATTCGTAGGTGTTGACAACCGACATCATCCCGCCAGCCACGGGCCGAAATTCGCTCTGGATGCCGGGTCTCGCCAGAACGAAACCCTTCCTGGCGGACTTGACGTCGACGCAACCGGCCGCATGCGCAGTGCTCGCGCACAACATCGCGGCCAGGATCATGCAGATAGGTGCGGCTTTCATTTTTCGTCCTCCTCCGCTTGCGCAAGCGAGACATGCCAGACCCGTGGCGTCATGTCGATGATGGCGCAGAGGCGCTGGACGACCGGCCGCTGTCCATGCTGAATCAGCGTATGATGAATCGCCGTTCGACTGCATCGCTTTCCCGACGCAACTTCCTGGCGCAGGCTGCAGGATTTGCCGCGGCCGGCGCCTTGTCGCGCCCGGCCTTCAGCCAGACCGGGCAACGCGTCCAGTCGATCGACGCCACCTTCCTGTTCATCGCCGATGTCCATGCCTGCCGCATGGCGAGCGGCTTGAGCCCCAACTGCCTGCAGGAAGGCAAGACCGACGCCGCGCTGCTGCGCAACGTGGCGGCGCTGAATGCGCTTGGCGACAAGGACTGGCCAACTGAGATCAATGGCGTCGCCACCGGCCTGCGTTCGGCCGGCAGGATAGGCACGCCGCTCGGCCTTGTCGTCGGCGGCGACATCACCGACGATGGCGGCGGCCAGATCACGCAGCCGAGCGAGGGCACCCAACTGCTCCAGTTCAGCCAGCGCTACAGCCAGGGCGTCGGTCCCGATCGCGTGCACATGCCGGTTTATATCGGGCTCGGCAACCATGATCTCGACCAGAACGGCCCGCCGCACCATGTCGACTGGTATCGGCGCGAACTGCGCGACTATGTCGAGGTCAACCATCGCGCCGGCGTGTTCTTCAAGCCGCCGGTGCCGGCCACCGACTATGATGTCGACACCGACTGTTACTCTTGGGACTGGGGCGGCCTGCATCTGATCCAGACGCATCGTTTCGCCGGCGATACCGGCCACGGCGCCGAGAGCAGCCTGCCATGGCTGAAGCAGGATCTGGGGACCTATGCGGCGGACGGCCGTCCGGTCATCCTGTTCCAGCACTATGGCTGGGACACTTTCTCGGTGGAACGTTGGGATGCCGCCAAGCGGCACTTCGATGATGACGGCAGTGGTGCGCCGCATTGGTGGAGCGAGGCCGACCGGCAGGCGTTGCTGGCGGCGCTGAAGGGCTACAATGTCGTCGGCATTTTCCATGGCCACCAGCACGAAACGCCGCTGATCTATCGCAGGGACGGGATCGACCTGTTCAAGCCGAAGGCTGCCTATATGGGCGGTTTCGCGCTGGCCAGGGTGACCAGCGACGGCATGGACGTGGTGCTGGGCGAGGCGGCCGGCGATCACGGCGAGGTCGCCTTCACCAATGCTTTCAGCAAGGGCTGGAGCACCTAAAAAAGGCGGCCTTCGCGACCGCCTTTCCCTCGATAAAGCGCGTTTGCCGATGTCGGATCAGAGCGCCTTCTTGACCTTGTCCTTGACGTCGCCATAGGCCTTCTGCACCTTACCGGCGGTCCGGTCGCCCGTGCCTTCGGCCTGGGTCTGCCTGTTGCCGGTCGCCTTGCCCGCGGCTTCCTTGACCGAGCCCTTGACCTGCTTGGCCACGCCCGCAACCTGATCCTTGTTCACCATTTTTTGCGCATCTCCTGGGGTTCTGAATTCGGAGGAATTCATTTGCGGTAGCTAACGAGCCGGCGTCGGTTAGGTTCCAGGCGTCGCCCGGACGGCAGATCAGGTCGCGCGGCCGCCGCCCTGGGGCAAGGCTGGTGGGCTAGGCTGCGAACACGTGTCGACCATGGAATTTGGATGGCCGTGCATGCGGGGAGAAAAATGGCTGAATTCACGCTCTATATCGGCAACAAGTGTTTCTCCTCATGGTCGTTGCGGCCATGGCTGGCGATGAGGCATCTGGAGATCCCGTTCGAGGAAGGTTTCGTGCGGCTGCGCACACCTGAAACCTTTGCCAATCTGGCGAAAGTGTCGCCGACCGGTCAGGTGCCGGTGCTGAGTCACAATGGCAAGATCGTCTGGGAAACCCTTGCTATCCTTGAATATCTCGCCGACCTGTTTCCCGAGAAAAAGCTCTGGCCGGCCGATATCGACGCCCGCGCGCTGGCGCGTTCGGCCGCGAGCGAGATGCATTCCGGCTTTCGCGAGGTCCGCTATGGCTGGCCGATGAATTTGCGCCGGCCGAAGGGCCACAAGCCGCTCGACGCCGAGGGCGAGGCGCAACGCGCCCGCATCGAGGCGCTGTGGCGCGAGTGCCGGGAAAAATACGGCAGGGGCGGCCCGTTCCTGTTTGGCCATTTCACCGCGGCCGACGCCATGTATGCGCCTGTCGTCACCCGTTTCGACACCTATGGCGGCACGCTTGCGCCGGATACGCGCGCCTATCTCGACGCCGTGCTGGCAACGCCGGCGATGCGGCACTGGTATGCCGAGGCGGCCAAGGAGAGGTGGCCGGAACCCGGGCCGGACGAATAGCCGGATCCAACGAAAACGCCCCTCGCACCTTTTATCGTGCGGGGGGCGTCTTTGCCATCAACCGTTCTTTCGATTGCTCTCACGAACTGCTGACGACAAGGCATAAATGCGCCTTTGCGCGGATGGTTCCTGGATGCCAGAAAATTTTTTCAACTTGGCGCAAGCGCGCTGTTTGGCGCCCGGTTTGCCGTCATGCCAGCTGGTTTAGCCTGGTGTTTTGGGAGAAATCCGCATCTGTGGCTTTATGCAAATTTGACAGCGCGCCAAAAGAAGCCTACAAGCAAATCGTCGATATTTGTTTGACTGACTTTTGTTATCCGCGCTTTCGAGCGCGCCTTTGACGAACTTCCCACATCAAAAATCGGGACAAACGACGTTGTGCATCCGCATGGCGTCGAACGAATATTTGCCATGGAAAGGGTTCGTCATGAGCACCGGCACAGTTAAATGGTTCAACGCCACCAAAGGTTTTGGTTTTATTCAGCCTGACGACGGCTCGGCCGACGTTTTTGTCCACATCTCGGCCGTAGAGCGCGCCGGCATGCGTGACATCGTCGAGGGCCAGAAGCTCGGCTACGAGATGGTCCGCGACAACAAGTCGGGCAAGATGTCCGCCGACCAGTTGAAGGCGGCCTGAAAAACGAATTCTGCTCTCCCGGTGACCACGGATGTACTGGCACCGGTGAGTGGCGAATTCGGGCGCATGGCCGCGGAGACCTGAGTTTCCACGGCATATCATGTGCATAAGCAGGGCGTTCCCGTGCGGTGCATCCTTTTGGATGTCATCTGGTTGCGCGACGCTCTCATGGAAGGTCAGGCGGTGCCTGGCCTTTTTCATTTTCCGCGCCTTGCCGCCGAAAGTGCGCTGCGCGCCGGCCTGGACGTGCTAAGGGACGCTCCAGCAATTTGAATTCGCCGCGCGTATTGCTTTGTGCGTGATCCTGACCGAAGACCCGGTCTCGCTCCATCGGCACAGGCTCCTGACAGGAGAAAGATTTGACCACCAGTTCAAAGACAACCGTCGATCAGGCCGTGTCCCTGTTCAGCAAGACGCAAACCCAGTCGATGTCGCTCAACCGCATCAATTCCGAGCGCGACGCCGTCAGCGAGGCACGCGAAGCCAAGACCGCGCGTCTGCGCGAATTGCGCCTGGAGAAGGAGGCCGACGAGATGGCCGCCGCCGCCGCGCTAGCCGCTTTGCCGAAGCGGGCCGGACGACGCTGATGGCCACCAAACGCGTACCGCCAACACCGATCGCCGCCGACGCAACCATTGCCGATATGGTCGAAGGCCTCGACAAGCCGGTCGAATTCGTCCGGCGTGTGCTGGAAAAGCTCGAACGCTGCAAGCGTGCCCACGGTGATGCCCAGGTTCGCGTCGGCGTGCGCGGCCGCGCCGAATGCCCGAACTACCTGATCGAGTATGTCCGCGAAGACGCCAAGACCCATGAGCGGGTGACGTATCAGGACGCCGCCTACAGCGGCAGCACGCATCGCGAGCTGGCAGCCCACCACATCGAGGCGGTGAAAAACTGGTCGCCCGAGGAAATGAACATCACGGCCGTTTCGGCGCTGATCGGCCGCCTGCGCAATCCGCGCGCCCCATCATCGCGCTTCGCCGACGAGGACTGACATGGCCATAAAATTCTCCTCCAAGGATCAGCCGGCAGTCTCGGGTGCCGCGGCAAAACCGGCCAAGCCGGTTGCCGCGCCGAAAGCTGGCGATGCCACCGAGGCGGCGACCGACCTGTTCAAGTCGCCGGCGGATTCGCCGAAGGGCAAGACGGCCAAGAAGAAATAGCGCCTTGCCGCAAGACGCCGATCACAACCCCGCCGCGCCAGGGCTGTCCGCCCTGGTGGCCGCCGCAAGCGTTTTGCCGTCGCAACAGGGCACCTTCGATTGCCAAAGCTGCGGTGCCTGCTGTTCCTATTCGGCCGAGTGGCCGCGCTTTTCCACCGAGGATGACGCACAGCTCGACCGTATCCCGGAAAAATATGTCGCATCCGACCTGTCAGGCATGCGTTGCGAGGGCGTGCGCTGCTCGGCGCTCTCCGGCGAGATCGGCAAGTCGACCGCTTGCGGCATCTACGACGTGCGGCCGGACGTCTGTCGCGCCTGCATGCCCGGCGACGAGGAGTGTCTGATGGCACGCCAGGCGCTCGGATTACCGGTGTAGCCAATCTCCCGTCGCCTCCGCTTGTGCGCCGACCCGCAGCCCGGTACCTTCCTGGCCGGGTAGGGTGCCGGAGGAACCATCGTGAGCATCGAATTTCTGTTGACGTCCCTGATTGTCGTGGCTTCGCCCGGCACCGGCGTTCTCTACACGCTGAGCGCCGGGCTTTCGCGCGGGGCGCGGGCTTCGATCATCGCCGCCTTCGGCTGCACGCTCGGCATCATCCCGCACATGGCCGCCGCAATCACTGGCCTGGCGGCGCTGCTGCACACCAGTGCGCTCGCCTTCGAGACGCTGAAATATCTCGGCGTCGCCTACCTGCTCTACATGGCCTGGAACACGCTGAAGGAAAAGGGCGGCCTCAGCGTCGGGCAGGATGTGACGCCGCGCTCGGCCGGCAAGGTGATTGCCACCGGTATCCTCGTCAACGTGCTCAATCCGAAACTGTCGATCTTCTTCTTCGCCTTCCTGCCGCAGTTCGTCAGCACCACCGAGCCCAATGCGCTGTCGAAAATGCTGGAACTGAGTTCCGTCTTCATGCTTTTGACCTTCGTGGTTTTCGTCGGCTACGGCATCTTCGCAGCCTCGATCCGCAGCCATGTCGTCTCGCGGCCAATGGTGTTGACCTGGATGCGCCGGACCTTCGCCGGCGCCTTCGTCATGCTCGGCGCAAAGCTGGCGCTGGCCGATCGGTAGCGGGGAGCGGTTCAGTCTCGCTGATCCGCTCTCCTTTGTTGCGCTATTCCGGGCGAAAAGCGGTTATGCGCTTTCGGGGCATTGCTCGGGGCGCGCTACCCCTTCACATAGCCCATCGCTTCGACGATCCGCCCATCGGCCACACGCATGAGGTTGACGCCGCGCAGCGAATTGCCGTCGGTCATGAAATAGCGCCAGCGGATCGTTGCCCGGTCACCGGCAACGAAGGTTTCCTCGATATCGAAGCGCGTGCCGGCCTGGGTCGCGATCGCCGTCCAAAGCCCGACGCACGCTTCCTTGCCGGCATGGCGGGCGCCGTCCGGCGCCGGCACGGTGTTCTCGATCACGCAATCGTCGGCCACCAGCTCGGCGAGTGCCGAAGGATCATGGCGCTGGAATACGTCGTTGTAGCGCCGCATGATCTCGGCCGTCTGCTGGGACAGACCGTACGCGTTTGCGTCCATGACAAGCTCCTGTGTCATCTTCTTTCTCCTGGCTTCATTGACCTTTGGTGGCTTCGACGAGCGTTGCCTTGAGGGTGATCTGAGACACGCCGCCAAGGGCCCGCGAGACGAGGCAGCCCGCCTTGGCGGACTGTGCAAGGCGCTCGAATTCATCTTCGGCAAGTCCCGCGACCTCTGCCTCGGTTTCGAGTTCGATGCGGGTGATCGTCGGACCGGCAGCGGTTGCGCCAAGATGCACCTTGGCGACGGTGCTGATGCTTGTCGGGACATGATTGGCGTTGCCCAGCATGGCGCTCAGCGCCATCGAGAAGCAGCCTGCATGCGCCGCGGCGATCAGTTCTTCCGGGTTGGTGCCCGGACCGTTCTCGAAACGCGACGGGAAGGAATAGGCGCCTTCGAAGACGCCGCTGCCGAGCCGCAACCGGCCCGAACCTTCCTTCAGCGTCCCTTGCCACTTGGCCGAGGCTTCACGAATTGTCATGGTCGTTCTCCCTTGGGTTTGAGGACTCGATGGGTCAGGCGCCGTCGATGATCACCTTCCCGAAGACGTCGCCCTGCTGGAAAAAGCGGTAGGCATCGCCGGCCTCGGTGAAGGCGAAGACCTTGTCGATGACGGGCCGCAGGCGGTGCTGCGAGACGGCGCGCAGCATGGCTTCGAGATTGGTCCGGCTGCCGACGAACAGGCGGCTGATGGTGGCGAGGCTGCGCTGGTAGAGTGCCGCCGGCAGCTGGATCGATCCGCCTTTCGCATCCTGCAGCGTCAAGAGCACGATGTGCCCGTAAAGCGTGCTGGCGATCAGCGACTGCGCGAAGGTCGCCGGGCCACCGGTCTCGACGACGAGATCGATGCCGCCGGTCTGGTCGCGGACGGCCGCACCCCATTGCGGCATATCCGGTGTCGAAATCACCAGGTCGGCGCCCAGCGCCTGCAGCCTGTCGGCTTTCTCGCCGCGCGAGGTGACGACGGCGACATGGCAGCCGAGCAGCTTGGCGAACTGCAATGCAAAGAGCGAGACGCCGCCCGAGCCGATGACCAGAACCCATTGGCCGGGCTTCGGAATTCCGGCGCCCGTCACCGCATTCCAGGCGGTCAGGCCGGCGCAGGTCAGCGTTGCGGCCTCTTGCCAGTCGAGATGATCGGGCAGCCGCACCGCCCATTGTTCGTCGAGAACCGCATATTCCGCCAGCATGCCGTCCAGCGTGCAGCCGAGCTGGTCGACGAGCCCGGCATGGATGCGGCCGTCGATCCAGCGCGCGAAATAGCTGCCGGTGACACGGTCGCCGACGGCAAAGCGGGTGACGGCAGCGCCGACGGCGACAACCACACCAGCCCCGTCGCTCAGCGGAACGACGCCTTGGCGTGGCGGCAGCGGATAGGTGCCGTTGAGGATCATCGTGTCGCGTCGGTTGAGCGATGTGGCGCGAACGCGCACCACGATCTCATGCGGTTTCGGCTCTGGCTGCGCCGCCTCGCGCATCACCAGGGATTCGGTCCCGGATCCTTCGAGGCGGTAGTTGCGCATTTCGTTCTCCTCAAGGAATATATAGACTGATCTACATATTATGTAGACCGATTGTCATATTCTGCGCAAGGCCTATAATGATTCCTACTGACAGAGGTTGACATGGCCAACGACACCCGCACCCGCATACTCGAGACGACTGGGCTGCTGCTCAGGCAGCGCGGCTATCACGGCACCTCGCTCAACGACATATTGAGCGCCAGCGGCGCACCGCGGGGCTCGCTGTATTTTCATTTTCCCGGCGGCAAGGACCAATTGGTCATCGAGGTGACGCGCGCCAGCGTTGCCGACGTGACGGAGAGGCTGGGCGAAGCGCTGGCCGCCGAAAAGGATCCGGCGGTAGCCGTCCATCATATCTACCAGTCGGTGGGGCGCATGCTGGAAGACAACCAGTTTTCACTCGGCTGTCCGATCGCGCCTGTCGTGCTGGACTCGCCCACCGACGTGCCGGAACTGGCGGAGTTGTGCCGCTCGGCCTTCGAACAGTGGATAGGTCTGCTGCGGGACGCCTTCGTCAGGGCAGGGGTGCCCGCGCGCCGCGCGCATGCATTGGCACTACTGGTCGAATCGTCACTGGAAGGGCTGATGGTGATCGCCCGCGCCACAAGCGACCGCGCCCCGGTACAGGCCGTGGCCGATGAGGTGGCGGCGTTGATCGAAGCCGCGGTGCTTGATGGAGTAGGCCGCAATCGCGACGCGGCGATTTCCGCGGTCGGGATATCCTCACCGGGGACCTAACGTTGCGACCGCGCCTGATGTGGTCAACGCGGCAAAGACCCAGCGTATTCCAGCCATGCAGCCGAAGGCAGTGGGCTTTTTGCGCAGCTAATCCACAATGTCTTTGCGAGCAGCTGAAGCAAGGAAGGCCGAGCGTGTCTGTCCACGTTCACGCGCCGTCGCATCGATAGCTTCGAGCAGGCCCAGATCGAAAGATACGTTGATCCGCGTCGTTGATCCGCGATCACGGATCAACGGAATGACAGTCGTCATGGCGCCGTCGCGATCCTCCGCCAGTTCTGGATCGCTCATGATGGCATCGAAGTCGCGCGGCGGCGGAACGGGATCGCCGTCCATTTCCAGCATGCGGACATGGCCCGACAGCGCCTCGACGGCGTTGCGCACAGCTTCGTCGATCGTAACTCCGGCCGAGATGCAGCCAGGCATGTCGGGGAAGCTCACACCGTAGATGCTATCCGGGTCTTTGTGAAAGCAATGTAACGCAAGCTTCTCACTTTTGGTTCAGGAGGCCCGCCTGCTTCAACAAAGCGCGAACGGTTCCTGTCGGTATATCCCTTACGCGGATGTGGAATTGTAACGCGACCTGTAGACGACAGCCAACACCCGTTCTGACGCGTCCTAAAAGAACGAAAAAGGGCGGCATCGCTGCCGCCCTTTCCGTAAGCTTAGCCAGGTTGGCTGGATTAGAAATCCATGCCGCCCATGCCGCCCATGCCGCCGCCGCCCATGCCGCCAGGCATGCCGCCGCCAGCCGACTCCTTCTTCGGAGCCTCCGCGATCATGGCTTCGGTGGTGACGAGCAGGCCGGCGACCGAGGCCGCGTCCTGGAGAGCGGTGCGGACAACCTTGACCGGATCGACGATACCCATGGCGATCATGTCGCCATAGTCGCCGGTCTGGGCGTTGTAGCCGAAGGTCGCGCCCTTGTTCTCAAGGATCTTGCCGGCAACGATCGATGCTTCCGCACCGGCGTTGGCCGCGATCTGGCGGGCCGGAGCCTGCAGCGCACGACGAACGATGTTGATGCCAGCGGCCTGGTCGGCATTGACGCCGGTGGCCTTGATGTTGGCCGAAGCGCGCAGCAGCGCGACGCCGCCACCAGCAACGATGCCTTCTTCGACGGCCGCGCGGGTCGCGTTGAGGGCGTCATCGACGCGGTCCTTCTTTTCCTTGACTTCGACTTCCGTCGCACCGCCGACGCGGATCACCGCAACGCCGCCCGCGAGCTTCGCCAGACGTTCCTGCAGCTTCTCCTTGTCGTAGTCCGAAGTGGTCTCTTCGATCTGCTGCTTGATCTGGGCAACGCGGCCCTGGATCTCCGCCTTCTTGCCGGCGCCGTCGACGATGGTGGTGTTCTCCTTGGAGATCGACACCTTCTTGGCGCGGCCGAGCATGTTGAGGCCGACGTTCTCGAGCTTGATGCCGAGGTCTTCCGAGATGACCTGGCCACCGGTGAGGATGGCGATGTCTTCCAGCATGGCCTTGCGGCGATCGCCGAAGCCCGGCGCCTTGACGGCGGCGATCTTCAGGCCGCCACGCAGCTTATTGACGACCAGCGTGGCCAGAGCCTCGCCTTCGACGTCTTCCGAGATGATGAGCAGCGGCTTCGAGGTCTGCACGACGGCTTCGAGAACCGGCAGCATGGCCTGGAGGTTGGACAGCTTCTTCTCGTGCAGGAGGATGTAGACGTCCTCGAGCTCGGCAACCATCTTGTCGGCGTTGGTGACGAAGTAGGGCGAGAGATAGCCGCGGTCGAACTGCATGCCTTCGACGACTTCGAGTTCGGTCTCGGCGGTCTTGGCTTCCTCAACCGTGATGACGCCTTCGTTGCCGACCTTCTGCATCGCTTCCGCGATCATCTTGCCGACCGACTCGTCGCCATTGGCCGAGATCGTGCCGACCTGGGCAACTTCCTCGGAGGTTTTGATCTTCTTGGCAGCCTTGCCGAGCGCCGAGACGACTTCGGTCACGGCCAGATCGATGCCGCGCTTCAGGTCCATCGGGTTCATGCCGGCGGCAACGGCCTTGTGGCCTTCCTGGACGATCGACTGCGCCAGAACGGTCGCGGTCGTGGTGCCGTCGCCGGCGATGTCGTTGGTCTTCGAAGCAACTTCGCGGACCATCTGAGCGCCCATGTTCTCGAACTTGTCTTCAAGCTCGATTTCCTTGGCGACGGTGACGCCGTCCTTAGTGATGCGCGGGGCGCCGAACGACTTGTCGATGACGACGTTGCGGCCCTTGGGGCCGAGCGTGACCTTCACCGCGTCGGCGAGGATGTTGACGCCGCGCAGCATGCGCTCGCGGGCATCACGGGAGAATTTTACGTCTTTGGCAGCCATTTTTAGCTCCTGGCAGGGGCTTTGATCGAGCCCGGGAATTCAGTTGACGGAAAGGCCTGATATCAGCCGATGATGCCCATGATGTCGGATTCCTTCATGATCAGAAGGTCTTCGCCATTGAGCTTGACTTCGGTGCCCGACCACTTGCCGAACAGGATGCGGTCGCCGGCCTTGACGTCCAGCGGGACCAGCTTGCCAGCTTCGTCACGAGCGCCGGAGCCGACAGCGATGATCTCGCCTTCCTGCGGCTTTTCCTTTGCCGTGTCGGGGATGATGATCCCGCCAGCGGTCTTGGATTCGGATTCGACCCGGCGAACGACCACGCGGTCATGAAGCGGGCGGAACTTCGACTTTGCCATTTTTTCTTCCTCGATGAGAACGGTGAGAAACAGTTCCTCCATCCGGCGGCGCCGGACATGTGGTTAGCACTCACCAAAGGCGAGTGCTAACGTGGCGCTGAAATAGGCTGGCGGCGCGCCGGAGTCAAGGCGCTCGGAGCGCCTCTTGGCGCATGATGATGAACTTACCGGTGCCTGGCCGAACCGAGCACCAGAAGCGGGCACCGTTCCGCCAGCGGATAGCTTCCGCTCGGCACGACGCGCACGTCGCCGAACCAGTTGGCTGCCTCGTTGGTCAGCGTGGCCAGCGTCGCGAAGCTGTAGCTTATGTCCGAGCCTGCATAGACGTCGATCGTGTTGATCGAGGTCATACTCCATCCTGTTCGCGCGGCAAGAGCTTCGCGGTCCGGAAACACCTGCCGAATGCATCGCGGATCGTTGCCACCTTGATGGTAAAATCGCGGTCGTCGGTCGTACACGCCATCGCAATCCGCCATTTGAGCGCGTGGAAATTCTCGATCCCGCCGGCCAGAACCAGAGCTTCGATGCCGCACAGATCGTCCGCCGTTTCCGGTCGTGCGAAGACGCGGATCGCTGCGCGCCTGCCAGGCTTCAGCACCCTGGCGACCTCGCCAAACAACGAACTGCGCGCCGCCTGGGAAGCGACCGCCGACAGGCATCCGTCGCCGATGACGGCGTCGATGCTTGCGCGGTCCACGGGCAGGTTAAGCCAGTTGCCGGCGATTGCCCGTCGCGAGCCGTCGTCGCCAGCCCATACGCCGGAAATCATGGCCGCCGACTGGTCGACCGCCAACATCGACTTGCCCAGAACTGCCAATTCCGGGGTAACCCCCAAGAGAAGGACATCGGCATTTCCGAGATCAAGTTCGCGATCGAATATAGCGACGGTTTCCGCTGTCGGCCGGAGCGGCGCTTCCAGAAGTTTCCAATGGCGGTGGTAATCGTCCCAATGATTTGTCATGCAATTCCATTGGCCCCCTGCACGCCTGGATTTTGGATATCACCGGGGCTTAATAGAGGTCGTTGGACAAGCCAAGAGATTTCAAGGCATCTACAGACAGTCCAGGAGGTGGATAGTGGCGCGTATCGCCGTGATAACGCATGAGCATGACAGGTTCCTGGGCAGGCGCGATATTCTGCTGCGCAGGAGCAGCCCATACATGCTGTTCGACATTCTTGCGGAATTGAAAAGGCGCGGCCATTCGATTCGGGTTCAGCAAGGCCTGTCGAAGCCGGTCAGCGCCGATATGGCGGTATTGCATGTCGATGCCACGGTGACGCCCACGGACTATGTCGACTATGCCCGGAGTTTTGCATTCTGCCTCAACATCGGCGCCGCCGACATATCCAAACGGCGGATCAGCGGTGCATTGATCGACAAAACCGACAGCTGGCAAGGTCAGGTGATCGTCAAAAGCAATCTCAACAATCGGGGAATCCCGGAGACGCTCCTCAACCGGCGATCCGAGCGCGCGGGCAAACAGCCGCCGTTTCCGCATTTGCCAATCTTGCACCCCTATGAGATCCACAGATCTCTCGGCGACGTTCCGGACGGCGTCTTTGATTGCGACGATCTCGTCGTGGAAAAGTTCATTCCGGAGAGAGAACCCGACGGTTTTGCTGTTCGTTTCTGGGTGTTTTGCGGAGAGCGAGAGCGCTGCACCCGCTACGTCTCCCCAAACGGCCTGGTCAAGGCATCGGAGACGATCCGGCGCGAGCCCGTATCCGGTGCCCGACGAACTGCGTGAGCGCCGGCGTGAACTCGGCTTCGACTATGGAAAATTCGATTTCGTCATGCATGAGGGCAGGGCCATCCTCCTCGATGCGAACAAGACTCCCGGCCGTCCGCAAAATCTCGTCAAGATGTTCGCGGCCGGCGCTTCGGATCTGACACACGGCTTCGAAGGCCTCGTCCATCGGGCGAAATAGGCGCGGCTCTAGAGGAACAGCCGCAGCTGCGTGTGAATGATAGACCGGTAATCCTCGATGGTCCGGCGGCTTTCCGCCTCGTCCTCGGCGAGCGCCAGGCGCACCACGCCGCCGGCGAGCTGGAAGATCAGCAGAACCATACGTTCGAACTGCTCGCGCCTCTCGGGCTCGATCAAGGCGATGACGTGGTCGCAGAACATTTTGGCTTGGTGACGCGTTTCGGCGAGGTCGAGGTTCTTGAGCGCCTTGTCGGCCTGGATGGCGTTCTGCAGATCCTGGATGGCCGGATCGCCGGCGACACGGCTGAGATAATCATCGAGCAGCCGGTCAGCGGCCACGATGACATCTTTCGCCTCGTGGATTTCGGCGATGATCGTCGTCAGCCGTGCCCGGCTGACCTCTGAAAACCGCTCATAGAGCATCGCCAGGATCGCCGATTTGTTGGGAAAATAGTGGTAGACGGTGGCGATCGGCCCGCCCGCCAGCATGCCGACCTCCTTCATGGTGACGGCGTCGATACCCTTTTCCCCGATCAGCCGCATGGTCGTCGACAGGATCGCGTCGATGCGCTCGCGGCTGCGTTCCTGCTTGGGCTTGCGCCTCGGCTCGGTCGCCATTCTCTTCAATTCCGTCATGCACCGATCTTTCGCACGGTTTTTAGATTCCGGTTGACAAGAAATATGATCAAGTATCAGTTTCTGAAATACTGACAGGTTGTCAGCTTTTTTGCCGCGCGGCAAGGACGTTGGGAGGCGCCTTTGGCTTCGACAGATACCGGCCATGCAGGCAGTGGCGACTGGCTGGTTGGCAATCCGACCGGCTGGCAGCTTGCCTCGGCTCTGTGGATCGGTTCGGTCGGCCTGCTCATCCTCGGCCTGCAGCCGGTGCTGCTCGGAGCTCTCTACACCGAAGGCCATGTCAGCGGCGACGAACTGGCGCTGGTCGCCACCGCCGAGATGATCGCCATTGCCATCGGTTCGGCCGTCGTGGCGATGCTGCTTTCGGCCCACAATATGCGCTGGAAAAGTGCCGTCCTTCTGCTGCTGCTGGCGCTGGCCAATGTGTGGACGGCCTATGCCGAGAGCGCCAACATGCTGATTGCGGCCCGCGCCCTGGCAGGGCTCGCTGAAGGCGGTCTGGTCGCGGTCGCCACCGAATTGATCGCCCGTTCGCGGCGCGCCGAGCGCATCGGCGGCTATTTCGTCACCATGCAGACGCTGGCGCAATGCGCGCTCGCCCTGTTGCTGGCGCTCTATGTCATTCCGGCCGCAGGGTCGGAGGGTGGCTTCATCGTTCTTGCCGTCGTCTGCGTCGTGTCGCTGGCGGTCGCTTTCACCGTGCCCGGTGACTATGCCGACCTGCCCAAGGAAGAGAATCTGGCCAATGTGCTGACGGTTCCCTCAATGACCGCGCTGTTGTCGGTCTTCTGCTACTTCATGTTCTTCGGCGCGGTCTGGGCTTTCCTGGAGCCGCTAGGCGCGCAATACGGCATCGATGGCCGCACCGTCGGCCTGATCGTCTCGGCCAGCCTCGCGGTGCAGGTCCTGGGGGCGATGACGGCGACCGCGTTCGAGGCGCGCATCGATTATCGCCTTGCCATCGCGGCGATCGGCGTCGTGGCGCTTGTCAGTTCCCTGGTTCTTGCCAGCAGCCCCGGCCTGACGACGTTCTGGGTCGCTGCCCTGGCCATGGGCTTTATCCTGCTGTTCATCGTGCCCTACCAGATCCGTCTGGCGATCACCGCCGACGAGACGCGCACCGCTGTGCTGCTGGTGCCGGCAGCCCAACTGTTCGGCCTGGCGCTCGGGCCGATTGCGGCGTCGCTGCTCATCGACGGCAAGGATTTCCGGTCAGTGCCGGAATTCGCCGCCGCCAGCGCGGTGGCAAGCGTGGCGCTGCTCGGTCTCTTCGTTCTTGTGTCACGTCGCCGTCGTGCGGTTGCCTGAGCGGGGAGCGCCATGTCGAACACTTGGAGCAACTGGTCGGGCTTCGTAAGTGCCGAGCCCAAGCTGATCGCCAGCCCCGGCGATGCCGGTGAACTCGGTGATCTCGTCCGGACCGCGCCCGGCCCGGTGCGCGTTGCCGGCGCCGGTCATTCCTTCACACCGCTGGTGAAATCGCAGGGCACGATCCTGTCCCTGGAGAGACTGGAAGGGCTGGTCTCGCACGACGCGCAAAAACATCAGGCGCGGGTGCGGGCAGGGACCCGGCTCGGCCCGCTCATGCACATCCTGCAAGGCATTGGCCAGGGCCTGCCCAACATGGGCGATATCGACCGCCAGGCGATCGGCGGCGCGCTGGGCACAGCCACGCACGGCTCTGGGCCGACGCTCGGCGCCTATCACACGCAGCTGGAGACGGTGCAGATCGTCGACGGGCTTGGCAAGGTCCGCGACTTCAAGCGGGCAGGGGATCGGGACATGATCCACGCCATCGGTGTCGCGCTCGGCGCTTTCGGCGTGCTCACCGAAGTGACGCTGAACAACATCGCGACCTACCGGTTGCGCCGCCGCAAATATGTGCTGCCGATCACCGAGATGCTGCGCGATTTCGAGGCGATGATGGCCGCGCATCGCTCGGCCGAATTCTACTACATTCCGTTTTCCGGCTATGCGCAGTTCATCGCCAGCGATTTCAGCGATGCCGCACCCACCACGCGGCCGCCGGAAGAGGACGAGGCGGGTTTGAGGACACTGCGCAGGCTGCGCACTTCACTTGCCTGGCTGCCATCGCTGCGTGGCCGCCTGATCCGATCGGCGGCCGCCAAGTTTCCCGCCGAGGACTACGTGCAGGACTGGCTCAACGTCTATGCCAGCGACCGGCAGACCAAGTTCAACGAGATGGAATATCATTTGCCGTTCGAGGAAGGGCCGAAGGCGCTGGCCGAGATCATCGAGCTGACCGAGAAGCGCTTTCCCGAGGTCTATTTCCCGATGGAGGTGCGCTCGGTCGCGCCGGACCAGTTCTGGCTTTCGCCATTCTACAACAGGCTGACCTGCTCCGTCGCCATCCACCATGACGCCGCGAACGATCCTTTGCCGTTCATGCGGGCGGCAGAGCCGATCTTCCGCAGATATGGCGGCCGGCCGCATTGGGGCAAGATGCACAGCCTGAAAGCGGCGGAGCTGAAAAAGCTCTACCCGCGCTGGGACGATGCCATGGCGGCGCGCCGCGACATCGATCCGGAAAACCGCTTCGTGTCGCCCTACATGGCCGGCCTGTTCGGCATCGAATGATGAGCACCTATTTTTCCACCCTCTCGGATGCGCTGAAGACCGCCGGCATCTTCCGACCCTGCCTGCTGCTCGACCGCGATCGGCTGGACGGAAACATTGCCCTGGTAAAAAGGAGGCTGGATCCCGGCCTGGCCGTGCGGCTGGTCGACAAATCGCTCGCCTGCCTGCCGCTGCTTGCGCATATAGGCAAGGCGCTTCGCCATGAGCGCTTCATGACCTTCCACCCGCCGATCAGCGAGGCGGTGCTGAAGGCGTTTCCGGATGCCGATCTGCTCTACGGCAAGCCGATGCCGATCGGTGCGGCAAGGGCTGCGCTGGTGAAGGGTGATGCCGACTGGTCGCGTGTCTGCTGGCTGATCGACAGCGAGGAGAGACTGGCGGAATACGGTGCTCTCGCTGACGAACTCGGCATCGGCCTGCGCATCGCTTTCGAGATCGATGTCGGGCTGCATCGCGGCGGCTTTGCTGATCCCGCGGCCTTGTCGAAGGCGTTGAGCGCGTTGCCGGTCCGGCTGCATTGCGAAGGCGTCATGGCCTACGAGGCGCATGCGCCGCTCATTCCCGGCCTTTTCGGCGGACCGGCAAAGGCATTGGCGGAGGCGTCGGCGCAGGCTGCGGCGTTCGTCGCTTGTCTCGGCGCCGACCAGCGCCGCATCCTCAACATCGGCGGCAGCAAGACCGCGCTGCTTCATCGTGGCGGCGCGGCCAATGAAGTGTCGATGGGCTCGGCCTTCGTGCTGCCCAGCGACTTCGATACGCCAGGCCTCGACGGCTTCCAGCCGGCGGCTTTCATCGCTACGCCGATCCTGAAAGTGGTCGAGCCGATGCTGCCTGGCCCGCCGGCCGTCACCCGCCTGCTGCAGGCGCTCGGCCGGTTTCCGCGCAAGGGCTGCTATCTCTATGGCGGCAAGTGGATGGCCGAGCCGGTCTTCCCCCAAGGCATGAAGACGAACGGCCTGCTCGGCCTGTCCTCCAACCAGCAATTCATGGGCTTGCCCGCCGATGCGACCGCAAGGCCAGGCGACTACGCGTTTCTAAGGCCGACGCAGAGCGAGGCCGTGCTGCAGCAATTCGGGTCGATCGCCGTGTTTTCCGGCGGAAAGGTCATCGATCGCTGGCCGGCGCTGCCGATGGCGTGATCGAGCTACGCCTTCACCGGTACCCAGATCTCCAGCCCGCCATTGCCGCTGTGGGCATCGAACTCCGGTCCATAGCGCTCGAATTCCGGTGCATCCGCGATTTCGTGACCGGAGTCGGGCAGCCAACTGTTCCAGATCGTGTTGATCGTCCGGCGGATGGATGAGATGTGCTCGCGGTGCGAGAACACCGCATATTTCTGCGCCGGCACCCGCACCCGATAGAAGTCCTTCGGCAGATCCGCAAAGCCGGACACTTCGACGCCGACGACATAGTCGAAATTGCCCGCGTCGTCGCCGTTAAGGCAGACGCCGTAGAAAACGCCTGAGATCTCGCCGGGGATGTTGCCGATATAGGGTGCAAAACGCTGCCACTGCATCGGAATCCCGGCGCTGGTTTCACAGCTGTAGCGTTCGCCGAGGCCGGCGATCAGGAACGGCCGGCTGGTCTCGAAGCGCGGTGGTTCGAGATTGGTGAGGAAGGACTGGTCCATCAGGATCGGCTCCACGAGGTCGAGGTTGTTGGTCGAGCCTTGCGCGCGCACCAGTTCCGGCGTGGTGCCGAACTGATCGCGGAAGGCACGGGTGAACGCCTCATGCGAGTTGTAGCCGGCGTCGAGCGCGACGGCGAGGATGTCGGGCGCTCCGCCGGCCAGCTTGCGCGCCGCCTCGGTCAGCCGGCGTGAGCGCATGTAACCCATCACCGAGCGGCCGGTTGCGGCGCCGAAGGCGCGCGTCACATGAAAACGCGACACGCCGCTGCTTTGCGCGACATCGTCAAGCGAGATCGCCTCCGGCAGATGGCTCTCGACGAACCACAGCGCTTTCTCGGTCGGGTTCATGGGGCTCCTTTTCGCATTGGCCGGATCATCTTGGCGTTTCCTGGCGCGGCCAGTTTGATCGAAATTGCGCATCCCGTGCAATCTGCGCCGATCCCATGGGCTTTCGCTTGACAGCGGGCCGCGTCATCTCCTAAGAATGTTATGTTATTACATAAAGTGAGCGTGCAATGCCTGTTTCCCTTAGCTGGCCCACCACTTCGTCCGAGAAATCCATTGCGAAGCGTTTGGTGGAAATCTACGCTGAAGTGGTGATGGTCCCCGAGCCGAAAGGCGAGGGGTGAAAAGGGAACACGGTGAGGCCTGTTCAGGTCGAGGCCGTGGCTGCCCCCGCAACTGTAAGCGGCGAGCAAAATCCGTGAATGCCACTGGCCGGCAAGGCTGGGAAGGCAGGATGGCGCAACGACCCGCGAGCCAGGAGACCTGCCATCACTGAGTTGACCGGACGGGGTGTGCCGGGAGGAAACGCGAGTCCCGGTCTTGTCGGCCGGTTCGCCAGCTTCCTTCCGTCGCCAGTTTTGGAAAGTGACGGAAAGTTGGACGGCTCCATCGATCATCGCATCACCATGCGCACGCTTTGCCGTCCCCGCAATCCGGCGGGCAGCAGCCGATGAGCGCAGTGCTTCTCGAAGCCCATGACCTCTGTGCCATGGCGAATGGGCGGAATCTGGTCCAGGCGGTCAGCTTCTCGGTGGCCGCTGGCGATCGCCTTGCCATCATCGGTCCCAACGGCGCCGGCAAGACGACGCTGCTGCGCATGCTGTCGGGCATGCTGCGGCCAAGTTCCGGCGAGGTGAAGCTTGGCGGACGCGGGCTGGACAGGATTTCGGCCGCCGAGCGGGCGTTGCATATCGCCGTTGTCGGCCAGACCGACCAGCCCGATCCGCGGCTGGCGGTGATCGATTATGTCGAGCTTGGCCGGGTCCCGCACGCCGGGCTGCGGCGCAGGCGCGAGGAACGCGATATCGCCGTCGAGGCGCTGCGCCGGACCGGCCTGCTGCCGCTGCTTGGCCGCACCGTCGGCTCGCTGTCGGGCGGCGAGCGCCAGCGCGCCCAACTGGCGCGCGCCATCGCCCAGCAGCCCAAAATCCTGTTCCTCGACGAACCGACCAACCATCTGGACCCGCGCGCCCGCGGCGAACTGCTCGACCTCGTGGCAGGCTTCGAGATGACGGTGATCGCGGTGCTGCACGATCTGGCGCTGGTAGCACCCTTCGCCACCAGGGTTGCGGTGATGAATCATGCCCGCCTGCAAGCGCTCGCCGCACCGCGCGAAGCGCTGGCCCAACAGCTGATCCGCGAGATTTTCGGCATCGATGTGCTGCGCCTGCGCCATCCGACCGAGGATCGAGAGTTGACGGTGTTCGAGGTTCCGAACCGTGCCGCGCCGCCGTCGTGATTGAAGCCGTTCCATAGTCGACCCGATCCCACCCACAAGGAGCATACCCGTGAAACGCCTCGCTTTTTCGCTTGCCGTCTCGCTGCTGACCTCGACCGCCTTCGCCTTCCCGGTAACCGTCGACAGCTGCGGCAAGCCGCTGACCTTCGACGCGCCGCCGAAGCGCGCTGTCATCCACGATCTGAACATGGCCGAGATGGCTTTCGCGCTGAAATTGCAGCCGTCAATCGTCGGCCTGACGGGCATCACCGGATGGTACAAGGTCGGTTCCGAATTCAAGGCAGAGCAGGGTTCGATCCCGGAGCTGGCGCCGAAATATCCGACGCTCGAAAACCTCGTGGCCGTGGAGCCGGATTTCTTCTTCGCCGGCTGGTACTACGGCATGAAGCCGGGTGGCGAGGTGACGCCCGACACGCTTGCCCCGCACGGCATCAAGACGCTGGTTCTGGCGGAAAGCTGCGTCCATCTCGACAAGAGCCGCCCCGCCGCCTCGATGGACCTGCTCTATGGCGACGTCGAAAAGCTGGGCAAGATCTTCGGCAAGGAGACAGAGGCGGAAAAGCTTGTCTCTGGCTGGAAGGCGCAGCTCGCCGACATCACCGCCAAGGTCGGCAGCGCCAAGGGCACGCGGGTGTTCCTCTACGATTCCGGCGAGGACAAGCCGTTCACCGCAGGCAAGTTCGCCATCCCCAGCGCCATGATCACTGCCGCCGGCGGCGACAACATCATGGCTGACATGGACACCAGCTGGGGCAACACGGATTGGGAAACGGTGGCGTCGCGCAATCCGCAATTCCTCATCCTGCTCGATTACCAGGACGGTGGCGGCTACAGGAAGCTGCTCGATTTCCTGAAAGCGCATCCGGCCATGAAGGAGACCGACGCGGTCAAGAACGAACGCTTCGTTGCCCTGCGCTACGCCGAGCTGACGCCTGGACCCGCCAACATCGAAGCGATCGACAAGATCGCCAAGGCCATGCACCCGGAAGCATTTTGAGCTTGCGTCATCCGGCATTTGCGTTGGCCATGCTGGCGGGAGCGGCGGCGATCGCCGCTCTCGCTCTGCTGTCGATCGCCTATGGCTCGACGCTGATCCCGCTGGCCGACGTTGTTGCAGCGCTTGGCCGCGCAATCGGCTTAGGCGGGCACGACGTGTCCGGGCCGGTCGGCAAGATCGTCGTCGATCTGCGGCTGCCGCGCACGATCCTGGCCATCTGCGTCGGCGCGGGCCTCGGCGTCGTCGGCGCGCTGCTGCAGACGGTGACCCGCAACGATCTCGCCGATCCGTTCCTGTTCGGCCTGTCGTCGGGCGCCGCCGCCGGTGCTGTTTCCGTCATCACCGTCTTCGGCGACAGCTTTGGCATCTGGACGTTGCCGGTCGCGGCCTTCACCGGCGGCATATTGGCCGCCGGCGTCGTCCTGCTGCTGGTCGCGCGGGTGAGGGGCCAAGGGCCGGAGCGGCTGATCCTCGCCGGCCTTGCTGTGTCCTTCATGTTCACCGCCTTGACCAACTACCTGGTCTTTGCCGGCGACCAGCGCGCCGCCCACTCCGTGTTGTTCTGGACGATGGGCGGCCTTGGCCTGGCGCGCTGGGACAATATCTGGCTCGGCGCGCTGGGTGCGGGCACCATTCTGGCTTACGCGCTGTGGAACCACCGCCGGCTCGATGCCTTCCTGGCCGGCGAAAACGCCGCCGAAAGCCTTGGCGTGCCAGTGGCGCGCATGCGCCGAATGACGTTTCTCGTCGCCGCCTTCTCGACGGCGATCCTGGTCTCTGTCGCCGGGGTCATCGGCTTCGTCGGGCTGATGATCCCGCATCTGTCGCGGCCGCTGGCAGGCCCCTTGCATCTGCGCCTGGTTGCCAGCTGCGCCGTCTTCGGCGCGGTGCTTTTGCTGGCCAGCGATCTTCTGGCCCGAACGCTGCTTCCGCCGCAGGAACTGCCGATCGGCATCATCACCAGCTCGGTCGGTGCGTTCTTCGTCGTCACCATGCTGATCCGCAACCGGCTTTGAGCGCCTTTGGCAACCGGTCGCCGGATCACACGGTCCAGAAATAGCGCACGATGTGGAAGAACACCGGGGCGGCGAAGACCAGGCTGTCGGTGCGGTCCATCATGCCGCCATGGCCTTCGATCAGATGGCCCCAGTCCTTGACGCCCTGGTCGCGCTTGATGGCCGAGGCGACCAGCCCGCCTAGGAATCCCATCGAGCAGGCGACGAAGGCCACGCCTGCCGCCTGCAGCGGCGAGAAGGGCGTCACGAACGACAACAGCGCGCCGAGCAGGCTCGCCGACACCAGTCCGCCGATCAGCCCTTCCCAGGTTTTCGACGGCGAGACGTTCGGCGAAAACCGGTGTTTACCAAACAGCTTGCCGAAGATGTACTGCAGCACGTCGCTGCCTTGCACGACGATGATCAGGAAGGCGATCAGCAGCAGGGTGCGGCCCTCGAAGCCTGGCACGTCGAGTGTCAGCAGGGCGGGGACGTGGCTGACGCAATAGACCGAGATCATCACCGCCCATTGCTGCGCGGCGATCCGCTCGAGGAAGCGTTCGGTGTCGCCATGCAGCGCCGTGATGGCCGGCATCAAGAGGAAGCAGTAGACCGGAATGAAGATGACGAAGAGCCCGTACCAGGCGGTCCACACCAGCCAGTACTGAAACGGGATGATGATGCCGAACATGCCGAGCAGCACCCAATGGTCGCTGCGGCGCGTATGCGTCAGCGTCACGAATTCGCGCAGCGCGGCGAAGGAAATCAGCGCAAACAGGATGGTCATCCCGTAACGGCCGAAGAAGAAGGCGACCGTCATCAGCGCCACCATCACCCACCAGGCGTTGATGCGCTGCGTGAGATTGACAAGCGTCGAGCTCAGCGGCTTCGGCGCTCGCGCCGAAAGGATGGTGGCGACGATGCTGGCGGTGGTCAAAACCGCCAGCAGGCCGATGATCAGGATGGAGATCTCGTGGCGCATCAATCGTCTCGCTCGGGACGCGGGTTGAGCGCCAGAAGCGCGGCGTGGGCGCGCTCGAGAAAGGCGCGGCGTTCTTCGCCCGGGCCAACCGCGACAGGCGCGCCGAAAACGACGCGGCACAGCAGCGGCACCGGCAGGAACTGGCCCTTGGGCAGCACGCGCGACATGTTCTCGATCCAGCACGGGATCAGCTCGACCTCAGGCCGCGCCGTCGACAGATTGTAGAGCCCGGAGCGGAACGCCAGCAGCGGCTCGTCTGTCATGTTGCGTGTGCCTTCGGGAAACAGGATAAGCGAGTGCCCTTGGTCGAGAACCGACAGCATGATCTCGATGGGGTTTTCCTCAGGTCTCGTCCATTGCCGGTTGATGAGCACGGACGACAACATGTCCTGCGCGATGAAGCGGCGCAGCCGCGACTTCCCCCAATATTCGCCTGCGGCAACAGCATGGGTGATCGCGCGCTCCCTTTCGCTGAGACAGGCCGACAAAAGGATGAAGTCGCCATGGCTGGTGTGATTGGCGAAATAGATGCGCTGCCGCTCGGAGGGCAGGCTGCCGTTCCAGATCGGCCGCACCCCGGTCACCATCCGGGCCAGAGCCGACAGGCCGACGGAGGTTACCGTCTGCAGCAAGGTGAAGGTCTTGAGCGAAAGCTTGTTCATCGCGGCGCCCAAAACCCTGCCGCCAGAAGCGCTGCGGCAAACAGAGCCAGGGCAGCGCGCTGCTTGAACAGCAAGCGGCTTGTGCCGGCCATGCGGTCATCGAGCAAGCGTGTCGCGAACGGAGCCGGTTTCAGGCGCATGCGCGCCAACATGTCATCCACCGCGGCACCGCCGGAAGCTTCGTCGTCATGGCTCGCCATCAGTCGGAACAGCAGCGCGTCGAATGCCAGCAATGCCGACAGCGCCAGCACCGCAACCGCGCTCGCGGCGGCGATCGACAAAGCGATGGCCGCGGGCAAGGTCTCGAAGGCACCGCGCGCCGATGCGGCTAGAGGCGCAAGGACATTTGCGGCCAGCACGATTGCGGCCGGCCACGCGGCCTGTCGCATCAGCATGCCGGCGAAGCGGTCGGTGCGGTCCTGATAGGTATTGCCTGTCATGACGCCGCCCGCCCCGTGGCCTCTGCAAGGTGGACCGGCCGGCCGGCGGCCGCGAGCATCTCGCGGGCGAGCGCTGGCGTCCCGGCCCTGCCGGTCGCCACCAGCCATTCGGCGACGACGCCGGCGCTGCGCTGGAAGCCGAGCGCGCAGCACACCAGGACGGTGCCGTCGCGGCGTGCATTCTCCAGCGCGCCGGCTGCCTGTTGCCGTATCGCCAGTGGCGGCGGCAACAGGTCGATCATCGGAAAGCTGATCCAGCGGCAATCGGTTGTCGCCGGCTTTTCGAGTTCGGCGGCGAGGTCGATGACCGTGCCGAAGCTGTTGGCCTCGCTTGCCGTGGGAAAGCGCCCGAGAAAGACACCTTCGGCAATCGCCACCTGGGGGGCAAGATTGCGCGTCCAGGCCCATATGTTTGCCCTGGCGCCGAGGCGATAAGGCAAGAGCAGGATACGGCTTGCAAGCGTGATGCTGCCATCGGCGGATTTCTGGAACACTTTTTCGCCTGCCCCTGCATAGGCGAGGGTGACGATGGCCAGCGCCAGCGCCGGCCAAAGCAGGAAGAGCGCGACGGCGCAAACGTAGGCACCGAGCGCGGCACCGGCCAGCGCGAGGACGGCGCCCATAGCGTAGAACCGCGCCAGCCGCCGCGCTTTCGCATCGTTGGTCAGCCGGAAGCCTGCAAACGGCAATGCGCCGCTGCGCGGAAACAGCCACAGCGCAAAGAACCCGAGCAGCGCGCCGGTCGGGATGTCGATGAAGTGATGCTGCCAGGTCGTCAGCACCGAGGCGCCGATGAGGAAGCTCCAGCCATGCCAGAGCGGCAGGAGCAACCCGCCGAGCCGGTGGCGCCAATGATCCCAGATGATCGCCAAAAGGGCGATATGCAGCGAGGGCGCCTGGTTGAACGGCTTGTCGAAACCGCCGAGCACGGCAAACAGGAACCCCGGCAGGCCGGTCGTCGCCGGTCGCACGAATGTAGCGGTCAGCGGGAACAGGATGAAGCAGATAACGGCGACGATTTGCGCTGTGAGATAGCGTCCGGCCAGACGGTCGACCCCTTGCCTGTCGTTGTTGAGCAGCAGCGACAGGCCGTAGAACAGGTTGATCGACCAATAGGGCACGATGGTCCAGGCGACGAACGGGATGCCGTGCTCCCACGAGAACACGATACTGCCGACATCGTCGCGCCGCGACGCCAGCCAGTTGGCGAAGCCGTAGCTGAGATAGAAGAACGGCGCCAGGAAGGCCAGCCACAGGGCTGCCCTGACGACCACCCGGCTATAGGGTTCGGCACGCGCCAGGGATGCAGGCGATGACACCATGCTGCTCAGCGGCGCCGCGCGAGCGAGACGGTGAAGATGCCCCATTGGTCGATGCGCTGGTCGAGCTTTTCGAAACCGGCGGCTTCGACGAGCTGGTCCATTTCGCCTTGCGTGCGCCGGCGCATCACCCAGGCCTCGCCGCCGCGATGCGAGGTCAGGCTGCGGGCGATCATCTCGAGCTGCGGGTGCCAAGGCTGGTTGGTGTAGAGCAACAGGCTGCCCGGCTGCATGGCGCTGGCCAATCCACCGAGCGAGCGGGCGATCATCGCATTGTCCGAGAATAGCTCGTAGAGGCCGGAAACGACGGCGAGGTCCGGCGCCGGATCGGCGTTGGCGAGCATGTCGGCATCGAAAGCGTCGGCGCGCTGGAACGTGACGTCAGCCGGCAATTGCCGCTCCGTGATCAGCTTGCGGCCAAGCTGCACGTTGAGGTCGGAATAATCCTGCAGACGCACGCTCGCCGGCTGGTCGGGGCTCTTCACGATGGCATCGAGAACATAGCGGCCGTGGCCGGCGGCGATGTCGAGAATATGCACTGGCCGGCCAGTGGTCTTGAGCGTTGCCAGGCAAGAGCCGATCAGTTCTTCGAGATGCAGCTTGCGCTGGCGGATGCCGCGCCAGCCGATGGCTTCCAGGAAGACACGGTCGACGACGCGGCCAAGGGGCGTAAGGCCGCGCGCGTCGTTTTCGTAGACATAATCCAGCGTCGAGCCGGAATCGAAGCCGGTGGCAATGCCGGTCTTCATGCCTTGGGAGACCCAGGCGCCCATGCGGATGGAGGCGCGGCTGAATGCCCAATAGAGACCCTTTGGCGACATCAAAGCGAGCGGTGAAGCAAGCCGGTCGGCCTCGTCGCGTGTGTAGCCGGCAATGTCCGCCTGCTTCAGGTCGACCGGCGCATCCGGTGCCGCGAACTGCCTGGCCAGGAACGGCCGGATCAGGTCGAGGGCCTTTGCCCGGTCGCGTTCGCCCAGCGTGTCGTGGAAGAAGCCCGGTAGCACATGACGTTCCTTGATGCGGCTGCCGAGATTGACGAAGAACTCGTGCTGCGGGCCGTGGCGCACGACCCAATCGCTGCCCGAAAGCAGAAGCTGCGTCGGCGCGGTGATGGCGCGGGCGTCCGCAACGATGCGGGCTGCATGCTGGTAGAGTTCGACCAGGATGTTGGAAGCGATCGGCCGCGTGATCAGTGGATCGCTCTCGAAAGAGGCGATTCGCACGGGATCATGGGTCAGGAATTTCGCCTTGACGTAGGAATTGACGAAGAAGCGGCCCTTGATCTTCTGCCAGAGCGCTATGCCCTCCTTGGCGAAGGGCACGTAGAGTTTTACCGAGAAGGCCGGTGAGGCCAGCACCATGGCGCGCAGCTTCGGCGCATAGTCATGCACCCAGGCGGCGGCCAGAACGGCGCCGAAGGACTGCGCGATCAGCGCGATATCGCGCGTGGCGAAGCCATCCCTTTCAGCGATCTCGCGCATGAAGCAGTCGATGTCGCGCACCAGCGCCGAGAAGGACGGGGCATAGCCGCGCTCGCCGGACGAACGGCCATTGCCGCGGGCATCCCAGGCATAGAAGGCGTGGCCCGGCATCCGCAATTCATCGACGAGATGGGCCATGCGGCCGCCATGCTCGTGGCCGCGATGGAAGAGCACCACCGCGCCTTTGGCATCGGCCGAAGCCGCCGGCCAGAATCGGTAGAAGATCTCCGTCCCGTCATGGCTGCGGAAGACCCGCTCTTGCGCTTGCCGCGCAAGGCTTTCCGTGGCCGCGGCGGCGATCGGGTCGTGCATCATGGTCTTTCCCTCTGGCGGCCCCACTGGCGGCATGGCGAGCCTCGATGCTCAGCTGGCGCTGCCAATAAGCCCGGCGCGTATCCGGTTTATGGCGGTCAGCAGCGAAAGCGTTGCCATGGCCGGAAACACAAATGGCGCGATCGATACCGGCCACAGCCCTGGGGCGCACAGCACGGCGACGACGCCGAGCGCCAGCGCCCTGTCGCTCTTGCCGAACGGCCCGGCATAGTTGCGGCCGATCTTGGCGGCGATGCCGAGCACGCCGGCAAACTCGGTCAGCACCGCCGATATTGCGAAGGCGACGACGCCCCATGCGCCAAATTCCGGAAAGACGGCAAAAGGCAAGATCAGCGCGAGGTCCGAAACGACGTCGCACAACTCGTTCAGATACATGCCGAGCGTCGAGGCTTGGCCATGCTCGCGCGCCAGCATGCCGTCCACGGCATTCAGCGCCATGCGCACGAACATCACCACGGGGATAAGCAACAGCAGCCAGCGCCATTCATGCCGGATCGCAATGGCCGCGCCGGCGGCTATCGACATCGCGGCCGCCAGGATGGTTATGCTGTTTGCGGTGACCCCGATGGCCGCCAGCCGATTGACCAGCGGCCGCAGTCGACCCTGGAAGGCCGGCTTGAGAGCGTAAAGCGTCGGCATTGCGTTGATCCCCCGATCCTGTTCAGCGGCTGTACATCAATATGCCAGACGCGACCAGCGGAGAGGCGGCGCGGCCATCATGCGTTCGCAAATCGATAACCATGATTGGCCCGGCAAAGCTGTCATGCACATTTGTCGGCTTTGTGTGCACTGCGGCACCTTGAATAGTGAGCACGCTTATTATATATCCCGCTCATGGTTTCCGATGGCATCGACAGATTGGGCTTCTTGATCCACGACGTGCAGCGCCTGATGCGCAAGCGCTTCGAGGCGAGGGCCAGTGGCTTGGGGCTTTCTTCGGCGCAATGGCGGCTTCTGGTCCGCGTTGCCAAGGAAGACGGTGTCGCGCAGGCGCGGCTGGCCGAACTTCTCGAAATCGAGCCGATCAGCGTTTCGCGCCTGGTCGACCGCATGGAGGAGGGAGGCTGGATCGAGCGTCGTTCCGACGCTGCCGATCGCCGCGTCCGCATGATCTTCCTGACGCCCAAGGCAAGCGATGCCTACGCCGTGATCAAGAGCATTGCCGGAGAAGTCTATGAGGAATCGCTGGTCGGCGTGAAACCGGAAGCCCGTCGCGTCCTCGTCGAGGGACTTGAGGCGATGGTCCGCAACCTGACCGACGACGAGACGCCGTCCATTGAAAAAGTGAAGAACACAGAGGGCGCAGCAGCATGAACGCGGTAGCCAAGATAGACGAGAAAGTGACCGAACTGGAAATGGAAGCGCCGGCGCAGCCGGCCGCGGCCCCGGCAACCGTTGCTCCCCCGGTGCAGCCGGCTCCGGCGCCGGTGAAGAAAAAGCGCCGGCTGGGCCGCTTCCTGCTCATGGTCGCGCTGCCTGCGGCATTGGCTGTTGGCGGCGGCTATGTCTGGGTTACCGGCGGCCGTTATCAGGAGACCGAGAACGCCAATCTGCAGCAGGCCAAGGTGTCGATCGCTTCCGACACGGCCGGCCGCATCGTCAAGGTCGACATCTTCGATAACCAGCTGGTCAAGCAGGGTGACGAGCTGTTTGCCATCGACCCCGAGCCCTACCGGATCGCGTTGGCGCAGGCCGACGCGGCGGTGGCGGGCGCGCGTCTCAATGTCGAGCAGTTGCGCGCCGCCTATGGCCAGTCGATGGCTCAGCAGAAGTCCGATGCCAGCCAGGTCGCCTTCGCCCAGTCGCAGTTCGACCGCGCCGCCGATCTTGCCCAGAAGGGCATCAACGCCAAATCGTCGCTGGACGAAGCCAAGAACGATCTCGACAAGGCCAAGCAGCAGCTCGCCGTTGCCGAGCAAGGCATCATCAGCGCCAAGGCAGCCCTTGGCGGCAATCCCGACATCGAAACCGACAAGCATCCGACCGTGATGGCCGCGCTCGCCGCGCGCGACAAGGCCGCCTACGACCTGGCGCAGACCACGGTCAAGGCGCCGGCTGACGGCATCGTCAGCCAGGCCTCGTCGTTCAAGGTCGGCCAGTATGTCGGTTCCGGCACGCCGCTGTTTTCGCTGGTCGAGACCGGCGACACCTGGATCGATGCCAATTTCAAGGAAACGCAGCTCACCCACATGAAGCCCGGCCAGAAGGCCGAGATCGTGGTCGACACCTATCCGGGGCGCACCTTCGAGGCGACGGTCAAGGCGATCGGCGCCGGCACGGGAGCCGAGTTCTCGCTGCTGCCGGCCCAGAATGCCACCGGCAACTGGGTCAAGGTCACACAGCGCATCCCGGTTCGTCTCGAACTGACCGATGCGGACGCCAAGATGGCGTTGCGCACCGGCATGAGCGCCACCGTTACCGTCGACACCGGCGTGGCGCGTGGCCTGCCTTCGATCTTCGGTCACGCCACGGCCGGCGAGGCCGCGCAGTAACGTCAACAGAATGCCGCAGGACCAGCGGCGGAGGTGAATAGCAGGATTGGTCTGATGGGAGGAGCTGGAAGGATCAGCGTTTGGGCACGCCGCATAGCGGCCTGGCCGAAGTCTGAAATCTCCGACGCGGACCCGTCGGTCCTCATGTTTCCGGGCGGCAAGCATCCGCTGATTAGAGACTTTCAGTCGATGTAACCCCCACATCGACAATCGCGTCCCACCGCGACGAGGGTCTCTCAACGGAAGGCGTTGCCGCCCGGAAACCCCTTGTACACGTTTTTGTTACCTGCTGGAAGTTCCACGCCATGAGCACGCCCGAACCCTTCAAAGAAGTGCCGCATCGCGGCCTGATCACGGTCGCGCTCATGTTGGCGACGATCATGCAGGCGCTCGACACGACGATCGCCAACGTCGCGCTGCCGACCATGACCGGCGATCTCGGCGCCTCGCCTGACAACATCAATTGGGTGCTGACCTCCTACATCGTTGCCGCCGCCATCATGACGCCGGTCACCGGCTGGCTGGCCGATCGCTTCGGCCGCAAGGAACTGTTCCTGACGGCGGTGGTCGGCTTCACCGTGTTTTCGATGCTGTGCGGCATCGCCTGGAGCCTGGAGACCATGGTGTTCTTCCGGCTGATGCAAGGCGTGTTCGGCGCCGCGATCGTGCCTCTGTCGCAGACCTTCCTGCTCGACATCAATCCCAGGGAACGCCATGGCCAGGCGATGGCCATCTGGGGCGCCGGCATCATGCTGGGTCCGATTCTGGGCCCGACACTCGGTGGCTGGCTGACCGAGAATTTCAACTGGCGTTGGGTGTTCTTCATCAATCTGCCGGTCGGCATCGTCGCCTTTCTCGGTATGGCCGCTTATTTGCCGGCTATCGCGCGGCGCGTGCGCGGCTTCGATTTCTTCGGCTTCGCCATGATATCGCTCGGCGTCGGCGCGCTTCAGCTGCTGCTCGACCGCGGCGGCGAGGTCGACTGGTTTTCCTCGGTCGAGATCTGGATCGAACTTGGTCTTTCGCTCACCGGCTTCTGGGTGTTCATCATTCACACCATGACGGCCGAGCACCCCTTCATCGATCCCAAGATCTTCCTCGACCGCAATTTCGTGACCGGGCTCGCATTCATCTTCGTCATGGGTGTGCTCATCCTGGCGAGCATGTCGCTGCTGCCGCCGATGCTGTCGACCATCTTCGGCTATCCGACCGTCACCATCGGCATCGTCATGGGGCCACGCGGCGTCGGCACCATGATTTCGATGCTCGTCGTCGGGCGGCTCATGAGCAGGATTGACGCCAGGATTCTCGTCGTCATCGGCTTCCTGCTGACCGCGCAGTCGCTCTACACCATGTCCAGCTTCACCCCGCAGATGGACAATTGGCTGATCATCAGCTCCGGCGTCATCCAGGGCCTGGGCATGGGGATGGTGTTCGTGCCGCTGTCGACCGTCGCCTTCGCCACGCTTGACGTGCGCTTCCGCACCGATGCCACGGCTCTGTTCAGCCTGGTGCGCAATCTTGGCTCGTCGATCGGCGTGTCGGTCGTGACGGTGTTGATGGTGCGCAACACGCAGATCAACCATGCCGAGCTTTCGGCCTTCATCAATCCGTTCAACCCCAATCTGTGGGCTGTCTCGCCGGCGGCCGCAGGCGGCGACCCAACGGCGCTCTCGCAGGTCGATCGCATGGTCAATCTCCAGGCCATGATGATCTCCTACGTCAAGGACTTCAAAATACTCATGGTGATGACGCTGCTTGCCATCCCGTTTGTTTTCCTGCTGCGCAAGCCGAAGCAGGCGCCAGCCGGCGGCGCGCCGGCGGCGCATATGGACTAGCTTTCCATCAAATCGTCTTGGGTGTGGCGCACCGCACCGGCACGTTTTCCTATTTTCCGAGCACGAGGCTCCAGTAACGGAGCTTGCTGTCGCTGCCGTCGCGCACATAGGCAAGGCCGAAGCGTGTGAAGCGCGGGTCGAGCATGTTGCGGCGATGGCCTGGTGAATGCACCCAGATGTCGAACAGCTTCTCGAGGTCGAAACGACCCTCGGCGATGTTCTCCGCCGCGGCACCGGAAATTCGATTGTCCCTGACGCGCGAGGCGAAATCCTTGCCCCAGCCGGTGGTGTGGCTCATGCGGCGGCGCTGCGCCATGTAGCCTGCCTGCTGCAGGGCGGCCTGTTCGAGCTGCCGGTCGGGGACCAGCGGCGCGAGCCCGGCCGAGGCGCGGATGCTGGCCAGCGTGCTGGTGGCGGAGGAGGAGACCCCGGCGCCTTCACCGGTTGGCAGTGAAACGGTGCTGCAGGCGGCGAGCCCCGCCAGGGCTGCGAGGCCGGTCAGCACCATGCGCCTGTTCAGCTTCGGGATCGGGTGGGTTTCGATTTTCGCTATGGTCATGCCTCTGAGATAATGGCGATCATGGCTTTTGCCGGGCATGGCGGCGAAAATCGAAGAGGGGGCGACAGACTGACGCTGGCCGGTACAACGCTGATCGGCGTGGCATGCTGGGCGGAATTTCACCAGGCGATCGACGGCGCTGCCTATCCCAGGCTGGCCGGATTGCGCCTCGCATCGAAACCGATCCGGCCGTGCGTTATCGCCATTTTCTCAACGCTACCGCTGGCGCCGCCGCACGTCAGGTTGTCTCTCATTTCACCAGAGTGATCATCCGATCGGCATACATTGTGCGATTTCCAAGCGCCGCCGCGCAGTCGGACTTGACGGACGAGTTCCCGGTCATCTGTATCGTATTGCCGACAAGCCTGAGACAGTCGCCCTGGGCGCTCATATCAGAATTGCCGGCGTAGGAAATGGGCGCGTCCGGCGCGTAGATGAAACCGCTGAGCACGGAATTTGCGCCACCATTCAATGTCAGGGCAGACGTGTTGCCGTGATCCTGGAAAATGGTGATGCCAGCATAAGGGCCGCTGGTGGGCGGGGAAAGGTTCACCTTCTCATTGGCATTTATGTAGATCTGAGCGCTTTCCATGAGGAAAATGGTCACGCCCTGGCCAGTCAGGCTGCCGTTTCCCCCTGGCTTTATGGTGGTGCCGCGCATGATGTAGACGCCCGGATTAAGCGTGATGTTCCCCGATAATGTCTTGTCGCAATAAGTGCCGGGCGACAGCGTGTAGGTTTTGCCGTTCGGGACAGGCAAACACAATGTGTAAGGGGGAGGAACGACGTCGGCCAATGGATCAAAGGACGCGTACCTATGTTCGTGCGGCGTTCCGCAGGCGAGACTGGCGCTGGGTGGCAACAGCCCGCTGGTGCCACCGACGGTTGAGACACAGCCGGCCGAAACCAGTGCGGAACCACCCCTGTTGACGGAATCCGACGCGTCCGAGTTCGCCGCGATCACGCAATTGTCCATCGAGACGTTGGTTGAGCCCTGCAGGTTCACGGCGGCGGACGCATGCGGATCGAGCGCCAGCACGCAGGCCTGTGCGCCAGGTTTTATCTTGACCGAGGCCGAGCGGTAGGCCTGCCAGGGGGCCGAGGCGCTGATGAAGCTTGGGCGGCTTATGCTGGACGACAGCGAGATAAAGTAGGCGCTTGGACTGCCGCTTGCCGTTGCCGCGAAAGCGGAGACGCTGCCCAAATATTCCTGCTGGTCGGCCGCGCTCATATTGGCGGCGAAGAACTGCAGCCCAAGCTGCTGGACATCGCCAGCCGCCATATCGGGAGAGAACTTCGTGCCGATGGCGAGCCCAGCCGCGTCCAGCGAGTTCTGGAGTTGCGAGGCGTCATGGCTCGTGCCGATCAGATCGACGGCGCCGGCCAAACCAATCATTATTGGCAGCATAGCGAAGGCGGTCGTTATGGCAAAGTTGCCGCGCTCCGAAGACCAGAAGGCTTTCAATGCGAACATAGTCCCTCGCCGAAACTCGTAAAGCTCAGGTGATACGCCAGGGATCCCTACGAGTAATTTAAGTAAATGCTAAAATGCGTAAATGCTAAAATGCAGCACAATGATTGGCCAAAACGAAGGTCTGCCAAGGTACGCCATATGAGAGGCCATACGGAGAGTTGAACACAACGAGGAGTTGCTCCCCAGGCCATTGACCCGGCGACAATCGCCGCCAACTCTGCTATCATGCTTGTCGATCTTGAAGTGGCAGCTCTGGCGGCCATCCAGGCGGTGACCGCCCCGACACACGGGAGGAAGGTTATGGCCGGCTTTCATGTCATGGCGGACGCACGTGGAATGCATGTGCAGCCGACGGTGCGCCGCATCACCACGTCGGACCTTTGGGATGCGTTGCGTCTCGGGTTCGAGGATTTCTGGGCAAAACCATCGCACTACGTGTTCCTGTGCCTGATCTATCCCATCGTCGGCCTGATCCTGACGCAGTGGACGTCCGGCGCCAATGCCATCCAGCTCATCTATCCCCTGATGTCGGGTTTCGCTCTGGTCGGGCCGTTTGCGGCGCTCGGCCTTTACGAGATCAGCCGCCGGCGCGAGCTCGGCATGAACACCTCCTGGCGGCACGCGTTTGATGTCCGGCGCTCGTCCGCGATCCCGTCGATCGCCGTCATCGGCGTCATGCTGGTGGCGCTGTTCCTGTTGTGGCTCTACACCGCGCAATCGATCTACACTGGCCTGTTCGGAGACCAGCCGCCGGCCTCGATCGGCGGCTTCATCCGCGACGTGCTGACCACCAGTAAGGGCTGGACGCTGATCCTTGCCGGTAATGCCGCGGGCTTTGTCTTTGCCGTAATCGTGCTGGCCACCACTGTGGTTGCCTTCCCGCTGCTGCTCGACCGCGACGTCGGCGCCGTCTCAGCCATCGAGACCTCGGCCCGGGCGGTGATGGCCAACCCGCTGCAAATGGCGCTGTGGGGCTTGCTGGTCGCCGTGCTTCTGGTGATCGGTTCGATCCCGCTGTTTGCCGGGCTCGCCGTCGTCATGCCGGTGCTCGGCCATGCCACCTGGCATCTCTACCGCAAGGTGGTCGAGCCGGAGCGGGCACAGCAGATAAGACGGCCGATGTAACGAAGCAGGCACCCATGGCCTTCACCCTGCCGAGACTGCCCAACAAGGTCGTCTGTCTGACCTGCCTTTGTATCGGTAGCTATCTGCATGCCGCGCCAGCGCGCGCTGACCAGCCGGTGCAGTTTGAAAGCGCGGCTTCGGAGCCAACGCCATTTCAGAAGCGCATTGCGCAAGCGGGCGGCAACGTCCCGAGGGCCGTTCCCGGCACGCCGCTGCAGGGGTATTTAACGCGTCCGCCGGGTGAGGGGCCGTTCCCGGCTGTCGTGGTTCTGCACGGATGTTCAGGTTTGCCCCGAAGTGTAAGGAAAACCTGGTCCGAGCGACTGTCTTCCTGGGGTTACGTCGTCCTCGTCGTCGACAGCTTCAGCACCCGCGGCATTAAGGAGACCTGTGATGGCCTCCACCCTGTTGATCGCGTATATGACGCCTACGGCGCTCTGGAATACCTATCAAAATACAGTTTTGTCGACCCGCGGCGCATTGCGTTGATGGGGTTCTCCGCTGGCGGGAACGCAACGCTCGAGGCCTTGCAGTCTGGTGGAGACGAGCGGCTTATGGAGCGCAAATTCAAGGCTGCGATCGCCTACTATCCGGATTGTTCGGCAACGAATGGCGACATGGCGGTCCCGACCTTGATCCTGATCGGCGAGCTGGACGATCGGACCCCCGCCAAAAATTGCCAGGAGATGATGACGCAGCGCAGCGGCAAGGGAAGCTCTGTGCAGCTTGACGTCTACCCGGGTGCTCGTCACGGATTTGACTCCGCAGGATTGAAGACCGGCATCGAGGCCTATGGTCAGTACAATGCTGCCGAGCAATCCATCCTTGCCTCTCATGCATTCCTGAAAGAAGTCTTCGGCGGCTGACAGCGGCGACCGCCGGTTTGCACTCTCAGCGCTGCGCGTCTGTCGCCATCTTCAGCGCAAGAGCCGCCAGCACGGTTCCCATCATCCAGCGCTGGATGACCAGCCACAAGGGCCGTCCGGCGAGAAAGGTGGCGATTGAACCGGCCGTCACCGCGATGACGGCATTGACGCTGAGGCTGATCGAGATCTGTGTCGCGCCGAGCACCAGGAGCTGCGACAGGACGTGACCCTTGCCAGGGCTGATGAACTGCGGCAACAGCGACAGATAGAGCACGGCCACCTTCGGATTGAGCAGATTGGTCATCAGGCCCATGGCGAAAAGCTTGCGCGGCCGGTCCCTTGGCAATTCGCGCACTTCGAATGGCGAGCGTCCGCCCGGCTTCACCGCCTGCCAGGCCAGCCACAGGAGATAGAGCACGCCGGCAAAGCGCAGCGCATCATAGGCGTAGGGCACTGCGAGCAGCAGCGCGGTGATGCCGAATGCCGCCGCCAGTACATAGAAGACAAAGCCGAGCGCCACGCCGCCAAGCGAGATGAGCCCCGCCTTCGGCCCCTGCGACAGGGAACGCGAGATCAAATAGATCATGTTGGGGCCAGGCGTCAGCACCATGCCGAGGCAGACCAGCGCGAAGGCGAGATGATTGGCTGTTTCGGGCATCTGTTCTTCCCCAGCGCGCCGCGAATGGACGCGCGATCCGGCAGGCGGCCAAGATGTGCCTGTCCCGGGAGGCGCGCGCAAGTGCATGGCGGCGCCAGCCGTTGTTCCAGCCAGCCCCCGAAGCCTGAGGATCAGCCGACGATGCGCAGGTTCGACAATTCGTTGCCGATTTCCTTGAAATCGTTCGACAAGCTGGCGCCGGTGGCATTCCAGAACAGTTTTGCCGGCTTGCTCGCGTCCGTTGGATCCTTGCGGAAGCGCGAGTTCGACGAGCAGGATTTCAGCGCCTCGATCGCCTGCTGATCGGCGGTTTTGGTCGTCGACAGGTCGAGCGCCACCGTCATCACCATGATATTGGCTGCCTTGGCGTTGTTGCAAAGCGTCGCCATCTGCTCGTTGAGCGCGTTGGTGTAGTTGCCGTTCGAATAGTCGAACTGGCCAATGGCGCTCGATGTGCCCATGAACAGGCGGCCCACCGAAGTGCCGTTGTAGCCTGGGTTGAGATAGCCGAAGGACGCATAGGTCGATTTCGAATCGGCGGGGTCGGAATGGCTGAGCGAGGACGGCGTGTAGTAGGTATTGGCGCCGTCGGTCAGCACGATGACGACCTTGTCGTTGCCTCTCTCGGTTTCCGGGCGGCCTTGCGTGAACGGCTCGCCGCTCGAAACCACCCGCCAACCCCAGGCCATGCCTTCGGGAACATTGGTGCCGCCATCGGGCTTCATCAGGTCGATCGCGGCCTTGATCGCGGTAAGCCCAGTGGTAACGCTGACATCGGTCAGCGGCGTGATCGGGTTGGTGGAGCAGCTGTAGTTCGGCCCGTTGCCGGCGGCCAGCGCCGGCGCATTGATCGGCCTCGGTTGGAAATATTTGGACATGTTGCGCAGCCGGGATTGGCCGGTACTGCTCGTCGGGTCGTCATTCCACCAGCTGTTGATGGCGCCATAGGTCGTCGGCGCGGCCTCGTCGGGATCCTGGGTGAGCCTCCAATGGTTGCCGGGTTCGTCCGGGGCGAACATCGGCACAAACATCGTCGCCGGATCGCCGACCCCTATGCCGGTGTTCGCCGAGCCGCCGGAAGGCGCCGCGTCGTTGACATTGTAGGGATAAGGCCTGGCCTCGACGCAGCCCTGCCAACTGGCGAACGGGCCATAGGTGTCGATGTAGTCGTATTCGTCGTGGTCGCGTTTGCAGGTGTTGTTCGGGTTGTATTCGTCGCACACCACGCGCTTGCTGTTGACGACACGCTCATGGTTGGTGACGACCTTCATGTCGCGATAGAGCGAAAACCGGGTCAGCATCTGGCCTTCGTCGGTTCCCCATCCGGTGCCGCGCTTGTACCAGATGCCGTTGGTCTGCTGGGCGTATTTGTCGGCTGCGTTCAGCGTCGACCAGTCGAAATTCTCGTTCGATACCGGCGACAATCCTTCGGTATCCATCCAGGGCGCATTGCCGTTGCCGGGCCCGACATTGACCGAGGCGGCAAACGGCACGAGGCCGAACTGCACCGGCCTGTCGACCTGCTTGATCATCGCCGCCTGCTGGGCCAGCGTGTCGACCAGCTGTTTTGCCGCGGTCTTGAGAAGGTCGATGCGCGTTTGCCCCGAGCCCGTTCCGGTCTTGGTCATCGACCCGGAATTGTCGAGTACCAGGGCGACTTCAAGAGTGTTCTTCAGCCGCACTTCCGAGGTGATGTTGAAGCTGATCCTCTGGTTGGCGTCGGTTTCGGATTTGCCGACGAGCTGGCCGAAGACCGGATAGAAATAGGGCTTGTAGTCAAGCCGCGCGGTCATCTTGAGCAAGCCGCCGCCGGTGGTGTTGCTTGGCAAGGTGACGGTGAGCGTCGTATTGGCGGGATTGATCTTGTTGAGGTTGGCATTGAAGAAGTCGAGCGCATAGGCCCGCAACCGGTCGTCGGTGGCACCCTCCGTCAGCCGGCGCGCCGTGGCGAAGTTTGCGGCATCGAGCGCGTTCGAAACCGCCTGTTTTTCGCGGCTCATCTCGGTGAAGTCGACGGCCATTGCCAGGGCGCCCATCAGCGGAACCATAGCGACGACCGTCATAAGAGCATAGTTGCCGCGTTGGTCGCGGCAGAACTGACGCCAAAGTCCATGCATGTCTTGGAGCGGCCCCCGCCGGCGGATTCTCGATCGACGCCAGCTTTCCACAAAACGCTGAAGGCCGGGTTTGGCAAATCGCTCTATTGCCGGGGCAGCGCTTCACCAACCGCTAACCAATCGTGCCTGGCGAAAGCTGGTGACAGGCCGGAATGGTTCGGCTAATCCGAACCGGCTGCGGCGAACCGTCTGTCGTGGCGGTCGCAACGATCATGACTGAAGGAAACGGCATGGCGGATTCGCCTGAAATCATCGGCTCGCTCGAAGACGTGTCGAAGGCCTATTCGGCAATCCTGTGCGACGTCTGGGGCGTGGTCCATAATGGCGAAACGCATTTCCCTGTGGCAGCCTCCGCATTGGCAAGGGCTCGAGAGGCGAAAATCCCCGTCGTCCTGATCACCAATTCGCCGCGCAGAAGTGCCGATGTCGTGGCGCAGATGAACGCGATCGGTGTTCCACCGTCAGCCTACGACCGGGTGGTTACCTCAGGCGACGTGACCCGGGATCTGATCGCCGAAGGGCCGCGCAAGATTTTCCATATCGGCGCCGACCGCGACTTCACCCTCTATGAAGGTCTCGACGTCGAGCTTGTCGAGGAGTTCGAGGCGTCCGGCGTCGTCTGTACCGGCCTGTTCGACGACGAGGTCGAGAAGCCCGAGGATTACGCGGAGCTCCTGCGGCGGCTGCGCGCCAGGAACCTGCCTTTCATCTGCGCAAATCCCGACATCGTGGTCGAACGTGGCGAACGCATCATCTGGTGTGCCGGCGCGCTGGCGCGTGACTATGCCCAGCTCGGCGGCCGCACATTGATCGCCGGAAAACCTTACGCGCCGATCTACAATCTCGCGATGAAGGAGGTTGCCGAGATTCTGGGCCAGCCGGTCGAGCGCGGCCAGGTGCTGGCCATCGGCGACGGCATGATGACCGATGTGAAGGGCGCCGCCGACAATGGCTTCGATGTTCTTTATGTCTCCGGCGGTATCCATGCCCGCGACTATGGCGATGCCCTGCAACCGGATCCGGCAAGATTGGCGGCCTTCCTGGAAAAGCATGGCTATGGTCCGGTGGCCGTCATTCCCAGACTTCGGTAGGTGACGATGGCAGCCTTCCAGCGCATCCTGGCAACCGCGCCGCTTCCCGCCGACCTGCGCGGCGGCGTCGTGGCGATCGGCAATTTCGATGGCGTCCATCGCGGCCATCAGGCGGTGCTCGAGCGAGCCTCGGCGGAGGCAGGACGGCGCGGCGTGCCGGCCCTGGTGCTGACATTCGAACCGCATCCGCGCAAGATCTTCAGGCCTGATATCCCGTTGTTCGTGCTGACGCCGCCGCCTATGAAGGCGCGGCTGCTGTCGCTGCTAGGCTTTGCCGCGCTCGTCGAGCAGCCGTTCACGCGCGACTTCGCCTCGCTGTCGGCGGAAGCGTTCGTGACGGATGTGCTGGAGACGAACCTCGGCATTACTCACGCCGTGACCGGGTTCGACTTCCATTTCGGCAAGGATCGTCAGGGCGGCCCGGCCTACCTGATGGCGGCCGGCGAGCGTCACGGCTTCGGCGTCACGCTCGTCGACGCGTTCCGGGACGAGGGCGCCGAGGTGGTGTCGTCCAGCCGTATCCGCGGATTGCTGGGCGAGGGCGAGGTGGCTGAAGCCGCCGGACTGCTCGGTTACCGGTTCACCGTCGAAAGCGAGGTGGTCGGCGGACAGCAGCTCGGCCGCACCCTTGGCTTTCCGACTGCCAACATGAGGCTTTCGCCCGAAGCGACTCTGAAAGAAGGGATTTATGCCGTCCGCTTCCGCCGCGCCGACGGCACGCTTCACGACGGCGTCGCCAGCTTCGGCCGACGCCCGACAGTCGACGACAACGGCGCGCCGCTGCTGGAAACCTTTGTCTTCGATTTCTCCGGCGACCTCTATGGCGAGGTTTGTCAGGTTTCCTTCTTCGGTTTCCTGCGTCCGGAGGTGAAGTTCGAGGGGCTCGACGCGCTGGTCGCGCAGATGAAGCGCGATGAAGCCGAGGCACGCGCGCTGCTTGCCGGCGTCAGGCCGCTCTCCGACCTCGACGCTGCGATGGCATTTTAAGCTACTTCTTCAGTGCCAGGCCAACGGCGATGAAGGTCCAGCCCTGGAAGATCAGATCGATCGCCAGGAACAGACCGAGCACCCACAGGCTGTTGACCGGCCAGCCCATGGCGATGATCAGGCCCGCAAGCGCGGTGATGACACCGGCAGCGACGATCCAGCCCCAGCCGCGTTCCGGCCGATGGCTGTAGCCGACCCAGGCCCTGAGCACCCCTGACGCGACCAGCGCAATCGCCAGCAGGAATGTCAGCACCGCCGAGGCAAGCAGCGGATTGCCGAAAGCGAAGAAGCCGGCAACGGCGTACAGCAGTCCGCTGAGCAGCCAGTAGAAGAAGCGGCTCCAGGTCTTGACGCCGAACGCGTGCACGATCTCGATGATGCCCGCCATCAGCATCAGCCATCCCACGACGTAGACGGAAGCCACCGTGGCGACGAACAGGTTGGCGAAGGCAATGCCGCCGAAGATGAGCAGCAGCACACCGAGCGCGACAAACCATCCCCATTTTGTCCGTGTCTGTTCGATCGCGATTTTCAGGGCGTCGCCATGCAGGGTCATTGTCGCGGTCTCCATCGAGGGCTGCGGAATACTGCGGATGGAAGGTAATCCGGGCGCGGGCCAACGTCCAGTCGATGACCGGCAGCGGCATCGCGGCAAAGCGCGAGCGTATGTCTCGGGTTTAAATCAAATTTTACCAAACGGCCGTCAAAGCTGTCATCGGTATTCATATGCGTTGTGTTAGTGGAGTGGCCATGAGTCCGGTCGGAAGAATCTCTCTGGTGTTGGCCGCTGCGGTGCTGGGCGGGGCGGGCGCCGCCAATGCGGGCGAGGGCAGCTGGCTGTCCGGCGACTGGTATCTGACCGTTGGCGCCACCGGCCTGGTCGCGCCCAATTTCGAGGGCGGCAGGAAATACATGCTGAGCGCCCAACCCATCATCTCATTGGGCAAGGCCGGACCGGCGGCACGCTTTGTCTCGCGCAACGACAACATCTCGCTGGCGCTGGTCGACGATGGCGGTGTCCGCGCCGGCCTGACCGGCAAGTTCCTGTTTTCCCGCGACGACGACAACGCCGATGAGCTGAAGGGCCTCGATCCGGTGCGCTGGGGCGGCGAAGTCGGCGGCTTCTTCGAATTCTATCCGACGGACTGGCTGCGCGCCCGCGCCGAGCTGCGCCACGGCATTCGCGCTCACAACGGCTTTGTCGCCGACATCGCCGCCGATGCCTTCTACGATGTGACGCCAACCGTCAGGATTTCGGGAGGACCGCGTGTTTCCTTCGCCTCGGGCAACTATTTTGACGCCTATTATGGCGTCAACGCGCAGGAGGCGGTGGCCTCGGGCCTGAGCGAATACCATCCCGGTGGCGGGCTGAAATCGACCGGCCTTGGCGGCGCCATAACTTGGAAGGTGACCGAGCCGATGACCGCCAGCCTGTTTGGCGAATATTCGCGCCTGATGGGACCGGCGGCCGATTCCAGCCTGGTCAAGGAGCGTGGCGACCGCAACCAGTTCACGGTCGGCGTGTCGACCACCTACCGCTTCGATTTCACGATGTAGGTGAATCGAACGAGAGACGCTTTATTCCTGCCGTGGCTTCGGCTAAAAGCCCAGCCATGACCAGCTTTTCGCGCCTTTTCGCGATCGCGATACGAATTACAGGCCCGGTGTTCCGGGTGGCCTGAGCGCCGCCGGAGCCGCCGGGAGTTTCTGCGCGCCCCTCGCGCTTTTTTCATAACATGATAGTTCACGCCCGAGCTTGTACGCCCGCCGGGCAATGCACATGGCAGACCAATGACCGATACAACTGAAACGATCGACTATTCCAAGACGCTTTATTTGCCGCAGACGGACTTCCCGATGCGCGCCGGCCTGCCGGAGAAGGAGCCGCTGCTGGTCAAGCGCTGGCAGGACATGGATCTCTACCGCAAGCTGCGCGAGAGCGCTGCCGGCCGCACGAAATACGTGCTGCATGACGGCCCGCCCTACGCCAATGGCAACATCCATATCGGCCATGCACTGAACAAGATCCTCAAGGACGTCATCACCCGCTCGTTCCAGATGCGCGGTTACGACTCGAACTATGTGCCCGGCTGGGACTGTCACGGCCTGCCGATCGAATGGAAGATCGAGGAGCAGTACCGCGCCAAGGGCAAGAACAAGGACGAGGTGCCGGTCAACGAGTTCCGCAAGGAATGCCGCGAATTCGCCGCGGGTTGGATCACGGTGCAGGGGGCCGAGTTCCAGCGCCTCGGCGTCATCGGCGACTTCAAGAACCCCTATACGACGATGGCTTTCCATGCCGAGTCGCGCATCGCCGGCGAGCTGTTGAAGTTCGCCATGTCGGGCCAGCTCTATCGCGGCTCCAAGCCGGTGATGTGGAGCGTGGTCGAGCGCACGGCGCTGGCCGAGGCCGAGATCGAGTACCACGACTATGAGAGCGACACGATGTGGGTGAAGTTTCCGGTCGCCAGCCTTGTCCGCCCCATTGACGATGGCCAGACCAAGCTGACGGAGGGCGCCCTCGATCTGCTGCAGGCCCACGTCGTCATCTGGACGACGACGCCGTGGACGATCCCAGGCAACCGCGCCGTCAACTATTCGCCGCGTATAAATTATGGCCTCTACGAGGTCACGGCAGCCGAGAACGCGTTCGGCCCGCAGCCGGGTGAAAAGCTGATCTTTGCCGACGCACTGGCCGAAGACTCCTCGGCCAAGGCCAAGGTCACCTTGAATCGTCTGCGCAGCGTCTCGGCGCAAGAGCTTGGAAGCCTTACGCTTTCACATCCGCTCAAGGGCTTGGGCGGCGGCTACGAATTTGCCGCTCCGATGCTCGCCGGCGACCATGTCACCGACGATGCCGGCACCGGCTTCGTCCACACCGCGCCCGGACACGGCCGCGAGGACTTTGACGCCTGGATGGACGCGGCGGTGGATCTGCGTGCACGCGGCATCGATCCCGCCATCCCGTTCACCGTCGACGATGGCGGCTTCTTCACCAAGGACGCGCCGGGTTTCGGACCGGACCGCGAGGGTGGGCCGGCGCGCGTCATCGACGACAACGGCAAGAAGGGCAACGCCAACCAGGCCGTCATCGACGAGCTGATCAAACGCAACGCGCTGTTCGCGCGTGGCCGGCTGAAGCACAGCTATCCGCATTCATGGCGGTCCAAAAAACCGATCATCTTCCGCAACACGCCGCAATGGTTCGTCTATATGGACAAGGACCTCGGCGACGGCTCGACGTTGCGCAGCCGGGCGCTCAAGGCCATCGACGAAACCCGTTTCGTGCCCGCCGCCGGCCAGAACCGCATCCGCGCCATGATCGAGGAGCGCCCGGACTGGGTGCTGTCGCGCCAGCGCGCCTGGGGCGTGCCGATCGCCGTCTTCGCCGATGTCGACGGCAATGTGCTGAAGGACGAAGCGGTCAACCAGCGCATCATGGACGCCTTCGAGAAGGAGGGCGCCGACGCCTGGTTCGCCGCTGGCGCCAAGGAGCGTTTCCTTGGCAATCACGATGCCTCCAAATGGAAGCAGGTGATGGACATCCTCGACGTCTGGTTCGATTCGGGCTCGACGCATGTCTTCACGCTGGAGGATCGCCCTGACCTGAAATGGCCGGCCGACGTCTATCTCGAAGGCTCCGACCAGCATCGCGGCTGGTTCCATTCCTCGCTGCTGGAAAGCTGCGGCACCAGGGGCAGGGCGCCTTACGATACTGTCGTCACCCATGGTTTCACCATGGACGAGGATGGCCGCAAGATGTCGAAGTCGCTCGGCAACACCGTGGTGCCGCAGGACGTCATCAAGCAGTCGGGCGCCGATATCCTGCGTCTGTGGGTGGTGACGACCGACTACTGGGAGGACCAGCGGCTCGGCAAGAACGTGCTGCAGACCAACATCGATGCCTACCGCAAGCTGCGCAACACCATCCGCTGGATGCTCGGCACGCTCGCCCATGACGATGGCGAAGAGGTGCCGCTGGAGAAGATGCCGGAGCTGGAGCGGCTGATGCTGCACCGGCTGGCCGAGCTCGATGAGGTCGTGCGCTCGGGCTACGACGCCTTCGAGTTCAAGCGCATCACCCGCATGCTGCTCGATTTCATGGTGGTCGAGCTGTCGGCGTTCTATTTCGACATCCGCAAGGACGCGCTCTACTGCGACGCGCCGTCGAGCCTGAAGCGCAAGGCTTCCGTGCAGGTGGTGCGCCATCTCTTCGATTGCCTGGTGAAATGGCTGGCGCCGATGCTGCCCTTCACTATGGAGGAGGCCTGGCTCGATCGTCATCCCGACTCGGTCTCGGTGCATCTCGACCAGTTTCCGCAAATCCCGGCGGACTGGAAGAACGAGGCGCTGGCGGAAAAGTGGCGCCAGGTGCGGCAGGTGCGGCGCGTCGTTACCGGCGCGCTGGAGATCGCGCGCGCCCAGAAGGTGATCGGATCGTCGCTGGAAGCGGTGCCGGTCGTCACCATCAACGATGCAGCGCTCGAAGCGGCGATTTCAGATGTCGACATGGCCGAGATGGCGATCACCAGCGATCTGGTTATCGCGCATGGCGAGGCACCGGCTGGTGCCTTCGCGATCGACGACGTCAGGGGTGTCGCCGTGGTGGTCGAGAAGGCCGAGGATCGCGGCCTGTTAAAATGCGCGCGCTCATGGCGCTACACCGCCGATATCGGCCAGGATCCGGAATACCCGGATGTTTCGGCCAGGGATGCGGCGGTGCTGCATGAATTGAAGGCGCTTGGCCGGCTTTGACAGGCCGGCCGGCCAGCTTGATCGGTGCACAAATGCCACGCCGGGCGGGTGAAAAACGCCCGCGCGTTGCCCTTAACGAGTGGTTGAGGTAAACACGCGAAACTCCGGAAGACAAATTGTCGCCGGATTTCCGTCGCAAGTGCTTGGACGATGGGGACCGGCCAGAAGGCTGGTGGCAATCGAGAGGCTGTCTAGAGTGGGACTTTTTGGCATGACCGAGAGATATAATGCGCGCCTGGCGCTGCTGGCGCCGCTTGTCGCGTCGGGCCTCGCTTTGTCCGGCTGCATGGGCTCTCCGACCTACGGCACCGACAAGACCGCCGGCGAACAGCTGGCCGGCGATATTTCAGGCGCCTTTTCATTTGCGCCGAAGCGCAAGGAACAGATCGACTACAAGCCGCGTCCGACGCTTGTAAAGCCGGCGCCCGGCCAGAAGGAAGCGCTGCCGGCCCCGCAGGACAGCATCGAGACGGCGAGCGCCGAATGGCCCGAATCGCCCGAGCAGCGCCGCGCCCGCTTGCGGGCCGATGCCACCGCCCATCAGAACGACCCGGCCTATCAGTCGGAGATCGTCGACGACGTGCAAACCGATCCGGCCTCGGTGAAAAGGGCGATGGCGGAGTCAGGCTCGAGCCACCCGCCGGCATGGACACCGGCCGATTCCGACAAGGGCCGTGCCGCCGAGATCCAGCGTCGCCTCGCCGACAGCAAGCAGGGCGATCCGAACACCCGCAAATATCTGAGCGAGCCTCCAGTGCAGTATCGTGTCGCGGCCGGCACCGCGCCGCAGAACGAGCTTGGCGAGGACGAGTACAAGAAGGAACGCCGTCTCAAGAAAGAGGCGGAAGGCAAGAAGGGCAGCGGCTGGTTCGATTGGCTGTAAAAACACCGAATTGTGTCGCCGGGCGTAGCGCCCGGTTCAGCCGCGCCGCTCCCGAAAAAATTCTTTGAGCAGCAGGGCTGCTTCGGTCTCGCCCATGCCCGGATAGATGTCGGGCGCGTGGTGGCAGGTCGGCGAGGCGAAGAAGCGCACGCCGTTGACCACCGCACCGCCCTTGTCGTCGGCGGCGCCGAAATAGAGCCGGCGCAGCCGGGCGAAGGAAATGGCGCCGGCGCACATGGCGCAAGGCTCCAGCGTCACATAGAGATCGTGCCCGGTCAGTCGCTCGGCCGACAGTTTGCGGCAGGCTTCGCGGATGACCAGCATCTCGGCATGCGCGGTCGGGTCGGCAAGTTCGCGTGTGCGGTTGCCGGCGCTGGCGACAACACCAGCGCCATTGGCGATGACGGCGCCGACCGGCACTTCGCCTCGCAAGGCGGCAGCTTCGGCCTCCTTCAGCGCCAGCGCCATGAAATCGGGCCGCTTCACGCGATTTCCACTCCGATTATCTCCTCGCCACCTGACGGTGATCCTGTTATGGAGCGCATGACCTCGAAAATCGGGACTCGGTTTTCGAAAATGATCATGCGCCACATCAAAAGTGCTACAGCGTTCGTTGCGCGCCCCAAAGGATGCGCCACGCTGTAGCAGCGCAAACGGATAAAGGCCACATGGACGACAACGACAAGAAATTCCGACCCAGGAAGGGTCCGGCCAAGAGTGGGCCGAAAGCCGCGGGACCGCGCAGCCGCGATGGCGCCGCGGGCAAGGGCGGCAAACCGTCCTTTGGCGCCAAGAAACCTTACGCACCGCGTGGCGACCGGCCGATGGCTGCCGATGGCGAGCGGCCGAAGCGCGATTTCAAGGGCGGCGACAAGCCTTTCAGCAAAGGCCCGCGTCCCGAAGGCAAGCCTTTTGAGAAACGCGAGGGGCCGCGCAAGCCCTATGCACCGCGCGGCGATCGCCCGGTGGCCGCCGAAGGCGAGCGCAAGCCCTATGAAAAGCGCGAGGGGCCACGCAAGCCCTACGCACCGCGCGGCGACCGCCCGGTGGCCGCCGAAGGCGAGCGCAAGCCCTACGAGAAGCGCGAAGGGCCGCGCAAACCCTACGCACCGCGGGGCGACCGGCCGGCTGGGGCGGCAGCGGGCGGCGAAAAGCGCTTCGACCGTCCCAAGCGCGATTTCGGTGACCGCGCCCCCCGTGACGCCGGCGATCGCCCAAGGCGTGACTTCGCCGACCGCCCCAAGCGTGACTTCGGCGATCGCCCGAAGCGGGATTTCAACGATCGGCCGCAAGGCGCGTCAGGCGGCAGCTTCAAGCCACGCCCGCGTCCCGCCGAGGCTGCGGAAGAGGCAGGCGAGCGCATCGCCAAGCGGCTGGCCCGCGCCGGCCTCGCCTCGCGCCGCGATGCCGAGGAACTGATCGCCGCCGGCCGCGTCAAGGTCAATGGCCGCGCCCTGACTTCACCGGCCTTCAACGTGATGCCTGATGACATCATCCATCTCGACGGTATGGAAATCCCGCCGATCGAGCGCACAAGGCTGTTCCTGTTCCACAAGCCGGCCGGCGTCGTCACCACCAACCGCGATCCCGAGGGCCGCAAGACCGTCTTCGACGTGCTGCCGGCTGAATTGCCGCGGCTGATGACCATCGGCCGGCTCGACATCAACACCGAAGGCCTGCTGCTGCTCACCAATGATGGCGGCCTGTCGCGCGTGCTCGAACTGCCGGCCACCGGCTGGCTGCGCCGCTACCGCGTGCGCGTCCACGGTAAGGTCGAGGAAAGCGCGCTTGCCGGCCTGCGCGAAGGCATCGCCGTCGACGGCGTCTTTTACGGCGCCATCGAAGCGACGCTCGATCGCGAGCAAGGCACCAATGCCTGGCTGACGATCGGCCTGCGCGAGGGCAAGAACCGCGAAGTCAGGAACATCCTGGGTTCGCTCGGCCTCGACGTGACGCGGCTGATCCGTATCTCCTACGGGCCGTTCCAACTCGATGACCTCGCCGAGGGCCATGTGCTGGAAATCAAGGGCAGGGTGTTGCGCGACCAGCTTGGCGAGCGCCTGGTCGAGGAATCCGGCGCCAATTTCGACGCCGATGTCACCAAGCCGTTTTCCAACAAGCCGGTGCGGCGCACCGAAGTTCGCGAGCCGGAGCCGGAACGGCCGAAATTCACCCGCGATGGCGAGCGCCGCCCGATCGGCGAGGGCGGGTTGATCAAGAATCGCAAGCGCCGCGAAGGCAGCCGCGATGAGGCTCTGGGCAAACTGTCGACAAGCCCCGACAGAAACGCTGAGAAGAGTTTTGGCGAACGCGCCCCGCGTCCCGAACGCAGCTTTGGCGACAAGCCGCGCGGCAATTTCGGCGACAAACCGCGCGGTGGCTTCGGCGACAAGCCGCGTGGTGCTTTTGGTGGCAAGCCGGGCGGTGGCAAAAAGTCCGAGCGCGAGCAGCGGCCGATCGAGCCGCCCGGCCAGCGCAAGGCCAATGTCTGGATGGCGCCAGGCGCGCGACCGATCGGCAAGGGCAGGGCCGAAGCCGACGCCGCCAAGGCGGCTGACGCCAAGGCGCGCAAGGCCTCGTTCAAACCGACCTATGGCAAACCGGCCGGTGCAAAGCCGTTCGGCAAGCCGCGCGGCGAACGTCCGGGCGGGGCTGGCGGCGGTGAGCGTCCGCGCAACGGTCCCCGGGGCCCCAAAGCGAGATGAGAATCGTCGGCGGTGAGTTTCGCGGGCGTCCGTTGGCGACGCCGCGCTCGAGCGCCATCCGTCCGACGACCGATCGTACCCGCGAGGCGGTCTTCAACGTGCTGGCGCATCGCTTTGCCGAGCAATTGGACGGCGCACGCGTGCTCGACCTGTTCGCCGGCACCGGCGCGCTGGGGCTCGAAGCGCTGTCGCGCGGTGCCTCCTACGGTGTCTTCATCGAGGAATCGGCGGAAGGCCGTGGCCTGATCCGCGACAATGTCGAGGCCTTCGGCCTGACCGGCCGCACCAAGATCTTCCGCCGCGATGCCACCGGCCTCGGCGAGGCCGGCACGCTGGCGCCGTTCGGCCTTGTCTTCGCCGACCCGCCCTATGGCAAGGGCCTTGGCGAGCGCGCCTTGCAGTCGGCCAAAGCCGGCGGCTGGCTTCGCCCCGGCGCGCTGTGCGTGGTCGAAGAGGCCGCGGCGGCGTCCTTCGAGCCAGGCCCCGGCTTTTCGGTGCTGGACGAACGCAACTATGGCGAGACCGTCATCCGCTTCATCGAGGCGGCCTGATACGCCTCGTATCCTTGGCCGGGCATCCATGGGCCGGCCTCTTTGCCGCCGCCTTTGCCGGCAACATGATCAACAAATCACTTTGCTTGTCGCCAGCACCTTGCCTATCGTCTGTCGACAGAACCGGAGCCGTTGATGACATCCAGGATTGAATGGCTGCGGGGAACGCTGTTGGCGACCTCCTTGGCTTTTGTCACGACCAGCCCAGTGCTGGCCGAGAGCCCCGTCTTGCCCAACACGGTTCCGGCCGAGTTCAAGGTCACGGATTTCCTGCTCGACAACGGCATGGAGGTGGTCGTCATTCCCGACCACCGTGCGCCGATCGTCACCCACATGGTCTGGTACAAGATCGGCAGCGCCGACGAGCCGCCCGGCAAATCCGGCATCGCGCATTTCTTCGAACATCTGATGTTCAAGGCAACGACCAACCATGCGGCCGGCGAGTTCGACCGCGCCGTCTCCGATATCGGCGGCTCCAACAACGCCTTCACCTCCTACGACTATACCGCTTTCCACGAGACGGTGGCGCCGTCGGCGCTCGAGCTGATGATGAGCTTCGAGGCTGACCGCATGCGCAACCTCATCCTCACCGACGATGTCATCAAGACCGAGCGCGACGTCATCCTCGAGGAGCGCCGCTCGCGTATCGACAACAGCCCCGAGGCTGTGCTGGACGAGGAGGTCGATGCGACGCTGTGGCAGAACCAGCCCTATCACATTCCGGTCATCGGCTGGATGCAGGAGATGCAGCAGCTGAACCGCGTCGACGCCACCGCCTTCTACGACAAATACTACCGGCCCAACAACGCCGTGCTGATCGTCGCCGGCGATGTCGAACCGGACACGGTGCGGGCGCTGGCCGAAAAGACCTATGGCAAGGTGGCGCGCGGCCCCGATCTGCCGCCCCGCATCCGCCCGGTCGAGCCGGAGCAGAACACCAAGCGCACGGTCACGCTCTCCGACGCGCGCGTCAGCGTGCCGAGCTTTTCCACGCAATGGGTGGTGCCGTCCTATCATTCGGGAAAGCCGGGCGAGGCGGAAGCGCTCGACCTCTTGGCGGAGATCCTCGGCGGGGGCAATCGCAGCCGGCTGTACCAGGCGCTCGTCGTCCAGCAAGGTATCGCATCCAGCGCCGGCGCCTTTTTCCAGGGCACCATGCTCGACGACACCAACTTCACCGTCTACGGCGCGCCGCGCGGCGATGCCAGGATTTCCGACGTCGAAGCGGCAGTCGATGCGGAGGTGGTGCGCATCGTCAAGGATGGCGTGACGCCATCGGAACTGGAAAAGGCCAAGGACCGCTATGTCAGGTCGATGATCTTTGCCCGCGACAAGCAGGATTCCATGGCCAACATCTACGGTTCGACGCTGGCCACCGGCGGCAATGTGCAGGACGTCCAGCAATGGACGGACCGCATCCGCAAGGTCACCGCAGACGAGGTCAAGGCGGTCGCCGCGCGCTATCTGGTGCTCGCCCGGTCGACGACCGGCTATCTCTTGCCGCAGCAACAAGCGGGGAATTGATGATGAATTCGATCCCCATGAGCGAGGCAGCCCCCTCATCCGGCCGCTTCGCGGCCACCTTCTTCCCGCTGGGGAGAAGAGGCTGGCGCCAGCGCTGGCAAGCTCCTCTCCCCGTCGGGGAGAGGTCAGCCGAGCAAAGCGGAGGCTGGGTGAGGGGGAGCGCCGGCTTCCGCGATTGGTCGCTGCCGACGATTGCCGCATGGCGTGCCCTCACCACCCTCTTTCTCTCCATCCTCTTCCTCATCCTGCCGGCGCTCACCGCGCGGGCCATGGAGATCCAGTCCGTCACCTCCCCAAAGGGCATCACCGCCTGGCTGGTCGAGGATTATTCCGTGCCGGTCGTCGCCATCCGCTTCGTCTTTGGCGGCGGCTCGACGCAGGATCCTGTCGGCAAGGAAGGACTGGCCAATCTAATGACCGGCCTGTTCGACGAAGGCGCCGGCCCGCTCGATAGTGAAGACTTCCAGATCAAGCTCGACGATGCCGGCGCCGAGATGAGCTTCGACGAGAGCCGCGACGGCATCTACGGCTCGATGCGCATGCTGGCCGAGCAGCGCGACCAGGCCTTCGACCTGCTGCGGCTGGCGGTCAACGAGCCGCGCTTCGACCAGTTGCCGATCGACCGCATCCGTTCCCAGATCCTGTCCGGCATCATCGCCGGCGAAAACGACCCGGACACGGTGGCGCAGAACAAATGGGCGCGCGCCCTCTATGGCGACCATCCCTATTCCCGCTCCGATCAGGGCACCAAGGAAAGCATCGCCGCCATCACGTCCGATGATCTGAAAGGCCTGCACAAAGCGGTGTTCGCGCGCGGCGGCCTGCATGTCGCCGTGGTCGGCGCCATCGACGCGGAGACGCTGAAGAAGAAGCTCGACATGGTGTTCGGCGACCTGCCGCAGAACCAGGCGCTGAGGCCTGTGGCCGATATCGACCCGAAGCTGGCGCAGCATATCGAGGTCGACTACGACCTGCCGCAGACCTCCCTGCAGCTCGCTTTTCCCGGCGTGAAGCGCAAGGCGGCGGATTTCTTCCCCGCCGTGCTGATGAACGAGATCCTCGGCGGCGGCACCTTCACCTCGCGCCTGTTCCAGGAAGTGCGCGAAAAGCGCGGACTGGCCTACAGCGTCAACTCCTCGCTGATCAACCAGGACCACGCCAGCGCGTTGATCGTCAGCACCGGCACCCGCTCCGACCGCGCGGCCGAGACGCTGGGCATCGTCCGCGATGTGGTCAAGCAATTGGCCGAGCAAGGCCCGACCGAAGCGGAACTGGCGGCGACCAAGAAATACATGATCGGCGCCTACGCCATCAACAATCTGGACTCGTCCAGCGCCATCGCCTCGACATTGGTCGAGTTGCAGCTCGACGATCTCGGCATCGACTACATGCAGCGCCGCGCCGGCTACATCAACGCGGTGACGCTCGAACAGGTCAAGGCGGCGGCGAAAAAGCTGCTGACCACCGAGCCGACCATCATGGTCATCGGCCCGAAACTGGCCGGAGCCGGCAAGGGATGAGCCCCACCTTCGGCATCGCCTTCGGCGGCGGCGGCGCGCGCGGGCTGGCGCATATCCATGTCATCGAGGCGCTGGACGAGCTGGGCATCAGGCCGGTGGCCATAGCCGGCTCGTCGATCGGCGCCATCATGGGTGCCGGCATGGCATCGGGTATGGCCGGCAAGGACATCCACGACTACGCCCGCTCGATCCTCGGCCGCCGCGCCGAGGTGGCCAGCCGCATGTGGCGGGCGCGGCCGGGCACGATAGCCGAAGCCATGCAGAACGGCATCCGCGTCAGCCAGTTCAATGTCGAGCGCATCCTGAAAGCCTTTCTGCCCGAGGCCATCCCCGAAACCTTTGCCGAGCTGAAAATCCCGCTGAAGGTGACGGCGACCGACTATTTCGGTCACAAGCTGGCCGTCTTCGAAGACGGCGACCTGCACTCCGCGCTGGCGGCGTCAGCGGCCATTCCCGCCGTGTTCCGTCCGGTGATGCGAGACGGCAGGCTGCTGATCGACGGCGGCATCTACAACCCCGTGCCGTTCGACCTGATCGAGAACGACGCCGACATCATCATCGGCGTCGACGTCGTCGGCGCACCGGAAGAGGCCGACCGCAAACAGCCGACCTCCGTCGACCTGATGTTCGGCGCCACGCAATTGATGATGCAGTCGATCATCGCCAACAAGCTGAAGCAATGCCGCCCCGACATCCTGGTCCGCCCGGCAGTGTCGAGATACCGCGTCCTCGATTTCCTGAAGATCGACGCGCTGATGAACGAGACGGTGGATATCAAGGACGAGCTGAAGCGGCAGGTGGAGAAGGCGGTGGAGGCGAGGAATAGCGCCGCCATCAAGGGGAGACGGGGCAAGCAGGTCGGGTGAGGATGCATCTTCCCCATTCGATCTGAAAGGCTCCAACCGATTACGACTTCGCCGCCACCGGCGCATACTCCAGCGCCACAACGCCGTTGCTGAACGGCATCGCAGAAATCAATTCCAGCGCCACCGGTTCGCCGCCTGGGAACAGCGGCTTGCCCTGGCCGACGGTGCCGGGATAACTGAGCAGCCTGACGCGGTCGACCAGGCCATGGCGCAGCAATTCCTGCGCGACGCTGAGGCTGCCATGCACATAGATGTTGCCGCCGCTGCCTTGCTTCAGCGTCCTGACCGCTTCCGGCAGCGGTCCCTTCAGCAATTCGGCAGGCTTCCAGTCGAGCGCCTTCAGGCTGTTCGACGCGACATATTTCGGCAGCGCGTTGAACCGTTCGGCAAAATCTCCGGTTTCCGTCGGCCAGGAGCCGGCAAAGATCTCATAGGTCGTGCGCCCCAAAAGCATGGCGCCGCTATCGGCAAGCTCGTCCTCCTTGAACCTGTTCATCTCGTCGTTCCAGGTCACGCTTGGCAGCTTCTCGACCTCGGCAATGCCATCGACGCTGATGAATTCGGTGACGATAAGTTTTCGCATGGCGTTCTCCTTCTTCGCTCAAAGGACGGACCGCGCAGGGTGTTTGCGACATGCTTCGTGAAAAATATCACTGTGCGGGCGGAGGCGCCGCGTTCAAGGGGAGACAGCGGAAGAGGACAAGGGTGAGCCCTGGTGAAACGCAGGGCTGGCCGGTAAACCCGTAACCCCGTAACCCCACCGCTCGTCTTCAGTCCTTCGCCCGCTCCACATAAGCCCCATCCGCCGTCATCACCACCACGCGGGTGCCCGGCGCGATGTGGGGGGGCACCAGGGTGCGTACGCCGTTGGACAGCACGGCCGGCTTGTAGGACGACGAGGCCGTCTGTCCCTTGGTCGTCGGCTCGGTTTCCACCACTTCGAAGGTGGCGCGCTGCGGCAGCACCAGGGAAATGGCAATGCCGTTGAACTGCGACACCTGCACGGCCATGCCTTCCAGCAGGTAAGGCGCCATGTCGCCGACCACGGCTTCCGACACCGCCACCTGGTCGTAGGTTTCCGGGTTCATGAAGTGAAAGCCTTCGCCGTCGCGGTAGAGGAAGGTGTGCTCGCGCTCTTCGACATAGGCGCGCTCGACCTGCTCGGTGGTGCGGTAGCGTTCCGAAACCTTCACCCCGTCGCCGATGCGGCGCATGTCGAGCTGCGTTACCGGCGTGCCCTTGCCTGGGTGGATGTTTTCGGCAAAGAGGATCACATAAAGCTTGCCGTCCTTGTCGACGACATTGCCTTTGCGGAGCGAACTGGCGATGACTTTCACCACGGTTTTAAATCCTGCAAGAAGAGTTGACTGGCGTTTGCCGGCTAGTGCGGCGCTGGATGGGGGCCTACCGCATCTTGGCCGCCGCCGCCAGCCCCCTTCCACCATGTTCCGAGCCGCATGACCGAAGCTTCGCCCTGGTGGACGCCTGACGTTCACGCCGACCGCCGCCCGCGGCTGATGCTGCGCAATGGCATCGCCGCCGGCCTGCGCGACTGGTTCGCCGCCCATGATTTCGTCGAGGTGCAAACGGCGGCGCTGCAGGTCTCGCCCGGCAATGAGGCGCATCTGGCGGCTTTCGCCACGGAAGCGGTCGGGCCGGACGGTGCAAGGGCGCCACTCTATCTGCACACCTCGCCGGAATTCGCCTGCAAGAAGCTGCTCGCCGCCGGTGAAACCCGGATTTTCAGCTTCGGTCCGGTCTATCGCAACCGCGAGCGCGGCCCCTTGCATCATCCCGAATTCACCATGCTCGAATGGTACAGGGTGGGCGAGGCCTATGAGAGCCTGATGCTGGATTGTGCGGCCTTTCTGGCGCTGGCCGCGACAAGGACAGGGGCGACTCTTTTCTCTTTCCGGGGCCGCGACTGCGATCCGTTTGCCGAGCCGGAACGACTGACGGTGGCGGACGCTTTCGCCCACCATGCCGGCATTGATCTGCTGGCCACGGTCGCCGCCGACGGCAGCACCGACCGCGACGCGCTGCACGCCGCCTTGACCCATGCCGGCCTGCGCACCGCGCCCGACGACAGCTGGGCCGATCTGTTCAGCCGGGTGATGGTGGAAAAGGTCGAGCCATTCCTCGGGCAGGGGCGCGCGACCATCCTGTGCGAATATCCTGTGGCCGAGGCGGCACTGGCGCGGCCGAGCCAGCGCGACCCGCGCGTCGCCGAGCGTTTCGAGCTCTATTGCTGCGGCGTCGAACTCGCCAACGGCTTTGGCGAACTGACCGACGCCGACGAGCAGCGCCGGCGCTTTGTTATCGAGATGGACGAGAAGCAGCGCATCTATGGCGAGCGCTATCCGCTGGACGAGGATTTTCTCTCAGCCCTTGCCATCATGCCGCCGGCCAGCGGCATCGCGCTCGGCTTCGACCGGCTGGCGATGCTGGCGACCGGCGCGCAAAAAATCGAGGACGTGATCTGGACGCCTGTCGCCTGAGGGCGGAAAGATCTGGCCTATTCGATTCCAGGGATCAAGACTGGACCGTGACCCCGAACCAAGAGACCACATGATCGGTACTGGATTCAAGGTCAATCGGGAAGATCTATAGTGGCTGCTTCTGAAACGGTCGAAATCGCCATTGTCGGCGCCGGAGTTGTCGGGCTGGCGACGGCACTTCGCCTTGTCGCGGACGGCCGCGAAGTCCTGCTCATCGATCCGAACGAGCCGGGCTCAGGCGCGTCGTTCGGCAATGCCGGAACGATCGCCGAATATGCCTGCATGCCGGTCGGCACTCCTGCGGTGCTGCGGGCTTTGCCAAAGCTGCTGCTTGATCCCGACAGCCCGTTTTCGCTGCGCTGGCCGGCGCTGCTGCAGCTGGCGCCATGGCTCGTCCGGTTCATGCGGCAATCGCTGCCGGCGGCCACCCGGGCCAATGCGCTGGCGCTCGCCGGACTGCTGGCCGACGCCCTCCCGGCCTGGGAAGACATGGCCGGGGAAGCCGGGCTGGAGGACCAGCTGCGCCGCAATGGCTGTCTTTACCTCTATCGCCGCTTGAGCGATTTTGCCGCTGGCGCCGGCGGCCGGGCAATGCGCGCTGGGTTTGGCATCCACCAAGAGGTCCTGACTCCCGAAGAGGTGGCGGCGCTTGAGCCGGGCCTGCCGGCGACAGCAGCGCATGGCGTGTATTTTCCCGACTCGATCAATGTCACCGATCCGGCAATGGTGATGCGGCGGTTGCTGGGCGCGGTGAGTGCCCGTGGTGCATCGGTGAAGCAGGCAGAGATCACCGGGCTGCAGGTCGAGGCTGACGGTGTGCAGCTCAGCGGACCCGGCGTTCGCATCAAGGCTGGCACGGTGGTGATCGCCGCCGGTGCACGGTCGCGCGCACTGGCCGCGCAGGCCGGCGACAGGATTCCGCTCGAGACCGAGCGCGGCTATCATCTGGAATTCCAGACCGACGCGCCGCTGCTCAACCGACCTGTCTGTCCCGTCGATCTTGGTTTCTACCTGACGCCGATGGCTGGCCGCTTGCGGGTCGCCGGCACCGTCGAACTCGGCGGCCTGGTCGCGCCGCCAAATCCGCGCCGGCTGGCGCTGCTTGACCGTGGCGCCAGGCAAATTTTTCCCAGGCTCGGCTCGCCTGCCTCGCAATGGCTCGGCTTCCGGCCGTCCCTGCCGGATTCCAGGCCGGTCATCGGCGCTTCGCGCGGCAGCTCCCGCGTAATTCATGCTTTTGGGCACGGCCATCTCGGCCTGACGCTGGCTCCGATCACCGCGCGGCTGGTCGCCAACTTGATCGGCGGACGCGGCGATCCGGCTCGGCTCGCACCTTTCGCGGCGGGCCGTTTCGGCCGTTGATCGATGGATGCCCTCGATCTGAGCTAGTGCGCGAAAACCTGCTCCAGCGAGCGAAAGCCCTTGAATTCCAAGGCATTGCCCGAGGGGTCGCGGATGAACAGCGTTGCCTGTTCGCCGGGCTCGCCCTTGAAGCGGACCATCGGCCGTTCCAGCCAGTCGATGTCGTCGCGCGCCTCCAGCCGTGTCGCCAGGCGCTGCCAGTCGTCCATCAAGAGCACCGCGCCGAAATGCGGGATCGGCACGACAATGCCGTCGACCTTGCCGTCGCTGGGGGCCTGTGCGGCCTGCGGCCGCAGATGCGCCGACATCTGGTGACCGTAGAGGTCGAAGTCGACCCAGGTCGCTGACGAGCGGCCGATCGCGCAGCCCAGCACCTCGCCATAGAAAACGCGGGTTTCATCGAGATCACGGACCGGGAAGGCGAGATGGAAAGGCGTCATCGAAATGCTCCGTGCAGGCTGCGAACCGATTTTGCGTCACAGGGTTCGCGGTTTGAACCGTCCGCCCTGCATTTTGATTGAAGCCTATGCCATTGCACAAGCCGGACCGGAACAATAGATGGGTGGGCAACGGCCGCACACCGGCCGCACCAGCAGGATTTCAGGCATGACCGACATATCAGACGCAGCAAAATTGACCGACCGCGTCGCGGCCCTGGTCGAGGCTGCCAAAAAGGCCGGCGCCGATGCCGCCGACGCGGTGGCCGTGCGCGGCCGCTCGACCGGTGTGTCGGTGCGTCTCGGCAAGGTCGAGGCTACCGAAGCTTCCGAAAGCGAGGATGTGGCGCTGCGCGTTTTCGTCGGCGGCCGCGTGGCGAGTGTCTCGGCGACAGCGGCGTCCGACCCGAAAACGCTGGCCGAGCGCGCCGTGGCGATGGCGAAAGTGTCGCCGCAGGATCCCTATCAAGGGCTGGCCGATCCGGCATTGCTCGCCAAACAGACGCGCGATCTCGACCTGTTCGACGCCACCGAAGTGTCGGCAGACCAGTTGAAGGAAGCCGCATTGGCGGCGGAAGCGGCAGCGCTTGCCGTCAAGGGCGTGACCAATTCGGCCGGCGCCAGCGCCGGTGCCGGGCTGGGCGGCCTGGTGCTGGCCACCTCGCACGGCTTCCTCGGCCACTATGTCGGCTCGCGTTTTTCGCGCTCGGCCAGCGTTATCGCCGGCGAGGGCACCGGCATGGAGCGCGACTATGAATTCTCCTCGCGCCAGCATTTTGCAGATCTAAATGCGCCCGAGGACATCGGCCGCAAGGCCGGCGAGCGCGCCGTGCGCCGCATCGGCGCGCGCAAGGCGGCGACCGGGCCGGTCGACGTGGTGTTCGACCCACGCGTCGCGCGCGGCATCGCCGGCCATCTCGCCGGCGCCATCAACGGCGCCTCGGTCGCGCGCAAGACCTCGTTCCTGCGCGATATGATGGGCAAGCAGGTGGCCGCCTCCGCCATCACCGTCACCGACGAGCCGCTCCGGCGGCGTGGCCAGGCCTCGCGTCCGTTCGACGGCGAAGGCGTCGAGGGCGAAAAGCTGTTGATGGTCGAGAAGGGCGTGCTCAACCACTGGTTCCTGTCGACCTCGGCTGCAAGGGAGCTGGGCCTCGTCACCAACGGCCGCGGCGCACGCAGCGGCTCCTCCGTGACGCCATCCTCCACCAATCTCGCCATCGAACCCGGCGAGCGGTCGCCGGAAGAGCTGATCAAATCGCTCAAGACCGGCTTCTACGTCACCGAGGTGTTCGGCCAGGGCGTCGACATGGTCACCGGCGAATACAGCCGCGGCGCTTCCGGTTTCTGGATCGAGAATGGCGAACTGGCCTATCCCGTCGCCGAGGTCACCATCGCCTCGAACCTGAAGACGATGTTCCTCAACATGGTCCCGGCCGATGACCTCGACCGCAATTTCGGCACCGCGGCGCCGACGCTCCTGATCGAAGGCATGACCCTTGCCGGAGCATGACCTGACCACTGCCGGAGCCACCGAAGACTTGCCGCTGCTGCGCGATGCCGCCCGCGAGGCGGGGGTGATCGCCATGCGCTACTTCGGCAACAGCCCGCAAGTCTGGATGAAGGGCGGCACATCACCGGTCAGCGAGGCCGACCACGCGGCCGACGCCTATCTGCGCGAAACATTGCTGGCGGCGCGGCCGGATTATGGCTGGCTGTCGGAAGAGACAGTTGACGATCCGGTCCGGCTTTCGGCACGCCGCACCTTCGTCGTCGACCCGATCGACGGCACGCGCGGTTTCCTGGAAGGCCAGCGCACCTGGTGCGTCAGCGTCGCCGTCGTCGAGCATGGCCGCACGCTGGCCGGCGTGCTGGAATGCCCGGCGATGGAGGAGACCTATTGGGCGCTGCCCGGCCAGGGTGCTTTCCGCAACGGCAAGCGCATTGCGGTTCGCAAGCTGGCGGAAACGGCCGAGATTTCCGGGCTGAAGCAGTTGACCGACCTGATGCCTGCCGAATGGCAGGCGCGGCTGAAGCGGGCGCCTTACAGCCCTTCGCTCGCCTATCGGCTGGCCATGATCGCCAATGGCGCGCTGGACGCCACTTTCGTCAAGCCGAACGCGCATGACTGGGACATTGCAGCGGCCGACCTCATCCTGCGCGAGGCCGGCGGCCAGCTGCTCGACCAGCATGGCCGCGCTCCACTTTATGCCGGCGAGGTGACTCGTCACGGCGCCCTTGCTGCCGGCAGCGGTGAATTGCTGGCCGTGCTCGCCGGCGTCATCGCCGGTCTGGACACGTGAAAGCGTTTTCCCCGGCGAGATGAATTCATCTCGCCCTAAAGGTTCCAAAGTCGGCGGCTTTGGTCTAGACCTGTGACAAACTCACGATATGTGAAGGACCGACATGGCCGCGGAAGACGGAAAGAAACAGCTTTTGCATCTGGTGTTCGGTGGCGAACTGAAGAAGCTTGGCGGCACCGAATTCCGCGATCTCGACGGGCTCGACATCGTCGGCATCTATCCCGACTATCAATCCGCGCACACGGCGTGGAAAGCCAAGGCGCAAGCCAGCGTGGACAACGCTCACATGCGTTACTTCGTCGTTCATCTGCACCGGCTGCTGGACCCCGACAACAAGGCTGCCGGTTGACTTCGATGGAGCATGACCTGGCGAAAGGGCCAGCAAGCGATGCCGCGCCCACGGGCAGGGGACGCAGCCGCACGACCAAGGCCTTCTGGCGCAAGATTCGCCAACCGCTTGCGCAGTCGCGATTCGTCAAGAACGCCATCGCCAGCCTGTTCGCCCAGTTCGTCCGCTTCGTGCGCCTCACCAATCGCGTCGTCGAGGGATCGGCACGGTTTTCGGGCGGTGCCTATACCGAGTTCGAGCCTGGCATCATCGCCTTGTGGCACGGCCAGCATCTGCTGACGCCTGCCTATTATCCCAAGCGCAAGCCGCTGGTCGCCATGGTTTCGCGCAGCGCCGATGCCGAGCTCAACGCCTTGATGCTGGAAAAATTCGGCATCGAGGCGGTGCGCGGCTCGGGCGGGCGGGAAAATGCCAGGCACCTCGACAAGGGTGGGGCAAAAGCGCTTATCGCCCTGAAAAAGTCGCTCGCCGTCGGCAAGAACGTCGCCATGATCGCAGATATTCCGCACGGCACGCCGCGAGACGCAGGACTTGGTATCGTTCTCCTGGCTCGCCTCTCGGGCCGGCCGCTTGTGCCCGTCGCCATCACCACCAGCCGCCGCAAGGTGCTGGAGAAGAGCTGGGACAAGACCACCATCAACCTGCCGTTCGGCCGTTCGTCGATCGTCATCGGCCAGCCGATCTTCGTGGCGGCCGGCGCCGATGACGCCGAAATGGAGCGCAAGCGCCAGGAAGTGACGACAGCGCTCAATGCCGCGACCGCCGAGGCTTACCGTCTCGTGGATGCTCCGCGATGAGCGGCCGCTGGGCACGGGCCATGCTGTCGGCTTACCGATTCGCGGGTGCGGCAGCCTATCCGCTGGTCGGGCCCTACGTTGCCTGGCGCACCTCGCGCGGCAAGGAAGACCGCTACCGCCGCCGCGAGCGCTATGGCGTCGCCGGCCGCGCGCGCCCCGACGGGCCGGTGATCTGGATCCATGCCGCGAGCGTCGGCGAGACCATAGCCGTCGTGCCGCTGGTCGAAAGCATCCTCGACTACGGCGTCAACATCGTGCTGACGACCGGCACGGTCACTTCGGCGCAGGTCGCCGAAGAGCGGCTCGGTGACCGCATCATCCATCAATATGTACCGCTCGACCTCAAGCCGGCGGTCAGCCGGTTCCTCGATCACTGGCAGCCGGATCTGGCAATCATCGCCGAATCCGAGATCTGGCCGATGACCATCCTCGAGCTTGGCGCGCGACGCGTGCCGCAGGTGCTGGTCAATGGCAGGCTGTCCGACCGCTCGTTCAAATCGTGGAAGAAACGCGCCAACATCGCCGAGGCGCTGTTCGAGAACCTGGCTCACGTCGTGGCGCAGTCCGATGTCGATGGCGAGCGGTTTCTCGCGCTCGGCGCGCGGCCGGTGACGGTGTCGGGCAACCTCAAGGTGGACACGTCGCCGCCGCCGGTCGACGAACGGGCGCTGGCGACACTGCGGCGGCAGATAGGCACCCGCCCGACCTGGGCGGCGATCTCGACCCATGACGGCGAGGAAGTGGTCGCGGCTGAAGTCCACGCGACGCTGCACAAGCGCCACCATGGTCTTCTGACGATCGTCGTTCCGCGTCATCCCGATCGCGCCGAGGCGCTTGCGGCGCAGATTTCCGGCATGGGCCTGAAGGTCGCGCGGCGCAGCAAGGGCGACAGGATCACGGCCGACACCGACATATTGCTTGGCGACACGATCGGCGAGATGGGGCTCTATCTCCGGCTGACGGAAATAGCCTTCGTCGGCCGCTCGCTGACCTCCGAGGGTGGCCAGAACCCGCTGGAGCCGGCCATGCTCGACACGGCGGTTCTCGCCGGGCGCAATGTGCAGAATTTTCGCGAGGCCTACCAGCGTCTGCTCGACAGCGGCGGCGCCAAGCTGGTGCGCGATCGCGACATGCTGGCCGGCGCCGTCAATTTCCTCCTGACCAACGAAGTGGCGCGCCACGAGATGATGGCGGCAGGCATTGCGACCGTCGACGAGATGCGCGGTGCGCTGGCGCGTACGCTGAAATCGCTTGAGCCCTACATCCAGCCGCTGGTCGTCAAGTCGCGCCTGAAGGGCGCGAACGGGCGCTAGCGTGGCCTCCGAAGCACCACCATTCTGGTGGGAGGAGCCGGACTGGCGGGTCCTGGCACTGTCACCGCTGTCGGCCATCTATGCGGCTGCCGCCGGCCGCGGCATGCGGCGGGCCAAGCGTGAGAAGATCGAAGCGCCTGTTCTGTGCATCGGCAATTTCACGGTTGGCGGCACCGGCAAGACACCGGTGGCCATCGCGCTCGCCAAGCAGGCCAAGCGCATGCATCTCAAACCAGGCTTCCTGTCGCGCGGCCATGGCGGCTCCTTCGCCGAGCCGCACGTGGTCGATATCGACCACGACAGCGCCCGGCATGTCGGCGACGAACCGCTGCTGCTCGCCGAACACGCGCCGGTGGCGGTGACGCCGAACCGCGCCGCCGGCGCCCGGCTGCTGCTGGAACGGAATGGCTGCGATTTCCTGATCATGGACGATGGCTTCCAGAGCGCCCGCATCCACATCGACTATGCGCTGGTCGTGGTCGATGCGCGCTACGGGATCGGCAACGGCCGCGTCATTCCGGGGGGGCCGCTCAGGGCCAAAATTGTCGACCAGCTGGTTTTCACCAGCGGGTTGTTGAAAATGGGCGGGGGCACTGCCGCCGACAGCGTGGTCCGCCAGGCGGCACGCGCCGGCCGGGCGATCTTCGAGGCCCATACAGAGCCAAGCGGCAAGGCAGGGCTTGCCGGCAAGCGGTTCCTCGCCTTCGCCGGTATCGGCCATCCCGAGAAATTCTTCGACACGGTGCGCGAGGCCGGCGGCGAACTGGCATTGACGCGGCCGTTTCCGGACCATCATTTCTATGCGGAGGACGAACTTGCCGAGCTGGCGGCGACCGCACGCACTGAGGGGCTGGTGCTCATCACCACCGCCAAGGACGCCGCCCGGCTGCGCCACGGCGCCTCACAGGACTTTCTCGACCGGCTCGAGGTGCTGGAGATCGACACGGTCTTCGAACTCGATCACGTTCCCGAGCGCATCATCGACGAGACGCTCGATGCCTGGCGCCAGCGCAAGCTGAAGGGTTAACTGCGCTTACGCAGCTCCGGATGCATCTCGATTTCACGGCGCAGCGAGGCGGTGGCGCTGATATAGGGCTCTTGCCTTGCGACGCTCCAGTATTTCAACTCGTCGAGCGGAATGCTTTCGCCTGTCACCGCGCAGCGCACGAACGCGCCGGGGCTGGTAACCTGGAAGTCGCCATCCAGGTAGCGGATGCGGGCTTCCTTGCCGCCGGGGCCTTCGAAACGGTTCATCATGCGGGGACGCCAGGGTTCATGAGGATTTCATCGCCATAAATTCCCGGCGAGGTCAAGCATGAGACAAGCCTGAGACAATGCTGAACGCTTATTGTGAAGCGGAAAAATGTCGTTGGTGGGCCGCAATGGACGTTTCCTCCACTCGTCTTCCCGCCCTGCTTAGGGAAGTGATGACGCCGCAAGCCGTGCCCTCGGGGCAGGCTGATCCAGTGATGACGGCACTGGTCAAGGCGCTGGTCCAACCGCCGGCGCCGTCTCTGCTCGCGCAGCAGACAGCGCCGGCGCTGTTGATTTTGCCGGCGGCGCCGATGGCCGTCAAATCGCAGCAGATCGCATCCGCTGGCATCGTCGATGCCTATCTTGCCCAGCTTGAGACGGGCGAAGAGGCGGCGTTGGCAACAGTCGTGGCGAGAAAGGCAAAACCCGAAGCCGAAACGCTGCGAGCCTTCTTGCCGCCTTCGACAACCGCCAATGACAATGCCTCCGCCAGGGTTGCGGGGCTGTCATTGCTGTCGCTTATCCCGGCGCAGGCTCCAATCCCGCGCAACGCTGCCGCCCTGGGTACGCCGGCGGGCAGGCACAGGCCGGCCAATCAATCCCATGGTGCGGTGCCGAACCCTGAGCAGTTGCTGGTGAAAATTGGCTTTGTTTCGATAATGGCCGGTTTGCTGGGAGCGGTGATCCTTGGGTTCGTTTTGTTGTTGCTTCGCTGAGCTTCGAATCGGCCGGTTTTCCATATAGGTCCGGAAGGTCTATCGCTCGGCTTCGATAAACGCCTCGATCTTGTCCTGGGCCAGCCCGGCCTCTGCCGCGATGCGGCGGGCGAGGTCGGCGGCGGCGGTACGCGGCCGCCCCATCGGCCGGTCGAGCCAGTAGGATACCGGGTTGAGGGCTGTGCGCTCATCGACGGGAGTGATGCGGCCCGATTGTAATTGATGTCCGGTCAGCGGCGGGCGGGCCAGCGCGATGCCGAGCCCATAGGCGGCGGCGTCGAGCACCAGATTGTAGTCCTCGAAGCGGCGGTCCTGCGGGCGCGGGCGGTAATCCATGCCTTGCGCGGCAAACCAGGCGCGCCAGGCCGACGCGTCGGAATCATTGATCAGCGGATATTTGAGCAGCCGGGCAGGGTCGCCGCGGCCGATCTCGCGGGCAAGCTCAGGTGACGCGACGGGAAAGACATGTTCCTCGAAAAGTTGCACCGAGATGCGGCCCGGAATGCCGCCGCGTCCACAACGGATCGAGAGGTCGATGCCTTCATCGGCAAGGTCGGCCTGGCGGATGTCGACATCGAGCACGATGCGCAGCTTGGAGGGATTGTTCTCCAGAGCCGCCATGCGCGGCATTAGCCACAGCCCGCTGACGGAGGGGATCGAGGTCAGCCGCACCACCGCCGTGCCACGCGGCTCGACCCAGCGGTCGGAATGGGTCGATATCAGCGCAAAGGCTTCCGCCGTGCGCAGATGCAGCCTGTTGCCTTCGATCGTCAGCGAGACGCCGCGCGCACCACGGTCGAAGACTTTCAATCCCAGCCAGTCCTCGAGCTTGGCGATCTGCCGGCTGACGGCGCCATGGGTGATATTGAGCTTTTCGGCGGCCGCCGAAAAGCTGCCTGTTCGCGCCGCCGCATCGAAGGCGCGCAGCGTTTCGAGCGGCACCATTGTGTCCGAGCTGTGATCCATAGTCACAGGTGATCCTCGATTTCGTCGTTTGTCAACCGGGGTGAAAAGGCGTTTTCTGCCTTTCAGGACCGAAGAAATACGAGGGCGGTGAGATGAGCGAGATAACGGGCACGTTGAATTCGACACAGCGAATGGACACCACGGCAGCCATCGCGGTGGCGCTGACGCTGGTTGGTTGGGCCTCCGCCTTTCCCGCTATCCGAGCCGGTCTCGCCGCCTTCGGCCCACTGGAACTGGGTGCGTTGCGCTTTGCCATCGCCGCTGTGCCGGCGGCGATCTTCCTGGCCGTCAAGCGCCCGGCGCTGCCAAGGCTCGACGAAGTGTGGCGCCTGGTCTTTGGCGGCGCCATCTTCGTCGCGCTCTACACCGTCATGCTCAATTTCGGCGAACTGACCGTCTCGGCCGGTGCCGCCGGCTTCATCATCAATGTCAGCCCGATCTTCACCGCCATCATGGCGATGGCATTGCTGGGCGAGCGCTTCTCAGGCGTGGCCTGGATCGGTACGGTGATTTCCTTCGCCGGCATAGGCATCATCGCCATGGCCGACGGGCATGGCCTGTCGTTCAACACCAGTGCTCTGTTGGTGCTTGGTTCGGCCTTGTGCTCGGCCGTCAACACCATCGTCCAGAAGCCGCTGTTTGCCCGCCATCATCCATTGACCATTGCGGCTTCGAACATGGTGCTCGGCGCACTATGCCTGGCCCCCTTCCTGCCGTCGGCCTTTTCGCAGGCGGCGGTCGCCGACACAGCAGGCCTCGGCGCCGTCATCTTTCTCGGCATCGTGCCCAGCCTCATCGCCTATGCCGCCTGGGCGACCGCGCTGTCGCGTCTGCCGGCGGCACGAGCCTCCAACTTCCTCTATCTGGTCTCGCCGATGTCCGCGCTGATCGGCTTCTTCTGGCTGGGCGAAGTTCCCACTCTGCTCGGCATAATCGGCGGCGCGCTGGCGCTGGGCGGTGTCATCGTGGTGAATTTGAAGAGATGAATATTGCCGACCGCCCGCTTCCCCCATTCGGAACGATCCCTCGATCAAACGCGTTTAGCCGAGGTTTGTTCAACGGAGGTCCGAATGCCGGGTGCAACGACGCACCGACGCATGCAACTGGATGATCTATCCATTTTTTATCGCGAGGCAGGGCCGTTAGAAGCACCTGTCTTGCTCTTGCCGCACGGCTATCCCTGCTCTTCATTCCAATTCCGCCGACTGATGCCGGCGCTCGCCGACCGCTGGCGGACGATTGCATTCGACTGGCCTGGCTTCGGATACAGCGGCACACCCGATCCGGTCACCTTCGGCTATGATTTCGACGCCTATTGCGACGTGCTTTCCAAGCTTGCCGATGAATTCGGTCTCCAACGCTACGCCTTGTGGCTGCACGATTATGGCTCGCAGATTGGACTCCGGCATGCGATCTCGCACCCGGAGCGGATCAGCGCCCTGATCATCCAGAACGGCGACATCTACGAGGACGTGCTTGGACCCAAATACGCCACGATCAAGGCCTGGTGGACCGACAAGACGCCCGGCAAGCACCGTCCGCTCGAGGCCGCGGTAAGTGAGGACGGGTTCCGGGCCGAGTTCATCGGGGAAGTGGCTGACGACGTCGCCATGCGCGTGCCGCCCGATCTCTGGAGCCTTCACTGGCCACTGATGAACACGCCGGTTCGTCGGCAGATCGCCGTCGGTCTGATGGAGAAGCTGGAAGCCAATCTCACCTGGTTTCCGCGCTACCAGGCTTATTTGCGTGAACACCATCCGCCCACGCTGATCCTTTGGGGGCCAGAGGATGGCTATATGCCCGCGGCGTCGGCACGGGCCTATCATCGCGATCTGCCCGATGCGGAACTGCATCTGATCGAAGGGGCGGGTCATTGGCTGCTCGAGACACATTTCGACGACGCGCTGCCGCTGGTCCGCGATTTCCTGGCTCGTGTTCACGGCTGATCACAACTAGCGTCCGCTATGCCCAGTTTGCTGTCCGCCTGACTGAAGGAGAACCTCATGCCGACCACACCGACCATCGCGCGCATCTGGCGCGGTCGCACCCGCCGCGACATCGCCGACGCCTATGAGCCATACCTGCGTGCCGAGGGTATTCCGCCCCTCGAGAAGACGGCGCTTGGCGTCCAATTGCTGCGCGAGGACCGTGATGCCGAGACGTGGTTCACAACCATCTCGTATTGGGCCGACATGCAAGCGATGACCGCCTTTACCAAAGGCGAACCGACCAAAGTCCATCATCTGGACCGCGATGCCGAGTTCCTGATCGAGCTGCCGGAGCGGATCGAAATCCATCGGATACTTGTCGATCGTCGGGGACTGCGCTGAGCGCCGATCGGTGGTTCGCAACCTCTTCTTCTTCGCGGTGATATCGCTGATCTGGGGGCTGACCTGGGCCGCGATCAAGCTCGGTCTCAATGACGCGCCTCCGCTCCCGCTGGCGGCTGCACGCTATTTGCTGACCGCTTTGGCGGCAGGAGCCTGGCTCTTCGGCGAGGCGGTCGGCTGGGCTGAAATCACCGGTGCGATCCTCCTGCTGACGGCGGCTGCGATCGCGCTACTCAGGCCGCTGGGCGAAAATCGCGGGTGACCACATTGTCGGCCGGCCTCCTGACCTGCCGACCTCGAGCGGCGAAGCGATAGGCCCGCAATCCGTCCGCAGCTATCGCCGTCCGAAAAGCCGTTCGATATCCGCTAGCTTGAGTTCGATATAAGTGGGGCGGCCGTGGTTGCAGGTGCCGGAGCCGGGCGTCGCCTCCATCTGCCGCAGCAGCGCGTTCATCTCCTCGGCCTTGAGCAGGCGGCCGGAGCGCACAGAGCCGTGGCACGCCATGGTCGCGGCTATCTTGTCCAGCCGCTCCTTCAGCGTGTCGACCGTGTCGTTGTCGGCGATCTCGTCGGCGAGGTCGCGCACCAATTGCTGGACATTGGCCTCGCCCAGCATCGACGGCGTCTCGCGCACCGCGACAGCGCCGGGGCCAAAGCGCTCGATGCCGAGACCGAAGCGGGCCAGCGTTTCCGAATGCAGCGCAAGCCGCTCCGCATCCTCCTCCGGCAGGTCGATGATCTCGGGCAGAAGCAGCATCTGCGAGGGCACCGGGCGCGAGTGCAGCGCATTCTTCAGCGCCTCGTAGACCAGCCGTTCATGCGCCGCATGCTGGTCGACGATGATGAGCGAATCCCTGGTTTGGGCGACGATGTAGTTCTCATGCACCTGCGCACGCGCCGCGCCCAGCACCGCGCCAAGCAGCGTCTCCGTCGCCTCATCCTGTCCGGCGCGCGCATCGGCTCTGGCAAGCGGGCCGGCATCGAACGCCGCCTGATCGTTTTCACGCAAACCGCGATGTTCGAAGCCCGAGCCTTCGAAGCCCATGTCGAGCGGCCGCTGCGGCGATCGGGCCGCGTCGAAGCCGGACGGGCCCGACGCGCGGTAGGCCGCGTCGTAGCTGCGGTGGCCGTTTGCCGGTCCGCCGTGGCCGTAGGATGCGGCCCCTGGCCGGAACGCCGCCATCATGCCGGCGGCACCCGTGGTGGCGGCGCGGACGCCGGCATCGGCCAGTGCTTGCCTGATTGCGCCGACGATCAGCCCGCGCACAAGGCCGGGATCGCGGAAGCGCACATCGGCCTTGGCTGGATGGACATTGACGTCGACGATGGCCGGATCGAGCGTCAGGAACAGTACCGTCACCGCGTGGCGGTCGCGCGGCAGGACGTCGGCATAGGCGCCGCGTATGGCGCCGGCGATCAGCTTGTCGCGCACTGGGCGGCCGTTCACATAGGCATATTGCTGCAGCGCGTTGGCGCGGGTGAAGGACGGGATCGACACGTGGCCGGTCAGATGCACGCCATCGCGCATCGCGTCGAGGGCAATGGAATTGTCGGGAAAGTCGGCGCCCATCACCTGGGCGACACGACGCAGGCTGCCTTCCGCGCTGTCGTCCGCCGCCGGCAATTCCAGCGTCGAGCGGTCCGAGCCGGCCAGCGTGAAGCGCACGGCGGGGAAGGCGATGGCGATGCGCTTGACCACATCGCTGGTGGCCGAGCTTTCGGCGCGTTCGCCCTTCATGAACTTCAATCGGGCCGGCGTTGCGAAGAACAGGTCGCGCACCTCGACCGTGGTGCCGCGATTGGCCGCCGCCGGCCTGACAGGCAGGACGCGGCCACCCTCGATGCCAATCTCGGCGGCGCTGTCGCTTGCTGCCGTGCGCGAGCGGATCGAAAGTCGCGACACCGAGCCGATCGACGGCAGCGCTTCGCCGCGGAAGCCCAGCGAGCGAATGTCGTTGATATCCTCGGTGAGCTTGGAGGTGCAGTGACGTGCGATCGCCAGCGCCAGCTCCCGTTCGGGAATGCCGGAGCCGTCATCGGTGACGCGGATCAGGTTCAGCCCGCCGCCCGATGTGACGATCTCGACGCGCGAAGCACCGGCATCGAGCGCATTCTCGACCAGTTCCTTGACCACGCTCGCCGGACGCTCGATGACTTCGCCGGCGGCGATCTGGTTGATCATCGTTTCGGAAAGCTGGCGGATGGGCATGGCGGCACTATAGGCGGATTCGCGTCGCGCGGGAGGGGCAGAATTGCGCCAGCGGTGGATCAGTGGAAAACGACTTATGCCTGCGCCGCCAGCCAGTCGCGCACCTTGCGGGCGTTGTCGCTGAGCTCCCGGTTCTTCGGCCAGACGACATAGAAGGCCTTGCCGGTCTTCAGCACATGATCCGTCACCGGCACCAGCAGGCCCGACGCCAGCAGCCGCTCGGCGAGATGCCGCCAGCCGAGCGCGATGCCTTGGCCTTCCATGACACCCTGGATCACCAGGCCGTAGTCGTTGATGCGTAGGCCGCGCGCGGTATCGCTGAGATTGGCGCCCGCAGACTGGAACCATTCGTCCCAACTGGCCGCCTCGCGATACGGCTCCTCCAGATGGATGAGGCGGTGCGTGGCCAGTTCGGCAGCGGATCTGGGCAGGCCGAACTTTGCCGCATAGCTGGTGCCGGCGACGGGAAATATCTCCTCGTCAGCCAGCGGCAACGAATGATAGTCCGGCCAGTCCCGCGGCGCGCCGCCGCGCACGCCGAGCGGGATGCCTTCCGCGATGATGTCGAGGTCGCGGTCGGCGGTCTGGATACGCAGGTCGATGCCCGGCAGCTCGTCACGGAACTGCTGCAGGCGCGGCATCATCCAGAACGAACCGAACGCGGTCGAGGCGGCCAGCGTGACATGACCGCCGGTCGCCTGCAGGCGCAGATCCTCCGCCGATTTGCGGATGTGCGAAAGGCCGAGCGAGACGTCGGCATGGAAGCGCTCGCCGGCCTCGGTCAGGAGCACCTGGCGGTGGCGGCGCTGGAACAGCTTGGCGCCGAGCTGTTCTTCCAGTCCGCGCACGGCATAGGAGACGGCGGCCTGCGTCATGCCCAGCTCGCGCCCGGCGGCGGTGAAGCTCGACAGCCGCCCGGCCGCCTCGAAGACGATCAGGCTGCCGGCCGAAGGCAGAAGGTGGCGCAAGCTTCGCATAAGCTGAGCTTATACAAGAGATCAGGATTTTCCAGCGTCACATCACCATTTTGTCGCGCTAGGCTCCTTCATGAGTGGAATGGAGTTGCCATGAACGCACCGGCCCCCGAAGTGACCGAACATGCCAACCGCCGCAGTGGCGGCCGCCTGGGGCGCAAGGCCCTGCGCGGAGCCCCCGTAACGTCGTTCCCGACGCTGGTCCGCCAGATCCCCGTCTACCAGATGGTCCCGGATGAGGCGGTCGAGCTGATCCACGAGGAGTCGCTCTTGATCCTCGAAGAGGTGGGATGCGAGTTCCGCGACGACGAGGCTATCGCACTGTGGAAGGCGGCGGGCGCGGATGTCTCGGAAACCCGTGTGCGGATCGACCGGGCCCTGCTGATGGAACTGGTGTCGAAGGTCCCGTCGGAGTTCACGCTCAATGCGAGGAATCCGCAGCGCACGGTGCGGGTGGGCGGCAACAATACCATCTTCGTGCCGATGTATGGCGCGCCCTATGTTCGCGATCTCGATAACAACAGGCGTTACGGCACGCTCGCCGACCTCAACAATTTCCACAAGCTCGCCTACATGGCGCCGGCGCTGCATTCATCGAGTTCGGTCATTTGCGAGCCGATGGAAATCGCGGTACCGAAGCGTCACCTCCACATCATCCATTCCGCGCTTAAGTATTCCGACAAGCCGTTCATGGGCATCGTCACGTCCAAGGAGCGGGCGGAAGACACGATGGCGATGGCAGGCATCGTGTTCGGAGAGGATTACGTCCGCGACAATCCGGTCCTGGTGTCGATCACCAACTGCAATTCGCCGCTGGTGTGGGACGCCACCATGCTGGACGCGATGAAGGTCTATGCGCGAAGCAACCAGCCGCTGATCCTCGCACCCTTTGCACTGTGCGGCGCCTCGACTTCGGCGTCCGCCGTGGGCGCTGTGGCACAGGTCAATGCGGAAGCGCTGGCGGGCGTCGCCTTCACGCAACTGCTGCGCCCAGGCTCGCCGCAGATCTACGGACAGTTCATGGTCACGGTGGACATGAAGACCGGTGCTCCGATGGGCGGCACGCCCGAGGCGGCGCAGATGATGTATCTGATGGGAGCGCTGGCACGGAAATACCGGCTGCCGTGGCGCACCTCCGGCTTCCATGTCGGGTCGAAGCTCAACGACGCCCAGGCTGGTTACGAGGCGAACATGCTGATGCATGCCGCCATCCTCGCCGGCGCCAACTACATCTGGCACTCCGCCGGATGGCTCGAGGCCGGCCTGACCTGCGGCTATTCGAAATTCGCCACCGACTGCGAACAGCTCATCGGCTGGTACAAATATGCCGGCGGCCTGCCGTTCGACGATTTCAAGGAAGCCATGGCGGCAATCCGCGAGGTGGGACCGCAGGGCCATTTCCTCGGTACCCAGCACACGCTGGAACATTTCGAATCCGCCTTCTTCATGCCCTCGATCATGGACTTCAATTCGTTCGAACAGTGGAAGGCAGAAGGGGCGAAGGACCACGACACGCGCGGCCGCGAGAAGGCGCGCAACATGCTGGCGGATTACGAGGAGCCGAAGCTCGACGAAGGCATCGCCGATGGCCTGATGGATTTCATCGCGCGGCGCGAGGAGAGGCTGCCGGACAGCGTCAGTTGAGGCGAAGAACCAAGATCAAAGGGAACCAGACGGGAGGAAAAAATGGCATTCTTCAGAAGCAGTGGCGATCGCGTGCCGAGCGCTATCGAGGCAATGGCGGTCGAAGCACGCGCGGGTCGTGTCGACCGGCGCGAGTTCCTGGCGCTGGCAAGCGCCTTCGGCGCATCGACGGCTCTTGCCTATGGCATGATCGGCCTTGCCGTGCCGGATCGGGCCTTGGCCGAAGAGCCGAAGAAAGGCGGAACGCTGCGCGTCTCGATGTCGGTGAAGGGACAGAAGGATCCGCGCACTTACGACTGGGTGGAACTGGCGAACATTTCGCGCTGCTGGCTGGAGCCGCTTGTCCGCTATACCAGGCAATTCACCTTCGAGCCGGTCCTGCTCGAAAGCTGGGATATCAACGACGACGCCACCGAATACGTGCTGCATGTGCGCAAGGGCATCACGTGGAACAATGGCGATGCCTTCAACGCCGATGACGTCGCTCACAATCTGACCCGCTGGTGCGAGAAGAATGTCGCCGGAAATTCCATGGCCGCCCGGGTCGGCGCGCTGATCGACGCAAAGACCGGCAAGGCCAGGGATGGCGCGATCACCAAGGTCGACGACAATACGGTCAAGCTGAAGCTAAGCGAACCAGACATTTCACTGATCCCGAATTTCACCGACTATCCGGCGCTCGTCGTCCATCGCAGCTTCGATGCCGAGGGTGCCGATCCGATCAAGAAGCCGATCGGCACGGGACCGTTCGAACTGGTCTCCTACGATGTCGGCCAGAAGGCGGTCGTCAAGCGTCGTGAGAATGGCAAATGGTGGGGTGGTGAGGCGCCGCTCGACACGGTCGAGTTCGTCGACTACGGCACCGATTTCAACGCCACCGTGAACGCGTTCGAATCCGGTGAGATCGACCTCAATTTCGAGTCGCCGGCCGACTTCATCGACATTCTCGACAAGATGGATCTGGTGAAATCTGAGGTGGCGACGGCGACGACGCTGGTTGCCCGCACCAACATCACCCACAAGCCCTACGACGACAAGCGGGTGCGCAACGCCCTGCAAATGGCCGTCGACAACAATGCGGTCCTCGAACTCGGTTATGCCGGGCGAGGCACCCCTGGTGAAAACCACCACGTCGCCCCGATCCATCCGGAATACTATGCGCTGCCCAAGAAGACACGCGACGCCGCCGGCGCCAAGAAGCTGATGGCGGAAGCCGGACAGGCTGACTTCGAGCATGAGCTGATCACCATCGAGGACGATTGGCAGAAGAATACCGGCGACGCCATTGCCGGCCAGCTGCGCGATGCCGGGATCAAGGTGAAGCGCACGGTGCTGCCGGGTTCGACCTTCTGGAACGACTGGACGAAATATCCCTATTCGATGACGATCTGGTACATGCGCCCGCTTGGCGTGCAGGTGCTGGCGCTCGGCTATCGCACCGGCGAGGCCTGGAATGAATCGGCATATTCCAACCCCGATTTCGATGCCAAGCTCAAGCAGGCGCTTTCGCTCATCGACGTGGAGAAACGACGCGAGGTCATGAAGGATGTCGAGCAGATCCTGCAGGATTCGGGCGTCATTATTCAGCCCTTCTGGCAGAAGCTCTACAGCCACATGAACAAGAAGGTGAAGAACTATGGTGTCCACCAGACATTCGAGATGGACCTTCAGAACGTCTGGCTGGACGGCTGAAACAAGGTGCTGCAGGACTTCATGAGCCGCAAAAAAGCCGATATGCAGGATACGTGGTGTTGATAGGCTCAAGCCGTCAAAAGCCGGAGATTCTGCATGCGACTGACAGTGATCGTTGCCGCCCTTTCGATAGCCCTGCCGGCCGGAGCCGTCGCCGGACCGGCGTCCGACGCGGTGAAGTTCTTCTATGCCCCGGCGGTCAAGTTCGAGGCCGACGAACAATATCGGGACCGGTTCACCGAACCGGTGACGAAACTGTTCGAGCTCAACGACCAGGCAACGAAAAAGAACCCGGACCAGGTCGCCTGCATCGATTTCGATCCTGGTCTCGACGCTCAGGATTTCGATCAGAAAACCGTCTCGAAAACGCTGAAACTGTCTGAGAAGCAGGATGGCGACAACGCACAGGTCACGGCATCCTTCAGCCTGTTTCCGGAAGGCGATGATTCCAAACGTGAAATGCTCTGGTCGCTCAAGAAGATCGACGGCAAGTGGAAGATATCGGACATCGCTTCCAAAACCAGCGACTGGACGCTCAGCGCGCTGGAATGCATGGCCGGCCAGACGCCGGAGTGAAGCGATGGCCCACCGCCGGTTCGTGGCACTGTCGGGTGTGTGCCTGCTGGCGGCTCTGAGCGGCGCCGCCGCGCAAGGCTTGTTGGGTGCGCCGCCGGCAAACGCCCCGGCCGACACCCAGCCGAGCGACAGCGCTGCACCGCCCGCAAATGCGCCGGGCGGAGCGGCAGAACCGGCCACGCCGCCGGTTGGATGGTCGCCGGCCGAAGCCGCGCCCGCCGCACCGATCCAGCCGGGCTCGCCGACCGCCGTTGTGCGGCCGTTTTACGATCAGGTCGGGCTGGAGATCGATCCGGCCGAGCGAAGCCATTTCATCGATCCAGCCAAAACCGTGCTCGACAAGAGCGACGCCTTGCGCAAATCCGGGCAGGGCGAGTGCCTCGACCCCAACATGGCGCTCGACAATGCCGATTACGACAAGGCCGAGATAGACAAGAGCCTGAAGACGCTCGAGGCGATCAACGGTGACCAGGCCAAGGTCATCGTCGCCTTCGTCATATCGGGCAACCCGCACCGGCTGGAATGGAAATTCAAGAAGGTCGATGGCGACTGGAAGATCACGGACCTGTTGTCGGTGACCGGCGAATGGGCACTCAGCCAATATCAGTGCGAATGATGGGCGAGCTCAACCCCGCCCGCGATAGGGCGCCACCCCGGTGTCGGGGAGCCAGGCGCCTTCCGGCGGAGCGCCGGTTTGCCAGAACACATCGATCGGAATGCCGCCGCGTGGATACCAATAGCCGCCTATGCGCAACCACAGCGGCTTGGTTGCCGCCACGATGCGGCGGCCGATCATGACGGTGCAGTCTTCATGGAAGGCGCCATGGTTGCGAAACGAGGTCATGAACAGCTTGAGCGACTTCGATTCCACCAGAGCCGCATCGGGTGCGTAGTCGATGACGATATGGGCGAAGTCCGGCTGGCCGGTGACCGGGCACAGCGAGGTGAATTCCGGGCAGGTGAAGCGCACGATCGCCGGCGGCCCGTCGCCGCGCGAAAACGGTACGGTCTCCAGGACCGCTGCTTCGGGGCTTTGTGGCGTCTCGACGTGCGCACCGAGCTGGGTGAGAGTTTTGGTATCGATCATGGGCCCAATCCTTGTCGCATGCGCCCGGAGTGCGTGCGGGACGACATGCTTGAAAACGAATTTTGCCGCTCATTAGCACAATTTGAAACCGCAGGAAGACGATGACCTCCAACGATCCGCTTCTCCAGCCCTACCAGCTCAAACATCTGACGCTGAAGAACCGGGTCATGTCGACCAGCCATGAGCCGGCCTATTCCGAGGACGGCATGCCGAAACAGCGATACCGGCTCTACCATGCCGAGAAGGCCAAGGGCGGTATGGCGCTGACCATGACCGCCGGCTCGGCGATCGTCTCGCGCGACAGCCCGGCCGCTTTCGGCAATCTGCATGTCTATGACGACAGGATCGTGCCGTGGCTGGCCGAGCTCGCCGATGCCTGCCACGAGCACGACTGCAAGGTGATGATCCAGATCACCCATCTCGGCCGCCGTACCGGCTGGAACAAGGCCGACTGGCTGCCGGTGCTCTCGGCCTCGCCGGTGCGTGAGCCGGCGCATCGCGCATTCCCGAAAATCATCGAGGACTGGGACATCGAGCGCATCGTCGCCGACTATGCTTCGGCCGCCCAGCGCTGTCAGGCCGCCGGCCTGGACGGCATCGAGTTCGAATCCTACGGCCATCTGATGGACGGCTTCTGGTCGCCGGCCACCAACCATCGCGACGACGAATTCGGCGGCTCGCTCGACAACCGCCTGCGCTTCACCAACATGGTGCTTGATGCCGTGCGTGCGTCGGTCGGCGAGAAATTCGTCGTCGGCATCCGCATGGTCGCTGACGAAGATTTCGAAAAAGGCCTGTCCAAACAGGAGGGCATCGAGATCGCCGGGCGGCTGGCCAATTCCGGCAAGGTCGATTTCCTCAACATCATCCGCGGCTCGATCGAAAGCGACGCGGCGCTGACCAAGGTCATACCGGTGGCCGGCATGCGCTCGTCGCCGCATCTCGATTTCGCCGGAGAGGTGAGGGCGGCGACGAAATTCCCGACCTTCCACGCGGCGCGCATATCCGACGTGGCCACCGCACGCCACGCCATTGCCACCGGCAAGCTCGACATGGTCGGCATGACCCGCGCCCATATCGCCGATCCGCACATCATCAAAAAGGTGATAGAGGGCCGCGAGCATGAGATCCGCCCGTGCGTGGGCGCCACCTATTGTCTCGACCGCATTTATGAGGGCGGCGAAGCGCTTTGCGTCCACAATGCCGCGACTGGCCGCGAGGCCGAAATCCCGCATATCATTGTCAAGACCGAAGGACCGAAGCAGAAAATCGTGGTCATCGGAGCCGGCGCCGGCGGGCTGGAGGTTGCGCGGGTCGCAGCCGAGCGCGGCCACAAGGTGACGGTGCTTGAAGCATCGAGCCAGGCCGGCGGCCAAATTCGACTGGCGACGCAGAATCCGCGCCGCAAGGAGCTGATCGGTATCATCGACTGGCGGCTGGCTGAACTCGCCCGGCTCGGCGTCGAGATCCGCTACGACACCTGGGCGGAGAAGGACGATGTTCTGGCGCTGTCACCCGACGTGGTGGTGGTCGCCACCGGCGGCCTGCCGCAGAACCCGCCGCTGACGGCCGGCGACAATCTTGTCACCTCAAGCTGGGACATCATGGCCGGCAGCGTCAAGCCGGCCGAAAATGTACTGCTCTATGACGACAATGGCGGCCATCAGGGCATGGGCGCCGCCGAACTGATCGCCAATGCCGGCTCGAAACTCGAACTTGTCTCGCCCGAACGTTTCTTTGCCCCGGAAATGGGCGGCATGAACCATGTGCCGTACATGCGCGCCTTTCAAGAAAAGGGCGTCAGCATCACCATCAACACGCGGCTGCGTTCGGTGCGCCGCGAGGGCAACCAACTGGTCGCCGAACTGGCATCGGATTTCGCCGATGGCTGGCGCGGCGAGCGCAGGGTCGACCAGGTGGTGGTCGAGCACGGTACGTTGCCGCTCGACGATCTCTATCTCTCGCTGAAGCCTCTGTCGAAGAACGGCGGTGCGGTCGACTACGAACGGCTGGTGAGCGGTGGCGACATCTTCCCCAAGCGCAATCCAGAAGGCGGCTTTGTACTGTTCCGCATCGGCGACGCGGTCGCCTCGCGCAACATCCATGCCGCCATCTACGACGGCATCAGGTTCGGCTTGCGGATCTGAAATTGGGCGTTGCGAGGATCGGTGGCGCGCGGCCGGACCTGCGTACGAGAGCCCATGTACTTCGGTCCGGCCGCGCGCTCGCACGTCATTGGCTCGTCGCCAGACAACGCACGATTCTGTGAGGGTGTGCCGCGTGGCGGCGTTCAAAACATTCTGGCGGTGGCCATGCACAGCACTGTCAGCACCAACAGCCCCCCGGCAATGCGCTCGCCTCTTGTCATCTTCGCGCGCAACTGCCTTTCCGTTGCCGCATCAGCACCGGCAAGCTGCCTGCTGGTTGAGCCTACCAGCGCGCCTTGCACGCCGGCGGCGATCAGGGCCGTCACGATGCCCAGCGCCAGCACCTTCTCCATCGAGCCGAAAACACCCTCGTGAAAGAAATACCAGAGCAGTATGCCGGTCAGGAAAACCAGGCCGGCAGCGCCCATTTGCGGCCGGAAGAACCGTTCCGCCCGGATGTCCGGGTCACGGCCGACCGCGATGGTCGTGCCCGCCCAGAATACGCCTGCCATGACATGAAGACCGATAACGACGATGTAGACATATTGCATGACCGGATTTCCTCTTTAGCCCGCCATCTCTAGATGATTAGATATCGAACGGTTAGATGTCAATATATAAGTCGTGCCAGTTCCATCCGTGCATGACACCGTCTAGGGTCCTGCAATGACACCCTTTGACCGCCCGCCAGTCGGCATGAATCTCGGACGAACCGCCAAGCTGGTTGCCCAGGCCTTCGATGCTGCCCTGGTCGAGGCTGGAGGTACATTGCCGATCTGGCTCACGCTGCTATCGGTCAAGTCGAGCAACCTTGCCAACCAGCGCGAGCTTGCCGGCATGATCGGTATCCAGGGCGCGACGCTGACCCATCATCTCAACGCCATGGAGGCGCAGGGCCTGCTGATGCGCCGCCGCGACCCCGTCAACCGCCGGGTTCATCTGGTCGAATTGACCGAGGCCGGAGAAGCGATGTTCGAGACACTGCGCAAGGCCGCGCTCGTCTTCGACAAGCGGCTGCGAGTGGGATTGACCGACGAGCGTCTGGCGGAGTTCGCGCAGGTGCTGGCCGTGTTGCGGGGCAATGTCGGGGGATAGAATCCGACGGACCAAGAATTTCCTTGGACTGGACTTCCCTCATCACATTTGTAACGTTCCATTGTCCGGCTGATCCTGGTGGGAAGAGGTCGGGCTCAACTCTTCCGCAAAATCTGTGCAAGAATACCGAAGCCGCTGGCTTCGGCAGCGAGAAGTCGCCGGAAAACCTAACAACGTTCGGGGGGACAAGTTGACCAAAGAAGATCTGTTCGTTCCGCGCCAGACCAACACGGCGCTTTACATCCAGCTATACGAGGCTGGATATCCGCTTGCCGATATCGCCAGGGTGCAGAAGGCGTATCGTGTGTGTTGCGCGATGTTCAACGGCCGTTATCGCAAGACGGGACGGCCTTTCATCTGCCATGCGGTGGGAGCTGCGTCGTCGGTCGCGCATTTCGACAAAAGCGTCGATCTTGTCCTCGCTGCTATGTTTCACGCCGCCTATGACGGAGGCCAGTATCCGGACGGCAAATCCAGCAGGCGAACCGATGCTCACCGCAAGTGGCTGGAGCAAAAAATCGGTCCTCGCGTCGAGGGTCTTGTCGCTCGCGTGGTCGGACTGAAATTCGACACGGGAGATCCCGAGCGCATTGTGGACAAAGGTGTGCCTGCCGGCGACGAGGACATTCTGTTCCTGGCGCTTGCCCATGAGGTCGATGACCTGGCGGACGGCGGACTGGCGTTTGCGCCCAAATACGGCCAGTCGATTCGTTCGAGGGTTGCTGCCTGCGCCACTCTGGCCAGAAATCTGGGCCGCGAAAATCTTGCCGCCACCATCGAAGGTTACGGCGCCCGCTACGAGACGATGGCGTGGGCTGCTCCCCTCCAGGAGACGAAGCTGGTGGGCTTTCAGATGACGCCTAATTTGCGCACATACATCAAATTGCGTCGGCACAAGCTGCGCGGGGAGTCGATCGAGGTGCTTTGACGCCTTGCCGGCCATGCGACAGCATCGGGTACCGATGCACATCCGCTGAAGAACTTGCCGTCCTTACCGGTTCAGTCGTCGTAGCCCTGGATTGCCCCAAAGGCGTAACGGCGCAGCTTCAGCGCGGCGATCAAATTGGTCAGCTTCGTCTTGCCGTCGAAGCCGTCCTGAAACATCTCGTCATGCATCAGCAGGATCAGCTTGCCGGGCTTGACGAAGCGGCCATAGCCGAACAGATGGTCGATCTCGCTGACCAGATGGTCGACGCTCTGCACCGGCTCGCCGTTGTCCTTGTGCACCCATTCATGGTCCCAGCCGTAGAGATAGAAGCCTGAGGCCGCGACAAATTCGTAGTCGGGCTCTTCATGCCCCTCCTGGGCGAGGCCAAGCGAAGTGTCGTTCTTCGACATGGAGGGCAGCCTGAACACGTCGCGCCCCGGCAGCCTTGCATGCACCACGGGCTTCAAGCCGAGCACCGCGTTTGCCCGTACCATGTCGGCGACGACACCCTCGGTGTCGCCGTAGAAATGCCGGTAGTGATTGTAGGCATGGCTGTAGCTGTGGTTGCCGAGCGTCACCAGAGGAAGCTGCTTGGCGCGCTGGACGAGCGCTCTGTTGGCAGCGCTCGCCTGTGCATGCATGCCGACCATGAATAGGGTTGCAGGAACCTGCTCGGCCTCCAGCACGTCGAGGATGTTGCTTGTGCCGTTCAGCGGCCCATCGTCGAAGGTAAGATAGATGGTGCGATCGGCGCCCTGGGCGGGGGCCGCAAAGATCAGCAGTGCCGCAAGGGCAAACCGAAACGGTGTCATCAGCCCCGATATCCCTGTTGCGATCACGACAAGGCGGCCATCTTCACACGCGGTTGTCAAGGCAGCCCGGCCGTACCTATGCCAGGCTTCCTTGCAGCACCGTCAGCTTGGCCTTCTTCGGCATGCGAGCGGTCAGCCATTCCAGCGCCTTGTCGTGCGGCATCGGGAAGGCGATGGAGTAGCCCTGCACCTGGTCGCAGCCGATCGCCATCAGCGAATCGAGCTCGGCCTCGGTTTCGGCACCCTCCGCGACGATCGAGATGCCGAGGCCACGCGCCAGCTCGGTGATGGCGCGCACGATCTTCGAGTTGTCGCCATTCTCATGGATGTTCTGAACGAAGCGGCGATCGATCTTCAGCCGATCGATCTCGTTCGGGTTGACATGGCTGAGCGAAGCATAGCCGGTGCCGAAATCATCGAGTTCGAGATGGACGCCGGCTGCCCTGATGTGGCGCAGCTTGGCGGCGATGCCTGTCTTTTCGTCGTCGAGGATGACGGATTCGACGATTTCCAGCGACAGTTTTTGCGGCGGCAGCCCAGCCTTTTCCAGCGTCTCGAACAAGAACGCATCGAAATCGTGCTCGCGCAGCTCGGTGCCGGAAACATTGACGGCAAGCCGTCCGAAGGCAATGCCGGCGCGATTCCATTTGGCCGCCTCGTTGATCGCCTTGGTGATGACGATGCGGCCGATCTCGGGCATGAAGCCGCATTTCTCGGCGACCGGGATGAATTCGCCGGGCGGGATCATGCCGCGCTCCGCATGGTTCCAGCGCACCAGCGCCTCGATGCCGCTGATCGTGCCGTTGGTCAGCGAGACCTGCGGCTGGAAATAGACCTGGAACGCCCGCTCCGCGATGGCGACCTTGATGTCGTGCTCGAGCTGCTTGCGATAATCGAGTTCGCGGCGCAGTTCCTCGGAGAAGAAGGAGAAGTTGCCACCGCCAAGCTTCTTGGCGGAATAAAGCGCCAGGTCGGCATGGACCAGCAAATCCCCAGCATTGTCGGCGTCGATCGGATAGACCGCGATGCCGGCGCTGGCGCCTGGGAGAATGGTCGTGCCCTGGAAGACGATCGGCTCGTTGATGTGCGCCAGGATGCGCCGCGCCAGCATGTTGATGTCTTCGGTGCCGCCGGCGCCGCCGAGGATCATGACGAACTCGTCGCCGCCCAGGCGCACGCACAGATCCGACGCCCGGCAGGAATCGCGCATGCGCTGTGCCGTGACGACCAGCACATAGTCGCCGGCGGCGTGGCCGAGCGTATCGTTGATCTGCTTGAATCGGTCGAGATCGAGCTGGACGACGGCAAGGCGTTCGCGACGCCGGTGCGTGCCCTTGATCAGCGTGTCGAAATGATCGGTCAGGAACGTGCGGTTGTGCAGGCCGGTGAGGCCGTCATGAACCGCGATGAAGGCCATGGAATTGCGCGCGTCGATCAGTTCATGCGTCTTGCGCAGGATGGCGTTCGACATCGGCCTGAAGATGAAGAGCGCCACCAGTATGATGACGCCGATTGTGGCGTAGAACAGCGTGCGATGGAGAGCGAGCAGCCTCTCGGAGCGGTCGTCGGCGTCGGCAGTGATGCGCTGGCCGAGCGCGGCATAACCCGACAAGGTCGCATTGGCGACTGAGGCGTCGAGATTGACGCGTTCGCCGCCGCCCTTGTAACCGCCATTGCCGCTGAATTGCGATTCATAGGCAGAGATCAGGCGGTCGCCATTGGCGATCAGCCCGACCGAGAAATAGTCGAGGTGGAAGGGCTTGGCGAAGAGGACGCTTTCGATCGACTTCGGGTCGAGCTTGGCCGGCGATTGCGGATCGGCTCCTGTCTGATGGAGCAGCAGGTCGTAGTTGGTCTCGAACTCCGCCGTTGCCTGCTTGAGCGCGCTGACCAGCGCCGGTTGCTTGTCGCGTGAACCGGCACCCGTTGCACTGGCAAGGAAGACGATGCGCTGCGACAGCGTCTTTTGTGTGCTGACGATGTCGAGCAAGGTGTGATTGTGCTGTTGGGTGGCCATCATCTGCTGCAGCAGGATGAAGGAGGCGATCACCATGGCCGCAATGATCAGCAGGGCTAGCCAATAGCCAGCCTTGATCAGCAGTATGAGCTTGCCTGAAACGGTTTGCACCGGCTGCTGCGACATTTTCGGGGGCGGCCCTCTCGCCTAAGGATTCTTGCCTAGGGATTCTTGTATGAGCACCATTGAACTGCAAACGTTAACAGGACCGGAAATCGACGGCTGTCCGGCAAGGGGCGGCCGTGGAAAGATCGCGGAATGGTTATCGGCTCGTTTAGCACCGTACCGGCATTTGAGCGGACATCGGCCAGAACCTTTGTCGTGGTGTCGTTCCTCGGCCGCGTGATGATCGACATCGGGGCCGCATCGTGCTGCTTGCCACCGATCCGGTCGTTTTTGCGATGGATTTTTCGCGCGGACGAGACGACAGTCGGCCCACATCAAACGAGGCTAGGTCATGACCGCAGCATTCCTCTCCCACATCGACAGCGAGCTCGCGGGGCTCAAATCGGCAGGCCTCTACAAGTCGGAGCGGGTGATCACTTCGACGCAGTCGGCCGAGATCGAGGTCGGCGGCGACAAGGTGTTGAATTTCTGTGCCAACAACTATCTCGGCCTCGCCGATAGCGCCGATTTGCGCAATGCTGCCAAGCAGGCGCTCGACCGCTATGGCTACGGCATGGCATCGGTGCGCTTCATCTGCGGCACGCAGGAAGAGCACAAGCAGCTCGAATCGACGATTTCCTCCTTCCTCGGCATGGAAGACACCATCCTTTACGGCTCCTGCTTCGATGCCAATGGCGGCCTGTTCGAGACGCTGCTGGGCGAGGAAGACGCCATTATTTCGGATGCCTTGAATCATGCCTCGATCATCGATGGTGTGCGGCTGTCGAAGACCAAACGTTTCCGCTACGCCAACAACGACATGGCCGATCTCGAGGCGCGCCTGAAGGAAGCCCGGGACTGCCGCTTCCGGTTGATCGCCACCGACGGCGTGTTTTCGATGGATGGCATCATCGCCAATCTCAGGGGTGTCTGCGACCTCGCCGAGAAGTATGACGCCATGGTGATGGTCGACGACAGCCATGCCGTCGGCTTCGTCGGTCAGAACGGCCGCGGCTCGGCCGAGCATTGCGGCGTCGAGGGCAGGGTCGACATCATCACCGGGACGCTCGGCAAGGCACTTGGTGGGGCCTCCGGTGGTTACACCTCGGGCAAAGGCCAGGTGGTCGACTGGTTGCGCCAGCGCTCACGGCCGTATCTCTTTTCCAACACGCTGATGCCGGCGATCGCCGGCGCTTCGATCAAGGTGTTCGAACTGATCAAGGACGGCGATGGGCTGCGCGACAAACTCTACGACAACGCTGCGCGGTTCCGGTCGCAAATGGGCAAGCTCGGCTTCACGCTGGCCGGAGCGGATCATCCGATCATCCCGGTGATGCTGGGCGATGCCAGCCTGGCGCAGGAGATGGCCGCGCGCATGCTGAAGCGCGGCATCTACGTCATCGGCTTCTCCTTCCCGGTGGTGCCAAAGGGGCAGGCGCGCATCCGCACGCAGATGTCGGCGGCGCATTCCAGCGCCGATATCGACCGCGCGGTGGAAGCGTTCGCCGCCGTCGGGCGCGAACTCGGCGTCATTTCCTGACAAGCCGGAATCGAAAAGCGATTCCGGAACAAGAGCTTCAAGGGACAAAAGCATGTCGAACATGATGAAAGCGCTGGTGAAGGCCAAGGCCGAACCAGGCATCTGGATGGAAGAGGTGCCGGTGCCGGAAATCGGCCCTAACGACGTGCTGATCAAGATCAAGAAGACGGCGATCTGCGGCACCGACGTGCACATCTACAATTGGGACCAGTGGGCGCAGAAGACGGTGCCGGTGCCGATGGTGACGGGCCATGAATTCGTCGGCACCGTTGCCGATTTCGGCGCAGCGGTCACCGAATACAAGGTCGGCCAGCGCGTGTCGGGCGAGGGCCACATCGTCTGCGGTCATTGCCGCAACTGTCGCGCCGGGCGAGGGCATCTGTGCCGCAACACGCTCGGCGTCGGCGTCAATCGTCCGGGCGCCTTCGGTGAGTATCTGGCTATCCCGCAGCACAATGTCGTGCCGATCCCCGATGATGTGCCGGACGAGATCGCCGCTATCTTCGATCCGTTGGGCAATGCCGTGCACACGGCACTCTCCTTCGATCTGGTCGGCGAGGACGTGCTGGTCACCGGCGCCGGGCCGATCGGCATCATGGGCGCGCTCGTCGCCCAATGCGTCGGCGCGCGAAAAGTGGTCATCACCGACATCAATCCGGTGCGGCTGGCGCTGGCGAAAAAGCTCGGCGTCCAGCATGTCGTCGACGCGTCCAAGGAAAAGCTGCGCGATGTCATGCCGGCACTCGGCATGACCGAGGGTTTTGATGTCGGCCTCGAAATGTCGGGCGCAGCCCCCGCCTTCCGCGACATGATCGACACCATGAACAACGGCGGCAAGATCGCCATTCTGGGCATCGCCCCGACCGGATTCGAGATCGACTGGAACAAGGTCATCTTCAAGATGCTGCATCTCAAGGGCATCTATGGCCGTGAGATGTTCGAGACCTGGTACAAGATGATCGCGCTGGTGCAGGGGCCGCTGGATGTTTCCGGGCTTATCACGCACCGCATCGGCATCGACGATTTCCAAGCCGGCTTCGATGCAATGCGCCGCGGCAGTTCCGGCAAGGTGGTGATGGATTGGTAGATGCCGCCCTAACGCAGAATTCTGTTTTTCATCAGCCATTTCACGGAGCGGGGCCACGCGTAGTTCGCACCCATGCGAAGATCGCTAAACCCCTCCGAAACATGTTTCCCGGTTTCGGCGTCAAGGATGCGAATGAACATAGTATGTTCTGTTCGGTTGACGCGCGTTACAACGCCAAGCAAGGCAAGCGACGCGCCGTGCTCCTTGGCAATCGGGCCTTCACAACCAGCGCAGTTGCGCAATCCGTGCGGCGCCGCAGCCTGTGTATCCCTCGCCGGCACATCAATTACTGTAAAACGCCCAGACTGGGAGAGCATGTCCTTAGCAACTTGTGCTGATTCCGACAGATAGCGCCTGTCATATTCATCCGGGGGAATTATTCCCGCCCCGGCGCTCTTGTCCTCCAATTCGAAAGGGAACACTTCGATCGACATCGGCTTTGTCTGCTGCGCCTGCGCAAATGTGCAGGTGCCTACAAGCAGCGTCACCAGGACACTTAATGTGCGAATGCTCATCGTAGTCCTCCTGTCGGTATGATGGGCATTATACGCGGCCTGACAACGCAAATCACGATTAAATCGAAAGCAATGCTATGCTTCGGGAGTTTCCACGCAGTCTCGCTCGAACTCCGTCGTTCAGAGTGATTGGCTTGATCTTAGCTCTTGCTCGGGACCAGACTGGTCTCCAATGCAGCCAGTCCGCTGGTGATCGCCGTGCGCTCTTCAGCGCTGAGCCTTGCCAGCAAATCCCGTTCGAACGCCTTCGCCAGCGGCACCATCTCGCGATAGGCGGCAAGCCCCGTTCCGGTCAGCGTCAGATGTTCGATACGGCGATCTTTCTCATCAGGTGTCCGCATCAACCAGCGCCGCCGTTCGAGTTCAGCCACGGCGCGTGAAACCTTGGTCTTGTGCATAGCCGATTGCTCGCCGAGTTCGGTCGCAGTCATCGTTCCATGCTGCCCCAGCCCCGAAAGGGTGCGCCATTCCGGCCGCGTCAGGCCATGGCTGTCCTTGTATATCCTCGAAAATTCGCGGCTGACGGCGTCGGCAAGCCGGTAGAGCCGGTAGGGCAGGAAGTTTTCCAGATTGAGAATTTCAGCCGCGTCGGACGCTTCGCTCCTGATCGCCATTTTTCAAAGCCGCCATTGATGGTTACATTTTCGATGGTTACAAATGAAACCAGTTTGGTCAATTGAGATCCATTCCGGGAGGAAGCAATGGCCTTTTCCTACATGTCGGGTTTCGGCAACGATTTTGAGACCGAGACGCTGCCCGGCTCGTTGCCGCAGGGACGGAATTCGCCGCAGCGGCCGGCCTACGGCCTCTATGCCGAGCAGCTTTCAGGCTCGCCCTTCACCGCGCCGCGCGGCACCAATGAGCGGTCCTGGCTCTACCGCATCCGGCCGAGCGTCAAGCACACCGGCCGCTTCAAGGCGGCGAGCTATCCCTTGTGGAAGAGTGCGCCCAATGTCGGCGATCATGAACTGGCGCTCGGCCAGTATCGCTGGAACCCGGTGCCGATGCCGAAGGAGCCGACCGATTTCATCGCCGGTATGCGCAGCATCACAACCGCTGGCGACGTGCTCGGGCAGACGGGTATGGCAGCCCACGTCTATGTCGCCAACACCTCGATGGCGGACGATCATTTTTTCAATGCCGACGGCGAGTTGCTGGTCGTGCCGCAAGTCGGCGCATTGCGCTTCATCACCGAGATGGGCGTCATTGAGCTGCGGCCCGGCGAGATCGCGGTGTTGCCACGCGGTCTGGTCTTCAAGGTCGAGCTGGTCGACGCCGAAGTGCGCGGCTACGTCTGCGAGAACTACGGCGCCAAGTTGACGCTGCCCGATCGCGGCCCGATCGGAGCCAATTGCCTGGCCAACCCACGCGATTTCAAGACGCCTGGCGCATGGTTCGAGGAGAAGGAAACGCCGTGCCGGCTGATCGTGAAATGGTGCGGCAATTTCCATGTCACCGAGATCGGCCATTCGCCGCTCGATGTCGTTGCCTGGCACGGCAACTATGCGCCCTACAAATATGATCTGGCGACCTTTTCACCGGTCGGAGCGCTTTTGTTCGACCATCCCGATCCGTCGATCTTCACCGTGTTAACGGCACCAAGCGGCGAGGAGGGCACGGCCAACATCGACTTCGTCATCTTCCCGCCGCGCTGGCTGGTGGCCGAAGATACCTTCCGGCCGCCCTGGTACCACCGCAACATCATGAGCGAGTTCATGGGCCTGATCCACGGCCAGTACGACGCCAAGGAAGAAGGTTTCGTGCCCGGCGGCATCAGCCTGCACAATCTGATGCTGGCCCATGGGCCGGATGCGCCTGGCTTCGAAAAGGCCTCGCGCGCGGAGCTGAAACCGGTCAAGCTCGACAACACCATGGCCTTCATGTTCGAGACCCGATTTCCGCAGATGCTGACCCGCTACGGCGCCGAGCTCGAAACCCGGCAGGACAACTACATCGACTGCTGGGCCGACCTGAAGAAGCGTTTCAACGGCACGCCCGAGGGCGACTGGTCTTGAGCACCGAGCCAATGCCGGACCGGCTGGTGCTTTTGGGCTCGAAGGGTGGCCCGGCATTGCGGCCGGGTGGTCCATGGCCGAGTTCGTCGCTGCTGCAGATCGGCGGCCGCAGCATCGTCGTCGACTGCGGCCTTGGCGTGACGCGTGGTCTGGTCGATGCCGGCATCAGCCTGAAGTCGCTCGACCTGATCTTCATCACGCATCTGCACTCCGACCATGTGCTTGAACTGGGGCCGCTGATCCACACCGCCTGGACGGCGGGCCTCGCGACGCCCGTCGGCGTGTTCGGTCCGCCCGGCACCGGTCATTACTGGCGGCGCTTTTGCCAGGCGATGGAGTTCGACATCGAGATCCGCATCGTTGACGAAGGCCGGCCGGATATTCGCGATCTGGTGTCGATCGGCGAATTCGGCGAAGGCCAGGTGGTCGCGCAGGGCGGCTTGACGGTTTCGGCGCTGCGCGTCGAGCATCCGCCGGTGACCGACTGTTTTGCTCTTCGCTTCGAGCATGGTGCCAAAAGCGTCGTGTTCTCCGCCGATACGGCCTTTTATCCGCCGCTCGCCGATTTTGCCCGAGGCGCCGACATCCTCGTCCACGAGGCAATGCTGGAAGAAGGCATCGAGCGACTGGTGGCCAGGACCGGCAATGGTGCGCGGCTCAGAGAGCATCTGCTCGCCAGCCACAGCTTTGCCGAAGAGGCCGGCAGCATCGCAAGCGATGCCGGCGTGAAGAGATTGGTGCTCAACCACCTCATTCCGGCCGACGATTCTTTGATAGGCGAGGCCGACTGGACTGCCGCCGTCAGGAAAACTTGGAACGGCGACTTGACGATCGCCCGCGACGGTCTTGTTGTGGGCTTAAGCAGCGCCAAAGCTGCAGCAGGAGAGGAAACCGCATGAAGCTTGCCACATTGAAGGACGGGACGCGCGACGGAAAACTCGTCGTCGTCTCGCGCGACCTGACACGCTTCACCGACGCCTCGTTCCTGGTACGCACGCTGCAGGCGGCGCTCGACGACTGGCGGCGCATCGCCCCGCATCTCGCGACGATAGCGGAATCGCTTGAGAACAATGCGATGCCGGCGGAGCGCTTCCACGAACATGACGCCCATTCGCCGCTGCCGCGTGCCTATCAATGGGCCGATGGCTCGGCTTACGTGAACCATGTCGAGCTGGTGCGCAAAGCGCGCGGCGCCGAGATGCCGGCGAGCTTCTGGACCGACCCGCTGATCTACCAGGGCGGCTCGGATTCTTTCATTCCGCCACGTGATCCGATCCGCACGGCTGACGAAGCCTTCGGCATCGACATGGAGGGCGAGGTCGCTGTCATCGTCGACGATGTGCCGATGGGTGCAAGCCTCGAAGAAGCAAAGGCAGCGATCCGACTGGTCATGCTGGTCAACGACGTTACGTTGCGCGCGCTCACCGGACCGGAACTGGAGAAAGGTTTCGGTTTTTTCCAATCAAAGCCGTCCTCGGCGTTTTCGCCGGTCGCTGTGACGCCGGACGAACTGGGTGATGCCTGGGACGGCGGCAAGGTCAGCCTGCCGCTGCTTGCCGATCTCAACGGCAAGCCGTTCGGCCGCGCCAATGCCGGTATCGACATGACCTTCGACTTTCCTGCGCTGATCGTTCATGCAGCAAGGACACGGCCATTGGCCGCCGGCACGATCATCGGTTCCGGCACCATCTCCAACAAGCTAGACGGCGGGCCGGGCAAGCCTGTCTCGGCCGGTGGCGCCGGCTATTCCTGCATCGCCGAACTGCGCATGATCGAAACCATTGTGTCGGGCGAACCCAAAACGCCGTTCCTGCGCTTCGGCGACACGGTGCGCATCGAGATGAAGGACAAAACCGGGCATTCGATCTTCGGCGCCATCGAGCAGAAGGTCGAAAAATACGAGAGGTGAGGGCATGACGGCGGTCTATCTGCTGGCCGGTGTCTGGGCACTCGCCATACTGGCGGTCTTCATCCAGGCGATCCGGCTGAGCTATCGCATAGAGGCACGCTCGCCCGACCTGACCAACCGCAGCGGCTTTCCGCGCAAGGCGATGATGTTCCACACCATCACCAACATGGACGTCGCGCGGGACGCGGAAACGCAGAGCATGCGTCGGCGTATGAACTGGTTGCTGCTGATCGTTCTTGCTGGATTTGTCGTTATGTGGGCGGGCTTGTATCTGTCGCGGTCAACCGGATGACGTGATGAGCCTGCCCGACTACCCGCGCAGCATGGCCGGCAACAATCTCTGGTCGAACGACCGACTCTACCGCGCGGTATTGTCCCTTCAGCCCGGCGAAAGAGGTCAAGCGGCTGGGCTTGGGCGATCAGGCCAATACGACGTCATAGGCTGAAAATTGCCGATCCGCGGAGACCAACGTCAGGCCTTCAATTTGGGTCTGCGCAATAAGCAGGCGGTCGAAGGGATCGCGGTGGTGAAGCGGCAGATGTTCAAGTCTCGCCGCGTGTAGTTCGTTTACGCCGAGAATCGGAATCCCGTTCGATCGCAGGATGTCCACGATGTCGCCTGTGAGCGTCACTTTGCCGAGCGATTTCTTGATGGCGATCTCGGCCACCGAGACGGCGCTGACGATCACATCCTTGCCTGTGAGAAAGATATCGCGATGATGATCCGAAAGACGTGAATCGGCGTTGAGTACCCAAAGCAGAATATGGGTATCGACCAGATATCTGCGGCTCATTTAATATACTCGTCCCATTCGGGACCGAGTTCATCAAAATCATCCGATATCCAAATCTGGCCTTTCAGGGCGCCAAGCAAGCCTTTGCTCCCACCAGCCCGAACGGGAGCGCTCAAGGTTGCGACAACCTCTCCATGTCTGGTCAGATGGATCTCTTCGCCAGCCTGGGCACGTTTCACCAATTCGGAAAGCTGAGCCTTCGCTTTTGCCATGGGGATATTCATAGACGACCTCTTATGACCAGAATTTAGGTCATAATTGGCCGGGCCGCAAGTGAGTTCGATGGCTATTCCGCCGCCTGAACCTTGATCACGCCACGCTTGATCTGGTCCTGCTCGATCGATTCGAACAGCGCGCGGAAATTGCCTTCGCCAAAACCTTCGTCGCCCTTCCTCTGGATGAACTCGAAGAAGATCGGCCCGATCACGGTTTTCGAGAATATCTGCAGCAGGATCTTGGTCGTGCCGCCGTCGACGACGCCTTCGCCATCGATCAGGATGCCGTGCTTCTTCATCCGCTCGATCGGCTCGTCATGGCCGTTCACGCGGTCATAGGACATATCGTAGTAGGTTTCCGGCGGGCCGGGCATGAACTTCAGCCCGTTGGCGGCGAGCTTGTCGGTGGCCTCGTAGATTTCGTCGGTGCCGACGGCGATGTGCTGGATGCCTTCGCCATTGTACTTCTTCAGGTACTCGGCGATCTGGCTGGTCTCGTCCTTGGACTCGTTGAGCGGAATGCGGATCTTGCCGCAGGGCGAGGTGATGGCGCGGCTGACCAGGCCGGTGATCTTGCCGTCGATATCGAAGAAATGGATCTGCTTGAAGCCGAACAGATTGCGGTAGAAATCCCACCATTTGTCCATCTGGCCGCGATAGACATTGTGGGTCAGGTGATCGAGATAGTAGAAGCCGACGCCTTCCGGCCGCGGGTCGCGCGCACCCAGCCACTCAAACTCGGCGTCATAGGCCGAGCCCTTCTTGCCGTAGGTTTCGATGAAATAGAGCAGCGAGCCGCCGATGCCCACGATCGCCGGCACGTCCAGCGCCTTGTCGGCCCCGTCGTAAGGCGTGGCGCCCTTGGCAACCGCGTGGTCGAAAGCATGCTTGGCATCGACCACCCGCCAGGCCATCGAGGCGGCGCAGGGGCCGTGCCTGTCGACAAATTTCATCGCATGCGAGCCGGGTTCGGCATTGACGACATAGTTGATGTCGCCCTGGCGCCAGATGGTGAGGTCTTTCGTGCGGTGCTTGGCCACCGCGACGTAGCCCATACGGGTGAACAGTTCAGCCAGCTTTTGCGGCTCCGGATGCGCGAATTCGACGAACTCGAAGCCGTCGGTGCCGGCCGGGTTGTCCTTGCTGATCCTGGCGGGCGGGGCGTCGTGCGGGAAGGGACCCATAATATTCCTCCGAAAGCTGGCCTGGCCTGAAAAGGCGATTTGACACGATGATAACGCGGAGGAGGCGCACGGTGCTTGCATTCAAACGCTTGAAATGATGATGTCATGCGTGAAGCGTGCATGATGTAAGGGAAAGCCATGGATGAGGCGCGCATTGACCAGTTCGACCGCAAGATAATGGCACTGTTGCAGGGTGATGCGCGGCTGACCAACAACGATCTTTCGGAGCGGGTGAACCTGTCGGCGTCGCAATGCTCGCGCCGCCGTCAGCGGCTGGAGGAGGACGGCTTCATCAGGGGCTATCGCGCTGTTCTCGACCGCGACAAGCTCGGTTTTTCCCTGGTCAACGTCATTTCGGTCACGCTCGCCACCCACAATCGCGACAATGCAAGGCGCTTCGGCGAACTGGTGGCGCGGCTGCCCGAAGTGCAGGAAGCGCACGCGCTGACCGGCGAGATGGACTACATCCTGAAAGTGGTGACGCCGGATCTCAAATCATTGTCGGAATTCGTCAACGGCGTGCTACTGCCGCACGAATCCGTGCAGCACGTGAAGACGGCGATCGTGCTGGAGACGCTGAAGGAAACCGGCGCGCTGCCGATTTAATCTGAGCGGATATCATTGATACGTCGGCAGGCCAGAGGGGGTGTGAAGGATCGCCAGCCTAATGACGGAAGGGCCGTTCAACCCTTCGACTGCTGGATCAGTCCATAGAGATTGGTGCAGCGGGCGCCGGAACGGCAATAGGCGAAGACCGGGCCGTCGAGTTCCTCGAGCGCTTCGGCCTGATCCTCGACATTCTCGGCCGTGATCTGGCCGCTGATCACCGGAATGTAGCGGAAGGCGAGGCCTGCGGCTTCGACCGCTGCCCCGACGGTGTCGGCAGAAGGCTGGCCCGGCTGTTCGTCATCGGGCCGGTTGCAGATGACGCTCTTGAAGCCGGCTTTCTTGATGGCGGCGACGTCTTCGGGCTGGATCTGGCCCGAAACCGAATAGTCCTCGCTGATTTCGCGGTATTCCATGGCAGCATCCTCGCAAACTGGTCAGGTGGCAGTCTTGCCACTCCCCGACATGGGCGGCAATCCGTGCCGAAGGATTTCTCTGCCAAATAGACATTGCGTGCCAGAAAATCCAACCGGGCCGATGCGGCCCGGCTGGACGATCCTTCAAACTCAGCTGCCGAGAATAGCGCCTTTGATCTGACGGATGTTGTTGTGCATCATATCGATATAGGTCGCGGCCGGGCCGTCGGGCTGCGACAGCGCGTCCGAATAGAGCGTGCCGCCGACCTTGATGCCGGTTTCGCTGGCGATCTGCTCGATCAGGCGCGGGTTGGTGATGTTCTCGACGAAGATCGCAGCCGCCTTGTCCTGCTTCACCTGATTGACCAGCTTGGCAACGTCTGCGGCGGATGGTTCGGAGTCGGTCGACACCCCTTGCGGGGCGAGGAAGGTCAGGCCGTATGCATGTTCGAAATAGCCGAAGGCGTCGTGCGAGGTGATGACGACGCGCTTGCTCTCCGGGATCGAGGCAATTGCCGCTTTCACTTCACCTTCGACCGCATCAAGCTTCTTGGTGTAGGCGGCGGCATTGGTCTGGTAGCTGACGCAGCCTTCCGAATCGGCCGCGCAGAAAGCCTCAGCGATGTTCTTCACATAGATCCTGGCGTTGGCAATCGACTGGAATGCGTGGGGATCGGTGACCGTCTTGCCGCCGCCAGTGCCGGCACCTTCGGCCGCGTCGGCATCGGCGAATTCAGGCTTGAAATCGATCGGCGTCACGCCCTTGGTCAAGGTGATGATCGAGGCCTTGGTGGCACTGGCATCGACCAGCCGCTGCAGAAAACCTTCGAAATGCAGGCCGTTGACCAGCACGATGTCGGCCTTGGCCATGGCCACCGCATCGGCTGGGCTCGGCTCGTAGACATGGGCATCGCCATCCGGCCCGACGATGGTGGTGACATCGATGCGGTCGCCGCCGACATTTTTGGCGAAATCGGCAATGACGGTGAAGCTGGCGACCACTTTCAGCGGTGCCGCGAAGGCCGACGATGCGCCAAAGGCGGTTAATGTTATAACGCTCATCGCCAGGGCAGCATGGATGGATTTCAGCATAGAGGGGTCTCCTTCTAAGGGCGGGGATCAGGCCGTTCTGTGACGGTGATGGATGATGCGTGCGCGCAGAATGCCGCGCGTGCCAAACAGGATCGAGGCGAAATAGACGACGCCGGCCGACAGGATGATGGCCGGGCCGGATGGCAGCGAGGCGTGATAGGACAAAAGCAGCCCGGCGACGCAGGATGCGAAGCCGATCAGTACGGCCAGCACGCACATCGGCTCGACGCGAACCGTCCAGAAGCGGGCGGCCGCGGCCGGCAGCATCATCAGCCCAACCGATAGAAGCGTGCCGAGCGCCTGGAAGCCGCCGACGAGGTTGAGTACGACAAGGCCGAGGAAGATGAAATGCACCGGGCTGCCGAGCCGGCTGACCGAGCGCAGGAACAGCGGGTCGAGGCATTCGGCGACCAGCGCCCGCCAGAAGATGGCGAGGCTGACCAGCGTCACCGCGACGATGCCGCCGATCAGCGTCAGGGCCTCGTCATTGAGCGCCAGCACGGTGCCGAACAGCACATGCATGAGATCGACGCTGGAACCGCGGATCGACACCATCAGCACGCCGATGGCGAGCGAAATCAGGTAGAAAGCCGCCATCGAGGCGTCTTCGCGCTGGATGGTGAAACGCGAGACGGCGCCGGCGCCGAGCGCGACGATGACGCCGGCGATCAGGCCGCCGATGGTCATCGGCAGGATTTCCAGCCCATAGAACAGGAAGCCGGCGGCTGCACCGGGCAGGATTGCGTGCGCCATGGCGTCGCCCGACAGGCTCATGCGCCGCAGCATAAGGAAGACGCCGATCGGGCAGGCGCCGAGCGACAGCATCAGCGAGCCGATCAACGCCCGCTGCATGAAGGCGAAATCGGCGAAGGGCGCGATGACTAGGCCGTAAAGCATGTCCATCAAGCAGCCCTCGGTCCGACGCCATGTCGGTGATCGTGATCGTGGCCATGGTGATCGTGACCATGAGCGTCCTCGCCCGGCTCGCACCAGGGTGCATTTTCTTCCCAGGCCTCGTGAAAACGGCGAGCGCGCAACAGATTTTCAGGCTTCAGCGTTTCCCGGGTTTCGCCCCAGGCGATCGGCTGGCGGGCCAGAAGCAGCGTTTCGGGGAAATTCTGCCGCACCAGATCCAGATCGTGGACGACGACCATGATGGTGCGTTCCTCGCCATGCCAGTGCTTGATCAGCGCAATGAGGTCGCCGACCGTCTTGGCGTCGACGGCGTTGAAGGGTTCGTCGAGCAGGATGAGGTCGGCGTCCTGCAGCAGCACACGCGCAAACAGCGTGCGCTGCAACTGGCCGCCCGACAGCGTGTCGATCGGCCGCTTTTCAAAACCGCCGAGGCCCACCGCCATCAGCGCCTTGCTGACGTCATCGCGATCTTCCCTGGTGTAGCGGCCAAGCAGGCCGCGCCGTGGCCACAGGCCGAGCGAAACCAGATCCACCACCCGTGCCGGAAAGGAGCGGTCGAGCTCCGATTGCTGCGGCAGATAGGCGGCACGTACACCGGGCGCGCGGACAACCTCGCCGGCCATGGGCTTCAGGACGCCGACAATGCCTTTCATCAGCGTCGATTTGCCGGAGCCGTTGGCGCCGACCACAGCGGTCAGCGAGCCCTTGCGGATGGTGCCGTCGAGATGATGGATCGCCGGATGGCTGCCGTAGCCAAGCGTCAGGTCGCGGAATGTCAGGCAGGTATTTGTCATTCTGCGATCCGTAGGCGGCGAAATCCGGCTGCTGGCAGCGGCCGATTGGATATGTGATGTTATTACATTAGTCAACAAGTCAATCCGGCGGAATTGCGGCGGCAGGGTCAACTTGCCGTGTGTGCACATCCATATGCCGTTGGCCCAAGGGGATTCGACCTAGCGACCTTGCCCCAAGCCGGTCGCGACTCTAAAGAAGCGCAACCGCCACAGGAAGGAACCATCCAATGAGCATTCGTCGCATCGATGTCGGCCCGCGCATGAGCCAGATCGTCATCCATGGCAATACCGTCTATCTGGCTGGTCAGGTCGGCCAGCCAACCGGCAACGTCGCTTCGCAGACCAGGGACATCCTGGCGGCTGTAGACGAATTGCTGGCCAAGGCTGGCTCCGACAAGACCAAGATCCTGCAGGCGATCATCTGGCTGGCCGACATGAGCACCTTTGCCGAGATGAACGCTGAGTGGGACAAGTGGGTGCCGCAGGGCAACACGCCAGCCCGCGCCACCGGCGAAGCAAAGCTCGCCGCCCCGGAATATCTGGTCGAGGTTATTATTACCGCTGCGATTTGAGGCGTTGAAGCTGCCAATCTCCCCCCACGTGGGGGGAGGTCAGCCTCACCCCTGCGGCCTGAACCTCGCCACCAGCGTGTGGCTCTCGGCCGCGTAGGTGAAGCGCACATGGGTGACCGGGTGCTCGGCGCTCCACGTCCGTCGCTCGACCACCAGGCAGGGCGCACCGGTTTCTATATCGAGTGCAGCCGCGATATGCCTGTCGGCGGCGACAGCGCGAATCCGGTGCTCGGCTTCGCTCCACGGCACGCGGCCAATCAGCCATGGTCCTGGTGCGGTGGCCACGAATTCCTCGTCCGCTGCCTCGGGCACGGCGGTGAGATTGATCAGCCGCTGTTCATGCGCGAACGGCCGCTCGCCGGCGAAATGACCGCACTCCAGCGCCAGCACCGGTCCGGCCAAGCCCAGCTCCAGCAGCGCGCGATCCCCGGCGCTGCTGCGCCTTTTGTGTCGGGCGACGCGCTCGTAGCGATAGGGCAGGCCGAGCGCTTCGACCTCGATGCGGATATCGTGGATTTCCAGCACCGCGGCCTGCGACTGCGGCCGGCGCACAAAGCTGCCTGAGCGGCGGCGGCGCTCGATCAGTCCGGCCTTGGCAAGCTGCGACAGCGCTTTGTTCACCGTCATGCGCGAGCAATTGTATTGCACGCTCAACTCATGCTCGAACGGGATGCGATGACCGGGCGCCCAGGCGCCGGACAGGATTTTCTCGCTGATGTCAGAGAGGATGCGCTGGTGCAGCGAGCCGCCGCCTTCCGCCTCCACAGTGCCGGCCATGCTCATGCCGAAAGCGCCGTCATCACGTTGCGAAAACGCTCAGCGATGGCCTCTCGCTTCACATGCCTGCCGCCGCTGACCTGTTTGCGGCCATGCACCCAGGCGCAGTCGACCTTGCTGCCATTGGCGAAGATCCAGGCGTCGAGGATCGCGTCGCCACTCTTGCCGGCCAGCGAGGGATTTTTGGGATCGAGCGAGACGAGATCGGCGGATGCGCCGGCGGCGATCGAGGAAGCGCCGGCGCCAAGCGCGACGCTGCCACCGTCGAGCGCGGCGTCGAACAGTGCGCGGCCGGTCGAGCCGCCGGCGACCGCCAGCACATTGCGGGCGCGGTGGGCGAGGCGCTGCGAATATTCGAGCTGGCGCAACTCGTCGGGCAGGCCGATGAGCACATTGGAATCGGAGCCGACGCCATAGCGGCCGCCATGTTCCCTGAACAGCGGCGCGGCAAAAGTGCCGTCACCGAGATTGGCCTCGGTGATCGGGCATAGGCCGGCGATGGCACCGCTTTTGGCCATGGCAACGGTTTCAGCATCGGTCATGTGGGTGGCGTGGATCAGGCACCAGCGCTTGTCGACTTTGGCATTGGCCAGCAGAAATTCGACCGGCCGCGCGCCCGACCAGGCAAGGCAATCCTCGACTTCTTTCACCTGCTCGGCAATGTGGATGTGGATAGGCCCGTCCGGCGCTAGGGCAGTCACGTCAATCAGTTCTTCCGGTGTCGCGGCGCGAAGGCTGTGCGGAGCGACGCCGACAACAGCCTGATCCAACGCGCGAACCGATTCGCGGCATTTCTCAACAAGCCGCGAGAATCGATTCACATCGTTGATGAATCGCCGCTGGCCTTCGTTTGGTGCGGCACCGCCGAAAGACGAGTGCGCATAAAACACCGGCAAAAGCGTCAGGCCGATGCCTGCCTCGCCGGCCGCGGCCGCAATGCGCTCGGCCATCTCGGCGAGGTTGGCGTAGGGTTTTCCATCGCGGTCGTGATGCAGATAGTGAAATTCGCCGACGCGGGAAAAACCGGCCTCCAGCATCTCGACATAGAGTTGTGCGGCAACCGCCTCGACCTGATCGGGCGTCATCGACAGGGCGAAACGGTACATCACCTCGCGCCAGCTCCAGAAACTGTCGGCGGAGGGGCCGCGAAGCTCGGCAAGGCCGGCCATGCCGCGCTGGAAGGCGTGGCTGTGCAAATTGGGCATGCCGGGCAACAGGATCGCGTGACGTTCGTCGCCGGCTGCCGCAGCAGCGCCAGGCTGAACGGCTGTGATGCGTCCCTCGGCCAGGGTAAGCCGCACATTTTCGCGCCAGCCATCGGGAAGGAGCGCCTGTTCCGCAAAGATCACTGCCACTTTTCTCTCCGGTTCTCTGTGTCTCATGCGATGAAGGCACTTGCAGTGCGTTTCAATATGTATATACATAATCGTCATCGATTGAAACGGAAAAGATGATGGCTGCAAAGAGCAAAAGCCGGGCAGGGGATCTTCGTCTGTGGCGCAATGCGCGGCTCGCGACCATGGCCGAAGAGTCTGCCGGACTTGGCGTCGTCGAACATGGCGCGGTCGCTGCGCGTGACGGCCGCATTGTCTATGCCGGCCTCGAGTCGGATCTGCCCTCAACCCTTGCCCAGGGCGCCGAGACGGTCGATTGCGAGGGCCGCTGGATCACGCCTGGCCTGATCGACTGCCACACCCATCTGGTCCATGCCGGCAACCGCGCCAACGAATTCGAGATGCGGCTGGCCGGCGCTACTTATGAAGAGGTCGCCCGGGCCGGCGGCGGCATTGTCTCCTCGGTCAAGTCGCTGCGCGCCGCCAGCGAGAGCGAACTGGTCACCCAATCGCTGCCACGCCTCGATGCGCTGATCGCCGAGGGCGTAACCACCGTGGAGGTAAAATCAGGCTATGGCCTGGACCTCGAAAACGAAAAGAAATCGCTGCGTGCCGCACGGCAGCTGGGCAACCAGCGGCCGGTGACGATCCGCACGACCTTCCTCGGCGCCCACGCGCTGCCGCCGGAAGCCAAGGGTGACAAGGACGCCTTTATCGATCTGGTCGCCAAGGAAATTCTCCCGGCGGTTGCCGCCGAGGGGCTGGCCGATGCCGTCGACGGTTTCTGCGAGGGCATCGCCTTTTCGCCGGAACAGATGGCGCGCGTCTTCGATGCTGCAAAGGCGGCCGGCCTACCGGTCAAGCTTCATGCCGACCAACTGTCCAATTTGCATGGCGCCGAACTCGCCGCCCGTTACGGTGCGCTGTCGGCCGACCATCTCGAATACACCGATGAGGCAGGTGCAGCGGCGATGGCCAAGGCCGGAACCGTGGCGACGATCCTGCCCGGCGCCTACTATTTCATTCGCGAAACTAAGAAGCCGCCGATCGGCTTGTTTCGCCAGCACGGCGTCAAGATGGCTGTCGCCACCGACAACAATCCCGGCACTTCGCCGCTGACCTCACTGCTTCTGACGATGAACATGGCCGCGACCCTGTTCGGCCTGACCGTCGATGAATGCATTGCCGGCGTCACCCGGGAGGCGGCCCGCGCGCTTGGTTTGCTGGGAGAAACCGGCACGCTGGAAGCCGGAAAATCCGCCGACCTGGCGATCTGGAACATCGAGCGCCCCGCCGAACTCGTCTATCGCATGGGCTTCAACCCGCTGCATGCCCGCATCTGGAGAGGACAATGACCGAACTGACCCTGAAGCCCGGCAATGCGACGCTGGCCGACTGGCGCGCCATCTATCGTGGCGCCGTGCCCAAGCTGGACGATGCCTGCCGGCCGAAAATCAAGGCGAGCGCCGAGGCCGTCGCTAGGATAGTCGCCAAGGGCGAGCCGGTCTATGGCATCAACACCGGCTTCGGCAAACTGGCCAGCGTCCGCATCCCGGCCGAGGATCTCGAGACCTTGCAGCGCAACATCGTCCTGTCGCACGCCGCCGGCGTCGGCGAGCCGATGCCGGTTGCCGTTTGCCGGCTGATGATGGCGCTGAAGCTCGCCAGCCTGGCGCAGGGCGCGTCGGGTGTGCGGCCGCAAACCATCGAGTTGCTGGAAGCGATGCTGGCCAACGACGTCATCCCGGTGGTGCCGGCGCAGGGTTCGGTCGGCGCCTCCGGCGACCTCGCCCCGTTGTCGCACATGACGGCGGTGATGATCGGTGTCGGCGAATGTTTTACCCCACATGGCCGTTTCCCGGCCAAGGTCGCCTTCGTCTCGCATGGCCTGGAACCGGTGACACTGGGCGCCAAGGAGGGCCTGGCGCTGCTCAACGGCACCCAGTTTTCGACCGCCTATGCGCTGGCCGCCTTGTTCGAGGCCGAAGTGCTCTACCAATCGGCGCTGGTCGCCGGTGCCCTGTCGACCGACGCGGCAAAAGGCTCCGACGCACCCTTTGATCCGCGCATCCATGTGCTGAGAAAGCATCCCGGGCAGGTCGAGACGGCCGACGCCCTGCGCAATCTGATGGCCGGCAGCGCCATCCGTGAATCGCACCGGGTTGGCGACGAACGCGTGCAGGATCCCTATTGCCTGCGCTGCCAGCCGCAGGTGATGGGCGCGGCACTCACCGTGCTGCGCCAGGCGGCCGACACGCTGGGCACCGAAGCCAACGGCGTCACCGACAATCCGCTGATCTTCGCCGAGGATGACACCGCGCTTTCCGGCGGCAATTTCCACGCCGAGCCGGTGGCCTTCGCCGCCGACATGATCGCGCTCGCCGTCTGCGAGATCGGCTCGCTGTCGGAGCGCCGCATCGCCATGCTTGTCGATCCGGCACTTTCCGGCATGCCGGCCTTCCTGACGCCCAAGCCCGGCCTGAACTCCGGCTTCATGATCCCGCAGGTGACGGCGGCGGCGCTCGTTTCCGAAAACAAGCAGAAAGCCTATCCGGCATCAGTCGATTCGATCCCCACCTCGGCCAATCAGGAGGACCATGTTTCGATGGCGGCGCACGGTGCGCGCCGGCTGATCGGCATGGTCGAGAACGCCACCGCGGTGATCGGCATCGAACTGCTGGCCGCGGCCCAAGGCTGCGATTTCCACGCGCCGCTGGCCTCGAGCGACGCCCTGGAGGCGGTGCGCAGGCTGGTGCGGGCCGAAGTGCCGCATCTCGACAATGACCGCCATTTCCACCCCGATATGGAAAAAGCCATCGCCATGGTGCGCAGCGGTGCGGCCATCGAGGCCGCCGGCGGTGTGGCTCTGCCGTCGATTTCCGGAGCGGTGTGATGGCAAGCGCGCCCTGGCTGACGGTCACGCCCGGCACAGCCCCGTTGCTGGTGTCGATACCACACACCGGCATCGACCTCGCCGGCCTTGAGAATCGGCTGGTCTCGCCCTGGCTCGGCCGCCGCGACTGCGATTGGTGCATCGATAATCTCTATGACTTTGCCGCCGGCCTCGGGGCGACGGTGGTGCACACCGCGATCTCCCGCACCGTCATCGACGTCAACCGCGATCCCTCCGGCGCCTCGCTTTACCCCGGCCAGGCGACGACGGGCCTTTGCCCGACCGAGACCTTCGATGGCGATCCGCTCTATCGCGAGGGCGAAGAACCGGGGCCGTCGGAGATCGACGAGCGTCGCGAGGAATTCTTCGTGCCGTACCATGCCGCCTTGCAGGCCGAGATCGACCGCTTGCGTGGCTTGCACGAAAAGATCGTGCTCTATGACTGCCACTCGATCCGTTCAGTGCTGCCGCGTCTGTTTGAAGGCACGCTGCCGGTTTTCAATCTCGGCACCAATGACGGCAGGAGCGCCGATCCGACGCTGCAGGCGATGGTCGGCCAGATCATGGCCGAAACCGGTGAAACCTTTGTCATCAACGGCCGCTTCAAGGGCGGCTGGATCACACGCCATTTCGGCCAGCCGCAACAAGGCGTGCATGCGCTGCAGATGGAACTTTCCAACCGCATCTATATGCGCGAGCCCGATGGCAAGGGTACGCCGGACAATTGGCCGGTGCCCTATGACGCCGAGTTCGCAGCACCGATCCGCGCCACCCTGCGGAAAATCCTCGAGACCGCGACATCCTGGGCGCGCGTCTGACATCAGGTCCTTTATGGAGTGACGCCATGAACAATCCTCGCCACAACATCCGCGAAGTCCGCAGCCCGCGCGGCACCGAAATCAGCGCGCGCTCCTGGCTGACGGAAGCGCCGCTGCGCATGCTGATGAACAATCTCGACCCGGATGTTGCTGAAAATCCCAACGAACTGGTCGTCTATGGCGGCATCGGCCGGGCGGCGCGCACCTGGAACGATTTCGACCGCATCGTCGCCTCCTTGAGGACGCTGGCCGATGACGAGACTTTGCTGGTCCAGTCGGGCAAGCCGGTCGGCGTCTTCCGCACCCATCCGGACGCCCCGCGTGTGCTGATCGCCAACTCCAATTTGGTGCCGCACTGGGCGAATTGGGAAAAGTTCAACGAGCTCGATAAGAAGGGCCTGATGATGTACGGCCAGATGACGGCCGGCTCGTGGATCTACATCGGCACGCAAGGCATCGTGCAAGGCACCTACGAGACCTTCGTCGAGGCCGGCCGCCAGCACTATGGCGGCAATCTCAAGGGAAAATGGATCCTGACCGGCGGCCTCGGCGGCATGGGTGGCGCCCAGCCGCTCGCCGCCGTCATGGCCGGCGCCTGCTGTCTCGCCATCGAATGTAACCCGGACTCGATCGATTTTCGCCTGCGCACCCGCTACGTCGACGAGCGCGCCGAGACGCTCGATGAGGCGCTGGAAAAGATCGAACGCTGGACCAAGGCCGGCGAGGCGAAGTCGGTCGGCCTGCTTGGCAATACGGCCGAGATCGTCCCGGAGATGTTCAGGCGTGGCATTCGCCCCGATATGGTCACTGACCAGACCTCGGCGCATGATCCCATCAATGGCTATCTGCCGAAGGGCTGGACGATGGCCGAGTGGCGCGAGAAGCGCGTCAGCGACCCCAAGGCGGTCGAGAAGGCGGCCCGCGCTTCCATGCGCGAACATGTCGAGGCGATGGTGGCGTTCTGGAACGCCGGCGTGCCGACGCTCGACTATGGCAACAACATCCGCCAGGTGGCCAAGGAGGAGGGGTTCGAGAACGCCTTTGCCTTCCCCGGCTTCGTGCCGGCCTATATCCGTCCGCTGTTCTGCCGCGGCATAGGTCCCTTCCGCTGGGCAGCTCTGTCGGGCGATCCGGAAGATATCTACAAGACCGACGCCAAGGTGCGCGAACTGACGCCCGGCAACACCCACCTGCACAACTGGTTGGACATGGCGCGCGAGCGCATCGCCTTCCAGGGTCTGCCGGCGCGCATCTGCTGGGTCGGCCTTGGCGACCGCCACAGGCTCGGCCTCGCCTTCAACGAGATGGTGGCCAAGGGTGAGCTGAAGGCGCCTGTCGTCATCGGTCGCGATCACCTCGATTCCGGCTCGGTCGCCTCGCCGAACCGCGAAACGGAATCGATGAAGGACGGATCGGACGCGGTATCCGACTGGCCGCTGCTCAACGCGCTGCTCAACACGGCGTCGGGCGCCACCTGGGTGTCGCTGCACCATGGCGGCGGCGTCGGCATGGGTTTCTCGCAGCACGCCGGCATGGTCATCGTCGCCGACGGCACGCGCGAAGCTGCCAAGCGCCTGGAGCGGGTGTTGTGGAACGACCCGGCGACCGGTGTCATGCGCCACGCCGATGCCGGCTACGAAATCGCCGTCGAATGCGCCAAGGAGCACCAGCTCAACCTGCCCGGCATTCTTGGGTGAGAAACGTCCGGCCGCAGGCAGGCGAAAAGCCGCGGAGTCGGCTTTTCGAGTTTCGAACGCCCGTAGCCATAGCGGAGGGCTAGGTATGCGCATCCTGCGGGCAGCCGAATACCGGTCGATGCCGTGGAAGAACGGCGGCGGCGTGACGACGGAAATCGCCGTCTCGCCGCCCGGTGCCGGGCTAAACGATTTCGACTGGCGCGTGTCGATGGCGCGTGTCGAATCGAGCGGTCCGTTCTCGCAATTCGCCGGCATCGATCGCACTCTTGCCGTGCTCGAAGGCGAGGGCATCGTCCTTGAGATTGCCGGCTACCCGCCGAGATCTATAAACAGGACGACCGCCCTGTTTTCTTTCCCGGCCGACGTGCAGACCTCGGCCGCGCTGATCGGCGGACCGATCACCGATCTCAATGTCATGACCCGCCGAAGCCGGATGACGCATTCGGTCGAACGCCTGGTGATTTCGGCCCCCGTGGAAATCCGGACTGAAGCCGGCACAACGCTCATCCTGTGCTTGGACGGCGACATCAGTGTGCCCGCCGCTGAACCGGTTCGCCTCGGGCCGCTTGACACGCTGCTGTCCGGGCCGGTCAGCACCGGCCTGCTTGTCCAACCCGCCCATGAGGCAACGCTGTACGTGATCCGGATCCGCGCCATCGCCGGCAACGATTAACGCTTGTTTCCAAACATGATCGCGGTACCGGCGAAATATAGCGTAAGCTGCTGGCGGCATCACGAAAAAGCCTGAATCCTCTCCGCCGATCTGGCTGGCGGGAAGTGGGGTGCTTGTCTTTGAGTTTTGCTGAGAGACGACGCCCTGTCGTGGTGCGGAAACAAACTTTCGGCAAGTGGGGTTTATGCAACCAATTGCATTTGAACCGGTTTTAGGGCCATTGCCGTGGCGGTGACGCCGCTCAGTGCCCGCTTACGGAATTTTCAATGAATATTCAGACGAATCCTGCCCAAATCGAGAAGACAAGCGCGAGCTTCCCGGCCATCACCGAAGAGCCGATCCGCTCCAATTACCTGCCCGAAGAGCGCCTTCGGCTGCTCGGTGAAAGCCTGGCGAAAGGCGACCTCACAGATCTGTTCGGGCTGACGCCCTTCGATTTTCAGGCCCGTATCCGCGACAGCGCCAAGAAGATTTTGGAAGTCTACCGGTCGACCAATGCGGCGCAGGCGAGGGGCGAGACGATCACGCCGGCGGCACAATGGCTGCTCGACAACAATTACCTGGTCGAAGAGACCATTTTCCAGGTCAAGCGCGACCTGCCGCGCCGCTTCTATCGCCAGCTGCCGACCTTGAAACTGCCTGACGGCGGCAGCGTGCCGCGCGCGCTGGCGCTGGCCTGGACCTATGTCGCACATTCGGACAGTTCCGTTTCGGCGACGATGTTCAAGTCCATCGTCCAGGGTTTTCAGTCGGTCGAGCCGCTGAAGATCGGCGAACTCTGGGCGCTGCCTTCGCTGTTGCGCTTCGTGCTGATCGAAAATCTGCGCCGGCTGGCGGTCAGGGTCAATCGAACCCGTCAGATGCGTCAGATCGCCAACGATGTGGCCGACAATGTCCTGGCCACCGACGACAGCGCCGACCGGCAGTCGATCCTGTCCAATTTCAGCGCACACGCACAGGACACCACCTTCGCCACCCAGCTGCTCTATCGCCTGCGCGATGGCTCGCAGAATGCCGGCAAGGCTCTGGAGTGGCTGGAAGGCGAGCTCGAAAAGACCGGCTCCGATGCCGAGGAAATCATCATTTCCGAACATCACACGTTGTCCAGCGGCAATGTGACGACGGGCAACATCATTCGTGGCCTGCGCCTCATCAACGACGTCGATTGGACCGTGTGGTTCGAAGGCGTCAGCCGCATCGACACCGTGCTGCGCGAGCGCACCGATTTCGCCGCGCTCGACTTCTTCTCGCGCGACCAGTACCGGACCGCGATCGAGGAATTGGCGCGCCGCTCGAACCTTTCGGAATATCGCGTCGCCGAGAAGGCCATCGAGCTGGCCGGCCACGCCGCCAGCGATGGCGACGGCGACGTCGTTTTAACCGGGTCCGCCCACACCGATGTCGGCTTCTTTCTCGTCGGCCCACGCCGGCTCGAGCTGGAGAAGGCGATCGGCTATCGACCCACCATCAGCCAGACAGTCAAGCGTGCCTTCCGCAAGACCGGCTGGCTCGGCATCGTCGTACCCGTGTTTGCGCTGACGGCGCTGCTTCTCGTCCTCTCCGGCAACGCGCTTGCCAATCTCGGCCTGTCGGTGCCCTCGATCGTCCTCATGCTGGCGCTTTTTGCCGTGCCGGCCAGCGAGGGCGCGCTCGCCTTCTTCAACACGGTCGTTTCGCTGTTCCTGAAACCGACGCGCCTCGTCGGCTACGATTACCGGCACGGCGTGCCGCCCGAGGCGCGCACGCTGGTGGTGGTGCCGTCGCTGATCGGCTCGCGCGACGATGTCGAGGAAAACATCCGCAATATCGAGGTGCATCATCTCGCCAACACGGCCGATGAAATCCATTTCGCGCTGCTGTCGGACTGGCCGGACTCGAAGACCGAGATCGATGCTGCCGACACCGAAATCCTCGAATTCGCGCGTGCCGAGATCGCTCGCCTCAACGCACGCTATCCCTCCGAAGGCGCGCCGCGCTTCTATATCCTGCACCGGCGCCGGCTCTTCAATGCGGCGCAAGGGTCGTGGATGGGCTGGGAGCGCAAGCGCGGCAAGCTGCATGAACTCGACCTTCTGCTGCGCGGCGACAGCGACACCACGTTCCTGCCGCTCGACGTGCCGCTGCCGGAGAACGTCGTCCACGTGATGACGCTCGATGCCGACACGCGCACCACCCGTGACGCGGTCGCCACCCTCGTAGGCAAGCTCTGCCACCCGCTCAACCGGCCGCATTTCGATGCCAGCAAGCGCGTCGTCACCGCCGGCTACGCGATCCTGCAGCCGCGCATCACCGCGTCGCTGACATCAGGCGACGATGCGTCGTTCTTCCAGCGGGTGTTCTCGGCCAATCGCGGCCTCGACCCTTATGTCTTTGCCGTGTCCGATCTCTATCAGGACGTTTTCGGCGACGGGTCCTTCACCGGCAAGGGCCTCTATCACGTCGACGCCTTCGAGGCCGCCCTGCAGGGCCGCATCGAGGAAAACACCATCCTCAGCCACGATCTGCTGGAAGGCGCGCTGGCGCGCTCGGCGCTGGTCACCGACGTCGAACTGGTCGAGGACTATCCGACCCGCTACTCGGTCGACGCCTCGCGCCACCATCGCTGGGCACGCGGCGACTGGCAGTTGCTCGGCTTCATGCTCGATCCGCGCTCCGGCGTGCCGGCGCTGTCGCGCTGGAAGATGATCGACAATCTGCGCCGCTCGCTGACGCCGATCTTCTGGGTGATGGCGGCGATTGCCGGCTGGACGCTGCTGCCCTTCACACAGGCCGCGCAATGGCAGGCCCTGCTGATCCTCAGCCTGTTCATGGCGCCGACATTCGACATCGTCAACGCCATCCTGCCCAAGAGCGGCGACCAGACGCCACGCGGCCATTTCTCGGCCCTGGCACGCGACGTCGCCTTCGGCACCGCCATGGTGGCGCTGAAGATCGTCCTGATGGCGCACAACGCCTGGATGATGGGCGATGCCATCGTGCGCACGCTCTATCGGTTGTTCGTCAGCCGCCAGAACCTTTTGGAATGGCGCACCGCCTCGCAGGCGCACAAGGCGGGCGACAACGATGTCGGTTCGTATTACGGCATGATGTATGGCGCCGTGATCATCGGCTTCGTCGGCCTTGCCATTCCGGTACTGGCCGATTCGACCGGCGCCTTCGTTGCCTTCTTCTTCGCGCTGTTCTGGATTGGCTCGCCCGCCATCGCCAGCTGGATCAGCCGTTCGGCTGAAACCGAGGATCGCTTGCGCATATCGCAGGCCGATATCCATACGTTGCGCACGGTGGCGCGGCGCACATGGCATTATTTCGAAAGCTTCGTGACGGCAGAGCATCACCATCTGCCGCCCGACAATTTCCAGGAAAGCCCGGCACCGGTGGTGGCGCCTCGTACTTCGCCCACCAATATCGGCGTCTACCTGCTGTCCGTCGTTTCCGCCCGCGACTTCGGCTGGATCAGCCTGTCCGACGCCATCACCCGCATCGACGCCACCATGGCCACGATCGAGGGCATGCCGCGTGAGCGCGGTCACCTCTTCAACTGGTACGACACCACGACGCTGAAGCCGCTCTATCCGCTTTACATCTCGGCAGTCGACAGCGGCAATCTGGCCGGCCATCTGGTGGCGGTGGCGGCCGCCTGCGCCGAATGGGCGGAGGCGCCCTCCGTCCACCTCCAGGGCGATTTCGAAGGCATTCTGGACACGGTCACCATCCTCAGCGAAAGCCTCGATGATCTGCCCGACGACCGCCGTCAGCTGCGCCCGCTGCGCCAGCGCCTCGCCGACCGTCTCGACGGCATGCGGCGCGCTGTCGACACCATCAAGGCGCAGCCCGAAATGGCGTCGATCCGCACCATCAACCTGGCTGTGCTGGCAGGCGAGATCCGCAAATTGGCCACCGCCATCCATACCGAGGCGGTGTCGCCCCAGAGCGACGTCATCGTCGACTGGGCGGCAAGGCTGGAAGCCACCTGCGAAGCGCACGTCCATGACGCGCACAGCGACGACAATGCCGTCGAGGCGCTGCGTGCCAAGCTGCTCACCTTACGCGAGCGCACCCGCCGCTATGCCTTCGAGATGGATTTCTCCTTCCTGATGCGGCCGGAGCGCAAGCTGCTGTCGATCGGCTACCGGGTCGAGGAACACCAGCTCGACGAAAGCTGCTACGACCTTCTGGCTTCCGAAGCACGGCTGACCAGCCTGTTCGCCATCGCCAAGGGCGATCTGCCGACCGAGCACTGGTTCAGGCTTGGCCGGCCGATCGTCGAAATCGGTTTCCAGGGCGCGCTGATGTCCTGGTCCGGCTCGATGTTCGAATATCTGATGCCGCCGCTGGTCATGAAGGAGCCGCAGGGCTCAATCCTCAACCAGACCAGCAAGCTGATCATCAAGCGCCAGATCCAGTATGGCCGCCAGAAGAACGTGCCGTGGGGCATTTCGGAGGCCGCCTACAATGCCCGCGACCGCGAACTGACCTACCAATATACCAATTTCGGCGTTCCAGGCCTCGGGCTGAAGCGCGGTCTTGGCCAGAACACGGTGATCGCGCCTTACGCCACCATACTGGCGGCCCAGTTCAATCCGCGTGAAGCCGTGCTGAATCTCGCCCGATTGCGGGAGATCGGGGCGCTCGGCCGCCACGGCTACTACGATGCCGTCGACTTCACGCCACAGCGCGTGCCGGAAGGCACGGACCATGTCGTCGTCCAGAATTATATGGCCCACCATTCGGGCATGTCGATCGCGGCGGTTGCCGACGCCATCTTCGAAGGTCGCATGCGCGACCGCTTCCACAGCGATCCGGTCATCGAATCGGCCGAACTCTTGCTGCAGGAGAGGGCGCCGCGCGACATCCCGACAGCGACCGTCAGGACCGAGGCCGACGAACGCTCCAAGGACGAGACCGAAGTCGACAGCCCCGACACCCGCATCGTGCTCAATCCGCTGCAGTCGCTGCGGTCGACCAACGTCATGTCGAACGGCCGCTATTCGGTGATGGTCAGCGCGACCGGCTCGGGCTACAGCCGCTGGGGCGATCTCTCCGTCACCCGCTGGCAGCCGGATCCGACCGAGGACCGGCTCGGCTCCTACATCTTCCTGCGTGACGCCGGCACCGGCGACTGGTGGTCGGCTACAGCCGAACCGAAGCGAGCCGCCGAGGAAAAGGCGCAGACCTTGTTCTCCGACGACAAGGCGAGCTTCGTCAAATCGGTGGGCACGTTGCGCTCCGAGGTCGAATGTATCGTCATCTCGGAAGGCAATGGCGAGGGCCGTCGGGTCACGCTCTACAATGACGGTCCGTCCGACCGTCACATCGAAGTGACCTCCTTTGCCGAGCTGGTGCTCGGCCTGGAGGCGTCCGACAACGCGCATCCGGCCTTCTCGAAGATGTTCGTGGAAACCGAAATCTCTGCGAACAACGCGGCGATCTTCGCCACGCGGCGCAAGCGCGAGACCAGCGAGCCCGATATCGCCATGGTGCATTTCGTCACCGATCCGTCCGGATCGGCGCGCGACGCCGAGGCCGAGACCGACAGGCGCGCCTTCATCGGCCGTGGCCGCACCATCGTCGACGCAGCCGCTTTCGACCCGGGCGCCAGGCTGGGCGGCCACTCAGGCTTTACGCTCGATCCCGTCGCCTCGCTGCGCCGCCAGGTGCGCGTGCCGGCCAACAAGAAGATATCGCTGACCTTCTGGACGGTTGTCGGCGCCGGCCGTGCCGAACTGGACGAAGCCATCGCCCGCCTCGACCATCCGGAGAGCTTTGCCCGCCAGGCCATGCTTGCCTGGACGCGGAGCCAGGTGCAGACCCGCCACATGGGCCTCAGCCTGACCGATGCCGCCAATGTGCAGAAGCTGGCGCGCTATCTGATCTATCCGGATCCGTTCCTGCGTCTTCCCGCCGAATCCATCGCCTCGGGGCTGGGCAAGCAGTCGAGCCTGTGGCCGACAAGCATTTCCGGCGATTTCCCGATCTTCCTGGTCAGGATCGGCGATGTCGCCGATCTCGAAATCGTCGCTCAGGCGCTGCGGTTCCAGGAATATATGCGCACCCGCGGCATGATGATCGACTTCGTCGTCGTCAACGAGCAGGCGTCCTCCTATGTCCAGGACCTGCAGCGGGCGGTCGAGACGCTGTGCGAAAACAGCCGTCTGCGCGGCAAGGAGCTCGGGCCGCGCCAGCACATTTTCGCGGTGCGCCGCGATCTTATGGACGAGACCACCTACAAGACGCTGCTCGCCGTCGCCCGCGTCGTCCTGCACACGCGCAACGGCACCATCTTCGACCAGATCGAGCGCGCCGAGGCGGCGGCCCTGCAGGCGCGGGATGCTCTGGCAACGTTGCCGATTCCGCGTGAATTGCCGTCGCCGACACCCACGACGCATACTCCTGCCTCGCAGGCGGTGGCCAATGTCAGCGCCGATGGCAGCGGACTCAGCCAATGGAACGGCTTTGGCGGTTTCGACGGCGACGGACGGCACTATGTCGTGCGCCTGGCCGGGCGGCGCACGACGCCGCAGCCGTGGATCAACGTCGTCTCCAACGCCTCGTTCGGGTTCCACACCTCCGCCGAGGGCGCAGCCTTCACCTGGAGCCGAAACAGCCGCGACTACCAATTGACGCCGTGGTCGAATGATCCGGTCTCGAACCGCCCGGGCGAGGGCCTCTATATCTACGATCAGGCCAGCGGCAAGGCATTCTCGCCGCTCGCCGCCATGGTGCGCGATCCCTCGATGACCTACGAGGCCTGGCACGGCCAGGGTTTCTCGACCTTCCGCTCGAAGCGCGGACCGTTGTCGATGGACCTTACCCATGTCGTCGATCCGGTCGATTCCCTGAAAATCTCGCGGCTGCGCATCCAGAATTCCGGCTCGGTGCCGGCGCGGCTGCGTGTCTATGCCTATGCCGAATGGGTGCTCGGCGGGCATCGGTCGCGCACTGCGGCAACCATCGTCCCGTCGCGGGATGCCGCCAGTGGGGCGCTGCTCGCACAAAACCCCTACGGGCTGGATTTCGGCGAGCGGGTTGCGTTCCTGGCGGCCGACGGCGGCGTCCATTCGGTGACGACAGACCGATCGGAGTTCCTGGGCCGGCATGGCTCCAGCGAGCTACCGCAGGCGGTGCTGAGCGGTGCGGCGCTGTCTGGCCGTGTCGAGGCCGGCGACGATCCGTGCGCGGCGATTGCCCGCGACGTCGAGATCCCGGCAGGCGGCGACGTGACGCTGCTCTGGCTGCTCGGCGACGCCGAGTCGGTCGAGGAGGCGAGCGCGCTGGTGCAGGAGCATCGGGCCAAGGACTTCGACCAGCGATTGGCCGACAATGAGCGCGAATGGCGCGGCTTCCTCGACACCATCCAGGTCGAGACGCCCGACAAGGCGCTCGACGCCATGGTCAACCACTGGCTTCCCTATCAAAGCCTGGCCTGCCGCATCCGCGCCCGCTCGGCCTTCTATCAGGCCAGCGGCGCCTTCGGCTTCCGCGACCAGTTGCAGGATACGCTGGCGCTGCTGGCACATGACCCGCAGCTGGCGCGCGACCAGATCCTCAACGCGGCGCGGCGGCAGTTCCCCGAAGGCGACGTGCAGCACTGGTGGCTGCCGCGCACGGGTGCTGGCGTACGCACGTTGATCTCCGACGACGTGGTCTGGCTTGCCCACGCTACGGCGCGCTATTTGCTGGTCACTGGCGATGCCTCCATCCTCAAGGAGCAATTGGCCTTCATCGATGGACAGCCGCTGGGCGAGGGCGAGCACGATGCCTTCTTCACCCCGGAAATCTCGAAGAAGACAGCGACGCTCTACGACCATTGCGCGCGTGCGCTCGATCTCGCCATCAAGCGCAGCAGCCCCGCGGGCCTGCCGCTGATCCTCGGCGGCGACTGGAACGACGGCATGAACCGCGTCGGCGAGCACGGCAAGGGCGAGAGCGTCTGGCTCGGCTGGTTCCTGCTGAAGACGCTGGGCGATTTCGCGCCCGTCGCCAAGACCGAGGGTGATGCCAAGCGAGCACAGGCCTGGGCAAAGCATGCCGATGTTCTGAAGCGGGCGCTTGAGAGCACCGCATGGGACGGCGAATGGTACCGGCGCGGCAGTTTCGACGACGGCACGCCTTTGGGGTCTCGCAACTCGCAGGAGTGCAAGATCGACTCGATCGCCCAGTCCTGGAGCGTGCTTTCGGGAGAGGGCGACCCGGCACGGTCGACCACCGCCATGGAGCAAGCAACGAAGCTGCTCGTCGACGACAAGCTGAAGATCGTCAAGCTGTTCACGCCGCCATTCTCGAAGACGGAAAAGGACCCCGGTTACATCAAGAGCTATCCGCCTGGCGTGCGCGAGAATGGCGGCCAGTACACCCACGCCGCCACATGGTTCGTCATCGCGCTTGCCGAGATGGGGCAGGTCGACGAGGCTTATCGTTGTTTCTCGATGCTGAATCCCGTCAACCACGCGACCGACGAGGCCACGGCCGAGCACTATCGAGTCGAGCCCTATGTCGTGGCGGCCGACATCTATGCCGGGGACGACAATGCCGGCAACGGCAAGGGCGGCCGTGGCGGCTGGACCTGGTACACCGGCTCTGCCGGCTGGCTCTACAGGGCTGCGGTCGAAGGCATTCTGGGCATCGAACGGCGCGGCAAGCGTGTCCAGTTCAAGCCGAAGCTGCCAAGCCACTGGGATGGGTACTCGGCAAATCTCAAAATGCTGGGGGCGGAACTCAAGGTTCGTGTCATCCGCGACAATAAGGCCAAGGCCGTGTCGCTGGAGGTGAATGGGGCAAAGACCAAGGCTTCGGCAGTCGAGCTGAAGGACGGCGAAGTTGCCGAGGTTGTCGTCAGGATTCCGGCCTGAGGCCTGTTGCCCAAAAAGCATGCGCTCGGGGCTGAGGCCCCGACCGCGACTTTTGTCACGCCAGGCGGGATGAGAGGCCCCATCCCGCCTGGCGTTGCCGTCTGCCGTTGACGGGCATCCCGCCGAGAAGTCTATGAAATCAAAGGTTTGAGGCGCCCCATAGGAGTAGCCGCGAGCGATGAGGCTTTGGCCACCCTTCGCCTGGAAGGGCATCCTGCAGCTTTGTTTTGCTTTATACTTCGCGAAAGGCGATTTCGGCCTCAGTCATCCGCCCGACATTGTTGCTGATTAAAATTATGGCAGCACGTGCCAACTGCCATGATTTCGCCGCATGCCTGACATTTTACCTGTCTTCTCAAACCGTTAGGTGATCACGGCAGATTTCGGAACGTCGCCATCTTTTGTTCGCTCTAAGGGAACTGAAGGGGTACACGGCCATTGTTTTGCGACGTATCAACCGGTACGAATAAAATGATGCAGTGCACAATAAACAGCGTGGCGGAGTAACTGGGGTGACCCTTCTGCAAATCTACTGGCGAGCTCTCGGTTATCTGGCCGCGGACAGGAAACGCGTTGCGTTGATCTGTTCGGCCAACGTGGCTCTCGCCATCGTAGCGCTTCTCGAGCCGATTATGTTCGGTCGCGTCATCGGCGCCATCTCCGAGCGTGGCTCTGTCTTCACCACGCTGGTCATGTGGGCCGGTCTCGGCGCCTTCAACATCGTTGCCTTCGTCATGGTGGCGCGCGGCGCTGACCGTTTCGCCCATGCTCGGCGCAGCGAAGTGCTTTGCGAGTCGTTCGAGCGCGTGATCACCATGCCGCTCGCCTGGCACCATCAGCACGGCACCTCCAATGCGCTGCACACGATGCTGCGCGCCGTCGAAACCCTGTTCAGCCTTTGGCTCGAATTCATGCGCCAGCATCTGTCCACGGCTGTCGCCCTCGTGCTGCTGGTCCCGACCGCGATCAGCATGGACCTGCGCATGTCGCTGGTGCTGCTTGGCCTCGGGCTGCTCTATGTCGGCATCGGCCGGATGGTCATGCGCCGCACCAAGGCGGGCCAGGCCGCGGTCGAGCGCCACTACCACAAGGTGTTCGCGCATGTGACCGACTCGGTCAGCAACGTTGCGGTGCTGCAGAGCTACAATCGCCTCGGCCACGAGGCCGATACGCTGCGCCGCTACGTCAAGAACCTGCTCGACGCGCAGAACCCTGTGCTCGACTGGTGGGCGCTGGCCAATGCCTTGCACCGTCTGTCATCGGCAATCTCGATGCTGATCGTGTTGTCGATCGGCTCCTATCTCGTGACTCATGGTCAGTTGGGTGTCGGCGACGTCATTGCCTTCACCGGTTTTGCCACGATGCTGATCGCTCGCCTCGACCAGATGTCGGCTTTCGCCAACCAGATTTCCGAGGCCCGTGCCAAGCTCGAGGATTTCTACCATCTCGAGGACTCCGCGGCTGATTCCGCCGAGCCGGACGGCTTGCGCGATCTTTCCAACGTCACCGGCCATGTGCGCTTCGAGAATGTCGGCTTTGAATTCGCCAATTCCGGCCAAGGCATCGACGACGTGTCCTTCGAGGTGCAGGCGGGCCAGACCGTCGCCATAGTGGGCCCGACGGGTGCCGGCAAGACCACGCTCATCAACCTGCTGCAGCGTGTCTTCTCGCCGTCCCATGGCCGTATCCTGATCGACGGCATCGACACCCGCACCGTGACCCGCAAGTCGGTGCGCCATTCGATCGCCACGGTGTTCCAGGATGCCGGCCTGCTCAACCGCTCGATCGAGGACAACATCCGTGTCGGCCGCGCCGATGCAAGCAATGACGAGATCCATGCCGCCGCCAATGCGGCTGCCGCACAGGACTTCATCCTGTCCAAGAGCAATGGCTACGACACGGTGGTTGGCGAACGTGGCGGCCAGCTGTCGGGCGGCGAACGTCAGCGCATCGCCATTGCCCGTGCCGTGCTGAAGGACGCACCGATCCTGGTGCTCGATGAGGCGACCAGCGCGCTCGACGTCGAGACCGAGGACCGCGTCAAGGAAGCGATCGACGAACTGCGCCGCGACCGCACCACCTTCATCATCGCCCACCGCCTGACCACCGTTCGCGACGCCGATCTGGTCGTGTTCATGGACAAGGGCAGGGTGGTCGAGATGGGCGGCTTCACCGAGCTGTCGCTGCGCAATGGCCGCTTTGCCAGCCTGCTGCGCGCTGGCGGCCTGCTCAACGACGAGGAGGTCCGCCGCCTCAGCCGCACCGTGCTGCAACAGCAGGAAGCGGCCGCCTGATCAGGCACGTCTCTGCTTTCTCCCACAGGGGAGAAGGCAAAGCGCTGCAGCCCTGCGACACCACCGCTCGATTGCCCCGAACGCCGCGGCGGTTTATGTAGAACCGCATGAGCGACACGAACTCACGCCTGACAAGCTGGATGGATCTCGCCAACCCGACGCGCTTCGTCGGGCTGGCGGACAAGGTCGTGCCATGGCTGGCCACGATCGCCGCACTGATCCTCGCCGTCGGGCTCTATATGAGCTTCGCCGCGCCTGAGGATTTCCAGCAAGGCATCACCGTTCGCATCATGTACATCCACGTGCCTTTCGCCTGGCTGGCCATGATGTGCTACACGCTGATGGCGGTTTCCGCACTCGGCACGCTCGTCTGGCGGCATCCGCTGGCCGATGTCGCGCTGAAATCAGCCGCCCCCATCGGTGCGGTCTTCACCGCGCTGGCGCTGATCACCGGTTCGATCTGGGGTAAGCCGATGTGGGGCACCTGGTGGGTCTGGGATGCGCGGCTGACCTCGGTCTTCGTGCTGTTCCTGATGTATCTCGGCATCATCGCGCTGACCCGTGCGCTCGACGATGCCAGCCGCGCCGCCTGGGCCGCCGCCATCATCACGCTGGTCGGCTTCATCAACATCCCGATCATCAAGTTCTCGGTCGACTGGTGGAACACGCTGCATCAGCCGGCCTCGGTGTTCCGCATGGGCGGCTCCACCATCGACCCCAGCCTGCTGTGGCCGCTGCTGGTGATGGCGCTCGGCTTCACCGTGCTGTTCTTCGCGCTGCACCTGATGGCGATGCGCACCGAAATCCGCCGTCGCAGGATTATCGCCATGCGCAGGGTCGCGGCACGGCAGGCGGAGCGCTCTCCCCCTTCTCCCCTTGTGTGAGAAGGCAAGACGCTTCTTAGTTCACCCCATCCTTCCGCGCGCCGCCACAGGCAGCGTTTCCAGCACTTTGTCGCCGTCGACCAGGTTGACCTCGTTGAACAAGTTTGTGACGACGCAGCAATGGTCGGGCACGACACGCACGCGCTCGCCGATGCGCAATTTGCCGTCACCCGAAAGCGTGACGGTGCCGTGCTCCTCGCTCAGGCCCGTCACCCGCGCTCCCGGCACGCCGGGCAACTCGCCGAAATCGGCGAGACCCAGCGTGTCGCTGGACAGCGCCTTGCTGCCGGCATCGAGGATAGCGCGCGTCGCGGTGGGATGACTGACCACCGTCGACAGTACCGTCAGCGCGCAATCGTCGAGCGTGCCGACGCCTTTGGCGACCTGATAGCGGTCGAGATAGATGTAGGTGCCTGGACGATACTCCGTGACAACAGATGTATCGCTGGAGCGCCACATATCCGGCGTGCCGCCGCTGGAGATGCGTTCGCAGGCGAGGCCCGATGCGGCCAGCGCCTGCTTGGCGTCGGCGAGCCAGGCTTCGGCCTCCGCTGCCTTCCCGGCGGCCGGGTAGGTCATCAGTCCTCCGAAGGCGAGGCCACCGGCTCTGTCGATCTGTCTTGCCAGCGCAACCGCTTCATCGGCCGACTGCACGCCGCAGCGTCCCATGCCGGTGTCGCATTCGACCAGCACCGGCAGGCGATGACCGGCATCGGTGAAGGTGGCTGCCAGCCCTTCGAGCGTCTCCATGCTGTCCGCTGTCACCGACAGGGTGACGCGCCCGTGCAGCGCCAGAAGCCGCTCCAGCTTGGCGCGCCCAAGGATGTTGTAGGGAAGAAAAATATCGGTCAGCCCGGCATCGGCCATCACCTCGGCCTCGCCGATCTTCTGGCAGGTGATGCCGACGGCGCCGGCCGCCACCTGCTTCTTCGCCCAATAGGGCAATTTGTGCGTCTTGATATGCGGCCTGAGCTTCAGCCCGTTCTTGTCGGCATGCGCCTGGGCGCGGGCAATGTTGGCTTCGGCGCGCGTCGCGTCGATGAGAATCGACGGCGTATCGAGGTCGTGGACGGTCGGCATCATCTTTCACCCCATGAGGAATCCGCGGGTTTTATGGCCCTGAAAATCCGCGATGTCACGCGGCCAGCGAAGCGGATCTGTGGTCCATGCGCCTAAGCGCAAGGCCGGGCAGGCGGCGAGATGGATCGACACCGCATCGACGTTCGGCTATGCGATTTGCCAGACAAATCGATACGAAGGGATCATGATCATGAAGCGCTCCGCCATCAACGACATCATCCGCGAAGCCGACGCTTTCATCCGCTCGTTCGGCTACATCATGCCGCCCTTCGCCTATTGGTCGCCGCAGGAGGCGAAGGCGCGCCAGGCCGACTCCGCGGCCGTGTTTACCTCGCGGCTCGGCTGGGACATCACCGATTACGGTCAGGAGAAGTTCAAGGAGCTCGGCCTGTTCCTGTTCACCGTTCGCAACGGCCGCTACGAGGACATGAAGAAGGGCATGGGCATGCTCTATGCCGAGAAAATCATGATCTCGCGCAAGGACCAGCTGTCGCCGATGCATCGCCACAACATCAAGGCCGAGGACATCATCAACCGTGGCGGCGGCAAGCTGGTGCTGGAACTGTTCATGCACGACCGCGACGGCGGCATCGATCCCAAGGCCGAGGTTTCGGTGCCGGTCGACGGAACCATCCACAGGCTGCCTGCGGGCGGGCTCCTGAAGCTCGACCCGGGCCAAAGCGTCACGCTGCTGCCCGGCGTCTGGCATGCCTTTTGGGCCGAGGGCAAGGATGTGCTGATCGGCGAGGTCTCGACCGTCAACGACGATCTCACCGACAATGTGTTTCGCGAACCGATCGGCCGTTTTTCCAACATCGACGAAGACGTTGCCCCGATCCATCTGCTGGTGTCCGACTACGAGAAGTGGCTGGGGTAAGGGGCCGCTCCACGCCCTCGGCGACGCCAGTCACACGACCGTGTGACTAGTCACACGGTCGAAAGTGGGTAGGCCGTAGCGCCTACCTACTGCGATCCCTGTTCGACCGATCCTGCCGCTTCGTCCTTGAAGACGACCTTTGTGCCTTTTCGCACTTCGGAGGCGAGGTCTTCGGCATCCCAGTTGGTCAGCCTGATGCAACCATGCGAGAAGGTCTTTCCGATCTTGCCTGGGTCCGGCGTCCCGTGAATGCCGTAGCTATCGATGGACAAGTCGATCCAGACCGATCCCACCGGATTGTTTGGCCCGGCAGCGATCGTGAAGGGGCGCTTGGTCTTCACCCCCTTGAAGGCAAACTCGGGATCGTAATGATAGGTTGGGTGGTGCACCACGCGTTTGACCTCCGCCTGGCCACTCGGCGCGGGCTTCTCCTGGCTTCCGATCGAGGCGGGGTACGTCGCAAGCACTTTGCCGGAAGGGTCAAGCACCCGAACCTGGCGAGCGCTCTTGTCGACCTCGACGCTCGCGATGTCTTGCGGCGGATCACCTCGGGTGACAGCTGGCACGAGCAGCTTTTGCCCCGCCTTCCTGAAGCCGATGCCGGGATTGAGCCGTTCAAGCAGTTGCTCGCTGATGTGGAAGCGCTCCGCCATCTTTTCCAGGGCATTGTGGTAGGCCAGCCTGGGCAGGCGGGCCATCCTCTCCATGCGCGCCGGAATTCGCCTGGTGAACGGCCCATGCACATCCTTGCGTGTCAAATCGTAGGTCTCAATCGCGGGGCGCGAGGAGGTCGCGACCAGCTTGTCCCATGTCTCGCGGGTGAGCTTGCCGTCGGCAGGCAATCCGTTGGCCGCTTGGAACGCACTGACTGCCCGGGTGAAGTTCTCCGCCTGGCGGCCATCGATCAGGCCTGGCGAGAAGCGTGCACGATCCAGGAGGATTTGCGCCTTCAGCACGGTCGCACTGACGCCTTTCGCTTCGCTGCCGTCAAATTGGGCGTTGTTGACGGCGGCCGCGTCCAGTTTTGCCGCCGCCGTTGCATCGCATGCGATGACGAGCATGGCGACCGCGACAAGAACGAGCCTGATCATGGAGGTCACACTCCCGTATGGGCACCTGCTTCTATGACGTCGCACGGCCGATCTGGTTCCATTTCCTGCAGTTGCGTCCGACTGCCGAGTGCCGTGCGCGCAGTGAACCCGGACCAGGAGCACCCGGCGGTGGCGCGGGTGCATTGTTGATAAGGGTCCGCCATCATCAAGATGAATGGCGACTCCCGTCAGCGCATGTGTTGGCTTCAGAACCGCAGAGACCGGAGCGACAACGGGCCAACGCCCGATTGAGTCCGTCTCCACAGGCTCGGTGACCGAGGAGAGCCAGGATGCAATTTCCTGCCCAGAAGAACAAAGGACCGGCTCAACCAGCCGAGGATGAGCGCCAGGCACGGCTTGAGAAAACAGCCAGGCTCAAGCAGCTTCGCTCCTATGCTTCCTGGCTTTCGTCTGACCCAAACGCCCAACTTCACGATGAGATAGACTGTTCCGTGCTGATCGAAGGCGTGGGGCGACGCAGCATGGAGCCTTGGCTGATCGGCAGGTGACATACCCGGGCGGCGAGGTTTCCACCGCCAACGACGATCTGGTCGACAATTTGTTTGGCTAAAGCAGTTCACCGTTTCACGGAAACGGCGACCCGCTCTAACTCCTTGTTATGACGCAATTCCGGACGGAAAACCGTTTCACACTTTTCCTGGAATTGCTCTAGCCGATCGGCCGCAACAGTGGCGATAGGCAGACTTCGCGTCAGTGACAGCAGCCTTGCTGCGCGCTCGTCCTGCACAGGCAGGACGAGGTGATCGGTACGTCCGCCTTGGCCAGCGCCGCTGCAAGGCTTGTCTGCAATGTCGGCAATTCATCGGTCTCGCCGCGCCGTTTCAGGCATTCCACAAGCCCGTGCAATGCCCAGACATTGTTCGGATGCTGGGCACAGCGCTGCACCTTGCCGCTCAGGCCCAGATCGTCGCGATAGACCTGTTCTGCTTCCTGCGCGTGACCCTGGTCGAGAAGCAGCGCCGCCAGCGCATGGCGCGGCGGGTGCATCCAGGCCCACGGCTCGGTGTAGGACAGATTGTCGTCAAGCTCGACCGCCTGCCGCAAATGGCCATACGCCTCCTCATGCCGGCCCTGGTGGTACGCGAGCTCGCCGTCGAGCAGGGCGGCACCGACAGCCAGCGAAGCTTGCGCCGGGTTGCTGAGGAAGCGCCGCTCGGGCGCAATGCCTTTCAGATGCCGATGGAACTCTTCGCGCTCACGTTCAGCCTCAGCGAAATGCTTGAGCGTCGCATGCGCCACACCCTTGGCGTAACGCTGCATGGCCGCCGTCAGCACATAGAGGCCCGGCTCCTCGGTGATCGGTTCGTCGATGATCTCCTGCCAGCGGCCGAAGCGCACCTGCACATGCGATTTCATCGCATGGTAGCCTTCCACCGTCTGCGTGAGCTTTGGCCGGCCCTGGATGGCGACCACGTCGCGCGCGACCAGGCTGCGCACTCTGTCGGCCGCCCACAATGCAGGCTGGTACTGGCCCGACAACATGCAGGTGAACATCATCAGATGCAGATCGTGGCAGCAGCCGAGCAAATAATAGGTCGGCTCGTCGGCATAGGCGAGATAGAGGTCATTGGCGCGCACCGCCTTTTCGCTGGCGCGCTTTGCCTTTTCATACTCGCCGCATAGCACATAGATGTGCCCCGGCATGTGGTTCATGTGCCCGGCATCGGGGCACATTTCGCCGAGCAGATCCGCTGACCGCATGCCGCGCTCCGGCATCGTGGACATTTCCAGGAGATGGATGTGCAGGTGGACGATCGCCGGATGTTGTGCTGCGCCGGCCTCATCGGCAAGCCGGATCGACCGCTCGCAGACGTCGAGCGCCTCGACGACATCGGAATTCGGCGCCGGCGCGCCGGTCTTGAGGTTCCACAGCCGCCGCACCGTGCGCATCATCAGTGCTTCGACCAGCAGTGCCATCACATCATGGTCATCGGGAAAGTCCCGATACACAAGCCGCATCGCGGCGGCATAGGCGTCATCCCAACGTTCGAATTCCTCCAGGCTCACCCGGTGTGGCTTCTGGAAGCGGGCGGCCAGCGCCTCGATCAGCCGCTTCTCGATCTTACTGGCGGCAGCCGCATTGGCCCGCGCCAGCTGGACATGCTCGAAGCAGCGCTTGGTCGCGCTGTCGGCCTCGGCCTCGCCATGCTCCTTCCAGGTCAGATTGTAGAAAGGCCCGGCGGCATAGGCGATGCCCCAATGGACCATCGGACAGTCAGGATCTGTTTCGAGCGCCTTCTCAAAACACTTGATGCCTTCTTCATGGTTGAAGCCGTAGCACCAGTTGAGGCCAATATCGAACCAACGCTGGGTTTCTGTCGAGCGAGTGGAGATGGGGCGGCGGTAGGTGCCGAGGTCGAAGCGGTCCATGTGGTCTCATTTCAATTCTGATTGCCAGCGAGCCAGCTCTGGTCAGACTCCTTCGCCATCAATGTGTGCCGAAACTGGCAGGCATGGCAAACGCACGAGTGCCATCGCTGCTTTGCTTTCAGGTATTTCCGCCACCTTTGGCCAGCGTTTCGTTTTGCCAGCCGGCTAGCTCTGGCAGGTCGTCAAGCCAGCTTTTCTCCGTCATCAAGGCATCGCCGGCCTGCGGAGCAGCCTCAGTGGCGTTTTGGATGAGCCAGTCCATCCACTTCCGATAGGCAGCCGGGTCCAACTGGGGCGGCAGCACCTTGGCCTTGGCCAGCATGCGTTTGCGGAAACTCACCTGCCTGCGGAGTTTCGTCGTCGTGAATTTGATGGTCTTGCCTTGGTATTCGACCGTCCAGCGCCCGTCGCCGTGGCTGGTGAGCCTGTCGATGGCGAAGCCGACGTCCACCGGCCTATCCCGCCACGGAAGCTCGACCGCATTCTTCCTCAGATCGAGTGCCCATCGCCTGTAGTCGGTCCCGGCACGCTGGGGCGGCAGCATCCCAGCCTGTTCGAGTATCTTCCTGCGGAAGGTCGGCTGCTTCTTGAGCTGGCCTGTCGTCAGCTCGATGCGATGCCCGCGGATTTCGACATGCCAGCGGATCCTGCCATTGCCGAAATACTTGACCAGCCTGTCGATGACGAATTCGTCGTCGGAGAGCGTCACGCAGCCTTGGCTGATGCGTTCGAGAATGAATCGGCTGTCACTGACCATTACGCGTTTGCCCCATGCTCCTCGATGTAGCAGAGGCCGGGTGCCGGGAGTGGAGCGCGACCGGAATCGGCCTCGGCTTCATCGAAGGAAATCACGCAGCCGAGGCGGTCTACAGGAAGGCAGGGTATGTGACGACACGGCGCGCGATGCGGCGAACGCCGGAATAAATATGCCGGCTCGTCGGATCGACTGGTGTTGCTGGCGGTGTCTTGAATTTCACGCTTGGCGCGTTCGACGGGGTCGCTGGTACAGCGCTCCACTCGCTTAATCTGGTGCCATCTGGCAATTGGGGCCAATCCATTTATTTGCCGAAGTATCGAGTTCATTGTCCATGTCGGAGGCGCTGCATACAGGATACCGATCATCACCGCGCCGAGCCATACTTAAGGACTTATACCGGCGAAGGAGTGCATCGTGATCTTGGGGCTGTTGGCCTTGTCGCTGCGACGAAAGCTTCATCATGCAATTGGCAAAAGCATCCGTGCCTTGTTTAAAACCAAAGCCGGTACACTGCGCCTTGTCTTCCGCAGTCTGGGTTTGACTGGCATTCCCCTTGTCTGTCGTGCAGCCAACCAAGAAAGTAACGAACATCAGAAATCCGATGAAGACCAACGCGCGCATTCCGTTCTTCCTTCGATAATTTCGATCCTTTGACGATCCTATAAATGTCACCCCGCCGCAACCCACCATAGCTGGGATCCCGTCAGGTGGTCGCCAGGGAGCATTTCACGATGATGAGCGTTGGTGATTGTTTTGATCGAGAGAAGAGGAGTGGCTGGGGAACCTGGATTCGAACCAGGACTAACGGAGTCAGAGTCCGTGGGTCTACCGTTAACCTATTCCCCAGCAGGCACGATCTTGAATATCACGATAAACGTGAAAACCGTGCGGGCCGAGCGGGCAAGCCGCTGTGAGCGCTGCCTTGTAGCCGCCAGCGGAAAATAGTCAAGCCTGCTCTGTGCTTCAATGGCACGTTTCGACAGGACGCCACACTTCAGATGCCGGCGCGCGGCGCCCAGTCCTATTCCACGCCTCAAGGCTCCGTCCGGCTGAACTGCGAGCGTTCGAAGAACAGCACGATGCCCAGGCCCAGAATCAGCGGGACGATCAGGTAGAACAGCCGGAACACCAGCAGCGCCGCCAGCACGCCGACCGGATCCATGTCCGACAGGCCGGCGAGGAACACCACCTCGAACACGCCGAGTCCGCCCGGCGCATGCGAGATCTGCGCGATCGAGAAGGAGACGAGGAAGACGCCCAGTATGACGAAGTAGCCGGGATTGTGGGCCGCGGGCAGGGCGAAGAAGATGATCGCGGCGGCGGCCAGCAGTTCGATCGGGCCGATCAGCAACTGCCGGGCGACGATCGGCAGCGCCGGATAATGCAGCTGAAAGCTGGCGATCTTCAGCGGGCGCAGATGCAGCCAGCTGCCGAAGACATAGGCGGCGACGAGCAGCAGCATCGCGATACCGGCCGCTTCGGACAGGCCATGATGGGCGATGCCGGAAAATCGGTCGAGTATCTCAGGCTCGAACACCAGAACGAGGCCCGAGGCCAAAATCGTCGACAGCACGAAGGTGATCCAGCAGACCGCCACCAGCACGCCGACATCCTGTCCGGTCAGGCCCCTGGTACCGTAGGCGCGGTAGCGGATGACGGCGCCCGAGAACACCGAACCGCCAATGTTGTGCGACAGCGCATAGGTGGTGAAGGAGCACAGCGTGACGAACAGCCACGACACGCGCTTGCCGATATGCAGAAGCGCGATGTGGTCGTAGCCGGCGAGCGAAGCATAGGCGATGATCGAACTCAGCGCGGCAAGAACCCAGCCGCGGGTCGGAATGGCAGCGATGCCGTCCCAGACATCGTCGAGCGAAATGCCGCGCAGTTCGTGCCAGAGCAGCAGCAGCGAGAAGATCACCGCCGCGATGCCGACGACCGGCCAGAAATAGCGTCTCCAGTTCATTGCCTGACTGCCATGCGTTGCGGGGTCCGCTTCCTTTTTTCGTGGCTGGTGGGAGGCCGGCTTTGCCGGATTCTTCCGCTCATTTCAGAAATGCCTCATCGAAGCCGGCTATTCAACCGCGAACCCTTGTCGCAGCGGCGGCCGGCAAGATTTGTCCGTGGGGCGACCGAAGAGATGCCGGCAGGCGTTGCGCCGGCAACGGATTCATCTCACGGTGGCACCGGAACGGCGGTCAGCGGCCTGCCGGTAAAATTCGGCATGCGGCTCTTGGTGATCGGGCACGGCGCTGTTAGTCTGGCGACAACTTAAAACACTGAAGCGCCTGCTGCGTCCATCATAGGTTCGCGCGGCGCCGGAAGGAACGACAGTGGAAGACCACGATACCGGCGCCGGCGCGCCGGAGGTGGGCGTGTCCAGCGCTTCCCAGCGGTCGGCTGACCCGGGGAACGCAAGCTGGCAGCAACGCCGCCCGACGGAGCTCCGCTCCGCAGACGGGCAGGCGGGCGACGCACCCCACAAAGGCAAGCCCAAGAAGCGGCGCAAGCGAAGGCGCGGGCGCAAGGTTTTTGCGCGCGAGGAAGCGCGCCCCGCGGAGAATCGATCGCCGGCGCCAGGCAAAACCGGTGCCCCGGCGGCGGAGGCCCACAGACCGGCGGAAGCGGTGATCTCGCCCGCCGCTGTTGTGCCGCGGCCGGAACAAGGCGCCCGTCGGCCGCCGGTCCATGAGCTTCCGGTGTTTGCGGCGCTTGACCTCGGCACCAACAATTGCCGGCTGTTGGTCGCCGTGCCGACGCGGCATGGCCAATTCCGCGTCATCGACGCCTTTTCGCGCATCGTCCGGCTGGGCGAGGGGCTCACCGCCAATGGCCGGCTCGGCCAGCCGGCGATGGACCGCGCGGTCGAGGCGCTGAAAATCTGCGGCGACAAATTGCGCAACCGCAAGATCAGAAAAGCCCGGCTGATCGCCACCGAGGCTTGTCGGACCGCCGAAAACGGCGTCGAGTTCATCGACCGCGTCGAACGCGAGGCCGGCTTGAAGCTCGAGATCATCGACCGCCAGACCGAGGCGCGGCTGGCGGTGTCCGGCTGCGGCTCGCTGGTCGAGCGCGACACCCAAGGCGTCGTGCTGTTCGATATTGGCGGTGGCTCGTCGGAAATCGCGCTCATCGATCTCGCCGGCCGCCGTTCGCCGAGGTTGGCCAATCATATCGTGTCGTGGACGTCGCTGCCGGTCGGCGTCGTCTCGCTGGCCGAGCGCTTTGGCGGCCGCACGGTGACGCGCGAGATCTTCGCCGCCATGGTCGATGACGTTGCCGGCCGGCTGGCCAGCTTCGACGGTCGCGATCGGCTGAGCCATCTCAAGGCCAGCCCGAATTTCCATCTGCTGGGCACGTCCGGAACGGTGACGACGCTGGCCGGTGTCCACCTTGAACTCGAGCGCTACGATCGCCGCCGTGTCGACGGGCTGTGGATGGACCGCGACAGCGTCGATCGCATGGTCGAAAGACTGGTTGGCTGGGATTTCCAGCAGCGCTGCGCCAACCCTTGCATCGGTGCCGATCGCGCCGATCTGGTGCTTGCCGGCTGTGCTATCCTCGAAGCGATCCGCGCCGTATGGCCGTCCGAGCGGCTGCGCGTCGCCGATCGTGGCCTGCGCGAAGGTATTTTGAGCGAACTGATGGCCGATGATGGCGTCTGGCGCAACGATGGGCGTGGCAGAGCGTGAACAGTCGACCCCCACTCCGTCGAGCTACGCTCGACACCTCTCCCCCGATCGACGGGGAGAGGAAAGGCGTGAACTTATGCAGGCTGGCTCCCTTCCTCTCCCTCCGGAGGGGGGAGAGGTGGCTCGGCGAAGCCGAGACGGAGTGGGGGAAGCCGTTCACGAAACGCGCAGACGTCGAAAAATGAACACAACTCGACGAGCGAGAAAACCCGGACCAGAAATCAGGCAATGACCAAGAAACCGGAAAAACCAGGATCCGCCAGCATTCGCGTGCTGAAGACGCGGATCAAGAAGAAGAGCGGGCTGAAGGAATCGTCGCGCCGTTGGCTGCAGCGCCACATCAACGATCCCTATGTCCAGCGCTCCAAGGCCGACGGCTATCGCTCACGCGCGGCCTATAAGCTGATCGAGATCGACGACAAGCATCATCTGTTGAAACCCGGCATGAAGGTGATCGACCTCGGTGCCGCCCCCGGCGGCTGGTGCCAGGTCGCCGCCGCGCGGACGAAATCGACGGCCGACAAGCCGCATGTCATCGGCATCGATTATCTCGAAATGGACGCCGTGCCCGGCGCACCGGTGCTGCTGATGGATTTCCTCGATCCGCAGGCGCCGCAAAAGCTGGCCGAGGCGCTGGGTGGGGATCCCGATATCGTGCTGTCCGACATGGCGGCACCGACCACCGGCCACAAGCGGACCGACCATATCCGCACCATGCATCTGTGCGAAGTGGCGGCCGATTTCGCGCTCTCCGTCCTGAAACCGGGCGGGCATTTCCTCGCCAAGACCTTCCAGGGCGGCGCCGAAAACGAACTGCTCTCCATGCTCAAGAAGAACTTCCGCTCAGTCCATCACGTCAAGCCGCCGGCGTCGCGGGATGAATCGGTCGAGCTTTATCTCTTGGCCAAGGATTTCAAAGGGCGAGATCTTCCTTCTCCCCTGGGAGAAGGTGTCGCCGAAGGCGACGGATGAGCTCCAGGGAGCGCCAACGTTTCACTCCGCTGGAACACCCCTCATCCGTCTCGGCGCTTTCGCGCCGATCCACCTTCTCCCACAGGGGAGAAGGCAAGAGGAAACTACTTCCCCGCCGTGCTCGTTTCCAGCGTCTTGGGTGTGGTCAGGCGGCCGTGGCCGGAGATGGCGTTGCCGGCATCGGGCGCCAGCCGCATGAACGACAGCGACGCGGCGGCCGAAATCGCCGCGACGACGAAAAACGCGGTGTGGAAATCCGCCAGCGTCAGTGACCTGTCGTTCAGGCTCGTGGACACTTCCAGGATTCCGCCGGCCAGCGCCACGCCGAGCGCGACCGACAACTGCTGGAACACCGCCGTGATCGGTGTCGCCTTGCTGGTGTCTTCAGCCGAAACCTCGGCATAGGCGAGCGCATTGACGCCGGTGAAGAACATCGAGCGGATGAAGCCGCCGACGAGCAGCATGGCCAGCATCAAGAGATAGGGTGTGTCGGGTGTGAACAGGCCGTTGATGGCGATCGAGGCGGCGGCGACCAGAGAACCGACAACCAGGACGCGGCGGAAGCCGGCGACCCGGAAGATCAGCGCGGTGACAAACTTCATCCCGATGGCGCCGATCGCCGAGACGAAGGTGATCATGCCGGACTGGAACGGCGTCAGCCCAAAACCGATCTGGAACATCAGCGGCAGCAGGAACGGCACGGCACCAATGCCGATGCGGAACAGTCCGCCGCCAAGCACCGAGGAGCGGAACACCTGGTTGCGGAACAATTCGAGCGCCAGCAAGGGATTTTTGGCGCGCCGCGCGTGCAGCAGATAGAGCGCGCCCGACAGCAGGCCGACCGCTACGGTGATAAGGCCGGTGGCCGGCGGCAAATAGGGCAGGCTCACCACCGACAGGCCGAAAACCACGCCGGATGCCGCCAGCCCGCTTAGCACGAAGCCGAGGAAGTCGAGCGGCGGCGTCTCCATTGATTCGGTCTCCGGCAGGAAACGCGTCGCCAGCCAGATGCCGATCAGGCCGATCGGCACATTGATCAGGAAGATCCAGTGCCAGGTGGAGTAGGTGGTGATGAAGCCGCCGACCGGCGGCCCGACCAACGGTCCGACCAACGCCGGAACGGTCAGCCAGGACATCGCCGCGACGAGTTCGCTTTTTGGTGTCGCGCGCACCAGCACCAGCCGCCCGACCGGTGTCATCATGGCGCCGCCAATGCCTTGCAGGAAGCGCGAGACCACAAAAGCCGGCAGCGAACCGGAGAGCGCGCAGGCGATCGAGCCGACGATGAAGACGGCGATCGCGGCGCGAAAGATATTCTTGGCGCCGAAACGGTCGGCCATCCAGCCGCTGATCGGAATGAAGATCGCCAGCGAGACGAGATAGGCGGTCAGGGCCAGCTTGAGCGCGATCGGGCTGGTGTGGATGTCGACGGCGATCGCCGGCAGCGATGTCGCGATAACAGTCGAATCCATGTTTTCCATGAAAAGGGCGACCGCCAATATAAGCGGGATGGTGCGGTTCAAGGAACGCGTCCAGACTTGAATGTTGCGTTGCCGGTTGCATGTCGGCCCTGAGGCGGGCGGTTACCATGCCTTCGCCGGGATGTCGCATTAATTTGCTGTCACTTTTGTGCGACCGGCAACCACAGGTGGCATCCCTTCGCCGGAAAGTCACCTTTCCGGGAGCGTGAAATCGTCCGCTTTTCATCGGTGCTTGGACGTGGTACCAGCCAGCGCCAATCCTGAAAGGGAAGAAACGAGTCGGCGCTGTCCATTCCGGTCCAGCGCTTTTTTGTATTCCCCCACCGCTTTTTATGTTCAAGGGACTGGCCATGGCAAAAATCATCGAAACGTCCACCGGCGCATTGGCGCTGACCTTTGACGACGTGCTGCTGCAGCCGGGTCATTCCGAGGTCATGCCCGGCGAAACCGATGTCCGCACCCGCATCGCCGGCGATATCGACCTGAATGTGCCGATCCTGTCGGCGGCGATGGACACCGTCACCGAGGCGCGGCTTGCCATCGCCATGGCCCAGGCCGGCGGCATTGGCGTCATCCACCGCAATTTCTCGCCGGCCGAACAGGCCGAGCAGGTGCGGCAGGTCAAGAAATTCGAATCCGGCATGGTGGTCAATCCCGTCACCATCGGCCCCGACGCGACGCTCGCCGACGCGCTGGGCCTGATGCGCAGCTATTCGATCTCGGGCATTCCGGTGGTCGAGAACGGCGGCAGCGGCGGCCACAAGATCGGCCGGCTGATCGGCATCCTGACCAATCGCGACGTGCGCTTTGCGTCCGATCCGGCGCAGAAGGTCCATGAACTGATGACCCGTGACAACCTGATCACGGTCAAGGAGAACGTCGACCAGGACGAGGCCAAGCGCCTCCTGCACCAGCACAGGATCGAAAAGCTGGTGGTCGTCGACAGGCAGGGCAATTGCGTCGGACTGATCACCGTCAAGGACATCGAGAAGTCGCAGCTCAACCCGCACGCCACCAAGGACGCGCAGGGCCGCCTGCGCGCCGCCGCCGCCACCAGCGTCGGCGATGACGGTTTCGAGCGCGCCGAACGCCTCATCGATGCCGGCGTCGACCTTCTGGTGATCGACACCGCGCATGGCCACTCGCAGCGCGTGCTCGACGCCGTCACGCGGGCGAAAAAACTATCCAACTCCGTCCGCATCCTGGCTGGCAATGTCGCCACCGCCGCGGGCACGCAGGCGCTGATCGACGCCGGCGCCGACGCCGTCAAGGTCGGCATCGGCCCGGGTTCCATCTGCACCACCCGCATCGTTGCCGGCGTCGGCGTGCCGCAGCTCTCAGCCATCATGTCGGCGGTCGAGACGGCGCACAAATCCGGCGTCTCGGTGATCGCCGATGGCGGCATCAAATATTCCGGCGATCTGGCCAAGGCGCTCGCCGCAGGCGCCAGTGCGGCCATGATCGGCTCGCTGCTGGCCGGAACCGACGAAAGCCCGGGCGAGGTCTATCTGCACCAGGGCCGCTCCTTCAAGGCCTATCGCGGCATGGGCTCGGTCGGCGCCATGGCCCGCGGCTCCGCCGATCGCTACTTCCAGGCCGAGGTGCGCGACACGCTGAAACTGGTCCCGGAAGGCATCGAAGGGCAGGTTCCCTACAAAGGACCTGTGTCTGGCGTGCTGCACCAGCTTGCGGGCGGCTTGAAAGCCGCTATGGGTTATGTTGGTGGCCGCGATCTTGCCGATTTCCGCGAGCGCGCCACCTTTGTGCGCATATCCAATGCCGGACTTCGTGAAAGCCACGCCCATGACGTCACGATTACCCGCGAAAGCCCGAACTATCCCGGCGGAGCCTGACCAGTACGGGCTCGGGCGGAGCCTGACGGCAACGATCCTGCGGCTGCCGCGCCACGCAGGCGCACTCTGTTTCCTGTCGGCGGTGGTTTTCATCGCCATGACGGGTATGGAATTCCTCTACTTCCGCCAGTTGAGCGGCGGCTTGCCATCACTCGACATGCGTATTTTCGGTTTCACTCCGGACGAAGGCATGGCCTGGCTGACGGCACTCGGCCGGCGCGGCGGCGAGATCATTCTCGTCTGGCACTATCTGACCTTCGATCTGTTGTTCCCGGCGCTGCTGTCTGTGACGCTGGTCAGCCTGATCCTGGCCACCGGCCGGCGATTGAAGGCTTTCCGCGTGCAGCCGGTGCAGCTGCAGTCGATCTTCGCGCTGGTCCTGGTGCTGCCCTACACGCTTGCCGACTACGCCCAGAACATCGCGGTAGCGCGGCTTCTGTCCGATTTCCTGTCGGCGAATCCGGACTCGCTGTCTTTGGCTTCGGCGCTCACCGTCACCAAATTCGCGCTTTTCGCCGTCCCGGTGATCGTCATTGCCGCCTTCTGGCTGGCAGGCCAGAAACGCCTGGCCTGATGCCGCGCGCAAAGCTCAGCCGGGTAGGGGAAACTTCGTGAACCAGACCACGATCTTCTGGCCTGTTCTGGCGCATGTGCTGCTGATCTACATCGTCTACTGCATCCTGGGTCGCCGCAGATACGGCGCAATCAGGTCAGGCGAGGCGAAGCCCGGTCATTTCAAGGTGCGTTCGACCGAGCCGGCCTCCAGCGTTACCGTTGCCGCCAATCTCACCAACCAGTTCGAGCTGCCGGTGCTGTTCTATGTGCTGTGCCTGGCGCTGCACCTGACCAACGGCGTCAACTATTTGACCCTGGCGCTGATGTGGATTTTCGTCGCATCGCGCTATTTCCACGCCTGGGTTCACCTGACCAGCAACAATCTGCTGCTGCGCAGCCGGTCATTCTTCGTCAGTGCGGTGATTCTCCTGCTGGGATGGATCTGGTTCGCGCTGCACCTGCTCGGCGTGATTTGAGCAGACAGTTCTGCCTTCTCCATTTGCTTGCGGGAGAAGGAAAGAACGCTCCTCTACAGGTCGAACACCGCAATCTTGCGCTTGTCGAACTTGATGCCGATCTCGCCGCGCACCAGCTTGAGCGCGGCCTCGCCGAACACCGCGCGCCGCCAGCCCTGCAGGGCCGGTACGTCGGCGTCCTCACCCTCGGCGGCGATACGGTCGATGTCGTCGCTGGAGGCCAGCACCTTGGAGGCGACGCCTTCCTTTTCGGCGACGATCCGCAGCAGCACCTTCAACAGTTCCGCCGCGGCGCTCGAGCCCTCGGGTGGCTGGAAACTCTTCGGCAGCTTTGGCATCTGCTCCTTGGGCAGGGCAAGGGCGGTGTTGACCGCGCCAAGCAACGCCGTTGCCGTCGAAGAGCGCTCCCAGCCTTTTGGGGTAGTGCGCAGCTTGCCAAGGGCTGCCGCGTCGCGCGGCGCTTGTTGCGCCACCTCGTAGATCGCATCGTCCTTGAGTACGCGGCCGCGCGGCACGTCGCGTTCGCGCGCCTCGCGCTCGCGCCACGCCGCAACGCCCTGCACGATCGCCAGTTCCTGCGGCTTGCGCAGCCGCATCTTCAGCCGTTTCCAGGCGTCCTCGGGGTGCGGATCATAGGTCTCGCGCGAGGTCAGCACCTCCATTTCCTCGTTGAGCCAATGGGCGCGGTTTTCGCGCGCCAGTTCGGCGCTGAGGTGCTGATAGACCTCGATCAGATGGGTGACATCAGCCAGCGCATAGTCGAGCTGCTTGTCGGAAAGCGGCCGGTGGCGCCAGTCGGTGAAGCGCGACGACTTGTCGAGCCGGGCCCCGGTGATGCGCTGCACGAGCTGATCGTAGGAAACGCTGTCGCCGAAGCCGCAGACCATCGCCGCCACTTGCGTGTCGAACACTGGATGCGGAACCAGATCGCCGAGATGGACGATGATTTCGATGTCCTGCCGCGCGGCGTGGAAGACTTTGACCACAGCTTCGTTGGCCATCAGCCTGAAGAACGGCTTCAGGTCGATATCGGGAGCCAGCGGATCGATCAGTGCCGTCACGCCGGGAGCGGCCATCTGGATCAGGCACAGGATCGGCCAAAACGTCGTTTCTCGAATGAATTCGGTGTCGACAGTGACGAAATCCGACTTTTCGAAAGCGGCGAGAACGGTCTCGAGTTCTTTCTGGGTGGTGATGACGTGCATCAAATCGCTTTTGGCAGGAGTAAGGTCTTCCTAGATTTCAGCCGCCGGGGCTTTCGTCAAGCTTTGGCACCGCCATCATGAGGTTCCCGGACCGTCGGAATCGCCGTTTCTCCTGGCCAGCCGCGCGAAAACCGTCGAAGTGCGCAGGAGCGCAATGAAGCGGCCGCGCCTGCCCGCCGGCACCCCGGACCGGGCCTGCATGCGGTAGAGGATGACGGCGATGAAGGTCGCATAGACCACCGCGCTGAATACAAACAGGGCGCCCGGTCCGAAATATTGCATCGCCGTCGAGGCGGCGAACGGGCCACCAATCGCGCCGAAGGAATAGAACAGCATCAGCGCCGCGTTGATCAGCACGAACTCGCCCGTGTCGGCGCGGTCGTTGGAATGCGCCGCCGACAGCGAATAGAGCGGCATGGCGAAACAGCCGAAGATGAAGATGAAGATGAAGTTGAGCGCCGGATTGCTGCCGGCGATGAACACCAGCGCCAGCGCCGAAAACATCGCGCAGCACGTCGTCATCAGCAGCACCCGGCGCCGGTCCCAGCGGTCGGAAAGGTAACCCAGCGGATACTGGATGATGGCGCCGCCGAAAATGCCGACGCTGACGAAGGTGACGACATCGGCGACCGACATGCCGATCTGCTCGGCATAGACAGGCGACAAGGTGCGAAAGGCGCTGTTGGTGACGCCGACGGCGATGCAGCCGAAGCAGCCCAGCGGCGAAATCCGCCAGACGCGCGCCAAGTCGAGCTTGACCTCCTCCGGCGGCGTCGGGTTGGAGCGGTCGCCGAGCGAAACCGGCACCAGCGACAGCGTGATCATCATCGACATGATAGCGAAAATTGCGAAACCGCCAGCGCCGAAGATCGGGATCAGGAACTGGGCTGATGTCACCGAACCGATGTCGACCATCCGGTAGATCGCCAGCACGCGTGCCCGATCGTGATTGCTGACGCCGGAATTCAGCCAGCTTTCGACGATGGTGAACAGCCCGGCGAAGCAGAAGCCGCCGGCAAGACGCACCGCGCACCACATCACCGGATCGATGACCAGCACCAGGAGCAAGGTGCCGACTGAGGCGATTGCCGCCAGCGCCGAAAATGCCCTGATATGGCCGACCGCCTTCATGATGCGGGTGATGGCCAGGCAGCCGAGCAGGAAGCCGGCGAAGTAGAAGGTGCCCATCAGGCCGATGTCGGAAGCCGAAAACCCTTCCTGCGCGCCGCGCAGCGCGATCAGCGTGCTCTGCAGCCCATTGCCGCCGAGCAGGATGCCTGCGGCGAGAAGAAGCGGGATCATCGGGCGGATGGAGGACATGAAGAGGCGATCACGTGTCGGTGATCCCTTCTTGGACCATCGCCCTGGCCAACGCCAGCAGCAATTCCCGGCAAACTACAGCGAGGATATGTCCAACTCTTCGTGGAAGGTCCAAACGCTTATGAACGGGCCGTCGTTTAGGTTCTTGCTATAGATCGTCATGATCACCTGTTGCCGTTGATCGTCGCGCGGAGCCAACTGACCGGTGATGAGCCGGAAACCGTCGGGATCTACGCCAACAGCGAATTGCTGTTCCGGGTCGATACGATCGTAGTCGATTATGAGCCGCGATCCGTCGAACTGCTCCCGCATCGATTCGTCGTTCGGAAAGTCACCGTCGGAGAGGGCTTTGAACCGCGCCCAATCGTCTATGCGAGCCGCGTCAAGCAGGTTGACGATGCGGCTGCGCTCTTGAGGTGTCAGAAAGAGCTTCTGGTTTTGCATATCCTGATCTCATTTGCCGTAAACGTAGCGGTAGAGGATATCGCTATCCATTGTGCCGCCCAAGTTTACAACGGATGTCCTGTCGAAGCCGCTTGCCTTGACAAATCCGGCCTCCCATGCGCTTTTCGCGCAAATTTTGAGGCCGGGCTTGATGCTCGGCCCGCAACCCAGCACCCCGGACTTTACCAATGACAATGCACCGTTACCGCAGCCATACCTGTGCCCAGTTGAGGAAGAGCGACGTTGGCTCGACCGTTCGTCTGTCCGGCTGGGTGCATCGCGTGCGCGATCATGGCGGCCTGCTCTTCATCGACCTGCGCGACAATTATGGCCTGACCCAGATCGTTGCCGATCCGGATTCGCCTGCCTTCAAGGTCGCCGAGACCGTGCGCGGCGAGTGGGTCATCCGCGTCGACGGCGAGGTCAAGGCGCGCTTGCCCGAGACCACCAACGCCAATTTGCCGACCGGCGAGATCGAGATCTTCGCCCGCGAGATCGAGGTGCTGTCGGCGGCCAAGGAATTGCCGCTGCCGGTGTTCGGCGAGCCTGACTATCCCGAGGATATCAGGCTGAAATACCGTTTTCTCGACCTGCGCCGCGAGACGCTGCACAAGAACATCATTGCGCGTACGAAAATCATCGCGGAAATGCGCAAGCGCATGGGCGAGGTCGGCTTCACCGAATTCTCGACGCCGATCTTGACCGCCTCGTCGCCGGAAGGCGCGCGCGACTTCCTGGTGCCGTCGCGCATCCATCCCGGCACGTTCTACGCGCTGCCGCAGGCGCCGCAGCAGTACAAGCAGCTGATCATGGTGTCGGGCTTCGACCGCTATTTCCAGATCGCGCCCTGCTTCCGCGACGAGGACCCGCGTGCCGATCGCCTGCCCGGCGAATTCTACCAGCTCGACCTTGAAATGAGCTTCGTCGAGCAGGACGACGTGCTGTCGACCATGGAACCTGTCATGCGCGGGGTCTTCGAGACCTTCGCCAACGGCAAACCGGTGACGCAGAACTTCCAGCGCATTCCCTATGATGTGGCCATGCGCAAATACGGCTCCGACAAGCCGGACCTGCGCAACCCGATCGAGATGCAGGCCGTCTCCGATCATTTTCGCGATTCCGGCTTCAAGGTGTTCGCCAACATCCTGGCCAACGACCCGAAGGCCGAAGTGTGGGGCATTCCCGCCAAGACCGGCGGCAGCCGCGCCTTCTGCGACCGCATGAATTCCTGGGCGCAGGGCGAGGGCCAGCCGGGGCTGGGCTATATCTTCTGGCGCAAGGAGGGCGACAAGCTCGAAGGCGCCGGTCCGCTCGCCAAGAACATCGGCGAGGAGCGCACCGAGGCGATCCGCCTTCAGCTCGGCCTTGCCGATGGCGACGCGGCCTTCTTCGTTGCCGGCGACCCGAAGAAGTTCGTCTCCTTCGCGGGGGCTGCGCGCACCCGTGCCGGCGAGGAGCTGAACCTTGTCGACCGCGAGCGTTTCGAGCTGTGCTGGATCGTCGACTTCCCGTTCTTCGAGTGGAACGAGGAAGAGAAGAAGATCGACTTCGCCCACAACCCGTTCTCGATGCCGCAAGGTGGCATCGATGCGCTGAATGGCGAGGACCTGCTCGGCATCAAGGCGTTCCAGTACGACATGGTCTGCAACGGTTTCGAGATCGCCTCAGGCGGTATCCGCAACCATCTGCCCGAAACCATGGTCAAGGCGTTCGAGACGGTCGGGCTGGACCGCGCCACGGTCGAGGAGCGCTTCGGCGGCCTCTATCGTGCCTTCCAGTATGGCGCACCACCGCATGGCGGCATGGCCGCCGGCGTCGACCGCGTCGTCATGCTGCTGCTCGGCGCCAAGAATCTGCGTGAGATCACCATGTTCCCGATGAACCAGCAGGCCTATGATCTGTTGATGAACGCACCGTCGGAAGCGAGCCCGCAGCAGCTTCGCGACCTGGCGCTGCGCGTTGCGGTTCCCAAGAAGGACGCCTGATCGCGCTTTGGGCGATGCTTTAAAGAACCGCCCGAACCGATTCTTTCGATTCGCTAATCCCAAGAAAAAGCCCGGCATCGCTGCCGGGCTTTTCGCATACTGAGATCGCTTCGATCAGTCTTCGTTGGCCTTGACGGTGACGCCGAGCGTCTTGGGCAGATCGAGCGGGTTGGACATGGCGCCCGCCATGATCAGTGCGAACGGCACGGATGCCGGCGGCTCGGCCGAGATTTCGAGGCTCTTCGGATCGTCGAGGAATTTGCTGACCGCGGCCGTAACCTGCGCAGTCAGTTCCGGATTGTTGAGCTGCGCCATGCCGAACGGCACGATCGCCTTGGCCTGGTTGGCGATGTCCTTGCCGGACATGCCTTGCTGCTTGCCGACATAGTCCAGCACCTTGTTGGTCAGCGAATCGTCGTCGAAGCGGATCGAGGCGCTGTTGAACGAAAGCTGCTGCAACAGGCCGAGCATGGCCATGCCTTGCGCCGAATTGTCGGCGCCTTCCGGCTGTGCCGCCATCTTCTTCTGCATTTCCTGCAGCGACTTGATGAAGTCCAGCGTGTAGCCGCCGAGATTGAAGGTCATGCCGAGCGTGCCGGCATTCTCGACCGAGATGTCGTATTTCGACAGTTCCATCTTGCCATCCGTGGGCTGCCAGGTGCCGGCCATTTCGAGATTGCCCGCGATGTTCTGGTAGCCGAGCGCGTTGATGACTTCCTTGGACTTGGGATCGTCCACCAGCGTCAGGTCGGCATTGAATTTTTCCGTGGTGGCAGTGAATTCCATCGCCTTGCCGTCCGCCGGCGGCGTGATCTCGATGGCAAGCCCGTCCATCGAGAAGGCGGTCTTGTCGGCGACCTTGACGGTCATGTTCGAGAGTTCGGCGGACTTGTACATCATCAGCGAGCCCAGCGGGCCGGTGGCGCCGTCGGCCGGAACTGTCATGTCGTGGATGACGAAGGGGCTGAGGTCGAGGGTGACGCCGTCCTTGCTGTGTGTGAAGGCAGCCGTTGATACGGTGGCGATGTCATAGCCGCCATTTGCCTCGGTCACGCCTTCGAGTTTGACGTCGCCGATGGGAAGCGCTTCCTTCTCCGCCGCCGGTTTGATGGCGACGCCCTGCAGCACCATGCTGGTGTTGTCGCCGGTCACCCCGGTCCAGGTGATGTCGACACCTTGTGCGACAAGCGCTGCCTTCAGCCGGTCGGCCACTGCCGTATCCTGTGCGAGGGCCGCATTCAGCGGCAGCGTGAGCAAGAAGGTCGAAAAAGCCAGTTTCTTGAGAATTGAGCGTTTGATTGTCATCGCAAGGTCCCTGAGAGTGTCCTGAAATTGTTTTTTCAATTATTTGCGCCATCACCATTCCGTGACGAACTGGACCGGAAAAAGGCGTGTCCCGGCACATTGGTCAAAAATCGCGGTGAAAGGCAAACCCGATCCCACCGTCTTTGCGCAAACCGGTGAATTTGTCATGAAGAGCCGATAGCCGGATATCGTCGCGCTTGGCGATAGAGCCCGCATGTAACAGGCTGATGTTGGCCGACATCCGCTGGGGTATGGTTTCATGTTGCAGAAAGGCCGGTATCTCCGTCGGGCTCTTGCCGCGAATCACCCGCTCGGCTAGTCCGAGCCCATGGGAAAAAGGCTTTTGCCGCCTGAAAATGGCGGTGGCGATCACATCGAGCCGGTCGATCTGAAGAAGGCGCTGGAAGAGCGCTATCTGGCCTATGCGCTGTCGACCATCATGCACCGGGCGCTGCCCGATGTGCGCGACGGACTGAAGCCGGTCCATCGCCGCATCATGCACGCCATGCGCCTGCTGCGGCTCAACCCCGATCAGGGCTTTGCCAAATGCGCCCGCATCGTCGGCGAGGTGATGGGCAAGTTCCACCCGCATGGCGACCAGTCGATCTATGACGCGCTGGTGCGGTTGGCGCAGGATTTCTCGATGCGTTATCCCCTGGTCGACGGGCAGGGCAATTTCGGCAACATCGACGGTGATAACGCCGCCGCCATGCGCTACACCGAAGCGCGCATGACCGATGTGGCGACCGAACTGTTGTCCGGCATCACCGAGGATGCCGTCGATTATCGGCCGACCTACAATGAAGAAGACGAGGAGCCGGTGGTTTTGCCCGGCGCCTTTCCGAACCTGCTGGCCAACGGCTCGTCCGGCATTGCGGTGGGCATGGCGACATCGATCCCGCCCCACAACGCCGCCGAGCTTTGCGATGCCGCACTTCACCTGATCGAAAACCGGGACGCGCCGGTGGCGAAGCTGATGGACTTTGTCCAGGGGCCGGATTTCCCGACCGGCGGCATCATCGTCGACAGCCGCGCCTCGATCCTCGAAGCCTACGAAACCGGTCGCGGTGGCTTTCGCGTGCGCTCGAAGTGGTTCCAGGAGGACCAGGGCAGGGGCACCTGGAGCATCGTTGTCACCGAAATCCCGTACGGCGTGCAGAAGGCGCGGCTGATCGAGAAGATCGCCGAGCTGCTGATGGCGCGCAAGCTGCCGCTGCTCGAGGACATCAGGGATGAAAGCGCCGAGGACGTCCGCGTCGTGCTGGTGCCGAAGAGCCGTTCGGTCGATCCCGGCATCCTGATGGAATCGCTGTTCAAGCTGACCGAGCTCGAAAGCCGCTTCCCGCTCAACATGAATGTGCTGTCGCGCGGCAAGGTGCCCAACGTGCTGTCGCTGAAGGGCGTGCTGCAGGAGTGGCTCGAGCACCGCCGCGAGGTTTTGGTCCGCCGCTCGAAACATCGCCTCGGCGAAATCGAAAGACGGTTGGAGATACTTGCCGGCTACCTGATCGCCTACCTCAACATCGACGAGGTGATCAGGATCATCCGCGAGGAGGATGAGCCAAAGCAGGTCATGATGGCCCGCTGGTCGCTCACCGACACCCAGGCCGAAGCCATCCTCAACATGCGGCTGCGCGCTCTGCGCAAGCTTGAAGAATTCGAGATCCGCAAGGAATTCGACGGCCTGAGCGCGGAGAAAAAGCAGATCGAGGCACTGCTTGCTTCAAACGAGAAGCAGTGGGCGACGATCAAGTGGGAAGTCACCAACATCCGCGACAAGTTCGGTCCGGAGACCGAGCTCGGCAAGCGCCGCACCCAGTTCGCCGACGCGCCCGAGCATGATCTGACCGACATCGCCCATGCCATGATCGAGCGCGAGCCGGTCACCGTCGTCGTCTCGGAAAAGGGCTGGCTGAGGGCGATGAAGGGGCATCTGGCCGATCTCTCGACGCTGACCTTCAAAGAGGGCGACAGCCTCAAGCTCGCGTTCCATGCGCAGACCACTGACAAGGTGCTGGTCTTCACCACCGGGGGCAAGTTCTACACCATCGGCGCCGACCGGCTGCCTGGCGGGCGCGGCCATGGCGAGCCGATCCGCATCATCGTCGATATGGACAATGACCAGGACATCGTCACCGCCTTCGTTCACGATCCGAAGCGCAAGCTGCTGCTGGCCTCGCACGACGCCAACGGTTTTATCGTGCCGGAGGAGGAAGTCGTTGCCAACACCCGCAAGGGCAAGCAGGTGATGAACGTCAAGGCGCCGGACGAAGCCAAGCGCTGCATCCCGGTCACCGGCGACCATCTCGCCATCGTCGGCGAGAATCGCAAAATGCTGGTGTTCGCGCTCGCAGAGATTCCGGAGATGGGCCGCGGCAAGGGCGTGCGCCTGCAGAAATACAAGGATGGCGGCCTTCTCGACCTCAAGCCGTTCACGCTTGAGAGCGGCCTCTCCTGGCAGGATTCAGCCGACCGCACCTTCACAAGGTCGCGCGAGGAACTGGCTGAATGGATCGGCGCCCGTGCCTCGGCCGGACGCATGGTGCCGAAGGGATTCCCGAGAACGGGGAAGTTTGGGTAGCTACGCGCCTTTTCCTTCCCCCCTTGTGGGGGAAGGTGGCCTCGCGAAGCGAGGTCGGATGAGGGGTGCTCCAGGGAACACCAACGCCTCACTCCGTCACGCACCCCTCATCCGTCTCGGCGCTGTCGCGCCGATCCACCTTCTCCCACAAGGGGAGAAGGAAGAGACGCGCCCATCTCATTTGGACTATCGTCACGATTGCTGCACTATATCAGTGCATAGACAGGAGGGGTGTTTGGGAGAGCCAGGCGTTTGAAGGAAGCAAGAATCCAGAAACCGGAACGGCAGCAGCGCCTCTTCGGCCTGTCGACGCCGCTCAGGGCAGCCGTCATCCCGCCGCTGTCGGCGGCACGCTGGCTGCTGGTGCTGATCGTTGCCGCCGGCGTCTATTTCTTCCACGGCTTCCTGTTTCCGGTGCTGGCGGCGCTCGTCATCGCTTTCGCCAGCTGGCCGCTCTACCGCCGCCTGCTTGTCGCGGTCGGCGGCAACCGCACCATCGCCGCGACCTTCGCCATCCTGTTCATCCTCGCCTTCCTGGTGATCCCGATCGCGCTCGCCGGCACCTATGCGATCAACGAAGTCCGCGAATGGGTCGCCTGGGCGATCGAGACCAACCGCCACGGCGCGGTGACGCCACACTGGATCGCCACCATGCCTGTCGTGGGCGAGTGGCTGAACGAGCAGTGGACGACCAATTTCGGCCATCCCGGCGGCATTGGTGAATTGATCCAGCTGGTCAGCGGCGCCAACATCGGCAGCATCTATCGCGGCGTGCTGGCCGCAGGCGGCAGTGCTTTCGGCCTGCTGTTGACGCTGCTGTTCATGATGATCGCGCTGTTCTTCGCCTATCGCGACGGCGAGCACTTTGCCGGCCAGGTCGACCGTCTCGGCGAGCGCATCCTGCCGACCAGATGGGAGCGGATTTCGCGCGTCGTGCCGGCGACGATCTCCTCGACCGTGACCGGCATGACCGTTATCGCCATCGGCGAAGGGCTGGTGCTGGGCATCGCCTACTGGCTGGCCGGCGTGCCGTCGCCGGTCACGCTTGGCGCCCTGACCGGCGTCATGGCGCTGATCCCCGGCGGCGCACCGCTGTCCTTCACGCTGGTCTCGATCTACCTCGCCGCCAGCGGCTCGCCGATGGCCGGGCTGGCACTGTTCCTCTGGGGTGCGGTCGAGCTGTTCATCGTCGACAAGACACTGCGTCCGAAGCTCGTCGGCGGACCGATCAAGCTGCCTTTCCTGCCGACCTTTTTCGGCCTCATCGGCGGCGTCAAGACCATGGGGTTTCTCGGCCTGTTCATCGGCCCGGTGCTGATGGCGCTGCTGGTCGCGATCTGGCGCGAATGGCTGCGCGAGGTGGAGTTGGCCGACGAGACGGCCGCCGATTCGGCGGCCGAAATCGAGGCCGGTCCGCAGATCGAGGTCTTGCCGGAATCCAATGCGGCGAAGAAAGCCAGCGCCTGATAACGACCGGCTTTGCGCCGTAAGCCGAATTGTCGCTAGACCGGGTGATGCACCGCGAAGTCGACCCGGCGCTTGCGCCCTTCATGCAGCTGCCAGAGCGAGTGTGCGACGAGCGTGACGATCAGGATTGCGCCGCCGATCAGGCTGTTGCGGGTCGGTGCCTCGGCAAAGATCATCCACACCCAGACCGGCGCCAGCACGGTTTCGAGCAGGTAGAACATCGCCACTTCCGGTCCCGAAATGTATTTCGGCCCGGCGGCAAGGCAGAAGAACGAAATCGGCATGACGACCGCGCCGTTGAAGATGATCCACCAGGGCGCGTTCACGTGAAAGCCTTCGCCTGTCACCATGAAGGCCGCCAGCCCAAGCGGCAGAAGCACCCCGACGAGCGAGGTGAATCCCATGTCCTTGCCACTGGCGCGCGAGATGGTGATGGCCACGGCGATGAAGAAGGCCGAGCAGAGCGCCATGAAATCGCCGAACAGCTTGCCGGTGCCGACGGAACCGCCGACGATGACCAGCACGCCGAAGATCATGATCAGCATCGCCGCGATGGTCACCAGCCGCGGCCTCTCGCGCAGGAATATCCAGGACAGCAACCCCGCGAACACGGTGTTGAAGGCCAGGATGAACACCAGGTCGGCGGTCGAGGTGTGATAGACGGCGGTGACGAAGGTGATCCCGGTCAGCCCGTAGCAGATCGCCACGATCAGTCCGGACCAGCCGGGGATGAGTGGCGGGGCATTTCGGCTCAATGCCCGCCAGATCGACCAGATGACCATCGCCGCGACGAATGTGGTGCCGGTGCGTAGCAGCATGATCGTCCATGCGCCGCCGTCGGCGAGCCGGATCAACGGTATGTCGACAGTCAGCGTCAGCCCGCCGATGGCGGTTATCAAAAGGCCTTTCTGGTGGTCATGGTGAGAGGACATGCAGGAACTTTCGCAATGAAGAGCAGGGCTGGCGGGCGGCCAGTGCAATGGCGTACTCTCTCCAGCCAACGGGCTGAAAGACCAGCATCCCTGCATTGAAACAGTTTAAGCGCGGATCGTGGAAAAACTCAGCGTGAAACCGCTTCGTTGGTGTAGCGCTCCCAGCCTTTGGGGCCGAGATGCTCCTGCGGCATGAAGCGCATCTTATAATTCATCTTGCGCGAGCCGTTGACCCAGTAGCCGAGGTAGACATGGGGCAGGCCCATCGCCCTGGCGCGGGCGATGTGGTCGAGGATCATGAACGTGCCGAGCGACCGTTCCTCGAAATCGGGGTTGAAGTAGGAATAGACCATCGACAGGCCGTCGGCCATCTTGTCGGTGAGCGCCACCGCGATCAACTCGCCCTGTCCCTTGCCGGTGATGAAGGTGTCAGGCCCGCGCCGCCGATATTCGATCACCTTGGTGTCGACATGGGTATCCTCGACCATCATCGCATAGTCGAGCACCGTCATGTCGGACATGCCGCCACGGCGGTGGCGGGCATCGAGGTAGCTGCGGAACAGGGAATATTGTTCGGTCGAGGGCTCGGCATTGTGCATGTAGCCGACGAGATCGGAATTGTGCTGCAGCACGCGTTTCATGTTGCGGCTGGCGACGAATTCCTGGGCGAGGATGCGTACCGAAACACAGGCGCGGCAGGTCTCGCAGGCCGGCCGGTAGGCGATGTTCTGCGAGCGCCGGAAGCCGCCTTGCGTCAAGAGGTCGTTCATCTCCGCCGCCTTGTCGCCGACGAGATGCGTGAACACCTTGCGCTCGAACTGGCCGTCGAGGTAGGGGCACGGCGACGGCGCGGTCAGGAAGAACTGCGGCGACTGGGTCGGATGCTGCGTCATCGAGCCTTGGAAACACTCCTTCGAATCGCTCTACCTTTGGCGCGGATGGCGAAAAATTCAACAGGATTATGTGGGCGCGGTCGACTCGACGCCTTCACATTTGTGCTCAATCGGTTGCGACTGCTCTTCAGAGGGCCGTTTCAGCGGTCGGTGCGGCTGACGACCGTGCCAAGCAAAAGATCGTGCAAGGTGCGTTTGCGGTCGGAAAACAGCGTCACCAGCAGGACAAGCGGCGACAGGATGACATTGCCGGCCCAGAACAGGACCGAATGGACAACCGCAGTGAGGCCGTCGATCGGCCTGCCGTCGAGCCGGTCGAGCCGGATACCCATCATATTCATGCCCGTGGTGGCCTGGTCAGCGCTGCCCAGCGTGTTCCAGATGTAGAGGATGGCCACAGTCGGCAACAGGATGCCGAACAGCATCCAGCCAAGCCCGAGGGTCAAAAGCCCGAGGAAGAACACCAGAATGGCAAACGGGATGGTGAGCAGCGCGACGATGACATAGTCGATCATGAAGGCGAGGATGCGCTTCGTGCGCACGCCGTCATAGGCCCTGACATCGTCGAGCCTGCTGGTGATGAGTTCGCCGTCGAGAACGCGCGCGTTCATGTCATTTCCTCGTAACAAGGTCCGACATAGGGTGCGGACCGCTCAGCCATGAAATGGTGAAGGCCTGTGGCGGAATCAAGATCGCGCTTCCAGCGGTGCTCCAGCTTCGATGGCGTCGGGCCCGATGCGAACTGGTTGAATTTGCGGCGCGGATAGCATTAGCTTGTTGCGGCGCAGCAGAGCGCACAGGGGACGGGGCAATATGGACTACGACATGCTGGTCATCGGCAGCGGCCCTTCCGGCCGCCGTGCCGCGGTGCAGTCGGCCAAGCTCGGCAAGTCCGTGCTGGTGGTCGACCGCGGCCGGCGTCTGGGCGGTGTCTCGGTGCATACCGGGACCATCCCATCGAAAACGCTGCGCGAAACGGTGCTCAATCTTTCGGGCTGGCGCGAGCGCGGCTTCTACGGGCGCGGCTACCGCGTCAAGCAGGATATTTCGGTCGGCGATCTGGTCGAGCGCCTGCACAAGACGCTCGACCATGAGGTCGAGGTGCTGCAGCACCAGTTCATGCGCAACACGGTCAAGAGCGCTCGCGCCGCGGTGAAATTCCTTGGCCCCAACAAGGTCAGCCTGACATCAGACACCGGCGATTACAGCGAGGTCGGTTTTGCCAATGCGCTGATAGCGGTCGGCACCAGGCCGCACCGCCCGCGCGACGTGCCTTTCGACAAGACCCGCGTCTTCGACAGCGACGAGATGCTGGAGCTTGATCGCTTGCCGCGCACGCTGACCGTGATCGGCGCCGGCGTCATCGGCGTCGAATATGCGACGATCTTTTCCGCGCTCGACGTGCCGGTAACCTTGGTCGAGCCGCGCAACTCCATCCTCGATTTCGTCGACCGCGAGATCGTCGACGATTTCATCCACCAGATGCGCGATCGCGGCATGACCATCCGGCTGGGCAGCGCGGTGAAGGAGATCCGCTCCAAGCCGGACGCCGCCGAAGTGGAACTGGCCGATGGCCGCACCATCCGTTCCGAGGTTGTGCTCTACGCCGCCGGCCGCACCGGCAATGTCGGCAGCCTGGGCCTGGATGTCGTCGGCATCGACGCCGACTCCAGAGGGCGCATCAAGGTCGATCCGCAATCCTTCCAGACCAGCGTGCCCAACATCTATGCCGCCGGCGACGTCATCGGCTTTCCGAGCCTGGCCTCGACCTCGATGGAGCAGGGCAGGGTGGCCGCTTGCCATGCCTTCGGCGTGCCCTTGCCGCCGCCGCCGGAAACTTTTCCCTACGGTATCTACGCGGTGCCGGAAATCTCGACGGTCGGCCAGTCCGAGGAACAGGTGCGCGAGAGCGGTGCGGCCTATGAGGTCGGCGTGGCACGCTTTCGCGAGACCTCGCGCGGCCACATCATGGGCGTCAACACCGGCTTTCTGAAGCTTCTGTTCTCGATCGAAACGCGCCGCCTGCTCGGCGCGCACATCGTCGGCGAGGGCGCGACCGAGCTCATTCACATCGGCCAGGCGGTGATCAATCTCGGCGGCACCGTCGACTTCTTCGTCAACAACACCTTCAACTATCCGACGCTCGCCGAAGCCTACAAGATCGCCGGGCTGGATGCCTGGAACCGGATGGGAAGAGGGTAGGCCGGCTGGTCGTGGCGGCGAGCCTGTCAGCCTGCCTGCGCCACCGCCGCCGGTCCCGCCAGCCATTGCCTGACGATTGCCGCGTCGGCGCTGCCGAATTCATGACCTGACGGGACAATCCTGGCGTCGATCTCGGCGCCATGCCGACTGAGCAATGTCACCAGAGCAGGGGCGAAAGGCGCATAGGTGAGGTCGGCGGCGCCGGCGATCATCAGCACCCGCACCTTTGACAGATCCGTCGCCGGCACATCATCGAGCACCGGCATCGGTCGCAGCAGCGCGGCGCGTTCGACAAGGCCCGGATGCAGCAGCATCAGGCTCGAAACCAGATTGGCGCCGTTCGAATAGCCGAGGAAAATTGTGCGCGAGAGGTCGAGATGATGGCGTGTGGCCGCGTCAGCGACGAAGCCCGCAAAGGCCTCGGTTTCGGTGCGGATGCTCGCCTGTTCGAAGCGCGTCGGCGTGATCCGCGCGAACCAGCGGAAACCATCCTCCTGGACAACGCGGCCACGCACCGCGATGAGCGTGGCACGCGGTGCGATCTCTCGCGCCAGCGGCACCAATGTCGTCTCGTCGACACCCGACCCATGCAGCAGGAAGAAGCAGTCGCCCGTTGAATCCGCCGCGCCGTAAAGCCGGTAGTGGAAGGCGAGATCACGCCGCAACGCACCATCTTGTGAGGTCTCGTCGATCATCGACCATCCTCTTGATTATATGACGTTTCGCTCAATTTGCCGGCTTCAAAACGCAATATTTTCAAGCTCCGCGAAAGTTGATTGAACCGGGCGCATTACAGTCCGTTTCTCCGCCGATAACATCCTTCGGGAGGAATCGAAGCGGTGCGCCGGGGGTCGCATTGCCGGTATGAACAACCAGCTTTGAGGCCTTTTTGTCGATGACCACCCAGATTTCCCCGGACCGCGATGCGCGTGTCCCAAACCGCACGGAGCGCGACACGCGCATCGATGTGATCCGTGCTCTCGCCTTGTTGACCATCTATGTCGACCATGTGCCGGGTACTGCCTTCGAGTATCTGACATACAAGAATTTCGGCTTTTCGGATGCGGCGGAGGTCTTCGTGCTGATCTCGGGAATCTCGGTCGCGCTCGCCTACGGCAAGAAATTCCAGCCTGGAAACCGGCTGCTGGCAACTTTGAAGATGTTGCGCCGCGCCGGTGTGCTTTATGCCACCCACATCGTCACCACCATGGTGGTGATGGCCATTTTCTGCGCTGCGGCGGTGTTTGCCAGGCGGCCGGAGCTTTTGACGATGATCAACATCGAGCCGTTGATCAAGAATACGCCGCAGGTGCTGATCGGCATCGTGACGCTCGGCCACCAGCTCGGCTACAACAACATCCTGCCCGTCTATGCGGTGCTGCTCTTGCTGGCGCCGCTGTTCCTGCTCATTGTCAGCTATCGGCCGGTCCTGGCACTGGTGGCATCCGGCGCCCTGTGGCTGGTCGCGGGGATTTATCAGATTGCTCCGCCCAACTACCCCGAGCCCGGCTTCTGGTTTCTCAACCCGCTGTCGTGGCAGTTCCTTTTCAACATCGGCCTGGCGGGCACGCTGCATGTGCGTCGCGGCGGCACCATCCCGGTCAATCGCTGGCTGGTTGGGGCGGCCTTGGCCTACACCGTTGTGGCCCTGGTCTGGGTGCACAGCCCGCTCTGGGGGCATATCTCCTGGTTTGGCCTGCCTCCGGTGCTGACCGGTTTCGACAAGACGTTCCTGTCGCTGCCGAGGCTCCTGCATATACTCGCAGTGAGCTACCTGATCGTGGCATTCCCGGCGATCTCGAATCTGTTTCGCACCGGGCGCGATCATCCGCTTGCCATATTGGGCAAACGATCGCTGCCGGTTTTCATTGCCGGCACGGTGCTTGCAATGGCGGCGCAGGTGCTGAAGCTGATCAATCCGGGCGGATTTGCCTATGACAGCCTGTTGATATCGGCCGGCATCGTCATGCAGTTCGCGCTCGCCTACTATCTCGAATGGCTATCGGGTCTTGGCTGGTCCGCCAAAAGCAGGCCGGCTCACAGCGCCGCATCGCCCGTCCATGCTGCATCCTTCGCGATGCCGGGCATGGCGACAAGAATGGGCCGTTGAGCTCAGGTGGGCGAGGGGCCGGATGAGGCCCGCACCACGAGTTCGACCGGCAGCGATTGCCGGCTGAACGAACCATCATTTTCAAGGATCGCCTTGACGGCAAGGCGGCCCATCTCGGCGATCGGCTGGACGATCGTGGTCAGCGGCGGCTTGGAAACCGCCCCTTCCGGAACACCGTCGAAGCCGACGACAGAAACATCGCCCGGTACCGCAATGTCGTGCTGCCGCAGCCAGTCCAGCGCATGGAGCGCCATCCTGTCCGACATCGCCAGGATGGCTGTCGGCGCCTCGGCACCGGCGAAAATATGGTCGAGGCCGGCCCACACGCTCTTCTCGTCATTGACGGTCTCGTAGATCGGCACACGCGAGATGTCGATGTCGACGCGGGAGAGTTCCGCGAAATAGCCACGCAAGCGGTCCCGCGTAGCGGAATAGAGGGCCATTTCCACCTGCTCCCTTGTGGTAGGGCCGAAGCCTGCGTCGGCACAGGGCAGGGTAAGCACGGCAAAGCGGCGATGTCCGAGTTCGGTCAGGTGGCGGGCCGCCAGGCCGGCACCGGCGATGTTGTCGACGCCGATCGCCGCGACCGCATCGTCGTCGTCCGAATCGAGATCGAGCGCCACAAAGGGGAGCTTGCGTTCGCGCGCCAGTTGGACCAGCTTTGAGCCGCCATCGACACAGAAAACGATGAAGCCATCGACCAGCGCACTCTGGATGTTCCACGCCAGCTGCTCGCCATTGACGGCGGAGACCAGCGAAATCCCCGCACCGGTCGCGTCACAAGCCTGCGAGATGCTGGCCATCATCACCCGGGCAAAGGGATCGTCGAAGAAATAGGAGAGGGGTTCCGCGGTCGCGACACCGATGGCATTGACCTTGCCGGCGCGCAGCAGCCGGCCCTTGGGATCCGGTCCGCCATATCCCATGGCCTCGGCTGCCGCCTTGACCCGTTCACGGACCTCCTCGCGCACGATCTCCGGACGGGCGAAGACGTTGGACGCGGTGCCGTGCGACACGCCGGCTGCCTTGGCAATGTCCGCCAGCCGGACCGGTCTTGTCTTTGCAGAGATAAGTGGCGCCATCTTCGTCTCCTGAATTCTTCCCATTTAACACTTTCGTTGGATCGGTTCAAATTTTGGCTTGATCGAGGCTTCGATAGGGCCTATGTTTGAATCGATCCAAGGAAACGCCTGCTGGCAGAATTGGATCGATTCAACATCAAGTAGGGAGTTGTGTCATGCATCCCGTCAATTTTCTGTTCGAAGACATTTACCGCAACGACTGGAGCATCTCGTCGAACACCGCGACGCAGAAGCGCCGCGGCAAAACCAGCCCATGGGTCCGCGAGTTGCGGTTCCTTGTGGAGCGCAAGCGGAGCTGATCGGGGTCGGTTTTTCGCACCTCTCGATTGGATCGATTCAAGTGCTGAAAGGAGCGCACATCATGCATCCCGTGAGCTATCTATTTGAAGACATCTATCGCAACTATTGGGGCATCGCGCCGGCTTCCAAACGGCCGGAGCGGCGTCGGTTGGCAAGGCTGCGGCGGCGCAATCGCGAATTGCTCATCCAGCCCGAGCCCGGCGGGACTAACGGCCCGGTAAACGACGTTTGACAGGCGGAGGTCTGTTTATCGGGCAGGGCGCCCAGAGGCGTTCAGGACCGCACGCGCACCAGCGCCGAGGCAGCGATCGCCAGCCAGCCGGCAATGAGCAGCGTGCCGCCGATCGGAGCCGACAGCGGGAATAGCCGCGACCCGATGAAATCGCGGGCCAGCAGATCGCCGCAGAACAGCAGAAGCCCAACCAGCAGGATCAGGCTGCCGATGCGCAGGATCCGGTTCGCGCCAAGCAATCCGGCGGCAAGGAAGACCGGCGCATGCATCAGCAGGAACGATGCGGCGGTGCCAACGAAGGCGCCGCCGAGATGCGCCGCCGCGGCCGACAGCGCCACGCCGGCAGCACCGCAGAGGCCTCCGGCCAGGACGAGGATACGGCTGCTGTCGTCGGAAGGTCGTTCGGCTGTGCTCATGTTTGGGGCTCCGTGACGCCCAACCCCGTCAGGGCTTGCCGGGGTGGGCAAGCATGTCCTGCTCGCGGCGTGACTGTGCCAGCCAGTTATACACCGCGCCGCCGGCCATCAAGACGGATGTGCCCAGAAACACCGAACGCATGCCGAAATGACCACCGGCAAAGCCGCCCAGCAAGGGGCCGGCGACTTGCCCGACATATTGGGCGGAGATCGACAGCCCGAGCACATTGCCGCCGACCCCATCGGGAACATTGTGGCGGATCACGCTGGTGATGCAGGGCAACAGCCCGCCCAGCGCCAGACCCATCAGGAAGCGCAGGCCGATGAGTTGCCAGCTCTGCGTGACGAAGGCCTGCGGGATCAGCAGCAGCGCCGAGACGGCAAGCGCGCCGATGATGACGTTCCAGTGGCCGACGCGGTCGGCGAGCTTGCCTAGGCGCGAGGCCGACAGGATGGCGCCAAGGGCCGCCGCCGACATGACGACGCCTGATACCAGCGTGACGCGGCTCTGGTCCTGGATGAGCTGCTGCACATAGACGGTGATGATCGGCTCGATCGACATGGTGGCGAAGCTCAACAGCATGCCGGTCGCCAGCATGGCGACAACAGGCCGTTTGTCGGGGATTTGTGACCAGCCGCCTTTCCGCTTCTGCGTCGCTGCGGCGTCCGCTGTTTTCGGCCGGGGATTCTCCTTGATCAGAAACGTGGTCGCCAGGAATGCCAGGAAGATGACGCCGCCGGAGAGGAGAAAGGTGGCGCGGATGCCGATCAGCGGCGGCAGGGCACCGCCAATCAGAGGGCCGACCAGAGCCCCGCCCGTGATGCCGGCCGACAGCAGGCCCAGCGCCCAGCCGGAACGCTCCTTGGGTGTCTGCATGGCGACGAGGATGGTCGATCCCGAGGAGTAGCCGCCGGCAAAGCCGATGAGCAGCCGCAGCAGCACCAGCTGCCAGACCGTCTGCACCATGCCGGTCAGCGACATGCATATGGCCATGCCGAAGCTGGCGCGAACCAGCATCACCTTGCGGCCATAGCGGTCGCCGAGACGTCCCCAGAGCGGCGCCACCAGCGCCGCCGCGAAGAACGTCGCGCCATAGGCAATCCCCGACCATTGCACGATCGCCGCGTGACCCTCGGCACCCAGCTGCTCGATATAGAGCGGCAGGAACGGCAGAAGCAGCGTCATGGCGACAAGCGTCGAAAACGAACCGGCGAAGCACACGAACAGATTGCGCCGCCAGTGGATGTTGTAGGTGCTGTCGGTCGCCGGGGGCGTGCTCTGCTGCATGTCGTATGTCCTGTCCCAGCAACTCTTTTATCGATGCTTGCTGCGGATACCAATTTGGGATACCAAGATGGTGCACGTCATGGACGCAAGCTTGGCCGCTGTCAATGCAACCTGTCGAACGTGATCGGCAAGACGATCGCAAACGGCCAAAAGATGGAAACGACAATGTCGCAGATGCACAGCGTCGAAAAACAGCTTCGGCAGATGATCCTGGGCCTCGAGATCGGTCCCGGCGAAAAGCTGACCGAGCGCTGGATCGAGAGCCGTTTCGGTGCATCGCGAACCCCGGTCAGGGCAGCACTTCTGCGGCTCGAGACCGAGGGGCTGGTCGGCAGGGACGGGCGCGGCTGGACGGTGTCGCCGATCAATCTGGCTGAACTTGAGCAGATCGCCGTCTACAGGGAGGCGGTCGAGGTTGCGGCAGTTCGCCTGACATGCAGCCTGGCGGACCGGAGCGCCATCGATGTCATCCAGGCGATGCTCGAATCCTGCGACAACGACACGCCGCGCGAGGAATGGCATCGCGTCGGCATGGATTTTCACATCGAACTGGCGCGTCTGTCGGGCAATGAATTCCTGTTCCGGGCGGTCCGCGATGCCATGACGCGCCTGTCACGGGCGCGCTGGCTGGAGGTTCGCGACGAAGCGGCCCTCAGCCGCGCCTGGGCCGAACATCGCGCCATACTGGCGGCGGCACGCCGTGGCGACGCCGATGAAGCCGCGCGCCTGCTCTCGGTCCACATCGTCGGCAGCCGCGACCGGCTGGTGACGTCGCTCGCCAACGATCGGCGCGGTCTTCGCGCCAGAGGCTTTGCCGTCGTTGCTGCTTAAGGCGGATGAAGGGGCGCAAAGCGGCGTCTGGACGTGTGCGCACTTTCGCCCTCGCTTCGCAGACGCCGATGGCGTAAGGAGCGGCGATGGAAAACAACCGATTTGAAACACCTGTGACTGTGAAGTCAGTCGCGGCGGGAAGCACTCAGCTCTTGCGCACGGCGCGTGAGGCTTCCGACTACCTCCTCAACAGCTGGCCCGGCAAGCGCAGCCCCAAGCATCGCGCGGCCCTGCAGGCCTGCCATGACGCACTCGCCGGCGACAAGCCGGCGATGAACGCCAGGCGCGCCTTCATTGCGGCGGCGCGCGAAGTGGACGTCTTTGTCAGCGACAAGGCGCCGGCCTGACACAAGGCGACATCCGAGGCGGCAATCCGGATTGAGGCACGGCCCGCATCTGCGGGCCTTTTGCCGTCACTTTGCCGTTTCGGTTTCGGCTTCAGTCTCGTCTTCGGGCTTCGAACGTTCCCTCGCTGCAACCTTGGCTGCCAGCTTCTCGGCCTTCTTGGCCGCCTTCTGGCGGTCGCGTTCCTTGCGTTCCTGATCGTAGTTTGGTGGTCGCGCCATATCGGCTCCTTTTTCACTGCCTCGCGGCTCTGGTCCTGCCTAGGAGCATTAGCCGTCAAACACAACAGCTGAAGCGATAGTGCGTCGATGATGGCCAGGCTTGCAAGATGCGCGCCGCAATGATGGGGCCATGCCCATCATTGCGGCGGCGATACCTATCGCCATCGATTTGCCGATCAGATGCCGCTTCGGTCAATCACCAGATCGGCGGCACCAAAGCGGTCCTTTGCCGTCAGCTGCTGGTGCCAGTAGGGATAGAGCAGGGGCGGCCGGCTGACCGCGTCGAGGCGCGCGCGCTCCTCGTCGGAAAGCACCAGGCTTGCCGCCGCGATGTTGTCCAGGAACTGCGTTTCCGTCCTGCCGCCGATCACCAGGGAACTGATGGACGGCCGGCCAAGCAGCCAGGCCAGCGCCACCTGCGCTGCCGACACGCCGCGCTGCGCGCCGATCTCCACAAGCACATCGACGATCCGCCACAGCCGGTCCTCGTCGCGGATCGGTGGTTCCGACCAGCCCGCGAGTTGGCGGGCGGTGGGGCTGTCACGGCGGTATTTGCCGGACAGCAATCCGCCGGCAAGCGGGCTCCAGACCAGAACGCCCAGCCCCTGGTCGACGGAAATCGGCAGCAGTTCGTACTCCGCTTCGCGCGCTTCCAGCGTGTAGTGGATCTGCTGCGTGATGAAGCGCGGCTGATGACGGCTGTCGCTGATGCCGAGCGCCTTCATCACCTGCCAGCCGGAATAGTTGGAGCAGCCGACATAGCGGATCTTGCCCTGGGCAACCAGCGTGTCGAGCGCGCCGATGGTTTCCTCCAGCGGCGTCACGCCATCCCATTCGTGCAGGAAATAGATGTCGATGACGTCGGTCTTGAGCCGCTTCAGGCTCTTCTCGCATTCCCGGATCAGGTGATGGCGCGACAGGCCTTCATCGTTTGGACCTTTGCCGATCCGCATCCGTGCCTTGGAGGCGATCAGCACGTCGCCCTTGCGCTTGCCGCCGAGCGCTTCGCCGATGATCTCTTCCGAAATGCCGTTCGAATAGACATTGGCGGTGTCGATGACATTGATGCCGGCGTCGATACAGAGATCGATCATCCGGCGCGCTTCGTCGAGATCGGTCTTGCCGACCGCCGAAAAAGCACCGGCGCCACCGAAAGTCATGGTCCCCATGGTCAGTGTCGATACTTTCAGGCCGGAACGGCCGAGGGTGCGGTATTCCATGTCGGTCCTCGCGATTGCATTGGGAAAGGGCTGGGGAGGGCGCCCGAAAGTGGCGGCTATTTGTAGGACAATTTGGGCGACGTGTCTCCATGCCAGCGCGGCGGATCGATCATGCCTGGCTGGATCGACAGCGGTGGTGACCATGCTCGCGCTGCAATAAAACCGTCATTGCAGGCCTATATGGAAGTCGGCTCAGGTGTTGCCGTTCCCGGGCTGTAAGCCGGGAGTTTGGGGCGCCGGACGTGGATCGACAGAGCTTGCAAGTGGAGCAGCCGATAATGACCGAGCTAAAACAGAATTCTCCGGCCAGGGATTGGCTTGAAGCCGAGCTCGCCGACACGCTTGACGAAGACTATGAGCTCGAAATGTCGGAGCCGGCGCTGTCGATGGAGATCGCCAAGATCTACAAGAACTCGCATCCGCCTTCGATCGATCGCATGCAGTATTTTCGCGACCTGATCACCCTGCAGTCCGAATTGATCAAGCTGCAGTCCTGGGTCGCCCACCACAAGAAGAAGCTGGTGGTGATCTTCGAGGGACGCGATTCGGCCGGCAAGGGCGGTGTCATCAAACGCATCACCCAGCGCCTCAACCCGCGCATCTGCCGTGTCGTCGCACTGCCGGCGCCGACGGAGCGCGAAAAGTCGCAATGGTATTTCCAGCGCTATGTCCCGCATCTGCCGGCCGGCGGCGAGATCGTGCTGTTCGACCGCTCATGGTACAACCGCTCGGGCGTCGAGCGGGTGATGGGCTTTGCCCAGCCCGATCAGGTCGAAGAATTCTTCCACGACGTGCCGGAATTCGAGCGCATGCTGGTCCGCTCGGGCATCACCGTGGTCAAATACTGGTTCTCGATCACCGACGAGGAACAGCAGATGCGCTTCCTGATGCGCATCCACGATCCGATGAAACAGTGGAAACTGTCGCCGATGGACCTGCAGTCGCGCGTGCGCTGGGAGCAGTACACCAAGGCCAAGGAAGAGACCTTCGCCCGCACCAACATCCCGGAAGCGCCCTGGTTCATCGTCGAGGGCAACGACAAGAAACGCGCGCGGCTGAACTGCATCGACCATCTGCTCAAGCAGCTGCCTTACGAGGAAGTGCCGCACGAGGAGATCACTTTGCCGGAGCGCGTCTTCAACCCCGAATACGAACGCCAGGTGCTGCCGCGCGAGCTCTACGTGCCGGAGAAGTATTGAGGCAGACGAAGCTGCGATCTCCCCCACGAGGGGGGAGATTGGCTCTCCACCTTACGCCCGCTTGATGGTGACGTGCGTTGCGAGCGGGGTCGCCACCTGCTCGCTGCAGACATAGCCGAGCTTGAGCATGTCCAGGCCGGCAAAAAGGTTCTCGCCCGTGCCCAGCAGCACCGGCGCGATCGCCAGATGCATCTCGTCGATCAGTTTTTCCTGCAGATATTGCCGTATGGTGGCGACGCCGCCGCCGACCCGCACATCCTTGCCGCCAGCGGCAGCCTTGGCCCGTTCAAGAGCTGAATGGATGCCGTCGACGACGAAGTGGAAAGTGGTGCCGCCCTCCATCGTGATCGGTTCCCGCTTGTGATGGGTCAGCACGAAAACCGGCACATGATAGGGCGGGTTGTCGCCCCACCAGCCTTTCCAGCTGTCGTCAGGCCATTCGCCGCGGATCGGTCCGAACATGTTGCGGCCGAGGATCCAGGCGCCGACATTTTCGAAGCTGCGCGCCGCGAACGCCTCGTTGACGTCGGTGGTGCCGCCATCTTGTCCGAGCACCATCTCGCGGAAGGTGCGGGTGTCGACAAACCACTTGTGCAAGGATTCCCCACCGACGCCGAGCGGATTTTGCAGATCCTGATCGGGACCGGCGCCATAGCCGTCGAGCGATAGGGTGAAAGCGTTGACGCGAAGTTTGGACATGCGAGCCTCCTCGATAACCGATTGTGTTTTGCAAGCAGTTTTTTGTAACAAACCGATTGTGAATTGCAAGCGGTATTTTCAAGCTCAAACGAAGCCCACGCAACGGTCAAGTGGCCCTCGCTATGGATTCCCCGGCCAAGAGCCGGAAATTGGTATGGATGTCGAAGCGGATTGGCCGACATTGCTCGCCGCGACCGGCCGTCGTCGCGAAGAGAAATTACCCCTTCAGCATCTCCGCCACTTCGGGTGCGAAATAGGTCAGGATGCCGTCGCAGCCGGCGCGCTTGAAGGCGAGCAGCGATTCCAGCATTGCCTTCTCGCCGTCGATCCAGCCATTGGCGCCTGCCGCCTTGATCATCGAATATTCGCCCGACACCTGGTAGGCGAAGGTCGGCATCTGGAACTCGTCCTTCAGCCGCCGGATGATGTCGAGATAGGGCAGGCCGGGCTTGACCATCAGCATGTCGGCGCCCTCGGCGATGTCCTGTTCGGCCTCTCTCACCGCCTCGTCCGAATTGGCATGGTCGATGTAATAGGTCTTCTTGTCGCCCTTGAGCAGACCGGCGGTGCCCACCGCCTCGCGATAGGGTCCGTAGAAGGCCGAGGCGAATTTGGTCGCATAGGACATGATCGCCACGTCCTGAAAACCATTGGCATCGAGCGCGTCGCGGATGGCGCCGATGCGGCCGTCCATCATGTCGGACGGTGCGATGATGTCGGCGCCGGCGGCCGCCTGGATGACTGCGGCGGCGGTCACCTGTTCCACTGTCTCGTCGTTGACGATGATGCCGTCGCGCAGGATGCCGTCATGGCCGTGGCTGGTGAATGGGTCGAGCGCTGCGTCGGTGATGATGCCGATCTGCGGTACCGCATCCTTGATCGCACGGGTGGCGCGGTTGATCACATTGTCGGGATCGAGGATGTGCGAGCCGGTCTGGTCGCGCAGCGAGATGTCCACATTGGGGAAGGTGGCGAGGGCGGGAATGCCGAGTTTTGCCGCGCGCTCTGCCTCCTTGACGGCGAGATCGATCGACAGGCGGAAGACGCCGGGCATGGCGCCGATAGGCTCGCGGATACCCTTGCCCTCGACGACGAAGATCGGCCAGATCAAATCGTCGACCGTGAGCCGGTTCTCCTGCACCAGACGGCGCGACCAGTCGGCCTTGCGCATGCGGCGCAGACGGCGGCTGCCGGTGATCTCGTCGACGCCGCGCGCGCCGGCGGGCTTTGCGGGGGTGAATTTGTTCATCGCCAGTACTCTCGTTCGGGCAGGCTTTTACCACGAGCTCCCGCCGCTGACCAATGCGGCACGATTGTGCCAGCGACCGGGTCGAGGCCTATTCGGGTTGCCCATTGCCTGACAGAATCTGTGCCGCGCCCCTGATGGCGACACGGAAAGCCTCGTCGAAGCCGACACCGCGCACCTGCCAGACGTAGGTCTTGCCGGCCATGGCCAGCCGCCAGTCGGCGATCCAGCCCAGTTCCTTGTCGCTCCAGACGAGACTGCCGTAAAGCGCCTGGTCGGCGCCGGCTTTCTCCGCAAGGGTGTCGAGCTTCGTCATCTCGGCATTGCGAAGCGCCTGATCGTCCAATCCGGCCTGCGACAGCTGCGCCACCGCGGGAAAAGTCACCTGCATGGCCAGCGGTACGGCGGCATTGCCGAACGATTCGCGCATCAGCATGCCACGGTCGTCCTCGGCATCGAGCGCGTAATGCGTTGTTCCGCGCTCGGTCGCCAAAAACACCGCCAGCCGTGGCCGCTCGGTCAGCCACGGCCTGCTGCCGAGCGAAGCCAGCACCGGGTCGATGTCAGCAGGCTTGTACTGGCAGTAGAGATTATGAGGCCGATCGTACGTGCCCTGGTCGTCATGGTTGGGAATGCCTTCCATGCGGTCGCGATAGTGGAAACTGGCGACGAAGGTGCCGGCTTTGTCGCGCAATGCCGTCATTTCAGGTTTCGCCGGCAGGCGCTGATCGCCGGAAACCCGCACCAGAACCGCGTCGAGGCAGCGCTTGAAGCCGGACTGGCGGTTCTTCTCGTACTTGCCGTTGACGATGGTCTGCGAGCTGTAGAGGTCTTGCAAAGTCCCCGCCATGACCGGGTGAACAGCCAAGCAGAGGCTCAGCCCGATTGCCACCGGCGCAAGGTGCGAAAATCGAGTCATAAACAATCGTCCCGTTCGAAGACCCACGAGGTACGCTGCAATAAACTCTACCCAGTTTTCCGTATTGCAGCTCCATTTTTAGCACCGGCTCCTGGTCCGGGCCAGAGCTTGCACCGGTGTCCTCGCCATTGACGCACCCATGCGCCACGCTTTAGCACTTCAGTCCCGGCGGCCGGGAGAGGGATTCTTTCACGATGGATTTTGGCGGAGGCGACGAGATCCGCTTCGAACATCTGGGCCGGGCCGGCGTCGTCACCTTGACGCGGCCGCAGGCGCTCAATGCCTTGACGCACCGCATGATCGGGGCGCTCGACGCCGCTCTTTCCGCCTGGGAGGCCGACCAGGGCATCGACGTCATCGTCGTCAAGGCAGAGGGCAGGGCCTTTTCGGCCGGCGGCGATATCCTGCATGTCTATGAGACAGGCCGGGCGGGAAAACCGCCGGTCGAGTTCTTCGCCGACGAATACCGGCTCAACGCCCGCATCAACAGCTACAAGAAGCCCTATGTCGCCCTGATCGACGGTATCGTCATGGGTGGCGGCGTCGGCATCTCCTTCCACGGCTCGCACCGGGTGATGACCGAGAATGCCCAGTTTGCCATGCCGGAAGTCGGCATCGGCTTCTTTCCGGATGTTGGCGCCAGCCACCTGCTGCCCGATCTCGGCGGCTCCTTCGGCATGTATCTGGCGCTGACCGGCAATCGCATTCGATATGGCGATGCGCTGTGGTCTGGGCTGGCCACCCATACCATCAAGGCCGAGGACCAGGCTGGCTTCCTCGACCGGCTGGCGTTGACCGGCGATCCGGAATCGGTGCTGCGCGGCTTCTTCGTGCAGGCAAGGCGAGAAACCGACAGGCCGACGCTGGAGGCGATTGTCCGTCATTTTTCGCAACCGTCCCTGAACCGCGTCATCGACAGCCTCGAGCGTGCGGCCGCCGCCGATGAGTTCGCGGCAAAGACGCTGGCGACGATCCGCACCCGCTCGCCGACCAGCCTGCGCGTCGCCTGGCGGCAGATCAGCGCCGGACTGACGCTGTCCATGGAAGCCTGCATGAAGATGGAGTTCCGCATCCTCAACCGGATGCTCGCCGGCCATGATTTCTACGAAGGCATCCGCGCTGCCATCATCGACAAGGGCTCGAAGCCGCAATGGCGGCCGGCAAGCCTCGCTGCGGTCAGCGAAGCGGATGTCGATGCCTATTTCGCTCCGCTCGGCGAACGGGAACTCCTGATATGAGCGAGGTGACCTCAAGGCGCATCGTTCTGCAGCCCTCCGGGGTGGAGGTGATCTTCGCCTGGTTCCAGCGCGTCATATCGGGCTACTGCCTGCTGTTCGGCATTCTCTACTGGATCAAGCTGATCGGCTTTTATCCGGGCACACTGTGGCGTTTCGACCTGATGCCCGTGCACTGGCAGGTCGCGGCGGTGGTGCTCGCCGTGTTCTTTCCCTTTGCCGCTGCCGGCCTGTGGATGCTGGCGTCCTGGGGCCCGGTGATATGGTTCATTTGCGCGGTGACCGAGACGGTCATGTACGCCGGCTTTCCCGAGTTGTTCGGCCACCGCTTGCTGATTGTCGTCTCGCATGCGGCGGTGGCGGTGCTCTATATCGTCTTTCGCGTCGTCATCTACCTGCAGAAGCGCCCGGTCCGCCACTAAGCCGTGAACCCATTGGCGGCCCGGCTGTCGCCTCGAATGAGCCCTGCAATCGTTGCCGAAATCTTTAGGTTAATTATCCTTGCTCGGGTGACCGTTCGTTAAGCCTCTTCCGAAACCCCTTACCGGTAAGCTCTTGTTAGCCCTAGCGTTTAAGTCGAATTTTATGAGTATTCGATAGTGTCGCGATCAAGGTGAAAAACAAAAAATCACCAGGGCGACAAACGAGAGGCAAAGACAATGATCAATTCGCGTCCGGCGGCGAAGACCGCCAACGTATCCGACGATCGCCGTGAGGCTATCCGTTCCCTGTACATGGAATCGCTGCAGCTTGTTGAACGGCTGCACCGCCGCCTGCTTGATGTGATCAAGGACGAATTCGACCGCAACGGCCGTTCCGACATCAATGCCATCCAGGCACTGCTGCTGTTCAACATCGGCAATTCCGAACTGACCGCCGGCGAGCTGCGCTCGCGTGGCTACTATCTCGGCTCGAACGTCTCATACAATCTGAAGAAGCTGGTCGATCTCGGCTTCATCAACCATCAGCGCTCGCGCATCGACCGCCGTTCGGTCCGTGTCTCGCTGACGCCCAAGGGCAATGAGGTGGCGGAGGTCGTCGCCGGCCTCTATGAGCGTCATGTCGGCTCGATCGAACAGGTCGGCGGCATCAACACCGACGAGTTCAAGCAGATGAACCGCGCTCTGCAGCGGCTCGACCGCTTCTGGAACGACACCATCGCTTACCGGATGTAAGACATCCGCCGCATCGGATCCGGCCCGCGCCACAGAAGCGCGGCCGAAATATCGACCTTCAGTCAGGGCCGGTGCTGAGAGGCATCGGCCTTTCTTTGATTTGGCTGGTCGTTATACTGGGCGGCCGATCACCGATCGATACCCAAAAAGCACGGTCCGTTCTTTTCGGAATACTGGCCGGTCGGATTTGGCCGCTAGGCCACGTTGCCGCCATATTCCAATGGAACCGAGAGTGGCAGTGATGCTGTGGTGAAGACCATGCGTTCACCCGCAGCCCGTATCGCGCCTGTGCATTGTCACACCAAGCTGATACGGACCATGGTTGGCTAATTGTTAAGATTGCCAATTTTAGAGTGCGGGCGAGATCGCCCGGTGATCAACGCAGCAAGTGATCGAACTGCTACCAATGTCTGGAACGTCCATGAAAACCAGCCGTCGTTTTTTCCTGTCCGGAGCCTCCGCGCTCGCAGCCGCGGTGGTCGCTGGCGGCGCCAATGCGCAGGATGTGATCGGTGATATCCTGAAATCCTCGGCGCGCGGCAATTGGGACGACCAGTTCGACGCCCGCGCCAGCGAGGGTGGCAAGGTGGCCTCGACGCTGCCGATCTTCAGCCCGCAGACCGTTGCCTTCACGGAACAGGCGGTCGGGCAGTACCAGAACATTGTCGGGCAGGGTGGCTGGGTCGAGGTTCCCGCGACCAAGAAGCTGCAGCTTGGCGTCGATGATCCCGATGTGGTGCCGTTGCGCAAGCGGCTGATGGTTTCCGGCGACCTGTCGCAGAGCGCCGGCATTTCGACGGCTTTCGATTCCTATGTCGACTCGGCAGTCAAGCGCTTCCAACTGCGTCACGGCCTGCCGGCTGATGGCTCGATGGGCAAATACACCTATGCGGCGATGAACGTTTCGGCGCAGATCCGGCTTGGCCAGTTGCAGACCAATCTGCAGCGGCTGCGCGAGAAGGCCGGCACGCTGGGCAGCCGCTACGTGCTGGTCGACATTCCGGCAGCCCAGGTCGAAGCGGTCGAGAACGACCGCGTCGTGCTTCGCCACACCGCGATCGTCGGCAAGATCGATCGCCAGACGCCGATCGTCAATTCCAAGATCACCGAGATCATCGTCAACCCATACTGGAACGCGCCGGTCTCGATCGTGCGTAAGGACATCATTCCGCTGATGCGGAAAAATCCCGATTATCTCAAGAACAGCCACATCCGCCTGTTCGCGCCCGATGGCAGCGAAGTCGATCCGATGAATGTCGACTGGTCGACCGACGACGCCGCCAAGTACCGGTTCCGCCAGGATCCCGGCTCGGAAAACGCCATGGCTTCCGTGAAGATCAATTTCCCGAGCCCTGACGGCGTCTACATGCACGATACGCCGCAGCAGAGCCTGTTCGGCAAGATGTTGCGTTTCGATTCCTCGGGCTGCGTGCGCGTGCAGAATGTGCGCGACCTCGTCACCTGGATCCTGCGCGACACGCCCGGCTGGGACCGCCAGCATTTCGAGGCGGCGATCAAGACCGGTGAAAACACGCCGATCCAGGTCACCAATCCGGTGCCGGTCCACTTCCTCTATCTCTCGGCATGGTCGACCGGTCCGGGCGTGGTGCAGTTCCGCGACGACGTCTACGCGCTTGATGGCAACAACGAGCTGCAGATCACGTCCGCGCTGTAAGTATTTGATTTCTATTTAAAAAGGCCGCCTCTCAGGGCGGCCTTTTTTCATTGATTGGGTGCCGCGGCGTTTTTCACGGGAGGGCGGCTGGACGGATCGGCCGGCTTTGCGCATGGTCGGCGGGAAAGCCTGGAACCGGACCATGGAAGTCGCCGTCTTCATTCTGGTCGTGCTCGTCTTCGTGGCGCTTTCCGGCGCGCTGGTTCGCCTGGTGCGGGTGCCGTTGCCGGTGCTGCAGATTGCGATCGGTGCCGCGCTCGCCTGGCCGGTGCGCGGCATCCATGTCGAGATCAATCCGGAGCTGTTCCTGCTGGTGTTCATTCCGCCGCTGCTGTTCGGCGATGCCTATGGCGCACCGAAGCGTGAACTGATGGCGCTGCGCGGACCGATCCTGGATCTGGCCATAGGGCTGGTCTTCTTCACCATCGTCGGCTTCGGCTACGCCTTGCATTGGCTAGTGCCGAGCATCCCTCTGGTGGTCGCTTTTGCGCTTGCCGCGGTGCTGTCGCCGACCGACGCGGTGGCTGTGTCCTCGATCGTCGACAGGAATGTTGTCCCGGCGCGGCTGATGCACATTCTCGAAGGCGAGTCGCTGCTCAACTACGCTTCAGGCCTCGTCATGTTCCGCTTCGCCGTCGCAGCAGTGCTGACCGGCAGCTTTTCCCTTGCCGCGGCTTCGTTCAGTTTTCTCTATGCCGTGGCGATCGGCATCCTGATCGGCGTCGCGGCGCTGTTCGTTGCCGCCAAGCTGCTGCAATTGCTCAACCGGATCGGCGGCATGCCGGCCGAAGCGCAGGTGCTGGTGATGGTTCTGCTGCCCTTCATCGCCTATCTCGGCGCCGAGCATGTCGGAGCGTCCGGTATTCTGGCGGCTGTTACCGCCGGCCTGCTCACCGGCGGCTCCGGCGTGTTTCGCTTCCTCGGCGTCTCGGCCCGCATGCAGACGATGTCGCTGTGGACGACGCTTTCCTTCGTTTTCAACGGTGCTCTCTTCATCGTGCTCGGCCTGCAGCTTCCCGACATCATCCGCCATGTGCCGCCGGAACTCATGAGCCTGCACCCGATCATCCAGCCGATCGCGACCGTCGTGGCGCTGACGCTGTGCCTGATCGCGTTGCGCTTCCTGTGGATATGGGTAGGCGATCTCGCAGCCGGCATCGCCGCACGTCTGGGCAAGCGCAAGGTGGAGCCGTTCGGGTTGCGCGTGCGGCTCGCCGGTTCGGTGGCCGGCGTGCGCGGCGCCATCACGCTGGCCGGCATATTGTCGCTGCCGCTCGCCATGCCGGACGGCTCGCCGTTCCCGGCACGCGATCTGGTCATTTTCCTGGCCGCCGGCGTCATCATCTGTTCGCTGGTCTTCGCCAGTCTCGCTCTGCCGACGATCGCCAGGGGGCTGGTCGAGCCGGGTGAGGATGCCGGCGCCGCCGAGGAGCGGCTGGCGCGTGTCGGCGCCGCCAAGGCGGCAATCGCGCGCATCGAGAGCATCGCCGGAGCCGCAGATGATGAGGGAGGCGAGGTGCCCGGCGCCAGGCTTGCCGCCGCCGATAGCATCGTCGCCGGCTACCGGCGCCGCATCGCCGCCTCGGACGAAGCCGATGAGGCCCGCGCCGAGGCGCGTGAAGCCGGAAGGCTGGAGCTCGAATTGAGATTTGCGGGCATCGAAGCCGAGCGCGAAGCCGTGCGCGCCATGTTTCGCAGCGGCGAGATCAACGACCATACGTCGCAGGCGCTGTTTACCGAGATCACGCTCACCGAGGCATTGCTGAGGGGCCGGAAGGCGAGGAAATAACGACGCGCGGGCCTGGCTGGCGCAATCCGGCCAGCAAATTTCGCGTGGCAAACGTGGCGGGGCGAAAACAACTGTGTTAATGGCGCCGCGTGCAGGTTGCCCAAAAGTGTACAGCGGTTTGGGCAACGACATGCGTAAACAAAATTGCCCCCGAACCCCGAGGATTTCAGGCTATGGCAACAGCAGCGGCAGTGTCGAACAAATTCGAATCCTTCTTCGAAACCACGCTGGCCGACGCCGATCCGGAGATTTTCGGCGCCATCCGCAACGAACTCGGCCGCCAGCGCCACGAGATCGAGCTGATCGCCTCGGAAAACATTGTTTCCCGCGCGGTGCTTGAGGCGCAGGGCTCGATCATGACCAACAAATATGCCGAGGGCTATCCGGGCAAGCGCTACTACGGCGGCTGCCAGTTTGTCGACGTGGCCGAGGAACTGGCCATCGAGCGCGCCAAGAAGCTGTTCGGCTGCAACTTCGCCAATGTCCAGCCGAATTCCGGCAGCCAGATGAACCAGGCCGTCTTCCTGGCGCTCTTGCAGCCGGGCGACACGTTCATGGGCCTCGACCTCAATTCCGGCGGCCATCTGACCCACGGTTCGCCGGTCAACATGAGCGGTAAATGGTTCAAGGTCGTCTCCTATGGCGTGCGCCAGGACGACCATCTGCTCGACATGGATGCCATCGAGAAGACCGCGCATGAAACCAAGCCGAAGCTGATCCTGGCCGGCGGCACCGCCTATTCCCGCGTCTGGGACTGGAAGCGTTTTCGCGAGATCGCCGACGCGGTCGGCGCCTATCTGATGGTCGACATGGCGCACATCGCCGGGCTGGTCGCCGGCGGCGTGCATCCGTCGCCGCTGCCGCATGCCCACGTCGTGACGACCACGACGCACAAGTCGCTGCGCGGCCCGCGCGGCGGCATGATCCTGTGCAATGACGAGGACATCGCCAAGAAGATGAATTCGGCGGTGTTCCCCGGCCTGCAGGGCGGCCCGCTTATGCATGTCATCGCCGCCAAGGCGGTTGCCTTCGGCGAAGCGCTGAAGCCAAGCTTCAAGGTCTATGCCGAGAGCGTTGCCGCCAACGCCAAGGCGCTCGCCTCCAGCCTCAAGGAAACCGGTCTCGACATCGTCTCCGGCGGCACAGACAACCATCTGATGCTGGTCGATTTGCGTCCGAAGAACGCCACCGGCAAGCGCGCCGAGGCGGCGCTGGGCCGCGCCAACATCACGTGCAACAAGAACGGTATTCCGTTCGACCCGGAAAAGCCTTTTGTCACCTCGGGCGTGCGTCTCGGCACCCCGGCCGGCACCACGCGCGGCTTCGGCCAGGCCGAATTCCGGGAGATCGGCAAGCTGATCGCCGAAGTGCTGGATGGTCTCAAGGTCGCCAATTCCGACGAGGGCAATGCCGCCGTCGAAGCAGCGGTCAAGGCCAAGGTCGTGGCGCTGACCGATCGCTTCCCGCTCTATCCCTATCTCGGCTGACCCGATAGGAAGTTTTACCGCCTGCTGCAACGACAAGCGTCGTTTCAGCAGGCCGGGGCGACCGACAGGAGCCTTGATGATGCGACCATTTCGTTTCGCCGACCTCGGCGCCGTTGGCGCTCTGGCTGCTTTGATCGCCGGGCTCCCCGGCAACGCCTTGGCGCAAACCGCCCCTGCTCAAGCCGCGCCCGCGCAACCCGCTCATGCGCAACCCGCACCTCAGCCCGAGCCCGCGGCGCCCGCCCAGACGGCACCCAAGCTCGAAACCTTTGGCAGATGGTCGACCCTGGTCGACGAGGCCGACACCGGTGAGGATCTGCGCAAGACCTGCGCGGCCTCGACCGCCTTTATCGGCGCTGGCGGCGAGAGCGGCGTTCTGACGCTCATCATCACGAACGGTGATGCACTGCCGCCGGATGCCTACCCGTCCGTAACGATCGCCGTCGACAACAAGGCCTTGCCGGCCGGCAAGTCGGTTGCCGCCACTTTCGGCGACGACAAGGGCCGCGTCACTGCCAAGCTCCATTCCGATGGCGCCGTCAACGGCCGGCTCAGTTGGACCGTCGACAACCAGTCCAAGACCAGCCTGGCGCTCCTGCGCGCCATGCGCCGGGCATCGGTGCTTGACGTCTCCTTCGGCGATGCGCCGGTTGGAAGCATATCCATGGACGGCTTCACCAAGGCCTATCGTAGTCTCGGCGCATCGTGCGGGTTTCCGACCGCCGACGTTGCTCCCTGAAGACATCGGTACGATGTGCGGCTGCTGGCGAGGCTGGCAATCCTGCTTGCGCCTCGCTATCTCTGAAGGGCGAGGGAGCTGTTGGCGACACTTTGCCATCGCTGCAAAAACCTCTAAGCCTTTCGCTTCACCAGATTCGCCAACCAAAGGCTTCTCCATGCGCTGTCCCTATTGCCAGTCGGAAGATACGCAGGTGAAGGATTCGCGCCCCGCCGAGGATGGCGCGGCGATCCGCAGGCGGCGCGTCTGCCCCGATTGCGGCGGCCGTTTCACCACCTTCGAACGCGTGCAGTTGCGCGACCTCGTCGTGGTCAAGAAATCGGGCCGCAAAGTGCCCTTCGACCGCGACAAGCTGTTGCGCTCGGTGGAGATCGCCGTGCGCAAGCGCAATGTCGATCCCGAACGCATCGACCGCGCGGTGACAGGCATCGTGCGCCAGCTCGAAAGTTCCGGCGAGACAGAGGTTGCTTCGGGAGAAGTCGGCCGCCTGGTCATGGAAGCGCTGAAGTCGCTCGACGATGTCGCCTATGTCCGTTTCGCCTCGGTCTACCGCAATTTTCGCGAGGCCAAGGATTTCCACGAATTGCTGGGCGAGCTCAAGGGCGACGAAGTCAAGGGTGAAGAGGAAGCCAGCTGAGCATGACTGCAAGCGAACAGGCCGCCCTTGATCGCCGCTTCATGGCAGCGGCACTCAGACTGTCGCGAAAAAATGCCGGGCGCACCGCGACCAACCCGTCTGTCGGGACGCTGATCGTGCGCGATGACGGCAATGGTCCGATGATCGTCGGCACCGGCGTCACCGCTGTCGGCGGCCGTCCGCATGCCGAGACCGAGGCCCTGGCCGAGGCCGGCGACCTCGCGCGCGGCGCCACCGCCTACGTCACGCTGGAACCTTGCGCCCACCACGGCCGCACGCCGCCTTGCGCCAATGCGCTGGTCAATGCCGGCGTTGCGCGGGTCGTCGGTGCCGCCAGCGATCCCGATTCGCGCGTGTCCGGCAAGGGTTATGCGATCCTGCGCGCGGCCGGTGTCGAGGTGGTCGAGAAGGTGCTGGCGGCGGAAGCCGCCGAGCAGATGGCCGGCTATTTGATTCGATCGTTGAGAAAACGCCCGGAAGTGATTCTCAAGCTTGCGCTTTCCAGCGACGGCAAGATCGGCAGGGAAGGTGACGGGCAGGTGTCGATCACCGGCGATATCGCGCGCCGAGAAGTGTATCTGATGCGGGCTGAGGCGGACGCCATACTGGTTGGTATCGGCACCGCCCTTGAGGATGATCCGGCCCTGACGGTGCGTTTGCCGGGGCTTGAGAACCGTTCGCCTGCCCGCATCGTGCTCGACCGCCAGCTCAGGTTGCCGGAGGCCTCGAAGCTGGTTTCGGGCGTCGACCGGGTACCGCTCTATATCGCCGCCTGCCTGGAGGCCGATCCGCTGCGGCGGGCAGCACTCGAACGCGCCGGCGTGCGCTTCATCGGCACCGAGACGCACGAGGGCGGCGTAGCCTTGCCGGAACTACTCGAGGATCTGGCCGCGCTCGGCATGGCCAGCGTGCTGGTCGAGGGCGGCGCCAGGGTGGCGAGCGCTTTCCTGGCCGACGGGCTGGTCGACCGCATCGTGCTGTTCCAGGGACCGGATGCAATCGGCGACGACGGCATTGCATCGCCGATCGACGCCGACCATATCCCGGCAGGATTTCGCAAATTGCGCGACATGCGTTTCGGCGAAGACAGCTACGCCGAGTGGACAAGAGACCTCTAGGGATCAACACCGATGTTTACCGGAATTGTCACCGATGTCGGCACTGTCGCGTCCGTCAAGCCGCTCAGGGAAGGGGCGGGGCTGCGCATCGACACAGCCTATGACCCGCAGACCATCGCCATCGGCGCCTCGATCTCCTGCGGCGGCGTCTGCCTGACAGTCACGGCCTTGCCCGACAGCGCCTCGAATGCACGCTGGTTCGAGGTTGAAGCATGGGAGGAAGCCTTGCGGCTGACCACGGCCTCGGGCTGGAAATCCGGCACCAAGGTCAACCTGGAGCGGGCGCTGAAGATCGGTGACGAACTCGGCGGCCACATCGTTTCGGGCCATGTCGACGGCATGGCCGAAATCGTCGAGCGCAAGGATGAGGGCGATGCCGTGCGCTTCACGCTGGAAGCGCCGCGCGACCTGGCGAAGTTCATCGCGCCCAAGGGCTCGGTCGCGCTCGACGGCACCTCGCTCACCGTCAACAAGGTCGAAGGCACGCGCTTCGACGTGCTTTTGATCCACCATTCGCTGACCGTGACCACCTGGGGTGAGCGCAAGGTCGGCGACCGCGTTAATCTCGAGATCGACACCATGGCGCGTTATGCGGCGCGGCTGGTCGAGGCGACGAAAGAGGGGCTTTAAGTGCTGCTGCACTCGACTTAATCAGTTTTAATCGCTATGATTAAATCTGATTGTGAGGCTCTGATGGATACAAAAGTAATCACCGCTCACGTTCCGCTGCCGCTGGCTGAAAAGGTAGATCAACTGGCTGCCCGCCTTGAGCGCCCACGCGGCTGGATCGTCAAACAAGCTCTTTCCGCGTGGGTGGATTTGGAGGAGGAGCGCCGACGGCTCACGCTTGAAGCAATGGCCGATGTCGACGCAGGACGGGTCATCGATCACCAGGCCGTGCAGGCGTGGGCTGAGAGTCTTGGTACCGACAAGCCACTGCCGGTGCCTCGTTGATGGAGTTGAAATGGACCAACAAGGCTTTGTCCGACTTGGTCCGGCTACATGATTTTCTCGTGCTAGAAAATGGCCCGGCGGCCGCACGTGCCGTGCAGTCGCTTACTGCCGCGCCGGCACGGTTGGTCGAATATCCGCGCATCGGTGAGAGACTGGAAGAGTTCGAACCACGAGAAGTGCGTCGCATTTTGGTAGGCAGCTACGAAATTCGTTACGAGATACAGAACACGACAATTTCTGTGTTGCGCCTGTGGCATACGCGAGAGGATCGATAGGACAGGAGTCCATCCAGCAATCTTCCGCTTGCGATGAACCCGGCTTCGGCCTAAGTCACCGGCAACTCCCCGGAGACTTTTATGGCTGGTACATCCCAACACGGCAAAGCCTTCATTCGTCCGAAGGCGAAGGCGCATCTGCTCATTGTCGAAGCGCGCTTTCATGACGACCTTGCCGATGCGCTGCTCGACGGCGCGACAAGCGCGCTCGATGAAGCGGGCGCGACTTACGACGTCGTCACCGTTCCAGGTTCGCTGGAGATCCCCGCGGTGATCACCTTTGCACTGGACGGCGCGACGGAAGGCGGCACACATTATGATGGCTTTGTCGCGCTGGGCACCGTCGTCCGCGGCGACACTTACCATTTCGACATTGTCGCCAATGAATCCAGCCGCGCGCTCATGGATTTGAGCGTGCAGGACTCGGTCTGCATCGGCAACGGCATTCTCACCACCGAGAATGACGCCCAGGCCTGGACTCGCGCCAAGCGCTCGGAAGGCGACAAGGGCGGCTTTGCCGCGCGTGCGGCGCTGACCATGATTGCCCTCAAGGAACAATTGGGAGCGCGATCGTGAGCGAACCCGCTTCGCCCGGGCAGCCTGCGATGCGCCACGCCAACAAGCGCGGCGCTGCCCGTCTGGCCGCCGTGCAGGCGCTCTATCAGATGGATGTCGCCGGCAGCGGTGTCTTCGAGATCACCGCCGAGTACGAGGCGTTTCGCCTTGGCAAGGAAGTCGACGGCGCGCTCTATCGCGAGGCCGATGCGCAATGGTTTCGCGCTATCCTGGCGGGTGTCGTCGAGAACCAGAAGACCATCGATCCGATCATCCGCCAGGCGCTGACCGAGGACTGGCCGCTGTCGCGGCTCGATTCGACGCTGCGCGCCATCCTGCGCGCCGGCGTCTACGAACTGATGAAGCGCGAGGATGTCCCGGTCGCCGTCATCGTCTCCGAATATGTCGACATCGCCAAGGCCTTCTACGAGGAAGACGAGCCGAAGCTGGTCAATGCCGTGCTCGACCGTGTGTCACGCCGGGTGCGTGGCGAGGGGCGCGGCAAGGACGCATCATGACGGCAATCGCCGTCGAGGCAGGCAGCGAGGCGCGCCGCACGGCGCTGATCCTGGCCGCATCGCAGGCGATCATCGGCTCGGCGGCCCCCATCGCCATCTCCGTGGGGGCGCTGGCCGGGCAATATCTGCTTGGCCCCGACAAATCATTGGCGACAGCGCCGATCACCGGCTTCAACATCGGCGTGGCGCTCGGCGCGCTGCCTGCAGCGGCCATCATCCGCAGAATGGGCCAGCGCGGCGGCTTCATGACCGGAACGATCGTCACGGCGCTTGGCGGCCTGATCGCCACGCTTGCGCTTTTTCAAGGGAGCTTCTGGCTGTTTGCCTTTGGCTTGCTCACGATCGGTGTCGGCGGCGCCTTCGTCCAGCAGTTCCGCTTCGCCGCCGCCGACAACGCACCGCCGGAATTCAAGGCGCGCGCCATCTCCTTCGTGCTGGCCGGCGGCATCGTCACCGCTATCCTCGGGCCGCAGATTGTCATCTTCACCCGCGAATCGCTGGCGCCGGTCATGTTTGCCGGTTCGTTCGTGTCCATCCTGCCGCTGGCCGCCGTCGGCGCCATCATCCTGTCCTTCCTGCGGCTGCCGGCGAAAGCATCCGGCAAGGTGGAGATCGCCGACAGCGACGCCAGACCACTGGCTGAAATCGTCACGCAGCCGCGTTTCGTCGCCGCGCTTTTCTGTGCGGTCGGCAGCTACGCGCTGATGAGCTTCGTCATGACGGGCGCACCGCTGGCCATGGTCGGCTGCGGACTGTCGGAGACCGACGCGACGCTCGGCATCTCCTGGCACGTCATGGCGATGTTTGCGCCAAGCTTCTTCACCGGCTCGCTGATCCATCGCTTCGGCGCCGAACGCATTGTGACCACCGGCCTGATCCTGCTCATCGGCTGCGCCATTGTCGCTCTGTCGGGCCTGGCGCTGTGGCAGTTCTGGACGTCGCTGATCCTGCTGGGCCTTGGTTGGAACTTCGGCTTCATTGGCGCGACCGCAATGGTGGCCTCCACCTACCGGCCGTCGGAAAAGGGCAAGGTGCAAGGCTTCCACGACTTCGTCCTGTTCGGCTCCGTCGCCTGCGCCTCACTGATGTCGGGCATGGTCTACAACGCCTGGGGCTGGGAGATGCTGAACTGGATAGTCTTTCCGGTCACCGTCCTGTGCTTCGTGGCGCTGGGCGCGCTGAAGCTGACGAGCGCGCGCCCGGCTTGACGCCAAACCTATGCGTCCGGCGGCAACACCTGAAGCACCCGCGCTATGAACATATGGAACTCAGCCATGTAGTTGCGCAGGAAGTCCTCGGTGGATTCGACCGTCACTTCGCCGTCGTCCGTTATCAGTCCCGGCGTGAACTGGATATAGGCTTCCGGCGCATTCATCTGGGGTGAGTTGCAGAAGCTCAGAACGCTGCGCAGGCTTTGTTGGGCGACAGCGGTTGCGATGGCGCCCGGCGATGTTCCGATGACGGCGGACGGTTTGCGCGCGAATGAATTCTTTCCATAGGGGCGGCTCGCCCAGTCGATCGCGTTCTTTAATCCGCCAGGGATCGAGCGGTTGTACTCCGGGGTAACGAACAGGACGGCCTGAACGGACGCGATCGCCTTTTTGAAATCCCGGGCGACCGGCGGGAAATCCGCATCATAATCGTAGCTGTAAAGAGGCAGATCCCTGAAGGCGATTTCCGTCATTTCAAGTTCCGGAGGAGCCAGTTGAACGAGCGCCTTCGCGAGCTTGCGGTTGATGGATTCCCGGGCAAGACTTCCGATGAGGTAGCCGACTTTGTGTATGGCCATGACACGCTCTCCGTGTTTGCCACCCGCACTCTATGGCATTATCCGCCAGATGGCAGCAGATCGCCAGCGTCGCCTCAAAATCGGCCTTCCGAACAAAAATATTGCGCTGATCCCCCTTGTTATGAAACCGTGTGCCCCGACTGGCCGTTGAAGCCATGCTCATATGCGGTCATCGCGTTTCGGTTCATAGCAAGGGGTTTCACATGTTTTCAGTCAAGTTTCTGGCCGGCGCGGCATTGGCGCTCGGCATCACGGTGGCTTCCGCCAATGCCCAGGTGGTTGTCTCTTCGAAGATTGACACCGAGGGCGGCGTGCTCGGCAACATCATCCAGCTCGTCCTCAACGCCAACAACATCAAGACATCGGACCGCATCCAGCTCGGCGGCACGCCGGTGGTGCGCAAGGCGATCACCGCTGGCGAGATCGACATCTATCCCGAATACACCGGCAACGCCGCCTTCTTCTTCGAGAAGGCCGACGACCCGGTCTGGAAGGATGCCGCCAAGGCCTATGAAACGGCCAAGAAGCTCGATTACGACGCCAACAAGATCGTCTGGCTGTCGCCGTCGCCCGCAAACAACACCTGGGCGATTGCGCTGCGCAAGGAAGTCGCCGAGACCAACAAGCTCGCCACGCTCACCGACTTCGGCAAATATGTCGCGGGCGGCGGTCAGGTGGTGCTGGCGGCTTCCGCCGAGTTCGTCAATTCGGCGGCTGCACTGCCGGCCTTCCAGACCACCTATGGCTTCACGCTGAAGCCGGACCAACTGATCACTCTCTCGGGCGGCGACACCGCGGCAACCATCGCCGCGGCCGCCAACCAGACCAACGGCGCCAATGCGGCCATGGTCTACGGCACCGATGGCGGCATCGCACCGTCCGGGCTCGTCGTGCTCGACGACGACAAGGGCGTGCAGCCGGTCTACCAGCCGGCGCCGATCATCCGCGAAGCGGTGCTGAAGCAACATCCCGAGATCGAGACGCTGCTGAAGCCGGTCTTCGCCAAGCTCGACCTCGTCACGCTGCAGGAGCTGAATGGTCGCGTGCAGGTCGGCGGCGAGCCGGTCAAGGGCGTCGCCGAGGACTTTTTGAAGAAGAACGGCTTCCTGAAGTAGGACGATTCCGGCGCGCCGCTTTCGTGGCGCGCCGGATCGACTGACGGGGGAGGGCGTGAACATCCGCTTCGACAAGCTCGGCGTGGTCATCGCCGCTATATCAGCCTACGCGGCTTTTGCCGCGCCCTTTGCCACGTTCCGTGCCAACCGCATCGTCCCCGGCCAGGCGCGCTCAATTCTTGAGGCGCTGCCGGCAATCACCGGGACGCTGCTGCTCGTCATCGTCGTCGCCGCAGCACTCATCGCGCTGTTCAAGACACTGCTTGCGCTGCGCCTTGCCGCCAGCGTGGTGGCGCTTGCCGCGCTCGCGCTGCTGATCGGCGTCGCCGGAACATTTCTCACGCCGGAGGGCAACACCTTTGCGAGAGTTTCGCCAGCCTCCGGTTTCTGGATTCTGATCTTTGCCTTCACGCTTTTGCTTGCCGATGTGCTGACACGGCTGAACCTGTCGCCATTGGCACGAGTTGGCGTGCTTGCGGTCTCGGCTTTGGCGATAGGGCTGCTGTTGATTTCGGGAAGCTGGGACAATCTGTCGATCCTGAAGGAATATTTCAACCGCGCCGACAGTTTCTGGGCGGAGGGCTCCAAGCATGTGACGCTGGCGCTAGGGTCGCTGCTTGCGGCAGTGGTCGTCGGCCTGCCGGTCGGTATTCTCTGCCATCGCGTCGAGAATCTGCGCGCCGGCGTTCTCAACGTGCTCAACATCATCCAGACCATTCCCTCGATCGCGCTGTTCGGCCTGCTGATCGCGCCGCTCGGCTGGGTGGCCACGCATGTGCCGGGGGCTGCCGCGCTCGGCATTCGCGGCATCGGCACAGCCCCCGCCTTCGTCGCGCTGTTCCTTTATTCGCTGCTGCCGGTGGTGGCTAACACCGTGGTCGGTCTCGCTGGCGTGCCGCGCACCGCCAACGACGCGGCACGCGGCATGGGCATGACCGAACGCCAGCGCCTGTTCGGCGTCGAGTTCCCACTGGCCTTTCCAGTGATCCTGACCGGCATCCGCATCGTCTTGGTGCAGAACATCGGCCTCGCCACCATTGCCGCGCTGATCGGCGGCGGCGGTTTCGGCGTATTCGTCTTCCAGGGTGTGGGCCAGACGGCGATGGACCTTGTGCTGCTCGGCGCGGTGCCAACGGTCGCGCTCGCCTTTGCCGCCGCCATCATCCTCGATGCGGTGATCGAAATGACCGCCACCAGGCGCAGGGTTGAAACGGCATGATCGAGATCGAAGGCATTACCAAGCGCTATGACGCGACGACCGTGGTCGATGACGTGTCGATGGTCATCGAGCCGCGCACCATAGCCGTCATTGTCGGCACGTCCGGTTCCGGCAAGACGACGCTGCTGCGCATGATCAACCGGCTGGTCGAACCGACCTCGGGCATCATCAAGCTCGACGGCGCCGACAATCGTTCGCTGCCCGGCTATGAGCTGCGCCGCAGCATCGGCTACGCCATCCAGGGCCACGGCCTGTTCCCGCATCGCACGGTGGCGCAGAACATTGCCACCGTGCCGGTGCTGCTCGGTTGGGACAAGGACCGCATCAAGGCCCGGGTCGACGAACTGATGACGCTCTATCAGCTTGACCCCGAAGCCTTCGGGCCGCGCTACCCGCACGAACTGTCCGGCGGCCAGCAACAGCGCGTCGGCGTTGCCCGCGCGCTCGCCGCCGAGCCCAACGTGCTGTTGATGGACGAACCGTTCGGCGCCCTCGACCCGATCATCCGCAACAAGGCGCAGGAGGATCTGCTGGCGATCCAGAAGCGCTTCGGCACCACCATCATCCTGGTCACCCACGACATGGAAGAGGCCGTGCATATGGGCGACAAGATCGCGGTCATGGATGCCGGCAAGCTGGTGCAATACGCCAAGCCCGCCGAGATCCTGGCAAAGCCGGCAAGCGCCTTCGTCGAGACCCTGGTCGGCGCCAGCGAAAGGCCGTTCCGGCTGCTGTCGCTCGGTCGGGTCCGCGATGCCGTGGAGAAGGGCTCCGCCGAAGGCGAGGCGATCCCTGGCGACGCCAGCCAGCGTGACGCGCTGGCCGAATTGTTGTGGACGGGCCGGCCGGCGCTGCCGGTCAAAGGCGCCGATGGCAAGCCGCTTGGCCGCGTCACCGTCGACGGGCTGGTGAAGCGCGCGGCGAGGCCGGCATGAAGGCCTGGCTTCCATCGTTGCTCAGACTTGCCCTGGTGATGCTGCTCGTTGCCTTCGTCACCAATCCCGGCTGGTTCGTGCCGCTGCTGAAGCCGCTGACCGAAAACAATGCGCCGGTGATCTACAACCAGGGCAGCCTGCTGACGCTGACATTGCTGCATTTGCGCACGGTTCTGATCGCCACCGTGGCAGCAACCATCGTTGCGGTGGCGCTTGCCATCCTGGTCACCAGGCCGGCCGGCGCCGAATTCCTGCCGCTGTCGCGCAGCCTGGTCAACATCGGCCAGACCTTTCCGCCCGTGGCGGTGCTGGCACTCGCTGTGCCGGCCGTCGGCTTCGGCGAGAAGCCGACACTGATCGCGCTGTTTCTCTATGGCCTGCTGCCGATCTTCGAGAACGCGCTGACCGGCCTGACGACGCTACCTGCCAATGTCGTCGAGGCGGCGCGCGGCGCCGGCATGACCGGTTGGCAAAGGCTCACCAAGGTCGAGCTGCCGCTCAGCGCCCCGATCATTCTCGGCGGCATCAGGCTGTCGGTGGTGATCAGCCTTGCCACGGCGACCATCGGTTCGACCGTGGCAGCCAAAACGCTGGGCGAAGTGATCATCGCCGGGTTGTTGTCCAACAATCTCGCCTTCATCCTGCAGGGCGGCCTGATCGTGGCAGCCCTTGCCGTGCTGATCTATGACGGCCTGTCGGCCATAGAGCGCTACACGGCGCGCCGGATGGGCCGGGAGGCAGAGTAGCCACGCCCTGCGTCAGGGCTAATTTCAATCGATCTAATCGCAGGGTGCTGACGGCAGCCGCCGCCTGGTCCCAACCATTTGGGCGAAAGCCGGGCAAAAACCGAACAATATCTTGACGTTCGCAGCCCTGTTTCGCATACACCGCTGCGAAGAGGCGGATTCCGTGCTCGGAATCCGGTCTTTGTCTCAACGGCCCAGGGAGGGGTTCTTTTGGGCCATCAATCGAGGAAAATCCGGCAATGACAATTATTTCCGCCGTCATCGCCTGCGGCCTGCTTTCAATCCTTTACGCCATCTGGGCGACACGTTCGGTCCTTGCGGCCGATCAGGGCAATGCACGCATGCAGGAAATCTCCGCGGCTATCCGCGAGGGCGCACAAGCCTATCTGGCGCGTCAGTACACCACCATCGCCATCGTTGGCGTCGTCGTCCTCGTGCTCGCCTGGTGGTTGCTGTCCATCACCGCCGCGATCGGCTTCCTGATCGGAGCGGTGCTTTCAGGCGCCGCCGGCTTCATCGGCATGCATGTCTCCGTTCGCGCCAACGTTCGCACGGCGCAGGCCGCATCGAACAGTCTCGCTGCCGGCCTCGACATCGCGTTCAAATCGGGCGCCATCACCGGCATGCTGGTTGCTGGCCTCGCCTTGCTCGGCGTGTCGATCTACTACCTCATCCTGACCCACTTCATGGGCCTCCAGCCCAATGACCGCATCGTCATCGACTCGCTGGTCTCGCTCGGCTTCGGCGCATCGCTGATCTCGATCTTCGCTCGTCTCGGCGGCGGCATCTTCACCAAAGGCGCCGACGTCGGCGGCGATCTCGTCGGCAAGGTCGAAGCCGGTATTCCCGAAGACGATCCGCGCAACCCGGCCACGATCGCCGACAATGTCGGCGACAATGTCGGCGACTGCGCCGGCATGGCCGCTGACCTGTTCGAAACCTATGCGGTGACTGTCGTCGCCACCATGGTTCTGGCTGCCATCTTCTTTGGCGGCACCGCCGTGTTGGGTGCGGCCATGCTTTATCCACTCGCCATCTGCGGCGCCTGCATCCTGACCTCGATCGTCGGCACCTTCTTCGTCAAGCTCGGTTCCAACGGCTCGATCATGGGCGCACTCTACAAGGGCCTGATCGTCACTGGCCTGCTGTCCATCGTCGGCCTCGGCGTCGCCACCCAGGTGACGCTCGGCTGGGGTGAGGTCGGCACGGTCGCCGGCATGGTCATCACCGGCAAGAACCTGTTCATCTGCGGCCTGATCGGCCTCGTGGTGACCGGTCTCATCGTGGTCATCACCGAATACTACACCGGCACCAACAAGCGCCCGGTCAATTCCATCGCCCAGGCGTCGGTCACCGGTCACGGCACCAATGTCATCCAGGGCCTCGCGGTCTCGCTGGAATCGACGGCGCTGCCGGCGATCGTCATCGTCGGCGGCATCATCTCGACCTATCAGCTTGCCGGCCTCTTCGGTACGGCGATCGCGGTCACGACTATGCTCGGCCTTGCCGGCATGATCGTTGCGCTCGATGCCTTCGGCCCGGTCACCGACAATGCCGGCGGCATCGCCGAAATGGCCGGCCTGCCCAAGGAAGTGCGCCACTCCACCGACGCGCTCGACGCGGTCGGCAACACCACCAAGGCGGTGACCAAGGGCTACGCCATCGGCTCCGCCGGTCTCGGCGCATTGGTGCTGTTTGCCGCGTACTCGAACGACCTGAAGTTCTTCGCCGCCAATGGCGACAAATATCCCTACTTCCAGGGCATGGGCGAGATCTCCTTCGATCTCTCCAACCCATACGTCGTCGCCGGCCTGATCTTCGGCGGGCTGATCCCGTATCTGTTCGGCGGCATCGCCATGACGGCCGTCGGCCGTGCGGCGGGCGCCATCGTCGAGGAGGTGCGCAAGCAGTTCCGCGAGGATCCGGGCATCATGGCCGGCACCTCGAAGCCGAACTACGCCCGCGCGGTCGACCTTCTGACCAAGGCGGCAATCAGGGAAATGATCATCCCGTCGCTGCTGCCGGTGCTGGCGCCGCTCGTCGTCTATTTCGGCGTGCTGCTCATCTCGGGCTCGAAGGCGTCTGCCTTTGCAGCGCTGGGTGCCTCGCTGCTCGGCGTCATCGTCAACGGCCTGTTCGTCGCCATCTCGATGACCTCTGGCGGCGGTGCCTGGGACAACGCCAAGAAGTCCTTCGAAGACGGCTTTGTCGACAAGGACGGCGTCAAGCATCTCAAGGGTTCCGAGGCGCACAAGGCTTCGGTGACCGGCGACACGGTCGGCGATCCCTACAAGGACACCGCTGGTCCGGCCGTCAACCCGGCGATCAAGATCACCAACATCGTCGCGCTCTTGCTGCTGGCCGTGCTCGCGCACGGCTGATCTAGACTTCAGCCCGAAACAACCCGCGGGAGCGATCCCGCGGGTTTTTTATTGAGCAATGCCATGTCGACGCGTCAACAGGCCGATCTCTTGCATGCGGTAAATGCGCCGGTATCTCATCTACCGGCTTGGGTTTCGACGGCTTAAGCATCGCCGGCAAACATACGGGGATCTTGCCCTGATCGAGGCCACAACAAAAACCCGCAGGATCGCTCCCGCGGGTTTTTGGTCGCCTGAGATGATGAGGCTCCCGGAATGGAAGCCGAAAGGAATTAGGCGCCGCCGCCCGGAATGCTGGGTGCCAGCTTGCTGGCACCGTTGATGATCTGGCTGAGGAAGTTCTGGTCCTTGCCGCCGGTCGGTGTGGTGCGTGAGATGAAGTCGAACATCTTGCCGTCCTTCATCCCGTAATTGGCGATCTGGGTGACGCGGCCATCGGCGCCGAAATAGACCGCCAGCACATGCTGATCAATGAGCCGTGGCTTGTCGAAGGCGACGTAGCGCTTGCGCGTCTGCGAAATGTAATAGAAGGCCTCGTTGTCGAACGTCGCGGTCGTCGACGGCGTGCCGAGCGCCAGAAGCACCTGCTCGCGGCTCGAACCGACCGGCACCAGGTCGATTGCCTGCTGGTCTATGACGTAACCTTGCGTCAGCGTCTCACTCGGGCTGAGGTCGCCGATCATCTTGGAGGTGTGGCAGGCCGATAATGCCGAAACGATCATCAGCAGCGAGATCGCGCCGGCGGGCCTGGACGAGAAGGTCGACTTGAAATTCAGCGCGCGCAACAACAACTCCATTAGCTGGCCGCAACTTGCGCTGGGCCGCGAAACCGGTAAACCAGCTTGCTTGCCGATGCAACAAGCCCACTTCAACAAACGGTCCCCAGGAGACCATCCCCAATGTTCCAGCGCTTTTTTGGCCGCGAACGCTACGCCAACCGCGCTATCACCGAGGCGCTTTACGCACAAATCGTGGCGGCGGCGCGGCAGACGGTGTTTTATTCCCACTGGAATGTGCCAGACACGCCGCTTGGCCGTTTCGAGATGCTGTCGCTGCACATGTTCCTGTTCCAGCATAGGTTGCGCGGTGAGAGCGGTGCGGCGCAAGAGGTCGCCCAGGTGCTGATCGACGAGTTCTTCCTCGACGTCGACCATTCGTTGCGGGAATTGGGCATTGGCGACGTTGGCGTGCCCAAACGCATGAAAAAGCTGGCAAAGATGTTTTATGGCCGAACCGCTGCCTATGACGATGCCCTGGAAAGAAACGACCATGAAGCGCTGACCGCGGCTCTTGCCCGCAATGTCCGGCCCGACGCGGGCGCCTGGCTGGAAGCATCGCTGCTGGCCAACTATGTTACCGACGCGCGCAATCATCTGGCCGCGCAGACATCCGAATCGATTGTCTCCGGCACGCTGACCTTTCCCGCCGCCAAGGAGGTTGAACAATGAAGCATGTGGACCCGCAAAGCCCGGTCTCCTTCCGTGCAAACATCACGCGCCTGCCGCAAAAGGGCCTGCCGCTGGTTGTCGAAGCCGATGCCGCACAGCGTGCGGCACTGGCCGAGGAGCACGGGTTGATTTCGGTCGAATCCTATCGCGCCGAGCTTCTGGTCGCGTCGTGGAAGCGCAATGGCGTGAAGATAAGCGGTCGTGTCGAAGCCGACATCACCCAGGCCTGCATCGTCACGCTCGAGCCTGTCGAAGCGCATATCGACGAACCGGTCGAAGCGCTGCTGCTGCCCGAGGATTCCAAGCTTGGACGGCAGGGTTTCGATGGTGGCGGCGAGATCCTGCTCGACGCGGAAGGCCCTGACAGTCCAGAGACATTTTCCGGTGACACGATCGATGTCGGGGCACTCGCCGAACAGTATTTCGGGCTCGCCATCGACCCCTATCCGCGTAAGCAGGGCGCAGCGCTCAACGCCGGCAGCGAGACCGAACCGGCGGAGAATGAATTTCAGCAAAAACTGCTATCCTTGCTGGGAAAATCCTGAAAAGCTCGCCCGCGACGGAAAAGTCGGTTGTGTGGCAGCCCAAAACCGTTATTTTCGCCGAACCTTCGCGGTCGCTAAACGACCTGCCGCCTAACCGTGAGACAAATACCGCGTGATCAGGATTTCCATCGATGCCATGGGCGGCGATCACGGACCAGCCGTGGTCATTCCAGCGCTCATGACGGTCGCGACCCGTCGTCCCGACATCCGCTTCGTCATCTTCGGGCGTGAGGAGGTCGTGCGCCCGGAGCTCGCCAAATTTCCCAAGCTTGCCGAGATCAGCGAATTCTTCCATTGCGAAATTGCGGTCAGGATGGACGACAAGCCGAGCCAGGCGCTGCGCCACGGCCGCTGGAAGTCATCGATGTGGAAGGCCGTCGAAGCGGTCAAGGCCGGCACGGCCGACGCCTGCATTTCCGCGGGCAACACCGGTGCGCTGATGGCGATGTCGAAATTCTGCCTGCGCACCATGGCCACCATCGATCGCCCGGCGATCGCAGCCCTTTGGCCGACATTGCGCGGCGAAAGCGTGGTGCTGGATGTCGGCGCGACCATCGGGGCCGATGCGCAACAGCTCATCGATTTTGCCATTCTCGGCACCGGCATGGCGCGCTCGGTCTTCGGCATAGCCCGGCCCAGCGTCGGCCTGCTCAATGTCGGCGTCGAGGAGATCAAAGGCCAGGAAGAGGTTAAGGAGGCGGGGCGCATGCTGCGCGAAGCCAACATGGCCTCGATGAACTATCACGGTTTCGTCGAGGGCGACGATATCGGCAAGGGCACGGTCGACGTTGTGGTGACCGAGGGCTTCGCCGGCAACATCGCTCTGAAGACCGCGGAAGGCACGGCGCGCCAGATAGCGGGTTATCTGCGCGCCGCGATGAGCCGCACCCTGATGGCCAGGATCGGCTACGTCTTCGCTAAGGGCGCCTTCAACCGCTTGCGCGAAAAGATGGATGTCGGCCGCTCCAATGGCGGCGTTTTCCTGGGGCTGAGCGGGATCGTCGTCAAAAGCCATGGCGGTGCTGATTCTGACGGGTTCGCCGCCGCGATCGAACTCGGCTATGACATGGTCCGCAACAACCTCCTCGACCGTATCGAGGCCGATCTGGACCTGTTTCATGCGCGCAACCCGCGCGCCCTGTCATCTAGGAAATCCGACGTCGTCACCGACGCAAAGGAATAGGAAAGAACTTTGATCAGATCAGTCGTGCGCGGCACGGGCGCCGCGCTGCCCCGCCGAATCATGAAGAATGCCGATTTCGAAGGCATGGTCGAGACCTCCGACGAGTGGATCGCCCAGCGCACCGGCATTCGCCAGCGCCACATCGCGGGCGATGACGAGACGACCGCTTCGCTGGGGGAAGCGGCGGCACGTGCCGCACTTGCCAATGCGGGCCTCACGCCCGCCGACATCGATCTGATCGTGCTGGCGACCTCGACGCCCAACAACACGTTTCCGGCCACCGCCGTCGAGATCCAGAACCGGCTCGGTATGCATCACGGCTTTGCCTTCGACATGCAGGCGGTCTGTTCGGGTTTCGTCTATGCCGTGACCACCGCCGATCTCTACATCCGCGGCGGCCTGGCCAAGCGTGTCCTGGTGATCGGGTCCGAAACATTCTCGCGCATTCTCGACTGGAGCGACCGGTCGACCTGTGTGCTGTTCGGAGACGGCGCCGGTGCCATGATCCTGGAAGCGGGCGAGGGCGCGGGCACGATCGCCGACCATGGCGTTCTGGCGGCCAGCCTGCGCTCCGACGGCACGCACAAGGACAAGCTTTTTGTCGATGGCGGGCCGTCGACGACGGGTACGGTCGGCCATCTCCGGATGGAGGGCCGCGAAGTCTTCAAGCACGCGGTCGGCATGATCACCGACGTCATCGAGGCGACGTTTGCGCAAGCCGGTATCTCAGCCGAGGATCTCGACTGGTTCGTGCCGCACCAGGCCAATAAACGAATTATTGACGCTTCCGCCAAGAAGCTCGGGATAGCTGAGCAAAAGGTGGTGGTTACGGTCGATTTGCACGGTAACACCTCGGCTGCTTCCGTGCCGTTGGCGCTGTCGGTGGCCGTTGCCGACGGCCGCATCAAGAAGGGCGATCTCGTCCTCCTGGAAGCGATGGGTGGCGGCTTCACCTGGGGCGCTGTCCTGGTTCGCTGGTAAGTGCCGAACGGTCCAGTTTCGGTCCTTGACCTTGACGGATCAATTACTTAGGCTCTGCCGTTGTTGTGCCGAATTTTATGTTTTGAGCTGATGGGACGGTCGCATGGGGGGAAAGACACTTACGCGCGCCGACCTTGCCGAGGCAGTTTACCGGAAGGTCGGCCTGTCGCGCACTGAATCGGCCGAACTCGTCGAAGCGGTGCTGGATGAAATCTGCGAAGCCATCGTGCGCGGCGAAACGGTGAAGCTGTCGTCCTTCGCGACATTCCACGTCCGCTCCAAGAACGAGCGTATCGGCCGCAATCCCAAGACCGGCGAGGAAGTGCCGATCCTGCCGCGTCGGGTGATGACCTTCAAGTCGTCCAACGTGCTGAAGAGCCGTATCTTGCGCTCCCATCAGAGCGGCAAGGCCAAAAGCGGCAAGTAATCCTACTGCGCGGTTGAAAACCGCCGCCGCCATGACGCCGGGCTTGAATATTGCTTCATAAACCGCTGAAATAAGCCCCGATTCGGCAGCTAGGCCGGATCATCGTCCAGCGTGAGGATTCGCCCATGGACAAGAGCCCCGACGCCTTTCGTACCATCAGCGAGGTCGCCGAAGATCTCGATTTGCCGCAGCATGTGCTGCGCTTCTGGGAAACGCGTTTCAACCAGATCAAGCCGATGAAGCGCGGCGGCGGCCGTCGTTACTACCGGCCGCAGGATGTCGAGCTGATCAAGGGCATCCGCCATATGCTCTACGACCAGGGCTACACCATCAAGGGCGTGCAGAAGCTGTTGCGCGAGAACGGCAACCATTTCCTGGTTGCCATCGGCAATGGCGACATGGCCGCCGTCGAGGCGATCTCGCAGCGAAGGCAGGCTGACCAGGTGCCGCTGACGCCGGCGGCCCAGCCGCGCAGCATGGACGACGAACTGGTCGGCCAGCCGCGCGTCAAACCCAGCCGTCGCTTTTTCGGCCTGGGCAAGAGCGACGAGGACGGTCCGGTGCAGCCGGATGCATCGAAACTCTCGCGCGACAACAGGGCCTTGCTGCAGGAGGCGCTGTTCGACCTCCTGGAATGCAAGCGCCTGCTTGATCAGGTGCGCTGACCGCAGCCCGACGTGATAGTTCGAAACCGGAACCCGTCTTCCGGTGAGGCGTTACGTTTCCTTCTGCAAGTGAAGGAAACACATCATGGCATTATTTTCGACCCTCTCGGACATCGATCTCGACAGGCAGGTCGCGGCTCTCACCAAAGAACTGGCCAGCTTGAAGAGGGCTGTGGCAAGGCGAGGCGGCGCCTACTACGAGGACGGTCGCGATGCAGCCTTCGATACCTATTCCGATCTTGCGGGGCGTCTGCGCGACGCCATGCCGGCACTGCGCAAACAGGGCAGGGTGATCGAGAGGTCGGCCCGCGACCATCCGGCGGCTGCCGCCGCTGTCGGCCTTGTGGTGCTCGGTCTTGTCGCCAGTTTGCTGTTCAGCCGGCGCTGAGGCGGTGCTTCTGATGGTGGAGATAGCTGGCGCCGTCATTCGAGCCCAACTCGTGTCGAGCTAACGCGCCGCAATGCCAAGGGAAGACCGGCCTTGGACAGGAAGCCAAGGCCGGTCTTCTCGGTGGCAGTTTGCGGTGCTTAGGCCTTGTTTCCGATCACATGGTGGTGGTGGCGGTGATGATGGTGATGGCGGACATGGTGGCGATGATGATGGTGGTGACGATGATGCTTTGCCATCGGCGCCGCATCCGCACTCGTCGCGCCGATGACGGGCACCGTGAAAGCCAATGCAACTGCAAGCCCGAGGGCCGAGAGGAGGGACTTCTTCATGGATCGTTTCCTTTTGTTTCGCGGGCGCATGTGGATCGGGGCGATAGCCCGGCCGCCGCGAATGGAATTACGCGCCTGAATTTTTTCGTCAGTATTTCCCGATTGTAGAATTTTGTTTCTGGACTGTTTCTGCCCAATCCAGCCTCCCGCCACCATGCACGGCAAGATCGAGAGGCGGCCCATTGGCCGCCTGTCCGACTACATCGGCGGCACGACGCCGTTGGTTCCGACCACGACGCGGCTGGCGCTGAGTGCGCCGTCACTGCCCCGCTCAGCGGTGACAAAGACCGTCGCACCCGGCTTGAGGTCGCTCGGCGTCGCCGGCGCGAAGGTGACGACAGGGGTGGTGTCGGGAATCGAAATCTTCTTGGTCTGGCCATTGTCATAGGTCAGCGTGACGAATCGCCCGCTTATATCGGTAACGTCGGCGACGGTGCCGTTGGTCATCCGGCTGTTTGGCTGCAGGTCCCAGGGGCGGTCACCCTCGCCGGTGCCTTTCAGCGCGGCCGGGAAGACCACCACCTCCAGGGCGCCGCTGCCGCCATCCGCTTTCGATACGGAGGCAATGCCGAGGAAATCGCCCTGCTTGATGTCCGTTGCCGAGGCGTTGGCGACGCCCGAGATCTTCCAGCCGGCCTTGAGCTTGATCGCGTCGGTATCGCCCTGGCGGGTTTTCACGGTGAGCAGCGTGGGCTTAAAACTGACCACCGTGCCGCGCACACGAAGCGCGCCTGCGGCTTGGGCGGTGCCCGCGCCGGCGACGGAAAGGCTGGAAATCGTGCCGAGCACGACCATGACTGTCTTCAAGTTCATTGCAAATAATCCTTCCGGGAACGAACTGGCTGGAACCGGATGGTTTCACGCCAGCGACCCGGAGATAACGAAAGGCCGCGGCGAAACTGCCGGCAAACGGCCGATCAGGCCTTCAAAACAACTTGATCGCGACGTGTGCGCCAGAGGCCGCGCCAGGCACCTGGTTCACGATCCCGTGACGGCCCTTTTGGCTCTTGGCAAATCACCAGTGAGAGGGCATCTTCCCGACCGTCTCAGGCAACACTCCTCATTTGATCAAACTCTTTCAGTCATGGAGTTGCCAATGCCCCATAATGCGAAAAGCGAACCCCACTCCGAACCGGCAACCAACGGGAGCGGGCCAGATTACAACACCCTCAGAGCGATGCGGGAGACTCGCGGTTACAGCGTGGAAGAGCTCTCCCTGACATGCGGCCTGGCGGTGGACGAGATTGAGGATATCGAAAGCGGCAGAGTGACCGATCCGTCGAAGCTGCGTCGTATTGTGTCCGCGCTTCACCTTCCCCAGGAAGCTCTGATCACCCCGGCTGCGCCGCCGGCGGCGCAAGGTCGATCGCTGGCGTAGACCCGCACCAGGCATTCCAGAGAACCCGCCAAGGCCCTCTTGGCGGGTTTCTTTGTACCTGCCGCAGCGTCTGCTTCAGCCTGGCGCTTGCCGATTTGTATGCCGCGCGTGCTTATATGCGCGGCGGCCCCGGCTGCTGGACAGCAATCCGCCGTCCTTCAAGTTTTTGAACCATGGGTTTTTCGATATGAGCCTGGACTCCGTTCGTGCGTTCTTCGCCGCCCACGCGCCTGACATCGACGTCATCGTCACGGAGGCGAGCTCGGCGACGGTGACCCTGGCGGCCGAGGCGCATGGCGTGCTGCCGGCGCAGATCGCCAAGACGATCTGCCTGCGCGTCGGCGAGCGCACCATGCTGGTGGTGACCAGCGGCATCGCCAGGCTGGACAACCGCAAGTTCAAGGACCAGTTCGGCGGCAAGCCGCGCATGCTCGACGCGGCGGAAGTTGTCGAAGCGACGAGCCACCCGGTCGGCGGCGTCTGCCCGTTCGGCCTGCCGGCGCCACTGCCGGTCTATTGCGACGTATCGCTGCGCGAATTCGACGAGGTGGTGCCCGCCGCCGGGTCCACCAATGCGGCGGTGCGGATCAGCCCGCAGAGGATGGTTGAGCTGATTGGGGCTGAGTGGGTGGATGTGTGCCAGGGGTAGGGGGCCCAACCGAAGTTCGAGCAAGGCGATTGAGAATACATTCCGGGATTTTGTCCCGATCCGAGATTTGGCCAGACTGACCGGGCATCTGGAAAGGCGGACTTTTGGGGGCAAGTCCTGCTTCTAAAATGGTCGGAGTGGCCGGATTCGAACCGACGACCCCTTGACCCCCAGTCAAGTGCGCTACCGGGCTGCGCTACACTCCGGACCGCGGAAAGCCCTATATTCTCAAGGGTTCAGAAGCAAGAGGCGAATTCGCTGAAATTGGTGAAATGGGAACAGACGGTGTCCCGGTGTGCCTTTGGTGACCGAAAGTCACACCGACAAATCATACCGCAAGTGCTGCTTAGGTTCCGGTCACCGAGGGCGGACACACTACGTGCTTTGTCTTGCCCTGGAAGGGCATAGCCTGCACCGCTCTAGGGCTGCAATTGCCCAAAGAAGTCCAAGACTTCGTTCAATCGCCAGAATGTTCGAAGGAATATGTAGGCTACGAGGAAAGGGGAGCGCTGACGAGCTCCCCTGACGCTAGATCTGATCCGCGAAAATGATGTCGATGCACTACTGACCCATTCCAAACTTGTAGGTTAGCCGGGCCATCACGGCATCGACCTTTGCCTCTGTGCGATAGGTCTCGGGATTGTCGCCGAGAGTGCCATCATCGAACACGTTGTCGCCCGTGCTCGTCTTATGGCCGAGGTCAACGTGGGTGTAGTCCACGCCAAGCGAGAGGTTGTTCGTGAGGGCATAGTCGATGCCAGCGCCGAGCGCATAGCCGTTCTGCCACTCATTCTTTTCGTAGGTTACCAGGGCGTCGTTGTCTCGGGCGCGGAAATCCACCTTGCCGCCGGCATAACCAGCCTTGGCATAGATCAGCACGCGATCGAAGGCGTAGCCGACGCGGCCGACGACCGTGGCATAATTCGAGATTTTGGCGGTCTCGGTGTCGCTGTCCGGGAAATAGGGGCTGGTGATGGTCTTGCGGATGCCCGTTGCCGTCCAGGTCGCTTCGCCGCCCAGAATGAACTGTCCCCACTGCCATTGCGCGCCTGCATGGATACCGCCGGCTACGCCGGCTTTGTTGAAGTCAAATCCTTCTGTTCCCGCCGGAACGAGGTCGGTGAAGAACCCACCGTTTGGCTCGGTCATATCCGTTGCCGTGATGTCACCATTGGCAACGCCGAGATGGCCGCCGACATAGAGGCCGCTCCAGTCATAGGCCGACCCCGCAACCGGGGCCAACATGTCTGCTGCTGACGCGGTGCTTGCCGACAGGGCGGCAACCGCGAGAATTGCTAAGAATCTATTCACGTATTTCTCCCAACCCAAGTAATTCCCTCGGGAACAACAATAGCCGGGAGCGAAATGAAATTATGTGATGTTTTTGCCACAACCGCATATTTTTGCCATGGACCAACCGTCCGTCGAGCACTCGATCTACACTGGCCTGACGCTTCAAAACGCAAATGAAGCCGAGTAAAGCGCATGTAGAGCGCCTAGTCAGGAAATCCATCAGAAACTTCGTATTCGGGTAGCAATTCCATTCGGGAAGCTCTCGAAGCTGTCTCGTCGTGATGTAGAGCGGGCCGGATCTCCACCGAAGGCCAACGTGAAGCCCTCTCACTCCCGCGACTTTTATGCCGGTGCCGGCGAGCCCTGAAAGGCAGGCCGCAACAACCGCTGGTGCCTGTATTCCAGAGCGATGGCGCCCCAGATCAGGCCGAGCAGCAGGTACACGTGGCGCCAGTGGTCGATGTCGATGAAGGTGCCGAGCCCGATATTGCCGATGAAGGCGACATAGGCGCACAGCAGATAGGGCTGCCAAGCACGGTCGCGCAGCAGGATGCGGAAGCCGGCTGCTATCGTCCATAGAACGAGCGCGAGGAACGACACGAAGCCGAGCCAGCCATAATCCATCAGCATCTTCAGCCAGATGTCATGGGTGTCTTCACCGAAGATCGTGCCGAAGACCAGCGGGCCGATGCCGAACGGATGCTCCATCGCCATCTGGAAGCCGATGCCGTAGCGGGCGAAGCGGCCGAGGCGGGCGGTGTCGTAGCTCTGTTCGAGATGGGCACGGTTGGAGAACATCTCCGACACGCCGGGCAGCTGCAGGATGACGATCATGGCGACGACCAGCAGCGCCAGTGCTGCAATCGTCATCACCACCACGCGCAGCCGGAACATGCCGCTGGCGCTTTGCAGGAACAGGCAGCCGGTGAGCAGGACGGCCGAGACGGCGAACATGCCCCAGGCGCCGCGCGAGAAGGAGAAGAAGATGCCGGCGGTGATGATCAGCAGCGGCACCGCCAAAAGCGGCATGCGCGTCACCGGTCCGGTCAAAAGCAGATAGAGCAGATAGATGCCGGGCAGCACCAGGAACGGGCCGAACACGTTCGGGTCCTGGAAGGCGCCGGCGGCACGATCGTATTTGGTGAACATCTCGGCGCCCGGAAAGGCGTGGAAGTAGCCTGCAATGCCAAGCAGCGAGGTCGCCACGGCCGAAACCACATAGGCAATGAAGATCAGCCGGTAGAGGCTCGGCTGTACGGCGGTGATCGATGCGAAGAACACCGCGCTGAAGGCGAGAAACAGCGATACGGCGAGATAGAGCGGTGTGTTGGCGAGGTCCGCCATCTGCGTCATGGAGATCATGCCGCCAATGTTCATCGTCACCAGCAGCACCAGCAAGGGCGTGGCCGCGCGGGAAATCCTCAAGCCGAAAAGCGCCCAGATGGCGATCAGCCCGGCCATGTAGAGCTCATAGGGCGCCGGCTCGCTGATGACGAAGCCGGACAGCAGAATGCCGAGGAAGACCGCGCCCGAGGAAATCAGCGCGATCAGCTTGGCGTTGACCGCCGCGCGCGGCAAATCATGGGCGATCGCGCTCAATAGGCGTTTTCCGTATTGAGCAGCCGGAGCGGCGTCAGGAACAGGATCCGCAAGTCGAACAGCAACGACCAGTTCTCGATATAGTAGAGGTCATACTCCGTGCGCATGCGGATCTTCTCGTTGGTGTCCATCTCGCCGCGCCAGCCATTGATCTGCGCCCAGCCGGTGACGCCGGGCTTGACCTTGTGGCGGGCGAAATAGCCGTCGACGACCTCGTTGTAGAGCAGGTTATGCGACTGCGCGGCGATGGCGTGCGGACGCGGGCCGACCAGCGATAGCGAACCCAGAAGCGAATTGAAGAACTGCGGCAGCTCGTCGATCGAGGTCTTGCGGATGAAGCGGCCGACGCGGGTGACGCGAGGATCGTTCTTGGTCACCGTCTGCTTGGCGGTCGGGTCGGCCTTGTCGGTATACATCGAACGGAACTTATAGACCTCGATGATCTCGTTGTTGAAACCGTGCCGCTTCTGATGGAACAGCACCGGACCCTTGCTGTCGAGCTTGATGGCGATGGCGGTCGCCAGCATCACCGGCGAGAACACGACGATGCCGATCAGGCTGAAGACGATGTCGAAGGCGCGTTTGGCCACCGAATCCCAGTCGTTGATCGGCTTGTCGAAGATGTCGAGCATCGGCACCGCGCCGATGTAGGAATAGGCACGCGGGCGAAACTGCAGTGCGTTGGAATGCGCCGACAGCCGGATGTCGACCGGCAGCACCCACAGCTTCTTCAGCAACTGCAGAACGCGGGATTCGGCGGTCAGCGGCAGCGACACGATCAGCATGTCGATGCGGGCGATGCGGGCGAATTCAATCAGTTCCGAAATGGTGCCGAGCTTGGGGTAGCCGGCGACGATGGGCGGCGAGCGCTTATCGCCGCGATCGTCGAAGATGCCGCAGATGCGGATATCGTTGTAGGGCTGCTTTTCGACCGAGCGGATCAGGATTTCCGCCGCCTTGCCGCCGCCGACGATGACGGCGCGCCGCTCCATGCGGCCATCGCGCGCCCAGGCCCGGATCAGCTTCGACATTACCAGCCTGAGGCCGAAGATGAGAACGAAGCCGATGACGAACCAGCTGCCCAACAAAAGACGCGAATAGTTTTCCGACATCTTCATGACGAACGCCGTCAGCGCCATGAGGGCGAAAGTGCCGGCCCAGACCAGCAGCACGCGGCCGAAATTGGCGATCGGCCGCATCAGGGCGACGATCTGGTAGCAGTCGGTGACGTCGAGCAGCACCACGGCAAGGAACGACGCGGCGGCGATCGTTACCGGATACTGCCAGGCGAGATAATTGAAGAACCCGACATAATGGAAATAGACGGCGAGCCCGGACAGGAACAGCAAGCCGAATTCGACCATGCGCAGGACGCCGCTGACCATGATCGGCGACATCGTATCGCGCCGGTACTGCGAGGCGACCTGGCGCGCGACATCGTTCATGCCGCTTGGCGTGTCGCCATCGGCCGGGCCGTCGAATTTACGCACCGCCTCTGCTGAAAAGCGGCGCGCGGGGTCGATCTCGTTCATGAGGGCTTTCCGCAAGCTTCCCCCCGGTCATAGCAAAAGAGAGCTAAGAAACCCTTGAAACAACATACGGCTTTGGAACGGCTTGGTCCTGCGCCTACCTGTCGAGCGCGGCGAAATAGGCGTTCTCGATGTCGGCGGCCATCACATCGGCGCCGAAGCGTGCCTTGAGGTCGGCCCCATCCGGCATCAGATCGCGATAGGCGGCCGGGTCGGCCAGCGCCTGGCTCATCCTTTCGGCGAGCTCGATCGGGTCAGGTCGGATCAGGGCAGGGGAACCGGTGTCGAATATCTCCGGAATGCCGCCGACCGCGGTTGCAATCATCGGCTTTCCTGCGGCAAGCGTTTCCAGGACGATATAGGGCATGGCTTCGGCGCGCGAGGGAACGATGATAAGCGCGGCAAGGGCAAAGGCCTCCCTGGCCGGCATCGGCGGCAGGAAGCGGACATGGCGCTCGAGCCCGAGGCGTTTCACTTGCCCGTGGTAACGCGGTAGGTCGTCGCCGTCGCCGACCATCACCGCGGTCAGCGCGCGGCCGAACCGTGGGCCGGCGAGCGCCAATGCGTCGATGAAGATATCCGGCCCCTTCAGGTCGCGCATCATGCCGATATAAAGCAGGTCGGCTGCGTCCGGCGCGGTGATCACCGGCTCGAATTCAGTGGCGCGCAGGCCGTTATAGACAAGGGTGTTGGGAATGGGCGGCTCGCCGACCTTGTGGCGATAGGTCCGCCGCTCATAGTCCGAGACAAACAGCAGATAGTCGGTGAAGCGAGCCATGAAGCGCTCGAGCGCGAAGAACAGCTTTCCGGTGGTCGTGTTCTCGTCATAGTGGAGGGAGCCGCCATGCGGCGAATAAAGGCGGGCTACGCGAGACCTTGATACCCGCAACAACGAGCCGAACAGACGGGCATAGGCGCCACCCTTGGCGCCGTGTCCGTGCAGTACGTCCGGCCGCAATTCCTTGATGATCCTGTACGTGCGCCAGGCCGAGGCAAGGTCGCCGGGACCGACGTGGCGCTGCATCGGCGTGCGATGAATGCCGAGCGCCAGCATGTTCTTCATCTGCTCGAACAGATGTTCCTCGAACGCGCCGCCCGTCGTCGAATCGCAGACGATGCCGACGGAATGCCCGGCGGCGACCTGCGCCTCGGTCAGGTCGCGCACATGCCGGAAAATTCCTCCGACGGGTGAGCGAAAGCAATGGACGATCCTGAGCCTGTCCGCCACTTGGTATCTGTCAGAACAGGCGTTCGCGGACGTAGACCGTATCGCCCGGCAGCAGCGGGTCGGAGGTGACCACGCGGCCGGTCATCACCTTGCCGTTGATGTCGCGGGTGATGTCGACGCTTTCCTGGTTGGCGCGCGGCGTGAAGCCGCCGGCAATGGCGATTGCCTTCTGCACCGTCAGGCCGGGGACGTAAGAGTATTGGCCGGCGGCACCCACTTCGCCCATGACGAAGATCGGCCGGTAGCGGTCGATCTCGACCGAAACGTCGGGATCGCGCAGATAGCCTTGCCGCAATTTGTCGGCGATCTCCTTTTCCATCTGCTGCGCGGTGTGGCCGCGCGCCGGTATGGCGCCGACAAGCGGGAAGGAGAGATAGCCGGATTGATCGACGCTGTAGGTGTTGGTCAGCCCGTCCTGCTCGAACACGGTGACGCGGACGCGATCGCCGGCGCCAAGACGGTAGGGCTGATCGAGCACCTCATGGAAGGCGGCCGGCGTCGGCCGGTAGCTGGAACAGCCAGCCAGCATCGATACGGCAAGCAGCGCGCGAAACAGGGAAGCAGTGCTTTTCATGACCGGACAAGTACCTTCGACTGGGCCGCTGCGGCGTCGCAGCAAACATCAGGGATCGAGGCCCGTTATCATCCTGTTAGGGTTAATGGCCGGTAAAGGGAGCGGCCGACACGTGGCGCATCGGCAAGAGTTTTTGCGATTTCTGGCGGTTTTGTTTGTCGCCCGCCAGTAAACCCTAACGAAAACTTACCGCGATCTTAACGGCTGAGTTACCATAGTTGTTTACGGTGCGTGCTGACCCAGTATCGGAGTAGGGATGCATGTCCGTTCAGTCCGCGGCCGCAGATGTCGATGTCGATCTCAGGCAGCTCTTCGCCAGCCTGGCGAGGAATTGGCTGCGTATAGGCCTCGTCGTCCTGTTGGCGACCGGGCTGGCCTTTGCTTTCGCCTCGCTGGCAACCCGGCACTACAAGGCCGAGACGCAGGTGGAGATCGCGCCGCGCGAATCCATCTACACGCGGCCGGCCAGCAACAACAACGACACCGACAAGCCTATTCTCGACGAGCAGGGCGTCGCCACCCAGGTCCAGATCATTTCCTCCAACGAAATCCTCAAGCAGGTCTCGCAAACGCTTGGGCTGGAAAAACTGCCCGAGTTCAATGAAGCGCTCGACATGTCGGCGCTGAGCCGCGCTCTGGTCCTGGTCGGCCTGAAAAGCGACCCGATGGAAATTCCGACGGAAGAGCGCGTGCTCAAGAAAATGCACGAGAAGCTCAACGTCTACGGCGTCGAGAAGACCCGCATCATTGCCGTCGAGTTCTCATCGGAAGATCCCAAGCTCGCGGCCGCCATACCGGACGCCATCGCTGCCGCCTATATAGCGGGGCAAGGGGCGGCAAAGCTCGAATCGAACAGCGCCGCGGCAGACTTCCTGGCGCCCGAGATCGCCGACCTGCAGCGGCAGGTCAAGGATGCGGAGGCGAAGGTCGCCGCCTATCGCGCCCAGTCCGATCTTCTGATGGGTGGCAACAATTCGGTGCTGGCCACCCAGCAGCTTTCGGAACTGTCGAGCGAACTGTCGAAAGTGCGCGCCAACCGTGCTGCGGCCGAAGCGACCGCCGACGGTGTGCGCAGGGCGCTGCAGAATGGCGGTTCGCTGGACGCCGTGCCGGAGGTTCTGTCGTCAGACCTGATCCAGCGCTTGCGTGAGCGACAGGTCGAATTGCGCTCCAACATCGCCGATCTGTCGACGACGCTGCTTGGCAATCATCCGCGCATTCGCGCGCTGAAATCGCAACTGTCCGATCTCGACGCGCAGATCCGCAGCGAGGCCCAGAAGATCATGAAAGGCCTGTTGATGCAGGCCGAGACGGCAAAGGCCCGCGAGAACCAGCTCGTCGCCGACGTCAATACATTGAAAGCCGCTTCGGCGCAGGCCGGCGAACAACAGGTCGACCTCGACGCACTGCAGCGCGACGCGACCGCCAAGCGGCAGCAACTCGAACTCTACCTGACCAACTACCGCGAAGCCGCTTCGCGCCAGGACCGCAACTATCTGCCGGTCGACGCCCGGATCGCCTCGAAGGCGTCGGTTCCCTCCGAGGCCTATTTCCCGAAGGTGGGGCCGATCGTCGGCGCGGCTTTCGCCGCATCGCTGCTGATCATGGCCATCGTGACGCTTCTGCGGGAGCTGTTCTCAGGCCGCGCGATGCGGCCGGCGAGCGGTTCCCGTTTCGAACGGATCGATGAGGTGGCGATGCCCCATGTGGCGCAGACGCCGGCCGCCAAGCCATTTGTCCGCCCCGAGACTGCCGTCTTCCAGGAAGCCGTCATTCACCAGGAACTGCCTGAACCTGCGCATGAAGCCGATGCGGAGCCTTTTGCCGCTGCGATGCCGGCCATGGCCGAGGCGCCGGATGTGGTCGCAATGCCCGCTACGGCGGCGACAGAGCAAACGGTTGTCGAGCCCGAACCGGCGCGTTCCACCCTGGGCGAGATCGATATCGAAAGGGCTGCCGAAAAGCTGATCGCCAGCGGTGCGGCGCGCGCCATATTCGTCTCGCCGGAAGGCGACGAGGCGGCTGCATCGGCGATCCTGGTGGCGCGCGAAGTCGCCGACGCCGGGCTGCGCGTGCTGTTGCTGGACCTCACCGCGTCGGGGGCCGCCTCGCGGCCGATGCTGGACAGCGGACTTTTTCCCGGCATCACCAACCTGCTCGCTTCGGAAGCGCAGTTCAGTGACGTCATCCATGCCGATCTCTACTCGGACTGTCACGTCATTCCGGTCGGAACCGCCGATCCGGTCCGCGCCATGCGCGCCGCCGACCGGCTGCCGATCATCATGCAATCGCTGACAACGGCTTATGATCTGGTCGTGGTCGAATGCGGACCAGCCGACGCGCAGGGCATCGGCCGTCTGACCGGCGACGCCACCGAGGTTTTTCTCTCCATGCTGGAGGCCGACGACGAGGTGACGCAAGCTGCCGTCAAACTGATCGAGAACGGCTATCCCGACCTGACGCTGGTGACGCCGCTCGGCCACGAACCGCCCGGCAATCCGGTGCCGGGACGGCGCACTGCCGCCGCCTGAGAGAGCCGCGGATCGCCTGGCGGAGCCGTTCAGCGGTTCGCCCGATCTAGCCCAGTTCCAGGGTCGTTACGCCGAACACCCTTTGCAGGTCCAGTTCCGGGGCAGGCCCCTTGTACATGCGCGTGGTGGTGAAGGTCGGCGCAAAGCCGGCCGCATCGAGCGCAGTTATGAAACCGGTGTTATCGGCGGGGACGTCGATATGCAGCTCGCCGCCCTCACAGGCACCGGCCAGTCCCTCCAGGAGTTGCAAAGCGATTTCCATGTCGTCGGCAAACAGCGGGCCGATCTTGAAGCCGGATCGACACCGGCGCGCCACGCCAAAGCCGGTCACGCCGCGCGAACCGATTGCCGCCAACCCATGATGCGGTTCCTGCAGCCATCGCTGCAGGAAGGCCCGCCGCGGCGCCGGAAAACAATGGGCGTCATAGGCGACGACATCGGATAGGAGTTGCGTTGTAATCGTCCGCAACCCATCGGCCCTGGCCGTCGGGCCTGCCTTGCGCCCGGTGAAGCGGATGGTCTCGTAGGCCGGCGCGAAGCCCTTGCGCCGGTAATTGGCCTGCTGCTCGGCGACGCCGTCAAGGCCGACGGTCCGGCCTGCAAGCCTTTTCATGCCGGCGTCCCACACCGTCTTGCCGTAGCCCATGCCGCGCATGTCAGGCCGGGAGATGTAGAGGCCGATGAAGCCGAATTCGCTGCCATAGGCCACGGCCGAAATTGCCGCGACCATGTCGTCGCCGACAAAGGCGCCGATGAAGCCTTCGGGGTCCGCCGCCTGGAGCATCGCCGGGTCGTCAAGACCTGGGTTCCAGCCTTCCGCGGCCGCCCAGTCGACGAGAAGCGCCAGTTCCTGCAGGGACAGTGTGCGGATGATCGGCGTCATTGCGTTAGCTATCTTCTTCCGAGGGCGCCGCCTGGCCGGCGGCTTTGCGGCGCAGTACCTTGGTCAGCTTCCAGATCGTCGGGCTGTTCTTGACGAAGGCTTTCAGCCGCGCGCCTTGCCGAAGCGTCAGCGCCAGCATGCGGCCCTTCACGGTCAAGGGGACCAGCACTTCGAAATGCCGCGTTTCGATATCGCACCACAGCCGCTTGTAAGGCTCATCTCCTACCGAAAAGTCATAGACCTCGAAACCGGTCTCGCAGGCTTCCTGGATGTTGTCGAAGAACAGGAAGTCGCCGGGGCTGGCGTGCCCGAGATCGTCCTCGGCGATCGCTCCGAATTCGCAGATCAGGCGTTTGCCCGAGCGGCTTGAACCGGTAATGGCGCGCAGCTTGCCGGCAACCTCGAGCCCGTGCAGCACGAAGGAAGGCTTGTCCTCGCTAAGTGCTTGCGAAAACAGCGCGCGGAAGAAGCCGCGCACCTGCGCGTCGCCGAAGACGTTGGCGATGCCCATCTTGCGGAAGCGGAGTTCCTTCATCTCGAAGAAGGCGTCGAGCAGCCTGTCGACCTCGTCCGGGGTGCCGGCCTCGATGCGCCGGTGGCTGCCGACGGTCTCGAATTTCCGGATCTGCGACCGGTGCTTCTTGCGTTTGCGTTTGCCGCTGGCGCGAGAAAGCAGCGCATCGAAGCCGCCGGCGAGATCGACGGCCAGCGACAGATTCGGGCTGGAAAAATGGTCAAGCGATGCGAGCGGATTGGCGACGCCGTCGAGATCGGGCAGCAACCGCTCGAGCGCGACCAGATCGATGTCCGGGCGTGCCTCGGCGATGGCCGCCAGCACCGATCGGAGGGCCGGCATATCCACCTTGGCCAGCCAGTTCGGGTCCGCGGCGACGAAGTTGCCGTTGGCGTGGCGCCCACCCATGAAGCGGGCGATCCGGAACGGCCCCTTCGAGGCAATCTCCAGCGCCAGCGAAAAAACCGGTTTGCCCTCGGCACTCAGCGTCGCGACGAGCAGGTCCGGTCGTGTCTCGGCCGCCCAGTTCAGGATCCAGGCAGCACCCTGCGCCGGACCAAACAGAGCCGAGCGGCAGAACTCGGCATAGGCCGCCAGTCCGTCCGTGGACGCCACCGAGATCGACAGGCCGGCACGGTCCCGTGGCAAGGCGCGCGACGATGCCTCGGTCGCCGCAAGCCGATTGCCGTCAAATGACGCAGTTGCGTCAACCATACCTCAATCCTTAGGGCGTATTGGTCGCGATTTGGGGGTTCGCATAGGCGCATTCCGTGCTTGGATCAGCCTAGGCGCAAAAGGTGAATGAATGATCGACGGCGGGGAGGCAATCCGGAAACTGGCGCTGAACGTCGCCCGCTATACCGGCCTTGCACCGCTGGCCAAGCCGTTCATCGGCGGCATTGGCGCCATCCTGATGCTGCACCGTGTTACCGCGACGCCGGAAAAGCCGGACGGCGTCAACCGGCATCTGAATATCGCGCCCGGGTTCCTCGATGCCATGATCGCCGACATGAAGGCGCATGGCTATGCCTTCGTCTCCATGGACGAAGCCGTCGAGCGCATCAAGGCGGGCGGCAAAGGCGGTCAGTTTGCCACGATCACCGCCGACGATGCCTATCGCGACAATATGGTCGAGGCGCTGCCGGTGCTGGAGAAGCACGGCGCGCCGATCACCATCTATGTCGCGCCCGGGCTGATCAACGGCACAGCCGACCTGTGGTGGGACGTTGTCGAGGACATCGTCAACGCGCGCGATACCTTGACGCTGACGCGGCCGAAGGGTCCGCTGACGATCGATTGCTCGACCCCCGCGAAGAAGCTGCAGGCCAATGCACGCCTGCACGCCTATCTCACCTCCGAAATCCGCGAGAAGGACCTGCAGGCGGTGTTGCGCGATCTGGCTCGCGCAAATGGCATCGACGCCGACGGTCCGCGCCTGCGCACATTGATGAACTGGGACGAAATCCGCCGCATCGCCGCGCATCCGCTGGTGACGATCGGCGCCCATACGATCAACCACAGCAATCTGAAGCGGCTCTCCGAAGCCGATGCCCGGCACGAGATCGGCGCCGTGCGCGCCATGTTGCTGGCCGAACTGGGCGAAGAGCCCCGCCATTTCGCTTACCCCTATGGCTATGCGAGTGCCGTAGGCTGTCGCGAAGTCGGCTTTGCCCGTGACGCAGGCTACACCTCTGCCGTGACGACGCGCCACGGCGTGCTGCGCGCCGAACATGCCGGGTTCCTGCATGCTTTGCCGCGGATTTCCGTCAACGGCCGCTATCAGAGCCTCGCCCATATTCGCACCATGCTGTCGGGCGTGACGACGCCGCTCGCCAATGCCGGCAAGATGGTCGTCACCATCTGACGCTGGCGGTTTCGCCTAGCGCTTGGCCCTCGGCTCCAGCATCAGCCATTTGATGATGCCCATTGCCGGCAGCACCCAGAGCAGGCCGCTGAGCAGGAAGAACAGGAAATGCACCCACGGACCCGACTCCGACAGCCGGGCGACCGCGAAGATCGATGCGACCAGCGCATAGATGATGACCAGCGCCACCAGCAGAAACATTCCGATCAGCTTTTTCAGGCGCAGGGGCATGGTTGGTCTCCTGATCGAGCATGCCGGAATTTGCACAGGCGGCCTGGCAGGCTCAAGGGGTAACGGCCTCGCATAGGCCTTGAGGCGAGACTGCGCAACCGGTGAGACGCGGCGCGACGGCGTGCCGCGCCGGATGGTCTTGCCAGCACGGGTGCGATGGTCCACCAATCCGCCAAATCAACCTGCCGGGACAAGATCATGGCTGCCATATCAGCTGCCGCGCCATACGTCGCCCGCGACCGCGACCTGCATAACCGGGCGCTGCTGCGCGCCTGGCTCTATGTGGTGCTTCTGGTGCTGTTTGCGCTGGTGCTGGTCGGCGGCGCCACCAGGCTCACCGATTCCGGCCTGTCGATTACGCAGTGGAAGCCGATCCATGGCGTGATCCCGCCGCTCAACGATGCCGAGTGGCAAGAGGAATTCCAGCTCTACCAGCAGATCCCGCAATATGCCGAGCTCAACAAGGGCATGGGCATCGAAGCGTTCAAATCGATCTTCTGGTGGGAATGGGCGCATCGCATCCTGGCGCGCAGCGTCGGCCTGGTCTTCGCCTTGCCGCTGCTGTTCTTCTGGGCGACGCGCCGCATCGAGCGCGGCCTGGGTCGGAAACTCGTGGGCATTCTGCTGCTTGGCGGCCTGCAAGGCGCCATCGGCTGGTGGATGGTGGCCTCTGGCCTGGTCGACCGGGTCTCCGTCAGCCAGTACCGGCTGGCGACCCACCTGACCCTTGCCGCACTGATCTTCACCGCCACCATGGTGGTCGCGCGCGGGTTGGCGCCGCATTCCGAGCCTGCCGCCGATAGGTCGACGCAGAGGCTGGCCGGCTTCATCGTGCTGCTGGCGCTGATCCAGATCTATCTCGGCGGCCTGGTCGCCGGGCTCGATGCGGGCCTGAGCTACAACACCTGGCCGCTGATGGACGGCAAGATCATTCCCGGCGATCTGCTGATCCTCGAGCCGGCATGGCGCAACTTCTTCGAGAGCCCGAAGACGGTGCAGTTCGTCCATCGGCTTGGCGCTTACACGGTATTCGTCGTGGCCTTGTGGCACATGATCGCCACGCGCCGGCGGCTGCCAGGCTCGACGCATGCGCGCCGCGCGACGCTGCTGTTTCTACTGGTGCTGGTGCAGGCCTCGATCGGCGTCGGCACGCTGCTCATGCATGTGCCGTTGCATATGGCGCTGACCCATCAGGGATTTGCGCTGATCGTGCTGGGCTTTGCAGCAGCCCATTGGCGCGGCACCAAGGGCGCCTATCCCTTGCCGACGGGAATAGCGCTCAGGGGCTGATCCCGAGCCGATCTACTGGGTCGGATCAGAAGCTTGCCCGCACCGCCCGGATCGCCTTGACGATCGACATTTCGCGATTCTCCTCGACCGCATTGTCGTCCTCGTGATGCCAGGACGCCGACAGGCATCCATAGGCAATGGCATGATCGAGGATAGCGGTCGGTGTCTGGCTCAGTGTTCTGGCAAAGATCTCGGCCATATCAGCGATCCGCTTCGGATCGAGGCAGAGATCGTCCCGGTCGAGCGGGTTGTAGAACATGTTCGCCGCGTCGAAGCCGGGATCGCCGAGCACGCCCTTCGGATCGATCGCCAGCCAGCCGCGCGGCCCGTGCAGGATGTTTTCGTGATGCAGATCGCCATGCAGGGGCCTGATGTCGTGCGGATCGGCCAGCAGCCGCTCGGCGATGACGGCTGCCTCGACATAGAGGCTGTCAAGGCCGGCGTCGCGATCGGTATTCGCCTTGTCGAACAGGCTGGCGAAGCGTTCCCGGAGCGGCTGAAGCTCGGGCGGGTAGGGGGCTTTCCCCCGTGAAAACAGTTTTGCCATCAGCTCCGCCGCGATTGCGGTCGCGGCAAAGTCGCCCTGTTCGTCGAGAACCTGCTGCAGCAGGGTTTCACCGGCATATTCGAGCAGCATGCTGTGGCCGTCGCGGCCGAGCAGACGCACCGCGCCTTCGCCGCGCCGCCAGGCGAGATAGTGCTCTCCGCGCAACTCGTCGGCGACGTCATCGAAAGGCTTCAGCGCCTTGACGATCGCCGGCGATCCGTCTTCGCGCAAAACCTTCCAGATGCGGCTCGAAAAGGTCTCGGCAATGAGTTCGGGCGCGCTGACTTTCCAGCGCGCCGGAAAGGCTGGCGTGTCCATCAGAGGCCGAGCATCAGATCCATGTTCTGGACGGCGGCACCCGAGGCGCCCTTGCCGAGATTGTCGTAGACCGCCAGCAGCAGGGCCTGCGCCCGTTTGTCGTTGGCGAAGACATAGACCTTCATCCGGTTGGTGCCGTTGTAGATCTCCGGATCGATCTCCGGCATGCGCTCCGAATGCGCATAGGGCGCCACCTCGACCACACCGCCCTTGATGGCGGCGAAATGGTCGGCAATCGCCGCATGCAGCTCCGCACCGGTCGGCACATGGTCGAGGCCGCCGAGTTGCAATGGCACCACGGTGATCATGCCTTGCGCGAAATTGCCGACCGCCGGCTGCATGATCGGATCATGCGACAGCCTTGCATAGGCCCTCAATTCCGGCACGTGCTTGTGCTGCAGGGTGAGGCCGTAAGGCAGGAATTCCGAGGCGTCCTCGCCCTTGGCGACGTAGTCCTCGATCATCGGCCGTCCGCCGCCCGAATAGCCCGAAATGCCGTTGACGGTGATCGGAAAATCCGCCGGCAGCAGGCCTGCTGTGACCAGCGGCCGCAGCGTCGCGATCGGTCCCTGCGGCCAGCAGCCTGGGTTGGCGACGCGCTTTGCCGAGGCAATCGCCTTTGCCTGGTCCTTGTCCATCTCGGCGAAACCATACGCCCAGCCCTCCGCCACGCGATGCGCGGTCGACGCATCGATGACCCTGGTGGTGTCGTTGGCGATCAGCGAGACGCTTTCCTTCGCCGCGTCGTCGGGCAGGCACAGGATAGCGACATCGGCGGCATTGAGGAACTCGGCACGTGCCGCCGTTTCCTTGCGACGCTCGGTGGGGATGGAAATGATCTCCAGATCACCGCGCTCGGCAAGCAGCGCCCTGATCTGCAGGCCGGTGGTGCCGTGTTCGCCGTCGATGAAGATTTTCGGTTTCATGGGTTGTTCAAATTCCCTGAGTTTTCAAGACTGTATGCCCTGGCCTTGAATCACTGCGGCACCATTGTGATTGCCGTTGTTCAGCTCTTCAAGCCGGGCTTTCCGTTCAGCAAGCAGACCGAGATACTGCATGGCCACCATCGAGCCGGCGATTGCCGTTATATCGGCGTGATCATAGGCCGGCGCAACCTCTACGACATCGGCGCCGACAATATCGATCTGGTTGAGCTGGCGCAGCGTCGACAGGATCTTGGCCGAGGACGGCCCGCCGGCAACCGGCGTGCCTGTGCCGGGCGCATAGGCCGGATCGAGGCAGTCGATGTCGAAGGTGAGATAGGTCTTCTTGCCGCCGGTGCGGTCGACAATGGCGTAGGCAATGTCGGACGCCCGCATCTCCTCGATTTCATGACCATGGAGGATCTTAATGCCGAACGTGTCGGGCGCATGGGTGCGGATGCCGATCTGGATCGACCGGTCGGGATCGATGATGCCTTCCTTGACGGCGCGACCGACGAAGGAGCCGTGGTCGATGCGCTTGCCGTCGTCCGGCCAGGTGTCCTGGTGGGCGTCGAACTGCACCAAAGCGAGCGGACCATGGATGGCGGCATGCGCCTTGAGCAGTGGCCAGGTGACGAAATGATCGCCGCCGAGCGTCAACAGGAAGGCGCCTGATTTGAGGATCTTCGCCGCTTCGCGCTCGATCGTGCCGGGCGTCTTCTGATGGTTGCCCGAATCGAGCAGGCAATCGCCGTAATCGACGACCGCCAGATGCTCGAACAGATCGCGTGAAAAGGGATATTGCGGGTCGTTGTCGAGGATCGCCGAGGCACGGCGGATCGCCTGCGGCCCGAAGCGGGCGCCAGGCCGGTTGGTGACGGCGGCATCGAAGGGAATACCCCACACCACCGCATCCGCGCCCTTCACGTCCTTGGTGTATTTGCGCCGCATGAACGACAGCGCGCCGGAATAGGTCGGCTCGAACGCGGCGCCCGTTTTGGAACGGGCGGTGAAGGCGTTGTCGATGGTGTGGTTCGCCATTACGGATCCTCGTTTTTCATCGGGTTGCAACAACTACAGAACCGGCACGGAAGATGCCAGTCATAGCTTGGCGAGACGGAATGGCGCTGCCCGAGTGCCACGGCAAGACAGGATTGTATCATCATGACGCAGACCGCGTTTCTCAACCCCACCCGTGCCGCGGCGTCGACCCACACCGGCACGGTCGCCGGCGAACGCTTCCTGGTCCTCGATTCGTGGCGCGGCATCTGCGCGCTTCTGGTGGCGCTGTTTCACTTTCCTACCGGTTCGACGATTTCGCAAAGCGCCTTCATCGGTTCGTCTTACCTGTTCGTCGATTTCTTCTTCGTCCTTTCCGGCTTCGTCATCGCCAGCAGCTACGGCGATCGGCTCAACCAACCGGGACAGGTCGCGCGTTTCGCCCTGGTCCGTTTCGGCCGCATCTACCCGCTGCATCTGCTCATGCTTGCCGCCTTCGCCGGTTTCGAGCTGCTGCGGCTGATGCTGCCGCAATTGCACGGCACGGGGGCTGCCCCCTTCACCGGCGGCTTCGACCTCAACAGCCTGCTTGCCAATCTCCTTCTGCTGCAGGGTGTCGGCTTCGAGGATCAATTGACCTGGAATGCGCCGAGCTGGAGCATTTCAGCCGAGTTCTTCGCCTATCTCCTGTTTGCCGGCGTGGTCTTCGTCGCCGGCGCGCGCGCCTGGATATGGTTCGTCGCGGCCGCCGTCACCGCGCCGCTGTTCCTGCTCGGCTTCTCGACCCATCATATGGATGTGTCCTTCGATTTCGGCTTCATCCGTTGCCTGTACGGCTTCTCGCTCGGCGCCTTGCTGGCCTGGTTTCAGCATGATTCCATTGCAGGGGCGCGACAGACTCTCGCCAGGGGCGGCCCGCGCATGGACTGGACCCTTGCCGAAATCGTCATGGTGGCCGTCATCGTGCTTTTCGTTTCGCTGGCGGGCGACAATGACTTCGGCATCGCGGCACCCCTGGTGTTCGCGCTGGCGCTGTTTCTGTTCGCCCATGAGGGTGGCTGGATCAGCGCCTTGCTCAGAGCCCCGTTCATGCTGACGCTCGGCGCGCTGTCCTATTCGATCTACATGGTCCACATCTTCGTCCAGGCGCGCCTGATCAACGTCGCGGGGCTCGTCGAGCGCAAGCTCGGCCTTGGCCTGATCGGCGACTTCATGCTGCGCGGCCAGCCTGCCACCGGCTTCGGTGCCGGCTGGACGGGGGCGGTGGCGATCGTCGTCATGCTCGCCGCTACCATTGCCGCCTCCTGGATCACCTGGCGTTTTGTCGAGATGCCGGCCATGGCGTGGTTCCGCAGGCTCTCGAAACGCATCTGACGCACCTGCTGCGAGTATTCCGCTAGCCGGCTTCGTTCACCCAGATGTCACGGGCGTCGCCTATCCGGGTGTCGATCCGGCAAGGAGCGATTCTCGATGCGGACCATCTGGCTGAGTTTTCTGCTTTACACGGCCGTGGCAGCCGCCTCTGGCCAGGCCTTGGCCGGCGAGACCCGCGCCAGACAGATGCTCGACCGCTTCGAGCATGCCAACCAATGGCGCGATCACGTCATGGTGGCTGCGCATCGCGCCGGCAGCATGCAGGCCGGCAAGACGCTCTACGCGGAAAATTCGATTGCCGCCGTGGAGGGCTCGATCGCCATGGGCGCCGAAATCGTCGAGGTCGACATCAGGCGCTCGAAGGACGGCGAGTTCGTGGTCATGCATGACAGCTGGCTCGACCGCACCACGACCTGCAAGGGCGAGGTGGTCAAATACACGCTGGCCGAACTGAAGACATGCCGGCTGGTGGTCGAAGGCACCGGTGCGGCGAGAGGTGAAACAGTCTCGACGCTGCGCGAGATGCTGATGGCGACCAGAGACCGGATCCTCATCAACCTCGACAACAAGCTCGACGTCGGCGCCCTCCCGGGCATGATTGCGGTCGCTCGCGATCTCGGCATGGCCGAACAGGTCATCGTCAAGGAGAACCTGTGGAATTCACAACGGATTTCCACGGTCAAGGCCGCCATGGAGACCATTGGCGGCGGCTTCCAGTTCATGCCGATCATCGCCGATGACGCGGTGCATGACGCCGGTTTCGCCGGGACGGTCGACCGCGCCTTCTCGCCGCGCGCGATCGAGTTGATCAACTGGCGGGCAGGCGCCGAGACGCTGACCGAGACGGGCGGGCCGCTGTTCAGCACGCGCATGCGCGCGGCCGCTGTGAGGGGCAACTGGCACATCTGGGCCGACACCTACGCCATCGCCAACAAACCGGGCGGCTTCCTCGCCGGCGGCCGCGGCGACGAACTGGCGGTGCAGGCCAGCCTGCCGCGCGAAAGCTGGGGTTTCTGGGCCGATCGCGGCGCCACCATCATCCAGACCGACGAGCCGAAGGCGGCAATCGACTGGCTGGCCGCGAATGGTTTTCGCGTGCCTTATGCCGACGAGGCGCGGCCGGTTGAGCCGGCGAATACGGCTAGCATCAATTAAGCGGCGGCTGACGCTGCCAATCTCCCTCACGAGGGGGGAGATTGGTTAGCTTCAAGCCGCTAGCGCCACGCCGTCCAGTTCGCTGAGCGCATCCTGTGGCAATTCCAGTTCAGCCGCAGCGAGGTTCTCCCTGAGATGCCCGACCGACGATGTGCCGGGGATCAGCAGGATGTTGGGCGCGCGGCGCAGCAGCCAGGCGAGCGCGACCTGCATTGGCGTGGCGCCGAGGCGCGCCGCGATTTCCGACAGGGTGGAGGATTGCAGCGGGTTGAAGCCGCCGAGCGGGAAGAACGGCACATAGGCGATGCCATCGCGGGCAAGATCGTCGATCAGGGCATCGTCGCCGCGATGCGCCAGATTGTACTGGTTCTGCACGCAGATGATCTCGGCGATCCCCCGTCCTTGCGCGATCTGCGCCGGCGTCACGTTGCTCAGCCCGATGTGCCTGACCAGACCCTGTTGTTGGAGCTCGGCCAGCACGGTGAGCGGCGCTTCGATCGATCCCTCGGCGGGGCCATGGGTATCGAACATGATGCGTAGGTTGACGACATCGAGCACCTCGAGCCCGAGATTGCTGAGATTGTCGTGTACCGCCTGGGTGAGCTCTTCCGCGGAAAAGGCCGGCAGCCACGATCCATCCGCGCCGCGCCGGGCACCGATCTTGGTGACGATGACGAGATCTTGGGGGTAGGGCGCCAGCGCCTCGCGGATCAGCCGGTTGGTGACGTGCGGACCGTAGAAGTCGCTGGTGTCGATATGGTCGACGCCTTGCGCAATCGCCTCGCGCAGCACGGCCAATGCCGCGTCATGATCCTTGGGCGGCCCGAACACGCCGGGTCCCGCGAGTTGCATGGCACCGTAGCCGAGCCGCTTCACGGTGCGGCTGCCAAGCTTGAAGGCGGCGGGGGCGAAGGTGCCGGATTGTTGGATGTTGTACATGATTGATCTCCTATGAGGAGGCAGAGATAGGCGCTGCCCAACCTCGTGATAATCCGGTACAATCCACACAGGCCGTGCGGAATGGCGAACAATGATGGACCTCAGCGATCTGAATGCTTTCGTGGCGGTGGCGCGCGCCGGCGGCTTTCGCGACGGCGCGCGTGCGAGCGGCGGCAGCGCCTCCGGCCTGAGTGAGGCGGTGCGTCGCCTGGAAGTGCAGCTCGGTGTCAGGTTGTTCAACCGCACGACGCGCAGCGTTGTCCCGACCGAGGCGGGCCTCAGCCTGCTGGAGCGGCTCGGCCCTGCGCTGTCGGAGGTGGAGGCGGCGCTGGACGTGGTGAACGGCTTTCGCGACAGGCCGGCTGGCTCGTTGCGTCTCAACGTGCCGGTCAGTGCTGCGCGGCTGATATTGCCCGATATCGTGCCGGGTTTCCTCGCCGCCTATCCCGGTATCCGGCTGGAGGTGATCGCCGACGAGAACTTCGTCGACGTGCTGGCGGCCGGCTGCGATGCCGGCATCCGCTATGACGAGCGGCTGGAGCAGGACATGATCGCGGTGCCGATCGGACCGCGCGTGCAGCGTTTCGCCACGGCCGCCAGCCCTGCCTATCTTGATCGCCATGGCCGCCCGCAACACCCGAGCGACCTGCTTGGCCACTCCTGCGTGCGTGGGCGCTTTGCCAGCGGTGCGATGCTGCCGTGGGAATTCGAGCGAGACGGCGAGGTGGTGCGGGTCGATCCGACAGGCCCCTTGATCGTGCGGATCGGCGGGGCGACGGATCTTGCCGTCGACGCGGCTATTGCCGGCACCGGCATCATCGGCCTGTTCGAGGGCTGGCTGCGCCCTTACTTCGACAGCGGCGCTCTTGAGCCCGTGCTCGAACCGTGGTGGCAGAGTTTTCCCGGACCGTTTCTCTATTATCCCGGCCGGCGCCTGGTTCCGGCCCCGCTGCGGGCGTTCATCGACTATATCAAGGGCGGCAAGGCCTGACCTGTTTCCGGCGCCATCACCCCACCCGGCGCTTCGCGCCGACCTCCCCATTGGGGGAGGTAGGGCGCCGCGCTCTTCTAGCTCCCCTCGATGGGAAGGTCGCGCCGTAGGCGTGGGTGGGGTGACTGCCGAGCCGCAAACAAAAAGGCCGCCCGGAGGCGGCCTTTTCGATTGTCTGAAGCTGCGAAGTGCTTAGCGCTTGGAAAACTGGAAGCTACGACGGGCCTTGGCCTTGCCGTACTTCTTGCGCTCGACGACGCGGCTGTCGCGGGTCAGGAAGCCGCCCTTCTTGAGCACGGCGCGCAGCGTCGGCTCGTAGTAGGTCAGCGCCTTGGAGATGCCGTGGCGCACGGCGCCAGCCTGGCCGGAGAGACCGCCGCCGACGACTGTCGCGACGATGTCGTACTGGCCGGCGCGGTTGGAGGCGATGATCGGCTGGTTGAGGATCATCTGCAGGACCGGACGCGCGAAATAGGTCGCGAATTCCTTGTCGTTGACGATGATCTTGCCGGAACCCGGCTTCACCCAGACGCGCGCAATGGCGTTCTTGCGCTTGCCGGTGGCATAGGCGCGGCCCGACTTGTCGAGCTTCTGGACGTGGACGGGCGCTGCCGGCTGGGTATTGGTGTTGCCGGTGGCGGCGCCCAGTTCTGCGAGCGAGGAAAGCTCAGCCATCTTATGCGACCTTCTTGTTCTTGGCGTTCAGCTTGGCCACGTCGAGCACGACGGGCTGCTGGGCGACATGCGGATGCTCGGCACCTGCATAGACGCGCAGGTTCTTCATCTGGCGACGGCCGAGCGGGCCACGCGGGACCATGCGCTCAACGGCCTTCTCGACGACACGCTCGGGGAAACGACCCTCGAGCAGCTGGCGCGCGGTGCGCTCCTTGATGCCGCCTGGGTGGCCGGTGTGCCAGTAATAGACCTTGTCGGTGAATTTCTTGCCGGTGAACACCACCTTGTCAGCATTGATGACGATGACGTTGTCGCCGTCGTCGACGTGCGGGGTGAAGGTCGGCTTGTGCTTGCCGCGGAGATGATTGGCGATGACAGTGGCCAGACGACCGACGACGAGACCTTCGGCGTCGATCAGGATCCACTTCTTCACCACATCCGCAGGCTTCTGCGAAAAGGTTGTCATGTTTTCTGCTCTCGGTTCTGACCTTCATAAGAGAAGGCGTTTCTTGTTGCTTGGATTGGCGAAAGGCGCTTGCCCGCCGCCAATAACAAAACGGCGGCCTTTGCGGGCCGCTGCTTCGTGGAGGCTTATAGGCGAGGGTGGTGACCGCGTCAAGGCGATCGAAAAGGTAGATATCAGGTAAAATGTAGCAAAAACAATAACTTGAACAAAAGGTATTATTTTACCACATCACCATTCCGCTTCGGCGGGATCGAATAGGTGCCGGTGGCATGCGCCACCGTGTGTCCGTCTGGGCCGGCAACGATGTCGATGTCGAACACCATCAGGCTCTTTCCCAGCTTCAGGATGCGGCAATGGCCGTCGATCGGTCCTGCCTCGGCCTTGCGCACGAAATTGATGTCGAGGTTGACGGTGACCGAAAGCGCATCCGGCCCGGCATGGCTGAGCACGCAGACGTAGCCGCCAATGTCGGCCAGCGTGAACAGCGAGGGGCCGGACACCGTGCCGCCGGGACGCAAATGCCGTTCGCCGGCGTTGAGCCGCACGGTGCAGCCGCCCGGGAACACGTCGATCGCCTCGAAATATTTGAATTGCTCATTGAGCTGCGGATAGACGGTTTCCATCAGTGCATTAACTTGGCCGGCGGTCAGCACCGGTTTGACGTTGGTCTGGGCGGGCATGTCTTGGTCTCTCGCTTTGCGCCAGGCCTGTATGAGCGCAGCGCGGCATTTCTGACAACCTTCGTCCCCTGGCGCAAGCGATCGGTGTTGGACGAAACCTGATCCGGTATTAGATAGTCTGGCAGCCCCAGCGGAATCGCGGAGAACCTTATCCATGGCCGAAATCCTTGCCATCAAGCCTGCCGCCGTTGAGGGTCCGGTGGTTGCACAACTGGACAAGGGCGTGCTGCGCCTCACACTCGCCAATCCGCCTGCCAACGCGCTGTCGCTGGCGGTGATGGCGGCGCTGACGGCCGAACTCGAGCGCGCCAGGGCCGACAAGGCCGTTCGCGTCATCGTCTTGTCGGCTGCCGGCAAGGTGTTCTGCGCCGGCCACGATCTCAAGGAGATGACCGCGCGCCGCACTGACCCCGATCATGGCAAGGCCTTTTTCGCAGAGACGTTTGCAGCTTGTGCGACGCTGATGCAGGCGATCGTGTGTCATCCAGTGCCTGTCATCGCCGAGGTTGACGGCCTGGCCACCGCCGCCGGGCTGCAACTGGTCGCCAGCTGCGACCTGGCGATCGCTTCGCATGAGGCGACCTTCTGTACGCCGGGTGTCAACATCGGCCTGTTCTGCTCGACGCCGATGGTGGCGCTGTCGCGCAACGTCTCGCGCAAGCAGGCCATGGAGATGCTGTTGACCGGCGAGACAATCGATGCGGCAACCGCCAAGGAATTCGGCCTGGTCAACCGCGTCGTGCCGCGTGAATACCTGAATCAGATCGTCACCAAATACGCGCAAACCATTGCTTCCAAATCATCTTTGGTGGTCAAGACGGGCAAGGAGGCGTTTTACGCGCAGGCCGAAATGGGGCTGGCGGATGCTTACACCTATACCGGCCGGATCATGGTCGAAAACATGCTCGCGCGCGACGCCGAGGAAGGCATCGGCGCCTTCATCGGCAAGCGCAAGCCGGAATGGACGGACGAATAGGAGCAGCACCATGGAGCCGCGAATCTCTATCATTACCATCGCCACCGATGATCTGGACCGCGCGGTGCGCTTCTACGAGGCTATGGGCTTGAAGCGGCATGCCGGTATCACCGACGGTGTCGCCTTCTTCCAGATGGGCGGCGTCATTCTTGGTCTGTTCCCACGTGCCAGCGCAGAAGAGGATTCCGGCATTGCCTTCGCCGCGGCGCCATCGGCGGTCTACCTCGCCTACAACACCCGCTCCGACGCTGAAGTCGACGACGTGCTCGCCAGGGCGGAAAAAGCCGGCGGCCGCATCGTCAAGCCGGCCGGCCGCGCCTTCTGGGGCGGCTGGTACGGCTACTTCGCCGACGCCGACGGGCATGTCTGGGAAGTGGCGCACAATCCGGCCTTTCCGATCGCGGAAGACGGCACGATTTCGCTACCTGGCTGATGGCCCATCGCAAGCAGCTGACGCGGCTCAACGCTCCCTATCTGAAGCGCATCCTGCTCGATGCCGTGCGGGTCGAGGATTGGGAAAAATATCCATGGAACCTGCCGCTGTTTCGCGGCCACGACTTCGAACTCGAATTCACCACGCCGATCACCATCATCGTCGGCGAGAACGGCACCGGCAAATCGACGCTGCTCGAGGCGATCGGTGCGCTGGCCGGCTATGACGAAGCCGGTGGCGGCAAGGGATATAGGCCGGTCGACCATTCCAGCGCCATCGACAAGAGCGGTGCTGCGCTGGCAAACACGTTCCGTGGCCACTGGCTGCCGAAAGTCACTGCCGGCTGGTTCTTTCGTGCCGAATCCTTCTACTCCGTGGCCCGATATCTCGATCAGGCGGCACTGGAAGACCCTTTCAGGCCCCCGCCGCCGGACTTCCTGTCCTGGTCGCATGGCGAGGGCTTTATCCGTTTTTTCGAGGAGCGCTGCCGCAGGCAAGGCATCTACATCCTCGACGAACCCGAAAGCGCACTGTCGCCGACGCGACAGATCGAGCTGCTCAAGATGCTGCGGCGCATGGACCAGTCGGGCACCGCGCAAGTGATCATGGCGACGCATTCGCCGCTGCTGATGGCTTGTCCTGGCGCGCGGCTGTTCCGCATCAGCCGGTTCGGGCTCGATCCCACGGATTTCAGCGATACCGATCATTTTCGCATGATGCGCGACTTCTGCACCGATCCGCAGGCCTTTATGGAGGAAGCGCTGCGGGAGGATGACGCGTGAGCGCCGGCGATGATGACCTCAACTGGCGCGTCGAGCAGGCGTGCCGCGAAGGCTGGCCGGCGGCGACCGAGACGTTGGTTGATGGCTGGCTTCTGCGGCGATCGGGCGGACGGATCCGGCGTACCAATTCGGCCAATCCCTTGCGCGGCGAGCGTGGCGCGCCTGATGCAGTCATCGACGCCGCCGAGTCCTTCTACATCGGCCACGGCCAGACGCCCTTGTTTCGGGTTCCCGGCATCGCCGGCGAGCTCGAAGCCGCTCTCGACCATCGCGGCTACCAGCCGGAAGGCGGCACGATCCATCTCCATGCCGGGATCGGCGACCTGGCTGAATTTCGCGATGAGCAGGTCACCGTTTTGAAGGTGCCGGGCGAGGACTGGCTCGCGGCGCGGTTCCGCATGGGAGCCTTTGACGACGCCGAGCGCCGCATCTTTCGCGAGATGACCGGGCTGATCGTCGGCGACCGGGCGTTTGTGTCCTATGAACGCGACAGCCAAATTGCCGCCCTGGCCTATGGTGTCATCCGCAATGGCCTGCTTGTGGTGGAATCGGTTGAAACCGATGGCCGTTTCAGGCAGCAAGGCCTGGGCCGCAAGACCGTCGGCGGCCTCATCGGCTGGGCGCGGCGGGCAGGGGCTCACGCCGCATGCTTGCAGGTGGTGGCCGACAACACACCGGCCCGCGCTCTCTATGCCTCGCTTGGGTTCAGCCGTGAACTTTACCGATACCACTACCGCAGGAAGCCGCATGAACCACGATAGCTACGACAACACTTACATTGCCGGCATCCTCAATTCGGTGAAGACCATCGCCATGGTCGGCGCGTCCGCCAATGATGTGCGGCCAAGCTATTTCGTGCTGAAATATCTGCTGGCCAAGGGATTTTCGGTGTTTCCGATCAATCCTGGCCAGGCCGGCAAGGAGATCCTCGGCCGGATGACCTATGCGAGGCTCGCCGATATTCCGGAGCCGATCGACATGGTCGACATCTTTCGCGCGCCGGCGGCGGTGCCCGGCATCGTCGACGAGGCGTTGCGGCTCGATCCCTTGCCGAAAGTGATCTGGATGCAGCTTGGCGTGCGCCATGACGAAGCAGCCGCGCGCGCCGAGGCCGCCGGCATCAAGGTGGTGATGAACCGCTGCCCCAAGATCGAATATGGCAAGCTGTCCGGCGAGATCGGTTGGACCGGCGTCAATTCCGGCGTGCTGTCGTCGAAGAAGCCGCTGATGCGGTCGGGATTCCAGAGTTTTGGCGTGCGGCAGAAGTAGTGCACGTCGCTCAAAAGTGCGCAGCGGTTTTGGGATAACGACGTGCACCAAAAGCAAGGCCTGACGCGCGATGCGCCTTAGGCGCAAAATTATTCCTTAGGCCAGCGCATTTTCTCGGGCCTCGGCCGCAGATCGCTAGCCGAAGGGTATTTTCTTCTTTGCATTCGCGCTCATGCTTCGCCAAGAATGCCCGGCGATTTCAAGAGTTTCAAAAGGGAGGTTTTCAGTGACCCGCACGCCAGGTTTCAACACGCTCGCCATCCATGCCGGCGCCAAGCCCGACCCGGCGACCGGCGCGCGTGCCACGCCGATCTACCAGACGACCTCCTTCGTCTTCGACGATGCCGACCATGCCGCTTCGCTGTTCGGGCTGAAAGCCTTCGGCAACATCTACACCCGCATCATGAACCCCACCCAGGCGGTGCTGGAAGAGCGCATGGCGGCCCTCGAAGGCGGCACGGCGGCACTTGCGGTCGCCTCTGGCCATGCCGCGCAGGTGATCGTGTTTCACAATCTGATGCAGCCGGGCGACAATTTCGTCGCCGCCAACAAGCTTTACGGCGGTTCGATCAACCAGTTCGGCCATGCCTTCAAGAACTATGGCTGGGAGGTGCGCTGGGCCGACACCAACGACATCTCGACCTTCGAGAGCCAGATCGACGACAGGACCAAGGCGATCTTCATCGAGAGCCTCGCCAATCCGGCCGGCACCTTCGTCGACATCGAGAAGATCGGTGACATCGCCCGCAAGCACGGTCTGCCGCTGATCGTCGACAACACGCTGGCCTCGCCCTACCTCATCCGGCCGATCGAGCACGGCGCCGACATCGTCGTGCATTCGCTGACCAAGTTCATCGGCGGCCATGGCAACTCGATCGGCGGCGCCATCGTCGATGGCGGCACGTTCGACTGGTCGAAATCGGGCAAATACCCGATGCTGTCGGAACCGCGCCCTGAATATGGCGGCCTCGTTCTGCACGAAACCTTCGGCAATTTCGCCTTCGCTATTGCCGCGCGCGTGCTTGGCCTGCGCGACCTCGGCCCGGCGATCTCGCCGTTCAACGCATTCCTGATCCTGACCGGCCTGGAAACCTTGCCGCTGCGCATGCAGCGCCACTGCGACAATGCCGTCACCGTTGCCGCCTGGCTGTCCAACCACCCCAAGGTCGCATCGGTGAATTACCCCGGCCTGCCCTCAGACAAGAACAACGCGCTGCAGAAGAAGTACTCACCGCTTGGCGCCGGCGCCGTGTTCACCTTCGCGCTGAAGGGCGGCTATGACGCGGGCGTCAAATTCGTCGAGGCGCTCGAGCTGTTCTCGCACCTCGCCAATGTCGGCGACACCAAGTCGCTGGTCATCCACCCGGCCTCGACCACGCACCGCCAGCTATCCGACGAGCAGAAGGTCAAGGCTGGCGCAGGACCGGACACGGTGCGGCTGTCGATCGGCATCGAGGACGTCAACGACATCGTCGCCGACCTCGAACAGGCGCTCGCCAAGGTCTGATTCTTTTACCCTCCCCCTTGTGGGGAGGGTCGGCGCGCAGCGCCGGCGTGGGGGTGAGCCGGCGGATTGCCGGCTCTTTCATGGAGAACAAGTCTTGTCCGTGCACTACTTGACGATATCGACCGACAGCGTCGAACCCGAATCTGGCGCGCCGGCGCCGGATCGGCTGATCTCGGGCGATCCCAAATTCCGCACCTGGAATGTCGAGGAGCGGGAGGGCGGCCTCCACGCCGGCATCTGGGAATCGACCCCCGGCAAATGGCGCATCGCCTATGACGAATGGGAGTTCTGCCACATCCTGTCCGGCGTTTCGGTGGTGACGGAGGACGATGGGCAGGCGCGCACCGTCAAGGCCGGCGACAGTTTTGTGCTCAGGCCCGGCTTCAAGGGCAGCTGGGAAGTGCTTGAAACGACTCGCAAGGAGTATGTGATCAAGCTCTGATCGCTTTCATGAACAATAACAGCGGAGAGCTTGCGCTAGTTTGAAATTCCAGTACAATTAGGTATGGATGTATATAAAATAGCTGTCACTATTGCTTGTATATTTGCGGATGTCTGGATCATAAATTTTTGCATTTCAGTTGTGTTTCCAGCGATCAAATCAGGAATCTATCCTGCGCCCGGTAGGGTCTACCTGCGAGAAACGCACCCGAAGAGATTTTGGTTGGCGATAGTGTTCTTTCCAACGTTGGCGGTTTTTGCGGTGGCCTCGACGATACTGCTGGTATTTAGCATTTGAGGGAAAGTATCGGCCTCCAATAGAGGTTTCCCGCAAGAATCCGAATTTCATTGTCCCGGCTATCTCGGCTCCTCGGTCTGTCGCCAGCGTGCCGGTTTGTCTACTTCGCCGGAAACTGGCTAAGGCAGGCTTCCGAGGCCTTGTCGTGGAAAGTCAGCACGTCGGCGTCCTGCGCCTCGATGTCCGCGTCGGAGATCTCGTCGCGATAATACTGCGCCATGAGATCGAGTCCCTCCTGGCTGATGCCCTGCGTCGGCATCTCGCGGGCGAGGCAGCCGCACAGGGTGAGCGCACGGTCCGGTGATCCGATCTTGTGGTTGGTGAGAATGAAATCCTGCGCCGGACAGGCATCGAGAAAGCCGTCAAAACTCAACTTCTGCTGCGGCTGGTCGCCATGGTTGAAATAGGCTGGCGGCCATTGGTTCTTGCCGCTGGCGACATCGCAGCCGGTGCCGACATCCTTGGCACTGTTCTGGACGGCAAGCAGCGCCGTCCACTTTTCACCCGTCGGATATTCGAAGTTTTCTGCCAGCGACGCGGTGTACATGTCGAGATCGGCCTGCGTGAGGCTGGTTACCTGAAACCGGTTGAGCTGGCACTGGCATTCGGCGCTCACGCGCTCGGCTTCGCCCTCCGCCGGCTGCTCGTTGGATTTGCTTTTCTGGCAAGCCGCCAGGAAGGCCGCGCCGTCGAGCGACGAGGCCGGGAAGGCGTAGGCGTCGAGATAGCGCTTGCCGTCCCAGACGATCGTCATCTGGTCGGACTGCATGTCAAGAAAACCGTTTCGCTTGAAGGCGCTGAGCCCGATCTTGTCCTGCGGCACCAGCCTCGCCCCCGGAATGTCGCCGAGAACCTCCTGGTAGCTGTCGCCTTCCAGGACAAACAGGAAGTTGCCGCAGTTGGTGCCATCACAGCCGGGCGCATAGCGATAGGCGAAAATCTCCGGAAAACCGTCGAGGTTGAGATCGACCTCGATGGCAAAGGATGTCGGCGGCAGGCCCTTCGACCCGGTCTGCCGCTCCAGCAGAACCGTCGCCATTTTCTGGGCGATGGCCATGCTGTTTTGCCACGGGATGTTTTCCGGCTGCTGCTGGGCGGCCGCGATCTCAGGGAATGCGCACGCCAGCGCCAGGGCAAACACCGTCGCCCGTATCGAAAACAATCTCATATCGCAGCCCCAGGCCCGCGATCGTCAAAAGCCGACGGCGAGCCTTTCCAGCCCATGGAAGTGGTAAGTGTCGCGGAAGCTTGGCCTTTCGGCAAGATGCAGCTTCGGGTGCCGTTCGAACAGGGTTTTCAGCGACACCTGCAATTCTAGCCTGGCCAGCGGCGCGCCGATGCAGAAATGAATGCCGGCGCCGAATGACACGTTCTTCTGGTCCGCACGATCCGGCCGGAAAGCTTGCGGTTCGGCGAAGGCGCGCGGGTCATGATTGGCCATGCCCAGCATCAGCCCGATCGTCTGGCCCGGCTGCACGACAATGCCAGGCGCGACTTCGATCTCTTGGTAGGCATAGCGCGTGAACATGTGCAGCGGCGCGTCGAAGCGCAGGCATTCCTCGACCGTTGCCGCGGTCGCTTCGGGTGAGCCGAAGAAGCGGCTGACATCGCCGCCTTGCATAAGGATCGAACGGACAGCGTTGCCGGTCTGATGCACTGTCGCTTCATGACCGGCATTGAGCAGCAGGATCGCCGAGGACACCATCTCGTCCTCCGACAGCTTTTTGCCGTCCTCCTGCGCCGAGATCAGCAGCGACAGCAGGTCGTCGCCAGGGTTCTTGCGTCGCTCGGTGACATGGAAACGCAGGAAATCGGCAAATTCGCCCGCGGCGCGGTTGGCCGTCTCTTCGATCGCGCGCGTGCGGCCATGCATGTACATGGCAACCATCTGGTGCGACCAGTCGAGCAGTTGCGGCCCCATCTCGACCGGCACACCGAGCATTTCGGCAATGATGGTGATCGGCAAGGGCGCCGCGAAGGCAGGCAACAGGTCGACCGTCTTGCCTGGTTCGAAACGGTCGATCAGCTCGTTGGCCAAAGCCTCGACACGCGGCCGCAGCCGTTCGACCTGACGCGAGACGAAGGCGCGGTTGACCAGTGTTCTCAGCCGCGTGTGCACCGGCGGCTCCAGTTCCAGCATCGAATTGGCTTCGACGCCGTCGAAGGCCCTGAGATGGCTGCGGTCCTGTCCAATGCCGCGACTGTCTGGAATGCCGGCCGGATTCTGGCGGCCGAAACGGCGGTCGCGCAGCAGCCGGTTGACGTCGTCGAAGCCGCCAAAGCACCAGAAGCCGAATTCTTCCCAGAAGAAGGCATTCGATGCGCCGTGCAGAAATGCATAGGCCTCGTACGGGTTCTGAAAAAAGGCAGGCTCGTGCGGATCGAGCCGCAGGTGTCGCGTGGCTGGATCAAAGACCAGGCCGGGTGGCGTCAATTTGCTCATGCCAGACCAATAGCGCGGCTTGCCAGTCCGGTTCCAGACCGTATGTTGGCGCCCGCAACCCAATGCGTTGAGCCAGCCGACAAGGCTGCGGAAAGTCTGATCTGATGAATGTGATCGTTGTCGGCGCGGGTATTGCCGGTCTCTCGACCGCGTGGTCGCTGGTCAAGGCGGGTCACAGCGTTTCGGTCGTCGAGCAGGGGCCGATCCCGAACCCGCTGGCCGCGTCGGGCGACCATCATCGCATCATCCGCCGCGCCTATCGCGCGGGGACCGGCTACGGCCGGCTGATCACCGAAGCCTACCAGGCCTGGGACGAGATGTGGGCCGATCTCGGCGAAAGCCACCTCGATCCCAGAGGATTTGTCTGCATTTCGCGCGAGCCCGGCGACGAGGCCGAGGAATATCGCGAGGGCCTGGAAGAAGGCAATTTTCCGTTCGAACTGCTGGAGCCCGATGCAGCCGTGAAACGCTGGCCGTTTCTGGAAGCCGGCTCGTTTCGCTACGCCTATTTCTCGACCGAAGGCGGCGCCCTGCATTGCCGCAAGATCGCGTCCGGCCTGGCAAAGTGGCTGCGCGCCAACGGCGCCAATGTCTACGAAAACAGCAAGGTCGTCGAGGTCGACGCCGAAGCCGGCCACATCGTGTTCGAAAGCGGCGAGACGATGCAGTCCGACCGCATCGTCGTCGCCGCAGGCGCCTGGGTGCTAAAACTGTTTCCGGAATTGGACGGAGAATTGGAGACCTATCGAACCGCACTTGCCTATGTCGAACCGCCGGCCGACCTCAAGGCGGCCTGGCAGGCGGCACCGGTCGTGCTCGATGTCGGCGGCGCGATCGACGGCTATGTGATCCCGCCCTCCGGCGGCGCTGGCATGAAGTTCGGGTCCGGGCTGCACAAGGTGCCGACCAGCGACGCCGATTGGAACCGTCAGCCGGTGGCGGGCGAGGGCGAGGCGATCCGCAACCTGTTTTCGCCGCCGATCGCCCGCATCGCGGAGTATCGTGTGACCGAGGTCGTCACCTGCGCCTACACTTTCACATCAGAGGAAAAATTCATGGCGCATGGAAAGGGCAAATGCCTTGTTGTCTCGGCATGCTCCGGCCACGGCTACAAGTTCGGCGCGGCGGTCGGCAGGCGCGTTGCCGCTGCTGTCGGCGATGGGGATATCGCCGGTCTGAAGGCATGGCTGCGGGCGGAGGTCGCCTGAAACACGAGGCCAAATCCGCAGCGGTTCAATGATTGAGTTCGTCTGCGGCGGCAATGACTTCGGACACAATCGCCCGCACGTCATCCAAGGTCGTCCTGTGATTGACGAAACACGCCCGCAGCGCGAACTGACCGTTGATCGTTGCATTCGACAGATACACGCGGCCGCGCGCGATCACGCGGCGCAGGATCGCTTCGTTGTCCTTAGAGCGGTGACGGAAACAGACCGCGCTTAGCGATACCGGCGCAAGCTGCTCAAGCTCCGGCTGTGAAGCGATTGCCTGTGCCAGCATCTGGGCATGGTAGAGATCGCGCGCGATGGCTTCGCGATAGGCACGGCGCCCGTGATACTGCAGCGACATCCAGAGCTTCAGCGCACGGAAGCGCCGAGACAGTTCGATCGACTCTTCAAAGAATGCAAATGCTTCCGTTGGGTCTTCGCTCAATATCCTGACGTAGTCGTCGCTGTGCGAGAAAGTCGTGCGCGCAATGTCTGGGTGACGATTGAGCAGGCAGCCGCAATCGAGTGGCTGATAGAGCCACTTGTGCGCATCGAGCGACAGCGAATCCGCCAAAGACAGTCCCTGGAACTTTTCCGGGACGGCCAGCGCCGCCAGTCCCCCATAGGCCCCATCGACATGCATCCACAACGCTTCCTTGCGGGCAATGTCTGCGATTTCGGGAAGGGGATCGATCGCACCGGAGATGATGGTGCCGGCCGTGGCCACGATGGCGATGGGCATGTTGCCGATGCCGCGGTCGGCGGCAATAGCTGCCTGGAGGGCATCCGTCCGCATCCTGAATTTGTCGTCGACAGGGATCAAACGGAGATTTTTTCTACCGATCCCCAACAGCGCGACGGCCTTGGGAATGGACATGTGCACTTGCTCGGAAGCATAGATCACGCACGGCCGCACGCCTGTTTCGTTGGCTGGCAGCTTCGCTTCCCGCGCCATCGCCAGGGCCATGAGGTTCGCCGTCGAGCCGCCGCCGCACAGGCTGCCTGTAAATCCGGGGCAACCGACAGCCTCCGCCAACCATTCGACGACGGCGCGTTCGATCGATGTCGCAGCCGGTGCCGAGCGCCACGACGTCACATTCTGATTGAGCACCGCAGCCAGCAATTCCCCCAGCGCGCCGATCGGTTCGCCGGAGCCGACGACATAACCGAAGAACCTGCCGGTTGAAGGCCGCACATGCTCCGCTATCGACTTGAAATCCTGCAAGACTTCCCGACCACGACCGCTCTCCTGCCAAGGCCGCGAGAAGAGTTCCGTCGTCTGTTTGCCGCTGGTCGTGGGATACGTCCGACGTTCCTCGAGGGAGGCCCAATAAGCTTTGGCAAGCGCCAAGGCTTCTTCGGCAAGGTCTGACAATTCCTGATTGGAAATTTCCAGGTCGCGCATGCCCTCAGCCCAACGGAGATCCGCTGCGAAGCAGGGTACGCCATGCGCGCTAATCCTGGCAATGCCTGGGAATATGCACCCGCCGCCAACTGGATGAGCCTTCCCGGACCAAGACGCGACGCGCGACGGTCTGGTAGGAGGCGGGGACATCGATGACGCGCCTTTGTTCCGGCCGCACCAGCACCTCCTCGGCGATGCTGTCATATTGTGCGGGAATGACGACGCGCCGCGTGCGTTCGGGCTGGATCACGATGGTCTCTGCGACGCGTTCGTAGCGCGCCTTGTGCCATACCTTGCACAGCACCTTGCGGCCATGGATGACGCGCCATTCCCAGGAATAGCCGACGCCATCGACCCGGACCGTACGGTAGACGGTGCGGGTGACGGCCGGTACGATCTGGTAGGTCACTTGCGCCGGAACGGTCATCACGACGCGCTCGCGCGTGCCAAAGATAGGGGCGATATAGTCGACCTGCTGACCGGGCGGACTGATCATCACGTCTTCATAGACCGTGTCATAGACGGCCGGACTGCGGACCGGCTCATAACATTCGACGGCGCGGCCGCCGGCCGCCGTCTGCGAAATCGTGCCGAGCACGGTCAGGCCGGCAATGGTGAAGCATGCGGTTTTCCCGGGCATGACACTCCCCTGTTGAACTCTATGCATAAGTTCAACGTTGAATTGTAGAGGAAGCCGTCTCGGAAAAAAGCGGTTTCGGCGCATTTCGTTAAGTGACGCGGTTAAGAAACTGCTACGTTGCGGGGCCGGCGATGCGGCTCCGGACCCGCGGAAGCATCCGCCGCCGCGAATCCTTGGTCAGAAAGCTTGATTCGACTTACCCAGATGGCTAGGAGGGGTCGGCCTTGCACAAGGACGAGCCGGCATCCTATTTACGGAATAACGATCCAGAACCGATTCTGCCCGATCTGCCGGCATTCCCGGCGCCGGAATCCCACCGCGAGATAAGAGATACCTGATGAAGAACCCCGTCGAAACCTACATGAACCTCGTTCCGATGGTGGTCGAACAGACCAATCGCGGCGAGCGGGCCTACGACATTTTCTCGCGCCTCCTCAAGGAGCGCATCATTTTCATCACCGGTCCGGTCGAGGACGGCATGGCGACGCTGGTCTGCGCGCAGCTTTTGTTCCTCGAAGCTGAGAATCCGAAGAAGGAAATCAACCTTTACATCAATTCGCCGGGCGGCGTCGTCACCTCGGGCATGGCGATCTACGACACCATGCAGTTCATCAAGCCGGCCGTGTCGACGCTCTGCATCGGCCAGGCGGCTTCGATGGGTTCGCTGCTCCTGACTGCCGGTCACAAGGACATGCGCTTTGCCACGCCGAACGCCCGCATCATGGTTCACCAGCCTTCCGGCGGCTTTCAGGGCCAGGCGTCCGACATCGAGCGCCATGCCCTTGATATCATCAAGCTGAAACGTCGCCTCAACGAGGTCTACGTCAAGCACACCGGCAAGAGCTACGAAGAGATCGAGAAAACGCTCGACCGCGACCATTTCATGACCGCCGACGAAGCCAAGGATTTCGGCCTCATCGACAAGGTCATTTCGTCGCGCGAGGCGGCCGAAGGGGCGCTGGCATAAAGGCAAGTTGGCAGTTGGATGGCACCATCACGCGCTTTTGGCGCGTCTTGCGGCATTTCGGCCACAATTGGCTGTTCCCTCGGGGGACAGGATTGCCTACGTTAAGGCTATGTTGAGTTTCGGCGGCTTAGCTTTATGCGGGGTTGTCGCGAATCATTGCCACGTTTTCTGATTTGTGTTTCGTACGGAATGCGTTGCGGGAGCCGGGACACACTGGCGGCGGCGGATTCCCGCGATAGATAGAGTATGCGCCCTTTCAGCCAGACCATCGGCGGGCGGCCATGAAAGGACATGAAAATGAGCAAGGTCGGCAACAACAGCGGCGATTCCAAGAACACGCTTTACTGCTCGTTTTGCGGCAAAAGCCAGCACGAAGTGCGCAAGCTGATCGCCGGTCCGACGGTCTTCATCTGCGACGAGTGCGTCGAACTCTGCATGGACATCATCCGTGAAGAGAACAAGACCTCGATGGTGAAGTCGCGCGAAGGCGTGCCGACACCGCAGGAGATCCTCAAGGTTCTCGACGACTATGTCATCGGTCAGCCCTACGCCAAGCGCGTGCTGTCGGTGGCGGTCCACAATCACTACAAGCGCCTCGCGCATGCCGGCAAGAACAACGATGTCGAACTGGCGAAGTCCAACATCCTTTTGATCGGCCCGACCGGTTGCGGCAAGACGCTGCTCGCGCAGACGCTGGCCCGCATCATCGACGTGCCGTTCACCATGGCTGACGCGACGACGCTGACCGAAGCCGGCTATGTCGGCGAGGACGTCGAAAACATCATCCTGAAGCTGTTGCAGTCGGCCGACTACAATGTCGAGCGCGCCCAGCGCGGCATCGTCTACATCGACGAAATCGACAAGATTTCGCGCAAGTCGGACAATCCCTCGATCACCCGCGACGTGTCGGGCGAGGGTGTGCAGCAGGCGCTCTTGAAGATCATGGAAGGCACCGTCGCCTCCGTGCCGCCACAGGGCGGCAGGAAGCACCCGCAGCAGGAATTCCTGCAGGTCGATACAGCCAACATCCTGTTCATCTGCGGCGGCGCCTTCGCCGGGCTGGACAAGATCATCTCGGATCGCGGCCGCAAGACGTCGATCGGCTTCGGCGCGGTCGTCGCTTCGCCGGAGGATCGCCGCACTGGCGATGTTTTCCGCCTGGTCGAGCCCGAGGACCTGTTGAAGTTCGGTCTCATCCCTGAGTTTGTCGGCCGTCTGCCGGTCCTGGCGACGCTGGAAGACCTCGACGAACCGGCGCTGATCCAGATCCTGACCGAGCCGAAGAACGCGCTGGTCAAGCAGTATCAGCGGCTGTTCGAGATGGAAAATGTCGACCTGACCTTCCATGAGAACGCTCTTTCGGCGATCGCCAAGCGCGCCATTGAGCGCAAGACCGGCGCGCGCGGCCTGCGTTCGATCATGGAGGCGATCCTGCTCGACACGATGTTCGAGCTTCCCGCACTCGAAGGCGTGCGCGAAGTGGTGATTTCGGAGGAGGTGGTGACCGGCAGTGCCCGGCCGCTCTACATCTACTCCGAGCAGAAGGAAAAGAAGGGCAATGTCAGCGCCTGACATGAGCCCGCAGCGAAATTCTGAAACGGCGCCGCAAGGCGCCGTTTTGCTGTCGCACAGCGGTTTTGCGCGGCGTACGGGCTGGCGTCGCAAATGTGTCACTCGCGGACGGGTTGGGAGTGCGGATTTGGACACGCCCCTTGATCTTTGGGGGTCGTGCATCCAACTAACTGGAGAAGGCCGAGGTGCCCGATTTCTGTGCTGTAAAACTCCCGTCACAAACGGTGGTAGGCGGAACGATCCCCGGTCGTTAATATAAGATTCGCGGTTGGCTCAATTAGCGGCCGCGACATGAAAGGTTGGACAATGGCCAAAGTATCCAAGGCACCCAGCGACGGCGTCTTCGCAGTTCTCCCACTGCGCGACATCGTGGTGTTCCCGCACATGATCGTTCCGCTCTTCGTCGGGCGTGAGAAGTCGATCAAGGCGCTGGAAGAGGTGATGGGTCAGGAAAAGCAGATCCTGCTTGCCACCCAGATGAATGCCGCCGATGACGATCCCGAGCCCGATGCCATTTTCGACATCGGCACGCTCGCCAATGTGCTGCAATTGCTTAAGCTGCCCGACGGCACCGTCAAGGTTCTGGTTGAGGGCGCCTCGCGTGCGAAAATCGTCTCGTTCACCGACCGTCCCGATTTCCACGAGGCCCGCGCCGCGGCGCTGGTCGAGCCGGAAGAGGAAGAGGTCGAGGTTGAGGCGCTGGCGCGTTCGGTCGTCACCGACTTCGAGAATTACGTCAAGCTGAACAAGAAGATCTCGCCCGAAGTGGTGGGTGCTGCCAGCCAGATCGACGACTACTCCAAGCTCGCCGACACGGTTGCCTCGCATCTCGCCATCAAGATCCCCGAGAAGCAGGAGATGCTGGCCACGCTTTCGGTCAAGGAGCGGCTGGAAAAGGCGATGGGCTTCATGGAAGCCGAAATCTCCGTCCTGCAGGTGGAGAAGCGCATCCGCTCGCGTGTCAAGCGCCAGATGGAGAAGACGCAGCGCGAGTACTACCTGAACGAGCAGATGAAGGCGATCCAGAAGGAACTCGGCGAAGGCGAGGACGGCCGCGACGAGGCCGCCGAGATCGAGGCGCGCATCAAGAAGACCAAGCTCTCCAAGGAGGCCCGCGAAAAGGCGGAAGCCGAGTTGAAGAAGCTCCGGACGATGTCGCCGATGTCGGCTGAATCGACCGTCGTGCGCAACTATCTCGACTGGATCCTGTCGATCCCGTGGGGCAAGAACTCCAAGGTCAAGCAGGACCTGGCTTTCGCGCAGAACGTGCTCGATACCGACCATTTCGGCCTCGACAAGGTCAAGGAGCGCATCGTCGAGTATCTCGCCGTGCAGAGCCGCCAGAAGAAGCTGAAGGGGCCGATCCTGTGCCTCGTCGGCCCTCCCGGTGTCGGCAAGACCTCGCTCGGCAAGTCGATCGCCAAGGCGACTGGACGCGAGTTCATCCGCATGGCGCTGGGCGGCGTGCGTGACGAGGCCGAGATCCGTGGCCACCGGCGCACCTATATCGGCTCGATGCCCGGCAAGGTCATCCAGTCGATGAAGAAGGCCAAGAAGTCCAACCCGCTCTTCCTGCTCGACGAGATCGACAAGATGGGCCAGGACTTCCGTGGCGATCCGTCATCGGCGTTGCTCGAGGTCCTCGATCCGGAACAGAACTCGACGTTCATGGACCACTACCTCGAGGTCGAATACGATCTGTCGAGCGTCATGTTCGTGACGACGGCGAACACGCTGAACATCCCGGCGCCCTTGATGGACCGCATGGAGATCATCCGTATCGCCGGCTACACCGAGGACGAGAAGATCGAGATCGCCAAGCGGCACCTGATGCCTAAGGTGATCCGCGATCACGCGCTGCAGCCGAAGGAGTTTTCCGTCGGTGAGGACGCGATCCGCGCCATCGTCCAGACCTACACCCGTGAAGCGGGCGTCAGAAGCCTGGAGCGCGAGCTGATGAAGCTCGGGCGCAAGGCGGTGACCGAGATCCTGAAGACGAAGAAGAAGACGGTGAACATCACGGCGGCGAACCTCGCCGATTACCTCGGTGTTGAACGCTTCCGCTTCGGTCAGGTCGAGGCTGACGATCAGGTCGGTGTCGTTACCGGACTCGCCTGGACGGAAGTCGGCGGCGAGCTGCTGACGGTCGAAGGCGTCATGATGCCCGGCAAGGGCCGCATGACGGTGACCGGCAATTTGCGCGACGTGATGAAGGAATCGATTTCGGCGGCGGCCTCCTATGTCCGCTCGCGCGCCGTCGATTTCGGCATCGAGCCGCCGCTGTTCGACAAGCGCGACATCCACGTGCACTTGCCGGAAGGCGCCACGCCGAAGGACGGCCCGTCTGCAGGTGCTGCCATGGCGACAGCCATTGTATCGGTACTGACGGGTATTCCGGTCCGGGCGGATGTGGCGATGACCGGCGAGATAACGCTTCGCGGCCGCATCCTGCCGATCGGCGGGCTCAAGGAGAAGCTGCTCGCCGCACTGCGCGGCGGCATCAAGAAGGTGCTGATCCCGGAAGACAATGCCAAGGATCTGGCGGAGATTCCGGACAATGTGAAGAACGGCATGGAGATCATTCCGGTCTCACGTGTCGGCGAGGTGTTGCGCCACGCGCTGGTGCGTATGCCGGAGCCGATCGAATGGGTCGAGCCGGTCAATCCGCCGGCTGCGACAGACAGTGCCGACGACGCTGGAAAGTCTCTGGCGCATTAGAGCGCCGGGCGTCCATCTGGACGCACAAAGGACGCTCTAACGCTTAGACTTGCGCATGGCCCTTGCCGCAAACCGGCTACGGTTTTCGGGGCCATGCGTTGGTTTTCGTCGAGGTTGCAGCGCACAAACGGAGAGCCGGGCCTGACGCCCGGCTTTTTCATGTGAAAAACCCCGGAATTCCGGGCTTTTTCCGCTTTTTTCCTGCCTTTTCGACTTGGTTGCGGGAGCGCTTCTTTCTAAAGTCCGTTTCCTGCCGGATGAGTCGATAGTTCCGGTGTTCTCATGGAAGGGAATTTTTATGAACAAGAACGAACTGGTGTCCGCTGTCGCCGACGCCGCGAGCATTTCGAAGGGTGACGCGCAGTCGGCGGTCGATGCGGTATTTTCCGTGATCACCGGCGAACTGAAGAAGGGCGGCGATGTCCGGCTTGTCGGCTTTGGCAATTTCACCGTGTCAAAGCGTGCCGCCTCGACCGGCCGCAATCCTCAGACCGGCGCCGAAGTGAAGATCCCGGCGCGTACCGTGCCGAAGTTCTCGGCCGGCAAAGGCCTCAAGGACGCAGTCAACTAAGCGTTTTTTCTTTTCAGAGACCTCAGAAAAGCCGGGCTTGCCCGGCTTTTCATTTTGGTGCCCTACGTTGGTTCATGCGACCAGAAAAGCCGGGCTTGCCCGGCTTTTCATTTTGGTGCCCGACGCTGACGCGACGCGGCCGGCTTATGCGGTCGGCGCATCAGTGCGCATAAGACCTTCCTCCTTGAGATCCGCCCAAAGTGCTGCGGGCAGTTTCGCATCGAGCAGCGAGCGATTGCTCTCGACCTCGCTCGGCCGTTGGCCACCGGGGATCACCGAAACGACTGAAGGATGCAGCAGCGGGAATTGCAGGGCGGCCTCGATCAGCCTGACACCATGACGCTTGCAGACGTTCTCGATCCCGGCGACCCGGTCGAGTATGTCCTTCGGCGCTTCGGAGTAGTTGTAGTAGGCTCCGGGCTTCGGCCCTGTTGCGAGGATGCCGGAGTTGTAGGGTCCGCCGAGAACGATGCCGATGCCGCGTGCCTGGCAGAGCGGCAGGAAGGACGTCAGCGCCTCCTGTTCCAAGAGCGTATAGCGCCCGGCCAGCAGGAACAGGTCGAAGTCGCCGCGCTCAGCCAGCGTCTGCGCGACCTGCCACTCATTGATGCCGCCGCCGAACGCCTTGATCACGCCCTGGTCGCGCAGCGACAGCAGGCCGTAATAGCCCGAGCGCATGAACTCCTCGATGCGCCGGTCGGAGGCTCCCTTGCTGCCATGCGTGAAGATGTCGACATCGTGCACGAAGAGTATGTCGATCCGGTCGACGCCGAGGCGCTCAAGCGAGGCTTCGAACGAGCGCATGACGCCGTCATAGCTGTAGTCGTACACCTCGCGGCGTGATGGCGTGTCGAAGAACTTGCCGATGCCGGTGCGCTCTTCGGGCGGGCAGGCACGCATGATGCGGCCGACCTTGCTCGACAGCACATAGTCAGCGCGCTTCTTGCCGCGCAGGAACGGGTTGAGCCGCGTTTCCGAGAGGCCGAGCCCATAGAGCGGCGCGGTGTCGTAGTAGCGGCAGCCGGTCGCCCAGGCGGCCTCCAGCGTGGCGTTGGCGTCCTCGTCGGAGACGGCACGGTAGAGATTGCCGAGCGGCGCCGCGCCGAAGCCGAGCTCGGTGAAACTGATGCCGCCATTGCCGATGCGGTCGAAATGCCGTGTCTTCATATCCTGCCGTTTGCCTCGCTTGATTTGTCTGACATGACACTATCACGCCTGTGATCAGGCAAAAGCATAGCTGCGCGTTGGACACGCATTTTCACGGTTGCTAGCATAACGAAATCAAGCTGTTCGTGGCAGCAAGAGCGGCAAATACCAGGGTGATTTTTCAATGGCGGGTTTGCGGTGAGCGACAAGAGCAAAAGCCTGTTCGAGACCTCACTTGAGGAGCTGGGTGGCGTGCTGGCACGCATCGACGAAAGCCGGATCGACGCCGCCTGCAAAACGCTAGCCGGCGCGCGACAGATCGTCGTCTATGGCTGCGGCCGCGAGGCCTTGCAGGTCAAGGGTTTTGCCATGCGGCTCTACCATTTGGGCCTGCCGGTTTCCGTGGTCGGCGACATGAACACGCCGCCGCTGGGGCAGGGCGATGTCTTCCTGGTCAGTTCCGGGCCGGGAGAAACCTCGACCGTGCTGACCCTGATGCAGGTCGCGCGCCAAGCAGGTGCAACCAATCTCCTGCTGACCGCCCAGGCCGAAGGCAGCGCGGCAAGGCTTGCCGACTTCACGCTGCTCATTCCCGCGCAGACCATGGCCAACGATCAGGGGGCGCAAAAAACATCGGTCCTGCCGATGGGCTCGGTGTTCGAAGGCGCGCTGTTCCTGCTGTTTGAGGTGATGGTGCTGAAGCTTAGGGAATTGACCGGCGTGTCGCCCGAAGCCATGCGCGCCCGCCACACCAACATGGAATAGATCATGCGCTATGAACTGATGCTGCCACACCAGATCCGCAGGGCGATCGCCGAGAATTGGCCGGTCGCTCTGCCGCTCGGCGTGCTGGAATACCATGGCGAGCACATGGCCGTCGGCATGGACACGCTGGCCGTCATCAAGACGCTGGAGCTGTTCGAAAAGGAGAAGGACGTCGTCATCCTGCCGCCCTTCTACTACGGTGCGGCAAGCTATGCGGTGGCGCCGCCGGAAGGCAGCGGCTCGGTGCAGGTCGGCGGCAATGCGCTGGCGCCGTTCGGCGAGGAACTGTTCTACAGCCTGCTGCGCATCGGCTTCCGCAACATCCACGCCATTATCCACCACCAGACCGAGAACTTTGTCGCCGGCATGCCGACCGATCTGGCGTTCAAGGCCGCCGGCCGCCAGGCGATCTTCCGCTTCCTCGAAAAGGAGCGCGGCGAGGGCTGGTGGGGGTCGCAGGCGATGGCGGACTATTATTCAGGACACGCGGCGGGTGAAAATTTCTTCAACTGGGTGCAGGTGCATCCGCTGATGTCGGCTGACATGAACGGCAAGTACCCGTTCGACCATGCCGGCATTGGCGAGACCTCGCTGATGCTGGCGCTATGCCCGGAGGCTGTCGATGCCAATCACTTCGCCGACAATACCGGCTGGTACACGGCGAGCGCCAAGGATGCTTCGGCAGAGCTCGGGCAGAAGGGCGTCGCCATGATCATGGACCACCTGCGGGCAATATTGGGACGCTAGCGCGCGGCTTCCCTTCTCCCACAAGGGGGAGAAGGTAAGAGGGCGCCATGCTACTTCACCGCGCCCGCGGTCATGCCCATGATCAGATAGCGCTCCAACGCGATGCCAATGACGGCGAGCGGCGCGATGGCCGCCGTCGCTAGTGCCGCCATCGACCACCAGTTGATGCCTTGCGAGCCGGTCTGGCTCGCCACCATGACCGGGATCGTCTTGGCGTCGGTCGAGGTCAAAAGGGCGGCGAAGAAATACTCGTTCCAGCACAGCACCATCGCCAGGATGAAGGCGGCGACCATGCCCGGCAGCGCGATCGGCATGACGATGCGGAAGAAGGCGCCCCAGATCGACAGCCCGTCAACAAGGGCGGCTTCCTCGAGCTCGACCGGGATCGAGTTGAACTGGTCGCGCATGATCCAGATGACGATCGGCAGCACCATCAGCGTGTAAAGCAGGATCAGTCCGATGCGCGTGTCGAGCAGGCCGACCTCGCGGTAGAGCACCAGGAAGGGCAGCGCCAGCACCACCGGCGGCAGGATCAGCTGCGACAGGAAGAAGAACGAGATGTCCTCGTTCTTGAACCAGGCGAAATGGTAGCGATAGCGGGTGAGCCCGTAGGCGGCGAGGCTGCCGATGATGATGGCGAGGCTCGACGCGCCGACCGAGGTGATCACCGAATTCATGAAGCGCTTGAGGAACTCCTCGCGCACGGTCGAGGTCTGGAAGATCGAGTCCGGCGACAGGCCGAGCGAACGCCAGCCCTTCCAGTCCGGCTGGAAGTCGACGAAGGGGACGAGATGGCCTTGCGTGACGTCGACTGCGGTCTTGAACGAAGTCGTGATCGTCCAATAGATCGGGAACAGGCAGATGAACGCCCAGAAGGCCAGCGCGCCATAGATGAAGACGCGGCTGGCGAGGAAGCTCGCCGGCGAGCGGATCTCCGAGGCGACATATTCGGTGGTCTGAACGCTCATCGGGCTCAATTCACCCCCATCTTGCTTTAATTGACATTGCGGACAAAACGGTTGGCAAATTTCAACAACCACGTGACGAACACGACGATGATCACCAGATAGGCCATCGCCAGCATGGTTCCGTAGCCGACATTCGAGCGGTCGCGGTATTCGCGGTAGATGAAGCTCGACACGGAATCGGTGGCGCCGCCGGGGCCGCCGGACGTCACGGTGATGATGATGTCGGCAAGCTTCAGCTTGAAGATGATGCGCAGGACCACCGCCGTCACCGACACCGGCAGCATCAGCGGGAAGGTGACCTGCCAGAAGGTCTGCCACGCATTGGCGCCGTCGACGCGTGCGGCTTCGAGCACCTCGCGCGACATCGCCTGCAGCCCGGCCAGCAGCATGATCATCATGAACGGAATGAAGGTCCAGGCATCCAGTATCATGATCGATATGCGCGCGATGATCGGATCGGAGAAGAAGGCGGGATTTTCCCAACCGAGATGGCGCGCCAGCGTTGCGGCCGGTCCGAACCTGTATTCCATCAGCGATTTGCCGATCATCCACGACACCGCGACCGGCGACAGCATCAGCGGCATCAGGAAGACGACGCGGAAGAATTTTCGCGCCCGGATCTGGGCATTGAGGAGCAGCGCCAAGCCGAAGGCAATGACATATTCGACCGCCACCGCCAGCACGTAGAGCACCATGTTGAACAGCGCGTTGCGGTAGTAGGGATCGCCCAGCATCTGCCAGAAATTGTCGAGCCCGTTGAACCGGCGGCCGCTGAAGGAACTGAGGTTCCAGTCGGTGAGCGCGATGTAGAAACCGAACAGCGTCGGGAAGATCACCATGGCGATGGTGAACAGCAGCGCCGGCAGCAGAAACAGGGCACGCTGGCCGTCTTCGCCGCGCGTCAGCACCTGGCCGACACCGATCGCCACGCCCCACAGCACATAGGCATAGACGACGGGGCGCCAGGTCTCGAAGCCGATCGTATCGGGGCTGCCCTTGTAGAGGATCTCCAGCACGATCGTCGCCAGCAGGCCAAGCGTCGCAACGGCCATCAGCGCCCAGCCAAGGCGTTTACGGCCTGGAGAGATCAGATCGGAAGTGCCGGCATCTGCCGGCCACGGGTTCGCGGTCGATGTCTGGTCAGCCACAAATCTCGCCCGTTTGAAGGCTCTCGAGGAGCCGGAGCCTGTCTAAAGTGGTCCGGCGTTGCCGCCGGACCACGGTTCATAGGCCAGCCTACATGCCGAGCGAAGCTTTGTAGAGCTTGATCTGGTTGTCGCGGCCGATCTGGTCGGTCAGCTTCTCCCATGCCGCCGCGATGGCGTCGGCGCCTTCCTGCGCCTTCATCTTGCCCGCGAAAGTGTTGGCCAGGATGTCCTCGGCGGCGCTGTAGTACTGGAAGATGCCGGGGATGCGTGGCTCGATCGCCGCGTTCGGATGGTTGTAGCTGTCGGATTCCGATTTGAGGTAGGAGGTGATGAAGGCCTCGTCGTAGCCGGCCGCCACCCATTCGGGAATGTCGAAATGCGAGTTGCGGTAAGGCTGGAAGCCCGACGGATACATCGCCGTCCAGATCGACAGGTCCTTGCCGCCGAGATGGGCTGCAGCGGACCATGCCGCCTTCTTCTTCTTTTCGTCGGCATCGACGCGGGCCATGACATAGACGCCCCAACCGAGATAGGCGCAGTTGGGCGCATAGTTCGGGCCGCTGGCGAGCTTGTCCCAGGCGCCGGTCTTCGCATTGTAGACATCGTCCGAGCCCGGCAGGATCGAGAAGCCGGTGACGTCGCCGACGACGGAAGAGTCGTTGGTCTTGACGTTGGAGCCGACGTCGCCCCACCAGGTGACCATCGAGCCGGTGCCGGCCAGGAACTGCTGGAAGGCGGTCGTGTTCGGATCGGCGTTGATCTGGTCGGCGGGTTCGGAGGGCAGCGCGTCGATGACGTCCTGGATGGCGCGCACCCAGGCCGGATTGTTGACGCGCGGCTTCATCGTGTCGGCGTCGAACAGCCAGGCCTTGTCGTCGGGGTGCTTGGCATAGGCGGTGGCGCGGCTGCCAAGGAAATAGAAGCCGAAGCCGCCCCAGGGCTTCGGCGCGTCGAGATAGCCATAGACGTCCTGGTCCTTGAGCTTCTTGCCCTTCAGGAACTTGGTCACCGCCTGAACCTGCTGCCAGGTCTTCGGCACGCCCCATTCACCTTCGCCGCCGCCGTCCTTCCAGGCCTTGGCGAGGTCGGCATCGGCGAACACGTCGGTGCGGTAGTTGAAGTTGTGCGCGTCGCCGTCGACGGTCACGCGGTATTGCTTGCCGTCCCAGGTGCCGACCGGCGGCTTCAGATAGCTGACCAGATCGTCGAAATCGATCTGGGTCTTGACCCAGTCGGGCATTTCCGACGTCAGGCCCTTGCCGCAGACATCGCCTTCGAACGGCGCGCCCATTTCGATGATGTCGAAGTCGACGGTCCCGGTCGCGATCGACTGCTGCAGGCGGGCGTTGTAGTCGGCCTGCGCCAGGTCGATCCAGTTGATCTTGGCGCCGGTATAGGTCTCCCATGGCTTCAGGAAGCCGCGGAACAGCACATTGTGCAGGTTCTGGTTGTTGAGACCCATGAAGGTCAGCTCGACGCCGGCGAATTCGCCTTCCTTGACATTGGCCTTGGTGGCTTCGAGGCAGAGTTCACCGACCTTCTGGAAATCGGCGTCCGTCGGCTGGCCTTTGCCGACGCCGGGGATCTGCAGGATTTTTGTGCGCAATTCGCTTGCCGCGGAGGCCGGGCGCGTCAAGGCGCCAAGTCCGGCGCCGGATGCGGCTGCGATCGCGGCCATGCTTGCCGCACCCTTCAATATGTCGCGCCTTGTGGCGCCGGCTCGAACCAGTTTGTCGTAAAGACCCGTTCTCATCGCCTATTCCTCCCAGAACATCAGTGTGAATAAATCGGCCAACTGTCGGACGCCGGAGCGCCAACGATGCTCCCGTTTCGGAAACGAATTAGGCAGGACCCCACCCTGCGTCGATTGAAGTTCCGATTGCGGATCGGGCACCGACATTTTGACCAGCGCCTGCCACTATTCTCACAACCCAACGCCGTGTCAACGAGAGCGGGTTTTTATCTATAAGGGACCGACTTGCCCTGGCAGGTCGCGTTGGTTAGCTTCTGCGCCTACGGCCGGTGGAGCCGATGGGGGAGACATGGCGCAAGTCGCGATCAGCAAAGTGGCCAAGGCGTTTGGAACCGTCAAGGTTCTGCACGAAGTCAGCGTCGATATCGCCGACGGCCAGTTCGTGGTGCTGGTCGGCCCTTCGGGTTGCGGCAAGTCGACGCTGCTCAGGATGGTGGCCGGGCTGGAGACCGTCTCGGGCGGCACGATCGCCATCGGCGACCGCGTCGTCAATCATTTGCCGCCGGCCAAGCGCGACATCGCCATGGTGTTCCAGAACTACGCGCTCTATCCCCACAAGACGGTGGAGCAGAACATGGCCTTTGCCTTGAAGCTGCGGAAGACCGATCCGGCCGTGGTCGCCGAGCGGGTCAAGCGCGCCGCCGACATCCTCGACCTCAACCCTTATCTGAAGCGCTATCCCCGGCAGCTCTCGGGCGGGCAGCGCCAGCGCGTGGCCATGGGCCGCGCCATCGTGCGCAATCCCCAGGTGTTCCTGTTCGACGAGCCGCTCTCCAACCTCGACGCCAAGCTGCGCGTACAGATGCGCACCGAGATCAAGGAACTGCACCAGAGGCTGAAGACCACCACCATCTACGTCACCCACGACCAGATCGAAGCCATGACCATGGCCGACAAGATCGTCGTCATGCGCGACGGCCGCATCGAGCAGGTCGGCGCGCCGCTGGAACTGTTCGACCGCCCGGCCAACCTGTTTGTCGCCGGCTTCATCGGTTCGCCTTCGATGAACCTGCTCAAGGGCACCATGCGCAAGGGCGACAAGCCAGGGGTCGACATCGCAGGCACGCTGTTCCCGATCGGATCGGGCAACGCCGCACAGGACGGGCAAGCGGTCGTCTATGGCGTGCGACCGGAGCACCTCGAGATCCATCCCGACGGCGTGCCGGCGAAGATTTCGGTGGTCGAGCCGACCGGCTCGGAAACGCTGGTGTTCCTGCGCTTCGGCGAAGGCGAGATGGTGGCGCTGTTTCGCGAGCGCCACGACTTCAAGCCGGGCGATACGCTGAAGCTGAAGCCAAGGCTCGACCAGATCCATCTTTTCGACGCAGAGACCGGCAAGCGTCTCTGATCCCAACGCACGAGGAATACCATGCTCAAAGGCATCAACCCGCTGCTCAATGCCGACGTGCTGCAGGCATTGCGGGCAATGGGGCATGGCGATGATCTGATCATCGCCGACACCAATTTTCCGTCCGATTCGGTGGCGCGCCAGACGGCGCTCGGCCGCGTGCTGCGCATCGATGCTTCGGCCGCGCAAGTGGTCAAGGCGGTGCTGTCGCTCTACCCGCTCGACACGTTCGTCGACGATTCGGCCGCGCGCATGGAAATCGTCGGCAAGCCGGACGAGATTCCTGAAGTGCAGAAGGAAGTGCAGAAGGAAGTCGATAAGGCCGAGGGCAAGTCGTGGCCGATGATCGCGGTCGAGCGCTACGCCTTCTACGAGCGCGCCAAACAAGCCTATTGTGTCATCCAGACCGGCGAACGCCGCTTCTATGGTTGCTTCGCCTTCCGCAAGGGCGTCGTGCCGCCGGATGCGGAGTAGCGGCATGGCTTCGGGCAAGCCGGTCGTCATATTGGGTGTGTTCGTCGCCGACACCGCCTACAGGGCGCAGCGGCAGCCGCGCATGGGCGAAACGATCCTCGGCACATCTTTCACGCTGGGTCCCGGCGGCAAGGGCTCGAACCAGGCGGTGGCCGCCGGCAAGCTCGGCGCCGACGTCACCTTCCTCACCCGCCTCGGCGTCGATCCCTTCGCCGACATGGCCAGGCAGACCTGGGCGCAGGCGGGCGTCAAGGATGCCGTCATCGATACGCCGGAAAGCTACACCGGCGCGGCCTACATCTTCGTCGAGGAGACGACCGGCAACAACGCCATCATCGTCAGCCCCGGTGCTGCCATGCTGATCTCTCCAGCCGATATCGAAGCCAATGCCGCATTGATCAGCAATGCCGGTGTCTTTGTCACGCAGCTCGAACAGCCGATCGAAGCAGCCATGCGGGCGTTGGAGATCGCGCGTGGGGCAGGGGTGACGACGATCCTCAACCCAGCCCCTGCGGCAAAGCTTCCCGACCGCATCTACACGCTCTGCGACTACCTCACGCCCAACGAGACCGAGACGGAGGAACTGACCGGGATGAAGGTGTCCTCGGTCGACGAGGCGCGAGCCGCCGCCGACAGTCTGCTCAAAAAGGGGGTCGGCACAGTCATCGTCACGCTCGGCGACAAGGGCGCGCTTTTGCACTCGAAAGATCGCTCCGACCACGTTCCAGCCGTCAGCGCCGGCCCGGTGGTCGAAACCACGGGGGCAGGCGATGCTTTCAATGGCGGGCTTGCGGCAGCACTTTCGAGGGGCGTGGAACCGCTGCAGGCGGTGCGCTTCGCTTGCGCCGTCGCCGGAATCTCGGTGACCCGGCCAGGGACTGCGCCATCCATGCCGACGCTGCAGGAGGTCGAGGCGCTGCTGGCGAGAGGATGATCTTGCGCGGCAAGACGTCTGCACGGGCCGAACGGACCTGAGTGACCTCAGGTCTCTTGGACCTCAGGTCTCTTGCAAGACAACATTTTTGACAATCAATGTCGACATTTCTCCAAAGCCAAGGGCTTGATACCCTTGAGAGAAATGGCGCGAGTGACGGGGCTCGAACCCGCGACCTCCGGCGTGACAGGCCGGCACTCTAACCAACTGAGCTACACCCGCGCATGGCGAACACGTGTCAGCCGTGTTCGTCGTTGGGGCGCTGGATAAGGGGTTCGCCACCGGGTGTCAAGCGCACCAAACCATCATAACAGCAAACAGGAGAAGGTTTTTTGACAGCCGGCGTTTTGTTGGCAAAACCGGCATCCAACCAGGGCGTCCTGCGCTCATTTGGCCTTGCGAAGCGGACCCTGACCGCTTAAAGGTCCGGCCCGGAGCGGGCGATTAGCTCAGTTGGTAGAGCGCTTCGTTTACACCGAAGATGTCGGCGGTTCGAGCCCGTCATCGCCCACCATTCACACGATCTCCGGTGCGGTTGTCAGCCGTTTGGCGACATAGATGCTGTGGTCTGGCAATCCCGGCTCCCGCAACACTGCGAATCCGATGGCCCTGTAGAAGCGCAGCGCGTTGTGATTGTCCGGCATCACTTCGAGGCAAAGCCCGCGTGATCCGAGCGCGGCGAGCCTTTTCTCGAGAAAAGCCATCGCCCGCCGGCCGATGCCTTTTCCACGCGCTTGCGGCAACAGGTCGATATGACCGTGCGAAGGGTAGGCAGCCAGGGCCGGCGGAATGGTGAAGTCGCGATGATGGATCTGGTGGCGAGCCCAGTCGCTGCCGCTCCAGCGTGTGCGGTCGGGTCCGGGATCGGTCACCTGCGCGCGAAGGCGCGGATACCACCTTGCTGCCAGGCCTGCATTGAAAGCCTTTGTGTCTTTTGCACCCAGCAGATAGCCCGCGGCGCCCGTTGGCCCATCGACGATGAAAGCGAGGTCGGGCTCCAGCACCTGGTAGGGGATGGTGTAGATCTGGCCCAACAGATCCGGAGCGTCTTCGCGACCGGTTGCATCCTGGCCGGCATCACCGGTCTTGAGGCAGATCATGGCAAGTGCTGGATGGTCGGCCTCGGTCGCCTGGCGCAGGAAGAAGCCATCGCCGAAATCGATGATCATGGCGGAACGAGCCGGAAATCGCTGCCTTCGGGCAGCAACTGCCCACCATCGACGACGATGGTCGTGCCGGTGATGTAACTGGCATCGTCCGAGGCGAGGAACAGGAAGGCATTGGCGACGTCGCGCGGGCTGCCGAGGCGGCCAAGCGGGATGGAATCCTCCATGTTCTTGATGAACGCCTCGCCGCGATGCAGCTCGATCGCTTCGGTCAGGATGTTGCCGGGCTCGACGCCGTTGACGGTGATGCCGTAGCCGGAGAATTCCAGTGCCGCGGCGCGGATGAAGCCGTTGATGCCGGCCTTGCTGGCCGAATAGTGGCCATGGCCCGGGCTGGTGACATGCGGACCGGTGATGGAGGAGGTGTAGAGCATGCGGCCGAAGCGTTGCGCCTTCATCGGCACCAGGGCCGCGCGGCTGGCATTGAAGGTGCCGCGCAGATTGACCGCCATGACGCGGTCCCAGTCGTCGGCGCTGGTGTTCTCGATCAGCTGCCAGGGATAGATGCCGGCATTCTGCACGATGATGTCGAGACGGCCATGCTGCTTCAGCGCCAGCGCCACGGCGGCCTCGGCGTCGCTCATTTGCGAGATGTCGGTGCGGATGAAGGGGACGCCCAACTCGCCAGCGGTCGCTTGCCCGGCCTCGACTTCGGTGTCGGCGAGCACCAGCCGCGCTCCCTCTTCGGCAAAGCGGAGCGCAATGCCCTTGCCGATGCCGCGGGCGGCGCCGACGATGAGCGCCACCTTGTCTTTTAGCCGTCCTGTCATGCGAGCCGTCCTGTCATGCGAGTCTTTGGCGAATGGTTTGCTTGAAGGCGTCGAGCAGCACCGCGGCCAGCACCAGCAGGCCATGAATCACCTGGGTGAAATTGGCCGGCAGGCCCATCAAATTGATCGCCGTGTTGATGGCCGAGAGCAAAAGCACGCCGGCATAGACGCCGGGGAGGGTGCCGACGCCGCCTTTGAGGCTGACGCCGCCGATGACGACCGCGGCGAAGGCGTTGAACAGCAAGCCGACGCCGAGATTGGCGGTGGCGCCCGACGTGCGGATCGCCAGCAGCCAGCCAGCGAGGCCGGCGATGGCGCCGGCGAGCACGAAGGCGATGATGAGATTGCGGTTCACCCGGATGCCGGCGCGGAAGGTCGCCGTCTCGTTGCCGCCGATCATCACCAGATGCCGGCCGAACGGCGTCTTGGCCATGATCAGCGAAAAGACCACGAAACAGCCAACCGCGATCCAGGCGGTGAGCGGCAGGCCGACAAGGCGCTGGATGCCGAACCAGCGGATGGCTGGCGCCAGGTCCTGCGCCGAGCGGCCGCCCGACACGACCAACACGAGGCCGCGCACCCAGATGTAGGACGCCAGCGTGATGATGAAGGCGCTCATCTTCACCTTGACCACCAGATAGCCGTTGAAGGCGCCGATGAGACCCCCGACTGCCAGCGCCAGCAGCAGCGAAACCGGAACCATCAGCCACTCGGGATGCAGCTGCACGCCCATGCCGATGCCCGACGAGCAAAACAGGATGCCGACCGCCATGGCGCTGAGCGCTGCGACGGATTCGACCGACAGATCCATGTGACCGGCGATGATCACCAGCGCCAGGCCGATCGACATGACGCCGAGCACGCTCGAAGCCTCGATGATGTTGGCGAAGATACCGAGCTGAAAGTAGTTCGGGACGAAGATGGAGAAGACCACCAGCACGAACAGCAGCATGAACCAGACGAGGTTGTCGAGTACGAACTCCAGGGCTTTGCGTGTGCGCGGGTTCATGGGCTGATCCGGTTGGCGCCCCCGCGAAATCAACTCGATTCCGTCGGGTTCAGGCGCGGATTCAAATTCGCCACGGCATCCTTTCGGACGCGGCGTTGTGAAAAGGCAGGCTCCGGGCCGCTACGGCCCGGAGCGCTTCAGATGACTATTCGACCGACTTGACGGTGTCCGTCGGCGGCTTCTGGTTGCCCCAGAAGGCCGGATTATCGACGTTTTCCTTGGTGATGGCGGCACCGGGGATCTTGATGTTCGGACCCCAGGATTCCTTGGTCACGGTCGATTTCAGGCCGAGCACGTCGTATTCGCCGGGCTTGATTTCCTGCTTCTTGACGATCTTGTCCATGAACATGGCGACAGCCGCGGCCTGCGCGTAAAGCGGCTGCTCGATTTCGGCGTTGAGCCAGCCCTTGCGGATCAGGTCGAGGCCGACCGGAGCGCCGTTCGAGCTCATCAGCATGACGTCGCCCGGCTTCTTGCCGGCCGCCTCGAGCGAGGCGACGGCGGCGACCGATAGGTGCGCGGCATGGCTGAAGATCAGGTCGATGTCGGGGTTGGCCAGCATCTGGTCGGCAACGATTGTGCCGGCATTGCTGGCTTCCCATTGCATGGCCGGAAGCGAGATGATCTTGACGTCCGGAAATGCCTTCATCTTCTCCTCAAAACCCTTCTGGATGTCGAGCGTGTAGGGATCGCCGGGGTCGCCGAGCACCTGCAGAACCTTGCCCTTCACCGAGCCGTTCTTGGCTTTCAGCAGCTTCTCGGCCTGATCCGCGGCGACGTAGCCGATCTCGACCGTTCCGGCGACAGAGGTGAAGTCGGACGGGGTCGAGGTGATCTGGCGGTCGAACTCGACCACCGGGATGCCGGCGGCGCGCGCGGCTTCGATGGACGGTTTCAGCGCATTGAAGTCGACTGCAGCCAGGATGATGGCCGCCGGCTTCAGCGCGATGACATCGTTCATCTGCGATTGCTGGGCGTCGGTCTTGTTGTCGGCGTTCAGCGTCTTCATCTCATAGCCGGTCTGCTTCAGGAACAGTTCCAGCGCGCTCACCGAGCCGGTCTGGAACTCGTCCAGCAGGGTCGGCACCATATAGTAGACGATACCCTTGGACTGGGCGAATGCCGGCGTGAGCGTGGCAAAGGCCAGTGCAAGGATACCGAAGACAGCAAGAAGTATTCGCTTCATGTCGTTCGCTCCTCTTAAGCCGGACCCCTCTTTTGTCCCTCAGCCTGTCGGTCCGGCGCCGGCAAGCGTCTCACCGGTGATCATGTTGATCACCGCGTCGGGACTTGTTTTATTGCGTGCGACATCGCCGGCCACGACGCCCTGGCGGATCACCACGATCCGGTCGGCGACCTGAAAAGCCTGCTGCATGATATGGGTGATGATGACGACGCCGATGCCCTGGTTGGCCACCTGGCGGATCATGTCGAGACCGCGCCGCGTCTGTTCGACACCGAGGGCGGCGAATGGTTCGTCGAGCAGCACCAGCTTGCCGCCCCAGTGCACGAAGCGGTTGAGTTCGATGGCTTGCCGCTGGCCGCCCGAAAGGTGCTCGACATTGGCGCGCAGCGAGGGAATGCGGGTGCCGGCATTGGCCAGCGCCTTTCCGACGACGGCTTCCATGGCGCGCTCGTCGAGCACGGGAATGCCGAGAAACTTGCGGGTGATCTCGCGGCCCATGAAGAAATTGGCGACCACGTCGACATTGGTGCACAGCGAGAGATCCTGGTAGACGGTCTCGATGCCGGCCGCCTTGGCCTCGGCCGGTGATTTGGCGAGGAATTCCTTGCCCTCGAACAGCATGCGGCCCGATGTCGGCTCCAGTCCGCCTGATATGATCTTCACCAGTGTCGATTTGCCGGCGCCGTTGTCGCCCAGCAGCGCCACGACCTCGCCCTTGTCGATCGAGAAGCTGATCCCCTTGAGCGCTTCGATCGCGCCATAGTTCTTGGTGACGTTGTCGAGCACCAGCAGGGGTTCACTCATGCCGCAATCTCCCTGCCTTTGAGAAGGTCGCGCTCGCGTTCGCGTTCGGCCGCGAACATCTGCCCGAAGCGAGGTGACAGAACCCCGGAAACCGCCAGGGCGGCGGCGCCGCGCAGCACGGAATGCTGTCCGCCGCGTGCGACCACGACCCTGGGCGTCGTGCGGTCCTTGCGGGCCGAGACGGAGTTGTGCAGGCCTGCGGCCGAACCAGCCAGCATTTCGAGCAGGTCGGTGGATGCCAGCCCGCCGAGGATGACCGTCTCCGGGTCGAACAGGTTCTCGATGACGGCGACGGCGTTGTGAAAGATCGATGCGACTTCGGCCACCCAGTCGGCCTCGCTGCCGTTCCAGCGCCGGAGCGCCTCGAGCGACAAATATCTTTCGAGGCAGCCGCTGTTGCCGCAAGGGCAGGCTTCGCCGCCGGGAATGACGGGAATGTGTCCGATCTCGCCGGCATTTCCCCAGGCGCCGCGCAAGGCGCTGCCGTCATGAACCATGACGCCGCCAAGGCCGACGCCGAAATAGAGATAGTAGTATTCGGAAAACTGGGCGCCGAGGCCATAGAGGCGCTCGCCCATGGCGGCCGCGGCCATATCGGTTTCAAAGAAGGCCGGCAATCCGGTGGAGGCCGCCAGCCGTTCGCGCAGCGCCACATCATTCCAGCCGGTCATGGTGGTCGGCCCCACGAAACTCATGGACTCCACGTCGAAGGGGCCGGGCAGGGCCATGCCGACGCCCAGCACCCGTCCGCCAGCCCGCAGTCTGGTCAATTCCACCACCATCGCCCCGATCAACTCGAAGGCGTGGTCCGGCGTCGCGTTCGGCGCTTCGCGGTAGATGCTCTCGATCACGTCGCCGCTCAGATTGATCAACGCGGCGCTGATACCAAGCGGGGTGATGTGGATGCCGACGGCATAGCCGCCCTCGGGGTTGATCCGGAGCGTCGCCGGCGGCAGGCCGCGCCCCTTCGGCTCTTCGCGCAGCGACAGGATGTAGTCCTGATCTTCCAGTTCGCGAACGATGGTCGATACGGTCTGGACGGTGAGGCCGACGCGCCGGGCGATCTCGCCGCGCGCGATCGGCCCGTGCAGGCGGATGGACTCAAGCACGATGCGCCGGTTGTACGGCCGCCCGAACTCCTGATTGGTCCCCCGCAGTGCCATGCCTTGCGCCCCTTAGGAGAGGGTAGCTTCGCATTGCTTATTTATTCAGTCAAATGGAATTCAAAAATAAATTCATGGCGAGGTTTTCCAAGGGGAGGCCCATGGAGGGCGTATTCGGTTCAGGACCTGCCCACGCGTCGTCCTGGCCGATTGCCGCCATCGTGAAACCTCTTCAATGGTGAACGAAACCCGCGACCATTGATCTGACAAAGCATGGAGCAAAGATGATCGAATTGCCGTTTGCCCGCGACGAGTACCAACAGCGGCTTCGCAAGATCCGCACCGAGATGGCGAAGCGCGGTCTTGAGCTCCTTGTCGTCAACGACGTTGCCAACCAGCATTACATCACCGGCTATGACGGCTGGTCGTTCTACACGCCGCAAATGGTGCTGGTTCCAATCGAGGAGGTCGAGCCGGTCTGGATCGGGCGCGCCATGGATGCGGCCGGCGGTCTTCTGACAGCCTGGATGAAACCGGAAAACGTGGTCGGCTTTCCGGAAGACCATGTCCAGCGAGGCGATCGCCATCCCATGGACTGGATTGCGAACTGGATTGTCGCCAGGGGCTGGGGGAGCCGCCATATCGGCATCGAACTCGAAGCCTATTATTTCTCCCCCAAGGCGCACGCCCGGCTTGTCGCCGGACTTCCCAATGCAAAATGGCACGATGCCGACCTGCTGGTGAACTGGATCCGCGCGGTCAAATCGGCGCCCGAGATCGCCTATTTGCGCAAGGCATCGACGCTCGCCGAAGCTGCCGTCACGCGAGCCTTCGAGGTGATCGCGCCGGGCGTTCGCGAATGCGACGCCATCGCCGCCATCCAGGCGGCGCAGATCGCGGGCAGCCCGGACTTTGCCGGCGACATCACAGCACTTCCGCCGACAATCCTCGGTGGCGAGAATGCCTCGGCGCCGCACATCATGTGGAGCGACAGGCGGTTCGGAGAAAACGAGACGATTGCGCTGGAACTTGCCGGCGTTTGCCGCCGCTATGCCGCCGGCCTCGCCAGGACCATGCAGCTTGGCAAGACGCCGACAAATGTCTCGGATACCGCCAAAGCGGTGATCGAGGGCATGGACGCGGTGCTCAACGCGGTCAGGCCGGGAACGACTGCCGAAGCGGTCGAAGCTGCCTGGCGCAAGGTCATCCAGCGTTATGGACTGAAGAAGGAATCGCGCATCGGCTACTCCATCGGCGTCGCCTATCCGCCGGATTGGGGCGAACACACGATCAGCCTCAGGCCGGGCGACAAGACGGTGCTTGAACCGGGCAACGTCGTTCATTCCATCCTTGGCATGTGGATGGACGGCTGGGGCATCGAGGTCAGCGAGACCATCCTGGTCACCGAAACCGGCCACGAGACCCTGACGAAGTTCCCGCGAGAGATCCATGTCAAATCCTGAGGGTTCGGCCACGGCGGGTGGTGTTGTGAAAACCGTGACGACCGATATCGACGCCGGAATTCTCGACCGGATGATCGAGGTCCGTCGCCATCTGCACCGCAATCCCGAGCTTTCGAACCAGGAGGCCGGCACGCAGCGTTACCTCAGGCAGATGCTGGTGGATCAGGGAATCGTCGACATTCGCGACGTCGCCGGCTTTGGCCTTGCCGTCGATATTGTCGGCGCCGGCAGGCCGTCAAATCGAAAGATCGCCATTCGCGCCGACATCGATGCCTTGCCGATCGAGGAGGAGTCCGGTGTCGATTATGCATCGACGAATCCAGGTGTGATGCATGCCTGCGGTCACGACGCCCATGCATCGATGGCTTTCGCGGTGGCCGCGCATCTTCACCAGTCGCGGGACAGTTTTGGCGGTACCGTTCGCCTGATCTTCCAGCCGGCGGAGGAGGACGAACCGTCGGGCGGCAAGCGGGTGGTGGAAGAGGGGCTTCTCGACGACATCGACGCCGCCATCTGCGTCCACGTCGATCCGTACACACCGACCGGCAAGATCGCCGTCGGCTCCGGTCCCTACACTCTGGCCTGTGACACGTTCGATGTGGCCGTCATCGGCTCGGCGGCACACGCGGCAAAACCGCATGAAGGTGTCGATGCGTTGGCCGTGGCTTGCTCCCTGGTGAGCGAATTGCAGAAGATCGTTTCGCGCGAGACCGATCCGTACGATCCGCTGGTGATTTCCGTCACGGCCATCAATGGCGGCAACGCATATAATGTCACCGCCGGCAGGGTCACGTTGAAAGGCACCATCCGCAGCGGCAGCGATGCAACCCGCGAGCGGGCCTGGCACCGCGTTCGTACAATAGCCGCGGGTATGGCGACGAGCCACGGCGCGCGTGTCGAGGTCGACATCCACAAGGGCGAACCCGGCGTCGTCAACGATGTCGAGATGACAGAGCTGATTGCCGCCAGCGCCAAGGCCTGCATCGGTGCCGACAACGTCCTCAACACGCCCGGATGGACGATCGCGGACGACTTTGGCTACTACAGCGAGAAACGTCCTTCGGTCTATTTTCGGCTGGGAATCCGGAACGAGGAGATCGGATCGGTCTTTCCGCTCCATCACGCCCGGTTTCGTGTCGACGAGGCCGCGTTGAAGGTCGGCGCGACCACCTTGGTTGCGGCAGCGACGGCGTTTCTGTCGACGGGAGCGCCTTAGTCAGCCATCATGATGGTCATCGGCGCATGGGGCAGGAGCCTGGGATCGCTTACAGATACTGGGCGACCTTCTTGCCGACCGTGAGGAAGCGCAAGGGATCGATCGCTTCGCCATTGTGGCGGACTTCGTAGTGCAGATGCGGGCCGGTCGAGCGGCCGCTGCTACCGGTCTTGCCGATGACGGCGCCGGCGTCCAGTTTCTCGCCGACGGTCACGTCGATCTCGCTGAGATGCCCGTAACGTGTCGCAAAACCATTGCCGTGGTCGACTTCAACCATGCGGCCATAGCCGCCGTTCCAGCCGGCTTTGGTGACGGTGCCAGGCGCCGTGACTTTTGCGGCCATGCCGATCGGCGCCCTGAAATCCATGCCGGAATGCAGGGCGGCGGTGCCAAGGAGAGGGTCGGTGCGCACGCCGAACGGGCTGGTGACGGAGTGACCCGGAGCCGGATTGGTCAGCGGCAGCTGGCGCGCTTCTTTCTTGAGATGGTCGAGCGCGTCCAGCGCTTCGTCCAGCTCCTTGACCTTGCTGTCGAACATCATCGAACTGTCGAGCGGGATCAGCGGTCCGCCGACGTCGCTGTCGCCCTTGCCGAAGTCGCTGTCGACGGGCAGTCCGGCCGCCTCGAGCGCCTGGGTGATGGCATCGGCGCTCTTATAGGCATTGTCGGCAAGCGTGCTGATGCGGGTCAGTTGATCGCTCTCGATGGATTTCAACGACTGGTTGATCGAGACGAAGAGCTTGTCGGCACGATCGGCGGCTGAATCATTGGGCAGCGGATCGGAGCGGGTTGACCACAGCGAGAACGGCCTTGTGTCGCCGGCGCCGAGATCGGCGCTCAGGCTGGCGACCGCATAATTCCGCGCGGGCTCCTTGATGCTGCCGGTCGCTTCGGCGCGTTTGTCCGGCTTCGCAGCCGCTGCCGGATCTTCGGCCGGCGCTGCGCCGACTTCGCTCTCGGCGCGTTCGAGCAGCGGACCAAGGCGGCCATGACGCTGGCTCAACTGGCTCTGGCGTTCAAGCAGTTCGCTGACCTTGGTTTCCATCAGCTGCTGGTCGAGCAACTGGCGGCTGGTGATGCGGTCGACCTGGGCGCGAAGCGCCGAAATGCGATCTTCATAGGCTTGCTGCATGCGCGCCTGACGCGCCGTTGTGGCGCCGATCAAATCGTCGCGCAGCACGAGATAGGAGGTGGCCATGAGGTAGCCGACGGCAATGGCGGCCAGCGCCGAGCCGATAAAGGCCGCCAGCCACGGTCGGATCGTAAAATGCCTGATCTCGTTGCCCCGGGCGATGATGACCGTATGGGGCTCCTTACGCTTGCCGAAGACTGCGGACTGACCGGTTGCGTTCACGGGACCAAGCTTTCGTTTACGACACCACGACAGCTTGATTACACATTATTAGGGTTAACAAAGGCTTGCAGCGATAGCTTGCTCACAGCGATTGCCCGCCAGGCGTGCGTAAGGTTGCAAGGGAACCTGGGCCAGCCTCGCCGGCAAACCTCAAAGCGCTCTAACGGCCTCGAGCACCTCTTCGGCATGGCCCTTGACGCGGACCTTGCGCCAGATCCTGGCGATCCGCCGGTCGCGGCCGATCAGGAACGTCGCGCGCTCGACGCCCATATACTTGCGGCCATACATCGATTTCTCGACCCACAGATGGTAGGCCTCGATTACCTTGCGTTCCTCGTCGGCGGCGAGGTCGATGGTGAGATTGTATTTCGACTTGAACTTATCGTGCTTCTTGACGGGGTCGGGCGACAGGCCGATCACCACGGCGCCGGCCTTCTCGAACTCCGGCTTCAACTGCGAGAAGCTGATCGCCTCCTGCGTGCAGCTTGTTGTGTCGTCCTGCGGATAGAAATAGAGCACGATGGGCTTGCCGGACGATGCGGCAAGGCTGACCGATCCGCCGCCGTCCCGCGGCAGGTCAAATTGCGGCGCGAGATCGCCTACGTCGAGGTCAGCCATACCGATGCCCTTGTTTGAGGTTACGCGCGAAGCCACACCGATATAGTGTCGGACGGGGATTCGTCCACGATCGAGTTCGTACAACGGAAAATTGCGTGGATCAGGAGCGACCGCAGCACGAGAAGATCCGGTTCAGGCGTGATGAGATCACCGACCTGGGGACCTTTCCGTCCGCCTGCCGTGTGCCGCCGCTTGGTCAGGCGTCGATCGGACGCGGTTTTCGCATCCTGTCGCGACTGTTCGCCGGTCTGGTCGCTTTCGTGCTGCTGGCCGCCGTGCTCGTTTATCTGGTTGGCGCCTCCGGCATCGGAGCCGACCGGCTTCGCGCCGAGGCGGAAACGGCGCTTGAGAAACTGGCGGGCGTCGATGTCAATGTCGCGGTCGGGCCTGCCCGCATCACGCTCGACGGTTCGAGTTTCATCGCGCTTCAGGTCAGCGACGTCAGCTTGAAGACATCAGACGGCAAGCCGATGGCCGATGCCGGCCGCGTGCGCTTCGGCGTGCGTCTGTTCCCGCTGCTGTGGGGAGATGTGCGGCTGACCAGCGCCAGGATCTCGGATGCCCGCATCGTCGTGGCGGCGATGCCGTCAGGCGGCGACTGGACCGCCGGCCTGCGCAATGCGGACGGCCTCATCGATCCGGAGAAGCTGTCCGCCGCGGTGTTCGGAAACATCAACCACGCACTCGATGCCGTGCGGGAGGATTCGCTGCGTCGCATCGATCTTCGCAATGTCGAATTCGTGCTGCCCGAAACCGGAGCGATCAAGCTCGTCAAGATCACCGACGCCACCGTCGTGCAGTCGGGACCGGGCGGCATGCAGTTTTCCTCGAAGGCGGACATCGACGGCAGGACGCTTACGGTTGCCGCTACCGCCACCCGTGATATCGCGGCGCACCGGGTCACGGCGCTGGATGCGAGCGTCGATCTGGCCGACACCGGCGACGCGGCGGCCGCTGCCGGCAAGTTGGGACCCGTCGCGTTGAAGCTGACGGGATCGGAAGGGTTCGGCGTGAACGCATCGCGGCTGACGGCCGCTTTGTCATCGACGGGCTCTGTCCTCGATCTCGGCACGCGAGGATTGCTGGCGGCGGACGTCGATATCAATGCGACGCTGGTTGCTGGCAGCAACAAGGTCCAGGTCGACAGATTGCTGCTGAAGACCGGCCGCTCGACATTCGATTTCGCCGGTTCGATCGGGCCGAAGCCGGCAAGCGGAGCGGTGGGTGAAGAGCCCTCCTATCGCTACGACCTGACCAGCGACGGATCGTCGCTTGCGCCTTCGGAGTCGCCCGAGCCGGCGCTCACCTTCCTCGCCCGGATCGCCGGTGTCTACAACACGGTGAGCCACAAACTGGTCGCAGAGCAGATCGCGCTTCGGTCCGCCGGCTCCGGCGAGGTGCTTGGCACCGCCGCCGTGGCGTTCGTCGACGGCAAAGTGCCGGGGATCAATCTGGCGTTCAACATCCACGACATGCAGGTCTCTCACGTCAAGCAGCTATGGCCGTGGTTTTCGGCGCGCAATGCCCGGCTCTGGGTGCTGGCCAATCTGTTCGGCGGCCGTGTCGTCGACGCCAACCTTCAGTTCCAGGTGGTGCCGGGCCGGCTCGGCAACGGCGTGCCGCTTTCGGCCGATGAGGTGTTCGGCCGCTTCCAGATCGAGGGATCGCGATTCGACACCGCCGGCCGGATCCCGCCGATACGCGACGCGGTCGGCGTCGTCGGTTTCCACGGCAACGATGTCGATATCTCGCTGTCCTCGGGCACCGTCTACATGCCCAGCGGCCGCACCGTGGCGGCCAGCAACGGCACGCTGACGGTCAAGGCGGCGAACCGCCCGCCGGTCGTCGGCGCGCTCGACATCGATGTCGACGGCGACGCATCCGCCGTTGCCGAACTCGCATCCTACGAGCCGATCAACGCCATGCGCCATGTCGGCATTCTGCCGGAGGACCTGTCGGGCAGCGTCACCGGTCACGTCAAGGCGGATATTCCGCTGCAGTCCGGCGTCGACTCCTCGAAGCTCGATTGGCTGGTGTCGCTCGACTACACCGGCATGTCCCTGGCCAAGCCCTTCGAAGGACAGGTCGTGACAGATGCCGACGGTTCGATCACGGTCGACCCCGAGAAGGCGGTGATCGCCGCCAAGGCGTTGCTGAACGGCATTCCGGCCGAACTCGATCTGATCGAGCCGCTCAGGGATGAGGGGCCGGCGCGCAGCCGCAAGGTGGCCCTGGTGCTCGACGACAAGATCCGCGCCGCCGCCATGCCCGGCCTGAAGCCGCTGCTTGCCGGAACTGTGAAGGTGGCGATCGACAAGAACGGCAGCGGCGACCAGAACGTCTCGGCCGACCTGACCAACGCCAGGCTGGACATTCCCTGGGCGGGCTGGAGCAAGGGGGCGGGGGTGCCCGCCAACGTCACCTTCGTCATGACCAAGTCCGGCGACACCACGACGCTGTCCGATTTCAATCTCGACGGAAAGACGTTCTCCGTCGACGGCAGCATCGTGCTGGTCAATGGCGCCTTGTCGTCGGCGCGGTTCAGCAAGGTCACCTTGAACAGAGGCGACGACGTTGCTGTGTCGGTGAAGCGGTCCGGCAAGGGCTATGCGGTCGACATATCGGGCAATGCGCTCGATGCCCGCTCGCTCATCAAGCAGTTCACCTCCGACGTCGACACGGCTACCAAAACCACCGGTTCCGACGCCATTTCCGTCAGCGCCGATGTCGACCGGCTGACCGGTTTCCACGACGAGCAATTGTCCAATCTGAAGCTCGACTACAGCGCGGCCGGCTCGCGGGTGAACGGGCTGAAGGTCAGCGCCACGGCCAGTTCAGGTGCGGCCATATCGATCAGCAACACGACCGGCGCCGGCCGGCGCACGCTCAACATGCAGTCCGCGGACGCCGGCGCCATCCTGAGATTCCTCAACATCTACGAACATATGGAAGGCGGCGTGATCACGCTCGCACTGGCCGGGCCGAGCGACGGATCGCTCAAGGGCAAGGTCGACACCAGCAATTTTTTCGTCGTCAACGAGCCGAAACTCGCCTCCATCGTCTCGACCACGCCGGCCGGCGACAACCGCAGCCTCAACCAGGCGGTCAAGGGCAAGCTGGACACGTCGCGGGTGAAGTTCGAACGCGGCTACGCCGAGATCGACAAGGGCAGCGGCTATCTGAAACTGGCCAATGGCGTGCTGCGCGGACCGCGCATCGGCACGACGTTCCAGGGCACGCTCTACGACCAGAACAACAACATGGACATGACCGGCACGTTCATGCCGGTCTATGGCCTCAATCGCATCTTCGGCGAATTGCCCATCGTTGGCGCGCTGCTCGGCAATGGCCGCGACCGTGGCCTGATCGGCGTCACCTACCGGCTCAAGGGCAACGCCAACAAGCCGCTGCTGGACATCAATCCGCTGTCGGTGATCGCGCCCGGAATATTCAGGTCGATCTTCGAATATAGGTGAGCGAGTTCAGGCCGGTCGCACCAGAATGTGTTTTTTCTTTCCCAAGGAAAGCTTTACGACGTTTTCCGGACTCAAATCCTGAGGGGTCACCAGCCGGCGCTCGTCGCTCACCGGCTCGTCGTTCAGGCGCACGGCGCCGCCCTGCACATGCCGCCGCGCTTCGCCGTTCGACGCCGCCAGTCCGGCGGTGACCAGCAGCGACAGGATGCCGACGCCGGTTTCGAGCGCTGTCTTGTCGACCTCGACGGTCGGCAGCGACTCCGCGAGCGCGCCTTCCTCGAACGTCTTGCGCGCCGTATCGCTGGCTTGCTCGGCGGCCGCGCGGCCGTGCAGCAGGGCGGTGATCTCGGTGGCGAGGATCTTCTTGGCCTCATTGATCTCGGATCCGCCGAGCCGCTCGAGCCGCGCCACCTCGTCCAGCGGCAGCGTCGTGTAGAGCTTCAGGAAGCGGGCGACGTCGGCATCCTCGGTGTTGCGCCAGTACTGCCAGAATTCGTAGGGGCTCAGCATCTCCGCGTCGAGCCAGACCGCGCCCGACGCCGACTTGCCCATCTTGGCGCCCGACGAGGTGGTGAGCAGCGGCGTGGTCAGTGCATAGAGCTGCGCGTCCTCCATGCGGCGGCCGAGATCGATGCCGTTGATGATGTTGCCCCACTGGTCGGAGCCGCCCATCTGCAGGCGGCAGCCGAGACGCTTGTAGAGCTCGACGAAATCATAGGCCTGCAGGATCATGTAGTTGAATTCGAGGAACGACAGCGACTGCTCGCGATCGAGCCGCAGCTTGACGGAATCGAAGGCCAGCATGCGGTTGACCGAAAAGTGACGACCGACATCGCGCAGGAAATTGACGTAGTTGATCTCCATCAGCCAATCGGCGTTGTTGACCATGATGGCGTCGTTGGGACCGCTGCCGAATTTGAGGTAGGGCATGAAGTTGCGGCGGATACCGGCAAGATTGTCTTCGATGTCCTGCGGGGTCAAAAGCTTGCGCGCCTCATCCTTGAACGACGGGTCGCCGATCATCGAGGTGCCGCCGCCCATCAGCGCGATCGGCCGGTGACCGGTCTGCTGCAGCCAGTGCAGCATCATGATCTGGATCAGCGAGCCGGCGTGCAGGCTCTTGGCGGTCGCGTCGAAGCCGATATAGGCTGTCACCGTCTCCTTGGCGAAGATATTGTCGAGACCGGCATCATCCGAAGTCTGGTGGATGAAACCGCGCTCGCTCATCGTGCGCAGGAAATCCGATTTGAAGGCAGGCATTTTTTCTATTCCCGAAAGCGTCCGGCCGCTGTGGCTCAGGCGTGCATGAACGCGGGCGTTTAGCATCCAAGCGCGATCAGCAAAAGTGGTTTCCGGTTTTGCGACTGATCGCGCCAGACAAAGGTCCAGCGATCAGCAAAAGTGGTTTCCGGTTTTGCGACTGATCGCGCCAGACAAAGGTCCAGCGATCAGCAAAAGTGCTTTCCGGTTTTGCAGCCCGCGTGGAGGGCGTTTGCGAATCCTTGCTTCGTCGTTTGGGCTGGCGTATTGAGGCGCCGCGCAGGGCAGGGCCTGAGGCGCCGCGACGGGGCCATCCCGCAGATCAGATCCGGAAAGCTCCGCGATGAACAGGAACTATCTTTTTCTCTTTCTGTTCAGCATGCTGATGACGTTCAGCGGACTGGCGAGCCTTCCACCCATCGACCGCGACGAATCCCGTTTTGTCCAGGCCACCAAGCAGATGGTCGAAACCTCCGACTATGTCGACATCCGTTTTCAGGATGCCTCGCGCTACAAGAAGCCGATCGGCATCTACTGGCTGCAATCGGCGGCCGTGGCGCTGAGCGGCGAGGGGGCGGCGGCGCCGATCTGGGTCTACCGCCTCGTCTCCATGCTTGGCATTGCCTTGGCCGTCGTCGGCATCGCCTGGACGGGCACCAAGCTGTTCGGGGCCAATGCCGGTCTCGCCGCCGGCCTGATGATGGCGGCGATCTTCGCCACCGCCTTCGAGGGCCGTGACGCCAAGACCGACGCCATGCTGCTGGCCTGCTGCGTGGCGGCGCAAGGCGCGCTCGCCCAGATCTATCTGGCAGCGCGCCGCAACGAACCGGTAGCCGCCCATCTGCCGTGGATTTTCTGGGCCGCTCAAGGCCTTGGAATTCTTATCAAGGGGCCGGTGGCTCCGCTGTTGTCGTTGCTCACGGTCGCCGCCCTGTTTGCCTTCGAGCGCGACTGGCGCTGGCTCCTGAAGCTGAAGCTGGTGCGCGGTGTCGCTCTGGTGGCGCTCATCGTGTTGCCCTGGGTCGCCCTCATCACCTGGAAGAGCGGCGGCGCCTTTCTCAACGATGCCGTCGGCAAGGACATGATGGCCAAGGTGGCCTCGGGCGAGGAATCGCACGGCCTGCCGCCCGGTTTCTACATGCTGACCTATTCCTTGTTCATGTGGCCGTTCGGCCTGATCGCGGTCGGCGCCGGGCTGCAGGCCCTCAACCGTCTGCGCGACGATCCCCGGCTGCGTTTCTGCCTCGCCTGGTACATTCCGTTCTGGCTGGTGTTCGAGCTGATCCCGACCAAGCTGCCGCACTATGTCCTGCCGGCCTATCCCGGCATGGCGCTGCTGATCGGCTGGCTGCTGACATTGTCGCCGCAGGAGGCGAATGCGCCGCTCAGGCGCTGGCAGGACTGGTTGTGGTGGTCGACCGCATTCGGTCTTGCCGTGGTCAGCCTTGGCCTGGCGGCGGTCTGCGTCGGAGCGCCGATCTATCTCACCGGCTCCTTTTCCTGGTGGAGCATCCCGGCCGCCGCGGCGGCGCTGGCGGCAGGGTATTTCGCTTTTTCGCGACAGCTGCAAGTGCCGCTCTCCCGCATCGGCGCCATCGCGGTCTGCGCCGGCATCACCTATGGATTGTTGTTCGGCGTCATCGCGCCTTCGCTGAAACCGATCTGGCTGAGCCCGGCGATCGAGGCGGCAGTCCAGGCCAACAGGCCTTGCGACACCACGGTGCTCGCCTCAGCGGAATATCACGAGCCGAGCCTGGTGTTCCTGGTCGGCACCAAGACGGTCCTGACCGATGTCGATGGCGTCGCCAAGCATCTGCTCGGCGATCCGGCCTGCGCGCTGGCGCTGGCACAAATCGGCGACGAGCAGAAGCTGAATGGCCTGTTGGAGGCGCAAGGCAAGTCGGCGAGCCGCGTTGCCGAGGTCGACGGCCTCAACTATTCGTCGGGAGACAAACTGTCGCTCGGCCTCTATCGTGTAAGCCAGTGACGGCTCGCCGATGCCCATGACGGCAACAATGGGGTCGAATTTCCTATGCTAGTGAAATCACGCCCGCCCGTTTCGAGCCTGCTCCTTGGCATAGGGCGCCGGTCGCTCGACAACTTTCGCGATACGATGCAGATCGCCAAAAGCCGCCTTGCCACCCGGCCGGCCAGATACCCGAATATTTTGTGGTCGGTCTGGGTGCTGGTCTGGGTCTTGCTGACCGCGGCGGCATTTGTTCGTCTCGACACTCCGGCCGGAATGCTTCACGGCAAGTGGTCGGCGGGATTTGCCCGGACTGCCGACTTTTTCACCCAGTTCGGCCTGGGAGGCTGGTATATCATTCCCTCAGTGCTTCTGCTTGTCGCCGCGAACCTGACGGATTGGCGAAGCCTGTCGCGGCGCTCGCTGATGCTGCTCTACAACTGGACCTGCCTGGCTTTTCTGGTGCTGTGCGCCACCGGCCTGTCGGGGATCGCCGTCAATGTGCTGAAATATGCCATTGGCCGGGCTCGCCCGCTCTATTACGAGGACTTTGGCGTGCTGACCCTGCACCCCTTCGCTTTCGATGCGCGCTTCGCCGGCTTTCCGTCCGGCCATGGTACGACAATGGGCGCGGTTTTCGGGGTCGCTTTGCTGTTGTTTCCGCGGCGATGGTACATCGCCCTGGCGATCACCGCCTGCATCGCCTCGACCCGTATCTTCGTTGGCGCGCACTATCCCAGCGACACCGTCGCCGGCTTCGGCCTTGGCTGCGGTTTCGCGCTTGCCTGCGGGCTGGTCTTTGCCCGGCTCGGCTTCATCTTCCGGCCGACGCCGTCGGGACTGCCGGTCCGCAAGAGAACGTTTCGGCTGATCGGACCGACAAGGAAGACTGCCTGAGCATTCGAAGTTCAGTTGCCGTCCAGTCCGCCATAGGATCTGACCAGGTCGGCCATGCCGGGCGATTGGTGGTCTTCGCTTTCGAGCCCCTGTGCAACGCCGACGCGATCGGCGACCGGCCGGTTCTGGCTGACCTTCCACTTGCCGTGGATTTCGCTGATCTCGATTTCCAGCCCGATAATGCCCTTGATCTGCGACTGGATGAAGGGCTCCGGCGCATCGGTCACCGCCCAGGGCGCGGCGCGGGCGCCTTCCTGGGAGACGGTCAGATCGGCGATCTGCTGCGCCAGCCAGTCCTGATCATCCATCACCTTGACGGTGCCGCGAACCTGCACGATGGCATAATTCCAGGTCGGCACCACCTTGCCGGTCTCGCGCTTAGTCTCGTACCAGGACGGCGTCACATAGGCATCGCTGCTCTGGAAGACGATCAGTACGGGTGACGCCGGATTGTCGGCCAACAGGCGCCATTGCGGGTTGGCCCGCGCCAGATGGGCGCGCAGCCTGCCGTTCGGCCCGATTTCCGCGTCGAGCAGGAACGGGATGGCATTGGCGACCGGCCCATCGGGTCCGCTGGAAATCAACAGGCCCAGCGGATGCGTCCGGATCAGCCCGTGCAGGATTTCCGGCCGCGTTTCCCTGAAATGAGGAGGTTCGTACATCGCCGTCCCTGCTTTCTTTGCTTATCTCAGCCGCTTCGGCCGCGGATCCGACAATTCGCCGGCCAGCCGGCGGTCGAGATAGTCGGCGCATTCCTCGAGCAGCAGGTCGGCATCGTTGGAGAAGAAATGGTTGGCGCCGGGCAACGTCTTTTGGGTGATGGTGATGCCCTTCTGCGTGTGCAGCTTGTCGACCAGGCCCTGCACATCCTTCGGTGGCGCCACCTTGTCGGCATCGCCATGGATGATCAGGCCCGATGACGGGCAGGGCGCCAGGAACGAGAAATCATAGGTGTTGGGCTGCGGCGCGATCGAGATGAAACCTTCGATCTCCGGCCGGCGCATCAGGAGCTGCATGCCGATCCAGGAGCCGAAGGAGTAGCCGGCGACCCAGCAGCTCTTGGAATCCGGATGCAGCGACTGCACCCAATCCAGCGCCGCGGCGGCATCCGACAACTCGCCGGTGCCGTGGTCGAACTCGCCCTGGCTGCGGCCGATGCCGCGGAAATTGAAGCGCAGCGTGGTGAAATCCCGCTTCTGGAACATGTAGAAGAGGTCGTAGACGATCTTGTTGTTCATCGTGCCGCCGAATTGCGGATGCGGGTGCAGGACGATGGCAATCGGCGCGCTCTTTTCCTTGGAAGGCTGATAGCGACCCTCCAGGCGGCCGGCAGGACCGGTGAAAATGACCTCAGGCATAAAATACTCCACTTGGGTATACGAATGCGCGGTGCCTGGAACGTTTCCTCTGGCCTTGACGCAGGGCGAGCGTCTTCTTAGAAGCTAGTTTAGAATTGTTCAAAACTGAGTGGCAAGACATCGAGCCCGGCCACCCGCGCCGCAAGCCGCGTAAATAGGACGGCTCGCCTTGGAATTTCAAGGAAATAACGCCATACGACGGCGGAATGGCTTCTGACGGGACTTGACGGACGAAAATGGCCGCAAAACGCGCCTATCTCGACTACAATGCCAGTGCGCCGCTGCTTGCCGCGGCCCGCGAAGCTATGGTCGCGGCGCTCGATGTCGCCGCCAATCCGTCATCGGTTCACGCCGAGGGGCGGGCGGCCCGCCGCCTGATCGAGACCGCAAGGCGTGACGTGGCGGCGCTCGTCAACGCCAAGCCCGAGCACGTCGTGTTCACCTCCGGTGCCACGGAAGCAGCCTCGACGCTGCTGTCACCCGACTGGCAGATGGGGCGCGGCATGGTGCGCATGAGCCGGCTTTACGTGTCGGAGGCCGATCATCCCTGCCTGTTGAATGGCGGACGCTTCCCGGCAGTGCAGGTAAACCGGATCGGCGTCGACGCCAACGGCATTGCCGATCTCGACGCGTTGGCAGCCGCACTCGCCCATCATGACAAGGCCGATGGCCTGCCGCTGGTCGCTATCCATGCCGCCAACAACGAGACTGGCGTCATCCAGCCGATCGATCGCATCGCTGGGATCGTCAAGGCTGCGGGCGGCGTCCTCGTCGTCGACGCGGTTCAGGCGGCGGGGCGTGTTTCGATCGATATGTCAGCGGGTTACGCCGATTACCTGATTCTGTCCTCGCATAAGATCGGCGGCCCCAAGGGCGTTGGCGCCATCGTCGCCGCTTCCGACCTGATGATGCCGAAGCCTCTGATCAATGGCGGTGGCCAGGAAAAGGGCCATCGCGGCGGCACCGAAAACCTCGCGGCCATTGCCGGCTTTGGCGCCGCCGCACGCGAAGCCCTGGCCGGGTTGCCGGCCATGGATGGCGTGCGCCGGCGCCGCGACGAGATCGAGGCCATCGTGAAAACGCTGGTGCCGGACGCGGAAATCTTCGGAACCGGTGCGCCAAGGCTTGCCAATACGGCATTCTTCGCTATTGCGGGCGTCAAAGCCGAAACCGCGCAGATCGCCTTCGATCTGGCCGGTGTAGCGCTGTCGGCCGGCTCTGCCTGTTCGTCGGGCAAGGTCGGACCGAGCCATGTGCTGAAAGCCATGGGATACGGTGACAGCCTTGGCGCCTTGCGCGTGTCGATCGGTCCGGCGACGGGCGCGGAAGACATCGAGTTGTTTCGCGTTGCGCTGACGGGAATCGCCGCGCGTCGGGCGGATAGAGAAAAAGCCGCGTGAGCGGTTGGGGCATCGGACCGAAAAGCGCGTAGCGATTTTCGGGAAAATCCGATGCTTGACGAAAATGATTTGGGCCATTCGGCCTGGTAGAGCCATGCGTTTCATGCTGGCCGGGTGAATTTCCGGTCGAAGCGCACTATATGAAACTTACGCTGCCGCAAGCGCCTTTTTGGGGTTCGTTTTGGCGGTGCCATAGTTTGAAAACTGTCGGGCCTTGACCCCGGCGTGGATGGAGAACGCATATGCCTGCTGTGCAGGACACGATCGATCGGGTCCGAAAGATCGACGTCGACCAATACAAATATGGATTCCAGACCGAAATCGCGATGGATAAGGCCCCCAAAGGCCTCAGCGAAGACATTATCCGTTTCATTTCGGCCAAGAAGGACGAACCGTCCTGGATGCTGGAGTGGCGTCTGGAAGCCTATCGCCGTTGGCTGACGCTTGACGAGCCGACCTGGGCGCGCGTCCACTATCCCAAGATCGATTTCCAGGACATCTACTTCTACGCGGCGCCCAAGAGCACGCCCGGCCCGACCTCGCTGAGCGATGTCGATCCCGAACTCTTGAAGGTCTACGAGAAGCTGGGTATTCCGCTGCGCGAGCAGGAAATCCTCGCCGGGGTGCAGAAGACCGACGCCTCGGAACTCGAGGAAGTCAGCGACAATGTCTACAAATCGGGCCGCGTCGCCGTCGACGCCGTGTTCGATTCCGTTTCCGTCGTCACCACCTTCAAGAAGGAGCTGGCGCAGGCCGGCGTCATCTTCTGCTCGATCTCGGAAGCCATCCGCGAGCATCCCGAACTGGTGAAGAAGTATCTCGGCTCGGTCGTGCCGACCTCCGACAATTATTACGCCACGCTGAATTCGGCCGTGTTCACCGACGGCTCGTTCGTCTTCGTGCCCAAGGGCGTGCGCTGCCCGATGGAGCTGTCGACCTATTTCCGCATGAACGAGAAGAACACCGGCCAGTTCGAGCGCACGCTAATCATCGCCGAGGAGGGGGCTTACGTCTCCTATCTCGAAGGCTGCACGGCGCCGCAGCGCGATGAGAACCAGCTGCATGCCGCCGTCGTCGAACTGGTGGCGCTCGACGATGCCGAGATCAAATATTCGACGGTGCAGAACTGGTATCCCGGCGACGCCGAGGGCAAGGGCGGTATCTACAATTTCGTCACCAAGCGCGGCGACTGCCGTGGCGATCGCTCGAAGATCTCGTGGACGCAGGTCGAGACCGGCTCGGCGATCACCTGGAAATATCCGAGCTGCATCCTGCGCGGCGACGATTCCTCGGGCGAGTTCTATTCGATCGCCGTGTCGAACGGTTATCAGCAGGTCGACAGCGGCACCAAGATGATCCACCTCGGCAAGAACACGTCGAGCCGCATCATCTCCAAGGGCATCGCCGCCGGCTTCTCGCAAAACACCTATCGCGGCCAGGTCTCGGCGCACCGCAAGGCGACCAACGCCCGCAACTTCACCAACTGCGATTCCCTGCTGATCGGCGACCAGTGCGGCGCGCACACCGTGCCCTACATGGAAGCCAAGAACTCGACCGCGCAGTTCGAGCATGAAGCGACGACCTCGAAGATTTCCGAGGACCAGAAATTCTACGTCATGCAGCGTGGCATTCCGGAAGAAGAGGCGATCGCGCTGATCGTCAACGGCTTCGTCAAGGACGTCATCCAGCAACTGCCGATGGAATTTGCCGTCGAAGCGCAGAAGCTGATCGGTATCTCGCTTGAGGGCTCGGTCGGCTGACCGGACAGATATTCAGGAAACGAAAAAATGCTTGAAATCAGAAATTTGCACGCCCGCATCGTCGATGACGGCACCGAAATCATCCGCGGCCTGAACCTGACGGTGAAAGCCGGCGAGGTCGCCGCGATCATGGGGCCGAACGGCTCGGGCAAATCGACGCTGTCCTACATCCTCGCCGGTCGCGAGGACTATGAGGTGACCGAGGGCGACATCCTCTACAACGGCCAGTCGATCCTCGAAATGGATCCGGCCGAGCGCGCCACGTCAGGCATCTTCCTCGCCTTCCAGTATCCGATGGAGATACCGGGCGTCGCCACCATGGAATTCCTGAAGGTGGCGATGAACGAGCAGCGCAAGGCGCGCGGCGAGGAGCCGCTGAAGATCCCGGAATTTTTGAAGCGCGTGAAGGAAGCCGCCGCCTCGCTCAGCATGGACATGGCGATGCTGAAGCGGCCGCTCAACGTCGGCTTTTCCGGCGGCGAAAAGAAGCGCGCCGAGATCCTGCAGATGAAATTGCTGGAGCCGAAATTGTGCGTGCTCGACGAGACCGATTCCGGCCTCGACATCGATGCGCTGAAGATCGTTTCCGACGGCGTCAACGCGCTGCGCGCGCCGGACCGGGCGTTCCTGGTCATCACCCACTACCAGCGCCTGCTTGAGCACATCGTGCCCGACACCGTGCACGTGCTCTACAAGGGCCAGGTTATCAAGTCGGGCGACAAGTCGCTGGCGCTTGACCTGGAAGCCAACGGCTACGCCGGCGTGATCGGCGAAGCCGCGTGAGATGCCAGAGGTAATACCGATGAACATGCACGCACAACCGCAACGGACACCGGCCGAGACAGCGTTGATCGACGCGTTCGGCGACCGGCTGTCGCTGCTGCCGGGTGACGGCGCGGTGATGCTGAAGCGCGACGACGCCATCGAGACGATCAAGCACGGCCTGCCGACGCGGCGCGTCGAATCCTGGCACTACACCGACCTCCGCCGGTTGCTGAATACCGTGCCGGACTTCGACCCTGCCGCCATGGCCAAGGCCATTGCGCCGATCGTTGACGGTTCCACTGTGGTGTCGATCCTGAACGGCAAGTCCGACGCCAAAGTGCCGGTTCTTGAAGGCGTCTCTTTCCAGCGCCTGTCGGAAAAGCTGGTCGACGGCAGCGCAGCAGCTGGGCTCGATCCCTATGGCGGCGACGACGCCATCGGCGCGCTGAACACGGCTTTCGTCGCCGACGGATATTTTGTCGACATCGCCGATGGCGTGGAACTCGAAAAGCCGGTCGAACTGCAGAACCTGCAGGCCGGCGGCCAGACCCATGTGCGCCTGCCAGTGCGTGTCGGCGCCGGCGCCAAGGCCGTCATCGTCGAACGGCAGACGGGTGACGGCGCTGCCCTGGGCAGCTCGGTCAGCCAGCTCGTGCTCGGCGAAGGCGCCGAGGTGACGTGGCTGATCGTCCAGGAACAGCCGGAAACGGCGACGCATCTGGCGCAGTTCAAGGCCCATATCGGCAAAAATGCCAAGCTGACGCTGTTCGTCATGAACGCCGGCGGCAGACTGGTGCGCCAGGAGATCATGGTCAGGACGACTGGCGAAGGCGCCGATTTCAAGCTGCGCGGCATCAACCTCCTGGCCGGCGACACCCACACCGACGTGACCATGGTTCTCGACCACGCCGTGCCGCACACGACCTCGACGGAGATCATCCGCAACGTGGTGACGGGCAAGGCGCGCGGCGTCTTCCAGGGTCGCATCAACGTCCATCAATATGCGCAGAAGACCAACGCCAAGATGGCATGCAACACGCTGTTGCTGTCGGACGACGGCGAGTTCTCGATCAAGCCGGAGCTTGAAATCTTCGCCGACGACGTGATTTGCGGCCATGGCGCGACGGTCACCGAGATCGACCACGATCATCTGTTCTACCTGATGGCGCGCGGCGTCGACGAGAAAAGCGCGCGGGGGCTGCTCGTGAAGGCCTTCGTCGCCGAGGTGATCGAGGAACTGGACGACGAGGCGATCGTCGAAGCGCTGGAAGCGCGGCTCGACGGCTGGTTCCTGGCACACGGGTAATTGGATGGGGTCCGGCAAAGCCACCCCTCATCCGTCTTGGCGCTACGCGCCAATCCACCTTCTCCCACAAGGGGAGAAGGTAAAGCGCTAGACCTTCTCCCCTTGTGGAGAAGGTGGCCGAGCGAAGCTCGGTCGGATGAGGGGTGTTGGAAGGATCTCGGCCTTGGCCGGCAAGGACTTTGAAATGGACCAGAAACTCGAAAACATTCCCTACGACGTCGAAGCGATCCGCCGCGATTTCCCGATCCTGTCGCGGGAAGTCTATGGCAAGAAGCTGGTCTATCTCGACAATGGCGCCTCGGCACAGAAGCCGCAGGTGGTGCTCGACGCCGTCCAGCACGCCTACAGCCAGGAATATGCCAACGTCCATCGTGGCCTGCATTTCCTGTCCAATGCCGCGACCGACGCCTACGAAAAGGCGCGCGAAACGGTACGCCGTTTCCTCAACGCGCCAAGCACCGACAACATCATCTTCACCTCGAACACGACCTCGGCCATCAACACCGTGGCCTATGGCTATGGCATGCCCAACATCGGCGAGGGCGACGAGATCGTGCTGTCGATCATGGAGCACCACTCCAACATCGTTCCCTGGCATTTTATCCGCGAGCGGCAGGGCGCCAAGCTGGTCTGGGTGCCGGTCGACGATCTCGGCGTCTTCCACATCGAGGAATTCGAAAAACGGCTGACCGACCGCACCAAACTGGTCGCCGTCACGCAGATGTCGAATGCGCTGGGCACGGTGACGCCGATCAAGGAAATCGTGCGCATCGCGCATGCGCGTGGAATTCCCGTCCTCGTCGACGGCAGCCAGAGCGCCGTGCATATGCCGATCGATGTGCAGGATCTCGACTGCGACTTCTTCGTCTTCACCGGGCACAAGGTTTATGGCCCTTCGGGCATCGGCGTGCTCTACGGCAAGAAGGACATTCTTCAGGGCATGCGCCCCTTCATGGGCGGTGGCGAGATGATCGAGGAGGTGACGGAAGACATCGTCACCTACAACGAGCCGCCGCATCGTTTCGAAGCCGGCACGCCGCCGATCGTGCAGGCGATCGGACTGGGTGCCGCGCTCGACTATATGGAAACGATCGGCCGCGAGCGCATCGCCGCGCATGAGGAAGACCTTAAGAACTATGCGCATGAGCGGCTGCGCGCCATCAATTCGCTGCGCATCTTCGGCGATGCGCCCGGCAAGGGAGCCATCATCTCGTTCGAACTGCAAGGCATTCATGCGCACGACGTGTCGATGGTGATAGACAGGCAGGGCGTTGCAGTCCGCGCGGGCACCCATTGCGCCCAGCCGCTGTTGAAACGTTTCGGCGTAACCTCCACATGCAGGGCATCGTTCGGCATGTATAATACCAGGGCCGAAGTCGACGCTTTGGCCGAGGCGCTTGAAAAAGCGCGCAAATTCTTCGGATGACGATTTTTTTGGGTGACGACCATGGATGATGCAAGCATCGCTGCCGAGACCACTCCGGAAACCGCGCCCAATGCGCTGGTTTCGGGATCGGCCATCCCAGCCGACGAACTGGCGCGGTTGACCGACGACATCGTATCGGCGCTGAAGACGGTCTACGATCCGGAAATCCCGGCCGATATCTACGAGCTCGGCCTCATCTACAAGATCGACATCGAGGACAATCGCTCGGTCAAGATCGACATGACGCTGACCGCTCCCGGCTGCCCTGTTGCCGGCGAAATGCCCGGCTGGGTCGAAAATGCCGTCGGCGCCGTCGAAGGCGTGTCCGGCGTCGAGGTCAACATGACCTTCGACCCGCCCTGGTCGGCCGACCGCATGTCGGAAGAGGCGCAGGTGGCGGTGGGTTGGTACTAGCCCGACAGAGGCTGGTGCACTTGCGCCATGGATAAAACTTCACCATTTTAGGTGAGGAATCATTCGGCAGGCCTTGAACCTGCATGGAATGGAAGGAAAAAGAATGGGACGCTTCGCCGTCATCACCATGACCGAAAAGGCCGCCGACCGGGTGCGCGAGATCGTCGCCACCCGCGACAACGCGCATGGCATCCGCCTCGGCATCAAGAAGGGCGGCTGCGCCGGCATGGAATATACGGTCGATCTGGTGACCGAGCCCAACACCAAGGACGACCATATCGAGCGCGACGGCGCGCATGTCTATGTCGCGCCCGAGGCTGCGCTATTCCTGTTCGGCACCGAGATGGATTTCGAGCAGACGACGCTGCGCACCGGCTTCACCTTCCACAACCCGAACCAGAGCTCGGCCTGCGGCTGCGGCGAATCCGTCGAACTGAAGCCGGCCGACCTGAAGGCACTGGCAGAGGCACGCGCTTCGGCCTGATTTTTTCCTTCGCCCCGTTTACGCGGAGAAAGTGTCACGAAGTGACGGATGAGGGGCAGCGCCAGCCTCTCCAGAGTTAGCTCCGCCCAGCCTGCCGGCGTACGTCGTTAGAAAATCCAAGCAATTGGCTTTTCGTTCGGTGCGCGGATCACTCCTCACCTCCCCGTAAACGGGGCGAAGAAACTCACTCCACCCACATGCCCGTCCGCTTGTGCCAATCGGCGATCGATTCCTCGGGATAGACGTCGAAGACCTTGTCGTGCTTGCCAACCACCGGTTCCACCCAGTTCGCTTTGTATTTCAGCATCAGGTGCACTCGGCTCGGCGGAATGGGTAAATCGCTGTCGATCGCTGAGGCGAAGGGGTGCACCAGTTCCGGCCATGTCGGATCGTAGAGCCAAAGGGCTGAGCCGCATTTCTTGCAGAAATTGCGCTCGCCGGTTGAGATTTCGCAATGCGGATGCTCGTCGTCCTCGATCTCCGCCCGAAAGACGCCGAGGCTGCGCTTGCCCCTGATGTTCAGTGTCTCGTTGTCGGCACCGAGATTGATGGCGAAGCCGCCGCCGCCTTGCTGCTTGCGGCAGATGGAGCAGTAGCACAGCATGAACGGCGCCGGCGTGTGGCTTTCCACCTCGAAACGCACGGCATTGCAGCGACAGGACCCTTTCAGCAGAAGCGGCATGGCGGGAAAACTCCGATACCTCTCTCAACCTGTCAGCATGATTTTGGTTGCGGCGATGACAAGGCCAGATGCCGGTGACATGATCGCGGCATGGACAATGAACGCATCGCCGAACTGTTCGAGGGTCTCGGCCCTGTCAGCATCCGCAAACTGTTCGGCGGCAAGGGCATCTATTTCGACGGCGTCATCGTCGCCATCGTGCTGCGTGGCGAATTGCTGTTGAAAGCCGACGAGCAAAGCGCGCCCGAGTTCGAGGCCGCCGGCTGCACGCAATGGACCTATACCGGCTCGCGCCACGGCAAGCTGGTCGCCATGCCCTACTGGAGCGTTCCCGACAGCGCTTTCGATGATCCCGACGAGATGACGGTCTGGGCACGGCGGGCCTATGAGGCGGGGCGGCGGGCGGGGAAGTGATGCCAGCCTTGGGGCGCTGGCGCGAGTTAACCCCCCCCTCTGTCCTGCCGGACATCTCCCCCTCAAGGGGGAGATCGGACGTCATCGCGACCTTCGCCAATCTTTCGATGGTGAAGGAATGAACGGAGCGCCGAAGCTTCCAATCTCCCCCAGATGTCCGGCAGGACAGAGGGGGGCGCGAGAAGGAACGCGGCGGTTGCGTTTAGCCGTGCATTGCCGAACGCCTATCCCACCCTACAGAGCCCTGGCTATCCTCGCCGCCAGCCGTGCATTGTTTTCCACCAGCGCGATGTTGGTCTTCAGGCTCCTGCCGCCGGTCAGTTCGAGGATCTTTCCCAGCAGGAATGGCGTCACCGCCTTGCCGGTGACATGTTGTGCCTCGGCGGCCTTCTGCGCGGCGTCGATATAGCCCGCCATCTCCGCAGCCGGGATTTCCTGGTTTTCCGGCACAGGATTGGCAATCAGCATGCCGCCGGCGAGTCCTAGTGCCGCCCTCGTCTGGTAGAAATGCGCGATCTCTTCCGGCTCGTGCAAGGTCAGTGGCGCGCGGAACGGCGATTGCCTGGACCAGAAGGCCGGCATCGTCTCGCAGCCATGGCCGATCACCGGCACGCCGCGCGTCTCCAGCACTTCCAGCGTCTTTTCGATGTCGAGGATGGCCTTGGCGCCGGCCGAGACGACAATCACCGGGGTGCGCGCCAGCTCGTCGAGATCGGCGGAAATGTCAAAGCTCTTTTCGGCGCCCTTGTGCACACCGCCGATACCGCCGGTGGCGAACACTTTTATGCCGACCATATGCGCCGCGATCATGGTGGCGGCGACCGTGGTGCCACCGGTGCGCCCTTGCGCCACGGCAAAACCGAGATCGGCGCGCGACAGCTTCATCGCGTCGCCCGTCATCGCCAGCGATTCGCGCTCGCCGTCCGAAAGCCCGATCTTGATGCGGCCGCCAACCACGGCGATCGTCGCCGGCACGGCGCCGCCATCGCTGATGATCTTTTCGACATCGGCCGCCATGGCGCCATTGTCGGGGTAGGGCATGCCATGGGTGATGATGGTGCTTTCCAGCGCCACCACCGGCCGGCCGTCGGCCAGGGCCTGCGCCACCGGCGCGTGGATGTCGATGAAGGGGCGGGCGGTCTCAGGGGTCATCAAGGTCTCCTATCCGGAATGCGGCGCGTCCGTCGGACGCTCGGCAACATCGCGGCACTATGAATTCGCCGGTCTCATGCCATTTCCCTGGCATCCGGCACAAGAGCCAACGCTTCCGCGAAGCTCGCCGCGGTGAACTCCGGAACGGCGGCGGCGCTTTCGATGGCAAGCGTCGCCCCGGCAATGCCTTCGCGCAGAGCTGCCCGCAACGGCAGTCCTCGCAGCAAGGCAGCGACCGTTGCGCCCGCCAGCGCATCGCCGGCGCCGGTGACGTCGGCGACTTTTCTTGGTGGCGGCGGCTGGATCGAGAAGGCGCCGGCTTCATCGAAGCCCAGCATGGGCCCGCCGCCTGCCGTCACCACGCCGCTGACGAGGCCGCTGCATCGCAACCCGTCGACGACCTCGCGCTCCGTGGCATTCGCGGCGACGCCGGCCAGCGCCATGGCCTCGCGCCGGTTCATGAAGACCAGCGAAAGCTCCTTCAGCACCGGTAGCAACCGCACCACCTTGGCCGGCGAAATGGCAATCGCGAAAACCGGCTTGCCCGCGGCGAGCGCGACCAGCCGTTCCAGCGCCGAAGAGGGCAGGTTGGCGTCGCACAGGATCGCGTCGGCGGCAGCGATCACCTCCCGCACCTTGGAGCGCCTAATCTGCTTGGGAAACGCCAAATCATAGAGCGCCATGTCGGCAAAGCCGACGATCAGTTCGCCCTCGCTGTCGATCAGCGCCGTGTAGCTCGGCGTCGTGCGGTCGAGGAAGACCGCCGACAGGTCGGCAATGCCTGCCCCGGCAATGGCCCGCGAAACCGTGTCGGCTGCGGCATCGCCGCCGCGCACCGACATCAGCGACGCGGAGACGCCGCGCCGTACGGCACTGCGCAAAGCGTTGAAGACGCCGCCGCCGACATCCTCGCGCATTGTGCCCGGATTGGAGGCGGCGGGCACGTAAGCGCCGGACACCTGGCCCCGCCGGTCGATATGGGCGCCGCCTACGGCCAGTATTTTCGCGGATTTCAGCATGCCGGCGATATGACCTTTGTTATTCCAGCCGCACAAGCGCTAGGCTGTGCGACGGAGCTTCGCATGCAAGGCGGCGATTCGGCAGATCGAAACAACCGGCCGTCTGGCCCAACGTGCGGTGCATCCCTGATCGAATCCTTGGACAAAAAAAGAACAAATCCGGATAATGCTTGTTTTTCAGATATTTGATCCCTCTTGCCAAATGAGAACAAAAAAGGTACAAATAGGCAGGGATTACGGATTGTCCGGCCTTCATTGACGACCAAGGGGTGATGTATCATGGCTCAGAATTCTTTGCGGCTGGTAGAGGACAAGGCAGTGGACAAATCAAAGGCTCTGGATGCGGCGCTGTCGCAGATCGAGCGGGCTTTCGGCAAGGGCTCGATCATGCGGCTCGGCGCCAACGAGCAGGTCGTCGAGATCGAAACGGTGCCGACCGGCTCGCTTGGCCTCGACATCGCGCTTGGCGTCGGTGGCCTGCCGCGCGGCCGCATCATCGAGATCTACGGGCCGGAAAGCTCGGGCAAGACGACGCTGGCCCTGCACACCGTGGCCGAAGCCCAGAAGAAGGGCGGCATCTGCGCTTTCGTCGATGCCGAGCACGCGCTTGATCCGGTCTATGCCCGCAAGCTTGGCGTCGATCTCGAAAACCTGCTGATTTCGCAGCCCGACACCGGTGAGCAGGCGCTGGAAATCTGCGACACGCTGGTGCGCTCCGGCGCCATCGACGTGCTGGTGGTCGATTCGGTCGCGGCGCTGACGCCACGTGCCGAAATCGAAGGCGAGATGGGTGATTCGCTGCCCGGCCTGCAGGCCCGCCTGATGAGCCAGGCGCTGCGCAAGCTGACCGCCTCGATCTCGCGCTCCAACACCATGGTCATCTTCATCAACCAGATCCGCATGAAGATCGGCGTCATGTTCGGTTCGCCCGAGACGACGACCGGCGGCAACGCGCTGAAATTCTACGCATCGGTGCGCCTCGACATCCGCCGCATCGGCTCGGTCAAGGACCGCGACGAAGTCGTCGGCAACCAGACCCGCGTCAAGGTGGTCAAGAACAAGCTGGCGCCGCCCTTCAAGGTGGTCGAGTTCGACATCATGTATGGTGAAGGCGTGTCCAAGACCGGCGAACTGGTCGATCTCGGCGTTAAGGCCGGCGTGGTCGAGAAGTCGGGCGCCTGGTTCTCCTACAATTCGCAGCGTCTCGGCCAAGGCCGCGAGAATGCCAAACTGTTCCTGCGCGACAATCCCGACACCGCACGCGAGATCGAGCTGGCGCTCCGACAGAATGCCGGGCTGATCGCCGAAAAGTTCCTTGAGAATGGCGGCTCCGAAGGTGGCGACGACGGGTTCGAGGAGGAATCCGGCGCGATGTGACAACTCGCGAGGTCGGCCGGAGTTCGGCCATAATCGCATTCTATTATCTCGGGCTTAAGTAATCGAGTTCCGCGTTAATGCGTTTTGAAACCGCCGGCCCAGTGCCGGCGGTTTTGCGTTTCGGCGGCGAAAACAGGCCGGTTCGAACGGCCGGCAAAGGCCGTGGATTGGACCAATTCCGTGTTTCTGGACAGGGTGAAGCGCGGCGGCTAAAAGGCCAAGTCCTAATCTTCTAAAACGCAGAGCCCATTTCCGCCGGTTTGCCGGCGGCCCTTCCGAAAAGGCAGCATTCATGAGTGGCGTGAACGAAATCCGGTCGACATTTCTCGACTACTTCCGCAAGGAGGGTCACGAGATCGTCGCGTCGAGTCCGCTGGTGCCGCGCAACGACCCGACGCTGATGTTCACCAACGCCGGCATGGTACAGTTCAAGAACGTCTTCACCGGCCTGGAGAAGCGGCCCTATTCGCGCGCCTCGACCGCCCAGAAGAGCGTTCGCGCCGGCGGCAAGCACAACGATCTCGACAATGTCGGCTACACCGCGCGTCATCTGACCTTCTTCGAGATGCTCGGCAACTTCTCCTTCGGCGACTATTTCAAGGAGCGCGCCATCGAGCTTGCCTGGAACCTGATCACCAGGGAATTCGGGCTGAGCAAGGACAAGCTGCTGGTCACCGTCTATCACACGGATGACGAGGCGGCCGGCTTCTGGAAGAAGATCGCCGGTTTTTCCGACGACCGCATCATTCGCATCGCGACCTCGGACAATTTCTGGGCGATGGGCGACACCGGACCCTGCGGGCCGTGCTCGGAGATCTTCATCGACCGCGGCGAGCACATCTGGGGCGGCCCTCCCGGCAGCCCGGAGGAGGATGGCGACCGTTTCCTGGAATTCTGGAACCTGGTGTTCATGCAGTATGAACAGGTGACGAAGGAGGAGCGCATCGACCTGCCGCGCCCCTCGATCGACACCGGCATGGGCCTGGAGCGCATGGCGTCCATCCTGCAAGGGGTGGAAAGCGTCTTCGAGACCGATCTGTTCCGTCACCTGATCGACGCGGCCTCGTCCGCGATCGGGCATGGTCCCGACAAGGAGACGGTCGCCTCCTACCGGGTCATTGCCGATCATCTGCGCTCGTCCTCCTTCCTGGTCGCCGATGGCGTGCTGCCCTCGAACGAAGGCAGGGGCTACGTCCTGCGCCGCATCATGCGCCGCGCCATGCGCCATGCACAGCTGCTCGGTGCCAACGAACCGCTGATGTGGAAGCTGGTGCCGGCGCTGGTGCGCGAAATGGGCCAGGCCTATCCGGAACTGCTGCGCGGCGAACAATTGATCACCGAGACGCTGAAGCTCGAGGAGACCAGGTTTCGCAAGACGCTGGTGCGCGGCCTCGGCCTGCTTTCCGAGGCGACCGAAACGCTGCATGCCGGCGACATGCTGGATGGCGAGACGGCCTTCAAGCTCTACGACACCTATGGCTTCCCGCTCGACCTGACGCAGGACGCACTGCGCCAGCGCAGCATCTCGGTCGATATTGCCGGCTTCACCAACGCGATGGAGCAGCAGAAGGCCGAGGCGCGCAAGCATTGGGCCGGGTCCGGCGACGCCGCCACCGAGACCATCTGGTTCTCGGTGCGCGAGAAGGCCGGCGCCACCGAGTTCCTCGGCTATGAGACTGAAGCTGCGGAAGGCATCATCCAGGCGCTTGTCCGGGACGGCAAGGCTGTCGACGGCGCCGGCAAGGGCGACGCGGTGGCGATCGTCGTCAACCAGACGCCGTTCTATGCCGAGTCCGGCGGCCAGATGGGCGACACCGGCGTCATCTCCGGCGAGGGGTTCTCGATCGAGGTTTCGGATACGCAGAAGAAGGCCGACGGGCTGTTCGTGCATATCGGCAAGGTGGCCAGCGGCACCGTCAAGACGGGCGCGGCTGTCGAGCTGAAGGTCGATCATGCAAGGCGCTCGAGGCTGCGCGCCAACCATTCCGCGACGCATCTGATCCATGAGGCGCTGCGCGAAGTGCTGGGCAGCCATGTCGCACAGAAGGGCTCGCTGGTCGCGCCCGAGCGCCTGCGCTTTGACATCTCGCACAACAAGCCGATTTCGGCCGAAGACCTCGAAGAGGTCGAGCGCATGGCCAACGAGATCGTCGTCCAGAACGGCCCGGTGACCACGCGCCTGATGTCGGTCGACGATGCCATCGCCGAGGGCGCCATGGCGCTGTTTGGCGAAAAGTACGGCGACGAAGTGCGCGTCGTGTCGATGGGCACCGGCCTGCACGGCGCCAAGGCGAACCGGCCCTATTCGGTCGAGCTCTGCGGTGGCACCCATGTCCGGGCGACCGGCGATATCGGCCTCGTGCGTGTCGTATCGGACAGCGCGGTCGCCGCCGGCGTGCGCCGCATCGAGGCATTGACGGGCGAAGCCGCGCGCAAACATCTCGACGAGCAGGACAGGCGTTTGAAGGCGACGGCAGCCGTGTTGAAGATTTCGCCGGCCGATGTACCGGCGCGCGTCGAGACGCTGCTCGAAGAGCGCAAGAAGCTCGAAAAGGAACTGACCGAAGCGCGCAAGAAGCTGGCATTGGGCGGCGGATCGTCTGCCGATGCTCCAGCCGCCAATGAGACGGTCGCCGGTGTCGGCTTCCTCGGCAAGACGGTCTCAGGTGTCTCACCGAAGGACCTGAAGCCGCTGGCCGATGCCGGCAAGACGTCGCTCGGCTCCGGCGTCGTCGTCTTCGTCGGCGCCGGCGAAGACAACAAGGCAAGCGTCGTGGTGGCCGTCACCGACGATCTCGTCGGCCGCTTCAGCGCCGTCGACCTTGTCCGAGTGGCCTCGGCGGCACTCGGCGGGCAGGGCGGCGGCGGACGGCCCGACATGGCCCAGGCCGGCGGCCCCGACGCTTCCAAGGCCGATGATGCGATTGCTGCGGTAAGGGCGGCACTCGAAGCGGCGTAGGCGAGTGGACTGAATTTAAAGCAACGGTTGGAGGGACAGCGGACGTCACTTATCAGCCGATTTTTTCAGTCCGCACGAAGCTAGGCCGAGCCGCAATGCGCGCATACCAGTCCCGGATATCAGGCAACTCGGCCAGCAGATTTCGCCCCTCGGCGACCTTGACGAAATAACCGATGATCGGTGCGGCATGCAGGTCGGCCAGCGTCAGCTGGCCGCCCAGCAGCCACGGTCCCGGCGCTTTCAGCGCGGACAGCGTCCGAAGCGCTTTGCTCGCCTGAGCAAGGCCGCCGGCGATCAACGCCTCATCCGGCTGAGCCTTCTCCAGCCGCTCGACGGCGACATCCCAGACCATCGACCTGTAGGCATAGGCATCGAGCAAGCCGATGATCAGGTTCATGGTTGCGCGGCCACGAGGCTCCGTCGCTTGCAGCGCTGGCCCGTCGAACGCCTCGTCAACATATCTGGCAATCGCGCTCGTCTCGAACAGCCGGAATCCGTCATGCTCGAAGGCCGGGATGCGGCCGAACGGATGATGTTCGAAATACCAGGCGGGAACGCCCTCGGCGGCAAAGACATCGACCGGCACAAGCTCGTAGTCGATGCCTTTTTCCGCGAATACGAGGCGGACGATGCGTACATAGACGCTGTAATCCGCCCCGTAGACGATGGGCTTGCCCATCTTGCTTACTTATCAGGCCATCGCCTTCTGCAGGTTCTCGTCGATCTTGTCGAGGAAACCGGTGGTCGACAGCCAAGGCTGGTCGGGGCCGATCAGCAGCGACAGGTCCTTGGTCATGAAGCCGGACTCGACCGTCTGGATGCAGACTTTTTCCAGCGTCTCGGCAAAGCGCTTCAACTCGGCATTGTCGTCGAGCTTGGCGCGATGGGTGAGGCCACGCGTCCAGGCGAAGATCGAGGCGATCGAATTGGTCGAGGTTTCCTCGCCCTTCTGATGCTGGCGGTAGTGGCGGGTGACGGTGCCGTGCGCGGCTTCCGCTTCCACGGTCTTGCCGTCCGGCGTCATCAGCACCGAGGTCATCAGGCCGAGTGAGCCGAAACCTTGCGCGACCGTGTCGGACTGCACGTCACCATCATAGTTCTTGCAGGCCCAGACATAGCCGCCCGACCATTTCAGGGCGGAGGCCACCATGTCGTCGATCAGGCGGTGCTCGTACCACAGCTTCTTCGACTTGAACTCGGCCTCGAATTCAGCCTCGTAGACCTCCTGGAAGATGTCCTTGAAGCGGCCGTCATAGGCCTTGAGGATGGTGTTCTTGGTCGACAGATAGACCGGGTAGTTGCGCAGCAGGCCGTAGTTCAGCGAGGCGCGGGCGAACTCGCGGATGGACTCGTCGAGATTGTACATGGCCATGGCGACACCGGCGCCGGGCGCGTCGTATACATCGTGCTCGATCACCTGGCCGTCCTCGCCGACGAACTTGATGGTCAGCTTGCCCTTGCCGGGGAAGCGGAAATCGGTGGCGCGGTACTGGTCGCCGAAAGCATGACGGCCGACGATGATTGGCTTGGTCCAGCCGGGCACCAGGCGCGGCACGTTCTTCATGATGATCGGCTCGCGGAAGATGGTGCCGCCGAGGATGTTGCGGATGGTGCCGTTCGGCGACTTCCACATCTTCTTCAGCTTGAATTCCTCGACGCGCTGCTCGTCAGGCGTGATCGTCGCGCATTTCACGCCGACTCCCCATTTCTTGATGGCGTTGGCCGAATCGATCGTCACCTGGTCGTTGGTGGCGTCGCGATGCTCGATGCCGAGGTCGTAATATTCCAGCTTGAGGTCGAGATAAGGGTGGATCAGCTTGTCCTTGATGAACTGCCAGATGATGCGGGTCATCTCGTCGCCGTCGAGTTCGACGACCGGGTTCGCCACCTTGATCTTCGCCATGGAAAGAATGCCTCGTTGCTGGGATGTGGGACGGCCTTGCCCGCGTGGCGTTGGGCCGGGAGATGTCGCCCGTATATCAAAGCGCTTTTGGCCACGCAAACGGCGATCGGTCACGAATTGGAGGCCAGAGCCGTCGTCATTTGCGAATGCTTCATTTTCCCGGCCGAATATGGCAGGGGACGCTGAAATGCCGCAAACAGCAGTTCATTGACAATCATGCCCGTCACCAAAGATCCTGATAGCATTGCAGTCGCCGGCCCGGCGATCATCCTCGTCGAGCCTCAGCTTGGCGAGAACATCGGCATGGTCGCGCGCGCCATGGCCAATTTCGGTCTGTCGGAGCTGCGCCTCGTCAATCCGCGTGACGGTTGGCCGAGCGAGAAGGCACGCGCGGCGGCCAGCCGCGCCGATCATGTCATCGACGCCGTCACCGTCTTTGACGATCTGGCCTCGGCGCTCGCCGACCTGAACTTCGTCTTCGCCACCACGGCCAGGCAGCGCGACGGCTTCAAATCCGTGCGCGGGCCGGTGGAGGCGGGCAGATTGCTGCGGGCGCGCCACGTGATGGGCCAGCGCACCGGCATCCTGTTCGGACGCGAACGCTTCGGCCTCTACAATGACGAGGTCGGCCTTGCCGACGAAATCGTCACGTTCCCGGTCGATCCCGATTTCTCGTCGCTCAACATCGCCCAGGCCGCGCTTCTGATGTCCTACGAATGGATGAAGTCCGGCCTGGAAGACGAGACCAAGACCAATTTTTCCGGCCCGGACATGAAGCCGGCAAGCAAGGAGGAATTGCACGGCCTGTTCGCCTATCTCGAAGGCGCACTGGAAGCACGCGGCTATTTCCGGCCGGCACCGAAGAAGCCGAAAATGATCGACAATCTGCGTGCGGTGCTGACGCGCGCCGGTTTTGCCGAACCGGAGCTGAAGGTGCTGCGCGGCATCATCTCGTCGCTCGACAGGTTTTCGCCGGCGATGCCGCGCGGCGACGGGTCCCCTGGCGATGATCCACGGCGCTTGCCCGCGGCCGCCGCGCGGGCCCGCAAGGCGGAAGCGGCGCGCCTTGCCGGCGCCGGCAAGGACGATGACATACCGCCGCTTGGCGGAAAAGGAACCGACAATGACTGAGCGGCCGATCCTGATGTTCGATTCGGGCATCGGCGGGCTCACCGTACTGCGCGAGGCGCGCGTGCTGATGCCCGACCGCCGCTTTATCTATGTCGCCGACGACGCTGCGTTTCCCTATGGCGCCTGGGAAGAGCCGGCGCTGAGGGTGCATATCCTCGAAGTCTTCGGCAAACTGCTTGAGCGGTTTGCGCCGGCCATTTCGGTCATCGCCTGCAACACCGCCTCGACGTTGGTGATCGACGCGCTGCGCGACAGATTTCCCGAGCATCCTTTTGTCGGCATGGTGCCTGCGATCAAGCCGGCGGCGGAACGCACGCGCTCAGGGCTGGTTTCGGTGCTGGCGACGCCTGGCACCGTCAAGCGCCAGTACACGCGCGACCTGATCAGCAAATGGGCGCAGAAATGCCATGTCCGCCTGGTCGGCAGCGACAGGCTGGCGGGACTGGCTGAGATCTACATGCGTGAGGGCTTCGTCGATGAGGAGGCGGTGCGCGCCGAGATCACGCCATGCTTCGTCGAACGTGATGCGCTACGTACGGATATCGTCGTGCTCGCCTGCACACACTACCCCTTTCTGGCCAATCGTATGCGCAAGACGGCGCCTTGGCCGGTCGACTGGCTCGACCCTGCCGAAGCGATCGCGCGCCGGGCGCTGTCGCTTCTCGCCGACATCGATCCGAGCGGTCGTGGCGAGATGTTGCCTGAAGGGCCCGACCTTGCCGTCTTCACATCGAAAAGAGCCGATTTCCCCACCCGCCGCCTGATGCAGGGGTTCGGGTTGGCGATGTCGTGATTGCGAAGCGGAACATCACGGCAGTCGTTGCGTTTTTCTCCTGATGCCAACGGGAGAAAGAGCCATGCCAGCCACCTCGAAAGCCCAGCAGAAAGCCGCCGGCGCGGCTCTGTCGGCCAAGCGCGGCGAGACCAAGAAGAGCGAACTCCAGGGCGCTTCCAAGGGAATGTACGAATCGATGAGCGAAAAGCAGCTCGAGGAATTCGCCGAGACGAAGCGCAAGGGCCTGCCGGAGAAGAAGTCGAAAGGCTAGAGTGCGGTCCGCCGTTCAAGGGAAACGCCGAAGAACACGAGCCGGAATCAAAAGCCCGCGGCCAAACCGCAGGCTTCGAAATGATGTCGGCCGCCTGATTGCAGCCTACCAGCGCCCTCTGCACTGCTTGATCTTGTAGCGGATGACCTTCTTGTGGCCGTGCCGCCAGATAATTTTCTTCTTGATCACGATGCGGCAAGCCTGGTGATGCCGGTGCCCTTGCCAATGCCTGGCCTCAGCCGGCTCCGGTGTCATGACCGCCATGGATCCCGCCAACACAGCGGCTCCTGTCAGGGTAAGGAAGAATTTCTTCATGCGAATGTAGCTCCTCTGCTCCGGTCCCTTCCTGATGCCGCTGGCGCAACCTCCCGCCACATCCGGCACTGTACTCAACCCAGAGACGCTATATCGTCGCCATGGCCTACGCCAGCCACAAGCTTGACACCGGTTAAATCTCCGTTTAATCAGCGCGCCAACACCGGGCCGCAATGCCCGGTGGTTTTCTTTATGTGCGCAAGATGCGTGGAAATCCAATTCTACTATCTTGTTTGAACTGACGTGTCCCGTGGGTTTTCCGCCGCGTTGCGTGGGAAAACCCTGTCAGGTCTCGAAAACGGAGGCCAGAGGAGGGCGCGTTTCCTTCACCCGGACCATGAGGTTCCGGGTGTGTTTGTTTTGAAAAGGGAATGCGATGAGCAAGCGCGAATCCGCAAAGTACAAGATCGACCGCCGTCTCGGCGAAAACATCTGGGGCCGCCCGAAGTCCCCGGTCAACAAGCGTGAATACGGCCCCGGCCAGCATGGCCAGCGCCGCAAGGGCAAGCTTTCCGATTTCGGCCTGCAGCTGCGCGCCAAGCAGAAGCTGAAGGGGCACTATGGCGACGTTTCGGAAAAGCAGTTCCGCAAGGTTTATGAAGAGGCTGACCGCCGCAAGGGCGACACCTCGGAGAACCTGATCGGCCTGCTCGAGTCGCGTCTCGACGCGGTCGTCTACCGCGCCAAGTTCGTGCCGACCATTTTCGCCGCCCGTCAGTTCGTCAACCACGGTCACGTCAACGTCAACGGCAAGCGCGTCAACATCGGCTCGTACCGCTGCAAGCCGGGCGATGTCGTCGAAATCCGCGAAAAGTCCAAGCAGCTGGTCATCGTTCTGGAAGCGGTCGGTCTCGCCGAGCGCGACGTGCCGGACTACATCGAAGCCGATCACAACAAGATGGTCGCGACCTTCTCGCGCATCCCCGGCCTGGCGGACGTTCCGTTCGCCGTGCAGATGGAACCGAACCTGGTCGTCGAATTCTATTCGCGCTAAACGAGCGCGTTCTGCGACATCCTGCGAAGGCCGCCCGTCGAGGCGGCCTTTTCTTTGTCGGTCATGTCCGCTAATCCGGCGCTCTGGGCCATTGAAAGCGACATGCCATGAACATGCTTCCAGACATTGAAACGCTCGAACCGGTCGCCGACAGCGAAGGCGGTTTCCATCCGCTGTTCGCCGACGTGCCGTCCTCGGTCGAGTTCAACAAACTGCGCAAGCGGCTGCTGCGGCTGACCCGGCAGGCGATCGAGGATTTCTCGATGGTCAAGCCCGGCCAGCGCTGGCTCGTAGCCCTGTCGGGCGGCAAGGATTCCTACGGCCTGCTCGCGGTGCTGCTCGACCTCAAATGGCGCGGGCTCTTGCCGGTCGATCTTCTGGCCTGCAATCTCGACCAGGGCCAACCGAATTTCCCCAAACATATCCTGCCGGACTATCTCGACAGCCACGGCATTGCGCACCGGATCGAATATCAGGACACCTATTCCGTCGTCACCGACAAGCTGCCGGCGGGCAGCACCTATTGCTCGCTCTGCTCGCGTCTCAGGCGCGGCCATCTCTACCGCATTGCACGCGAGGAGGGGTGCTCGGCGCTGGTGCTCGGCCACCATCGCGAGGACATTCTCGAGACCTTCTTCATGAACCTCTTCCATGGCGGGCGTCTCGCCGCCATGCCGCCAAAACTGCTCAATGACGAAGGCGACGTCATGGTGCTGCGGCCATTGAGCTATTGCGCCGAGGTTGATCTGGAAAAATTCGCTGCCGCCATGCGATTCCCGATCATTCCCTGCGATCTCTGCGGCAGCCAGGAAGGTCTTCAGCGCAACGCCATGAAGGCGATGCTCGAGGACCTGGAAAAGCGCATGCCGGGCCGCAAGGATACGATGCTGCGCGCGCTGTCGAACAGCAGGCCATCGCATCTGCTCGACAGAAAGCTGTTCGATTTCGCTGCCCTCAAGACCCTCACCACAAGGCAAGCCGATGACATTTGACGACACCGCGATCGACTGGCTGGCCGGCATTCTGGCCGAGGCGGCACTGGCCGAGATCATGCCGCGCTTTCGCCGGTTGGGCGATGGCGATGTCAGGCAGAAGACGTCGGCCGCCGACCTGGTGACCGAAGCCGACGTCAATGCCGAGCGGCTGATCACCGCGCGGCTGCGCGAGCGGTATCCCTCAGCGATGGTCGTCGGCGAGGAGGCCTGTTCCGACAATCCAGCGCTTTTAAACGGGTTGGGCGATGCCGATCTGGCCTTCGTCATCGACCCGGTCGACGGTACTTTCAATTTCGCCTCCGGCGTGCCGCTGTTCGGCGTCATGCTGGCGGTCGTGGTCAAGGGCGAGACCGTCGCCGGCATCATCCACGATCCCGTCGGCAAGGACTGGCTGATTGGCGCCAGGGGTGCCGGCAGCCATATCCGGCATGCGCATGGCAGCATCGAGAAGGTGCATGTAGCGGTACCCGCGCCGATCTCGGAGATGACCGGCTCTGTCTCCTGGCAATATATGGCCGAGCCGGAACGGACACGGCTGGCGCGCAACCAGACCAAGATCCTGTCGCAGTTCGCCTATCGCTGCGCCGCGCACGAATATCGCCTGCTGGCGAGCGGCCATGCCCACTTCGTCGTCTACAACAAGCTGATGCCGTGGGACCACCTGGCCGGCGTGCTGATCCATGCCGAGGCCGGCGGCCATGCGGCGCGCTTCGACGGCAGCGCCTATCTGCCCTCGCATCTCGGCGGCGGCCTGCTTGTCGCGCCAGACAAGGAAAGCTGGCACGAATTGCGCCGCGAGCTCTGGGCGCAGTAGGATCGATTGCTGCGTTAGCCGAAAGCAGTACAATCTCGCGCAAATCCGGAGGCTCTCGAATGAAACCTCGGTTTGCATTTGTCGCGGTGGCTCTTGCCGCCGGTCTGTTCGCCAGTTCCCTGGAAGCAAGGTCGCAAGAGCGCAGCTGTCGCAGTACCGATCTCGTCGACACGATAAAGGAGATGTCGGACGCGATCTATGCCTGCTGGAAGCCGCCACCCGGAACCGCGGGCATGTCCCTCACGCTGCGGTTCTCGCTTCGCCGCAACGGCACGCTGATCGGCAAACCTCGCGCCACATATTCCGATCTGGGAACCGATGCCCAGCGCAGCCGGGCCTTCGTGGCATCCATCCTCAGGGCACTCGATGACGCTCTGCCATTGCACTTTTCGGACAGCATGGGCGAAGCAATTGCGGGGCGCATGCTTGCCCCTCGGTTCACGGCAGCCCTTGAAGGTGCGTCCTAATGCAAGTCGGTGATGTGCCCTGAAACGGGCGGGTTCTGTGGCTGGAACATCTTGCCGCGTTCGGCGATGAAGATCATCAGCAGCGCGGCGACCGAGACGCTGCAGAAGCCGGCGGCCAGCGGCGTCACCGTGCCGTTGAAGGCCTGGCCGATCAGCGTGCCGAGAATGCCGCCGAGAAACGTCTGCATGAAACCGAGGATCGACGAAGCCGTGCCGGCCAGTTGGCCGAGCGGCTCCATGGCCAGCGCGTTGAAGTTCGCGCCGAGCGCACCGAATGGAAGCATGGCGCAGGCAAAGAAGGTGATGAACAGCCAGAGCGGCATCCTCATCTCCAGCGAAATCACCAGCCAGGCAAGGCTGATGACCAGGAACAGCAGCAACGCACTCTGCGACAGGCGGCGCATGCCGATGCGGCCGACAAGGCGCGAGTTCAGAAAGTTGGAGAAGGCGAGCACGCCCGCAACCCCAGCAAAGATGACCGGGAACATCTCGCCGACTTTGAAAATGTCGACATAGATCTGCTGCGCCGAAGCGATGAAGCCAAACATGGCGCCGAAAATGAAGGTGCTGGCGAAGGCATAGCAGATCGCAATGCGGTTGGTGAGAACGATACGAAACCCGCCGACAATGGAGTTGAGCGTCAGCGGCCGGCGATGTTCGGGATGCAGCGTTTCACGAAGGCGCAGCAGCGACCAGGCCGAGACGAGCAGCGCACCGACGGCCATGGTGACGAAGATCCAATGCCAGGTCGCAAACAGCATGATAAATTGGCCGATGCCGGGAGCAATGACCGGTATCGCCATGAACACCATAAAGATCAGCGACATCACCTCGGCCATGCGCCGGCCGTCGAACGTATCGCGCACGATCGAGACCGCGATGACACGAGTGGCGGCTGCACCGATGCCTTGCACGGCCCGGCACAGCAGAAGTGTTTCAAAGCTTGGTGCAACGGCGGCGGCCGCAGCCGCGGCGACATAAATCACCAGCCCTGCGACCAGTGGTGCGCGACGTCCGAAGCGATCCGAGATCGGCCCGAAGAACAGCTGCCCGCCACCGAAGCCCAGAATGTAGGCCGTTATGACGTACTGCCGGTGGTTTTCATTTTCGACGCCGAGCGAGGCGCCGATCTGCTGCAGAGCCGGCAGCATGATATCGATGGCCAACGAGTTCAGCGCCATCAGTGCCGCGCACAGAGCGATGAACTCCCAGCGCGGAATGGGCAGTTTGCTTGCCGATTGCGGCGCTGGTTTTGGCTGGTCCACGGCAAGTCCGATCTTTCAAACGAAAATGCGCCGGCGGGCCGGCGCATTGGCTCGTCCTGGTCCTGGGGTCAGGACATGAAAATTGCCGAGGTGAGGTTGCCCCGGTGCCTGGTGCTCGATGCCCGAAAATCAACGTCGATTTCGGGCATGCACAAAACAGAAATCAGGCGGCGCCTTTGACGCTGACGCCCTTCTCGACGAGGAACGTCTGCAGCTCGCCCGCCTGGAACATCTCGCGCACGATGTCGCAACCGCCGACGAATTCTCCCTTGACGTAGAGCTGAGGGATCGTCGGCCAGTTGGAGTATTCCTTGATGCCCTGGCGCAGTTCAGCCGAGTCCAGGACGTTCACGCCTTTGTAGTCGGCGCCGATATAGTCGAGGATCTGGACGACCTGGCCGGAAAATCCGCATTGCGGGAAACCAGGTGTGCCCTTCATGAAAAGGACGACGTCGTTGCCCTTCACTTCATTGTCAATGTAGTCGTTGATGCCGCTCATGGAATATCCTTTCCCGCCTGTGGGAGTCAGGCTCGAAACATACCCTTCAAATAAACCCAACGATTGCTCGAAACAAGACGTTAGCCGCGCCGTGGCTGAAATGGCGCAAAGGATGAGCCGTGTTGGGCCAAGCGCTAAGGGTCAGTCGGGAACGCTGGTCTGCAGCGCCAATGCGTGCAACACGCCGCCCATATTGCCCTTCAGCGCGTCATAGACCATCTGGTGCTGCTGGACGCGGCTCTTGCCGCGAAAGCTCTCGGCCACCACCTCGGCCGCATAGTGGTCGCCGTCGCCGGCGAGATCGCGAATCGTCACCTTGGCGTCCGGAATGCCGTCCTTGATCAGTTTTTCGATGTCGTGGGCATCCATTGCCATGGCAAAATCCTGTTTCGAGCGGCCGGTAGCCGGCCATAAGATGAGAGTCGGGTGAGCCTAAAGCCTTTCCGGTCCGGATTGAAGCCGTTCTGTCCCGCCAACGGCCACACGGCTTCAGAGAAAGACTAGGCCGGTGGGCTTGCTTCATCCTCGGCAACGTCCTCGCGTGTCGAGAAAGCGCGGCCAAGGCCGAAGGCAAGCACATAGAGCGGCGCGTTGAGCAGCAGGCTGACAATGGGGAGATAGCTCGTCATTTGCCAAGCCGGCGAGAAGAACCCCTGACCATAGCCGTCGCAGATGAGCGACGAGCCGTACTCCCAAAACGCGCCCACGACCACCGTGCCGGCGAAAAGCTTGACGCAGGTGACAATGTGCCTTGCCCGTGCCGGATCCGGGAAAAGGCGGCCCCAGAGCACCAGGCAGATGATCGGGACCGCGTAGAGGAGGTTCTGCAGCGCCAGCATCGGGATGGCGCCGTTCGCCGCGGCAAGGAACTCCGCACGTGTTTCCAGCCGCATACAAACCTCGCTCGAGGTTGTCGACAGCAGGAAAAAGACGAACGGTCCCAGGAACCAGAAGAAGAACAGCGACGGCCAGAAAACGACTGCAAGCAGCGCCCGGGCAGCCAGTGTGGTCAACTAGCCTGATCCATGAAGCGCGGGAACCAGCCTTCGTGAGCCGAGGAGAGTTCGCTGACCGGGATTGCCCTGGCGTCGCCAAGCTTCAGCGCGCTGCCGCCTGTGGAGCCGATCCACGGCGCGAAGATGCCAAGCTCGCCCTGCTGCTTGCGAATGGCGTCCCATTCGTCACCATGCGGGTCGATCGACAGCGTCAGCAGATAACGGCCCTGATCCTCGCCGAACCAGACCGGGATCGGGTCGGTGCCGACAAGGCCGGGAACGGTGGCGCCGATGCCGGACGCCATCACCATTTCGGCTAAAGCCACCGCGATACCGCCATCGGAAACGTCATGCGCCGCCGTGACGATGCCGGAGGCGATGAGCGCGCGCACATGGTCGCCGACGCGCTTTTCATGCTCGAGGTCGACCGTCGGCGGCGGTCCATCCGTGCGGCCGTGTATGTCCCTGAAATAAACCGATTGCCCGAGATGCGTTCCCCAGGACGCCGGCGCGCCGACCAGCAGGATCATTTGGCCCTCGGCCGCAAAGCCGGTCCGCACCATCTTCGACCAATCGGCGATCAGGCCGACGCCGCCGATGGTCGGGGTTGGCAGGATGCCCTGGCCGTTGGTCTCATTGTAGAGCGAGACATTGCCGGAGACGATCGGGAATTCGAGCGCACGACAGGCGTCGCCTATGCCTTTCACGGCACCGACCAGCTGGCCCATGATCTCGGGCCGTTCCGGGTTGCCGAAATTGAGGTTGTCGGTTGCGGCCAGCGGCAGAGCGCCGGTGGCGGTCAAGTTGCGCCAGCATTCGGCCACCGCCTGCTTGCCGCCCTCGTAAGGGTCGGCCTCGCAATAGCGCGGCGTCACGTCGGACGAGAAGGCGAGCGCCTTGGTCGCATGGCCTTCGATCCGCACCACGCCGGCATCGCCGCCTGGAAGCTGCAGCGAATTGCCCTGGATCAGCGTGTCATACTGCTCCCACACCCAGCGGCGCGAAGACAGGTCGGGACCGCCGAGCAGCTTCAGGAGCGCGTCTGCAACATCGGCTTGCGGAACGTCATTGGCGGCCAGCGGCGCCGGCTTCTTCGGTTCGATCCACGGCCGGTCATATTCCGGAGCCTTGTCGCCAAGATCCTTGATCGGCAGGTTGGCAACCTCGTCGCCCTGGTGCAGCACGCGGAAGCGCAGATCGTCGGTGGTCTTGCCGACGATGGCGAAGTCGAGCCCCCATTTGTGGAAGATCGCCTCGGCTTCCTTTTCCTTTTCCGGACGCAGCACCATCAGCATGCGCTCCTGGCTTTCCGAAAGCATCATTTCGTAGGCGCTCATGCGCTCTTCGCGCACCGGCACCTTGTCGAGATCGAGCTCGATGCCGAGGTCGCCCTTGGCGCCCATTTCGACCGCCGAGCAGGTGAGGCCGGCCGCACCCATGTCCTGGATGGCGATGACGGCGCCCGAGGCCATCAGTTCGAGGCTGGCTTCCAGCAGGCACTTTTCGGTGAAGGGATCGCCGACCTGCACTGTCGGACGCTTCTCATCGATCTTGTCGTCGAATTCGGCCGAAGCCATGGTGGCGCCGCCGACGCCGTCGCGGCCGGTCTTGGCGCCGAGATAGACGACCGGCAGGCCGACTCCCTTGGCTTCGGACAGGAAGATCGCATCGGTCTTGGCAAGGCCCGCTGCAAAGGCGTTGACCAGGATATTGCCATTGTAGCGGGCATCGAAATTGACCTCGCCGCCGACCGTCGGCACGCCGAACGCGTTGCCATAGCCGCCGACGCCGGAAACCACGCCTGAAACGAGGTGCCTGGTCTTGGGATGGTCGGGCGCACCAAAACGCAGCGCATTCATCGCCGCGATCGGCCGCGCGCCCATGGTGAAGACGTCGCGCAATATGCCGCCGACGCCGGTCGCCGCACCCTGGTAGGGCTCGATGTAGGATGGGTGGTTGTGACTCTCCATCTTGAAGACGACGCAGTCGCCATCGCCGATGTCGACCACGCCAGCATTCTCGCCCGGCCCTTGGATGACCTGAGGTCCGGTGGTCGGCAGCGTGCGCAGCCATTTCTTCGAGGATTTGTAGGAGCAGTGCTCATTCCACATCGCCGAGAAGATGCCGAGTTCGGTGAAGCTCGGCTCGCGCCCGACGAGGTCGAGAATGCGCTGGTACTCGTCGGGCTTGAGCCCGTGTGAGGCAATGAGCTCGGGGGTGATCGGCACGGAATTGGAAATGGTCATGGGCGGCGATTTTTATCCGGGACGTTGGGATTTTGAGTCCCGTCTTATCGCAAGCCTTGCGGCCGATACACCCATGGATTGACGAAAAACGACGGAAAACCGGACAAAGCCACGCAGTGTCAGGAGAAGCTGTCGTAGCCGGCGCGGCCTTCATCGAGAAGTCGCCGGATCACCGCAACGCCTTCAGCGATATCCCCGCGCTGTCTCGGCTGCGAAACGCCGAAGCGGACGCCATGGAAAACCTGCTCGGAACGGCCGGCCTTGAATTCGTCCTCGTCGTCGATCAGCACGCCGTGCTCCAGGCAAGCGTTCTTGAAGGTGCCGGAAAGCCAGGGGTCGGGCAGGGTCAGCCAGACAAAGGGCACCCTGTCATGCGACTTGAAGGCGAAGCCGGCCAAAGTCTCGCGTACGATGGCGATGCGGGCGCTGATTTCGGCGATGCTGCGCTTTCGTATCTCATCCGCCTGACCGGACAGCACCAGCCTTGTATTCACCTCCGCCAGCAGGAAGGGCATGCCGCCGGTCATCATCTTGTGGGCGACGCGGATGCGGTGGCGGTAGGCGGGCGGGCAGGAAAGCCAGCCGCCGCGCACACCGGCTGCGACCGACTTCGACAGGCCGCCCGCGACAATGGTCCTCTCAGGAGCATATTCGGCCAGCAACGGCGTCGGATCATCGGTCAGATTGCCATAGAGGTCGTCCTCGATGAGGACGACATTGTATTCGCGTGCGACATGGGCGATCGCTTCGCGGCGCGCCGCCGACAAGGTGGCCAGCGTCGGATTCTGCGCCGTCGGCATCAGGAAGATCATCTTGGGATGCTTTTGCGCGCAGACGCGCTCGAAATCCTGCGGATCGATGCCTTCATCGTCCGATGCCACCAACGCGGTGCGCCTGCCGATCAAGCCGGCACTGCGGGAAACCTGCGAGTAGGTGAGGTGCTCGAAGGCAACATAGTCGCCAGGCATGGTGAGCGCCGCGATCGCCGCCATCACCGCCGCATGGGTGCCGAGCGTGGGAACGATGGTGTCGGCATCCGGGCGAAAGGAATTGCGCGCCAACCAGCGGGCGCCGGCTTCGTACCATCGTTCGGGGAAATCCCTGGTGTAGCTCGAAATCTCATGCGGATGGTCCTGCGCCGTGCGCGACAGGACACCGGCGACAATGTCGCCCTGGCCGATATCAGGTGCTGCGGTGCTGTCGAAACGCAGCTTGCCTTTAGGCGCATCGATATAGCGCGTGCCTTCGCCGCCGACGTCCGGAGCCGGAAAATCCGGCTTCGCGCGCTGGCCGAGCACATAGGTTCCACGCCCGACCTCGCCGCTCACCAGGCCACGCTCGCGCAGCAATTGATAGGCCCGGCCGACCGTGCCGACGGTGGTGCCGATGTCGTAGGCGAGGTCGCGCTGCGGCGGCAACTTTGCGCCGGCATCGATCACGCCCCGATCGATGTCCGTCTCGATGGAATCCGCCAGCCGCTGATACAGCGGGCCGGAGCCGGCAGTGAGATCTGGAAGCCAATTTGTCATGGTGACAATTTTCTATATTGCACCGATAGATGAGTCAATACATATCAATCGCGTGCCAAAAGGGTACAATTTAGGACTTTGGCAGAAAGAAAATGAATACAATCGTGACAATACGTCATTCGAGCGCTGCATTATCGGCCCAATCGACACGCCCGTCGGCTCAGCGCGGCTTTGTCAGCCGCCTTGTGCGCGTGCTGAGGTCGCTGGCAAGATGGATCGACAACCTGCTGGATCGCCGCCGCAGCCGGTTGGCTCTGCTGGAGATGACCGACGACCAGCTCAAGGATATCGGCGTCACGCGCTGCGACGCCCACCGCGAGGGCATCAGGCCGTTCTGGGACTGACCGTGATCCCAAAAGGTGGGAACCGGTTTGGGAAAGATGATGGTCCGGGAAATCCGGACAGAAGGTCCGCACAGTTCTAACGGACCCTCGACGCCCTGGTGCGTGCAACGGCATGGTCCGCAAGGACGGCGACCACGCACAGCACGAGGAAAAGTCCGGTGATGGCTGCAGCTGAGATGACGACGCTGGTCGCGCCGTTCTTGGCGATGTTCAGGAAAGGGTAGGGCACCTCGCCGGCAAGCGGCGCCCGCACCAGCGCATAGACCAGATAAGCGATGGGATAGATCACCCACCACGAAATGTCGCTCCAGCGTGTCCGGCCGTCGGCGCCCGATATCAGCCACCACAGCACGAACAGCACCGGCGTGACGTAGTGCAGGAGAACATCGCAGAGCAGGAACAGTCCCTGCGGCTGCCAGAGTCGTGCCAGAACCGTTGCGTAGATGATGAAGACCAGTGCGATCGAAACCGCAACGCCGGTGCGCATCCGCGCCCCTGCAAAGGCCGGCAGCCAGGCATAGAAGGTGGGTGACAGCAGCGACGTGTACACCAGCACCGCGCCGATGTTGGTCAGGATGGTGAAGAAGCTGAAGACGAAAATGACGGAGCCAAGCAGGCTGCGGCCTGCTTCCATCGATGCAGGAATGCTGATGCAGAACTGCAGGATGAGCCCGGCCAGACCGATGACCAGCCCCACAATCTGCAGGAACCGGCCCATGGGCTAGGCCGTCGCGGCGCAGGCCGGATTGCCGGCCTGCCAGCGCGCAATGTCGGAGCCGATGCGGGCGCCGAGCGGATCGTTCATCAGCGGTCCGAAGACGTCGACACGGCTAGAATTGCCTTGCGCCTGCACGACCAGCAAAGGTTTGCCGCCATAGTGCTTGGCCGGAACCAGCAGGAAACGCGGCGTGCCGCTGAACGAATTCAGCTCATTGGCCATCTGATACGGTTTGAAGGCCGGGTCCTTGCTGGCGATCCAGCATTTGTGGGCGGCGATCGCCACTTGTTCCATGGCCAGCAGCGCTGCACTTTTGCCCGAGGGAACAGGCGTGCTCTTTGGCGTCGACTGGCAGGATGCCAGCACAAAGCCCGCCGCGGCGACCAGCGCGATCGTCCTCGACTTGATCAAGCGGCACCCATCTCAAGCTCGGACAGGAAGATTTTCAAGCCGTCGGTCATCTCGCCCCACACACGCGACAATGCCGGGTGTTGCGAGGCGATCTGCTGGTAGGCGTCGAATTTGGGATAGGCGTCGAGCAGGTCGTGGCGTCCTGTCATGGCGCGGAAATTGTTGAAGATGAACCGCGTCGGCGTCAGCCAGGCGTCGGCGAAGCTGATGTCGTCGCCGAGTGCGAAGGGCCCTTGCGCCATACGGGCCTCGATTGCCGCCAGTCCATGATGCAGGCGGGCGAACTGAGCGTCGATCTCGGCATTGTTGCGCTTCGGCATGGAATGAAGCTCGAAAAGCTTCATCAACGGGGTCAGCACATCGAGATCGGTGATGCGGGCGAACATGCGCACCAGCGCACGGTCCTTGGAATCGGGCGGCAGCAGCGCCGGTTCCGGAAACCGTTCCTCGAGATATTCGGCGATGACCACCGATTCGACGATCGTCTCGCCCGAGCCGGTGATCAGCACCGGAATCCGGTTCATCGGCGAGATGGCGCGAAACTCTTCCGGGATGGGAAAACCGGGCGGCGGCGCGATGATCTTGAGTGGTACGTCTTTGATGTAGGCCAATGCCCGCACGATCGACGAGTAGGGCGACAACGGCCGCGAATAGAGTTTCATGACCGTCTCTCTCCCAATGAACCAGACTTGCTCCAAAGAGACAGGAATGTCCGGCTGTTTTCAAGCTGTTCGCTTCGATATCGTCAGGCAGCGATGCCGAGGGCGCTCTCGAACAGTCCGCGGCCGTCGGTACCGCCATGAGCTGCTTCGATCAGGTTTTCCGGATGCGGCATCAGCCCGAGCACATTGCCTTGGCTGTTGACGATGCCGGCAATGTCGTTGATCGAGCCGTTGGGGTTGGTGCCCTCTGCATAGCGGAACACCACCTGGCCTTCGCCTTCGAGACGGGCAAGCGTGTCGGCGTCGGCGAAATAATTGCCGTCATGATGCGCGACCGGCGAGCGGATGATCTGGCCCGGCTGATAGCGGCGGGTGAACATGGTGTTGGCATTGGTGATCTCGAGCTTCACCTGCCGGCAGACGAATTTCAGCGAGGTGTTGCGCATCAAGGCACCCGGCAACAAGCCGGCCTCGACCAGGATCTGGAAACCGTTGCAGACGCCGATGACCGTCACGCCCGCGGCCGCTTTTTCGGCCACTGCCCGCATGACCGGCATGCGCGCGGCGATCGCGCCACAGCGCAGATAGTCGCCGAAGGAAAAACCGCCCGGAATGGCGATCAGATCGACATCGGGGATTTCGGTGTCGGTTTGCCAGACGGTGACCGGCGGTGTTCCCGAAATCTTGGTCAGCGCCGCGATCATGTCGCGGTCGCGATTGAGGCCAGGCAGGAGGACGACGGCTGATTTCATTTCGGTTCGTAAGGCCTTTGTGCTTCGGCGAGTTCGCGCAACTCGAGGCGCTGCTCAATCCGTTCAAGACGTTGATCGATACGGCCTGCTATCGCGTAGATATTGTTGACGTCCGTTTGCGTGCTCAACGCCTGCAAGCCTGATCGCTACAATCTCGAGAAGCTCGTACATCAGTTCACTCGTGACTTCAGGCATCCGTGCCTCCGGCACAGCCTTAGGTAAGCGTCACACTATAATTCTCGATCACCGTATTCGCCAGCAGCTTGTCGCACATGGCCTTGAGGTCGGCTTCGGCCTTGGCCTTGTCGCTTTCCGCCAGCTCGACGTCGAACACCTTGCCCTGCCGCACCGTGCCGACGCCGCCGAAGCCCAGGCCCGACAATGCGTGTTCGATCGCCTTGCCCTGCGGGTCGAGCACGCCGTTCTTGAGGGTGACGGTAATGCGGGCCTTGATCACGCTGGACATGCTCCTGTTCTGATTATCGGGTCGCAAACCGCGATCAGTGCGGCTTGCCTTTGAGGCCGTCGGTCGAGGCGACGAGCACCGGGCCGGTCGGGCGCGGCGGCTCGTTCTCGTTCATGATGCCGAGGCGGCGGGCAACTTCCTGGTAGGCCTCGACGAGGCCGCCCATGTCGCGGCGGAAACGGTCCTTGTCGAGCTTGTCCTGCGTCGCCACGTCCCACAGGCGGCAGGAGTCCGGCGAGATCTCGTCGGCGACGACGATGCGCATCATGTCGCCTTCGAACAGGCGGCCGCATTCGATCTTGAAGTCGACGAGTTGGATGCCGACGCCCATGAACAGGCCGGAGAGGAAGTCGTTGACGCGGATGGCCAGCGCCATCACGTCGTCGATTTCCTGCGGGCTCGCCCAGCCGAACGCGGTGATGTGCTCTTCCGACACCATCGGGTCGTCGAGCGCGTCGGCCTTGTAATAGAATTCGATGATCGAGCGCGGCAGAACGGTGCCTTCCTCGATGCCGAGCCGCTTGGACAGCGAGCCGGCGGCGACATTGCGCACCACCACTTCGAGCGGAATGATCTCGACTTCCTTGATCAGCTGCTCGCGCATGTTCAGACGGCGGATGAAATGGGTCGGAATGCCCATGCGGTTCAAGTGGTTGAAAATATACTCGGAAATGCGGTTGTTGAGGACGCCCTTGCCGTCGATGACCTCGTGCTTCTTCTTGTTGAACGCGGTTGCATCATCCTTGAAGAACTGGATAAGCGTGCCCGGTTCGGGTCCCTCATAGAGTATCTTGGCCTTGCCTTCATAAATGCGGCGGCGATTTTTCATCTGATTTTTCTCTGGGGTTCCGGACAGGCGGTATCAGACCATTTCCTGTCCGTCTGCCTGAAATAGTGCGGCTACGGTAGGGTTCAATGCCGGGTCTATCCCAATCACATCGTTTGCTCAATCGGCAAATCCTTCCAATCAACCGCTTTCGGGACTGAAATGCCGCAGCGCAGCATGCGATGAAGCATATTGACCGGCCCGCGACCTTTTGGTTTGTGCTTTGGCAACGCACATATTCACCGCCAACGAATCGAATTTGACCCGGAGGGACGCCATGAGCAGCATGAAAGACCGTGAAGAGGGCTTTGAGCGTAAATTCGCATTCGACGAGGAGCTTCGGTTCAAGGCCTCGGCGCGCCGCAACAAGGCGCTCGGCCTGTGGGCCGCCGAAAAGCTCGGAAAGTCCGGCGCCGATGCCGACGCCTATGCCAAGGAAGTGGTTATCTCCGACATCGAGGAGGCCGGCGACCACGACGTGTTCCGCAAGATCCGCGGGGATTTCGACGCGGCCGGCGTCGAGCAGTCGGACCACCAGATCCGCCGCACCATGGACGAACTGATGGCGCAGGCGATCGAGCAGATCAAGAACACCTGATCCGGGCCATGCGCTGATCCCGCGGCAATACGCTGGACCAATCGACCGCCCGGCCTATCCGGGCGGTTTTTCTTTGCCTTTGCCGCGGTTTCCGGCTGAAACTGCGGTCGCTAACAAGGAAAGAGTTCATGTCCCTGAAGTCCCGCCTCGCGGCCGATGAAACGTTGTTCACCGCATGGTCCGGTGTGCCGGATGCCTTGACGGTCGAGATCGTCGCCAAGCAGGGTTTCGATGCCGTCACGCTCGACATGCAGCATGGCGGCCATCACGAAGACAGCGTGCTGCGTGGCCTGGTGCCGGTGCTCGCTACCGGCAAGCCGGCGCTGGTGCGAATTCCCGTTGGCCGTTTCGACATGGCAAGCCGCGCGCTCGATTTCGGCGCCGAGGCGGTCATCGCGCCGATGGTGAACTCGGTTGCCGACGCAAAACTGTTCGCCGCCGCCATGAAATACCCGCCGGTCGGCGAGCGCTCCTGGGGCCCGACCTACGCTTTTCCCCGCCACGGCCAAGGCGACCAGGCCGACTGGCTGCGCGACACCAACCAGCGCACCATGGCCTTCGCCATGGTCGAGACGCGTGCAGCCCTCGATGCGCTCGATGGCATCCTCGACACGCCCGGCATCGACGGCATCTTCCTGGGCCCGTCGGATTTCTCGATCGCCTGGAGCAATGGCGCCACGGTCAATTCGACGCTGGAGAGCATGATGGAGACGGTGGCGTCGGTGGCCGAGCGCACCCGCAAGGCCGGCAAACATGCGGCGATCTACGTTGTCGAGCCGGCAATTGCCGGCCGGGTCGTGTCGATGGGCTATCGCCTGCTGGCCATGGGCTCGGAGCATGCGCTGATTTCACTGGGCGCAAAGACCCTGCTCAAGGGCATCAAGGATTCGATCGGATCCTGAACCCGAACCGGACGCACTGCCGTCACAGCGCCGGGCGGTTAGGCGCTCGACGCCGCAGGCGCCGCGGCGATAGGTCCGCCGCGCCTGAACCTGTTGAACAGGGCGCCGACCATCTGGACCCACCAGTTGTTGAAGGTCATGAGCGGCAACGCCGCGAGGATCGAACCCAGTATGGCGGCGGCGGCGCCAGTGCGGTGGAACCGCTTGTCAACAAAACCCATGACCCCAATGAGCAGATAACGGGTACATGCACGAGGTAGAGTGGGAAGGACAGGTCGCCCAGAAAAACGTGCGTTCGGCGAACAGAGTTCGCCGTTGCTGGAGAGATTATCGCGATCTGCATTAAATTATTGTTCACGCAAGCCGGATGGCCTGCCGAGCAGCTTCGTGTTCAGGCTTTGACCGTATATATTACAGGTCCGTCAGGAACTTGGCGAAGGTCATCGAGCCTTCGGGCCACGGTCCGAAGCCCGAATCCGCGTTGAGATGACCGGTTTCGCCGGCATCGATGAACAGCGAGCCCCAGGCACCGGCAATGTCTTCGGCGACATCGAAGGCGCAGAACGGATCGTTGCGGCTGGCAATCACGATCGAGGGAAAGGGCAGCGGCTCACGCGGGTAGGGGCCGAAGGTCATCAGGTGCCTGGGCCTGATCTCGGGGTTAGCGACATCGGGCGGCGCCACGAAGAAGGCCCCGGCGACCGGCTTGCGGAATTGCGGAATGGCTTGCACCGCCGCGGCGACGCCAAGTGAGTGCGCGACCAGGACGACCGGCCGCTCGGCCTCGTTGACCGCCTTGGCGACGCTCGCCGTCCAGTCCTCGCGCACCGGCTTCGACCACTCCGCCTGTTCGACGCGGCGCGCCGTCGACAGCTTCGACTGCCAGCGGCTCTGCCAATGGTCGGGGCCGGAATTGGTGTAGCCCGGCACGATGAGAATATCTGCGTCTCTGACCTTCATGGCGCTGAGATAGCGAGCGGCATCGCTTCGTGCAACCGGCAGAAACGCCACGTTTGATCACAATAGTGAACACCATGTTCGCTTCTTCGCGTCTTGTGTGAACGATGCGGATGGACGATCTGTTGTCAGGAAAAGAAACAGCCGTGCGCGGGAACCCTGACTTTGGAACTGACACGACGTACAATGATCGGCGGAGTGGGGTTTCTCGCTTTGGGAGCTTCATCGCAGGCCGGTCGAACGGAGCATTTGATGAGCGAGTTGCCTTTTGCCGCCACCACCCCGGTCAGCGTTGCCCGCGTCGGGCTGAAGGCGCGCGACGCGGAAAGCCTTGCCGCATATTATCGCAGCATCGTCGGTCTGCAGGAACTGAGCCGCGCCGATGGGGCGATCACGCTGGGCGCCGCCAACCGTCCGTTGCTGGTCATCGAGGCCGATCCTTCGGCCAAGCCGGATGATCCTCGCAGCGCAGGCCTGTTCCATACTGCCTTCCTGCTGCCCAGCCGTGCCGATCTCGGCCGCTGGATCAACCACGCCATATCAAACAAGATCGCAATCGAGGGCGCTTCCGACCATCTGGTCAGCGAAGCACTGTACCTGACCGATCCCGAAGGCAACGGCATCGAGATCTATGCCGACCGCCGTCCGCAGGACTGGAAGTGGAATGGCGACAAGGTGGCGATGGCGACCGAGCGGATGAACATTCCGTCCGTCGTTGCCGAAGTGCCTGCGGGTGACGCCGGCTGGCAGGGCGCGCCGGAAAACAGTGTCGTCGGCCATGTCCACCTGCGCGTCGGCAGGCCGGAAGACGCCGAAGCCTGGTGGAACCAGGAATTCGGCTTCGACACGGTGGCCAAATATGGCGGCCAGGCGGTGTTCCTGTCGTCAGGCGGCTATCACCACCACATCGGCGCCAACGCCTGGCAGAGTTCGGGCGCCGGCCGCCGCGATCCCAGCCGGTCGGGTCTGGCCTGGGTCGAGATGCGTTCGGACAATGTGACCTGCCCGGTGACCCGCGAAGATCCATGGGGCACGGTGATCAGGACTGTTCCCGGCAAGGCTTGATTTGAGGGCTGCGCCAAGCTGGAGCACCCCTCAACCGTCGCGGCGTTGCGCGCCGATCCACCTTCTCCCACAGGGGAGAAGGTGAAGCCTGCCGCTCGCGGCCAGCGACGGTATAGCGCTTTGCCTCAGGCTTTGCCAAACACCCGCTTGAAGATCGTGTCGACATGCTTGGTGTGATAGCCCAGGTCGAATTTCTCGCGGATTTCGGCCTCGGGCAGGGCAGCGGTCACTTCCTTGTCGGCCAGTAATTCTTCAAGAAAATCAGCGCCTTGCTCCCACACCCTCATGGCGTTGCGCTGGACCAGACGGTAGGAGTCTTCGCGAGACAACCCAGCCTGCGTCAGCGCCAGCATGACACGCTGCGAATGCACGAGGCCGCGGAACTTGTTCATGTTCTTCAGCATGTTGTCGGGATAGACGAGCAGCTTGTCGATGACGCCGGTCAGCCGCGACAGTGCGAAATCGAGCGTCACGGTGGCGTCCGGGCCGATCATGCGCTCGACCGAGGAGTGGGAAATGTCGCGCTCGTGCCAGAGCGCCACATTCTCCATCGCCGGCATCGCCATGGAGCGAACCATGCGGGCAAGGCCGGTGAGGTTTTCGGTCAGCACAGGGTTGCGCTTGTGCGGCATGGCCGACGAGCCCTTTTGGCCCGGCGAAAAATACTCTTCCGCTTCGAGCACTTCGGTGCGCTGCAAATGCCTTATCTCGATCGACAGCCGCTCGACCGACGAGGCGATGACGCCGAGCGTGGCGAAGAACATCGCGTGGCGATCACGCGGGATTACTTGTGTCGACACCGGCTCGGGCTTCAGGCCGAGCTTAGCCGCCACATGCTCCTCGACATAGGGGTCGATGTTGGCGAAGGTGCCGACCGCCCCGGAGATCGCACAGGTGGCGATATCCTCACGCGCGTACACCAACCGCTCGCGGCAGCGCGAGAACTCGGCATAGGCCTGCGCCAGCTTGATGCCGAAGGTCGTCGGCTCGGCATGGATGCCGTGGCTGCGGCCAATGGTGACGGTGTTCTTGTGCTCGAAGGCGCGGCGCTTGAGCGCTGCAAGCAGACCATCGATATCGGCGAGCAGGATGTCGCTGGCGCGGGTCAGCTGTACGGCGAAGCAGGTGTCGAGAACGTCCGATGAGGTCATGCCCTGGTGGATGAAGCGGGCGTCCGGTCCGACGAATTCGGCAAGATGGGTCAGGAAGGCGATGACGTCATGCTTGGTGACGCGTTCGATCTCGTCGATCGCCTCGACGTCGAATTTTGCGGCACTGCCCTTTTCCCAGATGGTTTTTGCCGCTTCCCTGGGGATGACGCCGAGTTCGGCCAGTGCGTCGCAGGCATAGGCTTCGATCTCGAACCAGATGCGGAACCGGGTTTCTGGCGACCAGATGGCGACCATTTCCGGCCGGGAATAGCGAGGGATCATCGGTCAGTCCTGACATATCGAGAAGTTTGCCCGCGTCCTAACAGAGGCGAGCAAAATGCTCAACGCCGCTGGCGCGCAAACCAGACGCCCGCGGTAAACAGAGCGATGAAACCAACTGGAAAATAGAGCCGGATGCCCAGCACCACGAATTGATAGAGCGCAATCAACGTCGTGAAGACGAACTGGAGGACCCAGGTGCGGGTGAAAGCAGGCGCATGCCACTCGGCGTAGTAGGAGCGGTACTGCAGGGCAAACAGCCCGCCGGTCAGGCCGATCGTCGCCGCTGCTAGGCACACGAAGGCGGCGGCGAAAGCGACTTCCCAGCGTCTTCCCTGCGAGACCAGCCGCGCCGCAAACAGGCCGATGGGGAAGGCCAGCGCAGCTCCCGCCGCAAACAGCATGGTGACTATGAGGATTTTCGCCGGCGTCTCCCAGTCGCCCAAAGACAAGGTGAGGAGCGCGCTGGCGCCCATTGTCACGGCCCACAACAAGGCGCCGATAAGCGCTGTGCGCGGCGTCGGTATCGCGCGGCGAAGGCGGTTCAGCGCACGATCGCGCGCGGCGGGTTGAGCAGGGGGTGTCACAGGCGGCCGGTCACCGCGATCCAGCGAAAGTCCGGGCCTTCAAAGCCGTATTGGCGCACCGCGATCAGCACGGCATAGGCGCTGAGGCTGTCCATGGAAAAGGTCTGCACGGCGCCGATGCGATAGCCGTTCGGGCAACCCCGGCTTTTCGGTATCGCCTTGTCCTCGTGCAGCAGCTTGGTCGTGCCGCCATCCTGCGCCTCGATGCGCAGCAGCCGGAAGCCGTTGATTTCGCCCTGGCTCTCGCAGCCATCGGCGTTGTTCATGCCCAACTCGTCGAGCCGGAACTCGAGCGGTGGGTCGACCGGAGTGAAGATCGGGCGCGGATTGACCGCCATCCGGTGCGGATCCGCCGAAAGCTCGGTCACCGGGTTGAAACCTGCGGTGATGCCGCGGTTGGCGTCCAACTCGGCCTGGCTGGCAATGGATTCTTGCCGGGCCTGAAGGCGCACCGCATCCAGTTTGGCATTCTCGTCCTCAAGCCGGACCCGGATCGGCGTGCCCTTCAGAAAGCTGTCGGTGCTGGTGTCGATGTAGTAGCGGTTGGCATAGGGAAAGCCCGATCCATCCTGCACGCCATATTCCTCGAAAGCGAAGACGCTGCCGTCCTTGGTGAAGCCGAGGATCTCAAGTTCAGCGACATCGCCGGCATGAGCCGCGATCGAGGTCGCAAGCTGTGCAAGCAGGCCAACGGCAAACAGAAAGAGCATTCGCATCGGTCTTCACCCCCGTGATCGTTTCAATCCCCTAGCACGACGGAATCAAAACGTCGTGCGGTGCGAAAGCCGATGCATCCAATCGGCCCGTCATTTGTTATTGTCGGCAGTCCCAATGGAGAACCACCATGACCGACACCAGCAAAATTCGTGAGCATATGGAAGTCGTCGGCGCCGATGGCGTGCATGTCGGCACTGTCGACAAGGTCGATGGCCAGCGCATCAAGCTGACCAAGGCCGATAGCGGCGAGGGCGCCCACAAGGGCCATCACCACTACATTCCCCTGAGCCTGATTGCCGAAGTCGACGGCAAGAAGGTCTGGCTGTCGGCGAATTCTGATGTCGCGGTGACCTTCGAGGAAGAAAAGTCCGATCCGGTCTGATTGATCGCTTCACTTCATGCGTGACGACCAGACCGGAAATAGATCGTTTTCGGCAGGCGTCGCGGCATAGACGCCGCGACTGATGGCGCGCGCCATGGTGGCGCCGGCGGCGGCGTAGAGATCGATTGCTGCATCGGCGGAGAGTTCGATACCGCTCGTGCCGGTCGCCAGCGCGAACACAAGGTCGCCATCGGCCGGCGTGTGCGTCGGCCAGATGGCGCGCACGAATCCATCATGCGCCGACATCGCCAGGCGCTTGGCGGCAGCCTTTGTGAGCACCGCATCGGTGGCAATGACGGCGATGGTGGTGTTGCCGCCGGTCTCCGTCAGCCGGCCAAAATGTTTGTCGCGGTATTTCAAAAGAATCCGTTTCGCCTCGTCAGGCATCGGCGACGGATAGCCAAGCCCACCGAATTCGTCGCCGATTTCGAACGGTGCCGCCCAGAAATGGCGGGTTCGGCCTGTGGTCACCGAACCGGTCGGATTGACGGCGGCCAGCGCGCCGATGGTGACGCCATTGTCGAGCAGCGTCGAGGCGGAGCCGAGGCCTCCTTTCAGCCCCGAAGTGAGCGCGCCGGTGCCGGCGCCGATAGTGCCGAGTTGGAAATCGGCGGTGGCGGTTTGCGCGGCTTCATAGCCAAGCTCGCGGTAGGGCGGATAACGGCCCCAATCCTTGTCGCCGCCATTGCGCAGGTCGAACAGGATCGCCGACGGCACGATCGGCACGCGAAAACCGCCGACCTCGAGGCCGATGCCGCGTTCACGCAACGCCGCCTGCACGCCGGAAGCTGCGTCGAGGCCGAAAGCCGAGCCGCCCGAAAGCACCACGGCGTGCACCACATCGACGGAATTGTGCGGTTCGAGCAGGTCGGTCTCGCGGGTGCCCGGCGCACCGCCCAGGATCTGAACGCCGGCCACTGTGGACGCATCGCAAAGCACGGTCGTTACCCCGGATTTCAGCCTGGCGTCGGACGCATTGCCGACGCGCAGGCCGGCAACGTCGGTGATCAGGTTGCGTGGGCCGGTGCGAAACATCAGTTGCTTTCCAAGGGCGCAAAGCGCGTGCCATCGAAGCGGAAGACGCGGTAGGGGCTCCGGCTGAGATCGCCTTTCGCATCAAACCGGATCGGCCCGATCGCCGTGGTGAAATCCTGTCCGGTCAGAGCTTCGGTCAGTGGTTTGCCCGAGCTTTCGGACAAGCCCGACGCTGCCTTGGCGATTTCGACCGCCGCAAAGGCCGGCAGCGTATAGCCGTCGGGCACGACTTTCTGCGCGGCAAAGGCCGCCAGCACTTTTGGATCGGCGACATCGGCCCATTCCGGCGGTGCGATCATCAGTGTGCCCAAGGAATAGGGCACGTCGCCGGGCGGCGTGCGCAGATTCTCGCCGCCGGCAAAGACGATGCCCGCCTGAAGCTGTGCGGCATCGCGGCCCATGATGGCGATGTCGTCGCCATCGCCGCCGGCAAAGACATGCGTCGCGCCGGCCTTCTTCAGCCGACCGATCATGCCGATCTGATTGTCGAGCTGGGGCCGGAACGTGTCGACGAACACAGGTTTCAGCGCTGCCTGTTCGGCCGCTGCCCGCAACGTCTCGGCGATTTCACGACCGTAGATGGTGCCGTCGTCGATAATGGCGAACAATTCGTTTTGCCACAGGCGGGTGAGGGCTGACGCGACCGCATTGCGCTCATCGTCGCCGCGTGGTCCGAGGCGATAGACCGGCCAGCCGGTCTTGGCGCGGCGGTCGGTCAGGCTTTCGGTTCGCACGCCAATGGTGATGACCGGAATGTTGGCGTCCTTCAGGATCGGCATCGCCGCCTCGATCGCCTCGGTGCAGAGAAAGCCGACCACGATATTGACCTTGACGGCTGCGAATTCCCTGGCCGCGGCAGCGCCGCCATCGGCGGTGCAGGCGTCATCCACGGTCTTGAGTTCGATGCCGTTCGCTTCGGCGGCCATACCGGTACCGGCCTCGATCTGCTTGCCGAGAATGGCCGATGGTCCCGACAGGGGCGCCGAGACGCCGACCAGCAGCGTCCGGGCATCCGCACCACTGGCCAGGAACAGCCAGAACAGCGCCGCTATTGTTCTTGTCCTGGGTCGCATTCGAGCGATGGGATCCTCCGGGCCGGTCCTATGCTCCCGGCACTGTTGCCGCCAAGACCTAAAGGCTGCCCGGCCTTGGTGCAACACGCGAATTTCGGGATATGGCTCAGGCACTTCGCTTGTGGCGGGCTATGTCTGGCCATATATGTCGATAGGATCCTGACAATGGAAAAAATACGGTGCTGAAGAAGAACGACATTGGGCCGCAGGCCTATCGCGACGCGATGAGCCACTTTGCCGGCCACGTCCATGTGGTCACCACCGACGGGCCGGCCGGCAAGCGCGGCGCGACGGTGATCGCGGCCTGCTCGGTTTCGGACACCCCGCCGACCATTCTGGTCTGTCTCAATCGCGAAAATCCCAAGAACGAACCGTTCGTGAAAAACGGCAGGTTTGCCTTGAACACCCTGGCTTCCCACCAGGAGCCGCTGTCAGTCGGCTTTTCCGGAATCACCGGCTTGCCGGTCGAGGAGCGCTTCGCGCTCGGCGAATGGGACGTGATCTCCACCGGCGCGCCGACGCTGAAGGGTGCGCTCGCCGTGTTCGACTGCGAATTGATCGATACCAAGGACCTGGCCACCCATCGTGTGCTTTTTGGCAAGGTGACAGGCCTGCGGATGGGCGATAATTTGCGGCCGCTGATCTATCACGCCCGCGGCTACCACGTACTGGAAAGCGGAGCGGCGGCGTTCACGGAGAAAGAATGACCGAGCTGAAACCGCGCGCCGCGCCACGGACGATCGACGAGACGCTCGATCTCCTGACCGGTGCGGACTATGTGGCGGACCGGTCGCTGGCGACCGTACTGTTCCTGTCGTTGCGTATGAAGCGGCCGCTTTTCCTTGAGGGCGAGGCCGGCGTCGGCAAGACCGAGATCGCCAAGGTGTTGGCACAGGCGCTCGGCCGCCGGCTGATCCGCCTGCAATGCTATGAAGGCCTTGACGTCTCGTCCGCCGTCTACGAGTGGAACTACGCCGCGCAGATGATCGAGATCCGCATGGAGGAGGCGGCCGGCAAGGTCGAGCGCTCCGCCATGGAGCGCAACGTCTTCTCCGAAAAATACCTGATCCGCCGCCCGGTGCTCGATGCGCTGACCGGCAAGGCGGGGGCTGCCCCGGTTTTCCTGATCGATGAGCTCGACCGCACCGACGAGGCGTTCGAGGCCTTCCTGCTCGAAATCCTGTCCGACTTCCAGGTGACGGTGCCCGAGCTCGGCACCATCAAGGCGGAAGAGCCGCCGATCGTCATCATCACCACCAACCGCACCCGTGAGATCCACGACGCGCTGAAGCGGCGCTGCCTCTATCACTGGGTCGACTATCCCAATGCCGAGCGCGAGTTGGAGATCGTGCGCCGCAAGGTGCCGCAGGCCAACCAGCGCCTTTCGGCCGAAGTGGTCTCCTTCATCCAGAAGCTGCGCCAGATCGAGCTGTTCAAGGTGCCGGGTGTCGCCGAAACCATCGACTGGGCCGGCGCGCTGACCGAGCTCGACAAGGTGGCGCTCGATCCGGAAACCGTCTCCGATACGATCGGCGTGCTGTTGAAATACCAGGACGACATTGCCCGCATCGAACAGGGCGAAGGCCGGCGCATCCTCAACGAGGTGAAGGCCGAGCTTTCGGCGGCGGAGTAGGCGATGCCGCGCCCCGAGCCAAAAGAGGCCATGCCGCACGGGCGGATCGCCGACAACATCGTCTATTTTGCCCGCACCTTGCGCAAGGCGGGCATGCGGGTCGGGCCGGCCTCGGTCAAGGACGCCATCGAGGCGGTGCTCGCCGCGGGCATCGGTTCGCGCGACGATTTCTACTGGACGCTGCACGCCGTGCTGGTGTCGCGGCATGAGGATCACGCCATTTTCGACGAGGCCTTCCGGCTGTTCTGGAAGTCGCGCGAACTGATCGAAAAGATGCTGGCTATGTTTTCGCCGGTGGCGCCCGACACCAGGGAAAAGCAGAAGCCACGCGCCGCTGAAAACCGGGTCAGCCAGGCGATGTTCGAGGGACACCAGAAGAACCAGCCGCCACAGGAAATTCCCGAGATCGAGGTCGACGCCCGCTTCACCTTTTCCGGCAACGAGGTGCTGCGGGCCAAGGATTTTGCCCAGATGAACGCCGCCGAGATGGCCGACGCCAAGAAGGCGATCGCGCAGTTGCGGTTGCCTTTCGACATGGTGCGGACGCGGCGCTTCAAGGCCGATGCGCATGGCCGCCGCATCGATCCGCGCGCCATGATGCGTTCGGCCGCGCGCACCGGCGGCGAACTGATCCTGCCGAAATTCCGCTCAGCCCGCGAGGTTCATCCGCCGCTGGTCGTGTTGGCCGACATTTCCGGCTCGATGAGCCAGTACACGCGGATTTTCCTGCATTTCCTGCATGCGCTGACGGAAAAAAGGCGTCGCGTGCACACCTTCGTCTTCGGTACCCGGCTGACCAATCTGACGCGGCAGATGCGCCATCGCGACCCGGATGCAGCCCTTGCCGACTGTTCGGCAGCGGTCATGGACTGGTCGGGTGGCACCCGCATCGGCGACACGCTGGCCGAGTTCAACCTGATATGGTCGCGCCGCGTGCTGGGGCAGGGGGCGGTCGTGCTTCTGATCACAGATGGGCTGGAGCGCGACGATGTCGCCGGCCTGTCGGAGGAGATGGAGCGCCTGCACAAATCCTGCCGGCGGCTGATCTGGCTGAACCCGTTGCTGCGCTTCGACGGCTTCCAGGCGCGCGCCCGTGGCGTCAAGGCGATGCTGCCGCATGTCGACGAGTTCCGCTCGGTGCACAATCTCGATGCGCTCGCCGATCTCTGCGCGTCATTGGACAAGAAGTCGGCACAATCCGTCGATCCGCGCCGGTGGCTGGAAGCTGGCGCGAGGCGCGCCGCATAACCATATCCTTCCCATCCGGAAAACAGATCCCGAGAAAAACAGACTTCTGGAGAAACGGTCATGGAAAACAGCATTTATCTGGATGAGGCCCGCGACCCGCTGATCATTGCGGAGGGCTGGATGAAGGACGGCAAGGACGTGGCCATCGCGACAGTGGTCGAGACCTGGGGTTCGGCGCCCCGACCTGTAGGCAGCCATCTGGTCATCGACGCAGACGGCAATTTCCACGGCTCCGTCTCGGGCGGCTGCGTCGAAGGCGCTGTGGTTAGCGAGGCCATCGACGTCATCGACAGCGGCAAGGCCAGGATGCTGGAGTTCGGTGTTGCCGATGAAACCGCATGGCAAGTGGGCTTGTCCTGTGGCGGCCGCATCAAGGTGTACGTGGAAAGACTGGGCTAGAGCATGATCCCAAAAAGTGGGACCCGGTTTTTGGACAAGATGATGCTCGGACAAGAGATTTCCTGATGGATCCCTACGCCTTAAAAACTTTGAACGCCGAACGACGCGCCCGCCGTGCGGCGATCCTTGTCACCGATCTCGGTGACGGCCGCGACCGGATCGTGCGCGAGGGCGATCACGTCGCCGGCGATCTCGGAACCGCGATCGCCAGGGCGTTTCGCACCGGTAATTCCGGTTCGGTCGAAGCCGAGGGGCGGACTTTCTTTCTCAACGCGCATCTGCCGCAGCCGCGTCTGGTCGTGATTGGCGCTGTCCATATCAGCCAGGCGCTGGCGCCGATGGCGAAGATCGCCGGCTATCCCGTGGAGATCATCGACCCCCGCACCGCTTTCGCCACGCCGGACCGCTTTCCCGATGTGGCGCTTCATGCCGAATGGCCGGAGGATGTGCTGAAGCGTCAGCCGCTCGACAGCTACACCGCACTTGCCGCCGTCACCCATGATCCGAAGGTCGATGATTTCGCCCTGAAGGCAGCACTAGACGCCAACTGCTTCTATGTCGGCGCGCTCGGCAGCAGGAAGACGCATGCCAAGCGTGTCGAACGTTTGCTGGCGCTGGGCGCGAGCGCCGACCAGATCGCCCGTATCCATGCGCCGATCGGGCTCGATATTGGTGCTGCCAGCCCGGGAGAGATTGCTGTTGCGGTGTTGGCCCAGGCGATACATGCCTTCCGCTCGCGCGGGCTGGACGCAAAAGGTGCGGTGGCGTGAAATTCGGACCCATCCCGATCGAGACGGCGGAAGGCGCGGTGCTGGCACACTCCACCACCGCTGGTGAACGCCGCTTCCGCAAGGCGCATAGGCTGAGCGCTGAAGATGTGGCGCTGCTACGGACTGCCGGTGTTTCCGAGGTCGTTGCGGCTGTTCTGGCTGAGGACGACCTCGGCGAGGATGCGGCCGCGCAAACGATTGCCGGGAGCATGGCCTTTCGCGGCATCGAAGCCAAGCCTGCCGCGACCGGGCGGGTCAACCTCCACGCCAAGGCGCCGGGCATCTTCACGGTCGATGCCGTTGCCATCGACGCCATCAATGCCATCGATCCCGCCATCACCATCGCCACGCTGGCGCAGCATGCGCCGGTCGAAAAAGGCCAGATGGTCGCGACGGTGAAGATCATTCCCTTCGCGGTCGGTTCAGCGCTGGTCGACGCTGCGACAGAAATCTGCGCCGCAGGCGAGATCTTTGCCGTCAATGCCTACCGGCCCGTGCGTGTCGGCGTCATCCAGACGGTTCTGCCGGGCATCAAGCCTTCCGTGCTCGATAAGACGCTGCGCGTCACCGAAGCACGGCTGGCGCGTACCGGCGGCAGGCTGACGGCCGAGCGCCGCACGGCGCATGAGATCGCGCCGGTGGCGGAGGCCACGGCTTCCCTGGTGCGCGACAATGACATGGTGGTGATCTTCGGCGCCTCGGCGATGAGCGATTTCGCCGATGTCATTCCCGCGGCGATCGAGAGGGCGGGCGGTACCGTCGTCCGCGCCGGTATGCCGGTCGATCCCGGCAATCTGCTGGTGCTCGGTACGCTCGGCGGCAAGCACGTCATCGGCGCGCCCGGCTGCGCCCGCAGTCCCAAGGAGAACGGGTTCGATTGGGTGCTGGACCGATTGATCGCCGGTCTCGACGTGACCGCCAGGGATATTGCCGGCATGGGGGTCGGCGGGCTGCTGATGGAAATCCCCACACGGCCGCAGCCGCGCGAACCGCTGCCGGCCAAATCTCAGCTGAAGGTCGGCATCGTGCTGCTGGCGGCCGGCCGGTCGAGCCGCATGGGCGGGCCGAACAAGCTGTTGGCGCTGTTCGACGGCAAGCCGCTGGTGCGCCGCACCGCCGAGCGGGCGCTTGGCTCGAAGGCGTCCAGAACTGTCGTCGTCACCGGCCACCAGCGCGAGCGGGTGCGCGCTGCGCTGGCGGGCCTCGACGTGACCTTCGCCGACAATCCTGATTTTACCGACGGCTTGTCCACGTCGCTGAAGGCCGGCATTGCCTATCTGCCGGAGGACTCCGCCGGTGTGATGATCGCGCTCGGCGACATGCCCGATATCACGTCCGACGATCTCGACAGCTTGATCGATGCGTTCCGCAAGGGCGGCGGCAATGCGGTGGTCCGCGCTTCGCATGACGGCAAGCGCGGCAATCCGGTGCTGTTGCCGCGTTCGCTGTTTCCGGCGATCGCCCATCTGGAGGGCGACACCGGTGCACGCCATCTGGTCGAGACCGAAGGGCTCGATGTCATCGATGTCGAGATCGGCGCGGCGGCGTCTGTCGATGTCGACACGCGCGAGGCGCTGGAAGGCGCCGGCGGTGTGCTGCAGGATTGACAAACCCAAGCCGAATTACGCATGCGTTGGGTATGTCTTTTCGCCGCCAAATTTTCTGTGCCTTTGCAGTCACGACCGCGTTGCTGTCGTCGGCCGCGCAAAGTCAGACGCTGTCCCTAAAACCCTTCAAGGACGATCTCTTCGCCTATCCGCCCACGCTGTCGTCCGACAGCAACGGTGCCTACACGGTCATCGACTACCGCGAGATGCGCGACATCAACCAGCGTGACCAGGTGCCCGAGCGGCGGGTGAACGCCCAATATACCGACGCCAGCGTGCGCAAGGTGCAGCAGGATCTGTTGCTGAAAACCGACGCCGGCGATATCAGGCATTTCGCCGTCGGCAAGACCGAGGGCGCCGGCATCATCGTGCTTTACCTGCACGGGCAGGGCGGCAGCCGCAAGCAAGGCGTCGACGACTTCACCTTCGGCGGCAATTTCAACCGGCTCAAGAACCTGATGGCCGGCAATGGCGGCCTCTACCTTAGCCCGGATTTTACCGATTTCGGCGACAAGGGAGCAGCGCAGGTGGCAGCGCTGATCGGTCACTATGCCGACCGGTCGCCAGGCGCGAAGATCTTCGTTGCCTGCGGATCGATGGGTGGTGCGCTGTGCTGGAAGCTTGCCGCGCGCAAGGACATGGGCGGCCGCATCAACGGCCTGCTGCTGCTCGGCTCGCTATGGGATGAGAGCTTTTTCACCAGCCCAGCATTCAAGCGCCGTGTGCCGGTCTTTTTCGGCCAGGGCAGTCACGACGTGGTCTTCCCAGTGGCAAATCAGGAGGCATTCTTTCGCTCGATCCTGGCCAAATCGAAGACTTACCCGACCCGTTTCGTTCGTTTCGAGACCGGCACCCATGGCACCCCGATCCGCATGACCGACTGGCGCGGCACGCTCAACTGGATGCTATCGAAGTCGCCCTGACAGGCGCTGCCTGCAAGCCCGTGTGACGCTCAAGGCGCAGTGTTGTAGTCGACGACAGTCTCGGGATTTTGCTCGCCGTCATAGGATGCATCGACGTCGTACTGGACCAGCGAGAAATTGCCGTTGCGGAACAGATACGTGCCGGCGTCGGAAGCATCGCCGACCCCGCGCCACTTGTTGAACGTGGTGATCGTCTGGGTGGCCTCGTCATAGTCGGAATTGACCGCCCAGCCGGACGTCTGGAAACCGACGATGCTCATGCCCAGCAATTTGCCGTTGCTGTCATTGTTCTCGTAGCGGATGTCCATCTTGGGTTCGGCGAATTGCAATTGCTGCACGGCCGATGTCTCGTCGGTCATATAATAGACCGAGCTTTCATTGTAGGCGGCGGCCGAGCAGGAAAAATGGAACAGCCGCGTCTCCTTGTCGGGGTCGCCGGGCTGCGCATCCTTGTCCTTGTATTTGATTGAAAAGACCGTCGGCTCGTCGGCCAGGAACTGTTTGTCGCACTGGCCGCCATAGGTTGCCAGAAACGCCTTCTTTGCCTGCTCCAGCGCAGTGTCCTTCTTCGGTGGCGGCGGTCCGTCGCCGCAGCTTGGCGGCAGCGCCTCCTCGAAATCGGCGGTGGAGGGTTTCAGTGCCCCCTTCTCGATGTGGATCGGATCGAAGGGTGGCTCCGCCTGGATCTGGGCATTCACCTGGCGCAGCGTGTAGCAGCCCGCAAAAACCTTTTCGCCGCCGCTCTTGTCGGTGGCGCGGATGGCGATGGGCACGTTGTAGAAAATGCTGCCGGCCGCCCCTTCGTCGGAAACCGCCCCGGTCAAGACCTCGACCTTGTCGGTGCCGTCATAGCCCTTGACGAAACTGTCGAAATCCTTTGCCGGTTTTGTATCGCCGAAATACCCCCAGGCGCGAGCGAATTCGTGCCGGCTGATGGCGCTGTAGAGCGAACGCACAACAGCATCGGCGCTCGACCGGTCGTCGACATAGGGCGTTTCGCGGGCATCTTCGGCTGCCAAGGTCGTTTGACCGATCGGGGCAAGGGAGAGAAAGGCAGTCGCTGCGAAAAGGGCGCATCTCATCGGGAACCTCCGCTCGATAAGAGGATTCTACGACGGCGATTGCGGCAACGTGGTGACGCGGCGTCGGCGGCCTTGAAAAATCCTGCACGAAGGCGCTACGTCGCGTCCGCCGGCGCTGGGCCGGGCAGGAGATTTGACGTGACGATATCGATGTATGAGGCATCCGTGCCGGTGTTTTCGGCTAGGCTGAAAGCGCTTTCCAATGTTCTTGCGACCGCCGAACAGAATGCGCTGGACCGCAAGATAGACCCGCAGGTTTTTTTGACGGCGCGGCTGGCGCCGGACATGTTCGCCTTGACCAGGCAGGTGCAGATCGCCACCGATCATGCCAAGGGCGCGCCGTCACGGCTCGCCGGCCGCGAAGTGCCGAAATACGAGGACAATGAGGCGAGTTTTGCCGATGTCCAGGCTCGCATCACGAAGACGCTCGACCTTCTCGCGACATTTTCGGCTGCCGAATTCGACGGCTCCGATGACAAGATCATCGAGCTGAAGCTTGGTGGACGCGAAAGCTCGATGCCCGGCCTGCAGTATCTGCTGCATGTGGCCATGCCCAACTTCTATTTCCATCTCACCACGGCTTACGACATCCTTCGCCACAATGGCGTACCGTTGGGCAAGGCGACATTCCTGGGATCGCGCTAAGGAATTGAGTTTTTTGGAGGTGTCCCGGACCGATCCGGGACATCCTGAACACCGGATGCAGCTAGCGAACGGACATTTCGCGGGCGATGCGGGGGAAGTCGGCCGGCTTGATCCCGATGTCGGCGCGGTCGGCATTGCTCATCGAATGAAGCAGCGCGAGCGCCGAGCGGTATCTCAGATGTTCCTGCGGCCGAGGCCGGGCGAACATTTCAGTGAAGAAACCCATGATTCAAGCCCCAAAATTGGTCCTCCACGGCTGCCAATATAGGTGAATCGTGACAATTGTGCAGTGCAGCATTTGCATACCTGCCATGTCTTGGCGAATTTTTTTCGCCATTTCCGCAACCGGGTGAAACTTTTGCTGACGCGCATCGTAGCCTCGAATGCTGGCTGCATGGCTGCCACGAGGCGACGGCTAAATTCGTTGAGATCGGTGCCATGCATTTTTAACGAGCCGGTTCTATGCTTCGATACCCGAATGGTCGGGCGAGGGGGAGGCTGACATCGCTACTGGCGCCAAGCGGGATTTCGCTTCGTTGCTCGACGACCTCTTCATCGCCCCCGACAAGAATGGCGAGGGCGAAGAGGCCGGCGCTCGTCCATCCATCCCGTTCGACTATCTCTCGGTGGCCGATGAACTCCATTCCGGCCGCATCAAGGTTTCCGCTGCCGAATATCGCGAGGCGGGTGCTGATCTGGCGACCGAATTCGCCGCTTTGCTCGATCATGCCAAGCTGGCTCTCGCCGGCGAAGAGCCAAAGCCCGAGGAGAAACTGCCGCCGATCGATCCCGAAGCCATCGCCGTCGAACTCGGCCTCAATCAGTCCAAGCAGGTCGCCGATTTCGGTCGCATGCGCCGCAGCTTTGCCTTTGCCAACCATCCCGACCGCGTCGCCCCGCATTTGCGCCAGCGCGCCATGATCCGCATGCAAGTGGCCAACATGCTGATCGACGAGGCCAAGCGTCGTGCACTGGCCGGTGCTCGCCGCTAACCCGGCTGGTTCACGCAAAAGTCGGCCTGGCGAGGCTTGGAGAGCGGCTCTGCTTTGCCTATAGATGCGGCTCCTCCGCGCAGTCGCGCCAGCCTTCCTCCGGAGCCGAATCCATGCACAAACGCCGTCTCGGTCGGACCGATCTTCTTGTTACCCAGATCTGCCTGGGCTCCATGACCTGGGGCCAGCAGAACACCGAGGCCGAAGGCCACGCCCAGATGGACCTGGCTTTCTCGCGCGGCGTCAATTTCATCGACACCGCCGAGCTCTATCCGATCCCGCCCAAGGCGGAGACGCAGGGGCGGACCGAAAAGATCATCGGCAGCTGGATGAAGGCCAAGGGCAACCGCGACAAGGTGATCTTGGCCTCGAAGGTCGTCGGCCGCACGGCCAACAGCTGGTTTCGCGGCGACAGGCCGTCGCAACTGGTGCGCGCCGATATCTATGACGCCATCGACAAGTCGCTGGCCAAGCTCGGCACCGACTACATCGACCTCTATCAGATCCACTGGCCGGAGCGGGATATCCCCTGGGGCGCCAACCCGACGCGCGTCGGCGCCGTGTCGCCGCGCGCCGATTCCGTCGGCGCACCGGCCGGCGAAACGCCGATCGCCGAGACGCTTGCCGTGTTTGACGAATTGGTGAAGGCAGGAAAGATCCGGCATTTCGGCCTGTCGAACGAGAGTTCCTGGGGCGTGATGCGGTTCCTTGCCGAAGCCGACAAGGGTATCGGCCCGCGCGTCGCGTCGATCCAGAACGCCTACAATCTCGTCAACCGCACCTTCGAGGTGAATCTCGCCGAGGTCTGCGAGCGCGAGCAGGTGTCGCTGCTGCCCTATTCGCCGCTGGCGCAGGGCTATCTCACCGGCAAGTACGACCACGGCGCGCGGCCTCAGGGCTCGCGCACTCAGCTGTTCAATCGCGGCCAGCGCTACGAGACGCCAGGTGCCGCCGAGGCACAACTCGAATACAATGAGCTGGCGCGCTCCTTTGGCCTGGAGCCGGCACTGTTTGCCAACGCCTTTGTCTCGAGCCGGCCGTTCGTGACCTCGAACATCGTCGGCGCGACGACCGTTGCGCAGCTCGATATGGCGCTGTCTTCCGTCGACGTCGTCTGGACCGACGAAATGCAGAAGGCGGTGGATGCGATCCACCAGCGGGTCGGCAATCCCTGTCCTTGAACGGGGATTGCTGGCCGAATATCCAACGATTACAATGGGAGAAGGGCGGCAATGAATTTTCCGATCGAGGCTATCCGGGGGAAATTTCCCGCTCTCTCTCTGACCGACAAGGGCCGCCGCCGCATCTATCTCGACAACCCTGCCGGCACGCAGGTGCCACAGGCAGTGGCTGATGCGGTATCGCGCTGTCTCTTGACCACCAATGCGAACCTTGGCGGCTACTTCGAAACGACGATTGCCGCGCAGGCCGTCGTCGATGAGGCACATGAGGCCATGGCCGATTTCCTCGGCGCCGCAAGCCCTGAGGAAATCGTCATCGGCGCCAACATGACGACGCTGACCTACCACATCTCGCGCACGCTCGGCCGCACGATGCAGCCCGGTGACGAGATCATCCTCACCCGCATGGACCATGAGGGCAACGTCTCGCCCTGGCTGCAACTGGCCGAGGATCACGGCCTCGTCGTGCGCTGGCTGCCGTTCGACGAAACCAGCTGGCAGGTCGAGGAGGCGACGCTGGCTGGCTTGCTTTCGGAGAAGACACGGCTGGTCGCGTTGAACTACGCCAGCAATTTGACCGGTTCGATCAACCGGGTGAAGGCGCTGACTGCGATAGCCAGGAATGCCGGTGCGCTGGTCTATGTCGATGCCGTCCAATTCGCGCCGCACGGGCTGATCGACGTGCAGGAGCTCGGCTGCGATTTCCTGATCTGCTCGGCCTACAAATTCTTCGGCCCGCATATGGGCATATTGTGGGGCCGCCGTGATGTCATCGAGACGCTGGAGCCCTACAAATGCCGCTGCTCTTCCAACGGTCTGCCGGAGCGGTTCGAACTCGGCACGCCGCAGATCGAGCTGATGGCCGGCCTCACCGCCGCGGTCGACTACTTTGCCGACCTTGGCGCGGCGGCGGGCGAGGGCGGTTCAAGAAGGCAGAAGATCGCCAAGGCGTTCGCGGCTTCGATCGCGTACGAAAACCCGCTGGCGCAACAACTGATCGACGGCCTGTCCGATATCGAGGGCTTGACCGTCCACGGCATCACTGACCCGAAGCGGCTCGGCGATCGCGTGCCGACGGTTTCCTTCACGGTCGAGCGCATCGTGCCGGAGACAATCGTGCGGCAGATGAACGCCGAAAATATCTTCCTGTGGTCCGGTCACAACTACGCCTGGGAGATCGTCCACCAGCTCGGCATTCCAGCCGAGCATGGCGTCGTGCGCATCGGCATTGCTCACTACAACACGGCAGCCGAAATCGACGAAACGCTGGAAAGTGTGCATCGGGTCATCGCCATGCTCAGGCAGCAGCGCTCCTAACGCTGGCTTGAGCACTCACCGCATCTTGCCGCCGAAGCCGGTGAGGAACGCGGTGAGATTGTCGCCGAGTTTGTCGCAGAGGTAGCCGCCCTCCTGGACGATGACCGTCGGTAGGCCGAGCTTTGCGATGGCCTCGCCGATGCGCGAGAAGCCAGGCGTCGTCACCGAAAGTCCGCCGAACGGATCGCCCTCGAACGCGTCGAGGCCGAGCGCCACAACGAGCGCGTCGGGCGAAAAGGCACGGATACGCTGGAAGGCCACCTCGAGCGCTTCGAGAAACGCCGCGTCGGCGGATTTGCGCGGCAGCGGCAGGTTGAAATTGTAGCCGAGGCCGGGCCCTTCGCCGCGCTCGTCGGCATGGCCCCAGAAGAACGGATAGAAGCGCACCGGATCGGCGTGCAGCGAGACGGTCAGCACATCCGGCCGTGCATAGAAGATGCCTTGCGTGCCGTTGCCGTGATGCAGGTCGACATCGAGGATCGCCACCCGTGCGGCCTGTTTGCGCAGAACCTGCGCGGCGACGGCCGAGTTGTTGATGAAACAGAAGCCGCCGGCGACATCGGCAAAGGCATGGTGGCCGGGCGGGCGGCACAGCGCGTAGGCGGCCGGCGCGCCTGATATCACCGCCTCGGCGGCTTCGACCGCGCTCCAGGCGCTCCACAGCGCGCTCTGCCATGTTTCGCCCGAGATCGGGCAAGCCGTGTCGGCCATGTGATAGCCGGCCTGGCCGACCGCCGAGGCCGGATAGGAGCCATTGCGCGCAATCGGATGGATGTTCGGGATCACTTCGGCCGAAGCGCCCTCGATGCGCTGCCAGCGCGCGTAGATATGCTCGAGGAAATCCAGATATTCCGGCGTGTGCACCGCCGCGGCCGGGCCGAGCCCATGATCCCGAGGTCGCTCGATCGTGCAACCCGCAGATAGTGCGCCGACTAACAATCTCTCGATGCGCTCCGGCTTTTCCGGATTGGGCTGTGCCGCGCCGCTCGAAAGAAAGGCCCTGGGGTCGTGGCGCTTCTGTTCCTCGGCATAGAAGGCTTTCATTCCTGATCCCCGTTTTCCGGCGCGTCGGCGAAAGCAAAGAAGGCCTCGCCGATGATTTTTTGGGTCTGTTCGTAGCTCGACCAGGCGATGCCCAGCCTCTCGTAGAAGGCCTTGGCCCCTTCATTGTCGGTGTCGACGGACAGCCGGAGATAGACGCCGCCTTCCTTCCGGCACTGCGCCGCAACATGCCGCAGCAGCCGCTCGCCGATCTTGCGGCCGCGAAAACGATCCTCGACATAGAGGTCCTGCACATAGACGCCAGGCCGCCCCATCCATGTCGAAAAGATCGGGAAATGCAGGCAAAGGCCGGCAAACTCGCCGCCCACTTCGGCGATCAGGGTGGAGAAAGCGGGCTTTTCACCAAAGCCGTAGGTGCGCAAATCATCTGCTGTCGAAATGATCTCCTCCGGCGCACCGATATGCGTGCCGAGTTTCAGGATCGCGGCGTGGATGGTTTCGACGTCTTCCACTCGGCCGGGGCGGAGGCGGATTTTGGGCGAGGCAATCATTTCAGGTTCATCTCAGATCAGCATCTCAAAACGCCACCCGGTCGCCGCCCTTGAGCGCCAGCATGTCGCGCGCTTCGGTGGGCGTTGCAACCTCCAGCGACAGCCCGTCGAGAATGCCACGGATACGGCGCACCTGATCGGCATTGGATTTCGCCAGCTGGCGGCCGTCATAGAGACTGTCCTCCAGCCCGACACGGACATTGCCGCCCATGGCTGCTGCAATTGAGATCAGCGGCATCTGCTGGCGGCCGGCGGCGAGCACCGAGAACTGGTAGCTGTCGCCGAACAATTTGTCGGCGATCCGCTTCATGTGGACGAGATTGTCCGGGTCGGCGCCAATGCCGCCGAGAATGCCCAGCACGAACTGGATGAACAGCGGGCCAGACACCAGCCCGTGATCGCGGAAATGCGCCAGCGAATAGAGATGGCCGACATCATAGCATTCGAATTCGAAGCGCGTGCCGCAGCCCTTTCCCAGTCTTTCCAGCACCCCTTCCATATCGGCGAAGGTGTTCTTGAAGATCGTGTCCCGCGTCGCTTCGAGCAGCTTCGGCTCCCATTCGTGCTGCCATTCCCTTGGCTTGTCGAGCATCGGGAACAGCGCGAAATTCATCGAACCCATGTTGAGCGAGCACATTTCTGGTTCGGCCCGCAAAGGGGCTGCCAACCGCTGATCAAGCGTCATCAGCGACGAGCCGCCGGTGGTGATGTTGATCACTGCATCGGTCGCCTGTTTGATGCGCGGCAGGAACTGCATGTAGACGTCCGGATCGGCGGTCGGGCGGCCATCCCTCGGGTCGCGGGCGTGCAGATGCAGGATCGAGGCGCCGGCTTCCGCCGCCGCGATCGCGTCTGCGGCGATCTGGTCCGGCGTCACCGGCAGATAGGGCGACATGGACGGCGTGTGCACCGAGCCGGTGACGGCGCAGGTGATGATGACTTTTCGCGGTGCCATTTCTTACCCCTGGCCTCCGACCGGCAGGTCGAGCTCGGCGGCCAGAACCTCCAGCGAGTCACCGATGATGGAGATGATCTCGCCGACCTGCTCGGCCGTGACGATCATCGGTGGCGCGACCATGAAATTGTCGCCGTCGACACCGCCCTTGACCCTGCGGCCATAGATGATCAGCCCGCGTTCATAGGCGAGGTCGAGCAGCCGCTGCGTGGCTTTCTTGTTCTGGTCGATCGGTTTTAGGGTCTCGGGATCGGCGACCATCTGGGCGCCGGTGAGCAGGCCCTTGCCACGCACGTCGGCAAGGAACGGAAACCGCTTCGCCAGGCCCTTCAATCCGTCCATCAGCACGTCGCCCATGGCAGCCGCATTGGCGATCAGGTCGAGCCGGTCCATCTCACCGAGCACAGCCAGGCCGGCGGCACAGGCCAGCGGATTGCCGGCATAGGTGTGGCCGTGCTGGAAGCCGCCGGAGGTGAGCAACGGCTGCACCAGCCGCATCGGTGCGGCCAGTGCGCCAAGCGGCGCATATCCGGAGCCCAGCCCCTTCGACAAGGCGACGATGTCTGGCTTGCAGTTCCAGTGATCGCCGCCGAGGAATTTGCCGGTGCGGCCGGCACCGCTCATGACTTCGTCGTGGATGAGCAGGATGCCGTAGCGGTCGCAGATCTCGCGGATGCGCGGATAGTAGCTGTCGGGCGCAACCAAGGCTGAGGTCGCCGCACCGCCGATCGGCTCCATGATGAAGGCAACCACGCTGTCTGGACCTTCCGCAAGAATCTTCTCCTCCAGCATGTCGGCATAGCGGATGCCGCGCTGCTCAATCGAGAGATTGTCGCGGTCGCGCCAGGCATTCGGCGCCGGCACGGTTGGCATCACCCGCATCATCGGCTCGAACGTTTCGGCCAGCGCATCGTCGCCGGTGATCGAGAGCGAACCCAACGTGCCGCCATGATAGGAGGGGAAACGCGTGATCACCTTCCAGCGGCCGGCCTGGCCGGTGGCGACCGCCCATTGCCGCGCCAGCTTGATGCAGGATTCCGTCGCCTCCGAGCCACCGGAGACGAAGAAGATGCGGTCCATGCCCTCCGGCAGCTTGCCGGCCAACTCCCGCGCCAACTCCTCCGCCGGCTCGTTCTCGAAATGCAGCCGATAGGCGAAGGTGGCGCGGTCCATCTGCCGCTTCATGGCGTCGAGCACATTGCGATTGGAATGGCCGATATTGGCCACCATCGGGCCGCTCGAGCCATCGATGAAGCGGCGGCCGTCCTGCGTCCACATGTAGATGCCTTCGGCGCGGTCGATCAGCGGCCGGCGCAGGCTGGACAGATAGAACAGATGCGAGTCTCGCCGGGCTTCGGTTTCTTGAACGGCGGATTGGACTTTCGACATGTCAGGGCTTTCCGAGGTAACGATCGAGGACATTTTTCGTGACGCGTTCGACCATCGGGTCCTGTCTTAGCAGGCCGGCGACCCATTCGCAGCTTCCGGCATGGAATACCTCGCCCTTGCCGCGCGGGAAATTGACGATCATGCCGTTGCCGCGTTTGACCTTTTCCAGATTGGCGTCGCTCGCCTCGCCAAACAGCGTTTCGGCGGTGAAGCGGCCGTCTTCGTCGGTGAGGAACTGGTCCTCGATCGGGATATCGGCGCTTTCCTCGACCTGGGAGGCCATGCCGACGGCGAGAACCTGCAGGCCATCTGGCGCGCCGCTGGTCGCAGTCGGGTAGGGCAGGCCGCCGCGTATCTCGAAGTCGAGCCCGTCGACCTCATAGCCATAGACATGGCTGTCGGCGCCCAGCAGGTCGCCATAGTAGATGCCGGTGCCGGCGAAGGCCCAATGCTCGGGCCGGTAGACCGGGAAACCACGCACGCCGCGCGGTGCACAGCCGCCCCAGCCGGCATAGACACCGCGCGTCGCGTTGAGCCCGAAGGTCGCCGAACCCGGCCGGCCGATTTCCGGCGCCTCCCAGGAATTGGTGGCACGGGTGACGTCGCCGTCTGGGAGATAGGCCGGATCTTCGGCACGCGAGCGATATTTGTAGCAGACCTGCCGGCGGCCCTCGTCTTCGAACCGCGTCTGCCACATGAAATTGCCGGCAAAGCGCGCCGCATGGCCGCCGCGGGTCACATAGGCGTCGACGGCATCGCGCATTTCCCAGGTCCAGTATTCGTCATGGCCGACGAACACGGCGCAGTCATAGCCGTCGAGAATTTCCGGCGAAAAATGCAGATCATGCTGGCTGGCGAGATCGACTTGATAGCCGGCCCGCTCGGCGAAGCGGAAAAAATGGCTGTCGTAGCTGGCCCAGCCGGACGAAGCGTATTTCTTCGAATGGCCGGTGGCGAGCGCCCACTCCATGTGCGGATAGCGCGGCACGGTCTTCGGCGGCACAGCGACCTCCAGCGGCACACGCGGCGCATCCTTGGGCAGCACGACGAAGCCACGGCACCAGGGGCGCTGCGTCGAGACGATGGGCGAATACTGGTTGCGATCCGGCCCGGTGATGCCCTGATAGTGGTTGGAGCCGCCCCAGGTGTTGTAGGCCAGCCATGTGCCTGTCGCCGCCACCTGGAGCACGCGGCCAGGTTTGCGGCCCGGCTGCGGGCAGACGATGAAAATATGGTGGCATTGGATCGGCTTGCCGTCGAGCCCGTCGGCGGTCAGCGTGACCCGATAGGCGCCGGACGGCCAGTCGTTCTCTACACGGAATTCAAACGAGGCTTCCCAACCGCAGCCTTCAGCCGAACACTGGTCGGGTGTGTCCTGCCAGCGTGCCGCGATGCCCGATTTCTCGAATACTTTGTTTTCGCTGCCGCCATCTCGGGTGATTGTGATGCCGAACGTCGCAGCTGTCGAACTGACATGCAAAGCCACCGTTTCGCCGGCGCGATAGGAAAACCGGTCGCTGTAGCACCAGATCTCGCCGCGCTCGCCATCCATGCCTGGCCACTCGTAATAGTGGCCGCGCACCGCGTGGCGGCGCTGCTCCGGCGTCAGTCCGAAATCGGGGAATTCCGTGTTTGGGCTGGTCATGGTCATCCTCAGGCGGAAAGATATTTCTTGAGGAAGCTGCGCGTGCGGTCCTTCTGCGGCGCGCGGAACATGTCGCCGGGCGGGCCTTCCTCGACGATCACGCCGCCATCCATGAACAGCACCCTGTCGGCCACTTCGCCGGCAAAGCGCATCTCATGCGTTACGATGAGCATGGTCATGTGTTCGGCGGCAAGCTGTTTCATCACCGCATTGACCTCGTCGACCAGTTCCGGATCGAGCGCCGAGGTGGCTTCGTCGAACAGCATCACCTTGGGCTGCATCGCCAGCGCACGGGCAATGGCCACACGCTGCTTCTGGCCGCCCGAAAGCCGCGAGGGGTAGGCGTCGATCTTGTCGGCGAGCCCGACCTTGGACAAGAGGCTATGCGCCAGCGCATGCGCGTCACTTTTGGTCATGCCTTTTAGGATGATCGGTCCCATGGAAATGTTCTCGATCACGGTCAGATGCGGGAACAGATTGAAGTGCTGAAACACCATGCCCATCTGCTGGCGCACCTTGTTGATGTGCCGCTCGAAGGCATGGCCGTGCAGCTTCTGGTTGACCTGCACGCCGTCGAGCCAGACTTCACCGGAGTCCAGGGATTCCAAATGGTTGATGGAGCGCAGCAGCGTGCTCTTGCCGGAGCCACTCGGGCCGATGATGGCGACGATCTGCCCGCGATCGACCGACAGGCCTATGCCTTTGAGAACCTCGACGGCGCCAAACGATTTGCGCGCGCCGCGAACCTCGACCATTGGCCGCTGCGTGCTCATCGGGAAACCTCCACATGTCTTTCAAACCGACGCAAAGCCGCCTCGAGCACAAGATTGAGAATGTAATAAAGCGCCGCTGCGGTGATGTAGAACTCGAACGGGCGGAACGTTTCGCTGATCGCCAGCTGGGCCGAATGGACCAACTCGGCGATGCCGATGACCGAGACGATCGAGGATTCCTTCAACAGCGCGATCAGATTGCCGCCGATCGGTGGTGCCGTGTTGCGGATGGCTTGCGGTATCACGACATGGCGCAGCGTCTGCCACTTGCCGAAGCCGATGCTGCGCGCACCCTCCGTCTGGCCGACATCGACGGCCACGATGCCGGCGCGGATGATGTCGGCATTGTAGACGGCAAAGTGCAGGCCGAGCCCAACAATGCCGGCGGCAAGGGCAGGAATGTCGATGCCGATCTGCACCAGGCCAAAATAGATCAGGAACAGCTGCAACAGCAGCGGCGTACCCATGAACACCCACATAAGGGCGCGCACGGGATAGGCGACGATCTTCGGAGCGTAGAGCACGATGACCGCGAACAGGATGCCGCCGACGAAGCTGAGTGCGCCCGCCGAGACCGTCAGCACCCCCGTCCAACAGGCACCAATCAACAGAAGGTCCCAGTAGGGCGCGACGACGGTGAAATCCAAACCTTGCATCGTGCTCTCCGGTCAGAGGATGGCGAAGCGTTTGTCGAGCAGGTCGACGACCCGCGCAACCGCGTAGACCATGATCATGTAGAGCAGGGCTGCAACGCCGAATATCTCGAACGGCTTGTAGGTGGAGCCGATGAAGCGCTGGGCGGTGTAGGTCAGTTCGACGACTGAAATGGTCGACACAAGTGCTGATCCCTTCAACAAAGCAACCGTATTGACCCCGAGCGGCCGGATCATCAGCCGTGCGGCCTGCGGCAGCACGACCTTGCGCAAGGTCTGGAAACGGCTGAAGCCTATTGTGCGGGCGGCCTCCGTCTGGCCCCTGTCGACCGCGACCAGCGCACCACGGATCGATTCCGCCATATAGGCGCCGATGTTGAGACCGAGGCCGATAACGCCGGCGGCGAACGGCTCCAGATTGATGCCGATCTGCGGGCCGCCGAAATAGAGCACGAAGAGCTGGATCAGGCACGGCGTGCCGCGAAACAGGCTGACATAGAGCGTGCCGATGGTCCGCAGGATTGCCGATTTCGACATCTTGGCGGCCGCGGCCAATGAAGCAGCCGCGAGGCCCAGGATCAGGGCCAACACCGTGATCTCGATCGTCACCAAGGCGGCCTCCACGAAGAACGGGAAGACGCGCTGCATCAAGGAGAAATCCATGAAAGGGTCCAGCAGGAGTAACGCTCGGCTTCAGGCGGCTTTGGTCGCCTGAAGCCAGGAGAGATCAGCGGATGTCGCTGCCGACCCACTTCATCGAGATCTTTTCGTAGCTGCCGTCCGCCAGCATGTCGTCCAGCGCCTTCTGCATCGCAGCCTTGAGCTCCGGATTGTCCTTGCGGATGGCGATGCCGATGGCAACAGCGCCGCCTTCGATATCGGGCGTGTTGAGCTTGCGGACCTTCTCGCCCGTCTCCTTGACGGCAACCATGACCGGAATGTTGTCGACGACTATCGCGTCGACGCGGCCGGCCCTCAGTTCCAGCAGCAGTTCCGGCAGGCCCTTGTAGGTACGGATATCCCAGCCGCCCTTTTCGCGCGCCCATTTCTCATGCGTCTCGCCCAGCGTCACGCCAATGGTCTTGCCCTTGAGGTCGTCGAGGCTCTGCACTTTCGACTGCTCGCTGACGAAAACGGCGCGGCCGGCGTGGTAGTAAGGCCCGACGAAATCGACCACCTTCTCACGCTCAGGCGTGATCGTCATCGAGCCAACGACGGTGTCGTATTTGTTGGCGAGCAGGCCGGCAATGATGCCGTCCCAGGCCGTGGTGATGATGGTGCCCTTGACACCGATGCGCTCGGCGATTGCCTTGCCGATATCGGCGTCGAAACCAACGACTTCATTCTGGTCGTTGACGAAGTTGAAGGGCGGATACTGACCGCTCATGGAAATCTTCAGCTCGCCCGCCGCCTTGATCTTTTCGAGGTCGTCGGCCCTGGCCGAAACGGCAGTGAAGGTCGACGCAAGCAGCAGGGCCGCAACGGCGATGCCGGAAAACACTCTGTTCATCTGATTTCCTCTCCTCTGGATGGCGCGCAAGGTTTGTTCTTGGGAGGCGTGCAGACGCTTTCCTGTCATCAATGATTGCCTTTGCGGTATCATTGCGCAAATAGATAATGGGAATAGAGAGCATAGATATCAGGAATGGCACTTCCACGCCCCGAACGGCTGGTCTGGGATCTCGACTGGAACCTTCTGAGGACATTCGTCGTCATCGCGGAGGTGAAGGGCATCACGCGAGCTGCGGAGCGACTGAACCTCAAGCAACCCAGCGTCAGCAATGCTCTGCGGCGGCTGGAGGACCGGGTGGGCCGGCGTCTGGTCGAGCGCGACGCGACGCGCTTCGAACTGACCGAGGTCGGGCGGCTTCTCTACGAGCAGAGCGTCGAGGTGTTCGGCACCATATCGCAGTTGCCGCTGCTGATGCGCGGCATCAGCGACGATGTTACCGGCCATGTGATGATCGCGACGGCAAGCCATGTCGTCTCGCCGCTCTTTGATCAGGCGCTGTCCGAGTTCCACAGCAACTACCCGCACGCCAGCATCACCATTTCAGTCGCAGCAAGCACCGAAGTCGCCAAGCAGGTGAGGGACCGGCGTGCTTCCTTCGGCATCTGCCTGGTCAGCCAGCGCGATCCGGCGCTGGAATATGCGATGGTCTACCGCGAGTTCTTCGGCTTCTTCTGTGGGCCGCAGCACAGGCTTTACGGGCAAACCGGGCTGACGCTGACCGATCTCCGGGGCGAGCCCTCGGTATCGTTCCAGACCGACCACATCTCGGATGCGTTGCGGCCGGTCGCGCTGTTGCGCAGCGAGGCCCGGCTCAACGCCGATGTCGTCGGCGTGTCCTCGAGCCTGGAAGAGGTGCGGCGCATGATCGTCGCCGGGTTGGGCATTGGGCCGCTGCCGCTGCACGTCGCGCGGCGGGACGTGGCGGATGGAATGCTGTGGCGGCTGCCGCCCTATGACGCGCCGCCGGCCATCGACATCTTCCTGCTGGTCAATCCGGACAAGGTGATGAACCGCGCCGAGAAGGCGCTGCTGTCAGGGCTGCAGACGCTGATTGCCGACACGCCCCTCGAGGACCGCATCTACATAGGCTGACGGGCGGAGACAGGCTTATTCGATCAGGAAGGCCGAAGAGCGGTCGCGCATCGGCTCGTCCAGAGCGACCGAGGCGCGCGCGGCAAGGTCGAAGCGCACGCTTGTCGTCCGGCTCGATGCGCGGACAATGCCGTCGAGCGAGCCCAACATCACCTGTTCGAAGGTGATGGAGGTGCGGCCGATCTTCACGACATGCGAGCGGATGGTGATGAGCGCACCGGCTTTCGTTTCATGCCGATAGTCGATTTCGGTGCGCACGTCGGCCCATCCGATCTGCGACGCCTGGTTGTCGTCCTGTCCGGCGATATGGCCGAGAAGCTGGAAGCTGGCATCATCGAACATCGCCGCGTAGTGACGCACATTCACGTGCCCCATCACGTCGCACATCCAGGGATGAGCGACGCCGACAAAGGTGACGAGAGATTTGCTCATGGGGATTTGCTCCGTGGCCCTCGACGATCGCGCAGACGCAATATCGAAACGCGCGACGACAGGCAAACGATCTGCTGTCCCTGGCATCTTCGAACCGAGAATGGCCTTCGGACTTCGTATTCGTTAGCCGCACCCTTGGCCGCCTCCATCAAACGGACTATCTCAGGGTTGGCGGCGTTTCCGCCACGGGGGTCGGCATGCTCAGAGTGCAAAAGGTCAAGGTCGACGAGATCTACGTGCCGACGGCGCGCAAGAAGACGCTGCATCCCGAGACCGTCCGCCATCTCGCCGAGGACATTCTGGAAAACGGCATGAAGACGCCGATCCAGGTCCGCCATGACGGCAAGCGCCACATCCTCGTCGAAGGCCTGCACCGGCTGGAAGCGGCAAAGTGGCTCGGCGAGACCGAGATCGAGGCCTATCTGGTGCAAGCCAAGCGCCACTGAGGCTTTGGCCCATCGATCACTTTGTCATCCTCGGGTCTCCGCGACGGAGCTGCGTTCCTGCTCCGCCCGTGGATGACGAAGGTGAGTGACGCCTCGGGTCAATCGAAACGGCGTCGCAAAATTTTCGCTGGCCGATGTCGGCTTGCGGTTCATCGGCTCGTCCTTGGGACGGAAGCCAGATCAAACGCAGGACGCCATCATGACCACCAAGCTCGACATCGCCCCCACCAACGACCGCGAACTGGTTCTCGCCCGCATCATCGATGCGCCGCGCGAGAACGTCTATCGCTGCTGGACCGATCCGAAACTGATCACGCGCTGGTTCTCTCCAAAACCGTGGACGACGCCGCGCGCGGAGATGGATGTGCGCGCCGGTGGCTCGAGCCTTGTCGTCCTGGCCAGCCCGGACGGCAACGAGTTCCCCAACCCAGGTGTCTTCCTCGAAGTCGTTGCCGGCAGGAAGATCGTCCTCACCGACGCCTACACTGAGGCTTGGCAGCCTTCGGAAAAGCCGTTCATGACCGTCGCGCTGACCTTCGAGGACGAGGGCAACGGCAAGACCCGCTACATCGCTCGGGTCAGGCACTGGAGCGTCGCCGACCGCGAACAGCATGAGAAGATGGGGTTCCACGAGGGCTGGGGACAGTGCGCCGACCAGCTCGAAGAACTCGCCAAAACGCTTTGATCCGCATAACGCCTTGATATCGACAGGAGAGGAGATCGATATGCTCAAAACCCTGTTTTTCGCCATTTTTGCTTCGGCCGCAGCACTGCTTGCCTGCCCGGGCATCACCAATGCAGAGGAGACAAAACCTGCCATGACGACTGAAACGAATGCACTGCCGAAGCCGGAAAAGTCCGGCCTTCTGACGATCAACGGCCTGAACTACTACTATGCGATCTATGGCAAGGGCGAGCCGCTGCTTCTGCTGCATGGTGGTCTTGGCACCACGGATATGTTCGCGCCGATCCTGCCGAAACTTGCCGAAAACCGCACCGTCATCGGCGTCGACCTGCAGGGTCACGGCCGCACCGCGCTGGGTGACCGACCATTCACCGTGGAGGCGATGGGCGACGACATGGCCGCCATCGTCAAGGCGCTCGGTTACAGCCAGGTCGATGTCATGGGCTATTCGCTAGGCGGCGGCGTCGCCTTCCGGATGGCCGTCCAGCATCCCGAAGCGGTGCGCCGCCTCGTCCTGGTATCGACCGGCTACGCCACGGACGGCTTCTATGACGAGATGCGTCCGCAGCAGGCACAGGTGAGCGCAGCCGCGGCTGAGTTCATGAAGGACACGCCGATGTACAAATCCTACGTCGCGGTGGCGCCGCATCCGGAGGAGTTCCCGAAGCTCCTCGATGCGCTGGGCGGCTTCATGCGTCAGAACCGCGATTACTCGGCCGATGTCGCCAAGCTGAAGATGCCTGTCATGCTGGTCTATGGCGACAGCGATATGTATAAGCCCGAACACGAGATCAAGTTCTATCAGATGCTCGGCGGCGGACTGAAGGACGCCGGCTGGATGCGCGAGAACCTGTCGCAGAATCGCCTGGCGATCCTGCCCAACCGCACCCACTACGATGTCTTCTTCGCCCCGGAGCTGACGGCCGCCGCGCTGCCGTTCCTAAACGGCCAGACCAAGGTCAAGACCTGGGACGAGGTCGTCGGCGAAATGGAGTGAACGCCAAAACCGCCGGCTGTTGGCGGGCAGCCGGCATTCCGTGGCTCCATGACGGCTTTCGGCGTCATGGCTTCATCCCAACTCGCATCAGCACAAGCGATGACATTGCATCAAAGCTTTTCAATTGACCCAATCGGCCCCGCCGATACGTTGCGCGCCTATTCTCTCCCACCAGTGGATCCAGACAATGGCAAGATATGAGGGCGGATGCCTGTGCAAGGCGGTGCGCTACCGCGCGGACGCGGCTCCCATCAACGAACGCGTCTGCCACTGCCGGCTTTGCCAGAAGGCGATCGGCGCCGCCTTCAACGCACGCGTGCTGTTTCGCATCGAGGACGTGACGATCGATGGGCCGCTGGCGACTATAGGCTCTTCACCGGATCTCAAGCGCGGCTTTTGCCCGAGCTGCGGCACAACGCTGTTCTCCCGACGTGATTCCGCAGGCATTATCGGCATCACCACCGGTTCGCTCGACGATCCCACGGTTTTCAAGCCGCAAATGCATATTTTCACGGCCTCGAAGCAGCCTTGGCTGGTGCTTGATGACGGCCTGCCGAAATACGAAGGCGCCCCTCCGCCAGGCTAATTTTTCCCTTCTCCCCTTGTTGTGGAAGAAGGTGGATCGACGCGCAGCGCCAGGGGAAGGGAAGAGCGCAAGCATGGCCAAAATTTAATCCAAATCGACACGAGATAGCCGGCAAAGCGTCATTGGCGAGCCATCTTTGTCGTCCTATTTAAGGGTCGCGGGTACGGCATTCGAGGAGACGACGGATGAACGACAGCATCAGCACCCTGGACGAGCTTTTGAGCGATCCGATGGTCCTGCTTGTGATGGAGCGCGATCGTGTGCGTCCCGAACAGGTGCGCATGCTGCTCGAACGGGCTCGCCGGCCTTCGACCGATGAGCCCGAAGTGCCGCCGGCGCATGTGATCGCCAGGACATGCCAGAAACTCTGGCTCTGCCCGTAGTCGCTTTGCGATTTTCCCTGTGTGCCTCAAGCCGGCCCCAAGGTGGGCCGGTTTTCGAACGGCGTGCACCTCGGCGTGCCAGCTTACAAATCCGTAAATTGATTATCCGGCCCATGACGATAAGGCTTGCCCGGGATTGACCGATGGTCGGTCCACGCAACTCCGATCTCTCATGCACGGAATTCGATTTTGGCCGATATCTGCACCCAAGGCCTCGACACGGGCTTCGTCGGCCTGGGGTTCGCCAAGGTGGCGTTCCTCGGCGTGGTGCAAGGCATCACGGAACTGCTGCCAATTTCCTCGACTGCCCATATGCGCATCGTGCCGGCCGTGCTCGGCTGGCAGGATCCTGGCTCCGCCTTCTCCGCCGCCATGCAGCTTGCGGCCCTTGCCGCGGTGGTCAGCTATTTCTGGAGCGACGTCAGGGATATCCTGTTTGGATCGCTCGACGCTCTGGCGCGACGCGATTTCGCCGACCGGCATTTCAAGCTGGCGCTCTGGATCGTGCTGGCGACGATCCCCATCGTCATTGCCGGCGTTGCGCTGTCGGGCCTGCTCAACGCCTGCAATTCGCCGCTGCGTAGCCTGACGGTGATCGGCTGGGCCTGCATCGCCATGGCTATCCTGCTGGCGCTGGCCGAGATCTTTGCCCGTCACCGGCGCAGCATGGGCGATGCGTCGCTGACCGATGCGCTGCTCGTCGGTATCGCCCAGATCGGCGCGCTTGTCCCCGGCGTCTCGCGCTCGGGCTCGACCCTGACAGCGGCACTGGGGCTCGGCTTCAAGCGGGCCGAAGCGGCGCGCTTCTCGTTCCTGCTCGGGCTGCCTGCCATCGCGCTCGCCGGCCTCAAGGAACTCTGGGAACTGCACAAGGTCCATCTCGACGCCCATGGCTGGTCGGTGCTTGCTGTCGGGCTGGTCGTCGCGTCGATCTCCGCCTTCTTCGCCATATGGGGGCTGATGCGCGTGCTGGAGCGTTTCTCGGCTTGGCCGTTCGTCATCTATCGCGGCCTGCTCGGCATCGTCTTGTTGTCGAGCGTCGCCATGGGATGGCTCGTCTGAGGCAGTTCCACAGTATCGCTTGAAACGGGCTATATCCGTACCGGACCTCGAACTTCGATTCCGGTACGCACATGGATTTTTTGACCCTCCTGCAATCGGTGCCACTGTTGCTGGCGATGGCCAAGGGGGCGCTGCCGTCGGTGGCGGCGCTTGGCGCGTCGTTCGGCCAGTGGGTTGTCTCGCTGCCGCCATGCCGGGACTTCACCTTCGAGGCGACCAGCTATCTCGTTTGCGAGGTCGATCCGAAACGATATCAGCTCGAGCTGTTCTGGAAGGATGCGGCGGGCAAGCCGTTTCAGTCGCTGCACAATCTGCATGCCGCGCAACAGGCGATCGGGCGCACGATGCTGTTCGGCATCAATGCCGGCATGTATCACCCGAACCTCGCGCCGGTCGGTCTCTATGTCGAGCGCGGCCAGGAGATGGCGTCGGTGAAAACGGGTTCGGGAAGCGGCAACTTTTCCCTGCAGCCAAACGGCATTTTCTACATACGCGACGGCAGGGCCGCGGTCCGCGCCACCAGGGACTTCGTGAAGAGGCGCCCGACCGTCGACTATGCGACGCAATCGGGGCCGATGCTGGTGATCGACGGCAAGCTGCATCCGAAATTCCAGGCCGACGGCACTTCGCGGAAAACCCGCGACGGTGTCGGGGTGCGAAAGGATGGCGTCGCGGTCTTTGCGATTTCGAATGGCACGGTGACCTTCCATGCCTTCGCCCGGCTTTTCCGCGACGCGCTCGGTTGCGATAACGCGCTGTTCCTCGACGGCACGATATCCAGCCTGTTTGCGCCTGCCATCGGCCGCAAAGACGACTACTGGAATCTCGGGCCGATGATCGGCGTCTTCAGGAAATCCTGAGCCAGTTTCCACCGCGCTTACCCGCATGCGGTATGGCGAAAAAAACTTGATTCAAACTTTATTGGTAATTTCTCATTCATAACTGATCCGGTTTGTCCGTCGGCTGTCGTTTCGCCCTCGGTCTGTTGTGTTTTGAGTACAGGTCCAGATGCGGATTCCGGGCGTCGTCAGTTTTTTGATCGTATCGCTATGCCTTGCCGGCTGCTCGTCAACGGCCGGCGTCGATGCGCTGGATTTGCAGAAACCCTCCAACGAGACCACCAGTTCCGTGATCCGGCCGCCGGCACCGATCGCCGCTGCTCCGGCGGCAAGGGGCAACAGGGCGGCAAGGGCCGGACTGGCTCCCATGTCTGACAACGGTCCGGGGGAAAAAACGCGCCCGTTCGGCTTGGCGGAGGAGGAAGAGACGGGGGTGTTTGCCGCACCTGATGCGCCTGATCCCCAAGTGCCTGATGTCGGCGGGCTGCCGGTCGAGCCGGCAGCCTTGGTGTCGCCGCCCAAGCTGTTGACGCGCGCGGCACCGGCCATGCTTGCCGGGCCGCTCACCCGTTACGGTTTTCGCGACGCCAAGCCGATCAATTTCGGCAAGGGTTCGCCTCGCCGCCTTGCAGTGCACGGCGTCGACGTCTCGCGTTGGCAAGGCAACGTCAACTGGGACAAGCTGCGGGCGCAGGGCGCCAACTTCGCCTACATCAAGGCGACCGACGGTGGCGACCACCTCGATCCGATGTTCATGAAAAACTGGCGCAACGCCGACGCCGCCGGCTTGAAGCGCGGCGCCTACCATTTCTTCTACTGGTGCCGCACTGCGGGCGAGCAGGCGGACTGGTTCATCCGCAACGTGCCCAGGGTCGAAGGCGCGCTGCCGCCGGTGATCGACGTCGAGTGGAACGGCGAGTCCAGCTGCAAGCGGCGGCCGTCGCGCGAAAAGGTGCTGGAAAAGATGCAGGTGTTCATGGACAAGCTGGAGCGCTATTACGGCCAGCGGCCCATCATCTACACCGCGCCCGATTTCTACCGCGACAATCTCAGGGGCGAATTCCTCGACTATCCGTTTTGGCTGCGTGCGGTCGCCCAGCATCCGTCAAAGGTCTATCCCGGCCGCAAATGGCTGTTCTGGCAGTATTCCGGCTCCGGCCTGTCGCACGGCGTCACTGGCCGCATAGACCTCAATGTCTTCCATGGCGACGAACGGCAATGGCGCGCCTGGGCCGGCGGCCGGCAGACGGTAGCCGACGCCAACTGAGACAAGCTATCAGGCTTGGCGTCGTTCGCTTTCTCGGGTGTCCGCCGATCCTCGACCTCTTCGCCGCTCCCTTCACGACCCGCTCACGCGGCCTGCTTGACCAGCGTGCGCTGTCGGACCATTTCAAGCGCGATATCGGACTGCTCGATGGACAGGCTTCCGCCGGCAGCATTCGCTGAGGAAAGTGCCTGACTCTTTGACCAACAAGGACGCATGGGAGGAAAAGATGGGTGTGTCATCGGAGGCTCTGGCACAGAGCCGTCAAACGATCAGCGCTTACGAGGATTATGCGGAACAATATGATGCCATCGTGCGCAATGTTCCCAACGAGAGGGAGCAGGCATCGCTCAAGCGCCTGGTGGCAATCGCCGGCACAGGCGGTCGGATTTTGGAAGTCGGGTCCGGAGCCGGATACGATGCGGATTTTCTGGAAAATTTGGGCGTCAAGGTTCGGCGCACCGACGCGACCAAGCGGTTTCTCGAGCTGCAGGCCGCGCGTGGTAAGCATGGCGAGTTGCTCGATCTCATCACCGATGATCTCGGCGGCCCCTACGACGCGGTCCTTGCCCTATGCGTCCTGATCCACGTGCCTCGCGACCAGACCGACCAGGTGCTTGCCAAGATAGCCGGGTCGCTGCGCCCGGGCGGCGCCTTCCTCGTCTCGATGCGCAATGGCGATGGCGAGACATCAGGCGAATATCACATGGTCTACTGGCGCAGGGACGACTTCGCCGCCCGTCTCGAAGGCGCCGGGCTGGTCCTCATCAGGGACGATTTCAACGTCGGCCGCAATAGCGAAGAATGGAACACGTTCCTGGCCGTGAAGCCTGCATAACGCGGCGTGGGCTGTTGCCGTTTGCGCTGCTCAGCCTTTTCAGATTTGCGAAAATACAAGACATTGCCGCCGCCATGCTGTCTATGTGCGGGTTCCTGCACTCCTGGGGGGAGACGAGTTGGAACTCAAGATCATGCTTGTCGGCTTTGCCTGCGTGGTCGCGGGCGCGCTGTCGTTCATCACCTTCATGAAATGGCGAGAGGTGAAGGCACTCAGCCGCTGGCTGCCGACGCCGGGAAAGATCATCTCGTCGCGCGTCGAGGCACGCGAGGTCAGAAGCTCGGGCGTTGGTTCGGACAGCACTGATACCACCGAAATGCGCAATTTTCCGGCGATCACCTTCGAATACAAGGTCGGCGGCAAGAAATTTCAAAGCTCGCGCTACAGCGTGAAGGAGAATTTGGGGAATTTCGAAGTCACCGAAACCCTTGCCCAGTTTCCCCGCGGCGCGGAGGTGACTGTCTTCTACAATCCGGCCGATCCGAGCAAAGCCGTGATCGAGCGCACCATGCCCGAAGGCGCCTTCAAGTTCATGATCCAGCTCTCGGCCGGGCTGGTGGTCGGCGCGCTGGTTCTGGTGTTTTCCGTCGGCGGCGTCCTGGAGGCGATCAGGCCGCATTTGCCCAAGCCGCAGAACCTCGGCGCGGGAGCGCTGCTGCTGTTCATGGGCCTGTTTGCCTTGCGCATGGGCTTCGTCCAGAAATCGATGGCCGAGCAGGCGGTAAAATGGCCGGTCACTGCCGGCCGCATCGATGCCTCGGGCCTGCAGGCGCTCCGAAACCATTCAGGCTATGGTCGCTGGCGCACCGTCTTCAAATCCCGCATCGTCTACTCCTATGACGTCGCCGGCCAGCGCTACAGTGCCGATCGTGTGACCTTCGGCGGAACCGTGACGGCTTCGTTGCCCGGCCTCGTCGGCGGCCAGGCACGGCAGTATGTCGAAGGCAGCAAGGTCGACGTCCACTATGACCCCGCCAACCCCGGCTCGGCGGTGCTGGAATGCCGGGTACGGGGGCTCTGGCTGTTATGGATCTGCTCGGCAGGCTTTCTCGGTGGCGCCGCCTTTCTGGTCGGCCTGGTCTGAGGCGCCGGACGCCTTCAACAGCGGACGAGCGGTCCGCTGTTGAAGCCAGGCCAGGTGAACCGCAGCGTGGCCCCATGCCTGACGATATGGATGACACGCGCGAACGGCTCCTCGATCGACGGGTCGGAACCGTAGCATTGGCTGGCATGCACCACCCAGCCGGTCGAGCTTTTGCGAAATGTCGCCTGCTCGCAGCCGAGATCGGGGAACGACAGCGACGCCTGGTCCACTGTGAACACAGTCTCGCGTTGGATGTCGGGAGCCGCGTGGCAGTTCAGCCTGTCGCTAGACCATGTCCCAACATAAGGCGGCGCCGCCAGCGCGGAGCCACCGGCGAATGCGGATATTGCCGTCGTCATCACCAAACGCCGCATCACCACTCCTTCGATCAGTGCGCTCGACCATACAGGCTGGTGGGATTTTGCGTGGACAAGTTTTGTCCAGGAGCGGACAAACGCCGCCGTTCCGGATTTTGCTATGCTTTTGCGCGGATGATGCGACTGTGCGGGCCGACTCAACGCTTTCCCAGAGACATTGGATGATCACCCGCATACTGGCCTTCTTCCTCCTGGGCCTGCTCGGCCCGATGCAGGCGGCCTTGGCAAAAGAATGCCTCCTGAGCCACGCCACCTATCAGGAGCCGCGCTCGGGTGCCGTCGTGCAATTCCGGCCGCTCGCCAACGAGCCGGCGGCGCTGACGGCCGAAGTGTTTTCGCTGGCCGTGCCCAACACCGGCACGAGCCTGCCCGCCGACATCACCTGGACCAACGGCAAGAATTCCTTCCCGCTCGGCACCATTCGCCACGCCTGCACCGACGACGACCGGGAAGGCGGCCTGCAGGACGGTAGCGGATTGTGCAGGCTATGGGAGGGCCAGGTCTATGCCTTGACCGGCGGCGGCGCCGAGCAGTTGAATTCGCGCGAAGCGACACCGGCGCCGAGAGGGCTGCTCTTGCCCGGTTTCGGCGTGGCTTTCACCGAAGGAGCCGATTTCGCCAATGCCAATCCAGGCGGTTCGGCCTGGGACGCCTTCATTTTAACAGGATGCAGCGATGAATAGCGTGCGATCGACCATCTGGGCCAGTGCCCTGCTTGCATCCGCGACGATACCAGCCATGGCGGACGAGCCGGCGCCGTCGCGCCCGCCCATCGACAAATGCGCCTGGGAAAAATTGTCTGACAAAACTGTCGGGCTGGCCGCCTGGACGCAGCGCTGCGATTTCGGCTTCCGCCAGATCCATTTCGAATTCGCCGGCAAAGCGCTCGCCATCAAATACAGCGACGGCGGCGCGGCTGACCCTCTTGTCGAGGTCTTTGACATCAAGCCTGACGAAACCGCCGAGGCTGCGTTGCAGCGCCTGTTCCTGGAAAAGACCGACAAGGCCGTCAGCGCCCGCTGTGTGCTGGCGTCTTACACCGAGGGCGCGGTACCCGCCGGCGTCAAACGCTACACATTCAGCCCCGACGCCGCCTATGCGAAAGAGCTGAAAGCACTTGCCAGCGCCGACGAGATTCCCGAACCGCCCTGCGGCGACTGGGGTGAAATGCCTGACGGCATGCAGTATTTCGAGGTGCCCGCGGGTGAGGGGCACAGCCTGCTTTTTGTGCGCATCGGCCAGGACGAGCCATTGTTTGACGAGCAGACGCTACGCGTCTTGCCGAGGGGGTGAGAAGCGCTTTCTCGCCAGGTCAGGCGGATTCGGTCACCGCACCGATCCGCCGGTAGACGAATGCATCTTCTCTCGAAGGAACTGTGGCAATGCGCCTGGCTTCGTCGATCAGCATTGCCATGCGAGCATGGATCGGCGATTTCGCGCAAGCCGGGTCCGTTGCAGCGGCATCGCCGGCGATCGCCATCGCCTGGCAGCGGCAGCCGCCCCAGTCGATCTCGCGCCGCTCACAGCCGCGGCATGGCTCCTGCATCCAGTCCGTACCGCGAAAGGCATTGAACGCCGGCGAATCGGCCCAGATCGAGGACAGCCTGCGTGGTTCGAAACGCTCGAAGCTGAGCGACGGGATCGTCTGTGCGGCATGGCAGGGCAGTACGGTGCCGTCAGGCGTCACCATGAAGGCGTCCCGCGCCCAGCCGCCCATGCACGGCTTGGGATAGATCGCGAAATAGTCCGGCGTCACAAAATCGATGTTGATGATGCCGGCCAACCGCTCCTGTGCCTCCGCGACGATCTCCGCCTGCCTATCGACCGCTTCACGCTCCGGCATCAGTTGATCGCGATTGGTCAACGCCCAGCCGGCATATTGCACATTGGCGATCTCGAGCCTCTCCGCGCCCAACGAAAGGGCGAGATCGATGAATTCCGGCACCTCCTCGATGTTATGGCGATGGATCGGCGCGTTGATGGTAAGAGGCAGACCGGCCGCGCGCGCGCGGCGTGCCGTCTCCAGCTTCTTTTCGTGGGCACCCTTGTGGTTGCCGATGCGATCCGTGGTCGCCGGCCGCGCGCCCTGAAAGCTCAGTTGCAGATGGTCTAGACCGGCTTCGGCAAATGCCTCGACACGGCCCTCGACGATGCCAACGCCCGCGGTAATCAGATTGGTGTAGACGCCGCGCCCCGCAAGCCCGGCGATCAATTGCTCGAGGTCGCGGCGCAGTGTCGGCTCGCCACCGGACAGATGCACCTGGAGCACTCCGAGATCGGCGGCCTCCGAGAACAGGGCGAGCCAGGTCTCTGTGTCGAGTTCGCGATTGGCCTTGAGCAGTTCGAGCGGATTGGAGCAATAAGGGCATTGCAGCGGGCAGCGATGCGTCAGTTCCGCCAGCATGCCGATTGGAGGGAGGAGGGGCGTGCTCATAGCCTCACCAGCAGCTTGTCCGACCATTCCTGCAGGAAGGCGATGACGTCGGTCGCCACGGCCTCCTGTTCGGCCTCATAATCGGCGGCAAGGCCGGCAATGATGTCGCCGACCGTGGACCGTCCATCGCAGCGTCGCAATATGTCGAGACTGACATCGTTCGGCCAGAATATCTTTTCCGGTGAAAGCACGGCGAATGCCTGCCGCAAGGGATCGTATTGTATGCGCACGTGCTTCGGCAGCGAAGGTACCGATCGCAACGACACCACAGCTCTTTCGCGCAGCGCCATCATAGGGCTGCCTCGGGCTGGAAGGCGCCGGGCGGTATGTTTCCCTGCTCGCCATAGGCGTGTTGAAGCGCGTCAAGCATGGCCCAGAGTATATCGCATTTGAACACCAGTGCATCGATTGCCTGCTGCTGGCGCTCCGCCGTATCGGCGTGGCTGAGCACGTAGTCAAGGGCGAAGTCGGCGTCACGCGAGGCCTGTTCGGGCCGTTGCTTGAAATAGGCCAGCGTATCCTCGGTGATGTAGTCGTATTTGGCCAGCATTGCCGGCACCCGCTCGCCGATGATGAGTGGCGAGAACATCTCGGTCAGCGAGGACGCGACCGCCTCGAACAGCGTCCGGTTTGTGCAAAAGGAAAGGTAAGCGCCCACCGCGAAGCGTGTCGCCGGCAGTGCCAGCCTTTCGCTCTTCACGGCCTCGGCGTCCAGGCCGAGCGAAGTTGCCAGATGCAGCCAGCGCGCGATGCCGCCGCTCCAGCCGTCCTCGCCGTCATGATCCTCGATCCGCTTGCGCCACGCGGCACGAAACGCTGGATCCTCGGCATGTACGAGTATCATGGCATCCTTGCGTGGGATGACCGCCTGATAGCAATAGCGGTTCAGCGCCCAGGCCTTCATCTCGGCCTTCGACAACGCGCCGCTGGTCATCCTGTGGTGAAAGGGATGGCGATTGTGATAACGTTCGGCGCCAACCTGCCTCAGCACGGCTTCGAGAGCGCTCTTGGAGAGTCCGCCTTTGGCTGCATCGCGGAAGTCGCTCAAAATTCCATCTCCATACCGTCGTTTGCGATTTCCCAGCCTGCCGCCTTGACCGCCGCGTGCTCGGCGGAATTCTCGTCTAGGATGGGGTTGGTGTTGTTGATGTGGACGAAGACGCGACGGCCGACCTTCACATTGGCCAAGCCCGCAATCGAACCCAATTCTCCCGAGATCGCCAGATGCCCCATGCGCGCGCCGGTTTTCTGACCGACGCCGGCGACGATCATCTCGTCGTCGGTGTAGACCGTGCCGTCGAACAAAAGACAGGCGGCATCGGTGAGACGCGCGCGTAGCCGCGCATCGATGCGCGCGCAGCCTGGGATATAGAAGACGGAGCCGCGGCTGCCGATGCCGGCAATTCGGACTCCGATCGTGTCACCTGCGTCGGAGCTGAAATTGGCATCCGGATGGTCTCTATCCTCCAGATAGAGTGCTATCTTCCCGGGCACGGCAAAGGGCTCGATCATTACGCCGGTATCGCGGCCTTCTGCGTCGCAGATGGCCAACTCTTTCGCCGGCGGCAGGATGCGCCGCGGCACAAGCGCTGGATCGAGAACGTTGAAAATCGAATTCGCCTCCAGCGTCGCCAGAACCTGCGCCGTTGCATAGATGGCGAAAGGCTGCCGCTCGCGCAGGCTGAGCAGTCCGGCGATATGATCGACGTCGGCATTGGTCAGCACCACAGCGCGAATAGGTGTCGAGCGCAGCGGCGCATCGCCCGCAGGCTGTAATTCACGTGTTGCAGCGATTTGCTGGCGAATGTCGGGCGAGGCATTGAAAAGAACCCAACCCAACCCGTCCGCCGAGGCGGCGACACTTGACTGGGTTCGTGGATGCACGCTTGCCATGCCGTTGCGAGCCGCACGACTGAGACGGTAGTTGCAGTTCCATTGCGGAAAGCCGCCGCCCGCCGCCGATCCGATTATCCTCAAATGCATGAAAATGCCCGCGCGCCGGCTTCTCTGACCTGCAGGCAATTTGCAGTCACAAACAACACTCCGCGCGCTTTGCGTGCGTCAAAATCTTTCACGAAAATCCCATGCGGGGAGGGGATGCGCGCCCCTGTCGCCAGGGACGCGCACCTCTGCGGCCTACTTATTGGGAGTAATTTCAGCAGGCAGATACCGTGAAATTTCGAAGCCAGCGGCAACCTGACACATGGTCGGTTTTTTCCAGTTCTTCTTCATGACATTTCTCCTCTTATACCAGCCCGAAGGGACCGATCCTGTCGTTAGCCAACCATTGCAGGGCACCGACGCAATGGCTCGTCCATCAAGTTTCAAAATGGACAAATGAAACAATAGGTTTTGAAAAATTGAAAACAAACTATCGAGAATAATTGCAGTCCTTCCTTCAATTGTTCGTTGCGTAGGGTTTTTTCTCCTCCAGTGGAAGGTTTGCATCTTCCCATCCATCGGCGCCGAGCGGATACCAGATCACTGAACTGTAGCCCCACTGGACGGCCCGTTTCGCCGCATTCCACGACATCCAGCAATTCGTCATGCAGTAGAACAGAATCGCGCGCGACTTGTCCGTCCCGGCCTTGGCCGCGAGGCCTTGGCGAAAATAGCTGGCGGTCTCCTGCGAAATAGCGCCGTATCCCACATTGGCCAGCCATATGCTGCCTGGAATGTCCTTTCTGACCTTGTCTCTCCATATCGTCCCTGCCGGCAAATTGGCCGGTTTGGGCGTGTCCGGCATCACGTCGAAGAAGATCGCCTTTTTCGCTCGCCACAGCGCTTCCGCTTCCATCGTCGTCACCACCCTCGCGCCTTGCAGCGTCCGCGGCACCGGCGCCCGATAGTCGTCCATCCGGAAACCGCTGGGTTCGGCGATGTCGCCAGCCCATGTCGGCTCGGCCAGACCCAGAAGGCTCGCGGCGACCAGCACGAAAATAGTCTCCCTTCCATTCATTGGGTAATCAGGTTGTCGTGTTCGTCGATCAGCGGCACGTTGTAGCTCAGCAGGATCCTGGTGATCTCCGCCTGGTTTTCCCTGATCACCCGGTTGAGCGTCCGCTTCCATTCCTGGTCCGACGGACGTACGCCCATGGTGATGCGGTAAGACATGCGCGAGCCGGTTTTTTCCTTCACCAGTGGAACGATCGTCACATCAGCTCCGAGTTCCTTGGCGTAGTAACCTGCCATCGGTCCCCACAGCACCGCCGCATCGATCTTGTGTGCCAGCATGTCCTTGATCATGACCTCCCCCATTGATGGGGTGACGCGCGTATCCACCGCAAGCGGATAGATCTTGGCGGTCCGCAGAAGCTTGTTGGCGGCCATGTTGGCGGTTGGCGGCGTGCTTTCAACGACGCCGATCGTTTTGCCTGTGAGTCTGGGATCCTCGATCGTTTCCACGCCTTCCATATCGTGGCTTTTCGGATGCACCAGCACATAGGCGGAGCGATAGTAGGCGTTGGTGTTCTGCACCAGCTCATCGCCTTGAGCATAGCCCATGATGATGTCGCATCGGTTGGCCCCCAACGTATTGCGCACGAAGCCGGTGATCGTGGGAAACCAGGTGTAGGAGACGGACTTGCGCCCGGTTTTCGCGGCAACCAGTTCGGCCAGCTTGTTTTCAAAGCCTTCGCCGCTCTTGTCGGTGAAGGGCATATTCGAGGGATCGGCGCAGACGCGCAGAATGTCAGGGTCGACCAGTTCTCCCGCCGCGCCAAGGCCGGCGCTTTGCGCATGCGCGTTCGACGGCAGCAAGGCGAGTGTGCCGAGGATCGGCAGAACGACGCGCAGCTTCAATGCATCGCGGCCGATCATGTCATCCACCCATGCAGGATGCTTCGGCATCCTTCGCCGCCTGGGCCTTGTCTTCGTGCTTGGGCGGCCTTCCGCGGGGCGCCGCGCCATCCGCGCGCGCGCGCAGATAGACGTAGAGATCGTCCAGGTAGCAATAGACGTTCTTGTTGTCGCCAAAGGCAGGCATGACGTTTTCCTTGCCGCCGCCGACATTCTTGCGGCCTTCGGCGACGATCGAGAGGAATGTGGCGTAATCCATGGTTTTCAGGCTGTTGACCAAAGCCGGCGCATAGCTCGAACCTGTCGCGTCCTGTCCGTGGCAGACATGGCAATCGGAATGATACCGGCGGTAGCCGCTGAACGTGTACCAATCGACGGTTCCGTTTTCGATCTTGTAGGTCGGATTTCCATCCGCATCCAAATACTTGCCGCCTTCTTCCTTTACCGCCTTGGCTTTTTCCATGCTGTCGTCGGCCCGAGCGAGGCTCGAGCTTGCCAGAGGCAGCAGAGCCAGGACGAAAGCCGAAATTACAATGCGAACGGACATTCAAACGCTTCCTTCATTTGCCAATAGACACGGTTTTGCTGTCGCGACCGGCATTGATCGGTGTTTTTGGGTGCGTAACCGAATCGAGAGCCCGGCCATGGCTTCCGGATGTCCGGGCTCTCGTTCTTCAAGCCTTTGGTCTCACAAGACCTGAGGCATGCTCAAGGTTCCCAGCGCATCAATCCGGGAGACCGAAGACGGTGAGCTGACCGCCCAGCGTCGTGTAGTCGGCAAGTGCCGCGTAGCCGCCGACGGCACCCAGGCCAGCTGTACCAACGACAGCGGCTTGGTCGCCTTGCGCGCGGCCCTGATCGACGGCGCCATGCCAGGCAGCGGCGTTGTCAGGCGAAAGCAGGCCGCCTGCCAGGCCGATACCAGCCCATCCACCGACGCCCGACAGAACGGCGATATACTGCTTGCCGCCCTGCTCGTAGGTCGTGATGTTGCCGATGATGCCGGACGGGGTCTTGAACTTGTAGAGTTCCTTGCCGTCCTTATCGACCGCCTTGATGTAGCCTTCGAGTGTACCGTAGAAGACGACGTCGCCATCTGTCGCCAACGCGCCCGACCACACCGAGAACTGCTCGGGCTTCGACCAGACGATCTCGCCCTTGGCCGCATCCCAGGCAATGAAGTTGCCCATGTTGCCGTCGCCGCCAGGTGCGGGATACATCGACACGGTGGCGCCAACATAAGGCTGACCGGCGGTGTAGCTCACCTTGTAAGGCTCATAGTCCATGCAGACATGGTTGGTCGGGACATAGAACAGCCCGGTCTTCGGCGAATAGGCCGCCGGCTGCTGGTCCTTCGTTCCAAGCGCCGCCGGGCAGATGCCCGTCGAGTTGGTGTCTTCGCCGTTCTGCTGGGTCGAATATTTCGCCACGACCTGCGGGCGACCATACTGTTCGCTCTTGGGGTCCATGACGACTTCGGTCGCCCAGTTCACGGCCGGATCGTATTTCTTGGCGACGAGAAGATCGCCGGTGGCGCGATCCATGGTGTAGGCAAAACCATTGCGATCGAAATGCACCAGCACGTCGTGCTTGGCGCCGTTGACCTCCATGCCATCGACGAGGATCATCTCGTTGATGCCGTCATAGTCCCATTCGTCATGCGGGGTCATCTGGTAGAGCCATTTGGCAACACCAGTATCCGCATCGCGGGCCATGATCGTCATCGACCAGCGATTGTCGCCGGGGCGTTGGACCGGGTTCCACGTCGAGGGATTGCCGGTGCCATAGTAGACCAGGTTCAGCTTGGGATCATAGGAATACCATCCCCATGTCGTGCCGCCGCCGGTCTTCCACTGCTCGCCTTCCCAGGTGTTCGTGCCGGAATCCTTGCCAACCGGCTTGCCGAGTTGCGTGGTCTTCTCGGGATCGATCAGGGTGTCTGCGTCCGGACCTTCCGAATAGGCTTTCCAGGCGAGTTTGCCATCTTTCAGATTGTAGGCGGCCAGCCAGCCGCGAACGCCGAATTCGGCGCCGGAGACGCCGATGAGCACCTTGTCCTTGACGACGACGGGGGCAGCCGTACCGGATTCGCCTTTGCCGCCATCGGTCTGGTCGCCGTTCTTGACCGACCAGACGACCTTGCCAGTCTTCGCGTCCAGGGCGACGACCGTGGTGTCGGCCTGATTGAGAATGATCTTGCCGTCACCATAGGCAACGCCACGATTGACCGTATCGCAACACATGATCGGAATGACGTTGGGATCCTGCTTGGGTTCGTACTTCCAAAGGATCTTCCCGTCATTCTTGAGATCGAGCGCAAAGACATTGTTCGGGAAAGGCGTGTGGACATACATCACATCGCCGATGATAAGCGGTCCACCCTCGTGGCCTCGTAGCACGCCGGTGGAAAAGGTCCACTTGACCTGCAGGTTCTTCACATTGTCCGCAGTAATCTGGTTGAGTTTGGAATAGCGGGTGTTGGCGTAGTCACCCGTCTGCATTGCCCAGTTCTTCGAATCCGAAGCCAGCTTTGCAAGGTCCTCATTAGCCGACGCCGTATAGGCCGCGCCGAGCGACAGAAACGCCGCAGTGGTTAGAATATAGGTAGCTTTCGTAAGTACACGCATCCGAATTCCTCCCGAGGTTCATAGTGATGAATCATTTGCTGAGCCCACAAGGGCTTGCCCAAGCGATTCACGGGGGGGAAATATTTCCGGCAGCGTGTCACGACCTAAGCCAGATGTGCAGAGGGCACCGTTACTGCCCACCTCACCTTGGCCTACGAAAGACTGTCGCCGCTCCCTAATGACGGTGACGCCCTTGAAGCCGGAAACAGGGTGAGGCTATGTCATCGTAAAAGGCTAGGCAAGCAAAAAAGCCTGCTGGTGTTTTTGCACCGCAATATCGTAAATGATGCGGTGCAATATAAGAAAATAAGCAGGACGGTATTTGTTAGATAAAGTATTTATGACCGCGAAATAACGATGGGGCACATAAAATTTAGTTATTTTTTGATTTTTACATTTCGCCTAAGCGTTGATTTTATTTAGAGGTATTCGCTTCGATGTCTCGGCATGGTCATGCGCGTGCTCCATTGGGAATCGATAGTGGGCCAAGCATGAGATGATCGTTGGAGTCGGGGCGTGGAGCAGGCCACGGAGCCGCCATGCGGAACCACGGTCGACAAGCCCCGCATTCCTCCTTTGGTCGCATACGGAAGCCATGGGCGCTTGACTGACTCTGCTGCACGTTGCCAACTGCCACGGTGATCCCGACTGGGCGCATCGCGCCTAGGCTAACCGGAGGTTTTCCCGTGATCAGATATGTTGGATTTTCGACTTTGCCGCTGCTCCTTGCCGCGCCGCTGGCCTTCGCAAACCCCGCGGGCGCCGCGGGTGATTACCCGACAGCAACGATCGCCGACTACGTGCTCGGCTGCATGCAGACGAACGGCCAGACACGTCAGGCGCTGGAAAGCTGTTCCTGCTCGATCGACGTCATCGCCTCGATCCTTCCCTACGACCACTATGAGAGAGCCGAGACTTTCAAGAGCATGTCTTTGACCACAGGCGAAAGCGCGGCGCTGTTTCGCGAAAGCGCACCGGCGAAGGCAGCCCGTACCGAATTGAAGCGCGCGCAGTCGGAAGCCGACGTGCGCTGCTTTTAGAGCCTGCTCCATCCGGAAGCCGGATGGAGCTCCGTCCTCTGCCTGGGCGTGATCTTCCCGAACGAGCTCCATTTTCGGGATCAAGTGGCAAGCACCCGGCAGTCCAGCGCAAGATATCGAGACTTCAGAGTCCCGCTGTCTCGAGCGGCCACTGATTGCGAAATGTTTTGCCGTCCGTATCGATCGCTTCAACCTGGATTTCGCCATTGCCGTGCACGGTGAAATCGAATCGGAAGTTGGGGTCTTCCGAAATCGATATTCCACCTTCCATGGAGAGGATCGGCCGGCCGGCTTGGGAGATCGACAGTTTCTGGACAAAATGCGCCGGTATGAAATATTGGGTCAGCGGATCCCGCTGCAGCCCCGAATTGTTAGGGTGCCGGATCATCAACTGCAGTTCCTCGGTCTTGGTCATCGTCTCTTTGGGCGGGAACTGGCGCAGCTTCATCTGACCCATTGTCGCGTTGGCCTCGTCCTGGTTCTTGACCGCAGGGGCGGAGCAGCCACCTGACGCCTTGACGAAGGTCTGTACCATATGGAGTTGACCACCCTGCGTCTCAGCGATGGCACGCAGATAGGAATAGTCGTTGACGCGCACGCGCGTCGACAGATGCGTCACGCCGGCATCCTTGCCGAGCTGGAACGTTGCCGCCACCGGTGCAGGGTTCGCGTCGATGATCAAGGTAACGGATTTGATGCCGTCTGGCGCCTTGGCTGGATCGAGATAGATGTCGACGGGCACGATGGCGGCATCCTGCGCCCGCTTCGGTGCTTCGATCCTGACGACGCCGGTATCGACCAGAATTGCCCGATCGCCGAACACGTCGCCCTTCAAGTCATGCCAGATTCTATCCGAGGACGCGGTTGTTTGCTGTGCGTTGGCGACTCCCGAGGAGCCGAGCAACGTGCCGATGGTCAAGATGAACGCGGCGAAAACGGATGCGAGCGGCAAGGCGAGCTGCCGGCTCGAGTAAGCTTGATTTTGCATTTCGATGCCTCCACCAATGCAAGACAGGTGGTGCCCAGGCTGGCGTTGAGGATAAGCCTTTGACGACGCCTTGGCAAATCGCCGTGCTTTACGGCCGCCTGGCGCATGTCGGCGTCGTCTATTCCCATTCGAGTTCGGCAAATGCGGCCGTTGCGTTGCGTTCGTTGTAATCATCGAACAGGTGCCAATTATCCCGTTCGCTTCCGCCTGCGGTTTTGACTGCTTCGCGCAGCGGCGTTCCGTCGGCGATCGCCTTGCGGATATCGCGCGCCAGAACCTCGAAATAGCGTCGCTCCCCCGCCAGTGCCTGTGGCCAGTCGGCCGTTACAGGACCATGACCTGGAACGACGCGCGCGGCGTCGATCGCGGTGAGTGCATCCATCTGGCGGAGCCATCCAAGCAGTGATCCGTCGAGCGTCGGCAAGGAGCCCATGAACACGAGATCGCCGGCAAAGAGCGTTCTGGTCGCGGTATCGAATACGGTCAGGTCGTTGTCGGTGTGCGCCGCCTTCCATGCCCGCAGTTCGATCGTGCGGCCGCCGAGGTCGAGTTGCAGGTGATCGTCGACCAGCCTGGTCGGCGACACGATCTCGACCCCCTCCATCAGCGCCTCGCCAAGCTGTTCGCGATAGTTGTGCAGATAGAACACGCCACGCGCGTCGAGGGCGCGCGGCAGATTGCGGTGACCGACGATGGTCGCGCCGATCTCCCTGAATGCTGCGTTGCCGAAGATGTGGTCGGGGTGCATGTGGGTGTTGACCAGGAAGCGAACCGGCTTTGCGGTTACCTTTCCGATCGCGGCGAGAAAGGCGTGCGCCTCGATCAGGCTGCCACCGCTGTCGATGACGGCAACCGCATCGGTACCGATGACGGCGCCCAGATTGCAGATCGCACCGTCGTTGGCGGCGGTCATCAATTCATCCGTGCCCTGGAAGGCGAAGACGCCGTCGGCGATCTGCCTGAGCGAGAATCCCAGGTTGCCAGCCGCGGCTCGTCCGAGGCAGCACGGCAGCAAGGCGGCGCTGGCGGCGGTACAGGCGAAGCCACGCACAAGCCTGCGTCTTAGCCGATCGATCGACATGAAGGCCTCCGATATGCATTCACCTGCAGGCGATCAGGTGACGTCCGGAAATCTATGATGGAACGACCGCAGAAGGTCGCTCATCACCTGCGAATTGCGATGTTGCCGTGGCAACCGTACGTCGAACACGCCGAGCACATGGGTTGGCCGCGGCGCGAGCACGATGATGCGGTCCGAGAGCATCAGTGCCTCGCGTAGATTGTGCGTCACCATCAAGGCGGTCGTGGGCCGTTCCGACCACACGGTCAAAAGCAGATGCCGAAGCCGCTCGGCGGTCTGTTCGTCGAGCGAGACAAAGGGTTCGTCCAGGAAAAGCACCGCCGGCTCCGTGGCGAAAGCCCTGGCAAGTGCTGCCCTGCGCGCAAGGCCGAGCGACAGTTCGGCAGGATAGAGCGAGCGCATGGCCGCGAGGCCGAGCGTGTCGAACAGCCCGTCGAGATTTTTCGCCCTCAAGCTTTTCGGCAACGCCAGCCTGACATTCTGCTCCACCGTTCGCCACGGCAGCAGGGTCGGTTCCTGGAATACTGCGGCGATGCGGTTCGAACCTCCTTGCGGCAACTGGAAGGAGCCGGAAAAGTCTTTGTCCAAGCCAAGCAGGATACGCAGCGTCGTGGTCTTGCCGCAGCCCGACGGTCCAAGCAAGCAGGCGAATTCGCCTTGCCGGACCTCGAAGGAAAGGTCCTGAAGCGCCGTGATCGAGACGCCTCGCGCGGACCTGAAGGTCTTTTCGGCGATGTCGACCTTAAGCGGGACGACGGCGCCAACGGGTTGCATGTCGTTCAACGGGCTGCACCAGGAGAAGTTCAATGACAAGCATCACCGCCACGAAAGCCAGCGTGTAGGCAAGAATGGCGGCGACATCGAAAAGCTGGAAATAGAGATGGATCTGGAAGCCGACACCGTTCGAGCGGCCGAGCAGTTCGACGACCAGGACGATCTTCCAGATGAGGGCGATGCCGGATCGCGACGCGGCGGCAAGATAGGGCTGCAATTGCGGCAGCAGAATATGGCGGATGCGATCAAGGCGGCCGAAGCGATAGACGGTGGCCATCTCGGCATAACTTGGATCAAGCGTCCTGGCGCCTTCACGCATCGTCACCACGACATTCGGGATCTTGTTCACCGCCACCGCGCCGATCGCCGCCCCCTCGTTGAGGCCGAACCAGATGTAGCCGAGGACGATGACCACCAGCGCCGGGATGTTGAGGAACAGGATCACCCACGGGTTGAAAAAACGGTCGACGCGACGATAGCTGCCGAGCAAAACGCCGATGACGGATCCGATGATCATTGCGACGATATATGCTGCGGCGACCCGGCCGAGGGTCACGCCGAGATGGTAAAAGAGGTCGCCGCTCGCAGCCTCCCTGAGAAGCACCTGCCAGACCTGCCCAGGTCCTGGAAAGGCACGGCTTGGCCAGACGCCTGCCGCAAGGTTCCACAGTAGGCAAAGCCCGAGCAGGGAAACCGCTACCGTCAGCGCGGGCGCCAGTGCCGTCGCCAGGCTGCGTCGGCCGGACATGCTCGGCGGGGCATCACGCGTGCCGTCGGTTTCCGATGCGGTCATTTCCGGGGTTCCTGCCAGAACGTGCCGGGCGCCATCTCCGGCGCGCTGCCGACCAGCTTCGCGCCGCCGATCGCCGCCAGCACATGGTATAGCCTGCCGGCGTCAGCCGCTTCCTCGGCGACCGACCGTCTGGGAATGCCCTGACGATAGCGATCGCGCAGTTTTTCCAGTTCCTTGCCTTCCGCGCGAATGATCGGCGCCAGGCGCAGCCATTCGTCATCGGATCTGGCCAGCAAGTCCTTGGCTTGCGCGGACGCCCTCACGAACCCCCTGACGGCATCGGGGTTCTCGTTCGCCCATTGGTCATGGAAGACGTAACCGAGCGCCGACACGGGTCCCAGAGCCCCAAGCGTCTTTGCCGCGTCATTCACGCCGATCAATCGACGGAAGCCATTGGCCTCGAGACGGGCGCAAAAATGCCAGAAATTCAGCACTGCATCGAGTTCGCCCTGTATCGCCTTTTCCGAAATCAGCGGCGGCGCGCCAAAGACGATGTCGCTGGTTGCCGACAGGTCGACGCCGAGATCGCGTCTGGTCAGCGCTTGTATCAGCAGCCAACTCTTGTCGAGCGGGCCGCCGGCGACGCCGATCTTCTTGTCCTTGAGATCGGCGACCGTTCGGATCGGTGAACCCTCCTTCACCATGATCGCGCCCACGGCGGTGGAATAGGGGAACAATGTGAGGTCGCCGCCTTCGGAGCGCTGGCGCGAGACCCACAGCCAGTCGGAGACGATCATGTCGATCGCGCCAGCCTGCATCGCGACGTTGGTTGCATCCTCGCCGGCGAAGTCGATGATCTCCAGATCGATCCCGTTCGCGGCATCGAACTTGTGCTGCCGTAGCGTATCGAGTTCCCAACTCACGGTTCCAAACTTCAGCACACCGAGGCGAATCCTGGCTGCCGCAACGGCTGGCCTGGTAGCAAGAACAGCGGCTGTCCCGAGAACCGCCAGACGCAACGTCATGCGCCGTGAAACCTTCATGACACCTCCTCCCCAGGGTTCCGCGCTGCCAAATCAGATGGCTCGTTCCTTGCTCGGAAATGCGCATTTCCAGCGCATGACCTTGAGGGTCGGGTGTTCTTGAGACCATTTCGCGATTTCGCTGGGGGCAAGGAACATGCATTGGAACAGGGTGCCGCGGCTCTCGAAATAGAGATGTTCGTCTCGGCAATTGCTCGGATTGGCGCTGAGGCAAACCGTCAAAATGAGATCGACCATGTCCATTCAGCACCTCTTGCGCGTTCCCAAACGCCCATCTCGGCGAGTCCAGCCCAACCAGGAGCCAGGACAAAACCGCCACTTGCCGGATTTCTCAAGGTGCCAATGGAGAAACCGGGATGAGGTCAAGCTACGCGCTCGCCCGATAGTCGTCAACAAAGACGAATGGGCAGAATCCTTGAGCACCCAGGCCTCTAAACCTTTGTACGATTGACTTTCACAACATGCCGATTAGCTTCCAGGTGACGCGGCGCGGCTCCACGGGAGAAGCGGAATTTCCACGCCACCGCGTAAGGCGCATGCCGACGGATCAAAGGATCGGCATGCGCAAATCGTCCAGGGCACCCAGACGATCAATGAGGAAATACCATGCGCGCAATCGCATTTTTCGCAGTCATGTCCGTTGTGCCCTTCATCGCGAGCCAATCCCAGGCACAGGACGCGGCGGCGGGTGAGAAGATCTTCGCCAAATGCAAGGTCTGCCATGTCGCCGACCAGGACAAGAACAAGGTCGGTCCGTCGTTGAACGGCGTCATCGGCCGAACAGCCGGCACGCACCCGGGGTTCAGCTATTCTCAGGCGATGGTCGCGGCAGGCAAGTCCGGCGTCAAATGGGATGAACCCACTTTGAAGACTTACCTTCACGATCCCAAGGCCATGGTCAAAGGAACAAAGATGGCGTTCGTCGGCCTCAAACAGGACGAAGACATCGCCAATGTCATCGCCTATCTGAAGCAATTCTCGAAATAGCGCGCCGCCGGCCGTTCGAACTTGCGTTCGGCCGGCGTTCGCCTCGATCACGCATCGGCTTGCAGCCCCTGCATTGCCGAAGGCAGATCGAAAAGGCTGTCGCAAACAAGATCGGCGCCAAGCTCTTCCACCGGAATGTGGCTGTAGCCGCCACGCAGCAGAATGACGGGCATGCCGGCGGCGCGTGCGGCGCCCAGGTCAGCGCCACTGTCTCCGACCAGCAGCGCGTCACCCGGGTCGACGCCTAGCTGTGCCAACGCCAGCAGCAGGGCATCGGGCGCCGGTTTCAGGTGTGTCACCGCGTCTCCGCCGACGATCGCACCGAAATATTCCGTCAATCCGAAATGAAGCAGGATTTCGCGGGTCGCCAACTGCGGTTTGTTGGTTGCCACCCCCATGCTTACTCCGCCCAAATGAAAGTGGGTGAGGGCCTCCCTGACGCCAGGCATCAGCCCTGTCAGGCCGGTCAGGTGCCGGCGGTAGATAGGCGCCATGACGCGGTTTGCCTCATCGAGAGCGTTGCCGAGCAGTGGCGCTCCCGATGCCGCGAAGGCTCGCTCGATCAGTTTCCTGACACCGCCGCCGATCATGGCCTTGACCCGGTCCAGGCGCAGCGGCGGCAGATCGCGGCTGGCCAGCAATTCGTTGACGGCGGCCGCTATGTCCGGTGCCGAGTCGACCAGCGTGCCGTCGAGGTCGAACAGGATCGCCTTCGGCGATCGAAGCGGCCTACCTGCGCCGACGTTCATGCGTCATCCTTCCACTTGATCGAGCAGCCGATCGAGGCGACCTGGTTCAGCGGCCCGTCGCCGGTTCGGGCAACCTGCTTCATCGCCTCGAACAGATCGCGTCTCAGCCCGGGCGCTCCGGCTTCTCGTCGCGAGGCGTCCAGCCGACCGCGATATTGCAATCCCAACTCGCTGTTGAACCCGAAGAAATCGGGAGTGCACACCGCCACGTAATCGCGCGCTACAGTTTGGCGCTGGTCGTGCAGGTAAGGGAAGCTGAAGCCGTTCGTCGTGGCGAAGAGCTTCATTTGGTCGAAGGAATCCTCGGGGTAGGTGTCGGCATCGTTCGAGTTGATTGCGACAAAGCCGATACCTTCGGCCTTGAGGTCGTTGGCATCGCGCACGATACGTGAAATCACCGCTTTCACATAAGGGCAGTGATTGCAGATGAAGGCCACGACCAGGCCGTTCGGGCCGGCCTGGCTGAAGATCGAATGCGACCTGCCGTCGACGCCGGGCAAAACGGCATCGATCGCGCGCCAGCCGAAATCGCAGACAGGGGGGACGGCCGCCATGCTTGCCTCCGATGAAATGGTTTACGCGGCTTTCCGGATCGCACCGTCGGCCGCCTGTCGGATGGTTCCAATGTTGGCGCGGTAGGCCGCCTCGGCGCCTCCCTTGAACACGGCCGAACCGGCGACCAGCACATTGGCGCCGGCCGCGGCGACCAGCGGGGCGGTTTCGGCCGTGACGCCGCCATCGATTTCGATGTCAATCGGGCGGTGGCCAACCAATGCCTTGATTCGCCTGATCTTCTCGATGACCGCGGAAATGAAGGCCTGGCCGCCGAAGCCTGGATTGACCGTCATCAGAAGCACCAGATCGAGCCTGTCGAGCACATACTCGATGACGCTCTCCGGCGTCGAAGGATTCAGCGATACGCCGGCCTTCTTGCCGAGATTTTTGATCGCCTGCAGGGAACGATCGAGATGCGGCCCGGCCTCTGCATGCACCGTGATGATGTCGCAACCGGCGTCGGCGAAGGCGGCCAGATAGGGGTCGGCCGGCGCGATCATCAGATGGCAGTCGAAGATTTTGTCCGTTCGGTCGCGGATCGCCTTGATCACCGGCGGACCGAAGGTGATGTTGGGCACGAAGTGGCCGTCCATCACGTCGAGATGGATCCAGTCGGCACCCGCCCGCACGACAGCTTCGACCTCGTCGCCGAGCCGCGAGAAATCCGCGGAAAGCACGGAGGGTGCGATGATTGTCCCGGTGACCATGGTCGTCGTCTCCAATTCTGTCTGCGGTGTTGGTCGCTGCGCTGGCCGCTTCGTCCTGTCAGCGCATCTTCGTCTCCGGTTCGCCTTCCAGTTTCCCTTCCGCGAACACGCGGCTGCCGCGAATGTCGGATTCCTCGATGGTGATAAGATCGGCCTTGGTCAACACCCGGCTGCGCGATGCGAGAAGCCGGTTGGCCTGCCGCAGCCGCGCCCGGTCGAGCCCATTGCGAACCGAACGCGCGTTGGAGAAATGCGGCAGCCTCATGCGGATCGGAAGATACTCTTCGAGCGCCTGGGACGCCGCCTCGCTGAGGCGATAATTCTGCTCCGCGAGCATAATCTCGGCGATCGATTTCAGTTCGCTGACGCCATAGTCGGGGAAGTCGAGGTGGTGGGCGATGCGCGAACGCATGCCGGGATTGCTGTCGAAGAAGCGGTCCATCTTGTTCTTGTAGCCGGCAAGGATCACAACCAGATCGTCACGGTTGTTCTCCATGCACTGCAGCAGGATTTCGATCGATTCCTGGCCGTAGTCGCGTTCGTTCTCTGGCTTGTAGAGATAGTAGGCCTCGTCGATGAAAAGCACGCCGCCCATGGCACGCTTGATCACCTCGCGGGTCTTGGGCGCGGTGTGGCCCACATACTGGCCGACGAGATCGTCGCGAGTCACGGCGACCATGTGGCCTTCGCGGACATAACCCAGACGATGCAGGATTTCGGCCATCCTCAGCGCCACCGTGGTCTTTCCGGTGCCAGGATTTCCCGTGAAATTCATGTGCAGCGTCGGCGCGCCCGATGTCAGTCCGAACCTGCGGCGAAGCCGGTCGACCAGGAGGAGGGCGGCGATCTCGCGGATGCGGGTCTTGACCGGCTTCAGGCCAACGAGTTCTCGGTCGAGCTTGTCCATCACCTCGTCGATGTTGGACGCCTCGAACTCGGCCTGCAGATCAACCGTCGCGTCCTGTGCGGCAGCGTCCTTTGTCATCGCGTTCAGCATGGTTCGGCTAGCTCCGCTCGCCCTCGGGCCTGTCGGTCGCATAAGGCACGATCGAATAACCCTGGCTGCGGCCGTCACGCTCCTGGCGCAGCAGCCGGAACCCGGGTTCGCTGGGCGGCCGGTTGACAATGAACGACATGCGCGGCGCTTCCCAGCCCTTGGTCGAATCGAAGGCGGTTACCCGCACATACATGTTCGGACAGGCTTTCCGGCAAGCATTGACCTCGAGCAGTATGCCCGCCGGATCTTTCAAGTCGAACATGGGGTTGCCGTACATTTCCCAATAGGTGTTTCGCGGATGCGGATCGTCCGTGTACTCGACGCTGACCGCCCAATGGTTCTTCAGCGCGTATTTGATCTGCGCCGAAATCTGCTCGTCGGTCAGGTCGGGCAGGAACGAGAACTGCCCCTGTGTGACCTTGTTTCCCGGATTGGTCATCATGACGACGGTTCCTTTCGTCTAGAAGCTGGGCGTTGCGGTTGGCACGAAGTCGGCCGTGTCGGTCGATTCGTAGTTGAAGGTGACGTCCTTCCAGGTCTCCAGGGCAGCCTTCAGCGGCGTGCACCATCTGGCCGCCTGTTCGAGGATCTTGGTCCCTTCGCGCAAATAATCGCGCCCCTCGTTGCGGGCCAGGATCATCGCTTCCAAGGCGACGCGATTGGCCGTCGCGCCTGCCTGGATACCGTCCGGATGGCCGATCGTGCCGCCGCCGAACTGCAGGATGACATCCTCGCCGAGATAGTGGATCAACTGGTGCATCTGGCCGGCATGGATGCCGCCCGAGGCAACGGGCATCACCTTGTTGAGCGAGGCCCATTCCTGATCGAAGAACAGCCCGGTTTCGAGGTTCTGCGGCGTGCGCTCCTCGCGCAGCGTGTCATAAAATCCCTTGATCATGAGCGGGTCGCCTTCCAGCTTGCCGACCACCGTGCCGGCATGGATGTGGTCGACGCCGGCCATGCGCATCCATTTGCAGATGACGCGGAAATTCATGCCGTGGTTCTTCTGGCGCGAATAGGTCGAGTTGCCGGCACGGTGCAGGTGCAGGATCATGTCGTTGCGGCGTGCCCACTTGGCCATCGACTGGATCGCTGTGTAGCCGATGACCAGATCGATCATCACAATGCAGGAGCCAAGTTGCTTGGCGAATTCGGCGCGCTCGTACATCTCCTCCATCGTGCCGGCGGTGACGTTGAGGTAATGGCCCTTGACCTCGCCGGTGGCAGCCGACGCCTTGTTCACGGCCTCCATGCAGTAGAGGAAGCGGTCGCGCCAATGCATGAAGGGCTGTGAGTTGATGTTCTCGTCGTCCTTGACGAAGTCGAGGCCGCCCTTCAGCGCTTCATAAACGACGCGCCCGTAATTGCGTCCCGACAGGCCGAGCTTCGGCTTCGTCGTCGCGCCGAGCAGCGGCCGGCCGAACTTGTCGAGCCGCTCACGCTCCACCACGATGCCGGTCGCCGGCCCCTGGAAAGTTTTGAGATACGCCACCGGGATACGCATGTCTTCCAGCCGCAAAGCCTTGACTGCCTTGAAGCCGAACACATTGCCGATGATCGATGCGGTCAGGTTGGCGATCGAGCCCGGCTCGAACAGGTCGAGGTCGTAGGCGATGTAGGCGAAGTACTGTTGCTCGGTCTTGGTTCCGGGACCGGTGTTCGGCACCGGCTCGGATCTGAACGCCTTGGCGCGATAGAGCTCGCAAGCTGTCAGCCGGTCGGTCCACACCACGGTCCACGTTGCGGTGGAGGATTCACCGGCGATGGCGGCTGCCGCCTCCTCATGGTCGACACCGGGTTGCGGCGTGATCCGGAACATGGCGATCAGATCGGTTTCCTTGGGCCTGTAGTCAGGCTCCCAGTAGCCCATCTTCTTGTAGGGGATGACCCCTGACTTGTAGCGCTCCTTGCCTTCCTTGAGCGTCCCCGCTGGCAGTATGTCGATCTTGTTCATGACAGGTCTCCTGTTTGTTGCTCAGGCGGCTTTCGCGGTTGCGATTTGGGGGTCGAGTTTTCCCGCGGCGTAACGTTTCGCCATCTCGTCCATGGCGATGACCTTGATCTTCGAGGCGTTGGACGCCGTGCCGAAACGCTCGAAGCGGTCCCGGCAAAGGTCGCGCAAGGCATCCATGGCGGGCTTCAGGAATTTGCGGGGATCGAACTCGCGCGGGTCTTCCGTCGCGACGCGGCGGAACTGCCCGGCCATGGCCATGCGGCAATCGGTGTCGATATTGACCTTGCGCACGCCGTAGCGGATGCCGCGCTCGATCTCCTCGACCGGGACGCCAAAAGTCTGGGGCATCTCGCCGCCGTATCTGTTGATGATGTCCTGCAACTCCTGCGGCACAGAGGAAGAGCCGTGCATGACCAGATGCGTGTTGGGCAGCTTCTCGTGGATCGCCTCGATCACCTGCATGGCCAGGATGTCGCCGTCCGGCTTGCGGGTGAATTTGTAGGCACCGTGCGAGGTGCCGCAGGCAATCGCCAGCGCGTCGACCTGGGTTGCGGTCACGAAGTCGACCGCCTGATCGGGATCGGTCAGGAGCTGGTCGTGGGAGAGCGCGCCCTCGGCGCCGTGGCCATCCTCGGCCTCGCCTTGGCCGGTTTCCAGCGAGCCGAGCACGCCCAGTTCGCCTTCGACGGAAGCGCCGACCCAATGCGCCATACGTGCGACGCGTTCGGTTATGGCGACGTTGTAGTCGTAGCTTGCCGGCGTCTTGGCGTCCGCCATCAAGGATCCGTCCATCATCACCGAGGTGAAGCCGTGGCGGATCGCGGAAAGGCAGGTGGCCTCGCTGTTGCCGTGGTCTTGATGGATGCATAGCGGGATGGTTGGGTGGATTTCGGTCAGCGCCTCCATCATCTTGGCCAGCATGATGTCGTTGGCATAGGACCGGGCGCCACGCGAAGCCTGGATGATGACAGGCGCGTCGCAGGCCTTGGCCGCTTCCATGATGGCGAGGCCCTGTTCCATGTTGTTGATGTTGAATGCCGGTACGCCGTAGCCGTGCTCGGCGGCATGGTCGAGAAGCTGGCGAAGGGTGATGCGAGCCATTGTGAATCCTCCTAGATGATGAGCTTCAGCGCCGCTGCAGCAACCGCTTCGGACGTTATGTTGAAATGCCGGTAGAGGTCGGGGGCAGGGGCGCTGGCGCCGAAGCCGGTCATGCCGACGAAAGCGCCGGTCTCGCCGATCCAGCGGTCCCAGCCCAGCCGGGCTGCCGCTTCGACCGCGACGCGCGGCGCCGAGCCGAGGACGGCCTTGCGGGTGGCGCTTTCCTGCTCCTCGAAAAGCTCCCAGCACGGCATCGACACGACGGCGGCGGCGACACCATGCCCGGTCTCCAGCCTTTCGGCGGCAGCAACCGCGATCTCGACCTCCGAGCCGGTGGCGATCAGGGTGACGGCACGGTGCTCGGCTGGTTCGCGCAGGACGTAGGCACCCTGGCGGGAGCGGTTCTCGTCACTGTGCGACCGACGCAGCATCGGCAGGTTCTGGCGCGACAGCACCAGGACGCTCGGCCGATCCTTGCTCTTCAGCGCGAGTTCCCAGCACTCCGCCGTTTCGATGACATCCGCCGGACGGAAGACGTTGAGATTAGGCGTCGCACGCAGCATCGCAAGGTGCTCGACCGGCTGGTGCGTCGGGCCGTCCTCGCCGAGGCCGATGGAATCGTGTGTCATCACATAGATGACGCGCTGGCCCATGAGCGCCGAGAGCCGCATCGCGCCGCGCGCATAATCGGCGAAGCACAGGAACGTACCGCCATAGGGCACGAAACCTCCATGCAGCGCGATGCCGTTCATGGCGGCCGCCATGCCGTGCTCACGAATGCCGTAGTGAATGTAGCGGCCGGCATAGTCACTCGGCGCAATGCGGTTCATGCCCTTGGTGATCGTCAGATTCGAGTGCGTCAGATCGGCCGAGCCGCCGACGGTCAATTCCGTTGCGCCGTTGATGGCCTCCAGCGCCATTTCGGAGGCTTTTCGCGTCGCCACCTTGGTTGCCTTCTCGACATGTTCGCGACGAAAGGCTTCGAGCGCGTCGAAGACCGTGTCGGCCAGTTCGGCGGCGACGGCGTTTTCAAAAGCCTCGCGTCGCGGCGAGGCGGCAAGCCGCTGCTCCCAGGCGCGCCGCATCGCTTCGCCGCGACCGGCAATCTCGCGCCAGGCGAAAAGGATATCATCCGGCACCTCGAACGGCGCGTGGGCCCAGCCGATGTTTTCGCGTGTCGCGGCGATCTCTGCTTCACCCAGCGGTGCGCCGTGCGTCTTTTCCGAACCGCCGAGATTGGGGGCACCCATACCGATCACTGTGCGGCAGGCAATCAGCGATGGCCGATCCGACCGCCGCGCCGCCTCGATTGCCGCGGCGACTGCTGCCATGTCGTGCCCGGCGACACTTTGGACATCCCAGCCGGCGGCCTTGAAGCGCGCCGGCTGGTCCATCGACGTGGAGAGGGAGGTCGGCCCGTCAATGGAAATCGCATTGTCGTCCCAGCAGACAATCAGGCGGGAAAGCTTCAGGTGACCAGCGAGGTCTATCGCCTCGTGACTGATTCCCTCCTGAAGGCAGCCGTCGCCCGCAATCACATAGGTATGATGATCGACCAGATCGGCACCGTAGCGGGCGGCAAGCATGCGTTCCGCCAGCGCCATGCCGACCGCCGTGGAAATGCCCTGTCCGAGCGGTCCGGTGGTGGTCTCCACGCCAAGCGCATGGCGGTATTCCGGATGTCCGGCGGTGCGGCTGCCCAACTGCCGAAATCGCTGCAATTCCTCGACCTGCATGTCTTCGTAGCCGAGCAGATGATGCAGCGCGTATTGCAGCATCGAGCCGTGGCCGGCTGAAAGCACGAAACGGTCACGGTCGGGCCAGTCCGGTCTCGACGGATCGATATTGATGAAGCGGTTGAACAGCACCGTTGCGACATCGGCCATGCCCATCGGCATGCCGGGATGACCCGAATTCGCCTTTTGAACGCTGTCCATCGCCAGCGCGCGAATGGCGTTCGCCATGTCGCGCTCCGAGACGGGAGCGGTTGTGGTGACGGGCTTCAGTGCTGTTTGGCTGGTCATTGCATCCTCCTCACGACACACGGCTCTTGCGTTCAACCAATTGCAGGATGAGCGGCGTCAGGATCAGCTGCATGGCAAGATCGAGCTTGTTGCCTGGCACCACGATGGAATTTGGCCGCGACATGAACGAGTCGTGGATCATCGACAGCAGATACGGAAAATCGATGCCGCGCGGATTGGCGAAGCGGATAACCAGCATCGATTCGTCGGGTGTCGGAATCCAGCGCGCGATGAACGGGTTGGACGTATCGACGATCGGCACGCGCTGGAAGTTGATGGCGGTCTGCGAGAATTGCGGGACAATGTAGCGGACATAGTCGGGCATCCGGCGCAGGATCACGTCCATCACCGCCTCGGTGGAATAGCCGCGTGTCGAACGGTCGCGATGGATCTTCTGGATCCATTCGAGATTGATGACCGGCACGACGCCGATCTTGAGATCCGCATGCTTGGCCAGATTGATCGTGTCGGTGACGACACAGCCGTGCAGCCCCTCGTAGAAGAGCAGGTCGCTGGGAGCGAATTCGCGCCATTCGGTAAAGGTTCCCGGTGGCGTGCCGTGCTGCTTTTCCTCTTCCTCATCATGAATGTAGGTGCGGGTCTTGCCGGTTCCGCGGCGGCCATATTCCGCGAACACCTCTTCGAGAATTCCGAGTTCGTTGGCCGCGGCATTGAAATGGGTGAAGTTCGGGTTGCCGGCCTTTTCCTCCTCGGCCACCTTTGCCTTCATCGCCGCGCGGTCGTAGCGGTGAAATGCGTCGCCTTCGATGAAAGCGGCCTCGATGTTCTCGCGCCGGAAAATCAGCTCGAAGATGCGCTTGACCGAGGTCGTGCCGGCGCCCGACGACCCGGTGATGGTGATGATGGGGTGCTTGGCTGACATGGTGCTGCTCAGGCTCTGAACAGGCCGCGGCGGCTGAACAGCGGCGCACGCTCACCGATGTTGCTCGGCTCTGTGTGGTAGCGCGTGATGCGCGCGACTTCCCGCGCCGACCCGAAGATCATCGGCACGCGCTGATGCAGGCTCTCGGGCTCGATTTCCAGGATGCGGGTGATCGCGTCGGTGGCGGCACCGCCAGCCTGCTCTATGAGATAGGCGATCGGGTTGGCCTCGTAGACGAGGCGCAGCCGTCCCTGACCATAGCCCTTGCGCCGATCGCCGGGGTAGAGAAAAACGCCGCCGCGCATCAATATGCGGTAACAGTCGGCGACCAGAGAGGCGATCCAGCGCATGTTGAAATCCTTCTCGCGCGGTCCTTCGGTGCCCTCCAGGCAGTCGTCGACATAGAGCCGCACAGCCTCGTCCCAGTGCCGGTAGTTGGCGGCGTTGATGGCGAACTCCTGAGTGCGTTGCGGAATGATCCGGCTTTCATAGGCCTGGACGAAGGTGCCGAGCCTTGTCGAGAAGACGAAGACATGCGTGCCGCTGCCGAGCGACAGGACGAGTGCCAGCTGCGGCCCATAGATGAAGAAACCGGCGCCTAGCTGGTTCACGCCCGCCTGCAAGAAAGAGGCGGCCGGATCAGCGTCCGGCGCGCCAGTTGCGGTCAGGAGCGAGAAGATCGTTCCGATCGACACGTTGGTGTCGATGTTGGAAGAGCCGTCGAGCGGATCGATCGCAATGGCGAGTGGCGCTTGCCTGTCGAGCAGGACTGGCTGCTCCAGCTCCTCGGAGGCGTAAAGCGCCACCGGCGCACGGCGCATGGCGTCGAGGAAGATGTCGTCGGAGAAGACGTCGAGATCCTTCTGGACGTCGCCGTCGGCATTGGCGCCACGGGTCTCGGCAAAAGCGGCGCCGAGCACCCCTTGGTTGATGGTGTTGCGGACCTTGATGGCGGCCTGTGTCAACTGACGAACGGTTGTCACAACGGCCGAGCGGAATTCGTCTGGCTGGCCGAGATAGGAGTTCAGAAAAGCGTCGAGCGTTGCCGCTGGCATCGTAACCTCCCCTCCCGCCGCATCTCCTCGGAGCGGCTGGACTGGAGGAATGGAAACAAACGTCGCACGATAAGTAAAATTCAATAACTTTACCTGGTCAGTAAAAATAGTTTAGTATGCGACATGAGAAATCTCACGCTCAAGCATTTCAAGACCGTCCAGGCAATCATCAAGTGCGGCAAAATTGTCAGCGCAGCCAAGATGTTAGGCCTGTCTCCTCCAGCGCTGACAATCCAACTGCGACAAGTGGAGGAAGAATTCCAGCTGGCTCTGTTCGACCGAACGTCGGACGGCATGCGTCCCACTGCCGCAGGTCTGGCTTTCGTCGAGACAGCGCAGGTTATCGAGGAGCATCTCGGTTTGCTCGAAGACAAGATGGATGCCATCAAGGGCGTACGCACCGGCAGCTTGAGGCTCGGCGTCGTTTCCACAGCCAAATATTTCGCGCCGCGGCTGATGGCTGCGTTCATGAAGGACCATCCCGACATCGACATGCGGCTTGCCATCGGCAATCGTGCCCAGACGATCGACAACCTCAGGAACCACGACATCGATATCGCGCTGATGGGGCGTCCGGCGAAAGAGGTTCCGGTGCGTGCTTCGGTCTTCGGTGATCATCCGCTGGTCATCATCGCGCCGCCCGACCATCCCTTGGTGGCGGCGCGCGATATCTCCAAGGAGCGGATTGCCGAGGAGCATTTCCTTATTCGCGAGCCCGGCTCCGGAACCCGTATCTCGTTGGAAATATTCCTGAGCGACGTGCCTGGGCGCATCGACGACCTCGGTGTCGAGATGGCCTCGAACGAAACGATCAAGCAGGCGGTGATGGCTGGTCTGGGCATCGCCTTCATCTCTGCTCACACCATCGCTGCGGAAACCGAGGCAGGCCGGCTTGTCATCCTCGACGTTGTCGGCATGCCGATCCGCCGACAATGGTTCTCGGTGATGCGAACCGATCACGCAATCTCGCCGGCGATGGCCACATTCAACGATTTCCTGATGCGCAAGGGCGCAATGTACCTGCCCCTTTTCGGAAAGCTGTATCCAGACAAGGCTGGATGACACTGCACGAGCGCAACGGATGAAAGTCCGGTGGAGAACGCCCGCGCTCGTTGGTATTATATAAGCGATATGTTATGTTGCAGTGCGAAAGAGCGGGGGCCACGTCCTTTCACACCGTAAGCGATCTGTATGTGCAACCCCTGCAGACTGTTCGGAACTCTCCCGGGTATGGGTTCGGGAATTCGATGGGGAAAAGGGGTAATGCTTTACACACTCGTTATGATGGTCTGCCTGACGGATGGACCGCGGACCTGCGAACAACGCGAGGAAATGGTAGACGGTCTGGCGATGAATCCCGGGACTGCCTTCATGCAGGCGCAGCCGCTGGTGGCAAGGTGGATCGAGACGCATCCCGGTTATTTCGTGCAGCGCTGGCGTGTGCTGCCTGGCAGAGAGTCGTGAGACAGGCGGCCAAGGTCTATTTCTTCACGGCGAGCGTTTCCGAGACAGTCTTCGACAACTGGTAAAGCCGCTGCTCGATTATCGTCGGCACATCGCAGACATAAGTCAGCGACTGGACGCGTTCGTTGAAAATTCGCGTCGCGAAATTCAGTTGGTCGGTTCGCCGTTCTACTTCGTCCGGATCCGCATCGGCCTTGGCGCGCAGCGCGTCCACTTCGGATGCTTCCTTGCGCAACTGTGCCGCCATTTCCAGCTGTTTGTGGGCATAGCGGGAGATGCCGGAGATCACGTGCGAACGCTCGGCGTCCATGTGATCGAACATTCCCTGCACCAGCATCGTCATTTTGGTTGCGACCTGCTCGGGCGGTAGGGAAGTCGCGAAATCCTTGATCTCCTTCTGGGCTTGTGCAATCGGCGTCCGCCGGGCCGCCACAGCATCGACAAGCGCCGACACGCCTGGATCCTTCGCCCAATCCTTCGCGGTCGCCGGAAGCTCCGGCCCATTCCAGATCTGGCCAAGCGAGAGCTGTGGCACCTTACGCTGCATGCAGGGCCAGTCGGGATCGGTGTTTGCCGCGCCGGCGCCCCCCATCGACGCAAGCGTGGTGACCAGAACCAGAGTGTGAACAAGTCTCATTCGCGCCATCAGGCGTTTCCTCCCATGTCCTGTTTGCGGATCACCAAACCGCGCGAAGGGTCGTATGCGATGATGGCGCCGCCCAGGAACAGCAGCGTGCAGCCGGCGACGACGCCCAGCGACAGCCATTCGATCTGCCCGTAGAAGGCAAAACGGATCAGTTCGACGGCATAGGTGAACGGGTTGCAGAGGCAGATCTTGTAGAGCAGGGGGCTCGCCTCCTGGATGCGCCACAAGGGATACAGCGCCGGAGACGCGAAATAGCCGGGAAAGATGACGAAGTTCATGATGCCGGCGAAGTTTTCAAGCTGCTTGATCAGCGAAGACAAGAGCATGCCGAGCGCGCAAAGCATCATGCCCGACAGGAACAGTGCCGGCAGAACATAGAGGTAGCCGAGTGGCGGCGCTTTGACGCCCCACAACCAGGCAACGATCAGGAACGCGTAGACCTGCACGATCGATACGGCCACACCGGCCAGCATCTTCGACACCAGCAGGAACCAGCGTGGAAACGGGCTGACCAGCAGGATGCGCATGTTGCCCATCTCGCGGTCGTAGACCATCGACAGCGAAGACTGCATGCCGGAAAACAGCAGGATCATGCCGCAAAGGCCCGGCGTGATATAGACCTCGTAGAGCACATAGGTCTTGTAGGGCGGGATGATCGACACGCCAAGCACCTGGCGAAAGCCGGCCGCGAAGATGAACAGCCAGACGAGCGGCCGGACCAGCGAGGAAATGAAGCGTTCGCGCTGGTGCAGGAAGCGCAGGCACTCGCGCAGGACGACGCCTTTCAGGCAAATGAGATAGTGGCGCAGGCCGAATGGCTCAGACCGCAACGGCATGATGCCGGCGACCTTTCCGGGCATCGCAGGAGCGCTCATGGCGACGTCTCCGTCATGCCCGCCGCATCGACGCGGCTGAGCTTCGAAAAGGTTTCGCGAATCGAACTTCCGCCGTTCGCACGGATCACATCCGACACCTTGCCGCTGGCGACCAGGTCACCCCGCCGCAGTATGACGACATGGTCGGCGTCTTCGACTTCGTCGATCAGATGCGTGGCCCAGAGCACGCCGATGCCCTCTGCTTGGACGAGCTTGCGGATGGTGGCGAGGATGCCCGCACGAGATTCGATATCCAGGCCGACGGTCGCCTCGTCAAGCAGGAGCAGGGAAGGTCGGTGCAGCAGCGCCCTGGCGATTTCGATGCGCCGCATCTGACCGCCGGAGAGGCTGCGTGCCTTGTCATGCTGGCGGCCCTGCATGTCGACCGTTTCCAGCAGCGCGGCAATGCGCTGGCGAGCTTCGCGTCCGCCAATGCCATGCAGCGAGGCATGGTAGGAGAGATTCTGGTAGACGCTGAGGTCGAGATCGAGCGTGCGTGCCTGGAACACGATGCCGACCCGTCTGAGTGCTTCGCCGGACGCGCGGCGAATGTCATGGCTGAAGATGCGGATCGATCCGTGACGCGTGTCGTAGAGGTGGCTTATCAGTGAGAACAGCGTCGTCTTGCCGGCCCCGTTGAGGCCGAGCAGAACGGTGAAAGTCGCCGGCGCGATCGAGAAGGAGACGTCGTTGAGCGCCCGCTTCTGGCCATAGGAATGGCTGACGGCTCGGACATCGAGCGCCGCCACCTCGTCTCCCGGTCCGCTTGTCCTCATATGCTGCATACCGGATCGCTCCTTCAGGACGCGTTGGCCTATTGGCGCCCCTGATCGCCTTTTGTCTTACTTGATCGTAATCTTGCCCTTCAGTCCCTTGTCGGCAAGGTCGGGAACCGACCAGGTATATTCGCCCGGGCGAACGGTATGGAACTGCACCTGGATCGTTCCCGCGTCGTCGAATTCCAGCCAGGCCGGTCCGCCGTCCATATGCACTTCCAAATCGTTGATGACGATCTGGTCCATCCAGACATTGCGGAAGAGATCGGTCACGAACTTGTACTCGAAACCGCCCTTGGACGTGATCTTCCAGCGATAGCCCTGGCCGGCGATCAGCTCGAAGTCCTTCTGATTGACCGCATAGGTGGAATCGGCCGAACCGATAATCAATTCCGGCAGGTTCTTGCTGGCACGCGACGGTTTTGACGTCGCATCGTCGGCGTTTGCTACGATCGGAGCAAGGACAAATCCGGCGAGCGCGGCGAAGAAAAACCTACGGCAAAGTTTCATGTCTTGAGCCTCCCGATGATCAATGTCTGCTATTTGGGCGAAATGACCACACCCCAGGGCTGCTGGCCCACAGTGAGCGATTGGACCGGCTCGTCGGTGGCCGTGTCGATGAAGGTGATATCGTTGGAATTGCCATTCGTGGTGATCAGCGTTTTCTGGTCGGGCGTGAAGGCCAGATGCCAGACGCGCTGGCCGACGAGGATGTATTTTTCCACCTCATAAGTGTCGGTATTGATCACCGCGACATGGTTCGCCGGGCCGAGCGCGACATAGGCTTTCTTGCCATCGGCGCTGATGGCGATGCCTACCGGCTGGATGGTTTCGGCCCGCAGTCCCTGAATCGCGAACTGGATCTTCTTCACCACTTCGCGTTTGGCGTTGTCGATGACGCTGACGGTGCCGCCGACCTCGGCGCTGACCCAGACCTGCGAGCCGTCGGGCTTGAATTCGGCGAAGCGAGGGCGCGTGTCGACCAGCACATTGTCGGTCACCTCATGCGTGCCGGTGTCGATGAAATGCGCCATGCTGGTGGTTTCCGAGGTGTTGACCATGGTCTTGCCGTCGGGGCTGACACCCATGCCTTCCGGCTCCACGCCGACTGGTATCTCGGCCAGGACCTGCTTGCTTTCGACGTCGATGGCGGTGACGAGATTGTCGTCCTCATTGGCGACATAAAGCGTCTTGCCGTCGGGCGAGAGGACGAACAATTCGGGATCGGGGCCGGATGGCAGCGTACCGACAATTTCAAGTGTCGCGGTGTCGATGATTTGGATCGTGTCGTCATCGCTGGCGCATAGATAGACGAATTTGCCGTCATGCGAGATGGTGATGCCGCGAGGTCTCTGGCCGACTTCGACGGTCTTCACCACCTGCATCGTCGCCGTGTCGACGACGGTCATCGTGTTGTCCTTCTCGTTGGACACGTAAGCCGTATAGGCCGATGCCGGGCTGGCCGTGAAGCCGGCCGCGAGAATGGCGAATGCGCAAGCTCGTTTCTGCACGCAAATTCCTCCCGATTGACTCTACTTGAGAGCGCATTTCGTTTCCGGCTGATCGACACCGAGAGTGTCGAGTTCGGAGACCTGGTGAAGATAGCCCTCCTGTGGCGATGTCGAGACGACCGACTTGGTATCGCCAAGCAAGATCGGCTGGCGAAGCTGGAGGTTCCATTTGCGGAAGGTCAGCTTCTGCCCCTTGAAAGCAGCAACCGAAAAATCGTCAGAGCGTATATAGTCGCTGATCTTTTTCGCATCGTCGCCCTTGGTGCGCGTGGTGGCCTCGCCGACCGCACGCACCGCGGTCCAGGCCGACATGTCTTTGGAGAGCATCCGCCGGCTCGTCGTCTTCAGGAAGCGGCTCTGCATCTGGATGCCGCCCCATTGTTCGCTGGCGGGATGCCATGACGATGCAACCAGACCGGCCGTGCCGGCGACCAGCCGCGGCGTCCAGGTGCGGTAGGGCACGTAGGTGCCGAAAACCTCGCTTTCGTCGGCGACAAGCACCACGTCGTGCTCCGGGAGGTCTTGCGTGAACACGGAAATCTGCTGCTGTATCTGCGTGGCGCCGGTGTCGGTGCGCCTGGCTGTGCCGGTATCCTTGAATTCCTTCTCGGCGACGATCTGGCCGCCGAAGCGGGTTGCCGCGCGGCGCAGCGCATCGGCGTAGAGATGGTCCTGCTCATGCGATCCATAGAGCAGCACCCAATTCGGCCACTTCTTCACCATGAGATACTGCGCCAGCGCGTCGGCCAGCATGCTGCGCGTCGGCGCGATATGGAAAACGTTGATGCGGCAGTCCTCCTCGCGAAGGCTGTCGTCGGTGGCGCCGACGTTGAAGATCAGCACGCCTTTGTCGCGGGCGATGTCGGCGATCGACAGCAATTGTTTGGCTGAAAGATCGGCGACCACATAGCGGTCGCCCTTGGCGATCATGCCTTCGAATGCCTGAACCGCGTCGCCGTCGGGCTTGACCTCGGTCACGTCGAGGCTGAATTTCTGGTTGGTGAACTTTCCCGTCGTGTTGTTGTCGCCGATCGCCACCTCGGCACCGGCGACACCTTCGTCACGTGGCGGCAGGTCGAGCATGGAAAGCGTCAATTGCGGTGCGTAGGCCCGCAAATAGCCTATCTTGATTTCAGTTATCTTTTTTTCCGGCTTCGCCACCGTTTCCTGGCCTGTCGCGTCGGAAACGTTGACGGTCAGGGAAAAAAAGCACAAAAAGGCAGCGAGAGTGCCTGGCACCGCGCTCGTCATCGATAGTAATTACCCATTCTTGCGCAGAGGTTCGACGGTTGCCGGACCCGCGCCAAGTCAAGGTGCCCATGATCAACTTAGCCGACCCGCAAAATTTATCAAACCCTATAGGACGACTTTTCGCGCCTGCCAGAACGGTGCGGAAGGTCGCCAGCGTCGATTCGCATGGCAACACCGGCGAGACGTGGCGCAGGGGGATCGACCGCCTCTATAAAAGCGTCTTGTCCTCCAAACTGGAGAAACTGTTCAAATGACCAGAATGCTGGCAAGCGTCACCGGCATCCAAGAGGCGGAGATCGCTCTTTCTGGAGGTGTCGATACCGTCGACCTGAAGGACCCGAAGGCGGGAGCCCTGGGCGCGGTGTCCATGGAAACCATGCTCCGAACGATCTCTTTCATCGCGGGTCGGGCTCCGGTCAGCGCTGTCTGCGGCGACCTGCCGATGGAACCCGAAACGATCCGCATCAAGGCCGAAGAGATCGCGGCGACCGGCGTCGACTATGTGAAGATCGGATTTTTTCCTTCGGCAAATATCTCTGCCTGCGCACAGGCGCTTGAACCGCTCGCCGCACGAACGAAGCTGATTGCCGTGCTGTTTGCCGATCTGGCGCCGGACTTCGAGCTTCTGCCGATGTTCGCCAGGCATCGCTTCCACGGCGTGATGGTTGATACCGCGCAAAAGGGGAAGGGCCGGCTGCTCGATCATCTGCCGCCGGAGCGTATTCCGGGATTCGTCGATCGAACGAAATCGCTCGGTCTGATGGTCGGCCTGAGTGGATCGCTGGAAGCTCCGGATATTCCGCGCCTATTGCCTTTCGCTCCCGATTTTCTCGGCTTTCGGGGGGCGCTGTGTGGCCATTCCGGTCGCACGAGTTCGATCAGCGCCGAGGCGGTCTCGCAGATTCGCGAGTTGATTCCAGCGGAATCCGGGACCGGCGATCAATCGAGTATCGACTATCGCCTGTTGGCAGCGAGAGGCTATTCGCCGGACACCGACCCGACACTGGGCACGGACAGGATTTTTGTGCGGGATTTTGTTCTGCCGGTCCAGATCGGTGCCTACAGCTTCGAGCATGGCCATACTCAAAAAGTGCGCTTTGATGTGATCGCCGACGTGCTGCAAATCACCGACCATCCCGAGGACATGCGCCATGTGTTCTCCTACGACATCATCATGGACGGCATTCGCACCATCATCGCGCGGGGCCATATCCAGCTCAGCGAGGCTTTGGCCGAGCAGGTGGCAGCGCACGTGCTGGAGAACCAGCGTGTCGTGCGCGTCACGGTTAGGGTGGAAAAGCTCGAGCTCGGCCCTGGCGGCGTCGGCGTTGAGATCGAACGCAAGCGCCAATCGGCGGGACGCGGTGCTGCCTCCGGCATTGCTGGCCGAAAAGACCGAAGCGTTGTTTTCCGGCCGCGCCAGGAGCGCCCCGAAATGCTTCGACGGGCCATCGTCAAGCTTGGCGGCAGCACGGCCCATGCGGCGGAGATGAAGAGCTGGATCGCAGCGCTGGCGGGTTCCAGGCTGCCGATCGTCATCGTGCCCGGCGGCGGGCTCTTTGCCGATCATGTGCGCGAGACGCAGACCAGCATGGATTTTTCCGACACCGCCGCTCATGCCATGGCGATCCTGGCCATGGAGCAGTTCGGCCATGTCATCCTCGACCGGGACGAAAGGCTGGCGCCGGCACGGTCGCTGGACGAGATCGGGCGAGTGTTGGAGGCGGGGAAGGTTCCGGTGTGGCTGCCGTCGTCACTGGCACTGGCGGCGCTGGATGTTCCGGCCTCCTGGGACATTACCTCCGATTCTCTGGCCGCCTGGCTTGCCGGCAAGCTTGGCGCAAACGCGCTGTTGCTTGTCAAGCAGACCGGTGCATTCTTCGACAGCGATACCGCTGACAGCCTGAGGGCCCGAGGCATTGTCGACCCAGGCTTTGCCGCCATGCTGCCCGACGGCATCGATTTCCATCTCGCCGGTCCGAAGGATGCTGCCGGGGCCGGCGCGATGCTCGCGTCGGGCAAGCTGCCCGGCATCCGGATAGTGGCTTCAACAGGGTCGTCGGCAAAGAAGGCGGGATAGCCGATGGTGAAGCTGCATGTGCCGCGCTGGGCGTGGGTTTTGACGGGTTCCGGGCATTTTTTTACGGAGAGCTTCGCACTTGTTCGCCAGCTCGAACATTGCGATGTCTTCGTGTCTAAGGCCGCCAACGAAGTGCTGCGCATGTACAAGCTTAAACTTGATTTCCCGGAGACGACGCGCGTGCTGCACGACAAGACCGCGAGCGCGATCCCGGTCGGCGAATTCTACCACGGTGTCTATCACACGGTCGTGGTGGCGCCGGCTACGTCCAACACGGTCGCCAAATGCGTGCATGGCATTTCCGACACGCTCGCCACCAATGTCTTTGCCCAAGCGGGAAAGTGCCGTGTGCCAGCCATCGTCTTTGCTTGCGACACCGCGCCGGAACTCGAAACCCAGGCACCGCACGGGCTGGTCAAGGTCTATCCGCGCAGGATCGACCTGGAAAATACCAAACAGTTGAAGAGTTTCGAGCGGACCCTGGTGGTCGAGTCGCTCGCTGATCTGGAAGCCTCGCTCACACGGCGCCAGGCCGAACTCGCAAGCGATGGCTGAGCGGCTGGTTTTTCTTACCGGCCATCTGGCCAAGGCGCGGCTGGAACGGCTGCTGACCGGGCTGGGCAGAACCGAATTCGCGTGGGAAATCGTCGACGTCGGCGTCAAGGTCGCCGCGCTGATGAGCGAGGACATCGTGAAGCGTCGGCTCACTCTGACAGGAGACGTCGACCGCGTCATCCTGCCCGGACGCTATCGGGGAAACATCGAACACCTGTCGGAGCATTTCGGCGTGCCCTTTGTGCGCGGCCCCGACGAGATCGCCGACCTTCCGGCCTTCCTTGGCCGGGCGGGCAAACCGCCGGATCTGACGCGTCACGATATGCGCATCTTCGCCGAGATCGTCGATGCGCCGATGCTGTCGGTCGAGGCCCTGATGGCGAGGGCCTCGATGCTGGCTGCGGCCGGCGCCGATGTCATCGATCTGGGCTGCCTGCCGGAGACGCCGTTTCCGTTGCTGGCTGAGGCAGTGCGGGCACTCAAGGCACAGGGGTTTGTGGTCAGCGTCGATTCGGCCAGCGCAGACGAACTGTCGATCGGTGCGCACGCCGGCGCGGACTATCTTCTCAGCCTCGATGAGAACACGCTGCCGTTGATCTTCGACCATCGGGCTACGGCAGTGTTGATACCCTCCATCCCCGGCGATCTGGATTCGCTCGGCCGGGCGATTACCGCGGCACAAAAGGCCGGCGTCGCCTTCATTGCCGATCCCGTGCTCGACCCGATCCATTTCGGCTTCGCCGTTTCACTCGGGCGCTTCATCGAGGCGCGGCGCCGTTGGCCGGACATCGAATTGCTGATGGGCACCGGCAATCTCACCGAATTGACCGACGCCGACAGTTCCGGCGTTACAGCCGTTCTAGCGGGGCTCTGCTCGGAACTCCGGATCCGGAACGTGCTGGCGGTGCATGTCAGCCCACACACGGTGCGCACGATCGAGGAGCACGATATCGCCCGCCGCGTCATGTTGGCTGCTTGCATGGACGGCGCGTTGCCGCGCGGCTATCACCCAGGCCTGTTGCAGGTCCACGATCGCAAGCCTTTCACAGCCTCAACCGACGATATCGAGGCATTGGCGGCCCAGGTGCGCGATGCCAACTTCCGGATCGCGGTAGCGGAGGACGGCATCCATGTTTTCAATAGCAAAGGGCATGCGGTTGCCACGGATGCGTTCGAACTTTTTGCCGGGCTGGACGTCAACGCCGATGGCGCACACGCTTTTTACCTCGGCGCGGAACTGATGAAGGCGGAGATCGCGTGGCGCCTCGGCAAGCGTTATGTGCAGGACGAGCCGCTCGCATGGGGCGTTGCCGCGCCGGCACCCGAAACCGACCGTACCCGTCTTGCCGAGCCGGGCAAGACGCTCCGCGCAAGGAAAGAGCGCTAGGACCATGCCCTACATTCGCGAATCGATCATCACGACGGTCAACAAGGCAGGCAACGTCCACATCGCGCCGATCGGCATCATTGCCGAGAATGACGGTTGGGTTATCGCGCCGTTCCGGCCGTCGGTCACGCTCGACAATCTCGCCGAAGTGCCGTTCGCCATCGCCAATTATACTGACGACGTGCGTGTCTTTGCCGGCTGCCTGACAGGCCGCAAGCATTGGCCAACCGTTCCGGTTGACGGGTTTCCGGTGCCGAGGCTCGAGGCGGCGCTGGCGTATTCGGGCCTCGAAGTCCGGGCGGTCGATGACAATGGTGTGCGCCCCCGCCATTTCTGCCGCGTGGTGCGGGAGGAAACGCGCGCGCCGTTCACCGGCCTCAACCGAGCCAAGGCGGCGGTGCTTGAGCTGGCCATCCTGGTCAGCCGGCTCGGCATGCTGCCGCGCGACAAGATCGAGGCGGAAATTGCCTACCTTTCAATTGCCATCGAAAAGACCGCAGGCGAGGGCGAAAAGGAAGCCTGGGGCTGGCTGATGCAGCGTATCAGCGATCACTTGACCGCCAAAGGTTCGGGTAGCGAGGACCCGCGAGCATAGGCGCGAGCGCCGCAACCTGCTTACGAAGGATATGCCGCCAAAAGCGCCACCGCGGACGCGGGTGCCGCGCTGCTCGCTTGCCCGCGAACAGTGTCATCGGCGGGGATGATGTCGGCGAAATCGACGTAACTGCGTTCCATGCGTTCGGCCAGCCGCCTGATCTGCCAGCGACCGCTTCCGGCGCCGACGATCGGGACATCCCGAGACAGGGTTCCGGCAACCAGCGCCGCTGCATCGTGCACTTTGCGCAGTTGCTGCTCGCTGAACCAGCGCGCGACTTCACCCCATTCCGGCGGGGTGAGGTCGGTGGCGTCGCGCCCCACCATGCGCGCCAGCCGCGCGATCGAGCCGTCCACGGTCTTTTCCTTGCCGTCGGCGGGAGGGTGCCTGTCGTCGTCCTCGTCGAGCACGCCCAGGATGCGGTGAGCGTCGGCGATCGAGGCGAAATATTCGTTCATCAGCGGCGTTAGCCTGCCATGGACGGGAGCCGACGAGGCTACGCCGAACAGGAATGTCCTGGTAAAGCCGGTATAGACCAATTCGCCGGTTAGAAGCCGTCCGGCATCGGTGTAGCCGTCATTGGCCACGGCGCCGTTCTTGATGGCAATAATATCGGTGGTGGTGGAGCCCATGTCGACGAACAGGGCATCGCCGGCGAGTTTTGCCACCAACAAGGCTGTCGCGTGCCAATTGGCGGAAGCCACATCGGCGGTCAGCTGCGCTGCCCGCTCGACTCCGACGAAACCGGACGGTCCGGCATAGACCAGCTTTTTGTCTGCGGGGAAATGGGTGGAAATCTGACCCAGCAGAGCCGCCACGCCGGCATCGCGGGACGGAAAGATGTCCGACAGTTCGCCCGTCATGGTGAATGCGTTGAGATCCGCACCCGCGTAGATCGGAGCCGTTTCGTCGAGGGCTGAAGCCAGCTTGTCCAGCCCTTGCCAGAGCGGCGTTGCGATCGTTACCGCCTCGACGATGCGACCGTCTTGTGCGCGGGTCACCTTCAGATGCGCGCCGCCAATGTCGAAACCGGCAATGATGCCCTTTCTTTTTTCCACGCTTCAAGCTTTCATGACGGGGGCAATTGGTCGGTGAAAAAGCGTTGCGTATCATTCCGGTTCTCGACCTGAAAGACGGCGTGGTGGTTCGCGCCCAGCAGGGAAAACGCGATCGCTACAGGCCGATCGTTACGCCGCTCAGCCGAAGCCCTGATGTGGTCGCGGTCGCTGAAGGACTGCGTGGGCTTTATCCTTTTTCCACCTTCTACATCGCAGATCTGGACGCTATCGAAGGCGGAGCGCCAAACAGCGACGCACTCGCCCGGCTGAGGACGATGGCGGAGCCGCCGAAACTTTGGGTCGATGCCGGCGTGGCCGACGAAAAGACACTTTTGGCGGCGCTTGCCGAACGCTCGCTGTCTCCTGTTCTGGGCTCTGAATCGCAGCGAGACGACATGTTGCTGCGGCGTTTTCGCGATCATCCCGATCTCATCCTGTCCCTTGATTTCGTCGGCGATAGTTTTTGCGGGCCGCGTTCTCTTCTCGATGAGCCCGAGCTTTGGCCGCAAAAGGTGATTGTCATGACGCTGGCCAAGGTCGGTGCGGCCGCCGGTCCCGACTTCGGGCGGTTGCAGGAGGTCAAGGCCAAGGCCGGAAATCGCGCTGTCATTGCGGCCGGCGGTGTCCGCGACGAGAACGACATCAGGGCCTTGTCCGCCATGGGCGTCGCCGCGGCACTGGTCGCAACCTCATTGCACAACGCTACGCTCACGCCCGGCCGCCTCGCGTCACTCGGCGCCTGATCATCGTTGCTCGTCAGCTCCCGAAGGGCGTGCGCCCTTCGGGAGCTGACGTTTCAAAAGCCCAGAACCTTTTTCAGCCGGCGCAACAGACCATCCGTCTCAGAAGAGGGTTTTTCCTGTGCGGGGCTGTCTCTTGTCTAGGCTGCGAACGGATGCTTGACCTTGTCGCGCTGGGCCGTTGCTTCGGCGGCGGTCGGGGTTCCTGCAACGGCGCGCTGGATGGCTTCCTTTGTCGCCTCGTAATTGTATTTCTGGATCTTGGCGTCGTCCGCCGCGTCCCAATGGATGAATACCCCGACGCAGATGAACACGTCGTCTGCTTCGTTGGCCGGAATGGTCCCGTCCGCAACGCTGTCCTGCACGGCCTTTGCCACGGCGTGCTGCGCCGGGCCGAACATCTGGACCGCCTGTTTGGCGCCCTTGATCGTGACCTTGTTGAACATCACGGTGTTGGGTTTGCATTGAAGATTGGGCGCGATCACCGCCAAAAGCGAAGTAAAGCCGTCCTTGTTGTTGGTAAGCGCGTTGCAAAATGCCGTTTCGACCGCGCTCCCCCGCGGGCCGATGAGCAGGTCGACATGCGCGACTTCGTTGCCGTCTCCCACCAGCGATTCACCGACCATAACCTTTGAGATTTTTGCCATGCCAATTTCCTCCAAGACACAATTATGATGTCCACGGACGCTGCAACCGAGCAGGCGCTCGATGGACAGCTATCCTTGTTGGCAGCGTCCGGATTTGCCCGGACCGGTTGGCTAGATAGCCGCGGAAGCACAGCTTCCGCTTTTGGAAGTCAAGCACCAACGCCGCGATTATGCAAGGTGAGGGCGAGGGTGTGGACTAAAAGAGTAGCCACGGTGAGGTCGGCCGAGGTGCCGGGGTTGATGTTGTCGGCCTTCAGCCGGCGGTCGAACTCCATGAGCAGACGAATGCGCGACGGTTCGTCGCCCTCGGCATGGAGCGCCGCCTGAACGGCAACGGCTTCCTGCCGCGCCTGATTTGCGACGTGAACGCCGTGCTTGCGCATCACATGGCTGTCGGGGAAGCCGGCGAGAAACGCCATGTAGACGAACACCGTCGGCCACATGCCGTCTTCTTCACGTGCCAACGCTCCATCCAGCGCGGCGTGCCCGACCCCGAACACGTCGCCGAAACAGTTGCTGTACTGGCGAGCGATCATGTCGCGGTCGGCAGCCTCCCTCATCGCGTCCAGCAAATGGACCTTCGGCTCCTGCCGCACATCGTTGGCGGCTTCTCCGAGGCCGCCTGGCGCGGCCGTGACGATCGCCTCGAATACCGCCTTGGTATCCTGCACGCTCAAAGCCCGAAGCAGCGAATCGAGATTGTCACGCAGTCTGTCACCGCCCATTTCGGCGGCGCATATCAGAGGCCCTGCCAGAAGGATGATTCCGAGATTGGTATTGGTTGCGACCGCCAGTCGTGTCGCGCGCACCGCCTCCAGCATCCGCTGCCCGACCGGCAGACGAGGATCGGTCAGCGGCCCGGAGGAAACCTCCGCACTTGTCATGAACTGGGCGGCGGACATGCCGTGTCCGTCGGCGAACAGATGGACGTTGCCCGGCTTTAGGGCTTCGATCTCCATCCTGCAGGCATTCTTATAGCTGGCCCGGAGGCGTTCACGCGAAAGCGCCAACTTGCCCGCCCTCACGAATTCGCAGGCGCGGCAAAACGGTAGGGCCGCGGTGCGGCGGCCGCCTCGGCGCGATCGGCCAGAAGTTTCAGCAAGGCATCGGCGATTGCTTCGGCGATGTTCACGGCGACCACCGACTGCAATCCCGACCATGCGGGCATGCTGTTCACTTCGAGTATGAACAGATTGCCGTCGTCAGCCCGCACGATGTCCACGCCGGCAAAATCCGCGCCGACCGCGGCTGACGCAGCGACGGCCAGCGATGCCAGTTCCGCCTTGCCATGTTCGGAAACCTGTTCCGGCACGCCACCCCGGTTGACGTTCGTGATCCAGTCGTCGCTGATGCGGCTCATCATCGCCACGGTCTCTCCGGCGCAGACAAACACGCGGAAATCCCGGAAAGGCGGACCGGCACGCGACACATATTGCTGAAGGTAGTAGACGCTGTTCACCTCTTCTGCGGCCGGCAGGTCCGAGAGCGTGCGGATCAGCTTTATGCCGCGGCCTTGCGCCCCGAACAATGGTTTCAGCACCAGCGGGCCCCGCGGAAGCTCTTGCGCCGCGACCTCCTCGGCGACGGCAAGTCCTTCTACGGCAAAGGTGCGTGGCGTAGGCAGGCCGGCATTTTTCAGGAGGAATGTCGTCATCGACTTGTCGACGCAGCGCTCGATCGCCTGCGCGGAATTCCATACGGGAACCGACAGTCTGCTTAACGCGTGCAGCACCCCGAGGCGCCGGGTAACCGCTTCAAACGATCCGGCGGCGATCGAACGGACGAGCACGGCGACGGGCAGCGTGCCGCCGAAGCCGGGGATCGCAAGTCCGCTCGGGCTGCTGGTATCGAATGCGATCGCCGCCAGCGGCACGGCTGTAACGGCGGCGCCCCCCCGACCAAGTCCTGCCGCCAGGCCGTTGGAGCCGGTGTCCACTTTGTCGCTGACGATCAGGATGCGAGGGATCATGTGGCCTCTCGGGTGCGGGAATGTCGGCGGCGCGAGCGATTCCACGCCCTCATGGCAGCGTCCGCGGCAGGGCTGCACGGAAGGCAGTCGCCGGGCGGGCGAATGACAGACGAATCCCTTTGCACCGCCATGCCCTAGCCGAGACTCCGTTCGAGCATCTTCAGATCACGCCGACCGGCGCGAAAAGTATCGCCGGTTTCGATCGCTGTCACGATCACTTCAGCCGGGCTGAACAGCAACGGGTCGATGGCATAGAAATCGCCCTTGAACCGCGTGAATATCTCGGCGAAGGGTTGGCCGTAGTCCCGTGAGGCGCTGCTGGGAAGTTTTTCCGCAAGTTTGCCAGCCTCCTTCGCCGATCCTTTGACGAAGAGCTGGACGCTGCCGCCATAGATGATGGCATCGTTGGTTCGGCCCATAGCGGTCAGGAAATCCGGATGGGGGGCGGGGATCGGCGCCGTTCCGATGCCGTCGACAACGTTTTCCAGCGGGAATTTGAGATCGTTGATCTTGTGCAGGGCAACCTCGAGCGCGCGCGCCACGATCTGCACGCCGCCGGCAAGGCTTTGTGTCGGCGCGTAGAGGAAGGTGAGCTTTTCCGTCGCCAGTCCAGTTGCCTTGCTCACTTTCTCAACGGTCGCGCGGGGAGGCGGTTCGGCCGTCTCAAGGATAAGCACCGCGGACGATGCGATGTCATGATAGGAAAGTGTTTCGAACAGCGGTTCGACCCGGGCGAGGGCCCGCGCAGGCCCAGATCCCATCGCGAAATAGTCCTGGCCAGACAGGTTCCAGCCCGCATACTGGCTGCCCAGGCAGGCCAGCACCGGCTGCGAAGATCGCGCTTCGACGGTGAACGGCCATTGCTGTGACGCGCGATCCATGAATACCGAAACGCTGCCGAGACCGCCCATCGCAGCCTCAGCCATGCGCATCCCGGCCTCGACGCTGCCGACGGTCTTGGCGCCGGCATCGATCAGGCGCTCCCCCAATGGTCCCTTGGAAACGACGATACGCAGGCGTTCGGCGTCGCCGATCATGCCGTCAACGATGCGCTGTGCATTGTCGTTCAGGAATGCCGAACCGTTTTTCATGTCCGGTCTCCTTCCCATTGGAGTTGCAATTGGCTGGCTTGTCCCTTGATGAGCCGCTTGGTCGATTGGGCGCTCGGACCGCGCGCGAAGACCGTGCAGACAGGGTCGCCGGCAATCAGACGGGTGCCAGCCGACTGTTGGTCCGCTGTCCATTCAGGCCAGGCAATCGACGGAAAGTGAGTGATTGGCGTCGCGGCGTAGGTCACCATCGACGCCATCGAATCGACGAAGCGCGGCAAGCGGAAGACCTGACCCGTCGCGGCGCGCAGATGCGCTTCGATCAATGGCGCGTCAACATCGTCGAAAATGTCGAGGGTGGCGCCCGGCCTCGGATTGATCTCGATGAACGTGTAGCCATCCGGTCCGCGGATCAGATCGGCGCTGCACAATCCAAGCAGGCCGGCGCGCCGCGTCAGACTTGAGAGCCAGCCGCCGATGACCGCCGCCTGTCTGCGATCGAATCGTCTCAACCGTACGGCGCCGCCGTAGCGATAGGGCGCTGTGGGGGCGGGAGACGTCCATTGTTGGCTGAAACCCACGAGGTGCGCGGTTTGACCATTGCCGACGAACAGGGCCGAGATGCTGCGACCGGCAACGAAGCGCTGGAAGTAGCGGCCGGCGGTCGGGCTTTCTCCGGCTGCTCGTCTGACGTGTCCGCCGCCGGCGCCGCCCGCGGTCTTGACCACCCAGTTCTCCGGGTCAGGCGGCTGGTCCCATCGCAGTTGCGGATGCGGGATGCCGAGTTCGGCACAATCATCGGCCAGCAACTGCGGATCCTTGATCCTGCGGATCGCGGCGCCGCCATTGCCGGCGAGCCGAAAGTGTCGCGCGATTTTGTCCACGGTCTCAGGCATCCGCTCAAACCCTGAGCCCAGGACAATGGCGGCCGGCAGGTCGTCGCCAGCCAATCGCCGAAGCGTGTCGATGATGCGCTCGCCGTCGATGCCTCCTTGCAGGTCGCCTGGCAGCATTGTCGCGCGTTCTGCGAGCGCGACGGTGTCCGTATCGCAAAAGAAATCGGCGACCAGCGGACGATAGCCGGCGCGACGCGCGGCGGCGGCCAGCGCCCGGCCTGAAATTGCCGCGATCAAGAGAGATCCGGCGTTACTTGGCAATCTCGCGTGCAAGGGAAAACGCTTCCTGAAAACCGAGCGTGATCGTCTTTTCGGATTCGATCATTCTTTTGAAGAGACCGAATTCGACCTTATATTTGACATTGCCGATGGCAAGCGGACCAATGCCGACAGCTTTTGCCGCATCGAGTGGATCACCATTGGCATTGACGGCCAATCCTTCGATGCCGGCCGGGGGAACGGCATTGACGTCGGCCGCAATAAGCAGGTCATTGCCTTTCAATTGGGCTTTGGAGACCACCTGGACGCCAGCTTTGGCGCAAGCCAGGATAATTTCGTTGGCTTCGACCAGCTTTGTCTTGCGGGCGTCGCTCGATCCGTCAGCCGCATCGACGGTGAGGTGGAACCTGCTTTCGATCTCGGCCGCGATCTGCTTGACCCGTTCGATGCCGTCATGGCCGACAAGTGTGACCCGGGCACCTTCCCCTGCCGCGATGACGGCGGTGCAGAAGCCGACGACGCCGGTGGCGCCGAAAACAGCCACCCTCGTATCCCTGAGCGCACGCTGGAATTTCTTCTCCAGCGCCTTTTCGACCTTGGCCACCATCGCCGCGGCTGTGGTGAACGAGCCGGCTGGATCGGCAAATACCGAAACCTGGAAAGGCGGCACCATCGCCTTCTTCGCGGCGTCGAACATGTCGAGCGCCAACGAGGCATCCTTCCCGGCGATGAAGATGCCGGTGTCGACACCCGCATCCGGCGGGCGTGAAAAGATCGCGTCCTGGACCAGTCCCGTCACTTCGGCCAAGCCCACATCGACATAGGGGACGACGGCGTCGAAACCTGCGTCGAGCGCCATGTTCACGTCGAAGGGGCTCATCTGCTTCAACGGTGTCAGCATGTGCAGGATGTGTTTGCGGGCCATTTCTTGCCTTTCTGCCTGAAACTGAAGCGTCAGCTGCCGACGAGATCCAGCCTGGTTGAACTGATCTTCGCGCCGGAGTTCCTGCCCTTGACGATCTTGACCTCAAGGCCGCCCTCAACTGTCGTCTTCCGAACCGCGTCGACGAACTTGAGTGCGGCGTCCTGCGATGGCGCGAAGGCAAAGCCTGTCGGCCCCCAGGAACTCTGGCCGATGCCGACGGCGCCTGCTTCATTGAGACAGTGGGCCACCATCTCGACCCGCTTCGAGGTGAACACGCCGCCCTGGGCCGGGGCGAAATGGCTGCCGATCAGCATCTGTATCGCGGTGACGGCGGCGCCGAATGCCGGAAGGTCCCGCTCGACCAAAGCCGGCATTATGCCCATCAGCACCCTCCGGCAGATCTCCCCACTGCCTGCCGTTGGGAATGGCGGCAGCGAGCGAAACGCCGCAACCTCGGCTGCTCCATGCAGTCCATGCCCGGAATGGTCGAGGATGAGGAGGACGCGCCACTCTTCCGGAAACGGCAGCCGCGCGACGACCGGAGGCGTTCCGCCGCGGTCGTTCTTGCCGGCGTCGACTATGACGCCGCCGTCTTCGAAACTTGCGATGCCGATGCCGGATCGGCCGCCCCGCTCGAGCAGGTTAGCGTCGCCGGCGATGTCCAGAGGCAGATTGTGGAGCGTGCGCAACGCCGAGGCGACGGCAAGGGCGATCTGCGTGCCGGAGCCCAGACCCGCATGACTGGGGATCGACTGCTCGACCACCAGATGGTGCTGGCCGCGAATGCCGAGATGCTTGCAGAGCGTCGACAGATGCTCGCTGGCGCGGGTGCTCTCGGAGCCTTCGACGATGGTCTCGCTGGACCGCGACAGGGTGACGACGGTTTCGGGTTCGCTCAATGGAAGCCCGACGCTGCCGAACCGCCGTCCAGCATCGCCATTGAGATCAAGGAAGCCAAGGTGCAGGCGAGCGGGCACTCGTATGGTAACAGAATTCGACATCTGCCCCCCGATGGGTGCATCATGGATGCATCATGGAAGTTTAGGTGCCCGGTACCATGATAACTGTTTTCGTCGATGGGGCAAGCCAAAGAGAACGCATACGTGTTTGCCGGCTCCGGCGTGTGACAGACCGAGCAATTCGCGGAGGTCGAGATGAACGAGACAGTCAAGGAAAAGGTCTATTCGGAAGCCGAGATCGCCGACCGGCTTGAGAAGGAGCTGCCGAAATGGCGTTATGAAAACGGCTGGATCCGGCGCAAATACAAGACCCACAGCTGGAAATCGACGCTCATGGTCATCAACACGGTTGGTCATCTCGCCGAGGCGGCGTGGCACCATCCTGATATCACCGCCTCCTATGCCTGGGTCGAGGTGCGCCTGACGAATCACGCGGCGAAAGGCATTACCGACAAGGATTTCGAGTTGGCGAAAAAGATCGAGGATGTTGTCCAGTGGCAGCCGGCCAAGGAAGGCGGGGCACTGGAGGGCACTCCACTGACCGATCAACGCTTCGCTTACGTCAAATATGACTAAGCAGGGTCGGAATTTGTTGACGCGTATGAAAACATTCGCTGATCCGCTGCAGGGTGGGGTTCACGGCCAATCCAGTTTCGTCTAGGATCGAGCCGGCACCAGAAAGTAGTTTAGCGAATGGCGGTTGCTTGGATCGGCAACCGGGAAGCGCTGATTGAGCACGCGGCTGCGCATGCCGCGTCGCTATTGTCGTCAAGTCGGTGCCCGGTTTTCAGCTTTGATACGGATATAGATGGCACGAGGGCGGCGATCGCGCTGGCTGAGCGGGCTGGCGCGGCATACGACCATGCCGATGGTGCGGCACTTGCCCGAGAGACCGCGCTTTTTACCGACAAGGGGGCAATGACCGTCGCCCCCGGAGAGACGCGCCGGCGTGCCGATGTCGTGGTGATCGTGGGCGAGCTCCCGCGGATCCATCATGGTCTTGTTGGCGAACTTGCCGGGACGGTTCCCGACCTCTCGACCGGCAACCAGCGCGCGTTCTTCGTGGTAGGCCCAAACGGGATGTCTGTGCCGCCGCTGAACGGCGGACGCAAGGCAACGCAACTTTCCTGTGGCCAAGCTAGCCTCACCGCCACGCTGGCGGCACTGAGGGCACAGTACAAAGGGCGGCGTACATCGCAACCGGTGTCGAATTTCAATGATTTTGCCAAAGCTCTGGCGGCCGCGCATTTTCCCGTGTTCCTGTTTTCAGGCCACGCCGCCGAAGGCTTGGCATTGGAGATGCTGCAAGGACTGATCGCCGATCTCAATCGCAAATCGCGCGCATCCGGCCTTTATCTGCCGGCGAGCGAAAACGGGTGGGGAAGCGCGCTCGCCTCGGCCTGGATGACAGGTTTTCCGCTGCGCACCGGCTTTGCGCGCGGCCTCCCTGAATTCGATCCCTGGCGCTGCGATGTGGAGCGCATGATCGCTGCCGGCGAAGCTGACCTGCACCTGCGGATCTCCGCCGCAACGGCCCAACTACAGAAAAAAAGGGCACGCATGGCGCTGATTGTGCTGACGAAAACGGAAAAGCCGGTTGCCGGCGCCGCAGTCACCATGGCCATCGGCGAGGCTGGGGTCGATCACGATGCGGTTGTCTACTCCAGCCGCACGGGCTCGCTCAGGTCGATCGATGCGCAAGCGGCCTCGCAATTGCCCTCCGCCGCGACGATCATCCGCCTGATCGCTACCCACGCTTTCCTCGAGCCACTGCCATGCTGACGAAAATCGCCGACGGCGACATCATCGATCCCGTCAACGGCCGTCTCGGCAAAGGCGACCTCTGGATCAAGGACGACAAGATCGTTCCGGCGCCGGCGGGAGGGGCGGCCGACCGGACCGTCGAAGCCAGCGGCTGCATCGTGATGGCTGGCGCCATCGACATCCACTCCCACATCGGTGGCGGCAATGTGAACACCGCGCGGCTGCTCTTGCCCGAACAGCATGCCGCCCATCAGCTGCGGCCAGCAATGACGCCGCTCGCCAATGCCGGCTGGTCGACGTTCCAGACCGGCTGCCTCTACGCAAAGATGGGCTTTACGACGGTCGTCGAGCCGGCGATGTCGCCGGGAGCGGCGCTGCACACGCATCTCGAACTGGCCGACATCCCGATCATCGACAAAGCGACCCTTGCCATTCTCGGCAATGACGATTTCCTGTTGTCGATGATCCGCGACGACGCCCCCCGGACGATGATCGAGGACTATGTCGCCTGGACGGTCGCTTCGACGCGAGCGCTTGGGGTCAAGGTGATCAACGCCGGTGCGGCGGCCGCCTTCAAGGAGAACGTCCGCACCTTCTCGCTGGATGATGTCGTGCCTTCCTATGGCGTCAGTTCGCGCAAGATCGTCAAGACGCTGCAGGCCGCCGTCGACAATCTTGGCCTGCCGCATCCCTTGCATGTCCATTGCAACAATCTGGGCAGCCCCGGATCGGCGGATACGGCGGCTGCGACGATTGCAGCGGCGGATGGACTGCCGCTGCATCTCGCCCACCTCCAGTTCTATGGCTATGGCACGGAAGGAAAACGCGGGTTTTCCTCTGCCGCCGCACGGCTTGCCGAACTGGTCAACGCGACGCCGGAAGTCACCATCGATATCGGCCAGGTGATGTTCGGCCAGACGGTCACGGTCTCCTCCGACGTCATGCGGCAGTTTTCGGCGCGTGGCAGCGCACACCCGAAAAAGACCGTCATTCATGACGGTGACGGCAATGGCGGCGGCATCGTGCCCTACAGCTATGGCAAGGACTTCTACGGCACGATGCAGTGGGCGATCGGGCTCGAGCTTTTTCTCCTGATCGACGATCCCTGGCGTGTGTTCTTCACCACCGATCATCCCAACGGTGCACCTTTTACCGCCTATCCGGCGCTGTTCGAACTGCTGATGAGCCGGGAAGCGCGCACCGAAATGGCCGCCGGACTTTCCCTACCCGCCCTGGCGCTCTCTACCCTGGCCGCAATCGACCGCGAATACACGTTCGAGGAAATCGCCATCATGACGCGCGCGGCGCCGGCCAAGCTGCTCGGCTTGACGGATCGAGGCCATCTCGGCGCCGGCGCAACAGCCGACGTCGCTGTCTATCGCAGGGACCGCAGTATCGCCAAAATGCTCGGAGAGGCGGCGTATGTTTTCAAGGATGGCGATCTCGTCGTGCAAGACGGGGAAATCATCCATTACCGCTGGGGCAAGGCATTGAGGCTCAAGCCGCCTGTCGACAAGGCAATGGTGCGACGGCTCGAGGACTATCACCAGCAGCGCTACGGCCTGTCGCTGGACTGGTTTAATTTCCCGGATTCCGCGATTGCGCGCGAACAGCCATTCGGCGAGGTGCCATGCCGAACATGAGCATCAATGGCGTAACGATCGACGATACCTTCGCGGAAGCCTTCGGCATGCGCGCAACCGCCATCGTCATCACCGCGCCGAGCCGGAAATGGGCTCGCCAGGCGGCGATCACAATGACCGGCTTCGCCACCTCGGTGATCGGTTGCGGCTGCGAAGCGGCAATCGATCTCGACCTGCCGCCATCGGCCACACCGGATGGCCGGCCGGGCTGCCGCGTCATGATTTTCGCGATGGGAACGGACGAATTGCAGAAACAACTGCTCAATCGTGTCGGCCAGTGCGTTTTGACCTCGCCGGGTTCCGCCTGCTTTGCCGGGCTGCAGGGCAGCGCCGAGCTCAAGCTCGGTTCGGCACTGCGTTATTTCGGCGACGGCTGGCAAATCTCCAAGAAGATCGGCGACAGGCATTTCTGGCGTATTCCCGTCATGGATGGCGAGTTCCTGTGCGAAGCAACGACCGGACTGACGAAGGAAGCTGTCGGTGGCGGCAATTTCTTTGTCATGGCGCAAAGCAGCGCCAACGCTTTGGCCGCTGCCGAGGCCGCCGTCGGTGCGATCGGGATGGTGCCTGGCGCCATCGTGCCGTTTCCGGGCGGCATTGCCCGTTCGGGTTCCAAGATTGGTGGCAAATACAAAGGCATGATCGCCTCGGCCAACGAAGCTTACGCGCCGACACTGCGCGGCGTCGTCGCGAGTGAACTCGGTCCCGACATCAACGCCGTCCTGGAAATCGTCATCGATGGTGAGACCAATGATGCAGTTGCCGCCGCGATGAAGGCCGGCATTAAGGCTGTCATAGAGCTCGGCCCGAAAAGAGGCGCGGTTCGGATCAGCGCCGGCAATTACGGCGGCAAGCTCGGAAAATTCATCTACTCGCTGAAGGATATGCTGCCATGAAGGCGCTGACCTTCACCCTGGTTGCCGAGCCGCCGGAGCGCCTTGACCTGTCGCCGCTGACGCCGGAGCGGCTGGCCGGGATCGACAGGCGCGACGTTGAAAGAATCCAGATCGGCATGACGAAGCACGGCTCGAAGGTGGGCGACATTTTTCGCGTCGCCGGCAGCGATCCGACAAACATCGTGTTCGAGGGCGGAAGCACGCGCCTCGACCTTGTGGCGCAAGGCATGCGGGGTGGGTCGGTTCGCCTCGTTGGCAATGCCGGCGCCCAGGCCGGGCGCGCTATGCGCGGTGGCAAGCTCACGATCGAAGGCAATGCGGGTCCACACGCCGGCTCCGGCATGCGCGGCGGCAGGCTTGAGATAACAGGCAATGCCGGCGACGACCTCGGTGCGCCGCTCGTCGGGGAACTGGCCGGCATGAACGGCGGTGTTTTGATCGTCAGGGGCAAAGCGGGCGCCTTCGCCGCGGACCGCATGCGGCGCGGCCTGATCGCGGTGCTGAAAGGCTCCGGTGACCATGCAGGCAGCCGTATGATCGCCGGCACCCTGGTGGTGGCCGGTGGCACCGGTGAGATGCCCGGCTATCTGATGCGTCGCGGTTCGATCCTTCTCGATCGCGCGCCGGCACGCATGTCGCCGAGCTTCGTCGAATGCGGCGCACCCGAAAGCGTCTTCGCCGCCATCATCGATCGTTATCTGATTGCCGAGGGCATTTTGAAACGGCCGCTTCTGGGGAGCGCACCGCGCAAATATGGCGGGGATAACGCAGTGCTTGGAATGGGCGAGGTTCTTTTTCCGCGCTGAGATCCGTCGACACAGGAACCATACGATGGCAGGACGCAAGTGCTTGCCGCTGGGGTAGTGGTGGGGCCGACCGTCATTCGACCTGCAACGTGGAGAACACATGAAAATCATCTCTCAAGCGAAAGCCCATGGCGGCGTGCAGGGCGTCTATTCCCATTTGTCGACGAGTTGCCGTTGCGACATGACTTTTGCCGTTTTCATACCTCCGCAGGCGCGGGAGGCGCCTTGTCCCGTTGTGTGGTATCTCTCAGGCCTGACGTGTACCCACGCCAATGTAATGGACAAGGGCGAGTACAGGCGCATGGCCGCCGAGCTCGGCCTGATCGTCGTTTGTCCCGACACCAGCCCGCGCGGGGCCGACATTCCGGATGAAAAAGACAACTGGCAGTTCGGCTCCGGCGCCGGCTTCTATCTCGATGCGACGCAAGAGCCTTATGCGAAGAACTATCGTATGTATTCCTATGTCGCCGAGGAGTTGCCGGCCCTCATCGCGGCTGAATTTCCAGCCGATATGGCGCGCCAGGCAATCTTTGGCCATTCGATGGGCGGGCATGGCGCGCTGACGATTGCCTTGAAGAATCCGCAACGTTTCAAGAGCTGCTCGGCGTTCGCCCCGATCGCCCAGCCAAGCACCGCCGGCTGGTCGAAACCGGCCTTTGAGAAGTATCTCGGCAAGGATAAGGCCTCGTGGCGAAGCTGCGACGCGACGTCGCTCATCGACGACGGATACCGTTTCCCCGAATTTTTGGTGGATCAGGGAACGTCGGATGGATTTCTTGACGACGGGCTGAGGCCTTGGCTGCTTGAGGCGGCCTGCGCCAAAGCAGGTATTCCGCTAAAGCTGCGGATGCAGGATGGATACGATCACTCGTATCTTTTCATCTCCAGCTTCATGGACGACCATCTGAGATGGCATGCTGAGAGGCTTTGATCTGGGCAGGCCGAAGGCATGGCCAGATGCAAACAAGTTATTGCGACGCCTTACACCGAGAGCGTCGCGCTTGCCGCCGTCAAACGCTACACATCCCTGGATTGCGAAAATACTGAAAGCACTGGCCAGCCCCGATGAGGTTCCCGACCCACCCTGCGGCTGCTGGGGCGAAATGCCTGATGGCATCCAGTATTTCGAAGTGCCCTTGGGCGAGGGTCGGAAGCTGCTGTTCGTCCGCATCGGCCAGGACGAGCCGCTGTTTGACAAGCAGACGCTAAGGGTGTTGCCGGCGAGTTAGACGCCCGGACCAGAGCCTGATCCGGATCGAGTGGAGGCCTGCCTCTATGCCTCTACGTATTCCGCGAGGCTGACACCCTTGGGCACATCCAGCCCATCGGCTCGCAAACCTTCGATGTGAAAGCGTATTGCATCGCGAATCTCGGTTTCCACTTCAGGCACAGTGGCACCTGTCGCGATGCAGCCGGGTAGGTCCGGCACATAGGCAGAAAAATTATTTCCTGCTTTTTCAATCACCACCGCGTAACGCATGTCATCACTCCTTCAAACCTGACTGCTTGAGGATGCTGTTCAGTGTTCCTGGCGCAACCTCTTCAGACGGCTTGCCAGCCACGGTGACGCGGCCGGCTTTGACTTCATGCTTATATTGGCGATGGCTGCCCTTGGTTGCAACCAGATACCAGCCATCGGCCTCCAGCAGGCGAATGATCTCGCGAACTGTAAGCCGAGGAGGTGGCACTAGATCTCAGCTGCACCCGCTCGTCGAGCCGCACGTGTCGCACTTCTCGCAGGTCCCATTCCGCACCATCGTGAAATTCTGGCACTCGGAGCAGGAATTGCCGGTGTAGCCCTGGAGCAGCGATTTGGCGCGGCGGTCGTTGGCGAGTTTTTTTGCTTCGGCCGCCTCGACGGCCGCCGCGTCGGTGAACAATCCCGCCGTGGCGTCGGAGGCAGCACCCGCCGCTTCCTCGAAGGCGATGTCCTCGGCCAGTTCCTTCGCCCGCTCCTCATAGTCGCGCTTGTAGGCGACCGCTTCGTCGCTGGCGGGTTTCAGCGCCAGCACGTTGGAGCCGGAGAAGGCGGTCGGTGCCGAGCGGGCAGGGGCGCCCGATGGGGCCGCAAAGCCTTTCGGATCGTTGCCGCTGACGCGCGACACCAGCTTCACCGGCGAGGCGCCACGGGTCAGGCCCTTGGAGACCGCATCGGTCTTGCCTTCGCTGATGCCACGGCCAAGTGCGGTGTTGGAAAAGTCCGACTGGTCGACATGAGCGAGATCGTTGCGGCCGAGGTAGGAGATCGCCAGCTCGCGGAACACGTAGTCGAGGATCGACGTCGCGCTCTTGATGGCGTCATTGCCCTGCACCATGCCGGCCGGCTCGAACTTGGTGAAGGTGAAGGCGTGCACATATTCGTCGAGCGGCACGCCATATTGCAGGCCCAACGAAATGGCGATGGCGAAGTTGTTGAGAAGGCCACGCAAAGTCGCGCCTTCCTTGTTCATGTCGATGAAGATCTCGCCGAGACGGCCATCGTCATATTCGCCGGTGCGCAGGAAGATGGTGTTGCCACCGATCTTGGCTTTCTGCGTGTAACCCTTGCGGCGGCCGGGCAGCTTTTCCTGCTCGCGCGACACGCGCTCGATGATGCGCTCGACGATCCGCTCGGTGATCTGTGCGGCACGCGCTGCCGCAGGTGCGGCGAGCAGCTGCTCGACGGCTTCATCCTCATCGTCCTCGCCATCGGCGAGCAGCGAGGAGTTGAGCGGCTGCGACAGCTTCGAGCCATCGCGATAGAGCGCGTTGGCCTTCAGCGCCAGCTTCCACGACAGCATGTAGGCGCCCTTGGCGTCTTCCACCGTCGCATCGTTGGGCATGTTGATGGTCTTGGAGATGGCGCCGGAGATGAAGGGCTGTGCAGCCGCCATCATCTGGATGTGGCTGTTGATCGAAAGCGAGCGCTTGCCGATCTTGCCGCACGGGCTGGCGCAGTCGAACACGGCCAGGTGTTCGGGCTTGAGGAACGGCGCGCCTTCCAGTGTCATGGCACCGCAGACATGGATGTTGGCGGCCTCGATGTCCTTGCGGGAGAAGCCGAGCGCCGGCAGGATCTCGAACGAGAAGTCGTTGAGCTGCTCGTCGGTGAAGCCGAACGTCTCCTTCACCCAGTCGGCGCCGAGCGTCCACTGGTTGAAGACGAACTTGATGTCGAAGGCCGACTTCAAGGCTGCGTTGAGCGCCGCGATCTTGTCGTCGGTGAAACCCTTGGCCTTGAGCGCGCCGGGGTTGATGGCCGGCGCCTGGTTGAGGTTGCCGTGGCCGACCGCATAGGCCTCCATCTCGGCGATCTGGGCTTCGGAATAGCCGAGCGTGCGCAGCGCTTCCGGCACGGCGCGGTTGATGATCTTGAAATAGCCGCCGCCGGCCAGCTTCTTGAACTTCACCAGCGCGAAGTCGGGCTCGATGCCGGTGGTGTCGCAATCCATGACCAGGCCGATCGTGCCGGTCGGCGCGATGACGGTCGCCTGCGCGTTGCGGTAGCCATGCTCCTCGCCGAGTTCGATGGCGCGGTCCCAGGCGGCCTTGGCGTGGGTTGCAAGGTCCTGCTGCTTCAGGTCGGAAGCGACGAGCGGCACCGGGTTGACGGCCAGCTTCTCGTAGCCCTGCTTCTCGCCATAGGCGGCACGGCGATGGTTGCGCATGACGCGCAGCATGTTCTGGGCATTGCGGTCGTAGTCGGCGAAGGCACCGAGTTCGCCGGCCATCTCGGCCGAGGTGGCATAGGCCATGCCGGTCATGATCGCGGTGAGTGCGGCGCAGATCGCGCGGCCTTCATCGGAGTCGTAGGGAATGCCCGACGTCATCAGCAGGCCGCCGATATTGGCATAGCCGAGGCCGAGCGTGCGGTATTCGTAGGACTGCTTGGCGATCTCCTTCGACGGGAACTGCGCCATCATGACCGAGATTTCGAGCACGATGGTCCACAGCCGCACCGTGTGCTCGTAGGCTGCGATGTCGATCGTGCCGTCGGCGTTGCGGTAGGGCAGCAGATTGATCGAGGCGAGATTGCAGGCCGTGTCGTCGAGGAACATGTATTCGGAGCACGGGTTGGACGCCCGGATCGCACCGGCCGAAGCGCAGGTGTGCCAGTCGTTCATCGTCGTGTTGAAATGCAGGCCCGGATCGGCCGACGCCCAGGCGGCGTAACCGATCTTTTCCCAGAGATCCCTGGCCTTCAGCGTCTTCAGCACCTTGCCGTCCTTGCGGGCGGTCAGGTGCCAGTCGGCATCGTCCTCGACGGCGCGCAGGAAATTATCCTTCAGCGACACCGAATTGTTGGAATTCTGGCCCGAAACCGTGAGGTAGGCGTCCGAATCCCAGTCTGTGTCGTAGGTCTTGAACGACATCGAGCTATAGCCCTGCTTGGCGAACTGGATGACGCGGTAGATGTAGTTCTCCGGCACGGCCGACTTCTTGGCCGCCTTAATCTCGCGCTTCAGCGCGGAGTTGATCGACGGATCGAAGCAGTCGTCGCCATTGCCTTCGCAGTTGACGCAGGCCTTCATGATCGCTTCGAGATGCTTCTTGACGATCTTCGAGCCGGTCACCAGCGAGGCGACCTTCTGCTCTTCATTGACCTTCCAGTCGATGAATTCCTCGATATCGGGATGGTCGGCGTCGACGATGACCATTTTGGCGGCGCGGCGCGTCGTGCCGCCCGACTTGATGGCGCCCGCCGCGCGGTCGCCGATCTTGAGGAAGCTCATCAGGCCCGACGAGCGGCCGCCACCGGACAGTTTTTCGCCTTCGCCGCGCAGCAGCGAGAAGTTGGAGCCGGTACCGGAGCCGTATTTGAACAGGCGCGCTTCACGCACCCACAGATCCATGATGCCGCCCTCGTTGACGAGGTCGTCCTGTACGCCCTGGATGAAGCAGGCATGCGGCTGCGGATGCTCGTAGGAGGATTTCGACTTGGTCAGCTTGCCGGTGAAGGGGTCGACATAGAAGTGGCCCTGGCTCGGCCCGTCGATGCCATAGGCCCAGTGCAGGCCGGTGTTGAACCATTGCGGCGAGTTCGGCGCGACGCGCTGGGTGGCCAGCATGTAGGCAAGCTCGTCACGGAAGGCGCGTGCGTCTTCTTCCGACGCCTTGAAGTAGCCGCCCTTCCAGCCCCAATAGGTCCAGGTGCCGGCAAGGCGGTCGAAGACCTGGCGGGCGTCGATCTCGGAACCGTAGCGCTCGGCTTCCGGCAGCTTGGCGAGTTCCGCCTCATCGGCGACGGAGCGCCACAGGAAGGAGGGGACGTCGTTCTCTTCGATCTTCTTCAGGCGCGCCGGAACACCGGCCTTGCGGAAATATTTCTGTGCCAGGATATCGGCTGCGACCTGGGAGAACTGCGCCGGCACGTCGATATTGTCCAAGCGGAACACCACCGAGCCATCCGGATTCTTGATCTCCGAAAGCGCCTTGCGGAATTCGATCTCCGCATAGGCGGACTGTCCTGGCTTGGTGAAACGACGCTCGATGCGCATTGGTCCGGTCCCTTTTGTCTATATGTAGCGCTTTTCCCCAGGGATTTCTGCCCCCGATGCGAAACGCGCATGTCCGCCGTCTGCCGGCGTTCGAAAACGGCCGGCTCTCCATTTCGCAGCCTCCGCCGGCCCTGCTGGTCAAACTCCTTGCGAAGTGCCTGTCCAACGTGCCGACGAACCCACGGGTCCCTCAAAACTGATTTTTTTCCGATTCCCTCGGTCGAGGGAAATTCACACTATCTAGCGTCGAACCTACCTGCAAACACTAAATATAGTATTAACAGACAATTTATTCAAGCCCGACAATTGCCCCTATCGACCCCAACCGCCCCACAGTTCCAACGCTTCCGCCGGCCTCGTAACCAGGCGGAAATGCGAGCAAAACGCACATAATCCGGGAAAAAGACCGGGCTCAGAACTTTCCGGTCGCACTCTCAACAGGAGCGCATGGCCTATAAAAGGCGACTCGTTTTGCGCCGTCAAGGATTCGTTTGCGTAGCTTTTGTGACCCCAACATCTTGTGTGTCACATATGTGGATAACGGGGATAGAATGCGGTGCGGCGATCGCAATTTTGCCGTCACCAGGCAATCCGGACGCGGCAACGATCCAAAGCGTCGTGCCTGAATGGATCAGCCGTAGTGCAGCCTGGGTTTTGGCTCGGTGCCGGTGAACTGCACCCCGATACGGTCATTGCGACGCCAGCGGACCTCACACCGATAGGCAATGCCGTCGAGCGGCACATAGAGAAGGAAGCGATCGGGAACCCGGGCTTCCAGCGGTATCTTCAGTTCGGCTCCGCCTTCGTGTTGATTGCGCAGCGTGCAGCCGACTTCCGAATTCGAAATTCCGGTGATGATCGACCCGCCCTTGAGCACGCGCGGACGATGCTCGCGCTCAGGCTCGTCGGACTCGTTTGGAATTGGATTTGCGGGATTCGCCATCGATCAAAAAAATACCAGAGCTGCCGAATCCTACCTTTGATTCCTTAGCAAAGCATTCATGCCGATGCGCGGCAACGCGTGTCCAGCCTTTGCAAGCCAGTCCCCTTTTTGCAAAGAGCGCGGTGTGGCCGCCCGTCAGGAGAAGCTGTGCGGGTCGGCGCAGAAATAGGCGATGATCTGGCAAAGGTCGGGTTCGTTGACCATGCGCACCGCTTCGCTTGCACGGACCCATTTGCGGGTGCGTGAGCGTTTTTCCTTCCAGCGGTCCGCGACTTTGTCGACATGCAGCGGAAACACCAGGACCTCGCACGGGACTTCTTCGCCGGAAGCCAGCGCCTTGGCGTAGAAGTAACGGCCGGCTTCAAGATGAGAGACACGGCCGCGCAGCCCGGCCTCCTCGCCGGCTTCGCGCGCCGCGGCCTCGCAGAGCGGCTCCCTGGCCTCTGGCCAACCCTTGGGCAAAACCCAACGGCCGGTATCGCGGCTGGTGATCAGCATGATTTCGACGCCGTCTCCCGTGTCGCGCCAGGGCAGGGCGGCAACCTGCAGGCGGCACGGCGCGGTGCCGAAGAGCCGTCGGACCCTTTCGGCCAGATGATTGTGTGTCGTTGGCCTCGTCAACATCGAAGAAGCTAGCCCCAGCCTCCGGAATCGTTTGCCGTCTCATGAATCTTACGGCTAATTGTCGGCAATAAAAGTAAAAAATTTCATTCGCCTGGCCAATTTCCGCCAATAGACGTCGATTTCGCGAAATATCCGGCTCTGCCGGACGTGTTTGCGAAAGCAAATCCATCCCCGGTGCAAGCTGCTGGTCTGTAACAGGCAGGTAGTTGCGAATCAGCCGGCGTGGTCGTCGGCGATCGGCTTCTGGTAGGTGAAGCCCATATCCCACGGGAAATAGATCCAGGTGTCCTGGCTGACTTCGGTGACGAAAGTATCGACCAGCGGCCTGCCTTTCGGCTTGGCATAGACGGTGGCGAAATGCGCCCTGGGCATCATCGCGCGCACGATGCCCGCCGTCTTGCCGGTGTCGGTCAGGTCGTCGATGATCAGCACGCCGGCGCCGTCTTCGGCGAGCAGGGCAGGGGTGATCTCCTTGAGGACCTGCAGCTGCCCCTGGCTGGTATAATCGTGATAGGAGGCGACACAGACGGTTTCGATGACGCGGATGCCAAGTTCACGCGAGATGATCGCCGCCGGCACCAACCCGCCTCGCGTGATGCAGACGATCGCTTTCCATTGCCCTTTGTTGGCGCCGGCAAGCCGCCAGGCGAGTGCGCGAGCGTCGCGATGGAACTGGTCCCAGGAGACCGGAAAGGCTTTTTCGGGAAGGGACATGTCGCGCACTCCACAGCACGCGGGGATCGCGCGCAAGAAAACAGGGGAATGCGCGCGGAATTAGCTGGAAAGCCCCCATCTTGGCAAGAGCAGGGGCCTTGGCAAGGCAAGGGCCAGCGATCGCCGTGGGCTTACCGCGACAGGAAGGCTGCCACCGGCGCGGTGCGCAGAACGCTGCGCGTCACGCCGCCGAACAGAAGCTGGCGCAGCCATGAATGGCTGTAGGCGCCGAGCACCAGCAGATCGGCGCCGGTCTCCGCGATCCTGGTCTGGATGATGTCATCGACCGAACTGCCGCCCGACTGCTGCACCGAGACGCTGACGGTGGCGCCGTGGCGCGACAGCGCCGCCGCGATTTCGGCGCCGGCGGCCTCCGGGCTGTCGTCGAGCGTTTCAGGACGGTCGATAACCAATATGTCGGTCTTCTCGGCTTCGATGATGAAGGGCAGCGCGTCGAAGGCGGCGCGCGCCGCTTCCTTGCTGCCGTTCCAGGCGAGCAAGACGCGTTTGAAGGTGGTGATCAGCGGACCCTCGTGCGGCACCACCAGCACCGGCCGGCCGGCATCGTAGACCAGCGTGTCAACGTCCGCGCTGGAATCGCCGCCCGTTTCGCGCTGCGCTGCTATGATCAGGTCGGCGGCCCGCACGCTCGAAATCCCGGTCAGCGCACTGTCACCCGAAAAGCTCTCCAGGCTTCGCCATTCGAAGGAAAGACCGGAATCCTCGATATGCCTGAGAAACAGCGTCCTTAATTTCTCGGCCCGTTCCCGGTTCATGTCTGCCGAAACCTGCAGGAATTCGGTGTCGGGAAAGCCTGTGGCAGAGGTGTAGGGCACGGGAAGCGTTTCGGCGTGGATGCCGACCAGATGGCTCTGGAACCGGGTGGCGAGCGGAATGGCGCAGTCGAGCACGCGCTCGGCGTCCTGCTCGTTCTGCAGAATGGCGACGATGGTTTTGAATCGCATGACAATCCCTCAGTTCACGAGCTGGCGAACTCGTGCCGGGGAAACGTTGCAGCGTCGTGCTTTGTTCCGGTCTGGACCAGATCAGCCGGGATTGCTGGCGAAGCCGGCGACCATCGCCTCGACATCGGCGCGGGCAGCGTCCAGCGCCTCCTGGTTGCGGGCACGCACGACCAGTTCGGTCCAGAACTTGCCATCGCCATATTTCGGATAGGAGCCGATGATCGTATCGGGATGCGCTTTCTGGATATCACCCAGCGGCCCCCCGATGAGGCCTTCGCCGAACGGGCAGGGCACGGTCGCCGACAGCATCTTCGTGCCGGCCTTCAGCGTCGGCACGACATTGTCGAGCATGGCCTGGAAAATCGACGGCACGCCAGCCATGACGTGGACGTTGCCGATGCGGAAGCCAGGCGCGACCGACACCGGATTGTCGATGAGATCGGCGCCGCGCGGCATCCGTGCCATGCGCTTGCGGGCCTCGGTATATTCGATGCCGCGCGCGGCATAGCTTGCTTCCAGCATGGCATAGGCCCGGGCATCGTATTCGCAAGGCACGCCAAAGGCCTTGGAGATGGAATCGGCCGTGATGTCGTCATGCGTCGGCCCGATGCCGCCGGTGGTGAACACATAAGTGTAGCGCGCGCGCACGGCGTTCACCGCCGCGATGATCTCGTCTTCCTCGTCCGGGACGATGCGCACTTCCTTCAGGTCGATGCCGATCGCCGTCATGATGTCGGCGAGATGGCCGATGTTCTTGTCCTTGGTGCGGCCGGACAGAATCTCATCGCCGATGACGAGCATGGCGGCGGTCACGATTTCAGGCATGGGAAGCTCCGGCAAGCGAGTGGCCCGGGAAGGCGAGTGGTCTGAGATAGCGCGGCGCGGCGGTGGCCGCAATGTCATCTCCGCGGCGCCGGCTTCCCTGCCCGACTGCATGACCGCCGGAGGTGGATGGCTCGGTTGAGTCCAACGCATTCCCCACCATGTTCTGCGATAACGTGGCGGTCGAGCAAGATCTCGGCCGCATCGAGGGGCCCAACGGCAAGGGGCACATGCCGCAATTCGTGGCCGCGGAGCGAACCGCCGCATCCATCGAGCGCATCGCCGGCCGGGCTTTGCTGATCGGGGCCTCACCTCAGCTTCACGACAATTTCAAGGAACCATTCGGCTGACAACCGGGTTTTATGAGTGTCGCACCAAGGCGGCTAAGATACGGAGTGATTCAATGGTTACAAAAATTCTCGCAGCATCCGTCCTGACGATCGGTCTCGCAACATCGGCGATGGCCCAGTCACTGGACGACAGGTATTCCAACAATCGTGACTGGTGGCTGTTCGGTAACAACGACCAGACAACTGTCGACCCCTATACCACGGGAAGCATCAGTGACGGCTCCGGGTTGAACACCCAAGGCAACACCGGCGCAATAGGCCCATGTGCCCACAACACACCAGGCCCGGACGCTAACGCAGGGCAAAACGTCAACGATCAGTATTGCGGCAAATAGCCAGAACGTGATTTCCGAAAAGCGCACGCCGATTTTCTGGAAATCCATGTTCGAGGGCTAGTCCGCAAGGACAGCCGCTGGCCGCTGGCGCGTCCTCTCTCCGGACGGCGCTGCGGTCGGCGCTCTGTCGGACCGCTCCACATCAACCGCGATACCGAATCAATCCGAGACTTCTGTCTGCGGCCGGTCGCGGCCGTCGGCCAGTTCCTCATGCCATTTTCCCTCGGCGTCCTCATACTGGATGCCGTCCGTCGCTCCGGCGACCTGCTGCTCGGCCGAGGCGATTTCGGCGGCGCGCAACGCGTCCTGATGCGTCGGAAACGTCTCGGAAAAGGTCGCTCCGACCTTGTAGGCCCAGCCGCCGTCATGTTCGACGATCTTGTAAGTCAGCTTCGCCATGAAAAACCTCCGGTTGAAAGGTCCGTCTGCTCAATGCAGTCGGTCGTCGGGCAGTCTGTCGTCGGGCACCAGCACTTCCGATTCCTTGGCGGCTTCAATCAGCGCCCGGCGCGCATCTGCTGTCGAACGATAACCTTCCAGCACTTTGAGGCAAGTGTCGAGGGCATCACGATGGCGCGGGCCGCGATTGAGCGGCCACACCGTCATCAGGCACTCCGCGGCTTCCTGGGCGCTGCGGATGTGGCGATATTTGCCGACGTGGCCAAGTTCGACGACGACCGGCACTTCAAAAGGTTTGTTGTCCATCATGGCCGCAACGCAAAGCAGCCAATTTGGTTGCAACCATGGCCGTCAGCCTGCGCCCAAACGTCTCAGAGGCTGTTTGAAGGCTCTACAGCGCCGTGTCGGGAGCGCGAACCGTTCAGCCCGCCGCCTTCATCCAATGCTGCATCGTGGTCACCGAACGGGCAAGTTGTGGCGCCGGGTGGATTGTCTCGCTGAATGTCGCCGCCGCACGCCACCCCCAGCGCGGATCAGCCAGGAAGGCCCGCGCCAGCGCCACCATGTCGGCGCGGCCCTCGGTGACGATCGCTTCGGCCTGTTTGGGGTCGTCGATCAGGCCGACGGCGCGGGTCGGAATATCAGCGCCCTTGCGCACCGCCTCCGCCAGATGCACCTGATAGCCGGGGCCGGTGGGCAATTTCTGCAACGGCGAATTGCCGCCGCTCGAACAGCAGAGATAGGCAACGCCCTCGTCCTTCAGCGCTTTGGCCACTTCGATCGCGTCCGCCACGTCGAAGCCGCCGTCGACCCAATCCTTCACGGACAGCCTTGCGCCGAGCATCAGCTTTGGCACCGCCTTGCGCACCGCCTTGGTGATTTCGACGGCAAAACGCATGCGGTTTTCCAGCGAGCCACCCCAGCGGTCCGTGCGCTGGTTGGACAAGGGCGACAGGAACTGGAAGATCAAATAGCCATGCGCGGCGTGCAGTTCGAGGAAATCGAAGCCGGCGCGTTCGGCTCGCCTTGCCGCCTCGGCGAAGCGCTCGATCAGCTGTAGGATCTCCTCGTCCTCCAGAGCGTGCGGCACGTTCCAGCCGGTGTCGTAGGGGATGGCCGAGGCGGAGACGGTCTGCCAGGGATCCTCGTTTGGCTGCAGTGGTCCGCCGCCCTCCCACGGCTTGCGGTTCGAAGCCTTGCGGCCGGCATGGGCGAGTTGGGAGCCGAATTTCGTGCCGGGTGCGGCGACGCGTCGTGCAGCGTCCAGCGCGCGGCGGGCGGCCGCTTCATTGTCTTCGGAGTAAAGGCCGAGGCAGCCATGGGTGATACGCCCGCGCCGCTCGACATCGGTCATCTCGACCGTGACCATGCCGGCGCCGGACATTGCGAGGTTCATCCAGTGATGGAGATGCCAGTCGCTGGCCGAGCCGTCCTCGGCGGAATACTGGCACATCGGCGCGACGGCGATGCGGTTGGGGAAGGTGAGGCCGTCGAGAGTGATCGACTGGAAAAGCGACGCTGTCATGAGAAACTCCGGGAGGGTTCGCAGCTATTTAGGCGACCGATGGCGCCTGCGCCAGACACGAGGCGGTGAAAGGGCTTCTGGACCAATCACGGGCGGGATTGCCGAAATGCCGGTTCGCGGCTACGCCTCGGCCAGGCATGTCTCCCAAAAGTGGCTCCGGTTTTGGGAGAACGACAGGCATAAACAGGAGCATGAAGTGCGACGCGCTTTAGCATGGAGACCGGGATGGAAGATCGTATTCGCGTCCGTTCGGAGGAAATCCTCTCCGACGACTGGGCCATCCTGAAGAAGACCGTCCTCGACTACCGCCGGCGCGACGGTCAGTGGGAGACGCAAATCCGCCAGACCTATGATCGCGGCGATGGTGCGGTGATCCTGCCTTACGACCCCTTGCGTTCGACCGTGCTTCTGGTGCGCCAGTTCCGCTATCCCGCTTACGTCACCGGCCACCGCGAGCCGCTGATCGAGGCCTGTGCCGGCCTGTTGGACGAAAACGATCCGGAGACCGCCATCCGCAAGGAAGCCGAGGAAGAGCTGGGTTATCGCTTGAAGGATATCGAGCGGCTGTTTTCGCCCTATATGAGCCCCGGCAGCGTCACCGAACGGCTCTGGTTTTTCATCGCCCGCTATTCACCCGCCGACCGCATCTCGGCCGGCGGCGGCGCGCAAGAAGAGGGCGAGGACATCGAGGTTCTGGAAATGCCGCTCGACGAGGCGCTGGCCGGCATCGCCGATGGCCGTATCGTCGACGCCAAGACCATCATCCTGATCCAGCATCTGAAGCTCAATCCGATGCCTGCCTGAACGGCGCCGGTCCTCCTTCGCCAGGGCTTTCGGGTGGCCCGCCACCCGAAGCTCGAAGGGTGGTGCGGATGAAGGGACTCGAACCCCCACGCCTTTCGGCACTGGAACCTAAATCCAGGGCGTCTACCAGTTCCGCCACATCCGCATGGACCGGCAATCCCATGTGGCCATCATTCTGTCAATGTCAGAGACAAGATGTGGCCCAGCGACAAGATGTGGGGCAGGCCCCGAATGCTGGTTATTCGCTGGGATGCGAAGACTGTTGAAAATTGGCCTCGCCTGTGACAAAAGGCGTGTCAAATGTGACGGGACGCGACGATCCGCTTCTGCAGAATGTGATAAGAAGTAGGAAAAACAAGAACTTATTCACATTTTGGAACGCAGTTTGGGAGAGTTTGAGCCGGGTTTTCGGTCAAATCGCCAGGTTCCGTACCAAAAGCCATTCCCGGCAAGAATATACCGGCAGGCTGTGAACGGCAGAGGCCGTGGCAGTCTCTTTGGTGAAAACAAAGGTTTTACGATGCAGGTCACCGAAACGCTCAACTCCGGTCTCAAGCGAGAGATCAAGATCACCGTGCCGGCCGGTGACATGGAAGCCAAGCTGATGGCGCGGCTTTCGGATGCCCGCAACAAGGTCCGCATCAACGGCTTCCGTCCAGGCAAGGTGCCGGTGCAGCACCTGCGCAAGGTCTACGGCAAGTCGTTCATGGCCGAAGTGGTCAACGAAATCCTCAACGATTCGACCCGTTCGATCATTACCGGGCGTGGTGAAAAGGCTGCCATGCAGCCTGAAGTCATCATGACCGAGGACGAGAAGGAAGCCGAGAAGATCCTGGCCGGCGGCGCCGACTTCGAATTCCGCCTCAACTACGAGATCATCCCGGCGATCGAGATCAAGGACTTTTCCGACATCAAGGTGACGCGCCAGGTGTTCGACGTGCCTGATGCCGAGATCGACGAGCAGGTCCAGCGCGTTGCCGAATCGGCGCGCAGCTACGAGCCGAAGACCGGCAAGGCCGCCAATGGCGACCGTGTCACCATCGACTATGTCGGCAAGATCGACGGCGAGGCCTTCAATGGCGGCGCCGGCACCGATCAGCCGCTGGTGCTAGGCTCGAAGGAATTCATCCCCGGCTTCGAGGATCAGCTTGTCGGCGCCAAGGCCGGTGACGAAAAGCAGGTCACCGTGACTTTCCCGGAAAACTACCAGGCGGCGCATCTGGCCGGCAAGGAAGCGACCTTCGATGTCACCGTCAAGGAAGTGTCCCAGCCCGGCGCGCTGGAAATCAACGACGAGACCGCCAAGAACCTCGGCCTGGAGTCGCTGGAGCGCCTGCGCGACGTCGTGCGCGGCCAGATCGAGAACCAGTTCGGCGCCATGACGCGCCAGAAGGTCAAGCGCCAGCTGCTCGACCAGCTCGACGCGGCTTATTCGTTCGAGGCGCCGTCGAAGCTCGTCGACGCCGAGTTCAACAACATCTGGGCGCAGGTCAATCGTGATCTGGAAGCAGCCGGACGCACCTTCGCCGACGAAGAGACGACGGAAGAAGAGGCGCGCGCCGAGTATCTGCGGCTTGCCGAGCGCCGCGTGCGCCTCGGGCTGGTGCTGGCTGAAATCGGCGAGAAGGCCGGCGTGACCGTATCGGACGAAGAGCTGCAGCGCGGCCTGTTCGAGCAGGTGCGGCGCTATCCAGGAAACCAGCAGCAGGAAGTCTTCGAGTTCTACCGCAACAACCCGGAAGCGTTGAACACGCTGCGGGCGCCGATGTTCGAGGAAAAGGTGGTCGACCATCTGCTCGGTCAGATTTCGGTCACCGACGTCAAGGTCAGCAAGGAAGAGCTGATGGCCGATGACGAAGAGGACGAGACCGCCGTGAAGGCGAAGCCGGCGAAGAAAGCCGCCGTCAAGAAGGCCGACGCCAAGACGGCCGACGACGCGGAAGAGCCCAAGAAGAAGGCCGCGCCGAAGAAGAAGGCCGCCGAATAACACCAGCGCTCCGCTGAAACAGGAAGGCCGCCCTTGAGGCGGCCTTTTTCGTTGCCAAACTGCAACAGCCGCCATGCTTCGCGAGCGACGGCCTGTGGCGACCAAGCTTTGATCATTATCTGCGCTTCTATTGCAAGCCGCTTGGTTGTTGGAGGGCGTGTTGAGACTGTTCGTCGAATTGGGACACGCTTCGGCAATCGCGCTGATCCTTATCTCGGTCTGCGGCATTGCCCAGGCCGGCACGGTGCCTGACAACTGGCGCTTCGGCACGAGTGAAGACGGCCTCGTGACGGCCTCGCTCTACGCCACCAACAAGCTGATCACCGGCGGCGGTGCCTTGAGCTACAGCCCGATCCTGACGATTGCCTGCCGGGCAAACGGCGAGCCGCATTGGACTGAATGGCTGCAACTGAACGACGCTGTTTCGGCCAGCCGCAAGATCACCATGTCGATTACGGTCGATCAGGAGAGCAAGTTCGACGAAAGCTGGTCGGTCGGGCCGCGCGGCCGGATGCTGGTGCGCGATGGCGCCGATGGGATCAGGCGCCTTGTCGCCGCGAACCGGCTCCAGCTTTCGTGGCGGTTCGGGCTGCTGGCGGGGCGCGGCGAGGCCGATTTCGACCTCGCCGGGTTCGGCGAAGCGGTCAGCCAGGTTGCCGGAAACTGCAACACCGATCCGCCGTGAACGACCGTGAGGCGAAGGCGGTAACGGCCGAGCTCGCCGTTCCCGGTGATGCTGATCGGCTTCAAACCTTTGTTCTCATACATGTCGTTGCCTCAAAAACGCACTTTGGGGCGACATCATCAAACGGCGTTGCTGACCCAGCGGAGCACGTTGGTCCAAAGCCGCGCATAGCCGGGCCATTCGACAAAACTGTTCGGCAGCCAGTGCGGTCCGATGTCCGACGTCCAGACCAGCGTGCGCCCTTCGCCGTGACGCCCGGTGACCAGCAGGGGATGGCCGCCCTGGTCCTGCGGCAGCCGCGCCAGAACCTCGACATCGTCGCGATCGCGGGCGACGACCTCGTTGGCACCGAGCAGCAGCGGCCATTCGCCCTCAATGCCGGCAAAAAGCGGATGGTCTCTTGAGCCAGTGATCTCGGGACGAAAGCCCTCCGGAATTTCGAGACGGTCATCATTGGGAAGGCAGGTCACCGGCAGCGCCTCCTCGACCGCCGTGCGATGCCAGCGCGCCTTGCCGTCAATGCCTTGGAAGCTGAAGTAACCGCCGATCATGATCAGGCCGCCGCCGGCCAGCGTCCAGTCGCGCAGGAGCTTGAGCCGGTTCGGCACTGTCTTGCCGTGCAGCCAGACATCGGGATGAAGCAGCAGCGAGTTTGCGCCAATGTCGGACAGGATGATCGTCCTGTATTGCGACAGCCCTTCCATGGTGAAAGGCAGCTTCTCGACGGCCTCATGAGCGGGCATGTAGTCGAGATCGAATTCGCTGTCCTTCAAGGCGTCGACCAGGGGCGTTGCCCCGAGATGGAAGGTGACGCTGCCGAACTGGTCGAACCCCTTGTAGTGGGTCGCCGAACTCACCCAGCTTTCGCCGACAAGAAGGACTTTTGTTTTCGCCATGATCATACTCTCCTGATTCCGCCAGTCGCTTGTTCTAGCCGGCTTCGCCCGCCCCGATCTCTGGGATCGCGTGGTCGAGGTCGGCCGGCGTTGGCGCCGGCCCTGCCATCTCAGATCAGCAGCAGGCCCTTCATGCTGGCATATCCCTTCCGCCCGATGATGATGTGGTCGTGCACCGCGATGCCCAGCCGCTTGCCCGCGTCGATGATCTCCTTCGTCATCTCGATGTCGGCGCGCGATGGCGTCGGGTCGCCTGACGGGTGATTGTGGACCAGGATAATGGCAGTCGCCGAGAGTTCGAGCGCCCGCTTGATCACTTCTCGCGGGTACACAGGCGTGTGGTCGACAGTGCCCGTCTGCTGCACCTCGTCGGCGATCAGCGCGTTCTTCTTGTCGAGGAACAGGATGCGGAACTGCTCGCGCGCCTCGAAGGCCATTGCTGAGCGGCAATAATCGAGGAGCTGCTGCCAGGACGAGAGGATCTCGCGGCCGTGGACCTCGCCGCGGGCCATGCGCTGCGCCGTTGCGGCGACGATTTTCAGGTCGAGTGCCACCGCAGGGCCGATGCCCTTGACCTCCTGCAGCAGGCCCACCGGGGCGCCAATCACTTCGGCCAGCGTGCCGAAGCGTGCCAGCAGCGCCTTGGCTGCCGGTTTGGTGTCGGCACGAGGGATCAGGCGAAAGAGCAGAAGTTCCAGAAGTTCGTACTCGGGCAGGGCATCCGGACCCGCCAGGGCAAAGCGCTCGCGCAAGCGGTCGCGATGGCCGAGGTAATGCGGCTTTTCGTCGAGCGTCGCCTTGGCTTTCGCAGCAGGCCGCATCGGCGCTTCGGAGAAGAAACTCCGCTCGTCATCGTCGCTTGTGTTCCCCATACCCCGCCCACATTGCTCCGGCACAGACATTAGAGCTGTTCTGGCCTGGATTGAAACAGTTCCGTTCTCCGATCGCGAGACGATCCACGGCAGATCGTGGCAGCCCGCTGTCAGCCTATGGCCTCCCTATACGGCAAGATGAAACCACGATTGCGCAACAAAACTTAACATCACTTAACGCATGCGGCCACTTTCACCTGACATGGTGACGCCACCGGAGGCTCTTTGCCTCGCTATACTGGAGCACGCATGTTCGCCAAAATTGACTCTGGACTATTTGCCGGCCGGGCATCTCTTGCGGTCATGGCAATCCTGCTTTCAGCCCATTCGGACGGCGCGCTGGCGGCAGACGCCATTGCGGTGAATTCCGATGATTTTACCCTGCCGCCCGAGCCTTCCCGTTTCGGGCGCTTCGAACAGAAACTGTCCGACTGGCACGTCGTGCTCGGCGGCGGCGCCATCATCGTCCCCAAATACGAGGGCAGCAATGAATTCAAGATCATGCCGGTGCCTTTCGTCACGGCGACATTCCTCGACACGGTGACGATCGATCCGACTGGTGCCAACATCGCCGTTTATGAACAAGGACCGTTCGCCTTCAGCGCGCGGCTTGGCTATGAGATGGGCCGCAAGGAAGACGACTCCGACCATCTGCGCGGCTTGGGGGATGTCGACATGGGCGCGACGGTCGGCGTGAAGGCAGCGGCGAAGTTCGGTCCGGCCGAAATATTCGCGCAGCTGGACAAGACCATCGGCGGCAGCGATGGCCTGGAGGGCAGGGTGGGGATCGAGGTGACCCGGCCTCTGTCTCAATCGTTGATGATCGGCGCCAGCGCGTCCGCCGTGTTCGCCGACGAAAATTACATGCAGGCCTATTTTGGCGTCACGCCCGAGCAATCGGCTCGCTCGGGGCTGGCGCGCTATGATGCCGGCGCCGGTTTGAAGCGCGCCGATTTTTCGATTTCCGCCACATATATGCTCGACGAGAACTGGATGGTGCGCGGCGAAGCGGGGGTCGGCGTTCTCTTGGGTGACGCTGCCGACAGCCCCGTCGTCGTCGAAAAGATCCAGCCTTCAGGGATGCTTCTCGTCGGATATCGGTTCTGACGCCTACCCAGGGCACCAAATGCAAGCTGGACAAGCTCCGGAATGGCACAGCAACGGCACCAAAGCGATTTGAGCGCCGAATCCAGGTCGGCAAGGCAAGGTTCGCGCATCCTCATTGTCGAAGACGATCTGGAGATCGCACGCATGCTGGGCGACACGCTCACCGACAACGGCATGACTGTGGAAATTGCCGAGAGCGGCGTCCAGATGAATGCCGCGCTTCGCACCCAGAAATTCGATCTCATCGTGCTCGATGTCATGTTGCCGGGCGAAAACGGTCTCAACATCTGCCGCCGCCTTCGTGCCGCAACCAACATTCCGATCCTGATGCTGACCGCGCTCGGCGAGGAAATCGACCGCATCTTCGGGCTGGAAATCGGCGCGGACGACTATGTGACGAAACCGTTCAGCGCGCGTGAACTGACGGCCAGGATACGGGCGCTGCTGCGCCGTACAGCCTATGATCCCGACGAGCGGGACTGGTCGAAGGTACTTCGTTTCAACGGCTGGCGCCTTGATCCCATACGCCGGCAATTGCATGACCCCAACAATGCGCGGGTGACGACCACGACGCATGAATTCGACCTGTTGCTTGCGTTTTGTCGCAATGCAGGCCGGGTTCTCTCTCGTGAGGAACTTCTGGGCGTAACCCATGCCGGGCTCGCGGGGCCGATCGAGCGTAGCGTCGATGTCCATATCAGTCGAATCCGCAGGAAGATCGAAAAGGATGCGCGCGATCCGGTGCTTTTGAGGACCGTTCGGTTGGGTGGCTACATCTTCACCGCGACGGTGGAGGAAGCATGAGGGATTTCATCCGCCGTTTCTTGCCACAGTCCGTGCGTGGGCAGTTTGTGGCAATCATTTTCATCGCGGTGATCGTGATCATGTTCGTCGGTTCGGTCGTCGAGAGTTTCATAGAGAACGCCGATCTTCCCGCCGCGGAAGATAACGCCGGGCGTGCGGCCGTTGTTGCTGCCTTGTTGCAAGAAACGCCGGCGCAGGCGCGTGGCGCAATTCTGGCGACAGCAAAGCGGGCCGGCTTTGATTTCGAGATATTGCCCAAGGACCGGATACGCGGCATTCCCCAGTCCTATCTGCAATGGCGAAGTGTCGAATGGCTTTTGCGTATCGACAGGGGGACGGTTGAGGGACGCTGGATAAGGATCGGCGGCCGATACGCGTTTGTCATCGACCTCGACCAGCAGGACGTCCTGGCCCATTTCGGCATGCCCGATTCCTGGCTGACATCGGGCCTCGTCCGTGCCTCGTTCTACAGGTTCATGGCTTTCGTTGCCTTGCCCGTGCTGATCTGGCTGTTTGCGGTTTGGGCCGTGACGCATCCGTTGAAGCGCATCTCGGCGGCAGTCGGTTCGGCCGAGATTGAGAATGGCGACCAGCTCTTCGTCGAACACGGCTCCATTGAAATGGTCGGGTTGGCGCGCGCCCTGAACAGGATGAGGACGCGTATCCGCACGATGATCGAAAACCGCACGCGCATGTTGCGCAGCGTCAGTCATGATCTGCGCACGCCTTTGACGCGGCTGCGGCTTCGCGCCGAGCGCATGGATGATGGCCCAATCCGAACCGCAATCCTGTCCGATGTCCAGCACATCGAAATCTTGATCGATGAGACCCTTACCTACCTGCGCAACGATGTTTCGACGGAGAAGCTGCAGCGCGCCGATATTGCCAGCGTTCTGCAAACCGTCTGCGCCGAATTCTCCGATGTCGGATTTCCTGTCTCATATTCCGGGCCGGACCGGCTTCTGGGCTGGTGCAAGCCCAATGCATTGGCGCGTGCGATCGCCAACCTTTGCGACAACGGGGTCAAATTCGCTGGCAATGTCACGGTCGCCTTGACGGCGACCGGCACGGCGGCGCGCATCACGGTAGGGGACGACGGGCCGGGTATTCCGATGACGGCACGTGCCCGTGTTTTCGAACCATTCTTCAAGGAAGATGCGTCGCGCGGCATTGCGTCGAAGCATGGCTTCGGTCTGGGCCTCTCGATCGTCGCCGACATCGTCCAGGGGCACGGCGGCAGGATCGAATTGGAGGACAACCAGCCCAGCGGACTGGTCGTTACCATCGACCTGCCGAATGCCGCGGATGTGCAGTCGGCATAGACGGCCTCCCGCCGGGTAAGGTGCGCTCTAAGCCGGCAGGCCGGGGCGATCGAGCTTTTTGGGCGACAGCGTGAAAATCTCGCACCCTGTGTCGGTCACGCCGATCGTGTGCTCGTACTGCGCCGACAGTGAACGGTCGCGCGTTACCGCGGTCCAGCCATCCGACAGAACCTTCACGTGCGGCCTGCCCAGATTGATCATCGGCTCGATGGTGAAGATCATGCCTGGCCGCATCTCGACGCCTTCATTGGCGCTGCCGTAATGCAGGATGTTCGGCGCGTCATGGAACAACTGGCCGACGCCGTGGCCGCAGAAGTCGCGCACCACCGAGCAGCGCTCGCCTTCGGCAAAGGTCTGGATGGCGGCGCCGATGGCGCCGGTGCGGGCGCCCGGCCTGACCGCTGCAATGCCGCGCATCAGGCATTCATGCGTGACTTCGAGCAGCCGCTCGGCGGCGCGCTTGATCGTGCCGACCGGATACATGCGCGAAGAATCGCCGTGCCAGCCGTCGAGGATGTAGGTGACGTCGATGTTGACGATGTCGCCATCCTTGAGCGGCTTGTTGTCGGGAATGCCATGGCAGACGACATGGTTGATCGAGGTGCAGGATGATTTCGTGTAGCCGCGATAGTTGAGCGTCGCCGGCAGCGCGCCGTGGTCCATGCCGAATTCGAAGACGAAGCGGTCTATTGCTTCGGTGGTGACGCCGGGCTGGACCATCGGCACCAGCTCGTCGAGGCAGCGCGCGGTGAGATCGCATGCCTTGCGCATGCCGGCAAAGCCGTCCTCGCCATAGAGGCGGATCTGGCCGGTATTTCTGAGCGGGGCCGTGGCAGCGTCGAGATAGGTGACCATTTTGTCCGTGTAGCGGGTAGGGCCCTGCAGGAGCCGACGTGAAGATCTCCCCAGATTTGGCACTTGAGGGCAAAAGGTTCAAGGAAGAACTGCCCGATGCACCCGCACAGTTCGAGATATTCGCCTTGCATGGGCGGTTCAGCGACCCAAGTGACGACACATTTCTGGGCCAAAAGCCGGTCAAAGCAACTTTTGACGACGAACGGCGTTGCTGCGGTGGCGCCAGTTCGGGAGACAGGAAATGGACAGACTGCAATTCGAGGTGCCGGTGCGCATAGCGCCCGCGCCCGGCCTGCCGGTCGAGGAGATCTACGGCGTCGAACAGGCGCTCGATTTTCTCCAGGACTGGCCTGCGCGCCGTCAGGGCCCGATCTACCAGAAAGCCTTCAACGCCTGCTTTGGGGCCACGGTAGACGTGGTCAAGACCGAGGATGCTTGCCGGGCGTTCATGGCGTTTTGCCGGGCCAGCGGACTGATGGCCAGGGACATGATGACGCCGCGCAAGCGCGGCGGTGAGGCGAGGGCGCTCCAGGCCTGAGGGCCGTCGCCGTTCGCCTGCCCCGGTTCCTACGTCAACGATCGCGTTTGAACGCACACGGCGATGTCGTGAGCGCAGGGCTGCGCCCTTTTCGTCCCGACGACCGCTCCACGCTGCACCCACGTCAGCGCCGTTAAGCTTCCGTTTCCACCTTCCCGGCTACGCCATTGCTTGTTGGCAATGGTTGATTCGTTGCGTCAGTCTCATGGTTCGGAAGATGTCCCCAGAAAAAATCCGTGCATTCCCGATCGACCGTCAGGTATTCTTGGTCAGAGAGGTTGCCGCCAAGCTCGGCAACCTGCATGGCGAGCCCGCCACCTCGTTCTGGAGGGCCAAGGCGTCGGAGTTGCTCGATCTCGTCGTCGGATCGGGCAGGGACAGAACGGCAGCCGGCGACGAAGTGCGCAGGTTCTTCCTGGCCGTGCAAAGAGAGATGTCGGCCGGGGTGGTTGCGGAGCCGATGCCGATTCTTTCCGCTTGAAGAAATCCTGCACAGCTTTGGCTTCCCACTGCATTCTCCAATAGTGCGAGCAGCAATATATCGGTGTTTGCTGCCTTCGACGGCAAGTTCGCTGATCGGGTGCGAACCCATGGCCGCCTATCGCAGGCGGATGCTCTAGGACATCGATGCTCTCTCTCGCCGCCTCCCGCTGGCCCTAGCCCTTCTCGCTTGCCAGGAAGTGCGCTCGCGCGTTGATCAGCCAGCGAAGCACTTCTTTTTTGAAGCCAATGGACCACTGCTCAAAAATGCACCGAACTTTTTAGCCATTCGTTCATTTATGCGTGCTTTCTAATTTAAACCATGGCCTTGAATAGCTTCACCCGTGTTCGGCTTGTAATGGACGCCATGCGCCGGAGCACGGGCGCAAATGTCGCCACCATTTTTGCCCTCACCTTGCCGGTAGTTGTCGGCGCTGCGGGCTTCGGCGTCGAGACCTCCTATTGGTACTACAACAGCCTGAGATTGCAGGCGACGGCCGATGCAGCCGCCTATGCCGGAGCGCTCGAACAGATTTCGGGTTCCGACAAGCCGACGATCGTCGCGGCCGCGACCCAGTCCGCGGCGTCGAACGGGCTGGGCTCGGGCACGATCGTCGTCAATACGCCGCCCGCGTCCGGACCGAATACGGCGAAGAAAGCGGTCGAGGTGATCGTCGGCCAGAAGCTCGACCGGATGTTCACCTTGATCTTCACACAGGACAAGGTTCCCGAACAGGCGAGGGCGGTGGCCGTCATTACCGATGCCTCGAGTGCTTGCATGCTCGCGCTCGATCCGTCCGCGTCGCAGGCGGTGCTGTTTTCCGGCAGCACCAGCGTTAAGCTCACCGGCTGCTCGGTCATGTCCAATTCCATCGCCTCCGACGCCATCAAGCTTCAGGGCGCGGCCGGTCTGCAGGCCGATTGCCTGATATCGGCGGGCGGTGTCTCTCTCAGCAATCCCGTCACGACCGTCTGCGCGGCCCCGATCACCCAGGCACTGCCTGCCGGCGATCCCTTTGTCGATCTGCCGGCCCCGGTGGCCGCGACCCCTTGCCTGAACGACAACAAGGCGACGCTCGGTCCAGGCACCTATTGCAGCGGCATGAACCTGAAGGGCAACGTCACGCTTTCGCCCGGCGTTTATGTCGTCCAGGGCAATCTCAAGATAAACGCCAACGCGGCCATCACCGGCGCCGGGGTGACCATCTTCATGTCGGGCAGCTCGACCGTCAGCATGAACGGCAATGCGTCCGTGAAGCTCAGCGCGGCGACTTCGGGCACCTACTCAGGCGTTCTGTTCTACGGCGACAGGACCGGCATGAGTGCATCCAGCACATTCAACGGCACAGCGGACTCGCTTTTGACCGGGGCCATCTATTTCCCCAAGCAGCAAGTGAGCTATCTTGGCAACTTCTCGGGCAATGGCGGCTGCACCAGGGTCGTCGCAGATACGATTCAATGGTCCGGTAACTCAACCATCAATCAGGATTGCTCGAGCCTCGGAGTGCCCAACATTCCAGCCGCGCGGTCCGTGGCACTGTCCGAGTAGCTCCGTGGGGCGCCGGTCGATGCCGATCCTTGGCGATGATTCGGGCGTTGCGGCGGTCGAGTTCGCGATGGTGCTGCCCATTCTGTGCCTGGTGCTGCTTGGTATTCTGGACGGCTGGTCCTACATAACGAGTTCACTGTCGATGCGCGCCGGTGTGAAGACGGCCGCGAACCTGGTCATGAGCGGATCGACCGATGATGCGGCGACCCAGGCCCTTGCCATTGCGAGCTGGGAAAATCGGCCGGAAGACGGCCAGGTCACTCTAAGCCACATCCGTATGTGCGGGACGACCGTGGTCGACGCTTCCACCATGTGCAGTGGGCCCAAGGTGCCGTCGATCTATGTCCAGATACAGGCATCGGGCACCTGGGTGCCGCCAATTGCCTTCGGCGCCTTTGCCGCTCCCACCGTCATCGGTCACCAGGAGATGATCCGTGTCCGCTAGGGTAAGCGCGTTGCGGCGGGATCGATCGGGCGGGGCCGGGCTGGAGTTCGCGCTGATCGCCCCCTTCCTTGTCATGCTGCTGTTCGGAATATTCGCCTTTGGCTGGTCGATGCACTCGGTCTCCAGTGTTCGCTATACGCTGGAGACGTCAGCGCGCTCGCTGCAGCTTAAGAACACGCTGACCCAAGCCGACATTCAATCGATCGCCACGCAGAAATTGCAGGCCTTGGGGTTCAAGGACGTGAACGTCACGATCGCCATCGACCCGGTGAGCGGCGGCTTCCGCATGGCGCATCTGACCGCCGCCTATGCCTTCGTCATCGATTTCCCCTACTTCAGTTCCTTCCCGATCAACTACGCGACAACCGTTACCGTGCCGCTGCTTGGCAGCGGCTAGGCTGTGGCCTGATAGCCTCGCGCGCCGGGGCTCTGCTAATGCACCGGTTTGGCGGTCGTGGCGCAAGCTTGGCACTCGGCCTGCTTTTTATGGCACGGGGCTAGCTAATATATTCGTTAGTGCTAATATTAAGATTACGTTACGTCATGTTCGACCATCTGTCGGGTGCAATGTGGGGGTTCCAATGAGAGTGGCTGTATTGTGCGCGGCTGTTGTTTTCGCTGCGACCGGTGTCGCTGTTGCCAAGGAAAAGAAGGCGGCGGTCAGTGACGCTGCCGCCTTGTGTTCCACGAAACCGTCGGCCAAGAAGCCCGTTGCAAATCTGGACTGCGGTTTCACCGGAACCGCCAAATCGGAAGATAGCGGGGCAAAGGCAGAGCCGCGTCTCGGATACGACTCCAATCCGTGGATCATAACAGGCTTTTGACTTCCCACTGTCGATGCCGGTTGAAGCGCTGAAGAGGGTCGTCTTGAGCGGCGCGCGACCCGTTCTCAGGTAGGCTCCCGCACGCAAACCAGGCAAATAAATACGGACTTGCCACTCGGGGCTTCGCCCCGTTGTCGCAATGCCGTGAAAGCCCAACTCGACCGTGCCATAAAAAGCCCGCCACGGGGGCGACCTGCGGCGGGCTCTTGGAGCGGCTACATCCCTGAGGAATCGACCACTTTGTAGCAGGATTATGACCCGTGTGGCCGCGTTGGCCTATGGTGTGATCGCGGAAGACTGCGCGTCAGTTGAAGAGAGCAGCAGAGAGCCAAGCGAAATTGCCGACATTGGGAGGGAGGTTTGCGCCAAACGCAAATTTTTCTGGTACGCCCAAGGGGAATCGAACCCCTGTTACCGCCGTGAAAGGGCGGTGTCCTAACCGCTAGACGATGGGCGCGCTCAGACGAAGCGGCTTATACTGGCGTTGTGCGCAACCGGCAACCCGTCAGGTGCCACCTTGGACAACTTTTTTCCAGGCCTGCCAAATCAACGGTTTGCCGAGGGTTGGCAGGCTTGACGATTAGCGGCGACACCCATCGTTTCGTCATCCACGGGCGGAGCAAGGAGCGCTCCGTCGCGAAGACCCGAGGATGACGAAGTTGGGGACGCTTCGGCCTATCTCGAATGTTCAGGAGGCTGGAACGATATTGCCGGAACGGCCTTGGCGGCTGACAGGCGTAGGCCGTCAAATAGCGCTGCTAGCCGTCACCGCCGCTGCGCCGGCGGCAGCGCCAGTTCCAGTCGCGCTCGGGACCGACGTCGACGTGAACCGATTCTGTGTGGCAGTATGTGCCGACACCGCCGCGACCGGGCATGCTTCTGATGTAGCTCGCCAGTTCCCATTTCGAAACGCCGGGAACCTGGATGTCGGCGGCGGCGCAATACATGTGCAGCGAATTCTTGGCGCCGTTGGCGCGCCGGTTGCGGGCCGGGTCGCGATAGCCTGACGTCACCGTCATCTTGCGGCCGTAGTGGCCTTCGATCGTCTTCAGCACGCGCACCAGCGACGGCTTCAGGCAGGCCACATCGACGCTTTCGTTCTGCTTGAGCAGCCCGTTGGGCGCCAGCCGGGCCATGCCGGCGGCGGACGCAACCTGATAGGAGCCGCCCACTGGCCCCTCATCCTCGTTGAGGTCGACGTCGCTTTCGTCATCGAGGCCGGACTTGCGCTTGATCTCGAACAGGGCCGTCTGGCGCACGCCGGGCAGGGCATCGCTGCCGGTGATGTGACCGCTATCGCCACCGAGCGAAGCCAGCTGTACCGGCTTGGCCGTGGAATTGGCCGAGGCAAGCGTGATGATCGGCTTTGCCGCTGCTGGCGTCGCTTTTGCCTGCGCCGGGGGCTGCTCGCCCGTCCGGGCGTTGCTGATGAGGGGGGCTGGTGTCGCCGAGGCTGGCGTTGCGCCAAACATCGAGGCGAGGAAGCCTTTCTTCTTTGGTGCTTCGGCCTGCGGCATCTCGCCAGCCGTCACATAGACCGGGTTGTTCATGGCCGGAGCGGCAGCGGGCTTCGGCGCCGCCACGTCGCCGTCGGCCGCGGCGATCTGCTGGGCGACCGCATCGGTCTGCTGCGCGGTCTGTGCCTGCTGCGTCAGCGACTGCGGCGTGTTTCCAACGATGGTTTCGGCGCCCGCCGGCATGGTCAGCGGAAAGGCAGCTCCCGGTTTGGACACAGGCACATAGGCGACCTTTTCAGGAAGCGCCGTGTCGCTTGCCGTCATCACGGTCGTCTGCTCCGTCGTGACATCAGACGAATCGGAGGCGGCGATCGCCTTGCCGCTGGAGGCCGCGTTTACATCCGATGCGGTGGCATTGTAGCCGGGCATTCCGACCGACATTGCCGGGTCGCCAGCCGAAGTGCAGGAGGCCAGAAGCAAGGAGCAGAGCGCTGCCACAATGGCGCGGCGTTCTCCCTTTGCGAGGCTCCATCCTGCTGATTTCAAAGTCAAATTCCCCCTCGATGTCCGGTCGGCATATCTTGGCGCGGCATGCATGCGTCGCTGCCAAGGTGACCTTTGTCTCCGATCCGGAAACGAGACCTGTGTCAAATCCGCAAGCCTGGAAGTATTTTTGCAGTGATTGCCGAATTACGGCCGCTTGATGGTTGACGACACCATTTCGCCCGCTTTTGGCGGCCCGTCAACTCACCACACATTACAGTCCGTTACACACGGACCTTCACATAGGTGCCCGGAGCATCACCCAAGGTTTTCATATGCTTGCCCGGTTTGCGGGCAGGCACACGGGTGTTGTCCTTGGCCTCTATCCAGCCTTGCCAGTGCGGCCACCAGGATCCTGGATGGTCGGTGGCATTGGCTATCCACTGGCTGAAGTCGCCCGTCGGCGTACCCCCGGTCCAATACTGGTATTTGTTGGATGCCGGCGGATTGACAACCCCGGCGATATGGCCCGACCCCGCCATCACATACTCGACCGTGCCGCCGAAATATTTGGAGCCGAGGAACACCGAAAGCGCCGGCGCGATGTGATCTTCCTTGGAGGCAAGGTTGTAGACCGGGATGGTGATGTCGCCGAGCGAGACCGTGCGGCCCGCCAGTTCCATCGTGCCTTGCGAAAGGTTGTTCTCAAGATAGCAGTTGCGCAGGTAGAAAGAGTGGTTGGCTGCGGCCATGCGGGTGGAATCGGCATTCCAGTAGAGCAGGTCGAAGGGCAGGGGATCCTTGCCGCGCATGTAGTTGTTGACGACATAGGGCCAGATCAGGTCGCCTGAGCGCAGCATGTTGAAGGCGGTCGCCATCTTGGTGCCGTCGAGATAGCCCTTTTCGCTCATCGACTTTTCCACTGCCGCGACCTGTTCTTCGTCGACGAACACCTTCAGGTCGCCGGCATAGGTGAAGTCGACCTGCGTGGTGAAGAAGGTCGCCGACTTGATGCGGTCGTCGCCCTCTTGCGCCATCAGCGCCAGTGCCGCCGCCAGGAGCGTGCCGCCGACGCAATAGCCGATCGCGTTGACGTCGCGTTCGCCGGTGGCCTTCTCGACCGTGTCGAGGCCGTATTGCAGACCCTCGCGGATATAGGCTTCCCAGCTCTTGGTGCCGTGGCGCTCGTCCGGATTGACCCAGGAGATGACGAACACGGTGTGGCCCTGTTCAACCGCCCAGCGAATGAAGGATTTCTGCGGGTTCAGATCGAGGATGTAGAATTTATTGATCCATGGCGGGCAGATCAGCAGGGGCCGCTTGAGCACCGTCTCGGTCGCCGGTTCGTACTGGATGATTTCGGCGACGTCGCTGCGGCCGACCACCTTGCCGGGAGTGGTGGCGATGTTCCTGCCGATCTCGAAGGGCGAGTAGTCGGCCTGCCGCAGCTTCAGGTCGCCCTTGCCGGCGGCGATGTCCTCGGCCAGCATCTTCATGCCGCGCACCAGGTTTTCGCCGTTCGAGGCGACGGTTTCGCGGAACAGTTCCGGATTGGTCAGGATGAAATTCGACGGCGAGATGGCGTTGGACACCTGCTTGACGTAAAAGCCGGCCTTGTGGCGGGTGTGCTCGTCAAGACCTTCGGCGTGCTCAACCAGATCGGCCGCCCAGCGCGAGGTGACGAGATAGGCCTGCTTGAGGAAATCGAAGAAGGCGTTGCGGCCCCATTCCGGGTCGAGGAAGCGCTTGTCGCCGCGCTCCGGCTTGACCGCGTCTTCGGTGTCTTGCGCGGCGTTGCTGGTGCGCTGAATGGCGTTGGCCCAGACCGTCATATAGCCGGAGAACAGCCGCGTCTGCGCTTCCAGCGCGCGCTGCGGATCGGCAAGCCAGTATTCGCTGAGCTTGGAAAAGGTCTTCACCATATCGACGACGGGCTCGGCCACATGGTCGCGCACGTCGCCTTTTTCACGCGGCTCGGCCCAGGCGGAAGCGGCCTTGCCGGCCTGCTCGATCATGCGCGCCATGTTCAGGGCGAAGCGTTCCGGGTCCTTCACCAGATATTGCTCGACGGTCGAAGGCTGGTCATCTTCCGCTTTGCCCGAATCGGGTGTTTTGGACATGGTTGGCGGGGTTCCTCCCGAGGCCTTTTCTTGACATATTAACATGGGACATCCGACCGGGCCAATCTCGCTCTACCTCGGCTGCCAAGGAAACAATATGACGATTAATATTGGCGAGACTGTTTTTTTCGGTGCCGGACGTTTTTGCCGCATCGGCGCGGCGATCGTCCTCATCGGCATTGCCGGGTGCTCGAGCACCAACACGAATGGCCCGACGCCTGTCGCTGTGGGTGCGGGACCGAAGGATACCGGCACCTTCCCGAACCTGAACATCAAGCCGCAAGTGGCGGCGCCGCAGTTCACCGAAGCCGAGAAGAACGCCAAGCTCGCGCAATTGAAGGCGGATGAGAATGCGCAGGCGGCAAAGGGCGGCGGCCCCAAGGTCGCCAACCAGGCGGCGCTGACGGATCTGGCCAAGAAGCATGGCGACGAAACGCTGAAGCAGATCGAAGCCAAATGCGACCCCGCCCTCGACCCTACCTGCAAATAAGTATATAGCGCGCGCCCAACACCCCTTCGCTGTCTGGAACTGCCATGGAAGAATTTCACAAGGTTCGCCGGCTTCCGCCTTACGTGTTCGAGCAGGTCAACCGGCTCAAGGCCAGCGCCCGATCGCGTGGCGCCGACATCATCGACCTCGGCATGGGCAATCCGGACCTGCCGACGCCCAAGGCTATCGTCGACAAATTGTGCGAGGTCGTGCGCGACCCGCGCACGCATCGCTATTCCTCGTCGCGCGGCATTCCGGGCCTGCGCCGCGCCCAGGCCGCCTACTATGGCAGGCGCTTCGGCGTGAAGCTCAACCCCGACACGCAAGTGGTGGCCACGCTTGGCTCGAAGGAAGGCTTTGCCAACATGGCGCAGGCGATCACCGCGCCCGGCGACGTGATCCTGTGCCCGAACCCGACCTATCCGATCCATGCCTTCGGCTTTATCATGTCGGGCGGCGTCATCCGCTCGCTGCAGGTGGAGCCGGACGACGGTTTCATCCCGGCGCTCGAGCGCGGTGTCAAGCATTCGATCCCGAAGCCGCTGGCGCTGATCCTCAACTATCCGTCGAACCCGACAGCGCTGGTCGCCTCGCTCGATTTCTACAAGGATGTGGTCGCCTTCGCCAAGAAGAACGACATCATCATCCTGTCCGACCTTGCCTATTCGGAGATCTATTTCGACGGCAATCCGCCGCCTTCGGTGCTGCAGGTGCCTGGCGCGATCGACGTTTGCGTCGAATTCACCTCCATGTCGAAGACCTTCTCCATGCCCGGTTGGCGCATGGGCTTTGCCGTCGGCAACGAGCGGCTGATCTCGGCGCTGACGCGGGTGAAGTCCTACCTCGATTACGGCGCCTTCACGCCGATCCAGGTGGCGGCGGCACACGCGCTCAACGGCGACGGCGCCGACATCGCCGAGGTGCGCGACATCTACCACAAGCGCCGCGACGTGATGGTCGACGCCTTCGGCCGCGCCGGCTGGACCATTCCGGCACCGGCGGCATCGATGTTCGCCTGGGCGCCGATCCCGGAGCCGTTCAAGCATCTCGGCTCGCTCGAATTCTCCAAGCTGCTCATCGAACATGCCGACGTGGCCGTGGCGCCCGGTGTCGGCTTCGGCGAGCATGGCGACGAATTCGTGCGCGTTGCTCTGGTCGAGAACGAGCACAGGATCCGGCAGGCGGCGCGCAACATCAAGCGCTTCCTGTCAACCAGCGCCAAGCAGCCCAACAATGTCGTGCCGCTCTCCGCTCACCGGTAAGCTTGCCGCACGCAAATTCGATCTGACTTTGAGGGACGTCGCCGGACATGGCTGAAGCATTGCGTGTTGGAATTGCCGGCCTCGGCACGGTCGGTGCATCGGTGGCGCGCGTGCTGCGCGACAAAGCGGTGGAACTGACCCGCCAGTGCGGCCGTGACGTGATCGTCACCGCCGTCTCGGCGCGCGACCACAAGCGCGATCGGGGCGTCGATCTGAGCTCTGCAAAGTGGTTCGACGATCCGGTCAAGATGGCCCAGACCGCAGAAATCGACGTGTTCGTCGAACTGATCGGCGGCGACGAGGGCCCGGCGCGCTCATCGGTGAAGACGGCACTCGAAGCCGGCCGTCACGTCGTCACCGCCAACAAGGCGCTGCTGGCCAAGCATGGCGTGGCGCTGGCCGAGATCGCCGAGAAGAAGGGCGTGCTTCTGAACTACGAGGCGGCGGTGGCGGGCGGCATTCCCGTCATCAAGACGATGCGTGAGGCGATGGCCGGCAATTCGGTCACCCGCGTGTTCGGCATCCTCAACGGCACCTGTAACTACATCCTGACCCGCATGGAGGCCGAGGGCATCTCGTTCGATGCTTGCCTGAAGGACGCGCAGCGGCTGGGCTATGCCGAGGCCGATCCGACCTTCGATATCGAGGGCCACGACACGGCGCACAAACTGTCGATCCTGACCAGCCTTGCCTTTGGCACCAGGATCGCCGCCAACGACATCTACATGGAAGGCATTTCCAACATCACCCAGGCCGACATCCGCGCGGCCGCCGATCTTGGCTACCGGATCAAGCTGCTGGGTGTCGCCCAGCGCACCGAGAGCGGCATCGAGCAGCGCGTGCATCCTACCATGGTGCCGACCGCATCGGTCATCGCGCAGGTGCATGGCGTCACCAATGCGGTGGCGATCGAGACCGACATTCTGGGTGAGCTGCTGCTGTCCGGCCCCGGGGCGGGCGGCAACGCCACCGCATCGGCCGTCATTGGCGACATCGCCGACATCGCCAAGAGCCGGCCAGGCTTCCAGCATGGTCCGGTCTTCGGCCGGCCGGCCAAGGAGCTGAAACCCTACAAGAAGGCGCAGATGCGCAGCCATGCCGGCGGTTATTTCATCCGGCTGACCGTGCACGACCGCATCGGCGTGTTCGCGGCAATCGCCAAGCGCATGGCCGATAATGACATCTCGCTGGAATCGATCGTCCAGCATGCAGTCAACGGCGAGGCGGCGGCACAGAAGACGGTGATCCTTGTCACCCACGAGACGACGGAGGCCGCCGTGCGCAAGGCGGTAGACGGCATCACCAAGGACGGACATCTGACCGACAAACCGCAGGTCATCCGCATCGAACGGGCAGGGTAGCTTTGTCCGACACTCGCGCGGGACAAGAATTCCGCAGGCATTGAAGTCCGGTCTGGAGGCAGGCAGCCGCCACAGACCGGAACGAATTCGCGTCGACGCCGTTCTCTTGGTCACCAACCAGAGGAACCGCTTCATGGCTGACACCAACAAATCCGACACCCCCGATATCGACGACGTCCAGAAGACGCTGGAAAAGCAGATTGCCGAACTGCGCAAAGAGATCACCAAGATCAACAAGAGCATTTCGGCGCGGGGCGCGGAGATGCTCGATGACGCCAGCGAACAGGCGTCCGAGTTGTACGACACCGCGGCGAACCGCGCTTCGCGTACGGCGCAACAACTGCGCAGCCAAGCCCAGGCTGTTTCAGAAGTCGCGCGCGAGAATCCTGGTACGACGACAGCTTTGGTCGGCGTGATCGGCCTGCTCGGCTTTCTGGCCGGCTTCGCCATTGCTCAATCGACGAACGATACCTCCCGCCGCTGGTATTGACCGCAGCGCAATAGGGCCGGGCTTCCGGCCTTTTCTATTGTTTTCAGCAAATCACTTTTAAGGAGGACACCATGGCTTCATCAGCGTTGATCGGCATCCTGATCACATTCCTCGTCATCATCCTCGTTCTCTATCTGGTTCAACGCCTGCCGCTCGATGGCCGGATGAGACAGATAGTTCAGGTCATCGTCATCATCATCGGCATCATTTCGCTGCTCAAATACCTCGCGGTTTTTTAGGCCGCGAAGGCCGCCATTCTCACCGTTTTAAGACTGGCCCGGCGCGTGGCGATCGGGCCGGTCGTGTTTCAAGACGTAGTTTAATCGATTGATATTGTTGGATATTCGATAATATTCGTGGCAGGTCTTGCCGTTGTCATGCTCGTTTGACAAAACAGGCCCGCCTCCGGCGGGAGGCCGCATTGCCAACGAGGAAATCACCAGATGAATGTGGCCCAGAACATCGTCGCCGGCCTTGACCGGATACTCACCATGGAACTGGTGCGCGTCACCGAACGGGCCGCCGTCGCGGCCGCCAGGCTGCGTGGGCGCGGCGACGAAAAGGCGGCCGACCAGGTCGCCGTGGATGCCATGCGCCAGGAACTCAACCGGCTTTCCATCAGGGGCACGGTGGTGATCGGCGAGGGCGAGCGCGATGAAGCGCCGATGCTCTATATCGGCGAAGAAGTCGGCTCCGGCAAAGGTCCGGCGGTCGATATCGCGCTCGATCCGCTCGAAGGCACGACGATCTGCGCCAAGAACCTGCCCAATGCGCTCGCCGTCATCGCCATCGCCGAAAAGGGCAGCCTGCTATTTGCGCCCGATGTCTACATGGACAAGATCGCCATCGGTCCGGGCTATGCGGACGGCGTCATCGATATCGATGCCTCACCGGCCGAAAACATCGCCAGCCTCGCCCGCGCCAAGGGCGTGGCTATTTCGGACATCACCACCTGTATCCTCGACCGGCCACGTCATGCCAAGCTGATCGATGCCGTGCGCGCCACGGGTGCCGCGATCCGGCTGATCGGCGACGGCGATGTCGCCGGCGTCATCCACACCACGGATCCGGAAGAAACCGGCATCGATATCTATCTCGGCACTGGCGGAGCACCCGAGGGCGTGCTGGCCGCCGCCGCGCTGCGCTGCACCGGCGGCCAGATGCAGGGCAGGCTGATCCTCGACACACCGGAAAAGGTTGCTCGCGCGGCAAAGATGGGTATTTCCAATCCGAAACGGGTCTATCGGACGGAGGACATGGCGCGCGGCGATGTGCTGTTTGCGGCCACCGGTGTCACCGACGGCAACATGCTGGCTGGCGTCAAGTTCGGCCACAATTACATCACCACCCACACGATCGTGCTGCGCTCGTCGTCGCGGACGGTGCGCGAGATCAAGGCACGCCATCAGGACCTGGATAAGTTCTGACGCTTGCTTGCGAAGCCACCTTGCAATTGTTAGCCATTCGGGCGCACCCGATATTGGCTGCAAGGATTTGACGATGAAACCGTTCGACTGGCACGCGGATCCGATCTCGCGCGCCACCGCCATCACGCAGTCTTATCGCAACACCCAGAATGTGCGTCGCTTTCTCATCCGGGAATGCAGCTACGCATTCAGCTTCGACCGGCCTTTCATGGCCTGGCTCAAGGACGGTGTGGAAACGACGATGGGCGATGCGGCCGACGAATGGCTTCGGCGCCAGGCTGAAAAGCGGAAAGCGCAGTTTTCTTGATACTTCCCGGACGGCGCACACCGTGAATCGCTTGGCTTTGCCTGCCTTTGGCCTATAGAGCGTCGCATGAACGTGACACGCTTTAAATCGTTGCCAATACAGGTCGTCGCCCCAAAACCGCTGCGCACTTTTGGGCGACATGCACTATCGTGCGGCCAACGATGAGTTGGCAAAGCGTATGACCGGCGAAAAGCGCCTCTTCCTCGATGTCAGCCAGTCGGTGTCAGGGGTTTCCTGGGAGCACCGGCTGACCGAGCGGCAGGACATGATCGCGCTCGCCATCGCGCAAGGCTACGGGGTACCCGATATCGTAGCACGGGTGCTTGCCGGCCGCGGCGTCACCGCCGAGCAGACCGAGCGGTTTCTCGATCCGACGATCCGCGATCTTCTGCCGGATCCGGCATCGCTGACCGACATGGACAGGGCGGCGGCCCGGATCGCCGCCGCGGTGATGGCCAGGGAAAAGGTGGCGATCTTCGGCGACTATGATGTCGATGGCGCCGCCTCGTCGGCCTTGCTGAAGCGGTTCCTCACGCATTTCTCGGTGCCGTCGGAAATCTACATCCCGGATCGTATTTTCGAGGGCTATGGCCCCAACCCCGACGCCATGCGCGAACTTGTTTCGCGTGGCGCGACACTGATCGTCACCGTCGATTGCGGCACCAACAGCGCCGCTTCCATCGATGCCGCCAATGAGGCCGGGGCCGATGTCGTGGTGCTCGACCACCACCAGGTCGGCGGTGCCTTGCCGGCGGCAATCGCTGTCGTCAATCCCAATCGCGACGACGACCTTTCCGGGCAAGGCCATCTCTGTGCCGCCGGCGTGGTCTTCCTCGCCCTTGTGCAGACGGCCAGGATCCTGCGTAGCCGCATGGCCGATGCTACGCCGCCGGACCTGCTTTCGCTGCTCGATATCGTGGCATTGGCCACCGTTTGTGACGTGGTGCCGCTGACCGGCGTCAACCGTGCCTTCGTGGTCAAGGGGCTGCAGATGGCGCGCCAGCAGAAGAACGAAGGGCTCGCGGCACTGGCACGGGTGTCGCGCATCGGCGAGCCGATCAGCACCTTCCATCTGGCCTATCTGATCGGCCCGCGCATCAATGCCGGCGGACGCATCGGCGATGCCGCACTTGGCAGCCGGTTGCTTGCGACCGACGACCCGGTCGAGGCGCGCACCATTGCCGAGACGCTCGACCGGCTCAACCAGGAACGGCAGCTGATGGAGCAGGAGATGCTCGCGGCGGCGCGCGCCGAGGCCGATGCAGAGCTCGCCGGCGGTAGTGGCCCGGCGATCGTCGTCACCGCCAGCAACAGCTGGCATCCGGGCATCGTCGGTTTGCTCGCCTCACGGCTGAAGGATCATGCCCGCCGGCCGGCCTTCGCCATCGCCTTCAACGCCAACGGCATCGGCACCGGCTCGGGCCGCTCGGTCTCGGGTTTCGACCTCGGCCGGCTGGTGCGCGAGGCGGCCATTGCCGGTCTGATCGTCAAGGGTGGCGGGCATGGCATGGCGGCGGGCATCACCGTCGAGCGGGCGAGGCTTGGTGAGCTCAGGGCGTTTTTCGAAGAGCGGGCGGCAGCCGACGTGTTTCGCCTGCAGGGCGAGGAAAGCCTGGCCATAGACGGTGCGCTTGCCGCTGAAGGCGCGACACTCAGCCTACTCGACGCGCTGGAACAAGCCGGACCTTTCGGTGCCGGGCACGTGGCCCCTGTTTTCGCGTTGCCGCGCCACCGGTTGGCCGATGCGCGGCCGGTCGGCACCAATCACATCCGCGTCGAGCTGCAATCGGAAAGCGGCGGCCGGATCCAGGCGATCGCCTTTCGCGCCGTCGATACCGCGCTTGGCGAATTCCTGTTCAAGAACCGGGGCAAGACAATCCACGTCGCCGGTTCGCTCTCAGGGAATTACTGGAACGGCAACCGCACCGTTCAGTTTCGTATCACCGATGCGGCTCGTGCGTAGGTTTTGATCAGGCGAGAACTGTCTGCAGCCGGGTCAGTTCGCCGATCTGCGCCATCGTCGCCTGATAGCCGAGATTGATCGCCTCGTCGGCGCGGTGGAACTCGGTCAGGCCGATATGGCTGAGCTTCGGCTGCAGCGACATGTCTGGCGGATCGCCGGCAAGTCTTGCGCGCGAAATGCGGTCCTGGATGATGTTGAAGGCCTCGACCATGACGCCGGTGATGCCGAGCCGGGTCTGATGCGACTGGTGTTCGGGATCGCCATGTCCGGCCCTCGGCGCGTCCTTTTCGACGACCAGTTCGCCAGCGCTGTGCTTGATGACGGCGGCACGGCCGAACAGGTCATAGTGAAGGTTGACCGCCACGACGAGCGGCTGCTCGTAGGCGCGGCAGACCGAAACCGGTACGGGGTTGACCAGAGCGCCGTCGACCAGCACGCGGCCGTTGCAATTCACCGGCTCGAACACGCCGGGAAGCGCATAAGAGGCGCGCATGGCGGTGATCAATGAGCCGCTCGACAGCCAGATTTCGTGGCCCGTGCGGATTTCGGAAGTGACCGCGACGAACGGCTTGGCAAGGTCCTCGAAACGAATGCCGGCCATGTGCTCGCGCAGCCTTGCATCGAGTTTCATGCCGCCGAACAGGCCGCTGCCGCGTAAATTGAGATCGAGCAGGCCGAAAATGCGGCGCTTGGTCAGGCTGCGGGCGAATTCTTCGAGCTCGTCCAGTTTGCCGGCGAGATAGCAGCCGCCGACCAGCGCGCCGATCGAGGTGCCGGCGATCATCGATACTTCGATGCCGGCTTCATCCAGCGCGCGCAGCACGCCGATATGCGCCCAGCCGCGGGCGCACCCGCCACCCAAGGCGAGCGAAATGCCTGTTTTCTTTTGGGAGTTCGTTTCGGACGCGCCGCCTGACGAGGACAGGCCGTTGGCCTCCCTGACATCTGGTCTGTTACGCAATGACGCCCACTCGAGCATCATAATCTCCCTTGTCCCACGGCTACTATACGAGCGGGGCGTATCGAAATGATGAATCTGTGTCGTTGGTGTCAGGCAGAAGGTTCAAGCTGTTGGTTTCCGATACGTGTTTTCCGCATCGAACAGCGGCTTGCTGCCGTCGATGGCAAGCGTCCCTTTGCCGTCGACCAGCCCCACCGTCCGATAAAAGCATGAACGCCGGCCAGTGTGACAGGTTGCGTCGTGGCCCAACACTTTGACGCGCAACCATATGGCATCCTGGTCACAATCCGTGAGCATCTCGACGACATGCTGAAAATTGCCTGATGTTTCGCCCTTTTTCCAAAGCGCGCTGCGCGAGCGCGACCAGTAGTGGGCGATGCCGGTCTCAAGCGTCAGCGCCAGTGCTTGCGCGTTCATATGCGCAACCATCAACAGCATGCCGTCCGCGGCGTCTGTCACGACGACCGTGACCAGCCCGGCTGCATCGAAGCGCGGCGAAAACACCGCGCCTTCCTCGAGAGCCTTCTTGTCCGACGGAGCTTTTGGAAATTCCAGTGCCGACATCGCCGGTCCTTATTTTGATGGCCGGCGAGGGCCGATCAGACCCCGCCGCCGCGCACCATGGTGACGAAACGGACCTGCTCTTCGGGCGTGTCCTTGAAAACGCCGGTGAAGGTCGAGGTCAGCGTGGTTGATCCCTGCTTGCGGATGCCGCGCATGGCCATGCACATGTGCTCGGCCTCGATCATGACGGCGACGCCGCGCGGATTGAGCACGTCCTGGATGACGCCGGCGATCTGCGCCGTCAGCGCCTCCTGGGTTTGCAGGCGGTGGGCGAAGATATCGACGACACGCGCGATCTTGGACAGGCCGACGACCTTGCCGTCCGGAAGATACCCGACATGCGCCTTGCCGATGATCGGCACCATGTGGTGCTCGCAATGCGAATGGAATGTTATGTCCTTGACGATGACCAGGTCATCGTAGCCGGCGACCTCCTCGAAGGTGCGGCCGAGCTCGTCGGCCGGGCACATGTCGTAACCACCGAACATTTCGCGAAAGGCCTTTGCCACCCGCTTCGGCGTGTCGACCAACCCTTCGCGGTCCGGATTGTCGCCGGTCCAGCGCAAAAGCGTGCGCACGGCGGCTTCGACTTCGGCTTCGCTTGGCCGGTCGGTGACCGGCTTTTCCATATAGGCTGACTGTGGCATGAGCTTCTTGATGACGGCATCCATAAAGGCGTCTCCCGTAGTCCCTCTCGGCGGAGGAACGAGTTGAACGGACCACGACCTTTCGGTGTCGGAAACTCGCCCCGTTTCCAGCCCCGTAAGCGGCGTGAACTTCCCGGCAATGACATTGGCTTTCGTCGTTCTTGTCGATACCGGACTGCCAGCATTATATAAGGTCATAGCGAGCGAAAGGAAGACACGACAGCGGCAATCGCTGTTCGCTTGGCGGCGACGGATTGGAAAATTATGATAAACGACGTCTACAACGCGAAAATTCTCGGTTTTGCCGGAAACATCGCCCGCATCGGCCGTCTCGATCATCCTGACGCGACCGCCAAGGCGCACTCCAAGCTATGCGGTTCGACCGTCACCGTCGACCTCAAGATGCAGGACGGCGTCGTCACGGACTTTGCCCATGACGTGAAGGCCTGCGCGCTCGGCCAGGCGTCGTCATCGATCATGGCGCAGCATGTCGTCGGCGCGAGTGCCGAGGAATTGCGCGCGGTGCGCGACTCCATGCTGAAGATGCTCAAGGAAAATGGCGCCCCGCCGGACGGCCGCTTTGCGGATCTCAGATATTTGGAGCCGGTGCGCGACTACAAGGCGCGGCACGCTTCGACCATGCTGACTTTCGATGCCGTGGTCGACGCGATCGGCCAGATCGAGAAGAAGCGCGCCGAAGAAGCGGCCTGACCTTGGGATTTGGCCGTCCACGGTGCGCAGGCTTCGCGCAGGCGCCCAAATCTTTGCTGCCACTGCTTGGCATTTGGCTGGACAGGAACCGGGCCAGAAGGGTTTAAACCTGCGCTTCCAGCGCCCGCCTGCTTTCGGCAAATTCGCTTCTGAGCCAGTCGGCGAACGCGGCGACCGGCTCCGAGAGGTCGTGCAGGTTTCTGGCCACCAGCCAATAGGCGCCGGATGCGACGTCGATGTCGAACGGCTTGACCAGCGCGCCGGATGCGATTTCCCCGCCGATCTGCAACAGATCGCCCAATGCCACGCCATGTCCGAGCAAGGCGGCCTGCTTTGAAAGCGACGCATCCGCCAGCATCGGCCCGCGCGCGGGCACGGCGTCGGCGGGCACGCCGGCCGCTTCGAACCAGCGCACCCAGCCCTGGCGGTTCTCCTCGTGCAAAAGCGTGTAGCGGCCAAGATCGATTGGCTTCCTGAGGGCAGGGCCAGAAGCAAGCAGCGCCGGCGACAGGACCGGCGAATCGACCGTCCAGGCAAGCCGCTCGGCCTGGCTGCGCGGCCACGAGTCGGCATGCGCGCTGAAGCGCAAGGCAAGCTCCGGCTGATCGCTGCGGAACTCGATCAGCCTTGGATCGACTTCGAGGGAGACGTCGATGTCGGGCCGCAATTGGCGAAACCGGTTGAGCCGGGGAACCAGCCACACGGAGGCAAGCGACGGCTCGACACTGACGCGGACCACGGACTGTGCCGGTGTCGCCACCAGATCGCCAAGCAAGGTATCGATGGCGTCGAAACTTCTGACAAGCTGATCCAGCAGACGCCGGCCGGTGTCGGTCAGTTCGACTCGTCGATGGTGACGTTCGAACAAGGGTCGATGCAGGAAGATTTCGAGCTCGCGGATCTGCCGGCTGATCGCCGCCTGCGAGACGAAAAGCTCCTCGGCGGCCCGGCTGAAGCTCAGATGCCGGCCCGCCGCCTCGAAGCTCCTCAATGCCGTCAGCGGCAGGCGCCCACGCTTCATTTCGCATAACCCAGGATTATCCGAAGTGGAAATTATACTCGTTTGAAGGCGAAGGCCAGCGGCGGTCTAATCCATGTCAAAGGAGACCGACCATGATCCAGTTGCTGAGCATTTTTGGCGATGTCATGCGGATCGCGACGTTTCAATGGCGTGACGAAAAGCAGCATTCAAAGCGCCGCGAGGGGCCGGCCAGTCGTGGCCGCTGGGCGCCGTCGGCTGACGGGCAGCCGTTTCGCCGTTCCGTCCGTGATGGCGGGGGCGCGCAAGGAGCGGGGATTGCGTTCTCCGGCGGAAGTCCACATCTATCGCCTGGGAAACGCGATACGGAGACTATGGTGCGCGACCAGCATGGGCATGCGCATATAGACGGGTCGCAAAAACGCGGCCGCAACTGGCCCGGCCCCTGGCGCAAGACGCCAGGCCGTCTCCTCGGCACGTCGCTCGTGCGCCTCTATCAGCTGACGCTGTCGGGCTTTGTCGGCAATTCCTGCCGGCATCTGCCGACCTGTTCGGAATATGCGCATGAGGCGATCGCCCGCCATGGCCTGTGGGCCGGCGGCTGGATGGGATTTTTCCGCGTGCTGCGCTGCGGGCCATTCGGCACGCATGGCATAGACCTGGTGCCGGAGGCGCTTGCGGATCGCTATCTCTGGTTCATGCCCTGGCGGTACTGGCGGATCGGCAGCAAGCGCGACAAAGCGCAGGAATGATGGCCGGGGAGAATAGCAGGTTTACGATCCGGTAGGGTTAACAACAGCCTGCACAAAGACTGCGCATTTGAGACAAAATCGAGACAAGAGACCCCGCTAAGCCGCTCGCGAACCCCCTTCTGGAGCGAGCAGAAAATGCGCAATTTCGACCGTCTTCCCTTCATCTTTGCCGGGATCCTGTTCCTGCTCGCCTGGCTGCTGGGATTTCCGCTGCGCGCGCAATCGGCGCCGCTGGGGGATTTGCAGTGCACGGTGATCGCCGATGCGGCGAGCGGCAAGACGCTTTACCAGGACGGAGTGTGCGGCCAGCGGTTCAGCCCGGCCTCGACGTTCAAGGTGGCGCTGTCGCTGATCGGCTATGACAGCGGGATCCTGAGCGACGAGCATACGCCGGCGTGGGACTACAAGCCGGAGTTCAAGGCGGTGAAGCGGGACCAGAAGACCGTCGATCCGGTGATCTGGGAACGGGATTCGATCGTCTGGTTCTCCCGTGAAATCACCAGTCGGCTCGGGCCGGAAAAATTGGCTGGCTATGTCTCCAAATTCGGCTACGGCAATGCCGATGTTTCCGGCAATCCCGGCAAGAATGATGGTTTGACTCAATCCTGGATAAACTCCTCGCTCAAGATCACGCCGGTCGAGCAGGTCGATTTCCTGCGCAAGCTGCTGGCCCGCAAGCTGCCTGTCTCGGCCAGGGCCTACGACATGACATCAGCCATCATCCCGACCTTCCAGGCCGGAGGCTGGACGGTGCAGGGCAAGACCGGAAGCACCAGGCTGCGCAACGATGCCGACAAGGTTCAGGATAAGCGCTCGCTTGGGTGGTTCGTCGGCTGGGCGAACAAGGATGGCCGCCAGATCGTCTTTGCGCGCCTTGTCGTCAACACCGATCGGACCGATATGCCCAAAGGCCTCAAGACCCGAGCCGCGTTCCTGAAGGACCTGCCGCTGCTCATCAAATGAAGTCTGACATTTGAGCCGGGCTTTACGGCGGCGGAATCTGTCCATAAAAGACAGCCGCTGCCGGACGCATCCGGCCTACTCTTTGCATGTCGTAACCCCAAAACCGCCCACACACTTTTGGGAGACATGCATTTCAACCACCCGCGCTCGTTTGCGGGACTGGATAGGAGATATACATGCTGAATTCCGTTTCCCTGACATTTCCCGATGGCTCCGTCCGCGAATACGACGCGGCGATGACCGGTGCCGGCCTCGCCGAATCGATCTCGAAGTCGCTGGCCAAGAAGGCGGTCGCCTATGCGATCGACGGCACCGTCCGCGATCTCAGCGATCCGCTTGGCAAATCCGGCAAGGTCGAGATCGTCACCCGCGACGACCCGCGCGCACTCGAACTGATCCGTCACGACGCCGCACATGTGTTGGCGGAAGCCGTGCAGGAATTGTGGCCGGGAACGCAGGTGACCATCGGGCCGGTGATCGAGAACGGGTTTTACTACGACTTCGCCCGCAACGAGCCGTTCACGCCTGACGATTTTCCCGTGATCGAGAAGAAGATGCGCGAGATCATTTCGCGCAACAAGCCGTTCACCAAGGAAGTCTGGTCGCGCGACAAGGCGAAGAAAGTGTTTGCCGACAAGGGCGAACGCTACAAGCTGGAGCTGATCGACGCCATTCCCGAGGATCAGGATCTCAAGATCTACGCGCAGGGCGACTGGTTCGATCTTTGCCGTGGCCCGCACATGGCCTCGACGGGGCAGATCGGCAACGCCTTCAAACTGATGAAGGTGGCCGGCGCCTATTGGCGCGGCGATTCGAACAATCCGATGCTGACCCGCATCTACGGCACGGCCTGGGCTGATCAGGCGCAGCTCGAAGCCTATCAGACGATGCTGGAGGAGGCCGAGAAGCGCGACCACAGGAAGATCGGCCGCGAGATGGACCTGTTCCATTTCCAGGAAGAGGGGCCTGGCGTCGTCTTCTGGCACGCCAAGGGCTGGAAGATGTTCCAGAACCTGGTCAACTACATGCGCCGTCGCCTCGACGAGCAGGGCTATCAGGAGGTCAACGCGCCGCAGGTTCTCGACAAAAGCCTGTGGGAGACGTCAGGCCATTGGGGATGGTATCGCGACGCCATGTTCAAGGTGACGGTGGCCGGCGACGATACCGATGACGACCGGGTTTTCGCTCTGAAGCCGATGAACTGCCCGGGCCATGTGCAGATTTTCAAGCATGGGTTGAAGTCTTATCGCGATCTGCCTGTCAAACTTGCGGAATTCGGCAACGTCCACCGTTACGAACCATCCGGCGCGCTGCACGGGCTGATGCGCGTGCGCGGTTTTACGCAAGACGATGCGCACATCTTCTGCACCGAGGAGCAATTGGCGGCGGAATGCCTGCGCATCAACGATCTGATCCTGTCGACCTATGCTGATTTCGGTTTCGACGAAATCAGCGTCAAGCTCTCGACGCGGCCGGACAAACGCGTCGGTACCGACGAGGCGTGGGATCACGCCGAGGCGATCATGGGCGGCGTGCTGGAGACGATCAGGACACGGTCCGGCAATCGCATCAAGACCTCGATCAATCCGGGTGAGGGCGCCTTCTACGGGCCGAAATTCGAATATGTGCTGAAGGATGCCATCGGCCGCGAATGGCAGTGCGGCACGACGCAGGTCGATTTCAACCTGCCGGAGCGGTTTGGCGCCTTCTACATCGGCTCGGATTCCGAGAAGAAGCAGCCTGTCATGGTTCACCGCGCCATCTGCGGCTCGATGGAGCGCTTCCTCGGCATCCTGATCGAGAACTATTCCGGCCATTTCCCGCTGTGGTTCGCGCCGCTGCAGGTGGTGGTGGCGACGATCACGTCGGATGCCGACGACTATGCGACCGAGGTGGTGGCAAAGCTGAAGGCCGCTGGGCTGTTGGCGGAAGCGGATCTGCGCAACGAGAAGATCAACTACAAGGTCCGCGAGCACAGCCTGGCCAAGGTTCCGGTCATCCTCGTCTGCGGCAAGCGCGAAGCGGAAGAGCAGACGGTCAACATGCGCCGACTGGGCTCGCGCGACCAGGAATCGCTTGGCCTTGACCAGGCGATCGCGCAACTGACCGAGGAAGCCGTCACACCCGACCGCCGGCGCAAACGCGCGGCCTGATTGGCATAGTTTCGACCAAATGGCGGTGGAGCGATCCACCGCCATTTTCATATCCCTGTCACGCCGACCTTGTAACGAGCCCCTATGCTCAAGTTGAAATTGCGCGAACGACCCTTTCCCGAGCTTTCCTATGCCAATCCGCGCCAGCCGGCGCTGACGCGCTGGTTCATACATTCGGTCGAAGGCTTGTCGGGCCGCGACCGCTACACAGCACTTTATGATTTCTGGCGCCGCCAGATCGTGCCGACCGGCGAACGCGTGTTCAGCCGCATGCTCGACCTGATCGACGTGGGGGTGCGGACCGCTGATCAGTGGCCACCCGCGCAATTGCCAGAGACGCCGCTGGTGATCGTCGCCAATCATCCGTTCGGCATCGGTGACGGTATCGCCGTGCTGTCGCTGGCCGAGCAGCTCGGCCGTCCGTTCCGGGTGATGATCCACAAGGATCTGCTCAAGATCCGCGAGATGGAGCCTTATTCGCTGCCGATCGACTTTTCGGAGACCAAGGATGCGCTGAAGAACAACATGGCCGTGCGCCATGAAGCGGTGCGACTGTTGAAAGAGGGCGTCACCATCGTGGTATTTCCGGCCGGCGGTGTCGCCACCGCGCCAAAGGGTTTTGGCCGGGCGCGCGATCTGCCGTGGAAGATGTTTCCGGCCCGCCTCGTCCAGGACGCCAGGGCGTCGGTCATCCCGATGCATTTTTCCGGGCAGAACGGCAGGCTGTTCCATCTTGTCAGCGGGCCGATGAACATGGCCGAGCGCGACGGCCGGGTGGCCAAGTTCGTCGGCAAGGCCTCGCTGACGCTGCGCACATCGCTGCTCATCCACGAATTCGCGCGGCTGTCGGGCAAGGCGATCGACGTGCGCGTCGGCGATGTGCTGAGCTGGAGCGAACTGGAGCCGTTGCGCGATCGCAAGGCCTTGCTCGACCGCCTCTATCGCGGCGTGTTCGACCTGGCGCCAGCTTTGCCACGCCGCCGGATCCCGTTCCTGCCGGCGCGGACCGAGCTGGCGGCTTGATCCTTAAAACGAAGGTTAATCCGCGCCTTCTTCAGGATCCATCGCCGCGGCCTCGGTGGCCAGAACCTCGATTTCCTGGTTCTGCCCGGCCACGACCGTAAAATCCTTCTGGTAGATGCGGTCGCGGTTCTTGGCGATGATGGTGTAGTCGCCCTCGGCCAGCACCATCGAGGCGAAAGCGCCGACGGTTTCCTTGATCGGATCGCCGGACTCGTTGAGCAGTGACCAGGACGTGTCGGCGATCGCCTCGCCACCGGTTTCGCGCACCAGCTTCATCGTGATCTCGGCGGCGTGATGCTCGACGGTGGCTTCGGTCAGCTTGCCGGCCTCGACGCGGATGTCGGAGCGAATGACTGCATTGACCGCGCCATAGGTCGAGACGACATGGTAGATGCCGGCGTTGAGCCGCACGACGCTGTTGGGCTCGACATCGGGAATGATCAGCGCGCGGTCGCCATTGGCCTCGGCAGTGCCCTCGTAGATCGAAAAGCGCAGCTTCTTCGGTGGAATGCGCACGCCGCCGGACAGCACGGCGTCGAGCTTGAGGCCGCCGGCATCGAGCACGAGGCTTTCGCGCTTGGCGTCCTTGCCGACAGTGATGCGTTTGGTGGCGCCGGCCCGGCCGTAGGAGGCGTGAACCAGATAGCTGCCGGGTTCGAGCTGGAAGACGGCGGTGCCGCCATGCGAGGAGGCGACCATCGGCAATTTGCCGTTGACGGCTTCCGGCTTGAAGACCCGCCAGACGATGCCGCGCGTGATGTCGGAACCCTTGTCGGTCAACTGGGCAGAGAGTGTGATGGCACCGCCGCCGCTCAGTGCCAGTGACGTCTCGCCTTTCGGCGTCGCGTAGCTCGAAATTCCCGGAAGCTTCAGGTCGCTGACTCCGTCGACATTCTGCGCCATGGCGAACGAAACCGGCGCCATGAACAGCAGGGCGCCGAGCCAGACCAGGAAAAGACGGATAGTCCCCTCAAACATGCCTTGCGTTGAAGCCCATGGCGGTGGCAATTTCAAGGCTTAAGAGTCCGACCGATACGACTCTTCCGTCCGGCGTATCCCGCGCCAATGCCCGAGCCGCCCGAATCCCCGATGGTGCGCTTCAGCTCAAAACAGAATGTCCAGGAGACTTGCGCCCATGGCGTCGCCGATCATCGACTTCCTGCTGACCCGAAACTCCGCACCGATTCCAGATCTGAAGGAGCCGGCGCCGAGCGATGCGGAGATCGCGACAATGATCACTGCTGCCTCCCGGGTGCCCGATCATGGCCGGTTGGAGCCCTGGCGCTTCATCCTCTACCGTGGCGACGCCCGCGTCGAGATCGGCAGGCAACTGGCAGCACTTGCCGAGCAGCGGGAGGGCCCATTGACGGAGGGCCGCCGCAATCAGGAACTGGCGCGGTTCTCGCGCGCACCGCTGGTGATCGGCGTCGTATCTGTCCCCAGGGAGAATCCAAAAATCCCGCAATGGGAAATGTTCCTGTCGGGCGGCATGGCGGCGATGAACCTGATGATATCAGCCAACGCGCTGGGCTTTGGCACCAACATGATCAGCAACTGGTATTCGGATGTGCCGGAGGGCAGGGCACTGCTGGGGCTGGCGCCGCAGGAGCGGGTCATCGGCTTCATCCATATCGGCTCCTATGCCGGCCCGGCGCCGGAGCGGCCCCGGCCCGATCCGGCAAAGCTGTACAGTGACTATTCGGGGCCGTGGGTCGGCTGAATGTTCTACGAGCCGTCAAAGGGCCACGGCCTGCCGCACGACCCTTCGAAGGCGATCGTGGCGCCGCGTCCGATCGGCTGGATTTCGACACTGAACAGGGCTGGTGAGATCAACCTCGCGCCATATTCCTTCTTCAATGCCGTTTCGACGCGGCCTTTCATCGTCTGGTTCTCCTCCGAAGGCGAGAAGGACAGCGCCTCCTTCGCCCAGGAAACCGGCGAGTTCGTCGCCAATCTGGTCAGCCGCGATCTCGCGGAGAAGATGAACCGCACGTCGGTCAATGCTCCGCGCGGCGTCAATGAGTTCGTCTATGCCGATCTTGCCATGGCGCCGTCGCGGCTGGTCGCCCCGCCGCGCGTGGCGGCAGCGCCGGCCGCGCTCGAATGCCGGGTGACTCAAGTTTTTCGGCCAAAGGCCCTGGACGGGTCGCCGACAAGTGCCGTCATCGTCGCCGGTGAAGTGGTCGGCGTGCATATCGACGACGCCTTCCTGACGGACGGCCTGTTCGACATCACCAAGGCCGGCAATGTCGCTCGTCTCGGCTATATGGACTATGCCAGCGTCGACGAGGTGTTTTCGATGCGCCGGCCACGCTGGGACAAGGACTAGATACCAAGGCTCGGCCAGTTACCGCGCCTTGCCGGCACTCGTTCGCCGCCTGGCGGTCATGACGGTGCGCACATAGCCGGGCTCGCCGATCCGAATGCTTCCATCGGGCAGGCCCAGTATGCGGTCGAGGGCGATTTCGTAGAGCCTGACGCGTTTCTCCAGGACTTCGATCGCGGCCTCCATGTCGGCGTCGCTGCCGCCGGCAATGGCCTTGGCCACGACATCACGCGTGGCCATGCCGAATTGCATGACGATGTCGGCGACACCTTCCGGATCGAAGGTCCTGAAAGTGCCGTCTTCGATTCCTTGCCTGATGACCTTGACCAGCAGCGGTGAAAACGACGCGCTGGCGGCCAGATTGATACGGTGGAAAAGCACCAGATTCTCAGGCCGGAACATCGTCTCGAAAAGAGCCCAAGCTTCCGGCGCGGTTTCGATCTTGGCCCGCCGCGACTGGCTGAGCAGGCCATTCAGGCGGCCAAGCGGGTCGAGGCCGGGATCGTGGAGTATGTCCTGGACCCCAGCCAGTGCCTGTCTTGCAAAGCGATCGGCCAATGCCTCCAGGAGAGCCTCCTTGGAGGGGAAGTAATGATAGAAAGCACCCTTCGAGATGCCGGCGGACGCAATCACGTCATTGAGGCTCGCTTTGTCATAGCCCTGGGTCAGGAACAGGGCCTGGGCATGGTCCAGAAGTTCTTCTCGCCTGAGTTCTGGATGCTTGATGACACGGGGCATGACGAACTTTCTGCACGTGATGGCTGCTCCCGTCCAGTCCCGACGTCGGCAGCCAGGGCAACGAATTTCGGGTTAACGGGTCCCTTCGGAGCCTCCGCTTGCGCGTTGGCTGACGGAGCATCAAACGAAAAACCCGCCTGTGCGGCGGGCCACTGGCGCAAATCAGCACCATGGGCAAAAATGTACCATAGCTGAGATCACCGAGTCAAGAAAAAATTCCTATCACGGAGGCTGCCCGGCAAAAGCGGCCAACACAACCGACTGCTGCAAGCCTTTTGTTAAGCTGGAGTTCGGAGCCTCGGGTCGAAGGTTCGCTTGAACTATAGACCAGTGGTCTGTATGGTAGACCAATGGTCTAAAATACCAATCATCAGCGGATATCAAGGCAGGTCGATCATGATCGCGAAATTGGTTCTTCAGACATTCGTCTGGTTCGGCGTCATGGGCGCCTTGCTCTTCCTGTCGGCCGGCACGCTGCATTGGCCGGGGGCCTGGGTCTATCTGGTGGGGATGGTGGGCCTCAGTCTCACCTTGGGCGTGGCGCTGGCGAGGCGCGATCCCGGTCTGATGAATGAGCGGCTGAGCTCTCCCATCCAGAAGAATCAGGTCGCGGCCGACAAGGTGCTGCTGTCCATACTTCTGCTCGCCATCTTTGGTTCTCAGATATTCATGGGATTCGACGTTCGTTTCGGCTGGTCGGCGGTTCCCGTCTGGGTGCAGGTGGTCGGCGCACTGGTCCTGCTGCTCGGAATCTGGATCTGCTATCTGACGATGCTGGAGAACAGTTTTGCGGCGCCCGTGGTCAAGATCCAGGACGAACGCGGACAACGTGTGATCTCCACCGGGCCTTACAGCTACGTCCGCCATCCGATGTATGCCGGCGCCATCCTCTTCTTCGCCGGCACGGCACTTCTGCTTGGTTCCTGGTGGGGGCTGGCGTCGGTGCTCGTGCTCGTCGTTCTCTTGGCCATCCGCACCTTCATCGAAGAGAAAACGCTTCGCGCCGGTCTGCGCGGCTATGACGACTACCCCGGGTCCGTTACCGCCTGATTCCATTGGTTTGGTAGCAGGCGCTCAGGCGGAAACACCTGCCGCCTTTGCCCGCGCCAGAAGCCGCTCGGCCAGCCGCAGGTGCGGGCGGTCGAACATCTTGCCGTCGATAGCGACGACGCCGGGGCTTCCCGCTGCCGCGAACGCAGCAACGATTGCCGCCGATTGTCTCACCGCCTCGGCCGACGGCGTGAAGGCTGCGTTGATGACCGGCACCTGATCGGGGTGGATCGCCATCTTGCCGGTGAAGCCATCGCGTTCGGCCTCGGCGCACTCCGCGGCGAAGCCCGCCATGTCGCGAAAATTCGGGAAGACGGTGTCGATCGCCGCGACCTCCGCCGCACCGGCGGCGAGTATGGTCATGGTGCGAGCGTGACGGAACACGTCCGTGTAGCGGCCACGCTCGTCGCGAGCCGAGCGCGCACCGAGCGCCGCCGACAGGTCTTCCGCGCCCCAGGTGAGCCCGGCAAGCCGCGCGCTGGTCCCGGCATAGGTTGCCGCCGCCAGCACGCCTGCCGGCGTTTCGGTGATGATCGGCAGGATCTTGATCGCGCCGTCGGCCAGGCCGTTTTCGGCCTCGCGCACCCTGAGTTTTGCCGATAGGTGCTGCACATCCTGGCCGCCGTTCGACTTGGGCAGCATGATGCCGTCGGGTTTCGCCGGAACCAGCGCCGCCAGATCGTTATCCGTCAGCCCGGTCGCGAGGTCATTGACCCTGACATAGATGGCGGAAGTCGTTTGTGCCCTGCGTTCCAGGATGAAGCGCGCCGCTACGCCGCGCGCCAGCGCCTTGTTGTGCGGCGCCACGGAATCCTCGAGGTCGACGATGACCACGTCGGCGCCGGCACCAAAACCCCTTTCCAGCTTCCTCTCGGAGTCACCGGGGACGAACAGCAGCGAGCGCATGATCAGGCCGCCTTCTTCAGCATCATCGCTTGCCTGGTGCATTTGGCGACGAGATCGCCATGCTGGTTGTAGGCGCGATGCTCGAATTCGACGATGCCGCGATCGGGCTTCGACCTGGACTCGCGCACCGAGATGACTGTCGTTTCGACGCGAACGGTATCGCCATGGAAGACCGGATGCGGAAACACGGCTTCCTTCATGCCGAGATTGGCCACCGTGGTGCCGACGGTGATGTCATTGACCGAAATGCCGATCATCAGCCCGAGCGTGAACAGCGAATTGACCAGCGGCTTGCCCCATTCGCTCTTGGCGGCGAAATCGAAGTCGATGTGCAGCGGCTGCGGGTTCAGCGTCATCACCGAAAACAGCATGTTGTCGCTTTCGGTAACGGTCTTGCGCAGCGTGTGCTGGAAGACATGGCCGACGACGAACTCTTCGAGATAAAGTCCGGCCATTTCTTTCTCCTCAGGTGCTTGACGGTTGATAGGCGCTGCAAATCAGCCTCGCAAGCCAGTTAATGAACATGGTGAACGGTTCGTAAACCAATTCTGCCTACGGTCGTCAGTGGGGTCGGAACCTTCCGGCAAGGGGCGTAAGCAGGCGGGCATGGTTGTTGTTTCGCATTTCCTGAAATGGATCTACACGGCCAAGGTGTCGGAGCGCGCCGCGGCGGCGAGCGCTCTGGCCCGAGCCTACATCAATTCCGAATTGCCCTTCGAGGACCGCTGCGCCGCAGAGGCGGCGCTGACACTGTTGCTCGACGATGCCTCGTCAAAGGTGCGGCTGGCGATGGCCGAGGCGCTGTCGATGAGCCAACACGCGCCAATGCAGATCATCAGCGCGCTGGCCTCCGACCAGCCGGAAGTCGCCGGCGTGGTGCTGGCGCGCTCGCCGCTGCTCACCGACGCCGACCTGATCAACCGCGTGGCTTCGAGTCCGAAGGCGACGCAAAAACTGATCGCAGACCGGCCGCTCGTCTCGATGGCGCTGTCAGCGGCCATCGCCGAGATCGGCGAGGCGGACGCCTGCGCCGTGCTGCTCGCCAACAGCGGCGCCGACATCGCCTCGCTCAGCTTCCGCCGCATGGCCGAACGGCATGGGCACCTGCCGCTGGTGCGCGAGGCGCTGATATCGGATGTCAGGCTGCCGGCCGACTGCCGGCATATGCTGCTCGTCAAGCTTGGCGAAATGCTGAAAACGTCGCCACTGGTGATGGCGATGATGGGCGCGGCGCGAGCCGACCGCGTCATGCGCGACGCCTGCGTCAAGGCTTCGGTGACGCTGATCGAAGGCACGCGCACGGAAGAACATGCGGCCCTGATCGAGCATCTCAGGCTGCGTGGCGACCTCACCGCGAGCTTCGTCATCCGCACCATCGCGCATGGCAAGGTCGATTTCTTCGGCTCGGCACTGGTTGCGCTCAGCCAGCAGTCCGAACAACGTGTGAGGGCGCTGCTGGCCGGCGGGCACGACGTGGCCTTGCAGGCATTGTTCCGCAGCGCCGGGCTCGCCGGCGCCACGCACGCCATCATCCTGCGTGCGCTGAAGATCTGGCGCGAGGTCGCCAACGGCAAGCGCGTCGCCGGTGTGCAGGAGGTCAGCTGGCTGATGCTCAAGGAAGCGGGCGGTCAATCCGCCGAGGGTGATCTCGCCGCCTTGGTCAAATCGATCCATCTCGACGCGCTGCGCGAGAACGCGCGCGGCCACGCGCTGGCGATAGCGGCCGCCTAGCCTTTATCCCTGGCGAAAAAATCCGGAAAATCCTCCATCGCGGCGGCGATGATGCGCAGCGATGCCGCGATCTGCAGCAATTCCCCGGTACCGTTTCGCTGCGCAATGCTCGCCGAATATTGCCGGGCGACGGTGACGGTTGATGTCTGCGGATCGCCGGGGGCGCGGAAGAGCAGTTCGCGCGCCAGCCCTCTCAGGAAGTTGGCGATCGAAAGCGCGGTCTCGGATGGGATGGCATGGCTTTGGCTCGCATCGCGCAGCCGAAGGACCTCCAGGCCGACGGTGACGGCGGCGACGCCGCCGCCCAGAACCGCATCGCCTTTCTGACCGGCATTCTGCACCAGCGGCATCAATTGGTTGATGCGGTCGTAGGCGAGGCTCTCGAAGGCCGACCGCCTCGGCACCCGCTCATGCAGGCAAAGCCGCGCCAGATCCTCACGCATGGCGCGCACGATGCGGTTGGCCGCGAGCCAAGGATCGGCCGGCAGCACGACGATGAAGACACCGATCGCCAGCAGGATGCCGACCAGGATCGACGCCGAACCGGCGAAGAAGGGTCCGGGATCGTAGGTCATCGCCTGGTGTGGACTGAGGAAGGCGAGAAAGTTGATGGCGAAAGCCGTCGCCACGCCGACATAGCGTGGATTGGCCATGGCCAGCGCCGTCGGCACAAGGATGGGCACGACAAACAGCATGAACCAGCCGAAGCCGGGCAAGGCAGGCAATGCGATCTGGCCGACGAGAAAAGCAAAGGGCAGCGCCAGCAGGGTTCCCTTGAAGAAGCCCCAGGCGACCTGCACTGGGTCGGGGCGAGCAGCAAACAGGCTCGACACGACGGCGACGAGAATGACCGTGCCGGCGGCTTCCGACCATTTCGTCGTCAACCAGAAGGCCGCGACCAGCAGCGTCGCAAGGGCAGCGCGCACCGCGTTGCGCGATGCGCCGGCGTAATCGCGATGCACCACCAGCGCAGGCTGCCTGCTGCCCCTGGCCGGGCGCGTGGCAGGCGCACGCAGGGCATCGAGGCCGCGCAGCACCTGCTTGAGCGCATCGGCGAAATCGGCGGCAATGGTCAGGCGGGTGATGGTGCCGACCCTGTCGTCGCCCTGGTCGGTCGAGGCATCGGGCATTTGCCGGGCCTTGGCCGAGATGGTGTCGAGCCGCGCCACCCAAGGCGTGGTGTCGTCCAGCGCGCCGGGCTTCGCGGCCATTTCACCGACAAGGGCCTGCAGCTCCGAACGCACCGGAATGAGCGCCGCATTCTTCGGAGCGGCATGCGAATGCAACGCACGTGCCGCCGACAACGCCGAGAGCAGTTGTCCGATGGTGCGCCGGACCGGATGCGCGCGCGGCGCGAAGCTCGGCGCCTCGAGCCTGGCATAGGCGCGCATCTCGCCGAGCGTCTGGGTATCCGTGACCAGCTTTCGGTGCAGCGCGGACAGCGTTGCCGGGTCGCCGCCGGAGAACGCACCGCCGGCATAGGTGGCAAGATCGAGGATGCAGCGTTTCAGGCGCGAGACGATGGCGTCGCTGGCCAGTTTTGGCAGGATCAGCCGGCTGGTCAGGCCGGCGCAGACGATGCCGAGCACGATCTCGGCACAGCGCGCGACAGCGAGGTCGACGACGAGATGCGGCTGTCCGAAAGCGGGCAGGCCGATGATCATTGCGGTGTAGCCGGCCAGGGCGGCGCCATAGGCTTCCGGATTGCGCAGCAGCGACGAGACGAAGGTGCAGATGCCGATCCAGACGGCAAGCACAGTCACCAGCACCCAGGGGTTGGTGCCGAAAACGGTGGTGATGCCGATCGCGGCGATGCCGCCGACCAGCGTGCCGAGCAGCCGGTAGAAGCCCTTCGCCAGCACCATGCCGGCAACCGGCTGGGCGACGATGAACACCGTCATCATGGCCCATTGCGGATGGTCGAGCTTCAGCGCATAGGCTGCCAGCAGCGCGATCAAGCCGGCTGAAACGGTGCGCAAGGCAAAGATCCAGTCGGAGCGCGTCGGCTGCGTCAACCCGGCTAAACTCGTCTCGAAATAGCCTTTCAGCCGCGTCCTGGTCACATGCTCGTCTCCGCAACTGGAGCCTTGTTATGGACCGGCTGGCGGCTAGATATCCAGCACTTCCGTCTCGGCGAATTCGGCGCGTTCCTGGATGAACCGGAAGCGGGCCTCCGGCTTCGTGCCCATCAACGCATCGACGGCGTCCTTGGTCGCCGTCTCGGCGTCGATTACATCGATCCTGAGCAGCGTTCGCTTCCTCGGATCCATGGTGGTTTCCTTGAGCTGGGCGGCCATCATCTCGCCCAGACCCTTGAAGCGGCCCAGTTCCACCTTGCCGCGCCCGGTGAATTCGGTGCGCAGGAGCTCGTCCTTGTGGGCGTCGTCTCGGGCATAGGCGACCTTGCCGCCTTGCCTGATCGAGTAAAGCGGCGGCACGGCGAGATAGAGATGGCCGCCACGCACCAGCGCCGGCATCTCCTGGTAGAAGAAGGTGATCAGCAGCGAGGCGATATGGGCGCCGTCGACATCGGCGTCGGTCATGATGATCACGCGGTCGTAGCGCAGATCCTCATCGCGGTACTTCGAACGCGTACCGCAGCCGAGCGCCTGGATCAGGTCTGAAATCTGTTGGTTGGCCGCCAGCTTATCGTTGCCGGCGCTGGCGACGTTGAGGATTTTGCCGCGCAATGGCAGCACGGCCTGGCTGGCGCGGTCGCGCGCCTGCTTGGCCGAGCCGCCGGCCGAGTCGCCTTCGACGATGAACAGTTCTGCACCGGCCGCGGCATTCTGCGTGCAGTCGGCGAGCTTGCCCGGCAGCCGCAGCTTGCGCACCGCGCTCTTGCGCGACACTTCCTTTTCCTGGCGCCGGCGCACCCGCTCGTCGGCGCGTGCGATCACCCATTCGAGCAGCTTCGAGGCTTCCTGCGGATTGTCGGCCAGCCAATGGTCGAACGGATCGCGGATCGCGGTCTCGACAATTCGAATTGCCTCGATCGTCGCCAGCCTGTCCTTGGTCTGTCCGACGAATTCCGGCTCGCGGATGAACACCGACAGCATGCCCGCTGCCGAGATCATGACGTCTTCCGAGGTGACGATCGAGGCGCGCTTGTTGCCGACGAGGTCGGCATAGGCGCGCAGGCCTCGCGTCAGAACGTTGCGGAAGCCGGCCTCGTGGGTGCCGCCTTCGCCGGTCGGGATGGTGTTGCAGTAGGAATTGATGAAGCCGTCGCCGCCGAACCAGGTCACCGCCCATTCGAGCGAGCCGTGGCCGCCTTGTTTCTCGCTCTTGCCGGCGAAAATCTCGCGCGTCACCTGGAAGTCGTCGCCGAGCGATGCCTTGAGATAGTCCTTCAGGCCGCCGGGAAAATGGAATTCCGCCTTGGCCGGCGTCTGGTCTTTTTCCTTGATCAGCGACGGATCGCAGGTCCAGCGGATTTCGACGCCGCCGAACAGATAGGCTTTCGAGCGCGTCATACGGTAGAGCCGCGCCGGTTCGAACGCCGCGCCCTTGCCGAAAATCTGCTCGTCGGGGTGGAAGCGGATCTTTGTGCCGCGCCGGTTGTGGACCTCGCCCAACTGTTCCAGGCCGGTCACGGGAACGCCGCGCGAGAATTTTTGCCGATAGAGTTGCCGTCCCCGCGCGACCTCGACCTCGAGATGGTCCGACAGCGCATTGACCACGGACACGCCGACGCCATGCAGGCCGCCTGATGTCTCGTAAACCTTGGAGTCGAACTTGCCGCCCGAATGCAGCGTCGTCATGATCACTTCAAGCGCCGGCTTCTTGAACTTCGGGTGCGGATCGATCGGGATGCCGCGGCCATTGTCCGTCACGGCGAGATAGCCGTCGGCCGAAAGCTCGACATCGATGAAGGTGGCGTGGCCGGCAACCGCTTCGTCCATCGAATTGTCGATGACCTCGGCGAACAGATGGTGCATCGCCTTGTCGTCGGTACCGCCGATATACATGCCTGGCCGGCGGCGCACCGGCTCCAGCCCTTCCAGCACCTCGATGTCGGCGGCGCTATAGCCCTCGCTGCCGTCCTTGGTCGAGGCAGGACGCTTGGTGGCTTGCACCACCAGTGGATCCGCCGGGCGCGCAGCGGTACGCACCGGCTGCGGCTGCTTGTCCATATTGCCGAAGAGATCGTTGCTGTCGTCCATGCCTGCCATAGGTTCCGGTGCTGCGAATCACCTCGCGATACTGCCACGCTTTTCAGCGCCAAGCGACCGAGGTTCCTGTTCCGTTCGGGGATCTGGGCCCTCTTACCCCAAAACCATTCGATAACCAAGCCGGCGGAAATAGATCCGATACCAACGCCCGGGATTCCTGATTCTTTAACAATGCCGCCTAACGTGAGCCCAACTAAATAAGAAACTGCTGATATCAGGGGTTTAGGCGTGAGGGGCAAGGCCATATCGATGATCGGCATCGCCGCCGTTTTCGGCGCGATCTCGATCTTTGCCGCGGATTTCTGGGTCAAAAGCCAGGCCAAGGCCGATTCCGAAGAGAAGACGTCGTCGATTCCGGCACCTGTCGTGCCGAAGGTCGAATTCAAGACCATTGTGGTGGCGAATGCCCCGTTGCGCTACGGCATGGAGCTCGACCGCGCGCAGCTCAGCGAAATCCCGTGGTCGCAAGAGTCCGTGCCGCAGGGCGCCTTCACCACCATCAATGCGTTGCTCGCCGACGGCAGCCGCGTGGTGCTGTCGCCGATCGAGGTCAACGAACCGGTGCTGCTGACCAAGCTGTCCGGGCCAAATGGCCGCGCGACGCTCTCCAACATGATGACGCCCGGAATGCGGGCGGTGACCATCCGTACCGACGAGATCGCCGGGGTTGGCGGCTTCGTCACGCCGGGCGACCGGGTTGATGTGGTGCTGACACGCGATGCCGGCGAAATCCAGGAAGTGGCCAAGAATGCGCAAGGCGCTGCCGGTTCCACCATCACCTCCGAGATCGTTGTCGCCGATGCCAAGGTGCTGAGCGTCGGGCAGGGCGCCGACGAGCGCCAGACGACGCCGCAGATTTCCAATTCGGTGACAATCGAGGTGACGACGGACGGCGCGCAGAAAGTAGCGCTGGCCCGCACCGTCGGCACGCTCTCGCTGTCGCTTCGGTCCGCCAGCGAAGGCGCTGACGGCAAGAGCGGCGTCACCACCATCTCCTCTTTCGGCGGATCGGTCGCCTCGAATGTGCAGGCCGCCGCCGGCTCGGTGTTCGACGCCGTCACCAAGGAGCCGGAGAAACCGAAGTTCAAGACGGTCATCGTAACGCGCGGCACGAAGGCCGAGGAATACCAGGTTCCTTCGCGGGACCAGAAATAAACCAGTGGGGACTGGGTGAGGGACGGGACAATGTTCGGGCTGTTCATATATCGGGTCATGACGCGGTTGCGCGTTTTGCGTGCCGTGGCTGTCGCGTCTTCGCTGGCCGCTGCGGCGATGCTGGCCTTGGGCGCCTCGGCGGCGAGAGCTGACAACGACGTCGTCTACGTGTCGTCGACCAAGAATGCCTCGATCAAGGTTGCCAAGGGCAAGCCGAAGACGATCATCACCAGTGCTGCCTTCTACCAGATCGTCATCGGCGATCCGGAGATCGCCAACGTCAATCCGCTGACCGACAAATCCTTCTATGTGCTCGGCAACAATCTCGGCACCACCGGGATTGCGCTGTTCGATGAGAAAAAGCAGCTTGTCGGCACTGTCGACATCGAGGTGACGCTCGACACCGACCAACTGGCCAGCACCATTCGCGCCAGCGTGCCGGATGCCAGGATCAAGGTCGGATCGGCCAATGGCCGTGTCGTGCTGTCGGGCGAGGCCGACGATGCCGTCGCCGCCGAAAAGGCAAACAAGATCGCGACGCGCTTTTCCGGTGCCGAGGAGGTGATCAACTCGGTCAACATCTCATCTTCGCAGCAGGTCCAGCTCAACGTCCGCTTTGTCGAGATCAACCGCCAGGCGGGCCAGGATCTGGGTGCCAAATACGCCGCCAATTTCGCCTATGGCCTTGGCGGCCGCGACGTCTCGATCGATCCGGGCACAGTGCCGGCGGCCGGTACTGGCGAGATCATCGGTCGTCTCCTATCGAACGGCGTATCGATCGATATCGCCATCAAGGCGCTGGAAGAGCGCGGCTTGGCGCGGCGACTGGCCGAGCCGAACCTGATCGCCCGGTCCGGCCAGACGGCGAGCTTCCTCGCCGGCGGCGAGTTCCCGATCCCGGTCTCGGAGGACAACGGCAAGATCTCGGTCAGCTACAAGAAATACGGCGTCAGCCTGGATTTCACGCCGACGGTTCTGAAAGACGGGCTGGTCAGCCTTGATATCGCGCCGGAAGTCTCCTCGATCGATGCGTCGGCCTCCTACAATATCGGGACGATCTCGGTTCCTGGCTTCATCGTGCGGCGTGCCAGGACGTCAGTCGACCTGAAGAACGGCCAGAGCTTCATGATCGCTGGACTGCTGCAGTCGCAAAACGACATCACCACGTCGCGCATTCCGGGCCTCGGCAAGATGCCGGTGCTTGGGGCGCTGTTCTCGTCGAAATCCTATCAGCGGCGCGAGACCGACCTCGTCATCATCGTAACGCCCTATCTGGTCAAGCCGGTCGATCCGTCGAAGAAGCTCGTCGAGCCGACAGATGGCACGCAGCCGGCCAGCAATGCCGACTATTTTCTCAACAACACCGAGGAAGTGAAGGATTCCGATGCCGGTCGCACCGTGGCGCTGGCAGACGGCCGCGTCACTCAACCTGCAGCGGCCGCTTCGGCTGGGCATTTCCTCGACCTGCCGAAGGATTGAAGCCATGCGTCTGGTCTTTGGATCGAGCGTCGCCTTGCTGCTGGCCGGCTTTGCCGCTGGCTGCACCAGCGACGACTATGTGCGCAGCGAAGGGCCAACGGCCGGCGCCGGCAATGCGCAGGCCGCCAACACCGTCATGCAGATGGTCGATCCCTGGAAATACGGGGTCCAGAACACCAGGCTCCTGGTGCCGGCCCAACGAGGCAGTGCCGCGGCTGTCACACCCGATCAGGCGGCCGGTGCCAAGGCGTCGCAGTCGACCACAGGCAACTGATTCAACGGGCAACTGGTCAACGGGCGACCTGACAGGCTGACAGAATGGCAAACGGCATCAAGACCAGGAAGATCCTGCTCGTATCGACCGACAGGACGTTTGCGCAGGACACGCGCACCGCATTTTCCGCCTCCGAGATCATACAGCTCTCGACGGTGGAGAAGAACGTTACCGAGTTGCGCGGTGAGATCCAGGAAGCCGACTTCGGCGCCATCATCGTCGACATGGATGCGGCAAGGCTGGAGGAGGTCGAGTCGCTGCAGCGCATCATGCGCCGGCTGGAGGACAAGGTTCCGGTCGTCGTCGTCACCCAGGAGTTCAACGCGGCCGCGGTGCGTATTCTCGTGCAGCTCAAGGTCGCGGATTTCCTGGTCAAGCCGATCACCACGGCCGATCTGGTGCGCTCCGTGGTACGGGCGCTGCAAGGGCCCGGGCGCGAGGAAAACACCGAGTCGCAAATCTATACCTTCATGCCTGCGGCGGGCGGCGTCGGCACCACGACGCTGGCGCTGCAGACCGCCTTCCAGCTGCATCACTCGGTGACGCGCGGAGCCTCGACCTGCGTCGTCGATCTCAACTTCCAGCAGGGCGCCTGTGCCGAATATCTCGACCTCGAACCGCGTTTCGACATCACCGAGATCGAGAACCAGCCCGAGCGTCTCGACCGCCAACTGCTCGACGTGATGCTGTCCAAGCATGCCAGCGGGCTTTGCGTGCTGGCGGCGCCGGCGCATCCAGCCGAGATGCGCTCGTTCAAGACCGATGTCGTGGTGCGCATGCTGGATCTCGTTTCGGCCTATTTCGACAATGTCGTCATCGACATGCCCCGCACTTGGTTTCCATGGACGGAGACCGTGTTGCTCGGTTCCAACAAGCTCTACATCGTCGCGGAAATGACGGTGCCGTGCCTGCGCCACACCCAGCGGCTGATCCAGGCGGTCTACGAGACGGCCGGCAAGGAAGTGAAGCCGAACGTCATCGTCAACCGTTTCGAACAGAAGATGTTCGATAACGGCATCAAGCAGGCGGACGTCCAGGAAATCCTTGGCGAGCATTTCGTCGGCGGCATCGCCAACAACTACCGGCTGGTGCGCGAAGCAGTCGATCGCGGCGTACCGCTGCACGAGATCGATCCGAACGCCAATGTCGTCAACGATCTGAAGAAGATCATCCTGCCGGAAGAAGCGGTCCCGACCCGGGCGAAATCGCGCTCGCTGTTTGGCATGGGCCGTGGATTGCTGAAGAGGAAAGCCGGATGACCAGCCGCTTCTCCACCCTGCAGAACCGCGATGCGCGTCCGCAGCGCGCGCATGAGACGACGCCGGTCGCCCATCATGCCGTCGTCATACCAACCAACCGAAAGGCTTTGCCGGCAAAGCCGGAAGCAGCGCTGGCAAAGAATGCCAACAAGGTGCTCGATGCGCGCGTGCGTATCCACCGGCTGCTGCTCGAAGAGATCAATCTTGTCGCGCTGGAGCGTTTGCCGAAGGATGAGATGCGCCGGCAAGTGCATGACTTCGTTTCGGAAAAGACCAAGCAGGAGCGGATGGCGATCAACACCGTCGAGCTTGATGCGCTGGTCGACGACATCGTCGACGAGATGGTCGGCCTCGGTCCGCTCGAGCCGCTGCTCAAGGATCCCGACATCAACGATATCCTGATCAACGGCCATATGAACTGCTTTGTCGAAAAGAAGGGCAAGCTGCAGCCGGTCCACATTCCGTTCAAGGACGAGGCGCATCTCCTGCGCATCGTCAACAAGATCGTCGCCGCGGTCGGTCGCCGCGTCGACGAATCGCAGCCGATGGTCGATGCCCGCATGCTGGACGGCTCGCGCTTCAACGCGGCCATCCGCCCGGTTGCGGTCGACGGCCCGCTGGTGTCGATCCGCAAATTCTCCAAGAACAAGCTCGGCCTGCATAAACTGGTCGAATTCGGCGCCATCACCCAGAACATGGCCGAAGTGCTGGCGGCGGCCGTGCATGCCCGCAAGACGACGATCATTTCGGGCGGCACCGGCACCGGCAAGACGACCATGCTCAATGCACTGTCGGCCTTCATTCCGGAAGACGAGCGGCTGATCACCATCGAGGACGCGGCCGAGCTCCAGCTGCAGCAGCCGCATGTCGCGCGCATGGAAACACGTCCGGCCAACATCGAAGGCCATGGCGAGCTGAAGCAGCGCGACCTGGTCAAGAACGCACTGCGCATGCGCCCCGACCGCGTCATCCTCGGCGAGTGCCGCGGCGAGGAGGCTTTCGACATGCTGCAGGCAATGAACACCGGCCACGAAGGGTCGATGGCGACCATCCATGCCAACACGCCGCGCGACGCCATTTCGCGGCTCGAGCAGATGCTTGGCATGACCGGCATGCCGATGACGGTGCAGTCGATCCGCAGCCAGATCGCCAGCGCGCTCGACCTGATCGTCCAACTGACGCGCCTGTCCGACGGCAAGCGCAAGGTGACCAGTGTCGCCGAAGTGACCGGCATGGAAGGCGATGTCATCCAGATGCAGGAGATCTTCCGCTTCGTGCGCACCGGCATGGAGGCCGACGGCAAGATTCTGGGCCACTACGAGGCGACCGGCATCCGGCCGCGCTTCCTCGAGGACCTGCGCGCCATGGGCATCGAGTTTCCCGGACGATATTTCGAACCCGGCCGGCCGCAGGAGTAGCCAAGTGTTCGATGGAATGAGCGCGATCTATGTCGTCTATGCCGCGGCCGCGCTGACCGGCATCCTGATCGCCGAGGCCTGTTACCTGCTTTATGCCGGCCGCAGCGACAAGCGCACCGCCATCAACCGGCGCATGAAGCTGCAGGAAAACAAGATCAGCCAGGAGCAGGTGCTCGTCCAACTGCGCAAGGAGCGCGGCCTTGACGCGGGCACGCCGCTGTTTTCGGCGGACCGGTTTCGCGCGCTGCGAACCCAGTCGGGCATGATCATGCCGCTGTCGAAATTCCTCATGATCACCTGCGGCGTGGCGATGGCGATGGCCTTGGTCGCCATCTGGTACGGCTTGCCGCCGCTGATGGGGTTCGTCCTGTTCGTGGTGCTCATGCCGCTGTTGCCGGTGCTGACGCTGCGTTTCAAGCGCAAGCGCCGGCTGAAGCGGTTCGGCATGCAGTTGCCGGAGGCGCTGGAACTGATCACGCGTGGCCTGAAGGCCGGCCATCCGGTGCCGGTGGCGATCGCCATGGTGGCGCGCGAGATGCCCGACCCGATCGGCAGCGAGTTCGGCGTCATCGCCGACGAAGTGACCTACGGATCCGATCTGGTTTCGGCGTTGAACTCGCTGTTCGACCGGGTCGGCCAGGAGGATCTGCCGTTGTTCGTCACCGCCGTCTCGATCCAGACCAGTTCGGGCGGCAATCTGCGCGAGATCCTCGACGGCCTGGCGACGACGATTCGCGAGCGTGGCAAGCTGCGCCGCAAGGTGCGCGCCATTGCGACAGAAGGCCGGATGTCGGCCTACATTCTGACGGCCGTGCCGGCGTTGCTGTTTGCCGCCATCATGGCACTGATGCCGGGCTTCTACAGCGACGTCTGGGGCGAGCCGAAGACCTGGTATCTGCTTGGCGCGTCGATCACCTGGCTGATGCTGGGCAATCTGATGATGTTCAAGATGTCGAATTTCAAGTTCTGACATGCAGGGTTTCATCGAATTCCTCGCCTCGCTTGCGCCGACCTCATTGATGCCGGTGGCCATACTGCTGCTGGCGGTGGGTGCTGCCGCTGTTGCCTGGCCTGTTGTCATGGCGAAGGGCGATCGCAACGAGGTCATGCGCCGGCTCAGGGTCGACAACGGTCCCGTGGCCGCCAAACCGGAGCCGGTGCAAAAGAAGAATACCGGCATCGTGCGCGAGAAGGCGGTGAAGCGGGCGCAGGAATTCTACGCCAGGAGCGATCCGGAAAATGTCGCGCGGCTGCGCATGAAGCTTATCCAGGCGGGCTACATGGAGCCGCGCGCTGTCGGTACGTTCTTCCTGATCCGGTTCACCGCGATGATCGGCACGGCAATCGGTGTGTTTGTGCTCAACCGCTGGATGGCCAGTCCGGACGCAACGATGGCCAGCCGCTGGACATTCGTCATCCTGTCGGGCGCGGCCGGTTATTTCCTGCCCGGCCTGGTGCTGAGCCAGAAAGTGCGGGAACGCAGGCGTGAGTACCGCAACGGCTTTCCCGATTTCATGGACCTGATGATTGTCTGCTCGGATGCCGGCATGAGCATGGAGGCAGGCATAGAGCGCGTCTCCAAGGAACTCGCCAAGACTTATCCCGCGCTCAGCCAGAACCTGCAGCTGGTGTCGCTGGAGCTGAGGGCCGGGCGCAGTCTCGACGATGCGCTGAAGGCGCTCGCCGATCGCCTCAGCCTGGACGAGGTGCGTTCGTTCGCCACGCTGCTGCAGCAGTCCAAGGAACTCGGCACCAGCCTGTCGGGGGCGCTGCGCGTCTTCTCCGACGACATGCGCCATAAGCGTATGTCGTTGGCCGAGGAAAAGGCGCACGCTCTGCCTGCCAAGATGTCGGTGCCCGTGGTTGTGTGCATCCTGCCGGTGGTGCTGATGATCGCGGCCATTCCAGTCATCGTCAAAATGACGGCGCACTAGCGAGCGCTCCACAAAAGCCCTAGCAAGGGGCTGACAAACCATTGTCCTGACCGAACCCGGCTTTGCAGGTGAGAAAGTCCATGCTGCTGCGCACCCTCTTCCTTGGCCTTGCCGCGGCCAGCCTGTCGCCCGCCTGGGCCGTGGCCGGCGATTGCGGCGATGCCGCCGCCTTGGTGCAGCAGGCCTATCCCAAAGCTCGAAAGAGCGCCGACGGCACCTCGTTCACGCTCGAACCCCACACCAGCATTGCCCTGACATTCGCGTATGGCGATCCGCCAGGGCTGGTTTGCAAGATCTGGCCCGCCCATGACGACCTGCTGTTGGTCGCAGTGCCGCTGATGGACGGGTCCCAACCCAGCGACTACGCGCATGCCGGCGATATCGAGCTTTTGATTGTCGACAGGAAGAGCCGGCAGGTGCGCCAGCGCCTGCTCCAGCCCGGGCTGATGAATGATGATGCCATCGCCATCCGCCAGGTGGAACTTGATACCGGCCGCTATGCGCTGGCGCCCGATGTTACTGCCTTTGGCCTGCGCATCGAAATGGCAAACAATTCGCTGCCTAATCCGTTCAGTGAAACCGACCTGCGGCTCTATGCCGTCGATGGCGATTCCCTGAGGATGGTGCTCGATGGCCTGGTCGTGGCCGGCAATGGCGGCGAGGGTGATACCAATTGCGCCGGATCCTTCCATACCAGTCGGGTTAGTCTGGCGATGAGCCCGGCCAAACATCATGGCTACCACGACATAACGGTGGTCGAGCGAATGGATACCGACAATCCGTTGCCCGACCAGGATGGCGAGTGCCAGTCCCATCCCGGCAAGTCCGTGAGCCAAACCTACCGGCTGCGCTATGACGGCAGCCGGTATACGGCTCCTGCGGGGCTCAAAGCCCTGGAGCCGTGAGGACGCCGCTGGCTGCGACTGAAGCACCGCGGCCTGGTGGTTAATGGCTGGTGTGCCCGAAGCCGAATTTTGGCGGCGTTTCGGCACCGAAGTTTAATCGCCGCTGATATATTGTGTTTCCTGAAGAACGACCCGGCAAATCGGGCGATGAGGCAGGGGCATGCGTCACAATAATTTCCCGGCAATGGCCACGATGGCGGCCGTCTTGATGATGTCTGGCTGTTCGACGAGTGGCGTCGACACCACCAAGACCACCGCCATCCAACCGGCGGCTAAAGACACCGAAACCTCCGATCTGGCGCAAGGCAAGGCGCAGTTTCGCGACGCCAATTACGGCCTCGCCGAAAAGCACTTCCGCAAGGCCGTCGAGTTGAAGGCCGACAATGCGGAGGCCTGGATGGGGCTCGCGGCTTCCTATGATGAACTCGGCCGCTTCGACTTCGCCGATCGTGCCTACGGCCAGCTTCTGAAAGTCGCCGGTCGCAGGCCGCAGATCGTCAACAATATGGGTTATTCGCAACTGCTGCGCGGCAATCGCAAGAAGGCCAAGGCGCTGCTGCTCGAAGCGAAGGCCGGCATGGCCGATCCCACCGTCGTCAACGCCAACCTCGCTCTCCTGAACAAGGGTTGATCTCGCGTCCAATGGTCCGGTTTCGGGACACGTGCCATCGACGCTTTGTAAACCCTATCTGCAGGTTGCATCGATGGATCGCCTGAAAATCCGTATCTGGGGGCAGCCGCTGACCTAGAATGCAGCGCAACCGCCGACGCTCGAGAGGCCCTTGCCCGATATGCTGGACTTCAGTTCGCTCCTGCTCGCAGCCGCGCTGTCGGGCATATGCCTCAGCGTCACCATGTTTGCGATCTGGTTCACCGCGCCCAAGGCAGGTTTCGTGCTGACGGTGGCGTGCGGAATTCTGGTGCTCGTCGCGCATGTGATCCTGTTCTGGCGGTACACCAAGGACCCCGATCCGCTGCTTTGCCAGATCGTGCTTGCGCTGCTCAGCCTGGGGTTCCTGATCCTCTGCTTGTCGGCCATGCAATATCTCGGCGTGCCCGGCTACAGGCGCGCCGTTGCACCGGCGCTTGCCGCCATGACTATCTGTGCCGCTGTCACTTTGCTTGGCTTTGACGGCGTTGGCTTCATCATCACCTACACCACGGTGACGGCGCTGCTGTCGGCGATCGGCGCCATGTTCTGGATCAACGGCAGTCACGATCGCCGCATCCTGCTGGTGGTTTCGTTTCTGAGCGGCACCTGCGCGATGTCGTTTGCGCTTTGCGGCGTGGTTCTGCTGACCAAGGGGCAATGGACGCTCGCGGTTGCGCCCGACAATTGGGCCGAACGATTGAATTCCGTCGTGGCGGTGGCCTGCATGACCGGGCTCGGAGCATTGACGCTCTCCCTCCATCATCTGCAGGCGCAGATCGAGCTCAAGGCCGAGACCATGACCGACCCGCTGACAGGGTTGCTGAACCGCCGGGCATTGACGTCGCTTTACGGCGAGCGGAGTTTCGGTCCATTCATGTCCATCGTCATGTTCGACCTAGACCACTTCAAGCGGACGAACGATGTCTACGGTCACCCGGTTGGAGATCAGGTCTTGTGCCGTTTTGCCGCCGTCATCAAGAAATATGCCCGGCCCGGCGTCGACGCTTTTCGCCTTGGCGGCGAGGAGTTCGCAGTCGTCATGTCGCGGATGACGGACGAAAAGGCCTACGATCTCGCCAGCAAGATCGGCGTGGCTTTCGGCGCCGAAATCGTCCCCACCCAGCTCGGCAAATTGCGCAGCACGGTCAGCGGCGGCATCGGCTTTGGCGAGGCAAGCGGCAGCAGCCTCGACAACGTGCTCACCGAGGCAGACGCAGCGCTCTATGCCGCCAAACGCGCCGGACGAAATTGCGTCATCAGCCGCAAGAGGATGGGCAAGGCCGAGCCGATCAAGCCGGCCTTGCGCTCAGCGTAAATTACTCCGCGGCCCCCAGATAGTCGGACAGCGGCGGGCACGAGCAGACCAGGTTGCGGTCGCCGGCGACATTGTCGATGCGTGACACCGGAGGCCAGTACTTGGCTGCCGTGTCGGCGTCGCCGGCCGGATAGGCCGCTTCCAGGCGCGAGTAGGGATGGTTCCACTGGCCGGCCAGCGCCTCGGCGGCGGTGTGCGGCGCGTTGACCAGCGGATTGTCGGCCAAAGGCCATTCGCCCCTGGCGACTTTTGCTGCCTCTGCCGATATCGCGATCATGGCCTCGCAGAAGCGGTCGATTTCCCGCTTGGGCTCGGACTCGGTCGGCTCCACCATCAGCGTGCCGGCGACCGGGAACGACATGGTCGGCGCGTGAAAACCATAATCGATCAGCCGCTTGGCGACATCGTCGACACTGATGCCTGCACTCTCCTTGAGCACGCGGGTGTCGAGAATGCATTCATGCGCGACGCGTCCCTGCCTGCCCTTGTAGAGCACCGGGAAATGCGCACCGAGCCGTGTTGCGATGTAGTTGGCGGACAGGATCGCCGTTTCGGTCGCCTGCTTCAGGCCCGAGGCACCCATCATGCGGATATACATCCAGGTGATCGGCAGGATCGAGGCGCTGCCGAAGGGGGCGGCGGAGACGGCGTGCGCCGAGCCTTCGGTGACATGGCCGGGCAAATACGGCTTCAAATGCGCCTTGACGCCGATCGGCCCGATGCCGGGTCCGCCGCCGCCATGCGGAATGCAGAAGGTCTTGTGCAGGTTCATGTGGCAGACATCGGCGCCGATGTCGCCGGGACGGGCAAGCCCGACCAGCGCGTTGAGGTTGGCACCGTCGAAATAGACCTGGCCGCCATGCTCATGGATCAGCGCGCAGAGATCGCGTGCGCCTTCCTCGAACACGCCATGCGTCGAGGGATAGGTGAACATCAGCGCTGCGAGATTTTGCGCATGCTCAGTCGCCTTGGCCTTCATGTCGTCCATGTCGATGTTGCCGTCTTCGGTGCAGCGCACGACGACGACGTTCATGCCGGCCATCGCCGCGCTCGCGGGATTGGTGCCATGCGCCGAGGAGGGGATCAGGCAGACGGTGCGGTGGTTGTCGCCGCGCGAGCGGTGATAGCCGCGGATGGCGAGCAGTCCGGCATATTCGCCCTGGCTGCCGGCATTGGGCTGCAAGGTGACGGCGTCGAAGCCGGTGATCTCCGACAGCCAGCCCTCCAGCTCGCCGATCATGGCACGGTAGCCTGCCGAGTGCGCGGCCGGGGCGAAAGGGTGCAGATTGGCAATGCTCGGCCAGCTCACCGGCATCATCTCGGCGGCGGCGTTGAGCTTCATGGTGCAGGATCCCAGCGGGATCATGGCGCGGTCGAGCGCCAGGTCCTTGTCGGCCAGCCGGCGCAGGAAGCGCATCATCTCGGTTTCCGACTTGTTTTCGTGGAAAACAGGCTGGGTCAGGAACTCCTTGCCGCGCGGCTTGCCGGGCACCGTGCTGTCGGCGGAGGCACCAGCCTTGGCGCCGAACAGGGCCGCGATTGCGTCGAGATCGGCCTCGGTGGAGGTTTCGTCGAAGGCGATGCCGATGTGGTCGGCATCGACGGCACGCAGCAATCTGCCGCCCTTTTCAGCGGCGGCGGCGATCGAAGCTGCCTTGCCCTTCACCTCGGCCGTCACCGTGTCGAAGCGGCTTGACCCGAGCACGGAGATGTTTGCTGCTTTGAGCCCGGCGGCAAGACGATTGGCCAGCGTGTGGATGCGCCCGGCAATCGCCTGCAGCCCGGCGGGGCCGTGCCAGATGGCATAGGCGGTCGCCATATTGGCGAGCAGCGCCTGCGCGGTGCAGATGTTGGAGGTCGCCTTGTCGCGGCGGATATGCTGTTCACGCGTCTGCAAGGCAAGCCGGTATCCGGGCCGGCCCTTGCTGTCGGTGGACTGGCCGACCAGGCGGCCAGGCATCAGCCGCGTCAGCCTGTCGGAGACGGCGCAATAGGCCGCGTGCGGGCCGCCAAAGCCCATCGGCACGCCAAAGCGCTGCATCGGGCCGACGGCGATGTCGGCGCCAAGCTTGGCCGGCGCGTCGGTCAGCGTCAGGCCGAGCGGGTCGGCGATGAAGACGACGAGGGCGCCGGTCGCGTGTGCCTTGTCGATCGCTGCCTTGTGGTCGCCATAGACGCCAAATGTATCCGGCCAGGAGACAAGCAGGGCGGCGGTGTTGTCGTCGATCGTCTCGCCATCGATCTCGATGCCGAGCGGCTCGGCGCGGGTGCGCACCACGTCCAGCGTCTGCGGGTGCGGCGTGCCGGCAAGTGCTACCTTGGTGCGCTTGTCGCGGTGATGGCGCAGCGCAATGCCGACCGCCTCGGCCACGGCGGTTGCTTCATCCAGCAGCGACGCCGATGCCACCGGCAGGCCGGTCAGTTCGGTGACCAGGGTCTGGAAGTTGAACAGCATTTCCAACCGGCCCTGGCTGATCTCGGCCTGATAGGGCGTGTAGGCCGTATACCAGGCCGGGTTCTCGAACAGATTGCGCTGGATAACCGGCGGCACATGGACGCCGTGATAACCGGCGCCGATGAAGCTCTTCAGCACCGTATTCCCGGCCATGACAGCCGAAAGCTCAGCCAGCGCTTCCGCCTCGCTCGCTGGTGCCGGCAGGGCAAGCGGCCGATCGAGCCGGATCGACTTCGGGACGGACTGGCTGATCAGCGTCTCGATCGAGGGCACGCCGATGGCGGCCAGCATGGCTCTGGTATCGTTGAGGCCGGGACCGATATGGCGGGCCGAGAAGGGGTAGGGTGCTGCGGTCATCTCAATAAGTCCTGATATCAACCGATATGGGCTTTGTAGGCGGCCTCATCCATGAGACCGGCGAGCTGGCTTTCGTCGGCAAGCTTCATCTTCCACAGCCAGCCGGCCCCTGTTGCGGCCGAATTGACCAGTGACGGATCCGACGACAGCGTGCCGTTGGCCTCGGTGATCTCGCCGTCGACTGGTGCATAGACATCGGACGCCGCCTTGACGGATTCGACCAAGACGGCGGTGTCGCCCTTGGTCAATTTCTTTCCCGTCTCCGGCAGTTCGACGAAGACGAGGTCGCCGAGCTGCTCCTGCGCGTAATCAGTGATGCCGACCGTGGCGATGCCGCCCTCGACGCGGAGCCACTCGTGATCTGATGTGAAATAGGTTGTTGCCATTGAGATCATCCTTTTCGGTAGCGATGCGGTGTGAAGGGCAGGGAGCTGATATCGACTGGGATTTTCGTGCCGCGCACATCGGCGAAAACCCGAATTCCGGGCTTTGCCAGAGGTGTCGAGACATAGCCCATGGCGACCGGATGGCCGGCCGAGGGGCCGAAGCCGCCCGATGTGACATGGCCGGCCGGATTGCCGTCGGCGTCGAAGAGCGCGGCACCGCCACGCACCGGCTGGCGGCCTTCCGGCTTCAAACCGACGCGCTTTTGCGCGGGTCCTCGTTCCACCGCGGCGCGGAGCGCATCGGCGCCGATGAAAGTGCCGGAAGCGCGGATGTCCTTTGGAATTGCCCACATCAAGGCGGCGCTGGCCGGGTCGGTTTCCGGTGTGATGTCCTGGCCATGCAGGCAGAGACCGGCCTCCAGGCGCAGACTGTCGCGCGCAGCCAGGCCGATCCACAGCACGCGCTCGTCTCCGAGCAGCTTCGCGACGAGGTCGCGTGCATCGGCCTCCGGCAAGCCGATCTCGAACCCGTCCTCGCCGGTATAGCCCGACCGGCTCATGAACCAGTTCTTGCGCGGTTCGACCCCATGCATGAACAGCAGCGAGCCGGTCTCGATGCCGGCGCGGGAAAGGGCGGCCCAGGCTTCAGGACCCTGGATGGCCAGGAAGACGCGGTCGAGCGGCTCGATCCTGGCGTCGAAATCCGCGGCATGTGCACGCAAATGCTTTTCGTCGGCTACGGCGTTGCCGGCATTGGCGACCACCATGAACCTGGCATCGCCAAGCCTGGTGACGATCAGGTCGTCCAGGATGCCGCCTGCTTCGTTGAGGAAAAAGGACAGTTTGGATTGCGAGATTTCGAGCGCGCCGGCATCCAGTGGGCAAGCACGGTTGAGCAGTGCCGCCGCTTCCGGTCCGCTGACCTCGAACAGCTTCATGTGCGAGATGTCGAACAGGCCGGCCTGCTCGCGGGTGTGAAGGTGTTCCTTCATGACGCCGGCCGGATAGGTCAGCGGCATCGACCAGCCGGCAAAGGCGCCGAAGCGCGCACCGGCGGCCATATGGATATCTTCAAGGGGAAGGTGTTTTGTGTCGTCGCCCGTCATGTCGTCTCCAGAGTCGCACGCAATCGGTCGCGAATGGCGACCAGTCCGTGCCCCTCTGTCTGAAGCCTGAGAGACTCGCGCAGCCGGAACTCTGTCAGCGGCGCTTACACCTTCGGCGCGGGGGCAAGCCCCGACTTTCCAGAGTGTCTTTCCCGTCTACGGTTCTTTTGCCTGAGAGATTTCGGGCGATTTCCCCTTCGGCGACAGCTCTCGCTGTTCTCTCCCGCAAACAGGTAGGACTCAAGACCCTGAGTCCTCGACGCGCCATCCATAGCTTGCGCGCGACGGCTTGTCACCTGTCAGCAACATCTAAAGCGCGTGCATGTCGTTCTTCAAACCGCGGCACGCTGTCAGGCGACATGCGTTGGCGACAAGTCTTCACTAACCACGCCGTTTGCCGGTTTTTCAAGACACTGCTGATATGTTGGCTTGTATGACGCTATGGGGCCGGCGCTTGGCGACGGCGGACGGGGACGACAAATGGGCGAATTGATCATGAGCGCGCCGGTGGCCGGGCTGACCTCGAAAAGCCGCATCGCCGCGGAGGACGTGGCGATGTTGCGCCATGAAGTGTTCGGCGACGGCGTCGTGACGCGTGGCGAGGCCGAGGCGCTGTTCGCGCTCGATGCCACGGCGAAGGACAAATGCCAGGAATGGCCGCCCTTCTTCATTGAGGCGGTCACCGACTATATCGTCCACCAGGAAAAGCCGTCGGGCTATATCTCGCAGGACAATGCCGACTGGCTGATCCGCACGATCTCGCGCGACGGCATGGTCGACAGCCGGACCGAACTCGAATTGCTGGTGCATGTGCTGGAACAGGCGAAATCGTCGCCGGCCCAGCTTTGTGTGTACGCGCTGGAGCAGGTGGCGCATGCCGTCATTGACGGCAAGGGGCCGCTGATGCTCGGCGGCGCGCTGGCTCCGGGCCTCGTCGCGCAGGCGGAGGTCGAGCTTTTGCGCCGGATCCTCTATGCCCATGGCGGCGACGGCAACATCGCCATCACGCGCGCCGAGGCCGAGGTGCTGCTCAAGATCAACGAGCGGACTGCTCAAGGACAAAACGATCCGTCCTGGAACGAGCTGTTCGTCAAGGCGATCGCCAATTTCGTCATGTGCTCGGCCGGCTACGAAGCACCGACGCGCGACGTGGCGCTGCGCCATGACGCCTTCCTCGAACATGCCGATCCGGAAATCGGCGGCTTCTTCAGCCGCATGATCTCCGGCGGGCTTGCCGGCATCATGGAGGCCTACCGATCTCCTGGCGACATCGAAGCCGAATGGGAAGCCAAGAACAGGGCGGCCGAGGCCCTGGCCCGCCGTGCCGAGACGATCGATGCCGGCGAAGCCGGCTGGCTGATCGAACATATCGGCGTCGACAGGCCTCTTTACGAGAACGAACGCGCGCTGCTGACCCTGATCAAGCACGCCTCGCCGGAAATTCACCCGGCGCTCAGGCCGCTGCTCGACAAGGTTGCCTGACCGGCCAGGGATTGCTTAATCGGATCCGGGATGCTGGTCAGATCTGATCGACGTCGACGTAAATCCGGGCCAGGCCTTCCCGGACGGTCGACATGGCATCGGCGACACTGATGTCGATGTGGTCATGCATGAGCCTTGCGGCCGTGTCGGCATCGCGGGTTACCATGGCTCGGGCGATTTCGCTGTGTTCGGTGTAGGTCGTCGACAGTCGCCGGTGCTTCTCCACTTCGATCTTGCGAACGAAATGGATGCGCGTGTTGATGCCTTCGAGCATGCGCGCCAGTTCGGGATTGCCTGACAGCCTGGCGATGCGGATGTGAAACTCCTCGTCCCTGGCGGTCAGCTCGGCGCTGGAAAACGAGTCGGCGCGCGCCATGGTGAGCGTCCACCAGTCGACGAGCGCGGCGAGCTCTTCGTTGGTCGCGCGCTGGATCGCCAGCCTGACGGAGCGCTCCTCAAGCACCGCCCGCACGTCGGAAAGATTGACGACCTCGTCGACATCGAAGCCGCGGCAAAAGAAGCCGCGATTGGTCTGGAAGGTGATGAGTTCCTCCGTGACCAGCCGCTGGAGGGCCTCCCGGATCGGGCTGCGGCTGACATTCAGCCTCGCGGCAAGCGCCACTTCGTTGATGCGCTCGTTCGGCTTGAAGCGATAGTCCATCGCCATGCGACGGATCTCTTCATAGACGCGCGGGCCGGTCTTGATCGGCTTGGATGCCAACGCCGCATTGTCGTCCTGGTTGCTGTGCCTGGTGGGTCGGAGCATGGCGTCGGTCAAGCCTTTGCGGCGCTTGGTTCGGCGAACCGCGCCTGTGTGGGAAGGATACCGTCGAGGGCGATCGGCGCAGCCCGGCCGGCGATCAGTTCGGCGACGATGCGGGCCGATCCATGCGCCATCGTCCAGCCGATATGGCCGTGGCCGGTGTTCAGCCAGAGGTTCTTGATGTTGCGCAGGCCGAGGATCGGCAGATTGTCGGGCGTCATGGGTCTCAGGCAGGCCCGCATTTCGGCGCGATCATAGGCGATACCGCGCGGGAACAGGTCCTGCGTGACGCGCTTCATGAAGGCGAAATCCGAAGGCTTGTGGCTGCGATCATAGCCCGCGAATTCCGCGGTGGCGGTGACGCGGATGCGATCACCCATCGGCGTGATGGCAACGAGATTGTGCTCATCGATGACGGGGAGTTTTGGAGCCAGCGCCGGGTCGACGATGGGAACGGTCAGGGAATATCCCTTGACCGGATAGATCGGCAGACCAAGGCCGATCTTGCGGGCGAGGATCGGGCTTTCGGCGCCGAGACACAGAACGTAGGCGTCGGCCAGAAATTCTCCCTTGTCGGTGACGACCTGGATGATCGCGTCATTCCTGCGTTCGATCCCGACGATCCTCGTGCTTGTCAGGATCTTGCCGCCCCTCGTTTCGACGATGGCCGCCAGCGCGCGCGTGAACTTGGCGGCGTCGCCGGTTTCATCGGTTGGACACATTATGCCGCCGGCAATGCTGCCGCGCGACGAAGCCAGCGCCGGCTCGCGGTCAATGATTTCCTGTGCGTCGACAATGCGGATCTCCTGGCCGTCGGCCTCCAGCAGGCGCATGTTGGCGACGCCCTTGTCGAGCGCCTGACGGCTGCGGTGGAAGTAAAGGATGCCGGCCGAGGTCCTGTCGTACTGGATCGCTTCCTCCCTGACGACCGCCTGCAGGACCGATTGGGAATGGACCGCAAGCCGATGTTTGAGGAGGGTATTGCGACGCGCTTTGGCGGCCGTGCATTCCCTGAGGAAGCGCAGCGACCAGCTGTAGAGATGCGGGTCGGCGGAAAGTTTGAAGCGAAGCGCCTGGTCTTTCAGGAACAGCGACTTCAGCAGGATTTTTGGCGCGGCTGGCGATGACCAGACGAAGGAGTGACCGGGCGCGATCATGCCGGCATTTGCCCAGCTCGCGCCCTCGGCCACCTGCGGTGCCTGCTCAAGAACAGTGACCGCGTGGCCGTCCTTTTGCAACTGATAGGCGGTGGTGATCCCGACCACGCCGCCGCCCAAGATCAATACGCGCATTGCTGTCCCGAAGGGCTGTGTTCCTATTGTCGACAATTCAATAGGAAGACGCCGATCCCTGTCAACGGTGGATGGGTCGGCGACGGACAAGCGATCCGCGCAAGCGCAAAATTGAGGCGTTTACCGGCTCCCAGGATCTGCACAGAGCCCTTGACAGTTTCGGCAATATCGCCGTTTCTATTGTCGACAATTCTGATTGGCATCAGGAAGGGGACTGCGCCATGGACGCCCCGGTTACGCGCGCCGACGACACGCTTGTCCTCGATAAGGAACACATTCCCTTCACGACCGATGACGGTATCGGCACGCGCGCCAATCTCGGCCTGCTCGTGCTGCGGACCGACCAGACCATCGAGGATGAATTCCGCTATGCGCTGCCCGCGCGCGACATCGCGCTGTACGAGGCGCGGCTCTACAGCGATGTCGAGATCACACCGGAAAACCTGATGAAAATGTCGGCGGTAATCCCCCCGACGGTCGGGCTTTTGCCCGACGTCAAGTTCGATGTGATCGGCTTTGCCTGCACGTCGGGAGCGCTGGTCATCGGCGAGGATAAGGTTGCCGAGCGCGTTCACGAGGTGCTGCCTGGTGTGCAGGTGACCAATCCGGTGACCGCCGCACGCGCCGCGCTGAAGGCCCTGGGGGTCTCGAGGATCGCGCTGCTCACCCCTTACTTGGCGAAAATCAATCATTCGCTGCGGGCATCGCTGATGGCGCGGGGGATGGATATTCCGGTCATGGGCTCCTTCAACGAGGCGGACGACAATGTCGTCGCACGCATCACGCCGGCATCGGTCAAGCAGGCCATCTTGGAAATCGGTGCGTCGAGCGACTGTGAGGCGGTGTTCGTTTCCTGCACCAGCATGCGCGTTGCCCGCATCGTCGAGGAGGTCGAGAAGGAGTTGGGGAAACCGGTCACCTCCAGCAACCATGCACTTGCCTGGCATATGCTGCGGCTTGGCGGCATTGGCGAGCAGATTGCCGGAAAAGGCGAACTGTTCCGCCGCTCGCTAGGCTAGCATCTTCAGCGCCGGATTGCGGTGTGCAGCTCAGATCCCGCCGTACCAGTCATAGCCATTGTCTTCCCAATAGCCGCCCCTGCCACCGCCGACATCGGCAAAGCCGTCGACCAGTTCGATCTTGTAGAGATATTTCGGCATCTTGTAGCCAAGCTGGCGCTCGACGCGAACCCGCAGCGGCGCGCCGTTCTCGACCGGCAGCGGCTTGCCGTTCAGGCCGTAGGCGAGGATCGTCTGCGGGTGACGGGCATCGATGAGGTCGATGGTGCCGTAATATTTGATGTCGCCCGACAGGCTGCGGTCGATCGTGTCGAGGCAATGGAACATGACATAGCGCGCCTGCGGTTTGACCACCGCCTGGTCCAGCACCAGCGACAGCGGAGTACCGGTCCATTTGGCTATGCAGCTCCAGCCTTCGACGCAGTCATGGCGCGTTATCTGGGTGCGGCTCGGCATGTTCTGGAGCTGCTCGCGGCTGAGCGACAGCGGCTTTTCGACGAGACCCGTCACTTCCAGACGCCAGTCGGCGAAATTGTTGGCGAGCAGGCCCTTGTAGACGTCGTCATCGGGAGCGGTGACACCATTCGGCCGCTGCGGCTGGCGGATATCGGCCTCGGTGAATTCCGGCGCCAGCGCGTCGCGTCCGGCCAGCAGGCGCTGTGCGCGGTAGGTCAGGCCATTGGCGTTTTCGAGGAAACTGCGCAGGCCGCTGCCGACGCTTAGCTGGCTGTCGAAGGCGTCGCAGCCCGACAGCATGATACCGGAAGCGCCAAGGCCGGCAGCGGTCAGGAATTTGCGGCGGCTGATCTCAAACTTCGCCATATCAGGCACTCCTCTCGGCTGTATTGTCGTCCTGTGCGGGAGGATCGGTGCGGTACCAGCCGGTGATGATCGAGCGCAGCTCGTTGATCGGGCCGGCGGCCAGGATCATCAGGATATGGACGACGAAGAAGGCGACCAGCAGCACCATGACGGTGAAATGGATGGTGCGTGCCGTCTGCCGGCCACCGAGCAGATCGTTGAGGAAAGGCAGCACCGAGTTCATGCTTGGCGACATCGCCAGGCCGGTGATGATCATCAGCGGCAGCAGCACGAACAGAACCCCGCCATAGGCCATCTTCTGCAGCGTGTTGTATTCGCGCGTGTGATGGAATTTGAGCTTGGCGTGGTCGACGATGTCTTGCGGCAACCGCTTCAAATCGTCGAGGCGTGGCGCGAGATCGCGCCGCAAATGGCCGTTCACGGTGCTGGCGACAAACCAGACGATCAACGTCGTGGTCAGTATCCAGGCAAAGAAGAAATGGATGACGCGCGCAGTGCCGAGATCATAGTAGGACGGGATGGTCGCCCAGGACGGGAAGGCGCGGGACGTCTCCTGGCCGGCCGGGCCCGACCAGCCGAGCACCCCAGTGGTGTTGAAGCGTTTGCCGAAGATCTCCGTGTAGCCGCGCGGACCCGCATCGGAGTTCTCGGCGCCGATGGCGAAGATGGTGTTGTTGTAATCGAAGCCCGATTGCTTGCCGATATAGAGCTGCGGACGGGCATTGAAGATCTGCAGGCCTGAGAGCAGCATGAAGAACAGCGAGATGGCCCACAGCCAATGCGTCAGCCGCGTCCAGCGCGACTGCCGGTAAATCAGCGTTTTGTCGTTCGACGCCGAAGCGCCTGGATCGGCGGCGGATTGGCTTCTGGCAACGGATTCCATCGTGTTTCGTCTCCCGGCCTCGCGGCATGGCCTGCGCGCTCATTGTCCTCCTGATACGTCGCGATCCAAACCGATGTTTCATCCGATCACGGATTTATTACGGACCGCCCAGGCTGACGGCGAGATTGACGGCAGCGGCGACGATGACCGTGTTGAAGAAAAACGACAGGATCGAGTGGACAAGCACGACACGACGCATATGCGTCGTCGAGATGTTGGTGTCGGCGGTCTGCGCCGTCATGCCGATCACCGTCGAGAAATAGAGGAAGTCCCAACCCTCCGGCCGTTTGTCGCCCGGAAACAGCAGTCCGCCGACCGGGATTTTCTTCCTGGTCTCGGCATCCATCGCATCGCCATCCATCCAGTAGACATGAGCATAATGGAGCGCTGCCATGGCATGGATGGTGAACCAGCCGAGCGGGATCGACAGCAGCGCGAAGAAGAGCTCGATGGGATGGCTTCTGTCCTTCTGATTGATCAGCAGGAACAATGCGACAACGGCAACGCCGACGACGACAAGCGTCACGGCGAAGATGACCAGCACCGGCTGGTCGGTGGCGCGCGCATTCTTGCTCAGATACCTGCCGGTGAACTTCGGCATCTGGGCGACGACGAGAATGACATAGGCGGCAAAGAACGCGTTGGCGCCGATCGAATAGGCAAGCGGAGCGTGCAGCAGCAACGCCACCAGAAGCGCAAAGACGCCGAAGCAGGCAGACACAGCAAACAGCATGTGGCGCTGCATGGGTTTGTCTATCGGAGCTTCGGCGGCCATGGTGGTTTCAGCCCTGGATAGCGCTAATCCGGTGTGGCCGATTTCATGGCGCGCCGCAAGATGCGGTCGAGTTCGCCGAGAAACCGCGACCGGTCCTGCGGCGCGAAGCTGGCATTGTAGCCCTTGCTTTCGCCGGTCTCGCGCAGATGCTGCTTCAGGTCGCGCATCGCCACCGCCATGCCGATCGTTTCCGGCGTGAAGGGACGTCCGGTTGGCCCAAGCACATGGGCGCCGAGTGCAACCGCGCGGGCGGCCAGCGGAATGTCGGCGGTGATCACAATGTCGTTGGTGCGTGCATTGTCGACGATCCAGTCGTCGGCGGCATCAGCGCCCTTGGAGACCACGACATTGCGGACCATCGGATCGCGCGACGGCCGCAGGCCGCCATTGGAGACGTAGGTGACAAGGACGCCATGCCGGTCGGCCACTTTTTCGACCTCGGCCTTGACCGGGCAGGCATCTGCATCGACGAGAATGGCGGGGAGTTCGCTCATGTTTCTTTTCTCCTCCCATTGTGAACCACGGAGGCCGCGCGCCGGTTGGACCGCGGCCTGTGATCTTCCTCAGTAAACCACGACGCTGCGAATGCTCTCCCCGGCATGCATGAGATCGAAACCCTTGTTGATGTCCTCGAGCTTGAGCGTGTGGGTGATCATCGGGTCGATTTGGATCTTGCCGTCCATGTACCAGTCGACGATCTTCGGCACATCGGTGCGGCCGCGCGCGCCGCCGAAGGCGGTGCCCATCCAGGTGCGGCCGGTGACCAGCTGGAACGGCCTGGTCGAGATCTCCTGGCCGGCGCCGGCCACGCCGATGACCACCGACTTGCCCCAGCCGCGATGCGAGGCTTCGAGCGCCTGACGCATCACCTTGGTGCTGCCCGTGCAGTCGAATGTGTAGTCGGCGCCGCCGATCTGGTCGGCGCCACGCTTGGTCATGTTGACGAGGTAGGGCACGACATCGCCGTCGATCTCCTTCGGATTGACGAAATGCGTCATGCCGAAGCGCTCGCCCCACTCCTTCTTGTCGTTGTTCAAATCGACGCCGATGATCATGTCGGCGCCGGCAAGTTTCAGGCCCTGGATGACATTGAGGCCGATGCCGCCGAGGCCGAAGACGACCGCGGTGGCGCCGATCTCGACCTTGGCGGTGTTGATCACGGCACCGATGCCGGTGGTGACGCCGCAGCCGATGTAGCAGATCTTGTCAAAGGGCGCGTCCGGATTGACCTTGGCCAGTGCGATCTCGGGCAGCACGGTGAAGTTCGAGAAGGTCGAGCAGCCCATATAGTGAAAGATCTTGTCCTTGCCGATCGAGAAGCGCGATGAACCATCGGGCATCAGGCCCTGGCCCTGCGTGGCGCGGATCGCCGTGCAGAGGTTCGTCTTTCTCGACAGGCAGGACGGGCACTGGCGGCATTCGGGCGTATAGAGCGGGATGACGTGGTCGCCCTTCTTGAGCGAGGTGACACCCTTGCCGACATCGACGACGACGCCGGCGCCCTCATGGCCGAGGATGGCCGGAAACAGACCTTCCGGATCGGCGCCCGACAGTGTGAATTCGTCGGTGTGGCAAATGCCTGTCGCCTTGATCTCGACCAGCACTTCGCCCTCGCGCGGGCCCTCGAGGTCGACCTCCATGATCTCCAGCGGCTTTCCGGCGGCAACAGCGACAGCGGCGCGGGTTTTCATCAGGCGTCCTCCAATGCGAATTTTTTTCCAAGGTTTCAGGTTTTGCCGACACGATCAACTGGCAGCTGGCTCCCCGACTGGGCCACAGCGATGAATTGGAATCGCAAGTCGATTGAAAGGCAGTGAATTGCATGGTCGGCTTGACCCTGCAAGCACAGGCCATAAAAGGAACGGCCGACCCGAGGGATGACATTTCGCATGTTCACCAAGATCCTGATCGCCAACCGCGGCGAAATTGCCTGCCGCGTCATCAAGACGGCACGCAAGATGGGCATTGCCACGGTCGCGGTCTATTCCGATGCCGATCGCGACGCCGTGCATGTCGAGATGGCCGACGAGGCGGTGCATATCGGGCCTTCGCCAGCCGCGCTGAGCTATCTCGTCCCTGAAAAGATCATCGCCGCGTGCAAGGAGACGGGAGCCCAGGCCGTGCACCCCGGCTACGGGTTCCTGTCCGAGCGGGCGGCCTTCTGTGAGGCGCTGGAAGCGGAAGGCATCATTTTCATCGGCCCGAAGCCCAAGGCGATCAAGGCGATGGGCGACAAGATCGAATCGAAGAAGTTCGCCAACGCCGCCAAGGTTTCCACCGTGCCCGGCTGGCTCGGCGTCATCGAGAATGCCGATCATGCCGAAAAGATCGCCGGCGAAATCGGTTATCCCGTGATGATCAAGGCTTCGGCCGGCGGCGGCGGCAAGGGCATGCGCATCGCCTGGAGCGAAGCCGAAGTGCGCGATGGCTTCGACCGCGCGCGCTCGGAAGCCAAGAGTTCGTTCGGCGACGATCGTCTCTTCATCGAGAAATTCGTCGTCGATCCGCGCCACATCGAAATCCAGGTGCTGGCCGACGCGCATGGCAACGCGCTCTATCTCGGCGAGCGCGAATGCTCGATCCAGCGACGCAACCAGAAGGTCGCCGAAGAGGCGCCGTCGCCATTCCTGGACGCAGCAACACGCAAGGCCATGGGCGAGCAGTCTGTGGCGCTGGCCAAGGCCGTCGACTACCAGAGCGCCGGCACGGTCGAATTCATCGTCGACAATGACAAGAACTTCTATTTCCTTGAAATGAATACACGATTGCAGGTCGAGCACCCGGTGACGGAGCTCATCACCGGCATCGATCTGGTCGAGCAGATGATCCGCGTCGCCGCCGGCGAAAAGCTTGGCCTAAAGCAAAGCGACATCGAGCTGAACGGCTGGGCGGTGGAAAGCCGGCTCTATGCCGAAGACCCTTACCGCAATTTCCTGCCTTCGATCGGCCGGCTGACGCGCTACCGGCCGCCGGAGGAAGGACAATTCGGCGATGTCGTCATCCGCAACGACACCGGCGTCACCGAAGGCTCCGAAATCTCGATGTTCTACGATCCGATGCTCGCCAAGCTGTGCACCTGGGCGCCGACGCGTCTGGAAGCCATCGATGCCATGTCGGAAGCGCTCGACAGCTTCGTCGTCGACGGAATCGAGCACAACATTCCGTTCCTGGCTGCCTTGATGCAGCATCAGCGTTGGCGGGAAGGGCGGATATCGACCGCTTTCATATCGGAGGAATATCCCGACGGTTTCGCGCCGGTCGTGCCGAACGACGACGAGAAAGCGGTGCTGGCGTCGATCGCGACCGCAGTGGAACTGCTGCGACGTGATCGGCTTGACCGGCTGGGCGGGCGCCTGGCGCCGCATTCGGGAGCGCTGAAGCGCGACTGGGTCGTGAAGATCGATGATGACTATTTGTCGGCGTCCATCATCGAGGGCATGATTTCCATTCCGATGGAAGTCGATCTGTCGATCGCGGGCGGCAAGGCGCTGACCGTTGCATCCGACTGGCGGCCGGGCGATCTGGTCTGGCGCGGTACGGTCGGCAAGCGCAAGGTTACGGCTCAGGTCAGGCCGGTCGCCAATGGCTTTCGCATCGCCTGGAAAGGCATGTCGGTGACCGCGCGCGCCATGCTGCCGCGCACCGCCGAACTGGAAAGGCTGATGCCCGAAAAGGTGGCGCCGGACACGTCGAAGCTGCTGCTTTGCCCGATGCCCGGCCTTGTCGTGTCGATTGCCGTTGCCGAAGGCCAGGAGGTCAAGGCAGGCGAGACATTGGCGGTGGTCGAAGCGATGAAGATGGAAAACGTGCTGCGTGCCGAACGCGACCTTGTCGTCTCCAAACTCAACGCCAAGCCGGGCGACAGCCTGGCTGTCGACGCCGTGATCATGGAGTTTGCTTAGGGCTAGCCGGGCAGGCAGCCTGTGATCAGCAGTGGTTTGTGCTGGACTGGCATCGCGCGGTCCCGGACAATACATCTCCATCGACTCAAGGACCTTCACGCAGCACCATGGCCGACGAAAAACTCCCCCGCGATCCCTTGAAGCGAGAAGCGGCGATTGCTGCGGCGCGGCCGGAGGCCCCGGCGCGGCCCTTCGTCCATTTGCGCGTGCATTCGGCCTATTCGCTGCTGGAAGGCGCCTTGCAGATCGGCAAGGTGGTGGCTCATGCGGTCAAGGACGAAGCCCCGGCCATCGCCGTTACCGACACCAACAACCTGTTTGGCGCGCTCGAATTCGCGCAGAAGGCGGTGAAGGACGGCATCCAGCCGATCATCGGCTGCCAGACGGCGCTCGCCTTTTCCGGCGAAAACAGCGATGGCCAGCGCGACCGCCGACGGCAAGGTCCCGATATGCGGCCGGTCGTTCTGCTTGCCGCGACCGAGGCGGGCTATTCCAATCTGGTCAGGCTGGTCAGCCGCGTCTACCTCGAAACGCCGCCGGGCGAAGCCGTGCACCTGACCACCGAAATGATGGAAGGCTATTGTGACGGGTTGATCTGCCTCAGCGGTGGGCCGCGCGGACCGATCGGCACCGCGCTCAAGGAAGATCGCCGCGATCTGGCCGAAGCCCGGCTTTTGACTCTCAAGGATATGTTCGGCGACCGGCTCTATGTCGAGCTTGACCGGGTTTCCGGTTATGATCGCGTGATCGAAAAATCCTCGATCGATCTGGCCTATGCCCATGAACTGCCGCTGGTCGCCACCAACGAGGCGTTCTTTTCCTCTCGCGACGACTATGACGCACATGACGCGCTGATTGCCATCGCCGAGGGATCGGTCGTCGCCGCCGACAACCGCCGCCGGCTGTCGCCCGACAATTTCCTGCGCAGCCAGGCCGATATGGCAAGGCTCTTTGCCGACCTGCCGGAGGCGATCGACAACACTGTCGAGATCGCGCTGCGCTGCTCCTATTACCCGAAGAACCGCAATCCGATCCTGCCGCGCTTCACCGGCGGCGATGTCGCCGACAATGACGCTGCCGTGCAGGCGGAAGCCGACGAACTGGCCCGCCAGGCGCATGAGGGGCTCGACGCGCGCCTTGCCATGCATGGCCCGACCGCGGGCTATACGGTCGAGCAATACCGCGAGCGGTTGAACTTCGAGCTTGGCATTATCACCAAGATGAAGTTTCCCGGCTACTTCCTGATCGTTGCCGACTTCATCAAATGGGCCAAGGCGCAAGGCATTCCGGTCGGGCCTGGCCGCGGTTCGGGCGCAGGCTCGCTGGTTGCCTATTCGACCACCATCACCGACATTGATCCGCTGCGCTTCTCGCTGCTGTTCGAGCGCTTCCTCAATCCCGACCGCGTGTCGATGCCCGACTTCGACATCGACTTCTGCCAGGATCGGCGCGAGGAGGTCATCCGCTACGTCCAGCAGAAATACGGCCGCGACCAGGTCGGCCAGATCATCACCTTCGGTACGCTGCAGGCGCGCGCCGTGCTGCGCGACGTCGGCCGCGTCCTGCAAATGCCCTATGGCCAGGTCGACAAGCTCTCCAAGATGGTGCCGCAGAATCCGGCCAATCCGGTCAAGCTCGCCGACGCCATCGCCAACGAGCCGCGCTTTGCCGAAGAGGCCGAGAGGGAGCCGATCGTCCAGACGCTGCTCGACATGGCGCAGAAGCTGGAAGGCCTCTACCGCCATGCCTCGACGCATGCCGCCGGCATCGTCATCGGCGACCGGCCGCTCTCGGAGCTGGTGCCGATGTACCGCGATCCGCGCTCGGACATGCCCGTCACCCAGTTCAACATGAAATATGTCGAGCAGGCCGGACTGGTGAAGTTCGACTTCCTCGGCCTGAAGACGCTGACCGTGCTGGAGACGGCGGTGAAGCTGATCCGCCGGCGCGGCATCGAGATCGACCTGGCGACTATTCCGCTCGACGATCCCGAGACCTACGCCATGCTGTCGCGCGGCGAAGTGGTCGGCGTGTTCCAGGTGGAAAGTGCCGGCATGCGCAAGGCGCTGATCGGCATGCGGCCCGACTGCATCGAGGACATCATCGCGCTGGTCGCACTGTATCGACCCGGCCCGATGGAAAACATCCCGACTTATAACGCCCGCAAGCATGGCGAGGAGGAGATGGCCTCGATCCATCCCAAGATCGACCATCTGGTGAAGGAGACGCAAGGCGTCATCGTCTACCAGGAACAGGTGATGCAGATCGCGCAGGAGCTGTCGGGCTACTCGCTCGGCGAAGCCGATCTGCTGCGCCGCGCCATGGGCAAGAAGATTCGCGCCGAGATGGACAAGCAGCGCGAGCGCTTCGTCTCCGGCGCGGTCGAGCGTGGCGTCGGCAAGCCGCAAGCCGACTTCATTTTCGACCTGCTGGCCAAGTTCGCCGACTATGGTTTCAACAAATCGCACGCCGCCGCCTATGCGGTGGTTTCATACCAGACCGCCTATCTCAAGGCGCATTATCCGGTCGAGTTCCTGGCGGCGTCGATGACGCTCGACATGGGCAACACCGACAAGCTCGCCGATTTCCGCCAGGACGCGCTGCGCCTCGGCATCGAGGTGCTGGCGCCGTCCGTGACATCGAGCTTTCGCCCCTTCGAGGTCGGTGAGAACCGCATCTATTATTCGCTGGCAGCGCTCAAGGGCGTCGGCGACGCGGCGGTCGAGCACATCGTTGCCCAGCGTGGCGAAAAGCCGTTCAAGAGCCTCGCCGATTTCTGCGAGCGGGTCGATCCCAAGATCGTCGGCAAGCGCGTCTTCGAAAGCCTGATCATGGCCGGCGCGCTCGACTGCTTCGGCCACGACCGCGCGTCGATGATGGCGGGCGTGGAACGCATGATGGGGCTGGCGTCGCTGGCGCAGCAGAACGCGGTTTCCGGACAGCACGACATCTTCGGCGCCTCGCTCGGCGCCCAGTCGCAGGCACTCAATCTGCCGGCGACAGAGCCGTGGCTCGCCGCCGACCGGCTGCATCGTGAATTCCAGGTGGTCGGCTTCTACCTCTCGGCCCACCCGCTCGACGAGTACAAGGCGGCCCTGCAGAAGATGCGGGTGCAGACGTGGGCCGAGTTCTCGGCGGCCGTCAAACGCGGTGCCGCCGCCGGCCGTCTGGCCGGCACGGTGACATCCAAGCAGGAACGCAAGACGCGCACCGGCAACAAGATGGGCGTCATCGCCTTTTCGGATACGTCAGGCCAGTACGAAGCCGTGCTGTTTTCGGAAGGACTGGCACAGTATCGCGACCTGCTCGAGGCCGGCCGCTCCGTCGTCATCACCGTTGCGGCCGAGGACAGGCCGGAAGGCGTCAATCTGCGCATCAACTCGGTGCAGTCGCTGGAGGATGAGGCAAGTCGCATCCAGAAGGCGCTGCGTATCTTCGTGCGCAACGCCACGCCGATCAACACGCTGGCCGGCCAACTGACCGTCAGGGGCGAAGGCCAGGTCAGTTTCGTGCTGATCAAGGAAGAAGGCGAGGGTGAAATCGAGATAGAGCTGCCGAACCGCTACCGTATCTCGCCGCAGATCGCCTCGGCGATGCGCGCGGTGCCGGGCGTGGTCGAAGTGGAATTGGTGTGACCCCCGCTCTTTTCGGCGCGCGGCAATCAGCCGGGCGGTCGCTGCCGCCAACGCCGGCGCAGTCAGCATGAAGCCGGCGCAGAGGAATGGGTCGCAGGCGGTTTCAGCCTTGGCGCGGCTGCGTGACCGGCTGCGCAGGCTTTATCATGGGCGCACGCCGGCCGCTTTCCGGTTCCAACTGGTGGCCGTCGTCATCGACCTCGCCATCATCGCCTTCTTCATCGCGACGCCGGTTCTCCAGGACAAGCCGTCATTCCTCTGGCTCGACTATTCGGCGGCCGCGCTGGTTGCCGCGGACCTCGCTGCCCGCCTGCTTGCCTCCAAGAACATGCTGCGGCTGATGAAGCAGCCGACCTCGTGGGTCGATGTCTTCATCCTCTTGACGCTGCTGATGCCAACGGCGTTCGCCAATCTCGCCTTCCTGCGCATCCTGCGGCTGTGGTCGCTGTCACGCAGCGGTTCGCTCTGGCGGCATTTCGAGATGCGAGGACTGCGGCCGTGGCGAGAGGCTAGCCACGCGGTCATCAACCTTTTGACCTTCCTGTTCGTCATCACCGGCTTCGTCTACACGTTCTTCTTTCGCACTGGCGCCGGTCTGGAAAACTATATCGACGCGCTTTATTTCACTGTCGCCACGGTGACGACGACCGGCTTCGGCGACATCGTGCTGCCGGGCATGGCCGGCAAGCTGACGGCAATCGTCACCATGATCATCGGCATATCGCTGTTTGTCAGACTGGCTCAGGCGATCTTCCGGCCAGCCAAGGTGTTGTTTCCCTGTCCGCAGTGCGGCTTGCGGCGGCACGAGCCGGACGCCGTGCATTGCAAGGCCTGCGGCCATCTTCTCAACATACCCGACGAAGGGAACTGACGGCCCGCGGGACTACGACGCCGCCACTTCGGCCGGCTTTATCTGCCTGCGCTGCAGATTGAGCAGATTGCCCATCAGGATCAGCAGCGCGCCGCCGGCGGTGAAGGCGTCGATCTGCTCGCTATAGAGCAGCCAGCCGATCAGTGCCGATAGCGGCACGCGTAGAAAATCCATCGGCGAGACGATGGTCGCGTCGGCATAGCCAAGCGCTCGGGCCATACAGAAATGCGACGACATGCCGGTGAAGGCGATCAGCACGATCCATGGCCATAGCTCCAGTGGCGGGTTGCGCCACGTATAGAGCGCCGGGATGAGACCGACCACCGACTGGACAATCAGCATCCAGCAGATGATGCGTACGACGCTGTCCGTCCGGGTCAGCGACTTGACGGTGACCACCGAGATGCCGAAGCAGGCCGCGGCGCCCAGCACGACGAGATGTCCAGGATCGACCGAGCCGACACCGGGGCGCACGATGATCACCACGCCTATCAGCCCCAGCGCGATCGCTGCCAACTTGGGCCGGTTCAGCCTTTCGCCCAGAAAGATCACCGCCAGGATAGCTGTCCAGATCGGAGTGGTGAATTCGATCGAGATCAACACGGCCAGCGGAATCAAGGTGAGGGCGTAGAGCCATGCCGCCTGGCCCGTGTAATGGATGACGTTGCGGGCGATATGGGCAACCGGGCGCTGCGTGCGCATGGCTTGAAAGCCGCCACTCATCATCACCAGCGGCAGCAGGATGAAGAAACCGATCACGGAGCGCAACTCCAGCACTTGGAAGACGTTGAGCTCCGCTGTCGTGGCCCGGCCGGCGACCGTCATGCCAAGGAACGAGGCGATAGACAGCGCCATCCAGAACGCGGCCTTGGGGATCGAGGGGGTGGGTGCCATTCGCGCTATGTCGCAGGCCAGCACCTCTGCCGCAACCGCTAGCCAAGGCATTCTTCTGGGCCAGTCGCGACTGGCCCGATGTTGTAAAACAGTCATGTGGCGGGCGGAACCTGAAACGGTAGGTGGCGTTGAGTCCCGATGGTCAGCCGTGCTCGTGGACCGCCCCGCCTTTTTTCGAAAACGACAAGGAGAGCTTCGATGAGATCCTTCGCGCAATTCGCGCTTACCGGCGGTCTATTGGTTGCGGCAGGTGCAGCACATGCCGACGAGACCCAATTTCTCCAGTCGTTCAAGGGCAATTTCGCCGGCAAGGGCACTGTCCAGGTAACCACGGATGCTCCGAACGTCACCGTATCGTGCAGCTTCAAGTCGAATGCGACCTCAACCTCGCTATCGCTGGATGGAAATTGCCGCGGTCTCATTGTGGTGTCGCGGGCCATCAGCGCCAATCTGAAAGTTACAGGTGCCAAATACAGCGGCACCTATGTCGGCTCTCGCACGGGACCGGCGCAACTCAACGGCAGCCGTTCGGGCAATGCGATCAACCTGGGCATTCGCTGGGCCAAGGAGGTCAATGGCGACCGAAGGGCGCAGATGAAGGTCGAGAAACGCGGCGAGAACGGCATGCGGCTGACCGTCATCGACACCGACCCGAAAACCGGCAAGAGCGTGGTGACGAGCAGGATAGACTTGCAGCGCACCTAATCCTCGAGCGGCTCCGGCGGATGGGCATCGCGGCCCTTGCCGAATGTGTAGCCGGTTTCCACCGCCTTGCGGCCGAACTTGTCGCGCAAGGCATCGATGGCGCCTTCGGCCATGGCGCGCTTGCGCGACTGGATGTCGACCAGATCGGGCGGGTCGGCCTTGTCGTCGTCCGAGAGGTCGCTGACGCCGATGCCGAGCAGCCGATACTTCGTGCCGTCGGTTTCCTTGCGCAGAAGCTCCACCCCAGTCTGAAAGATGCGGTCGGCGAGCCGGGTCGGGTCGCCGAGCTGGCGATTGCGCGTGCGCAGCTTGAAATCCTGGCTCTTCAGTTTCAGCACCACGGTGCGCCCGGCAATGCCTGACTTTTTCAGCCGTGCCGAAACCTTTTCCGAAAGACCCCTGAGAACCGCGATCAGTTCCTCCAGCGACGCGATGTCGGTGTCGAAGGTGGTTTCGGCCGATACGCTCTTGGCGTCCTGATCGGGATCGACGCGGCGGACATCCTCGCCGCGCGAAAGGTGGTAGAGCCGGTCGCCCATCGTGCCATAGCGGCGCATGAGGTCGCCGCGATCCATCTGCTGCAGCTGGCCGATGGTGCGGATGCCGTCACGCTCCAGCGTTGCGTTGAACGCCTTGCCGACACCCCAGATCATGGTCACCGGCTGCGCCGCCAGGAAGCCGACCGCCTCGGCTTCGCCGATGACCGAGAAGCCGCGCGGTTTACGGAAGTCCGACGCTATCTTGGCGAGGAACTTGCAGTAGGACAGGCCGGCCGAAACGGTGATGCCGATCTCCTTCTCGACCGCCAGCGCAAAGCGCGCCAGCACCATAGCGGGTGGCAGGCCGTGCAGCCGTTCGGTGCCGGCGAGGTCGAGAAACGCCTCGTCGATCGACAGCGGCTCGACCAGCGGCGTCAGCGCCTGCATCATGGCGCGCACCTCGCGGCCGACGCGGACGTATTTTTCCATGTTGGGGCTGATGACCACCGCCTCCGGGCAGGCTTCGAGCGCCTTGAACATCGGCATGGCCGAGCGCACCCCCTGGATGCGGGCGATGTAGCATGCGGTGGAGACGACGCCGCGCTTGCCGCCGCCGATGATCAACGGTTTGTCCTTGAGCGCCGGATTGTCGCGCTTTTCGATTGCCGCATAGAAGGCGTCGCAATCGATATGGGCCAGATGCAGCCGGTAAAGCTCGGGATGACGCGCAAGCCGGGGGCTGCCGCAGCGCTCGCAGCGGCGCGTCTGGCTGCGCTGAAGCATCAGGCAGTCGCGGCAAAAACCGTGATCGGGATTGTTGACAGGGGCCGCCATCGCTGCGAACATAAAGAGAACAGAGGCAATGGTACGACAGTGCAAGGCCAGCGACAAGGCTGGCCTGGGGAGAACGCATGAGCACGACCATAGCGCCGCTTGCGCCCGAGCTTTGGGCTGAATTCGAGGACCTCTTCGGCAAGCAAGGTGCCTGCTACGGCTGCTGGTGCACGCATTTCCGGCTGGCGCCGGCGATGCGTCGCGAGAGCAGCCGGGAACGCAACAAGGACCACATCAAGGCGCGCATCGAGGCCGGCCCGCCGCCGGGCCTGCTGGCATTCGAGGACGGTCAGGCGGTTGGCTGGATGCAGATCGGACCGCGCGCCGACGTGCCCGAATGGAACAACCAGGGCAGGGGGTCGGCACCGGTCAATCCTGCCGACGCCACGGATCCGGCCGTCTGGGCGATCTCCTGCTTTTTCATCCGCGGCAAGGCGCGCGGCAGGGGCATCACGCATCGCCTCGTCGAAGGCGGCATCGATTTTGCCCGCCAGAACGGTGCACGGCTGCTCGAGGCTTGTCCGATAGATCTGTCTCGCGATTCGCGTTCGATCGGCCTGTTCGTCGGCTCGTCGCGGGTCTTCGAGAAGGCTGGTTTCGAGAGGCTGTTGGAACGCAAGGCCGGTCGGCCGCTGATGCGGCTGGTGCTTTGATCGAGATTGCCTGCCCGGATGCCGTTGTCGATCTCACCTTGCGGTTGCAGCGGTAATTTCATACCAGACGGACAAAGCCTTTCTTCTCGGTCAAACGGAGAATTCGCGTGAACCGTGCCCTGCCATTCGTGTTCCTTCTTGCGTTGAGTGCCCCTGCTCTCAGTCAGACCGTCGACAGTCAGGGTGCGAAGCAATTGTCCGACGACTTGTCCCGCTATGTCGGCAAGCAGGCGATCGACAAAGGCATTTTGAAGGTTTCGCTGGAAGGTGGTGCCTACAAGATCCTGTTCGATTTCAAGGCACTTGCCGCATCATTTCCGGACCAGAAACTGCTGAAGTTCGACTTCGCGCCCTATGCCCTGATGGTCAAGCCGCGCAGCGACGGATCCTGGGATGTCTCGATGGATTTCTCCCAGAGCGCCTCCTTCGAGTTCAACGGACCCGAAGGCCTGCAAAGCACTCAGTTTTCGATCAAGGACGGCAAGGGCTCGGGCGTCTACGATCCAAATCTGGCGGCCTTCACCAGCGGCACCAGTTCGATGGCCGGCATGACGATGGCGTCGAAGGATGCCAAGCAGCACATGGAGGCCAGCACCGGCGCTGGCATCGCGACCGTTGCCGCGACCAAGTCGGCGACCGGGGGCGTCGATTTCACAACCTCGCAGAAGGTGTCGAGTTTTGTCGAAGCGATCAATTTCGATGACCCCGAGAGCGGGCTGAAATTCCCGGTCACCGTCAGGTCGCCGGAATTGTCGGTCGAAGCCAGCGGCAAGGGCGTGCAGACCAAGCCATTGCTCGATCTCCTGGCATTTGCTGTGGCCAACGAGGACGAGGCGACGCTGAAGGCCAACCAGGCGCAGCTCAAATCGCTTTTGTTCGCCGCCTTACCGCTTTGGCAGCGTATCGACGGGACCTATGGTTTCAAGGATTTCGCGGTGGAAAGCCCGGTCGGCAATTTCGGCGCCACCCAGCTCAGCACCGTATTCGGCTCCGACGGCGTCGCCCAAAATGGCACGATCACCTACGGCATCAAGGCATCGGGACTGACCGTGCCGACCCAGCTTCTCCCGAGCTGGAGCGTGGGGTTGTTGCCCACCGATGTCGATTTGAACTTTGGCGGCGCCAATATCGATCTCGACAGCATGGCGAAGAAGGCGATCGAAGCCTTTGATCTCAATAAGAATCCGCCGCTGTCTGCCGAATTCGGCGAGCAGCTTAAGGCCGACTTCATGGCCAAAACGCCGAAGGTCGTGCTTGGCCACAGCACCGTGAAGAACAAGGATACGGAGATCGCCCTGGAAGGCGAGATGACATTCCCAGGCGAAAAGCCCGAAGGTAGCGTGACCGTCGATGTCGCCGGCTTCGACAAGCTTGTCGAAGGCCTGCAGGAAGCGGCAAAGTCGGAACCGGAGGTGGCCCAATACGTGCCAGTCGCTCTCATGGCGAAGGGCTTCGGCAAGACGCTGCCCGATGGCCGGCTGGAATGGATCGTCAACGCCAAGGCCGACGGTTCGGTCACCGTCAATGGCGTCATGCTGAAGCCTGCCGATCCGGCCGTGGACGACAGCGTGGACGATGGTGACGGCGACGATGACAGCGGGGACGACAGCGGCGGCGCAGGTGCGAAACTGAACCCCTGAAGGCTGGAGTTTAGAGCCTCAGCGCGCTTGCGATCTTCGGTGCGGCTTCGTGCCAGTCCTGGACGACGACCACATCGTCCGTCACCGGGGGCAGGAATGCGCGCAGCGAATTATCGGCCATCAGGTGGAACAGTTCGGCGTCGGCGACCGATTCCCGCACCGACGCCAGATTGTGCGGCTGATCGTCGACGAAGACCACCGGTCGGCCGGCCTTGCCGCGAAGCTTGGCCACTGCCGGTCCTTTGGCCATTTCAGTGGTCAGAAGCGGGTAGCTCAGTCCAAGCGCGTCGAGATGGACACGACGCACGGCACGGTGTTTGTGCGGCATGGCCGTCAGCAAGATGATTTCCGCGCGGTCGCCAAGTCCTGCCAGGGCCTCTGCTGCGCCGTCCGTAATGTTTTGCCAATCGGCTTGCGTGTCAAAGAAATCGCCCAGCAGTGCCGTGACTTCGGGCTGTTCGATCAGGCGGCCGCTGGCCGTCTCTGCGATGTTGCCGGTCAGCCGGAACGAGGCCAGCGTCAGGCCATAGCCACGCGTCTTGAGGAAATTCGGAAACGGGCGGATGAATTCGAGCACGACATCGTCGACATCGAGCACCAGCAACGGCCGGTTGTCGGCTGCCAGTTCTTCGATCTGGCGCGCTGTTTCTGGATCATCGCTCATATGGAATGCTCGTGATTGTCATCGCCCAGCGGCAGCGACCGCAGGGCCTTGCCGACAGCAGCCGGCGGGGTGCCGGTTTCCTCGGCAAAGCGCATCAGCGTCGGCTCGTGGGCGAGGATGAATTGCAGGACACCAGCCAGGAAACCCGGCTCACTGGCGGCTTTGCGGATCGAATGGACCTCTATGCCGGTGATAGCCAGAAAGCGCGGCAAAAGCTCCGGATCGGAGGCGACAAAGCCCAGGGCCTTCACGGCAATCGATTCCGCTTCTTCGCGCATTGACGCTGCGTTTGCCATCACTACCTTCGGTGTGGAATGAGTCTCTCCCGCAGTAATGGCAAGAGTTGCTTGCGGCAAGCCATTAGAGCGTGGCGCGCCCTTTGGACGCGCAGGCGACGAGGTGGAATTCGCGCTGTTTCCAGCCGCGGATTTCCGTTTCGTCAATCATATTGCCGTAAAGTGAAGCAGGGTTTGGTGCGTTCAGACATGGGCGCATGACGGTCGCCTTCGAAGCGGAAGGGCGGCCGGGACGGGATATCGATGCCGAAGAAGGTTATGATCGTCGAGGACAATGAGCTCAACATGAAGCTCTTTCGGGACCTCATCGAGGCAAGCGGTTACGAGACCGTGCGCACCCGCAACGGTCTGGAAGCGCTCGATCTGGCACGCCAGCACCGGCCGGATCTCATCTTGATGGATATCCAGTTGCCTGAGGTGTCGGGGCTTGAAGTGACCAAATGGCTGAAGGAGGACGACGAACTGCACGTCATCCCCGTCATTGCCGTGACCGCCTTCGCCATGAAAGGCGACGAGGAACGTATCCGCCAGGGTGGCTGCGAGGCTTATATTTCGAAGCCGATCTCGGTGCCGCGTTTCATCGAAACCATCAAATCCTATCTGGGCGATGCGTGATGTGCCCCTTCAGCCGAGTCGGAGCGTTATGAAATGACTGCGCGGATCCTCGTCGTCGACGATATCCCTGCCAATGTGCGGCTGCTGGAAGTGCGGCTGCTGGCCGAATATTTCGAAGTGTTGACCGCCACCAACGGGCCGGATGCGATCGAGACCTGCGAGAACGGCAAGGTCGATGTCGTGCTGCTCGATGTGATGATGCCTGATATGGACGGCTTCGAGGTCTGTCGGCGGCTGAAGAGCGATCCGGCGACATCGCACATTCCGGTGGTGATGATCACCGCGCTGGACCAGGTTTCCGACCGCGTCCGCGGGCTTGAGGCTGGCGCCGACGACTTCCTGACCAAGCCGGTCAACGACCTGCAGCTGATGACGCGCGTCAAGAGCCTAGTTCGGCTGAAGTCGCTGACCGACGAGTTGCGGCTGCGCGCCTCGACGACGCGCAATATCGGCATCGAGGAGTTGCTCAGCCGCAATTTCGCATCCGAGGACACGACGCCGAAAGTGCTTTTGATCGACGAGCGCAAAACATCCGTCGAGCGCATCCAGAAGATGCTGCGTGATCGGGCCGACCTCGACGTCACACATGATCCGCATGCCGGTTTCTTCCAGGCCGCCGAGACATCCTATGAATGCGTGATGATCTCGACCGCGTTCGCCGATTTCGATCCGCTGAGGCTCTGTTCGCAGTTGCGCTCGCTCGATCGCACCCGCTTCGTGCCGATTATCCTGCTGGCGGAGGAGGGCGAGGAGGAACGTATCATTCGCGGCCTGGAACTCGGCATCAACGACTATCTCATGCGGCCGATCGACCAGCAGGAACTGACGGCACGGCTGCGCACGCAGGTGCGCCGTAAGCGCTACAACGACCAGCTACGGGCCAGCGTCACCCAGACAATCGAAATGGCGGTGACCGACGGTCTGACCGGGCTGCACAATCGCCGCTATCTGGACAGCCATCTGCAGACGCTGTTCGATCGCGCCGTGGCACGGCGCCGGCCGCTGTCGGTGATGATCACCGACCTCGATCGCTTCAAGGCGATCAACGACGCGCACGGTCATGATGGCGGCGACGAGGTGCTGCGGGAATTCGCACGGCGGCTGCGCAAGAATGTCAGGGGTATCGACCTTGCCTGCCGCTTTGGCGGCGAGGAGTTCGTCGTGGTGATGCCGGATACCGACGGCGCGGTGGCCGAGAAGGTGGCCGAGCGCATTCGCGCCGAAATCGCCCAGGCGGCTTTCGCCATCGGCCAGGACGGCAAGGCGATCGAAGTCACGGTCAGCGTCGGCGTGTCGTCGGTGCTGAAGGGCGTGGACACGGTGGCGGCGCTGATGAAGCGTGCCGATCTCGCGCTCTACGAAGCCAAAAGCGGCGGCCGCAATCGGGTCGTCGCCAAGGCGGCGTAGTGATCCAGCCCCGATTATCCAGTCAACCCGACAGGGTTACCCGTTTACCTTAATCCAAGCGATTCGCGAGCCTTGGTTAAGAAACTGTTGATTTTCATAAGCTCTTGCGCGACTGTGCAGGCCAAGACGAAGCCGGCACGAGGATAGACCGCCGGCTCCGGTCCCTGGGAATACCCCATGATGCTCAGGTCCGCCGCATCTCCTGGGTCCGTGGGGTCGGCCGGCCGGCGCTGGCACATAGTGGCCTCCTCGTACCGCTGCCAAACGCCGACCGGCCCCCTTCTTTCCAATGAACATCAGAGCTCCGTGCCAAAGCACGGAAGACTCTGGGTTTTTACGCCTGAAAATCTGGATATCGTTACGGGAAATTGCCCCGAGCGCTTGTTCCGCGGCAACCAACAGGGGGAACAATACCGTTCCCTTCCATTTCATACATATGGCGCACAAGGGGCTTGCGGCAAGACCCGGCTCCTCCCGTAAAACCGACCCGAACCAAGGTGCGGAAAACGGGAGTGATGATAATGGTTTCAGATCATGCGGTGGTGATCGCCGGGGGTGGTCCGACGGGATTGATGCTGGCGGGCGAACTGGCGCTAGCAGGCGTCGACGTTGCCATTGTCGAAAGGCGGCCGGATCAGAAACTTGCCGGCCTGCGCGCAGGCGGCCTCCATGCACGCACCATCGAGGTGCTCGACCAGCGCGGAATTGCCGATCGGTTCCTCTCGCAGGGCCAAGTGAGCCCGGCCGTAGGTTTTCACATGATCCGCCTGGACATCAGCGATTTCCCAACCCGGCACAATTACCTGTTGGCGCTGCGGCAGAACCACATCGAGCGCATCCTGGCCGACTGGGTCGGCGAGTTGAAGGTGCCGATCTATCGTGAACACGAGGTTGCGGGGTTTATCCAGGACGACAGCGGCGTCGACGTCGAACTGTCCACCGGTCACCGCCTGAGGGCCGCATATCAGGTCGGCTGCGACGGAGGCCGCAGCACCATTCGCAAGGCGGCCGGTATCGAGTTCGCCGGATGGGATCCGACGATGAGCTGGATGATTGCCGAGGTCGAAATGTCGGAAGAACCGCCATGGGGCTTCCGCAGCAACGCCTCCGGAATTCATGCCCTGGGTAAGATCGAGGACGGCAAGAAGGTTGGCGTCGTGCTGACGGAGCCCCGCCTGGAGGCGCGCGGCGAACCGACGCTACGCGAGCTCAGCGAGGCGCTGGCTGCCATCTATGGCACCGATTTCGGGGTCCACAGCCCGACCTGGCTCTCCCGCTTCACCGACATGACGCGCCAGGCTGCCGCATATCGCGACAGACGCGTGCTCCTGGCCGGCGATGCCGCCCACGTCCATCCGCCGATGGGTGGACAGGGCCTCAACATCGGCGTGCAGGATGCGGTGAACCTTGGATGGAAGCTGGCCCAGGTCATCAAGGGGATATCGCCGGAAAGCCTTCTCGACAGCTATCATGCCGAGCGCCATCCGGTTGCCGCCCGCGTGTTGCGTAACACGATGGCGCAGGTCGCGCTTCGCCGCACGGATGACCGCAGCAAGGCCTTGGCCGACACCGTTGCCGAGTTGCTCGGCATGGATGAACCCCGCAAAAAGATCGCAGCCGAGATGTCCGGCCTGTGTGTCCACTACGACCTCGGCGAGGGGCACCCGCTGCTTGGGCGGCGAATGCCCGATCTCGATCTGACCACCGCCGGCGGACCGTTGCGGGTCTTCACCTTGCTGCACGACGCGCGGCCCGTGCTGCTCAACCTCGGTGAGCCCGGCAGACTGGACATCGCGCCCTGGGCAGAACGGGTCCGGCAGATCGACGCCGGTTACGCCGGTATCTGGGACCTGCCGGCTCTCGGGAGTGTCGTTGCGCCCGACGCGGTCTTGATCCGGCCCGATGGTTATGTGGCTTGGGCCGGGGCGGGAACCCAACGGGGCCTTGTGGACGCGCTGACCACCTGGTTCGGGCCGCCTGCTGCCGCAGGTTAGCAGACGCGATCGCGCGACCGCCTTGAGAATATTGCGTCGCTTCCTCCGACAGTGCTCCTGACAGTCGGTTGACAGGAGTTTTCAACTGTGCAGAATTGGTTGGACCATTGGACCACTCGGAGGAAATGTGGACCAGAACAGCCTGCCACCCATTCAAATCACGGCGCGCGACGACGCCGTGTTGAAAGCGTTGGTGGGATTTGTTCGCGCCGAAGCCCTGCAGCTGGGCGACAGACTCCCAACCGAACGCATTCTCGCCGAGCGGCTGAAGGTCAGCCGCAACACCGTGCGCGAGGCTCTGACACGCTGGGAAGGGCTCGGCCTCGTCGAACGCCGGCAAGGCAGCGGCACCTATCTCAAGGCGGCTGTTTCGCCTGATATGCTGCACATGCCGCTGACACTGGCCGGCGGCAATGATTTCACCAGCCTGATGCAGACGCTGGAGATCCGCCGCGCGCTGGAGGCGGAGGCAGCAGCCCTTTGCGCCGAACGCGCCAGCCAAGCCGATATTGCCGAGATCGCACGCAAGCTCGACATCATGGAACAGGCGTTCCGCACGCGCGAGGGCATGTCGTCGGAAGAGGATTGGGAGTTCCACCAGGCGATCTACCGGGTCTCGGGCAATCCGCTGTTCGAGCAGATCATCGCCGCCATGCATGAGCTGTTTCACCGCTTCTGGGAGCATCCGCTCGGCGTGCGTGACTTCGGCCACGCCAGCTTTCCCTATCACCGGACCATCTACGAACGCATTGCTGCCCGCGATCCGCAGGGCGCTCGCGCCGAGGCGCTCAAGCTGATCGCCACCGTCGAGGACGACCTCAAGCGCGGCGCGGCCAAACTCAAACTCTCGAGCCAGACATGAACGAGCATCCATCAGGTTTCGATTACGACTATCTCGCCGAAGCGGCGACGCTTTTGGCGCATGACGAACCGTTCCCCGGCGGTGCGGTGGTGCCGCCGATCTACCAGACCTCGCTGTTCACCTTCGCCAACTATGCCGAGATGGCCGAAACCTTTGCCGGCAAACGAAGGCAGCCGATCTATTCGCGCGGCGACAACCCCACGGTGATGGAGTTCGAGGCGCGCGTGGCAGCGCTCGAGGGCGCAGAAGCCGCGCGCGGCTTTTCCAGTGGTATGGCGGCGATCAGCGCCACGGTGCTTGCGTTCGTCGGTGCGGGCGAGCGCATCGTGGCGGTGCGCAATTGCTATGGCGATGCCTACCGTTTGTTCGAGCGGCTGTTGCCGCGGCTCAACATCAAGGTCGATTATGTCGACGGCTCCGACCCGGATGCGGTCGCGGCGGCACTTCCCGGCGCCAAGCTGCTTTATCTGGAAAGCCCGACCTCGATGATGTTCGAGCTGCAGGACATCGCGCATCTGACACGGTTGGCCAAGGAACAGGGCATCGTCACCACGATCGACAATTCCTGGGCGACGCCGGTGTTCCAGAAGCCGATCACGCATGGCGTCGACCTGGTGCTGCATTCGGCCTCGAAATACCTTGGCGGCCACAGCGATACGGTCGCGGGCGTCGTGGCGGGTTCGGCTGCCCACATCAAGCACATCAACGAGCAGACCTATTCCTATCTCGGCGGCAAGCTGTCACCGTTCGAGGCGTGGCTTTTGCTGCGCGGCCTGCGCACGCTGCCGCTGCGCCTGCCGCACCACATGAAGAGCGGCCTGACCATCGCCGAACGGCTGAAGGCGCATGCCGCTGTCGAGCGGGTCAACCATCCCGTCTATTCGAACCACCCGGGCAAGGCGACGCTGGCCGGCTATGCCGGGCTGTTCTCCTTCGAGGTTACGGACGAGATCGACATCCCCGTCTTCGTCGACGCGCTGAAATATTTCCGCATCGGCGTCAGTTGGGGCGGGCATGAAAGCCTGGTCGTGCCGGCCAAGGCGTCGCTGGAGCAGACGCCGGGCCTGAATTCGATGGCGCGCTTCGGCGTCAGCCCCCGAACCATCCGCTTCAATGTCGGATTGGAGAGTGTCGAAGACCTGTGGGCGGATGTCGCCCAAGCCTTCGAAAAAGCCAGAAAATAACAAGCGGGTTCAAAATGGGAGTCTTGAACATGAAAAAACTGACCGTCATGCTTGCCACCGTTGCGGGACTGGCGATTTCCGCCGGAAATGCTGTGGCCGATTCGACCCTGAAAATGGTCGAAGTCATCACCAGCCCGCCACGCACCGAATTCCTGAAGAAGCAGATCGCCGAGTTCGAAACGGCCAATCCAGGCATCAAGGTCGAGCTGATCTCGCTGCCCTGGGGGCAGGCGTTCGAGAAATTCCTGACCATGGTGCAGGCCGGCGATACGCCCGACGTGGTCGAGATGCCGGAGCGCTGGATGGGCCTCTATGCCAACAATGCCCAGCTCGAGGATCTCGGCCCGTATATGGCCAAATGGGACGACGCCAAGACGCTTGGCGACCGCGCCAAACAGTTCGGCTCGACCGTCAACAACACCCAGTTCATGATCCCCTACGGCTACTATGTGAACGCGCTGTTCTGGAACAAGAAACTGTTCAAGGAGGCAGGTCTGGACGGCCCGCCGGCCACGCTCGACGAGTTCGTCGCCGACTCCAAGAAAATCTCCGCCATTCCGGGCAAGTACGGCTACTGCCTGCGCGGCGGGCCGGGTGCCTTCAACGGCATGCACATGTTCATGAACATCGCTCAGGGCAAGGGCGGTTACTTCAACGAGGACGGCACTTCGACGATCAACGAGGAGGGCTCGGTCAAGGGCCTGCAGATGCTGGCCGATATGTACAAGGACGGCCTGGCGCCGAAGGATGCGGTGAGCTGGGGTTTCAACGAAACGGTCACCGGCTTCTATTCCGGCACCTGCGCCATGCTCAACCAGGATCCGGACGCGCTGCTCGGCATCGCCGACAAGATGAGCGCCGACGATTTCGCGGTAGCGCCATTGCCGGTCGGGCCGAGCGGCAAATCCTATCCGACACTCGGCTATGCCGGTTGGGCCATGTTCGCCAACTCGCAGCACAAGGACGACGCCTGGAAGCTGATGGCGACCCTTTTGTCGCCGAAGGACAATCTGGAATGGGCCAAGGAAGTCGGCGTCGTCCCGATCCACAACGGTGCCGACCAAGATCCCCATTTCAAGACCGAGCAGTTCAAGGGCTGGTTCACGGAGCTCAGCGACAGCTCCAAATATGAAATGGTCACCCCGCCGACGCATCTGGAGAACCTCGGCAATTTCGTCGACCAGGTGGCGATCAAGAATTTTCAGGAAGTGCTGCTTGGCCAGAAGACGGCCAAGGACGTCGCCGACCAGTGGGCTGCCTTCCTGACCAAGGAACAGCAGGACTGGCTGGCGAAGAACAAGAAGTAGTTTTTCTTCCCTTGTCGCCGTTCAAGGGGAGAAGGTGTCACGAAGTGACGGATGAGGGGCGGCGCTATGCCTCGATAGGTTCGCGCTGCCCCTCATCTGCCTGCCCGTCTTCCGCAGCAGCTGCGGAGGGTGGACCGGCATCTTCTCCCCGTGAAACGGGGAGAAGGACGCTGTCCCCGACGCCGTTCCAGGAGCGCCCCCGAGCCAATGACCTACGCCGTGTCCGAAATACGATCCGTCGGCAAGCCGCGTCGCAAGCGGCTATCCCATGCCGCTATCGAGCCATGGCTCTATCTCAGCCCGGCGATCATCCTGCTGGTCGTGGTGCTTCTGGTGCCGCTGGTCATCGGCATCAGCTACTCCTTCCGCAAGTTCTCCGCCTTCAAGTCCGAATATGTCGGGCTCGGCCAGTATCAGGCGATGCTGTCGGATCAGGTGCTGGGCCAGGCGCTGGTCAACACGTTGTGGTGGACGGTCGCCAGCCTTTTTTTCCAGTTCTTCCTCGGCCTTGGCCTGGCGCTTCTGCTCGACAAGCCGTTTCGCGGCCGCAAGGCTGTACAAGCCCTGGTGTTCCTGCCCTGGGCGGTGCCGTCCTTCCTGTCGGGCCTGACCTGGGCCTGGCTGTTCAATCCGATCATCGGCCCGCTGCCGCACTGGCTGTTTGCATTGGGGCTGAAGGCCGGGCCGACCAATGTGCTGTCCGATCCGTCAACCGCCATGTGGGGGCCGATCGTCGCCAATATCTGGTTCGGCATTCCTTTCTTTGCCATCACGCTCTTGGCGGCGCTGAAGTCGATCCCGTCGGAACTGCATGAGGCGGCGGCGATCGACGGCGCTTCGCCCTGGCAGCGCTTCACCAAGGTGACGCTGCCGTTTCTGGCGCCGACCATCGCCATCACCGTGATGTTGCGCACCATCTGGATCGCCACCTTCGCCGACCTGATCTTCGTCATGACCGAAGGCGGACCGGCCGGCTCGACCAACACGGTGCCGGTCTACATCTATGTCAGCGCCTTCAAATCGCTGGACAAAGGCTATGCCTCGGCGGTGGCCGTGCTGCTATTGGTCCTGCTCATTGCCTATGCGATTGCGCTGATCGGTATCCGCCGCACCCTGGTGAGGCACGTCTGATGATCGCAGGACGCACAGCCTCGCAGCGCTTCTTCGGCGGCATCGGCCTCTACGCGGCAATCGCGGCTTACGTGCTCTTTGCCTTGTTCCCGATCTACTGGACGCTGAAGATCTCGGTCACGCCGGAGCGGCTGCTTTATTCCGAAGGCATCACCTTCTGGCCGTCGCACATGACGCTGCAGAACTTCGTCACCGTGCTCGAGGCCACCGATTTCCCGCGCTATTTCCTCAACAGCGTCATCGTCTCGGTATCGACGGCGGCACTGGTGACAATCATCGCCACGCTTGCCGGTTATGCCATGTCGCGCTTCACCTTTCGCGGCAAGGCAGCACTGGCGCTGATGTTGCTTTTGACCCAGACCTTTCCGCTGGTGATGGTCATTCCGCCGATCTACCGCGTGATGGGTCAGATCGGACTGATCAACAGCCTGACCGGGCTGATCATCATCTACACCGCCTTCAACACGGCTTTTGCCACCTTCCTCATGCAGTCCTTTTTCGACGGCATCCCCAAGGATCTGGAGGAAGCGGCGATGATCGACGGCTGCACGCGTGCGCAGGCGATGCGCAAGGTGATTGTACCGCTGACGCTGCCCGGTATGGGCGCCACGCTCGGTTTCGTCTTCACCGCCGCCTGGAGCGAGCTTCTGTTCGCGCTAATGCTGATTTCCAGCGACGACCAGAAGACCTTCGCCGTCGGCTTGCTCACCTTCATCGGCAAGTTCGCCGTCGATTGGGGACAGATGATGGCGGCATCCATCCTGGCGCTGATCCCGGTCTGCATCTTCTTCGCCTTCCTGCAACGCTATCTCGTCACCGGCCTGACCGCCGGCGCCGTCAAAGGATAGATCGATGGCCTCTGTTACGCTCGAGAAGGTCCGCAAGGACTATGGCGCCGTCCGCGTCCTGCACGCGGTCGACCTTGAAATCGCCGATGGCGAGTTCGTCGTCCTGGTTGGGCCGTCGGGCTGCGGCAAGTCCACGCTTTTGCGCATGATCGCCGGGCTGGAGGAGGCTTCCGGCGGCGAGATCCGCATTGGCGAGCGGCTGGTCAATGACGTAGCACCCAAGGACCGCGACATCGCCATGGTGTTCCAGTCCTACGCGCTTTATCCGCATATGGACGTGTCGAAGAACATGGGCTTCAGCCTGCTCCTGAAGAAGGCGGAGAAGGCGACGATCGACGCCAGGGTGGACGGCGCCGCCAAGCGGCTCGGGCTCGACACCTTCCTGCAGCGCCTGCCGCGGCAATTGTCCGGCGGCCAGCGCCAGCGCGTCGCCATGGGCCGGGCGATCGTGCGCGACCCCAAGGTCTTCCTGTTCGACGAGCCGCTGTCGAACCTCGACGCCAAGCTGCGCGTCCATATGCGCGCCGAGATCAAGGCGCTGCACCAGCAACTGAAGACGACATCGGTCTATGTCACGCACGACCAGATCGAGGCGATGACCATGGCCGACCGGATCGTCGTCATGCATGACGGGCTGATCCAGCAGGTCGGCGCGCCGCTCGATCTCTACGACCGGCCGGCCAACATGTTCGTTGCAGGTTTCATCGGTTCGCCTGGCATGAATTTTCTGCCGGCGACGGTTCGCAAGGGCGCTACGTTGGAGGCCGTACTGGCCGACGGCCAGGCGCTGCGGCTGCCGGAAGGCTTGCCACTGACCCACGGTGACGCCATCACCGTCGGTTTGCGGCCCGAGCATATCAAGCTGGCGGACGAGGGTGCGTTGAAGGGCGAGGTGGGTGTGGTCGAGCCGCTCGGCCTTTCGACGCAGTTCTACGTCAAGCTAGCCAGCCAGCAGCTGTGCGTCTTTGCCATGGGCCGTGCCGGCGTCAAGTCCGGCGACGTGGTGCGGTTGGCGGCCGAACCGGACCAGCTGCATCTGTTCGATGCGAAAAGCGGCGAGCGCATCGGCTGAGGGGACGCAGCCGGGTCGGATGCGGGCAGCCGGATCAGGCGCCGCTATCGAGCGGGACATACACGGTAACGCTACATTTCAATTGGATAAAATAGCGGAACGTCCAAGAGACATTTCCGGAACCTAACAGGATCGCTCGGACCTTTGCGTCTAGGGCGCAAGACCTTAGTCCCGCCGTCTTCTCAAAAGAACGGAGGTCATTTCGCCGCGAACTAGGCCACCGTCGGAGTTAGTCAACACCGACGGTGGCACCTGCAATATGGGCGAGTGGGTTGTGTGCGGATATGGTGTGATCGCGGAAGGCGATTGTAGACCGCTAACCGCGAGGGGTTCTTTTGGACAGCGGCGAGCTGTCCAACGGGTTTTCAGCCGATTTGGCCGATCGCCGCTCCTTCAGCCACAGGGACTTCTTTCTCCTTGCCAGGTTCTCGTCTCGAACGCTGTCTTCGGCGGTCACTCCGCCATGCATCGCGGCAATCACGTAGTCGGCTCTGTTGGTTCGAAAGTCGCCTTTTTGTACGGACATCGTTTTCTCCCAGTGCGAGGCATTTCCCCCCTTTTTGCCTGACGCTGAAACTAACTACCTATCCGTGGTGCAAGTCTACCAATTGGCGATTGTATTAAAACGATACACTCAGATGGCGCGATCGCACGAGAGGAGCCCATCCTGGCGAGGCTTCTTCATTGACCCTGTTGTGATCCTTGCGGGGGTGCCGCGGCGGGAGGTGTCGGAGCCTGCGGTGCGGGTTCCGTGGAAGGCGTGGCGGGGCTGTCAGGCTGAGGTGCAGGCGGTGGGGCCTCTTCCTCAGTCAGAACCTGGTCAGTCCTGGCCTTGATCTCATCAGCCGTCTGCTGGCTTATCAGCCCGTTGCTGACGGCGAAGCCAGCAGCCAGAGCGACAAGGGCTGCAATGATTGCAGCTTTCAACTTCTTCGACATCCATAGGCGCCTTATTCGTGACACCCAACCCACGGCCAAGGGTGCCGCAACCATGGCTAAGGGTCAATCCTTTGGCTGAAGTCTCTGCTCGGATGCAACGAAATCAACTGTTACAAACGAAAAACGCCGCCCATTGGGCGGCGTTTCGGCATTGCGGCGGGAAACCCGGATTACTTGATCTTGGTTTCCTTGAACTCGACGTGCTTCTTGGCGACCGGGTCGTACTTGCGGAACGACAGCTTGTCGGTCTTGGTGCGGCTGTTCTTGCTGGTCACGTAGAAGAAACCGGTGTCGGCGGTCGACAGAAGCTTGATCTTGATGTTTGCGGCTTTGGCCATGATATCAGTCCGTTTGTTCGTGGGGTTTTGGCCGCTGGAGCACGGGGAAACACCCGGACGCGGGAAACTTGGCGCGACACATAAAGAACGCGCCCGGAAAGTCAAGCCCGGTAGGCCTTGTGCGACCCACCAGAGCCGGCTCGGGAGCGGAAATCATGCGGTTTCCGTCGCCGATGCCGCAACCTTCTTCCAGTCTCCGGTCGTGTTCCACCAGCGATTCGGATTGGCGCGGTCGTCCAGCCCCTTGGAACGGCTGGCGAGAATCGGCTGAATGCGGATCACCGGTTCCTGGTAGGAGTGCGCCTGGAAAATCGCCTCGACGACGCGGGCGGCCAGCGCCTGGTCGTCCGGCAGTTCGAAGGAAACCTCGACCGTGCCGGGGCGCCGCCGCAATTCGGTTTCGGCGCCGGCGGCCGCACCGTCAAGCGGCCTGTAGCGTTCGATGCCGTGCGCCGACTGATAGGCATTGCGGTCATATTTGCCCATGGCCAGCGGCGCGATCGCCACCACGGCATCCATGATGCGGTCGACGTCAGCGGCCGGAGCCTGGAAGGTCACGAGCAGAAGCAGTGTCATTCGTAGCGATGTGGTTTCAAAGCCGCTGTCGATCATGGAAGTGTCCTCAAGTGTTTTGGGACACCTTTTTAGCCCTGTGCTCCTGACACGGTTCTGTCAGCAGCCTGTCACCGTGCCGTGCCAAATGCATGGCAGGCCGCAGTCGCGCTACAGCAGGATCTTGCGAACCAACCTGACGGCGACCAAAGCGATATAGGCGGCGAAGAACAGGCCGAGCGACCAGCCGAAGCCGGACGGACCGAACGCATCCATGCCGATGCCGATCGCCTGCGGGCCGAGCACCATGCCGACGCCGTAGCACAGCACGAAGGCGGCATTGGCCGACGCCAGTTCATGGCCGGAAAGCTGCGAGCCGAGATGGGCAAGGCCGATCGTGTACATGGCAGCGACGACGCCGCCCCAGACGAACAGAAGCGCGGCCATCAAATGCCAATTCTGGGCGAAGAAGGGCATGAACACGGTGCCGATAAGACCGACCGTCGCGCAGGCAATCAGCAGGTAGCGGCGATCGCTGACGCGGTCGCTGATCATGCCGATCGGGATCTGCAACAACACATTGCCGAGGCCGATCATGGTCAGCAGAAGGGCCGCATCGGCCTCGGAATAGCCGATTCGGCTGCCGTAGATCGGGAACAGCGCAAAGCCGCCGGTTTCCACCGCGCCGAACACCAGCACGGCAGCGGTCGCCGACGGCACCAGCCAGATGTAGCGCAGGAAATTGCTGGTTTCGCCATCCGAGGCGATCGACGGGCTCTCGTTGCGTGCTGCCAGCACGGGTATGGCCGCCAGCGTCACCAACGCGATGATGACGCCGAACGGCCTGAAGCCGGAACTGCCGAGATGAGCGAACAGCCACGGTCCGGCGGCAAAGCCGAGCGACAGGACAGTGGCGTAAATGCCAAGGACAAGGCCGCGCCGGTGCGGCGGCGCCGAGGTGCTGATCCAGAATTCAGACAGGATGAACAGCACCGTCAGCGCAATGTGCAGCACGATGCGCAGTGGAAACCACATCCAGAAATCGGGTGCGAAATGGAAGCCGACAAAGGCCAGCGCGCCGGCGGCGATCATGGCGATCATGGTCCAGGCAACGCCGAAGCGCATGGCGAGCGGGGTCGCCAGCGGCGCACCGGCGATCGAGGCGAGGCCGGCGACGGCGGTGTTGAGGCCGATCATCGAAGCCGAGTGGCCGCGTGTTTCGAGGATGACGCTGAGCAGCGGCATGCCGAGGCCGATGGCGATGCCGACGACGCTGATCGACGAGATCGCCGCCACCATCGGCAGCCAGTGTACGCGCTCGTCGCCCTTTGGTTGGGTATCGACCGTCATGGATGCTGAATACTCTGTCTGTTTGATCTTACGCAATTCGGACGGAAAACCGCGTCACACTTTCCTGGAATTGCTCTAGAGAAGTTCGCGGATGAAGCGGCTGCGGACAAGCCGGTAGAAGGGCACGGGACCGCCTGGACGCAACAGTGGATCATGGGCGAGGCGCTTTTCCAACTCGTCCAGGATCATTCGGGTGATGTCGGGTATGTCGGCTTCCCTGGCCTTGGCAAGCGGCAGCCAGACCAGCTCTTCCAGTTCGTTGGTCGGACCGCCACCGGGCAGTTCGACCGCGACGTCGTCACGCCAGGCGCTGAAGAAGCGGGTGTCGAAGCGGCGCACCCGGTTGGGTGGCGTGATGGCGCGCGCGACGAAGCGCAGCATGTCGAGAGAGGGTTGCACGCCGTGTTCGGCAAAGCCTTGCCAGTCGGATCTGGGGGTTGCGAAAGCACCCTTGCGGCCGATCAGCAGCCCGGCTTCCTCATAGGTCTCTCGGATGGCCGACAGGGCGATGGCGCGGGCTCGTGCGGCGCTTGTGCGCCCCGGCCCGGCGATCAGCTTGGCTTCCTGCTCCGGGTGCAGGGCGGCGACGACCGGTATGCGGCTATCGGCCGGATCGGTGCGGCCGCCGGGAAAGACGAACTTGCCCGGCATGAAGGCGTGGCCGGCATGGCGGCGACCCATCAGAACCAGTACGTCGTCGTCCTTGCGGTCGAGCAGGATGAGAGTTGCCGCGTCGCGCGGGCGAATTGGCCGGTCGCTATGAGCGATCATGCTCCGCTCGATCCTGTCGACTTCCGCCTTGGTCATACCGTCCATGCGCAGGACCTAGCGGAAACTTCTGGCAAGCGAAAGTGGCCTTTCACGGTCGGTATGTTGCGCCAGGCAGCATTCTTGGCTGCGGCCTAGGCTCCGGGATGCGGCTCGATCACGTCGTGCTCGCCGCCGAAGCCGTGCATATAGAAGGCCCATTGCAGTCCGATGACGGCACCCTTGACCGGCTGCAGCAGCGCAACCGACAAAAGGATGGTCAGCGGCACCCAGATGGCGATGTGCTGCCATATGGACAAAGTCGACGTCGCCTCCACGCCCATGAAAGCGCCCAGCACGATGTGGCCGACAATGACGATGACGAGGTAGGCCGGCAGGTCGTCGGCCCGGTGGTGATGCAATTCCTCGCCGCAGACGCCGCATGTGTCGACGGTCTTGGTAAAAGCGCGAAACAGCTTGCCTTCGCCGCAATGCGGGCAGCGGCCGAGCAGGCCGCGCTTCATCGCCGTCCACAGCGGGCGTGCGGCCCGGCCCGAGTGATGTTCTCCGCCGAAAACCTGTTCTTCCATGGCTGTTGTCATCATCGTCTCCTGCCGCGCGAACCCGGTCGCGATTGCGACGCGCGGGCGCGGCCCTTGGCCTTGTGAAACGACCGCTTGGAGCCCGGCAGAGGCTTTGGGTCGGTCAACATCTCAAAGCGCATTGCGCCGGCCATCGGCGCCACCTCGATAAGCCGGACCTCGACGCGGTCCGCGAGTTGGTAGCCTTTGCCAGAGCGTTCTCCGAACAGGGAGCGAGCCGTTTCATCGTATATATAGTAATCGCCGCCCAGAGTTGACACCGGGATGAAACCATCCGCGCCGTACTGCGGCAATTGGACAAATAGTCCTGATTTGGTGACGCCGGAGATGCGGGCATCGAAGCGGTCATCGACGCGTTCGGCGAGATAGGCGGCGATCAGACGGTCGACCGTGTCCCGCTCGGCCGCCATTGCGCGGCGTTCCGTGCCGGAGATCAGCACCGCGACATCTTCGAGCCGTGCCGCTTCGTCCTGCGTCAGCCCACCCGGACCCAGTCCGAGTGCGGCAATAAGTCCGCGATGCACGATCAAATCGGCATAGCGGCGGATCGGCGAGGTGAAATGGGCGTAGCGGCGGAGGTTGAGACCGAAATGGCCGATGTTCTTTGGCGAGTATTCGGCCTGGCTCTGCGAGCGCAGCACCACTTCGTTGACGAGGCCTTCATTGTCGGCGCCGCGCACGCGCTCCAAAATGCCGTTGAACTGGCTTGGCTGCATCTGCGCGCCGCGCGCCAGTGACAGGCCCAATGTCTGCAGGAACTCGCGCAGCGATTCCTGCTTGGCGAGCGACGGCGCGTCGTGGACGCGATAGACCAGCTCCTGCTTCTTCGCCTCCAGCGTCTCGGCCGCGGCGACATTGGCCTGGATCATGAATTCTTCGATGAGCTTGTGGGCATCGAGCCGCTCCGGCACGATGACGCGGTCGACGGTGCCGTCCGGCTTGAGTACGATCTTGCGCTCCGGCAGATCGAGTTCGAGCGGCTGGCGGCCATCGCGGCCGCGCTTCAGGATCGCATAGGCGTCCCACAGTGGCTTCAGCACGGTTTCGAGGATCGGGCCTGTCTTGTCGTCCGGCGCGCCGTCGATCGCCGCCTGAGCCTGTTGGTAGGCGAGCTTTGCCGCCGACTTCATCATGACGCGATGGAAGGTGTGCCTGAGCTTGCGGCCCTCGGCCGAAAAGATCATGCGCACCGCCAATGCCGGCCGGTCCTGGCCCTCGCGCAGCGAGCAGAGATCGTTGGAGATGCGCTCGGGCAGCATCGGCACGACACGATCCGGGAAATAGACCGAGTTGCCGCGCTTCAGCGCTTCGCGGTCGAGTGCAGTGCCATAGCGCACATAGGCGGCGACGTCGGCGATCGCCACGGTGGCAACCACGCCGCCGGGGTTCTTCTCGTCGAGATCCGGCGTGGCGAAGACGGCGTCGTCATGGTCCTTGGCGTCGGCCGGATCGATGGTGACCAGCGGCAGGTCGCGCCAATCCTCGCGATGGTCAAGCGTCGCCGGTTTGACGGCTTCGGATTCTGCGATGACGTCGGCCGGGAAGATATGCGGAATGTCGTGCGCATGGATGGCGATCATAGAGACCGCCTTTTCGCTGGTCAGAGAGCCCAGCACGTTGAGCACCTTGGCTCTCGGCAAGCCGAAACGGGAGGCTCGCGCCGGCTCGACCTCGACCAGGTCGCCATTCTTGGCGCCGTTCTGGAATTCCTTGTCGACGATCAGTTCGGGCTGGCGCCGTTCCACCGGTTCGATGCGGAAGGTGCCGTCCTGCAGGATGCGAAAGATACCGAGCACGGCATCGGTACGTTTTTCGAAAATCTTCACCACCCGCCCGGTGTAGGCGGGGCCGCCCAGGGCGACGTTCGTGTCGTCGGCCGGAAAGGTCTTGGCCAGCACGCGGTCGCCAATGCCGGGCGCCGGTCCACTGCCACTGCGCGACAGGCGGATGGAAACGATCGGCGGCGGCCCATTGGCTGTGTGTTCGGTTGGGCGCGCCAAGAGCACGCCATCGGCATCGCGGTCGAAAATATCGAGGACCGTGACATGGGGCAGGGCACCGACGCGGGCCAGCCCCTTGCGCTCCTTGGTGAGGACGCCTTCGTCCTGCAGGTCGCGCAAAATATCCTTCAGCCAGATGCGGTCGTCGCCGCGCAGCGCGAACGCCTTGGCGATGTCGCGCTTGCCGGCGCGATCAGGATTTTCGGCAATGTAGCGCAGGATTTCGTCACGCGACGGCCGATAGTCGTCCTTGACCTTGGCCCTGGTGTCGGCGGTGCGCGGATCGCCGTGGGTTCTGCCGGTGATCTTGCGCGCCACGCTGTCCTACCCTTTTTTCTTCGCGGCCGGCTTCTTAGCAGCCGGCTTCTTGGCGGCTACTTTCTTGGTTGCCGGAGCTTTGGCCGCGGCCGCCTTGCGGAACGGCTTTTTGCCGCCGCCGCCCTTGGCTTCCTTCTCGGCAATCAGCGCCAGCGCATCCTCCATCGTCACCGACTGGGGATCCTTGCCCTTGGGCAGCGTAGCATTGACCTTGCCGAAATTCACGTAAGGCCCGTATTTGCCGTCGCGCACGACGATCTTGCCGCCGCCATCGGGGTGGTCGCCGAGCTCCTTGAGCGCAGCGGCCGTGCCGCCATTGCGGCCACCCTTGCCCTTCAGCTGCTTCTCGGCGATCACCGACACGGCGCGGTTGAGGCCGATCGAGAACACGTCCTCGATGCTTTCGAGATTGGCATAGGTGCCGTCATGCAGCACGAACGGACCGTAACGGCCGAGCCCGGCCGAGATCATCTTGGCCGTTTCCGGATGCTGGCCGACATCGCGCGGCAGCGACAGCAGCGCCAGCGCCTTTTCGTGGTCGATCGACTCTGCCGTCCAGCCCTTGGGCAGGCTGGAGCGCTTGGCTTCCTTGCCGTCGCCGCGTTGCAGATAGGGGCCGAAGCGGCCGCTGCGCAGCGTGATTTCCTCTGACGTATAGGGGTCCTTGCCGATGACCTTGGTGCCGTCTTCGCCGCCGCCATTCTCGCCATTGGGGTTGGCGGCATCGCCGAGCTGGCGGGTGAAGGAGCATTCGGGATAGTTGGAGCAGCCGACAAAGGCGCCGAACTTGCCGAGCTTCAGCGACAGATTGCCGGTGCCGCATTTCGGGCAGATGCGTGGATTCGAACCGTCTTCGCGCGCGGGGAACACCAGCGGCGCCAGCTCTTCATTGAGCGCATCCAGCACGTCGGTGACGCGCAGTTCCTTGATGTCGGCGACGGCGCCGGAAAAATCCTTCCAGAAATCGCGCAGCACGTCCTTCCAGGCGAGCTTGCCGTCCGAAATCTCGTCGAGCTTTTCCTCGAGGGACGCGGTGAAGTCGTACTCGACATAGCGCTTGAAGAAGCTTTCGAGGAAAGCCGACAGCAGCCGGCCCTTGGCCTGCGGCACCAGCCGGCGCTTGTCGATGGTGACATAGTCGCGGTCCTCGAGCGTCTTCAGGATCGCCGTATAGGTAGAAGGCCGGCCGATGCCGAGCTCTTCCAGCTTCTTGATCAGCGACGCTTCGGAGTAACGCGGCGGCGGCTCGGTGGTGTGCTGGGTGGCGTTGATCGCCTGGCGGGCAAGCTGCTCGCCGGCACGGATCTCGGGCAGGCGACGATTTTCCTCGTCTTCCGCATCGTCGTCCTTCTGGTCGGTGTATGCGGCGATGAAACCGTCGAACCGAACGACCGAACCGACGGCACGCAGCTCCGCGGTGCGCGATCCATTGACCGCCTCGATCTCTGCGGTGGTGCGCTCGATTTCGGCCGGCTGCATCTGGCTGGCGATGGCGCGCTTCCAGATCAGCTCATAGAGCCGCATCTGGTCGGAATCGAGATATTGCCTGACCGATGCCGGGGTGCGCATGAAATCCGTCGGGCGGATCGCTTCGTGCGCTTCCTGGGCGTTCTTGGCTTTGGCCGTATATTGGCGCGGCTTTTCCGGCAGGTATTTTGGACCGAATTCCTTGGCAATGGCATCGCGTGCGGCGTCGATCGCCTCGGGTGCCATCTGTACGCCGTCGGTTCGCATATAGGTGATCAGACCGGTGGTCTCGCCGCCGATCTCCATGCCTTCATAGAGGCGTTGCGCCACCTGCATGGTGCGGCTGGCCGAGAAGCCGAGACCCGACGAGGCGGCCTGCTGCAGCGTCGAGGTGGTGAAGGGCGGGCCGGGATTGCGCTTGGTCGGCTTGGCTTCCACCGACACCGCCTTGAAGGTCGCGCCTTCGAGCATCGACTTGATGTCGTCGGCCTGCGCCTTGTTTGAAATGTCGAGCTTTTGCAGCTTCTTGCGATCGAAGGCGGTCAGCCGCGCTTCGAAATTCTCGTTGCGCGGCGTGCCCAGCAGTGCAGCGATCTGCCAGTATTCCTCGCGAATGAAGCGCTCGATCTCGGATTCGCGGTCGCAGACGAGACGCAGCGCAACCGACTGGACGCGTCCGGCCGAACGGGCGCCCGGCAGTTTGCGCCACAGCACCGGCGACAGCGTGAAGCCGACGAGATAATCCAGCGCCCGGCGGGCGAGATAGGCATCGACCAGCGGCGCATCGATCTGGCGCGGATTGGCCATCGCTTCCAGCACCGACGATTTGGTGATGGCGTTGAAGACGACGCGGCTGACCGGCTTGTCCTTCAGCGCGCGCTTCTGCTTCAGAACTTCCAGCACATGCCAGGAAATCGCTTCGCCTTCGCGATCCGGATCGGTGGCGAGGATCAGGCCGTCGGCGTCCTTGACCGCCTTGGCGATGTCGGCGAGGCGCTTGCCGGAGGCGGTGTCGACCGCCCAGGACATGGCGAAATCCTCATCCGGACGCACCGAGCCATCCTTGGCCGGCAAGTCCCTGATATGGCCGAACGAGGCCAGAACCTTGTAGTTCTTGCCGAGGTATTTGTTGATTGTCTTCGCCTTGGCCGGCGATTCGACGACGACGACGTCCATGAGGTCTCATATCAGCTGTGGTGCGGCAGAAGAATTCCGCTGCGCGCGACGAAATCTCGTTCTATTTGTCGCTCACATGGCCGCGCTTTTGCATCCGGTCAAGGGGAAGCGCCCAAATTGCGGGCCGGTCCGCAGCAATACACTCTTAGAGTGTATGGAGAAAATCACAGAATTTGGGAAAGGCAGATGGTGGGTCTGAGTCAGCGGAAACGACCCGATTCATTTTTCCGCCGAGTCGTTGAAATGCTGCCCAAACCAGGACGGGCGACATTATAACGGGCTGTTCGATGCCGGCCGCCGGATGGCATGGAGATGCCCGGCGACCAGCCCTTGTCCCGCCAGCAGCGGGACTGGCGTGCTTAGTCGGCCTTGACGATATGCCAGACTTCGCCGACGCCGTCGCCGGTCACATCGCCGGGCTTCTTGTCCTTTATGAAGGTGTAGACCGGCTTGCCGTCATAGGCCCACATCTTGGTGCCGTCGGTGCGGTCGACGACGCTCCACTCGTCATCCGCCTTGGCGCCGGCTTCGGCTTTCAGCGGCGGCCAGTTGGTGGCGCATTTGTCGTAGCAGTTGCTCTTGCCCCTCTCGTCCTTGTCATAGGTGTAAAGCGTCATGCCATTGGCGTCGGTGTAGATCTTGGCGCCATTGACCTCGGCTTCCTTCCACGCGTCGGCAGCGAAGGATGCGGCGGTGCTGAGCAGAAGCGCTGCCAGTCCTGCGGTTATGGTTTTCATGGAAATCTCCTGACTGATATCTGGAGACGCGCGGGAAATCGCGGCCTCACAGCATCAACGCCTGCGGGCTGTCGTTTCTTCCTGGCAAGTGCGTCGGGCAATGGATGATCTTGCCAACACAATGGTGATTGGTGGACAAGGCTGCGCGTCGCTATATCGGCGTCACGACATAGGAGTTCTTGGAAATGGCATTGGACATCGGCTATGTCAGCGCGGTCGGGGCTGGGGCGATTTCGTTCCTGTCGCCTTGCGTGCTGCCGCTGGTGCCGCCTTATCTCTGTTATATGGCCGGCGTCTCGGTCGACGATTTCCGTGGCAATGCGGGTGCGACAGCGCGTGAAGGCGCACGCGGCGCGCTGATCTATTCTTCGATCGCCTTCGTGCTCGGCTTCTCGACCGTCTTTGTCGCGCTCGGCGCCGGCGCCTCGACCATCGGCCGGCTGCTGCGCGTCTGGCAGGAGCCGCTGGCCATGGGCGCAGGCGTGCTGATCATCCTGATGGGCCTGAATTTCCTCGGCGTCCTGCGCATTCCGCTGCTGTCACGCGAGGCACGCTTCCAGTCGCAAGGGAAGCCGGCAAGTGCAATCGCGGCCTATGTCATGGGGCTGGCTTTCGCCTTCGGCTGGACGCCCTGCATCGGCCCGGTGCTGGGACCGATCCTGACGCTGGCCGGCGGCCGCGAGACGGTGGGCGAGGGCGCGCTGCTGCTCGCCGCCTATTCGCTCGGGCTGGGCATCCCGTTCCTGATCGCCGCGCTGTTTTCCGGCGCCTTCATGCGCTTCCTCGGCAAATTCCGCGTCCATCTCGGCCGCGTCGAAAAGGCCATCGGCGCGCTGCTGGTGATCGCCGGTGTGTTTTTTCTGACTGGTGGCGTGCAGACCGTGTCGTATTGGCTGCTGGAGAATTTTCCAGTGCTGGGGCGGCTGGGGTAGTCTCCCCCCGCACGGGAACGATGCACACCAGCTCGCATTTGCAGTGCCGTTGACCAACACTTTTTCGAGCCGGGAGGCGAGAATGGTAGCCAAGGCGGATGTGCGAAAATTCTTCAAGGCCTATGAGAAAATCTACAATGACGCGATCGCCGACACCGTCGATCTCAACGACGTCGCGGACATGTATTCGGCGGGTTTTGTCTCGGTGACGCCGGCGGCGGTCATGGTTGGCGAGAATGGCGAGCAGTTGAAGGCCATTATGACAAAGGGTTTTGAGGCCTATCGTGCCCTCGGCAGCAAGAGAATGACCTGCGTCGATGTCTCGGTGATGCCAATCGATCAGGACCATTGCGTGGCTGAGGTAAACTGGTCCGGTGACTATGAACGCAAGGATGGGAGTCTCGTGACCATCGACTTTGCGATCAACTATCTCGTCGAAAAGCGCGATGGCAAGCTGAAGGTGTTTGGCTGGATATCGGGTGACGAGCAGGCGGAATTCAGGAAACACGGCCTGTTGTAGGGGTGCTGACTGCCGAATTCTGTCCTAAGACCCGCTGATTAAGAGTCAGCTGCTCCGCCATCTCACCGGAATTTAACCGCATTGGTGAAGCATGGGCCCACTGCTATCCTGTCTTGATTCCCAACCCTTTCATATGGTTGCCCTTCCATGAGCCAGAGATCCTGCCTGTCCGTCATCCTCGCCGCCGGCGAAGGCACGCGCATGAAGAGCGTGCTGCCGAAGGTGCTGCACCAGATTGCCGGGCTGCCGATGGTCGCCCATGTGGTGAAGGCAGCGGAAGAGGCGGGTGCCGGCAGCCAGGCGCTGGTGATCGGCCATGGCGCCGACGAGATGCGCAAGGCCGCGGCAAAGTTCGCGCCCAAGGCCGAGACTTTCGTGCAGGAAAAGCGCCTTGGCACCGCGCACGCCGTGCTTGCCGCGCGCGATGCAATATCAAAGGGTTATGACGATATCCTGGTCATGTTCGGGGACACGCCGCTGATCGATGCAGATGCGCTGACCGTGGCGCGGCTGAAACTGGCTGAAGGCGCTGCCGTCGTCGTGATCGGCTTCCGTCCGCCCAGTCCGACTGGTTATGGCCGGTTGATCGAAAAGGACGGCAAGCTGACCGCCATCCGCGAGGAGAAGGACTGCTCCGAGGAGGAGAGGAAAATAACCTTCTGCAATGCCGGCATGATGGCGGTGGCCGGCGCCCATGCGCTGGCGCTGCTCGATCAGGTCGGCAACAAGAATGCCAAGGGCGAGTATTATCTCACCGATATTGTCGAGATCGCCAGTGCGCGAGGCCTCGATGTCGTGGCCACCGAAGCCAGTTTCGAAAGCGCGCTCGGCATCAACAACCGCGCCGAACTGGCGCAAGCCGAAGCCATCTGGCAGGCGCGCCGGCGGCATGAGGCGATGCTGTCGGGCGTGACGCTGATCGCGCCGGAGACCGTGTATTTCTCGCACGACACCGAGATCGGCACTGACACGATCGTCGAGCCCCATGTCTGGTTCGGTCCGGGCGTGAAGATTGCCACGGGCGCCAAGGTCCATGCCTTCAGCCATATCGAGGGCGCCACCATTGCGTCCAATTGCGATGTCGGGCCGTACGCGCGGCTGCGGCCGGGCGCCGATCTCAGGAACAAGGCCAAGGTCGGCAATTTCTGCGAGGTCAAGCAGGCGGTTATCGAAGAGGGCGCCAAGGTCAACCATTTGACCTATATCGGTGACGCCCGTGTCGGTGCTGGGGCCAATATCGGCGCCGGCACCATTACCTGCAATTATGACGGCTATTCGAAATTCTTCACCGACATCGGCGAGGGCGCTTTTGTCGGCTCCAATTCGTCGCTGGTGGCGCCTGTCACCATCGGCAAGGGCGGCTACATCGCCTCAGGCAGCGTGATCACCGAAAGCGTGCCCGACGACGCGCTGGCCTTCGGCCGCGCCCGCCAGAAGACCATTCCAGGCAAGGGCAAGGAGTTGCGCGAGCGCTTTGCTTCGGCGGCGGCGGCGAAGAAAAAGTAAGACCAGCCCGCAAACCGAACGATTGCAGTAACCGGATTGCAAGAGCGGCCTGTCATGGTGCATCGACAGAATGAGCGTTCCGTTATACGGGACGAAATGCAATGTGACTTTCCACGGCAGGCTGGCCATCCCTAAATAGCGCTGGTTTTCCGGGGAATCGGGGGCTTTCTGCATGTGCGGTATCGTTGGAATCGTCGGCCACTCGCAGGTTGCGCCGCTCATCGTCGATGCGCTGAAGCGGTTGGAGTACCGTGGCTATGATTCGGCCGGCGTCGCGACCATCGAGCGTGGCGAACTCGCCCGCCGCCGCGCCGAAGGCAAGTTGATCAACCTGGAGCGCCGGCTCAAGGACGAGCCGCTCGATGGCACGATCGGCATCGGCCACACGCGCTGGGCGACGCATGGCGTGCCCAACGAGACCAATGCGCATCCGCATTTTTCCGACGGCGTCGCCATCGTCCACAACGGCATCATCGAGAATTTCGCCGAACTGCGCGACGAACTGGTCCGCGACGGCTATTCTTTTTCGTCGCAGACCGACACCGAGGTCGTGGCGCATCTGGTGGCCCGCGAACTCGCCAAGGGGCTGAATCCGGTCGAAGCCGCGCACCAGGCGCTGAAGCGGCTGGAAGGCGCCTTTGCGCTGGCGATCATGTTCAAAGGCGACGAGGATTTGATCGTCGGCGCCCGCAACGGTCCGCCTTTGGCCGTCGGCCATGGCGATGGCGAGATGTTCCTGGGCTCCGACGCCATCGCGCTCGCCCCGTTCACCAATTCGATCACCTATCTGGAAGATGGCGACTGGGCGGTGGTGCGCCGTGGCGGTGTCACCATCTTCGACATTGACGGCACAAAGGTCGACCGCAAACGCCAGCAGTCGCTGTCGACCAGCTTCATGGTCGACAAGGGCAACCGACGCCATTTCATGGAAAAGGAAATCCATGAGCAGCCCGAGGTGATCTCGCACACGCTGGCGCATTACGTGGATTTCGTCTCCGGAGTGTCGAAGCCGCTCGACCTGCCGTTCGACTTCGCCAAAATTGGTCGGCTGGCGATCTCGGCCTGCGGCACGGCGTATCTGGCCGGCCTGATCGGCAAGTACTGGTTCGAACGCTACGCGCGCCTGCCCGTCGACATCGATGTCGCCTCCGAATTCCGTTACCGCGAAATGCCGCTGTCGAAGAACGATGCGGCGTTTTTCATCTCGCAATCGGGCGAGACCGCCGACACGCTGGCCTCGCTGCGTTATTGCCGCAAAGCCGGCATGAAGATCGGCGCGATCGTCAATGTGCGCGAATCGACCATGGCGCGCGAATCCGACGTCGTGCTGCCGACGCTTGCCGGACCCGAGATCGGCGTCGCCTCGACCAAGGCCTTCACCTGCCAGCTTTCCGTGCTGGCCGCGCTTGCGGTGCGCGCTGGCGTGGCGCGCGGTATGATTTCGAAGGAACAGGAGAAAACCCTGGTGCGCGCGCTTTCGGAAGCGCCGCGCTACGCCAACCAGGTGCTCAAGCTTGAAGAGCAGATCGAGCGGATCGCGCGCGAACTCTCGCGCTACAAGGACGTGCTCTATCTCGGCCGCGACACCAACTTCCCGCTGGCCATGGAAGGCGCGTTGAAACTCAAGGAAATCTCCTACATCCACGCCGAAGGCTATGCAGCCGGCGAACTGAAGCATGGGCCGATCGCGCTGATCGACGAGAACATGCCGGTCATCGTCATCGCGCCGCATGACCGGATCTTCGAGAAAACCGTTTCCAACATGCAGGAAGTGGCGGCGCGCGGCGGCAAGATCATCCTGATCACCGACAGCAAGGGCGCGGCGCAGGTGAGCGTGAAGACGATGGAAACAATCGTGCTGCCGGATGTGCCCGAAATCATCTCGCCGATCATCTATGCGCTGCCGATACAGATGCTGGCCTATTTCACCGCCGTGTTCATGGGCACCGACGTCGACCAGCCACGCAATCTGGCGAAATCGGTGACGGTGGAATAGGTATCGTCAAATCTTGCGCGCAATTGCCAATGCTGCCCAACTGAATGACCTTCGATCGCCGCCCGGAAATCATCTTGAAGCCCTGAACGGGAGCCGAGCCGGACAGCATTCAATTCGCATCAACGACCAGTGGCGCATCTGCTTCAAATGGACCGCTGCTGGCGCTGAAGACGTGGAGATCGTCGATTACCATTGAGCAGGCACTTGCCCTGAACCCTTGAGGACCCTGAACTATGCTCAAGTTCGCACGTCCAGTTCATCCTGGAGAATTCCTGCGTGAAGAATATCTCGTCCCGCTCGGCATGAGTGTAGGCGCGCTGGCGAAAAAGCTCAACCTTCCGCGCACCCGTATCGAACGCATTGCCAAGGAAGAGATCGGCCTGACTCCCGATACCGCTCTTCGCCTCGCCAGATTTTTCAACACCACGCCCGAATTCTGGATGAATTTTCAACCGGCCTATGAGCTTGAAACCGAAGCCAGAAAGCTGGCGCCGGAGCTCGAGAAGATTGAGCCGTTGGAAGTAGCGGCATAATCGGCTCTTTAAAAACTTCGCAGTTCCAAAGCTTCGTCCGGTTCACTAATGTTGCGCTGCAACCCGCGCTCCGGTGAACCATGTCCGACGCTCCCAAGACCTCCGGCATGACCCGGCTGAGGAACTATTTCCTCACGGGCTTCATCGTCTGCGCGCCCTTGGCGATCACCGCCTACATTGCCTGGTCGTTCATCGGCTGGGTCGATTCCTGGGTGAAGCCTTATATTCCGGCCCGCTACAGCCCTGACACCTACCTGTCGTTTCCGGTGCCGGGGTTCGGACTGATCGTGGCGCTTATCCTGATCACGCTGATCGGTTTCCTGACGGCAAACATCGTCGGCCGCGCCATCGTCAATTTCGGCGAGCGCCTGCTTGGCCGCATGCCGCTGGTGCGCGGCATCTACGGCTCGCTGAAACAGATTTTCGAGACCGTGCTGTCGAACAAGGGCGACATGTTCCGCCAGGTCGGGCTGGTCGAATATCCGCGCAAGGGCGTGTGGTCGCTGGTGTTCGTCGCCAGTGAAAAGGAAACCGAGATCAACCAGAAGCTCGACCAGGAAGGCGATCCGCTGATCGCCGTATTCATGCCGTGCACGCCAAACCCGACCACGGGCTTCCTGATGTATGTGCCGAAGTCGGACATCGTGCCGCTCGACATGACGATCGAGGATGGCGCCAAGCTGATCGTCTCCGCCGGTCTGGTGGCGCCCGAAGTAAAGCAAATGGTTGTCGTGAATGGCGAGCCGATCGAAGGGATGCTCGCCAACCCTTCGGTTGCCGCCCTGGCTCAGCCGGCGCGCAGAAGCCGCACGGCTTCGTCGCGACCGAACAAGTAAAGCAGCAGGCGCAACGCCTCACCACGCTGCGATTGCAGCTCCGGATCGCGTGACAGGATCAGCCTGGCATCGTCGCGGGCGGCCTCCAGAAGGTCGGCATGCGCCTCGATGCGAGCCACCTGGAAGCCCGGCGTGCCCGACTGGCGGGTGCCCAGCAATTCGCCTTCGCCGCGCAGCTTCAGGTCCTCCTCGGCGATCAGGAACCCATCCTCGGTCTCGCGCATCACCGACAGCCGGCGTTTTGCGGTCTCGCCGAGCGGGTCCTTGTAGAGCAGCACGCATGAGGAGGGCTTGTCACCGCGTCCGACCCGGCCGCGCAGCTGGTGCAACTGGGCCAGGCCGAAGCGCTCTGCATGCTCGATGACCATGACGGTGGCGTCCGGCACATCGACGCCGACCTCGATGACGGTGGTGGCGATCAGGATGCGTGTCTCGCCCTGCTTGAAGGCGCGCATCGCCTCGTCCTTCTCGGCACCCTTCATGCGGCCGTGAACGAGACCGATGCGATCGCCGAACAATGGTTTCAGCGAGGCGAAGCGGTCTTCGGCCGACATCAGTTTGATCTCTTCGGATTCCTCGACCAGCGGACAGATCCAGTAGATCTTCTGGCCGCCGGCGACGGCGTCCACCATGCGGGCGACCAGTTCGTCGAGCCGCTCGAGCGGCAGCGTAACGGTACGGATCGGCTGGCGGCCGGCCGGTTTTTCCGTCAGTTTCGACACGTCCATGTCACCGAAAGCGGTCAGCACCAGGGTGCGCGGGATAGGAGTGGCCGTCATCACCAACATGTCTGGCGCGTCGCCCTTGGCGGTGATGGCAAGCCGCTGATGGACGCCGAAACGATGCTGCTCGTCGATGACGGCGAAGACGAGGTCTTTGAAGGTGACGGTCTCCTGGAACAGCGCGTGGGTGCCGACGACGATGTCGATCTCGCCGGTTGCCAGGCCGACCAGCGTATCCGCGCGTTCGCGGCCCTTCTCGCGACCGGTGAGGATGGCGATGCGAAGCCCTACCTTGGCGGCAAGCGGCGTGATGGTCGCAAGATGCTGGCGCGCCAGGATTTCGGTCGGTGCCATCAAGGCTGCCTGGCCGCCGGCCTCGACGGCACGCGCCATGGCCAGCAGCGCGACGACAGTCTTGCCGGAACCGACATCGCCCTGCAGAAGCCGCAGCATGCGCTCTGGGTCGGCGAGGTCGGCATTGATTTCGGCCAGCGCAAACTCCTGGCTTGATGTCAGCGAATAGGACAGTGCGGCCCGCAGTTTTTCGACGATGCGGCCGTCGCCGACCAGGGGTCGCCCGGACAGCCTGCGGACTTTCGCTCGCACCAGCGCCAGCGAGACCTGGCCCGCCAGCAACTCGTCATAGGCGAGCCGCCGCCAGGCGGCACCATCGATGGAGACGTCAATCGGGTCGGCCGGATTGTGGATGCGGGCAAGCGCATCGCCAAAGGCCGCAAAGGTGTGCCGCCGCATGAAGGCGCCGTCCTGCCATTCGGGAAATTCAGGCACGCGCGTCAGCGCCTGGCCGATCGCCCGGCGCAGCACCTTGCCCGAGAGCCCGGCTGTCAGGGGATAGACCGGTTCGACCAGCGGCAGGTTTTCCGCCTCGCTGGCCAGCGCAATATGGTCGGGGTGGACCATGCTCGGGCGGCCGTTGAACCATTCCATGCGGCCCGAGACCACGACATGCTCGCCCTCGGGCATCGTCTTTTCGAGATAGGAGGCGTGAGCATGGAAGAAGGTCAGCGCGATCTCTCCGGTATCGTCATGGGCGAAGACCCGGTAGGGCACCGACCTGTTGCCTCGCGGTGGCGGCTGGTGGCGGTCGATGCGCACATCGAGCGTGACGATCTGGCCTTCCGCGGATCCCGCGATACCAGGCCGACTGCGCCGGTCGATGACGGTGTGCGGCAGCACGAACAGAAGATCGCCGGCACGCGCCGCGCGGTCGCCGAGATCGGCCGGAACAACCTTCTCGATCAGCGCGCCGACTTTCGGTCCGACGCCTGCAAGCGACGTAATCGGGACAAACAAGGGATCGAGGATGGTCGGGCGCATGATGTCAGCTTATGTTGCGACGGCGGCAGCGCAAGGCTGACAGCCCCTTCTATCCACGCTATATGCGCCGCAGCAAGCAAGGATGCGGTACGATGACCGGAACGACGAGATCAAGCGAGGGGCTGGACGTGCGCCGCCGCAAGCTTCTGTTTCGCTCCTGGCATCGCGGCATGCGCGAGATGGACCTGATCCTCGGCACTTTCGCCGACGCTGAGATCGGCGTCTTGACCAACGAGGAAATCGACCAATATGAGAGGCTCCTCGACATTCCCGATACCGAATTCCTGCCCATGGTCACCGGCGAACGCCCGGTTCCGGCCGATATCGATTGTGCCGTCCTGCGAAAGATCCTGGCTTTCCGCCGCTCTCTGACATTCTGAACACAAGCAATTCCAGGAAAAGTAACGAAGCGGTTTTCCGTTCGGAATTGCGATAAAACAAGACCGTGATTTCATGAGCCTCATTCCCACCATCGGTCTGCCGAAAGGCCGCGCCGGTCAGTTCATCGTCGATGGCGTCGCCGACGGCTACGAAGCCTTTGCGCTGGTGCAGGCGGCGCTCGAGATCGCGCCCGACAAGCCGGTTCTGTTCGTCGCGCGCGACGGTCAGCGCCTGCCGGCGATCATCGAGGCATTGTCCTTCGCGGCCCCCGGCCTGCCGGTGCTGGAACTGCCGGCCTGGGATTGCTTGCCCTACGACCGCGTCTCGCCCGGCTCCGATGCGGCCGCCAAGCGCCTCGATGCGCTGACCGCCATGATCGCTCTGGCGAAGAAGCCGCACCGCGCCGTCATCCTCACCACCGCCAATGCGCTGCTGCAGCGCATTCCGCCGTCCGAGTTGGTCGAGGCGCAGACTTTTCATGCCAGGCCCGGCAACCAGATCGACATGAACGCACTGGTCTCGCGGCTGGAAACGTCCGGTTTCGAGCGTGTGCCGACAGTGCGCGGCATCGGCGAGTTCGCGGTGCGCGGCGGCATTCTCGACCTGTTCGCCCCCGGCTGGACCGAGGCGCTCAGGCTCGATTTCTTCGGCGACACGCTGGAATCGATCCGTGTGTTCGACGCCGCCACGCAGCGCACCACCGGTCAACGCAAGTCGATGGCGCTGCAAGCGATGAGCGAAGTGGCGCTGACGCCGGAAACCATCAGCCGCTTCCGCCGCTCCTATATCGAAGCCTTCGGCGCACCGCAGCGCGACGACGGGCTCTATGCGGCGGTCAGCGAAGGGCGTCGCTTCGCTGGCATGGAGCACTGGCTGCCGTTCTTTTACGAACGGCTGGAGACGGTGTTCGACTATCTGCCTGACACGCCCGTCATCTTCGACCATCTGGCGCATGAGGCGCTGGCCGAGCGCCACACGCTGATCCTCGATCACTACGAGGCGCGCAGGAAGCAGGCCGATGGCGCGCTGAAGGATGCGGTGCCCTATAAGCCAGTCGCGCCGGACCTGCTCTATCTCTCCCCGGAAAACCTGATCACCTCGCTCGGGCCGCGCGAAGCGATCGACTTTACGCCATTCGACGCGCCCGACATTGGCGCCAAGAAGGTCTATCACGCCGGTTCGCGCCACGGCCGCAGCTTCGTCGAGGAGCGCGCCGATCCGAACGCCAACGTGTTCGATGTCGTCGTCAAACACATCGCCGATGAGCGCGCGGCGCGCCGCCGCGTCGTCATCGCCGGCTGGACCGAAGGCTCGCTCGACCGGCTTGGCCAGATCCTCGCCGAACACCATCTCGGCAACCTCAAGCAGGTCGTGACGCTGGCGGAAGCCGAAAAGCTCGAGCCGGGGCAGGCGGCCCTGGCCGTGCTGCCGCTCGAATCCGGCTTCGAGACCGAAAAACTGGTCGTCGTCGCCGAACAGGACATTTTGGGCGACCGGCTGATCCGGCGCTCGAAACGCAAGAAGCGTCCCTCGGATTTCATTGCCGAGGCCTCGGCGCTGTCGGCCGGCGACATTGTCGTCCATGCCGACCACGGCATTGGCCGTTTCATTGGCCTGCGCACCATCGAAGCGGTCGGCGCACCGCATGACTGCCTGGAAATCCACTATGCCGGCGACGACCGGCTGTTCCTGCCGGTGGAAAACATCGAACTCCTGTCGCGCTACGGTTCTGACACGGCCGAGGCGACGCTGGACAAGCTTGGCGGCGGCGCCTGGCAGTCGCGCAAAGCGCGGCTGAGGAAGCGCCTGCTCGACATGGCCGGTCAATTGATCCGCATCGCCGCCGAGCGGCAGATGCGCTCGGCGCCGCCACTGGTGCCGGCAGAAGGCCTCTATGGCGAGTTCGCCGCCCGCTTTCCCTATGAAGAGACCGACGACCAACAGACGGCCATCGATTCGGTGCGCGACGATCTTGCTGCCGGCAAGCCGATGGACCGGCTGATTTGCGGCGATGTCGGTTTCGGCAAGACCGAAGTGGCGCTGCGTGCCGCCTTCATCGCGGCAATGGAAGGTTTTCAGGTGGCGGTGGTGGTGCCGACGACATTGCTGTCACGCCAGCATTTCAAGACGTTTTCGCAGCGGTTTTCCGGCCTGCCGATCCGCGTCGCCCAGGCGTCGCGGCTGGTCGGCGCCAAGGAACTGGCCGAGACCAAGAAAGGCATCGCCGAAGGCCAGGTCGACATCGTCATCGGCACGCACGCGCTGCTCGGTTCCGCGATCTCGTTCAAGAACCTTGGTCTGCTGATCATCGACGAAGAGCAGCATTTTGGCGTCAAGCACAAGGAACGGCTGAAGGACCTGAAGACCGACGTGCACGTGCTGACGCTGTCGGCGACGCCGATCCCGCGAACGCTGCAACTGGCGTTGACCGGGGTGCGCGAGCTGTCGCTGATCGCCACGCCGCCGGTCGATCGCATGGCGGTGCGCACCTTCATATCGCCCTTCGATCCGCTGGTGATCCGCGAGACGCTGCTGCGCGAACGCTATCGCGGTGGCCATTCCTTCTATGTGGTGCCGCGCATCAGCGATCTCTCGGAAATACATGATTTCCTGAAGGAATCCGTGCCGGAGTTGAAGGTGGCGGTGGCTCATGGCCAGATGCCGCCGGGCGAACTCGACGACATCATGAATGCCTTTTATGACGGCCAGTACGACGTGCTGTTGTCGACCACCATCGTCGAATCCGGCCTCGACATCCCGACTGCCAACACGCTGATTATCCATCGCGCCGACATGTTCGGCCTGTCGCAGCTCTACCAATTGCGCGGCCGCGTCGGCCGTTCGAAGGTGCGGGCCTACGCGCTGTTCACGCTGCCGGCCAACCGCAAGCTGACCGACACCGCCGAGCGGAGGCTCAAGGTGCTGCAATCGCTCGACACTCTGGGCGCCGGCTTCCAACTGGCCAGCCACGACCTCGATATCAGAGGCGCCGGCAATCTTCTCGGCGAGGAGCAGTCCGGACACATCAAGGAGGTCGGCTTCGAACTCTACCAGCAGATGCTGGAAGAAGCCGTCGCCGAGGTGAAGGATTCGGGCGAGGTGCAGGATGGCGGCTGGTCGCCGCAGATTGCCGTCGGCACGGCGGTGATGATCCCGGAAAGCTATGTTCCGGACCTGCAGCTCCGGCTGGCGCTTTATCGCCGTCTCGGCGATCTCGAAAACACCGAGGAAATCGACGCTTTCGGCGCCGAGCTGATCGACCGCTTCGGCCCGCTGCCGGAGGAGGTGAAGCATCTGTTGAAGATCGTCTTCATCAAGGCGCTCTGCCGCAAGGCCAATGTCGAAAAACTCGACGCCGGGCCGAAGGGCGTCGTCATCCATTTCCGCAAGCGCGAATTCTCCAACCCGGTCGGGCTGGTCAAGTTCATTGGCGAACAGGGATCGTTGGCCAAGATCCGGCCGGACCACAGTGTCGTCTTCGTGCGCGACTGGCCGACAGCCGAGAAGAGGCTGGCGGGCTCGGCGGTCGTCATGACGCAGTTGGCACGGCTGGTGGAGAAGGCGGCGTAGCTAGCCTCGGACCATTCGCCAGCGCTGAAATTCCGGTCTAGAATAGGAAATCGGCTTCGTGTATGGAGCCGCGATCCCCAATTGGGGCGGGAATGGCGGAGTATAGGCCGCTGGAAAGAGCGTTGGGTGCAGCGATGACGAAATGGTCGCCGAATTCGTGGAGAGCAAAGCCGATCAAGCAGGTTCCTGCTTATCCGGACCTTGCAGCGCTGAAGAACACGGAGGCCCAGCTCGCAACCTTTCCGCCGCTGGTTTTTGCCGGTGAGGCGCGCAAGCTAAAGAAGCAGCTCGCTTCGGTCGCTGCCGGTGACGCATTCCTCCTTCAGGGTGGCGATTGCGCCGAGAGCTTCGCCGAGCATGGCGCGGACAACATCCGCGACTTTTTCCGCGTCTTCCTGCAGATGTCGGTGGTGCTGACCTTCGCCGGCGCGCAGCCGGTGGTCAAGGTCGGCCGCGTTGCCGGCCAGTTCGCCAAGCCGCGCTCGTCCGACAATGAGACCAAGGGCGAGGTGACGCTGCCCAGCTATCGCGGCGACATCATCAACGGCATCGAATTCGACCCGAAGTCGCGCATTCCGGATCCCGCTCGCCAGGAGATGGCGTACCGCCAGTCGGCGGCGACGCTCAACCTTCTGCGCGCCTTCGCGCAAGGCGGCTATGCCAGCCTGGAGAATGTGCACCGCTGGATGCTCGGCTTCGTGTCCGACAGCCCGCAGGGCGAGAAATACGAGTCGCTCGCCAACCGCATCACCGAGACGATGGACTTCATGAAGGCCGTCGGCATCACTTCGGAAACCAACTACGCGCTGCGCGAGACCGATTTCTATACCAGCCATGAGGCGCTGCTGCTCGGCTACGAGGAGGCGCTGACGCGTGTCGATTCGACCTCCGGCGACTGGTACGCTACCTCGGGCCATATGATCTGGATCGGCGACCGCACCCGCCAGCCCGACCATGCGCATGTCGAATATTGCCGCGGCATCAAGAACCCGCTCGGCCTGAAATGCGGTCCGTCGCTGACGCCGGACGGCTTGCTGGAGCTGATCGACTTGCTCAACCCCGAAAATGAACCCGGCCGGCTGACGCTGATTGCACGTTTCGGCTCCGACAAGGTCGCCGACCATCTGCCGAAGCTGGTTCGCGCGGTGCAGAAGGAAGGCCGCTCCGTGGTGTGGTCGTCGGACCCGATGCACGGCAACACGATCGAGGCCGCCGGCTACAAGACGCGGCCGTTCGACCGCATCCTGAAGGAGGTTCAGACCTTCTTCGAAGTGCACCGCGCCGAAGGCACGCATCCGGGCGGCATCCATGTCGAGATGACCGGTAAGAACGTCACCGAATGCACCGGTGGCGCGCGCGCCATCACCGCCGAGGAGTTGCAGGACCGCTACCACACCCATTGCGACCCGCGCCTCAACGCCGACCAGGCGATCGAACTGGCGTTCCTGGTGTCAGACCTGCTCAAGAAGAGCCACCCGGTGCAGCACAAGCAGGTTGCGAACGGTTAAGCTCGATTTCGGCCTGAACGGCTGACGGAAAAAGCGCTGGAGAAATCCGGCGCTTTTCTTTTGGTTGGTTCAGTGCCCGCGTTCCCAGCGCAGGCCGGCGAGTCTGGGGTCAGCAAACGCCGTCCTTGAAAACTCGATGCGCTTTTCCGGAAACTCGCAGATCGCCTGCACGCCGAACGCCCCAAGCCGGATGCGCCAGGTCCGCGGCTCCAGCGGCTTTGCCTTGGCAAAGCCGCGGCAGGTCAGCAGCGCAATGTTGGCGCCCTTGGGATCGCGCGCCGAGCGGTAGCGGATCGCCTCCAGCCCGGCCTCGCGGGCAGTATCGGCAATGGCCTGGCAAGCGGCATAGTCGGTCGGATGCGTCCATGCCGTTGCGTCACGATCGAGCGGCGGCCGCGTGAGATCGATCACCTTGGCGCATTTGATCGCGGCCGCAAAGGCCGTGTATTCGGCGGCGTCGCTTGGCCAGGGTGTTTTGGGCGACTCGGCAAAGAACAGCAGCCGGTAGAAGGCCATTTCGGCCACCGCGGTCATCATGGTCTCGGCCGCATAGTAGACGCCCTTGGTCCTGCCGGCACGGCGGAAGCGCGAACCGTGCGGATAGACCGAGCCGTAGCGGAAGGGCGTCGCCAGGAGATAGTGGAGATGGCGGCATTCAATTGGGATCTGCGGCTTGGTTTCCTCGATCAGGTCTTCCAGCATCGCCTGTTCGTCGAGCGTGTCGACGATTTTCAGCGTCGAGACATGGTGCTGCGCTTCGATCATGCGCCAGTACTTGCTGTCGATGCCGACGGTCTCAGACGAGAGCGCGTCGGGAGTCCAGATAGGCAATGACATCGACGAGCCCGGTGATGGTGAGGATTTTTTCAAGCGGAGCGGCGTCGAACGCCGTGTTGGCGTTCTTCAGCCATGCCCGGGCGACGACCGCGTCGCCGCCGACAATGGCGTCGAGCGAGCGGAACAGCCTGACGAACAACACGGCAAGCTCGAATGGCTTGGTGCCGCGCTCGAGCAGGAATTCGTCCCTGCGCATGCGCGAAACCGTGGCCTCCGAAACTCCGATCACCGAGGCCAGCATTCTGGCGGTGATGTCCAGCAGATCGGCCGCGCGCACCGTTGCCTTGGTCAGGACTGCATTCTCGGCTGTCTTGGCAGCGGTTTGAGATTGCATTGCGACGCCTTCCTATTTCTGTAGAAAATATAGGCCACAAAAATTCATATGGAAAGGGGCGGGACGCAAAACAATCTGCAAACGGGAGTCTCAATCCTTCTTGTAGAGCAGCCAGCTCTTGCCTGCTCGGCCAGCCATCGTCGAGTGCCTGGTGACGCGGTTGCGGCCGCTGACCTTCGAGCGATAGAGCGCCCGGTCGGCCTTGGTGTAGAGATCTTCGGGTCCTTCGGCTTCGGACGCCATGCAGATACCCATCGAGACGGTGACGGTGCCGTAATTCGTGCCCGTCTGGCTGCTGGTGAACGGCGTCTGCTCGATCAGGGCACGAATACGCTCTGCAACGTCATAGGTGGCGTCCTCGCTGGCGCCCTCGACGATCAGCGCGAACTCCTCGCCGCCGGTGCGAGCAACGAACATGTCGCCGCGAATGCTGGTCTGGAAGATATCGGCGATGCTCTGGATGATCTTGTCGCCGACCGGGTGGCCGAAGCGGTCGTTGATGTCCTTAAAGCGGTCGATGTCGGCAAGGACCAGGGCGTTGAACAGGATACCCCTGTTGCTGTTGTAGATCCTGGTGATTTCCTTGTCGAAGGCGCGGCGATTCCAGATGTGGGTCAAGGGATCGGTGTCGGCCAACCGTTTGTATTCCTCGAGCTTCGATTTGACGGTCTCGAGTTCGGCCGTCTTGTCGCTGAGCGTCGAGGCCACCTGCCGGCCGTGATCGATCGTCGAATTGGTGGCAACCGCCATGGCGTTGGCGATCTTGTGCAAAAGATCCTGGGAAAGAAGGCTGCGGCCGTTGAGGCCGCTCGATGTCTCATCGAGGATCCTGCCGTATTTCTCGATATGGCTGCGCTCGCTCCGCAGCAGTGAAGCAACCGCCTCGAGCTCCCTGGCAATGACGTCTCGGGCATGCTCGACGATGCCAGGACCATGGTTGTGGGCAAAGAAAGTGCGCCCGATCTGATCCAGTTCATCCTGTGTCGGCCGGCTGCTCAGCGAAACGACGGCCAGGCTGAGTTCGCGATTGGTGCCGCTCAGGGCCTCATAGAAGATCTCGTAATTGCGCGGCAGGCCGAGCACGCCCAACTGGCGCATTGTCGCGACAACAGTGGCTGCGATGTCGGTGCGTTCGGTCGGGACAGCTGCCGGCTGCATTCTGGTTCTTCCCCCGGATGATCCGCGGAATTCGCGGATCCCCTTTTGTCGCCGAACCCTGGGGAATGCGACCGACGCTTCGGAACAACTTGCGAAGGGATGCGTCCCCACCCACGGCCTTCACTTGCAGGGTGACCATAAATGCGCTGTCGCTAAAGTTCTCTTAACTGGCGAAGGTTCCGCGGGTTTTCTCTGTCTGCGGGCTGTAAAAGCTCTGGTTCGCGCGTCCAACAGTTGGAAACAACGCCGGTGCAGCGGCCTGAATTCGCGATTCGCGCATCGCACGCTTCAAAATGAAACCGAATTTTCGGATTCTCCACGCCAGTACATGTCGCATTTGCTTGCGTGCGTGCGCCGCAAAGCTGGAATCCTGAAGGCGATGCCAGGCACTTTTCTTTCAAGGAGGATCGACGTGAGTGGTGGTCACCAAGGATCGTGTCTGTGTGGAGCCGTCCGCTTCAGAACGAACGGAGCGTTGCGTGGCGTCGTCTATTGTCATTGCTCGCAATGCCGCAAGCAGAGCGGACATTTCTATGCCGCGACCAATGTTGCCAATGTCGACATCGTGATCGATGGCGTGGAAAGTATCACCTGGTACGAAGCCTCTACCTTCGCCAGGCGTGGGTTCTGCAAGGCATGCGGATCGGTGCTGTTCTGGAAGCCGCGAGACCAGGACTACGTTTCAGTCATGGCGGGATCGTTCGACAAGCCGACAGGTCTTGAGGGGGAATGCCATATTTTCGTTGGTGACAAGGGCGACTATTATTCGATCGACGACGGGCTGCCGCAGTTTGAAAAGTCGACACCGTCCATACCGGTTGCTGAATGAATCTTGGACAAGTCACCTTATTCCATTGATCTGGCCAGCCATTGCATTATCCCGTGCCGGTGATTCGCAAAGGGGTTTGGCATGCAGCGGCTGATCGACGCTTATTTCAATTCGGTGCGGGCGTTTCGCAAGCTGGCCGCCAGCGAGAAGGCTTTCCAGCAGGAGCTGATGCTGCTGGCGCTGGCACTGCCGCTCGGCTGGTTCGTTTCGATCTCGTGGCGCGGTTATGCCTTGCTGATCGGCGCGGTGCTGCTCTTGATCATGGTCGAGGTGCTTAACACCGGCATCGAGGCGGCATGCGACGCTTTCAGCCGCGAGTTCAATGTCGACATCCAGTTGGCCAAGGATTGCGGTTCGCTGGCGGTGCTGATTTCGGTGCTCATCGTCGCCGGTGTCTGGGGCATCGCCATTATCGAGCGGATCACTGGGCTACCGATCTAGCCTTTCGATGCCTATATGCCAGTCACCAAAGGAGACTGTCATGGCCGGGGCCGCCAATTTTCTGCTTCTCGAACGCGTGGGCCTGCCAGACGATCTGCGCTGGCTCGTCGAAAAATACCCGCGTGAAAACTGGCAGGACTATGCCAACGTCCACGGCATCGCCAATATGTGGCTGCAGCGGCACGACATGTTCCGTGAACTTGGCGGCATGCTGGCCAACGGCATTGACGACTTCCGTGAGGGACGGCTGACGGCACCTGATTTCGCGCGCTGGTTCGCGCCGCGCCTCAATCATTTTCTTGGGCATCTCGACGGTCACCACAATGTCGAGGATTATCAATATTTCCCGGTCTTCGCCAAGGCCGAGCCCCGTTTGAAGCGCGGCTTCGAGATTCTCGATGCCGACCACCACACCATCCATGAAGGGCTGGAGCGCAATGCCGAGGCGGCCAATGCCTTCATCAAGACGCTGCAGGAGAGCGAAGACAGACAGCGCTTTGCAGCCGACGCCTATGCCGACGAAAACAGCCGGCTGATCGCCATGCTGACAAGACATCTTGCCGACGAGGAAGACCTGATCGTCCCGCTTATCCTCGATCGGGGGGATCAGGCGCTCGGCGTGGATTGACGATCAGCCTTCCCTGGCGCGTTCCCTCCTGGCGATGTGACGGGCGACGAGCCATGCCACAACGGCCACGGTCAGGCCGATGCCAAGCCCGATCAGCAACCGTTCGTGATGCATCAGCGCCTGGCCGATGAAGTGCTCTGCGCCAAGTCCAAAGACATAACCGATCGTACCGAACAGCACCGCCCAGACCGCCGATGAAAGCGCGTTGAGGATGACGAAGCGCGGCGCTGTGATATTGGAGAGTCCGGCTGCAATGCCGCCGACGAGACGCATGCCGTAGATATAGCGGTTCGACAGCACGAAAATGTCGGGATGGGTGTTGAGCAGGCGAAAGGCGCGGCGAAAGCCGGGCCGCTTGCGCAATCTGACGACATAGGGATGGTCGGCAAAGCTTCGTCCGAGGATGAAGAAGAAAGTGTCGCCGACAAAGGCGCCGAGGCCGGCCGCAAGGACGGCGTGCCACAGCACGAAGACCTGCTGGTGGGCGAAGAAGCCGCCGAGAATGGCAGCACTTTCGCCCTCCGCGATGCAACCGACAAAGACCGCGAGCAGCCCGTATTGTTCGATGAAATGGTGGATCGCGTCGGTCATGAAGCCGACTGCTGCGAAGACAGCCTTTCGTCGATCCGCTTGATCATCTCGGTCAGTTGCACGATCTCGTCGCGCATGCCGAGAATCTGGCCGTGGCGCAGTTCATCCAGCTTTTCATGCAGCGCCATGATCTCGATCTCGGCTTTCAGGTTGACCTCGTAATCGTGGGCGGCGTCGATGCGGTCCCGTTCGGTCTGGCGGTTCTGCGCCATCATGATCACAGGAGCCTGCAAGGCGGCTACCATCGACAAAACGAGATTGAGGAAGATGAACGGGTAGGGATCGAAGGCGTCACGCGACAGGAGCCAGACATTGCCCGCCGTCCATAGGACCAGAAAGGCGATGAAGGTCAGGATGAAGGACCATGACCCGCCGATGCGGGCGATCGTATCGGCAAGCCGGTCGCCGAAGGTCTGGTGGAAGGCAACGGCCTTGTTGGTGTCGCGCGAGATGGTGGTGCGTTCGAGCGTCGATTGCAGCACCCGGCTTTCGAGCTGGCTGAGGCCGTCCGGCCGCCGCTTGAGCCAGCGGTTCGCCAGATCGTCGATCGTCTTGTTCATGGCCATCTCCAGGGTCTTAGGCTTGCCGTAAGAGGTAGAGGCTGCCGGCTCGCACGGGAAGTGTTAGATTGATTCCAGTTGCCGAGGGACCAATGGCCGATTTCAAGAAAATTCGCGCTCGCGCCGCAAAACGTAAGGGCGGCGAAGAGGAACTGACGTCGCTGCTTGGTCCGGCGCCTGACAATGCCGCCGTGGCTGACATCCCCGATGACCGCATTCTCTCCATTATGGCTGAGCGCGTCTTCGCCGCCGGTTTCGTCTGGCGCGTCATCGAGCAGAAATGGCCTGGCTTCGAGGAGGCGTTTCTGCGCTTCGAGCCGAAGCGGCTGTTGTTCCAGCCCGATGATTTCTGGCACGATCTGACGGCCGACCAGCGCATCGTACGCAACCCGCAGAAGATCAGATCCGTTCGCGACAATGCTGCCTTTGTCGAGCGTGTGTCGAAGGAATATGGCGGTTTCGGCAAATTCCTTGCGGAATGGCCCGATGATGACCAGGTCGGGCTGATGGCCTGGCTCGGCAAGCATGGCAGCCGGCTGGGCGGCAACACGGGCCAGTATTTCCTGCGCTGGCTGGGTTGGGATGCGTTCGTCATCTCGGGCGATATGGCCGCGGCGTTGCGCGACGCCGGCCTCGACATCGCCGAAAGCCCGACTTCGAAGAAGGATTTGGACAAGATCCAGAGGCAAATCAATCAATGGGCAGCGGAGACGCATCTGCCACGCCGCCATATTTCACGCATCCTGGCGATGTCGATCGGCGAGAACCATTCGCCGCAAGCGCTGCGCGAATATATGGGCGACGACTGAAACGTGGTCGCTTGCCACGATCGGCATTCGTCGATCGGTCAACACGATCGAATCGATCGGTCCGGACACGAATGACATTCGTCATTTGCTCCGAATTGGTCCAAACGAACGCCATTGCCCGAGCAATTTTGCCGCGCTAAGTCAGCAGGCATGACTAAGAAGCTCGACATCCTGCGCATCGCCGTCGCCCAGCTCAATCCGACTGTCGGCGACATATCAGGCAATCTCGCCAAAGCCCGCGAGGCGAGGGCGGATGCCGCACGTCAGGGCGCCGATCTCGTGCTCTATACCGAGCTTTTCCTCGCCGGCTACCCGCCGGAGGATCTGGTGCTGAAGCCGGCCTTTTTGAAAGCCTGCGAAAAGGCGGCACAGGACTTTGCCGCCGACACCGCGGATGGCGGTCCCGGCGTCATCATCGGCACGCCGTTGAAGCGCAAGAGCGGCACGCACAATTCGATCATCTTCGCCGACGGCGGCAAGATCATCGCCGAACGCTACAAGCTCGATCTGCCGAACTACGGCGAGTTCGACGAGAAGCGCGTCTTCCAGGCCGGACCCGAGATCCAGGGGCCGGTCAATTTCCGCGGCGTGCGCATCGGAATTCCGATCTGCGAGGACATCTGGGGCGATGTCGATATCTGCGAGACGCTGGCCGAAAGCGGGGCGGAAATCCTGCTGGTGCCGAACGGCTCGCCCTATTATCGCGCCAAGATCGATGTCCGCCACCAGGTCGTCATCCGCCAGGTCATCGAATGTGGGCTGCCGATGATCTATGCCAACCAGCTTGGCGGCCAGGACGAGCTGATCTTCGACGGCGCTTCGTTTGCCATTGGCGCCGACAAGACACTTGCCTTCCAGATGAGCCAGTTCGAGGAAGCGGTCGACGTCACCACCTGGAAGAGACAAGGCGATCACTGGGTCTGCTCGGAAGGGCCGATGTCGAAAATCCCGGACCGGGAGGAGGCCGACTATCGCGCCTGCATGCTGGGCCTGCGCGACTACGTCAACAAGAACGGCTTCAAGAACGTCGTGCTTGGTCTGTCCGGCGGCATCGATTCGGCGATCTGCGCGGCGCTGGCCGTCGATGCGCTCGGCGAGGAACGGCTGCGCGCGGTGATGATGCCCTACCGCTATACCTCGAAGGATTCGCTCAAAGATGCCGAGGATTGCGCCCGCGCTCTCGGCTGCCGCTATGACATCGTGCCGATCTTCGAACCCGTGGAGGGCTTCCTGCACGCGCTGACGCAGATGTTCGAAGGCACCAAGGAAGGTATCACCGAGGAGAATTTGCAGAGCCGCGCACGCGGCACCATCCTGATGGCGATCTCCAACAAGTTCGGCTCGATGGTCGTCACCACCGGCAACAAGAGCGAGATGTCGGTCGGTTATGCCACGCTCTATGGCGACATGAATGGCGGCTTCAATCCGATCAAGGACCTCTACAAGATGCAGGTCTACGCGCTGTCGCGCTGGCGCAACAGCCACGTGCCGCCGGGTGCGCTGGGCCCCTCGGGCGAGGTGATCCCGAAAAACATCATCGACAAGGCACCGTCGGCGGAATTGCGCGAGAACCAGACCGATCAGGATTCGCTGCCGCCCTATCCGGTGCTGGACGATATCCTCGAATGCCTGGTCGAGAATGAGATGGGTGTCGACGACATCGTAGCGCGCGGCCATGACCGGGCGACGGTGACCCGCATCGAGCACCTGCTCTACATCGCAGAATACAAGCGACGGCAGGCGGCGCCGGGCGTGAAGATCACGAAAAAGAATTTTGGCCGCGACCGCCGCTACCCCATCACCAATCGTTTCAGGGATCGCAGCTAGGTACCGAAAGCGCACGCGGCGCGGCCGGAGACAACCATGCCCGATTGTGAGATCAGCTTCGACATGTCACGGATCGATTTCCGTGCGACATCGGACCTGTTGATGGCAAGCTATTGGGGCGCCGGACGCACTGACGAAGTCCATCGCCGCGCCTTTGCCAACTCGCTTTGCGTCGGCGCCTATGTCGATGGCAGGCAAGTCGGCTTCGGCCGGGCGATCACCGACCGCACCGTATTCGCCTATCTCGCCGATATCATCATCTGGCCGGAGAATCGCGGGCAGGGCATAGGAAGCCGGCTCGTCCAGGCCCTGATCGATCATCCGGAGGTCAGGACCGTTTTCCATTGGAGCCTGTCGACCAGCGATGCCCATGGCATGTATGAAAAGCTCGGGTTCAAGCCATCGACCGATGGCCGCTACATGCGCTTGGATCGCGTTCCTGAATGAGGCGCGGCTTGCCCGCCATTGTTGCAAAATAATCGCAGTGGTTGGACCAGATACGCTTTTGGCGTCAGCCCGTCTTGGCGGTGCATCGGAGCGTCTCTATAAGAACCGCTCCGCAATTGTCTTGCGGGAGGTCCGAATGGCAGTATTTCACATGGTAATGCGAGGCCGCGAAGCCTAGGTCTCATCCGGCGCTCCGCGAAGGTTTGCCCTTCGTGCCGATGCCGGATCGAGCACAGGCTTATGCCGATGCCGATCGCCGCCCGGTTATGGGCGATACGCCAAATATGCCACTCCGCTTCCGGGCAATCATTGGCCCTTGCGCGGCTTCTTCAATTTTCGACCTACTGGGATCGGGCTCGTTTGTGCCCGAATGACATCATGGCTCGTTTCAAGATCGATTTGCGCGCGAGCGCCTTTCGCAGCGTTCTTGGCTTCACGCTTACCCATTGGCGGCGCCAGCCGTGGCGGCTTTCGCTCATCATGGCCAGCTTCCTGCTGTCGACGCTGGCCGATGTGCTGACGCCGCTCTATTCCGGCCGGCTGGTCGACGCCGTCGCCAGCAGCGCCGGCGCCGACGCGATTGCCTGGAATGCCGCGCTGACGGCGTTCTCGATGTTGATGGCGCTGGCGCTGGCCGGCGTCGTGTTGCGCAACCTGGCGTTCATGGGCATCGTCGAGCTGACCTTGAAGATGATGGCCGACATCGCCGCCGATGCTTTCCATCGCGTTCAGCGCTTTTCCACCGACTGGCATGCCAACAGCTTTGCCGGCTCGACCGTCCGCAAGGTGACGCGCGGCATGTGGGCGCTCGACCTGCTCAACGACACCATCCTCATCGCGTTGCTGCCGTCGATCGTCATGCTGGTCGGGTCGACGTTGCTGCTCGGCTGGTTCTGGCCGTTGATGGGTGCGGTCGTTGCTGCCGGTTCGGTGCTGTTCATCACGGTGACGGCGCTGCTGTCACTTGGCTATGTCGCGCCGGCGGCAAGGCTCGCCAACACCTGGGATACCCGCCTCGGCGGCTCGCTGGCCGACGCGGTCAGCTGCAACGCCGTGGTCAAGGGCTTTGGCGCCGAGGAGCGCGAAGAACGCCGCCTGGCCAAGGTCGTCGCCAAATGGCGTGCGCGTACACGGCGCACCTGGGTGCGCGGCACCATCAACGGCACCACGCAAGGGGTGCTGCTGCTGGTCATGCGCGCTGCGGTGATCGGCTTGGCGCTGATGCTGTGGTCCTGGGGGCAGGCGAGCGCCGGCGACGTTGCGTTCGTGCTGACCTCGCTCTTTGTGCTGCAGGGCTATCTCAGGGACATCGGCACGCATATCCGCAACCTGCAGCGCTCCATCAACGATATGGAAGAGCTGGTCGATTTCCAGTCCGAACCGCTCGGCATCGAGGACCGGCCAGGTGCCAAGCCGATCCGGATCACCGAAGGACGGATCAGCTTCGACAACGTCACCTTTCACTATGGCCATCACCGATCCGCGCTTTACCGCGACTTTTCGGTCGATATCGCGCCGGGTGAGCGCGTCGGGCTGGTCGGCCATTCGGGGTCGGGCAAGACGACCTTCGTCAAGCTTATCCAGCGGCTCTATGACGTGAACGCGGGGAAAATCCTGGTCGACGGTCAGGACATCTCGCAGGTGGCGCAAGCCTCGCTGCGCGGGCAGATCGCCATCGTTCAGCAGGAACCGATCCTGTTCCACCGGTCGCTGGCCGAAAACATCGCCTATGCCAGGCCGAGTGCGTCGCAGGAGGAGATCGAGCATGCCGCGAAGCTGGCGAGTGCGCATGACTTCATCACCAACCTGCCAAAGGGCTACGGTACACTGGTCGGCGAACGCGGCGTGAAACTGTCGGGTGGCGAGCGTCAGCGCGTGGCGATCGCGCGCGCCTTCCTTGCCGATGCGCGCATCCTGATCCTCGACGAGGCGACATCGAGCCTCGATTCGGAATCGGAGGTGCTGATCCAGCAGGCGATGGAGCGGCTGATGATCGGCCGCACCACGCTGGTCATCGCGCACCGGCTTTCGACAGTGCGGGCGCTCGACAGGCTACTGGTCTTCGATCGCGGCAACATCGTCGAGGAAGGCTCGCATGACGAACTGATCCGGCTGAAAGGCGGCATCTACCGTCGCCTGTTCGAACGCCAGGCGCTCGAACTGACCAAGGGACTTGTCAGCTGACCTGAGGCGGCCTCCAGCTTCGGCCGGAGGCCGCCTCTGTCAGGCACGGTCAGCCCAGCGGGCTGGAGCAGGAGATGCGATCGCAGGGAGGCAGTCGACCCGTCGATCAGCGCCGTGATGCTGGCCGACTTGATTTGCCTGTGAAGTCCTGTCCGGATAGTAAGTCTAGGGACCTCTGTTCATCATATTGACCGAGATACGTTGTTTCTACCATTGGTTGATATATATCCGATGGAGGCAACCCACGGACGTTCTTCACGATGCATCTTTCTGCGAATGCCGAGGAAAAGTTGGCTGCGCCGTCAGTGCTGGAATCTCAGCATGGCTCGGTTCGGCCGCTTGCTGCCGAAGATCTCGAGCGCGTCGCCGCACTCTTCCTGACGAAGTTTCGCCGGCGGCGCCGTCACCTCCTCGATCGCGCTATCGCCGAAACGGCCGCGTATATGAGAGAGATTTATCTCGACCCCGCCGGCCACTCCGGTGAAAGCAACGCTCTTGTCCAGATCAACCGGCAGGGCCGCCTGGGTGGGTTCCTCGGCGTTTTGAAAGCCCGCTACGAGCTCAATGGTGCGCCATTGAATGCGGCGATCATCGGGCCGCTCATGGCCGACCCCGGCACCGATGACGGCTCGGCCGGACCGCAATTGCTGCGGGCATTGCATCAAGGCGAATTCGATCTGCAGCTGACCGATTCGGCCAACCGGACATCCTTGGCTTTCGCGCGCCCGATGAAGTATCAACTCCTGCCGGTGCATTGTCTGGGATGGACATATGTTTTCCGGCCGGCGGGAATGGCCGCCGCCGCACTGCACCGTAAATGGCCCGGCCTGCCTCACCTTGTACTCGACCCCTTTGCGCGAGTATTCGATGCTCTTGCGAAAAGAAGGTTCGAGCCCCCCGTCCAGCATTCATCGTCGCATCGCACCCACCGTGAGCCGATCAATGCCGTGCAATTTGCCGAGGAACTGCCGACCCTCCTGTCTGGTTACGCTCTTCGGCCGAGTTGGAAGGATGGGGAGTTGCCACGGCTGCTTGCGCTGGCGGCCGAGAAGCGGGCCGACGGCCCCCTTCATTTCGGTGGGATCTACGACGAAACGGGCAAAATGCTCGGTTGTTATGCCTTCTATGGTCAAGCCGGCGACATGGCGAACCTGTTGCAAATCCAGGCATTCGGATCGCATTGGGGCGCGACGCTGGATGCGCTTGTCGCCGCCGCATGGGAGATGGGCTGCGTGGGCATCACCGGGCAGACGCAGACCAGATTCATATCCCAACTCTTTGGCTACAAGAATGTCTTCTTCCGCTATGCCGGGGGAACGATGGTCCGCTCGCGGATCGCCGAGGTCACGGAAGCGGTCCGCTCCGGCGACATCTTTATCGGTGGATTGGTGGGCGACCGCTGGACCCGCCTCAGTTCCGATGATTTCGGCCGCTGATCGCCTTCAACCGGTGGTCGGCCCCAGCGGCTGGCAGCGCTCGGTTACAAAGGCCGCCTGCGGACTGGGTGCCTCCTGAGGCGTCCAACGCCCGGTCTTTTCATTCCAGCCGCCATGTTCTATGTCTGCCGGGCAGCGCGGGGGCGCGTCTTGTCAATCGTAAAAGCATCCGGTACGCCCCGCTCATGACAGTTACCGTTCGTTTCGCCCCTTCGCCGACCGGCCGCATCCATATCGGCAATGCGCGCACGGCTCTGTTCAACTGGCTGTTCGCCGTGAACAACAAGGGTCGCTTCATCCAGCGCTTCGACGACACCGACATTGCGCGCTCGAAGCAGGAGTTTTCCGACGCCATCCTATACGACCTGCATTGGTTGGGCATTTTTCCCGACGCCACCGAGTACCAGTCGCGGCGCTTCGAAGTCTATGACGCGGCGGTCGAGAGGCTGAAGGCGGCAGGCGTTCTCTATGCCTGCTACGAAACGCCGGAGGAGCTGGATCTCAGGCGCAAGGTGCGCCGCACGCGCGGTCTGCCGCCCGTCTATGGCCGCGAGGCGTTGACCCTTACGCACGAACAGATCGCCGAATACCAGACCGATGGCCGCCGGCCGCACTGGCGTTTTCTCCTGCCCAATTTCTCAGACGATCCACAACAGCCGGAACGCACTGAAATCCACTGGAACGACTTGGTGCGCGGTGAGGAAACCGTCGATCTGGCCTCGCTTTCCGACCCGGTCCTGGTGCGCGAGGACGGCACCTATCTCTATACGCTGCCTTCCGTGGTCGACGACATCGAGATGGGCGTCAGCCATGTCATCCGCGGCGACGACCATGTCACCAACACCGGCGTGCAGATCGCCCTGTTCCAGGCACTGGCTGCCACGCCGCCAGTGTTCGGCCACCACAATCTCCTGACCACCGCATCGGGCGAGGGCTTGTCGAAGCGCACCGGCGCGCTCTCCATCGAAAGCCTGCGCGAGGACGGGATCGAGCCGATGGCCGTCGCATCATTGGCCGTCCTGGTAGGCACTTCGGAGAATGTCGCAGCGATGCCGACGATGGGCGAACTCGCCGAACGCTTCGATCCGGCGGCGACATCGAAATCCGCGGCCAAGTTCGATCCGGACGAGCTGTTCGTGCTCAACCGGTCGCTGCTGCACCACATGCCGTTCAGCGAGGCACAAGACCGTCTGATCGTGCTCGGCGTCTCCGGCGAGCAGGCCGAACCGTTCTGGCTGGCGGTGCGCGGCAATCTCGACAGGCTGGCCGATGCGGTCAACTGGTGGCGCATCCTGCGCGAAGGACCGCAGGAGAAGCCGGAATTTTCCGATGACGACCGCGACTTTCTTCGACAGGCATTCGACCTGCTGCCGGAGGAACCCTGGACCGCGACGATCTGGAAGGACTGGACGGGCAAGATCAGGGAAGCGACCGGCCGCAAGGGCAAGGCGTTGTTCATGCCGCTCAGGACAGCCCTTACCGGACTGCCTTCGGGGCCGGAGCTTGCAGATCTATTGCCGCTGATGGGTCGGGAAGGAACGTTGGCCCGACGACCCTGACCTTGCGCTGTTCCGGCGGCAGCGCGGACACGGGCGACGTCACCGGCCTGGCGGAAAGCCGCTTGATCGCCTCGCGGTCGAGCCCACCTTCCAGATTGGCCAGCGTTTCGGGATCGGCGCCCGGATCAGGTTTTGCAGCCGGGACTGGAATGAATGATGACGCGTCTGTCTCTGGCTGCGATTGCACCGGATTCGGCGGATTGCCGGCAATGATCTGGAAACCCTGCGCAGCGGCGTTGCAGCCGCAAGCCGGCGGCCGCGACATGCCGGGCCGCTTGTAGAGATAGGCGGTCGGCAATTCGCTGTAAGGCCGGCCGGTGACAGATGACGTCATCGACGCCGAATCGTCGTCCATGCCGCGCGAATAGAAAACCTGCATCTCGGTTCCGGGGCAGCTCGATTCGCAATTCTTCTGGTCGCGTTCGAAATCGCCTGCCGAGGCCGAGTTCGACATAGGGAAAAAGTAGCCGTCGCAGGTGCGCACACAGGACGTGTGGAATTCGCCACCGACGCTCGGAAAATCCGGCACGCCGGGCTGGTTGAGCACACGGCGGACATTGCGCTCCTCGCTGGGATCGTCGGGCTGGTTGGGTTCATCAAGCATATCGAGCTGCTTGCTGTTGCCGCCGAAGAGCTGATCGAACAGGTTTGCGCTGCCGCCGTCGCGGTTCGCTTCCTGCAAAGGCGCACGCCGAGGCGCAACGGTGTCGTCACGGCAGCCATTGGCGTCGAGCGCCGCCAGGATGCGTCCGCGATCGCGGCGAGAGCCACCGCCAGCCAGCCGCTCGCGCTTGTTTTGCAAGGCGTCGAGATTGGCATTCATGCGGTCGAAGGTGGCGTTGAGCCCGGCGCATTGATTGAGGTTGCGGCCAAACAGCGAAAAACCGCACCCGGCCTGGCTCGCCTGGCTGCGAGCCTTCGAAATCTGCTCATGCTGCATGGCAATCGCGGAATCGTATTTCCGGACTAGCGCCGGACCGCCACCGCCGCCGCGCGAGGACGCGGCAAGATCGGCTTCCAACTGGCGGCAGACCCGCGAAGCAGCCTGTGGCTTGGCTACTCCCCAGGTTGCGGACAACAGCAGGCCAAGCAGCACGGCAGCATGCGCCTGCTTCCACCCTCCGGTTGCCATCCGCCCAAACTCCGCCTTCCAAATCCGACTGTTAGCCCCGCAAGGCTACCGTGTTCGCGGTTAACTGCAGTTTACCGCGAAATCCGTGTTCAGCCCAGATTGACGACCGCTTGTGCCTTGTGGGCGGCTTCGACCACGGCAAGCGCCGTCATGTTGACGACGCCGCGCGAGGTGACAGACGGCGTCAATATATGCGCCGGCATGTCGGTGCCGAGCAGGATCGGCCCGACATGTAGCGCATCCGTCATGGTTCTGAGCGCCGTCAGCGTGATGTTTGCCGAATCGAGGTTGGGGAACACCAGCAAATTGGCTTCGCCCTTCAGTCTCGAATGGGGATAGACGCGCTGGCGCAGGTGCTCCGACAGAGCAGTGTCCGCATGCATCTCGCCATCGCATTCAAGGTCAGGCGCGATGCGCGCCAGGATCGCCGCTGCTTGCCGCATCTTCAGGGCGCTGGGCGAATCGCGCGAGCCGAAATCGGAATGCGACAAGAGTGCTGCCTTCGGCTCGATGCCGAAGCGCTGGATTTCTTCCGCCGCCAGCACCGTCATCTCGGCGATTTCTTCCGCCGTCGGGTCGACGGAGACGTGGGTGTCGGTCAGAAAGATGATGCCGCGCTGCGAGATCAGCATGGAAAGCGTCGACAGGTCGTGGTCCTTGATGCCGGCGCGGGGGCCGATGATCAAGGTGACGTTGCGCAGATGCCGCTCGAATCGACCTTCGAGGCCGCAGACCATGGCGTCGGCATCGCCGCGTTTCAGCGCAAGTGCTGCGATCACCGTGTTGTCGGTGCGCACCATGGTGCGCGCGGCTTCCGTCGTCACGCCACGCCGGCCGGCGAGTTCGATCAAAAGGTCGACATAGTGGCGGTAGCGCGGATCGTCTTCCGGGTTGATGAGGCCGAAATCGACGCCGGGCTTGATGCGCAGGCCGTAGCGCTTCAGGCGCACTTCGATGACGTGCGGGCGGCCGATCAGGATCGGCTCGGCGATGCCTTCCTCGAGCACCACCTGGGCAGCCCGCAGCACGCGCTCATCCTCGCCGTCGGCATAGATGACGCGCTTGGCGCTCGATGCCTTGGCGGACGAGAACACCGGCTTCATCACCAGGCCGGAGCGGAAGACGAAGCGGTTCAGCTTGTCGATATAGGCGGCAAAGTCGGTGATCGGCCGCGTCGCGACGCCGGTGTCGCAGGCTGCCTTGGCGACCGCGGGCGCTATGCGCAGGATCAGGCGCGGATCGAAGGGCGAAGGGATCAGGAATTCAGGGCCGAAGATCGGCGTCTCGCCGGAATAGGCGCGGGCCGCGACGTCCGAAGGTTCCTCGCGTGCGAGCGCTGCGATTGCCCGCACCGCCGCCATCTTCATCTCCTCATTGATGGCGCTGGCGCCGCAGTCGAGCGCACCGCGAAAAATGTAAGGAAAACACAGTACGTTGTTGACCTGATTGGGAAAATCGGACCGGCCGGTGCAGATCATCGCATCCGGACGCGCTGCACGCGCTATTTCCGGCATGATCTCCGGATTGGGGTTGGCCAGCGCCAGGATCAGCGGCTTCGGCGCCATGTGCTGGAGCAGTTCCGGCTTCAGTACGCCTGCCGCCGACAGGCCGAGGAAGACGTCGGCGCCCGATATGACGTCGGCCAGCGTGCGCGCCTCGGTGTCCTTCACATAGGGGTCTTTCCAGCGATCCATCTCATCGGTGCGGCCCTTGTAGGCAACGCCGAAACGGTCGGTGACCCAGATGTTTTCGACCTTGGCGCCGAGCGAGACCAGCAGGTTAAGGCAGGCAAGGGCGGCAGCCCCGGCGCCGGAGGTGACGATCTTGATGTCCGATATGGTCTTGCCGGCGAACTCCAGCCCGTTGAGCACGGCGGCAGCGACGATGATGGCGGTGCCGTGCTGGTCGTCGTGGAACACCGGTATGCCCATGCGGGCCTTCAGCTGTTCCTCGACCTCGAAGCATTCCGGCGCCTTGATGTCCTCGAGATTGATGCCGCCGAAGGTCGGCTCGAGGGCCGAGATCGTCTCGACCATGCGCTCGATAGCGGGCGCGTCGATCTCTATGTCGAAGACATCGATGCCGGCGAACTTCTTGAACAGGACGGCCTTGCCTTCCATGACCGGTTTGGAGGCCAGCGGGCCGATATTGCCGAGGCCGAGCACGGCCGATCCGTTTGTGACGACACCGACCAGATTGGCGCGTGCGGTGTAGTCGGCGGCGGTCGCCGGATCGTCGCGGATTTCCAGGCAGGGGGCGGCGACGCCGGGGGAATAGGCGAGCGCGAGGTCGCGCTGATTGCCGAGCGGCTTGGTCGCCTGTATCTCGAGCTTTCCCGGCCTTGGGTGCTTGTGGAAGTAGAGGGCGGCTTCGTCGAGGTCCGAACGTGCCGTCTTTTTGCTCTCGCCTTCCATGCGGCCACTCCCTCGAAATCTGGCTGGAGATTCCCTTTTAGCATGCAGCCGTGGCTTTTCGCGACGCTAATTGACGCGCCGGCGGCAATACCCGGCGGTGCGTAGAAAGCCTTGAATAATCAAATACTTATGACGATTTTATGACGGACGGCTCCGACCGTTTCACGGATAAGTTGATCAAAAGGCGCTGACGTAAAGACCACCATCGACCGGTATGTTCTGCCCGGTCAGATAGCCGGCATGGACCGAGCACAGGAAGGCGCAGATCTGGCCGAATTCCTCCGGCGTGCCGAGCCGCTTGGCCGGAACATCGGCGCTGATGCGGGTCTTGCGCGCGGCTGCGGCCTCAGGGCTTTCGACTGTGCCGGCCTCATGCGGGCCGCGCAGCCGGTCGGTGTCGAGCTTGCCCGGCAGAAGGCTGTTGATGGTGACGTTGCGGTCGACAACCGTTCTGGCCACGCCGGCAAGGAACGAGGTCAGGCCGGCACGCGCGCCGGACGACAGGTCGAGGCCGGGAATGGGCACATAGACCGACAGCGAGGTGATGTTGACGATGCGGCCGAAGCCGCGCGCCGCCATGCCGTCCAGCACGGCCTGCACGAGCTCGATCGGAGTCACCATGTTCTGGGTAACGCCTTCGAGGATCTTTTCGCGATCAAGCGTGCGGAAGTCGCGAAGCGGCGGTCCGCCATTGTTGTTGACCAGGATGTCCGGCTCGGGGCAAGCCACGAGCAGCGCCTTCTGCACCTCCGGCTTCGAGACGTCGCCGACGACTTCCGTCACCGTGACGCCATAGCGCTCGCGCAACTCAGCGGCGGTTTTCGCCACCAGCTCCGCATTGCGTCCGTTGACGACGACGTCGCAGCCGGCTTCCGCCAGCGCCATGGCGCAACCGCGCCCAAGTCCCTTGCTCGAAGCGCAGACGATGGCCTTCTTTCCGCGGATACCAAGATCCATGACGATTTCTCCTGTGATTTGGCCGGCAAGCTAGTCCTTCGGCTGGACCAATCGCAACCGTCATACGGTTGTTGCATGAATCGGGGCATAGCCTGCGCGAAAGCAAGGGTGAAATCGATGTCCGGCCAAGAGCCCCGCACTTTCCGCAGCATGTTCATTTCCGACGTCCATCTGGGCTCGAAGGCGGCCAAGGCCGAGTTCCTGATCGATTTCCTTCGATATCACGATGCCGATATCATCTATCTGGTGGGTGACATCGTTGATGGCTGGCGGCTGCGGCGGAGCTGGCATTGGCCGCAAAGCCATAATGACGTCGTGCAGAAACTGCTGCGCAAGGCGCGCAAGGGCGCCACCATCACCTACATCGCCGGCAACCATGACGAGTTCGCCCGCCAGTTCCAGGGCGTGCATTTCGGCGGCATCGTCGTTGCCGATCGCGCCATCCACGAGACCGCCGACGGCAAGCGGCTGCTCGTCATCCATGGCGACCAGTTCGACACCGTGGTCCACAATGCGCGCTGGCTCGCCTATCTCGGTGACCACGCCTATGACGCGGCCATGCTGGTCAACCGCGTGGTGACGCGGCTGCGCCAACTGCTCGGCCTGCCGTATTGGTCGTTTTCGTCCTGGGCCAAGCACAACGTCAAGAAGGCGGTGAACTTCATCGGCTCGTTCCAGACCATGCTTGCGGATGAGGCGCGCCGTTCGCATGTCGATGGCGTCATCTGCGGCCACATCCATCATGCCGTCATCGAAAATTTTGGCGATGTCCAGTACATCAACACCGGCGACTGGGTAGAAAGTTGTACGGCTGTGGTCGAGCATTTTGACGGCCGCATGGAAATCCTGACCTGGGCGCAGGTGCTGCCCGAGGTGCCGGACGAGCCCTTTATCCCGCTGCTCATCGAGGACCGGGTAGGGCAGGCGGCCTAGTCCGTAGTCCTTTCGGCTTCGGAATCAATCAATTAGTCCAACCGGTTTCGTCCGGTTTTCGTCCATGTTAAGGGATCGATACGCGTTGCCCTCCGGCCGAATACAGCGCGATTGGATCGATTCATGTCCCTGCCGCAGCTCTCGCCCGAACAACTCGTCAAGCCGCGCCATTTCGAACTGCGCATGAGCCTGATGTTCGCGACGCTTTTCGTGCCGCTCGGAACGCATTTGCCGTATTTTCCGTTGTGGTTGCAGGCCAAGGGTTTTCATGCCGAGCAGATCGCGGTCATTCTGGCGGCGCCGATGTTCCTGCGCGTGGTGACGACGCCGCTGCTGACCGCGCTGGCCGACCGTGCCAGGGACCGCGCCGATGTCTATGTCGCGCTGATGGCTGCGTCGCTGCTTTTGTCGGCAGGTTATTTCCTGACACCCACCTATGCGATGGTGCTGGCGGTCTCGCTGGCGCTGACCATCGTCTGGACGCCGCATTCGCCGATCGCCGATTCGCTGGCTCTTTCGGGTGTCCGCCGCTTCGGTTCGAACTACACAAGCATGCGCAAATGGGGCTCGATTTCCTATTTGTTCGCCAATATCGCCGGCGGCTTCATTCTGTCGGTAACCGGTTCACAAGCCGTTCCGGTTATCATTCTGGTGGCGTTTGCCGCCGCCCTTGCCGCTGGCCTGCTGGCGCCGCGCCTTGGCCGTCCGCGGCGCGCCTCGCCGCTGTCGGCCACCGACATCCAGCATTCAGCGCCGAAGCTTCTCAACCCGTATTTCCTGTATTTTTCCACGGGCGTCGGCGTCATCACCGCGAGCCACGCATTCCTCTACGGTTTCGTCTCCATCTACTGGAAGTCGATCGGCCTCGGCGATTCGGTAGTCGGTCTCTTATGGGCTTGGGGCGTGGTGTCGGAAGTCTGCATGTTCATGATGTTCACCCGCTTTTTCGACCGGTTCTCCGTCGTGTCGGTCATGGTGATGGCCGGAATCGGCTCCATCGTGCGCTGGATCGCCTTTCCGCTGGTCTGGCCGCTCGGCCTCGGCATTCCCGGCTTCTTCGCTGTCCAGTCGCTGCACTCGGTCTCGGTGGCGCTGGGGCTGATCGGGCTGCAGAAGATGATCGGCGAAACGATCTCCGAGGAGCGGACAGGTGCCGCGCAAGGCATTGCCTATTTCTCCAACGGCTTCTTCATGGCGGTGGTGACGCTGGCGTCCGGCCCGCTCTACGACCGTCTCGGTGTCGACGGCTTCTTTGCCATGATCCCGATTGCGTTGATCGGACTGGCGCTGATCGGCCTTGCGGCGCGCTCAGCCCCAGAGCGCCGTATCGGGCGGTGACACCAGCGATCCCTGGTAGACAAGGCCCGGTACCCGGTCGCGGGCAAGCAGCAGCGGACCGTCGAGGTCGACGAAATCGGCATGCTGGGCAAGCAGCACCGCTGGCGCCATCGCCAATGAGGTGCCGACCATGCAGCCGACCATCACGCCGAAACCGAGTTCGCGGGCGCGATCGCGCAGCACCAGTGCCGCCGTCAGGCCGCCCGACTTGTCGAGCTTGATGTTGACGGCATCGTAAAGACCGACAAGCGCTTCGAGATTCTTAGCCTCGTGCACGCTTTCATCGGCGCAGATCGGCACCGGATGGGCGATATGGCGCAGGATCTCGTCATGACCGGCCGGCAGCGGCTGTTCGATCAGCGCGATGCTTTGTTCGGCGGCAAAGGCGAGGTTCGCAACGATGTTGTCGTCGCTCCAGCCCTCATTGGCGTCGAGGATGATGCGGCTGTCTGGCGCTGCCTGCCTGACCGCCCGGATGCGGGCAATGTCGTTGTCGCCGCCGATCTTGACCTTGAGCAGCGGCCGCGCCGCATTGGCGCGGGCCTGCGCCGCCATCGCCTCCGGCTCGCCCAGCGACAGCGTGTAGGCGGTTTCGAGCGCCTGCAAGGGAACAGCGCCTATCGCAACCGCCACCGATGTTCCGCTGAGCTTCGCCTCCAGATCCCATAGGGCGCAGTCTATGGCGTTGCGGGCGGCTCCGGCCGGCATGGCATCGAGCAAGGCGCTGCGGCTGATGCCATCGGCGATCCGGCCGCGCATGGCGTCGATCGCCTCGCGCACGCCCTTAATCGTCTCGCCATAGCGCTTGTAGGGGACGCATTCGCCGCGGCCGAAATGGCCGCCGTCGCTGATCGTGCAGGAGATCACTTCGGCTTCGGTCTTGGAACCGCGCGAAATGGTGAAGGTTCCGGCGATGGGAAAACGCTCGGCCTCGACCGAAATGACACGCGCCATATTTTTCTGCTCCTGCTGTGCGACAAGCGTTGTCGGCAAATCGACAGGTCAGACCCGTCAGGCTAAACAGGACGCCATGTTGACCATCGGCAAGCGCGACGCAAGCGGCACGACCGCAGGGGAGGCTGACCACGAACCGCGCGTGGCGATCGGCGAGGAGGACGGCGTTCTTGGCTGCGCTTTCTCCGGAATCTGGACGACACGGACCGTTGCACTCGTCGACGCCGATATGCGCAAGATCGAAAAGCGAAGCGGCTTCAAAACCTTGGCGCTCGATGTTTCCAAGATCGAGAAGATGGACACTGCCGGCGCCTGGCTGATCGACCGGCTGGTCAGCGCCTTCGAGAAGAAGGGTGTCGAGATCCAGATGCAAGGCCAGAGCGAGATCGCTTCGATCCTGCTCGAAGCTGTCGGCGAGGCCGTGCGGCGCGAACCCGAATCCGGCCCGGTGCGACCGCCCAACATCGTCATTCGCGCGCTGGAGGCGGTTGGCCGCCGGGTCTACGAGATGCGCGACGATTTTCTCGCGTCGATGAACATCCTCGGCGCCACCATCCGTGGCGCGCAGATGAAGCTCGGCCGTGGCCATGCCGTCAACCCGGCGGCGATTTTCAACCAGATCGACCGTATGGGCGTCGGCGCCATTCCGGTGGTGGTGCTGATGTCGGCGATCGTCGGCGCCATCGTTGCCCAGCAGGGCGCCTATCAGCTCAGCTATTTCGGCGCCGATATCTTCGTCGTCGACCTCGTCGGCGTGCTGATCCTGCGCGAACTCGGCGTGCTGATGACGGCGATCATGATCGCCGGCCGCTCCGGCAGCGCGATCACCGCCGAGATCGGCTCGATGAAGATGCGCGAGGAGGTCGACGCGCTGAAGGTCATCGGACTTAACCCGATCGGCGTCCTGGTCTTTCCGCGCCTTGTGGCGCTGGTCATCGCCTTGCCGTGCCTGACCATCATCGCCAATTTCGCCGCACTCGGCGGCGGCATCCTGGCTGCCTGGCTCTATTCCGACATTCCACCCGCCGCCTTCATCGACCGGCTGCGTGTCGCCATCGATCTCAGCACCATCTTTGCGGGCCTGATCAAGGCGCCGTTCATGGCCATGATCATCGGCACGATTGCCTCGGTCGAAGGCATGAAGGTCGGCGGCAGCGCCGAATCGCTCGGCCAGCACGTCACCGCCTCTGTGGTGAAGTCGATCTTCGTCGTCATCATCCTCGACGGGCTTTTTGCCATGTTCTACGCAGCGATCGAGTTCTGAGATGAAGCTGCGAAACAGGAAAAGGGCGGGTGCATTGGCGGATGACGCGGGCGAGGGCGATATCGTGCTTTCCGCGCACGACATCAGCGTTTCCTTTGCCGACAAGCTTATCCTCGACAGACTGTCGCTCGACATAAGGCGCGGCGAAATCCTTGGATTTGTCGGCGCCTCGGGCGCTGGCAAATCCGTTCTGCTGCGCACCATTCTCGGCCTGACGCGCAAGCAGTCGGGCACCATCAAGCTGTTCGGCGTCGATATCGAGAAGGCTGATGATGCCGAGCGTCTGCGCATCGACATGCGGCTTGGCGTGCTGTTCCAGCACGGCGCCCTGTTCTCGGCGCTGACGGTGCTGGAAAACGTCCAGGTGCCGATGCGCGAATATCTCGACCTGCCGCGAAAGCTGATGGACGAACTGGCGATGCTCAAGATCGAGCTGGTCGGGCTGCCGCCCGACGCGGCGCAAAAATTCCCATCCGAACTGTCCGGCGGCATGATCAAGCGCGCCGCACTGGCGCGGGCGCTGGCGCTCGATCCCGACATCGTCTTCCTCGACGAGCCGACATCGGGTCTCGATCCGATCAGCGCGGCGGAGTTCGACGAGCTGGTGGTCAAGCTGCGCGATACGATGGATCTGACCGTCTACATGGTCACGCATGACCTCGACACGCTGTTCACCGCTTGCGACCGGGTGGCCGTGCTCGGCAAGAAGAAAGTGCTGGTCGAAGGCACCATCGACGACATGCTGAAGAGCGAGGAACCGTGGGTAAAGTCCTATTTCCGCGGAAAACGCGCCCGGCAACTTGATCTTGCGGCGCGCGCATAGCCATAAGTGGGACAATGGAAACCAGAGCCAACTACGTCATTGTCGGCATCTTCACGCTGGCCGCGATCCTGGCGGCGTTTGCCTTCGTCTACTGGACGGCGGCGATCGGCGACAAGGGCGAGACGACGTTGCTGCGCGTGCGTATTCCGGGCTCGGCCTCCGGGCTCGGCCGCGGAAGTTTCGTGCTGTTCAACGGCGTCAAGGTCGGCGACGTCAAGCGCGTCTATATCGATGTCGACAATCCGACGGTTGCCATCGCCGATACCGAGATCGACCGCATGACGCCGATCACCAAATCGACGCAAGCCGATATCGGGCTTGCCGGCCTGACCGGGCAGGCCAACATCGAGCTCAAGGGCGCCGATCCCAAGGAGGTAAAGCTCCTCGACCAAGCGGAAAAGGAAGGCAAGGTCGCCGAGATCGTCGCCAACCCGTCGGCGGTGACCAACCTCTTGCAGACGGCGCAGAATATCTTCACCCGCGCCGACAAGGTGCTGACCGAGCTCGAAGGCTTCACTAAGGACGTTCGCGGGCCGCTGACGCAGACCGTCCAGAACGTCCAGACCTTCTCCGATGCGCTGGCCAAGAATTCGGACGGCATCGACAAGTTCCTGTCCGCCGCCAGCACGCTGGCCGATGAGCTGAAAGGCGTTTCCGGCAAACTCGACGGCACGCTGAAGGCGGCCGAAGGCCTTCTCAACGCCGTCGACAGGGACAAGATCAAGAGCATCGTCGCCAATGTCGACGCGGTGACCGGTAACCTCAAGGAGACGTCGAAGCAGCTCGACGGCGTGATCAAGAACGTCGATACAGCCGTGGGGTCGGTCAACGACTTCGCCAAACGGACGCAAGGCACGCTGGCCAAGGTCGACAACGTGCTCGACGGTATCGATCCCGCACAAGTGCGCTCGGCGCTCGCCAACATCCAAAAGGCCAGCGAGAGCGCCGACAAGGCCGCCGCCGACATCGCGGAGGTGACCCACAAGTTCGCCAACCGGGCCGACGACATCGACCAGACGATCAAGGACGCAAAGCAGCTCGCGCAACGGCTCAATGATGCCTCGGTGCGGGTCGATGGCATTCTAGCCAAGGTCGATACCTTGCTCGGGTCGGGGCAGGCCGACGGCGTGATGGCGGATGCCAGGGCGACGCTGAAGTCGTTCAAGCAGGTTGCCGACACGCTGAATTCGCGCCTTGGCGTCATCACCGACAATCTGGCGCGATTCTCGGGCCAGGGGCTTTCGAACGTCGAAGCGCTGGTGCAGGACAGCCGCCGTTCGATCAGCCGCATCGAGGAGGCGGTAACCGATCTCAGCCGCAATCCGCAGCGCATCCTGTCGGGTGGCGACGGCGAGGTTCGGCAATTCGATGGCAGGGCGCGGCGTTGACTTCGGCGCCGGCACGCCCCAGAAACATGAGCCGCGAAAGCGGGTCGATCTTACGATCCGGGGACAACGGGGATCGCGCGTGAAGTCTGTGTGGGTGAAAACGGGCGGGTTGACATCGGCTGCGGCACTGCTTGCTTTGACGCTGGCCGGCTGTGCGGCGTTGGGCGGCAAGCCCGCGCCGCTCGATACGTTCGAGCTGTCGGCGCCGTCGGTCGACGCGCATGGCCACAGCCGCCGCCAGATCCTGATCGCGCAGCCGTCGGCGCTCAAGGCGCTGGACAGCCAGAACATCGTCATCAAACCGTCGGATCGTTCGATCCAGTATCTCAAGGGCGCGCAATGGGCCGACCGGCTGCCGCTGATCGTGCAGGCGCGGCTGGCCGAGACCTTCCAGCGCTCGGGCAGCTTTGCCGGCGTCGGCAAGCCGGGCGAGGGCCTGGCGATCGACTATCAGGTGATCGTCGAGATCCGCTCATTCGAGGTTCGGGTCGACGGCGGCGAACATGCCGAGGTCGATCTGTTCGTGCGGATACTGAACGATCGAAACGGCGAGGTCCGTGCTTCCAAGAGCTTCACCGCAGCCGCACCCGTCTCGGGCAGCGGCAATCCTGCTTATGTCAGCGCACTCGACAAGGCGTTCGGCGACGCCGCCGGGCAGATCGTGCGCTGGACGGATTCGGTGATCTGAGCGCGACGCGCGCCGGAATCCCACCAGGCTTCATCCCACCAGGCTTCTCTACCTACAAGTGGTCGAAGATCTCCGGCCGGAGCTTTCCGGTCTTCATCAGGTGCTGCAGGGTGTAGGTCACGGACAGCGCGTCATCGAGCGCATCGTGCCCCTGCAATGGCGGGTGCTTGACGCCGTAGTAATCCGCAAGCTTGTTGCTCGGCGTTCTCGCCAGATCCTCGATCGGCATTCCGGCTGCGATCAGCAGCTTGACGGCGTTGTCAAACCGGGTGGCCGGGATCGAAGGCTGAATGCCCGCGACATAGCAGCTGATGGCGATCATGCTCAATTCGTCCTTGCCCCAGGACCAGAATCGCGCCCCTTCGGAAAAACGATCGATGTCGGCGAGGGCATCCCCTAGTGCCACCCCTTTTGTCTCCAAATCTTCCTCGGTGATGCCGGTCAGTTTGGTGAAGAATGGGTCCAGGGCGTATCTCTGACCAAACCGGTCGACCGGTCTGATATAGGCCTTGTGTGTTCCGAGCAGGGGGAAGTCGCCTTCAAGTCCAAGCCTGACGGCGCCGATCTGTGCGATCACCGGGTCGGGATCGTAGGCCGCGCACCAGAATCTGCGTTGCGAGCCCTCCAGGCAAAGAAACTCGCAGTCGAATATGATTGCCGTCTTCACGATCACACCCTGCGAGCGTCAGGGCAGCGGTACTGTGGATGAATTATAGCGCTGTCGGGAGATCGACTTAGGGCGGATTCCGAAGGCATCGATAGTCTCACAAGACCTGTTGCGGGCAGGTTCAACGCGTGCCGGACGTTAGAGCTGGCACAGGCGGACCATGGCCCGCCTGTTCAATTCCCGTCTTAGTGCAGGCGGCCGCTCGCATGCGCCAGCATGGTGTAGACCTTGCCGGTGTCCGACGTCAGGTAGGTCTGCGCCATGATGTTGTCGCGGTCGTTGCGCGAGACATCCTTGAGCAGCTTCTCGAAATCGTCGCAGTAGCGGTCGACGGCGGCGCGGAACTCGGCCTCGGCCTGATACTTGCGACGGATCTCGTCGAACGTCTGCTGACCCTTCAGCGTGTAGAGCCGCCTTGTGAACACGTCACGCTCGCCGCGCCGGTAGCGGTTCCACAGCTCGATCGAAGCATCGTGGTCGATGGCCCGCGCGATATCGACGGAGAGCGAGTTCAGCGATTCGACGACATGCAGGGGCGAGCGCTGGGCAGGCGTAGCGCGGGGCGCTTCCGCAGCCGCTGGGGGAGCTGCCGACCTGAGGTCCTCCTCGTTCGATGCCGCGGTCAGCAGATCGCGCACCCAGCCACCCTGCGGCGTGCGGGCGTTGGCATCGCCGCGCGGACGCGGTGCCGCCTCGGTCGGACGGTCAAGGTCGAGCGTGCCGCGCAATGCAGGGCCGCCCAAGGGCGCCTGAGGCGTGCGCAGGTCCGGCTGCGGTGCCGGTGCTCGGCGCGGCGGCTCGGCAGCGCGTGCGGCCGGCGCTTGCGGCGCCGGACGCAGGTTGCGTGGTTCGGACCCTTCACCGCCGCGGCCGGACTTGGCCACGATGTCCGAAAGCTCCTTCAGGGCGTTGATCTGCTCGGAAACGGCGCGGCGGATGGCCGAAGTCGATTCCTTGGCCTCTTCCGGCATTTCGATGACGCCCTTCTTGAGCTCGGCGCGGGTCAGGTCGAGCTCGCTCTTGATCGAACCCGCTGTGCGCCGCATCTCCTCGGTCGCATCGGCAAAGCGCTTGGTTGCCGAGTCGACGACGTCGGTGATGGCGTTGCGGATCTTGTCGGCCGACTCCATCGTCTTGCCTTCGGCGTTCTGCAGCGTCTGGCCGACGAGATTTTCGAACGAGCGCATGACCCTTTCGAGATCTTCCGACTTCTTGACCAGGCCGACGGCGAGGTCTTCGAGCGACGACTGCCGTTCGAGCGTGTGCTCGAGGTTGCTCTGGGCCGAGCTCAACAGGTCCGAAGCACTGGACAGCAGGCGGCTGTGCTCGTCGAACTTGGTGGCAATCGACGCGACCTCGCGCAAGGTGGACGACGACAGTTCCGTCAGCCTTGTCGTGTTCGAATCGACCAGACGTGCCGAGCTGGCAAAGGTCTGCGCGGCCTTCTCGGTGGTGGCGGCGAAGCTTTGCGTGCTGCCGCTCAGGCGTTCATCGACCTGGCCGAGATTGACCGCGGCCTGCTCGATCAACTGACCGAGCTGCGAACTGGACTTGGTCATCCGGCCGATGAGGTCGGCGACGCTGTCGGACAGCGACGAGCGGGCGCCCTCGACCGCCGACAAGGTTTCGGCGGTGCGGTTGGCGAGCGCGTCGACAAGTGCGGCATTCTCGCTGCGCAGCTTCTCGGTGGCGCGTTCGGTGACCTCTTCCATGCTCTTTTGCAGGTCCGAGCCGCCCTGGGCGAAGCGCTCGACCAAAGGCCGTGCGGTTTCGTCGAGGATCTTCGACATTTCGGCCGAACGCGCCGCGAGCATGGTGTTGAGTTCGCGGGTGTTGGCGCCGATCGTCTTGGCGGCATCGTTGGTGCTCTGGCCGATATGCTGGCCGACCGCGGTGAAGGTCTCGGCGATCACATTGGCGCGCGAGACGAGTTGCGCCTCGGCGTTCGACACCTGCTCGTTGAGCTTCTGGCCCATCGTCTCGGCCGTAAAGGCGAGGCGGTTCTCGACGCCCGAGACCTGCTCTTCGACACGGGCTGCCGCGGCCGCCGCGCTCGAGGCGAGACGCTCGTCGGCGCCGGCAAGCGCCTGCTCGATTTCGCGGGCATGCACGGCCATTTCCTGGCCGGTCCGCCTTGCGCGTTCGGCAACCCGTTGCTCGGTATCGGCAAAGGCGCCGACGATCGTCTCGGCATGCTCGCCGATCGTGGTGGTGCTGCTGGCGATGCGCGACACCAGACGCTGATCCGCGTCGTCGAAGATACGGCCGATTTCCGAGGCGCGGCTCGACAGCGCTTCCGAACCCTCGGCGATGCGCGAGACGAGCTGCTGGTCGGCGGCATCGAAGATGCGGCCAAGGTCCGATGCGCGTGCGGCAAGCGCTTCGGCCGATTCGCCGATCCGCATGCCGAGCCGCTGGTCGGCGCCTTCGAAGTTGCGCAGGATGTCGCCGGCGCGCGCGGCCAGCGACTGGGCCGTTTCGATGGCGCGGGCGACCAGCTTCTGGTCGGCGGCATCGAACGTGCCAGCAATTTCGCTTGCACGAGCTGCCAGATGGTCGGCGGTGTCCTGAGCCCGGGCGGTCAGCTGATCTGCGGTTTCCTGGGCGCGGGCGGCGAGCTTCTGGTCTGCCGCTTCGAAGGTGCCGGCGATCTGATTTGCGCGAGCGGCCAGCTGATCGGCGGTTTCATGGGCACGGGCCAGCAGCGAGCTGGACGTGTCGTCCGCGCGGGCAAGCAAGGCGTTCGACGTATCTTCTGCACGGGCGTGCAGGCGACGGTCGGCCTCCTCGAAGGTGCGGGCGATGTCTTCGGCCCGCGCCAGCAGGGCGGCGGAGGTCTGCTCGGCGCGCTCGGCGATCTTCCGGTCGGCGTCGCTGAACGCCGCACCGGCCTGCTCGTGCAGGGTGCTGGTGACTTCCAGCACCTTTTCGCGCAGGGCGCCGGCGACAAACACGGCGCTCTTCTCGAGCACGGCGCGGACGTTGTCGACGCCTGTCGAGAGCGCACGTTCCATGGTGCCGGCGCGCTCCTCGATGATGCCGGTCTGGCGACTGAACGCCTGCTCGATCTTCTCGACATCGGCAGCGATCGCGTCGGAAATGCCGGTGCTTCTGGCAGCGATCTGGTCGATATGGCCCGACAGCGAGCGGTCAACGTCCTTGCGGGTCTCGGCGAGCTTGCCGAGATCGTCTTCCAGCGCGCGGGTCAACATATTGCGGCCTTCGGACAGCTTGCCGACATGTCCGGCGATGACGTCGTCGATGTCGCTGCGGCTTTCGGTCAGCTTCTGCAGGTCGGCTTCGAGGGCGCGTTTGAGAATGTCGCGGCCCTCGGCCAGCTTCTCGACCTGGCCGGCAACCAGACCGTCGATGCTGGAGCGGCTTTCGGCCAGCTTGGCGAGATCGGCTTCCAGCGCGCGCTTGAGAACATCGCGACCTTCGGCGAGTTTCTCGACCTGGCCGGCGACCAGACCGTCGATGCTTGAGCGGCTCTCGGCCAGTTTGGCAAGATCGTCCTCGAGCGCCTTGGACAGGGTCGAGCGCTCCTGGACAAGCCTTTCCGCGTGGCTGTTGACGAGGCCACCGACGTTTTCGAGGTCGGCTTCAAGCGCTTTCGACAGCGTCGAACGATCCTGGACGAGCCTTTCGGAATGGCTGTTGACCAAGCCATTGACGCTTTCGAGGTCAGCCTCGAGTGCCCGGGCGAACTGTGCCCGGTCATCGACCAGTTTCTGCGACTGGTCGGCAATGGTCCCCTTGATCGCGTTGAGGTCGGATTCCAGAGCGCGCCGCAGGATATCTCGGCCCTCGGACAACTTCTCGACCTGACCCGCAACCAACCCGTCGATGCTGGAACGGCTGTCGGCCAGCTTGGCGAGGTCGTCCTTAAGGGCCCTGGACAGGGCGGAGCGGTCTTGGACAAGCTTGTTCATGTGATCGGCGATGACGCTGTTCACATTCTGCAGGTCGGCTTCCAGGACCCGGGAAAGCTGACCGCGATCCTCGGCCAGCTTTTCCGACTGGCTTGAGATAACGCCCTTGATCGTGTTCAGGTCGGATTCCAGCGCGCGCTTGAGAATGTCGCGGCCTTCCGCCAGCTTCTCGACCTGACCGGCGACCAGACCGTCGATGCTCGAACGGCTTTCGGCCAGCTTGGCAAGGTCAGCTTCAAGGGTCTGCGACAGCAGGCTGCGGTCCTCGGCCAACCGTCCCGAATGGCTTTCGATCAGGCCGCGTATGCCGGACAGATCATTGTCGAGCGAATGGGAAAGCTGCGTGCGGTCTTCCGCCAGTTTGGCGGAATGGGTTTCGATGAGGCTCTTGATGCCGACGATGTCGTTTTCCAACGCCTTGGCGAGCACGGCGCGGCCTTCGGCGATTTTTTCCACCTGACCGGCGACCAGACCGTCGATGTCGGCGCGGCTGTCGGACAGTTTTCCGAGATCGGCTTCCAAAGCGCGCGACAGAATGTTGCGGCCCTCGGCGAGTTTTCCGACATGTCCGGCGACCATTTCATCAATGATCGTACGAGCTTGCACCAGCTTCCCGGAGTCTTCATTCAAGGCAATAGAGAGCCTGTTGCGACCTTCTTCCAGCCTTTCGAGATGGCTGCCGAGCGATGCATCGATGGCCGCCCGCGATTCATTGACCTTGCGCAGATCCTCTTCGAGAGCGCGCGAGATCAGGCTGCGGCCTTCGGCCAGCTTCTGCACCTGGTTGGTTACTGCCGCATCGATGCCGGCGCGGCCCTCGGCGAACTTCGCCAGGTCGGCCTCCATGGCCGCGGCCATGCGCTCGCGGCTTTCGGACAGTTTCCTGCTGTGGTTCTCGACAGCTTCCTCGATGCCGACGCGGGCGTCGGCGAGCCGCTGGATGTCACTGTCGAACGAACGCGACACGACGTGACGGGCGGCTTCCATGCGTCCGGCGAAGTCGCTGGCGCGGGCTTCGAGCATAGAGGAGGTCGAAGTGACGATGTCGGCCATGTCGGCGCCGATCTGGGTCTTGCCCTGATCGATCATCGCCGACAGCGTGTCCTTGCTCTCGGCGAAGGTGTGCGCGATTTCGCGGGCGCGCTCGACCAGCGTTTCATTGATCTGGCGGGCGCGGGCCTCGAGTGCGGCATTGAGCTTCTGCGTTCCGGTGTCGAGCGCCTCGGCGCGGGTCTGGAACTCGCTGATCAGCGCCTGGCCGCGTTCGGCGAGCGTGCGCTCGATGCCGTTGAGGCTGGCCTCGAATTCGGAATTGAGGGTGCGCGCGGCGCCGCCAAGCAGCGACACCATGCCGGTGGTGCGATCGTCGAGCAGATCGGTCAACGACCGCGTCAGTCCGTCCGTGGTGTCCGTCAGCTTGGCAATGCGGGTGTCGAGAAGGCTGGCGAAGGCCTCGCCCGAGGTCGACAGACGGTCGGTGATCGAATCGAGCCGGCCTTCGACGGAATCGAAGATCGACATCGAGCTTTCGTTGATGCGGTCGATCAGCGTGTCGCCGGAATTGGTGATCGTCATCGACAATTTGGTCGATGCATTGAGGATCGAGTCGCGAATGATGTCGGAAGCCGCGCCGATCTCGTCCTTCAGCGTCTCATGCGCGCCGGTAATCGAGGCGCGGACGCGCTCGGCATGGGTGACGACGGCTTCGCGCTCGCTGCCGAGGCCGTCGACCAGCGAACGGATGCGGGATTCATTCTCGGAATAGGAGCGTTCGATCTGGTTGACTTCGCTGTGGACAAGCGTTTCCAGTTCGACGGCGCGGGCAAGCGTGCGTTCGATGCCTTCGCCCATCGCCGCGACCTCGCGACGAACGGCCTGGCCGATCATCATGACGCGATCCTGGGCAAGGTTTTCCGGCTCGGTCAGGCGGAAGGCCACTTCGGTCATCGACTGTGCGGCGATGCGCATTTCCTGGGCGCGGCGAATCATGGCGGCGAAGGCCCAGAACAGGATGACGGGCACGATGGCCGCGACGGCGAGGCCGATCAGTTCCGGACGGGCAAGGAACTGGTCGAGCGTACGGATTCTCCAGATGCTCGGTCCGAAAAGCAGATTGGCCAAACCACCGGCACCGGCGAACCAGGCGAGCGAAACGAAGGCGACGACCCAGTAAATGGTGTTCGAGGCACGCCTGTTGAGGCTGTGCAGGAGCGTCTTGTAATCCTTCTGGCGATCGTCATTGGCCGGCGCGAAACCTGCGGGCTGGGCGCCATTGCGCGGTTCCACGGGGCGCAATTCGGCAGGTTTGGCCTTGGGCGCGGGTTTCGCGGCCTGGTTTTGGTTGACCACCGGCTCCGGGTTCTGTTCCGGCTTATGATTGCGTCCCTCGCGCGCCAGCTCGTCGGCCGCCTGGGATATCTGCGCTTCAAGATCCTCCATCGAAGCCGCGATATCGAGGTCGCCGCTGCCGATCTCATTGCTGAGGTCGAGATCGAGCGCCTTTTCCAGTTCCCTGGCCACTTCGCTGTCGAGAGTTCTCGTCGTCGGTTTCTTTGCCATGCCTTCGCTACCCTGTACTAGCTGCCGCGGGCTTATAATTCTGTTTGTCTTGCCCCGCGCAGGAGGCTGAAAATGGACCCCTCGTATCGTAATGACACAGGGGGGTAAAGAAAACATGCATTCCGCGGGATACGTAAAACTTTAAATATAAGGTTAACGGAACTGTGATTTGGACGCCGCTTTGGCAACATTTTTCCGGGCCATTCATTAACCCGTTGTCCATTCGATTCGCCTAGGTTTTTGGGCGAGTCGAAGAAACGGAGTTCGAGTTCATGCGTGGCGAAAGCGGCATCGCCTTCTCAATGCCCGGGGGAGATGTATCCGGACCAAGACGGTCACGGCCGGTCGATTTGGCACACCTTGCCCGCCAGACGATGGGTGACCGCAGCCTTGAGCAAGAGGTTCTGGCGCTATTTGTACAGCAGGCGCTGTCCGTGCGCGACAGAATAGTCGACGCCGATATCAAGGACCGGCTTCTGCTCGCCCATGGATTAAAGGGTTCGGCACGGGGCGTGGGCGCCTTTGCCATCGCCGATTGCGCCACCGAGATCGAGCACCGGCCGGAAGACGGCCAGACGCTCAAGCGGCTTGGTACGCTGATCGACGAAGTGCGCGATTTCATCGCCGCCATCAACCGCTGAATCCGCGCCGAATCCGATTTGCGGAAAAACGTCATCGGGCGGCGCTTTCATGCGGCAGTTGACTTGTCAGCCGGAGTGATTATCTCGGCTGCAACTCCCTTCAGGTGACAAATGACCAAGCTGACTTTCATTGCCCATGACGGCACGCATTTCGACATGGACGCCGAGAACGGCTCTACGGTCATGGAGAACGCGATCCGCAACGCCGTGCCCGGGATCGAAGCCGAATGCGGCGGTGCCTGCGCCTGTGCCACCTGTCACGTCTATGTCGACGAAGCCTGGACGGCTGAAGTCGGCGAGCCGGAAGCGATGGAAGAGGACATGCTGGACTTCGCCTACGACGTCCAGCCCAACTCGCGCCTGTCATGCCAGATCAAGGTCCGCGATGCGCTTGACGGCTTGGTCGTGCGGGTGCCTGCCCGCCAGGGATAAGCGCAACCTTTTTGCCAACTGATTTTTCCCGCTGTGGCTTGGCAGCGGGGCGATGGTCATGCAGTGTCCTGCTGTTTCACCACAGCGCCGCGCGTCCTCTTGGACGCGCAAAGGACGCTGTAGCACTTTTATTTGCGCGTGATCCTTTCCGAAAATCGATCCGATTTTCGGGGTCATGCGCAGCGAGGCACAGGCATGACCGACATCACCAGGACAGACGTGCTTATTGTCGGGGCAGGGCCGGTCGGCCTGTTTGCCGTGTTCGAGCTCGGCCTGTTCGACATGAAGTGCCACCTGATCGACATTCTCGATCGGCCGGGCGGCCAATGCGCCGAACTCTATCCGGAAAAGCCGATCTACGACATTCCAGGCTGGCCTTCGATCTCGGCGCAGGGGCTGGTCGACAAATTGCTCGAGCAGATCGCGCCGTTCAAGCCCGATTTCAGCTACAACCGAATGGTTTCCAGCCTGGAAAAACTGGAGGACGGCAGTTTTCGCGTCACCACCGACGAAAACGAGGTGTTCGAGGCCAAGGTGGTGGTGATTGCCGCCGGCGGCGGCTCCTTCCAGCCCAAGCGTCCGCCGATCCCCGGCATCGAGCCCTATGAAGGCAAGAGCGTCTTCTATTCGGTGCGCCGGATGGAGGATTTTCGCGGCCACGACCTCGTCATTGTCGGCGGCGGCGACTCGGCGCTCGACTGGACGCTGAACCTGCAGCCGGTGGCAAAGAGCGTGACGCTGGTGCACCGGCGGCCTGAGTTCCGCGCCGCTCCCGACAGCGTCAACAAGATGTATGCCATGCAGGAGATGAAGCAGCTCGAATTCCAGGTCGGCCAGGTGACCGGATTGACCGGTGCCGACGGCCAGTTGTCATCGGCCACCATCAAGGGACCGGATGGCGACGTCGAGGTGCCTTGCACGCGCATGCTGCCGTTCTTCGGCCTGACCATGAAGCTCGGACCGATCGCGGAGTGGGGTCTCAACCTTCACGAGAACCTCATTCCGGTCGATACCGAAAAATTCCAGACATCGGTGCCCGGCATCTTCGCGGTCGGCGACATCAACTGGTATCCGGGCAAGCTGAAGCTGATCCTGTCGGGTTTCCACGAAGTGGCGCTGATGGCGCAGGCCGCCAAGCGCATCATCAGCCCCGGCGAGCGCATCGTTTTCCAGTACACGACCTCATCGACCAGCCTGCAGAAGAAGCTCGGCGTCTCCGGCTGAACTTTACTCGGCCAGCATCGGCGCCGCATTGTCGGCGTAGCCGCGAAGCTCCTTTTCGGGCATCAGCGTCAGCGTGATCAGCCCCAGCAGCAATGTGGCGGCGGCGACGGCAAAGATCATCACGAACGGCTCGACCGTCGCGCTATGGCCAGCGATCCGCACGCCTTCACCGGCAAGCGGCAAGCCGTAGCCCAGAGCGACCGCGCCGAGCATGGCGACCCCAAGCGCACTGCCAAGCGAACGCAGGAATGTCAGCACGCCCGTCGCGACGCCGAGATGCACGCGATCGACGGCGTTCTGGACCGACACGGTGGTGACCGGAAACGTCGTTCCGGTTCCAAACCCGATGCAAATCGTCAAGACCTCGACCTCCAGCAGCGTTGCATATCCTGCGACGACGGCCAGCAGGCAGAGGCACAGCATGCTGAAGACGACGCCCACCATCGCAATGCGCTTGTAGTGGGTGAAATGCGGGATCATACGCCCGCTGAATGCCGCGCCGCCGACGGTCCCCAGCAGAAGCCCAAGCATCGCGATGCCCGACTCCGCTGCCGACAAGCCGAGCACCGCCTGAAGATAGACGGGCAGGTACACAGCCATGCCGACGCTTGCGGCCTGAAGCAGGAACATCGAAAGCGTGCCCGCCAGAACGATTGGATTGCCAAGCACTTCGAGTGAGATGAGCGGCTCGGCGGCGCGCATGAGCCGCAAGGCAAAAGCGCTCCAGAAAATCGCCGAACCGCAGAGAACGCCGATGACTTCAAGCGAAGTCCAGGGATAGGCGCTGCCGCCCCAGTTCAAGGCGAGCAGCAGCAGCGCCGTGGCAATTATCAGAAGCAGCGCGCCCAGGCCGTCGATGCGATGGCGCTTTGCGGCAATGGGCAGTTTCTTGAGCGGCTTGTTGATGATCGCCATCGCAAGAAAACCAAGCGGAATGTTGATCCAGAAGATCAGTGACCAGTGCAGGTGCTCTGCGAAAGTGCCGCCGAGCAACGGACCGGCAACGCTGGCGACAGCCCATGTGCCGGAGAACCAGGCGGCATAGCGTGCCCGCTCGCGCGGCGGCACGAGATCGCCGACGACGGTCTGCGTCAAAGCGAACAAGCCGCCGCCACCGGCGCCCTGGATCGCCCGCCCGACAACCAGCACAAACATGTTGGGAGCCATCGCACTGACCACCGATCCCGCCAAAAAGATCAGGATCGCGGCATAGACGGTCGGCCGGCGGCCGTAGACGTCGGAAATCTTGCCGTAGAGCGGAGCCACCGCGGTAGCGGTCAGGAGATAACCGGTGACGATCCATGGCAGATAGTGTGCGTTTCCGAGCGCATGCCCGATGGTCGGCATGGCCGGCGCGACAATGGTCTGATCGAGTGCCGCCAACAGCATCGACAACAGCACGCCGCCGATGATGGCGTTCTTTTCGCGCTCTGTTATCGGCGTGCCGGTTTCCGCCATCGTTTTCTCATCGACAGCCTGGTCCATGATCGTTCATCCATAAGCTTGCGATTTGACCGGCGCTGTTCAGCCGCTCCGGCTTCATGACCGTTTGGATCGCATTGGTGTTTTAAGCTCGTCTGGCGAGCCTGATATGTCGTCCCATATAGGCCGGTTTCGACGGCGGCTCGAAAGTTTTTCGAATCTGGCACTACGCTTCGGTGAATTTGGCTTTCAGTTCGGGTGCGTTCAGGCCGGCGGCAGTCGTCCGTTGCCGATGCGCTCCATGCGGTAGCGCAGCAGCCGCAAGATGCGGCTTTCGAAATTGACGCTTTCGACGCGGTCGAACTGAAGCTGGGCGCGGTCGTGCCTGGCCAGAACAGCCGCGGTGATCGCGGCCGCCTTGGCCTTGGCGGCGTCGCAGTTCTTTTGCGGGTAGGTGGCTTTCAAGGCCTCTTCGAGTTCGCCGCCATGGTTCTTGGCGATTTCGACATGGCGCTCCTCATGGCGCTTGATGTCGGCCGACAGCGTATCCCAGAACAGCCTGACATCGGCATCGGCCTTGCGCGGCCGGCGCCACTCGGGAAGGATCACCTTCACCTTGACGGTCACCACCGCGTCGGCAATCCGGCAGGAACTCGGTGTCTGCGCATAGCTGATGCGGGTGGTGAACGCCATTTGCGTGGCGCCCGGGTGCCGCGTGCCGGTGCTTTTCACCTCCGGCCCGCGTTTGGAGAGTTGTGCCTCGATGTCATCGAGCGTGCTGCCGCCAATGGCGAAATAGCTGTACGTCTTGACGAGATTGGCCGCCGCCGCCGGGTGCGGCGTTATGGCGAGCAGCAGCGCGCAAGCCAAGGATTGTTTCACGCCCAAGGACTGTTTTTTCATGCCAAGCATGGATCGTTTCATCATGTTGCCTCTTCGACCACCTTGCTTTACGGCCGTTGCCGGCGCAATGAAATTGATCCGCCAGGGATCACACATGATTGATGAACTCCATGGTCGATGAGCAATGACGGCCAGGCGATGGCAGTTGGCGCATGGACGCCATCTCGACCTTGGCGGCAAGGCCGTGGTCGTCGGCATCCTCAATGTCACGCCCGACAGCTTTTCCGACGGCGGCCAGTTCGACGCCCCTGAAAAGGCGCTGGCCCAGGCGCGCCGCATGATCGGGGAAGGGGCACTGGTTGTCGATGTCGGGGGAGAATCGACGCGCCCAGGTGCTGCCGCGGTATCGGCCAGCCAGGAACAGGCCCGCATCCTGCCGGTGATCGAAGCGCTGGCGGGCGTGAACGAGGTGCTGATTTCGGTCGATACCTATCGCGCCGACACGGCGCGGCTGGCGGTCGCCGCCGGCGCGCATATCGTCAACGATGTCTGGGGTTTGCAGCGCGAGCCCGATATTGCTCGTGTCGCCGCCGATACCGGTGCCGGGCTTGTCATCATGCATACCGGGCGGGATCGCCAGAAGCTGCCGGACGCGATTGCCGATCAGTTGGCATTCCTGCGAAGGTCGCTGGAAATCGCCCGCCAGAACGGCATCGCCGATGATCACATCGTGCTCGATCCCGGTTTCGGATTCGCCAAGGAGACGGCGGAGGAGAATCTCGACCTGATGGCACGCTTTTCGGAATTGCATGCACTCGGCCTGCCGCTGATGGCCGGCACGTCGCGAAAACGCTTCATCGGCACGGTCACCGGCCGTGATGCCGCCGACAGAGGGGTCGGAACAGCGGCGACCAGCGTCATTTTGAGGCTCCAGGGCGCCGATCTGTTTCGCGTCCACGATGTCGCATTCAACGTGGACGCATTGGCGCTCGCCGATGCTATGCTGGCGCGTCAAACCGACCGGGCGAGAAACTGATCGATGTATGTCATCCGCATGAAGAACTGCGCTTTCTTTGCCCGGCACGGCGTGCTGGACGAGGAGGAACGGCTCGGCCAGCGCTTCTATGTCGATGCCGTTCTGACCGTTGATCCAGGCCGGGCGCTTGCCGAAGATTCGATCGAGGATACAGTCCACTACGGCGTTGCATTCAGCGTCATTGAAAAGATCATCACCGGGCAGCGCCGTTTTCTGATCGAGTCGCTGGCGCTCGAAGTGGCCCGTGCGCTGACGGCGCGTTTTCCGCAGATAAAGAAAGCCGAGATCACGGTGCGCAAGCCGAACGCACCAGTGCCCGGCGTGCTCGATTATGTCGAGGTGACCGTTGTCTGGCCCGAATAATACCGTTTATCTCAGCCTTGGCGGCAATCTTGGCGATCCGGCGAAATCCATGAGCGCGGCGTTGCGCATGCTGGATGCCGACGCGGATACGCGTGTCACCGGCGTCTCCTCGCTTTATCGCACACCGCCCTGGGGCAAGCTCGATCAGCCGGATTTTCTCAATGCGGCCGCCGAAATTTCCACCGTGCTTGCACCGCGTGCCTTGCTCGACCTCTGCCTCGATGCGGAGCGCAAGCTGAAGCGGGTGCGCGAGGAGCGGTGGGGGCCGCGGCTGATCGACATCGACATTCTGGTGTTCGGCGACCGCGTCATCCACGAGACCGGGCTGGAGGTGCCGCATCCGCGCATGCTGGAGCGCGCCTTCGTGCTGGCGCCGCTGGCCGAGATCGCGCCCGGCCTGGTTGTCAGCGGTCGCAGCATCACCGATCGCCTGGTCGCCGTCGATACCTCAGGCATCGAGCGATTGTCGTCCGGCCGGGATTGGTGGCTGGCCTAGGTGCGTTGATATTCAGGTGATACCGGCCTGCAAACGGCGCAGCGAGGCCTCTAACCCGAGAAGCCGCCACCATCCAGGAACGTCTGCTCCTGCGAGGTGGTTTCGCGGCCAAGCATCTTGTTTCGATGCGGAAAACGGCCGAATTGCTCAATGATATCACGATGTTCGACAGCATACTTCAGATAGGGCTCGGCTCTGGCCTGCGTCAGCTCGACCGAAATATCCTGGTCGGCCAGTAGCTCCGAATGCTCATAAGGCAGGTAGAGGAAAACGCGGAGTTCTTCCTCGAGTGCCAGGTCATGACCAGCCGCGATCGCCTTCTCTGCGAAATATCTGGCGAGCGGATCGGTCGCGTACATATGGCCGGTGCCGCGAAAGCAGTTCCGCGGAAACTGGTCGAGCAGGATCATCAGCGCCAGCGCGCCTTCGGCATGTTCCAGCCAGTCGTCGCATTCACGCCGCGCGGCGGCGTAGTGCAGGTCGAGAAAGCGGTCGCGGAACTCGGCATCGAATGCTTCGTTCTTCTCGAACCAGGCATCCTCGCCGGCATCGCGCCAGAATTTGGTGACCGACAGGGCTCTGCTGTCCAATTCCATACCTAATTCCTTGCTCAATCGGCGGGTTCGGACTTGTGCAGCACACCCGCGGTCTCTTCGTTGAGTGCCTGACCAGGCCGGCGCGGCGTCGAGAGCGGTGTCGGAATCGGCGTGCCGATATTGCCTCTCAGGAAGCGCTGTCCGGCGCGAATGCCTTCGGCGAGCTGGGTTTCGAAGCGGTCGGTGTCGCGGCGCCTGACATCTTCGATCGTTTCAGCCACGTCTTCGGGATCGACGCCCAGAGATTCCAGGGCCGAGCCGCCGAAAACAAGTGCGGATTCGAAGGTTTCGCGCAGTTGGTAGTCGACGCCGGCACGTATGAGCTGCAGCGCCGTTCCACGGTCGAATGCGCGGGCCAGCACGGTGAGCAGTGGGAATTCGGCCTTGATCAGCTGGGCGATGCGAACAGCCACATCGGCCTTGTCGACGCAGATCAGCACGGCGCGCGCCCGGCCGGCACCGGCGGCATGCAGGATGTCCAGCCGCGTGCCGTCGCCATAGTAGACCTTGAAGCCGAAATCGGCCGCCGCCTGGATCATTTCGACGTCATTGTCGATGATCGAGACGTCGATGCCGCGCAGCAGCAGCGGCTGGCTGGCGATCTGGCCGAAGCGGCCGAAGCCGATGATCAGCACGCTGCCGGTCAGGCCATCGGCGACGTCGACGCCGTCGAGCGACTGCTCGTCGCGCGGCGTCAGATAGCGCAAGGCGATGATGGCCAGCGGCGTCAGCACCATGGAGATGATGACGATCGCCGTCAGCGTCGCATTGGCGTTGCCGTCGATGATACCGACCGCCGCGGCCGCCGAATAAAGGACAAAGGCGAACTCACCCCCTTGCGCCATGAAGACCGCGCGCTCAAGCGCCTCGCGGTGGCTGGTTTTCAGGATACGGGCGACGATATAGATGCCGAATGCCTTCATCACCATGTAGGCGACGACATAGATGGCAATCAGCCGCCAGTTCGCCGCGACCACATGCAGGTCGAGCGACATGCCCACCGCGAGAAAGAACAGACCGAGCAGGATGCCGCGGAACGGTTCGATATCGGCTTCAAGCTGATGGCGGAAGGTCGATTCGGACAAAAGCACACCGGCCAGGAAGGCGCCCATCGCCATCGACAGGCCGCTGAGCTGCATGGCAAGCGCGGATCCGAGAACGACCAGAAGTGCCGCCGCCGTCATCACCTCGCGGGCACGGGCATCCGCCAGGATGCGGAAGAACGGATTGAGCAGATAACGGCCGGCCACAACCAGGCCGACGATCGCGGCGAGGCCGATGCCGACCTCGGTCAGCCGCTCCGATAGGCTGGTGTCGGCACCGCCGGGCGCCAGAAACGCGATCAGGGCCAGCAGCGGCACGATGGCAAGATCCTCGAGCAGCAGGACCGATACGATGCGCTGACCTTTCGGCGCGGCGATTTCGCCGCGTTCCTCGAGAAGCTGCATGACGATCGCTGTCGAGGTCAGCACGAAGCCGGCGCCGGCGACGAAGGATTGCGCGATTGGAAACCCTCCAGCCATGCCGACCCCGGTCAGCAGGAGCGCGCAGACGCCGACCTGCAACGCACCGAGGCCAAAGATCTCGCGGCGCAGGCCCCAGAGCCGCGATGGCTGCATTTCCAGCCCGATGATGAACAGGAACATCACCACGCCGAGTTCGGCGACATGAAGAATGGCTTCCGATTCGGAAAAGACGCCGAGGCCGAACGGGCCGATCACCACGCCGGCAGCCAGATAGCCGAGGATCGAGCCGAGGCCCATGCGCTTGAAGATGGGAACGGCGACGACACCGGCAGCAAGCAGCGCCACCACCTGAACCAGATCACTGCCCGATGCTTCCGCCGCCATGCCTCTTGTCCCTGTGTCTTGCAGCACTCCTTGCATGCAGTTGGAGCGGGAGGCAAGGCGAGAAATCTGCCGGAAAGGGTAGGGTGCCGTTGCAGTGATTGACCTGGTGGAGCAACGGTCCCCGCTTGCCTGCCGGACGTTCGGCATCTATATTGCGTATATGCTTGACCATTCGTCCCGGCCGTCCTCCCCGCCACATATCCCGATGGATGCGCTCAGCGAAGTTCTGCAAGACTTTCGCTTGAGTGGTGTCAACTATGGCCGCTGCGAACTCCGGCACCCATGGAGCATAGACTTTCCGCAACAACAGCTGCTTCGGTTTCACTTTGTCGGCCAGGGCCCATGCTGGATTCATACTGAATCGCAAGGCTGGCAGGAGCTGCGCGATGGCGATCTGGTGCTGCTGCCGCAAGGCATCGCCCATCGGCTGGCGAGCGCGCCGGACGTTGCAGGGGGCTCGCTCGAAGGTTGCCAGGTAATCAAGTTGGGGGGCAACGTCTGCGAAGTGGTACGGCAAGGAACGGGCGCGACGAGCACCCTTTTCTGCGGCTCCATGGCCTTGGACTCCTATGCGCTCAACCCATTGATCACGTTGATGCCGCCTGTCATCAAGGGTTGCGACGTGGCCGGCAATGACCCGGTCGTCGGTCCTTTGCTGGCGGCCATGACGGTGGAGGCCTCGCAGCCGCAGATGGGCAGCGCCACGATTCTGTCGCGTATGGCCGACTTGCTGACGGCCCGGCTCATACGCTGCTGGGTCAATTGCAATGGAGCCTCGACCACCGGTTGGCTCGCAGCCATCCGCGACCCCCATATAGGCCGCGCTTTGGCGGCCATGCACCGCGACCCCGGCCACAACTGGACGCTGGGAAGCCTGGCCGGCGTGGCAGGCCAATCGCGCTCGATTTTCGCCGAGCGTTTCAGTGCGGTATTGGGGGAGGGTGCCGCACACTATCTCGCCCGCCTGCGCATGCAGCTTGCCCGCGAATTGCTGGGCCAAAACGGCTTGTCGGTTGCCGAAGTCGCTACCCGTTTGGGCTATGATTCGGAGGCATCCTTCGCGCGCGCGTTCAAGCGCATCACCAATGTCTCGCCGGGCGTTGTGCGTCGCACAATTCCCGGACGAATGGATATGAATTTCGGATTCTAAGATACATATCATCCGAGCGGACTCGCCTATTTAAGACCTCCAAACTTTGGAGATCTTTCCGTGACTGACACAACATTACAGCTTGAAGACGCCGCGACTGGCCTTGATGCCGATGCACCAGCCGCGTGGAGCGCAGCCACCTGGTTCGCGGTCATTTCATTGGCGGCCACCAGCTTTGCCTTGGTGTCGGCCGAATTCCTGCCCGCAGGTCTGCTGACGCCAATGGCACGCGATCTCGGCATCAGCGAGGGGACGGCCGGACAGGTCGTCACCGCCACCGCTTCCGTCGGCGCCGTGACGGCCATGTTGAGCAATGTTCTCATCGGCCGCTTGAACCGCAAGGCGGTGCTGGTTGGTCTCAGTGCTCTTGCTGTCGGTTCCAATGTCCTGGCGGCGCTGGCGACCGATTTCTGGCTGTTGCTGTTGGGCCGGGCCGGGCTGGGAATCGCTCTCAGTGCTTTCTGGGCACTTTCGGTCGCCGTTGTGGCGAGGCTGGTTGGCGCCAGCGCGACGGGGCGGGGCATGGCGATCGTCACCCTGGGCGTCTCGCTCGCAACCATTGCCGCACCGTCGATGGGCGCGTTGATCAGTGACTGGATAGGGTGGCGCAGTGCCATGGCCATGACGGCGGGGCTGGCCGCGCTTGCCATGCTGCTGCAGTTTCTCAGCCTGCCGACCTTGCCCGCAACGGCAAGCAACAGCCTTGCAGATGTATTTCGGCTGACCCGGCGGCGCGGCATCCAACTCGGCATGCTGGCTATCCTTTTGCTGATGACGGGGCATTTTGCCGGCTCGGTCTATGTGCGTCCCTTCCTCGAACAGGTGACACTCCTTACAACCGGACCGATTGCCTTGGCTCTGCTCGGGTTTGGCGTCGCTGCCGTGATCGGTAATGTTGCCGGCGGCCGCATGGCCGACACCAACATCCACATGGCCCTCGCAGTCACCGCGGCGTTGATGGCGGTTGCGGCACTTACTTTGGTGCTTTGGGGCTCGCATATCGGCGTTGCCTTCGGCTTCGTTACGCTGTGGGGTTTCGCCTTTGGCATGGCGCCGGTGGTGCTGCCGACCAATATGTCGCGCGCGGCGCCTGATGCGCTGGAGGCAGCGGGCAGCCTGATGGTCACCTCTTTCCAAATTGCCATCACCATCGGCGCGGTTGTCGGCGGCTATGTCGTGGACACCTATGGCGCGACTGGGCCTTTGACTCTGACTGCTATCCTTGCCGCATCGACCGCCGTCTTGGCGCTGCTGCAGCCTCGCAGCTGAACTTTGCAGCCGCCGACACAGTAGCCTCAAATCCTGCCGCCAGCGATGTTGCAGGCGCGATACACAAGTTGAGGCCGGGAACACGTTGCATCTTGCCGCAATCGAAGGCTAAGGACGCTCGGCTTCGGCCATTGGAGGGTGATCGACGATCAAGTCGCGCCCTTTTTGAGGAGATGACTGACATGAAGAAGTTTTTGTTTGTTGCCGTCGGCCTGGCGGTGCTTGCCGGTTCGGCTTGCTCGAAGGCGCCTGAGTGCACGGCGGAGATCGCAACCAAGAAGGCGCAGGACATGGCTGCAGCACTTCAGGAGGCGATCACCAAGGACCCGGCCAAGGCGGCTGATCTGACCGCCAAGGTCCAGGCGGTGACAACCAAGTATCAGGGCACCACGACATTGGCCGACGCCTGCAAAGCCTATGACGAAGTGACGGCCGCGATCAAGGGCTGACACCCTGATTTGAGATCAAGGCCTAAGCGCCTGATTCGATGGGCTCAAGTGAGAGGGCGGTGACCGTTGGGTCGCCGCCTTTTTCCTTGGTTTTTCAGTTCGGCGCGATGGAGCCGACTTCGACTGCGTCGACGCGCTTCAGGCTCATGCCGATCACCGGCACCAATTGGTCGTTGACGCGCACGGCAATAGTCACCGTCATCGAATTATCGTCAGGGATGCGAGCCTGCATGACGCCGCGCAGCTGGTTGCGGTTGATGGTGAAGACCACCTTGCGGGGATCGACGACGTTGCCGCCGATGATGTCGAGGCCGGAACCGGTCGCGCCACCCATGAAGCTGCCCTTGTAGCCCTCGCGGCCCTTGCGCTCGATTTTGGCCGACATTGGCTGGGTGAACACACCGACCCGGCAGCCGCCGTCGAGCGACATGCCGACCTTGCCGTCGGGCGTCGAGCCGGTGAAGCTGCAGTTGAACTTGGTGCCCTTGTACTTGCCGGCGACGATTTCGCCGGGACCGATCCACTTGCCTTCGGCGGACTGGAAGAACTGCTTGTCCGGCTCCGCCGCGCAGGCCGCTCCTGCAATACCGACCACTGCCGTGATGACGGCTGCCAAGGGCAGGATGCTGGATAATACTACGCTTTTCATCGACGACACCCGGCAACAAAGATGCTGTTTGGAACCCGTCTGACCATGAACAAGATTGGTTAATGCTTCGTCACCGCGGGGCCGCCGCAGAGCAGTCCGGTAACGATTCCGAATGCCCGGACACTCCAGCCCGGCTCACTTGCCGGAGGGGGTCGTTGCACCGTCTTTCCTGGTTGCGAACGATGTCAGCGCCGAGAGGAAGTCGCCCAATCCGGGACGTTTGGCGGCGCTGAAGGGCAGGGGTCGAGCCGTCTCCATCGCGGCGATGCCGATGCGCGCCGTCATCATGCCGTTGACGACCCCCTCGCCAAGCTTGGCCGAAAGGCGCGCGGCCAGGCCGTGGCCAACGATCTGCTGGACGAAACTGTCGCCGACCGCGATCGAACCGGTGACCGCCAGATGCGCCAGAACGCTGCGCGCCAGGCGGAAGAAACCCAGCGTCCCCGGCCGTCCGCCATAGAGTTCCGACAGGCGCCGAATGAGCCGCCCGGCCTCGAACACGACATAGGCAACATCGACCAGTGCGCGTGGACTGACCGCCGTCACCAGCGAAACGCGTTTGGCGGCTTCGAGAATCATCACTTTCGCCCTGGCATCGAGTGGTCCGAGGATTTCAGCCTCCGCCAGGCGCACGAGATTGCCGCCGTCGATGATTTCGCCGCGCAATTCGGCCAGCGCGCGCCGGCCGGCCGCGGTCTCGGGTTTGGCCGAGACAAAGGCCGACAGTTCGTCGACGACCGATCGTGCCGCCTTGGGATCGTCGCGGGCGATCGCATCGAGCGCCCGCTTCTGCAGCTTTTCGACCTCGGCGAGGCGGGCGATCGCCAGGAATTCGCGAATCAGGATCACCACAAGCGCCAGCACGGCGATGGCGGCCATGCCGGCGGCCAGCCAGCCCAGCCACTCAGCGCGCGCAAAGAGGTCGCGTATGAGCTGGTCGGTCCACAGGCCGACCGCCAGCGAAACCAGCACGCCGAAGGCGCCGAAGAAGATGCTGCCGAGCAGCGAGCGTTTCCTGGGGGCGACGGCTGGTGGCGGCTCCGCGGCAATGATGTCGGGCTCGTCGAAGACATCGACTTCCGCCGGCATGACCATCGCGACATCGGTTTTCATCGCGCGGGGTTTGCGCTGGGTGTCGGTCTGGATGTTGCGCGGCTCAGGGGCCGCTTGTCTCGGTGGGGCTTCCGGTTCGATGCGGAATGCCGCCGGCTTGCGGGGCGCGGTCATGCCAGATGATCTCCGATCAGGAACTGCAAGGCACGGTCGAGCCTGATATGCGGCAGCGACAGCGTGACGCCTTCGGCCGTGCGTTCGAGCTTTGGGGGACGGAAACGGACGAAGCGGATTGCCGGGTCCGCGGAGTCCTGCCTGTGATCGGCTCCCGAAACATCGAACACCGCGTCAATATTCTCCGGTAAGTCACCGGGAAATATGGCTGTTTCAGTTTTTCCATCGAAGGTTTCGCCGTTGATCTTCTCACCGGCTATCGGCGTGCCGATGATGACGGGAAGCGTCTCCCGGCCTTGCCTGACGGTGCCTTCGCGCGTCGCGCGCACCGCCGCCATGGCGACCACATCGACATCGGCGCCGGTGAAATTCGCCCGTGCCACGGCGCGGTCGGCAAGCCGCCGCACGATCGCCTGCAGCCGGTCATGGCTTTCGTGATGCAGATGGTCGGCCTTGGTCGCGGCAACCAGAATGCGGTCGATGCGCCGCGAGAACAGATCGGTGAGGAAGCTGCCCCGGCCGGGGCGAAAACAGCTGAGGATCTCGGTCACCGCGCGTTCCAGGTCGGCCATGGCGCCTGGGCCGGCGTTCAGCGCCTGCATAGCGTCGATCAGCACGATCTGGCGGTCGAGGCGGGTGATGTGTTCCCGGAAAAAGGGTTTGACGACATGCGTCTTGTAGGCCTCATAGCGCCTGTCCATCATGGCGTGCAGCGAGCCTGCGCGCGGACGGTTGTCGCCGATCGCGGCCAGTGGCGCGAAGGTCAGGGCCGGCGAGCCTTCGAGATCGCCCGGCATCAGGAAGCGGCCGGGCGGCAAGGTCGAAAGCGCCCGCTCGTCGAGCTTGCAGGCCTTCAGATAGGCGGCGAAACTCTCGGCCAGGCGCCGCGCCGTCATCTCGTCGGCATCGGCGTTCGGGTCGATCCCGGCCGATAGTGCCCGCCAGGCTTGCGACAGGTCCTCGCGCACCGGCAGAACGGCCATCTCAAAGGCTTCGTGGGAAAAATCGGCGAAGGATTTGCCGAGCAGCGGCAGATCGAGCAGCCATTCGCCGGGATAGTCGACGATATCGACGGACAATCTGCCCGAGGAAAACATGCGGCTCCAGCCGGAAGCCGATTCATATTCGATGGTCAGCCGCAGCTCCGAAATGGCGCGCGTCGAATCGGGCCAGACGCGGTCGTTGACCAAGGCTGCGATGTGGTCCTCGTACTGGAAACGCGGCACCGCGTCGTCGGGCTGCTGCTCGAGGAAGGCGCGCGCGATGCGCCCCGATTTCTGCGCCTCGAACAGCGGCAGGCGCCCGCCATGGATCAAATTGTGGACAAGGGCCGATATGAACACCGTTTTGCCGGCGCGGGACAATCCGGTCACGCCGAGGCGCAGCGATGGGGAAAAAAGCCCGGTGGCGCGGCCCGATAGCGTGTCGAGGGCAATCCTCGCCTCGTCGGTGAAGGTGGTCAGCGATGATGCCAAAATATGCTCTCTCGAACTTCGGTCCGTCCGATATAGGCGCTGCAACAAGGCTTTGAAATGGCTTCAGAGATCGGCCGGCGTCAGGAACACTTCGAGATAGCCGGTGCCTTGGGCGGCGCTGGCAAGATCGCCGTCGAAGCGGACGACCGCCAGGCCCGCGGTCGGGAACCCATGGTTCAGTGTGGCCCGCGCAGCCTCGTCGCCGCCGCCCGAAACTGCCAAGGCAAGGTCTTCCATCATCGGGTTGTGGCCGATGACCAGCAACGAGCCCGATCCGCCATTGTTCTTGATAAGGTTGAGATAACCGGCCGCGTCCGCGCTGTAGAGCCCGTCGAAGAACAGGACCCGGCCGGTGTCGGTCTGGCCGGCCAGGCCTTCCAGCGTCTCTTTGGCGCGTTTGGCGTTGGAGCACAGCGTCCGGTCCGGAACATAGAGGCGGGAGCGCATGGCGGCGCCCATCATTTCGGCATCGGCGCGGCCGGACGCATCGAGCGGACGGTCGAAATCGCGCATGCCGGGCAATGCCCAGCCTGCCTTGGCATGTCGCAACAGATAAAGCCTGCTCACCCAACCTCCGAATGCCGAAGTCTTCCGGGATTAGCCACGAGAACGGCGTCGCGCACAATGGCCCGTGCTCTTCAAACACGGCGAATCAGCCAACGCTGGCTGCTGCAAAAGGCGCTTGCATATCGGCCCCGGGATCACCGCGATCAGGGAAAATATGCGTCACCGGATCCAAAGTGTCGCGGCGGAGTTTGTACCAAAGCGACCGTACGCGGCTGCAAAGACGCGTGCCCAGGTACTTTAACAATTGCGTGAAACAGCGGCCGATTGCGCTTGTGCAGGCGTCGGACGACGAATATATAGGCGCCAAATTTGGGGCAGTTTGGGTGAGTCGAATGAACGACATCGTTACCGCCGATTACGTACCCTCCGAAGACGAGCCGTTCATGAACGAGCGGCAGAAATCCTACTTCCGCTCAAAGCTCGTCACCTGGAAGAATGACATATTGCGCGAAGCGCGCGAAACACTGGAAATCCTGCAGCAAGAAAACGCCAACCACCCCGATCTGGCCGATCGCGCGTCTTCGGAAACCGACCGTGCCATCGAACTCAGGGCCCGCGACCGTCAGCGCAAGCTCATTGCAAAGATCGATTCCGCCCTGCAACGCATCGACGAAGGCACCTACGGCTATTGCGAAGAAACCGGCGAGCCGATCGCGCTGAAGCGGCTCGATGCACGTCCGATCGCGACATTGTCGATCGAAGCGCAGGAGCGGCATGAGCGCCGCGAAAAAGTCTATCGCGACGACTGAAGCTCACGGCCGGCTGTCTCGAACGAACTCGATTCTGAAAATGGCCGGTTTTCCGGCCATTTTCATTGGTGCGGCATCCACCGCTCAGGGCGCGCGAAGATCGAAAACCCTCGGGGCTTCGGACGAGGTGGTTCGGCAGCCGGACCGGCGACGGTGTTTCGCGGGGATAGCGACCCGGCGGTCGCTCATTTCTTCTGGCTGGAGAGTTCACCGAGAAGCTTGGTCATCTCGTCGTCGAGCGACTGCGGCGCCGCCGGCTTGCCCACCTGGCCGCCCGAACGGGGCTGGTCCAGCGATACTTCAAGTTCTCTCATCAGCGTGTCGTCGATGCTGTCCTGCACCGGCTGCGGTGGTGGCGGGGCGTGCCGGGCGGTGTTGGCGTTGGCGGAGCCGTAGGCGGGCAACGGCGTGACATTGGTCGGCTGGTAGCTTTGCGTTGCCGGCTTCGGTGCAGGTGCCGGCGGCGCTGTCGGACGGGGGCGGGCGGGCGGCGTCGTATTCACCGGCTGTGGAGCGGGTGCCTGTCTCAGCGGCGGCGGAGCGGGTTGCGGCGGACGCGGCCTTGTCGGAGCGGCGGCCGGAACCGGCTGCAAGCCGCCATCTCCAGTCAATGCCGGCCGGCGCGGCGCCGAAAGCCGGATATCGCGCTCGACGACGACGTCGGTCGGACCGCCGATCAGAAGCAGATGTTCGATGTCGTCGCGGCGTATCAGCACCAACCTGCGATGGCTGTCGACGGCGGTGGCATCCATGACGGCCAGTCGCGTCTTGCGGTTCCGGCCGCCGGCGACGAAGGTTCCAAATGTCAGGTTGCGCACCAGCTTGACGATGACGAGAACGATGACCAGCAGGACGAGCGCTGCAAACGTCCACAACAATGCTGCGGCATAACCGGGACCTGCCACGCTATCGAGCCATTGCATTGGTTTCCCCTGATCGCCCCTTGGAAGTGATAAGACACTAGACCGTTGCAGCGGGCCACCGCAAGTTGCGTTTCACGCTGTTGAACAGCTTGAAAAACTCCGAAGGCCGGAAGACATCATTTTTATCCGACATTTGCCGCCCAGGCCTTTTCCGGACTAGGAGAATGTGATTCAACCCGGTACGGGGCGGGTGTCGGAACACCGGAATTCACGAGCAGGGGGCACATGGCCAAGGAAGCGCGCGGCGATTTCTATCCGGTACCGATCGTCGACCAGAATACGCGACCGGGCGCGGTTACCCGGCTTATCATTTTCATCGTCGTTCTGACGGGGGCCGCGATCGTCTTCGGTCTTTTCCGCGAGCGCCTCGGCGATCCTTTCCTGCTCGGCATGCTCGGCGTGCTGGCGATGATCGGCGTCGGCTTCCTGTTCGCGACGGCGATCGGCTTCGTGCAGGTCACGCCACGCTCGACAGGCGACGAACTGTCGAAATCCTTCGTCGATTCGATGTCGCAGGGGCTTCTCGTCACCGACACCAAGGGCCGCGTCGTCTACGCCAACCGCGCCTATGCGGATATGACCGGAGCATCGTCCGCTGCCGACCTGAAGACCGTCGAGGGATTGCTCTCGGATGTCCCCGAAGCATCGGTGACGATCTATCGCCTGGCGTCCGGCCTTCGCGACGGCCAGCCGGGCGACGGCGAGTTTAGGCTCGCACAGTCCATTCGGCCCGGTGCCGAGCCGGGCGCCCGCTGGTACCGCGCGCGCGCCCGCGCCTTCAGCGTTCCGGGCCAGCGGCTGCCGATGCTGGCCTGGCAGCTTGCCGACATCTCGCAGGAGCGGGCCGAGCAGGAGCGCTTCTTCCTCGATCTGCAGAAGGCGATCGATCACCTCGACCACGCGCCGGCCGGCTTCTTTTCGGCCGACCAGGAGGGCCGCGTCACCTACATAAACGCCACGCTCGCCGAATGGCTGGGCATCGACCTCACCAGCTTCACGCCCGGCGCCGTGTCTCTGTCGGAGATCGTGGCCGGCGACGGCATGGCGCTGGTCCGCTCGGTCAAGGCCGACCCCGGCACCACACGCAACGCGGTGATCGATCTCGATTTGACGACCATGACGGGCGAAGCGCTGCCGGTGCGCTTCATGCACCGCGTTTCGGCCAGCCGCGAAGGATTGAATGGGCCGACACGCACGATCGTGCTCAACCGCACGCAAGGCGAGGATGCCTCTGCCGATTTGCGGGCTTCGGAAGTGCGCTTCACCCGCTTCTTCAACTCGACACCGATGGCAATCGCCGGCGTCGACCACAACGGACGCATCCTGCGCACCAATGCGCCGTTTTTGTCGTTGTTTTCGTCTGTCGTCGATCGCGACGCCGTCGACCGTCGCGTGCGGCTCGACACGGTGATCCACGAACGCGACCGGCCGGCCTTCGCGGCTGCCTTCGAAAAGGCACAGCAGCGGCAGGCTGATATCGAGCCGATCGACACGCTTCTGCCCGGCAACGACGAACGGCACATCCGCTTCTACGTCAACGCCGTCGCCGACGGCACCGGCGGCGAGGGCGCCGAGGAGTCGGCCATCGTCTACGCCGTCGAGACAACGGAGCAGAAGGCGCTGGAAGGGCAGATGGCGCAAAGCCAGAAGATGCAGGCAGTCGGCCAGCTTGCCGGCGGCATCGCGCATGATTTCAACAATGTGCTGACCGCCATCATCATGGCGTCCGACCTTTTGTTGACCAATCACCGCCCGTCGGACCCGTCCTTCCCCGACATCATGAACATCAAGCAGAATGCCAACCGGGCGGCTTCGCTGGTGCGGCAGTTGCTGGCCTTCTCGCGCAAGCAGACATTGCGGCCGGAAGTGCTCAACCTGACCGACGTGCTCGCCGATCTCAGGATGCTGCTGGCCCGCCTTGTCGGCAACGACATCAAGCTGAAGGTCGACCATGGCCGCGACCTGTGGCCGGTCAAGGTCGATATCGGGCAGTTCGAACAGGTGGTGGTCAACCTTGCGGTCAACGCGCGCGATGCTATGCCGGCGGGCGGCGATCTGACCGTGCGCACCCGCAATGTAACCGCCGAGGAGTGCAAGGCCTTTTCCTACCGCGAACTCGCCCCGGCGGACTATGTCGTGGTCGAAGTCGAGGACACCGGCAGCGGCATCGCGCCCGACGTGCTGAAGAAGATATTCGAGCCCTTCTTCACCACCAAGGAAGTCGGCAAAGGCACCGGCCTTGGCCTGTCGATGGTCTACGGCATCATCAAGCAGACCGGCGGCTTCATCTTCTGCGATTCCGAAGTCGGCAAAGGCTCGACTTTCCGCATTTTCCTGCCGCGTCACATCGCCGAAGCGAAAAAGGCAGGCGAGCCCGGCGATGCGCCGGCGGCGCCGGCAAAGGTCGCCGATCCGGCCAAGGATCTGTCGGGCTCGGCCACGGTGCTGCTCGTCGAGGACGAGGATGCCGTGCGCATGGGCGGCATGCGGGCGCTGACCTCGCGCGGCTACACCGTGCACGAGGCATCGTCGGGCGTCGAGGCGCTGGAAGTGTTCGAGGCGCTGGGCGGCAAGGTCGATATCGTCGTTTCCGACGTGGTGATGCCGGAAATGGACGGGCCGACGCTGCTTGGCGAATTGCGCAAGCGCCAGCCCGACATCAAATTCGTCTTCGTGTCCGGCTATGCCGAGGACGCATTCGCCAGAAACCTGCCGGCAGATGCGCATTTCGGCTTCCTGCCCAAGCCGTTTTCGCTCAAGCAACTGGCCACGATCGTCAAGGACGTGCTGGAGTCCTAGAGCCTTCCCCATGTTCCTCCTTGCGCAACGCCGTGACAACGCCATGATTGAGGGGTGAACGGCAGGAAGGCTTATGGGAGCAACCGGTGACGCCGCACAACGAAGCGGACAAGGACGACTATGCCGACACGGTGTTGTTGCCGGGCGACCCGCAGCGCGCCGAATGGATGGCGCAAACGTTCCTGGAAGCGCCGCGCTGCATCAATCGCCGACGCGGCACGCTTGGCTTCACCGGCTTGTTTCGTGGCAAGTCCATCAGCATTCAGGCGACGGGCATCGGCGTTTCATCGTTTCTGATCTATGCGCATGAACTGCTGGACCATTATGGCGCCCGGACGCTGATCCGTACCGGCACCTGCGGCAGCCTGACCGCAAAGGCAAAGCTGCGCAGCCTTGTCATCTCGCAATCGGCACAGGCGGAAAGCGCCCAGAGCGGCCAGGTTTTCGGCCTTTATGGACCGGCTGGCCCGGACCCGGCGCTCCTCGCATCGTCACGGGCCAAGGCGGTAGAATTTGGCATCGACCATCATGTCGGCCTGACGGTCTGCAGCGACATCTTCTATCACCCGGATGGGCGTGCCCGTTTTGCCGATGCACGGGCGCAAGGAGCCCTGGCCGTGGATATGGAAACCAGCGCGCTCTATGGCATATCGGAGCATTTCGGAGCACGTGCGTTGTCGATGTGTGTCGTGGTGGACAACATCGAGACCGGCGAACAGACCGACTATTCCGAGCGCCAGGCGCTTTTCACCGACATGAGCCGTCTGGCGCTGGCCGTCGCAGCAGAGAGCTAGAGTACGGGTCTACTGGGTCAATCCCTTGCGTACGGCGGCGACATCGCCGGACGAGACTGCAGGAGCCGCGTTGCCCCAACTGGCGCGCACATAGGTCAAGACGTCGGCGACCTCCTGGTCTTTCAGGCGCCAGGCCAGGGAAGGCATGGCGGGCGTCGTCGGTGCATCGGCCGTGTGCACGGCCTGGCTGCCGGCAAGGACGAGCCGGGCCAGTGTTTCGGCACTGCCCTGCGCGACGATCGAATTGTCGGCAAGGGAAGGGAAAAGCGCGCCTGACCCGGCACCATCTCCACCATGGCAGGCCGAGCAATTGTCGCGATAGATTGCCTCGCCCGCGGTCATCCGTGTTGCGTCAGGCTTTGCCGGTTGGGCGCTGTCGACATCCGAGCCCAGGCTCTTGAGGTAGACTGCAACCGCCTTGAGATCGGGATCGGTCATTTTCGACGTGGAGTTCTCGATGGCCTCCGCCATCGGACCGGAGGCAATCGAATGCGCATTGACGCCGGTCTTGAGGTATTTCACCAGATCCTCTTCCGACCATTTGCCCAGGCCCGATTGCGCATTGTTGGTGATGTCGGGGGCAAACCAGCCCTGCAGGGAGGCACCTTGCAGGAACTCGCTGTCCTTATCGGCGCCAAGGAAGGATTTGGGCGAGTGGCAGGTGCCGCAATGGCCCGCGCCCTGGACGATATAAGCGCCGCGATTCCACTCCGCCGACTTGGAGGGATCCGGCTGAAAGCTTGCTTCGGTGAAGTTGAGGGCATTCCAGCCCAGCATCGCCAGCCGGATGTTCAACGGGAACGGCAGCTGATTGGCTTCGACCTTGTTCGATACCGGTTGAACCGTCGTCAGATAGGCCCACAAGTCGGAAATGTCCCGATCGTTCATCCTGGTATAGGCGGGGTAGGGCATTGCGGGGTAGAGCCGCACACCATTGTGGCCGATGCCTGACTTCATCATGCTGCGGAAGTCGGCTTCCGACCAACTGCCGATGCCCGTCTCGCGGTCAGGCGTTATGTTGGGCGGCACAAGCGCGCCGAACGGCGTTTCGAGCGGCAGGCCGCCGGCCAGCGGTTTGCCCTCGGCTCGCGTATGACAGCCTGCACAGTCGCCGAGCACCGCCTGATACTGTCCACGTATGATCTGGTCCGCCTGGTCGGCACTCCATGCCGGGCCGCCAGTGAGGGCCGCAGCACCGATGGCGAGCGTGAGAACGAGCTTGTTCATGCCTGCACCAGGGGTGCACCGGGATTGCGCAGATATTGATTGCGGATGGCATCGGCGGCGCGGAAAGCGAGCGCGCCGACCGTTCCTGTCGGATTTTTGCCGGCATTCTGCGGGAAGGCCGACGCACCGATGACAAAGACGTTGGGGACGTCCCAACTCTGGAGGAAGGTGTTGACCGCGCTCTTCTTCGGGTCCGTTCCCATGATGGCGCCGCCCGTATTGTGGGTGCTCTGGTAGGGGACGCTGTCCCAGCCTTTCTTGCGGCGGCTGACGGCGTACTGCTTGCCGCCGAGCGCCTTGGCGATTTCCTCCATCCGGTCGCAGACATAGTTCGACATGCGGATGTCGTTGTCGGGAAAATCGAACGTCATGCGCATCAGCGGCCGCCCGAAACGGTCCTTGTAGGTCGGGTCGAGGTCGAGGTAGTTGTTGCGCGTCGCGTAGCTGCTTCCCTGGGACGAGTAGCCAAGCGTGCTCTTGTAGCCCTCGACCGTTGCCTTCTTCCAGGCGCTGCCCCATTTCGGCGTGCCGGGCAGGGTCGGCCTGGTTCCGATCGGGCGCCCGTTGGTGGGAATGCAGTTGATACCCGCACCGCCGACGAAGTCCAGCGCGCCGTGGTCGAACGCGTCACCATTGTAATCGTCGATCGTCTGGCCGAGCGCGCCTGCGGCGATGAACGGGTTGAAGTTCTTGTCGTCGAAGAACACCTGCACGCCGGCGTTTGTCTGGTAGCAGTAATTGCGCCCAACCGTTCCTTCGCCGCTGCCGGGGTCGTAGATCTTGCCGATGCCGGACAGCATCATCAGCCGGGCATTGTGCAGGCCGTAGGCGCACAGCAGCACCAGATCGGCCGGCTGGAAGTACTCCTCGCCTGAGGTATCGACGTAGGTCACGCCGCGCGCCGACTTGCCTCCGGGAGCCAGATCGACATGCAGTACCTCGCTGTCGGTGCGGACTTCGAAATTGGACTTCTTCATCAGCACCGGAAGGACGGTGGTCTGGGCGCTCGACTTCGAATAGTTGGCACAGCCGAAGCGTTCGCAGAATCCGCAATAGGTGCATTGACCCATGGCGATGCCGAGCGGGTTGACATAGGCCCGCGACATGTTGGCGGATGGGGTCGGGAAGGGATGCAGGCCGATCGACCGGCCGACCTCGGCGAACAGGGTTGGCGCGTAGGTCATCTGCATCGGCGGGTTCGGATAATCCCGCGACCTTGGATCCTCGAACGGATTGCCGCCTTCCTGCAACTGCCCCTTGATATTGCCGGCCTTGCCCGAGATGCCTGCCAGATACTCGAACTGGTCGTAATAGGGCTCCATCTCCGCGCCGGTCACGCCCCAGTCCTCGACCTGGAGATCGGCGATTCTCGATGCACCATATTTCTTGGTCAGATTGGTCTTTATCTGAAAGTCTGAATCCCAGAACCGCCAGGTGTGGCCGTTCCAGTGGACGCCGGCGCCGCCGACGCCGTTGCCGGGGAGGAAGGAGCCGAAATCGCGCATCGGCAGCGCCTTCTGCGACGGGTCGTTGCGCACCGTCATGGTTTCCACGGCGGGCTGCAGGAAGAGGTCGCGCCGGATGCTGTAGCGCAACTCATCCTGCGCGTAGCCGATGTTGAAATCGGTTGCCGTATCGCGCCAGGGGCCGCGTTCTATAGCCACCACGTCCAGGCCCTGATCGGTCAATTCGTGGGCCAGAATGGATCCCGTCCAGCCGAGGCCGACGATCACGACGTCTTTGCGAGGCAGTATGTTGGTCATGATCAGGCGCCTTTGCCGAGCCATTCGGGGCGCCCGATGATCGAGACAGGCGGCTGCGGATATGGCTGATTGTGTTTGCTGACATGGTCGCGGTAGTCGTAGCGGGCGCCTGGAAAACCAAGCATGCGCCACGAGACCATGTCCTTGTTGCCGCCATAGACGGGGTCGGCAAAGAACCCCTCCATGGTGTTCTGCAGCAGAAGCCCGAAGAAACCCGGCCCCTTGACGCCATTGGGCAGGTCGACCTTCCCGGCCTCCATAGCCGTCAGGAAGGCATCCTGTTCGGCCGGTGCGAGCTCGACGAATGTCTTGCCGTCCCGCTGTTTCAGGAAAGCGTCGATGGCGGCAAGCCCGGTGCGGTAACGCTGCGCCGGATTGGCCTCGCCCTGATAGCCCTGGGTGGGCAGTCCAGGCAGAAACGGGCCTTGCGTGTAAAGCCGGCTCGACGCACCGAACGCCCCCATCAACTGCCTGTCGATATAGACGGCGCAACCGGCTTCCTTGCCGCCCATGCTGAGCTCGTCGGCCGGAATGATGCGGTCGACGATCGCCTCGACTAGAGCTGCTTCCTGGGCCGAGAAAAAGTGCCAGCCGCCTGCCACGACCTGCGTCGGTGGATCGGATGTCATTGGCGTCCAGGGCAAAGTGCCCGAGAACGATCGCGCAAAACCGGCCGATGTCGCGGTTGCCGTAAACATTGCGACCGAGGACAGGAAAAGACGCCGATTCATTCGGACAGGGTTGCGACGGTTCATATTAGGAATCTCAAAAATAAGAGAGCACGCTTGGGAAGTGATTCCCAAGTATTCATGACAACGATAGTTAGGTTAAGCCGCAGATCGAATGCCGATAGACTGCGAGATGAAAATGACCTTGTGCTGTTGGAAGCCGGTTTTCGCCCGGAACTTGGGCTGCAGCGTCGCCTCTTGCAGAGCGTCCTGGCATACGCGGCCGGATACTGGACCGATAGAAACAGCATCGTGCCATCAGGCATGAATCAGGGACAGCCACAGACCGGCTGGCGTTCGAGGTAGTGGTCGACACCAGGGCGCCACCGCGACGTATCACGAGGCGTTCCGGACCCCTTGATCATACCTGCTCAGCTGGCACGCAGCCTAATGAGTTTACGACCTGGACGACGCCTTGTAGACTGAACACATGGCGCTCAAACGATGGACAACATAGGAATCGTCGTCGATGACCTCGAAGAGACGATTGGTTTCTTTGGCGAGCTCGGCCTTGAGCTCGAAGGGCGGGCCACGATCGAAGGAGAATGGGCCGGACGTGTCACTGGACTGGGCGATCAACGCGTCGAGATTGCCATGATGCGGACGCCGGACGGCCACAGCCGGCTCGAACTGTCCCGCTTCCTCACGCCGCCTGTCGTCTCGGATCACCGCAACGCCCCGGTTAACGCCCTCGGCTACCTCCGCGTCATGTTCGCCGTGGACGACATTGAGGGGACGCTTGAAAGGCTCCGCAATCGCGGTGCGCGGCTCGAAGGCGAAGTTGTCCAGTATAGAGACGTGTATCGGCTCTGCTACATTCGAGGGCCCGGAGGGCTTCTCATCGGGCTCGCGCAAGAACTAAGCTGAGCGCAATGCGCTAAGCGGCCTGCCGCTTCGGCACCATCTGCTCATCCATCCCCGGCCGATGGCCGCGCAGATAGAGCGCGCAGGTGGTGCGCAGCATCGACGCAAAGTTCGGGATGGCGCCATTGATCTCTATGGCTTCGTCATAGAGCTTGGAGATGAATTTCGGCGTCGTCAGGTTCTGGTTTTCGGCGATCTCGTCAAGCAACGCCCAGAACGTCGCTTCGAGCTGGATGCTGGTCGAGTGACCGTCGATGCGAATCGAGCGGTTGATCTGGCGATAGCCTTCGGGGTCCTGGCCCGCAAACACCCTGCACATCCGACAAACCTCCCATGATTGTTGGTCTTGGGTGGACGGGCGTCCAGTTTGATACTGCTTGACCTGTCCCCACACGTATTCTCGGGCAAAATTGCCGGTCCGGCAATCGGACTTTCGTCCCGTTCGCGGCTGCGGGCGTGGTAACCGGCTGCCACCACCTTTTGTCCGCGCCGCGCATAATCGCCTCCACACCAGCGCGGAGACTAATTTGGCCAAGGCGATCCACAGTATGATCCGGGTTCTCGACGAGACCCGATCGGTCGATTTCTACAGAAACGCCTTCGGGCTCAATGTCGCCGACAGGCTGGATTTCGAGACGTTCACGCTCCTTTACCTCAGCAATGCCGAGGCAGGGTTCGAGCTCGAACTGACCGTGAACAAGGATCGGCAGGAAGCTTACGGGCTCGGCGACGGCTACGGTCACTTCGCTGTCTCCGTCGCCGACCTCGACAGCGAACATGACCGTCTCGGTGCGCTTGGCCTGAATCCGAAGAAGATCGTCGAGTTCAACCGCGACGGATCGCTGATCGCCCGCTTTTTCTTCATCGAGGACCCCGACGGCTACAAGATCGAGGTTCTGCAGCGCGGAGGTCGCTTCCAATAGGAGACATAGCAGTCGCGCCGGCAGGTGCGGCGCCAGCAAACGCACTCTCAACAGTGCACATAGCAAGCAGGGAGGAATAAAATGGTCACGATCTATGACGCGAAGCCCGGGCTTTCCCGTCGTGAGCTTCTCAAACGCGGCGGCATCGGCGCGCTGCTCGTCATCTCCGGTAGCGCCGTCATCAGTCCTGAACATGCCTGGGCGCTCGAGACATCGGCACTCAAGCCCGAAACCATGGCGACGCTGATCCAGATGGCGCGTGACATCTATCCGCACGATCAGGTGCCGGACAAATACTACGCCATTGCCGTGAAAGGTCATGACGAGCAGGCCGGCAAGGACGCCGCCTACAAGGCGATGCTCGAGGATGGCATCGCCGACCTCGACAAGAAATCCGGTGGCGGCGGCTATCGCGGCCTCGGCTGGGAGGACCAGCGCGTCGGCGTGCTGAAGCAGATCGAGGCGACGCCGTTTTTCCAGGCCATCAGAGGCGGCCTTGTGGTCGGCCTCTACAACCAGAAAGAGGTGTGGCCGATCTTCGGCTACGAGGGCGAGTCCTATTCCAAGGGCGGCTACATCGCGCGCGGTTTCGACGACATCGAGTGGCTCTGAGCCCCGTCGTTCCTGAACCCGCAAACAGAAATCATGGGAGGAAACCATGGCAGCTTCATTTGATCTGAACAACGACGGCGTGGTCGTCATCATCGGTTCGGGCGCCGGCGGCGGCACGCTCGGCAACGAACTTGCCCAGAAGGGTGTCGACGTCGTCATCCTGGAAGCCGGCGCGCGCCACGAATACGAGGATTTCGTCAATGACGAGTGGGGCTCGTTCGCCCAGCTCGCCTGGACCGACAAGCGCACCACGTCCGGCGACTGGCGCGTGGCAAAGGATTTTCCGAACCTGCCGGCCTGGATCGTCAAGTCGGTCGGCGGTTCGACCACGCATTGGGCGGGAGCCTCGCTGCGCTTCCAGGAGCACGAGTTCAAGACGCTCTCGACCTATGGCAAACTGGAAGGCGCCAACCTGCTCGATTGGCCGATCACGCTGGCCGAGATGGAGCCCTACTACGCCAAGGCCGAGGCCAAGATGGGCGTCACCGGCACCAATGACTGGCCGCGGCTGCCGGGCAACAACAATTTCAAGGTGTTGAAGGCCGGCGCCGACAAGCTCGGCTACAAGGAATGCCACACCGGCAACATGGCCATCAACTCGGTCGATCGCGACGATCGTAATTCCTGCCAGCAAACCGGCTTCTGCTTCCAGGGCTGTAAATGGGGCGCCAAATGGTCGACGCTCTACACCGAGATCCCCAAGGGCGAGGCGACAGGCCATCTCGAAGTCAGGCCGAATGCCATGGCGATCAAGATCAACCACGACGCCAGCGGAAAGGTGACCGGCGTCGTCTATGCCGACAAGGACGGCAAGCTGCAGGAGCAGAAGGCGCGCATCGTCGCGGTTGCCGGCAACTCGATCGAGAGCCCAAGGCTGCTGCTCAATTCGGCGTCGGGAAAATTCCCCGATGGGCTTGCCAACTCGTCGGGCCAGGTCGGCAAGAACTACATGCGCCACACCACCGGCTCGGTCTATGCCATCTTCGACAGGCCGGTGCATATGTATCGCGGCACCACCATGGCCGGCATCATCCGCGACGAGGCGCGGCATGATCCGTCGCGTGGGTTCGTGGGCGGCTACGAGTTCGAGACGCTGTCGCTCGGCCTGCCGTTCATGGCGGCATTCCTCGATCCGGGCGCCTGGGGGCGCTCGTTCACCACCGCACTCGATCACTACGACCACATGGCCGGCCTGTGGATCGTCGGTGAGGACATGCCGCGCGCGGAGAACCGCATCACGCTGCATGCAGACGAGAAGGACGCGCACGGCATGCCGATCGCCGACGTGCATTTCGACGACCATCCGAACGACACGGCGATGCGTAACCACGCCTACAAACAGGCTACGGCACTTTACGATGCGGTCGGCGCCACCCGCACCTTCCCGACGCCACCCTATCCGTCGACTCACAATCTCGGCACCAACCGGATGAGCGAGAAAGCGGAAGACGGCGTCGTCAACAAGCACGGCCAGGCGCACGACATCAAGAACCTGTTCGTGTCGGACGGCAGCCAGTTCACCACCGGGGCCGCCGAAAACCCGACCCTGACGATCGTGTCGCTGGCGATCCGCCAGGCCGACTACATCGCCGCGCAGATGTCGGCAAAGACGATCTAGTCACATCCTCCCGACGGACTGCTGGCGCGGAACCCGCAAGGTTCCGCGCCTTTTTCTTGCCGCCTTATTGCTTGGTGCAGGTCGATGCGGTGAAGGCGCCGTCGGGTTGCTTCATGATGATGTCGAAGGAGGGCACGGTTTCGCCGTCAAGCGTCGCCTGGGTCAGCGACAGCGAGTTGCCGCCGGCGGTGTAGCCGCCCAGTGGTCCCAGCCAGGAAATCACGCCGTTCGCATCCATTTGGTAGTTGTACCCTTGCTGAGCGGGGCCGAAGCCGCCGAGGCTGGTGTAGACAGGGCCGCTGTAGACGTTCCCCTTGATGGTGATGTCGCCGAGGCTGAGGAACATGCCAAGCAGGTACACTTCGCAATGATAGGTGCCGTCAGGCATCTTGCCATCGCTGAAATCGGCTCGCGCGGCTCCGGTTGCTGCGGCCAGAAGCAGTATGCCGATGAAAAAGCGTGAAATCCCTGAAATCATGACGTCGCTCGTTTGAAGAGCGAGCTTGCCCTATTTTTGCACCGCGCCGCAACATCGGTCGCCCAAGGCGCCGCTATTGAGATCAAAATCTAGGCAGCCTCAGAGAATGAGCGAAAATTAGGCAAAAACTGTGTAAGCTGCGCAAATTTCCCTCAATCGATTTCTGGCCGGCTCTCTTTGTTTTGGAAGCCGCTATATCCAAGGCGCTGATATCTATGAACTATTTGTACCCTTTCGGGATCGCTGGAGCGGTTGGCATGGGGGTTGCATTGTAGTGTTGCAGTGCAATCAACTAGCTTGGGAGTCCGTAATATGAGGGCTAATTTCTCGACAATAACAAAAATGTTTTCGGCTGGTGCGGTCGCCGCCGGCCTGTTGATGTCGGCTCCGGCCAAGGCCGCCGACGACACGATCAAGGTCGGCATTCTCCATTCGCTCTCGGGGACCATGGCGATTTCGGAGACGACACTGAAGGACGCCATGCTGATGCTCATCGACGAGCAGAACGCCAAGGGCGGCCTGCTCGGCAAGAAGCTCGAGGCGGTCGTCGTCGATCCGGCTTCCAACTGGCCGCTGTTTGCCGAAAAGGCGCGCGAACTGATCTCCAAGGACAAGGTCGCGGCGGTGTTCGGCTGCTGGACCTCGGTGTCGCGCAAATCGGTGCTGCCGGTGTTCTCCGAACTCGACAACATCCTGTTCTATCCGGTCCAGTATGAGGGCGAGGAGAGCGAGCGCAACGTGTTCTACACGGGGGCGGCGCCGAACCAGCAGGCGATCCCGGCGGTCGACTATCTGATGAGCGAGGACGGCGGTTCGGTTAAGCGCTGGGTGCTGGAAGGCACCGACTACGTCTATCCGCGCACCACCAACAAGATCCTCGAGGCCTATCTGAAGGCCAAGGGCGTGGCGGCTGAAGACATCATGGTCAATTACACGCCGTTCGGCTTCTCCGACTGGCAGACCGAGGTTTCGGCGATCAAGAAGTTCGGTTCGGCCGGCAAGAAGACCGCCGTCGTCTCGACCGTCAACGGGGATGCCAACGTGCCGTTCTACAAGGAACTCGGCAACCAGGGCATCAAGGCCGAGGACATTCCGGTCATGGCCTTCTCGGTCGGCGAGGAAGAGCTTGCAGGTCTCGACACCGCGCCGCTGGTCGGCCATCTCGCCGCCTGGAACTATTTCGAGAGCATCGATACGCCCGAGAACAAGAAGTTCATCGCCGACTGGCACAAGTTCATCAAGAACGACAAGCGCACCACCAACGACCCGATGGAGGCCCATTATATCGGCTTCAACATGTGGGTGAAGGCGGTCGAGAAGGCCGGCACCACCGATCCGGACAAGGTCATCGACGCCATGATCGGCGTGTCGGTGCCGAACCTGACCGGCGGCTATTCGACGATGATGCCGAACCACCACATCACCAAGCCGGTGCTGATCGGCGAAATCCAGGCCGACGGCCAGTTCGAGACCGTGTCGCGCACGCCGGGCCTGGTGATGGGCGACGAATGGTCCGACTATCTGCCTGATTCCAAGGACCTGATCTCGGATTGGCGCGCGCCTCTGTCCTGCGGCAACTTTAATGTTGCCACCGGCAAGTGCGGCGGCAAGGGCACGAACTGATCCCTCCCAGGGCTGACCCAGTCAGACCGCGCGCGTCCGGACGGCTTCCTCCGCCGTCCGGACGCCCACTTCAACCTTCAGGGGTTACCAGAAACCGATGACCTTAATCCGCACGGGTTTGATGCTGTTGTTCCTGCTGGCGACACTGTCGTCATCGGGCGCTGGCGAAACCGATCTGCGCGGCATCATCGCCAAATTCGCCACGGCCAAGGGCTTTTCCGAGATCGGAGCCGTCGTCCACGAACTGGCAGCCGCTGGCGACCCGGCGGTGGAGCGGCCGCTTGCGGCACTTGCCGACGGCAACCTCTATGTCCGCAAGGCTGATTCCCTGGTGTTTGTCGGCAAGGAAGCGGGCGAAAGCGTCCAGCTTTCCGACCCGTTGAGCGGCGAGGCATCGGGCGAGGCGGCCAAGGGCGACATCACCAAGATCAAGGTCAACAATACGCTGCGTCGCGTCATCCGCGATGCGTTGGGCACGTTGACGCTTGGCGCCAAGGATCCGGCCGTGCGCATTGCCGCCGCCGACACCATGTTCAAGACGCCCGACGCCGCAAACATCGGACCGCTCGATGCGGCAATCACCAGCGAGACCGTGGCCAGCGTCAAGGCTCTGCTCGAACAGGCCCGTGCGGCCTCCGTTCTGGTCTCCGACCGGCCGGATGCCGAGAAGCTCACTGCCATCGCGCTGATCGGCGCGCGCGGCGACCGCGATGCGGTTTCCCTGCTCACCTCGGTCGAGGCGAATTCCACCGACGCGGTCAGGCAAGCGGCGACAGCCGCGATCGCCAACATCAATTCGACGCTGGCCTTCTGGGATGCCGGGCAGAACATCTGGTACGGCATCTCGCTGGGCTCGGTGCTGCTGCTGGCGGCAATCGGCCTCGCCATCACCTTCGGCGTCATGGGCGTCATCAACATGGCGCATGGCGAGATGGTCATGCTCGGCGCCTACACGACCTTCGTCGTCCAGCAGGTGATCCGTACATCCTTCCCTGACCTGTTCGACTGGTCGCTGGTCATCGCACTGCCGCTGGCCTTTCTCGTCGCCGCTCTGGTTGGCCTGATCATCGAGCGCGGCGTCATCCGCTTCCTCTATGGCCGGCCGCTTGAAACACTGCTGGCGACATGGGGCGTCTCGCTGATCCTGCAACAGGCCGTGCGCTCAATCTTCGGGCCGACCAACCAGGAGGTCGGCAACCCATCCTGGATGTCGGGCTCGTTCAATCTCGGGCAACTTGCGATCACCTGGAACCGCCTGTGGATCCTGTTTTTCGCGCTCGCTGTCTTCGGCATCCTGCTCTACGTGATGAAGCGCACACCCTGGGGCCTGCAGATGCGCGCCGTCACCGCCAACCGGCGCATGGCTGCCTCGATGGGCATCAGGACGCCGTGGGTCGACGCGCTGACCTTCGCGCTCGGCTCCGGCATTGCCGGCATTGCCGGCGTCGCGCTGAGCCAGATCGACAACGTCTCGCCCAATCTCGGCCGCGGGTACATCATCGACAGCTTCATGGTCGTTGTCTTCGGCGGCGTCGGTAATCTGTGGGGCACGCTGGTCGGCGCCTTCTCGCTCGGCATCGTCAACAAGTTCCTCGAGCCTTATGCGGGCGCGGTGCTCGGCAAGATCGTCGTGCTGGTGCTGATCATCCTGTTCATCCAGAAACGCCCGCGCGGCCTGTTCGCGCTCAAGGGGAGGGCGGTGGAAGCATGATCACGGGACGCTTCTTTGCCGCCGGCGCGGACCGCCGCATCGCCATTACGATCTCCATCCTGCTGGCGGTGGCCGTCATCGTGCCGTTGCTCAACCTTGCGGTGTCTCCTACCAGCGCCTTCTACATCCCATCCTACATCGTCGCGCTGACCGGCAAATATCTCTGCTATGCGCTGCTTGCCTTGGCGCTCGACCTGGTCTGGGGCTATTGCGGCATCCTTTCGCTCGGCCACGGCGCCTTCTTCGCGCTCGGCGGCTATGCAATGGGCATGTATCTGATGCGCCAGATCGGCTCGCGCGGCGTCTATGGCAATCCCGTCTTGCCCGACTTCATGGTGTTCCTGAACTACAAGGAACTGCCATGGTTCTGGTATGGCTTCGACCATTTCTGGTTCGCCGGCCTCATGGTGCTCGCGGTGCCTGGCCTGCTGGCTTTCGTCTTCGGCTGGTTCGCCTTCCGCAGCCGCGTCACCGGCGTTTATCTCTCCATCATTACCCAGGCGATGACGTATGCGCTGCTGCTTGCCTTTTTCCGCAACGACATGGGTTTCGGCGGCAACAACGGCCTGACCGATTTCAAGGATATTCTGGGCTTCAACGTGCAGGCCGACGCGACGCGCTCGGCGCTGTTTGCCGCCAGCGCGGTGATGCTGGCACTTGCCGTCTTCGTCACCTGGGCGATCGTCGGCTCAAAATACGGCAAGCTCTTGATGGCGGTACGCGATGCCGAGAGCCGCACGCGCTTCCTCGGCTGGCGGGCGGAGAACGTGAAACTGTTCGCCTTCACCGTCTCGGCCGTCATGGCCGGCATAGCCGGCGCGCTCTACGTGCCGCAGGTCGGCATCATCAATCCGGGTGAATTCGAGCCGGCCAATTCGATTGAAGTCGTCGTCTGGGCGGCTGTCGGCGGGCGCGGCACCATTGTCGGGCCGATCATCGGTGCGTTGCTGGTCAATGCCGGAAAATCCTGGTTCACCGGCGTACTGCCGGAGTTCTGGCTGTTTGCACTGGGTGGACTATTCGTCGCCGTCACGCTTTTGCTGCCCAAGGGCATCATCGGCATGTGGGACAGCTGGCGCGGCAACGCCAAGGCGTTGCGAGCTGCTTCGATTGCCGAGGAAGCCGGCACCGATGCCGATGTCTCGCCGCCGGCGAAAATCGTTCGCAGTGAAGCAAGAAAGCCAGGTGACTGGTCCGCCAGCAACCCCGAACCACAGCCGGCGGAGTGAGCGACCATGTCAAAGTCGAACACGATCCTTTATCTCGACGGCGTCTCGGTCTCCTTCGACGGCTTTCGCGCCATCAACAATCTGTCGCTGGTGCTCGACAAGGGCGAGATGCGCGCCATCATCGGCCCCAACGGCGCCGGCAAGACGACGATGATGGACATCGTCACCGGCAAGACGCGGCCCGACGAGGGCGAAGTGTTCTTCGACGGCCAAGTCGATCTGACCAAGCACGACGAGGCCGAGATCGCAATGATGGGCATTGGCCGTAAATTTCAGAAGCCGACCGTCTTCGAAAGCCACACGATCGAGGAAAACCTGATGCTGGCGCTGAAGGGTCCTCGCTCGATCTTCCCGGCGCTGTTTCACCGCCGCTCGGCCGCCGAGACGCGGCAGATCGATGACATCCTCGGCATCATCCGGCTTGGCGACAAGCGTGACGAACTGGCAGCCAATCTCAGCCATGGGCAAAAGCAGTGGCTGGAGATCGGCATGCTCTTGGCGCAGGACCCGAAACTGCTTCTGGTTGACGAGCCGGTCGCCGGCATGACCGATGCCGAGACCGAGGAAACCGCGCGGCTGCTCAAGGATATCGCCCGCGACCATTCGGTCATCGTCGTCGAGCACGACATGCATTTCGTGCGCGAGCTCGGCGTCAAGGTCACCTGCCTGCACGAGGGCTCGGTGCTCTCGGAAGGCACACTCGATTTCGTGTCGGCCGACGAGCGTGTCGTCGAAGTCTATCTGGGGAGATGAGCATGGTCTGGCGGGTTCAGTTCCATCACTTCGATCTGTCGTTTCTCAGGTTCTGGAGACGGCGCTGACATGCTCGAAGTTTCCAATGCCACGCTGCACTACGGCGCCGCCCAGGCGCTGCGCGGCGTATCGCTGAAGGCGGGCGCCGGCAAGATCACCTGCGTGCTCGGCCGCAACGGCGTCGGCAAGACCAGTTTGATGAGATCGATCGTCGGCCACCACCGGCTGACGAGCGGAAGCGTTGCCTTCGAGGGGAAGGCGCTCGACCGGAGCGCGGCGTATGACCGCGCCCGGTCGGGCATCGCATTCGTACCGCAGGGCAGGGAGGTCTTTCCGCTGCTCACCGTGCGGGAGAACCTGGAATCAGGCTTTGCGCCGCTGAGACGAGCCGACCGCAACATTCCGGCGCATGTCTTCGAATTGTTCCCTGTGCTGAAGCAGATGCTCGGCCGTCGCGGCGGCGATCTTTCCGGCGGCCAGCAGCAACAGCTCGCCATCGGGCGGGCGCTGGTGATGCGGCCGAAACTGCTCGTGCTCGATGAACCGACCGAGGGCATACAGCCGTCGATCATTAAGGACATCGGCCGCGCCATCCGCTATCTGCGCGACCAGGCGGGCATCGCCGTGCTTTTGGTCGAACAATATCTCGATTTCTGCCGCGAGCTCGCCGACGAGGTCAACATCATGGACCGGGGCGTGATCGTCCATACCGGCCCGGCTGAAGATTTAGACCGGGCTGATGTGCGGAAGTTCCTTACCGTCTAGCATTGGCGGTGAACTTCAGTTGGCGATCCGAAGTTCTTGCCAAGTCCAATATTTCTCCATCCGATCACCTGCGTCTCTGGCACGCTCAATATCGCGTGCTAGTCTTTTCCATGGCTTTGTGAGTCGGCCGCTTCCGTATCAGTCTGGTTATCGCAGATCGAGGACCACGGCCAATGCCGGGCAAGTTTCACGCAAGCAAGGCTGCCTAGCTTCCCTCCTGCGATCTCTGTCGTTCAAACGCGTTTGGGCACACAGGCTAAAGGACAGCCATGGAACGTTACGTCGAGGATTACCAGAAGCGGCGGCTTACCGAACGCGTCGACATCATCGCTGCCATCAATATCTTGAGATCACAGGGCTGCGACTACGACGATCTGATCGAGGAGATCACCAAGGTCTTCTATGTCGATCTCGATACCTTCAATGAGATTGTCATGGCGGCCTAGGAGCCGCATTCGTCTCCCCACGATCAGAGGCCGGTGTTGCGCGATTAGCTTGCGCGCCTGAACGGAGACGCGGTGACGCGGTTACGGCCTCCGCGCTTGGCGTCGTAGAGCGCCTTGTCGGCGGCGTTGAGCACCTTGTCGAAGCCGAGGCCGTCCTTGGTGCCGAAAGCAAATCCGGCACTGACGGTGCATATCAGCGAGCCTGTCTCGGTTTCGATGCGGTGCGCGGCGAAAGCTGCCCGTATGGCCTCGGCGGTGGCCTCCACCGTTTCGGGCAAGGTCCGCTTCAGCACCAGCGCGAACTCCTCGCCGCCCATGCGCGCGGCGACGTCGGCCGGGCGGCGATTGCTGGCGAGTTCCCGTGCAAACACCCTCAGCACTTCATCACCGGCGGCGTGGCCGAATTCGTCGTTGATGGCCTTGAAGTTGTCGAGATCGAAGACGACCACCGCCGTGAAGGCGCCGACCGGCGCATCGCCGTGCAGGTCGAACAGGGCGCGGCGGTTGAGCAGGCCGGTCAGCGGGTCGGTCAGGGCATTGTGGCGGTGATGCCGGGCCAAGCGTCCCTGATTCAGGGCCAGGGAAAGCGCTCCAATCCCGGTCATGCTGGCGATGACGATGATGAGGCTCAGTTCCTCGGCCCAGTTGCTTGGCGCATGTCCAAGGACCAGCTTTCCATCCAAGGCTAAAACCATGGCGCAGAGAGCGAAGGATGCGGCCGTGGCAGAATAGAGCGCGGTGATACCGATCGTCAGGGCAGGGGCTTCGTCGCGGCCCTTCCAGTATTCGACCGCCGTTGCGAACAGAAGCAAGGCGGCGAAGGCATTTTCGAACATGAAGCCCAGCCCGTCATAGCCTAGAGCCATGGGAGGCAACGTCACGGCCAGCGAAATGGCGCTGCCAAGTACAGTTCGGGGCACTGGCGAGCCGCCGGTTCTGAACTGGTAGGCCGCGCCCAGCATTGTCGAGAAACCGAGCAGGAGGAAAGCCAGCGTGGCGATGCCCAGCAGGCGCCCGGGCATGTCGATATAGGCGTCATAGACAAAAATATCGCCGACCACGAACACCAGGCTGATCGCCCATGTCAGCAGGAATTTCTCCGAGCGAGCGGTCAGCCACATGCCGAACAATGTCAGGCTCAGGCAGGCCGCGGAAAAACCGACAGCCAGGAGAAGTGAAGTGTAGTCGAGCGACATGCCCCTCGTCCTTGCCCGTGGCGGCCCAGATCTGCGACTGGTCTGGCTGGATTCATGCAGCAAGGAGGTATCGATAAGGTTACGACGGTGGCGAAGATGCCATGATTCCGCTGCGTCAGGGCACCGGTTGACCCTGGTCCACTCGCTTCATCAGTGCCATGGCGCCGAACGGCGCGCGCACCTTGCCCTCGGTGATGAAGTAAACGAACACGTCGCGCGGCTTGACCGGCGCATCGGTGGCGGGGTCGGCGCGCCGCAGGTCGGCCGGCTGCTTGCCTTGCGCCCAGGTCTTTACCCGCGCGGCCCATTCATCGAGGCCTTTCGGCGTATAGCAGTCGGGATTGTCATCGCTGCCGGTCTGCAGCCGGGCGTAGACGAAATCGGCGGTGATGTCGGCGATATCAGGATATTTCGCATGGTCGGCGTAGACGATCGCGGCCTTGTATTTTCGGGCAAGTGCTGCGAATTCCGGCACGACAAAACTGTCGTTGCGGACTTCGAGCGCATGGCGCAGCGCAACGCCGTCCTGCTTTTCCGGGAGCAGCTTCAGGAAGGCTTCGAAATCGTCCGGATCGAATTTCTTGGTCGGCGCGAACTGCCACAGGATCGGCCCGAGCTTTTCGCCGAGCGCCGCCACGCCGGAGCCAAGAAAGCGCATCATCGATTCGCCGGCCTCGCCCAGCACGCGCCGGTTGGTGACGAAGCGGTTGCCCTTCAGCGAATAGACAAAGCCGTCCGGCGCCTCGCTGGCCCATTTGACGAAGGTCGGCTCCTTGAAGCTGGAATAGTAAGTGCCGTTGACCTCGATGCTCGGCACCTGGCGAGTGGCGTAGTTCAACTGCTTGGCCTTGGAAAGCTTGTCGGGATAGAAGGACGTATCCCAGGGTTCGAAGGTCCAGCCGCCCATGCCGGCGCGGATTGTTCCCGATGTGGTCATTGTCATCCTCCCAATGCAGAAAAAGATCAGGCCGCGGTGATCTGATCGACGGTTTTGGCCATGTCGACGAGCACCCATCCTGGCCGGTAGGGATTGGGCCGGCGACCCGTTTCGTGGAAACCATAGGCAAGATAGAGCGCAATGTTCCGCTCCATCCTGGCGTTGGTGTAGAGCCGCACTTCTGGCAGACCCCAGAGATGGGTCTGCTCATCCGCGTGTTTCAGCAGCGCAATGCCGAAGCCCTTGCCTTGAAAGTCGGGGGAGACCGCGACGGAGAAGATCATCGCGTGGTCGCCATGTCGCTCCAGCGTGATCAGCCCGGCAAGCTCGCCGCCACTTTCCAGCAACCAGACCTCGCCGCGCACGATGCGCGGTGCATAGTCCTCGGTGACCGGGACCGGCGGCGCGCCGAACAGTGCGATGTAAGGCGCATAGGCCGCTTCCGTCAGCGAGACGACGGTTTGGAGATCACCGGCAAGCGCTCTTCTGATTGTCATTCAAAAGCTCTCCAGAGCTCTCCAGGCGCCAACCGGTCGATCACTCCGCCGCTTCGCGTTTGCCTCCGGGACGTCGCTCCAGAAGCTCCTTGAGGAACTGGCCGGTGTAGCTGCGCTTTTCGCGCACGATGGCTTCCGGCGTGCCGGAGGCGACCAGTTCGCCGCCGCCGTCGCCGCCTTCGGGGCCGAGGTCGAGCACCCAGTCCGCGGTTTTTATCACTTCGAGATTGTGCTCGATGACCACCACCGTGTTGCCCTGGTCTACCAGTTCGTGCAGCACTTCCAGCAGTTTGGCAACGTCGTGGAAATGCAGGCCAGTGGTCGGCTCATCCAGGATGTAGAGCGTCTTGCCGGTCGCCTTGCGCGACAGTTCCTTGGCCAGCTTGATGCGCTGCGCCTCGCCGCCGGACAGCGTTGTCGCCTGCTGGCCGATATGGATGTAGCCGAGGCCGACCTGCTTCAGCGTGTCGAGCTTGTCGCGCACGCCGGGCACCGCGGCGAAGAAATCGACGCCTTCCTCGACCGTCATGTCGAGCACGTCGGCGATCGACTTGCCCTTGAACAGGACATCGAGCGTCTCTCTGTTATAGCGCTTGCCGTGACAGACGTCGCAGGTGACGTAGACGTCGGGCAGGAAGTGCATCTCGATCTTGATGACGCCGTCGCCCTGGCAGGCCTCGCAGCGGCCGCCCTTGACGTTGAACGAGAAGCGTCCCGGCTGATAGCCGCGCGCCTTGGCCTCCGGCAGGCCAGCGAACCAGTCGCGGATCGGCGTGAAGGCGCCGGTATAGGTGGCCGGGTTTGAACGCGGTGTGCGGCCGATCGGCGACTGGTCGATGTCGATGACTTTGTCGAGGAATTCGAGGCCCTCGATGCGGTCGTGGTCGGCCGGATGTTCGCGCGAGCCCATGATGCGTCTCGAGGCGGCCTTGAACAGCGTCTCGATCAGGAAGGTCGACTTGCCGCCGCCGGACACGCCAGTGACGGCGGTGAAGGTGCCGAGCGGGATTTCGGCGGTGACGTTCTTCAGATTGTTGCCGCGCGCGCCGACGATCTTGATGCGGCGGTTCTTCTTCGCTTCACGCCGCACGCCGGGCGTCGCCACTTCGAGCGCGCCCGACAGATATTTGCCGGTGATCGAATTGGGATTGGCCATGACCTGCTGCGGCGTGCCCTGGGCGATGATCTCGCCGCCATGGATGCCGGCGGCCGGGCCCATGTCGACGACATAGTCGGCATGCAGGATGGCGTCCTCGTCATGCTCGACGACGATCACCGTGTTGCCGATGTCGCGCAGGTGCTTCAGCGTATCGAGCAGGCGCGCATTGTCGCGCTGGTGCAGGCCGATCGACGGCTCGTCCAGCACATAGAGCACGCCGGTCAGGCCGGAGCCGATCTGCGATGCCAGCCGGATGCGCTGGCTCTCGCCGCCCGACAGCGTGCCGGAATTGCGCGACAACGTCAGATAGTCGAGCCCGACATCGTTGAGGAAGCGCAGCCGTTCACGGATTTCCTTGAGCACACGCACCGCGATTTCGTTCTGCTTGTCGTTGAGCGACGCGGGCAGGTCGGTGAACCACTGGTCGGCCTTGCGGATGGAAAGCTCGGTGACTTCGCCGATGTGCCTGCCGGCGATCTTCACCGCCAGCGACTCGGGCTTCAGCCGATAGCCCTTGCAGACCGGGCAGGGTGTGGCCGACATGAAGCGCTCGATCTCCTCGCGCATCCAGGCGGATTCGGTCTCTTTCCAGCGCCGCTCGAGATTGGGGATGACGCCTTCGAAAGTCTTCGTCGTCTTGTAGGAGCGCAGGCCGTCATCATACTGGAAGGTGATCTCGCGCTCGCCGGTGCCGCGCAGGATGGCTTCCTTGGCCTCTTCGGTCAGATCCTTGAACTTGTCGCCGAGCTTGAAGCCATAGGCCTTGCCCAATGCCTCCAGCGTCTGCGCGTAATAGGGCGAGGTCGACTTCGCCCACGGGCTGACGGCGCCGTCGCGCAGCGAGATGTTTTCATCCGGCACGATCAGATTGCCGTCGATGGCGCGCTGGCTGCCGAGACCGTCGCAGGTCGGGCAGGCGCCGAACGGGTTGTTGAACGAAAACAGCCGCGGTTCGATTTCCGGAATGGTGAAGCCGGAGACCGGGCAAGCGAACTTTTCCGAGAACAGGATGCGCTCGTGCGTCTCGTTCTTCGACTTGTTGACCGAATCCTCGCCGGTCTGGCTGGAATCGAGCGGCTTGTCGGCGAATTCGGCGACCGCCAGCCCATCGGCCAGTTTCAGCGCCGTTTCGATGGAATCGGCAAGCCGCGTCGCGAGATCGCCGCGCACGACGATGCGGTCGACGACGACATCGAGGTCATGCTTGTACTTCTTGTCCAGCGCCGGCACGTCGGCGATCTCATAGAAGACGCCGTCGACCTTGACGCGCTGAAAGCCCTTCTTCTGCAGTTCCAGCAATTCCTTGCGGTACTCGCCTTTGCGGCCGCGCACCATCGGCGCCAGAATGAACAGGCGCGTGCCTTCCTCGATCGCCAGCACGCGGTCGACCATCTGCGAAACCGTCTGGCTCTCGATCGGCAGGCCGGTGGCCGGCGAATAGGGGATGCCGACGCGCGCAAAAAGCAGGCGCATATAGTCGTAGATCTCGGTGACGGTGCCGACCGTCGAACGCGGGTTCTTCGATGTGGTCTTCTGCTCGATGGAAATGGCAGGCGACAGGCCGTCGATCTGGTCGACGTCAGGCTTCTGCATCATTTCGAGGAACTGCCGCGCGTAGGCCGACAGGCTTTCGACGTAGCGGCGCTGGCCCTCGGCATAGATCGTGTCGAAGGCGAGCGATGACTTGCCGGACCCCGACAGGCCGGTCATGACAATCAGGCTGTCACGCGGCAGGTCGAGATCGACATTCTTCAGATTGTGTTCGCGCGCCCCGCGAATGGAAAGATATTTATGGTCGGCCATAGCCGGTCGCCGCCTCAGAATCTGGAATTTCCTGGAATGGCGGGTTTTCCCGGCCATCCCCTATGTAGGTAGTTTTGCCGCCACGTCGAGAGACGCCACAATTCCCGACAAAAGCGTTTAAGCGTCTTTCGCGTGAACGGGCAAGCGGAAAGAACAAAGGCCGAACACGCTCCTGACAAAGCTGTGCAAAAACTGACTTGTACGTAACCTCCCGGCGATCACGTTTTTCGGTAACCGGCTATTGATGGTTGACGCGGGCAACCCAGGAGCGCAGTCTCCGGAAGTCAACGAAGCCGGCCGTCTTTTGATGGCCTCGCCGCCCAAAGGCGGCCTGCGAGACGCCGCAGGCATTTGCGATTTGTGCTTCGAATTGACAACAATCGCAACGGACAGAGGAGCGGAGCTATGACGCCACCGGATCGTCCCCTAGGGTTCCAGTTGTCACTGGAGCCGCGGCAGGCATAAGTGCCAGGGTTTAGCGTCTGCGCCACCCGGCAAACCGTGACCTGCCATATCTCCTAAAAATCAGAGACTGCTAGTCGGATCGTCGGCCGAACGCCGCGGTGCATCCGAAATCAAACGCCGGCAGTACACTCCCGGCAAAGTTGGATTTGAGATCCAGAAGGCCCCGTCCGTTTGCCCAAGGCACGGCGGGGCCGTTTTATGTGGGGAACGCTCATTTCCGCGCGCACTCAGTGACGCGGCGGCCCGATCGAGCCGGCGCCGACATCGACGGTGATGCTGCCGGAAATCCTGACATCCGTATCGCCGATCTTGAATGTGCCGTTCTCGCCGGCCGGCAGCGCATCGTCCGGCTCGGGAGCCGGCTTGGCGATGCGGTAGTCGCCGGTCACGCCGGGCAGGGCGCTTTTTTGCGTCGACGGCGAACTGTCCTCTGCAAGAGCCGCGCCACTCACGAGACTGGCAAAAGCGAGCACCACGACGGCGATGATGGGGCGCAGTGGTCTGGAAGGATGAGTGTCGGTCATCCCAGGACTATAGTGGCGCGCCGCCGATGGAACCAGACCGGCATCGTCAAATCTTCGGCAGCCGGCCGGACTCCGCTCCGGCCCTGGCTTACGCCGCCTTTTTGCGCGTGTCGAAAACATGGTCGACGATGCCCCATGCCTGCGCCTCGCGGGCGGTCATGAAGTGGTCGCGGTCCAGCGTGCGCTCGACCTCTTCATAGGTACGGCCGCAATGCTGCGCGTAGAGCTCGGCCATGTGCCGTTTCGTCCTGCCGATGCGCTCGGCATGGCGCTGGATGTCGGAGGCCTGGCCCTGGAACCCGCCCAGCGGCTGATGCAGCAGGATGGTGGCGTTCGGCAGGGAAATCCGGCGCCCCGGTGTGCCTGCCATCAGCAGGAACGAGCCCATCGATGCCGCAAAGCCCATGCATACGGTCGACACCGGGCAGCTGATATATTGCATCGTGTCGTAGATGGCGAAACCACTGGTCACTACGCCGCCCGGCGAGTTGATGTAGAGCGAGATCTCCTTGTCGGGATTGTCCGATTCCAGCGACAAAAGCTGCGCGCAGACCAGCGCCGAGATGTCGTCGTTGATCTCGCCGTTGATGAAGATGATGCGCTCGCGCAGCAGCCGCGAAAAGATGTCGAAGGCGCGTTCGCCGCGGCTCGATTGCTCGATGACCATCGGCACCAGACTGGCAACACCGCTCATTTTTCTTCTCCGATTTTCTATTATGCCGCGCGCAGAAGGCGCGGTGCGTTCGCGGCGATGGGCTTTCCAATTGCGCGCAAACCGAGCGAAAGACGGCAGCCGGCGCCTGCCATGGCGATGGCCGGCATGGCCTTGCGGGCAAAACCGTCGTGGACGATGCGCAGATGCGTGCCGCCGGAAGCGGTGCGGGCAAGCGTGAAGGTGACGGTACTGTCGAGCGGATCCTGCCTGGCTGCGTCGCCCGGCTGCTCCCGCCAGGAATAGCGCAGCAACTTCTCGGGTTCGGCGTCGAGGATTTCGCATTCGATCGGCGCGCCCGTCCCGGCGAAGGCAAAACGGTTGCCGATCTCGAGGCTGATGTCGTTCGGCATCATCCAGGCGGCCAGCAATTCCGGTACGGTCAGGGCCCGCCAGACCTTTTCCGGCGGCTCGGCAAGGTCGTACTCGAACTCGAGCGCATCCGCGGCGTCGATTTGGCCCTCGTTGGTCGTTGATCCCGCCTTCTTCATTGATCCATGTCCTTCAAAACCGCCTTCAGCCTTTCGATGCGTTCCGGCCAGAAAGTCCGGTAGCGTTCGATCCAGGAGAGCAAGGGAGCTAGCCCCTGCGGATCGGCGCGGTAATAGGCGTTGCGGCCGGCTCGCCGCTCGACCACCAGGCCTGCGCCACGCAGCACCGCCAGATGCTGCGACACCGCGGGCTGCGACACCGTCATACCGGTGCGCAATTCCGACACGCTCATCTCGCCTGCGGCCAGCCGCTCAAAGACGGCGCGGCGCGTCGGGTCGGCCAGTGCACGAAAAATCTCTGCTTCGATCATGTCAAAAGCATAAGTGAATACTTATTGATTTGGCAAGCACTGTTTTACGAGATTGTCGGAAGCCAGCGTCTCACCATTCCGGCAGGCCCATCGAACGTCGCCTCGAAAATCGGCGACGCAAGGACGGCGTGGATGTGAAGCGTTCCAGTGCCGGCGTTCTTGAACCCGTGTTTCCTGTTCGCGGGGATAACGAGAGACTGGCCCGATGTCACGACTGTATGCTCATCGTCGATCCACATCTCAGCCCTACCGGCGATAACGGTCAGCACTTCCTCCACGGGATGCCAATGCGTTGGGGCGCCGACCGTGGGCTCGACCCATTGCTCGAATATGCAAAGTTGCGATGCACCATTGCTGGCCGACACATGCATGCGTGTTTCCACACCTGCTCGCCATTGCTCGCGCTGCTGGTCCTCATGTGCGACAGACTTCATTTGATCGCCCCCGGTCAGATCCGATTTCATGGAAATTTCCGGCCGGGACACTACATCTTGCTGACAAACATTGACAGAACGTCATCTGCACCATAGAACGAACAGGGAACAAAAACCTTGTGGGTAAAGGCAGCCACGGCAAGCGGCTGACGCCTGCAGCCTGTAAGGTGCTGCGACAAAAAAATTTGTTTCGGATGAGCGCGGAGAAATATCATGGCGGGTAGCGTCAACAAGGTCATTTTGGTCGGCAACCTCGGCGCGGATCCCGAAATCCGTCGCCTCAACTCGGGCGAGCCGGTCGTCAACATTCGCATTGCGACGTCGGAAAGCTGGCGCGACAAGAATTCCGGCGAGCGCAAGGAAAAGACCGAATGGCACAACGTCGTCATCTTCAATGAGGGCATCGCCAAGGTGGCGGAGCAGTATTTGAAGAAGGGCATGAAGGTCTATGTCGAGGGCCAGTTGCAGACGCGCAAATGGCAGGACCAGACCGGCGCCGACAAGTACACGACGGAAGTCGTGCTGCAGAAATTCCGCGGTGAGCTGCAGATGCTCGACGCGCGCGGGCAGGGTGAAGGCGGCCAAGTCGGCGGCTATGCCGGTGGCGGCAGCAGCCGTGGTTCCGATTTCGGCCAGTCCAGCCCGAGCGAAGGCTTCAATCGCGGTGGTGGCGGTGCCAAGAGCGGCGGCGGTGGCGGTTCGTCGCGCGAACTGGACGACGAAATCCCGTTCTGATCGCAACAGCAGATGTTATTTTTGGCTTAAGTCAAACATTGCGCCCCGAGAGTCCCTCATGGACTTCCGGGGTTTTGCATTGTCGAACTGAACGCTGAGATGGCGATCAACGAAATGTGGCGAAGGACGAGTTCGATGAAAGCACGCGTAAAATGGGTCGAGGAACGCACTTTCGTCGGCGAGTCCGGTAGCGGCCACAAACTGGTGCTGGGAACCGCGCCTGGATCGGAAGGCAGGACGCCGGGACCGAGCCCGATGGAGCTGGTGCTGATCGGCACCGGCGGCTGTTCGGCCTATGATGTCGTGCACATCCTCGAAAAGGGGCGCGAGGCGGTCGAGGACTGCGTCGTCGAGCTCGAGGCCGACCGGGCGGAAACCGAACCCAGAGTGTTCACCCGCATTCATATGCATTTCGTCGTCAAGGGCAGGCAACTCTCCAGCGACAAGGTGAAACGCGCGATCGACCTTTCGATCGAAAAATATTGCTCGGCCTCCGCGATGCTTGCCAAGACCGCCACGATTACCCACGATTTCGAGATCGTCGACACGACGGCGAGATAGAGCCGGCTTTGAGATTCTCGCCGCGTCAGCCTGTCAGCCCGCTATCAGCGCCTTGATGCCGTCGGCGACGAATTGCACGGCCAGTGCTGCCAGGATGACGCCGAGCAGGCGGGTCAGGATCGAGCGGCCGGTCTGGCCGAGGATGCGGTCTATGCGTTCCGACAGCACGAACACCAGATAGGTGATGGCAAGGCAGACGAAGATGATGCCGACCAGCGCCGCCTGCGCCGCAAAGCCTTGAAAGGAACCTGAGAGCAGCACAGTTGCCGAAATGGCGCCGGGACCCGCGATCAGCGGGATTGCCAGCGGGAAGGCGGCGATGTTGTGGATCATGTCCTTGGTGATGGCGACGTCGCCGATCTTCTCCTTGCGGTCCTGCCGGCGCTCGAACACCATTTCGAAGGCGATGAAGAACAGCAGGAAGCCGCCGGCGACGCGGAAAGCCGGCAGCGTGATGCCGAACACCGACAGGATCGAGGCGCCTGCAACCGCAAACAGCGCCATCACCAGGAAACCGATGATCGACGCGCGGACGGAAACCTGCTGGCGCTCCTCGCGATTCATGCCGCGCGTCACGGCGAGGAACAGCGGCGCCAGGCCGGGCGGATCGATGGTCACGAGAATGGTGACGAAGGCGTTGAACAGGCTGTCGAAACTCGGCATCTCTGACCCTCCCGCCGGGCCGTGCCCGTACCAGGATAATTGGTAGAGCAAAGCCCGTTCGGTGGGAACTGTTCGTGAGAAAGTGGTTGATGCCGGCGAGACAGCGGAGGGCGCAAAGGGTCGCGACGCTTTTATTCCGGGCTGCTGCATTCTTCGGCGATCAAACCGCTCGGCGCGCCAGGAATTCGACCTCCAGCCGCCATGTCGCGCCATTGTCGTGCGAGCGCTCGCCCAGCCATCGGAAGGCGTTTTCGGTGATACGTGAAAAGCCCCAGCGTACTGAACTGCCGGTGCCGTCGGTGCCCACTTGCACGATCGTGTCGCCCTCGGCGCGGCCGAGCTGGCGGCTGAAATACTGGTTGCGCGGGTCGCTCCAGAAGATGTGCCAGGCATCCGCGCCGGGATCATAGACGCGCAGCGTCGTGCCATAAAAAGTCCATTTGCCGAGCGAAGGCTGGGAACCAGTGTCCCGCGCGGGCAGGATCCAGACGTCCTGGATCGCCCGGCCTTCCAGCACCCAGCCGAAATGCACCTCGCCGCGCCCTGTCAGCACCGTTCCGTCCTCGAGGTGGCGCGAGGCGTCGAAAGTCCAGGCGCCGACGAAGCGGCCGTAAAGGCTCAGTTTTTCGGCAAGGCCTTCGATCGGTCCGGGGCTATGCAGGGCATCGGCAAACGAAGATTGATCGAACATGGTTGTGGCCTCTTCTTGTCAGGAGATTGGGAGGGAATAGGCGGTTACGGGGTTCTGGGCTTGGGAAAAATTGCTATATTTCGACCATGACGACGACCACGCATAGTCTCGCATCCGGAGCCGGCTGGCATGTGACGGATGTGATCTGCACGGCCGGCGCCGGCCGGCCGTTCGAGGAGGCGCATCAGGATTTCTGTGTGGCTGCAGTCACCAGCGGCACGTTCCGCTACCGCGCCCAACAAGGAACGGCGATGCTGGCGCCCGGCGCGCTCCTGCTCGGCAATCCCGGCACATGTTACGAATGCGGGCACGAGCATGGCGGCGGCGATCGTTGCCTCTCGTTCCATTTCAGGCCGTCCTACATGGAGCGGATCGCGGCTGGCGTGCCGGGCGCCAGGAAGCTGGCTTTCGAGGCGGCGCGCCTGCCGCCTTTGCCGGTCCTGGCGCCACTCCTGGCCGAGGCGGAGACCGCGCGCGAGACGGCCGACATCGACGCCTTCGAGGAACTTTCCCTCCGCATGGCCGGTGCTGCCGTGGCCACAGCCTCTGGCGCTACGCATGTCAGGCGCGCGCCGAGCCGCCGCGACCAGAAGCGGGTGGCCGAGGCAGTGCGGTGGATCGAACTCGATGCCGACGGGCCGGTTTCCCTTTCAGCGCTTGCCGATGGGACGGCGACCAGTCCGTATCATTTCCTGCGCATCTTCCGGCAGGTGGCGGGCATGACCCCCTACCAATTCCTGCTCAGGACGCGATTGCACAGGGCCGCGGTGCGGCTACGCATGTCGGACGATACGGTTTCCGCGATCGCTTTCGGCGCTGGCTTCAGCGATCTGTCGACCTTCAATCGTCGTTTTCGGCGGATCATGGGGCAGACGCCAAGCCAGTATCGCAGCCGCCGTGGCGCATAGGTCGTTTCTGCTTGGTGAAGCGACCCGGTGCACCGCAAGGCAGACACGCAGGCTTTTGCGTCAGGGCGGTGAAAACCGCCTTGGCCATATCGTCGCAATCATCGGTATCCATTTGAAATTACCATCAAAAATGACACTGGAAAAGTGCCGTGAAGGTTGGAGTTTCGGGCTTGCTTCCTATATAAGCACCAAGTGATTCCTGATTAGATTGTGATCCGATTTGACCGACCAGAAGACACCGCGCGGCGCCGACGGCGGCCCCACCGGCATCGAGCCGATATCCATCGTCGAGGAGATGCAGCGCTCCTATCTCGATTACGCCATGAGCGTGATCGTCAGCCGTGCGCTGCCGGACGTGCGCGACGGCCTGAAGCCGGTGCATCGCCGCATTCTCTTCGCCGCCCATGAGAGCGGCTACCATTGGAACCGCAAATATGTGAAGTCGGCGCGTCCTGTCGCCGACGTGATGGGTAAATACCATCCGCATGGCGATGCTTCCATCTATGACGCCTTGGTGCGCATGGCGCAGGACTGGTCGTTGCGCGTTCCGTTGATCGACGGGCAGGGCAATTTCGGCTCCATCGACGGCGATCCGCCTGCGGCGATGCGCTACACGGAAGCGCGGCTGACCAAGGTCGCGCACGAGCTCCTGGAGGATATCGACAAGGATACGGTCGATTTCCAGGACACGTATGATGCTTCCGGCAGCGAACCGAAGGTTCTGCCGGCACGTTTTCCCAACCTTCTGGTCAATGGCTCGGGCGGCATCGCCGTCGGCATGGCGACCAACATCCCGCCGCACAATCTCGGTGAAGTCTGCAATGGCGCCATCGCCATCATCGACAATCCGGCGATCGACCTGCCGGCGCTGATGGAGATCATTCCTGGCCCTGATTTTCCGACCGGTGGCATCGTGCTTGGCCGTTCGGGCATTTACAGCGCCTATTCGACCGGCCGCGGCTCCATCGTCATGCGCGGGCGCGTCAACATCGAACAGCGCGGCAACGACCGCGAGTCCATCATCATCACCGAAGTTCCCTACCAGGTGAACAAGTCGTCGATGATCGAGAAGATGGCTGAGCTGGTGCGCGACAAGCGCATCGAGGGCATTTCCGATATCCGCGACGAGAGCGACCGCCAGGGCTACCGGGTCGTCATCGAGCTGAAGCGCGACGCCGTTGCCGACGTCATCCTCAATCAGCTCTACCGCTTCACGCCGCTGCAGACCTCTTTCGGCGCCAATATGGTGGCGCTGAATGGCGGCAAGCCGGAAGTGATGAACCTGACCGATATGCTGAAGGCTTTCGTCGCCTTCCGCGAGGAGGTGATCACAAGGCGGACGAAGTTCCTGCTGCGCAAGGCGCGCGATCGCGCCCATGTGCTGGTCGGTCTCGCTATCGCAGTCGCCAACATCGACGAAGTCATCAAGCTGATCCGCACCGCGCCGGATCCGCAGACGGCGCGTGAGCAGTTGATGGAGCGGCGCTGGCCCTCTGGCGACGTGGAATCTCTGATCCTCCTGATCGATGACCCACGCCACCGGATCAACGAGGACGGTACCTACAATCTGTCCGAGGAGCAGGCGCGCGCCATCCTCGAGCTGCGCCTGCAGCGCCTGACCGCGCTCGGCCGCGACGAGATCGCCGACGAGTTGAACACGATCGGCGCCGAAATCATCGATTATCTGGACATTTTGTCTTCCCGCGCGCGCGTCCAGCAGATCGTCAAGGACGAGCTTGCCGCCGTGCGCGACGAGTTCGGCACGCCGCGCCGCACCGAGCTTACCGACGGCGGTTCGGACATGGAAGACGAGGATCTGATCCAGCGCGAAGACATGGTCGTGACGGTGAGCCATTCCGGCTACATCAAGCGCGTGCCGCTGTCGCTCTACCGGGCGCAGCGCCGCGGCGGCAAAGGCCGCTCCGGCATGTCGACCAAGGAAGAGGATTTCGTCACCCGGCTGTTCGTCGCCAACACCCATACGCCGGTGCTGTTCTTCTCCTCGCGCGGCATCGTCTACAAGGAAAAGGTCTGGCGGCTGCCGATCGGCAATCCGCAGTCACGCGGCAAGGCGCTGATCAACATGCTGCCGCTGGAGCAGGGCGAGCGCATCACCACCATCATGCCGCTGCCCGAGGACGAGGCCAGCTGGGGCGAACTCTACGTCATGTTCGCCACCACGCGTGGCACCGTGCGCCGCAACGATCTATCCGACTTCGTCCAGGTCAACCGCAACGGCAAGATCGCCATGAAGCTGGAGGAAGAAGGCGACGAGATCCTCGGCGTCGAAACCTGCACCGACAAGGACGACGTGCTGCTGACCGCCAGTTCCGGCCAGTGCATACGCTTCTCCGTCGGCGACGTGCGCGTCTTCCAGAGCCGCAATTCGGTCGGTGTGCGCGGCATAACCATGGCCGAGACCGACCGCATCATCTCGATGTCGGTGATAGAGCATGTCGATGCTTCGCCGGCGGAACGCGCCGCTTACCTGAAGCGCGCGGCGGCGGAGCGGCGGCTTGCCACGGAAACGGCCGGAGAAGAGGAAGAGATCGCGCTGACCAATGAGGAGATCGGAGAGGAGACAGAGCTTTCCGACAGCCGATACGAAGAACTCAAGGCGCACGAACAGTACGTGCTGACGGTGACCGAATTCGGCTACGGCAAGCGTTCGTCGTCCTATGATTTCCGGCTGACCGGACGCGGCGGCAAGGGCATTCGCGCCACCGACGTGTCGAAGGCAGCCGAGATTGGCAGGCTGGTGGCGACCTTCCCGGTCGGCAATGACGACCAGATCATGCTGGTGTCGGACGGCGGCACCGTCATCCGGGTGCCGGTCAACGGCATTCGTTTCGCCAGCCGCGCCACCAAGGGCGTGACCATCTTCAACACGGCTGAAGGCGAAAAGGTGGTTTCGGTCGAGCGGATCTCTGAACCGCAAGCGGACGAAGAAAGCGAAGAGACCGTCGAGGGCGGTGCCGATGCCGCTGCGGCGTCTGACGCCGGTCCGGAGGGTGCGGACTAAGTCCGGCACCCAGGTTTTGACATGGCAACGCCGGCCAGCTGGCCGGCGCGGCAGCAAGTTCAGGCTTTATCAGTAGTGGCGATATGGCTTACGCGGGCCGAAGCCTTCGAAGCGCTTGGTGTTTGCCTTGACGCGGATGCGTTGTGCCTCCTGATGCAGCCCAAATACGGTGGCGATCAGCATGGCGACGGTCATTGCGGTGGCGAGCATGTAGATCAGCATGTGCGTGTTCTCCTGCGCCTAACAACGGATAGATGGGATTTTGGTTTCATCTAATTAAGGTGCAACCTAGTGAACGCTGCGTGAAGGCTTCGTGATCAGCGTGTTCATCTGTCGTTCATGTGCCGGAAAAGGTTCACGGCCGGCGCGCCGATCGGGTTTGCCTTTGCGAGAGAGGCTCGCTAGAGCCTGTTCCATCTTGGTGGACGGAAGATGGAACAGGCTCTAGCTTTCATTTGAGCATGATCTCTAGGACAAACGAAAAACCGTTTGTCCGCAAAAACCGGTTTCCACTTTTTGGGATCATGCATTAGAAGCACCTGCCATGACCGAACGCATCGCCCTCTATGCCGGCTCCTTCGACCCGCTGACCAACGGCCATCTCGATGTGCTGAAGGCTTCGCTGGCCGTGGCCGACATCGTCTATGCGGCGATCGGCATCCATCCGGGCAAGCAGCCGCTGTTTTCCTTCGAGGAGCGGGTGAAGCTGATCGAGACCGCGGCGAAGGCGGAATTCGGCAGCGATGGTGCCCGTATCAAGGTCGTCGCCTTCGACGGGCTGGTCATCGACGCCGCCAGGAAGCACGGCGCCTCGATCATGATCCGCGGCCTGCGCGACGGCACCGACCTCGACTATGAGATGCAGATGGCCGGCATGAACGAGACTATGGCACCTGAGTTGCAGACGGTTTTTCTGCCCGCCAGCCCGTCCGTGCGCACCATTACCGCCACACTTGTCCGCCAGATTGCCTCTATGGGAGGCAACATCCGCCCCTTCGTGCCGGCGGCGGTTGCCGGTGCGCTCACCGCCAAATTCGCGAAATAAGATTCCGGAGATAGATATGCAGCTGAAAAAGCTCGCCTCGTTCCTCGTTGTGCTTGCCGGCCTTGTGACCGCATCGGTCTCGGCCTTCGCCGCTGACCCGGAAAACACCATGATCATCACGCTGAAGGACGGAGACGTCACCATTGCGCTTCGGCCCGATCTGGCGCCAAAGCATGTCGAGCAGATCAAGAAGCTGGTGCGCCAAGGCGCCTATGACCACGTCGCCTTCCACCGCGTCATAGACGGCTTCATGGCGCAGACCGGCGACGTCAAGTTCGGCAATATGAAAAAAGGTTTCAGCGCCGAGGCCGTCGGCACTGGCGGTTCCGACCTGCCCGACCTGCCCGCCGAATTCTCGCAGACCGAACATTACAAGCGCGGCGTGGTCGGCATGGCCCGCTCGCAGGACCCCAATTCGGCCAATTCGCAGTTCTTCATCATGTTCGCTCCGGCACCGCCGCTCGACGGCCAGTACACCATCGTCGGCAATGTCGTCAGCGGTATGGAACTGGTGGATCACATCAAGAAGGGCGACCAGGCGGACAACGGCACGGTCTCCGACCCCGACCGGATGATCAAGGTGCGCATCGCCGCAGACAAGTAAAATTGTCAAATAACTCTGTTTTCTCAAAAGGATATCTGACATGGCCGAAATCAAGGACCGCGAGAACGCGCTCATCATGGAAACGACCAAGGGCACGGTCGTCATCGAACTTTTCCCCGACCTGGCGCCGGGCCACGTCTCCCGCATCAAGGAACTGGCTAGGGAAGGCGCCTATGACGGCGTGGTCTTCCACCGCGTCATCGAAGGCTTCATGGCCCAGACCGGCGACGTCAAGTTCGGCAATTCGAGCAAGCCTTCCTTCGCGCCGTCCCGTGCGGGCATGGGCGGCTCTGAGAAGCCGGACCTGAAGGCCGAATTTTCCAACGCCAACCATGGCCGCGGCACCTGCTCGATGGCCCGTTCGCAGAACCCGAACTCGGCCAATTCGCAGTTCTTCATCTGCTTCGACGACGCCGCCTTCCTCAACCGCCAATACACGGTCTGGGGCCAGGTCATCGAAGGCATGGACAATGTCGACAAGATCAAGCGCGGCGAGCCGGTGCAGGATCCCGACAAGATCGTGTCGCTGAAGGTCGCGGCCGACGTCAAGTAAGGGCAAACGACAATGATGGGCGTCGTCTGGTCGCTTCTCGGCATCCTATCCGGCGCCTTCATTGCCATTCAGGCGCCGATCAATTCGCAGCTGGCGCGCGGCCTGGGTCTCCCGGTCGCGGCGGCTGCGTTTTCGTTCCTGTCGGGCGCGATCGTGCTCGGCATTATCTCCGTTACGGTGGTGAAGCTGCAAGGCATCTCGCTCGACTGGAAAGCGCCGGCGCCCTGGCTGTTCGTGGCCGGCGGCATGCTCGGCGGTTTCTATGTCACGCTGTCGACGATCCTGACGCCACGCATAGGTGCTGCCGCGCTGATGGCGTTTCTGGTCGCCGGCCAGTTGCTGGCCGGCATGCTCATCGACCGCGTCGGCTTCCTCGGCGTCGCGGTGCGTGAAATCTCGCTGGGACGCGTTGCCGGCGCGGTGCTGCTCTTGGCCGGAGCGCTGCTCGTCCGGCTCTACTGATGCGCGTCGATCTCTTTGACTTCGAGCTGCCGGAGGAGCGCATCGCGCTCCGCCCGGCGCAGCCGCGTGACAGCGCCAAGATGCTTCTGGTCAAGCCCGGCGAAGGGCTCGAGGACCGGACGGTTGGCGACCTGCCGTCCTTGCTCAGTGCCGGCGACGTGCTGGTGTTCAACGACACCAAGGTCATTCCGGCGCAGCTCAAAGGCATAAGGCGGCGGGGCGAGGCGACGGCGCAGGTCGAAGCCACGCTGCATATGCGCATGGCGCCGGACCGCTGGCTGGCCTTCATGCGGCCGGGCAAGCGCATTGCCGCCGGCGACCGCATCCATTTCGGCCATGACGGCAATTCCTGTTTCCTCGGCCAGCTCGACGCCACGGTGATCGAGAAAGGCGAGGGCGGCGAGGCGCTGCTTGGCTTCGACCTGTCGGGGCCGTTCCTCGACGAGGCGCTGCACGCGGTAGGCCATATTCCGCTGCCACCCTATATCGCCTCGAAACGCGACGATGACGAACGCGACCGGGCCGATTACCAGACCATCTATGCAAGCGAGGAGGGCGCCGTCGCGGCTCCGACAGCGGGCCTGCATTTCACGCCGGAGCTTTTTGCAGCGCTTGACGCCAAAGGCGTCGAACGCCGCTTCGTCACCTTGCATGTCGGCGCCGGTACGTTCCTGCCGGTGAAGGCGGACGACACCGCCGACCACAAGATGCATGCCGAGACCGGGTCGGTCAGCGAAGCCACTGCGGACGCCCTGAATGCCGCAAGAGCAAGGGGCGGGCGCATCGTTGCTGTCGGCACGACCTCGCTGCGTCTGCTGGAGAGTGCGGCGCGTGAGGACGGTACTCTGGCTGCGTGGTCCGGCCCGACCGATATCTTCATCACGCCCGGCTACCGTTTTCGCACCGCCGACATGCTGATGACCAATTTCCATCTGCCGCGCTCGACTCTGTTCATGCTGGTTTCGGCCTTCAGCGGCCTCGACACGATGCGCGCGGCCTATGCCCATGCGATCGAGAACCGTTACAGATTCTATTCCTATGGCGACGCAAGCCTGCTTTTCCGAGCGGAGACGAGCGATGGACGATGATCTGCAAGCCTTTGACCGCGATGCGCTGATCGCGGAAGTGAAAAAACTGCGCGCCGGCATTCGCCAGCACCGCGATTCCACCGGCCATGAATTGTGCTGGCATCACCCCGATCTGTGGGACCTGCTGCCGGAAAAAACCGAACCATCGATCGCCGTGCCGCCCTGGCCAAAATTCATGCGCGGCTGCATCCACTACCGCCAGTCGCTCGACAAGCAGGCGCCGGACGCCCCGGTCCACGACAAGGAATTCAATGGCTAAGCAGTTCAGCTTCAAGGTTCTGGCAATCGACGGCAAGGCGCGGCGCGGCGTGATCGACATGCCGCGCGGCGAAATCCGCACGCCGGCCTTCATGCCGGTCGGCACCGGCGGTACCGTCAAGACGATGTATATGGACCAGGTGCGCGGCGTCGGCGCCGACATCATCCTTGGCAACACCTACCATCTGATGCTGCGGCCAGGCGCCGAGCGTGTGGCGCGGCTCGGCGGCTTGCATGAATTCGCCCGCTGGCCGCATCCGATCCTGACCGACAGTGGCGGTTTCCAGGTAATGTCGCTGTCGAAGCTGAGAAAGCTGACCGAAAAGGGCGTCACCTTCCGCTCGCATATCGATGGCGCCGCCTACGAGATGTCGCCGGAGCGGTCCATCGAGATTCAGGGGCTGCTCGATTCCGATATCCAGATGCAGCTCGACGAATGCACGGCGCTGCCGGCCGAAATGAAGGAGATCGAGCGCGCCATGGAGCTGTCGCTGCGCTGGGCCGAGCGCTGCAAGACGGCGTTCGGCGACCAGCCGGGCAAGGCGATGTTCGGCATCGTGCAAGGCGGCGACAACGCAGCGCTGCGGGTGCGTTCGGCGCAGGCGCTGAGCGCGATGGAGTTGAAGGGCTATGCGGTCGGCGGCCTGGCCGTCGGCGAACCGCAAGCGGTGATGCTCGAGATGCTCGACATCACCTGTCCGGAGCTGCCGGCGGACAAACCGCGCTATCTGATGGGCGTCGGCACGCCTGACGATATCCTGAAATCGGTGGCGCGCGGCATCGACATGTTCGACTGCGTGATGCCGACACGGGCCGGCCGCCACGGCCTCGCCTATACAAGGCGCGGCAAGGTAAATCTGCGCAACGCCCGCCATGCTGACGATCCGCGCCCACTGGACGAGGAAAGCGACTGCCCGGCCGCCCGGGACTACTCACGCGCCTATCTGCATCATCTGGTGCGCTCGCAGGAAGCGCTCGGCGCCATGCTTTTGACGTGGAACAACCTGTCCTACTACCAGAAACTGATGCAGGACATCCGCGCTGCGATCGAAGCTGGCACCTTCGAGGCGCGCGGCGCCGAAATCACCGAGGGCTGGGCGAGGGGCGATATCCCGTTGCTGTAAGGCCTCAAGTGCCGAGCGAATTCGAGGCGCGCAGGCTGCAGCCGGTGATCTGGAACGTGCCGTCGGGCTGCTGCTGCAGCGTATAGACCGCCTCGTAATCCTTGCCATCGGGGCCGACGATCAGCACCTGCTGGACGATCGAACCCGGACCGGTCTCCTCGACCTTGCCGAAGGAATAAGTCTGCGGCTTGCGCACCGGCGGATAGCCGTTGGTCACCATGTTCATGAAGGCATCGACGGTCGGGAAGATCCGCTTCACATTCGGGGCGGCGAAGCTGTAGGCGGTGGCGCCGTCATTGGCGATGAGGGCCTTTAGCTGACCGTCGATGACGGACTGGCCTGCCTTGATCTCGGCATCGCCGGCCAATGCCGACGACACGCAGAGGAATGGAACGACTGCGAATGCGAAAAAGGCGCGGCGCATGGCCTGTCTCCGTGTCCCGCGAAACATCTTTCCTTGAAATGGTGCTGTCCGAAGACGCATCATAACATACGCTTGGCAGCGCATCGCGGTTTCAGCGATCGCGAATAATCGCTGGCGCTCGGCGGCAGGTTGCATGCTGGCGGAGAGCTGCGGCAGGTCGCAGCCCAGGCCTGGGCCGGCAGAGTACGGATTCCAGCGCTTGAAAGCCCGCCTCCAGTCTGCCAGAAGGGCCGCTGGACTTGGACGTTTAGCGGGACGAAGCCATGAAGGCGTTTTTCGTGCAGATCAAATGCGAGCTCGGCAAATCCTATGAGGTTGCCAGCGCGCTTGCCGATGCCGAGATCGCCTCGGAAATCTACTCCACCGCCGGCAACTACGATCTGCTCGCCAAATTCTATGTCGACGACGAGGAAGACGTCGGCCATTTCGTCAACGAAAAGGTGCAGATTCTCCCCGGCATCAAGGACACGTTCACCGTCGTCACGTTCCGTGCTTTCTAGCCGGTAAACGCATTTGCCCGGGCACGAGGCAAAGGCTGATCAAGGTCATATTTCAGCTGCCTCAATTTTAGGCAGGCGCAACATACTGATCGCCCGTATCTCCCAAATCACCGATTGCGCTTGATTTTCTCCGGCGACGCCAGTGAAATGGCGTCACAGGGGAGTATGCGATTGGCAGCGTTCGATGAAATGCTTCCGGAAGTCTCCGGATTGAGAAGACCGTATTCGGCGTATGATCGCTGGCTGAAGGAGCAGGATCCAGCCAGGCTGACCGAGAAGATGCAGGACGCTGAACGCGTCTTCCGCAAGACCGGCATCACCTTCGCCGTCTATGGTGAGCAAGAAGCCTCCGAGCGGCTGATCCCGTTCGACATCGTTCCCCGCATCATTTCAGGCAATGAATGGCGGCGCCTCACGCAGGGCATCGAGCAGCGCGTGCAGGCGCTGAACGCCTTCCTCGACGACATCTACCATCGCCAGGAAATCCTGCGGGCAGGGCGCGTCCCCAGGGAATTGATCGCCAGGAATGAGGCATTCCTGCCGGAGATGATCGGGGTCAGGCCGCCGGCCGGCGTCTATACCCACATCATCGGCGTCGACATCGTCCGCATCTCGGAGGACGAGTTCTACGTGCTGGAGGACAATGCGCGCACGCCGTCGGGCGTCTCCTACATGCTGGAGAACCGCGAGACGATGATGCAGCTGTTCCCCGAGCTGTTCCAGAAGATCAAGGTGCGGCCGGTGGAAAACTACCCGCAGCTTCTGCGCCAGTCGCTGGCGGCGGTGCGGCCGCAAAGCACCAAAGGTGCGCCGACCATTGCGGTGCTGACGCCCGGCAGCTTTAACTCCGCCTATTTCGAACACGCCTTCCTTGCCGACCAGATGGGCGTGCAGTTGGTCGAAGGCCAGGACCTGCGCGTGGTCGACGGCCATGTCGCGATGCGCACGACGGAAGGCTACAAGCAGATCGATGTGCTCTACCGCCGCGTCGACGATTCGTTCCTGGACCCGTTGACGTTCCGTCCGGATTCCGCTCTCGGCATACCCGGCATCATGGATGTCTATCGCGCCGGCAACATCACCATCGCCAATGCGCCGGGCACCGGCATAGCCGACGACAAGGCGATCTATTCCTACATGCCCGAGATCATCGAGTTCTACACCGGTCGCAAGGCAATCCTGGGCAACATTCCGACCTGGCGCTGCTCGGAGCCCGACAGCCTGAAATACGTGCTCGAACACATCGACGAGCTGGTGATCAAGGAAGTGCACGGTTCCGGCGGCTACGGCATGCTGGTCGGGCCTGCGGCAACCAAGAAGGAATGCGAGACCTTCGCCAAGAAGTTGGCGGCCAAGCCATCGAATTATATTGCCCAGCCGACGCTGGCGCTGTCGACATGCCCGATCCTGACGGAAAAAGGGCTGGCGCCGCGCCACGTCGATCTCAGGCCCTATGTGCTGGTCTCCGACCGCATCCAGATCGTGCCTGGGGGCCTCACACGCGTCGCGTTGAAGGAAGGTTCGCTGGTTGTGAACTCGTCGCAGGGCGGCGGGACGAAAGATACTTGGGTGTTGGATGATTGAGACGAGTGAGTAGGGAATAGTCAGTAGTCAGTAGCGGAAATAGAGGGACAGGAAATGCCATATTTCATTGAGATTCAATTGCTTAATATTCACTGCTCACTATTCGCTACTCACTAGCCCGAAGGGCCACTTCATGCTTTTAGGCCGCACCGCAAACGGGCTCTATTGGATGAACCGCTATATCGAGCGGGCGGAAAACATGGCGCGCTTGGTCGATGCCGGCCTGCGCATGGCGCTGACCCGCACCCAAAGCGCCTCGGAAGAGTGGAATTCGGTGCTGCTCAGCGCTGGTTCCGACGTCACCTTCAGCCAGAAATATTCCGACTATACCGCCGCCAATGTCGCCGACTTCCTGTTGCGCGACACGTCGAACCCATCGAGCACGATGTCGTCCATCGAGACAGCCCGCAACAATGCCCGCATGGTGCGCACCGCGCTGACGCGCGAGACCTGGGAAAGCATCAACGAAGCCTGGATGGCGCTGAAGCGGATGCTGGCCAAGCCGATCGACGAGCGCGACCTGCCAAGCGTGCTCGACGCCATCAAGCGCGAGACGGCGCTGATCCGCGGCTCGTTCTACGGCACCATGCTGCGCAACGAGATCTTCGACTTCTCGCAACTCGGCACTTACGTCGAGCGCGCCGACAACACGGCGCGCATCCTCGACGTGAAATATTATGTGCTGCTGCCGTCGATCTCCTGGGTTGGCTCGACGCTCGACAATTATCAGTGGGAATCGATCCTGCGTTCGGTCTCGGCGCATCGCTCCTATCGCTGGGTCTACGATGCTGATTACAAGCCGACCAACATTGCCGACTATCTGATCCTCAATGTCCGCATGCCGCGTTCGCTGATGTTCTGCTATCGCTTCCTGTCGGAGCATCTGAAATTCCTCGGCGACGATTACGGCGAGCGCCATGCCTGCCACGCAACGGCCGAGAAGACGCAGACAATGCTGAGAGCCGGGTCGATCAAGGATATCTTCGATACCGGGCTGCATGAATTCCTGGCCAATTTCATTCGCGACAACACCAAGCTGGGCGACGAAATCGCACAAGATTATCGGTTCAATTGAGCATGGTCCCGAAAGGTGGAGCCGGTTTTCTTAGACAAACGGAAACCGTTTGTCCGGAGATCGCGCTCACAAACGGAATAGAAGCATGCGGCTGAAGATTACCCACCGAACTGAGTACCGTTACGATACGCCGGTGCACTATCTGTTGCAGCGGCTGCGGCTGCTTCCAGTCAGCGGGTCGACGCAGACCGTTCTGTCCTGGGCTCTGGCGATCGAAGGCGCGCGCGAAGAGGTCCGCTTTGTCGACCATTTCGGCAACGACACAAGGCTGTTGAGCGTCGAGGGCGAGCGCGACTTCATCACGGTGGAGGCGTCGGGCGAAGTGGTGACGCGCGACACCGCGGGCGTCTCGGGGCCACACCAGGGCTTCACGCCGCTCTGGCTGTACAGCCATGAGACACCATTGACGGTGATCGGCAGCAGTATCCGCGAACTCGCCGCATCGGTTGGCAAGGGCAGCGACATCGAACGGCTGCACCGGCTGATGGCTGTCATCGGAGAGCGCGTCGCCTACACGCCCGGCACGACAAATGCGACGACGCCGGCGGAGGAAGCCTTGGCGCTCAAGACCGGGGTCTGCCAGGATCATACCCATATCTTTGCCGCCGCCGCCCGTGCCATGGGCTTTCCGGCCCGCTATGTCAGCGGCTATCTGATGCTGGATGCGACGGTCGAGCAGGCGGCCAGCCATGCCTGGGCCGAAGCGCATGTTTCGGGTCTCGGCTGGGTTGCCTTCGATGCCGCCAATGGCATCTCGCCCGACGAGCGCTATGTAAAGGTGGCGACGGGCCGCGATTACCGCGACGCCACGCCGGTGTCGGGAATTCGGCTGGGACAGGCGGAAGAACAGCTTGCGGTCACCGTCACGGTGGAGCAGTAATCCTCCGCAAGATTGCTGCCGAGCGATTCATCGTTTCAAGGAACCCGAACCGCGCTATCCCTTTGTTTTAACGCAATTCCGGACGGAAAACCGCTTCACACTTTTCCTGGAATTGCTCTAGAAGAGATTCCATGACCTATTGCGTTGGCCTGAAGATCGATCGCGGGCTCGTGTTCATGTCCGACACGCGCACCAATGCAGGCATGGATTCCATCTCCACCTTTCGCAAGATGCATGTCTGGGAAGAGCCGGGCGAACGCGTCATCGTTTTGATGTCGGCGGGCAATCTGGCGACGACGCAGGCCGTGGTCAGCCTGCTTGACGAGCGCACCAAGGCAATCTCCGAAAGACATTCCACACTGCTCGAAACGCCGTCGATGTACCAAACGGTCCGCATTGTTGGCGACACGGTCAAGGAGGTTATCGCCAATTCGTCACCCGCTGGCGAGAAGGCGGATTCCTATTTCAATGCGTCCTTCATCCTCGGCGGTCAGATCAAGGACAGCGAGCCGCGCCTGTTCATGATCTATCCCGAAGGCAATTTCATCGAATCGACCGATGACACGCCGTTCTTCCAGATAGGCGAGACCAAATACGGCAAGCCGATCATCATCCGCGCCTACGAAAAGACGATGAGCCTCGCCGAGACGGTGAAGCTGCTTTTGGTGTCTTTCGATTCGACGTTGAAGTCGAACCTGTCTGTCGGCTTGCCGCTCGACCTGCTCTTCCTGGAGAAGGACGCTTTCAAGGTCGGATTGAAGAAGCGGATCGGCCAGGACGACCAGTATTACCGCACGATCTCCGACGGCTGGTCGAATGCGCTGAAGACGGCTTTTGCCAGCCTGCCGGATTTCCCTGGCTGAGGCGTGCGGCATCCGTTGCTGGTTGCATATATTTCACGCGTTAATTAATAAGAGACCAACCGCGACGGATGGTAGCGATGGATCATGTCGGGAGGACAGGATGAACAATGATGATTTCCGGCAATGGTCGCGGCGGGCCGCCGACTGGGGCGCTGACTATCGCAACAATCTGCGCGACCGCCCCGTGCGGCCACTGGTAGAACCCGGCGCCATTTCCAGAAGCATCGAGGTTTCGCCGCCCGAAGACGCCGAACCGATGGACCGGATCTTCGCCGATTTCGAAGAGAAGATCCTGCCGGGAATGACGCATTGGCAGCATCCGCGCTTCTTCGCCTATTTCCCGGCCAATGCGGCGCCGGTTTCGGTGGTGGCGGAATATCTGGTTTCGGCGATGGCCGCGCAATGCATGCTGTGGCAGACGTCGCCGGCGGCGACCGAACTCGAAACGCGCACCGTCGACTGGATGCGCCAGGCGCTCGGTCTGCCGGAAGGCTTCTCGGGCGTAATCCAGGATTCAGCCTCATCGGCGACGTTGGCCGCGGTGCTGACCATGCGCGAACGGGCACTCGACTGGCAAGGCAACAAACAGGGCCTGGCAGGGCAGGCGCGGCTGCGCATCTACTCCTCCGACCAGGTGCACACGTCGATCGACCGGGCGATCTGGGTGTCCGGCATCGGCGAGGACAATCTCGTGCGCATTCCCGTCAGCGGCCGCTTTCGCGCCATGGACACGGCCGCGCTCGAGGCGGCAATCGTCGCCGACCGGGAAGCCGGCATGCTGCCGGCGGGCATCATCGCTTGCGTCGGCGGCACCAGCACTGGCGGCACCGACGACATTGCTGCGGTTGCCGAGGTGGCACGGCGGCATGGGCTTTATCTCCATGTCGATGCCGCCTGGGCGGGATCGGCGATGATCTGTCCGGAATATCGGCATTTCTGGACAGGCGTCGAAGGCGCCGATTCGATCGTTTTCAATCCGCACAAATGGCTGGGCGCTCAGTTCGACTGCTCGATCCAGTTCCTGCGCGACCCTGAAAGCCATGTCAGGACGCTGGCCATCAAGCCGGATTATCTGAAGACGCACGGTCATGACGGCATCATCAACTATTCCGAATGGTCGGTACCGCTCGGCAGGCGATTTCGCGCGTTGAAATTATGGTTCCTGCTGCGCGCCCATGGCCTGGAACGCCTGCGCACGATGATCCGCAATCATGTCGCGTGGAGCGAAGGGCTGGCGGCGCGGCTGGCAAGGGAGCCGGATTTCCAGATCGTCAGCGAACCGATGCTGTCGTTGTTCTCGTTCCGGCACAAGACCGCAACCGACGGGGACGAGCACAATCTGCGCCTTGTCAATGCGATCAACGACGATGGCCGCATCTACCTGACGCAGACGAAGGTTGATGGACGGATCGCAATCCGGTTCCAGGTCGGACAGTTCGAGGCGACCGCCGCCGATGTCGAAACGGCTTTTGTGGTGATTACTGAAATCGCACGTGGCCTGGGTCGCTGATTTCGTTAGCCGGCTTATGCCTTTTCATCGGTTTCGTTTTCGACTATAGACAAGAAAAACGAAAACGGGAGGTTGCCCATGTATCTGTCGCCGCGCCATGCCGAGATTATCCAGATGGCCAAGGATCACGGCCGCGTGCTGGTCGATGATCTGGCCAACCACTTCAATGTGACGCCGCAGACCATACGCAAGGACCTCAACGATTTGTGCGACCAGCGGCTGCTCTCGCGCATCCATGGCGGCGCGCTGTACCCCTCCGGCATCGAGAACATGGAATATGAGGCGAGACGCAAGATTGCCGCCGACGAGAAGGAGGCGATCGGCCGTGCGGCAGCCAGGCTGATCCCCGACAACGCCTCGCTGTTCATCAACATCGGCACCACGACCGAGTCGGTCAGCAAGGCGTTGCTCGATCACAACGGTCTCATGGTCATCACCAATAACATCAATGTTGCCAATAGGATGCGGATATATCCGTCGATCGAAGTGGTGATCGCCGGTGGTGTCGTGCGCGGTTCCGATGGCGGTGTGGTCGGCGAGGCGGCGGTCGATTTCATCAGGCAGTTCAAGGTCGATTACGCGGTGATCGGCGCATCCGCCATCGACCATGACGGCGCCTTGCTCGACTTCGATTTTCGCGAGGTCAAGGTGGCGCAGGCGATCATCGCCAATGCAAGGCATGTCATCCTGGTTTCCGACCAGACCAAATTCGAGCGAACCGCACCGGTGCGCATCGGCCATCTGTCGCAGGTCAACACCTTCATCACCGACCGCTGCGACATCCCCTCGGTGCGCAAGATCTGCCAGGAGGCCGAGGTTCAGCTGATCGAGACGTCGCTCGCCTAGGCGGTTTTTCAGCTGATATCACGCGCCCGTGATATTTCGTTTGACATTCGTTATCATTTCGAAATAATTCCGACACGGTTTCGTAAAAGCCCAAAAATGGTGCAATGCGAAATCGCTGGAGGAATTTGTGGACGCATCTCCGATCCGTGACATTTTCGTCATAGGCGGCGGCATCAATGGCTGCGGTATCGCCCGCGACGCCGTCGGGCGTGGCTTTTCCGTCTTTCTCGCCGAGATGAACGACCTCGCCAGCGGGACCTCCTCGGGCTCGACCAAATTGATTCATGGCGGCCTGCGCTACCTCGAATTCTACGAATTCCGCCTGGTGCGCGAGGCACTGATGGAGCGCGAGGTTCTGTGGAAGAACGCGCCGCACATCATCTGGCCGATGCGCTTCGTGCTGCCCTATGCCAAGGGCCTGCGCCCGGCCTGGCTGATCAGGCTCGGTCTCTTCCTCTACGACCACATTGGCGGGCGCAAATTGCTGCCGGCGACCCGGACGCTGGACATGGCCAGGGATCCGGCCGGCAAGCCTTTGAAGCCGCTATTCAAGAAGGCCTTCGAATATTCGGATGGCTGGGTCAATGATGCGCGGCTGGTGGCGCTGAATGCACGTGATGCGGCCGACCGCGGCGCAACGGTCCGCACCCGCACGAAAGTGACCGGCGCGCGCCGCGAAAACGGCTTGTGGACGGTCCAGGTCGAGGATCTGCAGACCGGCGAGACCGAGGAGATCAAGGCGCGCCTGCTGGTCAATGCCGCCGGCCCCTGGGTCGATCATGTGCTTTCCGGCGTCGTCGGCCTCAACGATGTGCACAATGTCCGCCTCGTGCAGGGCAGCCACATCGTCATCGCCAGGAAGTTCGACGATCCGCGCGCCTATTTCTTCCAGAACAGGGATGGTCGAATCATCTTCGCCATTCCCTACGAGGAAGAGTTCACCCTGATCGGCACCACGGACCAGGATTATCCCGGTGATCCGCATGACGTGAGGATCAGCGACACCGAGATCGACTATCTCTGCGCCGCAGCAAGCGAATATTTCGCTGAAGCCGTCAAGCGCTCGGACATCGTCTGGACCTATTCCGCCGTCCGTCCGCTCTATGATGACGGAGCCTCCAAGGCGCAGGAAGCGACGCGCGACTATGTGCTCAAGGCCGATGGCGGCGAGGGTGCCGCCCCGATCGTCAACGCCTTCGGCGGCAAGATCACCACCTATCGCCGGCTGTCGGAATCGATGCTGGAAAAGATCGAGGGTTTTCTGGGTAAACGCGGCAAGCCGTGGACGGCAAACGCGCCGTTGCCGGGCGGCGATTTCCCGGCCACCGGTTTCGATGCCGAAGTGGCGAAACTGAAGACTGCCTATCCGTTCCTCGACGCGCGCCTGGCTCGCCGGCTGACCCGGCTCTATGGCACCCGCGCAAGGATGCTGCTGGGGCTGGCCAAATCGAACGTCGATCTCGGCCGCAACTTCGGCGCCGATCTCTACGAGGCCGAGGTGCGCTATCTCGTTCAAAACGAATGGGCCGTCACATCGGAAGATGTATTGTGGCGCCGTACCAAGCGCGGTCTGCATCTCAGCCGCGAGCAGGTGGCGGCTCTCGATGAATTCATGCACGGCATAAGCCGGCGCCATGTCGCGGCTGCCGAATGAAGAGGGGTTTGAGCTGATGCGGAAGGCCTGGGAGGAGGCGTCATGCTGGAACTGAGAAACGTCACCAAGACGGTCGGTGCTGTCGCGCATATAAGCGATGTGTCGCTGACGCTCCAGCACGGCTCGCTCAATGTCCTGCTCGGACCGACGCTTTCGGGCAAGACCAGCCTGATGCGGCTGATGGCCGGCCTCGACGTGCCAACCTCCGGTTCGATCTGGTTCGACGGCCAGAATGTCACCGGCGTGCCGGTGCAGAAGCGCAAGATCGCCATGGTCTACCAGCAGTTCATCAACTATCCGGCGATGACCGTCTACGAGAACATCGCCTCGCCGCTCAGGGTGGCGGGAACCGATCAGGCGAAGATCGACAAGGAAGTGCGCCATGCCGCAGCACTTCTCAAGCTGACGCCCTATCTCGACCGCACGCCGCTGAGCCTGTCCGGTGGCCAGCAGCAGCGCACCGCACTGGCGCGCGCCATCGTCAAGAACGCCAGCCTGGTGCTGCTCGACGAACCGCTCGCCAATCTCGACTACAAATTGCGCGAGGAACTGCGCGCCGAATTGCCCAGGATCTTCGCCGCCGCCGGCACCATCTTCGTCTACGCCACGACCGAGCCGCACGAAGCGCTGCTGCTCGGCGGCAACACGGCGACGCTTTCCGAAGGGCGCATCACCCAGTTCGGACCGACCATCGACGTGTTCCGCAAACCGGTCGATCTGGTGACGGCCAAGACTTTCGCCGACCCGCCGCTCAACACCATCGTGCTGGCCAAGAAAGGGGGGGATTTCCTGCTCGAAGGTGGGGTCAAACTGCCGGTGCCCGCCGATCTCGCCGGCATTGCCGATGCCATGTATACGGTCGGTTTTCAGCCGCATCACCTGTCGCTCGATCGGCCCAATGCCACCGCTGTGCCGGTGCGCGCCAAGGTGACGATCACCGAAATCACTGGCTCGGAAAGCTTCATCCATCTCGATTTCGCGGATGCACGCTGGGTGATGCTGAGCCACGGCATCCGCGACTTCGAACCCGACGCCGAGATCGAGGTGTTCATTGATCCGCGCCACATCATGGTCTTCGACGAGCACGGCCGTGCCGTGGCCGCGCCGAAGCTGGCGGCTTGAGGGGAAAGATATGGCACGCATAGACGTCAACCATGTCAGGCATTCCTATCTGCCGAACCCTCGGAAGGATGCCGATTTCGCGCTCAGGGAAGTGCACCACACCTTCGAGGACGGCGGCGCCTATGCGCTGCTCGGGCCATCGGGCTGCGGCAAGACCACGCTGCTCAACATCATTTCGGGATTGCTGCACCCGTCGCACGGTCAGTTGCTGTTCAACGGCAAGGACGTGACCAATTTGTCGACGCAGGAGCGCAATATCGCGCAGGTGTTCCAGTTCCCGGTCATCTACGACACCATGACCGTCTACGACAATCTGGCCTTCCCGCTGCGCAATCGCGGCGTGCCGGAAGCCGATGTCGACCGCAAGGTGCGCGAGACGCTGGAGATGATCGACCTGGCGTCCTGGGCGAAGAAGAAGGCGAGGGGGCTGACCGCCGACCAGAAGCAGAAGATCTCGCTCGGCCGCGGGCTGGTGCGCTCCGACGTCAACGCCATCCTGTTCGACGAGCCGCTGACCGTCATCGACCCGCATATGAAATGGGTGCTGCGCTCGCAGCTGAAGCAGCTGCACCGCCGCTTCGGCTATACCATGGTCTATGTGACCCACGACCAAACCGAGGCGCTGACCTTCGCCGACCAGGTTGTGGTCATGTATGACGGCGGCATCGTCCAGATCGGCACGCCAGCCGAACTGTTCGAACGGCCACGCCATACCTTTGTCGGTTATTTCATCGGCTCGCCCGGCATGAACGTCATGCCGGTGGCCATCGACGGCAAGACGGCGACGCTCGGCTCGCAGCGCATCGAACTGCCGGGCGCGCCAAAAGCGGGCAGCGGCGCCATCGAACTCGGCATCCGTCCCGAATATGTCCGGCTTGGCCGCGACGGCATGGCCGTGCAGGTCAGCAAGGTCGAGGATCTCGGCCGCCACAAGGTGGTCCGCGCCAAGCTAGAAGGCCGCGAGATTGCGGCCGTCATCGGCGAGGACGAGACCGTGCCGGCCGATCCGAAGGTGCGGTTCGAGCCGGCCGGCATCAACATCTATGCCGATTCCTGGCGCGTCGAGATGGGGGCATAGATGGAAAAGACCTGGAACAACAAGGCCTGGTTCCTGGTGCTGCCGGTGCTCGTGCTGGTGGCGTTCTCGGCGGTCATCCCGCTGATGACCGTGGTCAACTATTCGGTGCAGGACACGTTCGGCAACAACGTCTTCTTCTGGGCCGGCACTGAGTGGTTCGAGGAACTGCTGTCTTCCAGCCGTTTCTGGGAAGCGATGGTACGCAACCTGATCTTCTCCTTCATCATCCTGGCCATCGAAGTGCCGCTCGGCATCTTCATTGCGCTCAACATGCCGAAAAAGGGGTGGGGCGTGCCGGTCTGCCTGGTCCTGATGGCGCTGCCGCTGCTGATTCCGTGGAACGTCGTCGGCACCATCTGGCAGGTCTTCGGCCGCAACGACATCGGCCTGCTCGGCTACTACGTCAACGCGCTCGGCATCGACTACAACTACGTGCAGGATCCGTTCGATGCCTGGGTCACCGTCATCATCATGGATGTCTGGCACTGGACCAGCCTCGTCGTGCTGCTCTGCTATGCCGGCCTGGTCTCCATTCCGGATGCCTTCTATCAGGCGGCCAAGATCGATGGCGCCTCGCGCTGGGCGGTGTTCCGCTACATCCAGCTGCCGAAGATGAACAGGGTGCTGCTGATCGCCGTGCTGCTTCGCTTCATGGACAGCTTCATGATCTATACCGAACCCTTCGTGGTGACGGGAGGCGGTCCCGGCAACTCGACGACATTCCTGTCGATCGACCTCGTCAAGACCGCGCTCGGCCAGTTCGACCTCGGTCCGGCCGCAGCCATGTCGCTTGTCTACTTCCTCATCGTCCTTCTGCTGTCATGGGTCTTCTACACCGTGATGACCAACTACGACGCGGAGCGCTGAGATGACCGGCGCCAACGAAAGAGCCGATAGAGTGAGCGAGACCACAGCAGCGGGCAAACTGGCGAGCACACTGTCGCAGGATCAGGTCGCCCGGCTGATGCGCAAACGCGGCGAGGAATCGCGCTGGTGGTGGATCGTGCCGACAATCTACATCGTCGTGCTTTTGCTGCCGATCTACTGGCTCATCAACATGAGCTTCAAGACCAATGCCGAGATCGTCTCCTCGCTGACGCTCTATCCGCACCAGCCGACGCTCGCCAACTACGTCACCATCTTCACCGACGCCTCCTGGTACTCGGGCTACATCAACTCGATCACCTATGTGGTGATGAATATGGTGATTTCGGTGGCTGCCGCGCTGCCGGCAGCCTACGCCTTCTCGCGCTACCGCTTCCTCGGCGACAAGCACCTGTTCTTCTGGCTGCTGACCAACCGCATGGCGCCGCCGGCGGTGTTCGCGCTGCCGTTCTTCCAGCTCTATTCGGCCTTCGGCCTGATCGACACCCACATCGCCGTCGCGCTTGCCCATTGCCTGTTCAACGTGCCGCTGGCGGTGTGGATCCTCGAAGGCTTCATGTCGGGTGTGCCGAAGGAAATCGACGAAACCGCCTATATCGACGGCTATTCGTTCCCGCGCTTCTTCGTCAGGATCTTCATGCCCCTGATCGCCAGCGGCATCGGCGTGGCCTGCTTCTTCTGCTTCATGTTCTCGTGGGTGGAACTGCTTATCGCCCGTACGCTGACCACCACCGACGCCAAGCCGATCGCCGCCACCATGACCCGCACGGTTTCGGCCGCTGGCATGGACTGGGGCCTGCTCGCCGCCGCCGGCGTGCTGACGTTGATCCCCGGCGCGCTCGTCATTTGGTTTGTGCGCAATTATATCGCCAAGGGCTTCGCCCTGGGGAGGGTTTGACGATGAATTTCGACCTCACCTGGATGGCGTGGACGTGGCCGACGGCGGCCTTTTTCGGGACCATCCTTCTGCTGCTTTGCGGCATGGCGGCGTGGGAATACGCCTCGCCGGGCGGCAATCCGCGCGTCGGCGTGCTGCGCTTCGAGACAACGCGCGGCGACCGTCTTTTCCTGTCGCTGCTTGGCAGCGCCTTTATCCATCTCGCTTGGTTGGGTCTTGTCGGATCCAACCTGTGGTGGGCTCTCGCTCTCTCCGTGGTCTACGCCATTGGCGTGTTCCGCTACGTATAGAGGGGGAAACTGTTGGAGCGACCGCGTGCCGGCGGCCGCTCCAGATCGCACTTGAACCTTAAAACTGTGGAGGAAACACATGCGAAGGCAATTTTTAACATCAACGACGGCCCTTGTCCTGTTGCTGGGCGTGGGCAATGCCTATGCCGGGATGGACGAGGCAAAGGCTTTCCTGGACAAGGAAATCGGCCCGCTCTCGACGCTCGACCGCGCTGGCCAGGAAGCCGAAATGCAGTGGTTCATCGATGCCGCAAAGCCTTTCGCCGGCATGGACATCAAGGTCGTTTCGGAAACCATCGCCACGCACCAGTATGAATCACAGGTGCTGGCGCCGGCCTTTACCGCCATCACCGGCATCAAGATCACGCATGACGTCATCCAGGAAGGCGACGTCGTCGAGAAGATCCAGACCCAGATGCAGACGGGCCAGAACCTTTATGACGGCTGGGTCAACGATTCCGACCTGATCGGCACCCACTGGCGCTACCAGCAGGTGCGCAACCTGACCGACTGGATGGCGGGCGAGGGCAAGGATGTCACCAACCCGAACCTCGACCTGAAGGATTTTATCGGCACCTCGTTCACGACCGCTCCGGACAAGAAGCTCTACCAGCTTCCCGACCAGCAGTTCGCGAACCTCTACTGGTTCCGTTACGACTGGTTCAACGACGAGAAGAACAAGGCGGACTTCAAGGCCAAGTACGGCTACGACCTTGGCGTTCCCGTCAACTGGTCTGCCTATGAGGACATCGCCGAGTTCTTCACCGGCCGCGAGATCGACGGCAAGAAGGTCTATGGCCACATGGACTACGGCAAGAAGGACCCGTCGCTCGGCTGGCGGTTCACCGACGCCTGGCTGTCGATGGCCGGCAATGGCGACAAGGGCCTGCCGAACGGTCTGCCTGTCGATGAGTGGGGCATCAAGGTCGACGAGAATTCGCGTCCGGTCGGCTCCTGCACGGCGCGCGGCGGCGACACCAATGGCCCGGCCGCCGTCTACTCGATCCAGAAATACCTCGACTGGCTGAAGGCCTACGCTCCGGCGGAAGCCCAGGGCATGACCTTCTCCGAATCCGGCCCGGTTCCGGCGCAGGGCGCGGTTGCCCAGCAGATCTTCTGGTACACCGCCTTCACCGCTTCGATGGTCGATGCCGGCGCCAAGGCGGTGCTGAACGACGACGGTACGCCCAAGTGGCGCATGGCGCCGTCGCCGCATGGCGTCTACTGGAAGGACGGCATGAAGCTCGGCTATCAGGACGTCGGCTCCTGGACGCTGATGAAGTCGACCCCGACCGACCGCGCCAAGGCCGCCTGGCTCTACGCGCAGTTCGTCACCTCGAAGACAGTCGACGTGAAGAAGAGCCATGTCGGCTTGACCTTCATCCGCGAGAGCACGATCCACGACAAGAGCTTCACCGAGCGGGCTCCGAAGCTCGGCGGCCTGATCGAGTTCTACCGTTCGCCGGCCCGTGTCCAGTGGTCGCCGACCGGCACCAACGTACCTGACTATCCGAAGCTGGCACAGCTCTGGTGGCAGGCGATCGGTGATGCGTCGTCGGGCGCCAAGACCGCGCAGGAAGCGATGGACTCGCTCTGCGGCGAACAGGAAAAGGTCATGAGCCGCATCGAGAAGTCGGGCGTTCAGGGCGATATCGGCCCGAAGATGGCCGAAGAGCATGACCTCGCCTACTGGAACGCCGACGCGGTCAAGAAGGGCAATCTCGCTCCTCAGTTGAAGATCGAGAACGAGAAGGAAAAGCCGATCACCATCAACTACGACGAACTGGTGAAGAGCTGGCAGAAGTAGCCTTGGTTTCGGCGCTCGCGCCAGCATCATGAGAATAGGGGGAGGCGGCATCTTGCCGTCTCCCCTGTTTGTGTAAAAGACTAAAGCGCGTCGCGTTGAGACGGATTCATGCAACGCGCTTTAGGTCTTTGTTTTTGTGCATGTCGTTCTCCCAAAACCGAGGTCATTTTTGGGCGACATGCATTAAGCGGGGAAGCAGAATGACCGGATACATCCTTGCCATCGACCAGGGCACGACTTCGACCCGGGCGATCCTGTTCGACGGCGATATGAAGGTTGCCGGCAGCGGGCAGAAGGAATTCACCCAGCACTATCCGGCCTCCGGCTGGGTCGAGCACGATCCCGAAGACATCTGGGCGAGCGTGGTGACGACCGTGAAGGCGGCGCTGAAGAATGCCGGCCGGGCTGCTTCCGAGGTGGCCGCGCTCGGCATCACCAATCAGCGCGAAACCGTCGTCATCTGGGACAAGGCGACCGGCAAGCCGATCCACAATGCCATTGTCTGGCAGGACCGGCGCACCACGCCGCTGTGCCAGAAACTGAAGAAGCAGGGACTGGAGAAAAAATTCACCAAAAAAACCGGCCTGCTGCTTGATCCGTATTTTTCCGGTACCAAGATCGCCTGGATGCTGGACAAGGTAAAAGGGGCGCGGCGTCGTGCCGAGAAGGGCGAGTTGCTCGCCGGCACCATCGACAGCTTTCTGATCTGGCGGCTGACCGGCGGCAAGGTCCACGCCACGGATGCCACCAACGCGTCGCGCACGCTGGTCTACAATATCGAGAAAAATGCCTGGGACAACGAACTGCTGTCGATACTGAACATCCCGGCGAAAATGCTACCCGAGGTAAAGGACTGCGCCGATGACTATGGAATCACGGAGAAAAATCTCTTCGGCGCCGAGATAAGAATCCTCGGTGTTGCCGGCGACCAGCATGCGGCGACCATCGGCCAGGCCTGTTTCGAGCCGGGCATGATGAAATCCACCTACGGCACGGGCTGCTTTGCGCTGCTCAACACCGGCAGCGACCTTGTGCGTTCGAAGAACCGGCTCTTGACCACTATTGCCTACAGGCTGAACGGCAAGACCACTTATGCGCTGGAGGGCTCGATCTTCATTGCCGGCGCCGCGGTCCAATGGCTGCGCGACGGCATCAAGGTGATCGGCAAGGCCGAGCAAAGCGGCAAGCTGGCTGCCGAGGCTGATCCAACGCAAAACGTCTACCTTGTGCCGGCCTTCGTCGGGCTCGGCGCGCCGCATTGGGACGCCGAGGCACGCGGCGCCATTTTCGGGCTGACGCGCAATTCCGGGCCGGCGGAATTCGCCCGCGCCGCACTCGAATCCGTCGCCTACCAGACGCGCGACCTGCTCGACGCCATGCGTAAGGACTGGAAGGGAGCTTCGGCCAAGACCGTGCTGCGGGTCGACGGCGGCATGGTTGCGTCGGACTGGACCATGCAGAGGCTGGCCGACATCCTCGACGCGCCGGTCGACCGTCCGACCATCCTGGAGACGACGGCGCTGGGTGCCGCGTGGCTCGCCGGGTCGAAGGCAGGCGTGTGGCCGGATGCCAAGAAATTCGCGAAGAGCTGGGCGCTGGAGCGGAGGTTCCAGCCGGCCATGGATGGCTCCGCGCGCGCAGCCAAACTTGCTGGTTGGCGCGATGCTGTGCGCCGGACGCTGAGCGTGTAGTGAGCAGCCATCAGGGTGAGGGGGAGAATGAAGCCAGACTGGTATCCTGCTTGGCGCGACGGCCGTTGAGCAACTGCATGCCAAGAATGACCGCTTGCATAGAGATTTTCGCCTCGGCAGTTGGTCACGCTATGACTATGACCTCACGGCCGGAAAGCTTCTGTTCTCGGATGAAGGAGGCGTCAAGATCGTCACTGAGATCCAGATTGCAGGCTCCACGAGCGCCAAGGCCAGCAATTGGCTGTGGGCTTGGGCAAATTCGAATTTGCCCAGCGAGCTTCTCAGCGACGCCAAGCTGGTTCGCTCCTTCGGCGAGAAGAACAGCATAGATGAGTTGGCCCAGGCCTATGTGCCCAACGCCGGCAATGACCTGGAAGCGCTGGGTTGGGAATTGACGGGAACAATGGTTCGAATTTGCCATGCTCTCGGTGCGTATCGCTCACCGCGTGGTGAGGGTGGAGCGCTCTATTTGATTTTCAAAAGTATCAGCTGGGCGAACTGACCAGCACTCTCGCGCCTGGGCACGTCGAAAAATGGCCCGCGCTGTTGCCGGCGCAGGCCATTTTTACTCGGTACTCACACTTCGGATCAGTAAGGCGAGCGGCACTCCTTGCGAGGGCCGTAATTCGGCTGGAACGTGTTGTCCGAAGCACGGTAGCTGCGATAGCGGTCGTAGCACCACTGGACGTGGGCGTTGCCCCCGTAGACGCGGTTGTTTTCGTTGTTGATGATTGCCCCGGTAATCAGCGCGCCGGTAGCGAAGGCCGCAAGCGGGAACCAATAATCGCCGTGACGACGGTAGCCGGGGCGATATTCACGATAGCCCCGATGGCCGTTCCAATACGCGCCGCGATTGCGGGAAAAATTGCGGTCACGCGAAAAACTGCGGTCACGCGAAAAATTGCGATTGTAGCGGTCCTTGCGCCACTCCCGGTACTGGACTGTCTGTACATCCGGCACCGCGACCTGGGACTGCGGCACATAGTTCGGTTGGGCATTAACCGACACCGCCTCCGCCGCAACGAATGTGGCGGAGAGAGCGGTCGCCAGCAGGCTCGTTGTGATTCTGTTCATTGGTCTTCTCCTCGATGGTTTGGCGGACGTCCCTGTGCCCGAAAAACGAGCGGCGCATACAATTGTTCCCCAGACTGGATGCCACCGTCAGGCATAAATGGCAGCGTTCCTTGGCCGTTCTCCCCCGACAGCGCGTGGGACAAGTGCCGCGACAGGGCGAAGCCGCCCGTGTTTGCGAGACCTCTTTTTCCGGTTGACCGGTCGAGGCACTCTCCCTATGTTCCGCGCAATTTCGAGGGCCGCCTTTCGCCCGCGGGAGCGCGTAGCTCAGCCGGTAGAGCAACTGACTTTTAATCAGTAGGTCATGGGTTCGAATCCCATCGCGCTCACCATTGTTTTAGCGTTAAATATCAGCCACTTAGGATCTTTGAGCCTTTGAGAAAAGCAGCGACTGTGCGAGTTTTCACGGTCTGCACGCCCTTCTCAAGGATCTCGCCACGGGCAACGCATGACAAGATCGTCCGACTTCGGATCGTTGATTCTACAAGTCTTTGATTTTGTTGAACGGCGGCGGTGGCTCCCACCGCGATCCGACAGTCACTGCTGCCATTGATCGACCTTACCAACCGGGACGAAGCCGTCAGCGCTTCCAGAAATCGCGGTGCGGTGCGAGCATCTCGTCGGCGATTTCGGGGAAGGGGCCAAAGACCTCGATCTTTTTCTGGCCGGAGCCGAGGACGGTGCGCGAAGAGAGGCTCATCGTCGGATTCTCCGCGTGATCCCCGGTGAGCGCCAGGAGCTCGGTCTCCTCTACCCCGTAAACCAGCCGCCCGATATTGGCCCAATACATCGTGCCGGCGCACATCGCGCACGGCTCGAAGGTTGAGACCAGCGTGCATTGCCATAGGAACTCCGGCTCGTAGGCAGCCGCGGCGCGCCGGGCGAGCTCCGTCTCGGCATGGCGCACCGTGTCGAGATTGCCCTGCCGCATCAGCACGCGGTCATCCGGCCCGACCAGAACGCAACCAAAGGGATGATGCCCATGTGCCGCCGCCTCGCGCGCGACCGCGTCGGCGGATCGAAGGTGGGCGAGCATCTGATCGCGTGTCATGGCAAAACCCCGGGACGCCGACATCCACCCGATGAGCGGCTCTTTGATCCGAGATTGCTGCCAAGCGATGCGAGTGGCAAGAGCGAACCGTGGCTTGAGACCTTTGCGCCGGGATATCAGACCTTTGCGCTAGAATCGCCGACCGGTCTTGGCGTCGAACAGATGAGCACAGGCGCGGTCGATCTCGATGCGCATCTGCGCGCCTTGCTTTAGCGCAAGCCGCTCCCGGAACAGGCAGGAGATTTCCTCGCCGGCGCAGTCGACCCTGGCGAAGATTTCCGAACCCGTGGCTTCCAGAAGCACGATCGTGCCGGCAATACCCTGGGAAATCGTTGCTCGGATATGTTCGGGACGGATGCCGTAGATGAGTTCACCCGCGGGAATTTTTGCCAGGTTGATGCCTTCCGGCAACGGTAGGGTTAGCCCGCTGGCGCTGCGGAAAACGCCTTCCTCGACGCGGCCGGCAATGAAGTTCATGGCCGGCGAGCCAATGAAGCCGGCAACGAACAGATTGGCCGGACGGTCATAGAGGTCGAGCGGCGCACCGATCTGCTCGACAAGGCCGTCATGCAGCACGACGATCTTGTCGGCCATGGTCATGGCCTCGATCTGATCATGCGTGACGTAAATGGTGGTGGTGCCCAGCCGCTGGTGCAACGCCTTGATCTCGCCGCGCATCTGGACGCGCAATTTGGCGTCGAGATTGCTGAGCGGCTCGTCGAACAGGAAGACTTGCGGGTCGCGCACGATGGCGCGGCCCATGGCGACGCGCTGGCGCTGGCCGCCGGAGAGCTGGCGCGGATAGCGGTCGAGCAGCTTGTCGAGGCCCAGGATGCTGGCGGCCCTGCCGACGCGGCTTGCGGTGTCGGCCGGATCGGCTTTCTTGATCTTGAGGGCAAAGCCCATATTGTCCGCCACCGTCATGTGCGGATAGAGCGCGTAGTTCTGGAACACCATGGCGATGTTGCGGTCGCGCGCCCGCAGATTGTTGACGGTGCGATCGCCAATGGCGATCCTGCCGCCCGAGATCGTTTCAAGTCCGGCAATCATGCGCAGCAGCGTCGACTTCCCGCAGCCCGACGGGCCGACCAGGATGACGAACTCGCCGTCAGCGATATCGACGCTGACATCGTGGATAATCTTGGCCGTTCCGAAAGCCTTTTGCACGTTGTTGATTGTGACCGATGCCATTGGGTTTTCCTCGAAAAAGAGTGCGATGTCGTAGCGTGCCTTCAGCCGCCCTTGACGGCGCCCGCGGTCAGTCCGGCGACGATCTGCCTTTGTGCGAACATGGTCAGGACCAGTACCGGCAGTGTCACCACCAGGGCCGCGGCGGCGAGCGGCCCCCAGCTCACTTGCTCGTAGGAGAGCATGTTGTAGACGGCGACCGGCAGCGTGCGCGTCTCACGGCTGGCGAGCACCACGCCGAAGACGAAATTGTTCCATGAGAAGATGACGGACAGGATAAAGGCGACCACTATGCCCGGCTTGGCGATGGGCAAGGCGACCAGCCGGAACACCTGCCAGGAACTGGCGCCGTCGATGTTGGCGGCCTCTTCCAGTTCCATCGGGGTGGTCTCGAAATAGCCGATCATCACCCAGACGACGATCGGCACGGTCACCACCAGATGGATGATGATCTGCGGCCACAGCGTGCCGAGAATGCCGACCCATTGGAACAGCAGGAACAGCGGGATGAGATAGGAAAGCCCCGGCGTCATGCGGGCGATCATGATGACCACCGCCGACCGCTCGGCCTTGAGCCGCGCGATGCCATAGCCGGCCGGCACGCCGATCAGCAGCGCCAAAAGCGTCGCCGTGCCGGTCACCAGAACCGAATTCCAGAGATAGAGCAGGAAATTGTTCTCCTCGAACACTTTTGCATAGTTCGACCAGGCGAGATGTTCGGGGATCAGGATCGGCGGATAGGCGCCGTTGTCGATCTCGAATTTCAGCGACAGCGAGATCATCCAGAGGAAGAACAGGATCGCCGGCGAGACGAAGACCAGGGCCGCGAAGAACAGCCCGATCCGGTTGAGCAGTCGTGAACTCATCTATTTGCCCTCCACGCCGATCCACTGCGAGCGCTGGCGCAACATCAGGAGGATGAAGGACAGGGCGACGATGACGATGAAGAACACCACGGCCATGGCCGAGCCATAGCCGATGTCGTAGTAGGAGAAGGCGGTGTTGTAGAGATAGATGTTGATGGTCTCCGAGGCCGTGCCCGGCCCGCCCTGGGTCATCGCATAGATGATGTCGAAACTCTTCAGTGCGTCGATGGTGCGGATGATCACCGCGATCATCAGGAACGGCGCGATCATCGGCAAGGTGAGATAGCGGAATTGCTGCCAGGCATTGGCGCCGTCGATCTCGGCGCTTTCGAACGGCTCGCGCGGCACGGACGCCAGGCCGCCGAGCACGATCAGCATCACCAGCGGCGTCCACTGCCAGGTCTCGACCGCAACCAGCGACGGGATGACCGTGTTGGCGTTGAAGATCCATTCCTGCGCCGGAATGCCGACCAGCGACAGAAGATAGTTGAGGACGCCGAGCTGGGGGTGGAACATCATCGTCCAGACCAGCGCCACGGCGACGGGCGTTGCCATCATAGGCATCACGAAGACGCCGCGCAGCAGGCCACGCAGCGGAAACCTGGCGTCGAAGATCAGGGCGGCGATGGTGCCGAGCAACATCGGCGCGGCAACCGAAAGGAAGGTGTAGCTCAACGTATGGAGAAGCGATTCCCAGAAGCGTTGGTCGTACGCCAGCCGCAGATAATTCTCCATCCCGGCAAAGCTTCGCGACTGGCCGAGCGTCCAGCGGTTGACGCTCATCCACAGCGTGAAAGCCCAGGGAAAGACGATCACGGCGCCGACGACGACGAGCGCCGGAACGACGAAAGGCCAGTAGTTGGGAGCCAGCCGGATCGTCTGGCTCCCTTCGATGGCTTGCGTCGTCACCCCGGTGCGTTCTGGGGTGGTGGCGGACATCAGCCTTGCTCGCTCCTGTCGAGGACCGGCTGGAATTGGTCGGTAGCCTTCTTCAACTCCTCGGCGGGATCGGCGCCGGCGATCAAATTGGTCAGCGCCACGCCGTAGATGTCGCGGAACTCTGTGACCGGGATGATGACCGGCAGCGACAGCCGGCTGACATTGCCGGAGCCGACCACCGCATCGAGCCAGCTTGCCGGCATGGTGACACCTTCGCGCACCTTTGGATCTTCGAGCACCGATTTGCGGAACGGTACGCCGGCGCCTGCCTGCAGCAGGCGCGCGCCCATGACCGGCGACACTGCCCACTGGCAGAACAGATAGGCGGCCTCCTTCTTCTCGCTGGTGGCCGTCACGCCGATACCGTCGCCGAAGGTGCCAGCCGCGTGCGCCTTGGGACCCTTGGGCATGACGCCATAGCCGACCTTGCCGACCACCCGCGATTTTTCCGGATTTTCCATCGGCGGGGCAAAGCCGACGCCATCGAACCACATGCCGATCTTGCCTTGCAGGAAGGCGGACTGCGCTTCGGCCCAGTTGAAGCCAGTGACGCCTGGAGGCGCGGATTTGGTCATCAGCCGCTGGTAGAGGCTGGCGGCCTCGATCGCCTCGGGCGACGTCGTGCGCAGCTTGCCCTGAGCGTCGAGTGGCGTCATGTCGTAGCCGAGCATGAGCGATGTCCACACCGGCGTGTTGGCGTTCTTGATGCCGCGGGCGACGAAACCGTAAGTATTGGTCGACGGGTCGGTCAGCGCCTCGGCCGCGGCCACCAGCTGCTCGAAGGTTTCGGGATATTTGAGGCCCTTGGCCTCGAACAACTCCTTGTTCCAGTAAACGATCCAGTAGTCGACCGAGAAGGGCAGCGAGCGCAGCACGCCCTGACCGTCCTTGGCGAACAGCATGCCGGCGTCGGCGAAATCGTTTTCGACCAGACCCGGATCGGTAAGGGTGGGGTCGGCGAGATAGCCTGATATGTCGGCAAGCCAGCCGCCTTTTTCGAACTGCCGCTTCTGCACATGGTAGCTCAGATGCACGACGTCGAAGCTCGGCTTGCCGGAGCTCAATTCGATCACCGTCTTCTGGCGCTGCTGCTGCTCAGGCGTTGCCTCGGCATTGACCTTGATCCCGGTCAACTCCTCGAACTCGGCGAGATATTTTATCAGGGTGTCGCTGCGCGGGCTTTTCACCAGATTGACGTCGAGCGTCGTGCCGGCAAAGCGCTTCCAGTCGACGGCCGCGGCAAAGCCTGGGCGAACACCCACAAGGCCGGCGGCGGCAAGTGCCGCGGTTCCCTGGAGGAGTTGCCTCCTGGTTGGGTTGAACAGATTGGACGACATTTCTTCCTCCCGGTTGCTGTCGTTGTCGAATGCGTCGCGACCGCGACGCGGCTCATGCTTCCTCAGATTTGCAGCGCCAGCCGGCGCGCCTTGTCGATGTGCAGGCTGATCGCCTCGACCGCCTTCTGCGGGTCGCGGCTTTCCATGGCTTCGATGACCGCAAGGTGCTCACGCATGACCGGCACGACGCGCCCGTCGATGCGGAAGCGCTCCTGATGGATCAGCCGGATCTTCACCGAGTTGACCAGATAGGCCTTGGCGATGATCTCGTTGCCCAGCGCATCGATGAAAGTGTCGTGCATCGCCCAGTCGATGCTCTGCGCCCTGGCTTCCATTTCCGGCGTCGGCGCCTGCGAAAGGGCTTGAGCCAGCATCTCCTCGTGTTCGCGCCGCAGGCGGGCAAGTTCGTCATCGGAAGCGCTGGCGGTGAACAGCGCCACCGCTTCGCGCTCCATGAACAGGCGGAACTGAAAAGCCTCGCGGATCAGGCTGATGTCGATATGGGCGATCTGCATGCCGCGCTGCGGGATCGTCGTCAGAAGCCCTTCGGCCTCGAGACGCGGCACGATTTCGCGAATGGCGCCGAGCGGCAGACCGGTGAAGGCGACCAGTTCGCGCTGCGATACGAACTGGCCCGGCAGCAGATCGCGGGCCAGCAAATGCCGCGTGAAGCTGGCATAGGCTTTTTCCCTAAGCGTGGTCGGCTCGCTGCCGTCTTCCATTTCAGCGCGTTTCCCTTTGCCGGTCAGGCTGATTCCCTGGCAAACAGCCCATCATAGGCGTCAGCCAGCTGTTGTCGCCCCTGGGAACCGATCGGCTCCAGCGGCGGACGGACCGCCAGCCAGCGGTCGTCGCCGGTTTTGCGCGCCACCATGACCTTCACCGCCGGCGTTACCGGGTGTTTGAGCAATTCGAGCACGAAACGCTCGACGCGTGTGTCGTCGCGCCCGTCCTCGGCCATGGCCCGGATTTCGCTGGTAACGAAATTGGCCATGCCGGAGATTGCGCCTTGAGCGCCAATTCGCACGGCTCGTGCCAGATGCCGCTCGTCACCGATCAAGATCACCAGATCGCCATGGGCGCCGAGCAGCGCCTCGCTGTAATCCCAATCCCCGCCGGAATCCTTGACCCCCGCAACGACATCCGGAAAAGCCGTACGCAATCGGCCGATCAGGTCAAGCGAGAGCTGCACCATGGTGACCGACGGGATGTTGTAGAGCAGAACGCCACGGGCGAGGGGACCGAGCACGGCAAAGACAGTGGAAAACCAGCCGAAAAGACCATCGTCGCCGACATTCTTGAAGTAGCTCGGCGGCGCCAGCAGAATGTTGCGGGCGCCGCGCTGCAAGGCATGCCGGGCCTGCTCAGCGGCGTCTTCGGCCGCATCGACCAGCACGCCGGCAACAAGCTGATGCGGCAGGATGCCGGCAGCCAGCATGGCTTCGGTCACCGACCTCCGCTCCCCGGTGCCAACCGATGCGCCTTCGCCGGTGGTGCCAAAAAGCGTAACACTGGTGCACCCCTCCGCCAGGCAACGCTTGGCCTGGGCGACCATGAGGGCGGTGGCGATCTGCCCGGAGGCATCGAAAGGCGTGGCGAGGGCGGCCGAAAGGCCAAAACGTGATGTCACCGGGGGTCTCCGAAAAGAAGTTCGAAGGCAGTGATATCTCACTAACATGTCAGTTGTAAATCGGTCTGGTGCGAATTTTCTGCCCCGGATGACGTGGGCGAATCTTCTTGCTGGGAAGCGAACAGCGTCACACCGGAGATGTCGGTCAGACAGAAGAATCCCCCAACACCAGCGAAACATTGCCGCCGGCATGGCGTTCTAGCCGGCCGGCGAGGTCGAGTTCCAGCAGCACCATGAACACTTGGGCCGGGTGCAGGCGGGTATGGCGGATGATCTCGTCGACCGGCACTGGGGTCGGGCCGAGCGCCTCGATGACGCGGGCGCGGTCGCTTTCGCCGGGCGGTGGTGCGGCCAAGAAGTCGGGCGGCTCTTCGAACGGCGGCACGTCGGGCGCTCGCATGCCGGTCAGCGGCGCGATTGCCCTGGAAATATCCGATGCCTCGGTGACCAGGGTGGCGCCATCCTTGAGCAGGCCATTGGCGCCGGCGGCGCGTGGATCGAGCGGTGAGCCCGGTACAGCGAAGACCAGTCGGCCCATTTCGCCGGCAAGCCTGGCGCTGATCAGGGACCCAGAGCGTTGCGCTGCCTCGACCACCACCAGCCCAAGGACCGCACCCGCGACAAGGCGGTTGCGGCGCGGAAAATCCTGAGCGCGCGGCTGCCAGCCGAACGGCATCTCCGAAATGATGGCGCCACGCTCGGCAATCTCTTCGCACAGGCCTGCATTTTCAGGCGGATAAGGCTGGTCGAGGCCGCCGGCCAGCACGCCGATCGTGCCGGTCGCAAGACTGCCCTGATGCGCCGCTGTGTCGATGCCGCGCGCCAGGCCGGAGACGATTGCGTAGCCGTCGCGGCCGAGGTCGGCTGCCAGCATGCGCGCCATCTTGATGCCGGCCAGCGACGCGTTGCGTGCCCCGACTATGGCGACACCCGGCAGCCGGAAAACAGCTGCGTTGCCCTTTACCGCCAGCAGGGGCGGCGGATGATCCATGTTGCGCAAGAGGGGTGGGTAGTCTGCTTCACCGATGCCGACGAAGCGGGCGCCGGCCTTTCCAGCTATTTCCAGTTCGGCCTCGGCCTCGGCAACGGACGGGATGCGGGCGATGCGGATGGCGCCGCCCGAAATCATCAGTTCCGGCAGTATTTCAAGCGCCGCTTCGGCTGACCCGAAGCGGTGGATCAGGTCGCGAAAGGAGGCAGGGCCGACATTCTGGGTGCGGATCAGTCGTAGCCAGCTCAGCCGCTGCCGGTCGCTGAGGCGCGGCCCGGCGGTCGGCTCGCTCATCCCTTGGCTCCGATCTTGCCCTCGGTGCCGGCAAGCAGGCGCGAAATGTTTTCCCGGTGCTTGATGAAAACGATGACGCTCATCACCACGAACAATCCGGCAATTTGCGGCGTGCTCAGGACATAGAGGGCGATCGGCACGATGACCGCCGCCGTCAGCGCCGCAAGCGAGGAATAACGGAAGAGGAATGCCATCACCAGCCAGACGACGGCGAAGATCAGCGCCACCTGCCAGGCAAGGCCGATCAGCACGCCGAGATAGGTGGCGACGCCCTTGCCGCCCTTGAAGCCCAGCCATACCGGGAAGAGATGACCGAGAAAGGCGCCGAGACCGGCCCAGATCGCCAGGTCAGGCGCGAAATAGCCAGCAATCAGCACGGCGGCCGTGCCCTTCAGCACGTCGAGCAACAGCGTCGCCGCGGCTAGGCCCTTGTTGCCGGTGCGCAGAACATTGGTGGCGCCGATGTTGCCCGAGCCGATCTGGCGCACATCGCCAAGGCCGGCCGCGCGGGTGAGCAGAAGCCCGAACGGAATCGAGCCCAGGAGATAGCCGAACACAAGCGATGGGATGAGGCTGTAAGTCATTGTTTCCCCCGCATTTCCCCCAGTTTGGCCGGATCAGGCGCGGTGCGCGGGTTGTCCGGCTCAGACGGAGAACACTGTGCGGCCCGCAACCAGCGTTTGCAAGACCTTGCCTTGCAGGCGCGCACCTTCGAAACAGGTGTTTTTCGAGCGCGAACGAATGCCGCTTTCGCTGACGATCCAGGGTTCGTCGAGGTCGACAAGCGCAAGATCGGCGACAGCGCCGGGCTTCAGCGTGCCACCGGGCAGTCCGAACAGTTTTGCCGGGGCCGTGGACAGGGTCTCGATCAGCCTCAGCAACGGCACGTCGCCATTGTGGTAGAGCCGCAAGGCCGCGCCCAGCAGCGTCTCCAACCCGATGGCGCCGGCCGCCGCATCGGCGAAGGGCAGGCGCTTGGTGTCGACATCCTGCGGATCGTGCGAGGAGACGATGATGTCGATCGTACCGTCCCTGACCGCCTCGATCATCGCCAGCCGGTCTTCCTCGGCACGCAATGGCGGCGTCAGGCGAAAGAAGGTGCGGTATTCGCCGACATCGTTTTCATTGAGCGACAGATTGTGGATCGCCACGCCCGACGTCACCGTCGCCCCGTCGGCCTTGGCACGCGTTACAGCGTTTGCCGCCATCGCCGTCGAGATCTTCGCCGCATGGTACGAACCGCGCGTCAGCCGCGCCAGCGCAAGGTCGCGTTCCAGCGGGATGGATTCGGCCTCGCGCGGAATGCCGGAAAGGCCGAGCCAGCTGGCGTAGAGGCCTTCATTCATCACGCCGGATGAACCGAGGTCCGCATCCTGCGTCTCATGCACGATGGTGGCGCCGAAGTCGCGCGCATAGGTCAGCGCGCGGCGCATCACCAGCGCACTCGATATGGTGTGGCGGCCATCGGTGAAGGCGACCGCGCCGGCTTCGCGCAGCAGGCCGAACTCGGTCATCTCGCGCCCGTCGAGGCCCTTGGTGATCGCCGCAGCCGGAAAGACGTTGACGATAGCCGTGTCTTTGGCGGTGCGCAGCACGAACTCGACAAGCGCCACATTGTCGATCACCGGGTCGGTATCGGGCATCATGACGATGGAGGTGACGCCGCCAGCCGCCGCCGCGACACTCGCCGACGCAATGGTTTCGCGATGCTCGCCGCCCGGTTCGCCGATGAAGACGCGGCCATCGACCAGGCCTGGAATGATCGCCTTGCCGGCGCAGTCGATAATGGTGGCGCCCTCGGGCGCGCCCTGGTTGAGCGCTGGCTTGCCGGCGGCAACGATCTTGCGGCCATCGACGATGACGGCGCCGATCTCGTCCATGCCGCGCGAGGGGTCGACGATGCGGGCGCGCTCAAAGACCGTTATGCTCATGCGCCGCGGCCCTCTTGATTGCGACGGGGATCGAGCAGCGCTTCCATGACCGCCATGCGCACAGCAACGCCCATTTCGACCTGTTCCTGGATGACGCTTTGCGGGCCGTCGGCGATTTCCGAAGCGATCTCGACGCCACGGTTCATCGGTCCGGGGTGCATCACCAACGCGTCGTCTTTGGCCGCCTTCAGTTTTTCCGCATCGAGGCCGAAATAGCGGAAATACTCACGCACCGAAGGCACGAAGGCGCCTTCCATACGCTCGCGCTGCAGGCGCAGCATCATCACCACATCGGCGTCCTTGAGGCCTTCGGCCATCGAACGGGTGACGATGACGCCCATCTTCTCGATGCCAGTGGGCAGCAGCGTCGACGGCGCAACGACGCGCACCTGCGCGCCGAGCGCGTTGAGCAGCATGATGTTGGAGCGCGCCACGCGCGAATGCAGGATGTCGCCGCAGATCGCCACGATCAGCTTCGACAGCGGGCCTTTGGCGCGGCGGATGGTCAGCGCGTCGAGCAGCGCCTGTGTCGGGTGCTCATGCGCGCCGTCGCCGGCATTGACGACGGAGCAGCCGACCTTCTGCGCGAGAAGCGCGGCCGCACCGGCCGACTGGTGGCGGATGATCAATATGTCGGGCCGCATGGCATTCAGCGTCATCGCCGTGTCGATGAGCGTTTCGCCCTTCTTCACCGAAGAGCTTGCCACCGACATGTTCATGACATCGGCGCCAAGCCGCTTTCCGGCCAGTTCGAACGACGACTGCGTGCGCGTCGAGGCTTCATAGAACAGGTTGATCTGTGTGCGGCCGCGCAGCGTCGAGGTTTTCTTCTCGGACTGCCGCGAGATCGCGACCGCCCGGTCCGCCCTGTCGAGCAACAGCTCGATGTCGGCAGGGGAAAGGTCGCGGATGCCCAGAAGATGGCGATGAGGATAGGGGGACGAAGCGTCGGTCATCTCAAGGGGCTGCTATAGGGTGGAGACTTTGCGGCTGCAAGCGCCAGCTTTGCATTGGAGCCGTTCTCCTCATTTTTTTCGTGTAGATGGCCGATTGTATCGGCCGGTATTTTCATCGCGCGCGCTGCATGGCTTGGCTATATCTAGCCGACAGCCTCGGATTCGTGGCTTTCTGACGATAGAAGGATTGGGCGTGACCGACGACGTGACGAACCAGCCGCCGCCGCTGACGGGCGGCAACGCCTGGCGGGGCGATCCGTTGCTGATCCAGCTCGCGGAGCGTTTTTCCGATCCGGTGCGCCGGGAACTCGACGGTCTCGGCCGTTTCGTGCTGACGCAGGAGGCGCAGGAACTGGCGCGCCTCGCCAATGTCGAGACGCCGAAGCTGAGGACGCATGATCGCCAAGGACGGCGCATCGACGTGGTCGAGTTCCATCCCGCCTATCACGCCTTGATGCGCCGCTCCGTGGCCAATGGGCTGCATTCCTCGGTGTGGGAAAACGGCGACACCGAGATCGGCCGCCGCCATCAGGTCCGTGCCGCCCGGTTTTATCTGACGGCGGAGCTCGAGACCGGGCATCTGTGCCCCATCACCATGACCAATGCTTCGCTGGCGGCCTTGATGGCAAGCCCGAAACTGTTTCGTGAATGGGCGCCGCGCGTGACGACGCGCAAATATGACCAGAGCCAAAAGCCGCCGGTCGAGAAAACCGGGCTGACGCTCGGCATGGGCATGACCGAGAAACAGGGCGGCACCGATGTGCGCGCCAATGTGACGAGGGCGGAACGCGCCGGCAGCGGTTTTTATCGTCTGACCGGGCACAAATGGTTCATGTCGGCGCCGATGTCGGATGCCTTCCTGGTGCTGGCGCAGGCGCCGGAGGGGCTGTCGTGCTTCCTCGTACCGCGCGTTCTCGGTGACGGCTCGGGCAACGGCTTCCGCTTCCAGCGGCTGAAGGACAAGCTCGGCAACCGTTCCAACGCATCCTCCGAAGTCGAATTCGTCAATGCCATCGGCGAGATGGTCGGCGAACCCGGTGCCGGTGTGAAGACGATCATGGACATGGTGACGCTCACCCGGCTCGATTGTGCCATCGCCTCGTCGGCGATCATGCGCGCGGGCCTCGCCGAGGCCGTTCATCATGCCCGCCATCGTCAGGTGTTCGGTTCGACCCTGATCGAGCAGCCGTTGATGCAGCGCGTGCTGGCCGACATGGCACTCGATGTCGCCGCCGCCACCGCACTGTCGTTCCGGCTGGCGCGGTCCTTCGACGAGGCGGCCAGCGACCGCGGTGAAGCGGCGTTTGCCCGCGCCATGACGCCGGTCGTCAAATACTGGGTCTGCAAGATCGCGCCGCCTTTGCTCTATGAGGCGATGGAGTGCCTCGGCGGCAATGGCTATGTCGAGGAGGCGCCGCTCGCCCGCTATTATCGCGAGGCCCCGGTCAACGCGATCTGGGAGGGCTCGGGCAATGTCATGGCGCTCGACGTGCTGCGCGTGCTTGGCCGTGCGCCCGGCCTGTTCGAGGATGTGCTGGCCGGCATCGACCGCGATCTCGGCGCCGGCGGACGCGGCACGATCGGCGTGCTGAAGGCGGCGATGCAGGTCGCTTCAACCGACGAAGGTTCGGCTCGGCTGCTCACCGAGCAGCTGGCTCTGTCGGCTGCGGCGGCAGAATTGCGCCGTCTGGGGGCAGGGCGGATCGCCGACGCTTTCGTCGAGACGCGATTGGCCGGCCAATGGCGCAACACCTATGGCATGATCGATTCGCGCCACGATGCACGCATGATCATCGACACGCTCTATCCGCCAGTGAACTGAGCCGCGAGCATCGCAAAAACCGGCGCCATCCACAGTTTTGAGGCGTTGGTCCGTATCCTCTCGCATATGGCTAATTTCCGTTAACCTTAACAAATGGTTTCCGTTGCGATGGCGAGCGGCAAGGCCCACTGTCCCGGCGCAAGCAGGCAATGGTTCAGATTGGCCGTCTCCTGCTTTGCGAAGCAGGAACACCGATGCGACAGGTACTGACCTCTTTTCTGACCTTGCACTGGACGATTGTTTTCGCCCTGCTTGCGCTCATCTGCATCGACGGAAACCGTGGTGTGGCGGCGGCGCTCGGCGTGATCGGTGCCACAATCGAGGGTACCCGCTTCGTCAACCTCGACAATTTCGTTGTCGTGGCGCCGCTTGCCACCGCATTGCTGGTCGTCGCGGTTCTGTTTTTCTGGGCCTTTGTCGAAGCCCTGGTCAACGACGCGACCAGCCCGGACGCCGACAGCGTTGCCCGCATCGCCTTCATCTGCGCGTCCGGCGTGTTGTCGCTGATCGTCATCGGGGGTGCTGCGCAAGGCATAAACGGGCTGTTCATGGCTGTTGCCGTGCAGCTGGCAGCACTTCTGGCATCCTATGTCGCCATGCTTGCCGAACGGCGGTCCGTGGTTGCGGCTTCGGGCGAAGGCGAGATCCATGCCGTCGCGCACGGCATGGCAAAAGCCGCAGCCCACAATTCGCTGCTTTCACTCATATCAGGCCGAACGGTGTCCAAAACCGGCTCCAATCCCAGGGGAGGCCGCTGATGCGCTACATCTTCGGATTCTGGGCGGCGCCGATGGCGATTTTCTGGGGCTGGTTCTATCTGTCGGCCAATGACATCAATTTCGGCTACGCTATGCTCAGCCGACAGATGCACGACTTCTTCTTCCAGCTCTACGGTCAGATGCTCGGCATCGATCCGGCGATCATCCCCGGCATGGTGGCGAAGACGTGCGTCTTCGACGGGTTGCTGCTGATGGCGCTTTGGGCATTCCGCCGTCGCCGCGAAATCGCCGGCTGGGTCAGACAGCGCTGGGCGGGTCCGGTTCCGTTCGAGCGGATGCGTGGAGCGACTGAAGCCGGTCCAAAACTCCCTGCAGAATAAACGCGGCTGCCGCCGAATCGATCTTACCGGCGCGCTTGCGGCGCGAGAAATCCATCTCGATCAGCGTCCTTTCGGCCGCGACCGTCGATAGCCTTTCGTCCCAGAGCACGAAGGGCAGGTCGCTCATTTGTGCCATGTTACGGACGAAGGCGCGCGATTTCTGCGCACGCGGACCTTCCGAGCCGTCCATGTTGATCGGCAGCCCAATCACCACGGCGCCGGCATTCTCCTTCTGCAGCAAGGCGAGCAGCACCGCCGCATCGAGCGAAAATTTCCTTCGCATGATGACCGGACGCGGATGGGCGAAGGAAAACCTCTGGTCCGAGACCGCGACGCCGATCGTCTTGTCGCCGAGGTCAAGCCCCGCCAGCGTCTTGCCGCCGGCTAACCGCGCCGGCAATTCTTCGATCGTGATAATGCCCACCGGCCGTCCTTCGCCTTTCACCACCAGGTGTTTTGTCAAACGCGTGGCGGACAAGTAACCCTTTGATCTCGGGGCCATTGGCGTTCTATCCTTTGGCAAGCCAAAAATCGAGGAATGCATTCATGAAACTGACCTGGTACGGCCACTCGGCCTTTCGGATCGATACCGCTGATGCCAAGATCCTCATCGACCCCTATCTGATAGGCAATCCGTCATGGACGGGTGGCTGGGAGGGCCCGGCTGAGGGTGTCACGCATGTGCTGCTGACGCATGGCCACAGCGACCACATCAGCGGCGCGGTGGAGGTGCTCGGCAAAAGCGGCGCCCAGCTCGTCGCCAATTTCGAGATCTGCATGTATCTGGTCGGCAAGGGCGTCAGCGACAAGAAGATCAATCCCGGCAACATCGGCGGCACCGTCGATTGCGGCAGCTTCACCACCACTTTTGTCCAGGCGCTGCACTCATCCTCGTTCCCGGGCGAGGGCGGCCAGAACACCTATCTCGGCAATCCGGGCGGCCTCGTCCTGCATTTCGCGGAAGACAAAACGCTCTATCACATGGGCGACACCGACATCTTCTCCGACATGGCGCTGATCAACGAGTTGCATGAGCCGAAGATAGGCCTGGTGCCGATCGGCGACCGCTTCACCATGGGCGGCGCGGTGGCGGCACTTGCCTGCCGGCGCTTCTTCAAATTCGACACCGTGGTTCCCTGCCACTTCGGCACGTTTCCGATGATCGACCCGACCGCCGATAAGTTCGAGGCCGGCCTGGAAGGATCCGGTGTAAGGCTGGCGTTGCCGAAAATCGGTGAGACGATTACGATCTAGAAACAGCTAAAGTGGAATAAATCCATGGTATTGGGGCGATCTCTTTGCGTTTCGATGTTTGTCGCGGCGTCGCCCGCGCTCGCCGCGGATGATTTCATCGAAGGCGTCTATCTTCAGTCCGAAGAGCTTTGCACGCAGGCCAAAAAGGACACGCTGCAAACGCTGATCGACGCCGGCAACATCGTGCTTTCGGCGCACGGCCTGCAGAGCGTGGAATACAATTGCGAGTTTCTGCAGGTCAGCAAGGCGACCGCTTCGCCGAGTTGGGCGGTGACGGCCATCTGCCAGGAACCGGGCTATGTCTTCCCAGATGTCCTCTCGGTGACGCAAATGAATGAGAAGCAGATCGATCTCGTGTCGGTCCGGCCCATCAACGACGAAAGCGAAGCAAGCGGCAACAGCGGCAGCTACTATTTGTGCGAGGGCGTTGCCCTGCCGTAGACATCATCCTGTGCGTGGATCGATGGCCGAAGACTAGGCCGCCGCCGCAGCCTGGTTCTCTCGCACGATGCATGTTGCGCAGCGCGCGCGGCGCCGCTATAGCCCGAACTGGTTTTCCCCGAGGCAAAAACATGTCCGTAGATCTTCAGACAGTGAAGCGCGTCGCGCATCTCGCCCGCATTGCAGTGAGCGAGGAAGATGCCGAACGGATGACCGGCGAGCTGAACGCCATTCTGGGCTTCGTCGAACAGCTGAATGAGGTCGACGTTTCCGGCATCGAACCGATGACCTCGGTGACGCCGATGGACATGAAGAAGCGTCAGGACGTTGTTACTGACGGCGGCAAGGCAGCTGACATCGTCGCCAACGCGCCGGCGACCGAAGAGAATTTCTTCCTCGTGCCGAAGGTCGTGGAGTAAACCGGCCGATGGCAATCGACATCGCCATTGAAACGCCACTGCAGGACGACGTGCGCGGCCTGGTCGAGGAACTCAACCAGACCTTGCTCGAACTGACGCCGCCGGAGCATTGCTACCATCTGACGGTCGAGCAGATGGCTGGTGAGGACACGACTGTCTTCATCGCCCGCGACAACGGCATGGCCATTGGCTGCGGTGCGCTGAAACGCCATGACGGCGCTGTCGGCGAGGTCAAGCGCATGTACACGCGGCCCTCGCATCGCGGGCAGAAGATCGGCGCGAAAATCGTCGAGCAGGTCGAGGCGCTGGCGCGCAACGAGGGGCTGAAGCGCCTGGTGCTGGAGACGGGCGACCGTCACCCCGCGGCGTGGACCGTCTACGAACGCGCCGGGTTTTCGCGTTGCGGCCCGGTGCTGGATTATCCCGATTCCGAGTGGTCGGTGTTTTACGAAAAGAGCCTTTGATGAGCGACCTGACCCAGCTGACGATTTCACAGGCCCGCGCCAAGCTGCACGGCAAGGAAATCACCGCGACCGAGATCACCGAGGCCTATCTCTCGGCCATCGATCGCGCCAATCCCGCGCTCAATGCCTATGTCGCGGTGACAGGCGACAAGGCGCGCGACATGGCCAAGGCGTCCGACGCAAGGCTGGGCAAGGGCGAGGGCGGTGCGCTGGAAGGCATCCCGCTCGGAATCAAGGACCTGTTCGGCACCGAAGGCGTCCATACGCAGGCCTGCAGTCATGTGCTGGACGGGTTCAAGCCGCGCTACGAATCGACCGTTACGTCAAATCTGTGGGCCGACGGCGCCGTCATGCTCGGTAAGCTCAACATGGACGAGTTCGCCATGGGCTCGTCCAACGAGACGTCCTACTATGGCCCGGTCATCAATCCGTGGCGGCGCTCGCGCCTAGACACGGTGGTGATGCCGACGACGCATCAGGGTGATGGCGGCTTCGTCTCGGCCGGCGGCACCAGGACCGCGCGCAGCCTGGACAATGCGCAGCTGGTGCCGGGCGGTTCTTCCGGCGGTTCGGCAACCGCAGTGTCGGCCTTCCTGTGTGCCGGCGCGACCGCGACGGATACTGGCGGCTCGATCCGCCAGCCGGCCGCCTTCACCGGCACGGTCGGCATCAAGCCGACCTATGGCCGCTGCTCGCGCTGGGGCATCGTCGCCTTCGCCTCGTCGCTCGACCAGGCCGGCCCGATCGCTCGTGACGTGCGCGATGCCGCGATCCTGCTGAAGTCGATGGCCTCCGTCGATCCGAAGGACACGACGTCGGTCGACATGCCGGTACCGGACTATGAGGCCGCGATCGGCAAGCCGATCAAGGGCATGAAGGTCGGCATTCCCAGGGAGTACCGCGTCGAGGGCATGCCCGAAGAGATCGAAGCGCTGTGGCAGAAGGGCATTGCCTGGCTGAAGGACGCCGGCGCCGAGATCGTCGATATTTCCCTGCCGCATACGAAATACGCGCTGCCCGCCTATTACATCGTGGCGCCCGCCGAGGCTTCGTCCAATCTCGCCCGCTACGATGGCGTCCGCTACGGCTTGCGCGTGCCGGGCAAGGATATCGTCGACATGTATGAGAAGACCCGTGCCGCCGGTTTCGGCCGTGAGGTCAAGCGCCGTATCATGATCGGCACCTATGTGCTGTCCGCCGGCTATTACGACGCCTACTATCTGCAGGCGCAGAAGGTGCGCAATCTGATCAAGCGGGATTTCGAGACTGTCTTCGCCGCCGGCGTCGATGTCATCCTGACCCCGGCAACGCCATCCGCCGCCTTCGGCATCGCCGACGAGGACATGGCTGCCGATCCGGTCAAGATGTACCTGAACGACATCTTCACGGTCACCGTGAACATGGCCGGCCTGCCGGGCATTGCTGTACCCGCCGGGCTCGACGCCAAGGGTTTGCCGCTCGGGCTGCAACTGATCGGCCGGCCGTTTGACGAGGAAACCCTGTTCCAGACCGCTGCCGTCATCGAGCAGGCCGCCGGCACATTCCAGCCGGAGAAATGGTGGTAGCATGCCGCCCCCGTCTCGCATTTCCATCGTCGAGACGGAAGACGAACTGCTGATAACCAACCCACCGCGCATCTCGGATTTCAGGATGGGCTTCGTCCTGGTTGGGGCCGCGATCGTTGCCTACACCGGCTACATGGGATTGACCGACACGTCGCCCGCAAACGTCGCCAGCGGCACTCTCGGACTGCTGTCGTTCACTGCGATCATTGCCCTCTTCACCTACTTCCTCGGCAAGGATTTCATGTGGCTGGTGTTCGGCAAGGAAACCCTGCGGCTAACCGACGTGGCAGCCGTGCGCGACGTCAGGGGTTTTGTGCGAAATCGTTCCTCATTGCCTTTGAAAGGGCACCTTGAGGCCGAAATCCTCGACCATACCTATCCAACGGATGAAGCGGGGCTGTCGGAAGTCATCAGGTTGACCAACACCAACGGCGTCCTTGTTTTCGGCAGGGAGTTGAGCCGGCCCGAGGCCGAGGCTGTGACAAGTGCCGTCGAGCACTTCATCGGTCGTGAGAATTCGAGCCGACGATAGGCAGCCAATGTTCTTCTACCTTTCCAAGATCTTCTGGTTCTTCATCCAGCCGCTCAACCTGGCGATCTTCCTGCTGCTAGCGGGACTGCTCGCGGTCACGATCGGGCGCCGACGGTTAGCGGCCGCCGGCAGCGTGCTGGCATTTTTGATCCTTGCGCTGTCAGCATGGACGTCGCTCGGCGCCATGATGCTCAATCCGTTGGAAGAGCGCTTTCAACGCCCGCCGCTGCCGGAAAAGGTCGACGGCATCGTCGTGCTCGGCGGCGGCTTCGAGGGCGCCATCAATCTGGCGCGCGGCGGCTATGAGCTGAACAGCAGCGGCGATCGGATGGTCGAGACCGCGATTCTCGCCCGGCGCTTTCCCGCCGCCAAGGTGGTCGTCTCCGGCGGCACCGGCGCGTTGTTTCTCGATGGCGAGGGCGATGCCGCAACCGCGCCGCGCCTGCTCACCGCGCTTGGCGTGGCCGCCGACCGGATGATCCTGGAGAACAAGTCCCGCAACACCTATGAGAACGCGGTCTTCACCAAGGAGTTGGTAACGCCGAAGCCCGGCGAGACCTGGCTGCTGGTGACCTCGGCCTTCCATATGCCGCGCGCCAAGGCGCTGTTCGACAAGGCCGGCTTTGCAACCGTTCCATGGCCGGTCGACTATCGCACCTCGGGACGGGAAGGCGTCGGCCTGTTCCGCGACAATCCAGCCGATTCGCTGCAGGCCACCACCATGGCCATCCGGGAATGGATCGGGCTTTTTGCCTACTGGCTGTCAGGCCGGATCGATCAGCCTTTTCCGGGTGGCTGACCGATCACCGCCTGCCTGGCCGCCGAGAAGAACTGGCGCCGCACCAGCACCGCCAGCAGCAACAGCGTCGACAACACGAACACCATGGGGTCGACGAACCAGCCGAGATAACCGATCGAGAAGAACACGCCGCGCAGGCCGGAGTTGAAGTGCTTTCCGGCCAGCATGTTCATTTGCGCCGCACGCCACACCGCCGTTTCGGTGACCGGATTGCGCGAGGCTTCGCCATGCGGGATCGGTACGGCGCCGATCAGGATCGTGCAATAATTGAACAGCCGGTACGCCCAGCCGAATTTGAAGAACGAAAACGCCAGGATCAGCACCAGCCCAAACACCTTTATCTGGAAGGCCGCGCGCGACGGCGCGCCACCCAGAGGCAGGTCGCTGAGCACTTCAAGAACCCGGTCGGACGCGCCGAGCAGGGCAAAGCAGCCGCCGATCGCGATCAGCGAGCTGGAGGCGAAGAAGGCGGTGCCTTGCTGCAGCCCGCTCATGATGGCGGTGTCGACGATGCGGATCTCGCGCTCGGCCATGGTCCGCATCCAGGCTTGCCGCTGTGCATTCATCGCCGTCGTCAGCGACATCCGGCTGACAAGCTTGCCGTCGGAGGCAAACGTGTGCAGCAGCCACGCGACGAGGAAGAAGGCCAGCGCCGCGAGATCGGCTGTCGAAAGATCGAGGGAATCGCCCATGGCCTGAATTTATCACATTCAGGGCGATCGCTTCGATGTCCGCATTCAGCGATCGTGCCAATGTCGCTGCCGGAGCAAACAAGGTCGGCGGGTGCAGCGCCGCGATTTCCAAAAGAGCGGAAACATCGTGGGAATTCCTATATGTAGTCCTCGACCTGACTCCAGGAGACAACGCCGCGTGTTCCTTTCGGTTTTCGACCTGTTCAAGATCGGCATAGGACCCTCGAGTTCGCACACGATGGGACCGATGACCGCCGCGGCGCGGTTTCTCGACGAGGTCGCGGGAAATGACTGGCCGCGCCCGGCGGGTGTGAAGGTCGACCGCCTTGGCGCCAGCCTGCACGGGTCACTCGCCTATACCGGCATCGGCCACGGCAGTGACCGCGCCGTCATGCTCGGCCTTGCCGGTCTGACGCCGCAGACGGTCGATCCCGACCAGGCCGATGGCATTGCCAGCCGCATCGCCGCCGAAAAGCGCATTTCGCCGCCCGGCCATCCCACCTATCGCTTCGATCCGGCCACCGATCTGGTGCTGGACCGCAAGACGCCGCTCACCGGCCACGCCAACGGCATGGCGTTCTACGCCTATGATTCCGGCGGCCGCCTGCTGCTCAAGCGCATCTATTATTCGATCGGCGGCGGCTTCGTGGTTTCCGAAGAGGAACTGCAGCGGATGAAGGCCAAGGGATCGGTGACGACGGAAGGCAAGAAAGTGCCTTATCCGTTCAAGAATGCGGTCGAGATGCTGGCCATGGCCGGCAAAAGCGGCCTTTCCATCGCCGACATGAAACGCGTCAACGAGGAGACGCAGATGACGCGCGAGGCGCTCGACGCCGGCCTCGACGGCATCTGGAGCGCCATGAAAGGCTGCATCGACCGTGGGCTGTCGCAGGACGGCATCATGCCGGGCGGGTTGAAGGTGCGCCGCCGGGCCCGCATGCTGCATGACAAGCTGCAGGAGCAATGGCAGCAGAACAAGCCCAATCCCTTGCTCGCCAATGACTGGCTGTCGATCTACGCCATGGCGGTGAACGAGGAAAATGCTGCCGGTGGCCGGGTCGTCACAGCGCCGACCAACGGTGCGGCCGGCACGCTGCCGGCGGTGCTGCGCTACTGGCTGCATTTCCATCCCGAGGCGGACCAGCCGAGCATTCGTGATTTCCTGCTGACGGCTGCTGCCGTCGGCGGCATCATCAAGACCAATGCTTCGATCTCCGGCGCCGAAGTCGGCTGTCAGGGCGAGGTCGGGTCGGCATCGGCAATGGCGGCGGCCGGCCTGTGCGCCGTCATGGGCGGTACGCCCGAGCAGGTCGAGAATGCCGCCGAGATCGCGCTCGAACACCATCTCGGCATGACCTGCGATCCGGTTGGCGGGCTGGTGCAGGTGCCGTGCATCGAGCGCAATGCGCTGGGCGCGGTCAAGGCGGTGACGGCAGCGTCACTGGCCATCAAGGGCGACGGCACCCATTTCGTACCTCTCGATGCAGCGATCGAGACCATGCGCCAGACCGGCCTCGACATGAACGAGAAGTACAAGGAGACCAGCCTGGGTGGGCTCGCCGTCAATGTCGTGGAATGCTGAAGGCTGGCCTAAACTGCCACTGTGGAGAAGTCGATCCGGTCGTTGACGCGTCCGCATGCGGGACTAACCTTAAGCGATGTCTCTCAATCTCATAAAACTCTGTGTCGGCTGCGACAGCGTCGAAGATCTCGAGGAGTGGATCGCCTTCCGCCTCGACGAGCGGCGGCGCGCCGGTGAGCCCGTCGAGCAATATCACACCACGCGCATGATGCCGACGCGCGGCGCCGAGGTCACCGATGGCGGTTCGCTCTATTGGGTGATCAAAGGAAATGTGCAGTGCCGCCAACTGATCACCGAGATCCGGCCGTTCACCGATAGTGAAGGCATCGGCCGCTGCCACCTGATTCTCGACCCCGAGGTTGTTCGAACCGACTGGCAGCCGCGCCGGGCCTTTCAGGGCTGGCGCTATCTGAAGCCGGCCGACGCGCCGCTCGATCTGGGCAAGGGCAAGGCCGGACTGATCGAGATGCCGCCGAAACTCAGGCGCGAGCTTGCCGATCTCGGCCTGCTCTGACCTCAGGTGGCATCACCGTCTGGCCCTTTGTGCCACCCGATGTGGGGCTTGCAAGCGATGTGGCAACGCCACATCTTGTTTTTTATGAGCGATAAGAAGCAACCTGTGCCAGCGAGGACCAATCCTGCGCCGATCAAGCCTCAATCCAACGCTGGCGAGATCGACGCCTTCATTCGCCAGGCGAGGACACTTGCCGCATCGGCGACCGGTTCGGGCAGGCTGATCCTTGCTCTCGACGCGACGATGAGCCGCCAGCCGACATGGGATCTGGCCTGCACGCTGCAGGGCCAGATGTTCGACGCCGTCGGCAAGGCAGGAACCCTCAGCGTGCAACTGGTTTATTTTCGCGGTATTGGCGAATGCCGTTCGTCCGCTTTCGTGAGCGACACCAATGCCTTGAAGCAGCTGATGACGCGGATCGAGTGCCGCAGCGGTCATACCCAGATCGGCAAGGTGCTGGCGCATGCGTTGAAACAGACGGCAACCGCTAAGGTCAATGCGCTGGTCTATATCGGCGATGCGATGGAAGAGGATATCGACGATCTGGCCGAAAAGGCCGGCAGCCTCGGCCTTCATGGCGTTCCTGTCTTCGTCTTTCAGGAAGGCCATGATTCCAGCGCGGAAAAGGCGTTCAAAGAGGTTGCGCGGCTGTCCAAGGGGGCCTGGTTCCGGTTTGATCGGCGGGCTGCCGCGACCCTGGCCGGACTGCTTTCGGCTGTCGCCGTGTTCGCGACCGGCGGGTTGAAGGCGCTCGAAGCCAGAGGCAGGCCGGAAGACCGGCTGATGATCGAGCATCTGCGGGGCGGCGGAAAATAATGGGCGCAATCATCGCTTTTGTAGCGTTGCTTTTGCTGCTGCTCGGCGCGGTGACGATTTTTCTGCGTGCCGAGCCAGCGAAACTGGCGGGCACGCTGCGAACGCTTGGGCCGGCTCTTCTGGCAGTTGTCGGCGTCGCCGTGCTGGTGGTCGGCCGTGAAGGCGTCGGCGGCATGATCCTCACCGCGGCAATTGCCTGGTATGGTTCCATGCGAATGAAACGCCAGCCGGCGGGGCTTGCACCGGGCAAACGCTCGACGGTGCGCACAGCGGCATTGGAAATGGAGCTCGATCACGATACCGGCGGCCTCGAAGGACTGGTCCTGGCTGGCCGCCACGAAGGCAAGATGCTTGGCGCGATGGGGCTGGTGGAATTGCAGCACCTCTACCGCGAACTCTCCGGTGATCCGGAGAGCCGGCAGTTGCTAGAGACGTATCTTGACGGCAGATTTCCCGTCTGGCGCAAAAACACTGAGACGAACGGTGGCGAAGGGCTGGGTGTTGCGCCAGGTCCGGGCGCCATGACTAAGGAGGAGGCCTACAAGGTCCTTGGTCTTGAAGCGGGGGCCGCCGCGGCGGATGTCCGCAAGGCGCACCGCCGCCTGATGCAGCGCCTGCACCCCGATGTCGGCGGCACGTCTTTCCTGGCGGCGCGGATTAACGAAGCCAAGGACGTCTTGCTCTCCAATCACAACTAGTCTCCTTCGACGCAGAATTTTTCCGGGAGATGATTTCCACGCCGTCCTACTGCTGGACGGCGTAGCACTCGATGTTCTTCTTCTTCAAAGCGGTGCAGGCCTTCCAGGCGGCGGTCTTCGAACCGAAGCCGCCGAAGCGGGCGCGGTAGTAGGTGACGCCGTCCTTGTCGAAGGCGACGGTGAAGCCGGAGGCGTCGGCCAGCACCTTGGGCGCCTGCTTGGTGGTCTTGTCGAGGAAGGCCTGTGCCTCGGACTGCTTTGGCGACGAGGCGACCTGAATGGCCCAGCCCGACGGCACCGACGCCGTGTTGACCGGGTCGACGGCCGCTGGCGTTGGCTCGGCATAGGCAGCGACGACCTGGGCCGTCGCGACCTGGGGAGCTGAAACGATGACGGTCTTGACCTTTCTGGTCTTGACGACGGGGGCTGCTTCTTCGGCCTGCGGGGTATCGTCTTCCGCGACCGTGGCGTCCTCGGCGACGGTGGCGTCGTCCTGCGCCACAACAGGCTTGTCATCGGGCGTCGGAGCGTCATGCTTGGGCAGGAGAACCTGGGCGAGGGCGGTGACCGGGTTGTTGCCGCCGGCCTTGGCCACCAGATCGCCACCGCCGCGAGTCGATGCCCTCGGCAGATAGGTGTTGATCAAGCTGGCCATCTGATTGTCGCGGCTGCGGCCGGAACTGCCGCCCATGACCACGCCGACGATGCGGCGATTGCCGTCGGAAACCGACGAGACGAGGTTGAAGCCGGAGGCGCGGGTGTAGCCCGTCTTGATGCCGTCGACACCCTTGATGCGTCCGAGCAGGCGATTGTGACCGTTGATGCGCTGACGCCCGTAGAGGAAGGAGCGCTGCGAGAAATAGCCGTAATATTGCGGAAAATGCTCACGCAGCGCGATGCCGAGCGTCGCCATGTCGCGCGCGGTGGTGAACTGGCCAGGGTCTGGCAGGCCATTGGCGTTGCGGAACACGGTGCCGTTCATGCCCAGCGCACGCGCCTTGGCGGTCATCATGCGGGCAAAAGTGGTTTCATTGCCGCCGAGCATTTCGCCGAGCGCGGTGGCCGAGTCATTCGCCGACTTGGTGACGATCGACAGGATCGCGGTCTCGACCGTGACCGAACCGCCCGGCTTCACGCCAAGTTTCGTCGGCGCCTCGGCGGAGGCCTTGGCGGAAAACACCACTGGCGTATTCCTGCTGATCTTGCCCTTCGCCATCGCTTCGAAGGTCAGGTACAGCGTCATCATCTTGGTCAGCGAAGCTGGATAGCGCCTGCCGTTGGCATCTGCGGAGTAAAGCACCTTGCCAGTCTTGGCATCCACGACGATGGCCGCCTGCTTGGCCGCCAGCGACGAGGCAACGTCGCCAAAAACGAATGTCATCGCCAAGGCCATGATCATCATCGTTTTGAGAGGGGAGGTGGATTTGGAAACGATGCCCAACAACGCCTTACGCACTGGTACTTCCCTTGGATTTCTTCGTTGCGTTGGAGGCGGCAAAGGGTCCTGCCTCGCTTCCGGCCAAGCTACCGGCGCAGCGTTACCAATCCGTTTATGGTAACCGCCGCGTTCACCATTTTCTTCGTGCTTGAAGCTCTCTTTATTCGATTTTTAGCCATTGGCTACGCAGGCGGGTCCGCAAGCCCGCGAAATCTTGACTTTTGTGCGGCGCACAATATATTATCTTGCATTGCACAAGGGCGCCCCGAAGAAGGACGCCTCAACCGTCAAGGGAATCGTGAAATGACCCAGACCTATGAGGACTTCAGCAAATACGGCAAAGAGTTCGCCGACACCGGATTGAAGAGCTTCGCGTCGCTCTCCAAGGGCGCACAGGCGATTGCCACCGAGGCTGGTGAATACACCAAGAAGAGTTTTGAAACCGGCAGCGCCACTGTGGAGAAGCTGTTTTCAGCCAAGTCGCTGGAAAAGGCCATCGAGATCCAGTCGGACTATGCCAAGCAGTCCTATGAGGCTTTCGTCGCCGAGGCCACCAAGATTGGCGATCTCTATGCCGAACTCGCCAAGGAAGCCTACAAGCCATTCGAATCGATCGTTGCCAAGGCGAAGTAATTTCGCCCGGGCGAACTGATTTCGCCTGACGTGACCCAGATTCAGCCTTTTGACCCGAGAAAAAGCCCGGCCGTGGAAACGTGGCCGGGCTTTTTCGTGTCAATTTCCGTTCCAGAGCCTCGCGCCCCTTCACGATTGCGAAAATCGTCCAAGTTTGGTGACCTAGCCATATTGTCAGCTAACCAGAAGGGCTTAAAATCGTACATCGAACACCTACATGTCGAACTCGCATGGGGAATCGAAAGAGGCAGGAATACGTGACGATCGGTTTGACTGCCACGAGACGCGTGGTGCGAATGCAAGACGGCGACGGTAACGGCAATGGGGCCGGCCGTGGGACGGCCGTCATCACGCGCACCAAAACCAAGACCAAGAAGCCCAGCCTTTATCGGGTCCTCATCCTCAACGACGACTACACTCCGATGGAGTTCGTGGTTCACGTGCTGGAGCGTTTTTTCCAGAAGGATCGCGAAGCCGCCACACGCATCATGCTTCATGTTCACAATCATGGAGTGGGCGAGTGCGGGGTCTATACATTCGAGGTGGCCGAGACCAAAGTGTCCCAGGTCATGGATTTCGCCCGACAGAATCAGCATCCGCTGCAATGCGTGATGGAGAAGAAGTGAGGTAACATGCCGGCTTTCTCCCAAGGCCTGGAAAAGGCGCTTCACCAGGCGCTGACGCTCGCCAATGAGCGGCACCATGAATATGCAACCCTAGAACATCTGCTGCTCGCGCTCATCGACGACACCGAGGCGGCCGCCGTCATGCGCGCCTGCAATGTCGATCTCGATGAGCTCAAGCATACGGTTCTCACCTATATCGACACCGAGCTGGACAACCTCGTCACCGGCTACGACGAGGACTCCAAGCCGACGGCCGGTTTCCAGCGCGTCATCCAGCGCGCGGTGATCCATGTGCAGTCTTCTGGCCGCGAGGAAGTGTCGGGCGCCAACGTGCTCGTCGCTATCTTCGCCGAGCGCGAGAGCCATGCCGCCTATTTCCTGCAGGAACAGCAGATGACCCGCTACGATGCGGTCAACTACATCTCGCACGGCATTGCCAAGCGTCCGGGCGCGTCGGAGACACGCTCGCCGCGCGGCGCCGATGACGAGCAGGGCGGCCAGAACGGCGCCGAGCCGCAAGAGGAAGGCGGCAAGAAGAAGCAGCAGCAGGACGCGCTGACGGCCTATTGCGTCAATCTCAACAACAAGGCCAAGGCCGGCAAGATCGACCCGCTGATCGGCCGCGAGTCCGAGATCAACCGCACCATCCAGGTGCTGTGCCGCCGCTCCAAGAACAACCCGCTCTACGTCGGTGACCCCGGCGTCGGCAAGACGGCGATCGCCGAGGGCCTGGCCAAGCGCATCGTCGAGGGCGACGTTCCCGAAGTGCTGCACAATGCCACCATCTTCGCGCTCGATATGGGCACGCTGCTCGCCGGCACGCGCTATCGCGGTGATTTCGAGGAACGGCTGAAGCAGGTCGTCAAGGAGCTCGAGGATTATCCTGGCGCCGTGCTGTTCATCGACGAGATTCACACGGTGATCGGGGCAGGGGCGACTTCAGGCGGCGCCATGGATGCGTCCAACCTGTTGAAGCCGGCGCTGTCGTCGGGTGCGATCCGCTGCATCGGCTCGACCACCTACAAGGAATTCCGCCAGTTCTTCGAGAAGGACCGTGCCTTGGTGCGGCGCTTCCAGAAGATCGACGTCAACGAGCCGACCATCGAGGACGCGATCGAGATCATGAAGGGCCTCAAGCCCTATTATGAGGAGTTCCACAAGGTGAAGTTCACCAACGAGGCGATCAAGGCCTCGGTGGAACTGTCGGCACGCTACATCAACGACCGCAAGCTGCCGGACAAGGCGATCGACGTGATCGACGAGACCGGCGCCTCGCAGATGCTGGTGCCGGAAGCCAAGCGCAAGAAGACTATCGGCATCAAGGAGATCGAGGCGACGATCGCCACCATGGCCCGCATCCCGCCGAAGACGGTTTCGGCCGACGACGAGAAGGTGCTGCAGGGCCTCGATATCGAGCTGAAGCGAGTCGTCTATGGCCAGGACACTGCGATCACCGCACTGACCTCGGCGATCAAGCTGGCGCGTGCCGGCCTGCGCGAACCGGAGAAGCCGATCGGCTCCTACCTGTTCTCCGGCCCGACCGGCGTCGGCAAGACCGAAGTGGCCAAGCAGTTGGCCGCGTCGCTCGGCGTGGAGCTGATCCGCTTCGACATGTCGGAATATATGGAGCGCCACACCGTGTCGCGGCTGATCGGTGCTCCTCCCGGCTATGTCGGCTTCGACCAGGGCGGTCTTCTGACGGACGGCGTCGACCAGCATCCGCATTGCGTGCTGTTGCTGGACGAGGTCGAGAAGGCGCATCCGGACCTGTTCAACATCCTGTTGCAGGTTATGGACCATGGCAAGCTGACCGACCACAACGGCAAGCAGATCGACTTCCGCAATGTGATCCTGATCATGACCACCAATGCGGGCGCGTCGGATGCGCAGCGTGCGGCGATCGGCTTCGGCTCGACCAAGCGCGAAGGCGACGATGTCGAGGCGATCAACCGGCTGTTCACGCCGGAGTTCCGCAACCGTCTCGATGCGATCATCCCGTTCGGCTCGCTGCCGGTGCCGGTCATCCATCAGGTGGTGCAGAAGTTCGTCATGCAGCTCGAGGCCCAGCTTTCCGAGCGTGGCGTCACCTTCGACCTGTCGGCGGACGCGATCGCCTGGCTCGCCGACAAGGGCTATGATGAGCGCATGGGCGCGCGGCCGCTCGGTCGTGTGATCCAGGAGCACATCAAGAAGCCATTGGCCGACGAGGTGCTGTTCGGCAAGCTCAAGAAGGGCGGCACGGTGCGCGTCACCGTCGAGAAGAAGGAAACCGGCGAGACCGGCCTGAAGCTCGAATCGCTGGCCGACGAGGCGCCGGTGAAGCCGAAGAAGGAAGAGCCGGAAGAAACGCCGAAGTCCAGAAAGGCCGTGGTGAAAAAGCCGGCGGCCAAGAAGCTGGTGGCGCAGAAGCCCGAAGCCAAGGGCAAGGACGGCGGCAAGCGCAGCCTGGTGCCACAACTGCCCCGAAAGAACTGAGCTTACGAAAGTCAAAAAAGCCCCGGAGACGGGGCTTTTTTATTGGAGCGAGGGTAGGCATAATCGGCCAGATCATCATCCTGAACGGTGCGCCGCGATCGGAAAACAAGCATCGCCAAGGCTGTTCAGGAGTGCTTCGATAGCGTCTGGATCAATCTCGGTGTCGACGTTTGCGAGCAGGCCATGCCGCCGCGCTATCGACCCGGGATGGGATTGCGGCCCGGTGGCGCGCCTGTGGCAGGAAGAGGTGCACCGGCCCGGCGTGTACGATCTGGAAGTCGACACGTCGCTCCTGAGCCCTGGGCAATGCGCGGACACGCTCGCAGAGCAGCTTCGGCAAGGATCGTATCGAACAGCGTTTCGGAAATTGTCCAACCCATCCAGCGCCGCCCTTGAGGCGTTTTGACCGGCATGCCGCCGCAGGCGAGTTCGTCCAGATCGGCGAATTTACATCCCGCAAAGGGCCGGCGATTGCATGGTGGAGCTCTCAGCGGCCGCGCTGTCCGACTCGAAACGGGTCAGCAAATATCCGCACGCCTTCCAGATCGCGACCATCAGGGATGCGCCCGCATAGCCATCCACGGCATAGTGCCAGCCAAGCACGACGGATCCGACCATAATGACGCCCGCGAATAACCACATCACAACACCGGCCAGCCGAGACCGCCGCGTTGCATAGAGAGCGAACAGCACCGCCATCGCAACGTGCAGGGATGGGAAGGCGGATATACCGACGCTGCCGGTAGTTGCGCCGGTGTAGCCACCCCACAGCATATCCTGCGTGTTGAGCGCCCAGATTGGATAGATGCGATCGGCGGTGGCGAGTGCTTGCATGAGGGCGTGAAAGTCGTTGCCGAACCCCAATCGCTCGTAAAAGCAAGGGCCAGCCGACGACAGGCCCATCGCGAGGAAGAAGCCACCCAGCGTCCACACCGTCATGAAGCTCATCAGGAACTGGTGACGCAGCTTCGTATCCTTGCGTGCGATGCACACGGTGAAAACCGCGGTAATGAGCACGACGAACCAGAAATTGTAAGCGATGTTGATGATCTTCAATGCAAGCGGCGACTGGACGATAAACCACAACCATTCGTGCGGGGCTCGACCGAAATGCAGGATGCGGTCGGCCTGAGCCATGCCTTGTCCCATGCAAACGGAGAGAGGATTGCAATGGCTCCCTTCAACACACCGATCGCGGATATGAAGGCAAGACCCGCACCCAGGCCATTCAGGCTGTTGGCAATGCGTTCGGCGTCGCCAAAGAATCTACCCAGTGACTTGAGGAAGGTGTGCAGCGGTTCGGTATCCCGCTGGACCAGCGCAAGATGGAGAAGCGTCCCAAGTGCAAAGGCTGAGCCGCAAATCCAGAAGGCGATGAAAAGATACTCAGCGTATTCCTCCAGAACGCCGAAATCCCGCATGTTTCCAGTGTGCCACCCGACTGCGCTTGCCAGAAGCAGCGCAGCGGCAGCCATAGCGTGCAGCAGCCGGTGTCGCCAAAAGGCATCCGCCAAGATGCCAAGAAAAGCACGCTCGACAATTGCCCCCGCCAGTGGGGCCGATGCCGCAACCGAATGTTCCATGGTTTTGAAGCCCCACAGCTCGCCACGCGTTAGCATTTTACCGTGAGATGGTTCGATATTTCCTAATCAGACGATTAGAGTTGCAAACGGTTGAGTCGGCACTGGGCACGGCCGGGCATTAGAATCGGCTTCTGGACTGAACGGCGCTTGTTAGTCCGATATTCTCGACCAGGTCCACCACATCATTGGCGGACCTCCCGCTCTCAATTTTTGAGTGCAGTCCGTATCTTTTCGGCGTTCCCGACCAGAATCTCCGGCTTCTCCATCTCGCCCGTGTGCGGCTTCAGCGGGATGCCGTCGAAGCGCGGAATGACATGCACATGCAGATGATAGACGGTCTGCCCCGAGGCCGGCTCATTGAACTGCATGACGGTGACGCCATCGGCGCCGAAGGCCTTTTTCACCGCCAGCGCCACTTTCTGAACGGCGCTCAAGAGATGGCCGAAAATTGACGGATCGGCATCGAGAAGGTTGCGCGACGGCGCTTTCGGCACCACCAGCGTATGGCCGGGCCCCTGCGGCATCACATCCATGAAGGCGATGACCGCGTCATCCTCGTAGACACGGTGCGAGGGAATTTCGCCGCGCAGGATCTTGGCGAAAATGTTGTCGGTATCGTAGGCGGCCTCGGTCATGGCGAACGCTCCGGATTGTGCCTTCGTGTAGCGAAGGCGTCGAAATTCGGCAAGATAATCGTCGCCCCCCAAGCCGGCCAACCGGGGCTACTCCTCGAGATCCTTGCGGAACGGGGTATGCTCTTCCAGATATTCGCTCATCCGCTCCACCTCCTGCCGTTCGCGCCGAAGATAGTCGGCGACGGCGTTGCGCAGGCCTGGGTGCGCAATGTAGTGCGCGGAATGCATGGTCACCGGCCGGTAGCCGCGCGCCAGCTTGTGCTCGCCCTGCGCTCCCGCCTCGACCACCTTGAGCTTGCGCTCGATGGCGAAGTCGATCGCCTGATGATAGCAGACCTCGAAATGCAGGAAGGGATGGTCCTCGATGCAGCCCCAGTTGCGGCCATAAAGTGCATCCGAACCGATGAAATTGATCGCGCCGGCGATATAGCGCCCGTTGCGCCTGGCCATCACCAGCAGGATGTCGTCGGCCATGCGCTCGCCGATCATCGAGAAGAATTGACGATTGAGATAGGGCCGGCCCCATTTGCGACTGCCGGTGTCCATGTAGAAGGCGAAGAAATCGTCCCAGGCTTTCTCCGTGAGGTCCTTGCCGGTCAGCCGGTCGATTGAAATGCCTGGGGCAAGCGCTTCGCGCCTTTCCTTTTTCATCGCCTTTCGCTTGCGCGAGGCAAGGGTGGCGAGGAAGTCGTCATAGGTTGAAAAGCCTTCGTTGAAGAAATGGAATTGCTGGTCGGTGCGGTGCAGGAAACCGGCTGCTTCCAGCACCTCCACATCGCTCTCTTGCGCGAAGGTGACATGTGCGGAAGAGACACCGAGCTTTTGCGTCACCGCCTTCAGGCCCGCCGCGAGACCGGCCTTCACCTTGGCACTGTCCTCGCCCCTGGTGACCAGCAGGCGAGGGCCGGTGACCGGGGAGAACGGCACGGCACTTTGCAGTTTGGGATAGTAGCGGCCACCAGCGCGCTCGAACGCATCCGACCAGCCATGGTCGAACACATATTCGCCCTGGCTGTGCGATTTGAGATAACAGGGCACCGCGCCCAGCAATCTGCCCCGCCCATCCTCCAGCCTGAGATGGTGGCCCTGCCAGCCGGTACGCCGCACGGCGCATCCAGAATCTTCGAGCGCGCCTAGAAAAGCAAATGAAACCAAAGGATTGTAGCTGGTTTCTAAATCGCCGCGCGCAGTTCCCGCAAAGCCATTCCATTCATCATAGGTGAAGGCACCGATGCCGGCGGCGACGCGGATCGAATAGTCCGCATTGGCCGTTTGTCCGTCACCCTCGTCGCCCTGATCCATGAGGCTTATTTAAGCTCCGTCCGGCCTGGTGCAAGTCACGTTTCAGACACTCAGGCGACTTTGACCAGATCGGGTTCGAACCCTTCGAAAGTCATCTGGTCGGCATATCTGAAGGTCAGGTCGACCGCCGGCTGGTCATGCACCGTCCAGGTGATAACAGGCATTTTCAGCCTTTCACGCACGAAGCTGACAAATGGGTTTGGCAGGTCGCCGGCGGCGTAGGAGGTGAAGGCGATCTCATGCGCCAGCATGGCGAAATGCGCCTCGATCAACCCGACGTCCTTGCCGTAGGCAGTGAGACCCCCTGGAATACCCGGCGCGTCCTTCGGAAAATCGCGGACCAGCCAATGGTCGAACGACATGATCGCCGCCTTGCCCTTGTAGCGCTTGAGCATCTTGCCGACGCTTGCCACCAGGCCTTCGTCATAGCCGGGCGTGCCTTTCAGCTCGACGACCAGTGGCACGCGGCCATCGACCAGGTCGAGCGCTTCCTGCAGCGTCGGCACATGGTCCGCCGTGCCACCGACCCTGAGCGCCGCGAGTTCAGCTGCGGTACGCTGCCAGACGAAACCATCCTGGCCGGTCAGGCGCTTGAGATCGCCGTCATGGATGATGACGGGAACGCGGTCGGACGACAGGTGCACGTCGCATTCGATGGCGTAGCCGCGTTCGGCGGCTGCGGCGAAGGCCGACAGCGTGTTTTCCCAGCGCGTCTTATTCATGTCGTGGAAGCCGCGGTGGGCAACGGGCCGGGCGGTCAGCCAGGATAGGTCGGTCATATCTGTACCCTGGCTCATGCGACTTCGAAGATGGCTTCGATTTCCACTGCGGCATTAAGCGGCAGGCAGGCCGTGCCGACGGCGGAGCGTGCATGCTTGCCGCGCTCGCCAAGGGCGGCGACCAGGAAATCGGAGGCGCCGTTGGCAACCAGATGCTGCTCGACGAACTCGGGTGTCGAGGCGACGAAAACGGTGATCTTCACCAGACGGCTGATCTTCTCGAGATCGCCGAGTGCTGCCTTGGCCTGCGCCAGGATGTTGATCGCGCAGTATTTTGCCGCGTCCTTGCCGCCTGCCGTGTCGACGTCGCGGCCGAGCAGCCCGCTCGCCTGCAGCTTGCCGTCCTTGAGCGGCAATTGCCCGGCAGTGAACAGCAAATTGCCGGTCCTGCAATAGGGCACGTAGTTGGCGGCGGGCGCGGCGGCGACGGGAAGCGTCACACCCAGATCGCTTAGCCGCTTTTCGATTGTTTCACTCATGGTATTTCCCTATTGCTTGGTGACGCCGCGCCGGCCGGGCCGAAATTGCTATTTTTGCCTCGCTTCCGCCACGACTTTTTTTAAGCTGGACCATCTTTCCCTGCGGCCTGCCATCAGTCGCGACGATCGGAGTACCTCATGCGCGCAACGCGCCTCGCATTCCATGCCGTCCTGTTGTCGGGGATATTCTCGATAGGTCCTGTCTTCGCGGCGCCGGCGCTGCAAGCCCACCGCGCCGTTTACGATCTTACCCTGAAAAAGGCTTCCGATCAGTCCGGCATCACGGGCATATCCGGCCGCATGGTCTATGAGTTCAATGGCTCGGCCTGTGAAGGCTATACGGTGAAATTCCGTTTCGTCACCCAGATCGTCACCGCCGACAACACTAGGTTGACCGACCAGCAGACGACCACTTTCGAGGATGCCGAGGGCAAGACCTTTTCGTTCGTGACAAAGTCCTTCGTCGACCAGAATCTCGACAAGGAGGTCAAGGGCATCGCCACGAAAGAAACCAAGGGCCTGAAGGTCGACATCGACAAGCCTGAAAAGAACAGCGTCGAGCTCGCGACAACCCAATTCCCGACCCAGCATTTGGTCGAATTGATCGGCAAGGCCGAAAAAGGCGAGAATTTTTACGAAACCAACCTGTTCGACGGTTCCGAAGACGCCAACAAGGTGATGACCACCACCGTCGTTGTCGGCAAGAAAACCGATGCCGACAAGGCCGACCCGGAAGCTTCGGCACTGGCAAAGCTCGCCACCGACAAATACTGGCCGGTCGACATCGCCTATTTCGACGACACCAACAAGACCGGCGAAGAGGTTCCGGAATACCGTATCAGCTTCAAGCTGCATGAGAACGGCATCACCCGCGATCTCGTCATGGACTATGGCGACTTCTCGATGACCGGCAAGCTGGTCAACCTGTCGCTGTTCGACCAGACAAAACCTTGTCCCGCCAAATAGTGCCCGTTTGCCACGGCACGGCGTGGTCGTAACGAACGACTTGAACGTGCCGCAATCGTCTCCCAACCTGCTTCCCAGCGTCCAGGCGCGAGGGGGATCAGCTTGAGCAGGATCGATACGTTCGTCGCGCCGCGGCCCAACCCGGCACTGATCAGGGCCATGACATCCGTCAACCGGATCGTCATGCTGCGCGGCATTCCCGGGTTTCGGGATCTGTTGCCGTTCAATTGCCTGGCCGGTCTGCGCGGCGTCTCAAATGTCCGCCATATCGACTTTCCCGACGCCGATCTTGAGCGGCTGAAGGCCAGTTGCGGGGCAGGGAAGGCGACCTTCATCACGCCCAATCATCCCGAGTTCTTCACCGACTGGATGATCGACAAGGAAATCGTGTCGCAGGTCAGCCCGCTCACGGCCTCATGGGCGACCAATGGTGTCGTCAACGGCCTTGGCCGGCTGATGCAGAAGTTCTGGCTTGCCAACAATCTGATCGCCCAGATACCCGGCAACAGCGGGGCAGCGAAGGAACACTCGATCGCCTGGGCCCTGAAAGGCCATGGCGTGCTGCTGCATCCCGAAGGCGGCGTCGGCTGGCATGCCAATGTCGTTGCGCCTTTGCTGCCGGGTGCCGTCGAGATGGGACTGGAAGCCCTCAAGCGCGGTCGGGCCACGGATCCCAATTTCAAGGTCTGGATCGCGCCCGTCGTCTGGAAGCTTGCTTCACCGGCAACGTCGAAGCGGCACTGGCGAAGGAATGCGCCTATGTCGAGAAAAACCTCAAAATAGAACGCCAGGCGACCGACACGCTGCCGCAGCGCATTCACCATGTCTATTCGACACTGCTGGCCCGCGATGAAGCTGCCAGGGGCATGCCGTTCGACCAAGGCGCTTCCTATGCCCAGCGTCAGAGGGTTTTGGTCACCGAGCTCAGCCGCCAGCTCGGCAAAAGCATCTCAGCCGACATTGATGTCGCCGACATCACCGAGCTTCTGCGGCGGGCGCGCCGCTGGCAGCGCGAAAACACTGGCGATGCCGAACGGCAAAGGCAGGTCCGCGCGCTCGTCGATAGGGTTCAGAGGCTGCAACGCGTCGGACCCTGGGCCTGCGCCAATCCGCGCATTAGCCAGGAGGAGATCGCCGAACATCTGAAGCGGATCCGCAACGACTATTGTCGGGGCGGGCTGCGCGACACGATGAACCGGTTCGTTCCGCAGCCAGCCGGGCCGCGTTGCGCCCACATCCGGGTGCCGGAGGCACTGGGCTTGCATGAGCATACGGGCTCGATCGACGATGCGGTTGCCGATCTGCACCGTCGCATGCAGGATACAGTCACCAACATCGTCGCCGAGCTTGCAGCCAATGGCGGCTTCATTTTCTATCCGAATCCATTCTATCGTCACTGATATCAGCCGGGCCATGTGGCCGACTGTCGTGACGGATGGAAGGCAGACAGCAAGCTTTATGGCAGCCTATGTCGACGCAGCGATCTGGAACTGGGCCGGCCATCGCTGGTGCCATCTGTTGGCCGACGACACCGACGAGTTGCATCGCTTTGCCGCGCATCTTGGCGTCAAGCGCTCATCCTACCAGGGGCCGCCCAAGACATCGGCGCCGCATTATGACATAACCGGCTTCGAGCGTGACCGAGCGGTGCGGCTCGGCGCCATCGAATGCAGCCGCGAGGAGATCGTCGCGGTCTTCCGGCGGGTGCGGGTGCCGAACGGCAAGATAAAGCGCTGACGGCAGCGCGCGGATCGTCGCACGCCGCACACAGGTCCCGCGGCCCTTGCGTTTATCGCGCATCCCCTCTATATGCGCGCTCATTCCACACACGGACTTTGGTGTCTGCCCGGGAGAAATCCGGCTGAAACCTCCGGTGGCGTTCGAGGACAAAGTCCAAAAATGCCTGTGTCCGTGGAGGCTAACCGGAAAGGAACTTTGAATGGCACTGCCTGATTTCAGCATGCGCCAGCTTTTGGAAGCTGGCATTCACTTCGGCCACCAGACCCATCGCTGGAACCCGAAAATGGCGCCCTACATCTATGGCGCCCGCAACAACATCCACATCATCGACCTCTCGCAGACGGTGCCTTTGCTGCACCAGGCGCTGAAGCAGGTTTCCGACACCGTCGCCAAGGGCGGCCGCGTGCTGTTCGTCGGCACCAAGCGCCAGGCGTCCGACATCGTCGCCGATGCGGCACAGCGTTCGGCCCAGTACTACGTCAACTCGCGTTGGCTCGGCGGCATGCTGACCAACTGGAAGACGATCTCGAATTCGATCCAGCGCCTGCGCAAGCTCGACGAGATGCTGGCCGGCGAGGCGCAAGGGTTGACCAAGAAGGAACGCCTGAACCTCGACCGCGAGCGCGAGAAGCTCGACAAGGCGCTGGGCGGCATCAAGGACATGGGCTCGACGCCCGACCTGATGTTCGTGATCGACACCAACAAGGAAGCGATCGCCATCCTCGAGGCCAAGCGCCTCGGCATTCCGGTCGTCGCCATCATCGATTCGAACTGCGATCCGGACAAGATCGACTTCCCGATCCCCGGCAATGACGACGCGGCCCGCGCCATCCAGCTCTATTGCGATCTGATCGCCAAGGCTGCGATCGACGGCATTGCCCGTCAGCAGGGCGCGCTCGGCGTCGACATCGGCGCTTCGATCGAAGCTCCCGTCGAACCGGCGCTCGACCCGGCTCCGGCCCCGGCTGCAGACGCTCCGGAAGCTTGATAATCGAAGGCCGGTTGCGGCCTTCATCTTTCTCATATTCTGGCACGCTAAACAGACGCACCATCGAATACCGATGGTGCGTCGGTGCATTTAAAACAAAGAGGCGACAATGAGCATTTCGGCTGCACAGGTCAAAGAACTCCGCGACTTGACCGGCGCGGGCATGATGGATTGCAAGGCGGCGTTGACCGAGACCAACGGCAACATGGAAGAGGCCGTCGACTGGCTGCGCAAGAAGGGTATCTCCAAGGCTGACAAGAAGGCTGGCCGCACCGCGGCTGAGGGCCTGATCGGCGTCGACAACGGCGTGCGCGAGGCTGCCGTCGTGGAAGTCAATTCCGAGACCGACTTCGTTGCCCGCAACGCCGCGTTTCAGGAAATCGTCGCCAATGTTGCCAAGGTTGCGCTGGCCTACGGCACGACGGAAGCTGTGGCCGCCGCAAAGTATCCAGGTTCCGACAAGTCGGTTGCCGACACCATCAAGGACGCTGTCGGCACCATCGGCGAAAACATGGGCTTCCGCCGCTCGGCCAAGCTCACCGTCCCGCACGGTGCTGTCGCCACCTACGTCCACAACGCAGTTGCCGATGGTCTTGGCAAGCTCGGCGTTCTGGTCGCGATCGAGACCACGGGCAATGAGCATGCCGCCAATGCCTTTGGCCGCCAAGTTGCCATGCATGTCGCCGCCACCAACCCGCTGGCGCTGACGGCCGAGCAGATCGATCCGGCTGCGGTCGAGCGCGAGAAGGCGATCTTCGCCGATCAGGCGCGCCAGTCCGGCAAGCCGGAAGCGATCATCGAAAAGATGGTCGAAGGCCGCCTACGCAAGTTCTATGAGGAAGTCGTGCTCCTGAAGCAGGCCTTCGTGCTCAATCCCGACATCACTGTCGAGCAGGCACTGAAGGATGCCGAGAAGGAAATCGGCGCTCCGGCCAAGATTTCCGCCTATCTGCGCTTTGCGCTCGGCGAAGGCATTGAAAAGGAAGAGACCGATTTCGCGGCGGAAGTCGCGGCTGCGGTGAAGAAATAATCCTTACAAATAGCCCCTGAAGGGGCTTCTCAGCTCAGGCAACTCGGCCGGGTGTCCGCAAGGATGCCCGGCCGATTTCTTGTGCGGTGTCGATAAAGGCCCTGAGCTTCGGCGCCATTGACGCCCGGCGCGGGAAATAGAGGAATAGCCCCGGTTCCTCGATCGCCGTCTGCGGCAGCATCTGGACCAGGCGGCCCGCGGCAAGATCGGCGCGCGCCAGCGGCTCGAAGACATAGGCAAGCCCGACGCCTGCAAGCGCAAGATCGATTGCTGCGAGCGAATCCGTCACGACAACGCTGCCCCGCGTCTCCATGGCGATGTCCTTGCCATCCTCGATCAGATCCCAGCGATAGAGCGCACCGGAGCGGACGAGCCGGTAGCCAATACAATTGTGGTTCGCCAAATCGGCAACGCTGCTGGGACGGCCGTGCCGTCCGATATAAGCGGGCGAGGCCACGATGACGACGGAGAACGGCGGCGTCAGCCGGACCGCGACCATGTCCTGGGCGATCATCTCGCCAAGCCGGATGCCGGCATCGAAGCCTTCGCCGACGATATCAACCAGACCCTGGTCAGCGAAGACCTCGACCGTAACCTCCGGATAGCGCTCGGCCATCGCGGCGACCACCGGCGTCACCGCCAATGGTATGGCGATGTTGGAGGCGTTGATCCTGAGCAGGCCAGACGGCCTGCCTTTGACGCTGCGGATACGGTCCATCCGCTCGGCAATATCCTGGAGGGCCGGAGCCGCCGTTTCCACCAGCGCCTTGCCGGCCTCGGTGAGCGAAACGCTGCGCGTCGTCCGTGCGAACAAAGGCTGGCCGATCCGCTCTTCGACAATGCGCACCGCATGGCTGACTGCCGAAGGGCTCATACCGAGTTCGGCGGCGGCAAGCGCGAAGCCGCCGCGTCGGGCCACGGCGACGATCACAGGCAAGTGGGTGAGCAGGTCCCGGTACATTCATGCATGATATCGCATGGTCCATGCGAACAATGCAATCTTATCGATGTCGGCCGAGCGGTCCACATTGCCGGCCGCACGTCGGCGATGGGCTGATGGCATCGAGGAGAAAGAACATGAATGCTTTGAAGCGCGTAACTTTCGCGGCAGGCATGGCGTTGGCGCCGATGGACGCCGGCGGGGCGGAGCCATCAGACTGGCGGGCCCTCGCAGACGAACGCGCGGTCATTCGCATCGCCGATGCCATCGACCGGGCCGTCGACGCCCAGGACTGGAAGCTTGCACGCAGCTATTTCGCGGATCGGGCCACTGCCGATTTCAGCAGCCTTTCCGGACAGCCGGCGGCCAACATCGCTTCCGACGACCTGATTCGCGCCTGGGCGGCCAACCTCAAGGGCAGCAAGACAAGCCTGCATCTGCGCACCAATCACCAGGTCGTTCTCGAAGGGGACACGGCGACTGTCCTGTCGAACGGCTATGCCTGGAACCGGATGGAAGGCAATGGCGACCCGCTTTGGGAGGTCTGGGGCACCTATGAGCATCACCTGACGCGTTTTGCGGATGGCTGGAAGGTCGATGGCTTTGCGTTCCGCATGACACACGAGCGCGGCAATCCCTGGGTCAAGACCACTCCGGGCCAGTGACGCTCGGGCATCTATCACCAAGCATTGGAAGACGATTATGACCATGACCTACTACACTCTTGGCAACAGCGGCCTCAGGGTCAGCCGGCTGGCGCTGGGCACGATGACTTTCGGCACGGAATGGGGCTGGGGAGCCGACAGGGATACGGCGCGGGCGATGTTCGACGCCTATGTCGAGGCGGGCGGCAATTTCTTCGACACGGCGGATCTCTACACAGACGGCACGGCCGAAGCCTGGCTTGGCGAATTCATCGCCGAGCGCGGCTTGCGCGACATGGCGGTGATCGCCAGCAAGTTCACCATGAACATGCAGCCCGGCAATCCGAATGCTGGCGGCAATGGCCGCAAGAACATCATGCGGGCCGTCGATGCTTCGCTGAAACGGTTGGGGACCGACTATATCGATCTCTATCTCATGCATGTCTGGGACAGGCTGACCCCGGCCGAGGAGGTCATGCGCACGCTGGACGACCTGGTTCGGATGGGCAAGGTGCGCCATGTCGGTCTTTCGGATGTGCCCGCCTGGTATGCGGGCCGCGCACAGGCGATCGCCGAATTGCGCGGATATGAGCCGGTTTCGGCGCTACAGCTCGAATATTCATTGGCCGAACGCGCGATCGAGAATGAGTTCGTGCCATTCGGCACGCGCCATGGCGCCGGCATCATGGTGTGGAGCCCGCTGGCCAGCGGACTGCTGAGCGGCAAGTATCGGCCGGCTCAGGCCGGAACCGCGGGCCGGCTCGACGGATTTCGCAACTCGACGCATCCGGGGTTCCAAAAGTTCACGCAACGCAACTGGGCTATCGTGGCCGAACTCGAGAAGGTCGCATCCGAGATCGGCCGCAGCATGCCTCAGGTCGCGCTCAACTGGGTAGCGACGCAGCCGGGGATCGCGACCGTCATTCTCGGTGCGACGACGCTCAGCCAAATGCAGGACAATCTTGGCGCGCTGGATTTCGAGATTCCGAAAGCGCATCGCGACCGGCTGGAGAGGGTCAGCAGAACTCCAGCGCCGTTTCCCTATTCCTATTTCGGCGCGCAGATACAGGCGCGCGTCACCGGCGGCGCGACAACCGGCGACAAGCCCTCCAACTACGTGTCACCGGTGCTTATCGAAGGAGAGTCGGCCAGCGTGTCCACCAATTGATTGATGGGACAGGAAACCGGCGAATTTGCCGTTTGGGCGCCGCGTGACATCGCGGCGCCCTTCGTGTATCGGAACGCCATTGTTTCGAGGCGGCGCCTGCGCGAGGGTAGCCACCGGAACGCGCCACATGCAAATGAAGAGGCCCAGATGACGGTGAAGCCCCTCTACCGACGTGTCTTGTTGAAAGCGTCGGGCGAAGCATTGATGGGCGAGCAGCATTTCGGCATCGACGTTTCAGTGGTGGATCGCATCGCCGGCGACATCGCCGAGGCGCGTGCATTGGGCATCGAGGTCGGCGTCGTCATCGGCGGCGGCAACATCTTTCGCGGCGTGGCGGTTGCCTCCAAGGGCGGCGACCGTGTCACCGGCGACCACATGGGCATGCTTGCCACGGTGATCAACTCGCTGGCGCTGCGCACGTCGTTGAACAAGATCGGCGTCGACGCCGTGGTGCTTTCGGCGATCGCCATGCCCGAACTTTGCGAGAGCTTTTCGCAGCGCCAGGCGACTGCCTACATGAACCAGGGCAAGGTGGTGATCTTCGCCGGCGGCACCGGCAATCCGTTCTTCACCACTGATTCGGCCGCCGCCCTCCGCGCGGCTGAAATTGGCGCCGACGCACTGTTCAAGGGTACTCAGGTCGACGGCGTCTACTCGGCGGACCCGAAGAAGGACCCGAATGCGACGCGTTTCGAGCGCATCAGCCATGGCGAAGTCATAAATCGCGGCCTTTCCATCATGGATACTGCAGCGATTGCACTTGCGCGCGAAAACAACATTCCGATAATCGTCTATTCGATCCACGAAAAAGGTGGTTTCGGCGATATTCTGAGGGGCGGCGGCCGCTGCACGGTCGTCGCGGACGATTGATCGGCGGCCTGGCCCGAAGGGAAACCGGTTTTCGAAGGTCCGATTCGAAGACGGCCCCGAAGCAGTGAGCCCGCATTAGACGGGTCGAGGAGATAAAGATGAGTGGTGAGTACGACGATCTCAAGCGGCGCATGGATGGGGCCATCGCCGCGTTCAAGCATGATCTGGCTTCGCTGCGGACCGGTCGCGCCTCCAGCAATCTGCTCGATGCGATCCAGGTGCAGGCCTATGGCACCACCATGCCGATCAACCAGGTCGCCAACGTCTCGGTGCCGGAGCCGCGCATGATCTCGGTATCGGTATGGGACAAGTCGATGGTCGGCGCGGTCGACCGCGCGATCCGCGAATCCAATCTGGGTTTCAACCCGATCGTGGACGGCACCAACCTCAGGATTCCGCTTCCCGAACTCAACGAACAGCGACGCAAGGAACTGGTCAAGATCTCGCACACCTACGCCGAGAACGCCCGGGTCGCCGCGCGCCATGTGCGCCGCGACGGCATGGACTTCCTGAAGAAGGCGGAGAAGGACGGCGACATCAGCGAGGACGATCAGCGCAAGCGCTCGGACCAGGTTCAGAAACTTACCGACGAGACGATCAGCACCATCGACCACCTGCTTTCCGATAAGGAAGCTGAAATCATGCAGGTTTAGGGTCTTGGCCTCCGGCTGACCCGAAAGCGAGAACATGGCAACGCCCGCGCATGTCGCGATCATCATGGACGGAAACGGACGCTGGGCCAAGGCGCGCGGCTTGCCTCGTCTTGCGGGCCATCGTGCCGGCGTCGAGGCGCTGCGCAAGACGGTGCGCGCAGCACCCGGGCTCGGCATCTCCTACCTGACCGTCTACGCTTTCTCGTCGGAGAACTGGTCGCGGCCGAAATCCGAGGTCAGCGACCTGATGGGCCTTCTGAAAATGTTCATCCGCCGTGACCTTGCCGAACTGCACCAGAGCGGTGTGCGGGTTAGAATCATCGGCGACCGGGCAGGGCTGCAGCCCGATATCAGGGGACTGCTCGACGAGGCCGAAACGCTGACGGCCGCAAATGAATCTCTGACGCTGGTGATCGCCTTCAACTATGGCGGACGCGACGAGATCGTTCGCACGGCGCAAAAGCTCGCTTTGGCCGTGGCGCGTGGCGAACTCGACGCCGAGGCGATATCTGCCGAAAGCTTTGCCGTTGCGCTTGATACGCAAGGCATTCCCGACCCGGAACTGGTCATTCGCACCAGCGGCGAGCTTCGGCTGTCGAATTTCCTCCTGTGGCAGGCCGCCTATAGCGAGCTCGTCTTCCTGCCTTGCTACTGGCCCGACTTCAGCCGCGAACACCTTGCCGAGGCCTTGCGTGAATTTGCTGGCCGCGAACGCCGTTTCGGCGGACTTGGAGGCCAGGACGTCGCTTCGCGACCGGCCGCGGGATGAGCAATCTCCAGCTGCGTGTCGTTTCGGCGATCGTGCTCGCCATCATCACTCTCGGTTTGACCTGGATCGGCGGTCTGCCGTTCCGGCTGCTGTGCGCCGTAATATCGGCGGCGATCTTCTATGAATGGACCCGCATGTCGCGCCCGACCGGGGTCACGGGCCTGGGTTTCCTGCCGGAAGCATTGCTGGTCGTCTTCGTTGGCGCCTTGATCGGCGGCCTGGCCGCCTCCTGGCTGCTACCGCTTGTGGCGGCCATTGTTGCCGCAACGGCGATAGCCGCCTCGCTTCGCAAGACCGGACAATGGGATGCGAGCGGCCTCGCCTATGCCGCGGTTTCAGGCCTGTCGCTCGCCTTGCTGCGCGATGGCGATCGTTCGGGCCTCATTGCCATCCTGTTCCTGTTTGCGGTCGTCTGGGCCACCGATATCCTTGCCTATTTCGTTGGCCGTGCCGTTGGGGGGCCGAAACTGGCGCCCTCTATCTCGCCCGGCAAGACGCGCAGCGGCGCGCTCGGCGGTGCGCTCGGCGGCGTCGTCGCCGGGCTGGTCCTCGCCGTAGCTGCCGGTGTCGGCAATCTGGCATTGCTCGGCCTGGTGGCGCTCGTGCTGTCGATTGTCTCGCAGGCAGGCGACCTGTTTGAATCCTGGGTCAAGCGCCGCCATGGCCGCAAGGACTCAGGCGCGCTCATCCCGGGCCATGGCGGCGTCATGGATCGTGTCGATGGGCTTGTCGCAGCCGCATTCGCCCTATACGTCATCGGCTGGATTTCGGCGAACGCCGATCATCCGGCGCAGGGTCTGTTTCCCGTTTGAGTGGTGTCATTTCAGGTCCTTTGCGCGATGCGCCTTGGATTCGCCCGGATTGGTGTCACAGTCACGGCGCAGTCTGCGCCGTGGAAGAATTTGAGGGTTTGTCTTGAACGAGATTCTTCACGCGCTTTTCAGCACACAAGGCTTTGTCCTCGGCACGCTGGTGCCATTCCTCTTCGTGCTGACCGTGGTCGTGTTCGTCCACGAAATGGGCCATTACCTTGTCGGGCGCTGGTGCGGCATCGGCGTCAGGGCCTTCTCGATCGGCTTCGGCCCGGAACTCTTCGGCTTCAACGACAGCCACGGCACGCGCTGGAAACTGTGTGCGATACCGCTTGGCGGCTATGTCAAATTCGTCGGCGACATGAACGCCACATCGAGCCAGCCGACGTCGGAAGAAATTGAAAGGCTGACCGAGGAAGAGCGCAAGGTCGCCTTCCACACGCAGCCGATCTGGAAGCGCGCGGCAACGGTGGTGGCCGGACCGCTGTTCAATTTCCTGCTGACGATCGTCGTCTTTTCCGTGCTGTTCACCGCCTATGGCCGCTATGTCGCCGAGCCGATGGTGGCCGAGGTCACCGCCGACAGCCCGGCGGCGAAGGCCGGCATCCTTCCCGGCGACCGATTCGTCAGCGTCGACGGCAACAAGGTCGAAACCTTTGGCGACGTCCAACGCCTGGTCTCGGGCCGTGCGGACGACGCAATCACTTTCGTCATGCTGCGCGACGGCCGGGAGGTCACTGTGACCGCGGCGCCGCGGCTGATGGAGCAGGAAGACGCGCTCGGCAACAAGGTCAAGGTCGCCGTGATCGGTGTCGTCAACAACAAGGAACTCGGCCAGCCGAGGCTCATCACCTACACGCCTGTTGGAGCAGTCGCGGCGGCGGTCGAGGAAACCGGTCACGTCATCCAGCGCACCGGCCAGTTCCTGCAGCGCTTTGTTGTCGGGCGCGAAGACAAATGTCAGCTGGGCGGTCCGGTGAAGATCGCCGACATGGCGGGCAAGGCTGCGAAACTGGGATTCGAATGGCTCGTGCAACTGGTTGCACTGCTATCCGTTGGCATCGGAATTCTGAACCTTTTGCCGATTCCCCCTCTCGACGGCGGTCACCTCTTGTTCTACGGGGTGGAGGCTGTCATTCGCCGTCCGGTGTCGGAACGGATGATGGAAATGGCCTATCGGGCCGGGTTGCTTCTGGTGCTGTGCTTCATGGGGTTCGTTTTTTGGAACGATCTGTTTGGGTGCTGAAATCATGAAGAAATTTGGCTTCTGCATGGACGATGTTGAGACGCCGTTTACCATGCAAGGGGATATGAGTGACGCGAAAGCCACGCCGCAGGGTTAAGTAAATACAAATTAACCAGAAGCCTTGCGTGTAGGGAAAATCCGGTTAATACGGTAGGGGAAATTACCGCACGTCCGGTTTTCTCGCCGTGGGGACTACGAGAAAAGGTTATTAAGCCCGATGAAGGCAGCATCCAAGTTTCTAAGCGCCGCGTCCGCGGTGACCCTGTCCGCGGCCATGATCGTGCCAGGCGCGCTCGCAGTGCAGTTCGTTGCCACATCGGCGGCTGAAGCCGCTGTCGTCAGCAGAGTCGAAGTAAGCGGCAACCAGCGTATCGACGCTGAGACCATCCGCAATTACATCACCATCAAGCCGGGCAAGGCTTTCTCCAGTTCCGATATCGACGGTGCGGTCAAGGCACTGTTTGGCACCGGCCTGTTTTCGGACGTGCAGATCAACCAGGTCGGCTCGACGCTGGTGGTCAAGGTTGCCGAGTATCAGGTTGTCAACCAGGTGCTGTTCCAGAACAACAAGAAACTCAAGGACAATGCGCTCGCGGCGGCGGTGCAGCTGAAGCCGCGCGGAACGTTCTCGCAGGCGACGCTCGATGCCGACGTGGAGTCGGTCAAGGCTGCCTACAAGCGCATTGGTCGCGACGACGTGACCGTGACCACGCAGGTCATGCAGCTTGGCGACAATCGCGTGAATGTGGTCTTCAACATTGCCGAAGGCGATCGCACGCAGATCGCGGCGATCAATTTCGTCGGCAACAGCGCCTATTCCAGCCGCCGCCTGTCGGATATCATCAACACCAAGCGTTCGTCCTGGGTTTCCTTCATCCTGCGTGACGACGTCTACGACGATGACAAGCTGCGCGCGGACCAGGAGCTGCTGCGCCGCTTCTACTACAATCACGGCTATGCCGACTTCCAGGTCGTGTCCGCCGTCGGCGAGCTCGACAGCGCGACGAACAAGTACACGGTCACCATCACCGTCCAGGAAGGCGACCGCTACACGTTTGGCGATGTCAGCGTCGAGAGCACGATCCCTGAAGTCGACGGCAAGTCGCTGGAATCGGTGATCGAGACCCACAAGGGTGACGTCTACAACGCCAAGAACGTCGAGGATTCCATCATCGCGCTGACCGAGAAGGTGGCCGGTTCCGGCTATGCGTTCGCGCAGGTCACGCCGCGCGGCGACCGCAATTTCGAGAACCACACCATTTCGGTGGTCTATACGATCGACCAGGGCACCAAGGCCTATATCGAGCGCATCGAGATCCGCGGCAACGATCGCACGCGTGACTATGTCATTCGCCGGGAGTTCGACGTCAGCGAAGGCGACGCCTTCAACCAGGTGCTCATCCAGCGCGCGAAGAAGCGCCTGGAAAACTTGAATTACTTTGAGAAAGTCGACATCTCGACCGTGCCTGGCTCGCAGCCCGACCAGGTCGTTCTGGTGGTCGACGTGGTTGAGAAGTCGACCGGCGAGTTCTCGGTGGGGGCTGGTTATTCGACCGGTGGCGACACGGCCGGTCCGTCGGTCGAAGGCTCGGTGACCGAGCGCAACTTCCTCGGTCGCGGTCAGTTCATCAAGGTGTCTGCGGGCGGCGGCAAGAATTCGCGCGACTACAGCCTGTCCTTCACCGAGCCCTATTTCCTTGGACGGCGCATCGCCGCCGGCTTTGACATCTTCAAGCAAACCCGGAACTACGATCACTACGACAGTGACACCACGGGTGCGACCGTGCGTTTCGGCCTGCCGATCACCGACAGCATCACGACGCAGCTGGCGTATAATATCGCTCAGGAAAAATATAAATACGACGACAGTTGCGATGATAACGCTGATGGTGTCCTTGGCGATTGCGACCTCTCTACGGCAATTAAGCAGGGTATTGCGGAAAGCCCATGGATCAAATCGTCGGTCAGTCTCGGTCTGGTCTATAACACGATCGATGACATGAAGAACCCACACGAGGGTATCTATGCCACCACGACCGTGGAGGTCGCAGGCCTCGGTGGTGATGCGAAGTTCGTGAAGGTCACGGGGCGCGGCAGCATCTATCAGACGCTGTCGGAGCAGTACGACCTGGTCGGGCTCATTTCAGGTGGCGCTGGCCATGTTGAAGGATACGGCAGCGATGGTCTGCGGATCTTCGATCAGTTCCAGAGCAGCGATCGCATGATCCGAGGCTTCGCTTATGGCGGTATCGGTCCTGTCGATATTGCTACGGGCGACCACCTCGGCGGCACGACCTATTTCAATGCGTCGGCGGAGGCCCAGTTCCCGCTGCCGGTCATTCCGGAGAGCTTCGGCTTGCGCGGCGCTGTCTTCGCGGACGCGGCAACCCTTTATGGAAGCAAGGTCGACACCGCTGGAGTTACTCAGGACTCGGTCGGCATGAAGTTGCGTGCCTCGGTCGGCCTCGGCCTGATGTGGGCGTCGCCGTTCGGTCCGATCCGTATCGACTATGCGATCCCGGTCAAGAAGGAAGCGCGCGACGACGTGCAGGAATTCAACTTCGGCATATCGACCCGCTTCTGATCGGCGGCCAACGATGCTCCCGGGTCTTCAGGGTCCGGGAGAAATGTTCCGACCTAGCTGGATATAGCTTCTGGAATGACCGATCCGGTGTTCTTCGCGCCATCACGCCGGTATACGGCGGGCGAAGTCGCGAATCTGACCGGCTCGGTGCTTGTCGATTCCGGCCACTCCAATATTTCGATCGAAGCACTCGCGCCGGCCAGCGAGGGCGGCGAGAATGCGCTCGTCTTTGTCGACGGCAAGCGTAATTCCGCGCTGATGCCGTCGCTGCGGGCTGCCGCGGTCCTGTGCCCGGCGGAATTTGCCGGCAAGGCGCCGGCAAGCGTTGCCGTTCTCATTCATCCGCGCCCGCAACAGGCCTTTGCGCTGATCGGGCGTCTGCTGTTTCCGAGGGCGGCGACACCAGGGCCGATGACCAGTGAAACCGGCGTCTCGCCGCACGCTCATGTCGATGCGACCGCGCATGTCGAAGCCGGTGCCGTCATCGAGGCCGGCGCGGTTATCGGGCCAGGCGCTTCGATCGGCAGCGGTACTGTCATCGCCCCGAATGCGGTCATCGGACAATCCTGCCAGATCGGCCGCGACGGCTATGTCGGTCCGGGCGCCAGCATCCAGTATGCCTTGATCGGCAATCGCGTCATCATTCATGGCGGCGCCAGGATAGGCCAGGATGGTTTTGGGTTCGTCGGCGGGGCCAAGGGTCCCGAACGCGTGCCGCAGATCGGCCGTGTCGTTATCCAGGACGACGTCGAGATCGGCTCCAACACCACCGTCGATCGCGGCGCCATGTCCGATACGATCATCGGCCAAGGCACCAAGATCGACAATCTCGTGCAGATCGCCCATAACGTCCGCATCGGCCGCAATTGCATAATAGCCGGGCTTTCGGGTATTTCGGGTTCTGTGGTCGTGGGTGACAATGTCACCATGGGCGGCGGCGTGGGGCTTGCGGATCACCTGACCATAGGGACAGGGGCCAAGCTTGCCGCCAGAAGTGGATTTATGAGCAATGTCCCTGCAGGCGAGATCTGGGGCGGCTATCCGGCACAGCCGATGGCGGAAGCCATGCGGGAGATAGCCATGCTGCGCAAGCTCGCCAGGACCCGCAAACAGGGCGAGGGAGGCAATGGCTGACATGATCACGTCGACGACGCTGGAAGCGGTCGACATCATGGGGCTGATGAAGCTCCTGCCGCACCGCTATCCGTTCCTGATGATCGATCGTATCGTCGACATCGATGGTGACGAATCCGCCATCGGCATCAAGAACGTGACCATAAACGAGCCGCATTTTCAGGGCCATTTCCCTGAGCAGCCGGTCATGCCGGGTGTGCTTATCGTTGAGGCGATGGCGCAGACGGCCGGCGCCATCTGTATCCGCAGCCTGGGTACCGAAAAGCCGTCGCTGGTCTATTTCCTGACCATCGACAACGCCAAATTCCGCAAACCGGTCGTTCCCGGCGACCAGTTGAAGATCTATGTCAAGAAAATCAAGAAACGCGGCAACCTGCTCAAATTCGCTTGTGAAGCCATGGTCGACGGCGCCAAGGCGGCCGAGGCCGAGATTTCAGCCATGATGGTCACCAGCGACTGACGATCGAGTGCTTATGAAAATCAAGACATCCATCCATGCTTCCTCCATTGTCGAGGAAGGCGCCAAAATCGGCCAAGGTGTGCGCATCGGGCCGTTCTGCCATGTCGGCGCCGATGTGGTGATCGGCGACGACGTCGAACTGGTCAGTCATGTCTCGGTGATGGGCGCGACGTCGATCGGCGCCTCGACCAAGGTCTACCCGATGGCGACATTGGGCGCGCCGCCGCAGAACACAAAGCACAAGGGCGGCCGAACCACCCTGGTCATCGGCAGGAACTGCACGATCCGCGAAGGCGTGACCATGCATCTCGGCACCGATTCCAGCCGCGGTGAGACGACGGTCGGCGACAACGGCAATTTCCTCGCCTACGCCCATATCGCCCATGATTGCGTCGTCGGCAACAATGCGACGTTCGCCAATGGCGCAACGCTGGGCGGCCACTGCGAGGTCGGTAACAACGTCTATATCGGCGGCCTGACCGCAGTGCATCAGTTTGTCCGCATCGGCGACAACGCCTTTCTGGGCGGCTGCTCCGCGATCGTCGGCGATGTCATCCCCTTCGCCATAGCGGTCGGCAACCGCGCCAGTTTGCGCGGTCTCAACATCATCGGGCTCAAGCGCTCCGGCCTGCCGAGGTCCGAAATCCTTGTGCTGCGCAAAGCTTACAGGATGATCTTCGATCGTTCCCGCACTGTTGGCGAGAACATCGAGTTCGCCAAGGCGGAGTTCGCGTCGTCGCCGACCGCCATGAAGATCATCGATTTCATCACCAGTCGCGGCAAGCGGCACTATGCTGTGCCGTCGCTCAAGGGCGGCGATGGCGACGATGTCGATGACGAAGACTGAGACAGCGGCAGCGCGTCTTGATCTTCCGCCGGGCTCCAGGGTCGGCATCATTGCCGGCGGCGGCAGTCTGCCGGTCGAAGTCGCGGCCGGTTCGGCTGAACAAGGCTATCCGCCCTTCGTCATCCTGATGGAAGGCGAGGTCGACCGCATCGCGGAGCTCTCCCGATACGATCATGAAAGCCTCGCTCTGGAAGGTATAGGCTCGCTGGTCCCATTGCTACGGCGGCACCGGATCACCCATCTGGTGCTTGCAGGCGAGATCAAGCGCCGGCCGCGATTGCTTGCGCTGCGCCCCAGTCTCAGCCTGCTCGCGGTAATTCCGCTGGTCGTCTTGGCGCTCGCGCGTGGCGACGATGGCCTGCTGAAGGTCTTGGCGAGGGGCCTCGAAGCCCGTGGAATAAAAGTTGTCGGCGCCCATGAAGTCGTGCCGAGCCTTGTCGCCGCCGAAGGCGTCCTGACCAACGCCGCGCCACAAAAGTCGGACTGGCGTGACATCGAGGCAGGCCTTGCCGCAGCAAAAGCCATCGGGGCGCTGGACATCGGCCAGGCCGCGGTCGCCATCGGTGGCCGGACCATTGCGCTGGAAGGCATCGAAGGAACAGCCGGACTGCTCGAGCGGGCAAAGCTCTTACGCGGCCACGGCCGTATTGCGGGCAAGACCCGCGGCGTCCTGGTCAAGTGCGCCAAGCCTGGTCAGGAACTGCGAGCGGATCTTCCGTCCATCGGCCTGCAGACGGTCGAAGCAGCGCATGCAGCCGAGCTTGCCGGGATTGCCGTCGAGGCGGGACGTTCGCTGGTTCTCGAAGGTCCTGAAACCATCGCGCGCGCCAACGCACTCGGCCTGTTCGTCATTGGCCTGCCTGCCACGACGGAGCCGCACAATGGCTGACAGGGCATTGAAGATCGCGATTGTTGCCGGCGAGGAGTCCGGCGACCTGCTCGGCGCCGACATAGTACGCTCGCTCAGGCAGGCGGCCGGGCGCGAGGTGCAACTCGTCGGCCTCGGCGGCCGTCATTTGCAGACGCTGGGACTGGTCTCGCCATTCGATGCCGGTGAGATCGCCCTCATGGGGTTCAGTGCCGTCCTGCGCGACCTTCCGCGCCTGATGCGGCGGATCAGCCAACTGGCCAAGACCGTTGCCGACGAAAAGCCGGATTGCCTCGTCACCATCGACAGTCCGGACTTTTCGTTGCGCGTCGCCAAAAAGGTGCGTGCGGCCAACCCGTCGATTCCGATCATCCACTATGTCTGCCCGAGCGTGTGGGCGTGGCGGCCGGGCAGGGCGGTCGCGATGAAGCCCTATGTCGACCACATCCTCTGCATCCTGCCTTTCGAGGTTAAGGAGTTGGAGCGGCTCGGCGGGCCACCGGGCACCTATGTTGGGCATCGCCTGACGCACGATGCGGGCTTGCTTGCTGCAGCCAAGGCGCAGGAGCTGCCACGCGACCTTTCTCCTGATCGTGTCAAAACCCTGCTCGTCCTGCCCGGTTCGCGGCGTGGCGAGGTACGGCGGCTGCTCGACCCGTTCGGCGAGACGGTGTCAATCCTGCGCGCGCGCGGCCACCGCCTGCGGCTGCTGCTGCCGACCGTCCCGCATGTCACCGACCTCGTCAAATCTTCTGTCAACCGCTGGGATGAAAAGCCTGAGATCATCGTCGATCCCCAGCGCAAATGGCAGGCTTTCGGCAAGGCCGATGCGGCGCTGATCGCGTCCGGGACGGTATCGCTGGAACTGGCGCTGGCCGGCGTGCCGATGATTTCCTGCTACAGGCTCGACCCGGTCGCGCGCATCTTGGCGCCGTACCTCGTTTCCGTCTGGTCGGCGCTGCTGCCCAATCTGATATCGGATCGAGCGCTTATTCCCGAATTCTACGACGGCTATATCAAGCCGAACAATCTTGCCCGGCAATTGGAGGCACTGTTCGCCGACAGCGGCATGCGTGCCTGGCAGAAGGATGGATTTGCAGAGATCAGGCGGCGCATGGCTACGGGCAGACCGTCCGGCGAGATCGCCGCGCAGGTGGTGATGCGGTATGTCAAGAGAGTGAGTAGTCAGTAATCAGTAGAAATGGTCGACTTCACTACTCACTACTCACTACTCACTATTTCCTGATTCACCGCTTTGCGATCGGCACGTAATCCCGCTCCGGTGCACCGGTATAGAGCTGGCGCGGGCGGCCGATCTTCTGGCGCGGATCCTCGATCATCTCTTTCCACTGGGCGATCCAGCCGACGGTGCGGGCGACCGCGAACAGCACGGTGAACATGGTGGTGGGGAAGCCCAGCGCCTTCAGCGTAATGCCGGAATAGAAGTCGACATTCGGGTAGAGCTTCTTCTCGATGAAATAGGAATCGGTCAGCGCGATCTTTTCCAGCTCCATGGCGATGTCGAGCAGCGGATCGTCCTTGATGCCGAGCTCGCCCAGAACCTCATGTGCCGTCTTCTGCATGATCTTGGCGCGCGGATCGTAGTTCTTGTAGACGCGGTGGCCGAAGCCCATCAAGCGGAACGGGTCGTCCTTGTCTTTGGCGCGGGCGATGAATTCGGGGATGTGATCGACATGGCCGATCTCGCCAAGCATGTTGAGCGCCGCTTCATTGGCGCCGCCATGCGCGGGTCCCCACAGGCAGGCTATGCCGGCGGCGATGCACGCAAACGGGTTGGCGCCCGACGAGCCGGCGAGGCGAACGGTCGAGGTCGAGGCATTTTGCTCGTGGTCGGCGTGCAGGATGAAGATGCGTTCCATGGCGCGCGCCAGCACCGGATTGATCTTGTATTCCTCGCAAGGCACGGCAAAGCACATATGCAGGAAGTTGGCGGCAAAGTTCAGCTCGTTCTTCGGGTAAATGAAGGGCTGGCCGATGTGGTATTTGTAGGCCATCGCCGCGATCGTCGGCATCTTGGCGATCAGCCGCATGGAGGCAACCATGCGCTGGTAGGGGTCGGAAATGTCGGTGGAGTCGTGATAGAAGGCCGACAGCGCGCCGACCACGCCGCACATCACCGCCATCGGATGCGCGTCGCGGCGGAAGCCGGTGAAAAAGCGCGACATCTGCTCATGCACCATGGTGTGGCGCGTCACGCGGTAATCGAAATCGTCCTTCTGCGCCTTGGTCGGCAATTCACCGTAGAGCAGGAGATAGCAGACCTCGAGGAAGTCGCCATGTTCGGCCAACTGGTCGATCGGATAGCCGCGGTGCAACAGGATGCCGGCGTCGCCGTCGATGAAGGTGATTTCGGACTCGCAGCTTGCCGTCGAGGTGAAGCCGGGATCGTAGGTGAAAGCGCCGGTGGTTGAGTAGAGCGAGGCGATGTCGATCACATCAGGCCCGACCGAACCGCTTCGCACCTTGAATTCATGGGTCTTGCCGGCGAATTCAAGCGTTGCGGTGGCCTCTTGGGTCTTGCCCAAATCCAGTTTTTTCGCAGCTTCGGTCATTGCAAACTCCTTCTTGTTTCCTCATGCCGGCAAAGGCAAATTTCGCAGAGCGACACGTCGAAAATCACCGCAATGCGCGTATTCGCCACCGCATTTCAGGAGGTGCGTGCCAGATTGGGCCAAGGCCTAATGTTGCACTGCGAAACCCGCCTTTCAATGCCAATCTTCTTGGGCCAGTTTGCTCCTAATCGATTTGATCTGAGATGCGCGCCAGGCTTTCCTCGCGGCCGAGCACGGCGAGCACATCGAACACGCCCGGCGAGGTGCTTTTGCCGGTCAAAGCGGCGCGCAAAGGCTGGGCCACCGCGCCGAGCTTGTGGCTGCCGGCCGCCGCCACCTCGCGGATCGCCGCCTCCGCCGAGGCGGCTGTCCAGTCATCCGCAAGCCCGTTCAAAGCTTCGTGAGCACTGCGCAGGATCTTGCGGGCGTCATCGGTGAGCAGAAGGGCCGCCTTGTCGTCGATCGGCAGCGGTCGCGTGGCAAACAGGAAGGCCGCGCCGTCGACGAGCTCCACCAGCGTCTTGGCGCGCTCCTTCAGGCCCGGAAGCGCTGCCAGCAACTGCGCCTTGGTGCTGTCGTTCAGGCGTGCGGCGATCGCCGGGCCACCTTCGAGGTAGGGCAGGGTGGCGATGAAGATGTCGAACAGTTCGGCATCGCTCATGCGGCGCATATGCGCGCCGTTGATTGCCTCCAGCTTGGCGAAGTCGAAGCGCGCCGCGCCCTTGTTGACGTCGCCGATGTCGAACCAGGAAATCATGTCCTTGATCGACATGATCTCGTCGTCGCCATGGCTCCAGCCGAGACGCGCCAGGTAGTTGAGCAGCGCCTCCGGCAGGTAGCCCATGGCGCGATAAGCCTCGACGCCAAGCGCGCCGTGCCGCTTCGATAGCTTGGCGCCATCGGCGCCGTGGATCAGCGGGATATGCGACATGGACGGCACGTCCCAGCCCATGGCGTTGTAGATGACGGTCTGGCGGGCGGCGTTGGTCAGATGGTCGTCGCCGCGGATGATGTGGGTGACGGCCATGTCATGATCGTCGACGACGACGGCATGCATGTAAGTGGGATTGCCGTCGGAACGCAGGATGATGAAGTCATCGAGATCCTTGTTAGGAAAGCGCACGTCGCCCTGGACCCGGTCATGGACGACGGTCTCGCCTTCGGTCGGCGCCTTGATGCGGATGGCGCCCTTGGCGCCTGCGGGTGCTTCTGAGGGGGCGCGGTCGCGCCAGCGGCCATCGTAGCGGGGTGGCAGCCCCTTGGCTCTGGCGGCCTCGCGCATGGCCTCCAGTTCGGCTGGCGTGGCGTAGCAATAATAGGCCTTGCCGATGCGCACGAGCTCCTCGGCCACCTCGCGGTGGCGGGGCGCACGCTCGAACTGCGACACCGGCTCGCCGTCCCAGCTCAGGCCAAGCCAGGAAAGCCCGTCGAGGATGGCAGCCGTCGCGGCTTCATTGGAGCGTTCGCGATCGGTGTCCTCGATGCGCAGCAGCATCGTGCCACCGGTGTGCTTTGCATACAGCCAGTTGAACAGCGCCGTGCGCGCGCCGCCTATGTGCAAATAGCCGGTGGGCGAGGGGGCAAAACGGGTGACGACCTTGTCGGACATGGAACTCTCGGAAACCATCTGAAGCGGGGTGCGGTCGCGCGGACTTTCGCGCTTTGCGCGTTCATGTAGCATAGGGTGTCGAGGGCGCAAGGGGCAGACCCGATGGCTGGACGAGGCTGGGGCTCGGATCAGGGCGAGGACGCTGCCATTGGCGTCAGCGAACGGTCCCTGTTTGCGCCTCTGCCAGCCTCATTGCCGCCGCCGTCGCCCCTCGTGCCGGATTCCGGCAAGCTGCCCTTGCAAACGGGTGTCGCCGCCTCTGTTCCGGTTGCCGGAACCGGCAGGATCGTGCGCGTGCGCCGGCAGATCGGCCTGATATCACTGCCTCGCCTGCGCCACAGCGTGAACATGGCGGCGAGCCTGGAACTCGACCGGGGCGTGGCCTTCCTGCTGGTGCCGGTCTGCCTTGCGATCGGAGCGATCGGCTATTTTTCGCTGACGGCTGAACCCGACTTTGCGAGACCTGTCGCGGTTGTCATCCTGACGGGGATCTGTGCGCTGGTCTCGCGCTCATGGCCAAAGACCCATCTGTGTTTCATGGCGGCACTTTTGTGCGCCCTAGGACTGCTTGCTGCCAAGGTCGAGACGTGGCGTGCGGGCACACAAATGTTGGGCTCGGAAATCTCGACGCAGGTGACCGGCCGCGTCGTCTCGCTCGACCGGATGGAAACTGGCCGTATCCGGCTGACCATCGACGTAACATCGACCGCAAGACCGAAACTGCGCTATGCGCCGGAACGGGTGCGGCTTTCGGCACGCAAGATCCCGGCTGACGTGACCGCAGGCTCTCTCATCACTGGATATGCCAAGCTTTTGCCGCCGACCGGGCCGGTGCGACCGGACAGCTATGATTTCTCCTTCGACAGCTATTTTGCCGGCATTGGTGGCAGCGGATTCTTTCTCGGCAATCCAAAGCTTGTCGTCAGCGATGATGGCGACATGCCGCTGTCGGCCCGAATTTCCTCCAGCGTGGAAAATGCCCGTGAAGGCATCGCCGACCATATCAGGGCGAGCGTCGGCGGCGCCGAAGGCGAGATCGCCGCGGCGCTGATCGTCGGCGTGCGCGCCGGCATTCCCGACGACATCAATGAGGCGATGCGACGTACCGGCATCTACCACATCATCTCCATTTCGGGGCTGCATATGGCTCTGGTCGCCGGCACCATCATGGGGTTGCTGCGCGGCGCCTTCGCCTTGTTTCCCGATCTTTCCGCGCGTCGCCCGGTCAAGAAGTATGCCGCTGCCGCCGCACTGTTCTCGATCGCAGCCTACCTCGTCATCTCAGGTATCGTCGTCGCCGCCGAGCGCAGCTTCCTCATGCTGGCAGTGATGCTGATTGCAGTTCTGTTCGATCGAGCAGCACTCACCATGCGCAATCTGGCGATCTCGGCGATCGCCGTCATCGTGGTGTCGCCGCATGAGGTGGTCGGCCCGAGTTTTCAGATGTCGTTCGCCGCGACCGCGGCTCTGGTCGGCGCTTATGCCGGCTGGGCGGATCACCGCGCGGGAAAAGCAAGACCGCCGCCGCCGAAGCGATCCTTGCCCGGGTTCCTGACACGAAAATTCCTGCTGGCGGCAATTGGTCTGGCCATGACCTCGATCATCGCCGGCAGCGCCACGACGCTGTTTGCCATCTGGCATTTTCAGCGTGTGTCGCCGCTCAGCCTGTTCGCCAATCTCGCGGTTATGCCGATCGTCACCGTCGTCATGTTCCTGGCCGTCGCCAGCGCGCTGCTGATGCCTTTCGGATTGGATTGGCCAGCTCTCTACCTGATGGGCAAGGGCCTGACGATGATGATCGCCATATCGGGCTGGATCTCCGAGCGTTCGCCTGTCGATGGGGTCGGGCTGATTTCGCAACAGTCGGTCCTGCTGGTGGCCATTGCCCTGGTCATCGCGACGATGGCGACGACATGGCTGCGGCTCGCGGCTCTGCCATTCGCGTTGGCAGGCTTGCTGACCGTCTCGGATACGCGCACGCCCGATGTGCTGATCTCGGAAGACGCCCGGCTGGTGGCGTTGCCGATCGGTGGCGGTGAGCTTGCCGTTAGCCGGCAACGGCCGAACGAATTCACCGTCGACAACTGGAAACGCGCGCTGACATCGGAAACCATCGTCGTTCCGGAAGTGTTCGACAACAGGGATGGGCAATTCGACGTCGCGGATGCCGTTGAGCTACCGCCGGGATCGCCGTTCTATTGCTCCTCAGGCGTTTGCGTGGCCAGGCACATGTCCGGTGCGATCATTGCCTATGTCGAGGACCGCAAGGACACCTGGAAAGCCTGCGGCTTCGCCGAGCTGATCGTCGTCAACGACGCCACCGCCTATGACGCCTGTCATAACCAACTGGTTCTCGTCATCACCAAGCGGCAACTGGCTCGCAAAGGCAGTGCCGCGGTCTTCTTCGATCGCCAATCGGCGACCACGCCGGCGACGATCAGCTTCGCGGTGGACAGCCCATATCGGCCCTGGCACACGCAACGCAAATACTCTCGCGAGGCGAGGGGGCTGGCACCCTTCAAGAAACCCGAGAAGCCAGTGGTCAACCCACAGCCGTCTCAGTAGCGACGGATCAGGCCGACGAGCTTGCCTTGCACCTTGACCCTGTCCGGCCCGAAAATCCGTGTCTCATAGGCTGGATTGGCGGCTTCGAGGGCAATCGAGGCGCCCTTGCGGCGGAACCGCTTCAGCGTCGCTTCCTCTTCATCGACCAGCGCCACGATGATCTCGCCGGGGCTGGCCGTGTCGGCGTTACGGATGATAACGGTGTCGCCGTCGAAGATGCCGGCCTCGATCATCGAATCGCCCTTGACCTCCAGTGCATAGTGCGCGCCGCCCATGATCATGTCCGGCGGCACCGAAATCGAATGCGTCTGATGTTGGATGGCATCGATCGGCACGCCGGCGGCGATGCGACCCATGACCGGGATCGAAACGGCAGAGACCGCATCGTCGTCATTGCCGGGCGAAGGCATCCGCGAAGGCGCCGGCTTGATCTGCCGGCCAAGAGCACCACCCTGACCAAGACTGCCCTGGATGACGCTTGGCGAAAACTTCTTTGCCGCATTGAGGCCTGGCGCGATGGAGTCCGGCAGCCGCAGCACTTCCAGCGCGCGGGCCCGATTGGGCAGCCGGCGGATAAAGCCGCGCTCCTCAAGGGCCGTGATCAGCCGATGAATCCCGGATTTGGAGGCAAGGTCGAGCGCCTCCTTCATCTCGTCGAAGGATGGCGGAATGCCGCTCTCCTTCAGGCGTTCATGGATGAACATCAGCAGTTCATGTTGCTTGCGTGTCAGCATGGCGGCCCCCAGGTTCCCTGAAACCAGAATCGAAAAACAAACCCAGAACAAACACTATCTGTTCCAGTTGTGTTCTGCAACCGTTTAAAGTTTAATGAATTTGTTAAGGCTGCTGAAATTATTTGGCGCTTGCCAGCGGGTTACGATCGACGGGCGCCACCTTCGGCAATGCGCCTGCTCACATTGAAATTGTTATGGTTAATGACCTGTGGCTTATCCCCTACCAAAGCTTGGCATTATCTGTCGATCGACCTCGACAAGGGGCGATTGCAACCTTCGGGACGTTCGTTGGCCGTGAACGAAACGGAGCCAAAACGCCAACGTCAGTTGGGCATTTTGGCTGGAAATTCAGCTCTCCGTCATTTGCCAGGCAGTGAGGGCAGCGACGGCGGATCGCCGGGATCGGTGCGTCAGGTAACGGCTTCCTTGACGGCGAAACGCTGGTCCTTCCATGCACCCGTGCGCAGAATGTCTTCCAGAACCTCAACCGCCAGCCACACATCCTTGTAGCTGACATAGAGCGGCGTGAAGCCGAAACGGATGGTCGACGGTGCGCGGAAGTCACCGATCACCCCGCGCTCGATCAGCGCCCGCATGATTTGATAGCCATGGTCGTGAAGGAACGACACCTGGCTGCCGCGCCTGGTCGCGTCGCGGGTAGTCTCCAGCGTGAGACCGTAGGCGCCGCACTTGGCTTCGACGAGCTGGATGAACAGTTCTGTCTGCGCGACGCTCTTCTTTCGCAATGCCGCCATGTCGACGTCGCTCCAGATGGCAAGCGCGCCTTTGAGCGCCCGCATCGACAGGACCGGTTGCGTACCGCACAGAAAACGGTGGATGCCGGTGCCGGCAACATAACCCCGTTCGAAGGCAAAGGGCCGCGCATGGCCCCACCAGCCGCTGAGCGGCTGGCTGATATCGCCGTGGTGGCGCTGCGCGGCATAGATGAAGGCCGGCGCGCCCGGACCGCCGTTGAGGTACTTGTACGTGCAGCCGACAGCGAAATCGGCATTTGCCTGATCGAGCTCGACGGGCAGGGCGCCGGCGGTGTGGCAGAGATCCCAGACGATCAACGCTCCGGCCGTATGAGCCCTGCGCGTCAGCGCCGCCATGTCGCGCAGTTCACCCGATTTGTAATTGACGTGGTTGACCAGCACCACCGCCACGTTTTCGTCGATCAGCTCTTCGATGGTCGGCGCGTCGACGCCCGCGAGGCGCAGCAGGACGCCATCCCGGGTCGAGGCCACGCCTTCGGCGATGTACAGGTCGGTGGGAAAACTGTCACCTTCGGCGACGATGGCTGACCGGCCGGGCCGCATCTCCATCGCTGCGTGCAGCACCTTGTAGATGTTGGTCGATGTCGTGTCGCAGACAACGGTCTGGCCGGCCGCGGCTCCTATCAGGCGTCCGAGTTGGTCGCCGAGTTCGATCGGCATCTCGAACCATCCGGCCGTGTTCCAGGCTCGGATAAGATCTCGGGCCCATTCCTGCGTCGCCGCCTGCTGCAGCTCGCCGAAAACGGCATGAGATGCTGCCCCCAGTGAATTGCCGTCGAGATAGATCACCCCCTCCGGCAGAATGAAACGGTCGCGCATGGCCCGCAGCGGATCCGTGGCATCCATCGCTTCGACTGCGGCGAGATCAGGAATTCCACTCATGGTCAGTCCCCGGTTGTTCGCGAAGGGTTTCCGCCACAGAGCGTCCCTTCGGTGAGCCTGTTCTCATTTCGATGATGTCAGAGCCGAGTGCGGACCGTCCACAGCTCCGGAAACAGCACGACCTCGAGCATTTTCTTCAGATACGAAGCACCCGACGTGCCGCCGGTGCCGCGCTTCAGACCGATGATGCGCTCCACCGTGGTCACGTGGTTGAAGCGCCAGCGGCGGAAATAATCCTCGAAGTCGACCAGCTTCTCGGCCAGTTCGTAGAACATCCAGTAGCGCTGCGGATCGCGGTAGATAGTCTGCCAGGCGACCAGGACCTCTTCATTCTCGGTTCGCGTCTCACGCCAGTCCGTGCGCCTGGCATCGGCACCGATGTCGAATCCGTTGCGCGCCAAAAGCAGCAGCGCTTCGTCGTAGAGCGATGGCTCGGCCAGGATGGCTTCCAGCTTTCCGCTGAGGTCAGGCCGATGCTTGTGAGGGCCGAGCATGGCCAGGTTGCGGTTGCCGGCCATGAACTCGATGGCGCGATACTGCCAGGACTGAAAACCCGAGGACTGGCCGAGCGCGTCGCGAAACTCGGTATATTCGCTGGGCGTCATCGTCCGCAGCACATCCCAGGCATTGTTCAGCTGCTCGAAGATGCGCGCGACTCGCGACAGCATCTTGAAGCTCGGCTCGAGCCGGTCGGCGCGGATCGAGCGGATCGCGGCGCCAATCTCGTGCAAAGCGAGCTTCATCCACAGTTCCGAGGTCTGGTGCTGGATGATGAACAGCATCTCGTCATGCGCCGACGACAGCGGCGTCTGCGCCTCCAGCACTTTCTCCAGGTGCAGATAGTCGCTGTACGACATGCGCTCGTTGAACGACATCTGTGCGCCTTCGGACGCCGGATCGTAGGGCTCGCTCAATTGACTTTCTCCGTGCGCAGCCGGAAGCGCTGGATCTTGCCGGTCTGGGTCTTGGGCAAAGCAGCAATGAATTTCACCGATCGCGGGTATTTGTAGGGCGCGATCGTCGCCTTGACATGGTCCTGCAGGCGCTTGGTGGTCAATGCGTCAGGCGCCACGCCCTGCACCAGCACGACATGCGCCTCGACGATCTGGCCGCGCTCGGCGTCCTCGGCGCCGATCACCGCGCATTCGGCGACGTCGGGATGTGACAGAAGTGCGGCCTCGACCTCGGGGCCGGCAATGTTGTAGCCGGCGCTGACGATCATATCGTCGGAGCGCGCGGCGAAATGGAAGAAGCCGTCCTCGTCCTGCGTGAAGGTGTCGCCGGTGATGTTCCAGCCGTCGCGCACGTAGTCCTTCTGCCTGATATCGGCCATGTAGCGGCAGCCGGTCGGGCCGCGCACCGCCAGCCTGCCGGTCGCGCCGCGCGGTACTTCGCGCATCTCGTCGTCGACGATGCGCGCCTCGTAGCCGCCGACCGGCTTGCCGGTCGACGCGGGCTTCATGTCGCCAAAGCGGTTGGAGATGAAGATATGCAGCATTTCGGTGGCGCCGATGCCGTCGAGGATCGGCTTGCCGGTCTTTTGCGTCCACTCTTCGAAAACCGGAGCGGGCAAGGTTTCGCCGGCTGAAACGGCAACGCGCAGCGACGACAAGTCGGCACCTTCATCCATGGCCTTCAGCATGGCGCGGTAGGCAGTCGGCGCGGTGAAGGAGATCGTGGCTTTGTAGGTCTCGATGATGTGGATCATGTTGGGTGGCGTCGCCTGCTCCAGCAGCGTCGCCGCCGCACCGAAGCGCAGGGGAAAGATAGCGAGCCCGCCAAGGCCGAAGGTGAAGGCCAGCGGCGGCGAGCCGACGAAGATGTCGTCCGGCGTCACCTCCAGGATTTCGCGGGCATAGGCGTCGGCGATGATCAGGAGGTCGCGGTGGAAATGCATCGTCGCCTTCGGCACGCCTGTCGTGCCCGAGGTGAAGCCGAGCAGCGCGACATCGTCGCGGCCGGTGTTGACGGCGGTGAATGTCACCGGCTTGTCGAGAGCGGCACGATCGAGCTCGGCATCATGGTTGGCGGTGCCGTCGAAGCCTATGACCTGTTTGAGGAAGGTGCTGTCCTTGGCGCAGGCGGTCATCTCGTCCATCAGCCTGGTGTCGCAGAGCGCGACGGTGATTTCCGCCTTGTCGACGATCTTGGCCAGTTCGCCGGCGCGCAGCATAGGCATGGTGTTGACGACCACGGCGCCGACCTTGGTGGCAGCCAGCCAGCAGGCGACCATGGCGGGGTTGTTGGCCGAGCGGATCAGCACCCGGTTGCCGGGCTCGACGCCATAATTCTCGACCAGCGCGTGGGCGAGCCTGTTCGTCCAGTCCGACAGTTCCTTGTAGGTGCGGCGGCGGCCATTGCCGATCAGGGCTGTGCGGTCGCCGAGGCCCTTCTCGACCAGCCGGTCGGTAAGTTCGACACCGGCGTTGAGGCGTTCGGGATAGTCGAAGCCGTCGAGCAGTATATCGGGCCATTGCTCCGGCGGCGGCAGGTGATCGCGCGTGAACGTGTCGATATGCGCTGAAGGCCCAAGCATGTCGCCGCTCTCCCGTCTGCTGCCTGGCCAGTGCGCAATGCGCCTTGGCTGGATGTGGTGGATCCTAAGGTCCTGCTCTGAGGAGGCTTCGTGCTGCCCATCACGCCTGCTCGGAGATGCGCGCCGAAAGGGTGAACATCTGCAGGTGAGGGCAGCACAGCAGACCTCCCATTGTCGGCTGTTCGTACGGGCAGGATCGCACCAGTCGAAATTTGTTTCAAGCCTAAAATGTTTTTGCCCTGGAGCATTGACGCATGGCGTGGCGCTGGCCATTGCTAGCGCAACAGCGATGCCGTTTTGGGGGAGGGCGCAGATGTTCGAACGTCACATCGTCGATTGGGATGATGCCTATGCCAACGGCGCGAACATTGCCGGCAGCGACCGTTGGCCAGCCGCCTGGGCCGAGCCAGCGGCAGCATTCCGCGATGCGCTCTCGGCAGAGAGCCGGGCACGGCTCGACATCGCCTATGGCGACGGGCCGCGAAATCGGCTCGATCTTTTCCTTCCCAAGGCCGCGCCCAAAGGACTGGTGGTGATTATCCATGGCGGTTACTGGCTGGAGACCGACAAGAGCTTGTGGTCGCATCTCGCCAATGGCGCGGTCGGCAGCGGCTTCGCCGTTGCGATGCCCTCCTACACGCTGTGCCCGGACATACGCATCGCAGGCATCGTCCGGGAGGTCGGGGCGGCGATTGGCAAGGCAGCGGCAATGGTTGACGGACCGCTGATGCTGACCGGACATTCGGCCGGCGGCCATCTCGCCACCCGGATGGTGACGACAACCACGCCTCTGGCGCCGGATGTGGCGCGGCGCATACGCCATGTCGTTTCGATTTCAGGTCTACACGATTTGCGTCCGCTCATGCGCACCGGCATGAACAAGGACCTGGCAATCGACGAAGAGGAGGCGCTGGCTGAAAGCCCAGCCCTGCTGCGCCCGATGGATGGCGCCCGCATCACCTGCTGGGCCGGCGGCGGTGAGCGCGCCGAGTTCCTGCGCCAGAATGCGTTGCTTGCCAACATCTGGACCGGCCTTGGCGCCACCACCAGCACCGTGGTCGAGCCCGACCGGCATCACTACGACATTGTCGACGGCCTTACCGATCCGGCGCATCCGCTGACGCAGAGCTTGATCTCGAACTAGAGCCGAGATCACTTTCTCGTCTGTTATGAACGGCTTGCCTGGAATTCCTCAGCGCAGCATCAAAACGCTGCAAGCCTCGCCCGCGGCTGCTGCAGGGGCAAACGGCGCCCGCACGATCAGCCCGTTGGCGTCGGCCAGCATTCTCAGCATCGAGGAATCCTGAATGCCGAACGGCGTCGCCACCAGCGCGCCGTCATCTTCCCTGACCACGGCTCGGACATAGTCCTGGCGCAAATCATTGGCCGGCATTGCGGTACCCAGTCGCGCTGGGCGAATGTCCTGGCGATGGTTGCGGCCACCGAGCCGCGCCAGCAGCGGCTTCAGGAACAGTTGCGAGCAGACCAGGCTTGCCACCGGGTTGCCGGGCAGGCCGATGCACCTGATATCGCCGAGGCGGCCGAACATCAGCGGCTTGCCGGGGCGCATGGCGATCTTCCAGAAGCCGAGCGTCATGCCTTCGCCGGTCAGCACATCGTGGATCAGGTCGTGATCGCCGACCGAGGCGCCACCAAGCGTCACGATGACATCCGCACCGGCCGCGACCGCTTTTTGCACCAGTTCGGCGATGGCCTCCTTGCGATCGGCGGCAATGCCGAGATCGAGCGCGCGGGCGCCGACCGAGTGTGCGGTGGCAGCGACGCCATAGGCATTGGACGAGATGATCTGGTCCGGGCCGAGATCACTGCCCGGCGGCAGCAATTCGTCGCCGGTGGCAATGATGGCGACCAGCGGTCGTCTTACCACCTTGACCTGGGGATGGTTGGCCGATGCTGCCAGCGACAGTGCCGCCGGGTCGAGCAAACGGCCTCTTTCGAGCAGCATGTCGCCTGTTGAAAAATCGAGCCCGATGCGACGGATATTGCGCCATTGCGCCGTCGGCTCGGTCACTTCGATTTCGCCGCCGCCGAGGTCGCGGACATTCTCCTGGATGACGATGGTGTCGGCGCCTTCGGGCAGCGGAGCGCCGGTGAAGATACGCACCGCTTGTCGCTGGCCGACCGTGCCGTCAAAGCCGCGCCCGGCAGGCGCCATGCCGATTACTGATAGTTTCGATGGTACCGACGCCACGTCGGCGGCTCGAGCGGCATAGCCATCCATGGCGGAAGCATTGAAAGGTGGCTGGGTACGGAGTGCCACGACCGGTTCCGCCAGAACACGATCCACCGCCTCGAACAGAGGAACGCTTTCGCCGGCTAGAGGTGCCGCACCATCGAGCAGGCGCTCAAGCGCCTCCGCGATAGGAACCAGCGCCATCAGGAACTCGCCTTGTAGTCACCCGACTTGCCACCGGTCTTTTCGACCAGGCAGATGCCGGTGATGACCATGGCGCGGTCTACTGCTTTGGCCATGTCGTAGATGGTCAGGCAGGCTACCGAAGCGGCCGTCAGCGCTTCCATCTCGACGCCCGTCTTGCCGGTGACGCGGGCCAGTGCGGTGACCTTCAGGCCAGGTAAAGCGTGGTCCGGCTCGATGTCGACGGAAACCTTGGTCAGCAGCAGCGGATGGCAGAGCGGGATCAGCTCATGCGTCTTCTTCGCCGCCATGATGCCGGCAATGCGCGCGGTGCCGAGCACGTCACCCTTCTTCGCGTTGCCGGCGAGGATCATCTTCAGCGTCTCGGGCTGCATCGCGACAAAGCCTTCGGCGATCGCCGTGCGCGTTGTTTCTTCCTTGTCGCCGACATCGACCATGTTGGCCTCGCCCTGCGCGCCGAGATGGGTCAGGCCTGATACCATCGTCAGATAGCCTCGGCCAAAGCCTTGCCTGTCAGAAGCAGGCGCGTCGCGGTGGTGACGTCCTGTTGCCGCATCAGGCTCTCGCCGACAAGAAAAGTGCCGATGTCGCTCTTTTGCAGCCTGAGGCAGTCGTCATGGGTGAAAATACCGCTCTCGCTGACCAGCAGGCGGCCGCCCGGCACCATGGGTGCCAGCCGCTCCGACGTTTTAAGGCTGGTTTCAAATGTTCTCAGATTGCGGTTGTTGATGCCGATCAGCCGCGACGACAGTTTTAGCGCGCGCAGCGTCTCGGACTCATCATGCACCTCGATCAGCGCATCCATGCCGAGTTCGAATGCCGTTGCCTCAAGCTCGCTCGCCAGGGCGTCGTCGACGCTGGCCATGATGATCAGGATGGCATCCGCCCCCCAGGCGCGGGCTTCGTAGACCTGATAGGGATCGAACAGGAAATCCTTGCGCAGCGCCGGCAGCGCGACGGCGGCTCGCGCCCGGGTGAGAAATTCCGGCGCGCCCTGGAAGGACGGTGCGTCGGTCAGCACCGAAAGACAGGCAGCGCCACCCTTGGCATAGGCCTGCGCCAGCGCCGGCGGATCGAAATCGGCGCGGATCAGCCCCTTGGACGGGCTTGCCTTCTTGATCTCGGCGATCAGCGCAAAGGCGCCGGATTTGCGCTTTGCTTCGAGCGCGGCAAGAAAGCCGCGCGGTGCGTCGGCGTCCTTGGCTCGCGCCTTGATTTCGGCCAGCGGCACACGTGCCTTTGCCGCCGCGATCTCGTCGCGCTTGTAGGCCTCGATCTTGCGAAGAATGTCAGACACGTTTTACCCGTTCGAAATCTCGACCAGCCTGTCGAGCACTTGCAGGGCCCGGCCGCTGTCGATGGCTTGCGCGGCGAGCGCGATGCCGTCGGCAAGCGTCGTCGCCTTGCCCGCCACCACCAGGCCGGCGCCGGCATTCATCAGCACGGTGTCGCGATAGGCGCCGGCAGCGCCGCCCAACATATCGCGCAAGGCTTTGGCATTGTAGTCCGCATCGCCGCCACGCAGTTCGTCCCTGCTGTGGCGCGGCAACTCGACCGCTTCAGGCGTCAGGGTGAAGCTGCGGATCTCGCCGCCGATCAGTTCGGCGACCTGCGTCTCGCCGGTGGTGGTGATCTCGTCATAGCCGTCGCCATGAGCAACCCAGGCATGCTCCGCACCCAGTGCCTTCAGCGTCTCGGCAACCGGCAGGATCCATTCCGGCAGGAACACACCGACCAGCTGCCGCTTGACGCCAGCTGGATTGGAGAGCGGCCCGAGCAGGTTGAAGATGGTGCGGGTGCCGAGTTCGACGCGGGTCGGACCGACATGTTTCATCGCTGGATGGTGCGCGGGCGCGAACATGAAACCAATGCCAGCCTCGTGGATGCAGCGGCCGATGAATTCGGGCGAGATGTCGATCTTGACGCCGAGCGCAACCAGCACGTCGGCGGCTCCTGTCAGCGAGGACAGGCCACGATTGCCGTGCTTGGCAACCGGCACACCACTGCCGGCGATGACAAAGGCCGATCCCGTGGAAATATTGACGCTGTGGGAATTGTCCCCGCCGGTGCCGACGATATCGATGGCGCCGTCCGGCGCGTCGACTTGCAGCATCTTGGCCCGCATGGTGGCGACGGCGCCGGAAATCTCGCTCACCGTCTCGCCGCGCACGCGCAGCGCCATCAGGAAACCGCCGATCTGGCCGGGGGTCGCATCACCCGACATGATGATGTCGAAGGCCTCGCGCGCTTCCTCGAAGGAAAGCGCGCTACCGGTCGCGATCTTGGCGATATGGGTTTTCAGCGCGCTCATCTTGTCGAGGCTTGGGCGACGGCGGCCTGGTCGACGCGAACGTCGTACTGCGTCTGCAACTGCGCCACCAATTGGTCGAGCAGGTCGTCCGACATGCCGGAGGTGAAGGATTTCTGTGCGTCATCCGGCACCGAGCTGGCATCGGCCCCGGCGGGCTCGAACACTTCGGCGACCTTGTACAGGATCTGTCCGTCGCCGGTAGGCGAGGGGATCAGGCCGGTACCGCCTTCGCCGACTCCGAACATCGCTGCGGCACCTTCCTTGCCGAAATCGACGTCGTCAGCCTCGCGCTTGACACCGCGCTTGGTCTGCTTTTCCAGCTTCAGTTCGCTGGCAATGACATCGAGCGTTGCGCCGGCCTTGAGCCGCTTTTCCAGCTCGTCAGCCTTGGCGGCGAGCCGCTTGCTTGTTTCCGCCGCCGTCCAGTCGGCCACGACTTTCTGACGAACCTCATCCAGCGTGCGGTCGCGAGCCGGCGTGATGGACGCCACCTCATAGAAGACGAAGCCGTTGTCGGCTGTGGTCAAGGCATCGTTTTCCGTGTTGGGTTCGGCGTCGAAGACGGCTTTGATCAGCTCCGGCGATTGCGGCAGGTCCTTGACGATGCTTGCATCTGGCCGCAGTCCACTGCGATCGATGGCATCGATGGTGACGACCTTCAGCTTCAGCTTGGCCGCGGCGTCGGCCAGCGAACTGCCGGCGGCGCGGGTGTCATCGTAATTGTCGCGCACGTCCAGAAGGATGCGGCTTGCCTCGCCCAGCGCCAGATCCTTGCGGATCTGGTCGGACACCTCGGCCAGCGGCTTCACCACTTCGGGCTTGATCTCGGTGACACGCAGCAGCACCGGACCGAAGGCGCCCTGCACGACCTGGCTGACTTCATTGGCGTTAAGCGCGAAGGCGGCGTCGGCGACCGCCTTGTCGGCGATCTTGTCCTTGGCAAGCGTGCCGAGCAACGTGTCGGCCGGGGTCTTGCCTTCCGCCGTGACCAGCTTGTCGAAAGTGGCGCCTGCCTTGAGCGAATCGAGCGCGGCCTTGGCCGCATCCGGCGTCTTGAACACGAGCTGCTCGATGGTGCGCAATTCCGGCGTGGTGTAACGCGCCTTGTTCTTGTTGTAGTCGTCGCTGACCTGTTGGTCGGTGACGGCGGTCGGATCCATGATGTCGACCGGCTCGAGGCGGACATAGGAGAATTTGCGGTATTCGGGTGCCGCATATGTCTTCTTGTTGGCTTCGAAATAGGCCGAAAGCACGCTATCGGATGGCGCCGCGATCGGCTCCACCAGTGCCTTGGGCAGCGTCAAATAGTCGATGGTGCGGTCTTCGCCGCGATAGAGCGCAACTGCCTTGAAGAAAGTGTCCGGAGCCTTGAGGCCGTCCGAGACCGCCTCGACAATCTGCTGGCGCACCGCCACCTGAGCACGGTTCTTCAAATAGTCCTCGGGTCGCATGCCAATCTGCTGCAGCATATATTCGAACGTTCTGCGATCGAACTGGCCGCCCGGGCCTTTGAAGGCCGGGTCTTCGCGTGTCAGCTCGGCCAGCCGGTCCTTGGAAAGTCCGAGGCCCAGCTTGCGGGCCTGTTCATCGAGAACGGCACCCGAGACGAGCTGCGCCAGCACCTGGTTGTCGACACCGAGCGCCTTTGCCTGTTCGTGGCTGAGACGTTGGCCGAACTGCTGCGACATGACGGCGAGCTGGCGATCATAGGCGAGACGGTATTCGTTGATCGACACTTTGGTGCCGCCAGCGGTTATCACCGAATCATGGCCGGCCAAACCGCCCATCAGCCGTCCGGAAACGCCCCAGACCAAAAAGCTGAGCACCAGCAGCACCAACAGCCCCTTCGCGACCCAGGTGCCTGCCGCGCTTCTCAATATACCAAGCATTTTTACTTCCGATTTATGCGCATTTTCGCATGCGCCGAGTCTGAAACAAGCGCAATAGCGCCCTTCCGGCCCACTGTCGATTGCTTTGTGGCCTGATTTTGGTAGTGAGGGCCAGAGCCCCGATATCATCCGGAGAAGCAAACCCATGACGCCAGGAATTCGCCCGCTCGTCGCCGGCAACTGGAAAATGAACGGCACCAGCGCCTCCCTCAACGAGCTCAGGATGATCGGCAACGGCTTCATGAGTGGGCTTGACGCGGAGACCGAAGCGCTGGTTTGCGTTCCCGCAACCCTGCTTGCCCACGCCGCCGAGATCCTGTCGCGCACGCCGGTGCATGCCGGCGGCGAAGATTGCCACACCAAGGAGAGCGGCGCCTACACCGGCTGCATCTCGGCGGAAATGCTCAGGGATGCCGGTGCAAGCCATGTCATCGTCGGCCATTCCGAATGCCGCGAGCAACGCGGCGAGGATGACGCCACTGTCCAGGCCAAGGCATCCGCCGCATGGCGTGCCGGGCTTGTTGCCATCATTTGCGTCGGCGAAACGCATGAGCAGCGTGAAACGGGCGCCACGCTGGACGTGCTGTCGCGGCAGGTCGAGGGCTCGGTCCCGCCAAGCGCCACCCCGTCCAACACCATCATTGCCTATGAGCCGGTATGGGCGATCGGCACCGGCCTGACGCCGACGGCGGCCGACGTCGCTGCGGCACACGCACATATCCGCGAAAAGCTGTCGGAAAAGCTCGGCGGCGTCGCGGCGAAGGTGCGCATTCTCTATGGCGGCTCGGTCAAGCCCTCCAACGCGGTCGAACTGCTCGGCGTCAGGAATGTCGACGGCGCGCTGGTTGGCGGCGCCAGCCTGAAAGCGGCGGACTTTCTCGGCATCGCCGAGGCCTATCGCAATATTGCTTGAAGACATTTTCCCCGCCGGACAGGGCTTCCGGTGCACGAAATCGTTGCAAAGGACGGGTTGCTTCCCATATTCCGGCCACGGGCTTGGAAATGCCGTCAAAGCATTGTATTGAGCCGCCTCCAATTCACCGGTCGTGTCCGCGGCCGGGCAAGGCCTTGCCAGGATAAACTATGGAAACCGTACTGATCGTCATCCATCTCATGGTCGTGCTCGCCCTTGTCGGCGTGGTGCTGCTGCAGCGTTCCGAAGGCGGTGGCCTCGGCATCGGTGGCGGGTCCGGCTTCATGACCGCGCGTGGTGCGGCCAATGCGCTGACGCGTGCGACGGCGATCCTGGCGGCTGCCTTCTTCGCCACCTCCTTGACCCTGTCGATCGTCGCCCGCTACGGCGAAAAGCCGATCGATATCCTGGACCGCGTGCCGGCGACCTCGGACGGCGCCGGCAAAGGCGTGCTCAACCAGTTGCCTGGAACCACAACTTCGGCGCCCGCGGGCACCACCACGCCGACGCCGCCTTCCGGCAACGATGCTTCGGCTCCTGCGACTGCCCCGGCCACTGCGCCTGCCGCCGGCTCGACGCCGCCGGCGACCAACGGCACGGCTCCCGCCGCACCGGCGACCCCGCAGGTTCCAAACCAGTAGTCCTCGGTGCCTGAACCGCGATCTGTGGTCGTTTGAACACAGTCGCGGCAAATGCAGCGAGATCACGAAGATTCGACGGGGTGAGGCATAGCCCCACGCTTGAGGCGGCCGCGCTTATTCGACTATAGATTGCACGCGGCATTTCCGGCGCCCTTGGGGGGCGCTGGGCGACGCCGTGGCAACAAGCATAGAACGATCGGATCTTCGCCATGCAGCTTCGCAGCTTCATTTTCCTGGGACTTTGCGCCGCACTCGGCGTGAGTTCCCCCGCTTTCGCAGGCGTTCCGGCCAATATGGCCGCACAGCCTTCGGCTGAAACAACTTCTGCCATCAACATCGCCGTCAAGAGTGATGCGTCGCAACTGAAGCTTCTCAAGAAGAAGAAAAACCCGACGCCCGACGACCTCGCCCAGATCAAGAAGATCGAGGCCAAGATCGTTGCCGACAAGGAAGCCGCCAAAGCCAAGGCGCTCGAAGCCAGGAAGCTGGCAATGCGCGAGGCGGCAAAGGCCAAGGCCGACGCGGAACGGCAGGCGTTCCTTGCCAAGAAGGGCAAGAGCGCGCCGGCAACCGAGGTGGCCGATGCCAAGCCGGCCAAGAAGCAGGCTGCCAAGATCATCGAGCCTATCGAACCGATAGCGCCGATCCAGTCGGCCGAGCCGCTTCCGGCGGAGGCCATGAACGTCGCCCTGACCGGCAACAATGGCGAACTGCGCAGCGAAGTCATCGGCCAGAAGAAGCCGAGCGGCGGCGGCCTGTTCGCCGGCCTTTTCGGCGGGACGTCGTCCGGCTCCTCGATAAGCTATCTTCCCGAGACGCGGGCTCTCGATCAGGCTCTCGCCAAGAGGGAGGCCAAGAAGCAGTTCAAGGTGAAGCCGGAATTCGTGCCGCAGGACGTGGAATTCACTGGTTACGATGCCGGCACCATCGTCATCGACACCAGCGCGCGGCGCCTTTACCTCGTCGAATCATCTTCCACCGCGCGGCGCTACGCCATTGCGGTCGGTCGCGAAGGCCTGCAGTTCAAGGGCACGGTCGCGGTCGGTGACAAGCAGGAATGGCCGCGCTGGATCCCGACGCTGGACATGCAGAAGCGCGAGCCGAAGCATTACGGCCAGTATAAGGACGGCATGCCTGGCGGTGGCCAGAATCCGCTCGGCGCCCGCGCCATCTATCTCTATGACGGCAAGAAGGACACGCATCTGCGCATCCACGGCACCATCGCGCCGCAGTCGATCGGAACCAGCGCCTCTAATGGCTGCTTCCGCATGATCAACGAGCACGTCATGGACCTCTACAGCCGCGTCAGGGTTGGCACCAAGGTCGTCATCATCTGACGTTTTCGTCATCCTGCCGAAAGGGCCGGCTCAGCCGGCCCTTTTGTTTTGCCCTATTCACGATCCGAGCGCCTTCTTGGGAAAAAACCTTCGCGGTGGTTTTTTCTCTGGCGGAATCAATCCGGCCGCGTTAAGCGATGACTCCCATGGCGCGATATGTATTCATCACAGGCGGCGTGGTTTCCTCACTTGGAAAAGGCATTGCCGCAGCGGCCCTTGGGGCTCTCCTGCAGGCGCGAGGCTATCGCGCACGCATCAAAAAACTCGATCCCTATCTCAATGTCGATCCGGGGACGATGTCGCCGTACCAGCATGGCGAGGTTTTCGTCACCGACGATGGTGCGGAAACCGATCTTGATCTTGGCCATTACGAGCGCTTCACAGGCCGCTCCGCCAACCAGCAGGACAACATCACCACCGGCCGCATCTACAAGAACATCATCGAGCGCGAGCGGCGCGGCGACTATCTCGGCGCCACCGTGCAGGTCATCCCCCACGTCACCGACGAGATCAAGAATTTCGTCCTCAACGGCAATGACGACTATGATTTCGTGCTGTGCGAGATCGGCGGCACGGTCGGCGACATCGAGGCGATGCCGTTCCTGGAGGCTATACGCCAGCTCGGCAACGACTTGCCGCGCAACAATGCCGTCTACGTGCATCTGACGCTGATGCCCTATATCCCGACGGCCGGTGAGCTGAAGACCAAGCCGACTCAGCATTCGGTCAAGGAACTGCGCGGCATCGGCATCGCGCCCGACATCCTGCTGGTCCGCGCCGACCGCGCTATCCCCAAGGAAGAGCGCAGAAAACTGTCGCTGTTCTGCAATGTGCGCGAAAGTGCCGTGATCCAGGCGCTCGACGTGCCGCATATCTACGACGTGCCGATGGCCTATCACAAGGAAGGGCTCGATTCGGAAGTCCTGGCCGCCTTCGGCATCGATCCGGCGCCGAAGCCGCGTATGGAGCCGTGGCAGGCGGTGTCCAACCGCATCCACAATCCGGAAGGCGAGGTGACCATCGCCGTTGTCGGCAAATATACCGGCCTCAAGGACGCCTACAAATCGCTGATCGAGGCGCTGTCGCATGGCGGCCTGGCCAATCACGTCAAGGTCAAGCTCGACTGGATCGAATCGGAGATCTTCGAAAAGGAGGATCCGACGCCGTGGCTGGAAAAGGTGCATGGCATCCTGGTTCCCGGCGGCTTTGGGGAGCGCGGCTCGGAAGGCAAGATCCTGGCGGCGAAGTTCGCGCGTGAGCGAAAAGTGCCGTATTTCGGCATCTGCTTCGGCATGCAGATGGCCTGCATCGAGGCGGCGCGGTCGCTGGCCGGCGTCGAGCATGCGTCTTCGACCGAGTTTGGTCCGACCGAGGAGCCGGTCGTCGGCCTGATGACCGAATGGCTGAAAGGCAACATGCTGGAGAAGCGCCGCGAAACCGGCGACCTCGGCGGCACGATGCGGCTCGGCGCCTATCAGGCCGAGCTCGCCAAGGGTTCCAAGATCGCCGAAATCTATGGGGACACGCAGATTTCCGAGCGCCATCGCCACCGCTACGAGGTCAATGTCGACTACAAGGAGCGGCTTGAGGATTGCGGCCTGGTGTTTGCCGGCATGTCGCCCGACGGCGTGCTGCCGGAAACGGTCGAATACCCGGACCATCCCTGGTTCATCGGCGTGCAGTATCATCCGGAACTGAAAAGCCGGCCGCTCGACCCGCATCCGCTGTTCGCCAGTTTCATCGAGGCAGCGGTGGAGCAGAGCCGGCTGGTGTAGCCGGTCGGCCATGCAGACCTATGTCGCGCTGCTTTACAGCATCATCCTGGGCGAGGGCCGCCGGGTCGTCATGGCCGATCTCAAGGCCATGGCGGAAGATCTCGGGCTGAAGAACCCGCGCACCCTGGTGGCGACCGGAAATCTGGTCTTCGAGGCGACGGCAACTGATATTGCCGACCTTGAACAGCGGCTGGAGGCAGCCTTCGAAAAAACCTTCGGCCGCCATGTCGACATCATCGTGCGTGGTGCCGAGGACTGGCTGAAGCTTGCCGCCGGCAATCCGTTCCCGGCCGATTCGGCCAAAGCAGGCGATCAGGTGGCCGTACGGGTGATGCGCAAGCCTGCGCCCGTGGAGGCCGTGACGGGGCTCCAGGCCTATGCCGGCGAGGATGAAAAAGTGACTTCGGTCGGCGGCGACATCTGGGTCGTCTTTTCGCGCGAGAGGCCAAGCTCGCGGCTGCTTGCGGCGATGAATCACAAGCGCATGGGCACGGGCACGTCGCGCAACTGGAACACGGTGCGCAGATTGGCCGAGATGCTCGGGTAGGTTTTGGGGCGGCTCTCGCCGCCCCAAAATTCACCTTGTCAGGCCTTCGCGGTCCTTGCGCCGGCGCCCAAAGCGGCGGTGCGCAGCACGTAGTAGATGATGCCGGCGATCGCCACGCCGAAGAACCAGCCATAGACACCCCACCAGGACGGCAGCCAGTTGGTGAAGTTGGGCAGGATCGACGAGAAGATGGCGCCGATGCCGGCGGCGATGAAGGCGTTGACGTGCCAGCCGCCCTGGAAGCGGAATTCGCCATCTTCGCGATAAAGCGCCTCGACGTCGACCTCACCCTTCCGGATCAGGTAGTAGTCGACCATCATCACCCCGAAAATCGGCCCCATCGTCGCGCCGATGATGTTGACGAAGGAAGCCGCACTGCCTTCCCATGGCGCGAAGGGATAGAGCAGCAGGGCGATCACGGCCGCGATATAGCCGCCCTTCTTGAAGTCGATCTGCCTGGGAAAGACATTGGAGAAGTCGAAGGCCGGCGAGACGAAGTTCGCCACGACGTTGATGCCAAGCGTCGCAACTGCAAAGGTCAGGGCAGCAAGGGCTGCCAGGAACCAGCTGTCGAATTTCGCCGATATCTGGTCGGGATGCAGCAGCACCTCGCCATAGACGTCAAAGGCGGCAATGGTGGTGACGCCGGCCACCAGAGAAAACAGGATCAGGTTGATCGGCAGGCCCCAGATGTTGCCCTTGCGCAGCGATGCCTTGTCAGGCGCGTAACGGGCGAAATCGCAGAAATTGAGATAGAGCGCCGAGAAATAGGTGACCCAGATCGCGGCCACCGCAAACAGCGAGGTCCAGGAGCCAGGCGTGCCGGGCACGCCCGCATCCTTCGTCTTGTCCAGCAGCACGTCCATCGGGATGTCGCTGGTGAAGGCAAATCTCCCGGATTTGACACAGAGATAGATCGCCAGGATCAGCATCATCACCCACACCGCGGGGCCGGCCCAGTCCTGGAAGCGGCGGACCGTTTCCATGCCGTTCTGGATGATCAGCAATTGCAGCCCCCAGATGACCACGAAGCAGATCACCTCCAGGCCGGTATGACCGAGGAAGTGCGTGCTGGCGTTGAAATCGGCGAACCATTGCGTGCGGATCAGCAGCGCCACGATCGCGCCCGAGGCGGCGGCAGTCTGCGCGCCGTACCAGAAGCAGGCGACGACGGCGCGCACCAGCGCCGGTATGTTGGCGCCCCAGATGCCGAAAGAGGCGCGGGCAAGCACGGGGTAGGGCACGCCCGTCTTCACGCCGGCATAGCCGACCATGTTCATCAGCGCGTAGATGATCAGCGAGCCGATGCCTATGGCGATGATGAAATTGACGAAGCCGCCGCAGAACAGGAACAGACTGGCGGCAAGATAGTAGCCCCAAAGGCTGTGGACGTCCGACGTCCAGACGTTGAAGATCGAGAATGGTCCCCAGTTTCGAACTTTGGCCGGAGCCAAATCCTCGTTGTACAGATCAGGTGAAGCACCCTGTATCGTCATGGCAATGTTCCCCTTTTGCAGCACGCGCCCTCACGCGTTGGCCGCGTGCAGGTTAAGCCTGCCGCAGGGGAACCGACAAGCAACCTATTTGCCGGCTTTGGCCTTAAAGATATTCAATGAGAACTGCGATTATCGATGCACGGCGATGGTGGGTCATCGCTGAACCACGGATGAGTCGAGGTTCGACGCGGGGATTCCAATCTGAAGCGGTGGCTCCCGACATCTTCGGTTGGGGGCATCTAAGCGATTGCCATCACCTGCTTGTGGTCCGCGACTTCGGCGAGCAGCCAATCCTGAAACAGACCGGTGCCTGGTTTGTTGCCGATGCTGCGACGCTGATGCAGGTAAATGCCGGCCGGATAGGTGTGGCGGGCACGGAACGGCGCGACCAGCTTGCCTTGCTGCAGAAAATCTTGCGCCATCATCGTGTCCGCAAGCGCTATTCCGGCGCCATTGATCGCTTCGCGCATGATCAAGGTGCAATCATCCAGTGTTGTGCTGGATTTTGGCGTCGTTTCCAGAACGCCTTCCTGCTCCAGCCAACGCTTCCATCTCATGGTTTCGCATTCATGGATCAGATGATGATTGACCAGATCGGCCGGCGATCGCAGCGGCACAGGCCCCTCCAGAAGCGAAGGCGCACAGACCGGCGTCAAAAGCAGCGGGATCAGCAGCGTCAGAGCCGGGCCGGCCTTGTAGACGAACTCGTCGACAATGGCCAAATCGAAGTTGGCGCGCTTGCCTGAAGTGGAGATCTCCAGATCCACCGACGGATGCAACCGGCGAAAGTTCGGCAACCGGTCCGCCAGCCAAAGGTTCAGAACGGTGGGCACGCACAAGACCCGAACACGTTGGATCTTGCCGTGGCGCGACCCCTCGGAGAGGCTGACGTCATCGGTGGCGCGCCAGATCGCTTCGAACGCCTCCGAGAGGCTGCGCGCATAGTAGGAGCCCCTTATGGTTGGCGTTATCTGGCGAAAACCGCGTTCGAACAGGTCCTGGCCAAGATTTCGTTCAAGCGCGCGGATGTGCCGGCTGACAGCCGAGGGTGTCAGATGCAGTTCTTCCGCCGCGTCCTTGACGCTGCCAAGGCGAGCGGCGGCCTCGAAAGCGCGCATGCCATTGAGTGAGGGAAGGGCCATTGGCCGATCATGAATTGTGAGTTGAGTTTTTGTCAATCGACATGGGCAGAATTCGCGTTTGATCGCCTGCCCTGTTAGGGGATACCCAGATGACAAGAGCAATTAAGTCGTCTCAAGAAAGCGACTATTTGGGGACCGGCATTATACCACGAACGGCGGAGACCGGCTTGACCAGTCTCCACCGGGGTGAGCGAAGCGTTGCTCGCTACCCGGCTGGTATTGCCGCAATCGGAGAGAGCGCCAGCCTATGCCTCAATCGCCAGCGCCGGTTTTCGAGACCGCGGACGAGATTTCCTCGGAAGCCTCCGTCGTCGTGATCTTGCAAACTGCCCAAACAGGCTTCGGCCCGCGGGCAGCCGCCTTGGATGCCGAGATGGGCGGGATTCTCTCGCGCGCCTGCTCCGACCCGGCCGCCTTGATCGAATCCGGCACCTGCATCGATCTTATTGCCCCGCAGTCCGTATCGCCCAAGCGCGTGGTCGTCCTGGCCCTGGGCAAAGCTGAAGCCGTAACCACCCTATCACTGGCGCGCGCCGGCGGTCTGCTTGCCGCGCATCTCGAGGGCAAGGGGGAATGCGCGCCCACCCTGGTCCTGGACCCGATCGCCGGCGTTGACCTGCCCGGCGCCGAAATCCTGGCGCGTGTCGCGCTTGGCATGCGGCTACGCCGCTATCGTTTCGATATGCGCAACCGGCGGCAAGGGGCGGGAGCGGATAGAACCTTGCGGGTGAAACTGGTAGGGGCTCGCGGCCCGGATCTGACAGCGGCGCTGGCGCGGATCAATGCCATCGCCGACGGCGTCGAATATGCACGCACCTTGGTCAACCTGCCGCCGAACCATCTCCATCCAGACAATTTCCACGATCATCTTGAGCCCCTGCGTGAAGCCGGCATCGACATCGAAATGCTTGATGCCGCGCAACTGAAGGAGCTCGGCATGAACGCGCTTCTTGCTGTCGGATCGGGCTCGGCGCGCCCGCCGCGGGTCGCTGTCCTGCGCTACCGGGGCAAGGGTGCTCCCGCCCAACCACTCGCTTTCGTCGGCAAGGGCGTCTGCTTCGATTCGGGCGGCCTCTGCATCAAGGGCGGAGCGCAGATGTTCGACATGAAAGCCGACATGGGCGGAGCGGCCGCTGTGGTCGGCCTGCTGATCGCACTCGCCCGGCAAGGCAGCCCGGTACACGTTGTCGGTGTTCTCGGCATTGCGGAGAACATGCCATCCGGCACGGCGCTCAAACCGCGCGACATCATCACGACGGCGTCCGGACAGACAGTGGAAGTGTTCGACACGGATGCGGAGGGACGCCTGCTTCTGGCCGACTGCCTCCACTATGCAGCCACGCGCTTCAACCCTTTAGTGATCGTCGATCTGGCAACGCTGACCTATTCGGTGACGCGTGGGTTGGGGTCGATATTCGCCGGCCTGTTCAGCACCGACGATGCCATCGCGTCACAGATGATCGCGGCCGGAGAAACGGTCGGCGAGCGGTTCTGGCGGCTGCCGCTCGACCGGGCCTACGACGAGGGCCTGCAATCGCCGTTCGCGGACCTGCGGCATCATGCCAAGGATATGGAAGATGGCGATGCTCCCTATGCCGCAGCCTTCCTGCGCCATTTCACGGAAGATCGCCCCTGGGTGCATCTCGACATCGCCAGCAAGGAACTGACCGACACCGATCGGCCGCTCGGCAGGCAAGGTGCCACGGCATTTGGCGTGCAGATGCTGGAAGAGTGGGTGCAGGTCACCCGTAACATGAGTTAGGCGCCTGCCGCCGCGGACGATAAAAGTACCTTCAATCGCACTGGGAATTGGGATGTCATCTGAGATCATCGGCATGGAAGGACGGGCCGCTTTTGGCGCCTACGAGACCTGGTATCGGGTCAGTGGCGAACTCGGCGGCGAAAAGGCGCCTGTGGTGATCCTGCATGGCGGCCCGGGCGTCGCTCACAACTATGTCGATGCCTACAAGCTTCTTGCGCGAAGGGATCGCGCCGTCATCCACTACGACCAGTTGGGCTGCGGCAATTCCACCTTGCTGCCTGAGAAAGGCGCCGATTTCTGGACACCTGGGCTGTTCATCGACGAGCTTGAAAACCTCGTCGACCACCTCGGCATTCGGACAGGCTTCCACGTGCTCGGCCAGAGCTGGGGCGGTATGCTGGGCGCCGAATATGCCGTGACGCGGCCGCAAGGCCTGAAATCGCTGACCATAGCCAACTCACCGGCTTCCATGAAACTGTGGGTCGAAGAGGCCAACCGGTTGCGTGCGGATCTGCCCGCGGATGTGCAGGAGACCCTGACCCGGCACGAACAGGCCGGCACGACGGACGATGCGGCTTACCAGGCTGCGACGATGGTGTTCTACGAGCGGCATGTCTGCCGGGTCGTGCCTTTCCCGCCCGAAGTCACGGAAAGTTTCGCCCAGGTCGTGCGCAATCCGACCGTCTATAATCTGATGAATGGGCCAAACGAGTTCCATGTCATCGGAACGCTGAGGAACTGGAGCATCGTCGAGCGCCTGCCGGCCATCGATGTTCCCACACTGATCATCTCCGGACGTCACGACGAGGCCACGCCCGCGACCGTGCAGCCCTACAAGGACGGCATCAAGGGGTCTCGCTGGGAGATATTCGAGCATTCCAGCCACATGCCGCATGTCGAAGAGCAAGATGCGTGCATGCGGGTGGTGGGAGACTTCCTGGACCACAACGATAACTGAAAAAAGGGGAATCAAGACATGAAGAAACTGCTTCTGGCGGCAACAGCCGCGGCATTGCTGGCCGGTACATGGCTGGCCCCGGCACAGGCCGAATATCTCAAGGAGCACCGAGGCGGCACCATCCGCCTGCTGGCCCGCTCCGCGGCGGGAACGCTCGATCCGCACATCAATTACACGGACCAGGGCTGGCAGATGTACCAGCCGATCTATGACGGCCTGGTGGCCTTCCGCAAGGCCGAGGGCATGGACGGTTTCACCATCGTCCCCGATCTGGCCGAGGCCCTGCCGCAGGTCAGCAATGACGGCAAGACCTTCACCTTCAAGCTGCGCAAGGGCATCAAGTTCTCCAGCGGCCAGGATCTTGGCGTGAAGGACGTCGTCGCTTCTTTCCAGCGCATCTTCAAGGTTTCCGGACCCACCTCCGGCACGTTCTATGCCGGCATCGTCGGGGCCGACAAATGCCTGGCCGACACCAAGAGCTGCACGCTGGAAGGCGGCGTTGTCGGCGACGAAGCGGCCGGCACCATCACCATCAACATCACCAAGCCGGATGCCGAGCTGCTCTACAAGCTTGCCTTGCCGCATGCCGTGGTCCTGCCGGCGGACACGCCCGCTGAAGACATGGGTTCCAAGCCCATTCCCAGCACCGGCGCGTACATGATCTCCGCCTTCGACCCGAACAAGGGCATGACGGTTTCCCGCAACCCCAATTTCAAGCAGTGGAGCGAAGAAGCCCAGCCGGACGGCTATCCGGATGTCGTCCAATATGATTTCGGCCTGTCCGAAGAGGCAGCCGTCACCGCGATCCAGAACGGCGAAGCGGACTGGATGTTCGACGCTCTGCCCAGCGATCGCCTGGGCGAACTGGGTAGCAAGTCCATGGACCAGCTGCACATCTCGCCGCTTTCGGCTTGGTGGTACGCGCCGCTGAACAACCGTCTCGCACCCTTCGACAATGAAAAAGCCCGTCAGGCCGTTGCCTATGCGATCGATCGCAACACGCTGGTCAAGCTGTTCGGCGGCAAGGTGCTGGCTTCGCCGGTCTGCCAGGTCCTGCCTCCGGACTTCCCCGGCCATGAAGACTATTGCCCCTTCACCAAGAATCCGGGCGCCAAATGGTCGGCCCCCGACCTCGACAAGGCAAAGCAGCTCGTTGAGGACTCCGGCACCAAGGGCCAGAAGGTGACCATCATCGTCGAGGACACCGCCATTTCGCGCTCCATCGGCGTCTATCTCCAGAGCGTGCTGACCAGCATCGGCTATGTCGCCGACGTCAAGCCGATCTCGTCGAACATCCAGTTCACCTATATCCAGAACACCAACAACAAGGTGCAGATGTCCGTCACCCAGTGGTACAAGGACTATCCGGCGGCTTCGGACTTCCTGAACATCCTGTTCAGCTGCGCCTCCTTCCGCGAAGGTTCGGACGCCTCGATCAACATCGCCGGCTTCTGCGACAAGGAAATCGACGCCAAGATGCAAAAGGCATTGGACCTCGGCGTCACCGATCAGAAAGCCGCCGATAAAATGTGGGCTGAAATCGACAGGCAGGTCACCGACAAGGCACCTGCCGTCGGCCTCTTCACGCCGAAGCGGCTCGATTTCGTCAGCAAACGTCTTGGCAATTTCAAGTTCAACCGGCAGTTCAACTGGATGATCACCCAATCCTGGGTACAGTAATGGCCTGGGTGCAGTAACGAACCGCGGAGGGGCACGTCCGTGTCGAACGTAGCTGTCGCCGCGCCGCGCAAAACGCGAGGGCCCTGGGCCGTCGCGTTTGCGAAGCTGGCAAGGGACAGGGCTGCCATGGCGTCGCTGGCCGTGTTCCTCCTCATCGTCCTTGCCTGCCTCAGTGCGCCTCTTTATGCGAAATGGGCAGGCGTGGACCCCTTCGCCTCGACGCTCGACGCCGTCATCCAGATCGACGGCGTCGACGTTCCAGTGATGGAACAGTCGACGGAGGGGCTCGGGCTTGGCTACACACCGCTCGGCCCGACCTGGCGGCTGGGCAATTACTTCCTCGGCGCCGACAGCCAGGGGCGCGATGTCATGGCCAGGATGCTCTATGGCGGGCTGAGCTCGCTGCTGATCTCCGGAGCAGCCACCATCTTCACCCTGATCCTGGGCACGGCGGCGGGATTGATCGCCGGCTATTTCGGCGGCGTCACCGACACGGTGCTGTCGCGCTTCCTCGACATACTGTGGGCGTTCCCCATTTATCTGCTGGCGATTTCGCTCTCCATCGTCACCATCGCGCATGGCATCACGATAGGACCGATCCAGATCGAGTCCGGCAGTCTGTGGCTGCCTGTCATCATCATCGGTATCGTCTACGTGCCCTATGTGGCTCGTCCGATACGCGGGCAGGTTCTGGCACTGCGCAAAAGCGAATTCGTGCTCGCCGCGATCAATCTGGGCGTGCCGGGATGGCGCATCCTGTGGCGCGACATCCTGCCCAACGTCACCACGACGCTGATCGTCTTCGTCCCGCTGATGATGGCGCTGAACATGCTCACGGAATCAGCCCTTTCCTTCATTTCGATCGGCGTGCAGCCGCCGGCCGCGAGCTGGGGCACCATTATCCAGGACGGACAGGCGCTGCTCTACACCAGGCCACTGGTGGCGCTGGTGCCGGGCCTGGCGATCGCGGTTTCCGTCATGGCGCTCAATGTCTTCGGCGACGGTCTGCGCGACGCGCTCGACCCGCGCTCCAAGGTTCGGCTGGGGCGCGACTGATGATCTACGCAATCCTGCGCCGGTTCGGCCAGATGCTGTTCGTGATGTTCGGCATCTCGGTCATCGTCTTCCTGATTTTCTTCGCCACGCCGGGCTCCGATCCGGCGGCGCGCATCGCCGGCCGCAATGCATCGCCCGAAGTGCTGGAGGCGGTACGCCACAGCTTCGGCTTCGACCGGCCGCTCTACGTGCAATATGTGACGATGATGGAGAAGATCTTCGTCACCGGCGATCTGACCTCCTTCGTCAATCGTGGCTGGAAGGTGGTGCCGGCGGTCATGGATTCGATCCCGGTCACGCTCTCGCTGGTGTTCGGAGCGGCGATCCTGTGGGTGGTCGTCTCCATCATCATCGGCATCGCCGCCGCCGCCACGCGCGGCAGCTGGCTGGATAAGCTGCTGATGGCGCTAGGGCTGCTCGGTATTTCGATGCCGGTGTACTGGCTGGGCGAGGTGATGAACCTGATCACCCAGAGCCGCTACCACGACAGCTGGGCGTTCTCCTGGGTGCCGCCGCTCGGCTACAAGAACTTCTCCGACGATCCAAAGGGCTGGTTCCTGACCCTGGTCATTCCGTGGATCACGCTGTCCATTCTCTACATCGGCATTTATGGGCGCGTGCTGCGCGCGGCGATCATCGAATCCCTGCAGGAGGACTATATCCGTACGGCCCGGGCCAAGGGCCTGTCGGAGACCCGCATCCTGCTGCGCCATGCCTTGCGCACGTCGCTCATCGCCTTCGTCACCTTGTTCGGCCTGGATTTCGGTGCGCTGGTCGGAGGCTCGGCCCTGCTGACGGAGGTGGTGTTCGGGCTGCACGGCATCGGCAAGCTCACTTATGACGCGCTGCAGAATCTCGATCTGCCGATGATCATGGCAACGGTGATGTACGCTTCGATGTTCGTGGTTGTTGCCAATGCGGTGGTCGATTTCGTCTACATCCTTCTCGATCCGCGCCTGAGGACATCATGATACTGTCGGTGCGCGACCTCAAAGTATCCTTCCGCACAAATGATGGCCTGGTGCGGGCCATCGATGGCGTTTCCTTCGACCTCGAGGAGAGCGAGATCCTCGGCGTCGTCGGTGAGTCCGGTTCCGGCAAGACCGTGTCGCTGCTGGCCGTCATGGGTTTGATCACCGATCCCAACGCCACCATCGAAGGCTCGATCCGTTACAAGGGCCGCGAACTGGTGGGACTGCCCGCGCGCGAACTGAGGCGGCTGCGCGGCAACGAGATCGCGATGATCTTCCAGGATCCGATGACCGCGTTGACACCTGTCTACACGATCGGCTGGCAGATCGCCGAACAGATCCGCGCGCATCGCAACATCAGCAAGTCCAAGGCGATGGAGCGCGTGGAGGAATTGCTGGCCGAGGTGAATTTTCCGAACCCGCACGAGGCGATGTCGCGCTACCCGCACCAACTGTCCGGCGGCATGCGTCAACGGGCGGTGATCGCAATGGCTTTGTCCTGCAATCCGGCGTTGCTGGTGGCTGACGAACCGACCACGGCGCTCGACGTCACCGTACAGGCCGGCATTCTCGATCTGGTGCGCAAGCTGCGCGCGACGCACAAGTCGGCGGTGGTCTTCATCACGCATGACATGGGCGTGGTCTCCGAACTCGCCGACCGGGTCATGGTCATGTATGCCGGCCGCGTGGTGGAGCGCGGCAGTCGCGCGGAGCTGTTTTCCGATCCGCGACACCCCTATACGCGCGCGCTGCTCGGTTCGATCCCGCCGCTGACCGGCGAAAAACCACGCCGCCTGCCGGCCATTCCCGGTTCGCCGCCGTCATTGCTGCGATTGCCGCAGGGCTGTGCGTTCGGTCCGCGGTGCCCAGTTCACTATGAGCCCTGCGAGGCCGGCAAACCCGACCTCGGGAGCGGCACTCATGCCGCGGCGTGCTTCAGGGTGGCACAGGCATGAGCGGATCGATGACCGACAAGAACCGCCCCATTATCGAGACGCGTTCGCTGGGCAAGCGCTTTTCCATCGGCAGCCGTTTTTCCGCCGAAGGCAAGCGAACCGTTCATGCGGTCGACAATGTTTCCCTGACCGTGTGGCGCGGCGAGACGGTCGGCCTGGTCGGCGAATCCGGATGCGGCAAGTCCACGCTGGCGCGCTGCCTAGTGAGGCTCTACGACATATCGGACGGCGAGCTTCTGTTCGAAGGCAACGATATCACCTCGAAGTCGCTGTCCGAACTCAGGCCGCTCCGGCGCCGCTTGCAAATGGTTTTCCAGGATCCGTCGGCATCGCTCAATCCGCGCCGGCGCGTCGGCGACCTGGTGGCCGAGCCGCTGCGCATCCATGGCAGGCTCTCGTCGAGCGAGATCACCAGACGCGTGGCGGAACTGTTCGACCTTGTCGGCCTGCTGCCGGATCACGTCATGCGGTTTCCGCACGAATTTTCCGGCGGGCAACGCCAGCGCGTCGGCATCGCGCGGGCTATTGCATTGAACCCGGACCTCGTGGTCCTCGACGAACCCGTCTCCGCGCTCGACGTGTCGGTGCAGGCGCAAATCGTCAACCTGCTTGCCGATCTGCAGGAGAAGCTCAATCTCACTTACATCTTCATCGCCCACGACCTGTCGGTGGTACGTCAGGTTTCAACCCGCATAGCGGTCATGTATCTCGGCTCGATCGTCGAAGAAGGGCCGGCGGAAGAAGTGTTTGCAGCACCGGCCCATCCCTATAGCCAGGCGCTGATCTCGGCGGTTCCTATCGTGGAGACGACGCCCAGCGGGACGCGCAAGCGCATCATCCTCACCGGCGACGTACCGAGCCCTCTGAACCCTCCAACCGGCTGCCGTTTCCATCCCCGATGCCCGATCGCGGCGGAGCGCTGCCGTTCGGAGCGGCCGCAGTTGCGGGAATACCGACCCGGTCGCAAAGTCGCCTGCCACTTTCCGACGATGTAGGCGACACTCACCACCGCACAGGTGATCGCCTTCGCCTGACAGATTTCTCAAAAAATTCCATTTTTTGGCTGGAACCAACCGGCTGTTGGTGCGTTTAGTGGGGTTCGATCGAGCGCATTGCGGTCGACCGGGAGGAAACGATGGATCAATTGCATTTCTTTTCGCCCGTGCGGATTTCGCGCGGGCAAGGACACCCTGCGGAAGAAATCGATAGTGTTGCCGAAGCCATGATGTTCTTGCGGAAATGGCCAACGGGACGGCGCGGTCCGGTTTATCAGTGCGCGCTGAACTGTTGCTCGGCCGCTTTGTCGGGCCAGATGTCGGCCGAGGAAGCAAGGAAAGCGTTCACCGGCTTTGCCCGCATCACGCGCCTTCTCGACGATGACATGGCTTTGCCGGTAGGCAGCGAAGGCAAGGCAAGCGTGCACGCATTGCGGCGATAGGCTGTTGTCCTGACGGTCCTACAAGGTCTCGCGCTGCAGCGGCGCGGGATCTCGTTGTGCAATGCGCTCCGGGATGGGGCCTCGAAAGTTCGTCCTACATGGCGCACTTTCACAGCGGACGGTCGTCGTTCATGCTTACTTCAGTCACGAGCTTGCGGCGAAGCGCCATGGTGTAGTCGTCTGGCCCCTTCGGCGTCATGACGAAGGCCTGGGAACCGCCAATGACCGATTTGGCAAAATAGGATGCCAGAGGTTGGTCGGGATTCTCATCCTCCGTCGGGATGGCGATGGCATTGATCGTATATCCCTTGGCTATGGCGTTCGACCTGCTCGGCTGGACGGGAAGCCCGTCGTTGTTCTCGCCATTGGAGGAGATATCGATGACTTTCTTTGCGGCCTTTCCCGGGAACTGGTCGAGCAGGAGACTGCCGATGTCGATAGCCGAGGAGACGGATGTTCCGCCACGCCCTCTGCGGATGAAGCCGGTATCGCCTTTCCTGCTGATCACCGCAGCCGCCGCTTCGGCATCTTCCAGTCCGCAGATGCTTGTCCACGGCAGCACGACGCGCGCGTGTCCGGGGCTCGACCACTCAAAATAGGCAACGCCGATGCAACCAATATAATTCCGGCTGATGGCGGCGATGATCTCTGGCGAGGTGAGTGCCGCGGCATGTCCCTCGCGTTGCATATCGGCGATCTTCGGATCGATGGATGACGAAAAGTCGACCGCGAACACGATGGCGACGTCAACGTTCGCGGCATGGGCAGAGACCCCCCAAAACAGCGAAGCTGCAAGTATTCCTGTCATTCTCGAGATTGAACCGGCCGGCGTCAGGAGACTGCCCCAGCCTGTCATCCGCACCCGTTCGCGAAAGGGTGGGGGGCCGGCGTCCTGATGATACACACTGCCAAACATGTCATTCTCCATCTCGACATCCGGTCGTTTCAAAAAGCGGGTTCAACATGTGAAAATTTGGCGGGTGGCCTTGGTGCCCACGCCGAAGAGCAGCAGATCGGCCTTGGTCCACAAGAGATAACAGCCGAGCAAGGTCAGTGGCATGGCGAGGGCCGCGAAGGAGCCGCTCCACCAGACCTCAGGCAAAGCGCGGGCGAGGGCCACTGTCGTCGCCAGCATTGCCGGCAACCGGCTGGCGAGCACCGCACTGCGGAACGGATCGGGCCAAGCGGCCGGCCAGATCGAAATTGGCGTGCCGGGCCTGTGGAAGGTGCTGCCGAATTTGCCCAGCGCATGCAGCAGGCCGGAGGTCGCCGCAAGCAATGGATCGCCGAGCAGCAACAGGGCAATGCCGAGCCCGATCGCACCCAGGCCCGACAGGAAGTCGCCTAGACGGTTGAGGGCGGGATCGGGAGCATCCGGCCTTGCCCAGGCCCGGTGATAGGCCTCGCCGCCCCAGAAGAAGACCAGGGTGGTCAAGGTCAGCGCAACAGTGCCATGGCTGCCAGCGAAATATTCGATCACCGCCATGGTGACGCTGCTTCCCTCATGCAAGCCGACCGGCGCGGTGGCAATCTGGATCGCCAGACCGACAATGAGGCCGAGCGCATTGCCGCTGTTGTAGTAGCCACCCGGTCCCTTCATGCGGGCGCGAAGCGCCGATACCAAATGTGCGACCGGAAGAAGGATTGTCCGCGCATCCATCACTGCGCCCCCGCGACAAGTCCGGCCGGGTCTGGAATACGTTTCGCATCACCGGCAAGGGCCATCACATTCCTCCACTGGACCTGAATTGTTGGGATGACGATCGCCCGCCCAATTTGCGGCGGCAGCTGCAAAGGCAGGGGCCGCGTCGAAGGGTTGAACCGAAGCGGTTCGCAAGGACGTGCGTGCCTGCGGCGCTCGGTTCGACATTGCAACGGACAGGATGGCACCCAGGATGATGCCGGCACCCAAGACGCTCGCGGACGAGCTCCGCTCGCCGAGAAAGATTGCCGCGCCCAGCGCCCCGAAAACGCTTTCTGCGCTGACGATCACGGCGGCGTGGCTGGCCGGCGTAAAGCGGAGGGCAACCGTCTGTATGCCGAAGGCAATCGCAGTGGAGAACACGCCGAGGATCGCCAGTTCCGGGCCGGCTGCGAATGCGGCGGCCAGCGACAGATTGCCTTGCATTGCACCGAGCGGCAGGGCGAAGGCTGCGGCGCCGAAGAACTGTGTCGCGGCAGCGGTGAACGGCCGCGCATGCACCTGCATGTGCCGGCCCAGCTCGACTGCCCAGAGCGCATAGCAGGCAGCCGAGAGCACAGCGGTAAGATCGCCACTGCTGAACCCGGCTATCCCATCCGACAACAGCAGGGCTCCAACAAGGGTCAATCCGGCGGCGATTGTAAGACTCGCTGTCGGACGTTCGCCTACGAGAAACCAGGCGGCCAGCGGTGTCATTACCGTTGCCGTGCTTACCAGGAAGCTCGCATTGGTGACGGAGGCCCCGAGATAGCAAAGCTGCTGGAGCGTGATGGAGATGGCAAACAGTGCGCCCACCTTGGCCAAGCTGGAAAAATAGTCCGGCCCGAGCGGAAGCCGCTTCTCCATGAAGACAAAGGGCAGCACAAGCAGCCCGCCGATCAGGCATCGCAGACCCACAGCACTCATCGCGTCGAGATGCACAAGCACCATCTTTTGCGAGACATTGCCGAAGCCCCACAAAGCGGCTGCAAACAGCAGCAGCAAATTGGCTCTTGTCCTGGACACGCACCCCCCTCGAACCAAGCCTTTCGTTGACTTGGTCGCCTTAATTTAGCAAAGCCTAAACAGTCTGCCGTTACGGCAGCGCTTGAGCGCGAAGGCCGACTGTTGCGAAGCGTTAGTTTTGAGTTAGGATTTCGTCAGGCTGGGATAGCAAATGCAAAGTGAGGACAGCGGCGCTGCAAATAGAATCTCACTCTTCGGCGGTTTCCGGATTGAAAATGAAACGGCCGGCCCGCTTCGGCTGACCGGGAAACGAGGGCCGGCAATCATCGCCTATCTGGCCCGGTGTCCGGGCATGGCGGCGACGCGGGAGAGGCTGGCTGACCTCCTATGGAGCGACAGCGACGCTGAACATTCGCGCAACAGCCTTCGGCAGGCCCTCAGTGTCCTGCGCCAGGATCTGGCGCGAGAGGGGGTGGATCTCATCCATTCCAGCGGTGAGTTGATCGCCCTGAGGCCAGAGCTGGTTCAAGTCGACGCGGAGAAGTTCGAAACGGGTCTCTCGGCCCGTTCCGCCCAGGAGCTCGCGAAGGCCTTGGCGAACTACACCGGGCCCTTCCTCGACGGGCTTTATCTGGGAAGCAATGCGTTCGATGGCTGGATCACATCGGAACGCGACAGGCTGCTCGGCCGCGCGCTTGAGTCCTTCGAAAAACTGGCCCGTCTCGTCGACCCCGATGCCGGGCTGATCCTGGCCGATCGTATTCTGACCATGGAACCGACACGGGAGGAATCCTATCGGCTCAAGATGGAATTGCTGCTCGCATGTGGCCAACGCGACAGGGCAATCAGGACATACGAAGCTTGCAGAAGCATGCTGAAGAAGGAGTTCGGCGTCGAAGCCGGCCCTGAAACGCGGGCGCTTTGGCAATCTCTGTTGCTCGCCGCCGACGACGCTTCAAATGTGCAGTCGACAAATGGTGTTCCGTCCAGCCAGCGCCTTGGGCGTCCGTCCATCAGCGTTGCCGACTTCGTCAATCTGACCGGAAAGCAAGGCGACGACTTCTTCGCAAAGGGACTTGTCCAGGACATCACGACAGCCCTCTCCGAAGTGGCCGACTATGTCGTGCTCGCCGCGCTTCCGCCCGAGAAGAGCGGCCCAGGCGAAGAAGCCAAGACACCAGGGATACTCCGGGCGCGATATATGCTCAGCGGCAGCGTCCAGAGATCCGGCAATGGGTTGAGGGTGAATGTCCAGCTCGTCGATGCCGCCGGCGGCCACCACGTCTGGGCCCAGAAGTTCGACGGCCACTCCGAGAACGCGCTCGAATTCCAGGACAGGATCGCACAGTCTGTTGTTCTTGCCGTGATCCTCGAACTTCAACTGACCAACTGGAAGGTTCGAGACAAAAGCCCGCCAGGGATCCCTGAAGTGCGCAGGCTGGTGAACGAAGCCCTCATGAAATATTTTGAGATGACTCGGGACTCACTTTTGGTCGGGATAGAGCTCGCCGAGAAGGCCTTTTCGATAGGTCCCGACAACGCCCGTGCAAAGCGGACGCTCTCAATCGTAATATCCATGGGCGTGGCGTTTGGTGCGCTGCCTCGGGAGCGTGGGGTGATCGAGCGTGCGGTCGAGCTTGCGGAAGCCGCAGTACGGGCGGTACCGGACGATGAAATTGCCCGATGTATTCTGTCGTTCGCTCTCGAAAGTTGCGGTCGCATCGACGAGGCGATCGCCGAATGCCGCCACGCGATCAGCCTCAACCCAAGCTACCCGACTGGCCACGGCGATATTTCGATGCTCTTTGCGTTGCGCGGACAGGTCGACGAAGCGGTGCGTGAGGCCAACGAAGCGATCCGGCTCGGAACGCACGATGTCATCGACTTCTGGCGCCACCACGGCCTGGTTGTGGCGCTCTTCGCTGGCGGAGACAACCAGCGGGCGCTCGAAGCCGCCCGCAAAGTGGTCAGGACAAAGCCTGGCTTCGTTCGCGGCGCCCTTTATTGGGCCGCGACCGCGTCGGCCACCGGAAACAACGAAGAAGCGTCCCGGGCCATCCACCATTGCCTGTCACAACTTCCGCATCTCAATCTGAGCAACGTCTGCCCTGGCTTTGTGCCGCGCTATGTAAAGGATCATCATCATTCCCGGTTCCTTGAGATGCTGTCGAGGGCTGGCCTTCCCAGTTCCTAGCCACATCGTTGGCGCAGACACCGTCATACGAAGCTGGAGGGTTCCGTCCTCCGCCCAGGCATCGAAAGCAGACGACGCGTTGGCAATTCCGGCCAGGTCGACCTATACGCTACCCTGCGATTGAGGTATTCGACGCCCCACGCCGTGGCGCCGGCCAGTCATCCGCCGATTTGCGGCTTGGGCCTATCATGGCGCGTGATAGAGCCCGTACGACGCGATCCAACCTGTCGAAGTTATGAAGCATGAAAGATTATCAAAGGTTTAGGGTAGCCATAGCGCCCATGATGGATGGGGCAGATAGATAAGTAAGATCAGACAGTTGCGGGAGACCGTGTGCAAAAATCGCACATGAAAGTTCTGCTTCTCTTCTTTTTTCGTTCCCGCGACGTAGCCGCCCACAGCTTTATTTTGAAGCTCTTTTCGCCCACGATATTAACCTTTCCACCGCAGGCGTTCTCTGCAATATCCGTGGAAGCTTTTCGAATGGTCTGTCTTACTCCGCCAACCGAATTACCCGTGCTGATGAAAGAGATTGGCAAGTCCGGCTAGGCCGTGGGACAGCCTTGATCATGGAGGCGTCCGCTCATGATCGGGTGTCCGAGTCGGAAGAAGGCTACCGCCAAGATGAACTCGGCCTCACCACCCAAGCGCATTGCCATCCTCACCAACCACATGAAGGGCAAGGGCTCGCATCATGCTGGAGAGCGGACTCGTTTAGCATATGCTTGACCAGAGAAGCGTCGTACTGCTTCTGCTTAGCTGAGTGAGGCAAAGTGCATGACTGCATATGTTAAACAAGGTCTTGTGGAAATCGGGGCGAACCCTGCTCCGCGGCGGCGTCCGACCAAGCGCCCTTCCTTCCGCGAACGGGTGGCGGTCGCGGCGCGGTTGCTTGCTGCCCTCGCCAACGACAAGCGCCTGTTGATACTCATTCATTTGATGGATGGCGAAAGAACGGTGTCAGATCTGCTCTCCCCAGTGGGCTGTACCAAGCACTCCATTTCGCTACATCTAAGAGAGCTCGTCGAACATGGAGTTCTCGAGTGCCGCGCCGAAGGCTCCTGGCGGTATTATTCCTGCAAGTCCGAAGAAGCCAAGGCTCTCATCAGGTTGCTTGATGATCTGGCCAGAAATAGCGAGCTTCCAGCATTTCCATCTTGGGTTCCGCAGCGACCTTGCAGAAAGAGGCGATCAAGTTAGGCCGTCCGATTGGCTTGACAACTATTGTTCGCTCCAACGAGTTGCGAGCGCGTCACAAAGATCGAAACACACCATGGGACAAGCTTGATCAAGGCCGGTAAAGAGGTGTGGCCACCACAACCAGCGCAGGAAGAGTAAGGACATCAGGTTTGTCGAGCCAGTTGATGGAGAGCCTGGTTTATGCGTGCGCGCAGCGGCCGGCGAGCATCCCTCAAATGCATGATTTTCACTGGCATAGCGCCTCAGTCGGCGTCGGCCCTCTTTACTATGGCTCGCAAAAGAATCGCGGCCGATAGCGTGACAACGTCGAATGATATATAACGATTGCCTAATGTGCGTGCATTTCGCTGGGGGCAATTTTGGGCATGTCCAGTTCTACAAACCGAAAGGTGCTATCGAGAAGCGTGGTCGAAATGGGCCTATTCTCCGCGGTGATGAACACCCTGGTGTTAATTCTGCCCCTCTACATGCTGCAGGTATATGATCGGGTTTTGCCCGCTGCCAATCTGGATACTCTCACCTACCTGACCTTGCTTGCCCTCTCGTCGCTTTTGCTGTTCGGAGTGCTCGAAGTCGTGCGGGGTGTATATGCAAGCCGACTCGCGGCGCGGCTCGATGTCTCTTTGGGTGCATCGTCTTTTCTCGCCGCAATGAGCGGTCCCCGCGCTGGGCTCGGCGATGTCCAAGCCTTGCGAGACCTGGCCACCCTGCGAGGTTTCATCGCTTCACGAACGATTTTCTTTCTCTTCGACCTTCCTTTCGGGCCAATCTTCGTGGGCCTCCTGTATTTCATTCATCCGTTGCTTTTTCTGGTAACGGTCATCGGGGCGGCTCTCATGGTCGCCCTCGCCGTGCTGAACCAGGTCGCGAGTTCGCGACCTGGTAAGGAGGCGGCGGAAAATCTTAGCGCCTCAATGAATTCGGCGCAGGCCTTCGCCCGAAACTTCGAAACGGTTCGCGCGCTCGGCATGGTGTCCAATGCAATAGAGTTCTGGGGGACCCGTTTTTCCGGCTCTCTGCACGCTTCGGACGGGCTCGCCCGCGTCAACGCATTTTATGGCGGTGTGTCCCGCACCACTCGATCGGTACTGCAAATCGCGATATTGGGTGTCGGCGCTTATCTGGTTCTTCACAACGAGATGACCGCCGGTATGATATTTGCGTCCTCGATGATTTCGGCGCGCGCTCTGCAGCCTCTTGATCAAATCATTGGGAGCTGGCGGCAGATTATCGATGCCAATCTTGCATGGAAGAGGCTTTCGGCTGGCCGATCGAAGTTAGTTCCAAAGGAAAATATTGCATTGCCGACGCCCGAAGGGTCTTTGGGCGCGGATCAGGTAGTTTATCATCTTCCAGGTTCGGCCGATGGCGCGCTACCGCTCATAAAGCGGGTGACCTTTGAAGTCCCCGCTGGCGAAACAGTCGCGATCGTCGGGCCAAGTCAGGCTGGAAAATCGACTCTGGCGCGCCTCATAGTCGGTGCCATTGAGCCCCGTTCTGGGGTGATCCGCATCGATGGCGGCGATATGCGAAGCTGGGATCCGGAGGAGCTCGGCCGTCATATCGGCTATCTTCCGCAGGACGTGGAACTCTTCCCGGGAACCATCGGCCAGAACATTGCGCGTTTCGAGCCGGACGCGCCCGATGAGAAATTGGTTCAAGCAGCCCAGGAGGCGCAGGTGCATGAGCTCATCCTGGGCCAGAGGGATGGATATTCGACAGTGATCGGCCCGACCGGCGTTCGCTTGTCGGGTGGCGAGCGTCAGCGCATTGGGCTTGCGCGCGCCTTCTACGGCGATCCCAAGCTGTTGGTTCTCGACGAGCCCAATGCAAATCTCGATTCCGACGGCGAAGCCGCGCTCGAGCGGGCGATCATCCAGGCGCGGTCACGAAAAACGACCGTGCTCGTCATCACCCATCGGCCCTCGCTCGCTTCCAAATGCGATCGCATACTCATGCTGCGCAATGGCCAGGTCGAGATCTACGGTTTGACCAAGGACGTGCTCGACCGGCTTGCCGAGCGACGTGGTCAAGCGGCGGCGGCGGCGGCCGCTCAGTCGCATGACAATGAAGGAGTGGTGCCTTTCCCGTCACCAGGTCGCGTGGAGATAAAGGTCGCCAATGACGGTTCCTAGCCAAACCATGCAGGCGGTCGGCAAGACGTATCGCTGGCAGCGCAACATCGATACACGCACAGATCGGATCACGCTGGCGGGATATGCAAGCGTGGCCGTTTTCGTGCTCGGCTTCGGGTTCTGGGCAACCACTGCACCGATTGGGGGAGCGACGATCGCGCCGGGCGTGGTCGCAGCAGCTGGGCAGAACGTCATGATCCAGCATCTCGAAGGAGGCGTCGTCACAAGCATCAAGGTCCGGGAAGGCGACAGGGTCTCAAGAGGCCAGGCCCTGATCGTGCTCGATCCGACGGTGGCGCAGTCCCAGCTCAACCGCGTTCTCAAGCAGTGGGTTGCACAAAAGGCTGAAATCGCGCGGCTCGAAGCAGAACGGGACGGTCTGGAGAAAATTGTCCTGCCCGGTGACCTGGGAGCCTATTCGGGCGCGGCTGAATTCAGCGACGTCTTTGCACAGCAGACAAAGGAATTTCAGGCGCGATTGGCGCGGTATACCGCGGAACAGGCGATTTTGATGCAACGGGTGGCAGCCCTTCAGGAAGCCGTTGCCGGCCTGAGAGCGCAGAAGAAAGCTGCAGAAAACCAGCTCGCGATCGTCAATACGGAAACGGAACGCAAAAAGCGCCTGTTGGAGAGAGGACTGACAAATCGTTCGGAATATACCGATCTTCTACGCAGCACCGCCGACCTGGTAGGCCAGGCGGGATCTCTGGAGGCGCAGATCGCCACCTCGGCTACCCAGACCGTGGAAGCGCGTCAACAGATCGAGCGGCTTACGACCAGCCGGGTCGAGGACGCCGTGACCGACATGAACAAAGCTCGGGCACAGGTCGCCGACCTCGAGGAACAAATCAACGCTGCTCGATCGGTCCTGGACCGGACGACCATCCGGGCGCCGGTGGATGGCATCATCGTTCGATCGCTCTACAATTCTCAGGGCAGCGTCATCAGAGCGGGAGAGATGGCGATGGAGCTCCTGCCGACCACGAACGAGCTCATCGTCGAGGCCAGGATAAAGCCCGAGGATATCGATTCCATCCGGATCGGGCAGGACGCAAACATGATGTTCACGGCGCTGAATGCGCGCACGACGCCGAAAGTGCCCGGAAAGGTGTTCTACATTTCGGCGGACCGGCTGATAACACCCAGCACGGGACTGCCCTACTTCACCGTCCGGCTTAAAATGGCCGACAAGCTGCCACCGCAGGTCAAGCCCGAGCAGATCTATCCGGGCATGCCGGTCGAAACGTTCATTTCAACCGGCGAACGGACGTTTTTGGCCTACCTGACCAAACCCCTGGTGGATTCGTTCCAGCGCGCCTTTAGGGAGAGATAGCTCGCCCTGCCTCCTTGATATCGCAAGTATCAGATATGAAGCGGGCGCCGGATCAATCCGGCGCCCGCTCCTTATTGGAGCGCGCGGCTTCACGTCACACGAAGTGGAAGTCGTCCGCTGGATTATACGCGACCGCGGTCCGGCCGGTGCCATCGTCAGCGAGCGTAAAGGTGCCCGTTTCGTAAGCGCCGAGCAGGTGGAGCGTGGCGTCATGAGTGCCGTCCGAAACCAGCAGCGTTCCCCCACTTCCGTCCTGGTTTGCCTGATAGATAGCGGATGTTCCGGTGTTGAACAGGATGTCACCGAAATCGATCTTGTCATCACTCGTCATGCCGGCGATGCTGCCGCTGAAATCGAACGAATCGTCCAGCCGCAATGTGCCGGCAGCATCCGCCGCGAAAATGACGTCCGAGGAAGAGGCGGCGTGAAACTCCAGCTGCGACATGTTTCCAATGATGGCATCGCCGTCTCCGGTAACCTGGCCGTCTATCGCGATATCACCCCCATTGGCCCAGATCAGTCCGGAATTGGCGACGGCACCGTTGATCGTCAGGCCACCCGACCCCGTTGCCTCCAGTGTTCCGGAATTGGAGACGGTGCTGCCGCCGGTGTTTATAACCAGCGCGTGGGTGCCGGTGGCGATGATTGTGCACTGATTGTCCAGACCCAGCAGGCCGCCGCCGAGTTGACCGGCGCCGGAGATGGTGTTGTCGATATTGGTCAGAGTGACATCGGCGGCCGTGCCCGAAATCACGTTCGCGTCACTGTCGGACAGGATGATCTGTCCGCCGCCCTGCAGCGTTATGCCGTGCTGGATGAGCTGCAGCAGCGTATCGCTACCGTTCGAGTCGAGCGAGATAAGGCCGGTATTGTTGATCGTGCCGCTCAGCGGCAGCAATGCGCCATCACCGATCGTCATGGTTCCGGCATTGTTGACCACCGGCGTCTGGTCGAAGACAAAATTGCTACCAGTCAGCGCGGCTGAGTGCACGCCATCCAGCATGATCGACTGCCCGTCGCCAAGCGTGATCACCGCGTTGCCGTTGGCGTCGTCGGCCAGGTGCGCCTGGACGTCAGCGAAACTCGCGAAGCCGGAATAGCCGATCAGGTCGATCTTGTCCGCGTCGAAGCTATGCACGGTGTCGTTTCCGATGGGCTGCGAGAAGACAAACAGGTCGTTCCCGCTGGAACCTGTCAGAACGTCGTCGCCGGACCAGGCAAAGATCGGCGAACCCGGCGCGTAAGCTTCGACATTGTCGGTGATCATGGCGAGCCCGGTGCCGCCGGTGGAATCGATCCAGGTTTGCGACATGTGCAGCGAAAGTGCGCCAGCGTAGTCTCCTGGCGAGGTCACGGCGAGCGCGGTGACGTCGTTTGTTTGCACTGACCACGTGCCATCGCCGTTGTCGATGCCCTGGCTGACTGTCCATCCGACGGGAACTCCGCTGATGGATACGCTGATCGAGCCGACATGATCCGCCGGATTGGTCAGGCCAAGGTTGATAGCTTCGCCTGCAGCGCCTGCAGGCGCCACATGCGCGCCGCTGACGTTGGTCAACGTCACATTAGCGAGTTCGACCAGCGTGTATCCGCCGGCGTTGCCATTAGTGGTAGCAGTCTGTTGGTAGACAAAGGTATGATTGCCGATAGCGCCTGATGTCGTGAATGCAACGGTAGAACCTGCGTTGCCAATGTCACTTCCTAAGAGATATTGAACGACAGCGGCAAGACTGCCAGTTGACGTGACGGTCAGCGGAGCGGTGAAAGTGTCTGTACCAAAGAAAGTGGCAATCCCGTTCGTAACATTGTGGGATTGGACAGTATCACCCCCGATCGTCAGGGTTGAATCGCCGGCTCCATTGACGTTTCCGGAAGTTGCTGATGCCCCGACAATTGGCAGATCGAGAATGTCGCCGCCTGCGGTCGTGTTGAAGTCAGTGATGACGTCGTACCCGGATATTGTGCCGCTATTTCCGGCGCCGGCAATCGTCACCGTGGAGTGGCCGGTGTTAATTATGAAAGTGTCAATGCCGCCATTGCCGGTCATTGTATCAGCACCAGTGCCACCGGTGATGCTGTCTGCACCTGAGCCGCCTTTGATTATGTCGATGCCCGACGAGCCGGTAATAGCAAGCGCTTCGCTCTGATTCGTCAGATCAAGAGTCAAACCGGATGCCGTCAGCGTCACTGCTTCTATGTTAACAATTTGTGCGTCGCTGGTGCTGGTGAAATTGGCGCCGACCTGAAGCGTATCACTGTTTGCACCGCCATCGAGCAGGATGTCGCTCTGATCACCAACGATCGTGTCGGTGCCACCACCGCCCATCAGTGTATCGCCGCTGCTCCTTCCAACCAAGATATCGTCCCCATTCCTCCCGACTAGGACATCGTAACCGCCAAGCGATCCACTAACGATAGCGCCCCCTAAATCTTTGTTGCCGTTATTAGATATATCAAGATATGAGGCAATATACGTGCCGGGAGTTCCCGGAGCTCGATATGCTGTGTAAGCGCCGTCGGTTTGAAGGTCTGAGCTGTTCGATGAGTTATCGACGATCAGCTTCCAGACCAACACTCGCCCATCATTAAGGGTAACGGAGAGGAAGTCATTTGCTGCCGATCCAGGTGCCGTAAATGAAATATTACCCCCGGCAATGGTTGCCGTACTGATAAATGCTCCGCTTGAATCCTGTACCCTGGCCGAAGTTATCGAGTTTAGATCGTTGGTAACATCTGAATCGTTGGCGAGCAGCTGGGCGATTGACCAGCTGACGGCGGCGCTCTTAGTGACGATTAATGGCCAATCGGAGGACGTGGGCGGTGGTGCCGCGGTGACCGTCAGATTGACTGCCGCACTCGAGGTCGCCTGCCCATCGCTAACTGTATAGGTAAATGCCTGGAATGTGCTTCCAGAAAAACCCGTATTAGGCGTGTAGGTAATAGTTTTGTCAGCGTTTAGTGTAGCCGTTCCATTAGCGACATTAACCGCCACGCCCACTGTGACAGCCGAGCCATTGATCTGCGTCACGCTCAGTTGAGCATTAGTGTTGTCCACCTCGGTATCGTTGGCCAGCACGGAAATCTGAACTGGTACGTTCTGGGTCGTGGTTGCCGAATCCGCTACCGCCACAGGAGCATCATTGGCACCGTTGATGAAGACGGTGAGCTGCGCAGTATCGGTGAGGTTGCCCGGATCCTTGACCGTGTAGGTGAAGGTGTCGGTCAACGTGCCACCGACATTGAGCGCCTGGACGGTGGCATTGCTGTTGTTGACTGCATAGCTGTAGCTGCCGTCGGTGTTGAGCGTCAGCGTGCCATACTGGCCAGCCAGCCCGGTGCCGACCGTGCCGCTGGTTCCCGAGCCGGCCTCGGTGCCGGTGCGGATCGCCGAGACCACCAGCGAGGCGGTGGCGTTGTCGGCGTCGCTGTCGGCACCCGGTCCGGTGGTGATGACGTTGCCGGTCGCATTGCTGCCCGCAGTGCCGTTAGCGATGCCGCCCGCCTCAGTGGCTGAGCCGGCGTCGTCGGCCGCGATCGGCGCGTCGTTGACCGGCGTGACGCTGATCGTGACACTATGCGAGGCACTGCTGTCTGTGCCGTCGCTCGCAACCACGTTGACGGTCCGCGCCGCTGTTGTCGGCGTGTCGCTGGTGTTGTTGTAGACGATGCCGTCGAGGATCGTCTGGTAGGTGGCCTGTGAAGCCGAGCCTGTGATCGACAGAATGCCGGTGCTTGCCGTGTAGAGCACCGTCAGCCCGCTTGCGGCCGCCGTGGCGCTGGCGTTCAGCGACAGGGATTCGACCCCATTGCCATCGGGCCGCGCCGTTAACGTCGCCGTCAGTGACGTCAGGTTCGCCGAGTCGGCATTGGTCACCGTCGCCAAAGGTGCGATCACCAACGGCGTCTGCTCCGTGAACGAAGCCGTCGCGTCATTGCCGGCGCCCGCGCCGTTCAGATCAATGACCGGCGCGTCGTTGACCGGCGTGACGCTGATCGTGACACTATGCGAGGCACTGCTGTCTGTGCCGTCGCTCGCAACCACGTTGACGGTCCGCGCCGCTGTCGTCGGCGTGTCGCTGGTGTTGTTGTAGACGATGCCGTCGAGGATCGTCTGGTAGGCCGCCTTCGCGGCCGAGCCTGTGATCGACAGAATGCCGGTGCTTGCGGTGTAGAGCACCGTCAGTCCGGCGGCGGCCGCCGTGGCGCTGGCGTTGAGCGACAGGGATTCGACCGCGTTCCCATCGGGCCGCGCCGTCAGCGTCGCCGTCAGGGACGTCAGGTTGGCCGAGTCGACGTCGGTTACTGTTGCCAAAGGTGCGATCACCAGCGGCGTCTGCTCCGTGAACGAAGCCGTCGCGTCATTGCCGGCGCCCGCGCCGTTCAGATCAATGACCGGTGCATCGTTGGTGCCGGTGATGGTCACCGAAACCGTGCGATCCACGGTGCCGCCGTTGCCATCGTCGAGGGTGATGGTGAAGGTCTCGACCTTGGTCTGGTCCTTGGCGAGGTACTCCACGTCGCTATCGGCGACGCTGTAGTTCCAGGTGATCACGCCACCCAGGCCGGAGCCGGTGGTGTCGGAGGTGACGCTGGCGGTGAGGGCGCCGAGCGCGCCGGCCGAGGCCGTGATCGTTGGGCTGATGCTGTGGGCGTCGGTGAGGTCGACGTCGGTGAAGGCAATGGTGCCGGTGTCGGTGAGGTTGCCGAGCGGGGTGACCTGCTCGGTGACCGCGCCGGTGACGTCCGTCGCCGCCACGACCGGTGCATCGTTGGTGCCGGTGATGGTCACCGAAACCGTGCGATCCACGGTGCCGCCGTTGCCATCGTCGAGGGTGATGGTGAAGGTCTCGACCTTGGTCTGGTCCTTGGCGAGGTACTCCACGTCGCTATCGGCGACGCTGTAGTTCCAGGTGATCACGCCACCCAGGCCGGAGCCGGTGGTGTCGGAGGTGACGCTGGCGGTGAGGGCGCCGAGCGCGCCGGCCGAGGCCGTGATCGTTGGGCTGATGCTGTGGGCGTCGGTGAGGTCGACGTCGGTGAAGGCAATGGTGCCGGTGTCGGTGAGGTTGCCGAGCGGGGTGACCTGCTCGGTGACCGCGCCGGTGACGTCCGTCGCCGCCACGACCGGTGCATCGTTGGTGCCGGTGATGGTCACCGAAACCGTGCGATCCACGGTGCCGCCGTTGCCATCGTCGAGGGTGATGGTGAAGGTCTCGACCTTGGTCTGGTCCTTGGCGAGGTACTCCACGTCGCTATCGGCGACGCTGTAGTTCCAGGTGATCACGCCACCCAGGCCGGAGCCGGTGGTGTCGGAGGTGACGCTGGCGGTGAGGGCGCCGAGCGCGCCGGCCGAGGCCGTGATCGTTGGGCTGATGCTGTGGGCGTCGGTGAGGTCGACGTCGGTGAAGGCAATGGTGCCGGTGTCGGTGAGGTTGCCGAGCGGGGTGACCTGCTCGGTGACCGCGCCGGTGACGTCCGTCGCCGCCACGACCGGTGCATCGTTGGTGCCGGTGATGGTCACCGAAACCGTGCGATCCACGGTGCCGCCGTTGCCATCGTCGAGGGTGATGGTGAAGGTCTCGACCTTGGTCTGGTCCTTGGCGAGGTACTCCACGTCGCTATCGGCGACGCTGTAGTTCCAGGTGATCACGCCACCCAGGCCGGAGCCGGTGGTGTCGGAGGTGACGCTGGCGGTGAGGGCGCCGAGCGCGCCGGCCGAGGCCGTGATCGTTGGGCTGATGCTGTGGGCGTCGGTGAGGTCGACGTCGGTGAAGGCAATGGTGCCGGTGTCGGTGAGGTTGCCGAGCGGGGTGACCTGCTCGGTGACCGCGCCGGTGACGTCCGTCGCCGCCACGACCGGTGCATCGTTGGTGCCGGTGATGGTCACCGAAACCGTGCGATCCACGGTGCCGCCGTTGCCATCGTCGAGGGTGATGGTGAAGGTCTCGACCTTGGTCTGGTCCTTGGCGAGGTACTCCACGTCGCTATCGGCGACGCTGTAGTTCCAGGTGATCACGCCACCCAGGCCGGAGCCGGTGGTGTCGGAGGTGACGCTGGCGGTGAGGGCGCCGAGCGCGCCGGCCGAGGCCGTGATCGTTGGGCTGATGCTGTGGGCGTCGGTGAGGTCGACGTCGGTGAAGGCAATGGTGCCGGTGTCGGTGAGGTTGCCGAGCGGGGTGACCTGCTCGGTGACCGCGCCGGTGACGTCCGTCGCCGCCACGACCGGTGCATCGTTGGTGCCGGTGATGGTCACCGAAACCGTGCGATCCACGGTGCCGCCGTTGCCATCGTCGAGGGTGATGGTGAAGGTCTCGACCTTGGTCTGGTCCTTGGCGAGGTACTCCACGTCGCTATCGGCGACGCTGTAGTTCCAGGTGATCACGCCACCCAGGCCGGAGCCGGTGGTGTCGGAGGTGACGCTGGCGGTGAGGGCGCCGAGCGCGCCGGCCGAGGCCGTGATCGTTGGGCTGATGCTGTGGGCGTCGGTGAGGTCGACGTCGGTGAAGGCAATGGTGCCGGTGTCGGTGAGGTTGCCGAGCGGGGTGACCTGCTCGGTGACCGCGCCGGTGACGTCCGTCGCCGCCACGACCGGTGCATCGTTGGTGCCGGTGATGGTCACCGAAACCGTGCGATCCACGGTGCCGCCGTTGCCATCGTCGAGGGTGATGGTGAAGGTCTCGACCTTGGTCTGGTCCTTGGCGAGGTACTCCACGTCGCTATCGGCGACGCTGTAGTTCCAGGTGATCACGCCACCCAGGCCGGAGCCGGTGGTGTCGGAGGTGACGCTGGCGGTGAGGGCGCCGAGCGCGCCGGCCGAGGCCGTGATCGTTGGGCTGATGCTGTGGGCGTCGGTGAGGTCGACGTCGGTGAAGGCAATGGTGCCGGTGTCGGTGAGGTTGCCGAGCGGGGTGACCTGCTCGGTGACCGCGCCGGTGACGTCCGTCGCCGCCACGACCGGTGCATCGTTGGTGCCGGTGATGGTCACCGAAACCGTGCGATCCACGGTGCCGCCGTTGCCATCGTCGAGGGTGATGGTGAAGGTCTCGACCTTGGTCTGGTCCTTGGCGAGGTACTCCACGTCGCTATCGGCGACGCTGTAGTTCCAGGTGATCACGCCACCCAGGCCGGAGCCGGTGGTGTCGGAGGTGACGCTGGCGGTGAGGGCGCCGAGCGCGCCGGCCGAGGCCGTGATCGTTGGGCTGATGCTGTGGGCGTCGGTGAGGTCGACGTCGGTGAAGGCAATGGTGCCGGTGTCGGTGAGGTTGCCGAGCGGGGTGACCTGCTCGGTGACCGCGCCGGTGACGTCCGTCGCCGCCACGACCGGTGCATCGTTGGTGCCGGTGATGGTCACCGAAACCGTGCGATCCACGGTGCCGCCGTTGCCATCGTCGAGGGTGATGGTGAAGGTCTCGACCTTGGTCTGGTCCTTGGCGAGGTACTCCACGTCGCTATCGGCGACGCTGTAGTTCCAGGTGATCACGCCACCCAGGCCGGAGCCGGTGGTGTCGGAGGTGACGCTGGCGGTGAGGGCGCCGAGCGCGCCGGCCGAGGCCGTGATCGTTGGGCTGATGCTGTGGGCGTCGGTGAGGTCGACGTCGGTGAAGGCAATGGTGCCGGTGTCGGTGAGGTTGCCGAGCGGGGTGACCTGCTCGGTGACCGCGCCGGTGACGTCCGTCGCCGCCACGACCGGTGCATCGTTGGTGCCGGTGATGGTCACCGAAACCGTGCGATCCACGGTGCCGCCGTTGCCATCGTCGAGGGTGATGGTGAAGGTCTCGACCTTGGTCTGGTCCTTGGCGAGGTACTCCACGTCGCTATCGGCGACGCTGTAGTTCCAGGTGATCACGCCACCCAGGCCGGAGCCGGTGGTGTCGGAGGTGACGCTGGCGGTGAGGGCGCCGAGCGCGCCGGCCGAGGCCGTGATCGTTGGGCTGATGCTGTGGGCGTCGGTGAGGTCGACGTCGGTGAAGGCAATGGTGCCGGTGTCGGTGAGGTTGCCGAGCGGGGTGACCTGCTCGGTGACCGCGCCGGTGACGTCCGTCGCCGCCACGACCGGTGCATCGTTGGTGCCGGTGATGGTCACCGAAACCGTGCGATCCACGGTGCCGCCGTTGCCATCGTCGAGGGTGATGGTGAAGGTCTCGACCTTGGTCTGGTCCTTGGCGAGGTACTCCACGTCGCTATCGGCGACGCTGTAGTTCCAGGTGATCACGCCACCCAGGCCGGAGCCGGTGGTGTCGGAGGTGACGCTGGCGGTGAGGGCGCCGAGCGCGCCGGCCGAGGCCGTGATCGTTGGGCTGATGCTGTGGGCGTCGGTGAGGTCGACGTCGGTGAAGGCAATGGTGCCGGTGTCGGTGAGGTTGCCGAGCGGGGTGACCTGCTCGGTGACCGCGCCGGTGACGTCCGTCGCCGCCACGACCGGTGCATCGTTGGTGCCGGTGATGGTCACCGAAACCGTGCGATCCACGGTGCCGCCGTTGCCATCGTCGAGGGTGATGGTGAAGGTCTCGACCTTGGTCTGGTCCTTGGCGAGGTACTCCACGTCGCTATCGGCGACGCTGTAGTTCCAGGTGATCACGCCACCCAGGCCGGAGCCGGTGGTGTCGGAGGTGACGCTGGCGGTGAGGGCGCCGAGCGCGCCGGCCGAGGCCGTGATCGTTGGGCTGATGCTGTGGGCGTCGGTGAGGTCGACGTCGGTGAAGGCAATGGTGCCGGTGTCGGTGAGGTTGCCGAGCGGGGTGACCTGCTCGGTGACCGCGCCGGTGACGTCCGTCGCCGCCACGACCGGTGCATCGTTGGTGCCGGTGATGGTCACCGAAACCGTGCGATCCACGGTGCCGCCGTTGCCATCGTCGAGGGTGATGGTGAAGGTCTCGACCTTGGTCTGGTCCTTGGCGAGGTACTCCACGTCGCTATCGGCGACGCTGTAGTTCCAGGTGATCACGCCACCCAGGCCGGAGCCGGTGGTGTCGGAGGTGACGCTGGCGGTGAGGGCGCCGAGCGCGCCGGCCGAGGCCGTGATCGTTGGGCTGATGCTGTGGGCGTCGGTGAGGTCGACGTCGGTGAAGGCAATGGTGCCGGTGTCGGTGAGGTTGCCGAGCGGGGTGACCTGCTCGGTGACCGCGCCGGTGACGTCCGTCGCCGCCACGACCGGTGCATCGTTGGTGCCGGTGATGGTCACCGAAACCGTGCGATCCACGGTGCCGCCGTTGCCATCGTCGAGGGTGATGGTGAAGGTCTCGACCTTGGTCTGGTCCTTGGCGAGGTACTCCACGTCGCTATCGGCGACGCTGTAGTTCCAGGTGATCACGCCACCCAGGCCGGAGCCGGTGGTGTCGGAGGTGACGCTGGCGGTGAGGGCGCCGAGCGCGCCGGCCGAGGCCGTGATCGTTGGGCTGATGCTGTGGGCGTCGGTGAGGTCGACGTCGGTGAAGGCAATGGTGCCGGTGTCGGTGAGGTTGCCGAGCGGGGTGACCTGCTCGGTGACCGCGCCGGTGACGTCCGTCGCCGCCACGACCGGTGCATCGTTGGTGCCGGTGATGGTGATGGAAACGACCTGCGTTGCCGTCGAGCCGTGGCCGTCGTTGACCGTTACGGTATAATGCTCGACCACGCTCTGGCCGGCAGCAAGGTACTGTGAAGCCCCGTTGTTGAGGGCGTAGTGCCACTGGACCGAACCGCTGGCGGCGTTTGCGGCTTCACTGACAGCGTCGAGCGAGAAGGTGCCGAGCGCAGTTTCGCCGGCGGTCGAAACAAACGAAGCGGTATGGCCGTCACTGAGATCGACGTCGTTGAACGCAATCGTGCCGGCGGCGTTGAGCGAGTCGGTCGGCGAAGGCGTCGTGTCGGCATCTTCGACGACCGCGCCAACCTGTGCGCCGCTGGTGATCGAGACGATGTCGTTGGTGCCGGTGATGGTGATGGAAACGACCTGCGTTGCCGTCGAGCCGTGGCTGTCGTTGACCGTTACTGTATAATGCTCGACCACGCTCTGGCCGGCAGCAAGGTACTGTGAAGCCCCGTTGTTGAGGGCGTAGTGCCACTGGACCGAACCGCTGGCGGCGTTTGCGGCTTCACTGACAGCGTCGAGCGAGAAGGTGCCGAGCGCAGTTTCGCCGGCGGTCGAAACAAACGAAGCGGTATGGCCGTCACTGAGATCGACGTCGTTGAACGCAATCGTGCCGGCGGCGTTGAGCGAGTCGGTCGGCGAAGGCGTCGTGTCGGCATCTTCGACGACCGCGCCAACCTGTGCGCCGCTGGTGATCGAGACGATGTCGTTGGTCCCGGTGATGGTGACGGTCAACTGCGCGGTATCCGTGAGCCCGTGAGGGTCACGGACGGTGTATGTAAACACCTCAGTGACTGTGACCCCGTCCGCGAGCGAGTTGGTGTCCACATCGCTGTTGTTGAGCGTGTAGGTATAGGTTCCGTTCGCATTCAAGGTCAGTGAGCCATAAGTGCCCACTAATGCAGATCCGACCGTGCCGGCACTTCCAGATCCGGATTCCGTACCTGTCCGGAACGCCGACACGACCAGCGATGCCTGACCGTCGTCGGAATCCGTGTCGTTAGCCAGCACATTACCTGACGCCATGGGATCGCCGGGAAACGGTGTATTCCCCGGGCCAACGCCAGCCTCTCGCACGAGATCAGCTCCATTGGTATCGTTGACGCCGACGGGAGAGGTTGGGTCCACTCCGTAGCGCACCTGCTCAATCGCGGAGACCTTGAGGTTGATCGTAGTGAATGTGAATTCTGCTTGACCTGCCTGGCCAGTATTGGCGTTCGAATTTGCTGCGATGAAGGTGCGAAACTGGGCAATTTCAGCGTCAAACGCCGTCATAAATAACGAGTCGGCCAGTTGAGCATTGCTCAGGTAGATAACGAGCGTATCAATCTCGGCGGTGCCTTTCGCAGCATTGCCGTTACCGCCGTCGTAGATGTCGTAACCGGAAAAGGCTGTTTGTCCGGCGATTGTACCTGTGCCGTAAATCTGGGTTCCAATCTTGTACTGGTTTTCCCAAGCTCGATAGATAAGCGTGTCCGCTCCCGATCCGCCCAGAACCGTATCGAATCCGCTGCCGCCATCGAGCGTATCGGCGCCTGAACCGCCGTTCAGGCGATCGTCTCCCGCCCCTCCTGACAGCACGTCGTCGCCGCTGCCGCCGACCAGATTGTCGTTGCTGCTTGTGCCAATGGTGGTTGCCATGCCCCGCCCCTATCGCCCTTGTTGTTGTTGTTGTCACTCATGGGAATTGCCGGCGCCGTCGCGCCGCTTACCAGATTGTCGCTCAAAAATTGCAAACCTATTCGGGCAAGTTCGCCTTCGCCCACAAACGGCTTGATCCTGGGCTGAGCACCAGGATCAGATGAGTTCGCATTCGGACCAATGACATTCGTACAGACGCTAAGCGCCAACGATCGCGAGTCCGCCGGATACCGGATGTCGGATGGATCTTGGCAATCGGCAGACGCGGAGTTCATATCGGTTGAGGGGGAAAACTCATTGGCGATGGAGCAAAGTGCGATTCCGGCTAAATCGTTGCTCAACACATCGAGAGCAATAACGGTCAGTGGTGTAGAAATGAGGATGGTCGCATTTTCGGCAAAACTACATACATCGCCTCCGGTCGGCGTTGTATTTGGAAATGATGTTTTGGCTCCGTTGGCATCCGTGCTTTGACAAGAAGCCATTTAACCCCACCCCTTTTACTCGTACACGAGACAGATGCCCTCCACATCTGTTCACTGCCGCATTGACAGATTAGTCTTTCTCCACCTGAACAGTACGATCGACATGCGAATTTTGGCGTCCAGTCGCAGCAAGGCCACAGTGCCGCGATCAGCCAGACATCAACATGTCGTCCGAGTGTAAGGCTTGACCACAACATGTAGCCGGCGACGAATCTGGCAGCCGCGCTGCGTTTCCTTTAGTCTCCATGACGCCCTTTCCCGGCCTGCCGGTCAGGACCATTTTTTAGAAGGCGCTTATATTAACAAATTCTTAACGCCAATGAAGAGTAAGCGTCAACATCCAAATGGATGAACAGTTAACGCTGTCGATGTAATTAGCGTTGCGGGCTGCGGACCTGGGGCATGCGGCTGGCGACTAAACGAGGTCACAAGCACGCCGTCGTCGCCTTGGCGCGCAAGTTGGCGCCGATCATGCACCGCATCTATGGACCGGCTCCGCTGTGCAAGGGAATTCGAGACGAGGTGGCCTATTTCGAACGAAGTATGCTCCAGCCGTGGCAGTGGCAGGCGCGTGTCGAACCAGCGGCCGATACCGGTCTGGGGCTTGTAGGTGGAATGTCCCTCGCTCATTGAACTGTCCCTTCTCTCAGTCGATACGAATCTTGGTATCGGAAATGAAATGGAACACCGGGATCGCCATGTTCTCCGGCGCCTTCAATTTCCTGCCTGGTGCGGTGGCGCACGACGGCCGGCTTGCCGCGCCATTGCAAGACCATCGATGTTCCTGGTATCAGCGAAGAGACGGCGACCTCGACGGAAGCAAATGCCTCCGCAGGCGACGCTAGTTCGGCGATCTTTCGTGTTTGCAAGGATTGGTCATGATGACGGTCCCGTTGGTGATCAATATTTGACAGACCCGGCTGACGGGGTAGGCACTCCTGACCTGAAACTAGTTGGCAGGCCCGCATTTGGAGACGGATGAGTTAGGGTGCGGCCCACCTATTCATCGTTCTTTGTTTGTATTAAAGTCGTCGCACTGCCATTTTAAGTGGGATTATAATGGAGGAGGGGATAAACGTGCATATAATCAAATATGTCTTATGCGCGCTCGTTATCGGTCTCTCTTTGGTCGGATGCGCTTGCAAGAAAAGCCTACCGCAATCCGGAGACAACATGTCGAAAGCCACCAAATCAGAACTTCTTTGCAAGCCTGTTGGCGCAAAGTGCTCGAGCGATGACGAATGTTGCGACAAACTTTGCAATACCTTTTCAGGCGGATCCTTCAAATGTGAATAGGATTGCGGCGATAGAACTTCATACACGGCTCGCCCTCCCCAAAGGCGGGCCGTTTGCGTTTCATTAGCAAGTCCTGATACGCTCTCTTTTCCCAAAAGGAGAGGTCGCGAAAATGGCAAAGGCGAAAAAGGCCTTAATCTTCCCACGGCACATTTTGAACGAGGCGGGAGTTATCGCGGATTTCAAGAAGCTGGTTGAGGACTCCGAGAAGTCCGATGACTTCAAGCGCATCGCAAGAGCGGTTATTGCCGAGATGCTTCAATACCGTGCCAGGCAAAACAAGGTTGAAGCGAAAGAGCCCGTGAAACCTGCACCGACAAGGCGCCTCCCGCTTCTGGCGACGAAGAAGGCGGCTACCCAGCCGTAGGGGAATGGCTACCGTCTAGATTTCCGCCAGCCTGCGGCGCGGGCTTCCGCTTCAGAGCAAAACCACCGCTCTCCGTATTCCGGCCTGATGATCGTCTGTGAATAATATTTCTGGCCGGGGACGTGATAGATACGTTCCCCAGTGTCGATGCTGACATTTCCCTTGATGTTGCATCCAATGGAAAAGAGCGACGTGCTAGGAGCCGCGTCAGCCGCCAGTTGCATTAGGCTAGGAGCCGCGCCGATGATGCCAGGGTTCTGCGATAGCACCACGGCCACTGGCACCAAGATCAATGCGAATAGATACTCCAGCCGCCAAAAGCCGCGCCTCCGCTTGGTGGCACTTTTGCGCCAGCGGTTAGCCTGGTCTGCCCCTTCATGACGCCGCTGGACTTTGCCCACGCCCCTCACTCCCAAACGGAAGAATGCGACGTTTGCGTCGTTGAGTCCATAAGCCGGGCCTAATTCACCGGACCCGTGGTGTTCCACCGGATGAACGGAACTTCCGCCCCTGTCACGTCTCGCACCGCCTTCAACAGCACTTCATGAAAGTCTCGAACACGACTCGCAGGACTGGCGACGCCAGAGGATGTACAGGTGCTCCAATGCAGCATGAGCCCAAACAGCAAGCGCCGGACGACGAACTTCTGGCGACAAAAGCCGCCGGCAAGAGCGAGGTTCTTGAGGAAATCCCAGAACACGTCCCGGGCCTCGCTCCTGCCTTTCAGGCGGAAATCCGGCCGGCGCCAGAACTGTTTCCAAAGCAGCGCCGTCACGAGGCAATAGCCCGCCAGGATCAGGGCCGCGAGGCGGGTCGGCAACGCCGCCCAGGATCGCCAGGGACATGAAGACTTCGATACAGAATCCGCCCGCGATCATCACCGTCGCGAATGCGCGACCAGGGAGGCCTGGCCAATCGCCTGGTCGAAATTCAGCACTTTGTCCAGCGCGCTCAACGGCAAGAATAGCCCGACAAGCAGACAGCGCACCGTGAACGTGACGAGGATAGCCGGCATCGGACGGTTTCTTCGAAAGGCCGAAACGCGACCGTCAAATTGGTTCGCAAGCCGCGATCACAATGATGTTCTTTCCTCGTCAGGCCGCGAACCCTGACGGTGCTTTCTTACCCTAGCGATGGCCGACTTGTCGATGGTTATCACCCCGCCGCAGTCAATCCGCACCGTCAGCTTATTGGCTTCGCGATCGATGCGGATGATGTCTCCAACAAGAACAAGTTTATCCCCAGCTCGGGCTTTAGGTGGTGCATCCACCGAATAAGGAGGGTCGTAGGACGGAATGCTTACTCTGGCGCGTCCGCTAGGGAGAACCGTGATGACGGTAGAGGTCAACGCGACCTCGTCGCCAATCTCAAACTCCCGAGGCACACTGTAATGCAGCATGGGGCACCTCCGGTGCTTTCCAGATTAATGCTGGCAAACCAAGTTGGTTGCGTAAAATCTCGCAAATGGGGAGCCCACACTCCCCGCCATCCGAGACCGACGAACGCGAACGGCTTGAAACCGGTCTTTGGCTGGGAGGTCAGCCATTCGGCTTCGTTCTCAAGGATCGGGCCGGTCGGACTTCCCGAACATGGCCCCTTCCGAGGGCCACCAACGCATGATGTCCGTGCTTGGGGAGGCAGTCCGTGGAGAGATTCGGCCGATCAACGGATCGAGATTGGCCATCGCTGATCTTATACTGCCCCGGTACTGATCTCGCCGCAGCGTTTCAGCCGCTGCGCCGCCGTCCACGACGACGATCTCCTCGGTCGCTTGGCCGGCGTTTCCGTCGCGCGATGTCGGCGCGGTCGCTCTTAGGCGGTTCTCGACCTGTCCGGTTTCGGGCGATGGAATGCCAGCGCCACGCGCAACAGCCAGCCGCTGGCTTCCAATGACCTCAAAGCGTGAGGAACATCTGGTCGCCTGGATCGCACGCTAGCCTAGTTGAGGCCCCGACCAATCCTCGGCGACGGTGAGGATGAGCTTGGCGTCGGGGAATACTCGGCGAGTTCGCGCCAGAAATAGGCCGTCGGCCAGTCGACTGCCGCCTTCTAACCGGCGTAGACGACGCCCCAGTCCACCGAATCGCCGCGCTCGGCGGCGCGCATCAGGTCGCGGTGCTCGGGGTTAGAGTTGACGTCCTCCATGCGATGGCACCGCCCGAACCGAGCATCTCAAGCGCCAAAATCAAAGTGTGCGTGCCAGTGCGGCCGAACCCAGCCCGGATAACAGATTAGGCCATGCAATCCTCTTATGGCGGGAGCGGATCATAGATTGCACAGCGCGCGAAACCACTCTCGTCCGTCATGTCGCCTCGGCGCTTTCCGATCAACGCGTCATGCACCTCCGTTGCACGACTGCGAACGGGGGAAAGCTCCCTAACCGGCTCATAACATCCCGCTCTCTCGTGCGAGACATCGGATCCTCTCAAAACCTTTGTCCTCACGTGGGCGGTGGCCTGCTTAAACTCAATCTGATACACCGCGCAATCGGATCGAGAGCGTCGATCGGCGATTTGGGCAACCGTGCTGCCGACGAGGTTCGACGCCCACCGTAACTGATATGCATACGGCTCGCCCGATTAGCTCTGAAAACGCACTGTTTAGCCTCATTGAGCCAAGCTCTAGCGAGGCAGCGCGTAGGCGATTACCGAATCTCCTGCTTTGGTGCCAGTAGACCCATGACCTCCGGCTACAACGACAAGATACTGCCGACCGTCAGTAGCCTGGTAGGTGGACGGTGTTGCTTGCCCACCCGCCGGCAGCCGCTGGCGCCAAATCTCGCGTCCTGTGCGAAGATCGTAGCCGCGAACGTAGTTGTCCATCGTCCCGCTCAGGAACGCGACACCGCCCCCGGTGATGATCGGTCCACCAATCCCTGGCACTCCCATCTCGAACGGGAGCGGTATGGGCGACAGGTCCCGGACCGTGCCGTTGACATGGCGGTATACGGTCTTGCCTGTCCGCAGATCCACCCCAGCGACATATCCCCAAGGGGGCTGCTGGCATGGCAGATCCAGAAACGAGTAGAATGGGCCCATCTTGGCCGCGTAGGGGGCGCCAAAATTTTCATTGAACACAGGCGCATTCTTCTTGCTCACCACACGAGCTGTGTTGTCCGGCCTGGGTAGAAGCTGGGACGTGAACGCCAGATAGACCGGCATGGCAAAGGCAATATCTCGTTGCGGATCAACCGCGATCGCGCCCCAATTGAAGACACCGAAATTTCCTGGATATACGATGCTGCCCTGCATGGATGGCGGCGTAAATACCCCATCATACCGCAGCTGACGAAAGCGGATGCGGCAGTAGAGCTGATCTACTATTGTGGCGCCCCACATGTCCGCTCCGGTCAACGGCTTAGGCCGGAATGATACCGCCGAGTGGGGCTGGGTTGGCGAGGTGTGATCTCCGTCGACAGCGCCTTGCGGGGCGGGCTCTTCCTGGACGGGCAGAAGGGGTTTTCCGGTGAGGCGGTTCAGAACAAATATTTCGCCCTGCTTGGTCGGCGCAACCAGAGCCGGGACGTCCTGTCCGCCCACGGTGAGATCGACCAGGCTCGGCTGAGCCGGCACGTCGTAGTCCCAAAGGTCATGATGGACGGTCTGGAAGACCCAGGCCACCTTACCCGTGTCCGCATGCAGCGCCAGGATCGAAGACGAAAACCGCTCGGTTTCGGGTCCGCGCTTGGCGCCAAATTGGTCCGGGGACTCGTTGCCCATCGGAAAATAAATCAGTCCCAGCTTGGGGTCGTAGCTGGCGACACTCCATGAATTCGGAGCATTGTTGGAATAGGTCTGACCATTGGGAATAGGAGCGGTGGCATCTGGATTCTTGCTGTCGAAATTCCAGACAAGCGAGCCTGTATAGGCGTTGAAGGCTCTGATCACTCCAGATGGAGAAGTGGTCGCCACGTTGTCATTGACCGCTCCGGCAACGACGACCAGATCGTGAGTGATGACGGGAGGCGACGTCGAATAGAAAGAACCCGGCGTCACGTTGGGCATGTTGGCCCACAGATTGACGGTCCCGTCAGCGCCGCCAAAGCCCGGACAGATCTTACCGGTCTCGGCGCTGATCGAGATGAGCCTGCCGTCCGATGTGGGCACGAAAAGCCGCTTCATGCATTCGCGGGTGATGCTCACGCTGGCTGGCGGCTGGTCGCGATTGACGACCGGGTTGGGAGCCCCAGGCTGTGCCTGTCCAGTAACCACATTTTGCGGCACCCCGGCGGCCTGCGTTGTGATTTCATCGACGCTCTGCTGGAGATCGGCGCCAGCATGTGCGGGCGCCCCGGCAACCTCCGGCGCGAGTGAAACGTTCGGGGGCAGGTCGGCCGGCGTGACCTCCTCGTACGCGACGCCTCGGCAGGTCATGTGTTGAGTAGTGGCCTGAGGTGGCTCTTTTAGCTTGGGATCAAACCGCCATTTCTCTTTGCCAGTAACTGGGTCGAGCGCTATCACAGTGCTGAAGGGGGTGCAGATGTATACCGTGTCGTTCACCATGAGCGGAGTGACCTCATAGGTCGTTTCCTGCGGGTCATTAGGCCCGCGGATTTGCCCCGTCTTGAATGTCCACGCCACCTGCAGTTTGCCGATGTTTTGGGGCGTGATCTGGGCTAGGGGCGAATAGCGCTGGCCCATGGAGTTACGTCCATAGGCGACCCATTGTCCGGGCGGGGTACCGTCGTCTGAAGACGCCACCGCAGCCATGCGCTCCTGATCGAAAGTCCCCGCCACGTCCTCTGGATCCTGAAACATTGAATAGATGCCTGCAGCAGCCGCCAACACGATCACCGCCGTCAAAGCGGCATTGTTGAAATCGAAACCTGGGCGAGCACGATCGGAACCTGTCGCCACCCGTTCAGAACGGTTGAGCTTGTTTATGATGGCTGGCAGGAGCACCAAAACCCCTATGACCAGCAACAGCCCGCCCCGAGGCGCCAAGGCCCACCAGTTGAAGCCGACTTCCCACAACGCCCAGCAGAGTGTGACCAGTGTCGCCAAGGCGTAGAGCCCCACCCCAGTTGGGTTGTGACGCCCCATCAGAATCCCGGATGCGGTGAGCATCGCACCCAGCACCAAATAGAACCAGCTACCGCCCAAGACCGCCAACCAGAGGCCCCCGACGACGAGGACAGCTCCTACGACAACGATGATTGCTGACAGCATGAGCCGATACATCGCGCACTCTCCTGATCAAGTGTGAGTTTGTCGTTTCCGCATCGAAACGCGACCTGATGAAGGCCCTAGCGACGGTTCGACGAATTCCACGCTAGGGCCGACGATCGAGTGCGTGTGGCGTTTCTCCACCCGAACCTCCAGCCGTGGATCTACCACCCCGGAGGACGACAAATGCTGCGATTCCCGCGACAACGACGACCAGGGTAATTGCTATTCCGCGATTCACGCTTGAACTCCACATGACGTGCCTGCTTAGTGTCATTCGGGCCGATCTCGCCACCGCGCCTATGGCGGTTGCGATACGTTCAGGTCGAGAATGTTATCCGCGCCGACATTGTCGGCGAGGGCCGCTACAAAGTGTTGTCGGATCGCCTATAGGATCGTTAATCGCCATAGCACCACCATGCTGCCGACTGGATCCGGAGACAGCCAAACGCCGCGCCGACTTTTGCGGATTTCTGCTTTGGCGTGATGATGGGCAACAGTCATGTCTTTCTTCCAACTCGTAAAGAACCGTGATGGTCTCCGAACGCCCGAAATCGGCGATCGTTTCGCGCAAAATATCGGAATACGATGTATCTTGATCACCTTCCCGTGAGCAATCTACCGGCTCCGGAACTTCCGCCTCTCAGTTGGGCGACCACTACGTCGGTCCAAGCTCAAATCATTCTGGGCGAGGGGATGCCCCGAGTCTTTTGGAGGAGCGCCAGTGAACGTGGCATGGCTCGCCCGACGACGTAGACGTTCATCATCTCAAAATGAGCTTTCAGGTTTGGTGCGGACTGTAAGGTGTCGGCTCTCGCTCAAGAAATGAGACGTGGAATATGAGGGGATACCTGAGGCGGTTGGTGATCCCATAATTTTTCAAAATGCAGCCATCAGGTGAATAAATTTTCGTGATACGCCCTCTTGATCGTAGCTTCCTGCATCAACCTCGCAGGGAAAAAGCACGATGACTGAAGACATGTTACACGTGACGGCATGGCATAATGGCGAGAAGGAGTATTCTCCGTTCTCTGAAGCTGAAATGAAACGGCGCCAGAACGATATTCGCCTCTGGATGGTCGAGCACAATGTAGATGCGACGCTGTTCACATCATACCATTGCATCAACTATTATTCCGGCTGGCTCTACTGCTACTTCGGCCGCAAATACGGCATGGTAATCGACCACCACAAGGCAACCACGATTTCTGCCGGTATCGACGGCGGCCAACCATACCGCCGCAGCTTTGGGGATAACATCACCTACACCGACTGGCGCCGCGACAATTTCTATCGTGCAGTGCGCCAACTCACTGCGGGCGCCAAGCGCATCGGTATCGAGTTCGACCACGTCAACCTCGACTTCCGCCGTCAAGTTGAGGAGGCACTGCCAGGCGTCGAATTCGTCGATGTTGCTCAGCCGTCGATGTGGATGCGCTCCATCAAGTCGCTGGAAGAGCAAAAGCTGATCCGGGAGGGGGCACGGGTCTGCGACGTCGGCGGTGCTGCCTGCGTGGCTGCCGTGAAGGCCGGCGTGCCTGAGCACGAGGTGGCAATCGCGACAACCAGCGCCATGATCCGTGAGATCGCGAAATCCCATCCTTATGTCGAGTTGATGGACACCTGGACCTGGTTTCAGTCGGGGATCAACACCGACGGCGCCCATAATCCCGTCACCAACCGTCTCGTGCAGTCCGGCGACATCCTTTCGCTCAACACGTTCCCGATGATCTTCGGCTATTACACGGCGCTCGAACGCACGCTGTTTTGCGATCATGTCGACGACGCCAGTCTCGATATCTGGCAGAAGAACGTCGCCGTCCACCGCCGCGGACTCGAACTGATCAAGCCCGGCGCACGCTGCAAGGACATCGCGATCGAGCTCAACGATATGTACCGGGGATGGGATCTGCTGAAGTATCGCTCCTTCGGCTACGGTCATTCCTTCGGTGTGCTCTGCCATTATTATGGCCGCGAAGCCGGAGTCGAATTGCGGGAGGATATAGATACGGTGCTGCAACCCGGCATGGTCGTCTCGATGGAACCGATGGTGATGCTGCCGGAAGGCATGCCAGGTGCCGGCGGCTATCGCGAACACGACATCCTGTTCGTGAAGGAGAGCGGAGCGGAAAACATCACCGGCTTTCCTTTCGGCCCGGAGCACAACATCGTCGGCGGCTGACCAAGTGTTTTATATCCCGCACGAGTGGCATCGTGGGGTGTCGGGCCGGTCAAATCGGCCCGACCCATACTCAGCGTCACCCGTTTACGGTCTCGTCCACGAATCTGCCATCTATCTGATAAGCGTGTTCACGTCAGACACCCTTGTGACGCGCAGTGATTCTGGCTTGAGTGCACCTGAATATATCGGCGAGGAGATATCGCAGGCACCGCCTAATTGGCCATTTCCGTACTGATGGAGCGGGCGGACTGGCTTACCTGGTACCTTCATGGCGCAACTCGTCTGGTGGTGCCTCAGTCTGGAACAGGGATTAAGAAAACTGCGCGAGACGCGAGTGATGTGCAGTCCATGAAGAAGTGTCGCGCGTCCAACCAATAGCATCGATGATCTCTGAGTAATCACCTTGTCGTTCTCAATGATCGGCTCATGTTGGGACAGGCGCTTCTAGCCGCTGTGCCCGACCGGCATGGTGCCTGTCCGCCCATACATCTGTACGCGTTTCGGCAAGATTCAGAGTGATCTCCTGCGTTTGCGATAGGCTGCGCGCTCTCTTCGGCCGCAAAATATGCGCGCACCTTCGCTTTTTGACAGGGACAGAGGCACGGAAATGGAGTCCGTGCCAATCGCCATGTCTGCGACGTATCGGTCGCTTCTACTGACGTCGACACGGACCATCGCCATCCGTGCTTTCACCAAGCGCAGCTGTTTTCGCCTGGCCGGCAAACCTGACAGGCATTTCGTCATATTTCAATTGTAACACCGCGCTGTGGATAGCCGACGATCATCTGCCACAACCATCTGGCAGCCGCTCGCAAACGCATCCGGCCTCCAGCCTCCATGTACAAGTCGGAAGGCAGAAATTCTGTCGGTACATTCCACATAGTGTGCGCACGACGGCGCCTCAGCGCGGAAATTCGACCTCCAGCGCCTTGACGATGCCGCTTACACAAACATCGAGCAGGATGTCGCCCTTCGCCTTCGACGCCTCCTTGGGTGATGACAGTGTGCCGCTCGGCGGTGTCCATTCAGGCTTGGGCGGGTAGACATCATAAGGCGGGAAGCTCGCCGGTTTATGATCAACGGCGCGCTCAAGATGAACGAAGTTCGGGTAGAGCGCCAGCATCAGCGATGTTTCAAGCACGCCGCCATGCTCGAGGTCCCAGCCGGCGAACCCGTCTGGATAAAGGCGTGCGATGGTCGCCTTATCGACGAAATCCCAATAGGACAGCACGACGATCTTCATATCGCCAATGCCCCCCCAGCCGAGTTCGCGCAGGGCCAGATCGATGCCCTCGACGATGAACCACGAGTTCTCGAAATGACCGTTCATCAAACAGATTTTGCGTACGCCGTGGCGGGCGAACTCCTTGATGACGTCGCGGAGTGCTGCGACCAGCGTCGCTCCATCCAGGCTGGTCGTGCCCGGCAGGTGATTGCCGCCGCCAGACTTCTGATGCGACTTGTAGCCATAAGTGAAGGGCGGCGCGACCAGTGCGCCGATTTTCCCGGCGACGCGTCGGGAGAATTCGACGGGCAACAGCACGTCGACATGCATGGGCATGTGATGGCCATGCTGCTCCATCGAGCCGACCGGCAGGAGGATGGGCACCGAGCCGCCGCGAACCGTTTTGTCATAATCGGGCCAAGGCAGTTCGGCCGCAAAAACAGTGGCATCCGACATACAATCCTCCCAATTTCGGCCATCCAGACTGATGATTAGTGGGGACAAGCGTGATATGGAAAATTTATATTCGTGATCCACGTATGAGAAATATAAATCCATGCGCAACATAATCAACTTCCAGACCGACCTCCTGCGGACCTTCGTGTCGGTAATCGATCTTGGCGCCTATACCAAGGCGGGTGACGCGCTTGGACGTACCCAGCCGGCCATCTCTCTGCAGATCCGCCGGCTTGAGGAACTGGTCGGCGCCCCCCTAATCAAACAGGTGGGACGCACACTGCTCCTGACCAGTGAGGGGGAGATGCTGCTGAGCTATGCTCGCGAGATGCTGCGGCTCAACGATCAAGCCGCTTCCTATTTCAACCGGTCGAAGATAGCAGGCGTGTTGCGCATCGGCCTGCCGAATGACTATGCGGTGGCCTTCCTGCAGGGCGTCATCACCGAATACACCAGCCAGCATCCGGGGATTTCACTTGAAATCCATTGCGGCTGGAGCGCCGACATTCTCGATCGGTTGCGCGCCGACGAACTCGATCTGGCTGTCGCGATGGTCAACAACGAGCGTTCGCAGTACCTGTCACGTTCGTGGATCGAGCGGCCGATCTGGGCTGCTGCTGAAGGGGCGCGCTTCGATTTGGGAACTGGGGTGCATTTGGCGGCGCACCCGGAAGGTTGTGCCTATCGCGCCCGCATGATCCAGTCTCTCGATGCTGCAGAAATCCGGTGGCGGGTGGCCTACACGGGCTCCGGCATCGCGGGGTTGCAGAACGCCGTGGTGAATGGGCTTGGCGTCAGCGCGCTCACTCGCTACACGATGCTGCCTGGCATGCGCGTTCTTGACGAAACGGACGGGTTTCCAGCGCTCGCTGAAATCCGTGTCGGACTGTTCTATAAGCACCCGCGCTTGTCCGATGCCGGTATCAGGCTAGTCAATCATATCGTCGCGCGTCTAGATGAAGCCGGCGTCTCCGGCGACCCGGTCCGGCGGCCGATCGAGTTGGACCGTCAATAAGTGATGCAAATGCATTTATTATAAGAATTAATTTTCCAAATAGCTGAACCCTTTCTACCCTTGCTGGACAACAAGCCAAGGGGAACAACCATGACAATCAAAAAAAGCTTGTCCGGCGTGCGCACGCGCCGCGATCTTCTAAAAGGAGCCAGCATCCTGGGTGGTGGCGCTTTGGCAATGCCGTTCCTCAGCCGGTTGGCGTTTGCCGAACCGGTCGAACTCAATATGCTCGCTTGGTATGGCCACGCCGAGCCAGACGTCGTCGCCGAGTTCGAGGCCGCCAACAACGTCAAGTTCAAGCCCAAATACTACACCGGCGGCGACAACATGCTCGGGCTGATCGCCCAATCGCCTCCCGGAACATTCGATGTCATCCTGTCGGATGCCGAGTACGTGCAGCAGCTCAACGCGGCCGGCTATATCGAGAAACTCGATCCCGCCGACTACCCGTTCGACGAATTCTTCCCCGAATTCCAGCATTTTCCAGGGCACTGGCAGGGCGACGACCTCTATTCCGTCATCACCCGTTTCGGCTTCCTTGGCGTGGCCTACAACACCGAAGCGATCACCGAGAAGGAGGCCTCCACCTACAATGTCTTTTGGACCGAGAAGCTGAAGGGCAAGGTCGGGCATTTCGATTGGCACCTGCCCAATCTCGGTCAGATCAGCCTGCTCACGGGCAACGCCTCGCCGTACGATATTGACGCCGCGGCGTGGAGCGCGGTTCAGGATAAAACGAAATCGCTGCGCCCCCAGATCGGCGGCTTCTTCGACTACGGCGGCACCTTCTCGTCGCTTCAGAACGGACAGATGCTGGCCATGGCGGGCATCGGCGACTGGATCACCGGGGCGCTGGAAAAGGGCGGGGCGAAGGTGCGGACCGTCATTCCGGAAGAGGGCGGCCTGCAGTTCACCGAATCCTTCTCGATCGGCAAAGGCTCGCAGAAGGCCGATCTGGCGAAGAAATGGATCCAGTACATCACCTCGGCCAAGGGCCAGGTGAAGTCTGCCAACATGGTAGCCTATCCGTGCCTCATTCCGAACAAGAAGGGCTGGGAGCTTTTGGCCACCGAAACGCCGGCGGAGGCCAAGCGCCAGGGCATGGTGCTCAACCAGAGTAATGTCATGGACATGATCCGCGATGGGCGTATCACATACCGCCAGTTGCCAGTTCAGCAGAGCCTAGAAGACTGGAACGACTTCTGGTCCGAATACAAGGGATCGTAACGATCAGAAACTGCCGGGCGAGGCTCGAAGGCTCGCCCGGCACCCTTTGAGGCCTCGCCGTGCACCGTGCGGACGGAGGAGCCGTGTTCAATCGGGCGGGGCCTGTGCCAATGCGAAAGTCGATTACACTTTACGGCCTGACATTTTCGCTGCCGATGCTGGTCTGGCAGGTGCTGTTCTTCCTGGCGCCGCTTGTCTTTCTGATCGCTCTCAGCTTCTGGACGGTTAAAAACTTCCGTATGGAACCGGATTTCAATCCGGACAACTGGGTAGGGATGCTTGGCCGTGGCGTCTTCTGGAACGCGTATTTCCGCACGCTATGGCTATCCGCCACCGCCGCGGTTATCACCAGCGCACTGGCATTCCCTTGCGCCTACGGCATCGCCTTCAAGCTGTCCGAAACGGCTCGGCGCTGGGCCGTGTTCTTGATGGTCATACCATTCTTCACCTCTTATCTGGTGCGCGTCTATTCCTGGCAGATATTCCTGTCCGACAATGGCATCATCAACGCTCTGCTCACCCATGTCGGCGTCGGCCCATTCGGGATGCTGAATACGACGTTCGGCACCATGATCGGTTACCTGACCTTGAGCTTCCCGTTGGTTGTGCTTCTGCAATTGTTCAGCCTCGTCTTTGTCGACAGAACGCTGATCGAGGCCGCCCACAATCTGCGCTGCGGGCGGCTGCGCACCGTGTTCGAGATCGTCGTGCCGGCGGCAAGGGTCGGGCTGGTGATCGCGGCGCTGTTCTGCTTCATTCTCACCTTCGGTGATTTCGTCAGCCCGCTTTATCTTGGCGGCGGCGATCCCCCAACGCTCTCGATCCTGATCACCGATACGACCAAGTCTGGCCAGCAATGGCCGCGCGCTGCCGTCATCGCCCTGACCATGATTGCGACGCTGCTTGCGGTGGCGTTCGCGGCCGTGAGCTTCGCCTACCGGGAGCGCGGACGATGAATGACTTGAACCGCAGCCGGCTGGTCGACTGGGCGCTGAAACTCTACATCGTCATGTCATTCGCCTTCATCTTCGCGCCAATCGCGGCAAGCTTCGTCTTTTCGCTCAATGTCGACCGCTTCCCGTCGCTGCCGCTTGGTGGCTTCTCAACCATTTGGTACGAGGCTGTCTACGCCGACCCGCTGGTCTGGGAGGGCCTGCGCAACACCTTGATCGTCGGCGCCACCGTCTCGGTCTTGGCAACTGCGATCGGGTTTGGCGCCGCCTATACCGATTTCCGCTACAAATTCTTGGGCAAGCCGCTTTATGTGGCGCTGGCGCTTCTGCCGCCAACCATACCTGTGGTCATCCTTGGCCTCGCCATGCTGGCGTTCCTGTCGAACGTCAGTCTGTCGGGTGAAATCCACTCCGTCATCATTGCCCATGTCGTGATGTGCGCTCCCTTCGCCATGGCAATATGCCGCCTGCGCCTGTCGCAGATGGATCCCTCGCTGGAAGCGGCGGCGTGGAACCTCGGCGCCTCCGAATGGATGGCCATGCGGCATGTGATCGTCCCTTTCTGCCGGCCAGCGATCTTCGCCGCACTCTTCATTACCATGGCAGTGTCATTCGACGAATTTGCCGTCGCCTGGTTTGTATCCGGGCTGCACGAAACCCTGCCGGTCAAGGTTCTCGGCTTCCTGCAGGGCCAGGTCAGCCCGCGCATCAACGTCATCGGCACCTTCGTCTTCCTGGCTTCGATGACCCTGGTGGTCCTCGCTCAACTCCTCCTCATGAAACGCAACGTCGCCCAGATCGGTGGCGGCAAAGCGGAGACCCAGACATGACCGAAGAAGCTCTCGTCGTCTTTGACGGCGTGGTCAAAAGGTTCGGCGCCTTCGTCGCCGTCGAACGCATGGATCTCGATATCCGCAAGGGCGAGTTCTTGGCCATCATGGGGTCGAGTGGCTGCGGCAAGACGACGACGCTCAGGATGTTGGCCGGACTCGAGGCGCCGACCGAGGGCGAAATCCGCTTGGCTGGCAAACGCATCAACGATTTGCCGACCTGGCGTCGCGACACGCCAATGGTGTGGCAGAGTCTGGCGCTGTTCCCCTTCCTGACCGTGCGCGAGAACGTCGAGTTCAGTCTGCGAATGCGCGGCGTCGGCAAGGCGGAGCGGACCCGGCGCGTCGACAAATGGCTGGAGCGAATGCAAATCACAGAATTCGCCCAACGCAACGTTGCGCACCTTTCCGGGGGGCAGCGCCAGCGCGTGGCGCTAGCCCGTTCGCTGGTGACGGAACCGGGGATCCTGCTGCTCGACGAGCCGCTATCGGCGCTCGACGCCCATCTCAAGGTTCGCATGCAGACCGTGCTGTCGAACCTGCAGAAGGAACTAGGCATTACCTTTGTGTATGTGACACACAGCCAGTCCGAGGCTTTTTCGATGGCCGACCGGGTCGTCATCATGAGCCGTGGTCGTATCGAACAGATCGGCAATCCGCAGGAAATCTACCGGGCTCCGCGCACACGGTTCGTCGCGGAATTCCTGGGCTCATCGAACGTCTTTGCCGGCAAGGTCTCCGGGGTCACCAGCGATGCCGTCAGGATCGCCACGCCATCTGGCGAGTTTGACGTCGCGCCGAACCCGGCAAAGGCATTGGCTAAGGGTGACAAGGCGACGTTCGTCGTGTCGGGTGACCGCGTGCAGTTGAACAACCGCCAGCCGGCTACCAGCAACGCGATGCGCGCCTCAGTGGTTGGCGAGGAGTTTGTCGGTGCCACCGCCGTCATCCATCTCGAAGGGGTCGATGGCATCGAACTCAAGGCACAAAAGAGCCATGACGAGTTGGAGCAACTGAATTTAATGCCCGGCGCTACGATCTGGGTGTCGTGGCGCGCCGACGCCGGCCACATCCTTCCTGGGGAATAGGAGGATTGGTATTGCGTTTTGGCTTCCTGCTCGCCCGAAACTTTACGCTTTCCCCACTGTCGCTGTTCCTCGACACACTGCGCCTCGCCGGCGATGATGACGACCGCAGCCGGCGTGGGAAGTTCGACTGGCAGATTATTGGAGAGAAGGGTCTTCCAATCCGCTCGAGTTGCGGCGTTGAGTTACTGCCCACTAGGCAAATCACCGATCCGCAGGAATACGACAATATCGTCGTTGTGGGGGGATTGCTTAGCGGCACGCAGTACCTCAGCGGCGAAAAGGAGGCCTTTCTCCGACGGGCCGCACAGCGTGATATGCCTCTGACGGCTTTATGCACCGGGAGCTTCGTACTGGCGCACTATGGTCTGCTCGACAACTATCGAGCCTGCGTGAGCTGGTTTCACATCAAAGATTTTCGGAACACTTTCCCGCATGTTCGGGCGCACGCGGACACCTTGTTCTCGATCGACGGAAACCGCGCCACCTGCGCTGGGGGCGCCGGAGCAGCCGATCTTGCAAGCCACTTTGTGTCGAAGCACGTGGACAATAGAGCTGCTGAGAAGGCTGCAAAAATACTGATTCTCGACAGAATCAGAACAGGCCGGGACGTTCAGCCAAACGGCGAGCTTTTCTCCAAGGCCAGGAGTCGCCATTTAAGGCGAGCCTTACTTCTGATGGAGAGCAACCTGCAGGAGAAAATTACTGTAGAAAGCTTGGCAGCTAAGCTTGGGATTTCGCGTCGCCAGCTTGAGCGTTTATTTGCCACGGAAGTGCAAACCAGCCCGATGGTGGCATATCTCGCGATACGTCTGCACTATGCAGGAACGCTTTTGGAAACGAGCGATCTCCAAATTGGAGATATCGCCTATAGGTGCGGGTTTCCAAATGCCGGCCATTTCAGCCGTGTATATCGTCAGTACAAAGGCATTACGCCGTCAGAGCTTCGACGAGCCTAGGGGAAGGCATCCTATCGAGGACCTTCGGCCCAAGCAGGGCGTCCAACTCAATGGGCAATCGGTACCTGTTAGAAATCAAATCTTCAGGATAGCTCCGGTATCCATGCCTTACCCGACGATCGGATGATCGGACGGAACCGTTAGGAGAAGCGGTTCTAGAGGCCGATATTTTTGTCGCACCGAGTGCACCTCGACGAGCAGGATGACCCTGCTGTAACTGCTGAAGTTGACCGACTTCTGGCGCGTCGCACGCGCGACATCCGCCTCAAAGAAATCTACAACAGTTCCAAACGCCTATTGATCGCAAACGGAGAAGATCATCGGTGCCTGGATGATCCGGGGCACGTTGTTGGACGTGTCGACGCTGGCGTTCAACATGTTGCTGTTTCCAAGGTCGATCGCGCTTCCATGCTCGTGCCCGGCGCGATCATTTCACCCGTCTTAGCCGCGCGGACCTACGCTGCTTTGCTTCGATCCATACGATCAGCGATCAGCGAGCCCGCTATGGTCGTCCTGCTTGTCTGGCGAAAACCGCGAGCGCGCTGGTTTAGGGGGGTCGGAGCTGTGAATATTGGCATGCCGGCGCTCCCGTCAGTTGGGTGGGCGTCCAAGTCCAGCTTTGGAAGGAAAGGAAAGCCTGGTCGTGACCGATACCAAGCGTCGGCCGGACCATACTCGTCGCTCCAATGGATGGGAAGCGCAGGCGCCGACCACGGCCACGGGCGGTGTGCCGACCGTCTTCTGGCAGTCCGACGGCACAGCCTACGCATTGATGGTCTCAGTAGCCGGACCGGATCGAGAGACAGGCGAAACGGTGCAAGTAGCTGCGCGGGGCTCCGAAATTAGGGCTCATCGCGAGACGCCCGAGCCTCGAGTCAGGAGGTGGCAGCCCTTACAGAGACATGAGGGCGCGGTCCCAATACGGGTTCCGAAGGGTCGAGCGCAGGCGCATCTGCTTCCAGGCGCCATATTTGTAGAAGTCGAAGTCGATGCTCGAGGTTATGTTCTGGATCATGCACCACAGCGACCATTTCAGGTCGCCCAGCATCTGGTAGACAAGCATGCGCGCCCTGATGCTGGCCTCGACACGACCGAAATAACATTCGATCGCCTCATCTTGCATTGCATCGCTCAGGACCATTTCCCCGCACCAGGTGGCGAGATCGCAGCATCGGTCGTTGTTCGACGCGTATTCGAGGTCAACGATGACGATTCTGCCGTCCTCCGTCAGCAGGAAGTTGGCAGGCGCCGGGTCGTTGTAGCAGGGGACGATATCCAAGCCCGACGCTTCCAGCGCGGCCCGCGCCGATAGGTACTGCGCATGGATGGCAGGAAAATCGTGCGAGAACACGCCGCCAAGCTCACGCAACTGGATGATATGCTCTTCGATCATGTCGAAAAGGGTCTTGGTCAAGCCGAGCGGGGCGGAATCGTTGAAGGTGCGGAACAGCTTGATGGTGCGCGTCCTGATCTCCGCGGAGTGGAAGTCGCGCGTCGTGCAGGGGCGCGACCGCTCGACGAAGTCGCAGATTTCGACGCCGCGGTCACTGAGATCATCGTAGGTGCGGGGCCCGATGCCAAGCAGGTGCGCGCGCCTGCCTGCCTCGAGCGAAGCGCTGCGATCGATGAACTTCTCGGTTCCGGGGCCGGGCATCTTCAGGAAGAAGGTCTGCCGTTCACCTCCGATCCTGATGTGCCAATTGGAATTGCTGAAGCCGCCGAAGATCGGCCGGTAATAGATATCCTTGCCCTGCCATGCCGGGACCATGGAGAGCATTGTCTCCAATTGTCGCTCGGAGGATGAATGGCCTTCCCCGCACTTCCGTTCCATGACAGGGTTCTCAGACCATTCTCGCATACGAGCCGAAATCGACGCTTCCGAGCGCGGCGCGGCAGCGGATGAAGCGCCAGAACCCGTATCGGTAGAACTCGACATCTTTGCGTTGCGAGGTGGCGTCCATTACGAGACCCCAGAGACCCCATGCGAGATCGTCGGCGATCGCGTAGAGACGCGCGCGACGGAGACTTCCCGGCCTGGGCGTGCCTTCGAACATTTCGAGGGCCGGGAGGAAATCCTTCTCGTCTTCGAAAACTTCGTTGATCAGGATCCCGATCTCAAAATAAGGGTCGACGTTGCCGGCGCCGTCAAAATCCACGAGTTCGATCCGACCATCCGGCGCGATGAGGATGTTCGAGGCCATGCCGTCGGCATGGGAGGGCACACTGTCGACCCCCGACGCGGCGATCATGCGCTCAAAGCGCAAAACTTGCTCGAACAGGACCGGAAGGTCGGCCGGAGCCTGAGCCACGGCCCGGTCGCATTCCTGCTTCAGCGCGCGGATCCGGTCGAACGGCGACACCGGGATCGTGAAGCGCGGTCCACCGTGGATCTTGCGTTTGACGCCGATCACGTCATTGAGGACGTCCAAATTTTTCAGGTCGCTGACACGGGCGGTCGCCCAGCCGTTGCGATATTCCATAATGCAGGTCGCGCGCCGCGCATCGATGGCAAGGACTTCGGGCGCGCAGTTGAGGCAGGCCGCCTTGCGTTGCGCATCGAAGGATGCGGCCGCATCGATGAAGCGGCGCTGGTCGGGCTGGATGGTTTTGAGCAGGAGCGACGGATGTTGGCCATCGACCGAGAGAAGCAGGCGGGTGCTGTCCACGCCGCGATGCGACGGGACGAGGATGCCAGGCTCCATCTCCTGTGCCGATCCGCACAGCTGCGGTCCGGCACCAGAGGAGGCGGGTTGGTCGGGCATTGCCAGACAGAAGTCGTCGGGCACCGTGAGGTCATCCGCTACATGGGAGCGGAGTTCTTGCGTTGCCGCCCGGAGGCGATGAACGTCCATCGGGCCGATGCGGCGAGCCAAACCCTTTCGCGACAGAGCAATTTCCATGAAGGCAGCGGAACCCATGTAATCCAAGTAAGCACAACCCGCCGGCGACGGCCGGTCCACGAAAGGGAGCGGGGGAGGCGCGCTAGCAGGAAACGCAATGCTATATCTATGCGGGCCTGAGTAAAGTGCCGACTTGTCCTATCGGCGCCGAGGCGCTCTCAAACGCGGATGAGGTCGACGCCCAGTTCGGCGAAGCGCTGGACGAATTCTTCGCCGACGCCTTTAGTTGTGATGACATGGTGGGCGTCGCCGAGCCCGAAGGCGCGAACCGAGCCGAAGCGCCCGAACTTCGATGGGTCGGCCACCATGACGGTGGTGCCGGCCTGACGCCTTGCCTCGTCGTGAAGGGCGACCTCGTCCTCGCCGAAGCCCATGAAGCCGTGGTCGACGTGGACGGCGCTAGCGCCCATCAAAGCGAGATCGAACCGGTGTCCGTTCAGCGCCATGATGGTGGAATGCCCGAACGTTGCCTGATATTCCGGCACCATTGGACCACCCAGCACGCGCACGCTGGTGCCCCAGCCGTGGGAGAAGAAATGCGCCGCGATCGCGATGGAGTTCGTGAAAATCGTCAGGTCCTGATGCTTGTGAAGGTGCTTCACGCAGGCCAGGGTAGTGGTGCCCGAACTGACGAAGATCTTCATGCCGTTCTGGACCAGGCTGGCGGCCTTTTCGGCAATCAGGTTCTTTTCCGGCGCATTGACCCGGTTGCGCTCGCCGAACGGCTTGTCGCCATCGGCCGGCGTGAGTACCGCGCCCCCATAGACGCGCCGGGCAAAGCCATTCATTTCGAGTAATCGCAGATCGCGTCGGATGGATTCCGGACTGACTTCGAGGCGATCGGCGAGCAGATTGACGCTCGCGCGCTCATTCGTGCGCAGTATTTCGAGAATCTTTTCCTGCCGAAACCCCGAAAATCTCATGGACCGAATCTGCCTGTAACCATTTGAGTCATTGCCGACCTTAGTTAATTCCGGCCGCGCCGGACAACTACGACAAAGCCGTTTGCGTCCAGGGACGCAAAAATTCTCGCGTCAAGCTAGGCCACATCGGCAAACCAGTCAAATCCCACTTAAATCCGTCAAATCAGCAGATGCGTCAGCAACCTTTCCGTTTCAGGCGTTTGCAAAGAAATCTGATTTTTCACAGCAGAGCCGATCGGGGCCTTGACCCAAGTCTGATGTGCCGATATTGGTCGTTTTGACCGATTTGTGTAATTTGAGAGACTGGCAAAATCGGTCAGACGCGGATCTCGCGTCCTCAGCCGTTCAGGGTTCTGGGCGGTCAAGGGTTCGTCCAGCATTGGGGCGACGCGCGCCATACCGCGCGGCAAACCATTGAGTACGTCTGATTGGGGCGGCATCGACCGGCCATCGAAACAAACCGTCCGTTTGCAGCACAACTGAAGGTCAAAAAGGGGAACAGGATCAATGATTACGCGTAGAGACATTATGGTTGGCGCGGGAGCGCTTGGCGTGGCCGGCGTGCTCGGCAAGGTCGCCGTGCCGGCCAATGCGCAGGGCAAGAAGTCACTCGTGCTCGCGTCCATGGGACCCGTCACAGGTAATTGGGATCCGACCTCCCACACGACCCTCGGTCAGGGCAATTTCGAAAAGTTTGTCTTCAATGCGTTGACGCGTGCCCCGATGCGGGACGGCGAGGCGGACCTGCTCGAACCCGCGCTGGCGGAAAGCTGGAAGCTGATCGACACCAACACGTTCGAATTCAAGCTGCGCGACGGCGTGAAATTTCACGACGGAAAGGAATTCAGCGCCGAGGACGTCAAGGCGACGCTCGAATACTCCTGCGACCCGGCCCGCCCGGCCGCTTCCTTTTGCCCCGGAAAGGTCGATGTAGAAATCGTCGATCGCCTTACGGTGCGACTGCACACCGAGAAGCACGGCTATCCGGCATCGGCTTGGTGGTTCATTTCAAGCGTCATCCCGATCCTCTCTGCGAAGGATGTTGCTGATCCGAAGATTCTGCAAAAGCGTCCGAACGGCACGAACGCCTTCAAGTATGTCGAGACCAACGGCGACAAAAATATTCTTCACGCATATGACGACTTCTTCGGCGGGCGTCCGAAGATCGATGAGGTCGTCTATGCCTATGTTCCGGATGCCAACACGCGGGTTCTCGGCCTCCTGAACGGCCAGTACCACATCGCCGAACGTCTCGAGCCGGAACAGTACGCATCTCTCGCAGGAAATCCGAAGGTCACCACTCGCAAGGGTCTCACGACCGAGAACAAATATCTGCATTTTCGCTGCAACAAGGCGCCCTTCGACGATCCGCGCATCCGCCTGGCGGCATGCCACTCGATTGACCGCAAGCAGATTCTCGAACTGATGGGTGAAGCGGCGCTCGAGTCAAGCTGTTACGTCTCCCCGATGAAGTTCGGCTTTACCGACATCAAGGGATATCCAGACTACAATCCCGAGGAAGCGCAGCGTCTGCTTGCCGAAGCTGGCTTCCCGAACGGGGCGGGGCTGCCGCAGCTCGAATATATCACATCGATCGGCTTCTATCCCAAGACCAAGGAGTATGGCGAATTGATCGCCGCGATGCTCCAGGAGCAGGGCTTCAATGTCCAGTTGACGGTCCTCGAGCCGGCGGCCTGGGAAGTGGCGATCTATCGCCGCGCCGACGGCCAAGGCCAGGGCCATATGTGCGACGTCGGCTGGATGACGCCATCGCCTGAGCCGGACCTCGTCCTGCGGCCCAACTGGCATTCCAGCGCGGCGCTGATTTCAGGCATCAACGATCCCGAGATCGACGCGGTCCTGGACAAGGAGCGCAACGCGCCCAATCCGGAACAGCGGCTGAAGATCCTCACCGAGGAGACCTTCCCGACGATGGCCAAAAAAGTCCCGAGCTTCTCCCTGTTTTCTGCGCTCACCTTCCACGGCGCCGCCAAGAACCTCGAAGGCGCGGTCTATCTGCCCTACGGGCCGATCGACCTATCGAAGGCGGATCTCGTCTAACCCTTGGCCAGCAGCGTCGCCATGCGGCGGCGCTGCTCCTTTGTGAGCCTGCCGAAATGCTTTTCGCCATAGACTTCTTCGTTCGCCGTCTCGCGCAAGGCGTGATTATCGTGGCGGGCATCGCCCTGTTGATCTTCACCCTGCTACGGGTGGTGCCCGGCGACCCAGTGCGGCTGATGCTCGGCCCGATGGTTTCGCAGTCCGTGGCGGAGCAGACGGCCAAGGAGCTCGGCCTGCGTGATCCGATAATCGTCCAGTTCGGGCGGTATATGACCCAGATCGTCCGCGGCGATTTCGGTCGATCCTTCGTGCGCAGCGCCCAGGGCGGCAGCACTGGAGGCTCACGCGGCGAATCAACCTTCGATGCCAGCAACCGGGCGCCGGTCATCGAGCTGATCGGCGCGACTTTGCCCTACAGCCTGCTGCTTGCGGGCCTTGCCTTCCTGATCTCACTGTCGATCGCGGTTCCGCTCGGCATCTGGGCGGGCCTTAACGCGGGCAGGGCGCCCGACCGATTCGCGCTCTACCTGAGTTCGGTCCTCGTCTCGCTGCCCAATGTATGGCTCGGACTGGTGTTCATTTATCTGTTGTCGGCCAAGACGGGCTGGCTGCCGGCAATCGGCTACGAGAACTGGACCTATGCCATCCTGCCGGCCTTGGTCCTGGCGGTGGAACTGATCCCGATCATCGTCCGGTCGCTCTCGGTTTCGGTCTCCTCCAACCTCCTCGAGCCCTATGTCTATGTTGGCCAAATCCGCGGGTTGACGCGACGGCGCATGATCTCGGCGCATGTTCTGCGTAACTCCGGGATACCCCTTCTGAACGTGTTGGGCATTCAGGCGGTCGGACTGATCCTCGGCTCGCTGTTCGTCGTCGAATACCTCTTCAACTATCCGGGGATAGGCCTGCTCATGATCAATGCGGTGTTCCAGCGCGATTTCCCGATCATCCAGGCGATCGCGATCTTCGCCTGCGCCGGGCTCGTCGGTGTGAACATCCTCGTCGATTTCGCTTCGACCACGATCGACAGAAGGCTCCAGTACTGATGTCCGAACACACCATCGTCGAAGAGGACGTCAGCGTTCCCCAAAAAGCCCGAAGCCTCGGCGCTAATATCTTCCTTCAGGCTTTCAAGACGCCGGAGTTCCGGGTCGGGGCGGTAATTTTCATCGCCGTGATCCTGCTCTCGGTCGCCGCGCCGGGCCTGCTCGGACTTTCCGCGACGAAGTTCAATGTCGGCCTGAAGTTCTCGCCCCCCTGGCCTGCCGAAGGCTCGGTCTGGCCTCACGTGATCGGCACCGATCAGCTCGGCCGCGACCTGCTCGCGCGTTCGCTGATCGGCCTGCGGAACGCGCTGATGATCGGTATTACGAGCGTGGTGGGCATGTTCGTGCTCGGTTCGGCCGTCGGGATGCTGGCCGGCTATGTCGGTGGCTGGACCAATCTGATCCTAATGCGCATCACCGATGCCCAAATGTCGATTCCGGTGATCATCCTGGCCATCACCATCCTCGGCGTAACGCGGCCGACGCCGCTGACTGTCATCCTCGTCTTCATCCTCGCGGGATGGCCCGGCTACGCCCGCGTGGCGCGCAGCGTCACCATGTCGGAACGGCGCAAGGAATATGTGCGTGCGGCCAAAATCCTGGGCGCATCGGACCTGCGCATATTGCTGGTGCATATCGCGCCTAACATCCTGCCGCCGATCGCGTTCGTCGCCGTGCTCGACGTCGCGCGAATGATGATCTTCGAAGCCATCCTCGGCTTTATCGGCATCGGCATCCAACCGCCCACGCCTACATTCGGGACGATCATCGCCGACGGCACCAAGTATCTCCTAAATGCGTGGTGGATCACCACCATTCCCGGCCTGCTGCTGGCGATATCGCTGTGCAGCATCAACCTCATGGGGGGTGCCCTTGAACGCTCCCGCAACAAGCTACTCCAAGGTGTCGTATGAGCGGGGAGAGTGCCAGCATTATAGAGGTTTCAGGCCTGTCGGTCGATTTAGCGCTGCAAGGCGGCGCAAGGCGCGCTGTTCTTCGGGACGTCAACCTCTCGGTTTCCCAGGACGAGGTCCTCGGCATCATCGGTGAAAGCGGCTCGGGTAAGACAGTCCTGTCGCGCGCACTCGTCAACTGGATAAGTCCGCCGCTGGTCGTGACCGGTGGGACGATTGCCTACCATGGCCGCAACCTGTTCGATCTCGCGCCCGCCGAGATGCAGAGACTGCGAGGGCGCAAGGTGGCCTATATTGGCTCCGACCCCGGCAGCGCGCTCGATCCGACCATCCCGGTCGGACAACAGATCATCGAGAAGCTGCGCGCCGTCGAGCCAGGCATTTCGACGGCGGAAGCAAAGGCGCGCGTGCTTCGTATCCTCGACGCGGTCCGCATTCCTTCGCCAGCGCAGCGCTTCCAAGAATTTCCTTTCCAGTTCAGTGGCGGGATGATGCAGCGCGTGCTGATCGTCGATGCCCTGGTCACCAACCCTGACCTGCTCGTCGCCGACAACATCACGCAGCCGCTCGACGTGACCGTCGCCGCCCAGATTCTTCGCCTGCTGAGGGATCTCCAGCGCGATTTCCGCACGGCGGTCATCTTCGTCTCCTCGGCGCTCGGTGTCGTTAACGAGATCGCAGACAACGTCCTTGTGCTCGCCGATGGCCGCGTGGTCGAGTGCCAGGAGACCCGTAAACTGATCGACGACCCCCAGCACAACTATACGCGCAACCTCATCAAGAGCGTGCCGCGCATCTGGGACGCCGAGCGGGTCACCGCCGCGCCGGCCTTGGCCAAGGACGACACACGCGAGATCATCCTTTCGGTCCGCGACGTCTACCGTTCCTACGCAACCAAGGACCGTGAGAGGCTGTTTGCGTATCGGGTCGTCCAGGCCGTCCGGGGCGTCTCCTTCGATGTCTACAAAGGCGATAATCTCGGCATCGTGGGCGAATCCGGTTGCGGGAAGTCGACGCTTTCGCGTCTACTCAGCCGCCTCGAAGCACCCAATCGCGGCCAGATCCTGTTCAAGGGCCAGGACATCGCGCATCTCGGCCGAAAGAAGCTGCTTGATCTGCGCCGTCGGTTCCAGCTCCTGCTGCAGGATCCCTACAACGCCATCCCGCCACATTTGGCCATTGGCCGGACGATCGCCGAACCGCTGCGCATCCATGGCGGAATGAGCGCCAAGGAGATCGGGGAGAAGGTCGCCTACACGATGAACGAGGTGGGGTTGCGCCCCGAGTTGACGGACAAACTGCCGGTAGGACTCAGTGCGGGCCAGCGGCAACGCGTCAACATCGCCCGCGCCATGGTGCTGGACCCGGAACTGCTGATCCTCGACGAGACGCTGTCGGCACTCGACCAAGTGGAACAGGGCAAGCTGCTCGACCTTTTCGAGCGCCTGCAGGCCCGCCACGGCATGACCTACATCTATATCTCGCACGATCTGAGCATGGTGCGCCGCGTCTGCAATCGCGTGGCCGTCATGTATCTCGGTCGCATCGCCGAACTCGCCGGCAACGAGGCGACTTTCTTCGATTCCGGCCATCCCTACACGCGGGCACTGCTCAGTGCGGTTCCGGCGATCGAGCACAAGCCCTACGACGCGGCGACCTATCTCATGGAAGGCGAGCCGCCGGACCCCATCGACATCCCTTCCGGCTGCACCTTCCGCACACGCTGCCCGTTCGCTTTTGACCGCTGCGCAACGGAAGATCCGGCGCTGCTGAAACGAAGCGACGAGGATTATGCCGCGTGCCATCTCGTCGAGGCCGGCTTGTCGGCCCCAAGGCTGATGCCGGCGGTCGATCTGAGCGGCCCGTAACAGCGGCTCAGTCCAGACCGCGCCAGGCCCCCTTACCCCGGCGCGGTGCCCCACAATCCAGATGAGGCATGCGTATCATGGAATTCGACTATATCGTCGTTGGTTCGGGCAGTGCGGGTTCACCGCTCACCGCCAGGCTTGTCGAAAAGGGTGCGAGCGTCCTTCTCCTCGAAGCGGGCAAGCGCGAGAAGCTCCACCTGACGCGCATACCGGCTGCGCTCATGTATACGATCGGTAACAACCGCTACGACTGGAACTATGTGACTGAGCCGGATCCCAGCCGCAACGGCCTGCGGGAATCGTGGCCGCGAGGGCGCGTGCCCGGCGGATCTTCGGCCATCAACGGCATGATCTTCATTCGCGGCGCCGCTGCCGACTACGACGCTTGGGAGGCGTTGGGAAACAAGGGGTGGGGCTGGAGTTCGGTTCTGCCATATTTCCGCAAGATGGAGACTGCCGATAACGATAAGGATAACGCCTATCGCGGTGGCATGGGACCGTTACGTGTATCAGCCCTGCGATGGAAGCACCCCTTATCGGCCAAATTCATCGACAGCTTCGTGAATGCTGGCGTGCCCCTGAACGCCGACCTTAACGGAAGGTCCCACGAGGGTGTCGCTTGGAATCAGGGCTCCACCAGAGGCGGCATTCGTCATTCGGCATTCGACGCGTTCATCGTGCCTCGCCTCGGTGACGCCAAGCTCACATTCATGGACGATGCGTTGGTTGAGCGCATCGTGCTGGAAGGCAATCGGGCTATCGGCGTCGACATCCTGCGCGGCAGCCAGAAGATGCAAGCCAAGGCACGGCGCGGCGTAGTCTTGTCGGCCGGATCCATCAACTCGCCGCAGATACTGATGCTCTCGGGCATCGGCGATCCGGACCAACTGGTCCGCCATGGGATTGGCGTGCGGGTCGCAAGGCCCGAGGTCGGCCGCAACCTGATGGAACATCCGGGCCTCTATGTCCGTGCGGAGATGGACGTCAAGACGGGGAATGCCTTTGCATCGCCGATCGGACGGGCAAAAGCGTTCGCCGAATGGATCCTTTCGCGAAACGGCGTGTTGAGCGTGCCCACCGCCCAGGTGCTCGCCTTCCTGAAATCCACGCCGGACAGGGAAATGCCGGACCTCCAGTTTCATCTCTTCCCCTTCGGATATTTCAACGACAACGGCCGTTTGCACGTGCCGACGCGCAACCTTGTTACCATCCTGGCCAACGTCAACTATCCCAAAAGCACCGGCTACCTCGAGCTTCGTTCCAGCGACCCGCGACAGTCGGTGGCAATCTATCCGCGCTTGCTCGACCATCCACACGATATTGCCTGTGTGCTGCGCGGCTTGGATTGGATACGGAAGCTAGCCTCGACGCCCCCGTTCGGCAGCCATGTGCGCGAACTCATCGACGTGCCGGCTGAAGGCGCGGGGCCTGCGGCGGACGAAGCCTATGCGCGCAAGGCCACGGTGCCGTTCCTGCATCCGGTGGGCACTTGCCGGATGGGACCAGACGAAAGCGCAGTCGTCGACCCGCAGCTTCGCGTACGGGGCACCGAAGGGCTCTGGGTCGCGGATGCCTCGATCTTCCCGCGTCATATCGCCGGCAACACCAACGCGACGGCAATTATGATTGGCGAGCGCGCGGCCGACCTCATCCATCCCTAGCGGAGAAACTGGTACGAGGCGCAGACGCGACTAAGAATTCCGCGCCGCTCTCGACCGCTTTATGGCGGACGACGTCGCCTGCCAGAAACGTTGTGCCGAGGCAGCCGAGTCGCCCCACGGCATGGGCGGCAAGCAGCCGCACAGGGCGTAGGCCCGAAATTGTGCGCAATCCTTCGGCTGGCCGGGGCCGCCTTCTCCTCGGTGCCACACAGTGGCAGTCGTCGCGACGTGAGGGGCGGCGGCCGATACCACCGCGACGGCCGCCATCCGGCCAAGCTTCGCTAATCCAGCACCCGCTCGTCGACTTCATCGATACGTCGTGTGCCGGTCTGCGCCATGGTGACGGACGGTTCCTTGCGAGGGATCTCGATGGCGGTCGCCACCGGACTCTCCGCCGGCCCCAGACGCCTGGCCGGACCGCACGCCGCCGTCGAACAGCACTTCCGTTTCGGAGCCTACCGCTTCAACGATTTTCGGTAGCTTCGAGATCGTTGAGGGCGCGCCATCCAACTGCCGGCCGCCATGATTGGACACCACGATCGCGGTCCCACCCGCCTTGCTGCCAGTACGTGAATCGTCCACGTCGAGAATGCCCTTGAGGATGAGCTTGCCGGGCCAGATGCTCCCGATCCACTCGCGTTTTGCCAGTTGAGCGTGGAATCGAATTGATGCGATACCCAGTCCCCCAGTTCCTCGACGCCTTGCTCGCCTTTCACATGGCCGGCGAGATTGCCGAACGTTTAGCGCTTGGCGGTGAGCATTCGCCAGGCCCAACCGGGTTTGGTCGCTATGTCGAGAAGATTGCGCACGGTCAGAGACGGCGGAACCGAGAGCCCGTTCTTGATGTCGGCGCGGCGCTGTCCCAGCACCTGCAGGTCGACCGTGAGCACCAACGCGCTGCAGCGGGCAGCCGCTGCGCGCTCGACGAGCGAACGCACGAAGCCGCGGTCCTTCATCACATAGAGCTGGAACCAGAACGGCTTATCGACGGCCTCTGCAACGTCCTCGATCGAGCAGATCGCCATCGTTCCGAGCGTGTAGGGGACACCGGCAGCCTGTGCGGCGCGGCAAGCGAGAATCTCCCACTGCATCCCGCCAATGCCGATCGGTGCCGATGCTATTGGTAGCGATGCCTTTTAGCCGAGGATAGTTGTTCCAGTGTCCCGTCGCGAGACGTCGACCAGCAAACGCTGGCGAAACGTCAGGCGCTCCAGATCGGGCGCTGTTGGCGCGCAGCGTCTGTCCGGAATAGGCGCCGGCCTCGACACAGTCGAAAAAGGCTCGCGGAACGCGGCGGCGGGTCACCTGACAGAGGTCCTCATGCAGGTCAGGAGCGCAGGCGCCGGTGAAGCCTTGGTCCGGTCGCCCAGGGTTGTGGCTTCCGTGAATTGTTGGAGATCGGGCACTGCGGTGATCAGCCTGTCCATTCTCGGCTCCCAACGAATATTAGACAATCGCTGGTCCATTGAATGTCGAGACCGCACGGATATGAACTCATTATCGAGTATACATTCATCGGCGTTAGCTCCGTGCGCCGATCCTCCGACCAGACCAGGCCAGCGATATTGCAGGTGGCTTTCAAGCCCTTTCGCCGCCGGGGATTCTTTCGCGTCGGCATGGACGAGACCGCAAGCACCGCTGGCATCACCAAGAAGACCCTCTACTACCACAGCAAGGACGGCATCGACCTGTCAGGAGGTGCGGAGCAACTGGTCGACAAGCTCTTCGGTGGACTGGCCACATGGTCGTCCAAGCCACCTTAGGCGGGGTCGGGATTACGCGGCTGGCAATCGAGCTTGCCCATCTCTCGGGGCATCCCGCGCGTTCGATGGCGCGTCAGCACAAGGCGCTGATGGAGAAGCACTTGGCGACCTGCTCGCCGAAGCTGACGTGCCCGCGAGCGGGCGCGCGAGGTGTTCCTGCTGATAGAAGGGCGATGGTCATGATCCTGGTCCATGGCGACGCTTACGATGAAGCGGGCACCTCTCCATGAGACCGCCACCAACACGCGCTCGAAGACGCGCTGGCCCCTGAGACGGCGGAAGTAGGGAAGGCCGTCCTCGCAGCGCGCCAGATAGTCCTTCAGCAGCAGATAGAGGATTGCGCCACCGGCAAGGGCCAACACGCTCATGAACAGAGGAATTGTGAACCCGTGCCAGATAGCCAGACTGTACTGTGGCGTCGCGGGTCCCAGGACGGAGGTGACGGCGGTGTGGAGGAACGGTCCGATGGTCAGGCCGGGAACGGTCCCAACCAGGAGGCAGGCAAGCACAAGAAGTTGGATCGGAAACCGCATGAAAAACGGCGGTTCGTGAGGCTTGCGAGGCAGATCGCCCGGCAGCAACCCGTGCGCTACAACAGCCATATCTTTCTTCCAGCTGGTAACGAACCGTGACGGATTCCAAACGCCTTAACCGGCGATCGCTTTCGCGCGAAATGTCGGAATACGAGTTATTTTGATCACCTTCCCGTGAGCAATCTACCGGCTCCGGAACTTCCGCGGGGCCTCTCAGTTGGGCGCCATCACGTCGGTCCAAGTTCAAATCATTCTGGGCGAGGGGATGCCGCAAATCTTTGCAAGGAGCGCCAATGGCATCACCCGGTTCGTGCTGTGGGGCGGGGTGTGCACCATGCTTCTGGTTGCGACCGCCGGCACGGCGCTGCTGCGCTCGAGCTTTTTGACCGGCGTTGGCGAGGCAGCGGCACAGCCGGTCCCTTTCAGCCACAAGCACCATGTCGGCCAGCTCGGCATCGATTGCCGCTATTGCCATAACGGCGTTGAGACGTCCAATTCAGCCGGGCTGCCGGCGACCGAAATCTGCATGACCTGTCATTCGCAGCTCTACACCAATGCCGCCATGCTAGCGCCGATACGCACCAGCCTTGCCAGGAGCCAGCCGCTGCATTGGCAGAGGGTCAATTCGGTCCCGGACTTCGTTTACTTCAATCATTCCATCCACGTGAACAAGGGCGTCGCCTGCGAGACCTGCCACGGCGCGGTCGACGAAATGCCGTTGACGGCGCGGGCCGAGCCGCTGAGCATGGAATGGTGCCTTGCCTGCCACCGTGATCCCGAGCCCAATCTGCGGCCGCCGCAGGACGCTTTCCTGATGCACTGGAACCCGCCGGACGACATCGCAAGAATCCGACGGTCGCTCGTCAAGCTGCTTGACGTCCATCCCGAGACCATGACCGACTGCTATGTCTGCCACCGCTGACAAGGATGCACCCGCAGGCGCTGCCGGTTCGCGCCGTTCATCGGCCGCCGGCGATCTCTGGCGCAGCTTGGACGAAATGGCCGGTACGCCGGATCTCGGCCGCTTCATCGAAGCCGAATTCCCTTCCATCGCCGAGCGCCTGCCGCAGAATCTCGACCGTCGCACGCTTTTGAAGCTCGCTGGCGCCTCGCTCTCGCTGGCAGGCTTGACCGCCTGCGGCCGGGCTGAGGACATCGTGCCGTATGTGCGCCAGCCGGAGAACGTCATTCCCGGCCGGCCACTTTACTATGCGACGACGCTTTGCAGCGGCGGCTACGGCATCGGCGCCGTCGTCGAGAGCCACGAAGGCCGGCCGACCAAGGTGGAAGGCAACACCGATCACCCCGCCTCGCTCGGCGCCACGGATGCCGTCATGCAGGCTCAAGTGCTGGCCCTGTTCGATCCGGACCGCTCGCGTACCCCGCTGAAGAATGGCGAGCCGGCGCCCTACAGCGATTTCCTGGCGGATATGGCCAAGCTCACCTCTGACTGGACGGCTTCGGGTGGGAAAGGCGCGGCGCTGCTCATCGAGACCGGCACTTCGCCGACGATGAAGGCGCAGATCGACGCGCTTCGCAAGCAATATCCGAAACTTCGCATCTATCGCCACGATCCGCTTGCCGCGACGGCCGACGAGGAGGCCGCGACGAAGCTGTTCGGCCGGGCATTGACGCCACTCTACCGCTTCGACCGCACCCAGGTGATCTGCTCGCTGGACGCGGATTTCCTCGGCGAAGGGCCGGGTGCGCTCGCCTATTCGAAGCAGTTCGCGGCGCGAAGGCGCGTGCGTAAGCCGGGCGACGCGATGAACCGGCTCTATGCGGTGGAGTCGACGCCGACCATCACCGGCGCGGCCGCCGACCACCGCAGGGCGGCAAGACCAAGCGAGGTGGAGGCAATCGCGGCTGGACTGAATGCCGTGCTGGGCGGTGCGGGTGATGCGGCCGCAGCCGACCGGCAATGGATTGCCGCCGTTGTCGACGATCTGAAGGGCGCCGGCCGCAACGGCTTGGTCTTGCCCGGATCGCAGCAGACCGCGTTCGTCCACGCGGTGGCGCTGGCCATCAACGGCCGGCTCGGCGCCTTCGGCAACACGATTGACCTCATCGAACCGCCGCATGCGGTCCCTGTCGATGGCGACCTATCCGATCTCGGCGAGGCGATCTCGGATGCCGCAATCGACACGGTCGTCGCGCTTGGCGCGAACCCGGTACACACCGCGCCTGCCGGCCTCGATGCGAAGAAGACGTTCGGATCGCTGAAACTGCTTGTCCATTTTGGCCTCTACCGCGACGAGACGGCGCTCCTGGCGCAATGGCATGTGCCGGCCGCACACGATCTTGAAAGCTGGAGCGACCTGCGCGCCTTCGACGGCTCCGCCTCGATCGTGCAGCCGCTCATCCTACCGCTGTTTGGTGGGCGGACGGTGCACGAAATCCTGGCGGCCCTTGCCGGCACGTTCGATGCCGACGCGCTGATGCTGGTGCGCCGAAATTGGGCGCAAAGCTTGGACGATACCGCCTGGCGCAAGGCTTTGCGCGACGGCGTTGTCGCGGGCACCGCTGCCGTTCCCGTCGCAGTCCAGCCGCCGGCCGACCTCGCCGGACTGCGGCCGCGCGCCGCGCCAGCCAAGGAGGTGGAAATAAGGTTCACGGCCGATCCCTTCCTACGCGACGGCCGCTACGCCAATTCGGCCATGCTGCAGGAACTGCCGCGCCCGCTGACGAAGGTCGTCTGGGGCAATGCGGCTCTGGTCTCGCCGGGGACGGCCGCGCGCCTGAAGCTTGAGAACGGCCGCACGGTGAACCTCGACCGCAACGGCCTCAGCCTCGATGCGCCGGCCTGGATCGTGCCCGGCCATCCGGACGACACGGTGACGCTCTCCTTCGGTTTCGGCCGCAAGGCGCCCGGTGCGGTGGCGCCGCTGGCGGCGGGATACGACGCTTTCCTTTTCAGGACCGCCGACGCGCCTTGGTTCGCTGACGGCGTCGCGCTCTCGCCGCGCGACGAAACGCAGCCTGTCGTCACCACCCAGCATCACCATGCGATGGAGGGCAGGCCGATCGTGCGCCACGCCTCGCTGGCGGAATTCGCCAGAAATCCGGATTTCGTGCGCGACGGCGTGCCGCCGGCGCCGGCCGAGTCCATTTATCCGGACTGGACTTACCACGAAGAAGCCTGGGCCATGTCGATCGACCTTTCGGCCTGCGTCGGCTGCATGGCTTGCGTCGCAGCCTGCCAAGCCGAGAACAACATAGCCACGGTCGGGCCGGACGAGGTCGCTCGTGGCCACGAAATGCACTGGCTGCGCATCGACCGCTACTATGCAGGGGAGCCGGAGGCGCCGGATACCTATTTCCAGCCGGTGCCGTGCATGCATTGCGAGAAGGCGCCGTGCGAGGTCGTCTGTCCAGTCAATGCCACCGTGCACACCCATGATGGGCTGAACGCGCAGGTCTACAACCGCTGCATCGGCACGCGTTATTGCTCGCAGAATTGCCCCTACAAGGTGCGCCGCTTCAATTTCCTTGACTATCGCGAGTTCGACAAGGGGGAGGCCGGCCCCGAGCAGGCGGCGCGCAATCCCGACGTTAGTGTACGCTCGCGCGGCGTCATGGAAAAATGCACCTACTGTGTACAGCGCATCAGCGAAAAGCGCATCCACGCGCAGATCGAGAACCGCCCGATACGGGACGGTGAGGTGGTGACCGCCTGCCAGCAGGCCTGCCCGACGAGAGCAATCATCTTCGGCGACCGCAATCTCACCGACTCCGAAGTTTCGCGGGAGAAGGCGGCGCCGCAGAGCTACGGGCTTCTGGAAGACCTGAACACGCGTCCGCGCACCACGTATCTGGGCCGGATCAGCAATCCGAATCCCCACCTCGCCGGCGCTTCCGAACCGGAGCCGGGCAATGGCTGAAGCGGCCACTCCCGCCCGCACGAAAAAAATGCCGCGGCGCCCGCCGGTGCTGGCCGGCCGGCACGATTTTCCCGAAATCAGTGGCCGCATCGCCTCCGTCGTGCTCGATGGGCAGTTGCCGCGCTATTTCTGGGCGGCATTTTTCCTTTGTTTCTTGCTGGTGCTGGTCTTCTTCTACTCGGTCACTTACTTGGTTGTAGTCGGCATCGGCGACATTGGGCTCAGCATCCCAGTCGCCTGGGGCACGATGATCTCCAACTTCGTCTGGTGGATCGGAATCGGCCATGCTGGCACACTTATCTCGGCCGTGCTCCTCCTGCTGCGCCAGCCCTGGCGCGCCTCGATCAACCGCTTTGCCGAGGCGATGACGCTGTTCGCCGTGGCGATGGCCGGACTCTACCCCATCCTGCATCTCGGCCGGCCGTGGTTCTTCTACTGGCTCTTGCCGCTGCCCAACACGCATATGCACTGGCCGCAATGGCGCAGCCCCCTGGTTTGGGATTTCGCGGCGATCGCCACCTACGCCACCGTGTCGCTGCTGTTCTGGTATATGGGCCTGCTGCCCGACCTTGCTGTGCTGCGCGACCGGGCGAAATCGCGCAGCGCGCAGATCTTCTATGGACTTCTGGCAATGGGCTGGCGCGGTTCTGCCTTCCATTGGGCGCGCTACGAGCAGGTTTACTATTTGATGGCGGCGCTTGCGACGCCGCTGGTGGTGTCGGTGCATTCGATCGTGTCGCTCGACTTCACCTTCGCCATTCTGCCCGGTTACCATTCGACGATCTTCCCGCCCTATTTCGTAGCCGGCGCGCTCTATTCCGGCTTCGCCATGGTGCTCACCATCGCGATCCCGCTGCGCTGGGCCTTCTCGGTCCAGGACCTGATTACGCCGAGGCACATGGACAATGCCGGCAGACTGATGCTCGCGTCCGGCATGGTCGTGTTGTACGGCTATGTTACGGAGGCCTTTTTCGCCTGGTACTCTGGCGAGGCTTACGAGCGAACCATGATGGCCGAGCGCGCCTTCGGCCCCTACGCACCGTTCTTCTGGGTGATGCTCGCCTGCAATTGCGGCGTGTTGCAACTTCTCTGGTTCCGCCGCGTGCGGCTCAATATGCCGGCGCTGTTCGCGATAGCGCTCATCATCAATCTCGGCATGTGGATCGAACGCTACGTCATCGTCGTCAGCGGCCCGAGCCGCGATTTCCTGCCGTCCTCCTGGGGCGAGCAGTCGCTGACCTGGCTGGATTTCGGCATATTGTTCGGCTCTATCGGAACCTTCTTCGCGCTGGTTTTCTTGTTCGTCCGCATCCTGCCAGCGATCACCATCTTCGAGGTCGAGGAATTGGCGCAGGAGGGCAGGGGGCAATGAGCCTCTACGGCGTCATCGCTACCTTCGCCGATGCCGACGCCCTGACGGCTGCTGCCCACGACATGCGCGATCGCGGCTACAGCCGCATGGATGCCTTCTCGCCCTATGCGGTGAAGGGGCTGGCCGAGGAGGTACTCGGCATGAGGAAAACGCGCCTGCCCTGGGTGGTGCTGGCCGGCGGCATCCTCGCCGCGCTGTTTGCTTACGGACTGATCCTGTATTCGGTAGAGATCGACTACCCGGTCAATGTCGGCGGACGGCCGCTGCATTCCTGGCCGCCCTTCGTCGTCATCGCCTTCGAGGCCGGCATTCTCGGTGCGGCGACGGCCGGCTTCATCGGTGTGCTCGCCGCCAACCGGCTGCCGCAATATTACCACCCTGTCTTCAATGCGCGGAGCTTCACCTATGCGCAGGGCGGCAAGTTCTACCTGCTGGTCGAGGCGGCCGACCCGAGATTCCGCAAAGCCGTCGTCAAGGGGCAATTGACCAGACTGGGCGCCGAAACGGTCGAGGAGGTGGAGGCGTGAGGCCGGCGTTCGCCCTCGCGCTCGCGGCCGCGCCGGCGCTTGCCGGGTGCCAGCAGCAGATGGCCGACCAGCCGCATTACGAGCCGCTGGAGGCGAGCAGCCAGTTCGCCGACGGCGCCTCGGCGCGCATGCCGGTGTCGGGCACGGTGGCGCGCAACGCCGAGCTTGCACCGGTGCCGGATGCCATCCCGCAACCGGTCACCATGGCGCTGCTGAACCGTGGTCGAGAGCGCTTCGATATCTTCTGTTCGCCCTGTCACGGCCGCACCGGCGACGGCCACGGCATGATCGTTCAGCGCGGCTTTCCGGCCCCGCCGACCTATCATCAGGAGGCGCTGCGCCGCGCGCCCGACCGTCATTTCTACGATGTCATCACCAACGGCTACGGCGCCATGTATTCCTATGCCGCGCGCGTTCCCCCGGCCGACCGCTGGGCGATCGTCGCCTACATCCGCGCGTTGCAGCTTTCCCGTCGCGCCGCCGCGGCCGATTTGCCAGAGCCGCTCCGCACCAAACTCAACGCGGAGGCGACGCAATGAAGATCGGCCTCGACAGGATCGACCGGCCTTTCCGCTGGATGCTTGCCGTAGCTGCCGTCGGGCTGCTGCTGTGTATACTCGGGCTGCTTCTTGGCGCGCAAGCGACGATTTGTGGATGGGTCACGATGGCCCTTTTCCTGCTCGGCCTGTCGCTCGGCGCCATGACGATCATGATGATCCACGGCCTGACCGGCGGCCGCTGGGGCGATGCCGCACTACCGCCGCTGAGAGCCATGGTCGCGACCCTGCCGCTGGCGCTCGTACTACTTCTTCCCGTGCTGGTCCGACCCGACTTCGTCTTCCCCTGGGCTGCCGATCCTGCCGCTCTAACCGAGACGGCGCGCCACAAGCTCGCCTATCTGAATGTGCCCTTCTTCCTCGTCCGCTTTGCAGTGTGCGTCATCGTCTGGTTCGTGCTGGCCTGGTTCCTGCTGGGCCCGACCGCGACCGTTCCCGTCAAGACTGCCCAGCAGCGCCGGGCGAGAAGCATGGGCTGCGCCGCCGGGCTGGTGGTTCACGGCTTTGCCGTTAGCGTCTTTTCCACAGACTGGATGCTGTCGCTCGAGCCTAACTTCTATTCGACCATCTACGGAATGCTGGAAGCCTCAGCCGAGACGATCGGGGCCTATGCGGTGGCCGTGCTGGTGCTAGCCGCGCGACGTTCGATCGAGACCATGCCCGGTGGCGCGGAGCGCGTGGCGCTGAGCGAAGACGTCGCCAATATGCTGTTCGGCCTGATGCTGACCTGGGCCTACCTCGCCTTCATGCAGTGGCTGATCATCTGGGGCGGCGACTTGCCCGTCGAAATCCACTGGTACATAATGCGCACGCGGAACGGCTGGCAATTCGTGCTGTGGCTGCTGATTGCCTTGCAGTTCGTGCTGCCTTTCGCGGGCTTCCTCAGCCGCGACCTGAAGCGCAGCCATGCTGGCATCGTCTGGCTTGCCGCCATCACGCTCGCCGGACATCTTGCCGATGTGCTGTGGCGCGTCAGGCCGGCATTCGCAGGCTTTGGTCTGAGCTGGCCGGATCTGGCGGCGCTCGCCGGTGCCGGCGGGCTGTGGACGGCGCTCTTCGTGTTCGCGCTTCGGGAGCCGGAGCGCATCGCCGCCTGGCGCGAGCGGCTGGCGCGCGGGAGGTTCGCCAATGGCTGACGAACCTCGTTATCCCGAAACGCGGGACGTAGCGTCGCGCGCGCTGCTGCTGTTCGGTGGCGGGCTGGTGCTATTCCTGGTCCTCACCGTGGTCGTGCTCAGGCTGATCTTCGACACCAATGCTTATTGGCCTCTGCCCGGCGCGGCCTGGCAGGGCAATGAGGCGACGCCGGCCATGCAACGCTTCCCGGCGATCGACCTCGCCGCCTTCCGTGATCGCGAGGACAAGGAACTGGCCAAGCTCGGCTGGGTCGACCGCGCCGCCGGCATCGCCCGCATTCCCATCGGAGATGCGATGGAACTGGTGGCCAGGAACGGCCTGCCGGACTGGTCGCGGCAACTGCCTGCTCGGGTTGGGGAATGCGCTTTTCTCGGCGAAAACGTGCCCCGCGCGCCGCAGGCGGCGCGGTGCCAAGGCCAAGCGGGGCAGGGCGAGGCGAAGCAAGTCCAGCCAATGCAACCGCAGGACGGGGTGTCGCAGTCAGGGATTGCATTGCCGCATGGTGGAGCGCAGCCATGATGCGGTGGTTGCTCCTCCGATGGCTATCATGCGAAATTGGTGCCTGCTCTTTTGCGGAAGGTGCACACCCACCCCTAACTTGTCCACACAAGAGGGAGGAGCTAGGGGTGGGAAAGCGCCTAACTGCGGCCCTTGCGCTCTTTTTTGCAGTCCTCACGGCCGCCCAAGCAGTCGAACGCCCCGCCTTTGATCCGAAGATCGGCGCGCAGCTCAGCCTGGACAAACCCTTCCGCGACCAGTCCGGGGCGACGGCCACGCTGGGCGACATCCTCGCCGGCCGGCCGGCGCTGCTCATCTTCGGCTACGACAGATGCCCGAACCTGTGCGGACTTACCCAGCAGGCGGTCGCTTCCGATCTCAACAAGACCGGTCTCGACCCCAGTAACTACCGCGCTTTGTTCGTCTCCATCGACGTGACCGAGACGCAGGAAGACGCTGCCGCCGCTCGCGCCGGGGTCGCTGACGCTACCGACGCGAAGGGCCTCTCTGCCTGGCGCTTCCTCACCAGTCCCGACGGCGCCGCCGCGGCCCTGGCGGCGCAGGCCGGCATTTCGTTCGACACGCGCCCGCGCATCGACCAATTCGTCCATCCGATCGCGGTTCTGGCGCTCACTCCCGGCGGACAAATCGCGCAGGTGCTGCCGGCATTGAGCTTCGAGCCGCGCGACTTGAGGCTGGCGCTGGTCGAGGCGTCGGCCGGCAAGCTTGGGTCCGTCGCCGATCACGTCTTCCTGCTATGCGCCGGCTTCGACAGTTCGAAAGGCCAGTATACGCCGGCGATCTGGGCGGCGCTAAAGCTCGGCGCCGTCGCCACGGTGCTGGCGCTCGCCACCGCCGTCCTAGCTCTTTCCTGGCGGAGGCGGGCATGAGCTTCAACGTGCCCTTCGTTCCGCAGGAAGCCTCCTCGGCGGCGCCGCAGGTTGACGCGCTGTTTTATGCGCTGCTCGCCTTCAGCCTGGCGCTCGGCCTGCTCCTGACCTGCCTGGTCGTTGGCTACGCGGTCAAATACCGCGCCGGCTCCAGCGCCGATCGCACCGGCGAGCGTATGCGCACCCTGCCGCTGGAGATCACCTGGACCACGGCCAGCCTGCTCATATCGTTCGCCTTTTTCGGCTGGGGCGCGGCGCTCTATGTGCGCGGCGGCCACCCGCCACCCGACGCCATACAGATCGCCGGACTGGGCAAGCAGTGGATGTGGACTTTTCGCCATCCCGGCGGCCAGCGCGAGATTAACGAGTTGCATGTGCCGGTCGGCAAGCCGGTGGTGGTGTCGCTTGCCTCGCAGGACGTCATCCATTCCTTCTTCGTACCGGCCTTCCGGGTCAAGCAGGACGCGGTGCCCGGTCGCGCCACCCATGTCTGGTTCACCGCCACTAGGCCCGGCCGCTATCATCTCTTCTGCGCCGAATATTGCGGCACCCAACACTCGGAAATGGGCGGCTGGATCGACGTGATGGCGCCCGAGCAATATGCGGCGTGGCTCTCCGCCCAGGGCGAGAGCGAGTCGCTTGCGCAGGGTGGCGAAAAGCTGTTCCGCGCGCTCGGCTGCTCCGGCTGCCACGGAAACTCCAGCAAGGTGCGCGCGCCCGATCTTGCCGGCGTCTTCGGGCGGCCAGTGGCGCTCTCCGACCGACAGACGGTGGTCGCCGACGAGCGCTACCTGCGCGATTCCATCCTCAATCCCATGAAGGAGGTCGCTGCCGGGTATCAGCCGGTGATGCCCAGTTTCGAGGGGCTGGTAGACGAGGCCGAGCTGCAGATGCTGGTCGCCTACCTGAAATCGCTGTCGCCTAAAGGCGGAGCAGGTGCGGCGGGGCCTGCGGCCCAAGGCGCGGCGCAGCCGGAGGCGGTGCAATGACGAGCGAAGCGATGCAGGCCCAAAGCTATCTGGAGGAGGGCGCCGGACCGGCCGCCTGGCTTCTCACCACAGACCACAAGCGCGTGGCCTGGCTCTATCTAGTGGCGATCACCGGCTTCTTCTTTCTCGGCGGCGCCTTCGCCGTGCTGATGCGCATCGAACTCGCCTCGCCCGCAGGCGACCTCGTCTCCGACGACGTCTATAACCGGCTGTTCTCGCTTCACGGCATCATCATGGTTTGGTTCTTCCTGGTGCCGTCCATCCCCGCCACGCTTGGCAACTTCCTGCTGCCGCTGATGATCGGTGCGCGCGACCTCGCCTTTCCGCGTCTCAACCTGGCGAGCTGGTACGTCTTCATCTTCGGCAGCCTGTTCGCGATGTTTGCGGTGCTTGCCGGCGGCGTCGACACCGGCTGGACCTTCTATACGCCGCTCTCCAGCATCTATTCCGACAGCTACGTCTCGACCGCCGCCTTTGGCGTCTTGATCGTCGGCTTCTCCTCGATCATGACCGGCATCAACTTTATCGTGACCGTGCACAAATTGCGCGCCCCGGGCCTGACCTGGTTCAGGCTGCCCATTTTCGTGTGGACGCTCTACGCCACCGCCCTGGTGATGGTGCTGGCAACTCCGGTGCTGGCCGCCTCGCTGATCCTGATCGTGCTGGAGCGCGTCTTCGGCCTCGGGATCTTCGATCCCGACCTCGGTGGCGACCCGCTGCTGTTCCAGCATCTCTTTTGGTTCTACTCGCACCCTGCGGTCTATATTATGATCCTGCCTGGCATGGGGGTTGTGTCGGAAGTCATCCCCTGCTTTGCCCGCCGACCGCTATTCGGCTACAAGGCGGTGGCACTGTGCAGCATGGCGATCGCCATTTTCGGCTTCCTGGTCTGGGGCCACCACATGTTCGTCTCCGGCCAGTCGGCCTACGCCGGGGTGATCTTTTCCTTCCTTTCCTTCATCGTGGCCATTCCTTCGGCGATCAAGGTGTTCAACTGGGGCCTTACCCTGCGCAAGGGCGAGATCAGTTTCGAGACGCCGATGCTGTTTGCGCTGTTCTTCATTGCGCTGTTCACCTTCGGAGGGCTGGCCGGGCTGTTCGTCGCCTCGCTGGCGGTCGACGTGCACCTCCACGACACCTACTTCGTAATTGCCCATTTTCACTATATCATGGTCGGCGGCATGGTGATGGCCTTCATGGGCGGCATGCATTTCTGGTGGCCGAAGATGACGGGCCGCATGTATTCCGAGACGGCCGGTCGCATTGCGGCCGCCGTTAGTTTCGTCGGCTTCAACCTCACTTTCTTCCCGCAATATGTGCTGGGGTTTCTGGGCATGCCCCGGCGCTACCACACTTATCCGCCGGAGTTCCAGTTCTGGCATGTTCTGTCTTCAGCGGGCGCCGTGGTGCTCGCGATCGGTTATCTGATGCCGCTCTTCTACCTGACCTGGTCGCTATTCCGAGGCCGGCGCGCCCCGGACAATCCGTGGGGCGCCACCGGGCTCGAATGGCAGACAAGCTCGCCGCCGCCGCCGCACAATTTCGCCGAAATGCCGGTGGTGACCAGACCGGCCTACGACTACCCGATGAAAGGGCTTGGAGAAAAGCGCACCGATCCGGCAGCCGGGGTGGTCTTATGAGCGCCTCGACCGAAAGCGTCGCCTTCAAGTCGGGCGAGCGCGAGCGGGCCGCCGATGCCTTCGGTATGTGGGTCTTCATCGGCTCCGAGGCGATGCTGTTCGGCGCCATTTTCCTGATCTTCTTCGTCGCCCGGCTGAGCTACGGCGCCGCCTTCGCCGAAGCCTCCAGGCACTTGTCACTGATGCTGGGAACGATAAACACAGCGGTGCTGATTACCTCCAGCTTCGCCATGGCGCTGGCGCACTTCTTCACCTCCGGTTCGCGCTGGCGGGCAGCCGGCTGGTCGCTGGCCGCGACAGCGGCGCTGGGCGTCGTCTTCCTGATCATCAAGGGCACCGAATACGCGATGGAGTTCCATGAGGGGATTGCGCCGGTGCTGGGCGCGCCCTTCACCTATCGGGGCGCCGACCCGGTGCATGCTGCCTTTTTCTTCAGCCTCTATTTCGCGATGACGGCACTGCATGGCCTGCATCTGTTCTGCGGAATTGTAGTGGTCTGCGGCACGCTGGCGCTGTGGTGGCGAACCGAGGCCTCGAGCCGAGCCCGGCGCGTGCAGGCGGTCGGCCTCTACTGGCATTTTGTCGATGTCGTCTGGGTGTTTCTCTTCCCCGTCCTCTACCTGATCAACCGCTGAGCTCCGTCGTGACCGAAATCCGCAAACTCGCCTCTGCCTATGCCGGCCTTCTGGTGCTCCTGGCGCTCACTGTCGGCTCCTCCTTCATCGATCTCGGCGGCTTCAACTCAACCGTCAATCTTGCGATCGCCGCGGCGAAGGCAGTGATTATCGGGATCTCATTCATGCATTTGTCCCGGGCGGCAGTGCTTCCGCAACTCGCGGTCGCTGCTGCAGCGCTTTGGCTGCTCATCTTGTTCGGCCTAACGCTGGTGGGCAGTGGATGAAAGTGCGGAGACTGCGATTTTAAAGACGCCAAACAGCCGTGAAGCTATTCCGATCTTAATCCCATCAGCTCTGACCGATCCAGGCGACGAAGTCGTCCTTCTGCGCCCTTCCATCGAAAGGTGGAATCTGGTGCAGCGGCTAAAAACGGCGACCGAATGATGGAACTGGCCGGATACATCAGCTGGTTACGGAACACTGTGTGCAAAAAACGCACAAGAAAGTTCTGCTTCTCTTCTTTTTTCGTTCCTACGAGGGAGCCGCCGATAGCTCTTTCGGACGCTCTTCTGCCGACGATATTGACCGCCCCAATGCGAATGTTCGCCGGTGTATTCGTAAACCTCATTGTCCGCAGCGCCGTTCAGTCTGCTTGGGTTTCCTAGAAGCTTTTCGAATTTTCTGTCTTGCGGCTCCCGACGAGATGCGGGCCCTTCTTGAGGAGGTCGGGGTGTCTGGATCCGCTGTGGTGCAACCTTGATCCAAGCATTTATGGGGGTTCGAGTCGTGCCTGGCACTGATCGTTGATACGTCTCTCTCCGGCATCCGGGTCGCCCGCGAATTGGACCGGCTCATCACCGAGCGCGGCCGGCTGAGGATGATCGTCAGCGACAATGGCAGGGAGTTCACCTCGAACGCCATCCTCTCTTGGGCGGATCAGAACCGCGTCGAATGGCAAGTTCGCCAAATGCCTAGGTCAAAAGGTTCGCAGAAGCTATCGCAGGCTGAAATTCAGCGCCTTGTGGCGGCATCCGTTTTGAGGGGATCGCTGCAACGAGGATAATAATCCTATATTCCGAAGTGGGTGACCAGAGGGCTCGCTGGGGTCACCTCTCAGGATGACTTGCGCAATTACTAATTTAGTGAAACGTTAAATGCTTCTAGAGAGTAGACGCGAGAGACCCGGTCGGTCCAGTTAATGGGGCGGCATTGAGCATAAATGTTTTTTCCGCGATTCCTGATCGGGATGTTCGCCACTTCGACCGTGGCGGCGATCTGGATTTATCTAGCAACCGGCTCGTTCTGGAAGTCGCTTGCATGGACATTGCTGATCTTGATCATTTTCCAGGTGGGATATCTCGTATTCTCATTCGCGCTTTTCTACCAGTTTGGGACGAAGAGAACCGAAGAAAAACCAAACACTGCCGAGCCTACCCGTCGGGACGGTGGTGTCTCATCTGAAGGCGGCCGATGATGGTCCCGGCTAATCCAGTACGGGCACGTAAATTAGTGTTTGGTTGAAAGCGCCGCCACACAGTCTTCCAGGATGGCCAGGCGAAACCGGAGCCACTTTAATTCTTGGCCGACTTGCGCCAGCTTTAACATACCGGCCGAGCTCGCCACTCTTCGCCTCTGCTCCTCTTCCAAAGACGAGATTTTCACGCGCAACTCGAAGGCTTCTGTAGCCTTCGAGTTCCTAACTAACATCCGGGCACGCATATCCAACCCCACGCAGAAGAAACGTCGCCCTGAAATCGCACGGGCTGCGTTAAACTCTGGCGTTCAAATCATCGAGGATTTTAGTGATCACTAAAATAATGATCGATGCACCGAGGTATGTAGATTTCCATTGCATTGTGCGCGCCATCCATGAACTTCGTGGAAAAAACTCACAGTTGGGAAGACGACGAATGAGCGCAGGGGATCGTGCGCAAGCTTCGCCCCCGCAAGGCCCAGCGATGGTTGCGGGCGACCCTTCAGCATTGACAAACCTTATTGGTGAACTCGCCGGGCGAGGCCCCCCAACTACTGCCTCAAGCCCGACGAACTGCCGGGGATCAGCCGGCAACCGCCTTCGGTGCAAGACGGGTGCCAGCACTTCCGTCCTGAAGTGAGACAAACGGAGACCACCATGCGCATCTGACGGAGCGACCAGGCAAGGGCTGGGCGCCATGGGCGAAGGGTGCCGGCGAACACGACATCGAGAAAATCTGGTGGATGGCTCGGGTGTTGCATTTCCCGAAACTGAACTCGAGCGCTTGGTTCGACGGCAGCGAACTCGACGGCATCGCTCATTGGGGCTTCCGCAGCGAGAAGTGGACCATGAAGGCGAAGCCGGCCGACCGGCAACCGCTGCCCGAGGTCTACGGGCTGGCGCGGGAAGCGCAGAAGCCGGCCGAGGTCGATCTCTTCCGGGCAAGGGCGAATGCGCGCTTCCTGCTGGCCACAGGCGGGCGTCAGCACGCGCAAGGTGCATCGCCGGCGTATGATGGCGGCCGGGGGAAACGCGCTGGTGAGACCTATTTCCCGACAGAACCTATCGCCTTCTCACGCCTTGATATGGCGGATCGACTCCTATCGATCGTACGCCCTCATCTGTTCGGCCGATGTGCCAGCCAAAGTAAGGCGTCAAGTTGCAAATGTGATCCAGGGTCACCACCGAACAGCCCCTTTTGCCAGTCGCTAAATGGGCTGATCAACAGCCCCAGCGGGCTGATTCCGGTGGGGCAGCCGCCACCTCTAGGAGGGCCATCTCGGCTTACCTCGGAGGCGGGATTTGGTTAGCAGCGCGAGGGGTAAGGCAATGCCGAGCGGGGTTTTAATTCCGGTTACCGTCACAATCGACGGGGTCAAGAAGACATTCCCGTCGCTCACAGATTTGGCACTCCATGTAGGTTCAAATCCGACTGCGCCGGTTGCTTGGCGTAGTCGCAACTCCGACCGACCAATTCAGGACTGGGTGGATAAGCAGCTCATGCGTAAAGTCAGCAGGGCAAACAATGTTGAGTAATCCCTCGCATGGGCGCGCCCGCTGTTCACCTAAAGACCCTGGCTGTTCTTACGTTAAGTAAGGCAAAGTTGCCGGCGAGGCCCGCCTATTCGGAAACAGGTCCGCCGCTCACGCGATAGGTGATTCTTGGCGCTATGCCGTCCCGCGATGGGTCATATTGGCTGGGACTGAAATCGCTTTGCTGCTGTGGGGTTGGGGCACGGGGAAGCTCTGCGACTCGCCAATGGGACCGCGAGCCTTTTTAGTGTGCTAGCTCTCCTTCGCCACGGTGCTCCATGCAAAATCAGTGCGAAGGCTGACGCATCCTGGCGAAGCCGAAGCCTCCATCTTTGCCGCAGCCGGGGTGCTCGCACGTATGATTGTCGACGCTTCGTCGATCGCGCGGGGCCGCTGTCATGCCTTCGGCAGCCGGGATGGTTCATCGCTCATGGGGGAAAAGATTCCACAAGCGTCTTGACGCGCAAGGAATATGTTCCTTTTTTGTTCTGATGGCGCACGATCCCGCACACATGCTTGTGAAGGCCGAGTGCAGCTGCGGCAATGTCCGCTTACGGCGGCGGTGTCGATCCTATGAGGTAGAAGTTCGACTGGAACCGCTGCAGACCGCAGATCAAGATCACGCTTCTCGAGGCCCACCCCGAACACCTGCCGAAGCCTGATAATCCACAAGCCGACGAAGATCGACGGCCAAGATCGTATGGCACACCGAGAGATTCGGATGGAAAATGGCCAGGTCAAAAGGTTCGCAGAAATTCGCAGACTGAAATTGAACGCTTTGTGACAGCAGCGGAAGCGCTGCACTTGAGCATCGTCAAGCCGTTATATATTGCAAGCACTACCGGCTGACGCGCGTCCTGCATGAGGCGCTGTCTAAAGCCGTGCGGGAAGTGACCGGGAAGGAAGTCCCGTTCATCCGGCGGAACACCACAGGACCGGTGAGCCCGCCCCATCTGGACTCCAAGCCTTAGGAGTCGCATTCTCCCACCGGGCGTGGGCATACAGGGGCAGAAGGCTTCCAAGCCTATAAGGCGACGTAGGCGTTCGCTGTTAGAGCAGCGGGCGCTAATCCCTGTCGTGCTTTGCGGCGTTGCCGGGGCAATATACCGCAGTCCGTACAGCATCCTCTCCCCACAGTGCATCGTCAGGGCGGCGGCATTAGCGCGCCGGGCGGCTGCGCCATCAAGGGGCAACATTAGCGTGACAGGCGAGCGCATCTACCACATGCCAGGGCAGCGACATTACACCGAAACGGTCGTCAACTGGCCAAAGGCGAGCGCTGGTTCTGCTCTCAATGGAAGCATGGTGGGCAGGATGGCGGAAGTCGAAGGTATGATGCGGCCTTATACGGCGGAATCGGCAAAAACGTCTGGTTGGGTGACGGCGCGCAGAGAATTTTAGCAATCGGGAACGTACGGCTCCTGCGGGAGTTTCTCGGGTGAAGGGACCTCAGGGAGGTTGCTATGAGAAAACTGTTCCTTGCTTCGGTGATTGCCATCGCCTGCGCCGCAGCCACGGTTGTGCCTGCGGATGCACACTTCGGTTCTGGCATCAGCTTTTTTGGTCCGTTCGGGGGCTTCGGTCCGTTCGGCGGCGGCCCGTTTTACCGCGGTGGCCCCTTCTACGGCGGAGGTCCGTTTTACGACTATGGCGGCCGCTATTACGGCCCCCGCTATCCTGCCTACGTGGCCCGCTACCCGCATCGCTACTATTACCGGCATCGTCACCATTGCCGCGTGAAGTGGGTTAGGCACTGGCACCATCACCACCGGGTGCTGGAACGCGTTCGGGTTTGCCGGTACTGACAAGGCCGGATTGGCCCTAGCGCCCGTCCTTCGCCTTCGCACAGGCGTTAGCTTGCCCCATGCCGGAATGCTTCGACGGGTCGGGCGTGTAGATCAGATCGACATTGCGGCTTTGGCATTCACTGCACATGCGTGGGAGCAGGTCGTCACGCATGGCTGGCGTCTCGGCGCCAAGCGGAGCTGCTCGCAGTCAAATTGGCTTGCGTCATCAACTTATGGGCATACGGAAACTAAATCGCGTTTGCTCCATATCCGACACCACGTCCAAGGTTCCACCATGGGCACGGGCTATTTCTGACGCGATGTAGAGCCCCAATCCCAAGCCTTGTTGGCGACCTTTTGCATCTCCTCGATAGAATGGTTGAAAGAGGCGCTGCAATGCCGCTTGCGGAATAGGCTTGCCGCCATTCGCGACCGAGAGATCGAAAAAGCCTTCACTGAACTTACCGGTCACCTGGATCAGAGTTTCAGGGTCTCCATGGGCAATCGCGTTTCCCATCAGGTTGGAAAACAGCTGCGCAAGCCTCACATGGTCAACTTCGATCATGTCACCATCGAGATTCCACAATACGTCGATCTGACGCTCCGGGTAACTTGATCTAATCTCGTCAAGCACTTGCTGCAATGTAGGCTGGATCGGCTTGCCTCGATCCCTCGTCAATCCCAAGCCGCCTCCCAACCTGCCCCTTGCGAAATCCAGGACGTTGTCGATCAAGCCGCTCATGCGCGCTATGCTCGCCAGCATCAGGCGCAGGACTTTGGCAACTTTTTCGTCACTCGGATCGGTGTTACGGGCGAGCATATGTACCCCAGCGGATATCGACGCTAGTGGATTTCGCAGATCGTGGCCAAGCACCGCGATGAACTGCTCGCGCAACTCCGCTGTTTGTTGCGCAGAATGCAGTCCTTGTTCCAGCTGACGTTTAGCCTCGCCCAACTCGCGCTCATAGCGCCGCCGCTGTGTTGCGCGAAACAATGTCACCCGTGTTTCGATCACGTCTCCGGCGGGCGTGCGCTGTTCCAATGAGTTGGCTAGAACCGGCAGGATGTCGCCATCCGCCTTCACGATATCCAACGCGACCTCTTCGAAAAATCCTTGCATCCTCAACAATGGAGCGAAATGTGTCTCGTAGAACATCCTGCCTGCGACATTGAGAGTTTCACGGAAGCGTTTGCCGCAGACTGCCTCCTTCGAGAACCCAGTCCATCTTTGGAAAGTGCCGTTCGCGTCCTGGATGCGGCCATCTGCGCCTATGACGAGGTAGCCACACGGCGCGTTCTCGAAAAGATCGAGATATTTGTCGTCCGCCCCCATCGCGAACTCAGACGAAAGCCCGTATCGCCGCCACAACTTCCTGCGGGGCGCTGAGGTTGGGGCAGTGACCGACGGCGTCCAGGTGAATCAGTTTGCTTCCAGCTATGTGAGCACGCACGTATTCACCGACATGATCGCCTGCAATGATGTCGTCCGAGCACTGGAGGACTAGCGTCCGCGCGGTGACTTTCGGCAGGTCGGACCTGTTGTCAGAGGTGAATGTGGCCCGTGCGAATTCGCGGGCTATGTCGGGATCAGTCCGACAAAAACTGTTGGTCAACTCGTCGGCAAGGTCCGGGCGATCCGCGTTGCCCATGATCGCTGGCGCCATCGCAGCCGACCAGCCCATGTGGTTGTCAGCAAGCGATGAAAGCAGACCCTCGACATCCGCCTCTGAAAAGCCCCCGACATAGCCGGCATCGTCAATATATCGAGGAGACGGACCGACCAGAACCAGACTGTCGAACATTTCGGGCACCTTTACAGATGCGAGAACTCCGATCATCGCGCTGACAGAATGCCCGACAAACACTGCTCCCGAAAGCTCTACGGCATTCCCGATTTCGATAAGGTCATCCGCGTAACCGTCCAGGGCCGCGTACTTGGCGCTGTCATAAGCGGCAAGATCGGACCTTCCAGCGCCGACATGGTCGAAGAGCACGGTCCGAAACTGGCGGCGGAATGCTGGCTCGACGAAACGCCACATGTTCTGATCACAGCCAAAGCCGTGCGCGAACACCATACTTTTCGGCCCCGTGCCGTGGAGCCGGACATTGTTGCGTTTCAGAACGTCCACGATTTTCCGTCTCATAACCCCTTACTGCAAAATAGCGGGTTCGGAAAAAACTTCAAACGCAAATGAAATGGTTTGGACGCCTGAATCGTATCTTCGTTCAGCACGTTGTGGTTGATGAATAGCTCGATGGTCCAATAATTTTATGCCGCAGCCCATTTCCGTACTCGTTGTCGAGGCGGCCGGCTGCATCGTGCCGCTCACTCTCGATGAAGCAACGGTTACCGCACTGCGGGCGGGTACCGTGCTGAAGATCTAGGTCAGAAGCACCGACCAGAAGGACGTGGTGCTGTCCGTGTCGCTAAAAGGGCTCGCGCCTGCTCTGGATAGGCTTGGCGTTTTGGCTGGGTCGTAGAAATGGTTGCTATGCTGGCTCCTCCAACCCTGCTTCTCAACGAGTGGATGGAACGCAACAGAGACTGTGATCAGCGGCCGAAGGTCCCGCGCCGACTGATCAGCTTCGCGGCAACTTCGACTTAGTGTTACGGCGCAATCCGGCAATGCGTGCCCGCCAAGTGATAAATCATGCGAATGAAAGCCGCCGGCAACAAACTTGCCGCCGACGGCCATCTTCCGCACCCTCTTTTGTCAACGATATTGGTCGTTCCATCGCGGACGTTCGGGGTGCCCGCGTCCGTTTGCCGTCGCGCCACTGCTGAGCAAACTCAAGCGCCGAGATTTCAAAGCGGACACTAAGACCGTCCTCTCACCTGCCGCTCGGGACAGGTTCGGTGCTGGGCCCTTTCGAGGTGAGGAAGAAGATACTGAATTGAGGGCGTTGGTGCTCGGCAGCGCCCATAGGATGAAACGTGGCGAATATACAGGAATGTTCCGCCTACTAGTGTCGCTCGGTCACCAGAGGGGCGCCGCGATCAGGGGCGCCGCGATCAGTGAAACGCGGTAAAACCTTGGCGCACGCGAAAATCATTTGAGGTTGGCCCGCGGATGTTCTGGAGTTTCCATGGCGATGCGATTGGCGCGATGTGGTGCATCTCCAAACGCGATGACGTCCTGCCCATATGAGACTTCTCCCATTGCTTTCGTTGCCGCTAAAAACCGAATGACAATAAGATGCGGTCACTGAAGTGGCTCACGGCTAGGGATGCCTGTTTTCGAGGAGGAGGAGTTGAAATGCGGATTAAATCATTGGCAGCCGCTGGCCTGCTGGCGGCTATCGCTTTTGCCGGTACCGTCCCGGCGTATGCTCAGATGAAAGCCAAACAGTTCAATATCCTGATGTTGACCGATCTTTCTTCGGTTTATTCAGAAACATCAGGTCCCGGTGACGTTGAATTCGCCAAGATGGCCGTTGATGACTTCGGTGGAAAGGTCAACGGGGTACCGATCAATGTCATCGTCGTCGACAACAAGCTGGATCCTGCACTCTCGGTCAATAAGGCGCGCGAGATCATAGACTCTCAGGGCGTGAACCTCATTACCGACGTGTCGAGCTCCGCCGCAGCCATTGCCATAGCCAAGCTCGCTAACGAAAGGCACATTCTGACGACCTTTGTTAGCCCGGGAACCATGGCGCTTACGAATGAAGCTTGCGGCAAATACACTTGGCACTATGGATACGATACCTCAGCCATGTCCGCGCCGGTCAAGAAAATGACCCAGGACGGCACCAAAAAATGGTATTTTATCACAGCCGACTTTGCCTTCGGAAAGTCGTTGCTGGCTTCTTTCTCGAGTGCCGTTAATCAAAACGGTGGTGAGGTCGTTGGGGTGGATATGGTGCCGTTCCCGAACGACGATTTCTCAAGCTATCTTCTCAAAGCGCAGGCGGCTGGCGCCGAGGCAATCGGAATCCTTGAATCCGGACAGGATCTGCGCAACGCGGTTAAGCAGGCCCGTGAATTCGGCTTGATGGATGCCGGAATAAAGATTGTTCCCGGACAGTTGAATCTATCTGATGTGAAGGCTCTCGGGCCGGACACGTGGGCCGGCGTAAACGCCGCGCTGATCTGGTATTGGGATCTCGACGACGAAACCCGGAAATTCACAAAGCGTTTCCGCGAGAAGCTCAGCTTCTACCCTGGTGACATACACGCGGGCAACTATTCTGCCGTCTATCAAGTACTGAAGGCCGTCCAAGAAATCGGGACGGACGATCCCGACAAGGTAACGGAAGCCCTAGAAGGTCGGCGTTTCAGCGACATGTTCACCAAGGACGCGCTCATGCGCAAGCGCGACCATCTTGTGGTGAAGCGTACCTTTATTGGCCAGGTCAAACCCGCATCGGAGGTCAAGAACGACAGCGACTTTTTCAACATCGTCGGGTCGGTTCCAGGGGATGAGGCGTACTACCCGGAAGCAGAAAGCACCTGCAAGCACGATTGGTAGCGGAAGAAGCATGCCTACCGCCGCCGGCTGATCGCCGACGGCGAGAGGGGTTCATCCGCAACGCAACCGAGGCCGGCCAATGTCTTACTATGCAATTTTGCTCTTCAACGGACTTGTCACGGGAGGTGTCCTGGCGTTGATGAGTCTCGGCATGAGCATCATCTTCGGCATGATGCGCGTGGTTAATTTCATGCATGGCGCGATGTTCATGCTGGGCGCAATCATCGCGGTGATTCTGGGATCGCATCTCGGTGTTTCGCTTTGGCTGGGCTTTCTCATTTCCGCCGTTCTGGTCGGACTGCTTGGTGTGATTATTGAGCGGCTGCTCATCCGCCGACTTTATGGCTTGGATCTCGCCTACATCCTGATTTTGACCTTCGGCCTCTCGCTGATCATCGAAGACGTTGTTCGAATTTTTTACGGCGTTACGTCGGCGCCATACCTGGTGCCTGACCTTCTCAAGGGTGCCGTCAGCCTCGGCTTCGCCTCATACCCGAAATATCGCCTCTTCGTCGTTGTGGTATCGGTATTTCTATGTCTGGGCACATATTTGGCGCTTGAGCGCACGCGCCTGGGAGCGCTGATCCGGGCGGCATCGGAGCGGCCCGATCTGCTTAAATGTTTCGGCGGCAATGTGCCCCTTCTCGTGTCCGGCACGTTCTTTTTCGCCTCCGCTCTGGCTGGGCTCGCGGGGGCGCTTTCCGCACCGATGCGCAACGTGTCGCCGTTTATGGGAGAGGAAATGATCAATTTCGTCTTCGCCGTGGTCGTCGCCGGCGGCATGGGCTCGATCGCCGGATCGGCAATCATGGGCTTTGCGTCAGGCCTCGTCTCGGCTATCGCGGCCATCTTCTATGCGCCGGCGGCCTCCGCAGTCATATACATTTTGATGCTTGTCGTGCTCCTAATACGCCCGGGCGGGATTTTCCAAGGCATCGATATTTCGCATTTCGCGCTGCATTATACACCGATGACCGAGCGTGCGCGGCGGGTGTTCTTGAGCCGACCCACCGCTCTCATTGCGCTGGCGGCAGCGCTTTTGCTTCCGTGGCTGGTCTATCCAGTCCTTGCGACTGACATTATCCTTTGGGGGCTGTTTGCGGTTGGTTTCGATCTGTTGTTCGCGATCGGCGGACTCCTCTCGTTCGGCCAGGCCGCCTATTGGGGCATGTCGGCCTACGTCACCGGGATCCTGATGGTTAAGTTCGGGGCTCCGATGTTCCTTTCGCTGCTCGCCGGCGTCGCCCTGAGCACCATTGTAAGTCTTCTTTTTGGCTTCATCGTCGCAAGAAAGAAAGGGATCTATTTCTCCATGATCACCTTTGCATTCGCGTCGATCGTCTATTTCGTCGTCAATCAGTTTCCCGACTACACGGGCGGTGAGGACGGGTTGCACGGATTGGTTCGACCAACGCTCCTGGGCTTGGACCTCAAGGACGACCGGATCTTCTATTATGTTTGCCTCGCTGCCGCTGCCTTGGTGATTATCACGACAATTCGACTTCTAAAGTCGCCGTATGGCCTTGCGCTTCTCGGCGCCCGCGAGAACGAGCAGCGCATGATGAGTCTTGGCTACAGCGTCTACGGCTTGCGTGTGAAGGCGTATGTATTTTCGGCAGTGGTGTGCTCGATCGGCGGCGCTCTCTATGCCCTTAACCATCAGTTTGTTACCCTTGAAATGGTCTCATGGCGCGCTTCTGGAGAGCCTATCATGATGACGCTGCTTGGCGGCGCCGGTACCATCTTCGGCCCATTTTTAGGCAGTGGCATCGTTTTGCTCATGCGCAATACGTTGTCGTCAATCACGGACAATGGCAGCCTGTTCCTCGGCCTTCTGTTCGTGGCCGTCGTGCTGTTGTTCCGACGCGGAATACTCGGCGAGATCGTGCATCATTCGGTCGATCGCGCCACGTCGCCCGATATGCCGGCAAAGGGTGAGCTTTACGCTGCAAACCCGAACCAGATTGCAACAACCGGAGAGGTGGCCGATGCCTGATCCTGGCGCTAGTAACTCCGTCTACGGGGCGGGTTCGACAGACGTGCCGCTCCTTGAACTGCAATCGGTCACAATGAGCTTTGGCGGTTTCACGGCCATCAACAACATTAGCTTGAAGTTCGAGAAAAAGCCGGTTTACGGGATCATCGGACCGAACGGCGCCGGCAAGACCACTCTGTTCAATGTCTTGAGCGGTTTTTATCGGCCCAAGCGTGGTCGTCTGCTGTTTAATGGTGAAGACATGACTTCGCTGCGCACCGAACAGTTTGCCCGGCGCGGGATCGTGCGAAGTTTTCAAATCACCAGCATTTTTCCCAATCTGGCGGTCATGGACAATGTTGTCCTGTCGGTGCAACGGCGAGCGGATGGGGGCGCCAAAGTGCTGGCGAAGTCAGGCTGGCACGAAAACCACAGACCTGAAGCCAACGCTTTGCTGGATCAAGTCGGCATTCCGCCATCTTTGCGCGAGCGGCCGGCCAGTGATCTTTCCTATGGCCGCAAACGGGCCTTGGAACTCGCGATCTCCTTGGCGGCGCACCCGGCGATCCTTCTTCTCGACGAACCGACCGCAGGGATGACGAGTGCGGACGTGTCACGCACAACTGACCTAATCGCCCAATTGTCCCGCGAGCGCACGATCATCGTTGTGGAGCACAATCTTGGAGTCATCGCCGATGTCGCCGACGAAATCATCGTCATGCAGCAGGGTGCTCTGCTCGCTCGCGGGCGCTATGACGACGTACGAACGGACCCTCGCGTAATCGAAGCCTATCTGGGAAAACGCCATTGAGTATGTTGGAGATAAGAAATCTCGATGCCTATTATGGTGAAAGCCATATATTGCAGAGTGTTGGCCTGTCAGTCGACGCAGGCGAGGTCGTGACGCTGGTGGGGCGCAACGGCGCCGGCAAGACCACGCTGCTTAAATCCATCATTGGTGACATACCGCGCCGGACGGGCAGCATCCGTTTTGGCAGCTCGGAAATCATCGACCTTTCGCCCGAGCGCATTTGCAGGATGGGAGTGGGCTTTGCCCCTGAGGACCGCGGCATATTTTCGACATTGAACGTCCATGAAAATCTGACCATCGGTCGGCCGAACAAAACCACAGGATGGCCACTTGAACGGATCTACCAGCATTTCCCCATTCTCAAGGCGCGGCGCCTGCAAAAAGCAGCGTCTCTGTCTGGCGGAGAGAAGCAGATGCTGGCGATCGCGCGTCCGCTCTATATGGGAGCGTCGTTCCTCCTGCTTGATGAGCCAACCGAGGGCTTGGCTCCTGTAGTTGTCGATGCAATCGGTGCGATCATTAATGATATCAAGTCGACCGGTCTGACAATTCTATTGGTCGAACAGAATCTTCAGTTTGCGGCTGAGGTTACGGACAGATACTACATGATCGAGAACGGGAAGATCGTAAAGGAATTGACGAATCTCCAGATGGCTGCGGAGGAAGAAAGTCTACTCGACTATCTTGGTGTCTGACAATTCTCCGTACTTCTCGTTGCGTGTAGGAAGGCGTGCCGGGATCGGAGCCTTCATGACCGACCGTTTTTGGCGTCGGCTTGGGAATGCCGACCAACACCTGACAGGGCTGGGAGGCAGAACTGTCCAGCCGCTCCGCTGATTTTGAAGATGCGGCGGGCAAACTGGACCAGGGCGTGATCCGCATCGTCGTTCGCGACGGAGCCATGTCGAAATGAGCCTTCAAGGCGTGTGGGCTAACTCCTAGATTGCAGGCGGCCTGATACCTCTGAGGATTTCGCCGATGACGAGCGCCTGGTGTCCAGTCGCATGCGCCGTTCAGCGAGTGTCCTCGGCAGATGCAATCAGGCGGCGCCGCGAAGAGGTCACCATGGCGAAGACGCTGTATGAAAAAATCTGGGATGCCCATGTCGTCAAGCCGCTGGGCGACAACAGGGCCATTCTCTTTGTCGACCGACATCTGGTTCATGAAGGTGTCGCGACTTACGCATTTTCGGGGCTAAGTGCGCGCGGGCGCAAGGTGCACCGTCCCGATCTGACGATCGGCGTGGCCGACCACGTCGTTCCCACGACGCCCCGCGTCAACGGGATCGCCTATGAGGACGAGGACGCACGCAAGATGGTCCAGGACATTGAGGCCTACTGCGGGCAGGCCGGTATCGACGTCTATTCGGTCGGCAACCGCCGGCAGGGTATCGTCCACGTGATCGGGCCTGAACTCGGCTTTGTGCTGCCCGGCGCTCTGGTGGTGTGCGGCGACAGCCACACCTCCACCCATGGCGCATTCGGGGCACTCGCCTTTGGCATCGGTATCTCCGAGGTCGAGCACGTGCTGGCGACGCAGACCATCGTGCAGCGCAAGTCCAAGTCGATGCGTGTCAACGTGAAGGGCGAACTGCCCTCCGGCGCAACGGCGAAAGACCTAATCCTTTCGATTCTGCATAGGATTGGCGTGGCAGGTGGTACCGGCCACGTCATCGAATACCAGGGAGAGGCGGTTCGGGCGCTGACCATGGAACAGCGCATGACGCTGTGCAACATGTCGATCGAGGGCGGCGCGCGCGCCGGCATGGTGGCGCCCGACGAGAAGACCATCGCCTATCTGGAAGGACGCAAATACTCGCCGAAGGACGAAATGTGGGGCCGGGCAGTGGATTCGTGGCGCTCGCTGAAGTCAGATCCGGATGCGTTCTTCGACGCGGATGTCGAAATCGCCGGATCCGACGTAGTGCCCTTCGTCACCTGGGGCACCAATCCCGGCCAATCGCTGCCGATCGTAGGCAGGGTGCCAAACCCTTCGTCCTGCGACAACGAGAGCGAGCGCACCAGTATCCAAGGCGCACTCGACTACATGGGCCTGCAGCCCGGACAGGCGCTGACCGACATCCACGTTGATCACGTCTTCATCGGCTCGTGCACCAATGGCCGCATCGAGGATTTGCGGGCCGCGGCCGTAGTGGTGCGGGGGCGCAAGGTCGCCGACGGTACGACTGCCTGGATTGTGCCTGGTTCGGGGCCGGTCAAGGACCAGGCTGAGCAGGAGGGACTCGACCAGATCTTCATCGAGGCCGGATTCGACTGGCGTGAGCCTGGCTGCTCGATGTGCCTGGCGATGAATGGCGAGCGGCTGAAACCTGGCGAACGATGCGCATCGACATCGAACCGGAATTTCGAAGGGCGACAGGGGCGCGGTGCGCGTACGCATCTGATGAGCCCCGCCATGGCCGCGGCAGCGGCGATCACCGGCCATTTGACAGACGTGCGCGAACTGATCTGAGGCGAATATGGAACCGATCTCCGGACACAGCGGCATCGCCGCGCCCTTTCCGATGTCCGACATCAACACAGACCTGATCTATCCCCAGCAGTTCCTGCGCAAGCCGGATCGCAACGCGATGGCACCGTTCCTGTTTCATAGCCTGCGCTACAGACCAGACGGCACACCAGATCCGGACTTTATCCTCAACAAGCAGCCCTATGACGAGGCGACGATCATCATCGCGGGGCGTAATTTCGGCTCCGGTTCGTCGCGCGAGCACGCGCCCTGGGCACTGAAATCATTTGGCATACGCTGCCTGATCTCCTCCATGTTCGCCGATATTTTCAAGGCGAACTGCATCAACAACGGCATCATTCCTGCGACCGTCAGTGAGGACGTGCTAGCAGAGTGCCTGCGCGCGGCGGCGAATCCGCAGGAAGCGCGCTTCACGGTGGACCTGGAAAGGCGCGAGCTCAGCCACCTGCGGCTTGGCACAGTGCCGTTCTTGATTGTCGATTCAGACCGGGAGCGACTGCTGAAGGGCAATGATTTCATCGACGACACTCTGGCGGAACTGCCGGCGATCAAAGATCATGAGAAAGCGTCGGCGCAAGCGACGCCATGGCTCAGTATCGGGGCTGTCACCGACTGACACGAAAGGGCCAAATGGCGTTATTGTCGGCTGCGCTTTGAGACCACGCAGTCGCGGATGCACCGTTCTCTACGCCGCTAGCAACGATCGTGTTCGCTGCTGTTTGAGCCACAACCGCTACAGAAAGCAACGCTATCGGGACACAGCTAGGGTCATCCATGGCTCGAACGACTTGCCTCGGTTATACGCCAAAACTCCATAGGGTCGCTCTCGCTCCGCGGCCTGACACCCGCTCGACGAGCACCGAACACCGTGAAGGAAGCGCCGCTTCTATTCCCGCAATCAGGCTTATGGCTGAAGGCGTGCCATCTCAAAAATGTCGTCGCAGACAATGTAGTTGTTACCCTGCATCCGCCCGACGACGCGCATCTTCGCCGTATCGACATGGAAGCGTTCCGGATTGATGAGCAGGTCGTTGCGGATATGCATGACTTGCACATGGCCGAGGATAAGCGAACGGTTTGACCCCAGCTCGACGATTTGCATCAGCTTGCACTCGAAGGACACCGGACTTTCTGCGATGCGCGGCGCGCCGATCGAAAGCGAGGCCTGCGAGCTCAGGCCGGAGACGGTGAACTCGTCGACGGCCGGGCCGTATTCAGTGGCCGTGACGTTCATCGCCTTCAGCTGATCCTCGTCGACTAGGTTGACGACGAACTCGCCGGTGGCGCGGATGTTACGGCCTGTGTCCTTCCGGTCGCCCGGACTGCGGTCGTTGATCGAGAATCCGACAACCGGCGGATCCTCGCCGAAAACATTGAAGAAGGAGAACGGCGCGGCGTTGCGTTGACCGGCTTCGCTGATGGTGGAAACCCAGGCTATTGGGCGGGGCGTGATGGTGGAGGACAGGAGCTTGTATCGCTCAATGGGCTTGAGGTCGGAAAAATTGAAGTGCATGCCTGCTCCGGCGGGTCTAGAAATGTCAGATGCCAACATTGATGGGCGATAGGAAGGCCCCTAATCGGGATGGCGACCGGAAATCGTCGAGCTTCGAGGATTTAAATCGCTGCCACCCACGTCAAAGGCGTCGGGTCGACGGTCATGGAGCATCCAATCGCTACGCCTGAATGCATTGCTGGCGTTGTTCGCCAAGACCCTCGATGCCCAAGGTAATGACATCGCCAGCCTTGAGAAAAATATTCGGCTTCTGACCGAGGCCGACGCCGGGCGGAGTGCCAGTGGAAATGATATCGCCGGGGCGCAGGCTCATGAACTGCGACAGATAGGATACCAAGTGCCTCACGCCGTAGACCATGGTCGCTGTCGAGCCGTTCTGGAAGGCTTTGCCATTGACCTCAAGATGCATCTTCAGCGGCTGTGGATCGCACACCTCGTCCGCGGTGACCAGCCAGGGGCCGAGCGGGCCGAAGGTGTCGGCCGACTTGCCCTTGGTCCACTGACCTTGTCGTTCGGCCTGGAAGGAGCGCTCGGATAAGTCGTTGACGACACAATAGCCAGCGACATGGTCCATCGCCTCGTCCTCCGAGACATGTTTCGCGGTCTTGCCGATAACGACGCCGAGTTCGACCTCCCAGTCGGTCTTTTCGGAACCGCGTGGGATCTCGACCCGGTCGTATGGGCCGGTGATCGCCGAAGTTGCCTTCATGAAGATAATCGGCTCCGACGGCACCGTGGCGCCGGTTTCCTCGGCATGGTCAGAATAATTCAGCCCGATGCAGATGAATTTTCCGGTCCCGGCGACGCAAGGGCCGATGCGTGGATTACCGTCGACGACCGGGAGACTGGCGATATCGATCGCACGGAGCGCGTCGAGACCAATGGGACACAGCGTCCCGCCGGCAATATCGCAGACATGGCCAGACAGGTTACGAATGAGGCCCTCGCGGTCGAGAATGCCAGGCTTTTCCTCACCCGGCTCGCCATAGCGCAGCAATTTCATCGCGTGTCGTACTCCTTTTGCGCCCACTGGGATTTCAGTCGAGCGTCAGACCTGGATTGAAGACGCCCAGGCGGGAGAGGGACTCTCCTTTCTAGGAACTTGCGACGCATCGGACCGATCAGCAGACGGCCTGCCTGCTGGTTCCGGCGACGAGAACCGCTACAACGGCATCACCCATCTCGCTGGTGGAGACCCTGCGACAGCCGGGCCGCATAATGTCGGCGGTTCGGTAGCCGGCGGCAAGCACCGAACGGACCGCAGCCTCGACCCGCGCGGCCTCATCTTCCAGCGAGAAAGAATAGCGCAGCATCAGCGCTACCGACAAAATCGCTGCCAGCGGATTGGCAATATTGCGGCCCGCAATGTCGGGTGCGGTGCCGTGGACAGGTTCGTAGAGCCCCTTGTTTCCGACACCCAACGAGGCCGACGGCAGCATGCCGATTGAACCGGCAAGCATCGCCGCGGCATCGGAGAGGATGTCACCGAAGACATTTCCGGTGACGATGACGTCAAACTGCCTGGGATTGCGGATCAGCGCCATGGAGGCTGCATCGACATAGAGATGGGTCAGTTCCACATCCGTATAGTCCTTGCCGACGCGGGTCACCACCTCGCGCCACAACATCATTGTCTCCAGCACGTTCGACTTGTCGACAGAGCACAGCTTCCTGCCGCGTTTTTGCGCCGCCTTGAAGCCTACATGGGCGATACGGTCTATCTCGCTCTCGGTGTAGCGCATTGTGTTGATGCCTTCGCGCTCCCCGGCCGCGTTGACAGAGATGCCGCGGGGCTCGCCGAAATACAGGTCACCATTCAACTCCCGCAGGATCAGCATATCGACGCCTTCGACCACCTCCGGCTTCAGCGTCGAGGCGTCGAGCAATTCGGGATAGAGCAGGACCGGACGAAAATTGGCATAGAGCGACAGCGCCCGGCGAAGCCGCAACAACCCGTTTCCAGCGCCTTCGGATGGTGGGCGGTGCTCGTCGGCGGGCACACCGGTACCGCCAAGCAGGATAGCGTCAACCGCACGGCAGAGTTCAAGCGTTTTCGCCGGCAACGCATCGCCGACGGTCTGAATGCCTTCGTCGCCGATGATGGCTTCGGTCATCTCGAAGGCGAGTCCAGCGCCGGCAAGTGAGCGCAACACTTTGACCGCCTCAGCGGTCACCTCCTTGCCGATGCCGTCGCCGGGAAGTACCGCGATTTTCACGTCCTATTCCTCCAGATGGATTTCACAGGAGCGCAAACCACCACGGCGCGCGCCCTTTCGGGTGTCTTATAGGAGTGTCGCGTGCATCCTCGAAGTCGTCCTTCGGAAACAGCCCATCGCCATAGGCGAACGCGCCCCGGCGGTCGCGGGCGGACCGCGCCGACGAGGACGGCCGGCGAAATCAAGCGGCCTTATCGGGTTTCGCTGTTGGTGAGATGGTTGAGCAGCAGCCGCACGGGCGGCGGCATGGTCTGGCTTGCCTGCACGCAAAGGTTCCACTGGCGCTCGGCCCAGGGTTCGTCAAGGACGATGGCGACGGTGTTGCCGCTGGTCACATAGCGCTCGGCGCATTTCTCCGGGACCAGGCCGATCCCCAGTCCGGCTTCAACCATGCTGAATACGGTCTCGAAACCGTTCACGCGGACTGGCATCCGCAACGAGCGGGCGAGGTCGGAAGCAGCGCGTAGCACAAGCGAGTCGAGGAAGGATCCCTTCATCGGCCCGATTAGATCGAAATCGGTGAACTCAGCAAACTTGACGATCGTGCGGTCCGCCAGCGGGTGGTCCCTGTGAACGAGTGCGACAATGCGGTCGACACGGTACGGGATGATCTTCAAGCCTTGGCGCGGCACAACGCCGCCGAAGACGCCGATATCGGCGGCGTTCTCCGCCACCGCCTCGAGCGCCTCCTGGCTTGTTCCTTCCTGCAGGTCAATGCGCACGGCGTCGTGTAGGGCGAGGAACTCGCGCAGGTCACGCGGCAGGTGTTGGATGATGGTGGAAACACTGGCATAGACGCGGACGTGGCCACGCACGCCGCTGGCATGATTGGACAGCTCGGATTCCATCTGGCGCAGGTCGCGCATGACCACGCGGGCGTGGTACAGCAGGGAATTGGCGGCTGCGGTGAGTTCCAACCCCTTGGAACCACGCAAGAACAGCGGTGTCTTGAGCCGGGCCTCGAGATCGGAAATGCGCTTGCTGATTGCAGATGCAGCTATGTGCTCGCGGTCAGCGGCCTTGGCAATGCTTTGCTCCTCACAGACTGCGACGAACAATTCCAATGACAACAGGTCAAAACGCATTCGTCGCAAAGCTCCATGCTGGATTGGCCGACCCTGTCCACGATCCTGGTGCCAAGGAAGGGATCGACAATCGCGAATGTTCAGCTGCGCCGGGGCTCATCGCGGATCACGACGCACCCGTTCCCAATCAAGTCTTCGCGCTGCCCATCATGTCTCCAATAAGGTCGTATTCCGGTTTGGCAGAAAACACAAAATGAAATTGCTCACGTCCGGCGTAGCCGGGGCGCCAGCGGAAAGTCAGGAACCGTCTATACATGAATGAATATGATCTCGCAGGCCGAACCGCAGTCATCACGGGAGGCGCTCAAGGAATCGGGTTTGCCGTCGTCAAGCGTATGCTCGAATCAGGTGCGAGTGTCTCCATCTGGGACCGCGACGAGATGGTGCTCGGTGTCTGCGCCGAGAAGGTCGGAGCCTCAGACCGCGTCCAGTGCCTGACAGCCGATATCGGCGTGCTCGCCTCAGTTGAGGCTGCGACAAAGGCAACTGTCGAGCGCTACGGCAAGGTCGACATCCTAGTTAATAACGCCGCCTTGGTTGGCCCTAATATGCCAACTTGGGAGTATCCGCCGGAAGCCTTCGCCGAGGTGGTTCAGGTCGGACTCAATGGCACCTTCCACTGCTGCCGAACGATCGTGCCCCACATGATGGAGAAGGGTTACGGACGCATCGTCAACATCAGCTCTGTCGCCGGCAAGGAAGGCAATCCCAATGCGGTCGCCTATTCGTCAATGAAAGCCGGCGTGATCGCGCTAACCAAGTCGCTTGGTAAGGAGTTGGCCGATCGCAACGTCGCCGTCAACTGCGTGACGCCGGCCGTCGCCAAGACACCGGGCGCGATGGCCCAGGCGCCCGAACATATAGCCTATATCCTTGGCAAGATCCCACGCGGGCGCATGCTCGAACTGGAGGAGGCAGCGTCCATGATCTGCTGGCTGGCCACGCAGGAGAATTCCTTCACCACCGGAGCGGTCTTCGACCTGTCGGGCGGACGTGCGACCTACTAACAGGAATGATTGAAGAGGAGATTCCCATGCCTTCATATGTCTTCGAGAACGCGCGCGTGCTTGATGGTTCCTCGGACGACGGGGAGTATGACCGTCATGTACGGGTGTCGGAAGGCATGATTGACGAAGTTTCCGACAAGCCGATTAAGGACGTCAACGCGATCATGATCGACCTGAAGGGCAAGACGCTGATGCCCGGCTTGATCGATTGCCACGTCCACGTTTATTCGGCCGCTGAAGATCCGTCCGCCAGCTCACGTATGCCCAACGAACTGGTGGCGCTGCACGCGGCCAAGATCGTCAAGGGCATGCTGTTGCGCGGCTTCACGACAGTCCGCGACGTCGGTGGGGCGACGCTGGGCTTCAAATACGCGCTTGAAAGCGGTCTGATCGACGGACCCAGGTTGACCATGTGCGGCAAGGCTTTTGTCCAGTCCGGCGGCCATACCGATCCGCGCGAGCGCGGCGACCTGATCTCGGCTGAAACCTTCAACAATCAACTCGGCAACGTGTCGAAGATCGTCGACGGCGTTGATGAGTGTCGCCGCGCGGCGCGCGAGGAGATACGCAAAGGCGCTCAGTTCATCAAGGTGATGGCCGGCGGCGGCGCGGCGCAGCTGCGGATGCCACGCTCATGGAATGCCTATTCGATGGATGAGCTTCGCGCCTTCCAGGAAGAAGCGGAGAACGCCAAGACCTACGTTTGCGTGCACGCACATTCGGACGAGTCAATCGCGCGGGCGCTGGCCTGCGGGATCAAGTCGATCGAGCACTGTACGCTGATCACTCCCGCAACGGCGGCGATCATGGCCGAGAAGGGCGCTTATTCAACGCCGACAATCAGCGCATACGAGGGACAAATCATCGAGGCTGAAAGGCTCGGACTCGACGCTGCCGCCGTTGAGCGCCTGCAGTGGGTGCGTGATCGTGGCCCGGTATCGCTGGAGATCATGCACAACGCCGGTGTAAAGATTTGCCATGGTTCGGATCATCTAGGCTTTCTACATCCACACCAGAACCTGGAATTCAATATCCGCGCCGAGGCGCTGCCGCCCATCGAGGTCATCCGATCGACCACCATCAACGCGGCCGAACTGTGCTTGATGGCTGGCAAGATCGGCACCATCGCCGCAGGGGCCTATGCTGACATGATTGTGATAGACGGCGATCCACTGAAGGACATCTCGCTGCTCGGCGACGAAGGCAAATCCTTCCAGGCGATCATGAAGGGTGGGGTTTTCTATAAGAACGAACTTTCCCACTAATGGTGGACGGATTCGGCAAGATGGAGGCTGTGGCGAGGGCGACGGGCGCGAAAATTCCGCTCCGTCTTTTCGTATAGTCGGGCGACGCGGACATGCGGCCCGCGCGCGATCTGAAGAGACAGCACACTGTACGTTGGCAATCCGGCGCGCGCCGGCAACTGTTGCAGGCGCCGCTGGACGCAGCCGGTGTGGCCTTTCGGTCGGTTATGGCAGCGCCTCCCAATTCAGCCGTGAATACAAGCGGCTATTCGGTGCCTCACCGGTGCAAGATGCCAATTGCGGGGCCTGGTCGGTCAGGAATCGGTGGTCCGTCATGGAAAAATGAACGAACGAGAAGTCGGCTAGGGGAATTCCAAGGAGTGGTCTTCACAGCTCTAGCCTACCGTGAGACCCTTTGGCGTGCGAACTGTATTGGCGGTATGCCGACAAACCGGGTGAATGCAACACTGGAAGGAACTGGCGGAGCCATAGCCGACGGTTTCCGCAACCTCCTTCACGCCGCCATCCCCGCGCCGCAGCATGTCCCTGGCGAGGGCCATCCGCCACATAGCAGGTACTCCATCGGCTGGACGCCGACCTCCCTGCGGAACCTGTCGAAGAACACCGAGCGCGACATGGAGGCCTCCTTCGCCAGTCGCTCCACCGTCCATTCATGGCGCGGGTCGCCGTGAATGCAGGGTATTGCGCTCCCTAGCTGGGCGTCAGCCAATCCACGGAGAAGGCCCGGCGGGGCGGCGTTGTCCGCCGCCGCCCGCTGCGCCTCGATGAGCCGTACAGCAAGCAGGCGCCCGAGGACCATCTCGCGGGCAGGCCTCTCGTCCTGAGCTTCATTCCTGACGAGCTGTACCAACGTAGCGATCCTCTTCAGCCCGTGGACGTGGATGAGCTCCGGCAGGAGCGACAGTAGCAGCCCGGCATCCGGCGAGCCGAAGGCGAAGCGGCCAGCTAGCATGCGTAAGTTCGTTGGCCTTCCGGATCGCCGTGCCCCGTCTCGTCCTCCACGATCGTATGCACCGACTGGCTCCTTGGGCCGCCATCAAGGCTCGACATTGTAAAGTCGCGTGCCGCCGGGACGGGGAAAAAGTCGTTCTCCTTTAGCTCGATCGTTGGCCGCCCTTCCAAAGACAGGCGCACGGTCCCTCCAGGATCACGCAGAACAAGGGTTCGTTCGTCATCGATACGTCGATCCGCCACGAAGGGAGCCGTCGCTGGATTGCATGGATTGAGTCGTTTGGCTAACGCTGCTGATCGAGCGAGTGTGTTGTTGGCCCTTTCTCGCCAAGCTTTGGTTAAGCTCCTACCGCCGATCGAAAGGCCGTCGCAATAGGTGCGTCTTTCATCCGTTCAGTCAGTTGGCGGAAGTTCGCGGGCCAAAATGAGTGTCCGGCCCAGTCCACCCCCACACGCTCTTAATCCTCGAACAACTCCATCCAAGCAAAGGAATCGGTAGCAGGGCGATATTCGGCGCCGAATGCGCCATCATAGCCGGCGTCAGCGATTGCACGCAGGAGCCAGCCATAGTCCACCTCGCCGTGATCGGGCTCGCCACGATCCGGCACGGCGGCAAATTGGATATGGCCGATCCTGTCGGCAAATCGCCTCACCGAGTTGAGCAAGTCACCCTGAATGATCTGCATGTGGTAGCAGTCGAACATGACCTTTACGGCGCCTTGTGTCGCATCGATCACACGCAGTGCGGTGGGGAGGTCGGAAAGAAAATAGCCTGGCGCATCGCGCGGGTTCAACGGCTCGATCAGCACCCCGATGTTGTGCTGCGCGGCGCTCTTCGATGCGTACCGCAAGTTGCCTTCGAAGGTCGCGAAGGCCTCGTCACCGGTTGCCTTGCCTGCCATCACATGGATGTTGCGACAGCGCGTGGCTGCTGCCCATTGAACCGCCTGGTCAATCGCCGCGCGAGCTTCCGTTTCCCGACCCGGCAGCGCAGCGAGGCCATTGTCACCCGCTCCAACGTCGCCTCTGGCCGTGTTGATGCCAAGAAGCGGAAGGCCAGTTTCGATGAGCGTCTGCGCGATCACCGATGCATCGGTGTCGTATGGCCAATGCATCTCAACGGCGGCAAAACCGAGCCGTTTTGCCGCACGGATCGCGTCTGGAAGCGCGAGGTCACGAAAAAGAAATCCCAGATTGGCCGAAAGCTGCATCAGTCGTCCCACTCCACGTCAAAATATTCCACCAACTCACGAATTTGCGGCGCTGCGAGGATTTTAGGCCGCAAGCCGCGGGTGAGAAGCGTGAGTTTGGCCGTTTCCTCAAGCTCTTCCATCGCGTAGGCGGCGGCTTCGAGATCCTTGCCGGCCACCACGGGGCCGTGGTGGGCCAGCAACACTGCCGACCGTTTTCCAGCGAGTCCGCGCACGGCGTCTCCCATCGACGGATCGCCAGGCCGGATGTAGGGCAGCAGTTTCACCTTGCCCAGCCGCATGACCGAATAGGCCGTCAATGGCTTGAAGACGCTGTCCGGATCGATGCCGGGCAGAAGCGAAACCGCGACCGAATGGGTTGAATGAAGATGGACGACCGCTCCAGCGCGCGCACCGCGCGTCTCGTAGAACGCCGAATGCAGCGGCATTTCCTTCGTCGGCTTGTCGCCGTCCACGAACCGCCCCTCCGCGTCAAACAACGACAGGCGGGCGGGATCGAGCGTGCCAAAGGACGATCCCGTCGGCGAGACGAGAAGCCGACCGTCGCCGAGGCGAGCGGAGATGTTCCCCGAGCTTCCGGCAGTAAGGCCGCGCGTGAACATGGACGCGGCAACGCTGCAAATTTGCTCCCTGAGCCTTGTTTCATCGTTCATCGGACAACGTCTCCAGCAAGGACGCCGGCTGCCTTTTTGAAGAAGTCAGCCGCGCCGAAATTGCCCGACTTCAGTGCGAGCACCATTTCCAGCCCACCGGCCTTCAACGCTGGAACGCCGGGGTCGATCTCCGGTCCGATCTCGAACGACGAAATCTCGAGCGCCGATACGACGGCCCCCGATGTCTCGCCGCCCGCCGTGACCAGCCGGCGGACGCCATGCGCCAGAAGCTGGCGCGCCAATTCGCCGAAAAAACCTTCGACCGCCGTTGCGACGCGCTCCTTCCCGTGGTGCTTCTGCGCGGCTGCGACGGCTTCGGGCTCAGCCGACGAAAACACGAGCGGCAAGCCATGCTGCTGCTGGCCGATAACCCATTCGGCATATTCGACAGGATTGGCCGCGCGGTCCATGACAGCGTCCACCTCCACGACGCGCGTTGGATGGCTTTTCCGGTGCTCGGCGATCTGGCGTCGGCTCATGGCAGAGCACGAGCCGCAAAGCACGGCTGCCGGCCCCTGTTTTCCCATCCAATCCATGGCCGCCCTGCCAATCAGCCCGGCCCGACGAAAGTTGGTCGGAAGTCCAAGGGCAATGCCCGAACCGCCGCTGAGCAGGACATCCGATTCGGCAGCCTCGCCAATGGCGATAAGGTCCTTGTCCAAAATGGCGTCGACGACGATGTAGCGAGAGCCGCTCGCAGCAGCAGCCTCTAGAGCATCCCTGATCGGGATGCTTCCTCCCGCCACGACGTCGTAGGGGACATGGCCGATCCCGCGCCCGGTCTGTCGTGCAAGCCAACGTCTCAGATCGGGATCTGTCATTGGCGTAAGCGGATGTTTCTCCATGCCGGATTCGCTCAACAGACGATCGTTAACGAAAAGATGCCCCTGGTAGATCGACCGGCCGGTCGCGGGAAACGCCGGACAGACGATCGCGCGTGCCGCCCCCACGGCGTCGCCAAGAGCGTCTAGCACCGGCCCGATATTGCCTTCGGGGGTCGAATCGAATGTCGAGCAGTACTTGAACAGATACTGGCGGCAGCCCTGGCGTCTAAGCCACTCTAGCGCCGCAAGCGACTGCTTCACCGCCTCGCTGGCGGGTATCGTTCTGGTCTTCAGGGCAACGACGCCCGCGTCAACCGAGCGGTCGGAGTCGATTTTGGGAACGCCATTGTACTGGACGGTGCGCATACCCCCCTTGGCGAGCGTGTTGGCCAAGTCGGACGACCCGGTGAAATCATCGCCTATGCAGCCGAGAAGCATCAGATCTCTCAATTTCAACTTCCATGGAAACGCTAGTGACTCTGCCTTGGCGGTTAAGGGATGGCCTTCGGGGCGTCATCCGCCAGGTAAACCGCTATCAGTTCATCCACCGTGCTTTCGGCCACGAAGCCCAGATTGTTGGCTAGCGTGGGCGAGAAGGATTTTGGCCAACCCGCAATGATGGCCTTAATCGCCTCGTCCGGCTTGCGGTCTATCAAAGCCTCGGCTTCGGCGCCTGCCACGCGGCGGAGCGCGGCAATTTGGTCGGAGACTGTGGCCGCGACCCCAGGCATGTTCAGCGTGCGCCGGGCGCCCAGCGCGGACGTATCGAGCATCGCGGCATGGATGAGGAGAGCTACCGCCGTGCGCGGACTAGCCAGCCAATGCTTGACCGTCTCCTCCACCGGCAGGACGGAGCGTTGGCCGGCGAGTGGCTCGCGCAGGATTCCGGAGAAGAATCCCGAGGCCGCCGCGTTGGGAGCGCCAGGCCGAATAACGATCGTAGGCAGCCGTATCCCAATTCCGTCAAGGAAGCCGCGTCGCGAATAGTCTGCGAGCAACAGCTCGGATATCGCCTTCTGGGTGCCGTAGCTGGTTAGCGGGGCAAGAATGTAATCGTCGGGAATAGGGTCTGGTAAAGGCGCGCCATATACTGCGACCGACGAGGTGAACACCAGCCGGGGGAGATACTTCTTACGCGCCCCTTCCAGTCGGATCGCCTCGAAAAGAGCACGCGTGCCGTCCACATTGATCAGGTACCCCTTCTCGAAATCGCGTTCCGCTTCGCCGGACACGATGGCTGCGAGATGGAAAATCACATCGGCGCGGCGCGCGGCTAGCTCCTCGGCTGCACCGGAGACGGCAATATCAGCGGCAATGGCTTCGATGGAATATAAGGCACCGGTTGGCACTGGGGGCTTCGTCAAGTCTGCCAACGTCATCCGCTCGATCTTCTTATCCCCGAGCGACCCGGTCCGGGAAAGCTCCGCCGCGAGTTTGCGGCCGATCATTCCACCAGCGCCAATGATGAGTATATGCATGGATGCTCCGTTCTCTTCAGGGCCTGTCTCGGGATGCTGCATCATACTGGCCTGAAGGCACGCACCACCGCGTAGCTTTCGAGCGACAGCGTCTGTGTTTCGACAGGCGTCAGGCGGTCGAGCAGATCCGGTTGACGGGATGCCGCAACGAAAGATGAGGCATCAAGAATTGCAGCGGTCGTGAAGCCTTCGGGGAGGCGGACTTCCAGCGTGTTGGGCGAGGGATTGCAGAGCCATAGCTCGGTGCCTTTTTCCGTAACCGCCGCGATCCCTCGCACCGCCCCGGCGACGGACGATCGCAGCGGACGGATCGGACGGCCTTTGAGTTTCGCCAGGCCTCGCACGATGTGCCAAACAGGATACAGTTCGCCCTTGCCCTCGAACCAGGACTGCGGAAACGGCGTCGGCACGGAGAGAACGCCGAACGGGCCGACCGCGCCGCCGAGCGCGACGGCCTCCGCGCCGCCTTCCGCGAAGGCAGCGAAATAGCCGAGATTCCAGGCTGCGCCCATGATGCCCCTCTGGCGCGGATCATTGAAATTGACCGCCTGCCGGATGTTCGTGGGATTGGCGACGGGCGCTTCGCCATAGGGATTGTCACGCAACCCGATCGCGGACGGCCCAACGGAATACGGCAGCCCCCTGGCGATGGCTGGCACGGTCCTGACGATATGCGGTAAACATTCGAGCGTCTCCATCAAGGATCGGTCGTCACCAGCATGGAAGATCGCTGCCGTCGTAAATGTCACGAGGTCTATCGTCTCGGTCGGGGGACGTTTACGGTTGAGCTCAGTGAAGAAGCTGAACATCCCGCCGCCGATGCGGGACCCAGGGAAGGCGGTGCGCGTGGCGGCATAGAGTTTCGCCGGGGCAGGCGCAGCCGGCCAGACGCTGCCGGGCAGCGTGCATTTGAGGTCGGGCGCCGGCGACACCAAAACTGTCGCGAAACGACGATCGAGTTTCGCGACAAGCTTGCCGAGGAAGTCGATTTCCGCCGCGGCTCCGGCATCGTTGACGTGCTCGACGACGGCTTCGAGCCAAGGTTGCGCGCCTAATGCGGCGGCGACCTCCACATGCCTCGCCAGCGATTCGGCATCATGGCCGCGCCGTGGATCGTGATGGCAGATAACATGGGCGACGCCGAGCTGGTGCAGCGTCTCGACATGCCGCAATGCAGCCGAAGCATCCTCGGGCTGGAGCCCAATGCCGAGAGGGGGCATCGTGCCCTCCGCCTCGCCAAGCGTCAGGACGGCTGCGCCCCCAGCCCAACGCGACGGAGCCCTCGGAAAGCCCTTGACGGTCAGGGTGATCTTCTGTTGGACGACCTCGCCTGGCTCGATCCTGTATGGCCAGGGCAAGGCGAGGGGACGAACATAGGTTTTGTAGGAGGCGTCGGTCCAGTTCCGCTGGTCTTCCATCTCGAAGGCGTCGCCCTCCATCAGGCAGGTGACCTCCAGCCCGCCGGGAGTACGGTGCGCTATTTCACGAAGATCCATCATCGGCTGTACAGGATCGATCTCTACGGGAAAGCGTGTCTCGACCCTTTCGCCGCTTGTATGCGTGATCGTGGCCGGCGCGCCGCTCACGCCCTCAATAGGATGCAGGACGACAAACCCGGTTCGATTCGTCAGAAGCCCGGTCGGCGTCTTCCCGCGAGCCGAATAGGTCAGCACGCCGGCTGCGGACCCTTCGATGACGACTTCGTAGCCAAAGGTCTCGCCATTGCCGGCTACTCCTGCGCGGTAGCTGATCCAAAATCGATCGCCATCTTGCTGGACGATCAGATCCGCAATTTTCGGAATCAGCGTCGCCCAGTCCTTGTCGCGCACGACGAAGGAGATTGCGCGGATCGCCTCTTCGCCATGCATACGGACGTCGCGTAGGTTGGCGCCGTCAAAAAGTACGCTGAGCGGACCGGCATTCAGCACGCGCTCCTCTGCCGGGGGCTCCTCGGTACCGTAAAGCCGGACCGTGCGGGTGGGATCGGAATGTGTCATCGGCGTGCTCCCGATCTCAGACGCGGCGCGATTTCCAGGTGATGAGGCGCTCGGCCAGCAGGGCGAGGATGATGATGGCGCCGATAGCAGTCCCCTGCCAGAACGGCGAGACGCCGAGCAAGTTCAGTCCATTGCGAATCATCACCATGATCAGAACCCCCATCAGCGTGCCGAATATGGTGCCTCGTCCACCGTAGAGGCTCGCGCCACCGATGACCACGGCCGCTATGGCGTCGAGTTCAAGCTGGTTTCCGCCGATCGGGTCGGCCGACATGATCTGTGCCAGCGAAAAGGTCATCGCTGTCGCCGAAAGGGCCCCGCAGGCCACATAGGGGAAGATCGAGTAGAAGAGGGTGTTGAGGCCGGCGGCCCGGGCGGCTTCGAGATTCGAGCCGACAGCGTAGATCGTGCGCCCGCCCTTCGAATATGTCAGCCACGCCCAGGTGGCGACGTAGAGCGCGATGAGGAAGATGACGTTGGTGGGGATGCCGAGCAGGGTCGTGTAGACGATGTTCTGCAGCCCCATCGGCAGTCCCGAAATCGAGCGCTGCCCCGACACGATGTAGGCAAGACTGCGCCCCATCGCCATGACGCCGAGCGTCACCACGAAGGGCGCCAAGCCGAACACCGCGATGAGAACGCCGGAGAAAAGCCCGATCAGTGCGCCGCAGCCGACGGCGAGCGCTATCGCTAAGGGAATGGGAAATTCCTTCAGAAGCAGGGCGAGAACAATGCCGGTCAGGCCGGCAACCGAACCGACGGAAAGGTCGATGCCTCCGGTCAGAATCACCAGGGTCATGCCGACGGCAACAATGCCCAGCACCACCGACTGGTCGAGGATGTTGAACACGTTACGTTCGGTGAAGAAGTAGGGCGAGATGAACGACAGGATCACCGCAAGCACCACGGCAAGGCCGAGCATTCGGAACTCAAGGGTGCTGGTGAATCTAGGCATGGCAAAGGATCGGGAGGGCGCATTCATGCGTCGATCTCTTCGTTTTGAGGTGTATCGAACAACCCGGCCATGCGGGCCGACAGCGTCTCAGCTTTCGGCAGCTTGGATCCCGGCGGTAGGGTGAGGCCGATCCAGCCGAGATCGTGGCCCCTGCGGTTGGAGAGTGGCGCAAGCACAGTAGACCGGCCGTCGTTCTCAGTCACGATGCCTGGCTGGCGCCCTTCAAGAGCGAGGGGGATCGCCGTCTGGTGCGCCAGGTAGACATGGCCGGCCGCGAGTCCCATTGGTGTACTACGTGCACTGTTGGCGATGGCGAGGCAGACGAACCGGTCGTCGTCGATCAGTCCCCAGAATGCCGTGCCGCCGTAGCTGGCGACAAGATCCCGCAGGAATGCGGCATTGCGCTCTGCTGAACTTCGCGGCGCAGCGAGCAATGTCAGGCTCTCTTCGCTCAGGAGCGAAGCCGGCAGGTCGGCGATGGTATAGCCGTCACTCACCACGACGACCCGCTCGCAAACTCCCAGGAGCTCCCCAAAGTCCGAGGAGATCACCACCACGGCAATCCCCTTTTCGGCGACTTCGCGCAGCAGCTCGTAGATCGCCTGGCGTGTCCCGATATCGACGCCCTTCGTTGGTTCATCCAGAATGAGCACTTCGGGCTCGATCAGCAGCCAGCGCGCGATGATGACCTTCTGTTGCATGCCGCCGGAGAAGTGCAGGAGGTTTGCTTCCATCCGGTCGGTGGGAAGGCCGAGACGGAAAATAAGCTCGCGGGCTTGTTTTCGACGCGCTGAGTGGCCGCGGCCAAATCCCCTGTGCTTGCCCATCTGGGCGAGGAAAAGGTTCTCGCCGACCGTCATATCAGGCACGATATTCTGGGCGCGCCGGTCCTCGGCGACCATGCCGAGGCCAGCGCGAATTGCCGCGATGGGGCTATTGGGAGGAATCTCCTTGCCGCCGACGAGGATGCGCCCCCCGTTGCGATGGCGTAGCCCGAATATCGCTTCGGCGCTCTCCGTGCGCCCAGCTCCGACAAGGCCGCCGAGGCCGAGAATTTCGCCCTTGCGCACCATGAACGAGACGTTACGCACCATCGGCGAAGCGCTGAGCCCGGTCACCTCGAGAGCCACCGGCTGCTCGTTCGAGGCCGCAGGCGATGATGCCTTGCGATACACATTGCCGATGTCGCGTCCCACCATGTGGCGGATGACGTCAGCCTGGGTGAGACCGGCCGTCGGCAGGCCTTCCGCCACGGTCTTGCCCTCGCGCAGGATCGTGACGCGATCGGTGATTGCGAACACTTCCTCAAGCCGATGGGAGACGAAAGCGAGTGCCTTGCCACTGTTTTTCAGCCGCGTCATGATGTCGAACAGCCGGTCAACCTCGATCGGCGACAGCGAGGCGGTCGGCTCGTCGAAGATGACGAGATCGGCGTTTAAGGCCAGCGCCTTCGCTATTTCGACGAGTTGCCGTTGCGCCGCCGAGAGCCGCCGCACCTCGATGTCGAGTGGCAGCATGTGGTCGTGACCGAGTTCCGACAGGAGGGCCTGCGCCTTGTGCCGCAATTGGCTGAAAGACAGGCGTCCGGGCATCGCATAGCTGGGCAAGAAGATGTTCTCCAGCACGTTCATGTCGGGCGCCAGGCTGGTTTCCTGTGCGACGAGCGCTATGCCGGAGCGCAGCGCATCACGCGCGGAGCCCGCAATCAAAGGAGCGCCCTTAAACAATATCTCGCCCGACGAAGGCCGCAAGTGGCCGCAAACGATCCGCGACAGCGTCGACTTGCCCGCACCGTTTGCGCCAATCAATCCACAGATCTCGTGCCGGCAGAGCGCTATCGATGCGTTGCTGAGCGCGTAGGCGGTCCCAAACAGGCGGGTGATGCCACGAGCCACGAGAAGTGGCTCGCTAGCCTTACTGCTCTCTACCATCCGCGGGTACACTCCAAGAGAACATGATTGAACTGTGCGGGGAGGGCGCGTCCCCCGAACAGTATAAGTCGGCTAAACTCTCGATTACATCTCGTTGGCGAAGACCGTTTCCTTGATGGTTGGAAGCTCCTGTTCGATGTTCTTGCTGGTCACGATCTTGATCGGTACGAGGATCTTCTTTTCTGGAGTTTTGCCGCCGAGATGGTCGACCATCGCGCGCCCCGATTCTTGGCCCATCAGATACGGCTGCTGCATGCCAGAAACCACCAGTTCGCCCGACTGGAGCAGTGGTACGAATTCCGGCACCCCGTCGAAACCGGCAACCAGTACGTCACCGGTGAGGCGTGCCGCCTTGATCGCCTGCAAGGCGCCGAGCGTCGGGCCGTCGGTCTGAACGAACAGCCCCTTCATGTCCGGATGCGCGGTTGTCATATCCTGCGTGAACTTGAAGGTTTCGTCAGCGGTGTAGGTCTGCATCTGCTGCAGCCCGGCTTCCTTGGTGATGCCAGCCGCTGTCATCGCGTCCTTGAAGCCCTTCGTCCGCGCCTGACCGTTGAGACGGGCCTGGCTGATGCCGACGATTCCCACGCTGCCATCTTGCTTGCCTGCGGCTTTCATCGCCTCGGCCAGCGCTTTGCCGACGCCGTTTGCGCCCTGATAATTGTCAGAGATGATGAAGGACACATAGTCACCGCTGTCGGTACCGATGTCGGCGATGACCACGGGGATATTTGCTTGCTTGGCGAGATCGAGCACGGCCGGCGCGGTTGAGCTGTCGGTTGGAGAAATAATTATGCCAGCCACGCCGCGAGCGATCGCGTCCTTGGCATTTTTAAGCTGCGTCTGGGCGTTGTTGCCGGAATCCAGAGCCTGATAGGTATATCCACCCTTCGTCGCGACATTCTCGATGCCCTTGGAGAGGTATCGCCAGAAGGCAAGGTCAAGGCCTGGGGTCAAATAAACCAACTCTTTGGACTGGGCGAAAGCGGTGGTCATCGAGCCGGCAATGCCGGTGAGCGTGACAATGCCCGCTAGGGCTGCGGTGGCAAAAAGGCGTCTGGTCAGCATTGTAAATCCTCCCTGTTGTGCTGCATGGTCGTTCGGCAATACCGTCCTCATCGCTTCCGGGCGGACTTCGTCAGAAGCTGCCTGGTCGTGGTGTAGATGCGTGTTTCATGGACAGCGAACGCTCTTGCCGCCGCGTCAGGATCGCGCGCCTCGAGCCCCGCAAAAATGGCGCGGTGATCGGCTATGCTCGTCGCGATGCTCGTTGGCTGAGCAACCGCGCGCCGTCGATGGTCGAGAAGGTAGGAATAGAGATCCGAGGCAATATCCGCCAAAGCGCCATTGCCGCCAGCTCGATAGATGGTCGTGTGAAACTCGCGATCGCAAATGAGGAAGCGGACAGGATCATCGATTGCCGCCTCCTGCGCTTCGATCGATCTGGCCAGAGTCTCCAGCGTCGCCGCTTCAACCCGGTCAGCGGCGGCCCGCGCCACCTGCTCTTCAATCAGCAGCCGAGCCTCATGGACATCGTCGAGACTGTATCCGGAGATATCGCGATAGCGAGCCGATTGAACTGCGAGTTCCCCGACTTCTGTAGAGGCGACTACGGTCCGAGTCCCCTGCGTAACGGAAACGATGCCCTTCGTCGAAAGGATCAGGATCGCACCGCGCACCGTCTCGCGGCTGACGGACAAAGCGGCCGCAAGCTCACGCTCGCTTGGAAGTGGATCGCCCACGTCAAGCACACCAGTCGCAATGAACGTGGCGATCTTCTGGACGACGAAGTCCTTCATCGACCGCTTCGGCACCCCGCTCAGCGCGCCGTTGTCGTCGGTTAGGATTGCTCGTAGATCCATCCGTCCTTGCACCCTAACAGGTCTTGTGGTCCGGTATGTGTACCAGTAGGCCTGCTTCAGCTATACGTCAATAGCGAAGACGCGGCGTCAAATCCGGTTGACAACGAATATCGCTTTGTGGAACGGTGAGAACGTTCTCAGAGAACGTTCTCACCGCTTGCGGCCTAACCTTGGGAGGAGGCATGAGCACCGACGAGACGCGGCTAGCCGTCCGCATCGCCAGCATTGCGAAGTCCTACGGGCCTACCGTCGCGCTCGATTCCGTTTCCATCGACCTGCGTCCGGGAGAAGTCCATGCGCTGCTGGGCGAGAACGGCGCCGGGAAGTCGACCTTGGTGAAGATTCTCAGCGGCGTGGTGAAGCTCGACAGCGGGTCGATGTCGGTTTTCGGCAAGCCCTATACGCCGCACGGCATCGTCGATGCACGGGCGCAGGGCGTGGCTACGGCTTTCCAGGAACTCAGCCTGCTGCCCAATCTCAGCATCGCGCAGAACCTGATGCTGCCGAAAATGCCCAGAGGCATGCTCGGCCTCGCTTCACACAGCGCGGCCATGGCCTGCGCCGGCAAGACCCTGCAGGACTACGGTCTCGCGCATTTCGATCCGGACGCGTCGGTCGGTGTGCTCTCATTGTCGGATCGTCAGCGGCTCGAAATCGTCCGTGCCTTCAGCCATGCGTCGAAACTGCTGATCCTGGACGAGCCGACGGCAGCGCTGGCCGACGTCGAATGGCTGTTCGATCTCGTGCGCCGGCAAAAGACTCTGCAGACCGCCATCCTCTACATTTCCCATCGCCTCGGCGAAGTGCGTACTTTGTGCTCACGCGCCACCATCCTGCGCAACGGCCGCAGCATCGGCACCGTCGAGCTTTCGGGCGCCTCGGATGACAACATCTTCGAGATGATGGTGGGCCGCAGCGCGCGTCAAACGATCAACGCGTTGCCGGCAGCCGGTGACGGCGCGCCCATCGCGCTCGGCATCAAGAGCCTCTCGGGCGGCATCCTGAACGATGTATCGTTCAATGTCGGGCGTGGCGAGATCGTCGGCATTGCCGCGCTCGAAGGGCAGGGCCAGCGCGACCTGTTCAGGACGCTGATCGGTCTTGGCAAGGCGAAGGGCGGAAGCATCGAAATCGACGGCGTGGGCGCACAGATCGGCAGCCCGAGCGCCGCGCTCCAGTGTGGTAACGGCCTTGCCTACCTGCCTGAGGATCGCAAGTCGGAGGGCATCCTCGCCGGCCTTACCACCGCCAGCAACATGGTGCTGCCGATCATCTCCCGCATCGCGCAGGGCGGCATCGTCTGGCCGGCCGTCGAGCGCCGCGCCGCGCAAGAAACAGCCAAGGCGGTCGACCTGCAGGAGCGCTACCTGCATTTCAAGATCGAGGAGCTTTCCGGCGGCAACCAGCAAAAGGCCCTTCTGGCGCGCGTCATCATGACCGGCGCGCGCACTTTGCTGCTCTTCGATCCGACGCGCGGGGTCGATGTCGGAACCAAACAGTCGATCTACGAGGCGATCCGCAAGTTCACCGCCGATGGTGGTTCGGTGCTGTTTTATTCGTCCGAACTGCCGGAACTGGTCCACCTCGCGCATCGTTGCATTGTGCTCTATGGCGGCCGCATCTTCGCCGAATACCAGGGCGAGGCTATCGACGAGCAGGCCATTGTCGGCGCGCTGATCGGCCATGCCCGGGGCACGATGAAGGGGGTGGCCGCATGAGCGCGATCTCGGCAAGTCCCGCGCCGCGCCGCTCGGTTTTCCGGCGCGCCATCATCAGCGGCACCGGCATCGTCGCACTGATCTACATTCTGCTCTACGCGCTCTATGCGTTCTGGCAGCCCGATGCGCTGTCGGTCTATACGTTCACCGACCTCGTCAACAATTCGACGCCGCTGGCACTAGCGGCTGCGGGCGAGACGCTGGTCGTCATCAGCCGCGGCTTTGACTTGTCCGTCGCCGGCGTCGTCTCGCTGACCAACGTGCTGATGGCCGTCTATCCGCTCGATGGCCCCGGTGGAGCTTTGGTCAGCCTGCTGATGTGCTGCGCGATCGGAGCCTTCGTCGGCTTGATCAACGGCATTCTGGTTGCCAGGATCGGACTCCAGACCATCGCGGCGACACTCGGCACGATGATCATTTGCCAGGGACTGGCGCTCGTCATTCTCGACGCGCCCGGCGGCATGATCGCCGACTTCGTCAGCTACACCCTGACCGACACGCTTTTCGGCGCCGTTCCGACTGCCGGCCTGTTCCTGGTTGCCGTCGTCTTGCTGTGGCTGGCCTTCCGGCGAACCAACACCGGCATCGGCCTTTATGCGATTGGCGCCGACGAACAGTCGGCCCGCTTCTCCGGCGTGGCTGTCTCAGGCGTCCGCATCACCGCCTTCATCGGTGCGGGCATGCTCTACGGTGTCGCCGGCTTCATGCTGAGCGCTCAGACCGCGACCGGCAATCCGACGGCGGGCACGCCATTCCTGATGCTTACCTTTGCCGCTGTGGCGCTCGGCGGCACCCCGCTCAGCGGTGGCCGCGGCAGCCTCGTCGGATCGATCCTCGGTGCCGGCACGCTCATGCTTTTGCAAAAGGTGCTGTTCTCGGGCGGGGTCTCGTCTTTCTACACCGGTATCTTCCAAGGCTTGGTACTGGTGCTTGCGATCGTTTTCGGCAACGCGGTGGCGCGTCTGCTCAAGAAGGACGAAGTCCAGTGAACGCGCATAAGGACGTAGCGATGCCTTTCGATGCCTCTTCCGACCAGCGCGGCAGGCAGAAACTCGACCGGGAAACGGTGAACACGCTTGTCGTGTTCGGGCTGAGCATCGTGCTCGTGTTGTGCTCGCGCTTCATCAGCCCGGCGCTCGGCTCCTGGAGCCAGGTGCTCACGGTGCTGATCCTTGCGTCCTTCCTGATCATCCTTTCCTTCGGGCAAGGGCTTGTCATCCTGGTCGGCGGACTGGATCTGTCGATCCCTGCCCTCATCACGCTCGGCGGCGTCCTGACGACGACCTGGATCGGCACGGGCAACGCCGGCATCTGGTACATGCTGCCGGCCATTCTGGTCATCTGCGCGCTCGTCGGCGCGGTGAGCGGCATCGGCATCGTCTGGCTGAAGGTGCCGCCATTCATTATGACGATGGCGACGTCGATCTTCGTCGCTTCGGTGGCGCTTGGCTATACCAGCGGCACGCCGCGCGGCGGCTCGCCATCGGCGCTGCTGTGGCTGATGAAGGAGTGGTTCCTCGGCGTGCCGGTGATCATCTACTTCACACTCGCCTTTATCCTGTTCGGCTGGCTCCTGCAGAATTTCACAGCGCTCGGACGCCGGCTCCGTGCGCTCGGCACCAACAGGGACGCCGCGCTCATCGCTGGCGTCAACGTCAACCGGCTCGAACTCGTGCCCTATGCAATGAGTGCCGCCTGCGCCGGTTTCGTCGGCATGATGCTCGTCGGCTATTCGAACGGCGCGACACTCAGAATGGGCGACAGCTATATGCTGCCCTCGATCGCCGCCGTCGTGATCGGCGGCTCCTCGATTCTCGGCGGCAGCGGGACCTTCATCGGCACGGTCGGCGGCGCAATCCTTCTAACCACGCTCGGCACGATGATCTCCGCCATTGGACTCAGCGAGGGATGGCGCACCGTCATCGAGGGCGGGATCATCGTTGGCGCGCTGCTGGTGCTGCGGGGCGAGTTCCTGACCCACATCGGCAATCGGATGCTGACGCGCAGGAAATGACCATGCCCCTGCTTGCAATGTTTCTTTCGATTGTGAGAACGTTCTCACAAGCTCTGGCCCGGCACGCAAGGGCCAAATTCCAAAGGGAGGTTGATGCAAATGAAGCTATTAAAAACACTAGGTCTGGCAGCGTCGCTGACGCTTGCCACAGCTGTGAGCGTCGGGACGGTCGTCGACCAGGCCGACGCGCAGGACAAGAAGCTCAAGGTTTATCTATCGCTGAGCTATAGCGGCAACTCGTGGCAGTCGGAGGCCGCGAACATTGTCAAGGCGCTGGCGCAGACGCCGCCCTACGACAAGACGGTGGAACTGAAGGAGGTGATTTCCGGCACCGATCCGCAGGCGCAGATCTCGGCCTATGAAAGCATGATCCAGGATGGCGCCGACGGCATCATCAGCTTCCCGATCTCGTCGACGGCGTTGAACCGCACCATACATCGCGGCTGCCAGAAAGGCGTGCTGTTCTTCATGTACGACGCCACGGCAACCGAGCCCTGCGCCTACAACGTCAGCTACATCACCGCCGGCTTTGGCGAGAACACCGCCCAGGCGCTGGTCAATATCCTTGGTGGCAAGGGCAATATCTTCCTCAGCCGCGGCGTTCCGGGCAACTCGGTCGACAAACGCCACACCGACGGCGCAATGCACATCTTCAGCCAGTATCCCGGCATCAAGGTGGTCGCCGAATACTATTCCTACTGGGATGACCGCACCACGCAGCAGGAGACGGCCAAGGCGCTCGCCGCACATCCGGACGTCGACGGCATCTGGGCCCAGGCTGGCGAATACGGCGCGATCCAGGCGCAGCTTGACAAGGGCAACAAGCTCGTGCCGATGACCGGCGAGAACTCTGACGGCTTCCGCCTCGGCCTGGCCGATCCGAAGATGCAGGGCATGGGGCTCAAGGGCGTCTCGGCCGGCTCGCCGCCTGCCACCTCCGGCTACGCCTTCAAGCTGATGATGGAGATCCTCACCAAGAAGCGCGACCTGAAGCCGATGAACGTCGAGTACCCGCTGCCGTGGGTGCCGGCCGATCAGGTCAAGCCCTGCAAGGGCGACACCTTCGCCGACGGCTGCAACGTCTTTCCGTCAGACAAGGTGCCGTCGTCCTTCGTCACCGAGGTCTTCAATCCCGAGCTGCTGCCGGAACTGTCGCTGCAGTCGGCGTTGGAGGGCAAGCCAACACCGGGAGCGACCATCCAACCGCTGCCGGCGGATGTAAAGAAGGCGCCCGACGCGCCCGGCATCAACTGCTCGTCCTGCAAGGCTGCGGCCGACGAATACAAGCTGACCAAGATCGAGGCGACAGTGAAGCCTTGACGATCAGCAATGCGATAGATGGACGGCGTCGTGCCGTCCATCCGACTCAAGACAAGGATGAGAACATGCCGACCTTTCTGAAGCGGGGCAGGGATCCCGAGGCTGTTGCCCAGGGCGACGCGGCCGTGCGAACGACCGTCGAAACGGTCCTCGCCGATATCGAAAAACGCGGCGACGACGCCGTCCGGGAACTGTCGGAGCGTTTCGACAAATGGTCGCCGCCGAGCTTCCGGCTGAGCGACAGCGATATAGAGCAGGCCATGTCCGAAGTCTCGGCAAGAGATCTTGAGGACATCCGCTTCGCCCAGGTGCAGGTCCGCAATTTCGCGGAAAAGCAGCGCGCCTGCCTGCAGGACCTCGAGGTGGAAACACTGCCAGGTGTCGTCCTTGGCCACAAGAACATCCCCGTTGAGACGGTTGGCTGCTACGTGCCGGGCGGCAAATATCCAATGGTCGCTTCCGCGCATATGAGCGTGGTCACAGCGAAGGTCGCCGGCGTGAAGAAGATCGTCGCATGCGCGCCACCGTTCCAGGGCGGGCCACACCCGGCCATCGTCGCTGCCATGCACTTGGGCGGCGCCGACGAGATCTACGTTTTGGGCGGTATCCAGGCCGTCGGCGCCATGGCGCTCGGAACCGAGACCATCGGACGCGTCGACATGCTTGTCGGTCCCGGCAACGCCTTCGTTGCTGAAGCCAAGCGCCAGCTTTACGGCCGCATCGGCATCGATCTGTTCGCCGGCCCGACCGAGACGCTGGTGATCGCTGACGACAGCGTCGACGGGGAGATTTGCGCGACCGACCTGCTTGGCCAGGCCGAACATGGTCCCACAAGCCCGGCGGTGCTTCTGACCAATTCGCTAAAGCTGGCGCGCGACACCATGGCGGAGATCGAACGTCAGTTGAAAATCCTGCCGACGGCCGAAATCGCTGCCAGGGCATGGGCCGACTACGGCGAGGTGATCGTATGCGATTCCTACGAGGAAATGGTTGTGGAAGCCGACCGGATCGCCTCCGAGCACGTGCAGGTGATGACGCGCGATCCCGACTACTTTCTCGACAACATGCGCAATTACGGCGCACTGTTCCTGGGTCCACGCACCAACGTTGCCTATGGCGACAAGGTCATCGGCACCAATCATACGCTGCCGACCAAGAAGGCGGCCCGCTACACCGGCGGTTTGTGGGTTGGCAAGTTCATCAAGACCTGCACCTATCAGCGCGTCCTGACCGACGAAGCGAGCGCTATGATCGGCGAGTACTGTTCGCGCCTGTGCGTCCTGGAAGGATTCTACGGACATGCCGAGCAGGCCAATATCCGGGTTCGCCGCTACGGAGGTCGCAACGAGGCCTAAGGCTGCGCGCCAACGGAGTTTTCATGTCGGTCATCGCCCGTAACAAAAGCAGCAAGCCACGCCTGACCGTAAAGGATCTGGCGCGCGACCTCGGCATGTCTGTCGCGACCGTGTCCAGGGCCTTTCACGCCGACGCCGTGATCGCCAAGGAAACGCGGGACGTGGTGCTGAACCGGGCGCGGGAGATCGGCTATTCGCCGAATCCCTTCGCTCGCAGCCTCATCACCAAGAAGACGCGCATCGTCGGCGTGGTCGTCGCCGACATCACGAACCCGTTCTATCCGGAAGTGCTGACCCGGCTCACCACCGAACTGCGCGCCATCGACATGAATGTGATGCTGGTCGCTGCCGACCAGTCTGGCGAGGTCGACCAGGCACTGCGCCTTCTCCTCAACTACCAGCCCGACCTCGCCATCATCCTCGCGGCGACCTTGTCTTCGGAAGCCGCGCAGGAGTGCCGCAAGGCCGGCACGCCGGTGATTTTCTTCAACCGACTGTCGGCCGACGACCACGCTTTCGGCATCTCCTGCGATAACATACTTGGCGGTCGCCGCATTGCCGACTATCTGGCCGATACGGGCCACCGGCGCCTGGCCTACATCGCCGCACTGGCGGATGCCTCGACCAATGTCGCCCGTCACCGCGGCTTCAGCGAACGCGCGGTCGAGCGCGGCCTTGCAGAGCCTGCCGTCATCGATGCGGGGCAATTCAGCTATCACGCTGGCTATCAGGCCGCCCACAAGCTGCATGATCTCGAAAAGATGCCCGACGGCGTGTTCTGCGCCAACGACATTCTCGCCATCGGCTTCCTCGACGGTGTGCGGGAACTGGGGCTTAGCGTGCCGGACGACATCTCGATCGTCGGCTTCGACGATATCGAAATGGCGCACTGGCCCTCGCACGGTCTGACGACCGTCAAGCAGCCCATCGAAAAGATGCTGGAGGCGACGGTCTCGCTGGCCAAGGAATTGGGCACGAATGCTGGCCGGGAGCCGGTCGTGCAGATGATTGCGCCCGGCCCCGTGATCGAGCGGGCGACGACACGCAGGAGGGACCATGACTGATCCATCCGCGAAGCGATTCTTCGAACGCGCGCTCTCCGTTCACCGCTATGACTGCGAGCTGGTTGCAGCGCCGCAGCCGTCGTCCGCTGAAAGTGGGGAATCCCAGCCGCTCATCGATAAGGATGGGGCGACCGACGAGGCTGTCGTCCGCTATGTCGTTGCCACCCGTCCCATCTATGACGGTCTGCGCCGACTGATCGGGCAGGTCGCGGGCTTGCTGGTTCTGGCCGAAGCTGGCGGTCGCCGCGATGTGCTCGACCTGCCGGATATCCCGGCGGCCTGTGAACAATGGGCCGAGGTCAAGCGGCGACTGGGCGCCTTGCAGTCGCCGCGCGGTCTGGAGGCCCATCGCGTGCGCTTGGAGTCTGCGCACGCGACGCTCGGCGAAGTGCTTGACGAATTCGGCCTGGCTCGGCTGCGGCGCGACTGGCAGCAGCATCTCGACCGCGCAGCGGAGAGAATCAAGCACGCCTATGCCTGGCTGCAGGCGGCGTCGGAGCCTCGAGCCGGCATGACGCCGATCGATTTCAATCATGCCTGCTGCAGTTGTGCACAGCGCTGGCGAAAACAGGGAGGAAACGATGGGTCAGTATTCGATCTGGGTGCTTGAGTACAGCTACGTCACAAACTACCACAAGAGCGGCGTGCTCTACGGCGCCCACAATCAGGGTCACGTCAAGCTTCCCTACTGCTATGCGCTGATTAAGGGGAACGGCCACGTCGCCATGGTCGATGTTGGCTACAATAACAAGGACTACGGCAAGCATCTCGGCGACAAGTTCGGCGTCGAAAACTGGCACTCGCCCGAGGCCGTCCTCGGCGAGATCGGCCTGTCGCCGATAGACGTCGACACGGTCTTCGTCACGCACGCCCACTTCGACCATTTCGGCAATGTCGAGGACTTCCCTAAAGCGACTTTCTACATCCAGGAGCGGGAAATCGCGAAATGGGTCTGGGCGATGTCGCTGCCGGACCGCATGCGCTGGATGAACGTCGCCGTCGACCCTGGCGATATCGTGCGCGGTGTCGATCTTGCCCGCCAGAAGCGGCTGGTGACGATTGATGGGGCAAAGCAGGACGTGCTCCCGAATGTCGATCTCAATCCCGCCTTCGATAGCCACACCTACGGTTCGATGTGGGTCACCATACGCAACGGCAAGGAAGATACCTGGGTACTGGCAGGCGATCTGGTCTATGTCTTCGACAATATCGAGGGCTCGGGAGCTGCCGTCGATATCGAGACGCTCTACGTTCCGGTGGGGTTAGCGGTCGGCAGCCAGACAAATCTCGTGCTGGCCACCGAGGAGATGATGAAGCAGGTGAATTACGAGGCGCGGCGCGTCATTCCCATCCACGAAGAGCGGCTGAAGGACCGTTTCCCGTCGCGCATCACCAAGGATGGCCTGCGCATCACTGAAATCTGCCTGGCGGACGGCGAGAAATCGTGGGTGCAGTAGTGGACGCAATCCGCAAGGTCGCCATTATCGGGGCAGGGCTCGTCGGCCGCGGCTGGGCGATCGTTTTCGCCCGGGCGGGACATCAGGTGACCATCTACGATGGTAGCGACGACATCCGCGCGAAGGTGATTGACAGGATCCGCGCCAGTCTTGCCGACATGAAAGAAGCTGGGCTGATCGACGCAATCGATCCAGTCATCCGGCGGTTGAGCGTTGTCGACACCCTGGAGGAGGCGGTCGCCGATGCCGACTATATCCAGGAGTCGGTGCTCGAACGGCGCGATGTCAAGGAGGCCGTCTGCCTCGAAATCGATCGAGTCATGCGGCCCGACGCCGTCGTTGGCAGTTCAAGCTCAGGTATACCTGCCTCGGCGTTTACGGAACCATGTGCAAACCGCGCACACTTCCTCGTGGTGCATCCGGTAAATCCGCCACATCTGGTCCCGTTGGTCGAATTGGTTCCGGCGCCATGGACGGACGCAAACATCGTTCCATGGCTTCGGGCACAAATGGAAGCCGTGGGTCAGGCGGCCATCGTCGTGCGCAAGGAGGTCGAAGGCTTTGTGCTGAACAGGCTTCAGGGCGCGTTGCTCAACGAAGCCTGGGCATTGCTTGAGGAAGGCGTCGCAAGTGCCGCCGACATCGATCTGACCGTGTCGCACGGGCTTGGCTACCGCTGGTCCTTCATGGGGCCGTTCGAGACGATAGACCTCAACGCGCCAGGTGGGATTGCCGATTATGCACGGCGTCTGGGGCCGCTCTACCACGCGATCGCGCTGGAAAGGCGCGATCCGGCGCCTTGGTCCGAAGCGCTCGTCAGCAAAGCCGAGGCCGCGCGCCGCGAAAAGCTGCCGGCCTCCCGCCTCGGTGAGCGCAGCGCCTGGCGCGACCGCAAGCTCATGGCTCTCGTCGCCCACAAGCGACGCACCAGCGTCTGACAGGGAGGGGGCCATGGCGGCAATGCTGCAAGACAAGGTCGCCCTGGTGACCGGTGCGACCGGTGGTATCGGCGGGCAGATTGTATCGAGGCTCGCACACGAAGGGGCGTCGGTCGTCGTCGGCTACAACCATTCGCGCCAGGCGGCGGAGGCACTGGTCTCCTCGCTTGCGCCCCGTGACCACCTCGTCGCCAAGGCGAGCGTAACCGAGAGCGACTGCCTTGCGCGACTGGCCGGCCAGATCGAGAAGAGGTTCGGCCGGCTGGATATCCTGGTCAATTGCGCCGGCATAACCCGGTTCGTGCAGCATTCGGACCTCGATGGTCTGGACGACGCATTGATCGACCGCATCCTCAGCGTCAACGTGCGCGGTGTCATCGCCGCTACGCGGGCAATGCGACCGCTGCTCGACCGCGCCGCCAGCGGCGTCATCGTCAACATCTCGTCGATTGCGGGCGTAACGGCCATGGGCAGCAACATCGCCTACTGCGCCTCCAAGGCAGCTGTCGACAACCTAACCAAGTCGCTGGCGCGCGCCCTGGCACCGAAAATCAGGGTCGTGTCGGTGTCGCCGGGCGTCGTCGACACCGATTTTATCAAGGGCCGCGACGAGTCCTGGCGAGATGAACAGGTTAACCGGACTCCGCTCGGGCGATTGGGCACCCCCGACGATGTTGCCGAGGCAGTTCTGGCGGTCGCGACCCACCTTCGCTTCGCGACAGGCGTTATCATTCCAGTCGACGGCGGGCGGCCCCTCGCGTGATTCTGTCTTGAACGTCCGCACAGCGCTTGTGGAGAGCTGAATGACCGCAACTATAGCCATTACCGTCGGCGATCCGGCCGGTGTCGGACCCGAGATCGCGCTCAAGGCCGCCCGGCATTTCGCGCCACAGCTCGAGACCGGTGTGTTTCGGCTCCGGTTGGTAGGATCGCTGGCGGCGCTTGACGAGACAGCCCGGTCGCTGGTCTTGCCTTTGCGCGCCCTCACGACAGCGGATGAGCCGCTCGGTATCTGGCCGATCGAGGGTTCGGCCGTCGCGATCGGGCAGGTGTCTGCGGAAGCAGGCAGGCAGGCCTACGAAGCCGTGGCCGAGGGTGTGCGGCGTACGATGGCCGGCGAGGCTTCGGCAATCGTCACCGCGCCGCTCAACAAGGAATCGCTGCATCTTGCCGGTCATCGGTTCCCCGGTCACACCGAGTTGCTGGCGGCGCTGACCGGTGCGCGAGACAGCGCAATGATGCTCGCGCACGGTTCTTTCCGCGTCAGCCACGTCACGACCCACATCCCGCTGGAAGATGTGCCGGAGAGGGCGACGGAGCCACGCATGCGCCGGGTTCTCGATCTTACGATCGAAGCCTTGGGGCATGTGGGGATAGCGGCCCCCCGCGTCGCGATTGCGGCGCTCAATCCGCACGCTGGCGAAGGCGGCATTTTCGGAACCCACGACATCCGCATCACCCAGCCGATCATCGCCGACTACAGGGCACGCGGCCACGACGTCCATGGCCCCGTCCCCGGCGACACTGTCTTCGTGAAAATGCGCGGCGGTGCCTATGACGCGGTCGTGGCCATGTATCACGACCAAGGCCATATTCCGGTGAAGCTGCTTGGCTTCCAGATCGACCCGCAGACCGGTGAATGGCTTGGCCTGAGCGGAGTCAACATCACGCTCGGCCTACCGATCGTGCGGACCTCTGTCGACCACGGTACCGCCTTCGACATAGCCGGCCGCGGCATCGCCCGAGAGACCAGCCTCATAGAGGCCATCGACTACGCACTGCTTTTGACCGGAGAGAGGCCGCGTGAGCCAAAATTCTAACGCGCGTAAATCGCCTAAGTCCGATGTTCTGATCGTCGCCGACGACATCACCGGCGCGCTCGATACCGCCGGTTACTTCGCGACGCCCGAAAGACCGGTGAAGGTTTGGTTCGATGTGCCACCGTCGCTTACCGGCTACGATGCTATCGACCTCGATAGCCGAGACTTGGGGGAAGCAGCGGCGTACGAACGGGTCACAGGCGTTTTTGTCAGTCACAAACCTGACGCACGGACCTTCTCATTCAAGAAAATCGACAGCGTCATGCGTGGCCACCCTGTGGCCGAGGCGATAGCGGCTTTCCGCGCCGGACGGTTCAGACGTGCTCTTTTTGCTCCCGCATTCCCGGCCATGGGCCGAGCCACGGTCGATGGCCGGCAACAGGTAAGCTCGTCCCACGGGATAACCCCTGTCGGTCCAGCGCTAGTCGGTGCACTATCGAGCTATGGGGTTCCTGCAGCGATGATCGGCGACGCCTGGAAGCAGGATGGATTTCTTGTCGCCAACGCTTCAAGCGATGCCGAGCTTGCGGCGACCGTCGCTGCCTTCGGAGGGGATGCCGAGGACCTTTATGTGGGCTCAGGCGGATTGGCTTCTGTGCTCGCGGGAAGGTCGGCTTCCAGCCTCCGGCCACCGGCACTCGATCTCGCCATCTGTGGCACGAACCATCCGGTTGCTTTGCGCCAGGTCGCGGCGGTCCGCGGGCTGGAGACCGTCGTGATGGACGGATCCATTTCCGTACATCCCGCCTTCCCATTTCTGTTGGTCGCGCCGTCCCACGCTGCTGCGGAAGCCCAAGCGCGGCTGGCAATAGAGCAATCGCTCAAGCAACTCGTGGCCAGATTGCCGGCGCCACGTTCAGCGCTGGTAACAGGCGGGTGGACCTTGCGGCTGCTGGCGAGCATCTGCGGGGCCTCCCAAATGCTGTGCGAAGGGCTCTACGAGCCCGGTGTGGCGGTCAGCCGATTAATCTCGGGCGCTTGGAATGGCACTGTCATCGTCTCGAAGTCGGGTGGGTTCGGTAGCGAGGAGCTTTTCGCCCGACTGTTTTTTCCAGCGCGCGAAACTGGTGATTCATCTAGGTAGCAAAGCAGTCTGGCCTGAGCACATGAGCTTCTGGCACGCAACGGCGCGCTACCACGGAGCGATAGAGAAGTTAATTAGCAACCGTCAATAGCTGCACGTCAGGGGTATGCCCCAACGTGACGTCATGCCATTGCAAGGGCGATGTTCCGGAGGCTACCGCCTCCACGATCTACGGCATGTTCGACCTGTTTTCCTCGCCCGGCAGGGATTTCCTGTTCATAACCAGCGGTGCGGCGGGCACGCCGCGCATGCGGCCCTATGTGGTTGCTGGGGACGGCAGCCCGTTTCGCGCTGCAAACGGCATCTGGATGCGCCCAGATCACAGCCTTGCCGATTGCCCGCCACCCGACATCGTCTGTATTCCAGATTTCTTCGTCAATCCGGGAGAAAGCGTCGCCGGGCAGTATGACGCCGAAGCCGCATGGCTGAAGCGAGCGCATGACGACGGCGCCATGCTGGCCAGCGCTTGTTCGGGCGCGGTGCTGCTCGGCGAGGCCGGGCTACTCGACAATCGCGATGCCACCATTCACTGGGGCTATGTCGAGACGCTCACGAACAACTATCCCGGCGTTAAGGTGAAGCCGGGCCAGTCACTCGTGCTGACCGGCGAGGCCCACCGCATCGTCATGGCCGGGGGCGGCTCGAGCTGGGAGGATCTCGCCCTCTATCTGATCGCGCGCTTTGTCGGCCTCAAGGAGGCGATGGAGGTCGCCAAGGTCTACATGCTGCAGTGGCACGATATGGGCCAGCAGCCCTTCGCGGCGCTGATGCGCTTTCGCCAGACCAGCGACGCGGTGATCAACCGGTGCCAGAGATGGGCGGAACTCAACTACCGGACGCCGTCGCCCGTCGCAGCCATGACCAAGTTGTCAGGCCTGTCCGAGCGCTCCTTCGTGCGCCGCTTCGCCAGGGCCACGGACATGAAGGCGATCGACTCCATCCATGCGCTCAGGCTCGAGCAGGCCAAGCAGCTCTGCTGGAGACGGGCGAGCTCCCTGTCGAAGCGGTGGCGAATGAAGTCGGCTATGAGGATGCGAGTTTTTTCGGGCGTCTCTTCCGCCGCCAGGTCGGGGTGACGCCGGCGCAATATCGCATTCGCTTCGGTGCTCTCCGGCGAGCGCTGAGCCGCGATTGAATCTCAACCGTCGCGGCGCGATGCCCATATTCTGCTCTGCGCCTCATCTCTGCCGTAGGCAGTCGTTCTATCGTTCCTGAAAAGCCGACCCCGGTGCTGAATAGGTCCATGCCGCCCACAAGATCCACTCACCAATTGTAGGCGGCATTCGACTTTGGAGCACGACGCAGAAATCAAGCCTGGAGCGAAAAGATGCGAGCCCTTGCCCTCGCCACGAGGACAGATAGGGCATATGATTGAAGACAGCCGGCTCGGACCTGACGAGCTGGCTATTTGAGAGCGGGAAACGCCGCTTTAACTACGGCGCTTGTTTCACGCGCTCTCATATTGCCCGCCGCGGCCGGCCTCTGCTTTGCGCGATCCCGGTCGCTACTGCACTTACCCCTGAAGGAGAACTGAGCTTTTCACTGGAGGAGAAGTCATCATGCATTACCTTCCCAGACGTGAATTCATCATTCAAGGCGGAGCAGCCCTTGTAGCACTGACGTCCTTTCAATCGCGGATTGCCTATGCCTTTCCAACCCGGGCCGGCGAGGAAGTCATCAAATGGCTCGATCAGCTGCCGCCGAACCCGGTACCGGAAGTCATCAAAAATCAGCTGGTGTGGGAGGATCTCGATTCCTGGGTGACGCCCAACGACAAGTTCTTTTCAATCGCGCATTTCAACCGGCCGGTCATCGACGAAACTACGTGGAAGCTCGAAATCGGCGGTTCCGTCAAAAAGCCAACAGCCCTGACGCTCGCCGACATCAGGGCTCGACCGCGCCAGGAAGTCACGTTCACGGTCGAATGTTCGGGCAATACTGGCCTACCGTTTTTCAATGGTGGGATTGGCAATGCTCGCTGGGCGGGTACGCCGCTCGCCCCGATCCTCAAGGAGGTCGGAGTCCTCGACAGTGGTATCGAGGTTGTCTTCTGGGGCACCGATGAAGGAGAAATAAAGCGAGCCGACGACATCAAGTTCACGCAGAACTTTGCGCGCAGCATGTCGCTCACCGACGCCATGGACCCCAAAAACATCCTCTGCTACGAGATGAACGGAACTCCCTTGCCTCCTGATAACGGCTTCCCGCTGCGGCTGATAGCGCCGGGCTGGTACGGGATCGCGAACGTGAAATGGCTCAAACGAATGGACGTGAGCGACCAGCGCTTCGAGAACCGGTTTATGGGACGCGATTATGTCACACTGCGCGAGGAGGAGCACAACGGCGAAACGGTATGGGTGGAAACCTCTGTCGGGCGGGCGCGCTTGAAGTCTGCACCGGCCCGGGTCACTCATATCGGCAGTGACCACCGGATCGTCGGGGCGGCCTGGGGCGCGCCGATCGACCGGGTCGAGGTGAAGATCGATGACGGGCCATGGATGCCGGCGGCCATCGACGAAACCGACAAGGCGGACTTCGCTTGGAAGATATGGTCCGTCGACTGGCCCAAGCCCTCCGCCGGGGAGCACACAGTCACCTCGCGTGCGGTTAGTACTGGAGGGCAGGTCCAACCCGCAATGGACGATCCCATCATCGCCAAGAAGCATACCTACTGGGAAAGTAACGGTCAGGTGACGCGACGTATCGATATTCACTGACTGGCGGAAAGGCGTATCAAACTGTCTGAGATCGACGTCACCCCATGTTTTTGGCATGGGGTCATCAAAGCCCGATGTCGCCCACATCACCCCGATGTGGAACTCGATCCGCCGCTCTTCCGTGCGCTTCTGCGCTACTGCGCGCGGCGTGCTGGGATCGTCGGGCCTCTGGCAGCGCTCCTTCTACTACTCCCGTTTGGCCTGGGCTGACTTTACATACGCGCGATAGCGGGAGGCGTTCGTCCCGTTATCTCAACTGTTACATGCGCCATCCTACCTCCGAGAATACTACGTTGCCGAGCCACGTGTGATGGTCGTGAGTTCCGCGATTACGTCAAAGGCCTTGATGCTCAACGTCGGGTCACCTTTCATCTCCGCAATAATTGGCCCGTCCACGAAGGCTTGCACTGCTCATCGTCGAACAGGTAGATCCCGCCGGCTTCGCTTTGGGCCTCGTTTATAAATCCAGACCTTCCAGCGCAGGCCAGGTAGGTCCGCGATTGGTTGAGCATAAGGCACGTTTTCTTGCTCATACTTGGTGCTGGACCCGTTGAGCTTGTAGTTTATTTGCAGAATTTTAGCTGACTGTCTTTCCTCCCCTATTCTCTGTACTAGGCGTTGCACGGGCACGAGCGACCCTCCACGCGTGTGGCCGCACCCTCATTATGGTTTTTAAGAAAGCGGGACGATTCCCTCGAGCGCCGCCGAGACCGAGGTTCGCAGCCAACGGTCCATGCTGCAGGCAAGACCGGGGTCGCCGCTTAGGAAAAGGCCGCCCCTTTCTTTCTCGCGCTCGATGTTGGAGCGGCCCTCCAGGATGGCCCCCAGCGAAACAACGCCAGTCTCGACGTAAAGGTCGACGTCCCGTGCGGGCGGTCGAGAGAGCATAGCTCGGGCAAGTCCGCGCCTGGCTCTACCACAAACCAGTAATGGGGACACTTCGGTGGGGGATCGTCACGGAAATGGAAGCGGATCACGGCGCGCCGCCGCGGCAGTTCAGCGAGGTCGATCTTTCGCCGCACGGCCCACATGAGGATCGATACATCCATGTCGGCGAGCGCGATCTCCGCCTCGATGTTGCATTATGCCCATTTCGCCAGCGCGTTCATCGCCGGCTCGAGTTTGATCGACTTCTCGGTGCGGAATAGGCGACGGTGCGGGCAGCCTCGTCCTCGACGCGCTCGACCAGGCCCAACACTTCCATCTCCTTGAGCCGCCTCGACAAGAGGGCGGAGGAGATGTTGCCTACCCCCTTGCGAATATCATTGAAACGGGTCGAGCCGTTCCAGAGCTCGGTCAGGATCTGGATCGTCCAGCGCGGCTCCAGGAACTCACACGCGCGCGAGATCGGGCAGACCAGTCCGTAAGGCCGTCGCGTCAGCGCTGAGCGCTCCTTTGCCGCAAGTTAGGCCTTGCGGAGGACTAGGGCCAGTTCACAATCTGAAGCGGAACGCTTCCGAAGCTGCCTTGGCGCCTCCGCGTCTTCTAGCGTCATGGTGATCGTCATTCGAGCAATCCCGACCAACGAAGGTACCATGACCAAGCATAACACGATGCAAGCGACACTAGGCCAGACCGCACAGCCCGTGCCGGGCACTTTTCTTGATCGTCCGCTCGGACGCCTGCTTTCCCTTGTCCATGAGTGGCACCCGCGGCAACATAGAGCGCTCGCTTGGTCACCTATGAAACTTCCATCTGCGCGAGGTTGGCTTGACCAAAGCAGACGTCGAGGTGGCCTGCGCCGATAGCTTCCATAGATCCGCCTCACGCGCGCTCAAGAGTGCAGGGCAGAACCGGCAATTGGTCAGAAGGGAAAGCTGGCGCGCGCGGTGCACGTTTTAAAGCCCCGTTGATCCAAAGACAGGAACCGGAAACAGATTGTCCGCTTGCGGCCGATTCCAGACCTTCATTTGGTGCGCGACCGTTCAACGGGCTTGTCGTCCTTCATCCAAAATCAGAGCTCGGGACATGGAGTCGAGCCGATCGTCATGCTTGCGACCGGGAACGCTAAGACTTCCAGCAGGAAATCGTCCTCCCAATGTGCCTCCTTCGGCAGGTGAAAGTTTCTCCATCATAGCCGAGACACGGGATAGACGGCTCTCCTTGCCCATCCGAGCTTTGACGGGCGTGGTCGAAAGACCTTGATAGTCGAGGTCGGCTATCAAGCTCGTCCCCGATCCGACGTCCTCAATCAGGACGATATCCGGATCGTGATCGTCGATCGATCTTTTCACCGTCTGGACCAGTTGCGGGTAGGCGGCGCAAGTACGAACGACATCGAGCAAGTAGTAGTGTTGTCGTCCTTCGCCCAGATCGTCCCAACGGAGTAGTCGCAACTTATATCGCCTTTGAGGGCTGTATCCCAGTTTTGCACGATCGTCATTGAACGACGGTTGAGCTGCCCTGGATCGTACTATCGAAACCACGAGCGCTTGACGAGGTTGCAATCGGTCGGAGCGGGGGGGGGGCGCCGGTATTGGGCTGAGAAGGTGAGCGATCCGAGGTCCCGCTTCAGCCTTTCGAGTTCCGTCATTCCCAAGGGAGTCGAGTGAAGAGGGCTCCGAGCTTCTCGCGCAACGACAATCGGGCGGCACCTTTCCTGGCGCGCCGGCACGACGTCCAACCCCGGCTGGCCGTCGAGTTCGTCTTCGACGCGATAGAGTTCTGGGATGCGCCTGAGCGCCTCGCTCGCGATTCGGCGCTGGGCCGGCTGCGGCGAGTTCGTAGAAGCGCCGGCGCACGTTTGCCCAGCAGAAGGCTTCCCGGCCTGGCGCTGGTGGTGCAGCAGACGTTAAAGCGTGATCCGCACGGTCATCTGTTCGTCTTCTACGGCCGTTGCGGCATTCTGATCAAGGTTCTGTGGCACGACCGCCACAGATCGCGATCACTCCCGAACGGTGAACTTGTCCAGCGCGCCGACCGCCTTGCTATATTCACCCGGTCTATTTCCCCCTCCGGATCATATGCTGGCTACGCAATGCCCGAGTAGTTGACCATTCGCCCGTCCTGATCGATCGAGCAGCATCGACCACTTCAATCCGACAATTTCGCAGGCTCTCAAACCGGCCTTACAGGGGAGCAGAAAGATCACCTTGTCTCGGTTCATGTTCACGGAGTGGCTGAGACCAGGCTTTGAGGATGCTTCGTCGATCTTGCGGTCAGTGGCCTGAGGACAAAGCTCATTCCACGGCTGTGTATTCTCACACGAGCGTTGGATGAGACAGTTCGTCTTTCTGTATGACGTCATCGCTCGGCACTCGTATTTCCCAACAAAGCTGGCCCTTTCCGATAAAGGAACGGCGTGCCGGTAACTATGTCGATTTGCTGCCTTTGAGCGCGAATGACGCTGACGCTCTCTGGCCGGCTGTCGTTGCGGCCCCTGAGAGTTTTACCTATCTGCGATACGGACCATTTGCAGAAATCAAAAGCCTTCAAATGTTTCTTAAGGAGGTCAGCGCTCGTACGCCATCAACCATTTTGGATAGTGGAGCCAAAAGGGCAAGCGCCGCAGGGATGGCTTTCAATTTGCGACGTGGAACAAAAGGATAGCAGCATCGAAATCGGCAGTATCTGGTTCTCCCCGTCGTTGCAGGGGACACGCGCGGCGCGGGAAGCTATTTTTCTGCTGATGTGTCATGCGATGGATGAGTTGGGTTATCAACGTCTTGTCTGGAGATGTCAGTCGCAAAATCAGAAATCGTTCAAGGCTGCCAAGAATATAGGATTTACCTACGAAGAAACATGGCGACGCGCGGCAATCGTTGACGGGTGGCAGCGTGACGTGGCTTGGTTTTCCATCTTGAAAGAAGAGTGGCCCCGTCGTCGGGCCACAATAAGGCGGTGGTTGATGAGCGAAAACTTCGACGCCGCGGGCAATCAGATGGCGCGGCTCGCGGAGCTGGATTGCGGCATGTAATCGATCCTTCTCAGTGAAAGCCTCGTTCCCTTTCCCCTTACGGAAGAGGACCTTCCGCTTCCGGCCCCGCCGCACTCAGCTTCATCTCGTTTCCGATTCTCGGAGCCACCGAATGAACAGGTCAAGAATTCGCTGACGTCGTCCGTCGAGGGGACATCGTTTTCGGCCCGGTACGAAATCGGGGTCGGGGCTGGGAAAGGCGAACGATATCGCGGCTGTTGAGGAAGATGGCAGGTGAGATCAAGCGGTCAGCCTTCTGTCGAACTCCCTTCCTTCCCGGGTTTGATGTAGTCTGGGCCGGTAGTCGCCGTCAGCCATGGAGTTGGATACGATGACGTATTTCGATCTAGGCACCTTCTCCCGCCGGCTGGACAACACGCCTTCCGAGGCGCAGATGTGGTTCGACCGGGGGCTGATCTGGCAATACGGATTTAACCACGAAGAGGCCATTGCCTGTTACGAGCGTGTGCTCGAAGTGGCGCCTACAAACGTCATGGCGCGGTGGGGAATTGCCCACTGTCTAGGTCCAAACTACAACAAGCTATGGACCTCCTTCGGGCCTGAAGAGCGTATTGTCGCTTTGACGCGGGCGCATGTATTGTTGGCAGAGGCGTGCCATCTGCCTGCAATCGAAGTCGAGCGCGCACTGCTTGATGCGCTGACATCGCGGTTCCCTACTGACCCTGAGATTACGGATTATGGCCCTTGGAATGACGATTTCGCTGCAGCGATGCGCACAGTATACGAGAGTTTCCCTCACGATCTAGATGTGACCGCGATCTTTGTCGAGGCACTGATCAACCGCACGCCTTGGGCGCTGTGGGATACTCGTACCGGGCAGCCTGCGGCTGGCACCTCGACGGAGGAAGCGCACGCGGCTCTGGACCGCGCCTTCACGACCCAGCCAGCAGCCTGGGGACATCCGGGGTTGTTGCATTTCTACATTCATCTGATGGAGATGTCGTCGACGCCGGAAAAAGCCTTGCCGCATGCAGATCGGTTGGTGCGCCTCGTGCCAGACTCCGGGCATCTTGTGCATATGGCGACGCATATCGACGTGCTTTGCGGCGATTACCACAAAGTCGTGATGCGCAACCGGCAGGCGGCTCAGGTGGATCGTTCATATTTCGCTCATGCAGGCGGCAAGAACTTTTACACGGTCTACCGGATCCACAACCTTCACTTTCAAATCTACGGGGCCATGTTTCTTGGTCGCCGTCGGACGCCTTCGAAGCTGCGAGGGCATTGGTGGAAAACCTGCCAGAGCCGGTGGTGCGTTACATGCCAGAGATGTTTGAAGCCTTTGCGCCGATGAAGTTGCACGTACTTATCCGCTTTGGACGCTGGTCCTGTATCCTGGAAGAGGCCTTCCCCGAGGATGCGGAGCTTTACTCCTACAGCGCCGTCCTGTTGCATTATGCCCGGACAGTGGCTCTGTCCAACCTCGGTAGAATTCCCCAAGCCGAGGAAAGCGCTAGCCTTTTCGCGGCAGCGCGCGATGCAGTGCAACCCGAGCGCATGCTGTTCAACAACCCCTGCGCCGATATCCTGAAGGTTGCCGAAGCGATGATGCTGGGGGAGTTGCACTACAAATCCGGCCGCGTCCATGAAGGTCTGGATTTCCTGCGGCATGCGGTCGATCTCGACGACAATTTACTTTATGACGAGCCATGGGGTTGGATGCAGCCGACGCGACACGCGCTTGGCGCATTGCTGATGGATGCCGAACGATATGGCGAAGCTGAGGCTGTCTATCGCGCTGACCTTGGGCTTGATGCGACGTTGCCGCGGCCTTGCCAACACCCACGCAACGTCTGGAGCCTTCACGGCCTGCTTGAATGCCTTAGCCGACGGGGTGACGCGGTAGAAATCAGCGACGTCCGACAGCAGTTGGATCAGGCTCTGGCGCATGCAGAAGTGCCCATCATGGCATCATGTGCCTGTCGGAGTGCACCGCGATAAGTGGCAAGGTTCCGCTCGCTAGTTGCAACGATCTCTGCGCCAAAAGAGCCAGCATCGAGTCGCACGCATCCATTGCGCGCGAAGACGGGCAGATGGCCCATCCGCAGGCTGAACTCCTGTCGTAGCCGCCCATACGCCTATACGATGGATGCGCGTGATGCATCGAACTGACAGCTTCGAGCAAGTGTGAGGACGTGGGGTGTCTGGATCACAGTGGGCACCTGATGACGCTTACACCGGAGGGAGGACATAGATCAGCCGAAAAGTGAATGAACGTCCGTCAACGATTTTCCGGCCTCGTCATTCAGAACACTTCGCCGGGATAAGCCCCCCACAAGTCGAACTGTTTGATGAAGCCTGACATCGAACTCAGCGCGACGCTGCACCATTGACCATCGCATCCCCTGAGTTTGACTTCAACGGCAGGTTCCAGCCAGGAGATAACCGGGCCATCGAATTTAGCCTTTTTGCGTAGAGCAACGTTACCTTTGCTCCAAGGAGCGATCACGGCCGTTCTGCGTCCAGACAGAAGCGGAGCATAGATCCATCCGCTGGCCCCGCTCCAATCCCGTACCCGCCGCCATTTGCCAAATTGCTGGTAAATCTCAAGGGGAATGCCCGGGCGCATGTAGACCCATTCAATGCTGTAATCGACACCAGGGCCGATCCGCAGGTTCGCGGGTGAACCTTTCAACGAGACGAAGCGGGGTATAGGAACGCTAGTGGTCTCGGCTCGCAATCCTGTCGTCGGTGCAGAAGCGGCTAGCAAGCCAACCGTGAGAGCAGATCGAATGAGCGCCCACGCTTTAAAAACCTGGGCGCCGCGTTCGGTTTCGAAAAAGGATTGCATGCGGCGCGGCCGGACCACCTCACACCATAGTTTTTGTTAAAGGGGTCTGCACAATGGAGTCGACCCCTCGCGTCAAACCAGAAGCCCGTGAGCTAATAAGCGGATCGGGCGGACCGAGCTGAAAGCCTCTTGGTGCCAGGAAGAGCAGGACGACAGCAATCGCTATCAGCAGGATAACGATAGCGGTATTGAAGAACTCTCTCATCTTCTTCATCCAAGGTTTCACGCGCCTGGGTGGTTTTCTCCAAGTCGATTGAGCGGCTTTGGAGCGACTACCGTGCGTCGCCGGACTTCGCTCAACGAGCTGATTTGCAAATCTTGCTCGCTTTCAAGGCGGCGGTGAGCCCCATCAGCGAATAGGCGTACTGGGTTTGTGTACCTCTCCAGGACGTGGCCAACAGCTTCATTTTGCTGGCTGCCCGCATGGCATTGACCATCGATCGATCCTCTTCGGCGCTCGCCAACCAAGCCTTGTTGTCTTGAGTAAACATTGAGAAGTGCTCGTCTGCGATCACCACATCGATGTCCGACCCCGGCTTAAGCCGATACCCCATGACGGCTTCGGGCTGGTCATCCTTCGGCGCTCGCGAGATCATGACAAAATTCTCGCCATGATCGACATCCGCAGGAAGTTCGGAAACAGGGACACTCAGGACATAGCACCATGTTGTGTCTGAACGATAAGAATAGACGCCCCATGCACCGTGCTGAGAGAGAAGTCTGGGGCCAGCTTGCACCCAAGTGATAGAAAGTAGCAAGGATGCAATGCTTGCCACAACTGCTTTGATGGTCATCATATCCTTCCAGATTTCATACCAGCAAACGTGGTCAAGGTGGTTTCCATATCACTGATGTTTGAAGATGGGCTTCTCAAGGGGGATCTTTGGAAGTTCTGACCACCATCAAGCCGGCCGTGCTGCGGCTTGATCGAACTGCCTCAGTCGGGTGTTGGACTTTGCCTTCGTGCGGAAGTCCAACATTTGCCCTTCAGTAGTCCCGGATCGCAACAAGCCGGTCCCCTTGACGGTGGCGATAACGAGATGGGACGCCCGCGGATAGTACCGTGGCAAAGCCGCCGCCTGGTCGGTCAGTGTTGCGCCATAAAGGCCGCACAATTCGCCGCCGAGCAGTCGAGCACGATCGCCTTTGCCGTCCAACATGGCTATGTAGTCTCCGTCGTACGGGTAACCGATGAGCGCGATCTCCTCATAGTCTTCTAGCTTCCGCATACTCGTCTCGTGTGCCGTCTGCCGCATCCGTGGTCAGCGGGGCCGTGTCTCCGCTGCGCCAATCACGCCTGGAATGTTTGTGCTTTTCATCGGCGGACCGGCCCAGCGGCCATGGACAGGGGGACAACCGCTGGGCCAATGAGAGCGCGCTCCTCCCGACCGCGAGCACTGACGTTGTCGTGATCATCAGCACTCGCGCTGCGCTCCCAAGATGGCGCTGCCGCTCCCGGCATTGGACGATGGTCCGCTGCTTGATGCGCCACGTCGAAGTTCACTCTCATGCGGCATATACCGAGCGTGGCGGGAAACTATTCCGGCATGGCGACTATTTTTCGGAAGGTTGGCGCGGGAGGCTGGCGCGCGCCACCGCTGTCGTCAATTCGTCGGCGATGGCCAGCGATAATCAGGTAGCTGCAGAGCGTCGGCAATTTCTCGCCCGATGGCCAATCGTGCGACACCGGGGATTGCAAATGTGCTTATCACCAAGTTGCGAACAAACAGGCCCAATTGCGTCCTTGGTGCAAAGGCTGTGGCAAATCGCTCGGCGCCGCGCTGCTTCGTATGAATGTAATCCCGCAAGAGAGTTTCGTACGTGCGGAATGCCTCCTGATATCGTCCCTCGGCCCTGAAAAGTTCACCCGCCAAGATATAGGCCGAAATCATGGCCAGGGCTGAACCTTGTCCGGCCAACAAGGACACGCAAAACGCGGCATCGCCCGTTAGAGCAATGCGGCCTTGCGACCAACTGTTCATCCTGATCTGGCTGACGCTGTCGAAATAGAGATCGTCGATCCCATCCAGCGCATTCAAAATACGCGGGCATTCCCATCCCCCACCGCCGTAAATTTTTCGCAGCACTGCCTTCTGCATTTCCAGCGTCGCTGGCACTGGGTCGTTGCCCGCCGCAAAGACGAACAAGAAGAGCGTTCGGTTATCACGCAGCGTGAAACGCCCGAGCATTCTTCCTGGCTGGCCGTACATCAAATACACGTCTTCGTCGCGTGGACGGTAGCCAGCGCACTCGAAGGCAGCGACAGCGTAACCGAGTCTCTTTTCGAACTGCTGCTGTGGCCCGAAGGCCAGACGGCGAACGCCGGAATGCAGACCGTCAGCGCCGATCACCAGATCGAACGCGCGCTCGCCTCCACGCTTGAAGTTAACGCGCACACCGGCTGGATGCTCTTGAATGCCGAGGATCTCATCATCGAATATGACTTCGGTCGTATACTTTATCTTGTCGAAAAGCAGCCTAGAGAGATCGCTGCGTCCGAGTGTCACAAAGCGGCCCGCTGTCAGCTCAGTAAAAACGTCCGTGCCAAAACCTGTGACGCGCTTTCCACGATCGTTTACAAAGCGCACTTCGCGTACATGGTAGCCTACGCGATTGATCTCCTCCTCGAGCCCCATTCGCTCGGCGATGCCATAACCAAGGCCCCAAAAATCGATGACGTAACCTCCCGTGCGCAAATGGGGCGCTCGTTCGATTAGTGTTGGTCGGAATCCACCGGCTGCCAGCCAGAAGGCAAGGGCGGGGCCGGCGATTCCGCCGCCGGAAATCAACACCGTTCCGATGGCCATATTGAAAAGTTAGTGGAAGTCGCCGCTATGGCAAGGAGAGGTCAGTCGGCACGAGAATGATGATTCGCTGCCCAGGCCGCCGGGGACGGTGTCCCGTTAAACAGGCGGCTGGGAGTGCCTCTTTCCCAACAGAGGCAGCCTTCCCGTGACTCACGAGATTATAATATCCCGAATGGTCCGTCGTTCGCGCGATGTGAGGTCCGCGGTGGATGTGGCAGCTTCGCCTGGTATTCTGGGCGGACGCATCGGGCGCGTTCGCGGCGCAGCTAATCGTTCGCAGCCGCTCGAGAGTTTTTGTGAGATTCCAGCCAGCCAACCAATGCCATCCGAATGAGCTCAGGTCGACTCATGTTCATCTCGGCGGCTATTGCCGACAGAGCGGATTCGGTCGCCGCATCGAACGACACTTGGGCGGTCTCGCGTAGCATTGTCGCTGCCCGTAGATCAGCGAGCCGTGCATTTTGGGCCTCGCCCCCGGAAGACACATCAGTCAAGTGAACGTTCCTTTCATCAACTTCCAGAAACTCCGCGCCTGCCGCTCAGTCGTCTTGAGATGGATTACATCGAAAACAACATAGCGGATCGGTCCGGCACCAACTCCGCCGAAAATGCCGGGCCGCCAGGAAACGCCCGCGGGCGGACTTGCTCAAACAGCATCACTCTTGTGCTCCCCCAAACGGTGATGTTGGCGCGTTCCTTCATGGGCGCCTGCATCCGAACTCGATGGGGTTTCGCAAAACCGCAATTATTCACGGCCGATCAAATCTGCACTCGCACAGAGTATGAGAGCTATTCTTTGAGCGCCGGACATTTGTAGCCGGGCCTGCGAAAGCCACAGCATGCGGCGCTCCGGGGACATAGCTCGCATTGCCGAGCGCGCGGCGGCGGTGATTTCGTATCCGCCGCAGCGGGCGCACTGGAATTCTACCGTTCGCAAGATAATGTCGGCCGCGAGCGCGGTTTCTTCGCAAATCGGGCACGTCGACGGGTAATACCGCAGGGCTCCTAGGGTCGGCGGCGGAAGCCTTATCATGCCGCCCGCCCCGAAGCCTCAACTCGCGATAACTCAGGATTTCGCTGCTGAGGCACATTGCTGGTTGAGGAGATGTTTATCCCGCGACGAGTGCGGCCATGTCGGGTTTCATATGATACAAGCAGTCGGTCAATCTTTCTTGCGACGTCCGGCGTGGTCTTTTTCAGTTCCTCGAACGCCCACGTCACAAATGTCTCGGACAATCTGTCAGGCCGATACAGAATGACTTCGCGGGGATCTAACGGATTACTGAACGATACACCGACATCCGAACCAAGAAACCGTATGAAATGTTTCTGGATTTGTTCGGCAGACATGCAGTCTCACTTTCCTTTGACTAATGATAGTCCAATGGTCCTCAGCCCCGTATTTTGGCAGCGACGCTCCTCCGGGTGGCCACCTCGATTTCCTTAGCCTCTTTTTCAAGTCGGTCGGGCGCGGCAGGGCCCATCAGGGCGTAGGCCGTGCCGCCCGATTGCCAGTATATGGTCGGCACGCGCCCATCCGTAGCGGGAGTAGGCGGTACGGCGTCTTCGCCGCTCATCGCGACCGCAACCAGTGTGATCTGGCCAACGCTCGGTGTGTCAGCCGTCACGACAAGGCTCTGCCGCCCGTTCCAGGGCTGCACCTGAACATCTTTCACCCTCCATGTCGCTGGAAGAGCGGGCATGCTGATGTTCATGGCGCCGACCAGTCGCTCGATCTTGTCCTGCTTTGGCTCACTGCCCCTTTCGGGACCGGCATTCAACTGGGCGACTCGCAAGGCATCACGCGCGGCAAGAATGAAATTCTCATCGGTGGTTTGCCCTCCCTGGCGGAGAGGCAGTGTCAATGAGTTGGCCGACCAACCCGCCAGAATGAGCAAGGCGGCTGCCGTTTGCAGTTTGAGCGCACTGAATATTCTTAGCCGTCGAAACGCACTTTCCAGTTGCTTGGCCTTGTCCACGCTAACTCGGGGCGGGAAAAGCCGCTGCGGTTGAGCGACGCGCAATGCTTCCATGCGCTGTGCCTGGGCAAAAACTTCCGCCGCCAGTTCCGGCTCCAGGGCAAGCCGTGCCTGGAGGTCGGATCTCTGAGGCTGGGTCAGTTCGCCGTCAAGGAAGCGATTGATCTCGTCCTCGGAAATACGGTCACTTGGCCACATCACGGCCTCCTACAACTTTTAACTGGGAAGGCGCGCAATCGCGTAGTTTTTCCATGTTGTTCTTCAGGGCAACTCGTGCGCGGCTCAGGCGGGACATAACAGTTCCCTGCGGTACGCCGAGTACTGTTGCGGCGTCAGAATAGGTGAAGCCGAGGACGCCGACCAAATGGAGAACTTCGGCTTGCTCCGTAGGCAACTCTCTCAGCGCCTTTCTGACATTGGAGAGTTCGGTGCTGTGCTCCTGCGATGGCAGTAACAGTGGGTCAGACTGCTCCGCAAAGGCGGCAATCCGCCGCCTCTCTGCGTCCGCACGCACCGCACTGGTTAGAAAGGTATTTCGCACGATTGTGATCAGCCAGGGCATGAGAGGACGCGAAGAATCGTAACTGCGAGCCAAGGAAAGAGCGCGGACAAGCGACTCCTGCACCAAGTCGTCGGCGTCTGCGTCGTTGTGCGTAAGCACTCGACCATACCGCCACAGATCCTCCAGATGCGGAGTGACGTCGAAGCTCGCATTCATGTGCCGTATACTGAGACGATGGCGAAGCTATTCCAAGCCGGTGCGACTTTTTTGTCCTCAAGTGACCTTGGCACCGGGTTCAACTTCGAAGCGAAGCTGCGGTGGTGAGGGTCCGAGCCGCTGTTTGCGGCGGCTGCGCCGGCGGCAAGCCGGCAAAGAAGAAGTTCAAGAGCTATTCGATCGGCTACTTCCATATCGACGTCGCGGAGGTGCGCACCGAGCGGGGCAAGCTGAACATGTTCGTCGCCACCGACCGCACCTCCAATTTCGCCTTCGTCGAGCTGCACGAGTTCACCACGCCCGGCGCCGGCGGTTCGGCCATGCCGCTGATCAGCGAGACCATCGCTGGGAAGCTGCTGCCAAACGCGGCTCTGCTAACCCATCGTTGCAATCTGGCGGCCAAGTTCCTCGCCCCGGAGAAACGTCATTCGCCACTCGGTGAAGTCGTTCGATCATGCTCAGCAAGGATGGGATGACGCAACTGCAGCTGGCAGTCAGCATTGATAAAGTTGCTCTTGATAACAGACATAAAGGCCAAATAGGGCTGTGTGATCACTCCAGCTGTTTCGGCCCCGGGACGGGGATTAGGGTCATGGGCTGGTACTGAGCCAATCTTTGAAGGCCCGCAAGATCGGTCAGCTCGATAAAGCGCGCGTTGCTGGTGATAAGCTGTTCGGCGCGCAATTGCTGAATGACGCGATTGAGATGGGGCACGCTCAGCCCGAGCGCGTCCGCCATGACTTCCTGCGAAAATGGCAAGTCGAAACTTTCTTCGTCAGCGCGTTCCACCTCCAGGAGACGCGCGTGGATCTCTAGCAAAAGGTGCGCCAGCCTTTCAATCGGAGTGCGCCGACCCAGATTGACAATGTGTTCCGCATAAGTCGCTGCCTCCTGGGCGGCGAGCCAACTTAACACCAGACCGAATTGGGGCTGCTCGTAGCAGAGACGAACGTAAGCGTCGAACGAGCACACGGCGTAGGTCAGCTCGCTCACGGCAACGACCGCACAAGTCGATCGATCGAAAAAGCTGACCGGGAATCCAATGACATCACCCGGCAGGATAAGCTTCAGGATTTGCCGCCTGCCGCTGCGCAGCAACCTGTAACGGATCGCGTAGCCGTCTTTAACAAAGCACAGGTTTCGGAACTCGGAGCCGTGAACGACGAGTTCCTCCCGTTTCCGAATGGTAAGATCGCGCTCGAAGATTGCCTCAAGACGTTTGATGTCTAACGATTCCAGCTTCATTGCACGTGTCAGTCGGGTCACGATCGGATGGCCGGTCAGCGGCATGCCATGCTCCACATGTTCATGACCTTCAATGAAACTTTCCTATGCTTATTAATCCAGATCAATGAACAGAATCATCAAACGAAAGTTGTATTGACTGGCAGGCCTACGCCACTGCGAATGCCCATGCAAATAGGCCATTTTCAGCGTCTCGCTGAAAAAAACCGGTTTCCGGAACAACAATGAGAGTCGTCCGACGGCTCCACGCTAAGGAGGAACAGCTGATGCCACTCGACGATCAAAATACTTCCCATATATCCCGCCGTAGCATGCTGCACGCGGGCGCAGGTCTTCTCAGTAGCGCCGTTCTGCCCTTATCCAGCTTTGCGGCTTTTGCGGCCGACGACAAGCCCGCGATAGGCACCTGGCCGGCCGGGTCGGCGGGCGACACCGTCTACATCGGAGCCGCCGTGCCCCTTACCGGTGCCTATGCCGTGCAAGGTGCTGACGAACTTAAGGGCTGGCAGCTCGCGGTCGACCACATCAACAACGGCCACGAGTTGATGAAGGCGTTGGCGCCGAAGGTCGACAAGGGGTTGCTCGGCAAGAAGGTCGAGCTGTTGTCCGCCGACAGCGCGGCCAAGCCGAACCAGGCCGTCGAGCTCGAGCAGAATTTCATCCACCAAAACAACATCATCCTGATGACCGGCTCGACTTCATCGGCGGTCGCGGTTGCGCTCAACAAATTCGCGCAGCGCGAGAAGATCCTCTACGTCGCGGGCATCTCCGGCTCAAACGACACAACAGGCAAGGACTGCGTTCGCTACGGCTTCCGCCAGAATTTCTACGGCCAGACCGCAGCCAACGCGATCGGCCCGATTCTTGTGAAGACCTACGGCAAGGGAAAGAAGGCGGCATTCATGACGCCGGACTACACTTACGGCCACACCGTGACCAAGTCGGTGAACGACTACCTGACCTCTCAGGGCGGATGGGAGATGGTGACGGACCAGGTCTCGCCGTTGGGCACCCAGGATTTCAGCCAGTATCTGACCAATATCGCCAATTCGGGCGCCGAATTCATCGTCAACGTCAACTGGGGCCGCGACGCGGTGCTGTCAATCCAGCAGGCCAAGCAGTTCGGCCTGACTCCGAGCATGAAGATGGTGATCCCCTACCAGATCCCCTTCCTTGCCAAGGAAGTAGGCCCCGAACTGACAGCCGGGGTTTTTGCCGCTACCGATTTCTGGTGGACCCTGCAGGACAAGTATCCGCTCGCCAAGCAGTTCGTGGACGCATTCCAGCAAAAGTTCGGCTATCGGCCGGAATGGGGCGCCGAAAACGCCTATGTCAGCTTCGCTCATTGGGCGCGCATGGTGTCGCAGGCCGGTAGCTTCTATCCGCCGGACGTCATCAAGCAATACGAGAAGGGTGAGACCATCCCTTCACTCGTCGGCGACGTTCACTATCGGCCGGAAGACCATCAGTGCGTGCGACCCGTCGTACTCGTTCAGGGTAAGGATCCCAAGGACATGAAGAGCAACGACGACTACTGGAATGTGGTGGAGGTCGCCGATGGCGCGCCGCTGATGCAGAAGCCCGACGAGTTCGGCTGCAACCTGGGCAGCTACACCTGATGCCCGCAGCGCCTTCTCCGCTTCGCCACGGCTGGAGAGGGCGCTCGCATCGGGACTGGCTCTGCCCGGACGCAGACGGTTCGTCTCCCGGCGCTCGGTGGGATGTCGATTGTTCGCGACTTGTCTGCCAAACCCTTGCTGGCGCGCGGGCAGGGCATATTATTCATGACCAAGGTGGGCGCAGAGTGATCAACTGGGCAAATTTCATTTCGCAGTGCTTCAATGGGCTCGTACTCGGCGCGCTTCTGGCGCTGATCTCCTCCGGGCTGACCATCATCTACGGGACGCTCGGCGTCCTGAACCTTGCCCACGGCGCGATGTTCATGCTCGGTGGCTATGCCGGCTGGCTCGCCTACACCTACACAGGTTCATTCCTCGCCGCGGTGGCGGCCGGATCGCTGTTCGTGATGATCGTGGGGGTGTTGATCGAGCGGCTGATCGTTCGCCATTTCTACACGCGGCCGCTCGAGGACCAGCTTCTCGTCACATTCGGGCTCGGCATCGTTTTCGTCGAGACGGTCCGCTTTTTCTTCGGCAGCCTCTCGCACACGGTGCCGCCGCCCGCCTCGCTAGTCGGCATTACCCATCTCGGCTTCATGGTCTATCCCACCTACCGATTGGCGCTCCTCGGCATCGTCGCCCTGGCGCTGCTGATGCTCTATGTCGTGCTCTATCGCACCCGCATCGGGATGATCGTGCGAGCAGGCATCGAGGATTCGGTAATGGTCGACTCGCTTGGAATCGATGTCTACAAGATCTTCATGCTCGTCTTCGGCATCGGAGCCATGGCAGCTGGCTTCGCCGGTATTGTCAACGCACCCGTGGTGTCGATCGCGCCCGATGTCGGGGAAGCCATACTGGTCCAGACCTTTGTGGTCGTGGTAATCGGCGGTGTCGGTTCCTTTACCGGCGCCATCCTTGGCGGCCTCATCGCCGGCGAAATCATCAGCATCACCTCGATGTTCAATCCTGGTTATTCGTATGTCATGCTGTTCGTGGCGATGACGCTGGTGTTGGTGCTTCGACCGCACGGGCTGCTCGGCACGGCAGGGCGTGAGTAGACGCGGTCGGCCATGAACATCAAACATCCCTTCCTCGTCGAGCTTCTGACGGCGCTGGCGCTCGTCCTGGCGCCTTTCGTTCTGCCCCATCTCGGGTTCTCGCCCAGCACGATCAATCGTATCCTGATCTGGGGACTGTTCGGGATCGGCTTCGACATCCTGTTCGGCTACACGGGATTGCTGTCCTTCGGCCAGTCGGCCTTCTACGGTACTGGCGGGATGTTCGCCGCCTATCTCCTGACTGAAACCGGCTTCTCTTATGTCATGGCTGCCATTGTCCTGGGCGCCGTCGTGTCGGGTGTCGTCGGCTACGTGATCGGGTTGATAGCCCTGCGACGCACCGGTATCTATTTCGCCATGATCACGGTGGCGATCGCCGAAGTCTTCTTCTTTGTCGAGTTCAATCCGCTCTCGGCATTCACGGGCGGCGAGAACGGCTTGCCTGGCGTGCCAACCCCGGTCGTCAACCTCGGCTTCACGGTGCTTGAATTCAACACCGACTGGACGATGTATACCTTCCTGGCGTTCTGCTATTTCATCGGCATTGCCGTCGCACTGCGCATCGTACGCTCGCCCGTTGGCGCGATCCTTTCGGCGATCCGCGACAATCCGCTCCGCGCCGCGGCGCTGGGCCACGACATACACGGCTACAAGCTCACGGCCTTCGTGGTTGCCGCGATCTATGCCGGCTTTGCCGGCGGCCTGTTGGGCGTGATGCAGGGCTTCATGCCGCCGGACGCTTTCATGTTCGACACGTCCGGCCAGGTCGTGATACAGACGGCGATCGGCGGTGCCGGCACACTGTTCGGGCCGCTGGTGGGCGCGACGGTGTGGCTCTATCTCAGCGACTTTTTCCAGAACACATTGCATCTCGGCGCCACATGGAAGTTGGTGCTCGGCATCGTTTTCGTGCTGCTGGTCTGCTTCCTGCGGCGCGGCATCGTCGGTGCGATCGTCGATCTCTATGGGTTGACCGGTGGCCGCAAGCGCATCGAATCGTCCAATACCGCGGTCGAGAGTGCGCCGCACGTCGTGACCGCCGTCGAACCGATGCCGGCGCGCCGGCGTGGTGCTGCGCCAGCATCCGGACCGATCCTGCAGGTGCAGGGCCTAACCAAACGCTATGGCGGTATCACAGCCAACAGCGACATCGACCTCAGCGTCGATCATGGGGAGATACGGGGCATCATTGGGCCCAACGGCGCGGGCAAGACGACGTTCTTCAAGATGCTCACCTGCGAGATCGCGCCAACCTCCGGCCGCATCATACTGGCCGGCCGCGATATTACGGGCATGGGCGTATCCGAGGTGTGCCAGCTCGGGCTCACCAAGAGCTACCAGATCAACCAGCTATTCGACCGCTTGACGGTGCGGCGGAACCTGATGATTGCCGCGCTGGGCGAGGCGCGTGGAAAGTTCCGGCTTGATCTGTTCAAGAGTATCCACAGCGTTCCCGGTCTCAGCGAGCAGGTCGAGCGAACGGCGGCGCTGGTGAACCTTACGGCGCGGCTCGATCGGCCAGTTTCGGAACTGGCTTATGGCGAGAAGCGGCGGCTGGAAATCGGTCTTGCACTGGCGACGTCGCCGAGCCTGCTCCTGCTTGACGAACCGCTTGCCGGCATGAGCCCGCGCGAGCGCGTCGAGACCGTGGCGCTGCTCAAGTCAATCGCGCGTGCACGCACGATGATCATCATCGACCACGATATGGATTCGCTCTTCGAGCTGGTCGAGAAAATCACCGTCCTGCAGGAGGGCAGGGTGCTGGCCGAAGGCACGCCCAGTGAGATCAAGGCCAACGCAAAGGTGCAGGAAGCCTACCTTGGCGGTGTACATGGAGAGGTGGCATGAGCCTGCTCGATGTGAGAGCATTAAACAGCTATTATGGTGACAGTCACATTCTGTTCGACGTCACATTGAGGGTCGAGAAGAATGAGGTCGTGGCGCTCCTGGGCCGCAACGGCGCTGGCAAGTCGACGACGCTGAAGAGCCTGATGGGGGTCGTGACGCCGCGGACCGGCTCGGTTGAACTAGACGGGGTCGAACTGGTTGGCAGGAAGGCGCACAGCATCGCTCGGGAAGGCATGCAACTCGTGCACGAGAATCGACGCATCTTCGGCAGCCTGAGCGTCGAGGAAAACATCATTCTGGCCGGGTTGACTGCGGATGACCGGTGGCCGCTGGAACGCATTTACACGATGTTCCCCCGGCTGAAGGAACGACGCGCCAGCCGTGGTACGGATTTGTCAGGTGGCGAACAGCAGATGCTGGCTATAGCGCGTGCATTGGTGCGCAACCCAAAGATCCTCCTGCTTGATGAACCCTTCGAAGGACTTGCTCCAGTCATTGTGTACGACTTGGTGCGCGCCTGCCGCGAGCTGGTCCAGGCAGGGCAGACAATTGTGCTGGTGGAACAGAACATCGCAGCGACGCTGGCGCTCGCGAGCCGCGTTTATATCATCAACAATGGCCATATCGCCCACGAAGGCCCGGCCGCCGAACTCAAGATCCAGGCGGGGCTGCTGCAACACCATCTTGGCGTCTAGGTCCAGCCCGTGGACAATCCCACGACCTTCATCGACAGTGTCATCCCCGCCAGAGAATTCGTGAGATTGTGGCTATCACGATCGGAAAGATAGCTAGGAGTTAGGCAAGTGCCTTGAGCCGCCAGCAGACGGTGGCTTTTGGATTTCGACCCCGACTTGATAGTGGAGGGGCAGTCCAAGACATTCTCATGCGCTCCGTACGCCTTTGCTCGAAGAGACACTGATCGCGGGCACGGTCTCGTCAGTGGGCGCGGCTTGGCAGCAGGCCGCGAGCCATGATGGAGCCGTAAACGCTTGCAGGGATCACAGCGGAATTCGCAGGTCGGTACCTCTGGAAATCAAATCTTCAGGATAGCTTGGCATTCTTGTCCATCCCGAGGAGCGGATGGCTCGGGCGGAACATTCAGGAGAAACCAGTTGTAAGGGCCGATATTTGACAGAACGGATGCACCTAGACGTGCAGGATAGTCCTGGCCATAACTGCAGAAGTCGACCGACTACTGGCGAGCCGCACGCGCGATATCCGGCTGACGGGCGAGATCTACCGCCTGTTTCGAGCGCGTGTCTGGTCGCAGACAAAGATCATCCGAGCCTGGATGGTCTGGGTGGCTTTGTTGGACGTGCTGACACTCGCGCTCAACATGGTGATGCTCCCAAGGGCAACTGCGCTATCCATGCTCCTGCCTGGCGCCATCATTCCGCCCGTCGCTGTGGCCGTCGTTCTTATCTGGCGAAAGCCGCGGGCGCCGTGGCTACAAGGGGCTTCGCTGATCGCGGGCATGTTCCTTATCTTGTTGTCAGTCGCATTGGTCGGAGCAAGCGCTGGTGGCGAGTTCTACGAACGGCAATTGAACGTCATGTTGTTCGTGGCCATCACAGCCATCATCATCTTCGGGATCCCCTTGGCCTGGACGATGACGATCGCTGCGCTGGCGCTCGGACTTTATCTCATGCTTCAACTGCAGAACCCGGCCATCGCGCATGGGAGTGCAGTAGCTGGAACGCTGTTCTTCGCCAGCGGTATCTTTGCAACGGTGGCCGCGCGGCGCATCATGACAATTCTCGCTCAAAAGACTTTCCTGTTTGAGCTTCGCGACCGACGCAGGGTCGCCCAACTGGCGAAAGCGAATGATCGACTGGTACTCCTGGCGAGGACCGATCCACTCACCGGCATCTCCAACCGTCGCTGGATGACGGAAACGCTTGACCGTCTAGGGGACGGTGGCCGGAAATGCCACGGCGGTGCCGCCATGCTGATGTGCGACATCGACGACAAGAAGCTGAACGACCACCTCGGCCATGCCCAGGGCGATCGCTGTCTGGTCGAGGTCGCCAGAATGATCCAGGAAAACGTGAGGCGCGGCCGCGATCAGGTGGCCCGCTACGGCGGCGAAGAGTTCCTGGTGTTGCTGCCCGGCGTGGACGAGGAAGAGGCCGTCGCGGTGGCCGAGCGAATTCGTCAGAGCGTTGAGGCCGCGGCTTTTCCCAACCCTGCATCCCGCATGTCGCCTAGCGTCACACTCAGCATTGGAGTTGCAGTTCAGACGACTGACGAGGCCATCTCACCAGAGCAGTTACAGAGTCACGCGGATGCGGCACTCTACCTTGCCAAACAATCCGGCCGCAACCGAGTGCTGCTCCACGGATCGGCGTCATTCGGGCGAAAACATGTGCAGCCGGCACGGTGATGCCTCAAGTACGTCAGGGCGAAAGTCGTTGTGCTGTTCTTGTGCGGCTGAAGCAGACCGGCTCGGCGACATAAGCCGACCCGGGTGCGCCGGTAATGCGGCGATCCGTGCCCGAGCCCTCATAACGGGGGTTGACGATGCGGGAACCTGATAGTTGAAGGCAGCAATGGAACGCAAGGCGGCGTTGGACATTTCGTCTGGATTGGCACGCGTGCGACGGTGGTGCCCCGACTGCATCCGGCGGCACCGTCTGACACGAAGGGGAAGGAGCTAGCGATGAGAAGAATTGCCCTCGCGGGAATGCTTACACTCTCGGTTTCGGCCTCCCAGGCACAGACCGCGACGCCTCAGCCAGCCGCACCGACCGCTGAGGCGCCTGCCGGTCAGGTGGTTGCGTCGGGGCAAGGCGGCCCGGTCAACCTCTGTCACGAGATCCTCGCCTTCATGAAAGCGCCTCCAGCTGAGACGCCCCCACCCACCGGCGCGGCAAAGAAGCCGGATGTGGCTTCGGCTAAGCAGGGCACGACCGGATCGGGCGACCCAGCGAAGTCGGAGGGTGGTACGGGCTCTGCGCAAAAAATCACCGGACAGGACGGCGTGGCAACCGACGCTCCCCAGCCAGGCAAGGACAACGCAGCCAGCGGATCGGCGCACAATGCCCCGCAGAAAGAAAGCAGGGCAGCGCCGCTGCCCCCCGCAGACGTGACCAGCACGCCCAAGGAATCCGTGCTGACTGTCGAAGCGGCAGAGCAACTCGCCGATGCGAACGATATCGCCCAGTGCCAGAAAACGGCCCGCGCCATGAGAGTTGCCGGCGTTGCCATGCCACCGCCGCTGATTGCATTGGCAGCACTCGATATGCAATATCAGCAGAAGGCGGTTGTGCCGGCCGAGCCCACAGGGGCTGCCGGTGCCCAGCGTCTAGCGCCGCAGGCGGCCACGCCGAAATAGCGAGAGCAAGAACGGTGGCTGGCGGGCCCGTCTCGAGAATGGAAGGAGCAGGCGGGATGCGTATGATTTTGACGGGAATTGTCGTTACCGTCTTAGTTGCCTTTGGTGCCGGCTATGTTTTGCGCGCACAGCAGGTGCCTTCCTGGCAGGTCTTCAGCACCGACAGTGCCCGGGTGGGCGATCCGGGCCACAATCTCGTCGGGCAGAACTGGTCGGGCGATCCCGCCGGCGGCTCCGCCGGCAAATCATGACCAACTACCTCCTGAGCGATTGGGCTGCAGTCGACCAGCGATAGAAACGCTATTCGGCCGGCTCAGCGGAAGTCTCCGGCGTAGCATCGCCCGTCTTCGCCTGCTGCTTGGCAACCCAGGCGCTGTGGTGCTCCTTGGCCCAATTCAGATCCACTGTGCCGGACACCATGGCTTCGTAGGCGCCTTCCATGCCGAGCGTGCCGATATAGATGTGGGCGATGATGACGGCGATCAGGAGGACGCCTACGACCGCATGAACATACTGGGCCGTCTGCATGCCGTTGATATCGGCGAAGGAGAATGGGAACAGCATGTAGATGCCGGACACCGACAAGGCAATTCCGCCCAGCAGGACCGCCCAGAAGATAAGCTTCTGTCCTGTGTTGAAGCGTGCCGCCGGCGGGTGCGTCCGGTTCGACTTGTCGAAGAATCCGCCGCCGACCTTCAGCCAGTTGGCATCGTAGCGGTCGGGCAGGTTGTCCCAGACCCAGGCGACCAGCATAACAAGTACGCCCAGCATGAATGCCCAGGCGACGAAGTCATGCGCGTATTTCGCCCAAAACGACCATGCCGAGAACGCGTCCGGTCCGATCAGCGGCATCAGCAGGCGTTTGCCGAATACGAGATTCAAGCCGGTAACGGCCAGGATGATGAACGCTGTGGCAGTCGTCCAATGGGCAAGCCGTTCGATGGCGTTGAAGCGCAGGATCCTGACGCCTGATTCACCCGCCGCGACGCGGATGCGGCCTCTGACGAAATAGAACAGCGCCAGCACGACCAGCATGCCGAGGATCGCAATGCCGCCGATCCAGGGCAGCACGCGCTCATGGAAGCCCTGGTAGTCGCGGCCCTGCGGCTGCTGCAGCGTGGCGGCCTTGCCGTCCGGTATGGTGACGCGGCCCCGGATTTTGTTGAGTTCATCGAGAAGTTGCCGCTCGCTGACAGCCTGGGCGGTCGGGTTGTTTCCTGAACCGGCGTCCTGCGCCCTGGCCGGAACAACAAGCAGGCCGAGAGCCAGAATGAGTGCGGCGGCCGCCGGGGAAATCAGTCGACCAAGGCTCGAGATACGCATTTGCTCGGTCCTCCTGAGCTTGTTTGTCTGCGCGAACCAATCGGCACCGCGATGAACTACACCTCAATTGTCTCCCGATAGGCCGTCTGCCACCCCCACGCACCGGAGCCGTAGCCGCGCTGCGTCACGCGTTCCTTGTAGATCGCAGCGATGATCTCGCCGTCGCCGGCCAGCAGCGACTTGGTCGAGCACATCTCGGCGCAAAGCGGCAGCTTGCCTTCGGCCAGCCGGTTGGCGCCATATTTTGCATATTCGGCCTCGGTCGAGTCCGGCTCCGGACCGGCCGCGCAGAACGTGCACTTGTCCATCTTGCCGCGCGATCCGAAATTGCCGACGCGCGGGTATTGCGGCGCGCCGAACGGACAGGCGTAGAAGCAATAGCCACAGCCGATGCACAAATCCTTAGAGTGCAGCACCACCGCGTCGGCCGTCGTATAGAAGCATGCGACGGGGCACACCGCCGCGCACGGGGCGTCGGTGCAATGCATGCAGGCCATCGAGACGGAGCGCTCGCCGGGCTTGCCGTCATGGATCGTGACGACGCGGCGGCGGTTAATGCCCCAAGGCACATCGTGCTCATTCTTGCAGGCGGTGACGCAAGCGTTGCACTCAATGCAGCGGTCGGCGTCGCAGAGGAACTTCATCCTGGCCATTTTCCGCACCTCCCTGTTACGCCATCGCGATCTGGCACAACGTGACTTTCGGCTCCTGCATGCCCGTTACCGGGTCATAGCCGTAGGTGGTGATGCTGTTTGCGCTTTCACCGAGCACATAGGGATCGGCGCCTTCGGGGTAGTTGGCCCGCAGGGTCTCACCCTGGAACCAGCCGCCGAAGTGGAAAGGCATGAACGCTACTCCCTTGCCGACACGCTCGGTCACCAAAGCCTTCACCCGCGCTTTGGAATCGTTCTCCGCGCCGGTCACCCACACCCAGACGCCGTCGCCAATGCCGCGGGCGGCTGCGTCCGCGGGATTGATTTCGACGAACATCTCCTGCTGCAACTCGGCCAACCACCGGTTTGAGCGGGTTTCCTCGCCGCCGCCTTCATATTCGACCAGGCGACCGGTCGTCAGGATGATCGGGAACGATTTCGCGACGCCCTTGTCCACCGCCGCCTTCTGAACGCTGAAGCCGATATTCGGCAAACGGAACTGCTTGGCGTCAGGATAGGTCGGATATTTTGCGACTAGGTCCACCCTGGGGGTATAGATCGGCTCGCGATGGATCGGCACCGGGTCGGGCAGGTTCCAGGCGACAGCCCTGGCCTTTCCGTTTCCGTAGGGGTGACAGCCGTGGCTGAGCACGACGCGCTGGATGCCGCCCGACAGGTCGGTCGACCACGAGACCTTGCCGATGTCAGCCATATCATCGCCGATCGTCTGGATGACTTTGAGTTCCTCCGCACTCAAGTCCTTGTCCCAGCCGAGCTTTTGCAGCACCGCCATCGTGAATTCCGGATAGCCGTCGGTCAGTTCCGAGCCTTGCGTGTAGGAGCCTTCGGCAAGAAGCGTCTCGCCGTTACGCTCCACACCGAAACGGGCCCGGAAGGGACTGCCGCCATCCATTACATGCAGGTCGGTGCTGTAAAGGTTGGCCGTGCCAGGATGGCGTATTTCCGGCTTGCCCCAGCATGGCCAGGGCAGGCCGTAATAGTCGCCGCCGACCTCCGGATCGTCCTTCGGCGCGCGTAGCGTCACAAGATCAAACTTGTGCTGGTTTTTCATATGCGCCTTGAGGCGCTCCGGCGATTGACCGCAGTAGCCGGTCGACCAGCTTCCGCGGTTCATCTCACGCAGTACGTCCTCCGGTTGCGGCCGGTCACCCTCGACCGCGATGTTCTTGAACATCCAGTCGGCAAGGCCGAGCTTCTTCGCGAGCAGGTAGATGACCTGATAGTCGTCCTTCTGCTCGAAGCTCGGCTTAACGATCTGCTCGCCCCACTGCAGAGATCGGTTGGAGGCGACGCGCGAGCCGGAAGTCTCGAATTGCGTACAGACCGGCAGCAGATAGACGTTGTCCTTGCGCCCGGCCTGAACTGCCAGCGATGCCCAGGTCGTCGGGTGCGGATCGGCAACGACGAGCAGTTCGAGGCCGGCCAGGCCCTTCATTGATTCCGGTATGCGTGTGATGCTGTTGCTGGCGTGGCCCTGGACGAACATCGCCCGCAGACTGTCACGCTGCTGAATGTCCTCCTTGGGGAGCACGACCCCATCGAACCATCGGGTCAACGGGATGCCGGGTGTCTCCATCGCCTCCTTGGAGTCGAACCGGCGCAGAAGGTCGCCGTATGGAATTTGCCAGACTCGCGACCAATGCTTCCAGGCGCCCTCCGTCAGGCCATAGTAAAAGGGCAGGGTCACCACATCCAATCCAATGTCGGTCGCGCCCTGCACGTTGTCATGTCCACGGAAGATGTTGGCGCCGGTGCCCGGCTTGCCAACATTGCCCGTGGCGAGGCACAAGATGCAGCTGGCGCGGACGTTGGCTGTTCCGGTCGTGTGGTGGGTCTGCCCCATGCACCAGATTATCGTCGATGGCTTTTGCGTGGCGAACATCTCGGCGATGCGCTTCATCTGCTCGCCAGGCACACCAGTGATGCGCTCGACCTCGTCGGGCGGATATTTCCCCACCTCCTTGCGGACTTCGTCCATCCCGTAAACGCGCTGGGCTATGAATTCCTTGTCCTCCCAACCATTCTCGAAAATGTGCCAGAGCAAGCCCCACAGCACCGCGATGTCGGTGCCAGACCGAATGCGAGCAAACTCGGTGGCATGCGCGGCCGTACGCGTGAACCGCGGATCCATCACGATGAAGTTGGACTTGTTGAGTTCCTTGCCTTCGAGCAGATGCTGCATGGCGACTGGATGTGCTTCGGCAGGGTTCCCGCCCAGCACTATGAGCGTCTTGGAATTGCGGATGTCATTGAAGGAATTGGTCATCGCGCCGTAGCCCCACGTATTGGCCACGCCCGAAACCGTCGTCGAATGGCAGATCCTCGCCTGGTGGTCCTGGTTATTGGTTCCCCACAGGGCCGCAAGCTTGCGGAAGAGGTAAGTCCCCTCATTGGAGAACTTCGCCGATCCCATCCAGTAGGCCGATTCCGGTCCGGACTTCTCACGAATGTCGAGAAGCTTGTCGCCGATCCCATTGATGGCGTCATCCCAGGAGATGCGCTCCCACTTGCCGCCGGAAAGCCTCACGGGGTATTTCAGGCGGCGGTCGCTATGTACCAGCTCGCGCACGCTTGCGCCCTTGGCGCAATGCGAGCCTCGATTGATGGGGCTGTCCCACGATGGCTCCTGTCCGGTCCACACGCCGTTCTGGACTTCCGCGGTGACCGTGCAGCCGACCGCGCAATGTGTGCAGACACTTTTCTTCAACTCGGTCGGCACTCCCGGCTGCGGCGCGCTGATCGCCGCGGCTTTGCTTACCGTGCCGAACTGAAACGAGCTGAGCGCGGCTATTCCGCCAACTGCGAGGCCGGAGCGGCGGAGGAATGTCCGTCGGTCGAATGGAGCCGAATCCGTGCCAGCAAGGAGGCTTTGCAGTCTTGTGCGGCTTGCCTGTCCGCTTTTGCGCTTCGTCAGCATGGCGGCCTCACTTCTTTTCAGGGTAGCGGTTCACGCGGTAATAGGCCTTGATGTGATCGGTTTCCCGGTAGCGGGCCCGCATCTCGTCTTCACCGGGGTCATAGGCTTGCGCTTCGCTCGGAGCCAGTGCCGCCGCCGCGACGGCGGTGGTGGAGGCGCCGCCGAACGCCCGGAGGAAGCTGCGCCGGCTCAGTCCCGTCGATCGCTCCTCCTGCATTGCAACCTCCATCTGTCAGGGCATCCGGCCCGCTTGCATTTCCTATGCGCTTCGCCGCGTCTCCATGGCAAAGGCTTCAGTTTCGATGTCGATAAAGGTTCGACCGGCCACGCCGACCGATCGGTAGAATTTCGCCGTTTTTGCGCTTTCCAGATCGCCAAAGAAACGTCCGGCCCAGGGCGCGAGGTGCCGTTCGAAGAAAGCCTTCTCTTCGCCGGCCGCCGCCTCGAAATGAATGCTGGCAAAGCCGCTCATGATCTCGCAGAGCGTTCCGAGATGATCCTCCGGGTCGCAGTGGCCGGCGGCTCGCTCGATGCCCAGGCGCATCATGTCCTGGCGCAGGCGGGCGAGTGGCCGTTCGTTGAGAAAGCCGGTGAGATAGTAGGAAGCGTAGGGGAGAAGCTCTCCGCGTCCCACGCCGATGAAAAGTTCGAAATATTCGCGATTGATATCATCCGCGCAGGTGCAGGCCGCTGCCCGGCCCAAGGCAGCGTGAGCGCGACCGAGCGGCGTGTCGCTGCTGTCTTGCAGGCGGGCAAGCCGGGTCAGGAAGCCGCTATCGGGTGGCTTGAGCAATAGCAACGCGAAGAGGGCATATTCGTCGGCGCGGGCTTGATCGATATCGTCAAGATCAGCGCCATCGAAATCGATGATTGAAGCATCCGCTCCATCCGACGATCCATACGCCTGGTCCAGGGGCAAGTCCGGGTTCATCGTGTGACCTTGACCGTGCTTCCGAGATTAGGTCAGCGATTGTAGCCCCACTCCGAACGATTGCAACAGCAGTCTGACGAATTCGTGCGGCTGGTCTAGTAGCAAGTCGATGTTGGTCGTGTGACCTTGATCGTGGGCCCCTGATTGGGTGAGCTATCGTGGCTCTGCGCTACGGGTGCAGCAGGTCCCGGCGTCAGCGCGGGATCGCTCTGCCGTGGCGCGGCCGGGAGAGGACCTCGGTACTTCGCGAGGGCGGAGAGACAGGGCCCGCGTCCGCCGCCCCTATCTCACCTGCTCCGTCAACTGGCGACCTCGCCTCGGTAGGCTCGACGGTCTGGGCTTCTGGCGCATCGGTATCAGCTTCGCCAACTGGCGGCGTATTCTCCGGCCATTGGGCGTGCGCTTCGCCGGGCGCCCGGGCGGGCCAAGGCCGGGGAATTGCGGCTGTTTCCCGCTCATTCGCTTCGATGGGTAAAGCCATCCTTGATAGAAAGCTGACGACTGCTTCCTTCGCGTCCAGCGGGCCGAACCCTGCCATCGAACCCGCCTGGTTGAAGTCCCAGGCGTATTCGGAGGGACCGACATAATCGCGAATTGCCGGATCGAGAGACCACATCCTGCGCGTCGCGGCGCTCCTCAGCGCCGCAGGGACGCCTTTTCTCAAGAAGGCCGTAATGTCGCTTTCAGGCGTCAGGTCCTCGACGCGGGGGAGGGGCTCGGCGGGTCCGTCTGGTTCGTCTTGCGTCGATCCCGCATCCTGAGCCGTGGCTCGGCGGGCAGCGCCGGCATCCACCGCCGCAGCGTCAGGTACCAGCTTCTCGTCGTCCGTTGCTTGAAGTCCGGCCGAGCGCACAGACAGCTTCCGGCGCGACCAGCGGGCGAAGATGTTATCATTGCCGCCGCTCATTCCTTGTCTCCAGTCCCGGAAGGCCAATTGCGCCCCGCATCAAGCTTTGCCCGATCGCGCTTGCGCTTGACGAACGGCCGCTCGACATGGTGGGCTTCGACGAAGGCGGCAAGCTGCTGCTGGATCTCGGACGGCATCGGCACCGCCTCGATGATGTCGGTGCCGGGCTCCGTCAGCGACTCGGCGTCCGAGGGATCGGCGGTTACCAATTGCAGCAGGACCCCGGGAGGCGCATTCGTGTGCCGGAGCGATACCCACAGGCTCGGCTGCTGAGAACGTAAGTTCTCCCGGTACATCGTCGTGTCCGCTCCGAAGAACTCGATGTCCGCCGCTCCCGCATAATAGCGGGTTACTGTTGCGGTTTCATCGAGCGCCGTCCAAGCTGCGGCTACCGGAACGCCGACGAGCACCGCAACGGGCATCCAGGCATGATCGACCCACGGGTTCTGCAGAGTCCGTCGCTCGACGACAACACCGACTTGAGTTGTTTCCCGAACCAATTCGGAATCCTGACTGTCCACAATGCCTAACTTGCGGGTGTGGCGGCTCGAAGCGGCAGGCCGGCGATTAGGTTCTGCGGCTTCATGCGAACCATGCGGTCGGATGTCATCGCCATGATCAACCAGATCGGCCGCGCACCCACTTCCGGCCTAACTTCGTCGAATTCGGAGAAGTCGAGCCGAAACAAAGCTATAATGCGCTTTGCCGCCTCAGGGTCAAGGTCCTTGCCTGTCCACAGCGCATTGCCGATACGCGTCGCCTCCGCGTCCAGACCGACGAACCATGCCCAATCGTCGTCCTGGGTCCGCTCGACCGGCTCAACCCTCACCTCAATGGCCAGCAGATGGCGTATCCAGGCCTCGATCGCGGCGGCAAGGCCGCGCCGCGCCGGACTGTCGACGTCGCCGAGGCCAAGCACCATGTCAAAGGCATCGCTCCTGCCGAAATAGCTGCAGGCATTCTTCTCCTCGAGAATCTGCAGCTCGGTGACGGCAGGCCCTCCGAGCATGTTCAGGAGAGGCGAGGCGTGACGGTTCTGCTCGTGGACTTCAATGGTTTCCGCATCTGCAAGCAGCAGCGCACCTTCATGGAGGGTCACCCGCTGGGCACGGTAAAACAGCTCGGCCGCACGCAGCACGAAGGGATCGTCGTCGCCGTCAAGCGCATTGCGCAGCACCAGCTGCGCAAGCTGGTTCATGAACAGGGGCGGAATGTCGGCAGCCGAGCCGCGCGCGAGTTCGAGATAGCAGGCTTCGAGGGACGGCGCTGCCAAAAGGCGATTGCGAAAGGCAATCATGAACTCCCAGTTTTCCCGAGCATCCGGGTCGTCGATCGCGGCGATCTCCTCGTTCCCGACCGGCCGGCGCGGATCGTGCATCAGCAACTCGTGATGCAGCCGCAACTCCGCCGCGCACGCATCTTCCGGCGGCAGAAGCTCAGGGCGAGCCAAATAAGCTTTGAGGAACGGATCAGTCACCATCAACCGGCCTGCCTTGTCGCGATCGAGCAGATGGTGGCCCGAAGAAATCCAGAAATCTATCATTTGTGCCTACCCGCCAGCACCACGATGTCGACTTCTTCCATCGCACCCTCTTCTCCCTCGACCTCGATGATGCGGAATGCGGCCGCCGGATCAAGGCGGCTCACCTTCCGGTGTAGGGTGCGGAACGATTCACGGATGCCCGCCTCCTCGCCAGCGCGGTGCAGCGCAACAAGGGTGTTCGGCGGATGACTGCACAGGGACTGCGCGAAGGCGATTTCCTCCTGGGCGGCCGCGCGCGCGACCGCCATCCCGGGCGCTCCGCAACGGGCGACAAGCTGCTCGGCCAGTCTTTCGGTCGCAGCCGCGACTTCTTCCGCGGTGGCCTCCGTCACGATGACGAGGGTGGACCAGCCGAAGCTCTCAACACCCATGAAGCCGGCGCGGAAGGCTTGTCGTTCTTTGCCGGAGAGGCTTTCGATATCGGCGGCGAAGAACCGGAAAGTCCCCGTGACGGCCCACTCGCCGGGTTCCGCGGCGTGGGAATAGACGAAGCCATCCGACGGATCTAGGCGGATCGTGCGCAGTAGCTTTAGAGCCATGGCACACCCGTAGCGGGATCGAGCCACGAAGGTGAGCCAAGAGCTTCCACCAAACTCCGCCTTTCGGAGGCTCCCCGGCAAGGCTTCCCCGGAAGCAGCAGATCGCCATTGTCAGCGATCCGAACGTCCTGGCCTCGGTGTGAGGAGCGGTGCAGCCATTGGCTGGCGAGCGATGCGAAGCCGGTTTCGCCCCATTCGTGGAACGCGTTCATCAGGTGACGGGAGAAGCTGGCGATGATCTCACCAGGATCGGCGGCTTCGAAGCCCAATTCGTCAAGCGCGCCGAGTAGCGGCCGCTCGCCAGGTTCGTAAGCGCGCACGGCCGCGATGCGGATCATGGCAGAAAAGACGAGCCAGGCCGGCGTCTCCTCGTCGCGAGCTCCCTCAGGCCAGCCCAGGCGTCCGCCGCCAACGAGAGCGCCGTCGATGCGGATCGCGTCCGGCCAGTCGAAGGTGACCGGCATTTCAGGCGGTGCACGCGCTGCAAGCGCGTCGGCCAGAGCGTTCATTCCGGCATAGATGGCAAGGCGGGCCTGCGCCAACGATTGTTCAGGCTCCAGGACGACCGCGAACTCGGCCAGATCATAGCGCCGTACCCAGACCAGCGTCCCTGCACCCTGCTCGCCGGCAATGGCGCGGGCGTGCTCGAAGGCATCGCCGGCTTCTCTCAAGACAGTGAGGCTGTAGAGCGGGGGCAGATCGAGGGCGCGGTCGGTGACCGAAGCACGCTGGGACATGATGCCGATCCATTTTTGATGACGGCGGCCTAATTCTCCAATAATGTATATACTGTCTCTACAGTAAAGGCGCTACCGCAGCGGGCGGTGTCGCGTAGCGGGGAGGCGCAATGAGCCTGGAAAAACCGCGCACGGTCTTCATCTGCTCCTGCGAGCGCAGCATGCCTGGTTTTGGCGACAGCGTGCGCCGCGGATGCAAAGACGCTCAGGTGCAATCGGGCGATCAGCTGTGCGGCGCCGAAATCGATCGTATCCGCAACAGATTGAGCGAGGGGGGAGCCATCACCATAGCCTGCACACAGCAGGCGCCGCTTTTCCGCGAAGTCGCTGAGGAAATCGGCTTTGCGGGTGACCTCGATTTCGTGAACATCCGCGAGGCGGCAGGCTGGTCGGCAGAGGCCGCATCCGCCGGGCCGAAGGCGGCGGCACTCGTCGCGATGGTGGCCGAACCGACCTCGCCGCCCGCCCTCGTCACGCTTCGAAGCAATGGCGTGGTGCTGGTTTATGGCCGCGACCAGGCGGCAATGGAGGTCGCCTGCCAGCTTGCCGGGGATCTGGACGTGACCGTCCTGCTGACGCGACCCGAGGAGGTTACACCCAACCGCGTGTGGGATTTCCCCGTCGTGCGGGGCAGGATCCGCAATGCACAAGGCCATCTGGGCGCCTTTGAGCTGATCGTTGATGATTTCGCCTTGCCAGTTCCCTCTTCGCGCGACCGCCTGCGCTTCGGTGCGGCTCGTGACGGCGCAATCTCTAAAGCAGACATCGTGATCGACCTCTCCGGCGGCGTTCCGCTATTTCCGGCTCACGACCTGCGCGCGGGCTACCTCAAAGCGGATTCCGCCGACCGGGCCGCGGTAACGGCCGTGATCGCCAAGGCTGCTGGCCTGGTCGGCGAATTTGACAAGCCGCGCTACATCGATTTTTCCGCCGATCTGTGCGCTCATTCACGCTCCCGCATCATCGGTTGCACGCGTTGCCTGGATCTGTGCCCTACCGGTGCGATTGCCTCGGCCGGCGACCACGTGATCGTCGACGCAGCAATCTGCGCCGGTTGCGGCAATTGCGCGGCCGCCTGTCCGACCGGTGCAGCCGCATATGCCGTTCCGGATGCGCAAACCCTGCTTCGGCGGCTGCGTTCGCTCCTGGTCACATATCGAGAGGCGGGTGGTAGGGATCCGGTCGTTCTGTTCCATGACGGCTATCACGGCGAGCCGCTCATTGACGCGCTCGCGCGGTTCGGCCCAGGCCTGCCTGCGAATGTACTGCCAGTCGCCGTGAACGAGATAACGCAATTGGGAATAGAGGCGTGGATAGCGCCGGTGGCATGGGGCGCGGCGGCGGTGATGGCGCTCGCCTCCGCGAAGCCCAAGCACGAGCTCGCCGGCTTGGCCCGCAACGTCACCATCGCCAATCTGCTCGCGCGATCGCTCGGCTACGGGTCGGAACTCTGCGGCCTGATCGAAACCGACAATCCGGACATGCTGAGGTTGGCGCTCGACCGTGTGCAACCGGGCTCCAGCACGCCGACGCCGGCGACCTTCCTGCCCCTGGGGGACAAGCGCAGCCTGTTGCGAAACAGCATGATCGAACTGCATCGCGCCGCGCCGACGCCAGTCGAGCGCGTAGTGCTCCCAGCGGCAGCGCCGTTCGGCGGGCTCGATATCAATGTCGAGGGCTGCACGCTCTGCCTCTCCTGCGTGTCGGCGTGCCCAACGGGTGCGCTCTCCGACAGCGAGCAACAGCCTGCATTGTACTTTTCCGAAAGCGCCTGCGTCCAATGCGGGCTCTGCGCTGCGACTTGTCCGGAGAAGGTGATCCGTCTCGCCCCGCGGATTGATTTCCCGGCATGGAGCGCGCCACGTCGGGTCGTCAAGGAAGAACAGCCCTACGAGTGTATCCGCTGCGGCAACCCGTTCGGGACCCGCAGTACGATTGAGCGGATCGTCGCCAAGCTGGAAGGCAGGCACTGGATGTTCTCGGGCGAAAACGCGCGGCGGCTGGAACTGGTGCGGATGTGCGACAATTGCCGCGTCGATGCCGCCATGAGCGAAGACCTCGATCCCTATGCCGGTCCTGGCCGGCCGGCCCCGCGAACGACAGAGGATTATCTCCGGGACCGGAACTCGGAAACCAAACGGGTCTAAACTCAGTTGCTGCGGGTCTCGGCCTGTAGGAATCGTATCAGCGCCGCCCGATGCTCGGGGTCGCGAATGGTCTGCTCGGGCATCTTGGTGCCCGGCGTGTATCTGCTCGGGCCAAGCTCGAACAGCTTCGATACCGTTTCGGGCGTCCAGACGATGTCCATCTCCCTGAAAGCGGGCGAGTATCGGTAGCCAGGCACGGATGCGATCCTGCGGCCGAAGATGCCGTGAAGCGTGGGGCCGGCGCGATCGCCCTCGTGGGGATCGAGCGTGTGGCATGCGACGCAGGCGCGGAACACCTCCGCGTCCGGATTGCCGGCATATTCGGCCATCGGATCGGCCGAACCCTCGATCTTGGTTCCGAGCCGTTGCCCGGCCTCGACATTCCATTCTCCCACCACTTGATCCCCGCCGCCGCTCAAAAGCGTCTTTCCGTCAGGCGAGAAGGCGAGAGCCCAAACCGGCACGCCCGCGGAGCCAAATGTGCGAACGGGCTGCAGGCTTTTGACGTCGAGCAGCACAATTTCACCTTTGATCGACGAGGCGGCGATGTATCGTTCATTCGCCGTGACGGCGAGCGCGGTGATCGGACTTGACGAAGCTGCAACTTCGGCCAGGATTGTCCCGCCGCGGTTCAGTTCACTCAGCTTGCCGTCCGCGCCCCCGACGAACACGCGATCGCTCCTTGTCGCCACCAGTGCGCTGAGGGGTGCAGGCATTGCGACCCTGACCGGAGCTCCGCCTTCGGCCGGCCAAAGCATGACTGCCGCGTCGTAGCCGGCACTTGCGAGCGTCCCGTCGGAGAGGTATGCAACCGCGTTGACGTTTCCCCTGTGGCCTTCGAGGACGCGCGGCTCCCCGCCGGAAAGCGGCCACACCCGCACACTGCCATCCCAGGAAGCCGAAGCGAGGGTGGAGCCGTCGGGCGACACTGCGAGCGACACGACCGGCGCTGAATGGCCTTGCAGGACGGCGATCGGCGTGCTTCGTCCGGCCTCCCAGACAGCAATGCGCCCGTCCGCCCCCGCGCTGGCGAAGCGGCCTTGCGGCAGGGCTGCGACCGCATCGACCTGCCCATCGTGAAACAGCAGCACCTCCCGTGCTTCGCCGGTCTTGATCGACCAGATGATCGCCTTGGCGTCGAAACCACCGGTGATCGCGGTTTGCCCATCGGCCGTCACGGCAATCGCCCGCACTGGTCCGCCGTGACCGCGGAGATCGGCACCCAGCGCGGCGACCCCGAAGAGGAACGGAGCACTTGCCATCAGACACATTGCGAGCGTCGTCTTCATTGCGCACCAGGCCGTTCCGTGCTCCCTTGGCGCAGCGCCGCCGTTGCGGGCATCAAGCTTGCTGGATCGGCCATATTGTTCAAACCGTTCGAGGCAATCATATGACCCAGAATATGGAAACCGATCCCTTCAACGTCTCCATGCGCAAGTTCCTCAAGCAGGTCGGCGTGACTTCGCAGCAGGCAATCGAGAAAGCCGTGGCGGAGAAGGGCCTGAAAGGACAGGGCCGACTGACCGTGAGGGCCCTCGTCACGTCTGAGCCAGCAGGCCTGCACCATGTCGTGGAGGGCGAGATCGATCTGGGGTGAGCAGCGACCGAGGTCGGGTTCGGCTGCTACTTCGCGAACCGGATCCGCCCGGCCGGCGATGGATCATACCCGGCAAGCTCGGCGGCGCGGCTGGCGAAGGTGTCTTGCTGCAGCAAACGCAGCAACGCCTGGATCGGTTGCTGAAAGTAGGTCCGCTGCCGCATCAGCAGGTCGAAGCTTTCCCAGGCCAGTGACACGAAATCGAGGCCGGCGGCGCAGGCGGCGGCGCGGGTGGCGATTCCGCAATCGGCCCGTCCGGTGCGCACGGCGGCTGCAAGCTCGGGACCGGTAAGGCAGGGGGGCTCCAGTCGGTTGACCTCGCCGTGGCTCGCGCCGGCATCCGTCAGCAACAAAGCGAGCAGCATGTCCGCGCCTGCGCCGCGTTGACGGACCGCAATGCGCGCGCCGGTCGCAAGTACGTCGGTCAACTTGTTGAGCGATTTCGGATTGCCTGGCGCCAGCAGCAGGCCCTGCTCGCGGCGGGCGAATCCGACCAGCACCGCATCGTACAGCCGCGGCCTCGTCGCAATCGCGGCGACATTCGGGTCCGGGTCGTCGCTGTGGAAATGGATCGCGGCGACAGACACCTCGCCGCGAAGCAGGCGTGTCACGCCGGCTTCCGTGCCTTCTGTCAGAAAGGCCAGGCCGGAGCCCGACTGACGCAGGCTCCATTCGAGCAGATCATCCTGGCTGCCACCGACGATCGGCGGCGGGTCGGATTGAATTATTCCTCCGGGCCGGACCAGTCCCGACATGACCCAATGGTCGAGTTCATGTCGGGGAAACAGCCATTTGCCGGCCACCTTGCTGCAGGGGAGGCGCTCCTGCGCAATCAGTTCGTAAAGCTTGCGTTCGCCAATGCGCAGATAGTCGGCGGCTTCAGATGTCGTCAGAAATTCCATCCTGCATTGATATGCATATTTCTGTGCCGGTTCAAGAATTTGACTCTGGCGGAAGAGTTGCAGGACATTGGCGCTGGACAGGATTGCGAGGAGCAATGTCGGAAGGGCTGGGCGCATGGCAACTGATCGCGAGCGGTGACGCCACGCTGTTTGCCATCGTGCGCCTGTCGCTCGCGGTCAGCCTTTCGGCTGTCGCGATTGCCATGGTCGCCGGCCTGCCGCTTGGCGCAATTATCGCGCTCTCGCGCTTTCCAGGTCGTTCGGCGATCGTCGTAGTGCTGAACGGTTTCATGGGCCTGCCGCCGGTGGTGGTCGGGCTGACCGTCTATCTGCTGCTATCGCGATCCGGGCCGCTGGGCGAGTTCGGTCTTTTGTTCACGCCCGCCGCCATGGTCTGCGCGCAGGCGCTGCTAGTGTTGCCCATCATCGCCGCTCTGACCCGCCAGACGGTCGAGGATCTGTGGCGCGAATATCGCGAGGAACTGAACGCGATGGAGGTCGGGCCGGTGGGCCTGGTCGCGACGCTTTTGTGGGACGGCCGCTTCAGCCTCGTCACTGCTCTGCTCGCGGGCTTCGGCAGGGCGGCGGCCGAGGTTGGCACCGTCATGATCGTCGGCGGCAACATCGATGGCTTCACCCGTACCATGACGACGGCAATCGCACTTGAAACTTCAAAGGGAAATCTGCCGCTCGCCATCGGACTCGGCCTGATTCTGATTTTTCTTATCCTGCTGATCAACGCGGCCGCCTGGGGCGTGCGGGTGTGGTCCGAGCAACGGGCGGGCTAGGGGATGCGGGCCGCTCAGAGCGATCTTCCACTTGTCTTCGATGACGTGTCGCTTATCGCTGGCGCGACGACCATACTCCAGCGGGTGAACCTGACGATCGGGCCACATGCGCCGACGGTGATCGTCGGCCCAAACGGGTCGGGCAAGACCTCCCTGTTGCGGCTTTGCATGGGGCTTACTGTACCTTCGGCCGGAACCCTGACTTGGGGCGGTCGGACCCTCTCCCCGAAGACGCGGCGTGCGATCCTGTTCCAGAAGCCTGTGATGCTGCGGCGCTCGGTGGCCGCGAATGTCGCCTACGGCCTGGCTACGGCCGGCTGTCCGCGTCGGCTTCGCGCGGCGCGCACGGAGGAACTGCTCGACCGCGTGGGTCTTCTCGATCTGGCGGCACGTCCGGCACGGCATTTGTCAGGCGGGGAGCAGCAGCGGCTGGCGCTCGCTCGCGCACTGGCGCGCCAGCCCGAGATCCTGCTGCTCGACGAGCCGACAGCCAGCCTCGATCCGGCGGCGACGCGTTTTGTTGAGCAGATCATCATCACGGCTGCCCAATCGGGCACGAAGATCATCATGGCCTCGCACCATCTCGGCCAAGTACGCAGGATCGCTGGAGACGTCGTCTTTCTTGTCCGGGGGCGTGTTTGCGAGCATGCCGTTGCCGGCGATTTTCTGGATCGTCCCGCGACTCGGCAAGCGGCTGCCTTCGTGCGCGGCGAACTCGTGCTTTAATCAACCGGACGGAGATTGAGATGCTGACCCGCCGAATGTTCTGTGCGCTTGTGGTGCTTCTGATGCTCGCGAGCGGCGCGCCTGCCCAGGAGCAGTCGATAGTTGTGGCGTCAACGACCTCGACGCAGGATTCTGGGCTGTTTGACCACATCCTGCCGCTGTTCGAGAAGAAGACCGGCATCGGCGTGAAGGTTGTCGCTCAGGGCACCGGTCAGGCGCTCGACACCGGTCGGCGCGGCGATGCCGATGTGGTCTTTGTCCATGCCAAGGCGCAGGAGGAGAAGTTCATCGAGGAAGGGTTCGGGGTGAAGCGCTTCGACGTGATGTACAACGACTTCGTCCTCGTGGGGCCCAAGAGCGACCCAGCAGGCGTCAGCGGGACCAAGGATATCGCAGCCGCGCTGATCGCCATCAAAGCCAAGAAAGCGGCCTTCGTATCGCGCGGCGACAGGTCTGGCACCCACTCGGCCGAATTGAGTCTGTGGAAAACGGCCGGCATCGACATCGAGGCGGCCAAGGGCACCTGGTACAAGGAGATCGGCCAGGGCATGGGAGCGGCGCTCAACGCCGCGGCCGCCATGAACGCTTATACGCTTTCCGATCGTGGCACCTGGCTGTCATTCAAGAATCGGGGCGAGTTGGGCATTGCCGTCGAGGGTGACAAGCGGCTGTTCAACCAGTATGGCGTCATGCTGGTGAATCCGCGGAAGCATCCAAGTGTCAAAGCGGAGGCCGGCCAGCGCTTCATCAATTGGCTGATCTCTGCGGAGGGGCAGAAGGCGATCAGCGAGTACAAAATCGACGGCCAGCAGCTCTTCTTCCCAAACGCGCAGCACGAGCGTTCCTGAAGCTTGTTGCAAACCGGCTCGGGTCTGCTTCACTATCGGGCCATGACGAGAACACTTTCTCCGACAGGCGCGCTCACCACCCTTGACAAGGCGCTCGCAGGGCTGCTCGACGGTGTGATGCCCGTCGCCACCTGCCTGGTTCCGCTCGATGAGGCTCTTGGGCGCGTGGCTGCCGGGATGCCGGCTGTCGTGCCGGCGCAGCCTGCGCGCGATATCGCTGCCATCGACGGCTGGGCGTGTCGCGCCTTTGATCTCGTGGGAGCGTCGGCCTATTCGCCAGTAGCATTGCCGACCCCGCCCCTCTGGGTGGAAACGGGCGATGCCATGCCTGAAAATCGTGACTGTGTGCTGCAGGCCGGTCTTATCGATTGCGATGGACCGGTGATCCAGGCGGCATCTGAAGCCGCGCCTGGCCAGGGTGTGCGCCGGATGGGCGAGGACATGGCGGCGAACCGCCCGCCAACATTTGAAGGAAAGATAATCGGCGTCGCTGACCTGCTGGTCGCTCGCAAAGTGGGATTGAGCCAACTTGCCGTACGGATTCCGTGCGTGCGCGCGATCGACGTCTCTGCCGAGAGCCACGAGACATTCTCCCTGCGGCTCGTGGTCGAGAGCCTGGGTGCCTCTGGCGCTTCGATTGCCGAAATAGAGGCCGTCGAGCGTGACGCGACAGCGATCGCTGCCGCTCTTGATGGCGAGTCCTGCGATTTGCTGCTCCTGATCGGCGGTACTGGCGATGGCTGCGCCGATGTGACCGCCGAGGCTCTCGCGCGGCGCCGGGTTCTGCTCGCGCATGGCATTGCTCTGCGGCCCGGGGGGACAACGGCGATAGGGCGGCTCGGCAAGACACCGATCGTCGCATTGGCCGGATCGCCGCAACAGGCTTTCGCGGGGTTCCTTGCACTCGTCCAGCCAGTCTTGGACCGCCTGTCGGGCAGATCTGAACGGTCCGGCATTATCTTGCCACTCTCGCGGAAAATTTCATCCGCGGTCGGGCTTTGCGAGATCGTTCTGCTCGCAAAGGAGCGGGATGTGTGGACACCGCTCGCTGTCGGCGACTTTTCGCTGGACGCCATGCGTCTTGCCGACGCCTGGCTTGCAGTTCCTGACGATAGCGAGGGGTATGCCGCCGGCACGCCTGTCGCCGCCGTTCCGCTCCGCAACTTTTGATCGGTGTTCCGCCATGACGCATTCTCCAACATCGGCCCAGCAGAACAGCGGCCAGGAGCAGTTCCTGACCATACTATCGCGCGAAGCTGCACTGGCGCGCTTCGAGGCCGAGCTGTTTCCCCGCCCACTACCGACCGAGAAGCGGACGCTGGCCAACGCGCTGGGGCTGGTTCTTGCCGAGGACGTCGCAGCGCCGGTCGACGTGCCGCCGTTCGACCGCTCAAATGTCGACGGCTTCGCGGTGCGTGCAGCCGACCTCGCCGTCGCCTCTGAACCGCGTCCCGTTCGGCTTGCGCTCAATGCGGAAGCGATTGCCTGCGGCACGGTTCCGCAGTTGCCCGTTCTGACCGGAACCGCCACGTCCATCGCAACCGGCGGACCGCTGCCCCGCGGCGCGGACGCGATCGTCATGGTGGAGCACACCCATCCCGCCGGGTTGAGTGCCATTGAGGTGGCCCGCAGCATCTCGCCCGGCCAGTTTATCTCCAACGCGGGATCGGACATGGCGCGAGGAGAAGTCTTGCTGCGTGCCGGAACCGAAATCGGCTCGCGCGAGATCGGCATGCTCGCTGCCTGCGGAATCGCACAGCTGACAGTGGCTCGCAGGCCACGCGTGGCCGTGCTCTCCACGGGCGATGAACTCGTTCAGCCGGGCGAGCCGCTGCGACCGGCCGGCATCTATGATGCCAACGGCCCGATCATCGCTGCGGCTGTCACTGAAAATGGCGGCGAGGCGCATTTTCTCGGCGCCTTTCCCGACGACGAGGCGAGACTTGAGAAGGCTATGCGCGAGGCGCTCGCCGCCCACGACGTGCTGATCCTGTCGGGCGGCACGTCCAAAGGGGCAGGGGATGTCACGCATCGCATTATCGGCCGACTGGGCAAGCCCGGCATCATCGCACACGGCGTGGCACTGAAGCCCGGAAAGCCACTTTGCCTGGCTGTGTGCGAGGGCAAGCCGGTCATCATCCTGCCGGGATTTCCGACCTCGGCCATGTTCACCTTCCATGACATGGTGGTACCCGCCCTGCGGCGCATGGCGGGGCTGCCGCCGCGCGTCGATACTCAGGTCACCGCAAGCCTTCCGTTGCGGATTCCTTCCGAACTCGGGCGGACCGAATTCGCCATGGTTTCCCTTGTGCAAGGGCAGGGAGGATTGACGGCCTATCCGACCGGCAAGGGCTCGGGAGCGATAACATCCTTTACCCAGGCGGACGGCTTCATCCGCATCGAGGCACTCGCCGATCACGTGCCTGCCGGTGCCGACGTGGCGGTGACGCTGTTCACGCCGCGGGTCCGCGTCCCCGACCTCGTCGTCATCGGCAGTCATTGCGTCGGCCTCGATCTGGTCGTTGGCGAACTTTCGCGCCGCGGGATTTCGGTGCGCTCGCTGCCTGTGGGAAGCCTGGGCGGTCTTGCAGCGGCCAAGCGCGGCGAGTGCGATCTCGCCCCCATCCATCTCTTCGACCCGAAGACGCGGATTTACAACGCGCCTTTCCTCGGTGACGGTCTCGAACTCGTGCCAGGCTGGCGGCGCATGCAAGGTTTGGTATTCCGCCAAGGGGACGAGCGTTTCGAGGGCCTCGGCGCGGAGGAGGCGGTCCGTGCGGCGCTCGCCGACCCCGATTGCATGATGGTCAACCGCAACCAAGGCTCGGGAACGCGCATCCTGATCGACCAGCTCCTCGGCGTGGAGCGCCCGGACGGCTACTGGAATCAGCCGCGCTCGCACAATGCCGTCGCCGCAGCGGTGGCGCAAGAGCGCGCCGACTGGGGTGTCACCATCGCGCCCGTCGCGCGTGCGGCGGGGCTCGGTTTTATCGCGCTGACCGAAGAGCACTACGACTTCGCACTGATCTCTGCGCGAAAGGAACGGCCTTCGGTGCATGCATTCCTCGAGGCTCTCCGGACCGACGAGGTCCTTCTGGGCCTGGAGCGCGCTGGGTTCAGCCGGCCGGGTTAGCAGAAAGCAACGCGGCCAGGCGCTCAGCTTCGGCAAGATCCTCGACCGTGTTGGCGTTGAAGAACGGGTCCACCGGCTCGACGGGCCAGGATACGGTGGCAAGGCGCTGGCGAGCGGTCCACCGGTCAATCTTGCGGAGGCCCTCGTTGGTCAACGCATGCCGCAATTCATCCCGCAGCGCGACTTTCCAGAGCCCGATGACCGGATGCGCCTGGCCGCCGGATGTCGCCACCGCCAAGTCTGCTTTCTCTGTGATGCGCGCCTGCTGGAGGCGTGCAACGAGGTCGCTCGGCAGGAAGGGACAATCGCCGGCAGCGCTGACCACCCATTCTACACCCGGCCTGTTCCCCGCCGTCCAATCGAGTGCGGCGAGTATGCCGGCGAGAGGTCCCGGATAGCTCTCGATCGTGTCGGCGGCAACGGGCAGGCCAAAGCGGGCGAAGCGAGCGGGGTCGCCATTGGCGTTAAGAACGAGCCCGTCGCATTGCGGCGCTAGCCGTTCGATGACATGCTCAAGCATCGTTCGTCCGCCGATCACACGCGTCGGCTTGTCTCCGCCGCCCATGCGCCGACCCAGACCGCCGGCGAGCACCACGCCCAGCGTTACGGTTCCCTCAGTCGTCATGCTCGGCACCCTTGCGGCGGTGGCGCGGCGCTTCCTCACCGACCGAAGCGAGGTCCTGGTCGAAGACGATCCGCTCCTGGCCCGAAAGCACGGTGAAGCGCTTGCCGCGCGCCCGGCCGACCAGCGTCAGCCCCACCTGGCGGGCCAGCGCCACGCCCCAGGCTGTGAAGCCGGAGCGCGAGATCAATATCGGAATGCCCATCCGCACCGTCTTGATCGTCATCTCGGAGGTCAGCCGCCCGGTCGTGTAGATGATCTTGTCTGCCGGATCGACGGTGTGGCGGTACATCCAGCCAGCGATCTTGTCGACGGCGTTATGGCGCCCGACGTCCTCCATATAGCAGATTGGCGTGCCCTCCCTGCAAAGGACGCAGCCATGAATCGCGCCTGCTTCCAGATAGAGCGACGGCGTGGTGTTGATCTTGCGCGTCAGCTCGTAGAGCCAGGAGGTGCGAAGCTCAGCGGGCGGAAGTGTGATGTCCTCGATCGCCTCCAACACGTCGCCGAACGCAGTGCCTTGGGCGCAACCCGAGGTCTGCGTCCGCTTTCTGAGCTTCTGCTCGTAGTCGGTGTTGCGCTCGGTGCGAACGACCACGACCTGCAGGTCTTCGTCATACTCGACATCCGTCACCACGTCGTCAGGCAGAAGCATGTTCTGGTTCAGCAGATAGCCAAGCGCAAGATATTCAGGGTAATCGTTGACCGTCATCATGGTGACGATCTCCTGCGCGTTGAGATAGAGCGTCAGGGCACGTTCTATCGGTACGCGGACCTCCACCGTCGCGCCTGTATGGTCGACGCCCGCGACCAACTCGGTCAGCCGTCGGTCTTGCGGGTCGGGTGTGATGATGGCGTGTTCGGGTTGGCGTCTCATCAAATGCATGGCAGTCTCCTGACGTCGTATTCTGGCTCGCCACTGCTCTGGCCTGATGTATCTTACAGGTGTTCAACCGAAGCTAATTAAAAAAAGCTCGGATTGATGCGATTGCTGCCAAGGCGGCACCCTCGTGCAATTGGAACATAAATGGCGCAAATCTCGGATGACTGCTTCGCTTTCGGCGGACCGATGCGGCCCATCGACGAGACCGCCGCGCTCATCGCCTCGAAACTGAGTGCTGTGCAGGAGGTCGAGGCGGTCTCGCTCGTGCTGGCGGATGGGCGCTTCCTGGCGAGGGAGATGGTCGCACCGCTGCCGCTGCCACCCTTCACAAATTCCGCGGTCGATGGGTATGCCGTGCGAGGGGCCGACCTGCCGCAAACCGTCAAAACGGCGTTCGCCGTTGCCGGGAGGGTTCAGGCCGGCATGGCGCCGGATGAACCTGTGCTGCCCGGCCAAACGGTGCGCATTTTCACTGGCGCTCCAATGCCCAAGGGGGCCGATACAGTGTTCATGCAGGAAGATGTGAGCGTGGACGGATCTGGCCGGGTCATTCTCCCGCCCGGCTTGAAAACGGGTGCCAATGTCCGTCCTATGGGTGAGGATGTCGCACTGGGTGAAGGCGTCCTCCCAGCCGGCCACCGGCTGCGGCCGCAAGATGTCGCGCTGGCCGCCGCATTGGGATTCATCGAACTCCAGGTCAAGCGCAGGATACGTGTCGCAGTGTTCTCGACCGGGGACGAAATCGTTGCGCCTGGAGACCTGCGCGGACCAGCGCAGCTTTTCGACTCGAACCGCTTCATGCTTACGGCAATGCTCGCTCGGCTCTGCTGCGACGTCACCGATCTCGGTATCCTTATGGATGACAGCCGCCTGATTGCCGAAAAGCTGCGCGAAGCGGCATCGAGCCATGACCTGATCCTGACTTCGGGCGGTGTGTCGACGGGCGAGGCCGACTGCGTGAAGGCCGCTGTCGAGAGCGCCGGAACCTTGGTGTTCTGGCGCGTCGCGATCAAGCCGGGCCGGCCCGTCGCCATGGGCGTGATCGATGGAATCCCGCTGATCGGACTTCCTGGCAATCCGGTGGCAAGCTTCGTCACCTTCGCCCATATTGCCCGCCCTGCGATCCTCGCGCTCGTCGGGGCGCGGCAGCAACCGCCGATCCCGATCGCTGTGCGGGCCGGCTTTTCTTACAGCAAGAAGCAGGGACGGCGCGAGTATGTACGAGCAAACGTGCACGCGACCGCGGATGGTTCCTACGAGGCGACGAAGTTCCCCCGAGAAGGCGCCGGACTGCTTTCATCTCTGGTCGCCACGGACGGTCTCGTCGAACTGGGTGAGGAGATAGTCCATGTCGAGCCGGGCCACACGGTCAACTTCCTCGCCTATTCCAGTCTTCTGTGACAGCAGTCCGGCCGCGCCAGAAGCAGGAGCCAAGACCCCAACGCTCCAATTGACGATGCCACGCCCCGTCGGGCATCATGCTGGCCATGATGACCACGACGAAGCTGGATCTGACCGGGCTTAAATGCCCCTTGCCCGCACTGAAGACGCGTAAGGCGCTGAAAGCCTTGAGGCCAGGCGATCGGCTCGAGGTTCACTGCACGGACCCACTGGCGGTCATCGACATACCAAATCTTCTCACTGAAATGGGAGAACGCCTTGAATCGACAGAACGCGACGACGATCGGATCGTGTTCGTGATCGAAAAAGCGCAAGCTGCGACGATCTGAAGGGTTGCACCACATCTCCCGCGGTTCCACGATATGACCTGGCAACGCCACGTTGGTCGTGCAGGGAACATATCGTGCCTCATAGTCGACATCATGGTCCGCCGGATATCGTTACGAGGTAAGGGGCACGCGGGAGGCGAGCACATGACGATGCAGGAACAGCGGCGGCGTGATCGCGGACCAAAGGGCAGGCCGCTGGATGACGCCGCGCTCGCCGAGGTCCAGGCGCTGCTTGGCGCGCGCCAGCGAGGGCGCGACTTGCTGATCGAATTCCTCCACCTTATCCAGGACCGATATGGCTGCCTGTCAGCGCGGCATTTGCGGGCGCTGGCACAAGATATGCGTTTGTCGCAGGCAGAGGTCTACGAGGTGGCGACGTTCTACGACCATTTCGACGTCGTGAAGGAAGGCGAGATGCCGCCGGCGCCGCTGACAATCCGTGTGTGCGATTCAGTGAGTTGCATGCTGGCAGGCGCCGAGACGCTCCTGGCCGAATTGCAAGCGGGCGCCGATCCGGCGATCAGGGTCATGCGCGCGCCCTGCATGGGCCGCTGCGCTGGCGCGCCGGCCGCACGTATCGGTAATCGCGAGGTCGATCAGGCAACTGCCGAGGCCCTGCTGCGCATGGCCGCGGCAGCGGAGACCGATGTAAGCATACCCGATTATGTGGGACTGGAGGCGTATCGCCAGGCAGGAGGCTACCAGCTTTTGCAGCAGGTACGGATTGGGACGCTGAACACAGACCAGCTCATCGCCACCCTGGGCGATGCGGGCTTGAGGGGCCTGGGCGGTGCTGGTTTCCCTGCCGGCAAGAAGTGGCAGATCGTGCGCTCCTATCCGGGCCCGCGCCTGATGTCGATCAATGGCGACGAGGGCGAGCCCGGCACCTTCAAGGACCGCATCTATCTCGAGCAAGATCCGCACCGTGCCTTTGAGGGTGCATTGATTGCAGCGCACGCGGTCGAGGCGGAACGGATCTATCTTTACATGCGTGACGAATACCCTGCGGTGCTCGCCATTCTTCGTCAGGAGATCGCCGCACTCGAAGCTACCGGCATCGTCAAGCCGGGGTTCATCGAACTCCGCCGCGGCGCTGGTGCGTATATCTGCGGCGAGGAGAGTGCGATGCTGGAAAGCATCGAGGGCAAGCGCGGCATGCCGCGCCACCGCCCCCCCTACATCGCCGAGGTCGGCCTGTTCGGACGACCGACGCTCAACCACAATGTCGAGACGCTCTGGTGGATCCGCGACATCGTCGAAAAGGGCGCGCAATGGTTCGCTACGCAGGGCAAGCCCGGCCACCCCGGCATCCGCTCATGGTCCGTTTCCGGCCGCGTGAAAAATCCCGGCGTCAAGCTGGCGCCGGCCGGCGTAACGGTACGCGAATTGATCAACGACTATTGCGGCGGCATGGCGGACGGTCATGAGTTCAAGGCCTATTTGCCGGGCGGCGCCTCAGGCGGTATCCTGCCAGCGACACTGGGCGACATTCCGCTCGATTTCGGCGGTGATCTGGCCAAGCAGGGCGCCTTCGTCGGCTCCCATGCTATCGTCGTGTTCTCGCGGGCCGACAATATAAAGCAGGTCACGCTCAATCTCATGAAATTCTTCAAGCATGAGAGCTGCGGGAAGTGTACGCCTTGTCGCGACGGGACTGAAAAAATGGTGGCTCTCTTGCAGGAGCAGGGTCTGATGCCGGAAGACAGGATTCGCGACCTCGAAATGGTCATGCGCGATTCGTCGATCTGCGGCCTGGGCCAGGCAGCGCCCAATCCGGTCAATCATTTGCTGACGCATTTCCGGAGTGACCTCTGATGGCCGAGAGCACGGTATTCACCCTCGATGGGCAAACCGTAAGCGCCACCCCTGGCGAGACTATCTGGGATGTCGCCAAGCGCCAGGGTACAAAAATTCCGCATCTGTGCCATGTCGACATGCCGGGTTATCGTCCCGACGGCAATTGCCGCGCCTGCATGGTCGACATCGAAGGCGAGCGCGTGCTGGCTGCCTCCTGCGTTCGCCAGCCTTCTGCCGGCATGGTCGTGAAAACCGATACCGAACGCGCCCGCAAATCACGCGAGATGGTATTCGAGCTCCTCGCAAGCAACATGCGATCGGCGAGCGACGGTCCAGACAACCTGTCTGCGTTCTGGCAATGGGCCGGTTCGATGGGAATTTCGGGCAGCCGATACCGTTCCAAGTTTACCGAGGAGGGGCTAGCGCCAGAATTCGACATCACCAATCCGGCCATTGCCGTCAATCTCGACGCCTGCATCACCTGCGGCGCTTGCGTGCGCGCCTGCCGCGAGGTGCAGGTCAACGACGTGATCGGCATGGCCGAGCGCGGAAATCACTCGGTTCCTGTCTTCGATATGCACGACCCCATGGGCCTGTCGACCTGCGTCACCTGCGGCGAATGCGTCCAGGCTTGTCCGACTGGTGCGCTCTACGAGAAATCGCTGATGGACGAAACCGGCAAGACCCGTGTCGTCCAAGCGTTCGACAAGCTTGTCGACACGGTCTGCCCGTTTTGCGGCGTCGGCTGCCAGACGCGCGTCGCCGTCAAGGACAATAAAATCGTCCAGGTCGACGGCCGCAATGGTCCGGCGAACGAGAACCGGCTCTGCGTCAAGGGCCGCTTTGGCTTCGACTATGTGATGTCGCCCGAACGGCTGACGAAGCCGCTGATCCGCCGCGACGATGCGCCGAAAGCCGGCGACATCGATCTGCGCGATGTCGACCCGCTCACCGTGTTCCGCGAGGCCACCTGGGAAGAAGCGCTGGAGCGCGCTGCCAGCGGGCTGAAGCGCATTCGCGACGACCATGGCGGCAACGCACTGGCCGGCTTCGGCTCCGCCAAGGGCTCGAACGAGGAGGCCTATCTCTTCCAGAAATTCGTTCGGCAGGCATTCGGGACCAACAATGTCGACCATTGCACCCGGCTCTGCCATGCCTCATCGGTGGCCGCTCTGATGGAGGGCGTTGGCTCTGGCGCGGTCTCGGCGCCTTTCATGGATGCCATGAAGGCCGAATGCGTGATCATCATCGGCGCGCGGCCGGCGACAAATCATCCAGTGGCGGCGACTTATTTCAAGCAAGCGGCAAAGCGCGGCACCAAGCTGATCGTGATAGACCCGCGCGGCCAGGAACTGATGCGCCACGCGACCTACAGCCTCCGCTTCAAGCCAGGCAGCGACGTGGCGATGCTGAACGCGCTGCTGCACGTCATCATCGACGAGAGGCTCTATGACCAGCAGTACATCCAGGCCAACGTCTCCGGCTTCGAGGCATTGAAGGCAAAGGTGAAGGATTTCTCGCCCGAGGCGATGGCTCCCGTCTGCGGCATCGAGGCCGGTGTGCTGCGCGATGTGGCGCGCACCTATGCCAAGGCGGAGCGTTCGATGATCTTTTGGGGCATGGGCATTTCGCAGCACACCCACGGAACGGACAATTCGCGCTGCCTGATCGCGCTGGCGCTGATCACCGGCCATGTCGGGCGCGCCGGCACAGGGCTCCATCCGCTGCGCGGCCAGAACAACGTCCAGGGCGCCTCGGACGCGGGCCTCATCCCGATGTATTTCCCCGACTACAAATCGGTGGAGAATGCCGATATCCGCGGCCAGTACGAGAATTTCTGGGGCCAGGCGCTCGACCCCAAACGCGGCTTGACCGTCGTCGAGATCGTCGACGCGATCCATGACGGCGAGATCCGGGGCATGTACATTATGGGCGAGAACCCGGCCATGTCCGATCCCGACCAGAGCCATGCGCGCGCCGCACTCGCCAAGCTTGAGCATCTGGTAGTTCAGGACATCTTCCTGACCGAAACCGCATGGCACGCCGACGTGGTGCTCCCGGCCTCCGCGCATGCGGAGAAACTCGGCACCTACACCAACACAAACAGGCAGGTGCAGATCGGCCGACCCGCCGTCAACCTGCCCGGCGAGGCGCGGCAGGATCTCGATCTCATCATCGAGCTTGCCAGACGCATGGGGCTGGACTGGAACTACAAACACGTTTCGGATGTCTTCGGCGAAATGGCGCAAGTAATGCCGTCGCTGAAGCATATTTCCTGGGAGCGCATCGAACGCGAGGAGTCCGTCGTCTATCCTGCCGATGGTCCTGATGTTCCTGGCAACGAGATCGTCTTCACCACCGGGTTCCCGACCGCGGATGGCCGCGGGCGCATCGTGCCCGCCGACCTCCTGCCCCCCGACGAGGTGCCCGACGACGAATATCCTCTGGTGCTAACCACCGGGCGCTTGCTGGAGCACTGGCACACGGGCGCCATGACACGCCGCGCCGGGGTGCTCAACGCGATCGAGCCCTACGGCATTGCTGCGATGAATCCCTACGAGATCAGGCGCCGCGGCCTTGCGCAGGGAGACGTGATAAACGTAGAAACGCGGCGCGGCGTCGTCGAAGCCATTCTGCGGGCCGATCGAGAGGTCGCCGATGGCATGGTGTTCATGCCGTTCTGCTTTAACGAGAGCCCGGCCAACATGCTTACCAATCCTATGCTCGATCCTTACGGCAAGATCCCCGAGTTCAAATATTGTGCCGCGCGGATCGTGCCGGCATCGAGATCGGTCGAAGCTGCCGAATGATGTTGGAAACTGCCCGCTGACGTAGCTTGGTCGATGGCTGACTTGACGAATGCCATTTGCTCTACCGCCGCCGCATTGCCGGAGTCCGGAAGGCGCCAACCCACGTTGCAGGCCTTTGCGAAGATCGATAGATCGGAAAGCGCCGTTGCCGCCCAGACTCAGTCCACGCTTATTCCGAAGATACTCACTCGGCGTCCTCCTCATAGGTTTGTTTGGGCTGAAGGCGACGCGAGATGCATTCTAACGGAACGGTGCCGGCTTGCTTGCTTCAGTTTTCCGAGCGCCAGCCGAAGCACAGAAGCTCACCGCCGGCTTTCCGTTTTTCATTCTGAGTATGTAAGCAGGTCGACGCGTTCATGGGCGCTGAACCGCGGGGCAAGCTCTTGTCACCGCAACTCACCCGACCAACATGCGCGCTTCCCGCGCTGCTTCAATAAAAGCGTCTCTGGCGATGTCAGCCGGAACGTTGCCATTCAACGCCTGCTGGCATGCTCGTAGTGCAGATCGATGCTTGGCGCTTCCTTCGTTGCGCCACTTGTCGTTGAGCAAGTCAAAAGCCTCACGAGCGTTGGTAAGGTTTCGGATGTCGCCGCTGATGCCGGTGGCAACGGCTACAGGTTTGGAAAACCACGCTTCATACATGGGAAAGCCTCTGACGCGCACAGCTCACAACGCACGTCACAACACGGAGTTTCATCATCACGCATCACCGTCCCGCGAAAGCCGGGCTGTCTGAATATCGGTCGCGTCCGCTACTTTCAGCCTTCGGGAGGTATGCTAGGCGGGACCGTCCTAAAATGCCCCCCTGGGGTCGGCGGAGCCGCGTCCGTTGTAAAATGGCAGGTAATTGTGCCTGCCATTTGATTCGCAAAAAGCCCCATTCAGTTGGCGCCGCCAAGTTGCTTGGTCATCTTGCAGAAATTGTCGTGATTTTTGGCTATGGCTTCGTCGCCACACTCCTTCATCATCCCGGCTCGGTCCTCGTCGTTCATCGCCATCCACGCGCTCCTGAAGTCGGCTTGCGATTTCAAGGTCTTCATGGTGGAGTCGGTGTGAAAGGGCGCCATTTTTGCCGGTTCGTCAAGCGCACCCGCAAATGCTACGCCAGCTACAATTGTGAGAGCCGCCGCTCCCATGCAAAGTATTTTGATGCTCACGATCGTTTTCTCCTAACTGATTTGCGATCGCCTCACAACGATCGAGGTTAGGCTAAAGCTCAAGTCCTTCGTGAAGCAAATGAATTTTATGATTAAATATCTGCAGTTTTTATGTTGATCTCTTGCGCAGTTTATAGGGCTCAAAAAAAGATCAACTAGTGCCATTTATTCCAAAGTTCTTCTAGGTGGTGCGCGGGTATCCACCTGCTCGACAAATGAAGGCGAGCTTTGCGTCCCTGGCTCGACGGAGCAGCGATTGTGGCCCATCACCCTGTCGTTGTAAGATAAGCTACGCGTCCCACATAGGTGTTGCGTCGAGCGTTTCTCCCCATTCGTCGACGCGTTCCCCTCAGGAGGTATTTATCTTCAAACCTGGCCGGGCTTATCAGTCCGGCCTTTTTTAGCTCACGAACTCACTTCATCGAACTGAGGAGTCTCGAACCTGATTGTACTTAGACACCGACACCGATGGCGTACACAGTCCGGCCACGTACCGCCGTCGCAAACCTGGCGCCATATTGTCGCCTAATACGCGATTGTCTTCGGCGGACACCAGGCTCAAGTGGACTCTGTTCTGCGACAACATGTCCTCAGCGGCGACATCACGAGAGTGCCCGCGCCCTACATTGGCGTCACGCGGGCGCTTGACTGCACGAATGCTGCTGAACGATGTTCTAACACAGCGTCATGCGTCGCCAACTAGACAAACATCATGACGACAATCGCGCCGAGGACTATCAACACAAGCCCGCCAAGAAGCATTGGCAGCAGGCTGTTGTCGGGGTCGATACCGGAATCGATCTCTCTCGGTAACGGCTTTTCCTTCATCTTTGAGTCAGGCATGGGCGTCTCCATCGGAGCAAAACGGGCACGTAACGAAATAATCATGAGACGTTGTGCGCCGCACCGTTGCCAGCGGGTCTTTTCGGGCTGCCAAGGAAGTCCTTCGGCGCCAGCATGATGTCGGCCAGCGTATAGCGGTCCAGGGTGCTCTGGAACGAGGCAATCGCTTCACCAAACATCCCTGAAAGCTTGCAAGAGGCAGTTAGTACACATTGGTTTCCATCAGTCGCGAAACATTCAACCAGTGCGAAATCCGGCTCCGTCAACCGCACGACGTCGCCGATCCGGATCATCTCGGGCCGCTGTCCGAGAACAAGCCCGCCGGAACGGCCACGGATGGCTTTCAGATAGCCGCTGCGGGTGAGGGTATTGGCGACCTTGTTCAGGTGCGTCTTCGATATGTTGAAGGTGCGCGCAGCTTCCTCGATCGTGACCAGCCGGTCACCGGCGGAGGCGGCGTACATCAGCATTCGCAACGCGTAGTCTGAGAAGGCAGTCAGCCGCATGCATCTCTCCTGCTGTTGGCGCGAGAATCCTTACCAACCAGTCTGCATCAAAGGTCCTTCTCGACAATAGGTGCGAGGCCAATCGTGGTCTCACCGCGGTTGAAGGCAATCGCTAAACGGAAACTGTGCGCGATACGAAGCGCTCGGTCCATAAAGAGCGCTGCCACCTCGGGCGGGCAAATGCGGCGAACCGTTTTGCGAAACAACTTTAACCAGCGACGGAAATGCGTCTCGCCGAGGCCGCCTATAGCCAGGTGTGGCGGCAGTGGCCGCCCCTCATATCGGGACGTCCGAAGCAACGTCGCAGACCAGAAGTCACACATCTTCGCTAGATGCTGTGGCCAACTGTCTGGCTCGATCCGATCGTGGAAAATGGGGCCGAGAAGGTCATCATGTCGAATTTCGCCGTAAAAACCGTGGACCACCTCGCGGATCGTTGTCTCATCAAGCAACTCTGGCAATGGGACGCCGTCGACGACGATCGTCCTCCTGCTCTGATCATTCTGGCTCATCTGTTTGCTCCTGGCTTCCTCTGTCCCATCCAAGCGGGTTCAAGCCTTGGCTCGCCCATGATGATCGCCATAAAACATAGATTGTCAATCTATCTTTGCGAAACCTCCCAAGGTCCGCCCCAACGTGGCCTGGGGACCTAGGCGTTGCTGAACTGCCTAGACATTGCGGTGTAAGGTCCGACACGGGAAGTATGCAAATTGGGAGGGAATTCCTGATGCGATTCAGTTTCGAGGATCGCCAACACCTCATCAGATGACCGTGCCTGCCGGAGATGTTCCCGAACCTGAGATGCCCGAAACAGCCGGCACATTTGCGAAAGGGCAGGGAGAAAGGCGGAAGTGGCAGAACGCGGCCAGAGCACGGTGTAAATGAGATCTACACGATCGTCGTCTGGGCCCTCGAAATCAATGGGCTGGGCCAAGCGTGTCAAAGACGCGACAGGCGAATAGATTGTGCTGAGTAGAGCGTGCGGGATCGCGACGCCACGGCCGATGCCGGTCGAGCCGAGATGCTCGCGGTCGAAAAGACCACGCAGAACCACCTGCTGGTCAATCCCAGTTCTTCGCGCAATCCTAATCGCGATTTTTGACAAGGCTGATTGCTTTCCCTTTGTCACAAGGTCAAGCGAGATGTCTTCTTCTGACAGGATGGGGGAGATCATGAGCGTCAATCTTCGTGTCGTTCCAAACGCGCAGTGATCAGTCGCACTGCTTAAGCAGGGCTCTGTTCACTTTCGGATGAAGTGGAATCCTGGCTGTCCCGGCCGCGAAGGCAGTGCCTTCTCGCGTCCGGGTTAAGAGCCCATTTTGAGGTGGATTGGCTCTCGCGGGAAATGGAGGCTGAAGATATCCATGGCAATTCACAGGTAGTGAAGGATTTCCGGAAATCAAGCAAACAGTGCGGGCGGCGCAAGCAGAATTACTGCACTGAAATGCCAGCTAATTTCGTTTGACGAAAATAGGGGCCTCCTACTTACTGGCAGGGCGCGACAGGCGGTATCAACAAGCTAAACAACGATTTCGTGTACCGGTCTCCTAAATTGTCGGCATCGTGACTTTTGAATTCAACAAGGAGATAACCTATGAAGAAGCTCGCCCTCGCACTTGTCGTGACAATGGCCAGCTCGCTTTGCGCCATGGCGGCGTCTGAGGTCACCAAATCCCCGCCAGCAGCGCCTTACCAACAGGTCAGCAAGCTTGTGAAGCTGCCCGACTTCCTACCTGGCATGGGTCAACTTTTTGTCGATCCGGCGACACTGCCGGCCGGTCCGTTCCTTGCCTATGATCACGACGGCAAAATTGTCAGCACCATCTATATGCTGCCGATCAAAGATCTCAATCCGGACAAACGCTTTGACAACCTCGCCGCGCCCGGCGGCAATGTCGACCATGTCGACGTTTACTACAATGCCGGTCATCCAGGCGTCGAAGAGCCGCATGTCCACATTGTGCTGTGGCATGTCCCAGCCGCAGACGAGGCGCGGGTCGCCAAATGACACTCACGCGCCGTGAGATATTGGGCGCGGGCGGCGGTCTCGCCGCCGCCCTTTCCCTGCCTTCTCTGTCGGTATGGGCCGGCGAGGTGGTCGAAATCAAGATGCGAGGGCGCGGCGACGGTTCACAAGTCTGGTTCGATCCGATTGGCATTCTGATCAAACCGGGTCAGACGGTCCGCTGGACCAATCTCAATCCTGGCAATTCGCACACAACCACAGCCTACCACCCGGCAAACTTCGAGCGACCGCTTCGCATGCCCAAGTCGGCAAAACCATGGGATTCCGACTACCTCCTGCCCAAGGAAAGCTTTTCGGTTACCTTCACCGAGCAGGGGGTGTACGATTATTATTGTGTCCCGCATGAGCATGCCGGGATGGTCGGCCGCATCATCGTCGGCGAACCAGAGGTACACGGCTGGTCTGAAATGGTCGGAGCAAATGGCGACCTACCGGAGGAGACCCTCAAGGCATTCCCGACTGTCGAAGACATTATGACGAAAAGGGTCGTCCGGCGTGCTTAGATCATGCTCATGAAAGGTACGGCCCTCAGCAACAAATGAGACAGAATACGACGATATTGATGGGAGCGCGGGTTGCTCTGGTGTCGTCAGTGACCTTTAGGGGCGACTTCTATGACAGGCTGTGTGTTTCCGTGTGAAACTCAACGACCATCTCGGGCCGAACGCGACGCGCGCACTCCGATGCCGGACACGACTCTCTATCTCCGAACTGCAGTCGAGCAACGCGAACGTGCGACGCACCGGCTTGCTGCGCTGGGCGAAATGACAGGCGGTATTGCCCATGATTTCAGAAATCTCCTGGCAGTAATCCAATCCGGGCTCGGGCTCGCGGAGCGGAGAGCTGACGCACCCGAAAGCGTGCGTGCCTACATTGCCGCAGCGCGGGAAGGGATCGATCGAGGGATCGAGCTAACGTCACAGCTACTCGCCTTCGCAAAGCATCAGGAACTCGATGCCCATGCTGGCAATTTGAATGAGTTCCTCAAGTCTTTCGCGCCCCTCTTAAGGTATGGCGCCGGTCCCGATGTCCGCGTCAAGCTGGAGCTTGGTTCCGACGTCCCGGACTGCTTGATCGACCCAGCGCTGTTCGACGCTGCAGTGCTTAATCTCGTCATAAACGCGCGAGATGCGATGCCAGGTGGCGGGGAGATTCACGTCATCACTGAGCGATTCGTGCAGACCACCATGACACCTGACCCACCCGGGCCGGGTACCTACGCACGCGTTCGCGTCAAAGACCATGGTTGCGGCATGGCTCCGGAAGTTTTGCGGAAGGTGTTCGATCCTTTCTTCACCACAAAGGGTGAGAAGGGCACCGGGATAGGGATGTTGCAAGTAAAGGCATTGGCGCAGGCGGTTAATGGTCGGATCCGGATAAGGAGTGAACTAGGGATTGGGACAACAGTGGATCTCCTGTTCCCGTCAATCCAAGCGGACACTTAGACGCCCAAAAAGAGCTCCTATTATTTGTCGGCTCTTGCAACGGAATGCAATCCTGTCAGGGCAGGACCTACTACGCTCTCATCCGCATTTGCGGATTGCACCGCGTAAACCGGATAGGAGAACTGCGGCATTTCGGGCACAAGGTGCAGCCGGCCGGCCACTACGTGAGGCTGCACAGAGCTCATCCTGAAATATCCAGAGCCACCCGCCGCAAGAACATAGTTCAATGCGAGCGGGCCGAGATCGAAAGTAAGATCGGGCGCAGCAGTTGGGAAACTCATCCCGTGGTGATGTCCAAAGTCCGGACCCCAATCCATATAGACATAATCAGACCCGTCCAGGAGGCGCGCTTCGGAATTGGTGGTCGCAAACACGAGTTTTTCTTCCAGAAGCAGATCGATTTTCAGGCCGGGTCGATGCTGGGGCGCGTACATGATCGCCACGTCGACGAGCCCGGATGCGACTTGTTTGATCAAGTCCTGCGGCACATCGACGTGCACACGAAGCGCGATATCCGGAAGGGATTGACGCATCCATCGGACCCAGTCGAGCAGAAGGGGTTGGGCAAGGCTGACTTCGCTCCCGACCGTCAGAACAGCTCGGCGTCCCGAGGGCACGGCAACCTGGTGAAGGGTGCGTTGCCACAACTGGACGAACATCGGGGCGTGGCGCAGGAACTGCTCGCCGGCGGGAGTGAGCGAAGCGCCGCCCTTGTGGCGGACGAAAAGCTGGCGACCCAGTTGCTGCTCGAGGTTACGGATTCGTGCGCTTACGGTCGTCTGGGCGACGTTCAAGCGCTCAGAGGCCCGAATGAAACTCCCTGTCGAAACGATTTCGATAAAAGTGCGAGCGAGCTCGATGTCCATGGCGATCATAACATGAAAACTGCGTTAAAAGGTCAATCGAAATCATTTGTCGGATAGATGCCGTCCAGATCTGGCTTCGGAAACCGTTGTTCGGCGAAGTTGACGCGGCCACAGCTAGGCGGGACATGTCGACCAAACAAGTCGACGCAGCCCAATCTGGTGTCGGGGCTTTGCCTCACCGCGGCGAACGGTCGCGCTGCGCCAGTGGCGGCTGGTCGCATCTTACCCTGGTTCCCACATTCAATGGTCAGTCGTTAAACTGATCGTAGGGTAGGACACCAACAGGTTTAGAACGATTTGGTAGAGGTTGCTGCAGCTAGGCCCGGCCTGGGGAGCCCCGAAAGACGCGCTAGGTCGGAAGCGCCGCAACTTGACGCGTTGCTTTCGAGCGTTCGTGCCTGTCGCGCCTGTGCTGGGGAATTCAGCCATGAACCGCGCCCGGTGGTGCAGGTCACTTCCGAGACCCGGCTCTTGATCTGTGGCCAAGCCCCAGGACGACGGGTGCATGAGTGCGGATTGCCGTTCGACGACCCCTCAGGTGACCGCTTGCGCGCGTGGCTTGGGCTGGATCGCAGCGTCTTCTATGGGGATTCGCGAATTGGCGTGGCTCCGATGGCGTTCTGCTTTCCTGGGACCAATCCCAAAGGGGGCGACCACCCGCCACCGTCCCGGTGTGCCGCGCTCTGGCGACGGTCGCTTCTGGCGTGCTTGCCTAGAGTGGAACTGACGCTCCTGGTCGGCGGTTACGCTCAACGGTGGGCGTTGCAACACGCCTCGGGGAGGTCGATGACCGCGACCGTTGCCGCGTGGCGCACCTATGGTCCGGCAGTCATCCCGCTGCCCCATCCTTCGTGGCGCAGTACAGCCTGGCTGCGTCGCAACCCGTGGTTCGAGAACGAATTGGTGCCTCACCTGCGCACCCGGGTTTCTGCTGTCCTGGGCAGCGCGGCTGCTCCTCACGAGCCGGCGGCATGATAAGCGTGCAGTGGACTCGGCACCGGATGGTCCGAAAGTTCTGTCCGTGTTCAGGGAGACCCGTCCACGCGTTGCTCCCGTCAGTCGCTTAATCGGGTCAGCACCTGGCCGCGGTGCAGGGCCACGTGGTCGGTCTTGCTGCTCTTGATCTCGTATTGAGGAGACTGCGGGCTCGCGTGATGCGTGTGGCCTTTATAGTCTATATCTTGGGTATGAATCCGAATGATCGTTCCGTGGACGCGACCTGCCTCCGAGTTCCAACTCACCCGATCCCCGACTTCAAACGTTTTCGTCATCGAGACGGTCGCGGGTCGGCGTCGTGGTGCCTTCTTGTGTTCCGTCATTTCTCGGTGCTCCGCCTGGGTAGGGTCAATTTTGGCGCATTTGGCTGAGGCTTGGCAGTCACCCGTTCTTGCCCATCGCCTAGGCTGGCGCCGCACCCGAACCCTTATGTACGCGTCAGTTTGCTCGACATCATAGCAGGGGATTGATGATAGGGCAGGGGCGCGGACCGCTTCCCCCCTTGCGCAGCTGAAACAGGCGTGATGCCAAGGGCAACGCACATTATCCTCCAGGAGGAGCCATCGGCCAAAGGTGCGCCGTAGTGTGTACAGACCGATCCAACGGCGAATATTTCCTCGCCCCGACGTGCCAGCAAGACAGGCTCGTTGCCGACATAGCCGGAGAGCATGGCGCCATCTGCGAGTTGGCTCAGAGGGATGCCTTTGCCGAAGTCCGGACGGTCAGTATCAGGTGTATCGGAGTTCATGAAGGGCCTCCTTACTCAGGCCGACACCGTGGGCATGCAACTGGCTCGGGGGACGGCACGACGAAAATCCTACAGCGGGCAAAGTCCTTGTCACGTTATTCAGCTTGACCGAGCGTATCGATCGTTCGAGCAACGTGATCAATTCGACATCACCCGGTTCAGCCGATCATTTTCAAGCAGCGAGCGGGTAGCCCCGCCGAAGATCCACTCCCTGAACCTGCTATGACCGTAGGCGCCGGATATGACCAGATCCGCACGCATTGCGTCGGCCACATCGGCGATCGTTCCGCCATCGGATTTCTCCGGAAACACTTCCGCCATCGCCTTTACGCCGTGAAAGGAAAGCAAGGCAACAACATCGTCCAGACTATTCCAGGTTTCATCGGTCGCGTCATCGTCGATCGTGGTTATACGAACCTCCTTGGCCATTTGCAGAAACGGCATGGCATCAGCAACCGCACGCCTAGCTTCACGGGTGTCCTTCCACCCGACAAGAACCTTGTTGATCCGGATATTTTCCTGGTTGGTGGAGGCGACAAATACAGGTCGTCCTGCCTGAAGGATTAGATTGCCCAGGTCGGTGGAACGATGAATGTTGCCAGAAGAGGCACCTTCGGGCGACGCTGTGACGATGAGATCGGCCACACGCGCCGAGTCGATCAGCAAGCGGGTCGGATTGCCCACCGTCCCGCGCCATTCCGTCTCAACCGTCGCGCCAGCAAGACCTTCGAATTCCGCGCGGAGATCCTCGAGTCGCCGCTCGATGTTCTTCCGCTGGCGCAGCATGTTCTCACCGTCGAATGCGACGCCTCCTTCCATTACGATGGGTGGGGGAACATCGGCAGCCGAAAGGCCGATCAGACGCGCATCGAACCGCCGAGCCAGATCGACACCGAGCTTGATGACAGGAGCAACCATACCATCGATGTCGAGATTGAGAACGATTGACTTGTAGGCCATTGGACTTCCTTCCGGGATTGGGTAATGAGCCTCGGCCAAGGACGAACGGCGACGTGCCGCGAAAATGCGCCGCGACAACTGGTATCAGGCGTTAGAAAGGCGTCCTGCGCTGGGAGCCGTCGTCGCACCGATCATCGCAACGAAGCAGCTCGTCGCCTGGCGCCGCCCGTCAAAGCTCCTCGCCCTACTCAAACACGAGATTAGCTGTGCCTCTTTTTGCGATCAGCATTCGCCGGGCATCCTGGATTCGCTCAGCCTGTAGTTTGGAATAGGGGCCCATCGGCTTGGTCGTTTTGTTACCGCGACGGACCTGACAGTACCACTGGCTGCCGTTCGAGAAGATTTCAACCGAGGTCGGCGTCATGTTGGACGCTTCCTTGCCGACCGTCTTGATGATTTTGACGAACGTTGAATAATGTTGCGCGGGCGCGACCGTGCTCATACCGTTAGTGGTGCTAAGTTCCTGTTGCACTGTGGACATAATTCGAACTCCTTTCGATCATGACGGCATTCCGCTCAGCCATTTCTGATTGCGCTCTTCTTCGAACTGCGGTGCCCGAGAGCGCTCTGCTAGGTCGCCATCTGGTGCTCCATTTCCACCTCGGCCTCCAGACTTTCGATGTCGCGGAAGATCGAAGCGACAGCCAGCGTGCGTCCTTCGCGCTTGAAGCGCAGCAGGCAATCCCTGGAGGCGATATTCCCATCGACCGCGATCTCGTCCCATCGCTCCGCATGACCGACATAGTTGATGGGAACATCGTAATGCTGACTCCAGAAGAACGGCACGCCGTTGAATTTGTCGCGTTGGCCGAGCATGTTGAGGGCCGCGGTTCGTCCCTGCCTCTCTGCAACCACCCAATGCTCGACCCGAATTTTCTCACCGCTGTGGGGATCGCGCCATCGCGCAATATCGCCGGCCGCGAATACCCCTGGCTCGCTCGTTTCCAGAAAGGCGTCCACAACAACGCCGTGATCAACGACCAGCCCCGCCGTTTCGGCAAGTCTGATCCGCGGCCGCACGCCGATGCCGACGACGACGAAATCTGCCGCCAATGAGCCGCCACTGCTGAGATTTACCTTCTTGGCGTCGATGCTGCTCGCTGTATTCTCGAGATGGAATACGACGCCATGCTCTTCATGCAGGGCGCGGATGAAGTCGCCCATTTGCGGGCCGAGGACGCGCTCCATGGGTCGTTTTTCCGGCGCCACGACATGAACTTCGATCGCGCGCGCGCGCAGAGCCGCGGCAACTTCCAGGCCAATGAAACTGGCGCCAAGCACGACCGCGCGACGGGCAGTCGCGGCATGCTCGATGATCGCCTTGCAGTCTGCGAACGAGCGCAGCGTGTGAACGTGCGGCAAGTCGGCGCCGGGGATGGTCAGGCGGACGGGTTCGGCGCCGGTCGCAAGCAGCAGCCTGTGGTAAGGAACCCTTCTTTCATCAGCGAGGACGACCTCGAGGGAACGCAGGTCGATATCAACGGCCTTCGTGTCGAGACGCAGGTCGATGTTGTTTTTTGAATAGAATTTCTCCCCGCGGAGCGGAATCCAGTCCTCCGGCGATTTTCCCGCGAGGTAGTCTTTGGAGAGGTTCGGCCGGTCGACGGGCGCCGATTGGTCCTCGCTAATCATCACGATGCTGCCCTGGAACTGCTCGCGCCGCAGCATGTCGGCCGCTGCGAAACCCGCGGCGCCTCCGCCGACAATGACGATCTTCTCGGGGACTTGGCTGGAGCCTCCAGAACGCGGTTTCGGAACCATCCGTTTGATTTTCTCGCCGACGAATATCCGATCATCGCGTTGTTCCACCGACCAGCAGGCAAGTGGATTGAAGGCGGGGGCGCGCAAAGCCTCGCCTGTGCGCAAATCGAAGCACGCATGATGCCAAGGACACCGGACGGTATCCTCCACCACAAGACCCTCGACGAGCGGCCCGCCGTAATGCGTGCAGGTCGCCCCGACGGCGAAGACCTCCGCCCCGCGGCGCACAAGCAGCACCTGCTCATCGCCGCAATGGCCGACAAGCTTTGCGCCATCGGGAAGATCGGACAACGCGATCCCCTGGACCAGATCCGGCCCGTTCGGTTTGTTATGGCCTTCAGGCATTTTCTTCTCCTTTGGCGATCAGGTGTTGAAATCGCCTATACCGACGAGAAGCGGGAACTCAGGCCCGCCAGCCTCTGAATACCTTCACCTGATTGTGCGTCTTCAGGCTCTCGGCACCGCTTGTGCTAAACGTGCAGCCATGGACTCGATGCCGATTGGACGTCTGTTGTCCGTAGTTTCTCGCCATCTCTGCTATCATGCAAACGAATTTAATCGACAGTTGTGTGCATTATTTATGATTGCTCTCGCGTGATCCCGGGCAGGGAATTACAGGATTACTTGCCCCGTCTTACCCCAGTCGGCGAGAAAGGACGCCAGGCCCTTGTCGGTGAGTGGGTGTTTGGCGAGGTTTCTGAGCACCGCAGGTGGTACGGTCGCGATATCGGCGCCGGCGATCGCCGCCTGTTTGACATGGAGAGGGGTGCGAATTGAAGACGCCAGGATCTCCGTCGTGAAGGATTTGTCGTTGTCGTAGATCTTGCGGATTTCCCGGATCACCTCCATGCCGTCGAGCCCAAGGTCATCAAGCCTGCCGACAAACGGCGAAATGAAGGTCGCGCCTGCCTTGGCGGCGAGCAATGCCTGGTTGGCTGAAAAGCACAGGGTGACATTGACCTTGTGGCCGAGTTGACTAAGCGCCCGGCAAGCCCTGAACCCATCCCAGGTCGATGGCACCTTGACGGCTACATTGGCGGCAATGCCGGCCAAACGCTCTCCTTCGGCGACCATGCCGTCGAAATTGGTCGCGGTGACTTCCGCTGAAACCGGACCCTCGATCGTCTGGCAAATCTCCTTGATCACATCCCTGATGGGTCGTCCGGTCTTTGCTACAAGCGACGGGTTTGTGGTCACCCCGTCGAGAACGCCAGCGGCGGCAAGCTCACGAATTTCGGATATATCGGCGGTATCGACGAAGAATTTCATCGTCTTCTCCTCTAAGGTGAACGCCCATCGATCATTGGATGGGTGTTTTCTGCTTTGGTTCCCGGAGAGTTTGTTGTCGTGGCCGCGATCGCACGCCCAATGGCAATGGAGGAGCGCCCCGTCACTATCTGTGTCTCAGCAAAGTCTCTCTAAGGACAACGGCGTCGTTGTGGGCCTCGTCATGAGCCGAGTAGACGAGTGTAACGGTGCCCTGCCGTATCAGGTCGCGCAGCTGTTCCAGTTCATCGCGATGCTCATGGATTTCCGCCGCATATCGCCGGCGGAATTCCTCCCAACGGGCTGGATCGTGTCCGAACCATTGCCGAAGCTCGGTGCTTGGCGCGAGTTGCTTCATCCAACAGTCGATGCCGGCTTCGGTCTTCCTGACCCCGCGCGGCCAAAGCCGGTCAACCAACACTCGCTTGCCGTCGTCGGCAGCGGGACTCTCATATGCCCGTTTCAATTTTACTCTGTCATTGAAGATTTTTTCACTCATCGACCTCGTGTCCCGTCTCCCTCCGTCTCGTTGACCGCATCAAGAAGTTCGGAGAATTCCTTTCCAAGGATCGCCTCGTCGACTTCGTCCAATACGACCAGAAAAACGTCGCCGCGATATCGCTCGATCCAGTGACGACCCGCTCCATGGCTGCGCAGGTAGTCACCGATCCGATGGATCGAGGAATATCCCAGGCCCTTGTGCAGCAGGAACTTCATAAAGGTCGTGCTTTGCGATCCGGACGGTTGCCCCTCACTCAAGGATCGACCTTCTGTCCTTGGGCGTTGAACTGTTTCAGGTAGGCGATCACGTCGGCGATGTCCTGGTCCTTGCTGAGACCGGCAAATGTCATCTTTGTGCCGGGGACCAGTTTGCGCGGCGCGTGCAGATAGATCGTCAGGGTCGGTTCATCCCAGGTCAGACCGGAATTCTTGTTCGCCGCGGAATAATTGTAGCCCGGATACACGCCGGCCGCTCGGCCGACGATGCCATTCAAAACCGGACCTACTCCGTTCTTTGCGTCTGGGCCGACCGAGTGGCAGGCCATGCACCTCTTGAAGACGGCTGCGCCGGCTTCGGCGTTGCCGGGGGATGCCTCCAGCGCATGGGCCGACCCGACTGTAGTGAGAATTGCGGTTGTCAATCCAAGCAAAGTCGATTTCATGTTTGCTTCTTTCAACGCGTTTGTTGCGGGCTGGTCCCGGCCGATCCGGCCCTGGCGATATGGGGTTCAAACCCTGCCTGCCGGATCCGAACCGCGGATCCGGCAGGCGTTGCCTCAGGAGGGAACCAGTGGGCCGGGGTTCTTCAGATACGTGTTCTTGATCGCGTCCACCGCCCAGTAGGCAAGAGCGCCTACGGGTCCGGTCGGGTTCTTCCCGGCGTTCTGGGGAAACACGCAAGCGCCGGTCACGAACACGTTCGGGACATCCCAGACCTGAAGGTATTTGTTCAGGACGCTGGTGCTCGGGTCGGCTCCAAACACTGCCCCGCCCGTGTTGTGCGTGCTTTGATAAGGCACGATCGAATAGGGCACGGGAGGGATGCTCCGATCAACCTTAGTCGCACCCATCTCCTTGGCGATCTTCACGCAGATGTCGGCCTGGCCGTTCATCTGCTTGACCTCGTTGTCCTGGAAGTCGAATGTCATTCTCATCAATGGACGCCCGAACACATCGGTGTAGGTCGGGTCGAGGCTGAGATAGTTCTGCCGGTAGGCCATCACCGCGCCCTGGTTTCCGACACTGGCCGCGTGGTCATAATTGTCGACCACTGCCTTTTTCCAGTCGGAGCCCCAGCGCGGCGTGCCGTGGGGTGTTGGATGCGACTGGATGGGCCGGGCGCCCGAGTTGCTGCAGCTGATGCCGCCGCCGCCGATATAGCCGGCCTTCACGAAATCGTAGTTGTCGCCGTTGAAATCATCCATGCAGGTGCCGAGCGCGCCGGCGCCCATGAAGCGATTGAGGATGGTTTCCTTGTCGAAGAAGGCGGTAGCCCCGCCACCGCACTGATAAGCATAGTTGCGGCCGACCACGCCCTTGCCCGTGCCCGGGTCATAAGGCACGCCGATGCCCGATTGCAGCAGCAGGTTGACATTGCCGAGCGCATAGGCTGACAGGATGATGAGGTCGGCAGGCTGTTCGAACTCCCGCCCGCGTGCGTCGAGATAGGTGACGCTGACCGCTTTCTTGCGGGTCGAGTCGAGATTGACCTTCAGCACGATCGAGTTGGTGCGCAGCTCGAAATTCGGGTTCTTCAGCGCCAGCGGAATGACGGTGAAATGCGGGCTGGCCTTGGCATTGGCCTCGCAGCCGAAACGCTCGCAGAAGCCGCAATAGTGACATTGGCCGAAGGCCACGCCATCGGGATTGACGTAATCGCGCGACGCGTTTGACGACGGATTGGGGAACGGGTGATACCCGAGATTACGGGCCGCCTTCTCGAACATCACCATGCTCTGCGCGGCGATCATCGGCGGGTTGGGGTATTCCTCCTTTCGCGATCCTTCGAAGATGTTGCCACCATCGATCTTTCGGCCGTTGATGTTGCCAGCCTTGCCGGAGGTGCCGCAGGTCTTTTCGAACCTGTCGTAATAGGGCTCGAGATCGTCATAGGTGATCGGCCAGTCCTGCAGGTGCATATCCGAAGGGATGATCTTTTCGCCGTATTTGTCGACCGTCCGGGTGCGCGCCTGATGGTCCCATTCGAGCCAGCGCCAGGTGACACCGTTCCAGTGCACGCCGGCGCCGCCAACGCCCTGGCCAGGCAGGAACGAGCCGAGTTGGCGCATCGGCAGCGCCGTTTGCGATTCACTGTTGCGGAACGTGATGGTTTCCCGCCGGACGTTCTGCATGAGATCGTGGCGGGCGGCGTAGCGCAGTTCGTCATGGATCTGTGGGTCGATGAAGTCCGGATTGGTGTCACGCGGGCCTCCCCGCTCAAGGGCGACGATTTTCAGCTTGGTCGAAGCAAGTTCCTTGGCAATGATGCCGCCCGTCCAGCCCAGGCCGACAATCAGGACATCAACCGTGTTCAATTTGGTGGCCATGTTATAGTCTCCTTGTTCTTTCGCCGATTAAACGAGATCCTGGATGCCCTTCGGTTCAGCCGTATAGAGCTTGTTCCGAAATGGTTCGATCTTGTCCATATACATGGCGTCGGCGCCTGGGAAACCGATCATCTTCCAGGCCGCCCTGTCCTTGTTTCCGCCATACATCGGGTCGGCCAGATAGCCCTCGACCGTGAGTTGGAGCAGAAGCCCGAAGAAGGTCGCGGTCGGCACCGTCGGAAGCTCGACCTTCTTGCCGTCGAGTTCGGTCATCACCGCGGCACGATCCTTTGCCGAAAGGCCGTCGAAGGTGCTCTTGTGGATTTTCTGTACGTAAGCGCTGACGTCGGCGATCCCAGCACGGATCAGTTCCGATGGCGTCATCGGCAATTGATAGCCCTGCTCGGGCGTACCCTCGCCAAATGGCCCTTCCAGATACAGGCGGTCGCCCTTGCCGTATCCGCCGGCCATCTGCCGGTCGATATAGATCGCGACGCCGAGTTCCTTGGCGCCAGGGCCTGTTGAGTCGCTTGGAATGAGCGTATCGACAGCCGCCTCGATGAAAGCGGACTCATCGATGTTGAAGAATTCGTAGCCAATGCCTCCAGCCTGAGGTTCGGTGGCGACGGCAACGTGATGATGTCTTGTGTCAGCGGTCGCAGCCATGACTTCGTCCGCCGAAGCGGATGCCCCAAGCGGCAGGGTGCTCGCCGCCGCTCCGGCAGCTCCAGCCGCGCCGAACAGCTTCAGAAAATCACGCCGCCCCACATCGCCTTTGCTCTTTTCTTCCCTCGACATGATTCCTCCTGTGACGCTGCAGGCAAAACGATGGGTAGGTGGAGAGAGCCTTGCGCTCCGCTCCAACCGGCGCTGCGCAGCATCCAGCGCTAAGCTTGGTGGATTTCTCGGAGCGTATTGCTGGCGTATGCCGCGTAGCAAACGAATTTAATCGGCAAATGAATACAGATTTTATGATAGATCCGAATCGTTGTTGCTATTGGACTCGATACGGCTTGATCGAATGGCCGCGATAAAATGGGGGCACTTCAGAGCGCAATTTCACTGTCATTTAAATGCAGTTTTTATGTTATGTTTTTTCATGGACGTCGAGCTTGCTCGTTCTTTTCTTGAGATTGTTTCCAGCGGAAGCTTCATCCGGGCCTCCGAACGGTTGAATGTCGCCCAGACAACCGTGAGCGCGCGAATTCGAAGCCTTGAGCAACAACTAGGTCGCCAACTTTTCGTCCGCCACAAAGGCGGCGCTTCGCTCACTCCCGCCGGTGAGCAGTTCCTGCGCCACGCTCCGATGTTCGTTCAGTTGTGGCAGCGCACCCTTCATCAGGTTGCTGTTCCACCCGGCAGTCGTGCTGTTCTGACTGTTGGTAGCGAAATCAGCATCGCCGAGCCCCTTCTGCTCGACTGGGTTCGATGGATGCGTCAATCCCTTCCGGATGTCGCGCTTCATGTGCACGTCGATGTGCCGCAGGACCTAATCGATCAAGTCGCATCCGGGCTCGTCGACGTGGCAATCATGTATGCGCCCCAGCATCGGCCCGGCCTGAAGATCGATCTGCTCATGGAAGAAAAACTCGTGCTCGTGACAACCGATCTGGAAGCACGCCTGGCGGGCAGCATAGACTACGCGCACATAGACTGGGGGCCAGATTTTACGTTTCATCATGGCATGAATTTCCCTGACGTCGCGCCGGACCTTTTTATGGATCTCGGCCCGCTTGCGCTCAGCTATATTCTTTCGGTTGGTGGATCCGGCTATTTCAGGATGAGCGCGGTACAGCCTCATATCGAGGCCGGACGGCTTCACCTCGTGCCCGAAACGCCGCAGTTCTCATATCCCGCTTACGCCGTTCAGTCTGCCAACGCAGATGAAGCCGTGGTGGCCCCTGCCATGGCTGGATTGCACTCTGTCCTGAATGGCGATGTTTTTTAGGCTTCCCACCGTCTTGCACATGAGGATGCTTGATATCGTCCTTCACATCGCGGTACCGATCCCGGGTTGGACGAGGGTGACAACCAGTTGACGGGTTGCGGATCAATTTTGTACGAAAATGCGGTCGATGGACCGGGCTTTCGAGATGTCCGCCATGCACTAAGGGATGGCTTTTTTGCCTTTCTGATGGGCGCCCATCTTTGGTGTGGCCTGGGTCTTGACTGAGATGTGAAGAACCCCAGCCCGGCGCTACTCAGGCAGGAGACTGGCTGGCGCCGATTGTCACCTGTGTGAGCGATCCCGAATTTGGAAACGTGGAAGCAGCGTGTAACTCTGCAGTGCGTTTCCAGCCCAATTCGGCCGCCATCAAAAAAAGACAAGCGACGGGCAATACGATGGCTATCTCGCCACGATACCGGGCTCGTCGCAATGTTCCAGGGAGGCCAGCAAAGAGTCTCATGGCGTTGCCGCCGAAACTAAGACAGATGCAAGAAAATTGCGTTGAAATCATAAGTGTCGTTTCACAACGAAGGCGCCGACGCCAAACCGAAGACCCGACCTAGCCGGGAAGCCATCAACATGTCTCCACCGCACCTGCAGCGCAGATGCGTTTCAAACGTCATCACCGCCGGTCTCTTAGGTTAATCACGGCGCACGCGATGAAAGCCAGACACAAGCGTCCAAGCGTCGCCCTTCAGCGGTCACCGGAATGACGCAAGCAGCTAGCCGCCGTCTGTGGCGATCAGCATCCAATTTCGCTTCCTTGACTGGATGTCACTGGCAAACGTCCACGTATCGATCACTTCAATGATCTGCTGGGGATCTCCTGAAACGATGTCGTTGTTGGCCGAGCGTGTAACGCTGACCACGTCGGAAACGAAGCGAACGGCAATCTCAGCGGTACCATTCTCCTCAAGAGCGTCGACGACCTTTGCGTCGTTCGTGCCTATAAAGGTGAGTTGCAGCATCTCCGCCCGATCCCGGCGCCCGGCAATCGCCCGTTCGAAGATGTCGAGCACTTCCGGTCCGACAAGGCGCTTCAATGTCTGGATGTCCGCACTTGCATAGGCCAACAGGACAACTTCATAAGCCGCCTTGGCGCCGGCCAGAAACGTGGCAGGGTCAAAACTCGGATCGCTCTTTCGGATAACCTCCAAGGGCGTGTCGCCGGAAGACGTGATTTCGTTACTTCCGGCTAGACGCTCAGTCGGCGCATCGTCCGGTTTTGCCTTGTCATCGCCCGGACGTGACTGACGTTTGCTCCAACTGCCTAGAAACGCCCAATAAAACGCGATGATCGCCATGAACAGTATCTGGTTGTTTGGGTCTGTGGTCTCGTTCATGAAGTTCTCCCGACAAAATGTCGAAGCGGGCGCCGGTTCAGAACCGGAGGTGACTTTTAGACAATGCGCGGCAGCCGTTCCCATTGATGGAATGGCGGCGGCGACGGCAGCAGCCATTCGAGCGTGGTCGCACCTTCGCCCCATGGATTGGCGCCAGCTTGACGCTTGCGGGCGAAGGCCTCCGCGACCGCGATGAAGAAGACGATAAGTCCGGCCGTAGAAATGTAGGAACCGATCGACGACACGAAATTCCAGCCGGCGAAAGCGTCGGGGTAGTCGGCATAACGTCGAGGCATGCCAGCCATGCCGAGAAAATGCTGCGGGAAGAAGACGAGGTTGACGCCGACGAACATCAGCCAGAAATGCAACTTGCCGAGCGTTTCGTTGTACATGTAACCAGTCATCTTCGGGAACCAGTAGTAGAAGCCGGCGAAGATGGCGAAGACCGCGCCCAATGACAGCACATAGTGGAAGTGGGCGATCACAAAGTAAGTGTCGTGATAGACGCGGTCGATACCGGGGTTGGCAACCATGATGCCAGTGACACCACCGATGGTGAAGAGCAGGACGAAGCCGAGAGCCCAGAGCATGGGGGTCTTGAACTCGATTGATCCTCCCCACATGGTAGCCAGCCACGAAAACACTTTCACCCCAGTTGGAACGGCGATGACCATCGAGGCGAAGGCGAAGTAGCGCTGGGTGTCCAGGGACAGGCCCGTGGTATACATATGGTGTGCCCAGACAACAAAGCCGATCGCACCGATTGCCACCATCGCATAGGCCATCCCGATGTAGCCGAAGATCGGCTTCTTGGCGAAGGTCGAGATGACATGGCTGATGATGCCGAAACCAGGCAGGATCATGATGTAGACTTCGGGATGACCGAAGAACCAGAACAGATGCTGGTATAGGATCGGATCACCGCCGCTGGACGGTGCGAAGAAAGTCGTCCCGAAATTGCGATCAGTCAAAAGCATGGTGACGGCACCGGCGAGCACCGGCAGCGACATGAGAAGCATGAACGCGGTGACCAGCATCGACCAGGCGAACAGAGGCATCTTGTGCATCGTCATGCCCGGTGCGCGCATGTTGAAGATGGTGGTGATGAAGTTGATCGCGCCGAGAATAGAGGAGGCGCCCGAAAGGTGGATCGACAGGATGACCAGGTCGACGGCGGGACCCGGCTGGCCGTCCGTCGAATAGGGCGGATAGAGCGTCCAGCCGCCGCCGTGACCGAGCGTGCCGGGTGCTCCCGGAACGAACATTGAGGTGATGAAGAGGATAAACGACATCACCAGAAGCCAGAACGAGATATTGTTCAAGCGCGGAAAGGCCATGTCGGGCGCGCCGATCATGATCGGCACCATCCAGTTACCGAAGCCACCGATCAGCGCCGGCATGAGGACGAAAAAGATCATGACCAGCCCATGGGAACTGACGACGACGTTGTAGACACCCGGATCGCCAAATATCTGCAGGCCCGGTTCCTGCAACTCCATGCGGATCAACACGGAAAGCGCGGTACCGAAGACGCCTGCCATGATCGAGAACAGCAGGTAAAGCGTCCCGATATCCTTGTGGTTGGTCGAAAACAGCCACCTGACGAGAAACCGGGGCTTGTGATCATCCAAGGTTGTGGCGGGATTGGACATGACGTGCTTCCTGCTTTCACTGCTGGCTGGCAAGACGGCCTCAACAATGGACGGCATCTGCGATCCGCCGTCACAAAGGATTAGGCCTCGCCTGCGCTCATTCATTCATCCGTGACGATCACATCCATCGGAATGTCATGTGGCTGCGGATAGATGGTCTGGGTTTTGCTGCAGGCGTAACCGACGCCCACGACGAGAGGCCGCTTCGGCGCGGCGGCCAGGGTCCGGTCGAAGAAGCCGCCGCCATAGCCCAGGCGATAATTCGCCTGGTCGAAACCGACTACGGGCGCGATGACCACATCCGGCTGGACCGAAGGCCCGTGTGACGGGACAAGAATATTCCACATTCCGCGTTCCAGTGGGTCTCCCGGTCCCCAGATACGAAACTCGAGCGGCCAGCCTTTTTTGATGACGACCGGCAGCGCGATCCGCCCGCCGCGCTCGATCACCCGGATCGCCCAGTTGCGAAGGTCCGGTTCCCCTCGAAAAGGCCAATAGCCACTAACGATGCAGCCGCTCACCCGGCCGACAGCCAGATCGAGAGCGGAAGCGATGCGCAAAGACTTCGCGAGGCGTTCCTCGGGGTCTACGGCTAGACGCTCGTCGATCAGGCGCTTGCGTTCCGCCTTGCGCCACCGACAGACATCCGACCAAGTGTCCTGCGCGATCGAATCCGCGCCATATCCCGGAACAAGTTCGTGCATGTAGCACGGCGGAGAGGCGTACTCTTGCGTTTCCAAGGGACCATCCTCCTGATCTGGCATTGCGCGCTCCATTAACCGTCGCAGCGGAAACCGCTCGGCCTCATCAAGGTTGCGCTGTGTAAAACAGGAAGGCAAACGGAATTAAATGCTGTATTGGTGCAAGATTATTGCACTGAACCGAGAAGCCCCAATGGACATCGACCGCGCTCGCACGTTTTTGGAAATCGTCCATTCGGGCAGCTTCCTGAAGGCTGCGGATCGCCTTCATGTCACGCAGACCACCGTAAGCGCACGCATTCGCACGCTGGAGGAGGAGCTCGGACGTCAGCTCTTCATCCGTAACCGCAACGGCGCGCAACTGACGCCGGCGGGCCGGGAGTTCGAGCGGTTCGCCCAGTCATTCGTGCAAATCTGGGAGCGCGCCCGCCACCAACTCGCCATCCCATCGGGACGGACAAGCGTCGTCGCCCTTGGCGGAGAGCTCAGCTTGTGGAACCCGCTGCTGCTCGACTGGCTGGTCTGGATGAAGAACGCCAGGCCGGAAATCGCCATCCAAGCCCAGGTCGGCGTACCGGACCAACTGATCGAGCAACTCAGGACCGGCGTTCTTGACATTGCGGTGCTCTATGCGCCGAGGTTGTTGCCGGGATTCAGGGTGGAGCTTCTCGTTGAGGAGCAACTCGTTCTGGTCCGGACCATGGACCGAGACGGGGAACCCGGCGGCTCCAAGGACTATGTCTATGTCGACTGGGGGCCGCTGTTTGCGGCCCAGCATGGTGCCAGTTCCTCTGCCTTCGGCGAGCCGGGATTGATGGTCGGCCTGGGACCGCTGGGGCTGAGCTACATCTTGCGCGCCGGCGGAATGGGTTATTTCCGCAGGGGCGCAGCAGCTCCCCATATCGAGGCCGGGCAACTGGAGGTAGTAGAAGGCGCGCCGGAATTCACCTATCCGGCCTATGCCGTCTATTCGGAAGCAAGCGAGGCGCGAGCCGACGTACAGGAGGCGCTGCGCGGCCTGAAGCAAGTTGTGAATTGAGCGTCGCTCCCGGCGCGAAGCCATGGTTCGCGTTTGATCGCAAAGACTGCAACGGCAAGCTGGTCGGCTTCGCCGGTTCATCTACATTTCGATCAAAGCGTAGGCCAGGCCAAAGATTCCGGTCATTAGAACGGCGAAGAATGCCCAGCCTCTCAACGCGGCTCGCACATCTTCAGGCTTGGCGCCCTTCTGGTTGTTGTAATCATCCATAATCAGACCCTACTTTGTTGGCCTCAATTGATACAGGGCAAGGCCCGACGGGACGCTTGTCCACCCGCCTTCACAGCCTTCGGGACAGTCGAGTTCTCAGGCGGCCGATGGACCCGGGTCGTCGAACCCGGCATCGAATGCCGCCGCGACTTTGCTCTGAGCTTCGTCGTGCGGTTCATCGGAACGATGGACGACGCGCAGAACCGGTCCGTCCGGTCGCCACGAACCCGGCTCGGCAACGCCCGCCAGCTTCAGCCTCTCGCGCCTTGCGGCTTCTGGCTGATAAACCACTTCATGTACGGTCAGCGTTTCAAGGCTGGCGTCCGAGGTCGGAATGGAAATGGACTGACCCTCGGCCAGACCGAGCAGCGCCAGACCGCGCGGATTGGTGATAGGCAACAGCATGCCAACCAGACCGCGCATGTGGTCATGGGCGACGATGCGGGTTTCGGCAGGGCCGTCGTTTACCCGATAAGCCACGCGGCTGCTGAGCGTCACGACGTTTGCCGGGATGTCTTCCCGAAACATCACAACTGCGCTCGAAATCTTCCGTTGAAGGATCGCCGACAAGGCATCGCCGAGGGCAGGTCGGCGCTCCTGCATCACCTCAAGAATGGTGTAGTCCTTGGTGGTCAGTTGGCAGCTATCGATAGTGGGCATGGCACGTCTCCAGCCGGCCCTGTGCAAGGGGTCCGGCGTCAGGCAATTGATCGGGTTTGGAAAGCTACCCCTGTGCCGGGCCAGGATAGGCCGGCGCAGGGGTCACACTCCCGCGATGAGGCTGCCCGCGTGATTGAGGAGACGGATGCCAACGCCCATGTCTAGACGCCCGCAGCGATTGTCGAAGACGCTGGCGCGCGCCGATCGGCCACATCGCCTGCCGGAGCGGGCTGGCTCACATCAAGCACCAGCAGTTCATGCCGACGCCCGTCTCGGGCGGTCCACATGATCGACTGCCCAGCCGAGAGGCCGACCAGGGCCGTGCCAATCGGCGTGAGGATTGAGACCTTGCCTTCGGAGATGTCCGCATCGCCAGGGAAAACCAGCGTCACCGTTTTCCGATCGCCGGTATCGGGCTTGAAAGTCACGGTCGAACCCATCCGGACGGTGCCGGCGGAGACCCAGCCATCAGCGACGATGCGGGCGCGCTCGAGTTCGGCGAACAGCTCATCTGCCGCCTCCGGATTTCGGGCGGCAACGGTGTTCGCGAGCGCCGACAGACGCGCGTGGTCCGACTTCGAAATGCGGATGTTCGGCTTGCGCCGGCTTTTCGTGATGTCTTGCATTTGAGTACTCATGTTTCTGCCTCGCGTCCGAGCCCGGCAAGGGATCGTCAGCGGTTGTCAGTGCGACGGAAATTTGTTGCTGAATGCGCCGATGCCGCAGGGACTGATGCAACCCTGCGCCAATGTTACATGTTCAATTTTTACATGTTCACCCCTCGGCTCGGGGCGCGCATGGCAGCCGAGCCGGGGGTTACGATCCCGCTATGGGGCAAACCCGGAAAAGAAAATCGCGACGGATTTTGGCGACGGTGCTCATACCCTATAGTTGGGGAAGCAATCTGCGAAGTCAAGCCGCGCGGGAGCCAGGCCTGCGGCAAGAGAAGCCGATCAAGCATTTCCGGAGGCCCTTGCAGCACAGTAGAGCCGCCGCCTAGGATGCCACTTCGAATACGCGATAGCATCGTCAACCAGATTACTAGCCAAAGTACGCCCAACGACCGGCGGTTATGATTTCAGGGACGAGGAACAAGGAGCTGCCATGAAAATCCTTGCCGCGACAGATTTTTCCACCCGTTCGCTACGTGCATTGCGGCGAGCTGGCCTTGTGGCTCGGGACGTCAGCGCCGAACTCACGCTTGTCCATGTCGTCGACGACGACCAGCCCGCAGATATACTCGAGCTCGAAAGACGCGAAGCACAGCGATATCTTGAAGAACAAATGGCCTCGATCCCCGAACTGCAGGGGCTCCGCTGCAAGTCCACGGTTGTCGCCGGCGACCCGTTCGACGGCATCCTGAAAGCGGCCGCGGCGAGCTCGGCGGATCTCATTGTCATGGGCGCGCACCGCAAGCAGTTGCTCCGCGATATTTTTGTCGGAACGACCATCGAACGCGTGATCCGTACCGGACCATGCCCGGTCCTCATGGTGAATGCTGAGGTGGAACATTCATACAAAAAGGTGATGGCCGCCGTGGATATGTCGGAGCCGTCCGCACGCGCAATCAGGACGGCGAGGGAAACCGGGCTCATAGGCGACGCCAGTCTTTCGCTGGTCCATGGTTTCGATGCGTTCGCCAAGGGAAAAATGTCCAATGCTGGAATAGGCAAGGACGAGATAGCGCGCTACGTGGCGGCAGAACGTTTGCAGGCGGGTAGGGAACTGGTCGCGTTTCTGGAGGCGAACGACTTTGGCGTCGACAACTGGTCGCTGCGTATCAAGGAAGCAGGCCCCGTCGAAGCAATCATGGAGGCGATCAAGGAGGTGGCGCCCGACCTTCTGGTGATCGGAACGCATGGCCGTTCGGGTCTCATCAAGGTACTTCTGGGCAGCGTGACAGAAAGCATTCTGCGATCGGTCGACGTGGATGTTTTCGCGGTGCCGCCGATCCGAAGTTGATCGTGGCCTACGCGCCAGATGATCGTGGTTGTTCGTCTTGGGATTGCGCGGCCGTCTCGAATGGCGGGACGCCATCGTTGCCTTCGCTGCGGTCCCGGTAAAGCGACGCGCGCGCCAGCAGCATAAGCGAGACGGGTGTCGTGACAGTCACGAACAGTGCGATCAGTATCTCGTGCAGGACAGGTTTCGACTGAAGCACGGAATGAAAGATGATCGAGGCGATCAGAACACCGCCCGTGCCCCAGGTGGTCCCTAGCGTCGGGGCGTGAATTCGTTCGTAAAAGCTTCTGAACCTCAGGAGCCCGACCGACCCGAGCAGGGTCAGCGTCGACCCCAGGATCAGGAAGAACCCCGTGAGCAGAGCAGCCCAGACCGGCAGGTCGGCGACAGGGGTCATTCTATTACCTCGCCGCGCATAAGGAATTTCGCCAGCGCCACGGTCGAGACAAAGCCAAGCAGCGCGATCACCAGGGCAGCCTCGAAATAGACCGTGCTGCCGGCACGGATGCCGAAAGTCAGCAGGAGAAGCATGGCGCCGACATAGAGCGCATCGAAGCTCAGGATCCGGTCCTGCGCGCGCGGCCCCCGAACGAGGCGCAGCAGAGCACATGCCATGGCGGCGACCAGAAGCAATTGAGCGGTGGTGACGGACCATGCGATTATGACGCCGCTCATTCGAAAATCTCCATCAACCGTCGTTCATAACGCTGCTTGATCAGGTCGATCCACGCCTGCTGGTCGATCAGGTCGAGAACATGGATCCGAAGCCTGCCGCTGCCGGCGTGATATTCGACCCAGGCGGTGCCGGGCGTGCTGGTGATGATGCAGGCGAGTACGGCCAACCCAGTCCGGTCGCGCAGGTCGAGCGGGATCATCACGAATCCGGATGTTCGCGTATGCCGCCCGCCTTGCAGGATGATCTCCGCCACGGCGATGTTGGAGCGAAGAATGTCCGCCAGGACGACCAGGACCAATTGCGGGATCAGGTCCCAGCGTCGTATTTTTGGTTTAGCGGGCTGAAGCGCTGCCATGGCCAAGGACGCTGCGAGAGCGATGACGCCGCCGAGAAACACCTGGCCGATGGACAGCCCATTGAGCAGTATCCACATCGCGAGCAGCGAACTTGTCAGCAGCGGATAAGGCAGAAGAGCGCTCATTTGTCCCTCGGCGCGTTGGGCCCTGGTATCGGCTGGGTGGACAGAACATCTCGCAAGTAGTCCGCGGGCGAATGCAGCGATTGGGCGGTCGCATCCATGTAGCGCATCATCGGTCCACCCTGGACCGTCATCAACAGGCAGAGCGTCAGGAGGAAGGCTACTGGCGCGATCTCCAGGAGCAGCACGCGGGGGACGGTGCCTTCGATCGGCGCCCAGAAAATCTGGATGCCAGCGCGCATCGTGGCGATCAGGGCGCAGAGGCCGGACAGGATCAGCAACGCGACCAGGACCCATGTCGAGCCCGCGATTAGGCCGCCACCCGCCACAGGATCGGGGCGCACCATCGCGGTCAGCAGCGCGAACTTTCCGACAAATCCCGAAAGCGGTGGCAGGCCCGCGAGCAAGAGGCCGCATGCCGCGAAACAGATGCCGAGAACGGCCAGCGTGCCGGGGATGGCAACGCCGACTTCCTCCTGCTCTGGCACCGGCTCCTCCATGTCGTCGCGATAGGCTTCCATGGTCACCGATAGAACATGCGCGGCTGGGTCCTGCACCCGCTCGACGAGTTCGATCAAGAGAAAGAACGCGCCGATCGTCAGTGTTGAACTGACCATGTAGAAGAGGGCTCCGGCAGTGACTCTCGCATCGGCCATCCCGATCGCGGCCAGCAGTGTGCCGGATGAGACCAGGATGCTGAAGCCGGCGAGCCGGCCCACTGCCTGCGACGCCAACACGCCGATAGCGCCGAAGGCGATGGTGGCCATGCCGCCGAACAGCAGCCACGAGTCGCCAAAGCCCGCTGTGGCGCCGGCGTCCACGCCAAACAGCAACAGGGAAAGCCTCAGCAGGATATAGAAGCCGACCTTGGTCATGATCACGAAGATCGCGGCGACCGGGGCCGCTGCCGCCGAATAAGCGCCGGGCAGCCAGAAGCTCAGCGGCCACATCCCCGCCTTGACCAGGAAGGCGACGCCGAGGACGGCGGCGCCTGCTTCGAGCAGCATTCGATCCGCCGCCGGCACCGCCGGGATTCGCTGCGCAAGATCTGCCATGTTCAGTGTGCCGGTCACGCCGTAGATCAGGCTGACCCCGATCAGAAACAGCGACGAAGCAGCGAGATTGACTGCAATGTAGTGCAGGCCCGCCTTGACGCGGAGCGGCCCCGAGCCATGCAGAACGAGACCATAGGATGCAGCCAGAAGCACCTCGAAGAAGACGAACAGGTTGAACAGGTCGCCGGTGAGGAACGCCCCGTTCAGCCCCATGAGCAGAAACTGGAAGAGCGTATGGAAATGCGGCCCTGCCTTGTGCCAGCGCGCCAGCGAGAAGGCCAGGGAAGCGAGCGCCAGTACGCTGGCCAGAACCAGCATCAGGGCGGACAACCTGTCGAGCACGAGCACGATGCCGAACGGCGCCGGCCAATTGCCGAGCAGATAGACGCCGGTGGTTGCTGACGAAGCAAAGGCATTGTCGACCGAGCGAAGCAGAGCTATGGCGATGACCACCAGCGCAAGCGCCGAGACGATGCTGATCACTGCCTTGACGACATGGCGACGCTCGTCCAGCAGCAGCAGCACGGCCCCTGCCGCGAGCGGCAGGACGATCGGCATGATCATGAGATGACCTGCCGTTTCCATCAATTGGGCTCCCTGCCGTCGACATGGTCGCTGCCCGTCAGGCCACGCGATACGAGCAGCACCACGAGGAACAGGGCCGTTGTCGCGAAGCCGATGACGATGGCGGTCAAAACAAGCGCCTGCGGGATGGGGTCGGCGTAGTCCGCTGGGTTGACCACCGCGCCGGATTCGAGAACGGGCGGCGTATTCACCCTGAGTCTGCCCATCGAGAAGATGAACAGATTAACCCCATAGCCGATGAGCGACAGGCCGATGATGACCTGAAAGGTCCGCGGCCGAAGTAACAGCCAAACGCCGGACCCCGTCAGTACGCCGATCCCGATGGCGAGGATAAGCTCCACTACGCGATTTCCTCGTTGCTTTGCGCCACGATCCGGTATGCGCGCAGTCGGCGGATGGACTGGTGGGCGAGAGCGATCAGCATCAGCACGGTCGCACCGAGAACGAGGCAAAAGACGCCGAGATCGAAAAGGGTCGCGGTAGCCGCCGGCACCGAACCGATCAGTGGCAATTCGACATAGCGGGAATACGAGGTCAGGAAAGGGTATCCGAACAGCCAGGAGGCCGCCCCGACGAGGGCCGCCAGGAGAAGGCCGAAGCCGATCCAGTTCACCGGCAGGACCCGCAACCTGTCTTCAACCCAGCGTGTGCCCGCCGCCAGATATTGCAAGATGAAGGCGGCGGCCAATGCGATTCCGGCGACAAAGCCGCCGCCGGGGAGATCGTGGCCGCGCATGAACAGATAGGCGGCGAACACGATGATGACCGGGAACAGCCATTGCATGATCACCGCCGGGATCAGCAAATAGTCGCTCACCGTATCGCCCGCCTCACGGTCGGGCCTGGCTTCGTCGAATGCCCTCTGGACGCGTTGCTGTTCAGGGGATTCGACATTGTCGGGCGCCGGCCGGAACCGGCGAAGCAGGGCGAACACCGTCAACGCGACGATGCCGAGAACCGTGATCTCACCGAACGTGTCGAAACCCCGGAAGTCCACCAGGATGACGTTGACGACGTTCTTGCCGCCTCCTTCCGAATAGGCCTTTTTCAGGAAGAAGTCGGCGATTGTGACGGGCGGGGTTCGTGTCATAACCGCATAGGCGATAATGGTCATGCCGGTCCCGCACACCACCGCAATGGCCAGATCGCGGTAGCGACGCAGTCTTGCGCCAGTCGTGGCCAGGCCGGGGGCGACGTCTGCCGATCGCTTGGGCAACCAGCGCAATCCCAGAAGGATGAGAACCGTGGTCACCACCTCCACGAGCAGTTGAGTGAGCGCGAGGTCCGGCGCCGAAAACCAGACGAAGGTGGTGCAGGTGACAAGTCCGGCTCCGCCGAGCAGGACAAGGGCGAACAGCCGGTGGAACTTGGCTTGCCACGCGGCGCCAAGGGCGCACACGACGCCGACTGCCCAGATGCCGGCGAAGGTGACGTCGACGCCTTGGACTGTCAGCCGACCAGGATCGAAACCTAGCATGTAGAGCGGCCAAGCGGCGGCGATGAAGGCCACGACGACCAGCAAGCGAAGTTGCGGCTGGAGCCGACGCGTTCCGAGAAACCTTTCCAGGAAGCGGGCACCTCTCCACGAAACCACCACCAACACGCGCTCGAAGACGCGCTGGCCCCTGAGACGGCGGAAGTAGGGAGGGCCGTCCTCGCAGCGCGCCAGATAGTCCTTCAGCAGCAGATAAAGGATTGCGCCACCGGCAAGCGCCAACACGCTCATGAACAGAGGAATTGTGAACCCGTGCCAGATAGCCAGACTGTACTGTGGCGTCGCGGGTCCCAGGACGGAGGTGACGGCGGTGTGGAGGAACGGACCGATGGTCAGGCCGGGAACGGTCCCAACCAGGAGGCAGGCAAGCACAAGAAGTTGGATCGGAAACCGCATGAAAAACGGCGGTTCGTGAGGTTCGCGAGGCAGCTCAGCCGGCAGCGGTCGGAAAAACACGCTGTGGATGAACCGTGCCGAGTAGGCAACAGCGAAAGCGCTGCCCAGGACGGCAGCATAGGGCGCGGCGGTATCGAGAATGGAATCGGCGTGCGTTTCGATCGCCTCGGCGAAGAACATTTCCTTGGAGAGAAATCCGTTGAGGAGGGGGACGCCAGCCATGGCCGCGCTTGCCACCATGGCGAGCGTCGCGGTGTAGGGCATGACACGGAAAAGCCCGCCCAGCCGCTGCATGTCGCGCGTTCCGGTCTCATGGTCGATGATACCGGCGGCCATGAACAACGAGGCTTTGAACGTGGCGTGGTTCATCATGTGGAAGATGGCAGCGACGGCACCCAGCGGGCTACCGAGGCTGAGCAGAAGTGTAATCAGACCGAGATGGCTGATGGTCGAGTAGGCGAGCAAACCCTTAATGTCCCGCTGGAAGATCGCAAAATAAGCTCCCAAAACGAAAGACATCATGCCGGCGAAGCCGACGATCCAAAACCATTCGTATGTCCCCGCAAGCACCGGCCACAGGCGCGCCAACAGGAACACGCCGGCCTTCACCATGGTCGCTGAGTGCAGGTAGGCCGAGACCGGGGTCGGTGCGGCCATGGCGTTGGGCAGCCAGAAGTGAAACGGAAACTGCGCGCTCTTGGTGAACCCCCCGAGCAGCACAAGAACCAGGATGGGCACATAGAGATCGTGGGAGCGGATAAGGTCGCCCGACGCCAAAACACGATCGAGGTCGTAGCTGCCAACGGCATGGCCAATCAGCAGGATGCCGGCCAACAGACCGATGCCGCCGATGCCGGTAATCGTCAGCGCCATGCGGGCGCCGTCGCGGGCACTGGCGTTGTGGTGCCAATAGCCAATCAGCAGGAAGGAAAAGATGCTGGTCAGTTCCCAGAATACGACCAGCAGGATCAAGTTTCCGGAAATGACGACCCCGAGCATCGATCCCATGAACGCGAGAAAGAACGAAAAGAACCGCGGAACCGGGTCTTCCGGGGCCATGTAGTAGCGCGCATAAATGACGACGAGGAAGCCGATGCCGCTTATGAGCATGGCGAACAGCCAGGCAAATCCATCCATTCGCAAAGTGAAATCAAGGCCAAGCGTCGGAAGCCATTCGATATCGCTACGCACCACACCTCGACCGAGTACCGAGGGATAAAACATGACCGCCAAACCCAGACAGGTAAACGACGCGGCGGCGGCGAGGACAGCTGCGGCGTTGCGAGCCTTTGTCGGGAGCATGAGAGCGGCAAGGCTGCCTACGAAAGGCAGGACGATCATCAGTATCAGCGCTGTGTCGTCTGTCATCTATTGGAGCCCAAAGTCTTCGGAGACAACCACTGCCTGGCTCCGCCCATTATGGTTCTCCGGTGACATTGGGCAAGGCATTGATTGGCGGGTTCCCAGAACACCTGTCCGCGCCGCGCGATGACCAATCAGTTGGAGGCAGAAGCAGTTTGCGAGGTCGCTGACATCGATCAAGGATCCGAGCGCCATGTGGATGGGAGCGCTCGGTGCGGACTCTCAAAAAAGGTGGCGTTCGGCTGCTTCCGGCATGCCGTCAGCGGCCCCTGCCGTCAGTTGCTATCCGATCCGTTTGACGCACGCCTAGTCGTGGCGGGCGCCAAGCAAGGTGGCTATCACCAGTTCTCGTCCGGCCCTGTTTATCCCGGTCCCGCCCCGTCTTTCTTCCGCCAGTCCGAGGAAGACAAGGCGTTCGGCCAAGGCTTTCGATAAAGAAGGGTAGGGTCCGCGGTTCATTCGTTTGAGCGCCGTTTGCTCGTCCTCGGTGAGATCGTCCCAGATAACCGTCATGAAGGGCTTCCTTCCTCGCGCCTGCGCAGCCAAGCGGGATCTGAACTGCCCAGCAGCGGACTGAACGTGGAACCATCGGCTCAGAAGACCTATGGAACGGCGTCCGTTCCGACGATGCCGCCTTCATTTTCCAGGACGCCAATTCGTCTGACTTCCGAGCGGTTGAGTTTCAGGCGAACGCCGACACCGCCGCCGTTTTCCGCGATGAAAACGGCGCCGGCGTTTTCAAGCGCGGTTTGCAGCGTGTCGCAGATATCCTGGTCGGGAAGGTTGATCCGGCGCTCGAATTCCTCGATGACCAACGCATCCACACCTGAATTGCTTGAGAGCTTGTCACGGGTCCATTCGACCAGCGCGCGACCGGCACGGCATTGAGCACCAGTGATCATCATAATCTCCTGTTACCGCTTTCGGGGCCGAAATCACCGCTTGCTAAGAGCCGGGACAATCGAGGGCGCGATGGCTTCGGCCCATCAGAGATGCATATCGATTCCGAAAAGGGAAGGGCTGTGCCACGCGCTGCAATCGAATTCTGATGCAAAATAATTGTGCTAAAGCGGCAATAAATTTCGTTTGTCTTGTAGATGAGGACGAGTGAAGCTCGCGCGTAACGAAATTGACACATTCGGTGCCAGCCAGCAGGTCTAAACGCCACGGGAGTTCTTGGCGTTGTCGCGCGAGGGGCACCTTGGGCTCGGCGATGACAATAATGGACAGGCTTGAACACGATTTCAGCAGAATACTTTCCGGCAGGGACATCCAGGCTCATGTAGTAGGGCAAATGGTATCTGCCAGCCTCGATGTAGATGGCCGCATTCCAATTGCTCTCGTAGATGGCAGTGCTCTCAAAAGACGGCTCCGAGAGGAACTGCTCCTGCAAGCACAGACCCGGCTGCCGATCACCTATGCGAGACTGGCCGAGAGCATAGTCGGTTCAGACGCAACAGGGGTGATTCGGGATGTGCTCGAACAACTGATGGACGACGATGCGGACGAAGGCCTGCCATTGCTTGCGGCTGTTGCCGTGAAGGCGCTCGAACCCGGTTTGCCCGCTCACTGGTTCTTCCGGAAAGCCGAGGATATGGGGCTGTTCGCTGGCGATCCGACCAATCTGGAAGCCTATGCTTTCCATGCGAGGGAGTTCTATCGCGCGATCCACCTCCATGCTGGCAACGGGCAAGTCTCTGGAACGACCTTGCCGCCGGTTCTGCCGCCCGCAGACAGGTCAAGGAGAACGAAATGCTGACCGCCAAGGACGTCATGACGTCACCTGTTATTGCGGTAGGGCCTGACAGTTCGGTGGATGAGGTCGGCGATATTCTCCTGTCGTACGGGATCAGCGCCGTGCCGGTGATTGATCGAGGTGCGCTGCTGGGCATCGTCAGTGAAGGAGACCTGATCCGCCGGGCAGAGATCGGTACAGCCCCGCAACATCGTTCCTGGTGGCTTCGGCTTTTCGCCAACAACGCCGCCCTTGCGGAAGGCTATGTCAAGTCTCATTCCGAGCATGTGACCGACGTCATGACAAAGGACGTTGCGACTGTGGTCGAGAGCACGCCAGTCGTCGAGATCGCAACCCTGCTTGAACACAATCGGATCAAGCGTGTTCCGGTGCTGCGCGACGGACAGATTGTGGGGGTCGTCAGTCGTGCCGATCTGGTGCGGGCGCTGGTCGTCGCCAGGAAACGTTGGCGCGCTCCGGTGTCGCAGGACGACAGCAGCATCAGGCTGGAGATTATTGAAGCCTTGCGATCCGAATCATGGCCCTCGACCGGAAGGTCGGACGTGACCGTGACCAACGGCGTAGTTACGTTCTCGGGAGCTTACCTGTCCGAGCAGGAGCGCAAAGCCACGCTCATCCTGGCTGAAAACACCGCTGGCGTGCAGGCTATCGATGATCACCGCATTCCCCTCGATATGACCTACGGTGTGGTCTGAAGGGCCGGATAAGCGCTGGACCAGAGCATGCCCTTGACACAGACAGCCCCGATTTCCGACGAGCAGATTCGACAACTCGTCGACTCCTTCTACGACAAGATCCGCGCCGACGCGGATCTCAGGCCGATTTTCGAGCGCGTCGTTGCCGGTGATTGCGAAACGCATCTGGCGAAGATGTACGAATTTTGGTCCTCGGTAATCCTGACCAGCGGATTCTACAAGGGAAGTCTCGTCGCGGTCCGCAAGCACATGGGTGGGTTGGAGATCGGTCTGCTCGGCCGGTGCCTCGCCTTGTTTGGCGAAAGTTGCGACGAATTGCTGGACAGGGAGACTGCGGGACTGTGTTGGCTGAAGGCCGCCCATGTCGCCGAAAGTCTGAAGCTGTTATTGTTCTGTCGCCCTGACCGGCCATGGCTGAGAAACGCCTCATGACGTTCGTGGTCACCGACAATTGCATCAGATGCAAATACATGGACTGCGTGGAAGTCTGTCCCGTGGACTGTTTCTATGAAGGCGAGAACATGCTCGTCATCCATCCCGATGAATGCATCGACTGCGGCGTCTGCGAGCCAGAATGCCCGGCGAAAGCCATTTTTCCCGATACCGTGCCTGGTCTCGACGATTGGCTCGCGCTGAACGCCGAGTATGCGTCTGCGTGGCCCAATATTGCGGTCAAGCGTGATCCACCCGCCGACGCCAAGGCGTTCGACGGTGAAGCAAACAAGCTCGCGAAATATTTTTCACCCGAAGCCGGGCCAGGCGACTGATCAAGATGAACGCATATACCCACCAGCCGTCGCCCCTGTATCTGGGCGTCGACACCGGCGGCACGTATACCGATGCCGTGCTGTGGTCAGAATCTACAGGCATCGTGGCCAAGGCCAAATCGCTGACCACACGGCACGATCTTGCCGAGGGCATCGCCGGTGCCGTCGACGCTGTTTTATCCGAGGCTGCCATCGAACCCGGCGCGATCAAGCTCGTCTCCATGTCGACCACGCTCGCAACCAACGCCCTCGTCGAAGGGCAGGGCGGACGGGTCGCGCTGGTGATGATCGGTTTCGCCGAAGCCGATCTTGACCGGAACGGATTGTCAAAGGCTCTCGGCTCCGATCCCGTGATCTTTTGTCCGGGCGGACATGACGTCCATGGCGATCCGCGTCAGCTGGTGCTGGACGCTCTCATGGCTGCGCTGCCGTCTCTCGTCGACACGGTCTCAGGCATCGCCGTGGCCTCCTATTTTGCGGTTCGCAATCCCGAACATGAGGTCGCGGTACGTGACGTCATTCGCGAGCGTACCGGGCTTCCGGTGACCTGTTCGCATGAACTGTCATCGAAACTCGGCGGCCCGCGTCGGGCGCTGACCACGCTTCTCAACGCCCGGTTGATCTCGATGATCGATCGCCTTGTCGACGCCACCGAGGGCTTTCTGAAAAGACGCGGGATCGTCGCTCCGCTCATGGTCGTGCGCGGCGACGGCGCGCTTGTCACCGCTGAATTCGCCCGCGCCCGGCCGATCGAGACGATCCTGTCAGGACCAGCGGCAAGCCTGGTGGGAGCCCGGTACATGACCGGAATCGATGACGCAGTGGTGTCCGACATCGGCGGCACCACCACCGACATCGCCGTTCTGGACGGCGGTCGCCTGCGGCTCGACCCGGAAGGCGCTACCGTCGGCGGAATGCGAACCATGGTGGAAGCCGTCGCCATGCGCACCTTTGGCCTCGGGGGAGATTCGGAAGTCTCGCTCCATGAGCGGTCGCTGACTTCGACGATCGTGCTCGGCCCCCGTCGACTCGTGCCACTGGCGCTCGCCGCGGTGAAGCACGGCGATGCCATCCATAATGGCCTCAAGCGGCAATTGCTCAGCCCCAACACCAGCCGGCTGGACGGCCGCTTCGCGTTGTGCACAGGTGTCCCCGAGCGTCTGGCTGCGGGCCTGACCGTTACCGAGGCGCGGCTCTATGCCCACATTTCGGCAATTCCCGCCGCGCTCGATCGGCTGCTCGTATCGACATCGCAGGTCGCAACACTCAATCGCCTGGTCGCGCGTGGTCTGGTGCATATTGCGGGCTTCACGCCATCCGATGCGGCCCATGTGCTCGGCCGGCAAGGGAATTGGGATCCTGTCGCGGCTCGACTGGGCGCCGAATTGTTCGCACGCAAGCGCGACGGCCAAGGGCATCGTGTCGCCAAAGGAGCGGAAGCATTTTCCGAGATGGTCCTCATCGCCGTCACCCGGCGTTCTGCAGAAGCCATTCTTGAAACAGTCTTTGCCGAGGACGGGCTGGATGGCGGCGTCTCTGTTGCCAATCCGCTGGTTCAGCGTGCCGTTGGCCGACGAGGCGGCATGGCGCAGCTGTCGATCGCACTCGACCGGCCGGTGATCGGCCTCGGCGCTTCGGCATCGCTTCACTACGCGGGGCTGCCGCCGATCATCGGCAATGCGTGCAAGATCGCCGAACACGCCGACGTTGCAAATGCGTTGGGTGCCGTCGTCGGGCAGGTACGGATGTCAGCGGAAGCCCGCGTCAGCCAGCCGGAGATCGGGCTTTTCCGTCTCAATTCCGGCCTGCGGCTGGATGATTTTGACACCGAGGACGAAGCAATGGCCGCCGCCGAAGCCCACATTCGCGCTCTGGCGGCAGGTCTCGCCGAGCGCGCCGGGACCGATCAGGCTCGGATCGAGATCTCACGGGACATAAGGGTTGCCACAATCGAGGGCGAGCGCAGTTTCGTCGAAGCCATCGTCGTCGCGACAGCCACCGGGCGGCCGCGGATCGCGTCCTGACCCGGATAGGGGCCGCCCTGTGACCACAGCCGGAACGTTGCGCAGGCTGGAGCCCTTCGCCGATCTGAAGACCGATATAGGCCCTGGTGCAAATGAATACTCCGCACGCCAGCGGGACTTTGCAGTGGGTGCATGTGCCGTCGACCGCCAGCAAATGGTCGCCGACGCGTACCAGGACCACCAGCTGACCGGCGGCATCGGCATTATCGCGATTGCCACGATGAACACACCAACAGCGAGGTCAGGGTCGGTTTCCGCGGGCTGTTTCGATGCCATCTTGGTTCTCCTTCACGATCCTGACGGCGTACGTCGACCATGCGCCAGACATGAAATTGGATGCAGCGCTGTTCGAAAAGTTCCCGTGGTTCGCCACGGATGGGAACCTTCCTCCTGGGTGTCGTGCCAGTCGGGAACCAATCCTCGCCAGCCGCATCCAATGGTTTCGAGCGTGGAACTGGAGAGACCGATGGACCTGCATTCGCAAATTCTGAACGACACCGAAGATGGCGTGTCGGCCTCCGCCGAAGGAAATTCAGTGGGAGACGGCCAACCCAGAGCAGTCGGCCGCGTCCGGCCGACGCGCTTCGATGCTGAGGCCGCGGTCAGGACGCTGATCTCTTGGGCCGGCGACGATCCGGCCCGACCCGGTCTTATCGATACTCCTGCGCGTGTCGTTCGTGCCTATGAAGAGTGGTTTGCCGGCTATCGGCAAGATCCTGTGAGACTGCTGGAACGGACGTTCGATGAAATCGGCGGCTATAACCAGGCGGTCGAACTGCACGACATAGCGTTTCATTCTTTCTGCGAGCACCACATGGCCGCAATCCACGGCAAGGCGTACATCGCCTACATGGTCGAGGCTTGCGCTCGCCGCTTGCAGATACAGGAGCGGCTCACGGATGATATCGCTTGCGCGATCGAGGATGCCCTGCAGCCGGGTGGAGTGGCCGTCGTGCTTGTGGCCGAGCATGGCTGCATGACATCGCGCGGCGTCCACGCGCACGGCACCCGCATGGTCACCAAACGCATGCTCGGCGTTTTCGAGACGAACATCGATCTGAGGCGCGAATTCCTGTCGTCGATTCCGGTGTGACGAATTTTCAGGAACCTTGTTGTCGAGACCAATCTATTGAAGGGCAAGGAGACTGCTCATGTCGTACGTTCGGCGAGACGCGACCGAAATCATCGCTGCCTCTGGCGACCTGGAATTGACGCAGCGAGCCCTGGCGCGCGACGGCGCTGCCTTTCGCACCATCATCAAGACGCATAACCAGCGGCTTTACCGCATCGCGCGCGGCGTGGTGCGCAATGACAGCGAGGCCGAGGACATCGTCCAGGAGGCCTATGTCAGGGCCTTTGCCCATCTCGGCAGTTTTCGCGGCGATGCCTCGCTCGGCACGTGGCTGTCGCGCATCGTCATCAACGAAGCGCTCGGCCGGTTGCGTAAAAGACGGCGATCGGTGGCGATGCCCGAGAACCCGCAGGCCGAGATTATCCAGTTTCCCCTCAACCCCAGCGATGATCCGGAGCGGACAATGGCGCAACGGCAAATCCTGGCCCTTGTCGAACGGGCGACCGACAGCCTTCCAGATCTCTACAGCATGGTGTTCGTGGCGCGGGTGATCGAGGGCCTGAGCATTGAAGAGACTTCAGAACTACTCGGCGTGCGGCCCGAAACCGTCAAGACCCGCCTGCATCGCGCTCGCGCCCTGCTGCGCAAGGCGCTGGATGACCAGATCGGGCCGGTGCTGCTCGACGCCTTCCCCTTCGCTGGCCGGCGCTGCGAAGGGTTGACCGCTGCCGTGATGAAGCGGCTCGGCCTGGAAGGCTGACCCATTTTCTGATTTGGCGGATTTTCGCGGGAACGTTTGCCGCCGCGCTGCATCCAATGATGCGTCAACCGGAAACGAAGCCCGAGGCGATCCCCGCATCCGGGCGAAGGAGATGTCATGCTTATTCGTCACACCGCCGCTCTGGCCGCCTTGCTGCTGCTTGGCACTGCCCCACTTGCGCAAGCCGCCGACAAACCAACCGACCCGCAGATCGCCCACATCGCCTATACAGCCGGCGTGATCGATGTCGAGGCGGCCAAGCAAGCGCTCAAGAAGTCGAAGAACAAGGAGGTGCTCGCCTTCGCCAAGGACATGGTCCGCGACCATGAGGCGGTGAATGTCCAAGCGCTCGACCTGGTCAAGAAACTCAAGGTGACGCCGGAAGACAACGCCACCAGCAAGGCGCTGACCAAAGCCGCCGCGGAGGAGCGGGCCAAGCTCGCCAAGCTCAAGGGAGCGGCCTTCGACAAGGCCTATGTCGACAACGAGGTAGCCTATCACAAGCAGGTCGACGACGCTCTCCAAACGCTCCTGATTCCCTCTGCGAGCAACGCCGAGCTCAAGGATCTGCTGGAGACCGGCCTGAAGATATTCCAAGGCCATGAACAACATGCCGAACATGTCGCCGGCATGCTGAAATGAGAACAGCGCTGATGATGCCGAAACGGCGACTGTGGATTGCACTGGCGCTAACAATCGTCGCCGCGCCGGTGAAGGCCGAAACCATCCAGGTCACCATCGACAAGCTGGTGTTCTCGCCAGTGACCGTCGAGGCGAAGGTTGGCGACACGATCGAGTGGGTAAACAAGGACGTGTTTGCCCACACAGCCACCGTGAAGGGTGGCTGGGATGTGATGATCCCGCCGAAGAAGTCCGGAAGCCTGAGATTGAAGGCCGCGGGAGCGGTCAACTATTTCTGCCGCTTCCACCCCAACATGAAGGGCCGCATCACGGTGGCGCCATAGCTGGAGCGTGGGATCGCGGCAGGCGTCGCGATCCAACAATTCGGGGGGGCGTCGTGCCCAAGGAGGTTACGCAGGCAAAGACCGCTTTGTCTTTGCGGGCGGCGACAGATTCGGCGCCACTCAGGTCTCTGACTAGCGCTCAGAGCCGTAAATGGGTCGCCTTTATCAAGAACCGCTTCGAGGCGCTGCTGAGGGAGATCTTCGAATGACGGCCGCTATCCTTTGCGGCCATCATGGACTAGCAGCTCATGCTCGTTTCGCCATCGGCTGCTACGTCTACCGAGTGGTCCGGGCCCGCGCACGCAGGACCGGGTGCTCTGCCTCGGCGCGATGTAGGTCTGCGCGATGCTCCTTGCGCTCACTGCCGGCACCCGCACTGGAAGCGAGGTGTATTTCGAAGGGCGTCCTAGGATCCATGTCGAGCAAGCGCTCGCCAAGTTCCTCATGCGCGGGGAGGTGATCGAATGCTCCAAGCCGCCGACCTGCCGCCGTGGGCTGCCTGCCGACCCCCCTGCTTCTGATCGGAGTGGTGCTTACCCTTGCCGGAGCCATCGCAACACTGCGATTCGGCAGCTTTTGCTAGCGAATCCACGTACCTACACTTGGCCTCGGCTGGGGAACGGGCGCGACCGCGCTTGCTCAATCGTCTTCTTGTCGGCGCTCGGTTCCCGCGTCGGAGCCCGCGAACTGCTGGTCGCCGCCTTCGTCACGGTCACCTGATGCTCATTGCCCGGGCAGCACGTTTCCGTGACAGGACCGCAGGGAAGACGGGCATCCCTTCGAGGTCAGAGGTGAGGCAGGCTTGCGGACATGCGTCGAACACGCTGCGGCGGCACCGGATAAGTGATGCCGCCGCAGTCATTACGAGCGTCAGCGGCGACGACCGGCCAAATTTGGGCCCGCAACGATCGCCGACACCGAAGTCGCCGCCTGACCCTTGACCTCCTTGTCCTGCTTCGGTTTGCGGGTTTCGCGGTTGCCCTTCCTCTTTGCCATTCCTTGTCTCCTTGCTGGCAAGCACTGTGCGGCCCCCGGTCGACGGCCGGCAGCGCGCTTCGTGCGAAAACGATGAAGCTGCAGGATCCCCTGGCCAGGCGGATACTCCCCGCGCGGCCAGGGTTACCGGCGCGTTTTGCGCCGCTTTCGGAACGTTAGGGAGCTTGGAGGAGGTGTGTTCATGACCTCATTATGGGAACGTCGGATGCAGAAGTCCAAGATGGCTGGCCGATACCGGCCGTTTCGCGTCCAAAGGCCGCACGCGGCGCGCTTCGATTGAATTTCCGTGTAGGAGCCCCATCTACGATGCATGGTAATCGCAGGTCGTCACAAGAAGTTTCTGGTCGTTTCGGCGTTCCTCCTGACGCGTTCCTAGCCCGAGCGGCAAGGGCGCGCCCGCCCGCCGTCTCGGGAACAAATCCCACCCAGTCCGACATCGTATCCGGTGGTTCAGCGGCCGGCTTGTCGGCATGTCCATGACCAAGCTCGCATGAGGTTCCGCCATGTGCGGCCGCGGGCTACTTCGGCGGAGAGACCAACATGTCCAAAATCGACCGCACTTATCCATCGGCATCAGAACGCGGGTCCGAACGCAAGTCCAGAACCACAGTGCGGCAGCTGTTCCTTCGTGCCATCCGCCAATGGCAGCGGAGCCGCGCGATCAACGAACTCTCGCGACTGGACAACAGGCAACTCGAGGACATTGGCATTTCGCGCAACCACATCCCGCGGGTGGTTGAGGGTCTTTTCAGTCCAGAAGGAGCCAAACCTCTCCCAATGGCGGACTACCTGGGCGAGAGCCCGGTAATCGTGGCGGAATCCTATATTCCCCGGAGGGCCTGACATGGACACGATCACAAAGACCATCATAGCCGTAGGTCTTCTCGGCCTGATGGTGACCGCGTTCGCGATGCTCTGAGGGGCATCGGTGGCGCATTCCCGCAGTTGAAGTCGGGATGAAGTAGGCAGGACAGCATGTGCATGGAGACGTTCATCAGGATTTCGAGGCTTGCCGGGAGGGTCGCGTCCTTTCCCGGAGCAAACTCTTTGACCCTGAATCCCGCACCTAACCTGCTCCGGAGCATTCCAGGCAAAGCGGTTTGGCGCCGAGCGCCGCATCGATGGAGCGTGTCATGAGAACCGTCCGAACGAGGCAGGTGTGCCTCTCCTGCAATAGCCTCTTGCCCCGCGCCGCAGTCCGCTGCCCCTGGTGCATCTCGTCGACCGTCACTCCTGCCGCGATTGCGGATCACTGCGCGTCGGGGACGAGGCCCGGCGAACGAGCAAGCCGGGCCCAGGTGCTGCAGTGAGACCGGCCAATGCGATGCCGGTCCCGCCGACCCTGATCGATCGCGCCCGAAACGCCGCCACTTCGGCGGAGCGGGGAACGTGGGCGCTTGGGGAGGTCACCCGGACATCATCCTCTGTCCATCCCGCTACGAAGCGCGAGGCGCTCTGGCCTCTCGGGTCTGCTCGCCGAAAGGGGCGGGCAAGCCGGGAAGCCGTGTTGGCTGCCCTGCTGCGGCGGGAGCGCCGCGGGCCGACATACATCGGCGGCGGAATCGCGATGCCGCACGGACGAAATGACGAGTCCCTGCTGCCAGCGGCGGCAGTCCTCCGTCTCCGGCAACCTGTGCACTACGCTACGGCGGACGGCGACATGGCGGACATCCTCGTAGCCGTCCCGTGGCCGAAGGGGGTCTCGTCAGGATACGTGCCGACGCTCGCCCGCCCGTTCGTCGGCCAGCGGACAAGGCACGCAAGGAATGCCGCAGACTTCACTTCGCCCCCGCCGAAGTCGGAGCCGACCACGTGGGAGAAGGGAAACTACATCGGCGAGCGCATCATGTAGACCATCTCGGTGCCGGACAAGATGATCGCGGCTGATGCCTAGCCGCTGCAACCAAACCCTGGATCCATGCTGCGGTACTGTGGGCGTGGTGATGGGCTTCTTCGCCTTGTGCCGCCCTTGGGGCGAGCATGGTGGCAAGGGGCGCTCTATCTCCTAATCTCCGACGCCGTCTATAGCGCTCATCCGTGGTTGCGTTTGGCACGCCGGTCATCGGCGTCAGTCTGTGCACACGAACGATCGTGCCGCTGCCCCCCCCCTGGCTTCCGAATTCCACTCACGTAACGCTGACTCGAGCCATGTGGCTCGACCAAGGGTGACAGGGATTCTCGCGTGAGACGCCATTCCGCACCTGGATGGCGCAATCGAATGGCGATGATCCACCACTCAACCTTTGCACGCGAATTCGGTTCCAGCGATCGCATCCCGATGCAGGGGTCTTTTTTGATCTGCGCGATAAACAGGCTACAATCCGCGTCGAGGTGGCCAAGGTCGCCGTGCGCCGTCAGATTGGAATCGAAACGAACAGCTTCTTCACCATAGGCCATTCCACGCGTACGATCGTCGAGTTCGCCGAACTGCTTAGGGAGTCTCGTGTCGATTTCGTTGTCGATGTGAGGTCGATGCCGCGCTCGCGCACCAATCCGCAGTTTAACGAAGACAGCCTTCCGGGAGCGTTGGCGCCGTGGCAGATCGGCTATAAGCATGTCGCTGCGCTTGGCGGCTTGCGGGGCAAGGCGCGGGGGGCGGAACCTTCCCCCAATAGCTATTGGCGCGTACGTGGTTTTCGCAACTACGCGGACTATGCGCTGACCGAGCCGTTCGCCAAAGGCTTGGCGCAACTGCGAGAGCTCGGCAGCCGGCATCGCTGCGCAATCATGTGCGCGGAAGCCGTCTGGTGGCGCTGCCACCGCCGCATCATTTCCGACTACCTGCTCGGAGAAGGCGAACGGGTCATGCACATCCTTGGGGTCGGTCATGTCGAGGAGGCCAGCCTGACGCCAGGCGCTGTCGTGCGCGATGATGGAACGATCGTTTACCCCGGGGAGCATCTCCTCGGGACGTAAGCATGGGTCATCACAAGCCGTGCAGCCGGTTCAGCTTCCTTTGGTTGCCCCGAGCGCATGGTCGACGGTCGTCTGCGCCTCGGCCAGGATGGCGCGCAGGTGGTCCTGTCCGCGAAAACTCTCAGCGTAGATCTTGTAGATATCCTCGGTACCTGACGGGCGCGCGGCGAACCAGCCGTTTTCCGTGGCCACCTTGACGCCGCCGATTTCGGCATTGTTGCCCGGTGCCCGGCTGAGCACCGACCGGATCGGTTCGCCAGCCAAGATCTTCGACGTGATCTCATGCGGCGAGAGCTTCGACAGTTTCTCTTTTTGTGCTGGGGTTGCCGTTGCCTGGAGCCGGTCGGCGACCGGTTCGCCCAATGCCTTCGTCAGGTCGCGATAGACCTCGCCGGGATCGCGACCCATCCTTGCCATGATCTCGGCCGACAGCAACGCCGGCACGATGCCATCCTTGTCGGTCGTCCAGACGGCGCCATTGCGGCGCATGAACGTCGCACCAGCGCTTTCCTCGCCGCAAAAGCCCATCGAGCCGTCCTGAAGGCCCTCGGCGAACCATTTGAACCCGACCGGCACTTCATACAGTCTGCGCTTCAGCCTGGCGCTGACGCGATCAATCATCTGGCTGCTCACCACCGTTTTTCCAACAGCGGTGTCCTTGCGCCATTCAGGGCGATGCTGGAACAGGTAATCAATCGCCACCGACAAGTAATGATTGGCCGGCAGCAGCCCGGCACTGCGCGTGACGATGCCGTGCCGGTCGTGATCGGTGTCGCATGCGAAAGCGATGTCGAATTGATCCTTCAGGCTGATAAGGCCTTGCATGGCATAAGCTGAAGACGGGTCCATGCGGATCTGGCCATCCCAATCAACCGTCATGAAACGAAAAGTGGGATCGACGTGGCGATTGACGATGGTCAGGTCGAGTTTATAGCGGTCGGCTATGGCGGGCCAGTAGTGGACTCCCGCGCCGCCGAGCGGGTCGACGCCCATGCGAACATGCGCTCCCCGAATGGCGTCCATGTCGATGACATTGCCGAGATCGTTCACGTAAGCGTTCAGGAAATCGTGGGCATGGACTGTAGGCGCATGGAGGGCCTTCTCGAACGGCATCCGCCGCACGCCTTTCAGGCCGTTGCCAAGCAGCTCATTGGCCTGTTGTTCGATCCAGCCGGTGACATCGGTATCCGCCGGCCCGCCATTGGGCGGGTTGTACTTGAAACCTCCGTCGCCGGGTGGGTTGTGCGACGGCGTGATGACGATGCCATCGGCAAGCCCGGTCTTGCGGCCTTTGTTGTAGATGAGGATTGCGTGAGAGACGGCAGGGGTGGGCGTATACTCGCCACCGGCCGCCATCATCACCTCCGCCCCGTTCGCGGCCAGCACTTCCAGTGCGCTCGCAAACGCCGGTTCCGACAGCGCATGTGTATCGATGCCGATGAAGATCGGGCCGTCGATGCCCCGTAGCTTGCGGTACAGACAGATGGCCTGGCTGATTGCCAGAACATGTGCTTCGTTGAACGTTCTTTCGATTGCAGACCCGCGGTGCCCGGACGTCCCGAATGCCACGCGCTGCAACGGGTCGGCAAGGTCCGGCGCTTGGCTATAGTAGGCCGTGACAAGCCTGGGGACATTGACCAGCAGGTCGGGCGGGGGCGGCTTTCCGGCCAATGGACTGATGTTCATGATCGTGCTGATTGCCTCATTTGGTGAAAGCCGCACTGCCTGGAGCTTGAATGCCCGCAATTTGCGCCTTGGCAGCCGCAACGACGTGTGCGGGCTCGAATCCGAAGTGTTTTGCGACGACCTTTGATGGAGCGGACAGGCCGAAGCTATGCAGAGCCAGGATGGCGCCGTCGAAGCCGGTATACCGTTCCCATCCGAAACCGGATGCTTCCTCCACTGCCACGCGGGCGGTTATCGTTGGCGGCAGGACGGTGTCGCGATACTCCTTTGGTTGGCTTTCAAACAATTCCCATGACGGCATGCTGACGACGCGTGCCTTGATGCCCTCGGCCTTCAACTGTTCATAGCCCGTCACGCACAGCGCGACTTCGCTGCCGGTCGCCAGCAGCAGGACGTCGGGTCGGGCGTCGGGAGCATCGGCCAGTACATAAGCGCCCCGTGCCACGCCGCCTGCGTTTGCGTAGATCGAGCGATCGAGCGTCGGCACCCGCTGTCGCGTCAGTACGAGGCAGACGGGCCTGTCCTTGAGATGAATGATGACCTTCCATGCCTCCATGACCTCATTCGCATCCGCCGGGCGCAGCACGATCATGCCGGGCATGGCGCGGAACGAGGCAAGCTGCTCGATGGGCTGGTGGGTTGGCCCGTCCTCGCCGAGACTGATGGAATCGTGGGTCCAGATGGAGATGAGCGGGAGTTCCATCATCGAGCTCAGCCGCAGCGCCGCGCGGCAATAGTCGGTGAAGATCAGGAAGCTGGAGACGAACGGCCGCAGCTTCGACAGGCTCATGCCGTTGCCGATGGCGCACATGGCATGTTCGCGCAGGCCAAAGTGGAAATTCCGCCCGCGGTAGCTGACGGCCTGGTCACCCTCGGGCGCCTGAAAGTTGCCGGCGAAATCGAATTCGAGGTTCGTCTTGGTTGACGGCGACAGGTCTGCCGCGCCACCCAGCAGCCATGGCAAATGTTCCGCAATAGCGTTCAACACCTGGCCGGACGATTCACGTGTCGCGAGGCCTTTCGCGTCGGCTGAGAAGGCGGGCAACGTGGCGTCCCACCCGGGAGCAACTTCACGTCGCTGCATCTGATCGATCTGTTCGGCCAGGTCAGGATATTGTTTGCGATAGGCAGCGAACAATTTTCGCCAGGCGGCATGAGCGGCGTCCCCACGCTTGCCCATATGTGAGCGGAAATGCGCCACGACCCCGTCCGGAACCTTGAAATCGGCGTCCGGATCCCAGCCGTAGAATTCCTTCGTCAGCCGAACTTCTTCGGCGCCCAGGGGCTCGCCATGCGCTTTGCTGGTGTCATGCTTGTGCGGCGCGCCATAACCGATATGACTTTGAACGATGATCAGCGTGGGGCGGTCATGCGTATCGATGAACATCTGATACGCCTTGCCCAGCAACACCAGATCGTTTGCATCGCTTACCCGCTCGACATGCCATCCGTACGCAAGGAAGCGGGTTGCCACGTCTTCGGTGAAGGTAAGGCCAGTCGGCCCCTCGATGGTGATGTGATTGTCGTCATAAATCCAGCAGAGGTTCGACAATTTGAGGTGTCCAGCCAGCGATGCCGCCTCGTTGCTGAGCCCCTCCATCATGTCGCCGTCGCTGCACAGCGCATAGACAGTGTGCGAGAACAGATCATAATCGGGTCGATTGTAGGTGGCCGCCAGCCACCGTTCAGCAATTGCCATGCCGACGCTTGTGGCGGCACCTTGTCCGAGTGGCCCCGTGGTCGTTTCCACGCCCGAGGTCCAGCCAAATTCGGGATGTCCAGTGCAATGGCTGCCTGCCTGGCGGAACGACTTGAGATCGTCCAACGTCACGGCCAGCCGGTCGCTCGATGGATAGGCCGGCCCTTTTGCCTTGACGCCGCACACATGAAGCAGGCTGTAGAGCAGAGCGCAGGCGTGACCGGCCGACAGCACGAAACGGTCGCGGTTCGGCCAGTCGGGATCGGCTGGATCATAGCGCAGGAAGTGTTGCCACAGGCAGTAGGCGACTGGCGCGGCATCCAGCGGCGTTCCGGGATGGCCGGAATTTGCCTTCTGGACCGCGTCGATGGAAAGCATCCGCAGCGTGTTGATGCAAAGCTGGTCGAGTTGCGCCTGTACCATATTTTTTCCGATCGGAGTCTTGCGGTCCGGCTGTCGATTCAGTGCTTCTTGATCCGGCGATAGCGCTCGATCAAAGCATTGGTCGAGCTGTCATGTTGAAGATTTGGGGTCGCGGAAACTTCCAGTTCAGGGATTGTTTTCTCGGCCAGCGCCTTGCCCAGCTCAACGCCCCATTGGTCAAACGAGTCGATGCTCCAGATGACGCCTTGCGTGAAGACGCTGTGCTCGTAGAGCGCCACCAGGCTGCCTAGTATCTTTGGCGTCAGGCGCTCGGCAAGCAACGTATTGGTAGGGCGGTTGCCTTCGAAGGTGCGGTGCGGAACCAGCCAATCCGGCGTCCCTTCCGCTCGGACTTCCCCTTCCGTTATGCCGAAAGCCAGCGCCTCGGTCTGTGCGAAGAGATTTGCCATCAGGAGATCGTGGTGGCGTCCCAGCGGATTCAATGCCTGGCAAAACCCGATGAAGTCGCACGGAACGAGCTTGGTGCCTTGATGAATGAGTTGGTAGAAAGAGTGCTGCCCGTTGGTGCCAAGTTCGCCCCAATAGATCGGCCCTGTTTGGTAGTCGACTTTCGTGCCGCCAAGCGTGACGTGCTTGCCATTGCTCTCCATCGTCAGTTGCTGGAGATAGGCGGGAAAACGCTTTAGATATTGCTCGTAGGGAAGCACCGCGACCGTCTGCGCTTCGAAGAAATTGTTGTACCAGACCGCGAGCAGACCCATCAGAGCCGGCAGGTTCTGATCGAACCGTGCAGTGCGAAAATGCTGGTCCATGTCATGGAAGCCCGACAGCATCGCCTGGAAATTTTCCGCCCCGACGGCGAGCATGGTGGATAGGCCTATCGCCGAATCCATTGAATAGCGGCCGCCGTCCCAATCCCACATGCCGAACATCTGTTCGGTGTCGATGCCGAATTTGGCGACCCCTTCGGTATTGGTCGAGACGGCGACGAAATGCCGGGCCACCGCCCGCTCGTCGCCCAGCTTGCGCAGCACCCATTGACGGGCCGTATGGGCGTTGGTCAGCGTTTCCAACGTTTTGAACGTCTTCGAGCAGATGATGAACAGCGTTTCTTCAGGATTCAGATCTCGCGTCGCTTCCGCGAAATCGGTACCGTCGATGTTCGAGATGAAGCGGAAAATCATGTCGCGCCGGCTGTAGTGGCGCAGCGCTTCATAGGCCATGACCGGCCCGAGGTCAGAGCCGCCGATGCCGATATTGATGACGTTGCGGATCGGCAGGCCTGAATGGCCGCGCCATGCGCCGCTGTGGATCTTGTTCGTGAAATCAGCCATCTTGCCGAGCACCGCGTGCACTTCCGGCACGACGTCGATACCGTCAACTAAAATTCGCTCGCCAATTGGCGCGCGCAGCGCCGTGTGAAGCACAGCACGCTGCTCGGTCACATTGATCTTCTGACCGCTGAACATCGCTTCGATGCGCTCACGCAACCCGGAGGCCTCGGCAAGTTCAATGAGAAGCTGGACCGTCTCAGGCGTGATGCGGTTTTTCGAATAGTCGAGATAAAGTCCGCAGGCGTCGACGGTGAACTGCGTGCCACGTCGGGGATCATCCGCGAAGAGCTGTCGCAGATGCAAAGGGCGCACTTCCTGACAATGCGCCAGCAACGCCTGCCATGCTGAAAGCTCCGTGAGCGGCAATGTCCTGGCCGCAAGAAGCGCGCTCATCATCTGCCGGCCGAACCGTGGCGATGTAACTGCTCGCTCTTCAAGGCAATCACCGCCATCAGATCGGCCCATGATTTGGTGAAGGATTGCGCGCCTTCCAACTGGAGCTGCGCGGCAAGCGCCTGAATGTCGACGCCGGCTTTTGCGAAATCGCCAAGCACGGTTTCGCTGTCGCCGCCATCCTCCCGCATGATGCCGCGCAACACACCCTCTTTCGAAAACGCATGGAGTGTCTTCTCTGGAATGGTGTTGATGGTAGCAGGCGCGGCGAGCGCTTCGATATAATAGGATTGCGGAAGCTGCGGATCCTTGGTGCCGGTGCTCGCCCATAGCAGACGCTGGGAAAGTGCGCCGGCATCGGCCAGCTTGCGCCATCCGGAAGAGGCAAGCCGCTCCCGGTAGGCTTTATAGACTTGCCCGGATATGGCGATACCGAGACGGTTCCGCAGCGCGGGGTTAACCTTATCCATGACCGCCTTGTCCCAGCGGCTGACGAAGATTGAGGCGACAGAGGCGATCTTCGGGTCGAGCCCGGCGTCAATCCGTCGCTGAATGCCTCGGCAATACGCGTCGGCCGCCGCCACATACTGCTCGCACGAAAACAGCAGGGTGACATTCACGGGCACGCCGGCGAAGATCGATTCCTCTATGGCCTCGACACCTGCGGGCGTGCCCGGAATCTTGATGAACAGGTTGGAACACTCCGCCTGCCCATGCAACCGCTTGGCGGCTTCGACAGTGGCGCCGGCATCGTTAGCCAGCAAAGGCGACACTTCCAGGGAAACCCAGCCATCGATGCCGCCCGTCACTTCGTGGACCGGACCAAAAAGTGCTGCGGCTTGCTTCAAATCTTCCAGCGCCAATTCGAAGAATAGCTGCTCGCCCGCTTTGCCTTCTCTGGCTTTTCGACGTAGGGCCTCGTCGTAAGCGGCACTGTTACGAATGGCTTCATCGAAAATTGTGGGGTTCGATGTCAATCCGGTCACCGAAAATTCGGTGCAATAGCGCTGAAGGGTGCCACTGCTCAACAGATCGCGGGTGATGTTGTCCAACCAAAGGCTCTGGCCGAGTTCGTGCAATCGGGTTGTTGCGTTCATTGTGACCTCGCTAGTGGCGGGAAATGGTCCATCCCGGCATTGTCTATTGGTTCGCACAATCGACCAACATGTGCGCTTCCCGCGCTGCGTCGATGAACGCATTTCCTGCGACGTCGGCGGGAACACTGCCGTTCAAGGCCTGTCGGCACGCCGGTTTCGCAGATCGGCGCTTGTCGCTTCTTTCACTGCGCCAATGACCGTTGAGCAGGTCAAAAGCTTGCCGAGTGTTCATAAGGTTTCGGATGTCGCCGCTTATGGCGGTGGCGACAGAAAGTGGCTTGGAAGACCAATACATGGGACAGGCCTCGGATTGGCTGAACCCACGCAACGCGCTTCCTCGGGGGAAGTTTCATCAACCGGCATCACCCTTGCGTGAAACCAGGGTGTGTGAGTATGGCGCCGAAATGAAAAACCCACCTTGGCGGCGGGTCGCGGGCGCAAATCAGCACTATGCCCGTATTAGCAGCACAGTTGCCGGGTCACTAAGCAACCGGCTCGTGCACCGGGGTCGGTCGCAGCCTTGCCTGTACAGCCTCGGTGAACAGGGGCAGCCGGGTCAGCCGATCATCATCTCGCTCACCGACGTACAGGCTTATGAACGTTTCCGCCAGGCTGGACGGAACTTCGGCCATATCTTCGCATAGTGCAGTTGCAGGACTGAATCCCAGCAAATCCGCTCCAAGTTGCCGGCTTCGACAGTAGGCCTTGCGATCAATTCTTTGCAGTGGCGAACGGGAGGCGCCCCGACTGTCACATTTCGACGCAGCAGCCGCTGGACAACTCCTTTGGCTGTCTCCGTCGAAAGGCTTATCAGGGTATATTTGGTGGTCTGGTTCGAGGTTGACGGCCAGACAGAAGAGCGGTTTCGAATCCTTGTATCGACACCGACGCCAATTTCTATAGCTTGATCACGGCTTTGAATCGAGGCGTGATCTCTGTGGCGGCTGCTGCAGCATATGAAGTGATTCTCACCAGCTTGGCATCGGGAGAGACGAGTAATGGATTTTGATCCTGTATTCCTGTAGCGACTGCAATTTGCCTGGGTGATCGGCTGGCACATCCTGCTGCCGGCTATTACTGTAGGATTGGCCGCGTTCATCGCGATGCTGGAAGGCCTCAATTTCTTCACCGGAAGGGACATCTATCTCCGCATCTCGACGTTCTGGATCAAAATATTCTCGATTGCTTTCGGCATGGGCGTCGTCACAGGCGTTGTCATGCCTTTCCAGTTCGGCACGAACTGGAGCCGCTTTTCCGACGCGACCGCCAATGTCCTTTCACCGCTTTTCGCCTATGAGGGCCTGACGGCGTTCTTCCTGGAGGCGGCCTTCCTTGGCGTCCTTCTGTTCGGACGGCAGTTGGTGCCACGCTGGGCGCATTTTGTCGCGGCACTGATGGTGGCACTGGGAACTTTGCTTTCTTCCTTCTGGATCCTGTCGGCAAATAGCTGGATGCAGACGCCGGCCGGCTACGAGATCATCGACGGCCGGTTCTTCCCGACCGACTGGTTCAAGGTGGTCTTCAATCCTTCCTTTCCCTACCGGTTGGCGCACACCGTCGTCGCCTTCTTCGTCACGACCGGCTTCGTCGTCATGGGCGTCGGCGCCTATCTGATGCGTCGGGGGAGGTCGGCCGCGGAAGGGCGAACGATGCTGTCGATGACGCTCTGGCTGCTTACAGTGCTGGTCCCACTCCAGATTTTCATCGGCGACCAGCATGGTCTGAACACGCTTGAGCACCAGCCGGCAAAGCTCGCTGCAATCGAAGCGCGTTGGGAAACCGCGCGGCAGGTGCCGTTGACGCTTTTCGCTATTCCGGACGACAAGGGCGAGCGCAACCGATTTGCCATCGACCTTCCATGGCTCGGCAGCCTCATCCTTACCCATGAGTTTGATGGCGAGGTCATCGGCCTCAAGGACTTTCCGGCCGATCAGCGTCCGCCCGTCGCGATCCCATTCTTCGCCTTCCGCATCATGGTCGGCTGCGGCCTGCTGATGCTCGGCCTCGTCCTCTTTGGCGGATGGCTTCGCTGGCGCGGCCGGCTGGACACTTCGCCGGCTTTTCTCACGCTCACTCAGATCGCGGCGCCCATCGGCTTCGTGGCGGTTATCGCCGGATGGATTACCACCGAGGTCGGACGTCAACCCTGGACGGTCTACGGCCTTCTACGAACGGCGGAATCGGTGACACCGTCGCTGACGAGGTCCGATGTTGTGATCTCGCTGCTTGGCTACATCGCCGTCTATCTCATCATCTATCCCGCGGGCCTCTCCCTGATGCTGCGCATCGTGCGCAAAGGCCCGTCCATCGTCGCCGACGAGGGCGCTGAGATCGAGGGGGGCAGGCCCGAGGCGCCGGTCCGAGCCGGAGCGGTCGAACTTCGAGAGGGGGAAGTGCGATGACCCAAGTGCTGGATTTCGTGCCGATCTGGACGCTGATCCTCGGCATGGCGGTGTTCTTCTACGTGCTTCTGGACGGCTTCGACCTTGGCGTCGGCATGCTTTACGGCTTCGCGCCCGACACGGCGTCCCGCAACACCATCATGAACTCGATCGCTCCGATCTGGGACGGCAACGAGACCTGGCTGGTGCTGGGCGGCCTGGGACTTCTTGCTGCGTTTCCGCTTGCCTTCGCCATCATCATTCCCGCGGTTTATTTTCCCATTCTCGTCATGCTGCTGGCGCTGGTGTTCCGTGGCGTGGCGTTCGAGTTCCGCTTCCGCGATGCCGAGCACAAGACCTTCTGGGACCACGGTTTCTGCTATGGCTCGGCCGTGGCCACCTTTGCTCAAGGGGTCGTGCTCGGCGCCTTCATCCAGGGTTTCGAGGTCACTGGCAGGCAGTTCTCCGGAGGGTCTTTCGACTTTCTGACGCCGTTCTCGCTTTTGACCGGCTTTGCCCTTCTGTTCGGCTATGGGCTTTTGGGCGCCGGCTGGCTGATCTTAAAGACAAACGGAGCGGTACAGGAAACAGCGCGTCGGCACGGCCGCGTGTGCCTTGTTGGCGTCCTCATCGGTATCGGCATGGTCAGCATCTGGACCCCATTCATGAGCGAGGCCATCGCCTCGCGCTGGTTTGCCTGGCCCAATGTTCTATATTTGGCCCCGGTGCCCGTAGCGACCGCGGCGGTGGCATTCTTCACGTGGCGGGTGCTGGACAGCGCAAGTGAGATAAAGCCCTTCATCGGCGCCATCGGCCTTTTCATGCTCTCTTACGTCGGTATCGCGATCAGCCTCTTTCCGATGATTGTTCCTTATCATTTCACGCTTTGGGAATCAGCTTCGTCCGAGCGCACCCAGGCTTTCCTCCTTGTTGGCACGCTGGTGCTGCTGCCGGTGATCCTGATGTACACCGGCTGGTCCTACTGGGTGTTTCGCGGCAAGGTCCGTACAGATGTCGGATATCATTGATTTCGTTGTGCGGATCCACTCAGCCGCTTGGTGGCTCGCTGGCAGCTCAAATGAGACTGTGAGCTGCGGTGTGGCACATTCCGTTGACGTCACCTAAAGTCCGCAACCTGTCGCTACGAACCAACAGCGCAGGTACCCGCTCTTCCGATGTTCGCTTCATCGCGTCGTGAACCCTGCAGCAGTTGAATCCAGCAGCTTGTCCTAAATGTGCTGGTGTCCGACTTTGACTGAGCAGATACTGTTTGGGGGCGGCAATATGGGAGTGCCTGATGACCACGCACAAAGTCGGCTATCTGATTGGTAGCCTCGCCACGGCATCGATCAATCGCAAGCTTGCAAAAGCACTAGTGCAGCTTGCTCCACCAGAGCTTGAAATGTCGGAGATTTCCTTCAAGGATTTGCCGCTCTACAGCTACGACTACGATGCTGACTTTCCACCTGTCGCGCGCGCTTTCAAAGACTCTATCGCCGCGGTGGAGGCAGTCCTTTTCATAACGCCCGAGTATAACCGCTCGATCCCAGGTGGGTTGAAGAACGCAATCGACTGGGCCAGCCGCCCTTATGGCAAGAACTCGTTCGCCCGCAAGCCCTCAGCTGTCATTGGGACCTCGCCCGGAACCATAGGGACCGCCGTGGCCCAGCAAAGCCTGCGAAGCGTGCTTAGCTTCTGCAACTCCCCGCAGATGAACGCTCCGGAAGCCTACATTCAGTTCACGCCGGGCCTGATCACGGACGGCGGCGAAGTCACAGTCGAATCCACGCAGGAGTTCTTGCTCAACTACATGGCCGAGTTCCATATGTTCATCGCACGGGTCCTTCAGGTGCTTCCCAAGGATGCCTGATGTTGTCACGGAGCCCTTAGACGGCTTCGATCCGGAGGGGAGGGGCCTGCTTGCTGCCTTTTGCAACACCGCATTGGATCCGGGCGTGATCGCTATCGGGATTTCGGCCTGACAGACCCCCCTCTGTTAACGGTCGTCTTGTCGCTTATGAAAAGGACCAGGGATGGCTGGTGTGGATAATCAGCCGTGGCGGCTTGCCCATTGGGCCAGCCGGCGCGCACTCTCACAGCTATGGTGGCGGAGCATGTAGAATCGGCCTTGTTTGAACAGTCACTCGGCAACATCGAGGGCCTCAATCGACCGTTCTATGATCGTGTGGCTGACGCCGCGGAAAAAACCGATGGGTCGGTTCTGTTCGATTTTCGCGTCGACGGCGATACCTACGTTCAGTAAATAGCTGCCATGGCGTAGTCGGCACAGCTATAATCGTGATGGGGAAGAACGGACAACTTAGATGCGCATCGGTAACGGGGACACCGCTCCTTTGGTGGCAGAATTGGCTGACTGGAATGCGTTTCCGCTGAGTGAGCAAGCAAAGGTTGATCACCGCGGAACAGCCAGCATCCTGCTAGCGAAGCTCCGTAGTTCCGGTCACTTCGGCCGGGATGGTTGGCGTTCCTAAGCGAGAGTTAGGCGGCATTAGCCACCTTCCTAACGCTCGCGGCCGCTTCTTCAATGTCGTCATCCGAGACCCGCGACGGCCGCCAAGGCAAAATTGCCGATCATCTGACCCGGCTCGACTTCGTCGTGTTTCGATGAACTCGGCTATCTCTCCTCCGCCCAATCCGGTGGCCAATTGCGTCTTTAACGCCAGCGACCAGAACGCCGCCTATTCGGCGGGCGCTGGTCTCCTACACTCGCTCGCCTGCGCGCACGGCCACGCGGTTGGCGCCTTTCGGTCGCATTGTGGTGCCGCAGTCAACTCAATGCGTGGCCAGCCAATCCATAAACCCACGGCCCGTTTTCTTCCCGGTTCAGGAATCGGCGCCCTTTGGACATGGTCGTAACGGTCTCGGCAATGCCAAGGCCGCACTGGTCGAGAAACGCGGCAAACATGCCTTCTTTCTCCCGCGTATCGACTCGGACGAAGCGTCCTGCAAGATTTCTCAGATGGATGGCTGTAAGATGGACCGCGTCCAGATCGCTGCGCGCGACCATCGGGCCGATCACGTAGCCACGTCCGAATTCGCGACACATGGAATAGCCGACGATCTCGCCGCCACGGCTCAAAGTGCAGATAGAGGCATTCGCTGAAAGCAATGCGAGCAGGCTGGCGCGGTCTGTCCCAAACGCTCGTCTGTCGAGCCCCATGATCTCCTTCAGCCTGTCGCTCGGCAGCGCCTGCAATTCCCCGTCCAAGGCCGGCAGGGCAGGGAGTGCAGGCGGAATCTCTCCTTGGTGCATGAATACGATTCCTTCGGTCGTGAAACCGAGTGAGACATAGAGGGGATAGGCGGCATGGGTGGCGTTGAGCGCCAAATTGCGATCGCCACACTGCTCGAGCACCTGGTCCATGAGCCATCGACCGCCGCCTTGCGCTTGTGTGCGGGGCGTTGTGATCACTACGCCGATGGTGGCGAAATCGTCCCCTTGCGGAAACCACATCGCGCTGCCGAAAACGCGCCCGATGCCGTCTACGGCAACGATGCCGCGGCCCGCGCGGCGCAGAGTGTCCCAGTCCTTCGGCCGATGCGGCCAGCGAACCGAGATCGAGAGCGCGTGGAGCAGATTGACATCGACTTCGTCGATGTCCCGCGCGACCAGTTCGAAAGACTTCAGGCGCACTGATCTCTGCATTTCAGTCGACCTGCTCCCTTTTTCCAAGTCCCACGGTCGCGACCCGTCCTCGCTGACGTGCCGCAGCCGTCTTTTGCCCCATGATTGCACCCGAAAGCCAGCAGGTTTCGCTGGTTCCGGGCCAATATTCGAAATCTTCGGCCAAAGCATACCTTCATTCGGCACGGAATGCTCTCGCCTGCTGCCACACTTGTTGCATCCAGCGAACTGCGAGTGGAGCGGCGCCCTGTGAATGTCGAAGAAATTCTTGCGAGGCTGATCGCGTTCCCCTCGGTCGTGGGCGCGCCCAATGGCGCGATCGTCGATTGGGTGCGTGAATATTGCGAGGCGGCCGGAGCTGAGGTGACGGTCCTTCGCGGCCCGGAAGGCGACCGGTCCAACCTGTTTGTCACAATCGGAGCTCGGCATGCCCGCGGCTACATCTTGTCGGGCCACATGGATGTCGTGCCGGCCGGTGAACGGGAATGGCACTCGGATCCGTTTGTCCTGCGCCAAGACGGCGCCAGGCTTCACGGTCGGGGCACCTCCGACATGAAGGGGTTTCTCGCCTGCGTGCTGGCCGCGGTGCCGCGGCTCGCGGCGATGAACTTGCCACGGCCAATTCATCTCGCATTCTCCTATGACGAGGAGGCAGGTGCCCGTGGCGTGCCGCATCTCATCGCCGCGCTGCCAAGCCTGTGCGAGAAGCCGCTTGGCGCGATTATCGGTGAGCCGAGCCGGATGGAAGCCGTGCGGGCACACAAAGGCAAGGCGGCCGTGCGGCTCGAAGTGATCGGACGGTCCGGCCATTCTTCACGGCCCGAGCTGGGACTGAATGCCGTGCATGCAATGGCTGGTCTCGTCACGCAGATCGTGGCCTATGGCCAGACCCTTGCGATCGGGCCATTCGACACGGATTTCGCGCCTCCATACTCGTCATTGCAGGTTGGTGTCATCGCCGGCGGCCAATCCGTCAACATCATCCCCGATCGCTGCACCGCCGATATCGAGGTCCGTGCCGTGCCAGGTGTTTCGCCGAGATCCCTGCTCGAGCCGGTAAAGACCCAACTGACGGCTCTACGCGACAGCGGCTTTGAAGTGGCTTGGCATGAGCTGAGTGCGTATCCGGGGCTTTCGCTCCCGCAGGAGAGTGGTTTGGCGGCCCTTCTGGCCGAGTTGACGGGGCGTCAGCCCCTGTCTGCGGTGAGCTACGGAACGGAAGCTGGCCTTTATCAGCAGGCCGGCATCGACGCGATCATCTGCGGCCCCGGCGACATCATCCGGGCTCACCGTGCCAATGAATATATCGAGACCGGCGAACTTGCTGCCTGCCAGAGCATGATCGAGCGTCTCGCCACGCGCCTTGCCGGATAGCAGGAAAGGGCGGTTCATGGCTTTTCTTTTCAATTCCGACCCGGTGCGCGCAGCGGTCTTCCGCAAGGCTTTCGCACGCGAACTACCGGACGTCGAATTGTTCCACAGCAGCGAATGTTTCGACCCGGAGGAGGTGCGCTACCTCCTGACCTGGACGGCGCCAGATGATCTCGCGCGCTATCGCAATCTCGAATTGCTGTTTTCGCTCGGCGCCGGCGTCGACCAGTTCAACCGTGAAAGCCTGCCTCGGCAGGTGAAGCTGGTGCGCATGGTCGAGGACGGCATCATTCGCATGATGCAGGAATATGTCGTTCTTGGCGTGCTGAGCCTCCACCGGGATATGGTGGCGTATCGTGAACAGCAGAAGCGCCAAGCGTGGCGGGGTCTTGCCGCTCCGCAAGCGACCGAACGCCGGGTTGGGTTTCTTGGCCTCGGCATGCTGGCGCAGGCAGCTATCGAGCGATTGCTGCCGTTTCGCTTTCCCCTTGCCGCCTGGAGCCGAAGCAGGAAGGAGATCGAAGGGGTGACCTGCTTTTATGGCGCGGACCAGCTTGCCGGTTTCCTCGCGCGCACGGATATTCTCGTCTGCCTGCTGCCGCTGACGAAAGAAACGCGTGGCATCCTCGATGCGGAACTCTTTTCCCTCCTGCCGGCTGGGGCGAGATTGTTGCATGTCGGCCGCGGGCCGCAGCTAGACCAAACCGCCCTTGTCCAGGCTCTCGATAGCGGGCACCTCACCGCCGCAATGCTCGATGTCACCGATCCCGAGCCACTGCCGGACGGCCATCCGCTCTGGCGGCACCCGAAGGTGGCGATCACGCCGCACATCGCTTCCGTAACGCAAGCAGATTCCGCGGCGCAATCCGTCGTGGACAACATCCGGCGCCACCGCGCCGGAGAAGAACTGATCGGCCTCGTCGATCGGACACGCGGCTACTAACCAGGAAAACATAAAATGTCACTTCTGATCACGATCGACACAGATCCAGCCTTCGCGCCGAAGCAGGCATTGCCGGCTCCAGAGCGGCTCATCTCCGGCAATCCATCCTTCAAGACTTGGGCGCAGGATGCTTCGAAAGGCGAGAAGGTTCTGACCGGCGTCTGGGAGGCGACGCCTGGCGAGACGCATTCTATCAAGGGCACGACCTGCGAGTTCTGCCACATCGTTTCGGGCCTCGTCGAGATCGAGGAGACGGGCGGTGAGACCAAGACTTACCGCAGCGGCGACAGTTTTGTGATGAAGCCCGGCTTTGTCGGCGTCTGGCGCACGATCGAAACCGTGCGCAAGATCTACGTCAGCGTCTATGACTGAGCTCAACGCTCAAGGTCTGGCCGAATAGCGCGCGCGCCGGTTCCAGAACAATCCACTCTCCAAGTCCCGCCCGACGCGATTCGACGCCGTCGGGCGGCTCATCCTCGGCGGAAAATACGGCGCGCTGTCGACTACTGTTCCAAAACCAGGTGCGAGACGCCGCATGTCGCTGCCGTGTTGAGCAAGCTGCGACCTTCGGTACCCATCGGTCTCCAGGAGGATATCAATGAAGGCTTACACGATAGGGCACATCCCAGGCGACGGCATCGGCAAGGAGGTGACCGAGGCTGGATGGGAGGTGCTGCAGGCTGCAGCAAAGCGAGGCGGCTTCGCCCTTGAGGATACAAGGTTCCCATGGTCGTGCGCCTACTATCTGGAAACCGGTGCGATGATGCCCCCTGACGGCGTCGAGATGCTGCGGAAGTTCGATGCAATCTACCTCGGCGCTGTGGGATGGCCAGCAAAGGTGGCCGACTCCGTATCGCTTCACGGACTGCTCCTGCCGATCCGCAAAGGGTTCACGCAGTATGCCAACATACGGCCGCACAGGCTGTTGCCAGGCGTTCAGGGACCTCTTCGCCGTGATGGTTTCGATATACTGTGCATCCGGGAGAACACGGAAGGCGAATACTGCGGCGCTGGTGGGCGCATTCATTCCGGAACGGCCAATGAGGTCGCGATCGAGACGGCAATCTTCACACGTGAGGGTGTCGAAAGAATCCTCCGTTTCGGTTTCGAACAGGCGCGGACGCGCCGCAAGAAGCTCGCATCCGTCACCAAATCCAACGCGCAGAAACATTCCATGGTTTTTTGGGATGAGGTCACGCGTGAGGTGGCGAAAGACTATGCCGATGTGGAGGTCTCGCACTACCACGTCGACGCCATTGCCGCCCGCATGGTCCTGGCGCCTGAAAGCCTCGACGTGATCGTCGCCTCGAATCTTTTTGGCGACATCCTCACGGATATTGGAGCGGCCATTCAGGGCGGGCTGGGTTACGCCGCCTCCGCCAATATCAATCCCGATCGCAGCGCGCCTTCGATGTTCGAGCCGGTCCACGGTTCGGCGCCTGACATCGCGCATCTCGGCATCGCCAATCCGATCGCCGCGATCTGGTCCGGTGCGATGATGCTCGGGCATCTGGGCGAGGAGCAGGCCGCGGCCGAAGTGATGTCGGCGATCGAGTCCGCAACCGCACGCGGGATAGGCACGATTGCAGGCAAGGACACGACTGAAGCAATCACGCAGGCCGTGCTGGCAGGATTAAGCTGAAAGAGCAGAGGAAAAGAACCATGAACGCAATAACTAAGATTGGTTTCCTGAAGGGTGCGGACCTGTTTCGCCAGCGTGGCCTCATTGGCGATGTCTGGCAGCATGCGCACAGCAACGCGACTGTCGATGTGATCGATCCGGCCAGTCTGGAAGTGCTTGGAACCGTGCCCGACATGGGCCGGGATGAGACAAGGGCTGCAATAGATGCAGCGCAGGCGGCGTTCAAGGACTGGAAGGCCAGGACCCATGCCGAACGCGGAGCGCTTCTGGAGCGCTGGCACAGCCTGATACTGGAAAATGAAGAGGACCTGGCGTTGCTGCTGACGCTGGAACAGGGCAAGCCTCTGGCAGAAGCACGCGGTGAAATCCGCTATGGCGCCTCCTTCGTGAAATGGTTCGCCGAAGAAGCACGCCGGATCGGTGGCTCGACCATTCCGTCTCCCACGCCCGATCGCCGCATTCTGGTGCTGAAGGAGGCCGTTGGCGTCTGCGCAATCATCACGCCATGGAATTTCCCTAACGCGATGATTACGCGCAAGGTGGCGCCGGCGCTGGCCGCGGGTTGCACGGTTGTCATCAAGCCGTCGGAATTCACGCCATTTTCGGCGCTGGCGCTCGGCGTACTGGCGGAACGGGCGGGTATTCCTGCCGGCGTGATCAACATTGTGACCGGCATGCCCATTGAAATCGGCAACGAACTGATGGCCAACGAGACGGTGCGCAAGATCTCGTTCACCGGCTCGACCCGCGTCGGAGCGCTGCTCATGCGTGGCGCGGCCGATAGCATCAAGCGGCTCAGCCTCGAGCTCGGCGGCAACGCGCCCTTTATCGTCTTTGATGACGCCGATCTGGGCAATGCAGTCGAGGGGGTGATCGCATCCAAGTTCCGCAATGGCGGTCAAACCTGCGTCTGTGCGAACCGGATTCTCGTGCAGGCGGGCGTTTACGATGCTTTCGCAGAAAAGCTGAGCCAGCGCGTCAACCGAATGAAGGTTGGCGCGGGGACCGACGACGGAACGGAGATTGGCCCGATGATCAATGCGGCCGCCATCGACAAGATCGAGCGTCACATCGCGGATGCACAGGCGAAAGGCGCGCGGATCATCGCCCAGAGCGAGACGGTGCCGGACGGCAAGCAATATGCACGGCCCATCGTGCTGGGAGAGGCTACTACCGAGATGCTGCTGGCATCGGAAGAGACGTTCGGCCCGGTGGCGCCGCTTTTTCGCTTCGAAACGGAGGACGAGGCCATTGCGATCGCGAACGGTACGCCCTTCGGCCTTGCCGCCTACTTCTACACCGAAAATCTCAAGCGGTCATGGCGTGTTGCCGAGGCCCTGGAGTTCGGTATGGTTGGGCTCAACACGGGCATGATCTCGACCGAAGTAGCGCCTTTCGGCGGTGTCAAGCAGTCAGGGGTGGGGCGCGAAGGATCGCAGCTCGGCATCGAGGAATATCTCGAGGTCAAGACGCTTCATGTTGGCGGGCTTAACTAGTTCTGTTGCAAGCAGGTGGAAACACCTTCCAAAGCGTGGAACAACAAGAAAGGGGCGGTGAAAACCGCCCCTTTCTCTGTATTGCGACCAGTGATCATTAACGTGGTGGGAGTGCCTCACCCTGGCGCGACTGCACCAGCAACAGACGCTCAGGCGAATTCGCGAACGGGCTCCAGCCCGACGGCGCCGGCCAGCCCGCCGATATCCTTGATTTCACTGTACTCGTAGTATGGGTTCGCGGGTTCGTGGCCGCGATTCACCCAGACCTTGCTCTTGATGCCAAGATCATAGGCGGTCATGAGATCGTAGCGGAATGAGGACGACACATGCGTAATGTCTTCCGGGCCGCAGCCGAGCTTGTCGAACATGTACTCGAAGCCCTTCATATGCGGCTTGTAGGTGCCGGTCTCCTCGGCCGTGATGACCATGTGGAAGGGTACGCCGAGCTTCTCAACGTTCGACATGATCAGGCTCTTCATGGAATTCGACAGGATCACCAGTGGGATTTCCTTGGCGACCTTGGCCAGTCCCGCCGGGACATCCGGGTGCGGACCCCATGTCGGTATTTCCGAATAAATGCGCTGGGCATCCTCAGGCCGGAACGTCACATTGTTGCGCTTGCAGGCGCGCTCCACGGAATTGTGCACGACCTCGCTATAGGGCTTCCAAGCGCCAAGAACCTCATCGAGGCGATAGGCCGAGAAATCCTTGATGAACTGCGTCATTACGGCTGGGGAGAGTTCCGCACCGTAAACTCGTCTTGCCGCGCCGGCCATGTCGAAGTTGGTCAGCGTACCGTAGCAATCGAAGGTGATGTATTTCGGTCTGAAACGGGTCATTGGCGTCTATCCTTCCAATCCTGGCGGCACCGCGTGCCTTTAACGACAAGGATCATAACGAGCAGCGAAAAGGACTAGTCGCCGCATTCTCTGCCGCTTGAAGCAGATTGTTTTGTATCGTGGCAGGGCTTTGGCAGAGAGTTGCGCACGACGTGGTTCCGAGCTTGCCAGGCGCTTCCCTCGCCCGCCGGCTCGTCGGCATAAGATGCGGCGCCGGCGGCAAAGGAAAGTCAAAACACCTAGCTCACCGGTACGCGTCGGGAGGAACTGCTGTCGGCCGCAGCCTAACTTTGCATTGAAGAATTCAGGCCGGGAAACGACCCATGACCCCAGGGCGAGTCACGTTCAAAACGATGACAACCGAGCATTTGAACGATGCTGTCGAATTGTCACGTCATGTTGGATGGCCGCACCGTCGTGAAGACTGGGAGCTGATGCAGTCGCTCAGCCAAGGTCTCGTTGTCCAGGAGGAAGGACGCGTGGTGGGGACGATTCTGATGACGCCCTACGGCGACGATGCCGCCAGCGTCAACATGGTCATCGTCGATGCCGCAATGCGCGGTCGCGGGCTCGGGCGCAAGCTGATGGAGGAGGCGCTTACCAAGGCAGGCGAGCGCACTTGCTATTTGGTGGCTACGCAGGAAGGGCTCCCACTCTACGAGAAGCTGGGATTTGTCGCGACCGGCAAGATCGTGCAGCACCAGGGCATGGCGCCGTCTGCAGATGCACCGGCACATGTGTCATGGGGCGAGGACGGCGACCACGCGCGCCTTGTCGCTCTGGATTGCGCCGCGTTTGGTCACGACCGGTCGGCACTCATGAACTCGTTGTGCGAGCGGGCGAAGTTCGCCGTCATTCGCGATGCAGGCGATGTCCAGGCGTTTGCCGCAATTCGTCGTTTTGGTCGAGGGCTGGTCATTGGGCCGGTGGTGGCGAGGACGCTGCACGAAGCGAGATGCCTGATCGACTTCCTGCTGGCCGACAGTGCGGGCGAGTTTGTCCGCATCGACACCAACGAATCCACGGCTCTCGGCGAGTGGCTCATCCGTCGCGGCCTGGCCCACGTCGGCGGTGGCGTAACGATGCGACGAATCGCAGACGAGCCGAAAGTCGAAATCAGGTCACACCAAACTTATGCGCTCGTTAGTCAGGCGCTAGGCTGAACCGGAGGAAGAAATGCTTGAAAACTCCCTGATCGAACTCGACCGTGCGCACCTGGTTCACCCGTTTTCATGCTATCGGAGCCACGAAGAGACGGGTGTGCGCGTGCTCAAATCCGCCAAGGGCGCTACAGTGACCGAGGCAAGCGGGAAAACCTTGCTGGACGGGTTCGCGGGTCTCTGGTGTGTAAACATCGGATACGGGCAGGAAAGCGTCGTCGAGGCAGCGGCCAAGCAGCTAAGAGAGCTTCCTTATGCGACGGGATATTTCGGGCTGGGGTCTGAGCCGGCCATTCGTCTTGCCGCCCGGCTTGCCGAATTGGCGCCTGGCGATCTGAACCATGTCTATTTCACGCTGGGCGGGTCCGACGCGATAGACAGCACCATCCGTTTCATTCGCTATTTTTATCACGCCAAGGGGACGCCGCGAAAAGACCAATTTATCTCGGTCGGGCATGGCTACCATGGATCCTCTACGGTTGGCGCAGGTCTGACCGCGCTGCCGGCTTTCCATGCGGGCTTCGGCGTTCCTTATGACTGGCAGCACAAGATTCCCTCGCACTACGCCTATCGCAATCCGGTCGGTTCCAACCCGCAGGCGATTATCGATGCATCGGTCGCGGCGCTGCGGGCCAAAATCGCTGAGCTCGGCGCGGATCGCATCGCGGCCTTCTACGCTGAACCTATCCAGGGTTCGGGCGGTGTCCTGGTTCCGCCGGCTGGCTGGCTAAAGGCCCTGCATGCCCTATGCAAGGAACACGACATCTTGTTCGTTGCCGACGAGGTCATCACCGCTTTTGGCCGCACCGGTCCCCTTTTCGCCTGTGAGGAGGACGAGGTCGTGCCGGATCTGATGACCACAGCGAAAGGACTGACGTCGGGCTACGTGCCGATGGGCGCCGTCTTCATGACCGACCATGTCTACAATACGATCGCGGACGGAGCCGGCAAAGCGGCTGTCGGCCACGGCTATACCTACTCAGCCCATCCGGTGAGCGCAGCGGTCGGGCTGGAATGCCTGCGTCTCTATGAAGAGGGCTTGCTCGAGAACGGTCGGAAGGCCGGGAAGCGACTGATGAGGGGCCTCAGCTCGCTCGCAGACCACCCGCTGGTTGGCGATATTCGCGGTCGCGGCATGCTGGCTGCGATCGAGCTGGTCACGGACAAGGAGCGCAAAACACCGCTGCCGGCGGCGGCCGATCCGGGGCGCCGCATCTTCGACCGGGCGTGGGGGAACGGCCTTGTCATTCGCGCCTTCAACAGCGGCATACTCGGTTTCGCGCCACCGCTCTGCTGCACGGACGACGACATCGATGGAATCCTCGAACGCACCAGGATGACGCTGGATCAAACCCTCGAAGACAAGGATGTGCGGGAAGCGATGAAGGGATGATCGTCGTCATGGGTGAAGCCACCCGATCCATGCGAGCGGGGCCTGAAGGAAATCCTCAGGTCTTGCCGCATTCCGTCAAGTGCCAAGAAAGTTGCAGTTAGGCGGACTTCCGCCGTAGCACACGGGCAGCGGAAGCGAACGATGGCGCCCGCTTTCCAGTCCCAGACTGCAGGGGTGGCCTTTCATCTGTCGAAAATGACGTCGAGAGGCAAGTGGGATTTCACGATCGGTGACTTCAACACGACGAAGCTGAAATATTTGTCGATCCCGATATCCAATTCGAGCATGCGCTCCATGATAGTCTGATACTCGCTAATGCCCGCCGTCACGAACTTCACAAGGTAATCGTATCCGCCCGAAATCAGATGGCATTCGATGACGGAATCAACTTTCTGAATGGCGGTGAGAAATCTCGCGAAGTCGTTTTGTTGATGGTGCTTGAGCGTAACCTCGGTGAAGATCGTTAGAGTCTGTCCGAGCTTGGACACGTCGATCTGGGCGGAATAGCCGGTAATGAAGCCTTCCGCCTGAAGCTTCTTCACCCGCATCAGGCAAGGGCTCGGCGAAAGGTTGACCAGGTCGGCAAGCTCGACGTTGGTGACCCGCCCGTTCTTTTGCAGTTGGGATAAGATCTTGATGTCGATCTTGTCGAGTTTCATCGCAAACCTGTCACACGTTCGAACCGCGGATCGTCCGGCAGACGGCGTCCGTCACGTCCTGCGTGGTCGCTGTCCCACCAACGTCCGGCGTCAGCACGCCTTCACTCGTCACTGTTTCCACAGCGCTCATCAACCGGACGGAGGCTGCGCTTTCGCCCAGATGTTCGAGCATCTGGGCAGCGGTCCAGAAGGTGGCGACGGGGTTGGCGATACCCTTGCCGGCAATGTCGAAAGCCGAGCCGTGAATTGGCTCGAACATCGAGGGATAGCGCCGCTCGGGATCAATGTTGGCGGTTGGTGCAACGCCGAGACTGCCCGCCAGCGCGCCTGCAAGGTCCGACAAAATGTCGGCGTGAAGATTTGTGGCGACGATCGTGTCGAGGCTGCGAGGTTTGAGTGTCATGCGCACCGTCATAGCATCAACCAGCATCTTGTCCCACGCGACGTCAGGGAACTCTTGCGCCACCTCGGCTGCGATTTCATCCCACATTACCATGCCGTGACGCTGCGCGTTGGATTTCGTGACAACAGTCAGGAGCTTTCGCGGCCGTGACCGCGCCAGCCGGAATGCATAGCGCATGATGCGGGCGACGCCGACGCGCGTGAAGATCGCGACTTCGGTTCCGACCTCCTCGGGGAGACCGCGGTGGGCGCGGCCGCCGTGGCCGGAATACTCGCCCTCCGAATTCTCCCTCACGATCACCCAATCCAGATCGCCGGGCCCAACGCCCGCCAGCGGCGAAACGATGCCGGGCAAAATCCTGGTCGGCCGCACGTTCGCGTATTGATCAAAGCCTTGGCAGATCGGCAGCCGGAGACCCCAGAGCGTGATGTCGTCGGGCACATCGGGAGCGCCGACAGCACCGAAGAAGATGGCATCGAAGCGCTTCAGTTGCGCCACTCCATCTTCAGGCATCATCCGGCCATTGGCCCTGTAGTAGTCCGATCCCCAGTCGAAGTGCTGGACGCGTAGCTTGAAGTCGCCGCAGCGCTGCTGCAGCGCCTCAAGCGCCTGGAGACCGGCGGCGATCACCTCTGGGCCGATCCCGTCGGCAGGAATGGCGGCAATCTCGTATTCGCGCATCGTTACTTCCCTGTTTGAGCAGTCGCGGCATCAATCTCGTGTGCGATCGATAGTACGTTGGCAAGCCATCTTCTCAGAATTCAGCGACCTTGCCCCATGCAGCGGTCTTCAGGCGTTCGGGCCTATAAGGACGCGGATCGACAACAGGCTCGCTGCCTGTGATGATGTCGGCGATCATATGCCCCGCGCCGGGGCCAATCCCGAACCCGTGACCACTGAATCCCGCCGCCAGGATAAAGCCCGGAATCCCCTCCACTTCGCCGATCGCGGGAATGCCGTCGGGTGTACTGTCGATATAACCCGCCCAGACATCGGAGATCGCCACGCGTTGGAGTTCGGGGATCAATTCGCAGGCTCTTCGATATGTCAGCTGAATTTGTCCCATGTCGGGCTTCGGGTCGAGAATCCGGTTCCGTTCCATCGGCGTAATGTCGTCAAGGCCCCATTTGCGCAGGCTTTCATGTCCTTGACGCCAGCCCTCGAAGGCCCCCGGGGCGAGATTGCGCCAGCGGCGGGCGAACATCGGTAGAAACTCGCGGCTGAACCTGAACTGCTGCGGCGTTGGGTCGACGCGAGCTCGTCCGCTGATCGCCAGCGCGTATCCACCGTTGCTGCGCCGCGTCAGCGAGACGCTCGTGGTATGCAGGGCATCGGGCAGGCCGATTGCGCCTGGCGCTACGGCTAGAATGGACTGACGCACGGCAGCTTGCGGGAAGCGCATGCCAAGCTGGTTGCAGAAGGAAGAAGCCCACGCGCCTCCGGCCATGACCGCGATCTTCGTACGGATGGTTCCCGCTTCCGTCACGACCCCGCTGACCTTGCCGGCGCTCAACTCCAGTCCACGCGCTGCGCAATGCTGATGCAAGGTACCGCCCGCCGCCATGATGCCACGCGCGGCAACCGGCACTGCCGTGGAGGGATCCGCCGTTCCGTCAGTCGGTGAGAAAACCCCGCCCTTCCATTTGCGTCCGGTCGTCTTGCCCTTCTCGGTGGCTTCCTCTGCGCTCAGCACGTGCGTGGTGACTCCGACCGTTTTCGCAAAATCGCGCCACCTTGCCCAGCCCGCCAGCTCATTTTCGTCCTGTGAGAGATACAGAAGCCCGCAGCGGCGAAATCCAGTATCCCCGCCAGTCTCCTGTGCCACCTTCTCCCAGAGATCGAGGCTCTTGGTTGCCATAGGCAACTCGCGCGCATCTCGGTTCTGCTGGCGGCACCAGCCCCAGTTTCGGCTTGACTGCTCGGCGGCCACGCGTCCTTTCTCTACCAGGGCGACGCTGACGCCGCGGCGCGCGAGATAATACGCCGTGAACACGCCCACCACGCCGCCGCCGATGACGACGACGTCTGCCTCGCGGGGGAGGGAAGGGCTGCACTCGATGTGCATGAGCGGCGCGGGCATCTGCGGAACTCCGGTAACTTTGAAGCATTCTAGCCCGCGCCGAGAATAGACAGGCTGCGGAGTTGTGTGCCTGGACGGAATATCCTGCCGTTAGCGGCCCTTAGGACATGCAATTGTTGCGTGAAAAGCTCGCTGGCGCCCACCTCTCAGAGGGAAGGTAGCTGAAGCCTAAAGCCATCTCGTGTGGAGGAGCGTCGATTGCGGATGCGGCCTAAAACTCAGCGACCTTGCCAGGGGACATGATGGATCTCGCTCTACGTCAGGCCTGGACGGCTTGGACGACGAAAAACTTCACCACGCGATTTTTACTTTCCCATCCGATCGATGCGCCCTAGGGCACGAAAAGCGCATCTCGGTGCCCGCCGACAGCACGCTGCCATCGGGCGCGGCGAATCGTACACTCGCGGCTAGCAGATGCATGAACTCGTTGTGGCGATGCGGGCGAACAACCCGGTGGTATGGGGTCGAATCCCACGTGCCCGCACGGTAATCCGCGCCGTCGCTGGAGAAGACGTTGTCGCTGCGGCATTGCGGGGCCGGGCCAAGCAAAGCCTCGGCCGGTAGCGAAGCAGACGGCTTGAAGTCGGCGTCGGCGCGCAACTGGACAAGGCCGGGCTTCGTCGGTTTGTCGCAAGCGGCCGCGCAGAACGAAAACCGCACGCCTGATTCAGTCTGGATGCGAAGCGTGGTGCCGCATCCGATGACAGCACCCGCTTGCGGACCGAGCACCAGCGGGGCCGCGCCGACCACCGTCAGGATCAGCTCTCCTTCCACCACGACGATGGTTTCGATGTGGGGGAAGCTTGCGACTTCGAGCTCGCCAACAAAGCTGGTTCGGCCCACGATATCGAGTCCGGCCCTTCCCAGGCGATTTCGCGATGCCCACAAAGGGATCATCCGAGCCGGACGCTGTCCTGCGGAAAGGGGTTGCAACGGGTGCGCCGTCGGCGCGATGCAGCACAATAGCCACGGTCATGATTGCTCCTGCGCGTCTGAAAACCTAGCAGTCGGTACCGTCCTGCTAAGCAGTCAACTGGGATCGATCAGAATGAGCGAGATCAGTTACCGGGGGTGGGTAGCAGGGTAGGGCGGTTGACGTTGCCACCAACACTTCACATCCTTCCTCGCCCAAGGCCACCGCACTGTGCTCAACGCCATATGGGACGACGATGAACTCTCCGGGTTCGATAATTTCTTCACGGTCACGAAATTGCATGAGCAGCCGTCCCCGGTGAACGAAGAACAGCTGATCGTCGTGCTGTCGAAATGACCAACTGGAGGCGCCATTGAACATGGCGACCTTGATTTGCATGGCGTTGACACGCCCCTCGACTTTAGGCTTCCAAGGCGCGCGCAGCCCGGCAAACTCAATTGACAAATTCTTCTTGTGAATTGGCGAAAGGTGCTTGTTCAGGGCAGCCACATCGCGAATGATTGCGGTGAGTTGGCTTGGTAGGTCATTCCCATTGGCCGGGTATCTGCCATCCAAAGCTGCGGTCCCAATCGTAAATCCAGCTGCGCCGGCGCCTTGGACGACTGCAATTCGTTCTGGGGTGTCGATCGAACCCGCAACATAGACAGGCTTGGTGACTGCAGCGCAGACGGCCTTCATCAACTCGGGCACGTTCTCCGCCGAACGGTATGCCAGCAGATCCAGGCCATGCACTCCATCGTGCCCTGCAATCGCTTTGGCACTTTCGACAATTTCGTCGATGGCGCCTTCAAGCACGCTCGGATGACCGGCGATCCGACCCGGAAACGGGAAGTACTGGATGCCGGTGTCCTTGATGATCGGCAGCACGTCGTCGACCCGCGTGCCACCAAGAAGAACATCGACGCCGATTTCGGCAGCTGCCTTTGCCGAAGCAATTTCGCTTTCGCGGTCCAGTGACACGACTTCCAGGTAGGAGGTTGCACCGCCCGTCCTGATGGCCGCATTGAGGTCTTTCAGCTGCTCGATCGGCAAGCCGATATCCTTGAACCCGATGTGCCGCACGCCGAGGCTGAGCGCGGTTTGAAGTTGCCGCGAGGCGTCCGGAACCGTGCGGTCGTTGCGCGTAAGCATGAAGATGAAGCGTAACCCCATTGGTGTGGTTCCTTTCGTATCTAGTTCGTCTTGATTTGCGCCAACACGAGGCGCTTGGCGTAGGCGAGTGCAGTTTCCAAGCTGGCGTGGTCTGCAATTCCGCGGCCCGCGATGTCGAACGCCGTGCCGTGATCTGGGCTGGTGCGGACGAATGGCAGGCCAAGCGTGATGTTCACGCCTTTTTCCAGCCCGAGATACTTCACAGGGATCAGGCCCTGATCGTGGTATTGTGCCACCACAACATCGAATCGACCTTGACGTGCTTGCATGAAGACAGTGTCGCCAGGATAAGGGCCAGTGGCATCGATGCCCTCGGCTCGGGCCGCGTCGATTGCCGGTCGTATGATCCGGATTTCCTCGTCCCCGAAGAGGCCACCTTCACCTGCGTGCGGATTGAGACCCGCTACGGCGACACGCGGGGTCGCGAAGCCGAGAGCTTTTCCACCTTCATGGGCAAGCCGGATGGCGGATAGCTGAGCGTCGAAATCGCCCTGTTCGATCGCCTTGCTCAGTGATGTGTGGATGGTAACGAGCACCGTGCGGATGTCATCGTTGGCAAGCATCATCGCCACGCGCTTGGCGCCGCCGTAGTCGGCCAGAATTTCAGTATGGCCGGGGTAGCGGATTCCCGCGCTGGCCATCGCCTCTTTATTGATCGGCGCCGTGACGATGCCGCTCACATCTCCGGACTTCGCTGCCGCTATCGCCGCAACGATGGCGTCGAAGGCCGCCTGCCCGGAGATCGTGCTGATACGGCCGATTGGAGGAGGCTCGGTAATCCGCGAGGTTTCGATGACTTCAATTCGGCGTGGCTCGAATTGGGCCGCATTGGCAGCGTTGATGCGTCGCACCTCGACGTTCAGCCCGAGCCGCCGCACGGTGTCTTGCATGACAACATAGCTACCGAACACGACGACGCGTTCGCCGCCCTTCGCAAGCACCTTCGCCACGATCTCCGGCCCAATGCCGGAGGCGTCGCCCATCGTGAGAGCAAGTGGGAGAATGTTCTTCATTGGGTGGCTCCACGTATCCGCGCGACGGCGCGCGTCACCGCATCGTCACTGCCAAAGCCACCGGCCTTCATAGCGAGCAAGAGCGAGCGCCCATCGCCAAGCCTGGCGAGACCAAGCGGGAATCCGGGATCGAGTTCTTGCAGGATATCAAACTCACGGACCTTGAGAAGGTCCAGGATCGCTTCCATCGTGTCGCCGCCGGTGGCGATCAAAGCGCCGAAGCGTGGGCTTTGAAGCTCTCGCGCTGCGTCTTGTGAGATACGGCGCAGCACTGCTGCCGAGTCCCACTCGCGCGTCCTTGGTCCGCGCAGCAGCATGACGCCGCGGACCTTCTGGAGTTGATCTGCCTGCCGCTGACTGCGCAGATTTGCGCTCCCAATGACGACCAAGACATCGCTACTGATGCCATCGAGCAATGGCGGTAGGGTCTTCGCCGGCACAAAACGCCGCGATAGCGCTGCAGCCATTCGTACGACCGGCTGCGGGAACGCCGGTGCAAACACCAGTGCTTTGCGGCCACTCGCCGCAAAGCATGCTTCAAGCTCCGCCGTTATGTGACCGCGAAGTGTGGAGTCCACCGTCTTATAGAGCACGGTACGGCTGGCAAGTCGGGCGGTCAATCGAGCGACCGCCTCGAACGCTTGCGACGCAGTAGCAGACCGCGAACCGCTATCGACTGCAATTATCGCTGCCGCTTCCGCTTGGCGCGGAAGCTGGCCTCTTCCGATTGACGCAGTCAAGCCACGGGCGACGAAAGGTGCTGCACCATCTGCCGCGCTGGTGAGGTCATCGGCGAGGACCGCTATACTGGGTTGATGATTGGTGCGCATGCATCAACTAACAAAACCTCACTAAGGATGAATAGCGATAGTTTCTGATGAAGTCGGTGATAGATTATCACTGATGGATCGCTCGGACATACCCTCGCTCGACGACCTGAGAGCGTTCGAAGCAACAGCGCGGCTGGGCTCGGTCCGGCTTGCAGCAGACTCGCTTGCGCTCACGCACGGCGCCGTCAGTCGCCGTATCACCAAACTCGCCAATGACATCGGGGTCAGGTTGTTTGAGAAGAATGGGCGAGGGCTGCGGCTCACCCCTGCCGGCGAGACACTCAACCTCACCCTCGGCAGGTTCTTCGGTGAGTTGGCCGCCACAGTTCAAAGCCTGCGTGCTGCCAATGCCGGGAAGAGTGCCCTGGTGCTCTCCTGCGAGCCTTCAATTGCCATGCGTTGGCTCATTCCGCGGCTGCGGGCGCTTCAAGTGGCGCATCCGAACATGGCCCTCCACCTCTCGGTAGGTGGAGGGCTGGTGGACTTTCGTAAGAAACAGGTCGATCTCGCTATTCGACGGCTGGACTTCGCTGTGCCTGAGACGTGGAACGTCCGGCCCCTTTTTTCCGAAAAGGTTGGGCCTGTCATGAGGCCGGAACTTGTGGCAGAGTTCGAACATGGCGACTATCTCGCTCTCGGGTCGAAGACCCGACCTGACGCGTGGGCGCAATGGCTGAAGACCCATCCGTCGGCGCGTCGACCCACAGAAATCCGGTACTTCGACAATCACGCGCTGATCGTCGAGGCTGCGTCTGCAGGCCTTGGCGTAGCCCTCAGTCCGCTCGTACTTGCGATTGACGACGTGGAACGAGGAAGCCTGGCGGCCCCTGCTGGCTTTGACCCTGACGGCAGTCAATATGGGTTGATATGGTTGGGCTCGAGTGAACTGGAAGGTATGGAGTTTGAACTCGCAGAGTGGCTTCATGCGCAGTTCAGCCGCCTGGGACCAAATCGCCTTTGAAAGGAGCGCTCTGGGAGCTTCGCCCAGTTGAGCGGGCCCGACCCCGGCGTCGAAAAAGCAGCACTGATGGGCAGGGTAGAGACCTCGATAAGCGGCCCTCTTTGCCGTGCTTGGTTCCACACTGCTTTTGTATGCATCCTATGAGCTTCGTGCACCGGACGCCGGTTATTACCTACGCACTGTCAATGCCTGGGCGGGCGGCAGTCTACTTCAAATGAGGAAACTTCCGCCGCGGCGGATCCTTCAAATTTCCTGGGGCAATGCCTCGCGGAAGCTCTTCTCAGTCGAGTCTTTGATAGGCCGCCCAAAATGCCGTGCTCGCCTTGGACATTAGACTCTCGGCCATGCCGCGCAGATTGAGGGGCTTGCGCTATCATCATCAGGCCAAACAGAGTGAAATGCCAACTGGGGCGTTCTTTTCAGAAGTTCCTGCCGCCGGAGTGCCAAATTTCGAAGACTCTGCGGAAAAAGAACAGTCAAACTGGCTGCAAGAACGGGGCACCCTTCCTTACGGCAGGCAAGCTCCAGAGGACCTCCGACAGGCAGAGTTGCCCGTTTGGAGCGTTCTCCAGGAAAAGGGAACAATGTCCGGTACGGGGATCGGACTACATAAGGGAGCCGCCAGGATGAGTAGAATCCGTCTCTCGCAGCCTCAGAGCGCGAAGCGCCTAAATGGCAAGGCTACGGCTGCTACGGTGACGCGTTGCAGCTCAAGGGGCGATGTTGCGGTCGGCAACAGGGTGGATCCGCTTCGATGGAATGGGAGGTGATCCAGATGGTCGCAAGCATCCAGGCTGTAGCCGCTCACGATGTGGCGCTTTCGGTGCGCGACCTCACGGTGAATTTGCCGAAAGGCATGGAACGAACCTATGCGGTCGAGAACATTTCCTTCGATCTGAAACGCGGCCAGATCCTCTGCATCATAGGCGAGTCCGGATCAGGCAAGTCGGTCACGGCGAACGCGATCATGGGGCTCCTGCCCAAGGTGATCCGCGTCTCATCGGGTTCAATACAGTTGGAGGGGATGAACATCATCGGCATGTCGCCCGACAAGCTGCGCAACCTGCGTGGGCGGGTCGTGTCGATGATCTTCCAGGATCCGCTCTCGGCGCTCAATCCCTTGATGACCGTGGGCGCACAGATTGACGAGGTCATGGCCGCGCATGGATACGGTACGCCAAAAACCTGCCGCGACCGCGCCATCGAGTTGCTCACCGAAGTGGGCCTCCCAGATCCCGAACTCATGTATCACCAGTACCCTTTCCGGCTTTCGGGCGGGCAGCGGCAGCGCGTCATGATTGCCATGGCCCTGGCGCTCGAGCCGACGGTGCTGATCGCCGATGAGCCAACCACTGCGCTCGACGTGACCACCCAGGCACAGATCCTGGAGCTGATCCGCGACATTCAGCGCCGCAAGGGGATGAGCGTAATGTTTATCACCCACGATTTCGGCGTGGTGGCGGAGATCGCCGACAGCGTCGTGGTGATGGAAAAGGGGCACATCGTCGAACAGGGCAGCGCCGAGCAGGTGCTGAAGTCGCCCAAGCATCCTTATACCCAACGCCTGATCGCGGCCGTACCGCATCTGACCGGTGAAGATCGCTCTCGTGCGGAGTCCGACAGCAAGCAGCCGATCCTGAAGGTCGAGGGTCTGGTTAAAACCTATCGTGGCGGCGGCGCGCTGTTTGGCGCCCAGCGGATAGTGAAAGCGGTGAACGAGGTTTCGTTCGAACTGGCGCCAGGCCGAACGCTTGGGGTCGTAGGCGAGAGCGGTTCAGGAAAATCCTCGCTGGGCCGGCTTCTCATCAAATTGCTGGACAGCGACGGCGGCGAGATTTTGTTCGAGGGGTCCGATATAGCCAAGCTTTCCGAAGCGAAGTTCCGCCCGCTCAGACCACGGATCCAGATGATCTTTCAGGATCCCTTTGCGTCCCTGAACCCACGCTCAACGGTCGGCCACATCATCACGGTAGGCCCGGTGGCACACGGGACGCCTTTTGCCCAGGCGCGCGAAGAAGCGCGTACGCTTCTGGCCCATGTCGGTCTCGATGCCGGCGCCTTCGACCGCTATCCGCACGAGTTTTCTGGTGGGCAACGCCAGCGAATCGGGATCGCTCGGGCTTTGATGTTCAAGCCGAAGCTGTTGATTGCTGACGAGGCGGTCTCCGCGCTCGACGTGTCGATCCAGGCGCAGATCCTGCAGCTTCTGGACCAGATCCAGCGAGAGACCGGCGTGTCGATGGTCTTCATCACGCACGATTTGCGTATCGCCAGCCAGATCTGCGACGAAATCGCTGTGATGCAGAAAGGCCGGATCGTCGAGCGCGGACCGCCCTCGCAGATATTCCTGAACCCGCAAGCGGCTTACACGCGCCAACTCGTGGCGGCAATTCCAGGAGAGAGGCCGGGCAATGCCCGTCCAATTGCAGCAAACGCATGAAAAATAACAAGAGAGGAACTACGATGACCAAAAATTCAACGACTACATCCAACTATTCGAGGCGCCAGGCGCTGCGACTGATGGCGCTAGGTGGAGCTGCAGGCTTGATCGCGCCCAATCTGCTGGGCAAGTCGGCTTTCGCCAAGACCCCTGCCGCGGGTCCGGCCGGTCGCGTCGTCGTCGGTCTTTCACAAGAGCCAACGGTCTTCAATCCGTTGATGGCGCATATCGAAGTCGATGACGCGGTCCATTTCTCGGTTTTCGATGCGTTGGTCAGGATGGATGCTGAAGGCGTCCTCCAGCCGAATCTCGCAGCCGAGGTGCCAAGCCAGAAAAACGGCGGCATTTCGGAGGACGGCCTCAACTGGCGCATCCGGTTGCGTGACAATGTCCGTTGGCACGACGGTGAGCCCTTCACGGCCGAGGACGTGAAATTCACCCTGGAGCTCATCACGAACCCGAAGTTTCGCGCCTGGCGTACAAGCGGCCATTCGCTCGTACAGGACATCACGGTGGTTTCGCCCACCGAGATCACTTGGCGGATGAAGGAGGCTTTTGCGCCCTATCTGTCGTTCCTGGCCGAAACCTTCATGGTGCCCAAGCACATTCTGGGGAAAGATGTCGATCCGAATACAGCGGCTTTCAACCAGGCGCCGATCGGCACCGGCGCGTTCAAGTGGAGCCAGCGGGTAGCGGGCGACCATATCGAGCTCGTCGCCAACCCGGAGTATGCCGGCGAGGGTCCGTATATCGAGCAGCTCATCTTCAAATACATTCCCGATATGACGGTGCTCTATACGCAGTTCAAGAGCGGTGACGTCGACCTGGTCGATCAATCGTACATTACGGCCGACCATTATGCTGAAGCCCGCGAATTGCCAGACCGCGTGGTGACACTGGAGACCGGCGCATCCGTGGAGTCGATATACCTCAATCTGGGGCGCCCGCAGTTCAAGGATCTGGCAGTGCGCCAGGCGCTCTACGCCGCCATGGACAGGAAAGCGATCGTCGACACGATTTACTACGGCGTGGGCACTCCCACCGAGACGTTCATGCCGAAGGAGTCCTATTACTACAATCCGAACCTGCCCGCGCAGGAATTCAATCTGGACCGCGCGCGCCAGATTCTGGATGAGGCCGGCTGGGCGCCAGGCCCAGATGGAATCCGCGCCAAGGATGGAGTGCGACTGTCCTTTGCGAATTCGACAACATCAGGCAACAACCTGCGCGAGCAGACGCAGCAGTTCTTGCAGCAGACGTTTGCCGAGATCGGCGTCGAGATGACGATCTCGAACTTGCCGGCTGCAGTCATGTGGGGCGAATTCTGGCTGAAGTCGCAGTTCGATACCGCCATGGTGGGCGTCACCTATCTGATTGCCGCGGACCCCGACGCCACAAACCGCCTCCATACGAAGGCAATCGCCGCTCAAGGCGGACACGGTTCGAACACCGGACAATATTCCAACCCCGAAGTCGATGCCTTGCTTGAAAAGGGTGCTCGCAGCTTCGATCAGGAAGAGCGGCGCGGGATCTATAATCACGTACAGGAAGTGGTGCGCCATGATCTGCCCTTCCTGCCGCTGTTAGCGATCACAAACGTGCTCGGACGCAAGGCAGGGTTGGACGGTTTCAAGCCCAATGCCAACACGCGCACCGCGTCGTGGCATGCCGCAGACTGGCGCTGGAAGGCCTGATCCATCCTATTGCCGCCGCCGGATTGCACTGCGGCGGCGGCAACAGACTAAGTCGCCAACCCACAACGGAGGACTCGAATGCGCGGCTTCCTGCTCAATCGCCTTTCGCAGAGCCTGATACTGCTTGTGATCGTTTCGATCATCGGCTTCGGGATTCTGAACCTCCTTCCCGGCGGCCCGCTGGCGCAATTCGGACTCGATCCCGGAATGACCCAGCAGGATATCGAGCGCCTCAAGGGGCTGCTGGGCCTCGATCGACCCATATGGATCCAATATCTGGACTGGGCTTGGCGGCTGGTGCAGGGCGACTGGGGTCACTCCTTCCGCGACGGAGCGCCGGTATTGCAGATCATTGGCAGCCATCTCTTGGCGACGCTGCTGCTGATGGGATCCTCAACCGCGATTGCGATCTCTCTTGGCGCCTGGATTGGAATTCGGGGCGCCACGCGCCGCTACTCGTTATTCGACTATCTCGCAACTGTCGGTGCCATGGTTGCATTGTCGGTACCTACCTTCTGGTTCGGCCTCGTCGGCATCTACATTTTTACCTTGAAGTTAGGCTGGCTGCCCGCGGGCAATATGTCCGAGATCGGCGATAGTTCGATCCTGGGCTATCTCCATCATTTGATCTTGCCAAGTATCGTGCTGTCGCTGGTCCATGTCGCTATCTGGAGCCGCTACATGCGGACGGCTACTCTCGACGCCATCAGCCAGGACTTCGTCAAGACGGCTCGGGCCAAGGGGTTGAGTGAACGCCGGATTTTGATGAAGCATGTCGTCGGCAACGCCCTTTTGCCGATGATTACCCTGGCGGGGATGCAGCTTCCCAGCGTCCTGACCGGTGCGCTGGTGACCGAAACTGTCTTTACCTGGCCAGGAATGGGACGTTTGTTCCTCGATAGCCTTGGTTACAGCGACTATCCGGTTGTTATGGGGCTGCTGATGTTCTCGGCTATCCTCGTTCTGCTTGGAAACCTGATCGCCGACATTGTCGTCGCTATTATCGACCCGCGCATTCGTCTGGCTTGAGCGCGCAACTTTCCCGACAGGAGACAGCCGATATGACCGCCCTCACGGCAAATACAAATGCAGCTCCAAGCCGCTGGACAAACAACCGCGCGGCGCTTCGTTTCATGCGGCATCGCCTGGCGCTGCTCGGCTTGGCGATGATCGTCTTTCTGTGTCTCGCTTGCGTCGTCGGCCCCCATCTCCTGCCTTATGACTCACTGTATATCGATCTGCGGGCCCGCTTTGCTCCTCCGCTTACGGGCCACCACTTTCTGGGCACTGATCCGCTCGGCCGCGACCTGGCGGCAAGGCTCTTGATGGCGGGACGAATCTCGTTGCTGGTGGGCTTCTTCGCCATGCTGTTGTCGACGCTAGTGGGCACGCTCGTCGGGGTAATTGCTGGATACCGCGGCGGCTGGATAGGAGCCTCGCTGATGCGCATGGTAGATGGCTTTCTGGCCTTCCCGTCTATCTTCCTTGTGCTGGCCCTTGCCGCAGCCCTGAAACCCAGCCCGATAATGATTACCGTCGTCATCGCTGCGACCAGTTGGATGGAAGTAGCCCGAATTGTGGAGGCCGAGGTCCGCTCTCTTCGCGAGCGCGAATTCGTCCAGGCCGGGCGAATGCTGGGGCTGAGCGGCACACATATCATGTTTCGGGAGATCCTTCCCAACGCCATCGGTCCAATTATCGTTGCTTCGACCTTGACGGTTGCGCGCGCCATTCTCATGGAGGCCTATATCAGCTTCCTCGGCTACGGGATCCAGCCGCCACTACCGAGCTGGGGCAACATGCTCAATGGCGCCCAGCAATATCTGGGCAGCGCACCATGGCTGGCAATCATTCCCGGAGCTGCCATCACCATCGCGGTGACCAGTTTCAATTTCATCGGCGACGGACTGCGTGACGCGCTGGACGTGCGAGATGACCATATTTGAAGTGCCGCGAGCGATACATTCCTAAACCCCGGAACACCAAGAGAAGTCAGTCACGTGCAAGAGCCCGAAATCGCCGAAAAGAACACGCCCTACTGGTGGGAAGCGGCGCCCGTCATGCCGCTGCCGCGGCAGCCGCTGGCAAAGAAGCTCGACGCGGTGATTGTCGGCGCCGGCTATGCCGGGCTTTCGGCCGGGCTTGCGCTGGCGCGCGAGGGGCGCTCGGTTGCCGCTTTCGATGCGATGCATCCGGGTGAGGGTGCTTCCACGCGCAATGGCGGGATTACGAGCGGGAGCATCCGGCCGGATGCTGCCACAATCAGCAGGCGTTTCGGTGAAGAGAAGGCCATGGCGATCGAGGCCGAGGGCAAGATCGCGCGCGAATTCCTCTACGACTTCATCAAGACCGAAGGGCTCGACTGCGACTTCCGCCTGGTCGGCCAGTTCAAAGGCGCTTTCGGCTATGAACAGTATGAGAAGATGGCGCGCGGCGCCGAGAGGCTGGCGAAGAAACTGGGGATCGAGTCTTACGCCGTTCCGCATGCCGAGCAGCGGAACTATATCGGCACCGATTTCTACCGCGGCGGAACCGTTCGGACGGACATTGGCGGGCTGCACCCCGCAAAGTTCCACGCTGAACTCCTGCGGGTGGCGCTCGCATCCGGATTGACGGTTCATTCGCACACGGCGGTCAAGTCGATCGAGAGGAATGGTTCGGGCTTTCGCGTGGTGACTTCCGCTGGGACGGTGGATGCGCGGCAGGTTCTGGTCTGTACCAACGGTTATACCGACGGCGCCGCACCCTTCTTGCGCCGCCGGCTGGTTCCGGTCCGCAGCCGGATCATCGTGACCGAGGAATTAGCGCCCGATGTCATGGCACGACTGATGCCGAAGCTGATGACGATCACCGAGAGCCGGCAACTCGGTTTCTATTATCGTCCCTCGCCTGACGGAAAACGCATTCTGCTGGGGGGGCGCGACAGTTCTCGTGTCGGCGATCCGATTGCCCCGAAACTTCTCCTGCGCAAGGGCCTGGTGAACCTCTTCCCGGAGTTGGAGAACGTGCGCCTTTCGCATTGCTGGTTTGGCAACGTAGCGATGAACCGCGACATGCTGCCCCGCGTCTTCGAGAAGGATGGTATGGTCTATGCCACCGGCTTCTGCGGCTCGGGCGTGGTCTGGGCGCCATGGATCGGTATGCGTGCGGCCCACAAGCTGATGGGGCATGGCGAGCAGTCGCGCACGGCGTTCGACTTTCGACCGCCTTCCGCCATCCCGCTCTATCGCGGCAATCCGTGGTTCATGCCGGCGATTATCCAGGGCTATCGGTTGCAGGACCGTATCGCCTTCTGGCGCGCCAGCCGCTGATCGCCGACGGTGACGGCCTTTTGACCATTCGTCGCTGCGGCCCAGATGGAGGCACCGCGGAGCTTGAGGGCGCTGGCGAAGCGCTATGGGATCAACCAGAAGACCGTCGCGAAGTTGCAGAGTCGGATCTGTGTTCTCGATCTACCGACTGGGCCGACGGAGGTTCGGTCGACGTGCTCACGGTCGAGGAAGAGGCCGTCATCGTCGCTTTTCGACGCTATACGCTACTGCCGCTGGGTGACTGCCTCTATGCGTTGCAGCCGACGATCTCGCATCTGAGACCTCGTCATTGCACCGCTGCCTGCAACGTCACTGCGTCAGCCGCTTGGACAATGTCGAAGGCGACCGGCCGGCGAGAAGAAGTTCAGGAGCTATCCGATCGGTTACTTTCCATACGCCGCCCTGCGCCGAACTGGGACTCGGTCGGGCTTGAGCAGTTCGTATCGACCAAGGGATCAAAAACCCGCACATCTGGCGAAGTCCTAGATGATTTCGGCACATTCTTTCGAGCGCACGATGCGATGAAGGGCTGATCGGAACTTTGCTTCCGCATTCTTGGCAGCCGAGGTTGGTTGGAACATGTCGCCCCGAGTCGAACGTATTCACAGCGATGAGCGTCTCCCGGCCGAAGTCGACGTCGTCATCGTCGGCGGCGGCATACTCGGCTCTACGGCCGCCTATTTCCTGGCGAAGCGTGGCCTCTCTGTGGCTCTGCTCGAGAAGGGCCACGTCGCCTGTGAACAATCGAGCCGAAACTGGGGTTGGTGCCGCCAGCAGAACCGCGATCGGCGCGAACTGGCGCTCTCGGTGATCTCCATGCGACTATGGGACGAGCTGACGCGCGATATCAATCGCGATCTTGGATTTCGCCGCTGCGGTCTGGTCTCTGCGACTCACGACGAGGCTGTGCTCGCCGGTTGGGAAAGGTGGCGCGAGGTCGCCAGGGAGTACGAGGTCGACACCCGCATGCTGAGCCGGGCGGAGGTGGCCGAGCGCGTCCCCGAAGCGCGCGACAAATGGGTCGGCGGGACCTATTCGGGCCGGGATGGCAAGGCCGAACCTGCGCTCGCCGCGCCGGCTATCGCCGAGGGGGCCAGAGCTCTGGGCGCCACCATCCACCAGGAATGCGCCGCGCGGGCGCTCGACTTGGCCAATGGCAAGATTGCGGGCGTGCACACGGAGAAGGGCTATATCAGAACCAGCGCGGTGCTGTGCGCCGCTGGCGCCTGGTCCTCGCGCTTCCTTAGGCCGCTCGGGATCAGTTTCCCCCAAGCAAGCATCCGGCAGACCGCGCTGCGTTCCACCCCCACAATCAACATAGGCGAGGCGATCTCCACACCCTACTGCACGATCACGCGCCGACTGGACGGCAGCTATACGCTTGCGATCAGTGGCAAGGCGAACCTCGAAATCACGCCCCAGGCTATCCGGTATAGCCGGGAATTCATGCCGCAATTCTTGCGTCGCCTAAAGAACGTCAGGCTCGGCATCGGCCAATCGTTCCTTTCGGGGCCGGATTCAATGCCGGCGCTGCTGACCAACGACGATCGGATCTTCGAACAGAATCGGGTGCTGGACCCTCCACCCTTAAAATGGCTGGTAAGCCAAGTGGTGGAGAGTGTCCGGAAGACCTTCCCCCAACTCGGCGATATAGAGATCGATAGTGCCTGGGGCGGCTTCGTCGATTGCACGCCGGACGCAGTGCCCGTGGTGTCGCAGGTGGACGGGGTAAAAGGCCTCGTCCTCGCGGCGGGCTGCTCGGGCCACGGCTTCGGTTTGGGCCCGGGGCTTGGTTATCTGGCCGCACAGCTTGTCGTAAACGACACGCCTTGCGTCGATCCTACACCGCTCCGCCTGTCGCGTCTGGTCGACGGCTCGAAGCTGGACATCGCCGCTATCTGAAGATCAGCCGGAAGTCAGGCCTGACGCCCACCAACAATCGCCGCTATGGCCTGCAGGACAAGATCGCATGGTGGCAGGCCAGACGCTGACGGCTGAAGCTGGGCGGCCCATTGACCATGCAGCGCTGCGGCCCCGGCTGAACGAGCGCGCCGACAAGGAGGAGCATCACATGCACTACATCTCGACGCGAGGCCACCCCCAACGCAGGAAGTTTTGCGAGATACTGCTTGAAGGTCTGGCGCCGGATGGCGGGCTCTATGTGCCCGAGACGTACCCGCTCGTGGATGACGCCATGCTGGATCGGTGGCGGAGGCTGTCCTATCCGGACCTCGCCTTCGAGATCCTGTCGCTCTACATCGACGATATTCCGCCCGCCGATCTTAAGACCATCTGCGCGAAGACCTATACGCCCAAGGTTTTCGGGACGACCAGGATCGTGCCGGTGCGCGCGCTTGAAACGTGTCTCCACGTGGCGGAACTGTCCAACGGCCCCACGCTGGCGTTCAAGGACATGGCGATGCAGTTGCTTGGCAATCTCCTAGAGTATGAACTGGCGCGGCGGGGTGAGGAACTGAACATCCTCGGGGCGACCAGTGGCGACACGGGCAGCGCGGCGGAATATGCCATGCGCGGCAAGAAGGGGGTGCGGGTCTTCATGATGTCGCCGCACGGACGCATGAGCACCTTTCAGCAAGCTCAGATGTTCAGCCTGCAGGACGAGAATATCCATAACATCGCCATCGAAGGGGTCTTTGACGATTGCCAGGACATCGTGAAAGCCGTGTCCGGCGATGTTGACTTCAAGAGGCGCCACCGGATAGGCGCCGTCAATTCGATCAACTGGGCCAGGCTGGTGGCTCAGGTTGTCTACTACTTCTCCGCCTACTTCCACGTCAACGCGGGGAACACATCAGAGGTCGACTTCACCGTTCCTTCGGGGAACTTCGGAAACATCTGTGCTGGTCACGTTGCGCGCATGATGGGGCTTCCCATATCCCGTCTCGTCGTTGCAACCAACGAGAACGATGTGCTCGATGAGTTTTTCCGCACCGGCGTGTATCGCTTGCGGGGCCGCGCGGACACGTATGAAACATCAAGCCCATCGATGGACATTTCCAAGGCCTCCAATCTTGAGCGTTTCGTCTTTGAACTGCTCGGTCGCGATGCGGGCCGGACGAAATTAATGTTCGACAACCAACTCAGGGGACGAGGATCGTTCGATCTCAGTGGCGATTCCGCCTTCGCGCAGGTGGCCGCTCGTTTTGGCTTCTGCAGCGGCAAGAGCACGCACGCCGACCGGTTGGAGACGATCCGTGACACGTGGCGCCGCTTCAACGCGCTGGTCGACCCACACACAGCTGACGGCATCACGGTCGCACGCAGGCACTCCGTTCCGGAGATGCCGATGATCGTGCTCGAGACGGCCCTGCCGGTCAAATTCGCGGAGACCATCAGGGAGGCTTTGGGCCACGAGCCAAGTCGTCCAAAACGGTTCGATGGAATAGAAGACTTGCCGAGACGATTTAAGGTCCTTCCCGCCGATACACAGACGGTAAAGACCCACGTCGCCGAAATTTTGCAGGCTGCGGCCCACTGAAGAACTGTTTGAACAATCGGAGACCGCTATTTCCGCCATGGCTGTATATACGGAGCTATCAGTCGACGAAGTCGCAGCGCTCTTTGGGGCGCTGGGTCTGGGCTGGCCGCGTTCTGTTCGGGGCATCACGATCGGAATTGAGAACACGAACTACTTCGTAGATACCGAAACCGGAGAGTATGTGCTCACCTTGTTTGAGCGCCTCACATTCGAACAATTGCCTTTCTACCTTCATCTCATAAAACACCTTGCGGCGCGGCGAATGCCGGTCCCGAATCCGGTTGCCAACGCGAGTGCCGAAATCCTTCACTCGCTGAAAGGCCGGCCTGCTGTGGTCGTCAACAGGCTTCCTGGCGAAAGCGTGACAGCACCGACAGTGTCACATTGTCGCTCTATCGGGGAGATCCTGGCGCGAATACACGTGGCCGGGACCGATTACCCACGACACCAGGTCAATCCGCGAGGTCTCGAGTGGTGGAACGAGGTGGTGCCGGTGGTCGGCCGATACGTGTCCGATGGAAAACGGTCGCTGCTCGCCAGCGAGCTCACTTTTCAGAACCAAATTGCCGTGTCCTCAACGTACGAGCAACTCCCCAAGGGGCCGGTGCACGCTGATCTCTTTCGTGACAACGCGTTGTTTGATGGTGGTCAGCTAACCGGCGTCTTTGATTTCTACTTCGCCGGATGCGACGCCTTCCTTTTCGATATTGCTGTGTGCCTCAACGACTGGTGTGTCGATGACTGCACCGGCCGCCAAGACAGTGAGCGAGCAGCCGCTTTCTTAGGCGCTTATGGGTCCGTTCGAGCGCTTGCACCAGCCGAACGCATATTGCTTCCCGCGATGCAACGCGCTGGAGCATTTCGCTTTTGGCTATCGCGTCTGTGGGATCTGTACCAGCCTCGGGAGGCTGCAATCCTCAAAGCGCACGATCCAAGCTACTTCGAGCGTATGTTATGCGTGCACAGGGGAGAAATCGTATGAGCAAGGCTGCGAAGATCATCAGTGGAAGCGAAGGCAGGATGGCACCGTCTCTCAACGACCACGTTCGCGAGCTGCTTTCGCAGATCGAGACGGAGGGCCTGTACAAACGCGAGCGCGTCATCACCTCGTCCCAGTCGTCCGAGATCGAGGTTGGCGGCCGCAAGCTGCTCAATTTCTGTGCCAACAACTATCTCGGCCTCGCCGACAGCGAAGAGCTGCGTGAGGCGGCGAAGGCCGCGCTCGACCGATACGGCTATGGCATGGCGTCGGTGCGATTCATCTGCGGCACACAAGAGGAACACAAGCAGCTCGAGGCAAAGATATCGAGCTTCCTCGGCATGGAAGACACGATCCTCTATGGTTCCTGCTTCGACGCCAATGGCGGCCTGTTCGAGACGCTGCTTTCGGAAGAGGATGCGATCATCTCCGACGCGCTCAACCATGCCTCGATCATCGACGGCGTGCGGCTCTCCAAAGCGAAACGCTTCCGCTACACCAACAACAACATGGAGAGCCTCGAGGAAGAACTGAAAAAGGCTGAAGGCAGCCGCTTCAAGCTCATCGCCACCGACGGCGTCTTCTCGATGGACGGCATCATCGCGAATTTGGCGGGCGTCTGCGACCTCGCGGAAAAATATGATGCAATGGTGATGGTGGACGACAGCCACGCTGTCGGCTTCGTCGGTGAGCATGGCCGTGGCACGCCGGAATATTGCGGCGTCGAGGGCAGGGTGGACATCATCACGGGTACGCTGGGCAAGGCGCTGGGGGGTGCCTCGGGTGGCTATACGGCGGCGAGCAGGCCGGTGGTTGACTGGCTGCGCCAGCGCTCACGGCCTTACCTCTTCTCCAACACACTGATGCCAGCGATCGCGGCAGCGTCCCTCAAGGTGTTCGACATCATCGAGAGGGGCGACGGGCTGCGTGAACGTCTCTACGAGAACGCGCAGCGCTTCCGCTCCGGGATGGAAAAGCTCGGCTTCACATTGGCCGGAGCTGACCACCCGATCATTCCGGTGATGATCGGCGATGCTGCGCTGGCTTCGCAGATGGCCGACATGCTGCTTGAGCGCGGCATCTATGTGATCGGCTTTTCCTTCCCGGTCGTGCCCAAGGGCCAGGCCCGGATCAGGACGCAGATGTCGGCGGCCCATTCGGCAGCCGATATCGACCGGGCAGTTGCAGCGTTCGGTGAGGTCGGCCTCGAACTCGGAGTGATTGGCTGATGTCCAACATGATGCGCGCACTCGTCAAAGCCAAGGCCGAACCGGGCATCTGGATGGAAGAGGTGCCGGTGCCGGAAATCGGCCCTAACGACGTGCTGATCAAGATCAAGAAGACGGCGATCTGCGGCACCGACGTGCATATCTACAATTGGGACCAGTGGGCGCAAAAGACGGTGCCGGTGCCGATGGTGACGGGCCATGAATTCGTCGGCACCGTTGCCGATTTCGGCGCAGCGGTCACCGAATACAAGCTCGGCCAGCGCGTGTCGGGCGAAGGCCACATCGTCTGCGGTCATTGCCGCAACTGTCGCGCCGGGCGAGGGCATCTGTGCCGCAACACGCTCGGCGTCGGCGTCAATCGTCCGGGCGCCTTCGGTGAGTATCTGGCTATCCCGCAGCACAATGTCGTGCCGATCCCCGATGATGTGCCGGACGAGATCGCCGCCATCTTCGATCCGTTGGGCAATGCCGTGCACACCGCACTCTCCTTCGATCTGGTCGGCGAGGATGTGCTGGTGACCGGTGCCGGGCCGATCGGCATCATGGGCGCGCTCGTCGCCCAATGCGTCGGCGCGCGAAAAGTCGTCATCACCGACATCAATCCGGTGCGGCTGGCGCTGGCGAAAAAGCTCGGCGTCCAGCATGTCGTCGACGCGTCCAAGGAAAAGCTGCGCGATGTCATGCCGGCACTCGGCATGACCGAGGGTTTTGATGTCGGCCTCGAAATGTCGGGCGCAGCCCCCGCCTTCCGCGACATGATCGACACCATGAACAATGGCGGCAAGATCGCCATTCTGGGCATCGCGCCGACTGGCTTCGAGATCGACTGGAACGAAGTCATCTTCAAGATGCTGCATCTCAAGGGCATCTACGGCCGCGAGATGTTCGAGACCTGGTACAAGATGATCGCCTTGGTGCAAGGCCCGCTGGATGTCAGCGGCCTGATCACGCACCGCATCGGGATCGATGATTTTCAGACGGGGTTTGATGCGATGCGCAGTGGCAGTTCGGGCAAGGTGGTGATGGACTGGTAGGCGGCGGTCAGGACTAGTCTCGAGAGGCGCGATCTACGGCATGAACTTCCGGGGCAACGCGTTTTCCGATTCCTGAGGATTTCCCACTCAGGGCTGCCGTGTGTGGTTGCGCTCGTACGGGGCCGCGGAGCTCTGTCGTATGGCTCTTTGTTCCAGTGCAGCCGCACCATCGAGGCGGGGACTTCTCGGTGCGAAGCTGATCAGCGGTCGGGCGTCTTGGCGCGGATCAGCACGTCAGCCATGTAGAGGTCCTGGAGGGAGATACCGGAGCTGTCGAAGACAGTGATTTCGGTATCGGAGAGGCGCCCGGACACACGCTTGGCAATGACGTCGCCGATTGGTGTTACTGTAAGCACGCCGGCGTCGATCTCGTCGCGCACGTGTTGGAACTCGCCGATCTGAACGGACTGGGAAAGCAGATCACAAAACAGATGTGCGTTGGGAAATAGTTCGCTCGGCAATTCGCGCTTGCCTGGAGCATCCGACCCCATGCTGACGATATGGGTTCCGGGTCCCACCCAAGCGGCATCGAATAGCGGTTCGCGTGAGGGTGTCGCCGTGACCACGATGTCGGCCGCACGCACGGCTTCTTCGGGCAAGGCAGCACGCGCCTGCAGGCCCCATTCGCCGATCTGATCGACAAAAGCGTCGCGCCGCAGCGAAGGCGGGGCCACCACCAACACGCTTTCGATTGCGCGAATGCGTGCCAGCGCCTTCACTTCGAAGCCCGCCTGGTTGCCGGCGCCGAATATCGCCAGAACCTTGGCCTGCTTGCGCGCAAGAAGATCAGCTGCAACCGCGTCGGCTGCGGCCGTCCTGTAGGCGTTCACCTTTCCGGCCTCGATTACGGCGCGGAGCCGTCCTGTATTGTGATCGAGCAGCACGATGGTGGAGTTGTGGCGGGGAAGGCCACGTGCGGGGTTGCCCGACCAGAAGGAGCCGATTTTCACTCCGGTCAGGTCGTTTGACGACCCGGATTTGATAGAGAAGGTATTGTTCGCCTCCTTTGTGCGCCCGATCACAGCAGGAAAGACCCAGCTCTGCCTCGATGCTGCTGCCACGAGAGCCTCCCGCGCCGCCTCGAAGGCAAGTTCATGCGTGACAAGGGCGGCTGACTCTTCTTCGCTGATGTAGATCATCCAAAACCCATGAGCATCAGGCTTCCATCGCTGGGGAGCATTGCGGCTATGTCATTGCAGAGCGTGAGATCACACCCATTGCGAACGGTGCGGATGTCGGCCGATCGCGGGGCAACCACGAGCTAGCGATTCCAGGTGCTAGATAGTCCTCGCCTGATTTGCGCAATTTGAGATGCCGAGGAACTGCTTAAAACGAACAATCCCGCTGAATTGAAAGGGCAAAACAGCATCGAAATCTGTCCGCCAGACGCGACTCTAAGGTGCGACTTCAATTCTGGATAAAATGACAGCGTTACACTTATGGCCATTGAGCATGACACAGACACCGTCAGCAACCCGATGGAGCTGATGAAATTGGAAACCCGTCATTTGCCGGGCGCGCTGAAGCTGTCGCAGGAGATGGGATGGCCCTATCGCCTTGAGGATTGGGAATTCGCCGCCACTGTCGGCAGGGGGCTGGTTCTCGAGCAGGCAGGGCAGGTGATTGGCACCGCCATGTCGTGGATTTACGGCAAGGCTTTTGCCGCCCTCGGCATGATCATCGTCACTGGCCCTGCGCAAGGCGGGGGCAACGGTTCGCGGCTGTTTGATGGATTGCTTGAGGCGGCGCAGGGTCGCAACGTGCTGCTCACGTCCACCGAAGAAGGGCTCGCGCTTTACAAGCGTCGCGGCTTCACTGCCTGGGGCACGGTGCTCCAGCACCAAGGCCTGCTGACCACTGCGGTGACGCGGGAGGGCGGTGACGGTGTGCGTCAGGCGACGATCTCCGACCTCGCCGCTATCCAGGCATTGGATGAACGGGCCACGGGCATGCCGCGACCATCGATGGTCGCGGCACTCGCCGATGTGGGCAAGGTCGTCGTAGTCGAACGCGACGGGCGGATTGCCGGCTACGCCATCAGCAGGAGGTTCGGCCGTGGCTATGTCATCGGCCCCTGTGCGGCCGAGAGTGACCAGGATGCGCGGCTTTTGATCTTGGCGCAGCTTTCCAAGCTTCATGATCAATTCGTTCGCATCGATATCTATGCCGAAGATGGTTTGGGCGATTGGCTCGAGAGCCTCGGCCTCCAGCAGGTCAGCTCGGCGACCGCCATGGTCAAGGGGCAGCGGCCTGTCTCCGAGGGCTCAGCCCATATGTACGCGCTGGCAAACCAGTCGTTCACCTAGGAAACGAGATGATGAACAAGATGGCGGCAAACCTGGCAGCGAGCGAGACGACTGAGACGATCGACGCCTTGATTACCCCATCGCTGCTTTTGGATCGCGGACGGCTCGAGCGCAATATTCAACGGCTGGCTGAGCGCGCCAAGGAGCTTGGCGTGGTGCTGCGCCCGCATATGAAGACGGCCAAAAGCATCGACGTCGCCCGATACGCGTTCCCTCGCGAGCCCGGTCCGATCACGGTCTCGACCATCGCCGAGGCGGAATATTTCGCGGACCACGGCTTTCACGACATCACCTATGCGGTTGGCATCTCGCCGGCTTCGGCCAGGCGCGCCATGGAGCTTTGTCGCCGTACCGGCGCTGATGTGAAGCTGTTGCTCGATACTGTGGAGCAGGCCGATGTCTTGGCCGACGCGCGCCAAGTCACCGGCATGACGCCATCGGTCTTCATAGAATTGGACTGCGATGACCATCGCGGCGGATTGAAGCCGGACGACCCGAGATTGCCCGACGTGGCCAGCAGGGTCGTCGCTGCCGGTGCCAAGCTCGTCGGGGCTCTCGCTCATGCAGGCGAATCCTATGGCTTGAACACGCCCGATGCGCTGGTCAGGGCAGCGGAGAACGAGCGTTCGGCCACCGTGCGCGCTGCTGAAATCTTACGCGCCCATGGCCATGCCTGTCCGATCGTCAGCGTCGGCTCGACGCCAACCGCGCATTTCGCCCAGGATCTCGAGGGTGTCACGGAATTGCGCGCTGGGGTCTACATGTTCTTCGATCTCGTTCAGCACGGGGTTGGCGTCTGCGACCGCGACGATATCGCGATTTCCGTATTGGCCACTGTGATCGGCTCCAAGCCGGAAAAGGGATGGGTGCTGGTTGATGCCGGGTGGATGGCACTTTCGCGCGACAGAGGAACCGCAAACCAGCAGATCGACCAGGGTTACGGTGTGGTCTGCGACGAGAAGGGGCGGGTTCTGGAAGATGTGATCGTGGCCCAGGCCAGCCAGGAACACGGTATTCTTGCAATGCGTGCCGGTTCTGGGAGATCCATGCCCGAACTGCCGCTCGGGTCTCGGGTCCGGATCCTGCCCAACCATGCGTGTGCGATGGCCGCGCAGCATGATTTCTACAGTGTCGTTAACGGGGACAGCCCCGGGATTGAAGCGCGTTGGGAGCGGATGCGCGGCTGGTAGGCGCGCAACTATGCCTTGGATGCCGCCCACTCAAATCAGCATTGGTGGTCAAGAAAATGAAGTCTACCTCTTACGGGCTAGATATGTCGACGCTGATGGGCAGCACCACGACTGATGTCATGGATGGGCGCCCTGACTTGAACCCCTGGAAGGATTTCAACTGGCAGGCGATCCCCGGCTATTTCGGGCGCCTCTGGTTCCTGCCGGTTCTGGGTGGCTATGACCGCATGAAGGGTCTTGTCGCGTGATGACACCCCTCGAACATCTGTCGCGCAACGGCCACCTGGACAAGTTTTTCATCGACGGTCAATGGGTCGAGCCGAGCGGCACCGCCAAGGGCGTCGTGGTGAACCCCTCCACCGAAGAGGTTGTGGCTCGGTTTCCGCTCGGAAACAGCCTTGACGTGGATGTGGCCGTTGCTGCGGCCCGCCATGCATTCGCCGCCTGGAGCCGGACCACGCCGGAATATCGTGCCGGTCTGCTCGATCGCCTGCAGGTGATGCTCGAGGCGCGGGGCGAACTGATGGCTCAATGCCTTACCCTCGAAATGGGCGCGGCGATCGGCTATGCGCGCAGCGCTCAGGTGCCGCTGGCGATCGCGCATGTTAAGGCTGCGCGTGATGTGCTGACAGCCTTTCCCTTCGTCAAGCAGCGGGGGCAAACCGCCATCACCCACGAACCGATCGGTGTCTGCGCACTGATTACGCCGTGGAACTGGCCGCTTTACCAGATCACCGCCAAGGTTTCGCCGGCGCTCGCGGCAGGCTGCACGGTCGTGTTGAAGCCGAGCGAGCTTTCTCCCCTGAACGCTCTGCTGTTCGCCGAGGCGATCGAGGAAGCCGGCTTCCCTGCCGGAGTGTTCAATCTGGTGCAAGGGGATGGCGCATGCGTGGGTGCTAGTCTGGCATCCCATCCGAATGTCGATATGATCTCCATTACCGGGTCCACCCGCGCGGGCATTGCGGTGGCCCAGGCGGCAGCGCCGACCATCAAGCGTGTCGCCCAGGAACTCGGTGGCAAGTCCCCGAACGTGATCCTGCCGGACGCCGATCTCGACCGCGCCGTTTCCCTGGGCATAGCCGCCGCCTTTCGCAATCTCGGCCAGTCATGCAGCGCTCCGACGCGCATGATCGTGCCACGCGAGCGGCTGTCCGAGATCGAGGCAATCGCCAAGAGGGTCGCGGCCCAGATCGTCGTCGGCGATCCTCTTTCGGAAGCCACCACTCACGGTGCGATCGCCAATCGTACCCAATTCGACCGAATACAAACCATGATCGACGTGGGCATTTCGGAAGGCGCCAGGCTCATGATCGGCGGACCGGGTCGTGCACACGATCTGAACGTCGGCCTCTACGTGAAGCCGACGATCTTTTCGGACGTGCGCACCCATATGCGCGTTGCCCAGGAAGAAGTTTTTGGGCCGGTCCTCTGCATTATCCCCTATGACACAGTCGAAGAGGCCGTCACCATCGCCAACGACACGGTGTACGGCTTGGGGGCCCATGTGCAAGGCGAGGACTTGGAGGTCGTCAGGGACGTCGCGTCGCGCATTCGGTCCGGTCAGATTCATCTCAACTACCCGGCCTGGGATCCGCATGCCCCGTTTGGCGGTTTCAAGCAGTCCGGAAACGGACGAGAATATGGTCTTGAGGGCATGCTGGAATATCTCGAGGTCAAATCCATCCTCGGCTACTTCTAGGTGGCATCCTAGCCGTGGCGCTGAGGCCGCGGCGGAGGCCATGATGTGGCTTCGGAAAGGCCGCTACCTCAACCGACACTGCTCGGTCCCGATCAATATCGCTGAGCGAGCCGTCTCTTGGAAACCCGAAGCCAGTCGTGATCCCACCGCCAGCAGGAAATATCCAAGCGCCGCGGCAAACAGAGGCTCGCTAACCCGAAACGTCTGAGCGCGTGAGGTTGGCTGCACCCATAGTTCGAAGACCGTGCGACGCCAATGCGGTCCCCTTCCGGAGCAGCGGGAGAGGACGGAAATCATGATCGGGTTTTGGACAGGCCAAGCGGTCGGCCGGCCTCTTGCTGTCGTTCCGGAATGGTCTGGATCGCACCTCTCCATATCTCGTCACAGTAGGCCGAGTGTTCCAAGGAAAGGGTAAAAAAACGCATAGAACTCGGCGCCCCGCAGAAAGGGCCAGAGCGGACCGTAGCGTATCGAAGAGAATCAGCCGCTGCCGGCTTTTGGAAGAATTGCAGCGGCGTGACGGGGCAGATACCTAAGGAAATCGGCAAGTTGTGAGATGCCTCGTGCAAAATCGCACGCGAACGTTCAGTTCCATCACGGAGCCGCCGACAACGGGCGGCTAGCGGTTCGCGTCAGATAGTCAACGGCTTTCGGCTATCCAGTCCTTGACTACACCAATGAGAGAAGGGTCTCCAGACCGGTTCGGCGCCGTCAGCAAAGCACAAATCTTCTTAAGCCAAACAGCGCCCTTGATCAGAGATCATGAGAAATCATCGGGGTCGATCGGAACGGAGAAGCCGACTTTGACACGGTCCATGATCACCGTGTCGCCGCGGGCGAAGTTTTCCACGATCGCCTGCAGCGCCATTTCATTGTCGTCGATCTTGACGAACCTCGCAGAGAATGTCGGCCGCCTCGATCATCTGGTGAGCGCGCCAGCGGCGCTCACCACCAACGATCATGAATTTGCCGTCGACCGGGCGAACCGTGATGGTCTGGATAAGGCCGCGCTCGCGGATCGATTCCGCCAGCTCGCGAAGCTTCACCGGGTCGAAATGCTTGCGCGGCTGGTCGGGGTTCGGGATGAGCTGGCTGAGGGGGATACGCTGGTGCGAGAAACGAAGCCGTGAGATAGAAATCTTGCCTCGGCGTGCTCGCTGCAGGTCAATTCGGCACCAAAGTTACCCACCAACAACAGCGCTCAAGGAAGCGGCAGCGGTGCATCACTCAAAGTCCGAAGGTAGGCAATGAGGTCGGCCCGCTTGTTCTCGTCCTTCAATCCCGGGAAAGACATCTCCGTGCCGGGCAACGCGAGCGCGGGATTCGAGATGAAGAGATTGAGTTCCTCAAAGCTCCAATTACCACCAGCGTCCTTCATAGCAGATGAATACTGGACATCCGCTTGTGAACCCTTCTGGCGCCCAACGATGCTCCACAGACTGACCTTTTTGGGTATCCTGACGCCCGGCGAAAGATGACAGGCCACGCAGGTGCTGTCGTATATTACTTTGCCCGATTGAGCGTTTGCTGAGGCAAGCCGTGGTGAAATCGGCGCGATGGCCGGTTTTGCGGCGCCATGACTGCGCAAATAGGCTGCGACGTCCTCGTGCCCTGCGACCTTGGCCAGATGTAGCGGGGGACTTCCATTCGATGTCAGCGCGTTAACATCTGCTCCGACTTCTACAAGATGGACGACGCATGGGAGGCAGCCATTTTCGGCAGCAACGTGCAGCGGCGTCTGCGCTTTCGTCACCCGATTTGGGTCGGCCCCGTTGTCTAGCAGCAGCTTGACGATGTCAGCATGGCCGCCCTTGTTGGCGGCGTAGAGCGGCGTTCGCTGCCAGCTGACAGGTAGGTTGACGTCTGCCCCATGCCTGATCAGCAGCGCTGCCAACTCGACATTCCCGGCTTCTGAGGCGATGTAAAGTGCCGTCACGCCGTCGATTTCGTTGACATCGAGGCCCTTGTCCAAGGCGGCAGTGACCGCTGGCAAGTCGCCATTCTTGACTAGATCACCCAATCTGCTCGCTTGCGCGGGCAGGGCCAGAAGCCAAAGGGCACACGAACCCCATAGCATCCATTTGCGTCCGGGCTTAACCATTGCATCCTCCCTGAGGCTGCTCGTCTCGACCATACAAATTGACCTGCAATCTAACCCAAAGCAGAGTGTGAGTACACGCTAATGTACCTAGTATCGGCTTGGACGGTGGTGGTGATGCCGATGTTCCTGGCCAATGTCATTGCCTTTTCCCACCAAATTAATGGCCTGCTCTCGGCGCTTGAGCCGGAACGGGCCAGGGACAAACGGTAACTAGCTAAAATCGCAAGACGACCGAAGGACCACGTCGGCGATAGCAGCGGACGCGACGTCGACCATGGCGCCAGCAACTACGGCAAACCCCTCTCCAACCCCGCCGGCGGCGGTGCGGTTGCTCCGCACTGGTTGATCACAAGGCGGAAATACAGCGTTCCAGCCGTTGGAGTCGCGACTTGCAGGAATGAATCTTATAGCCGACCTCGGTAGCCCTCCTATGGCTTATCTTCGCCATGTAAACAAAAAGAGAACGACGCGTCGAGTATGCTCTTGACGGGAGAGGAATATGTTCCTTATTTCAGCGTGATCTGGAGCAGCAAGGGGACCAAGGCTCGGCGTCAATCGCGCTGGCCGGCGAAGCTATGGCAAAGACAGCGGAAGACAATTTTCGGATCGAGGTCTGGGATCGCGAAGAGCAGGCTTTGGCGGAAACCATTTCGCGTTCTCCCGATTCAGCGGTGAGTCAGGCAGCCTGGCAAGCCGCTATCCGGCGCCGGCCAGGCATGTTGCTGATCCACTACAACAGTCGCCATGTGATGGAGAAAATCCTGACGCCGGGCGAGGTGAAGATCCCGCCGCAGACCATCATTGATGGCAGTGTCCATGCCGGCCTCGATGTGGCGCTCGGCGATCTTCGCGAATGGCATGTGTTGCGGGCATGGTGCAGATCCTGTTCGCACCATGCAACGGTAAAGCCTGCCGGGCTCATCAAGCGCTATGGAAAGGACGCTCTGTTCAGTTCGGTCGAGCGAGCGCTTTTCTGCACGAGCTGTAACAGAGGCGGGCCTGTCCGGCTCGAAATTCACAAGCTCCCACGTAATTGAGCAGAGCCGAAGGCAAGACCTGACCAATTCTTTCAGGCAAACTCGCCCCGTATCGGCCGATCCTATCGTGCCAATTAGCGGCGAGACCGTCGAGACGAGGAAATGCGCGCGAACGATGCCGGCCGCTTCCATCCTGAATGCAAACCATGCGGACCGCCGCGGACGGGGACAGTCGGTCCCGCGTCCCGTCCTGCGGCCGGCGCTATGCTGACGCTCCTACGGCTGTCCCGTTCACCGCCCGCAGCGGGGGCGAATTTCCTCCGTCCTGCGCGCGACAATGTCCGCTGTTGCCGACGCGCGCAGGACTGCGGCTTATACGCCGTTCTTCCTTAGAGCGCCGACGGTCGCCGGCGCGTGGATGGTTGAGCATGGAACTGAATCCCAAGCAGGGTGTTGAATCGAACCATGTATCTCAGTTCCGCATGTCGCCTGTAGATGGCACCCTAAGCATCGGCAAAAGGCGCACACGGCGCAGAGACTCAGAATCTGTTCCTGCATATCCGCTGCCGGGGTTTCGGCCATTCCAGCTCTGCACATTGACAGACCACATACCGGTGGGCGGGGATTGGCTCTTCGAGATGAAGTTCGACGGCTATCGTGCCCAGGCCGCCATCTCCGGCTCGAATGTCGTCGTCTATACCCGCAATGGCCACGACTGGACCCGGCAGTTCAAGGTGATCCTGCCGCCACTTCAGAGACTGACCAAGGGCTCGGTACTGATCGATGGTGAAATCGTCTCCATCGACAGCCAGGGCCGCACGAACTTCTCCATGCTGAAAACCGGCATTGCCGCGGGTCTGCCGCTCAAATTCTACGCCTTCGACCTGCTTGAATTGGATGGCCAAGATCTGTCGAACCAGCCGCTCCTCGCGCGCAAGGAGCGGCTGGAGTCCCTGCTGGGCACTCGCCTGCCAGAGGACTGCCTGCAATTCTCCAGCCACATCGTCGACCAGGGCAAAAGGGTGTTCGACGCCATGTGCGAGGGCGGCCACGAAGGTATCATCGCCAAACGCGCCGACAGCTCCTACGTCGGCGATCGCACCAGGAGTTGGCTCAAGATCAAGTGCACGAAGCGACAGGAATTCGTTGTCGGCGGCTATCGCCCGAGTGACACAGGACATGGCATGGCCTCGCTTATCCTCGGCACTTACGACAATGGCAAACTCATCTATCGCGGCCGTGTCGGCACGGGGTTCTCCGCGGCGATGCGCAAGGACATCCTGGCGAAGCTCGAGAAGCGCCATATTGAGAAACCGGCTTTCGCTTCTGTTCCGAGGGACATTGCCCGCCGTGCTCGGTGGGTGAGGCCCGAGCTTGTCGCCGAAGTCACCTATGCCGAAGTGACACCGGACGGCAGCTTGCGACATCCAAGCTTTGAGGGCATGCGCGAAGACAAGCCAGCCGACCAGGTCGTGATGGAAATGCCGCAGACGCCGGCAACTCTTGGCTCCGCCAATCTCGATCCGGGAATCGGCAAGGAGATCGCCGCTGCTGTCGGCGTCCAGCTGACGCATCCGAACAAGGTTATGTATCCCGGGACCAAGGTGACCAAGGCCACGCTCGCCGCCTACTACGCCGTGGTCGCCGAGAAGATGCTGCCGCACATACTGGATCGGCCGCTGTCGCTGGTGCGCGATACCGACGGCGACCTACAACAGACCTTTTTTCAGAAGCACAGACTGCCAGGCATGCCCAAGGCCATCCATGACGGCCAGTTGGCGAAGATGTCCGGTAAGGAAAGCCGCATCTTGTGGGTCGATGACCTGGCTGGGCTGATCGCAGGCGTCCAGATGAACGTGCTCGAATTCCACATCTGGGGAAGCCTGCGCCAGCAGCCGGATCTGCCGCACCGCATGATCTTCGACATCGACCCCGACGAGGACTTGGGCTTCACTGCCGTCAAGCAGGCAGCCCTCGACATTCGGGGCATTCTGGAAGCGCTTGGACTGCAGTCGTGGCCGTTGCTGTCCGGCGGCAAGGGCGTTCATGTGGTCGTGCCGCTCGTCCCGGAGGCAGACTGGGACGAGGTCAAGAGCTTCTGCCAAGACTTCGCCGAACTATTGGCCCGTACAGATCCGTCACGCTTCGTCGCCAACATGAGCAAGGCGAAGCGCAAGGGCCGAATGTTTCTCGATTACCTGCGCAACGGCCAGGGCTCCACTGCAATCTGTCCCTGGTCGACTCGGGCACGCGCGGGGGCGTCGTGCGCGGTGCCCGTCAGTTGGGAGGAGTTGCCCACCTGCGAAAGCGCCAACGGTTTCGATGTTTTCGCCGCCGCCGCGCGGGCTCAGTTGCCCGAAGCCTGGGAGGGCTATTTCGACGTCGAACAAACGCTTACCGACCGCATCCGACACGCAGTCCGGGAACAATAACCATACCAGAGGGTCGCCGACATTTGCCGATTTGGCGCGGACCGCCTGTGCCCAAATTCGAGAGCGTCCTCCCTTTGCGGGAGGCCCTCGCAAAGCCGTCTAGAGTGAGAGTACGGACCGGTTGCCGAGACGGGTTGAGAGCTGGAGGAGGGCCTCCGGCGCCCGTCGCGGAGAACCGCGATGTCCAGACATTACGCTCGCGCCGGCGCCGACCGGGCAAGCCTTCATCGCCGAGCTGGAGGGTGGGCGCTTTCCCTGGGTGCAGCCTTGGGGCACGACGGCGACGAAAGCTCCTCTCGCTATGCCGGCCAACGCCGCGACCGGCCGCGCCTATTCCGGGATCAATGTGCTAATCCTGTGGGGTGCGGTCATCGAGCATGGCTTTCCCGTCCAGAGCTGGCTAACCTTTCGCCAGGCGCTATCGCTGGGCGGCCATGTCCGCAAGGGCGAACACGGGACCACTCTCGTCTATGCCGATCGCTTCATCCCTGACGACGAGAAGAATCGCGCGCGGGAAACCGGCGAGGCGGCACATGCCATACCTTTCCTGAAGCGCTTCATCGTGTTCAACGTGGCGCAATGTGAAAATCTGCCTGACGATCTGGCCGTGGCTCCGCCTGCACCAGAGCCTGGACTGATCGAGCCGGCCGTCGACGCGCTGATCAAGGCAACCGGGATCGATTTCCGCATCGGTGGCGATCGCGCCTATTATGCTCCGGCGCATGACTATGTTCGGGTGCCGCCGCCGCAGGCCTATTTCGAGACCATCGACTGGCACCGCACCGCCCTGCACGAGCTCGGGCATGCTACCGGCCATGCCTCCCGCGTCGGCCGTGACCTCAGCGGCGCCTTGGGCACCAAGAAATATGCTTTCGAGGAACTGGTCGCCGAGATGAACGCAGCCTTTTGCTGCGCCTCGCTTGGCATCGTGCCGACCGTGCGCCACGCCGACTACCTGGCCTCCTGGCTTCAGGTTCTTCGCGAAGACAACCGCGCCATCGTGCGTGCCGCCTCCCAGGCCAGCAGGGCGGCTGACTGGCTGCTCTCCTTCCTGCCGCAACCTGACGGGACATCCAGGACGGGCCCAGGGGAGGTCGATGAGACCGATATCGACAGGAGGGCGGCGTGATCCTCCTCACGTGCCTCGGATCTTCCGTGTGCGGCGCGGTCCGTAGAGTGAGAGGGCTGTGCCGGTCTTTGTGACGGGTTTGGAGGTCGAGAGAGTCTCGGCCGCCCGTTGCGGAGATAATCAAGATGGCTACCGTCAAGCAGAAGATCACCCTCAACGCTTCGCGCGACATCCCGTTCAACAAGCTGATGCTGAGCCAGTCCAACGTCCGGCGCATCAAGCGCGGGGAAACGATCGAGGACCTCGCCGCCTCGATTGGACGGCGCGGCCTGCTCCAGAGTCTCAACGTCCGGCCAGTGTTGGATGGTGAGGGCAACGAGACCGGCATGTTTGAGGTGCCGGCTGGTGGCCGCCGCTATCGCGCCCTTGAGCTGCTGATCAAGCGGAAGCGCATGGTCAAAACCGAGCCTGTGCCTTGCGTCGTCACCAACGCCGATAGCGAGGTGCCGATCGAGGAGGATTCGCTGGCCGAGAACTTCCAGCGTGAGGGTCTCCATCCTCTCGACATGTTCCGTGCCTTCCAGACCCTGCACGATCAGGGCGCGAGCCACGAGGAGATTGCGGCACGCTTCTTCGTGTCCGCGACCTTTGTCCAGCAACGCCTGCGGCTCGCGAAGGTCTCGCCCAAGCTGCACGATATCTACGGGCAGGACGGGATGAAGCTCGATCAGCTCATGGCCTTCACCGTGGCCGACGATCACGCCCGTCAGGAACAGGTCTGGGAGGCGCTCGAACATTCGTGGTCGAAGGAGCCGCATCAAATCCGGCGCATGCTGACCGAAACCACGGTGCGGGCAAGCGATCGCCGTGCGCTGTTCGTCGGTGTGGAGGCCTATGTCGCAGCCGGCGGCGTGATGCTGCGCGACTTGTTTGAGGCCGACAATGGCGGCTGGCTGCAGGACCCTGTGCTGCTTGACCGCCTGGTCTGCGACAAACTGAAGTCGATCGCAGATGAGATCGCCGCCGAAGGCTGGAAGTGGATCGTGGTCGATGTCGATCTGCCTTATGGCCACGGTCACGGCCTGAGGGCGCTCGCCGGCACGCCCACCGATCTGACCGAAGCGGAGCGGGCACAACGTGAAGCGCTGCGCAAGGAATACGATCGGCTGGAAGCCGAGTATTGCGAAGCCGACGAACTCCCCGACGAGGTCGATCAGCGCCTCGGCGAGATCGAGTCCGCGCTCGAGGCCCTTGAGAGCCGGCCGATGATCTACGATGCGGCCGAGATCGCTCGCGCCGGCGTGTTCATCAGCATCGATCGTGATGGCAATCTCGTCATCGATCGGGGCCATGTGCGCCCCGAGGATGAAGCGACACAGGCAGTCGGCGGCGACTCCGCCCAGCCCTGCGGTGCGACCGGGAGCGAGGATGGCAGCGACGATCTTTCCGTTCGCGGCCCCACCATCACCATCGGCGCGCAGGCGTCCGAGCCCGAGGAGGATGAGGGCGACACCATCAAGCCGCTGCCCGAGCGCCTGGTCATCGAACTCACCGCCCATCGCACGTTGGCGTTGCGCAATGCCGTGGCCGAGAACCAGCATGTGGCCATCACAGCACTCTTGCATCGGCTCGTCCTCGACACATTCGGTCAGCGTTCCGCGACGGGCTGCGTCGAGGCGTTTATCCGGCATGTCCACCTGCCGGCGCAGGCTGCCGACCTCAAAGACAGCCCAGCGGCCAAGGCGGTCGATGAGCGCCATGCGGCTTGGAAGGGCGACATCCCGCTCGGTGACGACCAGACTCTGTGGATCTGGCTCGAAAGTCTCGATGAAGCCAGCCGGCAGGCGCTGCTGGCACACTGCGTCAGCTATGGCATCAACGCCCTGTTCGAACGGCCCAACCCCTATGGCAGCGGCGTCTCCCAGCGCGGGCTGGATCAGCGGCTGCGCGAGGCCGATCGGCTGTCTCTTGCCACCGGGCTCGACATGGTGGCTGCGGGTTGGCGCCCAACCGTCGCAAACTATCTCGGCCGGGTCACCAAGTCCCGGATCCTCGAAGCCGTGCGTGAGGGCGCTGGCGAGCAGGCGGCCCAGCTCATCGATCATCTCAAGAAGGGCGACATGGCAAAGGAGGCCGAACGCCTCCTGGCCGATAGTGGCTGGCTGCCTGAACCGCTCCGTCTGACCGCTCACGACGCACCGGCCATGCAGCCGGACAAGGGCGAGGAGGGTGACTTGCCCGAATTCCTCGCCAGCGATGATGAAGACGACTCGGTGGCAGCCGATGAGGTCACCGCTCACGCGGTCGCAGCCGAATAGCACCTATCGACAGCGCGGCTCCGGTCGCGACGTTCCCCTTCACCTCACGGCCCGGCTCCCAGCCGGGCCATTTTCGTTTCAGGAGATATGTCCATGTCAGCCCACATCGTCTACGATAACGCCCCGCTCGGTTCGCTCATCCGCTATTCGGACGGTGCGCCGAAGCCGCCAGCGCGCTTCACCCGCAAGCTCGCGGACTGGGAGCGCCGCAACGGTCTCGGCCGGCTGGTCCGCAAGTCACCCCCGCGCGACCATCCGACCTACAGCGCTCCTGCCTCAATCACGCTCAACGAAGGGAATTTTTCCTCCGGCGGCATCATGCTCGTGACCACTATGTGCATCCACTCGCTCAATAGCGCGCTCAGCTTCGAGATCGTCGAGCGGCCCGCGATCGGCATGGTCCGGGTCCTGCATCAGATCGCCGACCACGACGAGTTGCTGCACCTCGCCGAGAGCCGCGATGCGGCCGAACTCTGGACGGCCAAGACCGGATACCGCAATGCGCGTCTTGAAGACATCACCGCCGACGAGGTCGGCGCCGATGTGGTCGAAGGGCGGGCGGCGGCCTGACTCGCGCGGCGTCACACCGCACACCCAAAGCGTCGATCCTTCCACCATCGTGGCCCGGATTCGGACGAGTGCCGGGTGCTTTTCAGGATCAGCACGACGACCGCAACGGTTTCCTGCGGAAGTCGAAGCCTGACGGCGGAACATGATTGAGATCGGTTGATAAACCGGCAAGCGCTCCACCTCATGGCGGGGCGCTTGTTTCATTTTGGCTTCGGCCGGCGCCTGAGAGGGAGAGGTAGGCCGGGATGGGTTTGAATCCGCGCGGTCCAGAGAGAGCGCCGCGCGGCTCGATCCTGTCCCCGCTCTCCCGAGGTTCAAATCATGACCATGATCTCGCCCGCCGTCGCGGCTCCCGCTGCCGCGTCGATCCCACTAGCCCAAGCCGGTGCGGCCGCAAGCATCTTCGCTGCGGCCGGCCTTTTACTTCCCCATCTCGAACGCGGCGAGCGCATTGACGCGCCAAAACTGCGCGCGGCGATGGAAGCCGCGTTCGGGGCTTCCGATGCAGCCGGCGCCTGGGACTGGAAGCAGGCTTACGATGCCTGCGAAGCCGCGACGGTCCTGTTCCTTCGCAAGTATGGAAAGTCGCTGTTCCGCAAAGCCGCGTCTCCGGCTCTCCGGCTTTCCGCATTGTCGAAGATGGCCGGGCTCATGCCAACGCATACCCGCCGATCCGAAGAGGCGCAGACCTTCCAGCAGTTCTCGACCCCCATCCCGCTCGGCCTGGTCGCGGCCACAGCCGCCGCCATTACGCCGGCCGACCGAGTGCTGGAGCCTTCCGCCGGCACCGGGCTGCTGGCCATCCTGGCCGAGATCGCCGGCGCCTCGCTCGTCCTCAATGAGTTTGCCGAGACGCGCGCGGCACTTCTCTCCTTCCTCTTTCCCGCGGTCTCCGCCAGCCGCTTCGACGCCGCCCAGATCGACGACCATCTCGATCCCGGTGCCGTGCCGAGCGTGGTGCTAATGAACCCGCCGTTTTCTGTCATGGCTAACGTCGAGGGCCGCATGGCCGACGCGGCCTGGCGGCATATCACCTCGGCGCTGGCGCGCCTTGCGCCCGGCGGGCGGCTGGTAACAATCACCGGTGAGAACTTCGCGCCCAACCATCCGGCCTGGACTGCCGCGTTCACGCGCCTGCAGGAACGTGGGCGCGTCGTCTTCTCCGCCGCCATCGACGGCTCGGCCTACGCCAAGCATGGCACGACCTTTCCGACACGCCTCACCGTCATCGACAAGCTCCCGGCGGACGATCCCACCGTCTTCGCGGATGCTCCCGGCATCGCTCCGGATGCGGCGACGCTCCTCTCGTGGATTGAGGAGCGCCTTCCCGGCGGCCGCAGGTCGCAATGGCCGCCGTTTCCAGCGCGGCATCGGCGGTCGCCGCGCCCCAAACCGTGCATGGCTATCCCACACGTGCGGCGAGAACCACGCCACGCATGTCGATCGCCGGACCGGAAGCCATCGACCTCGTCTATGAGGCTGTCGACGGGCAGGCGGCCGAGGACGGCCAGATCAGCGACGCCATCTATGAGGCCTACGGGCTTCAGGCGATCCGCATCCCCGGCTCTCGGGCTCACCCCACCCAGCTCGTTCAATCGGCGGCCATGGCCTCGGTGGCGCCACCCAAGCCGAGCCATCGGCCGCGCCTGCCGAAGAACGTCCTTGACCTGCTCTCGGACGCGCAACTCGAGACCGTCATCTATGCCGGCGAGGCCCACACCGAATATCTGGCCGGCGCCTGGACCCTCGACGACACTTTCGACGTGGTGAGCGCCGCAGCCGACGACGCAGCAGGTACCGTTCGCTTCAGGCAAGGCTTCATGATTGGCGACGGCACCGGTGTAGGCAAGGGCCGCGAGTCTGCCGCAGTAATCCTCGACAATTGGATGCATGGCCGTCGCAGGGCGGTCTGGATCTCGAAGTCCGACAAGCTCATCGAGGATGCGCAGCGCGACTGGTCCGCGCTCGGCATGGAGCGCTTGCTGGTCACCCCGCTCTCCCGCTTCCCGCAGGGCAGGCCGATCGTGCTGCCGGAAGGCGTCCTGTTCACCACCTATGCCACGCTACGTTCCGAAGACCGCGGCGAGAAGGTTTCGCGGGTCAAACAAATCGTCGAATGGTTGGGTCCGGATTTCGATGGGGTCATCATTTTCGACGAGGCGCACGCCATGCAAAACGCCGGCGGCGGCAAGGGCGAACGCGGCGACGCCGCTCCCTCCCAGCAAGGCCGTGCCGGCCTGAGGCTCCAGCACGCCCTGCCGAATGCCCGCATCGTCTATGTGTCGGCGACTGGCGCCACGACCGTGCACAATCTCGCCTATGCCCAGCGGCTCGGCCTCTGGGGCGGCGAGCATTTTCCATTCTCGACGCGCGCCGAGTTCGTCGAGGCGATCGAGGCCGGCGGCGTGGCGGCCATGGAGGTGCTGGCACGCGACCTCAGGGCACTCGGCCTCTATACGGCCCGCTCGCTTTCCTTCAACGGCGTCGAATACGAGCTGATCGAGCATGAGCTGACGCCGGAACAGATCCGCATCTATGATGCCTATGCCGACGCCTTCGGCATCATTCATAACAATCTCGATGCGGCCATGCAGGCGGCCAACATCACCGGCAGCACCGGCACGCTCAATGCCCAGGCCAAGTCGGCCGCGCGCAGCGCCTTTGAAAGCGCCAAGCAGCGCTTCTTCGGTCATTTGTTGACCAGCATGAAGACGCCGACCCTGATCCGCTCCATCACCCGCGATCTGGAGGCGAGCCATGCGGCGGTTGTCCAAATCGTCTCGACGGGCGAGGCACTGATGGAACGGCGGCTGGCCGAGCTGCCGACCGAGGAATGGAACGACGTCCGAGTCGACATCACGCCGCGCGAATACGTCCTCGACTATCTCGCCCATTCCTTTCCGGTGCAGCTCTATGAGCCCTTCACCGACTCCGAAGGCAATCTGTCGTCGCGTGCGGTCTACCGCGAAGGCCAGCCCGTCGAGAGCCGCGAGGCGGTCGCCCGGCGCGACGAGCTGATCGGCAAACTCGCCAGCTTGACGCCTGTCCCCGGCGCGCTCGACCAGATCGTCCAGCATTTCGGGGTGGACATCGTGGCCGAGGTCACCGGCGGCTCGCGCCGCATTGTCCGCAAGGGCGAGCGCCTTGTCGTTGAAAACCGCGCCGCGTCAGCCAACCTCGCCGAGACGCAGGCCTTCATGGATGACCAGAAACGCGTTCTGGTTTTTTCGGACGCGGGCGGGACGGGGAGGAGCTACCACGCCGAACTGTCGGCCCGGAACACGCGGCTGCGTGTGCATTACCTGCTCGAAGCCGGCTGGAAGGCCGATATCGCGATCCAGGGCCTGGGCAGCACGCATCGCACCAATCAGGCGCAGCCGCCGCTCTTCCGGCCGATCTCGACCAATGTGAAGGCGGAAAAGCGCTTCCTCTCGACGATCGCGCGGCGGCTCGACACTTTGGGTGCGATCACCCGCGGCCAGCGGCAGACCGGCGGCCAGGGCCTGTTCCGGCCTGAGGAAAATCTGGAAAGCCACTATGCCCGCGATGCGCTACGGCAACTCTATCTGCTGATCGTACGCGGCAAGGTCGAGGGCTGCTCGCTCGAGCGTTTCGAGGCGGCGACGGGTCTCAAGCTGATGGATGCCAATGGCATCAAGGACGAGTTGCCGCCGATCACCACCTTCCTCAATCGCCTGCTCGTACTGACCATTGCGCTGCAGGGCGTGCTGTTCGGTGCCTTCGAGCAATTGCTGGCGTCGCGCATCGAGGGCGCGATCGCGTCAGGCACCTACGACGCGGGGCTGGAGACGCTGCAGGCAGAAAACTTCGTCGTCACCGATCGGCAGGTGATCTACACCCATCCGCGCACCGGCGCCGAAAGCCGCCTGCTCACAATCACCGAACGCAAGCGCAATCGGCCCGTCACGCTCAATGCGGCGCTCGATCATCTCCGCGATCCGCGTGCCGTACTGCTCATCAACGAGCAATCAGGCCGCGCCGCCGTGCAGATCCCGACCCCCAGCGTCATGCTCGACGATGGCGAGGTCGAGCGACGTGTCCGCCTGATCCGGTCGATGGAAGGCCAGAACATGCCGCTCAAGGCCATGGGCGAAACACGCTGGGTCGAGGCCGACCGCGAGGCTTTCTCAACTGCCTGGGCGGCCGAAATCGCCGGGATGCCGGAGTTTTCGGACTCGGTCTTGCACATGGTCACCGGCCTGCTGCTGCCGATCTGGAAACGACTGCCCAACGAGACGACCCGCGTTTATCGACTTCGGACCGACGAGGGCGAGCGCCTCATCGGCCGCCGTGTCTCGCCGGCATGGGCGGCCAAGGGCTCTGCGACGAACGTGGTTACGCTATCGCCGGAGCAGGCTTTTGCGGCTCTAATGGACGGCCGGACCATCCTCGATCTTGCCGAGGATCTCCAGCTCCGCCGCAGCCGTGTCATGGGCGCATGGCGCATCGAACTGTCGGGCTTCACCGACACGATGCGCGAGCGCCTCACCGCCTACGGTCTCTTCCACGAGATCATTTCGTGGAAGCTCAGGATGTTCGTGCCGATCGACGCTAGCGGGCTCGCCGTGCTGGAGCGCGTGCTCGACCGCTTCCCAATCGATCGGGTCAGTGAGCGGGAGGCTGCATGATTGCGCGTCACGCTGCATGATTGCGCGTCACGCTGCATCCGACCTCGCACACCGCCTCGGCGAACACGCCGAGGCGGTGTGCCGCCACTACCTCTCCAATGGCTGTCGCCAAGGCAACTATTGGACCGTTGGCGACGTCCGCAATGCGCCGGGCCGCTCGATGTTCGTGCGTCTGCAGCCATCCCCGAAGGGACCGCCAGGCAAATGGACCGACGCCGCTACCGGCGAGCATGGCGACCTGCTCGATGTCATCCGCGAATCCCTCGGGCTGGTCAATTTCCGGGACGTCGCCGACGAGGCGCGCGTGTTTCTCGCTATGCCAGATGCCATGCCACCCCGACCGGCCGAGCCGATCACGCGGGTCCCCATTGGATCTCCGGAATCGGCTCGCCGACTGGTCGCCATGTCGAAGCCCATTATCGGCACCGTCGTGGAAACGTATTTGCGTGGACGTGGCATTACGACTTTGCACGGAACCGCAGCCTTGCAGTTCCATCCACACTGCTACTACCGGCCAGACGATCATGGACCGACCAAGACCTTGCCCGCGATGATCGCCGCTGTCACCGACCTCGATGGACATCTGACCGGCGCGCACCGCACCTGGCTCGCACCGGACGGCGCCGGCAAGGCACTTGTCGACACGCCGCGCAGGGCAATGGGTAATCTCCTCGGTCACGCCGTCCGCTTCGGCGATTGGCTGGCGCAGCCTGCGCGCGGAATTCCGGCCGGGGAGTTTTGCACATCCGCTGCTCGAAACGATGTCGGAAGCTGACGATTCCGGCCGTGCCCTGTTTTCTGGTGTGCTCGCCCAATGCAGGTCGGACGGTGCGGATCTGGAGTTTTCCATCAACGGGAAGCAGGTGGATCCACTTTCAGCCGAAGTCTGGGCTGTGCCTTGGGGAGAGGTCTCCCTGGCTCTCCGTCGCGGTATGCTTGCGATCAACACCGGCGATGACGCCCAGGATGAGGCACTGCTGTTTCAGTGGACGGCGCGGCTCGCAGCCGCCGTGCTTGCCCTTCTGCCGCTAGAGCCCATAGAGGAACCGGAGAATCCACTCGGTTTGCCCGAAGGTGCCGTGTCACGGATTGAAGTGAACAGGTACGAGCGTGACCGCCGCAATCGCGCAGCTGCCCTCGCCATTCATGGCCTGAGTTGCAAGGCCTGTGAGCTGGATATGTCGAAACGGTATGGGGCTGCCGCAGCCGGCTTCATCGAGGTTCACCACACTACACCGGTGTCTACTGTCGGGGCGGGCTATATTATCAACCCTAGGACCGACCTGCTGCCGCTCTGCCCGAATTGCCACGGGGTCGCTCATCGCAGGACGCCGCCTTATTCCCTGGAAGAGATCCGTCTGATGCTTGCCACCCAGAAAGCCCAGACAGGCGTCGGATAGCAGCGCGGCGCTCCTAACGGGGGATGGCCTTCTGGTACAGTCGCGAGACAGGTACGTCTCCGGCCGACTTGACCAGATTGCAAGGCTCACACAGCAACTGAAGATTGGTCACGTCATTGGCTCCAAAACGGGCCAAGGCCACGATATGGTCGTATCGCTCCGTGTCGAGCTGGTTGATTATTGCTGCCAGGCTTTTCTTACAGGTACGGCATTCGCCCTTGTCCCGGTGGAAAATCGCCAGGCGTGCCCATACGGGAATGGCCGTTCGCTTCAGCCTGCCAGCGCGCGTGGTTAGTGCCTCGCCGCAGGCCGCATATTCAATGTAATCAGCGCAAAGCTTGTTGAATGACTGGAGAAAGCCCACGTCGTTAAAGAGGATATGGAAAACCTCGTCGGTGATCTCGTCGATGGCATCGTGAAAGCGGTCGGATTCGGCTGTGAAGGCAGAAAACGTGTCGGCGTCTTCCAGGGAGCCTGGGGGGCAGACATCATAGACTGCCAGGAATCGCTGCAGAGCGGACATCGCCATCCTCCCGCTCGACATCCTCATAAATGATGTCGAGCGAGATGCACCGGATGAACTCGTGGAGGTTGGTGTATTTCTTAAACGGGCGCATGAAAAATTCGGTTTTCAGATCGCCCATTATCTCCTCGATCCCGCGCAGGTAGGCGCTGTGCGACGACACGATGTTGAAGATAGCGTTCGCGAAATAGTAAACGCTGAAACCACGCGCCTCATAGTACCCGTTGCCGCCTCTCTCCATGGCGTCTACCTGTCCTGACGGCCGCTCACCAGATGCACGAAATCATCAAGCGACATAAGCCATGACCGCTGGCTGTCGCGGTAGGTCTCGTGAAGCTTTGCTGGCAGCACGAGCTGCAGCTTCTCGGCCTTCATCTGGTCGGTCTGGTTCTCGGAGATGGCGGGTTCCAGTGTAAGCAGGTGCTTTTCAGGGATACGCATTGCCTCCGGAAGCACCTGGCGCCAGCGATCTTTTAAGGTGGACTTGGAAGCGAGCATGGTCAGCAGGGCAGGGGGAAAGCCGGGATCATGATACTCGACATGGCCAGGGAACAGGAAGTCCGGCTTGTTCCGGTTCTCTGTCTCCGCACCACGGGAAAACCGGATCGAGCGTGCCTGAAACAGCGCTTCCAGATGGTGCTCCAGCGACTGTCCTGCCCGGGATTTCCTGCGGTTCTGCACGCTGAGCGAGAACGCAAGAAAGCCATCGACATCGGCGCTATCATCGCCACCGACAAACCCGCTACGCAGTCGCCCGGCGACAATATGGCGTTCGAGGCGCCTGAACAGGAGCTCTTCCCGTTCGAGCCACGCCATGAGAACCGCGTCCGGATTGTCCATCGGAGAGACGCGGGTAAGAGAAGCTCGTGCCAGTTCGGAGAATTCTCTCGTTCCGGGGAATTTCGTACCGAATTTTTCAATGAGCGTATCAAGCTCGTCAGTGTCGGGTCAAGCTCTATGCCCAGTTCGTCGAGGATGTAGCGGGCGGCGAAGTCCAGGGTGGCGGAGTGGTCCTGCGTGATCTCGCGGCCGGTAAATTGGAGCTCCGGCTGGTCTTCGAGACCGAAGAGCCAAAGCAGCTGGCTCTGCACGGTACTTTCAGCGGGCGTGACGATCGCCATTGCCGTGCCGTCGCGGCGCAGGGCAACAAAAAGCGTATCACCCTCTTTCATCAGGTCAGTCACGTCGTTCGTATAGTAGTAGAGATGGTATTCGGTGCGTGTGGCATGCCGCCTTCGCGCATCGTACCAGCTCAGCATGCTATCAGCCGCGACACCCTCCTGCTCTTCACCAAGCCAGACGAAACGCGTCGGGATTTTTTTCCTGTCATCATCACCCATGAGCCTTCGCAGGGTACGGGAACTGTTAAATTCATGCTGGTGGGAACCTTCTGGCGACGTTTCCACCATGCTCAGCCGCTTTACGGCTACGCCTTCGAAGTAATCGGAGAGCAGGCCGCGTCTGATCACTCCACCCCCCGGATTGTGAGCCGGGACTGCCCGGACTCAAGCCAAGCTGCACACCGCACTATAAGGTCCGCAAAGGGCAGGGCGGTCCTGCCGCGTAAGGCGCATTCCCAGACAACACCACAGCGCCAGCCGTTTTCTATTAGTGCACGCTCGGAGGTTTCATCCCGCTGTCGGTTACCGGCAATCTTTTCACGCCAGAATTCTGGCCGTGTCGCAGGCAGCCTGAAGAGATGGCAGTCGTGTCCGTGCCAGAAACAGCCGTGAGCGAACAGGACGGCACGCCGGCGAGGAAACACCATGTCCGGCCGGCCGGGCAATCTTCGATCATGCAGTCGATAGCGGAATCCACCAGCATGAAGAGCGAGCCGCAGCATCATTTCCGGCTTGGTGTTGACACCCTTGATGCCAGCCATCATCCGGCTGCGCACCTCGGGCGAAACGATGTCAGCCATGTGCCGCTAGGATCCTATCGGCGTCGGGTCGGGTGACGCGGCGGACCAGTGGCGAAGGACCAGCCGTCGGCGCGCGGCCCAGCGCCGTTTCAAGGTAAGGACGAATGGCTTGGGCGACAAACTCGACAACCGGCACCACTACGGCGTTACCGAACTGACGATATGCCTGCGTGTCGGACACGTTGATGCGGAACGGCCGGCCGGGGCGCTCAAAACCCATAAGCCTTGCGCATTCCAGTGGTGTCAGACGCCGCGGCCGTTTGCCGGGCTGTTCAATCAAGACCTCGGATCCATCCTTGTAGTAGCGTGCCGACAGGGTTCGGGAAACGTCATTCGGGCCGAACAGGCTAAAGCCGAAGCCGTTGCCTGCAGCACGGTGCTTCTCCTTATACGCCTGCAGGTATTCCCAAAGCCGCGGGGTCAGGGTGTACTTCGGGTCGACGTCTTCATGATCCTCCAGGATGGTCCGCAACTTTGGCCCCGAGCCCGGTTTCGGCAATACCAGCGCTTCGAAATCGAAATCTGTCGGCTCTCTGAATCCGACGATAAAGATGCGCTCCCGTTTCTGGGGCACCCAAGGCTCCGAGCTGATGACACGATGCTGGACGTGATAGCCCAGCTCGTTTCGGAGGACGTTGATGATGGTGGCAAACGTGCGTCCCTGGTCATGGCTCTCCAGGTTTTTGACATTCTCCAGGACAAACGCAGCTGGCCTGTGGTGCGCAATGATCTGCGCGGTATCGAAAAACAGGGTGCCCTGCGTATCGCACAGAAAGCCGTGCGGACGGCCTAAGGCGTTCTTCTTCGATACACCGGCGATGGAGAACGGCTGGCATGGAAAACCGGCCAAGAGTACGTCGTGCTCGGGCACCTTCTCGGGATTCTTTGAATACTCCCTAACGTCGCCGCCGATCGCGTGATTGTCCGGAAAATTCAGCGCGTAGGTCTTCTGGCAGCCAACGTCCCATTCCGAGGTAAACACGCAGCGGCCGCCGATGCTTTCAAAACCCATCCGGAGGCCGCCGATACCGGCGAAGAGGTCAATAAACCGGAACCCGGCCGGGGATTTGTCGACAGTTGCTAGCCGCTGACGGGCCACCTCCTTGAGGGTTCGCATTGCGAGCCTGCTTGGCTCGCTCTTGCCTTCCTCGTAGCGATAGACGCTCCGAAGGCCTACCTCAAGGAGGGTTGCTGCCTCTTCTTTGGTCAGGCCTGCCTGCTCACGAAGTCTGGTGAATTCTGTACGTTTCATGCGCATGAGTGTCCGATTCGTTGCTGTGTCAATTTTTGACACTTTGGCACCGGATGTCCTAATGGGCAATGAACTTTGTTCCGTTTATGTTCCCTATTGACGCAGATATCACACGTTTAAATTTCTGGCTGCTGCCTGGCTGGGGAGTGACCCGCCAGCTGCTTTCCGCCTGCCTTCGAAGCTGAAGGTTTATTGTCCCTTCTCGCATCGATCAAAACCACGTCAGGATGGTCGGTGAGCTTCAGGTCCTTCAGAACGCTTTTCACCTTCGCCATCTCCGAGACGTTGAAGTAAATTATGGCCTTAATGGCCTTTTTGGCGTCGCTGGCAGCCTGATAAAGCTCCACCTGATTCTCGAGGTTTTTCTTCAACTTGGTATTCTTGGCGAGCTTCATCTCGACCAAGGTTTTGTCGTTGCGGCCCCTGCTGGCTTTGAAGTCCACGGGGCCTCGGCCGTCATTGGCCTCGGCACCAAAATCTGAAGGTGTTCCGAACCACACCAGTCGGTAAAGGACGTGCAGGTCCTTCTCCCGTTCGATGGGCTTTCCCTCATCGTCATAAAAAAAGCGATGGCTTGTTCTCGATCACGTCTTTCAAATAGGCAAGGCGTGCGTGGGCTTCCTCGTAGGTTGATTTCCCGACACCATAAAAATTGGTGTTGGCCACCAAGAGGGATTGAAGCGCCTGGAGCTGCTCGATGAACAGATATTCGATCGCCAGAACTTTTTCGGCGCTCACACCGGCCGCCTCATCCCCGCGTTGCTCCTTGAGCTTGATGTAGTAGTCGATGATCTGCGGGTACTGCCGCATCGTCGCCACCACGGCCTCGGCGCGTTCCTGCTGGGTGGGCTCCTTAGCCTTCTTGCCGCGCTCCGGAGGGCGCCGTTTGAGAAGCGCCTCGAAGTAGTTAAATACGGCGGCTCTCAACTGCACATCGGGAATTGCAGTGGGAACCTCCTCGAATCCGCTGATGAAGTCGTCTTTGTTGATCCAGTTTTCGTCCCGGGTGAGCATGTCTTTCGGGGTCAGAAGCACAAAGTCGCCGTCGACCCATGGCAGTCGATATTTGGCGCGCATCCAAGCCTGCATACTATAGTCGAATCGAGCGCGTTCGACCCATACTTCCCGAACCGCCTCGGCTGGGAGATGGGCTGCGGCAAACGCCTCAGTGTATTTGCAGAGGAAGTCCTTGATCAGGTTTGTCGTAAAGTCGCTGATGTTGTCCCGGCCGACACCATCGGCCACCAAACACACTTTCTCAAGGTGGCTGCTTTCCGTGATCTTTTCGTCCCCGAAATCGGAGAAGATCACGTTGAGGTTGGAATGCAGGCCTCGAGCAAACTTGATCCCCAGCCCGGCGCCGTCGTTTCCGGATACGGAGAACCCGAGCCAATTCTGCTTCACTTCCTTGAAGCAGTACCAGTTGAGCAGATTGCCTTCCGTGACCGGACCTCCGGCAGCCCTGTCGCGAAGAAACACCAGATAATTGATGATTTCCTCGTGAAGAGCCACGTACTCCGGCTTTTCACTATGGAAAAGTAGGAAAGGGTCGATGAAAAGCGGCAGGTCGTTGACGACGGAAATGTTGAGAGCGCCGTATTCCTCAAATACTGCTTCATCAACGCCAAAATAGTCGCTTATGAAAGTAGCCACTGATTTGATCCCCCGCTTCATAGTACGGCCCGGCGGGGTTCAAAAACAACAACTATCCGAGTCAGGCCGCTACCTTGCGGTAATAGGTGTTCCAAGCCAATCGAATGTCGACAAATGCCCATTCCCCGTCGCCGGCGCATTGCGAACAATCTCATCCGATCCTAAATAACTGACCAAGGGCAGCGGGAGGATTCAGCCAATGGCCGATGAGATTATTTCTGGCCGCGAGTTTGCGAGCCTTCCTTCCGAGCCGGATGCGAAATTCGCCGCACTTGAGGAAATTTGCCGTCGCAACATGAATGCCATGATAACGGGGGAAAGTCCCGAGCACTATGATCGGGGGATCAGAACTCAGTACATGGCTGTCATAGCGGCTGCTGCCGAAGAGCTGGGGTTTGTGGGCTTTCCCTACCCATCTGACATGCAAAATCCCATGGAAGAGTTTGATGATTTCCTGTTGAAGGCGACCGCCACGACAACACGAATTCGTCTTCGCAGCACGGTGGGAGCCCCGGAAACTTCAGTTCGCTTGGCGAGCAAAACAAGGGGACGCATCGAGCAGCAGCTTAACAAGCTGCGTCAGATTATATCGGCCGGCGATCTACCCGAAGACCGTCGGAAACGACTACTCCGCAAGCTGGACGAACTATCGGTGGAACTCTCTCAGCCGCGCGTTAGTTTTGCGAAGGTCTTGGCAGTCATTGCTGCAGTCAGCGTCGGCGTCGGTGGGGCCACCGGTTTCCTAGCTGAGGCGCCGCAGGCCATTGCTACTATCACAAGCTTAATCGGCGCCGACAAAGAGGCAGAAGACGCTGAGACCACGAGGCTTGGACCTCCGCCATCACCCAAGGCTCTTCCTGCGCCAGCCAGGCAGATCGCCCCTCCGGCGGTCAAGCAAAGAGAGCTTGATGATGAGATCCCGTTTTGAAGTTGTTTCAAAGCAGCGCGATTGTAGCCGCAGCCATCCATCAGAGGCGTTCAACGCCGCCCGAGATTGCGGACTGATACCGTCACTCGCGTCAACTATGCAGCCCTCGCTGCTTTGATAGTGTGGAGCATTTCCGGCTTGAGGTGCGTATAGCGCCGCAACATCTTCCAATCCTTGTGACCAGTAACCAGCGCCACTTGTTCAATCGTGAATCCAGCTTCGAAAAGGCGGCTCGTGCCCTCGTGACGCAAGTCATGAAAATGAAGATCGTGGATTCCCAAGTCAGCACATCCTCGACGGAAGGCAGTTCCAACTGACCGATGGTTGAACGGGAAAATTCGATCGTCGTCATTGCTGCGCTTTGTCCGCCGCTCTTCAACGATGGCCCACGCATCATAGCCATTGGCTGCGAACAGCGGTATGCGCTGATTGTTGCCGTTCTTGTATCGAGGGTCCTTCCTGTCGCGGACAAGGAGCATCCGCGTGCGAGATTCCAAATCGGACCAACGCGCCTTGCAGATCTCTTCTTGGCGCATCGCGGTTGCGACAGCGAACTGAATGATCTGGCTAATCGGTGCAATCTGGCGAGGGTTTGCCTCGAAGTGAGCGATGAGACTGTCGAGTTCATCCTGTGTCGGTCGTCTATCTCGCTGTTGGCCTTTGCCAACGAGACCGAGCCTGGTTAGGGCGACACGCGCGAAATCAACCGGTTCGACCTTGACGGGCAGGCCGTGCACCGCAGCGGCGTGAGTAAGAACAAGTTTTATAAAGCCGATGTCGATACCGAGGGTCATCGGTCCAGCACCTTGGGCGGCGCGGTCACGACCAAAACGAATGAGCCGTTCGCGATCGAGTGCTGCTAGGTTGCACTTCCCCAAATGACGTTGGAGCATATCGAGGGCCGCGGCCTTGGAGCGGCGAGGGGACTTGCCTACATCGCACATGTCGTCGATATGAAGGTCTATAAGTTCGCCGAAGGTTTTCAGGCGCGCTATGCGGGACTTGGTGGGCGTCTCTCCGCGATCGACCTGGCGCTCGGTTTCGTTTGCCCAGCGCCGTGCGTCGTCTCGGCGCAGGAAGGTCTCGCTGACGTAGCGACCTTTGCGCCGGACCTGGACGCGCCAGGAACCAGATGAGAGCTTCGTGTAGGTGGCCATTTTTCGTGTGCGCTCCGTGTGCACTGAGAGATCGAAACGTGGCGAAAAGGGTCGTATTCTGGCGTAAATTCGTGTGCACTTGGTAGGTTCTAACGATTTGATGTTAAAGAAAAAATGATGAAAAATCAAGATCATAGAGTGGCCGTGGCCCCGATGATGGACTGGACGGACCGGCATTGCCGGTTCTTCCACCGCCAGTTGACGAGCCATGCGCTGCTTTACACCGAGATGGTGGTGGCCGACGCCGTCATCCATGGCGCACGCGAGCGTCTGCTCGGCTTCGATGCGTCAGAACATCCGGTCGCGCTGCAGCTCGGCGGCTCGGATCGCGAAAAACTTGCCGAGGCGGCGCGCATCGGCGAGGCCTTTGGCTATGACGAGATCAACCTCAATGTCGGCTGTCCGTCAGACCGCGTCCAGTCGGGCACGTTCGGCGCCTGCCTGATGAAGGTGCCGGACCTCGTTGCCGGCTGTGTCGCGGCGATGAAGGCGGCGGTGACAATTCCCGTGACCGTCAAATGCCGCATCGGCGTCGACGAGCAGGATCCGGAGCCGGCCCTCGATGCGCTGGCGGATGGGGTTTTCGACGCCGGCGCCGACGCATTGTGGGTGCATGCGCGCAAGGCGTGGCTGGAAGGGCTGAGCCCCAAGGAAAACCGTGACATCCCGCCGCTCGATTACAACAGGGTTTATCGGCTGAAGGCTAGAAAACATATCGAATTCATTGGCATCAATGGCGGCATTCAGACGATCGAAGAGGCGTTGGCGCATCTGGACCATGTCGATGGCGCCATGCTTGGCCGCGCCGCCTACCACACACCCGGCATTCTGGCTGGCGTCGATGCCGCTTTCTACGGCGTCCAGTCCGAGCCGTTCGATTTCGCCGCGCTGATCGATACGATGGCGGACTATGCGGCACGTCATATCGAGCAGGGTGGGCGGCTTGGACATGTCACCCGCCACATGGTCGGACTGTTCCATGGCTTGCCCGGCGCGCGCCGCTATCGGCAGATCCTGTCCACCGACGCGACAAAACCCGGCGCCGGCCCGGACGTGCTGAAGGCGGCTTTCGCGGCCGTCGAGCTCGGCGGAGCGGCAGCCGAAGCGGCTTGAGATTCGGGGATCAGTCCCTGAGGATCATGCGGTCGCCGCGCACGTCAAAACCCGACAATGAACCGATGAAGTTCATGCCGAGCAGGCTCTGGCTGAGCATGCCGGGTGCGGCGATCATCACCGACATATCCCTGCGCGTGATGCCGCCGATCGCAATCTGATCGGTTTTCACGGCCGCGGCGCGTGCCATGCCGTTGGCGGTCGAAACCGGTATGGTGTAGTTGAGCGCCGCTGGATTGAATCCGGCGGCTTGTGCGTCTTCGGACGTCAGCACGGTGCTGGTCGCGCCGGTATCCACCACGGCCCGGACCGGGTTGCCGTTGATCAGGATGCGCGCTTCGAAATGGCCGTTGTCCGCCTTGTCGAGCGTCACCGTGGCGTGGCCGTCCTCGACGCCAAGCGCAAGCGGACTGCCGGGAACAAGGCCCGCGGTCACCCGGCTGGCGACATCCTGCAGTTCGTAGCGATACTGGTAACCGGCGATCAGCGCGAGCGCGATGGCCGCCCAGGCGCCTAAGTTGCGGGCCATGGCGCCCAGGGGTCGGCCCGAGCGAAGCAGGCCGGCGCCGATAAGGGCGCCAAAGGCGCCGAGCCAGATCAGCCGGCTGAAATCGTTGTTCTCCACGCCGAGGGTGCTGCCGGCGGAATCGTTGAGCATGAGCAGGACTGCTCCCACCCCGATCGCGGCCATCAATATCCAGAACAACCGGCTCATCCGCACCTCACGACAGCGCGTCGCGTTCGCGCGCCATGCGGGTGCGGCGCGTTTCCCGGCGCGGCCGGCGCTCGACCGTTTCCAGCCGGGCCGGCAATTCAGCCATGACGCTGCGGCGCGTTTCCGGCGTCATCCCGATCCAAGCGCCGATTTCCTCGCGCGTGCGGCCGCACCCGAAACAGAAGCCGGTTTTCATGTCGATCGAGCAGACCAGGATGCACGGGGATTCGATGGCCGTCATGACTTTCTCTTGGGCTTCCATCCGCAATCCCTTGTTCCACCTCCACATGGTGCAACGGCAAAGCCAATGCAAGCCCTCGCGATTGCGCCCTGCGGGGCCGGCTTTGCGGCAAATGCAGGCCCATCATCCCAGAGGTTGTGCCAACCCCGCAAGGCGGCTATGCCGCTTACCAACTCCAGGGAATGATCGATAACAAGATGACCAGCGCACTGCCTTTCGACGATTTTCGCAACCTATTGGCCAATCTGCCGGCGGCCGACACGGCAGCCGAGACCCGCGTGCGCACGCTGTTTGCCAAGGCCGACAAACCAGGCGATTCGCTTGGCCGCATCGAAGACATCGCCGCCTGGCTGGCCGTGTGGAGCGGGCGGGCTCCGCCCGCGGTGACAAGACCGCTGATGGCGGTCTTTGCCGGCAATCACGGCGTCACGCGCCACGGCATCTCGCCACGGCCAGTGGCGGCGACCGCCAACGCGGTCGAACTTTGCGCCGCCGGAGGTGCCGCGATCAACCAGATCTGCATTGCCTACGATCTCGGGCTGAAGGTCTTCGATCTTGCCCTGCACATCCCGACCGCCGACATCACCGAAGAGGCCGCGCTGGACGAGCGTGGCTGTGCCGCCACCATGGCCTTCGGCATGGAAGCGATCGCCGGCGGCACCGACCTTTTGTGTCTCGGCGATCTCGGCGTCGGCAACTCCACCGTCGCCGCCACCCTGTTTGCGGCGTTGTTCGGGGGCAGGGGCGCCGATTGGATCGGCCCGGGGTCAGGCGCCGATGCGGCGATGCAGGCACGCAAGGCGGACGTGGTCGATGCGGCGCTGGCTTTTCATGGCGGCCATCTCGGCGACCCGCTCGAGGCGCTGCGCCGGGTCGGCGGCCGGGAATTCGCGGCGATCGCCGGTGCCATCCTGGCCGCGCGGATGCAGAAGATCCCGGTGCTGCTCGACGGATTGGCGGCGACGGCAACCGCAGCGGTACTGCATGGCGTCAATCCCGCCGCGCTCGACCATTGCCTGCTGGCCAGCCTTTCGCCAGAACCCGCGCATGCACACGCCGCCCAACGGCTCGGGCTGCGCCCGTTGCTTGATCTGGGCATCAGCCATGGCGAAGGGGCAGGAGCCGCCCTTGCCGCGGGTCTGGTCAAGGCCGCCGCGCTGACCAGTTCGGGCATGGCTGCGGCGGTACGCGATTAGCGTCTTGACCTGCTAGCGCCGGAGATTGGGAATACGATAGACGACGGCGTTGTATTTTGGGTTGGAGCGGCTGCCGACTATTACGCCTCCAAGGCGTTCCGCTATTCTTCTGCTGGCCACGTTCCTTTCGGCAACCGGATATTCGAAGCAGTCCGGTTCGAGCGCCTCGGAGGCCCACTCCGCGACAGCAGCAATTGCCTCTTGGCCAATGCCGTTTCCTTGAGCGTCCTCTCTGATCCAGATCCCGAGTTCGGGACACACGGTCTTCGCTGCATGAAGGCCGACAAGCCCCAGACAGCGAGCGTCCGCCAAGGCACGCACAACAAAGTGCAAATCCGATCCGTCCTGGATTGGCGCCAGCCAGGATCGCCATACTTCGGCAAAGGCCGCCAGTGATCGAGGTGGCTCCCACTGCATGAAACGGGTGATGGCGGGAGTGATGGCGACAAAGAGGTCTTCAGCGTCGTCGGCTGTAAACAGCCTCAAGCGAAGGCGGTCCGAGTTGATGTCTATGCCACCGACCATGCCAGTCACCTTCTGCCATCGTGGGGTGCCGTCCTTCTTGCTGGCCATCGACACAGTCCGCCGCGACGCCTACCGCCGTCGAGCCGCCACCGCTGCTGTCGGCAGTGCTGGCAATTCCTCCATCACCCGGCTCAGCGGGAAGATGGCGATCGCCTCGGTGCCTTCGCGCAGCTTGGAATGAAGTTCGAACTCGCCGCCATGCATGGCGAGCAGCCCTTGCACGATCGGCAGGCCAAGCCCGGTGCCTTGCTCGGCGCTCTTGATGGCGATGGAGCCCTGGCCGAAGGCGGAAAGCACAATCGGGATCTCGTCTTCCGGTATGCCCGGGCCATTGTCCTTGATCGAAATGTATTGTCCGCCGCCCGCCGTCCAACCGACACGGACACGGATTTCGCCGCCGGTGGCGGTGAATTTTATCGCGTTCGACAGAAGGTTGAGCGTGATCTGCCGCACGGCCCGTTCATCGGCGAACAGCCGAGGCAGCTCGTGCTCGAAATCCTGGACGACACGGATATCCTTGTTGCGCGCTCTCAACTCCATCATGTGACAGCAGTCCTCGACGATACCAAGCAGCATCACCGGCTCTTCATTGAGCTGGTAGCGGCCGGCCTCGATGCGTGACAGGTCGAGAATCTCGTTGATCAGGTCGAGCAGATGCTGGCCGGATTCGTGCACGTCATGGGCGTAGTCACGATAGGTGGGATTGCTCATCGGTCCCAGCACCTCGTTCGACATCACCTCGGAAAAACCGAGAATGGCGTTGAGCGGCGTGCGCAATTCGTGGCTCATCGAGGCGAGGAACCGCGATTTCGCCAGATTAGCGTCCTCGGCCCGCCGCCGCGCTTCGTCCGACATCGATTTCGCCGTCTCCAGTTCGGCGATCAGCGCATCCTTTTCGGAGCGGAACGACAGCATCATCAGGGACGAGTGGTTCAGATGACGGGCCACATAGGCGAAAAACGGCAGCGACACGACCAGCAGCGCGGCCATGATCGCCTCGACCGGCATCCATAGCTTGGCGCCGGCATAGGCGTAGAGCGCCACGGGAACGGCAAAGGTCGCCAGCAGCGCGCCCCGCAGAGACGAGGTCATCACCGCGGTCGCCGCCATGGCGAACAACAGCACCACGGCCTTGACGATGTGGAACGGATCGACCTCGCAGACGCTGCAGCCAAGCCACACGAACCAAGCCCAGCCGAGACCGCACAGGAAATGGCCGATCAGGAATTCCCGCCGTGCTTGCAAAGGGTTGAGCTCGGAAGCTTCAGTGCGCTCGATGCGCCGCGCCATGAAGGCAACGATAGTGTAGCAGGTTAGCGTGAACAGCGCCCAAAGCCCGATCTCATTGCCGATTCCGGCCAGCCGGCCACCCGCGGCAATCGCCAGCACGAGAAGCGGGATGGCGATGGCGCCGCTTGTCATCGCTCGGGCATGCAGCTTCAGCAGTTCGCGATCGAAATCGGGATTGCCGGCCTGCTGCGAAAGACGGTCACGCGTCTTGCGCACCGCGCGCGCGACATCGCTGTTGCGATGGCGTTTCCTGCGGTCCACAATGAACTTGTCCGCTGTGTTCGAGCGTTGCAAGGGCATCAAAACTTCAATTTATGCGAGCAGCGGTTTCCAAGTGTTAAGCTACGTTCGAATGATTAACCAACCGTTTGCCATATGAGCCGTTCATGGTCGCCGAGGCCGCGCCGGCGATACGTTGCGCGCCCCAGAAGCCTGTGGCGCCGGCTGGTGGATTACGGGCTTGCCGTCATCATCCTCGGACTGCTGATCCTGCTGGCGGCCCGCCTCGACCGGGTGGAGACACGCAAGACGCAAGGCGTGGCAATCATCAACGACGGCGATTCGATCACGCTTGGCACCGAGCGTATCCGCATGCGCGGCATCGATGCTCCGGAATATACGCAGACCTGCCGCAAGAACGGCGCGGACTATTCCTGCGGCACGCTTGCGCGTCAGTCGCTCGTTCGCCTGATCGCCGGCAAGCCCGTCTCTTGTACCGGCTGGCAGCGTGATCGTTATGGCCGGCTGCTCGGCGACTGCACCGCCGGCGGCAAGGATCTCAACCGCGCGCAGGTCGAGGCGGGCTGGGCGGTTGCCTATGGCGACTTCGAGAGCGAGGAAGCCATCGCCCGCGCGGCAAAGGCCGGCATCTGGGCGGGAACGTTCGATCAGCCGCAGAATTGGCGAGACAGCCATCACGGCGAAGTCGTCGAGAAGAAGCACGGCACACTGGCGTCGATCGGCGATGCCGTGCGCGAGATTTTTCGCTTCTGGTGATGCGCATCCTGGAACTGGAACCGAGGACGAACAGGAGGATGGAATGAAGCTCTTCGACGGTGGCCGGGCGCCCAATCCAAGGCGGGTCCGCGTTTTCCTGGCCGAGAAAGGCATCGAGGTTCCGCAGGTGCCCATCGATATGGGCGCGTTGGAACACAGGCAACAGGCGGTCAGCTCGCGCAACCCCTTGCAGCGTCTGCCGGTGCTGGAGCTCGACGACGGCACCGTCATCACCGAATCCGTCGCCATCTGCCGCTATTTCGAGGAGCTGCATCCCGAACCGGCCCTGTTCGGGCGTGGCGCACTCGGCAAGGCGCAGGTCGAGATGTGGCAGAGGCGGATGGAGTTCAATTTGCTCAGCTGCGTCACGCAGGCCTTCCGGCACATCCATCCGGCCATGAAGGAATGGGAAATCCCGCAGGTCCCTGAATGGGGTGAGGCCAACAAGCCGAAGGCCGTGGCGTTCCTCAGGCTGCTGGACGGCGAACTGGGCAGCCGGGAGTTCATCGCCGGTGACAGCTATTCGATCGCCGACATCACCGGCCTGATCGCTGTCGACTTCATGAAGCCGGCACGCATCAAGGTACCGGATGAGTGCGCGAATGTGTTGCGCTGGCATCAAGCCGTTTCCAGCCGGCCGAGCGCATCAGCCTGAGAATGACTGCCGAACTCGAAAACCTCGTCGCCAGGGTCCGCGCCTGCCGCATCTGCGTGGAAAATCCGGCCGGCAAGCCGTTGCCGCATGAGCCGCGACCAGTGCTGCGCCCATCATCCACCGCCCGGATCCTGATCGCCAGCCAGGCGCCCGGCACCAAAGTGCATCTGTCGGGCATGCCGTTCACCGACGCTTCCGGCGACCGCCTGCGCAGCTGGCTTGGCGTGACGAGCGACGAATTCTACGACATCGAAAAATTCGCCATCGTCCCGATGGGTTTCTGCTTTCCCGGCCAGGATGCCAAGGGGGGAGATCTGCCGCCGAGGCGCGAATGCGCGGCGGCCTGGCGCGCACCTTTGATGGCCTCTATGCCACGGATCGATCTGGTGCTGACGATCGGTATCTACGCGCAGTCCTGGCACATGGGTGCGGCGCGCCGGCCCTCACTGACGGAAACGGTCATGGGCTGGCGCTCCATCTGGGAGAATTCCGTCGGTCCGAAAGTGCTGCCGCTGCCGCATCCCTCGTGGCGCAACACGGGCTGGCTGAAGAAGAATCCGTGGTTTGAAATGGATTTGCTGCCTTTTCTGCGTTCGGAAATCCGCTATCGCCTCGGCTGACCTTCCAGCAAGAAATCACTCGCTTTTTGCCCGATCAGCAGAATTTCTTTCTTGTGAAAGGCCTGGATAAGGCAGAGTATAGGCATTCTATTCCTTTGGGAGCACGATATGGATCGCCTCGATAGAAAAATTCTCCGCCTCTTGCAGGAGGACGCGACACTCGCGGTCGCCGATGTCGCCAAGAAAGTCGGGCTGTCGACGACGCCTTGCTGGAGACGCATCCAGAAGCTCGAGGAAGAGGGCGTCATCAAGCGGCGCGTTGCCATTCTCGACCATGAAAAGGTCAATGTGCGCGTCACCGTCTTCGTGTCGATCCGCACCAATTCGCATAGCCATGAATGGCTGCGGCGTTTCTCGGAAGTCATCCAGGAGTTTCCCGAGGTGGTCGAGTTCTACCGCATGAGCGGCGACGTCGATTATCTCCTGCGCGTCGTGGTGCCCGACATCGCCGCCTATGACGCCTTCTACAAACGGCTGATCGCCAAGATCGAAATCCGTGATGTGTCGTCGTCCTTCGCCATGGAGCAGATCAAGTACACGACCGAAATCCCGCTCGACTACATGGTTCTGGACAAGGAATCGGGTGCCAACGCTGCCTGAGCTGAACGTCACATTAAGTCATCCCGCTTAGTTCTTCTTTTTGTTGAGGAAACTCCAGGGTGAGTTCACCGGCAGCGTGATCGTATCCGGCACGGTCTCGACGCTCACCACATCTGCCTTGCGCACGCTGTAGCCAGACTGGATGATGCTGACGCCGTCGAGGATGAACAGCTGGCTCTTCTCCATGTCCGGCTTCAGCGCGCCGGTGACCGCTACAGGCTGATAGGCCTCGGACATCTTGTAGGGATGGGCCGGCGTAACCAAGACAATCTGGTTGGGCGGCGGCGTCGGCATGTGACTGCAGGCACCCGTCCAGGGTACCAGCAGGAACTGATAGACAAGATCACCGTCGCGATCGACCGGCAATGCGTAGCCGGCTAGCTGAATGCTTTTGTCCTGAAGATTGACGGACAGCGTTTCGCCATGGTCGGGCAATTTTGCCGCGATCATCGGCAGCCCGACGTTTTCGGCGGCGGATTGCGTAGCCGGACGCAGATCCTTCCAGAATATGTGCGCAGTCTCGGCCGAGGCATCGGCGGCAGCGGACACAAACAAAGCGGCAGCGAGCGCCAGGGTTGATTTTAGAGGATTGCTCATCGGCCGCTTCCTTTGAGCCTCAAGTAAAGACGCCGCTGCCAAAGACGTCAACGCTCGAGGCACATCACATGTCGGCAGCCACTTCACATGTCGGCGAGATCCTGACATGGCGGAACGCGCGCCGTCAGCCTTTCCTGGCGGCGATCCGCGCGAGCGTCTCGGCATTGGTCAGCTCCCTTACGGCGTCCTTGCCGATCCAGCGCGCCGTCTTGTCTGCCGACTGCGCCAGTCGTTCGGCGACAGCCAGGGCGGCACAGTGCATGTTCATCGATCGCTTACCGATCGACCGAAGCGCCCAGTTCACGGCTTTCTTCACGAAATTGCGGCTGTCGTTCGCGTGCGTTTCGATGATCGGCAGGAAGGAGAGGAAGGTCGCCCCTGGCTCCTGCTTCCGGTGGACGACAGACCAGGCCATCATGGCGAAGGCCGTGCGCCGAACGAACTCCCGCTCGTCGGCCGCAAACTCGGCGATCAGTTCTTTCCAGGCGTCCGTATCGACAAAGAGATCCGAGACGCCGTCGACGATGTCCCAGGAGTCGAAACTAGCCGCCCATCGCCTTGCATCTTCAGCAGAAAACCGTTTCGGGTCAGCTGTGACGGAGGCAATGAACTGCGCCTCCATGATGCCGGTGTCCCACAGCTCGAAGGCGCGCTCGTGGTTGCGTTTGATCTTCCTGGCGATCTGCCGCTGCATACCGTGCGAGATGCCAAGTGCACGGTCGATCTTGATGCCGTAGCGCAACATGCCGAGGCGGTTCTGCTCGGATCCGATGGCGCGAAGATGGGCGACGATTTCCGCGGCACTGGATTGAGGCGAGAGCTCTGCCACGGCAGAGACCTATTTTTCGAGACGGGCGAGCAGCGAGGACGTGTCCCAGCGCTTGCCGCCCATCGCCTGCACATCCTTGTAGAACTGGTCGACGAGTGCGGTGACCGGCAGTCTGGCGCCATTGCGGTCGGCCTCGGCCAGGCAGATGCCGAGATCCTTGCGCATCCAGTCGACGGCGAAGCCGAAATCATATTTGCCGGCGTTCATCGTCTTGTGGCGGTTCTCCATCTGCCAGGAGCCCGCGGCGCCCTTGGAAATCACCTCGATCACCTTCTCGATGTCGAGCCCGGCCTTCTTGCCGAAATGGATGCCTTCGGCCAAGCCCTGGACGAGACCGGCTATGGTGATCTGGTTGATCATTTTGGTGAGCTGGCCGGCACCGGCCGACCCCATCAAGCCGACCATGCGGGCAAAAGCGTCGATGACAGGCTTCGCTTTGTCGAAAGCGTCCTGCTCGCCGCCGACCATCACGGTCAGCACGCCGTTCTCGGCGCCGGCCTGGCCGCCCGAGACCGGCGCATCGAGAAACGAAAACCCGCCGGCTAGCGCCGCCGCCGCCAGCTCGCGAGCGACCTCGGCCGAGGCGGTGGTGTTGTCGATGAAGACCGAACCCTTCTTCATCGATTTGAAGGCGCCTTCCGGACCGGTCGTCACCGAACGCAGATCGTCGTCATTGCCGACACAGGAGAACACAAAATCCTTGCCCTCGGCGGCCTGCGCAGGGGTCGCCGCCAGGCTACCGCCATGCTGGCCAACCCATTGCTCGGCCTTGGCCTTGGTGCGGTTGTAGACGGTGACGTCATGGCCGCCCTTGTTCTTCAAGTGTCCGGCCATCGGATAGCCCATCACGCCAAGACCGAGAAATGCCACAGATGCCATGAGCTTGCCCTTCAGAATGGAAACGGAATTTGCTGCGAAAGCTCTAGGCTCTGCGCTCAATTCGTCAAGACGCGTATAGCCTGATCGACTGGTGCAGCCGAATTGAAAATCGTCAGCGTTTCAGGTGAACGGTGATCCGGCGCTCGATCCATTCGACGCCATGCCGCAAGATCTCGACCATCACCAGATAGACGAGGGCGACCCAGATATAGGCCTGGATGTCGAACGAGTTGGCGAAGGCGAGCTTGGCATTGCCCATCAGATCATAGACCGTGATGATGGCGACGATGGCGGACGCCTTGACCATCAGGATCAGTTCATTGCCATAGGGCCGCAAGGCAACGATCAGGGCTTGCGGCAGGATGATCTTGCGCAACGTCTGCAGTTTATGCAGGCCAAGCGAGGCCGCCCCTTCCCATTGCCCTCTTGGCACGCTCTCTATGGCGCCGCGCAGGATCTCCGCCTGGTAGGCGGCCGTGTTGAGCGCAAAGGCAAAGACGCCGCAATTGAACGCGTCCTTGAAAAAATCCCAGAGGCCGACCGACTGGAGTTCGACGCGGAACGAGCCCAATCCGTAGTAGACCAGATAGGTCTGGACCAGCAGCGGCGTGCCGCGGAAGAAATAGACGTAGCAATAGGCGAGGCCGGACAGGATCCGGTTGCTGGACATGCGCCCGTAAGCGACGGGCACCGACAGGATCGCGCCGAGTACCATCGATATGGAAACCAGCGCCAGCGTGACCCCAAGCCCGCTCAGATAAGCCGGCGCATATTTGGCAAAGAAATCGGGATTCCAGGCAAGGAAGAGATAGCTGACGATGCCGATACCGAACAAAATCCATAGGCCCACCAGCGCGTAACCGGCGATACGCCTGCGCGGCCAGCCGCGCGCCCGTGGCGGCGGACGTTCGACCATGGTGGCCGTGGCGCTCATCGCTGCGCCTCCCGCCGGCCAAGCGAGCGCAGGATCGCGTTGGTGGCGAAGGACGACAGGACGGCAAGGCCAAGAAAGACCAGCGAGGCGACGCCGAAGAACAGGAAAGCGTGCTTGGTGACGCGGGCCGCAATGCTGGCATTGCGCAGCGTCTCGGCCAGGCCGACGACCGACACCAGCGACGTGTCCTTCAGCAGGCTGAGCCAGCAGTTCTCCAGTCCGGGAAACGCGATGCGCAGCAGCTGCGGCACGATCACCTTGCGCATGGTCAGCCAGTTCGAAAGACCGATGGCATAGCCGCCCTCATACTGGCCTTTGGGAATGGCGCGGAAGGCGGAAAGGAAAACCTCACTGGCATAGGAGGAGAAGATCAGTGCAAGCACGATCATGCCGGCGACAAAGCTGTTGACGTCGATGGTGACGTCAGGCCGGAAATACCTGACGAGATGCTGCAGCAGGATCGGCATGCCAAAAAAGAACAGGAAGAGCGTCACCAGTTCCGGCAGGCCGCGAAAGACCGTGGTGTAGATGTTGGCGGCAAGGCGCAGCGACGGTTCTTCGGACTGCTTGGCGAGTGCAATGAAAAAGCCGATCGTCAATCCGATGGGCAGCGTGGCAAGCGCCAGCGCAATGGTGATCAGTGCGCCATAGGCAATATCGTCAAGCCAGCCTTCAGGTCCCCAACTGAGAAGTGTCCATATGCTCTGGGCTGGCATCGACCGGTCTTATCCCCACGGCATTCCCAAGACGAATAGAAAGACGGCGGGGAAATTCCCCGCCGTCTTGACCTGGCTTATCAGGACTCGGCGCCGTAGACGTCGAACTTGAAATACTTGTCGTTGATTTCCTTGTATTTTCCATTGGCGCGAATGGCGGCGATGGCCGAATTGAGCTTGTTGACCAGGTCGGTTTCGCCCTTGCGTACGGCAATGCCGGCACCAGGCCCGAAAATCTCGACCGGCTGCGGCGAAGGTTGGCCGAGGATCTTGCAGCAGGCGCCGTCAGGCGAGTCCAGAAACTGCTGCAGCACGACGATATCGTCCTCGATGGCGTCGAGACGACCATTGGCAAGATCGGCCTGCTCCTCGGGGCTGCTCGGATAGCCCTTCACGGTGCTGTCGGTGTAGGTCTTCGAGGCATAGTTGAAATGCGTGGTGGTGGTGGCGACGCCGATGGTCTTGCCGGCGAGATCTTCCTTGGTCACGCCTTTCAGCGTGCTGTCCTTCGGCACGGCGATCGCCGAGGGCGTGTTGTAGTATTTGTTCGAGAAGTCGACCTTCTCCTTGCGCTCCGGCGTGATCGACATCGAGGCGACGATGGCGTCGAATTTACCGGCCTGGAGGGCTGGAATGATGCCGTCCCAATCCTGGGCGACGAAGGTGCACTTGACCTTCATCTCATCACAAAGCGCCTTGGCGATGTCGATATCGAAGCCCACGAGCTGGCCATCGGCGGTAAGGTTGTTGAAGGGCGGGTAGGCGCCTTCGGTGCCGATCCTCAGGGTCTTTTCCTGGGCCTGGGCGACGCCGAGCGTCAGCAGCGCGGCCGATGCGGCAAGCGCGATACGCAGTGAAATACGCATGATGGTCCTCTCTTTATGGTCCCGGCCGTCGTTCCGAACGGCTCTGTGGGGCGGTGCTTTTGACCGCCCGCTGGCGCGATACTCCCACTCTTTCCAAGAAAAAAGCAACTGCAAAACCATAAAAATGGGCAAGGCTATTCTGCCGTTGCGTCAGCGCTCAAGCAACGAGCCCGGTGGTGCGCTCGATGAAGTCGGCTATCGATTTTGCATCGTCGAGATCGAATACCGGCAGCAGCTCGCCTTCAATGGCAAAATCGGCGGCAACAGCGACGATGTTGGGATCCCCCGCCGAAAGCGGCGTACGGTCCTTCGCATCCAGCCGGCGGGTTTCGATCTTGCTGTGGGCTTCGCGCTTGTAGCCCTCGACCAGCACGAGGTCGCAAGGGGCAAGCCGCGACAGGACAGTCTCCAATGTCGGCTCATCCTCGCCGCGCAGCTCGTGCATCAGTGCCCAGCGAACGCCGGAGACGATCGCGACTTCGGTGGCGCCGGCCTGCCGGTGGCGAAAGCTGTCCGCGCCAGGTTTGTCGATGTCGAAGTCATGGTGGGCATGTTTCACCGTCGACACCTTCCAGCCGCGCCGGACCAATTCGCTGACCAACCTCTCGGTCAAAGTCGTCTTGCCGGAATTCTTCCAGCCGGTGATGCCGAAGACACGTCTGTTCATGGCTTGATGCTCTGCAACAGACGCTCGGCAGACACAAGATCGTCCGGCTCGTTGATGTTGAAGAAAGGGTCGATCCCCGCCGATGGCGGAACCGGGAACTCCACCTCGACAAAACCGTGCCGGTCGATGAAAGCCGAAACCCGCCTGATATCTTCATCGACCAGAAAGTGCCGCAAGGCATCGCGGCAGCCGATCGGCCACAGCGCGAAGGTCGGATGCCGCTTGCCGGCCGAGCGGGCAACGGCAATAGAACCGGGGCTTTGATCGGCGGCCCCTGCCAGACGCTCGACAAGGTCCAACGGCAGGAAAGGCGTGTCACCGGCAGCGCTGACGATCGCCTTGCAAGACCTGTTGGCCGCGGCCCATTCGAGGCCGGTCAGGATTCCGGCGAGCGGACCGGCAAAGCCGGGCACGCTGTCGGCAAGCACCGGCAGTCCAAAGCGCAGGAATCGTGCAGGGTCGCCATTGGCGCTGAGCGCCATCGATTCTATTTGCGGGGCGAAGCGCGACACGACCTGGTCAAGCAGGCAGCCATCGCCAAGCGGCAACAGGCTCTTGTCGCCGCCGCCCATCCGCCTCGACTGGCCACCGGCCAGAACAATCCCCGCAATGTCTCGCTTCATGCCACGAAGCCTGTACGCCAGCCGTCGGAAATCACAAGAACCTTCAATGATCTGGCTAGATTCCGTCCGGAACCATGCTTGGCCCCGTGCTTTCGGCGACGATCTTGCGCCGGCCGACGACCCGCTCGCGGTAGAGCGCATAGAGGCCGGAGCCGATGATGATGGTGGCGCCGACGATCATCGGCAGATCGGGAATGTCCGCGAAGATGAACAGGCCAAGCAGGATCGACCAGATCAGAGCCGTATAGCGGAACGGCGCGATGAAGGAGATGTCGCCCGCCCGCATCGCCATGATAATGAACTGGTAGCCGATAGTCACCAGCACAGCAGCCAGGGCCAGCAGGGCCGTGCTGTTGCCCGTCATCGGCGTCCAGCCGCCCATTGCCGGCAACAGCGCCGCGCCGACGATGGTCATGGCAAGCGCGGTCGCGGTCGACACCAGCAATGTCGGAATGGCCTTGGGGATCCGCTTGGTGGCGAGATCGCGCACCGCGCAGCAGGCGACGCTGGCCAGCGCCGACAGCGAGTAGACGCTGAACCCTTCGAAGCCCGGCCGCACGATGATCAGCACGCCGGCAAATCCGATGGCGATGGCCAGCCAACGCCGCCAGCCGACAGTCTCGCCAAAGACAAGTGCCGCTCCCATCGTCACCGCCAGCGGCAGCGCCTGCAGCACCGCTGAAACATTGGCGATCGGCAGATGGGCGAGGGCGACGAGGAAACTCACCGTTGCGCCGGCCTCGCTGATCACGCGCAAGGCGACCAGAGGCTGCAGCATCGAGCCCGGGCGAGCGAGAGCGCCGCGCTGCCAGGCCAGCAGGCCGACGAAAAGCGAAGCGAAAGCCCCACGGATCAACATGACCTGCGCCATGTTCATCGATTGCGACGAGTATTTGGTGATGGCGTCGTTGAGGGTGAAGCCGGCCATCGCCACCATCATGAACAACGCGCCGCGAAGATTTGGAGACAGGGGCAAGACGGCTACCGGTTCTGCTAATACATATCGCCCAAAAGTGACCTCGGTTTGGGGAAACGACATGCATAAGAAACAAAGACCTGAAGCGCGTGGCTGAATCCGTTCAAACGCGACGCGCTTTAGGCAGCAAGCCTGTAACAGTCGGGCATGAAACAGCAACAGCAAAGGACTGGGCCACAGCCTTGTTTGTGGCCCGGAATATCGCTGCGATGGCGAACTTACTTCTTCGGCGTAAGCACCTCGGTGCCATTGCCTTCCTTGCCGGCGATCGTCCAAAGACCGTGCAGCGAACCGTCCGCCGCCACCTTGTAGACGACGAGGCCAATATCCTTGTCCATGACATAGCCGGCGGAGAAGGCATCATCGTTGCGCATGCAGATGCCGTCGGAAGATGAGCCACCAGTTTCCCAATGGATCGCGCAGGTCGTCCCGCTGGTCAGCGTGATGGTGGCTTCGCCGCCATAGGCCGAGCCGTCGAAATTGGTGCCGGCGACCGTATAAGTGCCGCCGATCGACTGCGCCGCCGCGGGCACGGCCGCGAGGCCAAGCAGTGCCAGAAAAAGAACGAGTTTGCGCATGGTGTATCCCCCTGTGAGCGAAGAGCAGCTTCCAGGGGAAGGCTAGGCTGGAACAGACTGGCCGTAAATCCGGCTGCGGTTCGCGAACAAGACTTTTTCTGGGGTGTGGTCCGAAACCGTCATGGCCCCTTGAGACTGCCGGCGATGGCGCCGACCAGCGGATCGTATTTCGACTTCAGCGCCGGCGGGTAGTCGACCCAGACCGTACGGATGATACCGTCTTTCCCAAACAGACGTCGCTCGTAGAATATCTTTCCATCCCTCAGGCCCGACAGCGCGGCCCAGTCCTTTCCGGCCTTGCTGTAGGTGACCTTGTAGCCCGGCTCCTTGCTCGCCTTCTCCGCCGCGACAAAGCCTTTCGGCGTGTCGTCGTCGACGTTGAGGATGCCCGAGCAGATCAGGCTGGCGCCATCGGCGCTCAGCCATTGCTGTCCGTCGCCATTGTCGGGCTCCGGCTGGCGATCGGTGAAGACGTCGTCGGGAAAGGTGCAGACAGTGCCGAAGCGATCGTTCACATAGGTGAACGGCGCGGCAACCGCACTGGTTGCTGCCATTGTCGCAATGACCAGGAATGAAGAGTGCAGCCGCATGCTCGCCTCGAAGTCATGATCCCGAAGCGATATTGCATGAATTTCACGGAAAGATCAGCCGCCAGTGACGCTCATGTGGCGCGACACCGATGGGCGGCTGGTGCGGCGGTCGATGATGAAGTCATGGCCCTTGGGCTTGCGGCCGATGGCTTCGTCTATTGCTTCGGCGACCAGCTCGTTGCCTTCCGAGGCGCGCAAGGGCGCGCGCAGATCGGCGGCATCTTCCTGGCCGAGACACATATAGAGGGTGCCGGTGCAGGTCAGCCGGACGCGGTTGCAGCTCTCACAGAAATTATGCGTCATCGGCGTGATGAAGCCGAGCCGTCCGCCGGTCTCGGCGACCTGGACGTAGCGCGCCGGGCCGCCGGTCTTGAAGGGAATGTCGGTCAGCGTGAACTGGCGTTCGAGCGACGCGCGCAGCAGCGACAGCGGCAAATACTGGTCGGTTCGGTCGGCATCGATCTCGCCCATTGGCATGGTTTCGATGACCGTCAGGTCCATGCCGCGGCCATGCGCCCAGCGCATCATCTCGGGCAGCTCGGCGTCGTTGAAATCCTTCAACGCCACTGCGTTGAGCTTGACCTTGAGCCCGGCCGCCTGCGCGGCATCGATGCCTTGCATGACCTTGTCGAGATGGCCCCAGCGGGTGATCTTGTGGAATTTGTCGGCATCGAGCGTATCGAGCGAGACGTTGATGCGCCTGACGCCGCAATCGGCGAGTTCGGCGGCAAAGCGCGACAGCTGCGAGCCGTTGGTGGTCAGCGTCAGTTCTTCCAGCGCGCCGCTTTCGAGATGCCGCGACAGCTGGCGCACCAGATGCATGATGTTCTTGCGCACCAGCGGCTCACCGCCGGTCAGCCGCAATCGCCTGACGCCCTTTTCGATGAAAACCGTGCACAGCCGGTCGAGCTCTTCCAGCGACAGCAGGTCCTTCTTCGGCAGGAAGGCCATGTCCTCGGCCATGCAATAGGTGCAGCGGAAATCGCAGCGGTCGGTAACCGACACGCGGAGATAGCTGATCGTGCGGCCGAAAGGATCAATCATGTCCATGCTTCAAGCGCTTCCCGTGGCCGTGAACGGCTTCGTTATATACCGCTATGTGATACGATCCGGCCTGCTGTTCAAGATAGCGCCTCTCGATCTTTGGTAACATCTCTCAGCCGACATCGCATGTCGGTCGGTCTCATCAGACCTTTTCCCGTTTGGCGAAGCGGCGTAGGGAAGGGCGGATGACACGGGATCGAACAGCATGACCGCACCGAAAGAACTCAGGGTTTCCAAGGACCGCAAACTTCTGTCCGTCACCTTTCCCGACCACCATCCGTTCGAACTGCCGGCGGAACTGCTGCGCGTCGCCTCGCCATCGGCCGAAGTGCAGGGCCATTCGCCGGATCAGCGGGTGACGGTCCCCGGCAAGCGCAATGTGGCGATCCTGAAGATCGAGCCGGTCGGCAACTACGCCGTGCGCATCACCTTCGACGATTTCCACGACACCGGCATCTTCACCTGGAATTACCTGCATACGCTCGGCCACGAGAAGGATGCGCGCTGGGAAGCCTATCTCGCGGAGCTTGCGGAAAAGGGATTGAGCCGGGACCGCTAGATTGATTCCTCTCGCTGTCGTCAAAACGTCATCGAGATGGCGCAGCGCCGGCAAAGGTTTGGAGGCGAAAACATGTCCGTCATCACCACGGTCGAGCAGCTCGAGGCACTCTATGGCGTTCCAGGCGAGGCCTCGCTGGTCAAGGAACTCGACCACATCATTCCCGAATACGCCGCCTTTATCGAAGCCTCGCCCTTTGTCGCACTGGCGACCAGCGGACCGGAGGGGCTGGACTGTTCGCCGCGCGGCGATCTCGCCGGCTTCGTGCGCATCCATGATCCGAAAACGCTGATGATGCCGGACCGTCGCGGCAACAACCGCGCCGATTCGCTGAAAAACATCATCCGCGACCCACGCGTCGGCCTGCTGTTCCTGGTGCCGGGCTCCGGTACGACGCTGCGCGTCAATGGCCGCGCCCACATCACAACGGATACAGCGCTGTGCGCGTCATTTGCGGTGGACGGCAAGGCGGCGCGATCGGTAACCGTCGTCGACATCGATGCGGTCTATTTCCAATGCGCCCGGGCCATCGTCCGCTCCGAGCTCTGGAACCCGGCAAGGCATGTCGAGCCGAAGTCGCTGCCGACGCCCGGACAGATCCTGGAAATCACCAGCCGCAAGAACATCGACGGCGAAACCTACGACAAGGAATGGCCGGAACGGGCGAAGAAGACGATGTGGTAGGGTTGGGCTGAAGGGCGCTCAAGCCTCATTCAGCACATCATAGATCTTGCGCATCTGCTCACCGATCATGTCGCATTGCTCCGGCGTCGACTGGCTCATCGCCTTCTCGATCAGCGCCATATGCACTTTCAGCGCCTGCATCAGCAGCGCCTCGCCGGCCTCGGTGAGCGCGAGCCGCAGGATGCGCTTGTCCTTCTCGTCGCCTTCGCGGCGCAGCAGGCCACGCGCTTCCAGCTGCGGCAACAGCATGGTGATGTTGGAGCGGCCGACGAGCAGCTTGCGGGCAAGATCGTGCTGCGACATTCCGGGGTGGCGATAGAGGTTCATCAGCACGTCGAGCTGCGCCGGCTTCAAATCGAGCGGCGCAAGTTTCACCGCCAGCGTGCGCTCAAGCACATGGCAGGCGCGCGCCACCGCGACCCAGTTGCGGAAACGCGGGTTGTCCCAAGGCAGCTCTTGTTTATTGTTCATCTTTGAACTATTATGTTCATGCTTGAACGTATGGATGGATTCTCACTATGGCATCATTCGGGCTGAAGGTCATCCGGGGCGTGTTCGGTGCGGCAGAGCGTGTCGCGCCGCGGCTCAGCGGACGCGCGGCGTTCGAATTGTTCTGCCGCACCCCGAATGTCAAGGCGCTCAGCGATGGCGAGCGCCGCGCTGTCGAGCGTGCGGCGGGGTTCATGACCGAGGCGCGTCATCACCGGCTGAAGACCGCGACCGGCTGCGTCATGGTGCACGAGTTCCGGCCCGAGCCGGGCAGGGCGGCCGTCGGCACGGTGCTCGTCGTCCATGGCTGGCGCTCGCGCACCGAATATATGCGCGCCTTGATCGAAGGCTATCGCGCCGCCGGCTACAGGGTCGTTTCGCTCGACCTGCCTGGCCACGGCCAGTCGCAGGGCCGGCGCCTGAACATGGTCAATGCGGTGGATGCGGTGCGGGTTGCCGGCGAATGGTTCGGCCCGTTCGCGGCGGCGGTTGGCCATTCCTTCGGCGGCGCCGTCGCCGCCAATGCCATCGCCGGTTCGGTCAAGAACATCCCGCCGCTGGCGGCGGGACGCCTGGTGCTGATCGCGGCGCCAAGTTCCCTGCCGGCGATCTTTGCCGACTTCAGTCATATGTTGAATGTCGGCCCGCGCTCGCAAGCCGCCATGGCGGACCGGGTCGAGCATCTTTCCGGCCGGCCGCTGCACGAATTCACCGGCGACCGCCAGCTCGCCCAGGCACCGGTGCCGACCCTGGTCATCCACGCGCCGGACGACCGCGAAGTCTCGGCCGATCACGCAAGGCGCTATGCCGGTGCCGGCGGCCATGTGCGGCTCTACTGGGCCGACGGGCTTGGCCATCGCCGCATTCTTGCCGACAAGGGCGTGGTCGAACGCGCGGTCGGCTTCGTGACGCATCGCGAGCCATTGCTGCTGCATTGAGCGGCGGTCGAGATTATTTCTTCTTCTCGCCGGGTTCGACCGGCAGTCCGGCGGCCTTCCAGGCAGTGTAGCCGCCAAGGATGTGCTTGACCGGCGAAAGCCCCATGTCCTGCGCCGTCTTTGTGGCCAGGGCAGAGCGCCAACCGCCGGCGCAGAAGAACACGAAGCTCTTTCCCGAGGCAAAGAACGGCTTGTGGTAAGGGCTTTCGGGGTCGATCCAGAATTCCAGCATGCCGCGCGTGACATGCTTGGCGCCCGGAATCCGGCCGTCGCGTTCCACTTCGCGTGGATCGCGCAGATCGACGAAGATGGTGTCTTCATCGTCGAGCAGCCCGGCCGCTTCCTCCGGCGAAACCACCTCGATCACGGCGTTCGCCTCGTCCAGCAGCTCGCGATAACCCTTTTTCACGCTCTCGTCCCTCCCGGCCTTGCTGGCGGATTTCGAGCACACCAGCCGGCGTTTGTCACGCCGCGTTGCCGCCGGCCAACGTCTGCCAGGCAGCCATGGCCCCGGCAACCGTCGCCAGCAGGGCAGCGTGCGAGGCGCCGTCTCGCGCCTGGATCGACATGCCGTGCTGGACCGTGGCGAAGAAGGTCGCGGCAGCGCTCGCGTCGAAATCCGCCGGCAATTCGCCTTCGGCAATACCGCGCTCCAGACGTTTTTGCAGGGCGGTGTGGTTTTCGGCACGACGGCGGCGCAGATCGTCGCAGATGGCGCCGCGGCTCGAATCCTGATGCAGTGCGCCCAGCGTGATCAGGCAGCCCTGCGGGCGATCGCTCTGCGCATAGGCTTTCGCCGTCAGGCAAAGGAATTGTTCGATCGCCTGCCGCGCGGTCGGAGCCTCGTCCAATGCCAGCCAGATGTCGGCACCCTCGGTGTGCGAGTAAAAATCCGTCGCCTCCAGGAACAGCGCCTCCTTGCTGCCGAAGGCAGCGTAGAGGCTGGGCGAGTTGATGCCCATGGCGGCGGTCAGCTCGCTCATCGATGCGCCTTCGTAACCACGCGCCCAAAACACCTGCATCGCGCGGCGCAGGGCTCCGGTTCGATCGAAGGTGCGGGGACGGCCTCGTTCCGACATGACGCTCTTTCTGTGTTGATCGATACATAATTTAGTTGACGCCAGCGGGCAAGGCTGACAGATATTTATGTATCGATCATTACATAAAAGGAGAATTCGATGTCTTCCAGCAAATTGAACGGCAAGGCCGCGCTCGTCACCGGCGGCAGTCGCGGCATCGGCGCGGCGATTGCGCGGAGGCTGGCGGCCGATGGCGCCAGCGTCGCGCTGACCTATGTGCATGGCGAGGAACAGGCCCGCGCCGTCGTCGCCGAGATCGAGGCCAAGGGCGGCCGCGCCATCGCGATCAAAGCCGACAACCGCGATGCGGTCGCCCTAGACAAGGCAGTCGACGACGCCGTAACCGCCTTCGGCCGGCTCGACATCCTGGTCAACAGCGCCGGCATCTGGCGCGCCGCCCCAATCGACACGCTGTCGCTCGCCGATTTCGACGAGACCATGGAGGTCAATCTCCGGGCCCCGTTCATCGCTTCCAAGGCCGCGGCCGCCCATATGGGTGAGGGCGGCAGCATCATCTCGATCGGCAGCAACCTTGCCGAGCGGGCGACCGACGGCAGCCTCACGGCCTATTCAGCCAGCAAGGCGGCGCTGGTCGGCCTGACCAAGGCGCTGGCGCGCGACCTCGGCCCGCGCGGCATCACCGCCAATGTCGTCCACCCCGGTTCGACCGACACCGACATGAACCCGGCCGACGGCCCGCATGCCGAGCATCAGCGCCGGAAGATGGCAACGCCGCGCTTCGGCAAGGCCGACGACATTGCCGGCATGGTCGCCTGGCTCGCAGGCCCGGAAGGCCGCTTCGTCACCGGCGCTGCCCTGACCATCGATGGCGGCGCCAACGCCTGATCCCGCGGGGATTCCGGCTGGGGCGGAACCACCCTCCGCTCCAGCCGTCACGATCTTGTGAAACCGTTCTGCAACAGGCTTTCCAAAATTTATGAAAGCTTAACGAAATCGGTATGAATCAGTATAGTCGCGCCTTACATCCGCCATGCGGTGAGCGGGACGATCTAGCGTGCGGAACGGGAACCGGCTGCGGCCGGAGCGGGTGATCCATGAAATTCCTCGGAAACAAAGCAACCGTGATGCCGCTGGTGGCAGTCACGGCAACGCTGGCTTTCGGTGTACCCCACGCAGGCGCGCAGGGACTCTTCGACATGCTTTTCGGCGGCGGCGTCAGGCATGCGCCGAAAGGCGAGTTTCCGCCCCCGCCACCGAAGAACAAGCCAAAGCCGAAAGTGTCCGGTGGCGGCGGCGGCAATGTGAAGATCAGCAGCCCGTCCTACTACACCTACAAGGCCGACCGGCTGGTTCGCGTCGACTTCTCGGCATTGGCCGCGACGCCGGCGCCGGCGACACCGCAGGACGCCGCCTTCGTCCCGTCGGTTACGGGTGCCGCGTTTCGTGATGCGGTTGCCAGCTTGGGCGACTACGAACTCTTAGCCGAGCCCGATATCGCCAAGGCGCTGATCGCGTACTACTCGGCCAATCCGGATTTCATCTGGATAAGCGGAACGAGCCTCAACAGCCGTGCGCAGGATGCGGTGCGGGTGCTTGGCGAGGCTTCAAGCTATGGCCTCACGCCCTCCGACTATACGGTCGAAGTGCCCGCTGCCGGCGCATCGACGACCGATGCCAATGCGCAACTGAAAGAACTCGTCCGTTGCGAGATGGCGCTTTCGGCGCGTGTGCTGCGCTATGCCCACGACGCCCAGAACGGCCGCGTCGATCCCAACCGCATGACCGGCTATTATGATTTCCCGGCCAAGCCGCTCGATCTGCAAGGCGTGCTGAAAACGCTGGCGCATACCCAGCAGGTGCGCACCTATCTCGAATCGCGGCACCCGCAGAATGCGGAATACCAGGCGCTGCGCGTCGAACTGGAAGCGCTGCAGGCCAGTGCGGAAAACGAAATCGTCGTCGACCCCAAACTGCTGCTGAAGCCGGGCGAAACCAGCCCCGAACTGCCGAAGCTGCTGACCCTGATCGCGCGCAATCTCGACGACGAGATGGGCGGCGCCTATGGCGAGGTCCTGTCCAGGCTGGCCACCAGCGACGTCTATGATCCGGAATTGGTCCCGGTCATCAAGGCCGTGCAGCAGAAGGCAGGCATGAAGGGCGACGGCGTCATCGGCCCGCGCACCGTCGCGACGCTGGCCGGAACATCCAAGGCCGACAAGCTGCTGAAGGTGGAAGTGGCGCTGGAGGAACTGCGCTGGCTGCCCTCCGATCTCGGCAGCCCGCGCGTCTTCATCAACCAGCCGGCCTTCACCGCGAGCTACATCGACAATGGCGAGGAAAAGCTCAAGACGCGTGCCGTCATTGGCCGGACCACCAACCAGACCTCCTTCTTCTACGACCAGATCAAGCAGGTCGATTTCCATCCCTATTGGGGCGTGCCCCAGTCGATCATCGTCAACGAGATGCTGCCGAGATTGCGCAACGATCCGGGCTATCTCGACCGGTCCGGCTATGAGGTGACGGATTCGCGCGGCAAGCGCATTCCTTCGTCGGCGGTCAACTGGGGCGCCTATGGCTCGAACATCCCCTACAGCGTGCGCCAGCAGCCGAGCGAGGCCAACGCGCTGGGCGAGTTGAAGATCCTGTTCCCCAACAAGCATGCGATCTACATGCACGACACGCCGCAGAAATCGTTTTTCCAGCGCGATATGCGCGCGCTCAGCCATGGCTGCGTGCGGCTGCAGGATCCGCGCGGCATGGCGGCGGCGGTGCTTGGCACCTCCGTGGACTATATCGCCGAGAAGCTGAAGCACGGCCACGCGACCGAGAACGTGACACGCACGATCCCGGTCTATGTCGCCTATTTCACCGCATGGCCCGATCTGTCGGGCAAGGTCGAATATTTCGGCGACGTCTACGACCGCGACTCGCGGCTGAAGCAGGCCCTGGATGCCACGGAGGCGGTTCGCTCGCCTTCGAGTTGATTTAGCGCTCGAACAGTGGCCGTCGGAAGCCGGCGTCGCGCCCGGCGATCAGCCAATAGAGCAACCCGGCGACAAGGCCGGCAGCGGCAATGATGCCGATGTCGACCCAACGCTCCGGGTCCATGTCCTCCGGTGCGCTCGGCCAGATCAGGGCGAAGCCGCCGACTGCGGCGCCAGCGCCGAAAACCATGTGCAGCAGGACATTGCGCAGCGAGAAGAACTCTGCGATCAGCGCGAAGATCAACGTTTGCAGCGCGGTCACCACGATCGTCAGGAAATAGACGAACATGCCGAGCGGCGGCACCAGCAGCACCGCGATCGGCGAAACGCCCATGACGTCGAAATAGTTGGGCGCATTGGGCAAGGAACTGAGCACGCCATAGATCACCGCCACGGCGATCAGGCCGACCAGCACCGATACGAAGTAGCCGGCCAACATCATCAATATGCGCTTCATCACGTGCTTTGCCGTCGCCATCCCCATCCCCCAATGCGGCGCCCGGAGCTATTCCAGGGAACGACAGTCAGCCATCAAAGCACGACTGACGCAAGGGGAGGCGCCCGCGCCAGGGCGATCGCCGAAGTTAGCGCCGGGAGCCTGTGACGCAGCCGAGAACGAATTCGCGTCGGAGCGTCCCTATTTCGGCTCCGCCGTCACAGGATCATAGGTGATTTCGACCTTCGCCTTGTCCGCCGTGTAATAGGTGACGGTGTAGGCGCCGCTGTCCCAGTCGACCTCGTCCACATAGCGAAAGCCGTCGCGCTGCTCGACCTTGGCGATGATCTCCGACAGCTTCTTGGCATTGGGCGGCGGCAGCGGCTTGTCGTCCGCGGCCAAGGCCGGCGCGACGGCGAAAAGAACGGCGACGCTGGTCGCCAGCAGAAATCTGGACATGGCTTTCCCTCAAGTTTCGTCGGGGAGAAACTCGCTGGCGTACCGGTTTGTTCCGCGGGTGGAATGCGTGCCGATTCAGTCCACCGGTTTGCAGCTGCCCGAACGAGGGGCCGCTGCCCGCTTGACTTACGCGGCGCGTCGTTGAGCGGGGTGGAGACCTGAACGGGTTCGGCGAGGGTCGACGGCGGTCACGATGCTGTGGTGGTGATCGCAATAGACGCGATCCGCCGAAGTTGGCCCGGCACAAAAACGATAACCGCCGGGTACCGACCGGTCTTCGCTTACCGGGAAGCGGCACTGATAGACGCCTAGCTGAATGAGGGGGACGTCTTTCGAAATTGGTCTGACATTTTCAGGCATGGTTTTTCAGGTTCCTGGTTCATAGCCATTGCCGGCTGACGGCCGCTGTGCGACCGCGTCAAAGCGAGCTTCTCTCGTTTTGGAGGGCTGTGGATCACCATATGGTGTCGATCGCAGCGTCAATGAAGCCCGAAACCCTGCTTTCGCAAGCCAATGATTGCGACTTAAGGCCACACTTACCGCTGGGAAGGCGGGCTCGGCAGCGAATACATTTTGTCAGCAGACAGTGTGGTCGCGTCCCGGAGCACCTCTGCGAACCGCTTCGCCAGTGCTAAAGTGTGCCTGCACTCACCAAACTGCAGGGATATGAGGCATGCCCGAAATCACACGCCGTACACTTCTTGCGTTCACCGCCGTGGCCTCGGTTGTTGAACCGACGTTTGCCGAAGCGGAAGGGGCCTCACCCGAATTGCGGGCGCTGATCGGAGCCCATGAAGCCAGCTATGTCGGGCTTCACAGGGTTGTTCATCAAGCGGGCAGCAGCAGCCACGATCGCAAGAGGGCAGACCGGATTGAACAGGAAGCATTGCTTGCCATCTGCTCCTATCCTGCGATCAGCCGAGGCGACCGCCGGGCTAAGGCGGATTACCTGTTGACCGCTGAGGCTCGGGGTGAACTCGACCTGGGAGAGCACATGCAGGCCATCCTGCACTCGATGAAGAACTGATCGCGGCTCGATGAGGCGCAGTGCAGAGCTTGGCCCCATCGACAGGAGTTCATGCGCTCGGCTATCTCGCCACCTTCCGGTGAGCGGCCTGTCGGGCCAATGGCAGGTGAGGCTCGATGAAGCCCCGTGCCGGTGCAGAAAGCCCGAGCGCTGGAACCTGAACGCTGCTTCGTCTACTGCGCCGACGACCGCATCGGATCTCGAGCAGATGAAGGCCCGAAACGGCTCCGACGTTTGCCAGTTCCAGAGCTAAACGAGCTACAGTAGCGCCTTGAACTTCGCCCAGAAGAATTTTGGCGGGAAGGGGCGGGGTGTAGCTGCTAGGTGTCTGGCTTGGAGTACTTTCAGGACGCGTGAAACATCGCCGATCATTTATGCCTTGTTGAGGAACCGTTGTGCTGACATTTTCAATCGATCACCCAAGGTTGTAAGCCGAAATGAGCCCCAGAAACGGGTATATGTGAAGGCAAGAACCGCAGTACAAACGGCCACGCATGAGAACAATATGGTCTGGTAACGCAGAAGCTCGGCCTTTCCGGTTTCGCTCATCGGCAAAAACCCCAGCAGGTTCGGAAGTAGGAAGCCGATAGCGACGGCAAAGATGCCGAGAATAGCAAGAGACTGCACCCTTGTTTGGCCCGCCCTCCGCAATGCACTGTAGCGTTCAACCACGCCAATCCGCGCCAAGCGTTCAAGCCCGTGTTGTTCGGCTTGGTGGCGAGGTATTGCCCAGCCTGACCCGGTGTTGAGCAGGAGGATGGCATCACGACGCTCCATGGCTTTGAGCGCCTGCATCATTTCCTGAATATCGTCTCCATCGCGATAGATTTCGCTCAAAAGGCCTTCCCAAAGCGCGGAGAGTTCCTTGTCGCGCTCAGGTTCAATCTTCTCGGCGCCCTCAGCCCACTCCTCTGCATATTCGAACTGCCGCTCTGTTGGACCATCGGAGTCGAGATCAGGCGGGTCGAGGCGCAGCACTCTGTCCCTATGGTGTATAAGGTTTCGGGTCTTCTTGGCCTTGCGCCGGGCAACCCATTCATCCGTCTGTTCGCCCCAGTAATTGCCAAGCGAAGTCGCAGCCGGAGTTAAAAGAGCTGTGAAGGGCTTAGTGTTCACGACAGATGTGACGGCACCCAATGCACCGATGACCGGCATTCCGCCGCCACTTTCTTCCGGTTCGTTCGAATCCGCCATAGACTTATCCCCCCTGGTGCAACCTACCTGCGGGCTCCGCCGACAGCAATACAATGGCCGCATCAGTATTTCGCAAACAAAAGCGGTCGAGGTCCTTGTGGAGGGCTGGCATGGCAACCCTGCCGAATAGGGCAGGAATATATTCCTGCCGTGGTCCTGAGTGTCAATAGCTAGAAATTGCCATTCTTGACCAGCAATGCCGCTGTCATCTTCTCCAGTCGACTCTTTCGACCGTCGACCAAATCCTTGAGCATCTCCTGCAAAATCTCGAAGCAGTTGATCAGGGTTTCGAACTTTGCCTTGCCTTGGTGGCTGCCAAAGTTTCCGACGTTGCGCATGGCGTTGAACGCGTCCTTGTGGCCCGGCTTCTTGTCTTCCAGGTATTCGATACGCTGAGCCAGCGTCATATCATAATCCCGGCCCTTGTTGTTCACGCCCATGTAGGGGACCTCGAACTGGTCAAGCAAGCGTTCGAGGAAGATCCGAATACGGTTGGCGCACGACGCTGGGTCCACCCACAGCAGCTCGAATGCCTTCCGGAGATGGGCGGCGCATTCCTTGCTAAGCTTCGGGGATAAGGGAAATACTGGCGGGGCAGGGTACATTTGAGTGGGCGAATAGTAGGTGGAGTTGTAGCTTACCATCTCCCCCAAATCCTCCTCGTACTGCTCGTGATGTGCATGGGTAACCCGCCCGCAGACAGCCACAACCTCTCCGCAGACCTTGTTCCCGCACACTAAAAGGCAGATGAAGCGCTCCGTTACCCACTCCGGTTCCCAGCTAGAGTCAGATTGCTCGGCCCTAGAATATGCGGTTTCCAGCGTTCGGCGGCTGTCTTTAAGCAGAGCAAGTTGCCCTGACCTACATCGCGGGCAGGGGAATTTTGGAAATGCGCTGTAGTAGGGACGCCAAAGATTTCGTTCCACGGGTCACCAAATTCTGATCGAGCGCTCCTGCATAGAACAGTTGCCGTCCACCATCCAGCTAGCAGGGCTATTGTTGGTGCGAGGCAGGCCATGTGCAAGCCAGGCTCGCCAAAAGCTGAGAAGTTGGCAGCGGACCTTGCCCGGGCTTTCCAGGGCGGCATGGCCGATGAACCTGCTCATAGCGGCGCGCCCGCGTTCGGGACCTTAGGCAGGCAGGCTGACCAAGCGCCGCTGGCGTTCCAACACATTGTGTCAGATCGCCGGTCTGACATCCGACAAGAAGTTGCCCGAGATCGTCACCGTTCGGCAGGCGTTCGTTCAGATCTTGATGTCCAACGGAGTTGGGCGATCGCTATCCGTACCGCCTCGACCAGTGCCTCCGTGCGCTGACGGGTGTCAGCGCCTTTCCAGTCAAGATTCCGCACTAGGCCGAGGTCATTTTCGAGTTGCGCGCCGGTGCCGATTTTCAGGGAGTTCTGTTGAAACCAATTCATCCCGAGGGTTAGATGGTGGGCGATGCAGGGATTGAACCTGCGACCCCACCCGTGTGAAGGGTGTGCTCTCCCGCTGAGCTAATCGCCCGCTCGTTGCCCGAAGGCCAAGCGAGCCGCGATATAAGGGAGGCGGGTGCGGTAAGTCAAGGCGGTGTCGGGCGTTCCGACGAGGATCGGATTGTCGGCCTATTCGGCCTTGTCTTCGACGGAGATGCTGATCGCTTCCTTATAGCCAATCGATATAGATTCTTGCGAAGAGGACCCCCACCCTAACCCTCCCCACAAGGGGGAGGGAAGCTGCCGCGCGCCTTTTCACTATACTTGGCGTCCAACTTCGGTGGTTTGCCGAGATCAGCGCCTGCGAGAGTCTCCCTCCTCCTTGTGGGGAGGGGTTAGGGGTGGGGGTATTCGTAGGGCGAAAAACTTCTGCACATTTGCCATTGGCTTGTGCGCTTTCCGATCAGCCTCCAGCGGCAGCGATCAGCCTTTGCGCCAGTTCCAGCGTCAGCGCGTCGAAATGCGAGATCACCGCCGAGGGCTCGAACTCGCGGACATGGCGGTCGGTGTAGCCGAAATCGACCGCCACCACCGGGATGCCAGCGGCTTTCGCCGTGTCGATGTCGGTTTGCGAATCGCCGACCATCAGCGCGCGGTGCGGGTCGCCGCCGGCCAGCTTGATGGTCTCGATGAGATGGCGCGGGTCGGGCTTGCGGAAGGCGAACGTGTCCTGTCCGGCGATCGCCGCGAAATGCCTGGTCAGGCCGAGTGCCTCGATCAGCGCCAACGAGTTGGCTTCGTATTTGTTGGTGCAGATGGCGAGGATATAGCCGGCCTCCTCGAAGCGCGCGATCGCCTCGATGACACCGGGGTAGGGGCGTGACTTGCCGGGGATGTTCAGGGTGTAGTGGTCGAGGAAGAGTTTCAGCAGCCGGTCGTGCTCCTCGACGGCAAGCGATCGCTGATGGGCGGCGTGCGCCCGCTCGATCATCACCCGGCCGCCGTGACCGACAAAGCGCCTGAAGCCGGCTTCGTCGACCGCCGCGATCTCGCTGGCGGCCAGGCTGTGGTTGAGGCTGTCGAGCAGGTCCGGCGCTGTGTCGATCAGCGTACCGTCGAGGTCGAACACGATGATCGGTCGGGTCATGGTCTGTCCTGGGGCAAGTTTCTACAGGGGCAGGCGATAAAGGCTGCGGCGCGTCAAGGCAAGCGCGGGGCCAGTTCGTTCAGGCGGGGGCTGCTTATCAGGCCGGGCATTCGCGGCTGGACGCCGCTATGAAAAAAACCGCCTCGACGGCGGGCTGTTGGCGCAAATCAGCACCATAGGCAAAAATGTAGCATAGCTGCGCTCACCCGTCAAGGAAATAATTCCTATACTGAGCATCACCTGGAGAAGCGCCGTCCAGGGCTTTGACCGGATCGGCAAAAATGCTACGAGCCCGGCAGCGAATTTCCGGGGCAATAACCGACATGGATGCAAGGCAGTTGAAGGTCGAAGCCGCGCGGGCAGCACTTGCCCATGTGAATGACGGCATGCGGCTCGGCATCGGCACCGGCACAACGGCCGAGGAGTTCGTGCGGCTGCTTGCCGAAAAGGTCGCAACCGGCATGACCGTCATCGGCGTACCGACTTCGGAGCGCACCGCGTTGCTCTGCCGCGAGCTTGGCGTGCCCCTGTCGACGCTGGAGGAAACGCCAGAGCTGGATCTCACCGTCGACGGCGCCGACGAAGTCGACCCGGAACTGACCCTGGTCAAGGGCGGCGGCGGCGCGCTGCTGCGCGAGAAGATCGTCGCCGCGGCGTCCCAGCGCATGATCGTCATCGCCGACCGCTCCAAGATGGTCGAGACGCTCGGCCGTTTTCCCCTGCCGATCGAAGTCAATCCGTTCGGCCTGCGCGCCACTGAAATCGCGGTTGCCGCGGCGGCTGAAAAGCTCGGTCTTTCCGGACCGGTCACATTGAGGATGACGGGCGGGCAGGCTTTTGTTACAGACGGCGGCCATTTTATCCTCGATGCATCTTTTGGCCGCATTCCGGATACAAGAGCGCTTTCGAATGCTCTCCACGCCATTCCGGGCGTGGTCGAGCATGGTCTTTTCATCGGGCTGGCTTCAGCGGCCATCATCGCCGGCGGCGACGGTATCCAAACCGTCCATGCCGCCCGAAAACCAGGGAGTTCTACCGATCATGACGTTGCATAACCGGGTTCGCAGCCTTTCCGTCCTTCTGGCGGCCTCGGCCGTTTTCGCCTTCTCGTCGCCGGCGTTTTCGCAGGATGTCACGGAAGCGCACCTGAAGGCCGCCCGCGCGGCGGTCGCTGCGATCCACGCGACCGACCCGTTCGACAACATCCTGCCGCAGGCAGCCGCGGCGCTCGAATCGCAGCTGATCCAGAAGAACCCGGACATGCAGGAACTGATCGGCAAGACCATCAACGAGAAGGCTCTGGCGCTGGCCTCGCGCCGCGCCGACCTCGAGAAGGAAGCAGCACTCGCCTACGCGAAAGTGTTCTCCGAAAAGGAACTGACCGACATCGCCGCCTTCTACAATTCCGATTCGGGCAAGAAGCTGCTCGATAGCGGCCCGACGGTAACCCGCGAATTGGTCAAGGCAGCCGACATCTGGCAGAACGGCCTCGGCCGCGATCTCGCCCAGCAGGTCGGCGAAACGCTGGCCGCAGCCGCCAAGGCAAAGGCGCAGGCAGCACCTGCCGCGCCCGCCGACGGAGCCGCCGCTCCGGCCGATGGCGCAGCGCCCGCCGACGGCGCGGCCCCCGCGGACAACAACTGACCCCGCATTTTTCAAATGGCCTTGCGGCCTACTGCGAAAGCCCGGCCTGTCCGGGCTTTTCTTTTGCCGTTTTGCGGCCTACCTGTCTGACACATTTCTGAAGCCTGGGAGCCGCGTCATGGCCGGTTACGACTACGATCTTTTCGTCATCGGCGGCGGCTCGGGCGGGGTGAGGGCGGCGCGCGTCGCCGCGGCACTCGGCAAGCGTGTCGGCATCGCCGAGGAATACCGCTATGGCGGCACCTGCGTCATCCGCGGCTGCGTACCGAAAAAGCTCTACGTCTATGCCTCGCAATTTCCCGAGCACTTCGCCGACGCCGCCGGCTATGGCTGGACGGTGCCGGAAGCCAGTTTCGACTGGCAGACGCTGGTCGCCAACAAGGATCGCGAGATCAGCCGGCTGGAGGCGATCTACGTCAGGAACGTCGAGGGCGCCGGCGGCGAGACCTTCCACTCGCGCGCCATGATCGTCGATCCGCATGTCGTGCATCTCCTGGGTGAGGATCGCACCGTCACAGCAGACCAGATCCTGATTGCCACCGGCGGCCGCCCGGCGGCGCATCCGGCGCTGCCCGGCCACGAACATTGCATCTTTTCCAACGAAGCTTTCGACCTCAAGGAGTTGCCCAGGGCGATCATGATCGAGGGCGGCGGTTACATCGCCGTCGAGTTCGCCAACATTTTTCATGGTCTCGGCGTCGACACGACGCTGGTCTATCGCGGCAAGGAGATCCTCAGCCGGTTCGACATGGACCTGCGGCGCATGCTGCACGAAACCATGGAAAAGAAGGGGATAAGGATCCTTTGCCATTCCGTGTCCGAATGGATCCGGAAGCGGCCGGACGGCCGGCTCGATGCGCTGGTCAGCGGCGGCGAGGTGCTGACCGTCGACCAGGTGATGCTGGCCATCGGCCGCATTCCCAACACCGAGAATATGGGCCTGGAAGGCATCGGACTGGAGATGACCAAGACCGGCGCCATCGCCGTCGACCAATACTCCCGTACCAACGTCGACAACGTCTGGGCGATCGGCGACGTCACCAACCGCGTGCAGCTGACGCCGGTGGCGATCCATGAGGCGATGTGTTTCATCGAAACCGCCTTCAAGGGAAATCCGACCGCGCCCGATCACGAGACGATCGCGACCGCCGTCTTTTCACAGCCCGAGATCGGCACTGTCGGCCTGTCGGAGGACGACGCCGTCAAACGCTTTTCCGACATCGAGATCTACCGCGCCACATTCCGGCCGATGCGGCACACCCTGTCCGGGCGCGACGAGAAGATGCTGATAAAGCTGGTGGTCGATGGCGCGTCGAAGAAAGTGCTTGGCGCCCACATATTGGGGCCGGACGCCGGCGAAATGGCGCAGCTTCTTGGCATCCCGCTGAAGGCCGGCCTGACCAAGGGCGATTTCGACCGTACGATGGCCGTGCATCCGACGGCGGCGGAAGAACTGGTCACCATGTACAAGCCGACCTATCGCGTGAAGGACGGCGAGCGGGTCGATTGACGGCAAAGCCGGTTTGAGGAACTCCGCCGCGGCAAGGACATGCCACGGCGGAGATGGTTGCTACAGCAGCGTGCCGCGCAGGATCACCAGCGCCACCGAGAAGTAGATCACCAGCCCGGTGACATCGACCAGCGTGGCAACGAACGGCGCCGATGCGCTGGCCGGATCGAAGCCGATGCGCTTCAAGGCGAACGGCAGCATCGACCCCGACAGCGAACCGAAGGTGACGATGCCGACCAGTGCAGCACCCACCGTGGTGGCGATCAGCGGCCAGTGCGGGCCATAGTCGTAGAAGCCCATATACTGCCAGAGCGCGATGCGGCAGACGCCGACCACGCCGAGCATGGCGCCCAGCACCAGGCCGGTGGGCAGCTCGCGCAGCGCCACCCGCCACCAGTCGCCAAGGCCGATCTCGCGCAGCGCCAGCGCACGGATGACCAGCGAGGTCGCCTGCGAGCCGGAATTGCCGCCGGAGCTCATGATCAGCGGGATGAACAGCGTCAGCACGATCGCCTTCTCCAGCTCGCCCTCATAGCTCTGCATGGCGTTGGCCGTCAGCATCTCCGAGATGAACAGCGCGCACAGCCAGCCGCCGCGTTTCCTGATCATGGCGAGGAAGCTCATCTTCATGTACGGCTCGTCCAGCGCCTCCATGCCGCCGAAACGGTGCACGTCCTCGGTCGTCTCCGCGATCATCGTATCGATGATGTCGTCGATGGTGACGATGCCGAGGATCTTGCCATGGTCGACGACCGGAACGGCGAGCAGATCGTATTTGGAGATCGTCTGCGCCAGCGTTTCGCGATCGGTCAGCGGGCCGACCGTCACCGGAAGATGATCCGGCGCCACCGTCATGATCGAATCGTCCGGCTCACCGGTGATCAGCCGGCGCAGACCCGTCGAGCGCACAAGCAGGTGCGTCTGCGGATCGACGATATAGATCGCATAGACGGTCTCGCGCGTCCGCTCCACCTTGCGGATGTAGTCGAGCGTTTGCCCGACGCTCCAGTCCGAGGGCACGCTGACGAACTCCGTCGTCATGATCGATGCGGCACTGCCTTCGGGATAGCCGAGGATGGAGAGCAGCGTTGCGCGCAGCGGCGGCGCAAGTCCGCCGAGCAGCTCGGAACGCGCCGGCTCGTCGAGCTCGCGCAAAATGTCGGCGGCACGGTCGACCGACATGGCGGTGAGCAGCTTGCCCGCCTTGGCGCGCGGCAGCGCCTCCATGAGTTCCGACGCGCCGTCGAGTTCCGGCTGATCGAAGATCTCGACCAGACGTTCGAACGTCACTTCACAGAGCAGTTCCGTCGCGGTCTCTCGAGGCTCCCTGTTCAGGGCCTCGACAATGTCGGCGACGTGATCGTTGGCTAGGATACGGGCAATCGCGACGGCCTCGTCGCTTGCCACCGTGGTAAATTCGTTCATGGCTCACTCCTTGCCGTCCGGCAGGACATGAACCATGTGAGGTCACGTCAGGGCGGACGGCTGTTGCGTTCGACTGTGACTGTCGCCAGGCATGGCGCGGTGACCTTTCTGCTTGCGGGTTCGCGTTTGATTGTCTGCAAGCTGGCGCAACATAGGAGCGCGCCTTGCCGTGTCAATCGCGGTGAGGAGGGAAAATGCCGACGAGCGGGCAAGATCGCGAGACTGTGATCACCGGCCGCCGTTCGACTAGGCAGACCGGGGTGGAATAACCGTTATTTCTGCTTCAGCCGGCGCGAGAAGCGCAGCCACTTGTCTTCGACCGGCCTTGGGACCGGCCTTGGCTGCACGAGAATGGTGGTGAGTTCGGCGGGCAGGGTCGGAACCAGCGGCTTCTTGGTGGCGACGCCGTCGGCGATCGCGACGATGCTGTGATAGAATTCGCTGCCCGTCATCGATCTCGGCGCCACCGCCTCGTGCATGACGCTGATCACCGTGACATCGGGGCAGTTGTCCTTGATGGCCTGGTGGAAGGCGACCTTGCCATCGGGGTCGAGCGCGCCGGTCGCCTCGTCGAGGAACAGCAATCCCGGCTGCTGCAGCACGATGCGGGCCACCACCAGCTTCTGTTTCTGGCCGCCCGACAGAACCTGGTCCCAGCTTTTGCCTTCGCGGCTTTCGTCGGCCATGTGCTCGATAAAGTCGCCGAGCCCCGCCTTGTGCAGCGCCGACGCCACCTGCGCATCGCCATGGTCGTGCTCGGAGCCGGGCAGGCAGACCAACTGCTTCAGCGACACCGGCTGCAGCTTGACCTCCTGGGCGGCATAGAAACTCTTGACGCCCTCCGGGAAGACGATGGTGCCGCGGCCATATGGCCACAGGCCGTTGATCGCCTTGATCAGCGAGGTCTTGCCGCAACCGGACTCGCCTTTCAGGAAAGTCCATTCGCCGCGCCGGAAGCGCAGATTGGCGGCGCTGAGAAAGGGCGTCGCGTCCTCGCCCTGATGCGCCAGTTCGAGCTTCTGGATGGTCAGGCCGAAAACCGGGTTCTGGCTGGCATAGTGGAAGTCGGAGCGGCCGGTCTGGCTGTAGAATTCCTGCGGATGCTGGACATTCTCGATCGCATTGGCCAGCTCGGTGACACGCTGGCTGTTGGCGCGCAACGTGGCGATGGCGGGCATGACGTGGATGAACCACGAACACTGGCCGATCAGCGAATTGACCAGTTCGGAGCCGGTTATGTAGCCCTTGAGGTCGAGACCGTTGTGGATGAACGGCACCAGGCCCGGTCCGTAGGCGACAATGCGGGCACCGATGAAATTGTAGATCAGCTCGAACGACATATAGACGGTGTTGACGATGTTCAGCCGCGTCCAGGTGCCGTCGATGTCGACATAAAGCCGGCCATGCATGGTCCTTTGCACGCCTTCGCCCTGAGACGCCGCGACATGGAAGGAGCGGCGCAGGAATGTCGTCAGCTCGCCGCGATAGCTGCCCTCGGCCTGCTGCATCCTGACGTTGAGGCGCTCGAGCAGGCCGCCGAGCTTGACCGCGATCCAAGTGTTCAGCGGCACGTAGGTGGCGACGGCCAGGAAGGCGAGGATGGCGCTGCCATAGCTGCCGAGGAATTCCAGCCCCTTCACCTCGACGGAGTTTTCGAGCAGCTTCTGGCCGACGAAATAGAGCGATGTGGCAACGCCAAGCACGCCCATGGCGAGCCCGATGGCGCCACCGGTCATGTCCTTGATGGATTCCTGGACGCGCTGGTCGATGTTGTCGGGGGCCGGTGCGCCGCTGCCGGTCGACGCGTGCTGGGCATGGAAATGCGTATGATTGCCGTCCAGCAGCGCTTCATTGAAGCGGCTGTCCAGCCAACCGCGCCATTTGCGGTGCAACGTCGCCGAGACAAGGTTGCGGATGCCGGTGAAGCCAGCGTCCTTGAGTACGACCAGCAGCACGAGGACGCCGGCATTGACCAAAAGCGAGCGAAGCGGCGTGGTGTTGGCGGCGTCATGGAAGAAGGCGATGGAATTGACCAGTTCGCCCGAGGCTTCGGCGAACCAGACACCGGCCTTGCTGGACAGCGCCGTGAGCAGCGCGATCACCAGCGTCAGCGTCCAGGCTTCCTTCCAGCGGTCGGAAACCCAGTAGGCCCGCATCAGGCCCCAGAAGCTGCGCATCGACGACACCGGCGTCAGAAGCGATCGCCCTGCGGCATCGCGAGGTGTTTTTTCCGGTACTGACTCTTGCGATGGTCTACCGACCCGAATCACTATCCCGCCCAAACCTTTTTTCTTTTGTTACGGATGGTAACACCAATTGATCATTTTCCATTAATTTAAAACCGGGCCGACCGGATTGCCCCGGCAGCCGTTGCCGTGAGGCAACAGATTACATGCTGAAATATAGCGACAACAGTCGACAAAAATCCGGATATTGCTTTTAATTTCATGTGCTTGATATATCGAGGCGTGGCGTTGGCACGGCTTCCCCTAGGGAAGGCTTTCACACGGTTTCGTGAACTCGAAATCATATCGAGCGACCGGTTTTCTCACTGTGGACGGCTCAAAGAGCTCGAAAATCTGCGGCTCGTGACTCGCCAGGATTGCCGTGGTCATCCCTGCCGGGGGCAGGAATTGACGAGAGAATCGATCGAGCGGCGCGTTCCGTCTTGTCGGATCGGCTGAGGGACTGCGTTTGACAATTCATCCGCCTGGGATTGAACCTTGCCCGGCATCGGCGACACTCATGCATGTCCGGTTCTCCAATAAGGAAGCTCCCAATGCTTGCACGCGCGGCCGCAATCCTGTCCCTCTTTGCCTTTGTACCTTTGGCGCATGCCGGCGAGCAAAGCATTCCGGCCAGCGCCGAGGGCCAGATCGAGTTCAACACGCCGTCCGGCAACATCGGCTGCATCTACACGCCCAAAGGCGGCACCGGCACCTATGAGCCGAGGGATGGCGGCCCGGAACTGAGCTGCTCGCGCGTCGAGCCGAGCTACCTTACGATTATCCTGGGTCCGAAGGGGCCAGCAACGCTGATCAAGAACCCAGGCGAGCAGGGCTGCTGCAGCGATGTCGATAAGCTTGGCTACGGCAACAGCTGGAGCGCCGGGCCGTTCTCGTGCCAGTCGTCAACCAAGGGACTGACCTGCACGGCCACGAACGGCCATGGATTTTTCATCAGCAAGGCCAAGGCGACGGCGAAGTAACGTCTGCCGCTGTCGCGGAGAGGAGAGGCCGGCCGGCCTCAGCCGGCCTTGTCCAGTTCGCCGCGCGCCTTGGCGGCCGCCACCTGGCGAATGGCATCGGCCAGCGTATCGGCATCCTGCGCGCCCATGACGGCGTATTTGTCCTCGAGCAGGAAGCACGGCACGCCAGAAATGCCCATGCGCGACGCGGTGGCGATCTCGGTGCGCACCGCCTCGACATCGGCCTCGGTCGGCAAAAGCGAGGCGACCACGGACGCATCCATGCCGGCCTCGCGCGCCGCCTCGACCAGCACGGCATGATCGCCAATGTTGGCGCCTTCCTCGAAATTCAGCTGGAACAGCCGCCGTACAAGCCTGTTCTGAATGGCTTCGCCGGCGGCCCCTGCCCAGCGGATCAGCCGGTGCGCATCCAGCGTGTTCGGCGCCACCTTGATGGCGTCGAAGGCAAAGGAAATGTCTTCCGCTTCGCCCAGCGGCTCGATGCGGGCGTGAATTTCGCGGATGCGCTCGTCGCTGCCGAATTTTGCCAGCATGTATTCGCGCCGGTCCTTGCCTTCGGGCGGAATGGTCGGATCGAGCTGGAACGGCCGCCAGCGGACATGCACGTCGACATCGCCGACGGCGGCGATTGCCCTGTCGAGCCGCTTCTGGCCGATGAAGCACCAGGGGCAGACGACATCGGACACCACATCGACGGTGATGGCGTTCAATTCGCTCATCTCGATCTCCTGATCCCTCAGTTGGGTTTGCGCCACCATGTTGGCAGTTGATATCCGAATATGGGCGTCTTTTGCGGATGTTCCAGGTAGTTCCAGTAGGCGATCCATTGCTGCGTGTTGTACTGCATCGGCACCATGTAGTTGCCGGAGATCAGCAGCCGGTCGAGAACGCGAACGGCGGCAACATAATCCTCCTTGGAGCGGGCGCGCAGCATCGCCTCGATTGCCGCGTCCACAGCCGGATCGGCGACGCCGGCGAGATTGAACGAGCCTTCCGTCCGGGCGGCAGTCGAACTCCAGCGCCCGCTCTGCTCAATGCCGGGTGACAACGAATTGTTGAAGCCGCTCGATCCGACCAAGACCTCGAAATCGAAGCGCTGCTTGCGCGACTGGATCTGATCGCCGTCGAGGCTGCGAATGGTGAGATTGATGCCGATCTTCTCCAGCGTGCGCTGGTAGATGCCGGCAAGGCGCTCCTCGTCCTGCGAAGCGGTCAGGATCTCGAAGCCGAAGGGTTTGCCTTCGGAATCGAGCATCGTTCCGTTCTGCACGTGGTAGCCGACACTTTTCAAAAGATCGAAAGCTGCCTTCAAGACGCGCCGATCCTGGCCCGATCCGTCGGTCACCGGCGGCCGCCATGTGCCGTCCATGACATCGGCCGGCACGCGGCCGGAGTAGGGCGCCAGAAGCGCTTTCTCCCTGTCGTCGGCCGGATGGCCGAGCGCGGAAAGCTCGGAATTCTGCCAGTAACTCATCGTGCGCGTGTATTTGCCGCCGAACAGGTTCTTGTTGGCCCATTCGAAGTCGTAGAGCATGCCGAGCGCGCGCCGCACGACCGGGTTGGCGAATTTCGGCAACCGCGTGTTGAACAGGAAACCGGTCACCACCGGCGGAATGCCGGTGTCGAAGGTTTCGGCGATCACGTCCCCCTTGTGGAAGGCCGGAAAATCGAGATCGCGCTCGCGCTTCACCGGATCGCTGTCGTCATCGATGGCGCAGAGGCCTTTCTTGAACGCTTCGAGCTTGGCGTTGGCGTTGAGGAAATACTCGATGGTGATCTGGTCGTAATTGTCGAAACCGCGCTTGGCGGGGACATCCTTGCCCCAATAGTCCGGGTTGCGCTTGAAGACGATGCGCTGGCCTGGCTGCACCTGCGCGATCGTATACGGACCGCTGCCGATCACCGGCTTGAGCGTCGTCCTGTCGAAAGTCTCCTTGTCGAAGGCGTGCTTCGGGATGATCGGGGTCAGCGCGATGATCAGCGGGAATTCGCGATCGGCCTTGTCGTTGAAGGTGAAACGCACGCTGTGGTCGCCGGTCTTTTCGAGCTTGGCGACCCTGGCCATGCGGTCGCTGTAAGGCGGGCGGCCTTTGTCGGTGTAGACATCATAACTGAACAGCACGTCCTCCGGCGTCACCGGCTGACCGTCCGACCATTTGGCCCTCGGATTGAGATGGAACTCGATGCTCTTGCGCTCCGGATCCATGTCGGCGCTGTCGGCCAACAAACCGTAGAGCGTGAAAGCCTCGTCGGCATTGCGCTGCATCAACGGCTCGAAGACCAGATTGCCGAAGATCGTATCCATCATGCCGCGCGCCGTGGTGCGCAGGCTCTTGAGGATGAAAGGGTTGAGATTGTCGAAGCTGCCGACGACGCAATAGGTGATCGAGCCACCCTTCGGCGCGTCGGGATTGACGTAGTTGAAATGCGTATAGTCGGGCGGCAGCGCCGGCTCGCCCTGCATGGCGATGGCGTGCTTCGGCTCCGATGCGGCCGGCTGATGCGAAAGGGCGAGAAACGATATCGCGGTGATCAGCCAAACAAGAACGCGGCCCATGACCGTCTCCTTACTGGGCGGCTTGATGATTCGGACTGCACCCTAGCATGGCGCCACCGCGCTCCGGCCAGATACATCAGCCCAAATCGCACGGCCCAAATCGCACGGCCAAGAATCGCAGGCGCCGGGCTGGATTCGGCCTCGCTTGCAGTGTAACACGCCCTCCGAAGTCATTCTGTTGCCTCATTTCGGCAACAGGTAGCTGGACCACACGGCACGAAGAAGCCGGTCCCGGGATCATTTGAGAGGAAGTGCACGACATGACGAGCCTGAACAGCAACGCGTACCGCCTGTCGGTCATGGCCGCTGGCGTGGTCGGCTTTCTCGGCGCAGGACTTCCCGCCGCTTCCGCACAGCAGCAGCAGCAGATTCCGCAAGGCTGGTTCAAGGCCTGCACCAAGCAGGAAGATGTCGACATCTGCAACGTCCAGAACATCACCACTGCCGGCAATGGCCAGCTGGTCACCGGCGTCAGCCTGATCGAGCTCAAGGGCAAGGTGAACCGCAAGGTGTTCCAGGTGACGGTTCCGACCGGCCGTCTGGTGCCTCCCGGCATCGGCCTGCAGATCGACACCGGCAAGGCGCAGAAGCTCGACTATGTGATTTGCTTCCCGGATCGTTGCGTGGCCGAAGTGCCGCTGACCGATCAGCTCGTCGCGGCATTCAAGAAAGGCCAGGCGATCACGCTGACTTCCGTCAATTTCCAGAACCAGCCCAATCCGATCAAGATCGCCCTGCAGGGCTTCAGCGGCGCCTATGACGGCCCGGCGCTGCAGCAGTCGGACATCGAGGACAGGCAGAAGAAGCTTCAGGACTTCGTCGCCAAGAACAACCAGGATTTCGCCAAGAAGCTCAAGGAAGAGCAGGACAAGGCGAAGACCGCCAACTGATCGGCCGATATCGCCGAGCCAACAAAAAAGCGGGGTTCATGCCCCGCTTTTTTTGTGATTGTCTTCCAGTAGGCTAATGCGTGGACTGCCGTTTCGGCTGGTAGCCGCCGTCCGGCCTCTTGTCGAACATCTCTTTGATCTGCGGATGCCGGACCGGCTCACCCGACTGATCCTCAAGCAGATTCTGCTCGGAGACGTAGGCGATGTATTCGGTCTCCGAATTCTCGGCGAGCAGATGATAGAAAGGCTGATCCTTGCGCGGCCGCACGTCGGCGGGGATGGCTTCGTACCATTCGTCGGTGTTGGCGAATTGCGGATCGACATCGAAAATGATGCCCCTGAATGGAAACAGCCGGTGGCGAACCACCTGTCCGATTGCGAATTTGGCTGTTTTCATCGTACTCACCACTCAATTCCTTGAGCTTATTTGGCGCAGACCGCGCATCAATTCAATCCCGAGGCGCTTGACGCCCTATTAAGCAACGGGCTAGCCCGGCGCCAGGGTTTCGGACCAGCATAAAAATGTCTGACGTCATCGGTCTTGTTCTTCCGTTCTTCGGCTTGATTTTTGTCGGGTTTCTGGTGGCGCGCATCACCAGGCAGCCGCTGGACGCGCTCGGCTGGATGAACACGTTCATCGTCTATGTCGCGCTGCCGGCACTTTTCTTCCAGCTGCTTGCCAAGACGCCGTTTGAAGACCTGACGGAATGGCGCTTCATCTTCGGTTCGGTCGTCTCGACCTTCATGATATTTTCCTTGATGTTCATGGGGTCGGTCCTGACGTCGCGCGGCGAGATAGCGCAATCGACCATCAAGGCGCTCGCGGCTGCCTATTGCAATATCGGCTATATGGGGCCGGGGCTGGCGCTGCTGGCCTTCGGCGAGGAGGCGGCTGTGCCGGTCGCCTTGATCTTCTGTTTCGAGAACATCATGCATTTCGCCATCGCGCCCATGATGATGGCGCTGTCTGGCGACGAGAAGACCACTCCTCTCCGGCTTGCGCTCGGCGTCGTGCGCAAGATCGTGCTGCATCCGTTCATCATCGCAACCACCCTGGGTGTCGGCGCCGCCTATATCGGCTTTCGACCGCCCGTGCCGGTGGAGCGATTTCTAGAATATCTTTCCCGTGCGGCCGCACCTTGCGCGCTGTTTGCCATGGGCGTCACGCTGGCGCTCAGGCCGCTCAATCGCGTCCCGCATGAGATGGTTCCGATCGCCGCGCTGAAGCTGATCCTGCACCCGTTGCTCTGTTATGTCGTGCTGAGCTGGATCGGCAATTTCTCTGAGACATGGGTCTTCTCGGCGGTGCTTCTGGCCGCATTGCCGACCGCCACGAACGTCTTCGTCATCGCCCAGCAGTATGGCGTCTGGGTACAGCGAGCGTCGGCCAGTGTGCTGATCACAACCTGCCTGTCGGTCGTGACCGTTACCGGGCTGCTCTACCTGATCCGGCACAATATCCTAGCGCCGGACCTGTTTCCCTAATCCGCCGGCAAGCGCGGCAAAACCACTGCCGGGACGAAGCCCCTCGCGCATGAAAAAAGCCCGAAGCGGCGCGAAGCCTCCGAGCACGCCGAGCCCGGCAACGCGGGCCATCTGCGCCGGCAGCATGTCGGAAAGCAGCGACATGTTGAGCAGGTTGACCGCGCTGCTGCGCGCCAGAATGTCGGGGCGGCGCTTGAAATCGTAGGCTGCAAGCGCCTTGGCTGCGCCCGGATCGGATCGATTTTCACATGCGATTCCAATTAGATCGTCGACGTCTCTGATGCCGAGGTTGAGGCCTTGCGCACCGATCGGCGGAAACACATGGGCGGCTTCGCCGACCAGCGCCACCCGATCCCTTGCGAAACGCAGCGGCGTCACCGCCGATAGCGGGTAGATCTGCCGGCCCGGCTCGACAGCCACCCGGCCCAGCATCGACTGCATCTGCTGTTCGACCCGCTGAGAAAGTGTCGCATCGTCCAGCGCGGCGAGCTCGGTCGCGGTCTCGGGCTTGACCACCCAGACCAGGCTGGAGCGATTGCCGGGCAGCGGGACCTGCGTGAACGGACCGGTCTCGGTGTGGAATTCGGTCGAGGTGAAGGCGTGGTCGCCGCTATGGCCGAAATTGAGGACGAGAGCTGCCTGCGGATAGGAGCGGGCCGAAGTCGAGATGCCGGCTGCCTGGCGCGCTGGTGACAACCGCCCATCGGCGGCGACCGCCAGCGCTGCGTCGACCGTGCTGCCGTCGGTCAGGACGGCACGGACGTGCTCGGCATCGAGATGCCAGTTCGCCACCATCGACCTCAGCCAGTCGATGCCGGCATGCGCGGCAACGGCGCCGGCGAGTGCCGGGGTGAGGACGCTGTTGGGAAGGTTCAGCCCGAATTCATCCTCGTCGATCTCGCTGGCACGGAAGGTGACGACCGGGCTGCGGATCAGCCGGCTGGTGGCGTCGACGATGCGCATCACTTTCAGAGGCGCCGCCTTGGATATGACGGCTTCGAGCACGCCGAGCCGGTCGAGCACTTTCAAGGCAGGGTTCATCAGGGCCGTCGTGCGACCATCGGGGGCGGTAACCTCCGGCCCGACCAGTGTCACCGGGAAACCTTCGGCGGCAAAACCCAGTGCCGCGATCAGCCCTGCCGGCCCCGTGCCGGCAACCAGTATCCGCGCAGTTTGCTGATGCTCCAAGATCGGCTTCCGGCTTGCAATGCGAGGCGGTCCACCCGACCTGCCGTTCGATCAGCATATAGGTCAGATCATGCCGCTTGATCAACGCGGCGATTCGGCCCATTCGGATGTCATGACCGGTCAGCAGGACGACTTCAGCCATCTCGACCGCGCCGGCCGCGCCGTGGCCGGCATCGCGCGCAATCCCCGGGTGACGGTAAACGTCGTTGTCGGCGCTTGCATCCTGCTTGCATGGCTGTCTCTTGCGGCGATGGCAATCCGCGGGGCTGAGACAGGGATTGCGGGCGTCGGCGCCCCTGGCGACACGATCCTTCGCAGCCTGCCGCAACTGCCGCTGCCCTATTTCCTGGAACGGTTCTTTGTGCTGTGCCTCTCACCGGTGCCTTTGGACGCAGGTCTCGGCTTGCGGGCCGGCGCGCTCGTTTCGATGTGGTTCCTGATGGCGATCGCGACGATGCTGCCTTCGGCGGCGCCGATGATACGCACCTATTGCGAGATCGCTGACACGGCACGCATCAAGGGCGAACCGGTCGTTCACCCGCTGCTGCTGGTCGCCGGCTATCTCAGCGTCTGGCTCGCCGCTTCAATTGCGTTCGCGGCGCTGACCTTGGCCGTCCATGCATTCGCTTCGTCAGCCGGGATTCTCGATCCGGTCGTCGGCATTGCCGGTGCGCTCGCTCTGCTGATTGCCGGCCTCTACCAGTTCAGCGGCCTGAAGGAAGCTTGCCTGAAGAAATGCAAGAACCCGTTCTCGATCCTTTTCGCGAGCTGGAGCGCAAGGCCCCTTAACATCTTTCGGCTCGGTGTCGCGCAAGGTCTGTGGTGTCTGGGCTGCTGCTGGGCCTTGATGCTGGTGATGTTCGCCGTTGGCATCATGAACGTTTTCTGGATGGCGTTGATCGGCCTGTTCACCCTGATCGAAAAACAAACGGCCAGCAGGGTTCCAACCCGGCTGGCCGGTGCGATACTGCTTGTCTGGGCAGCCGCGCTGCTAGTAGTCTCGCTGTGAGTGGGGGAAAATCGATGGCAGACCAGAGCTGGGCGATGAAGGGAGAGCTCGTACTCTCCTGCAATTGCACGGTTTTTTGCCCTTGCGTGCTCTCGCTTGGCAATCATCCGCCGACCGAAGGCTATTGCCAGACATGGGCCGGGTTTCGCATCGATGCCGGCCATTTCGGTGAGGTCGATCTGTCCGGGCTCAATCTTGGGCTGATCATGGAAATCCCAGGCTATATGAGCCGCGGCAACTGGACCGCGGGCCTGTTCATCGACAGCCGCGCCTCTGTCTATGCGGTCAAGGCGCTGACAAAGATCTTCACGGGCAAGGCAGGTGGAACCACATCGCTGCTCTCAATCCTCGTCGGCAAATTCCTCGGTGTCGAGCAGGTGCCGATCACCTATGAGACGCGTGACAAAACGCGTATCTTCCAGATACCCAGGATTATCGACGGAGCGGTCACACCCATCCAAGGCAAGGACCGTGACAAGGATACGGTGATCAGCAATTCGGAATACTGGATCGCGCCCGAGATCATCGTGGCCAGGTCCGACAAGAGCAAGATGCGGGCTTTTGGCCGCAACTGGAATTTCGCCGGCCGTTCGGCCGAAATCTGCAAGCTGGATTGGCGGGGCCCGTGAGCAAGAACACAACGGCCAGGAATTTGGCAGCACGAAAAGCCGCCAAAAAGATCACGGACCGGATTCCGCGCCCGAAGAAGAAGGTCACCTGGCCGCAGGCGAGGGCGTTCTCCGTCCACCTTTTGACCGCCTCGGGGTCGTTCCTGGCCTTCCTGTCGCTCGTGGCGGCAAGTGAAGAGCGCTGGACCGCAATGTTCTGGTGGCTCGGGCTGGCCCTGTTCGTCGACGGCATCGATGGGCCGATCGCACGCAAGCTCGAGGTCAAGGAGATCCTGCCGACATGGTCGGGCGAACTGCTCGACAACATCATCGACTACGTGACCTACGTGCTGATCCCGGCCTTCGCGCTCTATCAGCGCGGCTTCATGGGCGAGGGCCTGTCATTCCTGTCGGCGGCGATCATCGTCGTTTCCAGCGCCATCTACTATGCCGACACCGGCATGAAGACGAAGGAGAATTTCTTCAAGGGATTCCCGGTGGTCTGGAACATGGTGGTGTTCACCCTGTTCGTCATCGAGCCCGGACAATGGGTTTCGTTCGCGGTGGTGGTGGTGGCCGGCGTCCTGACTTTCGTGCCGATCAACTTCATCCACCCGGTGCGGGTGGTGCGGCTGCGGCGCATCAACCTTGGGATGACCCTGTTGTGGTGCGCTTTCGGCGCGCTTGCCCTGGCCCAAGCGGCACTCGCCGCCTTCTACGATCAGATCGGCGTGCTGGGCGAGCAGGTCAGCACCTTCACCAAGATCGGCATCACCATCACCGGGCTTTATCTTGCCTGCATCGGTGGCATCATGCAGTTCTTTCCCAATCTCGGTGCCAAAAAGGCCTGATCGGCCACTCCCACAGGGAGCCTGGCCCCACAAGCCTAGCCCACAGGAAGCCTAGCAATGTCCAAAGCGATCCGCATTCATGCCAATGGCGGCCCGGAAGTTCTGACCTATGAGGACGCTGATCCCGGCCAGCCTGGATCCGGGCAGATCCTGGTCCGGCACACCGCGATCGGCCTCAATTTCATCGATGTCTACCATCGCTCCGGTCTCTATCCGCCACCCGGCGGCTTCCCGCTCGTGCTAGGCAGCGAAGCCGCCGGCGTGGTGCTGGAGGTCGGCCATGGCGTCGACTGGCTGAATCCGGGCGATCGCATCGCCTATGCCGTGACGACGGGGGCTTACGCGCAAGAACGCGTCATCGATGCCAGCCGCGTGGTCAAGGTTCCGGATGGCATCAGCGACGAACAGGCCGCAGCGATGATGCTGAAGGGCATGACCGCGGAATATCTGCTGCGGCGGACGTTCAAGGTGAAGGCCGGCGACACGATCCTGTTCCATGCCGCTGCAGGCGGCGTCGGCCTGATCCTCGGCCAATGGGCAAAACATCTCGGCGCCACCGTCATCGGCACCGCCAGCTCGTCCGACAAGATCGAGCTCGCCAGGGCGCATGGTTTCGATCACGTCATCAACTACAAGGAACAGGATTTCGTCGCCGGCGTCGCCGCCATCACCGGCGGCAAGAAATGCGATGTCGTCTACGATTCGGTCGGCAACGACACGTTTCCGGCTTCGCTCGACTGCCTGCGGCCGCTCGGCATGTTCGTCAGCTTTGGCCAGTCCTCGGGACCTATACCGCCGTTCAGCATGTCGTTGCTGGCACAGAAGGGCTCGTTGTTCGCAACAAGGCCGACACTGTTCGTCTACAACGCAAAACGCGAGGACCTCGACGCTTCTGCTGCCGCCCTGTTCGAGGTCGTGCTCAGCGGCGCGGTCGAGATCAAGATCAACCAGCGCTACGCGCTGAAGGACGCCGGCAAGGCGCATTCCGACCTCGAGGGCCGCAGGACCACAGGGACGACCATTCTCATCCCTTAGTTCGTTCTGCCTTGCTATCCCTTGAATTTCCGCTGAAATTCTTGAAGCTCTTTCAAGACGTGTGCCGCTTTCCGATGAGAGCCGGCCGCGCCTACCATGCCTGCGGGAACACAGAACATGTCTGGCTAACCAGATGGGAGGCACTGTGAGTGCAAATCAGGACGGCACGAACCTGCTTGAGGTGCGTGGCCTCACCAAGATATTCGGCACGCTGACGGCGTGCGATCATATCGATCTCGACATCGCCAGGGGTGAGATCCACGCCTTACTCGGCGAAAACGGCGCCGGCAAGTCGACGCTGGTCAAGATGCTTTTCGGCTCGCTGGAGCCCAATGCCGGCGAGATCTTCTGGAACGGTCAGGCCGTCAGGATTTCCAGCCCGGGCGTCGCGAAAAAGCTCGGCATCGGCATGGTGTTCCAGCATTTTTCGCTGTTCGAGGCGCTGACCGCGGCCGAAAACATCGCGCTGTCGCTGGACGACGGCTCACCGATCAGCAGCATCGCTGCGAAGGCGAGGGCGCTTTCCTTCAGCTATGGCCTGCCGCTCGACCCTGAATCGCTGGTCGGCGACCTGTCGGTGGGCGAGCGCCAGCGCATCGAAATCATCCGCTGCCTGCTGCAGACGCCGCAGCTCATCATCCTGGACGAACCGACCTCGGTGTTGACGCCGCAGGAAGCCGACAAGCTGTTCGAGACGCTGGAGCGCCTGCGCTCGGAAGGCAAATCCATCCTCTACATCTCGCACCGGCTCGAAGAGGTCAAACGCATCTGCGACCGCGCCACCGTGCTGCGCCACGGCAAGGTGGTCGGCCATTGCAATCCGCGTGAGGAAACAGCCTCTTCGCTGGCGCGAATGATGGTCGGCAACGAGGTGCAGGCCGTGGTGCGCGCGCCGGTCGAGGGCATCGACAAGGCGCAGCCGCTGCTCGAAATCCGCAATCTCAGCCGCAAACCGGCAACGCCGTTCTCGATCCCGCTCAGGGGCATCAACCTGAACGTCCGCGCCAGCGAGGTGATCGGCATCGCCGGCGTCGCCGGCAATGGTCAGGGCGAGTTCTTCGAATCCGTTTCAGGCGAAGTGCTGCAGCAGGATGCCGCCTCGGTGCGCATTCGCGGCAAGGATTCGGGAAGCCTCACCATCACCGGACGACGCCTGCTGGGCGCTGCCTTCGTGCCGGAGGAACGCCTCGGCCACGGTGCCGCACCGCGCATGAAGCTTTCCGAAAACCTGCTGCTGTCGCGCCATGCCACCGACGGCAAGGCGTTCGTCGGTTCCGGCGGAATGGTCAAGAGCGCCGCCATCCAGGCCGCGTCCCAACGCATCATCGAGGCGATGGACGTGCGCAAGAGCGCGCCGGATCCGGAGGCCGCGGCTCTTTCGGGCGGCAATCTGCAGAAATTCATCGTCGGCCGCGAACTCGACCGCCGGCCAAGCGTCATGGTGGTGAACCAGCCGACCTGGGGCGTCGATGCGGGCGCTGCCGCCCACATCCGCCAGGCCTTGATCGAGTTGTCGCGCAGCGGATCGGCGGTGCTGGTGATCAGCCAGGATCTCGACGAGCTGTTCGAGATATCGGATGCGATCGCGGTCATGCACAATGGCGAGTTGTCGAAGCCGATGCCGATCGCCGAAGCGACCTTCGAGAAGGTCGGCTTGCTGATGGGTGGCGCCGAACCCGGTCACGCCGAACACACGTTGGAGACGGCATGATGCGCCTCGAACTCGTCAAACGCCCGCAGCGCTCCATGCTGTTTTCGGCCCTGTCGCCGTTCATCGCCTTCGCGCTGACCATCATTGCCGGGGCCGTCATGTTCGCACTGCTCGGCGTCAATCCGCTGACTGCGTTCAACATCTATTTCATCGAGCCGATCAGCCAAATCTGGCAGTTGCATGAGCTGGCGATCAAGGCCGCGCCGCTCATCCTGATCGCCGTCGGCCTGTCGGTTTGCTACAAGGCCAACATCTGGAACATCGGCGCCGAAGGCCAGTTCATCCTCGGCGGCATCGTTGGCTCGATGCTTCCAGTACTGTTTCCGCAGTTCGAAGGCCCGCTGGTGCTGCCGTTGATGCTGTTGCTCGGCATGGTCGGAGGTGCGGCCTATGCGGCGATCCCGGCTCTGCTCAAGACGCGCTTCGGCACCAACGAGATCCTGACCAGCCTGATGCTGGTCTATGTCGCGCAACTTTTCCTTGACTGGCTGGTGCGCGGCCCCTGGCGCGATCCGCAGGGCCATGGCTTCCCGCAGACCATCCAGTTCAACGATTCGGCCGTGTTGCCGGAACTGATGCCGGATGCCGGACGGGCAAACTGGGGTTTTGTCTTCGCGCTGGTCGCCGCGGTGCTGGTCTGGATCCTGATGAGCCGCATGCTGAAAGGTTTCGAGGTGCGCGTGCTGGGCTCGAGCCCGCGGGCAGGACGCTTCGCCGGCTTCGGCCTCAACCGGATGGTGTTCTTCGCCTTCCTGCTGTCGGGCGCGCTGGCGGGACTTGCCGGCATCTCGGAGGTCTCGGGCGCCATCGGCCAGCTGCAGCCCGTCATTTCGCCCGGCTACGGCTTCACCGCCATCATCGTGGCGTTCCTCGGCCGGCTCAACCCGCTTGGCATCGTTGCCGCCGGACTGGTGCTGGCACTGACCTATCTCGGCGGCGAAGCAGTGCAGAGCGCGCTCGGCATCTCCGACAAGGTGGCGCGGGTGTTCCAGGGCATGCTTTTGTTCTTCGTGCTCGGCTGCGACACGCTCATCCACTACCGCATTCGCCTGGTCGGCCTGGCGCTGACCAAACCGGAAGGCGTGGCCAAACTCGAAGCCGCACCGAAGCTGAAGGAAGCCCGTTGATGGACATCACCGTAAACATCCTTCTGACCATCGCCACCGCGGCAACGCCGCTGCTGATCGCGGCAATCGGTGAGCTGGTGGTCGAGCGCTCCGGCGTACTCAATCTCGGCGTCGAAGGCATGATGATCATGGGCGCCGTCGGCGGCTTCGGCGCAACCTATCTCACCGGATCGCCCTGGATCGGCCTTTTGGCGGCCATTGCCATGGGCGCGGTGTTCTCGCTGCTGTTTGCCGTCATGACGCTGTCGCTGGCCACCAATCAGGTGGCGACCGGCCTGTCGCTGACGCTGCTCGGCCTTGGCCTGTCGGGCATGATGGGCACCAGCTTCGTCGGCCAGCCCGGCGAAAGGCTGCCCAACCTCGACATTCCCGGCTTGACGGAAATCCCTGTGGTCGGCAGGCTGCTGTTTGGCCAGGATCCGATCTTCTACATTTCGATCGCGCTGACCGCCGCCGTCATGTGGTTCCTGTTCAAGACCCGCACCGGGCTGACGCTGCGTTCGATCGGCGACAGCCACACCTCGGCGCATGCGCTTGGCATCAAGGTCATCCGCTACCGATACCTCGCGGTCATCTTCGGCGGCGCCTGTGCCGGTCTCGCCGGCGGCCATCTCTCGCTGGTCTACACGCCGCAATGGGTGGAGAACATGAGCGCCGGCCGCGGCTGGATCGCGCTGGCGCTGGTGGTGTTCGCCTCCTGGCGGCCATGGCGGGTGCTGGCCGGCGCCTACATCTTCGGCGCGGTGTGGATCGGCCAGCTTCATGCACAGGCTTTTGGCATTCCAGTGCCCTCACAGTTCCTTTCTTCGCTGCCCTATCTGGCAACCGTCGTGGTTCTCGTTCTAATCTCGCGCAACAAGCGTCTGACGATGATGAACACGCCGGCTTCCTTGGGGCAGCCATTCGTTCCGGATCGTTGACAACAAAAACAAACGGGAAGCTCCAAGGCTAACTCAGAGAGGTAACACGATGAAAAAACTGCTTATTGCCCTGATGACCACGACCGCCGCCATGTCGCTGGCAGCGACGGCCGAGGCCGCGGACAAGCTGAAGGCCTGCTGGGTCTACACCGGCCCGATCGGCGATTTTGGCTATTCCTACCAGCACGACCAGGGCCGTCTCGAAGTGGAGAAGGCGCTCGGCGACAAGGTCGAAACCGCCTATCTTGAAAACGTCTCGGAAGGCCCCGACGCCGACCGCGCTTTCGAGCGCCTGGCACGCGAAGGCTGCAAGATCATTTTCGGCACCTCCTTCGGCTTCATGGACCCGGAAGTGAAGGTCGCCAAGAAATTCCCGAAGGTGATGTTCGAGCACGCCACCGGCTACAAGACATCTGACAATCTCGGCATCTACAATGCGCGTTTCTATGAAGGCCGTTATGTGCTCGGCCAGATCGCCGCCAAGGAATCGAAGGCAGGCGTTGCCGGCTACATCGTTTCCTTCCCGATCCCGGAAGTGGTGATGGGCATCAACTCCTTCATGCTCGGCGCGCAGTCGATCAACCCGAACTTCAAGGCCAAGATCGTCTGGGTGAATTCCTGGTTCGATCCGGGCAAGGAAGCCGACGCCGCCAAGGCGCTGTTCGACCAGGGTGCCGACATTATCGTCCAGCACACCGATTCGACCGCTGCCCTGCAGGTGGCCGAGGAGCGCAAGCTGCACGGCTTCGGCCAGTCCTCCGACATGATCAAGTTCGCGCCGAACGCGCAGCTGACCTCGCTTACCGACGAATGGGGTCCCTATTACATCAGCCGGGTCCAGGCAGCCCTCGACGGCACCTGGAAGCCGGACAATGTCTGGCTTGGCATCAAGGACGGCGCGGTCAAGCTCGCCCCCTACACCAACATGCCCGACGACGTGAAGGCGATGGCGGAGGCCACCGAGAAGAAGATCGCCGGCGGCTGGAACCCCTTCACCGGGCCGATCGCCAAGCAAGACGGCACGCTGTGGCTGAAGGATGGCGAAGTCGCCGATGACGGCACGCTGCTCGGCATGAATTTTTATGTGAAGGGTGTCGACGACAAGCTGCCGCAGTAAGCAGCGCAAGAGATCGAAATGAGGAGGGCGCCGCGAGGCGCCCTTTTTCATTCGGCGGGCTGCGCTCCGGCTGAGACGCGACGAAACCGTGCCAGGCCAGCATCGACCGCGCGGCCGAGCCAAATCCTCAGCAACCGCTGTGCGGGTCGTTCGCAGGCGCGCCAGATTGCCCACGAAACGAAAAGCATAAGTGCGCCGCAGCCAAAGGCGGCAAACCATTTGCCGATAAGGGGCGTTGCCGCATTGATGACGAGATAGCCGATGTCCTGGTGCAGCAAATAGAGCGGATAGGTCAGCCCGCCCAGCGCCAGGGTGAGCCCCGACGCCCTGATACGGCCGCGCAGCAGCACCGCACCGATCAAGGCCGCGTGCATGACGACGTTGGCGATGACCAGATTGGCCGACGAAACGGCAATGCCGTAGTGGCCAAGCATCCAGTGCTGCGTCACCGACAGCGTGCCGCAGGAGATCAGGAACGCGGCGGCAAGCAGCAGCATTGCAGGCAGTGAACGGCCATGCGCATGCAGGTGGTGGACCAGCACGCCGGCGGCGAAGAACGGTCCAAACTCGGTGATGAACAGCAGCCTGGCGGCACCGCTGCCGATGAAGAACTCGTTCAAGGCCGAGATCGCCAGCCAGATCAAGATCAGCTCCAGCTTGCGTTTCTGAAACAGCCCGGTGAGCAGCGCCAGCGTCACCCAGCCGTAGAACACCAGCTCAAGAACGATCGACCAGTAGACGCCGTCCATGAAGGGCTGGCCGAACGCCGGCGCGAACATCGACAGATTGGCGGCATACTGAACGAAAGAGGCCGAAAGCAGCGGCGACCCGGCAAGGAAGACAATCGCGAAGGTGATCGTCATGCAGAGCAGGAAGCCCGGATAGAGGCGAACGAACCGCGCGACCGCAAACTGGTCCCAACTGCGGTTTTCCGCCGACCAGGCAATGACGAAACCGCTGATCAGGAAGAACAGATTGACGCCGAGATAGCCGTAGAGGGCGAACGGTGCCGCAAGCGGATAACCCTCAGCCAGAATGCCCTCGGCAGCCGCGCCGCGAAAGAAATAGTGGAAGAACACGACAGCCATCGCCGCGACCAGCCTGAGCAGGTCCAGCGTCGCAATGTAATTTTGTTCCGCAGGTCTGGTGTTCATCCGCATTTCCCGCATCTACGGTCGGCAAACCATAGAGCGGATCGCGGCTGAGCGGGTTAAGAGGCCTAGATTATCGCCAGATGTAGTAAATTTACGCGGAACGAGGCGTCAGACCGCCGAACCATAGAGGTCATAGGCGTCGGCACGGTCGATCTTGACGGTGACGATATCGCCTTGGCGCAGCGGACGACGCGACTGGATGTGCACCGAGCCATCGATCTCGGGCGCGTCGTATTTGGTGCGGCCCTGTGCCGATGTGCCATGCGCCTCGTCGATCAGCACCGGGAGGCGCTTGCCGACTTTTCTGGCCAGCTGTGTCGCCGAAATCTTCTGCTGACGCTGCATGAAGCGGTGCCAGCGCGCCTCCTTGATTTCCTGCGGGACCTGTTCGAGACCGAGATCGTTGGAGCGGGCGCCGCGGACCGGCTCGTATTTGAAGCAGCCGGCGCGGTCGATCTTGGCTTCATCGAGCCAGTCGAGCAGCATCTCGAAATCGTCATCCGTCTCGCCGGGGAAGCCGACGATGAAGGTCGAGCGGATGGCCAGATCCGGACAGACCTCGCGCCAGCCGCGAATGCGCTCGAGCGTCTTTTCGCCATGCGCGGGCCGGCGCATGTTCTTCAACACCTGCGGCGAGGCATGCTGGAACGGGATATCCAGGTAAGGGAGGATCTTGCCCTCCGCCATCAGCGGGATGACGTCGGCGACATGCGGGTAGGGGTAGACATAGTGCATGCGCACCCAGATGCCGAGCTTGCCCAGTTCCTCCGAAAGATCGAGGAATTTTGCGCGCACTTCACGGTCGCCGAACATCGACGTCTGGTACTTGATGTCGATGCCGTAGGCGCTGGTGTCCTGCGAGATGACCAGAAGTTCCTTGACGCCAGCCTTGGCCAGTTTCTCAGCCTCACGCAGCACATCTGCCGCCGGCCGCGAGACGAGGTCGCCACGCAGTGCGGGAATGATGCAGAAGGTGCAGCGGTTGTTGCAGCCTTCGGAAATCTTGAGATAGGCGTAGTGGCGCGGCGTCAGCTTGACACCCTGCGGCGGCAGGAGATCGATATAGGGATCGTGCGAAGGCGGTGCGGCCTCATGCACCGCGGCCATCACGCTCTCATAGGCCTGCGGCCCGGTGATCGCCAGCACATTCGGGTGCTTTTCGCGAATGACGTCCGGCTCGGCGCCCAGGCAACCGGTGACGATCACTCGGCCGTTTTCCGAAAGCGCGGAGCCGATGGCGTTGAGCGACTCGTCTCGGGCGGAATCGAGAAAACCGCAGGTGTTGACGACGACGAGGTCGGCGCCGTCATGCTTGCGCGCGATTTCGTAACCTTCGGCGCGCAGGCGCGTGATGATGCGCTCCGAATCCACGAGGGCCTTCGGGCATCCAAGACTGACAAAACTCACGCGGGGAGCGGACATAGAGGGTTTCCGGGCTTTTCAGGATTGCCGGCGCAGTACCACACTTATTGCGGCATTGGTATGGGCAGGCCCGCGATGCGGCAAAACGCACGGCGGTCTTGCTTCGACGGAGTGAAGACGCGGATGTCCGCCAGCTTCAGCCGACCACGTTGTTCACATGTGGCCAGACCTCCACCGCGCCACGATAGACCATGTCCAGCGCGACATAGAGTATGATCAGCAGGCCGACATAGGCGATCCAGCGGTGGCGATGCAGCAGCTTGGCAATGAAGGTCGCAGCCAGCCCCATGAGCGCGATCGACAGCACAAGGCCGATGACCAGCACCGGAAAATGATCACGCGCCGCTCCAGCCACCGCCAGCACGTTGTCGAGCGACATCGACACATCGGCGACGACAATCTGCAAGGCAGCCTGGCCAAGGGTCTTGCGCTTCGACTTGCCGGCGACTGCTTGGTCACTGTTGAGGTCCGAATTCGACAGCGCCTCGGTCGCTTCCAGCTCATCGGCATGTGACGTGCGCAGCTCGCGGTACATTTTCCAGCAGACCCACAGCAGCAGGATGCCGCCGGCCAGCAGCAGGCCGACGATCGCCAGCAGCTTGACGGTAATTGCGGCAAAACCGATGCGCAGCACCGTTGCCGCAATCACGCCGATGAGGATCGCCTTCTTGCGTTGGTCAGCCGGCAGGCCGGCAGCGGCAAGGCCGATGACGATCGCATTGTCGCCGGCCAGCACGAGGTCGATGGCGATGACCTGGAGCAGGGCGGTCAGGCTGGCAGCGCTGAAAAAAATGTCCATCGACCGGAAGCCCTTGCTGATTTTGCCGAGTGTTCGTCGATTACCCAGAGGCCCTAACTTGGTGGTCCCTTGGCGTCAAGGGATCACGCGTGGCGCCATCACCGAAGCATCGTTACGTCAAGCCGGATCCAATGCTCGCGGCACTCGCCGACAGCCAGGCAAAACCATGGCCGATCGCCAATCAATCGTAGAGATTATACTTTGCCCAGTCGGCTTCCGGAATCTCGTCGCCGATCCGGTAGCGGAGTTGCAAGACTTCCATATGGTCCGGCCCGGTCTGGCACTTGAATTTCAGCCTGTACCACTGCCCCTTGCTGCGAAACGCAGCACCCGGGCTCTTGATTGCATCGGCGCCCATCTCGGGCGTGGCAAAGGCGTAGGCGACGACGCGATCGGCTTTGAACTTGCGATCGTCATGGGTGATGCGGTCGAGCACTTCGGCGTCGCAACGCTGTTCAAGGCGAGTTTGGGGATCGAGTTTCATCAGTCCGGCGCGCAATGCATTGTCCATTGCGCTGGCTGGAAAACTCAGTGTCACTGACGCCAAGGCGGTCATGCAGAGCTTCTTCATGGGCGGGACAAGCAACATATTTTGTCGGAGAAATCAACCGAGCGGACCGCCTCGGACGCTGCGGGAATCTTCAATCATATGGCTGCTGCGTTCAAAATTGCGTGTCGGGATTCGTCGTGCGATGCCTGCGGCCAACGGACCAAAGAGGCACGGCCGGCATCGGTAAGATCGTAGAGGCCGCGGTCGACGCGCGCGAACCAGCCATAGACATTGTGCTGCAGGATCTTGGGCGCGATCGGCGTCACCGCCTTCAGATCTCGCGGCCGCCTGGGGCCATCCACCATGGCGGCAGCGCAGGCGAGGGCGCTTTGGCGATAGGCGGTCATGATCGGATTGCGCGATCCTCCTCCGGCAACGGGATCGCCGCGACGGCGCTGGTGCTCATCGACCAGGCGGGAGCGCCGGCGGGCATTTTTGCGCGGCGCCAGCGCGATCGGGCTGAGAAGCACCTCGACCCGGTCCGTCGCGGTCACGCCAAGCAAGCCGAAGCCAAGCCGGCGGCAGAGATTGCGGAACCTGGCATCGCTTTCGCGTCCCTTGCCGCGAGCCGACATGCGCGCGGCCAGCCACACCTCGTCGCAGGCCGCCGCACGATCGACACCTTGCAGCACCAGTTCGAGATTGAACTGCAGCTTCAACTCGCAGATGACGACAACCGGCGGCTCCCCCTCGCGCAACGCAACAACATCGCAGCCGTCGATCTCGCCTTTGACGACAAAGTCGAGGCTTTCGAGGAACCGCTTCACCGGCGCATAGAGTGAGGTCTCGTTCATGGCGCAAGGTTTAGCCGATTCGAGACGAAAAGCCTTCCGGTGGTTCGGCGTTCTGCGGCTCGAAAGGGGACCGGTGTGGATACCGCAACGCCGGGCCAGCCGTCAGGCTTCGGCGTTCGGCACCGCCCGGTTCGGCAGCTTCCTGCGGCGCAGGAGCGGATAGCCGATCTGGCCGAAATAGGTGGAAGGGATCGGATCGTCGACGCCGTACTTCTCCGGCACCTTGTCACCGGTGGGATTGTAGGTGCCGAACAGCACGTCGAGGAAAGGCAACTGCCCGGCGAAGTTCTTGTCATAGGCTTCGCGCTGGTTGGCATGGTGCCAGCGATGGAACTGCGGGCTGGCGATCAGCCACCTCAAGGGGCCGAACGGAATCCGCACGTTTGAATGCACAAGCAGCGTATGTCCAAGGTAGAGAGTCGAAAAGACGGCGATCGACGCTTCCGAGAAGCCGAGGAAAAAGATCGGCGTCAGCGATATTGCCTTTGTGACGATGGCGTCGACGGGATGATTGTGGAAGGCCCCGAGCCAGTCGAGTTCCTCAATGCCGTGGTGAACGGCATGGAACTTCCAAAGCGCCGGGATTTTGTGAAAGGCCCGATGTGTCCAGTAGACGCCGACATCGGTGATCACGATGATTTCGGCAACCTGCAGCCAGACGGGCTGGCCGCAGACGGCATGCGTTATCGCTTGCGGGACCAGGAGTGCAGCGGCACCGAGCGCGCCTGCCGCCATCATGACGATGGCCAGCTTTATGATGAAGCCGTTGAACAGCAGATAAATCAGATCGACAGCGAAGCCCTTGCGAAAGATCTTCTGCGGCCGCTCGGCAAACAGATGTTCAAACGGAATGAAGATCAGGGCGCAGATCAAAAGTGCCTTGATGCCAAAGATATCCATCGATTCGCCTCAGTTGCCGGTCTGCCAGCGCGCGACTAGCGCTTCAGCCTTAAGCAGAACCACATCTCCCTTTCCAAAGGCTGAAGTGGTCTTCCAATAGTGCTCTTGCCCACTGGAGCTCAATTTTTGGAGATCGAGGGAACCTGTCTGCGAAACCGAAGTTCGATTCAAAGCTTGGTTTACAGCCGAGCGGTCTCGAGGCAGGGGCCCGTCATTGCTGATCGGTGACGGGCCTTCGCCGTGCCGATCGATTCCCGAGCGGGGCCGCCTCAAGCACCCGACTAAAGTCCGATGCCGAAGCGCAAAGGTCCGGCCTCTGAAACAACACGGCCTCTTCGACATCGGGAATGTGACCGTCGATCATCGTCCCCTCATCGTCGGTTGGTTGATTGCCCGCCACGACCCCCTTGGCGTGGCGGGCACCCATTCACGGAGAGTGTATGCAGCCTGGTGATATCATTGCGAACGCGTGTACAGCCGGGTTGGTCATCGTGTTGGTGGCAGTCGTGCTCCTGATTTTCGGGGCGCCGCTCTGGCCTGAACGAACGTCCGGATGATAATCATCCCGCCCGTCCATCGGATGACCACCGCCGCCATCAACAAAGCGGAGCCCGACCTTTCAACCAAGTTTGATTTGAGCATTGTGCGGCCAAGACCGCTTACCGATGAAGGGGCATGAGGGTTGCCGAGGACAAGTTATTGAAGCTACGGTCGCTCCTCATCGTTCCTCGCCACCGATCCCATCGTCGGAAGCTTGGCGTATTTGTCGAACAATGCCAATTTCTTCGGATAGGTGAGGTGTGTGAGGTGATGGCAGCCGGAGCAACGATGTTGAGCGGCAGACTTAAACCAGCGCCCAGACTTTACGAAGCCCAATCCGCACTCCGAGCATCGGAATTCCATCTCAACCGAATGTAGGCTCTCAGAGAGAGGCATCTTGTTTTTCCTACAGCCGCTTGAACTCGGCAAGGCCCAGCCGTATCCGCTGGCCTTCCGCGAATGCGAGCGCGAAAGATTTAAGTTCGAATGAGCGGGTAACTTCCTGGTCTTCCTCGACCATGCGGACGAACCATTCGCCACAGGCTTCGACCACTTCAATACAAGGTGAGACCTTGCCATTGGGCAGCACTTATCCATTACAGCCTCCATAGAAAGCAATGGGCAACGTCAATTAAAACCGTCTGATGTCGCACTTTGCAATAACAAAGGCTTGTACGGAAACGGACCAATGGTTCGTCGCTTGCTCAAGACAGGTGCGACCCGAAGCAGCTATCCATTCATGACATCAGGTTCGACGAGGAATGATGATGCGATCAAGTCGTCGCCAGCAATCTGGCCGCGACCGTCCTCCATAACGGCTGCAACCTTTTGGAAGGTTTTCATTTCGCCTCAGTTATACGTGCTGCCCGCATTTTTGCCTGGAGATCAGCCAGGCGGGCCACGAGCGCTTGCGACGTCTCGTCTTCAAGGTTCATCATCTTCATTGGTCCGGTTGAGTAAGTGATTGACGTGGGTTCGGTGCGCCGGCCACTCAAACACAGCTCAAACGTTCCCTTTATGGGCTTCGGCCTCAACAACGATGGGACCAAAGCCCCCCAACCAACGCAATGGTCCTACATCCGGATTAATCGGAACGCTTGGCTAAAAGGACTGTTGTGTTGGTCGTGAATCGGCACAGCTACGTCCCTTCCTGTGCTGAAAGGACCCGGGAGCCGCTCCGGTAGGGACTTCAGTCTAAATTGAGCAATCGCTAATATGCCTATAACCTAGGCAGCGCGGGGGATGATCCCTAAGAGCTATCCCGCAATGGCCGGTGCGGCCCACGCTTCCCAACCCAAGCATCACCCGCACCGGCCATTCTTTTGGGTCTACGGCTGGGTAGCGCCATCTGGACTCAGATCGGCAAGAGGCGCATTCTCCCGGTGAGAGAGGGGCGCGGGCAACCGTCGGGACTATTAGGATAATCGGCACAATCGCGCACGGTATCGCCGCAGGCGACATCGCTCGGACGACACGCCGTTATGGGCAAAAACTCCTTGCTGGCGGAACAATTCTAGCTGGCTTGCTTGCCTTTGAATTTGGACCCACCGCTGACGCAGCTTTGTGCCGGCAGGCTCGATCTCGCTGGCTGAACTCCTACGCCGCTATGACATGGCACCGGACCACACGATGAGCCGGGAGGAAGTGAAGGCCGCCTACGCGGCGTAAACTTCGTCAATGCTGCTTGGCCGCTGCCTTACGGTGGCGGGCCTTTCTATTCTTGGTGTTGAACGATGTAGCTATTGCTGATGGCGTTGCTCCCAACACCGCGCGTGACAACAACGGTGGTGTACCCGGCGGGCAGTGAACCGGTGACAGTCTCGTCGACAGGATGGCACCGTCCGACGATTTCACCGTTTGGCGCACCTGCGAGCCTGTCTTTCAGAGATGCCCGACACGCGTCAAGCGACGCATATGTGGTCGGCGCGGCTTCAATGGGCTTGCAGACGGCAGCCTGGCCTGGGCTGCAAGAGAGTAAAAGCAATACGGCTGCGGTTGCCGGGTCCATTGTCGAAGCTCCACTGAGACGAGCCTCAACGCGGATCGACGGCCTTTGTTGCACAGGCGCCACGGCGGCGGCCCGCTGCCGAGAGGTGGTGGGGCCTTTCATTTAGCTTCGCCGGCTTACGGCAAGTGTTTTTACAGGTCCCCACATGCCGCCTGTAAAGCTGTCGGAATCTGCGATCTGCAAGACGTTTGGCAGGTCTCTTTGATATGTTTCTCCGAACCAACCATCGTACTCGATCTGAATGGGAAACTCAGCCTGTGGCATCCAAAAACTTTGGCGCGGGTCTCTATGGGTTAGACCAAAAGAGCATGACGTCCGCGCACCATTTTGCAGGAGCCGGATCACGCTCGTAGGTTCGAAACAAGCCAACCACAGGGCCTTATTTTCTTCATTTGCCCCGGCGCCAAGCGCCGCCTGCAACGCTGTCTGATCGCTAACGAGGAGCTTGATATTCTTTGCCGGGATCGATCCGGAGTTTAGGATGACAAGGTCGTATGCGATCGCATCGTTCCCGCCGTGGTGCGTCTCGACCATTGCCGTCACGATCGGCCGAAACTGACGATACCAAAAGAAGATGGAAAAACCTAAGGCCACCACTGAGACGATCAGCGCAACTGCTGCGACTGCAAGATTGAGCAAGTCTCCGGTTTCGCCCATTAATAATCCCCCAAGCCACTGGAATGTCACACGGGCCGGCCGACAGCCCAGGAACCGACCGGATTAATATGGTTTCACAGTTCGTCCGAAACGAAATTTAGAAGCAAGCCTTCGCGCTCTCAATGGTGCTGGCGCTGGAGACGCAGTCGGACACACGCCGGGCCTTGGTTTGAGCATCCTCTAGGTCGGACAAGCCGATGCCTTCTCAGTCCGCGCGTCTTCATAAGTCGAGTTCAAGGAGTTGAATTTGTCGACGAGATCGTTGCTATTTCTGACCTCTGCATCGTAGGTGTCGACCACGTCGTCGAGCTTCGATTTGCAGACAAATCCTTTGTAATCGCAGGTGTAAGCATCGAAGCAGACCGAGTCCTTACGAACGCAGGTAGCGTTGCTGTTGCAGACGACGGCGCCATAATCCAGGCAGGCCGGCTCACCGAACGAGCATGAGAAAGATTGGCCTGCCGAAGTCGGGCCTGCCCAAAGGCTGAGCGCCAACAGCGCACCCGTCGAGATGATAGCCCGCGACATTGATCTCCCCCCAAGATCTCTGAATTATTTAGCACATGGCCAAGCAGCTAGCGTGTCGCCCGGACGTGCCGATACTCGCAGGAACGAGACCGAAAGCAAGGCGCAGGTAGAAGCCGCTGCCTCAACTCACAGTGGCGGGGCTTTCTTCGGGCGGCGGCGGGCGGGCCAGACCCCACGACAGGCGAAGCATTTTGTATATTATCTTTGAGACCTCGAAAAAGGCCTCGCAGACCTCGAAATACTCCGCTTCGTTCCGGTTTGCATCCCTAGCCGACAGCATGAAATGAGCCGTCCTTGTGTTATCGTCAACGCGGGCTATGGCTGTCCAAAGATGGCGGAACGACAAATGAACGAAGTCAGACGTTTCGGCGTAAACCTTGTCGATCCAGGGGTATTGCATCGACAGATGCTTCCGAAGGTAGGCGTCTGTTAGGCGCACCTGCTTTCCATCTTCCAATGTGGTCAGTCTGTCGAACTGCACCTGATTGGCCATGAGGCGTCCCATACTGTCTTCCCGGTCTTGAATAAGGGGCAGGGCGTGAATTCGCATGGCCGTGTCAATTTGAGTTCGCAGGAGGATCGTCGCTGATGGGAAGTTCTTGCCCTCGATCATCTTCCGAAACCCGCGCGACTGAGAAAGAGTGCGCTGGCCTGCCCCCAACAGGAACATGTGGGTAAGATACATGGATCCGGGCGTGAAATCCTGGTTGGCCGTTTTTATAAATTCGCGTTCCTGCCCGTGAATGGCAGTCAGCCGATTCTTCAGGGTGGTCATTCGAGCACTCTTCGCGTGATGCGCAATTCTGTACGTAAGATCAATAAAACGGAAGATTATCCAAGTAAATCAAGGCAATATGGCGGAGGAAGTGGGATTCGAACCCACGGTGAGCTTGCACCCACGCCGGTTTTCAAGACCGGTGCCTTAAACCGCTCGGCCATTCCTCCATCGTGGTTTTTCAACCATTTGGGCAGCGCGGGGCCAACTCGTTTGGCCTGTGGCACCGGATTGGCACCGAAGGCGCTCCCGGCTGGTTCACGCCTCATTCCTGTAAAGCGGCATTGAGGGCTGCGTCAACCACCACTGTGTCGGTTCCTGCCGTCCTGGCAGGCTCTGAGTTTGTCGGAATCGAGCACCGGAACTCGCTATCCCATTGGTGCATGATGAAGAAGGAGCCCGCCGACTGGCGATGTACAGGTTTGCGCGCGAACACAACCGAGGGCGCGACCTACCGACCAAGCCATCCTCGGAATTGGGCGGAGGGAATCCCTACGGGTCAGCCTCTTGGGACAGCTGCGGTATCCCGCAGATTTAACTTTCGCCAAGGGAACAGCTACTGGTGAGGAAGGCCGAAGCTGCAAATCGGCTCCGGCCTGTACGGTCCTCAGTCTTTGCAATTTTCGTCCGCCTTTGCCGCCGCGGCCTTATCACCGTGCTGCTGCGCCTCGATATCCTGCTGTGAGGTTGCAAGGTTTTTGTCGCCGCCGCCTTCAGCGCCCGCCAATGGCATCGTGGTGCCATCCTTGGCGGCTGGCTTGTTCGCGTTGCCCATGGCCTTCGGAGTCTCTAAAGGCGCGTGGGTTCCATCTTTCGAAATACCGGCGGTCTGTCCGGCATCGGTCCCGGTGTTCGAAGCTGACTTGTCCGGACATGCGGCGATCGCAGACCCGGCAGAAAGCGACATCGCGATCGCGACCATCAATGAAGTCATTTTCATCATGCTCGTCCTTCTGTTCGAGTGCCCTGCGGATGAAACTAGCGGCGCATTTCTTTGTTCCGGCGGTCGGTCCGCTGCCCGACAAAGCCCGGTCAACCGGCAGACACGGCGGGCAGGAGCGAAGCCAGGCTTTCTGTGGCAGAGGGCATCACATCTCTCGCGTGGAAGCACGAAAACCGTTACTTTTCAGAGAGCTCTTACGGTGGAGACGCCACAATCTTGCCCGGTTGCAGCCACAATCGGTTAATACCGTGATAAGCAATTCCTGCGCACAAAGGATCGGGGTTTTAAGCGTCGTTGGTATTGTCGGGTGAGTGTTTTGGCTCCTCTGGTGGTTGAACGCGACGCCTTGAGTTGAGACTGAAGGGGACATCAGGAAAATGCAGGCTGTGACGCCACCGCGTCTTCGTCGCGCTGCTACCGTCGCGTTGTTCGCCATGTCGGCCGCCTTGCTGGCCGCCTGCGCGTCGCAGCCTGAGCCGAAAGCGATGGTCAACAAGAAGACCCGCTCCAAGGAGTATTTCGCCGAATCCGAATATGGCGTGAAGGCAAGCCCGCGTGTGATCTCCCGGAACGGGCGCATCCAACGTGGCGGCGGCAGGGATCAGCTTGGCAAACCCTATCAGGTCCGCGGCAAGTGGTATTACCCGAAGGAAGACAAGCGTTACGCCAAGGTCGGCCTCGCCTCCTGGTATGGCGATGCCTTCCACGGCCGGCTTACCGCCAATGGCGAAGTCTATGACATGACCCATCTGACGGCGGCGCACCCGACCATGCCGCTGCCAAGCTATGCCCGCGTCACCAATCTCAAGACCGGCAGTTCGGTCATCGTTCGCGTCAACGATCGCGGCCCATATCACGAAGGCCGCATCATCGACGTATCGGAGCGCGCTGCCCAGATGCTTGACTATGCCAACACCGGCACCGCTCAGGTAAAGGTCGAATATGTCGGCCGCGCGCCGCTCGACGGCGATGACGACCAGTATCTGATGGCCTCCTATCATCCCGGCAACAGGGCGCCGGACCCGTCGGATGGACTGCCGACCGGCGTCATGGTCGCCATGAACGGGCCGTCGCCAAGCCTGCCTGCCGGCACTGCTGCCGTGCCGTTTCCGGGCCAGTTGACCGATTCCGGTTCTGTCCAGCCGATCATGTCGACGCAGTCGTCGGCCTATGGCGATCTGGCGCTTCCGGATTTCGGCCCGATCGTGCCGGAGCGTCCGCAGATCAATCTGCCGCCGCAATCGCCGTTTGCCGTGGCCTCGCTGTCCTATGCCGACGAGCGGGTCGAACGCACCTCAAATGCCTTCGCCGCGATGGGTGGCGACGGCATGTCGCCGGCCGATGTGCTCCAATCATGGAAACGGCAGCCGCCAACGGCCGGTCCGTCCACTGACTACGTCGCGGCTGGTTCGTTCGAGGATGCAGCGGAGGCCAAGCGTGTTGCCGCTCAGCTTGCCGCATACGGCAAGATCGAGATCCAGCGTTCGGAACTCGATGGCGAGGATTGGTATTCGGTCAATCTCTATCCCGATGGCCACCGCAATCTCGATGATTTGCTGCAGGCTGCCTGGTCGCATGGCGCGCCCGATGCGCTGGCTGTGCGCAACTGAGCGCAAGCCTGATGGGATTTCCGCTGCGCGGTTGATCCGCCGCGCAAAAAGCCTGATACTTTTCACGGGCTTGCCGGCGGTGCCGGCCAACGGGTCGAACATCATGCAATTTCGCTTGCTCCCGCCTCTCGCCGGACTTCTGGTTTTTGGCTTGCTGCTGTTTTTCCAGGCTCCGGCCGGTGCACAGCTGTTCGAGACCAAGGCCGCGCAGGCCTTCATGATCGATGCCGAGACCGGGACGGTGCTGTTTTCCAAGGAGGCCGACAAGCCGATACCGCCGGCCTCGATGGCCAAGCTGATGACCATGGAAGTGGTTTTCAACGCCATCAAATCGGGCCGCCTGAAGCTCGACGATACGTTCGTGGTCAGCGAGAACGCCTGGCGCAAGGGTGGCGCGCCTTCGGGAACATCGACGATGTTCGCCAAGCTCAAGTCGTCGATCCGGCTCGAAGACCTGATTCAGGGCGTGACCGTGCAGGCGGCCAATGACGGCTGCATCGTCATCGCCGAAGGCATGTCGGGATCCGAAGACAATTTTGCCGTGCAGATGACCGAACGCGCCCGCCAGATCGGCCTCAAGACGTCGACTTTCGTCAATTCGACCGGCCTGCCGGCGGATGGCCAGCAGACGACCGTGCGCGAACTGGCGCAGCTCGCCCTGCACCTGTGGCGCGATTATCCGGATTTCTATCGCTATTTTGCCCAAAAGGATTTCACCTGGAACAAGATCTCACAGAGGAACCGCAATCCGCTGCTGGCGATAAACATCGGCGCCGACGGCCTGGCGGTCGGGGCGAGCGAGGCAGCCGGCTTCGGCATCGTCGGTTCGCTCAGCCACAATGGTACCCGGGTGATCGCGGCGATGAGCGGGCTGGCCTCGGACAAGGAGCGCGCCGAGGAAGCGCGAAAGCTGCTCGACTGGGGTGTCCGCTCCTTCGAGAAGACTGAAATTTTCGCCAGGGGCGAGGTGGTTGGAGAAGCCCAGGTTTTCGGCGGCGCCAAATCCGGGGTGACGCTGAAGGCAAAGGGACCGATCGACATCTTCCTGCCGATCACCAACCGCGACAAGCTGACGGCCAGGATCGTCTATGACGGCCCGGTTGCAGCACCGGTGGAGGAGGGGCAGCCGGTGGGTGCGCTGCGCGTCTGGATCGGCGATACGCTGAGCCAGGAGACGCCGCTTTTCGCAGCCGAATCGATCGGCGTCGGCACGCTGCCGCAGCGCGCGCTCGATGCCGTCAAGGAACTGGCGGTCGGCTGGCTGCGCTAACGCATGTCGCTCAAAACCAGCCATGGTTTTGGGGAACGGCATGCATAAGGGCAAAAAATCGACGGCATGGACGTTTGACCCAACGCGGACTATCTAGAGCGCTACAATCCCATTCAGCCATGGACAAGAAGGCCTCTCGGTTGGCACGCGGTTTTTTCATCACCTTCGAAGGCGGCGAGGGGGCAGGCAAGTCGACGCAGATCGAGCGGCTGGCCAGGAAGATGCGCGCCAAGAAATACGACGTGCTGCTTACCCGCGAACCCGGCGGCTCGCCGGGCGCCGAAGCGGTCAGGCATGTGCTGCTGTCGGGCGCAGCCGAACCGTTCGGGCCGAAGATGGAAGCGCTGCTTTTCGCCGCCGCGCGGTCCGATCATGTCGAGCAGGTGATCCGGCCGGCGGTCGAGCGTGGCTCCATCGTGCTTTGCGACCGCTTCCTCGATTCCTCACGCGTCTATCAGGGCGTCACCGGCGGCATCGATCCGGCGTTCATGGATGCGCTGGAACAGGTCGCCATCAACGGCATGATGCCGGACATGACGCTGATCTTCGACATCGACCCAGCGGAAGGCCTGAGGCGCGCAACGCTGCGGCGCGGCGCCGAGGCAGTCGCCGACCGTTTCGAAAAGGAGACGCTGGCGATCCACCGGGCCCGCCGCGAGGCGTTTCTGGCGATCGCCAAGGCCGAGCCGGAGCGCTGCATCGTCGTCGACGCCGCCGCCGAGCCCGACGCGGTTGAGAACGTCGTCACCGCGGCGGTGTTCGCGGCACTGGCGGCGAGAACGCCGGCACGCGACAGGCAGGCGACGCCGGCATGATCTTCGAGCGCATCGCACCCGAACAGCATGACACGCTCGACGGCGTGCCGGAGCCCTCCGAAACGCCCCTTCTGGTCGGGCACGGCCAGGCTGCAGGCGTGCTCACCGCCGCCTATCGCGCCGGCAAGCTGCCGCATGCGCTGATCTTTTCCGGGCCAGTCGGCATCGGCAAGGCGACGCTCGCCTTCCACCTTGCGCATCATCTGCTGAAGCACCCGGATTTCGCGCAGGCGCCGGAAAGCCTTGCCGCTCCCGATCCGGCGTCGTCGCTGTTTCGCCAGATCGCCACCGGGGCGCATCCTTCCGTGCTGCACCTGACCCGGCCGCTGAACGACAAGACCAAGAGTTTCAAGACGGTCGTCACCGTCGATGAGATCCGCAAGGTCAGCCGCTTCCTGTCGCTGACCTCGCATGACGGCAGCTACCGGGTCGTCATCGTCGACCCCGCCGACGACATGAACACCAATGCCGCCAATGCCTTGCTGAAAAATCTTGAAGAGCCGCCGGCACGGACGCTGTTCATCCTGATTGTCCACGCGCCGGGCAGCCTGCTGCCGACGATCCGGTCGCGCTGTCAGGTGGTGCGATTGACCCCGCTCGACGCCGACGACCTGATGACGGTGCTGGAAACGACCGAGCCGGCGCCGCCTGAGGATCCGGCGGCGCGCGCGGCACTGGCCGAGCGGGCAGGGGGCAGCGCCCGCAACGCGATCCTCTTGACGCAGTATGGCGGGCTGGAGATCGCTTCGACGCTCGACGCTCTGGTCACCGGGAGAAAGAGCGATGTCGGCGGCGCGTTCCGCCTCGCCGAAGCCGTGGCCGGCCGCGATCAGGCGATCCAGTTCGATATCTTCAACCGCCGGGCGCTAGACCTGTTGTCGGACACGGCAAGTCAGGCAGCACTGGCTGGCGATCTCGCACGAGCCAAAACGCTGTCGGACACTTGGCATGAGGCGCTGGACGCTATATCTGAGACCGATACTTACAATCTCGATAAGAAGCAGCACGCCTTGATCATGATCGACCGCCTGAATTCTGCAATGCGAATGTGACTGGGTTTCCTGGATCGGGATGGCAAATGCTGCCTCGATACGATATCCACCGCCACGCCTTTCCATTCAGACATTCATGACGGTTCATTCATGTCACGCGACAAATTCTACATCACCACCCCGATCTTTTATCCGAACGGCAAGCCGCATATCGGCCACGCCTATACGGTCATTGCAACCGACGCCCTGGCACGCTTCCAGCGCCTGGACGGCAAGGACGTCTTCTTCCTGACCGGCACCGACGAGCATGGCCTGAAGATGCAGCAAACGGCCGAGAAGGAAGGCATAACGCCACTGGCGCTGGCCGACCGCAATTCGGCGATTTTCCGCGCAATGACCGAGGCGATGGGCGGCTCGAATGACCAATACATTCGCACGACCGAACCGCGCCACTACGAATCCTGTCAGGCGATCTGGAAAGCGATGGCCGCCAATGGCGACATCTATCTCGACCGCTATAGCGGCTGGTATTCGGTGCGCCAGGAAGCCTATTTCGACGAGAGCGAGACGACGCTCGGCGACGACGGCGTGCGCCGCGAACCGCTTGGGTCGCCGGTCGAATGGAACGAGGAAGAAAGCTATTTCTTCCGGCTTTCCGCCTATCAGGACAAATTGCTGGCGCTTTATGAGAGCCAGCCCGACTTTGTCGGTCCGACCGAGCGCCGCAACGAGGTGCTCAGCTTCGTCAAGTCGGGGCTGAAGGATCTGTCGATCTCGCGCACGACCTTCAAATGGGGCGTGCCGGTGCCAGGCGACGACAAGCATGTGATGTATGTCTGGGTCGACGCCTTGACCAACTACATCACCGCCGCCGGCTATCCCGACACAAAGGCCGAGCAATGGCACTATTGGCCGGCCACGCACATCATCGGCAAGGACATTGTCCGCTTCCATGCGGTCTATTGGCCGGCATTTCTGATGTCGGCGGGCATCGAGTTGCCAAAGCGCGTCTTCGCGCATGGCTTCCTGTTCAACCGCGGCGAGAAGATGTCGAAATCTGTTGGCAACGTCGTCGATCCATTCGCGATGGTCGAGCACTACGGTCTCGACCAGGTGCGCTACTTCTTCCTGCGCGAGGTGCCGTTCGGTAACGATGGCAGCTACAGCCATGACGCGATCGTCAACCGCACCAATGCCGATCTTGCCAACGGCCTCGGCAACCTGGCGCAGCGCTCGCTGTCGATGATCGCCAAGAACTGCGGCGGCGTGGTGCCGCAGCGCGGCGAGCTGACGGATGCAGACAGAGCGATCCTGGATCAGGCCGCCGCCGCGCTCGACACCGCGCGCAAGGCGGTCGCCGAGCAGGGCATCCATCTGGCGCTGGCAGCGATCTTCGGCGTGGTGGCGGAAGCCGATCGCTACTTCGCCGGCGAGGCACCATGGGCGCTGAAGAAGACCAACCCGGCGCGCATGGAAACGGTGCTGTGGACGACCGCCGAAGTCGTGCGCCGCGTGGCGGTGCTGTGTCAGCCCTTCACTCCGGGCTCGGCCGCGAAACTGCTCGACCTGCTGGCGGTGCCGGCGGAGAGCCGCGATTTCGCGCATGTCCACGCGGACCATGCGCTGGTGCCGGGTACTGCGTTGCCGGTGCCGGAAGGCGTGTTTCCGCGTTACGTCGAACAGCCGGACGCGAACATCTGATGCTCGTCGACAGCCACTGCCATCTGGATTTTCCAGATTTCGCCGAGGAGCGGGCGGCCATCGTCGCCCGCGCTTTAGCCGCCGGAATTGGCCGTATGGTGACGATCTCGACACGCGTGAAGCGTTTTCCGCAAGTACTTGAGATCGCTGAAACTTTCGACGAAGTCTATTGCTCTGTCGGCACTCATCCGCACAATGCGGCCGAAGAACTGGATATCACGGTCGAGGAGCTTGTGCGGCTATCCGCGCACCCGAAAGTAGTGGCCATCGGCGAGGCCGGTCTCGACTATTTTTACGACAAGGCGCCACGCGATGCACAGGCGCAAGGCTTTCGCAATCACATCGCCGCCGCCCGTGAAACGGGGCTGCCGCTGGTCATCCATTCGCGCGATGCCGATGCCGACATGGCTGATATTCTCGAGGACGAAACAGGGAAGGGCGCCTTCCCCTTCATCCTGCATTGCTTTTCTTCCGGGCGCCGGCTTGCCGAGGTGGGCGTCGCTCTCGGTGGCTACGTGTCGTTCTCGGGCATCCTGACCTTCAAGAATTCAGCTGAGTTGCGTGCCATTGCCGCCGATGTCCCGCATGCCCGATTGCTGGTCGAAACCGATGCGCCCTATCTGGCGCCCGTGCCGTTTCGCGGCAAACGCAACGAGCCCGCCTATGTCGCCCATACCGCCAAGGTGCTGGCCGAAACGATCGGGGTAAGCGAAGCTGAAATCGCCGATCTGACCACAGATAATTTCTTCCGGCTGTTCGGCAAGATGCCGCGGCCTGCAGAGCAAAGTGCCTGAACGATGACTGACCGGCTGCGCCTCACCATTCTCGGCTGCGGCTCGTCCCCAGGTACGCCGCGCATCACCGGCGATTGGGGCAATTGCGACCCCGACAACCCCAGGAACCGGCGCACCCGTGCCGCCGCGCTCGTCGAGCGGATCGCGGCGAACGGCAGCCGAACGACTGTCGTCATCGACACGGGGCCGGATTTTCGGCAGCAGATGCTGCTGGCCGGCGTTAAACGTGTCGATGCGGTCGTCTATACCCACCCGCATGCCGACCATATCCATGGCATCGACGATCTGCGCGGTTTCGTCCTCGATCAGCGCCAGCTCATCGACGTCCATGCCGACAGGGCGACGATGCTTCGGCTGCGGGAAGCGTTCGGATACTGTTTCGAGACGCCGCAAGGCAGTTCCTATCCGCCGATCGTCAGGCCGCATCTCATCGACCACACCAGGCCGGTGGTCGTTGAAGGAGAGGGGGGTACCCTCACCCTCGAGCCGCTGCCGCAGATCCACGGCGACATCGTATCGCTCGGTTTCCGCATTGGCGATCTCGCCTATTGCCCCGACATCAGCGACTTTCCGGAACCCACCGCCGAACGGCTGGGCGACCTCGACGTGCTGATCATCGACGCGCTGCAGTACCGGACGCATCCAAGTCACCTGTCGCTTGGCGAAGCGCTTGAATGGATCCAGCGGCTGGCGCCGATACATGCGGTGCTGACACATATGCACGTGCCGCTCGACTACGTCTCGGTGATGGCCGAGACACCAGCCAATGTCGAACCCGCCTATGACGGCATGGTTATAGAAATCCCTTATGAATCAGCACGATGCGAATAGAGCTTCATGAGGGCTTTCGGCTCCTTGGTGCAAATATCAGCAGCGTTCCGATCCGCTCGTAGCCCATCCGAGGATAAAGCAGCGCCCCGGCATGGGTTGCTGCCAGCACCGAGTACCTTGACCCGCGCGCGTGATCGTCGTGCAACATTTTCGATATCAAAGCCTGACCAATGCCGCGACGCCGGTGCGACGGCTCGACATACATGCTCGAACACCAGGTGGCTCCCACGGCATCCAGGCTGCGAACGCGCCCAACGATGTCGGCGCCGTCGATTGCCACATACTGGCGGAACGGCGCGGTATCGCCGAGCAAATCGTCTGGGATCGGCTGCCGGCGGATGATCTTTCCCAACTGTGCCGCCCGTTCGGCCGTCTGCACGCGTTCGACCGAAGCAACCGATGGCGGGTTCGGAATCCGGTGCAATCGGTGGACGAAAAAGCCTTCGGTCCGCAGCAGCCGGTAGCCGAGAGCTTTGTAGGCGGTTCGTGTCGGCCCGTCCGGATCGTCGTTCGCGATCACAACGGAAATGGCAAAGCCCGGCCGTGCATGCTGCCGCACGACGGCATCGGTCTCTTGAGCGGCGACGTCATGGACGACCCATTCTTCGCCGCGGTAATCGCGAGGATTCTTGCGTTCGGCATCGCGCATCAGCCACAATGGTCCAACCCGGCTGGCCTCGTAAGGAAAGGTGCGGCTCCTGTCAGCGCTGAAGCCATGCACGAACACTTCGATTGCCGCTTCGATCTCGCTGTTTGCCATCTTCATTTCGACAGCCTAGCGTTGGCGATCCGCTCAAGGCAATACGCCACAATCGGCTCAAGCCTATGAGAACCAGCGGCAATTTACAGTTCTTGGCCCATGCGTTAGTTCCATAATCTATCTTATGCGACTTTTGGATACGGCGAGCGGCATGGATGCGGCGGTCCCCGACTTCACTTTCCAGTTCCCTTGGAGGCTTCAGCCTGGAGAGACGTCAGGCTTGCAAACATCGGCTCGATATTGTGAGCGCGCAGCCGTCGGCAGCGCGCTCGACTCTTTGTTCGAACGATCGGGTCAATCGGAGCGACTATTCCAGAATAACGGTGGCCTCCACCTCGAAAAGCATGGGATCGATTGCAAGCTTGGGAACGGGAACCAGAGTCTGCGCCGGCAGCGCCTCGCCGAACATGTCCTTGACGTTCCTGGTCAACACCTCGAGCTTGGACATGTCGTGGTCGACCACGAAGACCGTGAGCTTCGCCACCTGATCCGGCCTGGCGCCGATGCCCTCAAGCGCAGCATGCAAATTTGCGTAGGCCTGCTTCACCTGGACGGCGAAATCCGGTGACAAGGCTCCTGTGCTGTCTTGGCCGCCCTGCCCGGAGATGTAGGCGATCCGAGCTCCGAGCGGTGCGATTACGGCGGTGCTGTAGCCATTCGGCGACGGGTCGTAGAGCGCCTGTGGATTGACAATAGTCAGCTTGAACTCGTTCGCCGGCGACGCAGTGGGGACTGCAATGGTCATGATGATTAGCCCTCCGATAAGCAGATGCTTGATTGCGCGTGACATGGTTTTTCGCTTGGCTCCGCAGCCTGCGAGCAACCCTACCCTGGCGCCTGCAGATTGAACTTTAACCTAATCGCTACGTGAATCGTGCGATGTACGAGTCATCGTATGGTGCGTCGTACGAGTCAATCGTTCAAGATCGACATTTGTCGCGTTGCCGGTCAAAATCGATGTTCTGAAAAAGCGAGGACGACGGATGGTAGCCAAACGCAGCGGCGCCCGGAGCAAAGGAGATCAACAGAGCGTGTCGCTCCAGCCCGTGCAGCAAGCGAGCAGCGAGCCGCCGCTGTCTCGAGAGCGTATCGTGGCGACCGCGGTGGAACTGCTGGACGCCCAGGGCATAGACGGATTGACAATGCGTCGGCTGGCCGATCGCCTCGGCTCGGGTGTGATGAGTCTATATTGGCACGTCGACAACAAGGAGGATGTCTTTGATCTAGCAGTCGATTCGGTGCTCGAACATCGCGGATCGCCTGAAACAGGTGAGTCTCCGGACTGGCGCGGAGACGTCGTTCATATGCTCGAAGACTGGCGCGCCAGAATGTTGCGCCATCCTTGGTCGGCATCGCTGTTGCCGCGCCGGGCGCTCGGTCGGAACATTCTCGGTCGCCTGGAAATGCTGAGCAAGACCTTGTCCAGAGCCGGTGTTGCGGACGCGGATCTGAACGCCGCGATATGGTCGCTCTGGAACTATGTGATGGGCGCTACCCTCACCCGGGCAAGCTTCGACCTCTCGGAAGAAGACAGGGCAGCCGCACAGCAGCGTCTTACACATCTCAGCGAACACTACCCGACAATCGAACGCTCTCGTCTGCTGTTGGACAACGATTGGGATGGCGCCTTCCGAAGAGGCCTCGACTTCCTGCTCGACGGCCTCTCGCCAAGATAGAATTCCGGCGCTCCGCCCGGAGCAGACCGGATGGCGCTGCTTTGCGCATGCCAGTTTGACGCAAGTGCTTCCCAGTCCACATCGTCACGTTTGGCTCGCCGCCAGGGCGGCGCAGCAGCGGGCAAGCCCCAGGTGCTCTATCCCGTCGCGGCGTGGCTGGTGCGGCTGCATTGCAGCTGAATTGTTGCAGTTGGCGATGTCGTCGCCACGCATTGCCAACCGCTGGTCGGAATCCTCTCTGCAGTCGATCTTTTGCGCAAACCTTTTTGGCCGACATGCGTTGTTTTCTCTCCAAGCCAAGGAGACGATCATGCAGATGAAGTCGGAAATAGCCGGTGAAGCGGCCAAGCAGCGCCATATCCAACGTGGCATCGATGCCAAGGACAAATCGAAAGGCGATGGGAAGCTTCAAGGCGCCATGCAGGCTGGCGCCCGCGAATATCCCGAGCCCCCCTTCCCTGAGCAACATCAGCCCAAACCGGGACATGAATGGGCCATAGAGCCGGCGCCGCTGTACGATGCGCCTTACTATCTCGGATCGAAAAAACTCAACCAAAAGGTAGCGCTCATCACGGGCGGCGATTCGGGCATCGGCCGCTCGGTGGCGGTGTTGTTCGCCCGCGAGGGCGCCGACGTCGCGATCGTCTATCTGGCCGAGGACAAAGACGCTGAAGAGACCAAATCCGCGGTGGAAAAGGAGGGACGACGCTGCCTCCTTGTCAAGGCCGATGTCAGCGAACGCAGCCACTGCCACAAGGCGGTCATGGAGACCGTTGAAAAATTCGGCCGCATCGACGTGCTGGTCAACAATGCTGCGTTCCAGATCCATTCCAGCGACTTCGGCGAGCTCACCGAAGAACATTTCGACACGACGTTGAAGACCAATCTTTACGGCTATTTTCATATGGCGCAGGAAGCGGTGCCGCACATGAAACCCGGTTCGGCGATCATCAACACCGGTTCGGTAACCGGTATCGACGGTTCAAAACAGCTGGTCGACTATTCGATGACCAAGGGCGGCATTCATGCTTTCACGCGGGCCCTGTCGGGCAATCTCATCGGCAAGGGCATAAGGGTGAATGCGGTAGCACCGGGTCCGGTGTGGACGCCGCTCAATCCGTCGGACAAGGAAGCTGACGACGTCTCGAAATTCGGCGCCGACACGCCAATGAAACGACCAGCGCAACCGGAAGAGCTCGCGCCGGCCTATGTGTTCCTCGCTTCGCCGCATTGCTCGAGCTACATCACCGGCGAGATCTTGCCCGTCGTCGGAGGGTACTGAGGATGGCCGAACCGAAATCCGCAACGAAGGAGTAGGATGGATGGGCCGTCTGCTTTTCATGGTGGCGTTCGCTTGTGTAGCGTATCGCATCTACACGGAAACCGCAGGGTCTGCTCGGCATGTGCCGCAGGATGACGGTGAGCGCTGCGCAAGCAATCAGCGGCACTGGGCGTCGACCCGTCTCGCTGACGGGATGGAACCTACCGGCAATCCGGCCGGCCGAGTTACCAGCCGGCCGGATTGCAGCCTTATTCGGCTGCCTGCAGGTTGATCTTGCTTTCGGCCATTTCGGTGAGCTTGCGATCTGTCGCCTGTTCTTCCTTGAGATTCTTGGCCAGCACATTGGCGCAGTCGGTGCGGCCAAGCTGCTTGGCCCAGGCGATGAGCGTGCCGTAGCGCGTCATCTCGTAGTGTTCGACGGCCTGCGCCGAAGCAATCAGCGCCGCGTCGAGAACCTCCTTGTCATCGACGTCACCGCTCACATCGTCGGCCTCCTCGAGAATGCCGTCGATTGCCGGACAGTTGACCTCCTTGGCCTTGACGCCATGCAACTCAAACACCTGTTCGACGCGCTCGACATGGCCTCTCGTCTGATCGAGGTGTTTTTCAAATCCGGCTTTCAATTGCGGGTCGGTTGCCTTGTCGATCATCTTCGGCAGCGCTTTCTCGATCTGCTTTTCGGCGTAATAGATGTCGCGCAGCGTGTGCACGAAGAGATCGTCGAGTGTCTTGATGTCCTTCGAAAAGAAGCCCATGGCCTTACCTTTCATTGCGCTTGGTGTGGATTTCGGAGACGGGGTTTGCGCCGCCAACAAAGACCGGGACGGTTCCCGGCTTCTCTGGTCAACGTGCCGGCACCGAAGGAGTTCCTGATTTCCGAGGGCGACCGTTCCCCCTTCTCCAAGACCTGCGATCCGGTCGGCGGGGAGCCTTTGTCTCGATCACACGTTCTAGTCGCAGAGCAATCGGAACCGAGAAGGGTTGGCGGAATGTATTTCATTGCATTGGCGACTGACTATGACGGCACGCTGGCTCATGATGGGGTCGTCGCCAAGAAAACGCTCACTGCGCTTGAGCGGTTCAAGAAAAGCGGCCGCAAGCTGGTTCTCGTCACCGGGCGTGAACTGCCCGATCTCAAGGGCGTCTTTCCCGAGCTTAGCCTCTTCGACAAGGTCGTCGCTGAGAATGGCGCGATGATCTACACGCCGGCCAGCGAGGAAGAGCGGGTGATCGCCCCGCCGCCCGAGCCCAAATTCGTCGCCAGGTTGAAGAGGCAGGGCGTCAAGCCGCTTTCGGTCGGACGATCGATCGTCGCGACCTGGGAACCGCATCAAGCGACCGTGCTTGAGGTCATCAAGAAGATGGGGCTCGAACTGGAAATCATCTTCAACAAGGGCGCGGTGATGATCCTGCCGAGCGGCATCAACAAAGCCACCGGGCTCGCCGCGGCCCTTCAGGACCTTCGACTTTCGCCGCACAACGTCGTCGGCGTCGGCGACGCCGAGAACGATCATGCGTTCCTGCAAGCCTGTGGCTGCAGCGTCGCCGTCGACAATGCAATTCCGGCGGTCAAGGATACAGCCAACCTGATCATGCCTGGCGCCCGAGGCAAAGGCGTGGAGCAACTGATCGCAAAGCTGATAAAGCGTGATCACGCGATAGTGCCGAAGCGCCATGACGGCATCGTTCTTGGATCATCTGGCGGCGATGATACCTACCTGTCGCCGAGCGACACGATCCTCATTGCCGGGAGTTCCGGTATCGGTAAATCCACCTTGGCCACCGCGCTGACCGAACGCTTCGTCGAAAGCGGCTTTCAATTTTGTGTCTTCGACCCCGAAGGCGACTATGATGGCCTCGAAGGCGCCGTTCGCCTGGGAGACGGCTCAAGCGCGCCGACAAAGGCGCAAGTGCTCGATCTGATCGCCAAGGCCGACAGCAATATAGTCGTCAATGGACTGGCCCTGCGGGTCGACGAGAGGCCGGATTTCTTTGCCGACCTGCTGCCTGGCCTCAGCAGTTTCCGCCGGCGCACCGCGAGACCGCACTGGCTCGTGATCGATGAAGCGCATCATCTTCTGCCCAAGCGGCGCGACGATACGCGGGCGGTTCTGTCATTGGAATTGCCTGGCACAATCCTGATCACCGTTCACCCCGAGGCGATCTCGACAGACGCCTTGCGCCTGGTGACAGCCATCATTGCGCTTGGCCCCAAGGCAAAGGACGTCGTGAAGGTCTTCTGCCGTGAAACCGGCATTGAGCCGCCGAAGGTCATCCCCAGCCCGAAAGGTGCGCGCGTGCTGTTCTGGCGGCCGCAGGCAGGCAAAAAAGTCAAGACGGTCAAAGTGGTCGAACCACGTCAGTCACTCAAGCGGCACAGCCGGAAATATGCCGAAGGCCAGCTCGACGAAGCCGGCAGCTTCTATTTCCATGGCCCTGAGAATGCGATGAATCTCAGGGCTCACAATCTGATGATCTTCGCTCAGATCGCCGAGGGCATAGATGACAAGACCTGGGAGTTTCATTTGCGTACCGGCGACTATTCCAAATGGTTTCGGCATCAGATCAGGGACAAGGACCTGGCGCGCGAAACCGCCGAGGCGGAAGAGGACAAGACCCTGTCGGCGGAGGAGAGCCGCAAGCGGGTGCTTGATGCCGTGCGCCGCCGTTACACGGCTCCCGCCACAGCCCCGGAGTGACACGCGAGAGCCAAGGCAATCAAGCCAGCGCTGCATGCGAAATTCTTCAGTCAGGCAACGCCGCCACCGCGACAATTTCAACGACGATGTCGGCTTGCGCAAGCGCGGCAACTCCGATCACCTCCGAAGGCGGCGGGTTGTTATAGCTGCAGTGCTTCGGGCAATGCTCGGCAAAGAACTCGTCCAGTACGTCGAGACGAAAATTGGGTGAACTCAGAACGCCGCCATCGGGAAATGGCCCCTTGATGAAGAAGGTCAGCCGGATGAGATAGTCGAGCGCGCTGCCGAGTTCTTCCAGATCTGATTTGATGTTCGCCAGAATTGCGCGCCACTGTGCCGCAGCATCGCCAGTGAATCCCCCTCCTCTCTTTCCGGTCGAATCATAATTTTCGGCGGTTGCCGTATTTCCGCAAAGGTAGACAAATCCCCTTGCTCCGGAGACGACCGTGCCTTTTCCCCACGGCATCAACCTTCCGTTTTTGAATTTCTTATGAGTTACGAGTTCCATGCTTCGTCCAGAACTCTTGATCGTCAGCCTATCAAATCGTCTATTCTGATCGGCAGATCGCGAATGCGCTTGCCGGTGGCATGATAGACGGCACTCGCCACGGCAGCAGCCGTTCCGACATTGCCGAGTTCGCCCAAACCCTTGACGCCGGCAGGGTTGACCTGATGGTCGATTTCGGGGACCAGGATAACGTCGACCTGTTTGATGTCGGCGTTGACCGGCACGAGATAGTCCTGCAGGTCGCGGTTGACGTAGCGCGCGTGTCGCTGATCGATTTCCGTCACCTCGTGCAACGCCTGGCCGATACCCCAGATCATGCCACCCATCAGCTGGCTGCGCGCGGTGCGCGTGTTCATGATGCGCCCGGCGGCGAAGGCCCCGACGATGCGCGGGACCCGGATTTCGCGTGTATAGCTGTTGATGCGCACTTCGACGAACTCGGCGCCAAAGGCATATTTGACCGAATCTTCGTCGTTCTCTCCACCATGAAATTCCGACTGTCCGGCATAGAGTTTGCTGAGGGCTTCAGGCGAAGAACCCTTCGGCGCAAACTCGGCATATTCCTCGATGGCGCCGACTTGCATAGCCTTGAAGACATCAGCCAGCTTTGCGGATTTGCCGGTCTCGGTGACGACCTCTTCGCCCTTCAAGTCCAGCTTCGCATTGCCCGAACCGGCCAGCGGAGCCCCCCTGCCCGCAGCGGCGGCGAACAGCTTTTCGCGTATCGCGTCGCAGGCTTTCATGACCGCCGAGCAGACACTGGCGGTCGAGATCGATCCGCCCGACACGGGAGCCGGCGGCAAGGCACTGTCGCCCATCTCGACGCTGATCTTGTCCATGCCGATGCCCAGTCTTTCGGCCGCCATCTGGCCGGCAATGGTGCGAACGCCGGTGCCGATTTCATGCGAGCCGCACTGGACTCGAACCTCGCCGTCGGCGGTGAGACGAACCCGGGCCGCGCAGGGCGCGGCGGCAGTCGGATAGATCGCCGTCGCACAGCCCATCCCGACCAGCCAGTCGCCGTCGCGCATCGAGCCGACCTTGGGATCGCGCTTCGACCAGCCAAAGGCCTCCGACGCCTGGTCGTAGCACTTGATGAGTGAGCGGCTGGAAAATGGCTTGCCTCCGATGGGCTCCTTCTCCGGTTCATTGATGCGACGAAACTCGACAGGATCCATGCCGAGGGCCACGGCCATTTCGTCCATGGCGTTTTCCAGCGCGTAGACATAAGGCGTCTCCGGCGGCGATCGCATGTAGCCAGGCGTGTTGCGGTCGGCATGAACCAGCGAAACATGCGTCAGAACGGCGCCGTAATTGTACATGCGCGCGGTGGCGGACGTGCCGCCGACGACATAAGGGTCGGGGCGTGACGTCACCTCCCAGGCCTCATGTCCGAACGCCGTGATGCGGCCGTCCTTGCCGGCGCCCATGCGGATCCGATGCCGCGTTTCGGCGCGATAGGTCTGCGTACCGAAGGCTTGCATGCGATTGACGACGCAACGAACCGGGCGGCCAATGCGTCGCGCCGCGACGGCAACGATAGCGGTGCGTGCCGTCATCGGCCCCTTGGAGCCGAAGGCGCCGCCGATATAGCGACTGACGATCCGCACATTGGCCGGATCGAGCTTCAGCTGGCGTGCCAGTTCCACCTTCCAGCCGGTAACGTTCTGGCTGGGCTCGTGTATGGTCAACTGGTCACCTTGCCATATTGCGGTGGTCGAAAACAGTTCGATCGGATTGTGATGCTGGGTCGGCGTCGAATATTTTTCGTCGATCTTTACCGTCGCATCCGCCCAGGCGGCATCGAAATCACCGGCCTTCGCATCCTCCTTGAACATAGGGTTTTTGCCGGCAGCCGGCTCCATCTTCACGCCCTTGGAATCAAAGCTGGCGGCGGGCCGTTCGTCCTCATAGTCGGCGCGGATCAACATTGCGGCTTCCTCCGCCGCCTCGAAGGTCTCGGCAACCACCAGAGCGATGATCTGACCGTCGTGAAAAACCGTCTTGTCGTGCAAAGGCCCGATCGAACTTGCGCCGGTGTTGCCGAATTTCGGCGTGTCGGTCTTGTCCATATCGTCATAGGTGACGATGTCCAGCACACCGGGTACGGCCCGGGCGTCTTTCGTGTGAAGTCCCGAAACCTTGCCCCGGGCAATGCTGCTGGTGGCAAGGGCACCGTAGGCGACGTTGGCCGTGACGATGTCGGCGGGATAGCCGGCCTGTCCGGTAACTTTTAGCCGGGCGTCAATGCGGACAACCGGATCGCCCTGGTTTTCCCTGGGGGCGGGTGCAGCTTGGTTCATGGCTCAGCCCTTCATATCCCGGGTTTCGAGCAGCGCCCGCACCAGCGTGCGCTTGCCGAGCGGTATCTTGAATGCGTTATGCTCGCGCGGTCTGGCATCGGCGAAGGCAGCCTCGGCAGCCTCTTGCGCCGCGGCTTCGTCAAGCACTTTGCCCTGTAGCGCGTCCTCTGCTTCGCGCGCCCGCCACGGCACCGTCGCCACACCACCAAGCGCAATGCGCGCACTCCTTACCGTCTCGCCATCCATGTCGAGCGCAACAGCCGCGGACGCCAACGCAAACGCGTAGGATTCGCGATCGCGAATCTTCAGATAGCGCGACCGGCTGCTCCACCGTTCGAGCCGCACTTCGATGGCGGTTATGAGCTCGTCGGCGGCGAGATCCGTCTCGATGTCGGGCGTGTCGCCCGGCCGTTTGTGCAGCTTGGCAAATGCAAGCGTGCGCCTTCCCCGCGGACCTTCGATCTCGACGGTGGCATCGAGCGCAACCAGCGCCTGCGCGAAATCGCCGTGATACGTGGCGATGCAGGCATCGCTCGTACCCAGCACGGCGTGTTGGCGATTGGACCCTTCCATCGCAGCGCAGCCGGAGCCGGGTTCGCGCTTGTTGCACGGCCAGGAAATCTCTCGAAAATACTCGCAGCGCGTACGTTGCAGCACATTGCCGCCCAGGCTCGCCATGTTGCGAAGCTGACCACTGGCGGCGAATTTCAGGCTGTCGGCAAGGGCCGGGCAACGCCGCCGGACGTCATCGTTGTCGGCTGCTTCACCCATGCGGACCAGTGCACCAAACCGGATCGTGTCATCGTTTATCCTGATCTGCCGCAAGGCCGGCTCGGCAAGAGTGTTGAGGTCAAGCAGTCGGTCCGGCCGCGCGACACCGAGCTTCATGTAGTCGGCCAGATTGGTGCCGCCGGCGATGAATCGCGTGTCAGCGCCGGTTGGCGGAACGCGCACGGCATCGACACGGGATGCCATGGCGATTGCAGCGGAGACGCTGGTTGGTCTTTCATAAACGAAGGGGCGCATCCTAGGCCCTCCTGATCTCGTCGCGCGCCTGGACGATCGCCGCAACGATGTTGGGATAGGCCGCACAGCGACACAGATTGCCGCTCATATATTCGCGAATGTCATCTTCCGACCCCGCATGGCCTTCGTTGATGCAACCGATGGCGGACATGATCTGACCCGGTGTGCAATAGCCGCATTGAAAGGCATCGTGGTCGACGAAGGCCTGCTGGACCGGATGCAGTTCCCCGTCCGTCGAGGCCAGGCCTTCCACCGTTGTGATCTCCCGCCCCTGGTTCATGACGGCAAAGCTCAAGCAGGACAGTGCCCGCTTTCCATCGATCAGAACCGTGCAGGCGCCGCACTGACCGTGATCGCAACCTTTCTTGGTGCCGGTCAGGCCGACGTGGTCGCGCAGAGCGTCAAGCAGGCTGGTTCGATTGTCGAGCGCGAGATTGTAGGTCTGTTTGTTGATACGCATTGAAACCGCCGACAAGTCGCGCGGTTCGGCTGGCTTTTCGGACGCTGGCTGGGCAGCTCTCGTCGGGGAATTCACAAGCGGCATCGCCGCCGCCGCCGAAACAGAGGCCGTCATGAACATGCGTCTGCTCAGGCCACTGGAAATCTTGGCATCGGAATCGGACATGGCTGGCTCCGGGCTGGCTGGGTCTCAAGCGGCCCAAACCAGTCGCGGAGGACAAAGTTCCCTCCTCACGAGCCTGTGATCCTTTTTTCTGTGGGCGGGATCGATGTAACCGGAACCTCACCTGTCGAGCGATGGTTGTGTGCCAAGAGCCGGTGTGTGCCAAGGGCCGGAAGGAGGCGATCATGAGCGATGGTCGGCATGACAAGGACGGTGACAATGGACCTGTGTTCTCTGCGGAGCAGGCGAGACAGGGCGAGATCATCCTGCGAACGCGCACGCGTCGGGTTATCTTCATAGCCGGCTTGGTCGGTATTGTGATCCTGGCCATCGCGGTCAGGTTGGCAATCGGCTGAACCAATTCCGCCAGGCGCGAAACCGTGCCCGGTCGCCAGGAACCTTTTACGACCAGTTGTCGTTGACTGGCCACGTCAAAACTCCTGGGAGTTCTCCCGTGGACGCGAAAACCCAAACCGAAGAACCTGAAACCGGCGACACGCACGCCGCGCCACGCAGGGCCACCTCAGAGGCGTCGCCAAAACACCGGAAAGACGCCGGTCAGGCCGACGGTCAGGAGCACAAGCAGGACAAGCAGGCCGGAGAACCAAAGCCCAGCCTGCTGAGCTTCCCTCGGCGGCACCCTTACATATCCATCGCCATCCTGCTCGCAGTGCTGCTGATTGCCGTAGGGCTGGTCTTGTGGTGGCTGGACGCGCGTCAGTATGAATCGACCGACGATGCTTTCATCGACGCCCGCACGGTGACGATCGGTGCCGAGATATCGGGTCGTATCACCGATGTCGCGGTCACCGACAACCAGTCTGTGAAAGCCGGCGACGTGCTCTTGCGCATCGACGACAGCGACTATCAGGCAAGCCTGGCGGAAGCCGACGCCGGTGTGGCCTCGGCGCAGGCCGAGATCGTCGATGTCGGCGCACAGATCGAAGCACAAAACGCCAAGATCGATGCGGCACAGAAGCAGGTGGCGCAGGCCCAGGCCGCGCTCGAGTTTGCCAAAGCGGAGGACAAGCGCAACCGTGAGCTGCTGGCCAAGGGAACCTCCACCCAACAGCAGGCGGAACAGGCCGCTTCTACCCTGCGCCAGGACCAGGCCGCCCTCGACAGCGCCGGAGCAAACGTCGCTGCCGCGAAAAGCCAGGTCACTGTTCTGCAGGCACAGACCAAGAGCGCGGAAGCAAAGCTCAATCAAGCCAAGGCCAGCCAGGAGCAGGCCCGCACCATGCTGTCGCGCACCATCATAACCGCGCCTGTCACCGGTCGCGCCACCAGTATCACGGCCGCCAAGGGCACCTACGCCCAGCCTGGTCAGGTGCTGATGATGTTCGTTCCCGACGAGGTCTGGGTGAAGGCTAATTTCAAGGAGACCCAGCTTGATCTGATGCGGCCGGGACAGCCCGTCGACATCGATATCGACGCCTATCCCGAAAAGAACTTCCACGGCCGCGTCGACAGCATCCAGGCGGGCAGTGGCACCGCCTTCAGCCTGCTGCCGGCCGAGAATGCCACCGGCAACTTCGTCAAGGTGGTGCAGCGCGTGCCCGTGAAGATCGTCTTCGACAGACCGCCGGGCGTGCTGCTGGGTCCAGGCCTGTCGGTGGTGCCGACAGTCAAGGTGAGATGAGCGCCGTCGAAATGGCTGGTGAACGGAGCGAAAGCCGGTCCGCCGCCGGCGGGCGCAATCCGTGGCTGATCGCCGTCGTCGTCTCGATCGCCACCTTCATGCTGGTGCTCGACACCTCGATCGCCAACGTGGCGCTGCGCAACATCGCCGGCAGCCTCGCGGCCGGGATGGACGAAAGCACCTGGGTGATCACCACCTATCTGGTCGCCAATTCCGTGATCATCCCGGTTAGCGGCTGGTTGGCCAGCGTCATCGGCCGCAAGCGTTACTACATGCTTTGCGTGGCGATCTTCACCATAGCGTCGCTGCTGTGCGGCCTGGCGCCCAATCTGGAAATGCTCATCGTCTTCAGGATCCTGCAAGGCCTCGGGGGCGGCGGCATGGCACCCAGCGAACAATCCATTCTCGCCGACACCTTTCCACCCGAAAAACGCTCCCAGGCATTTGCTCTTTACGGCATTGCCGTCATCGTCGCACCGACAGTCGGGCCGACCATCGGCGGTTGGCTGACCGACCATTTCTCCTGGCACTGGATATTCTTCATCAATGTCCCGTTCGGCATCATGTCGCTTGCCTTGGTGCAGTGGCTGGTGGTCGAGCCTGATGTGCTCGAGCGCGAACGGCAGGAACGGTTGAAGGGCGGCCTCAGAATAGACTGGGTCGGTTTCATCCTGGTCGCCACGGCACTCGGCTGCCTGGAGATCTTTCTCGATGAGGGCCAGCGCAACGACTGGTTCGCATCAGGTTTCATCGTGACCTTCGCGGCGATTTCGGCGGTCTCATTCCTGCTGCTGATCCCGTGGGAATTCAGTCACCGCGATCCGATCGTCGACGTCCGCCTGCTGTTCAGCCGCCAGTTCGGCACATCGTTCCTGGTGATGATGGCAGTGGGCGCCGTGCTGTTCAGCACCACCCAGTTGATGCCGCAACTGCAGCAGACCGCCTTCAACTATACGGCCACCCTGTCGGGCCTGTCGATGATGCCAGGTGGCATCGCAATGTTGATGCTTATGCCGATTTCCGGATTTGCCGGCGCCATCGTCCAGCCCAAATACCTGATCATGGCAGGCATGTCCGTCGTCGCTGTCGCGCTCTGGCATATGACATTGCTCACCCCGGACGTCAGTTTCGGCTTCTTTGCCTTCGCGCGCATCTTCCTGATGATCGGTTTGCCGTTCCTGTTCATCCCCATCTCGACGGCGGCTTACGTCGGTCTTGCTCCGCAGCAGACGAACCAGGCGTCGGCACTCATCAACGTTGCCCGTAACATCGGCGGAAGCATCGGCGTGTCGCTGTCCAACACGGTGATAGCCCAGAACGCGCAAATCCATCAGGCAAACCTCGTCGGCCACACGGCACAGTCGTCACCGGCCTACCAGCAGGTTCTGCGTCAGGCGACCGAGCACTTCGTGGCTCAAGGCTCGCCGATGATCGACGCAAAACAGCAGGCGCTCGGCTGGATAGGACAGTTGATAGCGCGGCAGGCCTCATTGCTCGCCTATATCGATGCCTTTCGGTATTGCGCGGTAGCGACCGCACTGCTCGTTCCCCTCGCCTTGCTGCTGCGCTCTCCCCGGCCCGAAAAGCGTTAGCTCGCGCCGCGGCGGTGTATGGCGCTGCCCCGCCATGCGGCTTCGGCTTCGCGAACTTCCGTTGGAACCAGCGCGTCGAGTCGACGTTCAGCCCTTGTGCAACAGGAGGAGCTGGCCATGCCACGAGGCGACAAATCGAAGTACACTGACAAGCAGGAGCGTAAAGCCGACCACATTGCCGAAGGTTATGAGAAGCGCGGGGTTTCCGACAAGGAGGCAGAGCGGCGCGCATGGGCAACCGTCAACAAGGACGATGGCGGCGGCAAGAAGGAAGGCGGTTCGGGCCGCGGCAAACACACGGGCCATCCGGCGGCGCACAAAGGCGGCAAAAGCGGCGGCAAGGCATCGGCATCACGATCTGCCGCAAGCCGATCGGAATCGGCAAAGAAAGCTGCAGCGACCCGCAAGCGCAATGCGGAACACCGTGCCCATTGATCTGACGGCGGCGCTCAATGGGGCCGAACGATGGAAGGACAGGGATGAAATCGCAGCTCGTCAATGAGATCGGCGGACAAAGGACATTTGTCCTGGTGCTCGACCCAGGCGAAGAAGCGTTCGCGGCACTGACCGCCTTCGCGGTCGACCAGAAGATCGGCAGCGCGTCCCTGACCGCCATAGGGGCTTTCGAAAAAGCCACCGTGGGCTGGTTTGATCCGGACGCGAAGACCTACCGCAAAATCCCTATCGACGAACAGTGCGAGGTTCTGAGCGCGATCGGCGATGTCGCACTGGGTGATGACGATAAGCCCAGCCTGCACGTCCATGCGGTGCTGGGATTGAGCGATGGCACCACCCGGGGTGGACATCTGCTTGACGGCATCGTTCGACCAACGCTCGAAATCACCCTGGTGGAAGCGCCCGGCCATCTGCGCCGCAGCAAGCGCCCGGATCTCGGTGTCGCGCTCATCGATCTGGACGATTGATCTCCAGCCGCTCTGGCTCGTTCTCAGGCCTTCTTGCTCCGCTCAGCAGGTGCTGTGTCCGGCGCCGCTTCCCACCCGAACACGCTGCGCCCGCCAAGCAGATGCGACTGGTCGAATTCTCCCGCGACAATTTCCTTCAGGCTGGGGCCGGTTGCGTATCGTTCGACTTGCCGCGACTGATCGTCGAGCCGCCTCAAGGCACCGATTTCCTCATCGCGACCGAGCTTTGCCTTTTGCACGGCCGACTTCAGAACCCCGATCGTCTCATCATAGACCTTCAGCGGCACTGGAAATGGATGCCTGTCCTTGCCGCCATGCGCCAGCGAGAAGCGGCCGGGATCGGAAAAGCGGCAAGGCGCGCCATGCACCACCTCGGCAACGAGGGCCAGCGCGCGCACCGTGCGCGCGCCGACGCCGGGGACCAGAAGGAGCTCGGCGAAATCGGTGGGACCGCGGTCTGCGGCGGCGGCGATATTGCCGTGAAGACGATGCATGACGACATCGCTTTCGCGAACGTCATGATGGGCCGGCATGACCAAATGCGGCAGCAGCGGCTGCTCCGATTCCTGCCGGCGCCTCGGCTCCGCGCAACGCTCCAATGCCGCAAGCTCGCCCAGGATGCGATCGGGTCCGAGCTCCTGCAAAAGGTTCAGTTGCCCTTGGCGCGACGCGTCGGCGCGCCTGTCGGTCAGGTTGACGATCTCGCCTTGATTGATGCCCTCGATGGCGGCATGCGGCTGGTCGACAAAACTCTTGAGCCCCTCGGAGAGCCAATGGTAGCGGCGCGCCACCTTGCTGTCACCGTTCATGCCTTGCTGCACCACGACCCAGCGACCGTCATCGGTGACGATGAAACCATGCAGGTAAAGATCGAAACCGTCCTGGACTGCGGCGCTGTCGACCTTGGCGACAAGACGGCTGACGGTGGCCAGGCCCGCTCCGTCAAAGCCGACGCGTTGGCCGATGGCTTCGAGTTCATGCGGGGTTTTTCGCGAATGCGCGCCGCGACCACCGCAGACATGAATGCCGAGCTCGCCGGAAAGCGGCGTGAGGCCACGCTTCAAAGCGCCCACGACGCTGGTCGTGATCCCCGACGAGTGCCAATCCATGCCCATGACAGCACCAAAGGACTGAAACCAGAACGGATGTGCCAGCCGCCGCAGCAGTTCGTCTCGACCATAGTGATGAATGATCGCTTCGCACATCACGGCGCCAAGACGCGTCATGCGGTCGCCGAGCCATTTTGGCACGCGCCCGCCATGGAGTGGAAGATCAGCACTTCCCGATCGTTGCGTCACGTCTGCTACCCGTTCTGGTGTCCGTTATTCTCTTAACAGATAGGCAGCCAAACCGCGCAAGGAAGCATGGACACTTTCCGCCGAGCCGAGTTAGCGAACGTCAAGTCCAGTTCGAGAGAACCGTTTCCATCTCAACCGTCTCGACCTGCTGCGCGAAACGTTGGTGGTAAACGGTCAGCAGTGCGTCGTGGGTTGCATCGGAAGAACTGCATAGCGCGTCCGTGACGAGAACCACGCGATAGCCGAAATCGATGGCTCCGAGCACCGTGGCCAGAACGCAAACATCCGTTTCGCCACCGGTGATGACGAGCGTATCGATGCCGCGCTCCACCAGGAAGGCTCTGAGGCGCCCTTCGAACCAGGGCGAGTAGATGTGCTTGTCGATGATCGCCGCTGGCGGGCAGTAGCCAGCTAAAGACGGCAACAGTTCGGTCATTTCAGGCCCGATCGTCTCGATCGTCTGTGAAGCCCAGCGCTCATAATAGCGCTTCCATGTGCCGACGCCCTGCCCCGGCTTCTTGGCTGGCAGGAAGCGTGTAAAGACCGTCTGCGGCGCGCGTCTTTCGACCAGCGTCTCGATCTGCGGGAGAACCCGGGTGATCCAGGGTGTTGCCCATTGAGACGGCTCGGCAAACAGCCGCTGCATGTCCACGCAGACATGCATGCATCGATCGCCCAAGGGACCGTATGCCAGCCCCGGCATCGACATCAGTGCGTCTCCGACCGGCCAAGCATTCCCTGACTCCTCATTTTGCCAGCAAAGACACGCAACGCCGCGCGCAAGCACTGGTTCCTGAGATAGCCAACAGGAACCGACGCAAATGACCGGCGTTTTCGCTGTGATGAATGGAGGTGCTCGCATGAGACCGCGCGAGAGGCGTTGGAGCCGCAAGTCAACCGGGGCGCCAAAATGGAACTGAGCGGAGGATGTCTCTGCGGCACGATCCGCTTCCGCGTTGGAAGCGAACCGAGAGTGCATTACTGCCATTGTGATATGTGCCGGCGAGCGACCGGCAGTGCGTTCGCGGTTCTGGCCTGGGTGCCTTCCCAAAGCGTGACCTGGACCGATGCGACGCCGACCTATCGCAGGTCTTCGCCGATTGCCTGCAGGGGGTTTTGCTCCGCCTGCGGATCGCCGCTCAGCCTCGCCTATGACGCATCGCCGGGAGAGATCGCGCTTCATGTCGGAACGTTCGACGATCCGGCTCGCCTGGAGCCGCGCTACAATTATGGATCGAGGCAGCGACTTGGCTGGGTTTGCTGCGGAATGGACCTGCCGCACCACGACACCGAGGAGCGATGGTGAAACCATGTCTGAAGGGGAAGCCTGATGAGCATGTTTTACCGGGCGGCCAAGATTGCCGAAGAGGTCCACCAGGCACAGCGCGACAAGACCGGGCGACCTTATATCGAGCACTGTCGCCGTGTCGTTGACGCGGTCGAAACCAAGGATCAGAAGGTCGTCGCCTATCTCCATGACGTCCTGGAAAAGGGCGAAGGCTGGGACCGGACCAGATTGGAAGAGGCCGGTTTTGGCCCGACGATCGCGTCGGCCGTCGACGCCATGTCGCGCAGGGACGGCGAGGATTACTTCGCGTTCGTGCGACGAGCGGCATCGAATCCATTGGCGCTGCCGGTGAAGCGCGCGGATCTGGCGGACAATATCTGGCAGGCACGACAGGCCGGGGCATCAACCGTCAGATACGAGGAGGCACTACGCATCCTTGATGAAGAGTTTCCACGCGGTTAGCACCTGCCTTGAATTTCAGCTCGCGCCGATGAGAACGGGCCATCTACTCCATGACGTGGGGCGTATGCCTTCTGTCCTCCGCGGGCTCGACATCGATGCGCGCCTTTTCCGGATCGAATGCACCATGACGTGCAATGGCCCGCGCCGCGGTTTCAGGCGTCTCGTATGCCCACATGAAATCGTCAGCCGAGCTGCCCACGGCATGGACGCGCCAGTAGCTCGCGGTACCTTTCAAAGGGGAGCGGCTGGTGGTGTTCGTTTTTTCGAAAAGGTCAAAATAGATGTCTTCGAAAGGAATATAGAACACGGGCTCATGTCCTTCTTCCTGAAGCACTTTCGCCCGTTCCGTGGCAGCGACTATGGCGTCGGAAAATCGTACCGTCACCGTGCCCGCAAACGGTTCTATGGCCAACTGGCCAGCATGGTGTCTTGAGATTGCGCCTGAAGCTTGCATCCAAATTCTCCCTGGCTGCCGATTGATTGCGAGACCGCATTTCGGTTCGTCATGCATGGAGACGAAATGCGCGGCGATGCGTCAGGTTCCGGTCTTTACTATGGGGTCGATGGCGCCCCTCCTTCAGCGCTTGCCATGGCTATCGAGAAACGCAGCCAACATTCGCGAAACCTGATCAGAAGCCTCACGCGTCGGGAAGTGTCCGATGCCATCCAGCACCACCCGCCTGTAGAACGCGGTGAAATGCTCTTCGAGCCCCTCTGAAGACTGGGCAAACACAACGCGGTCGTCACCACCGTGAAGCGTCAGGATCGGCACGGTGATGATCTTGACCGTTGCTTGCCGGCGGGCGAGTTCGGCGTAACGCGGATCGGGCTCGGCCTCTTCCCACCGGACCCGATAGGAATGCAACGTCACATCCGCCCAGTCAGGATTTTCGAACGAGCTCGCAACGCCATCGAAAATGGCGTCGTCGAACCAGCCTAATGGACCCCAGCTGTCCCACTGATACCTGGCGAATTCCTTGCCGTTCTTTCGTACGAACTCGGCGCCCCGTGCGGTCGCCATGAACCATTGATACCAAAATGCTTTCGCCTGTTCGGGCGTCGGCGTTGCTGGTTTGCCTGGTTGCCAGCCGAGGGACAGCGCAGCGCAGCACTTGATGCGGTCCGGAAAAACCGACGCGAGCAGATAGGATATCCGAGCGCCCCAATCATGTCCGACAACTGCAAAGCGGCTGATGCCAAGCGCATCTGCAAAATCCAGCACATCCTGCGCCATCGCGGCAATCTCGCCCGAGCGCATGGTTTCTTTCGACAGGAACGATGTCGGCCCAAAGCCTCGCAACCAAGGGGAAAACGTCCGGAAGCCAGCTTCATGAAGGACCGGCGAAATACGAGCGTATGTCGTCGCGTCGTCGGGCCAGCCATGCAGCAGGACAACCGGGGCGCCGTCCTGCGGTCCACCATCGAGATAGGCGACGCGCAGCAGAGGTGTGTCGCAATGTGAGACGGAGTTCATTTGCTCTGAGGCACCGTAGCTGGCTGGTCGCCGCCAGTCGTGGGGCCTGGTCTGGCGGCCTGATCAACCTGTGGGTTCTTGTTGCTGGTGGCTTTCATCGGCTCGGTGTTGTTGTCGCAGGCGCCGAGCGCAAGGGCAGCGGCCAAGACCAGGAATGAAAAGAACCTCTTCATCGAAACCTCCTCTGGTTGATGCCCGGCAAACGAGGTTCCGCCAATTTGGTTGCCCGACCGGGGTCCTCAAGACGCCATGGGATTGCCGATCAACGCTTCGAGCTATTGGAATCGGCCGCAACTGTCGGGTCAGGCAGAACCGGGCCACGTTCAGTCTCCGAACCCTCAGCTTCGATCTCCTGCACGGCCCGATCCCAGTGCTCCTGCTCGCGGCCTACCGGCCGGCCCTCTTGTTCCCAGATTTCATAGGCCCGTCGTTTGATCTTTTCTTCCCTGCTGTCCATGGCTAGATCCTCCAATTTGTCAGTCTCAATTCCGGGCCATATTTTTTGTTCCTCCTCTGTCGGCAACAGCCGCTGCCGGATTTCGGGAAGGCCCTTGTGGATTGCATGGGATGACCGGCTTGGTAAATTTCGTACCGATATTTTTTCGTGACACACCTATGCTCGCAGTTTTATGAATCAGGCTATCGGCCAGCGCCGAGCACGTCCCTCTCCCATCCCACTGCCCGGCGCTCAAAGCCGGATCGCCCGTCGCATCGACATGGCGGGCTGTTGCTTCGATTGGAGGTGACGCTCATGCGGGAATTGCCGAAAGACATCGACGCCGATGTGGTCATCGAAATCAGCAAGCTGCTGGACGACAGCCCGCTTTTCGTCCCGGTGCGGGTTCATGAACTTGCGGCCAGGGTGAGGCAGAGGGTGAAGACCGGCCTGCCAGACCTTTCGATTGAAGAACTGATCGTGGAGATGGCCTCCGTACGTCAGCTGGCCATGGCCTTTGATCTGCCTGGATCGGAGAATGTCGTGCAAATCCCGGTGCGGTATCGCCGCTAGTACTGCGACATCAAACGCTCCATCCGGAGGTCAGAACAAGCGACGCCTCAAACATCTGCGCGCCGATCTCATCGCGTACCTTGACGGTTATCTTGACGAAATCGCGGTCGGGCATTTCGTCTTGGGCGACATCCTGCAAAATACGAATTGCTTCCGCTCTGGCTTGTTCCCGGGATTCGAACAGCTGCCCGTCATCGTCGGGTACCGCGCCGTCACCGTTTTGAAGATCAAAATAGTACCGTTTCATTTTTCCTGCCGCGCTGGAACATCTGGCGTTTCAATGATTCCGCTTCATGGTGGTTCCTGCCCGCTGGCCGTGCTGGTGACGACGTGGTCGTTCAACGCACCGCAGGGCGAAGCGCCGATATGAAAAGCACCAGCAACGCCAAGGCGTTGAGGCCTGCGGCGATGGCATGCGAATACTCCCATTGGCGCCGCAGCAGCTCCCAGTTTTCAGGGAGGACAGTCCAGTTCCGGGTCGCCTGATTGATTGGATAGGTCAGCGTCCAGAAGGCAAACTGCGTGGCGCCGATGCTTAGAAAGGCGACAACAACCAAGCCGAAAGATGCGCTCGCTCGATAGAGCAGGATCGCCAGGGCGGCCGTGGAGAGCAATGCTCCCAGCACCACGATGCCGAACAGGCTCCATCCATCATAGGCGCGCTGCGCAGCCAGATAGTTTGGCCCGTCGAGCTTCATCTTGTTGAACATAGCGAAGAAATGCGCGGCGGCCGGAGCGAAAGCCAGGGCAACGAAAATGAAGCTGACCACTCTCAGACTATAGATTGCCATGTCGGTCTCCTCTCCGGAGACAGCTAGGGCAATCGCCAAGGTTGAAAAGGTCGCTTTAACGGCGGCTTCCGCCCGCGATCGTATGATCTCAAGCGGGGTCGTTTTTTAGCACTCACGCATCTATCTCGGAACATTTTTTTTGGGTGCTGGTTCTACCCAGTGAAGGGACGAACCTTACCCAGGGAGATTTCCCATGAAACGTGTTCTCATTACCAGCATGCTGGCCATCGGGCTCGGCTGTGGAACGGCGGTGGCTCAGACACAACAGACCGAAAGCCAATCTGGCGCAGACGCCAACTGCGCTTCCGGGCAGGCTGACTGCCAGAACGGCTCCAAGATGGGCGAGCAGGCCCAGGGCAAAGCCAAGCTGAAGACCGACGAGCAGGCTCAGGGCAAGGCCGGCACCACCACCGACCAGCAGGCCCAGGGCAAGGCCAAGCTGAAGACCGATGAGCAGGCTCAGGGCAAGGCCAGCACCACCGACCAGCAGGCCCAGGGCAAAGCCAAGCTGAAGACCGACGAGCAGGCTCAGGGCAAGGCCGGCACCACCACCGACCAGCAGGCCCAGGGCAAGACCAAGATGCAGACCGACGAGCAGGCTCAGGGCAAGACCGGCACCACCACCGACCAGCAGGCCCAGGGCAAGACCAAGATGCAGACCGACGAGCAGGCTCAGGGCAAGGCCGGCACCACCACCGACCAGCAGGCCCAGGGCAAGACCAAGATGCAGACCGACGAGCAGGCTCAGGGCAAGGCCGGCACCACCACCGACCAGCAGGCCCAGGGCAAGGCCTCGACACAGGATACGACGTCGACCGGTTCCATCAACAACGTGACGGTGGAGCAGAAAACCCAAGTCACTCAGATTATCCGGGAGACGAAGGTCGAGCCTGTGTCCAATGTCAATTTTGACATCAGCGTCGGCGTCGAAGTTCCGCGGCACAAGGTCAGGCTGCATCGGCTGCCGGCTCGTATCGTCAAGATCGTTCCCGCTTACGAAAGCTACGAGTATTTCGTGCTTGCGGACGGTCGGATCGTCATCGTTGATCCGGATACGTTCAAGATCGTGCTGATTTTGACCTGATATGTCCGACGAGTGGTCCGCCCTCCAGAGGGCGGACCGTCATTGCCGGACTGCTATGGATTCAAAGCAACTCCGGAGAGAACCGCAAGCGGCAGGTGATACAATCCTGCCACCGCATGGCGGACTCGGCTAGAGACGGCCGAGCACAACCAGGATTATGACTATAAGCAGCAGAAGACCGAGGCCGCCGCCCCCGTAATAGCCGGTGCCGTAGAATGGCCCGCCGCCAAGTCCACTAAAGCCGCCAAGCAATGCGATAATCAGAATGATGATAAGAATTGTGCCGAGACCCATGACTTGCTCTCCTGTTTGCGGCTTCGCGCCGTGTAGACGGAGCGGCGGTCGCCGGCTGATGAGAATATGAACTCGCTACAAGCCTTCCTGTTCCCGATTGAGACCTCATCGACGCTGCAAGGTCTGGCCGCTCAAAGTTGTTTAGGCGAACAAAGGTCATCCCGAGACGCCCGAATAGCCCTGGTCTTTCAGCAATCCAGCGAGATGGGCGGCGTTTGAGGCTGCCATTTCGATCGCACCCGAGACTTTTTCCGGAGTTGCCGGCAGGTCGACATAGTTGACGTCCTCCATCGCCTCGCCAACCCAGTAGACCCCGCCATTGGCCGGGATGGTGAAGCCGACATCGTTCAATGCCTGAAAGCATTCCGCGTGGCAGTGATGCGCACCGTCCTCATTGCCGACGATGGCCACCAGGGCCACCTTTCCTGCTGCCGGCATTCGCCCTCTGTCATCCGTCTCCTCGAGAAAGGCATCCATCCGCTCCAGGACGCGCTTGGCCACACTCGAGGGCTGGCCAAGCCAGATCGGAAGCCCGAGCACGAAGATGTCGGCCGCCAGTATCTTCTTTCTGAGTTTCGGCCAATCGTCGCCCTCGCCCATGTCGGAGAGCACGCCGGGCTTGATATCGTGGCTGAGCGCACGCACGATCTCGCCCTTCACATCGTATTGCATCAACGCCGCCAGGACATCGGCGAGCAACCGATCGGTGGAGGATTTTTCCCTGTCGTTCGAAGGTTTGAGCGAGCAATTGAGTGCGAAGGCCGTAAGCGGCATGTGAATCTCCCTGCATTGTCCTAATTGCAAACAGCCGCGACGACTTCGCGACTGCCCATTCGCCCGTTGCGGGATCGCCCGGCATTCTAACGCCAGGGTTAAATGCTTGTTCCGCAGGCGGACCAACAGGGCCGGTGGATGGCCCCCTCCTCCCACTTGGTGACGGTCGAGCCGGCTCAGAAAGCGGGCTGGGTCCTTGAGCACAGACGTTGGAGAACGGACAGCGGCGAGCGACGCAGACTGAACTGGTGGGGCAACCTATTCGTTCGCTCTTCGTTTTCTTCTGAGTTCCCGAAAATGGATAGACGATGCTCGTCCAGGCCCTCGAAGCAGGCGATATGCAGCTGGCGGTATCCACGGCCGGCGATCCGCGCCGACCGGCCTTGATCCTTCTGCACGGCTGGCCCCATTCCCGGAAAATCTATGATGGCGTGATCGATGAACTCGGCACGCGGTACTTTACGCTGGCTTTCGATCTTCCGGAGATCGGTGAATCGCGTGGCACTCCGCCGTCGGCGGAAAAGAAGGTTCTTGCCGGTATTGTGATTTCAGCCGCCGAGGCGCTTGGGGCCAAATCCATCGTCGTTGCAGGCTTTGATGTGGGCGGCATGATTGCCTTCGCTGCTGCTCGCCATCATGGCGGTCGCATCGTCGGCGCGGTGCCGATGAATACGGTTATCCCCGGCCTTCATCCATGGACGAAGGTAGTCGCAAACCCGGGCATCTGGCACTTTGCGTTTCATGCGGTGCCTGAGTTACCGGAGTTGCTGGTGACGGGCCATCAACGCGCCTACTTCGATTTTTTCTTCGATCTGCTCGCCGGCCGTCCCGAAGCATTGACCAATGAAATGCGGGAGACGTTGACGCAGGCCTATGCGAGGCCGGAGGCACTTAAGGCCGGCTTTGATTGGTATCGCGCGTTCAAGCAGGATGCCGAGGCCAATGCCCCGGCGCGCATCGAAGTTCCGATCCTTTATATCCGCGGCGACGCGGATTTTGGATCGATCGACGATTACCTCGAAGGTCTGAGGATGTCTGGCGCAAAGAACCTGCAAGGTCACATGATCGCCAACTGCGGCGAATTCCTGCCGATCGAGGCACCGGCAGAATTCGTCAAGGCGCTAGTGGAATTCGCACCGAGATAGTGAAGCGATCCGCGTTATGCAGGTGCCTACTGGCTCGTGGAAGTTACGCGCCAGACCGTGTTCCCGACATCGTCGGCGATCAGCAGCGCGCCGGATTTGTCGACGGCAACGCCGACGGGCCGCCCGTGCGCCTTGTTGTCCTTGCCGAGGAAACCGGTGACGACGTCCTGCGGCTTGCCATCTGGATGACCGTCTTTGAACGGCACGAAAACGACCTTGTAGCCGTTGAAGCTCTTGCGGTTCCAGCTACCATGCTCGCCAACAAAGGCGCCGTTGCGATAGAGCTCCGGCAGGTTGGTTCCAGTGTAGAACGTCAAGCCCAGAGGTGCGACGTGGGAACTCAAGGCATAGTCGGGAGGGATCGCCTTGGCGACGAGGTCCGGCCGCTGCGGCATCACGCGCGGGTCGACATGCTGACCATAGTAGCTGTACGGCCAACCATAGAACGCGCCGTCCTTGACCGAGGTCATGTAGTCGGGAACCAGGTTAGGACCGAGCTCGTCGCGCTCGTTGATCACAGCCCACAGCGCGCCGCTCTGCGGCTCCCAACTCAGCCCGTTGGGATTGCGCAGGCCGCTCGCGAAAATACGATAGCGGCCAGTGGCCCTGTCGACTTCCCAGATGGCGGCCCGGTCCTTTTCCGCCTGGATGCCGTTCTCGGTGATGTTGCTGTTGGATCCGATGCCGACATACAGCCGAGACCCGTCGGGGCTGGCCACGAGAGACTTTGTCCAGTGGTGATCGATAGGTCCGCCGGGCAATGGCGTCAGCACGGCGCCCGGCGCGGTGATCTTGGTGTCGCCCGACGTGTAGGGATAACGCACGATGGCGTCGGTGTTGGCGACGTAGAGATCGTTGCCGACCAGGGCCACGCCAAAGGGCGAATTGAGATGATCGAGGAAGACCTCCTGGACATCGGGCAGACCATCGCCGTTCGTATCCCGCAGCAGGGTGATACGGTTGCTTCCTTCGGTGCCGCCGCCCGAGGTCGCCATCGACTCGATCCAGCCCATGATCAGGTCTTTCGGCCGCTTGATCGCGGCACCGGGCGGCGCCACGGATTCGACCACCAGGACGTCACCATTCGGCAATGTGTAAAGCGAGCGCGGATGCCTCAAGCCCTTGGCAAAGGCCTGGATTTGCAAACCCTTGGCGACGGTCGGCTCCTCGTCTTGTTTCCAACCGACGACCGACGCGACATGCATGGGCGGCACCAGATACTGAATAGGTTCAGGCAGCGTCGGGTTTGCTCCGACCTGATCGGTGGGATCCGGTTCGTTATCGCTGCATGCGGGCAGCGCCAAAATCGATCCGAACAGCAGACCGAGGCTCGCGATACGCCGGATATGTCTGGCGGAGACATTCATTCGACCACCTCCACTTGAGTGTGGCCGGAACTCCATCCCAGCAGTCCCAGCAAGAGGATAACGATCACGGCGACGGCGGACAGGATGAGCCCCGTCGGCACGACCGAGGTCCAGGCATCACGGCTGTGCACCAGTGCGTTGAAGAGCGATATGACGAGCACGACGAGGCTGCCAAGGAGATATGGCCATGCAGGCCCGGCTTGACGGGCAAGTCGGCCGGTAGACAAATCGACAAGTGCTGCAAGGACCGCGAGCACGCCTACAACCAGGCCGGCAAGGAGCAGCCAGGCGGAAAAATCTGCCCACATCATTTCAGCGCTTCGCCAATAGGCAACGTCGGTCAGCAATGTGCCGACGAAACATGCGTTTGCGACCGCCATCGGCGTTTTATGGAACGGACGCCTGGCTGCCACCAACACGGATCGGGCACGGGCCATGGACATTCTCCACCTTTGAAGCTGTACCTGTCCTCCAAACCAACTTGTGGTTGGGAGGTTCCCGGAACCGTTTTGCGTTCAAGAACTCGTGATGGCGCTGGCAATGGCACAGAACGGCTCGGCGCGCGATGCTCATGCGGAGTTGGCGCGCAATGTCCTCAAGGTGATCGAGTAGCGGTGCAGGTCAACCGCCGGAATGCTGTGCTCCCATTCCATGCGCGATGGTCCGGTCATGAGATACGCCGACCTTGGTTCGACGACGATGGTCCGGCGGTCCCATTTGGTGCCATTCTTCCGCCGGAGCCGGAAGCTGCAAGGCGCCAGCAACGAAACACCCGCAACGTCTTCGAAATGAGGCTTGTCTCGATGCCAGCCGATGCCGGCGCCGGGTCGGTATTCGTTGATCAACACTTGCGCGAAGGCGTTGGCGGGCCGGCCTGCCAACGCTGCGATCTTGTCGCGCAGGGACAGCAGGAAGTCAGGGATCGGCGGCGCCTCGACGACCTGGCGTCTGTCGTAGTCGTAACGCAGGCCAAAACCGACGACGCGCCGGTTTGCCAGATGGCCATGGAAATCGAACGCCTCGAACGGCAGGCCTTCCAGATGCCGGGCGAGTTCCGTTTCTTCTTGCGCCGTGATCAACTCGGGCTGATAGAAGAAACCTTCCGGCAGGTCGTCGGCAGCACCAAAGAGATCGTGCTGAAGCCCGGATGAGCCGGAGTCGAGTGTTTTCGATTTGGGTGTCGCCATCCCAGCTAAGATGGTGAAGGCCAGCCCGCCTGGCAATATCGGAACCTGGCCAGCCAATCTGCACCCACCCTGCGGACGTCACCCCAACGACGGACAGGGCCTGCCAATCCGGACTTTATCGAGGGACTGTATTCAACTCAGGATTTCGCGAGCATGCCTTGAACGCGACCGAGGGAGTTGCGTGCATGTACGTACGGTTCTTACCAAACCGTGAGCCTTCGTTGCCAGTTGCTTGTCGGCAACTAGATTGGCAACGCGGCATCCCCAAAACATGCCGCAGTGGCCGGCGCGGGTTTAGGCAACGGTGTCTCACCGGCATCATCGCGCCGGCCACTCGAAATGTCCTGTTGTCGGCTCAGTGGCGGAGAAGCCTCCGTTGGCCCGGCGCGCTCAAACGAGAGGCCGCTCCTGCCTCGCGGGATGCTTCGAGCCCAAATCTCCGACCAGCCGGCGGTACTGGGTTTCGGGTGGACCGTAAGAATCTCGCGCCAACGTCATGAGACCGTCTCGATCGCGGATCGTAATCTCTCCGCGGCGCGCTCGGATATAACCGTAACTTTCGATCATCTGGAGGCCGACGGTAACCCCCGGACGCCTCACACCAAGCATGATGGACAGAAATTCATGGGTTATCATAAGCCTGTCGCCGACAGTGCGGTCGCTGCACATCAAAAGCCATCTCGCCAGTCGAACTTCCAGGCTCTGCCGCGCGTTGATCGATGCCGTATAGCTTGTCTGAACATGGAAATATTGGACATAGCGCAACAGGAACGACCGCAATGTAGGGCTGTCCTCCAGGGCTTCGACGAAGGGGACAGCCTCTATCCGGAGAGCCTCGCATGTCGACTGGACGTAACAATCAAAGTTGGCCTGGTCGTCCCCCATGACCAGGGCCGAACCGGTCATTCCTTCGAACCCGATGATTCCGACTTCGGCTTCGGTCGCAGGCGAAGTCCTCGCCACTACCGAGGCCAGCCCGCTTTCCAGAAAATAGACGGCTTCGATCTTCTGCCCCGCGGTCTCCAGCGGCGCGCGCAACTCAAGAAAAACACTCGCCAGATGCGGACGTAGCCGCGCGAAATCGTCCGCGCTCATCCGGCGAAGCAATTCGCTCTTGGCTTGCAGTGTCTGGTAATCCACGAGACTCTTTTCCCTTGGGCAAGAGCACTGGGATCTCTTAGCCGGCCGCGCCCGTCGAACGAGCGGACGGTAACGAACCATAGACTTCGTCTCGCGCAGCACTAGACGGGCGGGCGCGTTGGTATGAAACCGACAGTTACTGCTGAAGACTCGAAGGCCTTGTTGGCTGACTATCTTTCGCCAGCAAACGAGCCTCCCGCAGGATAGAGGCGCGATCGAACCCGAGGAGCGATATGATTTCGCGTATCTGTTGTTCAGTGGCGCCTGTATCCCGCGCCAGCGCGGTCATCGCGCCCACTGGCAGACCGGGGTGCTCGGGCTCCTTCGCCGTGCAACACCATGCCTCGTGATGGGCAAGAGCGATGGTCACTCCCAAGCGTCAGCGCCCCAACTGTGCTGCTGACGATTTCCTTTTGTACGCTTCCGTACGGAGCTTTGCGAGTCAATTCGGACGGAGGCTGAGTTGAGGCTTCTAGCGTCCTTGCGTCGTCCGTCCGTCGCCCCCGGAATTGTTCGGAACGATTGCTCGGCTGAGAGGTTCAAATATTCCACCCAACAGGAGTCTCGAAAGATGGATCACACCAACCACGTACGCCTCACAAGCACCGAACTGACACCAGACATTCTCGAAGACGCCACGATTTACGACGCAGACGACAACAAAGTCGGCAGCGTTTCGCATGTGCACGGCTCAGGAGCCGCCAGTCAGGTCGTCATCGATGTCGGCGGCTTTCTCGGCATTGGCGCCAAGCCGGTGGCCGTTCCCGCAAGCCAGTTGGAATTCATGCGCGATGAAGACGGCGACGTTCACGCGGTGACGAACTGGACCAAGGATCAGCTCAAGAGCATGCCCGAGCATCACGATGCATGATTTCAAGGACTTCACCTTGAACGGGAGCGGCCACTCGGCCGCTCTCTCTTAGGCGCAACAGGGTGGACAGACGATGCGGCGCGAAACCGGAGCCTGCTTCTGCGGAGGGATCGCCGCAGCCCTGGACGGAGAGCCTTTCTGGATATGCTACGATCACGACGACGATTGCCGCCGGGCCATCGGAAGTCCGCTGACGATCTGGGTTGGTTACCGGCCGAAGCAATTTCAGCTCCTTAGAGGGACGCCGAAGGCCTTTTCCCAAACGCCAGGCGTCACCCGCACGTTCTGCCCAGACTGTGGAAGCTCGATAGGCTATAGCGACGAAGGCCTGCCGGACGAGTTCTATGTGACGATCGGCTTCTTTGACAACCCTGAAGGGTTTCGGCCGCAAGCCCATGCCTATTGGGACCTGAGGCTGCCGTGGATCGAGTTTGATGACAGCCTGCCACGCATCGACCGATATTCAAGGAAGCGCGACCCGAAGTTCGGCAACCCGCGCGACCGGTAGTCGCGGTGCGTGACGCCAGGATATCGGCGGAACCTGACGATCGCTAACGGGTTATTCGGGCAGACCTGTCGGGTGCGACCATGCCATCGACCGTGATCCGAAATGCGCAATACGATCCCGCCACCAGGATCCTGTCGGTCTGGTTTGTGCCGAGCGGCAGACGCTACGAATATGAGGATGTTGCACCGGCAACTTATGCCGCTTTCACCAAAGCTTCCTCAAAAGGCCGCTTCTTCAATGAGTTCATCCGCGACCGCCATCGGTACCGCCGCGTGGCGTGACAAGTTTGGACATGAGCAGGCGATGCACGGAACCTGACCGGCATCGTCTCGTTGACGTCTCGTCATCGAAGCAAGCCAGGCAACGACAGTGTTCATCTGGACATGCTCAGGTGTTCGCACCGGCAAGATCGATCGGAAAAGGCTTCAAGGGAGTTCAAGAGCCATGACGGCCAAGAAGCAGAAGACCGAAAGCAAGGACAAGAAGGCATTGCGCTTGGCAGAGACCACCGACGTCTCACCCAAGCAGGCCAAGGAGCTCATGCAAAAGCATGGCAAGGACAACCCCAAGGTCGAGAAGGAAGCCAGAAACTTCAAGGCGGAAGGATAGGATCCGCATGAGGCGACCTGTATGGCCCCTGCAGGTGATCGGCCAGGCAATTCGGGATTAAGGGGGTGCCCCGGCCTTTTCGGCCGCGAGCGCAAAAGGAAAGCGCAGCACCAGGTTGCGGTTCTCGTCAAAAATCTCGAAGGTCAATCCGGTACGCAGCGGCCTGCCATGCAGCAGCTCTTCGGCAAGGATTTCCTTCGCCGACGCCATCGCGTTTTCCTCAGCGCTCGCGAGATCAGAAAATTCCTGGCCCTCGGGATCCTCCTGCAAGCTTCCGCTCTCATCTCGAAGGTCGAAAAAGTACCTGGACATGCCGACTGAACTCCTGCTCATCGCGACGGTAGCATCGGAAGCGCCAGCCTCAGACTTCAGTGCCTGATGTCCCCGGATTGTCGAAGAGCACAGCGAGGCCATGCTCGATGGCGCAGGCCGCTATCAGATCATCGAAGGCCTTTCCGGAAAGCGGGCAACTTGGCATCACCTCTCGAATTGCGGTCCCGGCCTTGGCGGTAGAGATCACATCGTGGCGTTTCTTGCGTGTCTCGACATATTGCTCGACCAGGATTTTCAGGCGCCTCACCGCAACGTCGTCCGTAAACATGGATTCCTCAGCCAATGCCTGAAGTAAGGCTGTCGGCCTGATCATCGGCCGACGATCTCGGGGTTAGCCGGGATTGCTCGCACAATATTTCTATGGGCAGTTGGTTCCCCCGACCGCTTGCTTGGTAATTTTCGTACAGGGAATACCCTTGCCCGGGCTTTCATCGGGCCGAACCGACAGCCGATTTTCCGATGCCGAGGCGAGCGTTCAGGCTTGCATCACCATGCGGCTGTGACGTGCAACGACACTTTCCTCATCGGTCGCAATCACGCGTACTTCCACCTTGCTCTCGGGACGACTGAGGATCTCGGCGTGGGTGTTGTTGGCGCGATCTTCAAGCACCACGCCAAGCCAGGTCAATTTTTCGCATATGGCCTTGCGGATGGTCGCGGACCGTTCGCCGATGCCGGCGGTGAACACCAGGCATTCAAGGCCACCCATCGTGTTTGCAAGCGCCGCGGCCTCTCTCGCGGCGCGAAAGGCGAAAAGCGCCATCGCCTCTTGCGCGCGAGGATCATTGCTCGCTTCGAGCGTCCTCATGTCGCCGGAAATACCGGATACGCCGAGCAGGCCCGACTTCTCGTAGAGCATCGCCTGCAGTTCTTCCGCCGCGATGCCTCTTTCCAGCAGGAAATACAACAGCACGCCGGGATCGATGGCGCCGCACCGCGTGCCCATGACGAGGCCATCCAGGGCCGAAAAACCCATCGTGGTATCGATGCTTTTGCCCCCGTGCAGGGCGCAAAGACTTGCCCCATTGCCGAGATGGGCGACGATCGTGTGTTTCGCCGCGAAAATTGGCGATATCTCGCTGAGCCGCCCGGCGATGTATTCATAGGAGAGACCGTGGAACCCGTAGCGGCGCAAGCCTTGCTGTTCATACTGGCGCGGAAGGGCAAAGCGCCGCACGAGCGGATCGATCGTCTGGTGGAAAGCGGTGTCGAAACAGCCAACCTGTGGCAGGTCCGGTTGCAAGGCGGCTATTGCACGGACGGGCGCGAGACTGCGAGGCTGATGCAGCGGAGCAAGCGGCGTAAGTTTGTCGATGGCGTCGATGATGTCTGGGGTCAGACGGACAGGTTCGATGAACTCGCTTCCGCCATGCACGATGCGATGGCCGGCGCAGATCAGGTTTCTTTCCCCAATTTCGCCCTGCACCCAATTCAGCATCTCGCCTATGGCCGCGTCACGCCGCTTGTCGGCGGTGAGCGGACGATCGCACTGCACCGTTCCGTCGGCCGCTTTTGCGCGCAGTGTGGGTTTGTCGCCCAGGTCCAGCGTGCCGCGTGAAACGAGTTGCATATCCCGTGATGAGACAAGATCGTAAAGCGCGAACTTGATGCTGGACGAGCCGGCATTCAGCGCCAGGATCGACCGACGCGTCATTGGCGTACCTTTGTCGCGGCTTTGTCGGGCCAGCTCCATTTCTGGATTTCGGGCATGTCTTCGCCGTGCTCGCGCACATAGGCCTTGTGCTTCGCCAACCTGCCGTGGAGTTCGCCGGCAAGCCCTTCGGCCCTTTCGGCCAGTCCCGGCACGCGTTCGATGGCGGCGAGCGCGAGATGGTAGCGGTCGAGTTCATTGAGCACCACCATGTCGAATGGCGTCGTCGTGGTGCCCTCCTCGCGGAAGCCATGCACATGCATGTTGTCATGGTTGGCGCGGCGGTATGTCAGGCGATGAATGAGATAGGGATAGCCGTGATAGGCGAAGATGACGGGCCGTGTTTTCGTGAACAACGCGTCGAAGTCCCCGTCGGGCAGGCCGTGCGGATGCTCCGTGTTCGACTGCAATGTCATCAGATCGACAACATTGACGACGCGGATTTTCAGGTCGGGGATCGCGGAGCGCAGAATGTCTGTCGCGGCCAGTGTTTCCAGGGTCGGCACATCGCCGGCGCAGGCCATGACCACATCGGGCTCCTCGTGCTGAGGAACCGTGCCGGCCCATTCCCAGATGCCCGCTCCAGCTTTGCAATGCGCTCCGGCTTCTTCAATGGACAGCCATTGCGGTCCCGGCTGCTTGCCGGCGGTGATGACATTGATGCGGTTATAGGTTCTCAGGCAATGATCGGTGATCCACAACAGGGTGTTGGCGTCCGGCGGGAAATAGAGCCTTACCGTGTCGGCCTTCTTGTTGGCGACCAGATCGGCAAAGCCCGGATCCTGATGGCTGAAACCATTGTGATCCTGCCGCCAGACATGCGAGGTCAAAAGGTAATTGAGCGAGGCGATCGGCTTGCGCCAAGCGAGCTCGCCGGAGGTCTTCAGCCATTTGGCATGCTGGTTGACCATCGAATCGACGATATGAATGAAGGCCTCATAGCATGAAAACAGGCCATGGCGGCCGGTGAGCAGATAGCCTTCAAGCCAGCCCTGGCAGAGATGCTCGCTCAGCACTTCCATGACGCGACCATCACGGGAAAGATGGACGTCATAGGGCTCGATGCGCTCCATCCAGATCCGATCGGTGACCTCGAACACGTCGTCGAGGCGGTTGGAGGATGTCTCGTCCGGCCCCATCAGGCGGAAGTTTCGCGCCTCGGCATTGAGGCGGAACACCTCGCGAAGATAGCTTCCGCAAATCCGCGTCGCCTCGGCAATGACGCCACCTGGACGCGGCACTTCCAGGGCCAGGCTTTTCCAATCTGGAAGCATCAGATCGCGCTTCAGCAGGCCGCCATTTGCGTACGGGCTTGCGCCCATGCGCCTTGTCCCTGTCGGGGCAAGTGCCGCAAGCTCCGGCAACAGGTGCCCGCTTTCGTCGAACAGCTCTCCCGGTTCGTAGCTTCGCATCCAGTTTTCGAGGATCTTGCGGTGCTCCTCATTCCCTCGAGCGTTCGATACCGGCACTTGATGCGAGCGCCAGAAACCCTCGACTTTTTCGCCATCGACCTCCTTCGGCCCGGTCCATCCCTTGGGGCTGCGCAGCACGATCATCGGCCATTTCGGGCGTTGACCATGCCATCCCGGCGCCCGTGCCTGCTCCTGAATGGAACGGATGCGATCGAGCACCGTGTCGAGCGTCGCGGCCATGGACCGGTGCATGGCAAGCGGCTCGTGGCCTTCGACGAAGAACGGTTCGTAGCCATAGCCGGCGAAAAGGTCTCGCAATTCCTGATCGTCCATGCGGCCGAGGATCGTCGGATTGGCGATCTTGTAGCCGTTTAGATGCAGGATCGGCAGGACGGCGCCGTCCGACGCTGGGTTCAGGAACTTGTTGGAATGCCATGCCGCCGCCAGCGGACCGGTCTCGGCTTCGCCGTCACCAACGACGCAGGCAACCACCAGACCCGGATTGTCGAAGGCCGCACCGAAGGCATGAACCAATGCATATCCCAATTCGCCGCCCTCATGGATGGAGCCTGGCGTCTCGGGCGCGGCATGGCTTGGCACGCCACCGGGAAAGGAAAACTGCCGGAACAGTTTCCTGAGGCCGTCTTCGCCCTGCCCGATATCGGGATAGATCTCGCTATAGGTGCCCTCGAGCCATGTGTTGGCGACCATTGCGGGACCGCCATGGCCCGGGCCGCAGATAAACAGAACATCGAGGTCGCGTTCGCGGATAACGCGGTTCAGATGCAGGTAGAGAAAATTCAGGCCCGGCGTCGTGCCCCAATGGCCAAGTAACCGAGGCTTGACGTGCTCGGCCTTCAACGGTTCGCGCAACAGCGGATTGTCGAGCAGATAGATCTGGCCGACCGAGATGTAATTCGCGGCGCGCCAGTAACGGTCCATGAGGTCGATCCGTTCGTGGCCGATAGCCTGCGGCGTCGCGGCAGCCTTGTCGTTCATCGACATCTCCAGCTTTCGGTTCGCTGGTGATAACTGGGGCATCTTTGCGCTTGAGCAACCCCCGACTGCCGCCGTCCGGGACAGTGTCGCGACCCGAGCGGCCAAGAGACCGGTCGCTATCCCGCTGGAGCGAGCGGCTCTGTCCGCAAATAGGCGGGAACCTTGAAGTCCTCCAGCGGTTAGAAACTGGAATCGCGAAGGCCAGGTTCAAGGCAGCTACCGCGAAGGACAACCTCGAAGCGTTGCACCAAAGGGAGCTAAAAAATGCTCGATCTTCCTCGTGCCCGTGATCGAATGGTCAATATCCACGTCGGCCGGCGTGGCATCCATGACCGTGAAATTCTGCAGGCGATGCGCGAAGTTCCACGCGAGGCCTTCGTAGAACCCGGTTTCGAGGAATTTGCTTATGAAGACACGCCGCTGCCGATCGCCGACGGCCAGACCATATCGCAACCCTACATCGTCGCATTCATGATCGAAATGGCGGACGTCAAACCGGGTGACCACGTGCTCGAAATCGGCACCGGCTCGGGTTACGCCGCCGCGGTGATGAGCCGGATCGTCGAACAGGTCTACACCATAGAGCGTCATCCCGGTTTGGCAGAAACGGCGAAACGGCGGTTTGAAAAACTCGGCTATCGAAACATCGAGGTCCGGACAGGCGATGGCACCAAGGGCTGGCCGCAGGCGGCGCCGTTCGATGCCATCGTGGTGACAGCCAGCGGTCCCGGCGCACCGCTCGCCCTTCAGGAGCAACTCGATGTCGGCGGCAGGCTCGTCATTCCGGTCGGCGACGACCCCGATTTGCAACGCCTGCTCAAAGTCACCCGGACAGGTGCCGCAACCTACAGCGAGGAGGATTTCGGCGGCGTGCGCTTCGTCCCTCTCATCGGCGAGCAGGGTTGGTCGGAAAACGGCACCGTCACCAAGGTCGGTCGTCCACTTCGACATCCGCATCCAATCAGCCTGCCCGATATGATCGCGGCCGCGGCTGAACCGCTGCCCGATTTCGACGATCCGGCCTTCGGCGCATTGTTCGACCGGTTCGCCGACCGGCGCGTCGTTCTGCTTGGCGAGGCAAGCCATGGCACGTCCGAGTTCTACAGGGCGCGCGCGGCGATCACCCGCAGGCTTATCGAACGGCACGGCTTCACCATCGTCGCGGTCGAGGCGGACTGGCCCGATGCGGCGGCGATCGACCGCTACGTTCGCCATCGTCGGCCGCGAACAGGCGCCGGTGCGCCATTCCAGCGGTTTCCGACGTGGATGTGGCGCAACACCGATGTCGCGGCCTTCTCCGACTGGATGCGCCGTCGCAACGAGAAGCTAGAACCTTCGGAGCAAGCAGGGTTCTACGGCCTGGACATCTACAATATGAGCGGGTCCATAGGCGCGGTCCTCGACTATCTCGACCGGGTCGATCCCCAGGCAGCCAAGATTGCACGCGAACGGTATGGTTGCCTGACGCCCTGGCAACACGAACCGTCTACCTACGGCCGTGCGGTGCTCACCGCCGGCTATAAAAAATGCGAGAAAGCCGTGCTGGAACAATGCCGGGACTTGCTCGCCAGACAACTCGATTATGCAAAACAGGACGGAACCGACTTTCTCGACGCCAGTCAGAATGCCCGGCTGATCGCGTCCGCCGAACACTACTACCGGATCATGTACTATGGCGGTGCGGAGTCCTGGAACCTGCGCGACACCCATATGTTCGAGACCTTGGAACATTTGTTGGACGCCGGCGGCCCCAACTCCAAGGCGGTGGTGTGGGCGCACAATTCCCATATCGGCGATGCCCGCTTTACCGAGATGGGTGTCGTCAGGGACGAACTGAACATCGGTCAGCTCTGCCGGCAGCGTTTCGGCGATGAGGCAGCGCTAGTCGGTATGGGCACGCATTCCGGCACTGTAGCGGCCGCAAGCGACTGGGATGGCGAAATGGAGGTGAAGCAGGTTCGCGCGTCGCACGCCGACAGCTACGAACGGCTTTGCCACGATTCTCTCGTGTCGCGGTTCCTGCTCGACCTCGGGCGCGACAAGACGCTGCGTGAGCGGCTGCTGGAACGCAGGCTGGAGCGATTCATCGGGGTAATCTACCGGCCGGAAACCGAGCTGGGCAGCCACTATGCGGACGCTTCCCTGCCCCAGCAGTTCGACGCGTTCCTATGGTTCGACAAAACCGCGGCAGTGACGCCGCTTGGCCCGGAGCATGCAAGAACCGGCGTTCCCGACACCTATCCATTCGGGCTCTAACCGGCGCGCGCGGCGAGCCGATGAAGCAGAGCCCTGGAACCGGAACGGTTATCTGGCTTGCATTTTTAAACTGAAATCCCGTCGAAGGAGTTTTCTCATGACCGGAACCAAACATCCGAAATGGAAAAAACCCAGCGATGCCGACTTGGCGAACAATCCTGGTATCGGGACTTCCAAGGGAACGATCAAGGAAGGCGAAGAGTTCGAGCTTGAAGGCGAGAACACGGTCGAAGGCGATGTCGAGAACGACACGACCGCTGCTGGCGGGATCGATCCAAGACAAAAGATGCGGACCAACAAATAGCATGCCGTTGGCATCGCTGCGATCAACTTCCCCGGAAGGAGTGAACCATGCCACTTGCCCTCAGCAGCGCCGCCTTTGCCGAAGGCGGACCAATACCCGAAAGATATACACGAGACGGCAAAAACGTATCGCCGCCGCTGAAATGGTCTGGAGTACCGGACGACGCCAAAAGCCTCGTTCTCGTCGTTCAGGATCCTGATGCGCCGAGCGGAACGTTTGGTCATTGGGCGGTGTTCAACATCTCCGCGGAGACAAGGGAACTTCCCGAGGCGGAAAGCGGCAAGCCAGGTCCCGGTGCCCTTAGGCAAGCAACAAACGATTTTGGCAACGCCTATTACGACGGCCCTGAACCCCCGGTCGGACATGGCGTCCACCATTACCATTTCCGGCTGGCCGCGCTCGACACGCCGAGCCTTGCCATTCCGGCCAGCGCAGGCGTCGAGCGCATCTGGCGGGAGGCGCAGAAACACTCGCTCGAGCAGGCAGAACTCATCGGAACCTACGAACGCAATCCGTAAGTTGATGACCGAGGTGGCATTACCCTGCTGCTGCGCGGAACGGTTCTCCTCCTTGCCGGTTGTCTGGGAAAGGAGATGCCGCCATGTTTGGAGATATCATGTGGTTGGTCGTCGTTGCCGGCGGCCCATTGTTGCTGATCGTGCTGTTGGCCTATGCCGTTATCGCACGCCGCCGGCGTGGGCCCGCCGAACGAAGGGAAAGCGACCGGGCGACCGACCGGCTATACCAGGACAAGCGTTGATCCGCATCGCAAGATATCCGATCGGAAGACATCCAATCGGCAAGACATCCAATCGGCAAGACAGGGGATCGTAAGCCGCAGCGGGCGACGACGATCCCCAACTGGGTCAGCGCATTATCCTTTGCCGCAACCACGCAAAGAACCTGCCGCTGACGGCTGAGCGGACTCGCGTCGCAGCCCAGCGCGCTTTCATGGTTGAGCCGACGTGGCAATCGCAGACGATGTCGTGCAACTGCCAGTCGTTCAGCTCGAAAAAGCGCTTTGCCTCGCCGTAGGTATCGTCTTTCAAACCCGATGCGCGCAGCACGGGATCTTCGAAAGCAACCGAAATTGCGGTTCCCTCGCCCCGCATCATTGCACGTGCTTCGGGGTGCAGATGTTCGGTGCCTGCAAACGCGCCAAGGCATCGCTCGGGATTACGCTCCAGCAGTTCAGCCCAGCGCTCTATGCGCTGATTTCGTGTCATTGCGGAATATGCAGCCGACGATTCAATCTTGGCGACGGCATGCAGTTGGTCGAGTGTTTGATGTTTCATGGCCAGCTCCTGTTGAGGCAGCGAAGCGCCCACGCCTTCAAGGGAATTACCGCGCCGTAATGCTTCGACAAGAGCGCCAGGCTGGAGAATTCGACACAACCGGATTGGGCCGGCGGGATCATAAACACACGTGCTGCGTTCATCGGCGGGGGCTGCTTGTGACAAGCCGCTGATCCGCGACGGGATGCATCCATGTTCATCCAGCCAATCGACTATTTCCTTGCCGTCTGGTTCGCTCTTGCCGCCGCCTCGACGCTCTATGTCGGCTTCGATCAATACCGCAACAATCCCGAACCGGTGGTGATGAAATGGGGTTTCATCCTGGTGACCCTCTATATGGGTCCATTGGGGCTGCTGCTTTATGTGCTTGCAGACAAGGAGCCACGACCGGGCGAGCATGAAGACTTCACCAGGCCGCTGTGGAAGCAGGGCGTCGGTTCGACCATCCACTGCGTTGCCGGCGATGCAACCGGCATCATTCTCGCGGCGGTCATCACGGCAACGCTTGGCCTGCCGATGTGGCTCGACCTCATCGTCGAATATCTGGCGGGTTTCGCCTTCGGCCTGTTCATCTTCCAGTCGCTGTTCATGAAATCGATGATGGGCGGCACCTACTGGGAGAATGTGCGCAAGAGCTTCCTGCCCGAGTTCATCTCGATGAATTTCATGATGGCCGGCATGGCGCCCGTCATGAGCTTCCTGATGATGGGGCGCGACATGCGCGCGATGGAGCCGACCGAGCTCTTGTTCTGGGGCGTGATGTCGATCGGCGTCATTGCCGGCTTCACACTTGCTTATCCCGCCAATGTCTGGCTGGTCGCCCGCGGACTGAAGCACGGGTTGATGACGCAGCGCCCGCAGGCGGCCGAAATGAGCAGTCGAGAGCCGACCGCCCAGCAACAGCACGCTACGCATCATGCCCGCGCCGGCGATGATCGACGACAAGGCCACGCCAACACATCCCACAAATCCAAACGCAGCGGCCATCAGATAGAGACGGACGCCACGACGCCGCAGATAGCAGCCCTCGGCATGGTCTCGGTGCTGGCGCTGGCGATTGGCATGGCCGCACCGGCGAACTGGCTGAACCTGACGCTTTCGGCACGTGACGTCGGCGGGGCGATCATGCCGCAAGGCATGATCATGGGCCGCGACACGCCGGCGGAAGCCATGCGTGACATGGCTGCAACCGATCCGCATCGCGTCACGGCATCCTATGGCCTTGCCGCCAAGGGCGACCAGGAACTGCCATTCCGCCTGGAGAACGGCGTCAAGGTGTTCGACCTCAGGCCCTCAGTGGTCCGCTGGCAGATCCTGCCCAATGTCGCGGTCGACGCCTATGCCTACAACGGCCAGATTCCCGGTCCGCGCATCCACATTCGCCAGGGCGATAAGGTTCGCATCGACGTCACCAATGACCTGCCTGAGGAGACCACGGTGCATTGGCACGGCATGATCCTGCCGAACCAGATGGATGGGCCCGCCGAGATCACCCAGCCGCCGATCGAGCCTGGGCAATCCTATTCCTACGAATTCACCGCGACCCAGCACGGGACCTATTTCTATCATCCGCATGCCAAGCCGGACCGTACCCAGGCGCTGGGGCTCTATGGGGCGCTGATCATCGAGCCTGCCAATCCCGCCGACGAGATTCGGGCTGACCACGACTATGTGATCGAACTTCAGGAATGGCTGGTGCGCGATGGACTGACCTACCCTTCGATGCCGATGGAAGGCGGTATGCCGAACTTCTTCACCATCAACGGCAAGGCCTATCCCGCAACCGACGCCATCCCCATGAAGGTGGGCGAGACGCTGAAGGTGCGTTTCATCGGCACCAATAATGGCTTCGTCCATCCCATGCACATCCATGGCGGACCCTTCGAGGTCGTCGCTCGTGACGGTGAGACGCTTCCTCCCTCGGCGCGCTTTCTGGCCGATACGATCAATGTCGGGCCAGGACAGCGCTATGACGTCGTCTGGAAGGCACGGCGTCCAGGCAAGTGGCTCATCCATTGCCACATCCCGCATCACACGACGAACAACAATGTCGAGGAAAAGGGCGGCGGCGGGCTGATGGTCGTGATCGACGTCGGTTAGATCTGCCACCCCCCTGTGGATTTACCTGTGTCATCGGGGGGCGCGTTGTTGCGCGCTACTTCTTGATAATGGTTCCGTTGCGCAAGTCGAATGCTTCGGTACCGCGAGCCTGGCGGTAGAAATCATCCTGCAATTCACCCCATTCGCCGAGAAAGGCGCCGCAATTGCTGCAATGAATTGGCGTCGACTCGTTGGCGTCGTCGGGAATGTCCATTTGGATGGTCCCACAAGCCTTGCAATCGAGTTTGTCGTCCAGCCGTCGTCCCATTTCCCAATGATTGCGCATTTTCGACCATGAGCCAATTGTCGATTTCGTACCAAATCGCATCGACCATGGCTCATCGGTCAATCGCGAGAGTCAAAAAGGACGGCCAGACCCAGTTCCCGTGCCAGCTCGATGATCGTCTCCATCAATTCATCATCTGTATCCTGCAAATAAGGCGCGTCCCTGCGAGCGGCCTCTATCGCCGCTTTGACCGAAACGATGTCGCCGTATCGCGCACTTCGAAGCTCTTCTGCCAGAAACGCCTTGGCGGTACCGACAGGTCTTATTGCCCATCTGGCGATGCTCATGCGGCTCCCTCCCATGGTCACCTCAGCTTCATTTTGATCCTGTCCAAGGTGCAGATCAATCGATGGTACGATTCCGTACGGAGCTGCCCAACCGATTGGAGACAGCCGTGTGACGAACGCCTTGGCCAGGGTTTTCGGCGTCTCTCTGGGGTGAGTTGGGGCGAAATCGCCCGGTGGGACCGGCCTTGCGGAACCATCGCTCAGCATGGGGGTTTCTTCAAAATCTCCCTCGAAGAATGCAAGGAGCGACCATGCGCATGTTGACGATAGCTGTCGCGCTTTCCGGGGCGGTCACCATTCAGCCCGTCTACGCCCAAACTATCGGACCGCAGCTTCCCCAGGTGACGCCACCGCAGGGCGAAGCGCAGCCGGAGCTGGCGCCGCCCGATCCAGGCTCTGCCGGTTTGAATTTCACCGGCGTCGCCATTGTCGCCGTCGAGGATTTGCCGGACGAAATCAAGGCGCAGGCCGATGCCGTGATTAACCAGACCAGCGCCGAAGATTTGCTTCGCCTGCAAAGCTCCGTCGATGCCTCACCTCAGGCGACGTCGGCTTTGAGAGCGAATGGGCTCAATTCCTCGCAGGTTGTCGCTGCAAACATAGATGGCGATGGCACGCTGACGCTGATCATTCAGACGACGACTTGAGGCATCGAACCATACGCATCACTGAATCGACGAAATGCAGTCGCGGAGAGCAGCAATGGTCGAAGCCGCCGTTCGCAACTTCACCATCAATTTCGGGCCACAGCACCCCTCCGCCCATGGTGTTCTTCGGTTGGTGCTCGAACTGGACGGCGAGATCGTCGAGCGTGCCGATCCGCATATTGGCTTGCTCCATCGAGGCACCGAAAAACTCATAGAGCACAAGAACTATTTGCAAGCGCTGCCCTATTTCGATCGGCTCGACTATGTCGCGCCGATGAACCAGGAGCATGCGTTCTGCCTCGCCGCCGAAAAACTGCTCGACATAACAGTTCCAAAGCGTGGGCAGCTTGTCCGTGTTCTTTTTTGCGAAATTGGCCGGCTTCTGTCGCATCTCCTCAATGTCACGACCCAGGCCATGGATATCGGCGCCCTGACGCCGCCGCTTTGGGGATTTGCGGAGCGCGAGAAGCTGATGGTCTTTTACGAGCGCGCCTCCGGCGCTCGCATGCATGCGAATTACTTCAGAATCGGCGGCGTGCACCAGGATTTGCCTGCGAAGCTTCTCGACGACATCTGGGCTTTCTGCGATCCGTTCCTCAAAGTCTGTGACAACCTCGACGATCTGCTCACCGGCAGCCGCATCTTCAAGCAGCGCAATGTCGATGTTGGTGTGATCGGGCTGGATGATGCCTGGCGCTGGGGATTTTCCGGCGTGATGGTACGCGGATCGGGCGCGGCATGGGATTTGCGCAAGGCACAGCCATACGAATGTTACCCTGACATGGATTTCGACATCCCCGTCGGCAAGAACGGAGACTGCTATGACCGTTATCTCGTCCGTATGGAGGAGATGCGCCAGTCGGTGCGGATCATGAAGCAATGCCTGGAAAAACTGCGGTCATCCGAAGGCCAGGGGCCGGTCGCGATTCCGAACCAGAAGATCACGCCGCCGCGGCGCGCCACGATGAAACGCTCTATGGAAGCGACCATCCAGCATTTCAAACTTTATACCGAGGGGCATCGCGTGCCGGCGGGAGAAGTCTACGCCGCGGTTGAAGCGCCAAAGGGAGAATTCGGCGTTTATCTGGTTTCTGACGGGGGCAACGTCCCTTACCGGTGCAAAATACGTGCGCCATCTTTCGCCCATCTGCAGGCGATGGATTTCCTGTCTCGAGGGCACATGATCGCCGACGTTGCCGCGATCATCGGGTCGCTCGACATCGTGTTTGGAGAGATAGATCGTTAGTCCTCGGCAGGTTGCGCGCTTGCCCCGCGATGCAGAAATTCCCTCTCATGCGTGGACGGGAGGCTCTTCATTCTCGTCGGGGTTGGGCAGCGGAGTCTCGTCCGGAAGCGTTTCCGGTTCGGGTTCCTCGATCGGCTCCGGCTTCCATGTTGGAGGCGGCACGGGCATATCGCGATTTGGGTCTGGCTGTCTTGGCTGTGGCATCTAACTGTCTCCGTTCAGTCGGAACAACTCGTCCGCCGTGGCATGGTTCCTGGCAGAATACAGCCATCGAGATCGTTGCGCCCTCAAGGCAGGCGCACGTTGGTCCGCCCACGGATGCCGGCGCAAAAGTTGCAGATCGTTCGGAACCGGTCGGATTTTCGAGCCGTTGTCGTCGAAATCGACCAAGGAGAAGCGTGATGAAGGACAAGTCAGGAGATATCGACCATACATTGCCGCAGGTCGCCATCGACGATCAGCAGGTGCGACAGCTGGCCGCCACGACCGATTTGCCGTCCAGGCAGGCACGCGAACTGGTGCGCCGTCACGGCAATGATCCGCGGAAGCTGGAAGAGTTGGCGAGGTCGATCAACGCCACCAACTGAGTCCAGGCCAATGGGCATCGACGGCGCAAGCCGTTGGCATCAGATTTCCAGCAAGGCGTAGGGGCGGCCGCCAGGCTTGGCCACATGCATGGCGACGTTGTAGACCTTGGCTCCGCCAGGCGTTTGGCCTTCGTAAGAACCGCGATGTGCATGACCGTGCACGACAGCACTGACCTGGAATCGATCGATCGTTTCGGCCAGACGTGAAGAGCCCAGAAACGGAAATATTTCCAGCGGTTCTCCCGCGACGGTGTCGGCAATCGGCGCGTAGTGAAGGATCACCAGCGTGCGCTTGGCCCGCACCTGGCGCATCGCATTTTCAAGTCGCATTGCCTCGTTCACGCTTTCCGCGACCATCGTCTTGATCGCCGGTTCCCCGAATGAGCCGAGCATGCGTGACCCGAAGCCGCCTATGAATCCCTTCACGCCGACAAAACCGACCTCCTCGATTTCGACTGTCTGCCCGTCGAGGAGGTGAACATGCGCCTGCCGCAGGATCTTCGTGACGTCTTCCACCGCACCGGACTCGTAGTCATGATTGCCGAGGACTGCCACAACCGGAATCGAGCAGTTGCGCAGATCCTCGGCCAGCATCTCCGCTTCACGAGGCTTGCCGAGATTGGTCAGATCTCCCGTGAGAACGAGAATGTCCGCTTCGCTCGATATCTCGCCGAAGAGGTCTCGATACGAGTTTTGCGCATCTTCCCGGACATGGAGATCCCCGACCGCGGCAACTTTGAGCGCGCGTGCGCCGTCCTTGGGCGCGCTGCTCTTGACGGGATCAGCCATCACGGAATTCTCCCACACCACCGACGCCGGCGAAGCCCCATTCCTTGACGTCGATCTCGTAGTCGGTTTGCGAAAGCAGCCGCCCACGGCAGATCTTCATCCTTGGAGACGGCAATTGCCGTTGCTTGGCGAGGCGGTCGAGCAATTCATCGAGCAACCAGGCCGGGATATGATCCCGCTCGCTCGGATAGATCCATCTGAAATTGATAAGCTGCATCAACAGAACCTCCCAATGAACCTCCAGATAAGAAAGCAGCCGGTGCCAATCGATCTGATCGCCCGCCTTGAGAATCGTATGAGCGATATCGGCGCCGTCGTGTCGCCCTCTGTCCTGGATAAAGCATTTGGACCAGATGAGTTCGGTCGGGCCGATGATCCGCACCCTGCTGCCCAACAGCTCGGTTTGGCGGGCGTGTTCCAGCCACAGGTCGCCAACAGGCACCGTGCCGTTGGCCGAGCCGAAGATGACGTCGAAGAAATGCGTGCCCTTGAACACCTTGCCGAGCCACCGGTCGTCCTCGATTTCGACGGCATATCCAAGCTGCTTGAAATGGGCGAGGATCCGCGCGTAGTCGCCTGCCTTGCAGAAGATATCGAGGTCCTTGGTCTGGCGGGTGACACCCGTATAGGCGCTTACCGCGTAGGTCCCGGCGACCAGAAAGGGAATGTCGGTGGCGGCAAGCTCGCGGATTGCTTCGGTATAAAATACCTCCGCCTCGGCATTTTTGAGCGTCGGCGCCGCCTTTGCGTCAATCATGGGAAGCGAGACCAGAACGTTTTCAGGCAATGGGCCATTGGTCATGAAACGATGACTCCGAATCCGGCAACCGGCAGTCGCCCGCTGTGGTAACAACGTGAACCCCGCCTGGTTCCGCTACCGGGCGGCCAGCCAAAGGTTCATTCTCGTCACGTACTGGAAATTTCGGGATCGCGCCTGCCGATCCAAGCCCGGCCCAACGTCATCGCCGGCGCGCAAGTCTCTATGTCGCCTCGGAATCGGCCCATGCCGCCGCCAATGTCCCATTGGCCCAAATTTGAAACACCCCGTGGGTGCTCGATCTCGATCGTTTTAGAGTTTATTGGGCTTACCCAATCGGGTACAAAGCTGAAGCCGAGGCGCTTGATCTAACCGCACCCCGATCGGCGTGCGCCAAGCCATCATCAGGACCATCAAGGCATGACCCCCTCGCCTCCCTTTCTCGGCTTTCCCGACCGTCTTGCAGATAGCCGCGTGCCTCGTGCGGTGATCTTCGGGGCCGGTCACGGCAGCACCTATCCCGGCAAGGACAGCAGCGGCTATGCCTTGGCCGCCAACGCCATCCGTGCTGCCAGCCAGGACGATGCCGCGTTCGTCGAGCACTGGGATTTCGATCTTGGCGGCCCGCTGTTCGACGGCAAGCCGGACTCTTGCGTCGACGCCGGCGATATCTTGACCACCATGCATGACAATGCCGGCAACCGGGCCAGGATCGAGGCAAAAACGCGCGAGATCCTGACGTTGCCGGCTGTGCCGATCCTGATCGGCGGCGACTGTTCCATGACCATTCCCTTCCTCGCCGGCTTTGCAGAGCACGGGCCGGTCTGGGTCCTGCAGGTCGACGCCCATATAGACTGGCGCGACGAGGTTCATGGCGAACGCCACGGCTATTCGAGCCCGATGCGCAGGGCGAGCGAGATGCCGCATGTCGCCGGCATGGTGCAGGTCGGTCTGCGCAGCGTCGGCAGCGCGCGCATCACCGAAATCGAAGCAGCCCGGCGCTATGGCAGCCGCTTCGTGACCGCCCGCGAGGTTCATGCCCAGGGCGTCGAAGCCGCGCTCCGGCATATTCCGGAAGGCGCGCGGGTCGTCGTCACCCTCGACTGCGACAGCCTTGATCCAAGCATCATGCCGGGCGTGGCGGCGCGTACACCCGGCGGCCTCACCTACACGCAGGTAATCGACCTGATCGCCGGCCTCGGCAAACGGGCCAGGATCGCAGGATTCGACCTTGTCGAGTTCTATCCTCCGGTCGATATTGACGGCCTGTCAGCGCTGACCGCCGCGCGCCTTCTCGTCAATGTGGTCGGCACCGTCGTCCGGCAGGTTTGATGTCAAAATCCCGCTCTTCGCCGCAGAGCGGCCCAAAAGCGCGTGAGCGAGCTTGCGGTTGAAATGCCCTTTTTGATACCTGGGTATTCGATCCTGCCTCGTCCGACCGGCTCGTCGCTCCAGACCAGGTTGAAAGCAATGCCCTTGAGCCCAAGCTCCCCGATCCGGCGTACGATCGTCTCCTGCAGATAAATATCGGATATTCGCACCCCGTCGGCACGCTCGGGCAGCTTGAATATCTCGGTACCGCCGATTGCGTCCGCTCGAAGGACGAGGCTTTCGATCACCATGATGCCGCCATCGTCAAAGCGAACGATCTTTGAACGTTCCTCGTCCAGCGCATCGATCACGGTGGTGACATTGAAGAGCGATATTGGCTCGTCAGCAGGAAGCGGCAGGAATTCACCGTACGGTTCGAGGGTTGGCCGAAGCAATTTCGACGCCCTCGCCCGCAGGATGAGCACATGCTCGCCAAGCCATGGAAAATCTGAATATTGCCGGAGCGTACCGTCGTCGTGTTCGCGCAGGATCTCCATCCTGGGCGGATGCCATTGTGTCTGCTTCCGGCCGCAGAGCGTCGAAAACAGCTGGTAGTCGTCCGCCTGCCGAGGAAGGACCCATTCCTGTCCTTCGATCACGCTCAGGACATAGATGTTCATCCGGTCCCCCGCACATCATCGCCTTGTTAGGTTCGGCCTGCTGCGCTGCTCTTCGCGCGCGTTCTCACCGCTGGTCCGCGACGGCCATTTGCGGCACCGGCGGCAATTCGGGTGCATCCATCCCTTTGAAAGGGTCACGCCAGGCGTCGATGTCTTCAAGTCGACGGTACCAGCGGCTGACAGAGGGATAATCGTCGAGCGGCAGTCTGGCGGCGTCGTTGAACGGTAGGAAGGTCGCTATTCGAAAATCGGCATAGGAAACCGAATTGCCGACCAGCCACTGCCGCTCGGCAAGCACGGCGTCGAGTATTGCCGCAGCCGTATGGAATTGGTTCAGGCCCTCCTCCACCCGCTTCTGATCGATCGGGCCGATGCCGTACCGCTGTTTCGTCCCACGTTCGAAATGCACCGTGTCGCAAGCGAGTGCGAAGTGCTCCTTGCCCCAGCTGAGCCACCGGATCATCTCAGGTTCGTCATCGCCGGTGCGCCAGAAATCCGAATGCGCGTGGCGCGACAGCCTGCAGGCTATGGCGTCTGCCTCCCAGAGGCTCTTTCCCTCATCATCCACAAGGATGGGCAGTGAGAGGTTGGGATTTAACCGGCGAAATTTCTCCATTTGCCCGGCAGCGAATGGCGAGGCGAATTCGAAGTCCAGTTTCGTTTCGAGATAGCGTGCGACCGCGACCGCCAATCGAGGATTGGGATTGCGGCTGAAGTACAGCTTCATTGGGCACCGACGATCTGGGCGACCACGCAATAGTCGATCATGAGCAGCCTCTATGCAGCTTCGAAGTCAGCCCAAGCGCCCATGTATCCCAATGGATTGGGCTCGCCTTTCATCATCGTTTTTCGCCAAGCTTCCTGCTCGGCATTCATCAGAGCCAATTCCCAAACACAGGCAATAACAGGTCTCTTAACCGTGTCCATCGGTTCGGTTGCGGAATACAGCTTCCGATAGATGTGCTGACAAAGCACCGAACCCTGTATCCACCAGTGAGCTAAGATGGACACACCGAGCTCACCAGGATGAATGATCACAAAGCCCATGCCATTCTCGTCACCCTCGTCCGCCACACGCGGCAGAACCTCCTGTCGCACGAATGACTGCGCCAGAGTCGCCATGGGTTCGTCGATCTTTTTGTTGTCTGCGACGAGACCATAGACTTTGAGCTTGAGACCACCAATGTCCCATTGGCCCAAATTTGAAACACCACGTGGATGGTAGATCTCGATCGTTTCAGAATTCACTGAGCGCACTCCAATTGGCTATTGGCAGCAGACGTACCCGATAGCTCATCACGCGACTTGCACCCGGCGCGATCAGCATCAGGCCTGGTTTGTCGACAAAATCACCATCGAAATCCACCGGGCTTGCAAGGCCGTGCCAGGGTTCGATGCACAGGAACGGCGCGCCGCCCGGCTTTGACCAGACGCCCAACTCCCGAACCCCTTGCCAGGACATCTCGATCGCCGGGCCACGCTCGGCGGCATAACGCACGCTGGAGCTGGCGGGCTGGTCTATAATCACCGCGTCCTCGTCGAACAACCGCTCGGAGAGCGGGAGTATGTTGCCTTCGACAGGCGTCGGCTGCGGCGTTTTCAGCAGCAGTCCGTCCTTAAGGCGGCGGATCGGCGCCGGCTCATCATCGGCAAAGATCAGCCGGTAGTCCGTCTTGGCCTGATCCGGCTGCAAGGGCCAATTGAATGCCGGGTGCGCCCCGATCGATGCCGGCAGGAGCTCATCACCAGTGTTGGTGATGTCGAAAGTCACATCAAGCTGCTGGCGGACCAGCGTGTAGGTCACTTCAAGCCGAAAGGCGAACGGATAGCGCGCCCGGGTGTCGACATCGTCGGTGAGCACCAGCGTGCAGGATCGCGGTCCCTTCCGCGCCCAGGCAAACGACTTGTCGCGCGCGAACCCGTGCTGCGTCATTGGATAGGTCCGGCCGCGATGGCGCAGATGATCGCCCGCCAGCCGCCCTACGATCGGGAACAGCACCGGCGAGTGACGCCGCCATTCCGGCCCCGCCTGCCACAGGAATTCGAATCCGTGCGCATCTTGCAGCGAAATCAGTTCGGCGCCCTGCGCAACGATGGTCGCCGAGATACCGTCGCCATGAAGCGTTTGGCTGTCCTGTGCCACATTTCCTCGCGGGTCGTTGTTGAAGGCCGGCGCGGTGGGCAGACTAGCAAAAGCGCTTCGGGACTCAAGGTGCAGCCTGGTTCTGCAGGAACGAATTGTGGCCGGAGGATCTCCCTCCGGCCACCTCTCCGCATCAAGAGCAATAACCCTCGCTCTTGCCCACAGCGGATAGTCGTTATTCGCGTTCGCCGGTGAAATTCAGCAGCAGCTGGAAGATGTTGATGAAGTTCAGATAGAGCGAGAAGGCGCCGAAGACGGCAAGTTTCTGGCGCGATTCCGCGTCGAAATTCTCGGCATACTGTTCCTTGATCGTCTGCGTGTCCCAGGCGGTCAGGCCGATGAACACGGCGATGCCGATCACCGAGATGGCGAACTGCAGCGCGGTCGAGCCGAGGAAGATGTTGACGATGCTGGCGATCACCACGCCGATCAGGCCCATGATCAGGAACGACGAGAACTGGGTCAGGTCGCGCTTTGTCGTGTAGCCGTACAGGCTGGTGGCGCCGAACATGGTGGCTGCGATGAAGAAGGTGCGCGCGATGCTGGTTCCGGTGAACACCAGAAACACGGAGGCGAGCGAGAGGCCCATGACCGCGCAGAAGGCCCAGAACATCGCCTGGGCATTCGCCGCGGACATGGTCTGCATCTTGAACGAGAACAGCATGACGAAGGCGAGCGGTGCCAGCATCACCACCCATTTCAGCGGGCTGGAGAAGATCGGCACGTAGAGCGCCGGCGTCGATGAGATCATGAAGGCGACGAGGCCGGTGACCACCAGGCCGACACCCATGTAGTTGTAGACGCGCAGCATATGCTGGCGCAGGCCCTCGTCGAAGACGGCTCCGGTTTGGGCGCCGGCGGCGACGCGATATCCCAGATTGGGGGTGTTCATTTGCGTTCTCCTTTGTGGATCGATCAGTAGAGCGTCTTGGCGAGCGTCTCTGCGGCGCGGTCGAGGTCGTGGACCTCGCTTCGTCCGACCACCGCATAAGCCACATCGCCGATCTGGAAATAGGCCGATGAGATGTCGCCCGAGGGCGCGATCGTCGGCTTGACGACGTCGAAGGTTCCAGGCCGGATCGCAAACAGCGACACCAGCCCCATGTCTTTCGTCTCGACCGCCATCTCGACGCTCGGACCAAAGCGGGACGGATAGATCTGCACGTCGCGGACCTTCCAATCCTTGGGCAGCGACGGCATGACGATGGCGGTCGCGGCGCGAATCTCGCCGGCGTTGTAGTTGGGCGCCTCGGGCTGCGACGGCATGCTCTCGCGCACCAGCGTGGTCCTGTGGGCCCGCACTGCGTCGTCGACATAGGCGGGCGGCTGCGGCGAGGCGACGACCTTGGTCACCGACATCGGCCCGATGATACCGTTCGCCAGCCACCCGGCGGCGACGAAGACAGCAACCACCGCGGCGCGCTGCAGCACACCGAAGATGCGGCCGCGGGCAAGCCCCCTCTCCAGCCGCCGCGCGGCATCGGCGGTCGCGGGCCGTGCCATGCCTTTGGAGCCGGCAAGCGCCACGCGCAGTTCATCGCGGGTCCTGAGATCCGACATCACGCGCGCCGCCGCCTCCGGGCGAGCGGACAAGAATGCCTCCACCTCGATGCGGCGGGTGACGTCGATCTGGTCGTCGACATAGGCGTCGAGGTCGATATCCGTCACGGGATCGACAGTTGCGGTCATGAAGGGCCTCCAACGATCCTGAGGTGGTTTTTTGCCTTCGCCGGCTCCTCCATCTCGCGCAGTGCGGCGCGCGCCCTGCCGATGCGCGACATCAGCGTGCCGAGCGGCACGCCGCTGGCATCGGCGGCCTGCTGGTAGGAGAGGCCTTCGATGGCGACGAGGTGCAGCGCTGAACGCTGTTCTTCGGGCAGGCTGAAAAAAGCCTGGCGCACCTGCGCCAGGCGCACCGAATGTTCCTGTGGTGCCGGCGTGCTGCCGTCGGCCAGGTATCCAGCCTGTTCGACGCGCGACGCCTCGGACTTGCGGGACCGCATCCTGTCGATGAAGGTGTTGTGGACGATCGACAGCAGCCACGCGCGCAGGTTTCCGCCGGAGCGGAAGGTGCTGCGCCGCTCATAAGCGCGCACCAGCGCGTCATGGACAAGGTCCTCGGCGTCGGTGCTGTCGCGCGTCAGCGAGCGCGCATAGCGGCGCAGCGAACCGAGCTGTCCTATGATGTCAAAGCGTGGCATCGGCGGTTTCATGTCCTGTTTACGGAGCATGTGGGGATTTTAATCCCTGCCCTGCCAATTTTTTCCTTTGGAGGACATCGTTCGAATGCAACGATTGTTGCCGGCATCAATCTTATCATCGGCATCGCCACGATGTGCCATGCCCGGTGGATCGTGCCTACTTCACACGCCTCTTCTCCAGCTTCCGCGCCAGCGTCCGGCGGTGCATGCCGAGCCGTCGTGCCGTCTCGGAAATGTTGAAGTCGGCTTCCACCAGCGTCTCGTGGATGCGCTCCCATTCGAGGTTCTTTATCGAGGTTGGCCGCTCGGCGAGCGGCACCGAAGCATTGCCCTCGACCTGGCCGAAAGCCGCTTCAATGTCGTCTGTATTGGCGGGCTTGGCGAGATACTGGCAGGCGCCGAGCTTGATCGCCTCGACAGCGGTGGCGATGCTGGCAAAGCCGGTCAACACGACGATCCGCATTTCAGGATCGTGTTCGTGCAGCGCCCTGACGCACTCAAGGCCCGAGCCGCTGGCAAGCTTGAGATCGACGACGGCATATTGGAAGGCAACGGTGCCGATCAGCGCCTGCACGCCGTCGACGCTCCGGCAGCTATGCGTTTCGTAATCACGCCGTTCGAAAGACCGGCGCAGTGCGTTGGCAAAGGCGATGTCGTCCTCGACGATCAGCAGCGTGCGTTTAGTCGGCATTGTGCCCTCGCGGAGACAGAGCAGCCAGCGGCAGATGCAACGTAACCGAAGCTCCCCCCTCGGTTCTGTTTCTTACGGTGACGCTGCCCCCCAGCTTGCGGATGACATTGACGACCAGAAACAGGCCGAGCCCGCTACCTGGCCGGTTCTTGGTCGACGTGTAGGGCTTGCCGAATTCAGCAAGCATGGCTTCTTCAAATCCCGGTCCCGCGTCGACAACTTCGATGATGAGATCGTCCGCGTGGCGGCTGACGATCAAACCGACCCATAGAGGCGACGCTTCAAGTGCGTTGTCCAGTACATTGAACATCACCTGTTTGAGCGCGGGATCGGAGACGATCTCCTGGTTGGCGCCGAAACGCCTGGTGTATTCGAAACCTTGCGGCAGCCGTGTCGACTTCCATTCGGCCACCAGCTCCGCCAGAAAGGCATCGACGGAGGTGCGAACCGTGCCTTCGCCGCGCAATTCGCCCGACGACATCAGGATTCCCGAAACGATCTTCTTGCAACGGTCCAACTGGCCCTGCATCTCCCGGATTTCCTGCGCCAGATCCGGATCGGCCTCGAGAACCGGCATGCGCTGCCAGTCGTTGAGGATGACGGAAAGCGTAGCCAGCGGCGTGCCGAGCTCATGCGCGGCGCCAGAGGCGAGCAGGCCCATCCTGACGATGTGAGCCTCCTCCGCCGATTGCTGGCGCAAATCCGCAAGATGAGCGTCGCGGGTGCGAATGTTGTTCTGGACCCTGGTGATGAACAGCACCAGAAGCGTTGCCGCCAGGACGAAACAGATGAACATGCCCTGAATGTGCAGGCTGAACAGCCCGGCACCGTGTGCGGCGGGCAGGCTGATCTCACGGTAGAAGGTGGTCAGCGCGATGAAGCACGTGCTTGCAATGAGGACAAGCGCCCAGACCGACCATGTCTCCAGCAGTACCGCGCCCAGGATGACCTGGAGCAGGTAAAGCGAAATGAAGGGATTGGACGCGCCGCCGCTCAGGTAAAGCTGGACCGTCAACGCGGTGACGTCGAGCAGCAGTCCAAGAAACAGCTCGGTGTTGGTGATCGCGTCCTGGCTGCTGTGCCGGCGCAGGCTGGCGACGTTGAGAGCGATCAGCAGCAGGATCACCACTGCCATCGGCACCAGCGGCAGGCCGATGCCAAGCGCGTAGCGGACGAACAGGATCGTCACGATCTGACCGCCGACGGCGATCCAGCGCAGTTGGATCAGAAGCAGGAAATTCTGCTTGTTGGTCTTGTCGTGCAGCGTCATTGGGCCGGGAGGTCCCCAGCCCTGGCCAAGCAGGTCACTCAAGCGGGAGTCCGATCCAGGCGCTGGTTGAGCCGCAGCGCCAGCAGCGTGCATAGCGCTCCCGACAGCAGATAGGCACCGGACGAGATCAGCCCGAAATGGGCGGACAGGAACAGGGCGACAATGGGGGCGAAGCCGGCGCCGAACAGCCAGGCGAGATCCGAGGTCAGCGCAGCACCTGTATAGCGGTAGTTCTTTGAAAAATTCGAGGCGAGTGCTCCCGAAGACTGGCCGAACGACAGGCCGAGCAGGACGAAGCCCAACACCATGAAGACGGACTCTCCGACGAAGCCGCCATCGAGCAGCTGTGGCGCGAAACCGCTGAACACGGCAATGGCCACCGCCGAGCCTCCAAGCAATGGCCAGCGCCCGACCCGGTCGGCAACGACGCCCGAGATCGCGATTGCCGCCAGGCCGAAGAAGGCTCCGATCGTCTCGATGACCAGGAACCGTGCGGGTCCCTCGCGCGTAAACAGGAATATCCAGGACAGAGGAAACACCGTCACCATGTGGAACAGGGCGAAGCTCGCCAGCGGCGCGAAAGCGCCGAGCACGACAGTGCGCCCTTCGGCGCGCAACGTCTCGCGGACGGAAGTCGGCTCCAGTTCCTGGCCTTCGAACAGTTTGGTGTATTCCGGCGTCACCACGATGCGCAGCCGCGCGAACAGGGCGACGACGTTGATGGCGAAGGCGACGAAGAACGGGTAGCGCCAACCCCAGCTGAAGAAGTCTTCAGCCGACAGGTTGCCGACGAAATATGCAAACAGGGCACTGGCGACGATGAGCCCGAGTGGCGCGCCCAGCTGCGGGATCATCGCATACCAGCCGCGACGCTTTTCGGGGGCATTCAACGCCAGCAGCGAGGCAAGTCCGTCCCATGTCCCGCCCAGCGCCAGTCCCTGACCGATCCGGAACATGGCCAGCAGCCAGGCCGAAGCCGGGCCGATCTGGTCGTAACCGGGCACGAAGGCGATCGACACGGTCGAGGTCCCCAGCAGGAACAGCGCGATGGTGAGCTTGGCGCTGCGTCCGTAGGCGCGGTCGAGCGCGGTGAAGATCGCCGTCCCGATCGGCCGCGCGATGAAGGCAAGCGCGAAGATGGCGAAGGAGTAGAGCGTGCCGGTCAACGGGTCGGCATATGGAAATACGAGCTTGGGGAAAACGATGACGGAAGCGATCGCGTAGACGAAGAAGTCGAAGAATTCCGACGTCCTGCCGATGATGACGCCAACGGCGATTTCGCCGGGCTTCACCTCATGATGCCGCGCATTGATCCGTCTTGCGTCGGCTTCGATCTTCGAAGTTGGGCTCACAGCATTCTCCGTCGCCCCGCCGCGGTCTCATACGATCGCTTGCCATGTGCGCGGGCCAGATGCTTTGATGACGCCTGCCGCGTCATTGCGGCATTGGACAAATTGTCCAATGCCTTCATCGCCGCGGTACGGTTAGCACTGGGGGGAACAACCGACAGGTCATACATTGAGCCGTCTTCGTACCCTTTTCCTGCTGCCCCTGCTGGCATCGCTCGGCTCCTGCAGCATGGTCGTCCTGAACCCTGCCGGCGACGTCGCCGAGCAGCAGCGCGACCTGCTGATGGTGTCCACGGCACTGATGCTGATCGTCATCATACCGGTGATGGCTCTCACCATATTCTTTGCCTGGCGATACCGCCAGTCCAACCGCGAGGCGCGCTACGAGCCGGATTGGGACCACTCGACCCATCTCGAACTCGTCATTTGGGCTGTGCCGCTTCTGATCATCATCTGCCTGGGCGCGGTGACCTGGATGGGCACCCATCTGCTCGACCCCTATCGTCCGATCGGACGTGTAGCGGCCGGCAAGCCGCTGCCGCCGGACGTGCGCCCGCTTGAGGTCGAAGTCGTCGCGCTCGACTGGAAATGGCTGTTCATCTATCCGGAATACGGCGTCGCCGTGGTCAACGAACTGGCTGCGCCGGTCGACCGGCCGATCAGCTTTCGCATCACCTCCGCATCGGTGATGAACTCCTTCTACATTCCAGCACTGGCCGGCCAGATCTATGCGATGCCGGGTATGGAAACCAGGCTGCACGCCGTCATCAACAAGTCCGGCGACTATGAAGGGTTCTCTGCCAATTACAGCGGCGCCGGCTTCTCGGGAATGCGCTTCGCGTTCCACGGCCTCGACGATGCCGGTTTCCAGGCATGGATCGCGAAGGCAAAGGACAGCGGCGGCAAGCTCGACCGAAACGGCTATCTGGAGCTCGAACAGCCCAGCGAGAACCAACCCGTGCGCCACTATGCGACGGTGGATAGCGATCTCTACAAGGCGATCCTCAATATGTGCGTCGAGCCCGGCAAGATGTGCATGAGCGAGATGTCGCAGATCGATGCCAAGGGCGGTCTGGGAATGGCCGGCATCCGCAACACGCTTCCGCTGCTGTACGACAAGTTCGCCCGGCGCGGCACGATATTCGGCCCTGCCCCATCCTATGTCGCCAGCATATGCACGACCGAAGAAGCACTGGCCGCTTCGAAGGCTGATCAATCCGCCACGCCGATGACCTCGACGCCGATAGTCGGCGCTGGTCTGCAACGGCCACTGCCCCTGTCGATCCGACTGCCGTCACCTTCCGCAACCGGCACGCTTCGGTCGCCCTTCAACTCCTGAGGCGCCACGCAAGACATGTTCGACAATCCTGCTCTTCTCAAGGCGATCTTCGGCCGGCTTACGCTCGAGTCGCTGCCGCTGCACGAGCCCATCGTGGTCGCGACCTTCATAGTCGTCGCGCTGGGCGGCATCGCCCTCGTCGGCGCGCTGACCTATTTCAAGCTCTGGGGCTATCTGTGGCGCGAATGGTTCACCAGCGTCGACCACAAGCGCATCGGTGTGATGTACATGGTGCTCGGCATCGTCATGCTGCTGCGCGGCTTCAGCGACGCCATCATGATGCGGCTCCAGCAGGCGATGGCCTTCGGCGGTTCGGAAGGCTATCTCAATTCGCATCATTATGACCAGATCTTCACCGCGCACGGCGTCATCATGATCTTCTTCGTGGCGATGCCGCTGGTGACGGGCCTGATGAATTTCGTCGTCCCGCTGCAGATCGGCGCGCGCGACGTGTCGTTTCCGTTCCTCAACAATTTCAGCTTCTGGATGACGGTCGGCGGCGCGGTCATCGTCATGATGTCGCTGTTCGTCGGCGAATTCGCGCGCACCGGCTGGCTCGCCTACCCGCCGCTGTCGGGTATCGGCTACAGTCCCGATGTCGGTGTCGATTATTATATCTGGGCGCTGCAAGTGGCGGGCGTAGGCACGCTGCTGTCGGGCGTGAACCTGGTCTGCACCATCGTCAAGATGCGCGCGCCTGGCATGACCATGATGAGAATGCCGATCTTCACCTGGACCGCGCTCTGCACAAATGTGCTCATCGTCGCCGCCTTCCCGGTGCTGACGGCGGTGCTGGCCCTGCTGGCTCTCGACCGCTATGTCGGCACCAACTTCTTCACGAACGACTTCGGCGGCAATCCGATGATGTACGTGAACCTGATCTGGATCTGGGGCCACCCCGAGGTCTACATCCTGATCCTGCCGGCCTTCGGCATATTTTCCGAAGTGACCTCGGCCTTCTGCGGCAAGCGGCTCTTTGGCTACACCTCGATGGTCTACGCCACCATCGTCATCACCATCCTGTCCTATCTCGTCTGGCTGCATCACTTTTTCACCATGGGGTCGGGAGCGAGCGTCAACTCGTTCTTCGGCATCACCACGATGATCATTTCGATCCCGACAGGCGCCAAGATATTCAACTGGCTGTTCACCATGTACCGCGGCCGCATCCGCTTCGAACTGCCGATGATGTGGACAGTCGCCTTCATGCTGACCTTCACTGTCGGCGGCATGACCGGCGTGCTGCTCGCGGTTCCGCCGGCCGACTTCGTGCTCCACAACAGCCTGTTCCTGGTCGCGCATTTCCACAACGTCATCATCGGCGGCGTGCTGTTCGGCCTGTTTGCCGGTATCAGCTACTGGTTCCCCAAGGCATTCGGCTTCCGGCTCGATCCGTTCTGGGGAAAGATGTCCTTCTGGTTCTGGGTGGTCGGCTTCTGGTTCGCCTTCATGCCGCTGTACATCCTCGGCCTGATGGGCGTAACGCGCCGGCTACGCACCTTCGAGGATCCCTCGCTGCAGATCTGGTTCATCATCGCCGCTTTTGGCGCCTTCCTGATCCTGCTTGGTATCCTGTCCTTCCTCATCCAGATCTTCGTCAGCGTGCGCCGGCGCGAGCAGCTTCGCGACGACACCGGTGATCCGTGGGACGGGCGTACACTCGAATGGGCAACCTCGTCGCCGCCCCCGGCCTACAATTTCGCCTTTACGCCGGTCGTCCACGATCTCGACACCTGGGCGGACATGAAGAATCGCGGTTACCAGCGTCCGTTGACGGGCTTCCACGACATCCACATGCCGCGCAACACCGGAGCCGGCGTCATTCTGGCTGGGTTGAGCGTGGTGCTTGCCGTGGCGCTCATCTGGTACATCTGGTGGCTGGCGATCGTCAGCTTCGTTGCTCTGATCGGCTACGCCATCGCGCATACCTTCAATTACGACCGGGACTTCCACATTCCGTCCAGCGACGTCACCCGCGTCGAGGACGAGCGGACACGCCTGCTCGCAGCCACCAGCCAGGCGGGATGAGCACCATGGCACACGCCGACACGGTGATCGACGACACGATCTTCCACCTGGAAGACGACCACGGCCATGCCGAGAGCGGCAGCAGCACCATGCTCGGCTTCTGGATCTACCTGATGAGCGACTGCCTCATCTTTGCGATGCTGTTTGCAGTCTACGGCGTGCTCGGTGGCAACTACGCCGCCGGGCCCGCGCCGAAGGACCTGTTCGATCTTCCGCTGGTCGCGCTCAACACCACCATGCTGCTCCTGTCCTCCATCACCTACGGCTTCGCGATGCTGGAGATGGCGAAAGGGCGAGTGAGGCCGATGCAGGTGTGGCTGGTGATCACCGGCCTGTTCGGCCTCGCCTTTCTCGGCATCGAACTCTACGAATTCGCCCATTTCATTCACGAGGGGGCGACGCCGCAGCGCAGCGGCTTTCTTTCGTCGTTCTTCACGCTGGTCGGAACACATGGCCTGCACGTCACCTTCGGCCTGGTCTGGCTGGTGGTGCTGATGGTGCAGGTCTCCAGGCATGGGCTGATCGCCGCGAACCAGCGGCGCCTGATGTGCCTGAGCATGTTCTGGCACTTCCTCGACGTCATCTGGATCGGCGTCTTCACCTTCGTTTATCTGATGGGAATGTTGCGATGAGCGCCGGGCACCAAACAGACACCAGCAACCACAGCCACGCGCATCACGGCGTCAATCACGGCTCGCTGGCCGGCTATCTGACAGGCTTCGGCCTGTCCGTCGTGCTGACCGCCGTTCCCTTCTGGCTGGTCATGACCAACGCGCTCGGCAATCAGATGGCGTCGGCGATTGCCATCATGGCCTTCGCCGTCGTGCAAATCATCGTCCACATGGTGTTCTTCCTGCATATGAACACCAGGTCGGAGAGCGGCTGGACCATGATGGCGCTGATCTTCACCCTCATCCTGGTGATGATCGCGCTGACGGGCTCGCTCTGGGTCATGTACCATCTGAACGTCAACATGATGCCCGGCCATGACATGAGTCAGATACCCTGAGAGCGGGACCTGGCTTTGGACGAACAGGCGCGGACGACACCGCATCCGACTACAGGCGACGGCCAAAGGGTTACGCGTTCGAGATGGACGCTATTGATGCTTTGCCTTTGCGGAGCCATCGGCATCGCAGGGTTCTCGGCGCTCGGTATCTGGCAGCTGGAGCGCCGCGTCTGGAAGCTCGACCTGATCGAGCGTGTCGATCAGCGTCTCAAGGCAGTACCGGTGGCCGCCCCGGCGCCTTCGGCCTGGCCAGCGATCAACGCCAGGGATGACGAGTATCGCCGCCTCGTCGTCACGGGCCGGTTTCTCGGTGATCGCGAGACCCTGGTCCAGGCGGTCACCGATCTCGGCGGTGGCTTCTGGGTAATGGCGCCGTTCCGAGCGGATGATGGCTTCACGATTCTGGTGAACAGGGGCTTCGTGCCGACGGACAAGCGCGATCCGGCAACCCGCTTCGCAGGCAAGCCCTCGGGCGATCACACCGGAATTCACGGCCTGTTGCGCATCAGCGAACCGAAAGGCGGCTTCCTGCGCACCAACGATCCGGCTGCCAACCGCTGGTATTCGCGCGATGTACAGGCGATCGCCGCCAAGCAAGGCGTCGGGCAGGTCGCTCCTTATTTCATCGATGCCGATGCCACGCCCAATCCGGGAGGGTGGCCGGTCGGCGGCCTGACGGTCGTTTCGTTCCACAACAACCATCTGGTCTATGCCCTGACATGGTTCGGGCTGGCCTTGATGGTGCTGGGCGCGGTCGCCTGTCTGTTGCGGCAGGCTGTGAAAGACAGGCCCGGCGGGGGCTGACCGCTGGCCGAGGCAAAGCCGAAATTACACACGGAAGCGCTCATGCCGGCGCAGAGGATGGCGTGATCGCTCTGCTCGTGCCGGCTGGTCATTTCCGACGCGCATCAATGGGTTTCCCCTCAACCCTTATCCATGAGCGCGCAGGGCAGGCTTCCCAGCCGTCTCGGGCTGGAGCACCTAGCTAAAACCGCTGGCGAAACGCGACCGATTTGCGTATCACTCCGCCGCCATTGGAGCCCTATCGATGTTTGAGACCCTGCAGCCCGCCCCCGCCGACAAGATCCTCGCCCTGATCGGCCTTTATCGCGCCGACCCGCGTCCCGACAAAGTCGACCTCGGCGTCGGCGTCTACAAGGATCGCGACGGCAAGACGCCGGTTATGCGCGCCGTGCGCGAGGCGGAAAAGCGCCTGCTGCAGGCCCAGGACACCAAGACCTATCTCGGCCTTGCCGGCGATACCGGCTTCAACACGGTGATGGCCAAGCTCGCCTTCGGTCCGGGCGCCGACATGACGCGCATCCGCGCCGCACAGGCGCCTGGCGGCTCCGGCGCGCTGCGGCTGGTGGCGGAATTGCTGAAGCGGACGCGTTCGGACGCAACCATCTGGCTGTCGGACCCGACCTGGCCGAACCACATGCCGGTGATGCGCGCCGCCGGCCTGCAGATCCGTGAATACCCGTATTTCGACGCCGCGTCGGGTGCTGTTCGCTTCGACGACATGCTGGCGGCCCTGCGGACCGCAAAGAGCGGCGACGTCGTGCTGCTGCATGGCTGCTGCCACAACCCAACCGGCGCCAATCTGGATGCGGCACAGTGGGCAGCCGTTACCGATCTGGTCGTCGAGCGCGCGCTGCTGCCGTTCGTCGACATCGCTTATCAGGGCTTTGGCGATGGCCTTGAGGCCGACGCCCTCGGCTTGCGCCTGCTGGCGGCGAAAGTTCCGGAAATGGTCGTCGCGTCGAGCTGTTCGAAGAATTTCGCCGTCTACCGCGACCGCGTCGGCGCAGCAATGATCCTGGCCAAGGACGGCGCACAGGCAGATGTGGCGATGAGCCAGATGCTGTCGGCGGCGCGCGCCATGTATTCGATGCCGCCGGACCACGGGGCAGCAGCCGTACGCATCGTGCTGGAGGACGCCGCCTTGCGTGCAGACTGGGAAGCCGAGCTTGAAGAGATGCGGCTGCGCATGCTGAGACTCCGTGTCCAGTTCGCCGAAGCCCTGCGCCGGCAATCCAATTCCGACCGCTTCGATTTCGTCGCCAGCCATCGCGGCATGTTCTCCCGCCTTGGCCTCACCGAAGCGCAAGTCGAACGGCTGCGCGCCGAGCACGGCGTCTACATGGTCGGCGACAGCCGCATCAATGTCGCCGGCCTGCCCGAGGACGGCATGGACGACCTCGCCAAAGCGATCGTTTCTGTGCTCGACTGACGTGGCTCGCCTGTGGACAAGGCACTCTCGCCGGCTGACAGCGTTGGCCGCGCGGCCGGCCGCGCGATAGCATCAGCCCTATGACGCCATCGAAAGACATTTCGCGCCTGATCGAGATCATGGCGGCGCTGCGGGCGCCGAAGACCGGCTGTCCCTGGGATATCGAACAGGATTTCTCGACCATCGCGCCCTACACGATCGAAGAGGCCTATGAGGTCGCGGATGCCATCGCGCGCGGCGACCTCGACGATCTGCGCGACGAACTCGGCGATCTGCTGCTGCAGGTCGTCTACCACGCGCAAATGGCCGAGGAGGCCGACGAGTTTGCCTTCCCCGATGTGGTGCAAGCCATCACGACGAAAATGATCCGACGCCATCCGCATGTCTTCGGCGACGAAAAGGCCCGCAGCGCCGGCATGGCCAAGGGCATGTGGGAAAAGATCAAGGCAGAAGAGAAGGCAGAGAAACGAAGCGCCCGCCTCGCGCGCGGTCTCGATCCCGAAGACAATGGCAAGGGGTTTCTGGATAGCGTGCCGGTCGCCCTGCCCGCGCTGACCCGGGCGCTGAAACTTCAGGAGAAGGCCGCCCGCGTCGGCTTCGACTGGAGCGAGGCAGCACCCATCCTCGACAAGATCGAGGAAGAGATCGGCGAATTGCGCGAGGCGCTGGCCAAGGGCGACACCGCCTCGATCAAGGACGAGTTCGGCGACATGCTGTTTGCCGTCGTCAATCTCGGTCGCCACCTCAAGCTCGATTCGGAAGCAGCGCTGAGCGGCACCAACGAGAAATTCCGCTCACGTTTCCATTATGTCGAGCAGGCTTTGGAGAAAGCCGGCAACACGCTGGACAAGGCTGATCTGGCCGAGATGGAAGCGCTCTGGCAGGAAGCAAAGACCGCGAAGTAGTCTCTCTTTTCGGGCAACTCCCGACGGAAACCGCTATACACTTTTCCTGGAACTGCTCCGGATTATCCGTTGTTTTTACGACGCAATCTGTTTTCGATCTCTTCGCGCGCGCTTTGCGTGGCCTTCAGCGAGATGGTGGCGCTGCCGTCGTCATTGTCGCTTCGCGAAACCACATCGCCATTGCGGTAAAGCCAGTCGACAAGGCCGAACTGTGCTGGCTCGATCGTCACGGTGAGGTCTTCGAGTTCGCCCGCCATCCGCGTTTCGATGATCGCCTTCAGCGCATCGATGCCCTCGCCGGTCACCGCCGACACCGCAATCGGCGGCGCCTTGTTGGCATCGGCGCCGTCTGCAAGCAGCCGGGTCCGGTTGCCTTCGTCGAGCCGGTCGATCTTGTTCCACACTTCGATCACCCGCTTGGCATCACCAGCGTCAACGCCAAGATCTGCAAGGATACGCTCGACATCCTCGGCCTGGGCGGCCGTGTCCGGATCGGAAATGTCGCGCAGATGAAGCACGAGGTCGGCCTCGACCACCTCTTCCAGGGTGGCGCGGAAAGCCGCGATCAGATGTGTCGGCAGGTCCGAAATGAAGCCGACCGTGTCGGAGAGGATGATCGGCGTGCCATGTGGCAGGCGCACGCGGCGCAGCGTCGGGTCGAGCGTGGCGAACAGCATGTCCTGTGCCAGCACATCCGCCCCGGTCAGCCGGTTGAACAGCGTCGACTTGCCGGCATTGGTGTAGCCGACGATCGCCACCACCGGGAACGGCACCTTCCTGCGCTTGGCGCGGTGCAGGTCGCGCGTGCGCCGCACCGTTTCCAGCTCTTGCTTCAGCTTGATGATCTTTTCCTGCAACTGCCGCCGGTCGGATTCGATCTGTGTTTCGCCGGGGCCCCCAAGGAATCCGGCGCCGCCGCGCTGGCGCTCCAAATGGGTCCAGCTGCGCACGAGGCGGCCCTTCTGGTAGTTGAGATGGGCGAGCTCGACCTGCAGCGTGCCTTCCTTGGTGCGCGCGCGCTCGCCAAAGATTTCGAGGATCAGCCCGGTGCGGTCCAGCACCTTGGCGTTCAGCTCTTTCTCTAGATTGCGCTGCTGCACCGGGGTCAGCGGATGGTCGACGACGACCACTTCCGCATGTCCCTCTTTGACGATTTCCGCGAACTCGGCGACCTTGCCGCTGCCGAGCAGCGTCGCCGGGCGCGGATCGTTGACGGTCACCACCGCGGTGTGAATCAGATCAAGGTTGATGGCGCGGGCAAGGCCAACGGCCTCGTCGTGGCGCGCATCAGCCGAACGCATCAGCCGCGGGCGGTTGGTCTCGTCGTCGTTGCGCTGGTGGCGGGTAAGGACGGGCACAATGACCACGGCCCGGGTCGGGCCCTTGGCCTCAGTCCCGGGGTGATGCGCTGGTTTCCCGCGAACGGTGGCGTCCGCGTCTTTCTCACGTGCCAATCAGGCGCCCTGGCTTTCCTCGCCATCGAACATCTGAACCGGCTGGCTCGGCATGATCGTGGAAATGGCGTGCTTGTAGACGAGCTGGGAGTGACCATCGCGGCGCAGCAGGACACAGAAATTGTCGAACGAAGTGACCACGCCGGTCAGCTTCACGCCGTTGATGAGGAAGATGGTGAGCGGGTTCTTGCTCTTGCGAACTGAATTCAGGAACAGGTCCTGAAGGTTTTGCGATCGTTCCGCCATTGTTCTTGTCTTTCGCCGATCCCCTTCGGTTTGCAAGCCAATGCGCCAAATTAACGGGCGCATGTCAAGCTCGCAAACACCGTCTTGTCGTCAGTAACGACAAGCAGAACGAGATATATTGATGTTCATTCCACCTGTGCGGTTATCAGGCTGGACTTTTTTCCGCAATGTCAAAAAAGGCTTGCCGCAACGAAAGTGTTATTGAGCCGGGGTGCCCATTGGCGACCGTGTCGCCATCGATGGTCACCACCGGCATGGCGATCGTCGTTGCGGAACTGATGAACGCCTCGCGTGCCGTCTTGGCCTCGGCGACGGAAAAGCCGCGCTCCTCGATCTTCAGGCCAAGCTTGGCCGCCACTTCGAACATGGTCGTGCGGGTGATGCCGCGCAGGATGCCATGCTCGGCCGGCCTGGTGACCAGGACGCCGTCCCGGGTGACGATCCAGGCATTGGACGAGCCGCCTTCTTTTACGTTGCCTTCATCGTCGACGAACCAGGCTTCCTGCGCACCGGCTTCCTTGGCCTTCTGCTTGGCCAATACATTGGGCAGCAGCCCGACGGTCTTGATGTCGACGCGATCCCAGCGGTTCTCCGGCACGGTGATGACGGCGATGCCGGTCTCGGCTCGCTTCGCTCCAGCGGCAGGGTCAGCCTTCCTGGCGGTTACCACCAGCGAAGGCTTGGTGTCGGCGGAAGGGAAGACGAAGTCGCGGCTGGCCACGCCGCGCGTCACCTGCACGTAGACCAGGCCATTGGCGACGTGGTTGCGATTGACCACCTCACGCAGAATGAGCGGCAGCACGTGAGAGGTGACCGGCCAGGCGATCGACAATTCGGTCAGCGAACGGTTCAGCCGGGCCAGGTGGCGCGGCATGTCGACGATGAAGCCACGCGCCACTTCGCAGACCTCATAGACACCGTCGGCGAACTGATAGCCGCGATCCTCGATATGCACGGCAGCGTCGGCGTGCGTGACATAGCGCCCGTTGACATAGGCAATGCGCGGCATTGGCGACCCCTCAGAAATTCTCGGGCTTTCTTATGCGATTCCACCGCGGGCGTAACCGGCAAATGGTTGGACCACGCGCGGCGGCTGGACGCGCTCAGACGCCCAGGGACTTCAGCTTGCGATGCAGAGCGGAGCGCTCCATGCCGATGAACTCGGCGGTCTTCGAGATGTTGCCGCCGAACCGGTTGATCTGGGCGATCAGGTAATCCTTCTCGAACTGCTCACGCGCTTCGCGGAGCGGCAGCGCCATGATGTGTTGGTCGGATTGATTCGGGGTGCGCGGCATGACATCGCCGATCTCGGCCGGCAACAGATCAGCGGTGATCGGCGCATCGACGTCGTCGCCGCGCGCCAGGATCATCAGGCGCTCGACATTGTTGCGCAGCTGGCGAACGTTGCCTGGCCAGTTGTGAGCCTGCAGAACGGCCAGCGCGTCGTCGCCGATACGGCGCGGCTTGATGCCGGCTTGGCGGGCGATCTGCTTCATGAAATTGTCGACGAGGTAGGGAATATCCTCGCGCCGCTCGGCAAGTCCCGGCACAATGACCGGAACCACCGCCAGGCGATGGTAAAGATCCTCGCGAAAACGCCCGTCGGCAATCATCGCTTCGAGGTTCTGCGACGTGGAGGAGATGATGCGGACATCGACCTTGACCCGCTTGGTGCCCCCTACCCGCTCGAACTGCTGCTCGACGAGAACGCGCAGGATCTTGTTCTGCGTCTCGCGCGGCATGTCGGCCACCTCGTCGATGTAGAGGATGCCGCGATGGGCCTCCTCCAGCGCGCCGACCTTGCGCTCGACGCCATTCGATTCGGTGCCGAACAGCTCGATCTCCATGCGCTCGGGTGTGATGTTGGCGGCGCTCAGCGTCACGAAAGGTGCGCTCTTGCGCGCCGACAGCGTGTGGATGGCGCGCGCGGCCAGTTCCTTGCCCGAGCCTGACGGTCCGATGATCATCACGCGGCTGTTGGTCGGCGCGACGCGTTCGATGGTCTGACGCAACTGGCTCATCGCCGACGACATGCCGATCAGATCGAAGGTTTCGCCGCTGCGCAGCTTGAGGTCGGAAACCTCGCGCCGCAATTTCGAGGTCTCGAGCGCACGTTCGGCAATAAGGATCAGCCTGTCGGCCTTGAACGGTTTTTCGATGAAGTCATAGGCGCCGCGACGGATGGCGGAGACCGCCGTTTCGATGTTGCCGTGGCCGGAAATCATCACCACCGGCAAGGTCGGATGCATCGTCTTGACCTCGTCGAGCAGCGCCAGCCCGTCGAGACGCGAGCCCTGCAGCCAGATGTCGAGGAAAATCAGCCGCGGCGCGCGATCAGCTATAGCAGCGAGCGCACTGTCGGCATCGAATGCGGTGCGGGTTTCGTGACCTTCGTCGCTCAGTATGCCCGCGACGAGTTCACGGATGTCTTCCTCGTCATCGACGATGAGAATATCAGACGCCATTACCGACCTTTTCAGTTTCTCTTTCGTTTTCCGCCCTGCTTTCGCCGCGCGGAGCCGTTGCGGCCGCAGGCGGCAGGATGATGCTGATCATCGCGCCGCGCCCATCGTGGAAGTCCGCTGGAGCATCGTGTAGTTCCAGCCTGCCACCATGGTCCTCCACGATCTTCTTGACGATAGCGAGGCCAAGCCCGGTGCCCTTCTCGCGTGTGGTCATGTAGGGCTCGAGCAGCCGTTGGCGATTCTCGCGCGGCAGGCCTTTGCCATTGTCGATGACGTCGATTCGAATCGCACCATTCTGGCGCCCGGCCTGAATCCGGATTATGCCGTGCGAACCGTCCTTCTGTTCCAATCCGTCGATGGCTTCGGCAGCGTTCTTGATCACATTGCCGAAAGCCTGCGCCATCAGCCGGCTGTCGAACGTGCCCTTCAGCGGCTCGTTGCCGAACACGCGCTCGAAAGTGATGTCGGCGCGGCTGACCTCGACCAGGAACGAGGCCTCGCGCAGCGATTCGCGCAGATCTATGGCCTTCATCTCGGGCTTCGGCATGCGCGCGAAAGCCGAGAATTCGTCGACCATGCGGCCGATATCCTCGACCTGCCGGATGATGGTGTCGGTGCACTGGTCGAAAACCTCGCGGTCCTCGGTAATCACCTTGCCATAGCGGCGCTTGATGCGTTCGGCCGAGAGCTGGATCGGCGTCAGCGGGTTCTTGATCTCGTGGGCGATACGCCGCGCCACATCCGCCCAAGCCGACGAGCGCTGCGCCTGGACCAGGTCGGTGATGTCGTCAACCGTCACGACATAGGACTTTTCCTCCGAGCCGTCATCGCCGGCCTCGATGGTGATCTGAACGTTGAAGGTCCGCTCGGCGCCGGCGCGGTAGAAGGTCACCTGCTCGCGATAGACGGGTTTGCCGGACTTGCGGCCGATTTCGAAGACGCGGCCGACATGCGGCAGCACGGCGGAAAGGTTCTGCCCAAGGGCTGCGCTGGCGGATATGGCCAGCATCGCTTCGGCCGAGCGGTTGACGATGGTGACGATGCCGTAGGGATCGACGCCGATGACGCCGGCAGTAACGCCGGCAAGCACGGCTTCGGAGAAGCGTCGCCTCTCGTCGATCAGGTCCTTGGCCGACAGGATCTCGTTGCGCTGCGATTTCAGTTCGAGAAGCATCTTGTTGAACGTATCGCCGAGCGAGGCGACATCGCCATCCGAAGGCCTGACCGGAACCGCGACGTCGAGATTGCCGGTCGCCACTTCGTCGGCGGCGCCGATGAGCTGGCGAATGGGCCGCACCAGACGGTCGGCGACCGCAATGCCGGTCCAGATCGCGGACAGGATGATGATGAGGGTGAGCGAAAGATAGGGCAGCGCGAAGGCCACCTGCGAGGTGCGGCGGTTGTCTTCCAGCCCCCGATATTCATCGGTGTTGGACCTGACGATCTGCCGCGCCTTGATGACCTCCGGATCGACGAGGCGAATGGTATAGAGATATAGCCCTTCGATCTCGCGCAGCTTGACGATGGCGCCCATGATGTTGCGCGTTTTCGGCTCGATCAGCACCGGCTTGCCGTCGGCAGCGCTGGCCACGGCGCCTTCCGGCGGCTCAGGCATGGCAAAATCCGTGTCGGTCTTGGCGCTCATGACGAAAGAGCCGTCAGGTTTGATCAGCGCCGCATGAGCCAGCGAACGGCCCACGGCTTCCTTGTTCATCAGGTCGAGAAAGCCGGTACGATCAAGGCCGTAGAGTGTGCGTGACGCATCGAGATCATAGGCCATGGACAGTGTCGTACCCTGCAGGTTGCGGGCATTTTCCTGAACATAGGCGTCGGCGATCGACAGCGACGAATTGACGATCGTCTTGGTGCGGATCTCGAACCAGCGGTCGAGGCCGATGTCGAGCGTGATCGACGCGATGATGGCCACCATGATGGCCGGAATGGCGGCAACCAGGGCGAACATGGCGACAATGCGCACATGCAGCCGCGAAGCGGCCTTGCCATGCCGGCGCGCCATCAGGATGCGGTGCACCTCACGCCCGACCAGCGCGATAAGAATCAGGACGAAAGCCGCGTTGAGGGCAATCAACGCCAGCGTCGTCGACTCGTTCGGTGTGATCGGCGTGGCGCCAACGAGGATGGTGAACGAGATCGCCGCCGTCATCAGGGCGCCGACGACCGCGATCACGCCTGGCAGCGCAAGCAGCCGGCGCCCGTCACGAGCGCCGGGTTCGCTGAAAAGCGGTTGGTTTGTTGTCGGTGCCTGCGGGGCCATGTCGCCGTCTAGTGCCATGATTGCGTCGGATGTATGCAACGCATTGTGGCGATTATGCAACAAGTGTGACCGAGACGGAAATCTTTCGCGAGCCGATCCCCTGAAAAGAGCGCGGGCTCAGATCAAGGCTCAGCCCTGGCGCGACGATTTGTAGACGTTGACGCCGAGTTCGCGAATCTTCTTGCGCAGCGTGTTGCGGTTCAAGCCAAGCAGTTCCGCGGCCTTGATCTGGTTGCCGCGGGTTGCCGTCATCGAGGCCAGGACGAGTGGAAACTCGACCTCGGACAGGATGCGTTGATAAAGCCCGGCAGGTGGCAAATCGCCGGCAAACGAGGCGAAATAGCGTTGCAGGAAGTGCTCGACCGCCTGGCCGATCGACAAATCGTCGGGAATGAGGTTGCCGCCACCCGGCACCACGGGACGTTCGCCGGTCTTGAGCTCGGCCTCAATGACCTCGGCGGAAATCTCGTCCTGCGAATAGAGCGCGGCGAGCCTGCGAACCAGGTTTTCCAGTTCGCGCACATTGCCCGGCCACGGATAGCGCTTCATCAACTCGATGCCGCCTGACGAAATGCGCTTGGTCTGCAGGCCTTCCATTTCGCCGAGCTTGAAGAAGTGGCGGACAAGGTCGGGCACATCCTCGGAGCGCTCACGCAGCGCGGGCAGCCGGAGCGGCACCACGTTGAGGCGATAGAACAGATCCTCGCGAAAAAGCCCCTGGTTGATCAGGGTGCGCAGATCCTTGTTGGTGGCGGCGACGATGCGCACGTCGGTCTTGATCGGCGTGCGTCCGCCAACCGTCGTGTATTCGCCCTGTTGGAGGACGCGCAGCAGCCGCGTCTGCGCTTCCATCGGCATGTCGCCGATTTCATCGAGGAACAGCGTGCCGCCTTCAGCCTGCTCGAAGCGTCCGGTCGAGCGATTCTGCGCGCCGGTGAAGGCGCCCTTCTCGTGACCGAACAGTTCCGATTCGATCAGGTCGCGCGGGATCGCCGCCATGTTGATGGCGACGAAGGGGCCGCCACGGCGGCGGCCATATTCATGCAGCGCGCGCGCCACCAGTTCCTTGCCGGTGCCGGATTCGCCCGAGATCATCACCGTCAGGTCGGTCTGCATCATGCGCGCCAGCATGCGGTAGATGTCCTGCATGGCGGCCGAACGGCCGACCAGCGGCATTGCATCGGGCTGCTCTTCCGGCCGCGCATCGATCTTCGGCCGTCGCGGCTCGGAAAGCGCCCGGTTGACGATGTTGAGCAGTTCGGTCAGGTCGAACGGCTTGGGCAGATACTCATAGGCGCCGGTTTCAGACGCGCGGATCGCCGTCATGAAGGTGTTCTGGGCGCTCATGACGATGACCGGCAGTTCCGGCCTCGCCTTCTTGATGCGCGGCAGCATGTCGAAGGCGTTCTCGTCCGGCATCACCACATCGGTGATGACCAGATCGCCCTCGCCCGCCGCCACCCAGCGCCACAAAGTCGAAGCATTGGAGGTGACGCGCACCTCGTGGCCGACGCGCGAAAGCGCCTGGTTGAGGACAGTGCGGATCGCCGCATCGTCGTCGGCGACGAGAATATTGCCGCGAACGGTCATTTGCGGTCTCCTTCACCGTCTTCATCGGCGCCGTATGGCGCTTCTTTCCAGGCCGGCATCAGGATGCGGAATGTGGTCCCGCGCGGCGTCGATTCGCATTCGATGATGCCGCCATGTTCGCCGACGATTTTGGCGACCAGCGCCAGCCCCAGCCCCGAGCCGTTCGGCTTGGTGGTGATGAACGGGTCGAACAGGATCGGCAGGATATCTTCCGAGACGCCGGAACCATTGTCACGCACGCAAAATTCCAGCGGCAGCGACACGCGGTCCTGCGTGCCCGGAACGGAAACACGGATGCCTGGCCGGAAGGCGGTCGACAGCACGATCTCGCCCTGCGGGTCACTGCCGATCGCCTCGGCGGCGTTCTTGACCAGGTTGAGGAACACCTGGATCAACTGGTCGCGGTTGGCAAACACCGGAGGCAACGAAGGATCATAGTCCTCCAATATCTTGATTCTCTTGGCAAAACCGTTCTTGGCAATGGCCTTCACATGGTCGAGCACGACATGGATGTTGACGGGGTAGCGGTCGATCGGCCGCTCGTCGGAAAACACCTCCATGCGATCGACCAGCGACACGATGCGGTCGGTCTCGTCGGTGATCAGCCGCGTCAGCGCACGGTCTTCGTCGGAAGCCGACAGTTCCAGCAACTGGGCAGCGCCGCGGATGCCGGAGAGCGGGTTCTTGATCTCATGGGCAAGCATCGCCGCCAAGCCGGTGACCGAGCGCGCCGCACCGCGATGCGTCATCTGCCGGTCGATCTTGTCGGCCATCGACCGTTCCTGGAACATAACCACCACCGAGCCCGGAAATTCCGGTACCGGCGCGACATAGAGATCGACGACCTTCTCGATGCCGAGACGCGGCGACGACACGTCGACGCGATACTCGTTGACCGGTGCCAGGCGCTCGCGCACCTGGTCGACCAGCGTCAGCAGCGGGCTGCCGAAGGGAATGAGTTTTGACAGCGTGTTGCGTGCGAGCATGGTCGCGCTTGAACGAAAGAAGTCCTCCGCGTCGGCGTTGGCAAAGGTGATGAAGCCTTCCTCGCTGATCATGATCACCGGGCGGCGGATGGTGTTGAGTACGATCTGGGCGGCATCCGCCATTTCAGCGCCTTGGCCGGCGGCGGCGTTCATGCGGCACTCCGCAGGGTCAAAGGTTGCGGATCGCACGAAAACACATCGCGCAGCAAGGCAATGACGCGCGCGGGCTCGAATGCGGTCAGTATGGCCTTTCGGCTGTCGTCGGCGACGCCGCCGGCATGCCGATCAAGATACCAGCCAAGATGCTTGCGCGCCTGGCGCAGGCCGCTTTCGGCGCCGTAGAGCGCCAGCATATCCTCATAGTGGGCCACGATGTAGTCGGCGAGCGCCGTCGGGTTCTGTGGAATATTTGGCGTCGCTTCGCCTGTCGCTGCGGCCGCAATGCCACCTGCGATCCAGGGCGCGCCATAATGGGCACGGCCAATCATCACGGCGTCGGCACCCGATTGATCGAGAATGTCGGCCGCTTCCGCCGGCGAAGAGACGTCACCATTGGCGACGACCGGGATGGACACGGCTTCCTTGATGCGGGCGATGGCGCGCCAGTCGGCCTTGCCCTGATAGAACTGGCAGCGCGTTCGGCCGTGCACGGTCACCATGCTGACACCGGCCTGCTCGGCGCGGCGCGCCAGCATCGGCGCGTTGAGCGCGCCTTCGTCCCAGCCAAGCCGCATCTTGACCGTCACTGGCACCTCGACCGCGCCGACAACGGCGTCGATCAGCGACAGTGCGTGGTCGAGATCCAGCATCAATGCCGAACCAGCGTAGCCGCCAGTGACCTTCTTGGCCGGGCATCCCATGTTGATGTCGACAATGTCGGCGCCCTCGCCGGCGGCGATTCTGGCACCTTCGGCCATGTGCACCGCCTCGCGGCCGGCAAGCTGAACCATATGGACGGGCAGGCCGGAGTGGCGTATGCGCAGGTTGAAACCGGCCCTGCCCTTGGCGAGCTCGCCGCTGGCAACCATTTCGGACACGACCAGGCCCGCGCCATGCGCGTGGGCACGCTGCCGGAACGGCTCGTCCGTAATGCCCGACATCGGCGCGAGGAACACGCGATTGCGGAGTTTCACGCCGCCGACGTTAAGCGGCGCGGCCAATTTGGTCAAATTAACCATGCACAAAAACCAAGCATCTTCATTCGTTGCACATTCTCTAGCCATATCGGCCGCAATGTGCAACGCGGAATGACGCCACATTAAGGCGCAATTGGGAAAATGCTGGCCTTCGGGATTGGGTGTGGCCAAAGCGCCGCGCGCCCCGTGGGACCCGCAAAGGACGCCTTGGGATTCATATTTGACGCACGATCTTTGCCGAAAACCGATTACACTTTTCGGGATCGTGCGCTAAGCCAATCTGCAATGACTGACGCAAGTGAAAATCACGTTTCGAGTGCGGATGGCAAGGTCGCGGTGGTAATCGTCGCGGCCGGCCGTGGCGCGCGCGCCGGACAGGCCAACGGACCGAAGCAATATCAACACATTGGCGGCTTTGCCGTCATTGCACACACGCTGGACATTTTTCTGGCCCACCCGCGGACCGGCGAGATCGTCGTCGCCATTCATGCCGACGACCATGAACTGTTCCGGCAGGCGGCGGGCACCAACGCCGAGCGCGTTAGCGCCGTTATCGGCGGGGCGACCAGGCAGGAATCCGTCCGGCTCGGCCTGCTTGCCCTTAGAGACCACGCGCCGGGGCAGGTTCTGATCCACGATGCCGTGCGTCCGTTTGTCGATGCGGACCTGATAGATCGCACCATCGCCGCCATCGGCGAGCGCGAGGGCGCATTGCCCGCTTTGCCCGTCGCCGACACGCTGAAGCGCGAGTCGGCCTCCGGGGTGGTTGGCGAAACCGTTTCGCGCAGCGGTCTTCACGCGGCGCAAACGCCGCAGGGCTTTCCGTTCTGGCCCATCCTTGCCGCGCACGAGAAAGCCCATCATCTGGGAAAAATGGATTTTACCGACGATGCCGCGATCGCCGAATGGGCGCATATTCCGGTCAAGATCGTTCCGGGCTCGCCGGACAATGTCAAACTCACCTGGGCACGAGATATTGCCATGGCGGACCAGCGGCTTTCCGGCGAACGTGTGCGCTTTCCCGACATCCGGACCGGCAATGGCTACGACGTCCATGCTTTCGAGCCCGGCGACCATGTCACACTGTGTGGCGTCGCCATTGCTCATGACAAGAAACTGTCCGGCCATTCCGACGCCGATGTCGGTCTGCATGCTCTGACCGATGCGTTGCTGGCGACCTGCGGCGCCGGCGACATCGGCACGCATTTTCCGCCGTCCGACCCGCAGTGGAAAGGCGCTGCGTCGCGGATCTTCGTCGAGCATGCGGCAGGGCTGGTGCGCGAGCGCGGCGGCCGCATCGCCAATGCCGATATCACGTTGATCTGCGAAGCGCCGCGCGTCGGCCCGCACCGCGAGGCGATGACGGCAGCCCTGTCGCAGATGCTGGCAATTTCCGCGGATCGCATCTCGATCAAGGCGACAACCAACGAGAAGCTCGGCTTCGTCGGGCGCGAGGAAGGCATTGCGGCGATCGCCACTGCCAGCGTGGTGTTTCCCGGCGAGGTGCCGGAATGACCAACAGCGACCTGGCAAATGCCTTGCTGCAAGCCTGCCAGAAACGCGGCATCATGCTGGCAACGGCGGAAAGCTGCACCGGCGGCATGATCATCGCGGCACTCACCGACATCGCCGGCTCGTCCGCCGTGGTCGATCGCGGCTTCATCACCTATTCCAACGAAGCCAAGATGGACATGCTCGGCGTTTCCGCCGCCACGCTCGATGCGCATGGCGCGGTTTCGCGCGAGACTGCGATCGAGATGGCGACAGGCGCGCTTACCCGTTCGCGCGCCGGGCTGACCCTGGCGGTTACCGGGATCGCCGGGCCAGGCGGCGGTTCGGCGGAAAAACCGGTCGGCCTGGTCTGGTTCGGGGTTGCGCTGGACGGCCGACCGATTGTCGCCGAGCACCAACTCTTTGCAGACAAAGGCCGCGATTTCATCCGTCGCGAAACGGTCCGGCAAGCGCTGGAACTGGGCCTGCAAGCACTCGGATAGGATTATAAAACGTTGGGCGGGCGGACCCGAAAGCCGGATTTGCGGCTACGTTTTCGATTCCGGGCTGCTTTGCCCCAAGCGTGGCTCCGTCCCAGCCAGCAGCCGCTGAATGTTGGCACGATGGCGCACAACCACGTAGGTGCTGCCCGCAATCACCAGCAACCGATAGGCCAACGGTTGCTCCAGGCCACAGATGAGGGCGATCACGGTCAACGCCGCTACCATCGAACTCAGGGAAACTATCCGAGACGTAGCCAGCACAGCACCAAAAGCCGCCGCAGCCCCCACACCTACCGGCCAAGACAGAGCCAGCAACACGCCAAGCCCCGTCGCAGCGGATTTGCCACCTGTGAAATTCAACCAGATCGAACGGCCATGTCCAAGCAACACGGCAATTCCGGCCAGGCAAACAGCCCAAGGCACCCAGGCTTGCAGGTCAAGCGGGGTCGATGGCGTAACCAACGGCAACGTGATGAACCAGGGATAGAACCAGCGGGTAAAGACGATCGCCGCAGCACCTTTCAGCACATCCACCAGCAACACCCCCAACGCAGGCCATTTTCCCAAGACCCGCAAAACGTTCGTTGCCCCGGTGGATTTGGAGCCATGCTCCCGGATATCGATGCCCTTGAGCAGCTTCCCCGCCAGATAACCCGTGGGCATGGAACCGAAGAGATAGGCGATCGCCAGTCCAACGGTGCTCGCTATCCAGAAAAGCATGCGCAAGCCTCAAGACGGTTTTGTACCGTAGATGACGTCGGCGCGCTTCTCAAAGGCTTCGGCGAACATGCGGAAGGCACGATCGAACATGGTTCCCATGACCGCGCCCAGAATGCGGCTCTTGAACTCGTAGTCGATGAAGAAGCGGACGGCGCAACCGGCGCCGTCGGGTTCGAAACGCCAGACATTGCTCAAATATTTGAACGGCCCGTCGATGTACTTCACGTCGATGGTGTTCTCGTCGGGCTTCAGCAGTACCTGCGTCGTGAAGGTTTCACGGATCGCCTTGTAGCCGATGCTCATGTCGGCAAGGAGAACGGTACGCCCGTCACGCTCCTTGCGCGAGCGAACCGTCAGCGCTTCGCAAAGCGGCAGGAATTGCGGATAGGATTCAACATCGGCGACCAAAGCGAACATCTGCTCGGGTGTATGGGATACGCGTCGGGTGGCTTCGAATTTTGGCATGAAACCGGCTGATTAAGCTGATTTCTTGAGAATCGCTTCCCGTGCCGCACGCAGCTTGGCGAAATCGTCGCCGGCGTGATGCGATGAACGCGTCAGCGGGCTGGACGCCACCAGCAGGAAACCCTTGGTCCGGCCGATCGTCTCAAAGGATTTGAACTCCTCCGGCGTAACAAAGCGGATCACCGGGTGGTGCTTCTTCGACGGCTGCAGATACTGACCTATGGTCATGAAGTCGACATTGGCCGAACGCAGATCGTCCATCAACTGCAGGATTTCATTCCGTTCTTCGCCCAGCCCCACCATGATGCCGGACTTGGTGAAGATCGACGGATCAAGCTCCTTGACCCGCTGCAACAGCCGGATCGAATGGAAATAGCGGGCGCCCGGACGAACCGTCAGATAGTTCGACGGAACGGTTTCGAGATTGTGGTTGAAGACGTCGGGTTTGGCCGCCACGACGATCTCCAGCGCGCCGTCCTTGCGCAGGAAGTCGGGCGTCAGGATTTCGATCGTCGTCAGCGGCGTCGCCGCCCGGATGGCGCGGATGACCTCGGCGAAATGCTGCGCACCGCCATCGGCGAGATCGTCGCGGTCGACCGAGGTGATGACGACATGGGTAAGGCCCATCTGCTTGACCGCATGCGCGACGCGGGCCGGTTCATCCGGGTCAAGAGCGGTTGGAATGCCCGTGGCGACGTTGCAGAAAGCGCAGGCGCGGGTGCAGATCTCGCCCATGATCATGAAGGTGGCGTGCTTCTTTTCCCAGCACTCGCCGATGTTGGGGCAGCCGGCCTCTTCGCAGACCGTCACCAGCTTGTGCGACTTCACGATTTCGCGCGTTTCGGCATAGCCCTTCGACATCGGCGCCTTGACGCGTATCCAGTCGGGCTTGCGCAGGACATCCTGATCAGGCTTGTGCGCCTTTTCCGGATGCCGCAGGCGCGGTGCGTTGGCGATCGTATCGAGGACAGTGACCATCGGGAAACCTGGTTCATTGGCGAGCGCCAGTCAGGCGTTCGTTGTCATAACGTCATCTAGGACTTTTCGGCGCAAAGAAAAAGGCCGCTGCGGCGCATGCCGCAACAGCCTTTTTCGCATGGCAGCTCTTCAGGGATGTCAGCGGCGCACCAGGCGTCCCGCCCAGATCAGCAGGCAGGCACCGATAAAGCCGGTGATCAGATAGGCAATCCAGCCGACGCCGAACGGGCCAAAATTGAGAGCCTGCAGAATGGCGTTCAGTACGATCGCGCCGACGATGCCCATAACGATGTTCATGAAGATGCCGGTGTTGCTCTTCATGAACATTTCGGCGAACCAGCCTGCCAGGCCGCCGATGATGATGGCTGCTATCCAGCCGACGCCATTCAAATGCATATGCCTTCTCCTTGTGTGATGGATGAAAGTGCATCCGCAAACGATGTACCTTGCCGCCGGGTTCCATCTGTAGCAGCGCTTTCAATCTATCACGCGTTGAGCGCGCGGCCATAGGCGTCGAGCACGCTTTCCTTCATCATCTCCGACAGCGTCGGGTGCGGGAAGATGGTGTGCATCAGCTCTTCCTCGGTCGTCTCCAGGTTCATCGCCACGACGAAGCCCTGGATCAGTTCGGTCACTTCGGCGCCGACCATGTGGGCGCCGAGCAATTGACCGGTCTTCTTGTCGAAGATAGTCTTGATGAAGCCCTGATCCTCGCCGAGCGCGATCGCCTTGCCATTGGCGGCGAACTGGAAGCGCCCGACCCGGATATCCCAGCCCTCTGCCTTGGCCTTGGCTTCGGTCAGGCCAACCGAGGCGACCTGCGGATTGCAGTAGGTGCAGCCCGGAATCTTCAGCTTGTCGGTGGCATGTACGCCAGGAAAATCAGCGATCTTCTCGATGCACACGACACCCTCATGTTCGGCCTTGTGGGCGAGCATCGGCGGGCCGGCGACATCGCCGATGGCGTAGATGCCCGGCACATTGGTCTTGCCGTAACCATCGATGACGACGCAGCCGCGTTCGGTCTTCACGCCAAGCGCCTCGAGTCCGAGGCCCTCGATGTTGCCCTGCACGCCGACGGCCGAGATCATGCGGTCGGCGGTGATCTTCTCGACCTTGCCGTCTTTCATCTCGACATGCGCCGTGACCGAGTTCGTGCCCTTCTCGACCTTAGTCACCTTGGCTTCGAGGATGATCTTCATGCCTTGCTTCTCGAACTGCTTCTGCGCGAACTTCGAGACTTCGGCGTCCTCGACCGGCATCACCGCCGGCAGCAATTCGACCACCGTCACCTCGGCGCCCATGGTGCGGTAGAAGGAGGCGAATTCGATGCCGATGGCGCCCGACCCCATGACGAGCAACGACTTCGGCATCTCCTTCGGCACCATAGCCTCGAAATAGGTCCAGATCAGCTTTCCGTCCGGCTCGATGCCGGGCAGCGCGCGTGGCCGGGCGCCGGTCGCCAGGATGATGTGCTTGGCGGTAAAGGTGCCCTCGCCCTTGACGCCTTTCGGCACCGGCGGCTGTGGCTCCATCGGCTTCTTGGCCGTCTTGGACACGACGATCTCGCCCGCCTTCGAAAGCTTGGCCTCGCCCCAGATGACGTCGACCTTGTTCTTCTTCATCAGGAAGGCAACGCCGCCATTGAGCCGCAGCGACACCTTGCGCGAGCGGTCAACGACGGCCGATGTGTCCACGCTGACCTTGCCGTCGAGCTTCAGCCCGTAATCCTTCAGGTGATCCGAATAGTGCATGATCTCGGCCGAGCGCAGCAGCGCCTTGGTCGGGATGCAGCCCCAGTTAAGGCAAATGCCGCCGAGATGCTCGCGCTCGACGATCGCCGTCTTGAAGCCGAGCTGCGCGGAACGCACCGCGGTGACATAGCCGCCGGGACCGGAGCCGATGATGATGACGTCATAGTTCTCAGCCACGGGTTTTCTCCTTCACAATTCCAGCATGACGCGCACGACTGGTGTCAGCGCCTCGCCGATGTTTCGCGTATTTTCGGCGTCAAGATGAACACCGTCGAGAGGTGTGGTTTGCGCCACGCTGCCGGCGTCGAAGAAGCCGCAGCCGGCCTCATCGGCGAGCGCGGCATATTGCGGTGCCAAAAACTTCGAGGCGTCGTCGCCGCCGGCAAACATTTCCTTGAATTCGGCATTTTCGGTGCGACTGACGACAGGCGGCGAAACGATGAGGATCTGCGGCGCCGGCCAGTCGAACGGATAATCGTGACCGCGCACGATGTCGATCAACCGCTGGATGCCCTGCTTGGCCGCGACGGGATTGCCGTGGATCCACGGCTTCATGTCGTTGGCGCCGAGCATGATGACAATCAGGTCGATCGGCGCATGCGTCGTCAGCACCGTTGGCAGCAGCCTGGCGCCGTTGCGATCAGCACCGGCCAGGTGGTCGTCGAAGGCGGTGGTACGGCCATTGAGGCCTTCGGCGATAACTTCCACGCCACTGCCAAGGCCGGCCTGCAGCACGCTTGGCCAGCGGTCTTCCAGCGCATGGCGGCCACCTTCGGCATTGTAGCCCCAGGTCAGCGAGTCGCCGTAACAAAGAACCGTCTTCATGCACCCACCTGCGCGTCGATCAACCCACGCTTCACCCGCCATCCATGGGTTGTGACCGCCCGTTTCCGAGCAGCCAGTCCGGTGGCGAATCCGGAAATGATGAAAGCGAAGAGGCTGGTGAAGACTATCCGCACCGCCCTCTCGCTTCCCTAAACCAGCATGCCCATCGGGTTCTCGATCAGGCGCTTGAAGGCGACCAGCAGTTCGGCACCCAGCGCACCGTCCACGGCGCGGTGGTCGGTCGACAGCGTCACCGACATCACGGTGGCTATTCTGATCTCGCCGTTCTTGACCACTGCCCGCTCCTCGCCGGCGCCGACTGCCAGGATGGTCGCGTGCGGCGGGTTGATGACCGCGGCAAAATCCTTGATGCCGAACATGCCGAGATTGGACACCGCCGTGGTGCCACCCTGATACTCTTCCGGCTTCAGCTTGCGGCTGCGGGCGCGACTGGCGAGGTCCTTCATCTCGTTGGAGATGGTGGACAGCGTCTTTTCGTCGGCTTTGCGGATGATCGGTGTGATCAGCCCGCCGGGGATCGACACGGCAACGCCGACATCGGCGTGCCTGTGCTTGACCATGGCGCTTTCGGTCCACGAGGCATTGGCATCGGGCACCGCCTTCAGCGCCATCGCCATCGCCTTGATGACCATATCGTTGACCGACAGCTTATAGGCCGGAGCATCACCCTTATCGGTCTTCTTCACCGGGGCTGCCGCATTGATCTGCGTGCGCAGCGCCAGCAGCGCATCGAGCTCGCAGTCGAGCGTCAGGTAGAAATGCGGAATGGTGGTCTTGGCCTCGACCAGGCGGCGCGCAATGGTCTTGCGCATATTGTCATGCGGGACAAGGTCGTAGGAGCCCTGTTCGAACAGTTTCAGGACCTGATCGTCCGACATCGCCTTTACCGGTGCGGCAGGAGCAGCAGCCGGCACGCCAGCCGGAGCCTTGGCGGCAGGCGCCGCCTGGGCGCCGCCACCGGCAATGGCCGCGTCGACATCGGCCCTCACCACCCGGCCATGCGGGCCGGTGCCGGTCACGGCAGACACATCGACACCGGCTTCCTTGGCTATGCGACGTGCGAGCGGCGATGCTAAGGTGCGTCCTTCCGGCGACTGGCTGATCTCCCCCCTTGTGGGAGAGATGGCCGGCAGGCCAGAGGGGGGCGTCTCGCGCTGAGAGGACGGCGGGACAGCGCCCCCCTCTGTCGACTTCGTCGACAGCGCCCCCACGGGTGGGGAGATTGGCGCCTTGTCCTGCTTGGCCTCGGCTTTCGCTGGAGCAGCATCGCCCCCGCTTTTCGCGGCAGCGCCTGCATCCTCACCTTCGGCAGCGAGCACGGCGATCAGAGCGTTGACCTTGACGCCTTCGGTGCCGGCGGGAACGACGAGCTTTGCGACCGTGCCCTCATCGACAGCCTCGACTTCCATCGTCGCCTTGTCGGTCTCGATCTCGGCAATGACATCGCCCGGCGAAACCTTGTCGCCTTCCTTGACGAGCCACTTGGACAGATTGCCCTCTTCCATCGTGGGCGACAGGGCCGGCATGGTGATGTTGATTGGCATTTTGTCCTCCCGCCCGGTTCAGCGATATGTGACGGCTTTGACCGCCTCGATGACTTCGCCGACGTTCGGCAAAGCCAGTTTCTCGAGGTTGGCGGCATAGGGCATCGGCACATCCTTGCCGGCGATGGTGATGACCGGCGCGTCGAGGAAATCGAAGGCGCGCTGCGACACCTGGTTGGCGATATGGTCGCCGACCGAGTTCTGCGGATATCCCTCTTCGACAACGATCAGCCGGTTGGTCTTCTTGACCGAGGCGATGATGGTGTCGAGATCGAGCGGCCGGATCGTGCGCAAGTCGATGATCTCGGCATCGATGCCCAAGCCGCGCAGCTCGGCTTCCGCCTTGACCGCATAGGTCATGCCGATGCCGAAAGAGACGATGGTGACGTCCTTGCCGGTCTTGTGGATGCGCGCCTTGCCGATCGGCAGCACGAAATCATCCAGCTTCGGCACGTCGAAGGACTGGCCATAGAGGATCTCATTCTCGAGGAAGATGATCGGATTGGGATCGCGGATCGCCGCCTTCAACAAGCCCTTGGCGTCGGCGGCGGTGTAGGGCATCACCACTTTCAGGCCCGGAATGTGGCTATACCAGGCGGCGTAGCACTGCGAGTGCTGCGCGGCGACGCGTGCGGCAGCGCCGTTCGGTCCACGGAAAACGATCGGCGCACCCATCTGGCCGCCCGACATGTAGAGCGTCTTGGCGGCGGAGTTGATGATCTGGTCGATCGCCTGCATGGCGAAGTTGAAGGTCATGAACTCGACGATCGGCTTCAGGCCGGCCATCGCCGCGCCGACGCCGACGCCGGCAAAGCCATGCTCGGTGATCGGCGTGTCGACGACGCGCCGCGGCCCGAATTCCTGCAGCAGCCCTTGCGTGATCTTGTAGGCGCCCTGGTATTCGGCGACCTCCTCGCCCATGACGAAGACATCGCCGTCGCGGCGCATTTCCTCGGCCATCGCATCGCGCAGCGCTTCGCGTACCGTGGTCGAGACCATCTCTGTGCCGGCCGGAATGTCCGGATCGGCGGCGATTTCCGTCTTCGGTGCAGCAGCCACCGGCGCGGCAGCCGGTTTTGCGGCCTCCGCCTTGTCCTCCGCCGCGGCTGGAGCCTCTGCCTTTGCCGGTGCTTCCGCCTTGGCGGGAGCCGAGGACTTGCCGATATCGCCGGCACTTTCGCCGTCCTGCAGCAAAACGGCAATCGGTGTGTTGACCTTGACGCCTTCGGTGCCGGCGGCGATCAGGATCTTGCCAAGCGTGCCTTCGTCGACGGCCTCGACTTCCATCGTCGCCTTGTCGGTTTCGATCTCGGCGATGACGTCGCCGGCGACGACCTTGTCGCCCTCATTCTTCAACCACTTGGAAAGATTGCCCTCTTCCATGGTCGGCGAGAGAGCGGGCATGAGAATTTCGATCGGCATGTCCTTGCCCTCCCGTTACAATACGATATCGGTCCAGAGCTCGGACGGATCCGGCTCTGCATCGTTCTGGGCAAATTCGGCGGCGTCAGCGACGATGTCGCGGACCTCCTTGTCGATGGTCTTAAGCTCGTCCTCGGTTGCCCACTTCTTCTCGATGAGCCGCGCCTTGACCTGTTCGATCGGGTCATGGTCGGAGCGCATCTTCTGCACTTCTTCCTTTGAGCGGTATTTCGCCGGATCGGACATCGAGTGCCCCCGGTAGCGGTAGGTCTGCATTTCGAGAATGATCGGCCCGTTGCCGGCGCGGCACCATTCGGTCGCCTGGTCGCCGGCGGCCTTGACAGCGCGCACGTCCATGCCGTCGACCTGGATGCCGGGAATCTTGAACGAAGCGCCACGGTGCGAAAAATTGGTTTCCGCCGAAGAGCGCGACACCGAGGTGCCCATGGCATACCGGTTGTTCTCGATGATGTAGATCACCGGCAGCTTCCACAGCGAGGCCATGTTGAAGCTTTCATAGACCTGGCCCTGGTTGGCCGCACCGTCGCCGAAATAGGTCAGCGAGACATTGTTGTTGTCGCGGTAGCGGTTGGCGAAGGCCAAGCCCGTGCCGAGCGACACCTGCGCGCCGACGATGCCGTGGCCGCCATAAAAGTGCTTTTCCTTGGAGAACATGTGCATGGAGCCACCCTTGCCCCGTGACAGGCCGCCGCGACGCCCGGTCAGCTCGGCCATGACGCCGCGCGGCGACAGCTCCATCGCCAGCATGTGGCCGTGGTCGCGATAGGCGGTGATCATCTGATCGCCGTCGATCAGCGCCATCTTCATGCCGGTGACGACCGCTTCCTGGCCGATATAGAGGTGGCAGAAGCCGCCGATGAAACCCATGCCGTAGAGCTGGCCGGCCTTTTCCTCGAAACGACGGATGAGCAGCATGTGCCGGTAAGCGGCAAGCTCTTCGTCCTTGGTGAATTCGACAGGTTTGGGGGCCGAAAGCCCCGATTTGCCGTCGGATTTGGATTTGGCAGGCGCTTTTCTGGCGGCGGTGGCCATGCATCACTCCCTGTTGGCGTCTCTTCGTGGACATTAGAGCAGGATGAAATCTGCTCTGGGGAGATCAGCTCCTCCCCACCGATTTTTAGGGAGGCTAACACGCGTCAAAGCGTTGCGCCATGCCGAATTTGCATAGCTGGCATGCGCCTAAGCGATTAAAATCATTGAAAATATTGGTGATTATCTTGAAATCAGTTATTTTGCCGAGGTCGGCAACATAATGGTGATTTCGTCAGCTTGGGACAGATTGAGCGCCTTGCGCGCCTGCTCATCGAGCATGTCCTTCTCGAGCGTGCCTTCATGCATCAGCCGAACGCGGCGCTCGAGCTCCATGCGGCGCGCCTTGATCGCATCGAGCTGGCCCTGCAGCGCAACCGTCTGGGCTTCCAGCTGATATTTCGAGTAGATACCGAATTCGCCGTGATAGGCATGAAAGCCGAAATAGGCCAGGAACGCCACGCAAAGCGAGGGAATGATCAGCCGGCCGGTGTTTCTCTGCTTGTGCTGACGCGTCCACATCGCCCGATTCCTCTAGAGCATGATGCCGAAAAGTGTGAAGCGGTTTTCGGACGACATCATGCTCTATCTCTTTGATTTAGAGTCGGATTCAGATTTCAGGTCGAACAGACCTGAGATCATCCGGCTCTAGCCCGCGAACTCAGGCGGCTCACGATCTTTCTCGCCCGATTGTGCTTAACGGACGGTTACGGGTGACCTGTTTGGCGGCGCCGAAACGAAAAAGGGCGGGAATGCTCCCGCCCTTTTGTCCGGTATCGATGAGCCGGTGTTTCCGGATCAGCCCTTGACCACCGACTTGCCGGCGTAGCTTGCCTGCTTGCCGAGCTCTTCCTCGATGCGGATCAGCTGATTGTACTTGGCCATGCGGTCCGAGCGCGACAGCGAGCCGGTCTTGATCTGTCCGCAATTGGTGGCGACGGCGAGATCGGCAATGGTCGAATCCTCGGTTTCGCCCGAGCGGTGCGACATCACGGCGGTGTAGCCGGCCTTGTGCGCGGTCTCGACGGCGTCGAGCGTTTCCGTAAGCGAGCCGATCTGGTTGACCTTAACCAGGATCGAGTTGGCAACCCCCATGCGGATGCCGTCGCGCAGCCGCGCCGTGTTGGTGACGAACAAATCGTCGCCAACCAGCTGCGTCTTCTTGCCGATCAGGTCGGTCAGGTACTTCCAGCCTTCCCAATCGTCCTCGGCAAGACCGTCCTCGATCGAGATGATCGGATAGTCGGTGGCAAGCTTGGCCAGGTATTTGGCCTGGGCCTTGGGATCGCGCGTCTTTTTCTCGCCTTCATAGACGTAGTTGCCGTCCTTGAAGAACTCGGTCGCGGCGCAATCGAGGCCGAGCGCGATCTCGTCGCCCGGCTTGAAGCCGGCCTGCTCGATCGATTCCATGATGAAATCGAGCGCCACCGGAGCGCTTTTCAGGTTCGGGGCAAAGCCGCCCTCGTCGCCGACATTGGTGTTGTGGCCGGCATCCTTCAGTTTCTTGCGCAGCGTATGGAAGATTTCCGAACCCCAGCGGACACCTTCGCGCAGCGTCGGCGCGCCGATCGGCAGGATCATGAATTCCTGGAAATCGATCGGGTTGTCGGCATGCGCGCCGCCATTGATGATGTTCATCATCGGTACCGGCAGGAGATGCGCCTTGGTGCCTCCGACATAACGGTAGAGCGGTAGGCCGGCGGCATCAGCGGCCGCCTTGGCCACCGCCAGCGAAACGCCGAGAATGGCGTTGGCGCCAAGCCGGCTCTTGTTGGGCGTGCCGTCGAGCTCGATCATGGTCTGGTCGATATGAATCTGGTTTTCGGCTTCCATGCCGCCGATGGCCTCGAACAGCTCGCCGTTCACCGCCTCGACGGCTTTGAGCACGCCTTTGCCGAGATAGCGGGCGCCGCCGTCGCGCAGTTCGACGGCCTCGTGGGCACCGGTCGAAGCACCCGACGGCACCGCCGCGCGGCCCATCGAGCCGTCTTCGAGAATGACATCGACCTCGACGGTCGGATTTCCACGGCTGTCCAGGATTTCACGCCCGACAATGTCGACGATGGCGGTCATTTGCGATGTCCTCGATTGATCTGAAGAATGCCGCACGTCTTAGCCAAAGTGCTGCAAAAGGCAATCGGCCCGCTGGCAATTATTGCCGCGGCAACAGCGTCCGAACGATTCACGAAGCGCAAATCGCCGTCATCATAAGTCATGTACGGTCGGCTGACTTCCGGTTAAGGTGCAGCGCGCGGGGCGAAACAGGAGGAGTTTCGCCATGTCTCAGTTGAGCGGTATCGTGAGTCTGTTTCTGATCGCGGCGGCATTCCTGACGTCATGCGACAATCAGCAGTCGCCGCCGAAGGCGATGGCCCCCTTACACGTCAGCGAATAAGCCGGAATCCAAAGCGGCCCCGTCTCTCTCGACGGGGCCGCTTTGTCGTTGTTGTTAATGCCAGTAAGGCGTGACCTTGTAATAATTGTAGGATTCGTCGCGCGCCGCCTCGCCATCGGCACCGGTCAGTTCGTTGATCGAATAGGCCGGTGCCGCCATGAGTTGTTCCTTGGAAAACGGTACGACATAACCGCCCTTGTCCTCATCATAGTCGAGGCTTGCCCACGGAATGGCGTGATATTTCTCGCCGATACCAAGGAAGCCGCCAAAACCGATGACCGCGAACATGATCCCGTTCGTCATCTTGTCGAGCATCACATCCTCTATGCTGCCGATGCTTGTGCCTTCGGTGTTGTAGACCGATGTGCCGATGACCCGCGAAGCGGCGATGGCTTGGGTGTGGCCAGTCTGGGTTGCCATGATTGTGCTCCTCATTGTGGTTTCGAACCATAATTGGACAATGAGGGGCGCGGGCGAAGGTTCCCGACTTTTTCGGCGTCGACCGATCACTCCGCGAGGATGAAGGTAACCTTCATGTTGACGCGATAAGCAACAATCTTGCCGTCCTGGACGACGATCTTCTGGTCCTGGATCCAGGCGCCCTCGACGTTCTTCAGCGTTTTGGATGCGCGCGCAATTCCCTGTTCGATGGCGTCCTGAAAGCTCTTCTTCGACGACGATGTGATTTCGGTGACGCGGGCGACAGACATGGCTTCCTCCTGCCAAAACGCTCATTTGCCGGTCGAGCGTACAGGCGGCTTGCGCCGTCCACAAGCATCGGCGGTCGACAGAGGATATCTCCGGCCTAGAGACCCTTGGCGATGCGGTCGAATGCCATCAGCCGCTCGAGTAGGGCGGGCATGTCCTTCAACGGCAGCATGTTGGGGCCGTCGGAAGAGGTCGAGTTGTCAGGATCCTGATGGGTCTCGATGAAGACGCCGGCAACGCCGACAGCGACGGCCGCGCGCGCCAGCGTCTCGACAAAACGACGTTCACCGCCCGAGGAACCGCCCTGCCCGCCCGGCTGCTGCACCGAATGGGTCGCATCGAAGATCACCGGCGCGCCGATCTCTGCCATGACAGGCAAAGCGCGCATGTCGGAGACCAGCGTGTTGTAGCCGAAAGAAGCACCGCGCTCGGTGGTCAGCACATTGGCATTGCCGGATCCGGTGATCTTGGCGACGACGTTCTTCATGTCCCAGGGGGCAAGGAACTGTCCCTTCTTCACGTTGATGACCTTGCCGGTTTTCGCCGCGGCGACCAGCATGTCGGTCTGGCGCGACAGGAAAGCCGGAATCTGCAGGACATCGACATGCGGCGCCACGATGGCGCACTGCTCCTCGGTGTGGACATCGGTCAGCACCGGGAGCGAAAATTCCTTGCGCAGTTCGTCGAAGACGGGAAGTGCCGCGTCCATGCCGGCGCCGCGCGTCGCCGACAGCGAGGTGCGGTTGGCCTTGTCGTAGCTGGTCTTGTAGACGAGGCCTATTCCGAGCCTGCCGGTCAGTTCCTTCAGCGCGCCGGCCATGTCGAAAGCGTGCTGACGCGACTCGAACTGGCACGGGCCGGCGATCAGCGACAGAGCCGCCTTGTTGTCGAAGACGACATTGCCGACAATTACCGCTGAATTGGGCGCGACGGGCTTGTTCATTTGGTCTCCCGGAAGATGAAAGCCGCGCCCTGTCCGGGTGCAGGCTGCACGACAATATCATTGCCCGCTATATCGTGTTGGATAGAATTGGCCGCAAGCAGCCTCGATGTCACATCGGCGTTCCGAACCGAAAAGACCACCGCTGCGAAGCGTAGATCTGTCGGCGCGCCGGCCGGCAGGCCAAAGCGCGCGGTGAAAGCCGCGCGGTCAAGCACGCTCAAATCTGCATTCGGCAGGGAAAACATGCCGCCCTGCCTTTCGGCGGCCGGATTGTCCACCGTGACAGAAATCAACTCATGCTGCTTTCCAGGCGCATCGCTGACCGCCAAGATCTCGACAATTCCGGTCGCGCCGTTGGCGTGGGCCTGCAAAGCCGCGCGGTCGACATCAGGCGCGTTGACCCGCTCGCAGGCAAACAGGAAGGCGTCCGTGGCTTCGGCTCCGGCCGCGAAAGCGAGCTTGAACGATGCGATGTCGCTCTTGCCGGCTGGGTCGGTGAAAGCGCGCGAAAAACCCAGCATGTCTCCCGCCGAGATGCCGGCATCGACATAGCGTGCATGGTCGGCATCGGCATTGCCCGTACCTAGAACAATGGCGGAAAACCCCTCGTCGCCGTTGCTGTCGCGATAGGCGCGATCACGCGTGACGAAGACATTGCCGTCCGCGATAGCCTTTGCCGCCACCTGCTCGTCGCCGACCGCCAGCGGTTCGAGATACGTGCCGTCGGCCAGGAAAACACAGCAGTTTTCCGTTCCGAAGGGATGGATGCCGGTCGGGGCCACGACGAAGCCAAGCGCGGCGAGCCGGGCTCGCGCCACCTCAAGGCTCTGCGTTGGCAGCACCAGGTGATCGAGCGGATGAGTGCCAGTGATGGTTCGGGTCATGCAGCCGCGATGTGCATCATTCCGCAAATCGGTTCAAGACTTGATCGCAATCCCGGCCATTTCGCCCCCGCCAGTTCACCGGACGTCGAAAAAGGCACCAGTTGGGACAAAGCCTCGATCAGCTTCCGGCAACGACATCGGCGGAATAGCGCAGTTCGCGCATCGGTTTGACCTTGCTGGTGGTCTGCGCATAGAGCGGGTGCGCCTTGTAGGCGGCCAGCGCGGCGTCATCGGCGAACTCCGCATAGACGACCACGTCGACCTCGTCCGACAGCGGATCCACCTTGGTGTTGAGCGTGACCTCGAACAGGCTGGAATGAGGAATGTTGCCGAGCGCCAGCAAGCCGGTGCGCACCGCCTCGACATCCTCTTTTCGCCGCGCGCTGAAGAAAACGATATGCCGGATCAACCCCGCCTCCTCGATCAAAATGCTGGGGTCTTTTGTGACGGCAGGACGTTGGCGTCAATCGACTAGGATGTCGCGGCTGCCGCCACTGGAGTTAAGCTCTGCCGGTAACATATCGCACAACATGGCTAAGCTCTCTCACTGTTGTGTCGAGATAGCGGCCCTGATTGTACATGCCATCCCAGATCAGGAAAAACGCGATGGCGGCAATGACGATTACATAACGCATGGCTAGATCTATCGCACGAGCAATTCTGCGACCATAGGCGTTTTTTGCGCGCTCGGCCTTTGCTGTGCAAAAAAGCGGATTCTCGCTGGCGCAAGCATTCCGCGTGGCACAGCCCCGCTTGCGGCCTGCCTCTTGAAGTTTCGCCGCATGACGTGGAAGATCGCCGCAGGGATTCACTGGGAAGCGCTAAAGCTCTGGTAAAAGAGCGCGTGTTTCATTCGAGCCCGCCCGTCACTGAGCCGGTCAGCGCCCGGGACCGGCAACGGCGTTCGAAGCTGGCGAATGATCCAAGAGAACCGTGGCTCGGCAATCTGCCCCGACACCGCGGAAATCCAGGGGGCACGAGATGGCACAAAAGGAACTATTTGGCGCAGCATTGAGCGACGCGGTCAGGCTCGATGAGTTCAATTTCGCCGAGATCGTCAAAGGTCTGCCGGCGAAAGCGCGCATGGTGCTGTCGGCGGCGATGAACCTGCCGCGCGGTTCACTCAAGGTGAGGCTGCCGGACGGCCGCGCCGTCCTCGTCGGCGGCAAGGGACCTGGCCCAGATGCCGAACTGGTGCTGAAGAATTGGCGCTTGCCCGGCCGCGCCTTTTCCGGCGGCACGATCGGCGTAGCCGAATCCTACATGGACGGCGATTGGGAAAGCCCTGATGTGACCAGCTTCCTGGAGCTATTCGTGGTCAATTCGGTCATTGGCGAGCGTATCGCGGGCGGCACCAGTTGGCTGATCAACACCGTCCAGCGCATCCGCCACTGGTTCAACCAGAACACCCGCACCGGTTCGAAGCGCAATATCTCGGCGCATTACGACCTCGGCAACGCCTTTTACAAGCAATGGCTCGATCCGAGCATGACCTATTCCTCGGCGCTCTACACGACCGGCGCCAACGACCTGGAAAGCGCCCAGGCCGCCAAATATCGCGCGCTGGCGAAAGACACAGGGATCGGCCCGAAGGACCGTGTGCTGGAAATCGGCTGCGGCTGGGGCGGCTTCGCCGAATTCGCCGCGCGCGAGATCGGCTGCCGCGTCACCGGGTTGACGATCAGCCGCGAGCAGCACGATTTTGCAACGGCTCGCATCGCCAAGGCTGGCCTTGCCGACAAGGTCGACATCAAGCTGCAGGACTATCGCGACGAAACCGGCACCTATGACCGCATCGCCTCGATCGAGATGTTCGAGGCGGTCGGCGAGAAATACTGGCCGGTGTTTTTCGGCAAGATGAAGGCTTGCCTGAGACCCGGCGGCACCGCCGGCCTGCAGATCATCACCATCAACGAAGCCGCCTACGACACATATCGCGCAAGGCCGGATTTCATCCAGCGCTATGTTTTCCCGGGTGGCATGCTGCCGACACCGTCGATCCTGAAGACACTGGGCAAGGATCATGGCCTTGCCCATCTGCGCGAGCGCGTGTTTCCGGATGACTATGCGCGCACGCTTGCCGAATGGCGCCACCGGTTCTGGGCGTCATGGGAGAAGATCGTCCCGCTCGGCTTCGACGACCGCTTCAAGAAGCTCTGGGAGTTCTACCTGCACTATTGCGAGGCCGGATTCCGCGCCAGCTACATCGACGTCCGCCAGGTGGTCTACAAGGCGTAGTCGACACGTTCTTCGATTTCATTGCCGCCGACCAGGCGATATCGAGGATGATCTCGATATCGCCGCCCGGTCGCCGTCAAAAAGTCCGATCGCAAAGCAGGATGCCGCGCAGGACGGACGAATCGGAAATCACTTGATGCGCAAACGGACGATCTTCTTCGGCATCATCGTTGTCGCCGCGGCGGGCATCTGGCTCAACAACACCTCGCTGTTGTCGAGCCGCCCCGCCGGCAAGCCGGAAGTGCTTGCCCATCGCGGCCTTGCCCAGGACTACGCACGGGAAGGCATGACGGGTGAGACGTGCACGGCCAGTCGCATGTTGCCGCCGCGCCATGCCTACCTCGAAAACACGATCCCCTCGATGGAAGCAGCCTTCGCGCTGGACGCTGACGCGCTCGAACTGGATGTTCACCCGACGACAGACGGCAATTTCGCCGTCTTCCACGACTGGACGCTGGATTGCCGCACGGAAGGCAAGGGAGAAACACGCAACCATTCCATGGCCGAGTTGAAGACCCTCGATGTCGGCTATGGCTATACGGCGGATGGCGGCAAGACCTTTCCGTTTCGCGGCAAGGGTATCGGCATGATGCCGTCGCTGGATGAGGTTCTGGCGCACTTCCCGGCCCGCCGCTTCAACATCAACGTCAAGAGCAACGATCCGGGCGAAGGCGAAAAGCTGGCCGCACGGCTTGCCATGCTATCGCCGAACGAGCGCTTCTATCTCTCGGTCTATGGCGGCGACAAGCCGATTGCCGCAGTCAAGGCAGCACTGCCGGACATGCATACGCTGAGCCGCGCGTCGCTGACGCAATGCATTCTGCGCTATGCCGCGCTTGGCTGGAGCGGCTATGTTCCAGATGCCTGCCGAAAAGGTACCTTGCTCATTCCCGTCAACATCGCGAAATGGATGTGGGGTTGGCCGAACCGGTTTCTCGATCGCATGCAAGGCGTCGACAGCCGCGTCTATCTGCTCGGCCCGTACACCGGCGGCGACTTTTCGCAAGGGCTGGACGATCCCGAACTGATCAAGCAGCTGCCGAACGGTTATTCCGGCGGCATTTCCACCGATGCGCTGGATCTCGTCATGCCTGACATCAAGGAACGTTTCACCCAGCCGGCTCAATCCACGCCATAAGGCCGGGACTCGAGCCGACCCGAACCACCTTCAAAGCAGGATGCGGTATTTCGCGAAACCTGCCTCGCCCTCGCCTGCCGGCTCGATCTTCAGCGATTTCAGCTGCGCAATGAAATCCTTCCTTGGCGCCGGTTTCGAACACGGCGCTGGTTCCAGGCAGCGGCGCGAACGACCAGTTGTCGTCCGCGGAGGGGTTGATTGTACCTTCGCTGACGATGTAGCGAACGATGACGTCGCGATTGGTGTCCGGCGCTTCGTAAATGATCTTCGAGGCGTTGATGTCGGGGAAATTGCCGCCGCCGCCGGCGCGGTAGTTGTTGGTCGCGACGACGAATTTCTGTTTGGGGTCAATCGGTTTTCCATCGAAACTCAGGTCGACGATGCGATTGACGCCAGCGTTAGCCAGCCCGCCCTTGGCATCGTATTTCGGCGGCTGCGACAGGTCTATTTTATAAGTGACGCCGTCGATGACATCGAAATTGTAGGACGGAAAATCGGTGTTGATGAGGGCCTGGTCGGCCTTTCCCGGCTCGATCCGGTTGAAGATCCCGGCCGACATTTCCAGCCATTCCTTGACCTGCGCACCGGTGATTTCGACCGCACGCACGGTGTTGGGATAGAGATAGAGGTCGGCGACGTTCTTGATGGCGATATCGCCGGCGGGCACGTCGGTATAGTAGTCGGCGCCGTTGCGCCCGCCGGCCTTGAACGGAGCGGCCGCCGACAGCAGCGGCACATCCTTCCATTGCGTGTTCGTCAGAATATCCCTGAGGTACCAGGTCTGCGCCTGGCTGACGACCTGCACCGACGGATCGTCGGCGACCAGCGCGAAATAGGAATAGAGCGGCGCGGAGGTCTTGCCAACGGGGCGGCGCACATAGGCCAGTGTTGCCTGGTGGTCCTGCTCAAGGGCCGCGATGATCCGCTTGTCGTCCGGGACAGTCGGTTTGTTCTTATTGTCGACGCGTTCGAAGATCGGCCGCGCCTCGGAGGTGGCGGAAACGACCTTCCATTTCGACCCGTCGCGTTCCAGCATCAGGTCGATCAGCCCCATATGCGAGCCCCAGAAGCCGCCCATGACGGCGGGTTTGCCCTGCAGCGTGCCCTTTTTGCGTGTCGACACCATCGAGCGACTGGAAATCCTTCTTGCCGGGGAACACCAGATGCTGGTGCCCGGTGAACACCGCGTCGATGCCGGCGACGCCGGCGACGAAGAACGAGGCGTTCTCCATCATGTCGCCGTGCTTCACGTCGATGCCGGAATGCGACAGCGCAATGACGATGTCGGCGCCCGCCTCCTTCATCTGCGGCACCCAGGCCTTGGCCGCCTCGACGATGTCGCGCGTCTTGACGTTGCCTTCGAGGTTCTTGAGATCCCAGACCATGATCTGCGGCGGCACGAAGCCGATGATGCCGATCCTGATCGGCTGCTCGGCGCCCGAACCGTCCTTGATCTTCTTGTCGAGGATGACATAGGGCTTGAGATAGAGCTTGTCGTCGCGCGGGTTCGCGGCAAGCTCCGTGCCGCGGATCAGGTTGGCGCAGACGAAGGGAAAATTGGCGCCGGCCAGCACCTTGTCCAGGAACGACAGGCCATAGTTGAACTCGTGGTTGCCCAGCGTCGAGCACTCGTAGCCGAGCAGGTTCATACCCTTCATGATCGGATGCAGGTCGCCGTCCTTCAGGCCCTTCTCATAGGCGATGTAGTCGCCCATCGGATTGCCCTGCAGCAGGTCGCCATTGTCGATCAGCATCGAATTCACCGCTTCCTTGCGCACGGCGTCGATCAGGGAGGCCGTGCGCGACAAGCCCAGCGTGTCGTTCGCTTTGTCGGCGTAATAATCGTAAGGCAGCACGTTCACATGGATGTCGGTGGTCTCCATGATCCGGAGATGCGCCTGGTTGGCCTGTGCGCGAGCGGAGAAGGGATGAAGCACGATCAGCGCCCCTGTAGCTGCGGTGCCAGCGAGGAAATCGCGGCGGGAGACGGGATGGAGCAGTTGCGACATGTTTTCTCCTCATCGACAACGTGACACGCCCTGCCCCGAAGCGAACTTCGCGCCGAAATCGGCTCAAGTCCATTCAAGAAGTTGCGTGCATCGGAAGGTCAGTCGACCAGCAACAGATGACGTGCGGATGAACGGTGCCGGTGAGGAAATCAGCCCTTGTCGTCGTCGCCCTGGGTGATCAGCCGCGCGCTGCGTTGCCCCGTCGCGTAGATCCATAGCCAGCTCAGCGAAACAGCAAGCCGGTTGCGAAAGCCGATCAGGAAATAGATGTGGGCCACTCCCCACAGCCACCAGGCGAGCCAGCCGGTGAGCTTGATCCAGCCGAAATCGATGGCGGCGGCGCGCTTGCCGATCGTCGCCAGATCGCCGGCATGCATGTAGTGGAAAGGACGCGCGGTCGTGTCGCCGCCGAGCCTGGCCTTGATGGTGGCCGCAACGTGTCGGCCCTCCTGCTTGGCGGAAGGCGCCACGCCGGGAACCGGCCGCCCGTCTGGCCGCAGCACATGAGCGGCGTCGCCGATGACGAAGATCTCCGGGCTGCCACGCACACTTAGATCGGGCTCGACCAGCACCCTGCCCGCGCGGTCCGCCTTCGCTCCCAGCCATTCAGCGGCTGGCGAAGCGGCAACGCCGGCTGCCCACAGGATCGTTCGGGCGGCCAGTTGCTTATCGCCAAACACGACACCTTCTGCGTCGCAGCGCGTGACGGCCCGGCCGAGCTCGACCGTCACGCCGAGCCGCTCGAGCGCTTTGCTGGCATAGTCGGAAAGTTTCGGCGCGAAATTGGCCAGAATGCGGTCGCCGGCCTCGATCAGCACCACGCGCGTCTGCCGCGTGTCGATGTTGCGGAACTCGCCGCGCAGCGTGTCATGCGCCAACTCGACGATGGTGCCGGCAAGCTCGACGCCGGTCGGCCCGCCACCGACAATCGCAATTGTCAGCAGCGCCTGGCGCTTGGCGGGATCAGCCTCCCGCTCGGCCTGTTCGAAGGCCAGGAGAATTCGCCGCCGAATGGTGGTGGCGTCCTCCAGCGTCTTCAGGCCAGGCGCGAACGGCTCCCATTCGTCATGGCCGAAATAGGCGTGGCGGGCACCGGTGGCGAGCAGCAGCGTGTCGTAGGCGACCGCGCTGCCGTCATCGAGCAGCACGCGCTTGCCGGCGCGATCGACACCGGTGACATTGGCGAGCAGCGTCGTCACATCCTTGCGGTTGCGCAGGAGGTGGCGGATCGGCCAGGCAACCTCGGAGGTGGCCAGCGCCGTCGTCGCCACCTGGTAGAGCAGCGGCTGGAAGAGGTGATGGTTGCGCTTGTCGATCATAGTGATGCGCACGGGAGCGCCGGCAAGCGCACGGGTGAACTCAAGGCCGCCGAAACCCGCGCCGACAACGACGACATGATGCCTGGCTTCGTTCATTTCGTTCACCTTGATAGCAAGATTGCCTGTCCTGCATGTAGGTATTTTTGTGCAATGCAACAACAGATGGCCAGTGCCCGAGACTCGTCGTTGCATGTCGTGAATGCACATGTTGTATCGTATCGCGAGGTATAGCGTCATCGAACACGCGATGAGGTGAGGCATGGCCAACGATCGTGACGACGATGCTCCGGCGCAGTATTCTTCGCCGCCCTGTTTCATGCACGAACTCGATACGGAATTCCGTGCGCCTTCGAGCGACTGGACCGATGTGAGACGCTGGCGCAAGGCTGAGCGCGAACGCCTGATCGCCGCGCGTCTTGCTGTTTCGGCCGACGCGCGAACGGTAATGTCGCAACGCATCGCCGATGGCCTCGACGCGGTAATCGGCGAGATCGCCGGCCGCATGGTCAGTCTCTACTGGCCGTTTCGCGGCGAGCCGGATTTGCGGCCTTGGATGGCGTCCATAAACGAACGCGGCGGCCGCACCGCCCTGCCCATCGTCATCGAGAAGGGGCAGCCGCTGATCTTCCGCGCCTACAAAGCAGGCGACCGGCTGGAGAAAGGTGTCTGGAACATCCCGATCCCGGCCGAGGGCGATCCGGTGCTGCCGGACATCGTCATCTCGCCGATCGTCGGCATCGATCCCCTGAACTACCGCCTGGGTTATGGCGGCGGTTTCTTCGACCGTACGCTGGCAGCGATGCCATTCAAGCCACTGGTCATCGGCGTCGGCTACGAGCTGCAGCGCATCGCGACCATCTACCCGCAGCCGCACGACATTCCGATGGATCGGGTGGTAACGGAGGCCTAGGCCATTTCCGGCTTCATGCCCATGGCGGTCCTGTCGACGATTTCGCGTAGCGCAAAGGACGAATTGATCTTGGTCACATGCGGCATCGCCGACAGCCATTCCTTGTGGATGCGCTCATAGTCGACGAGATCCTTCGCCGCGATCCGCAGGATGTAGTCGTATTCGCCCGACATCAGGTGACAGGACAGCACGTTCGGGCAGCGCTTGATCGCCGCCTCGAAATCCGACAGCGTCTTCTCGAACTGCCCCGACAGCGATATGTGCACGATCGCCGTCATCTGGTGGCCAAGTGCCGCATTGGAAAGCCGGGCGTGGTAGCCGCGAATGGTTCCGGATTTCTCCAGATTGTCCAGCCGGCGCGAACAGGCCGACTGCGACAGGCCGACCTTCTCGGCCAGCGCCGCATTGGGTATCCTGCCATCCTTCTGCAAAGCCTCGAGAATGGCGATATCGATCCTGTCGAGCGGCATTATTCGTGAATCCTGCGAATATCTTGCTGTTTCGCGCAACGATTATCGAAACCGGCCGGTGGGCGCAAGCGCATTCGCAAACACCTGCGCAACGATTCGTGGTTCACTCCAGCCATACAGGGAACGAGCCCAAAAGGGCCGGATCAGGAGAAGAAAATGCGCGTCGGCTGCCCCAAGGAAATCAAGAACCACGAATACCGCGTCGGCCTCACCCCCGGCTCGGTCCGCGAATATGTCGCCCATGGCCACGAAGTGCTGGTCGAGACCGGGGCCGGTGCCGGCATCGGCGCCGATGACAACGCCTATCGCGCCGCCGGCGCCACGATTGCCAAGACGGCCGCCGAGGTGTTCGCCAGGTCGGACTTGATCGTCAAGGTCAAGGAGCCGCAGCCCAGCGAATGGGCGCAGCTTCGCGAAGGCCAGATCCTGTATACCTACCTCCACCTTGCTCCGGATCCGGAGCAGACCAAGGGCCTGCTTGCGTCCGGCGTAACGGCAATCGCCTACGAGACCGTGACCGACGACCGTGGCGGCCTGCCGCTGCTGGCGCCGATGTCGGAAGTTGCCGGACGCCTGTCGATCCAGGCCGGCGCCACGGCGCTGCAGAAGGCCAATGGCGGCCGCGGCGTGCTGCTGGGCGGCGTGCCCGGCGTGCTGCCCGGCAAGGTCACCGTTCTCGGCGGTGGCGTCGTCGGCCTGCACGCGGCCAGGATGGCGGCGGGCCTTGGCGCCGACGTCACCATCATCGACCGCTCGATCCCGCGCCTGCGCCAGCTCGACGATCTCTTTGCCGGCCGCGTCCACACTCGTTACTCGACTGTCGAGGCGCTGGAAGAAGAGTGTTTTTCAGCCGACATCGTCGTCGGCGCGGTGCTGATCCCGGGTGCCGCCGCGCCAAAACTGGTTTCGCGCGAAATGCTGTCGGGCATGAAGAAAGGCTCGGTGCTAGTCGATGTCGCCATCGACCAGGGCGGCTGCTTCGAGACCTCGCACGCCACCACCCATGCCGAGCCGACCTATGAGGTCGACGGCGTCATCCACTATTGCGTCGCCAACATGCCGGGTGCCGTGCCCGTCACGTCGGCCCACGCGCTCAACAACGCGACGCTTCACTACGGCCTGCAGCTCGCCGACAAGGGCCTGAAGGCGCTGGTCGACGATCATCACCTGCGCAACGGCCTCAATGTCCACAAGGGCAAGATCACCAACCGCGCAGTTGCCGAGGCGCTCGGCTACGAACTGGTCGAGCCGAAAGCGGTACTCGCCGCCTGATTTTCGCGAAAACAGCTCCTTTCAATCCAGCCCGCCGGTTCCATGCCGGCGGGTTTTTTCTTGCGAGCCTGTTTTTCAGGCAAAGCATGGCGTCGAAAGATGTGACGCAACGGCACTTTGCTCATCATTGTTGCATATTTGTCATTCCCGTGCCGGCCGGTTCCCTGCTAGAGACATTCTGGGTTTACTCATGGGGTACGGGCATATGTTCATTCGCACATCCGCGAAATCTTTTCTTCTTGGTGCTGTTTCTGCTGTGGCTTTGATATCTGCTGCTCACGCAGCAGACGTCGTGCAGCCGGTAGAAGAAGCTGCCGGCTTTAACTGGAGCGGTGCTTATGTCGGCATCGGCGGCGGCTTTGGCGCCAGCGTACACAAATTCAGCGTACCTAGCCTAGACTTCAATGGCCTTGGTGGAAATGGCGTCTTTGGTGAATTGACGGCAGGCTACGATTACATGGTTTCGGAGCGTTTCCTGCTCGGTGGTTTCATTGACGCAAATCTGAGCAACATTGGTCCCTCATTGAGCATTGCAGGCGGCGATGTCGATCTGACAAACTCTTATGGCTTCGATGTTGGCCTGCGTGCCGGTTACCTGCTCAATCCGAATACGCTGGGCTATGTACTCGGCGGGTACACCTGGCAGCATTTCAAACTTGACGGATCGGGCGCCGCGGACGGCTTGGAATTTTCGCAGAACCGCAGCGGCTATGTGCTCGGCGTTGGCATGGAAACCGTGCTGCGTGGCAACTGGACATTGAAGACCGAATATCGCTACGCGGACTACGGTGACAAGTCGGTACTCGATCTTGGCGATGCCTCTCTCGATATCGAGCCTTCCACCCACACCTTCCATATCGCGGCAAACTATCGCTTCGGCGCGCAAAATGGTGGCGGCACGTCCTTTGCCGCCCCGGCTTACGATTGGACCGGCTTCTATGCCGGTGGTGCGCTCGGTGCCGGCACGATGGTGCATGATCTAAACCTCAATCTTGGGTTGGGTGCTAGCGGCGAGCTCAACGGCATTGGCGGCGAAGGCGTGTTCGGCGAGGCGAGCGTCGGCTATGATCATGATTTCGGCAGCTGGGTCGCTGGCGTTCAGTTGGATGCCCGTTATTCCGGCATCCAGACCAAGCTCGATCTCGGCCCCGTTTCCATCAAGGGCGATGCCGACTACGGCTTCGATGCTCTCGCTCGAATCGGTGCCAAGGTCAACGAATCAACGCTGGCCTATGTGCTCGGCGGTTACAGCTGGCAGCACTTCGATCTGCATGCGGAAGCGCCCGGTGGTGGTAGCGCTGACATCTATGATTGGGGCTCAAGCGGCTTCTCGATCGGTGGCGGCTTGGAAACTGCCGTTTCCAGCAATATGACCGTCGGTTTGGAATACCGTTATTCGCAGTATCAGAAGGAAGACTTCGGCTCGGGCGGCATTCTCGAGGACACCCCGTCTTTCCAGACCGTGCGCCTCGGCGCGAAGTACAAGTTCAACTAAAAGGCCCTCCAGCCAAACAGTTGCAGCCCGTCGGCCATGCCGGCGGGCTTTTTTCTTGCGTGGAATACGTCTGCTCCAAACGCAGGCAACAAAAAAGCGGAGCCAAAGCCCCGCTTCCTCGATGTCGAGATTTGCCGCCGGTTCATCCGCGGTCGGCAAATCGATCGACAATGGCTTTCTATCGCGACTATGCGACGGGAGTACGACAGCTGTTTCCAGCGGCTAATCTCAGCCTCAAGCGCGCTCGATGCGGCACTGGTAGCAATTGTTGCGCGCCGAGCGGACATGGACGTAGGCGATCTCGTCGCGTTCCAACAAGGTCTTGGCCCGCCTGGTGATGTCTCCGGTCGGGACCACGCCGCCGCTGCCATAGACGATACGGTCATCCCTGCCATAGCCGCGCACGATGTAGTCGGGGCTTTCGAGAATCTCGGGCAGCGCCTCGCCCTCGGCAGCGCGGTCGCATGCCTCGGCATGCAGGAAGATCGGCCCGGTTTCGGCATAGGGCTGAAGCTGCGGGAATGGCCTGTATGCCAGAACAAGATAGGCATCGCCGGCTCCTATGTTCTTCAAACAATGCCGGCAAGGCATGCCGTCACCATCTGAGACCTTTCGCTCGGGCGTTTGGCCATAAGCATCGACGCCACCACGCTGCAGCGTCCTGACAGCTTCGGTCGGCAAAGCTTTGAACTGGATGGTCATGGAAAAAATCTCCGGTGTCGTGATTGGAAATTATGTTCTTGAACCCTCGCCGCCCACCCGATTCCTGCCAAATGTCGAAAAGCCGATCGCCCCTCGGCGATCGGCTCTCATCAGATTCCTGTCAAAGGCGCCGGCTAATTAAAATTCGGAGCTGCGACTCAACGGATGAAATCGTCGAAGCGGCGCAGCGTCACCCGGCGATTCTGCCAGTTTTCGTTCTGCGTCTGCACCAGCAAAAACTCCTCACCGTAACCAACCGTTTCCAGTGCATGGCCGGGCACCCTAAATTCGCGCACCAATGTGCGCTTGAGCGAAGCGGCGCGTTGTTCGGACAGGGCCTGGTTCGACTGGAAGGAGCCGACGGCGTCGGTATGGCCCTCGATCAGCACGCGGGCGCCGGGATCGCGGCGCAGGATTCGCCGCAGCGCGTCGGCAATAGTCTCGATCTTGTCGTATTGCGAGTTGGCAATAGCCGCCGAACCGAAGGCGAAGTTGATCGACTGGATATCGATCGAGCGGGCCATGCGACGCAAATCCGGGCGCCGCTTGAATTCCCGGATGGTGACGCGCTCGTTCGGCCGCAATTTCACACGCGGTGCCGCCTCGAGCTTCCGCTCGATCGTCGCGGCCGAAGGCGTTGTCGCCTGGGCTGCGGCCAGGCTTGGCATGGCAATCGCCGCGATCAGCGCGGCGGCAAGTGTACGGCGGGTCAGCATGTCTTCGTCTCCTTCGGCCTTGGCCGCATTGATGGTGCGGGCAACATGCCAAAAGCAGCCTGAAGGGCCGATGAACGACAGGTTCAGATTCGAGCTGGTGTCAGCTTCCGGCTAGGGCCGCATGACGCTGGCCGCGCGCTCGGCGAAAGGCAGCGGATGCACGATTTCCTTCTTTTGCGCCACCGGTGCAAAGCCGAGCTTCTGGTAAAGCGGCAGAGCCGCCGGATGATCGAGCGTGCAGGTCTGCACCGTCACCCGCTTCGGCCCATGCGACCATGCGGCAGCGATCGCGGAGCCCAGGAACCAGCGGCCGATGCCTTGTCCCGTCGCATGTTCCATCATGCCGAAATAGGCGAGCTCGACTTCTTCCGGCAGATGCGGCTTGAGATCGAAGAAGCCGGCGGGTGCGCCGTCGAGATAAAGGACCCTGATGTCGCGATCCTCGCGATGAATGCCGGCGGCAAGCTCGTCGTCATCCAGCCTCAGCACATTGACCCAGTGCCATTTGCGCCCCACCCGGTCCATCAGATAGCGGTAGAAATGCAGCGGAATGTCCTTGGTCTTCAGCAGCGCGATCTGACGGTTGTAGGGCACCGGCGGCGAATAGGCCGGCGGCACATGCATCTCGAGAAACGTCACCGTGACGTCAATATCTTCCAGCGCGCCGTTTTCCATCGTCTTCATTCCTTGCCGATCACAACGGGGCCGGTCACGACAGGCGTGTCGGAAAGCCCGCCCCACTCCGTCCATGAGCCGTCGTAAAGCCTGTTGTTGGCATGGCCAAGCGTTTCCAGCGCCAGCGTCACCACCGCTGCGGTAATGCCGGAGCCGCATGAGGTGACGACAGGTTTCGACAGATCGATGCCGGCCTCCTCGATCGCCTTGCGCAGGCGGTCCTTCGACAGCAGCTCGCCATTTTCCGACAGCGCCGAATAGGGCAGATTGCGCGCGCCAGGCATATGGCCGGAGCGGATACCCGCGCGCGGCTCAGGTTCAGTGCCGGTAAAGCGGCCCGGCCCACGGGCGTCGGCGATCTGGCTTGCCTTGGTGTCGACGATCCGGCGCATGTCGGCGAGGCTGGCGACGCGCCCGGAGTCGAAATCGGCATGAAACACGCTTGGCGCGATCTTCGTCGGCTCAGCCGTCACCGGTCTGCCGGCGGCTTTCCAGCCATCGAAGCCGCCATCCAGAATATAGGTCTGGAAGACGCCCATGACCCTGAACATCCACCACGCCCGGGGCGCCGAGAAGAAACCCGGACCATCGTAGACGACGATGGTGTCATCGGCCGAAACGCCCATGGCGCCGACATACTGGGCAAAATGCTGCGGTGACGGCAGCGTATGCGGCAAGGGCGAATCCGGATCCGAAACCGCATCCTGATCCAGAAATCGTGCGCCCGGGATGTGGGCCGAATCATACTCGCCGCGCGCATCGCGCTTCTGCGCCGGGAGATACCAGGATGCGTCGATGATCGTCAGGCCCGGCTCGCCGAGACGTTGCTGCAGCCAGTCTGCGTCGACGGTGAAGGGGCTGTCCTCGGCCATTTTGTGCTCCTGCTCGCCTTTTGGCGATCACTGTCTGTTCAGTTTGCCGGCATCGGCCCAAAGCGGATGCGGAAGCGCCGGTTTTCACGGCCCTTCTTCTCGATCTTGCCGATGTGGATTTCGCCGACTTCGCCAGTGCTCTTCACATGGGTGCCGCCGCAGGGCTGGCTGTCCACCGAGGCGTTGTCGCCGATACAGACCAGGCGGATCTTGCCGGTGCCGGCCGGCGGCCGGACGTTCTTGGATTTCACCAGGCCGGGATTGGCGGCCAGTTCCTCGTCACTGATCAGCCTGACAAAGATCGGATGATCGGCCCGCACCAGCTCCATCAGCCCGGCGGTGATGTCCTCCTTGGTGAAGCCGGCATCCGGAGCGTCGAAGTCGACACGGCTGTCGTCCTCGGAAACGGCGGCACCGGTGATTGGAAACGGACAGACGACGGTGAGCAAATGGCAAGCCGCATGCATGCGCATCAGGAGATGCCGGCGTTCCCAGTCGATGGCCAGCCTCACCGTCTCGCCGACCTGTGGCACCGCTTGCTCAGGCGCCGGCACATGGATGATCTCGTCCTTGGTCTCGCCGGTGAGGGTAGCGGCAATGGCGATGCGGCTGCCGTCCGCGCGTTCGAGACACCCGGTATCGCCCGGTTGGCCGCCCGAAGTGGCGTAGAAGATCGTCCGGTCGAGGATGATGCCGCCGCGGTCGTTGACGGCAACGACTGTCGCATCCGCCGTCCGCAGATAGGCGTCGTCGCGAAACAGGGCATCCGTCCTGTTTGCCATCACGCGACCTTTTCGAACGGCACCGAAATTGTGCTCTTCAGCTCCATCCAGCCTGGCACCGGCAGTTGCTTCTCGCGCAGGAATTCCGGGTTGAACAGTTTTGACTGATAGCGCGTGCCGTAGTCACAAAGAATGGTCACGATGGTGTGGCCGGGACCCAATTCCCTGGCCAGGCGGATCGCGCCGGCAATGTTGATGCCGGTCGAGCCACCGACGCAAAGCCCCTCTTCCTGAATCAGGTCGAAGACGATCGGCAGCGCATCCTCATCGGGGATCTGGAAGGAAAAATCCGGCGTAAACCCTTCGAGATTGGCGGTGATGCGCCCCTGCCCGATGCCTTCGGTGATCGAGCTGCCTTCGGACTTCAGCTCGCCGCTGGTGTAGAAGGAGTAGAGCGCGGCCCCCAGCGGGTCGGCCAGCGCGATCTTCACATCCTTGCTTTTCGCCTTCAGCCCAAAGGCGACGCCGGCCAGCGTGCCGCCGGAACCGACCGCCGAGACAAAGCCATCGACCTTGCCGCCGGTCTGGCTCCAGATTTCCTCCGCTGTGGTGCGGATATGGCCGTCACGGTTGGCAACATTGTCGAACTGGTTGGCCCAGATGGCGCCGTTCGGCTCGGTCCGCGCCAGTTGCTCGGCCAGCCGCCCCGACAGTTTCACGTAATTGTTGGGGTTCTTGTAGGGCACGGCAGGCACTTCGATCAGTTCGGCACCGAGCAGCTTGATCGTGTCCTTCTTCTCCTGGCTCTGTGTGTCGGGAATGACGATGACGGTGCGATAGCCGAGCGCCTTGGCGACCAGCGTCAACCCGATGCCAGTGTTGCCCGCCGTTCCCTCGACGACGACGCCGCCGGGCCTCAGCAGCCCACGCTGCTCGGCGTCGCGGATGATGAACAGGCCGGCGCGATCCTTGACCGACTGGCCCGGATTCATGAATTCGGCCTTGCCCAGGATCTCGCAACCGGTTTGTTCCGAAGCTTTGTTGAGGCGGATCAAAGGCGTGTTGCCGATCGCGTCGATCACAGAACGGGGCATTCAGGATTCCTTGTGTAGGTGCGCCGAAACCCTAGAAACCCGAAGCTGCAGTTTCAAGGCAAGAATTTGTCTGGTCCAGTCGCATTTGCGGTACTGTAGTTGCGTCAGCGCTTCCCGAAACCGACCTCTTGCGCCACAGCTCATTTTCCGGCTGACGTTGAAAAGCAGCTTTTCATTCGATTTCTTCATCGCTAGAGCAAAGCACCAACAAGTCGACAGGGCGCAGCATGACACTCTACCGGGCCAACCCGAAGCACGGCGTCGCCTGGATCACGGGCGGATCGAGCGGCATCGGCCGTGCCCTGGCCAGGGATCTTGCTTCCCAGGGCTATGCCGTCGCGGTGACGGCGCTCGACGACGATCCGATCGACACGCTTGTCGTCGAGACCGCGCAGATGCCGGGCAGCGTCACGGCCTTTCCCTGCGACGTCACCGACGAGCCGCGCATGGCAAGGACCGTCGCTGCGATCGAGAAGGAGCTCGGTCCCATCGTGCTCGCCATCTTCAATGCTGGGAATTACATTTCGACGCCGGGGGAGAATCTTGTCGTCAACGACTTTCGCCGGTCCTTCGAGGTCAATTATTTCGGCATCATCAACGGTCTCGTGCCCGCGGTCGAACGCATGCGTGTGCGGGCGCGCGGCCATGTCGTGCTGGTCGGCTCCGTGACGTCCTATTTCGGCTGGCCGACAACGGCCGCCTATGGCGGCACCAAGGCGGCCATCAACATCCTGGCCGAGTCGCTGAAGTATGATTTCGACAAGATGAACGTGCGTATCCAGGTGTTCAATCCTGGCTTCATCGACACCCCGCTGACCGAGAAGAACATGCTGCCGATGCCGGGACTGATGCCGGTCAGCCGTGCGTCGCGCCGCATGGCGCGGGGCATCAAATCGGGCGGCTTCGAAGTCCATTTCCCGCGCCGGACAAGCTGGCCGCTGAAACTGCTCGCCCTGCTGCCGAGGCCGCTGTGCAGAGGGTTTATCAGCCTGATGACCAGTTGGAAGGCGCGGCCTCTGCATTACGACCGCAAGCCGCCGATCGAATAGGACGCCTGCGAAATTGGCAGGCTCCCCGTTTTCGGGCCGCCGTCGCCATGGTTGAGACAAGTGCCGCGTGGAGTCTGCGATGGGGCGACGGATCGTGCTTGCTGTGCTGGGCCTTATTGCCGTTCTCGCACTGGCCTTCGTGTTCGGCCCGCGCGTTCGCGTCGACACCACGATCCGTTTCGATCCCTCGCTCATCGGCGACGATCCGCAGGCCTATGTGGCAAAGGCGGAAGCCGCCATCCCCGGAATCCGAGACGGGCTGGAGAAGGAGATCGTCTGGGCCGATCCGTTGGTGCATGCCAGGACCCCGCTATCGATCGTCTACATCCACGGCTTTTCCGCATCGAAGGGCGAGGTCCGCCCGCTGCCTGACGAAGTGGCGGAACAGCTTGACGCCAATCTCTTCTACACACGGCTTACCGGTCATGGGCAGGATGGCGCGGCGATGACGCAAGGCAGCATCAATGCCTGGATCAACGACTATGAGGAGGCGCTCGCCATCGGCCGGGCGATCGGCGACAAGGTGATCGTCATCTCGACTTCGACCGGCGGCTCGCTGGCGGTCTGGGCGGCAACGCAGCCCGGTGCGTCGGACGGGGTGGCGGCGATTGCGTTCATCTCCCCGAACTTCGGCGTCAAGACTTCGGGCGCCGAGATCCTGACCATGCCGTGGGGCAAACAAATCGCCAGGCTGGTCGCCGGCAAGGAACATAGCTTCGTGCCGCGCAACGCGCTGAATGAAAAATTCTGGACCACCCGCTATCCAATCGAAGCAACCTTGCCGATGCAGGCGCTGACCGAGCTTGCCTATGGCGCGCCGGTGGAGAAGGCGACCGTCCCTGCTTTGTTCATCTTTTCTGATTCGGACAAAGTGGTGCGGGCCGACCGCAGCCGCGAGATTGCCGGGCGCTGGGGCGCGCCGCATGAACTGGTTCCGGTCGACGACACTGGCGACCCGGACAATCACGTCATTGCCGGCGACGCGCTGTCGCCGTCGACCACGGCGTTTCTGGCGCAAAGGATCGCCGTCTGGATCGAAGCGGTGGTGAAGTAGGCCGACGAAAAGGGGCGACCGAAGCATCGCTTCGGCCGCCCTTTTCTTGTTTCGTCTCGGCAATCAGCCAGCCGAAGCTTGACTGACTGCAGCGCGGTCTGGCTTACGCGGCCCGCGCAGCCGGACGCTTACCGCCGAAGCGGCGCTTGTTGTTGCCCTTGAAGGCCGGCTTGGCGCCGTCCGGCTTGCGCTCGCCGGCGAAGGCCGGCTTGTCGCCGAAGCGCTTCTTGCCAAAGCCGTTGCCCTTGTTCTCGCCACCGGGCCGCCTGCCGTCGCGACGGCCATTGCGGTCGTTGCGGTCGTTGCGGTCATTGGCCGGCTCGAAGCGCTCGTTCTTTTCTGCCGGATTGCGCAGCGGATCGGGGCTGCCGAGATGGTCGGCAACGATCGGCAGCTTGGTGCGGATGATGCGCTCGACCTGGCGCAGCTTGCTGTTCTCGGAAGGATCGCAAAGCGTGATCGCGATGCCGTCCATGCCGTTGCGGCCGGTACGGCCGATGCGGTGGACGTAGCTCTCGGCTTCATCAGGCAGATCGAAATTCACGACATGGCTGATGCCGGGCACGTCGATGCCACGCGCCGCGATGTCGGTCGCCACCAGAATGCGCACCGAGCCGTCGCGGAAATCGTTCAGCGCTTTCTGGCGGGCGTTCTGCGACTTGTTGCCGTGAATGACGGCGGCCTTGAAGCCATCGCGCTCGAGGTCCTTGGTCACCCTGTCGGCACCATGCTTGGTGCGCGAGAAGATGATGACGGACTTCATCGCCTCATCGGCGAGCATCGTCGACAGCACCTGGCGCTTCTGCTTGGTGCGGGCAAAGACGACGCCTTGCACGATCTCGGCCGCTGCCGTGCTTTGCGGCGCGACTTCGACGCGGATCGGGTTCTTCAGCAGGCCCTTGGCCAGTTCGGCGATTTCATTGGGCATGGTCGCCGAGAACAGCACCGTCTGACGATCGGGCGCGGTCGCCTTGGCGATGCGCTTGACGTCGTTGATGAAGCCCATGTCGAGCATGCGGTCGCCCTCGTCGAGCACCAGCCATTTGGTGTCGGCAAGTATGAGGTCGCCCTCACGCACCAGGTCGGTCAACCGGCCGGGCGTTGCGATCAGGATATCGACGCCGGGCGCAACCTTCTTCACCTGGCTGAAGCGCGAGACGCCGCCAAGCACGAGCGCGGTCGAGACATGCGCGCCCTTGGCGAGGATCTTGATCGTATCCTCGATCTGCACGGCGAGTTCGCGCGTCGGCGCCAGGATAAGCGCACGCGCCGTCTTCGGCCGGCGCTTGGTGCCGAGTGCGATGATCTTCGACAGGATCGGCAGAGCGAAGGCCGCGGTCTTGCCGGAGCCGGTCTGGGCGATGCCGAAAATGTCACGGCCTTCCATCTGCGGCGGGATAGCCTGCGCCTGGATAGGCTTCGGCTCGGTGAAGCCGGCGTTGTGGGTGGCCTTGAGCAGCGCGCCCGTAATACCCAGTGCCGCGAAACCGGTGAGTTCCGCAGTGTTGCTACCGGGCAAAGTGTTTTCGTTGGTCAAAATAATCTTCTTTCACGCGGCTTCTGGCCGCAAACATCGATGGCGGCAGGGCGCAACCTGCCGTCGAACAAATTTTCATGAAACGACAAGGCGGGCGGACGGGTTCGTCCACTCGGCTGCGCTGTCGTGCCCGCAGGCATCATGCCACGGGGCTTTTTCGCCGCTTTGTGATTTACCGGAAAAAGGGCCGATATACCGGAAAGAGGGAAAACAGACGCAACCAGTCTCATTCGTCGAGAAGGCCGGATAAGTCCCGGCCCAAGCGCCTATGCCGCCGCATATGGCCCAGTTCGCCACCAAATGCAAGGGGCGTCATGCTGCAGCGCAGCAAAATCCACGGAGCAAGCGGCGCTTGCGCTCGCTTGCCGGCACGATTACCACGAAATGCCGCTGGCTTGGGAGGTAATCGATGAAGGACGTGCTGAAGGAACTCGAGCGCCGCCGCGAGATCGCCCGCATGGGTGGTGGCCAGGCCCGCATCGATGCCCAGCACAAGAAGGGCAAGCTCACCGCGCGCGAACGCATCGAGGTGTTTCTCGACGAGGGCTCGTTCGAGGAGTTCGACATGTATGTCGAGCACCGCTCGACCGATTTCGGCATGGAAAAGACCAAGATCGCGGGCGACGGCGTCGTCACCGGCTGGGGCACCGTCAACGGCCGCCCGGTCTACCTCTTCGCCAAGGATTTCACCGTGTTCGGCGGCTCGCTGTCGGAAGCGCATGCCGAGAAGGTCATCAAGGTGCAGGAGATGGCGCTGCGCAACCGGGCGCCGATCATCGGCCTCTACGATGCCGGCGGCGCGCGCATCCAGGAAGGCGTGGCAGCACTCGGCGGCTATGCCGAGATCTTTCAGCGCAACGTGCTGGCCTCAGGCGTCATCCCGCAGATTTCCGTGATCATGGGACCGTGCGCCGGCGGCGACGTCTATTCGCCTGCCATGACCGACTTCATCTTCATGGTGCGCGACACCTCCTACATGTTCGTCACCGGGCCGGATGTGGTGAAGACCGTGACCAACGAGACGGTGACCGCCGAGAGTCTCGGCGGCGCCTCCGTCCACACGACGAAATCGTCGATCGCCGACGGAGCCTATGACAATGACGTCGAGGCGCTGCTGCAGATGCGCCGGCTGGTCGACCTGCTGCCGGCTTCCAACACATCGGAGCTTCCCGAGATCGAATGCTACCAGTCGGTCACCGACCATGATTTGTCGCTCGACCGGCTGATTCCCGATAACGCCAACAAGCCCTACGACATCAAGGAGCTGATCCTGAAGGTCGCCGACGAAGGCGATTTCTTCGAGATCCAGCAGAGTTTTGCCAAGAACATCGTCACCGGCTTTGGACGCGTCGAGGGCCGCACGGTCGGCTTCGTCGCCAATCAGCCGATGGTGCTGGCCGGCGTGCTCGATTCCGACGCTAGCCGCAAGGCGGCGCGCTTCGTGCGCTTCTGCGACTGTTTTTCGATCCCGATCGTCACCTTCGTCGATGTCCCCGGCTTCCTGCCGGGCACGGCGCAGGAGTATGGCGGCTTGATCAAGCATGGTGCGAAACTGCTGTTCGCTTATGCCGAGGCCACTGTGCCGAAGATCACCGTCATCACCCGCAAAGCCTATGGCGGCGCCTATGACGTGATGGCCTCAAAACATCTGCGCGGCGACATGAATTATGCCTGGCCAACGGCGCAGATCGCGGTGATGGGCGCCAGGGGCGCGGTCGAGATCATCTACCGCAAGGACATCAGTGACGCCGAAAAGATCGCAGCTTATACAAAGGCTTACGAGGATCGCTTCCTGTCGCCTTTCGTCGCTGCGGAGCGCGGATATGTCGATGAGGTGATCATGCCGCATTCGACCCGCCGCCGCATCGCGCGGGCACTGCGTATGCTGCGCAACAAAGACATGCAGAACCCCTGGAAGAAGCACGACAACATCCCGCTGTGAGGCGCCGGCAACTCACTCCTCTTCCGCCGCGCCGAACCCCGCCCCCATGGTGGCGCGGACGGGACTGCCCCAAGGTGTCGCGTGATTGTCGATGCGCATCTGGAAGATGAAATAGGTCGGCGAGCAGAAGCCGATGCCTTTCACTTTGCCGATGCCGGGCGTGTCAGGCGGCAGCGACTGGCACATATAGTCCTCGCGGCAGAAATGATCGGCCGAACAGGCCGGCCGGTTGCCGCGATTGACGGCGCCGCCAAGGCATTGGTCGAAATTGTTGGTGGCCACGCAGATGTCGAATTTCTTGCCGCCGACCAGCCCGCAAATCTCGTTCGGCATCGGCTTGCCGGCTTTGAAGGCCGCGAAGGAGCGGTCCTTGTCGTCGCAGCCGCGATAGGCGATGCCGCCAGGCACGCCGATCTTCGGCGGTCGGCAGGTGTAGGCGGTACGGGAAATGTCCGAGGCGAAGGCCGCGAACTGGCCCGATTTGCTGTAGCGGTCGTTGAAAGGCTGCGCCGCATTGCTGGCGATCGAGCCGGTCAGGCAGGGATGACCGGAAAACAGTTTTTCGCTGTCTTTCGGCAGCAGGCATTGCGCCAGTTTCGTGTGCACGCCCGAAGCGGCGGCCAGCGGCGTGCAGACGGTGCCGCCGCCGCATTTCCAGGTCGCACCGAAGCGGTCCGCATCTTCCGGCATCAGGCACGGCATGGCCATCTCGGCCGGCGCGTAGTCGACCGCGGCGTCCGTCCAGGCTGCCGGCGGCGCAAAGGAGAGCGGACGGAAGCGGTTTGGCTCCCTGCCCTCAGCTGTAGCGCGCAGCCAGGCCTGGCGGCGCGGGATCTCGGCATGAAGATGCGGCGAGATGCCGACCTCGATGCGGTTGAGCGGCGATGTCGTCTTGTCGTCAAGGCCGATGAAATGGAAGCCGGCAGTGGAACCGGCCTGATGGCAACCCTGGCAGGCGCCATTGTCCAGCCGCTCGACCAGCGCTTCCGGCGTGCGCACCAGTTTCAGCGTGGAATAATCGAGCGATGCGAATTCATTGGGCTGGAACAATTGCGTAAACGGATGATTGGCCTGCCGCGCACTGCCGAAGGTCGACCATGAGATGATCTTTCTGGCCAGGAACTCGTCGGGAATTTCATAGACGCCTTCGTCAACCGCCGGCAAATTGGCGCCGACATAGACGGCGAGCCGTGCTTTCAGCGCCGTGTCCTGCGAGAGCCGTGCGGTGTCGGGCGTGTTCTCCAGCGGCTTCTCGCTGATAGCAGCGCCATCGATGCCGAATACCCGCATGAGATAGGCAGCTTGCCCGCCGAACTCGGTTTCCTGACCGGACGGGAAGCGCACCACCTGCGCGTTGAGCTCCAGCTGCTTGAAGGCCAGCCCGGCCTTCTCCAGCGGCCCGCCGGTCAGCCAGCCGGCATCGACGGCCTCGTCAAGCTGTGGCGTCCAGCGCCCGGCAGTGCCGACGCAGCCGCCATCGGCATCGGGGGCGGCGCTGTAGACGGCATTGAAATTGAACGGCAGGCGCGACGCCAGCAGCTTGCCGTTTTTGCGAAAGCTGTAGGCCAGGCGGTAGATGAAGCGCACCTCGCCGCAGCTCCTGTCGCCTTGCAGCACCGCGAAGTCGCGACGATCGAGCCGGTTGACGTCGCCGACCAGCCGGAAGCGCGCGGCGTCGGTCTTCAGCCAGCGCATGTCCATGATGCGGCCGACATTGCCGTCGGTGACTTCGTAGAGCGTCCGGCCGCCGGCTTTCATATCGGCACGCAGTGCCGCAACATCGGAGGCAACCGTTTCGACGATGGCATGATAGGCCGGCGCCTCGTCGTAGAGCGTCTTCAGACCGTCCTCGCCGTCGACCCCAAAAACGTCGGCGAAACCGAAACCCTTGGCATCGAGTGCGGCGAGCACTGCCGGATCGTCGACGATCGTCACAGGACCTTCGGCGCGCGCCGTCGGCACCATCAAGACGACGATGAGGGTGGCAAACAACAGAGCGAGTGCACGGCTCATTCAGGCAGCCATGCGCGCGTCGAAGAGTTCGCGCAACACCGGCACCAGCGCCAGCGGCAGGTCCTCGGCGATCAGACCGGGTCCGAACCGGCTGCCGGCTTCGGCATGCAACCACACCGCCGCGCAGGTGCCCTCGAAGGGCGGCATGCCTTGCGCCAGCAAACCGGCAATGATGCCCGACAGCACGTCGCCTGACCCGGCTGTGGCCAGCCACGGTGCACCGTTGGAGTTGATCGCCGCTTTGCCATCGGGCGCTGCTATGACCGTGTCGGCGCCCTTGTAGACGATGACGGCGTTGGCCCGCGCGGCGGCCGTTCGCGCCTTGTCCAATTTCGACATGGTTTTGTCCCCGGCGATATCAGGGAACAGGCGGCCGAATTCGCCCTCATGCGGCGTGACTATCAAGGCAGGCGCATTCGGCTGACGGGCAGCTTCGAACAGCGCCTGAGGCTGATGGGCCAGCGACGTGATGGCGTCGGCATCGAGCACCATCGCACCGGCGTAGCTTGCAGCCGTCGATGTGCGTGCTTCCTCCTCCAAAGCCTTGATCAGTTGCAGGGCGAAATCGCCGATCTTGGGCTTTGGCCCGAGCCCCGGTCCGAACACCAGCGCCCCGGGATGGCGCACCGTTAGAAATTCCTGCACCTCCTCGAGCGAGCCCGCCTCGCGCAGCATGATCGAGGTCAGGTGAATCGCGTTCACCTGCATGGCATTGGGCGGCGACAGCACGGTGACCGCCCCTGCCCCGCTTCTGGCGGCGGCCAGCGCCGACAGCCGCGCCGCGCCCGTAGCACTGGGACCGCCGGAAAAGACGCCGACATGGCCGCGCTTGTATTTGTGCGCATCCACCGCCGGCACGGGAAATTCCTGCAACCACAGGTCCGGCACATTCTCGAAGGTCGAGACGGCGAGCTGGGCGATAATGCCGTCGCCGATGCCGATATCGGCGAGCACGATCTCACCGCATTGCCCGCGCCCCGGCAGCATCAGGTGGCCAGGCTTTTTCCGCGCGAAGGTGATGGTGACCTCGGCACGAAACGCCCTGCCCAATATGTCACCGCTCCTTCCAGAGACGCCGGACGGCAGGTCGACCGCGACCACGGGCAGGCGCAGAGCTGTCAAGGTATCGATGGCTTTCGCGGCGTCGCCGGACAGCGGCTTCGACAGCCCCGCCCCATAGAGCGCGTCGATCACGATCGAGCCAGGCTTGGCGTCAAAGTCAGACAGCGGCCGGGGCTTGATCGGGCATTCCGCGGCGGCGAGCGCCGCATCGCTTTTCGGCTTCGGCGCGCCGGATGCCCAGACCGATGTGCCGACGCCGCTGCCGGCCAGGATGCGGGCAACGACATAGCCATCGCCGCCATTGTTGCCGGGCCCGCACAGCACATGGATGTGCTTTGCCGAGGGGTAGCGCTTGAGAACCTCGGCCGCGACCGCTCCACCAGCGCGCCGCATCAGACCGATGCCGTCGGCTGGGCCGGCGGCAATCGTCAGCCGATCGGCCTCGCTCATTTCGGCCGGGGAAAGAAGTTCGTTGCTCATGGATTGCCGATCCGCATGCGATCAAGCATTGTCCGATTTCGATCCTAAGCAAACAAGGGGGAGTTGCCGAGATCTGCAGCCATAACGTTGGCACGAAAGCATCGCGGGCAGAAAATTGCCTGGGGGATAGGCAATATGCCCGATTTTTGTGCGGACGTGGGTGCTGGCGCTGTGTAGGCTCTGGCAGTCCATGCCGCTTCCGGTGCAGCGAATGACGCGAATTTGCATCCCGGTGCGGCGCGGCTTTGAAATCTTATGAGACCGCTTAGAATCCGCTGAATTGGCACAGTTCGTGCTTGATGGAGGCGCAAGCGGGGGGTCACAACCCGTTTTTTTGGCAGTGGAGGCCACTTTTTACATGAAAAAGATCGAAGCGATCATCAAGCCATTCAAGCTCGACGAAGTGAAGGAAGCGCTTCAGGAGGCCGGACTGCAAGGCATCACCGTCACCGAAGCAAAAGGCTTCGGTCGTCAGAAGGGTCACACCGAACTCTACCGCGGCGCCGAATATGTCGTCGATTTCCTGCCCAAGGTGAAGATCGAGGTCGTGCTTGGCGACGACGCGGTCGAAGGTGCGATCGAGGCCATCCGCAAGGCGGCCCAGACCGGTCGTATCGGCGACGGCAAGATCTTCGTTTCCAATATCGAGGAAGTCGTGCGTATACGCACCGGCGAAACGGGCATGGACGCGGTCTGACCGACCGCGCCATCCTCCCGAAAAACGTCATCATCAAAAAAAGTCATCACACAGGGATACATGACATGACGACAGCCAAAGACATCATGAAGCAGATCAAGGACAACGACGTGAAATTCGTCGACCTGCGCTTCACGGACCCGAAGGGCAAGCTGCAGCACGTGACGATGGATGTCATCGAGGTCGAGGAAGACATGTTCGCCGATGGCGTGATGTTCGACGGCTCGTCGATTGCCGGCTGGAAGGCCATCAACGAGTCCGACATGGTGCTGATGCCCGATCCGGAAACGGTCCACATGGACCCGTTTTTCGCGCAGTCGACCATGGTCATCCTGTGCGACATCCTCGATCCGGTTTCGGGTGAATCCTACAACCGCGATCCGCGCGGTACGGCCAAGAAGGCCGAGGCCTACATGAAGGCCGAAGGCATCGGCGACACCATCTTTGTCGGCCCGGAAGCCGAATTCTTCGTGTTCGACGATGTGAAGTACAAGGCGGATCCCTACAACACCGGATTCAGGCTCGACTCCACGGAACTGCCGTCGAACGACGACACCGATTATGAGACCGGCAATCTCGGCCACCGTCCGCGCATCAAGGGCGGCTACTTCCCGGTGCCGCCGATCGACAGCGCGCAGGACATGCGCTCGGAAATGCTGACCGTGCTCGCCGAGATGGGCGTGCGCGTCGAAAAGCATCACCATGAGGTGGCGGCGGCTCAGCACGAACTCGGCATCAAGTTCGACGCGCTGGTGCGCAACGCCGACAAGATGCTGATCTACAAGTATGTCGTCCACCAGGTCGCCAACGCCTACGGCAAGACGGCAACCTTCATGCCGAAGCCGATCTTCGGCGACAACGGCTCGGGCATGCACGTCCACATGTCGATCTGGAAGAACGGCAAGCCGACCTTCGCCGGCAATGAATACGCCGGTCTGTCGGAAAGCTGCCTGTTCTTCATCGGCGGCGTCATCAAGCATGCCAAGGCGATCAACGCCTTCACCAACCCGCTGACCAATTCCTACAAGCGCCTGGTGCCGGGTTACGAAGCGCCGGTTCTGCTCGCCTATTCGGCGCGCAACCGCTCGGCGTCCTGCCGTATCCCGTTCGGCTCGTCGCCGAAGGCCAAGCGCGTCGAGGTCCGCTTCCCCGATCCGGGCGCGAACCCCTACCTCGCCTTCTCAGCGCTGCTGATGGCCGGCCTCGACGGCATCAAGAACAAGATCCATCCCGGCCAGCCGATGGACAAGGACCTCTACGACCTGCCGCCGAAGGAGCTGAAGAAGATCCCAACCGTCTGCGGCTCGCTGCGTGAAGCCCTGCAGAGCCTCGACAAGGACCGCGGCTTCCTGAAAGCCGGCGGCGTCTTCGACGACGACCAGATCGACAGCTACATCGAGCTGAAGATGGCCGAAGTGATGCGCTTCGAAATGACCCCGCATCCGGTCGAGTACGACATGTACTACTCCGTCTGAGATTCAATCTCGGTCCAAGATTAGCTATAATGCTCAAGCCCTTGAAAGACGTCCCTCTTTCAAGGGCTTTTTGCTGCGCTCCATAGGAATTGCCAGCCGACCGGCATGCCTCGCCTGCACGGCAGCCGCGCATGGACAGCCGTATCCGCCTTTCGTCTTCGACGATCATAGGATGCCCGGATTCTTGGACCTACGGTCCATCGGAGCGGCCGGCTTGAGCGCGTCGCTTCAATCACAACTCGGCGGTGTTCAGTAAATGATCAAGGGAGGCGGCTCGGTCGCCAACTTCGGAGCCAGGAGCGAGCGGAGCACTGTCTCAGGCTACAGTGACCGCTCGTCCGGCGCCCACGCCAATGCCGCCGTTCAAGAAAACCCCGCCCGTCCGAACAGCATTGCGTGACGTAACCCCAAGGCCTGCGAATACGCATGCCGTAGCGTGATCTGTCAACGCCGCCAGCCGGGTGGCGAATGACCGATTCCGTTGTATGAACAGATGCTTATGGAAGATCCATCGCCCCGGACAAGGGCTGGAAAAGGCGGTTTTCCGGGCTTTCTGGCGAGTGATCGCCGCAGACCCGCACGGCTGCGGCCGGAACTCACGGGCGATTAGCGACCGCCGGAACTGCCTGACTTTTTCTGGGTATGTTTTACCGGGAATGCAGTCCGCCGGGTAACGGCCAAAAAAGAACCCCGGCGCGAAACGCCGGGGTCCTCTTGTCATACAGTCCGAAACACTTACGCGGCGGCTGAAACCTGAGCGCTTGCCGGAACCGAGGCGATCGTCTTCAGGATTTGCGAGGCGATCTGGTAGGGGTCGCCCTGCGAGTTCGGACGGCGGTCTTCCAGATAACCCTTATAGTCGCTCTTGATGAAGGAATGCGGCACGCGGATCGAGGCGCCACGGTCGGCAATGCCATAGCTGAACCGGTTCCACGGCGCGGTCTCGTGCTTGCCGGTCAAACGCTTGTCGTTGTCCGGGCCGTAGACGGCGATGTGATCCATCAGGTTCTTGTCGAAGGCCGCCATCAGCGCTTCGAAATAGGCTTTGCCGCCGACTTCGCGCATATAGGCGGTCGAGAAGTTGGCGTGCATGCCAGAGCCGTTCCAGTCTGTGTCTCCGAGCGGCTTGCAGTGGTATTCGATGTCGATGCCGTATTTCTCGGTCAGGCGCTGCAGGAGGTAGCGGGCCATCCACATCTGGTCGGCGGCCTTCTTGGAGCCCTTGCCGAAAATCTGGAATTCCCATTGGCCTTTGGCCACTTCGGCGTTGATGCCTTCGTGGTTGATGCCGGCGGCGAGGCAGAGGTCGAGATGCTCCTCGACGATCTGACGCGCGACGGAGCCGACATTGGAATAGCCGACGCCGGTGTAGTACGGGCCCTGGGGTGCGGGATAGCCGCTCTCGGGGAAGCCGAGCGGGCGACCGTCCTTGTAGAAGAAATATTCCTGCTCGAAGCCGAACCAGGCGCCCTCGTCATCGAGGATGGTGGCGCGCTTGTTTGAGGCATGCGGCGTGACACCATCGGGCATCATGACTTCGCACATGACCAGCACGCCGTTGGTGCGGGCGGGATCCGGATAGACCGCAACCGGCTTCAGCACGCAATCGGAGCTGTGCCCTTCGGCCTGCTGGGTCGAGGAACCATCGAAGCCCCACAGCGGCAGCTGCTCGAGTTCAGGGAATTCGGCGAATTCCTTGATCTGCGTCTTGCCGCGAAGGTTGGGGACCGGGGTATATCCATCGAGCCAGATATACTCGAGCTTGTATTTCGTCATTCTAGCCTCTCGTTGCTTGATCACCGAACACTGAACGGCGTCGACATGCGTCTGCCGTCAGCAGCTGGCCTGCCGCACACTTAAAATGCAATTCGTGTGCCATTCTTGGTCCGGAGGGTGCGACAAAATTGACGCGGCATCCACCGGAAGTCGGTGAGCCGCCTAAGCAATGCGCCCGGATCCATCACGGTCCTTATTTGCACAAATAGTGTGCAAATGCTGATCTTTTCATAGGCATATTGCCTAACTTGATTGCAGACCTTATCTTCGGGCCAAGTTGAATCGAAAAGGTTCGGCGGAAGAAAGGAATCCGGCAATGGAAGTCATTTCCACACGACCGTCGGCCAAAATTTTGATGTTCCCGGCGGCAGCACGCCTCTCTGCCTCAAATTTGAGCGGAAAGGCTAAGTTTGCGGCAGAGCTTGCCTCGCTGCGTGGTGCCCGCGCGGATTTCGGCGACGGCTGGTACCATGAGGCAGCCATCGAGGAAGAGGCCCGGGGCCGCAAGAGCTGACACAAAGGGCAGCAGCCCTCGCCAACGAATTGGCCTGAAAAGAAAAAGCCCGGCGCGATCGTTCGCGCCGGGCTTTCTTTTGAACGCTGGGGCTGCCTACTCCTTGGCGTGCAGGTCGGTGCCGAGCGTATCCTTGACGAAGATCATGCCGATGACCAGCGTTATAGCCGCGATCACCACCGGGTACCAAAGGCCATAGTAGATGTCGCCTTTGTAGGCGCTGAGCGCGAACACGGTTGCCGGCAGCAGTCCACCGAACCAGCCATTGCCGATGTGATAGGGCAGCGACATGCCGGTGTAGCGAATGCGGGTCGGGAACATCTCGACCAGGATCGCCGCGATCGGCCCGTAGACCATGGTCACGAACAGCACCAGGATGAACAGGATGCCGATCGTCATTGGCCAGTTCACTGCTGCAGGATCGGCGAACATGGCGAACGCGCCGCCGCCTGGAATGTTGTAGACGGTGACTTCGGGTGCGCCCGCTGCCTCATCGGTGGTCAGCAGCTTGTCCTTGACCGCCTGGTCGATCGGCACCGTCGCCTTTTCACCGGCACGGATGGCAGCGGCGTCCAGCTTCAGTTCCGGGTTGGCGGCAACAAACGCATCGAGCTTCTGGTCCGCAACCTTGGCTGCCGCGCGCTTCAGCGGATAGCCGCCGTCCTGCAGCGACATATTGACGGCCTTGATGAAGGCCGCTTCCTTGGCCTTGGCCTGATCACCGGCGGCGATGGCGTCATAGGACTCGACCGTCTCATTGCCGATTTTGACAGATGCGGGTGTGCCGGCGGCAGCCGTCGACACCACGTCATAGGGAACCGAGTTCTTGGTCAGGAACGAAGTCGCGATATCGCAGGATGTCGTGAACTTCGCCGTGCCAACCGGATTGAACTGGAATTTGCAGTCGCCCGGCGCCGCGGTCACCGTCGCCCTGGTGTTCTGCTGCGCCGTGGCGAGTGCCGGATTGGCAGCCCATGTCAGTGCCTTGAACAGCGGGAAGGTGCAGACAATCGCCAGCGCAAGGCCCGCCATGATGATCGGCTTGCGGCCGATCTTGTCGGAGAGCCAGCCGAAGACGACGAAGAAGATCGAACCGACCGCCAGGGCGACCGCGATCATGATGTTGACCGACTGCGCGTCGACCTTGAGCACGTTGGTCAAGAAGAACAGCGCGTAGAACTGGCCATTGTACCAGACCACGGCCTGACCGGCTGTGAGGCCGAGCAGCGCCAGCAGTGCAATCTTGGCGTTCTTCCATTGGCCGAAGGCTTCCGTCAGCGGCGCCTTGGAGCCCTTTCCCTCATCCTTCATGCGCTGGAAGGTCGGGGATTCGGAAAGCGAAAGCCGAATCCAGATCGAGATGCCGAGCAGCAGAAAAGACACGATGAACGGAATACGCCAGCCCCAGGCAGCATAGTTTTCCTTGCTCAATGAAGCCTGTACGATCAAGATCACAACCAGCGACAGGAACAGGCCGAGCGTCGCGGTGGTCTGGATCCACGAGGTGTAGTAGCCGCGCCGGTTGTCCGGCGCATGTTCGGCGACGTAAGTGGCCGCGCCGCCATATTCGCCACCCAGAGCCAGGCCCTGCAGCATGCGGAGGATGATCAGGATCACGGGAGCGGCGATGCCCAAAGTGGCATAGCCGGGCAGCAAGCCGACCAGGAAGGTCGATAGGCCCATGATCGTCATGGTGACAAGAAAAGTATATTTACGGCCGACAAGGTCACCGATGCGGCCGAACAGCAGTGCGCCGAACGGGCGCACAAGGAAGCCTGCGGCGAAAGCCAACAGCGCGAAAATGTTGCGGGTCGCTTCCGGAATGGCTGGGCTGAAAAAGGTCGAACCGATGAACACCGCCAGCGAGCCATAAAGATAGAAATCATACCATTCGAAAACGGTGCCGAGCGAGGAAGCGAAGATGACTTTCTTCTCTTCCCGCGTCATGCCGCGGCTTGTTCCGCCGGCGGTCGATGCTATTGCCATTGCGTTATCCTCCCGTGAGACCCGTTCTCAATGCTGCGCGACACTGTCCGCGTTCTCCTCCGAGCACGGACTCAACGACAGCCATTCGGGAAAAATGACAGAAAGCGCCCGCCAAAGGCAGCGCGTCTTTGGGATTATGACTTTGGTATTAGGTGCGCTGCGGGATGAAACCGGGCGAGTTGGGAAACCCCTAGCCCTTGAGCGCTTGCAGCAGGCCGGCGGCAGCCATCATGTCGCGCTTGCGAGCCGCGCGGCGGGCAACGGCCTCCGCATCCTGCCCCCAATGCTCGATCTGCCAGTCCTCGTCGACATGAGCAGCGGCCCAGGCAGCCTCAGCGTCGATCTCGCCGAAATCGACAGCCAGCGCCAGCAGCGCCGAACCGGTCAGCGACGTCATCACATGGATGGCGGCGAGCCGCAGCGGCTCGGCGCGCTGGGCAAGATGGCTGCCCAGCACGGCGATGGTCTCGCGCGGCTGCTCGACATGGATGATGCCCTCGGCCAGATTGAAGCGGGCTCCGAGCGTCCTCGCCCAGTCGATCACCGGATCCCAATGCTGGTTCTGCCGCTCCACCAGCCCTTGCGGCGCGTCGGCGCGATAGCAGGTGAGATCGGATGAGGCAAAGCGCAGGATATCCTCCAGCACCGCCTGCGGGTCGCTGGCGACGCCATCGATGGCCGTGTTGACGAGGCGCATCACCGGCATCTTCACCGGATCGATGGTCTCGCTTTGGGCGGCGAACTCGTCGGCGACGAGCGCGGCTGCTGCCTCGGTCGGCAGCACCAGCAGCGCCTTGCCCGGCGTCCGCACCGGCTTGCCGTCGAGATGCACGGCAATGCCATTGTCGACAGGTGCCACAGAGGCGGCCTTGTAGAAGCGTTTGGGCAGAGGCGTCTTCATCTGGATCTGGGCGCGGCGCACAGGATCCGGGTCGGAGAGATACTTGCCCGCTTCGAGGTCGTTGAGGATGTCACGCATGAAGGTCTCTCTTACACCGGCGTCAGCTTGCGCGCCGGCCGGTTGACGATGATCAGGCCGGCGGCAATCAGGCCAAGTGCCAGGAAAATGCGCATGGTCAGCGGCTCATTCAAGAACATGGCTCCGCACAGGACGCCGAAAACCGGCGACAGGAAGGTGAAACTGGACAAGCCTGACGCCGGATAGCGCCGCAGCAGCCAGAACCACAGCACATAGGTGAAGGCGACGATGTAGACCGCCTGGAAAAGCAGCGCCAAGGTCGGCAGCACGGTCGGGTCGCGAACGGGCGGGCCGGCGAGAGGCAGCACCAATACGCCTACGATCGCTGCCCCGGCGAGCTGGTAGAGCAGCAGCTTCTCGGCGCTCGCCTCGACCAGCTTCGACCGCTTGATGAGGATGTTGGTCAAAGCCCAGAAGAATCCGGAGCCAAGGCTCAGCAGATCGCCGAACAGCATGTCTCCGCCGCCGCCAAGCTTGTCGGAAAACACCGCGGCAAGGCCGGCAAAGGCCAGCAGCAGGCCAAGGAATTTTCTCAACGTGATCTGCTCGCCGAGCAGGAAATGGCCGCCGAGCAGCATCCAGAACGGCATGGTGTTGACCAGCAGCGTGTTGCGGGCAACGGTCGTATGCTCCAGGCCGACATAAAGGCAAAGGAACTCGATGCCGAAAAGCGCGCCAACCACGATGCCGGCGAGCAAGGTCCCGTCGCGCGTGAAAAGCGCGATGCCGCGCCACCGGCACCAGGCAAAGACACACATGCCGCCGATGATCGAGCGCGCGATCGACAGGAAAACCGGATCATAGCCAGCGTAGGAGATCTTGGCGGCGACGTAATTCAGCCCCCAGGAAAAGGTCAGCCCGACCATGATCGCGGCGGCGGCCAGGTCGACCGTGTCGCGCCGGTCGAGCGCGTCGGTGGCGCCGCTCACGATCAGTCCTCCGCGCTGGCGTCGTCGAAGCCGATCAGGTTCCAGCTCTGGCGCATATGCGGTGGCATTGGCGCCGTGACATCGATGACGCCCTTGTCGGGATGCGGAATGATGATGCGGCGGGCGTGCAGATGCAGGCGGTTTTGAATGCCCCCGGGAAAGTCCCAGTTGGTGTCGGCCTCGAAATATTTCGGATCGCCCAGGATCGGGCAGCCGATGTAGGCGGCATGGACGCGAAGCTGGTGGGTGCGGCCCGTATAGGGCTCCATTTCAAGCCAGGTCATCGTCTGCGCCGCCTGCTCGATGATGCGGTAGTAGGACACAGCGTGGTCGGCGCCCTTTTCGCCATGCGCGGCGACCCGCACGCGGTCACCGTCCGGCGTCGGCTCCTTGATCAGCCAGGTCGAGATCTTGTCCTCGCGCTTGGGCGGCACGCCCTTGACCAGCGCCCAATAGGTCTTCTTGGTCTCGCGGGCGCGAAACGCTTCCGAGAGCTTCATGGCGGCCAGTCGGGTGCGGGCGACGACCAGCACGCCCGAAGTGTCGCGGTCAAGCCTGTGAACCAGTCTGGGCTTCTCGCCCTTCTGGTTGCGCCAGGCCTCCAGCATGTCGTCGACATTGCGGGTGACGCCCGAGCCGCCCTGCACCGCAAGGCCCGCCGGCTTGTTGAAGACGAAAACCTTAGGGTCTTCATGGATCAGCATTTTCGACAGGACATCGGCATCGCCCTGGTTGCGGATCGAGTGGCCGGTCAGCGCACTCTCGCCCTTCTTGTCAACCTCGAGCGGTGGGACGCGAACCATCTGGCCGGGCTCGACACGGGTGTCGGCCTTGACCCGGCCGCCGTCGACACGGATCTGGCCGGAGCGCAGAAGCTTCTGCAAATGGCCGAAACCAAGGCCCGGGAAATGGGTCTTGAACCAGCGGTCGAGCCGCATGCCCGCCTCGCCGGCTTCCACCGTGATCTGTTCAACGCCTGCCATGTTTTTTGTCGCTTATCCGTTTCCCGAGCGAAGCTCGGCCTGTTCTTGGCGCGGCAATAGCACTAAGGCAGGCTTCTTGCGAGCCAAAGTCCCAGAAACAGGGCGATAATGGCGCCAATGACGCTGGCAAGGGCATAACCCAGCGCAGGCAGCGTGGCTCCCCGCTCCCACAGCGTCGCGAAATCGAGCGAAAAGGCTGAGAAGGTGGTGAAGCCGCCAAGAATGCCGGTGGCAACGAACAGCCTGACCTCGTTCGATCCGCCACGGCGCATCATGGAGGCGATGAACAGCCCCATGGCGAAGGAGCCGATGACGTTGATGGCCATCGTGCCCCAGGGATAGTTAGGGCCGACAAAACGCAGCGCGCCGATGTTGGTAAGGTGACGAATGCCGGCACCGATGCCGCCACCGACGACGACGAGAAACAGATTGAACATGACCGTTTACTGCCCCCGCAGGGCTGCCCGGTCAATCCCTCGTTGTGGGCGCAACCGCACGGACCAGCCGAGCTCGTCACCACTCAGGCGTTGCCCATCCCGGATATTTTTTCCTGAACTCGTTATAGAGGTCATCGATCTCCGTTTTGCCGATAGGGCGCGCCTGTTCGTAGAGGTAGCCCTTGACGTCGCCGGACAGCTGGTACGCCGCGATGCGCCTGTATGCTGCGCCGATGCCTTTGCCCTCGACAATGTATTGGTCCGGTATCGAGACACAGAGCTGCGCACCCGGCTGCAGATGGGTAACGGGCGGATCGGTCACGACAACGTATTTGGACTTCAACGCCGCCGGTCTGAATCGATCGCGACTATCGACCTGACAAGCCCACTCGATGCGAGGGTAAAGGTCCTTGTCCATTTCATAAAGCAGTGAGTCGCTCATGATCCCGCTGGATGCAAATACCGACAACCGGTCCCCAGGTCCCATCTTTCCAAGAAGGTCATCGATAAGGCGCCTGTATTCTGGAAGATTGTCGAGTTGCAGCGGGAGCGTGGCTTCCCTGGCAAAGACGTAGCTGATCGGTGACAGCACCTGGCGGCCAATCGGGAAAAAAGTACCGAAAAACGCCAGCACGGCGGCAACGGCTATCGCGGCGGTCGACCATCGCGATCTCAGCGCCGGCATCGAAACGATCGCAACGATTGCCTGGGCGTAGGCAGGAAAAAGCCAAAGAAACATTGGCACCGAATGATGGCGATCCGGGTCCTGCATGCGGGTGAAGAGGAAGAAGGTAAGTACCGAAGCAACGGCACAGAACAGGGAAAATCTGTTTTGGCGTATGATGGAGATGCAAAGGCCGAATACGATCAACAGCCAGTTCACATAGCTGAGCCGCGATCCTGCCTGGTCAACCTGTGAAACGAAGCTTGTCTTGTATCCGCTGTAAAGGTCGCCATAGCTGGTTCCCAGTATCTTGAGGACCAGGGGTTGCTGGAAGGTCAGCGCGGCTCCGACAACCACGAGGATCACACACAGGCCCCCGACGGCGGCATTGCGGAGTGCCGGGACGTCGCGGTCTTTCGCGACCTGCAGAAAACAGAAGAAGGCCGCGGAAGTTCCGACCCCGATGACGGGATAGGCATACCAGCGGCGCAGCACGAATGCCAACCACAGGCATACGCCGACACGCATTCCGCTGATCACCGGTTCATGGGTCAGGAACCTCGATTTCCAGAGAAAATAGGTTGCCGCGCAAAGCGCGAGGCAGCCGGCAATGTCCGGCAACCCACGAAGCGTCGCCGCCCAGAAGGGCGTGTAGAGAAAGGCCGCAATCCATACGGTGAGCCAGCTTCGGCATGAAGGCGTCCCGGTCGCCGCCTCCAGATAGCTTGTTCTGCCGATGAGAAGAGCGGTCGGAACCAGGTAAACAGCGACTATTCCGGCGATGTAGGAAAACCTCGAATCGCCAAAAATGATGTGAAACGGCATCAGCGGCACCAGGATCGCCGCACTGTAGTCGTCGGTGGCGATCGAGGTCCTCAAATGGCTGAGCCACTCGAGAGGGCTCTGAACCAAGAGCGTGCCCTGCCGGCTAAACGTGTCGAAATAGGCAGCGAAGTCCCAGTAATAGACAGGCTGTTCAAGCCCTACATAGATGAGAGCAAGAGCAACTCCCAGCAGAGCGGTACACACATATGTCGTTGCCCAAAATCCGAGAGATTTGTTCTTCGTCACTTGCGGCCGCCAGAAGGAGAAGAGGCAGAACTATCAAAGCCAGCCCGGACTACCGTTTATGCAGCCAGGATCCGTTCCGGCGCATGAGCGGCCGACAAGGATTGGCCAAGTCTCACATGCAGAGCACCCAAACGCTGCCGGCAGGGCCGGCAGCGCCGATTTTCCAAGGCTCAGGTCGTCCCGGCATTCTTCGGCTTGGTCGAACCGATCATTTTCCAGTTCTTGTAGAACATGGAATTGATGCGCTCGACGCTCACCGAGACGATGGCCAGCATACCCGCGATGAGGCGGGGAACCGGCGATGGTCTGATAATGTCCATGAACACGCAGTAGCGGCGGCCGTCATACTCGTTGACCGAGCGATGCAGCAGCGTGTCGTCGAAGATGAACAGCGGATTGTCGTACCAGTAATTCTTGACGTTGCCGCACTCGACGAAAATCTCCGACTTCACCGGGATCAGATTGTAGAGAATGCGCAAGCTGAGCCGCAGCGGGCCGAAATGCCAGGACGTCGATTCGCGCTTGCTGAAGACGGAAACGGCGATGGTCTTGATGTATTTGAAATCCTTGTTGAACTCGGCGACGTTGTCGATCCTGTGCTTGCCGTACCACTGGTAGACATACATGCCGCGCCGGCCGGCGCCGAAATTGGCATCGATATCGGCGATGATCTCATCCTTGCGCGCCTTGAAGATATCCAGGACCTCGTTGACCTCGCGCTGATAGTCGGCGGGAAACTGCTCCAGCTTCCACACGCCAGGATTTCTGTAGCACAAGAGGTCGACCAGCAGGTTGAACGGCGAAAGCAGCCAGGTGAACAGGCCGTTGCCGAGAAAATAGCCTGAGAACAGCGACAGATCCTTGCGGTCGTTGCGCAGCACGTCGATCAGGCCGCAGACGATGAAGATCGTCGTCAGGATGGGGGTGAAATAGAAGCCAAGGGCGAGAAGCGGGATGGCAATGGCGAATTTGCGAAGGGATTTGCGAAGATTTTTTGTCATTTTTCCACGCGCCAAGCGCGATCCTGTTGCGAATGAGGTGCCCAAATCAAGGCAATGGCCACCGCCCGGTCGTGCGCCTTGATAAGGTTTTTTGGGTTACCACACAACGGCCCTGCTACCGCGGCCGGCTGGCTGCCTTCTGGATCTGGTCAATAGCCTCACGCAAGCCGGCTATTCCCGCTCTTTGCGCAGCTTTGCCCAATAATCGAGCCGCTTCCTGATATCGCGCTCGAAGCCGCGCTCGGGCGGATCATAGAAGGTCTGGCGACCCATCTTCTCCGGAAAATAATCCTGCCCCGAAAAGGCATCCGGCTCGTCATGGTCGTAGCGGTAGCCCGCGCCGTAATCCTCCTCTTTCATCAGCTTGGTCGGCGCGTTGAGGATGTGCTTGGGTGGCAGCAGCGAGCCGTGTTCCTTGGCGGCCCGCGTGGCGGCCTTGAAAGCGTTATAGACGGCGTTGGATTTGGGCGCGGTGGCGAGATAGACGGTGGCCTCGGCAAAGGCGAGTTCGCCTTCGGGCGAGCCGAGATAGTCGTAGGCATCCTTGGCGGCATTGGCGACGACAAGCGCCTGCGGGTCGGCAAGGCCGATGTCTTCCATGGCCATGCGCACCAGCCGGCGGCCTAGATAGAGCGGATCCTCGCCGGCATCGAACATGCGTGCGAGATAGTAGAGAGCCGCGTCAGGATCTGAACCGCGTACCGATTTGTGCAGCGCCGAGATCAGATTGTAATGGCCGTCCTGGCCCTTGTCGTAGATCGGCGCGCGGCGCTGGACGATGCGCTGCAGACCCTCGGGATCGAAGACCTCGCCGGGCTTGGCTGCTCGCCAGACTTCCTCTGCCAGGGTAAGAGAGGCGCGGCCGTCGCCATCGCTCATGCGGATGAGCATGGCCCGCGCCTCGTCGTCGAGCGGCAGCGCCCTGCCCTCGGTCTCCTCCGCCCGCGCCATCAGCTTGGAGATGCTCTCCTCGCCAAGCGAATGGAAGACCAGAACGCGCGCGCGTGACAACAAAGCGGCATTCAGTTCGAAGGACGGGTTTTCGGTCGTGGCGCCAACCAGCACGACTGTCCCGTCCTCCATGACCGGGAGGAAACTGTCCTGCTGTGCGCGGTTGAAGCGATGGATCTCGTCGACGAACAACAAGGTCTGGCGGCCATTGGCACGGCGCAATTTGGCTGATTCGAACACCTTTTTCAGGTCGGCGACGCCGGAAAAGACAGCCGATATCTGCTCGAAGGCGAGACTCGTTTCACCGGCGAGCAACCGCGCCACGGTGGTCTTGCCGGTGCCGGGCGGCCCCCAGAAAATCATCGAGCCGAGCGAGCCGGAACCGATCAACCGGGTCAACGCGCCGTCAGGCCCCGTCAGATGCTCCTGGCCGACGACCTCGCCAAGGTTCCTCGGCCGTAGCCTGTCGGCCAGCGGCCGCCCAGGCGGCTTCTTTTCCGGTTCATCGACGCTGAACAGATCGGCCATGCACTTCTTTTTCGTTGGAGCATGAGCCCGAATGCACGGAACCCAGCCCTAATAACGCAACACCTGACGCAGTATCTGCCCGCCGCGCTCGACCGTAAAGCGCCACCAGCGCGTATCCGTCTTGGCCGCCAGCTCCAGGGTCGCTGCGGTATCGATGGTGGTGCCGTTCACCTCGCGCACGATGTCGCCCGGCTGGAAGCCGAAATCGGCGGCCGGTGAATCGCGGTTGATGTCGACCACGGTGACACCCTTGATGTCCGTGCGCAGGCCAAGCCGCTGCGCGAGCCGGGGCGACAGCTCCGCGACCTTGGCGCCCGAGAACGGGCTGCGGCCATGCAGCGTCACCTCGGCAGCCTTCATGCCTTCCGGAGCACGCTCCAGCGCGATATCCATCGCCGCCTGCTGGCCCTTGAAATTGGCGGTGGTGCCGATCGACAGCGTCGCCATCCGGTAGTCCAGCGCTTCGATGCTCTCGACCGGCTTGCCGTTGAGCTGCAGCACCACGTCGCCGGGCTTGAGCCCTGCCTTGGCGGCCGGTCCGGTCGCCTCGACCGACGAAACCAGCGCACCGGTCGGCTTCTCCATGCCGAGCGATTCTGCGATCTGCGGCGTCACCGCTTCGAACTCGGCGCCGATATAGGGCCGTTCGAAGAAGTCGAGCCCGGCCTTGGCCGCGTCGGCAAAGGCGCGAACCATGTTCGAGGGAATGGCGAAGCCGATGCCGATCGAACCACCGCTGCGGCTGTAGATGGCCGTGTTGATGCCGACCAGCTGGCCGCCCATGTTGATCAGCGCGCCGCCGGAATTGCCGGGATTGATGGCGGCGTCGGTCTGGATGAAGAAGCTGGAATCGGAGACGCCGATATGGCTGCGGGCCAGTGCCGAGACGATGCCGCTGGTGGTGGTCTGGCCGACGCCGAAGGGGTTGCCGATGGCCAGCAGCAGGTCGCCGACCTCGAGCGCGTCGGAATCGCCGATGGCAATGACCGGAAACGGCTTGTCCGAGGTGATCTTGAGCACGGCAAGGTCGAGAGTCTCGTCCTTGAGCAGCACCTTGCTGTCGAACTCACGCCCATCAGCGGTCGCCACCTTGACCCGGTCGGCATCCTTGATGACGTGGTAATTGGTGACCACGACGCCGGTCGGATCGACCAGCACGCCGGAGCCCAGCGAAGACTGCGCGCGCGGCTGCGAGCGGCCGAAGAATTCCTCGAAGAACGGATCACCGTCGAAAGGCGATGTCACCTTGGCGGTCTGCGAGGCATAGACGTTGACCACCGCCGGCGCCGTCTGCTTGACCAGCGGCGCAAACGACAGCTGCACCTCCTCGCGGCCGAACGGCACGCGCTTGTCGGGACCGGACGTCGCGTTCTCGCCCTCGACGCCATGCAGCAGGTCGGTCAGCACATCTGACAGGCCGGGATCTGTCTTGGTCTCCTCGGCCAATGCCTGCCTGACCACCGGTGCGGCCGCAAACGCCATGATGGCGAAAAGCAGAACAAAGGGCAGTCTTCTGGCGCGCATTCGCGAATCCTCCAAGGCAAGTTCGGGGGCATTGTCCCGACGATTGTGCAAAATGAAAGGCTAAGCCGCTGAAATCCGACTATTTTGGGCCAAAACCCCAGGGGCATGCCCGGAAATCGGATTCCGGCGCGGTTTGCTGCTTTCAGAAAACAAAAAGGGGCCCGCAGGCCCCTTTGAACTCATTTGGGAAAACCGAGCCTTATGCGGCTGCGGCGTCCGCGTCAGCGCTTTCGGCCTCGATGCGAGCGCGGTCGCCGGCGCCCTTGGCCGAGACGTCGCGATCGACGAATTCGATGACAGCCATGGCGGCGTTGTCACCGTGACGGAAGCCCGCCTTCATGATGCGCAGATAGCCGCCATTGCGGTTGGCGTAGCGCGGCGCGATGGTGTCGAACAGACGCTTAACGACGCCTTCATTGCCGATCTGGGCAATGACCTGGCGGCGGGCGTGCAGGTCGCCACGCTTGCCGAGCGTCACCAGCTTCTCGACGATCGGACGCAGGTCCTTCGCCTTCGGCAAGGTGGTGACGATCTGCTCGTGCTCGAGCAGCGACACGGCGAGGTTGGCAAACATCGACTTGCGATGGCTAATGCTTCGGGCGAAGCGGCGGCCTTTGAAACCGTGGCGCATGGCTCTTTTCCTTCTTCAGTTGTTCAAGAGGCCGCGGCCTCTGATGGTTTTCCGCATGACCGTCGGATCGAGCGACCCACGCCGCTGATCCTTGGAATTCATGCTCAATATTGGTCTTCGTAACGCTTAGCGAGGTCTTCGATGTTTTCCGGCGGCCAGTCCGGCACTTCCATGCCGAGGTGCAGGCCCATCGCCGCCAGGACTTCCTTGATCTCGTTCAGCGACTTGCGGCCGAAGTTCGGGGTGCGCAGCATCTCGGCTTCGGTCTTCTGGATCAGGTCGCCGATATAGACGATGTTGTCGTTCTTCAGGCAGTTGGCCGAACGCACCGAAAGCTCGAGTTCGTCGACCTTCTTGAGCAGCGCCGGGTTGAAGGCGAGCTCGGTGACGGCCTCGGCGGCGACTTCCTTCTGCGGCTCGTCGAAGTTGACGAACAGGCCGAGCTGGTCCTGCAGGATGCGGGCGGCGAAAGCCACTGCGTCCTCGCCGGTGATCGAACCGTCGGTCTCGATCGTCATGGTCAGCTTGTCATAGTCGAGAACCTGGCCCTCGCGGGTGTTCTCGACCTTGTAGGAGACCTTCTTGACCGGCGAATAAAGGCTGTCGACCGGGATGAGGCCGATCGGCGCGTCTTCGGCGCGGTTGCGGTCGGCCGGCACGTAACCCTTGCCGGTGTCGACGGTGAATTCCATGCGGATTTCAGCGCCTTCGTCCAGCGTGCAGATGACGTGGTCGGGGTTGAGGATCTCGACATCGCCAACCGTCTGGATGTCGCCGGCAAGAACCGCACCCGGTCCCTGCTTGCGAACGACCATGCGCTTGGGACCATCGCCTTCCATGCGGATGGCGATTTCCTTGATATTCAAGACGATGTCGGTCACGTCCTCGCGCACACCGGCGATGGACGAGAATTCATGTAGAACGCCGTCGATCTGCACGGCGGTAACAGCCGCACCGCGCAGCGAAGACAGAAGCACGCGGCGCAGCGCGTTGCCCAGCGTCAGGCCAAAGCCACGCTCGAGAGGCTCGGCGACCAGCGTGGTCAGCGTCTTCTTCTTCGACGAGAACTCGATCTTGTTCGGCTTGATCAGTTCCTGCCAATTTTTCTGGATCATGATGCTTTCCTTCCGTTGACCCGCCACCATCCAATCGTGGCGGGCGACCTGGAATGCCGCGGAGGAGCGCCCAAGGGCGCTCGCGCGGCGTTCGGTAAATGCTTAGACGCGACGCTTCTTGCGCGGGCGGCAGCCATTGTGCGGGATCGGCGTCACATCACGGATCGAGGTGATGGTGAAGCCGGCCGCCTGCAGGGCACGCAGTGCCGATTCACGACCGGAGCCGGGTCCGCAGACCTCGACTTCGAGCATGCGCATGCCGTGTTCCTGGGCCTTCTTGGCAACATCCTCGGCAGCCATCTGGGCAGCGAACGGGGTCGACTTGCGCGAACCCTTGAAGCCCTGGGCACCGGCCGACGACCAGGCAATCGAATTGCCCTGTGCATCGGTGATGGTGATCATCGTGTTGTTGAAGGTCGAATTGACGTGGGCAACGCCCGACGAGATATTCTTGCGTTCGCGACGGCGAACACGAGCGGCTTCCTTGGCCATGATAGTCCTTTCAGTTGATCTCTACACCGCCGTAATGCCAGCGGCTCCACCTTCGTAAGGGAGTAGGGGAATAGGGCAGCAAGGAAGTAGGGAAAAGTGCGACCCGACTGGCGGGCATTCCCTACTGCCTTACTCCCCTACTCCCTTATTCCCCTAAAAAAATTACTTCTTCTTGCCGGCGATCGACTTGGCCGGGCCCTTGCGGGTGCGCGCATTGGTATGCGTGCGCTGGCCGCGGACCGGCAGCGAGCGGCGGTGACGCAGGCCGCGGTAGCAGCCGAGGTCCATGAGCCGCTTGATGTTCATCGAGACTTCGCGGCGCAGGTCGCCTTCAACCTGGTAATCGCGGTCGATGGTCTCGCGGATCTGCAGCACTTCCGCGTCGGTCAGCTGGTTGACGCGGCGCTCGGCCGGGATGCCGACCTTGTCGACGATCTCCTGGGCGAACCGCTTGCCAATGCCGTGAATGTACTGCAGCGCAATGACAACGCGCTTGTTGGTCGGAATGTTGACGCCGGCTATACGAGCCATGTTCTTCCCTTCTCCATGTGGGCCGGCCAATCCTCAAAAACAAGGTAGGCTCGGCGCTGTCTTAAGTTGCCCCGCGTCCGGTGGAGGCCGGCCCATGCGGGAGTTTCCAGTTCAATGCGGCTGCCTTGCCCTTGCGGACAAGCAAAGCTCATGCCTGATAGGAGGACGGGCCGCCATACCGCAGCGAACCGCCTCCGTCAAGTGCAATCGTTAATTTCCCCGCACCGCGTCCTTGAGCACCGCTTCGATCTGTTCCGTCACGGCGTCGATATCGGCCATGCCGTCGACACTGCGGAGCTTGCCCTTGGCATAATAGTAGCCAATCAGCGGCGACGTCTTCTTGTAGTATTCCCTCAGGCGCTCTTCGAACACGGTCGGATTGTCGTCCTTGCGAACGGGAAGGCCGGCGGCCTGCGCCTCGTCGGCGCGTTTGACGATCCGGCCAACCAGGGCCTTGTCGTCGACCACGAGTTCAATGACGGCGTCGAGCCCCTGGGAGCGGTCCGACAGCATCTGCTCGACCGCATCCGCCTGCACCAGGGTCCGCGGATAGCCGTCGAGGATGAACCCCTTGGCGCAGTCGGGCTGATCGATACGCTCAGCGACGATCGCGTTGACGATCGCGTCGGACACCAGTTCACCGGCATCCATCACCGCCTTGGCGCGCTTGCCAACCTCGGTGCCTGCCTGGACGGCAGCACGCAGCATGTCGCCCGTCGAGAGCTGGGGTATGCCGTGTTTTTCTACCAGTCTTTGTGCTTGCGTCCCCTTGCCCGCTCCTGGCGGCCCAAGCAATATCAACCTCATCTGGCTTTCTTCCCCCCGCGCAGCTTCGACTTCTTGATCAGGCCTTCATACTGGTGCGCGATCAGGTGACCCTGAATCTGCGCAACCGTATCGAGCGTGACACTGACCACGATCAGAAGCGATGTGCCACCAAGGTAGAATGGTACGCCAGTCGCCGAGATCAGGAACTCCGGCAGCAGGCACACCAGCACCAGATAGATGGCGCCGACGACGGTGATGCGGGTGAGAACGTAATCGATATAATCGGCGGTGCGCTCGCCCGGACGATAGCCCGGGATGAAGCCCGAATGCTTCTTGAGCTGGTCGGCGGTGTCCTTCGGGTTGAAGACAATCGCGGTGTAGAAGAAGGCGAAGAACACGATCATCGCCGCATAAAACAGCATGTAGAGCGGCTGGCCGTGGCCGAGCGAGGCGAGCACGGTGCTTGCCCACGCCGGCAGGTTCGTCGTCTGCGAGAAGCCGGCGACGGTGGCCGGCAGCAAAAGCAGCGACGAGGCAAAGATCGGCGGAATGACGCCCGACGTGTTGAGCTTCAGCGGCAGATGCGAGGTATCGCCCTGGAACATCCGGTTGCCGACCTGGCGCTTCGGATACTGGATCAGCAAACGGCGCTGGGCGCGCTCGAAGAACACGATGAGCGCAATGACGACGATAGCCAGCACGATGATCGCCAGGATCAGGCCGGTCGACAGCGCGCCGGTGCGGCCAAGCTCCAGCGTGCCGGAGATGGCGTGCGGCAGGCCGGCGACGATGCCGGAGAAGATGATCAGCGAAATACCGTTGCCGATGCCGCGGGCGGTGATCTGCTCGCCCAGCCACATCAGGAACATGGTGCCGCCGACCAGCGTGACGACGGTCGAGATGCGGAAGAACATGCCGGGGTCACTGACGATGCCGTTGCCGCCTTCCAGCCCGACAGAAATGCCATAGGCCTGGACCAGCGCAAGCAGCACGGTGCCGTAGCGCGTGTACTGGTTGATCACCTTGCGGCCCTGTTCGCCTTCCTTCTTCAGCGCTTCCAGTGACGGGATGACCGAGGTCATCAGCTGCATGATGATGGAGGCGGAGATGTAAGGCATGATGCCGAGCGCAAAGATCGCCATGCGCTGCACGGCGCCGCCGGCGAACATGTTGAACATGCCGAGCACGCCCTTGCTCTGCGAAGAGAAGGCCTGGGCGAAGGCGTCGGGATTGATACCGGGAAGCGGGATGTAGGTGCCGAGGCGATAAACCAGCAGCGCGCCGATCGTGAACCAGATGCGCTTCTTCAAATCCTCCGCCTTGGCGAAGGCCGAGAAATTCAGATTCGAGGCTAATTGTTCAGCAGCCGAAGCCATGCCTGATTCTCCGCTTGGTAACGCTTGATGGCCCTGAGGTCAGGCGGCGCGTTTCACCGAAGCTCACGAGATAAGCTCCGGGCTCTAAACATGCAAGCGGCCGCGTTGACGCGGCCGCCTCGTTGAGCAGATCAAAGCGAAATCGTGAGCAAAAACGGATCCCACTCCTGCCGATCGCGCTTCAAATTGCCGTTACTCGGCAGCTGCCTTTTCCTGCGGCAGCTTGACCGAACCGCCGGCCTTTTCGATCTTCTCGATCGCGGCCTTGGAGGCGCCGGCGACGTCAAAGGCGAGCTTCGCCTTGATCTCGCCATCCGAGAGGATGCGCACGCCGTCCTTGACGCGGCGGATGACGCCGGCGGCAACCAGCGATTCAGCCGTCACGGTTGCCTTGGCATCGAGCTTCTTGGCGTCGATGGCCACCTGGATGCGGGCCAGCGACACGACGGTGAAGCTCTTGGCGAAGATGTTGTTGAAGCCACGCTTCGGCAGGCGCCGGTAGAGCGGCATCTGGCCACCCTCGAAGCCGTTGATGGCGACGCCGGAGCGCGCCTTCTGGCCCTTGACGCCGCGACCGCCGGTCTTGCCGGAGCCGGAGCCGATACCACGGCCGAGACGCTTCTTGGAGTGCGTCGCGCCGTCCTTGTCACGCAGATCGTTGAGTTTCATCTGACTTCTCCTGCGCTCTGGCTCAGCCCTCGTCCACGACGCGGACGAGATGCTGGACGGCAGCGATCATGCCGCGCACGGAGGGCGTATCTTCCAGCGTGCGCTGCTTGTGCATCTTGTTGAGGCCGAGGCCGACCAGCGTCGCGCGCTGTTCCTTCGGACGGCGGATCGGCGAACCGATCTGCTCAACGGTGATGGTCTTGGTTGCTTTCTTGGCCATGGTCAAAATCCCTGGTCAGATCGACTATTCTTCAGCCGCAACGGCGGTGCCGCGGCGGGCCTGAAGGGTCGAATACTTGATGCCGCGAGCAGCAGCCACATCCTTGGGATGCATCTGGCTCTTCAGCGCGTCGAAGGTGGCGCGAACCATGTTGTAGGGGTTCGACGAACCCATCGACTTGGCGACCACGTCATGCATGCCGAGCGTCTCGAAGACAGCGCGCATCGGGCCACCGGCGATGATGCCGGTACCTTGCTTGGCGGCGCGCAGCAGCACGCGTCCAGCACCCCAGCGTCCTTCGACGTCGTGATGCAGCGTACGGCCCGAGCGCAGCGGCACGAAAATCATGTCGCGCTTGGCCGATTCAGTTGCCTTGCGGATAGCTTCCGGCACTTCGCGCGCCTTGCCGTGACCAAAGCCGACGCGGCCCTTCTGGTCGCCGACGACGACGAGTGCTGCAAAACCGAAGCGACGGCCGCCCTTGACGACCTTGGCGACGCGGTTGATGTGGACGAGCTTGTCCACCATGCCGTCATCGCGTTCTTCACGATCGCGGCCGCGGCCGCCATCCCTACGTTCCTGTGCCATATCCTGTTCCTTGTTTTTTTCCGGAAGCACGGTTGCTGATAAGATCCGATGCCTCGCCCCGAATAAATCGGGAAACGGTCACCGGGGGCGAAATCATTTCCTTCGCATAATCTTTATCCGAAAAGTCTGCAACTTTTCGGGATCATGCTTAGAAGCTCAAGCCACCTTCGCGGGCAGCCTCGGCGAGCGCCTTGACGCGGCCGTGATAGATGTAGGCGCCGCGGTCGAAGACGACTTCCTTGACGCCGGCCTTGGTGGCGCGCTCGGCGATCAGCTTGCCGATCGCGGTGGCGGCAGCGGTGTCGGCGCCGGTCTTGAGCGAACCCTTGAAGTCCTTCTCGAGCGTCGAAGCGGCGGCGATGGTGTGGCCCTTGGCGTCGTCGATGACCTGCACATAGATGTTCTTCGACGTGCGGTGAACCGACAGACGCGGACGCTCGCCGGCGACCTTCTTGATCTGACGACGGACGCGCTGCGCGCGGCGCTGCGTGGATTCCTTGGTACCCATGATGGTCTTCCTTGCCTTCAAAAAACGGGGGCCGCCATATGCGGTAGGCGAAAGCGCCTCCCGCGACCGCTCCCCGCGGCGTTACACTCTTGGCTTGGCCCTTTCCGAAAAGTCTTCAACTTCTCGAGGCCAGGCCTACTACTTCTTCTTGCCTTCCTTGCGGACGATCTTCTCGCCGGCGTAGCGGACGCCCTTGCCCTTGTAAGGCTCGGGACCACGATACTCGCGGATCTCGGCCGCAACCTGGCCGACCTGCTGCTTGTCGATGCCGGCCACAGTGATTTCAGTCGGCTTCGGCACGGTGATGGTGATGCCCTGCGGCGTCTCATAGACGACGTCATGGCTGAAGCCAAGCGCCAGCTGCAGGTTCTTGCCCTGAAGTGCCGCGCGATAGCCGACGCCGGTGATCTCGAGCTTCTTCTCGAAACCGTCCTTGACACCCTGCAGGATGTTGACGATCTGCGTGCGCGACATGCCCCACTTGGAGCGGGCGGTCTTGGTCTGGTCGCGCGGCTGGACAGCGATCTCGCTGCCTTCCATCTTGACCAGCACTTCGTCGTTCACCACGAACTTCAGCTCACCCTTGGGGCCCTTCGCCGTCACGGTCTGGCCGTTGACGGTCGCGGTCACGCCCTGCGGCAGCGAAACGGGTTTCTTTCCAATACGAGACATTTTGTTGTCCTCGTCACTTCTCTTGTTTCAGGTCTCTGTCTTCGGGAACGATCCGAAGACCGGATTCCACTTTGCGGTCAACTGCCAGATCAGAAGATCTGGCAGAGGATCTCACCGCCGACGTTCTGTTCACGTGCTTCATGGTCGGCCATCACGCCCTTCGGTGTCGAAAGGATGGCGATGCCGAGGCCGTTTGCGACCTGCGGGATCGACTTGGCCGAAACATAGACGCGGCGGCCTGGCTTCGAAACGCGGGCGATTTCGCGCACGACCGGCGCGCCGTCGAAATACTTCAGCTCGATCTCGATTTCGGACTTGCCGTTGTCGAAGTCGGTCTGGCTGTAATCGCGGATATAGCCTTCAGCCTTCAGCACGTCGAGGACGCGGGTGCGCAGACGCGAAGCCGGCGTCGAAACGCTCGACTTCTTGCGGCCATACGCGTTGCGGATGCGGGTCAGCATATCGCCGAGAGGATCGCTCAATGACATGTTATGTCCTCCTTACCAGCTCGACTTGACCAGGCCCGGGATCTGGCCGTTATTGCCGAGATCACGAAGCGCGATGCGCGATACTTTGAGCTTGCGATAGTAGGCGCGCGGACGGCCGGTGACTTCGCAGCGGTTGCGGATGCGGATCTTGGCCGAGTTGCGCGGCATGGCGGCAAGCTTGAGCTGAGCGCGGAAACGCTCTTCCATCGGCTTGGACTGATCCATGATGATCGCCTTGAGCGCAGCCCGCTTGGGACCATACTGGTCGGCAAGCTTGCGGCGCCTGTTGTTCTTCTCGACTGAGCTGGTCTTTGCCATTTCAGATTTTTCCTTTTCTCGCTGCCGTTACTGGCGGAAGGGGAAGTTGAAGGCCTTGAGCAATGCCCTGGCTTCGTCGTCCGTCTTCGCAGTCGTACAAACGATGACGTCCATGCCCCAGATCTGATCAACCTTGTCGTAGTTGATCTCCGGGAACACGATGTGTTCCTTGATGCCCATGGCGTAGTTGCCACGGCCATCGAAGCTCTTCGGATTCAGTCCGCGAAAGTCGCGGACGCGCGGCAGTGCGATGTTCACGAGGCGGTCGAGGAACTCATACATGCGTTCCTTGCGCAACGTGACCTTGGCGCCGATCGGCATCTTCTCGCGGACCTTGAAGCCGGCGATCGAGTTGCGGGCGCGGGTGACGACGGCCTTCTGGCCGGCAATCATCGCCAGGTCTTCGGCCGCGATCGAAGGCTTCTTCGAATCGGCGGTCGCTTCGCCAACGCCCATGTTCAGCACGATCTTGTCGATGCGCGGAACCTGCATCTCGTTGTCGTAGCCGAACTGTTCCTGCAGCGCCTTGCGGATGGTCTCGTTGTAGACCTGCTTGAGGCGCGGCGTGTTCTGAGCCTTGGACTGTTTGCTTTCAGCCTTGGGCTTCGTGGTTTGAGCCTTAGCCATTGATGACTTCTCCCGAGCGCTTGGCGACGCGCACCTTCTTGCCGTCCTTCTGGAAGATGAAGCCAACGCGGGTCGGCTTGCCATCCTTGGGGTCGGCCAGCGCGATGTTCGACAGCTGGATCGGCGCTTCCTTGGTGATGATCCCGCCCTCTTGGGACTGGGACTGCTTCTGGTGACGGCGGATCATGTTGACGCCGCGCACCAGCGCGGTGTCTTCCTTCGGCTGTACCGAGAGGACTTCGCCCGAACGGCCCTTGTCCTTGCCGGCCAGCACGACGACCTTGTCGCCTTTTCTAATCTTTTGCATTGGTCCGGCTCCTTACAGCACTTCAGGCGCGAGCGAGATGATCTTCATGTGGTTCTTGGCGCGGAGTTCGCGCGGAACCGGTCCGAAGATACGCGTGCCGATCGGCTCTTTCTTGTTGTCGACGAGAACGGCCGCGTTCTTGTCGAAACGGATCACGCTGCCGTCCGGGCGGCGGATGTCCTTGGCCGTGCGAACCACGACCGCCTTCATCACATCGCCCTTCTTCACGCGGCCGCGCGGAATGGCTTCCTTGATCGACACCACGATGATGTCGCCCACGGAAGCGTATTTCCGCTTCGAGCCGCCCAGCACCTTGATGCACATGACACGACGGGCGCCGGAATTATCCGCGACGTCGAGGTTTGTTTGCATCTGAATCATGACTGGCCGCCTTCTTCTCTTCTAACGGGATGGGCTCAAAGCCCCTCCCCGGTCTGTCCAAAATTCGTTGTTTACGCCCGAGGTCAGGCTTGGTCCGAAGACACGACGATCCAGCGCTTGTCCTTGGAAATCGGCTTCGATTCCTGGATGAACACCTGATCGCCAACCTTGTGGGCGTTGTTCTCGTCGTGCGCCTTGTACTTCTTGGTCATGCGCACGGTCTTCTTCATCACGGGATGCGTGAAGCGCCGTTCGACCTTGACGACAACCGTCTTCTCGTTCTTGTCGCTGACGACGGTGCCCTGCAGAATGCGCTTTGGCATGGTTTTCGTCCTTAAGCCTTCTTAGCCGCGGACTTTTCCGCAGCGATGGTCTTGATACGCGCAATGTCCTTACGAACCTGTCTCACGCGCGCGGTCTTCTCGAGCTGGCCGGTGGCCTTCTGGAAGCGCAGGTTGAACTGCTCCTTCTTCAGGCTGGCCAGGTCGTCGGTCAGCTGGTCCTGGGTCTTGGTCCGGATGTCTTCGGCTTTCATGATCAGCCCGTCCTTATTCTGCGATGCGCTGCACGAAGCGCGTCTTGACCGAGAGCTTGGCCGCGCCGAGACGCAGTGCCTCACGGGCGGTTTCTTCATTGACGCCGTCGATCTCGAACATGATGCGGCCCGGCTTGACACGCGCCGCCCAGTAATCGACCGCGCCCTTGCCCTTACCCATGCGGACTTCGGTCGGCTTCGAAGTGACCGGCACGTCCGGGAAAATACGGATCCAGACGCGACCAGCGCGCTTCATTTCACGGGTGATCGCGCGGCGGGCCGCCTCGATCTCACGTGCGGTGACGCGGTTCGGCTCAAGCGCCTTCAGCCCGAAACCACCGAAATCCAGGTTGGTGCCGCCCTTTGCGGTACCATGGATACGGCCCTTGAACTGCTTGCGGAACTTTGTGCGCTTTGGCTGCAGCATCGTTCTAACTCCAAATTCCTAAATGTCTCAGGCGTTTTCGCGACGACGACCGCGTTCGCGATCACCACCACCGCCATGCGCTGCATCGCTTTCGCTGGCCCGACGCTCCGAAGCCATCGGGTCATGCTCAAGGATCTCGCCCTTGAACACCCAGACCTTGACGCCGCAGATGCCATAAGCCGTGTGCGCTTCGGCCGTACCGTAGTCGACGTCCGCACGCAGCGTATGCAGCGGCACGCGGCCTTCGCGATACCATTCCATGCGCGCGATCTCAGCGCCGCCGAGGCGGCCGGCGCAGTTGATGCGGATGCCTTCGGCACCGAGGCGCATCGCCGACTGAACGGCACGCTTCATGGCGCGGCGGAACGCGATACGACGCTCGAGTTGCTGGGCGATCGACTGGGCGACCAGGGTCGCGTCGATCTCCGGCTTGCGCACTTCAACGATGTTGAGGTGCGTCTCGGACTTCGTCATCTCCATCAGCTTCTTGCGAAGCTTCTCGATGTCGGCGCCCTTCTTGCCGATGATCAGACCCGGGCGCGCGGCATGGATGGTGACGCGGCACTTCTTGTGCGGACGCTCGATCACGACCTTCGAGATGGCAGCCTGCTTGAGCTCCTTCTCGAGATACTTGCGGATCTTGATGTCCTCATGCAGCAGCTTGCCGTACTCGCCGGTGTTCGCGAACCAGCGCGAATCCCAGGTGCGGTTGATGCCGAGGCGAAGACCGATCGGATTGACTTTCTGGCCCATTATGCGGCCTCCCCTTTTTCTTCGACTTCACGAACGACGATCGTGAGGTGCGAGAACGGCTTCTCGATACGGCTGGCGCGACCGCGGCCACGGGCATGGAACCGCTTCATGACGATCGACTTGCCGACATAGGCTTCCGCCACGATCAGTGCATCGACATCCAGGTCGTGGTTGTTTTCCGCGTTGGCGATTGCCGATTCCAGCGTCTTCTTGACCGTGCCGGAAATCCGCTTGGCCGAGAATTCGAGATCGGAAAGCGCTGTCGCGACCTTCTTGCCGCGGATCAGCGCGGCAACGAGGTTCAGCTTCTGCGGGCTGATACGGATCGTGCGCAATACGGCGCGCGCTTCGTTATCAGCAAGCCTGCGCGGAGCTTTGGCCTTGCCCATGATTATTTCCTCTTCGCCTTCTTATCCGCGCCGTGACCGTAATAGGTCCGGGTCGGAGCGAATTCACCGAACTTGTGACCGACCATGTCCTCGTTCACCGAGACGGGAACATGCTTCTGGCCGTTGTAGACACCGAAGGTGAAGCCGACGAACTGCGGCAGGATGGTGGAGCGACGGCTCCACATCTTGATCACCTCATTGCGACCACCTTCACGAACCTTGTCCACCTTCTTGAGAAGGTAGCCGTCAATGAAGGGGCCTTTCCAAATCGAACGAGTCACTTGGCGTTACCTCTTCTTAGCTCTTGCGCTGATGGCGCGAGCGCAGGATGAACTTGTCGGTCGCCTTGTTGGACCGCGTCTTCTTGCCCTTGGTCGGCTTGCCCCAGGGCGAAACCGGATGGCGGCCACCCGATGTGCGGCCTTCGCCGCCGCCGTGCGGATGGTCGACCGGGTTCATGGTCACGCCGCGATTGTGCGGGCGCTTGCCACGCCAGACCGTGCGACCGGCCTTGCCGTCATTGATGTTGCCGTGGTCCGGATTGGACACGGCGCCAACAGTGGCCATGCAGGAGCCGTGAACGACACGCTGCTCGCCCGAATTGAGGCGCAGGATCGCCATGCCCTGGTCACGACCGACCAGCTGACCGTAACCACCTGCCGAACGGGCGACCTGAGCGCCCTTGCCCGGCTTCAGCTCGATGTTGTGGACGATGGTGCCGACCGGCATCGAAGCCAGCGGCATCGCATTGCCCGGCTTCACGTCGACCGATTCACCGGACACGATCTTGTCGCCGGGAGCCAGACGCTGCGGAGCGATGATGTAGGACAGCTCGCCATCGTCATACTTGATCAGCGCGATGAAGGCGGTGCGGTTCGGATCGTACTCAATGCGCTCGACCGTGCCGACGACGTCGAACTTGCGGCGCTTGAAGTCGATGATGCGGTACGAACGCTTGTGACCACCGCCGATGAAGCGGGCGGTGATGCGACCGTGATTGTTGCGGCCGCCCGACTTGGTCAGGCCTTCGGTCAGACCCTTGACGGGCTTGCCCTTGTAGAGGCCCGAGCGGTCGACGATGACCAGCTGACGGGTGCTGGGCGTTACCGGGTTGAATTTTTTCAGTGCCATTGTTCTGTCCTCGCGGCCTTGCTCAGAGACCCGTCGCGACGTCGATCGACTGGCCATCGGCCAGCGTCACAACCGCCTTCTTGACGTCGCTCTGGCGGCCAACCGTGCCACGGAAGCGCTTGATCTTGCCCTTGCGGACAAGCGTGTTCACGGCCATCACCTTGACGCCGAACAGCGCTTCGACGGCGGCCTTGATTTCCGGCTTCGACGCCTTCTTGGCGACGTTGAAGACGACCTTGTTCTGCTCGGAGGCCATGGTCGACTTTTCGGTGATCGCCGGCGAGACGATCACGTCGTAATGACGAAGGTCGGTCATTTAAAACGCTCCTCGAGAGCCTCGACGGCGGCCTTCGAAAGGACCAGCGTGCCGCGGCGCAGAATGTCGTAGACGTTGATGCCCTGGATGGGCAGCACGTCGATGTTGGGGATGTTCGTCGCCGCCAGCTTGAAGTTCTTGTCAAGCTCGGCGCCGCCGATCAGCAAAGCATTGGTCAGGCCCAGCGTCGCGAAATTCGCGATCAGCGCCTTCGTCTTGGCCTCGGTCAGCTTCAGCTCGTCGATGATGATGATCGACGCGCTCTTGGCCTTGGCCGAGAGAGCATGCTTGAGGCCGAGAGCGCGAACCTTCTTCGGCAGTTCGTGCTCGTGGCTGCGAACGACCGGGCCGTGGGCCTTGCCGCCGCCGCGGAACTGCGGAGCGCGTGCCGAATGGTGACGGGCGCGGCCCGTACCCTTCTGCTTGTACATCTTGGCGCCGGTGCGCGCGATCTCGGCGCGACCCTTGGTCTTGTGCGTGCCCTGCTGCTTCTTGGCAAGCTGCCAGCGCACGACGCGCTGCAGGATGTCTTCGCGCGGATCAAGGCCGAAAATCTCGTCGGAGAGTTCCACCTTGCCGGCGTCCTTGCCGCCCAGCGTTGTGATCTTGAGATCCATTATTCCGCTCCCTCTGTGGCCGGAGCCTCGTTCTTGGCGCCACTTTCGGCAGCAACGGCGCGGATCGCGGCAGGCTTCGGCGCATTGGCCGGCAGTGCCACCTTGGCCGCATCGCGGACCAGGATCCAGGCGCCCTTCGATCCGGGAACCGCACCGCGGATCAGGATCAGGCCGCGGTCGGCGTCGGTCGATACGATCTCGACATTCTGCGTGGTGACGCGGGTGTCGCCCATGTGGCCAGCCATATGCTTGCCCTTGAACACCTTGCCCGGGTCCTGGCGCTGGCCGGTCGAACCGTGCGTACGGTGCGAAACCGAGTTACCGTGCGTTGCACGGCCACCGCCCATGTGGTGGCGCTTGATGACGCCCTGAAAGCCCTTGCCGATCGTCGTGCCCGTCACATCGACCTTCTGGCCGGCGACGAAGTGCTCGACGGTGATCTCGGCGCCGACATCGATCATGTTGTCGGCGGAGACGCGGAACTCGGCGACCTTCGCCTTCGGCTCGACGGAAGCGGTCGCGAAATGGCCGCGCATCGCCTTCGACGTGTTCTTCACCTTGGCAAGGCCAACGCCGAGCTGAACGGCGGTGTAGCCATTCTTCTCTTGCGTGCGCTGGGCCACGACCTGGCAGTTCTCCATCAGGAGAACGGTGACGGGAACATGTTCCCCGGCATCGTTATAGATGCGGGTCATTCCCACCTTCTTTGCAATCACACCTGAACGCATCGGTTCAATTCCTTTAGAGTTCCGGGCCAGGGGCACCGCCCCTTACCGCGCTCTCATTCCCTTAGAGCTTGATCTCGACGTCGACGCCGGCGGCCAGATCGAGCTTCATCAAAGCATCGACCGTCTGCGGGGTCGGATCGACGATGTCGAGCAGACGCTTGTGCGTGCGCATCTCGAACTGCTCGCGGCTCTTCTTGTCGACGTGAGGCGACCGGTTGACCGTGAACTTTTCGATCCGCGTCGGCAGCGGAATGGGGCCGCGGACGTTTGCACCGGTACGCTTGGCCGTCGACACGATTTCCTTCGTCGAGGCGTCGAGCACGCGGTGGTCAAACGCCTTAAGGCGGATGCGGATATTCTGTCCGTTCATGCGTCACTTCCTTGTTCTGGCGCGGCGCGGGCAACTCCCGCGCCCGCGACAGATCGGTTTAAGTCCAAATTACTCTTTGATGGTGACGACGATGCCGGCACCGACGGTGCGGCCGCCTTCACGGATAGCGAAGCGCAGCTTCTCTTCCATGGCGATCGGCACGATCAGCTCGACATCGACCGTGATGTTGTCGCCCGGCATCACCATCTCGGTGCCTTCCGGCAGCGACACGATGCCGGTCACGTCGGTCGTGCGGAAGTAGAACTGCGGACGGTAGTTGGTGAAGAACGGCGTGTGACGGCCACCTTCGTCCTTGGTCAGGATGTAGGCTTCGGCCACGAACTTCTTGTGCGGCTTCACCGTGCCCGGCTTGGCCAGAACCTGGCCGCGCTCGACACCTTCACGATCAACGCCGCGCAGCAGCGCGCCGATGTTGTCGCCAGCCTGGCCCTGATCGAGCAGCTTGCGGAACATTTCCACGCCCGTGCAGGTCGTCTTGGTCGTCGGACGGATGCCGATGATCTCGAGTTCCTCGCCGACCTTGACCACGCCGCGCTCGACGCGGCCGGTCACCACCGTGCCGCGGCCCGAGATCGAGAACACGTCTTCGATCGGCATCAGGAACGGCTTGTCGAGCGGACGGACCGGCGTCGGGATGTAGGCATCGACCGCAGCCATCAGCTCGCGGATCGCGTCTTCACCGATCTTCTTGTCCGAGTCTTCGAGAGCAGCCAGAGCCGAACCCTTGACGATCGGAATGTCGTCGCCGGGGAATTCGTTCTTGGTCAGAAGCTCGCGAACCTCGAGCTCGACCAGTTCGAGCAGCTCGGCGTCGTCGACCTGGTCGACCTTGTTCAGGAACACCACGATCGACGGCACGCCGACCTGACGGGCCAGCAGGATGTGCTCGCGGGTCTGCGGCATCGGGCCGTCGGCAGCCGACACGACCAGGATCGCGCCGTCCATCTGCGCGGCGCCGGTGATCATGTTCTTCACATAGTCGGCGTGGCCGGGGCAGTCGACGTGAGCGTAGTGGCGGTTGGCCGTCTCGTATTCGACGTGAGCCGTCGAGATCGTGATGCCGCGCGCCTTCTCTTCAGGGGCAGCGTCGATCTGGTCGTAGCGCTTGTATTCGCCAAAATACTTGGTGATCGCCGCCGTCAGCGACGTCTTGCCATGGTCGACGTGGCCAATCGTGCCGATGTTCACGTGAGGCTTGTTACGCTCGAATTTACCTTTGGCCATAATCGTTCTCCGTCTATTCTACCCGCTTGGGGGAAATTGTTATTCGCTCTTCAGATCCGGCACCGCGCAAGGGACGCGACGTCGGTGGCTAAGGAACCCTTACGCGTATTTCTTCTGGACTTCCTGGGCCACTGCGGTCGGAACCGGCTCGTAGTGATCGAACTGCATCGTGTAGGCCGCACGGCCCTGGCTCATCGAGCGCAGGTTGTCGACATACTTGAACATGTTGGCGAGCGGCACCATCGCGTTGATGACAACGGCGACGCCACGCGCTTCCTGACCCTGGATCTGGCCACGACGACCGTTCAGATCGCCGATGACGCTGCCGACGTAGTCTTCCGGCGTCACGACTTCGACCTTCATGATCGGCTCGAGCAGCTGCACGCCAAGCTTGGGTGCTGCTTCACGGAAGCAGGCGCGGCCGGCGATTTCGAAGGCCAGAACGCTGGAGTCGACATCATGGTAAGCGCCGTCGATGAGGGTCGCCTTGACGCCGATCATCGGGAAGCCCGCGAACGGACCCGAGGTCATGACGCTGTTGATGCCCTTTTCGACACCAGGGATGTACTCCTTCGGCACGGCGCCGCCGATGATCTTGGTATCGAACTCGAACTCGCTGCTATCGGGGTTCGGCTCGAACAGGATCTTGACGCGAGCGAACTGACCGGTACCGCCGGTCTGCTTCTTGTGCGTGTAGTCCTGCTCGTGCTTGCGGGTGATCGTCTCGCGATAGGCCACCTGCGGTGCGCCGACATTGGCCTCGACCTTGAACTCGCGACGCATGCGGTCGACGATGATGTCGAGGTGGAGTTCGCCCATGCCGGAAATGATGGTCTGGCCGCTTTCCTCGTCGGTCTTGACGCGGAAGGACGGATCCTCGGCGGCCAGGCGGTGAAGGGCGAGGCCCATCTTTTCCTGGTCGTTCTTGGTCTTCGGCTCGATGGCGATCTGGATGACCGGATCGGGGAATTCCATGCGCTCGAGGATGACCGGATGCAGCGGATCGCTCAGCGTGTCGCCGGTGGTCGTGTCCTTGAGACCGGCAAGAGCAACGATATCACCGGCAAATGCCTCTTCGACGTCGGCGCGCGAGTTCGCATGCATCTGCAGCATGCGGCCGATGCGCTCTTTCTTGCCCTTCACGGTGTTGTCGACCGAGATGCCCTTGGTGAGCCTGCCCGAATAGATGCGCGCAAAGGTCAGCGAACCGACGAACGGGTCGTTCATGATCTTGAAGGCGAGCATCGACAGCGGCTCGTTGTCGTCGGCATGACGCTCGATCTCGGCGTCGGTCTTGGCATCGACGCCCTTGATGGCGGGAACATCGGCCGGCGACGGCAGATATTCGACGACGGCGTCGAGCAGCGGCTGCACGCCCTTGTTCTTGAAGGCCGAGCCACAGAACATCGGGTAGAACTTGACCGCGATGGTGCCCTTGCGGATCAGCGCGCGAATCTCGTCATTCGACGGCATCTTGCCTTCGAGGTAATTCTCAAGCGCCGTCTCGTCCATTTCGACAGCAGCCTCGATCATCTTCTCGCGGTATTCTTCGGCACGAGCCTTGAGGTCGTCCGGGATCTCGACGATATCCCAGGCAGCGCCCAGCGTCTCGTCGCGCCAGACCAGCGCGTTCATCTCGACGAGGTCGACAACGCCCTTGAACTCGGTCTCGGCACCAATCGGCAGCTGCATGACAACAGCATGCGCACCGAGGCGCGAGCCGATCATCTCGACCGAGCGATAGAAGTCGGCGCCGATCTTGTCCATCTTGTTGCAGAAGATCATGCGCGGAACGCGATATTTGTCGGCCTGGCGCCAGACAGTCTCGGTCTGCGGCTCAACACCGGCATTGGCATCGAGCAGCGCGATGGCGCCGTCGAGCACGCGCAGCGAACGCTCGACCTCGATGGTGAAGTCGACGTGGCCGGGGGTGTCGATGATGTTGAAGCGGTGCATCTTGCCGTCACGAGCCTTCCAGAAGGTCGTGGTCGCGGCGGACGTGATGGTGATGCCGCGCTCCTGCTCCTGCTCCATCCAATCCATGGTGGCAGCGCCGTCGTGGACTTCGCCGATCTTGTGCGACTTGCCCGTGTAGTAGAGGACGCGCTCGGTGGTCGTCGTCTTGCCGGCGTCAATATGCGCCATGATACCGAAATTGCGGTAGTCTTCGATTTTGTATTCGCGGGCCATCGTAGCTGCCTCTCAGTCTCGTTCGCGCTTTACCAGCGGTAGTGCGCGAAAGCGCGGTTGGCTTCAGCCATCTTGTGGGTGTCTTCACGCTTCTTGACAGCGGTGCCGCGGTTGTTGGCCGCGTCCATCAGCTCGCCGGAGAGGCGGTCGACCATCGTGGTCTCGTTGCGGTTGCGGGCCGCAGCAATCAGCCAGCGAATGGCCAATGCCTGGCGGCGCTCGGGGCGCACGTCGACCGGAACCTGGTAGGTGGCGCCGCCGACACGGCGCGAACGCACTTCCACATGCGGCGCGACATTGTCGAGCGCCTGATGGAAGACGGTGACCGGCTCCTGCTTGGTCTTCGACTGAACCTGGTCGAGCGCGCCGTAGACGATGGTCTCGGCGACCGACTTCTTACCGTCATACATGACGGCGTTCATGAACTTGGTGACGATCAGATCGCCGAACTTCGGGTCCGGATTGATCTCACGCTTTTCTGCACTGTGACGACGCGACATGGCTTTTGTCTCTCAATCTCATAGCCCGACGCACTCAAGGAGCGCCAAGGCCGGAAAATCTTATTTCGGACGCCCCTTACTTCGGGCGCTTGGCGCCGTACTTCGAACGGCGCTGCTTGCGGTTCTTCACACCCTGCGTGTCGAGCACGCCGCGGATGATGTGGTAGCGAACGCCCGGAAGATCCTTGACGCGGCCGCCGCGGATCATCACCACGGAGTGCTCCTGAAGGTTGTGGCCTTCGCCGGGGATGTACCCGATCACTTCAAAACCATTGGTCAGGCGGATCTTGGCCACCTTGCGCAGCGCCGAGTTCGGCTTCTTCGGCGTCGTTGTATAGACGCGCGTGCAGACGCCCCGCTTCTGCGGGTTCTGCTGCATGGCCGGGACCTTGTTGCGCTTCACCGGCGCAATGCGCGGCTTGCGGATCAGCTGGTTGACGGTAGGCATTAAACCCTCTTGTCTCTCAATTCCGTGTCTCGCCCGGTCAGGGCCGCTCAAAGCGTCATTTCCATACGCAAATTCGGGCCATAAACCGCGCCTCGCGGTCTTGCCCGAACAAAAGGCAGAGGAAGCGGAAGCCGCTTCGTGCACGCCGGAAATGTCTTTTCGCTCGTAAAACGAACCCTGTTTGAGGCAAACTCCAAAGCGTGTCGCTTCGGAAGGGAGAGCCTCACATCGGTTCTGACTGGGCGGCTTCTACCCGTAAGACCGCGGACCGTCAAGCCCGGAGCACCAAATATTGCGCGCCGACCAAGGCTTGGCAGCCATGCGAAAACCGCATGTAATTTTCTTTCGCATTTTTGCAAGAGCGAGGAAGAAAGTGACAAGCCTTCAGGCAAAGTGAATGGGTTTGCGCTGTTGCGCGGCCTTGCTTCATGCGAAAAGGCCGCATGAGCAGTCAAAACCCCCTCGCCCGCCCACCCGCTGCCAAGAGGAATCGGCCCGTGAACGACAACGAAGAACGCCCGGTCACCATCATCACCGGCCGGGTGTGGAAGAAAAAAGGCGGCAAACCGGAAGGCGTCCACGTCATGCTGGTTGCGCCCGACGACGATTCGGCGGTGCGCCGGGCGCTCGAATCGCTTGCCGCCGAAGGTTACGCCGAGGCCGAGCTCGACCAGATCGGCGACATGGACGGCATCCCCGACGAAGAGCCGCATATTTCCGCCTTCCAGGGCGCGCTCGAAGGCGAAGTGTCGATCGTTACCTTCGACGTGCCGATCTGACTCCGGTCCAGCTTTCGAATCGACTGCCGAACCGAATCGGCGACCGAGGCCTTCCCAGCCGACAAATGTGCTGCCGCTAAGGGAAGGCTGAGCTTGGCTGCTCGGCTTCGGCTTGCCCGGGGCAAGTGTTCTGATAAGAAGCCATCACCATCATCAAACAGACGGAGCGGCCGTGTCCCAGCCCATCAAGATAGGCATCGTCGGCGTCGGCAAGATCGTCCGCGACCAGCACCTGCCGGCCCTGGCGAAAGACCAGGACTATCGCCTCGTCGCGGCCGCCAGCCGTCACGGCAAGGTGGATGACATCCCGAATTTCCCCACCATCGAAGCCATGCTCGACGCCGTAGCCGAGCTCGAGGCCGTCTCGCTCTGCATGCCGCCGCAATTCCGCTACGACGCGGCGCGGACGGCGCTGACGGCAAAGAAGCATGTCTTCCTGGAGAAGCCGCCGGGCGCTACTGTCAGCGAGGTCGAAGACCTCAAGACATTGGCTGCGCACAACGGCGTCTCGCTGTTTGCCAGCTGGCACTCGCGCTATGCGCCGGCCGTCGAGGCCGCACGTGCTTTTCTAAGTTCAGCCCGCATCCGCTCGGCCGCCATCAACTGGAAAGAGGATGTGCGCCGCTGGCACCCGAACCAGGAATGGATCTGGGCTCCCGGCGGTTTTGGCGTCTTCGATCCCGGCATCAACGCGCTGTCGATTGCCACCCATATCCTGCCGGCCATGTTCATCACCTCGGCGGTGCTCGACTTTCCCGAAAACCGCGCCTCCCCGGTTGCCGCGCGCGTCATCTTCCGCACCTCGAATGGCCTGCCGGTGACGATGGACCTCGACTGGCTGCAGACAGGCCCGCAGAGCTGGGACATCCTGGCCGACACCGACAAGGGCGCCATGGTGCTGTCGGGTGGCGGCTCGAAGCTCGCCATCGACGGCAAGCTCATTCACGAAGAGCCGGAAGCGGAATATCCGATGCTCTACAAGCGCTTCGCCGAGATCGTGCGCGCCGGCGTTTCCGATGTCGATCTGGCCCCGCTCCAGCATGTCGCTGACGCCTTCATGCTCGGCAAGCGCAACGTAGTCGAGGCGTTTTTCGATTGAGCTCTGGAACCGCACTCGCTGATCGCGCGCGGGGGTCGCAGGTTGGGAATAGTCGCGCGACAGGATTGTCGCGCGACTGAGAACCAGCGGATCGCCAGGCTCAATTCCTGGTCCTGCAACCGGCACGCTTGACCATGTCGGCAATGATCAGTGGCGTCGCCGGTGTCTGAGACCAGTTACCCTGACGAGGGGCGCCCGCTTCAAGGGCGGCGCGCACCGCTCGTGTATCCAGGCTGAAAGAACTCTTGCAGGAAACGAGGCCGCCATTGCCGATCGTGTCGGCGATCACGCCGGCGGCTTCGCCAACCCCGGCGACATAGGCGACCAGCGTTTGCCTGGCGACCGGGCTCGTGTCGGCCTTGTCGAGCATTTCCCTCACCTGCCCCACCGATATCCGGCCTGTCGCTGTCGACGGGAGGGCGATGGCAGCAAAAGGCGTTATGGACGCGGCGACAATCGCGATGGCTGCCACGGCAATCCGGCGTTTGAACGAAGGCATAGGTTTCTCCTGTGATGAGGAATTGACAAGAATCATCATTGCGCATAAATAAATTATTGTAAAACGATAATTCATTACGATGGAGTGATAACGGCGATGATTGAACCTGTCATCACGGCTGTCCCCGCCGATCCTGCCCGCCAGCTTAGATTGAGACGCATCCGACTTTTCAGCCTAGTGCTGGCGAGGTGTTTTGTCGTCCTCGCCATATTGCTGACCATCGGTCTGCTGTTCTACTGGCTCAGCGTCTCCGCCAGTTCGATCGCGGCCGATGCGCAAATCCCACAGGAATGGCTGAGCGAGCTTGGCCTCGGTCGAAGACTGGTCGGGTTCGCGATCTCGTTCGTGCCGCTTGCCTGCCTCGTCTTCGCGCTCATGGCCGCAAGGCGCTGCTTCGGCGCTTTCGCGTCCGGCAACTTCTTCGGTCAGGGCGCCATCAGCAATTTGCGATACTTTGGCCTCGGCCTGCTGGCATCCGCCTTGCTGAAACCGGTTTCGGCGGCGGCATTGTCCGTTCTGCTCAGCTGGGACGCGCCTGCCGGCCAGCACCGGCTGACGCTCGGTCTCGACAGCGACACGATGCTGACCTTGCTGGCAGCTTGCATCGTCGCTGTCATCACCTGGGTCATGGCCGAGGCATCGGCACTCGCCGAAGAAAACGCGCAATTCATCTGATGAGGATCAGCTCATGCCCATAAGGGTCAGGCTCAATGTCGTCCTCGCCGAACGAAACGTGAAGTCAAAGGACCTGGCCGAATATGTCGGCATCACCGAGGCCAATCTTTCTCTTTTGAAGCAGGGAAAGGTCAAGGGTATCCGGTTCGACACGCTGGAGCGCATCTGCGACTATCTCGACTGTCAGCCGGGCGATCTGCTTCGCTTCGAGAGGGTGTCCGAATAGCACAAAGAAATAGGCCGCCGGGTTGCCCCGACGGCCTTATTGCCTGAGATCGTTGCCGTCCGCGCTTACTGCGCGGCGGTGGTCATGTCGGCCAGCATCGGCTCGGCGACTTCCGCACCCGAGGCCTTGCGGCGCTCGTCGATGATCAGTTCGTCGCGCGAGGTGGCGATGCGCCGGATCTGGCTCATCGTGCCGCCGGTACCGGCCGGGATCAACCGGCCGACGATGACGTTTTCCTTCAAGCCCTGCAGCATGTCGGTCTTGCCGGCAACGGCAGCTTCCGTCAGCACTCGCGTCGTCTCCTGGAAGGAGGCGGCCGAGATGAAGGACGGCGTCTGCAGCGATGCCTTGGTGATGCCGAGCAGCACCGGCAGGCCTTCGGCCGGCTTCTTGCCGTCCTCGACCAGACGCTCGTTGACCTCTTCCAGTTCGATCACGTCGACATGATCGCCCGGGATGTAGGTCGAGTCGCCCTGCACCGTGATCTCGACCTTCTGCAGCATCTGGCGAACGATCACCTCGATGTGCTTGTCGTTGATCGACACGCCCTGCAGACGGTAGACTTCCTGGATCTCGTTGACGAGGTAGGAAGCAAGTGCCTCCACGCCCTTGATCGCCAGGATGTCGTGCGGCGCCGGGTTGCCGTCGAGGATGTAGTCGCCCTTCTCGATGACGTCGCCGTCCTGGAGATGGAACGGCTTGCCCTTCGGGATCAGGTATTCGACCGGCTCAAGCGTCGAGTCATGCGGCTCGATGATGATGCGACGCTTGTTCTTGTAGTCGCGGCCGAAGCGGATCGTGCCGTCGATCTCGGCGATGATGGCGTGATCCTTCGGACGACGTGCCTCGAACAGCTCGGCAACACGCGGCAGACCGCCGGTGATGTCCTTGGTCTTGGCGCTTTCCATCGGAATACGCGCCAAAACGTCGCCGGGGCGAACCTGCGAACCCGGCTCGACCGAAAGAATGGCCTCGACCGAGAGCAGGAAGCGGGCGTCGCCGCCCTTCGACAGCTTGCCGACCTTGCCCTTGGCGTCCTGGATCGCAATCGCCGGCTTCAAGTCGTTGCCACGCGGCGTCGAGCGCCAGTCGATGACCTCACGCTTGGTGATGCCGGTCGACTCGTCGGCCGTTTCCTGAACGGAAATGCCGTCGACCAGATCCTCGTACGACACCCTGCCCTCGATTTCGGTGAGGACCGGGCGCGTGTAGGGATCCCACTCGGCGATACGCTGGCCGCGCTTCACCTTGTCACCATCGTCCACGAAGATACGCGAACCATAGGTGAGACGGTGCGAGGCGCGCTCCTTGCCGGCTTCGTCGAGGATCAGCACCGCCATGTTGCGGCCCATGACCATCTGCTGGCCGTCGGAGTTGCGCACCACGTTGCGGTTGCGGATCTCGACCTTGCCCTCATACGAGGCTTCAAGGAACGAGCTGTCCACCACCTGCGCGGTACCGCCCATGTGGAAGGTACGCATGGTGAGCTGGGTGCCCGGCTCGCCGATCGACTGCGCCGCGATGACGCCGACGGCTTCGCCCTGGTTGACCGGGGTGCCGCGGGCCAGATCGCGACCGTAGCAGACCGCGCAGACGCCAACCCTGACTTCGCAAGTCAGTGCCGAGCGGATGCGGACCGACTGGACGCCGGCCTTTTCGATCTGTTCCACGTCACGCTCGTCCATCAGCGTTCCAGCCTTGACCAGGATCTCGCCCGACACCGGATGGGTGATGTCGTCGAGCGACGTACGGCCCAGCACGCGCTGGCCGACCGAAGCAACGACCTGACCGGCATCGACGATCGGCTGCATGGTGAGGCCCTTGTCGGTGCCGCAGTCGACGGAGTTGACGATGCAGTCCTGCGCCACGTCGACCAGACGACGGGTGAGGTAACCCGAGTTCGCCGTCTTCAAGGCGGTGTCGGCCAGACCCTTGCGGGCGCCGTGGGTCGAGTTGAAGTACTCGAGCACGGTCAGGCCTTCCTTGAAGTTCGAGATGATCGGCGTCTCGATGATTTCACCCGACGGCTTGGCCATAAGGCCGCGCATGCCGGCAAGCTGGCGCATCTGGGTGGGCGAGCCACGCGCACCGGAGTGCGACATCATGTAGATCGAGTTCATCGGCTTCTGACGGCCATTGTCCTCGAACTCGACCGCCTTGATGCGGGCCATCATCTCGTCGGCGACCTTTTCCGAGCACTTGGCCCAGGCGTCGACGACCTTGTTGTACTTCTCGCCCTGCGTGATCAGACCGTCATTGTACTGCTGCTCGTATTCCTTGGCCAAAGCCTCGGTGTCGGAGACCAGCTTGATCTTGGCATCCGGGATCAGCATGTCGTCCTTGCCGAACGAAATGCCGGCACGGCAGGCATGGCTGAAGCCGAGCGCCATGATGCGATCGCAGAAAATGACCGTCTCCTTCTGACCGCAATGGCGGTAGACGGTGTCGATCATCTTGGAGATGTTCTTCTTGGTCATCTCCTGGTTGGCGGTCTCGTAAGGCACGTTGACGTTCTTCGGCAGAAGCTCGCCGATGATCATGCGGCCAGGCGTGGTGTCATGGATCTTCGACACGACCTTGCCTTCGGCGTCGACCGTGCGGAAACGACCCTTGATCTTGGAGTGCAGCGTCACCGCCTTGGTCTCGAGCGCGTGCTGGAGTTCGCCCATGTCGGCAAACACCATGCCCTCGCCCGGCTCGTTCTGGTTGACGATCGAGAGATAGTAGAGACCCAGAACCATGTCCTGCGACGGCACGATGATCGGCGCGCCGGAAGCCGGGTGCAGGATGTTGTTGGTCGACATCATCAGCACGCGGGCTTCAAGCTGCGCTTCCAGCGACAGCGGCACGTGAACGGCCATCTGGTCGCCGTCGAAGTCGGCGTTGAAGGCCGTGCAGACCAGCGGGTGCAGCTGGATCGCCTTGCCTTCGATCAGGATCGGCTCGAACGCCTGGATGCCGAGACGGTGCAGCGTCGGCGCACGGTTCAGCAGCACCGGATGCTCGCGGATGACCTCGTCGAGGATATCCCAGACTTCCGGACGCTCCTTTTCGACCAGCTTCTTCGCCTGCTTGACGGTCGAGGAGTAACCCTTGGCGTCGAGACGGGCGTAGATGAAGGGCTTGAACAGTTCGAGCGCCATCTTCTTGGGCAGGCCGCACTGGTGCAGCTTGAGCTCCGGACCGGTCACGATGACCGAGCGGCCGGAATAGTCGACGCGCTTGCCGAGCAGGTTCTGACGGAACCGGCCCTGCTTGCCCTTGAGCATGTCGGACAGCGACTTCAGCGGGCGCTTGTTGGCGCCGGTGATGACGCGGCCGCGGCGGCCGTTGTCGAACAGCGCATCGACGGCTTCCTGCAGCATGCGCTTTTCATTGCGCACGATGATGCCGGGGGCGCGCAGCTCGATCAGCCGCTTCAGACGGTTGTTGCGGTTGATGACGCGGCGATAGAGATCGTTCAGATCCGACGTGGCGAAACGGCCGCCGTCCAGCGGGACGAGCGGACGCAGGTCCGGCGGGATCACCGGAACCACCTTCATGATCATCCATTCCGGACGATTGCCGGATTCCATGAAGTTCTCGACGACCTTGAGCCGCTTCAGATACTTCTTCTGCTTCAGCTCGGAGGTGGTCGACGCCAGTTCCGAACGCAGGTCGCCGGCGATCTTCTCCAGGTCCATGCCGGCCAGGAGGTCATGAATGGCCTCGGCGCCGATCATGGCGGTGAACGAATCCTCGCCATACTCGTCGACGGCGATCATGTACTCTTCCTCGCTGAGCAGCTGGTGCTCCTTCAGCGCGGTGAGGCCAGGTTCGGTGACGATGTAGTTCTCGAAGTAGAGGACGCGCTCGATGTCCTTCAGGGTCATGTCGAGCAGCGTGCCGATGCGCGACGGCAGCGACTTCAGGAACCAGATATGGGCGACCGGTGCCGCCAGCTCGATATGGCCCATGCGCTCGCGGCGAACGCGCGACAGCGTGACTTCGACGCCGCACTTCTCGCAGATGACGCCCTTGTACTTCATGCGCTTGTACTTGCCGCACAGGCACTCGTAGTCCTTGATCGGGCCAAAAATGCGCGCGCAGAACAGACCGTCACGCTCCGGCTTGAAGGTGCGGTAGTTGATGGTCTCCGGCTTCTTGATCTCGCCGAAAGACCAGGACAGAATCTTCTCAGGGCTGGCAAGCGATATCCGGATGGAATCGAACACCTGCGCAGGCGCCTGCGGATTGAAGAGATTCATGACCTCTTGGTTCATGCCGTTCTCCTTTTCGGGATCCTCGAAGATCCCTTGCATCTAGTCGCGAGCCAAACGCCCGCCGTCTTTGTCGGCCACTGGCCGTCGAATTCTTCCTGGTTGAGCATGATCCTGTCCGAAAACCGGTAGCCACTTTTCGGGATCATGCTCGAGGCGCGCCGCGGACGGCCGTGGCGCGCCATTGCCTTACTCGGCCGCGTCGGGCAGCCGGACAGGGTTGTCGTCGAGCTTGGTGTTCTCCAGCTCGACGTTGAGGCCGAGAGACCGCATTTCCTTGACGAGAACGTTGAAGCTCTCCGGGATGCCGGCCTCGAAGGTGTCGTCGCCACGCACGATCGCCTCGTAGACCTTGGTACGGCCGGCGACGTCGTCGGACTTCACCGTCAGCATTTCCTGCAGCGTGTAGGCGGCGCCGTACGCTTCCAGCGCCCAGACCTCCATCTCGCCGAAGCGCTGGCCACCGAACTGCGCCTTGCCGCCCAGCGGCTGCTGGGTGACGAGCGAGTACGGACCGATCGAACGCGCGTGGATCTTGTCGTCCACGAGATGGTGAAGCTTGAGCATGTAGATGTAGCCCATCGTCACCTTGCGATCGAACGGCTCGCCCGTGCGTCCGTCATAGAGCTGCGACTGACCGCTGCTGTGCAGGCCCGCCTGCTCCAGCATGATGTTGATGTCAGCCTCATGCGCGCCGTCGAACACCGGGGTCGCGATCGAGACGCCGCGGCGCATCTGCTCGCTGAGGCGAACGATGCTCTCGTCGTCATAGTCGCGAACCGGCTCGTTGCGGTCGTTGGCCGGGATGAAGCTCTCGAGCGTCTTGCGCAGCGGCTTGATGTCGCCCGCTGCCTTGTACGTGTCGATCAGCTCGCCGATCTTCCTGCCCATGCCCGCACATGCCCAGCCCAGATGCGTTTCCAGGATCTGGCCGACATTCATGCGGCTCGGCACACCCAGCGGGTTGAGCACGATATCGGCATGCGTGCCGTCCTCGAGGAAAGGCATGTCCTCGACCGGAACGATCCGCGACACGACACCCTTGTTGCCGTGACGGCCGGCCATCTTGTCGCCGGGCTGCATCTTGCGCTTCACGGCCACGAAGACCTTGACCATCTTCATGACGCCCGGAGGCATTTCGTCGCCGCGCTGGACCTTCTCGACCTTGTCCATGAAACGCTGCTCGAGCGCCTTCTTGGAATCGTCGTACTGGCCACGCAGCGCTTCCAGCTCGCTCTGGAGCTTTTCGTTCTCCACGGCAAACTGCCACCACTGCGAACGCGGATACTCGTCGAGCGTATCCTTGGACAGCGTCGAGCCCTTCTTGAAGCCCTTCGGTCCAGCGATCGCTTCCTTGCCGACGAGCACGTCGGAAAGACGCGCGTAGACGTTACGGTCCAGAATGGCCTGCTCGTCGTCGCGGTCCTTGGCGAGGCGTTCGATCTCCTCGCGCTCGATCGCCATGGCGCGCTCGTCCTTCTCCACACCGTGGCGATTGAAGACGCGTACCTCGACGACGGTGCCGAAGGTGCCCGGAGGCATGCGCATCGAGGTGTCGCGCACATCGGATGCCTTTTCGCCGAAGATGGCGCGCAGAAGCTTCTCTTCCGGCGTCATCGGGCTTTCGCCCTTCGGCGTGATCTTGCCGACCAGGATGTCGCCCGGCTGAACTTCCGCACCGATGTAGACGATGCCGGCTTCGTCGAGGTTCTTCAGCGCTTCTTCCGAGACGTTCGGGATATCGCGCGTGATTTCCTCCGGTCCAAGCTTGGTATCGCGCGCCATGACCTCGAACTCCTCGATGTGGATCGAGGTGAAGACGTCGTCGGCGACGATGCGTTCGGACAGGAGGATCGAGTCCTCGTAGTTGTAGCCGTTCCACGGCATGAACGCGACCAGCACGTTGCGGCCGAGCGCCAGATCACCGAGCTCGGTCGACGGACCGTCGGCGATGATGTCGCCCTTGTTGACCCGGTCGCCCATGCGAACCAGCGGGCGCTGGTTGATGCAGGTGTTCTGGTTCGAACGCTGGAACTTCATCAACCGGTAGATGTCGACGCCGGACTTGCCCGGATCGAGATCTTCGGTGGCGCGGATAACGATACGCGTCGCGTCCACCTGGTCGACGATGCCGCCGCGGCGGGCGCCGATGGCGGCGCCCGAGTCACGGGCGACGATCGGCTCCATGCCGGTGCCGACGAACGGCGCCTCGGCGCGCACCAGCGGCACGGCCTGACGCTGCATGTTCGAGCCCATCAGAGCGCGGTTGGCGTCGTCGTTTTCCAGGAACGGGATCAGGGCCGCGGCCACCGACACCATCTGCTTGGGCGACACGTCCATCAGATCGACGTTTTCGCGCGGCGCCATCATCACTTCGCCGGCACTGCGGCAAATGACGAATTCGTCGACGAAACCACCGTTCTTGTCGAGCTCGGCGTTGGCCTGCGCGACATGGTGCTTGGCCTCTTCCATCGCCGAGAGATAGACGACGTCATTGGTCAGCTTGCCGTCGACGATCTTGCGGTACGGGCTCTCGATGAAGCCGTACTTGTTGACGCGTGCGAAGGTGGCCAGCGAGTTGATCAGACCGATATTCGGGCCTTCCGGCGTCTCGATCGGGCAGATGCGGCCGTAATGCGTCGGGTGCACGTCGCGCACTTCGAAGCCGGCGCGCTCGCGGGTCAGACCGCCCGGTCCAAGCGCCGAGAGGCGGCGCTTGTGGGTGATCTCCGACAGCGGGTTGGTCTGGTCCATGAACTGCGACAGCTGCGAGGAACCGAAGAACTCGCGCACGGCGGCAGCCGCCGGCTTGGCGTTGATCAGGTCCTGCGGCATGACCGTGTCGATCTCGATCGAGGACATACGCTCCTTGATCGCGCGCTCCATGCGCAGCAGGCCGACGCGGTACTGGTTTTCCATCAGCTCGCCGACCGAACGCACGCGGCGGTTGCCGAGATTGTCGATGTCGTCGATCTCGCCCTTGCCGTCGCGCAGTTCAACCAGCGTCCTGACCACGGCCAGGATGTCGTCCTTGCGCAGCACGCGCACGGTGTCCTCGGCCTTCAGCTCGAGGCGCATGTTCATCTTGACGCGGCCGACGGCCGACAGATCGTAGCGCTCGCTATCGAAGAACAGCGAGTTGAACATGGCTTCGGCGGTTTCAAGCGTCGGCGGCTCGCCGGGGCGCATGACACGATAGATGTCGAACAGCGCGTCCTGGCGGCTCTCGTTCTTGTCGACGTTGAGCGTGTTGCGGATATAGGCGCCGACATTGACGTGGTCGATGTCGAGAACCTTGATCTCCTCTTCGCCGGTGCCGAGCAGTACCTTCAGCGTCTTCTCGTCGATCTCGTCACCGGCCTCGAGGAAGATCTCGCCGGTGGCGTAGTTGACGATGTCCTCGGCCAGATAGTTGCCGAGCAGGTCCTCGTCGGTCGCCTTGATCGCCTTCAGACCCTTTTCGCCAAGCGCCCGTGCCTGGCGTGCGGTGATCTTCTTGCCGGCCTCGACGACGACTTCGCCGGTATCGGCATCGACCAGGTCGCCGACAGCCTTGAGGCCGCGGAAACGCTCGACGTTGAACGGAATGCGCCAATGGTCGCCGGCACGCTTGTAGGTGATCTTGTTGTAGAAGGTCGACAGGATCTCTTCGCCGTCCATGCCGAGCGCCATCAGCAGCGACGTCACCGGAATTTTGCGGCGGCGATCGATGCGGGCGTGCACGACGTCCTTGGAATCGAACTCGATGTCGAGCCACGAACCGCGATACGGGATGACGCGCGCGGCAAACAGAAGCTTGCCCGACGAGTGCGACTTGCCCTTGTCATGGTCGAAGAAGACGCCCGGCGAACGGTGCATCTGCGAAACGATGACGCGCTCGGTGCCGTTCACGATAAAGGTGCCGTTCAAGGTCATGAGCGGCATGTCGCCCATGTAGACGTCCTGCTCCTTGATGTCCTTGATGGACTTGGCGCCGGTGTCCTCGTCGATATCGAACACGATGAGGCGCAGCGTCACCTTGAGCGGCGCGGCATAGGTGAGGTCGCGCTGACGGCATTCGTCAACGTCGAATTTCGGTCCTTCGAACTCGTACTTCACGAACTCCAGCATGGAGGAGCCGGAAAAATCGGAGATCGGGAAGACCGACTTGAAAACGGCCTGCAGCCCCTCGTCCGGACGCCCACCCTTGGGCTCCGCCACCATCAGGAACTGGTCATAGGATGCCTTCTGAACCTCGATCAGGTTCGGCATCTCCGCAACTTCCGGAATCTTTCCGAAGAACTTGCGTACGCGTCTGCGGCCATTGAAAGTCTGGGTCTGGGCCATCGTCGCTCCTTAGCTCTAAACTCGGGACGAGCCTCGCCGCGGCTCGCCTTGCATACTGGGCCACCTTGGCGGCAACCCTCTGTCTGTTTTCCCGGCGCCTGTCGGCGGCCGGCTAGAACGGGAGAAAACCCGTTTCCTGAAGGCCGGTTTTCGGCCCTCAGGAAAGAGGTTCTCGCAGATCTCGCGTTACGCGCTCTCCCTTCGGGCGAAGGGAGTGGCGGACGGCGCGAGGCCGCCCGCCGCTTTTACGCTTACTTCAGTTCGACCTTGGCGCCGGCTGCTTCCAGCTGGGCCTTGAACTTGTCAGCGTCGGCCTTGGAAACGGCTTCCTTGACCGGCTTCGGAGCCGCTTCAACCAGATCCTTGGCTTCCTTGAGGCCAAGACCGGTGATGGCGCGGACTTCCTTGATGACGTTGATCTTCTGAGCGCCTGCGTCGGTGAGGACGACGTCGAATTCCGTCTTTTCCTCGGCCGGAGCAGCAGCGGCCGCAGCGCCGCCAGCAGCGGCAACCGCCACCGGAGCAGCAGCCGAAACGCCCCACTTTTCTTCCAGAAGCTTCGACAGCTCGGCCGCCTCGAGGACGGTCAGCTTCGAAAGGTCGTCTACGATCTTTGCGAGATCAGCCATTGTTGTGTTCCTTCATAAGGTTCGAACGTGTGTTTGTGATAGCGAGGAACGGCCTCATGCCGCCTCGTCCTTCCGGGCGTAAGCGCCGATGACGCGCGCGACCGAGGCCGCTGGCGCATTGACGATCTGGGCGATCCGGGTTGCCGGCGTGGCGATCATGCCAACCAGCCTGGCGCGCAGCTCATCGAGCGACGGAAGTGTGGCGAGTGCCTTCACACCGTCGGCATTGAGCGAGGTGGTGCCCATTGCGCCGCCGAGAATGACGAGCTTGTCATTTCCCTTGGCGAAATCGGACGCGACCTTCGGCGCCGCAATCGGATCCTCCGAATAAGCAATCAGCGTCTGTCCCTTGAACAGCTGGATGATCGATGCGGAGTCCGTGCCCTGAAGAGCGATTTTGGCGAGACGGTTCTTCGCGACTTTGACGGTGCCACCGGCAGCGCGCATTTTCGACCGAAGGTCGTTCATTTGCGCGACGGTGATACCGGCGTAGTGGGCCACGACCACTGAACCTGCGTTCGAGAACGCACCGTTCAGGCCCGTGACGAGTTCGCGTTTTTCCGCTCTGTCCACTGCCTATCTCCAGTTGACCCCAATCCTGTTAACGGGAACATCCCATTGACGAGGACAGGCGTCGGGTTGCCTTTTGTCGGCCGGGCCATCCAGTAACGGATCTCCCGAACGACGCTCGAGGATCCTGCCCCCTTTCGCCACATCGACAATCAAGCCGGCGATGCGCAGACAAAAGGCAAACACGGTTCGAACCTTTCATTGGAGCAATCGCTCCGTTGTCCGGTCTTCACCCGTCTCATGCAGGCCCAAATCGAATTAAGGCTTCTGGGCCGCCTGCAATCTCGGACAGGATGTCCGGAAACCTTTCGGCTTCCGGTACCGGGCCGCCGACAAGTCGGAGGTCCGGAATTCACTTGCGGATCAGCCGCTTGGCGGCCGATCCAAATGTTCGTATCAGGACGCGTTAAGCGTCGCGACGTCGAGCTTGAGGCCCGGGCCCATCGTCGAGGTGACCGACACCTTCTTGACGTAGTTGCCCTTGGCGCCAGTCGGCTTTGCCTTGGTCACCGCATCGGCAAAGGCGCGGATGTTCTCTTCCAGGGCCTTGACGTCGAACGAGACCTTGCCGACGCCGGCATGGACGATGCCAGCCTTCTCGACACGGAACTCGACGGCGCCGCCCTTGGACGCCTTGACGGCGGCGGCAACGTCGGTGGTCACGGTTCCGACCTTCGGGTTCGGCATCATGCCGCGCGGGCCGAGCACCTTGCCCAGACGGCCGACCAGCGGCATCATGTCCGGCGTGGCGATGCAGCGATCGAAATCGATCGTGCCCTTCTGGACGATGTCGACCAGATCCTCGGCACCAACGATGTCGGCGCCGGCGGCGCGCGCTTCGTCGGCCTTGTCGCCACGGGCGAACACGGCGACACGTACCGAGCGGCCGGTGCCGTTCGGCAGGTTGACCACGCCGCGGACCATCTGGTCGGCATGGCGCGGGTCGACGCCGAGGTTCATGGCGACTTCGATGGTCTCATCGAACTTCACCGAGGAACGGTCCTTGAGCAGCTTCAGCGCATCACCCAGGGCATAAGCCTTGTTGGGATCGATGCCTTCGCGGGTCTTCGATACACGCTTTGCAATCTTTGCCATGATCTTAGCCCACCACTTCCAGACCCATCGAGCGGGCGGAGCCCTCGACCATGCGCATGGCCGCTTCGACGTCGTTTGCGTTCAGGTCTTTCATCTTCGCGGTGGCAATCTCGCGGACCTTGTCACGCGAAACCGTACCGGCCTTGACCTTGCCCGGCTCCTTGGAACCAGAGGTCAGGTTCGCCGCCTTCTTCAGGAAGTAGCTCACCGGCGCCGTCTTCATGACGAAGGTGAAGGACTTGTCCTGATAGTAGGTGATGACAACCGGAACCGGCGATCCCTTTTCCATTTCCTGGGTCTGCGCGTTGAACGCCTTGCAGAACTCCATGATGTTGATGCCACGCTGACCAAGCGCCGGGCCGATCGGGGGAGACGGCGTAGCCGATCCCGCTTTCACCTGGAGCTTGAGCTGGCCTGCAATTTTCTTAGCCATCTCTTTTCCTGCCTTTGTCTATGCCGGTCATGCCGGCGGTTGCAGTCTGGTGGTGCGATCCATGCGGCCGGCTAAAGCCGCATTCGTCTCCCACCGTTCTCAGGCCGCGCTTCCGCGCCGCCTCCCCTGATCGCCAAACCGGCTTCAGGGATTTCGGATCAGCCCTTTTCGACCTGCCCGAATTCCAGATCGACAGGCACGGCGCGCCCGAAGATCGAAACTTCCACCTTGAGCCGCGCCCGCTCCTCGTCCACTTCCTGGACGAAACCGTTGAACGACGCGAAGGGACCATCCGAAACGCGGATCGCTTCGCCGATCTCGAACGTGACCGAGGGCTTGGGCCGCTCGACGCCTTCCTGCACCTGGTTCAGGATGCGCTGCGCTTCCGCCTCGGTGATCGGCACCGGCTTGGAGTCACCCAGGAAGCCGGTGACCTTCGGCGTGTTCTTGACCAGCGAGAACACGGCGTCGGTCAGATTGGCCTTCAGCAGCACATAGCCCGGGAAGAACTTGCGCTCGGCATCGACCTTGCGGCCGCGGCGAACTTCGACGACCTTCTCGGTCGGAACCACGATCTGGTGGATGTCGGCAGACAGGCCCTTCTGCTTGGCCTTGTTCTCGATATCCTCGGCGACCTTCTTTTCAAAGTTCGAATAGGCGTGGACGATGTACCAGCGCGCGGTCATTTCAAGACTTCTCCGTAATCGCCGGACTTAGCGTCCGATGCCCAGAATCTGTTCGACCGCGAGGCCCATGAGCTGATCAGCGGTGAAGAAAAAGATCATCGCGATCACTGCGAAGGCCAGAACCATCACCGTCGAGATCATCGTTTCGCGCCGCGACGGCCAAGTCACCTTGGCGGTCTCCGCGCGAACCTGCTGGAGAAAGACGAAAGGATTTGTGGTTTTCGAAGCCATATGCCGCTCTGTCTTCAAGACCCGTTGGCCGGGTCTCCTGGATGATCCCGCTGGCCGGGACGTGCCGCCTGAGCGAATTTCGCGCCGAATCAGCGCAATCATTTCGCCCATGCAAATCAGACGCGTAAAGCCGGTTTCCCAGCTCCACGCGTCGCGTGTCTGTTTCGTCTACATAAAACCGATTCTTGATCCACGCAAGTGGCAAGTCTCCGCTTTATGACCAAACACCGCCTCGGAACCATCCAGTCGTTCCGTCCCGGCTATGGCGCTCTTATGCCCCAATCGACCCTATATGGCAAGCGGGTCGCCGATTTTCAAAGGCCGGACCATGGAAATATCGTTTTGAACGCCATTCCGAAACGGCGAGACATTGGGTTGAATGCCATTCAGGGAATGGCACGGGCAGCAGGGCTCGAACCTACGACCTGCGGTTTTGGAGACCGCCGCTCTACCAACTGAGCTATGCCCGTACGTGCGCATGTCGGCGCAGCAGGCGCTTCCTAAAAGCTTCCGCACGCTCTGTAAAGAGCGGTTTGCATGCAAACACGCCTTAACCTCTGCGCCAGAAATCGGGATAGTCGACAACCAGCCCGTTGCGGTCGATTTCAAGTTCCCGCCTGAAGTCGCTGGCGCGCGATTCATAGAGATATCGCCTGCCCTCTTCGAGGCATGTGTAGCGCTGCGGGTTGGCGACGACCGTGAGGGCGGGGAAGTCGATGAAGGCAGTGGTTATCTCGGCACTCTGCCCGGCGGAAAGTTGCAATCGCCGGATCGGCAGCGTGTTGGTGAACGGCGTGATGGTCAGGTCGGGATCGAAAATGCCGTCGAGCTCCGGCATCGGCAGGCCGTCCCTGGTCCAGCGACCATCGCCATCGGCGGAAAGAACAAGCGTGCGGCCGCTACCGATCATGTCGACAACGACACGCTTGGCGTGCCAGCCGACATCGCAAACGATGCGGTAACGGACGGCAAAAGGCGTTTGCCCGGAGCAGACTGCGACAGAGTCGGCCGAGACCTCCCCTGCCCGCTCCTGCAGCACCAAATGTTCGAGACCCGGTCCGTCCCACTCGCGCCAACGTATGATCTTCACATCTTCCGGCATCAGCCCAACACCTCCATGGCGACTGGACGCTAGTTTGTACCCGGTGGCTGATAGGGGCCGCCCGGCACACCCCAGCCCCAGGCCGGCATCGGTTCCGTCTGCGGATCGCAGGTTTCGCCGAGATTGGAGTTCATCTTGGCCAGGCGCGATCCCCATTCGACATAGCCCATGAAGGCCGAACGGAATTCCGGATCGTCAGGCAGGCCGACCGCGTCGGCGGCATCGGCCAGGAGGCTGATCCAGCGGCGGCGCTGCTCCTCGGTGAGATGCTTGCCCAGATGGTGCATGACCATCTCGCGGTGGCCGCCGAACTGCTCGCTGTAGGTCTTCGGTCCGCCGAAAACCTCGCCGATGAAGGCCGCGACATGGGCGGGGTGATCCGGCGACATGGTCTTGAACACCGGCCCGACGATCGGGTCCTGCGCCACCTTGTCATAGAAGGTCTGGGTGAGCCGGTTCAAAGCCTCGCTGCCGCCGGCCCATTCGTAGAGTGTCGGGATATCCTGGCCCATTCTCGATCCTCCGCCTGCCTGAAGCCGCCAGCAGCGACGATAGCGGAAAAATCGAAAGCGGCTCAACCTGCCTCGATGGCCAGTTTCGGGCTCCGTCGCCCACTACAATTTGGCCGGCGCGTCAGCCTCGGCATTGGCGGAAGGCCGGATCCGGCAATTCTCGGGTCTTGGCACCGCCTCGCAAATGGTCGCACCGGTCAGCGCGTCGACCGATTGCAGGCTCGTCGTCAGGCCAACCTTCAGCATCATGTCGGGTTCCAGCCGGCGCTCGACCGAGCGCCGCTCGATCGCCGCGAACAGGGCGGAACTGATCGCCATCTCCTCCAGGTAGGCCTTGACCATCAGCTTTTGCCCCATCGGGTAGAGGCTAAGTCGCGCCTGGGGACCGACAAGCCGCCTGATGCCGCCGGCAAGCATGAACGCGCAGGCCGAATCGCACTCCACGCCCGCATCGATGCTCAGCCCGGCATAGGCGCCCTCCTTGGCCAGGCAATTCCACGCTCCTGGGTCACAGCCGACGAAATCGGTGCGGCCAACGGCGACGTCGAGATTCTTTTCATGGATAAGCCGTCCCGCCGCCAGGGCGCTGAACAGGTCGCCTCCCTTTGAGCTGATCACGACAGGCAGTTGCCGTTTGCCGATCGTGGCGAGCAGCTGGCGCAGCTTCTGCGGGGTCTGGGGGGTGATCGCGCCTTCCGCCGAGATCCATTCCGGGCAGTCTGGATTGCAGAGCGGATTGGTGCCGCGAACGACAACGAAGCGCATGTCTTCATCGCGCCGCGCCGCCTCGGGTTCGATCGCTGGCGGAGTAGGCCTGGCCGCGGTCGCCATCAGGCCATCAGGCTTGTTCCCCGGCACCTCCCGGCAATTCGTGGCCAGGCGGCCGGGTTCGCACAGGCTCGCCGCGGTCAACAGGCCCACGGCGTCCGTGCTGGTGACCAGCTTCATCGCCAGCATGTCATCGAGGGCGATCTGGTGGATTTCGCTGGCCGGGGTGCCCTTCATCGTTTCGAGCATGCTTTGTTCGATGCCCATCTGGTCCAGGTAGGCCGCCAGCTTTTTCTCCACCGACTTGCTCATTTCGTAGGTCTTGTAGCTGCCGGCGTTCTTGCGGCTGACGATCTTCGTGTTGAGGATCTTCTTCTTGCCCCCGACGATCCGGTAGGTGGTCCGGTATTGCAATTTCGTGCGGATGTAGGTCGTGGTGATCTGATGGACGCCGAGATAGGCCCATTCGCCGGCCACTCGCCTGATGCCGCCGGCAAACATCAGAGGACAGGCGGAATTGCACATGGCGCCATAGTCGATGACATCGCCGAAGTAGCGGGCGTCACGGTCCTGGCACCCCTTCGCGTCGGGCTGGCAGCTGGAAAACACCGTCTTGCCGATGGCGATATCGAGCTTGTTCTTGCGGATCAGCCGGCCAAGCGTCAGCGCCGCCTCGACATTGCCGCCGGGAGAATCCACGACAACAGGCAGTTTCCGCCCGCCAAGCGTCTTCAGCATGCGTTTGAAGAGCGCCGGAGTTCCGGCTTCTATGGAGCCCTCGGCCGATATCCATTCCGGGCAGATCGGCTCGCACCCCGCTGCGTTGCTGCGGACAATGCCGAACCGCATCGTCGGCCCAAGATCCGGCGCCGCATCCGCCGCGAAGGCTGCCGGGCCTGTGGCAAGCAACGCAATCAGCCAGGTCAGAGCCAGCGGCCACAATGCCCGACGATGAAAATACCGCCTTGGAACCATTTGGAAAAAGCCCCTTGATGCAACCTATACTAGACGAGGTCCAGAGCCTTGCAACAGGGTTCGGCCGACGGGGCGGCAGCCGGTAGCCTGGCAAACAAAAAGGGCGGCCCGAAGACCGCCCTTTCTTGTCGATCCGGCGAATGCCGGGCTCGGTTATTCCTTGATGGTGACGACGATGCCGGCACCGACGGTGCGGCCGCCTTCACGGATAGCGAAGCGCAGCTTCTCTTCCATGGCGATCGGCACGATCAGCTCGACATCGACCGTGATGTTGTCGCCCGGCATCACCATCTCGGTGCCTTCCGGCAGCGACACGATGCCGGTCACGTCGGTCGTGCGGAAGTAGAACTGCGGACGGTAGTTGGTGAAGAACGGCGTGTGACGGCCACCTTCGTCCTTGGTCAGGATATAGGCTTCGGCCACGAACTTCTTGTGCGGCTTCACCGTGCCCGGCTTGGCCAGAACCTGGCCGCGCTCGACACCTTCACGATCAACGCCGCGCAGCAGCGCGCCGATGTTGTCGCCAGCCTGGCCCTGATCGAGCAGCTTGCGGAACATTTCCACGCCCGTGCAGGTCGTCTTGGTCGTCGGACGGATGCCGATGATTTCGAGTTCCTCGCCGACCTTGACCACGCCGCGCTCGACGCGGCCAGTCACCACCGTGCCGCGGCCCGAGATCGAGAACACGTCCTCGATCGGCATCAGGAACGGCTTGTCGAGCGGACGAACCGGCGTCGGGATGTAGGCATCGACCGCAGCCATCAGCTCGCGGATCGCGTCTTCACCGATCTTCTTGTCCGAGTCTTCGAGAGCAGCCAGAGCCGAACCCTTGACGATCGGAATGTCGTCGCCGGGGAATTCGTTCTTGGTCAGAAGCTCGCGAACCTCGAGCTCGACCAGTTCGAGCAGCTCGGCGTCGTCGACCTGGTCGACCTTGTTCAGGAACACCACGATCGACGGCACGCCGACCTGACGGGCCAGCAGGATGTGCTCGCGGGTCTGCGGCATCGGGCCGTCGGCAGCCGACACGACCAGGATCGCGCCGTCCATCTGCGCGGCGCCGGTGATCATGTTCTTCACATAGTCGGCGTGGCCGGGGCAGTCGACGTGAGCGTAGTGGCGGTTGGCCGTCTCGTATTCGACGTGAGCCGTCGAGATCGTGATGCCGCGCGCCTTCTCTTCAGGGGCAGCGTCGATCTGGTCGTAGCGCTTGTATTCGCCAAAATACTTGGTGATCGCCGCCGTCAGCGACGTCTTGCCATGGTCGACGTGGCCAATCGTGCCGATGTTCACGTGAGGCTTGTTACGCTCGAATTTACCTTTTGCCATTGTCTCTTTCCTTGGACGGCCCGGATCTTCAGTTCGGTCGAAGACCTTCAGTTCAGTCGAATGCGGGGCGATTAGCGACAAAGGCCAAAAAACACAAGCGTCTTTTGGCCGGGTGCCGTCTCACTCAGTCCGAACCATCGATCCGATTGCGGGGATGTGGCGCTGATATAGGAAGGCTCCGGGCAAAATGAAGGGGTAGCGGGCCGACCGATCGAGGCCGCGAAAGCGCCGGCTTGCTTGCCCGGCCCTGTCTGAATCATGGCCAGGCCATGGACCATTGCCGCCGCCATCCGCCTCTGATCTTGTGGCCGGATGCATTTCATCCCTGCCTCTGTCCGCGGCCCGCTGTTTATGATCGTCTCGACGGGGTCGTATCTCGTCAACGATACAATGATGAAGCTCGCGACGGCGGGCCTGCCGTCTTATGAGGTGCTGTTTCTGCGGGGTGCCGCGGCGGCCCTCTGGGGCTTCCCGCTGCTGTTCGCGCTGGGCTACGGCAAGCAGATCCCGCTGATCTTCGACAAGCGCGTCCTGAGCCGGAACGTGCTCGAGCTGGCGGCGATCCTTTGCTATGTGGTCGCGCTCGCCAACATGCAGATCGCCGATTCCACCGCGCTCGGCCAGATCACGCCGCTCTTGATGCTGGTTGGCTCCTCGATCCTGTTTGGCGAGCGGATCGGCGGCCGGCGCATGGCGCTGATCGGGCTCGGCTTCGTCGGCGCGCTGATGGTGGCGCAGCCGACCATGCAAGGCATTTCGGTCTATGCCCTGCTGGCGCTCGGCAACGCAGCCCTTGCAGCGGCGCGCGACCTAGCCGGCCGGCGGGTCTCGGCCGAGGTGCCGGGGATGATCGTGGCGATTTCCGCCGTCGTGGTGGTGCTGATCGGCGCCGGCGCCGCGCATCTTGTTTCCGAGCGCTGGGTCATGCCCGGGGCGCATCACCTGCTGCTGATGGCAGGTGCTGGATTTTTCCTGATCTTCGGCCACTTCTTCATCTTCATGGCCTATCGCGTCGGACCGACCAGCGCCGTGGCGCCGTTCTACTATTGCTTCACCGTCTGGGCGGTCATTTCGGGCCTGCTGGTGTTCGGGCAATTCCCCAACACATTGGCGGTCTGTGGCATCCTGCTGGTCGTCGGCAGCGGACTGACCATCGTGTCGCTGGATCAGCGCCAGCGCCGGTTGGCCGTCGTCGCCTAGCCTCGTTTCATTGCGGGAACGCCGATCTTTGTTTTCGCCGCCCCGATGCCATAGGCAAGCCACTGCCGGGCATACCGGCCTGAAGCCGGTCTTGCCTTCAGAAACTCGAAACCTCAGACGATCCGCAGGCGCCTAAAGCGTCCGCCTTGCGCTGAACTGATGGTAGGCCCACAGAACAACCACCGCCCCGATGACGGCAACGATCAGGCTGTAGATGTTGAGACCGGTGACGCCCGATGCGCCGAAGGCACTGAAGATCAGCCCGCCGACAATGGCGCCGACGATGCCCAGCACGATATCCATTATGACACCCTGGCCGGTCTTGTTGACGATCTTGCTGCCTATGAAGCCGGCGACCACGCCGAGAATGATCCAGCTGATGATACCCATTTTTTCCTCTCCATCCCCTCGCCAGCCGAACATTTTCATATGATTGTCAAAACCTCAAGCCAGCTTGAAATTCCGCCCGAATGCTTCATTGTTGAGGAGGGGTCGGGCCTTGGTCGCTATGGAGGATCCACGATGGGACTTTTTGACAACGCCGTTCCCGGCGGCAACATCACCAAACCTCTGATGATCGCACTCGGCGCATTGCTGGTCGGCAAGATGCTGAGCGGCAGAAGTGCCGAAGAACCGGAACAGTCTCCCGCGTCCGCTCCGACCGCCCCCGTCCCGACGGAAACCACATCCGCCGACGGTGGCCTGCTGGGCGGCCTGGGCGGACTGCTCGAAAAGCTCCGGGACGCCGGTCACGGCAACACCGCGGACTCCTGGGTCGGTACCGGCCAGAACCAGTCGATCAACGCCAACGATCTTGGCGCCGCGATCGGACCGCAGATCATCCGCGAGATCGCGCAACGGACCGGACTGGACGAGCAGGAACTGCTCAAGCAACTGTCCACCGCCCTGCCCGGCATCGTCGACAAGCTGACGCCGAACGGCCAGGTGCCGCAGCAGCACCAGGTCGCATCCGCGTTCAACAGCTGACGCGGCGCAGCCACGACAATTGGAGCGCTGCGCTTCGTGCGCAGTGCTTCGGCTTGCCGGTGATGGGATGAGTGTCTGGAGCGGGTAGCGGGAATCGAACCCGCATATTCAGCTTGGAAGGCTGCTGCTCTACCACTGAGCTATACCCGCGCCTTACCTGAAGTACCGGATTCATCCGAAAAGCGCCATGCACTTTTCGGTCCGATTCTTGTCGCGTTTCAGGGCTTCCGGGCCGGCAGTGGTGGAGAGGGTTGGATTCGAACCAACGTAAGCTAAGCTAACGGATTTACAGTCCGTCCCCTTTAACCACTCGGGCACCTCTCCAGTCTGCCGCCGGAGCCATGCAACGAGGCATTCACGCCGATCCGGACCCGAGTTATGTGTTCTCCGAAACCAGCGCAGCGCCTTATGGCGGCAAGGCCATTGGGTGTCAACCGCGCAGCCAGCGTTTTTCGATGTTGTTCGCCGGCTGTGACGGCGGGCCATATCCTTGGCCGGAGGACACCGCTATAGAAGCCAGCCATGAGCGATAAAACCAACACCCCCAAAGACACCCATTACGCCAAGCTGCGCCGCGCCTATCGCGACGAGAAAAGCGGCGGCGCGCCGGCGTTCCGGCCTCGACAGCCGGTTCCGCCGGGCGAAAATGCCGCGGACGGACTGGTGCGGCTCTACGGCCTGCACACGGTTCGCGCCGCACTCGACAATCCGCGCCGCAAGATCAGGAAGATGCTGGTAACGCGCAATGCGGCCGAGCGCCTCGAAATCGCCGATCTCGCCGCCCTGCCCTTCAAGACGGAACTGGTCGAACCCAGGGATATCGACAAGATCACCGGGTCGGATGCCGTGCATCAGGGTGTGCTGATCGAGGCCGAGCCGCTTAAAGCCAAGCGGCTCGATGCGCTTGGTGACGCGAAGCTGGTGCTGGTGCTCGACCAGATCACCGACCCGCACAATGTCGGCGCCATCCTGCGCTCGGCGGTCGCCTTCGGCGCCGGCGCGCTGATCACCACGGCCCGCCACAGCCCGCAGGAATCGGGCGTGCTGGCGAAATCCGCCTCGGGCGCGCTGGAGCACATCGACCAGATCGAGGTGAAGAACCTCGCCGAAGCGCTCGGCCAGCTGCACGAGGCCGGCTTTCGCACCATCGGGCTTGATTCGGACGCGCCGGCCGAACTCGAAAAGAGCTTTGCCGGAGAAAAGATCGCACTGGTGCTGGGCGCCGAGGGCAAGGGCCTGCGCCAGAAGACCCGCGAGACGGTGACCACGCTGGCGCGGCTCGACATGCCCGGCGCCATCCATTCGCTCAACGTATCGAATGCCGCGGCGATCAGCCTTTACGTGGCACGGGCATTTTTGAAGCGCGGCTAAGCCAAAAAACATCTCGACGAGAAACGGGTCCCGACAGACGTCGGAACCCGTTCTTCGATGGGCCAGGAGTTGGCGGCTTGGGAACGTTGCGCCGCCCTCTCCTGACCTATGCCGCTTTGCCCCGGGTGCCGGCTGCCTCGCTGCCGACCTCGAAATCGGCCATCCTCTCAAGCGCCCTGACCAGTGCCGAATGATCCTCCTTGGCGCCGCCATTGGCCGCGCAGGCGTTGAACAGTTGCTGCGTGGTGGACGTGTTGGGCAGCGACACGCCGAGCGCTTTCGCGCCCTCCAGCGCGAGGTTCAGATCCTTCTGGTGCAGTTCGATCCGAAAACCCGGGGCGAAGGTGCGCTTGACCATACGCTCGCCATGCACTTCCAGAATGCGCGAAGCCGCCAGCCCGCCCATCAGCGCCTGCCTGACCTTGGCCGGATCCGCGCCGGCTTTCGAAGCAAAAACAAGCGCTTCGGCGACGGCTTCAATAGTCAGCGCAACGACGATCTGGTTGGCCACCTTGGTGGTCTGGCCAACGCCGTTGGGCCCGACCAGGGTGATGTTCTTGCCCATCTTCTCGAACACGGGCTTGGCGCGCTCGAAGGGTTTCTCCTCGCCGCCGACCATGATGGTGAGCGACGCCGCCTTGGCGCCAACCTCGCCGCCCGAGACCGGCGCGTCGAGATAGTCGCAGCCTAGATCGTTGATTTTCCTGGCAAAAATCTTGGTCTCGATCGGTGAGATCGAGCTCATGTCGATGACCAGCTTGCCTTTGGTCAGACCGGACGCGACGCCGTTCTCGTGAAACAGCACATCGGCGACCTGCGGTGTGTCGGGCACCATCAGAATGATGATGTCGGCGGCCTTCGCCACGGCAGCATGGCCGGTGACTGACGTTAGGCCCTTGGCGACGAGATCGGCTGAGAGTTTCGATCGATGGTCGCTGGTTATGACCCTGTAGCCCGCGTCCAACAGGTGCCCCGCCATCGGTGCGCCCATGATGCCGAGGCCGATGAAGCCGATGGTTTCCATTTTGGTTCTCCAGTTGCTTGTGTGAAACGCCCCCTCATCCGGCCGCTAGCGCGGCCATCTTCCCCCGAGGGGAGAAGAGAAGCCGACGTTGGTGCCTGTCTCTTCTCCCCACCGGGGAGAAGGTGGCCCGAAGGGCCGGATGAGGGGGCGCGGCGTTGGCTAGGCCGCAGCACTTCCCTGCCCGGCTAATGCTTGAAACCACCCCAGCCCAGCCTCCGTCCCGGCCTTCGGCTTGTATTCCGCCCCGATCCACCCGGAATAGCCGATGCGGTCGATGTGCTCGTACAGGAAGGGAAAATTGATCTCGCCCGTCCCCGGCTCGTGACGGCCTGGATTGTCCGCAAGCTGGATATGCGCGATGCGGTCGAGGTTTGCCTCGATGGTACGGGCGAGATCCCCCTCCATGATCTGCATGTGATAGATGTCATATTGCAGGAACAGGTTCTTCGACCCGACACGGTCGATAAGCGCCAGCGCCTGGTCGGAATAGTTGAGAAAGAAGCCCGGGATATCTTGCGTGTTGATCGGCTCGATCAGCAGCCTGATGCCGGCCTGCTCCAGCTTTTCCGCCGCGAAGGCGAGGTTTTCGGCAAAGACGTCCTCCAGCACCTTGCGATCGGCGCCGGCGGGCGCGATGCCGGCCAGGCAATTGACCTGCTGGCAGCCGAGCGCCTGCGCGTAGGTGATCGCCTTGGCGATGCCCTGGCGGAATTCCGGCACGCGGTCCGGCAGCACGGCAATGCCGCGCTCGCCCTTGCCCCAGTCGCCGGCCGGCAGGTTGAACAGCACCTGCGTCAGGCCGTTCTTCTTCAGCCGGGCAGCGACGGCATCGGGCGCATGGTCATAGGGGCCGATATATTCGACGCCCTTGAAGCCGGCGCGGGCGGCGGCATCGAAACGGTCGAGGAACTCATGCTCGCCAAAGAGCATCGAAAGATTGGCTGAAAAACGCGGCATTCTTTTTCTCCTTTTCTCCGCCAAGCCTAATCCAGCATGACGATCGACGTCGGCGCATCTTCGTGGCTCTCGGCAAGGTCCTCGAATTCGGTGATCTTGTCGATCTCGGTGCCCATCGAGATGTTGGTGACGCGTTCGAGGATGAATTCGAGGACGACCGGAACCCGGTGCTCCTTCATCAGCCGCTGGGCCTCCTTGAACGCGGCGGCGAACTCTTCCGGCTTGCGCACCCTGACCGCCTTGCAGCCCATGGCCTCGGCGACGGCAACATGGTCGACGCCGTAGCCGGCCTCGGGATCGCCTGCCCGGTTGATGTTCTCGAAGGCAAGGTCGACCTCAAAGTCCATCGAGAAACCCCGCTGCGCCTGGCGGATCAGGCCGAGATAGGCGTTGTTCACCACGACATGGAGATAGGGCAGCTTGTGCTGGGCGCCGACCGCCAGTTCCTCGATCATGAACTGGAAATCATAGTCGCCCGACAGCGCCACGATGGTCCGGTCGGGATCGGCGGCGCGCACACCAAGGGCCGCCGGCAAGGTCCAGCCGAGCGGGCCGGCCTGGCCGCAATTGATCCAGTTGCGCGGCTTGTAGACATGCAGGAACTGCGCGCCGGCGATCTGCGACAGGCCGATCGTGGTGACGTAGGTGACGTCGCGGCCGAACGCCTTGTTCATCTCCTCATAGACACGCTGCGGCTTCAGCGGCACCTGGTCGAAATGCGTCTTGCGCTTCATCGTCTTCTTGCGAGCCTGGCATTCCTTCGCCCAGCCCGACCAGTCGCGCAGTCTGCCTGATGTCTTCCATTCGGTGGCGACGTCGAGCAGCATCTTCAGTGCGGCGCCCGCATCGGAGACGACGCCGAGATCCGGCGCGAAGACACGGCCGATCTGCGTCGGCTCGATGTCGACATGGATGAACTTTTTGCCCTTGGTATAGACATCGACGGAGCCGGTGTGACGGTTGGCCCAGCGGTTGCCGATGCCGAAGACGAAATCGGCTTCCAGCATCGTCGCATTGCCATAGCGGTGCGAGGTCTGCAGCCCGCACATGCCGGCCATCAGCCGGTGGTCGTCGGGGATCGCGCCCCAGCCCATCAAGGTCGGGATGACCGGCACGCCTGAAATCTCGGCGAATTCGATCAGCAAATCCGACGCATCGGCGTTTATGATGCCGCCGCCGGCGACGATCAGCGGCTTTTCGGCGGCGTTGAGCATGGTCAACGCCTTTTCGGCCTGGGCGCGCGTCATGGCCGGCTTGAACGGCGTCAACGGCTCATAGGCATCGATGTCGAATTCGATCTCGGCCAGCTGGACATCGACCGGCAGGTCGATCAGCACCGGACCCGGCCGCGACGAGCGCATCAGATGAAAGGCCTTCTGCAGCGCCATGGGGACGAGATAGGGCTCCATGACCGTGACTGCCCATTTGGCGACCGGCGCGGCAATGGCTGATATGTCGACGGCCTGGAAATCCTCCTTGTTCAGCCGCGCCCGCGGCGCCTGGCCGGTGATGCACAGGATCGGAATGGAATCAGCGGCGGCCGAATAGAGCCCGGTGATCATGTCGGTGCCGGCCGGACCCGAAGTGCCGATGCACAGGCCGATATTGCCTGCCTTGGCCCGGGTAAAGCCTTCCGCCATGTGCGAGGCGCCCTCGACGTGACGGGCAAGCACGTGGCGGATCGTTCCCCTCGCCTTCAGCGCCGAATAGAGCGGATTGATCGCCGCGCCCGGCACGCCGAAAGCGCAGGAAATGCCTTCCTTTTCGAGAACGAGAACCGCGGCATCGACAGCGCGCATCCTGGCCATTTTCCAGCCCTCCACGGGGTTTGTCATTGTTGGATTGGCTGAGGATGCCAGCACGCCGGCTATTTTTCAATTTTTTCAGAATATTTTTTCATTTATAGAAAACGACGACTATACGATGATTTTGTTGGATTTTCCGTTTTCCAGCAATTCGGCCGGCGATATCAGTGAAAAACTTTTTCATTGTGCATTTGGCGAAATCGGTCGAGAATGGCGCCATGGAAACCACGGAAAAACGCCAGCGCGGCCGGCCGCGCGCTTTCAATGGGCCCTCGGAAGCCAGTTCGGTGCAGTCGCTCGATCGGGCGCTGCGGATCCTGGCCATTGTCGCGGAAGGCAGCGGCCTGTCGCTGAGCGAAATATCGGCGCAGAGCGGGCTTGCCGCCTCCACCGCCTACCGCATGCTGACGACGCTGCAAAACCACGGAATGGTCGAATTCGACACATCAGACCAGTTGTGGTCGATCGGCGTCGAGACCTACCGTATGGGCGCGGCCTTCCTGCGCCGCCGCAAGCTGGTCGACCGCGCGCGTGTCGTCATGCAGGAGCTGATGGAGAGAACCGGCGAGACCGCCAATCTCGGCGTCGCCGAGGACGATTGCGTGGTCTTCGTCAGCCAGGTCGAGACGCATCAGGCGATCCGCGCCTTCTTCCGGCCGGGCACGCGCAGCCCCTTCCATGCGTCCGGCATCGGCAAGGCGGTGCTGGCGCATCTCGAGCCGGAGCGCGTCGGAACCATCCTGCGCAAGGCAGGCCTGCAGCGCTTCACCGACAGGACGCTGTCCGACATTTCGGCGCTTGCCCACGATCTGGCGCGGATCAAGCTGCGCGGCTGGTCGGTCGACGACGAGGAGCGGCACCCCGGCATGCGTTGCGTGGCAGCCGCCATCTTCAACGAATTCGGCGAGCCGATCGGCGGCGTTTCGGTGTCAGGGCCGACGGTGCGGGTGACGCCGGAGCGGCTGGCCGAGATCGGCCCGCTGGTGCGCGATGCGGCAGCCGAGGTGACCAGGACGATCGGTGGCGTGCGAGCCGGCTGATCAGCCCGCCCCGGGCAGCGCGCTCCTGGTCGCGATATCAAAGAAATCGAGAAGGATGGCCATGCCGACGCCGCAGGCGGTGAATATCAGGCCGGCCATGAAGATGCGGTTGGCGCGTTCATAGATGCGCCGCTGCAGGCATTTCGTGTCGAGCAGCAGCGAGAGCGCCCGCATCTGCAAGGCAATGCCGGCCAGGATCGGCAGGACGGCGACAAGATGGTAGGTCTGCCACGGGATCGGGTTGGCGGCCCAATGGGTGATGAAGCCCAGCGAAAACGCCAGCAGGATGCCGACGGTGGTGACGGTGCCGTTGCGGAAAACCGTTTCGACCAGGTCTTCCCTGGGGTCCTGCTCGTCCAAGGGTCTCTCCCCGCGTTTCGCGGTCCAGGATAGACGCTCGGAAAATCTCTGTACACTGTCCGATCTGTCGCCGGACCAATCCCTTCAGTTCTGCTCTGAATCGGCCGATGGAGCACGCACCGCTACCATCCAGACAACAGAAGAGGGGCTCGCATGTCCCCTCTGTTGCTGAAACGGTCCTCCTCCCCTCAGAGACGGCAATAGTGGCGGTATCCGTCGTGGCCGAGATAGGTATCGGAGTCCGCGTCGTAGCTGGCATAGCGATCGTAGCAGCGGCGGACATGCCACGCGCCACCGCCTTCGTCGACATAGACGGTGCGCGGCTGGGCGAGCAGGCTGCCGAGGACGAAGCCGCCGACGCCGGCAGCAATGCCGATGCCGATTTCGCGGTTGTGGTGATGGCTGTGGGCGGCCGAAGGCTGCACGGTGCCGGCCAGCGTGGCGGCGGCGACGGCGGTGGCGATAAGGCCGGAAACGAGTGTGTTCTTGAACATGACGATCTCCTTGCTTCGTTGACCGAGGCGATCCATCCGCCTCTTGATCATCTGTCGTCACAGCCAGGAAAAAGGTTCGAACTTTTTTGATTTTTCTGGAGCTGGGAAATCGGATGGACCGAGGTCCACGCTGACGGCGACTGGAAAGGGTTGGCGAGGACGTTGATGCGGCCAATCTCCCCCACTTGCTGGGGGCTATGCCATGCACATATCTGCTATGACTGGGGTGACTGATCGGCCCGAGGCCCGATTGCCGGGTGGGTCCCCCAATCCGTCGCTGCTTCGCAGCGCCACCTTCCCCCCTCCGGAGGGAAAGGAAAGGAGCGTTGGTGGGCGAGCGTTGGCTCGGCGAAGCCGAGACGGAGCGGGACCAGCGCCGCATAGGCAATGCATGCGCCAAGCTGCCATGCACTCTATCGCCAAAGACCAGTTGCTTGGAAATGTGTGCATGCCGTAGCTTGCGGGGATCAGCAGCTTTGCCGCCCGACTTCACAAGGTGATCGCCGAACGCAAAAAGGGCGGCCGAAGCCGCCCTCTTGGGGAATTGGGTCCCTCCATCAAAGGAAAATGATCACCCTGCCGTGCCTGTGGTGATGGTTGTGGTGGTGGTTGTAGTGCTTCCACCAGAACTTCTTGAAGTGCTTCTTGTGATGGTTGTGGTTGTGGTGGTGATGATGATGGCCATGCATGCCGTGGGCTGACGACGTGCCGACAGTGCCGGCGAGCGCGCCGGTGGCGACGAAGATGGCGACGAGGCCCGAGGTAAGAGTGCGCTTGAACATGATGATCTCCTGGATCTTTTGATCGAGGCGACCCATTCGCCTCTGACCATCAGTCGGCGCGGCGCAGCAAAAGGTTCGATAGGTGGAGGAGATTTTTTGTGGGGTGCCGCTGAAGCCAGCGCGGCGACGGCAAGGACACCAATGACCCGTCGCCCCCTATTCCCCTATTCCCCTATTCCCCTATTCCCCTATTCCCCTATTCCCTCACCCCATCCCCGTGACATGGCGCAGCCAGAACGCCAGCGCGATGAAGCCGATGATGGTGGTGACGCCGGTCCAGTCGACGTTGGCCTTCTTCACGTCGCTGATGATCTTCACCAGCAGCATCCAGGCCACGAAGATGATCGGGAGAATGATGACAAATCTGATCATGCGACACCCCTGCTCGAAGCGATTGCACCCTTCCCTAGATGTAGGAAGCAATCCGGCGGTTTTCAGGATGCCCTCGCCGACGGCCCATGCGGCATGCCGGGAAAAACGGAGTTTTGTCTTTACTGGCGCAACAAATATGCTAACCGGAGCGCCGTGCCCTTGTAGCTCAGCTGGTAGAGCAGCGGTTTTGTAAACCGAAGGTCGGCGGTTCGATTCCGTCCGGGGGCACCAGCACAATGCAAAAACCATAACATTTTCAAAAGCTTAGAAAACAAGGTTCGGGTTCGATCCACCGCTTATCCACCTGGAATTTTTCATTTGCCAACGCGAGTATCCGCCCCAGAGCATCACCGTATCCGGATCATCCTCTTCGTCCTCCTCCGGCTCGTAAGGTTCCGGCGCCACCAGCAAATCGATTCGCCTAAGGTCAGTCCCTCCCATTGGCGCATCGAGCGAGAGCGTTTGGAAGGTGTCATATTTGTGGATAGTGTGCTTGGTGCTAGGTTGCCAAATATTCAGCCTGGCTCAGATTTGGGAATATTGGGGGGACGTCACTTTGATCCGCATTTTGGTCGCACTCGCCGCCGCAATTTGCTTCGCGTCTTCGGCGGCTTCGGCAGGACAGGACAATATCCACTTCCTGGTCGGGATGCCCGATGCCAAGTTAAATTTGGCCGCTAAAATGGCAGGTAACCTCAACGGCGTTATGCAAAGGTGCCGGCTGAGGCCTACAGAAGATGGAAAAGCTATCATTGCTGTCCCTGTGCTTTTGTACGAGGGGATTAGAAAAACACCTGACGCCTAATCCTCCTAAGTTCCGGAAGGCCATTCGCACCTATGAAAGAGCTTACGCCATGGCGGTCCAGAGAGCGGGAAATTGCCAGGCTGAGAAGGCCAAATACCCGGGACTTTACCGATAGATGGCTGAGAAGGGACCCGGACATTGGGCGAGTCACCGCCCTGCGCGCCGCCGCCTAACTATGGCGTCGACGGCATCCTTCCTGATTGCTGCGGATTGAGCCGTCCGGTATACCCATCGGCATTCTTCGCGAACACAGCTGCAAGCTTGATCCGTGCGGCAGCGGCTTCATTGAAGATCAGAACGGCACCCTTCCACGCTCCGCACTTGAATTTCTCGATAATGCCCGCATCGAAGCCTGACGCGGAAGTATTGAGCTCTTCGAGGGATGCCTACTTGCACCGGCCATCCCGATACCTATTTCGCCGAATTCAGGCGCAGCAACTTAGCCTACGGGTGTGACTTCCTAGCTATATACAAAGTTGCAGGCTCATCGATATAAAGCGATTGGCGATTTTGATGGGGATTTCATGAAAGCTTTTTTGCTCGCTTCATTCGTGGCGCTTTCCGCGGCTCCGGCCATGGCTGCCGATATGACGATCGCTCCTGTCGATACCCCTGAATGGACCTGGCAAGGGCCATACGCCGGCGTGTTCGGCGCCGGAACGTTGGAACACTACAAGATCTATGGACCGGGCGCCCAGGCTGGCGCAACGCATAATGTCGGCTCGGCAACGGTCGGCGGCTTTGCAGGCTATAACCTCCAATCCGGCAAGATTGTCTATGGCGTCGAAGGCGAGCTTGGCTACCGCTTCAAGAAGAACACCTTCGACGATATTCCAGGCCCAGGCGTCCTTGACGCCTCCACAGGTTTGTTCGGATCCGTAAAGGGTCGCGTTGGCATGGACATGGGAGCCTACATGCCGTTCGTCACGGCTGGTGTAACCGCTGCAAAGCTGAAGACATTCTACCCAGGTGGAAACGCTGAGCGGGATGCCACCTTGGTCGGTGGTGTTGTTGGAGCAGGCATCGACGTCGCGCTCACACACAACGTGTTCTTGCGCGGCGAATACGACTTCTCCTTCTTCGGCAAGAAGTCGCTTGAATATTGTGGCGGCGGATGCACGCTGGAACACACGCTTCAGACGCACGATTTCCGCGTCGGCATCGCGATGAAGTTCTAACTGTTCAGCGCGTCTCCGACGTTGACGCCCTCCGCGGGAATGGCAAGACCAAGGTCCAGCTTGTGAACGGCATTCCGCGGGCGCAATGTCGCCACGAACCCGACGGCCAGGGGCCTGGATCGCAAATAGTTTGCCGTTCAGGCCCTTCTTTCGTTCGGGACCATGCCCATCTGCGCGCCACCCCTTCGTATCAAACCGTACGTTGAATCCTTCTTGGGTCACGCGTGACAAGAGAGTAAATAAATCCTTTCGCAGGAAGGGAGGCCGCGATGGCAGAAACGCATATAGAAGTCGCACGCGCGGTTATAGAAACCAGCTTTCGGTTGCGGCACCATTCCCTGGCCGGAACTGCCTCATTTCGCCGTGATATGGACCACTCCCGACGCGCAATCGAGGCCTCGCGCGAACTGCTCAAGCGCCTTCGCCAACGTCATCGCGATGACATGGCCCGAGGTTGGGAAGATCTGGACCCAGGTCCTGTTGCTGTCTCGGCCTTCGATGCCGACATTCTCCGCTCTGCATTTCGAAACCTGGTCAGGGAAGCAAGCGTTCCCGAGTGTGAATGGCGCCACCTGGCTGAAAGCCTGGTCCGCGAATATGTCGGGTGCGAGCAGGTTGACGTTGGCTTGTTGGACTGGATTACCCACAAGTAGTCAGCGGTATAAATTGCGTACCTACGCAAAACAGCCCGCCCCGCCCACATTGCCGGTGACACGAAACGGGCTGCGGAAGCCCGCATGCGATGCTTCCTGCAATCCAACTTTGGGCGAGTACGGATGTTCCGTTAGTTTCTGCTGAAAGGCGGTACATTCTGCTGCCGCGGCCATTCGACAGTCACTGGTAGGGTAGACCCGCCGCTCCATTTGCGAAGCGACGGGCTCTCGCCCACCCCATACCTGTGAAAGCAATTTAGATGCCAAACTTTTGACCCGTTATGGGGCACAGCCGTCGCGTTGCCAGTCGGTCGGTCGCCCTCTCGTCGCTCTGCCTCGACATTGATAACCATGTACATCATGCCGGCTCGTTGGCTGCGATCACAAATTGTCGGATTCGTACGAAGCAGAGTTCTGTACGATTCCAACCCTTTAACTTTGTACACCCCTGTTTTGTAATTGGGCGGCTGAGGGGACGCCGTGCATCAGGTTGCATTTCACTGTCAATCGCGCGCCAGAGGGCGTATGTTTTCTAAATCGTCTGCACGTGTTTACGGGCGCAGACGGCAGGGAGATTGGAAAGCTCTTGCCCCAAGCGGGATTGAGCTATGACCAATCCAGAGAACGATTCCTACAGAAACCAATTGTTGCGACGCCTTAACCCTGGTGACCTGGGGCTTTTGCAGCCACACCTTGAACTGTGTGACCTCGAGCCGAGAATGACCTTAGAGAAAGCCGACTCGGAGATCGAGACGGTGTACTTCCTGGAGGAAGGCATCGCTTCTGTGGTCGCGACGGCTTCAGGTAAGGAAGCCGAGGTAGGCCTTGTCGGCTTTGAGGGAATGACCGGTGCCGCGCTCGTGATGGGCGCTGACTATGCAGCGCATCAATGTTACGTTCAGTCGGCCGGCAGCGCTTTCAGGATGGGAACCGAGCCCTTCAAGGAGGCTCTTGCGAACAGCCCAACGTTGCGCCTTTTCCTGTTGCGCTATGTCCACTACTTCCACATCCAGACCAGCTATACGGCCCTGATCAACGCAAAATCAAACCTTGAAGAGCGGTTGGCGCGCTGGCTTCTAATGTGTGACGATCGGGTCCACGGCGAGCGCCTTGCGATCACCCATGAGTTTCTCGCCGTCATGCTTGGAGCAAGACGCCCAGGCGTTACCGTTGGGCTGCAAGTTCTGGAAGGACGTGGTTTCATCTATTCTCGACGTGGCGAAGTGCACATCAGGGACCGCAGCGGACTTGCGGCCTGCGCAAACGGCACCTACGGCAAGCCAGAAGCCGATTACGTTCGGCTAGTTGGATTATAGCGCTCCAAGCATGCCGGACGTAGGCCGCGGTGATCCAAGCACCTGCGCCTCGCGCCAGCAATACAGCCCGTCCCGCCCACATTGCCGGTGACACGAAACGGCTGCGGAAGCCGCGATCCGATGCGATTGCAATCCAACCCTGGGCGCGCACGGATGTCCCGCAAGCTTCATATCCCGTGCGTCAGCACAAGATAAATAGCGGGGACGAGCATCAACCAGCCGCTCAGTCCAAGAACCACCAAGATGGCCATGCGCTCTGTTCGCCTGACAAGGTCGGCAATGTTTTCTTTGTCCGGCAAAGCGACGGAGGCCACAAACCCGGGCGCACGATCATCGTTGCCATTTCCCGGTTGGTTCGCGCTGCCACTCTCATTCGATCTCTGGACCAATGTCATTGTGATCGTTCACCGAAAAGAATCTAAACCGGCCCGTTCTCGGCGCGTGAGCCGGAACGGGCCGAGGCGGGAAATCAGTTAAAATCGAAGGACGACCGAAGGACCACGTCGGCGGTAGCACCGGACGCGACGGCGACCATGCCGCCAATAACTGCGGCAAACCCGTCTCCAGCCCCGCCGGCGGCGGTGGGGACGGTAGTGCCATTCCCGATGGTAGACTTGCTGCACTTCTGCCTGTGCGTCTTCTTCAAGGGTCTCTGTTTGTGGCGTCTCAAGTTCATCGAGGATGCCGTGTCCGGCCCCTGGAACACCCGCCATTGCGTCAGTTGGGCGGACAGCGCTTGCAAGGGCCGCTACCCCGGCAACGCCAAACATTGCAGTCAAGAAGGATCGCCGATCCATAATAAACCTCCCAAGGTACATGAGCTAGAAATGCGCCCACGCCTGCCGAATGAGCATGCGTGGGCGCACGGTGAAATACAGGACCCGTCAGCTGCCGAAGCGGCTCACGGATCCTATCAGCGCAGGAAGGGACGTAGCTGCGCCGATCCACGCCGTGTCAGCCAAGAACGACCCCCATCACCAGGAAGGTGATGGCTGTTGCGAAAATCGGTGCGAGCAACCATCGCGCCTGGCCGACACTTTTTTCCACTGTTTCTCTCCGAATTTGCAGAGACAACAACCTTTAGGCCTAAGCCGTTCCGCCTACTCCCAACGGGTAAGACCATTGCGTTTTCCAACCAGACTTTGGTCCTGCGCGGATTCAGACAGAGGCCCGTATGAGGAACGTTTGGCCTGGCGACGTGTTCGGGTGGTGCCCAGCCGATCGTGCTGCCGCCAGGTTACAAGAGGAGAAAAACAAATGAGGATGCACCTAAGCAGCGCCGCTGCGGCGCTCTTGCTATTGGCCAGCGTCGGCGCGGTTGCGGCACAGGATGTGGTTATCACACCGGAACAGGACACCGTCGTCCGCGAATACGTGAAGAAGCAACCCTTGGCTTCTGTGAAGCTTCCGGGGGTGGAGTTGAATGTCGGCACGGCTCTGCCAGACACGGTCGAACTCCACGAGGTTCCCAACGTCAAATACCGCTATACGGTGGTCGACAACCGAACGGTTTTGGTGGACCCGAGCACACGCAAGATTGTGAAAGTCTACGACTGAAACTTCGAACCGGCCAGGCCCGCCGGCAGGGATGCCGGCGGGTTGCGCTCGTCAAATCGCCACTCAATCGGACAAATGAAAATGATGAACCCTGAAGTCGAGACGTCGCAATCGCTCGTGGCGCGCCTGGTTGATCTCCAGGCGAGAGCGCGGGCAGCACGTATAAATGAGGACGAAATAAAGACCTTCCAAAAGGTCGCAGCCGTCACGGATGATGGTCGAGGTCGGTCGGCTCAGGATCTGGCCGTTCCAGGTTCGATGGCGACATAGTGGTGCACGAGGTCACACCCCAATCGCCGCCACAAGAATTCGGTTCTGCCCGCGGATCGCCGCGCGCAGTTCCAACATTCCAAGTTGTGCCTTCTTCTACGACGCGCCAGCAACCTGGGTGGATGCCCCAACCCTGGTGAAGGTATTCCGCACCCTGACGGACTTGTAGACGTAGGCGACCCAGAGCCCTATCAGCACAAACGAGACTATGTGCGTCGCAAGCGCCTCGCCAGTGACCACTTGCCGAACCGAAACCCCGATCGCGGTGGAGACCCAGATCGCGTCCAGTATGACCGCCACCGGGATTGCGAGCCATTGGATGAGAAACAACTGCTTGAACCGAAGGCTCCGCCTCAGCATGGCAACGAGCACCACAAGCTGAAGCACCATGAATGCCAGCAGCAGGGCAACCTCGCCATAGACCACCATGGTCCATTCGGCACCAGCATGAGCTGGTTGTAGCCATCGCTGGAGGCCCCCAATTCGGCGAGTGTGCGCAGCGGTGACAATGCCTGACCGATAGCCAGCAGCATCAGCCAGCCGCCGAAGCCCACAAGAGCCTCAGGATTCTGCGACGGCTTCGCGGCCGATCGAACAGCAAAGAAAACAGGCACGCCGATCAACAGCAGCATGATCGCCCAATGCCAGATGGAAAACGCCCCCATTTACGCCTCCCCTTTTTATGCCCCCTTAAGTTGTACCAGGTTTTAAATTCAACTCAAGAGGCGAGCGCTGGTGTGAAATGACAATATGCCGAACCGACGATTTTCTCCTGTCTGCTCCTGACTCCCTCACACCCCGATCGCCGCCACCAAAATCCGGTTCTGCCTCCGTATCGCTGCGCGCAGCTCCGGTATCCTCGCCGCGTCGCGTTTCACGAACTCGATGAACATCATGTTCATGTTGTTGAAGATCAGTTCGCCGAGCGCCGCCCCGTCGATGTCCTGGCGCACCAGGCCGAGCGCCTGCAGGCGGGCGATCAGGGCGCGGATCTGTTCGGTCAGCGCGCGGTCGAGCGCGGTGTAGGCCTGGCCGAACGGGCTGTCGGGCAGTTGCGTCGAGATCGCCATCGCCTGCCGCCACATCTCCTTGCTGAGATAGTGCAGCGAGTGCTCGATGTAGATGCCGATCAGCGTATCCAGCGCATCGCCGACATTGGCCGGCGGCCTGGCGACGACGCCCTGCCCGGCATTCAGCACCTCGTTGACCTCCAGCGAGACGATGGCGCCGAGGATGTCGCCCTTGTTCTCATAGTAGTTGTAGATGGTGCCGACCGAGACCTCGGCCTGCGCGGCGATCGCCTCGATCTTGGCGCCTTCATAGCCGGCCTCGCGAAACAGTTCCGCCGCCGCCTCGATGATGCGCCTGTGCCGGTCCGCCTTTTGCCTTGCCCGCAATCCGCTCATTCCAGCCTCTTGCCACAAAAACAGAATTGACTCAATTTTAGAATTGGTTCAATTTTTTGCAAGAAGCCACAAAGGCAAGGGAGAACACTCGATGTCCGCACATTCCAAGACCATGAATTCGCTTTCCATGTTGAAGAGCCATCTGCATGCTGCGTGCGAGGCCGCGGCGCTGTTGCTCGCAGCCGGCAGCGCTGTCCAGGCCGCCGACCTCAACGCGCTGATCTGGTGCGATCATGCCGATCCAGCACTGCTGCAGCCCTTCGAGGAGGCCAATGGCGTCAAGGTCAACGTCAAGGAGTTCGAGGGCACCGGCGCAGGTCTCGCCATCGTCGAACAGTCGCAGCCGGGCGACTGGGACGTGATGGTGATCGATTCGATCGACGTGCCGCGCGGCGTCGAAAAAGGCCTGTTCGAGCCGCTGCCGGAAGACAAGCTGCCGCTGGCCGACCTGTTTGCGCAGGTGAAGATGGACGGCTCCACCATGGTCGGCGGCAAGCGCTACGGCATCACCGAAAAGTTCGGCTACAACACGATCGGCTACAACAAGACCAAGGTCGACCCGGCCGACATGCAGTCGATGGCGGCCCTGACCGGCGACAAGTACAAGGGCAAGGTCGCCATCTACGACTACTACCTGCCGGTCATCGGCATGGCCGCACTGGCGATCGGCAAGAAGACGGCCGATCTCACCGAAGCCGACCTGCCCGCCCTCAAGGACGAGCTCTTGAAGATGAAAGCCAATGCCAAGCTGGTCGGCGAAGTGACCGCCAGCCAGACGGCGCTGGCGACGGGCGAGGTCGACATACTGGTCGGCGGCGGCGAATGGGTGACGGCGGGCCTGGCCAAGGAAAACCCGGCGCTGGACTTCTCCATCCCGAAGGAGGGGGCGGTTCTGTGGTCGCAGTCGCTGGCCATGTTCAAGGATTCCAAGAACAAGGACATGGCGCTGAAGTTCATCCAGTACATTATGAGCCCGGAGGGCCAGGCGCGGCTTGCCACCTCCTCCTGCTACTGGGGCATGCCGGCCAACACCAAGGCAGCACTGACCGACGACCAGAAGAAGGTGCTGCGCTTCGACGAACAGCCGGGCTTCCTGACGCGTGCCCAGGCCTATCCGGCGCCGAACGCCGATCTCGACAAGAAGATGCAGGACATGTGGACCGAAATGCTGCAGGCGAAATGAGCCGATAGCGCTCATGAGCTCGGCTGGAGACAACCCCTTGCCCCGGGCGGGCCGTACCCTGCCCCGGGCGAGCTCTGCTCTGCCCCGGGCGAGCTCTGCTCTGCCCTGGGCGCTGGTCACGCCGGCGCTCGGCTGGACGCTGCTGTTCTTCGTGCTGCCGTTCATTGCCATGGGGTTTTCCAGCCTGACGGCGCATGAGGGCGGCGGCTTCACGCTGTCCAACTACAGCCAATTCTTCACCAACCCTTCCTACTGGCAGGCGATGGTGAACTCGCTTGAGGTGACCGCGATCGTCACCGTGGTCTCGGTGCTGCTCGCCTATCCCTTCGCCTGGATCCTCGCCGAACAGGTGCCGGAGCGCTGGCAGCGGCTGGCGCTGATGCTGGCGGTGCTGCCGTTCTGGACCTCCTATGTCGTGCGCTCCTATTCCTGGCTGCTGGTGCTGGCGCAGAACGGCGTCGTAAACCGGGCGCTGACCGGCTCCGGCCTCATCAGCGAGCCTGTGCATCTCGCCAACACGCGTTTCGCCACCATCACCGGCTTCGTGCACTTCTTCGTCATGTTGTTGACGCTGACGATCTTCGCCAATCTCAAACAGCTCAGCCCGAGCTACCGCAAGGCGGCCGCCGATCTCGGCGCCGGGCCGGTGCGAACCTTCCTGCATGTCGTGCTGCCGCTGACCTTGCCCGGCATCATGGTCGGCGCCTTCCTCACTTTCGTGCTGTGCATCGGCGACTACATCACGCCGCAGATCCTGGGCGGCAACAACGAGCTGCTGATGCCGCAGCTGGTGATGATGCAGATCGGCCGGCGCGGCGACTTTCCGCTGGCCTCGGCGCTGTCGATCATCCTGATGGCGGTGGTCACCATCGCCTATCTCGCCTGCGCCCGCTGGCTGAAGATCGAGCGGGCCTGAGATGCGCAGGATTGTCCGCATCGCCTCCTGGCTCTACGCGCTTGCCGTCTACGGCTTCATCTTCCTGCCCGTGATCGTGCTGGTGCTGTTTTCGCTGCAGGCGACGTCGTTCCCGATCCCGCCCTTCACCGGCCCATCGCTGCGCTGGTACGACGCAGTGCTCTCGGACCCACGGCTGACTTCGGCGTTGGTCAATTCGCTGCTGGTCGCGTCCATCTCGTCGCTCGCCGCCGTGACGCTCGGCTTCCTTTCCGCCTGGGGTTTTGCCCGCTTCGTCCTGCCCGGCTCCGGCCTGCTGCGCGGGCTGATCACCCTGCCGCTGACGGTCAGCTATCTCATCATCGGCATGGGGCTGCTGGTGCTGTTCAACTGGGCCGGCGTACCGAAATCCTTGCTTGCCGCCGGCATCGGCCATGTCGTGATCAATCTGCCGCTGTGCTTTGCCATCATCTACAGCCAGATGGGCGACCACCAGATCAACATCGAGCGCGCCGCGCGCGACCTCGGCGCGCCGGAATGGAAGGTGCTGCTGTTGATCACCGTGCCGGTCATGGCGCCGGCCATCTTCGCCGGCTTCTTCCTGTCGATGACCTTCTCCTGGGACGAATTCGTGATCTCCTTCCTGCTCACCCGCTTCGACACCACGCTGCCGGTCGAGATCTGGAACCTGCTGCGTTCCGGCCTCAACCCCAAGACCAATGCCGTCGGCTCGCTGGTCTTCGCCGTCTCCATCGTGCTGGTGGTGTTTTTTGAACTGACATTGCTTCGGAGAAAGCCCGCATGAGCGCGCCCCTCGTCGACATCAGCAGTGTCTCGCATCGCTTCGGCCAGCACACCGTGCTGAAGGATGTCTCGCTGCAGATCGAGCCCGGCAGCTACACGATCCTGCTCGGGCCGTCCGGCTCCGGCAAGACGACGCTCTTGTCCATTCTGGGCGGCTTCGTCACGCCCAGCGAAGGCAAGGTGTTCATCCGTGGCGAGGATTGCACGTCGGTGCCGCCGGCCAAGCGCCCAACGACGACGGTGTTCCAGGACTATGCGCTGTTTCCGCATATGAGCGTCGGCAGCAATGTCGGCTTCGGCCTGCGCATGCAGGGCGTCGACGGCGCGACACGCGCCGCAAAGGCGCGCGAGGCGCTGGCGCTGGTCGGTCTCGCCTCTGCCTTCGACAAGAAGCCGCATCAGCTCTCCGGCGGCCAACGGCAGCGCGTGGCGCTGGCGCGCGCGCTGGTGATCGAGCCGGCGGTGCTGTTGCTCGACGAGCCGCTCGGCGCCCTCGACCTCAAACTTCGCCGGCAGATGCAGGATGAATTGAAGGCGATCCAGAAGCGCGTCGGCACCGCCTTTATCCATGTCACGCACGACCAGGAAGAGGCGATGGCGCTGGCTGACCATTGCGTGGTGATGAATGACGGGCGCATCGAGGACGAAGGTCCGCCAGAGCGCGTCTACGCACGGCCGGCGACGCGTTTTTCGGCGACCTTCATGGGCGAAAGCACGATCCTCGCCGGCACGGTCACGGAGGCGAAGGATAGGACAAGCACCGTCGCGACGCCGGTCGGGCCGGTCTCGCTGCCCGGCGCCTTGCCGGTCGGCTCTACCGTTGCGCTGGCCATACGCCCGGAGCATCTTGTCCTCGGCGAGGCGCGCGGCGGTGTCAGGCTTGGCACAGCCGAGGTAAGCGACGTGGTTTTCCAGGGCAGCTTCAAGCGCGTGCTCGCCGTTTCCGTCGAGGACCCCTCGCTCCACTTCATCGCCAAATTGCCCGCGACGGCGACCGTCCAGCCGGGCGACAGGGTCGCGATTTCCTGCGATACCTACCAGATCATCCTGCTGACGGACTGAACTTTCTGACGGATTGAAACATGGCAACGCTTGCGGTCATCGAGGCACCAGACTGGTACGAGACCATCCGCATGGGCGATGGCGTGACCTTGATCCACGAGCCATGGATAAAACCGTTCTTCCGCTGCAACATGTGGCATGTGCGCGGCCGCGATCGTGACCTTCTGTTCGACACCGGGCTCGGCCATTTCAGCCTCAGGCGTCACGTGCCGCTGGTGACCGAGCGAAATCTGACCTGCGTCGCCAGCCACACGCATTTCGACCATATCGGCTGTCACCACGAATTTCCCGAGCGCTGCGTGCACGCTGCCGAGGCCGACATCCTCGCCGATCCGCGTAACGAGTGGACGGCAGCCGGCACCTATGCGACCGACGAAATGTTCGATTGCCAGCCGCAAGGCTGGAACACGGCGCGCTACCGTATTCCGCCCGCACCGGCAGGCCGTTTGCTCAAGCATGGGGACGTCGTCGATCTCGGCGATCGTGCCTTCGAGGTGATCCACACGCCCGGCCATTCGCCCGGCGGCATCGCGCTCTATGAAAACAGGACGGGCATCCTGTTATCAGGCGACATCATCTATGACGGCCCGCTGATCGACGACGTCTACCACTCGGACATATCAGACTACATGGCGACACTGCTGCGCCTGCGCGACCTCGATGTCTCGGTCGTGCATGGCGGCCATTTCCCGAGTTTCGGCAAGGTGCGCTACCGCCAGCTCGTCGACGAGTATCTGGAACAAAAGCGGCGAGCCGGCTGCCATCTGCGGCAGCCCTGAAAGCGGTCAGAGCGGTTCACCGTTTCACGGAAACGGCGAACCACTCCAACTCCTTGCTTGGCGCAATTCCGGACGGAAAACCGTTTCACACTTTTCCTGGAATTGCTCTAGCGCATCAGTTCGAAATGCCGCGGGAATGCCTGATGCAGCAGGAGCAGCATGGTCTTGCGCAGCACGTTGGTGTCGCGGCTGGATGGATTGAGATGATCCCAGTACCAGGCGCCATGAACCAGATAATTCAGGCTCTCCGACAGCGTGTCGATGTCGACGCCGGTGTAACCGCCGCTGCGCGAAATCTCGATCAGCAGCTCGCGCGCTTCGGCGGTGTAGGCAAGATCGCTCGGCAGGCCGATCTCATTGTAGATCTGCATGCTCTTGCGGTCGCTGGAGAACACGACAAAGACCGAAACCCATTTCGGGTGCTGGCGGGCGAAACGTTGCGCGCAATCGACCGCGCCCAGGGCCCGCTCAACCGGCGACAGGCCGGGCGCTCGCACCAGCGTCACCCACAGCTCATCATATCGATCGCTGAGATACTGCAGGACGGCGCGAAACAGGTTCTCCTTGCTGCGGAAATGGAAGACGACCAGGGCATTGGACGAGCCGACATGTTCGGCGATGCGCTGCATGGTGACGCTTGCCAGCCCCTCCTCCGCGATGAGCTCGATGGTGGCGTCGATGATCCGCTGCACGCTGGCTTCGCCGCGTTCGCGCCGACGGTCCTTGGGCGGCGCGGCATCGTTTGCGGCACGTCCATTCTTCGCCGTTGCGCCTTTGCGTTTTGCCGCCGCAGCTTTTTGTTGCGCCATCTTCGTCCAGCTCCTTTCGGATCTTGCGGCGGCGATCGCCGGCGCCGCCACGGATCCGTCTATTCGAGGTGTCCGGCGTCGGCTCACCACAACCGAAACCGCAGATCAACCACGATCGCGGCAAGGGCCGCATCGCCCTGTTATAGCGACGGGCGCGTTTCGGCGTTTGTGTACCACTGCCCCTTGGCCGTCTCATAGGCCATGGCCGCCCGGAAGACATCGGCATCGCAATAGGTGCGGCCGACGATCTGGATGCCTGTCGGCACGCCGCTTGCCGCCCGGCCCGACGGCACGGATAGAACCGGACAGCGGCTCATCATGTTGAACGGCGTCGTCATCACCCAGCCAAGCGACGGGTTCACCTGCTTGCCGTTGATCTCGACCGTGCCCGTTGTCTGATCGAACTCCGCCGGCACGGCGGGAAGCGCGTTGGTCGGGCAGATCAGCACATCGTAGGTCTCCAGCAGCGGCCCCAGCGTCTGGTACATCCTGGCCGCCACTTCCAGTGTTCCGACAAAGTCCGTCGCCTTCGACCTTTGCCCGTCCTCGGCGAACTGCCTGGCATAGCTCGTCATGTCCTTGCCGTGCTCCTTGAGCAGTTGCGACAGTGAGGCGCCGAACAGATGTTCGAGATAGGCCATGCCCGCCTTGAGCACGTCGTCGCCCCAGCCCAGATCGACTTCCTCGACCGTGGCGCCAAGCGAGCGAAACACATCGCAGGCGGCAAGCGTGTTCTTGCGCACATCGGGGTCCACTTCGAAAGAACCGAGGTCCATCGAGAAAGCAATCTTCCAGCCCTTGATCGGCTTGTAGTCGCTGGGCAGGCGCAGTTTGGGGCGGAGCGTGGCGATGTCGAGCGGGCTCGGTCCGGCCATCACGTTCTGCAGCAGGATCGCATCCCCGACGTTTCGCGCCAAAGGTCCGGTGTGGCAGTAGAAATCGAGGTTGAACGGCGGCTCGTCCGGATTGCGCCCGTAAGGCGGCTTGAAGCCGACAAGACCGCAGGCCGACGCGGGAATTCGGATCGACCCGGCAATGTCCGAGCCGGTGGCGATCGACGACGTGCCGGACGCCAGCGTCGCCGCGGCACCGCCGGACGAACCGCCGGGCGTGAAATCCGGGTTCCACGGATTGCGCGTCACGCCCCAGCGTTTCGACCAGGTGTAGCCGGCGCAGCTGAATTCAGGCGTCGCCGTGCGGGCATGGACAATGCCTCCGGCCTTGATGATGCGCTCGTTCATCGTCGACGTATGGCCACCGATGGCATCCCGGGACAGCAGCGAGCCGTGCGAGGTCGGCTTGTCCTTGATGTAGCTCTCGTCCTTGATGCCGATCGGCAGCCCCTCGAGCGCCCCGGTACGGGCCCCCCTGGCGTATTTCGCCTCGGCTTTCCTGGCCAGATCCATCGCCTCGTCGAAATGCGTGAAGGTGAGGCAGTTGATCGTCGGCTTGGTGGCTTCGGCGCGGCGGATGGTGGCCTGCATCAGTTCGACGGGCGAAAGCTTCTTTGCCTTGAACAGCCGCAGCGCCTCGCTGGCCGGCATGTAGCAAAGGTCGAGATCGGTCATGGGAAGTCTCCTGCGATCTGCGCATCGCGTTGCATGGACGGAGATGACCGCGCCGCGTGCTGCGGCGCGGGAAAGCCTGGTCAGGTCATTTCTGCAGATCGGTCCAGATCTTCGTGTAGAGCGCCTGCACGTCGGGCGGGCATGCCTGCATGAACTGGCCCTTGGCGGCGAAATCGGCGGGAATGTTGACTTCCGGCGCGGTCTTCATGTCGTCGGGCATGAAGGCTTCCGAGCCCTTGATACCGTTCGAATAACGCGCAAAGGCTGAGATCAGTGCCGCATTCTGCGGATCCATGATGAAATTCTGGAACAGCTTGGCGTTGTCGACGTTTTTGGCGTCCTTGAGGACAGCGACATTGTCCATCCAGATCGGATAGCCTTCCTTGGGATAGCCATAGACGATCTTGTCGTTCTCAAGCCGCTCGCGCAGCGATATGCCGTTCCAGTTGACGCCCGCGGCGATGTCGCCCCTGCCCAGGCCATCGACGGCCGCATAGTCGAGCGAAAGCCATTTCGCCTTGGCCTCCACCAGCTTGTCATGCACCTTCTTCAGCATCTGCATGTCGCTGCTGCAATATTTGCCACCCTCGTAAGCGATGGCGAGAAACATGATGTCACCCATTTCGGGTACGACATTGATCTTGCCGACGAGTTCGGGGGGTGGGTCGAGGAAGATCGCCGATGTGTTGGGGTCGCCGGCATAAACCGACTTGTTCACCGAAATGCCGGTCGTTCCCCACTGCCATGGAACGGTATATTTGCGGCCTGGATCGAATGGAACATCGACCCACCTGGGATCGACGTTCTTGAAGTTCTCCATCTTGTTGGGATCGGTCTCCAAGAGCAGACCTTCGCTGATCCAGACCGGCACGACGCTCGCCGAGGGCACGACGATGTCATAGCCGGAGGCGCCCTGCCGGACCTTGGCCAGGGCGGTATCGTTGGAATCATAGTCGGTGACGGTGACCTTGACCTTGTAGGTCTCCTCGAACTTCTTGATCAGCTCGGGACTGGTGTAGTTGCCCCAATTGTAGATGTTGAGTTCGCCGTCGGCATGGGCAACGCCCGTGACAGTCAGCAGCGACAGGCCGATGGCCGTCGCGGTCAGTTTCCAGTTCATGCTGTATGCTCCCATTGTTGGGACCGGCGGCGTTACGGCCTCAGGTCCGTTCCTGCTGACGAAAAGATGGCCGCGACAATGCCGATCGACGGCACGAGAACGGCCGTCGACATCGCATTTGCGGCATGCGGCGCACCGGCAACGGCAAGCCGCATCGCAGTCGAGATATTCCCCTCTTCATGGTGGCCATTCACCGGCTGGCGCCGGCTGTCCAACTCAATTCGCGACCTCAGGAGTAACTATGACTAAACATGCAGTCAATATCTTTATGCGGATACGGCCAGGGCTCGCCGATGGGTGCGCCCGATGCGGTGGTGACCAAGTGGGCAGCCAGGAAAGAGCTTTGGCCGCGACGCCGGGCGCGTCAGGCCGTTGGGGCCGCAACGGTTCCGGCCGCAATTCGCTGACGGAACCAATCGAAGGTGCGCCCGATGCCTTCCTGATAGCCCGTCCTGGCTTCCCAGCCAGGAAGGACATGCCTCGCCGACGTCAGGTCCGGACGCCGATTTGTCGGATCCTGGGGAGCCGGAGGGTGGTGCTCGATGCGGCTGCCGGGGACAAGCGACCTGACGAATTCCGCGATGCGCAGGACGGAAACCTCGTGATCGTTGCCGATGTTCAGAGGGCCGCGATGCGAGATGCCGTCGCGCCAGAAGTAACGTTCCAGCCCCTCGACGATGTCGTCGACGTAACCCCAACTGCGCGATTGGGACCCGTCGCCATAGACCGTCAGCACCCCGGTTGTCAGAGCCTGGATGGCAAAGTTCGAAACGGCGCGTCCGTCGTCGATGCGGGTTCGCGGCCCATATGTGTTGAAAATCCTGACGACGCGAATGTCGAGCCCGACAACCCGCTGCTGTTCGAACAGCAATGCCTCGGTGCAGCGTTTGCTTTCATCATAAGAGGCCCTGGGACCGGTGCAGTCCACCGATCCCCTGTAACTTTCGGGTTGGGGTGAAACCAGGGGGTCGCCATAGACTTCCGAGGTCGAGGCGAAGCAGAAACGGCCGCCGGGCTTGAGCAGCGTCAGAAGATTGAGCGCGCCGCCGATGTTGGCCTTGATCGTGCGTACCGGCTCGCGCATGTACCAAAGCGGCGAAGCCGGCGACGCGAGATGGATGATCTCATCGAAGCGTTGAAGGGATGAAAAGCTTTCGGCATCGGCAATCTGCAGATCGAAACGCGGATCGGCGATATGTGCGACGTTGTCTCGCGTCCCGGTCCAAAGATTGTCGACGACGATCAGCTTTTCCAGATCGCTTCGCCGCAACAGACGGTCGACCAGATGTGAGCCGAGGAAGCCGCAGCCACCAGAAATCAACACGCTGCGCGACATGGACCCCCCTGCTCCAGACACCCGGCCAGTCAACGAGCCGCAGGGCTTGTTTCCCAACAACGGCGGATACGAGGCTACCCAAAAACCTTTCCGCCAATCGGTGCACCCATCTACACCGCCAAGCGCCGCGAGTGCAAACAGCAAGCTTTCACGAGTGGAACGTGCGGCAGCCGACCGGCCTCTGTTTTTAAGGAGAGAAACTGCCGCGCGATGTCGCGCACCGAAGCGGCCGCCAATGCCGCCGGTCATCCGAAAGGATGATCAGGTTACAGCGCTACAGCGCCCTTTGCGGGCATGGCGCTCCGGCTGCGTCACCACAGCGCGACGCCGTGGGCTGCGGTCGGAAGCTCGTCTCTTCGGACTGGCGCACCAGTTCGGCAAAGAGCAGCGCGAAGCTTCCCAGCATCAGAAAGACAATGATCAGGCGTGTTACCGGCAATATGTCGGCCTCGACTGGCTAGCCCCCACGCCACCCATCCACTGCCGGCTAACATGACCGATCCGGCTTTACGAGACTTTAAGGCCGGTCTTAACCATCACATTCGCGTAGCCTTTGACATGATACGCGAACGCATGTCCGCATCCGCCGTCCCGCGGTCGCCTCGCCATCCCGGAATGGCATTGCCATCCGGGATGGCGGCTCCGTTTGCAGACCTACCCCGCCCATGCTACCCCGAAATTGGCGCGGCCCTGCCGCTGCCAACCGGTCGTCATCGGGGAGCCATGAGCAAAGCCGCCAGCCACATCGCCTTCGTCTCGTCCGACACCGCTGACGCCAAGACGGCGCTGGAAAGCCTGTCGGCGCGCTATGGCCAGTCTTCCGTCGAGGAGGCCGAGATCGTCGTTGCCCTTGGGGGTGACGGCTTCCTGCTGCAGACCCTGCGCGACACGATGGGGACCGGCAAGAAGGTCTACGGCATGAACCGTGGCACCATCGGCTTCCTGATGAACGAGTATCGTTCCGGTGGCCTGACCGAGCGTCTCGAAGCCGCCGTCGCCGAAACCATCCGCCCGCTGGAGATGCTGGCCGTGACCTCGGAAGGCGAAACGATTTCGGCACTGGCTATCAACGAGGTGGCGCTGTGGCGTCAATCGTACCAGACGGCCAAGATCCGCATCACCGTCGACGAACAGGTCCGGCTTGAGGAACTGAACTGCGACGGCGTCATGATCGCAACCCCGGCCGGGTCCACCGCCTATAATCTTTCGGCGCACGGGCCGATCCTGCCGCTCGACGCGCCGCTGCTGGCGCTGACCCCGGTCAGCCCGTTTCGCCCGCGCCGCTGGCGCGGCGCGCTGCTCTCCAACAAAGCGACGGTGCGCTTCGACATCCGCGAGCCGGAAAAGCGGCCGGTGAACGCCGCCGCCGACCATACCGAGGTCAAGGCGGTGACCTCGGTGACGGTGCGAGAATCACCCACGGCGACAGCAACGTTGCTGTTCGATCCCAATCATTCCTGGAACGAGCGTATTCTCGCCGAACAGTTCCGCTATTGAGCCGGCTCTGCGACCGACAGGTCGATTAAGCATCCCGATTAAGGTTACAACTTCACAATCGTGCCATTGCTGCCCGTTTCTGTTGACAAATCGAGGGCTTGCTCCTAATTGCAATACCGATCTTGCAGGCGCGTGGCGCTTGCCGCGACGCCATTAGACGCCGTTGCGCTTCCCCGAACCAGCCAAAGACAACAACACTTGTCCTCAGACACCACGACCGCTCAAGAAGCGTTGACCTTCGCAGACCTCGGCCTGTCGCCGAAGGTCCTTTCCGCAGTCACCGACGCCGGCTACACCCAGCCGACGCCGATCCAGGCTGGTGCGATCCCGCACGCCTTGCTCGGCAAGGATATTTTGGGCATCGCCCAGACCGGCACTGGCAAGACGGCTTCCTTCGTGCTGCCGATGCTGACCCGCCTCGAAAACGGCCGGGCCCGCGCCCGTATGCCGCGCACGCTGATCCTGGAGCCGACGCGCGAACTCGCCGCGCAGGTCGAAGAGAATTTCATCCGATATGGCAAGAACCACAAGCTCAACATCGCGCTCCTGATCGGCGGTGTCTCATTCGACGAACAGAACAAGAAGCTGGAGCGCGGCGTCGACGTGCTGATCGCGACGCCCGGCCGCCTGCTCGATCACCGCGAGCGCGGCAAGCTGTTGCTCAATGGCGTCGAGATCCTCGTCATCGACGAAGCCGACCGCATGCTCGACATGGGCTTCATTCCCGACATCGAGCGCATCTGCGAGATGATCCCGTTCACCAGGCAGACGCTGTTCTTCTCGGCGACGATGCCGCCGGAAATCACCAAGCTGACCGAGAAATTCCTGCATGCGCCGGTGCGCGTCGAGGTCTCGAAGGCCGCGTCCGCCGCCACCAACATCACCCAGCGGCTGGTCAAATCAGGCTCCAAGCCGTGGGACAAGCGCGAGACGCTGCGCAACCTGATCAAGGCCGAAGATGCCGAACTGAAGAACGCCATCATCTTCTGCAACCGCAAGATCGAAGTGTCGGAACTGTTCCGCTCGCTGCTGAAGTATGATTTCGACGCCGGTGCGCTGCATGGCGACATGGACCAGCGCGCGCGCATGCAGATGCTGGCCAATTTCCGCGACGGCAAGCTGCGCTACCTCGTCGCTTCCGACGTCGCCGCGCGCGGCTTGGACATCCCCGACGTCAGCCATGTCTTCAACTATGACGTGCCGATCCATGCCGAGGATTATGTCCACCGTATCGGCCGTACCGGCCGCGCCGGACGCTCCGGAAAATCCTTCACCATCGCGACCAGGTCGGACACCAAATACATCGACGCCATCGAGCGGCTGATCGGCAACAAGATCGAATGGCATGACGGCGACTTGTCGACGGTGGTTGCCAGCGAAGGCGGCGAGGACGATGCTCCGCGCCGTGGCAAGGGCGCACCGCGCCGCGCCGGCCGCAAGGACGACGACCGCAGCAGGGAAAAGGGCGGCGAGCGCAGACCGCGCGAACGCCACGCTAAGCGCAGCGAAGACACGGCACCGGAAACAGTCCGCGAGGACCAGCCGGTGGCCGAGGTCGCAGCGGCAGCCGCCGACGTCGGCGAACGGCGCTCGCGCAAGGAAGCGATCCGTTCGGAAAACACCGAGCGCAAATCGTCCGATCGCAACGAACAGCGCGCACCGGAACGCGGCGATACCCGGCCGCAGCGAGACAACAGCCGCCCTGCCCGCCAACGTCACCAGGAAGACAACGATTCCACCGTTGGCTTCGGCGATGACATGCCGGCCTTCATGCGGATCGTCGCCAAGGTCTGATCCCGACCGCTTCGAAGGCAAGCCAGCCATCCGGCTTGCCTTCTCGGTAGAGCTCCAGCCTGGTTCGCCCGTTACATCGGCCCAGGCATCATCTTGGTCGGTTTTTCCAGCATCGGAAACTCGGCCTTCGAGCATTTCACGTTCGGGTTCGTCGGACTGAACATGCCGTTCGGATTGTCTCCGAGCCAGGCATGAAGGTCATAGTGGACGAACTCCTTCGGGATGAGAGGGTAGTGCCCCTCCATCGGCCCCATGAAGGTTTGGCCAAACAGCTTCGGAGGCTCCTTTATGTCCGGCGTCAGAGGCACCAGCCATTCCGCGCCCACCAGCCGCAAACCCTTCTTGGTCGGTTCATAGATCAGCACGTTGGGGTGCATCGGGTCGAGCTTCTGGCCGACACTCGGGACATTGACGAAGTGAATACCCATGGCGCCCTTCGGGTAATCCATCGCGCCCGCTATCTTTTCTCCGCTGTAGTAGACGCAGCCGACCGTCGACAGATAGAGGTCGCGGACGGCAGCGGTGTAATCCTCATATTTGGCGAGCGACTTTTTCAAGGCTTCGATGTCGGCCTTGTTGGCGTCCTCGGCCCGAGCCGAAGCAACGTTCAGCCACGCGCCTACCAAACCTGTTAAAACGAGGACGCCACAGCGCCCAAGGCTGGCTGTTCTTGTCATGCATTCCTCCCAGATTTCTGATCTGGCCGTGCAAGACCGAGGCGGAAAAATGCTGATTGCGCGGCCGGTTACACCGCCTCATCCCCGCTGGACTGCCATGATGCTATTCCTTTCCATGGCCGCCGGAAAGCTATATTTTAGCAATAACTAAATCTATACCGTACCCATCCAGAGCGCTGATGTCAGCTCAAACAAAAACGGCCCCGCATGAGGGCCGTTTCGCATCCGCTTGCCGGACGGATCAGGTGAGCGGCGACAGCTGGATCTCGACGCGGCGGTTCTGGGCCCGACCTTCGGCTGTGGCATTGGATGCGACCGGACGTGTCTTGCCGAAGCCTGTGACGGCGAAGCGCCGCTGATCCACGCCCTGACCGGACAGATAGTTCGCCACCGCCAAAGCACGACGCTGCGACAAATCGAAATTGTGCTGGTCGCCACCGGTCGAATCGGTGTGGCCGAACACGTCGACCGTGGTCTGCTTGAACTTCTTCAGCACCAGCGCGACGGAGTTCAGGACCTGATAGAAGCCGGGCTTCACCGCATCCTGATCCGAGTTGAAAGTGATATCGGACGGCATGTTGAGGATGATCTGGTCGCCGCTGCGGGTGACGCTGACACCGGTGCCCTCGAGCTGCCGGCGCAGTTCGGCCTCGTTCTGGTCCATCGTGGCGCCGATGGCGCCGCCGGCCAGCGCGCCGATGCCGGCGCCGATCAGTGCGTTGCGGCGGTCGTTGCCACCGGCAAGCAGGCCAAGGCTGGCACCCGCCAGGGCGCCAAGGCCGGCACCGGCTGCCGTGTTGGAAATCTTCTGGTCGCCTGTATACGGATCGGTGGTGGTGCAGGCGCTCACGAGCACAGCCGTCGCCACGACGACGAGCACAGTCTTTTTCATAGGATGGTCCCTCTCCAAGTCACGCCTTGCGGTGGCGCCAAATCAGCCCTTCCCGCGACTTGTACCATGAATTGCGGCGAAAAGCGGAACGGCAAAAGCGCCGTTCACGGCTTTTCCCGAGAGACCAATACCCGGTGGTGGCGCCGCATCGCCGTGCCGGAATTGTTTGGATAAGCTACCAGAGGTTCTTGCCGTCTATGACAACCACTTCGACCTTTTCGAGATCGAAATCATCGAACAGCCGCGAGTTGACGCTGATCTTGCGATTGTCGAAATCCGGCTCGCCTGTCGACCAGTCCGGCGTTTCGGTAAAGGTGCCGCAGCCGCAGGTGGCGCAAAAACCGTGCTTTACGGTCTTCGACCCCCAACGATAGAAAGAGACGTTCTCCATCGGGCTGGTGAGCTTGAATTGCGAAGGCACGTAATAGGCCCAGAGCGAGCCGCGTTTCGAGCAGAAAGAACAGGTGCATTGCGTCACCGTCTGCGGTGCTTGCGAAACCTCGAACGTCGTCGCCTTGCAATGACAGCTTGCCTTGATGGTCATCAACGAACTCCTCCTGTCGCCGCCACCCTGTGCGGCAAAGGCAGCATAAAGAGGTGCTCCTGACAACTGTCTGTCAGCAAGCATCACCCGGCGCTACCGCGACAGGCTGGTCTCAGCAAGCCCGTCCCGTCACACGCGCTCAGGCGGACTTCGGAATGCGTTCCTATCGTCAATAAGAGCGCGGCGGCACGAACAGGCAGATTGTCCTGCCGGCGTCGAGCCCCCCCTGGTGCGCGCACCAATGGAACTCGCCGTCCGGGCTGTCCTTGACACGCTTGTCGGTCATTGGAACGACCTCACCCGTTCCGGCGATGACATAGCCCTCGGGTTTCTCCAGCACTTCGCCCGTATGGGTCGTGCGACAATCATAGTTGGCGCAGCATGCGAACGGATAACTCCAGCCTTGTGGCTTTGCCGCCGTGGGCGTGGCGTCATGCGCGAAGGCAGGTGCCGTCAGCATTGCCATCGCGCCGATCGCGAACAGGGAAAACAAAAGTCGGCCAGCCGGTTGAACGGCATTGGCCGATCTGAGTGTGGCAGCAGACATGGAAACGTTCCTTTCAAACGAGCATCAAGCGTTTCGCTTGCCCGTTCCCGGAACGTATCTTCCCAGTGGCCGGATCGTCGGGTCGCAGATATGCCGCGTCCGGCCATAAATGCTTTTTCTCTCCCAGCCCTTGGATGCTGGGCTGATTCCTTGGTCGGCGCAAGAACATGCATTCCCGACATCGTTCTACAGACGTCAGGCATCCGCTACCGCCGACGAGATGAGGCCAAGGTCAATTCCCGGCAAACGGGCGTCGAATAAACGGGATTGGCCCGCTGTGGTTCCAGCTATTGCTGGTCGAAGCCGGCAATCACGTGCTCTTGATACTGCGGCAGGTCATCGGTGATGGTGAACCAGCCCGCCTTCGAACCGACGAAGATGTGCTCGGTTGGACGAATGGATGGGTCGTCGACGAGCGTTCCCATGGCGACATGGACGTAGGCGCCGTCGCGCACGAGCGAATAAAGCAAGGAGCCGCACTGGCAGCAATGCGCGTTGTGGCCGCTTTGGTCGCCGAAGATCAGGAGTTTGTCCTCGCCTTCGGTGAGGACAAACTTTTCACGCTCGATACCGGCGAAAGGCTTGAATGCCGAACCGGTGGTGCGCCGGCAGTCCGAACAATGGCAATTCGCGGCATAGAGGAATTCGTCGGCCACCTCGTAGTGAACCGCGCCGCAAAAGCATTTTCCGGTGAGCTTGCTCGGCACTCTCTCCTCCATTGCTGTGGTGCGCAGGGGTATGTTCAGATGAGGCCAGGCCAGCCTCACCTGAATATGGGCATATCCTAGTCCAGGTCCGCCACGGCTTCGCCGGCACCGCCTTCGATGCGCTGCGACAACGAGGCTTCCATGAAATCGTCGAGGTCGCCATCGAGCACGCTCGACGGGCTGGTGCTCTCGACGCCGGTGCGGAGATCCTTCACCAACTGATAGGGCTGCAGCACATAGGAGCGGATCTGGTGGCCCCAGCCGATATCGCTCTTCGATGCTTCGGTGGCGTTTGCAACCGCCTCGCGCTTCTTCAGCTCTTCCTCGTAAAGGCGCGAGCGCAGCATCTCCCAGGCCTTGGCCTTGTTCTTGTGCTGCGAACGTTCGGCCTGGCAGGCGACCGCGATGCCAGTGGCCAGATGCGTGATGCGCACCGCCGAATCGGTGGTGTTGACGTGCTGGCCGCCCGAGCCGGACGAACGATAAGTATCGATGCGGACGTCGGATTCGGAGACGTCGATCTCGATCGTGTCGTCGATGACCGGATAGACCCAGACGCTGGCGAAGGACGTATGCCGGCGCGCATTGCTGTCATAGGGCGAAATACGCACCAGGCGATGAACGCCCGATTCCGTCTTCATCCAGCCATAGGCGTTGTGGCCTTTGATCATCAACGTGGCGGACTTGATGCCGGCCTCTTCGCCGTCATGCATTTCCAGCACTTCGACTTTGAAACGGCGCCGCTCGGCCCAGCGCGTGTACATGCGCAGCAGCATCGAGGCCCAGTCCTGGCTTTCGGTGCCGCCGGCACCGGCATGGATTTCGAGATAGGTGTCGTTGGAGTCTGCTTCACCCGACAGCAGCGTCTCGACCTGGCGGGCCTTCGCTTCGCCTTGCATCGAGCGGATCGCGGCTTCCGCCTCGGCGATCACGCCCTCATCGCGCTCTTCCTCGCCGAGTTCGATCAGGCCGATATTGTCTTCCAGCGCCTGCGTCAGACCTTTCACCGAGGCGATGCCTTCTTCGAGGCTCTGGCGTTCGCGCATCAGCTTCTGCGCTTCCAGCGGCTCGTTCCAGAGGCTGGCGTCCTCGGCGCGCACATTGAGGTATTCAAGCCGCTTTATGGCTTGATCCCAGTCAAAGATGCCTCCTCAGCAGGGTTATCGCCTGCCTGATCTCGTCGACAATATTCTGCGTTTCCGCGCGCATGGCTGGCTGTTCTGTCCTGTTTGCTGAAATCGGTCGGCGCGATACATAGGCACGCCGCCGCCGGCTGTAAAGCAAAATGGGCCGGCCCAAGGCCAGCCCATCCGCCCCTGAAAATCGTCAGTAGAGGCCGCCGCCGCCGGACTGGATAGCCTGATTGGCTTGCGGCGACAGTGCGCCACCGGTGGCATTGGAGCCATCGGCGCCCATGCCGATCACCCAATAGCTGTCGGCGGGACCGGTGCCCGGCTTGAAGGCTTCGATGATGGTGCCGGGATCGCCCGATGCGGCACGCATGCCGGTCTTGCGATTGATGGCGACCAGGTTCATGCCTTCGGGCACCTTGAAGTCGACATTGGGCGTGCCGTCCAGCGCCACTCGCATGAAGTCCTTGAAGATCGGGGCTGCGAGGCCGCCACCGGTGGCGCCATGGCCGAGGCCGCGCGGCGTGTCATAGCCCATGTAGAGGCCGACGACGAGGTTGGGCGTGTAACCGATGAACCAGGCGTCCTTTTCGTCGTTGGTGGTTCCGGTCTTGCCGGCGATGTGACGGCCGAGTTCGCCGATGGTGGCGCCGGTGCCGCGCTGCACGACGCCTTCCATCATCGAGGTGATCTGGTAGGCGGTCATCGGGTCGAGCACCTGCTCGGAATTGTCGACCAGCTCCGGCTCCGGCTGGTTCTGCCATTCCTGCGCATTGCAACCCTGGCAGCCACGTTCGTCCTGCTTGAACACCGTCTTGCCGTAGCGGTCCTGGATGCGGTCGATGAGCGACGGTTTGATCGACTTGCCGCCATTGGCCATGATCGAATAGGCCGACACCATGCGCATCACGGTGGTTTCGCCGGAACCCAGCGCCATTGGCAGATAGGGTGCCAGATGGTCGTAGACACCGAAGCGCTCGGCATATTCGACCACCAGCTTCATCCCCATGTCATTGGCAAGCCGCACCGTCATCAGGTTGCGCGACTTCTCGATGCCGGAGCGCAGGGTCGCCGGACCGGCGACGGTGCCGTCATAGTTCTTCGGCGTCCAGCTCGTGTTGCCGCTCTGGATCGTGATCGGCCCGTCCATGATCACCGAGGCCGGCGTATAGCCATTGTCGAGCGCTGCCGAATAGACGATCGGCTTGAACGAGGAGCCCGGCTGGCGCATGGCTTGCGTGGCGCGGTTGAATTCGGACTGCGCATAGGAGAAGCCGCCGACCATGGCCAGCACGCGGCCGGTGTGCGGGTCCATGGCGATCAGGCCGCCTTCCACTTCGGGCACCTGGCGCAGGCTGTAGGTGCCCTCGGCACCATCGTTTTTCTGCACGAAGATGACGTCGCCCGGCTTCAGCACCTCCGCCGGCGACTTGGCCTTGACGGTCTTGCCGGCGACCACATGGCGCATGGCAAAACCCATGTCCTCCTTGCTGATAGTGCCTTCGACGCGCTCCTTGACGATCTCGCCCGACGCCTGCCGTGCGGGCTGCAGGCCGATCGACAGGCCGGTCGCCGAACTGTCGAGCACGACGGCGAGCGACCATTCGGGAACATCCTCCAGTCCCTTGACGGCGCCAAGCGGCACGCCCCAGTCGCCCGAGACATCGATCGATGTCACCGGCCCGCGATAGCCGCGCAGCGTGTCGTATTTCATCAACCCGTTCTGCATCGATTTGCGGGCAATGAGCTGGATCTTCGGATCGAGCGTGGTGCGGACGGAGAGGCCGCCTTCGTAGAGCGCATTCTCGCCGTAGCGGGCGATGATCTGGCGGCGCACCTCTTCGGTGAAGTACTCGCCGGCGAACAGATAGGTGCCGCTGCGCCGCGGCGTCACGCCCAGCGGCTCGGCCTTGGCCTTGTTGCCTTCCTCACGCGTGACATAGCCGTTCTCGACCATCTGATCGATGACCCAGTTGCGGCGCTCGATCGCGCGATCGGCATGCTTGAAAGGGTGATAGTTGTTCGGCCCCTTGGGCAGGGAGGCCAGGTAGGCGGCCTCGGCCACGGACAGTTCGTTGACCGACTTGTCGAAATAGGTCAGCGCCGCACCGGCGACGCCATAGGCGCCGAAGCCGAAGAAGATTTCGTTGAGGTAGAGCTCGAGAATGCGATCCTTGGGATAGGCCTGCTCGATGCGGAAGGCGAGGATCATCTCCTTGATCTTGCGCTCGTAGGTCTGGTCCGAGGACAACAGGAAGTTCTTCGCCACCTGCTGGGTGATCGTCGAAGCGCCGACCTGGCGCCGGCCCGAGCCGAAATTCTGCAGGTTGACGATGATGGCGCGGCCGAGGCCGGTCACATCGATGCCCGGGTGATTGTAGAAATTCTTGTCTTCCGCCGACAGGAAGGCCGCCTTGACGCGGTCCGGAATGGCCTGGATCGGCAGATACAGGCGCCGTTCGCGCGCATATTCGGCCATCAGCGCGCCGTCGGACGCATGGATGCGGGTGGTCACCGGCGGCTCGTATTTGGCCAGCACCTCGTAGTCGGGCAGATCCTTCGACAAATGGCCGATGTAGATCGCAACGCCCGCCGCGACCAGAAGGGCCAGCGTCGTGCCGATGCCGAAAAAATAGCCAATGAGACGAATCATACCCGCTCCAGTCCTTGGTTCGGGAATTTCCTAGACGAAGCCGCCTTTCACGCAAGCTTTCGAGCCGGTCCCAATCCGTAATCGAAAACCCTTGTCGCCGCCATGTGGACAAAATACGGCAATGCCTGATTTCACGGCTGCTGGCCGGAAATAAAAGCACTGGGTGTTGTCGTCGCGCAACGCCGCCTCTGGTTGCAGGCGTCGCCGGTCATGTCAACCTCCGGTTCCCGATCCGGCCTTGGCCGACGCGAACAGCGCGACGGCGTTGGTTATGCTCTGGGCCGCCTTGCCGCGCCAGTCGGCGTTGAGCAACTGCGCCTCGTCCTTGGCGTTCGAGAGATAACCGAGTTCGACCAGCACCGACGGCACATCGGGTGCCTTGAGCACCTTGAAACCCGCGGAGCGCTGCGGATTGTTGATAAGACCGACGCTGGTCGACAACTGGCCAACCAGCGTGTGGGCGAAACTCATCGAGAAATTGTGTGTTTCGCGGCGGATCAGGTCGATCAGGATGTCGGTGACTTCCTTGTTGTCGTTCTTGATTTCCATGCCGGCGAACTGGTCGGAGAGGTTCTCACGGTCGGCAAGCGCCTGCGCCTCGGGGTCCGAAGCCTTGTCGGAGACGGTATAGACGGTGGCGCCGCGAATGCCCTTGACGCTGATCGTGTCGGCATGGATCGAAATAAGCAGGTCGGCCTCATGCTGACGGGCAATGCGCACGCGGTCGTCCAGACGCAGGAATTCGTCTGTGTCGCGCGTCATGAACACATCATAATTGCCGACGGCCGCGAGTTTGTCGCGCAGCTCCGTGGCGAAGGCCAGCGTGACGTTTTTTTCGATGGTGCCGTTCAGGCCCTCGGCACCGCCGTCGATGCCGCCATGGCCGGGGTCGATGACGACGGTGAACCGATGGCCCGGATTGGAGACCGGCCCGGTGCCGACCCGCCCTCCCTTGTCGGTCGAAACGGTCGATCCGGTGGTCAGCGCCTGATTGGCAAGTGCGGCATCGAACTCGCGTTCGGATGCCGCCGACATATCGATGGCAATGCGGTAGCCGGTTCCGTCCTCGTTCTTGAGCACGTCGAGCTTGTCGACGGCAAAGGGTCCCTTGCCGGTGAGGATCAGACGCGAAACGCCCTCGCCGAGTTCGCCCAGGCGCACGCCCTTGACCAGGCCCCGCGCCTTCAAATCCTTGGCATCCACGGCGAATCTCGTATTCGCGAGATCGATGACAAGACGGTTGGGACCACGCAGCAGGAACCATTTGATATCGGGTTCGCGGTCGAAATCCATGACGATGCGCATCTTGGTGGCATCGCCGGCCATCTTGTAGCCTTTTGCCACGAGCGGAGCGTCGGCGGCACTGGCATTTGAAGACAAGACGGATGAGGCCGCCAGCAGCAGCAAGAGGCAGAAAGAGGCCAGGATCCGGCCGCCGACACGACATCCCTTGTCTGTGAAGTCCGCCAATCCCATCTCTCTTGCAGTCGCTCCCGGTTTGGCGCCCGGCGCCCGGTCGTTTCGTCGAAATGCCGGTTAGGCCGCGAACTCGATTAACGATTGGTATCCAGAGAAGGTTAACCAAGCCTTTTCATGCAGGGCCGCAAGCCTGGCTTTACGCTACGGAACGGCTTTTTGCCGGCATCGGAAATCGGGGTTGCCTTCCACCCCGCCAAATCATAAAAGCGATGGTGGATCACTGCAATCCTGGAACCGCCCTCCTCCGCAGCTTCTTGCTACAGGGTCAGACGTAAAGGCGGCTCCTTTCGCTTCAGGCGAAAAGGGTTCAGGTGATCGCGACGAATTTCGCAGGCGTGCTCCCGTGGCGGGGGAATCGCCTGCGTGAGGAAAACGGCCGGGTTTGTTCCCGTGCCGGCTCTGTATGAGCAAACAAGCTGGTCCGGTTCGTCCGGGCTTTGGTTCAAAAGGTTCTGTTGGTGACGATGGCTTCAAGCGCAATCATGGAAAGGTCCGCATCAAACCGCGCCATTATGGCTGCGGGCGGCACCGCCATGGCGCTCAAGCGGCGGCCGACGGACGTTCAAATATCCGGCACCCACATTCCAGACACGCAGCAGCAGGCTTTGCCTCGCAAGCTGCGGCTGACGGCTGCCGGGGGGAAACGAAATAATGCCCAACAAAATGCTGATAGACGCCTCCCACCCGGAGGAAACACGCGTTGTCGTCATACGCGGTAACCGTATTGAAGAATTCGACTTTGAATCCCAGGACAAGAAGCAGCTCAAAGGAAACATCTACCTAGCCCGCGTAACGCGCGTAGAGCCCTCCCTTCAGGCAGCCTTTGTCGAATATGGCGGCAACCGTCACGGTTTTCTCGCCTTCAGTGAAATCCACCCCGATTACTACCAGATTCCGGTCGCCGATCGTCAGGCACTGCTGCGCGCGGAAGCGCAGGAGGCTGAGGACGAGGAGAACGAGGACGGCGACGGCGATGATCGCCAGAGCCGCGATCGCGGACGGCGCGGCCGCAGGCGCGGCGGCAAGCCCCGCGACCGGGGCGAGCACAAGCGCGATGCAGCCGATTCCAGCGAGGCGAGCGACGCTGCCGACGAGGCAGAAGAAGGTGCCGACGCTGGTGTCGAGGACATCTCGCATACGTCCGAGATCATCGAACATGCGGCTGATTCGTCCGAACATGCAGATGCGTCCGAGCATGGCGAGGATTCGGCCGAACAGGACGAAGGCGAAATCCGCGAAGGCGGCCCGACGTCGATCGCCGCCTCGGTCGAGGCCGATGTGATTTCCGAAGCCGTCCCGCTGGCCGAACAAGGCAGCGAAGCGACCTCCGGCGACAATGATCGCGGCATGCTGGAAGAAGTGCAGTCCTCGCATCCGGACGATCACGAGGTCGAATCGGTCGGCGCCGAGGATGCGCTGGAAGAAGTGCGCAACCGCCGCAAGCCGGTGCGCCGCCAGTACAAGATCCAGGAAGTGATCAAGCGCCGGCAGATCCTCCTGGTGCAGGTCGTCAAGGAAGAGCGCGGCAACAAGGGCGCGGCGCTGACCACCTATCTGTCGCTGGCCGGCCGCTATTCGGTGCTGATGCCGAACACGGCGCGTGGCGGCGGCATTTCGCGCAAGATCACCAGCGCGGTCGACCGCAGGCGGCTCAAGGAGGTCGTCGCCGATCTCGAAGTGCCGCAGGGCATGGGCGTCATCCTGCGCACCGCCGGCGAGAGCCGCACCAAGGCAGAGATCAAGCGCGACTACGAATATCTGATGCGGCTTTGGGAAAATGTCCGCAATCTCACCTTGCAGTCCACGGCCCCTGCCTTGGTCTACGAGGAAGGCAGCCTGATCAAGCGCTCGGTGCGCGACCTCTACAACAAGGATATCGACGAGATTCTTGTCTCCGGCGAGGAAGGCTACCGCGAGGCCAAGGACTTCATGCGCATGCTGATGCCGAGCCACGCCAAGGTGGTTCAGCCGTTCCGCGACACGACGCCGATCTTCGTGCGCAACGGCATCGAGGCACAGCTCGACCGCATGCTGCAGCCGCAAGTGACGCTGAAGAGCGGCGGCTACATCATCATCAACCAGACCGAAGCGCTGGTTGCCATCGACGTGAATTCGGGCCGTTCCACCAAGGAGCACTCGATCGAGGACACCGCGCTCCACACCAATCTGGAAGCGGCCGAGGAAGTCGCGCGTCAGCTCAGGCTGCGCGATCTTGCCGGCCTGATCGTCATCGACTTCATCGACATGGAGGAGAACCGCAACAACCGCTCCGTCGAGAAGCGGCTGAAGGATCACCTCAAGAACGATCGTGCGCGCATCCAGGTCGGCCGTATCTCGCATTTCGGCCTGATGGAGATGTCACGCCAGCGCATCCGCGCCAGCGTGCTGGAATCGACCATGAAGCCTTGCCCGCATTGCGGCGGCACCGGCCATGTGCGCTCCGATTCGTCGGTCGCGCTGATGGTGGTGCGGGCGATCGAGGAATTCCTGCTCAAGGATTCGCGCAGCCACATCACGGTGCGGACGCCAGCGGCGACAGCACTCTACGTGCTCAACCACAAGCGCGGCACGCTGGTGGAACTCGAAAGCCGCTTCGGGCTGACGATCACCGTCGAGGCCGACGATTCGGTGGGTTCGCAGCACTATGCGATCTTCCGCGGCGCGTTGGCTGAAAAGCCGGAAGGCTTTGTCGAGGCGCGCAGCTTCCCGGCCTATGTCGAGCCGGACGAGCCCGAGGATGAGATTGCCGTCATCGAGGAAGACGACGAGGCGCCGATCCAGGCAGAACAGCCACGCCAGCAGCCGCAGCAACAGCAGCCGCGGCCCGCTGCCGGTGGTGAGGAAGGCGAAGGCCGCGACCGCAAGCGCCGCAAGCGTCGGCGTCGGCGTGGCGGCAAGGATCGCGATCGCGAACATGGCGCCCCTGCGGACGGTGCTTCCGTCTCGGCTCCGGCCGGCGAGTTTTCGGACTCGGACTCGGCCGCCGGAGATGGCGACGCGGAAGCGGACGACAATGCCCCTGTTGGTGTTTCCGAAACTCCTGCCACAGCTGAAGCTTCGGACGAAGGCCAGGGCAAGAAGCGCCGGCGCGGCAAGCGCGGCGGCAAGCGCAACCGCCGCGAAGACGGTGAAGGCGAGGCTGAGGCAAGTGCTGGCGAAGCAGCCGACGCGTCCGAAGGCGAAGTCTCGGCAACCGAGGTGATCGCTAGCGAGCCGGTGGTTACCGCAGCGGCCGAAGAGCCGGTGGTGCTTGCTCCGGCCAATGACGACGCGCCGAGCACGGAGAAGCCGAAGAAGCCACGCCGTGCCGCCAAGCCGAAGAAGGCCGCAGCCGAAATCGTCGCCGAAGAGCCGGCTGCCGAGGCGGAAGCACCGGTCGAGACGCCGGCCACGGCGTCCGACGAAGCAGCGGCTGTCGAGAAGGCACCGAAGGCCCGCCCGTCGCGGCGCAAGCCGGCGGCGGTGAATGCGCCGGTCGAGCCGGTGGTGTCTTCGACCGTAGCGGAAGAACCCGCGGCCAAGGCCGAGGACAAGACCGACGACAAGACCGACGACAAGCCGAAACGCGGCGGATGGTGGCAGCGGAAGGGCTTTTTCTAAGCCTTTCAGCCACCTGAGCTAGTTTGTTGACAAAAATCCCGCGCCGTCTCGAAGACGGTGCGGGATTTTCTTGTCTGGCGCTATTCCGGATCGCGAAAGGCTAAAACGCTTCTTTGATTTTTATGCATGTCGTTGTCCCAAAACCGCTGCGCACTTTTGGGCGACATGCATCACGGCGCGAAGATCGACCAGTTCATCATCCTGGCCAGCTTTTCCAGCGCGATCGACCCCAGCTTGGAGTTGCCGTTGGCATTGAGGCCGGGCGACCAGACGGCAAGCGACGCCACGCCCGGCACGATGCCCAATATGCCGCCGCCGACGCCGCTCTTGCCGGGGATGCCGACGCGGAAGGCGAAATCGCCGGAGCCATCATAGTGACCGCAGGTCAGCATCATCGCGCCGATGCGGCGTGCCCGTTCAGCCGACACCACGGAATGCCCGGTCGCCGGGTTCTTGCCGCCATTGGCGAGGAAGCGGCCGGCGAGCGCCAGTTGCCGGCAACTCATTGCGATGGCGCAATGGTGGAAGTAGACGCCCAGCGCCAGCTCCGGCGCGTGGTGGAGATTGCCGAAGGATTTCATGTAGTTGGCAAGCGCGAAGTTGCGATAGCCGGTGGCCCGTTCGGACGCCGCGACCTCACGATCGATGATGATCGTTTCGTCGTCGGCGAGGAACTGGATGAAGCGCAGGATTTCGCCGATCGCCTCGCGCGGCTGGTGGCCGGCAAGCAGGATGTCGGAAATGACAATGGCGCCGGCATTGATGAACGGGTTGCGCGGAATGCCGTTCTCATGCTCGAGCTGCACGATCGAGTTGAATGGATTGCCTGACGGTTCGCGGCCTACCCGCTGCCAAAGCGCGTCACCGACATTACCGAGCGCCAGTGTCAGCGTGAACACTTTCGAGATGCTCTGGATGGAAAATGCCTGGTCGGCATCGCCGGCCATCAGCACGCGGCCGTCATTGGTGACCGCCGCGATGCCGAACTTCTTCGGATCGACCTTGCCCAGCTGCGGAATGTAGGAAGCGACGTCGCCGCGATCGGTGCGCTCGGCCATTTCGGCGGCGACTTCGGCCAATGCCCGATCAAGTTTGGGGGCCTGTTCAAGTTCCGGCATGGTGCTGCCTCAACCAGCGTTCGATGCGCACCATTGCCTCGACCATGTCGTCGTGGCTGCCGGCATAGGAGAAACGCATGGTCCGGTGCCCAGCCTGAGTGTCGAAGTCGCGGCCGGGCGTTGCTGCAACATGCGCCTCGGCCAGCATCTTTCGCGCAAAGGCCATGCTGTCATTGGTATGCCTGGTGACGTCACAGAACGCATAAAAGGCGCCGTCCATGGGCGCCGCCAGCGGAAAGCCGAGTTCCGGCAGGCGTTTCATCAAGAGCTCGCGATTCCAGGCGTAGCGGCCTTTTACCGCCTCCAGTTCCTCGGTCGCCCTGAACGCTTCGATCGCGGCAATCTGCGATAGCTCCGGCGGCGAGATGTAGAGGCTCTGGGCGACGCGCTCGACCGGCCGCACCAGTTCCTGCGGCAGCACCATCCAGCCGATTCGCCAGCCGGTCATGCAGTAATATTTGGAGAAGGAATTGATCACCGTCACATCGCCGCCATAGGCAAGTGCCGTGGTGTCGGGGGCGGCATAGGCCAGCCGGTGATAGATTTCGTCGGAGATGACGGCGATGCCGAGGTCCTGTGCCGTCCTTACCAGAGCCGCCAGTTCATCGGCTGGTATGACCGCGCCGGTTGGATTGGCGGGACTGGCGAAGAGAACGCCTTTCAGCGGCTTTTCACGATGCGCGGCTTCCAAATGGCCGGCATGCAGGTAGGCGGCGTCGCCGAGCTCGATCTCGACCACCTCGATGCCGAGTGCGGCCATGATGTTGCGGTAGGCAGGATAACCGGGTGTCGCGATGGCGACGCGGTCACCCCGATCGAACATCGCCAGGAAGGCGAGGTTGAAGGCGGCCGACGATCCCGTGGTCACCGCGATCCGGCCGGGCTCGATCTCAAGCCCGTAGTGATCGGCGTAGTGTCCGGCTATCGCCTTGCGCAAACCTGCCAGTCCGAGCGCGTCGGTGTAGCCGATGCGCCCATCCTGCAGCGCCTTGGCTGCTGCGGCGCGAACCAGAACCGGTGCGGGATCGGAGGGTTGGCCGACGGCCATCGAAACAACCGGCACGCCCTGGGACTTCAGCCGGTTTGCCTCTGCCAGAATGTCCATCGCATGGAAGGGCTCGACATTGCCACGGCGTGAGAGCGAAACGACCATTTAACCAGTATTCCCGATGACTGACGGCGCCAGGCACTGGCGCATGTGCCGCACAAATGCCCGATTGATGTGAGGATCACAAGTTGAGGAAGTTTCCGGCGCCGACTTTTCATCTTTCGCCCGCTCGTCTACCAGTGGACACATCATGTTGAGCCGACCCAGATCGACGATTGCCCAGGCAGCGCGCGTCTTCGCGACGCTTTCGCTTGGCGTTGCCGTTGCAATGTCGAGCTCGGTCAGCGCCTTCGCCCAGAACGTGCCGGTGGTGCGCGACGCCGAGATCGAGGCGCTGGTGCGCGATTACGCGCGGCCGATCTTCAGGGCGGCCGGCCTGGCGAATGACGGCATCGACATCGTCCTGGTCAACGACCAGAGTTTCAACGCCTTCGTCACCGGGCGTCGGCTGTTCATCAACACCGGCGCGCTGATGACGGCTGAAACGCCCAACGAGATCATCGGCGTCATCGCGCACGAAGCCGGTCATATTGCCGGCGGCCACCAGCAGAAGCTGCGCGACCAGCTCGAACGAGCCAAGACGATGGCTGTCATCGCGACATTGCTTGGCGCCGGCGCCATTGTCGCCGGTGCCACAACCAGCAGCCGCGGTCTCGCCGGCGCCGGCATGGGCGTGGCTGCCGGCGGCGGCGAAATGGCACAGCGCAGCATCCTCGCCTATCAGCGCACCGAGGAGATGACGGCCGACCGCTCGGCGATCACCTATCTCAACGCCACCGGCCAGTCCGGCATGGGCATGCTGAAGACATTCCGCCGCTTCCAGACCGCACTTTCGCTTTCGGGCGCCCAGGTCGATCCGTATCGGATCAGCCATCCGATGCCGCAGGATCGCATCGCCAATCTCGAAGTGCTGGTGAAACAGGACCCCAATGTCGACAGGCCGGACCCGCCCGCGCTGCAGCAGCGCCATGACATGATGCGGGTGAAGATCGCCGTTTACGTGGAAGGCCAGGCGGCCGCGTCCCGGCTGATGCGAAAGATGCAAGGAACCCTCGCCGCCCAGTACGGCGACGCCCAGTCGACCTACCTGTTCGGCAACATCGCCGCCGCCCTCGCCAAGACCAATGCACTGATCAGGGCGCAACCGAAGAATGCCTACTTCCAGGAACTGCGCGGCGACATCCTGATGAAAGCCAACAAACCCAAGGAAGCTGCGGACGCCTATGCCAAGGCGGTCAGCCTCGATTCGGCTCGGTCCGGTCTGCTGCCGGTGTCCGTGGGCCAGGCGCTGATGGCCGTCGGCACGCCCGACTCCCTCAAAAAAGCCGTCGTGCAGATCAACAATGGCCTCGGTCGCGACAAGGAAAATTCAGCCGGATATCGCTATCTGGCGCAGGCCTATGGCGAGTTGGGCGACATACCTGGCGCTGAACTTGCCACCGCCGAAAGCCATTTCTATTCCGGCAACTACAAGGATGCGAAGATTTTCGCCATGCGGGCGCAGCAGCAGATGAAACGCGGCGAGCCGCGCTGGCTTCGCGCCCAGGATATCATAAACTACAAGCCGTCAACCAAGATCAAGTGAACCTTCCGGCCCCGCGCCACGACATAGCCAGACCGGAAAACAGGCAGAAGGAACAGGAACGATGAAAAAGGCACTGCTGCTGGGCACCACGGGGGTTGCGGTCGCTCTGGCCATGCTGGCTTTCGGATTCGTTGCCGGAAACCCGCAGATCGCCAAGGCCGGGACCGCACAGCCGGTCGAGACGGCGGCGGCCGATACCAAGATCGACCGCACCGAGGTCGAAGGCATCATCCGCGACTATTTGTTGAAAAACCCGGAAGTCCTCCTGGAAGTCCAGGATGCGCTTGAGGCCAAGCAGAAGGAAGAGCAACGCATCGCTCATCTCGGCGTGATCAAAGATGCCAAGGACCAGATTTTCAACTCCGCCTTCGACGGCGTCGTCGGCAATCCGACCGGCAAGGTCACCATCGTCGAGTTCTACGACTATAATTGCGGCTTCTGCAAACGTGCCATCGACGACATGAAGGCGCTGACCAAGACCGATCCGGACCTGCGTTTCGTGCTCAAGGAATTCCCCATCCTCGGACCGGATTCGCAGAAGGCGAGCGTGGTCTCGATGGCCTTCCACCTGATGCACCCGGAAAAGTACGGCGAGTTCCACAATGCGTTGCTCGGCGGTCAGGGACGCGCCACCGAGGCGGCGGCCATGAAGGTCGCGCTGTCGCTCGGCGCCGACGAAGCGGCGCTGCGCGAGAAGATGAAGGACCCGACAATCAACGAGGCCCTCGCCAAGACCTACGATCTTGCCAACAAGCTGGCGATCACCGGAACGCCGTCCTATGTCGTCGGCAACGAGGTGGTGTTCGGGGCGCTCGGGCAGGAAGTGCTGGCTGAAAAGATCGAGGCGGCGAAAGCCGCGCTCTGATCTTGCTCGCCAGCTATCTCTCACTGGCACATTTCCGCCTGTTGTGGACAGTGAAAGAACGCACTTGCGCTCTTTCCGCGGGCGGCTATGCCCATTATAGAGGGCCCAGCGCGCCGGCTTGATGACGGCGCCGGGAAAGGTCGGCTTTTTTGAAAACGGTTTTCGTCCTGAACGGTCCCAATCTCAACGCGCTCGGCAAGCGCGAGCCGGGCATCTATGGCGGCAAGACGCTTGCCGCGATCGCCGACGACTGCAAGCAGGCAGGCACGGCGCTGGGGTTCGAGATCGATTTCCGCCAGTCGAACCATGAGGGCGACCTTGTCGACTGGATTCAGGAAGCCGGCGACAAGGCTGTCGGCATCGTCATCAATCCGGGCGCCTACAGCCACACCTCGATTGCCATCCACGACGCCATCCGCGCCGTCGCACCATTGCCGGTGGCCGAAGTTCATCTTTCCAACATCCATGCGCGGGAACCATTCCGCCACGTCTCCATGGTCGCGCCGGTCGCCGTCGGCATGATCTGTGGCTTTGGGCCGCTCGGCTATACGCTGGCGCTACAGGCGCTGGCCGCACGCCTATGACCGGCCAACAAACAGAAGGCTCGAAAATGTCGATAAAGAAGACCGGTGTTGACCAGCAACTGATCCGCGATCTGGCGGGCATACTGAACGACACCAACCTCACCGAGATCGAGGTTGAACTGGGCGACCTGAAGGTGCGCGTCTCGCGGCAGGCGCCGGCCGTTCATGCAATCGCGGCGCCGCAACCGGCCTATGCGCCGGCAGCAGCGCAGGCTGCCGCCGTTGCCGTGCCTGTGGTGGCGGACCTTTCCAAGAATGCGGTCACCTCACCGATGGTCGGCACGGCCTATTTGGCGCCGTCGCCGGACGCCAAGGCATTCATCGAAGTCGGCCAGAAGGTCAAGGAAGGCCAGACGCTGCTGATCATCGAAGCAATGAAGACGATGAACCAGATCCCCTCGCCACGCGCCGGCACGGTGACCGCGATCCTTTTCGAGGATTCGCAGCCGGTCGAATATGGCATGCCGCTCGTCGTGATCGAGTAGAGCGGGCCTGATGTTTCAGAAGATCCTCATCGCCAATCGCGGCGAAATCGCCCTCCGGGTACTGCGCGCCTGCAAGGAACTCGGCATCCAGACGGTGGTGGTGCATTCGACCGCCGATGCCGACGCCATGCATGTGCGGCTCGCGGACGAGAGCGTCTGCATCGGTCCGCCGCCATCGCGCGACAGCTATCTCAACATCCATCAGATCGTTGCGGCCTGCGAAATCACCGGCGCCGACGCCGTGCATCCGGGCTACGGCTTCCTGTCGGAGAACGCCAAGTTCGCCGACATACTGGCCGCGCACAACATCACCTTCATCGGTCCGTCCGGCGATCATATCCGCATCATGGGCGACAAGATCGAGGCCAAGCGAACCGCCAAGCGCCTCGGCATTCCGGTTGTGCCCGGTTCGGACGGCGCCGTCACCGACCAAAAAGAAGCCAGGCGCATTGCCGCCGAGATCGGCTATCCCGTGATCATCAAGGCATCGGCCGGTGGTGGCGGGCGCGGTATGAAGGTAGCGCTTACCGAGGCCGACCTTGAGGTTGCCTTGCAAACGGCGAGCACGGAAGCCGGTGCGGCCTTCGGCGACGATGCGGTCTACATCGAGAAATACCTGGAAAAGCCGCGCCATATCGAGGTGCAGGTGTTCGGCGACGGCTTTGGCCGCGGCGTGCATTTCGGCGAGCGCGACTGTTCCTTGCAGCGCCGCCACCAGAAAGTCTGGGAAGAGGCGCCCTCGCCGGCCCTCAATGCCGAAGAGCGCGCCCGTATCGGCGGCATCTGCGCCAAGGCGATTGCCGACCTCGGCTATTCCGGCGCCGGCACGATCGAGTTCCTCTACGAAAATGGCGAGTTCTATTTCATCGAGATGAACACGCGCCTGCAGGTCGAGCATCCGGTGACGGAAGCGATCACCGGCATCGATCTCGTGCATGAGCAGATCCGCGTCGCTTCCGGCGGCGGCCTCTCGGTGAAGCAGGAGGACATCAAGTTCAACGGCCACGCCATCGAATGCCGCATCAACGCCGAGGACCCACGCACCTTCACCCCCTCGCCCGGTACGATCACCCATTTCCACACACCGGGTGGTCTGGGCATCCGCGTCGATTCCGGCGTCTATTCCGGCTACAAGATCCCGCCCTATTACGACAGCCTGATCGGCAAGCTGATTGTACATGGGCGTAACCGCGTCGAGTGCATGATGCGCCTGCGCCGCGCCCTGGACGAGTTCGTCGTCGACGGTATCAAGACGACGCTGCCGCTGTTTCGCGATCTCGTCGGCAATGCCGACATCGCCAATGGCGATTATGACATCCACTGGCTGGAAAAATACCTGGCCAAGGAAGAGTAGCGCGGAGACGCGATGACCCGCCCCTACGCGCCCGGCTATCGCATCCCCACCGACCTGCTGCTCAAGGCCTACGCCTCGGGCGTCTTCCCAATGGCAGAAAGTGCCGGCGACCCGGAGGTGTTCTGGGTGCGGCCGGAGACACGCGGCATCATCCCGCTTGACGGCTTTCACACGCCGAAAAGTCTCTGGAAAACGATCAAGAAACATCCCTTCGACATCCGTTTCGATTTCGATTTCGAGGCGACCATCGACGGCTGCGCCGAAAAGCGCGCGGAGCGGCGCTCGACCTGGATCAATGCGCCGATCCGCGAAGCCTATATCGAGTTGCATCGGATAGGCCATTGTCATTCGGTCGAGGCGTGGCGTGAGGACCGGCTGGTCGGCGGCCTCTATGGCGTGTCGCTCGGCCGGGTGTTTTTTGGCGAGAGCATGTTCGCCAGGGAGACGGACGCTTCCAAGACCTGCCTCTTCTACCTCGTCGAGCGCTTGAAGGCGCGGGGCTTTGCTCTGCTTGATACGCAGTTCACCACCGAGCACCTCAAGCGGTTCGGCGCGGTCGACGTGCCGCGCGGCAAGTATGAGAAGATGCTCGCCGATGCGTTGAAGGGCGAGGCAATATTCTATCCCTGAGGATTGAGCCTACTTCCCGGTAGCGGCTTCCAATGGCGTCTGCGAATGGAACATCATCTTCCAGCCGTTGGCGCGATGGACGTAGCCGGTGCTGACCAGCGCGGCATAAGCCTCGCCATTCTCCCGTGTCGCACGCGCCTCGTAAGTCAGCATGATGATGTCGCTGCCCGGCTCGATAATGCCCTTGAGATCCATCTGCAGGTTGCGCCAGCGGTTGGGCTTGGCCGCGGTCTTGGCCAGATCCGCATTGTCCATCGCCTGTGCCATCTGCGGAAATGCCACCAGGCATTCGGTGTCGGCGTTGGCCGCGTAGTAGGCGGAGTCGCCCGTCCAGAATCCCTTTTCGAGTTCCAGCAATTCGGCCTTGCTAGCCGTGATCCGTTTGCTGTCTGACATCGGAAGATCCTCCTTGCGCATGAATGTGCGCTCGTCCGTGGCCCAACGCATTGTGGCCAGGACGGTTCCGGGGGATCAGTTGGTGTCGGTAGTATCGGGTTCCGAAGCGTCCGGCTCCGCCACATCAGGCGTTGTGACGTCCGGAGTGGTCGCGGCTTCCGGTTTGGCTGCGGCGGGCTTGGGAGCCTCCGTTTTGGTTGCGTCAGCCTTGGCTCCGTCGGGCGCCGGCACATCCGACTTCTGCTTGCAGGCCTTCAGCCAGACGTCGTAGACGGCATGCTCGACGGCGTTGAGGCCGGGGCTTTCGGCAAACATCCAGCCGGTGAAGATGCGGCGGATCTTGCGGTCGAGCGTGATCTCGTCGACCTCGACGAAGGAATCGGTCTTCGGCGCCTCCGCCTGCGGCCGCGAATAGCAGACGCGCGGCGTCACCTGCAAAGCGCCGAACTGCACCGTCTCGTCGATATAGACATCGAAGGTGATGATCCGGCCGGTGATCTTGTCGATACCGGCAAACTCGGCAACGGCATTGGTAACCCGGTCCGCTCCCGCGGGCGGCGCCGGCGCGGGTGCCGCGGGCTCAGGCGAAGCGGCGAAGGCCACGGTGCTGACGGCAAGACCGGCGGCTAGCGCCAGACTGGCCGATATTGAGTAAGAAAAGCTCATGCAAAGATACCGGTGGTTCGCGCCCGGGTGATTCTGTCGATCGCCAAGGCTAGTCGCCGTTTTCTGATCAGCAAGCAGCTAAACACCAATTGTGGCGATAAAGGACCGGCTTGCACCCTGTCGCTACGACCCGGGTGTCCAGGCATCGTAGTCGCCGGTGACCTGCGGGCGATGCTGATTGGTGAGCACCGAGCCCTTCGGGCGATAGGCCGCCGGGCTGCCGGTCAGATTGGGCTGATGCGGCTTCTGCCAGTCGCGTGGCTTGTAGTCCTCGCTGGACGGCGCGACGTCGACACGGTGGTGCATCCAGCCGTGCCAGCCGGGCGGTATCGCCGAAGCTTCCGAATAATTGCGGTAGATGACCCAGCGGCGCATGCGGCCTTCCGAATCGATGCCGCCTTCGTAGTAAAAATTGCCGGTCTCGTCCTGGCCGACCTTCTTGCCATACCGCCACGTGTGCAGGCGGGTTCCTATCGTCTGGCTGTTCCACCAGGTGAAAAACTGCGTAAGGAAAGTCTTCATCTCAAAACCCTCGCGCCAGCAGCGCCCGTTTCCTGCTTATGGCGTCAGGCCTTGCCGAAGGCAAGGCTTTTGCCACGGCGTGTGCGCAAATGGCTTTCCTGAAACCCGACACAAGCCGGTGATCCTGCCGGTGGCTGCATGCACGCTTGCCAAGCCTTTGCGGTGTTTCTAAAGCTCTGCGCGCCCATGCTTGTATCCAGCCCGGCTTGAGGCCAAAGGAGGTGACGATTGGCCACGGAATTGCCGACCACCGACATGCGCATCAGCGCCGAGGCGATTCGCCACCGCAAGGGCGGCACGCCGATCGTTTGCCTGACCGCCTACACCTATCCCATCGCCCGTCTGCTTGATCACCATGTCGATCTGCTTCTGGTCGGTGACAGTGTCGCCATGGTCCTCCATGGCCACAAGACGACACTGGGTGCCTCGCTGGAGATGATGATCGCGCATGGGCAAGCCGTGATGCGCGGCTCGGCCAGTGCCTGCGTCGTCATCGACCTGCCGGCTGGCAGCTATGAGGTCACGGCAGCACTTGCCGTCGCCTCGGCGCGGCGGGTCGTCGACGAAACCGGCTGCCAGGCGGTGAAGCTCGAAGGCGGCGTCGACATGGTTAGCCAGATCGCGGCCATCGTCGCCGCCGGCATTCCGGTCATGGGGCATATCGGCCTCCAGCCGCAATCGGTCGAGAAGGACGGCGGCTACAAGATCAAAGGCCGCACCGAGGGGGCTGTTGCGGCATTGCTTCGCGATGCGCTCGCCGTCGAGAACGCCGGGGCTTTCTCGGTGGTCATCGAAGGCACGGTCGAGAGGGTCGCCGCCGATATCAGCCGCCGCCTCGCCATTCCAACCATCGGCATCGGCGCCAGCGGCGACTGCGACGGCCAGATCCTGGTCATCGACGACATGGTCGGGCTGACCGTCGATCGCGTGCCGAAATTCGTCAAGGAATACGCCGACCTGCGCAGCGCGATCTCGCATGCCGCAAAGAGCTATGCAGCAGAAGTGCGAAACCGGACCTTCCCGGGCCCCGGCCATGTCTTTTCGGCGACAAACAGCAGGGATGACGCATGAGCCAACCCGTCGTCGTCGACAGCGTTGCCGCACTTCGCACGCAAATCCATGACTGGCGCCGTGACGGCCTTCGTGTCGCCATGGTGCCGACTATGGGCGCTTTGCACGACGGGCACATCTCGCTGGTCAGGATCGCGCTCGAAAGAGCCGAGCGCTGCGTCGTGTCGATCTTCGTCAACCCGACACAGTTCGCGCCGAGCGAAGACCTCGACAAGTACCCGCGCCAACTCGCCCGCGATCTCGACCGGCTCGGCGCGGCAAAGGCCGACCTTGCTTTCACACCGACGGTTGGCGAGATGTATCCCGCCGGCTTCGCGACGAAAATCTCGGTCGGCGGCCCCTCCGCCGGGCTCGAATCGGACTTTCGGCCGACCTTTTTCGACGGCGTCGCCACCGTGGTGGCAAAGCTCCTCCTGCAGGCAACGCCCGACTTTGCGGTCTTCGGCGAGAAGGACTACCAGCAGCTTTGCGTGGTGAGACAGCTCTGCGGCGATCTCGACCTGCCCGTCGAGGTCGTCGGCGCCCCGACGATACGCGACGCGCATGGTCTCGCCATGTCGTCACGCAACGCCTATCTCGATGAGGCCGAACTGAAGGTCGCCCGCCAACTCAACGTGATATTGCGCAAAACGGCTGCGGCCCTGGCGGCAGTCGCCCACCAAACCGACGCAACCGAAGAGGCCAGCCGCGACCTCATCGCCGCCGGTTTCCAGAAGGTCGACTATGTCGAGGCACGCGAAAGCCTGACGCTTGCGCCATGGCGTCGAAACCGCGAAGGGCGTCTTCTCGCAGCGGCGTGGCTCGGCGAGACCAGGCTAATCGACAATGTGCAGGTTCCCGCTGCCTAGCGAAGGCTCGATCCGCCGCGGCGGATTGCTGCCGCGCCTAGCTCTCGCTCTTTTGCCGGCCGGCCCTGACGATCAGGTGTCCCGCGACGATCCCAACCACCCCGGCAAAGGCTTTCACCAATGCATCGATGAGGCGTGCATGGCGACCGGGATCAATGAGCTGAAGCAGTTCCAGCATGCCGGCGATCACAGCCACAAAGATCACCACTTGATACAGTCGGTTGGGGAAGCCGACCGCCAGGGCGAAGCCCAGCAGGACATAAGCCATGGCACGCTCGATATTTGCTTCAGCGAGATGCGGCCGCATCTGGATCGGCGACAAGGTCGCGAAAATGATGATGGCGAGCAGCGCCAGCGCCGCAGTGCGGAACAATTTGGTCATGGCCCTTGCATATCCGTGGTGAGCCGGCACGGCAAACGCCGCGATGACGCATGGCCGGGTCGCGGCCGCCATTGCTGCCCGCCAGTGGCCTTCGCCGAACTATTCCTCCGTCGGCATATGCAGATACATCGACTGGATGCCGACACGGCCCGGTCCGGTGAATCGGTTGACGATGAAATTCATGTTGGCGCCGAAGAAGCCGCTCGACAGGCGATCGATCTTGGTCTCCATCCTGACCGAGGCATCCTTGAACAGCCAGCCGCCTGGTTCGATGTCGATGGTTTCGCCGGCGGCGAGCGTCTTTTCGAAGACGTTGCCATAGCCGTGCAGCCAGACGATGCCATCGCCGGAATCACCGCGAAAGCGGTCGATGAAAAAGCCGCTCTGGCCGAACAGCATCGTCGCCAGGCCGCGCACCCGTTCGAAGGTGTAGTCGACATTGCCGGTGGCGGCGAGAAACTGGTGCTCGCGCACCTGGATCTCTTCGCCGTGCCTGAGATGGATCGGCACGATGTGGCCCGGCCCATCGCGGCTGAAGGCAATGATGCCCGCCCCCGACGCCTCGGCGACGAAGATCTGCATGCCGGCCATCATCCGCTTCAGCGCGCCCTTCAGCGATTTCAGGCCGATGGTGATGGTGGAATTCTTCCACAAAAGGATGTGGTGCTCGAAATAGACCGGCATGCGCGTGACATCGACCGAAAGCACCGGCACCAGCTCGCCCGCTATATGATAGGTGACGCCGCCAAAGGTCTCGTCCGACACCTGTGTCGGCTTCAGTTCCGGCAAGCTTGGCATGACGATTCCCCAAGCTGCCTCGCATGCCACCGGTCAAACACCGATCATGGCTGGGGTCAGCGGCCGCAGCTTTGCGCTCGATATTTGCGCCGTCAAATGAAAGCCGTGTGCTCGAGGGTCCACTCGCAACAACGTGATGCAATCGAGCGCTCAGGCGGTCAGCATCCGCTCAAGAATCAACGCAGCAATACCGGACTGCGCCGGCCCATAATTGTCGGCCCGGCCAATCTCGGCAAAGCCGTTGGCCAGATAGAAGGCGACCGCACGCTTGTTCTGCTCCACGACCTCGCTGCGTAGAGAGCGGGCTTCCGGAAAATTCTCGATCACCTCATCGAGCAACATCCCGCCGATGCCCCGGCCTTGCAGGTCGGGTGCGACATGGAGCTGTTGCAGGTCGACCACGGTGCCGCCTTCGACGCTTTCGGCATAGGCGACGCCGCCGATGCGCTTGCCGTCGTCGGCGACCAGGAATTCGGCATTCGGCCGCTCAAGGCTAGCTCTCAATTTCGCCGGCGAACACCAATCCTCGATGACCCGGTCGATCCGATCAGGGCCATAGACCGCGTCATAGGTCGTGTGCCAGGTTTCGACCAGCAGCGCCCGGATGGCCGTCAGATCACGTTCACCTGCGGTGCGGACAAACACCGCGCTACTCGATGCCCAGCTTGGTCTTGACGAGGTCGTTGACCGCTTGTGGATTGGCCTTGCCGCCGGTCACCTTCATCACCTGGCCAACGAACCAACCGGCCATGCTCGGCTTGGCGCGCGCCTGTTCGACCTTGTCGGGGTTGGCTGCGATCACCTCGTCTACGGCCTTCTCGATGGCGCCGGTGTCGGTGACCTGCTTCATGCCACGGCTCTCGACCAGCTGGCGCGGATCGCCGCCCTCATTCCAGACGATCTCGAACAGGTCCTTGGCGATCTTGCCGGAAATGGTGCCGTCCTTGATCAGATCGATGACCGCGCCAAGCTGCTCGGGGGAAACCGGAGCGTTTTCAATGTCTTTTCCGGCCTTGTTCAATTGCCCGAGCAGATCGTTGATGACCCAGTTGGCGGCGAGCTTGCCGTCGCGGCCGGCGGCCACCTTCTCGAAATAGTCGGCGATCGGCTTTTCCGAAACCAGGATCGAGGCGTCATAGGCCGACAGGCCGAGCGACGCGATCAGCCGCGCCTTCTTGTCGTCTGGCAGTTCCGGCAATTCCTTGGCCAGCGCATCGACATAGGCCTGGTCGAATTCCAGCGGCAAGAGGTCCGGATCGGGGAAGTAGCGGTAATCATGCGCCTCTTCCTTGGAGCGCATCGAACGCGTCTCGCCCTTGGCGGCGTCGAACAGCCGCGTCTCCTGCTCGATCTTGCCGCCATCCTCGAGAATGGCGATCTGCCGGCGCGCCTCGTAGTCGATGGCCTGGCCGATGAAGCGGATCGAGTTGACGTTCTTGATCTCGCAGCGCGTGCCGAACTCGCCGCCCGGCTTGCGCACCGAAACGTTGACGTCGGCGCGCATCGAACCTTCGTCCATGTTGCCGTCGCAGGTGCCGAGATAGCGCACGATGGTACGCAGCTTGGTGACATAAGCCTTGGCTTCGTCGGCCGAGCGCATGTCGGGCTTGGAGACGATCTCCATCAGCGCCACGCCGGAGCGGTTGAGATCGACATAGGACATGGTCACATGCTGGTCGTGCATCGACTTTCCGGCATCCTGCTCCAGATGCAGCCGCTCGATGCCGACCTCGATGTCCTCGAATTCGCCCTGACGATCGGGGCCAACGGAAACGATCACCGTGCCCTCGCCGACGATCGGCTGCTTGAACTGCGAGATCTGGTAGCCCTGCGGCAGGTCTGGATAGAAGTAGTTCTTCCGATCGAAGACCGACTTGTGGTTGATCTGCGCTTTCAGCCCAAGGCCGGTGCGGATCGCCTGCTTGACGCATTCCTCGTTGATGACCGGCAGCATGCCGGGCATCGCCGCATCGACCAGGCTGACATTGGCGTTGGGCGCCGCGCCGAAAGCGGTCGAGGCGCCGGAAAACAGCTTTGCTTCCGATGTAATCTGGGCATGGACCTCGAGGCCGATGATGATCTCCCAGTCGCCGGTGGCACCGGAAACAAGGCGCTTGGCGTCGGGAGTGCGGGTGTCGATGAGGGACATGGTGGCCTGCGTATTGGAACTGCGGATAATGCGTTTCGCACACTTTGGTGTGCAACTTCGCTAGTGCAAACCGCCAAAAGAGACAAGCGCCCAAAAAACACAAGCGCAAAGCCGCGGACTGGCCTTTTCAGCCGCGTTCGCCTATAGGAGGTCCATTCCAATGGAGAGTGGATGTCCACTTACGCTCAGTCCCGGTAAGGCCCTGACCTCCTGGCGAGGCAGGGCAGAAAACCTGAAACCCCGTGCCGCGAAGCTTCACGGCGGCGGCATTTTTTGTTTTCCCGAAAACTCTCACATGGATATTTCGCGCAGCGCATGACCCCGAAAATCGGTATCGATTTTCGGAAAGGATCATGCGCCAAATCATAAGTGCCACAGCGTCCTTTGCGCGTCCAAGAGGACGCGCGGCGCTGTGGAAACAGCGCATCCTGCACCTGCTCGCGCAGGGCGGACGCATTGAAATCGAAAAGAACGAGAAGAAACGGATCGCCTCCGTCAAATGCCTGACCCGCGACGGCTGGCATTATCCGGGCGTCGATCTCGAGCTGTTTCGAAAACTGAAGCGGAAGAAGGCTGTTTCTTCGTCTGACGGTGGACCCTACCGCATCACCCGGCGCGGGCTCGCACTCGTCCGCTCCGAACTCGACAACAGGTGACCACGGCTCCGCCGGTCGGTTCTCCGGCCGGCGGTTCGCCTCACCGCTCAGGCGGTGGCGATGTAGGCTCTGATCTCGTCGGCCTCGCGCTCGACATCCTCGATGCGGCGCTTGACCACGTCGCCAATGGACACGATGCCATCGAGCATGCCGTCCTTTTCCACCGGCAGATGGCGGAAGCGGCCTCGGGTCATGATCTCCATCACCTCGTTGACGGTGTGGTTTTCGTTGCAGATCTTCACTTTCGGCGTCATCGCCGAACGCACGGGGATATCGAGCGCGGCTCCACCTTCGCGGGCGACAACCCGGACGATGTCGCGCTCTGACAGGATGCCGACGATCTTGCGATCGCCATTGGTGATGACCAGCGCCCCGATCTTGTGCTCTGCCAGGATACGGATGGCTTCGCTAAGCTTTTCGTTCGGCCCGAGCGTCAACACGTCATGGCCTTTTCTCTCGAGAATTGCCTTAACCGTCATGGCGTCCTCCTCTGCTTTGCCTGCCGGTTCCTGCCCTGACCGGCCTTCACGTAAGAGTGAACATCGTGCGCCGTGATCGGTTGCATTTCAAGTGTGGTGGTCGGCCGTCTCCCATTCGGGCGCCTGCCATCTCCTGTCGAACCAGCGCAGGCCGAAGAAGCCGGCGACAAAGCCGCCAATATGGGCCTCCCAGGCGATCTGGCCGTCTACCCCCGGGGCAAAACCGAGCAGGCCGGTGGCGAGATTGATGACCATCCACATGGCAAGGAAAATCACGACACCGCGTAAGCGCAACACGAATGCGATCGGCAGCACCGGGCCGGCGAAGGCGGCCTTGCCGGCCGAACGATCAGTGCGGAAGCCAAAACGCGCCGCAGCCCCCATCATGCCTGATATCGCACCGGAAGCCCCGACCAGCGGCGCCTCACCGTAAGGATGCAGTGCCCAGAAAAGCGCGACCGAAGCCAGCCCGGTTGCGGCAAAGAACAGCGCGAACCACAGCGTTCCCAGACGGTTTGCCAATGGTGAACCAAACGCGGCGAGCCACACCATGTTGATGGCGATATGGGCAAAGCCGCCATGCATGAACGCGTAGGTGAAGGGCCGCGAAAACAGGAACCAGTCGAAGCCGTATTGCCCGGTGTAGAGAACGGGGATGAAGGCCCCGTCATACAGCAATGTCATCTGCTGGGATTCGCTCAACTCATATTGCTGCAACAGATAGACGACGACGCAGATGCCGATCACCGCCAGCACGACGGGCGGCAGGTTGAACACCGGCTCGCGCCGCGGCTCGGGCGCGCCCTCGACCGGGTCGGCTTCCGAGGGAATTACCGGTTCACTCATTTGAAATTGCACTCACTGCGGGATTCCAGGTTCGAGCATCTAGATTAACGCGGACCGAACAGCAAACCGCGAATCATCTGGCGCGAATCAAAAAAGAAGCCGTTCAAGGTTTCCCTTGAACGGCCGGTCGAGCCCCCTGCTCCCCTAAAACTCTGACTGAAGTGCTGCCGATCGTCGCGAAACGACCGCTTCTGGAGTGGTTTTTGTGTGCCACGGGGCTGGCTCAGACGCAACGTAAACCACTTGTTAACCTTAACGACCCCGACCCGTGAACAAGTGTTAACGACGCTGGCACGCTTCCTGCTCCGCAACGCATGTAGGTCCTCGGAGGGCGCCCTTCTGTTCACCGATGGGACATCAGACGACAGATTGCGCGGAGCAGCATAGCATGAACCAGAATGGATCGATCACGCTGTTCCAATATTGGAACCGCCTGCGTGATGGACGCCCCGCCCCGAAGCGTTCGGAGGTCGAACCGGCCGACATCAAGTCGCTGCTGGCCGACACCTTTATCCTGGAACGTGACACGCGCGGACAGGCCGTATTCCGGCTGGCCGGCACAAGGCTTTGCGCCTGCTACGGCCGCGAGCTCAAGGGGTTTTCCTTTCCATCGCTGTGGCGCGAGAAGGACCAGCGGCTCGTCTCGCGCCTGATCCATGGCGTGTTCGAGCAGAAATCGGTCGTGCTCATCAGCTATGAGGGCTTCAGCCGCAACGGGCGCTCCAATAAGTTCGAACTGCTTGCCCTGCCGCTGGACGGCGGCGTCGAAAATCCGCGCTGCCTGGGCGTCATCAGCGCCGTGGAGAAACCCTTCTGGCTGGGTGCCGATCCGATCACCGATGCGTTGATCGATTCAATCCGCGTCATAGATCCGGAGAAGGAGCTTCTGAACAATCGCCCGGCGATCGATGTTCCCTCGCTTGTTCCCGATGAACTTGGGGCACCCGAGACGATCTCGGCGCTCGGCCGGGTGCGTCGCATCCGTCATCTCGTCGTCTTCGATGGCGGGCGCGAGGAATAGTCCGCTGTTTTTTGAGACCTGATGCACGTCGCCCAAAACTGCGCGGCAGTTTTGGCACCACGGCCTGCAAAAAGGAAAACGCTGGAGCGCCCGCTTTTCCCCTTTGTTAACCCGCTTTGTTGTACTTCTCTGATGAAGTTCCTCGCATCGGCGCGCGGGATGCCAAACGGGGTGTAGGCAGTCATGAGGTCAGCGGCGGTCGACTATGCGCCGTCCCAAGCTGAAAGGCGAAACTTTCAGCGCGTCCGGGTTAAAATTTACGGACGCTTCATGCTGGAAGACCGCACCGAACATCCCTGCCAGGTCGTCGACATGTCACCGGGCAATGTCGCGTTTCGCACCGACCGCATCGGCATGCCCGGCGAAAAAATCATCGCCTACATCGATCATATCGGCCGCATCGAAGGCGTCGTCACACGCACCCTGCAGGACGGTTTCGCAATGACCGTCATTGCGTCGGATCGCAAGAAGGACAAGCTGGCCGCGCAATTGACCTGGCTGGCCAACAAGCATGAACTCGACCTGCCGGAAGATCGCCGCCACGAGCGCGTCGCACCGCGCAATCCGACAAGCGTGCTGCAGCTCACCGACGGCCGCCAGTACCAGTGCCGCATCATCGACCTTTCGCTCTCCGGCGCCGCTGTCGAAATCGACGTCAAACCGGCGATCGGCATCCAGGTCATGCTTGGCACCATGCGCGGGCAGGTCGTGCGTCATTTCGAGGACGGCGTCGCCATCGAATTCGCTGTGATCCAGCGTCCCGAAACGCTTGATTCCGAATTCAACACGCCACGCGCCTGAGCAGGCCCGACAGCAACATTCCAGGAACCGGCCCTTGCGGCCGGTTTTTTGTTTCTGGGAGCTTGTTTCTGGGAGCGCTCCGTGCCCGAGGTGGGAGCCTTCAGATCCAAACGAATTAATACTCAAATGATTCAAATTTTACGTTTATTCTATTGGAGTTTTACTCAATATCTACTTCGCGCTTTTGCGTCAAATAAATCCACATGTGGCAATGTCTCCTTCGAACGGGGAGACTACAACAATGAAGAAAACGAGGGGCAAGCTGTTGCTGGCGGCAATGGCGATGCAGCTTTCCGCTTGGGGATCAGCATATGCCGCGGGACCGGCCTATATGCACACCGGCGGACGCACCACCCAGCCTGTTGGTCACTATGAGTTCTGCCAGCGCATTCCCGGCGAATGCAGCGAACGGACCCGCAGGGGTGCGCCGGTCGAACTGACCCGCAAGCTGTGGGCGACGATCGTCAACATCAACAATTCGGTCAACACCCGCATCAAGCCGCGCACCGACATGGAAAACTACGGTGTCGAGGAATATTGGGCCTATCCGGCCAATGGCTATGGCGATTGCGAGGATTACGCGCTGGAAAAGCGCCGCGAGTTGATGGATGCGGGCGTCCCCGCCGGCAATCTGCTGATGACGGTGGCGCGCCAGCCGAATGGCGACGGCCACGCGGTGCTGACCGTGCGCACCAGCCTCGGAGAATTCATCCTCGACAATCTTGAGACCAAGGTCCTGTCCTGGACGGACACCGACTACACCTATCTCAAGCGCCAGTCGGACCAGAATTCCGGCGTTTGGGTGACGATCAATGACGGCCGCTCCGACGCGGTCGCCAGCGTCCGCTAAAACAGAGCTCAAGCGCGCCGCGTGAATGCGAGGCGCTTCAGGAGAAACCCGGTCGAGTCCCCACCCTCCCCGTCCCCAACGACCGGGTGAAAGGAGCCGGCCCCGTCCCCGGGCCGGCTCCGCCATTTCTGGCTATGGCCGTTCGAAAACCAATCAGGTTCCGAGAAATCTGCGTTGCAAAAGGTCAGCTATTGCGGTGCGGTGGGCTTGTCCACCAGCCTCTCAACCAGTCGCCTGAGTTCCGAAGGTGTCGTGTGACCGCCGACGATCTCATGGTAACTGATGCCAGCACGTCGCAGCGCTTCCTTTTTGACCGCATCACGTGCTGCTGCTGTGCCTTGGTGATGCGCATGGCCTTGGTATTCGAGCGCATGTCGAGGCAGACAAGTCTCGTCCACAAGAAGAAGGTCCACTCGTTTCGAGTTGATGCAGCTGTAGGCGTCAGCGTTCGCGCTGCGCAAAATTTCGCCCAGTGACACTTGGGCCATCACCTGCCATCCCGGATTGCAGCTGATCACCATGCGATCAAGTTCCTTGAAGACGCGCACTTCACTCCTGTTGAGGAGCGGTTGAATAGTGAAGCTCGCACCCATGACGATCCGCAACTGGTCAGCAGGATCAGTCGGTTTCGGTGGCGCGGAAACAGGCTTCGGGGCAACCCATAGGCCGCTAAGAATGTCGCCCCCTCTGCGCTCTCTCGCCCAGCGCCTGCTATTGCTCTCCCTCCATGCCTGCCTCCGTTTCCTCGATAGGAGACGTTCCAAGGCCATACCAATGAAGACGCCAGCTAACAGAATGCAAATTAGCGAAAGAATTTGCTGCGTTTGCTCACTGAGCTGGAATGGCATGCCGGAAAGCTACCTCCGCGATGCAGATTATTATTCAGCGATGACTTATATCAGCAATCCGTGAAATGGTATGCGCATCGTCGACCTACTGGACGCATCGGACGACCGCCTTTCCACGCGCAGGGGATCGGGGCAATATAGGCCGTTGGTTTTCGCCTTCTGGAACACGGCGATGTTGGAAATCCCGGAAGATCGATGCGAGCGTCATCGCCTCTTCAAGGCGATCGACGATGCCTTCAAGGCCGGCGACTTCGACGGCCTCGGTCTAGCCTTGGGCGGCTCTTCCCGATGGTTCGACGAGCGCATGCCGTTTGAGTTCGGCCTTGGGCATCCGCTGGAATATGCGATCTATTGGAGCCCCGTCAGCTTCATCTCGATCTTACTGGAGGCGGGCTCGGATCCGAATTATCAGGATCATGGCGGGTTTCCGTCCATCATTGCGGCGCTGTCCACCGATCGCGCCAATAGGCTGGACATCGTGCGGGTGCTGATCGAAGCTGGCGCCGACCCCAACATGCGGGGCGTCAACGACTGGACTCCGCTGCACTATTCGGTGGCCATCCGCAGTGTCGATGCGATCCGCCTGCTTTTGGCGGCGGGCGCCGACCCGGCGCTCGAAACCCGCATCGATGACTACAGGACCGCGATCAAGGAAGCCGAGATTGCCGGCTTTGAAGGCGGTGCTTCCTTGCTGCGCGATGCGATGGCTGGGCGCAACTGACGGACAGTGAGTTGAGGCGCTAAGAAACCAGCAAATGCCAGGCTAGCCTCAAACCTTCTTCAACCCCGCCTTGAAGCGCTTGCCGTTGGCGACATAATGCGCCGCCGAGCCGCGCAACCTTGCCACGGCCGCGTCGTCCAGCACCCTGATCGCCTTGGCGGGCGAGCCGACGATCAGCGAATTGTCCGGGAATTCCTTGCCCTCGGTAACCAGCGCACCGGCGCCGACCAGGCAGTTCCTGCCGATTTTCGCGCCGTTCAGCACGATGGCGCCCATGCCGATCAGGCTGTTGTCGCCGATCGTGCAGCCATGCAGCAAGGCGCGGTGGCCGATCGTGCAGCCTTCGCCGATCGTCAGCGGAAAACCGGGATCGGTGTGCATGACTGTATGTTCCTGCACGTTGGTGTCGGCACCGATGACGATGGGCTCATTGTCGCCGCGGATGACGGCGCCGAACCAGAAGCCGGCATTGCGTCCGACCCTGACGTCGCCGATCAGCGTCGCATCGGGTGCGATCCAGTTCGAGTCCGCATCGGCGAAGCTGGGCTCTGTTCCATCGATCGCATAAAGCGGCATTTCTGGTCTCCGAATCGTCTCAGCCTGGCAGCTCGGACCCTAGGAGACGGACCGACCATGAGGCAATGGCAAGCACGACGACGCCCAGCGCCAAGGTCCACGCAATTGCCGTGCAGCCGCAGGACATCAGCGCCAACGTTGAAATGCGGCGCTGACGCCGGGCATCGATGGCGTCGTTGACCAGCATGAACGGTCCCGCACAGGCCGTGGCGAGCAGCGAGCGCAAGACATGTGACGGCGACACATAGGGTTCGGTGAAGGCGACCTTGCGGCCCGACACCAGTTCCATGGCCGATCCGGCCAGCCCGCAGGCCGTCAACCCGACGGCAAAAGCAAAGAGTGTGAGTTCCAGCGGTCCCATCTTAACTTTCCGTTTACCATGAAATTGCACAGTCGTTCCATGCAGGCTGCAAGAGCCATGCCGTGCGGTGTGTGCCGCCCGGGGACACTGCAGGCGGACGGGCGGCCCGAGATCCGAGGACTGAGATGAAGCAGGCAGCGCTCGCCAACGAACTCACCGTGGTCGATTCCAGGCTGATGAAGCGGGTGCTCTACGGGTTCGCGGCGCTCGCCCTGTTGTCGGTGGCGATCAGCCTTGCCGGCAAATGGTTCGGCCATTCGATCGCCATGGCCGGATACACCGACGACGCAACAGCCCACCAGGTGGTGATCGGCAACAATGTCATCACGGTCCCGGCCAATGCCATCCGTTTCGCCCAGGCCCGGCGCGACGGCATCGCCTCGCGGCTCGACCTCTATCTGCGCTATCCTCAGATGGACGGCTACAGCGAGGCCGCGCGGGATGATTTCAACCATACGGGAACAGCCAAAAGCATCGTCTTCCTGTCCTTCGAACAGCAGATGATGTCGCGTGACATGAGCGGCCGCTTCGCGCCGATCTACAGCGCGCTGATCACCCGACCCGGCACTGCCGGGCCTGGCGGCACGATGATTTATGGTTTCAACGAGAAATCAGGCTATCTGAACGAGGTGCTGGTTGTCGGCAATCGCCCCGGCAAGGAGCCGTTCGTGGCCCGTTGCCTGAGCGGGCCGAGTGCCGACCAATCGCTGGCGCCTTGCGAGCGCGACATCCAGGTCGGCGACGAACTCAGCCTCACCTATCGCTTCCCAAGGGAGTTTCTGGGCGATTGGCAGGCGCTCGATGCGGCAATCGCCACCGAAGCCGGGCGCGTTCTGAAGGCGGGACGTTAAGAACGCTTCAAGGGAACCGGCTGGCCGGCCGCATGAGCCGGCCGACCGCAAGATTTGCTGGCTCAGGCCAGATCGATGTCGAGAATCGCCATCGAAAAATTGTAGTCGCCGTCGTCCTCGTCCTTGAAGACGATGCCGAGGAATTCGTCGCCGACATAGACCTCGGCCGAATCGTCCTTGCGCGGCCGCGCCTTGACCTCGAGCTTGGGGTTTTGGAAGACGCGCTTGAAATAGGCGTCCAGCTTTCTGATTTCGTCCGGCTTCAACAGTCTTCTCCGATCATCGGGCTTGCTCGTTCGAACGCGCTTCTGGCACGTCGACAATGGCGATGTAAAGGCAAGCGGCCTGATTAAGGTCTGTTGATATTCACGTGAGGCCGGCCTGCAAATGGCGGTTTCCTGCGCTTCCCCGTTCTACCGCGTCGCGGTAGAACTGTGCTCACGTACCCAAACGTACGCTCCGCTCCGGTTCTCGGAACCCACCATTTTCGGCTCGGCCTGACCTGAATCTCAAAAGACCTTGGGCGAGAACAATCGCCCATGTCTGCCCACGGCCTCAGGCAGCGGACATATGACAATCAGATGTCGAAACTGACGACCTGATCCATCGTCTGCGACGGCAAAAGCTGGTCCATCTGGCGCGACGGCTGATCGCAGCCGGTCTCGCCGACGACGCGGGCCGGCACGCCGGCAACCGTCTTGTTGTGCGGTACGGGCGACAGCACCACCGAGCCTGCCGCGATCTTCGAGCAATGGCCGATTTCGATGTTGCCGAGGATCTTGGCGCCGGCGCCGATCAGCACGCCGTAGCGGATCTTGGGGTGGCGGTCGCCGCCGGCCTTGCCGGTGCCGCCCAGCGTCACGCCATGCAGGATCGACACGTCATCCTCGATGACCGCGGTCTCGCCGACCACGAGGCCGGTTGCGTGGTCGATGAAGATGCCCTTGCCAATGCGGGCGGCCGGGTTGATGTCGGTCTGGAAGACCGAGGACGAGCGGCTCTGCAGATAGAGCGCGAAATCCTTGCGCCCCTGGTTCCACAGCCAATGCGCCAGCCGATGGGTCTGGATGGCGTGAAACCCCTTGAAATAGAGCACCGGCATGATGAAGCGGTCGCAAGCCGGATCGCGATCGTAATAGGCCTGGATGTCGACACGCACCGTCGTCGGCCACTCCTTGTCGTCGGCCAGCATGGACTTGAAGGTCTGGCGGATGAGATCGGAGCCGATGTCCTGGTGCGCCAGCCGCTCGGCCAGCCGATGAATGACTGCTTCTTCCAGGCTGTCCTGGTTGAGGATGGTCGAATAGAGAAATGCAGCGAGCAGCGGGTCGCGGTTGACAGCCTCCATGGCCTCGTCCCGGATCGAACGCCAGATCGGATCGACCGGCTTCAATGCGCTGTGTCGGGAAATGCTGATGCTGTTCATCGCCGTCTCGTCCTGCGTCCTGCCTGGCCTGCCTGGCCTGCCTGCTGTGCTTGCCTGTTGCCTGGCCGCACATATAAGCCAGATCATAGCACGATTGAACTCAATTTTCCTTAGTGCTTTGTCAAATGGATTTGGTTCGCGGGAATTCAAGCAGCCATGGAAAACGAACCCTTGATCGACGACGCGCTGAAAAGCGAGCTCTCAGGGCTCTACCGAGCACAGGGCCGCCACTACCACAACCTTGCCCATATCGAGGCGATGCTGGCGCTGGCTGGCGACTATCGAAGGTTGCTGGCCGATCCCGAGGCGATCGAAGCGGCGATCTGGTTCCACGATGCCGTCTATGACAGCAAGGCCAAGGACAATGAGGCGCAAAGTGCCGCCCTTGCCGAAAAAAAGCTGGCGGGCCGCGCAGATCCTTCACGTATCAACCGCATCTCGGCAATGATCGTCGCCACCGCCACGCACCAGGTGCCGCCGTTCGACGACGCGACGGCCACACGAGACGCAAGTCTTTTCTTGGATATGGACCTGTCGATCCTGGGTGCCGCACCGGACGCCTTCGACGCCTATGAGCGCGCCGTGCGGCGCGAGTACCACTGGGTGGAGGAGCCGATGTGGCGAGCCGGACGCAGTGCGGTCTTGAAGAGTTTCCTCGCCCGCCCGCATATCTTCCACACGCAAGAGTTTCGCCAGCGCTTCGAACCGCAGGCCCGGGAAAACATCGCGCGATCGCTGGCGGCCCTTGCAAACGGCTAAGGACAATCAGGATAGGCGCCTATCACGATGCCAAGCAGCCTCGTCCCCGACTACGGCACTGCTTCTCGCTGCCCTGGCCCTCCGCTCAGAGCGGATTTTCGGCATAGAACTCCAGCACGCGCTGCTTGAAGGTCTTGTCCCCGACGGCCAGCATATGGTCCCGGCCCTCGATATGAAAAGCGCTGGCGTTCGGCATCAACGCTGCAAGCTCATCGGGCGAGCCGCCTATGTCGTCGGTGGTTCCGACGGCGACCAGCGTCGGCTGGGCGATGCGGGCAACATCCTGCTCGCTCAGCAATTCGCGCGATTTGGCGATGCAAGCCGCCAAGGCACGGCGATCGCTGCGGGTCTGGTCGGCGAAGGCGCGAAACGACCGGCCGCGCGGATGGCTGGTCGCGGCCGGATCTTCGGCAAGCAGCGCGTCGGCAATCGGATCCCAATCGCCGACACCGTCGATCATGCCGATGCCGAGGCCGCCGAAGACCAGCGTCGCCACCTTGTCCGGATCGGACAGCGCCATGAACGCCGCGATGCGCGCGCCCATCGAATAACCCATGACGTGGGCGCGCTCGATGCCGAGATGGTCGAGCAAGGCAGTGGCATCGGAGGCCATCTTGACCGGCGTATAGTCCGCCTCATCATAGCTCTTGGACGACGCGCCGTGGCCGCGATTGTCAAAGGCGATGGCGCGGTAACCGGCATCGTTCAGCGTCTTGAACCAGCCGGGCGACACCCAGTTGACATAGTGGCTCGAAGCGAAGCCGTGGATCATCAGCACCGGATCGCCCTCGCCCGATTCCGGCTGGCGCTCGAGGAAAGCAAGATCGAAGCCGTCATGGGTGAAAGACTGCATCTGCGATCCCGCCTGTGTGCTCAACCGCCACCGCCATTTGGCGCATCGCCATTGTCGGCTGGTGGCATGCCGGGGCCGGACACCGTGCCCACAGCCGGATGGCGCAAAAGGTCGCCATACTCGATGCCGTTCCTGGCGGCAGTGCCTGCCTTGAGCTCAAGCACGAAACGCACCGGTACACCAGGCGAAATGACGGCGTCTGATTGCGGCTCGCCGTGCTTGACCGCCCGGATCTTGCCATCCTGGCCGACAAAAATCAGATCAAGCGGCATCGGGGTGTTGTGCATCCAGAAGCCAACCTGCTGCTGGACCTCGAAGACGAACAGCATGCCGTGGTTGTCCGCCATGTCCCGGCGGTACATCAAGCCAGCCTCGCGCTCGGCGGCGGTGTCGGCGACTTCGATGGAGAAAGAGCGGTCACCGCCTTTCGTCACCACAACCAATGGCGCTGGATCCGCCGGAAGGATCATTGCCCGGCTGTCCGCCGAGGTCGGCTTTTCGGAATAGAAGTAACCACCGGCGGCGGCGATGAAGGCAATCGCGCACATCGCGCCCGCGGTCAGCCAGTTCCTGTAAGCCATTCGAGATCCTCGGCCGGAAACGCCCTAGTGCGAGACCGGCAAGGTCCCCATATCGGGGTGAATTTCGGCGGCCATAAGGCCTTTGTCGCCGCGCCCGAAACGAACCAGCACGACCTGTCCGGGCCGAAGCTCGGTGATACCGTAACGGCGCAAGGTCTCCATATGGACGAAGATGTCCTCGGTACCCTCGCCGCGGGTGAGAAAACCAAACCCCTTGGTGCGGTTGAACCATTTTACCAAGGCGCGTTCGAGACCGCTCTCCGGCGTCACAGCGACATGGGTGCGCTGCTCCTGCATCTCGGCCGGGTGGACCGCGGTGGTGACATCCATGGAGAGCACACGGAAGGCCTGCAATCCGCGCTCGCCATGCTTGACGAGGCAGACCACGCGTGCGCCTTCCAGCGCCGTCTGAAAGCCGTCTCTTCGAAGACATGTCACATGAAGGAGGATGTCGCCCGAGATGCCGTCATCCGGGAGGATGAAACCATAACCCTTGGCCACATCGAACCACTTGATGGCGCCGGCTACTTCGAGCAGATCAGAAGCGTCGCCGCCTTCGTCACGCTGCAAGGCGTCGCCAAGGGTTCCGTCCCGCCCCATGAAAGAGGCCTTTTCCCCCATAAGAATGCCCCCTCTTTTCAAGAACACCGCAACTGATTCTTGCCAACAGATTAACACTGCGGCTTCCGGTGTGTGCAAGACCTGCCGTGCCTTTTTTCACGGTTCATTGGGGCAATACCGGATTTGTTCTTTGCCGGCTGCGCACCGCCGCACGATTGCCCTTTGACAGGGCCGACCCTATGTTGCGCCGCAACGCAATTTATCGAGGAAATCACATGCGCTATCTGCACACCATGATCCGCGTCGCCGACGTCGATGCCTCGCTCGACTTCTACTGCAATAAGCTCGGCCTCAAGGAAGTGCGCCGCTACGAAAACGAGCAGGGCCGCTTCACGCTGATCTTCCTCGCCGCACCGGAAGACGAGGAGAGCGGCATCAATAAAAAGGCACCGCTGGTCGAACTGACCTACAATTGGGATCCCGAAGACTACAAGGGCGGGCGCAATTTCGGCCACCTCGCTTATGAGGTCGACGACATCTACGCCACCTGCCAGCATCTGATGGACAATGGCGTCACCATCAACCGGCCGCCGCGCGACGGCAACATGGCTTTCGTCAAGTCGCCGGACGGCATCTCGATCGAGCTTTTGCAGAAAGGCCCGGCCAAGGCCAAGGCCGAGCCTTGGGCTTCGATGGCGAACACCGGAAGCTGGTAGCCGATCACGCTGTCTTGAGCGGACAATGCCAGGCTGATGAGCCCGCTACCGTTTGGTTTTTCAGGGGCGGCGCCTATCTGTCTGGCTGAGGCGCCAGGCTTGGGCCGGCGCCCAGCCATGCAAAAGGGCGCTTGCCCAGGAGAATTCATGCCGACCAGCCATGCCGACGTCGCCACCGAACATGCCAGCCGCTACTTGCAGCAGTTGTGCAAGCACTGGGCACACAAATTCCCGGTCGAGTTCGATCCCACCCATGGCACCATCGATCTCTCAATGGGCCGTACCGTCATGGATGCCGATGCCGCAGCGCTGCATGTTACGGTGTCGACTGACGAAGCAGGATCGATCGAGCGCCTGGAAAGCGTTGTCGCCGATCACATCAAGCGCTTTGCTTTCCGCGAAGAACTGACCTTCGACTGGAAACCAACTTCCGCCTAGCCGGCCAACTACTTCTCACCGGCGTGTGCGGCCATCTCCAGCAGCGCCTGCACCGAGCGCCAATTGCGCGCGGTGCCCGGCACTTTCAGCGTGCGCGGGATCAGCCCGGCAAACACCGATTTGCCCAGCCCATTCGGTGCGCTGAGGTAGAGCACATCGCCCTTGATCTCGAAGCGTTCGGGGCCGGTGCACTTTTCGGTCAGCCGCGCCACCTCATCGGCGGTCGGCTCGCGTTCCAGCACATAGGCGTGCAGCTTCGTGTGGTCCGCGGCAATTTCCGGATAGGGATTTTCGCGCACCAGCTTCTCGAACTAGGAGAGATCGCGCACCATGATGCGCGAATGGAACCCCCATTTCGTCTCGAAGGCTGCTTCGAGCAGGTTCGCCAGTGCCGCCGCGTCGCCTTTCTTCGCCCGGAACACGGCATTGCCGCTCTGCACGTAGGTGGCGACGTCGGAAAAGCCGAGGCCCTCGAAGAACGACCGCAGCTCCGCCATCTTGACGATGCGGTTGCCGCCGACATTGATGCCGGAAAACAGCGCGACGAAGATTTTTCCCGGATCAATCATCCGATCGCTCATATGATGAACCCGGCCAGTGTCTCGTTGTCGGTGATGTCCTGATACTGAACGCCCTCGGCCTCGAACTTCGCCTTGAGCAGATCGAAATTTCGACGGTCCCTGGTTTCGATGCCGATCAGCACCGAACCAAAATTGCGCGCCGATTTCTTCAGATATTCGAAACGGGCGATGTCGTCGTCGGGTCCGAGCAGTTCGAGGAAATCGCGCAGCGCGCCCGGCCGCTGCGGAAAACGGATGATGAAGTATTTCTTCAAACCCTCGAAGCGCAACGCCCGTTCCTTGACGTCCGGAAGCCGCTCGAAATCGAAATTGCCGCCCGAAACCACGGCGACGATGGTCTTGCCCCTGATCTCCTTCTTGGAGAAATCCTTGAGCGCATCGATCGCCAACGCGCCAGCCGGCTCCAGCACGACGCCTTCAACGTTGAGCATCTCGATCATGGTGGCGCAGAGCCTGTTTTCCGGGATTAGCCGCACCGTGTCGGCCGGAAAATCCTTGAGATGACGCAACGGCTCGCGGCCGATCTCGGCCACCGCGGCGCCATCGACGAAATTGTCGACCTTGGCGAGCTTGAGCCGTTTCCCCGCCGCGAGGCTCTCGCGCAGGCTCGGCGCGCCTGCCGGTTCGCAGAAGACGAAGCGTGCTTCCCTGCCCTGATCGGCGAAATAGTGGGTGACGCCCGCGGCAAGTCCGCCACCGCCGACCGGCAGCATGACGATATCGGGCATGCGGGCGCCCGGCATCTGGTCCGCGATCTCGTAGGCGACGGTTGCCTGGCCCTCGATGATGTCCTTGTGATCGAAAGGCGGCACCATATGGGCGCCGGAACTGTCGGTGAATTCCAGGGCAGCGCGATAGCAATCGTCGAAGAAATCGCCGACCAGTCTGATCTCGATGAAATCGCCGCCGAACAGCCTGGTCTTGTCGATCTTCTGCTGCGGCGTCGTCACCGGCATGAACACGACGCCTCGCCTGCCGAAATGGCGGCAGACGAAAGCAAAGCCCTGCGCGTGGTTGCCGGCGGACGCGCAGACGAACAGTTCGGCCTCGTTGCCGGCCGCCAGTGTCTTGCGGAAGAAATTGAAGGCGCCGCGGATCTTGTAGGAGCGGACCGGCGACAGATCCTCGCGCTTCAACAGCACCCGCGCACCGGTCTTTTTCGACAGATAGTCGTTTTCCTGTAGCGGCGTTTCAGGGAAGATCTGGCGGATCGCGGCGGCAGCGGCAGCAACGCGGGAAGAGAAACTGTTCATCGGAAACCACCCCTGGGGAAAATCACCTTGCGTTGCATGCTGTCCGCGGATCTCTATCATTAATCGGGTCGCGAACGTTCGGTTGTTGAGCGCCATGACCAGGTGCGGCGCGAGCCCGCCTATCACATATCCGGCTCCCCAGCGCCATCGTCCATCATTTACGTCCTTCCGGGCGGAAATTTTGCGAAATATTTTCAGCTACTTGCGGGTGCATTCTCATGCCCCTCGCATCGGGCGGTATGAAATCGCTATCTCTGCGGGGATTGGAGGGCCGGCGGCGACGCCGCTCATTGCGCACATCACGCAGGCGTTTCCCGCCATTTTGGCTTTCGCGCAACACTGCGATGGCCGCAGCGGGGCGCCGATCACATTTCGACTCGACAGGACTTAGTTCTGCCGCACTCTGCCTGTCCGGGAGGTATCGTGAGGATAGACAGGCCTTTCGGCCGGAGTTGGAAATTCAGGCGTGCCTTTGAAGAAGATTTTTACCGTTGTCCTGGCCTTGTTCGTCGCCGGCTGCGCCGGCCAGCAAACACAGGAATTGCTTGGCAGCGCCATGGTGTCCGCGCCGGTGACGGAGATCGCCGGCAACCACTCGATCTTCATCGCCACGACGCGCAAGAAATCCGACGATCCCAACAAGGTTTTCGACGGCGAACGGTCGGCGACGCTGAACTACGCCCGCGTCAACGTCACCGTTCCGGCGCTTCACAAGACCGGCCAGATCGAGCGCCGCTCGCGCGGCAAGTCGGACGACCCGGCCAAGTATTTCATGGCTTCCGAGGTCGTCGGCTACGACACGCAGCCGAAATTCTCCAGCGCGCTCAACACCGACATCGCGGCGCGCGGCGGCCGCGTCATGGTCTTCGTGCATGGCTACAACACCGGCTTCGATGCCGCCGTCTATCGCCTGACCCAGATCGTCCATGATTCCGGCTATCCCGGCACGCCAGTGCTGTTTTCCTGGGCATCGGGCGCCAGGACCACCGACTATGTCTACGACAAGGAAAGCGCCAGCGCTGCCCGCGACCAGTTGGAGGTGACGCTCAGGATGCTGGAGCAGTCCGGCGCGCGGCGCATCGACATCGTCGCACATTCGCTCGGAACCTGGGTCACCATGGAAACGCTGCGCCAGATGGCCATCACCGGCGATCGCGATCTCGGCGGCAAGCTCGGCGACGTGGTGCTGGCCTCGCCCGACATCGATGTCGACGTGTTCAAGAGCCAGATGCGGCGCTATGGCAAGCCCGACAAGCCGTTCATCCTGCTGTTATCGGACGACGACCGTGCGCTGCGGCTCTCCGGCCTGATCGCCGGTTCACGGCCGCGTGTCGGCGACTACAAGGATGCCGCCGATCTTGCCTCCTATGGCGTGACGGTCGTCGACCTGTCCAAGGTCAAGGGATCGGACAGCTTCAACCATACGAAGTTCGCCGACAATCCGACGCTGGTGAAGATGATCGGCCAGCGGCTGCGCGAGGATGACGGCTTTGCCAGCGACCGTGATGTCACCGACCGCATCAGCCTGCTTGGCCAATAGGTGCGGTCTCGCGGCCATGCCTGCCCGGCATCGCGGACGTATGGATTCACTTTGAACTGGACCGCGCCGGTCTCTGGCCTTATCGGAATAGCCAGCGACGTCACGCGTTTGACGTCCCCTTTTGCGGGAGCCTGCGTGTGACCGTGCGTTCGAAGAGCTACCTCGTCGTTGCATTGGCGCTCGCTGTCACCGGCTGCGCTGGCGGAAAAACGCACGACCTGCTCAACAGGACGACGGTCTCGGTGCCCGCATCCGACATCGCGGCCACGCATGAAATCTTCGTCGCCACCACCCGCCAGAGGGCAACAAAAGAGCCGCGACAGGTTTACGACGGCGATCGCTCGCTGACCACCAGCTTTGCCCGTGTCGACGTCACCGTTCCCAAAAGCCATCAGGTCGGCGCCATCGAGCGGGCCAAGGGATCGGCAAACAGCAATCCTGCCAAGGATTTTACCGCCAAGGACGTCATTTTCTATGAGGGCGCGCCCCAGTTCGCCAAAGCGGTCGGCGCCGACATTTCCATGCGCGGCGACCGTGCGCTGGTTTTCGTGCACGGCTTCAACAACGGTTTTGACGACGGCATCTACCGGCTGACGCAGATCGCCCACGACACCAAATATCCCGGCACCCCGGTGCTGTTCTCCTGGGCTTCGAGCGGCAAGACCACGGGTTATATCTACGACAAGGAAAGCGCCAACGCAGCGCGCGACGACCTCGAGGCGACGCTCCGGATGCTGGCCAAGACAAAGGTCAAGAGCATCGACATCATCGCCCATTCGATGGGAACCTGGGTGACCATGGAGGCGCTGCGCCAGCTTGCCATCACCGGCGACCGGGATCTCGGCGGCAAGCTCGGCTATGTCATCCTGGCCTCGCCCGACATCGATGTCGACGTCTTCAAGAAGCAGATGATCCGCTACGGCAAACCCGACAAGCCGTTCGCCATCCTGCTCTCTGCGGATGACCGGGCTCTCAAGCTCTCGTCCCTGATCTCGGGCGACAAGCCGCGCGTCGGCGACTACGGCAACGCTGCAGACCTCGCCAGCTATGGCGTGTCGGTGGTCGATCTTTCCCAGGCCAAGGGCGGCGACCGCCTCAACCACGCCAAATTCGCCGACAACCCGATGCTGGTGCAACTGCTCGGCGACCGGCTGCGGGCGCCGGCGGGCCTCGCCTCGGACGAACCCGACCCGACACAGCTCAACAATCTCGGCCAGGGCCTCGGCAAGGCCGTCGGCTCGGTCGCAGAGATCGTCATCACCACGCCGTTCAAGGTGCTGACCATCGCCACCGGCGGGTGAGCCAGCGGGCGACATTGGCCCTAGGATTGTTGAGATTCGAGAACCGGAGCGGAGCGTACTTAAGTACGTGAGCACCGGAAGCGCAGAAAATCGCTACTTGCAGGCCGGCATGGCCTGAATAGCAACAATCCTAGACGAACAGATCGACCTTCTGGAATGTCGTCACATCGATCAGGCCGACGTCCGAAATCCTGAGCTCCGGAATGACGACCAGCGCCAGCAGCGAGTGCTGCATGTAGGCGTTGTTCAGCGAACAGCCCATCTTGCGCATCGCCTCGGTGAGCTTCTCGGCCTTGGCCGCGACGATTTCCGCCCGTTCGTCCGACATCAGGCCTGCGATCGGCATTTCGACCAGCGCCAGTTCCTTGCCCTTGGAGAACAGCACGACGCCGCCACCGACCGCGCCCAGACGGTTTACCGCCAGCGCCATGTCCTGCTTGTTGGTGCCGACGCAGATGATGTGGTGGGCGTCATGCGCCACGCTGGACGCCATGGCGCAGTCGCCCATATAGCCGAAGCCCGAAACGAAGGCGTTGGTGACGCCGCCCGTGCCCCTGTGACGCTCGACCAGCGCGATCTGGCAGATGTCGTTGCGGCGGTCCATTGCGACCAGCCCGTCCTCGACCGGCAGATCGGCCTCCAGCGCGCGCGTCGGCGCCTGGTTCTCGATGACGCCGATGACACGCACCCGAACCTCGTTGGCGCCCTTGGGGGCGGCGATATCGAAGTCGTCGCCCTTCAACTTCTTGCCGAGCTTGACGGTGTTCTTCGCCGTCCGGGGGTAATCATAGGCCGGAATGTCGATTTCGAGCTTGCCGGCCTTGGCCACCCTGACGCCGCGTGCATAGACCTCGTCGATGGTCATTGCGGCGAGATCCGAGACGATCAGCAGGTCGGCCAGCCGGCCCGGCGCGATCGAGCCGATCTCGCGCTCCAGTTTGAAATGCTGGGCGGTATTGAGCGTCGCCATCTGGATCGCCGTCACCGGCTTCAATCCCTGTTGGATGGCGTGGCGCACCACGCGGTCCATATGGCCCTCCTGGACCAGCGTGCCGGAATGGCTGTCGTCGGTGCACAGGATGAAGTTGCGCGGGTCGATGCCGCCCTCGGTCACCGCCTTGATCTGCGAGGCGACGTCGTACCAGGCCGAGCCCAGCCGCAGCATCGCCTTCATGCCCTGGCGCACGCGGGCGATAGCGTCCTCGGCGCGCGTGCCCTCATGATCGTCCTCGGGGCCGCCGGCGACGTAGCCGTGGAACGGCAGGCCGAGATCGCGCGAGGCATAGTGGCCGCCGACCGTCTTGCCTGCATGAACCGTCGCCGCGATCTCGCCCGACATCACCGGATCATTGGCGACGACGCCGGGGAAATTCATCACTTCGCCCAGGCCGATAATGTTCTCCCAGGTCATCGCTTCCGCGACATCGGCGACCGTCAGCTCGGCGCCGGCATGTTCCAGCCCCGGCGCCGAAGGCACGCAGGACGGCATCTGGACATGCACGTTGATGGGCATGGCGACCGCTTCGTCATGCATCAGCCGCACGCCGGGCAGACCCAGCACGTTGGCGATCTCGTGCGGGTCGATGAACATCGAGGTGGTGCCGTGCGGAATGACGGCCCGGCAGAACTCGGTCACCGTCACCATGCCGCTCTCGACATGCATATGCGCGTCGCAGAGGCCGGGCACCAGATAACGCCCGCCGGCATCGACCACCTTGGTGCCCTGGCCGATTGCATGGCTGGCATTCGGCCCGCAATAGGCAAAGCGCCCGCCGGCAATGGCGATGTCGGTGCCGGCGATGATCTCGCCCGAATGAACGTTCACCCAGCGGCCGTTGCGCACGACCAGGTCAGCGGGTTTGCGCCCCACGGCGACATCGACCAGATGTGTCGCCATCTCGGTCCAAGGTCTGGGTTTTGCGGGCGTTGCTTTCGTCATGGGCGATTCCTCGGTTGCCGCCAGTCTCGCAAATGTCGGCGGGCGCCGCCAGAGCCGTCGGTCCGACATACCGCGTCAGGGCGAGCTTGTTGACTAATCCGGCTGGAAGGCGATGCTGACCGCGAACCGAACCATATGAGGGAAGACATGACCCGTTTTTGGAAAGCGTTCGCCATCGTTATCCTGTTCGCAGCGTCGACCACTTCTGCCGTGGCCGAGGAGCGTTGGCAGACCTTGCCGGAACCAGCGGCCATGCCCAAACCCGATCAGAGCGGATACGCGCCGGTGAACGGCATCCAGATGTACTACGCCGTTTTCGGCGCGGGCGATCCGGTGCTGCTCATCCACGGCGGCCTCGGCCACGGCGACATCTGGGCCAGCCAGGTGGCCACGCTTTCCAAGACACACAAGGTAATCGTCGCCGACAGCCGTGGCCACGGCCGCTCCACCCGCACCGAGCAGCCCTATGGCTACGACTTGATGGCATCGGACTATCTGGCGCTGCTCGACCACCTGAAGATCGACAAGACCGCGCTTGTCGGCTGGAGCGATGGCGGCATCATCGGTATCGACATCGCACTGCATCATCCGGAGCGGCTGACAAGGCTGTTCGCGCAAGCCGCCAACGTAACCACCGACGGCCTTGATCCGGGCGTGATGACCAACAAGACCTTTGCCGCCTACATCGACCGCTCCGGCCGCGACTACAAGAAGATGTCGAAAACACCGGACCAGTATGACGCCTTCGTGGCGCAGATGAGCCACATGTGGGAGAGCGAGCCGGCGTGGAGCAAGGAACAGCTTGCCCAGATAACCACGCCGACGGCGATCGTTGCCGGCGACCACGATGAGGCGATCAAGCGCGAACACACCGAATATATCGCCTCCGCCATCCCAGGTGCGAAGCTGATCATCCTGCCCAACGCCAGTCATTTCGCCATGCTGCAAGCGCCGGATGAATATAGCCGGGCTGTGCTGGACTTCATCGATGCCAAATAGAGGATTCTGTACGGCGACAGGGGATTGCGATTGCGGCGAATGCGGTTATCCTTCTGACGAGGATCTTTCTGAACCGTCATTTCGGGGAGTTCGATGCGTCGACTGATGGTCGCTAGTGCCGGTTTCCTTGCCGTTCTGGCCGTGCCGGTTTTTGCAGCCGACCCAGCGGTCGACGTGCCGATGACCGCGCCCGGATTCGACTGGACGGGCTACTACGCTGGTTTGCAGGCCGGCTATGGCTGGGGCCAATCCGATATATCGGTGACAGAAGGTGCGCCGTTTTCCATCGCGCCCGACATTGACGGCGGTTTTGTCGGCGGCCACGTCGCCGGCCTGTGGCAATTCGACCAGGCGGTGCTCGGCGCCGAGGCGGACCTCAACTATTCCTCGGTCGGCGGCACGACGGTATCGGCGCTGGGAAGCACATTCGGCACCGACATCAAGTGGTTCGGGTCGGTCAACGCCAAGGCGGGTTACGCCATGGACCGCCTGCTGGTCTACGGCATTGGCGGCGTCGCCTTTGCCGGCATCGAAACATCGCAAGTCGCGGGTCCGGCGTTCGACAGCACGCGCACGAATGTCGGCTGGACCGTGGGTGCCGGCGTCGACTACGCGCTGACCGACAAGTTCGTCGTCGGCGCGCAGTATCGCTACTATGATTTCGGCTCCGAGCACTACGAGGTGGCAGAACCCTTTAACGATCGCGATCAGAACGTGAAGCTGAATACGGTCGGGATCAATTTGAGCTACAAGTTCTGACCAGGCCCACAATCGCGACGCTGCCGGCCCAGGCGACCACTTGAGGGGCTCTCTTCATGGAAGGGTGGCCGACGCTCCCAGTGGGCGGGGGGAATGGGTTGGGCCTGAGAGGCGCCGGCCTTGGCGGATCAAATCCACCACAAAGGCATCCTACCACTACCCGCCGCGCCGATAATTCCGTGATCGCGCCAGTATCATCAAGCCGCCCGGTCTGTTTGCACGTTCGGCGAACGCTCAACAACACGACTTGACGGCCTGTGTCTGGCGTCTGAAAAGGGCTGGCCTGCGGACGTGGCGGAATTGGTAGACGCAAGGGACTTAAAATCCCTCGATCTCTGATCGTACGGGTTCGATTCCCGTCGTCCGCACCACCCTTCGCTCTTCGAGCTTCGGGTGGCAGGCCACCTGAAGCTCGGCAGGTTCGAATTTCATCCGTTCAGGCGCACCAATTCACCGGCTACCGCCTTGTTGGCATCTCTACGCCTCGAACACTTTCTCAGAGAACCATTCCGCCAACCTGGCAAGCTCCGGTCCCAGCACGCGATCGGCGCCGACAGGCGGCACGATAGCTCTGATTTGATCGACGAAGGAACGCAGTGCCGGCGGCGGCGTCCGTTCGGTGACGTGCAGCGCCTGCGAGGCGATCATTGCCAGCATCGCCATGGCGGCATCGACGCAGCGGCCGGCGGTCGCTTCCTTGGTCCATGCGAAGAATGCCGTCGTGGCGACGTCGTCCTGCCCCGCGCCAGCCGATTCCGTGCCCGGAATGAAGGTGCGCTGTGCGGCCAGCTTGGCCTGCTCGAGATAGCCGGTGATCGCCATCGGCACATAGCCGACATTGCCATGGCCATCGCTGTCGGCTGAGTGACGTCCGGTCATCAGCAGATCCGGCAGCAGCGACACCTTGCCGTTCAGAAGCTTCGAGGCGTGGCGGTCGCAGAGCAGGCAGATGTCGGCCCATATCGCCGCCAGATCGTCCAGCGCCGGCGTTGCCATCGCATTGTGATAGCCGCCGGTCGAGATGCAGCGGCCGAGCCGATGTGCATCGTCGGGCGGGATGTAGACGGGATTGTCCGATACCGAGGCCAGCGACACATTGGCCGCCCGCTCGGCCGTCGCCAGCGCACGATGCGCCTGGCCGAGGACGCGCGGCACGATGCGGTAGCTGACCGGCGCCTGATAGTTGCGTCGCCCATCGCCGGCGCCAACCAGAAACTCCCGCAATCCCTGCAGGGCAGCCGTCTCATGCTCATCGCCCCAGAGCGTGTCCAGCGCCGCGTCATAGTGCTCGAGCGGCGCGCGAAACGCTTCGATCGACAGCGCGAACACTTTTTGCGCCATGCGGATGCGGCGGCGCCCCGCGAGCGCTGCGTCGGCCACCAAAGCGGCGGCGCAGGGCGAGCCGTTGATGAGCGAACCGCGTTCCTTGACCTCGAGGTCGAAGCGCGTCGAAAGTTCTGTAAACAAGGGATAGAGCGCCAGGATCTCACCGGCGCCGCCCTGGCCGGAGGCCGGCACGACAGGCATCGGCCCACCGTCGAGCATCGCGGCCACGGCAAGCGCGATGCGCGGCGTGGTGGCGGCGTTGCCCTCGATGAAGTTTGTCAGACGGGCAAGCACGATCGCCCTGACCACGCGATCCGGCAAGGGATCGCCGAACGAGGTGGCGGCGGCAAACGCCTTGATGCGCGCATGGCGATCACGCTCGTCAGGTTCGAGCTTGCGGCTTGCCAATTCCCCCATGGCGGTTGTGACGCCATAGATGACCGGTGGCGGATCGGATTCAATCAGCTTCAGAAACGAGACGCGGCATTCGGCGATGCGCTGCAAGGCCTTCTCGCTGATCTCCACCGTGTCCTTCTTCCAGGCGACGCGGAAGACGGTGTCGAGGTTGATGTCGTCACGCGTCGACAGGCTAACTGGCATGCTTCACACCATCGGAAATAAGGGACCTAGTAGAGTGGTTCCTCGAACAGCGTCTTGTCGCCGTCGACCAGCGCCTTGATCTGCGCGGTGCCGTCGCCGGCAAGCGCAAGACGGATGCCGAATGGCCGCACCCGCATGTCGTTCTGGATCGCCATCCCCTCGCCTTCCGGCAGATAGAAGCGCTCGATGCCATAGTCCGGCGCGATGGTCGCCTCTTCGCCGCGAAGGTCCCAGCCTTCGGCGATGTGGCCTAGAATATCGGCCTCGTCGGCGGTTGCCATCGTTGGCGCCTGGCCGAACCAGGCGGCCGTCGGCTGCCAATAGCCGTCGGCGCCCTTCTTCAGGCGCACCACAATCGACGTATCGTCGCTTGAAAATTTGTCGGGCGGAATGTTGGCGATCAATTTCACCGGTATGCGTGAAATCTCGTAGCCCAGGATAATATAGTCGCCGCGCAGGAGGTCGCGCGGATCGACGGGTTCGATCTTCAGCAGCACTTCCTTGCCGTTGCGCAGGATCGCCGCCCGGCCGGCGATGATCCAACTCAGGAAGCCTATCTGGACGAGCGCCAGCACCAGCGCCGAGATGACAAGCCTTTTCCCGGTGATCATGCCGTGGCTCCCTTGGCGTCTGGGCCCTTCATGCGTTTTTCCACGCGGATGATGACGATCGCGAGGATGCCGAGCAGCACCGCGGCGGCCAGGAAGAAACCGGCCGTATCGAGCATCGATTGCAGGGTCACGACATAGATGATGGCGAGTTCGAAGGCGAAGCCGAGATAGGCAAGCCAGCGTAGCCCACGGCTCTCCCGTCCTGCCAGCACGATCGCGGCGACAACACCGACCAGCGCGATCGCCGAAGCGAGGGCAAAACCGCTGTTGTAGGTGCTCTCGTCGGCGAGTTCGAACTGGATCATTGCGAGGCCGGTGAGGAAGCCGAGCAGCGCGTGCAAGGGCAAGCGGCCGCCGAGTTGCACGACCCGGTCGACCGGGCCAGGCGCGAAGACCTTGGCCGCGAACAGCAGCGCCGAGGCGACGACCAGCGGGATCGCCACCTGCAGCGTGTCGTGGTTGGTGACCAGCAGCATGAGATAGAACAGCACCGACAGGATAATCAGGTGGCGCGCCGCCTGGCTGCGGGTCCAGAACGAGACGGCAAACAGCACGATCGCCATCACGACGAAGCCGTGCGGAAAATCGCTGCGGCTGTAATAGTCGAAGCCTTTGAGGAACAGCCAGGCATCGGCGATGCCGACCGAAGCCACCGTCAGCGGGTTCGATCGCAGCGCAACCGCCGCCAGCGCCGTGCCGGCTCCCCAGGTCACCAGAGCCGAGGCCTCGTCGCCCGAGAGATGATACATCTGGCCGATCAGCGCGATCGAGCCGCCGAAAGCCGCGGCCGCCACGATCCACAGCGCTTCCCCGATTGCCGCATGGTCGCGGGCCTTCAGCACCGCGCCGCCGACATAGCCGCCAAGGATGACGGCAAACAGCGCCGCCACGCGCGCCAGCCTCGGGATCGCGTCCCAATTGGCGGCGACGAAAATCAGGATGGCGGCGCCGAACAGCAAGGCGGCCATCATAGCCAGGATCGAGCCGAAGCTCAGCGACTTGCGCTCGTTGGCCTCGACATCGCGCGCCAGCGAATCGGCCGTCGCGGGGTCGATCATGCCGGCCTGCTGCCAGCGCGCGATATCCGCCCTGACCCGCGACGAATAGCTCGCCATGCTGCTTCTCCCCCCAGTTTGGTCTTTTTTGCAGCCGATCCGGTCAAGCCGTTGGCGCTAAGGCATTTTCCGATTCGGGTTTCTTTGTGTCAGGTCCGTGAACGCGCGTTAATGCTGCATTGCACAATTTGCATTGCTGCCATGCAGCCATAGCGCTTTTAAATCGATATGGGTCCGCCTATTTATAGTTCGTACACAAACGGAATGATCCGCAAGAAAGACGAAACGAGAACTACCATGAACCTGATCCGCAACTACCGCAACTGGCGCCGCTACAGGGACACTGTGTCCGAGCTGAGCCGCCTGAGCAACCGTGAACTGACCGACCTCGGCATCAGCCGCAGCGACATTCCTTACGTCGCTCGCAAGGCGGTCTAATTCTTCGGACCGCGAATGGTCCGAACCAGTTTTGAAAAAGAGAACGACAATGAACCTGATCCGCAACTATCGTAACTGGCGCGTTTATCGCGAGACGGTTACCGAGCTGGGTCGCCTTTCGAACCGCCAGCTGCATGATCTCGGTATCGTCCGCGACGAAATCAAGATCATCGCCCGCCAGGCGATCTAGACAGAATTTCGCCAGGGTCGACCTCCTCCCCGATCTTGACGAATACGGTCACCCCTTACCTCCTCCCAAGGGTTGACCACCAAAACGGCGCCCGCCGCACCTCCTCCCGCGGCGGGCGTTGTTTCCCGGCAAATCGAATTTTGCCCCAAAGGTTTCGCTCCTTTTCAAACAGCGAAAGAGTTTTCGTCAAAGCCGACCTCCTCCCCGGCGATGACGAATCGGCCCGACCTTCACCTCCTCCCGAGGGTCGGCCACAAAAACGGCGCCCGCCGCACCTCCTCCCGCGGCGGGCGCTGTTTCCCAGGGGCAAGACGAATTTTGCTCCAGAGGTTTCGCCCCTTCTAAAAATGGCGAAAGGAATTTCGTCAAAGCCGACCTCCTCCCCGGCGATGACGAATATGGCCGGCCTTCACCTCCTCCCGAAGGTCGACCCCAAAAACGACACCCGCCGGACCTCCTCCCCCGGCGGGTGTTGTTGTTTTCAGGAGGCGCTCCCATCAGCAGCTGTTTGCCCCGCACCGCGCACGGCAATTGCAATCGCCGCACCAAGCGATTATTCCGGCGCTCATGAGCAAAAACCCAATCCACATCATCGGGGGCGGCCTCGCCGGTTCCGAAGCCGCCTGGCAGGCAGCGCAAGCCGGCGTGCCCGTCATCCTGCATGAAATGCGGCCCGTTCGTGGCACCGATGCGCACAAGACCGATAGCCTGGCCGAGCTCGTCTGTTCCAATTCCTTCCGCTCCGACGACGCCGACAACAACGCGGTCGGCCTGTTGCACGCCGAAATGCGGCTGGCCGGCTCGTTGATCATGAGCGCCGGCGACGCCAACCAGGTTCCGGCCGGCGGCGCGCTGGCCGTCGATCGCGACGGATTCGCCGATGCCGTGACGAAAAAACTCGAAGCACACCCGCTGATCACCATCCGGCGCGAGGAAGTGCCAGGTCTGCCGCCGACGGATTGGGACCAGGCGATCGTTGCCACGGGTCCGTTGACCGCCCCCGGGCTTGCCCAGTCGATCGCGGAAGCGACCGGCGCCGATGCGCTCGCCTTCTTCGACGCCATTGCGCCGATCATCCATTTCGACACGATCGACATGAATACCTGCTGGTTCCAGTCGCGCTACGACAAGGTCGGGCCAGGCGGCACCGGCAAGGACTACATCAATTGTCCGATGGACAAGGACCAGTACCTTGCCTTCGTGCAAGCGCTGGTCGACGGCCAGAAAACCGAATTCAAGCAATGGGAAGGCACGCCCTATTTCGACGGCTGCCTGCCGATCGAAATCATGGCCGAGCGCGGTGTCGAGACGCTGCGCTACGGGCCTATGAAGCCGATGGGGCTGACCAATGCCCACAATCCGACGGTAAAGGCCTATGCCGTCGTCCAGTTGCGGCAGGACAATGCGCTGGGCACGCTCTACAACATGGTCGGTTTCCAGACCAAGTTGAAGCATGCCGAGCAGGTGCGCATCTTCCGCACCATACCGGGTCTCGAAAACGCCGATTTCGCCCGTCTCGGCGGCCTGCACCGCAACACCTACATCAACTCGCCGACCTTGCTCGACGCTTCGCTGCAACTGAAGTCGCGGCCCGGCCTGCGTTTCGCCGGCCAGATCACCGGCTGCGAAGGCTATGTCGAGAGCGCTGCGATCGGCCTGCTCGCCGGCCGCTTCGCCGCAGCGGAGCGGCTCGGCCTTGCTCCGTCCCTGCCGCCGCTGACCACGGCCTTCGGCGCTCTGCTCAACCACATCACCGGCGGTCATATTGTCTCCGATGACGAGCCGGGAAAGCGCTCATTCCAGCCGATGAATGTCAATTTCGGCCTGTTCCCACCTGTCGAAGCTCCGAAGGCCGAGGGCAAACGCATGCGCGGCAAGGACAAGACCGTTGCCAAGCGGCACGCCATCACATCGCGTGCGCAGGCTGATTGCCGAGAATGGCTAGGGCTGCCGGCACAAGCGCGAGCCGCCGAGTAGTCCGTGGCCAAGCACTCCGAGCTGCACCAGCTTCTGCCGTCGGACCTGCCGCCGAGTGGCGAACCTTTCGCCGGCGACTACGAAATTTGCTGGAGCCTATGTCAGATGCACCAACCTGCGGAAGCTGCGCGAAGTTCATATACCCGCTATCGAGGCGCTAATAGGTCAGCCTCACGGGGGCCAAGGTTGGCTGTACGAAAATGAAAATTACAATGAGAACCGTGATCGAAGCTTGAAGAGAATCATTGCCGTTCAGCCTGTCGAAGGTCCCTACAATGACCGGCTAATTCTGGATTTCATGAAAGCGATCTATTCGCTGTCATCCTTCTGGGCGATCCAAGCCCGTCTGGATCCCTCACATCCTCATGGCGTCTACCTCAGTGCACGATTCACGCAGGAGGCTCCCAGCTCGGAGGCGCCGGCTATTGTCGACGCGCTGGTTGAGTTCGAAGCCAATTTTACAGATTTGGGGGGCCATGAATTCGGCCGGCATTTCGGCACAACTCGGCGCATTAGCGCCACCATGCCGGATGGTTCGGAAGCCGGCCGGGCGAAACCCAGGCGCTAGGACCTCATCGTTGGCCGCACGGATGAAGCAGGATACAAACCTACTTGCTGTCCAATGGGAGCCGTTCCACGGAATTCGCCGAGAAACTTTCTGTCACAGTCACGCCAGCAATGGCCCGCCTTATCCGCCAAAAAGTCGAAGACGGCTCTTTCGGCTCGGCGAGCGAAGTCATCCGCGCGGCGCTCCGGGCCTTCCAGCGCGAGGAAGAGGAGCATGCCGAGCGCCTAGCCGCGATCCGGGCCAAGATAAAGGCTTCGATCGAAGATACGCGTCCCGCTATTCCGCTGGATCACGCCATCGCGCAAGTGAGGGAACGAATCGCGCAATTGGCGTACGACAGCGATGACGACGGACCCTCCTGACATAAGAAGTTCTACTCGGCGGGCTCGACACCCACGCTTGGCAATCCCGGCTTCCCCGCCTCAGCAGGATTTCGCCTGACATAGGCAGCCTTCAAACTCTCCGAAGTCTCGCGCGAGCCGTCATGGCTCCAGCCGGGAGGCTTGATCAGATAGTTCAGGCGATCGCTCAAGGTCAGACCGGGCGCAAAGGCATCCCTGAACATGCCGATCCATTCATGGAATGCCACTTTCAGCGGATTGAAGGTGCCGAGATTCCTGACGATGCCGTAGCGCGGCCGGTCTTCTTCCAGTTCCCCGACGAAGGTGCCGAACATGCGGTCCCAGATGATCAGCGTGCCGGCATAGTTGGCGTCGAGATAGCGCGGATTGGTGGCGTGGTGGACGCGGTGGTGTGAGGGCGTGTTGAAGACGAACTCGAACCAGCCCCACATCTTGCCGATGGTCTCGGTGTGGATCCAGAATTGCCAGACCAAATTGAAGCCGAAGGTGAAGGCAATCACCGCCGGGTGGAAGCCGAGCAGCACCAGCGGCGCCTGCAGCACGAACATGAAGGTGAACAGGCCCGTCCAGCTCTGCCGCAGCGCTGTCGACAGATTGTAGTGCTGGCTGGAATGGTGGTTGACGTGTTCGGCCCACACCCAGCGCACCCGGTGCGCGATGCGGTGATAGAAATAGTAGCGCAGATCATCGAGCAGGAAGGCCACCAGAAAGACCCAGATCGACAGGCCGAGATTGAAGACGCGGAACTGCCAGAGCCACAGCAACGCCCAGTAGGACACGACGCCAAGCAGCAGCCCGGCAACGACATTGCCGGTACCCATCATCAGGCTGGTCAATGTGTCGCGCGTTTCGAACGAACCCTTGGCACGGCCGGTGCGCACCAACCAAAGCTCGATCAGGATCGCGACAACGAAGAACGGGATGGCCAGTTGAGTGACCTGCGGAAAATTGTAGTCGTCCATCATGCCGCCTCTCCGCCGAAACTCTGCGGCTCAAGCGCCTTCAGCAAGCCTTGCGCATCCGTTGCGCTGGCAAAGCGGAAGCGGCCGCCCTTCCAGGTGAAATCGGCGAGCCGCAGCGAGACCGTATTCCCGTCTCCAGCGTCCAAAATCGTGACATCTTGAGGCGTGACGATGCGGGTCAAGAAGCAGTCGCCTACGCTGTGAACGATCCCGAAGCGCCCTCGCCCGATATCCAGGAACGCGGTCCTGGCATCTGCTGTCAGGCGGACCGCCGCCACGATCTCGTCGGGAAAATCCTCGGCGAATCGGCTCACTGCCTGATCGGTGCCACTGAGCGTCGCCGTCTTGCTGCCGCCGGTGAAATGCACCGCCGCAACCGACAGTGCGATGCCGAAGGTAACGATCGCCACCAATATGGGTAAGCTCATTCATCTCCTCCGAGCCGGTCTGTTGTCTTCGGCAACAGTTTGGCGCGGGGACGTCTTAACATGATTGACGTTTACGTCAAAGAGCAGGCCAACCCTTGCTCGCACGACGCAGCAGCAGCCAATGCCGGCGCAAGGCCGACAGCCGCGCCACGCCTTCGAGCGGCGAGCCATTCTCCATCTTGCCGAGATAGGCGCGTGACAGGGCAAGTGGCAGGAATGCCGGGCGCAGCGAGACCGGGAGAGCCGGTGCGCCTTGCTCGAAGGCGGAAAGATGTTCCCGTGCCAGCGCCATCATCGCCGCCACCGCGCGTTTGGCGCCGGGTCCGCCGTCGCCGGTGACGAATTCTTCCGGCGACGATCCCGCTGCCGCCAGAATGTCGGCCGGGACAAAACATTGTCCGCGCTGGCGGTGCAGCGGCAACAGCAGCAGCAGGCCGGTCATCGCCTGTGCGCAGCCTGCCCTGCCCGCCAGTTCGGCAAAGCGCGGCGCCTCGCCGGGGTCGAGCACCATCGCCGCAAGCTGGATGAGTGCTGCCGCCGTCTCACCGCAATAGCCTTCCAGATCGGTGCGCGACGGCATCGGGTCGTCGTAGAGGTCGAAGATGCGCGCATCGAGCATGTTCTCGAAGGCCGGCTTCGGCAGGCCGAATGTCGCTATCGTAGCGTTCACGGCTTCGGCAGTGGGATGGCCGGCGCCGGCCTCGCCGCCGGCGGCAATGACATCGCGCCACCATTGCAGCCGCACCTCGCCCGGTAGCGCCTCATGGATGCGATCGCGAATACCTGATATCTCCGCGTTGAAGGCGTAGAGCGAAAACAGCGCGTCGCGCTTGTCGTCGGGCGCGTAGAGCGCAGTCAGATAGCGATCATGGTCGGCGGCGCGCACCGCGTCCATGACGATTTCAGCGCTTCGAGACATGTCAATCGACGGCAATGAGCGCGGCGGCCACGGCGCGCTCTTCCGCCAGAAGGACATTGTAGGTCCGCACCGCGGCCCCCGTCGACATCGGGTCGGATGCAACGCCGGCGGCCTTCAGCGCGGCCCGCAATGCAGCGGGCAACGGCCGGAGATCCCTGCCCATGCCGACCAGCAGGATCTCGACCTTGTCGGCCTCGGACAGCAGCCTGTCAAAATCCGCCACCGTCAGCGCCAAGGGGGCCACCGGCTCCCAGCCATGGATGCCGGATGGCAGACAGAGCAGCGAACCGCGATGCGACATGTCGGCAAAGCGGAATCCGCCATTGCCGTAGGCTTCGATCGGCGCGCGGCCCGGGAAATGCGCCTCGCGGATGACGATGCCTTTGCTGGTCACCGTTAAACCTCTTCGGGGGGGCGCGTCAGGTCGCGACCGCCTTGCCGCCATTGACCGGCTTCTCCTCGTCGGCTGAAGCCTGCGGCCGCAGTTTGAACAGGATCAGCAGCGGGGCGGCGATGAAGATCGACGAATAGGTGCCGAAGATGACGCCGAACAGCATGGCCATGGTGAACGAGCGGATCACCTCGCCACCGAACAGAACCAGCGCCAGCAGCGCCAGGATCGTCGTCACCGAGGTCAGCGTCGTTCTCGACAGCGTCTCGTTGATGGCGTTGTTCAGGAGTTGCGGCAGCGGCATGCGCTTGTATTTTCGCAGATCCTCTCGGACACGGTCATAGACCACGATCGTATCGTTCAGCGAATAGCCGATGATCGTCAGGATCGCCGCCAGTGACGACTGGTTGAACTCCAGCCCGGAGATGACGAAGAAGCCGAGCGTCATGACCACATCGTGCACCGTCGCCACGATGGCGCCGACCGCGAACTGCCATTCGAAGCGGAACCAGACATAGATCAGGATGCCGAGCAGCGCGATCAGCATGGCGATCGTGCCTTGCTTGGCGAGCTCGCCGGACACGGTCGGTCCCACCACTTCGACGCGGCGGAAATCGTAATTATCCTGCAGCTCGCCGCGCACCTTGTCGATGACGGTCTGCTCGGCATTTTCGCCACCATCCTGCGTGCCGACGCGGATCAGCACGTCGTTCGGCGTACCGAACTGCTGCACCTGGACTTCGCCGATGTTGAGTTCGGTCAGCCGCGCGCGGAGGTCGGCGAGATCGGCATTGCCGCTCTTGGCCTGCACTTCGATCAGCGAACCGCCCTTGAAATCGATGCCGTAGTTGATGCCGACGGTCATGAACAGCACCACCGACAGGATCGAAAGTGCGCTGGACAGCGTGAACGTCCAGCGACGGATGCCCATGAAGGGGATCTTGGTGCCGGGCGGAACGAAGGTCACCGGCGCCTTCGGCAATTCCTTCGGGCGAGCCCGGCGCAGCCAGATCGAGACCAGCAGACGGGTGAAGGTGAAGGCCGTGAAGACGGTCGTCAGGATGCCGATGGCATAGGTGATGGCAAAGCCCTTCACCGGACCGGTACCAAGATAGAACAGGACCACGGTGGCGATCAGCGAGGTGATGTTGGAATCGACGATGGTCGCCAGCGCCTTGGTGAAACCGGTATCGATCGCCTGGATGACCGAGCGGCCGGCGCGCCGCTCCTCGCGGATGCGTTCGTAGATCAGCACGTTGGAATCGACCGCCATGCCGATGGTCAGCACGATACCGGCGATACCAGGCAAGGTCAGCGTCGCGCCAAGCAGTGAGAGCACGCCGACGATCATCGCCACGTGCACCGCCAGCGCGATGTTGGCGAGGAAGCCGAGGAAGCCGTAGGCGACGAACATGAAGGCAACGACGAGGATAGAACCGATGATGCCGGCGACCTTGCCGGCATGGATCGAATCCTGGCCAAGGCCCGGACCAACGGTACGCTCCTCGATGACTGTCAGCGTCGCCGGCAGCGCGCCGGCGCGCAGCAGCACGGCGAGATCGTTGGCGCTCTGGGCGGTGAAATTGCCGGAGATCTGGCCGGTGCCGCCGAGGATCGGCTCGCGGATCTGCGGCGCCGAAATCACCTGGTTGTCGAGGATGATGGCGAACAGCTTGCCGACATTTTGCGCCGTGGCCTGGCCGAAGCGCGCCGCCCCTTTCGAATCGAAGCGGAACGACACCACCGGCTCGTTGTTCTGCGAATTGTAGGTCGCCTGCGCATCGACGAGGTTTTCCCCCGAAACGATGACGCGGTTCTCGATCAGATACGGAACCGGCGGATCGTCCTGCGAATACAGGACCGACGAGCCGGCAGGCGGACGGCCGTTGAGCGCGTCCTGCACCGGCATCGACTGGTCGACCATCTGGAAGGTCAGCTTGGCGGTCTGGCCGAGGATTTCCTTCAGCCTTTGCGGGTCCTGAAGACCCGGCACCTGGACAAGGATACGGTCGTCGCCCTGCCGCTGCACGATGGGTTCGGTCGTGCCGAGTTCGTTGACGCGGCGTTCGACCACCTCGATCGACTGCGTCAGCGCGGTCGACGCGCGGTATTTGATGCCGGCATCGGTGACGTTGAACTTGAGCAGGCCGGGCTCGGAATCGTCGAGCGTCATTTCCTGCACGGAACCGCCGGTGAACAGGCCGGCGGCGACCGGATCGGTCAGCGTCTTCAGCGCCGTCTTGGCGGCATCGATCTGGGCGGGATCGGTAATGCGAACCTGCAGGGTCCGCCCGGTGCCGGCAAGGCCGGTATAGCCAATCTTGGCGTCGCGCAGCAGCGTGCGGATTTCGTCGCGCGTCGTCTCCAGCCGGTCCTTGATCAGATCGTTCTGGTTCATTTCCAGCAAGATGTGCGAACCACCCTGCAGGTCGAGGCCGAGCGTCATCTGCCGCTTCGGCACCCAGTTGGGCAGCTGCGCCAGCGTGCTGGCGGAGAACAGGTTGGGCGCGGCGAGGATCACCGTGATGGCCACGGCCACCCAGATCAGGATCATCTTGAAGCGCGAGAAATACAACATATGGCGTCGTCCGTCAGAGCGTGTCCGCGGATCGCTCCGCCTAAAATTGGATTATTTCTTGGCGTTCTGGTTGGCCACCGGCTCGCCCTTGACGCGCACATCGGCGATCGTCGAGCGCAGCGCCGTCACCTTCAAGCCATTGCCGAGGTCGACCTCGAGCTCGTTGTCGTCGATCACCTTGGTCACCTTGCCGACGAAGCCGCCGCCGGTGACGACCGTGTCGCCGCGACGGACCGCGGCCAGCATCTCGCCGCGCTTCTTCAGCTGCGTGCGCTGCGGCCGGATGATCAGAAAATACATGATCACGAAAATCAGGACAAACGGCAAAATGCTGATGAACATGTCGGGAGAAGCGCCGACGCCTTGGGCGTATGCCGGTGTCACGAACATCGAGGTACTCCTGAATTTTGAAAACAGCCGCCAATCTGGCGGCCCCTTGAAATTTGGCCGGAATATAGTCGGTAAAGTTGTCAATGCAACTGCGCGGCCGGCCAAATCGGCTGCTTTTCCGGCCTGTTGAGCCGTGTTAGAGCAGGATCGCAAAAAGCGCGAGCCGGTTTCCGCAGAAAATTATGCTCGAACAAAAGGTTGCAACCGGTTTTGTATCAGGCGAAATCGGGCAGCTTCACGCCCCAAGACATCAAAAACGCGAAAACAAAAGACAGACATGACCGACAGCAGCATTGAGGCCCTGAACCAGAAACTCGACCGGCTGATCGAAGCGGTGAGCCGCCTTGCCCCGCCGCCGGTGCCCCAAACCGACCTCCGCGAGGCCGATTGCTTCGTTTGGCAGGCCGATCCGGGCTATCTGGAACCGGTGCACAGGGTTAACCGCGTCGACATCGGACTGATCCGTGGCGTCGACCGCGTCCGCGACATCCTTGTCGACAACACCGAACGCTTCGCTGCCGGCTACCCGGCCAACAATGTGTTGTTGTGGGGCGCGCGCGGCATGGGCAAATCGTCGCTGGTCAAGGCCGTGCATGCGGAGATCAACGCCAAGGCCAGGTCCGACCTGCCGTTGAAGCTGATCGAGATCCACCGCGAGGACATCGACACGCTGCCGAAGCTGATGGGTCTGCTGAAGGCGGCGCCCTTCCGCTTCATCCTGTTTTGCGACGACCTCTCCTTCGACCATGACGACACCTCCTACAAATCGCTCAAGGCAGCGCTCGAAGGCGGCGTCGAGGGCCGTCCAGCCAATGTCATCTTCTACGCCACCTCGAACCGCCGCCATCTTTTGCCGCGCGACATGATCGACAATGAACGCTCGACCGCGATCAACCCGTCCGAAGCGGTCGAGGAAAAGGTGTCGCTGTCCGACCGCTTCGGGCTGTGGCTCGGTTTCCACAAATGCTCGCAGGACGAGTATCTCGACATGATCGACGGCTATGTCCGCCATCACGGGCTGACAATCGATCCCGACACGCTGCGCGCCGAAGCATTGGAATGGGCGACGACGCGCGGCAGCCGCTCGGGCCGCGTCGCCTGGCAGTTCACCCAGGATTTGGCTGGCCGGCTCGGCAAACCGCTGAAGGACTGATGCGTTGGATAGCGTCGCCAACGCCATCCGATGACAAGATCATTTGGGCGGCTGCGACCGCCGCAAATCACGCGGCGTTTGGCCGATCTCACGCCGCATCCAATGCGCCAGATGTGACTGGTGCGCGAAGCCCGTCAATTCCGCCACCTCGCTTGTGCTGAGATCGCCTTGCTGCAGCAGGACGCGTGCGCGTTCGACGCGACGCCGTAGCACGTAGCGGTGCAGGGTGAAGCCCGTCGCCGCCTTGAACCATGTCCGCAAGTGCGAACTGCTGGCGCCGGCAACCCGGCTCAGTCGATGGATCGACAGGGGTTCGTGCAGCGCAACCTCGATATGCTCCAGCACGCGCTTGAGCTGAGTATCCGACAGCCGGCTCGCGCGATCGATATCAGGTTCACCGAGGCCAAGCAGCCTCACAGCGAGCGCGGCGCCGATGCTGTCGGCAAACAACGACCCGCTCGGCGACTTCGCATTGAGATCGCTCTCCAGTGCTCGCGCGAGGTGTTCGATGCGCTGGTCACGAAGCAGGTGACGTGTGCCGAGCGGCAATGCGCGCGCCTTGCCAAGTTCGGCTGCCACCCTTTCCATCAAGGCCGGTTGTAACGCGATCTCGATCGTGTCGAACGGGGTCTCAGCCTCGAACCCACCCTCCTGACCGGCGGGCACCAGGTCGATATGGCCGGCGCGCCTGACGAAATATCGTCCAACCTCATGGCAGTAGGAGCGCGTCGCGGCACTTGCATGCACCATGATGCGATGGTGTGGCGCCCGGAGCAGACGATGGACCCCGGCTTCGACATGCCGGGAGGCCAATGTTACGTCGGACGGGGATCGGGCCGGGGCGACTTGCGAGAGCATGCTTTCTCGATTCATGGCAAAACCTGTTCAAGACTTGGCAATTCCCGCGCGATTTTCAATGCCGTGGCTATGTACCTACGCCTCTCCATAAAACTTGGATGAGAGGTTATGCCATGAGTTTCTATGTTGTTGTGGGAGCAGGCTCGGTTGGTCGCGAGACCGCGCGGCTTCTGGGCGAAGAAGGCCATGATGTTGTCTTGACGAGCCGGAGTGTCGGTTCGAACGCGCTGCAAAACGTCCGGACCGTGCACTCCGACGCCACCAATGCCGCGGAACTGGCGCGTATCAGCCGAAACGCCGACGCGATCTTCATGTGCGCCATGGCCGCCTATCACCGCTGGCCGACCGACTTCTTCCCAATCATCGACGGCACCGTGCGGGCTGCCGAAGCGGTCGGAGCGAAGCTTGTGGTGCTCGGAAACCTCTATGGCTATGGCAAAGATGCCGAAAGCCCGCTTCACTCCGACCTGTCTCTGGATCCGACTTCGAAGAAAGGAACTGCGCGGACGATCATGTGGCAGCGGGCGGTCCGTGCGGACGTGCCGGCCGTCGAAGTGCGGTCCAGCGATTATCTTGGACATGGCGCGATCAGCTCTTTCTCACTGGTCGCGCTGCCCTCCATAATCGAAGGGAAACCGACGGCTTTCATCGGAAACCTCGACGCAACTCACGCCTGGTCCTTCACGAAGGACGTGGCCAGGACACTGGTCGCTGCCTCGCGCTACACGGGCGAATGGGGACGGGCGTTCCATGTTCCATCGCAACACGCCCCATCCCGGGAACTCATCCGGGCGACCGCGGCAATGCTTCACCGTGAAATTCCAGGAACACGCTCCTATTCCATCTCCGAAATGGAAGCATTGGGCATGCATGAGCTTATCGAGATGAGCTACCTCTTCGACAAACCCTTGCTGGTCGATTCCTCCGACGCGGAGACGCTTCTCGGCGTCAAGGCCAGCAGCCTTGGCGTCATGATCGCCGACACTCTGCGCGACCATCTTTGAAGCTTGAAGACTGGCGCGTCGCACCGGAACTGAAAAAGCCCGCTCCTTTCGGAACGGGCTGAGCCGGCGGGCCGGACTGGAGGTCAGACGGCCCGCAAATTGCTTTTTTTCTTCTATTCGAAACAGCCCCGACTATTCGAGATAACCGGAGGGATCGACTGGCGCCGAATTCTTGCGCACTTCGAAGTGCAGCTTCGGCGAGTCCGTCGTGCCGCTCATGCCCGACAGCGCGATCTCCTGGCCGCGCTTGACCTTCTGGCCGCGCTGCACCTCGATCGAACTGGCATGGCCGTAGACGGTGACCAGGCCGTTCTCGTGGCGCACCAGCACCGTGTTGCCGAATTCCTTGAGGCCGTCGCCGGCATAGATGACGACGCCGTTCTCGGCCGCCTTGACCGGCGTGCCCGTCGGCACGGCGATATCGACGCCGTCCTTGCCCGAGCCGAAACCGGAAATCACGCGACCGCGCACCGGCCAGCGCATCTTGCCGATGCCGGTGGCGTCTGGCGCGACGGCATCGTCGGCCTCGGCCTGTTGGATGACCTTCGAATCCTTTTTCGGCGGCGTGTAGGACGCCAGCGTTTCAGACGGCGTGGTCTTTGCCGCGGGCTGCGTGGTGGCCGTCGTCACTGGATCGACCTTGGCCGGCTTGGCAGCGGCGACGGTCGCGGTTCCGCCGGCCGGCACCTTCAGGGTCTGGCCGATCTTGAGCAGTCCGTCCTTCATCCCGTTGGCCTGCTTTAGAGCAACGACGCCGACGCCGGTCTTCCTGGCAATCGAAGACATCGTGTCGCCCGACTGGACCGTGTAGGTCCCAGCAGCGCCGGTCGTCTTGGCAACCTGCGGCTTGGGCTCCTTGGGCTGGTTTGCTGCGGCCGACGTGTCGACCTGAGCGGCGGGCTTGCCTTCCTTAGGCTTCGGCTGCTGCGGCAGAACGGCGACCTTGTCCGGCGCAGTGGCCGGCAGGTTGTGCTTGCCGTCTTTCGCCGGCTTGGCATCCGCGACCTTCGCCTCGCTCTTGCTGGAATAGGCATAGGCCGGGATGACCAGCTTCTGGCCGGTCTTCAGCCCCTTGGTCGCGCTCAGCCCGTTGACCTTCATGATCACGTCGGACGGCACCTTGTACCGCTGCGCCAGGCCGCCGATCGTTTCGCCGTCCCTGACGACGATCTCGGTTGCATGCGGAGTGCCGGAAGCAGCCACGCGGGGTTCGTCAGGTTGCGAAACCTTGAAAGGCGACGCCGCCGGAGCGACGGTGCCGGTCGTGGTCCTGTCGACATGCGGTGCCGGGGCCAATGCGGTGCGCACCGGCTTCGATGCCGGCGCCTGCTGCGCTTGGGCAACGGGCGGCGGCAGCGGCCGCGTCGAGACCGGCTCGAGGCTGGAGCGGCTGACCGATTGTGTATGGCTGCCATCGATCGGAGCGGCGGCGACATCGCCCGGATAGGGCTGCTGTACGGCATCCTGCTTGTTGATGATGGCGCGCTGATTGTTGGTCGAGGATGTAAAGACGTCGTCGACGCCATTGAACCGCGAAACTTGGGAACTGCACCCCGCAGCAGCACCCGCGACCATCAGAATGGCGCAGCCTCGCGCCAGATTGCGACCGTTTGTCTTCAAAACACTGAGTTGCATCGCACTAACCCGCACATACCCGGTACAAACTAGGCATGATTAAAGCGCGTTAATGTTACTCGACGGTTAACCTCATGGAATCCGACGCAATTTTTCTTAAAATATTAGACAGCGAGCCGTGCGGAGATTTCGGGTCAGGCCAGCCGGGGTCGAAGACGGGCGCACGACGCGGCCGAACATCGACATCCGCGCTAGATAACAGCGGCGACACCGCGCAGGATCGGCTGCAGGCGAACGAGCCCGATGTCTTCGCGCTCGAAGCGGCTGCCGACCTTGGTCAGCTTGGCCAGCACCTGTTCGCCCTCTTCGGGGCCGATCGGAGCGATGACGATACCGCCGCTCGACAACTGGTCGAGCAGGAAACGCGGCAGGCTGTCGAAGGCGGCCCAGGCGACGATGCGGTCAAATGGCCCTTCATTCGGCAGCCCGCCGGAACCATCGGCGTGGCGCACGATCACATTGCCGATGCCGAGCGCCTCGAAGCGCTGCCGCGCCTGCTCGGCGAGCGTCTTGTAGCGATCGGTGGTGATGACCCGAGCGGCCAGCCGCGACATCACCGCCGAGGTGTAGCCCGAGCCGGTGCCGATCTCGAGCACGCGGTTGCCCTGCTCGATGGTGAGTGCGGCGATCACCGCCGCCTGCATGTCGGCGCCTTCGATCGCCTCGCCGCATTCGATCGGCAGCATGCGGTCCGACCAGGCGATCTGATGGAACTGGGCCGCCAGGAAGCCGCGCCGCGGCGTCGCCTCGAAGGCCGCGATCAGCGCCTTCGGCACAGTCCCCCGGCCGCGCAGACGCAGCAGAAAGGCGGCAAAACCTTCGCGGTCGTCGATCGGGAGGCCCTGGTTCATGCGAGCGCCTTGCTCAGTTGGTCACGGATTTCATGGGCGGTAAGGTCGAGCTGCAGCGGCGTCACCGACACCAGCCGGTTGCGCAAGGCGTAGAGGTCGGTGCCTTGCTTGCCTTCGACCGGCTCGCGGCCGAAACGCAGCCAGTAGTAAGGCAGGCCGCGCCCGTCACGGCGCTCGTCGACCCACAGGGAGTGCACGAGCTTGCCCTGCGAGGTGACCACCGTGCCTGCGACTTCCTCGGGCGTGCAGTTGGGAAAATTGACGTTGAGCAGCACGCCGTCCGGCAATGGCGTCGCGATAAGTTTCTTCAGCAGCGCCGGCGCCAGCGCCTCCGTCGTCTCGTAGGGCACGACGCGATCTTCGCCGACATAGCTGTACCCCTGGCTGAGCGCGATCGAGCGAATGCCGAGCAGCGCGCCCTCCATGGCGCCGGCGACGGTGCCGGAATAGGTGACATCGTCGGCGATGTTGGCGCCCGAATTGATGCCGGACAGGATCAGGTCGGGTGCGCCAGGCAGGATCTTCTTGACGCCCATGATGACGCAATCGGTCGGCGTGCCGCGCACGGCAAAATGCTTCTCGCCAATCTTGCGCAGCCGCAGCGGCTCCGAGATCGACAGCGAATGCGCATAGCCGGACTGGTCCTGCTCGGGCGCCACCACCCAGACATCGTCGGACAGCGTACGTGCGACGCGTTCGAGCGACGCCAGGCCCTCGGCATGAATGCCGTCGTCATTGGTCAGGAGGATACGCATTATTTCGCTTCGATCTTTTCCAGACCGCCCATGTAAGGCCGCAGCACTTCAGGAATGGTTACGCTGCCATCCTCGTTCTGGTAGTTTTCGATGACGGCGATGAGCGCGCGGCCAACGGCTGTGCCCGAGCCGTTGAGCGTGTGGACGAAGCGGTTGCCCTTGCCGTCCCTGTCCTTGTAGCGGGCGTCCATGCGGCGTGCCTGGAAATCGCCGCACACCGAGCAGGACGAGATCTCGCGATAGGCGTTCTGGCCGGGCAGCCAGACCTCGATGTCATAGGTCTTGCGTGCGCCAAAACCCATGTCGCCGGTGCACAGCGTCATGGTGCGGAACGGCAGGCCGAGCCGCTTCAGCACTTCCTCGGCGCATTGCGTCATCCGCTCATGCTCGGCAAGTGACGATTCCTGATCGGTGATCGACACCAGCTCGACCTTGTAGAACTGATGCTGGCGCAGCATGCCGCGCGTGTCGCGCCCGGCCGAGCCCGCTTCCGAACGGAAGCACGGTGTCAGCGCGGTGTAGCGCAGCGGCAGTTTTTCATGCGCGGTGATTTCCTCACGCACAAGGTTGGTGAGTGGGACCTCGGCGGTGGGAATCAGGCCAAGCCTGCCCTCCCCGTGCGGCGTGAAGAACAGATCTTCCTCGAACTTCGGCAATTGGTTGGTGCCGAACAAAACATCGTCCTTGACCATCAACGGCGGTATCACTTCTTCGTAGCCGTGTTCGGTCGTATGCAGGTCCAGCATGAACTGGCCGAGCGCGCGTTCCATCCGCGCCAGTCCGTTTTTCAGCACCGTAAAGCGCGAGCCCGACAGCTTTGCCGCGCGCTCGAAATCCATCATGCCGAGCGCTTCGCCGATCTCGAAGTGCTCCTTCACCCAGTTCGGCCGCGTCGGTACCTTGCCGACGATGTGCTTGACGACATTGTCGTGCTCGTCCTTGCCGACAGGCACGTCGTCGAACGGTACGTTGGGCAGCACCGCCAGCGCGTCGTTCAGCGCCTTGTCGAGCTCGCGTTCGCGCGCCTCGCCGTTCTGGATGAAGACCTTGATCTCGCCGACTTCGGCTTTCAGCGTCTCGGCCAGGGCGGCATCGCCCGAACGCATGGCGTTGCCGATCTCCTTCGACGCGGCATTGCGGCGCTCCTGCTTGGTCTGTAGCTCGGTAACGTGTTCGCGCCGCGCCTCGTCCGAGGCGATCAGCCCGCCGACCGTGGACTGCGCCTCGTCAGCCGACCACGAGCGCTTCACCAGCGCCTCGACAAGGGCCTTCGGGTTTTCGCGAATCCATTTGATGTCAAGCATGGTTTGAACGCTCCGGGGTAGCATGTCGCCCAAAGTGCGCAGCGGTTTGGGACAACGACATGCTTCAAACAAAACTGAAACGCATCGCTTTCAGTGCGATGCGTTTCAGCCAGAGGGGGTAAACCGCATCCTCGATCGACGCAAGATGGGGCATGGGGAACGCAAGCCTGCGATCGCGCTTTGACGCGCTTTCGGCTGAAGGCGGAGGAGAGCCTGAAATGAAAAACCCGCCTCTACGGCGGGGTCGCTGGCGCAAGTCAGCACCATACCGAGAATCATAGCATAGCTGCCCTCACCAGGTCAAGAAAAAATTCCTATCGAGGCTGGCCAGACGCGGCGGCGCCGTTCAGGTGGAGGACGCGTCCGCCGGCTTCTTCTCGGCGACCTCTTCCGCCGCGTCCTGCTTCTCGCGTGCCACGCGCTGCTTTTCCTGATCGCGCTCGATCAGCCGGGCAGCCCAGATGGAGACCTCGTAGAGAAGGATGGTCGGAATGGCGAGGCCGATCTGGCTCATCGGATCGGGCGGCGTCAGCACCGCCGCGACGACGAAGGCGATGACGATCGCCCATTTGCGCTTTTCGGCCAGCCCCTTGGACGACAGCATGCCGACGCGTGTCATCAGGCTGGTCACCACCGGCAGTTGGAACACCAGGCCGAAGGAGAAGATCAGCGTCATGATCAGGCTGAGATATTCCGACACCTTTGGCAGCAGCGAAATCTGCACCTGATCGTCGGTGCCGGCCTGCTGCATGGCGAGGAAGAACCACATCACCATCGGCGTGAAGAAGAAATAGACCAGCGACGCACCCATCAGGAACAGGATTGGCGACGCGATCAGGAACGGCAGGAAGGCGTTGCGCTCGTTCTTGTAGAGGCCTGGCGCGATGAATTTGTAGATCTGCGTGGCGATCAGCGGAAAGGCGATCACCATGCCGCCGAACATGGCGAGCTTGACCTGCGTGAAGAAGAATTCCTGCGGCGCCGTGTAGATCAGCTCGACCTTGTGCGGATCGAGGCCTGCCCACTGCGTCGCCCATTTGAACGGGACGACCAGAAGGTTGAACAGCTTCTTGGCGAAGAAGAAACAGACCAGGAAGGCAACGAAGAAACCGCCCAGCGACCAGATCAGCCGCCGGCGCAGCTCGATCAGATGCTCCATCAGCGGCGCCGACGATTTCTCGATCTCGTCCTTTTCGGTGTCCGAAACGCTCACTTGGCGGCTCCAGCCGTCTTCTTGGCCGCCGGCTTCTTGGCCGCAGCAGGTTTCGGTTCGATTTTCGCCCCCGTCTTGGTCGCTACGGTCTTGGACGCGGTCACCTTGGCCGCAGCGGGCGTCTTGGCCCTGGGCGTTTCAGGCATTGCCGCCGTCGCGGGCTTCGCTGGCACCTTGGCCGCAGGCGTGGCCTTAGCGGTGACCGTTTTTGCAGGAGCTTTAGCGCCATTTGCCGAAGCCTTTATAGCCGGCGTCGCCCTTGACGGTGCAGGCTTGGCTGCCTTCTTCGCGGTGGACGCCTTCGGCGCCACGACGGGTGTCGTCGGCACTGATGACGTTACCACCGATTCGTCGGTCATCGCCGGGAAAATCGGCGCTGCCGGCGCTGCTTCCGGTCCGTTGACGCCGGGCATGGTCGTTGCACCGTTCTTCAGCGGCTCGGCCGCCTGCGGGGTCGAAGCGGCTGGCGTTGCCGGATCGGCTGCCGGCTTCGGCTTCATCGCCGCGTCGACGCCGGAGCGAACGTCGGCCGCGGCCTGTTCGAACGGATTGAGTTGCTTCCTGATCTCGGCCATCGGGCTCATGCCCCTGAGCTCGTCGACGGACTTCTTGACGTCGTCGAGCTCGGCCTCCTTCAGCGCCTCGTTGAACTGTTTCTGGAAATCGGATGCCATGGCGCGCAGCTTCGCCGTCGTGCGGCCGAAGGTGCGCAGCATATTGGGCAAATCCTTGGGCCCGACGACCACGATCATGACGATCGCGATGACCAGCATTTCGGTCCAGCCGACTTCAAACATGACACTCTGTTCCGACTAGAACCTTTGGGCTCAGCTCTTGCTGGCCTTTTCCTTCGCGGCCGCAACGGTCTCGTCGGCACGATGTTCGACGGTGCGCTTGTCTTCGGCAACGTCGTCGTCGGCCATGCCCTTCTTGAAGCTCTTGATGCCCTTGGCCATGTCGCCCATCAGCTCGGGAATCTTGCCGCGGCCGAACACCAAAAGCACGATCACCAGCACGATCATCCAGTGCCAAATCGAAAATGAACCCATAGCAAATCTCTCTCGAATGTTTTCCCTGGCGATGATCTATGCGTTTTCGCGTTGGGATTCAAACACAACTGCTACAGAGTTTATGAAAGGGTGGCGGATGTCACGCATTTTCGACGCGGCGGCCCCGCTACGAATCCGCGCATCCTCGACAGATCGGCCGCCAATGCCAGTCAATCTTCCGTGACGCGCGGCGTCAGCAGGCCGAGTTCCTCGAGATCGATATCGGTGAGCGCATCCTCGTCGTCGGTCAATGCATCGGGATCGGCCGGCGGCTGCGGAATGGAGAAATTCGACGGCATGCGGCCCGAAAGCAGGCCGACCCCCTTCAGTTCCTCCATGCCGGGAAGATCGCGGATCTCTTCCAGCGCGAAATGATCGAGGAAGGTCTCCGTGGTGCCGTAGGTAACCGGGCGTCCGGGTGTCTTTCGCCGGCCGCGCATGCGCACCCATTCCGTTTCCAGCAGCGTGTCGAGCGTGCCCTTCGAGGTTTCGACGCCGCGGATGTCCTCGATCTCGGCACGCGTCACCGGCTGGTGATAGGCAATGATCGCCAGCACTTCGAGAGCCGCGCGGGAGAGCTTCCTTTGCTGGACGGTATCCCTGCTCATCAGGAAAGCCAGGTCGCCGGCGGTGCGGAACGCCCAGGCATCGCCGACACGCACCAGATTGACGCCGCGCCGCGCATAGATCTGCTGCAGTTCGGCCATGGCCAGGGCGATGTTGATGCCGTCCGGCAGGCGTGCCGCAAGCTGCTTTTCGCTGACGGGTTCGGCGCTGGCGAACACGATCGCCTCGGCCATGCGCACAGCCTCGGCCAGATGCAGCCGTTCGGCCGGGTTTTGTAGCTGCTGCTCGGCCGGATCCTGGGAAAGCGGGCCCTCTTCGGGTTCATCGCCGATCTTGAACGGGACAACCGAAGCGTTGGCGCGTTCGCTCATGATGCCACCTCGACTGCCTTGATTGTCTGCGTTCGGCCGCGCAAGTAGATCGGCGCGAACGTCTGATCCTGCCGTACATCCATCTTGCCTTCGCGCACCAGTTCCAGCGTGGCAGCGAACGAGCTCGCGATCGCCGTGCGCCGCTCCTCGGGACTGGTCATGTACGCGATCAGAAAACTCTCCATCGTCGTCCAGTCGCTCACGGCTCCCACAAGGCGGGTCAGGATGTCGCGCGCGTCCTTGAGCGACCAGACACCGCGCCTGGCGATGGTCACATTGTTGATCGCCTGCTTCTGGCGCTGCTGGGCATAGGCGGTCAAGAGATCGTAGAGCGAGGCAGAATAGGCGTTGCGCTTTTCGATGATGACCATTTCCGGCATGCCGCGCGCGAACACGTCGCGGCCGAGCCGGTTGCGGTTGACCAGACGCGCCGAGGCGTCGCGCATGGCTTCCAGCCGCTTCAGTCGGAACTGCAGCACCGCCGCCAGTTCCTCGCCGCTTTCGCCCTCGTCGCCTGGCTGCTTGGGGATCAGGAGCTTGGACTTGAGGAAGGCCAGCCATGCCGCCATCACCAGATAGTCGGCGGCAAGCTCCAGCCTGAGCGCCCTCGCCGTCTCGACAAAGGTCAGATATTGCTCGACCAGCGCCAGGATCGAAATGCGCGCCAGATCGACTTTCTGGGTGCGGGCAAGATGCAGCAGAAGATCGAGCGGACCTTCGAAGCCGGCCACGTCGACGACCAGCGACGGGTCCCCGGTGACGCGTGAATCGTCATTTTCGGCCCACAGACGGTCCATCGGTGCGGCCTTCGCGGCCTTGCTTTCCAATGTCTCCGCCACTGCCTGTCACTTTCCCTTGCTATGCCACCGCATCGAAGTAGGTGGCGAATTCGGCGCGTATTTCGGTTTCTTCGACCGTGTCACGGTCCTTTATATAGGTCAGCGCCCGCTTGGCGCGCTCCAGCGACGTGCCCTCAAGCCCCGTGGTGCGCGATGCGATGCCGGCCATCTCCTCGAAAACGCCGTTGCAGTGAAGGACCAGATCGCAGCCCGCCGCAAGGATCGAGGCCGCCTTTGTCGGGAAATCCCCAGAAAGTGCCTTCATCGATGTATCGTCGCTCATCAGCAGTCCGTCGAAGCCGATTTCGCGCCGGATGATCTCGTCGATGACCTTGCCGGAGGTGGTCGCCGGATTGTTCGGGTCGATCGCGCTGTAGACGACATGCGCAGTCATCGCCATCGGCAGATGGCTAAGCTCCTTGAACGGGGCGAAATCATGCCGCTGCAGATCACTGAGCGAGGCATTGACCACTGGCAGTTCAAAATGCGTGTCGGCAAAGGCACGTCCATGGCCCGGAATATGCTTCATGACCGGCAGCACGCCGCCCGATATCAGCCCTTCCGCGGCTGCGCGGCCGAGCTCGATCACGGGTCGCGGGTCCTTGCCGTAGGCACGCGCGCCGATGACATCGCTGGCGCCTTCGATCGGCACGTCGAGCACCGGCAGGCAATCGGCTGTGATGCCGTAGCGTAACAGGTCGAAAGCATGCAGCCGCGCCATCAGCCAGGCCGCGCGGGCGCCGGCATCATGATCGTCGCGCCACAGCGCGCCCAGCGCGCCGCCGGCGGGATAATTCGGCGCCAGCGGCGGCCGCAAGCGCTGCACACGGCCGCCTTCCTGATCGATGAACACCAGCGCGTCCGGACGCCCTATGCAGTCTCGCATCTCGGCGACCAGATCGCGGATCTGTTCGGTCTCGCCGATATTGCGTGCAAACAGGATGAAGGCCCACGGGCATTCATTGCGATAGAAATTGATTTCTTCGCGGGTGAGCGATTTCCCGGCGCAGCCGAGGATCATGGATTTTGATTCGGTCATGTCGGCAGTTTAGGGCTTTGTGCGATCAAAGGGAATCGCCAGGGATTCATCCACGGCAACGCCGGATCTGCTTTCCCCATGAAAAAAGCCGGCGCGGTGACCGCGCCGGCTTTCAATCGGTTGGCTCCGGCTTTAGCGCGAGACGAAGCAGTTGCCGCCGGCTGCCTTGTAGCTGGTGCACAAATTGATCGCGTCATTGCGTGACTGGGCCGGAACGCGCACGCGGTAGAACGTGCCTTTGCCGGCGATTTCGGCCTTGACGATGTTGGCGGTACGCCCGGCAAGCACGCTGCCATAGCGGCGCTGCAGATCCTGATAGCTGGACTGGGCGCTTTCGACGGTCGGCTGCGAGGCGATCTGCATCGACCACGAGCCACCGCCGGCCGCGGTCGATGCCGGATCGATGGACGCAACCTGATCGGGCTTGACCTCGCCGACGACATCGACCGGCTGGTCGGACGGACGCTGCGGCGCGAGCGGAACTTTTGCCGGCGTGTTGGCCGATTGGGCCTTGGCCTCGGCCTTCGGCTTGGCCACCGGCTTGAGGGCCGGCTCGTCGTCCGCCTGGGCGGCGGCAGGCGCCACGGTACCGGTCTGGTCGGCATCGGCTTGCGCCGCCGGGGCGACATGCTGCGGCGCCGGATCGACCGGCTCGGTAGCGGCCACTTGCGGAGCGGCGGGTGCCGCCGGATCTTCACGCGGCACCAGCGAACCGTCCGACTTGACCACCATGGTCCTCACCTTGCGCGGTGCAATGGCGACGACATCGGCATTTGTGCCCTTGTCTGCATCCTGCAGCACCTGCGCGATGCGGTCCTCGGACTTGGGAGCTGGCGCCGTATTGTCGGCCAAAGCAGCGCCGGCCATCGGCGCGGCGTTGCCGACATCGGTTCCAGCGCCGGCTGCATTCTGGTCCGGCGAAAGATCGATGGCGCGGGCCGGGTCCTTCGCCTGCACGTCCACCGGCTCTTCGGTGTTGGTGACCAGCTTTTCCTGGACCGGCTCGGCGGGCTTGGCGCCCCTGACCGCGTCGTAGACCTTGTTGTCCTGGTTCGGCACCACGGCACCGCCCGGATTCTCCGGCTTGACCTTGATCGGCGCGTTGTCGGCCTTGACGATGACGGGCGCTTCGCTGCCGCCCTTGCCGCCAAAGGACAGCGCAAAGGCACCGAGACCGCCCGCGACCGCGACCGCGCCGACAATCGCGGCGATGAACAGGCCGCGTCCGCGCGACGGCCTTGCGGCCTCACGCTCGCCGAGACCCGGAACAGCCATCTCCTCGTCGAGTTCGGGATCGTAGTCGAGTTCATCGACGGTGAAATCATCGGCTTGGGAAGCCGGCTGGCTCCCCGGCAGGTTGTCGAGGTCGTAGCCCGAGGCGTCGGCATAACCCGTGGGCGGCGCCGCGCGGGCAGACATTTCCATCGGCCGCGCCGCATAGGTTCGCGCTTCCGGCTCATAGCCCGGCTTGACCCCGTCATAGCCCGGCTTGATCCCGTCATAGCCCGGCTTGAGGCTGTCATAGCCCGGCTTGAAGCCCGCGGCATAGGAGCCATCATCGTAAGACGCGCCGGCCGCGTTGCTTGCTGGGGCGGCAGTCACCTCCACCGCGTTCATCTCGGAGAGAAGGCTGGAGAACTCGGCATCGAGATCGTCATAGCCAGGCGACGCCGGCTGGTCTTCCTCGAAGTGCAGTTCGGGGATATCGAGATCGTCCGCCAGCGCCACGACACGCTCGGGCACATCGACCGTCTCGACATCGGGCATGTCTTCGTAACGCGCCGGCTGGCGCGATTGCGGCGCCGATACTGGGGCAGCGGGAGCCAAGGTTTCGACCGGCTCGGACGAACCATAGGACGTCATGGCGGCGACTGCCGGCGCTGCGGCCATGGATGATGCCACCGAAGCGGCCGGCTGAGCGCTAAACGTAGGCTGCGTGCTGAATGACGGCTGCTGCGGAACCGGCGTCACGCGGCTCCACGAACGCGTCGGCTCTGTCGGTTGGGAACGCTCCGCAAGCCAATCGAAAGAATCCGCCGAATTGTCCCGGGGAGCGGCTTCATCACGCGGATCAAGGCCCTGGGCCAAAGCCGCGTCCAACGCATCATCGTCGAAATCGACATCGCCAATGGTGTCCGAGTCCGGATCCTGGAGTTCATCAAGCATAAGATCGTCAATATCCGCGTCGGCCGCTTGGGCCGTGCCAACATGTCGATTCTGCTCAGGCGTGGTTTCGTCAAGATCCCAGTCGAGGTCGCCGACAAGGTCGGCCGGTTCCTCGGCAGGCTGGGCAACAGGCGGCGGGGCAGCGACAGCCGGCTGAGCCGTGACAGGCTCGCTGGCCACCGGCGCCGTGCGGGAAGTCATGGCGCCCAGCAGCGCATTCAACTCGTCTTCCAGGCTCCGTTCGTCCGCAATCGGGGCGTGCACCGCCGGCGCGACATTGGCTTCTGGCGCCGCCGGCTGGATCGTAGCGGCAGCAACTTCGGCGACCGGCTCTTCTACCGTTTCGGCGAACGAATCTTCAAAGTTCAGGTCGAAGGCATCGTCCGACAGGCCTTCAGGGTTGGAAATCTCGCTTGTTGAGTCCGCAGCATCGGCAAGCACTTCATGCGCTTCCGGCTCGTCGAAGGCGATCGGCTCATCCGCGCGAACGTCGAAATCCATGTCGACATCGGCCATGGCATCGTCGAGGCCAGCAAAGCTCTCGTCGGAGATTGCCTGGCCGTCAAGCGCCGCCGCCTGCTCCGGCATGGCATGCTCGACGGGATCGGCGGCCATGAATGACTGTTCCGCCGCCGAATGGTCGTCGAGCATCAGCTCGTCTTCAAGCGACATTGCCACCGCATCGTCGAATTCGTCATCGGAGGCAACCGGCTCGACAGAAGCGGGCGTATCGGCAACGCTGTACAGGGCCTCTTCGGCTTCCTCATCGATCCGAAGGTCCTGGTCGAGCGAGGCGGCAAGCTCGTCCGCCATCGACTGATCGTCCTCGAAGGGGGACACGTCCTCGAGCGAACCGGCGACGGCATCGCCAATGTCGGACGCGAAAGCGGGCTCGACGGACGGCACGGCTTCAGCGGCGACCGCATGGCTGGCGCCGGCGACGTGGTCGTCGATCTCAGCCATGTCCAGTTCGAAATCGTCGTCGAGCGACACCGAAAGCTCGTCGTCCATCGCGCTGGCGTCAGCCGCTTCGAATGCCGGCTCATGCACGAAAGTCGGCTCATGAGCCTGAACAACCGGAGCGGCGTCGCTGTCGTCAGCGCCGAACTCGCCCATCATTTCTTTCTCGAGATCGATATCGAAATCGCCCTCTTCGAGCCCGTGATCGGCGGCTGGGGCCAGCGGCTGGGCGGGCGATTGCGGCCTGACCGGCTGGCGCGGGTCGAATCCCATGATCCTGGTCAGTTCCGCGAACGGATCATCCTCAGCGATGTCGTTGTTGTCGGCTACTCTCAGCTGGGTTCTGTCTGCCATTATTGTTCCCGAACTCGCACTCATTCGGACGCCATGGACGTCGCGTAGGGTTGGCCCTTACCAGCGCAATGTGGGCAAAAGGTGACAGGTTATTTAGTCAAACCTAACGCATTTCAGTGGGCGCGGCGGCCCCGATCAACGTCAGGCCGGACGTCAAAACGTCCGAAACAGCCTGCACCAGCCCTAGTCTGGCATGCGTCAATTGTCGGTCGTTAACCTTAACAAAACGTAAGTCCGGATTATCCGTGCCACGGTTCCAGTGCCCGTGGAAGCTGGAAGCCAGATCATAGAGGTAAAATGCCAGCCGATGCGGCTCGAGCGCAAGGGCGGCGGACTCGATCAGCCGCGGGTATTCGGCAAGCTTGCGGATCAGGCCGATCTCGCCCTCGTCGGTCAGCAATGCCGCGGCGGACGCCAGGCTGTTGCGGTCGAAATTGGCTTCGCCCAGTTGCTCGCTCGCCTGCCGGAACACCGAATGACAGCGCGCCGAGGCGTACTGGACATAGAACACCGGATTGTCCTTGGACTGCTCGGTCACCTTGGCGAAATCGAAATCCAGCGGCGCATCGTTCTTGCGATAGAGCATCATGAAGCGGATCGCGTCGCGGCCCACCTCCTCCACCACTTCGCGCAGCGTCACGAAATCGCCCGACCGCTTCGACATACGCACCGGTTCGCCCTCGCGAAACAGCTTGACCAGATTGCAAAGCAGCACGGTGAGCTTGACCTCTTCGCCGGCAATCGCCCGCGCCAGGGCTTCCAGCCGCTTGACGTAGCCGCCATGGTCGGCGCCGAGCACATAGATCAGGTCGACGAAGCCGCGATCGACCTTGTCCTTGAGATAGGCAACGTCGGCGGCGAAATAGGTGAATGAGCCGTCCGACTTGACCAGCGCCCGGTCCATGTCGTCGCCGACCGCGGTCGAGCGGAACAGCGTCTGCTCGCGGTCCTCCCAATCGTCGGGTTTCTCGCCCTTGGGCGGCGGCAGCTTGCCCTTGTAGATATGGCCCTTCAGCGTCAGATCGTTGATCGCGGAGCGGATCTTCCTGGCATTGTCGGCGTGCAGCGTGCGCTCGGAGAAGAACACGTCGTGATGCACGTTGAGCATCGCCAGGTCCTCGCGGATCATCGCCATCATCGCATCGATGGTGCGGTCCTTGACGATGGCGAGCGCCTCGTCATCGGGCATCTGCAGAAGCGAGCGGCCGAATTCCGCGACCAGCGCCTGGCCGACAGGCACCAGGTAGTCGCCTGGATAAAGCCCGGCCGGAATCTCGCCGATGTCGTCACCCAGCGCTTCGCGGTAACGCAGGAATGCGGAACGGCCGAGCACGTCGATCTGCGAGCCGGCGTCGTTGATGACGTATTCCTTGGTCACGTCGTAACCGGCGAAGGCCATCAGATTGGCAAGTGCATCGCCGACGACAGCACCCCGGCAATGGCCGACATGCATCGGTCCGGTCGGATTGGCCGAGACATATTCGACATTGGTCTTCCTGCCGCCGCCAACCATCGAGCGGCCATAGTTGCGGCCCTCGCCGAGCAGTGCGGTCAGATGTGTCTGCCAGAAGCCGTCCTTCAGCCTGAGATTGACGAAACCGGGGCCGGCCACCTCTGTTGCCGCGACATCCTTGTCGTCGCGCAGCGCCTGCGCCAGTCTTTCGGCCAGCGCGCGCGGGTTCTGGCCGGTCGGCTTGGCCAGCACCATTGCCGCATTGGTCGCCAGGTCGCCATGGCTGGCGTCGCGCGGCGGCTCAACGGCAATGCGCGACAGGTCAGGCGAAATGCCGTCTTTGTCTTTCAGATCAAGCGCTTCGACGGCTTTTATGATTCGCGCGGTGAAATCGGCGAAGATGTTCATTTGTGTGACTCTGGGGTCTGGCTCTGGCGGCTTTGCAGCGAATCCGGCTCGTTGGCCGGCAAAATCGAGCCCGCCCTAGCCCAATTCAGGCGTATGGTCAAACAAACGCCGGTGTTCCTTGAGCGCGTAGGTGTCGGTCATACCCGCCAGGAAGTCGGCGACGCTGCGCGCCTTGATGCGATCATCGGCCCGATCCAGCCCCTCGCGCCAGCCATCCGGCATGGCGCGCGGATCGGCGAAATAGGCGTCGAACAGATCCTTGACGATCCGCTCGGCATCCGCGCGCACCCTCATAACCTCCGCGTGCCGGTAGAGGTGCTTGTACAGAAAGGCCTTCAGTTCCTTCTCCAGGGCAGCCATTTCGGCCGAGAAAACCACCATCGTCTCGCCAGCTGCCCTCACTGCATCGGCGCTCCGCGGCCTGATGCGATCGAGATTGGCGGTCGTCGACCTGATCACGTCCTCGACCATGGCCGTTATCTGCCGCCGCATCAGTTCGTGGCCGGTGCGCACGGCATCGAGGGAGGGATAGCGTTCGCGCACGCCTTTCAGGATCGTTCCCGGCAGCGAAACCGTCTCCAGCATGTCCAGCGTCAAGAGCCCTGCCCTCAACCCGTCGTCGATGTCATGCGTGTTGTAGGCGATATCGTCGGCGATCGCCGCGCATTGCGCCTCGATGCCGGCGAACCGGTCGAGTTCGAGATCGTGCAGTTGCGAATAATCACGGATCGCCTGTGGCACCGGCCCTTTCAGACCCTTGCCGTTGGCATCCGTCAGCGGCCCATTGTGCTTGACCAGGCCTTCCAGCGTTTCCCAGGTCAGGTTGAGCCCGTCGAATTCGGCGTAGCGCGCCTCCAGCCTTGTCACGATGCGCAGCGATTGGGCGTTGTGGTCGAAGCCGCCCCAGGCGGCCATCTTCTCGTTGAGCGCGTCCTCGCCGGTGTGGCCGAAGGGCGTGTGGCCGAAATCATGCACCAGCGCCACCGCCTCGGCCAGATCCTCGTCGCCGCGCAGCGCCCGTGCCAGGGCGCGCGCTATCTGCGCCACTTCGATCGAATGGGTCAGCCGGGTGCGATAGTGGTCGCCTTCATGGGCGATGAAGACCTGCGTCTTGTGCTTCAGCCGCCGGAAGGCCGTCGAATGGATGATGCGGTCACGGTCCCGCTGGAATGGCGTGCGGGTCGGGCTCTCCACCTCGTCGAACAGCCGCCCGCGCGAGTTTGCCGGATCGCAGGCATAGGCGGCGCGTGGCCGATAGCCGAATCCGATGTCGCCCAACTCACTGGTCATGGCTGATGCTGCCGCGTTTGACTTAGCCAGGTTGACTTGGCCCCTCGCGCTTCATACCTATCATGTGAAACCGAAAGCAAGGTGACGCCCATGGGCGCTGATGCCAAGACTGCCATGAAAGTCGATATGACCGAGGCCGCCGCCAAGCGGATCGCCAGGATTGTCTCGAACGAAGCCGGCAAGACGGCGCTGCGCGTTTCGGTCGAAGGCGGCGGCTGCTCGGGCTTTTCCTACAAGTTCGATCTGGTCGATACGCGCAACGACGACGACGTAGCCATCGAGAAGGACGGCGCCACCGTGCTGATCGACGATTTGTCGCTGGTCTATATGGGCGGCTCTGTGATCGATTTCGTTGACGATCTGATGGGCCAGTCGTTCCAGATCCGCAATCCGAACGCCGTCGCCTCCTGCGGCTGCGGCACGAGTTTCTCCATATAGAATGCCTGCCATCGGTGCGGTCCGTCAGATCGCGCTGTCGGCTGGCCGTGACCTCGACGTGACGCTGGCTTTCTGGCGCGACGTGCTGGGCATGGCTGTCCATGCACGCTTCGATCCGCCGGGCATCGCCTTCATCATGGCCGGAGAAATCAGGCTGCTGTTCACCGACGGCGTACCGGCCGGAACCGTCTATCTCGACATATCGGGCCTTGATCAGTTCCATGCCTCGGCTGCTGCCGCCGGCGTGCCTTTCACCGCGCCGCCAACGCTTGTCCATCGCGACACGGACGGCCAGTTCGGTCCAGCGGGGGAAAGCGAATGGATGGCCTTCCTAAAGGACCCGGCTGGCAATACGATCGGCCTCGTCGAACGCCATCCGCCGCAAGAGCCCAACTGAACAGCATCGAGACCGCCATGAAAATCGTCACCTGGAACATCAACGGTGTCCGCGCCCGCATCGGCAACCTGACCCATTGGCTGACCGAGAGCGCACCCGACATCGTCTGCCTGCAGGAGATCAAGACGGTCGACGAGCAGTTCCCGCGCGCCGAGATCGAGGCGCTTGGCTACAATGTCGAAACCCATGGCCAAAAGGGTTTCAACGGCGTCGCGCTGTTGTCGAAGTTGCGCTTCGACGAGGTGATCAGGGGCCTGCCCGGCGACGATGCCGATGAACAGGCGCGTTTCATCGAAGGCGTTTTCTCAACCGACAAGGGCGCCTTGCGTGTCGCCTCGCTCTATCTGCCGAACGGCAATCCGATCGATGACGAGAAGAAGTTTCCTTACAAGCTGTCCTGGATGGCGCGGCTTGAGCGCTGGGCCGAAGAACGGCTGAGACTTGAGGAGGCTCTGGTGCTCGCCGGCGACTACAACGTCATTCCCGAGCCGATCGACGCGCGGTTTCCGGAGAACTGGCTGGGCGACGCCCTGTTCCAGCCGCAGACGCGACAAGCCTTCCGCCGGCTGCTCAATCTTGGTTTCACCGAGGCGGTGCGCGCGGTCACCGACGCGCGCGACACCTATACGTTCTGGGACTATCAGGCCGGCGCCTGGCAGAAGAACAACGGCATCCGTATCGACCACCTGCTTTTGTCGCCGGAAGCCGCCAACCGTTTCTCATCGGCCTCTATCGAAAAGCATGTGCGCGCTTGGGAAAAACCATCCGACCATGTCCCGGTGGCGATCGATCTCGCGCTTCAGCCGGCTTGAGAGAACCCTCGCCGGGCCCGTCTGCGCTGAACCCTCATATCGCCACATTTCGCGCCGTTCATTGCAGACCAGCATGGCGGCTGGGGTTCCATGAGCGCACGATTTCATCTTTGTCCCATTGGCCTGGCATTTGCCATGGCCGTTCCTGGTACGGCATTTGCCGACCAGGAATGCCTGGCCAATGGAAAATCCTACCAGATCGGTCAGGTCGCCTGCCTGACGGTGGCCGAGCAGAGCCATCTGGCCCGCTGCGATATGGTGCTCAACAACACCTCGTGGACGAAGATCGGGGATAGCTGCCCGGAAAACACGCTGGCGCCACACCCCCATGTCACGCCGATCTCGACGCCGGCGCCCAGCATGGTGCCGACGGAGCCGATCGCGAACTGAGCCAATCTCGCGCCTTGTGGGGGAGATCGGCAGTTCAGCCGCCAGCAAAACTACTGGTCCGCGTTGTTGCCCTTGGTGAGGATATCATCGGCCAGCGAGATCGCGGTGCGGCGGTCGGCCTCGCCGGCGGTGGCAAATGCCTCTTCCTGCATGCCGCGGATCCAGGGCTGGTCAGCGGGCGAAGCGCGTTCGAGCGCTGCCGTCATCATCGCCAGGCCGCGAACGATCTTGCCGCTCTGGAACAACAGATGGCCCAGCGTCGCCTGGGCGCCGGCATGGCCTTTCTCGGCGGCGAGTTGGAACCAGCGCCCGGCCTGCTTGACGCTGGCCTTCACCCCGCCCTCGCCCTTCAGGAACATCTGCCCCATCTCGAACTGTGCGTTCGGGTTGCGGTAGTTGGCAGCCGCGCGCATGTAGTATTCCTGGGCCGCCACCTCGTTCTCGGTGACCGGGCTGCCGGGAATGCCCGTGCGCAAATAGTCGCCAAGCGCCACCAGCGCATCGGAGACATAGCTTTCCTCAGGCGAGCCGGGCTCGACATCCTGGTCGACGATCTCGGAGAAGAACTTGAACGCCTCATAGTCGTCGCGCGCCACGCCGTCGCCCTCGGCATACATGCGAGCAAGCTTCCAGGTGGCGCCGATCTGGCCGTTTTCGGCGGCGTATTTGTAGGCCTCGGCAGCCTGCTCCTTGTGGCCGTTCTTGTAGGCGGAGAAGCCGAACTGGAAGACCGCCCAGGGGCTCGATTGCGGCTTCACCCCGGTCTTGTCGTCGAACACCTTGTCGTCGAAGGCCATGGCCTGGCCGACGGCGCCAAAGGTCGCGCCAAACGTGGCGGCCACGACCAGTGCCGAAAAGACAGATGACCTCAACAACTCAGATGTCCGCATAACAGTGTGTTTCTTTCGCACCGCCCGGATGGGTCACCGCGCCATCGCGCGCCGGCCCCACCGTCTGTGCATATTTCCATATCGCGCCCGACTGATAATCGGTCGCGCGCGCCTTCCATGTCTTTGCCCTCGCCGCCAGTTCGCTATCGGACAACGCCACGTCGATCGTGCCGTTCACCGCGTCGATCGAGATCACGTCACCATCCCTGAGCAGTCCGATCGGGCCACCCACGGCTGCTTCGGGGCCGACATGGCCGATGCAGAAACCGCGCGTCGCGCCCGAGAAGCGCCCGTCGGTGATCAGAGCCACCTTGCCGCCCATGCCCTGGCCGTAAAGTGCTGCCGTCGTCGACAGCATTTCGCGCATGCCGGGGCCGCCGCGCGGTCCTTCGTAGCGAATGACGAGAACCTCGCCTTCCCTGTAGTTGCGATGCGTCACCGCCTCGAAACATTCCTCTTCCGAATCGAAGCAGCGTGCCGGCCCGGAGAATTTCAACTCCGCCATGCCGGCGACCTTCACGATCGCGCCTTCGGGGGCCAGGTTTCCCTTCAAGCCCACGACACCGCCGGTTTGGGTAATGGGTCTGTTGGCCGGGCGGACCACATCCTGATGCTCATTCCAGACAACGTGCTGCATGTTTTCGGCCAAAGTGCGGCCAGTCACCGTCATGCAGTCGCCATGCAGATAGCCGTGGTCGAGCAGGGTCTTCATCAGCAGCGGAATGCCGCCGGCCTCGAACATGTCCTTGGCGACATATTTGCCGCCCGGCTTGAGGTCGGCGATGTAAGGCGTCTTCTCGAAGATCTTGGCCACGTCGAACAGATCGAACTTGATGCCGGCCTCGTGCGCGATCGCCGGCAGATGCAGTGCCGCGTTGGTCGAACCGCCGGTGGCCGAGACCACGGTCGCCGCATTCTCCAGCGCCTTCAGCGTGACGATGTCGCGCGGCCGGATATTTCTGGCGATCAGCTCCATGATCTTTTCGCCCGAGGCGAAATTGAACCGGTCGCGCATTTCATAGGGCGCCGGCGCGCCGCAGGAATAGGGCAGCGCCAGGCCGATCGCCTCGGCGACGGTCGCCATGGTGTTGGCGGTGAACTGGGCGCCGCAGGAACCGGCCGAGGGACACGCGACCTGCTCGATCTCAAGCAGTTCGTCATCGCTGATCGTGCCGACCGAGTGCTGGCCGACCGCCTCGAAAACATCCTGCACGGTGATCTGGCGGCCGCGATAGCTGCCGGGCAGGATCGAACCGCCATAGATGAAGATCGACGGCACGTTGAGCCGCACCATGGCCATCATCATGCCGGGCAGCGACTTGTCGCAGCCGGCGAGCCCAACCAGCGCGTCGTAGCAATGACCGCGCATGGTGAGCTCGACCGAATCGGCGATGACCTCGCGCGACACCAACGACGACTTCATGCCCTGGTGACCCATGGCGATGCCATCGGTGACGGTGATGGTGCAGAATTCGCGCGGCGTGCCGCTGGCGGCCGCGACGCCCTTCTTGACCACCTGCGCCTGGCGCATCAGCGAAATGTTGCAGGGCGCCGCCTCGTTCCAGCAGGAGGCGACCCCGACCAGCGGCTGCGCAATCTCGGCCGCCGACAAACCCATGGCATAGAGATAGGAACGATGCGGCGCACGCGCCGGACCGACGGTCACATAGCGGCTAGGGAGCTTAGCCTTGGAGATGACTTTGGCGTCCATACTCTTCCTTGCCCCATCTTCCCTGCAAATGGGGCGGAGCGGCCTGCCCCCTCGCCGAGCCTTTTGGCGCGTGTCCCGAGACAAGATCGAGGTGCGCCGGGTTTATGGCGGGAAATAGGCAATTTCCTCAGCCCGGCTTCCAGCGCAGGGGTTGTTCAGAAAGTGTTGCCAAAACGCCACAATCGCAGGAGGGCGGCAACAGCGCGGCTTATGTGCACGCGGCCTATATGAATGGCGCACGGGCAAGAGCCGCCCAAATGAAAAAGGCCGGGTATTGCCCGGCCTTTTTGTAAAATTCTCAACAGGTTAGAACTTGATCTTGATACCGCCGGAAATTGCCGTGACCAGATCGTTGCCGAAGTCATAGCTGTCATCGGTGCCCGCGATGTAGCCGTTCTCGCCAGCCAACTCCCCTGAGTGGCCGCTGGTCAGCACACCGACCGCACCTGCCAGACGAACCTCGATATTCGGCGTGGGCGTATAGGCAACGCCACCACCCAGCGTCCAGGTATCGGTCTGTGCACCATAACCATGCGACGTGCCACGATCCCAGGAAAGCTGCCCGGCGGCACTCCACTGATCATTGAACTTGTGGCCGATACCGCCCGTGACAGTCCAGCCATCACGATACATCAAGTCGAGTGAAGTTAGTTGGCCCAGACCATTCGTTACGCAGAATGAGGAAGGTGTACCTTGGGCACAGATCGGAACGCTTTGCAGGACGCTCCAATTGACCCACTTGATCGAACCGAAAGCGAGCCAGCCGGGTGCGATGCCCGACTGCAGTTTCAATTCGAGTGAATCCGGCATTGACTCCTCCGCACCGTAAATCGGTACAGATACGATGCCGCCGATGTTCAGAGTACCGGAGATATTGTCGAGCTTCACTTGTGAATTGTAGACAAGGCTGGCGCGCAGCGCGATATCTGGAATTTCATAAGCGACGCCCGCACGCCAGCCCCAGCCATCTGCCTCCAGATCGACACGACCGACCATCGTGCCGAAGCCGATATCTGTGTAGTTCTCCTTGAAGCCATAGATCTTCTGGTAGAAAACGCCGCCTATGAACCGAAGCTGGCCCTTGCCGGCGTCCATCTTGTAGGAGCAGGTAGCCGCGTAGTTGTCGCTCTTGATATCGGTTTCGATATTCGAAAACGCACCGTTCCACGCATTTCCCGGCGCCGTATGTGCACCCCAGGGCTGCGAATAGTCGACCATGCAGTCGACGCCTTGAACAACTTGGACCTTAGCTCCAATGCGCGGAACCCAATAGCCTTCGGCTCCGTCGGCCGAGGTGCCCAAACCGAGATCGGCTCCGCCCGGACCGCGCGCATTCTTGTACTTGCGATCCGGCATCACATAGGTCGCTTCCGCTTCGGTCGCGAACGGAGCCGGATCGAACAACAGGTCGATATCGTAGCCAGCACGCTCCAGGCCGCCGGCATGTGCCGGATTCATCGCCGTCCCGATCAAAGCCAGGGAAAAGCAGCCCGCCCCCAGCAGCGCCTTCAGTCGCAGAATAGTCATGAAATGTCCTCCCCCGAATTCGAGTGCACCAAGCTAGAACCAATTCAGGTTAACGGTGCAACAACGAATTCGCGGGCGTACATGTACACACTGGCCAGCCGCATTTTCGAGGAAATGCAACCGGGTGCGGCAAGGCCGAAAAATGGTCTGTGAAGGCTGAGCGGCTCTCAAAAAACAGAGAGAACCATCCAAAAAGGCTCGAAAACAGGCCTTTTTTGGGCTCCAGGAGCCCCATTGTTACATTATGGCAACAATGGGGCTAAAACTTCCGTTTACGTCAATATTAACGCAACGGAATGCTGATTTTCGAGGCGGAAAACCAGCATTTTAGAGGGGTCTAAAGTCTCGCGAATCTATCCTCAACCGGCGTCGCGAACCCTGGCCAACGCGACCGACAGCTTGTCCTGTGCATCGCGGTATTCGGCGAGCTTTTCACGCTCGGCATCGACGATCTCGGCCGGCGCGCTGGCCACGAACCTCTCGTTCGACAGTTTCTTGTGCAGGCGTGCGATCTCCTCGGTCACCTTGGCCAGTTCCTTCTGCAACCGTGCAGCCTCGGCGGCGAGGTCGATCAGGCTGCCAAGCGGCAGGCAGATCGTCGCCTCGTTGAGCACGATCTGCGCCGAACCCTTGGGCGCGACATCGGCAAGCGAGATGTCGCCGACCCGCGCCAGCCGCTTGATCGCCGAATCCTCGCGAACGAGGCGCTCGCGTGTCACATCGTTGGCGCCGACCACGACGAGCGGTGCGATGGCTGCCGGCGGCACGTTCATCTCCGAACGCACGGAGCGGATGCCGGAGACGAGGTCGACCAGCCAATTGATGTCCGCGGCGGCCTCGGCGTCTTCGAAGTCCGGCGACGGCCACGCGGCATGGCACAGCAGCGAGGGGCGTTGCTTGCCTTCGCCAGCGGTCTGCGCCCACAGTTCCTCGGTCATGAACGGCATCATCGGATGCAGCAGCTTGTAGATCTCGTCGAGCACGAAGGCGACGCAGGCTCGGCTTTCGGCCTTGGCCGCCTCGTCGGTGCCCATGAACACCGGCTTCAACAGTTCCAGGTACCAGTCGCAGAACAGGTTCCAGACAAAGCGGTAGGCAGCGCCCGCCGCCTCGTTGAAGCGGTATGAGGTGATGCCGTCCGTGATCTCGCGCGCCGCCCGCGTCAGCTCGGTGAGGATCCAGCGGTTGACCGCCAGCTTGGCGTCGTTGAGCCAGAAATCGTCATTGCGCGCGACCTCGTTCATCTCGGCAAAACGCGTCGCGTTCCACAGCTTGGTGCCGAAATTGCGATAGCCGGCGATGCGCGCCGGATCGAGCTTCACGTCGCGGCCCTGCGCCGCCATCACCGTCAGCGTGAAGCGCAGCGCATCGGCGCCGTATTCGTCGATCAGGTCGAGCGGGTCGATGACGTTGCCTTTCGACTTCGACATCTTGGCGCCGTTCTTGTCGCGCACCAGCGCATGGACATAGACGGTGTGGAACGGCTCCTCGTCCGTGAAGTGCAGGCCCATCATCATCATGCGGGCGACCCAGAAGAAGATGATATCGAAGCCGGTCACCAGCACGTCGGTCTGGTAGCAGGTCTTCAGCTCGGGAGTCTCATCGGGCCAACCCAGCGTCGAGAACGGCCACAGCGCCGACGAGAACCAGGTGTCCAGCACGTCCTCGTCACGGGTCAGGATCTCGCCCGGCTTGAAGTTCTCCAGCTTGTCCTCGACCCAGGCCTTCCACGGTCCTTCCAGCGCCAGATAGAATTCGATCGCGGCGCTCAGCGCCTCTTCCTCGGTCTTCTCGACGAAGACGCGCCCGTCCGGCCCGTACCAGGCCGGAATCTGGTGGCCCCACCAGAGCTGGCGCGAGATGCACCAGGGCTGGATGTTCTCCATCCAGTCGAAATAGGTCTTTTCCCAGTTCTTCGGCACGAAGTTCGTGCGACCTTCGCGCACTGAAGCGATCGCCGGTTTGGCCAGCTCCGCCGCATTGGCATACCATTGCTCGGTCAGGAATGGCTCGATCGGCACGCCGCCGCGATCGCCATGCGGCACCGCGTGGCGATGCGGCTCGACCTTTTCGAGGAAGCCGCCCTCTTCCATCAGCTCGACGATCTTCTTACGCGCGACGAAGCGATCGAGGCCGTCGAGTTCGTCCCAGACCGCCTGGCGCTCCGGCGTCACCTCGAGACCGGCAAGGAAATCCTCATTGTCCCTGAGACTTACCGCCGCCTCCGTGGTCAGGATATTGATCGCCGGCAGCTTGTGGCGCTTGCCGACCTCGAAATCGTTGAAGTCGTGCGCCGGCGTGATCTTGACCGCGCCCGAACCTTTTTCCGGATCGGAATACTCATCCGCCACCACGGGAATCCTGCGGCCGACGATCGGCAGGACGATGTTCTTGCCGACAAGATGCCGGAAGCGCTCGTCGTCGGGATGCACCGCGACGGCCGTATCGCCCAGCATCGTCTCCGGGCGCGTCGTCGCCACCGTGATGAAGGTTTTCGGGTTTTCCGGGTCGAAGACCTTGCCTTCGACGGGGTAGCGGAAGTGCCAGAGATTGCCATTGACCTCCTGCTGCTCGACCTCGAGATCGGAGATCGCGGTGAGCAGCTTGGGGTCCCAGTTCACAAGACGCTTGTCCTTGTAGATCAGCCCTTCCTTGTAGAGCGTGACGAACACTTCGAGCACCGCCTTGGACAGGCCTTCGTCCATGGTGAAGCGTTCGCGTGACCAGTCGGCCGAGGCGCCGAGCCGCTTCAACTGGTTGAAGATGGCACCGCCGGATTCGGCCTTCCACTCCCACACTTTCTCGATGAACTGTTCGCGGGTCAGGTCGCGGCGATGGATCTGCTTTTCCATCAGCTGCCGCTCGACCACCATCTGCGTGGCAATGCCGGCATGGTCCATGCCCGGCTGCCACAAGACGTTCTTGCCGCGCATGCGCTCGAAGCGCACCAATATATCCTGCAGCGTGTTGTTGAGCGCGTGTCCCATATGCAGTGAGCCGGTGACGTTCGGCGGCGGGATGACGATGGTGAAGGCCTCCGCCCCCTCCTCGGCCCCGGCACCGGCGCGAAACGCGTCGGCCTCTTCCCAGACTTTGGCGATCTTCGGCTCGACGGTTTTGGCGTCGTAGGTCTTTTCAAGCATGGGAAAATGGTCCGCGCTGTCGGGAGTTTTGCTGGTCCGGTGTAAATCGGAAGGTTTTGGCCAAGTCAACCGCAAGGGCTGTCTCGGACCCTCACAACCAGATAGGCGCGGCCTCAGTCATTTCAACGCAAAGCGATCCGTCGTCCTGCCGACAACGACTTCACCAAAAGAAACGGCGCCACGAAGGCGCCGTTTCCTCTGGGCAATCGGCATGGGGAACTACTGCGCCCCGCGCGCCACGCGCTCGATCTCCTCGCGCACCAGCCTTTCGACCAGTGTCGGCAGATTGTTATCGAGCCAATCCTGCAGCATCGGCCGCAGCATCTCTTCGGCCACCTCGTCGAATGTCTTCTTGCTGCGGCTGGCAAACGCGTCGGAAAGCTCGCCAAAGGCAGCCGCGACCTGACGGCCGGTGTGCTCGGAAACGATCGCCGGACGCGGCGCGTCGCTGGCCGCCACCGGCCGCACCACGCTTGCATCCGGGCGAGACGGCTCGGTAGCCGGTTTCGCGGTCGGTTCATCCCCTGGAGCCTCCATCGACGGCTGGGCAGCCGTCTTGCGGGCTTCGCTCCGGTCTGGCACCGCCGCCCTCGCCTGCTCGCCAACCGCGGCGATCTCGCGACGCCAATCGGCGATGGAAGCGTCGGCGACAGGACGCGATATTGGCGCTTCAGCCGTGATTGGCTCCGCTGCAACGCGGGCGCTGACCTCGGCGAGTGTCATCGATGGCCTTGCCGGGCTGGGATCGGGGCGCACCGGCGTTTCCATGCGCGCCACCACCGGCTCGGCCGGCGGCAGCTGTGACTGGACTTCCGCCAGCGTGACAGGCTTCCTGCCCTCGGGGGCGGCATGCAGGTCGGCACGAAATGCTTCCACGTCGGGGGCTGCATAGGCGCTCGACGCGCGCTCCAGATCCTGGCTCAGCTCATCGGCGTCGCCCGGCTGCTTGCGGCCGCCGTCGCTGTCCTCGATGATCCGCCTGATGGAAGCCAGTATCTCTTCCATGGAAGGTTCGCGCTGTGCGCTGCTTGCCGTTGCCATCGTCACATCCGCCGCCCTTGTGACCCCTGTTGGGTTTTCCGCTCCGGCAGAGCCGGATCGAATCATGGCCACAGCGTAACCGACGGATCGCCGCACGAGAATCCCCAATCTGGGGACTTGTGGGATTTCAACAGATTAGCGCCATCTGAACCCGAGAGCCGCAGCGCGAAAGATCCTGCTCAAACCGGGAACACGGCCAGTTTAGGCCGAACGCCTCAGCGGCCGTCCGGCGTGCGCAGTCCGTACCACTTGTCCTTGACCGCGTTGTAGTGCTCTTCAGGCTTGTATTTCGCTACCTGCAAGCCAAGGCGGTCGACGGACAGACGGCCGGTCGCCTGCAGGATGGCGTAGCTCGCCACCACCACATCGTGTTCGTAACCGGCCTGGTTGATCTGGGCGGTGATGACCGTCGCCTGCGCATTGAGGACGTCGAGCGTGGTGCGCTGGCCGACATTGCGCTCTTCGATGACACCGTTCAGTGCCAGCTTCGCGGCTTCGATCACTTGCCTGTTGGCCGTCAGCTGCTGCTGCGCGGCGGTGTACTCGGTCCAGGCGGCGGTTACGGCCTGGCGCACCTGGTCGCGGCTGACGTCGACCTGGATGCGGGCCTGGCTGAGTGATTCCTTGTTCTGGCGCACGATCGCCGAGGTGCGGCCACCTGAATAGATCGGGATGGTCAGCGTTGCCCCGACACTGGCCGAATTGGTCGTGCCATCCTGCGAACCGACGCCTGGCAAAGGCGAGGTATTGCGATAGGCGCTCGAAACGCCGGCGGAAGCCGACAGCTGCGGCAACAGCGCGCCTTCGGCCGACTTCACCGAAAACGCGGCGGCGTCGACCAGATGCTGCGTGGCAAGGATGGCCGGATGCTCGTTCGAGGCCACCCCGACGGCGGCGGCGAGGCTCGACGGCAACAGCTTTGCCACCGGCGAAGCGCCCTTGAGCTTGCCCGGCTCGTCGCCGACGATCTGGCGATAGAGCGCCGCACTTGCCAGCGCCTGCGCCCGGGCAGCACTCAGCGATGCCACGGCGGCGGCGCGTGAGGCGTCGGCCTGGGCGACATCGGTGCGTGTGCCTTCACCAACTTCGAAACGCGAACGCGCCGCGCGCGCCGTCTCGGTCAGGAACTGCAGGTTCTGCTCGGTCAGCACAGCGACCTGCCGGTCGCGAATGACGTTCATATACGCTTGCGCCGCGCTGAACAGGATGCCCTCTTCAGTGTTGCGCAGGCTTTCGACCGAGGCCCGGACCTGCGCTTCGGCGGCAGCAACATTGTTCCTGGTCTGAAAGCCGTCGAACAGCGTCTGGTCGATCTGAACGCCAAAATTGCCGGTGGTCAGCCGCACGCTTGAATTGGTGCCGTTGAGATGGCTGCTCGAATAATCGATATCCGCCGAGCCGGTGACAACCGGGCGGTAGCCCGACTTGGCGATGGCGACACCCTCATCGGTGACGCGAACGCCGGCACGGGCCGAATTCAGTGAAGAATTGTACTGGTAGGCCTTTGCAAGCGCGCCGGAGATGGTTTCGGCTGAAGCGGCCAGTGGGGACAGCATGGTCGCCGAAACGAGGACGGCGGTGAAAAGTGACTTGCGTAAAGACGGCACGGTTAAACCCTCATTCGTTTTCCATGGGAACCGCGCCGCGCCTGCTTCTCTCATAGATCAGCCGGCGCCGCGTGTTCGTGTTCCCTGCTGCTCACCCCCAAAGTGCCCCCAGTTCGGCATCAGCAGCGATCGTTCAAATGCAAGCGACCATGACAAAGCCTCTGCTGCAAGGCCAAATCATTCAGAATTCGAAAGCACGAATGCGTTCAAACCCCGGTAGTGGCTTAATTGCCGCATTAAATGCACGTCTTCCGGTTACAACCCCCCCGGCCTTGAAAAAGAGACGGGCCACGCCGGAATTGCCCTGCCCTTCGACGGCGACGAGTCGGCCGCCTTCGGCAAGCTGGTCGAGCAACGGGGCCGGCACTTCCGCGACACTGCCACCGATAAAGATAACATCATAAGGCGCCTTGGCGGCATGCCCCTGCGGCAACGCGCCCTGGACGACGGTCACATTGCCGCAGCCAAGCGACGAAAGCGTCGATCTGGCGGTTTCCGCCAGCGCCGAATCGTTTTCGAGCGCCACTACGGACCCGGCCAGCCGCGACAGGATGGCCGAGGCGTAGCCCGTTCCGCAACCGACATCGAGCACCGAATCGGTCGGGTTGATCTCGGCCAGCTGGATAAGCTTGGCCAACGGCGACGCTTCCATCAGGTAGCGCGAACCGTCCGCGCCGGCTGCAATGCGGATGTCCTCGTCGATATAGGCGAGATCGCGCTGGGCGGCGCCGACAAACATCTCTCTTGGGACGACAAGCATTGCATCGAGCAGCGGCGCGCTGGTCACATCTGTGGTGCGGACCTGGCCGTCGACCATCTTGACGCGTAGTTCGGAGAAATCAGCGCTCATGTCCCAACCAGTCCGCTTGCCGCGCCAGAACCGCGGTCCATTGTGTCAGGAACTTCAGGCCCCTGCGCTGCCGCACGGGGGCCCGGGCATTGGAGGCCTCGCCCGGAATCGAACCGGGGTGCAAGGATTTGCAGTCCTCTGCGTAACCACTCCGCCACGAGGCCTCATTGCTCCCGGCGTTCCACCCGGTTCCAATAGGTTGCGGCGAAAATGCCGTCAAGCGGCCACCTTGCATTCCGAACGGTTTCCTCGCGTCACTCCGGACGGCGTCCGGCAAATCATCGGACCGCTTTATTAGCGGACAGTTAAGCATAGCCTGACGGGAGAAGAAACGCATCCTGTCGCCGCATGACAGGGCAAGGCTTGCCTCGGCCGCGGCTGTTCTCAAGCAGATCCGTGAGGCACTGGAAGACCAGGCCGCCCACTGAAACACCACCTTGCGCTATCGGCGGTCAATCGGGCCGGCGACGCCGTTCCCACCAGACGACAAAGCGACGCCGGTGACGGCGAACCATGGCGAATTCATAGGACAGCACCAGCAATCCGAGCGGAACCATCCAGAAGCCGAGGATCGGCAGGAAACCGAGGATGCCACCGATGGTCAGCAGGATGCCGATCGTGATTCTGAGCCCGCGCGAGCGCGGCATTTTGAACTCGCGCCCGAAAACGGAGATTTTGCGCGCCGGCATCTGGTTGTCTTGTGCTGTCATCGTCTCGAAAGATTGATCCGTTTGGTCGTTCGCAAGCATGCTCAAACCAAAGCCGCCGCCGCGCTTTCGGTTCCATATCCCTGCCAAGACGGCTAATATGAGGGCATCCTTCGACGATTGCGAGAAAGGCCTGCGCGAAAAAGCCTCGGAAAAATGTGAAAAGCTTCTTTGCAAAGCCGAAAAGGGCAGCTATAGGCTGCGCCACTCACATAAGAGCCTCCGTTCCCCGGTAGCTCAGTGGTAGAGCAACCGGCTGTTAACCGGTTGGTCGCTGGTTCGAATCCGGCCCGGGGAGCCAATTTCTTCAAAGCGTTGAGACGGTCAGGTCGCCCATAGGGGCTGATCTATGGCATGTCTGGAAAACCGCAGTCAGCAGGTTGATTCTCAATTTGACCTAGCGCCGCTATGCAGCGCGCTTCGATCACGGCGATCTCATCACCGCGATCTCATTCAGGATTTCATCTCTTGTCGCCGTTCGGGTTGGGTGCCGGTGCCTCTCGCACATCTCGTGGTGGCGGGTCGACATGTTCAAGCTCTGGCGGGGCTTCTTTGTCCCGACGTCGGACAGGTAGCTTCTCCGGTTCGGGCTTCGATGGTGGTTCTTTGATCTTGCTCGGCATAATCGAGTTAACCGCACTGCCGGTCCCTTGTTCCCGCAGCAAGCCGAAAACCTGAATGGGGGAACCGGGAGCGCCAAAAAGCGTTTTCTCGCATGCTCAAGAAGATCGCCCTTGCCGCCGTGCTGGTTCAGGTTGCCGCGGTTTCGGCTCTCATCACTCAGACGGTCCTCTTCGCGTCCACGGCCACACAGGCCGCCAACGCGCAGCCCGGCGACGTAGTCGCTGTCACTGCCGACAAGGAACCGGACAAGGCGGCGCAGCCTGCTGGTGCCGACCAATGCCCAACCCGGCTTGTGACGAGCAAGATTTTCACGAGCAACGTGATTACGCCGCAACGATAGTTCGCCATCGATGCCGGCCATCCGTCGATCCCCCCAATTTAAGTCAGGGCAGTGTGCTTGAAAGCGCAATGATTCCTGTTACTTGCGGCATGGGGCGAGTGCGTTTGGGTTGGGCAAGAATTGGGTATGACTTCATCGAATATGGAATGCCTGCGCTGTCATGGCAGCGGCAGGATTTTCGACTGCTCCAAATGGTATGCGTCAAACGGGCACTGCTGCCCGCAGGGAACCCATCGGGGTGGCTGCCCCGGAAAAACGGGGGCCTGCACGGAATGCGACGGCCTGGGGACAATGGCGGAGCCTCCGCTGAGGGCCGTGGCATAATCTGCGATAGTGTCGCATGCCGCTGATGGCGACGCGGACGCGCCCGCCAAAAAACCGTACTAACGGCGCGAACAACAACCGCCCGCCAAAGGTGAGCTGGCAGGGCAGCTCACCTTGTAGCGATGCGGAAACGACGACCATGCAGCCGGACCATCCTGATGGGGCCGCCCCTTATCAAGGCTAAGCGATTACCCCACCACGACCTGACCTTGTGCCGTCCATCCAAGGGAATTGGGCAAGCGGGTCCTGCAAGATTTTGACGGATCTTGCGAAGCCGGCGACGGCATCGCGCGCCACTGTCAGCGGAACCTGGCCGTCGTGAGCACGCTGGCAAGCTCGAAAGGCCGTTTCGAAAATCGGACCCCGCCGCTCCCTTGGCCACTCGTCAAAGAAGTCGAACGCATCGTCGAGGCACCCTATTTCTTGAATGAACTCGCCATTCTTGACAAGAACCGGTCGGTCGAACGTCCTGTCACTCATGTAAATTCCGCACGTGGGTTGTTGTTGGTTCGGGTCATCATGCGATTGCATGCTCCGGCTCGGCCAACATGCCGCCGCCTCCACGCCCGGGCGGCACCGTTGCAAAGGCCGGGATTGGCGGCGGATCATCATCGTCATCTCGCCAGGGGCGCCGCATCCAACCGAGCCGGCTCTTCTTGCGGCGCCGGTCGAAAGACAGGCTGACGGTTCCCAACCCCTTTGAAACACGCGGTTCCCGCCCGGTTTCGTCCAGAAGGCGGAGGGCGCGAAGTATGTCGCTGACTTCCACGATGGCGCCGTTGTCCAATTGCCGCAACGCGGGATTGTCAGGAACCGCATGAACGTCGGAAGCCCAGAAAGCGAGCAAAGCCCGCTTTGCACCGATCGTCATCGTCTCCTCGTTCAGCACATCATCCGGCGTCCGCAATCCAGCGGATTCCGCGGCAAGATTCTTCGGTTCAGGTTGGTGAAAACTGTAAGTTTCGGTTCTCATCTCCATTCTCCGCGATCTGTGCCTCCCGGCCGAACCGGGAGGCGGACCGTAGATTTAGCTTCCAGTGATCAGGCGACCTCGCGTTGAGGCTCCGCATCCGAGTCGATCAACTGCTTCCTGCCGGGTTGCTCGAGCGAAACCGCTTTGGCTTCGGACCCTATCTCAATGCGCCGAGGCTTGAGTTCCTCGGGCACTTCGCGGACCAGGTCCACTGACAGCAAGCCATTCTCGAGGTTGGCCGCCTTGACCTTTACGTGGTCGGCAAGTTTGAACACCTGCTTGAAGTTGCCCGTCGCCAAGCCGCGATGAAGGACCTCCCGATTTTCCTGGTCGGGTTTCCTTTGGCCGACGACAGACAATTCGGGGCCGTTCTGCATGAGTTCGACCTCATCGAGAGCGAAGCCGGCGATAGCCATCGTAATGCGATAGTCGTTCTCGCCGGTCTTCTCGATATTGTAGGGAGGCCAGTCGGAGCGTACGCTTTTTTCGAGCATATCGAAGAGACGGTCGAAGCCGACCGTTGTGCGGTAAAGAGGGGTATAATCAGAGCTTCTCATAGCCATATCCTCCGTGAAGCAACATGGATTACGAGGCTGTCGCAGCGTCGCTGCGACGCCAGTATGTCGAGCCGAAGCCTCGACGGAAAACGATCTGGTAATCGTGTTTTTTTCCTTCAAGAGGGGCGACAAAAATATTTTTGGCCGGCAGGCAGGTGCCCAAGGCGCTGCCTTGCGTGCTGGTGGCCACTGCGCGATGTTGACGCCAGGGGTGGATGCGAATCATGCGAAAAATTTTGATGTCAGGACTGCTGCTCGCGGCAGCCTTTTCCGCGAACCCGGCCCACGCGCTGGACAGCAGCGGCACGCCTGTCGTCGTGACCCCTCTTGCGTCGCGCACGACGACCGCGTCCGGCCAACCGATCACGCTGCCGCAGAAGAACGTGCAGGTGCTGGTCTCGACCTACGACATCGCGCCGGGCGCGACCTTGCCGGTCCACAGGCACCCTTTCCCACGCTATGCCTATGTCCAGGCCGGCACGCTGAAGGTCACCGATGTCGAGACCGGCGACAGCAACACCTACAAGGCCGGCGATTTCATCATCGAAATGATCGGCCAGTGGCATCAGGCCACCAATATCGGTGATATCGAGGTGAAGCTTCTGGTGATCGATCAGGTCGAGCAAGGCGCCAAGAACACGGAATTGTGCCAATAACCGCGAAGTCCGTGCCCGGCGCGAAAGTCTGTTCGCGCTTTCGCAGCAACCGGCGCGGTGGTAGGGCTGGCCGGGAAATCATGGAATGGATCGCCCCTTGACCAAAGCTCTCCGCCTGCCGCTGATCGAAATCTGTGTCGAAGGCATTGACGGCCTTCTCGCGGCGCAAGCCGCCGGCGCCGACCGGGTCGAACTGTGCGCCAGCCTCGTCGAAGGCGGGATTACGCCAAGCCTCGGCACGATCCGCGCCGCCATCGAGCAGGCAAACGTGCCGTTTCACGTCATGGTGCGGCCGCGCGGCGGCGATTTTCTCTACAGTGAGACCGAATATGCCTCGATGCTGGCAGATGTCTCGGCACTGCGCGAACTCGGCGTGCCCGGCGTGGTGTTTGGCTGCCTGAACGCCGATGGCACCATGGACGAGGCGCGCATGAGCGAACTGACGCAGGCCGCCGGCCCCTTGAACGTCACCTGCCATCGCGCCTTCGACATGACGCGCGAGCCGGCCGAGGCGCTCGAATCGCTGATCCGCAGCAAGGTCGGCCGCGTGCTGACCAGCGGCCAGCGTGACACTGCCATCGAAGGCTTGCCGCTGTTGGCGGATCTGGTGCGGCAGGCCGGCGACCGCATCGTCATCCTCGGCTGCGGCGGACTGGATTTGCACAACATTGCCGAAGTGCGCAGCAAAACCGGCCTGTCCGAAATGCATTTTGCCGCCCTCAAGGATGTGCCGAGTGCCATGGACTACCGCAATCCCCATGTCGGCATGGGTGGCTCCGATCTCGATCGCGAGTATCGCAACACGCTGACCGACACACCGCTGGTAGCGGCAACGATCGCGGCAGCCAAGGCATGACCTCGACCCCTGCCCCGATAGCCCGTGTATCGGGGCAAGACGAAGCGGCGATCCTGGCGCTCAACAACGAGCATGCCGCGGAACTGTCGTGGCTGGAGGCTGAGCGGCTGTCCTTCCTGCTTGGCGAAGCATTTTACACCAGGCGCATCGGCGATCTCGAAGCCTTCATCATGACCTTCGACCAGGACGCCCGCTACGACAGCCCGAATTTCCTGTGGTTCCGCGAACGCTACGAGCGCTTCGTCTATGTCGACCGGGTCGTCGTGGCGGCGCACGCACGCGGCCGCGGCCACGCCCGCCGGCTCTATCAGGACCTGTTCGGCCATGTTGAGCGCGCCGGCCACACGCTGGTCACCTGCGAAGTCAACACCGCCCCGCCGAACCCCGCCTCGGATGCCTTTCACGTCGCGCTCGGCTTCGTCGAGGCCGGCGACGCCGTCATCCATGGCGGCAAGAAAGCGGTGCGCTATTACGTCAGGCAGATCAGCGCCTGACAGACCAGGCAGATCCGCGCACGAAGACGAGGACTACTGGAACAGGGCTGTCGCACTCACCAGCGTCATCCAGAACCCCCAGACCAACGGGATGCCGACCAGCAGCCAGGCCAGCGTGAGTTTGATCGAATTCTCGTTGTCTTGCGCCATGGTCGGTCTCCTCAGAGCTGATCCCGAAAAGTGGACTCCGGTTTTCGGAAAAGATCATGCTCAAACAATAAGATAGAGCCCATCCCGATTCTATCGGGATGGAACTGACTCTAAGCCACCGCTGGTTCGGTCTTCATGTGGAAGCGCGCATTGACGGGCCGCATCATCAGGTTGAGCAGGAGGCCGACAACCAGCAGGCCGGCCATGATGTACATGGTGACCGTGTAGGCGTCGGCCCTCGCAACGCCGCTGTCGATCTGGTACTGCCGGATATAATTCACCAGCACCGGGCCAAGCACGCCCGCCACCGACCACGCGGTCAGCAATCGGCCATGGATGGCGCCGACGTAACGCACGCCGAAGACGTCGCGCAGGTAAGCGGGAATGGTGGCGAAGCCGCCGCCATACATGCTGAGGATGATCCCGTAGAACAGCACGAACAGGAAAACGCTGCCGGTCTGGCCGGTCCACGGCACCGCCGCATAGAGGACGACGCCCAGCGCGAAGAAGATGGCATAAGTTGTCTTGCGGCCGATATAATCGCTGGTCGAGGCCCAGAAGAAGCGGCCGAGCATGTTGAAGATCGACAGCAGGCCGACGAAGCCGGCGGCAGCGGCAGGCGTGATGCGTCCCGGAAACATCTCCTGGCTCATCGCCGAGGCCTGGCCGAGCACGCCGATCCCTGCCGTCACATTAAGGCACAGCACGCCCCACAGCAGCCAGAACTGCGGCGTCTTCAACGCATCGTCGAGATGGACATTGGACGTCGTCACCATCGCATTCTGTGCCGCCGGCGGCGTCCATCCGGCAGGCCTCCAGCCCTCCGGCGGCACCCTGACGATAACGGCGCCGATCAGCATGAAGACGAAATAGACGATGCCCAGCACCAGGAAGGTTTCGGCGACGCCGATGTGCTCAGGCGTCGAAAACAGCTTCATCAGATAAACCGACAGCGGCGAGGCGATGAAGGCGCCGCCGCCGAAGCCCATGATCGCCATGCCGGTTGCCATGCCCGGCCGGTCCGGAAACCAGGTGATCAGCGTCTTGACCGGCGAGATATAGCCGAGGCCGAGACCGATGCCGCCCAGCACGCCGTAGCCGAGATAGATGATCCACAACTGGTGCAGATAGACCCCGAGCGCCGAGACAATGAAGCCGCCGCCGAAACAGCAGGCAGAAGCGACCATGGCTTTGCGCGGACCGACGCGATCCAGCCAGCCACCGCCGAACGCCGCCGCAATGCCCAGGAACAGGATCGCGATCGAGAAAATCCAGCCGAGGCCGGTCAATTTCCAGTCGTCGGGCGCCGAGTCGGTGATGCCGATCAGCTTAGACATCGGCAAGTTGAAAACGCTGAACGCATAGGCCTGGCCGATGCAAAGGTGGATGCAGAGCGCCGCCGGCGGCACCATCCACCTGCTGAAGCCAGGCTCGGCGACGGTGCGTGAGCGGTCGAGCCAGCCGCCCGCCCTTTCCCCGGTCGTATCCATTCCATCCTCCCAGATGCGTCTTCGAACCATCTTCTCAGATGTGTCCTGCGAACAAACTAGGCGGGTAAGCCGGCGAGGCAATAAGGAATGCCTGCCATACGACCAATGTCTAATGAGACTGGCCCAGATCGGAAAGCAGGTCATTGCCTTCCCGAAAGTTAGATTAGAAACAATTAATTGACTGTCTTCTTATGAAGCGCGATCCCTCCACCTGCACTCACGATCATCTGGCCGGGCACGACGGCATTCACCAGTTGCGGTTGAGCCATTCGCGCGCCGGGCGCTCTATGAGGTAGTAGCTGCAGGCCGCGCAAGCGAAGACCGCGGCCAGCATCGGTATCGGCGCGCTGCCTTGCTCATAGACGAATTTGTAGAACGGCTGCTGCCATAAATAGAGCGAGTACGACCACAGCCCCAGCGTCGCCATCGGCCAGGACGACAGCAATCCGGAAAAATACCGTGGGCTGAAATCGAGTGCGTTGACGGCCAGAGCCAGCAGCGGCACCGCGAAGAGATAGTGCATCGGCGTCGGCACCCGATCCAGGAACAGGACAACGGCACAGACCGTCGCCACCAGGGCCACATGCTTGCCTCTCAAAAACGCCGGCAGCCTGCCGTCGGCCTTGAGCAGGCAGATCGAAGCCGACAGCAGGATCGACGCGATGTGCACATCCGTGCGCCAATAAGTGGTTTCGTAGTCCATCCCCAAGACCCAGTACGAAACCGCGCCATTGGCCATGGCCAGCAAGGCCAGCGCCAGGAGCAGCACGACCACGCGAGAGCGACTTGAGACGATGACGCTGATCAGCGCCAGGATGATGTAGGCATGCTCCTCGATGCAGAGCGACCAGATATGGTCGAGCGCCCCTGCCCGAGCCACGAGAATGCCGGCATAATTGTAGGTGAATGTCAGCGCCGTCAGCGCGGCCTTCCATTTGAAGGCGAGGAACGTGCCGGAGAGCGCGATCATCGCGACGACTACGAAGACCAGAAGAGCCGGATAGATGCGGGAGAAGCGGCGTTTGAAGAATTTTTTCAGCGGGTAGCGTTCGATGAACAGGATCTCGCCCATCAGCCGGCCGCTGAGCACGAAGAAGAATTCGACGCCCAGCACGCCAAGATTGATTCCCGGAACCGGAAAGAAATGGCCGATCAGAACCAGCGCGATCGAAAGCCCGCGCCAGCCGTCGAGATAGGCCAGTCTTGTTCTGGTTGATCTGTCGGCGGCGGATCGGGACGGAACGACATGCGTCGCGGAAATGTCGGTCATGCCGATCCTCTCGCAATAGGCATGCGAAGGGTACGACGGTACAATTCGAACCCAGCTCGCATTCCCGCCCTAGTTCATATTGCAGTGCAATATGGATTTGTGCAAGTGCGAGATTGCTGCCGGATCAGGTCCGGCCTCCGGTTCGGCGGGGATTTGCTTCAAGCAGTGCGGCAGCGATTCCATCAGCAACTGAACGGATGCAGGCCGCCGCACGAGAAAAGGGGCCACGGAGGCCCCTTTCCTTGTCTGCGACTGATCGTATTAGAAACTGTTTCGAAACTCGCCCTGGCGAGTCATATGGTGGTGGTTTCGAGAACCGGAGCGGAGCGTACTTTTGGTACGTGAGCACCGGAAGCACAGAAAACGCCATCAGATGGCCGCCGGAGTAGAGTTTCCAAACAGTTTCTCAGGCGTTGGCTGCCGCAACCGCGCGCTTGGCCATCACCGCGATCAGATTGGCGCGATAATCGGCCGAGGCATGGATGTCGGTCATCAGATTCTTCGCCGGCACTTTCACACCTTCCAGTGCCGAGGCCGCGAAATTCTTGGCCAATGCTGCCTCGATCTCCTTCGAGCGGAAGACGCCGTCATCGCCGGCTCCAGTGACGGCGACGCTGACGCCATCCTTGCCCTTGGCAACGAACACGCCGACGATGGCGTAGCGCGATGCCGGATTGCGGAACTTTTCATAGGCCGCCTTGGCCGGCGCGGTGAAGGTGACCGCGGTGACGATCTCGCCTTCCTTCAACGAGGTCTCGAACAGACCCTTGAAGAATTTGTCGGCAGCGATCTCGCGCTTGTTGGTGATAATGGTGGCGCCCAGCGCCAGCAGCGCCGCCGGATAATCGGCCGCCGGGTCGTTGTTGGCGATCGAGCCGCCGATCGTCCCCTTGTGGCGCACCGCCGGATCGCCGATCAGTGACGCCAGATGGGCAAGCGCCGGACAGGCCTTCTTCAGCTTCTCGTCATTGGCAACGGCGTGATGCGTGGTCGCGGCGCCGATGGTGACGGTCTTGCCCGACACCTTGACGCCCTGCAGCTCCGCGATCCGCGACAGGTCGACAAGGTCTGACGGCGCGGCAAGCCGCGTCTTCATCGCCGGGATCAGCGTCATACCGCCCGAAAGCAGCTTGGCGTCGCCTGTCTTGACCAGCTTGGCAGCATCGGCGACCGAGGCGGCGCGGTGATAGTTGACTGCGTACATGGAATTCTCCCTTGGGTGAATGGGCGAATAGGGAGTAGCGAATAGCGAATAGGATCTATCCAGTCGCACCGCCTTCTCTTCCCTATTCGCTACTCCCTATTCGCTATTCGCTTTCAGTGTTTCGTCGCGCGGATCGCGGCCCAGACGGTGGACGGCGAAGCCGGCATGGCAAGATCGTTGCTGCCGATGGCGTCGGTGAGGGCGTTGATCACCGCCGGCGGCGAGCCGATGGCGCCGGCCTCGCCGCAGCCCTTGATCCCCAACGGATTGCCCGGGCATGGCGTGTTCGAGGTCGAGACCTTGAACGACGGCAGATCGCCGGCGCGCGGCATGGTGTAGTCCATGTAGCTCGCGGTCAAAAGCTGGCCGCTATTGTCATAATGGGCGCCTTCGAGCAGCGCCTGGCCGATGCCTTGCGCCAGCCCACCATGCACCTGGCCCTCGACGATCATCGGGTTGATGATGTTGCCGAAATCATCGGCAGCGACGAACTGGACGATCTCGGTGACGCCGGTTTCCGGGTCGACCTCGACCTCGCAGATATAGCAGCCCGCCGGGAAGGTGAAATTCGACGGATCGTAGAACGCCGTCTCCTTCAGCCCGGGCTCCATGCCGCCCGGCAGGTTGTGGGCAGTGTAGGCGGCCAGCGCCATCTGGAACCACGGCACGTTCTTGTCGGTGCCGGCGACCTTCAGCGCGCCATTCTCGATGACGATATCGCCTTCGTCGGCTTCGAGCAGGTGTGCCGCGATCTTCTTGGCCTTGGCCTCGACCTTGTCGAGGGCCTTGACGATGGCCGACATGCCGACTGCACCCGAGCGCGAGCCATAGGTGCCCATGCCCATCTGCACCTTGTCGGTGTCGCCATGCACGATCGAGACCGAATCGAGCGGCACGCCGAAGCGCTCGTTGACCAGTTGCGCGAAGGTCGTCTCATGGCCCTGGCCGTGGCTGTGCGAGCCAGTCAGCACCTCGATCGTGCCGACCGCGTTGACGCGCACTTCCGCCGATTCCCAAAGGCCGACACCGGCGCCGAGCGAGCCGACGGCAGCAGACGGCGCGATGCCGCAGGCTTCGATGTAGCAGCTCATGCCAATGCCGCGCAGCAGCCCCTTCTTGGCGGCGGCGGCCTTGCGCTTGGCAAAGCCGGCATAATCCGACGCCTTCATTGCCGCATCGAGCGAAGCGGCATAATCGCCGGCATCATAGCACATGATGACCGGCGTCTGATGCGGAAACGCTGTGACGAAGTTCTTGCGCCGCAGCTCGGCCGGCGAGACGCCGAACTGGCGGGCCGCCGTCTCCATCATGCGCTCCATGACGAAGGTCGCTTCCGGCCGCCCTGCCCCGCGATACGCATCGACGGGCGCGGTGTTGGTATAGATCGCCTTCACATTGGCGTGGATGGCCGGGATATTGTACTGGCCCGACAGCAGCGTCGCATAGAGGTAGGTAGGCGTCGCCGACGAAAACAGCGACATATAGGCGCCAAGATTGGCCTGGGTTTCGACCTTCAGGCCGAGGATCCTGTGGTCCTTGTCGAAGGCCATTTCAGCATGGGTGTGATGGTCGCGGCCATGCGCGTCGGTCAGAAAACTCTCGGTCCGGTCAGCCACCCATTTGACCGGCACGCCGGTCTTCTTCGACGCCCACAGGCAGACGATCTCTTCGGGATAGATGTAGATCTTCGAGCCGAAACCGCCGCCGACATCGGGCGCGATCACGCGCAGCTTGTTTTCCGGCGCGACATTGTAGAAGGCGCTCATCACCAGCCGCGCCACATGCGGGTTCTGCGAGGTCGTCCAGCAGGTGTAGTGATCCTCGGCCTTGTCGTAATGGCCAAGTGCGGCGCGCGGCTCCATGGCGTTAGGCACCAGCCGGTTGTTGATGATGTCCATCTTGACGACATGGGCTGCCTTCCCGAATGCCGCTTCCGTGTCGTCGGCATTGCCGATGTCCCAGTCGAAGATCAGATTGTTGTCCGCTTCGGGGTGGATCTGCGGCGCACCCTTGTCCATCGCCTTGGAGGCGTCGACGACGGCCTTCAACTCCTTGTAGGTGATCTCGACCGCCTCGGCGGCGTCACGCGCTTGCCCCTTGGTCTCGGCGACGACAATGACGACGGCGTCACCGACATAACGGACCCGGTCGAAGGCGAGTGGCGACCATGCCCCCATCTTCATCGGCGAGCCGTCCTTGGAGTGGATCATCCAGCCGCAGATGAGATTGCCGATGCCATCGGCCTTGAGTTCCTTGCCGGTCAGCACGCCGATGACGCCGGGCATGCCTTGAGCCTTCTTCACATCGATCTTCTTGATCTGCGCATGCGCGTGCGGACTGCGCACGAAGGCGGCGTGCTTCATGCCGGGAACCACCATGTCGTCGACATAGCGGCCGGCGCCCGTGATGAATCGTTTGTCTTCCTTGCGCGCGACCCGAGCGCCAACACCTTCAATGCCCATCAGAAATTCCTCCCGAGATTGTAGGGGAGTAGGTGAGTAGGGCAGTACGGCAGTAGGGAAAAATTGGCTCCGATTCCCTACTGCCCTACTGCCTTATTGCCCTACTGCCTCGTTCAAGCCGCTTGTTTCGCCTTACCCTTCGACCCCTTCATCGTCGTCGATGCGGCGAGGATCGCCTTGACGATGTTGTGGTAGCCGGTGCAGCGGCAGATGTTGCCGTCGAGCTCGGCACGCACCGTCGCCTCGTCGAGCCCTTCGGGGTGGCGGCCGATCATGTCGGTCGCCGTCATGATCATGCCCGGCGTGCAGAAGCCGCACTGCAGCCCGTGATGTTCCTTGAAGGCGGCCTGCACCGGATGCAGGTCTGCGCCATTTGCCAGGCCCTCGATCGTCAACACGGTCGAGCCGGAGGCCTGCACCGCGAGCATCGTACAGGATTTGACCGCCTTGCCGTCGACGTGGACGACGCAGGCACCGCATTGCGAGGTGTCGCAACCGACATGCGTGCCGGTAAGGCCGAGATTTTCCCGCAGGAAGTGAACCAGAAGTGTTCGGTCCTCGGCAGCACCGCTGACCCGCTTTCCGTTCACCATCAACGAAACGTCCGACATGGTCCCTCCCTGGGTATCAGCCTTGGTCATCACGTTGCCAACGCGGCGTTGGCGCATCGGCCATGCGTTATTGGTACACCGCACATCGGACAAAAAACAGCACGTCGCAAACGCGGCACATTGTACTTTCGGTCATGGCCGCCCCCAAACATGCGGTGCCGGTGGCCCCATTGCCAAACCGCCGATTGAAGGCAACAATGTCGGTCGACGCCCGCGCGCCAGAAGCATTTAAAACAGCCGCGCACAAAAAAGCGTCGGAGGAAATGCGGAGAACATCGCTGGCCAATTCACAGACGCGCTATGCATGCGGCCTGTCGGCGCTCACCACGGACGAGCCCGACATGGAGGCGTTCGCCAAGGCGATCGCACTGGAAGCAGCCGCCATCGACGCGGGCTTTGCCCTGCTGTTCTTTTCCCAGAGCCTGGTCGAAGCCAGCGCCCTTTCCCAGGCGCTCATGACCCACGCGCCGGCGCTCCACCACGCCGGCTGCTCGACTGCCGGCGAGATCACGCCGCAAGGTCTCGAGGATGGTCATGTGCTGGCCATGCTGCTTCCGTCCCCCGCGTTTACCGCCGTCAGCGTGATGGTCGAAAATCTGTCCTCGTCGGGTATGGACAGGATCACCGGCGAGGTCGAGACCCTGCGGCGATCGCTGCGCGCGCGCCTCGGTTGCGATCGGACCAAAGGCACTTTCGCGCTCTGCTTCATCGACGGGCTCTCCTATGCCGAAGAAGCGGTGAGTTCAGCCATCCACTGGGGTCTCGATGACATTCCGCTGCTTGGCGGCTCCGCCGGCGACGATCTGAAATTCGAGACGACGCGCCTGATCTCGAACGGCAAGGTCACCTCCGACAGCGCCATCATCGTGCTGATATCGACCGAAATTCCCTTCCATGTCTTCAAGACCGACAATTTCGTTCCCACCGATGAGAAACTGGTGGTGACGGCTTCCGATCCAGATCACCGCATCGTGCGCGAGTTCAACGGTACCAATGCGGCGCAGGAATATGCCGCGTCCGTCGGTATCGTCGCGCAGATGCTGACGCCACTGAGCTTCGCCTCGCATCCCGTGGTGGTGAAGGTGGGCGGACAATATTATTGCCGGTCGATCCAGAAGATGCATGCCGACGGCTCGCTGTCGTTCTTCTGCGCCATAGACGATGGCGTCGTGCTGTCGATCGCTCAGCCCAAGGACATGGTCGAATCGACGCGCGCCGCCCTGCGCGACGTCGAGGAGAGGCTTGGCGGTATCGACATGATCCTCGGCTTCGACTGCGTGCTGCGCCGGCTGGACGCACGCAATCGGCAGGTGTTTCGCGAGATCTCGGAACTCTACCGGGTCAACAATGTCATCGGCTTCGGCACCTATGGCGAACAGTACCGGTCGATGCATCTGAACCAGACTTTCACCGGCATCGCCTTCGGCGAGCGCCAGGCGGCGGAATAGGACGGCGCAACGAGATGCCGCTGAGGGACATAAACGATCTTGAAAAGCTGAAGAAGATCAACGCGGCACTGGTCAGCCGCGTCGAGCGCTCGATGGACCAGCAAGGCAACGCCTTTTCGCTGTTCCAGACCACGATCTCGCTGGAAAACCGGGTGCGTACACGTACCGAGGAACTTCACTCGACCTTGCGGCGGCTGGAGCAGTCGAACATTGACCTCAGTGCCGCCAAGGAAAACGCCGAACTGGCGAACCTGTCAAAAACCCGTTTCCTCGCCGCTGCCAGTCACGACGTGCTGCAGCCGCTGAATGCCGCCCACCTTTCGGTTTCGGCGCTCGCCGAAGTTCAGACCAGCGACGAGGGCAAGAAACTGGTGCGGCAGGTCGAGCGCTCGCTGGAGACGATGGAGGACCTGCTGCGAACCCTGCTCGACATCTCCAAGCTCGATGCCGGCGTGGTGCAGCCCGACATAAGCGACGTCAGCCTGGAGGCGCTGTTCTCGTCGCTCCGCTCGGATTTCCTGCCGGTGGCGGAGATGAAAGGCCTGTCGCTGAAATTCCGGCCGGTCCATGCCGTGGTCCGCTCCGACCGCACGCTGCTGCGCCGTATCCTGCAGAACATTCTCTCCAACGCGCTGGGCTATACACGCTCGGGCGGCGTGCTTGTCGGCACCAGGCATCGCGGCGACACCATCCGCATCGACGTCGCCGACACGGGCTGCGGCATTCCCGACGACCAGCGCGAGGCGGTGTTCGAGGAGTTCCACCGCGGCACCTCGCCGGCCAATGCCGAACTGGACGGTGGCGGTCTCGGGCTCGGGCTCGCCATCGTGCGCCGCATGGCCAGCGCGCTCGGTCATCCCGTGACATTCTCGTCGAAGGTCGGACGCGGCACGATCTTCCACATCGATGTACCCGTCGGCATCGGTGCGCCAGCCGATGCCATCGCCAGCGTTGCCGATATGGAACGGCCGCGCGGCTATGGCCTGTTCGGCACCAAGGTGCTGCTGGTCGAGAACGATATCGAAGTGCTGCAGGCCATGACCTTCCTCCTCGAACGCTGGCAATGCCTGGTGCGGGCCGCGACCTCGACCGACGATGCGCTCGACATGCTTGGCGACACCGACTGGGTGCCCGACATCGTCATTGCCGACCAGCATCTCGACGGCGGCGATCTCGGTACCACGACCATCGCCGAGGTCCGCGACTATCTCGGCCGCGCCGTGCCGGCCCTGATCGTCACCGCCGACAGTTCGGAAGCCGTCGCCAAGGCAGCCCGCGCTGGTGGCATCGAACTGATGCGCAAGCCGCTGAAGCCGGCCCAACTAAGGGCGCTGCTGGCGCATTTGCTGGCTTAGCTTCATACCCTCCCCTTGAACGGCAGGGTAAAAGCTCAAAACCCAGCCTGATCGCGAAACAGCTCCGCATTGTCCAGTTTCGACACCTCGATCACTGCCTGCGTGCGGCTGTACACATTGAGCTTGCGCAGGATTTCCGACACATGCGCTTTCACCGTGGTCTCTCCCACCTGCAGCTCGTAGGCGATCTGCTTGTTGAGCAGGCCCTGGCGCAGCATCTGCAGCACGCGCAGTTGCTGCGGCGTTAGCGTCGACAGGCGCTGCACCATGTCGGCGCGGTCGGCGCTGTCGGCGTCCGGCGGCCGGCCTTCATAGGTCTCCGGCACATAGATCGCGCCTTCCATCACCGAGCGGATGGCTGCGGCGAGGTCGCTCTTGCGCGCCGATTTCGGGATGAAGCCGGCAGCGCCATAGGACAGCGCTTCGGAAATGATCTTCGGCTCCTCGTAACCAGAGACGATCACCACGGGCAGGCGCGGATAGCGGGTCCGGAGTTGCAGCAGGCCGTCAAAACCGTGCACGTCGGGCATCGAGAGGTCGAGAAGCGCGAGGTCGAACGGCTTGGCATCGGCCAGAAGATCGAGCGCCTCGGTGATCGAGCGCGCCTCCACCGTGTCGACTTCCGGATAGGCCATCTGCACGGCGCTGTGCAGCGCCTCACGAAACAGCGGATGGTCGTCGATGATCAGAAACCGGGCGCGATCGTGGGTTGCGGTCATGGGGTTCATTTCAGTTCGTGAGCGATTAGAATAACCTCTCCACCATGGCCAGATTATTGCCAAATAGTATATCGCCATCTCCGGCGGAAAGTGCCGCCGGCACTTTCTCGACCAAATCGCCTTGTCCAGGCCCCCAAATCGGTCGAATGTTCCGGCAACCAAGCAGAGACCCTTGATGACAGAATTCGTCCTTCCCCTGCCCGCAACCGCATCGGTGGCCGTTGCCGGCTCGTCCGATCGTTTTGCGGTGCGCCGTATCTACTGCGTCGGCCGCAACTACGCGGCGCATGCCCGCGAATTCGGCAATGACGAGCGTGATCCGCCCTTCTTCTTCACCAAGCCGGCCGACGCGGTGGTCGATTCCGGCACCGCTATCCCCTACCCGCCGCTGACGGCCAATCTGCACCACGAGATCGAACTGGTGGCCGCGATCGGCAAAGCCGGCTTCCGCATTCCCCGCGACAAGGCGCTGGACCATGTCTGGGGCTACGGCGTCGGCATCGACCTCACCCGCCGCGACCTGCAGGACGAGGCCAAGAAGGCCGCCCGGCCCTGGGACTGGTCGAAGGCCTTCGACCGCTCCGCCCCTTGCAGCCCGTTGGTGCAAGCGCACGAATCCGGCCACCCACAGAAGGGCCGCATCTGGCTCGCCGTCAACGGCAAGGTCAGGCAGGATGCCGACCTCGCCGAACTGATCTGGCCGATACCGGATATCGTGTCGATCTGCAGCGAGGCGATGGAGCTCGAGCCCGGCGACCTGATCTTCACCGGTACGCCAGCAGGCGTCGGCGCGGTTGGCCCCGGCGACACGATGACCGGCGGCGTCGACGGCATCGGGACCATCGAAGTGACCATCGGCCAGCCGAAGTGAGGCCATGAGCGAACTCGTCCTGCACAACTACTACCGCTCCTCCACCTCGTATCGGGTGCGGATCGCGCTGGAGATGAAGGGGCTGAGCTACGACTACGTCCCGCATCATTTGCGCCATGGCGAGCATCTGGAACCAGCCTATCTCGCGGTCAATCCGCAAGGGCTGGTGCCGGCGCTGATCCTCGGCGACGGCACGCTGCTGACGCAATCGCTGGCGATCATCGAATTCCTCGACGAGACCAGCCCGGAACCACCGCTATTGCCAAGGGATGCGGCCGGTCGGGCACGGGTCAGAATGCTGGCGCAGATGATCGCCTGCGACATCCACCCGGTGAACAATCTGCGCGTGCTGACCTCGCTGCGCACGCTGTTCGGCGCCGGCGACGAGGACGTCGTCAACTGGTTCCGCCACTGGGTGAACGAGGGCTTTCAGCCGCTTGAAAAGATCCTGGCCTTGTCGGCGGAGACCGGAACATTCTGCCATGGCGACGCGCCGGGTCTGGCTGACATCTGCCTCGCCGCACAGATTGCCAGCAATGCCCGCTTTGGCGTCGATCTGACGCCCTACCCGACGATCGCGCGCATCAACGCCGCCTGCATGGCGCTGCCGGCCTTCCAGAAAGCGGCGCCCCAGAACCAGATCGATGCCGAATAGAGAAGCCACCGATCCAGAGGAAGTAAAGGCGCTTGCCGACATCGAGGCCTATGGCTGCCATATCCTGTACGTGCTGGAGGAAGGCGACCTGGCGCCCTTCGCCTATTCAGTCGGTATCGAGCACAATTTCGGGGCTCCAGAATTGGTCGTGATAGGTCTGAGGCCTGAAATCTCGCAGTCCATCATCAACGAGTATTGCAGACGGGTCCACTCAGGCGAGGTTTTCGAACCAGGACAGCGAACGTCCGGCTTCGTCAAAGACTTCGACTGCCAGTTCGACGCTGTTCATATCGAGCACTACCCCGAGCATTTCGGCTGGGATCTCTGGTTCTACGACGGCCCGGATTTCCGTGTCGTGCAGCTGATTTTTCCGACGACTGAAGGCCTCTGGCCATGGGACGCCGAGGCCGACGACTGGTTCCGAGCCTGGCAGCCGCTGCTCGACACGGCTCCCGCGTCCCAGGCCTGATCGACGGCATCAATTTCGGACTCGCCGCGCCAAGGAATCGGCTATCTTCGCGCTTCGATGCGCGTGGTCCGTGAAATTATTTGGAGTTATCGATGAAAGCCGTCGTCTTCGAGAAATTCGGCGAAGCGCCGAGGATCCAGACCGTTCCTGATCCGAAGCCGGCAGCCGATGGCGTCGTCATCAAGGTCGAGGCGACCGGTCTGTGCCGCAGCGACTGGCATGGCTGGATGGGTCATGACGAAGGCATCACGCTGCCGCACGTGCCGGGCCACGAACTTGCCGGCATCGTCGTCGCCGCGGGCAGGCAGGTCACACGCTGGAAGGCCGGCGAGCGCGTCACAGTGCCGTTCGCCGTCGGCTGCGGCCGCTGCTTCGAGTGTAATTCGGGCAATCACCAGGTCTGCGAGCACCAGACACAGCCTGGCTTCACCGGCTGGGGCTCGTTTGCCGAATATGTCGCCATCGAACATGCCGACACCAATCTTGTGCGCCTGCCCGACGAGATGGAATTCGCCACCGCCGCCAGCCTCGGCTGCCGCTTCGTCACTTCGTTTCGAGCCATTGTCGACCAGGGCCGGGTGAAGCCGGGCGAATGGGTCGCGGTGCATGGCTGCGGCGGCGTCGGCCTGTCGGCGATTATGATTGCCAGCGCCATGGGCGCCAATGTCATCGCCATCGATCTCACCGACGAGAAACTGGATTTCGCCAAAAAGATCGGCGCCGTCGCCACCATCAATGCATCTACGACGCCGAACGTGGTCAAGGCGGTCAAGCAGATCACCAATGGCGGCGCGCATATGTCGATGGACGCGCTCGGCCACCCCACCACCTCGTTCAATTCGATATCCAATCTGCGCCGGCGCGGCCGCCATGTGCAGGTCGGTCTGATGCTGGGCGAGCATGCCCGGCCGCAGGTGCCGATGGACAAGGTGATCGCCTTCGAGCTCGAAATCCTCGGCAGCCACGGCATGCAGGCCTACCGCTACCAGGCGATGATGGACATGATCCGCAACGGCAAGCTGAAGCCCGAACTGCTGGTCGGCAAGAGGATCAGCCTCGACGAGGCGCCTGCGGCCCTGATGGCGATGGGCGGCTTCGAGGGCATTGGGATTGGGGTGGTGACGAAGTTTTAGGCGAGGACGGCACCGTCGTCAGGCGATCGCGCGTCGTGGCAATTCCTGCTTCGCGAATCGCTTGGCGCCTACGACGCAAAGCACCACGCCAAGCGTGACGACGACCATCAACGAACTGACCTGTTCGTGCAGCAGCGTCGCTGCCAGTGCCAGTCCGAAGAATGGCTGCAGCAGCTGCAACTGTCCGACCGCGGCGATGCCGCCTTGCGCCAGGCCGCGATACCAGAACACGAAGCCGATCAGCATGCTGAACAACGAGACATAGGCAAGCCCCATCCACGCACTGACGCCGACGCCGTCGAACGACGGCGGCATGGTCAGCAGCGTCAGCACCAGCATGATCGGCAGCGACAGCACCAGCGCCCAGCAGATCACTTGCCAGCCGCCGAGCCTGCGCGACAGCGCGGCGCCCTCGGCATAGCCGAGGCCGCAAGCGATGATGGCAGCCAGCATCAGACCGTCGCCAACCGGCGAGGCCGTCACGCCCTGCGTCAGCGCAAAGCCCGCGACCAGCGCACTGCCTATGCATGAAAACAACCAGAACGCCGGGCGCGGCCGATCGCCGCCGCGCAGCACGCCGAATATCGCAGTGGCCAGCGGCAGCAGGCCGACGAAGATAATGGAATGGGCCGTGGTGACGTGCTTCAGCGCCAGCGCGGTCAGCAAGGGAAAGCCGACAACCACGCCAAGTGCCACGATCACCAGCGACAGCAGATCGCCGCGCTCCGGGCGTTTCTGCCGAAACAGGAGCAGGAGCGCAAGGCCAAGCAGTCCGGCAATCGCCGCCCGGGCCGAGGTCAGGAATGTCGGATCGAATTCCCTGACCGCCACCCGCGTCGCCGGCAGCGAGCCGCTGAAGATCAACACGCCGATGAATCCATTCATCCAGCCACTCGCGGTCTTGTCCATCGTATGCTCCGTTTGTCGGCTCCGTATCGCGCGGAGCCGGTAGTATCGCCAGAGACAATGCGGTACAATTATGCAAAACTGTCATGGTCAGCAGAGCAGTACGGATGGACAAGCAGACTACAGGAAGCGAGAGCGGCGGTACGCTGGTCGAAGGCGTCATGGCGACGATCCGCCAACGGATCGCGGCGCGCAGCCTGACGCCGGGAGCGCAATTGCCGTCGATCCGCACCTTTGCCAAATCCATGCGAGTGTCCAAATCCACCGTGGTCGAAGCCTATGAGCGGCTCGCCGCCGAAGGCGCGATCCGCTCGCGGCCGGGCTCCGGCTTCTATGCCGCCGGATCGCTGGCGCCGCTGTCGCTGGCCGAAATCGGCCCCCGCCTCGACCGCGCCGTCGATCCGCTCTGGATCTCGCGACAGTCCCTGGAGGCCGGCGATGACATGCTGAAGCCCGGCTGCGGCTGGCTGCCCGCTTCATGGATGCCACAGGCAGGGCTGCGCCGGGCACTGCGCACGGTGGCGCGTGCCGACGATGTCGCACTGGCCGATTACGGCACGCCGCTCGGCCTGCCACCGCTGCGGCAATTGCTGGCGCGGCGCATGGCCGGGCATGGCATCGAGGCCTCGCCCGAGCAGATCATGCTGACGGAATCAGGCACGCAGGCCATCGACCTCCTGTGCCGGTTCCTGATCGAGCCCGGCGACACCGTGCTGGTCGACGACCCCTGCTACTTCAACTTCCACGCCCTGTTGCGCGCTCACCGGGCTAAGGTCGTCAGCGTTCCCTACACGCCGTCGGGGCCGGATATCGATCTGTTCGCGCAGGCGTTGGCCGAGCATCGGCCACGCCTCTACATCACCAATTCCGGCATCCACAATCCGACCGGCGCGGTGCTGTCGCCAGTCACCGCACACCGGCTGCTGAAACTCGCCGACCAATCGCAATTGACCATCGTCGAGGACGACATCTTCGCCGATTTCGAACATGCGCCCGCCCCCAGGCTGGCGGCTTTCGATGGTCTCAACCGCGTTGTCCATATCGGCAGCTTCTCGAAGACACTGTCGGCATCGGTTCGCTGCGGCTTCATCGCCGCACCGCACGACTGGATCGAGCCCCTGACCGACCTCAAGATCGCCACGACCTTCGGCGGCGGCCGGCTCGCGGCCGAACTGGTGCTGACGTTGCTGAAGGACGGCAGCTACCGCAAGCACATGGATTTGCTGCGCGCGAAGCTTGCGCGCGCCATGGGCGAGACGGCCGCCCACCTGAAAGCGATCGGCATCACGCCGTGGATCGACCAGCCGGCTGGCCTCTTCCTGTGGTGCAGCCTGCCGGACGGCGTCGATGCGGCCGAAGTCGCCCGCCGCTCGCTGGCCGACAACATCGTGCTGGCGCCCGGCAACGCATTCAGCCTGTCCGGAACGGCTGGCCGTTTCCTGCGCTTCAACGTTGCCCAATGCGCGGACGAGCGGATTTTCAGGGTGCTCGAGGCGGCGATGGCGCGTTGACGCGCATCAAGCTGATCCTGTTGCCTGTGCAACCTTCGGCTGCTAGGGAAACGCGAGCGCACTCGAGAGAATATTCGCGCCATCATTTTCCGGGATAGCGTTTATGGGAACCAGCAAGTCAGCAGACAAGTAGGCCGCAACAGCACTTCGTTGTTGCGGCGGCCCGTCATTTCCCATCTTCAGTGAGAACGGCAGATCGCCGCCAAATGTAGCCATTTGAGCGGATGTTCAATCATGCCTCTTCCAAAAAACCCGACATGGACCACTTCCCTGCCAGCAGCCATGGTGCTGATGGCGCCCTTCGCCATCCTGGCCTCGCTGGCCATGGACATCTACCTCCCGATTGTCCCGGCGATGCCGGGGATCCTCGAGACATCGCCTGATGTCATCCAGCTGACGCTGAGCCTCTACATGATCTGTCTTGGGCTCGGCCAAGTCGTCTTCGGCCCGATTTCCGACAGGATCGGCAGGCGCCCGGTGCTGATCGGTGGCGCGCTTTTGTTTTCAGGCGCTTCCTTTCTGCTCGCCAGCACCTCGCTGGCCGCTGTCTTCGTCGTCCTGCGCGTCGTGCAGGCCATTGGTGCGTCCGCCATTCTCGTTGCAACCTTCGCAACGGTTCGCGACGTCTATGCGCAAAGACCCGAAAGTGCCGTCATTTACGGCCTGTTCAGCTCGATGTTGGCTTTCGTGCCGGCGTTGGGGCCGGTTGCCGGTGCGTTGATTGCCGACAATTTCGGCTGGCGGGCGATCTTCCTGACGCTCGGAGTCCTGGCCACGGCAGCTACCCTCAATGCATGGCCGAAATGGCACGAAACCCGCCCCTCGAATGGCGATACCAGGCGAATGGCGCTTCGACCCATTCTCTCCAGTCTTGCCTTTTGGACCTACACGCTTGCATTCAGTGCCGCCATGGGCGCCTTCTTCGTGTTCTTTTCGACTGCGCCACGGGTGCTCATGGATCGGGCCGGCCTTTCACAGTTCGGCTTCAGTCTAGCCTTCGCCACCGCGGCGCTGGTGATGATCGTCACCACCCGCTTCGCCAGAAGGTTCATTGCAAGCTGGGGCATCGCCGGCAGTGCCATCAGGGGCATGGCGATGCTGCTGTTCGGCGCGGCGCTATTGGCAGTGGGGCAACTGTTCGCACAGCCGTCCTTCGCGACATTTATCTTGCCGATGTGGGTCGTTGCCGTGGGTATCGTCTTCATTGTCTCAGTCACCGCAAACGGTGCACTCGAGGCGTTTGGCGATGTCGCGGGAACCGCAGTCGCACTCTACTTCTGCATCCAGAGCCTTGTCGTCGGCATCTTCGGCACGTTGTTCGTCGTCCTGCTCGGCGGAGACACGGCGTGGCCGCTGGTCGCCTACTGTTCGGTCATGGCGACGCTCACACTAAGCGCACTGAGGCATTTGCAGAAACGCCAAACCGAATAGACTGGACAGATGAGAAGCCTGGGCGGTTGGCGCAGGCTTCTCATCGTTGTCAGCGCGACGCCGCACACACCTCCCGCACACAGTCGCGCAACCAGCGTTGCGCCGGATCGGCATCGAGGCGCGGATGCCAGAGCATGGAGATAGTGACTTCCGCGGTGGCAACCGGCAGGGGAAAACTGCGCATGCCGGCGCGTGCGCCCTCGGTATGCCGCTCCGGAACGCTGGCGATCAGGTCTGATGTGCGGGCCATGGCAAGGGCTGCCGAGAAACCGGAAACCATGCACACGACGGTCCGCCGCAGCCCGAGCCGGTTCAAAGCCTCGTCGATCGGCCCTTTCTCGCGGCCACGCCGTGAAACGCTGATGTGTCGGCCTGCGGCATAGCGCTCAGGCGTCACCGCGCCCTCGGTCAAGGGATGGCCCGTTCGCACGGCGCCGATGAAGCGGTCGCGAAGCAACGCCTGGATGCGCACCTCCGGGCCGGTCTCGCCAGCGACGCCTATGTCCAGATCGATCGCCGCGTCGCGCAACGACATGACGTCCCGGTCGGACTTCGGTGCAAAGCGCAGCCGCACGCCGGGCGCATCGGCCTGGATACGAGCAACGAGACGAGGTGCGAACTCTTCGACGAAGCTCTCATTGGTGCGCAGCGTGAAGACCCTGTCCAGGTTCGGGAGATCGAGCAAGGTGGCAGGGCGCAGGAGCGCCTCCGCATCCTGGACGACACGGCCTACCTGCTGTCGCAGTTCTTCCGCACGCGGCGTCGCCACAAGGCCTCGACCGGCGCGAACCAGCAGCGGATCGCCCGTCGCCTGGCGCAGTCGCGCCAGCGTGCGGCTCATCGCCGAAGGGCTGAGGCGTAGGCGGCTGGCGGCGCGCGCCACGCTGCCTTCGGTCAGCAGGACGTCGAGAGCGAACAGTAAGTTGAGATCGGGTGATGTCATCGGCAGATCATGACATGATATGGCGCCAAACGCACGAATAAGATGCAAATGCTGCGCCTTCCGCCACATTGGCCAAGGAACTAGATCTCCAGCAGTTCCGGTTGTGGGACTGATCGAAGGAGACCGCCGTGGCAATCGCTGAGCAAAATCCGGACGGGCTGACATCGGCGCCACCACGGATGCAATCCGCCGGCTGGGCGTTGGCAAGCCTGTCGCTCGCCACACTGCTGTCGTCGCTGGGAACCAGCATTGCCAGCGTCGGGCTGCCGTCGCTGATGCAGAATTTCGGCGCGACGTTCCAGGCCGTGCAATGGGTTGTTCTGGCCTATCTCCTCGCCATCACCACACTGATCGTCAGCGCCGGCCGGCTGGCCGACATGTTCGGGCGCCGACCGTTGCTGCTTGGGGGCATCGCGCTGTTCACGTCCGCATCGGTGCTCTGCGGCCTGGCGCCGACACTCTGGCTGCTGATTGCCGCACGCGCCGTGCAGGGACTTGGCGCAGCGCTGATGATGGCGCTGACGCTGGCCTTCGTCGCCGAAACCGTGACCAAAGACAGAATCGGCGGCGCCATGGGCCTGCTCGGCGCCATGTCCGCGATCGGCACGACACTTGGCCCCTTGCTCGGCGGCCTTTTGATCACCGGCTTCGGCTGGCGGGCAATCTTCCTCGTCAATGTCCCGCTGGGAGTGCTCACCTTCGTTCTTGCCTGGCGTGCCCTGCCGGCACGCAATAAAACCGCGCGGCTCGACCGAGGCACGTTCGATGTCGTGGGCACCGCCCTGCTGGCCCTGACGTTGGCCGCCTATGCGCTGGCGATGACGCTGGGCAGAGGCAATTTCGGCACGCTCAACATCGGCCTGCTGATCGCCGCCGGCACCGGCGTTTTTCTTTTCGCCGCCGCGCAGGCGAGAGTGAAAAACCCCTTGATCCGGCTTGCCAGCTTCCGCGATCTTCAGCTGAGTGCCAGTCTCGCCATGAGCCTCGTCGTCGCCACGGTGATGATGGCGACGCTGGTGGTGGCTCCGTTCTACCTGTCGCGCGGGCTCGGGCTGGATGCTGCAATGGTGGGTGCGGTGCTGTCGACCGGCCCGCTCGTCTCGACCTTGTCGGCGTTGGTCGCCGGACGCCTGACCGACCGCTTCGGCGCTCATAGGATGATGGTCGCAGGCCTGCTCAGCCTCACGACAGGCACGTTCCTGCTGTCGCTCGCCGTGACCAGATTCGGCATTGCCGGCTATGTCGTTGCGATCACCGTCACCTGCATCGGCTACGCGCTGTTCCAGACGTCGAACAATGCAGCCGTCATGACCGGCGTTGACGCGGGTCAGCGCGGCGTCGTCTCCGGTCTGCTCAACCTTTCGCGCAATCTCGGGCTCATCACCGGCGCCTCGTTGATGGGCGCTATATTCGCCGTCGCATCGGCCGAAGGGCACGAAGGCATTGGTCTTCTGAGTTCCGAGGCCGCCGCCCGGGGAATGCAGGTCACCTTTCAGACGGCGACGGTGCTGGCGCTGGCTGCGCTGTTCCTCGCACTGCTCTCGGCCCGCGCCACAGGCCGCGCAGAATCCAGGGCTTCGTGACGCGCACACCGCTCAGAGAGTAGAATTCCAAACAGGCTCAGGCACCTGCCCGCTTGCGGCGTTCATAGAGCATGACCAGCGTTTCCGCCGTCAAGGCAGGCTTTTCCTCGCCTTCGATCTCGACCGTGTTGGCCGCCTTCATCAGATACTGGCCCGGGCCCCTGTCCTCCATGGACAGCAGCGTGATGCGCAGTCTGATGCGGGCGCCGACCCTGACCGGCGCCAGGAAGCGTACTTTGTCGAAGCCATAATTGAAGGCGGCCTGCGTATTCTCGGGCACGATGCCCATGCCGAGCGCCAGCGCGCCGATGATCGACAGCGTCAGATAGCCATGCGCGATCGTCGTGCGGAACGGGCTTTGCCGCCGCGCCCTTTCAGGGTCGACATGAATCCATTGATGGTCGCCGGTGCATTCAGCGAACTGATCGATGCGGTTCTGGTCGACCGTCGTCCACTCCGACACGCCGAGTTCCAGCCCGGCCATCGTCCTCAACTGCTCGTAGGTAGGCGGCGTTTTAGGCCGTATTTCGTTCATTCCTGGTTTCCCGATCGCTTCCAGAGCCTCCGGACCACGAACTGACGGCCTCTGTCAATTCGCTCTACGCGAATCCGTTCCGTCGATCTCGGCCGCAATCGAGCCACGCCGCCGGCGCAGTCGCAGGCCAACTCGGGCTTTCCGGGCTTCAGGGCGGCCGGCAGCCATGAACCGGTCCCGGCCACATCCGCTACTTCTTCTCGTAGCCGGCGCGGATTTCCTCCATCGCCTCCTTGATGCGGGTGCGCAGGATGTCGACCGATTCGGCACCGGATTTCTTGACCAGTTCAGCCACTTCGCCGGCATTTTTCAACGCGGCCTCGAAGGACTTTCTGGCAAACTCCGTCTGTTTGGCCATCAGTTCCTGCGGATTGCCCGGCGCCCTGTAGCTTTGCGCCATATCGGTGACCTCGCGCAGCGTATCCTGCAGCATCTCGCGCTGCCGGGACAACAGCGAGATGGCGCCGGCGGCACCGGCTCGTGCCGATTTCTCCAGCGCTTCGAGGTTCTTGCGATGATGGGCAAGGATCGCCTCGACATCGACATTCGGCACCTTCAGGTCGCGGCCGAACCTGCCGAACATGTCCATGAAGGAATCGGATTCCGGTTGTTTTGCCATGCTTGTTTGCTCCCCTTTGCCGCGGATGCGGGCACCCTCGGATGGAGAATAACACTCGCGTGCCGTGAGTCCATTCGGACGCGGAGGAATGAGCGCCAGTCTGGCCGCGCATCAATTCACGAGGAACAGCCGCTCGGCCACATAGAGCACGACACCGGCGAGGCCGCCGATGATCATGCCGTTGAAGCGGATGTACTGCAGGTCCCGGCCGATGTTCATCTCGATCAGCCGCGTCAGTTGCGCGAGGTCCCAGCGTTTGACCTGGTCGGCGATGAATGTCGACACGCCGGCCTTCTGGCTCTCCACGAACGACGCCAGCGCCACCACGAACCCCTGGTTCATGTCGGCCCGGATCTGCGCATCGCCGGCAAGATGCCGGCCGACCTCGACGAACATGTTGGCGAGGTGCGCACGGATGACCGAATTCGGCGCCTTGGCATCCTGCTCGATGAACTGGCTGAGGCTTGCCCACATGTCGCCGGCCAATCCCTTGACCTCCGGCCGGCCCAGGAAGTCGCGCTTCAGCTTTTCGGCCCGTTTGGCATATTGTTTCGATGTCCTCAGCTTATCGATGAAGCCTTGGGCGAAGCCGTCGAATTCGGCGCGCATCGGGTGGTCGGGATCGGCCCTCACTTCGTCGAGCAGCGAGCCCGCCGAGGCGACGATCTTCTTCAGGAGATAGGCGTCGGCGCGGAACAGGTTGAACAGCGACGGCAGTTCCTTGCGGATTTTTTCGCGCATCGTTGCCAGCGCTTTTTCGTCATTGAGGAACCGCCCGATCACCTTGGTGAATTCGTCGAACAATTTCTGATGGCGGCGATCATCGGTAAGCGCCGAGAGCAGTTCGGCGGCCAGCGGCGCCAGCGGCACCTTTTCGATCTGTTCGAGCATGCGGCTTGTGACGAAGCCGCGCAGGCCGGATTGCTCTATCGCCGCAAGCGTCTGCGGCACCAGCCGCACGATGAAGCGCGACAGGCCGGCGGCGCGCTCCGTATCGGCCAGCCAATCGGCGACCAGCGCCGAAAAATCGACCTCGGCAAGCTTTTCACGCACCGGTTCGGGCGCCAGAAAGTTGACCTCGATGAAGCGGCCGAGATTGTCGGCGATGCGGTTCTGGTTCTCGGGGATAATGGCGGTGTGCGGGATCGGCAGCCCCAGCGGCCTTCGAAACAGCGCCACCACCGCGTACCAGTCGGCGAGGCCGCCGATGGTCGCCGCCTCGGCAAAGGCAGCGACGAAGCCGAGCCACGCATGGATGTGCTCGAACGATTTGGCGAGCGCAAACACCAGTACGCAAAGCGCCAGCGCGGCCGCCGCGAGGAATTTCGTCCGCCGCAACGCGGAAAGCTTCGCATCCGCTTCGGCATCGAAACGGACCGGCGTCAAGGGCGAAGCCGATTGTGACATGGGTGAGCCGCTCCTCGTCGATCTCAGCCTATCTAGTGTTCCGACGGCCGAAATACCCGCGACAGCCGGTTTCGCCCGGCATCTTGCCCGGCTGCGCACACAAAGTTGAGGAGAAAATTCATCTATCGCGCCAAGCTAGTCTGGAATTATTCCAAGGTATAGGCCATATTCCGCCTGGGCCAATGTGGCGAATCCGGAATTTCGGGTCAAAGCCGCATCAGGAAAATTTCCAGATCTGGCGTGGGTTGCACCGCCCCAGTGCCTTGTGAGGACAATATGCGGCTTACGCGCCAGACCAACTATGCCATGCGCATCTTGATGTATTGCGCGGCAAATGACGACCGATTGAGCCGTATTCCCGAGATCGCGGCCGCCTATTCGGTGTCGGAGCTTTTCCTGTTCAAGATCCTGCAGCCGCTGGTCGAGCACGGCCTCGTCCAGACTGTGCGTGGCAGGAATGGCGGCGTCAAGCTTGGCCGGGCGGCTGAAGCCATCAGCCTGTTCGATGTCGTGCGCGTGACGGAAGAGAGCTTCGCCATGGCCGAATGCTTCGAGAACGATGCCGCCGAATGCCCGCTCGTCGACAGCTGCGCGCTGAACTCGGCGCTGCGCGAGGCCCTGAATGCGTTTTTCGCAGTGCTCGCCCGCTATACGATCGCCGATCTGGTAGCGGCGCGGCCGAATGTACGCAACCTGCTCGGCATCGACATGCTGATGGAGCGCCGCGCCCCGGCTGCCTAGCGTATTTCTCCCCGTTCTACGGAGAGAAATGCCCGGCAGGGCAATGAGGGGCGGCGCCGACTTCGACAATTGGCGGGAGAAGCGCAGGAAACCGCCATTCGCAGGCCCGGCCTCACCTGAATATCAATAGACCGCCGACTGGGGCAGCACGAACGGCATATTGCCCGCCGGCAGCACGCCGACCCTGAGCCGGCAGTCGAACACTTTCTCGATCAGATCATCGCTCAGCACGTCCCGCGGCGATCCGGCGGCGGCCAGCCGGCCGCGATGCATGACGAAGATCCGCTCCGCATACATGGCCGTCAGATTGAGGTCATGCAGGATGGCGACCACGCCACCGCCCCTTCTGGCGAAGTCGCGGGCAATGTTCATGATGATCAGCTGGTGCTTGATGTCGAGGCTGGACACTGGCTCGTCGAGGAACAGAAAGCGCGGCTTGCCGTCGAGCACCGGCGCCCAGACCTGGCACAGCACGCGCGCCAACTGAACGCGCTGTTGCTCCCCGCCGGAAAGCTCCTGGTAGAAACGGCCGGCAAAGCCGTCGAGATCGACACGCGCCAGCGCCCGTTCCGGCAGCCGCGCATCCTCGCCCGGCAAGGCGCCCGAACGGCCGCCGACAAGACCAAGCTTGACCACTTCCCGCACGGTGAACGGGAACGACAGCGTCGTCGCCTGCGGCAGCACCGCGCGATGGACGGCTGCCTCGGCCGGCTTCATCGTCGAGAGATCTCGGCCGTTGAGGGCAACGCGGCCGGTATAGGCGAGTTCGCCGGAGAGCGCTTTGAGGAAGGTCGTCTTGCCCGAACCATTGGGGCCGACGATGGCGGCGATCTCGCCGGGCCGCGCGTGGAAATCGACACCACTGACGATAGGCTTGCCGGCGATATCAACCGAAACATCCTTTGCCTCGATCATCAAGCCTCACAAATCAACCACGCCGCGCTTGCGCAGCAGGATCCAAAGGAAGAACGGCGCGCCCGCTATCGCGGTGACGATGCCTATCGGCAGTTCGGCCGGCGCAACGATGGTGCGTGCGACCGCATCGGCCAGAAGCAGCAGCGAGGCGCCGAGCAGCGCCGACGCTGGCAGCAGATAGCGATTGTCCGGACCAATCAGCAGGCGCAGCAGATGCGGCACCACGATGCCGACGAAGCCGATGCCGCCGCTGACGGCGACGGATGCGCCGACCGCGGCGGAGACGCCGACGATGGCCGTGTATTTCAGCCGCTGCACCGGAATGCCGAGATGACCGGCGGTCGCCTCGCCAAGCGCCAGCGCGTTGAGGCCGCGTGCCAGGAACGGCATCGCCGCCAGCGCCAGGACGATGATCGGCCCTACCGACGCGATCTTCGCCCAGGTCGCACCACCGAGCGATCCGAGTTGCCAGAAGGTCAGGTCGCGCAACTGGCGATCGTCGGCCATGAAGATAAGGATGCCGGTCAGCGCCATGGCGAGCGCCGCCAGCGCGATGCCCGCGAGCAGCATTGTGGCAACCGAGGTTTGCCCCCGCCGCGTCGCGACCTGATAGAGCATCAGCGTGGTGGCGAGCCCGCCACAGAAGGCCGCCAGCGGCAGGGCAAGCGTGCCGAGCAAGACTGTCACCGGAGCCAATATCGTCGCGCCGAGCACGATGACGGCAACCGCGCCGAGGCTGGAGCCGGCCGAGACGCCGATCAGGCCGGGGTCCGCCAGCGGATTGCGGAACAGCCCCTGCATGACCGCGCCGGAGACGGCGAGCGCCGCGCCGACCAGCATGCCGAGGATGACGCGCGGCAGGCGGATGTCATAGACGATCAGGCTGTCGCGGGCGCTCAACGCGGCGTCGTCAGGCACTGCGCCGAACAGCCGGCCCCCGATGACGTTGGCGACCGATGCGTCCGAAGCCCCCGATGTCAGCGACAGAAAACCGGCTGCCGCGAGCCCCAGGCACAGCAGAAGGATGACGATGCGGGCGCGGCCCGACCGGTCGCCTTCGGATACGCTTGCCATCACCGGGCCGGCGATCGATTGATCGACCATGATCTGCCTGCTCAGTCCGTGACCTGCCCGCCATAAAGCGAGACAGCGAGATCGTGGATGGCATCAGCCGTGCGCGGCCCGAAGCCCAGCAGATAGGCGCCGTCGATGCGGATCAGCTTGTGCGCCGCTCCGGCCGGCGTGGAGGCGATCGATGGATTGCCGAACAGTTCGTCGTCCGAAACCGTAGGCCCGGCATTGCTCATCATCAGGATCACGTCCGGCCGGGCGGTTATGATCGCCTCGTCGGACATCTGCTTGTAGCCGGAAAAGCCCTCGACCGCGTTGACGCCGCCGGCCAGCTTGACCATGCCGTCGGCGGCGGTCTCGCTGCCGGCCGCCAGAATCTTGCCACCCTGTATCGACAGCACGAAAAGGATGCGCTTGCGCTCCTTGATCGAGGCCGTCTGCTTCTCGGCGGCCGTGAGCTTGGCATCGAGCTCCTTGGCCAGCACCTCGGCCTTGGCGTCGACGCCGAGCGCCTTGCCGACGATGCGGACCTTCTCGAGAATGCCTTCGTGGCTGTAGTGCTCGGGCACCTCGATGAACGGCACGCTCGTCTTCTTCAAGACATCGACCGCTTCCTTGGGGCCGCTGCCATGCAGCGCCAGGATGCCGGTCGGGTCGACCGACAGCACACCTTCCGGCGACAGCGCGCGCATATAGCCGACATCGGGCAGCTCAAGCGCCGCCTTTGGGAACCGGCTGGTGGAATCGCGTGCCACCAGATGCTTTTCCTGGCCGAGAGCATAGACGATCTCGGTGATCGAGCCGCCAATGGCCACGATCTTTGAAGGATCGGCAAACACGGCCGTGCCATCCGCGGCGCTGGCGGGTTGCAGTGCGATAGCAGCCATGGAGAGACCGATCACCGGCCCCAAAATAAATTCGCGCACAGCCGACAATCTTGGGAAAACACTCATAGCATTTTTTCTCAGGCTGCGGTCGGGTTTGGGATGCGCGGCAGGTTTTCCGCCAGGAAGCGCCAGTCGTCCCGCTCGCTTTCGCCTTCATGACGCTTGCCGAAGAACTGGATGATCATCTTGCCGTCGGCGTCATAGACCTCGAGCGAGGTGACATGACCGTCCTTGGTCGGCTTGCGCACGGCCCAGACCTCGTGGATGTGGTCGGTGCGCAGATGCAGGTGGAAGGTTTCGTCCAGCACGTTGATCCATGGTCCCATCGGCTTGATCGACTTGATCGGACCGGAATGGATCTGGATGCAGCCGCGGTTTCCCACAAAGCACATGATCGGCATCTCGCCCTCCGCGGCATGATGAAACATGGCCCGGACCGCCTCATTGTCGAGCTGCCAGGCATAGTCCTGCCCAACCAGGCGCACCGCCTGCCGGCGGCTTAGTTTCAGCGTCTTCAGCATACCAAAGAACTGGTGCACGTCGGTCAGCCGGCTCCAGCGGTCACGCAGATCGTCGAGATTGGCGGCCGCTTCGTCGCCATGGATCTCGTCATCGGGGAGTGGCCCCGAGATGTCGACCGTCGGTTCCTGGTTGGACGATTCGAGCGCGGCGACCAGCTTCTGATAGGCATAGAGGCTGGAGGCCGGCCGCAGATGCACCTTGTGCACGGCCTCGCCTGCCGCATCGAAGAACTGGAGGCTGCGGCGGATTTCGTCGCCGTCGCGCTTCTCGACGGCAAAGCCGTGCGCCCAGACCTTCGGGAAGATGCGCAAGTCGATGTTTTCGCCAAGCACCATGGCATTGTGGGTGCCGGTGACGACCTTGTCATAGACGCCGATCTTCTCGTGCACCGCGCTTTCATTGCGGGTCAGCGCCATGACCTCGCCGACGGCCTCGAGGCCGGTCAGAAGATCGTTGACGCGCGGCTCGATGCGGACGACGCCGTCGCCGCAATGCGCCGCGATCAGTTCGGCCTCCGAAATGCCGAGATGGGCAGCCAGATCACGCTCGCGCGTCTTCGGATTGTCTGTCCGTGCCCGCCGGATTTCATGCGGGGCGGGTTTTACGCGCTGATCCATGTCTCGGTCCCTGTTGCCTTGTCTTACTTGTTGAGAATGAGCTTGCCCTGTCGGGTGATCTTCAGCCGGTAGAGTGCACCGTGATGCTCGATGCCTATCTCGTGCTCGCCCTGGAACAGGGTGTTGCTGGAAAGGGTTCGTACCGCCAGCGGAACCCGGTCGAAATGGGGGGAGGCATCGTCGGGACGGCGGACGCGATAGCGAAAATCGTTGGGATTGTGGGTGTTCATCTGGATGGATCCCTTTCCTGTGCCGGGCGTCTGGCTAGGCGTTGCGTAATCCGATTCATTTCTTGACTTGGATAATCATGTTTACTAGTCAGTGCAATACCGGATTAAATGAGTCAACATTTAAGACGTCGGCGACGATCAAAAATGCCAGCCAGCCCCGGGCCAGCCAGCATGAAACCTGGACTTTGGAGTTGGGGCATGGGGTTTGTGACTTGGGAATGGCGCGGCCGGTCGGCGGCGAACGGCGCGGCGGCATTGCTGGCAAGTGTGGCGGCGATTGCCTTATCGGCGCAACTGGCCAACGCCCAGCAGGCGGCGCAGCCGACAGATCAAACGAAGAAGGCTGAAGAGGAAAAGGCAGCACCAGCGGGAGCAACGCTGCTCGACAAGATCCTCGTCATCAGCCGCACCGGCGAGACGGCGATCGAATCGCTGGCATCGGCCAGCCATGTCGGCCAGGAACAGCTCGACCGCCGCATGGCGACGACGCCCAATGAGATGCTGCTCGGCGTGCCCGGTGTCGCGGCGCAGGCCGACGCCAGGCGCGTCAGCACCAGCATCAACATCCGCGGCCTGCAGGATTTCGGTCGCGTCGCAGTCATCGTCGACGGCGCACGACAGAATTTCCAGCGCTCCGACCACGGCACGCAGTCGACCTTCTACATCGACCCCGAACTCGTCAAATCCGTGGATGTTATCCGTGGTCCTGTAGCCAACACCTACGGCTCGGGCGCCATCGGCGGCGTCGTCTTCTTCGACACCAAGGATGCCGAGGATTTCCTCAAGCCTGACGAGACATGGGCCGGTTCCGTCACGGGACGCTATGAGAGCAACGGCAAGGGCTGGACCACAAGTGCATCCGGCGCCTACCGCATTAACGAGAATTGGGACGTGCTGGGCAACATCGTCTACCGCGACTATGACGACTATAAGGATGGCGGCGGCGACACCGTCAAGGGCACCGGCTTCGACGTGCTCAGCGGACTGCTCAAGACCAGCATACGCCCGACCGACAACAGCGAACTGAAGCTCGGCTGGGTCGGCTCAAGCGATGGCTGGAACGAGATCAGCGGCGGTGCGCCGGTCAATGACGTCGACCTGAAGTCGAACACCTTCACGGCGCGCTACAACATCACGGATGAGGACAAGAGCTGGCTCGATCTCCACATCAACACCTCCTACAACAAGACCAACCTCGATCTGACCAGCCTTGTCCCGCAAAACCGCTTTGATCCGGTCACCGGCCTTCCCGTTGTCTTGCCGGCGGGATCGCAGTCGACATTCGACGTCGGCACCACCGGCATCGACATCTGGAACACGTCCCGGTTCGAGACGAGTGGGATCGCGCACGAGCTGACCTATGGCGGCGACTGGGTCGGCGATAACGTCGAGACCGGCGGCGCGGCTGGTGGCGACAGTTTCTACACGCCTTCGGGCAAGCGCAACGTTTCGGGCGCCTATGTCCAGGACAAGCTCACCTGGGAGTGGCTCGAAGTCATCGCCGGGCTGCGTTACGACGACTACAGTCTCAAAGATGACACCCACGACATTTCCGGCGACAGGGTATCGCCGCGCATCACCGTCGGCGTCTCCCCGTTCGAATCCGCAGGCCTTGCCGGCCTTCAGTTTTATGGCACCTATGCCGAGGGCTATCGCTCGCCATCGATCACCGAGACGCTGATCAGCGGCAATCATCCGGCAGGCGTCAGCTTTCCGTTCCTGCCCAATCCCAATCTGCGGCCGGAGACTGGAAAGACCGTCGAATTCGGCGTCAACTACAAGCAGAACGACATCTTCGAAGCCGGCGATGCGCTGCGCATCAAGGCAGCGTATTTCAACAATGATGTCGAAGATTACATCGATGGCGTTACCCTGTCGCGGTTTGACCCGACAGCCGGTTGCCCGAGCGGACCCGGTATCCCGATATGCTTCCAGTACCAGAATTTTGCCAAGGCCAAGATCGACGGCTTCGAACTGGAGGGCGTCTATGATGCCGGATGGGGCTATGCCGGGCTCTCGGCTTCAATCACCAATGGTCACACCATTTCCTACAAGGGTGTGGAAGCGGATCTCGCCACGATCCCATCATCCCAGGTCACTGCGCAGCTCGGCTTGCGCTTCCTCGAGGACAAGCTGACCGTCGGCGGCGAAGTGCAATATAATGGCAAGCCCAAGGGCAATCCGATCGCCGAGGACTACACGCTGGTCAATGCCTTTGCCAGCTACCAGGCGACGGACAATTTGAAGATTGATTTCCGCGCCGACAATCTGTTCGATGTCAAATACGCCAACCCGCTTAACCTGACCACGGCCGGCCAGCCGCCGCAGCCGGTTTTCGCGGCCTACGAGCCCGGCATAACGCTGAAGCTGGCGGCAACGATGCGGTTTGGAGGCTGATTGCCATGACGAGCTTGACGACACCCCTTCGTCTGCTGACCTCGATGCTGGCGATGTCGCTTGCGATGGTTCCGGCGTGGGCACAAGAGTCCGCGCCGGCCCCCGCGCTCACCCTGGAACTCAATGGTGCGCAACCTTCCGACAAGGGTTGCCGCCTGACGTTCGTGGTCAACAACAATCTCGGCGCCGACCTGTCCAAGGCTGCCTTCGAGATCGCCTTGTTCAACGAGGCAGGCGTCGTCGACCGGCTGACCGTGCTCGATTTCAAGGAATTGCCGGCCGGCAAGACCAAGGTGACGCGTTTCGATCTGGCCGGCACCGAGTGCTCGAAAGTCAGCCGCGTGCTGATCAACAGCGCGACCGAATGCACCGGTACCGGCGTCGAACCGAACGCCTGCATGCGCAAGCTGAAGACGGACACCAAGACCGGTATCGCCTTCGGCGTCTGAGGTGGGACTGCATCCCGCATTCCTGCAAAACAAAACGGTGTGGCCAGCTGCCGGCCACTGCCGACTGCCGCTGCGAGCGAACGATCTTGATTTGACAATTCTGCTCTTGTCGCTGCAGGTCTCGCGGCGAGACATGCAGGATATCAGCCCCCTTTCCGAAGCCGGCGCCGAGCTGGCGATAGAGCCAACCGAGCCGCTCGCGCTGCCGCGGCCGTCGGCCTGGAACCGCAAATGGACGGCGGCGATCGTCGTCTCCTGCGCGCTCCACGCCGCCGTGGCGGCGGCTTTTCTGATCTCGCCTTCGGGGATTTCGAGTTCCCAGAATGCCGAGCAGCCGGAAGGCAGTGATCAGTCGGGCACCAACGTGGTCGGCAGCGCGCTGGACAAGGACCCGACGGCAATAAACGTTGCACTGGTGCCCAGCCCGCAACCGGCCAAACCACAGCCGGCAACACCGCCCAAGCCGTCGCAGCCAACGGAGGCCTCCCAACCTGCCGCGGAAGCGGCAAAGCCGCCGCTCAAGTCTTTGCCGGAAGCTGTCAAACCGCAGGCGGTCACCCCGGACATACTGGTGGCCGGCGCCCCTCGCCCCGATGATCAGAGCGTGGCTCCCAAGACCGAAGCGCCGGCACAGCCGACCGTTCAGCCCAGGAGCACCGAGGCGCCTGTCGCCGTTCCAGAACAGCCGCCGATCCCCAGCGCGAGGCCCAGTCCGGCAGCTGCCCCTTCAAAGACGGCGGATGAAAAGCGCGGCACGGCGGATGGCCAGGACCTGTCGGCGCAAGCGGCCAGCAAGGGCAAAAGGCAAAACGAGGCAGGCACTGCCGCGGAAGATAACTACCGCGGCGATGTCTTTAGAAAGCTCGGCAGCGTCAATCGCACTCTGCCGCCGTCCCTACAACTGGCGGCACGCAACAATGCGGTTGTTAAATTCGTCATAGGCAGGAAGGGCAACATAAATGAGTTGCGCATCCTGGAGACCTCAGGGTCGGCGGCTTTCGATCAGGCGGCGCTTGGCATTATCCGCAAAGCAGCCCCCTTCCCTTCGATTCCACCACAGGCAGCAAGCGCAAGTTTGGAGTTCGAGACCGAAATCGGCCCATTTTGAATGTGCGCAGAACAAAACGCTGCGGCCGCAAATCATCAACATCCCTGTGAGAGGAAACCGCCATGTACATCGCCATGAACCGCTTCAAGGTGCAGACCGGCTCGGAGAACGATTTCGAGGCCGTGTGGAAGAACCGCGATTCCAGCCTTGCGGAGATGAAGGGGTTCCGCGAATTCCACCTGCTGCGAGGCCCGGTCAACGAGACCGAAGGCTACACGCTGTTTGCATCGCACACGGTGTGGGCGAGCCACGATGATTTCATCGCCTGGACCAAGTCCGAGAATTTCCGCGCCGCCCACAGGAATGTCGGCACGACGAAGGTCCACTATCTCGGCCACCCCCAGTTCGAGGGTTTTTCGGTCGTCGAAGGCGCGTAATGCATGTCGCCCAAAAGTGGTCCCGGTTTGGGACAACGACATGCATAAAACACATGCATAAAACAAAAGAGATAGAGACATTCACCGTTTCCACGAAACGGTGAATGGCTCTAACGACCGGCCGGAGTCAGGCTCCGGCCAGCAAGCTCGCATTGCCGCCCGCGGCGGTGGTGTCGACGCAGACGGCCCGCTCATGTGCATAAGCCGCCGGGTTCAACACTTCGCTGACCAGCGGCACGATCGGGCCTGAGCGATCAGCGATAACCCTGCGCACGATGCGCGCGGCCTCTGGCGTGCCGGAAAAAGCAACGATATCGACGCGCAGCGAGCGTGCCTCGACCGGATCAGGCCGGCCATCGATGGCGGCCAGCGGCAGGCCCTTGCCGGTCAGAGCGGAAAGGGCTGCCGGCGCGCCCGGTGCAACGGCCAGCACGGCGTTGCCGGCGGCGAGCGCCTGGATCGTCTGCGCCAGCAGCGTATCACCATCGGGACCAAGGCACAGCACCCGTCCACGTGGCGACAGCGAGAGCGTGTTGGCTTCGCCGGTCGGCCCGGGCAGGTCGACCTGGCCGAAATCGATGCCGGCGGCCGCACCAATGGCCGCAGCACCCTTGCCGCGCAGATGCTTCCTCAGAATGGCGATCCGGTCCGGACGCGTCGACCAGCCGCCAAGTGTGGGATCAGGCAGATTGTCGGCAAGCTCGGTCGCCGTGACCTTGTGGCCATCCTGCACATGGGTGCCGGCCTCCGGCCCCTTGCGGAAGCGGCGGAGATAGTGCGGACCGCCGGCCTTCGGCCCGGTGCCGGAAAGCCCCTCGCCGCCAAACGGCTGCGAACCGACGACGGCGCCGATCTGGTTGCGGTTGACATAGATGTTGCCGGCATGGATGCCATCGACGAAATGCTGCACGCGGCCCTCGATGCGGGTGTGCAGGCCGAAGGTCAGGCCATAACCCTTGCGGTTGATGGCGGCGATGACCGCGTCGATCTGGTCGGCGTCGAAACTGGCGACATGCAGCACCGGCCCGAACACCTCGCGCTCCATGTCCTCGATACCCTTGACCCGGAAGACATGCGGCGCGACGAAGCGACCTTCCCTGGGCGCCTCGAGCTTGGCGATCAGCCTGCCCTGCAGGCCCATCTTCGTGCAATACTCGCGGATCGAGCTTTGCGCCTCGTCGTCGATAACCGGGCCGACATCGGTCGAAATCCGCCAGGGATCGCCGACGTTGAGCGCCTCCATGGCGCCCTTCAGCATCTCCAGCATCTTCTTCTCGACGTCCTTCTGCACGTAGAGTACGCGCAGCGCCGAGCAGCGCTGGCCGGCACTCTGGAAGGCGGAGGCGAGGATATCGCGCACCGCCTGTTCGGGCAGCGCGGTGGAATCGACGATCATGGCGTTGAGGCCGCCGGTCTCGGCGATCAGCATGGCGTCGGGCGCGGCCGTCCCGGCCAGCTGCTTCTCGATCAGCTTGGCAACCTCGGTCGAACCTGTGAAGCAGACGCCAGCGATGCGCGGATCGGCGGTGAGCGGCCCGCCGACCGATGGGCCGTCGCCAGGGAGCAACTGGATGACGTCTTCCGGCACGCCGGCCTCGCGCAGCAGTTCGACGGCGCGGAAGGCGATCAGCGGCGTCTGCTCGGCCGGCTTGGCGATCACCGAATTGCCGGTGACGAGCGCTGCCGCGATCTGGCCGGTGAAGATGGCGAGCGGGAAATTCCACGGCGAAATGCAGACAATGGCGCCGCGCGCTTGCGTGCCCGCCTCCGCATTGGCCGCCTCAGTGGCGTAGTAGCGCAGGAAGTCGACGGCTTCACGCACCTCGGCGACGCCGTCGGCCAGCGATTTGCCGGCCTCGCGGGTGGCGAGTGCAAAGAACTCGACGGCATTGGCCTCATAGAGATCGGCGGCACGGTTGAGGATGGCGGCGCGCTCGGCGACGGGACGCTTCGCCCAGGCCGGTTGCGCTTCCACCGCGAAGCGCACGGCGGTCGCGACTTGCTTGGCAACTGCTTCGCTGACCGTGCCGACCACTTCGGAAGGCTTTGCCGGGTTGACGATCGGACGCTGCTTGCCATAGCCGGCGGCCCGCGTAATCGGCTTGGCATGCCAGCGATCCGGCCCGGCGAAGGCCGCCCTGGCCTTGTCGATCGCCGCCAGCGTCACCGTGTCGGTGATGTCGAATCCTTTCGAATTGCGACGCCCGGCTCCAAAAATCTGGGAAGGCCGGGCAATCGCCGGATTGGCTGCCGGACCCTGGCTTTCGACCGTCTCGAGCGGATCGCGCGCAATGTCCTCCGGCTCGACATCCTCATCGGTCAGCTGGTGCACGAAGGAGGAGTTGGCGCCGTTCTCCAGCAGCCGGCGCACCAGATAGGCCAGCAGATCGGAATGCGCACCGACCGGCGCATAGATCCGGCAGCGCGTGCCTTCGGACCGTCGCACCGTCTCGTGCAGCGCCTCGCCCATGCCGTGCAGGCGCTGGAACTCGAAGGAATCGCGGTTATTATCAGCCATCGACAGGATGGCGGCGACGGTGTGGGCATTGTGGGTGGCGAACTGCGGGTAGATGCGGTCGGTCATGCCAAGCAGCTTCTTGGCGCAAGCCATGTAGGAGACGTCGGTGTTGGCCTTGCGGGTGAAGACGGGATAGCCGGTGAGTCCCAACGTCTGCCCCCGCTTGATCTCGGTGTCCCAATAGGCGCCCTTGACCAGCCGAACCATGATGTTGCGGTCGTATTTCTTGGCCAGCGCATAGAGCCAGTCGATGGCGAAGGCCGCGCGTGGCCCATACGCCTGCACCACCACGCCAAACCCGTTCCAGCCGGCAAGTTCCGGCTCGGCCAGCACCCGCTCGATGACGTCGAGCGATAGATCGAGGCGGTCGGCCTCCTCGGCATCGATGTTGAGACCCATGCGCGAATGGCGCGCGGCCAGCGCCAGCGACAAAAGCCGCTCGGCCATCACAGGCAGCATCTCTTCCTTCTGCGCCACCTCGTAGCGCGGATGCAGTGCCGAAAGCTTGACCGAGATGCCGTGGTTCTGCCTGATATCAGGACCGTTGGAGCCGGAATCGAGCGACGAAATCGCGTCGGCATAGGCCTTGTGATAGCGCAAGGCGTCGGCCTCGGTGCGGGCCGCCTCGCCCAGCATGTCGAAGGAATAGAGATAACCCTTCTGGGTCATCGGCCGGCCGCGCTTGACGGCTTCAGTGATGGTGCGGCCGAGCACGAACTGCTCGCCCATCTCGCGCATGGCGGCGGCCACCGCCTTGCGGATGACCGGCTCGCCCAGCCGCCGCACCATAGAACGCAGCGTGCCCTCGATGCCGCCCTCGCCTTCGTCGAGGACGCGGCCGGTCAGCATCAGCGCCCAGGTCGAGGCGTTGACGAAGATGGAGCTCGAACCGCCCGAATGCGCCGACCAGTCGTGCGGCGCGATCTTGTCGGCGATGAGGTCGTCCATCGTCTCGGTATCGGGCACGCGCAGCAGCGCCTCGGCCAGGCACATCAGCGCCACGCCTTCCTTGGTGGAGAGACCGTAAGCGGAGAGGAAGACTTCCATCAGCCTTGGATCCGACGAACCGCGCACCGCGCGCACCAGATCGGCGGCACGAGCCGAGATCGCCTTGCGGTCTTTCCCGGAGAGTCCCGTCGCCTCGGCAAGCCGCTTCACGGCCTCGTCTTCGTCGGGCAGGTAGTTGGCGCGGATCTGCTGGCGGATGGCATCGAGCGCTGGCATGGCGGTCCCGTGGATCGAGCAAAGGGGATCGTGCCGGCGGTCACCGGACCGAATGGCGCAAGCTAGCACAAGTGCAAAATTTCGGCCGGTCCAAAGAAATCGACATTGCAGGTCATTTGATCTATTATATCGGCATATAATTGACATTTGGACTGCGATTTCGATGACAGAAGACCAATTGGACCGCATAGATCGGAATATCCTGGCCGCACTTGCAAGCGATGGCCGGCTTTCCATGTCAGAACTGGCCGCAAAGGTCGGCCTGTCGAAGACGCCGGTGCAGGCGCGGGTGAAGCGGCTTGAGAAGGACGGCTATATCAGAGGCTACCAGGCGATCGTCGACCGCGAGCGCATGGGCGAAGGCCATGTCGCATTCGTCCAGGTGAAATTGTCCGACACCAGATCCGCCGCGCTCGACGCCTTCAACCGGTCCGTACAGGCTGTGCCGGAGATCGAACAGTGCCACATGATGGCATCGAGCTTCGATTATCTGCTGAAAGTCCGCACCAGGGACATCGCCGCCTACCGCCGCGTCCTCGGCGAGCGCATCTCGGCCCTGCCCCATGTCGCCCAGACCTCGACCTTTGTGGCGATGGAGACCGTGAAGGATCGGTAGATCACTCCGAAAGCGTCTTCAAGAACGCCACCAGAGCAGCGCGTTCTCGGTCTGAAAGCTCCAACGGGTGAACCTCTGATACCCCTTCGACGCTGGGCGCGGCCTTCGCATAATGCGCCACGACCTCGTCGAGCGACGAAAACTGCCCGGCATGCATATAGGGCGGTCGCGTTGCCGCTCCGCGCAGAGACGGCGTCTTGTAGGCGCGGATGAGTTGTGGCGCATTCTTGACCATGAAGCGCAGTTCGCCGCAGGCGGCAACGTCGCCGTCCCGATAGGCGCCAAGGCAGTTGAACGGGTCGGCCTCGAGTTGGTGCACGGCATCGATGCGGCCGCGATCCGGCGGCAGGCCCGCAACAGGCGGCACGCCGGTGTTGTGAAAGCTGTTGTCGGTGAAGCGCGGGCCGTTGTGACAAGTCACGCAATTGGCCTTGCCGATGAACAGTTTAAGCCCAAGGATTTCTTGTTTGGAAAAGACAGCATCGCCCTTCGGCTCGGCACCGGTGGCGAGGTCCAGCGCAAAGCGGTCGAAGCGCGCTGGCGTGGGCGCGATCGAGCGTTCGAAGGCGGCAATCGCCTTGCCGATATTGACGAAGACACCGTTGATGGCGTCGCGCTGCGCGCTGCTCATGGCATTCCAGGCTGCTTTCTCGGCATCGTTTCCAAGTGGGCTGGCATTCAACGGCATGCCGGAAAAATCGGGCAGCGGCCCAAAAATGCGCTCATAGCGCTCGCCGAAGCGCGCCTTGATGTAATGCGCGTAGGCAGCGCGGTTTCCCGCCTGCTCCAGCGGATTTTCGAGCGGCGTCAACGCTTGCGCCCACAGGCTGTCGCGACGGCCATCCCAGAAGAACCAGGGATCGTGCGCCACGCCGGCCAGCGGCATGGTGCGCCGGTTGGTGTGGCCGACGCCGACCGCCTGCGGCAGGTCGTCCTGGAACTGGCGGTCGATCTTGTGGCAGGTCGAACAGGATACCGACCCGTCACCGCTCATGCCCTGATCGAAGAACAGCGTCGAGCCGAGTGCGGCGGCGGCCGGCACGTCGGCAAAACGATTGGTGGTGTCGGCCTTGAGCGCCGGCAGCGACGACAGCGCCAGCGAAGCGATAGTCTTCTTTTCTGCGTCGGAAAAATCAGGCTTGCCGCAGCCCACGAGGACGACGGCGACCATCAGCGCCAGAAAGCGGAAAAGGCGCTTCATCGATCGCTCACAGCACCACGTTGAACAGTACTGTATCGGAGCCGGCGCCGGATGAGATGGCGAAACGAAGTTGCCACCAGCCGCTCATGGTGAATTTCAGCCCCTCGATGCGGTAACGGCCTTCGCCCAGGTAATCGGTGACCTGCGGGCTGGTCGGCAGGCCGTGATTGTGTTGCGGCATGCCGCCGGAGATGGCGATCGCGGCGCGCTCCACCGAAGCCCCTGTCTTTGTTTTCAGGGTCAGCAGCCAGGATTCCAGTTCGCCCTGCCGCACCACGCCCCGTTCCGGCACGAAACTCGCCACGTACAGCCCGTTGTCGGTTTTCTTCGTCCGCGCGACATCCGGGCCGGCTGGCAGCGACGAACGCGGCGCCGTCAGGAAGACGACCGCGAGAATGGCGACCAGCAAGGCAGCCAGACCAAGACCCGCCAGAAGATAACGCCATATCGATGCCAAACCGGTTCCTCTTCTGCAGACAACGCTCTGCCGAACGGATCGCATCCCGCCAGCCTGTGGGAAAACGCTGTGGCGGAAAAAACCCTGCTTGCCAAGCATGGCGCTGCCGATGGCAAAAAGCTACAGCACCGGGAAGCACTGGAGGATTGTAGATGGCGGGAACCGGCGTCGCCTCGATCGGCGAATGCATGCTCGAACTGTCGGGCCAGACCGGACCGAACTGGCGCATGGGCTTTGCCGGCGACACGTTCAACACGCTGTGGGCGCTGCACGCGCTGAGCACTGAGCGGCCGGCAACCTATGTCTCGGCCTTCGGCGACGATCCGTTCTCGCAAGCCCAGATCGATTTCTTAGGCCAGAACGGCATCGGCATCGGCTCCAGCCCGATCATAGCGGGCGCACGGCCTGGCCTCTATGCCATCACGCTGACCGGGGCCGAGCGTTCCTTCACCTACTGGCGCGGCGACGCCGCCGCGCGGCAGCTCGCCTCAGACCCAGCTGCATTGTCGAAAAACCTGGTAAATCAGGCGCTTGTCTACTTTTCCGGAATCACTTTGGCAATTCTGGATGAGGCCGCGCGCGCCGTATTGCTGGCGGCCGTCGCCAAGGCGCGCTCGGCCGGTTCACTTGTCGCCTTCGATCCCAACTACCGGCCGCGGCTTTGGCGCAATCGCGAGAATGCACAGGCAGCGATCGTCGAAGCCCTTGCCGCCACCGACATCGCATTGCCGACTTTCCCCGACGAGCAGATGCTGTTTGGCGATGCAACACCGCAAGCGACCGCAAAGCGACTCAGGCAACTGGTTAGCGAGGTCGTCGTCAAGAACGGCGAGCAGCCCGCCCTGATTGCCCAAGGAGAAACACTACGCGAAGTCCCGGCGATCCATGTCGCCGCCCCCGCCGATACGACCGGCGCCGGCGATTCGTTCAACGGCGGCTATCTTGCGGCTCGTCTTGCCGGCCACGACCCGCAGGAAGCCGCGCGCCGTGCGCATCGTGTCGCCGCCGCCGTGGTGCAAGTGCGCGGCGCGCTGGCGCCGTTCGAGATGCTGCGGGCGGCTTTCGAAGGCTAAGGTCGGAAAAACTAGGGCAGGCGGAACCTGTATTCCGTGACGTGGTGGTAGATCGCGCCCGGCCACAGCGTTGCTTGCGGGAAATAAGGCCGGTTCGGCGCGTCCGGCCAAATCTGCGGCTCCAGGCAGAAGCCGCAAAAGGCCTTGTAGTTCCGCGCTTCCAGCCCGGTGCGCGGCGTCACATACTGGCCGGTATAGAGCTGGACGCCGGGCTCGGTGGTCCAGACCTCCATCTCGACACCGGAACTGGCGCCTTGCGTCCATGCCGCCTGCTTGAGCGGCCCGCGTGCCGAAGCAAGGCAGAAATTCTGGTCGTAGGGCAGTTGATCACCCTCGGTTTCCATGCGCAGCGGCCGCGCCTGGCGGAAATCGAATGGCGTGCCGTCAACCGGCTTGACCACGCCTGTGGGGATCATGTCGCCATCGACCGGCAGGTAGGCGCCGGCATTCAGCATCATCCTGTGGTCGAGAATGTCGCCTGCGCCGCCATCATCCAGGTTGAAATAGGAATGCTGGGTGAGATTGCACAGCGTCGGCTCCTCGCAGGTGGCGGTCAGCTCGACGCTGAGCGTGCCGGGGATCTTCAGCCGGTAGGTGCAGGTGACGTCGAGCGCGCCGGGAAAACCCATCGTGCCGTCGGGATCGTGCAGCGTCAGCGTGACGAAATCCCTGCCATGCAAGGAAACCGTCCACGCCCGGTGGGAGTAACCTTGCGAGCCGCCATGCAGCGTATGCTTGTCGAGGAAGTTTTGCTCGGTTTGGTAGCGGCTGCCGCCAATGGTGAAGCGGCCGTCGCGGATGCGGTTGGCATAGCGGCCGACGACCGCACCGAAGAAGGCCGTATCCGTCTCGTAGCCTTCCAGACTGTCGTAGCCGAGCACCAGCGGAGCATCGTGCCCGGTCAGGCGCAAATCCTGGATGATCGCGCCCAGACCGATGATGTTGGCTGTGATGCCGCCGCCCCTGATCGTGAAGCGACGCACCTGCTCGCCAGCCTGCGTCGTGCCGAAAACCTCGCCGTCCTTCATCGCCATGCCCGTAAATGCCAGTTGATCCAGAAGACTTCGGCTGGTTTTTCCATGAGAGATGGGCAGGCCATCGGCCTCCCCATCTCAGGGATAGCCTATCAGAGGCCGAGGCCGCCGATGCAGACATATTTGGTGTCGAGATAATCCTCGATGCCCTGATGCCCGCCTTCTTTGCCGAGGCCGGATTCCTTGACGCCGCCGAACGGCGCTTCCGGCGTGGTGATGAGGCCTTCATTGACCCCGACCATACCGTATTTCAGCCCTTCCATCACTCGGAAGGCGCGGCCGAGGTCACCGGTGTAGAAGTAGCAGGCAAGGCCGAATTCGGTGTCGTTGGCGAGGGCGACGGCTTCCTCTTCGGTCTCGAACTTGAAAACCGGTGCGACCGGGCCAAAGATCTCTTCCTTCATGAAGCGCATCTTGGGTGTCGCGTTGGCGATGACCGTCGGCTGGAAGAACGAACCGCCGAGCGCATGGCGCTTGCCGCCGGCAACGATCTTGCCGCCCTTGGCAGTGGCGTCGGCGATCAGTTCCTCGACCTTCTCGACCGCCTTCTCGTCGATCAGCGGCCCCTGCTGCACGCCGTCCTCGAGGCCGGAGCCGACCTTCAGCGCGTTGCTGGCGGCAGCGAGCTTCTCGACGAACTTGTCATAGACACCTGCCTGGACAAGGAAGCGGTTGGTGCAAACGCAGGTCTGGCCGGAATTGCGATACTTGGCGGTGATGGCGCCGGCGACGGCACGCTCGAGGTCGGCGTCGTCGAAAACGATGAACGGCGCGTTGCCGCCGAGTTCCATCGACACCTTCTTGACGGTGACCGACGACTTCTGGATGAGAAGCTTGCCGACCTCGGTCGAGCCGGTGAAAGTGATCTTCGACACCAGCGGATTGGCGCAGATCTCGTCGCCGATCTCGCTGGCCGAACCGGTCAGGATGTTGACGACGCCCTTGGGGAAACCGACTTCCTCTGCAAGCGCGCCCCAGGCGAGACCCGAATACGGCGTCTGCGACGCCGGCTTGACCACGGCGGTGCAGCCGGCGGCGAGCGCCGGGCCGAGCTTGCGGGCCAGCATCGAGGACGGAAAATTCCACGGCGTGATGGCGGCGATGACGCCAACCGGCTCCTTGGTCACCAGGATGCGGCGGTCCGCCCATGGCGAGGGCACGACGTCGCCATAGGTGCGGCGACCTTCCTCGGCGAACCACAATATGTAGGACGCGGCCGAGCCGATCTCGCCCTTCGATTCGAACAGCGACTTGCCCTGCTCGATGGTCAGCAGTTCGGCCAGTACGTCCTGATTGTCCATCATCGCGTCGTGCAGCTTGCGCAGCAGCTTCGAGCGCTCGAGCGCGGTCGTCTTGCGCCAGGTCTTGAAAGCTTCCGCGGCGGCTTCGATGGCGCGGCGGGTCTCGGCCTTGCCCGACTTCGGCACGGTGCCGATCTTGAGACCGGTGGCCGGGTTGTTGACGTCGACCGTCTGGCCGCTGTCGGCCTGCACCCATTCGCCATTGATGAGATTGGCCTGCCGCATGAAATGGCTGGTTTTCTGAAGCATGCTATCCTCCGTTCGGCGCCCTGACGGGCGGGTCTGTGAAATCTTCGGTGCGCGTGCGCCATGGACTGAGGCCGGCACGCCGGAGCCACTGCTCTTTACCGAGGGCAAGGCACGCAAGCAATCGCAAGATGGCATATAGGGCTTGGGCCAGAGCGAGACGAGAGCAGGCTGACGTGCTTACACCGATGCCTTACCCGAAAACGTGCAAGACAACAGTCAGCCAGAACGCGGTGGTGACGGCGGCGCAGGCCGTGGCGAGGGTCATCTGGTTCGACGCCAGCGCCTGGCCGGTGTTGAACTGCACCGCGATCAGATAGGAATTGACGCCGGATGGCATCGCGGCCACCATCACCGCCACCTTGGCCGTCAAGGGCGGCATGCCAAGCAACCAGACGAAGACCAGCACCAGCGCCGGCATCAGGAACAGCTTCAGTGCCGACAGTGCCAGCGCCGGTCGGATGTTACCTGAAATGCCGAAACGGCGCAGGCTGAGCCCCATGGCGAACAGCGCCACTGGCCCGGCAGTGTCAGCCAGCGTATCGACCAGCCGCGTGGCAAGGTTCGGCAGCGGCGCGCCGGTTAGGCGCCAGGCCAGCCCGGCCAGGATACCGATGATCAGGGGATTGGTGAACAGTCTTCTCAGAAAGCTCTGGACGATGCGCAGCGGGTGTACGGGCTCACTGCCACCGCGGCCAAATATCTCGAACATGATGATCGAAGCCATCATCATGGTCGGCAGATGCACGGAAACGAGCAGCGACAGCACTTCGAATCCCCTCGACCCGAATACGCCGAGAATGAAGGGAATGCCCAGCAGCACCACGTTCGAGAAGGACGACGACACTCCACCGACGATGCCTGCGCGTGCGTCCCGCCCGAAAATCCGCGTCGTCACCAGATGGCCGGCAGCCCATGTCATTGCAACCGCCGTGAAGTAAGCGCCCCACAGCGGCCAAGGCGCCACGCCGTGGAAGTCGGACTTCACCATCGTCTGGAACAGCAGCAGCGGCATCGCCACGTTGATGGCAAATTCCGAAATCCCCTCGCCGCTCGCCGGCTTCAGATAGCCGGTGAGCCCGGCGAGGTAGCCGAGCGCGACAAGGCTGAAGACGAAAAGAACGGTTTCGGTGAGCGGAGACATTTTTACCGTGAGGGGCGGGTTCCCCGTGATAGGCGAGCCAGGACCGCGACGCAATCGCGCCTGAATTTGATCATCGTCGGCTGGCAGCGTTATAGAGGGCTTTGATCATCAGGGCGGACACGGACGACAAATAGCCTTTGTCCGACTCTCGAACCTCCGTCTTTTGCAGCGGGCATGGCTGACGGCTTTCGTCGCCGCACTGCTTTGTCTTGCCGCGACCGCGCTTGCAGTTGCCGAGACGAAAAGCGACGCGCGCAGCGTCACCGATCGAGGCCGCATTCACGGCGACGCTGAAGGTATTCACCAGGGAAGCCTTCCGATGCAATGGCCTTCGCGCAGAACAATCTCGGGGATGTCAGCTGGAATCGGGCCAGCTATGGCGGCGGCAAGGCCGAATATCAAAAGGCGATCGGATTCTTCGAGAATGCCAAGCAGGGTTTACCGAAGCCGGCTACACCATGCCCATCCCTCTCACCGACCAGAAGGTCGATCTGGTGAAGAAGCAGATGGCGAAGAAGTAGGTCTACGCTTCCCGCCGACCGCGCCTTGTCTTTCGGCCGGCTTTACCGTCCCTATATGTCCTGCCACCGGAACCCCTTGCCGGGAACCGCAGAAGGATAGCGGATGATTCGATTTGCCTTGGCGTTGTTCCTGCTTGTTGTTCCCGGCGTGGCGCACGCCACGGATGCAGGCTGGGCGCTGCTGCGCGATGGCGGACACGTCGTGCTGCTGCGCCATGCCATGGTCACCGGCACCACCGATCCGGCCAATTTCGACATCGACAGCTGCGCCACCCAGATGAACCTGTCGGCGCGCGGCAAGCAGCAGGCGAGCAAGATCGGCGCTCTGTTTGCCGCTCGGGCGGCACCGATCGAGCGCGTGCTGTCCAGCCGCTATTGCCGCTGCCTCGACACCGCCCGCATCGCCTTCGAGGCCGACCCGGAACTCTTTGCACCGCTCGATCTCCTGAAAGGCGACGAGACGCAGAAGGCCGCGCAGATCGCTGCGATCCTGAAGGAAATCCGCGCCTATTCCGGCTCCGACAATCTGGTCATGGTCACCCATCTGGAAGACATCGTGGCACTGACCGGCATCTCACCGCGCGAAGGTGAGGCCGTCGTCGTCGAGCCGCAAGGCGATGGCCTGCGCGTGCTCGGCCGCGTCACCTTCTGAGCGTGCTGCGCGCGATCGCTGACGCCGAAAGCGGTGTTGCTGAAATGTCACCGTTGAAAGAAGCCGCAAATTCGCCGTGACAATGCCGCTTGCGACAACCCGTCGCAGGGGCTATAGGCGCGCTCCCGGTCACGAGAACCGCAGCGAGCACAACGGTTGGAGCTTTCGTCTCCGCCCGTGCAGGCGGCATTGCCGCCCTGCATACGGCGCCGCTTTGGGGATTGGGATCGCGGATGTAGCTCAACTGGGAGAGCGCCGGACATAATCCGGAGGTTGTGGGTTCGAGTCCCTTCATCTGCACCACGGATAGCTCAGTTTGGTTAGAGCATCAGATTGTTAATCTGACTGTCGAAGGTTCGATTCCTTCTCCATTTGGCCTTTGAAAAGCCATCCGAAAAACGGTCCGGGGACTGGAATGCGAAAGACTGGACGGGTGACCCAAGCTTTCGGGCGCGGATCATCCCAAGCGTCTTTCGCCATCGGCTCGCGGCCAGGCCCGCGGTGACGATCAAGGCGCGGTGTCGCCGGCAAGGGAGGCTAAGGCCTCCTGCGCCCGCTTCGCTGCCCCGCGATCCGCTCCCGAAGGCCCGCCACGGCTCGATGCCACCAGTCCCCGGATCATTCGTGCCCGGGCTACGACGCAAGAGACGACGTGAAACGAGAAACGAAGGGAAGATCGACGCATGACGTGACGCCTCGCATGGGGCCATGCCCGACAGGAGTAAGACAATGACCATTCTCGACAAGGTTCTTGGGCGCGAGCGCGTCCTCGTAAGGGAAAACGAACGTGCCCTCGCCCTCCACAAGGGGGAGATCAAGGCTGTCCTGCTGCCGGGCGAGCACTGGCTCGCCAACCGGCGCGGCAGCCTCGAAGTGTCTCGGCACGATCTGAAGAACCCGGAATTCGTTTCGGCATACGAGAAGGCGTTGTTCGACAAGCTTCCGGATGTGGCCGCGCGTCATTTCACCGTCGTTCGCACCGGGCGCACGGATGTCGCCGTCATCGAGCGTGACGGCAATCTGCACGCCGTGCTGGCACCGGACCGCAAGCTCGTGCTGTGGACGGATGCCGGCCCGTGGAAGGTGACGCTGATCGACACGTCAGTCGATCTCGCCATCGATGCGGCGATCATGCGCCGGCTCGGCCAGGCCCGGAAAGCGGAATTGATGTCCGTCCATCCGGTCGTCGATGGTCAGGCCGGACTGCTGTTCATCGACGGTGTCCTGGTCAGGACGCTGACGGCGGGCGTGCATGGCTTCTGGAACGTCGGACGCATGGTGCAGATCAAGGTCGTCGACGTCAAGCGCCAGTCGCTCGACGTTGCCGGGCAGGAAGTGCTGACCAAGGATCGCGTGACGATCCGCGTCAACATCGCAGCCGAATACCGGGTCGTCGATCCGGTCAAGGCGGTCAGCATGGTGAAGGACTTCTCCGAAGCCCTCTACCGCGCCCTGCAATATGCCTTCCGCAAGACGCTTGGCGCGCTGACACTCGATCAGATCCTCGAAAAGAAGGTGACGATCGATGAGGAAGCGGCAGCCAAGGTCCGCGCCGACATGGCCGAGATCGGCGTGGAGGTCAGCGATATCGCGCTCAAGGATGTCATCCTGCCGGGCGAGATGCGCGAGATCCTCAACCAGGTGGTGTCGGCCGAAAAGCAGGCCGAGGCCAACATCATCCGTCGCCGCGAGGAGACGAACGCGACCCGTTCCCTCCTCAACACGGCCAGGGTGATGGCGGAAAACCCGGTGATGCTGCGGCTGAAGGAGCTCGAGGCGCTGGAAACCATCGCCGGCAAGGTCGAGCGGCTGACCGTCCACAACGGAACGGGCGGGCTGCTGAACGATCTGGTCAAGCTTCGCGACAGCTGATGCATGTCGCCAAAAGTGTTCCGCTTTTGGAAAAACGACACGCATCGAAATAAGGCTGACGTTGCGTCAACAGAAGGGCCGCCGGGTAAACCGGCGGCCCTTCTTGCGTTTCGAAGGAACCCTACCCATCTGCGCCCGGCGTATCAGGCCTTTTCCTGCCGGAAAAAACCGATTAGACAGCGCCCAAACAAGATGCGGACAGATTCCGCCCGCAACCGAAGGAAAAGCCCTTGTCCACCACGTTCGACAAAGTCGCCAAGATCATTGCCGACACCAGCGAGATCGATATCGACACCATCACGCCCGAGAGCCACACGATTGACGATCTCGGCATAGACAGCCTCGATTTTCTCGACATCGTCTTTGCCATCGACAAGGAATTCGGCATCAAGGTGCCGCTGGAAAAGTGGACCCAGGAGGTCAATGACGGCAAGGCTTCGACCGACGATTACTTCGTCATGAAGAATCTGTGCGCCAAGATCGACGCGCTGGTCACCGCCAAGACCGCCTGACGTCAGTTAAGCGCACGATCTTGACGCGCTCTGCCGCCTGACCCACAAAGCCGCACATGAGCAGCCCCCGCGACGTCGTCATATCAGGTATCGGCCTTGTCTCCTCGCTGGGGGAAGGTCCTGACGCCCACTGGCAGAAGCTCGCGCAACCGGGCCCGCGGCCGGTGCTCGAAGCGACGCGCTTTGCACCCTATACTGTCCATCCGCTGCCTGAGATCGACTGGAACCTGCAGATCGCCAAGCGTGGCGATCAGCGCCAGATGGAAACCTGGCAGAGGCTCGGCACCTATGCTGCCGGCCTTGCACTGGACGACGCCGGCATCAAGGGCGATGACGAACTCTGCGCGACCATGGACATGGTTGTGGCGGCGGGCGGCGGCGAGCGCGACGAGGCGGTCGATGCCGCCATTCTCGCCGCTTCGGAAAGCCGCAATGACCGCGATGTACTGCTCAACGAGAAATTGACCACCGAATTGCGCCCGACACTGTTTCTGGCCCAATTGTCCAACCTGCTCGCCGGCAACATCTCCATCGTCCACAAGGTCACCGGTTCGTCCAGAACCTTCATGGGCGAGGAAGGTGCCGGTGTCGCCGCGGTTGAAACGGCCGCCGCACGCATCCGCTCGGGTCAGTCGACGCATATCCTGGTCGGCGGTGCCTTCCAGACCGAACATTCCGATATGCTGCTCGGCTATGAACTCGCCGGCTATCTGCATCGCGGCCCATGGAAGCCGGTTTGGCAAAGACAGGGCACTGAGGGCGGTGGCGTCGTGACCGGCTCCGGCGGCGCCTTCCTGGTGCTGGAGCAGCGCGAACACGCGATGAGCCGCGGCCGCAAGATCTATGCAGAACTTGGACCGGTCGTCTCCGGCCGTGCCCGGCGGCCACGGGGAGAACTCGACGCCGAGATCGCCGCACTGCTCAAGCAGGCTGCATTGCCGAACGGCAAATTGCTGACCCTGTCGGGCGCATCGGGCGCGCATGCGGCGACAACAGCCGAGAAGGCAGCGCTCGATGCCAATCCGGCGATCGCCGCGCGTGGCTTCTCGACGCTGACCGGGCACATGAAGGAAGCACAGTTTCCTTTCGCTGTGGCACTGGCGGCACTCGCTGTCGACCGCAAGGCCGCCTATCCTGTTTTTGATGCCGCAGCCGAGACGCCGTTCGAAGGCGTTCCCCAATCCGTCCTTGCAACGGCGATCGGCTATCACCAATTCGAGGGCATGGCGCTGGTCAATGCCGCGTAATGCGGCTCCACGATCCATGCTGCAACGATAAGAGGGCTCCCGGATGGCCAATCTCAGAGATCACATGGGCAGGCCGATCGTCGCCGTCACCGGCATCGGCGTGGTGACCTCGCTTGGCGTCGGCAAATCAGACAATTGGGCGGCACTGACCTCCGGCAAGTCGGGCATTCACCCGATCACTCGCTTTCCCATCGATCAATTGAACACCCGCATCTCCGGCATGGTCGATTTCCTGCCGTCGAGCTCGAAAGGCGCCAGCCCACTCACCTATGAGCTAGCCGAGCTTGCGGGCTTAGAAGCGGTGAGCGAAGCCGGTCTTGATTCCAGCGATTTCGGCGGACCGCTCTTCCTCGCATCGCCGCCAGTCGAACTCGACTGGGCCGAGCGCTTCTCGCTCTACAATTCTGACAAGGACAAGGATGACACCGCCGCCGAAAGACTGCTTCGGGTCGCGCGTAGCTTGAAAGAGCTGGATATTTTCGAGACCACCCAGTTCGGTTCGATCGCCGGCCGCCTTGCCGATCGCCTTGGCACGCGTGGTCTGCCGATCACGCTGTCGACGGCTTGCGCTTCAGGCGCCACCGCGATTCAGCTCGGTGTCGAGGCGATCCGACGCGGCGAATGCGACCGTGCGCTGTCGATCGGCGCGGACGGTTCCGCGACCGCCGAGGCATTGATCCGTTTCTCATTGCTTTCGGCGCTCTCCACGCACAACGACATCCCCGAAAAGGCGTCGAAACCCTTCTCCAGGGATCGCGACGGCTTCGTGTTGGCCGAGGGATCCGGGGCGCTGGTGTTGGAATCGCTTGAGACGGCATTGGCTCGCGGCGCGACTATTCTCGGCGTCCTGGGCGGTTGCGGCGAGAAGGCCGACGACTTCCACCGCACCCGCTCCAAACCGGACGCTTCACCGGCCATCGCCGCGGTCCGCGCCGCCCTCGTCGATGCCGGACTGGGTGAAGACGAGATCGACTACGTCAATGCCCACGGCACCTCGACGCCCGAAAACGACAAGATGGAGCATCTGGCGCTGTCGACGGTGTTCGGCGAGCGGATCGGCTCGATGCCGGTCTCGTCGAACAAATCGATGATCGGTCACACACTGTCGGCGGCGGGCGCTGTCGAGGCGGCTTTCTCGCTGATGACGATGCGCGAAAGCGTCATTCCGCCGACCATCAACTATGACAATCCCGACCCCGCGATCGTGCTCGACGTGGTGCCGAACAAGAAGCGCAACGCCGAGGTCCGCACCGTTCTGTCGAGCTCCTTCGGCTTCGGCGGCCAGAACACTTGCCTTGTCATGGCGCGGGAACCGGTCTAAGCGACCTTTTTCAGCCAGACTGAACCGACAGGCCCCATGCGCGCATTGCAACTTATAGAGGACCGCCGTCTTGAGACGGTGGACCTGCCGCCTCCTCCACCGCCGGCACTCGGCGAAGTCACGCTGCGCATCAAGGCAGTAGCGCTGAACCATATCGACGTCTGGGGCTGGCGCGGCATGGCCTTCGCCAAGCGCAAGCTGCCGCTGGTCGTCGGCGCGGAGGCATCCGGCGAGGTCGAGGCGGTTGGCCCCGGCGTTTCCAGCCTGCTGCCCGGACAATTGGTGTCGATCTATGGCGCGCGCACCTGCGGCCTCTGCCGAGCCTGCCGCGAAGGCCGCGACAACCTTTGCGAACATGTTTCGGGCGTGCACGGTTTCCATCTCGACGGTTTCGCGCAGGAGAAGATCAATCTGCCGGCCCGCCTGCTGGTCCCTGCCCCGCCCGGCGTGACCGACATCGGCGCGGCGGTGGCGCCCGTCACCTTCGGCACCGTCGAGCACATGCTGTTCGACAACGCCAGGCTTCAACCCGGCGAAACCATCCTTATCCATGCCGGCGGATCCGGCATCGGCTCGGCGGCCATCCAGCTGGCCAAGCGGATGGGCTGCACGATCATCACTACGGTCGGCTCCAACGACAAGATCGACAAGGCCAAGGCGCTCGGCGCCGACCATGTCATCAACTACCGCGACGACCGTTTCGAGGGCGTCGTGCGCAAGCTGACCAAGAAGAAGGGCGTCGACGTCGTCTTTGAACATGTCGGCGCCGACACATTCGCCGCCTCGATGCTGTGCCTGAAGCGTGGCGGCCGCCTGGTGACCTGCGGTTCGACCTCCGGCGTGTCGACGCAGATCAATTTGATGCAGCTGTTCCAGCAGCAATTGAAACTGCTTGGCTCCTTTGGCTGCCGCATGGAAAACATGGCCAACGCCATGCAGAAAATGGCGGCGGGACAAGTCGCACCCGTCATCGACACCGAAGTCGGCTTCGACGGTATCGACGCCGCGCTGAAGCGCATGGAAGGCCGCGACGTTTTCGGCAAGATCATCCTGCGCGTCGGCTAGAGCCTTGACCTCTGTATTCAAGAAGTTCCGCCGGGACCTCAAATTTCGTTACGGCAGGCAACTGCGCCAGCTCAATTACTGGCTGGTGGCGCGGGCAGCGATGATGGTCATCTCGGTCCTGCGCCTGCTGCCGGCCGACAGTGCGCTGAATTTCGCCGACCGCGTCGCACGCCTGGTCGGCCCCCGGGTGGGACGCCATCAGGTCGCCATCGACAATCTGCGCAAGGCCTATCCGGAAAAGAGCGAAGCCGAAATCCAAGCGATCGCCTCCGACATGTGGGGCAACATGGCCCGCTTGGCCGCGGAATACATTTTTCTCGACGCCCTCTTCGACTACGACCCCGCGGCCAGCGAGCCCGGCCGCGTCGAGGTCAAGGGAGCTGACCACTTCGTCGAAATAGCCAGCGAAGAGAAGCCGCATATCGTCTTTACCGGCCATCTCGGCAATTTCGAATTGCTGCCGGTGGCGGCCGCGACTTTCGGCATGAACATCACTGCGCTGTTTCGCCCGCCTAACAATCCCTATCTCGCCGACTACATCCTCTCGACGCGCCGCTCGACCATGGGCTCGTTGCTGCCATCCATGGCGGGCGCGTCATTCGCCCTGGCCGGGGTTCTGGAGAACGGCGGCAACATCGGCATCCTTGTCGACCAGAAATTCTCCAATGGACTGGAGACGACATTCTTCGGCCGTCCCTGCCAGAGCAATCGCGTGCTGGCCACCCTTGCCCGCCACTACGACTGCGACGTCTATCCGGCGCGCTGCGTCAGGCTGCCAGGCAACCGCTTCCGGCTCGAAATCGAGGACAAGTTAACCTTGCCGCGCACCGCTGACGGCAGCGTCGATGTCCGTGCCACCACCCAGCGTCTCAACGACGTCGTCGAGCGCTGGGTGCGAGAAGATCCCGGCCAGTGGATGTGGTTCCACAAAAGGTGGGAGATCAGCGGCGGGCGTCGAAAGCGACCGCAGGCAAAGGCGGTCCCAAACGCTTAGGCAGAGCTGCTGGCGTGGGGTTAGCCCAGCGCCAGCAGACAACAGCGAACCTGAACCGCCTTAGTTGGTGACGACAATGCGCGTGTTGCCGAAACCCACTTCCCGCACCATCGAATAGAACGTGGCGGCATTGGCCGTGTGCAGCCTCACGCAGCCATGCGACGCCGGGCGGCCGAGCTGCCTGACGGCGCCGGTTCCATGGATGGCATAGCCGCCATGGAAGAACACCGAATAGGGCATCGGCGACATATGGTATTTGCGCGAATACCACATCCTGGCCGTGCGCTGCGGCCGATAGGTGCCGCGCGGCGTGAAATAGCCGGTGCGGGCGGTGGAGACACTCCACCGGTAAACCGACGCGCCATATCTGACGGTCATCGTCTGCGACGACACGTCTATATTTGCAACGAGGCTGGCTGCCCAGCCCTGCCCCGAAGCACCGAACAGCATTGCAACAAACATGGTTGCCATGAGAACTGTCTTTTTCATGCGATCAAACCCCTTTGATTGCCCCTAACCTGCCTGCCTGATTGTTTTTCATCTTTTTAATGGCAGATGCACGGGCTAACACACACACCTTGACCAATTCGCCAATCCAAAGCAGCGAATTTGAACGATTTCCCGCAATAGTTGCCGCAACGACACGCCGCACCGGCTTGATCGCCGGCGGGCTTGCAAAATCGCTGGGATCGCTGCTCAACTCTGCGCATGAACCAGCGACTCCTCCAGGCAATCGATGACAGGCGCGACGACGTCGTCGCGCTGACCGCCGAGCTGATCCGTTTTCCGACCATCAATCCACCCGGCGAGGCCTACCGGCCATGCGCCGAATATCTCGGCGCGCGGCTGAAGAAGAGCGGTTTCGAGACCGAGTTCATCCGCGCCGAAGGCACGCCCGGCGACACCGACCGCTACCCGCGCGTCAATGTCGTTGCCCGTTCCGAAGGCAGGTCGCCGGGCGCCTGCGTCCACTTCAACTCGCATATCGACGTGGTCGAAGCCGGTGATGGCTGGACCGTCGATCCCTTCGCCGGCATCGTCAGGGACGGCAGGGTCTATGGCCGCGGCGCCTGCGACATGAAGGGCGGCCTTGCCGCCTCTATCATCGCAGCCGAGGCCTTCCTGGAAGTCTTCCCCGATTTTCCCGGCGCCATCGAAATATCCGGCACCGTCGACGAGGAATCCGGCGGCTTCGGCGGCGTCGCGCATCTGGCCAGGCTCGGCTATTTCTCAAAACCCAGGGTCGACCATGTCATCATTCCCGAGCCGCTGAACAAGGACCGCATCTGCCTCGGCCATCGTGGCGTCTGGTGGGCGGAGATCGAGACCAAGGGCGAGATCGCGCACGGCTCGATGCCGTTTCTCGGCGACAATGCGGTGCGCCACATGGGCGCCGTGCTGCGGGCTTTCGAGGACGAACTGTTTCCCGCGCTCGACCGCAAGATGACGCGCATGCCGGTCGTGCCCGAAGGAGCAAAACGCTCGACCATGAACATCAACTCGATCCATGGCGGCCAGACCGAGGATTTCCGGCCCGGCCTGCCGTCGCCCAACGTGCCCGACTCCTGCCGGATGACCATCGACCGCCGTTTCCTGCTCGAGGAGGATCTCGACACCGTCAAAGGTGAAGTGACCGGCATTCTCGACCGGTTGAAACGCGAGCGGACAAAATTCGACTATGAAATCCGCGACCTGATGGAAGTGCTGCCGCTGATGACCGAGCGCGACGCGCCGGTGGTCAAGGCGGTTGCGCAAGGCATCATGGCGATCTTCGACCGCGAACCCGATTATGTCATTTCGCCCGGCACCTATGACCAGAAGCATATAGCTCGCATCGGCCATATCTATGATTGCATCGCTTATGGGCCTGGCATTCTCGACCTCGCCCATCGGCCGGACGAATGGGTCGGGATATCGGACATGGTGGAATCGGCCAAGGTGATGGCGATAGGGCTCAACGTGCTGCTGCGCGGCACAGCCACGGGATAAGGTGTGCACCGCGACAAGCTTCGACTGCCGATGCGGTCGCCAGGACAAAAACATTCCCGGCCACGCCAAGGGGCAGAACGAAACGCAATTTACTCCGTGGCGAAATCACGCTTCTATCACTCGGGTTCGAGCACGTGTCTGAACGCATGGGGAGTTGCACGATGAAATTGTGGAAAACCATTCTGGCGGCCGCGGTGCTGTCGCTGGCCGCCGGCAGCTCTGCGTTCGCCGCGCGAACCGACCTGGTCATCGGCATTCCGCTCGAACCCCCGCATCTCGATCCGACCGCCGGTGCCGCCGCAGCGATCGACGAGGTTCTCTATGCCAATGTATTCGAAGGCCTGACGCGCATCGGGCCGAATGGCGAGGTGCTGCCGGATCTGGCCGAAAGCTGGACCATTTCCGATGACGGCACGGTCTACACCTTCAAGCTGCACACCGGCGTGAAATTCCATGACGGCACCGACTTCGATGCCGCCGACGTGAAATTCTCGCTCGACCGGGCGCGAGCCGACAACTCCGTCAACGCACAAAAGGGCCTGTTCGCCGCCATCGACAAGGTCGACGTCGTCGATCCGGCAACCGTCAAGGTCACGCTGAAGAACCCGCAGGGCTCGTTCCTCTACAATATGGGCTGGGGCGACGCGGTGATCGTGGCGCCGGAATCTGCCGACACCAACAAGGAAAAACCGATCGGCACCGGCCCGTTCAAGTTCCAGAGCTGGGCCAAGGGATCGTCGATCACGCTGGTCAAATCGGACAATTACTGGGGCACGCCGGCGTCGCTCGACAAGGCCGAGTTTCGCATCGTGCCGGATGCCGCGGCCTATGTGCCGGCGCTGCTCTCGGGCGACATCCAGGCTTTCCCGTTCTTCGATGCCGACAGCGTCGCCCAGGTCAAGGACGACCCACGCTTCAAGGTAGTGATCGGCGCGACCGAGGGTGAGACCATCCTGTCGATCAACAACAAGAAGCCGCCTTTCGACAAGCTGCAGGTGAGGCAGGCGATCTCTTACGCGCTCGACCGCAAGGCCATCATCGACGGCGCCTCGGCCGGCCTCGGCCAGCCGATCGGCTCGCATATGTCGCCGGCCAACAAGGACTATGTCGACCTCACCGGCCGCTACCCGCATGATGTCGCCAAGGCCAAGGAATTGCTGAAAGAGGCAGGCCTCGAGAACGGCTTCAAGGCGACGCTGAAACTGCCGCCGCCCACCTATGCCCGTCTCGGTGGCGAAATCATCGCCTCGCAGCTTCGCGACGTTGGCATCGATCTGGAAATCATTCCGGTCGAATGGGCACAGTGGCTGGACCAGGTGTTCACCAAGAAGGATTACGACCTGACGATCGTCTCCCACACCGAGCCCAACGACATCGATATCTATTCGCGCAAGGATTATTACTTCAACTACGACAACCCGGCCTTCGACAACGTGATTGCCGATCTCGGCGTCACCTCCGACGAAGCCAAGCGCAAGGAATTGCTGGGGCAAGCGCAGAAGATCCTGGCCGACGATGCGGTGGTCGGCTTCCTCTATGAATTGCCGAAGATCGGCGTCTGGGACGCCAAGCTGCAAGGGCTGTGGGAAAACGCCCCGATCCAGGCCAATGATTTGACCAAGGTGAAGTGGAGCGAGTGATCCCCCACCTTCCATGACCGCCTACCTCCTAAAACGCCTCGCCATCGCCATCGCCACGCTGGTGCTGGCTTCCATGGTGGTGTTCGCCGTCCTGGAGATCCTGCCCGGCGATCCGGCGCGGCTAATGCTGGGCATGAATGCCAGCGCCGACCAGGTCGAGTTGCTGCGCAACCAGATGGGCCTCAACGCGCCGCTAGCTTGGCGCTATCTGCACTGGGCGGGCGGCCTGCTCAGCCTCGATTTCGGCCGCTCCTACACCTATTCGGTGCCGGTCATCGGTCTGGTTCGCGAGCGGCTGGCCGTCTCGCTGCCGCTGGCGCTGATTGCGCTTGCGCTCTCCACCCTCATCGCGATTCCCGTCGGCCTGTTTTCCGCCAGCCGGCGTGGACGGGCCGGTGATACGATTTCCATGGGCGCCGCACAGCTTGGCGTCGCCGTGCCCAATTTCTGGTTCGCGCTGATGCTGATCTATGTCTTCGCCGTCTGGCTGCGGCTGGTTCCTGCTGGCGGCTTTCCCGGCTGGAGTGCCGGCGTCTGGCCAGCCTTGAAGTCGCTGCTGCTGCCGGCGTTGGCGCTTGCCTTGCCGCAAGCCGCGATTCTGGCGCGCGTCACCCGCTCGGCGCTGATCGAGGTGCTGAACGAGGACTATATTCGTACCGCCCGCGCCAAGGGTCTGCCCTACCGAGCTGTGCTGTGGCGGCACGCGCTGCGCAACGCCATGATTCCGGTGCTGACCATTCTGGGCCTGCAGTTCGCCTTCCTGCTTGCCGGCACCATCATCATCGAGAATGTTTTCTATCTGCCCGGCCTCGGCAGGCTGGTGTTCCAGGCGATCACCCAGCGCGACCTGATCGTCGTCGAAAGCGTCGTCATGCTGCTGGTCGCCGCCGTCATCGCCGTCAATCTGCTGGTCGACCTTTCCTATGCGGTCGTCGATCCGCGCCTGAGAAGCCGGCAATGACATTGCACATCGACATATCAGAAGAGACGTTCGGCAGCATCCTGGGCAAGGCGTTCGGGAATACCGCCTTCGTTGCCGGTTTCGTCATCACCCTGCTGATCCTGGCAATGGCTGTCGTCTCCTATGCCTGGACGCCCTATGACGTCACGAAACTGGTGATATCGGATAAGACGCAAGCGCCCTCGCTGGCGCACTGGTTCGGCACCGACCATTTCGGCCGCGACATCCTGTCTATGGTCATGGTCGGCGCCCGCAATTCGATTGCCGTGGCGCTGGTCGCGGTCGGCATCGGCATGGGGGTCGGCGTGCCGCTCGGCGCCTTTGCCGCGGCACGCGGCGGCCTCGTCGACGAGGCGCTGATGCGGCTGAACGACCTCGTCTTCGCCTTCCCGGCTTTGCTGTCGGCGATCATGATCACCGCCATCTTCGGACCGGGCGCCGTCAACGCCATCATCGCCATCGGCATCTTCAACATCCCGGTCTTTGCGCGCGTCGCCCGGGCCGGCGCGCTGGCGATCTGGCCGCGCGAGTTCATTCTCGCCGCACGCGCCGCCGGCAAGAGCAGCACGCAGATCACAATCGAACATGTGCTGCCCAACATCGCCACGCTGCTTCTGGTGCAAGGCACCATCCAGTTCGCGCTGGGCATCCTGGCCGAGGCCGGGCTTTCCTATCTGGGCCTGGGTGCGCAACCGCCAATGCCGAGCTGGGGCCGCATGCTGTTCGACGCGCAGACCCGCATGGTGGTGGCGCCATGGATGGCGATCTTTCCGGGCATGGCGATCGTTGTCGCCGTGCTGGGGCTGAACCTCCTGGGCGACGGCATCGCCGACATCCTCGATCCGAAATCGCGGCGGCAGCGATGAGCCTGCTCGACATCGAGAACCTGTCGCTGACCATCGGCGACACGCAGATCCTCAAGGATGTGGCGCTTTCCGTCGCGCCCGGTGAGGTGATGGGGCTGGTCGGCGAATCCGGTTCCGGCAAATCGATGACCGCGCTGACGGTGATGCAGCTTCTGCCCCATGCCGCGCGCGCCAGCGGATGTGTCACATTCGACGGCATCGACATCCTGGCAGCAACCGAGGACCAGATGTGTGCGCTGCGCGGCGACGACATCGGCATGGTGTTCCAGGAGCCGATGACGGCGCTCAATCCGGTCAAGACCATCGGCGAACAGGTTGCCGAAGGCATACGCTGGCACACCAGGGCCAGCCGCGCCGAGGCCGAAGACCGGGCGCGAAAAATGCTCGACCGTGTCGGCTTGCCCGAAGCGAAATTCCCGCTGTCGCGCTATCCGCACGAACTGTCGGGCGGCCAGCGCCAGCGCGTCGTCATCGCCATCGCCTGCGCGCTGAAGCCGAAGCTGCTGATCGCCGACGAACCGACGACGGCGCTCGACGTGGTGCTGCAGGCACAAATCCTCGACCTTTTGCGCGACCTCGTCGCGGAGAGCCGCATGGGCCTGCTCCTGATCTCGCATGACCTCGCCGTGGTGACCGAGATGGCTGACCGCATCACCATCCTGCGCCGCGGCGAGGTGATGGAAGCCGGCGACACCGCACGCACGCTATCCGAACAGCTCCACCCCTACACGCGCCAGTTGGCGCAGGCCTCGATGCATGTGCCGGCGCGCGTCAGGCCGCATGGCATCGAGACGGGCCGCCCTTTGCTTCAGGTCGAGGGCGTGACCCGCGACTATCCCGGCCGGCGCACCTGGCTGTTTAAGCGCGCGCCTGGTATCCGCGCCGTCGACGACGTCTCGCTGTCGATGGCGCCGAGTCAGTCAGTGGCACTGGTTGGTCGCTCCGGCTGCGGCAAGTCGACGCTCGCCCGCATGATCCTGGCGCTGGATCGGCCGACATCGGGCTCAATCTCGTTCCGCGGCGGGACCATAACCGGCAAGAGCGAAGCCGAGTTAAAGCCGGCGCGACGCGATATGCAGGTCGTTTTTCAAGATCCCTATGGCTCCTTCGACCCGCGCCAGAAGGTGGAAAAGCTGGTTGCCGAACCCCTGCATGTGCTGGAGAAAAAGCCGACGCGCGCCGAGTGCCGCGAGATGGTGGCGCATGCCCTGCACGAAGTCGGCCTCGGCATCAGCGACATGGACAAATACCCCCATGAATTTTCCGGCGGCCAGCGCCAGCGCCTGTCGATCGCCCGCGCCATCATCACCCGCCCCAAGCTGGTCGTTGCCGACGAGCCGGTCTCGGCGCTCGATGTCTCGATCCGCGCCCAGATCCTCGATCTGTTCGCAGAGCTCAACCAGAAGCTCGGCATCGCCTACCTCTTCATCACCCACGACCTGACCGTGGCCCGCGCCATCACGGACGAGGTGCTGGTCATGCATGACGGCAAGATCGTCGAGCGCGGCAAGACGAGCGAAGTGCTCGACCACCCGCAGTCCGAGGCTGCCAAGGCGCTTGTCACCGCCGCCCCTGACTTGCACCGGGCGATCGCGGAGCGGCTGCGGGAGCAAGGCTGATCAGGAGAGAAGGCGGCCCGATCACTCCTGCGTCTTGACCACATCGACCGGATTGATATCGAGCAGGTCGAGCGTGCGGCGCAGCAGGCGGATCTCGCTCTCGGCTAGTTGCGAATCCGCCTTGGCGATCTCCGCCATATGTTTGGCCAATTGCCGGCGCCGCTCGACGTCGAGATCGCGAAACAGTGCAATCGCCTGCGAGCCATTGGTCTCGTAGCCGAACTCGTTGAGATATTCGATGACGCTGTCGATGCTGCTTTCCGGAATGCCGAAGGCATCCTTGCAGATGCGCCGGAAGGCAACCATTTCGCTCTCGCTGACCGACCCGTCGGCCAGGATCATGCGAAACAGCATCAGCAGTTCCGCCGATAGGACCGGATCGTCCGCCACCTTGCGCACGCCGGGGTCGCCGTCGAATATCTGACGTATCTGGTCCAGCAATGCGAATGCCATCAGGAGCCTCTTTCCGGGTTAACTACACAAACACAATCCAGGCGCGATGCGCTAGGATAGAGGTAGCGCGGAATCGATCTTGCGCAAACAGGGCGGCCGTGGTCGAACGCCCGATATTTCAGCCAGCCGGACACCCCCATACATCAGATGATCGACCTTAGCATCCAGACCGTCGCCATGCTCGCTTTCGCCGCTTTTGCCGCGGGCTTTGTCGATTCGATCGCCGGCGGCGGCGGGCTGATCACAGTGCCGGCGCTGCTGCTTGCCGGCTTCACGCCGGTCCAGGCGCTCGCCACCAACAAACTGCAAGGCATGTTCGGCTCGGGCTCGGCGACCATCCACTACGCGTCGAAGGGGCATGTCGACCTGCGCCGGCAATTGCCGTCGGCGCTTCTGGCCCTTGTCGGCAGCGCCATCGGCGCCTTGCTGGCGACGATCGTGCCGGGTGACATACTGCGGGCTGCCCTGCCCATCGTGCTGATCGCCATCGCGCTCTACTTCGCGTTCAAGCCCAACATGAACGATGTCGACCGCGCCGAGCGCCTGTCGCCGTTCCTGTTTGGATTGACCTTGGTGCCCGCCATCGGCTTCTACGATGGCCTGTTCGGGCCAGGCGCCGGCTCCTTTTACATGCTGGCCTTCGTGGCACTTGCCGGCTACGGCGTGCTCAAGGCGACGGCGCATACCAAATTGCTCAACTTCGCCTCCAACATCGGCGGCTTCATCGTCTTCGCGGCCTTCGGCGTCGTCTACTGGAAGATCGGCCTGATGATGGGCGTCGCCCAGTTCCTCGGCGCTCGCGTCGGCGCCAGCCTGGCCATGCGCATCGGCGCAAGACTGATCAAGCCGCTGCTGGTGATCGTATGCCTGGCGCTTGCTGTGAAGCTGCTGGCTGACCCGGCGAACCCGCTGCGGGCCTTGATTGGTGTGTGATCCCGCGCCCTGATAGGATGCCGCTGTTCGAATCATGTTGGAGAGGCAGACATGAATCTTAGCGCACCTACCCAGATCGTTTTTATCATCTCCGTTGTTATCGCCATCATCGGCGTTCTCGCCGCGCTTGGCGTTCTCTCATTCATTCCACTCGCATCGGTGTGGATCGTGCTTATTGCTTTCATCGTGCTTGCCGGCGGCTGCTTGATGCGCGGCGCCTGACCATTTCCCTTGAAGTGGGGACGAGGAGCGCCCGGCCAAAAGCCGGGCGCTTTTGATTCCGGCCCTTGGTCTGTTAGATTTGACTGGCGCGAGGATGGCCGATGCCAGTCAAGATGCAACCCCAGCAAGAGCAGGACCGGTCCGTCGCCGGGCGGTTTGAGATGCGCCGGCGCCTGCCCGATCCTCGACTTCAGGGCATTGTGTCGGACATTTGCGGCTATCGCGAAACAGCGCCCGGCCATATGCGCAACGTCGAATACGCGTCGCTCACCGTACCGCTGGTCATCAGCTTCGCCGAACCCTTCGCCATCGGCCTCGGCAAGGCGCCCGGCGACGATGACCGCTTCGCCAGTTTCGCCGCCGGCCTCTTTGCCGGACCGGTGGTGATCGAATCCTTCGGCGGCGCCTGCTGCGTCCAGGTCAACTTCACGCCGCTTGGCGCACGCCGTTTCTTCCGCCTGCCGATGAGCGAACTGACAGACAGCATGGTCGTCCTCGACGACGTGCTTGGCGCTCAGGGCTTGGCGCTGCGTGAACGGCTGGGCAATGCGCCGGATTGGACGACGCGTTTCGACATGGCCGAAGCCTTCGTCACCGCCCGTCTCGAGAATGCCGCCGAGACGCCACTTGAAATCGCCTGGGCCTATGACCGCATCATCACATCCGGCGGCCGGACCCGCATTGCATCGATCGCCGAAAGGCTGGGCTGGACCCGCAAACATCTCGCCGGCAGTTTCTCCAACGCCATCGGCATGGGCCCCAAGACACTGTCGCGCATCGTCCGCTTCAACCGCGCGCTCGGCCTGTCGAGGCAGCAGGCCGTCGACTGGGCCGATATCGCAGCCGATTGCGGCTATGCCGACCAGGCGCATCTGGTGCGCGAATTCCGCGACCTCGCCGGCGAGACACCAACCGGAATCTCGGCCAGGTAACATTTCTTCAAGACGCTGGAGTGGCCTTTACCCACAGTGGGGCATCGACCAACCCCGCTGAAGGAGATCGACATGACCACCACCGAAGCGCCCCGCCTCTACCCCGCCTTGCGCTACAGGAACGCGGCAAAGATGATCGACTGGCTGGGCGAAGCCTTCGGCTTCGGCGTCCGGGCCCGCTATGGCGAAGGCGACGTCGTGCACCATGCCGAACTGGTTTTCGGCTCTTCGATGATCATGCTGGGCACCGCGCGCGACGACGACTACGGCAAGATGGTCGGCGAACCTGGCTCAGGCGGCGGCAAGTCGATCTACATCGCCGTCGATGATGCCGATGCCGCCTATGCCAAGGCCAGGAAGGCCGGCGCCACGATCATCCAGGAATTGACCAACCGCGACTATGGCAGCCGCGAGTTCATCTGCCGCGACCCGGAAGGCAACGTCTGGTCCTTCGGCACCTACTGGCCGAAGGCAAGCGACAAGGGCTGAGCCAACCGCGAATTACCGCGCCAGTGCAAAGATCGCGTCGCAGTCGAGATAGGTCTCCAGCTCGGCTGCGACCTCGTCCAGCGCCCGCTCGACCTCGGCTCGGTAATCGATGCCGCCGCCCTTGATGCCGAGGCTTTCGAGGAATCTTCCGCGAAAGCCGTCGGCGCCAAACAGACCGTGCATATAGGTGCCGATCACCTTGCCATCGGCCGACACTGCCCCGTCATCGATGCCATTGATGACTGCAGACGGCCTCAGCGTATCCGGCCCGGTGGTGCGGCCGAGATGGATTTCATAGCCTTCGAGCGGCAGGTCGAACGGCACCGAACGGGCCCTGACGTTGCGCACCGTCTTTTCCGGCTCCATCACCGTTTCGATGTCGAGCAGTCCGAGCCCTTCGGCTTCGGTGACGCTGCCTTCGATGCCGTCGGGATCGCGCACCATACGGCCGAGCATCTGGAAGCCGCCGCAAATGCCCACGACATGGCCGCCGCGCTTGCGATGCGCAAGAAGGTCGCGATCCCAACCGTTCTCGCGGAATTTCAAGAGATCGCCGATTGTCGACTTCGAGCCTGGAATGACCACCAGACCGGCATCGGCGGGCAGCGGCTTTCCCGGCGGCACGAACACCACCTCGACCTGCGGCTCAGCCTTGAGCGGGTCGAGATCGTCGAAATTGGCGATGCGGCCAAGCATCGGCACCGCCACCTTCAGCGCGCGCGCTTCGCCGGACGCCAGCCGCTCCAGCACCACCGAATCTTCCGAAGGCAAGCGTGCCGCCGCCTTCAGCCACGGAACGACACCGAAACAGCGCCAGCCCGTGAATGTCTCGATCGACTTCAGGCCGTCGTCAAACAGCGAAACGTCGCCGCGGAACTTGTTGATGAGGTAGCCGGCGATCATGCGCCGGTCCTCCTCCGGCAGGATCAGATGCGTGCCGGCCACCGAAGCGATGACGCCGCCGCGGTCGATGTCGCCGACCAGCACCACGGGCACATCGGCGCGCGTGGCAAAGCCCATATTGGCGATGTCGCGGCTGCGCAGGTTGATCTCGGCCGGCGAGCCGGCGCCCTCGACGATGACAAGATCGGCGCCCTCGCCGACCTTGCCCCAGGAGTCCAGAACGGCGTCCATCAGCCGGCCCTTCATCGCCTGGTAGTCGCGCGCCCGCGCTTCCCCGAACATTTTGCCCTGCACGATGACCTGCGCGCCGACATCGGTCTGCGGCTTCAGCAGCACCGGGTTCATGTGGACCGATGGTGCGACACCGCAAGCGATCGCCTGCAGCCATTGCGCGCGGCCGATCTCGCCGCCGCCGGCTTTATCCCCGGGGATGTCGGCGACGGCGGCATTGTTCGACATGTTCTGCGGCTTGAACGGCCGCACCTTCAACCCACGCTTTTTTGCCGCGCGGCAGAGGCCGGCGACCAGCACGGTCTTGCCCACGTCGGAACCCGTGCCTTGCAGCATGATCGCTTTGGCCATCAGTCCCTGCCCTGCGCCACGGTCCCGGTGATGTTCGATTTTGCCGCCAGCGGCCCGCCGCGCCAGATGTACAGCGCCAGCAATGGCTTCTTGCCGGTGCGCATGGCGTGATTGACGTTGGACGCGTGATGGACGACCTCGCCGGCCGTACGCATGCAAAAGCCGCTCTCGCCCATGCGCCATTCGGTGCCGCCGGTCAGCGGAATGTAGATTTCCTCGGCGACGTGATGGTGGTCGGGATAGACGATATCTGGTCCAAGGATCAGCAGGCCGGCGGCGGCCGCGTCATTGGCAAAGTGGCCACGTGTGCCGAACACTTCCAGCCAGCCGTAATTCTCGATGAACTCTTTCCCGAAGTCCGCCTCGCCATAAGTCTGCCCCCAGCGGAAATCATTCCGACGTTCGGCAAGCAGTTGCACCAGCGGCTTGGCATCCGGAGGCGCCAGTTCGGCGGCGCGATCGAGATGGCGCAGGCAGGCAAGCGGACGCGGCTCCAGCGTGCGAGCCGGCATGTCCCAGCCGATCCGGGCCACGGCATCGCGCATCAGGACGTGATCCACGGTCGCAAGGTATGCGTGGAACCGGCCCAGCAGTTCATCGAATTTTGTCGTCACATCTTGCTCCGGACATGCATTGATGCACAGCCGCTCCGCAGGGGATCGGGTTGCGCGGCGGCATCATTGGTCTAGATTGGTGCGCGCGCAAAGCCAAAAACAACAGGCCAGCGAGCTAGCTGGCCAGCACACAGGGAGCACGCCATGGACGCCGCGGTCGATGCGAGCACCAGCCAATTCGAACTCAACGAGGAGCAGCGCGCCATCCAGGAGATGGCGCAGGCCTTCGCCGCCGACCGTGTCGCACCGAATGCGCTCGATTGGGACCGCAACAAGCATTTCCCGGCCGACGTGATCCGCGAGACCGGCCCGCTCGGGCTCGGCGGCATCTATATCAGGGACGATGTCGGTGGCTCGGCACTTGGCCGGCTCGACGCCGTGCTGATCTTTGAGGCGCTGTCGCACGCCGATCCGGCCTTTTCGTCCTTCATCTCGATCCACAACATGGTGGCCTCGATGATCGACCGTTTCGGCAATGACGAACAGCGCCAGCGCTTCCTGCCGAAGCTCACTTCGATGGAATGGCTGGCCAGCTACTGCCTGACCGAGCCAGGCTCCGGCTCCGATGCCGCGGCGCTCAAGACCCGTGCGGTGAAAAGCGGCGGCGACTATGTGCTCAACGGCACCAAACAGTTCATCTCCGGCGCCGGCGACAGCGATGTCTATGCCGTCATGGTGCGCACCGGCGCGGACGGGCCGAAAGGCATTTCCACCATCGTCGTGCCCAGAGATGCGCCGGGCCTCTCCTTTGGGGCAAACGAGCACAAGATGGGCTGGCACATGCAGTCGACCCGCCAGGTCATCTTCGAGGATTGCAAGGTGCCGGCGGAGAACCTTCTGTCCGACGAAGGCGCTGGCTTCGGCATCGCCATGGCCGGGCTCGACGGCGGCCGGCTGAACATCGCCGCCTGTTCGCTGGGCGGCGCGCAGTCGGCGCTCGACAAGGCGCTGTCCTACACCGCCGAGCGCAAGGCTTTCGGCTCGAAGATCAATCAATTCCAGGCGCTGCAATTCAGGCTGGCCGACATGGAGACCGAGCTGCAGGCGGCGCGTATCTTCCTTTATGCCGCCGCCTCGAAGCTCGACCGCAAGGCGCCGGATGCTGGCAAATGGTCGGCGATGGCCAAGCGCTTCGTCACCGACACCGGCTTCAATGTCGCCAATGACGCACTGCAGCTGCTCGGCGGCTACGGCTACCTGCACGACTACGGCATCGAGAAACTGGTGCGGGACCTGCGCGTGCACCAGATCCTCGAAGGCACCAACGAGATCATGCGCGTCATCATCGCTCGCGCGCTGATTGGCCGTTGAAGCCAGCAACTCTGGGAGACAGACAATGACGACGATCGCCTTCATCGGCCTCGGCAATATGGGCAATCCAATGGCCGCCAATCTGGTCAAGGCCGGGCATGCGGTGAACGGTTTCGACCTCGTTCCGGAAAACCTCACCGTCGCCAAGGAACATGGCGTGACGATTATGGCGAATGCCTTGGCCGCGGTGAAGGATGCCGACGTCGTGATCACCATGCTGCCTGCAGGCAAGCATGTCCTCTCCGTCTACGAAGACATCGCGCCCAAGGCCAGGCAAGGCGCACTCTTTATCGATTCCTCGACCATCGACGTCGAGTCAGCCCGCAAAGCCCACGCCGTCGCCAGGAAGCACGCGCTGTCGTCGATCGATGCACCGGTCTCGGGCGGCACCGGCGGGGCTGCGGCCGGCACGCTGACCTTCATGGCGGGAGGCTCCGATGATGCCTTCGCTGCCGCCGAGCCGATCCTGAAGCCGATGGCCGGCCGCATCGTCCATTGCGGCGGCGACGGCGCCGGCCAGGCAGCAAAGATCTGCAACAACATGATCCTCGGCATTTCGATGATCGGTGTCGCCGAAGCCTTCGTTCTGGCCGAAAAACTCGGCCTGTCGCATCAGGCGCTGTTCGACGTCGCCTCGACCTCCTCCGGCCAGTGCTGGTCCTTGACCACCTACTGCCCGGTGCCCGGCCCGGTGCCGACTTCGCCCGCAAACAAGGACTACAACCCAGGATTTGCAGCCGCCTTGATGCTGAAAGACCTGAAATTGTCCCAGGAAGCCGCGCAAGGTGCGGGTGCTGTAACGCCGCTTGGTGCCGAAGCGGCTCAGCTTTATGCCTTGTTCAACGCCCAGGGACATGGCGGCGTCGATTTCTCCGGCATAATTAATTTTCTCCGGGGTAACCCGGCGTAACCCGCGGATTTGGCGGATTTTTCCGGTTTCCTTCGGTGGAAAAAATGAAAATTTAGATTTGCTTAAGCTCTCGATAACTCCGCGGTAACGATGTCCCTATAAAACGGACTGTGAGGCGGACATCTCATCCGTCCGGCGCTCCGGATCAGGTCTCGCGTACCGGAGCCCGTAAGTTTCGACAAGTGCCATAAGTTTCGCAAAGTGTTTGCGTAGCGAAGCGCCATGCGTATCTGGCAAAACCGCGTTCCCGATGGAGCGCGGTTTTTGCGTTTTACCCTGCAGCACGGTTGAGACACCGATGAACCGGAAACTGTACTCCGGGATACCTCACATGCGCCCGCGGGCGCCTTCCGGATCATAGGGCGAGTCGGCGATCACCTTTGCCGCGCGGCGCTCGCCGAGGATCGAAACCTCGAGCTCGGTACCGGGCGACACAAGTTCCAGGGGCAGCAGCGCAAGTGCTATGTCGTGACCAAAAGTGTAGGAGTAGCCCGCCGAGGTGATGTGGCCGACGAGCTCGCCTTCGCGGTAAACGCCCTCGAAGGCGAATGCGCTCGCACCATCCGTGTCGATCGACAGTGTGGCGATCCGGCGTGTAACCTGCTGCTGTTTCGCGACCAGTGCCGCCCGGCCGATGAAGTCCCTGTTGTCGAGGCTGATGAAGCGCTCGAGGCCGCTTTCCCAGGCGGACAATTCGGGGTTCATATCGCGGTACATGGCCCGGTAGGATTTATCGAGACGAAGCGATTCCAGCGCTTGAAGTCCGACCAGCCTCAGCCCGTGTGCCTCTCCCGATGCCAGAAGCGCATCCAGCAAATGCCGCTGGTAGCAGAGTGGATGATAGAGTTCCCATCCCAGCTCACCCGAATAGTTGACACGCAGCAGCCGTACGTCGCTGGCCATGCCGACGGTGCCGGACTGTACGCTGAACCATGGGAAGGCCTCGTTGGAGAGGTCGATCTCCGTCAGCGGCTGCAGTATGTCGCGCGCCTTCGGCCCAACCACCGTGAAGCTGCCGCGATCCTCCGTGACGTTGCGCAGATGCACGCTGCCGTCCTTCGGCAACAGCCGGCCGAGATCGTCAAGGTTCCAGCGTTCGGCGCGCGGCGTCGATATGAGATAGAACAGGTCGCTCTGCAGCCGCGCCACCACATACTCGGCCTGCACGCCGCCGGTCGGCGTCAGGTGATGGGCAAGAGCGACACGACCGGGACGCGGCAGTCTGTTGGCCAGGATTCCGTCGAGCCAGCCCTCGGCGCCCGGCCCGCCGACCTCGAACTTGGTCATTGGTGTCATCTCGACCAGACCGCCGGCCTGGCGGACAGCCTGGACCTCTGCGGCGACGTGGTTCCCCTTGGGGGTCCAGCGCCAGCTGTAGACATTGCGCGCCTCGACACCCGCGGGCGCAAACCAGCTCGGCATCTCCCAGCCGTTCAACACGTCCCATACCGCGCCAAGCTGACTTAGGCGGTCATAGGACGGGGCCGTTTTCTGCGGTCGCGCCGCCGGCATGTCCTGGCCCGGATAGTGCTGTACGGCGTGGGTGCCCCAGGCTTCCCGGACCTTGGCCCGGGTCCAGTTCTTGTTGGCGTATCGGCCGAACCTGCGGGGATCCAGCTCCGCCGTGTCGATGCTGTTGCCACCCTCCACGATCCGTTCGGAGAGGTAATAGCCAATCGCACCGCCCCAAAGGATGCCCCCCGGCACCCCTTCGGCGAGCCAGACATTCTCCAGGCCCCACGCCTGCCCCATCAGCGGCAGCTCATCGGCCGTCATCTGGAAAGGTCCTCGCACATTGCGCTTGATGCCGGCGCGCCCGAGCGCGGGAACCAGTTCGGTGGCGCGCTCCCAGTTCCAGGAAACGGCATCGAAATCTTCATCGAGCAGATCGGCGCCGAACCATTCCGGGACACCGTTTTCGGCGAACAGCTTGAGCTGCTCGGTACGCTCATAGGGACCGAACATCAGCCCGTCTCCCTCTTCGCGCAGATAGCCCTCGTAACCCTCGTCCCTGAGGATCGGCATCTCCGGAAGACCAAGCCGTTTGCGTTCCACGATTTCGGGAACCGCCTCGGTGATCCAATACTGGTGCAGGATCGGAATCGCGGGAATGTCCAGGCCCAGCATGGCGCCTGTCTGGCGTGCGTAATTGCCTGTTGCAAGGATGACATGTTCACAGACGATCTCGCCGCGTGAGGTCTTGACCCTCCACCCGCCGCTCGGCATCCGCTCGAAACCCACGACCTCGGTATCAAGATGGATCTTCGCGCCGAGGTCGCGTGCACCCTTGGCCATGGCCTGGGTGACATCGGCGGGTGCAATGTGGCCGTCATCGGGATGGTAGAGGGCACCCAGCATGGTGTTGTTGTCGAGCAGCGGCCATATCTCTCGCGCCTCCGCGGGCGATACGATCCGGGCCCGCACTCCCTGGACCTGGGCAACGTCCATGTAGCTTCTGTACTCGTCCAGCCTGTCGCGCGTGTTGGCAATGCGCAGTTGCCCGCATTTGTGCCAGCCGACGTTCTGGCCCGTCTCCGCCTCCAGGCCTTCATAGATCGCGATCGATCTGGCGATCATGCGGCCGACATTGCGGCTGCGCGCGTAAGAGGGGATGAGCCCCGCGGCATGCCATGTCGAGCCGGCCGTAAGCTGTGTTCGCTCCAGCAATGCCACATCGGTCCAGCCGCGCTTTGCCAGGCCGTAGAGAATGCCGGCACCCACACAGCCGCCACCGACCACGACCGCATGAAAGGAACTCACCATATGCGCGTGCCCTTGTCTGAAATTGCCACCGGTCCACATGAACGCATGCGCATACTGTCAGACAGCATCCGGCTTTTCAGCATATTTCCTTGTCTGGAACGCTGCAGTGGTCACCCGACTGTTGGGCCACGAAGCCGGCCGAACTGTCAGCTGTCGCGCCCGTATTCAGGCCGCTTTTTTGCGTTTTGCCTAGCTATATTCCGATTGCAGCATTCGGGATCGGGACATGATCTTCGTTGATCAGCACGATCGGTGCGTCGGTTCCCTCGACCCTGACGACCAGCAGGCGCAGGCTCCACGTGCCGGCTGTCCGGACAGCCGTCGAATAGGCCGTGCCCTTGCCCCTGGCGCCGTGGACCGGAATGCCGAACTGGGCGTCACCAGCCCCATTCGCATCGACGTTGAGATGGCCGCCGACCCAGAAACTGTCGGTCAAATCATCACCCAACGCCGCCTTGACGCGGTCGTCGGCGCGAAGCCTGTCCATCGTCATGAGATAGGCATCGCTGCCTTTCAGGACGTAGGGAATGCTGCCGACCATCGTCGCGCAGCCGCCAATCCCGACCACCCAGACGGCAAGGCCGGCGATTGCCCAGTTGCGCTGCGTCTTGCGAAACTGCTCCGCGTCGCGCCAGGCGCGGTTCTGCCAGGCCCAGCGGCTGCCGCGCGCGCCCAGCACGATGATCATGATGATATTGACGACAGGGATCAACGCCAGCAACGCAATGAAGGTGCTGTTGCCGATGCCCCAGATCCAGTTGAGGAAGAAGGCGCCCCAGTTCCAGCGGTCGAGTTCGGCTGGAATTTCAGCCGGCTGGTTGAGCGGTTGTCCGGCCATCATGTCCCCAATCGGTAACGTACGGACTGATTCTAGCGCATGCGCTCCTCTATGCGCAAAATCAAAGTTTTGCAGCCCCGGTCAGGTCTTGTTGGACAGCCGGCGAAAATTCGCTTTCACGGCACGGCTTGCGGGCTTCAGCGCGGCGCTGATCGAGCGCTCCGCCGCAACCCCGTTGAACAGCGATGGCGTGCGGCCGGAAAAAACTTCCGGCCAGAACCGCGACGCCGATTGCAGGAAAGACATTTGCGCCGCAAACGCGCCTTCGGCCATAGCGGCGGTCTTCTCGTTGACCGCACGTGCCGTCTCCGTACTCCATGGCTGGCGGCTCCCGCCATCCATGCCCATCAACGGTAGCCGCATCATCGCCACCAGCGGCGCCAGCATCAGGTCGCCGCTGATGCTGGCCGCTTCTCGCGTCCGTCGGCTCTTGCCGGTTTTTCTCATGGAAACAAACCCCTTGTGGCGGCCGAATCAGCCGCTGCCCCACACACTACGCGCTTGTGATGGAATTCGTTCCCTCGCCGCTTCGGCATGGTCTCAAGGCTGGGCGCGCCCGCCGAAGAGCGCCCAGCCGAGGGGTCGAGTTCTACCGCTTGCGAAGATCGGCTTGCGCCAGATCCAGCGCCTTCGAGATGCGGTCGCAGGCCATGTCGATCGTATCGCGGGTCCAGATCAGCGGCGGCGACAGGATCATCGTGTCGCCGGTGGCGCGCAGCATCATGCCATTCGTGATGGCGTGATCCCGCACGGTTACCGCCGCACTTCCAGCCGGCAGGAACCGCTCCTTGGTCGCCTTGTCCTTGACGATCTCGATCGCGCCCATCAGTCCGATCGAACGGACCTCGCCGACCAGATCATGTCCGGCAATGCGCTCCTGCAACGCCTTGGCGAAGTAAGGGCCGGTGTCGTTCCGGACGCGGTCGACCAGCCCTTCGCGCTCGATGATCTCGAGGTTCTTCAGCGCCACGGCGCAGGCCACCGGATGCCCGGAATAGGTGTAACCGTGATTGAACTCGCCGCCCTTCTCGACCAGCGTCGAGGCGATGCGGTCGCCAACCAGCAATGCCGACAGCGGCTGATAGCCCGAGGTCAGCGCCTTGGCGGTGGTGATCGTGTCGGGCTCGATGCCGAGTGTCTGTGCGGCAAACCATTCGCCGGTGCGACCATAACCGGTGATGACTTCGTCCAGCATCAGCAGGACATCGTATTTACGGCAGATGCGCTGCACTTCCGGCCAATAGCTCGCCGGCGGTATCTTCACGCCGCCGGCTCCCATGATCGGCTCGCCGATAAACGCGGCAACCTTGTCGGCGCCGGCTTCGAGGATCGCCTCCTCGACAGCCCCGGCCGCGCGCAGACCGAAATCATGATCGCTCTCGCCAGGCAGCGCTAGCTCATAGGCATAGGGCATCATCACATGGACGATGTTGGGCACCGCACCGTTGAGCTGCTTGTGCATACCATCCATGCCGCCGAGCGAGGTGCCGGCAACGGTCGAGCCGTGATAGGCCATCTTGCGCGAGATGATGCGGTTCTTCTCCGGCTTGCCCTCCAGCACCCAATAGTGGCGCACGAGGCGCAGCGCGGTGTCGTTGGCTTCCGACCCGGAAGAGCCGTAGAATACCTGGTTGACGTGCTTCGGCGCGATCTCCGCCAGCTTCTTGGACAGCAGCACTGGCGTCGGCGTCGAGCATTTGAAGAAGGAGTTGTAGTAAGGCAGTTCCTTCATCTGGGCATAGGCGGCCTCGGCCAGCTCGTCACGGCCATAGCCGATGTTGACGCACCACAGCCCGGCCATGCCGTCGAGGATTTCAGCCCCCTCGGAATCGTAGATGAAAGGGCCGTTGGCATGGGTGATGATGCGCGACCCGGCCCCGCGCATTTCCTTGTGGTCGGTGAACGGATGCAGATGATGCGCGGCGTCGATCTGCTGAAGCTGCTTCAGCGAATAATTCTGATAGGTCATGTCTGATCTTTCCTCTGGATTCTATCCGGCCAAGCCGGGGCGAATGCTTCAGAGGAAGAGAGGTGGCGAATAGCCGATGCGCGCGCACAGCCGCAAAAGCTCGGCGCGCAGCGTACGCGGTGACGGCGTCACCGCGACCCGCAATGCGCGAGCCTCGAATGCGTCAATCAACATCCTGACGAGAGCCATGGAAGCCACCTTAGAGCAAAGGCTGCTCGAGGAGAACCACCCTTTGCTTGGCCCATAACTGAATGACTCTAGGCCTTGGCTGTCAGCGCCCTTTGCAGGAAGACATATTTCATCGCCGTCTGCGCCGCCTGCGGCCGGCGGTCGCCACGCCCGCCATGGCCGCCCTCGGTCTCCTCGAAGAACAGCGTCCTGGCATGGCCGGCTTCCTGCAGGCGGGCGGCCATCTTGCGCGCGTGGCCGGGATGGACCCGATCGTCAGCGGTCGATGTGGTCAGCAGCACAGGCGGATAGGCGGCAGCGGCGTCGACATGCTGGTAGGGCGAGTAGGCTGAAAGCCACTTCGCGTCTTCGGGTTTCGACGGATCGCCATATTCGGCCATCCACGAGGCGCCGGGCGGCAATTCGGCGTAACGCAGCATGTCGAGCAGCGGCACCTCGATGATGACGGCGCCGAAAAGCTCGGGATGCTGCGTCAAGGAAACGCCGGTCAGCAAGCCGCCATTCGAACCACCCTGGATGCCGAGCGAGCTTGCTGTCGCGATGCCGCGCTTGACGACGTCCTGCGCGACCGCTGCGAAATCGTCGAATCCGTTCTGGCGATTGCCCTTGAGCGCCGCCTGATGCCAGGCTGGGCCGAACTCGCCGCCGCCGCGGATGCATGCCTGCACATAGGCATTGCCTTTCTCCAGCCACAGCTTACCACGCACGCCGGCATAGCCGGGCAGCAGCGGCACTTCGAAGCCGCCATAGCCGTAAAGCAGCGTCGGCACCGGACCTTTCTGGTCGCGCCGCCTGACGACGAAATAGGGGATCATCGTGCCGTCCTTGGAGCGCGCCTCGAACTGTTCCGAGATCAGCGGCGAGGCATCGAAACGCGCCGGCTGCGACTTCACGGTGGCGAGCGTCTCGCCATTGTCGTCGGACCAGATGATCGAACTCGGGGTCAGGAAATCGGTGAAGGAGAAGGAGACACTCGAGCCGAACTGCTCGGCATGACTGATGCCGACATTGCCATTTTCGGGCAGCGCCACCGGTTTCAGCGACCAGTTGCCATCCATGCGCTCGCAGACGACGACTTTGCCGCGCACATTGTCCATCAGGCTGATGAACAGCCGGTCCCGCGTGCGGGCAATGCCGGCTATGGAAACGCGATAGGCCGGCTCGAACAAGGTTTCGACAGGCCCGATCGCGCCGGTCTCGACCCAGCGAGCCAGGTCCAGCGAATAGAGGCCGTCGGGCTTGCAAACCGTGCCGCCGGGCGCCGTCCATGCACTGCGCACGCCGAACACGAGCTGATCCCTGAATATTGCCGTATCGGTCATGTCGTCCGGTAGCGGCAGCTGTTTGTTTTCGCCGGAAGGCAGCCGAAGGAAGATGTGCGAAGCGAAGAAATTCAGCGTTCGAGCCAGGACCAGATAGCGTCTGTCACCGTCGTACTCGACAGCGGCACCAACGGCGAGATCCTCTTTCTGCGCCTCGAAGATCGGCGTCGCGTCTTCCAGCTTGGTATCGCGCTTCCACAGCTTTATGACTCGCGGATAGCCGGACTCGGTCTTGTCGGCCTCGTCGAAAGCGGCCGAAACAATCACGGTGTCCTTATCCAGCCAGCTGAAACCCGACTTGGAAGCGGGTGCACGAAACCCACCCTCGACAAACGACTTGGTCGCGATGTCGAATTCGCGCATCTCGCTGGCGTCGCCGCCATCCGGCGACATACTCACCAGGCAACGGTTGAAGTCCGGATAGAGTCGGCTTGCGCCGCCAAAAACCCATTTTATCCCCTCCTTCGCCGCAAGCTGGTCGAAGTCGATGATCGTTTCCCAGTCGGGCTTCTCGGTCTTGTAGGAAGCGACGGTCGTGCGGCGCCAGAGGCCGAGCACATTGGTCTTGTCCTGCCAGAAATTGTAGACATGGCCGGCTTTTGCCGCGCCGACCGCGATGTTGTCCTCGGCCGTCATCAGGTCGAGCGCGGTCTGGAACGACGCCTGATAGGACGGATCGCCCTGCAATTCGCCAACCGTGATCTCGTTCTGGCGATGTACCCAGTCCAATGACTGCTTGGCCGTCCTGTCCTCCAGCCAGAGAAAGGGATCGTCGGTCGTGGGGGCAGAATTCGGCGTCTGGGTAGCAGGCTTGGTCATGAGGTCTCCGATAAACGCGTTGCTTTGAAAAAGCCAACGCCGACAGGCCGTCGATATTCACCATGTTCAGCGCACAATTGAGGCTTTCCGCCGACCAGCGAGGCTCGCAATGGCCAGCGCCAGGCACAGCAGCCCAAGCGTGATCGGCAGTCCGCCGGCGCCCATAACATCCATGGCGCCCCCCGCCAGCGGCGGCACGGCGATGCCGCCGACGCCCCACATCAAGGAAAAGGCCGCATTGCCGGCGACCAGTGCGGAGCCGGTGAAGCGTTCGCCGAGCTCGATGATTGACATCGTGTAGATGCCGTAGGAAACCGCGCCCCAGACAAAGATCATTGGCCAAATCAGCGGCGACTCGATGAGAAGCGGAAGCAGGACGCAGCCGAGCACCGTGATCGCGACGCAGGCAAGCCGCACCAGGCGCGCGGAAAGCCTTTCCGCCAAAAGGCCGAGCGGCACCTGCATGGCGATGTTGCCGGCGATCATCACCGACAGCAGCGCCGACATGCGGGTTTCGGTGATGCCGTGATGGGTGCCATAGACCGGCAGCAACGCCAACGCACCCTGTTCGAAGCCGGCGGCGACTATGACGGCGAACAAAAGCAGCCACGCCAGCGGCACGAAACCCAGGACGGAAACCTGGTGCCCGGCCTCGTCGACCTTGGGCAAACGCGGCAGCACCGAGGCCAGGCAAATGCCACACAGCACGAAGGCGAAAATGCCGACGAGGAAGGGCGGCCAGCCCTCAGTGCCGACTGCAAGCAGGCACAGTGGCCCGGTCGCGAAACCGGCCGAGATGATCGTCGAATAGACACCCATGACGCGGCCGCGTCGGGCCGGCGGTGCCAGCGCGATCACCCAGATCTCGCTCAGCACATAGAGCGGATTGGTCACGACGCCGATCAGGAAGCGCAGGGGAAACCACAAATAGACATTTTGCGTCCAGCCGATCAGCGCCAGCACGACAGCCGAAAGGGCCGCACAGGTGAGCGCGGTGCGCCCTGCCCCGAATCGGCGGGCCAGCGCCGGGATCAACGGCGATGACAGAATGAAGCCAATCGGCGTCATGGCCGCCGACAAGCCGATCATCGCTGGCGAAACGCCCTGGCGCTGCAGGATGAAACTCAGCAGCGGATAGGACAACCCTTGCGCGATGGCGAACACCGAGACGGTCGCGATCACACCGGTGATCGCCGCCCATTGCATCGTCTCGTCCTTGTTCGATTCAACCAAATTCATGTACGCACCGCTGTCGGGCTGCAGGATTAGCGATTGAGTTGCGCAGAGGTAAGCCCCTGGCGGGCGAAAACTGCTTGCTCCAGACAGTGCCTGTCAGGAGGTTGGGCTTATCAGGAAGCTCGGCGCATGGATGAGCGGTACAGCGCGAACATCACCAGCACCGCGTCGAGAGCGGCAATAACCACCGGCAGCCCAAGTGGGCCGATGCCTTGCATGAGCAGGCCCGCACCAGGAGGGCCGACGATGCCACCAACGCCCCACATCAGCGCAAAGGCAGCGTTGCCGGCGACCAGCACAGAGCCCTTGAACCGGCTGCCGAGTTCGACCAATGCCATGGTGTAGACGCCGTAACCGACCGCGCCCATCACCAGCAGCACCACCCAGATCAACGGCGTTGTGATCAGCAGAGGCAGCAAAAGCGCGCAAACGGTTGTTGCCAGTGCGCAGACGATGATCATGGCGCGGCCGCCAAAACGCTCCGCCAGAAGGCCGAGTGGTATCTGCAGCAGGATGTTGCCGAGGGAAAGCGCCATCACCAGCGAGGCCAGAACGGCTTCCGCCAGGCCATAGCTGGCGCCGAAGACCGGGACCAGCGCATAGGTGCTCTGCTGGACCGCCGCCGAGACAAGCACGGCAAGCAGCAGCGCCGGCGCCATTTTGGCAAACCCGACAAGGCCGCTGGCAGGCTGGCCGTCATCCTCGAAGCCGGTGAGCTTTGACGAGACGGCGTGCAGGATCACCGCGCAGAGCGCGAAGCCGGCGACGCCGACCATGAAAGGCGCCCAGCCCGACGTACCGAGCAGGGTCAGCGCGAATGGTCCGGCGGCATAACCGGCGCCCATCAGCGTGTTGAACACGCCCATCACCCGGCCGCGCCGCGACGGCGGTGCCAGCGACAGCGCCCACACCTCGCCAAGGATATAAAGCGGATTGATGACCACGCCGATGATGAAGCGGATGACGAACCACGCCACCCAGTCCTGCAGATAGCCGATGCCCAGGAAGCAGAGCGCGCCGATCAGCGAGCAGCCGACCGCCAGGTTGCGCCCGCCGACCAGCCGCACCGCCGCCGGCACGAAGGAAGCCGACAGGATCAGCCCAAGCGGCATCATCGCCGCCGACAGGCCGATCAGCGCCGGCGACATGCTTTGCTTCTGCATCAGCAATGTGAACAGCGGCGAGCTCAGCCCTTGCGCGGCGCCAAACATGGCAAGTGCCGCGGTGACGCCGGCAAGCGCTGCCCATTGCGTTCCTGCTTCGCCTTCGCTCGAGCCGGTCGCGACCATGCTGCCATCCAGATGAACTGCTGGCCATCAGGCCGGCAAGCCAAGTAGCTATCGGTTCGATCCCCGGAAGGAAAGGGCCGGCCACCGAAATCCGCTTGCTCCAACGCGGCAACCTAATCACGCCGATGTCGCGGCCGGGCACCTGCCGTTCCGGCATGTCGCTTCCCTCGCCCTAGTGGTCGTCGCCTCCGCAATGGCCGGACAGCCGCCGGTCCATTATGCCGCCCGCTATCGCATCCTACGAGGACCATCATGACCGCCGCCCTACAACCCTCAGAACCGGCATTGGCCACCGACCGCGCCCGTCGCGGCGGCCGCGCTGGAAAGCGCGCCGGCGGCTCGGCCGCGTTCGAGCAGCCGGCTTTTCGCCAGTTGAAGAACCCGCTGGCGCCAACCAGGCTGGTCTCCGACGACGAGCTGGAATCGATTCACCTCGCTTCCCTGCGCGTGCTGCGGGAAATCGGCGTCGACGTGCTGCATGACGAGGCCCGCAGCATCATGAAGGCGCATGGCGCCGACGTGCGTGACGGCTCAGAGCGGGTGCGCTTCGACAGCGACATGATCCTCGACCTGGTGTCGCACTGCCCGTCGGAATTCACCATCCATGCCCGCAATCCTGCGCACAATGTGCGCTTCGGCGGCAACAATGTGATCGTCTCGATGATGGCGTCGGCGCCCAATTGCTCCGACATCGATCGCGGCCGCCGGCCCGGCAACCAGCAGGACTACCGCAACTTCCTCAAGCTCGCGCAGATGCACAACATTCTGAACTGCACGGGCGGCTACCCGGTCGAGCCGACCGATATCCATCCATCCGTCCGCCATCTCGAATGCATCCGCGATCTCAGCGTGCTCACCGACAAGGTGTTCCACATCTATTCGCTCGGCAAGGAGCGCAATGTCGACGGCATCGAGATCGCCAGGATCGCGCGCGGCATCAGCCACGAGCAGATGCTCGAAGAGCCGTCCGTCTTCACCATCATCAACACCAATTCGCCGCTGAAACTCGATGTGCCGATGATGGAAGGCATCATCCAGATGTCGAGCAAGGGCCAGGTCGTCGTCGTGACGCCGTTCACTCTGTCGGGTGCGATGGCGCCTGTCACCATCGCCGGCGCACTGGTGCAGCAGAACGCGGAGGCGCTTGCCGGCATCGCCTTCGCCCAGATGGTGCGCAAGGGCGCCCCCGTCGGATATGGCGGCTTCACCTCCAATGTCGACATGAAGTCCGGTTCACCGGCGTTCGGCACGCCGGAATACATGAAGGCGCAGCTCGTCGGCGGCCAGCTTGCCCGCCGCTACAACATCCCCTACCGCACCTCCAACACCTGCGCCGCCAACACGGTCGACGCGCAGGCGGCTTATGAAAGCGTATTCTCGCTGTGGGGCGCCATCCAGGGCGGCGGCAATCTGATGATGCATGCCGCGGGCTGGCTCGAGGGCGGTCTGCGCTGCTCCTACGAGAAGACCATCCTGGACATCGACCTGCTGCAGATGGTGGCCGAATTCCTGACCCCGCTCGACCTTTCCGAAGAGGCACTCGGCTTCGACGCCATCCAGTCGGTCGGCCCGGGCGGCCATTTTTTCGGCACCCAGCACACGCAGGACCGCTACAAGACCGCCTTCTACTCGCCGATCCTCTCCGACTGGCGCAATTACGAGACCTGGGCGGAAGCCGGCTCGCCGACGGCGCTCGAAAAGGCCAACAAGGTCTGGAAGGAGCGGCTGGCGTCCTATGAGGAGCCCTACATGGACCCGGCCGTCCGCGAGGAACTCAACGCCTTCGTCGCCAAGCGCCGGTCCGAAGGCGGCGCGCCGACCGATTTTTGATCGACAGTATTGTTGATGAAGGGTCGACCCCCACTCCGTCGAGCTGCGCTCGACACCTCTCCCCCGATCGACGGGGGAGAGGAAAGGCGCGAGCTTATGCACGCTGGCACCCTTCCTCTCCCTCCGGAGGGGGGAGAGGTGGCGTCGCGAAGCGGCGACGGAGTGGGGGAAGGCGCTCATGAAACCCGTAGCCGTCGCAAAACGGGCACTACCCAGCGAGCCAGAAAACTCAGGCAAGGTGACAACCAGGCCGAAGCGCTGCTTTGGCTTGAGTTAAAGGCCCGCAAGCTTGGCGGCTACAAGTTCACGCGACAGTTCTCTATCGGACCATACTACGCGGACTTCGCTTGCCGCGAAAATTGGCTTGTCGTGGAAGTCGACGGACACCAACACGCCGGCAGCTCATATGACCGCCGCCGCGACGATTTCATGCATGCCCAGGGCTATTCGATCCTGCGTGTTTGGAGCCATGAAGCCCTGAAGCATCGTACTTCGGTTTGTGAAACCATCCTTGCCGCGCTCGATGGCAGGCTGGCCGAGAACATCACGGCACCCGACCTCCACTTTGTCTTCACGCCCCACTCCCCCGATTCAATCTCTCCAAAAGCGGACCTATCCAGATGAAATCTCACGTAAAAGCGGTTGTCATCGGCGGCGGCGTCGTCGGCTGCTCGGTTCTCTACCACCTGGCCAAAGCCGGCTGGACCGACATCATGCTGATCGAGCGCTCTGAACTCACATCCGGCTCGTCCTGGCACGCGGCGGGCGGCTTCCACACGCTGAACGGCGACCCCAACGTCGCCAAGCTGCAGGCCTATACGGTGCAGCTCTACAAGGAGATCGAGGAGATATCCGGCCAGTCCTGCTCGCTGCATTTGACCGGCGGCGTGATGATGGCCGATACGCCCGAGCGCATGGACTTCCTGCGCCTTGCCCACGCCAAGGGCCGCTATCTCGGCATGGACACAGAGCTGATCACCCCTTCCGAAGCCAAGGCGATGTTCCCGCTGATGGACGAGACCAATTTCGTCGGCGCCATGTGGGATCCGGTCGAAGGCCATCTCGACCCGTCCGGCACCACCATCGCCTATTCAAAGGCGGCGAAAAAACTCGGCGCCGAGATCGTGCTGCGCAACCGCGTCGTGGAATTGACGCAGGAGGTCGACGGCACCTGGAATGTCGTCACCGAACAGGGCACGGTGAAGGCCGAGCATGTCGTCAACTGCGGCGGCCTGTGGGCGCGCGAGATCGGCCGCATGGTCGGCGTCGAACTGCCGGTTCTGGCCATGGAACATATGTATCTGCTGACCGAGCCGATGCCGGAGGTCGAGGAGTTCAACAAGTCGACCGGCCGCGAAATGATCGGCGTGCTCGACTTCAAGGGCGAGATCTACACCCGCCAGGAGCGCAACGGCATTCTGCTCGGCACCTACGAGAAGGCCTGCAAGCCGTGGTCGCCGGTCAACACGCCATGGGATTTCGGCCACGAATTGCTGCCGCCGGACCTCGACCGCATCGCGCCGTCGCTGGAAATAGGCTTCAAGCATTTCCCCGGCATCGAGAAGGCCGGCATCAAGCAGATCATCAACGGCCCCTTCACCTTCGCGCTGGACGGCAACCCGCTGGTCGGCCCGGTGCAGGGCCTGACCAATTTCTGGTGCGCCTGCGCCGTGATGGCCGGCTTCAGCCAAGGCGGCGGCGTCGGTCTGGCGCTGTCGAACTGGATGGTGCATGGCGATCCTGGCTTCGATGTCTGGGGCATGGATGTTACACGCTTCGGTGAATGGGCCGGCCTGCGCTACACCAACGCCAAGGTGCGGGAAAACTATTCGCGCCGCTTCTCCATCCGCTTCCCCAATGAGGAACTGCCGGCGGCACGTCCGGCGCAGACGACGCCGCTCTACGACACGATGCTGGCCAACAACGCCGTCATGGGCGACAGCTGGGGCCTCGAAACCCCGCTCTGGTTCGCACCTGAAGGCAAGGAACCCAGGGATATCGTCTCCTTCCATCGCTCCAACGATTTTGGGCCGATCGGCGAGGAAGTGCGCGCCACGCGTGAGCGCGTCGGCGTCACCGAGATCGCCAATTTTGCCAAATACGAAGTCTCGGGACCCGCGGCCGAGGATTTCCTCAACCGGCTGATGACCAACCGCATGCCGAAGACCCGCCGCATCGTGCTGACGCCGATGCTCAACGAGTTCGGCAAGCTGATCGGCGACTTCACCATCGCCAAGGCGGCAGAAGACCGCTTCATGATCTGGGGCTCTTCGGCGGCGCAGAAATACCACATGCGCTGGTTCGAGAAGCACCTGCCGAAGGACGGAACGGTGCGCATCCACCGCTTCGACCAGACGCTGGTCGGCCTGTCGATCGCCGGGCCGAAATCACGGGACCTGCTGCAGAAACTGGTCGATGTCGACGTCTCGACAAAAGCCTTCCGTTTCATGGATTTCCGCGAGATGGCTGTTGGCGGGGCGCCCTGCATGGTCAACCGCATCACCTACACCGGCGACCTCGGCTATGAAATCTGGATGGCGCCGGCCTACGAACGCCTGGTTTACAAAGCAATCAAGGACGCCGGCGAGGAATTCGGCCTTGTCGATTTCGGCATGCGCGCTCTGCTCTCCATGCGCCTCGAAAAGAACTTTCCGACCTGGTTCCGCGAGTTGCGGCCGATCTATGGACCGTTCGAGGGCGCGATGGACCGCTTCATCAAGCTCGAGAAGAATGACTTCATCGGCCGCGAGGCCGCCGCCAAGGAACAGGCCGAGGGGCCAAAGCTGCGCCGCGTCTCCTTCATCGTCGATGCCGCCGACGCCGATGTCATGGGCGACGAGCCGATCTGGGCCAAGGTCAGCAAGGACTACGGCACGGTGGAAAAGCCGCATGGCTATGGCGCGCCGCGCTTCGACAAGGGCGGCAAGGAAATACGTGGCTCCAAGGCTGCCGAAGGCGCATCCGCCGTGCGCGGCATCGTCGACGGCGACTGGCGCGTGGTCGGCTGGGTCACATCGGGCGGCTATGCGCATTATGTGCAGAAGTCGATGGCGCAGGGCTACATCCCCGCAGCGCTTGCCGAGGACGAAAGTGCCGGGCTGTTCGAGATCGAGATCCTCGGTCACCGGCGCCCGGCCCGCATCAATGTCGAAGCGCCCTTCGATCCGAGCGGCGAGAAGATGCGGACCTGAGGTTCGACGATGGACAGCGCGGGGCCGAAGGGCAGCTTTGGCCGCCACCGCAAGATCATGCCGTTCGAGCCGGGCTCGATCGAAGCTTTGCGCGACGCCTCCCGTCAGAAGGCGGGTTCGCTCAATCAGCATGTGCTGGGCTATGGCCCGCAGGCCGAGGCTGAGTGGGCGGCGGCAGGCATTGCCGCGCCCGACCTGGCGGCGATGCGAAAATACCGGCTGGAGCGTATCCGCGCCGAGTTGAAGCGGCGCGGCTATGCCGGCGCCCTGCTCTACGACCCCGTCAACATCCGCTACGCCACCGACAGCACCAACATGCAGCTTTGGGTGGCGCACAATCCGACGCGGCATTGCTTTATCGCCACTGAAGGCCCGGTGGTGCTGTTCGATTATTTTTCCTGCGAGCACCTGTCCGACCATTCCGGCGTCGTCAACGAGGTGCGGCCGGCGGTGTCGTGGATGTATCTCTATGGCGGTGAGCTGACCGAGCAAAAGGTCCGCCGTTGGGCCGCCGGAATAGCCGATTTGGTCAGGGAATATGGTAGCGGCAACAGCCGCATCGCCGTCGACCACATCAATCCCGAAGGCGTCGAGGAGCTGGCTCGCCTCGGCATTTCCATCGGCAATGGCGAAGCCGTGATGGAGAACGCGCGGCTGATCAAATCGCCGGACGAAATCCTCGCCATGCGCCGGGCGATTGTCGCTTGCGAAGCGGCGATGGGCGAGATGGAACAGGCGCTGAAGCCGGGCATTTCCGAGAACGAGCTATGGGCGGAATTGCATCGTGGCAACATCGCGCGCGGCGGCGAGTGGATCGAGACGCGACTGCTGACGTCAGGCCCGCGCACCAATCCGTGGTTCCAGGAATGCTCTTCGCGAAAGATCGAGGCTGGCGATCTCGTCGCCTTCGACACCGACCTGATCGGCCCCTACGGCTTCTGCGCCGACCTGTCGCGCACCTGGCTGTGCGGCGATGCAAACCCGTCGAATGAACAGCGCGCCCTGTTCCGCATCGCCGCCGACCAGATCGAACACAACACGGCTCTGATGCAGCCAGGCATCTCGTTTCGCGACCTCGTCGAAGGCTCGGCGGTGCCGCCGGGTGACTGCTTCCCGACGCGCTACGGCGTGCTCTATCACGGCGTCGGTCTGGCCGATGAATACCCGACCTTGCCGCATGCCAGCGACTGGACATCGGACACGCCGGACGGCGTGCTGGAACCTGGCATGGTGCTGTGCGTGGAAAGCTATATCGGCCGGCTTGGCGGGCGCGAAGGCGTCAAGCTCGAAGAGCAGATCCTGATCACCGAGGCCGGCAACGAACAGCTCTCAACCTACCCGCTGGATACGAGGCTGCTCGGATAGTCCGGCAAGCGCTTCTCGCATTGCCCTGACTGTCTTTTCCGGCGTTGCCCTCGCCGTGATGAACGGCAGGCCTTTGCGCCGTCCGGTCCAGCCGACGATCGCGACTTTCCGCGCTGCTGGCTCGAAGCGCTGCGCCAGCGCCCAGCTTTCGCAGTCGATCGCTGCAACATCGGCCCAGCCCTCGGCAATGGCGACGATTGAAGCGCGGTGACCGCCGCTCTCGCTACGCGACGAAAAGATGTCCAAGCCTTCGCCGGCCGCTTGCAGGTCGCGCGTCAGCGCAATGATGCCCGACATGGAATCGAGGCTGTTGAAGGTGAAGCGCTTGCCGCGGATCAGATCGAGCGGGATGAGAGCGCTGCCATCCGCAGGCGATCGAACTTCCGGTCCCTCGCCTATCCGCATCACCAGAGCGCTCGAATAGAGCTCGCCCTGCCCGCCTTCATAGGCGTCATAGCTCGGCTGGCCGACCACCTGCACATGCCTGGACAGGCCAAGTTCCATCGGCCCCCAGCAGGTCTGCGCGAACAGCAGCAACGGATGCAGCCACAATCTATGGAAATCGAGTTCATCCGGTGGCAATGTCGCGGGATCGGGTGCGATCAATGCACCGGCAGCATCGCGAATTCCGCCCGGCACCGGCGGCAGGTCGCCATTGCGCCGCACGATGGCTCCCGGCGCGTCGATCCCCTTTTGCCGAAACGCATCGCGCAGCAGCACCCATTGCGCGTCGACCTCATCGCGCACTTCGGGCCAATCATACATCGGCAACGCCGCAACCAATTCACTCATGCCGATATCAAATCATCATGTCTGGAAAAAGGATCGCGAAAACGCGGCGTCCAATCAGAATTGGCCGACACGGATTCCGGGTAGGCCGGAATTATTCCTTGGGCGGCTCGGCGGGAACCGGCGCACTGCCGAGCCCGCTGATGCTGCGCGCCCTGATGCGCGGCTTGAAGGCCCTGCCCGGCTCAGGCGCACGCCGCAGCACCGGGTGCACGATCGGCTCTTTCGCCTTGAACGCATAGGCTTTGACCAGCGCGAAATAATTCGGATAGGCATAGCCATTGTTCATCCGCAGCCATTCCTCACGGCGGTCGCGAAACAGCTTGGGCAGCTTGTACCAGGCCACGGTCGGGATCTTGTGATGGACGAAATGCAGATTGTTGTTGAGGAACAGGAACGACAGCGGCGAGCGCTCGACGATCACCGTACGGCCTTCCGGATGTTCCGACCATTGATGCTCGGCGAACGTACGGATCGAGATCAGCGACTGGCCGAGCCAGACCGGCACCAGAATGTAAAGCCACAGCGGGATGCCGAAGCCGAACTGAACGATCGGCAGCACGACGGCCAGGCCGATCGCATGCAGCAGCCAGGCCTTGCGGATCGGCTTGTCGCCAGCGATCACCTGCTTGGCATCGTCGATGAAGAAGCCGACGCAGGACAGCCACGGGCCGAGCACGAAGCGGCCTGCCATGGTGTTGTTGATCTTGAGCAGGAATTTCATCGTCGGCGGCAGCTCGTCATGCTGCCAGAGCGCCTGATAATAGCTTTCCGGATCGTCCAGCGGGTCGGTCAGCCGCTCGTCGGCGTGGTGACGCAGATGAATGGTCTTGAAGCGGCGGAACGGCCAGACCAGACCGATCGGCAGAAACACGAAGGCTTCGTTGACCCGCGCGTTGCGCGTCGGATGCCCGTGCAGCACTTCGTGCATGATCGACGACTGCAATGCGGCGGTGAAGGCGAGGACGGCGAGCGCCAGGACGGGATAGGAAGGCCAGAGCAGGAAACCGGTGGCGAGCCATGTCGCGTAGCAGAAGAAGGCGAGTACCACGGTTGGCCACTCAATGGCCCGTACGCTGTGTCGCCTGATGCTCTTGCTCGTCATGCTATCGACCACTGCCCCTCAGTCGCCGGAATCCCAATTGATTCCTGACAGCATTGTGTCAGGAGAAATGATTCCACTCAACGAGACAAAGTGCACAAACTGTTGCGATTGCGCATTTTTGACCGCACATGTTATACATTGTAAACAGACTTAGGGATTCATTTACGCCTAACGCCACCCTCGGAGCGGTTCCGGCGCAAATTTTTCCTCAATCCAGGTGGAGCACGGACATGGACAAGCGCGACCTGTCGACGATCTTCCGCGAGCGACTGAAAATGCTCTTGACACGCTCCGACCTGAACCAGTCGGCCTTTGCAACCGCGGTCGGCATCGACCGCTCGGCGCTGTCGCAACTGCTGTCGGGCGCCTCGACGCGCCTGCCCCGCGCCGAAACACTGCTTAACATCGCCGCCGAGTTCAAGGTGTCGCTCGATTGGCTCCTCGGCCTCAGCCAGGACGAAGGTCTCACCGGCGAAATCCGCGAAAGCCTGGAGATCGAAGAGGCACCGGATGGTTTCGACCGCACGCTGTTGGCCAAATGGCATGCCGAGGCGGCAGGCACCAAGATCCGCTACGTGCCTGCCGGCATTCCCGATCTTCTGCGCACCGAAGCGCTGGTCGACTACGAAGCCGGCATCGCCAACAAGAGCCGCCTGGCGCAGGCCGGCGAAACGCAATACCGCATCGACTACAACAGGCGGCCTGAGACCGACATGGAAGTCTGCATGCCGCGCCACACGCTGGAGATATTTGCCCGCGGGCTGGGTGTCTGGGACCGTTTCCCCGAAGCCGACCGGCGCGCCCAGCTGCTGCACATGGCGACGCTGCTCGACGACCTCTACCCGACCTTCCGGCTGTTTCTCTATGACGGGAGGGTGCGCTATTCGATCCCCTACACAATCTTCGGCCCTTATCGCGCCGCCATCTATGTCGGCGACATGTATCTGGTGCTCAACGCCACTCAGCCGATCCAGACGCTGATCCAGCACTTCGACAATCTGATCCGGGCCGCCGACATCAATGCGCACGAGGCGTCCGGCTTCGCGCACAGACTGGCCGGCATGTCGTTCCCAACAGGCACTGTCTGATCTTCGGCAACAATGATCCTTCGGACGGAAACCGGCCTCCGCATTGGTGGCCGCGTTGCCGCCATTCCATTGACTACACATAAAGACTTCTTTATATCCTTATTCGACTTCGAAACATGAAAGCCAATCCGATGACGACCACCAACCCGATCGATGCTCTGCTGGCCGAAAAGGGCGTGCTGCTGGCCGATGGCGCCACCGGCACAAACCTGTTCGCCATGGGGCTGGAAGCCGGCGAGGCGCCCGAGCTGCTCAACGAGACGGCGCCCGACACCATCACCAGCCTGCATCAGAATTTCGTCGATGCCGGGGCCGACATCATCCTCACCAACTCGTTCGGCGGCACCCGCCACCGGCTGAAGCTGCATCATGCGCAGGACCGTGTGCATGCGCTGAACAAGCGCGCCGCCGAGATCGCCCGTGCTGTCGCCGACAAGGCCGGCCGCAAGGTGATCGTCGCCGGTTCGGTCGGACCGACCGGCGAATTGCTGGTGCCGCTCGGCGCCATGACCTATGACGAGGCGGTCGACGCCTTCGCCGAGCAGATCGAGGGTCTCAAGGAAGGCGGCGCCGAAGTCGCCTGGATCGAGACGATGTCTGCTCCCGACGAGATCCGCGCCGCCGCCGAGGCTGCCATCCGCGTCGGCCTGCCCTACACCTATACCGGTTCCTTCGACACCGCCGGCCGCACCATGATGGGCCTGCTACCCAGGGATATCCACGGCGTCACCGACGGGCTGTCGCAGGCGCCGCTTGGCGTCGGCGCCAATTGCGGCGTCGGCGCGTCCGACATCCTGGCCTCGCTGCTCGACATGACCGAGGCGAAGCCGGAGGCAACGGTGATCGTCAAGGGCAATTGCGGCATTCCCGAATTCCGCGGCACCGAAATCCATTATTCCGGCACACCCGAACTGATGGCCGACTATGTCAGGCTCGCCGTCGATGGCGGCGCCAAAATTATCGGCGGCTGCTGCGGCACCTCGTTCCAGCACCTTGCCGCCATGCGCAAGGCGCTCGACGCGCACACCAAGGCGGATCGTCCGACGGTTGCCGCGATCGTCGAGCGCATCGGTCCGATGCGCAACAAGGTGGCGACGGAAAATACCGCCGAGACCAGCGAAGCCCGCCGCGAGCGCCGCCGCAGCCGGGCCTGAGCTTATCGGTTTCGATTATTCGCTATTGTCGGCGTAGCTCGACTGCGCCGACTTGAAGTCGACCACATTGTCGCTGTGCATCGTCATCAGCGCGCCGGATGAAACCGGATCGGTTATCTGCTCCAGCATGATGCGGAAGCGGTCGTTGGTCAGCGCCGACATGGCGGTGTGGCGCGCCTGCGCGACATCGTCACTGATACGCCTGGATTCCGATGATGGGGCCGATGAAACCGCCGAAGCATCTCTTGCCGGCGGTGTCGAGTTGGCGATAGTCCTGATCTGCAATTTCGGCTCCCTCAAGCCCGGTACACCTGTCCTGCGTAACAAGCAGGGGGTTGCGATCCGCTACCGGAAATGCCGCGCAATTTAACGACCTGGAGATTCTCCGAAAAAAGGCCGGCAAGGGAATGAATCCCTCGCCGGCATGCCTCACCCGCCCGCGGTCGGTTTCCCTGTCAGAACGATCCCATCTGAAAGAAACCGGCCGTCATCACCACTACCGATTACCGCCCAGTGCCGAGGCAAGGCGCACAAGCGAGAGGAACTCGGACCTGTACCCAAACGGGTCGGCTCCTCGAGCGGCAGTGGCGATCTCCATGATCTTGTCGTAACCGAACTTCGCGGTCGCATCCTCGTCGCGCAGCTTCTGGCCGAAGGCGGCGACCGCGACGGAGAAGCGCTGGTCGGTGCTGGCCTGGTCGAAAGACGAGATCTCGTTGGCCGAGGTCACCGGCGTGGTGATCAGCTTCGAGACGTCTTCATTCGGCAGCTTGTAGCGGATCTTGACGAAGGCATATTCGTCCGCATTGGCAACGCCGCCATTGTCCATCGACGCCTGGCCATAACGCAGCGCGTCGATCTGTTCGCCGCCGCTGCCCTTTGGCGTGATTTCATAGATCGCGGTGACGGAATGGCCCGAGCCGATATCGCCGGCATCGACGCGGTCATTGTTGAAATCCTCGCGGTTCAAGGCGCGGGTCTCGTAGCCGATCAGGCGATATTCCGAGACCTTGTTCGGATTGAACTCGACCTGGATCTTGACGTCCTTGGCGATGGTGAACAGCGTCGACGATGCATCTTCGACCAGCACCTTCTCGGCTTCGGCCAGCGTGTCGATATAGGCGGCGGTGCCGTTGCCGTTCTGGGCGATGGTCTGCATCATCTGGTCGTTCAGATTGCCGCGGCCGAAGCCGAACACCGACAGGAAGACACCGGTCTTGCGCTCTTTTTCGATCAGCCGCTTCAGATCGTCGTCGTCGCTCTGGCCGACATTGAAGTCGCCGTCGGTGGCGAGCATCACCCGGTTGACGCCGTCCTTGACGAAGGATTTCTGCGCCAGCCTGTAGGCTTCCTTGATGCCCGCCTCGCCGGCCGTGCTGCCGCCGGGCGTCAGATTGTCGATGGCACTGAGGATCTTGTTCTTTTGGGACGCCTTGGTCGGCTCCAGGACCGTGCCGGCGTCACCCGCATAGGTGACGATCGAGATCGTGTCGTCGGCCTTCAGCTTGCTGACCAGCAGCCGAAAAGCCGATTTGAGCAGCGGCAGCTTGTCCGGCTCGTCCATCGAGCCCGAGACATCGATCAGGAAGACCAGATTGGCCTTCGGCTGCTCGGTCGGCTTGACGTCAAAACCCTTGATGGCGACATGCATCAGCCTGGTATGCGTGTTCCACGGCGTCGGCATGACGCTGACGGTCGAGTTGAATGGTGTCGAGGCCGACTCCGGACCCTTCCAGTCATAGGGGAAGTAGTTGATCATCTCCTCGACGCGGACAGTATCGACCTGCGGCAGGGTGCCCTGCTTCAGCGAGCTGCGCACGAAGGAATAGGAGGCTGTGTCGACGTCGATCGAGAAGGTCGAGACCGGATCCTCGAGTGCCGCATGCACCGGATTGGTCTTGAAATCCTCGATGCGGTCGCGGTTTTCCGGTTGCGGCTGCATCTGGTCGGCCGGCAAGGTCGACGGCTGCTGCGGCGCCGTCAGCTTGGACTCGGCCGGCATGCGGGCCCGCGACGTACTGGGCGCACGTACGGCGCCATCCAATGCGAATTCGCCTGTCGGAGCCGGTGGCGCAGGCTCGGCCAGCACACCGCGCTCCAACGCATTCTGTTGTGCCGCGCCGCCGGCAACGGTCGATTCGGATTTCTGCGGCGAGGCCGGCGCCACAAGCGCATCGGTCGCGTCGCGGCTTTCCACATCGGCGTCGGCCTTCTTGTCTTTCTCCAGCTCGCTGCGAGCCGGCTTCGGCTCGGCGGTCGTCGGCTTGACGGTCGCCGGCTTGTCGGCCAGCGTCTCGGTGATTTTCTCGTCGCCGCCGAATTTCGGCGGCTGTTCCCTCAGCATATGGAAGGTGGCGTATCCGGCGATCGGCAGGGCGACGAGCCCGGCAAGAACCGGCGTGGCAATGAGTTTCTTTTGCATGATCTCGCTCCAGAGCTTTTGTGCTCGCTCTGTGAGACGAAGCCCGCCAACCGATCCTTGGGTAACGGCAGAAATATTTTCCTGATCGTATGCGCGCAGGGCGGCTTCGAAAGCACGTCCTTTGGCATCCTTGGCGGGCGCCGGCGCTGCTATATCGCGCAGTCTGTTGAGTTCGTTGTCGTCAGCCATGGTCACACTTCCCCGGCCGCGCGCATCAGCGTCTTCAGCCGTTTCTTCGCTTCATGGATGTGCCAGGAAACCGTCGTCTCCGAGATTGTCATCGCCTCGGCCGCGGCCGCATGGCTCAACCCTTCGCCATAGACCAGCAAAACTGCGTCGCGCTGCTTGTCCGGCAATCGCCGGACGGCCGCCCATAACGCTTCGGCAGGGTCTTCCGGTTCGACCGACGCCTCGCTCGAGATCAGTGCATGGACGCCATAGGCCTCGGTCTTGACGGTCTCGCGGGCGGACTTTCGCATCACGTCGCGCGCGGCGTTCATCGTCACGGAATAGAGCCATGTGGTGAAGGCGCCGCCGCCGCGATAGTCGCGGATCGCTTTGCCCAGCCTGACGCAGACTTCCTGGGCGATGTCTTCGGCATCGGCCTTCCTGCCGCACCAGCGATAGGCGGCGCGATAGACGAAGTCATAGTGCCTTTCCAGCAATGTGCTGAAGGCCCTCCTGTCTCCGCCCTTCGCCCGCCCGATCAGTTCGGCGTCGGAGGCTTCGCTCTCATCCAGCATCATCGCCATCATTTGCCTGTTGGGACGAAGGCTAATGGCTAATCCTTGGGGCAATGGAAAGATTTTTTTGGAAACCGCCGGATCGGGACCGCCAACACCCCCGCTTGACATATCCATATCTCGACAGTTATACGTAAATCAATAGCCACAGGGTTATCGATCCCGGATGACGAACGCTCACGATGTCCTCTTCAGAACGCTCTCCGATCCGACGCGTCGCGCGATCTTCGAGCGCCTGTGCCGGCAAGGCGAGCAGACGGTCGGCGCCCTGACGGCTCAGTCGGGGGTCTCTCAACCTGCGGTGTCGAAGCATCTCGGCGTGCTCAAGCAGGCCGGGCTGGTGCGCGATCGCCATCAAGGACGGCAGACCCATTACAGCGCCCAACTGGCAGCACTTTCCCCACTGACCGACTGGACGAACCAGATGAACGCGTTCTGGCAGAGCCGGTTCGACGATCTCGAAAATTTGCTCAAAAGAATGGACCAATGACCAACATTGCGACCGAAACGCGCTCTGTCATCGTCGAACGTGAGATCCCCTATCCGCCGGAAAAAATCTGGCGCGCGCTGACCCAACCGCATCTGATCGAGGAATGGCTGATGAAGAACGACTTCAAGCCAGTCGTGGACCACCGCTTCAAGCTGCGGAAGGAACCGCAACCTGACGTGAGCATCGTTGTGGACTGTCAGGTAACAGCCGTCGAGTTGAACAAGACACTGTCCTACACCTGGCAGGCCTATGGCCTTGAGAGTGTCGTCACCTGGACCCTCGTGCCGACCAGCACAGGCACCCGGTTGCGTATGGAACAGTCCGGCTTCCGGCCGGATCAGGAGCAGGCGTATCGGGGCGCGACGAGCGGGTGGCGACAGTACTTTGCAAATCTGAGTCAGGTCCTGGCGAGGATAGATTGAAACCCGCAGGTGCGGATCGGTGGTCCGCACCGGCTGTTTTGACAGGAGGATCTATTGGACTGGAACAAGTGGGTTCGGCAAATGCATCGCTGGCTGTCGATCATCTTTGCGCTGACCGTCATCGCCAACTTCGCCACCATGGCATTCAGGCAGCCTCCCGCCTGGGTGGTCTACTCGCCGCTCCTGCCGCTCCTCCTGCTGCTGCTCAGCGGCCTGTACATGTTCGTGCTGCCCTATGCCGCCAAGGGACGCGGCGTGCAGCGTGCCGGCGGATAGGGAGTGGGGCAGAGTGGCCAGGACGCAGGGACAATCGACCGAGGCCAAGGCTGCGCCAGTGCTGCTCTCCGGCGGCAACCCGCAAATCGCCAAGGGCGACGGCGACGCCCCGGTGCAGGCCTATATCGCTGCGATGCCGGACTGGAAGCGCGGCCTGGGCGAGCGCCTCGACGCGCTCATCGTGGGCAACGTGCCTGACGTCCGCAAGGCCGTGCGATGGAACTCACCCTTCTACGGCATCGAAGGCCAGGGCTGGTTCGCGAGTTTCCATGTATTCACCCACTATGTGAAGATGACCTTTTTCAGTGGCATCTCATTGCAACCGATCCCACCAGGCGGCACGGCCAAGAGCAAGGATGTGCGCTGGATCGACATCCGCGAAGACCGGTTCGACGAGGCGCAAATGGCGGAATGGATCAAGCAGGCCGCCGCCCTGCCCGGCTGGACCCCGTAGCGGCCACAGACGCAAGAATACGACAGAGGAGAAAGAGCGATGAAGATCAAGCTGACCAGCGTGTATGTGGACAACCAGGAAAACGCACTGCGCTTCTACACCGACGTGCTGGGCTTCACCAAGAAGGCCGATTTCAGCAACGGGCCCTATCGCTGGCTGACAGTGACCTCGGCTGAAGAGCCTGATGGAACCGAACTGCAGCTCGCGCTCAACGACAACCCGGCCGCCAAGGCCTATCAGGAAGCCATCTTCCAGCAGGGTCAGCCTGCGGTCATGTTCTTCACCGACGACGTCAAGGGCGACTACGAGCGCATCAAGGCGAAGGGTGGCGCGTTCACCATGCCGCCGACCGAGGTGACCGGTTCAACCATCGCCCAGCTGAACGACAGCTGCGGCAACCTCGTTCAGATCACCCAACTGGCGCGCTGGTGACAGGCAGCGGTTGAACGCGTCGACGCACAGGAGACACCAAATGACCCCCTCGCAACAGATCGACCAGTTGATCGCCGGTCTCTCGGACTGGCGCGGCGAGACGCTCGCCGACATCCGCAAGACCATCCTTGCAGCCGACCCGGACATCATCGAGGAGTGGAAGTGGATGGGCAGCCCGGTATGGTGCCTCGACGGCAACATCGTGGTCGGCAACGCCCACAAGGACAAGGTGAAGCTGACCTTTTCCCATGGCGCCAGCCTGCCGGATCCCGACAGGCTGTTCAACAATGGTTTTGGCGGCAAGGTGTGGCGGGCTATCGATGTGTTCAAGGGCGACACGCTCAATGAGAGCGCTTTGAAAGAGCTCGTCCGGGCCGCCATCGATTACAACAAGGCCAAAAAGAAGAAAAAGGCGCCGGCAGCTACTGGGGCGAAGCCACGGAAGTAAGTCTATGCTGCCTGGCCTGCCACCCAGCCCGACGACCATGCCCACTGGAAATTATAACCGCCCAGCCAACCCGTGACATCGACGACTTCGCCGATGAAAAACAGGCCCGGCACGGATTTCGCCTGCATCGTCTTCTGGTCCAGCCCGTTGGTGTCGACCCCGCCCAGTGTCACTTCGGCGGTGCGGTAGCCCTCAGAACCGGCAGGCTTGACGCGCCAGTCATTGACTGCGGCAGCTATGGTTTTGATCTGGGCGTCCGCAAGATCGGCGAGGTTGCCGTCGATGCCGGTTCGTTCGGCGATCGACTGCGCCAGCCGCTTCGGCAGGTGATTTGCCAGCACGGTCTGCACCGCCTGCCGCCCATTACCGCGCTTGGCACTACGAATGAGGTCCGCCACGTCAACTCCCGGCAGCATGGCGATGCGGATTTCGTCGCCCTCGCGCCAATAGGACGAGATTTGCAGGATGGATGGTCCGCTGACGCCGCGATGCGTGAACAGCATCGCTTCGGAGAACTGCGTCTTGCCGCAGGCGACTTCCGCGTCGACGGCGTTGCCGGCCAGCGGCGCGAGCCGTTCGAGCGTGTTTGCGTCGAAGGTCAGCGGCACCAGCGCCGGCCGCGTTTCGACGATGGCAAGCCCAAACCGTTCGGCAAGCTCGTAGCCGAAACCGGTCGCCCCCATCTTGGGGATCGACTTGCCGCCGCAGGCCACGACCAGAGACTGGCAGCTAATCGTGCCCGTGGAGAGAGTGAGCACAAACCCCTCCACGGTTTTGCGGACATCCTCAACGCTGGTCGACAGCACCAGTTCGGCGCCCTTGTCCTGCATTTCCGAGACCAGCATGTCGATGATCTGGCGTGCGGAGCCGTCGCAGAACAACTGCCCAAGCGTCTTTTCGTGATAGGCGATGCGGTGGCGTTCGACGAGGGCGATGAAATCGCGTTGCGTATAGCGGCTGAGCGCCGAAATGCAGAAATGCGGATTGCCCGACAGAAAATTCTTCGGGCTGGCATGGATGTTGGTGAAATTGCACCGGCCCCCGCCGGAGATGCGGATCTTCTCGCCAGGCGCCGCCGCATGATCGAGGATCAGCACAGAACGGCCGCGCTTGGCCGCCTCCACGGCGCACATCATTCCGGCGGCACCCGCGCCGATGATCACGACATCATAGGATTGCATCAGGCTGTTCGTTCCCGCTCGGCCCACTCATCCGGCGCAGCGCATTTGTGCTGCCTGATACCGCGAACGGGGCGGACAGCCAACAGGCAAGAACAGCCAGGCAAAGGCTCAGATCAGCGTCTCTGCGAACAACGTCGTCAAGCGCTTCCAGTGGCGTTCGGCGCCCGCGGCATTGAAAACGCTGTGATCGGGCACGCACCAGCCATGCGCCATGCCGGCATAGTTCTCGATGACATGATCTACTTCCGCAACCCTGAGCGCCTCGGCCAGCCGCGCCGACTGTTCCGGCGGGAAACTCCTGTCGACGCCGGATGTGCCGACATAGACACGCGCCTTGATCGAGGCTGCCTTGCGATGCGGGCTGTCGGCGGCGTCGCCGGCCAGATTGCCGCCATGGAAGCTTGCGGCCGCTTTTATCCGTTTGGGATAGGTTGCAGCCGCATTCAATGATCGACCGCCGCCCATGCAATAGCCGATGGTGCCGATCGGCCCGGTGATGCCCTCGGCAGCAAGCGCATCGAGGAACGCACCGCTGTCGCGGATGGTCATCTCCTGCGTCGTGCCGGTGACCAGCGCCATCAGCGGGATTTTGGTCTTTTCCTCGGCGAAGGCGGTCTTGGCGTCGAACGGCCCGTAAGGCGCATTGCGGTAGAACAGGTCGGGCACCAGCACCGCATAGCCTTCATTCGCCAGCCGCTCCGCCATACTGTCGAGCGCCGGCCGCGGACCAAAGGCGTCCTGATAGAGAATGACGCCGGCCTTGGCAGGAGATGCGTTTGCCGAGCGGAAAAGCCCGGCATTGGCAACACCATCCCTGGTCTTGATCTGAAGGTCGTGTTTCGTCATCGCTCGCTCCGTTCGACAGATGCGCGATACATATCCGCGCAAGCCTATACGGCAAGGCGCTCCCTGAGCATGGCAGTCAAAATTTCGTGCGGGATTGCGTGACGCTATTGCTAGCCTTCTCGCACCGTCCGCGCACCGACATGCAGCGCGCGGCCGGCACCGAGCCCCATAATGGCTACGCCAAGCCCGAGCGCGACGAACAGGAACGCCGTTCCCGAAAAACTGCCGGTCCAGTCGCGGATCAGGCCCACCAGCAGCGGGCCGAATGCCGCCAGCACATAGCCGACGCCTTGCGCCATGCCTGAAAGATGCGCGGCGACATGCGAATCCGGCGAACGCAGCACGATCAGGCTCATGGCAGCCGCGATCAGGCCGCCCTGCCCGATGCCTTGCAGGATCGCCCAGAACAGCACGGTCGAGGTCGGTGCGAACAGAATGCCGAGCAGCGCGATCACCGCCGTGGCAACGAGCGCCACATTGATGCCGCGCTGGTCTTTCAGCCGCATCGCGAAGGATGGCACGGCGAGGCAGGTGATGACCTGCGCCATGACAGAGACCGAAACCATGGCGCCGGCGGTGGCCGCATCGAAGCCACGCTCGCGCAGGATCGGCGCCAGCCAACCGAAGATGCAATAGGCAAGTGCCGACTGCAGGCCCATGAACAGCGTCACCTGCCAAGCCAGGCGATCGCGCCAGAGACCAACGACGCGAAAGCCCCGATGACTGACCTGCCGACGGCTGCCCAGCGCCTGCGGAATCCAGATCAAAAGCACGACCAGTGTAGGCACCGCCCAGGCAGCAAGTGCCCCGGACCATGAACCGGTGACAAAATGCTCGATCGGCAGTGTGAAGCCGGCGGCGGCCGCCGAGCCGGCACAGAGCGCCATGGTGTAGAGCCCGGTCATGACGGCGGCCTTGTCGGCGAAATCTCGCTTCACCAGGCCCGGCAGCAGCACATTGCCGATGGCAATGGCGCCGCCGGCAAGGAAGGTGGCGACAAACAGCAGGGGAACCGTACCGAACCAGCGCAGGCCGGTTCCCAGCACCAGCAAGGTGAGCGCCCCGAGCAAAGTGCGCTCGGCTCCATAGCGCTGGGCAAATCTTGGCGCGAAGGGCGCGAACAGACCCAGGCACAGAACCGGCAGCGTCGTCAGCAGGCTGGCGCCCGTCGTCGACAGTCCGGTTGCCTGCATCACCTCGGGCAGCAGTACCGACAGGCTGGAAAACAGCGGCCGCAGGCTGAAGGCGATCAGCACAAGGCTCGCGCCAAGCACGATGCGCGCCGCACGGCTGCCCAGTTCAGACGGCTGCGGCGCGGGCAGGCTGTCGGCCTCGGCATCGATGAGTTCCAGACCCTCGATGGCGGCGGATTGCGCCGTCGGGTCAGGCTGACGAAAACTCTGGTTCATTGCGAAAGCAGTCTTTCAAGTTGGGCAAGCACCGGCGCCATGAAGGCGCGAACGGCGGCAACGGCGCGCTCGGGATTGCTCGCGGCAATGGCGTCGACGATTGCCGCATGCGCCTGGTGGTCCGGTTCGGGCAGATCGCCGTCGATGGTGGCATGGATGGTCTCGGTGATGGCGGCGGTGAAGAAGTCGTAGAGCTCCATCATCGCTTTGTTGCCGGACGCCGCGACAACCGATTTGTGGAAAGCGAGATCGCGCCGGATGAAGGCATCGCTTCCGCCGCCCGCGACGGTGCCGCGTTCGGCAAGCAGTTGCCGCATCGTCTCAAGATCGGCTGGCGTGTGGCGCATGGCGGCGAGCCGTGCCGCCTCCAGGTCGAGCGCCGCCCGCGCCTCCCACTGATCGCGCAGGCCGGTGCGCTTGACCCGGTCGAGCGCGGCAGAGGCATCGACGGTAGAGCGCACATATGTGCCCGAGCCCTGGCGCGTATCCAGCAATCCTTGCGAGACCAGCACCCGCACCGCCTCGCGCACCGTGCCGCGGCTGACCGACAGAAGCTCGGTCAGGGCTGCCTCATTGGGAATGCGCTCGCCGACGCCCCAGCGGCCGCTGACGATCTCCGCACGCAGGCTGCTGGTGGCGCTGTCGGTGAGATTGGTTCTGGTGGCGGGTTGCATAGGCCTATTCATAAGTCATCAGATGACTTGATGAATAGGCCTGCTTCTAGCTGCCGTCAAGATGCTCATCGAAGCCAACGAGCACCACGCAATGGGAACGGATCAGCTGGTGGCTCGTGCGAAGCTCGCCATGTGAAAGGCCTGGACCTCCGGCGGATAGCGATACCCCGTGCCATAGGGGCACGCATTGCGATCGAGGCAACCGCCGCTGCGGCAGGGTTCGCCATTCGCTCCCCCCACATGCGCCAGGCAGGATTGATAAGCGAATCCTTGCGCGGAATAGGCGTCGACCGGGCAGGATTTCAGGCAGGGTTTCTCGACGCAGCTATCGCAAAGGTGGGGCGCTGCCTCGGCAACTTGAACTGGAATTTCGTCCTCAAACAGCAGCGCACCGCGGTAGGCATGCCATAGCCCGTAGCGCGGATGCATGAGGATGCCGAGCGGCGACGGTTTCAGCCCCTCCGCCCGCATCGCCCATTGCTGGAACGGCAGATAGGGCTTGTCCGACGGAGAAATCGCCCGTGCGCCAAAATCCTGCGCCACGGCGCCGATCACTTCGCGCGACCATGTGTCGAGCGGACTGGCGATTGCCTGTGGCTGTTGCTCCCACCAACGCAGGAAATGCGGCCAGGGTGCCGCGCCCGCCTGCCCCACCAGCAGGACGGCCGCTGCCGGCGCACCCGATGATCCCGTTGGCGGCGCATCGCTTGGCGTAAAATTGAAGCCGCCGCGAAGAACAAGGCCGTTGGCGAGAAGCGCCGCAGCAATGCGGTCAACGCTGCCGGCGGGCGTAATCATCCCTTCTTGTCCGGATCGGAGAACGCGCTCCGCCAGACTTCCTTGTGGATGATGTTGGCGACTTTAGCCCCGCCTGACTCGGGCTCCTTTCAAGTGAAGGCGTCGGGCATCGACCCCTTCTTCTTGGCGATGAAGTCCTTCAACGCTTCGTCGATGCTCGGATCGAGATGCGGCGCCTCATAGCTTTCCAGCCAGCGGCGGGCGAGTTCGTTGGCGCGCTGCGGCGCTGTCTTCTCGCCTTCGGCCAGCCACTGCTCGTAGGAATTGTTGTCGGCGATGTTGGAGCGGTAGAAGGCGGTCTGGAAATTGGCCTGGGTGTGGTCGCAGCCGAGATAGTGGCTGCCCGGCCCGACCTGGCGGATGGCGTCCATCGCCTGGCCGTTTTCCGACAGGTCGACGCCTTCGGAGAATTTCTGCGTCATGCCGAGCTGGTCGATGTCCATCATGAACTTTTCGTAGCAGGAGGCCAGCCCGCCCTCGAGCCAGCCGGCCGAGTGCAGCACGAAATTGGTGCCGGCCAGGATGGTCGAGTTCAGCGTGTTGGCGCTTTCATAAGCCGCTTGTGCATCCGGAACCTTGGACGCGCAGAGCGAGCCGCCGGTGCGGAACGGCAGGCCGAGACGGCGCGCCAGCTGTGCGGCGCCATAAGACACCAGCGACGGCTCCGGCGTGCCGAAGGTCGGCGCCCCGGACTGCATCGAGATCGACGAGGCGAAGGTGCCGAACAGCACCGGCGCGCCTGGCCGGATGAGCTGCGTGAACGACGCGCCGGCCAGCACTTCGGCCAGAACCTGCGTCAGCGTGCCGGCAACCGTCACCGGGCTCATCGCGCCGGCGAGGATGAACGGCGTGACGATGCAGGCCTGGTTGTGGCGCGCATAGACCTTCAGCGCACCGAGCATGGTCTCGTCGAACACCATCGGCGAGTTGGCGTTGATCAGGCTGGTCAGCACCGTGTTGTTCTCGACGAAATCGTCGCCGAACACGATCTTGGCCATGGCGACGGTGTCCTCGGCGCGTTCCGGCGCGGTCACCGAGCCCATGAACGGCTTATCGGAATATTTGATGTGGCTGTAGATCATGTCGAGGTGGCGCTTGTTGACCGGCACATCGACCGGCTCGCATACCGTGCCGCCCGAATGGTGGATCGACGGCGCCATATAGGCGAGCTTAACGAAATTCTGGAAATCCTCGATCGTCGCGTAGCGCCTGACACCGTCGAGGTCACGCACGAAGGGCGGGCCATAGACCGGCGCGAACACGGTGGCATTGCCACCGATCTGCACCGAACGCTCGGAATTGCGGGCGTGCTGGGTGTAGACGGACGGTGCGGTCTTGAGCAGCGAACGGCACAGCCCCTTCGGGAAATGCACGCGCTCGCCCTTGACGTCGGCGCCGGCCTCTTTCCACAGTTGCAGCGCTTCTGCATCGTCGCGAAAGATGATGCCGATCTCCTCGAGAACCGTGTCGGTGTTCTTCTCGATCAGCGCCAGGCCTTCCTCGTCCAGCACCTCGTAAACGTTGATCTTGCGCTTGATGTAGGTGAGCTGCGTGCCCGGGCCTCCGCCCGAACGCGCGGCCCGCCGGGCAGCAGCCCCGCCGCTGGCGCCGCGCCCACGTCGCGCGTTTGACGCTTCCTGATCGACTGCCGCGTGTTCGCTCATGGTGTTCTTCCCTGAATCTGTTCTTGTCTGGAATCCATAGCGGCTGCTCTCGCCGCTTCTTGCCAGATCGTAGCCATGCACCCTATTCGAAACGGCCCGCCAGCGCCAACGCCTGTCGCAAAATCGACAAGAATTCCAAGAGAGTTACGGTCGCTTTCCTTTTGCGGGAAGTCGCAAATCAGCTATGGATACATGCCCTCAGCGGGTTAGGTATGAACGCGAAGATATGTGCCTTGCGACATGGTCGCGATGCCGGCAGGAGCTCGATACAAATGTCCGACGACGAGATCATCCTTTCCGAACTTTCCGACGACGAGTTGGTGCAGCAGATGCACGACGATCTCTATGACGGGCTGAAGGAAGAGATCGAAGAAGGCACCAACATCCTGCTCGAGCGCGGCTGGGCGCCTTACAAGGTGCTGACCGAGGCGCTGGTCGAAGGCATGCGCATCGTCGGCGAGGATTTTCGCGACGGCATCCTGTTCGTGCCGGAAGTGCTGCTTTCCGCCAATGCGATGAAGGCGGGCATGTTCATCCTGCGCCCGCTGCTCGCCGCCACCGGCGCGCCCAAGCAAGGCAAGATGGTCATCGGCACCGTCAAGGGCGACATCCACGATATCGGCAAGAACCTTGTCGGCATGATGATGGAGGGCGCTGGCTTCGACGTCATCGATCTCGGCATCAACAATGCGGTCGAGAAATATCTCGATGCGATCGAACAGCACCAGCCCGACATCATCGGCATGTCCGCACTGCTGACCACGACCATGCCCTATATGAAGGTCGTCATCGACACGATGAAGGAAAAGGGCATCCGCGACGATTATGTCGTGCTGGTCGGCGGCGCACCGCTGAACGAGGAATTCGGCAAGGCCGTCGGCGCCGATGCCTATTGCCGCGACGCGGCGGTGGCGGTCGAGACCGCCAAGGACTTCATGAAGCGCAAGCACAATGTGCGCGCTTCGGCCTGATTGGCCAATTCGGCCTGGACGACAGGAGAAGCCGCGCCCTTGCAGCGCGGCTTTTTTGTTACCAGATGATGAGGTGGCCGCGTGCGGATCAGGGCTTGGTGACGGTGTCCTCGACCGCCTTGGCCGTCGATTTGACATCCCTGCCGACGCCACGGACGGTGTTCGCGCAGGCCGCAAGGGCCAAGGCGCAGGCCAGGATGGCAATCGGCGTGATGCGCAGCAGTTTCATGGACGGTGTCTCCCTCAACAGATAAATTAGCGCCACAACAACGAAAGCCGCTCGACTGGTTCCATGGCCAAGACGCAAAAAACGAAACCGAATCAAGACGACAGGCTGCTCGTCATCGCCTGCGGGATGATTGCGCGCGAAGTTCTGGCCGTCAAGGAACAGCTCGGGCTGGATCACCTCGACCTGACCTGCCTGCCGGCGGAATTCCATTTCTACCCGGACCGCATCGCACCGGCCATGGACAAGGCGATCGAAAAAGCCAAGACGGAAGGCTACAGCAACATCTTCGTCGGCTATGCCGATTGCGGCACCGGCGGTCTGCTCGACCGCATCTGCGAGAAGCATGGCGTCGAGCGCATGGCCGGCCCGCATTGCTTCGCCTTCTACCAGGGCATGGAGGCCTATGCGAAAGTCGCAGACGACGACATGATGTCGTTCTACATGACCGACTTCCTCTGCCGGCAGTTCGACGCTTTCTTCATGAAACCGCTCGGCCTCGACAAGCACCCGGAGTTGATCAAGGACTATTTCGGCAATTACGAGAAGCTGATCTACCTCGCCCAGACCAACGATCCGGAACTCGACAAGGTCGCCGAAAAAGCCGCCAGAATGCTCGGTCTCGTCTATGAACGCCGCGCCACCGGTTACGGCGACCTGACGGCCGGGATGGCGCAGGCGGCTGCAGGCGCCTGAAGCAATTCTTGCCCCGCGATGACTCAAGGCTAGATGACAGGCCGCCGTGGACGGGTAAGGTGTGCGCCACAAGCAAACAGACTGCCAGCCATGGAAACGCACTGATGACCCCTCGCCTCTTGATAGCTGCACTCGGCCTCCTCTGTTTGGCCCTGCCCGCCCATGCCGACGGCGAGATACAGAAACTCATCACCCCGGCCGACAAGACGCGGCTCGACAAATATGGCGAGACCCGCAAGGCAGCCCTTGCCGAGGCGAAGACAGGCAACCCGGCCGAGGTCAAGCAACTCGATGCCCTGTTGGCAAAGCCGCTGGTGGCCTTTTCCGACAAGGACCTGACCGGCAACTGGCAGTGCCGCACCATCAAGGCCGGCGGACCTTTGCCGCTCGTCATCTATGGCTGGTTCAAGTGCAAGGTGACCGATGACGGTTCCGGCTGGCGGCTGGAGAAGATCAGCGGCTCGCAGCGCACCAGGGGCCGTTTCTTCGACGATGGCGAGAAACGCGCGATCTATCTCGGCTCCTTCTATGTCAACAGCGATCCGGCAAAGCTCTATGGCAGCGGTCCGCAAACCGACCAGGTCGGCTACGCCTTCCGCAACAGCGCCAAGGAATGGCGCATCGAATTTCCGGCGCCCTACTATGAATCGAAGCTCGATATCATCGAATTCAAGCGCTGACTGTGTATCGAAGAGCTGATCACCAAGGATTAACCCGGACACCCTAGCATCCCGTCTATTGTCGAGAACGGTTGCTTGGAGGGGGCAAGATCCATGGCAGCATCAGAATCCAATACGCGTCCGATCGTGGTCGTCACCGGAGGCGGCCAGCATGTCTGGGCTATGATCAATGCGATCGCCGACCGCGTAGGTCCTGTCAGCGTCGTCCTCGAAACGCCTGAATCCAAAAAGCAATTGCTGCGTGGCCGGGCTCGCCGCCAAGGCTGGATTTCCGCCATCGGCCAGCTTGGCACGATGGTACTGAGTAGGTTGGGCAAGCGATTCCTGGCCGGCCATAGCGCGCGACTGATTGCCGAGGAGAAGCTGGAGGTTGAGCCGCGACCAGGCCAGGAGATCATCCCGGTAGCCTCGGCCAATGGGCTTGAGTGCCTGCAGGCGATCCAGAAGATCCGGCCAGGCGTTGTGCTGCTCAACGGTTGCCGACTAATCTCGGCTGAGATGCTGAGCAAAATGCCCTGCCCGGTGCTCAACTACCATGCGGGCATCACGCCGAAATATCGCGGCATGAATGGCGGCTATTGGGCTCTGGTATCAGGCGATGCGGAGAATTTCGGCACGACTGTCCACCTCGTCGACGCTGGCGTCGACACTGGTGGCGTGCTGAAGCAGGCGCGCGGCAGATCGAAAAAAGGCGACACCATCTCAAGTCACGCGCTACGCCAGACGGCGTTCTCGCGCGACATCTGCGTCGAGGCTGTCAGCGATGCACTGGCTGGAAAACTCACGACGATCGATCCCGGCCTGCCTTCGAAACTCTGGTATCATCCGACGATCTGGTTCTACGTCTGGACGGGCCTCAGAACTGGCATCTGGTAGCGCGTTTTTCGTCCTGGACGGCATACTGCGCGCCAGCGTTTCCGACGCGCTGGACCGGGCGCCGGCACACGCCGCAAACGAATAAACCCACCTTTCATTTTACGACATCGATATGCGTCGCTTTTGAATGCGCGCGCGTCGTCCCATAACAAGCGGCACCACTGCGCTTGCGGCAATGCTCGATAGTTCGAGGAGTGAGAATTCATGGCCGATCTGATCGTCGTCTACTGGCGCGACATCCCTGCCCAGGTGATCGTCAAGAAGGGCCGGCAGAACGCCAAGCGCGAACTGCCGCTGCGCTTTACCGAGGCGATCGACATGTGCGCCATGCGCACCGGCGCCGGCGGTACAGACGACTATCTGGCCGAATGGCGCAAAGCCGATCCCATTCCGGTCGGCGACGACCTCGAAGCCGAAGTCGAGAAGGCATTCAACGACATCGACACGAGATATGACCGCGAGCGGCTGGTCGCTCTGGTCAAGGCGGGCGGCAAAGAAAATGTCTGAAACCATTCCTGCCAAGGAGAGGCCGGCTGTTACCCAGGCCACTCTGGTCAAGAAGGCAGCGCCGAAATCCGACTACAAGCCGGCCGACGTGTCGCCGCAGCGTCGCGTGCAGCGTTCCTTCGCGGTCAGATTATGGTCGGTGCGGCACTCGCGATTACTCGAATGGTTCTACGCCAAATTCGCCGACATGTTCCTGCTCCTCCATCCCTTATGGAAAGGCATAGGCTATGGCCGTGTCGAAGGGCCGATCAAATTTGTCGAGAAGCGCGTCAAGGGCTTCATGTTCGACTGCCGCATGTGCGGCCAGTGCATCTTGTCCTCGACAGGCATGTCGTGTCCGATGAACTGCCCCAAGCAATTGCGCAACGGCCCTTGCGGCGGTGTCCGCGCCAACGGCAATTGCGAGGTCGAGCCCGATATGCCCTGCGTCTGGGTCAAGGCCTGGGAAGGCTCGCAGAACATGGTGCACAGCGACAGGATCCTGACCGTGCAGAAGCCGGTCGACCAGTCGCTGCGTGAAACCTCGGCCTGGCTGCGGGTGACCGCTCAGGCGGCCACCGCGCGCGAAGCCGCCGCTGCCGCCAAGAATGAGGCGGCCAGCACCGGGGCGTCGGCATGATCGGCCGCCAGCGCGACGAAAACCCGGCCGGCATCCACCTGCCGCTCGAACCCCTGCCCGGCCACACCTCGCGCGGTCGGCTGGAGCGCGTACTGCGGCGCGGCGAGTTCGCTGTGACGACGGAACTCAACCCGCCCGACAGCGCCGATCCGGAAGACGTCTACAACAGGGCGAAAATCTTCGACGGCTGGGTCGACGCCATCAACGCCGTCGATGCATCGGGCGCCAACTGCCACATGTCCTCGGTCGGCATCTGCGCACTTTTGACCCGCATGGGCTATGCGCCGATCATGCAGATCGCCTGCCGCGACAAGAACCGCATCGCCATCCAGGGCGACGTGCTGGGCGGGGCTGCGATGGGCGTCGCCAACATGCTGTGCCTGACAGGTGACGGCGTCCAGGCCGGAGACCAGCCCGGCGCCAAACCGGTGTTCGACCTCGACTGCATGTCGCTCCTGGAAACCTGCCGCATCATGCGCGACAACGGCAAGTTCCTGTCCGGCCGCAAGCTGACGACGCCGCCGCAGCTTTTCCTGGGTGCTGCGATCAATCCTTTCGCGCCGCCGATCGACTTCCGCCCGCATCGGCTGGGTAAGAAGATCGCCGCCGGTGCGCAATTCGTGCAGAGCCAGTATTGCTTCGACGTGCCGATGTTCCGCACCTACATGCAGAAGGTGTGCGACCTCGGTTACACCGAAAAATGCTTCATCCTGGTTGGTGTCGGACCGCTCGCCTCGGCCAAGACGGCCAAGTGGATCCGCTCGAACGTGCCGGGCATCCATATTCCCGATTCTGTCATCAAGCGGCTGGAAGGCGCCCAGGACCAGAAGAAGGAAGGCAAGCGGCTCTGCATCGACATCATCAACGAGGTGAAGGAAATATCAGGCGTTTCCGGCGTTCACGTGATGGCCTACCGGCAGGAAGAATATGTCGCCGAGATCGTCGATGAATCGGGCGTGCTGAAGGGCCGCCAGCCGTGGAAACGCGAGATCCGTCGCGACGATCAGATGGTCGCCGATCGGCTCGAGCACATACTGCACGACGATGTTACCGAAACGCAGGTGGACATGGTGAAGACCGCGCACTGACGGCGGGGACGGCCACCCATTCGCTTGAACGAAACCAGACAACGATATAAAGAAATCTTTATATCACGGCGGAGAGAATTTATGACCCGTACCATCGTCGCTTCGGCGACACGAGAAATCATCATCGGCTTCGACCAGCCGTTCTGCGTGATCGGCGAACGCATCAACCCGACCGGCCGCAAGAAGCTGGCCGCCGAGATGATCGCGGGCAATTTCGAGACCGTCATCAGGGACGCATTGGAGCAGGCAGCCTGTGGCGCCACCATGCTCGACGTCAATGCCGGCGTCACCTCGGTCAATCCGAACGAGACCGAACCCGGCCTTTTGGTGCAGACGCTGGAGATCGTGCAAGGGCTGGTCGACCTGCCGCTGTCGATCGACAGTTCCGTCACCGCCGCGATCGAAGCCGCACTCAAGGTTGCCAAGGGCCGCCCGCTCGTCAACTCCGTCACCGGCGAGGAAGAAAAGCTCGAAGCCATCCTGCCGCTGGTCAAGAAGTACAACGTGCCGGTCGTCGCCATCTCCAACGACGAAACCGGCATTTCGATGGACCCGGACGTGCGTTTCGCCGTCGCCAAGAAGATCGTCGAGCGCTGCGCCGATTTCGGCATTCCGGCGCATGACGTCGTCGTCGACCCGCTGGTCATGCCGATCGGCGCGCTGGGCGATGCCGGCCGCCAGGTCTTCGCGCTGCTGCGCCGCCTGCGCGAAGAGCTCAAGGTCAACACCACCTGCGGCCTGTCCAACATCTCTTTCGGCCTGCCGCATCGCCACGGCATCAACGCCGCCTTCATCCCGATGGTGATCGGCGCCGGCATGACCTCGGCCATCATGAACCCGGTGCGCCCGCAGGAAATGGAAGCCGTGCGCGGCGCCAATGTGCTGAACGGCACCGACGAGAACTGCACCAACTGGATCCGCACCTACAAGGATTATAAGCCGGCCGAAGGCGGCCAGGCCGTTGCCGCCCCGACGCAAGTCAATGCGCCGGGCGACGGCGCCGGCAATGGCGGTCGCCGCCGTGGCGGCCGTGAAGCCCGGATGGGCCGAGGATAAGCGCGCAATCGTGAATTCACCTGCAAACATCACCGACCCGCTCGTGCTGTTCATGCCGTCGGGCAAGCGCGGGCGGTTTCCTGTCGGCACCCCGGTGCTCGATGCCGCGCGCCAGCTCGGCGTCTATGTCGAAAGTGTGTGCGGCGGACGCGCCACTTGCGGGCGTTGCCAGATCGAAGTGCAGGAAGGCAATTTCGCCAAGCACAAGATCACCTCCTCCAACGACCACATCACGCCCAAGGGCGCCAAGGAAGAGCGCTATGAGCGCGTCCGCGGCCTACCCGAACGGCGTCGCCTCTCCTGCTCGGCACAAATCCTCGGCGACCTCGTCATCGACGTGCCGCAGGATACGGTCATCAACGCGCAGACCATCCGCAAGGATGCCGACACCAGGGTCATCGCCCGCGATGCGGCGATCCGCATGTGCTATGTCGAGATCGAAGAACCCGACATGCACAAGCCGCTTGGTGATCTCGACCGGCTGAAGATCGCGCTGATGCACGATTGGGGTTTGAAAAGCCTCGATTTCGATTTTTATCTGCTGCCGCAGGTGCAAGGCATCCTGCGCAAGGGCAACTGGACCGCGACCGCCGCCATCTACAAGGATGCCGACTCTGAGACAGCGCGCGTCGTAGCACTTTGGCCCGGCCTCAAGAACGAAGCCTATGGGCTGGCCTGCGATATCGGCTCGACCACCATCGCCATGCATCTGGTGTCGCTGCTGTCGGGCCGCGTCGCCGCCTCGTCGGGCACCTCGAACCCGCAGATCCGCTTCGGCGAGGATCTGATGAGCCGCGTCTCCTATGTGATGATGAACCCGGACGGCCGCGAGGGCATGACGGTCGCCGTGCGCGAGGCGATCTCGGGTCTCGTCGACAAGGTCTGCGCCGAAGGCAATGTCCAGCGCAACGACATCCTGGACAGCGTCTTCGTCGGCAATCCGATCATGCACCATCTGTTCCTCGGCATCGATCCGACCGAGCTTGGCGGCGCGCCCTTTGCGCTGGCTGTCTCAGGTGCGGTGCATATCAAGGCATCCGACATCGGCCTGAAGCTTAACCAGGGCGCCAGGCTCTACATGCTGCCTTGCATCGCCGGCCATGTCGGAGCGGACGCGGCGGCCGTCACGCTGTCGGAAGGCCCGCATCGCCAGGACGAGATGATGCTGATTGTCGATGTCGGCACCAATGCCGAGATCGTGCTCGGCAATCGCCAGCGGGTGGTTGCTGCCTCCTCGCCCACCGGCCCTGCCTTCGAGGGCGCCGAAATCTCCGGCGGCCAGCGAGCAGCGCCCGGCGCCATCGAGCGCGTACGCATCGACCCCGATACGCTTGAACCGAAATACCGCGTCATCGGCTCTGAACTGTGGTCCGACGAGCCGGGCTTCCTGGAAAGCGTCCAGGCGACCGGCGTCACCGGCATCTGCGGCTCCGGCATCATCGAAGTGGTGGCGGAGATGTATCTCGCCGGCATCATTTCCGAGGACGGCGTCATCGACGGCGGGCTTTCGGCGCGCTCGCCGCGCGTTACGGCCAACGGCCGCACCTTCTCCTATGTGCTGAAGGACGGCTCCGCCGCATTGATGGAAGATGGGCCGAAGATCACCATCACCCAGACCGATGTGCGCGCCATCCAGCTTGCCAAGGCAGCGCTTTATGCCGGCACCAAGCTGTTGATGGAAAAGCAGAACACCGAGCATGTCGACCGCATCCATTTCGCCGGCGCCTTCGGCTCCTTCATCGATCCGAAATACGCCATGGTGCTGGGCCTGATCCCGGATTGCGACCTCGACAAGGTCTCGGCGGTCGGCAACGCCGCCGGTGCCGGCGCGCGCATGGCGCTGCTCAATCGCGGCTACCGCCGCGAGATCGAGGACACGGTCAGCAAGATCGAGAAGATCGAGACGGCGCTGGAACCGAAATTCCAGGAGCATTTCGTCTACGCCATGGCGCTGCCCAACAAGGTCGATCCGTTCCCGAAACTGTCGGCAGCGGTGAAACTGCCGCCGCGCAAGACGGTCAGCGAGGATGGCGTTGCCGGCGACGCCGCTCCGCGCCGGCGTTCGCGCGAAGGCCACGAGGGGCGGAGGCGTGGACGGGAATAAGCGGCCCGCCCCCGCCAACACCTTTCGAAACTCATTTGCATGCAAATGTTTCCGGATCGTCTGATCCGGAAACCAAAACGCTGTTTTCGTGAAATTCGCCAGATACATGGCAGGCGCATTCAACCGGCATCGAACGGCAGGCAGGAAATATCTTTCAGCCGCTGCAACGCTCCAGGGGAGACAACGATGTCAATGCTCGAAAGCCTGAGCCGCTATGGCACCGCCATCAGACAAGCCCATGACCGCAGCAAGGCGCGGCGCCTGCTGAACAGCCTGCCACCTGAGATCCAGAAGGACATCGGCTGGCCGGTGTCGCCGCGATCCAGTGAAAGGGCATCCCTCAGCAGCGCTATCTGGAGCGCCGCGCGCTGATGACCTTCGCCGACAAATGCAAATTGCTCGGCATGCGCCGGGGACCTCGCATGTCTCCGGCGACCACCAGCAACCGGCTGCGAGCCGCACTTTTACCGCGTCGCTGACCACTGCGGCGCGGATCAAACCGCCGTGTAGACGCGGGCGCAAATCTTGACATTTTCAGCCACGGCACAATCTTTCGATTTAGGGGGTTCTCTTAGTCGGCTTTGGCCGAAGTTCGTGTATTCGCATGCCAAGTTTGAAAAGCCATGTCGTGTCTTTTGTCTTGCGGCACAGCCGTAAGCAGGCATTTGCCAGTCCGGAAAATCTGCAGCGCTGGATCGCGGCCGCGCGCAAGACCGAGAACCACCGGCCGCCCGCCTCGCTGCACCAGCGTCTCGACATCGAGATGCATACGGTCGATGGCTTCCCCGTATACGAAATCCCACCCAAGTCCGGCGAACAGAAGCGGATTCTCTACTTGCACGGCGGCGCCTATGTCTTTGAAATCACGCCCTATCATTGGCACCTGATTGCCGACATGGCGGATCGGTTGGGCTACGCAATCACGGTGCCGATCTATCCAATCGCCCCCGAACATGATTTCCACGCCATGTTCGGAATGGTTGGCGATGTTTACCGGCAGATGCTCGCCGAGACGGAGGCCGAGGACATCGTCTTCATGGGCGATTCGGCCGGCGGCAACATGGCTGTGGTGCTGACCATGATGGCCGCCGAAGAAGGACTGTCCCTGCCGTCACGACATGTGCTCATTTCGCCGGGTCTCGACGTGTCGCTCACCAATCCCGCAGTGTTCGAGGCGGAACGCAACGACCCTTGGCTGGGCATAGCTGGCGGACGAGAGGCGATTCGTCTGTACAGTGCCGGCATCGATCCCAGCGACTGGCATATCAGCCCGGTCTATGGAGACCTGTCAGTGCTGCCAAGAACACTGCTTTTGACAGGCTCGCGCGATCTTTTGACGCCCGACAATCTGATCTTCGCGGAAAAAGCCCGCGCCGCCGGCGTTGAAATCGATCTTGTCTACGAGGAAGGCATGTTCCACGTCTGGCCGCTGATCGACATGCCGGAGGCCCGGCGCGCCCGCGAGCGCATCGTCGAATTTCTCGGGGAGAGCCGGATCGTGCAAGACACGAGACTAAGGCCTGAACAGCGCCCCGCCGAAGCGGCGGAGTAGCTCTATATATCGTCCTTACCAGCCGGTCAGAACTTGCCGGTTTCCCGGAACACTTCGAAGGTCGCGCGGATGTGGTCGGCGACGGCCTTGACCGGCGCGCTGGCGTCCGGCGCCACCACCATCGCCAGATTGTAGGTGCCGATGTCGGGCATGCCGTCCTTCGGGCAGAGTTCGACCATGTCGTTGCCGAGAAACGACTTCGGCAGCGGCGCCACGGCGAGATCGGACATGATCGCGGCGCGCTGGCCGGCCGTGTGCGCGCTCATATAGGCGATGCGGTAGTTGCGGCCCTCGCGGCCAAGCGCATCGAGCGCTCCGGCGCGCCAGGCGCAGCCCTCTTCCCAAAGCGACACCGGCAAGGGCTCGCGCAAATGCGCGCAGCCACCCTTGGCGCCGGCCCAGACAATCGGCTCGGTCAGCAGCACCTCGGCGCCGAGCGCGCTGGTCTTGTAGGAATTGGTCAGCAGCGTGATGTCGAGCGCCCGGTCGTCCATGCGCCGGCGCAGATTGCTACTCTGGTCGATGGTGACGTCGACGGCGATCGACGGATGCGACTGCGCGAAACGCTTCAGCACATGCGGCAGCACGCGCTCGCCGTAATCGTCCGGCGAACCAAGCCGCACGACACCGACAATCTCGGGAATGATGAACTTCGACACCACCTCGCGGTTGATCGACAGCAGCCGGCGGGCATAGCCGAGCAGCATCTCGCCGTCCGTGGTCAGCGACACCGAGCGGGCGTCGCGCGCGAACACGGAGCGGCCGAGAATGTCCTCCAGCTTCTTGATCTGCATGGAGACGGCCGACGGCGTGCGAAAGACGGCATTGGCGGCGGTGGTGAAGCTACCGGTCTCGGCAATCGCCACGAAAGTGCGCAAAACGTCGAGATCGAGCAGTGGCAGCGGATGATTGAGCGGGGCGTTCATGGCAACCGACCTTCAATTTTTCTGATACAAAACATCATTCCATTTCGTTTGATTGAACATCAGATTGGGAGGATAGTCAACTCCATCGAATGAGGCAGCTGCCACAAGCAGCCATGAAACGACCCGACACAGACCTGCATTCGACACGAAATGAAGTTGAAACAAGCCCGACGTAACCAACGCGCTGTCTGGCACCCGCCAGCCACCAAAGGAGAAAGAAATGTCTATCCTGTCGTCTCTTGGTCGCATCGCGACCGAATTCACCGCGGCACGCGCCCGCTACCAGACCGAGCGCGCCATCCGTTCCTTGCCGATCGAACTGCAGAAGGATATCGGCTGGCCTGAGGCTTCCGACACCAAGACCGGTACTCGCAATGGCATCGGATCCTGGGCTGGAGCAAAGTAGATCGTGTGTACTATGTGCTGAAGGCCTGCCGCGCGAACCGCCCGGCAGGCCTCCTCTATTTTATTTGTATTCAAATGAGTTTTGGAGCCATGTCGCCAACGCATGACGCATATGAGAAAGCCGCATAGCAGCTCCTGTTTTCACTTAATGCCTTGTAAATGATCGTAAATTTTGGGCACCTTGCCAAAATCTGTCGCAATCGATGTCGCATTTCATATCAAGCGGTTCGCTTTTGCGATTTAGTTTCTGCTTACACAAGCCTATATCAGCGCCAGCAAACGAGCTGCCCCACTCCATCAAGCGAAGGCGACCCGTCTGAGCAACCGATTGGAGATGATTATGAAGCTTTTTGCCCGCCTCTTTGCCCGCCGCGAAATGAACCTGACCACCGCTCTCGAGCGTCAGCGTCTCGCCAACACCATGCCCGGCCAGACTGGCGCCATGAATGCGGCGCGCCTCGGCTTCGTCGCCTGAAGATTTTCCAGGCAGCGCATCCCTGCCGCTGCTTTAAAACTGCAACGCCGCCTGGCTCCAGCCAGAGCGGCGTTTTTGTTCTGCGCACAGGCTGTACGCTGCCTGTCCCTTGAACAGTTCGTGCCACTTCCGGGCCCCGCTGCACGCCGATTGCCCATTTGCGACCCATGTCGCAAATTTAATCTTGTCGTAGCGGCGTAGCCGATTGACAGACATGGTTTTTCCTGATGTCGCTATGCTATTCGCGACATCCTGTTCGCGCCATGGCTGTGTGAGGTTCCCTTGAACGCCGTAAAGCATCCGATCAAGCGGTCGTTTGTATTCTTCCTTATTCCCGATTTCACCATGATCGCCTTTGCGACCGCGCTCGACCCACTGCGCTCGGCCAATCGCATGCTCGGCTACGAGGCCTATCGCTGGCGCCTCGCCAGCATCGACGGCAAGCCGGTGCGCGCCTCGAACGGAGTCGAATGCGCGGTCAACACGTCGCTCGAGGATGAACGCAAGAAGATGGCAGGCCCAGATCGGCCGAACATGGCCATCGTCTGCAGCGGCATCAATGTCGAGCGCTACCAAAACAAGTCCGCCTTCGCCTGGCTACGCGAGGAATACAATCGCGGCGTCGCCGTTGGCGGCCTGTGCACCGGCGCGCATATCCTCGCCGCCGCCGGCCTGTTGTCCAACAAGCGCTGTGCCATCCACTGGGAGAACCTGCCGGGCTTCTCCGAGGCGTTCCCGAAGGCCAATGTCTTTGCCGACCTCTTCGAGATCGACCAGAACATCTACACCTGCGCCGGTGGCACTGCCGCACTCGACATGATGCTGAAGCTGATCGGCGACGACTTTGACGAGAACCTCGTCAACCGCGTCTGCGAGCAGGTGCTGACCGACCGCGTGCGCAGCCCCACCGACCGCCAGCGCCTGCCGCTACGCGCCCGCCTCGGCGTCCAGAACTCGAAAGTGCTGACCATCATCGAGTTGATGGAAGGCAATCTGTCGGAGCCGCTGTCACTGATCGAGATCGCCGATCATGTCGACCTGTCGCGCCGCCAGATCGAGCGGCTGTTCCGCACCGAGATGGGCCGCTCCCCCGCCCGCTATTATCTCGAAATCCGGCTCGACCGCGCTCGGCACCTGCTGATCCAGTCCTCGATGCCAGTGGTCGAGGTGGCGGTCGCCTGCGGCTTCGTCTCGGCCTCGCATTTCTCCAAATGCTACCGCGAACTCTACGCCCGCTCGCCGCAGCAGGAGCGCGTCGACCGCAAGCAGCTGCTGGCCGCCTGAGCAGAGGTGTCACGTGAGTACGAGAACGACTCGACCCGAAAGACTGGCCGACCGGCGCATCTTTCCTCTCGATGTCGAAAAATGGCTAGCGCTCAAGGCGGCTCTGGACGCCCCGAAAAGTGATCTTCCTCGCCTCAAGCGTCTGTTGAGCGAGCCAAGTATCTTTCCAGATGATCAGGCTGTGTCGGTCTGACTACGCCTGCGCCGTGCGCATCGCCTCGACCCGAATATCCTCGGTCAGCCGCGCTTTCAGCGCCGAGAATTCCGGGCTGGTCTTCAGCGTGTAATGGCGCGGATGCGGCAGGTCGATGGCGACATCCGACTTGATGCGGCCGGGCCGCGCCGTCATCACGATGACGCGCGAGGCCATGAAGATCGCCTCCTCGATGTCATGGGTGACGAACAGCACCGTCTTTTGGCGCCGTTCCCAGATGCCGAGCAGCAGTTCCTGCATCAGACCGCGCGTCTGGTTGTCGAGCGCGCCGAACGGCTCATCCAGCAACAGGATCTCCGGATCGTTAGCCAGCGCCCGGGCGATCGCCGTGCGCTGCTGCATGCCGCCGGAGAGCTGCTTCGGCCAATGGTTCTCGAACCCTTTCAGGCCGACGAGATTGACGTAGGAAGCGACGACCCCGTCCCGCTCCTTTTCGGGCATTCCGCGTTCGCGCAAGCCGAAAGCGATGTTCTGCGCCACAGTCAGCCAGGGAAACAGCGTGTAGGACTGAAAGACCATGCCGCGATCCGGCCCCGGCCGGGTCACCGCCTTGCCGTCGAGCAGCACACGGCCCTCGCTCGATGCTTCCAGGCCCGCGACAATCCTGAGCAGTGTCGACTTCCCGCAGCCGGACGGCCCCAGAATAGTGATGAAGTCGTTGGCGGCGACCGCCAGGTCGATCGGCATCAGCGCCTTGACCGGCTGACCGCCGCGCACGCCGGCAAAGGTGCGCGAAACGCCCTCGATGAGAAGCTTGTTCACGCCAGGCTCCACGGAAAGAGCCAGCGGTTGAAGGCCTTGAAGGCGAAGTCGGACAACAGCCCGATCAGTCCGATGACGATGATGCCGAAGATGATCTGACCCGTCGCCAGCCGCGACTGACTGTTGATGATCATGTAGCCGATGCCGGATGACGAGCCGATCAGTTCCGCGACGATGACATAGGTCCAGGCCCAGCCGAGCACCAGCCGCAGCGTCTCGGCGATCTCCGGCGCATTGGCCGGCATGATCACCCGGTTGACGATGCCGCTGTTGGTGGAACCCAGCGTGTAGGCGGCCTCGACCAGATCGCGTCGTGTGCCGCCAACTTTGACCGCGATGATGAGGACGATCTGGAACACCGAGCCGACGAAGATGACCAGCAGTTTTTCCAGCTCGCCGATGCCGGCCCACAAGATGAGCAGTGGGATGAATGCCGACGCAGGCAAGTAGCGGGCGAAGGAGACAAAAGGCTCCAGAAACGCCTCCACCGGCTTCCAGGCGCCCATCGCGATGCCAAGCGGCACCGCGACGACCGAGGCAAGCAGGAAGCCGCCGAAGACGCGCCAGATGGTGATCAGAACGTCGAGCCAGAAACGGTCTTCGACCAAAAGCCGCCAGCCATCCCGCAGCATCGACAGCGGATCGGCGAGGAAGATGCGGTTGACGTGGCCGCCTAGCGTGATCCAAGCCCAGAAGGCCACGAAAAGCACGAAGAAGGAAATGCCGAGCACGGTTCGGATGCCCGGCGAGACTGGATGCAAGGGGCGCATCGTCAAATCGTCGCCATTTTCAAATGGTCCCCATGCTCAAATCGCGCTTTGTCCAAGAGAAGGCGGCAGCGCCAGGCGCCGCCGCTTGATGGTCAAAGGCCGAACGATCAGTTCGAAACCGCGCTGGTGTCAGCCAACGTGGTGACGTCGGGCGCTTCCTTGATCAGTCCCATCTGCAGCAGCAGTTCGCCAGCGGTCTTGGAAAAGTCCTGGAATTCCTTGGTGAAGAACTGTTTGTTCTCCGCCCGGTCGGCCCATTTCAGGTATTTCGCCGAATCCTCGAATTCCTTGGCCGACTGTTTCACGTCGGCACCCATGGTCTCGTAGGATTTCTGCGGATCGCTCTTGATCAGGTCGAGTGCATCAAAATAGCTGTCGGCCAGCGCCTTGGCGGCATCCGGATTGGTTTTCAGGAATTCGGGTGTGCAGCCCACCGTGTCGAGCACCATCGGGTAGTCGAGCGTCGTCGCCAGGATATGGCCCTGGTCCGACTTGTCGCGCACCGCCGAGATGAACGGCTCGTAGGTGACGGCGGCGTCGTTCTGCCCGGCGAGGAAAGCTTGCGCCGCCGCATCAGGCTCCAGATTGACGACGGTGACGTCCTTCGTCGACATGCCGTTCTTGTTCAGCACCCAGGCGAGCATGAAATAGGGCGACGTGCCCGGCGCCGATGACGCGACGTTCTTGCCCTTGAGATCGGCGACGGTCTTGATGTTGTTGCGGGCGACGATGCCGTCGGCGCCGTAGGATTTGTCGAGCTGGAAGATCTGCTTGGTGGTGACGCCGCTGGCGTTCCACACCAGCCAGGTCTCCACCGTGGTGGCCGCGCATTGCAGGTCGCCGCTGGCGATGGCGAGCGGCCGGCTCGCTTGCGGCACCTTTTTCAGGGTCACGTCGAGTCCGTGTTTCTCGAAGATGCCCGCCTGCTTCGCAAGCGTCAGCGGCGCGAAGCCTGTCCAGCCGCTGATGCCGATAGTGACCGAGGTGGCAGCCATCGCCGGTGCGGACAGGCCGGCGGCAAGTGTCAGAGTTGCGGTAAGAACGGCGATCCTGTTCATGTCGGTTCCCCTTTTGTTTTTGCTGGGGAATTGTCTCACAGACGCCAATCGGCTTGTCAATGAACAGCTTGGTGAGGCAACCGGCAGGCCCGGCTCTGCTGTCGGCCAATGGCTACCACCGCCAGAAATCCATCGTGGCTAATCCAAAATGGCCTCAATAATCGTCGCAGGTGCACTCCGCCGACGATATACGGTCATTCCAGTCGCTGCCGCCGAAATCGCGGATCCGGCGCCGGATCTCGATCGAGCGGCCACCCATCCGGGAGTCCTCATAGGCAATGAGTGTGCAACCCCGGCGCACAATCACCGACGACACACGGTCGTTCCAGAACTGGCCGCCGCGAAAGTTCACGGAATCGTCGGGGCCCATACCGATGGACCGACCGCGAAAATTCGCGTGCTCGAACATCATGCAGGCGGGCTCATCATTGTATTGGGCGCTGGCGGCGTCGGCAAAAAGCACGGACGCGACAGCAGTCAGGATGGCTAGACGTTTCATCTGATGTTTCCTCGGTTTTTGCCGCGGCCCCTCCGACTGGATAGCGCGGTCCGGCCAATTTGCCAATGCTTCGGTCGCCTAGCGGCTGTCAAACATCCAGCTGCGGTTGCGCCACATTTTCTCGCCGACCAGGCAGTCGGTGGCGGGCTTGTCCTGCGCCAATACCACCGGCGGATGCGTGGCTTCTTCTGCCGCCCATTGCGGCGAGGTCGGGCCGGCGAGTTCCAGCACCAGCTTGCGACGGATGGCTTCGGGAAACTGCGTCCAGTCATTGACCGGAATCATGAAGGCTCCGGGTCCGCCGATGACGCAGTCGCTGTAGTAGCGATCGAGATTGCTGACGTCGTAGGCGCCGGAAAAACCGCCTCGCGTCATCAGCGGCAGGCCGTTGATGACGATGCCTTGCTTGATCAGATCGTCGCGGGTCAGGTTGACCGGCGCGCCTTGATTGTTGGGGCCATCGCCCGAAATGTCGATGACCCGCTTCGTGCCCTGGTAGCCGCTTTCGGCGAACAGGTCATTGCCGAACTCCAGCGCTCCGGAGATCGAGGTGCGCCGCGCGCTGTTGGGCGGCTGAGCGGATAGTTGCGCAACCACCCGCTCGGCGTCGGTGCGGCTGGCGATCACCGTCCACGGCACGATGACGCGCTGCCAGTTGGTGCCGGCCCATTCGACATAGGTGACGGCGATCTTGCCATAAGCGCCATCGGCAATGGCCTGCAGCACATTGTCGTGCGTCAGTGCCGCGGCGTAGCCGTGACGCTGGATCTCGAGTTCGTCCGGAGACATCGACAGCGAGACATCGACGGCCAGCACCAGCTCGACATCGACGGGCTCGTCAGCTTGGGCCGCGGGCGTCAACCAGAGCGTCAGTGCGAACGCGGCGCAGCCTGAAAGGAAATGTCTTGCGCAGGCAAAAGCAGACATGCCGCGAAGGTAAGCGAAAACCGTCGGCTTAAAAAGAGAAAAGCCCGGCCGATGGCCAGGCTTTTGCCTTCATGCCCTTTGCGCCGGCTAGCAATCAGCTGCGCGGCTTCAAATTCTCCGGATCGTAGAGCGGCTTGTAGCCGACAGCCGCCACTTCGACCGGATATGTCTCACCGAAATACTCGATCGTGAGCTTGCGGCCTTCCTGGGCGTACGCCCACGGCAGATAGGCAAGACCGATATTCTTGCCGATGGTCGGGCCATAGGCCATCGAGGTGGTGAAGGACCGCCGGCCGAGTTCGTCGACCAGCGTCTCGCCGGTCTTCGGATCCATCACCGGCATGGTGCCGACGGGATAGCGGGCAACGCCTTTGGAATCGACATTCTCGGTCATCACCAGCGTGCACAGCATGGCCGGTTGGTGCTCGCGGGCGCGGTATTCGACGTGCTTCGCCTTGCCGCAGAAATCGTTCTCCTTGACCTTTGGACGAGCGAGATCCGCTTCGAGCAGATTGTACTCGGTCAGAAGGTCGGCGTTCTGCAGGCGCAGGCTCTTTTCCATGCGGCGCGTGTTGGCATAGGTCTCGACGCCGAAAGGCATCACGCCGGTCGAGCGCAGCGCGTCCCACACAGCGAGACCGTCCTCGTAGCGCATATGCAGTTCCCAGCCCTGCTCGCCGACATAGGAGATGCGGAAAGCGGTGACGTCCTTGCCGCCGATCCGGACCGGCTTGATCGCCGCGAATGGGAAGTTCTCAACAGAGAGCCCGTCCGGGTTTTCGACCACCTTCTGCAAGGTCGCCCGGGCGTTCGGTCCCCAGATGCCGATGGTGACGAACTTCTCGGTCACGTCGGTGATGGTGACGTCGAAACCTTTGTCCTGTGCCGTGCGGCGCATGTACTGGAAGTCGCGCGGGCCAGCGTCCGCGCCGTCGATCAAACGACAGCGGTCGGCCATGCGAATGACGGTAAAGTCGGCCCGCACCATGCCTTCCTCGTCGAGGAAGTGGGTGTAGATGCCCTTGCCGATGTTGTTGTCGCCGCCAATCTTGGCTGCGCACAACCATTCCAGCAGCGCGACATGGTCTGGACCTTCGATGTCGTACATGGCGAAATGCGACAGGTTGACGATGCCGCAATCCTCGCTCATGGCGAGATGTTCGGCATTGGAGACGCGCCAGAAATGGCGGTTGTCCCATTCGTTCTCACGCACCGGCACCCGGTTGCCGTATTTCTCCAGGAGATGCTCGTTGGCGGCATAGCCGTGGGCGCGCTCCCAGCCGCCGAGTTCCATGAAATAGCCGCCGAGTTCTTTCTCGCGTTCCCAGAACGGCGAGCGCCGGATATTGCGGGCCTTGGAGAACGGCTCGCGCGGATGCACCGCCGGATTGTACACCTTCATCGCCGTCTCGGTGCAGCGGTCCCAGATGAACTGCTCCTTGGTCTGGTGCGGATAGAACCGTGCATAGTCGATGGCATGGTGATCGATTGCGGTGCGGCCGTCGGTCATCCAGTCGGCGATCAGCTTGCCCATGCCGGGACCATCCTTGACCCAGATGGCAACGGCATACCACAGACCCCGCACCTTCTGGCTTTCGCCCATCGACGGGCCGCCATCCGCGGTTACCTGGAGAAGTCCATTGAACGAATGGCTCTCATTATAGCCGAGTTCGCCGAGGATCGGCGTCAGTTCCATGGCGCGTTCGAGCGGCGCCAGGATCTGTTCCATGTCGAGATCGCGTTGCGACGGCGAAAGCCGCGCCTGGTCCTTCTCCAGCAGGTCGCGCGGGTGGCAAAGGCGCGGATTGGTCTCTTCGTAATAACCCCATTCGATCTGCCCGCCCTCGGCGGTCTTGGGATCACCGGTGTCGCGCATATAGGCCGAGTTGCCCTGGTCGCGCAGCAGCGGCCAGCCGATCTCCTTGCCGGTGCCGGCGAACTCGTTGTAGGGGCCGAAGAAGGTCAGCGGATGGTCGATCGGCATGACCGGCAGGTCTTCGCCGACCATTTCCGCTATCAGCCGGCCCCAAATCCCGGCGCAGACGACGACATAGTCGGCCTCGATGGTGCCGCGGTCCGTCACCACGCCTGATATGCGGCCGTCCTTGACGACCAGCGACCGGGCCGATGTGTTGGCGAAGGATTTGAGCTTGCCCGACGCTTCCGCCTGGTCGACCAGCTTGCCGGCGACCGTCTGCGAACGCGGGATGACCAGACCGGCATCGGGATCCCAAAGACCACCTTGGACAATCGCTTCTTCGATGAGCGGAAATTTTTCCTTGATCTCGGCCGGCTCGATCAGGCGCGCGCGCGTGCCAAACGCCTTGGCCGAGGCGATCTTGCGCTTGATTTCTTCCATTCGGCTGTCGTCGCCGACACGCGCGACCTCGAGGCCGCCGATACGCGCGTAATGACCCATCTTCTCGTAGAAATCGATGGAGTAGAGCGTCGTCCAGCACGACAGGAAATCGTGGCTGGTGGTGTAGCAGAAGTCGGAGGCGTGCGCCGTCGAGCCGATATCGGTCGGGATACCTGATTTGTCGATGCCGACAATGTCATCCCAGCCGCGTTCGATCAGGTGATGGGCGATCGATGCGCCGACAATACCGCCCAGGCCGACGATGACGACCCTCGCCTTTTTCGGAAACTCTGCCATTGCCCGCGACTCCAAAGTGATAAAGCGGGCGGACTATAGGGCGGAGCGGCAGGGCGATTGAAGCCTGTTTGCGACATTGGCAAAAAGCCGAGCGACCAGACGGCAGAATGCTTCACATCGGGCGCCTGGGGCGGTTCGCTTTCGGTGGCTAACTCAGGCGAAGGCCCAGATGTCTTCGGCCTGGAAGCCGACCTGATAGCCTGATGTCTTCAGCTTGACCACGACCTGGCCGATCTCGGCGGCCGGCAGCGCGCCAACCTCGACCTTGATCATGCCGGGGCGGTAGCGCTTGAGGTCGAGCTGTTCGAAGACGATCCAGTCGGCGCCCTCGCAATCGATGAGGAAGGCATCGATATGGATGATGCCGTTGCGGTCGAGCAGCGTCTGCAAGGTCTCGGATGGCACCTCGATATCCCTGAGGTGCGGGGCGAACTTGTTGAAGTTGGCGTCGGCCTCGCCCCAGGCATTCTTGCCCGACATCAGATTGGTGTCGGTGACCGACGAACAGCCGATGAATTCGATGGGCAGCGTGCCGGACTCGAGCGCGGCTGCATCGAAGGTGTGGACGGTGATCGTCCCCTTGGCCTTTGTCACCGCCACCGGCTCGATGATGAACCGGCCGGTATCGGGATAATTGGCGCGCAGCCGTTTCTGATTGTAGGGGATCGGCTCGACCAGCATCGCGCGTGCGCCAGCTATGCGGTGCAGCCACGGCGTCACATCGTCGAACAGCGCGCCGTCGCAGGCGCCGACATTGACCATCTGGAACGGCCGCCCTGCCCCACCGAACCGCGCCTTCAGCGCCGCCTTGGCCAGGAACTTCGTGCCGCGCAGCGATGGTCCGCGGTCGAGAACGCCACTGGGAAGACCGAGCGACAGGGCAACGCGCGCCAGGCTGGATAGCGAACTCATGACTTGTCTCCAGGAATGATTTGCATGGCAGCGCGATTCTGACCGCGAGCCGCGGCCGCCCACAACGCCATGAGCGGCGTCGCCAGCAGCAGGAATGGCGGGATCAGATGCGGAAAATAGATGCGCGTGTCGTGGATCGGGAAGACGGTGAACTTCGCCAGCGCGCCGAGCACCAGTGCCGCAAACAGGATGCCGGCGCGGCGATCGAGGCGGAAGCCGGCGCGGGAGGCGGCAAACCAGCCGGCCAGTGCCAGCACCGACACCCCGACCCAGCTGTTCAGGCTGACGGCACGCAGCAGCGAGGTGGCAAATGCCCTGAGATAGGCAACGATGGAGAATGGCGGCTCGAACCCGTCCATATTGTAATGCTGCTCTATGCTGGAGAACCACAGATGCGGCCACCAGCCGGGATGATGCGCCCAGTGCGAGATGGCAAAATAGGCAACGAAGGAAGCGGCAAAGCCGGCCAGCGCGCCCCACGATTTCTGCCGAAAGGCGACCAGCAGCACGGCAAAAACAGCAAGGAAAACAATATTGTCCGGGCGCACCATGAAGGCGAGGAAGAGCAGGATCGCGGTCGCCATCTCGCGCCCGCGGACATAGGCATAGAGCCCGCCGAGCAGCAGCGCTGACGTGAGCAGATCCGGCGTCGAAGCGCGCGCCGCATCGCCGAAATCGGCCATGATCAGCACCGCGCCGACCACAGGCGCCAAGGCCAGTGCCCCCTCGGAGCGCAGCCACATCAGGGCGATCGCGCCGAACAGCAGAACCGAGACCACTGAGACTAGGCGCATCGCCTCGACCGGCGATATCACCGCGCTCATCGTCGACAGGACCTCGGCGTAGAGGAACTTGATCCTGTACATGCCGAGCAGCGAATGGAAGTCGGCGGCATTTTCTGTCATGTGGCTGCGGAAGCCGCCGCCATCATCGGTCAGCGCCTTATAATCGCTTGCCGAAACGCCCGATTTGACTGTGTTGTAGGCATAGTCGTGCAGGGCTTGTGCATCGGGATAGGTGCCCTCCTCCGATATAGCGAGATAGGGCAGCATGTCCCAATTGGCGTCGGGCATCACCCATGCCGTGAACGCTGTAAAAAGGATGTAGAGCGCGAAGGCCGCAGCGCCGATCGGTGCCGCCAGCCGCGCATAAGTCCCCTCGCCCCACGCCAGGCCGGCTCCGGTGAGCCGGTCGAGTGGGTTTTGTGGAGCGGGCGACTTGGTCAGCATCGTTGTACCCAGCGAACTCGCTTAACGAACCTGGCTTTTGACGAAATCCTTCACGATCGACACGATGCCGCGCGACAGCAGGCTGTCGAAGGCATCGACGAAGCGATCGACATGCTCGCGCTGGCAGATCAACGGCGGCTCCAGCCGGATGACGTTGCGGTTGTACTCGGTGAAGGCGACCAGCACGTCGTAGTCGCGCAGCAGCAGCGCGCCGACGAAGCCCGACAGCGAGCCCTTCAGCTTGTCGTCGAGCACACTGACGATCGGCCGCAGCACCATCGGCAAGGTCTGCGAGAAGTCGTGGAACTCCAGGCCGACCATAAACCCCTTGCCGCGCACATCCTTGATGATCTTCGGGTACTTTTCCCTGAGCGCCTGCAGGCGCTGCAGCAAATAGTCGCCGGTGACGGCGGCATTGTCGATCAGCCCCTCGTCGTAGAGCACGTTGAGCCCTTCGATCGAGGTGACGCAGGCCTCGCCCATTCCGCCGAAGGTCGCCATGGCATGGATCATCGCCGTTTTCGGTGTGCCATAGGCCTTCATGTAGACCTCGCGCCGCGCAATCATCGCGCCGACCGCCGCCTTGCCGGCGCCGAGCGACTTGGCCAGCGCCGTAACATCGGGAACGACGCCGTAATGTTCGAAGGCGTAGAAGCGGCCCGAACGGCCGTAGCCGCACTGCACTTCGTCGGCGACCCACAGCACGCCATACTGGTCGCACAACGCGCGCAGCTTCTGCCAGTACTCGGCAGGCGCCTGGATGATGCCGCCGCCGCCCTGGATGGTTTCCAGCACGATGACGCCGACCTCCGGGTCGGAACGGAACAGGCGCTCGACCGCCTCGATGTCGGCAAACGGGATACGGACCGTGTTTTCGGCCACCTTGAAGTCGGCGCGGTAGAGCTGGCCGTCGGTGATGCCGAGCACGCCCTTGGTCTTGCCATGGAAGGAATTCTCGGCATAGACGACCTTCGGCCGCTTCGGACCGGCGGCGCGCTCGGCGAGCTTAACCGCCGCTTCCATCGCTTCCGAGCCGGACGAACCCAGAAACACCATGTCGAGATCGCCGGGCGAGCATTTGGCGATGTTGTGCGCAAGTGCCGCCGCATATTGCGACATGAAGGCGATAGCGATTTCCTGGCGCTTCTCCTCCTGGAATTTCTTGCGTGCTTCCAGGATGCGCGGATGGTTGTGGCCAAAGGCCAGCGAACCGAAGCCGCCGAAGAAGTCGAGGATCTTGCGGCCGTTCTGGTCGATGTAGAACATGCCTTCGGCACGCTCGATCTTGATCTTGTGGAAGCCGAGCAGCTTCATGAAGTGCAGCTGGCCGGGGTTGAGATGCGCCTTGAACAGGTCGGTCATCTCTGCGACGTCCATCGCCTTGGCCTGCTCGACACTGATCAGGTTGGGCTTGGCGATGGTGGCGGGCGACAGCGCCGGCGCACTGACCATGGTGCGCGCATTCGTCTGTTCGGGCTTGGCCATGACGGTCATTTCAATCTCCTGTCTGCACGCACGACCGCAATCGTGCGCAACGAAAGCTGTTTTGCGAGCCGCTATTCGGCGGGCACATGTTTGGTGGCGACCGCGTGCCCGGCTTTCTTGGCGCGGTACTCGCTATAGGCGGCGATCAGCATGTCCTCGTCGCGATATTGCGGCGCCCAGCCGAGCTGACGCCCGGCCTTGGACACGTCGAGCACGCATTCCTCGTCGGCGATCAGATACTGTTCTGGGTCCATGATCGGCATGTTCATCAGGTCGAGCAGGTCCAGCGTGCGCTTGACCGCCCAACCCGGTGTCGGGATCAGGATCGATTTCGAGCCGGAATGCCTGATCAGATCGCCGAGCAGCTTCTTGACGGGCGGTGGATTGAGCGAACCCAGATTATAGGCCTCGTTTGGCACGCCGGCCTTCCAGGCCGCGCGGGCGGCCTCGGCGCAGTCGAACACCGAGATAAACTGATAAGGGTTCCTGCCCGAACCGATCATCGGCACCGGAAAATTCCAGTCGATCAGCTTGAACAGTTTTTCGAGAATGCCGAGCCGGCCGGGACCGATGATCAGGCGCGGGCGAAACAGCGAGATCGACATGCCGCGCTTGCGCCACTCGGCCGCCAGCTCCTCGGTCTTCTGCTTCGACCAGCCATATTCGCCCAGCGGCGCCACCGGGTGCTCCTCGGTCATAGGCTGCGTGACCGTGTGGCCGTAGATCATGTCGGTCGTGTAGTGGACGAGTTTTGACGCACCGGCTCCGTCCATGGCCTGCATGATGTGCTCGGTGCCATGGAAATTTACAGGGAAGAAGAAGTCATGCCGCTTGGCGCGCACCTGGATCGGCGACAGCATCTTGGCCGACAAATTGTAGACCATGTCGTCGGCCTTCAGCCCAATCGCGGCGACCGAGGCCGGATCGGTGACGTCGCATTGGATAAAGCGGACGCTGCGGTAATGCGGCAGGTCGCTCTTGACGATGTCGGCGACGACAACCTCTTCACCATCGGCCACAAGCTTCGGGGCAAGATGGCGGCCGACGAAACCGTCACCGCCGAAAATCATATGTCTCATCGAACGATCTCGTTTGCTTGGATCTTGTCGGGCGTGATGGAAGCGGTCTGGTCCTCATGCCCTTGCCCACCCAAATCCCGGCCACTTTGCGCGATCAGCACCGTGCCGACGCAGATGAAGGCGATGCCGGCGATCCGCCAGCCATTGAGGTCCTCGCGGAAGACGAAATAAGCGAAGATGGCGACGGCAACATAGGCGAGGCTGAGGAACGGATAAGCGAAGGAGAGCTCGACCTTGGACAGCACATAGAGGTGCGAGGCCATCGAGATGACGAAGGTACACAGGCCAAGGAACACCCAGGGGCTGAAGACGATCTGCAGCAGCTTGACGAGCGGATTGACGCCCTCGAACGAGATCGGTCCGAGCGACATCATGCCTTGCTTCAGCATCAGCTGCGCCGCGGCATTGGTCACGACTGTAAAGAGAATGAAGACGATGTATTTCATGAGTTCCAAGCCACCCCTTCACACTTCCTACTACAAACCCGCAAACATTTGGTGAAGTCCCAACATTGTTTTGAGTGAATCGCGCTATCAACCATCTGTTAACCAATAATTATTCGGATTTTATCTATTCGGCTGCCTCGACCGAGCCTCGCCGCACATCCAATTTCTTCGCAGTGCGCGCCCAGAAGTCGGACATGAAGGCGTGGTCGCGGAGCGCTTCCAGCCGCTGCCATTCGGGAAAGGACGAAGCGAAGATTTCGGCCCCCATGCGGGCGTCCTTGTACGGATTGACCGCGCCGCCGGCCTCGACCGTGATGCGGTCGAGCTCCCGCAGCAGTGTCAGCGTCGCGGCGCCCCTGTTGGGGAAATCCAGTGTCAGCGTGTAGCCGGGACGCGGAAACGACAGCAGCGCCGGCGAGCGGATGGAGCCGAAGCGTTTCAGCACCGTGAGGAACGAGCCCTGCCCGGCTTGCCTTGCAGCCGCCAGCAATGCCGGCACGGCCTCGCGCGCCGTCTGTTCCGGCACCACGCTCTGGTGCTGGAACAGCCCTTTCGGCCCATAAAGCCGGTTCCAATCGCGCACGCCGTCGAGCGGGAAGAAGAAGCCCTGGTAGCCGGCCTGGCGCGGCACCGTTGCCCGGCTCTTCCTCCACCTGTAGGCAGCGTTGAAGGCGGTCAGGAACGGCCGGTTGAGCACGTTGAACGGCGGCTGGACCGGCACCGAGAAATTGCCGCCGGCGCGCGAAGCGGCATGCGAGCCGTGCTCGGCGTGATTGCCAGTGAGCAGCAGGCCGCGACCGCTGTTGCGACCGCCGGCAAGCTGGTCGATCCAGGCGACCGCATATTCGTTGGCCTGATCGGCCGCCGCGGCCAGGTCGAAGAATTCGCAGAGGTCACGAAACGGCGTCGCCCTTTCGACGATGTCGAGGGAATGCACCCGCATCAGCCGGATCGAGGCCGACAGAATGAGGCCGGTCAGCCCCATGCCGCCGATCGTCGCCGCAAACAGCCGCGCATTGTCTGTCGCCAAGCAGCGATGGGTCCTTCCATCGGACCTGAGCAGCGTGAAGCTCTCGACATGGCAGCCGAAGGTGCCGCGCCGGTGATGGTTCTTGCCATGCACGTCATTGGCGATGGCCCCGCCGAGCGTGACGAATTGCGTGCCTGGCACAACGGCGGGGAAGAAGCCGTAGGGGGCAGCGTGGGCGATGATGTCGGACAACAGCACGCCGGCATCCGCCTTGAGAACACCGGTTTCGGCGTTGAAGGCGTGGATCCGGTTCAGCGATCGCATATCGACGACCGCTCCGGCCCCGTTCTGGCAGGAATCGCCGTAGGAGCGGCCATTGCCATAGGCAAGCAGCGACGCCGGCTTGGCCTGACCGCCCTTCAGCAGCGTGATCGCCTCGTCGGCACCGATGGCGCGCGGCGCCGGCGGCGTGGCAAGGCCAAAGCTTGGGAAACGTCCGGCGGCCATGCCTACCAGCCCCCGATGACCAGCATCACCGCACCGATCAGCACCACGATCTGGCTGCGCCAGTCGCGGATGATGAAGACGACCGGATCGTCATGCATCTCGTTGCGGCGCGCCAGGATCCAGACGCGCATGGTAAGATAGAGCACGATCGGCGCCAGCGGCCAGATCAGCCATGGATGCGGATAGAGTTCCCGCACCGCGACACTGTCCATGTAGAGCGCCAGCACCAGCGCCGAGGAGAAGGCCGAGGCCATGCCGGCCTGGGCGACGATCTCCTGGTCTTCGGTGCGATAGCCGCGACCGGCAATGCGCTCGCCGGGCGGAATGGCGGTGGTGCGCAGTTCGACGAAGCGCTTCACCAGCGCCAGCGACAGGAAGAAGAAGATGGAGAAGGCCAGCAGCCAAAACGAGACGTCGACGCCGGTCGCCGCCGCACCGGCCAGGACGCGGATCGTGTAGAGGCCGGCGAGCGTCAGCACATCGACCAGCAGCATGCGTTTGAACGACAGCGAATAGGCGGTGGTGACGACCATGTAGCCGCCGAGCACAGCCATGAATTCGGGCGACAGGAACAGCCCGGTGCCGATGCCGATCGCCAGAAGCACCGCGATCGCCCCAAGTCCGAACGGGATCGACAGCGCGCCGCTGGCGAACGGCCTGTTGCGCTTGGTGAGGTGTTTGCGGTCGAGCGCGAGGTCGAAGAAATCATTGAGGATGTAGATGGCCGATGCCACCGCGCTGAACGAGACGAATGCCAGCAGGCATTCCCAGATCATGTCGGTGTTGAAATATTCATGCGAGAGCACCATCGGCACTGCGATCAGCGAATTCTTCAGCCACTGATGCACGCGCAGCATCTTGACGATGGTCCGCAAAGTCGGCTTCGGCGCCGGCACCGTCTCGGCGCCATGTGCCGCCTGCCAGCGCGCGGCATGGCGGTCGGGCGCGACGACGATCGCGTTGCGTGCGGCATCGAAGACCTGGAGGTCATGGCGGCTGTTGCCGGCGTAGTCGAAACCGCCATCGCCATAGGCTGCGATCAGCGAGGCGCGCTTCCTGCCCGAGGTGAGATTGGCGAGACCATCGGTGGCCAGCACCTGGTCGAAAATGCCGAGATGGGCCGCGATGGCGTCGGCGAACTTGCGCGGCGTACCGGTCGCCAGCACGATCTTGCGGCCCTCGGCGTGCTCGGTCCGGAGGCGGCAAAGCAGCACCTCGCGATAGGGCAGCGATGCCGGATCGATGTCGATGCGCTGCGCGATCGCCTGCTTTAGCCGCGCCGGCCCGCCGGCGATCCAGAACGGTACGAGGAAGATATAGAGCGGGTTCTTCTTGAGAAGGATGAACAGCCCTTCCCACAACAGGTCGGTTGCGATCAGCGTGCCGTCGAGATCGACCGCAAGCGGTATTGCGTTCCTGTCCGATCGCGCATCCATGTCCGTCCTGCCCTGCCCGCGTAGAGTTGCGCGCCGCTTTTCGGCGTCTTGAGGCTGGTATAGCGGGCGATGGCGTAGCGAACGTTAAAACGCACGGTTGCAGACGGCTGCCATGGCGGTATTTCCGGTGTCATTGTTAAACAACCGCTACCGGAAACGATAAAAGGCCGGGCAAATGCCCGGCCTCTACAATCGTGACGCCAAGATTACTTGATGCGGGCGACACCGCCCGAGATCTCGACGGTTTCCGAACCGGTCAGGGCTTCGAGATCGCCATTGGGCAAGGTGACGAAGCAGCCGTTCGGGCAGAACTCAACCGTTTCGCCACCGGCCAGCGCAAGGTCGGTCTTGCTGCCGCCCTCCGTTACGACCAGCGTGCGGGTCTCGGCGTCCTTGTTGACCGCGCTCGCGGCATGGACCGAGCCGATGGCAGCGACCAGGGCGACTGCAGCGACGAGAGACTTCCACATGGTGCAATATCGGTGTTCCCACCGCCTCTGTTGCATTTGGCAAGGCATTTTCGCCTTTGCATGGAGCTTATATGAGATGGAAGCTGAACCGCAACTGAATGCCCCATTCATGCCGCAATCGATTCCGGGCAGGATTGAGGTCGACGGAGTCCGAGCCTAGTCCGGGTCCGGCTTCTTGGTTTTGCGAGACTTGACCAGTCGCTTCTTCTCCGCTTCGGCTTCGGCCCTTATCTGCTCCTGTTCGGCGAAGTCGGCCTCGATCTTGTCGTCGTCCGTCGGCCAGGCCTTGGGCTTGTGGGCCTCGACCACGGCGCGCGGCGTCGAGGGGATCTCGATGTGTTCGCTGCTGAATTTTTCGAGGACGGCAAAACGGATGTCGTTCTGCGCGATGTTGCCGTTCATCACGTCGGCCAGGAACACGCGGATTTCGAATTCCAGGGCGGCGGGGCCGAAATTGGAAAACAGCACGAAGGGTTCGGGGTTCTTCAGCACCATCGGGTGGCTGCGGGCGATCTCCAGCAGGACGGCATGAACCTGCTTGACGTCGCTGCCATAGGCGACGCCGACCTTGATGTCGACGCGGCCGAGCTTGTTGCGGTGCGTCCAGTTGCCGACGGCGTTGTTGATCAGGTTCGAATTGGGCAGGATCACCGATTGCCGCTGGAAGGTTTCGATCTCGGTGGCGCGCACGCTGATCTTCTTGACCGTGCCGCTGACGTCGCCGGCAACGATCCAGTCGCCCACCTTGAACGGCCGCTCGGCCAGAAGGATCAGGCCGGAAACGAAATTGGACACCACGTTCTGCAGGCCAAAGCCGATACCGAGGGAAAGAGCGCCGGCGACCAGTGCCAAGCTGGACAGGTCGATGCCCGCCGCCGAGATGCCGACCAGTGCCGCCAGCGCGACGCCGGCATAGCCGACCGCCAGCCTGATCGAGTTGCGCACGCCGGTATCGACCTTGCCACGCGCCATGACCGAGCCGTCGAGCCAGCCCTGGAACCAGCGCGTCAGGAAATAGCCTATGACGAAGACGACGATGCCGGAGAGGATGCCGGTGACCGAGATCGTCACCGAGCCGATGTTGATCCCGGTTGCGAGCTTGTAGGCCCAAGCCTGGATATCGCCGGGCTGGAAACCCCACATCAGCAGGATCAGCGGCAGGAACACCAGCACGATCATCACATTGATGGCAACGCTGACGACAAGGCCGAGCTGGTCGAGGGCCGTATCCTCGTAGCTGGAATTGGCCGACAGCCAGCGCCCGACGGAGGTGTTGGCGAAAGCACCCTCCTCGCCGATCGCCTGCGCCGACAGGAAGCCGATATAGGCGGTGATCAAGGCTGTGCCGGTGACGACGACCTGCAGCGAAACGAACAGCGCAAGGCCGATATAGCCGAGCAAGGCGGCTATGATGGTGAATAGGCCAAGGCCCAGCGACAGGTAGCGCAGCCATGCCGGCCAGGGCCGCCAGCTTCCGTCGCGCGCCTTGAACGGCCTCAGCATCGCCATCAGGATCAGGATGATGCCGACGATGATGGTGGCGACAAAACTGCGGGCGATGGTCAGCGACAGCGGCGAACCCATCTTGTCGTTGATCACCGACAGGAAGGTGTTGACGCTGATGACCACGGCCATGGCGGTGGCCAGGCGCACCAGCCAGCGCGCCGGCCCGGTTTCGACCGGGATCAGGCGCCAGTTCGGCAGCCGCGGTTCCAGCGCCGCATTGGTCAGCCGGTTGACGCAGAACACCACGCCGATGACGGTCGCCAGCGCGTTGAGGAAGAGCCCAATGTCGCCGCGCAACACATTGTAATAATTGAAAAAGAAAATCGTCGATCCAAGAAAGGCGGCAACCGCCAGCGTCGGCAGCAAGGTCGACCAGAAGGCCACCGAAAGGCGGCTGAGATAGGATGGGTCCTCATTGGTGGGGTCGGCTTCGAACACCCGCCCGAACAGGCGCCTGCCGCCAACCAGCAGCACCAGCGCCAGCCCGAGCGCCACGAAGGTTGCCGCCAGGATCGCCTGGAACTTGAATTTGAAGGCAAAGCTCAACCAGGACGACACCGCCTTGTAGAGATTGCCGAACTCGTCGCGGGCGTCGGAAAACACCTGCGGGCTGAGCGCATCCGACAGCACGTAGCGCTTGGTCAAAAGATTGCGGAACAGCTCGCTACGCATATTGCCGATCTTGTCGATCAGCCCGCTGATGCGGATCGACAGGTTCTGTGCGCTGGCAACGACCGCGTTGATCTCGGCCTTTTCCGATGCAAGCGCCTGACGCTCGCCCGTCACGATGTCGGGCTCCTGCGGCTGGCCCGCCGCCGGTGGAGGACCCAGCACCTCGATGCGATTGTTGATCTCGGTGAGCCGCGAGCGGAATACCAGCGCACTGGTGAGTGCCGCCCGCGACAGGTCCTCCAGCTGCAGACGGATCTCCACGAGTGAGGCATCGTCCTCACCGTCCTGCTGTATCTTCTTCTCGAGATCGTCCGTCTTGGCCGTTAGATCCTGGATGACCTTTTGCTGATCGGTGACCAAACCGGCCGAGCCCTGGCCGAGCGCTTGCGCCATCGCCTCAAACGAAAGCGGCGCCGAAACGACCAGCGTGAGTACCAGGATGAGACGAAGCAATCGGAAAAGCATGATTTGTTGGCGACTCATCGGCGGCAAAGGCAATTTGAAAGCCTGTCCTTGATAAAGACGGCCCTATCATGGGGCAAGCCGTCGTATCGCGAGCCCATCCGATCATTGGCCCCAACCGGCCACTCACGCCGAGTGATCCCATCCGGGCGTCGGCCAGTCGAAAGGCGATGGCGCAATATTGGCTTTGCGGATGCGGCCTGCTCTATAGTCTGCCGCATCGCCCGAACCGGATGACATCAATGGCAGAGTACTCGGCCTTTTCGCTGCTCGCGAACGCGCTCAAGGGAAACAAGGATTGGAAGCCGGCATGGCGCAAGCCTGACCCGAAGGCGTCCTATGACGTCATCATCATCGGTGGCGGCGGTCATGGGCTGGCGACCGCCTATTATCTTGCCAAGGAACACGGCATCACCAATGTCGCCGTTGTGGAAAAGGGCTGGCTCGGTTCCGGCAATGTCGGCCGCAACACCACGGCCGTGCGCTCGAATTATCTGCTGCCTGCCAACACCCGCTTCTACGAACACTCGATGAAGCTGTGGGAGAACCTGTCGCACGAGCTCAACTACAATGTCATGTTCTCGCAGCGCGGCTGCCTGAACCTGGCGCACACGCCGGCCCAATTCGACGACTATGCAAGGCGCGGCAACGCCATGCGCCATCTCGGCGTCGATGCCGAACTGATGACGAAGACTGAGATCAAACGCCTGATTCCGGCGCTCGATATCTCCGACAGCGCTCGCTTCCCGGTGGTCGGCGGCCTGATGCAGCGCCGCGCCGGCACCGCCCGCCACGATGCGGTGGCCTGGGGCTATGCGCGCGGCGCCGACAGGCGCGGCGTCGACATCATCGAAAATTGCGAGGTCACCGGTTTCCTGCGCGACGGCGACCGCATATCAGGCGTCACCACTTCGCGCGGCGACATCCGCGCCAGGAAGGTGGCCGTGGCGGTCGCCGGCAGCACCGGACGCGTCATGCAGATGGCCGGCATCGAGACGATGCCGATCGAGAGCCATGTGCTGCAGGCCTTCGTCACGGAATCGCTGAAGCCCTTCATCGACACGGTCGTCACCTTCGGCATGGGCCATTTCTACATGTCGCAGTCGGACAAGGGCGGCCTCATCTATGGCGGCGATATCGACGGCTACAACAGCTACGCCCAGCGCGGCAATCTGCCTGTCGTCGACGAGGTGATGAGCGAAATGCTGGCGTTGTTTCCGGGCCTCGCGCGCGTGCGCATGCTGCGCTCCTGGGGCGGTGTTTGCGATATGTCGATGGACGGCTCGCCGATCATCACCGCCGGCCCCCTGCCCGGCATGTATCTCAACTGCGGCTGGTGCTATGGCGGCTTCAAGGCGACGCCGGCTTCCGGCTGGTGCTTCGCCTGGACCATCGCCAAGGACCAGCCGCACGACCTCAACGCGCCCTTCACGCTCGACCGCTTCCACCGCGGGCTGGTGATCGACGACAAGGGCCAGGGTGCAAACCCGCGGCTGCATTAGGCAATAGGTAGAGTCCAATGTTGATCACTTGCCCCTATTGCGGCCCGCGCGACGTCATCGAGTTCACCTATCAGGGTGACGGCAATCGTGAGCGTCCCGACCCCGCCTCGCAGAATTTCGAGGCGTGGAACGCCTATGTCTATGACCGGCTGAATCCGGCCGGCGATCACAATGAGATCTGGCAACATTCCGGCGGCTGCCGCGCGCATCTCAAGGTCGTGCGCAACACGCTGACGCATGAGATTTCCAGCGTTGCCTTTGCGCGGGGCGATCATGGGCCGGCCGCGCGCCGCAAGGCGGAGGACAAGGCATGAGCCCGCGCCGTGCCGACACCGGCGGCCGCATCGACCGGCTGAAAACCATCCGCTTCACCTTCGATGGCACGGCCTACACTGGCCATGCCGGCGACACGCTGGCGTCAGCCCTGCTGGCCAAGGGCCTCACGTTGTACGGGCGTTCGTTCAAATACCATCGCCCACGCGGCCTGCTCACCGCAGGCGTCGAGGAACCCAACGCGCTGGTGACGGTGCTGAAGGGCGAGGTTCGCGAGCCCAACATTCCAGCGACCATGGTCGAGATCCATGACGGGCTGGTTGCCATCAGCCAGAACCGCTTTCCCTCGCTTGCCTGGGACATCAACGCCGTCAACCAGCTCGGCGGCAAGATCCTGTCGGCCGGGTTCTACTACAAGACCTTCATGGGACCGGTGTTCGGCCCGCTCAAGGGCACGCGTTTCTGGATGTTCTGCGAACACTTCATCCGCCGCGCAGCCGGTCTCGGCAGTGCCGGATCGGCGAAAGACCCGGCCCGCTACGAACGCATGAACGCCATTTGCGACGTGCTGGTCGTCGGCTCCGGCCCTGCCGGCCTGATAGCCACCAAGGCCGCCGCCGATCAGGGTGCGCGCGTCATGCTGGCCGATCTCGAGCCGCATTTCGGCGGTTCGGCCAACTGGTCCGAGGAAACGATCGATGGCGCGCCTGCCGCCGATTGGGCGCGGCGCACCGTCGCCCAGCTCGCAGGCCGCGACAATGTCCGGCTTCTGCCGCGCACCACGGTATGGGGTTACTACGACAACAACACGCTTGCCGCGCTCGAACGGGTCAGCGACCATAAGGAGCACCCCGGCAAGGGCGAGCCGCGCCATCGCTATTGGGCGATCCGCGCCAAATCCGTGGTCCTGGCCACTGGTGCGTTCGAGCGGCCGCTCATCTTCCCCGGCAATGACCGGCCAGGCGTGATGCTGGCGCATGCCGCCGAGCGCTATGCCAACGAATTCGGCGTGCTGCCGGGCGAGCGGATCGCGTTGTTCACCAACAATGACAGCGCCTATAGGGCGGCTGTCGCCTTGAAGAAGGCCGGTGCCGCGGTCGTCGCCATCGCCGATGTCAGGCCGGAACTTTCGCCGGAGATGCGCAAGCTGGCCGCGGAAGCCGAGGCAGAGATCTTTGCCGGCCATGCCGTCGTCGCCACCGAAGGCGGCAAGGCGCTGTCCGGCCTCAAGCTGCAGCGCTTCGACATGGCCAATGGGGCACTCATCGGTGATGCACGCAGTATCCATGCCGATTGCCTGCTGATGTCCGGCGGCTGGTCGCCGACCATCCATCTGGCCAGCCAGGCCGGCGCCAAGGCGGAATGGAACGCCGCGCGGCAAGCTTTCCTGCCGCCAAAGCCGACACAGAGCTGGATCGGCGCAGGCGCCTTCACCGGAAGCTTCTCGACGGCCGAAGCCATCGCCGAAGGCCGCGCCGCCGGCCTCGCCGCCGCAGGCGGGCAGAGCACACCGTCCATGCTGCCGACCGTCGAAGCAGTGCCTGGCGATCCCGACCCCGCCCCGGTGTTCGAGATCAGGGCCAAGGGCAAGAGCTTTGTCGATTTCCAGCACGACGTCACGGCCGAGGACGTGCGGCTGGCTCACCGGGAAGGCTTTGTCTCGGTCGAGCATCTCAAGCGCTACACCACGCTCGGCATGGCGACCGACCAGGGCAAGAGCTCCAACGTGCCTGGCCTTGCCATCATGGCCGAGGCGCTGGGCAAGCCGATCCCCGAGGTCGGCACGACACGCTTCCGGCCGCCCTTTGCTCCGGTGTCGATCGGCTCGCTGGCTGCCGAGCGTTTTGGCGACCTGAAGCCAGAACGATTGACGCCGATGCATGACTGGCATCTGGCCAATGGCGCGACGATGTATTCCGCCGGCCTCTGGTACCGGCCGATGATCTATGGGCTTTCAGGCGAAACGGTCGAGCAGGCCTATGTGCGCGAAGCCAAGGCGACGCGCGAAAGCGCCGGCATCGTCGATGTCTCGACACTGGGTAAGATCGCGGTGCAAGGCCCTGATGCCGCCGCATTCCTCGACCGCGTCTACACCAACATGTTTTCGACGCTGGCCGTCGGCAAGGCCCGCTACGGGCTGATGCTGCGCGAGGACGGCCTCGCCTTCGATGATGGCACCACCTGGCGGCTCGGCGAGCAGGATTTTCTGATGACCACCACCACGGCCAACGCCGGCAAGGTGATGCAGCATCTGGAATATTTCCTCGACGTGATCTGGCCGGAGCTGAAAGTCCACGTCACCTCGGTGACAGACGAATGGGCAGGTGCCGCGATCGGCGGCCCGAAGGCCAGGCAGATCCTCGCCTCTTGTGTCACCGGCACGTCGGTCGACAACGCCACCTTGCCCTTCATGGGCATCGTGCGCGGCGATATAGCAGGCGTGCCGGTGATGATCTGCCGGCTGTCCTTCTCCGGTGAAATGGCCTTCGAGGTCTATTCCGGCGCCGGCCATGGCACCCATGTCTGGAAAGCGCTTGTCGAAGCCGGCAAGCCGTTCGGGCTGGTCACCTACGGTCTTGAGGCATTGGGCACCATGCGCATCGAAAAGGGCCATGTCACCGGCGCCGAGATCGACGGCCGCACCACGGCGCGCGACCTGCATCTCGACTGGATGCTGTCGAAGAAGAAGCCGTTCATCGGCTCGGCGATGATGGACCGCGAAGGCTTGATCGCATCGGACCGCCTCGAACTGGTCGGCCTGATCGCCCTCGATAACCGGCCGCTCAACGGTGGCGCCCACATCGTCGAGGAGGTTGACGAAGCCAATCCGCACGACTCCATCGGCCATATCACCGCCTGCTGCTATTCGCCGGCGCTCGGCAGACATATCGCGCTGGCGCTGATCGAGGGCGGCAAGGCACTGCACGGCACGCGCGCCCACGTCTCCGATCCCTTGCGCAACCGGTTCGGACCGGTCGAGATCGTCTCCAACCACTTCTTCGATCCGGACGGGAGCCGCATGCATGGTTGAGCACCAATCCCCGCTTGAGCCGGAATTTCACGTCGGCTCGCACGGCAATTTCGAGCATGGCGTCGAGATCATCCTGACCGAGACGAGGCCGGGCTCGATCGTGCAACTCGCCGCCTGGCCCGGCGAGGAGAAGAGGCTGATCGCAGCCATCCGCACCGTCACCGGGCTGGCGCTTCCCGATGGCGCCGGCGGCGGAGTGAGCGACGGGGTCAAGTCAGTGTTCGGCTTCGCGCCGGGGAAGTTCACCGTTGCCGACGAGGCCGAAGGGCTGGCCGCTGCCTTTGCCAAGGTGGTGACCTCGGCCATCGGCACGGTGACCGATCTCTCGCACGGCCGCACCGCCATCCGCATTGCCGGGCCGAAGGCCGAATGGGTGCTGGCGAAATTCTTCGCCATCGACTTTTCGCTGCCGGCCTTTCCCAATGGCGCCGGCCGCTCGACCGCTCATCACGACGTCTTCGCCCAGATCCAGCGCACCGGCGCCGACCAGTTCGACATCTATGTCTTCCGCTCGTTTGCACGCTCGTTCTGGAAGGCGCTCTGCCACGCCAGCGAGGAAGTCGGCTACGAGGTGCAATAGGCGGCGCCGAAAGGTCAGCTCGCACTGTTCTGGCATCAACGCCAGCCGCTTCTGCCGCTAGAGAATCAGGCCGCAGGCGCCCATGGTGCGAGAACGTGGCCGCCCAACCGGCCCAAGGGATATGAAATCCCTTCTTCAAGAGTCGGCACATTCGTTTGGTTCGAACATCTCCATGACCGCAGAACTATCCGCCGGCGCCGCGGACCGCGCCGACGTGCCGGCCAGAGCCTTGCTCCTGCTGCCGCTGACGGTCGCCTGCGGCGTGTTCATGACCAGCCTCGACCAGAATGTCGTGGTGACCGCGCTGCCGGGCATCAGCGAAAGCCTCGGCCGTCCGCCCAGCCAGCTCGGCCTGCTGATCACCGTCTATGTCGCCAGCCTGATCATCTCGATGCCGCTTGGCGGCTGGGCTGCCGACCGCTTCGGCCTGCGCAACGTCTACTGCTTTGCCTTGCTGGTGTTCGCCGCCTCGTCGGCGCTTTGCGGGCTGTCCGACAACATCTGGACGCTGGTTGGTGCGCGTGCGTTGCAAGGCTTCGGCGGCGCCTTGATGGGCACACTCGGCCAGGTCGTCATCCTGTCGACTTTTCCGCGCAGCCGAACGCTCAAGATCAACATGTACATCTCGCTGGCCGGCCAGTCCGGCCCGCTGGTCGGTCCGCTCGTCGGCGGTGCGCTGACCACCTACATTTCCTGGCGCTGGATCTTCTTCATCAACGTGCCGTTCGCGCTGGCGGCGGCAATTCTTGCCGCCTCGCTGTTTCCGACGATGACCAAGCCCGTGCGCACGCCGTTCGATTTTCCGGGCTTCCTGCTGGTCGGCAGCGGCATGGTCCTGCTGGTCTTCGGCATGGATTCGCTTGCCGCCAAGGACGCCGCGGGCGGCATCATCGCCGGCGAACTGGCGCTGGCGCTCGTCATCCTGACCATCGCCTCGTTCTACTGCCTGCGCGTGCGCAATCCGCTGCTCGATCTCAAGCTGTTGCGCATCCGTACCTTCCGCATTTCGTTCCTCACCGGCGGCGGGCTGGACACGATCGGCCTTAGCTCGGTCGTCTTCCTGCTGCCGCTGATGTTCCAGCTCGGCTTCGGCATGAGCGCGGTGCAGGCGGGATCGCTGACCTTCGTCGCCGCGGTCGGCTCGGTGGCCATGCGGTTCTTCATGCCGCGTGTCCTCAACCGTTTCGGCTTTCGCCGCGTGCTGGTCTACAACACGCCCATCGTCGCCGCCCTGGTTGCCGGCTTCGCGCTGATGCAGGCGACGACGCCGGTGTGGATCGTGCTCACTTACATCTTCGTCTTCGGCGTCTTCCGCTCCGCGCAATGGGCCTCGACCGGCAACCTCGCCTATTCCGACATCGCGCCCGAGCAGCTCGCCCGTTTCAGCGCGCTCTATTACATATTATGGCAGCTGGCGGTGGCGATCAGCGTCGGCCTGGCCGCCGCGGCATTGTCGTTTCTGGCGGGCGGCGGCCCCGCCGTCGCCGACGATTTCCGCATCCTGTTCGTGATCGAGGGCATCATCACGCTCTGCGCGCTGCTCGCCTATCTCAAGCTGACACCCCAGGACGGCGCCCATGTCAGCGGCCACGGCGCACAGATGAACACGGAATGAGGCTGGCTGGCTTATTCTCTGAACGTCACCCACTCTTGCAGCGGCACGCGGTCGGTGCGGAAGGCGTTTTCAGGTTTTGACGTATCTTCATAACCAAGCGCCATGCCGCAGACGACGATCTCTTCGTCGGGAATGTCGAGCACCGGCCTGATCTGCCGGTGATAGGGCGCGAACGCCGCTTGCGGGCAGGTATGCAAACCCCTGCCCCGCGCCGCCACCATGATGTTCTGCAGGAACATGCCGTAGTCGATCCATGAGCCCTGGTTGAGGCGGCGATCGATGGTGAAGATCATGCCGACCGGCGCGTCGAAGAAGACGAAGTTGCGGTCGTGCTGGGCGCGCATCTTGTCGACCTCGCGGCGACCGATGCCGAGCGCGCCATAGAGGCCGAAACCGTTGGCGCGACGTCGCGTCAGGTACGGCTCGAAGAACTGCGTGGGATAATACCGGTACTCGTCCCAATCGGCTTTTTCGGCGCGAATGCCGGAATTGAGAATGGCGTCCGATATCCGCTGCTTGCTCTCGCCCTTGGTGACATAGACCTTCCATGGCTGCATGTTGGTGCCGGATGGGGCGCGCGCCGCAACCGCCAGAATGGCGCGGATGATGTCGTCTTCGACCATGTTGGGCAGGAATGCGCGCACCGAACGGCGCGACAGGATCGCCTCGTCGACAATCTCGGCATCGCCCTCGATTCGGGGGTTATTTTCCAGCATGGGCCGTCCCTTACCCTTTGTCTCGATCGGACGTCCCCACTCGCCGCTCTCGGCGGAGCCTTTGCATGAACCGTCAAAATCGCGCAAGCAAATCTTGTGCATCCGTGAAAATCTGCTTGATTTTTTCATGAGCTTGATTTCTCATGAAATTTGCCGGTAATTTTTCATTAAGAGAGCGTTTTGCCTTCGACTACCGCAAGAACATTGCAGGGACCTGACGAACGCGTGCTGGCCGGCGACATCAGGGCCCTGCGCAAGGCGCGCGGGCTGACGCTCGCCGAGATCGGCCTGAAGCTAGGCCGTTCGGTCGGCTGGGTCAGCCAGGTCGAGCGTGGCCTGTCGACGCCGTCGCTCGGTGACCTCAGGGCCTTCGCCGAACTGTTCGGCGTGCCGATCAGCCTGTTCTTCAGCCATGACGTACCTGTCGAAAGCGAGCGCGGCGTGGTCGTGCGCGCCGGCAGGCGCCGCACGCTTGGCACAAGCGAATCCGGCCTGGTGGAGGAGCTTCTGTCGCCCGATCTCGGCGGTAGCTTCGAGATGGTGCGTTCGGTCTTCGCGCCGGGCGCGGAACTGAAGGCCGAGGCGCAGCGGCCGACCGAGGAAGCCGGATACGTCGCGTCCGGACTGTTCGACATCGAGATCGGAGGTGTCTGGCATCGGCTTGGCGAGGGCGACTCCTTTCGCTTCGAAGGCAAGCCCTACCGCTGGCGCAATCCGGGTGCCGAGCCGGCAATTGTCATCTGGGTGGTTTCACCACCCGTCTATTGAGTTCAAGTTTGGAGAAGAACATGGCGGGTTTGCCGAGCACGGCGCGCGTGGTGATCATCGGAGGCGGCGCCGTCGGCACCTCCGCGCTCTATCATCTCGCCAAGGCGGGCTGGACCGACTGCGTGCTGCTTGAGAAGAACGAGCTGACCTCCGGCTCGACCTGGCATGCCGCCGGCAACGTGCCGACCTTCTCCTCGTCCTGGTCGCTGATGAACATGCAGCGCTATTCGACCGAGCTTTATCGCGGGCTGGCCGACGCGGTCGACTACCCCATGAACTATCACGTCACCGGCTCGCTTCGCCTTGCCCACTCGCTCGAGCGCATGCAGGAATTCCAGCGCGCCAAGGGCATGGGCCTCTACCAGGGTATGGACATAGACATTGTCGGTGTCGACGAGATCCAGCGTCGCTATCCCTTCATCGAGACGCATGAGCTGAAAGGCGCGCTCTACGACCCGAGCGACGGCGACATCGATCCGGCGCAACTCACCCAGGCGCTGGCCAAGGGTGCGCGCGACATGGGCGCGAAGATCATCCGCTTCTGCCCGGTCACAGGCGTGCGCCGCGAGAACGACGAGTGGGTGGTCGAGACGGCACAGGGCGAGATCCGCTGCGAGATCGTCGTCAATGCCGCCGGCTACCGCGCCGCCGAAGTCGGCCGGATGTTCGGCCGCGACGTGCCGATGATGGTGATGAGCCATCAGTACATCCTGTTCGAGGAGATCCCCGAACTCGCGGCATGGTCGAAGGAACAAGGCAAGAAGCTGCCGCTGCTGCGCGACGTCGACACCTCCTACTATCTGCGCCAGGAGAAGAACGGCATGAATCTCGGCCCCTATGAGCGCAATTGCCGCGCGCATTGGGCCACCCACAATGACCCGATGCCGGAGGACTTTTCCTTCCAGCTGTTCCCCGACGATCTCGACCGGCTGGAACATTATCTGGCCGACGCCGTCGCCCGCGTGCCGATCCTTGGCACGGCCGGCCTGTCCAAGGTGATCAACGGGCCGATCCCCTACACGCCGGACGGCAATCCGCTGATCGGTCCGATGCCTGGCGTTCCCAATGCCTTCGAGGCCTGCGTCTTCACCTTCGGCATCGCCCAGGGTGGCGGCGCCGGCAAGGTGCTGGCCGAATGGGTGACCGAGGGCCGGACCGAATGGGACATGTGGTCGTGCGACCCGCGCCGCTTCACTTCCTATGCCGCGGCGCCGGACTATTGCGTCGCCAAGGGCATGGAGATCTACGGCAACGAATACGCCATCCAGTTCCCGCGCCATGCCTGGCCGGAAGGCCGCGACCGCAAGCTGTCGCCGATCCACGATCGCATCAAGGCGCTCGGTGGCCGCTTCGATGCCTATAATGGCTGGGAGCGCGCCACCTGGTACGCGCAGGACGGCGATGACATTTCCGAGGAAGCCACGCTGACCTTCCGCCGCGACGGGCCATGGCAGCATCGTGTGCGCGAGGAATGCCTGGCCGTGCGTGACGCTGCCGGCATTTTGGACCTGCCTGGGTTCTCGCGCTTCAATCTCGATGGTCCCGGTGCCGCCGAATGGCTGAGCCTGCAGGTCACCGGACTGGTGCCGAAGCCAGGCCGCATCGGTCTCGTCTATTTCGCCGACGACAAGGGCCGCATCGTCACCGAAATGTCCGTCGTGCGTCACGACGAGAACCTGATGACGCTGATCACCGCGGCGGTCGCGCAGTGGCATGATTTCGAATGGCTGAAGTCGCGCATGCCCAAGGACGCACCGTTCAAGCTGATTGACCGGACCGAGGAATTCTCGACCCAGATCCTGGCAGGCCCGAACTCGCGAAAAATCCTCGCCGATGTCTGCGAAGCCGACCTCACTCTGCCATGGCTGACGCATCAGGAGACGAAGATCGCCGGCCGCTGGGCCAAACTCGTGCGCGTCTCCTTCGCCGGCGAACTCGGCTGGGAAATCCACACCAGGATCGACGACACCGCCGCCATCTTCGATGCCGTTTGCGCCGCAGGCCAGCAGCACGGGCTGAAGCCTTTCGGCATGTACGCGCTGGATTCGCTCCGGCTTGAGAAAGGCTACCGCACCTGGAAGGGCGACCTGTCGACCGACTATTCGATCCTGCAGGGCGGGCTCGAACGCTTCGTCAAATGGGACAAGCCCGACTTCCGTGGCAAGGCGGCACTGCTGAACGAAAAGCAGCAAGGCGTGAAGAAGCGCTTCGTTACGCTGGTGGTGGAAAACCCCGGCGATTGCGACGCTCCGTCAGTTTCTACACTCTGGCATGACGGCAAGATCGTCGGCGAGACGACGTCCGGCGGCTGGGGCCATCGCATCGACAAGTCGATCGCGCTCGGCATGCTGCGCGCCGACCTGGCCGAACCAGGTACATCAGTCGAGGTCGAAATCTTCGGTGACCGCTTTCAGGCAATCGTGCAGAAGGATGAACCGCTGTGGGATCCGAAGAACGAAAGGCTGCGCGCATGAAGAAAATCATCCTCACCGATGGCGGCATGGGCCAGGAACTGGTCCGCCGCAGCCAATCCGAGCCGACGCCGCTATGGTCGGCCAGGGTGCTGATCGACGAACCGGATCTGGTGCGCGACCTGCACGCGGAATTCATCCGTGCCGGCGCACGTGTCATCACCATCAACACCTATTCTGCGACACCCGAACGCCTGGCGCGCGAAGGTGCGGAAGACCTATTCAAGCCATTGCAGAAGCGCGGCATCGAATTGGCCAGGCAGGCCCGCGACGAGGCCGGCGATGCAGCCATCGCCGGTTGCCTGTCGCCGCTTTTCGGCAGCTATGCACCGGCACTGACCATTTCCTTCGAGGAGACGCTCGAGATTTACCGCCGCATCGTTGCCGAGCAGGCCGATGGCGTCGACCTGTTCCTGTGTGAAACCATGGCGTCGGCGGACGAAGCCCGCGCAGCGGTGACCGCTGCATCGGAAAGCGGCAAGCCGGTGTGGGTATCGTGGACGCTGGCTGACCACGGCAAGCCGCGGCTGCGCAGCGGCGAAGCCATTGCCACTGCGGCAAGCGCGCTCGACGGCCTGGCAGTCGCCGCGCGGCTGGTCAATTGCTGCCGGCCGGAAGCAATCGCCGCGGCTTTGCCTGAACTGATCGACCTCGGCGGCCCGGTCGGCGCATATGCCAATGGCTTCACGTCAACCGAAGCACTTAAGCACGGCGGCACCGTCGATGTACTGCACGCTCGTCACGACCTTGGCCCGGATGCCTATGCCGACCAGGCGATCGGCTGGGTGGAGGCTGGCGCCAGCATCGTTGGCGGCTGCTGCGAAGTCGGACCACCGCACATCGCCGCCCTGCGCGACCGGCTCGAACAGGCCGGCTACGAAATTTCGGGAGTTTTGCATGCCTAGACCATCATCGCGCATTTCCGGCATCGTGCCTTCGGGCAAGGACGGCTGGGAAGTCCATTTCGCCGCCTGGACGCGCAAGGAGGCCGGCGAAGACATCATCATGCTGTCGGTTGGCGACCATGATTTCGACACGCCTTCGCAGACCATCGAAGCCTGTGTGACCGCGGTTCGCGGCAGCAATCATCACTACACCCCGCTTCCCGGCTTGCCGCGCCTGCGCAAGGCGATGGCCGCGGCCTCGAGCGCCTGCACCGGCGTCGAGACATCGCCGGATCAGGTGATCGCCACGCCGGGCGGCCAGGCCGCGCTCTACGCGGCCGTGCAGGGCGTGCTCGACCAGGGCGATCACGCCATCGTCGTGGCGCCCTATTATGCCACCTATCCCAACACGTTCAGCGCCGCTGGCGCTGATTTCACCGTCGTCGAGACACCGGCCGAGGATGGCTTCCAGCCGCGTGCCGACATGATCCGCGCGGCAATCCGGCCGAACACGCGCGCCATCCTGATCAACACGCCGAACAATCCGACCGGTGCGGTCTATTCGCGCGAGCGGCTGGAACAATTGGCAGAAGTCTGCCGGGAGCACGACCTCTGGCTGCTGTCGGACGAAGTCTACTGGACGCTCGGCGGCGGCGAGCACGTCTCGCCGCGCTCGCTGCCAGGAATGGCCGAGCGCACGCTGGTCATCAATTCGATGTCCAAGAGCCACGGCATGACCGGCTGGCGCATGGGCTGGCTGACGGGACCGGAGCAGATGATCACGCTCATGATCAATCTCAATCTGGTGACGACCTACGGCCTGCCGGCCTTCATCTCGATCGCTTGTTCCGAGGCGCTGGAGAACCGTTACGGCGTCAAGGAGATCGCCGAACGCTACGCGGCACGCCGCACCGTCTTGCTCGACGCTGTGCGGGGCATGAACGATGTCACCGTGCGCGGTTCGGAGGGCGGCATGTATGTCATGCTCGACATCTCGGCCGTCGAGCCGGACGACGAGAAATTCGCCTGGGCCCTGCTCGACAAGGAAAAGGTTGGCGTGATGCCCGGCTCCAGCTTCGGCGAGGCGGCCGCCGGCCACATTCGCATCAGCCTCTGCCAGCCCGAACCCGTGCTGCAGGAAGCTGCACTTCGTCTGCGCCGCTTTGCTTCCAGCTACCGTCGCGAGGCAGCATGACCCCCAAGGCAGTTCCCGCCAAAGCAAGAGCGGTCATCATCGGCGGCGGCGTTTCCGGCTGCTCGGTCGCCTATCACCTGGCCAAGCTCGGCTGGACCGATATCGTGCTTCTCGAACGCAAGCAGCTGACGTCGGGCACGACATGGCATGCCGCCGGCCTGATCGGCCAGCTTCGCGGTTCGCAGAACATGACGCGGCTGGCGAAATATTCCGCCGACCTCTACGTCAAGCTGGAAGCAGAGACCGAAGTCGGCACCGGCATGCGCCAGGTCGGTTCGATCACCGTGGCGCTGACCGAGGAGCGCAAGCACGAGATCTACAGGCAAGCGTCGCTGGCGCGTGCCTTCGATGTCGACGTGCGCGAGATTTCGCCCAGGGAAGTCAGCGAGATGTACCCGCATCTCAATGTTTCCGATGTCGTCGGCGCCGTGCATCTGCCGCTCGACGGCCAGTGCGACCCCGCCAACATCGCCATGGCACTGGCCAAGGGCGCGCGCCAGCGCGGTGCGACCATCGTCGAGAACGTCAAGGTCACCAAGGTCCACAGCAAGGCCGGCCGCGTCACGGGCGTGTCCTGGACACAAGGCGAAGAGCAAGGCACGATCGAGGCCGACATCGTCGTCAACTGCGCCGGCATGTGGGCGCGCGAACTGGGAGCGCAGAACGGCGTCACCATCCCGCTGCACGCCTGCGAGCATTTTTACCTCGTCACCGAGCCGATCCCCGGCCTCACCCGCCTGCCGGTGCTGCGTGTGCCCGACGAGTGTGCCTACTACAAGGAGGACGCCGGCAAGATGATGCTGGGCGCTTTCGAGCCGGTGGCAAAGCCCTGGGGCATGGACGGCATCCGTGAAGATTTCTGCTTCGACCAACTGCCGGAGGATATGGAGCATTTCGAGCCGATCCTCGAAATGGGCGTCAACCGCATGCCGATGCTGGCGACCGCCGGCATCCACACCTTCTTCAATGGTCCCGAGAGTTTTACGCCCGACGACCGCTACTATCTCGGCGAGGCGCCGGAACTGTCCGGCTACTGGATGGCGACCGGCTACAACTCGATCGGCATCGTCTCCTCCGGCGGCGCCGGCATGGCGCTGGCGCAGTGGATCAATGACGGCGAAGCGCCCTTCGACCTGTGGGAAGTAGACATCCGCCGCGCCCAGCCGTTCCAGAAGAACCGCCGCTATTTGAAGGAGCGCGTCTCTGAAACGCTTGGCCTGCTCTATGCCGATCATTTCCCCTATCGTCAGATGGCGACGTCGCGCAATGTCAGGCGCTCGCCGCTGCACGAGCATCTGAAGGCGCGCGGCGCTGTCTTCGGCGAAGTCGCCGGCTGGGAGCGCGCCAACTGGTTCGCCCGCGAGGGCCAGGAGCGCGAATACCGCTATTCCTGGAAGCGCCAGAACTGGTTCGACAACCAGCGCGAGGAACACCTTGCGGTCAGGAATGGCGTCGGCCTGTTCGACATGACCTCGTTCGGCAAGATCCGTGTCGAGGGCCGCGACGCCTGTGCTTTCCTGCAAAGACTATGCGCCAACGACATGGATGTCGCGCCGGGCAAGATCGTCTACACCCAGATGCTCAACCAGCGCGGCGGCATCGAGAGTGACCTGACGGTCTCGCGGTTGTCCGAGACGGCGTTCTTTCTCGTCGTCCCAGGCGCCACGCTGCAGCGCGATCTGGCTTGGCTGCGCAAGCACGTCGCCGACGAGTTCGTCGTCGTCACCGACGTAACGGCGGCCGAAAGCGTGCTCTGCCTGATGGGCCCGGACGCGAGAAAGCTGATCCAGAAGGTCAGCCCGAACGATTTCTCCAATGAGAAAAATCCGTTCGGCACGTTCCAGGAGATCGAAATCGGCATGGGCCTGGCCCGCGCCCACCGCGTCACCTATGTCGGCGAACTCGGCTGGGAGCTCTATGTCTCGACCGACCAGGCGGCCCATGTCTTCGAGGTGGTCGAGGAGGCAGGTGTGGATGTCGGCCTGAAACTCTGCGGCCTGCACACGCTGGATTCCTGCCGCATCGAAAAAGCGTTCCGGCATTTCGGCCATGACATCACCGACGAGGACAATGTGCTGGAAGCCGGCCTCGGCTTCGCGGTGAAGACCGCCAAGGGCGACTTCATCGGCCGTGATGCGGTGCTGCGCAAGAAGGAAGCCGGCCTGTCACGCCGGCTCGTACAGTTCCGGCTGAAGGATCCGGAACCCCTGCTCTTCCATAACGAGGCGATCCTGCGCGACGGTAAGATCGTTGGTCCGATAACGTCTGGCAATTACGGCCATCACCTCGGCGGCGCAGTCGGGCTGGGCTATGTGCCTTGCGAGGGCGAGAGCGAGGCGGATGTGCTGGCGTCGTCCTATGAGATCGAAATCGCCGGCGAGCGTTTTGCGGCGGAAGCCTCGCTGAAGCCGATGTACGATCCGAAATCGGAGCGGACGAGGATGTAGTGCCTTTTCGCCTCCCCCTTTGTGGGGGAAGGAAGGAAAGTCGCCCTCTCAAAACCTTTCCAGCTTCCCTCGCACCTTCGCCAGAAACGCCGCCCTTGTCGCCGGTGTCGAGGCATCCATCAAATAGTGCGCCAAGAAAAAGGTCCGGCAGCGCGTGGCACACAGCGCCCGCATGCCGCGCAGCAGGGTCTTGCGTCCCGGCTGGCCGACGACCACGCTCCACCAGGTCGGGGCGCCGCAGGTGGTGATGACGCCGACCTTGGTTACATGCGTCATCAGCGACTTGATCCGTCCCTTGCCGGCCGGCAGCTTGAAGGCGACGTCCGTTGCCCACACCCGGTCGAGCCAGCCCTTCAGCATCGCCGGCAGTCCGTACCACCAGGTCGGATAGACGAACAGGATCGCTTCGGCCCAGTTGAGCAGTTCGAAATGCGGCTTCAGTGCCGGGTCCTGCGGCGCCTGGTCATTGTAGGAGCGCCGCTCGCCGCAGCCCATCACCGGGTCGAATTTCTCCGCATAGAGGTCGAGCAGCCGCACCTCCCAGCCTCGTCGCATCAGCACGTCGATGGCAGTGTCGCGGATGGCGGCGCAAAAGCTCTCGGGTACCGGATGGCAGTAGACCACCAGCGCGCGCATCAGAAGGCATCCATGCTGGCCGCGACCTTGGTCGTGAAAGCCTTGCGCGAGCCGTCGGTAGACAGGTTCATCGCGTAGTGCGCGAGGTAGGTCACCGGCGCGCCCGGTTTGACGGTGGCGCGCAGCATCCGCTTGATCAGCCTGCGCGGCGGATCGCCCATCAGCAGGGCGCGGAACCGGCTGCCGCCGTAGGTGGTCACCGCCGCAACCTTGCGAATGTTGTGCAGCGACGGCTGCGCCTTGCCGTCGACCAATTTGAACGACACGCCGGGCAAGAACACGCGATCGAAAAAGCCTTTCAGGATCGCTGGAAAGCCATAATTCCAGACGGGATAGGAAAGCACCAGCGCATCGGCGCGCAGCAGGCGCTCGACATAAGGCGCGACAGCGTCGGCGGGGCCACGTGGGTTGTGGTAGTCCAGCCGCTCCTGGCGCGTCAGTCGCGGATCGAAACCCTCGGCATAGAGATCGCAGTCGTCGACCGTATGGCCCGCCACCGTCAGGCGCTCGACGATCATCCGGTGCAGGCCGGCATTGAAGCTGGTCTCGACCGGATGGGCGTAGAGGACGAGGATGTTCATCATCCTACCTTCTGCAGCCCCTTGAACAAAAAAGTCCGCCCGGAACGGTAGTCGTAGTCGGGGTTTTCCCAGGCGATCATCTTGCCGGGGTTGAGGAGCCCTTGCGGATCGGTCTGGCGCTTGAAGGCGAGTTGCACCGCGTCGGTCTGCTTCATGCCGCCCTCTTCCAGCGTGTAGCGATGCGGGTTGAAGATCGGGCAACCGTTCGCTTCATGCAGGCGCACGATCTCGTCGAGCCGCGCCTCGGTCGTGAACTTGACCAGCGGCAGGCCGAAGCAGGTAATGTTGCCGTCCAGCCGCACGAATTCGAGATGCGAGAAAACCTCGCCCGGAAACATCGCATCCATCTTCTCGACAAGCGCCAGCTGGTTGGGAAAGGGATAGAGCGACTGCAGATAGGTGATCGAAGGGTCGACGCGCAGCGCCCTCAGCGTGGTGTGGTTCCAAGCCAATTCATAGGCCGGCGGCAGGCCTTTTTTCTCATCCGGCGTCGCCGTGGCCGCATTGTAGATCACCTCGCCGCCGGCACGCCGGGTGAAGGCAAGAAAAGCGTCCAGCCCATGCTGCGCCACCATGACGACGCAAATGCTCTGCCCGTCGCTCAGGAATTTCTGGTGCCGCTTGAAATAGAGCTGCGGCACGGGTGCTGCTATCGGCGTGATCAGCTTGGTCAGGATGCCGTCCTGACACGCCAGCGCATTGCCATAGCGGGCCGCATCCATGAAAGCGTCGAAGCCGACAATGACGTCGATCCAGTCATAAGCCGCGGTCAGCGGCATCTCGACTTCCGATATGATGCCGTTGGTGCCGTAGGCATGGGTCACCTTGTGCAGATCCGCGCCGGTGAGCTCGAGCGCTTTCGGCTCGGCCTCCATGGTCACCACGCGCAGCCGAAGCACATTGCCGAAATCGCGCAACCCGCCGAAATTGATCGAGCCGACGCCGCCCGAACCGCCAGCGATGAAGCCGCCAATCGAGGCTGTGTTGTAGGTGGAGGGCGATAGCCGCAGTTCCTGCCCGGAATGCGCCCGCGTTGCCTTGTCGATATCGGCCAGGATCGCCCCCGGCCCGGTCACGACGCGACCCGGAGCGATCGACTTGATCTCGTTCATCTCGGCAAGGTTGAGCACGACGCCGCCGGAGAGCGGCATCGCCTGGCCGTAATTACCGGTGCCGCTGCCGCGCGGTGTCACCGGCACGCCATGACGATGACAGGCGGCAAGCACGCGGATCAGTTCGGCCTCGTTCTTCGGCGTCACGATCAGGTCGCCGGTGACATGGTCGAGCTGCTGCTTCAGCACCGGGCTGTACCAGTAGAAGTCACGGCTCTTCTGCTGGACGATGGCCGGATTGTCGTCGACCTTCAGGCCTTCGAGATCGCGTTTGAGCGCCGAAACATCCATCATTCCACCATCAGTTCGTCGAGTTCGGCATAATCTGGCAATTGGCGGTCGATCACCTTGCCGCCGCGCACCACGATGCGATCCGATTCGGGCCGCGACAGCAATTCCGTCCAGCTTCGGCCTTTGAACACGATGAAATCGGCATCACCGCCGGCAGCCAGCGTGCCGAAGCCATCAAACCGCATCACCTTGGCCGGCGTCGCGGTGACCGCTTGCGGCCAGTCGGCGACCGGATGATCGAAATGCAGGATGCGCGTCGCCATGCGGTAGACCTCCAGCATGTCGAGATCGCCATAGGCATAGAAGGGATCACGCGTGTTGTCGGAAGCAACCGCCACCGGAATGCCCCTCGCCTTCATCTCGTGCAGCAGCGTCACGCCACGCCAGCGTGGCGTGGTGCCGTCGGCGCGCCGGTCCTGCAGATAGAGATTGCACATCGGCAGCGAGACGACGGCGAGCCCCGCTCTCGCCACCTTGTCCAGCGTGTCGAGCACGTCGAGATCCGGCTGGCGCGCCAGCGAGCAGCAATGGCCGACGAGGATCTTTCCTTCGAAACCGTTCCACAGAGCGGCCTCGGCGATCTTCTTCAGCGATATGGCGGAAATGTCGTTGGTCTCGTCGGCATGGAAATCGAGATCGAGGCCATGCTTGATGGCCTGCGCGAAGACGTGGTCGAGCAGCTCTTCGAGGTCCGGCGCCATATAGGTGACGACACCGAGCACGCCCTTTGCCGCGGCAACCCTCTTTGCCAGCCTGTCGAACCACTTTTTGTCGCGCACGCCTTCGATGCCGAGCAGGCAGGCGCCCTGCAACTCGATGCGGCCGCGCCATTCCTCGCGCATCGCCTCGAACACCGGCCAGGAGATTTCCTCCTGCGGCGCGACGCTGTCGATGTGGGTGCGCAGCGCCCTTGTGCCATGGGCGTAGGCGCAGCGCAGCGAGAAATCCATCCGCCGCGCCAAATCCTCGGCGCTCCAGCGTGCCACACGATCGGCACCGGCGGCATTCAGCGCGCCCATGAACGTGCCGTCGGGATTGGGCTTTCGCGGCCAGATATGGCCCTTGTCGATATGCGTGTGGCAGTCGACGAAGCACGGCAGGATTATACGGCCGCCCAGGTCGACCGCATCAGCGGATCGGCCATGCGCGGTGATGCTGGAAATCTTCCCGTCGGCCACAGCGATGTCGGCAAGCCCGAAGCCGTCAGCATCGAAGGGCGCGGAAAGGCCTGGCGTCAGTGAGCGATGAAGGCGAACATTGGCGAGATGGTAAGAGCCGGAGGTTGGTATCAAGCGTTGCCCTCCTCTGCCCTGCCGGGCATCTCCCCCTCAAGGGGGGAGATTGGCAGCGTCCGTGCCGGCTCATTTTTTTCAATGTTGGAGATTGGCGAAGATCGTGACAGCGGCCAATCTCCCCACTTGAGGGGGAGATGTCCGGCAGGACAGAGGGGGGCGCCTCGCACCAACATATCAATCACGTCACACACCCTAGCGCTCCTGCTTCAGCGCGCTTTCATGCCAGCGCCGCAAGATGAGATGCGATATCAGCGACAGCACGAGGAAGATTAAAATGCCGGTCAGCGAGATCAGGAACAGCGCCGCGAACAGCCGCGGCGCGTTGAGCCGGTAGCCGGCCTCGATGATGCGCGAGGCAAGGCCGGACGACTGGCCGGTGGTACCGGCGACGAACTCGGCCACCACGGCGCCGATCAGCGACAGGCCGCCGGCGATCTTCAACCCGCCGAGGAAATAGGGCATCGCCGCCGGCAGCCTGAGATAGCGCAATTGCTGCCATCGCGTCGCGCCGTTGAGCTTGAACATGTCGCGCAGATTGCGGTCGACGGAGTTGAGGCCAAGCGTGGTGTTGGACAGGATCGGAAAGAAGGCGACGATCCAGGCGCACAGCAGAAGCTTGGTCGTCTGGTCGTTCACATAGATGTTGATCAGCGGAAAGATCGCCACGATCGGCGTCACCTGCAGCACGATGGCGAAGGGGAAGAACGACATCTCGACCCATTTCGACTGCGCGAACAGCACCGCCAGCCCGACCCCGCCTATGACCGCCAGAGCCAAGCTGAGAAAGGTGATGCGCAAGGTGACCAGCAGCGAGGAAAACAGCAGGCCGGCATCGTTGTAGAGCGTCCACAGCACCACGCCGGGACGCGGCAGGATATATTGCGGGATCTCGTTCCACACGCAGATGCGATCCCACAGCCAGATCGCCAGGATCATGATCGCCAGCGGCAGCACCCAGCGGCCGATCCGTTCGAACCGCGCCTGGCGCACGCGGCGTGCTTCCTCGGGATCGAGTTGGAGCATCCGCTCGTCAATGACCGTCATAATGCGCGCCTGCTGTTGAGTTGATGGCCTTGACCAGCACGTCGGAGGCCTGACGGCACAGTGCCGCATAGTCTGGCGAGGTGCGAAACGCCTCGTCACGCGGATAGGAGGCCTCGATGGCGAGTTCGTCGAACACCCTGCCCGGCCGCGCCGCCATGACGACGACGCGGTTGGACAGGAACACGCTTTCGAAGACACTGTGGGTGACGAAGACGACGGTGAACCGTTCGTCCTGCCACAGTTCCAGGAGATCGTTGTTGAGCTTGAAGCGGGTGATCTCGTCGAGTGCCGCGAACGGTTCGTCCATCAGCAGCACGCGCGGTTTGGTCACCATGGCGCGCGCTATGGATACGCGCATCTTCATGCCGCCTGACAGTTCGCGCGGCACCGCGTTTTCGAAGCCGGTCAGGTGAACCCGCGCCAACATCTCCGTTACCGCCGGTGTCGCCTTGGCGCGCGAAATGCCTTTCAGCCGAAGCGGTAGCCAGACATTGTCGAAAACATTGGCCCAGGGCAGCAGCGTCGGCTCCTGGAAGACGAAGCCGATGTTCGAGCGGTCGAGCGAGCCGCCACCGCGCCAATCGAGCACGCCGGAAGTTGGCGTCGACAGGCCGGCGATCAGCCGCAGCGCCGTCGACTTGCCGCAACCCGACGGCCCGAGCAGGCTGACGAAATCGCCTTCCCGGATGGTCAGGTCGACGTCGCTGAGCGCCGTCACGCCGTTGGAGAACACCTTGCCGACGCCCTTCAGCGCCAGGAGCGTCGGGGCCGCACCCGACGCAGCCGGCGCTTGCGCCACTTTTTCCCTTATCATTCCGGGGCGGCCTATTTCTTCAGCTCGAGCCCGACGCCTTTGTTGATGAAGGTCAGCGTGTAGGCCTTCTTGATGTCGATGCCGGCTGGCGTGACCTTGGCCTTGACCATCTTGTCGTAGAAACTCTTGATCCGCGCGTCGGTCATGGCGCCGATGCCGAGCTTTTCGGTGTCGCCGGAATCGGCCAGGCCGAACTTCTTCATCTGCTCGATCGAGAACGCGATCTGCTCGTCGCTCATGTCGGGATTGTCTTTCTTGATCATGTCGTTGGCGGCTTTGTTGTCGCCGTAGAGATATTTGTACCAGCCCTTGGCCGAGCCATCGACGAAGCACTGGACCACCTCCGGCTTCTTGTCGATCGTGTCCTGCATCACCTCGATCGTCGTCGAATAAGTGTCCCAGCCATAGTCGGCGAGCAGGAACTGGTTCGGCACGAAGCCGCCTTCCTTCTGGACCGCGAACGGCTCTGAGGTGACGTAGCCCTGCTGGATCGACTTCTTGTTGGCGAGGAAGGGAGCGGTGTTGTAGGTGTAGGGCGCGCGTTTGGAGGCGTCGAAGCCGAGTTCGATGACCATCCACTGGAAGAAGGTCTGCACGCCCTCGTCGCCCAATATGTACTGGTCGGCGTTCTTCAGGTCCTCCCATTTGTCGAGCCCCTCGCCGGGGTGGGACATGATGACCTGCGGGTCCTTCTGGAAATCCGCCGCCACCACGCGCATCGGTATGCCTTGCTGGACCGCATCGAAGGCCGACAGCAGATTGCCGCCCATGTAGAAATCGATCTTGCCGGCCAGCAGCATCGGCCGGCCGCTGACTTGCGGACCGCCCTGCATGATGGTGACGTCGAGGCCGCAGGCGGCGTAGGTGCCGTCCGCCACGGACTGGTAATATCCGCCATGTTCCGGCTCGGCCAACCAGTTGGTGCCGAAGGTGACTTTCTCATTCGCAGCCGCACCCAGCGTGCTGGCTGTAAGCAGGGCCACAACCGCCACCGAGATCTTCTGTTTTCCGTACATCGACACCACCCTCTGTTTGCTCCGGCGCGCCACGCGCCAGGCTCGACACCAAAGATTCAAGAAGCAAGACACATGCCACCGGCGTCTGGCGCCGGGACCGCCCGCTTGAAAGACGTTGCCATGCCAAGCGCGAACGGGTCATGCTGTACGGAAGGCATCGTGCCTATTTTTTGAACGGCTGTCCACAATCGCCCGGGCAACATGCACCGCCATCTTGAAGGTGTAATGAGTCCGGCTTTAGGTGGCGGCATCCAGGAGATTGCCATGTTCAAATTCCTCACCCCGAAGTCCATCAAGCCGCCCTTTGCCCGCTATAGTCACGGCGTCGAGGTGCCGGCCGGCAAGCGGCTTGTGCTGTGCTCGGGCCAGGTCGCCATCACCGCCGACGACCTGATTCCCGAAGACGCCGGAGCGCAGGCCGAACTCTGCTTTCAAAACATCGCGGCGATTCTCGGCGAAGCCGGCCTGGGTCTCAGGGATATCGTGCGCATCAACGCCTATGTCACCGACCGCGCGCATCTGCGGCCCTATATGGACGTCCGCGACCGGCTGTTTTCGAGCCCCGCGCCAGCGTCGACATTGATGATTGTTTCCGGCTTTGCCCGGCCCGAATTCAAGGTCGAAATCGAGGCCATCGCGGCGGGGTGATCGACAGGCCGCCCGTCCCGCGCTAGGTCTGCCTGAGCATTGAAGAGGCATGACATGACCGTACCCAAAAGACGCGTGTGGTGGGGCGACTACCGGACCACCGAATACGCCTCGATCGATCCCGAGGCGACCATCGCCGTGCTGCCAGTGGCGGCGATCGAGCAGCATGGGCCGCATCTGCCTGTTTCGACCGACACGTCGATCATGAACGGCATGCTCGACACGGTCATTTCGCGCCTGCCCGACGATCTCGACATCCGCATCCTGCCGGTGCAGGCCGTGGGCAAGTCCAACGAACACCTGCATGCGCCGGGCACCCTCACTCTGCCGGCAACCACGCTGATCGAAGCCTGGACCGAGCTTGGCCTGTCGATCGCGCGCGCCGGTGTGCGCAAGCTGATCGTGGTCAATTCGCATGGCGGCAACGAGGAGATCATGGGCATCGTCACGCGCGAATTGCGCGTGCGCGAAAAGATGCTGGCGGTGAAGACCAGCTGGCAGCGTTTTGGCCGTCCGGCCGGCATGTATACCGAACTGGAGGACCGTCACGGCATCCATGGCGGCGATGTCGAGACCTCGCTGATGCTGCATTTCCGGCCGGACCTCGTGGACATGGGCAAATCAGACAATTTCGTTTCCAATGTCGCCAAGGCCGAAAAGGAATTTTCGCTGCTGCGCCACACCGGCACCCACGCCTTCGCCTGGATCGCCAGCGATCTCAACCCGAACGGCGTCGTCGGCGACGCCAGCATCGCGACGGCGGAGAAGGGCCGGCTGACGGCAGAATATCAGGCCGACGGCTTCATCAGCCTGCTGCAAGATGTGCGCAAGGCGAAGCTCGCGGAGTGGTTGACGTAGCCTCCAAACCAGTGGCAAGCGCTGTCATCGCTATTCCAGGTCCTCTTGAACAAACGAGGCGATGGAGGAGGCGGATCAGACGAACAACGATATGGGGGCAAAGCTAGCTGTCGATCCTCAGCGCAAAGGGCGTGCCTTCAAAGGCGTCCGCGCCGCGCCCGATCGATTCGATCGCCTCGACCATGCGGCCGTTGCGCTCAAGCAACGCATCGGCCACGGCGATCAGTCGCGGATTGGGCGTTGCCGAAGGCGACAGCGCCCGCAGCGTCCGCGCCAATTCGGCCTCGTCACGCTTCGGCGCCAGTGCTGCCGCGATGATAAAGGCCGAAGCCGTCGAGCGGCTGATGCCGGCATAGCAATGCACGAGCATCGGCCTTGCCCGGTCCCACCGGCGCGCGAAATCGAGCAGATTGCGGACATGGTCTTCGCCCGGCATGGTCATGCCGTCCTGCGCCACCGCGATGTCGTGCATGACCAGATGCAGGTGGTTTTCCCTCGAGATCGAGGCCGGCCGCACCACCTCCGTTCCGGCGGCGAGCAGCGAAAGCATGCGGTCGGCGCCGGTCCTGGCCACCGTTTCCTCGATCTTTGCCAGCGAGCAGACATGGATCATTGTTTGGAACCCTTCGATTGATGCTTGCGCCGCGACGCCCATTCGGCAAGTGCGGATTCGAGCCGCTGCCATTCCTCCTCACTGCCCGGCAGGCCGGCGCGCAGAACGTCAGGCCGGTCGGCAAAATGGCGAAGCAGGATGCCGCGCTCGCCGAGCGCTGCAAACAAATCGGCGGCATTGGTCAGACTGAGGAAACGATACAGTGTGGTTCCGCCCGCAACAGGAACGCCGAAGCGGCCGAAAAGCGCATCGAGACGCGCCGATTCACCGGCCAACGACGCCCGCATCACGTCCTGCCACCCGATGTCGGCAAGCGCGCGGATGCCATATTCCAGCGCCGGGCCGGCGACGGCCCATGGTCCGAACTGCGTATCCAGCCGGTCGACCGTCGCAGTATCGGAAAGTGCAAAGCCGAGCCGCAGCCCGGCCAGGCCAAAGAACTTGCCGAACGAGCGCAGCACGACGAGGCCGCCCCGACCGACATCGCCCGCGACGCTGTGCTGACGCGGGCCGACATCCATGAACGCCTCGTCGACGACCAGCAGTCCGCCCTTGGCGCGCAATCCGGCGGCCAGAGCCAGCAACCGGTCGCGCTCTATGACACGTCCATCCGGATTGTTCGGATTGACGATGATGACGAGGTCGGCGTCAGCCAACGCTTCGAAATTATCGACCTCCGCCGCCTGGTGCCCGGCGATCGCGGCAGCGCGGGCATGTTCGGCGTAGGTCGGACCCAGCACCAACGCCTTGCCGGGCGAAATGAGCGACGCAACGCGCGGCAACAGGATCTGTGTGCCCGGCGCCGCCACGACGTTGGCTGGCGACGGCGCGCCGTAAGTACTGGCCGCGATCTCTGTCAGGTCGCGTGTGCGCGCGGCTTCCGGCAACCGCGACAGCGAGGTGGCGGGCAGGTCGAAAAGCGGGTAGGAGTGCGGATTGATACCGGTCGAGAGGTCGACGAAAGGCAGCAGGGCGTTGGGGAAAAGCACCCTCGCGCGGCCAAGACTTCCACCATGGTCCACAACCGCCCCATTAAGAAGCTTCATGTCAGTCCTGATCGCTTTCCTGTCATTGGTCGTCGAATTCGCCCTCGGTTACCCCGACTGGCTGTTTCGCGCCATCGGCCATCCGGTGACGTGGTTCGGCAGGCTGATATCCTTTCTCGACCGCAGGCTCAACCGCGCCACTGATCCCGACGCGCTGCGTCGCAAGCGCGGTGTCCAGGCGCTGCTGGTCATCGTGCTGGTGCCGGCGATAGTCGGCCTGGGCGTACAGATCCTGTTCTGGTTCGTTCCCATGGGCTTGGTCATCACGGCCCTTCTGGCAACGTCGCTGCTGTCGCAGAAGAGCCTCTATGAGCATGTCGAGGCGGTGGCTGACGCCCTCGACACCGGCGGCATCGCCTTGGCCCGCCTTGCCGTTTCGCGGATCGTCGGTCGCGACCCTGAAACGCTCGACCGGGCCGGTGTCTGCCGCGCGGCGATCGAGAGCCTGGCCGAGAATTTTTCCGACGGCATCGTCGCCCCTGCCTTCTGGACCGGCGTCGGCGGCTTGGCCGGCGGCGCCGCCTACAAGGCCGCCAACACCGCCGATTCGATGATCGGCCACCGCACCCCGCGCCACGAGGCGTTCGGCTGGGCGGCGGCGCGCTTTGACGATTGGATCAACCTGCCGGCGTCGCGGCTGACGGCGCTTCTGATCGTGCTGGCGGCGTTCTTCGTCAAAGGCGCTGATGTGAAAAAAGCCTGGCATGCGGTGCGGCGCGACGCGAAAAAACACCGCTCGCCCAATGCCGGCTGGCCGGAAGCGGCGATGGCCGGTGCGCTCGGCCTGGCGCTCGCCGGCCCGCGCTTCTATGGCGGCGTGCTGGTCGACGACGTCTTCATGGGCGAAGGTGGGCGGCGTGAAGCCGACAGCCTCGACATCAGGCGGGCGCTGAAACTCTATCGCGTCGCCGACTATCTGCTGATCGCTCTGTTCGGGTTGGTTTCGGTCGTTGTCATCGTTGTGACCTAACCTCACCCTCCCCCGTCTGGGGAGGTTGAGGAACACTCAGAACTCGATCCCCTGCTGCGCTTTCACGCCGGCGGAAAAATGATGCTTGGTCACGCTCATTTCGGTGACGAGGTCTGCGGCCTCGACCAGCGCCGGCTTGGCGTTGCGGCCGGTGACAACGACATGCAGGCCCTCGCGCCGCGCTTTTAGCGCGCCAACCACTCTGTCGAGATCGAGATAGTCGTAGCGCAGCGCAATGTTCAATTCGTCGAGCACCAGCAGGCTGATCGACGGATCGGCCATCAGTTCGAGCACCTTGGCCCAGGCGGCTTCGGCGGCAGCGATGTCGCGCTTCAGATCCTGGGTTTCCCAGGTGAACCCCTCGCCCATCGCGTGCCACACGACACGGTCGCCGAAGGCGGCGAAGGCGTCCTTCTCGCCGGTGTGCCACTTGCCCTTGATGAACTGGACGACACCGACGCGCTTGCCGTAGCCGAGCATCCGCAGCGCCAGCCCGAAGGCGGCCGTGGTCTTGCCTTTGCCCGGGCCGGTGTTGACGATCAGCAACCCCTTCTCGACCGTCTTGCTCGCCACCTCGGCATCCTGCACCGCCTTGCGCTTGGCCATCTTGGCGCGGTGGCGCTCTTCGTCCTTATTGTCGATATCGGTCATATCATTTCACCTTGAGCGGCAGCCCCGCCACCATCAGCAGCACCGTATCGGCAGTCGCCGCGACCTGCTGGTTGAGCCGGCCGGCGGCATCGCGAAAGCGGCGCGCCAGTGCATTGTCCGGCACGATGCCTTGTCCGACTTCATTGGACACCAAGAACCAGGGTCCGCGCGGCCGCGACAGCACGTCCGCCAATCGCCGGCATTCCAGCTCGAAATCGTGTTCGGCCAGCATATGGTTGGTCAGCCACAGCGTCAGGCAGTCGACAAGCACCGGCCGATCGTCCGGCAAGGCGGCAAGCGCGCCGGCGAGATCGAGCGGTGCGTCGATGGTCGTCCAGCCTTCGCCGCGCCGCGACCGGTGCAACGCGATGCGCTCACGCATCTCGTCATCATAGGCTTGCGCCGTGGCGATATAGGTCCAGGGCGGCGGCAAGGCGGTCGCCAAAATTTCGGCGTGTGCGCTCTTGCCGGAGCGCGCACCGCCGATCAGGAAGGTCAGTGTCTTGCGATCAGGCAAAGCTGTCGCGCAGGCTGGTCGCGGTGCCGGTGAAGCGGCGGCGCACCACGCCGACAACCGCGCCGAGCACCAGCCAGAACACCAGATTGGTCACGGTCACCGCCACCACGAACTGGTGATGCAGCCCTTCCGGAATCGCCGTCTCGTAACTGTCGGGCTGCGGTGCCCCGACAACATGCGGTGCGACGATCAAAAGGACGGCAAGGATCGCCAGCGGCAGCGACTTGCGGAACGCGATCAGGCCGAGACCGGCAGCGGTTGCCGCCACCGTTGCCCACCACCAGATCTGGCGCTGGGTGAGATCGGCGGCCGGCATGGCCGGCAGTTCCGGCGGCAGGCCGAGGCCCGGCGCCAGCGTGAACACGGCAAAGCCGGCCAAGCCCCAGAACACGCCCTGGCGCCAACCACCGATACCGCCGGCGAATTCGGAAACCGCGACCAGGATCAATCCGAAGCCGATGCCGGTGACGATGTTGGCAAGCACGCTGAAGGCGAAACGCTCGAAACCGTCTGCCGGCGCCCAGCCCTCGTCTTCCGCCGCAGCAGTCGCTTCGGCAGGGGCCGGAGCGGCTGTGCTCATGGCATTGCTATCCGTTGCTGCCGGAGCGGCATGGTCATGGTGATGCCCGCCGCCCGCCTGTTCGTAGACTTCCGCCTTCAGGATCAGCGGCACGGTCGCATAGGCCTGCATGCAGGCGAGAACGACGCCGGCCACGAGCCCTGCGATCGCCGCGATGAACACGACGTTGCGAAACAGGTTCATGATGTCGTCAGCCCCTCGTCAGTGGCAGGGAAACGCCATCGAATGGCGATAGTCGTGAGCCGCATTGTGGACCGCATCGATATGCGAGAAGCCGACAAAGCCCATCACGAAAATGCCGAGCAGCGCGGCGAGCGCAAGCTGCATGAAGCGCGACTGCGAGGAGACGGAAGCGCCGAGGGAGACGGAAGCGGTAGTCATGTCTTGTCCTTTCGCCCTCCACCCGAGGGCATCGAAGTCAGTTTCCTGTCGCCGGCAGGTCTCCTGGCTCACGGATCAGCGTCCTTCCCCACCTTCCCGAAGAAAAATCTTCAGTGGCATATGGAGAGGACTACCGCACACAGTTGCGGGGGCAGCCACGGCATTGGGCGAAATCCGCCCTTACCGCATTCCCTCTTGGCTCCAAAATGGAACCGGCGACACCGGCGACTATAGGCAGAATCCTCGCGTCCGGCAAACCAAATTCCGCCGGCGACCGTTGCGAATGCGCCATGAAGGTCAAAGCGATTTCGGCAGATAGCGCCACGTCACGAAGCCGCAGACCGCCGCCAGCAGGCCAAGCGTGACGAACACCGAGCCCAGGCCGAAGAAGGCCAGCACCACCGAATAGACCAGCGGCGGCGTCAGCTCGGAAAAGTCGAGATAGGTGCGATAGACCGCCGCCATCTGCGATCTTTCATAGGAGCGCACCGAGCGCATGAAGGCGGTCGAGCCGAGCGCGTCGAGTGCAATGGTGAAGAAGGCACCGCAGAGCAGGAAGGCGCCGGTGAGCAGCGGCACGGTTTCGCCGACGAAGCCCGCCGCCAGAAGCGCGGCCGACATGGCGAAATAGGCAAATGTCATGGTCCTGCGGCCGCCAAAGCGCTTTCCCGCCTTGCCCCAGAAAATCGCCATGAACAAAAGCGCGTTGCCGGCCGAAACCAGCAGGCCGCCGGCCAGCTTGCCCTCACCCGTAATGACCATGAACAGCGGCCCATAGACGAAGAACGTCGTCCAGAAACAGGAGCGCCCAAACGCGATCAGCCAGGCCAGCCTGAGCCTGGGCTGGGCGATGAAGCGGCCGATATTGGCGAGCGGATTGGCTGGTCGCGTCTTGCCGGGACGGATCGACGGGTTGTCGCCGAGCCGGTAGGTCCAGAACAATGCCAGCAGGGCTAACGCGAACACGGCCACCGCGCCATGCGCGGCATAGACGCCGAAGCGCGTGTAGAGGAAGATGCCGAGCGTCGGCCCACCGGTCCAGGCCAGCATCGACCACGCCATGCGCAGCGATTCGGCCTGCATGAAGTCGGTCTTGCGGATGTGGTCCATGATGTAGAGGTTGAGCGTGATCGACAGCGCGCTGGCGCCCATCACCCGGCACAGCATGCCGGCCAGTTGCCCGGCAAGCGTGTCGGTGACGAAGAACAGCGAGCCGATGGCCAGCAGGCAGGCGCCCGCCGTGTAGACCCAGCGCCGGGCGAAACGGCGGATCAGCATCGGCATGAACAATGTCACCGACAGGCCGAGCATCGCCACGACGGTGTAGAGGATCGAGACGATCTGCTCGTTGTGCAGGATCTCGTAAGCCTGGATCGGGATGACGCTCGACACCGTGGCGCGGGCGAAGGATTCGACCGCATAGAGCGAAGCGAAGGTGCGCGCGTCCGCGGCCTTGAGGGCCGGTAGCCAGATCGGATGGCGCACATGGGTGGACATTGCTTTCCCCGAAGCAGATTCACCGGGTCAAATCTGCCGTGGCGACCTCAGCGCCAATAAGAGGAAACCGACGTGCATCCGGCAAAAGCGAAGCCGGCCAAAGGCTTTCCGGCACTGGCCCAATGCCGCGGCTGATCCGGCGTTATCGGCAGGGTTGCCGGTCTTCTTTTGTCCTGGGCAACCGTGATAGTCCTCCAGCGGGGCTGAATCAGAATGCGAGACCATGAGCATCCAAACGCCGACCGCGCCCGTTCAGGATCGACCAAAGCGCATCGTCGCCATCGACATCGTGCGCGGCATCGCGCTGATCGCCATGGCAAGCTACCATTTCACCTGGGATCTGGAGTTCTTCGGCTACACCGATCCCGGCCTGACCGCCTTCGGCTGGTGGAAGATTTACGCGCGCTGCATCGCCTCGACCTTCCTGTTCCTGGTCGGCGTCAGCCTGTATCTCGCCCACGGTCGACAAATCCGCTGGAACGGCTTCTGGAAGCGGTTCGCCATGGTCGCCGGAGCCGCGATCGCGATTTCGGTCGTTACCCGCATAGCCACTCCGGACGGCTTCATCTTCTTCGGCATCTTGCACGAGATCGCGCTGGCCAGCCTGCTCGGTCTCGCCTTCCTGCGCCTGCCGGCGCTGCTGACGCTTGTCGTCGCCGCGCTCGTTATCGCCGCCCCCGTCTATCTGCGCTTCGAGGCCTTCGATCACCCATGGCTGTGGTGGGTCGGCCTGTCGGCGACCAATCCGCGCTCCAACGACTACGTTCCGCTGTTTCCGTGGTTCGGCGCCGTACTTGCGGGCATCGCGGTGACAAAACTCGCCGCAGGTGCCGGCCTGCTTGCCAGGCTTGCCAATCTGGCGCTCGGTCGCTTGGCCAACCCGCTGGTCTTCATCGGCCGGCACAGCCTGGCTTTCTATTTGATCCACCAGCCGCTGCTGATCGGCTGCGTCTGGCTGTTCTCGCAAATCATGCCGGCGCAGGTCGAAACCCCGCAGGTGAATTTCCTCAAAACCTGTCAGCTGTCCTGCGAGCAGTCGCGCGACACCGAGTTCTGTACGAGCTACTGTGTCTGCATGCTCGATACGCTCGAGGGCGAGTCCACGCTTGATAGGCTCTACAACAACGATCAGACTGCGGAGTGGAAAGCGCATTTGTCCGATCTCGCCGGCATGTGCACCGCCAAGACCGACAGCAAGTTGATGGAGGGAGGGGCCGAATGACCGAGAACCAACCGAAGCCGGGGCTCATACCGTGGCCGCCGCTGATCTACATCGCCGCCATCGCCGTCAGCATCGCACTGGGCCTGCTCTATCCCCTGCCCTGGATCGGCGACCTGCTGGGCGATATCCTGTTCGCGGCCGGCTGGGTGGCGCTGTTTGCCGTCGCCGCACTCTGGTTCACCGCGATCCGCACCATGATCCGGGCCAAGACCACGCTCAACCCCAACGCTGTACCCGATCACCTGGTCACCACGGGTCCCTTCGGCGTCACCCGCAATCCGATGTATCTGGCCAACACGCTGCTGTTGATCGGCGTCGCCTTTGTCTCGGGCATCGTGTGGTTCCTGCCACTGGCGTTCATCGCCGCCTATGCCACGCAGAAGGTGGCGATCGAAGGCGAGGAAAAGGTGCTGGCAGCAAAATTCGGCAAGAAATACCGCGACTACGCCAAACGCGTGCGCCGCTGGATTTGAGCTGGCTTTCAAGCGGCCAATCTCCCCCCCCCTCGTGGGGGAGATGTCCGGCAGGAGAGAGGGGGCGCTGTCCCTCAAACTCTCTGCCTACGTATTCACGCCAAGCTCCACCAGCCGCTCCACACAAGACTCCTCGGCCTGGTCGAGTTCAGCCAGCGTCTCCTCGAGGTCGCGGCGTTTCTGCCGGAGATCCTCGCGCTTTTCCTCGATGCGCTTGATCATCAGGTTGAGCTGGCCGACTTCGCCGGGCGGCTCCTTGTACATCTGGATGATTTCGCGAATCTCGTTGATCGAGAAGCCAAGCCTTTTGCCGCGCATGATCTGGCGAATGAGCTGCCGGTCGGAGGGGCGAAACAGCCGCGTGCGGCCGCGCCGCACCGGCTGCACCAGCCCTTCGTCCTCGTAAAAGCGCAGCGTCCGCGTCGACACGTCGAACTCGCGGGTCAACTCGGTGATCGAATAATATTCTCGCATTGCCACTCCCACACGCCGAAACACCGGGGCGATCGCCATGCCGGCGTCACCCTTCTGTCCCGAACCAAAACCCATGCCATGCCGGAATCGACATGGCGCCCCGCGCGAGCCTCGCACGGCATTTACGTAAAAGTCAATTGAGCCAAAAGGCGTGCCTTCAGGGCACGCCGAACCACCACGTGGCAATGCCGAGAAATGCAAAGAAACCGACGACGTCGGTAACCGTGGTGACGAAGACCGCCGAAGCGACCGCCGGATCGACCTTGAAACGATCGAGCAGCAGCGGGATCAGGATGCCGGCCAGGGCGGCCACGAACATGTTGATGATCATCGCCGCCGCGATGATCCCGCCCAGATTGGGATCACGGAACCAGGCTGCCGCGACGATGCCGATCAGGATGGCGAAGACGATGCCGTTGATGAAGCCGACACCCATCTCGCGGCGAATGATGCGGCCGGCATTGTAGATGTCGAGATCCCTGGTCGCCAACGCCCGCACGGTGACGGTCATGGTTTGCGAGCCGGCATTGCCGCCCATGCCCGCGACGATCGGCATCAGCACCGCCAGTGCCACGATGTGTTCGATCGTGCGGTCGAACAGGCTGATCACCGACGCCGCCAGGAACGCGGTCAGAAGGTTGATCAGCAGCCACGGAACGCGTGAGCGCGAGGTCGAAAAGATGCTGTCGGAAAGCTCTTCGTCGCCGACGCCGCCCATGCGCATCAGATCTTCCTCGGCCTCCTGCTGGATGACGTCGACGACATCGTCGATGGTCAGAACGCCAACCAGCCGTTCGTTCTCGTCGACGACCGCGGCCGACAAAAGATCGTACTGCTCGAATTCCCGCGCCGCCTCTTCCTGGTCCATGGTGGCCGGAATGGCGTGCCGCGTCTCGTGCATCACCTCCTCGACCTTGACCGAACGCTTGGTGCGCAGGATCTGGTCGAGGTCGATGGCGCCGAGCAGCTTGAAGCTCGGATCGATGACGAAGATCTGGCTGAAGCGCTCGGGAAGATTGTTGTCCTCGCGCATGTAGTCGATGGTCTGGCCGATCGTCCAGAACGGCGGAACCGCGACGAACTCGGTCTGCATGCGGCGGCCGGCCGTCTCTTCGGGATAATCGAGCGATCGGCGCAGCCTGATCCGCTCGGTGAACGGCAGTTGGGACAGGATCTCGTCCTGGTCTTCCTGGTCGAGATCCTCGAGAATGTAGACGGCGTCGTCGGAATCGAGCTCCTGCACCGCCTGCGCGATCTGCGCATTGGGCAGATTGTCGACGATCTCCATACGGATCGCCTCGTCGACCTCCGTCAGCGAGGAGAAGTCGAAATCGGCGCCCAGGAGTTCGACCAGCGCGCGGCGCTGTTCGGGATGCAGCGCCTCGAGCAGGTCGCCGAGCTCCGACTGGTGCAGGTCGTCGACTTCATGCTTGAGGGTCAGCGTGTCGCGGTCGGCGATCGCCGCGCCGATCCGCGCCAGGAAGGACGAAAGCACGGCGCCGTCCTCGCCATAGATGTCGGCGTGGTTGTCCTCGGCGGCCCCGGCGCCGGTCGTCCGTTCGTGCTCGCCTTCCACCAGCGCCTCCCGCCACAAGAATCCCGGAAAAGGTGCAAATCAGGTCTAGAGCATCGGACCCAAAAGGGGAAACCGGTTTTGGGAGAATCCGACGCTCAAAAAGAAAGTGGCGTAAAGTGCGGGAATATCAACGAAATGCGTCCCGCCCGCAGCGGGCGAGACCGGCACAAATCGGATTCTGGGAAGAGAATGGTGCGGTCGAGAAGACTCGAACTTCCACGGGTTGCCCCACAGCGACCTCAACGCTGCGCGTCTACCAATTCCGCCACGACCGCACGTGGTAGAGCCGGAACCGACCGGCTCGCGGCGTGTAGCAAATCGTTTCCGGTGAAACAAGTGCACGGCAAGCAATAATGTCAGGCGATTGGCATAATGCTCCACAGGGCCCGAACGCAGCGCCGGAACTGGACGTTTGCGCCTGATATCGCCATATGGAAGGCAAGTTGATGTCGCCCAAAGGTGCGAGGCGTTTTTGGGCGCGCCATGGACAAACGAAAAGACGATACGCCATGACCGAACGCAGCCAGATCGCCACGTCGTTCCTGCCGCTTCCCGGCTCGGCACCGGTCGAATGGCTGATCGAGCCCGGCCTTACCGCCTATCCCGAGGCACTTGCCTTCATGGAGGCGCGCGCCGAGGCGATCCGCAGCGGCGCTGCCGGCGAAATGGTCTGGTTGGTCGAACACCCGCCGCTCTACACGGCCGGCACCAGCGCCCGTGGCGAGGATCTGATCGACGGCAGCCGCTTCCCGGTCTTCGCGGCCGGACGCGGCGGCGAATACACCTATCATGGGCCGGGCCAGCGGGTCGCTTACGTCATGCTCGACCTGAAGCGGCGGCGCGAGGATGTCCGCGCCTTCGTCGCGGCGCTCGAACAGTGGATCGTCGGCACGCTTGCCGCTTTCAATGTGCGGGGCGAGCGCCGCGAGGACCGGGTCGGCGTCTGGGTCGTGCGGCCGGATCGCCCTGCTCTGCCGGACGGCTCGCCGGCGGAGGACAAGATCGCGGCCATAGGCATCCGGCTGCGGCGCTGGGTAAGTTTTCACGGCATCGCCATCAATGTCGAGCCCGATCTCGAACATTTCAGCGGCATCGTGCCTTGCGGCGTGCAGGACCACGGCGTCACCAGCCTCGTCGACCTAGGCCTTCCCCTGACCATGGCCGATCTTGACCTGGCGTTGAAATCCGCCTTCGAGGATGTGTTCGGTCCCGCCACGGCGTTGCCTGTCGAAGCCGAGCGCAAAGCCGGCTGATCTTCCGGATCCGGTACGGCTCAAATCAGTTGGGCAGAGGCCCACAACACGCCATAGCCATGGATGGCGAACACCGCCAGCAACGCCGCCGCCATGGCCAGCCGGTCGATGGTGCGGATCGGCTTCAGCTCGTGACGCGGCTTCACCCCACTGCTCATCGTCAGCAGGCTGAGGAGCGAAAACACCGCTCCCGTCGCGAGCAGGAAGGTGGCGGAAAAGCCGGCCTGCCAACCCACGGCCAGGAAAGCCGAGAGCAGGAAGAAGGAAGCCAGCGCCAGCGCGACCGGTCCCGGACAGATCTGGCGCAGCACCTGGCCGCCGTCGAACTTCCACACCGGCACCAGATTGGCGATGTTGAACAGTGCGGCGAAACCCGCCAGCGTCGCCAGCAGGGCCGCCGCCAGCCGGTGACCTTCCGTGCCGGCAAAGGTGCTTGCGGCGATGGCGATCGGCACCAGGAAGGCGGAAAAGCCGGCGCCCATCAATGCCACGAAAGCCACTTCGAAACGGCTGTCATAGGGCCGCCCGCCAATGGCGATGCCGCCGAGCAGCGGAATGAAGATCATCCGCGCCCGGTTGTGGCCCATCAGCCGGAACGCCGCCATATGGCCAAGCTCATGCAGGGCGACCACCGATGTGAGGATCGCGGCCAGTGCCAAACCGCCGAAGTGAAGGCCGAAGAATGGCCACAGGATCAGCGCCGAAAGCCCGGCAAAGCCGACCTGGCTGAGCGGATGCTCGAACCAGCCGCCCTTGCGATACTTTCCGGTCCGCGCCCAGCGCTGCAGCTTGGAGAGTTCGCGGCGCAGGGCGAAATAGCGGAACACCAGGAAGGCAACGCCACGATAGCGATCGGTCTGGCTGAGCGTCACCCGCGTGCTGTTGCCTTCCGAAACGAGTTCGGCGGTTTCGCGAAAGTCCTTCCAGAACGAAGCGTCGAGTGCCGTATCCTCGATGACACGCATCGAGAAGCGGCTGCCTTCGACGACGTCTTCAAACCGCGACTTGCGTTCGATCGGCTTGCCGTCGCGACCTTCCCAGGACAGCGTGATGCGGGCCACGCCCTCGCCGTCCGGGGCCTCGGCGGACAGGATCTCACCGGACCAGCCGGCATCGCTGCCGAGCGGCCACAGCGCCTGCCAGAGGCGCTGCCGATCCATCGCCACCAGACGGGTCAGCCGGACCGTGCGCAAACCAAGCGGCACCGTCATCAACAGAAAGATCAGCCCGAGATTGCTGGCCACCAGAATGGCCGTGACGATGGGCGACACCTGGACGTTGCTCCCTGTCTTGCCGGGGCACTCTAACGTCGCTGCGGCAAGAAAAGCTTAACGGCGGAGCGGTCTTCGACCGCATGGGACCCACGGCGGCGAACGCCGCCAAATCACATGGCTCCAATCCAGATCGCCATGGAGACGAGAAAGGTGCTCATGCAAACCAGTGAGATGACATCCTGAACCAGATCGGTCATAACTCTCTCCTGTTGTTGATATGTTCGTATTTTGTTCTAATTTTGTTTCAAAGTCAACGGACACAATCCGGCCGTGTCCGAATTTCCGGGCGATCAGATCGGCAGGGTTAAGAAAAGGTTGACGGGCGAACGACGGTTGCCCAGCGCCGACCAGGGCACGACGAGACTGGGGTCAGGCCGAGCCGAGAATGGTGGATTTCGAGAACCGGAGCGGAGCGTACTTTTGGGTACGTGAGCACCGTTCTACCGCGACGGGGTAGAACGGGAAGCGCAGGAAGCCGCCTTTCGCAGGCCGGCCTCCCCCCAGTATCGCCGTGCCCTAGAGCGGCACCACTTTGCCGTCGGCCAAGGTGACGCGCCGGTCCATGCGCGATGCCAGTTCGTGATTGTGGGTGGCGATCAGCGCCGCGAGGCCCGATTGCTTGACCAGCGCCGCCAGCGCCTCGAACACATAGGACGCGGTGACCGGGTCGAGATTGCCGGTCGGCTCGTCCGCCAGCAGTACCAGCGGCGCATTGGCGACCGCACGCGCAATGGCGACGCGCTGCTGTTCGCCGCCGGAGAGCTCGGACGGCCGGTGCGCCGCGCGTTTGCCGATCTGCATGTAATCGAGCAGCTGCGCCGCGCGCTCGGCCGCGTCCTTGCGGCTGAGCCCCTTGATGAGCTGCGGCATCATGATGTTTTCCAGCGCCGAGAATTCCGGCAGCAGGTGATGGAACTGGTAGACGAAGCCGACATCGTTGCGGCGGATCGCCGTGCGCTCGTCGTCGGACAGCCGCCCGCAGGCGCGGCCGGCCAGGATGACGTCGCCGGCGTCGGGACGCTCCAGCAGGCCGGCGGTGTGCAGCAGCGTCGACTTGCCGGTGCCAGACGGCGCCACCAGCGCCACCATCTCGCCGCGCTTCAGCGAGAAGTCCGCACCATTGAGAATGGTGAGCTTTCGCGGTCCCTGGACGTAGTGCCGCTCGACGCTCTTCAGCTCGATAATGACCTCGGCCACTATTCGTACCTCAAGGCTTCGACCGGATCGAGACGCGCGGCGCGCCATGCCGGAAACACCGTTGCCAGGAAGGACAGGCCGAGCGCCATCAGGACGACATAGGTCGTCTCGCGCGGATCCATCTTCGCCGGCAACTGGCTGAGGAAATAGAGTTCAGGATTGAACAGCACCTTACCGGTCATCCACGAGAAGAACTGGCGGATCGATTCGATGTTGGTGCAGATCAGTACGCCGAGCAGCACACCGGCAAGCGTGCCGGTCACGCCGATCGCCGCACCCGTCATCAGGAAGATGCGCAGGATGGCGCCGCGCGACGCCCCCATGGTGCGCAGGATGGCGATGTCGTGGCCCTTGTCCTTCACCAGCATGATCAGGCCGGAGATGATGTTCAGCGCCGCCACCAGCACGATCAGCGTCAGGATCATGAACATGACGTTGCGTTCGACCTGCAACGCGGAGAAGAAGGTCTCGTTGCGCTGGCGCCAATCGACCATGTCGATCGGCCGCTGCGCCGCCGCCTCCACTTTCGGTTTCAGCGCATCGACATCGTCTGGATTGTCGACATAAATCTCGATCGTTTGCGCCCGCCCGTCCATGTTGAAATAAAGCTGCGCTTCGGAAAACGGCATGTAGACGATGGACGTGTCATATTCGGACATGCCGACTTCGAAGATCGCCGCGATCTTGTAGCCCTTCATGCGCGGCGTGGTGCCGATCGGCGTCACGTCGCCGTCGGGCGAAATCAAGGTGATGGTATCGCCAAGCGTCAGGCCGAGATTCTCAGCCATGCGCTTGCCGATGGCAACGCCCTCGCCAGAATCGAAATCGGCGATCGAACCCTGCTTGATGTTGCTGGCAACGATGGCGATCTTGCTCAGATCCTCGCCGCGTATGCCGCGAACCAGCGCTCCGGTTCCGCCGCCGACATTGCCTTGCGCAAGCACCTGGCCATCGATCAGCGGGATGGCGTATTTGACGCCTGCTACACCGTTGATGCGGCTGGCGACCTGCGCATAGTCCTCCAGCGGCGAATCGAGCGGCTGCACGATCAGGTGGCCGTTGACGCCGAGGATGCGCGTCAAAAGCTCCGCCCTGAAACCGTTCATCACCGCCATGACCACGATCAGCGTGGCGACGCCCAGCATGATGCCGAGGAACGAGATCGAGGCGATCACCGAGATCACCGTCTCCTTGCGCCGCGAACGCAGATAGCGCCAGGCGACCATGCGCTCGAAGATGGAAAAGGGTCCGGCGCCGACCGATCTTGCCGCCACCGCCTCGCTCATGCGGCGACACCGAAGCGCTTCTTCGCGTCCGCGATAGGCAGCGTCTCGCGCTCGCCGGTCTTGCGGTTCTTGATCTCGATCTCGCCGGCGGCGACACCGCGCGGTCCGACGATCACTTGCCAGGGAAGGCCTATCAGGTCGGCGGTGGCGAACTTGCCGCCGGGCCGCTGGTCGGTGTCGTCGTAGAGCACGTCCTTGCCGGCGGCGACGAAAGCGGCATGCAGTTCGTCGCAGACGCCGTCGCACTCGGCGTCGCCCGCCTTCATGTTGATCAGTCCGATGTCGAACGGCGCCACCGCCTCCGGCCAGATGATGCCGTTGTCGTCATGGCTGGCTTCGATGATCGCCGCGACCAGCCGCGACGGACCGATGCCGTAGGAGCCGCCGGAGACGAAATGATCCTTGCCGTCGGGTCCGGTCACCTTGGCGCCCATGGGCTTGGAATATTTGTCGCCGAAATGGAAGATGTGGCCGACCTCGATGCCGCGCGCCGAAACCTTGTCGCTCTCGCCGATCTTCTCCCACGCCGCCTCGTCATGCATCTCGTCGGTGGCGGCGTAGGGCGTCGTCCATGTTTTGACGATGTCGGCGATCTCGGCGTCGTTGGCAAAATCGGTGTTGGCGCCGGGCACATCGAGCGCAAGATAGTCGCGGTGGCAGTAGACCTGGCTCTCGCCGGTGTCGGCCAGGATGATGAATTCATGGCTGAGATCGCCGCCGATCGGCCCGGTGTCGGCCCGCATCGGTATAGCCTGCAGCCCCATGCGCGTAAAAGTCCGGAGATAGGACACGAACATCCTGTTGTAGGCCGCCTTGGCGCCTTCGAAGTCGAGATCGAAGGAATAGGCGTCCTTCATCAGGAACTCGCGCGACCGCATGACGCCGAAGCGCGGCCGCACTTCGTCGCGGAACTTCCACTGGATGTGGTAGAGATTGAGCGGCAGGTCCTTGTAGGACTTCACATAGGCGCGGACGATCTCGGTGACCACTTCCTCATTGGTCGGGCCGTAGAGCATGTCGCGGTCCTGCCGGTCCTTGATGCGCAGCATCTCCTTGCCGTAGTCGTCATAGCGGCCGCTTTCGCGCCACAGATCGGCCGACTGGATGGTCGGCATCAGGATTTCCAGCGCACCGGCGCGATCCTGCTCCTCGCGGATGATGCGGCAGACCTTGTCCAGCACCCGCTTGCCGAGCGGCAGCCACGAGAAACTGCCCTGCCCCTGCTGGCGGATCATGCCGGCGCGCAGCATCAGCCGGTGCGAGACGATCTCGGCCTCGCGCGGATTTTCTTTGAGGATCGGCAGGAAATAGCGCGACAAACGCATGGACAGGTCCGTGAGTGAGGAGGGCCGCGTCAGAATCGGCGCGACTTTGGCTTGCTTGACCCGGCTTCATAGCCATTTCAAGGCGGAATGGGAACCCGGACGCTTCGGCCCGAAAAGCGGAATCGATTTCCAAAAAACATGGGTAGCCGGGATCAGAAGCGTCGCACCGCCGTTCGCCCGTCCAGAAGACCCATGGCGCTGCAAGGCCTCCCGGTCACTGTGCGCGTCTTGGTGATCGTTCGCCAAGCAACGCCTGCCACACTATTGTGCAGTGCAGCACGAGAATGCCCGTTTCAAGGCAAAATTCTTCGTGACATTTTCATTCGCCTTAGGCTAATGTACCTCGATAACCGAGAGGGCAGAAAAAAATCTGCTCTCCTACGCGGTCAAAGTCTTGGGAGGATGCGATCTAGGCGCGGTTACTCGCTGCCGCCGGAAACCGGAAACAGATCGGACGCGTTTAAATTGCAAGGCCTCGTGCCTTGCATTTTTTTTGTGCAATCATCTGCTTAGCGCAACGCGTTGCCAAACCACCTTACCCAGCGTCAGCGCTCGTCAGGCCGCAAAACGGCACGACGTTCCCCGCCGAAACCCGCCCGGTTCCGACATATGAAAACGCCGTCGCTGGACAGTCTATTTAGCCGGCGTCTGGCTGAATTCCGGCACGATGTGCGGGATGTCGTTGAGGCTGTATCCCAGCCCATGCGTCAGGCCATAGAAAATGCCCATCAGGATCGCGGTGGCGATGGTGGTGCGGATCACGGCGCGCAGCATGTGAGGCCCACGCGGCGCGCTCGGAACCGTGCCGAGCGTCACGTCGTGATCGTCGTCCTGCGTCTTCACGCTGAACGGCAGCACGGCGAACAGCACCACCCACCAGGTCGCGAAAAACAGGGCGGTGAACGAAACCCAGCTCATGATTGCTCCAGTTCGATCAGCGTGCCGAAGAAATCCTTCGGATGCAGGAACAGCACCGGCTTGCCGTGCGCGCCGATCTTCGGATTGCCGTCGCCCAGCACGCGGGCGCCGGCGGCCTTGAGCTGATCGCGCGCGGCCAGGATGTCGTCGACCTCATAGCAAAGGTGATGCATGCCGCCGGAGGGGTTCTTCTCCAGGAAGGCGGCGATCGGCGATCCCTCGCCCAAAGGCTCCAGAAGTTCGACCTTGGTGTTGCCGACATTGACGAACACCACCGTCACCCCGTGCTCCGGCAGCGCCTGCGGCGCCGTCACCTCCGCGCCGAGCGTGTTGCGGTAGGCCGCTACGGCAGCAGCCAGATCCGGCACGGCAAGCGCGACATGGTTCAGACGTCCGAGCATAGGTTTTCCTCAGGGCAGTATGGCAATAGGGCAGTATGGCAATAGGGGAAAAGCTGACCTGCTTCGTATCGAAATCCCTACTGCCCTACTCCCTTACTGCCCTACTCCCCTCAGCGAGTGACGAACACCGTCACCAGCGGCTTCTTGCCCCAGGCTTCGTTGGCGGCGCCGCGCACGGCGCGCCGCACTGCTTCCTGCACCAGGTCGAGGTCTTTTCGGCGCTGACGGGGGATCGAGTCCACCGCGCCGATTGCCGCATCGATCATCAGATCTTCCAGCGACTCGCCACGGCCATCGGCCTCGGCGACGCCGATGGCGACCAAATCGGGGTCGCCGGCAAGCTCATATTTGTCGTCCAACACGACATTGACCGCCACGTGGCCGGCAAAGGACAATTTGCGCCGGTCGCGGATGCCCATCGCCTGATCGGTGCCGATCAGTCTGCCATCCTTGTAGATACGGCCGAACGGCACCTGATCCATGATGGTGGCTGGGCCGGGAGCAAGCCTGAGCATGTCGCCGTCGCGCACCTGCGCCACCTGGCCGATGCCCGATGTCGACATCAGCGAGCCCTGCGCCACCAGATGTGCCGCCTCGCCATGCACGGGAACGCCGATCTGCGGGCGCACCCATTCATACATCTTGCGCAATTCGCTGCGCCGCGGATGGCCGGAGACATGCACCAGCGCATCGCCGTCCTCGATGATCTTGACGCCGAGGTCGATGAGACGGTTCTTGATCTCGAGGATCGCCTTCTCGTTGCCGGGAATCGTACGCGAAGAAAACACCACTGTGTCGCCTGCCGTCAGCGACACCGACTTCATCTCTTCGCGCGACAGCTTGGCCAGTGCGGCCAGCGGCTCGCCCTGGCTGCCGGTGCAGATGATGACCAGGTTTTCGCGCGGGATGAAACCAAAATCCTCCTCGGCGATGAACTCCGGCAGACCGTCCATGTAGCCGAGTTCTCCGGCCACATCGATGACCCGCTTCAGCGAACGGCCAAGCACCAGGCACTGGCGTCCGGCATCGCGGGCCGCTTTGGCGATCGAGACGATGCGTCCGACATTGGAGGAGAACGTGGTGACGGCGACACGGCCTTTGGCAGCCTGGATGACGCCCTTGAGGCCCTCGCCCACAGCCACTTCCGAAGGCGACTCGCCTTCGCGCAGCGCATTGGTCGAATCGCAGATCAGCGCCAGAACGCCCTTGTCGCCATAGGCGCGGAAACGCGCCTCGTCGGTCTTCGGCCCGATCGTCGGCTCCGGATCGATCTTCCAGTCACCGGTATGGATGACGGTGCCTGCCGGCGAGGTGATCGCCAGCGACATCGGCTCGGGAATCGAGTGCGCGACCGGAATGGCTTCGATCTCGAAGGGGCCGACGGTGAATTTCTCGCCCGCCCGGTAGATCGTGACCGGTATTTTCGGTGCGCCCTGCTCGCCTTGCCGCTTGGCTTCCAGCAGGCCGGCGCTGAACGGCGTCATCCAGACCGGCGCCTTCAGCTTCGGCCATGTGTCGAGCAGCGCGCCGTAATGGTCTTCATGCGCATGCGTGATGATGATGCCGCGCAGATTGGCGAGGTTCTCCTCGATGAAGCGTGTGTCGGGCAGCACTAGGTCGACGCCCGGCAGGCTGGCATCGGGGAAGGTCACTCCGACATCGATGACGATCCATTCGCGCGCGCTGGGCGGCCCGTAGCCGTAAAGAGCGAAGTTCATGCCGATCTCGCCGACGCCGCCGAGCGGCACGAAGACGAGTTCGGCGTTTTCCGCTTTCGCCATGATTTTTCCCTTCCTGGCCCTCAGGCCAAGCTCAAAAGCAATTCCGGGAAAAGTGTGTAACGGTTTTCCCACCGGAGTTGCGTAAAAACAAACAGTTAGAACCGTTCATGAACGGCCCTATGCCCTGGCCGAAGCGACCGCGCCGAAATGCACATCGCCGGCGGCGATCGTCCGAACCGAACCTTCATCGTCGCGGATCACGAAACGGCAGTCCTCGTCAATGGTCTCAAACACCCCGCGCACCACATTACCGTCAATTCTGACGGCAACCTCGCCGCCGAGCCCCGCGGCACGATCAAGCCACCGTCGCCTGACGGCGGCAAGTCCGCGCCCCTCATCCCACAATCGGGCATTCTCGCTCCAGGCATCCGACAGCGCCAGGAACAGTGTTTCCGCATCGCATGCCGCGCCCAGCGCGCGCAAGGAAGTTGCGGGATACGGCAAATCCTCAGGGTATGCCACCACATTGACGCCGATGCCGACCGCCACTCCGAAACGGCCGCCCTCGAGGATTGCCGATTCCAGCAGGATGCCGGCCAGCTTGGCGCCGGAGGCAAGCACGTCGTTCGGCCATTTCAGCTCGAAACGGTTTTTTCCTTCGCTGCCACCGTCGAGGCCAATGGCGATCCGGCCCTTCGGCACCACGGCATCGAGTGCATCGGCCAGCGCCAGTCCTGCGACGAAGCCCAACGTCGCGGCAAGGCGAAGCTCTGCCTTGGTGATGACGAGCAGCGTCGCCGCCAGGTTGCCTTCTGGGGTCGCCCAGACGCGGCCGCGCCGGCCACGCCCGCTTTCCTGCTTCTTGGAAACGACCCACAATTTGCCGGCGTCGCCTGCCCTTGCGTGGTCCAGTGCCAGCGCATTGGTGGAGCCGACGCTCTCATGCGCCTCGAGCCGGAACCCTTCCGACGCCGAGGTTGGAGCCAGCCGAAATGCCATGCCGTCTAGAAAAACGTCTTGGCGGCGGCTTCGGCATAGGTGCCGATCGGCCCACCGATCAACACGTAGAACAGCACGAAGGCGCCGGAGACGCCGAGCACGACACGCAATTCCGTCGCCATCGGCACGAAGCCGCCGACCGGTTCGTCGAACCACATGATCTTGATGATGCGCAAATAGTAATAGGCGCCGACCACCGAGGCCAGCACGCCGATGATCGCCAGCGCGTAGAGATTGGCGTTGATGGCGGCGAGGAAGACGTACCATTTCCCCCAGAAGCCGGCGAGCGGTGGAATGCCGGCGAGTGAGAACATCAGGATGGTCAGGATCGTCGCCATGACCGGATTGGTCGACGACAGGCCGGCCAGGTCGCTGATCTGCTCGACATTGCCTTCCTTGCGCCGCATGGCGAGGATGAAGGCGAAGGTGCCGAGCGTCATCACCAGATAGATCAGCATGTAGATGGCAACGCCGCGCACACCGGCCTGGCTGTTGGCGGCAAGGCCGACCAGCGCGTAACCCATATGGCCAATCGAGGAATAGGCCATCAGGCGCTTGATGTTGGTCTGCCCGATTGCGGCGAAGGAGCCGAGTGCCATCGAGGCGATCGAGATGAAGACGATGATCTGCTGCCAGTCGGCGGCGATCGGCTTGAACGCGCCCATGGTGACGCGCACGATCAGTGCCATCGCCGCCATTTTCGGCGCCGCCGCCAGGAAGGCCGTCACCGGAGTCGGCGCGCCCTCATAGACGTCAGGCGTCCACATGTGGAACGGCACCGCGGAAATCTTGAAGGCAAGGCCGGCCAGCACGAAGACGAGGCCGAAAACGAGGCCAAGCTGGCGCTCGCCGCTGCCGAGTGCCGTGGCGATTTCCTGGAAGCCGGTGTTGCCGGTGTAGCCGTAGACCAGGCTGATGCCATAGAGCAGCATGCCCGACGACAGCGCACCGAGAACGAAATATTTGAGGCCCGCTTCGGTCGAGCGCAGATTGTCGCGGTTGATCGCGCACAGCACATAGATCGCCAGCGACTGCAGCTCGAGGCCGAGATAGAGGCCGATCATGCTGTTGGCCGAGATCATCAGCATCATGCCGAGCGTGCACAGCAGGATCAGCACCGGATATTCGAACTTGTCGAAACGCTCCGCCTTGGCGAAGCGCATCGACATCACCAGCGTCACCGCCGAGCCGACCAGTGCCAGCACCTTCATGAAGCGGCCGAAGGAATCCTGGATGAAGGCATTGCCATAAGCGCTGCCCTGCCCGGTTCGGAAGATCAGCCAGGCGCCCGCGATCGCCAGCACGGCAACCGCGAGGCCGGTTACCGTGTTGGCCGTGTTGGCGCGCGAATAGGCTCCGACCATCAGCAGCGCCAGCGCTCCGACGGCAAGGATCAGCTCTGGCGTCGAGAGCGACAGGCTGGAGAGAAGGTCCGGCGTCATGGTTCGCAAAACCTCTGGTCAGTTCGCCGCCGCGGTCTGCGCGGCGCCGATGGATGCAGTGACATTGGTGACGAGCGACTTGACCGATTGGGCCGTCGCGTCGAAGACCGGGGCGGGATAGACGCCGAAGAAGATGACCAGCACGACCAGCGGGTAGATGATCACCTTCTCGCGCGGCGACAGGTCGAGCAGTCCCTTCAGGCTCTCCTTGGTCAGTGCGCCGAAGATCACCCGGCGGTAGAGCCAGAGCGCGTAGGCGGCCGACAGGATGACGCCGGTGGCGGCGAAGAACGCCACCCATGTGTTGACCCGGAACACGCCGAGCATGGTCAGGAACTCGCCGACGAAGCCGCTGGTACCGGGCAGGCCGACATTGGCCATGGTGAAGATCAGGAACACCGTGGCGTATTTCGGCATGTTGTTGACCAGCCCGCCATAGGCCGCGATCTCACGTGTGTGCATGCGGTCGTAGATGACGCCGACGCACAGGAACAGCGCGCCGGAGACGAGGCCGTGGCTGAGCATCTGGAAGATCGCGCCCTGCACGCCTTCCTGGTTCATGGCGAAGATGCCCATGGTGACGAAGCCCATATGGGCAACCGACGAATAGGCGATCAGCTTCTTCATGTCCTCCTGCATCAGCGCCACCAGCGAGGTGTAGATGATGGCGACGACGGACAGCGCGAAGACCAGCGGCGCGAACATTTCCGACGCCAGCGGGAACATCGGCAAGGAGAAGCGCAGGAAGCCGTACCCGCCCATTTTCAACAGGATGCCGGCCAGGATGACGGAGCCCGCCGTCGGCGCCTCGACGTGCGCGTCGGGCAGCCAGGTGTGCACCGGCCACATCGGCATCTTCACCGCGAAGGAGGCGAAGAAGGCAAGCCATAGCCAGGTCTGCATGTTGGCCGGGAAGTTGTGGGTCAGCAGCGTCGGGATGTCGGTTGTGCCGGACTGGAAGAACATCGCCATGATGGCGAGCAGCATCAGCACCGAACCGGCGAGCGTGTAGAGGAAGAACTTGAACGAGGCGTAGACGCGCCGCTTGCCGCCCCAGACGCCGATGATGATGAACATCGGGATCAGGCCGGCTTCGAAGAAGACGTAGAACAGCACGATGTCCAGCGCGCAGAACACGCCGATCATCAGCGTTTCGAGCAGCAGGAAGGCAATCATGTAGGCCTTGACGCGCTTCTCGATCGATTCCCACGAGGCCAGGATGCAGAGCGGCATCAGGAAGGTCGTCAGGATGACGAACAGCATCGAGATGCCGTCGACGCCCATATGGTAGGAAATGCCGGAATCGAGCCAGGCGACCTTCTCGACGAACTGGAAGCCGGACTGCGAATTGTCGAATCCGGTCCAGATGAACAGCGAGATGATGAACGTGAAAGTCGTCGTCAACAGCGCGATGGCGCGGATGTTGCGGCGTGCATTTTCGCTGTCGTCATTGATGAACAGGATAAGCAGCACACCAACCAGCGGCAGGAAGGTGACCAGCGAGAGGATTGGCCAGGCGGTCATCAGAGCATCATCCAGGTGACGAGTGCGGCAACGCCGATCAGCATGGCGAAGGCGTAGTGGTAGAGATAGCCGGTCTGCAGCTTGACGACGCGGTTGGTGACATCGACGACGCGCGCCGAAATACCGTCGGGGCCGAGGCCGTCGATGACGGTGCCGTCGCCGGTCTTCCACAGGAAGTGGCCGAGGCGCTTGGCGGGCCGCACGAACAGGAAGTCGTAGAGCTCGTCGAAATACCACTTGTTGAGCAGGAAGGCGTAGAGCCCGCGATGCTGCGCGGCCAGGTTGACCGGCATTTCCGGCGAGCGGATGTAGAATTTCCAGGCCAGCGCGAAGCCGATCAGCATGGCGATGAAGGGCGACAGTTCGACCCACAGCGGCAATTCGTGGATGTCGTGCAGGATGTGATTGTCAGGCAATGTGAACAGCGATGCCTTCCAGAACTCGGCATAGCCCTCGCCGATGAAGGCGTTGTGGAAGATGACGCCGGCAAACAGCGCACCCGCAGCCAGGATGAACAGCGGCACCAGCATCACCGGCGGCGATTCATGGACATGGTGCATGACCTCATGGCTCGCCCGCGGCTTGCCGTGGAAGGTCATGAAGATCAGCCGCCAGGAGTAGAAGGAGGTGAAGCAGGCGGCGATGACCAAAAGCACGAAGGCCATGCCGGCAACCGAATTGTGGCCGGCAAAGGCGCTCTCGATGATGGCGTCCTTGGAGAAGAAGCCGGCGGTGCCGATGACCGTCACCGGAATGCCGACGCCGGTCAGCGCCAGCGTGCCGATCACCATCATCCAGTAGGTGGTCGGGATCAGTTTCCTGAGGCCGCCCATCTTGCGCATGTCCTGCTCGTCGGACACGGCATGGATGACCGAGCCCGAGCCGAGGAACAGCAGCGCCTTGAAGAAGGCATGCGTGAACAGGTGGAAGATCGCCGCGCCATAGGCGCCGACGCCGAGCGCCACGAACATGTAGCCGAGCTGCGAGCAGGTCGAATAGGCGATGACGCGCTTGATGTCGTTCTGGACGAGACCGACGGTGGCCGCGAAGAAGGCCGTGAAGGCACCGATGAAGGTCACGACCGTCAGCGCCGAATGCGACAGTTCGAACAGCGGCGACAACCGCGCCAGCATGAACACGCCCGCCGTCACCATGGTGGCGGCATGGATCAGGGCCGAAACCGGCGTCGGGCCTTCCATGGCGTCCGGCAGCCAGGTGTGCAGCGGCACTTGCGCCGACTTGCCCATGGCACCCATGAACAGGAGCAGGCAGACGATCGTCATGGCCGCCTGCTTGTCCAGCGCATGGCCAAGGAAAGTCAGCACCGCGGCACCCTGCGGCGCGCCTTCAGCGGGGATGAACGTCGCCGCATTGGCGAAGATGGTGCCCAGATTGACCGAGCCGAACAGCACGAACACGCCGAAGATGCCGAGTGCGAAGCCGAAATCGCCGACACGGTTGACGACAAAGGCCTTGATTGCCGCGGCATTGGCCGACGGCTTCTTGTACCAGAAGCCGATCAGCAGATAGGACGCCAGCCCCACCCCTTCCCAGCCGAAGAACATCTGCACGAGGTTGTCCGCCGTCACCAGCATCAGCATGGCGAAGGTGAACAGCGACAGATAGGCGAAGAAGCGCGGCCGGTTCGGATCGTGGTGCATGTAGCCGATCGAATAGATGTGGACCAGCGCCGACACGGTGTTGACCACCACCAGCATGACCACCGTCAGCGTGTCGATCCGGAGCGCCCAGGACGCTTCCAGCCCACCCGACTGTATCCAGCGCAGCACGGGCACGGTGAACACCTCGCCATGGCCGAAACCGACGGTGAAGAACGCGACCCACGACAGCACGGCCGCGATCACCAGGAAACCCGAGGTGATGTATTCGGACGCCTTGGCGCCGAGCGACGTGCCGAACAGGCCGACGATCAGGAAGCCGAGCAGGGGAAGGAAGACGATGGCCTGATACATGGTGGTTCCGTCAACCCTTCATCATGTTCACGTCTTCGACCGCGATCGAGCCGCGGTTGCGGAAGAAGACGACGAGAATGGCAAGTCCGATGGCGGCTTCGGCCGCCGCGACCGTCAGCACGAACAGCGCGAACACCTGGCCGACCAGATCGCCGAGTGCTGCCGAAAAGGCGACGAAGTTGATGTTGACCGCCAGCAGGATCAGCTCGACCGACATCAGGATGACGATGACGTTCTTGCGGTTCAGGAAGATGCCGAACACGCCGAGCGTGAACAGAACAGCCGATACGGTCAGATAATGTGCGATGCCGACAACCATCTCAGAGTCCCTCGCCTGTCTTGACCTTGCGGATTTCCATGCCGGTCGCCGGTGTGCGGCCGACCTGGGCTGCGATCGACTGCCGCTTGACGCCTGGCTTGTGGCGCAGCGTCAGCACGATGGCGCCGATCATGGCGACCAGCAGCACGAGGCCCGAAATCTGGAAGTAGTAGAGGTAGTCCGTATAGAGGATGTCGCCGAGCGCGGCGGTATTGGTCCGCGTGGCAAGATCCGGAATGGGCTTGGAGACCGTCGAAGCGAGCTGCGGCGCGAAGGTGTAGCCGCCGAGAACCACGATCAGCTCCGCCGCCAGGATCAGCCCGACCAGCGCGCCGATCGGCGCATATTGCAGGGCGCCGCTCTTCAGTTCGGCGAAATCGACGTCGAGCATCATGACGACGAACAGGAACAGAACCATCACCGCGCCGACATAGACGACGAGCAGGATCATCGCCAGGAACTCGGCGCCGGTCAGCATGAACAGGCCGGCGGCGTTGAAGAAGGTCAGGATCAGGAACAGCACCGAATGCACGGGGTTGCGCGACGAAATGACCATGAACGCCGATGCCACCGCGACAAAGGCGAAGAGGTAGAAAAAGGCCGCCTCTAGTCCACTTAACATTGGGGATCCCCCGGGTTCCTGTACAAACAGGACAACCGTCCTGTTTCGATGTTTGCTGCCGCCTCCGGCCGCAAGTTTCGTTGTGTCCTTAGACGAGGCCCCTCGCCCCGTCCATGCGTCAAATATCAGCGGTAGGGCGAGTCCAGCGAGATGTTACGCGCCAGCTCGCGCTCCCACCGGTCGCCATTCGCCAACAGCCTGTCCTTGTCGTAGTAGAGTTCCTCGCGCGTCTCCGTCGCGAACTCGAAATTCGGCCCCTCGACAATGGCGTCGACCGGGCAGGCTTCCTGGCAGAAGCCGCAATAGATGCACTTCACCATGTCGATGTCGTAACGCACCGTGCGGCGGGTGCCGTCATTGCGGCGCGGGCCGGCCTCGATGGTGATGGCCTGCGCGGGGCAGATCGCCTCGCACAATTTGCAGGCGATGCAGCGTTCCTCGCCGTTCGGGTAACGGCGCAACGCATGCTCGCCGCGGAAGCGCGGGCTGGTTGGCCCCTTCTCGTGCGGATAGTTGATCGTCTCCTTCGGCGCGAAGAACTGGCGCATCGACAGGAAGAAGGCGCTGACGAAATCCTGCAGCAGCAGCGATTTGGCGGCTTGGGAAAGAGCGGACATCACGCAAACCCCGTGATCTTGAGGAAGGCCGCGGTGGCGACCACCATGAACAGCGAGATCGGCAGGAACACTTTCCAGCCAAGCCGCATCAATTGGTCGTAGCGGTAGCGCGGCACGAAGGCCTTCACCATGGAGATGCCGAAGAACACGAAGCAGACTTTCAGCACGAACCAGATGACGCCCGGCACCCAGGTGAACGGCGCGAAGTCGAACGGAGGCAGCCAGCCGCCGAGGAACAGGATGGTGGCCAGCGCGCACATCAGCACGATGGCGACATACTCGCCGAGGAAGAACAAAAGGAACGGGGTCGACGAATATTCGACCATGTGGCCGGCGACCAGTTCCGATTCGGCTTCGACCAGATCGAAGGGCGGGCGGTTCGTCTCGGCCAGTGCCGAGATGAAGAAGATGATGAACATCGGGAACAGCGCCAGCCAGTTCCAGTCGAGGAAGGTGTTGGGCAGGCCAAGCCGCGTACCAATTCCATCATGCTGCGACAGCACGATATCGGTGAGGTTGAGCGAGCCGGCGGTGAGCAGAACGGTGACGATGACGAAGCCGATCGAGACTTCGTAGGACACCATCTGCGCGGCCGAGCGCAGCGCGCCGAGGAACGGATATTTCGAGTTCGACGCCCAGCCGCCCATGATCACGCCGTAGACCTCGAGCGAGGAGATGGCGAAGACATAGAGGATGCCGACATTGACGTTGGCGATCGCCCAGCCGTGGCTGACCGGGATGACCGCCCAGGCCGAGATCGCCAGCACGGCCGACACCAGCGGCGCCAAAAGAAACACGCCCTTGTTGGCGCCTGACGGGATGACCGGCTCCTTGAAGACGAACTTCAACAGATCGGCGAAAGCCTGCAGCGTGCCCCAGGGGCCGACGACGTTCGGGCCACGGCGCAATTGCACCGCCGCCCAGATCTTGCGGTCGGCGTAGAGGATGTAGGCGACGAAGATCAAAAGAACAACGATCAGCACGACTGACTTCAACAGGATCAGCAGCGCCGGCAGCACGTAGAAGGAGAAGAAAGTGTCCATGCTTATTCTGCCGCCTGCTTGAAGCCGCTCTTGGCCAGTGCCGAGCATTCCGCCATCACGGCCGATGCCCGCGCGATCGGGTTGGTCAGGTAGAAATCCGTCACCGGCGAGGTGAAGGTGCCCTTGTTCAGCCGTCCGCCGAGCTTCGCCACCTCGGCGATATCCTCGGCATTGCCGGCCGCGACCTGGTCGATACGGGCCAGATGCGGGTATTCGCCATAAAGCTTGGCGCGCAGCTGCGGCAGCGAATCGAACGGCAGTTTCTTGCCGAGCACATCCGACAGCGCCCGCAGGATCGCCCAGTCCTCGCGCGCCTCGCCCGGCGCGAAGCCGGCGCGGTTGGTCTGCTGCACGCGCCCTTCGGTGTTGACATAGGTGGCCGATTTTTCCGTGTAGGCGGCCGCCGGCAGGATGACATTGGCGCGGTGCGCGCCCTGGTCGCCATGCGTGCCGATATAGACGACGAAGGCGCCGCCGGTCTTGGCCATGTCGATCTCGTCGGCGCCGAGCAGGAACAAGAGCTCCATTTCGCCCAGCATGCCGGCAACGTTTCTGCCGCCCTCGCCCGGCACGAAGCCGAGATCGAGACCGCCGACGCGCCCGGCCGCATTGTGCAGCACGGCAAAGCCGTTCCAGTCTGCGCGAGCAGCGTTGACGGCGGCCGCGAGCTTGGCCGCCTGGCCGAGCACGGCTGCGCCATCGGCACGCGCCAGCGCGCCCTGTCCGACGATGATCAGCGGGTGTGTCGCCTTCTTCAGCGTCTGGAAGAACTTGCCGTTTCCGTCGGCCAAATCCTTCAGCGAATCCGGCCCGGCGCCCAGCTGTTCGTAGTCGTATCGGGTATCGCCGACATCGCCGATGACACCGACCGGCAGATTGCCGGTCCGCCAGCGCTTGCGGATACGGGCGTTGAGCACCGAGGCTTCATAGCGTGGGTTGGCGCCGATGATCAGCACCGCATCGGCCTGCTCGATGCCTTCGATGGTCGGGTTGAAGATGTAGCTCGCACGGCCGAGCGCCGGGTCGAGTGCAGCGCCATCCTGGCGGCAATCGGTGTTCTTCGAGCCGAGCGAAGCCATCAGCAGCTTGAGCGCATAGGTTTCTTCGACGGCGGCGAGATCGCCCGCGATAGCGCCGATCTTTTCGGGCGCCGTCTTCGACACCGCATCCTTGATCGCGGCGAAGGCCTCGGCCCAGCTGGCGGCAACCAGCCTGCCGTCCTTGCGCACATAGGGGCGGTCGAGACGCTGCGTGCGCAGGCCGTCCCAGATGAAGCGGGTCTTGTCGGAGATCCACTCCTCGTTCACCGCCTCGTTGACGCGCGGCAGGATGCGCATCACTTCGCGGCCCCGGCTATCGACGCGGATCGCCGAGCCGACCGCATCCATCACGTCGATGGATTCGGTCTTGGTCAGCTCCCACGGCCGCGCCTGGAAGGCGAATGGCTTCGAGGTCAGCGCGCCGACCGGGCAAAGGTCGATGACATTGCCCTGCAGCTCCGAGGTCATCGCCTGTTCGAGATAGGTGGTGATCTCGGCATCCTCGCCACGGCCGATCAGGCCCAGTTCGGAAATGCCGGCGACTTCGGTGGTGAAGCGGACGCAGCGCGTGCAGTGGATGCAGCGGTTCATCACCGTCTTCACCAGCGGTCCGATGTATTTGTCTTCGACCGCGCGCTTGTTCTCGTGATAGCGCGAGGAATCGACGCCGAAAGCCATCGCCTGGTCCTGCAGGTCGCATTCGCCGCCCTGGTCGCAGATCGGGCAATCCAGCGGATGGTTGATCAGCAGGAACTCCATCACGCCTTCCCTGGCCTTCTTGACCATCGGCGTGTTGGTGAAGATTTCCGGCGCCTCGCCATTCGGGCCGGGACGCAGGTCGCGCACGTTCATGGCGCAGGAAGCCTGCGGCTTGGGCGGCCCGCCCTTCACCTCGATCAGGCACATGCGGCAATTGCCGGCGATCGACAGCCGCTCATGGAAGCAGAAGCGCGGCACTTCCGCGCCAGCGTCTTCCGCCGCCTGCAGCAGCGTGTAGTGGTCGGGTACAGTGATCTCTTTCCCGTCGACCTTGAGCTTTGCCATTCGCCTCAAACCCCTGCGGAGTTCCCGCAATCTCTTTTTCCGGACGCGGTCGAGACCACGTCGGGCACTTCATTCACTTCTTGACGGCGAGCGCCGCCGCTTGAGCTGTCCAATCGTCGCGGCCGATGCGGCCGCCGAGCGACAGATAGTCCTCGACCCAGGCAACCTCTTGCGGCGTCCATGCCGCGATCTGGGCATACGTCCAGATGCCGAGGCCGTTGAGAACCTTTTCCAGCTTGGGCCCGATGCCCGATATCGCCTTGAGATCCGCCGGTTTCGCCGGCTTCTCCACGGCCTTGGGCTGCCTGAAATCCTCGGGCAACAGCGCATCGCCGACGCCGCTTGTTGCTGGAGCGGCGTTTGCGGCCGGCACGGCAGTTGCGGCTTCCTTGGCGGCAATATCGGTGACCTCCCTGGCGAAGGACTGCGCCTCGGCGATCATGGTTTTCGCCGTCGCCCGCGCCTTGGTGGAGGAAGAGTTCGGATCATCGAACTGCGCGACGCGCGCCTCGAAATCATCGACGATCGGCTGCAGCAGCCGTTGCGAGGCTTCTGCCGCACCTGAAAACGCGCCCAGCCAGACGCCGAAAGCATGATTGGCAAGCCCGAGGCCAAGCGCCGACATCGCCGCCGCACCCGCCACAGGATGCACGAAAAGGTTGACGGCACTGGCCATCTCCTTCGGCATCATCCTGGTCAAGTCCTGGTTCATCTTGTCGATCTGGTCCAAATTGGGCATCAGCGGGTTCGAATACGGCGCCATAGAGTTCTCCTGGTCGTTTCGTCGTTCGCCCGCCCTTCGCTGCGGACTTTCGTCCGCGTAAAACGTTCTTCTATTCCGCCGCCACCATCACAGGCTCGGCCCGGTGCGCATTGCGCGAAAACTCGTCGATGCGCCGCTCCACTTCGCCGCGGAAATGCCGCATCAGGCCCTGGATCGGCCATGCCGCCGCGTCGCCCAGCGCGCAGATCGTATGGCCTTCGATCTGCTTGGTGACGTCGAGCAGCATATCGATCTCGCGCTTCTGCGCCTCGCCGCGCACCAGCCGTTCCATCACCCGCCACATCCAGCCGGTGCCTTCGCGGCATGGCGTGCACTGGCCGCAGCTCTCGTGCTTGTAGAAGTAGGAAAGCCGCGCGATCGCCTTCACGACATCGGTCGACTTGTCCATGACGATGACAGCCGCGGTTCCGAGGCCGGATTTGAGATCGCGCAGCGCGTCGAAATCCATCGGCGCGTCGATGATCTGTTCGGCCGGCACCAGCGGCACCGAAGCGCCGCCCGGTATGACCGCCAAAAGATTGTCCCAGCCGCCGCGAATGCCGCCGCAATGCGTCTCGATCAGCTCGCGGAACGGGATCGACATCGCCTCTTCGACCGTGCACGGATTGTTGACGTGGCCGGAGATGCAAAACAGCTTGGTGCCGACATTGTTGGGCCGGCCGAAGGACGAGAACCAGGCCGCGCCGCGGCGCAGGATGGTCGGCGCAACCGCGATCGATTCGACATTGTTGACCGTGGTCGGACAGCCATAGAGGCCGACATTGGCCGGGAATGGCGGCTTCAGCCGCGGCTGGCCCTTCTTGCCTTCGAGGCTTTCGAGGAGCGCTGTCTCCTCGCCGCAGATATAGGCGCCGGCGCCGTGGTGCATGTAGATGTCGAAATCGTAGCCGGAGGTGTTGTTCTTGCCGATCAGCTTGGCCTCATAGGCCTCCTCGATCGCGCGCTGCAGCGCCTCGCGCTCGCGGATGAACTCGCCGCGCACATAGATGTAGGCGGCAACCGCACCCATGGCGAAACCGGCAAGCAGCGCGCCCTCGACCAGCGTGTGCGGGTCGTTGCGCAGGATGTCGCGGTCCTTGCAGGTGCCGGGCTCGGATTCGTCGGCGTTGATCACGAGATAGCTCGGCCGGCCATCGCTCTGCTTGGGCATGAACGACCATTTGAGGCCGGTCGGGAAGCCGGCGCCGCCACGGCCGCGCAGGCCCGACGCCTTCATCTCGTTGACGATCCACTCGCGGCCCTTGGCGACGATGCCGGGCGTGTTATCCCAGGCGCCGCGCGCCATCGCGCCGGCCAAGGACTTGTCGAACAGGCCGTAGATATTGGTGAAGATGCGGTCTTTATCCCCGAGCATTTTTCGTCCCTCAGACCGGCTTCTTGCCGAAGACGCGGATGTATTCGGCGACGCCACCCTTGGCGAGCGCCTTGGCCTGCTTGACCCAGTCGTCGCGATCGATGCGGCCCTGGAAAGAGAGATAGCCATCCACCCACTCGCGTTCGGCCTTCTTCCACGACGCGACCTGCGCGAAGGTAAAGATGCCCAGCGTATGCAGGATGCCCTCGATCTTGGGGCCGACGCCGGAGATCAGTTTGAGGTCATCGACCTGTGCCGGCCTGTCGATGCCGGCCGGGCGATTCTTGTCCCCGAGCGACGGTTTGGCCGGCTTGGCGGCCGGTACCTTGACCTCTGGCGCCTTGAAGGCGGAGGCCGGCTCGGCCTTGGTGATGGGGCCACTGCGCTGCTTGGAAACCTGCTCGACTTTGGAGTCTGCCTTGTTGGCATTGGCGGCCGAATGCAGTGGAGCGGCAACACTCGCCGCCTTTTCAACCGCCGGCGCGACCTTGGTTTTTGAAGGCGTCTTCAACGCCGGGCTGGTTTCAGGGGCGTCGGTCTTCGGCTTGCTGGTGTTGGACGGTGCGACAGGGGCCGCGGCCGGCGCCGGCACTGCGACGATCGCGTCGGGTGCCGCCCTGGCGGCCTTGGCCGCCTCCCTGGCTTCCCTGTCGCGGGTCGACTTGAGGATCGCCTTTTCGCTCTTCAGCGTGGTGAGGCCGGAGGCCGGCTCCGAGCCGGTGCGGCCATTCTGCGGCCCCGGTTCTACCGCAGCACCCTTGCCGGCGTCATAGAGATCGATGATTTCAGCCAGGCGTTCCGGCGTCAGATCCTCGAACGTGTCCTTGAAGATCATCACCATCGGTGCGTTGACGCAGGCACCGAGGCATTCCACCTCTTCCCAGGACAAGGTTCCCTTGTCGTTGGTGTGGAACTGGTCGTGATGGACTTTGGAGCGGCAGACATCCATCAGCGCTTCCGAACCGCGCAGCATGCAGGGCGTGGTGCCGCAGACCTGGATGTGCGCACGCGTGCCGACCGGATTCAACTGGTACTGCGTGTAGAAGGTCGCGACTTCCAGCCCGCGGATGCGGGGCATGCCGAGCATGTCGGAGATCGTCTCGATCGCCGCCTTCGTCACCCAGCCTTCCTGCTCCTGTGCTATCATCAGAAGCGGGATGATGGCCGACTGTTCACGGCCCTTCGGGTACTTCTTGATCCATTGCTTCGCAGCCGCGGCATTCGCCCGGTTGAAGGCGAAGGATGCTGGCTGGACGCTGGCTTCTGCGAGACGGCGGACTGACATTTAGCGATCGACCTCACCAAACACGATGTCGAGGGAGCCGAGAACGGCGGTGACGTCGGCCAGCATGTGGCCGCGGCAGAGGAAATCCATCGCCTGCAGATGCGCGAAACCCGGCGCGCGCAGCTTGCAGCGGTAGGGCTTGTTGGAGCCGTCCGAAACCAGATAGACGCCGAATTCGCCCTTCGGCGCCTCGACCGCGGCGTAAACCTCGCCGGCCGGCACGCGATAACCCTCGGTGTAGAGCTTGAAGTGATGGATCAGCGCTTCCATCGAGCGCTTCATCGCCTGGCGCTTGGGCGGCACCACCTTGCCATCGAGGTTCGACACCGGGCCGGTGCTCTCCTTGCCGAGCAAAAGGTCGACGCACTGGCGCATGATCTTCGCCGACTGGCGCATTTCTTCCATGCGTACGAGGTAGCGGTCGAAGCAGTCGCCGTTCTTGCCGATCGGAATATCGAAATCCATCTCCGAATAGCATTCATAGGGTTGCGACTTGCGCAGATCCCAGGCTGCACCCGAGCCACGCACCATCACGCCCGAAAAACCCCAGGCCCAGGCATCCGCCAGCGAGACGATGCCGATATCGACATTGCGCTGCTTGAAGATGCGGTTGCCGGTCAGCAGCCGGTCGAGGTCGTCGATCGACTTCAGGAACGGGTCGATCCACTTGCCGATGTCCTCGACCAGTTGACGCGGCAGGTCCTGATGGACGCCGCCGGGCCGAAAATAAGCGGCATGCATGCGCGAACCGGAGGCGCGCTCATAGAACACCATCAGCTTTTCGCGTTCGACGAAGCCCCACAGCGGCGGCGTCAGCGCACCGACGTCCATCGCCTGCGTCGTCACATTGAGGATGTGCGACATGATGCGACCGATCTCGCTGTAGAGAACGCGGATCACCTGGCCACGCTTCGGCACCTCGATGCCGAGCAGACGCTCGGCGGCCAGCGCAAAGGCATGTTCCTGGTTCATCGGCGCGCAATAGTCGAGCCGGTCGAGATAGGGCACCGCCTGCAGATAGGTTTTGGCTTCGATCAGCTTTTCGGTACCGCGATGCAGCAGTCCGATATGCGGATCGACGCGATCGACGACTTCGCCGTCCAGCTCCAGCACAAGGCGCAAAACGCCGTGCGCCGCGGGGTGTTGCGGGCCGAAATTGATGTTGAAGTTGCGGACGGAGGTTTCAGCCATTTACTGCTTTGCCTTCTCGTCACCCGGCAGCACGTAATCCGTACCTTCCCACGGGGACAGAAAATCGAAATTGCGGAATTCCTGCTTGAGCTCGACCGGCTCATAGATAACGCGCTTGGCCTCGTCGTCGTAGCGCACCTCGACGAAGCCGGTCAGCGGGAAATCCTTGCGCAAGGGATGGCCTTCGAAGCCATAGTCGGTCAGCAGGCGGCGCAGGTCGGGGTGGCCCGAGAACAAAACGCCGTAGAGATCGTAAGTCTCGCGTTCGAACCAGTCGGCGCCGGGATAGACGCCGGTGATCGACGGCACCATGGTTTCCTCGTCGGCCTGCACCTTGACGCGGACGCGCACATTCTGCTTCGGCGACAACAGGTGATAGACGACGTCGAAACGCTTGGCCCGCGACGGATAGTCGGCGCCGCAGACATCGATGATCGAGATGAACTGGCAGCGCGCATCGTCGCGCAGGAAGGTCATCACCTCGACCAGATCGCGCGGCTCGACATGGATGGTGAGTTCTCCATAGGCGATATCAGCCTCGTTCACGCGGCCGATCAGCTTCTCGCCGAGATAGTTCGACAGTTCGCTCAGGGATGCGGTCATGGATTTACCGTTCGATCGTGCCGGTGCGGCGGATCTTCTTCTGCAGCAGAAGAATGCCGTAGAGCAGCGCTTCGGCGCTCGGCGGGCAGCCGGGCACATAGATGTCGACCGGCACGATGCGGTCGCAGCCGCGCACCACCGAATAGGAATAGTGGTAATAGCCGCCGCCATTGGCGCAGGAGCCCATCGAGATGACGTAGCGCGGCTCCGGCATCTGGTCGTAGACCTTGCGCAGCGCCGGCGCCATCTTGTTGGTCAGCGTGCCGGCGACGATCATGATGTCGGACTGGCGCGGAGACGCACGCGGCGCGACGCCGAACCGCTCCGAATCATAGCGCGGCATCGAGGTGTGGATCATCTCGACCGCGCAGCAGGCGAGGCCGAAGGTCATGAACATCAGCGACCCGCTGCGCGCCCAGGTGATGAGCGCCTCGGTCGAAGTGACCAGAAAGCCCTTGTCGGCCAACTCGTTGTTGATCTCGAGGAAGAAGGGATCGTCCTCCCCCACCGGCCTGCCGGTGTTGGGATCGATGATGCCCTTGGGCTTCGGCGCGACGAGGGTGCCTGAACTGTCGTTCAATCCCATTCCAGCGCTCCTTTTTTCCATTCATAGGCAAAGCCGATGGTCAGCACCGCCAAAAAAACCATCATCGACCAGAAACCGAGCATGCCGATCTTCGAAAACGACACCGCCCACGGAAACAGGAAGGCTACTTCCAGGTCGAAGATGATGAACAGGATCGACACCAGGTAGAAACGGATGTCGAACTTCATGCGGGCGTCGTCGAACGAGTTGAAACCGCACTCGTAGGCGGAAAGCTTTTCGGGATCGGGATTGCGGTAGGCCACCAGGAAGGGCGCGGCCAGCAGCGCCAGGCCGACAACCAGCGCCACGCCTATGAACAGGACGATGGGCAGGTATGAGCTCAAGAGTGCGTTCATGCTCGGCTTTCCGTTGGCGCCAATCCACGTTGATTACAGCACCGGACCCTAATGCGGAAGCGTGACAGTTTAACCGCTGAACCGTTTTAAGGGCCTATGCTGCAACGCGGCGAGGGTTAGCGCAGCACTTCCAGCGAAGCAAGTCAAACCTTGTTCAAAACATCGACCTGGACGGCATATCGCGGCAAACTGGTCCGATCCGCTCCTGTTTGATTTCCTTCGCTTTTTACTCCACTTTTCTCTCCTGACATGGATGCCGCCAAAACCCTGCTAGCATGGGTTGGAATCAGCCATTCGACCCTCGGTCAAAACACGTCAAAGTGATATCTGCATGAAGGAAAAGATCTCGCTCCCAATGGCCCGGCGCATTGCGCTTGCCGCCCAGGGGTTCCTCGATCCTCGCCCGACCGGCACGCCCGACCGCCGGCATTTTGCCCGCACGCTGTCCCGCACCGGCCTGTTGCAGATCGATTCCGTCAGCGCGGTGGTGCGCGCTCATTATATGCCGCTCTATTCGCGCCTTGGCCCCTACCCGTTCTCGCTGCTCGACAACGCGGCCGTGACGCGCAAGCGCATGGTTTTCGAATACTGGGCGCACGAGGCCTCCTTCCTGCCGGTCGAGACATACCCGCTGATGCGCTGGCGCATGCAGCGCGCCGAGCGGGGCGAGGAAATGTATCTGGGTCTCGCCAAATGGGGCCGCGAGCACGCCGCCTACATCGAAGAGATCTACCGCGAGGTCGCCGAACGCGGCCCGATCGCCGCTTCCGCGCTGGAGGGCCAGAAAGGTTCGGGCGGCTGGTGGGGCTGGAGCCATGCCAAACACGCTTTCGAATGGCTGTTCTGGGCCGGCCGCATCACCACGGCGCACCGCCGCGGTTTCGAGCGCTTCTATGACCTGCCCGAGCGCGTGCTGCCGCAGGCGATCCTCGATCTGCCGGTGCCGACGCCTGAGGACGCGCACCGCGAATTGCTGCGCATTTCCGCCCGCGCCCACGGCGTGGCGACTTCAAGCGATTTGCGCGATTATTTCCGCCTGTCGCCGGCCGATATGAAAGGCCGGTTGGAGGAACTGGTTGAAACGGGCGAGTTGCTGCCGGTGCGTGTCGAAGGCTGGGACAAGCCGGCCTATCTTCACCGGGACGCCCGCCTGCCGCGCAAAGTCGAGGCCCGCGCCTTGCTGGCACCCTTCGATCCGGTCGTCTTCGAGCGCTCGCGCACCGAGCGGCTGTTCGATTTCCACTACCGCATCGAGATCTACACACCGGCCGACAAGCGGCAGTATGGCTATTATGTCCTGCCGTTCCTGCTCGGCGACCGGATCGTGGCGCGCATCGACCTCAAGGCAGACCGCCCGGCCGGCATACTGCGCGTCCATGCAGCCTATGCGGAGCCCGGTGCGCCGCCTGAAACCGCTGCGGAGTTGTTCGAGGAATTGAAGCAGATGCAAGGTTGGCTCGGGCTCGAACGCATCGAAGTGACGCCTGCCGGGGATTTGGGGCCGGCGCTGGCCGACATAGCCGTGTCGTAAGCTCGCGTTGACACCGCCGCCCGCAAAAGCCTAAATCCGGTTCCAGATGGTCCCTTGCCCGCAACGGCAAGGGCTAAGAGGGAATGCGGTGCGGGGCAAAATCCCAAATCCGCGGCTGTCCCCGCAACTGTAAGCGAAGAGCCAAGGCCGAAAACCACTGGGAATTCCCGGGAAGGCGGCTACCCAAGGCGATGACTCGCGAGCCAGGAGACCTGCCGTCTGCGACTGTAGAATCCGATCGCCCGGCGGGTTTCCGGGCAAGGAGCCCGATCTTTGGACCACGACAGCAGTTTTTCGGCTGGCACAGCGGATATTTCGTCCGGCCATGATGATGCCTTGGCCGGCGTCACCATCATCGTCTGCGGCTCCTGCCGCAATGAGACCGGCTCCGACGCTCATCCCCGCGCCGGCGAGTTGCTGACGGACGACACGCGCCGCGCCGCCGCTGGCGACGATATCCGCATCCGCAGCGTCGAATGCCTTGGCAATTGCAAGCGGCGCCTCAGCGCCGCGATCCTGCGCGACGGTTGCTGGAGCTATGTCTTCGGCGACCTGACCGCGACCAGCGGCGCCGACCTCGTGACAGGCGCAAAGCTCTTCGCCACCTCGAAAGATGGCCTGATCCCGTGGCGTGGCCGCCCCGATAGCCTGAAGCGCGGCCTCGTGGCCCGCATTCCACCCATCGACATGCTGAAGGATTGACCATGACCACTTCCGTATCCCGCGTTCCCTGCACCGTCGTCACTGGCTTCCTCGGCGCCGGCAAGACGACGCTGGTCCGCCATCTCCTGGAAAACGCCGGCGGCAAGCGCATCGCCATCATCGTCAACGAATTCGGCGACATCGGCATCGATGGCGAGATCCTCAAGGGATGCGGTATCGACACCTGCCCCGAGGAAAACATCGTCGAACTGGCCAATGGCTGTATCTGCTGCACCGTCGCCGATGATTTCGTCCCGGCGCTCGACCAAATCCTGTCGCTGACGCCGAAGGTCGACCATATCCTGATCGAAACCTCGGGCCTGGCACTGCCCAAGCCGCTGGTCCAGGCCTTTCAGTGGCCGAGCGTGAAAAGCCGGGTGACCGTCGATGGCGTCATCGCCGTGGTCGACGGACCGGCATTGGCCGAAGGCCGCGTCGCCAACGACATGGAGGCCCTCCAGGCGCAGCGCGCCGGGGACGAGACGCTCGACCACGACGATCCGGTGGAAGAAGTGTTCGAGGACCAGATCGCCTGCGCCGACCTGATCATCCTGTCGAAGAGCGACCTGATGGACGCCGCCGGCACCGCCCGCGCCAATGCCATCATTGGCGAACACTCCGCCCGCGCAGTGAAGATCGTGCCGACGTCGCATGGCAAGGTCGATCCCTCCGTGCTGCTCGGGCTCGGTCTCGCCGTCGAGGACGACATCGAGAACCGCAAATCCCATCATGACGGCGCCTTCGACCACGAGCATGACGACTTCGACACCTTCATTGTCGACATAGCCTCGGTCGCCAATCCCGATGAACTGGCAAAACGCGTCGCCACGGTCGCAGAAGAAGAGAACGTGCTGCGTGTAAAAGGCTTCGTCGAGGTCGGCGGCAAGCCGATGCGGCTGTTGCTGCAGGCCGTCGGGCCGCGCGTCAATCATTACTATGACCGCGCCTGGACCGCGCAGGACGACCGCCGCTCGCGCCTCGTCGTCATCGGCCTGAAAGGGCTGAACCGCCCGGCGATCGAGCGTATACTCGCCGGCTGATTTCGGACACGGATTGCGATGCACATCCTAACCACGACATCCGCCTCGCTCGACGACCTCGCCGAGCCGGTCGATCTGCGGCAGACGCCGGCGGATATCGTGGCCCTGTCCTTCACCGACAGCGACCTCGCCGGACTGGCGGCAGCGTGGAAGGCCGATGCCGACCGCCTGCCCTCGATGCGGCTGGCGGCGTTGCGCGACCTGCGCCATCCGATGTCCGTCGACCTCTGGGTCGACAGCGTCGCCCGCCATGCCAAGATCATCCTCGTGCGCATCCTCGGCGGCTACGACTGGTGGCGCTACGGCTGCGACCAGCTTGCCTCGACCGCCCGCGAACGCGGCATAAAACTGGCGCTGCTGCCCGGCGAATGCCGCGACGAGGATCTGCGCCTGATCGAAGCCTCGACCCTGCCGCGCGAGGAACTGGACGGCCTGCTCGACTATTTCCGCGAGGGCGGCCCGGCCAATATGAGCGCGCTGGTGTGCAGGCTGGCGGGGTTGGCGGGACAGGATGCGGAAGTTATCGGCCCGGTGGTGGTGCCGAAAGCTGGTTTTTACGTGCCCGGATGTGGAGTTGTGGAGAAGCCGGACTTATCGAATGCTGGCGCTTACAACGTCAACGCTCCTATCATCCCCATCCTGTTCTATCGCTCGATGCTGCTGGCCGCCGATGTCGCGCCCATCGATGCGCTTGTTGAAGCGCTGCGGCAGCGCGGCATCGACCCAGTCCCGATCTTCGTCTCCAGCCTCAAGGACCCAACCTCCCTCGCCTTCGTGGAAACAGCACTGACGGCGCTGAAGCCCGCCGCCATCATCACCGCGACCGCTTTCGCCTCAGGCGCCGAACCCGGCATCGAAACGCTGTTCGACCGCGCCGGCGTGCCTGTCTTCCAGGTCATCGTCGCCACCACCCGCCGCGACATCTGGCAAAACAACCAGCGTGGCCTGGCACCCGCCGACCTCGCCATGCATGTCGTGCTGCCCGAACTCGACGGCCGCGTCCTCGCCGGCGCCATTTCCTTCAAGGGCGAGACCGAGACCGATCCCGCACTCGGCCACCGCGCCTTCGCCAACCGGCCGGAACCGGATCGCGTGGCGCAGGTCGCTGACCGCGTCGCGGCCTTCATCAAGTTACAGGAGACACCCCGCGCCCGGCGCAAGCTGGCCATCCTGATCCCGGATTACCCTAGCGCTCCTGGCCGCACCGGCTATGCCGTGGGCCTCGACGTGCCGTCCAGCGTGCTCGCCATGCTGCATGACCTGAAGGAGCAGGGCTATATGATTGAGGGGATTCCAGAGACGCCGCGTGGGTTGCTGGATTTGCTGGAAGCCAGCGATACTGGATTGGCCTTGGATAACTACATTGCCTTCTCGACGGAGTTGCCGACTGCGGCAATTACTGCGGTCGAAGCCGCTTGGGGCAAAGCGGAAGACGAAACAGGTTTGCGCGGAAGCTTCCCCTTCCGCGCCGCCACCTTCGGCAACGTCACCATCGCCCTCGCCCCCGACCGCGGCCGCTCCGTCGACCGCCGCGCCGACTACCACGACCCGACGCTGCCCCCGCGCCATGCGCTGATCGCCTTCGGCCTCTGGCTGCGCAAGTCGCTCGGCGTCCACGCGCTGGTCCATGTCGGCGCCCATGGCACGCTTGAATGGCTGCCGGGCAAAACCGTTGCTCTGTCGGAAAACTGCTTTCCGGAGATCGTCACCGGCCCCCTGCCCGTCATCTATCCCTTCATCGTCTCCAACCCGGGCGAAGCGGCGCAGGCCAAGCGGCGCATTGCCGCCGTCACCCTTGGCCATTTGCCGCCTCCGCTGACCGGCGCCGGGCTGGACGAAAACCAGCACAAGCTCGAGCGGCTGGTCGATGAATATGCCCAGGCCGACGGGCTCGACCGTCGCCGCCGTGACCGACTGGCGAAACTGATCGTCGACACCGCGCAAAAAACCGGTCTCGCCTCCGAAGCCGGCGTCGCCACGACCGACGCGCCGGACGAGGCGCTGCGCCGCATCGACGCCTGGCTTTGCGATCTCAAGGATTTCGCCATCAAGGACGGGCTGCATATCTATGGCCGCGCTCCGGAGGATGAGCCCGACGCCATGCGCCGCCAGAGCGCTGAAGCCGAGAAGGCGGCGCTGCTTGCCGCGCTCGATGGCGGCCACGTCAAGGCCGGTCCGGCCGGCGCGCCTACGCGCGGCCGCTCGGACGTCTTGCCCACCGGCCGCAATCTGTTCACCTCGGACCCGCGCACCATGCCGACGCCGACCGCCTATGATCTGGGCAGGGCAGCGGCGGAGGAAGTCGTGCGCGGCTACATGCAGTCGCATGGCGACTGGCCACGCTCGCTGGTCATCGATCTCTGGGGCTCGGCATCGCTGCGCACCGGCGGCGAGGAGATCGCTCAAGGCCTGGCGCTGATGGGCTGCCGGCCGCAATGGGATTTGGCCACCGGCCGCATCACCGGCATCGAAGTGCTGCCGCCGGCCACGCTCGGAAGGCCACGCGTCGATGTCACATGGCGCATATCAGGCCTGTTCCGGGACATGTTCCCGACCCAGATCGCGCTGATCGATGCCGCAGCCAACGCGGTTGCCGCGCGCGACGAGGACGATTCGGAAAACCCGCTCGCGGCCAAAACGCGCGCCGACGGCAAGATCAGCCCGCGCATCTTCGGCACCTCGCCGGGCACCTATGGCACCGGCGTCGAGGATCTCATGTCCTCCGGCGACTGGAGCGCGCGCGACGAAATCGGCCGCGCCTATCTCGACGCTACATCGCACGCCTATGGCGGCGCCGGGGGCGAAGGCATCTCCGCGCCCGGCGCCTTCGAGGGCCGCATCGCCGAAGCCGATCTTCTCGTCCACACCGGCGACGACCCCGGCCGCGACATCCTCGAGGGCTCCGCCGATGTCGCCTTCATCGGCGGCTTTTCCGCAGCAGTTGCGGCGCTCGGCAGGAATGCCGACGTCATCGTGCTCGACACCACGGACCCGCAAAAGCCGAAGCCACGCTCGATCAGTGAGGCCGTAGCGCGTGTCGTGCGTGCTCGCGCCGTTAATGCCCGTTTCATCGCTGGCCAGATGCGGCACGGCCCGCGCGGTGCCTCCGAATTCGCCGAAACCGTCGACCGGCTGGTCGGCTTCGCCGAAACCACGCACGCCATTTCGGGAACGCTGATCGAGGCGGTTCATGATGCCTATCTAGGCGATCCCATGGTCCGCGCCTTCATCCTGCGCGAAAACCCAGCCGCCGCAAAAATCATCGCCGAGCGCTTCCTGTCGGCGCGCCGGCGCGGCCTGTGGCATCCCCTGCGCAATTCCATCGACGACGATCTCGCAGCCCTGATCGCCGAGGCAGAAGCGCTTGGGGTGGCGGCATGAACGCCTTCTCGCGCCGCGGCGCCTGTCCGGCTTTGTCGGCGCCGATGCAAACCGGCGACGGCCTGCTGGTGCGGCTCAACCCGGTCGCTGGGGGGATGTCGCCAGAGTCGTTGATCGGACTAGCCGAATCCGCTTTGCGGCACGGCAATGGCATCATGGAAGTCACCGCGCGCGGCAGCCTGCAGATACGCGGCCTGACGGCGCAAAGTGCTGCGCTGCTGGCGGCGGAGGTCGATGCGCTTGATATCGCGGTTCGCACCGGCGTGCCGGTCGAGACCGGGCCGCTGGCCGGCATTGATCCGCAAGAGATTGCCGATCCCCGGCCGCTGGCTGAACGTATCAGGGCTGCGATCGAAGAAGCTGGGCTCGTACAACGCCTAGGGCCGAGGGTGTCGGTCGTTGTGGACGGCTGCGGGCAACTCACCATGGATGCGGTCACGGCCGACGTGCGGCTTGCTGCGACGCGCACCGATGCGGGAGTTCGGTGGCGGGTGTCTGTCGCGGGTGACGGGCAGAATGCGAGGCCGCTGGCGTTTGCCGATCAAAGTGCGGCGCGCGATATTGCCGTTGCAGCTCTAAGGATGGTTGCAGAGAAAGGCCGCGAGGCTCACGCAAGGGATTTATCGGAGAGGCAATTAGTGTCTCTGGCGGGTTGGCTATGCTCGACGAGTTTGCGCGAGGCGCCCCGATCTGTCCTGCCGGACATCTCCCCCTCAGGGGGGGAGATTGGCAGCTTCGACGCCGGCTTTTCCTTAACAACACCGGAGATTGGCGAAACCATCGGTGACGGCGTAATCTCCCCCCTAGAGGGGGAGATGTCCGGCAGGGCAAAGGGGGGCGCCTCGCGCAAACCTATCGGCCTTTTCCCCTTAGCCGGCCACGCCACCGCCCTCGGCATCGCCCTGCCCTACGGCAGCATGCCGGCGGACAACATCATCGCCCTCGCCCAACACGCCCTCACCCTCGGTACAACCGAAATCCGCCTCGCCCCCGGTCGCGCCCTGCTCTTCCTCGGTCAGCCAACCGCCGCCAACCGCCCCCTCCAGCACACAGCCGCCACCCTCGGCTTCGTCATCGCCCCCACCGACCCGCGCACGCGCATTGCCGCTTGCCCGGGCATGCCGGCCTGCGCCTCCGGCCGCATCGCCACACGCGACATCGCCGAGACGATAGCCGCTGAAACAGCCGACATCCTCGACTTCACCCTTCACATTTCCGGCTGTGCCAAAGGCTGCGCCCACCCCGGTCCGGCAGCGCTGACGATCGTCGGCGGCGAAAATGGAGCCGGACTTGTCGTGAACGCGACGGCAAAGGCCCTTCCTGCCGGCTACAGGCCGGGCTATGACGCCGCGCGCGGCATCGGCCGCGTCGCGGCGATGATCCGCAGCACACGATATCAAGGTGAAACCGCCGCCGCTTGCCTGACAAGGCTCGGGCCGGCCGGTATCGCCGAGGCCTACCGACAGGCCCAAACTGAAAAACGGAAATGAGCATGGCCGCCTACGACTACATCCATGACGGCACGGCGATCTACGAGCGCTCCTTCGCCATCATCCGCGCCGAGGCCGATCTGTCGCACTTCTCCGAAGCTGAGGCCGATGTCGCCATTCGCATGATCCATGCCTGCGGCCAGGTCGAAGCTTCAAATCATTTTGTGTTCTCCACCGATTTCGTTGCCGCCGCCCGCACCGCTTTGGCGGCCGGCGCGCCGATCTTCTGCGACGCGGAAATGGTCTCACATGGCGTCACCCGCGCTAGGCTGCCGGCGGGCAACGAGGTGATCTGCACCTTGCGCGACCCGCGTACGCACGACATCGCCAGGGAGATCGGCAACACCCGCTCGGCCGCCGCCATCGACCTCTGGGGCGAGCGCATGGCCGGCTCTGTGGTTGCCATCGGCAATGCGCCGACCGCGCTATTCTATCTCCTGGAAAAACTGCGCGATGGCGCACCGAAGCCGGCGGCCATCATCGGCATGCCGGTCGGTTTCGTCGGTGCGGCCGAATCCAAGGATGCGCTGGCCGAGAATTCCCACGGCGTTCCCTACGCCATCGTGCGTGGCCGGCTTGGCGGCAGTGCCATGACCGCCGCCGCGCTCAATTCATTGGCGAGGCCTGGCCTGTGAACGCCTTTCTCAAAGGCCGCCTCGTTGGCGTCGGCACCGGTCCTGGCGACCCCGAACTGCTGACCCTAAAAGCCGCCCGCATCCTGGCCGAGGCCGATGTCGTGGCCTATTTCGCCAAGCGCGGCAACAACAGCAACGCCCGCGCCATCGTCGAAGCGCAGTTCCGGCCCGAAATGACGGAATTGCCGCTGCTCTATCCCGTCACAACCGAAATCGCCAGGGATCACGACGACTACCGCTCGCAGATCACGGCTTTCTACGAGGAGTCGGCCGAGAAGGTCGCCGAGCACCTCGAAGCCGGCAGAATGGTTGCGGTGCTGTCGGAGGGCGACCCGCTGTTCTACGGCTCTTACATGCATCTGCATGTGCGCCTCGCCCATCGTTTTCCGACCGAAGTCATCCCCGGCGTCACCGCCATGTCCGGCTGCTGGTCGCAGACCGGTATTCCGATCGTCCAGGGCGACGACGTGCTCACCGTGCTGCCGGGCACGATGAGCGAATTCGAGCTCACCCGCCGGCTGGCCGACACCGATGCCGCCGTCATCATGAAGGTCGGCCGCAACCTGCCCAAGATCAGGCGGGCGCTGGAGGCTACGGCCAAGCTGTCGCGCGCCGTCTATGTCGAGCGCGGCACCATGGCCGGCAGCGTCTCGATGAAGCTTGCCGACAAAAAGGACGACAAGGCACCCTACTTCGCCATCGTGCTGGTCGCCGGCTGGTCCGGTCGCCCCGGCGCCGTGGGAGCACAGGCATGAGTGGCCGTCTCACCGTCATCGGCCTTGGGCCCGGCAATGCCGATCAGGTCACCCCGGAGGCCAGCCGCGCTGTCGCCGAGGCGAAATTCTTTTACGGCTACAAGCCCTATCTCGATCGGCTGGACCTGCGCCCGGACCAGACCCGCGTCGCTTCCGACAACCGCGAGGAACTCGCCCGCTCCAAGGACGCATTGAGCAAGGCCGCAGAGGGCCATGACGTCGCCGTGGTCTCCGGCGGGGATCCCGGCGTGTTCGCCATGGCGGCGGCCGTCTGCGAGGCGATCGAGGCCGGTCCGGTCGAATGGCGCGCGGTCGATGTCGCCGTGGTGCCCGGCATCACCGCCATGCTGGCGGTTGCCGCCCGCATCGGCGCGCCGCTCGGCCATGATTTCTGCGCCATCTCGCTCTCGGACAATCTAAAGCCATGGGAGTTGATCGAACTGCGCCTGCTGGCGGCGGCCGGTGCCGGCTTCGTCATCGCGCTTTACAACCCGATCAGCAAGGCCCGCCCCTGGCAACTCGGCCGCGCCTTCGAGTGCCTGGCCGCCATCCTGCCGGGCACCACGCCAGTAATCTTCGGCCGCGCCGCCGGTCGCCCGGACGAGCGTATCGAGGTCTACCTGCTGGCCGATGTCGAGGCTGAAAAGGCGGACATGGCGACCTGCATCATCATCGGCTCGCCGGAAACCAGGATTATCAAGCGCACGGAGAAGCCGGCGCTGGTCTACACGCCGCGCTCGTCCACGGGACGGACAAAATGATCGACCCCAAATCGATCGACAATGGCGGCCAGCGCTTCGACGGTTTCAGCCGAGGGCACGTCCGGCAGATCAGGCCTGCGGATCATGACCACCTCGATGCCAAGCGCCCGCGCCGAGGCGATCTTGCCAAAGGTCGCCTCGCCGCCGCTGTTCTTGGACACCACGACATCGATGCGGTGCCTTTCGAGCAACGCGCGTTCCTCCGCGTCGCGAAACGGGCCACGGGCCAACAGATATTCGGCGTCGGGCACGGCCAGCTTCGGCTCGACCGGATCGACACTGCGAATGAGATAGTGGTGCTGGGGCGCTGCTTCGAAAGCCGCAACCTCTTGCCGGCCCAGTGCCAGAAAAACGCGGCGCGGCGCCGGTCCAAGCGCTTGCGCGGCATCGCCGACCGTACCGACCAACGTCCAGCGGTCGCCTTCGGCAGGCTCCCAGCCGGGACGCCGCAGGGCAAGGATCGGCACGCCGGCCATGCGCGCGGCTTGTGCGGCATTGGCGGAGATTTGCGCCGCATAGGGATGCGTGGCGTCGATCAGCAGATCGGTGGCCGTTTCCGTGAGGTAAGCGGCCAGCCCGTCGGCGCCGCCAAAGCCTCCGCTTCGCACCGGCACGCCTTGCGCGACCGGGCTTTCGGTGCGGCCGGCCAGAGACAGCGTGACCGAGGCACGCGCCGCCAGTTTTCCGGCCAGTTGCCGCGCTTCGGTAGTGCCGCCGAGGATCAGGATACGGTGGGTCATTATGCCTGGTGAGCGTCAATCGCGAGCCGCCTGGCTGACAGTCGTCGGCATCGGCGAGGACGGTTTAGCGGGTCTCGGCGACGAGGCCAAGCAGCGGATTGCCCAGGCTGAGATCATCTTCGGCGGCAAGCGGCACCTCGCCCTAGTCGCTTCCTTCGCCAAGGGCGAGCCGCGCCCATGGCCGGTTCCCTTCGATGCCGAGATGGCTGACGTCCTGGCGCTTGCCGGCAGGAACGTCTGTGTGCTCGCGTCCGGCGATCCGTTCTTCCATGGCGTCGGCGCCACGCTCGCCCGCAAGGTCAAGGCGCAGGAGATGCACGTTATCCCCGCGCCTTCAGCCGTTTCACTGGCGGCCGCCCGGCTCGGCTGGGCGCTGCAGGATATCGAAACCGTCTCGCTGCACGGCCGGCCGCTCGACCTGATCCGGCCGCTGCTGCAGCCAGGCGCGCGCATCCTGGCGCTGACCTCGGATGCAGAGGCCCCCGCGGCGATTGCCCGCCTGCTCGCGGAACTCGACTTCGGCGCATCGCGGCTGACGATCCTGGAGGCGTTGGGTGGGCCAAGCGAGACCCAGCGCTCGGTCCGCGCCGATGCCTTCGACCTCGAAAACCTCAATCCGCTCAACGTGCTGGCGGTCGAAGTTGAATCCGGTCCGGACGCGCGCGTGCTGCCGCTCACATCAGGCCTTGCCGATCACCTGTTCGACCATGACGGCCAGATCACCAAGCGCGAAATCCGCGCGATCACCCTGTCGGCGCTGGCGCCGCGGCGCGGCGAGTTGCTGTGGGACATCGGCGCCGGCTCCGGTTCCATCGGCATAGAATGGATGCTGGCCCACCCTTCCATGCGCACTTTTGCCATCGAGGCCGATCCGGTGCGCGCTGCCCGTATTGGTCGCAACGCCGCTGCCTGTGGCGTTCCCGGCCTTGTCGTGGTCGAAGGCAGCGCGCCGAAGGCGCTTGCCAGACTGGACACGCCAGACGCGATCTTCATCGGCGGTGGCGGCAGCGATGCCGGTGTCTTGAACGCTGCCATCAAGGCCCTGCACACTGGCGGCCGTCTCGTCGCCAACGCGGTGACGCTGGAGATGGAAGCCCTGCTTCTTGCCCAGCATACGAAGCTCGGCGGCGATCTCACGCGTATAAACATCTCCCGGGCCTCGCCGGTCGGCTCGATGCAGGCCTGGCGGCCGGCCATGCCAGTGACGCAATGGAGCTGGGTGAAGCCATGATGGTCGCAGGCATAGGCTGCCGAAAGGGCGTGGGCGTCGAAGACGTGCTTGCGGCGATTGAAACGACGCTGGAGGCGCATGGGTTGGCGATGACGGCGCTGTCGGCACTGGCGACTGCCGCGTTCAAGAAGGATGAAGAAGCGATCGCCGCCGCTGGCCGCACGCTGAGTCTTCCCGTCATCGTCGTCGACGACTCAGCACTTCAAGCTGCCTCGTCGGATACGCTCAGCCATTCCGATCTCTCGCAGGATGTTGCCGGCACACCATCGGTCTCCGAGGCGTCCGCCCTCGCCGTCGCCGGCACAGGCGCAAAACTGCTTGGCCCCCGCACGGTGCTCGGCCCGGTCACCTGTGCCATCGCCATCAGTGGAGATGCGCCATGACCGTTCATTTCATCGGCGCCGGTCCAGGTGCGGCCGACCTCATCACGCTGCGCGGCGCAAGGCTTTTGGCAAACTGCCCGGTTTGCCTGCATGCCGGCTCGATCGTCGCGCCCGAATTGCTGCAGCACTGCGCGCCGGGGACAAAGCTGGTCGACACCGCGCCGATGTCGCTCGACGAGATCGAGGCCGCCTATCTCGACGCGCACAAATCAGGCCAGGATGTCGCCCGGCTGCATTCCGGTGACCTGTCGGTATGGAGCGCAGTCGCCGAACAGATCCGCCGGCTGGAAAAGCACGGCATCCCTTATACGCTGACGCCGGGCGTCCCCTCCTTCGCCGCCGCCGCCGCAGCATTGCGCCGCGAGCTGACCATTCCCGAAGTGGCGCAGAGCTTGGTGCTGACCCGCATTTCCGGGCGCGCCTCAAAAATGCCGCCCGGCGAAACGTTGGCCGGCTTCGGCCGCACCGGCGCCACGCTTGCCATTCATCTGGCCATCCACGCCATCGACCGCGTCGTCGCCGAGCTGACGCCGCATTATGGCGGCGATTGCCCGGTGACGGTCGTCTTCCGCGCTTCCTGGCCGGACGAGCGCGTGCTGACCGGCACGCTGGCGACCATCGAGGCACAGCTCGCCGCCGATCCGATGGAGCGCACGGCGATCATCTTCGTCGGCCGCTCGCTGGCGGCGCAAGGTTTTGGCGAGAGTTCATTATACGACGCCCATTATCAGCGGCGTTTTCGCGGACGGGACGGATTGTGAGCGGCAGCACCAAAAACACCGGCGAAAACGCCACGCTCGAAAAAGCCTTGTCCCGGCTGAACTTCAAGCCGCGCCAACTGGAGCCGGGCCATGTCTGGCTGGCCGGCGCCGGCCCTGGCGACCCCGGCTGCCTGACGCTCGAAGTGTTGGCGGCTTTGGCCGAGGCGGATGCGCTGGTCTACGACGCACTGGTGTCCCCTGACATTGTCGCAGTTGCGGAGAATGCCGAGCTTTTCTTTGCCGGCAAGCGCGGCGGCAAACCGTCGATGAAACAGGACGACATCACCGCCCTGCTGGTCCGGCTCGCACGCGAAGGCCGCCGCGTCGTCAGGCTGAAGGGCGGCGATCCCTATATTTTCGGCCGTGGCGGCGAAGAAGCTCTGGCGCTGGCGCGGGAAAGTATCCCGTTCCGCGTCCTGCCCGGCCTGACCTCGGGCCTCAGTGCGCTGGCCGCGACCGGCATCCCCGCCACCATGCGCGGCATCAACAAGGCGGTGATCCTGGCGACCGGCCACGCCGCCGGCACCGATGACGATCTCGACTGGGCGGCGATCGCCCGCACCGGCCAGCCTGTCGTCGTCTATATGGGCATGGCCAATCTGCCCTTGATATCAGCCGCCCTTCTCGATGGCGGGCTGGCGCCGTCGACACCGGCGGCTGTGATCGTCGCCGCGACGACGCCGCAGGAGCGAACCGTCGTCGCCACGCTCGCCACCATTGCCGAGGAAGCTGCGGCCGCCGGTCTGGCCTCGCCGGCGCTGATCGTCGTCGGCGGCATCGTTGCCATGCGCGCGGCCCTGGCGGGGCAAGCATGACGGCCCGCGCCATCATCATCGGCGCGCCGCGCTCCGGCTCCGGCAAGACCAGCGTCACCATCGGCATCCTGCGCGCGCTAACCCGGCGCGGCTTGAAAGTGCGCGGCGCCAAATCCGGCCCCGACTATATCGACCCCGGCTTCCACACCGCCGCCACGGGGCTGTCCGGCGTCAACCTGGACAGCTGGGCGATGCCGCCATCGCTGCTCAACGGGCTTGCCGCGCAAGCCGCCGATGACACCGATTTCGTCATCCTGGAAAGCGCCATGGGCCTGTTCGACGGGATACCCGCGGCTCCCGGCCGAACCGGCTCGGCGGCCGACCTGGCGCGGCTCTATGGCCTGCCGGTGCTGCTGGTGCTCGACGTCTCCGGCCAGTCGACCACGGCGGCGGCTGTCGCCAAGGGTTTTGCCACCTATGATCCTGACGTGCGCATGGCCGGTGTCGCGCTCAATCGGCTGGGCAGCGAGCGGCACCGCAAGCTGTGCAGCGAGGCCATCGAGGCGATCGGCCTGCCGGTCGTCGGCGCCATCCTGCGCGATCCCACTCTGAACCTGCCCGAGCGGCATCTCGGCCTTGTCCAGGCTGGCGAATATGACGACCTGATGGCGCATCTCGACCGGCTGGCCGACATGGCGGAAAAGTCGCTCGATCTCGATGCGATCATGGCCCTGGCGACGCCCCTCACCCCCGCGCCCGGCGGTTTCGACGACGCGCTGGCGCCGCCCGGCCAACGCATCGCGCTGGCCGAGGATGCCGCCTTCACCTTCCTCTATCCGCATGTCGCCGCCTACTGGCGCAAGGCGGGTGCGGAAATCGTCCCGTTCTCGCCGCTCGTCGACGAAGCGCCCGACGGGACCTGCGACGTTTGCTGGTTGCCGGGCGGCTATCCCGAGCTTCACGCCGGCAAGCTCGCCGCCGCCGCGACTTTCCGCGCCGGCATGGCGCGTTTCGCCGCGACGAAGCCCATCCATGGCGAGTGCGGTGGCTTCATGGTGCTCGGCGAAGCTCTGGAGGACGCGTCGGGCGAAACGCATGCGATGCTCGGCCTGCTCGGCCACGCCACCAGCTTCGCCAGGCGCAAGATGAACCTCGGCTACCGCGAGGCGCGGCTGCGTGCCGATTGTCCGCTGGGTGCACAGGGCGCGCTTATCCGTGGCCACGAATTCCACTATGCGCAGATGACGGCGACAGGCAATGACGAGCCGCTGGCCGACCTTGCGGACGGCCAGGGCAATCCGATCGGCGCCTCGGGCTACCGGCGCGGCCATGTCAGCGGCACCTTCTTCCATGCGATTGCGAGGGGCTAGAGCATGAAATTCGGGAATCTGGCCCTCTCACCACGACAGGTCGTCGACGACATCGCGCTCTGCCTGGTCTTCTTCACCAGGCTGCCGCTGCCCGTCTTCGATTTTCGCGGCCGCAGCCTTGCCGCGGCGATCTGGGCCGCCCCCATCGCCGGTCTCGTCGTCGGCCTGATCGGCGCCATCGTTTTTGCCACGGCGGAACGGTTCGGCCTTGCCATGGGGCCGGCGGCCGCACTTGCCCTCGTGGCAACCCTGCTCACCACCGGCTGCCTGCATGAGGACGGCCTGTCCGACGTCGCCGACGGGTTTGGCGGCGGCAAATCGCGCGGCCGCAAACTTGAGATCATGCGCGACAGCCGCATCGGCGCCTATGGTGCGGCGGCGCTGGCTCTGTCGCTGCTGGTCCGCTGGAGCGCGCTGTCGGAGTTCGTCGATCCCACACAGGCCCTGTTTGCCGTCCTGGCCGCACACGCGGCCTCGCGCGGCCTGCTTGGCGCTTTCATGCATCTCTTGCCTCCAGCGCGCGTCGACGGCCTCTCGGTCGACGCCGGCACCGTGTCGCAGGAAACCGCCATGGCCGGCGCCTTGCTCGGCGCGATCCCGCTTCTCTTGCTCGGGCTGGGCGGCGCCGTCTTCGCGCTGATCCTGCTTGGCCTGCTGTTTGCCGCATTCCGCGCCCTTTGCTTCAACCAGATCGAGGGCCAGACCGGCGACACGATCGGCGCCTTGCAGCAGGCAAGCGAGATCGCGGTGCTGCTCGTCGCTTCCGTAGCGCTTTCCTGATCCCTTTGGCCTGATCCCCATGGCCTGATTCCTTTTCGGAGACTTTGCCCCCATGTCCTTCAAGTCCCTTAGTGAATTGCGCGCCGCCTGCCTCGACCTGCCGGCTGGCAGCGATGCCGCGGCCAATGCGGTCGCACGCCGCCAGGACACGCTGACCAAGCCGCAAGGCAGCCTCGGCCGGCTCGAGACCATCGCCGCGTGGCTGGCGCGCTGGCAGGGCCGCGACATGCCGAAACTCGACCGCGTCAAGGTTTTCGTCTTCGCCGGCAACCACGGCGTCACCGCGCAAGGTGTGTCGGCCTATCCCTCGGAAGTCACCGTGCAGATGGTGGCGAATTTCGCTGGCGGCGGTGCCGCCATCAACCAGCTTGCCCGCATAGCCGGCGCCGAACTCGACGTCATCCCGCTCGATCTCGACCATCCGACCGGCGACTTCACCCAAGGTCCGGCAATGGACGAAGCGCCCTTTCTGGCGGCGGTCTCGGCCGGCTATGATGCGGTGACGAAGGATCTTGACCTTATCTGCTTCGGCGAGATGGGCATCGGCAACACCACGCCGGCGGCTGCCATCTCAGCAGCCCTGTTCGGCGGCGGCGCGGAAAAGTGGACAGGGCGCGGCACCGGCGTCGATGACGCCGGCTTGAAGCGCAAGGTGGTCGCCATCGAAGCCGGCCTGAAGCGCCATGCCGCAGCCCTCGCCGACCCGCTTGCTATCGCTGCCGTGCTCGGCGGACGCGAACTGGCCGCCATCTTCGGCGCCACGCTCGCCGCCCGACATCTCGGCATACCCGTGCTGCTCGACGGCTTCGTCTGCACCGCCGCCGCAGCCCCGCTGTCGAAGCTGCACCCGACCGGCCTCGCCCACACCATCGCAGCCCATGTCTCCGCTGAGTCAGGCCATCGCGGCCTGCTCGAAGCGCTCGGCCTGCCGCCGCTGCTCGACCTCGGCATGCGGCTCGGCGAAGGCTCCGGCGCCTGCCTCGCCGTCAACATCGTCCGCTCGGCGCTGGAGTGCCATGCCCGCATGGCGAGTTTTGCAGAGGCTGGCGTGTCGGAGAAGTAGTTATTCATTCCCCGTATCGGCCGACAAAGATGCCGTTGTCACGACAAAGGGGGCATCTTACCGCAACGGCGATTCTCAAATAGATTTTCGTGGATGAATTTCATCCTGCCGCAGCTGCGGTGTTATCGCCGGGGCGGTCGCTGTTGTGTCCCGTCACAGCAGCTATTCAAGTCATGGCCCGATCGACACCGGCATTTTCGTTGTCTTCCTGGTCTTCTTCTGGTGGCTCGTCAGCGATTTCTCCGGGGGAAAAGACGGAACTGGCGCCAACGAAGCTGCAGCCGGGGAAAGGAGCCTTGCTTTTCGATTCGGCCGGTTTCTGAGCCGCATTTTTCAACGCGGCTAAATCGCCACAAGATCCGGATAGCGCGTTTGAAGAATCACGGTCGGACAGCCTTGCCCGAGATGCGCCAAACGCGTCTCGCTTTCAGGGTCTTTCCACCAACTCTTCTAGGAATTTGGTGGGTGCGCACAGGATTGAACTGTGGACCCGCTGATTAAGAGTCAGCTGCTCTACCAACTGAGCTACGCACCCACTCGGCCGGCAAAAACCGGCGTTGGCGGGCATATAGCCGCCACCATCGGTCCTGTCCAGCCCTGCCGGAATCATTTCCCGACAAATCGACCGAGCATGCGTTCGATCAAACGAACAGCTTGCCCTCCGCCACCTTGATTGCGTTGCCGCCGATGCGCGCCGAGGCCAGTTTTCCGCCTTGCACGGTCAGTTCGAGGCGGATGCGCGATGGCCGGCCCATCTCCAGCCCCTGCTCGATCCACAGCTGTGAAATGCCATCGGTCGGCGCGTCGAAATGCATGATGGCGCCGGCAAAGGCGGCTGCCGCCGAACCGGTCGCCGGATCCTCGTAGGAAGGCGTGCCGGGCACGATCATGCGCACATGGAAGGCGCTTTCGTGGTTCACCGTCTCGCGGCAGTAGACATAGGGGCTGGCGAAGGCCCATTCGCTCTTGCGCGGCGCCAGTTCCGACCAGGCCTGGTTGTCCAGCCGGATGCGACCCGCCGCCTCGAGATTGGCAACCGGGATGGTGACATAGGGCACGCCCGCCGACCAGAATGCGACGCGGTGATTCTCGAATCCGATCTCATGCGGCGTCAACCCAAGCGCGGCACCGATCGCCTCCGGATCGGCATCGAGCTTCAGCGGCTCCGGCAGCTTCGCCAGATCGAACTCGGCAAAAGTGTTGCCGTCATGCTTGCTGACGGCGCACCGCACCGGACCGATGTTTTCCTCCAGCACGAAGATGCCGGCGCCGCCCTCCTCCGCAAGTTCGGCCAGCGCGATCGCGGCGCCGACCGTCGGATGGCCGGCGAACGGCATTTCATAGTCGGGCGTGAAGATGCGGATGCGGTTTTTGTGCTTGGGATTGTCCGGCGGCAGGACGAACACCGATTCGGACAGGTTGAATTCGCGCGCGATGGCCTGCATCGCGGCCGTGTCCAATCCCTTGCTGTCGAGCACGACGGCCAAAGGATTGCCGGCCAGTCGCTCGGTCGTAAACACATCGTAAAGCAAGTAATTCCGGGTTTTCATTCCTGCCTCAATCCCAACATGGGCGAAATTTAATTTGATATTTGAACCGGTAAGCCTGATCTGTGCACAGATAGGGACATTGCGCGTTATAGGGGTCCAGCGTGGACCAGATTGTCAATCTGCCAAAGACGGAATCGGATTCCGCCATCGAGACGGCGCTTGGGCTCGACCAGACAGGCCGGCGCAGATCGCGCCGTCGTGGGTGGCTCTATGCGCTGCTGGCGCTGATCGTGCTCGTCGCCGGGCTTGGCGTCTATCAATGGTATGCCGGCTCGCCGGCCAGGATTGACTACACCACCGTGCCTGCCGCCAAGGCCGACCTCACCGTCGCGGTGTCGGCGACCGGCACGCTGCAGCCACTCACCCAGGTCGATATTTCAAGCGAACTGTCCGGCATCATCCGCTCGGTCTCGGCCGAGGAGAACCAGCAGGTCAAGAAGGGTGACGTGCTGGCGACACTCGACACGGTGAAACTCGAAGTCCAGATCGAGCGCGCCGAAGCTTCGGCCAAGGCCGCCGCCGCCAATGTCGAGGACGCCGCGGTTACGCTGGCCGAAAACGAGAAGGCGCTTGTCCGCGCCGCAGCGCTCACCAAGCGCGGAATGGCGACCGACCAGTCGCTTGAAGCAGCAACCGCCACGCGCGACCGTTCCAAGGCAGCTCTCGACAGTGCGCAGGCCAACCTCGCCATCGCCCAGGCCGACCTCAAGGCGCAGCAGACCGACCTTGCCAAGAGCACCATCTATGCGCCGATCGACGGCATCGTTTTGACGCGCTCGGTCGATCCCGGCCAGACGGTCGCCTCCTCGCTGCAGGCGCCGGTGCTGTTCATCATCGCCGCCGATCTCAGGAACATGGAACTGGTGGCGGCGGTCGACGAGGCCGACATCGGTGCGGTCAAATCCGGCCAGCATGCCCGCTTCACCGTCGATGCCTTCCCCGAGCGGCCGTTCGATGCCGAGATCCGCGACATCTCCTATGCCTCGGTCACCACCGACGGCGTCGTCACCTACAATGCGCGGCTCGAGGTCGACAACAACGAGCTGCTGCTGCGGCCCGGCATGACCGCCACCGTTTCGGTCGTCACCAAGCAGGCCAAGGACGTGCTCACCGTGCCGGCCACCGCGTTCCGCTTTCGTCCTGCCCAGCAGGCCGCACGCGGCTGGAGCCTCAGCGACCTGTTCACCGGCCGCATGGGCCGCCCCGGCGGCAACCGCCAGCGCCAGGCCGCGACAGCGCCCACCGACGGCTCGCGCACGCTCTACGTGCTGGAGAACGGGCGTCCGCACCCGGTCAACGTCAAGATCGGCTCCACCGACGGCGAACTGACCGAGATCATTTCGGGCCTCGACGAAGGCGCACAGGTCATCACCGCGTCGCAGCAGCGGAGCTGATGCCGTGGCCGCCGGTGCTGCCCTCATCACCTTCGACAAGGTCTGGAAGAGCTATGGCCAGGGCGAGGCCAAGGTGCATGCGTTGGCCGGCGTCGATCTTGCCATCCGGCGTGGCGAATTCGTCGCCATCATGGGGCCGTCCGGCTCCGGCAAGTCGACGGCGATGAACATCATCGGCTGCCTCGACACGCCGACGGCCGGAACCTATTCCTTCATGAGCATCGACGCCGGCCGCCTCGACCGCAACCGCCGCGCCATGCTGCGCAACCTCTATGTCGGCTTCGTCTTCCAGGGTTACAATCTGCTGGCCCGCACCACGGCGGCCGAAAATGTCGAACTGCCGCTGATCTATCGCGGCGTGGCCGCCCGCGAGCGCCGCGACCTTGCCATGCAGGCCCTGGCGGAGGTCGGCCTTGTCGGCCGCGAGCACCACACGCCGGCCGAACTGTCCGGCGGCCAGCAGCAGCGCGTGGCGATCGCGCGCGCCATCGTCACGCGCCCGACGCTGCTCGTCGCCGACGAGCCGACCGGCAACCTCGACACCGCCCGCACGCACGAGATCATGGAGTTGCTGACGCGGCTCAACAAGGAGCTTGGCCTAACCATCGCCATGGTCACCCACGAGGCCGACGTCGCCGACTATGCCGAACGCACCATCCGCTTCCTCGACGGCCACGTCGCCTCCGATTCCAGGAAGCTGGAGATCGCACAACCATGATCTGGGAAACCGTCCGCCTGTCGCTGCGCTCGATCCGCCGCAACGTGCTGCGCTCGTTCCTGACCTTGCTCGGCATCGTCATCGGCGTTGCCGCCGTCATTGCCATGCTCACCATCGGCTCGGGCACCACGCAGAAGGTCAAGGCCGACATCTCCAAGCTCGGCAGCAATCTGCTGGTCGTCCGCTCCGGTCGCCCGGCCGGTCCCGGTGGCCCGGGCGGGCTCGACCAGGTGGTGCGTCCGCTGGCCGAAAAGGAGCTGGCGGCGCTGGTTGCGCATCTGACTGGCGCCCGCGCCATTTCGCCGGCTTCGCAAAAGCAGGTCCGGGTCATCTTCGGCACCGAGAGCCTGACCTCGGGCGTCACCGGCACCGACAGCGCCTATCTCGATGCGCGCGACTGGAAACTGGTGTCGGGCCGCCCGTTCAGCGATTCCGAAACCCGCTCGGGCACCGGCGTGTGCCTGATCGGCGAGACGGTGCGCCAACAATTCTTCGGCGCTGGCGATCCCGAGGGCGAGATCATCCGCGTCAACCGCACCTCCTGCAAGATCATCGGCCTGCTCGAGCCCAAGGGCTATACCGGCTTCGGTCAGGATCAGGACAATGTCGTGCTGATGCCGCTGCACGCCTACCAGCGCCGCATCGCCGGCAACCGCGACATCGACAACATCTACATCGCCGCCGATGACCGCACGCCGACCAGCGAGCTGCAGCCGCGCGTCGAGGACATTCTGCGCGACGCCAGACGCATCACGCCCGATCGTGAAAGCGATTTCGCCATCCGCGACATGACCCAGATCGCCGACGCCATGGCCAGCGCCACCACCACCATGACCGGCATGCTGGGCGCCGTCGCCGGCGTCAGCCTGCTGGTCGGCGGCATCGGCATCATGAACATCATGCTGGTGTCAGTCACCGAACGCACCCGCGAGATCGGCATCAGGCTCGCCATCGGCGCGCATGAAAAGCACATCCTGATCCAGTTCCTGGTCGAGGCGACGGTGCTGTCGCTGCTCGGCGGCATTATCGGCATCCTGATCGGGCTGGCGCTGGCCGGCCTCGCCGCGGTGACGCTGACCATCCCGTTTGCGCCGAGCCCGGCGGTGATCCTGCTCGCCGTCGGCTTTTCCGCCCTGATCGGCATGGTGTTCGGCTTCTTCCCGGCGCTGCGCGGCGCCTGGCTCGACCCGATCGACGCACTTAGGCACGAATAGGGCAACCCGGCCGGAACGCGGCCAGCGCTCAGACCGGTTTTGCACAGCCTTAGACGTTTCCACGCTACCCGCCACTGTCGCCGCGCCGTTCATGATGCTAGGGCAATTCACGCTTGGGTGGAGGAATAGCCAATGAGCAAGAAGGCACGACTGATCCTGACGATGGTCGTCATCGAGGCCTTCCTTGCAGGCATCTGGTGGTATCTCGCCCGCTTCGGCATGGCCAATCCCGATCGCGTCACAGCCGATTTTCAGGCAGTCGTCGGCCAGACCATGGGAATGGCGATGGGCGGTTTGCTGGGCATCGGCTTCATCCTGTTCCTCGTCGCCGCCCGCAACGATCGCAACGCGGCACAGAACAAGACGCGCCCTTAACTCCCGTTTGCGAAATGCCACTCGATCAGCGGCTTCATGTGCGGTGACAGGCCGACCGGCAGGTCGGCGGCATGGCGGATGATCACTGCCCCGTCGATCTCCGGCTCGGTTTCGGTGGCGACGAAGGCTGAGATGCGCTGGGCGATCTCGTCGGCGGGCGCCGCCGCGTGGTAGCGGCGGAAGATCACCGTGCCGCTGTTGGTCGACATGGCATGGTAGCGCTTGCCGCGTTCAGCACCTGACAGGTCGAGCCCTGTTTCCTCGCGCACCTCACGCATCATGTTGAAATCGACATCGACCAGGCCATCGCGAAAATCGACCGGCTCGAACGAGCCGGCGGCAAAATAGACGCGGCCGGCGTTGACCGTGTGCGGACCCATGCGGATCGCCACCAGCGCATTGTCGGCAGCCACCAGCATGGCATGGGCATAGGCATGCTCGGCGCCCGAATTCTCGCGCCGCTTCCGCCACAGCATGAAAGTCGAATAGTTGACCGCATGGCAGCGGCCGGCGAGACGGCTGTCGCGCCAGGCAAGCTGCGACAGCAGCACCACCATGCCGTCGAACAGCGCCGGATTGGCAGCGATTTCGTGCTGCCAGTTCTCGGCGATCGCCTCTGCATTGTCCCTTGCGAACGGGTGCGGACCGGGATCGAGCCGGACGTCGATGGCGTCGACCGGCAGGATGACGTTGCGTGGCAGGTCGAAACTCATGCGTCAGGTCATGTCCAGCGTGATCGCCACCGGGCAATGGTCCGACGCCTTCGGCCGGTCCCAGCCGGCACGCGGAAAGCGGTCGACCTCCTGCCCCGGCGGAAAAATGGTGCGCCAGGGCTGGCCGTTGCGGATGATGTCAGGAACAGCCGTCGCGTTGCTGGCGGCGAGCCCCTTCGACAGCAGGATGTAGTCGAGCTGGCACAGATGCCGCTCTTCCGGTCCGCGCGTGTGGTAAAAACTCCAGCGGTTCATCTCCGGCCGCCGCTCGACGACGTTTTCGCAGAAGCCGCCGGCCGTCAGCACGTTGATGCAGGACAGGGCTTCGTCGACGACTTCGAAGCGATAGCCGTCGATCGCATCGCCGGCCACCTTCACACGCTGGCGGTAATCGTTCATGTCGCCGCAGATTGCCCAGCGTTTGTCGGCGGCATAGTCCTTGCCAAAGCGCTCCTCGATGATGCGCCGCACGGCCTGCGCCTCCGCGATCCGCACCGGCATCGTCGCCTCGCGCCCGTCGAGCCCGTTGCGCGGCGAACCCATCGACTTGAAATGCACGAGATAGAGCGTCAGCGGCACGCCGCCCACGGTGACGTCGATCTCCAGGCAGTCGCGCCGGAAAATGCGCTCATTGGCCTGATTGCCCAGTGCCTCGAGTTCCGGCGTGTGCAGCCCGAACTGCTCGTAGGTGACATAGGCGTGGCTGGTCATGCGCACGAATTCGATCGGCTGGCCCTGGGCGGTCTCATTGCGCATCATCACGGCAACGTCGATGCCCCGTGAATCATTGCCCGATGTGGTGTATTTCTGCCGGTAGCCCTGCCCCACCATCTTGAACAGGTAGCCATATTCGAAGGCCTTCAGCGCCTCGATGTTGTCGACCTCCTGCATGCAGATGATGTCGGCCCGGGTGGCAGCGATTGCCAGCGCCGTCAGCTGGCGCGTGTCGTCGGATTGGGCGATGGCGCGGGCCTGCTCCAGCATCCTGTATTCCGCCTCGCTCTGGATATCGAACAGCGCCAGCGTTCGATCCTCGTTGAGCTGGTTGCGATAGCCGGAATAATCGAACCTGTTCATCAGGTTCTCGACATTGAAGGTGGCAAGGCGCAGCGACATGCCATGACCTTTGCCCGCAAGTGCTTCGGAAAACAAGCGCGCAGGATCACCATCTGAGATCGATTGGTCCTGGGTGCGTTCGCGTCATGGTTGACGGAACCTTTCCGTTCATCCGCCGTTCAGATGCAAACATCCATTGTTGCCCCATTCCTCGGGTGGGCGTGGGGCCTGTAACTCTTGGAGAGTGCAATGAATTCGCTCTTTTCTTCCACGGTCAAATCGGGGCTGCTAGCCCTGGGTATCCTCTCCGGCGTCACGGCACCGTCCGCCGCCGGCCCGATCATGCAACCGGACCTGTCGATTCCCACCAGCACCGCGGCGCCGAATGTCACGCCGGTCCGCGACAGCTGGGCGGGCGGCAACAACAACCGTCAGTTCAACAACGACAATTGGAGATGGCGCCGGTCGGGCAATTGGGACGGCGGCCGTCGGCACTGGCACGGCGGCGGCGGTCACTGGAATGGTGGAGACAACTGGCGTTGGCGCCATGGTCGCCATCACTATCGCGGCGGCCGTTACTACGATGATGGCGCGAGTGCCGCGATCCTGGGCCTTGGCCTGGGGCTTGGCCTCGGCAGCATGTACAACAACTACGACTACTATGACCGGCCGGCGCCGCGCCGCTACTACCGCGCGGGACGGCTTTCGAGCGCCCATGTCCAATGGTGCTACAACCGCTACCGGTCGTACCGGGCCTACGACAACACGTTCCAGCCCTACAACGGCCCGCGCCAGCAGTGCTACTCACCCTATTGATGGGCTGGCCCTGTAGCTGAGCTGACCGACAGAATGAAAAAACGGCGCCACGTGGCGCCGTTTCTTGTTCATGGAAGCTGCTATTTTCGAGCGCTTGTGGATTTCGCTCAGTTCTTCGCCTTGTCGACCAGCTTGTTCTTGGAAATCCACGGCATCATCGCGCGCAGCTTGGCGCCGACTTCCTCGATCTGGTGGCTGTCATTGTTGCGGCGGATGCCCTTGAAGCGGGACATGCCGGCGCGGTATTCCTGCATCCATTCCGAGGTGAATTTTCCGGTCTGGATGTCCTTCAGCACGCGCTTCATCTCGGCCTTGGTCTCGGCGGTGATGATGCGCGGACCCGAGACATATTCGCCCCATTCGGCGGTGTTCGAGATCGAGTAGTTCATGTTGGCGATGCCGCCTTCATAGATCAGGTCGACGATCAGCTTGACCTCGTGCAGGCACTCGAAATAGGCCATCTCAGGCGCGTAGCCGGCTTCCACCAGCGTCTCGAAACCGGCCCGGATCAGCTCGACCAGGCCGCCGCACAGCACGACCTGCTCGCCGAACAGATCGGTCTCGCATTCCTCGCGGAAATTGGTCTCGATGATGCCCGAACGGCCGCCGCCGACGCCGCAGGCGTAGGACAGTGCCAGGTCGAGCGCATTGCCCGAGGCATCCTGGTTGACGGCGACCAGGCACGGCACGCCGCCGCCCTTCTGGTATTCGCCGCGCACCGTGTGGCCGGGACCCTTCGGCGCGATCATGACGACGTCGACCGTCGACTTCGGCTCGATCAGGCCGAAATGCACGTTGAGGCCGTGCGCGAAGGCGATCGCGGCACCATCGCGGATGTTCGGGGCGATCTCGTTCTTGTAGATGTCGGCCTGCAGTTCGTCCGGCGTTGCCATCATCATCAGGTCGGCCCATTTGGCCGCGTCCGCCACGCTCATCACCTTGAGACCGTCGGCCTCGACCTTCTTGGCGGTTGCCGAGCCGGCCTTGAGGCCGATGGCGATCTCCTTGGCGCCGGAATCCTTGAGGTTGAGCGCATGCGCCCTGCCCTGGCTGCCATAGCCGATGATGGCGACCTTCTTGCCCTTGATCAGATTGAGATCGGCATCACGATCGTAATAGACGCGCATTTTGTCTTCCTTCCCGTTTATAAATCAGAGCATGATGCCGAAAAGTGTGAAGCGGTTTTCGGACGACATCATGCTCTATCTTCTTGATTTAGAGACGGATTCAGATTTCAGGTCGACTTGACCTGAAATCATCCGGCTCTAGGGCCTTGCGGCCGGTTGTTGCTCCATGAAGAGCGAGAAACTGCTGCGTCGCCCGCGCGGCATCGCCGCCGATCGCCGCCTCAGTCAATTCCAGCCGGTCGCCGAGCAGCAGACGGATCTGCACATCGCGGGCGACCAGCCCGAAAAAGGTGCGGAACGCCGTCTCGGCATCCGCGAAATCCAAAAGCCCGGTCCGTCGGCCGGCCTCGAGCACCGGCTTCAGCCGCTTGGCCAATGCGAAGCGGCCGTTCTCCAGCACCACGGCGCCGAGATTGTCCTTGCCGGAGCCCGCATGGCTGACCGCCACCCGATTGAGCGCGATCGACGTGTCGCTGGAAATCACCTTGAGCCAATCCGAGGCGAAGCGCTCGAGGCTCGCGGTCAGCGAGGCAAGATCGAGCCCCTTGCGGTCGACCGGTGCCACCCGCACTTTAGAGGCCTGCCATTGCACCGTCGCCGTCAGCAGCCCGTCGCGGTCGCCGAACCATTTGTAGAGCGTTTCCTTGGAACAGCTGGCGCGGCGCGCCACGGCGGTCATGGTCAGCTGGTCGCCCTCTTCGACCAGCAGCCGCAACGCCGCGTCGAGCACGGCCTTCTGCCGCTCTGTCAGCGCTTCGCTGGTGTCGATGTCAGGCACGATGTGCAACACGCTCTTCTCTCGAAAGGTCGGCATTCCCGATAAGCCGTACCGTACGTTACGGTTCTGCATATTGCGCGATCCGAGGCCGTGCGCAAGAGGACGAGAGCAAAATATCTGCAAAATGGACAGGCGCTGGCGCGACAGGCTCGCTTAATCGCTGGCTGGCGGATGGCGCAACCGTCCAAGCAGTGCCGAGACCATGGTCAGCTCATCCGCCGACAGTTTGGCGCCAACCAGTTCGGCGATCGAGCGTCCGTAGACAGCCCACATCTGGCGGCGTGTCTCTCGCCCCTTGGCCGCGATGCGGATGGTCTGGCCACGGCCGTCATCGGCCACCGGCAGTTTCTCGACGAGCCCATCGGCCTCGAGCCGGGTCAGCAGGCGCGAAATGTTGTATTGCGCGAACAGCGTGTGCTCGATGAGCTGGAACGGCCGCAGCCCGCCCTCGCCCGCCTCGGCGAGTTCATGCAGCACGTCGTACCAGGCAAGTGGGGGCAGACCGGCGGCCTTCAACGCCTCTTCGGCGCTCTCCATCAACTGGCGCGATACGCGCATCAGGCGAGCCCAGGCCTTGATGGCTTCGGGCGAAGGCGCGGCTTTCTCGGTCATGGCGCACCTTAGACGATAGATGCAATTGCATCAAGCTTGACGATCAATGCATATGCATCTACATAGATGCAATTGCATTAATCAGGGAAAGCCAATCCGATGAAACACGAAATCTGCAAACGCGCCGACAAGCTCATTCTCGTCAGCCATCACCTCTGCCCCTATGTGCAGCGCGCCGCGATTTCGCTCACCGAAAAGGGCGTGCCGTTCGAACGCGTCGATATCGACCTCGCCAACAAGCCGGACTGGTTCAAGGCGATCTCGCCGCTCGGCAAGGTGCCGCTGCTGCGCGTGCAGCGAAATGGCGAGGAAACGGTGATCTTCGAATCGGCCGTCATCCTCGAATTCCTCGAAGAGACGCAGGCCAATCCCCTCCACCCTGCCGATCCCTATGCCCGCGCCCGGCATCGCGCCTGGATCGAGTTCGGTTCGGCAACCCTCAATGCCATCGGCCGGTTCTATTCAACATCGACCGAGGCCGGCTTCCTTGACGAATCCAGCGCGCTGTCCGCCATGTTCGACCGTCTCGAAGCCGAGCTGGCGGACGAGCCTGGCGGCCCCTGGTTCGCCAGCAAGCACTTCTCGCTGGTCGACGCCGTTTACGGTCCGGTCTTCCGCTATCTCGATGTCTTCGACCGGATCGGTGATTTCGGCATTCTTGACCGAAAGCCCCTCGTCCGCGCATGGCGCCGGGCGTTGAGTGAACGCCCGTCGATCAGGCAAGCCGTGGCGCCGGACTACCCGCAGCGCCTGCATGCCTTCCTGCGGGCAAAGGGATCGTACCTTTCGAGCCTCATTGGCCAAAACGATCCGGCCACCGCGCTTCGACCAGTCCTATCCGCTTGAACGGGTCGATTACGGTGCCGGCCACCATCGAGGCGAGAAACTGCGGCGCCGGCGGGATTTTTGCCACCGTCGCCACCAGCCTGTCGCGGATGAAGGGCAGCGCCACCGAATCCGACTGGTAGAACGGCGTGAACGCCAGCGACAGCGCCTGGAAGATGCGGACATGCCAGCGCCGCGCCCTCGCATAGGCTTCAAGTGCCGCTTCGACACTGTCCGTCCGCGCCAGCGCATGGCTGAGCGCCGCGGCGTCGAGCAGCGCCATATTGGCCCCTTGCCCGAGCTGCGGGCTGGTCGAGTGCGCCGCGTCGCCGATGATGGCCAGCCGCCGCCCAACCGGCCGCTTCATCGTGTGGTGGCCATAGCGCGCCAGCGAGAGCTGGTCGAAACTGTCGATCTGGCTGACATACGCCTCGCTCTGCGGCCACAGCCGGATCACCCTCTCCTTCCAGGCATCCAGGCCCAGGACGCGCACCTCATCGGCGTCCGACGGCTTCAGGCTCCAGAAGAATGCCGCCATCCTTTCAGCGCCCGGCTGCGGCCGGCCGATCGGCAGCACGCCGATCATCACGCTCGCTCTGTCGTAGCGTTGCAGCAGCGCGCGCTCATCGAAACCGTCGCCGCGCCAGCCAAGCGAGGCCCAGAACGCGCCATAGGTGAGTGGTCTTGGCTCGCCTGGAGCGCTTGCGCGGCACAGTTTCGAGCGCGAACCGCTGGCGTCGATGACGAGGTCGAACGGCCCCGCCCTTCGTCCGTTGCCGCAGATCAGCGTCGTCCGTTCACCCGTCTCCAAGGCCTCGATCTCGACGCCGGTTTCGATGGCGATCGCTTCGCGTTGGGCGGCGCGGAAGAGCACGCCAAACAAGGCCGCCCGGTGCACCGCCAGCCCGAAGCGGCCACCGCGCTGCGCATCGTAGCGGACATCGAGCACGGTACGGCCTGTGGTGGCATCGGCGCCATGCAGGCGGTCGATGCGGCTGCCCAGCGCCAGCATGTCGTCGAGCAGGCCAAGATCGGCCAGCACCGTCAGCCCTGTCGGCTGCAGGATCAGCCCGGAGCCGACCGGCTTCGGCTCATCGAAGCGTTCAAAGACCGTGACCCGATGCCCGGCGCGCTTGAGATAGAGCGCCATGGCCAGTCCCGCCGGCCCGGCGCCTGCTATTGCGATGTCGTAGGAAATGCCAATGCCCCCAAAGCCGAACTGGCCGGGACAATCCTTCAGCAGCCCGGCGAAATCAAGCCGCACCCTGGGGCTTTAGCGGTCGTTCAAGCCTGGGCCTTGGCGGCCGTTCAAGCCTGGGACGCATCAAAATCGGCGCGCGCTGCGCGCACCGCATCATGGTTGAGTTCGGCCCACAGAATCAATTGATGAAAGGCGCCGAACATAGAGCGCCCGAGATCGGTCAGGCTGTATTCGACGCTTGGTGGTTTGGTCGGGAACACCTCACGATGCACATAGCCATCGCGCTGAAGATCGTACAGCGTCTGGGTCAGCATGCGTTGCGAAATGTCGGGCACAAGGCGCCGCAACTCGCCGAAGCGATAGGGTTTTTCAGCCAGCGCCATCATCAGCAGCGATCTCCATTTGCCGCTCACCCCTTGAATGACCTCGCGAACCGGACAATTGGCAATATTGCCGCCGCCTGAGATGGCCTTATAGACCTCCAACTTCGATTTCAGATTGATGACCTTGCCGTCCATGGCTGGTTCCCTGCGTGTGCCTACCTCCCGAAAAACTGCCTTCTTTACGGCACCAGGTCAATTCCTATTTTAGTGCTGGTCTCTTTTTGAGACTGCCACTCGAACCGCCTTAGCGGCGCAATGTCAGGACCTTCCATGACCGAAACCCTTCTCGTCACCGGCGCTTCCGGCCAGCTCGGCCGCGGCGTCATCCAATATCTCCTGGACAAGCACAAAGTTCCACCGGCAAACATCATCGCCGCCACACGCAATCCGGAAAGCGTGGCCGATCTGGCGCTGCGCGGCGTCGTTGTCAGGGCCGCCGACTTCAACGACGCGGCGTCGCTGGAAACCGCATTCAAAGGCGCCGACAAGGTGCTGATTATTTCGACCGGCGATCTCGATCTCAAAAGCGGCAGGCGCCTGAAGCAGCACGAAAATGCCGTCGCCGCGGCCAAAAATGCCGGCATTTCGCATCTGCTCTACACCTCGATGCCCAATCCGGAGCCGGTATCGCCGGTCCTGTTTGCCGATGACCACTACAGCACCGAGCAGGCGATCAAGGCGAGCGGCATCCCCTACACGATCTTCCGCAACGGCTGGTACCAGGAGAACCTGTTCATGGCCCTGCCGCACGCGATCGCCTCGGGAAAATGGTACACGTCGGCCGGCGACGGGCGCATTGCCCACGGTGCGCGCGACGACATGGCAGCGGCGATCGCCGCCAGCCTCGCTGGCGCTTCAAACGAAAGCAAGACCTACACCTTGACCGGTCCGCACGCCTACACCACGGCAGAGATTGCCGCCCTGGTAAGCGAGGTCACCGGCAAGTCGCTCGATGTCGTGCAGGTTCTGGATGAAGCGCTCACCGAAGGGGTAAAGGCATCAGGCGTTCCCGAGGATTTTGCTGAAGTCATCGTGTCCTTCGACGTCAACACGCGCTCCGGCCGCATCGCCATGGTGACCGACGCGATCGAGACGCTTTCCGGCCGCAAGCCAAAAACGCTGAAGCAGTTCCTCGAGGCGAACAAGGCCGCGCTGGCCGGTTGAAGCGGAGTGACATGGACTGTGCCGCAAGACACAGCTCATTCGCTAGGACATGTCGAGATTCAGGTCAGGCTGGACCGAGAATGTGGGTTCCGAGAACCGGAACGGAGCGGACACTTGGTCCGTGAGTACCGGAAGCGCAGGAACCTGCCGTTCGCAGGCCGGCCTCACCTGAATATCGGCATGTCCTAGATGGCCACCTGAGTGCCGATCTCCACCACGCGCCCGGTCGGGATCTGGAAATACTCCGTCGCGTCGGCCGCCGTGCGCGCCAGGCCGATGAACAGCCGGTCCTGCCACACCGGCATGCCGGAATTGGGCGAGGCCTTGAGCGAACGCCGCGACAGGAAGAACGAAGTCGTCATGATGTCGAATTTCCAGCCCTGCTTGCGGCAGATCGCCAGAGCGCGCGGGATGTTGGGCTGCTCCATGTAGCCGAAGGTCAGAGTCACGCGCATGAACAGCTCGTTGACCGTCTCCATCTTGACCCGGTCGCTGTCGGGCACCACCGGCTGCGGCGCGGTCACCACTGAAAGGATGACGTTCTGCTCATGCAGCACCTTGTAGTGCTTCAGGCTGTGCATCAGTGCGGTTGGCGCGCTGAGCGGATCGCTGGTCAGGAACACGGCGGTGCCTGACACCAGCTGCGGCTTCTTCTTCAACAGATTGCCGGCGAGGAAATCGAGCGGGATCTCGTTGCGGCGGGTCTTGTCGAACAGATAGCGGCTGCCGCGCACCCAGGTCCACATGGCCAGCACAATGGTGAAGGCAACGGCCAGCGATGCCCAGCCGCCCTCAAACACCTTGACGATGTTGGAGGCAAAGAAACCGACGTCGATGAAGCCGAACAGCGCCGTCAGCGAGACCGCCAGCCACAGCTTCCATTTCCAGATCCGCGTCATGACCACAAACAACAGCACCGTGGTCACCAGCATGTTGCCGGTCACCGAGATGCCGTAGGCCGATGCCAGCCTGCTGGACTCGCCGAAGCCCACCACCAGCATCATCACCACCAGCGCCAGCAGCAGGTTGACGCGCGGCATGTAGATCTGGCCGGACTGTTTCTCCGACGTATGCAGAATTTCCAGGCGCGGCAGCATGTTGAGCTGCACCGCCTGCCTGGTCAACGAGAAGGCGCCTGAGATCACCGCCTGGCTGGCGATGACCGTGGCGGCGGTCGCCAGCACGACCATCGGGATCAGCGTCCAGCCTTCATTCATTTCGAAGAACGGATGGCCGACGACGCCGTTCTTGGCCAGCACGAAAGCGCCCTGCCCGGCATAATTGAGCAGCAGGCACGGAAACACGACCCACAGCCAGGCGAGCACGATCGGCTTGCGGCCGAAATGGCCGAGATCGGCATAGAGCGCTTCCGCGCCGGTCACGGCGAGGAAGATGGCGCCGATGGTGACGAAAGCGACATCGGGCGAATTGATCAGGAAGGCGACGATGTAGTGCGGGCTGATCGCCCACAGGATTTCCGGATCGGCGATGATGTGGTTGAGGCCGGAAAGGCCGATCGCCAGGAACCACACCGCCGTCACGGGACCGAACACCAATCCCACGCCGCCCGTGCCGAAACGTTGCACCGCGAACACCATGGCGAGAATGACCAGTGTCAGCGGCACGACATAAGGCTGGAAGGTCGGCGTGACGACGTTCATGCCTTCGACCGCCGACAGCACCGAAATCGCCGGCGTGATGACGGCGTCGCCGAAGAAAAGCGACGCCCCGACGATGCCGATGCCGAGCATCAGCGCCGAGCGCTTGGGGAAACTGCCGCGCGCCAGCGCCATCAGCGACAGCACGCCGCCCTCGCCGCGGTTGTTCGCCCGCAGCACGAACATGATGTATTTGATGGTGACGATGATGGTCAGCGACCAGATGATCAGCGACAAAACGCCCAGGATGTCACCGCGGTCGGCCACTTCTCCGCCGGAAGATGCCACCAGCGCCTCGCGAAAGGCGTAGATCGGGCTGGTGCCGATATCCCCATAGACGACACCGAGCGCGCCCAGCATCAGAACCTTGGTGCTGTGCTGTTCGACTTCCGAATGGCTCGATTGTTCGACGGGTTCTGCCTCACTACCATTATTGGTAAGGGCCATGGACGACACTCCGATAAGCGCGCGGTGCTCTACGCTTGCTGCAATGCAATATCAAGTGCCGTCGCGTAATGGCAGCCATGCCTGCCATGCGAGGCTGCCATTGCTACCACCCGCAGGCCTTGAGGAACCGACCCACCGTGCCGGCCATGCCATACTCCAACGCGTCGGCTGTCAACCCATGTCCGATCGACACTTCGGCCAATGCCGGAATGCGCCTGGCAAGTGCCGGCAGATTGCTGACCACCAGATCGTGCCCGGCATTGACCTGAAGCCCGGCGGCAAGCGCGGCGTCGGCTGTTTTTCCCAGCCTTTCCAGCTCTTTGGCCGCTTTGGCGGAATCTGTGTGATAGCTGCCGTATGGACCCGTATAGAGCTCGATGCGGTCGGCGCCGGTGTCGCATGCGGCCGCCACCCAATCGGGGTCCGGATCGGAAAACAGCGACACGCGAAAGCCCCCCTTTTTCAGACGCTTGACGATCGGTGTGAGGAACGCGGCCTGGGTAGCGAAGTTCCAGCCATGGTCCGATGTCGCCTGAGCCGGATCGTCCGGCACCAAAGTCACCTGTTCGGGCTGATGCTTTTCCACAAGCAACAGGAAATCCTCGGTCGGATAGCCCTCGATGTTGAATTCCGCGCCCGGAAACTCGTCGTCGATCAGCGACCGGATCTCGGGCAGATCGGAGTGTCTTGTATGCCGTTCGTCGGGGCGTGGATGCACCGTCAGCCCATGCGCTCCGGCCGCCAGCGCGATGCGGCCGATGCCGGTGACGCTGGGCCACGGCAGGTCGCGCCGGTTGCGCAGCATGGCGATGGCATTGAGGTTGACGGAGAGCTTTGCAGGCATGCGGGTGGCCTCGGAAATCGTTAGACGCGCCCACCTATAATGCCTTTGACGGGAACAGTAATGCCTTTGGTGGGAACAGACTGGGGGTTTCGGGTGTTCCAAGCCTGATGAACCAGCGGGGAAAGGTAGCGCCGATGAATTTTCTTGATGAGGTGCCGGCAATCCGCCGTATCGAGACCAGCCGTGACGACCTTTTCGCCATCGATGTCGTCGGGCACGTTTCCGCGGCCGATGGTGAAAATCTTTTCGGATTGCTGGAGGCAGCCTACGCCCTGCATCCGCGCGTCGATGTGCTGGTGCGCCTCGTCGACCACGACGGCGTCGACTGGGCCGACATCGCTGACGAGACCCTGAAGCAGGGCGCCATTCATGCATTGGAACATGTCGACCGTTGCGCGACGATCGGCGAACCGGACTGGATAGCGGACGCACAACGCTTTCTGCCGTCCTCACCACCCATCGAAATCAGGCATTTCAGGACGGAGGACGAGGCTGCCGCCTGGCAATGGCTTGCCGCACAGCCTATCGGGGCAACAGCATCCGGCGCCCCTACCTGACGATCGTCAGCCGCTCGGCCGCCCGCGTGATGGCGGTGTAGAGCCAGCGCTGGCGGGTTTCCTTGAAGGCCCAGCTTTCATCGAACAGCACAATCTCGTTCCACTGCGAGCCCTGCGCCTTGTGCACGGTCAGCGCGTAGCCATAGTCGAAATCGTCGAAGCGCTTCTTCTGCTGCCAGGGGATATCGGCGTCCGGATCCTCGAACGCCGCCTTGAGCAGCTTGATCTTGGCGACGCCGCGATCCGGATCGTCCTCTTCCGGCGACACCAGAAGGTTGATGCCGGGCTTCACCGTCTCGCGCGACGATGTCATCACCTTCCACAGCGAGCCGTTGAGCAGGCCCTTTGCCGGATCGTTGCGCAGGCAGACGAGCTTGTCGCCGGCCTGCGGATAGTCGGCGTTGAAGCCCTTGAGCTCGCGCAGCCGCTGATTGTAGCGGCGCCGCGTGCGATTGGTGCCGACCAGCACCTGGTCCGCCTTCAGCACCAGTTCCTGGGTAACGTCTTCCTTGCCGATCACCTGCGCCGTGCCATAGTCGCCACGCATGAACTCGCGGCCCTCGCGCACATCGAGCGCCAGCCGCAGGATCGGGTTGTCGCGCGCCTGCCGGTGGATTTCGGTGAGCAGAAAATCCGGCTCGTGGTCGGTGAAGAAGCCGCCGCCCGAGATCGGCGGCAACTGGCCGGGGTCGCCAAGCACCAGGATCGGCGTGCCGAAACTCATCAGGTCGCGGCCGAGTTGCTCGTCGACCATCGAACATTCGTCGATGACGACCAGCTTGGCCCGCGAGATCGGGCTCTGCCGGTTGAGCGAAAAAGTCGGCGACATCGACGTCTTGCCGGTGATTTCGTCCGACACCGATTCCTCGCCTTTCGGCCGGTAGATCAGCGAATGGATGGTACGCGCATTGACCGCGCCCTTGGAGCGCAGCACCTGCGCGGCCTTGCCGGTGAAGGCGGCGAACTGCACCTGGCCGTCGACATGCTCGGCGAAATAGCGCGCCAGCGTCGTCTTGCCGGTGCCGGCATAGCCGAACAGCCGGAACAGCTGCGGCTGGCCGATCTTCAGCCAGCGGGCGACCGCTTGCAGCGCCTCGTCCTGTTGGGGAGAGAATTCCATCAGCGCGAGAGACCGGATTCGCAAGGGAAAGACAAGACAGCCGCCATCATCATCGATGCGCCGGGACGCTTCAGTGCCGCCGACGGGTCAGGCTATCAGGCACAGACAAGAACGTAAAGGGAACATACAAGCTCACCCCAGACCTTATCGAATCCGCTGGGGATCGTTCTCCAGCAGGATCGGCTTGCCGTGCGGGGTGGCATGCGCGGCGCGCTCCCAGGCCTCAGCCATCGCGTCGACATCCGACTTGGCAGCCAGTCCCTTCGAGGCAAGCAGGCTTTCCAGCGCCGCCAGCCAATGTTCGTAATAATCATGGCCGTCCGCTGCGGCGCCCGGTCTTTTCACTTCGCTCGACAGCGCCTGCGCCCACTCGCTCCACGAAAACAGGCCCTTGTCGTGCAGCGCCACCGTCATGGCGAAGGCCTCGGCCTGCCACGGCTCGGCAAACACCGGGGCCTCGACGCCAGGCGGCAAATCGGCGGTGGGACCATTCACCTCAGGCTGGCTCAAGATAGGTCTCCCAGGCATCGATCGACACGCTTAGCGTCGGGTCGGCCCCCTCGCCCCAGATCTCCGATCCTTCGAAAACCACGGTGTACACCCATTGCGGATTTTCGCCGTGTCCATGCGCGTTGCTGTCGGGAAAAACAAAACCGTCGTGCACCGCCTCGACCACGCCGTGCTTGCCGCGTGCGTAGCGTGGCAGCCGCGTGTGGCCGGTCGGGTTGAAGTTCTTGGTCCGCACGGCGTCGCCCGCCTTGAACCGCGCCGCTTGCGCCACCGGCCGGTCGCAAGGGCTGCCCTTGGCCAGCACTGCGGGCACGTTTTCCGCCTTCAGCACCCTCTTGGGAGTCGCTGCTGGATCGACTGCCTTGCCCGCTTCGAGATCGCGCTGGCTGACGAAGCCATGGCGCTTTAACAGCACCTCCAGCGCCTTGATCCATATCTCGTAGTAGCTCGATGAATAGTAGACAGCCGGATGCAGCGATTCCCGTGCATGCCGGCTCTCGTCGATGTTCCAGGCGCCCATGGCGCCGGCAGTCAGCGTCACGCCGAGCGCCCGCCTTTCCCAGGCGGCATGGAAGTAAGGTTCGTCCTTTTCCGGCGCGACCGGGCCGAACCCCATCTGTCCGCCGAGATCTTGCGGCCCGTTCATGCCGGCTGCCCCTCTATTCCAGGTCTTTGGGCCAGGCCGGTGCCGATCATCGCATCGCGGCTCACCAGCTCCGCCAACCGCTCCTCGCTCCAGCCCTCGGTACCCTCGGGCCGCATCGGCACGACGAGATAGCGCAGCTCGGCAGTGGAATCCCAGACGCGGATTTTCTTGTCCGCCGGCAGCGTCAGCCCGAACTCTTCCAGCACGCCGCGCGGATCGATCACCGCGCGCGAACGATAGGGCGGCGCCTTGTACCAGACCGGCGGCAGGCCAAGCACCGACCACGGATAGCAGGAGCACAGTGTGCAGACGACGAGATTATGGGTATCCTGCGTGTTGAACACCGCCTGCATGTGCTCGCCCTGGCGGCCGGTATAGCTCAGCGATGCGATCGCCGCCGTCGCGTCGCGCTTCAGCCAATCGGCAAAGGCAGGATCGCTCCAGGCCTTGGCCACCACCCTGGCGCCGTTGCGCGGCCCGATCTTGGTCTCGTAGGTATCGACGATGACGTCGATCGCCGCCGGATCGATCAGCCCCTTCTGGGTCAGGATGGTTTCCAGCGCACGCACGCGGGCGGCAAACGGATCGAGTTCGTTGTCGTGGTCATGATCGTGTGACATGGCTACAAACTACGTTTGCAGTGATGCCGCCGCAAGCGCGACGGCTTGGGCCAACGGACCATGGCGCCAGCTCTACCCCCTATTCGGCGGCCGCCCGCTGCGGCTCGGGCAGCATGTCTTCCCTGGGCTTGAACAGCGAGGGCTGATCCCCCGCTTCGACCGAGCCCGGCTCGCCCTTGCGCTTCGACCAAAGCCCGACCAGCCAGCCCGAGAAATTCTCCATGTAGACATAGATCACCGGCGTCACGAACAGGGTCAGTGCCTGCGAGGCAAGCACGCCGCCGACAACGGCAACGCCCAGCGGCTGGCGCAGTTCGGCGCTGGCGCCGGTGCCGAGCGCAATCGGGAATGTGCCCATGAGTGCCGCCAGCGTCGTCATCATGATCGGCCTGAACCGCATCAGGCAGGCCTTGTGGATCGACTCGGTCGCCGACATGCCTTCTCGTCGCAGTTCGAGCGCGACATCGACCATCATGATGCCGTTCTTCTTGACGATGCCGATCAGCATCAGGATGCCGATCACCGCGATGACCGACAGATCCATGCCGGCGAAGCGCAGCGCAACGACCGCTCCCAGTACGGCCGATGGCAGGCCGGTGAGGATGGTCAGCGGGTGGATGAAGCTTTCGTAGAGGATGCCGAGCACGATGTAGATGGTCAGGATTGCGCCGCCGACCAGAAAACCCTGGTTGGCCAGCGAATCCTGGAAGGTCTTGGCCGTGCCGGCAAAGGTCGTCGAGATCACCGTCGGCATGCCGATCTGCTCTTTCAGCGCATTGATGCGCGTCACGCTGTCGCCCAGCGCCACGCCCTGCGGCAGATTGTAGGAGATGGTCACGGCTGGAAGCTGGCCGAGCTGGTTGACGGTCAGGGCGCCGGCCGTGCGATCGACGCGGGCGAAGGCGCCGAGCGGAACAAGACTGCCGCTCGCCGTCCTCATCTGGATGGCCAGCATCCGCTCGGGCGACCACTCGATCTTGGGATCGAGCTCGGTGATGACCTCATAGCTGTCGGCCGAACCGAAGATGGTCGAAACCTGGTCGGTACCGAACCCGCCATAGAGGGCGGAGCGCAACGTGTCGGTATCGATACCGAGCTGGGCGGCCTTGTCGCGATCCACCACCAGCGTCGCCTGCAGCGCATTGTTCTGCAGGTCGCTCGTGACGTCGGTGAAGTTCGCATGGTCGGCCGCCATCGCGTCGTTCAGTTTCTGCGCCCAAATATCGGTGAGGCCGGTATCAAGGCCCTGAACCACGAGCTGGTAGGCGCTTGCGGACGACCGCGAGCCCAGCCTCAAATTCTGCACCGGCTGCATGTAGGTCTCGATGCCAGCAACGCCGGCCAGTTGCTTGCGCAGATCCGAAAGCACCTTCTCGATATCGGGGCGCTGGTCCTTGCCCTTGAGCTGGACGAAGAGCTGCCCCTGGTTGAGCGCATTGTTGCCGCTGCCCGCCGACCACGCCACATGGTCGACATAGGGCGAATGCGAGAAGACGCTGGCGACCTGTCCTTGCAGCCTGGACATGGCGTCGAAAGAGATGTCCTGACGTGCGATGGTGGTCACCGATATCTGGCCGATGTCCTCCTGCGGGAAGAAACCCTTCGGCGAAGTCTGGATCAGCCACACCGACGCTGCCGCGGTGCCGACGAAGACGAGAAACACCAGGAAGGTGTGCCGAAGGCAGAAGCTCAAGACCCTGTCGTAGCCGCGCGTGACGAGGTCCTGCTTGTGGCCGGGGCCATGCTTGTCGCGGTCGGCTTTGGTCACCGACAGCAGCCGCGAGCACAGCATCGGCGTCAGCGTCAGCGACACGAACATCGACGCCAGGATGGCGACCGTCACCACCACGGCGAACTCGTTGAAGATGCGCCCGATGACGCCGCCCATCAGCAGCACGGGGATGAAAACCGCCACCAGCGAGATCGAGATCGAGATGATGGTGAAGCCGATTTCGCGCGCGCCCTTCAGCGAGGCGTCGAAGGCCGACAGCCCGTCCTCCTCCATGTGGCGGAAGATGTTTTCAAGCATCACGATGGCGTCGTCGACGACGAGGCCGACCGCCAGCGTCAGGCCCATCAGCGAGATGTTGTCGATGGAAAAGCCGAACAGGAACATCGCGCCGAGCGTGGCGATCAGCGAGATCGGCACCGCCACGGCCGGGATGATTGTCGCCGTCACCCGGCGCAGGAACACGAAGATCACCATGATGACCAGGGCAATGGTGAGCAGCAGCGTGAACTGCACGTCGCTGACCGCCTGCCGGATCGAACTGGAGCGGTCGTTAAGCAGCTTGATGTCGGCGGCGGCCGGCATCTGGTCCTTGAAGGACGGCAGCATCGCCTTGACCTTGTCGACGACGTCGACAGTGTTGGCGTCGGGCTGACGCTGCACGGCCATGATGATCGCGCGGGTGCCATCGTACCAACTCGCCGTCGTGGTCGTCTGCACCGAATCGACCACGCGGGTCACCTCGCCCAGCCGTACCGGGTGACCGTTTTTGGTGGCGATGATGATGTTGGAGAAACCGGCGGCGTCGGTCAGCTGCGTGTTGGCGGTGATGGTGAGCTGCTGCTTGTCGTTCTGGAGCACGCCGAGCGGCGTGTTGCTGTTGGCCGAGGCAACCGCCGCCTGCAGCTGATCGATCGAGATGCCGCGTGCGGCAAGCGCGGTCGGGTCGATCTGGATGCGCACCGCGTATTTCTGCTGGCCGAAGATCGAGACCTGCGCCACGCCGTCGATGGTCGACAGCGACGGCGAGATGACGTTTTCCGCGAACGCATCGAGGTCGGTCAGCGGAACCGTGTCGCTGACCAGCGACATCAAAAGGATCGGCGCGTCGGCCGGATTGACCTTGCGATAGCTCGGCGGCGCCGTCATCTGCGGCGGCAATGATTTCTGCGTGCGCGCGATCGCCGCCTGCACGTCGGCCGCCGCCGCGTCGATGTCGCGGTTGAGCACGAACTGGATGGCGATCGAGGTCTGGCCAAGCGAGTTGGTGGTCGAGATCGAATCGATGCCGGCGATGGTGGCGAACTGCTTGATCAGCGGCGTCGCCACCGATGTCGCCATGGTTTCCGGCGAGGCGCCGGGCAGCGAGGCCGAGACGTTGACCACCGGGAATTCGGCGCTGGGCAGTGCCGCCACCGGCAGGAACTTGTAGGCGAACAGCCCGCCCAGCACGAGGGCGAACGACATCAGAAGGGTGGCGACGGGCCGGCGTATGCAGAATTCGGAAATCATTGGGCGGCCTCGCCGGCGCTGGTCGCCTCGGCCACCTTGGGCGCAGCGGCACCCGCCGTGGTCTTGCCTTCATGCACCGCGGCGCCGTCCTTCAGCCGTGTCTGGCCCTCGGTGACAACCTTCTCACCGCTTTTCAGCCCCTGGCTGATGGCGCTGTTGTCGCCTTCGGTCAGCGCCACCTGCACCGGCCGCATCTCGACCGTGTTGTCCGGCTTGACCACATAGACGAAAGGGCCCTTCTGGCTTGGCTGCACCGCGACAGTAGGAACCGATGTCATCTGCGGCATGATGCCGGCGTCGAGCACGACATTCACATACTGGCCGGGCCATAGCGAAAGGTCGGCATTGGGAATACTTGCCCGCGTCGCGATAGTGCCCGACGCGGTGTCGACGCTGGAGTCGACGAAATCGAGCGTGCCCTTGCCGATCGGCGTCGGGTCACCATCCTTGGTCAGTGTCACCGCGCCCTGCTGCGGATTGGCAAGCGCCTTGTGCAGCAGGGCGAGATTGCTTTCCGGCAGATTGAAGTTGACCTGCAGCGGGTCCATCTGGGTGATGGTCACCAGCGGGGTCGCCGTGCTGCTGTTGCCATTGCTGACGGTGACGAGATCGCCGACGGCGACGCTGACCGCACCCAGCCTGCCGGAAATCGGCGCCGTGATCGTGGCGAAGCCAAGCTGGACATTGTCGGCGTCGATTGTCGCCTTGTCGGCGTCAACGGTCGCAGCGGCAGCCTTCTGCGCGGCGACGGCCTGGTCGTAGGTCTGCTGCGTGCCGGCCTGCTTGGCAACCAGATCCTTGGCGCGCTGGAGATCGGACTGCGAGCTGGCGAGCATCGCCTGATCCTTGGCGAGCGCCGCTTGATCCTTGGCAAGCTGCGCCTTCAGCGCCCGGTCATCGAGCGAGAACAGAACGTCGCCGACCCTGACCATCTGCCCATCCTTGACGTCGATCGAGACGATCTGGCTGGACACCCGCGCGTTGATGTTGACGACGGCGGGAGACGAGACGAAGCCGATCGCATAACGCCGGATCGGGAAATCGGCTGTCGAGGCGACGGCCGAGAGGATGGAAGCCGAGCGGGCGGCACCGCCGCCACCTGCCGCCTTGTCGCCCGCTGCCGGCTTGCCGGTTGCCGATTTGTCCGCGGCAGCGACCTGCTTTGCGCCGATGAGCTGCTGAGCCTTGCTCAGCGCGTCCGGAGACACATAGAGCCAGGCCGCGCCCGCACAGGCGACGGCAAGCAACGAAAGAACGACTTTTCCACGCATGGTCAAAGGCCCTCTCCACCCGACACGTCGTGGTCCGATGGTTCTACTCTAGCGCAAATCACGGCCCGTTGCCGCGATTTCGCCGAATAGATAGGACGCGCCTTTGTCGGAAAAGGGCCAAAACACGGCATTACGAAGATTTAATGTGCACTGCACAATGGATGTGCAACGCGGGCTGAATTCCCATCCGACGGCTTGCGAGCCATCGTCTTCCGGCCTGAGACGACCAGAATGTGCGCGTCTCGACCTATTTGAGCATCGGCCAAAGCGTCGCCGCCAGCAGCACCCCCATGGCGATGTTGAACCATTTCAGCCGTACCGGGTCCGACAGGAAACCGCGCAGCGCGGTGCCGAACCCAGCCCACACCGAGACGCTCGGCAAATTGACGATGGTGAAGGCCACAGCGATCAACACCACCGACAGGAACGGGTGCTCGGCATTGGCATAGACGGCCATGGCGGTGATCGCCATCACCCACGCCTTGGGATTGACCCACTGGAATGCAGCCGCCTCGATGAAGCGCATCGGCCGCGCCTTCGTCTCGCCCTTGCCGGTCAGCGTGCGCGACATGGCGATCTTCCAGGCGAGGTACAGAAGATAGGCGCCGCCGGCGATCTTGAGCGCGGTATGCAGCGCCGGAAACGCCGTCAACACAGCGCCAAGGCCAAGACCGACGGCAAGCAGCAGCACGAGGAAACCCATGCTGATGCCAAGCATGTGCGGAACGGTTCTGACGATGCCGAAATTAACGCCCGATGCCAGAAGCATGAGATTGTTCGGCCCCGGCGTGATCGAAGTCACCAAGGCGTAGACAAGCAGGGCAAGGAAAGCGTCAAGCGACATGGATATCCTCCCCGACAAGTCAGGATCGTTGTCTTTTCTAGGCAACCCGCAGAGGCCCACGGACGGCCCACAGCGGGCCAGAAGCCTCACTGTGGAAGCTGGCTGGCGCGCCCGGCGCCAGCCTACATCGCCTGCGGGCCGCGGTTCAACGCCGCCACGCCGGTGCGGCAGATTTCGACCAGGCCGAGCGGCTTCATGATGGCGATGAATTGATCGATCTTGGAGCCCTTGCCGGTGATCTCGAAGATGAAATGCTCGGTGTTGGCGTCGATGACGCTGGCGCGGAACGCATCGGCCAGCCGCAGCGCCTCGACCCGGGCCTCGCCGATGCCGGCGACCTTGACCAGCGCCAGTTCGCGTTCCAGCGGCCGCTCCTGGCCGGATTCATGCGAACGCACGGTCAGGTCGACGACGCGGTGCACCGGCACGATGCGCTCCAGCTGGTGCTTGATCTGCTCCAGCACATGCGGCGTGCCGCGCGTCACGATGGTGATGCGCGACAGGTGTTTTTCATGCTCGGTCTCGGAGACGGTCAGGCTCTCGATGTTGTAGCCGCGCCCGGAAAACAGGCCGATGACCCGGGCAAGCACGCCCGGCTCATTGTCGACCAGCACGGAAAGCGTGTGGTTTTCCGGCTTTTCCGTTTCCTTGGCGATAAAATAGGCCGAACCGGTCGGTTGTAGCTGTGCGTTCATGACAATGAATCTCGATTTCAAGCTCTTGAGCTAATTCGTTGTTTGCGCAGGGCTTTCTCGCGACAGCCCTGCCTTGGTTCTGCCGGCTACACCAGTTCCCTGCCCTTGGCGTCGATGGCATTGGCCACCGCCTCGTCGGTCGCCTCGTCGGGCAACAGCATCTCGTTATGCGCCTTGCCCGACGGGATCATCGGGAAGCAGTTGGCGAGCGTCGCCACGCGGCAATCGAACAGCACCGGCTTCCTGACCGAGATCATCTCCTTGATCGCGTCGTCCAGCTCGTCCGGCTTTTCGCAGCGAATGCCGTGGCCGCCATAGGCCTCGGCCAGCTTGACGAAGTCCGGCATCGCCTCGGTATAGGAATGCGACAGCCGGTTGCCGTGCAGCAATTGCTGCCACTGCCGCACCATGCCCATATACTGGTTGTTGAGGATGAAGATCTTGATCGGCGCATCGTGCTGCACCGCCGCGCTCATCTCCTGCATCGTCATCTGCACCGAGGCGTCGCCGGCAATGTCGATGACCAAAGCGTCGGGATGCGCGATCTGCACGCCGAGTGCTGCCGGCAGGCCATAACCCATCGTGCCCAGCCCGCCCGATGTCATCCAGCGGTTCGGCTTCTCGAAACGATAGTGCTGCGCCGCCCACATCTGGTGCTGGCCGACCTCGGTGGTGATGTAGGTGTCCATGCCCTTGGTCAGTTCGTAGAGCCGCTCGATGGCGTATTGCGGCATGATCACGTCGTTGTTCATCTTGTAGGCGAGCGAGTCGCGCGCACGCCATTTGGCGATCTGCTCCCACCATGGGTAGAGCGCCTTCTTGTCGGCCTTGGCGCTCGCCCGCCACAGCCGCACCATATCCTCCAGCACCCGGCCGACATCGCCGATGATCGGCACCTCGGTGTGGACGTTCTTGTTGATCGACGACGGATCGATGTCGATGTGGATCTTCTTCGAGTTCGGCGAGAAGGCGGTCAGCCGGCCGGTGATGCGGTCGTCGAAGCGCGCGCCGATGCAGATCATCACGTCGCAATCATGCATGGCCATGTTGGCTTCATAGGTGCCGTGCATGCCGAGCATGCCCATCCAGTTCTTGCCTGATGCCGGATAGGCGCCGAGGCCCATCAGCGTCGAGGTGATCGGGAAACCGGTGAGATCGACCAGTTCGCGCAGCAGATGGCTCGCTTCCGGGCCGGAATTGATGACGCCGCCGCCGCTGTAGATGATCGGCTTCTTGGCGCCCGCCATCAACTCGACCGCCGCCTTGATCTTCTCCAGGTCGCCCTGGACCTTTGGCTGGTAGCTGGTGCGTGGCGCGATCTGCGGCGGGACATAGAATCCCTTGGCGAACTGCACATCCTTCGGGATGTCGACGACGACCGGACCGGGACGGCCGGTGGTCGCGACATGAAAGGCCTCGTGGATGGTGGCGGCGAGCTCGTTGACGTCCTTCACCAGCCAGTTGTGCTTGGTGCAGGGGCGCGTGATGCCGACCGTATCGCATTCCTGAAAAGCGTCCGAGCCGATCAGCGAGGTCGGCACCTGCCCGGTCAGGCAGACCAGCGGGATCGAATCCATCAACGCGTCCTGCAGCGGCGTCACCGCATTGGTGGCGCCCGGGCCGGAGGTCACCAGCATCACGCCGGCCTTACCGGTCGAACGCGCATAGCCTTCCGCCGCATGGCCGGCGCCCTGCTCATGGCGCACCAGTATGTGCTCGACCTCGTCTTGCTGAAAAATCTCGTCATAGATCGGAAGGACAGCGCCGCCGGGATAGCCGAAGACATGCTTGACGCCATTGTCCTTCAGCGCCTGCACCACCATTTCGGCGCCCGTCATCTCGCGCCGCTCGTTCTGTCCGTTGCTCATCGGTCTGGTCCCGTACTGTCGCCATTGGGCGTTTGCTGGTCGTTTAGTCGTGTTTCAGGCAATAAAAAAGGCCCCCGAGGGAGCCTGTGTCTTGCGCATGGGGGGTTTTCGCCCGGCGGTTACACCGCCTTGCCCACGCGCTTTCCTACGAGAATGAGTGCTGTTTTCATGGTGGCGGACACTAAGGGCGGGCAAGGCGACCTGTCAACGGGAAAAATCACACCGGCGCGCACAGCGTGCCGGCGCGATTGAGGCGATCAGCGCGGCGCCTTGCAGCGGGAAACGCGCGGATCGCATCTGGACACCTTCCTCGCCTGCATCTTCGCTGGCGGATGGTGAGGTGCCACCCTTGCCGGGCCATGGTGCTGGGGCATATGCATTGCCATCGCCTGCTGATGCGGCTTCTGTTGCCCGGCACCGCGTGCAGGACGCTGCCCCGAGACCGGCTTGGCCGACCCCGGTTTGGCCGACGATTTGACAACGATACGTCCATCGCCCGCGGTCCTGTCGGCATGCAGCTTGAGCGCATCGGCCTTCGCGCCGTTGCCGGCGACCATCCGCTTGCGCACAGTGTTGCCAGGCTTCACGACGGCTGGATTGCTGGCAGCCACCGCGCCCGGGGAAATGGCCTTGCCGCCGATCGCAGTCTTGGGGCCCGCCACGATTTGCCCGTTCCCCATTGCATTGCCGGCAAGCTTCTTGATTTCGGCGCCCCTGGAAGCATCGAGACGTGCACTGGCAAACACGCCTTTGGGCGGAGGAACCAGTCTTGCCGCCTTGATCGAGTCGATGACTGGCTTCGGGAGTTGCTGCAGCCGGGGTCCGGCATTGATTGCAACCACCTGGTTGCCAAGCCGCACGCGTGGCGCATTGTTGACCACGACCGTCTGGTTGATGAATGTCGTGTTGCGCACGATGACGACGTTCTCCTGAACCGGCCGCACCACCCTGACCAGATCCACCGCGCCGATCGCCGCCACCGGCACGAAACACCACCAGGCGTCGTCGAAGGCGGCACCGACGTCGGGCGGCGCCGGAGCCCAGCCGACATCATTGCCGCCCTGACGCCAGACCACCCAGGCTGGCGCCCATTGATCGCCGGCGATCCACACCCAGCCGAAATCGGGATCATACGCCCAGCGGCCATAGTGATAGACGACATCGCCGAATGGCTCGGTGGACTGCCAGTACCAGCCATTGTCAGTCCAGACCCACCTGCCTTCGGTGTAGGGCCGCCATTGGGTATGCACCGAGGGAACCCAGACATCGCCGAAGCGGCTGGAGGTTCGCCATCCGCCATAGTTCGAAAGCCTTTCGCGGACGGTGACGGAAATTTCCGCCGCATGCGCCTGTGTTCCGGGCAGCACCAGCGGGCCGGTCAGCGTCGCGCTCAAGGCGATGACCGCGGCCATTGCTGCAGCACGTCCACGCCGGCCGAGAGAGTGGCGTGAAGACGCTTGGAAAAAGGATATGATAATCATAACGGGCTCCAGAGTTCCGCATCCAGAAAATCCCGGGAACCGCCCTGCTGCCCGCCACCGCTTCCCGGCTTCTCACCGATCGGTTGTCATCGGCCCCGGTGACCGCATTGCGGCATTTGACCATCAACTTTGCGCGACCGGCGCGGCATTCACAAATGGGACGGTCGTTTCCGGCGCCCGGGCGATTGCGAAACCGCCGGGTGATCCCATTTTGCGAATAAACCATTGAAACCGCTGGAAACTATGGTGGGGCGTGACGAGGGCCGCCATCTCTGACGATACTTGATCGTCCGGCGGCAAGCCCGTCGGAGCCATCACCATGACGATCTGGATTTCACGGGAGGAAACCTGATGCTCGACAAGCCCTCTAGCAAGAAACTGTCTGACGTACTCGACCAGTTCGGCGCCGCGCTTGCTGCCAATGACATCGAGAAGGCGGTCGATTGCTTTCAAGAAGATTGCTACTGGCGCGACCTCGTTACCTTCACCTGGAACATCAAGACCATGGAAGGCCGCGACCAGGTCCGCGACATGCTGAAAAGCCAGTTGTCGAACACCAGGCCATCGCACTTCGCCATCGCCAAGGGCGAGGACGCGACCGAGAGCGGCGAACTGATCGAGGGCTGGATCAGCTTCGAGACGGAGGCGGCACGCGGCTTCGGCCATATCAGGCTGAAGAACGGCAAGATCTGGACGCTGCTGACCACCATGGCCGAACTGAAAGGCCACGAGGAGCCGGCAGGCTTCGCGCGGCCGATGGGCGCCAGGCACGGCTCGGGCAAGAACCGTCCGACATGGAAGGAAGAGCGCGAGAGGGAAGCCGCCGAGCTCGGCTTCAAGACGCAGCCCTATACGGTGATCATCGGTGGCGGCCAGGGCGGTATCGCGCTCGGCGCGCGGCTGCGGCAGCTTGGCGTGCCGACCATCATCATCGAGAAGAACGAGCGTGCCGGCGACAGCTGGCGCAAGCGCTACAAGTCGCTCTGCCTGCATGACCCGGTCTGGTACGACCATCTGCCCTATATCGATTTCCCCAAGAACTGGCCGGTCTTCTCGCCCAAGGACAAGATCGGCGACTGGCTGGAAATGTACACCAAGGTAATGGAGCTGAATTACTGGTCCTCGACCGAGGCCAAAAGCGCTTCCTATGACGACAAGACGAAGGAATGGACCGTTGTCGTCCACCGTGACGGCAAGGACATCACGCTGAAGCCGAAGCAACTGGTGCTGGCGACCGGACAGTCCGGCAAAGCCAATCTGCCGAAATTCAAGGGCATGGAGACCTTCAGGGGCGATCAGCACCACTCGTCGAAGCATCCGGGTCCCGACGCCTATGCCGGCAAAAAGGCCGTTGTCATCGGATCCAACAATTCCGCCCATGACATCGCTGCCGCACTTTGGGAAGCCGGCGCCGACGTGACCATGGTGCAGCGCTCGAGTACCCATATCTCCAGGTCCGACACGTTGATGGAAATCGGACTGGGTTCGCTCTATTCGGAGCAGGCGCTGCAGAATGGCATCACCACCGCCAAGGCCGATCTCATCTTCGCTTCGCTGCCCTACAAGATCCTGCACGAGTTCCAGATCCCGGCCTATGCCGAGATGAAGAAACGCGATGCGGCATTCTACAAGGGACTGGAAAAGGCCGGTTTCATGCTCGACTGGGGCGACGACGAGTCCGGCCTGTTCATGAAGTACCTCAGGCGCGGCTCTGGCTATTACATCGATGTTGGCGCATCGCAGCTGGTCATCGATGGTTCGATCAAGCTGAAGAGCGGCGTCGACGTCGAAGAGATCAAGCAGCACTCGGTTCTGCTCAGCGACGGGTCGGAACTGCCTGCGGACCTCATCGTCTACGCCACCGGCTACGGCTCGATGAACGGCTGGGCCGCCGATCTGATATCGCGCGAAACCGCCGACAAGGTCGGCAAATGCTGGGGCCTCGGCTCGAACACCACCAAGGATCCCGGCCCCTGGGAAGGCGAGTTGCGCAACATGTGGAAGCCTACACAGCAGGAAGCGCTGTGGTTTCACGGCGGCAACCTGCACCAGTCACGCCACTATTCACAATTCCTGGCGCTGCAGCTGAAGGCCAGGCAGGCCGGCTTGGCGACGCCGGTCTACGGGCTGCAGCAGGTGCATCACAAGGGGTAGGCGAGCGCGATTCCGGCGAAGCCGGAAGAAAGGAGGCAGGGCTTGCACCCTGCCTCCTTCCTTTGAGGGAATTACGCCGGCTTACCCGCCGCGAATTGCGTCACCACCCGCTGCAACAGCGGCACGTAATCGCGAAACGTCCGCGTCTTCATGTTGGCAATCTTGCCGCTCTCGTCCCAGATGCGGACCCGGACCGCTTCCTCATGGAACGGGTTCTTGCGGAACTCGGCCACCTCCTCGGCATTCATCGGCCCACCCTGCAGCGACAGCGTATGCACCGAGGCCTGCGACAGCTTGCCGAAATAAGTCGGATCGGTGGCGCAGAGATAGCGCTTGGCGGCGACATGCAGCCTGACGCATTCGACGATGACAGGTGGAAAGAACGGCGCCAGCACTTCGCCGCCGGCTTCGTCATGATGCTTGTCCTCGACATCCTCGGGCGAATAGGTGCCGAACTCGCTGGTGTAATGGCCAATGTCGTGCAGCAGCGCCGCCGCCACCAGCTCGTCCGGCGCGCCGTCCTTTTCGGCGAACCAGGCGCCCTGCAGCATGTGCTCCGACATGGTGACGGGTTCGCCGAGGTAGGATTCCGCACCCCGGCGCTCGAAGATGTCGGCAATGAATTCGACGATATTGTCCGCGTTCAAATCCTGGCTGCTCATTCCGCCGCCTCCTTGAACCCGTGTTCTATCGACGCGAGCGTCGACAGCAGGCCATCCTTGTCGGCGTAACAGCCCTGCAGCCAGCGCTTGCCGGTTCCGGAAAACGCCTTGCGGGCGTGCATGACGCGCGTGTTGTCGACGATGAAAGCCTGCCCCGCTTCGAGCTTGAACGTCACTTCGAAGGATGGATCCTCGATCAGTTCGGCGAACCGGCGGTAGGCCGCGTAGTACGCCTCCATATCGGCGAAGGGCACGTCGACCGTCGGCGCCAGCGAGCGGTTGTTGAAGCGGATGCAGATCAGCTCGCCATCGGGCCCGAGCTCGATCATCGGCCGCTTCGCCTGCAGCCGCACACCGGAAGAGCCGGCATATTCGAAGCGCGCCGGGCATGAGCTCAGCAGCCGGAAGCCTTCCGGGTTCTCAGCCTGCAGCGCAGCCGCGACGGCAAATCCGTCGACGACGCTGGATTCGCCGCCCTCAACCGTATTCTCGATGCAGGACAGGATCTGCAGCGTCGGCACGGGGTCGCGATAGGGATTGTCGGTATGCGCCTGGAGCCCGAGATTGGTGTAGGCGAGATTGCTCGGATTGACCTCGGCGCGCACTTCGAACCAGCGCCCGTAATTGGTCTCCCTGATATAGCCGAACAGATCGGACACCTTGCACAGCGCTCCGGATTCGGCCGGCAGATCGTCCATCACCGCAAAGCCATAGGTTTTCACCGCCGACAGCCATTGCCCCAGCACAGCGCGATCATGGCTGGCCGCAGCATAGCCGGCGCGCGGCACCGAATTCTGCATCGAGGCCTTGGTCCATCGCACGGTGGCCTCGTCTGTCCAGCCGGGCTGGCGGGCCGCGTCACGATCATAGGCATTGGCACTCAGCCATGCCGCCGGGAAACTCACTGTTTTCTGCTCCGGCACGAAGCTGACTTCCAGGGCGCCGCCCTTGAGCGATGCCGCGCCGATCCTGGTGTCGGCGGGAATGTCGAGGATGGTGATCAGCCGTTGGCCATTGCCGGCGCTGCGCGTCTTGTCGTCCAGCGCATTGTCGCGCAGCCACATGGCGTGAAAGCGGCTGCGCGACCCGTCCTTCCAGCCAAGTTCGATTGTTCTACCTTCGTCGCCGATCAGCGCCTGGGTGAGCATGGAGATCCGTTCCTGTCCATTGCGTCCCCCGCAGCTGATCCGCAGGGTTTCGATTGCATGTTGATCGCGCGAGAGGCATAATTCAAATTATCCTTTTTTGGCCAATGACCACGATATACTAATGTCTCGAACCACACCCCTGCCGCCGCTCGACTGGCTGCGCAGTTTCGAGGCTGCGGCGCGGCTGTCGAATTTCACCGCGGCGGCAGCCGAGCTTGGCCTCACCCAGGCGGCCGTCAGCCAACACATCCGCTTTCTCGAGGAGCGGCTAAAGACACGTTTGTTTTCGCGGCTGGCGCGCGGCGTCGCCCTGTCGCCGGAGGGGGCAGCCTACCTCCCCCACATCCAGTCGGCCTTCGCCACCATCGGCAACAGCACCGCGGAACTGTTCGAGCCGCGCGCCGTCCAGACCGTGACCATCCGGGCGCCGATTTCCTTTGCCTTGCTGATGCTGGTTCCGGCGCTGCCCGATCTCGCGAAGGCACTGCCGCGCATCCAGCTCGACCTGGTGACGATCCATCGCCCTACCGATTACGACCTGCCAGGCTCGGTGCTCGATATCCGTTTCGGCAACGGATCCTTCCCCGGCCGCGAAGCCGACAGGCTGACCGCCGAGCGGCTTGTGCCGGTGGCGGCTCCGGGTCTGGTCGGCGACGCAGACTGGACCTCCTTGCCGCTGCTTCTGGTTGCCGGCGCGCGCGAGATGTGGGCGGAATGGTTCGCTGCCGCCAGGCTGGCCGGCCATCCCAGGCGATCGCACCGCTTCGACAGCTTCGTTGCCGCCATGGAAGCGGCCAAGGCCGGCGCCGGCGTGCTTTTGGGCTCGCGGCCGCTGGTCGATGCGGCGCTCGACAGCAAGACGCTGGTCAGGCTTTCCGACTTCGAACTCTCCAGCACATCGGGCCATTTTCTGACCAAGGCGTCGACAGCGCGCCTGACCGGCGCCGAGCAGGATTTCCGCCAGTGGTTGCTGTCGCGCCTCTCCGCGCCGGCATGATTGGTTACGAGATTTGCCCGATCCGCTTCCAGTAGATCAGCGTGCCGGTCAGCCCGCCATGCGGCTTCAGTGCATAGTCCGGTATCTCACCGGCCAGCGTGAAGCCCAACCGCTCATAGAGGCCTGAGGCGCCCTCCTCGGTTGCCGTGTCCAGAACCAGCAGCGTGCGGCCCTTCTCCACCGCAAGGTTCTCGGCGGCCCGCATCAGGCGCGTTCCCACGCCCCTGCCCCGGTAGTCGGTGCGTGTCATCAGCTTGGCGATCTCGGCCCGGTGCGGCTGGTTGGGCGGACAGTCGAGCAGCAAGGTCACGGTGCCGACCAGGTTTTTGCCGTCCCAGGCGCCAAGCACCGCTCTTTCGCCCCTTGCCGCCGCGGCCAGCGATCTCTCCCAGAAACCCCTCGCCGCCTGCGGCGCCAACGGATGCATGAAGCTGACCGAACCGCCTGCCGCCACCGTTGCGACCAGCAATTCGGCCAGCCTGTCCTGCGTCTCGGCAGCCGGGGTCAGGGTTGCGATCTCGATCGAGTTCATGTGCGGGATATCCCGTGATTGCGATAGAAGCGGGCGCATTGTTGTCACTCCAGATGGCGCGCGCGGCGACGCTTTCGCGCCGCCTTGATGGCGCTGATGCGGTCGGCATCTTCGTGCCCGAGGTGCCGCCCGCGCTCGAGAATCTCGAGCGTGTACTCCTCGTAGGTCAGGCCAAGCCGCTCGGCTCTGTCCATGCGCAACAGCATGACCTCGTGGCTCGGCGCCTTCCACGCCTTGGCGTGCGCTGCCTGCCAGGCCAGGAAAATATAGGGATCGCCCGTGCCCCATGGCGGGCCCTTGTACTCATCGAGAGGCGGCCCCCCATTGTGGGAGCGCTTTGGTCTCTTTGCCATTGTGTCAGCCTCTGACCAGGGCGACCAGATAGTCGGCGCCGGGCTCCAGGGCATGGAAGGTGCAGTCCGACGGCGCCCCAAGCGCCAGGCAGTCGCCGGGCTCGAGCTTGTGCGCCATATCGCCTTCGATGAATTCGAGCCGCCCGGAAATCAGCCATATCTGCTGCTTGATGAAGGCGTATGAAGCAGCCGGAAAACTGACCCTGGCGCCCGCCGGCAGATGCACCTTGATCAGTTCCAGCGGCATATCGCCAGCCGGCGAAAGATGCCGCCTGACATAGCCGGTATCGGGATCGCGCCATACCGGCTGGTCGGCCTCGCGCAGCAGCCCGCCGCCCTGCAGCTCGGCGCGCGCGATCAAGGTCGACAGCGTCATGCCGAAGGCCGACGCGATGCGCACCAGAAGCGCCGCCGTCGGGCTGGTCTTGCCTCGCTCGATCGTGCTGAGCATCGCCTTCGAGACGCCGGAATGCTCCGCCAGTTCGGCCAGGGACCAGTCACGCATGACCCTTTCGGCGTGTATCCTGCGGCCTATCGTCGAGGAAATTTCGTTCGCTATATCATCCATATGTCTATTATAGCGAAATATTGACGCCGGAGAAGAGCCGCCTTGCGACAATTTTCACAGGCCCCTTAATGCTCTCTACACCATCCGACCTCATCGGGCCTTAACCCCATTCGGGTAGGATCGACTCTCCAGGGAAATGGGGATTGGCCTGTCCATGTATGTCGAACGCGAAGCCTCCGTGGGGGAACCGACCTCGCAGGAGCGCCGCCAGACCGAGCAGAACGACAAGCGCATTCTCGGCAATGTCGTGCAATGCGACGGCGCTCGCGCCACCATCAGCGCCTATGCGGACGATGCCGACGGCGCGGTGACCGGCCTGTGGACAGTCGGGAAGATGATTTCCATCAATCTCGGATCGACGCGAACCGTCGGCCTTGTCTACGCGATCGGCAAGTCGGACCGCGCCTGGAGCAATGAGGGCCAGAACGCCATCGAGGTCAGCATCGAGCTGATCGGCGAAGTCCGTGACGGTGCGGAGCCCGGCGCCAGACCGGTCTTCGACCGCGGCATCACCACCTATCCGCATATCGGCGCCGTTGCGCATCGCATCCGCACCCGCGACCTGCAGGCGGTCTATGACCTTGCCGGGCGTCATTCGATCACGATCGGCACGCTCGCGCAGGACGAGACGATCGCCGCCAACATCGCTATCGACGATACGCTGGCGCGTCACTTCGCCATTGTCGGCACGACCGGCGTCGGCAAATCCACCGCCGTTTCGCTGCTGCTGCGCAAGTCGATCGCGGCACGGCCGGATCTGCGCATCCTGATCCTCGACCCGCACAACGAGTTCGCGGCATCGCTGCCCGAATACTGCGTCAGGGTCGATTCCAAAACTTTGGATCTTCCGTTCTGGATGTTCACGCTGGAGGAATTCGCCGAGGTGCTGTTCCGGGGCCGCGAGACCGAGCCGGAAGAAATCGATGCCTTGCGCGACCTGATCCCGGCCGCCAAGAATCTCTACCGCAACCCGAATTCGGGCTCCTATATCAGGCGCGGCAGCGATGCGCTGACCGCCGATACGCCAGTGCCTTACCGCATCGCCGACCTGCTCAAGCAGATCGATGAGCGCATGGGCATGCTCGAAAGCAAGACCGATCGCCCGACGCTCAAATCGCTGAAGACGCGCATCGAATCGGCGGCGGCCGATCCACGTTATCGCTTCATGTTCAACTCGCGCCTGATCGAGGACACCATCCACGAGACGATCGGCAACATCTTCCGCGTGCCGCATCATGGCCGCCCCGTGACCTGCTTCGAGATGGCCGGCATGCCGTCCGAAGTGGTCAATTCCGTCTGTTCGGTGCTGGCGCGCCTTGCCTTCGATCTCGCTCTGTGGAGCGAAGGCAAGCTGCAGCTTCTGTTTTTGTGCGAAGAGGCGCACCGCTATATGCCGGCCGACCCGCGTCTCGGATTCGCGCCGACCAGGCATGCGCTGTCGCGCATTGCCAAGGAAGGCCGCAAATATGGCTGCTATCTCGGCGTCGTCACCCAGCGCCCCGGCGAGCTCGACCCGACTATCCTGTCGCAATGCTCGACCTTCTTCGCCATGCGGCTTGCCAATGAGCAGGACCAGGCGATCATCCGCTCGGCGATTGCCGACTCTTCTGCCTCGACGCTTGCCTTTCTGTCCTCGATGGGCCAGCGCGAAGCCATCGCCTTCGGCGAAGGCGTGGCGACGACCATGCGGCTGAAGTTCGAAAAGCTGCCGAGCCACCTGCTTCCCGGCACCGCCAAACGCGAAGAGGCCACGTCGAAGCCGGGCGACGATGTCGATCTGGTGGCGATCGTGGAACGATTGCGCAACGTGCCGAAATCGACGCAGCAGGCGATGGCCTTCGCCGAGGTCGTGGATTCAGGCCGCCAGGCCGGCGACCCCGACTACCGCAAGCCACCCGCCGCACGCCCGCCATCGGACGACGATTTCGACATGCGCTACGGCCTCAAGCCCGCAACCTTCGGCCTGCGCCCGCAAAACGATTGAGCTTGCGACCCGGCTGTTCTGCCGGCCGATTGAGAAGCCGCGCTAAGCTCGCGCCCTGCCTGGACCGCTTGGGTAAATCCCGTCAGGGAATTCGTCAGGCTGAGTCGGGTGGTGCTGTTTTCGAGAACCGAAGCGGAGCGGACATTTGAGTCCGTGAGCATCGGAAGCACAGAAAACGGCGCCAGACGGCCAGCCTCACGAATTCAGTGACGGGATTTTAGGCGCAGACGCGGTTGCGGCCTTGCCTCTTCGCCTCGTAAAGCTGGCGGTCGGCGCGGCGATAGAACTCTTCCGCTGTTTCCTTGCGGTCCCAGACGGCTAGCCCGACGCTGGTGGTGATCTTGAGGCGGACATTGCCCGACAGCACCGACATGTTGGCGATCGCCTTGCGGATGCGCTCGGCAAACTTGCCCAGAAGCTCGGCGTCCATGTTGGGCGTGACCACGGCGAACTCCTCGCCGCCCAATCGCGCCACCACATCGTGGTAGCGCGTCATATCCTTGAGACAGCTTGCGACGGCCTTGAGCACTTCGTCGCCGACGTCATGGCCGTGGGTGTCGTTGACCTGCTTGAAATGGTCGAGATCGAGGATCATCAGCCCGACGGGCTTTTCGATGCGCCGGAACTCCTCGAGATACTCCTTCAGCGCATCATCGAAATAGCGCCGGTTCTGCATGCCGGTCAGGCCGTCGGTCAGCGCCGCATGCTCGAGCGTTTCCGACCGCGCGCTGAGCGAGACCGTCATGGCGCGCAGCTTGCCCTCCTCCGTCGCCTGTTTTCGAATCAGCGGATAGATGAAGAAAATGCCGAAGAACAGCGCGGTGGCCAGGAGCACGCCGGTCGCGAACAAGAGCTTGTTGAGATAGATGACCTTGTCCAGACCCGAAGCCGTATGCAACTCGTCGGCGAAGGACTGCAGAAGTCCATAAGCATGCAGCGTCACCAGGCCGGCGGCCAGGATCACGAATATAAAGACGAAAAACGCTGATTCCGCCTTGTGGAAACGCATCTGCTCCCCATTGGAAAAGTGCCCATCGACCTTATGGCATGGGCGGGCTTACGGAGGGTTAATTTGGACAACCACAACGGGAACCTTTCCTTGCAGGTAAACTTTTCAGGTTGCATCGGAAGCAAGCGCTGAGATCGTGGTTTCCAGATCATCACCGGGGTGCAACCTCAGCCATTCCGGCCCCAATTGATGCCTGAACCAGGTGGTTTGCCGCTTGGAATATTGCCTGGTCGCGATCTTGGCGCGTTCGATTGCCTCGGGAAAGCCAATCCCCCCGGCCATCGCCGCCTGCAGTTCGCGAACGCCGATCGCTTTCATCGCCGGCAATTCGGGATCGAGGCCAAGTGCCGCAAGCCGCTTGACCTCGTCCAGCGCGCCCTTGTCCAGCATTTGGTCGAAGCGTTTGTCGATGCGTCCGACCAACGCCGCCCGATCCGGCTCGATCACCAGGAAACGCGCGCTTTGCCTGTCGATGAGCGGCTGGCCGCGCTCTGCCTGCCATTCCAGGATCGAACGGCCAGACGCATCGAGAACCTCCAATGCCCGCACGATGCGCTGGCTGTCGGTTGGCTTGAGCGTCATGGCGGCCGCCGAATCCTCGCGCAGCAGCAGGCTGTGCAGCTTGACGGCGCCCTGCTCCTTCAATTCGTAGCGCCAACGGTCGCGGACCCGTTGCGGAATGTCGGGCATTTCCGAAATGCCCTCGGCCAATGCGCGAAAATAGAGCCCGGTGCCGCCGACAAAAATCGCTGTCCGTTCGGAGAATGTGCCGTCGTCGATCAGTTTCATCACGTCGCGCAGCCAGGCGCCGGTGGAATAGGGTGTCGCCGGATGGACATGGCCGTAGAGGAAATGCGGTGCGCGGGCGAGGTCGGCCGCCTCCGGCCGGGCGGTCAGCACGTCGAGCACCGAATAGCCCTGCATGGAATCGGTGTTGACGATCACGCCACCCCTGCGCTCGGCCAGATCGAGCGCAAGCGCCGACTTGCCGCTGGCGGTCGGCCCGGCTATCAGGATCGCGTTCTTCACGCGGCCCTTGCCCGCCTGCCCGCCGGAATGTTCCATGCCGCTCATCGCCACGCTTGTTTCCCGTCCCACTGAGCGCGCTTTGTCGCTGTCGCTTGCGAATATGGCCTCACGGTCGGTCGGCGCAAGCGCTGTTGTCTGGCTGGCTGAAGGTATCGCCTGCGATCTCGTCCTGCCTGAGGCAGCCGACGCCGCCGCTGCGAGTGCCGTCTTGCGCACGGCACTCGCCAGCGAGGCGGTCGACGTGATCGTGCAAGAGGCCGAAACCCGCCGCAAGAAAATCCTGATCGCCGACATGGATTCGACCATGATCGACCAGGAATGCATCGACGAGCTGGCCGACGAGATCGGCGTCAAGGATCATGTTGCCACGATTACCGCGCGATCCATGAATGGCGAGATCGCCTTCGAACCGGCTTTGCGCGAGCGGGTGGCGTTGCTGAAGGGCCTCGACGCCGCCGTGGTCGATCGCATCGTCGCCAATCGCCTGACGCTGGCCTCGGGCGGCCGTGTTCTGGTCCGGACCATGCGCGCCAACGGTGCCTGGACGGCACTCGTGTCTGGCGGGTTCGAGGTCTTCACGACGCGAATCGCCGCAATGCTCGGCTTCCAGGAGAACCGCGCCAATCGCCTGCTTGAGCAGGACGGGCGCTTCACCGGCCTGGTCGGCGAACCTATCCTCGGCCGCGCCGCCAAGGCCGACGCGTTGATCGAAATTTCAGCGCGCCTCGGCCTGACGCCCGCCGACGCCATTGCCGTCGGTGACGGCGCCAATGATCTCGACATGATCCGCCTTGCCGGTACCGGTGTCGCGCTTCACGCCAAGCCGACGGTGGCGGCACAGGCCAAGGTCCGCATCGATCATGGCGACCTGACCGCGCTGCTCTATATGCAGGGCTACAGGCAGGAGGACTTTGTGCAATGAAACCAATGCGTACCGAGCGCCTGATCCTGCGCAACTGGGAGGATCGCGACCGCGACCTGTTCCACCGCATCAACTCCGACGACCGGGTGATGGAGTTCTTTCCATTCCGCCGTGACCGCGCCCAGGCGGATGCCAAGATGGACGAGCTCCGGGCCTGGACCACGAAGGACGGATACGGTTTTGCTGCCGCCGAGATCACCGCCACCGGTGAATGCATCGGCTTCATCGGTCTCCTCGACACCGATCATGTGCCATCCCTGCCAGCCGGCACCATCGAGATCGGCTGGCGGCTGGCACCTGAGTTCTGGGGCAAAGGCTATGTCACCGAGGCAGCCGAAGCGTGGCTGGCCTACGGCTTCGAGACACTTGGCCTCGATGAAATCGTGTCATTCGCCGTCGCGGCCAACCGCCGCTCCACCGCCGTCATGCAACGCCTCGGCATGAGCGCGGATCCGTCCGGCGATTTCGACCACCCCAGCATTCCCGACAGCCATCCGCATCTCAAACGGCATGTCCTCTACAGACTGTCGCGCCAGGACTGGCAGGCAAGAAAAAGGGCAGCTCGCTAGCCGCCCTTTTTTCAGTGTTGTCGTGTTGTCGATCTTCCGGACCTCAGTCCATCCTGATCGTCACGAACCTGAGCTCGCCGGTCTTCGAGGCCAGCATCAGCAACGCATTCTTGCGCCCCTGTTCCTTCAAGGCGCCGATCCGGTCCATGACGTCCTTGGGGGTAGCAACCGATTCCTGTGCGATCTCGGTGATCACCTCGCCGGGCTGGATGCCGCGTTCGGCGGCGGCCGAGTCCTTGGTGACGTCGGTGATGACGACGCCCGAAACATCGGCCGCAATGCTGAACTTCTTGCGTGTCTCGTCGTTCAGTTCGCCGACCGTCATGCCGAGCACCGAAGCAGTGGAAACGGCCGGAGCCTTGTCGCCCTTGTCCTGATCGGTGTTGCCCTCCTCGGCGTTGGCGGCCTTCTCGCCATCCTCGAGCCGGCCGAGGGTCACTTTCACCGTCTGTTCAACGCCCTTGCGCACGATCAGCACGTCGACCGCCTTGCCGACAGGGCTTTCGGCGACGACACGTGGCAGGTCGCGCATCTCATGAATATCCTTGCCGTCGAACTTGATGATGACGTCGCCGGCCTGGATCGTGCCATTGTCGACCGGGCCGCCCTTGATCACGCCGGCAACCAGCGCACCCTTTGCGGTCGCCATGCCGAGGCTTTCGGCGATGTCGTCGGTCACCGGCTGGATGCGCACGCCGAGCCAGCCGCGCCGCGTCTCGCCGAACTGGCGCAACTGGTCGACGACACCGGACGCGAGCTGCGACGGGATGGAGAAGCCGATGCCGATCGAGCCGCCGGATGGCGAGATGATCGCCGTGTTGATGCCGATGACTTCCCCCGCGCTGTTGAACAGCGGTCCGCCGGAATTGCCGCGGTTGATCGCGGCATCGGTCTGGATGAAGTCGTCATAGGGGCCGGAATTGATGTCGCGGTTGCGGGCCGAGACGATGCCGACCGTCACCGTGCCGCCGAGGCCGAACGGATTGCCGATCGCCATCACCCAGTCGCCGACGCGCATCTTGGTGGAATCGCCGAACTTCACCGCCGTCAGCTTGTGGCCTTTCGGATCGACCTTGAGCACGGCGACATCGGTCTTGGTGTCGGTGCCGACCAGCGTCGCCTTCAAGGTGACGCCATCGGAGAAATTGACCTCGATGTCGTCGGCATCGGCAATGACATGGTTGTTGGTGACGACGATGCCTTGCTCGGCATCGATGACGAAGCCGGAGCCCAGCGACTGCACCTTCTGCGAGCCGTTGTCCTTGTCACCGCCGCGGTTCTTGAAGAAATCGTCGAAGAAATCCTGGAAGGGCGAACCTTCGGGCAATTGCGGCATCGGCACCGCGCCCGGGCCTTCGGTACCCTTGACCGTCTGCGAGGTCGATATGTTGACCACCGCGCCGAGCAGGCCTTGCGCCAGATCGGCGACCGAAGCGGGCCCATCGGCGGCAAATGTCGGCGCCGTGAAGGACGGGACAGCGACGGCGCTGACAAGAAGTGCCGCCGCGCCGGCGATGAATGTCCGCCGCGCCGCGCGCAAAATTGTATTGGATGTCATCGAGAAGCCTCCCGGTATTCTTGAAAAGAAAAGCGCTTCGACGAAAACGCCGCGTCACGCCATGTTGGCAAAAAATACGGCACGTTTGCGGCTATGACTATCGGCAGAGGATAAATCATCGCCGCCCTCATGCGCCTCGTACCAGCCAGACTATGCCGACGCCGATCGCGATCGCCGCCAGCCCGGCAATCCGCAGCGCGTTCTCGGGCAGCGACAGCACTTCGGTGGCAAGCTTCCTGGCCAGGCCGGGAAAGCCGCCATAGACCAGACCCTCTATGACGAGGACGAGGCCCATGGCGGCAAGAAAATCCTGCACCGGCCGCTACTGGCCGGTGCTGGGCTGTGCCGCCGGCGCGGCGGGTGCCGTCGCCGGAGCGTTTGGCGCAGGCGAAGCCGGCTTTGCCGGTCCCTCGCTGCCGTCGGGATTGCGGAAGAAGCGGAAGAACTCCGAGTTCGGCGACAGCACCATCGTCGTTCCGGTGTTGTCCAGCGCCGTGCCATAGGCATTCATCGACCGGTAGAAGTCGAAGAAAGCCGGATCGCGCTGATAGGCTCCCGCGAAGGTGGCGCTGCGCTGGGCCTCGCCCTCGCCGCGCAGGATTTCCGACTCTTTTTGGGCTTCGGCGACGATTTCGACCACTTCGCGATCGGCGCGGGCGGTGATGCGCTGTGCCGCCTCATTGCCGCGCGCCCTCAGCCGGGCAGCTTCCGCCAGGCGTTCCGCCTTCATGCGGTCGAAGGTCTGCTGCGAGACTTCGGCCGTGAGATCGGTGCGGCGAATGCGGACATCCTCGATCTGCAGGCCGAGCGATGTGGCATCGGGCCTGAGCTGGTCGCGGACTTCGCGCATCATCACGCCGCGCTCTTCGGAGAGTGCTGCCTCGAAATCACGCAGACCATAGACACGGCGCAAGGCAGCGTCGAGACGCGTCCTGAGCCGGGCCTCGGCCAATTCGATCTGACCGGACACCGCGGCGCGGAAGACCCGCGGATCCGAGATGCGATAGGCGATGAAGGCATCGACCTCATAGAACTTGCCGCCCGAGACCTGGACGCGAATGTTGTCGAGATCGAAGCGCAGCACCCGGTTCTCGATCAGCTGCACGGTGTCGGCGTCGAAGAACGAGAACGGCGCCTTGAAGTAGATGCCGGGTTCGCTCTTGACGTCGACAATCTCACCGAACCTGAGCACCAGCGCCTGCTGGCGCGCATTGACCACGAAGACCGACGAATAGAGCAGGAACAGGATAACCGCTGCTGCGACGACGATGATGGGAAGACGGTTGGCCATCACTGGTTACCTCCCGTAACGGGGGCGGCCGGTGCCGGCGCTTTCGGCTGCAATGCCGGCAGCGGCAGATAGGGAACGACCCCTTGCCCGTTGCCCTGCTCGACGATGACTTTGCTCGAATCCTTCAGAACCTTCTCCATGGTTTCCAGGTAGAGGCGCTTGCGCGTTACATCGGGCGCCTTGGCATATTCGTCATAGACCGAGATGAAGCGCTGCGCCTCACCCTCGGCTTCCTGCACGACCCGGTTCTTGTAGGCGGCCGCGTCTTCGCGGATCTGTGCGGCCTCGCCGCGCGCCTGCCCGAGCTTCTGATTGGAGTACTGGTTGGCCTGCTCGACGAACTTGTCCTCGTCCTGCTCGGCGCGCTGCACCTCGTCGAACGCATCGGCCACTTCGCGTGGCGGTGCCGCATCCTCGATCGAGACGGCGTTGACGTTGAGACCGGCCTTGTAGCCGTCCAGCGTCGTCTGGATGATCTCACGCACCGAGGCGGCAATGCCCTGGCGGTCGTCGCGGAAGATGTCCTGCGCCGGCCGGCGGCCGACGGCTTCACGCATGGCGCTTTCGGCAACCTGCCGCAGCATGCCGTCGGGATCGGACACATCGAACAGATACGCGCGCGGGTCGGAGACCTGATAGGCCACGGAGAACTGGACGTTGACGATGTTCTGGTCGCCGGTAAGCATCAGCCCGGACGTATTGCCACTTGTCGCGCCGCCGCCGCCGATATCGACGAGCTGCTCGGAAATCTTGGCCGTCTCGACGGTTTCGAGCGGCCACCAATGGAAATGCAGGCCAGGCTGCGACAGTTCGGTCTTCGGCTTGCCGAAGCGCAGTTCGACCGCGACCTCATCGGGCTGCACGGTGTAAACCGCCTTGAACGCCCACAGCACCACAAGTGCAGCCGCGATCAGCGCGAAGATAGCCGGGCTCGCGCCGCCGCCGCCCGGAAGAGCGCGCCGCAGCCGGTCCTGGCCGCGGCGGATGATGTCTTCGAGATCGGGAGGCGAGCCCTGCGGCCCGCTCGGTCCTTTTGGACCCTGCCCCCAGGGTCCCTGATTGTTGCCGCCGCCACCCCATGGGCCGCCGCCACCGCCGCTTTTGTCGTTCCAGGGCATGAATGTCCTTTCGCTTGGAATTCCCTCAAGCGCCGGCATTACGGCGCAAAATCCAGTATTGTTCTTCTATAGGCACGCCACGGGGCGCTTTCAACGCGATGCGCTTCCGACTTCGTCCGATTTGGTCCAGTCGCGACCCTTTGTCTTCCTTCAATGGCTCTTTTTTCGTTCAATGTCTCTCGCGACGCCGCTCGTAAACCGAATAGCGCGTCGGGTGGCTGTCCTTTTCCCCGGCAGGGACGTCCTGCGAGCTGACAATGCGCCAGGAATCGGGATCGATCGGCGGGAAATGCGCATCGCCGTCGACCGCTGCCAGCACATGGGTGACGTGCAGCCGGTCGGCCAGCAGCATGGCCTGGGCATAGATTTCGCCGCCGCCGATGACGCACACCTCGTCGACATCGGCCATGCCGCGCCCGCGCACCGTCGCCAACTGGATCGCGGCTTCGAGCGAATGTGCCACCTCGACGCCCTCGGCGCGCCAGGTCTCGTCGCGGGTCACGACGATGTTCAACCTGCCCGGCAGCGGCCGACCGATGCCCTCATAGGTCTTGCGACCCATGATGATAGGCTTGCCCATCGTATCGGCCTTGAAGCGCTTGAGATCGGTGGAGAGCCGCCACGGGAGCCCGCCGTCACGCCCGATCACGCCGTTCTCGGCAATGGCAACGTAGATTGCGACATGCATCAATTTTCGCCCGTCGGCTCGAGGATCAGGATGTCGATGTCGCGCTCGGGGTAGAAATCATCCGCCGTCATCTCGAAGGTCGTCGGTCCGGTCTTTTTGACATTGTCGCCGCAGAACGAGACCAGGGCTTTCGGATTGCCCTTGTCGATCGTCAGCTTGAACTTGCCGATCGTGCCCGTAGCCCAGTTGCCGCCGGTGGTCAGGATATAGGCGATGCGGCTCTCGAAATATTTGGGGTAGCCGTCAGGGTCGTCCTTGGCCGCCTTGCGCACCGCATTTTCGAATGTGCCGTCCATGCAATACCGGGTCTTGTAGGCCGCATACTGACCCTGGAATTTGCCGTCGTAGAAGAAGCTGACCGAAGACGTGCCGCCGACGCTCGGTCTGTAGTGGTGGGAAACATGGACGTCCTTGTTGGCCGGAAAGGTCGAGCGCCACCAGTAGGTCGAACGCAATTGCCAGAACGGGGTGTAGACCTTGCTCGTCTCGGTGCCGTCGCTGCCGGTGTCCTCGATGATGATGCCGCGGTTGACCCAGTCATCGACAACCGCTTGCGGCAGCTTCGCCAGCGCCGCCTTCGCCGCATCGCCGAAAGGATAGAACGGCACGTTTTGCGCCTTCAGCTCAGCGCTGATGTCGATGCCGAGCGCCAACACCTTCTGCTCGAGCTGCGGCTTTGCGGCGACACCGTCGATCGTCACCTCGAAACCGAGGAAATTATCGCTCTGATTTTCAGGAATCGCCGGGATTTCTTCGGGATTGCCCGATATGTCGGGCATCGGGAAGGCGACGATGGCCTGGACATCCTGATCGGTGTTGTTGTGGAAGACATAGTCGACCGTGACCTTTTCCGGCGAGATGAAAAGGTCCTCGCTTTGCATCGCCACGGCATCGCTGCGCGACAGGATCAGGCCGCCGGTGCCAAGTTCGGCAACCGAATCATTGGCGAAAGCGGGTGCGGACGACAAGGCCAGCACGGCGGTCAGAACATATCGCAACATGGAAGCCCCCTCGGCTGGAATGCCTGCAGGACCCTAGCCGTTTCAATGTGGCGTTCAAAGCCCTTCCGTATCCGCGGACGCACCAAAGGGAGCTGGACTGCGGTCTGGACACGCGCCTGCGCGGTCTGGACACGCGCCTGCGCGGTCTGGACACGCGCCTGCGCGGTCTGGACACGCGCCTGCGCGGTCTGGACACGCGCCTGCGCGGTCTGGACACGCGCCTGCGCGGTCTGGACACGCGCCTGCGCGGTCTGGACTAACGGGTTCCGATCGGGCAGGAGTTCGCCCATGCGCAAGCTTCTCGTCATCGGCATCGGCGCCGGCAATCCCGACCACATGACCGTTCAGGCCATATCAGGCCTGAACCAGGCGGATGTGCTGTTCATTCCCGACAAGGGCGCGAAAAAAAATGAATTGGCCGAACTGCGCCGTCAGATCTGCGACCGCTTCGTCACCAATCCGAAGTCGCGGCGCGTCGAATTCGACGTGCCGGTGCGAGACCTCCCGGTAGAAGATGGTCCGGCGCCCTCCTACCGCTCGACCGTCGATGACTGGCATGAAGCCATCGCCGCCATTTACGAAGGCCTGATCCGCGACGAGATTGCAGGCGACGGCTGCGGCGCCTTCCTGATCTGGGGCGACCCTTCGCTCTATGACAGCGCGTTGCGCATCCTTGAGCGCGTGCGCCTGCGAGGCGATGTGGCGTTCGAGCTTGAGGTCATCCCCGGCATCACCGCCGTCCAGGCACTTGCCGCCAGCCACAAGATGGCGCTGAACCGCATCGGCGATTCCGTCCTCATTACCACCGGCCGCCGCCTGACCGAAGAAGGCATGCCGGACATTGCCGGCAGCGCGGTCGTCCTGCTGGACGGCAAATGCGCCTTCAACACGCTGGCCGACAAGGATGTCGTCATCCATTGGGGCGCCTATCTCGGAACGGAAGACGAGATCACTCTCTCCGGCAGAATCGGTGACATCGGCGCAACGATCGAAAAAGTTCGAGAGGAAGCCCGTCGGCGGAAGGGCTGGATCATGGACAGCTATTTGCTGCGCAAGCCCGAATAGGAAGGCAATAGGGGAGTAAGGCAGTAGGGCAGTAGGTGAATGACGTTTTGTGTTGGAAGACAGCACGCGAATGCCTCCCTACTGCCCTACTGCCCTACTGCCCTACTGCCCTACTGCCCTACTGCCCTACTGCCCTACTGCCCTACTGCCCTACTGCCCTACTCCCTCACCCAGCCTCAATCTCCGCCTGCAACGCCTCCATATGCGTCGCTGCCGCGGCCGCCGCCGCGCGCTCGATGGCGCGGAAGCGGCTGACCACCGCCAGCCCGACCGCCGTCAACTGTGCGCCGCCGCCCTTGCGGCCGCCGGTCTGTGCCGCCACCAGCGGCTTGCCGAATACCCGGTTCATGTCCTCGACCAGGTCCCAGGCGTGCTTATAGGACATCTCCATGCCGCGCGCGGCGGCCGAGATGGAGCCGAAGGCGGCGATCTGTTCCAGGAGTTCGATCTTGCCCGGCCCGACGCGCCCGTCGGGATCGAGATTTATCCGCAAGCTCAGCGACGGCATCTTTGCTCTCCGCGGTCACATCCCAACATCATACTAGAAGCTCCCTGGCGAAACCGCTATTCCAAAAAGACATAGCGGGATCATCCACCCGTCTCGGCGGGCAGGCCGGCGCCGGTGTTCGCCCGATCGAAGCTCACCGTCTTGATCACCGCGAAAACCTTGCCGCCAAGATGAAGCTTCAGCGCCTGCCGCGACTGTTCGGTGATGCGGGCAAGCACGGTTGCGCCATTGCAGTCGATACCGACCTCGACCGCCGGTCCCTCGCCGGGGCTCATCGCGGTAATGGTTCCCGGCAGGATGTTGAGCGCGCTGAGACCCCTCGGCTTTTCGGTGGCGATCATCACATCGCGGGCGCGGATACGGATGCGCACCGGCGTACCTGTCTTCATCGCCAGCTGTGGCACCCGGAGCTCGCCCGCAGCCGAGCCGAGCACGGTCATGCCGAAACTCTCGTCGTGATGCAGCACCTTGGTGTCCAGCACGGCGCCGCCCTCGCCGCGCTCCTCCGCCGGCAACAGGTCGAGCCTTTGCATCACCGCCTCGGTCGGCCCGCTGGCAACGACATTGCCCTGCGCCAGCATCACCACGTCGCTGGCCAGCCGCGCCACTTCGGCGACCGAGTGACTGACATAGACGATCGGGATTTTGATCTCGTCGCGCAGCCTTTCGACATAGGGCAGGATTTCAGCCTTGCGCGCCTCGTCGAGCGAGGCCAGCGGTTCGTCCATGAGCAGCAGTCTGGGGCTGGCAAGCAATGCCCGGCCGATCGCCACACGCTGTTTCTCGCCACCCGAGAGCTTTGCCGGCCGCCTGTTCATGAGCGGCCCGATGCCGAGCAGGTCGACGACGGCATCGATATCGGCGTAGCGCTCCGCCGGCGGCGTGAACCAGCGGCCGTAGCGAAGATTGCCGGCAACGCTCAAATGCGGAAACAGCCTTGCGTCCTGGAACACCATGCCGATGCGGCGCTTGTGCTTCGGCACGAAAATGCCGGCACCGGTATCGACCAGCACACGGCCGTCAACCTCGATGCGTCCCTTGTCGGGCCGGATCAGCCCGGCAATCATGCCGATCAGCGTCGTCTTGCCCGACCCCGACGCTCCGAACAGCGCCGTCAGCCGCCCGGCGCTTTCGAAGCGGGCGCCGATGGCGAAACCGCCCAGCCGATGGCTGATGTCGACGAGAACGCTCATTCGATGTCCAGCCGCCGGCCGACACGCCGCGCCAGCACCTCCGAAGCCACAAGTGCTGCCATGGAGATGACAATGGAAATCAGCGTCAGGCGGAGCGCCCCTTCATCGCCACCCGGCACCTGCGTGAAGGTGTAGATCGCCGACGGCAATGTCTGCGTCTCATTGGGAATGTTGGAAACGAAGGTGATGGTGGCGCCGAACTCGCCCATCGCCTTGGCGAAGGCCAGGATGGCGCCGGCGATCAGCCCGGGCAGGATCAACGGCAGCGTGATGGTGGCAAACACCCAGAGCGGATTGGCGCCGAGCGTTCCCGCCGCCGCTTCCATCCTACGGTCCACCGCCTCGATCGACAGCCGGATCGCCCGCACCATCAGGGGAAAGCCCATGACGCCGCAAGCCAGCGCCGCACCTGTCCAGCGGAAGGAGAAGACGATGCCGAAATGCTCGGCCAGGAAGGCACCGGCCGGACCGCGCCGGCCGAAGGTGAGCAGCAGCAGATAGCCGGTCACCACCGGCGGCAGGATCAGCGGCAGATGCACCAGCCCGTTGAGAACCGTCTTGCCCCAGAACTGTCCCCGGGCAAGCAGAAGCGCGATCAAGATGCCCGGCGGCAGGCTGGCGAGCATCGCCACCGTTGCCACCTTGATGGACAGCCGGACCGCATTCCATTCGTCGGGAGTGAGGTCCAGCAGCCAGTTCATAGTGCCCCTTGGAACTCAGTTGCTCGGCGCGAGCACGGTAAATCCCTGATCCTTGAACAGCGCGGCCGCCTTGGCCGACTGCAGGCATTTCAGGAAAGCCGGCGTATCCTTGTCCTTCGAATCGGCGGTCTGGGCAACCGGATAGATGATCGGCGGATGCGAATCCTCCGGGAAGGTGCCGATCACCTTGACCCCCTTTTCGGCATGCGCGTCGGTGGCATAGACAATGCCAAGGGCGGCTTCGCCCGTCGAAACCAGTTTCAGCGCCGCGCGCACGTTTTCGGCCTGCGCCACCTTGCCCTCGACCGAGGACCAGACGCCGAGCGATTCAAGCGCGGCCTTGCCGTATTTGCCGGCCGGCACCGCCTTGAAATCTCCCATGGCGAGCTTGCCGTCGCCGATCAGCTTGGCGAGGTCGAAACCCTTCTCGATCCTGGTGTCGACCGCCGAGTCCTTCGGCGCCACCAGCACGATCTGATTGCCGAGCAGCTTCACTTCGGTGTCCGGCTTGGTCAGCTTCTTGTCGGAGAGATATTTCATCCAGTCGAGATCGGCCGAGATGAAGACGTCGGCAGGCGCCCCGCCCTCGATCTGCTTGGCCAGCGCCGAGCTCGCGGCATAGGAGACAGTCGCCGCCTCGCCGACATCGGCCTCGCAGGCCTTGTTCACCGCGTCGAGTGCGTCCTTGAGGCTGGCTGCGGCAAACACCACCACCTTGTCTTCCGCATGCGCTGCCGGCACGACTGCCATCAGCGCCGCAGCCAAACCGCCAATGGCGATCGCCCTAGATCCAAAACCTTTGCGCGTCATGGAAAACTCTCCCTGGTTTGAAATCCGGCCGGCTCGAAGCCTGCTGACCGATATATCCGTACGAATATAACAAGGGAAGGCCCGGCGCCTCATGAAAGCGTCTGTACGACACCAATTGTTTTGGTAAGACCGGGAAAAGAAACCTTGGAAAGGAAACTCCGATGAAGATCAGCGCCCGCAACGTCCTCAAGGGAACGATCGCCGAGATCGTCAAGGGAGCCACCACCTCGCATGTCAGGATCGACATTGGCGGCGGCGCCATCGTCACCGCCTCGATCACCAACGAGGCCGTCGCCGATCTCAAGCTCGAAAAGGGCAAGCAGGCCTATGCCGTGGTCAAAGCCTCGGACGTGATGGTCGGCATCGACTGAAAATTGCGGCCTTAGACCGCGATCGGCGCCTTGATCGACGCGTCGGCGACGTAGTTTTCCAGCCGGAAATCCTCGAAACGGAAGGCGAAGAGGTCCTTCACCTCCGGATTGATCCACATCGTCGGCAGCGTCCTAGGCGCGCGCCGCAGCTGTTCGCGTGCTTGCTCGAAATGGTTCGAGTAGAGGTGCGCATCGCCAAGTGTGTGGACGAAATCGCCGGGTTTCAGCCCTGTCACCTGCGCCACCATCAAGGTCAGCAGGGCATAGGACGCGATGTTGAACGGCACGCCAAGGAAGATATCGGCGGAACGCTGGTAGAGTTGGCAGGAAAGCCGCCCTTCCGAAACATAGAACTGGAACAGGCAGTGGCAGGGCGGCAGCGCCATCGCTTCCACCTCGGCTGGGTTCCATGCCGAAACAATCAGCCGCCGCGATTGAGGATTTCTGCGTATCTCCTTGAGAAGATTCGCGATCTGGTCGATCGAGCCGCCATGGCCGTCCGGCCAGGAACGCCACTGCTTGCCGTAGACCGGGCCGAGATCGCCATTCTCGTCGGCCCATTCGTCCCAGATCGAGACGCCATGGTCGGTGAGATATTTGATGTTGGTGTCGCCGGCCAGGAACCACAGAAGCTCATGGATGATCGACTTGAGATGCAGCTTCTTGGTTGTGGTGACGGGAAAGCCGCGCGCCAGGTCGAAACGCATCTGGTAGCCGAAGACGGAGCGCGTTCCGGTGCCGGTGCGGTCGCCGCGGTCGGCGCCGTTGTCCAGCACGTGCTGCAGGAGGTCGAGATACTGGCGCATCGGTTCCGGCTCGATTCGGTTGTCCAGCCATCATAACTGACAGACGGGCGATCGAACACCACAAAGCAGCGCGCAAGCTATGCCCGAAGCCAGTCAGTCCCCAACAACATCACCGGCTGGCGCATGGACCGCGCCAGCCCGGCGAATTGAAGCGCGGCCGTCAGAGGGAGCCGAGTTTACCCAGGTCCTTGGCAACCAGGTAGTAGAAGGTAACCCGGTTCTTGGTGTTGTCGGCGGCCATCGCCTTGCAGACCTTCTCGATCGAAGCGTCGGCCTTGCTGTCGTCCGATATGCCGAGCTTCTTGGCAACCCAGCCAGCCTTGACGCGCTCCAGTTCCTTCGGATCGGTGCAAGACACCAGCGAGGAATCGCGGTTCCGAAGCGCAATGCCAAGATGCTTCACGATTTTGTCGACCACGTCGGCACTCGCCGAGGCATCGTATTTCTTCACGTCTGCAAGATAGTCGGCCATCAAAATTCCCCTCGTCGGCGCCACGGATCCGATCGATGAGGGCTGTGGCGCGCTGCTGCAACTTGTGCGCTATGTCGGTAACTCCTCACCGGGGCAAAGCTTCGGTTGAGACCGCGCTCAAGTCAACCCTTCGGACTTGCGGTTTTGACACGGGGACAAAGTGCCATTGCGGCCTTTCATTTCCTGCGATCGCCCCCTATATTCGGTTTGTCGGCTTGACCGACTATGGCGATAAATGGGCGATGAAATAAGCCGTTCGGACCCGGGGGCGGTACCCGGCGCCTCCACCAAAAGCCGCTGTTGACGACAGAGCGGTTTTTGCTGGGGGCGAAATAGGATCGACGAAGGTGTAAAGATCGTACTTTTGCCCGGCATGGTACCACCGTCATCGGGCTAAACCTGTAGTTGCAAATGACAACTATGCGGAAGCACGTCTCGCCGCGTAAGCGGTGCGATAGCTTCAAATCAAGCCCTAGAGGTTCGCACTTCTAGGCGGGGTTCGGAGGTACCTGGCAACAGAAACCTCCACTTCTCCCCTCCTCCGATATCCAGCATGCGCGACGGCAGTTCCGCCGCGAACGCGCCCTGCCGCGTGCTCCCTCGCCATGGACAAAACATGCAAAACGATTCCGATCGCTTTTTTGTGCTGACCGGCGGTCCCGGCTCCGGCAAGACCACCTTGATCGAAGCCCTGGGCCACGCAGGCTTTGCCACCTCGGTCGAAGCCGGGCGTGGCATTATCCGCGACCAGTCCGCCATTGGCGGACCCGCTTTGCCTTGGCACGATCGCGCCCTGTTCGCCGAGTTGATGCTGTCATGGGAGATGCGCTCGTATCAAATTGCGCAAGAACAGACTGGGCGTCCTGTTTTTTTCGATCGCGGCGTTCCGGACACGCTCGGCTATCTCAGGCTGAGCGGCCTGCCGATACCCGAACACGCCCACGCTGCCGCAGAGCGCTTCCGCTATCATCGGCGCGTCTTCGTCGCCCCGCTTTGGCCGGAGATCTTCGCGCAGGACAAAGAGCGCAGGCAGACGCTCGACGAGGCCGAGCGCACCCACCATGCGCTGGTCGGCGTCTATACGGAACTGGGCTACGAGATGGTTCCGTTGCCGCTGGCCCCCGTCGAGGCGCGGCTGCGCTTCGTGCTGGCGCAAACCGGGCTGTAGCCTTGAAGTCGGACGCAATCGAGCGGGATGCACGATTCAATTCGAATGCATCCCGCTCTGGGGTCTATACCAGTCCCTGGCCGATCTCATCGGTTGCACTGGCGAAGGTCTCGCCGGGCAAGAGCATCTCATTATGGGCTCTGCCCGTCCGGATCATCGGAAGGCAATTGGCGAGTTCGGCAACACGGCAGTCGAAGAGCACCGGCCGGTTTACATCGATCATTTCCTGAATCGCATCATCGAGGTCGGCCGGCTTCTCACAACGTATGCCGACCGCACCGAACGCTTCAGCCAGTTTGACGAAATCGGGCAAAGTTTCGGAATAGGAATGCGCCAGGCGGTTTCCGTGAAGCATTTGCTGCCACTGGCGAACCATGCCCATGTAAGAGTTGTTCAAGATGAATATCTTGATAGGCGCATTGTACTGAACCGCCGCCGACATCTCTTTCATTGTCATCTGGACAGATGCGTCGCCGGCAATATCGATGACAAGGCTTTCCGGGTGCGCGATCTGCACGCCCAATGCCGCCGGCAAGCCATAACCCATCGTACCAAGGCCGCCCGACGTCATCCAGCGACGCGGCTTTTCGAAACCGTAGAACTGGGCCGCCCACATCTGATGCTGGCCAACTTCGGTCGTAATGTAGGTGTCGCGATCCTTCGTCAGCGCGTAGAGACGCTCGACCGCATATTGCGGCATGATCACCTCGTTGCTCATTTCGTAAGTGAAGGAATTGCGCCCGCGCCAGCGCGCGATCTGTTTCCACCATTCGTCGAGGCGTCTTCTGTTAGGGTTTTGCGGCAGCGCACGCCATGAGCGAACCAGGCTGTCCACCACCTTGCCGGCATCGCCCTGGATGCCGACGTCGGCACGGACGGTCTTGTTGATCGAGGAGGGATCGATATCGACATGGATCTTCCTTGAGTTCAGTGAAAAAGCCTCCACGCGCGAAGTCACGCGATCGTCAAAGCGGGCGCCGATGCAGAGCATAACGTCGCACTCATGCATGGCCATGTTCGCCTCGTACGATCCGTGCAGGCCGACCATTTTCAGCCAGTTCTTGCCGGATGCCGGATATGCGCCAAGCCCCATGAGGGTCGAAGTGATCGGGAAATCAGTCAGTTCGACAAGCTCCCGCAGCAGTCTCGATGCCTCCATGCCGGAATTGACGATGCCACCGCCGGTATAAATGACTGGACGACGGGCATTGGCCATCAACTCTATCGCCTTGCCGATCTCGTTGATGTCGCTCTCCACCGTCGGCCGACAGCTCTTCAGTGCAGCAGCATCCGAGGGCGGCGTGTACACGCCGGTGGCAAACAGGACGTCCTTTGGCATGTCGACGAGGACAGGTCCCGGTCGTCCGGACTTGGCGATGTGAAAAGCCCTGTGGATCGTTGACGCCAGTTCGTTGACGTCCTTGACCAACGAATTGTGCTTGGTGCAGGGCCGCGTAATACCGACCGTGTCGCATTCCTGAAAGGCATCGGAGCCGATCAGCGTTGTCGGCACCTGTCCTGTCAGGCAGACGATCGGCACCGAATCCATAAGCGCATCCTGCAGTGGCGTTACCGCATTTGTCGTGCCTGGACCGGATGTGACGAGCATGACGCCGACCTTGCCCGTAGACCGTGCATAGCCTTCGGCGGCATGGCCCGCACCTTGCTCATGGCGCACGAGGATATGCTTGATGTCATCCTGTTGGAATATCTCGTCGTAGATCGGCAGCAAGGCGGCGCCAGGATAGCCGAAGACATGCTCTACGCCATTGTCTCTGAGTGCGTGGAGAACGATCTCCGCGCCTGTCATGCGCTTGCTCGCGGTTTGAATAGGGTTCTCGCCCGTCATGGTTCTGATCCGTGGTGTATTGCGTGATGAGGATGATTGACGGGGCATCGCCCGGATTTCGGGCATAAAAAAAGGCCCCGTCAGGAGCCTGTTTACCGCGCATGGGTGGCTATCGCCGGATGGTTACACCATCCTGCCCATGCGCTTTCCTACCACCACGAGAGCCGTTGCGATCATCATGACCATCGCTGCTACAGCCGAAACCGGGCGTCGTCAACGCCTTTCGGACGGAACTGTCCGCGCCCAATGGCAAAGAGGCCGGCATGAGCCGGCCCCTTCGTTCTCATCGAAAGTCTACTACTCGGCCGGCGCCTCGACGGCCTCGCGAGAGCGGCCGAGCGTGACCTTGGCCAGCGTGAAGGAAATCACCGCGCAGAGCGTGATGCCGGCCACCATCGGCAGCGGCGTACCGTCGAAGAACACGCCGGCAACACCCATGGCGAGTGCGCCGATGGCGAAATGCAGCGTGCCCATCAGCGCTGACGCCGTGCCGGCAATCTCGCCATGCTCTTCCATGGCCAGCACCGACGTGGTCGGAATGACCAGACCAAGGAAGCCGTAGCCGACGAACAGCAGCGCCGCCATCACGTCGAGCCGGTCGATGCCCGTCGCCATCACCGCGAACAGCACCACCATCGTCGTGGCATAGCCGGTCACCGCGACGCGCACCACGCGCCTCAGGCCGAAGCGCTCGGCCAGCAGCCCCGTCATCTGCGACATGCCGATGAAGGCGACCGCGTTGATCGAGAAGAACACGCTGTAGACCGAAGGCGACAGGCCGTAATGGTCGATCAGGATGAACGACGAGCTCGACAGATAGACGAAGAAGCTGGCAATGCCGAAGCCGGCAATCGCCGTCAGGCCGAGGAAGTTACGGTCGCCCATCAGGAAGCGGTAGGCCGACAGCGCGGTGCCGAAGGAGGACCCGGCGCGATCTTCCACCGGCCGCGTCTCCTTGAGCGAGGTCGCCAGAAGGATGGTGGCCAGCAGAGCCGCGCCCGTCACCGTCCAGAACACGGCACGCCAGCCGAAATTCTCGATGATCACGCTGCCGGTCAGCGGCGCCAGGATCGGCGACACCGAAAATACCAGCATCAGCAAGGACATCAGCTTGGCAGCCTCATTGCCGGTATGCAGGTCGCGCACGATGGCGCGCGGAACGGCCATGCCGGCGCTGGCGCCAAGCCCCTGCAGGAAGCGGAAAGCGATCAGCCATTCGATGGTCGGCGCCATTGCCGAACCGATGCCGCCGACCATGAACAGCGCAAGGCCGCCGTAGAGCGGCAGCTTGCGGCCGACCATGTCGGAGATCGGCCCGACGACGATCTGGCCAAAGCCCATCGACAGGAAGAAGATCAACAGGCTCATCTGCACGGCAGCGGTGCCGGCATGCAGATCGGCGCCGATCGACGGCAGCGCGGGCAGATACATGTCGATGGCGAACGGGCCGATGGCGGACAACAAGCCGAGCACGACCGCGATGCGGAGGAATTTGGGACTCATGATAGAGGCTTCTTTCAAATCTGGTTGCCGCCACCAGGCGACGTCTAACCTAGGACGTTCCATCCCGTGAGATTCCGACACCTCGAGAGCGAGTTCTGTTCGTCTCTCTCATGCGAAATCTCTTTATCTTGTGTCCACAAATTTAGACACTCTTGTCTAAATCGTCAATCGCCTCTATATAGTTTTTTATGAAGCTGCACGTTTCTCCTGACATTTTCCCGCCACGCGGTCATGAGGCCAAGCGCCTGTCGATCGTCGACTCCGCCGCCACCGTGTTTTGCCGCGAAGGTTTCGCCGGCGCCAATATCGACCTGATCGCCGCCGAAGCCGGCGTCTCGCGCCAGACCATCTACAACCATCACGGCGACAAGGAAAAACTGTTCGTCGCTGTGGTCCGTGATCTGACCGAACGTTGCAATGCCGGAATCTTCGCCACCATTGCCACCTTCCCCGATCAGCCGGGGGATCTCGAGGCCGACCTGATCGGCTTTGCGGTGCGCTTGAATCAGAATTGCATCTGCAACCGCGATGGAAAATTCCTGCGCAAGCTGATCCAGACCGAAGGCGAGCGCTATCCCGAACTGTTTGCCGAATGGCGCGAACAGGGACCGGGCAGGACATGGCCGGCAATCGCCGCCCGCTTCGCCCGCCTCGCCTATGGCGGCTATCTCACGATCGAGGACCCGGACGTGGCGGCACGCCAGTTCCTTGGCCTCGTCAATGCCGAACTGCAGACCACGTTCATGCTTGGCGGCTCGCCGCGCGAGGACGAGGTGCTGCAATCCGCGACCAATGGCGTGCGCACCTTCCTGCGCGCCTTCGGCAAGCGCCGCTCCGCGGCATCGTCCGAAAAGCAAAGCGCGCTCGCCAGCGCCTGAGCGATCAAATCGCTGGCAATAGTCTTCGCTTCCGCGCGAGGGTGATCTATATGCGGTTTACGCCGCGCTCAAGCTTGATTACAGCTATGCGGACGATTCAACGGAACCCGACCGCCACATGGCCGACGACCACATCCGCTACGACATTCTGGCCCAGGAGGCGTTGCGCGGCGTCATGCGCAAGGTCCTGGCCGAGGTCGCGCGCACCGGCCTCCCCGGCAACCACCACTTCTTCATCACCTTCCTGACCGGCGCGCCGGGCGTACGCGTGTCCTCGCGGCTGCGCGAGCGCTATCCCGAGCAGATGACCATCGTCATTCAGTTCCAGTATTGGGACCTGAAGGTGACCGATACCGGCTTCGAGGTTGGCCTGTCCTTCTCCGATGTGCCGGAAAAACTCGAAATCCCGTTCTCGGCCGTGCGCGGCTTCTATGATCCCTCGGTCAATTTCGAACTCGAATTCGACGTCAAGACGGATGGTGCGGCAGCCGATGAACCGGCTGCGCCAACTCCGGAGCCGTTGACCATCGTCTCCGAGAAAAAGCCGAAGGCCGAGAAGAAGGCCGCCGCGGAGGCGGAGAAGAAGCCCGCGGCCGCGGACGCCGCCACCAAGGGCGCCGAAGTGGTCTCGCTCGACGCCTTCCGCAAGAAATAGGCCGGCGACTTACGCCGTGGCCGAAATCGTCAATCTCCGCAAGGCCCGCAAGCAAAAGGCGCGGGACGAAAAGCTGCGCGCCGCCGAACAGAACCGCGCGCTGCACGGCCGCTCCAAGGCCGAAAAGGAACGCGATCGCGTCGCCGCCGACAAGAGCGAAAAATTCGTTGCCGGGCATCGTCGTGAAAAGCCCGGCGACCCCGGCCGTCAATGAGCCCGGTCGAAAAGCGTTCGGTGACCATTCGCGGCCACCGCACCAGCTACTCGCTTGAAAAGCCCTTCTATGACGACCTCGTCGCGATCGCGGCGACCAGGGAGCTGACGCTCGCTGCTCTTGTCGCCGAAGTCGACGAGACGCGGCCCCGCGACACCAACCTGTCCTCGGCGTTGAGGCTCCATGTGCTGGAGTGGGCGAAGCGAGGAGAGAATATCTAAAGGCTTTCGACCGCGTCGTCCTTTTTCCTGCGTCTGGTGCCAAAGCCAAGCAAGGTCGAACGCTCGCGCTCCTCGGCCTGTTTCCTGGACCGCACGCGCATCAGATCCTTCCAGCCGACATAGCCGACCAGCAACGAGCCTTCGCGAGTGACGACGGGCAGATGGGAGACGTTGGCCATCAGCAGCTTGTCGGAGAGGCCTTCGAGATATTCGTCCGGATAGGCCAGCGTCACCTTGCTGCCGGCCAGCAACGCGCCAAGCGTGGTGGTGCGGTGCGTGCCGGCGCGTCTCCAGCGCAAGATCGCCGGCGGATCGATGAGGCCCAGCACCTGACCGTTCTCGTCGACCACCGGGAAACTCGGATGCCGTGTTTCCGGCGCCGTCAGGAAGGCTGCTGCGCCATGCAGCGTCATCGTCGCCGGCACGCTTTCGACCTGCGACGTCATCACCTCGCGCACCCTGGTCAGGGCGAAAGGGTCGACACGGTATTCGCGAACCAGATGGTGTCCCCTTCTGGCGATCTTTTCGGTCAGGATCGAACGCTTCATCAGAAGCACGGTCACGGCATGCGCCGCGGCGCAGGCGGCAATCAGCGGCACCAGCATATGTGTGTTGCCGGTCAGTTCGACGGCGAAGAACGTGGCGGTCAGCGGCGCGCGCATCGTGCCGCCCATGGTGGCGGCCATTGCCAGCAGCGCCCAGAAACCCGGATCCGCGGCAGGCAGAACGCCGGCGAGCACAGCGCCCATAGCGCCGCCCATGATCAACAGCGGCGCCAGCACACCTCCCGACGTTCCCGAGCCGAGCGCTACCGACCAGATGATCGCCTTGACCACCAGCAGCAGGAGTGCCGCCGTCGCGACGGTGCGGCCATCCAGCATGTCGGTGATGTTGTCATAGCCGACACCGAGCGCGTGCGGTTCGATCAGCCCGCCTATGCCGACCACCAGGCCGCCAAGCATCGGCCACCACATCCAGTGGATCGGCAGCTTCTGAAAACCGTCCTCGCAGGCATAGACCATCTGCGTCAGCAGTCCCGACAGAAGTCCTGCACAAACGCCGATCGCCACCCAGCCGGCAAGGCCGACAAAAGACACCTCCATGCCGCCCTGAAACGGAAAGATCGGCCCGGGCAGATGCAGCATGGTGCGCTCGACCTCGGCGATAACGGCCGCGACCGCCACCGGAATGAAGCTGCGCGGGGTCCATTCGAATAGCAGCAGTTCGACCGCCAGCATGATGGCGGCGATCGGTGTTCCGAACACCGTGGTCATGCCCGCTGCCGCACCAGCCACCAGCAGGGTCTTGCGCTCGTTGTCGCTGACCGGCAGCATCTGCGCGATCAGCGAGCCGATCGCGCCGCCTGTCATGATGATCGGTCCTTCCGCGCCGAACGGTCCGCCGGAACCGATCGAGATCGCCGACGACAGCGGCTTCAGGATCGCCACCTTGGCGTCGAGTTTCGAGCGCCCGAGCAGGATCGCCTCGATGGCTTCGGGAATGCCGTGGCCGCGGATCTTCTCGCTGCCATAGCGCGCCATCAGGCCGATGATCAGCGCACCGATCACCGGAACGAGGACGGCGGCAAGCCCAAGCGGCGTGTTCTCGAGCTTCAGGTCGGCAAGCGAGAACTGGCCGAAATAGGCAATGTTGGTGGCAAGCCGGATCAGCTTCAAAAGCGCGATGCCGGCAAACAGCCCGGCTGTCGCCACCACCACGGCAATGGCGGCGACGAGCAGCACCCTGGGATCCGTGGTGAAATCGCGCAGGTGCTCCGGGTTCGAATGATGGGTCTTCATGGCAGTTGCTTCCTGGCGGCGGCCGTATGTCTGGGATGCGGCACGGTCGAAGCGGCCAGCCGGGTTTGTCGGTGGCTATGTATCGTAACACGATATAAATATTCAAGCCGGTTTCGCCCGAAATCCGTTTGAGCTTTCGCCGGAAAACGAACACATGTCTGATATGTCGCAGCCACGAGAACAACGTCCCGCCATCAGCCAGGCCGATTACCAGCGGCTGTCGGAGTTTCGCTACCTGATCCGCCGGTTCCTCGAATTCAGCCAGGTCCAGGCGGAAGACGCCGGCCTGACCCCGCGCCAGCATCAGGCGCTGCTGGCGATCAAGGGATTCCCCGGCGGCGGCCCGGTGACGGTTGGCGATCTCGCGGAACGCCTGCGCATTCGCCACCACAGCGCCGTCGAACTGGTCAACCGTCTCGGCGAGGCAGGGCTGGTCACAAGGGATCAGGACAAGGACGACCATCGCCGCGTGCTGCTGCAACTGACCGAGCGCGCCGACGATTGCCTGGCCGAGCTGTCGGCGGCGCATCTCGACGAACTGTCACGCATCGAACCGATGCTGCGGCGGCTGCTCGATCGAGACCGTGGGTAGTCGACTACTACTGCAGCGACTTCAGCAGATTGTCGATCGTGAACGGATTGGACTTCGGCTTGGCCGGCGGCGGATTGTCGTTGGCCTGCGGCAGCGGCGCCCGTTCCACCTTCGGAGGCTGCGCGGCCTTGCGTTCGGCTTCGAGCCTTGCCTTTTCCTGCGAGGCAATACGCATCGCCTCTTCCGCCTTCTGCCGCTCCTGCTCGGTCTGCGCCTTGGCGGCCTCGTCGGCGGCCTGCTTTTCGGCAGCCGCCTTCGCATCGGCCTTGGCTTTGGCATCTGCGTCCGCCTTGGCTTTCGCCTCCGCATCGGCCTGAGCCTTTGCGTCCGCCTCAGCCTGAGCCTGTGCATCCGCTTCGGCCTTGGCCTTGGCGTCAGCTTCGGCTTTGAGCCGCGCTGCTTCCTCCTGCCGGCGCAATTCCTCGGCCGCCTTGTCGCGAGCATCCTGCAGCGCAGCGTAATAGCGCACTTCGCGCCGCAGCCGCTGCTTCTCGAGCAGCGCGGCCTGCATCGCCTCGACGCGCTGCTGCTCCTTCTCCAGCGCGCGCTGGGTCAGGAACTGCGCCAGCGGCTCACTGTCGAATGCTCGTTTGACCGCGCCGAACGGCCCCTCGGCGGTGAAATTCACAACCGGCTCGGAGCCGACCAGCGCCTCGTCGCCAGGCTGATAAGTGATCGCACCCTTGGCCGACACCGTGGCCGCGTTGAGATCCGCCGTGATGTCGGCGGACAAGGTCGCCGCTGGATTTTCCAGGCTGACCGGCGGCGCCCGCAGCGTGCCGCCGGCAACCGTGAAGGCTATGTCGGTATCGCCGGCGGCAAAACTGCCATCAGCGGCGATCTCGGGCGCGAAGCCGGCGGTCTTGGCCGCATCGATGTCGCGCCCGATCACATCCGCCTTGGCGAGGAACGCACTGAACGCATCTGGATTGAGGCCAGCAACTTTCACGCCCTTCAACGCCGCAGTTCCGGAGCCTGACAAGGCAGCCACCATCCCTTCGACCGATTTGCCGCTGCTTGACAGCGCCGTCGACAAATCGCCGATGCCGCTGATGCCGGCATCCGGCAGCACGGTCGCCAGATCGGCGCCCGCCAGTTTCATCTGGCCAGAGAACAGCCCGGTGCCGTTGTTGTTCTTCAACTCGAATAGGCCGGTCAGCGCTCCGCCCAGCAACTTCGCCTTGAGATCCGAAACGCGGATGCCTTCCTGGTCGAGCTTGAGCGAAAAGGCGGCGTCATAGGCGGTGGCGAACCGGCCGGCGGCCAGTGCTGCCGTCGTCAGGTCGAGGTCGGCGGTGAATGGCAGGCTGGATTTCTGGCTGAACGGTGTCGCCGGCCACACGCCACCCTTGCCTGCCCCGTCTTTGGCTGCGCCCTCCTTGTCGGCCAGAAAGGCGGAGTCGCCGAACAGCGCCACCGCCAGGGGATCGAGGTCGAGTTCGTCGAGCGCCAGCGCCCCGGCCAGATGTGGCACGCCGTCCTTTACATCGATAGTGACGTCGCCGGACACCGCCGCTTCGTTGATGGCGCCGCTGAGTTCGTCCAGCACCAGCAGGCCGTTGCCGTAGTCGCCCTGCGCGGCGAGCGACGTCGACATGCCCGCCCCCATGCCTGGCAGGCCGATGCCCGACGTCATCAGCCATGGCTCGATGTCGGCGGCATCGAGGCTGAGCTTGCCCTTGGCGGCGAGGCCTTGCGGCGTGTCGGCGATCGTTCCCTCGAAACCGGCCTTGAAGTCATTGCCGGAAAGGCTGAAATTCGTCGCCAGGCCGCCGCCAAACGTGCCCTTGGCCTGAATATCGGTGTTTGCCTCGCCCAGCATGCCGAGCGGCAGCGCCGGCAGGCCATAGAGCGCCAGCAGCGCGGTGGCATCAGGGTTCTTGGCGTTGAAGGTCAGCGCCACCGGCGCTTCGAGAAGCTTGTCCACCGCCCCCTTCCCCGACAGCGACGCCGAAAAGGCCGAGCCGCCCGCCTTGCCTTGCCCGCTCACCGCCAGGCCCGTGGTGCCGTCGCCATTGTCGGCTGCACTCGCCACCAGGTCGATGCGCGCATCCTGGAACAGCTCGGGATAGGCAGCAGCACGGCTCGACAGTCCCCTGAGCACGGCACTGTCGGGATAGTGCTGGGCGGCGACATCGATCAGCGGCTTCAGATCGACGGCAACCACCGACGCATCGAGCTTGCCGGTCGGGCTCGCGGGGAAATCCTTGATCCGGCCGGTGGCGCTGATCGAGGCGCCGGCCAGCCCGCCCACCGAAAGCCGGTCGATTTCGAGCAGCCCGTCGCGCAGCCTGAGCGCCGTGTCGACCGTGTCGGCGGTCAACCCGCCGGCGTTGACCGGCCCGGCCTTGATCTGGAAATCGAGGTCGCGGTCGGCAAAGCGATTGGCGCCCTTGTCGCTGACGAAGATCGAGGCGAAGGCCGCCAGCCCGTCGACATCGAGATCACCGCCTTCAAGCCGCATCAGCACCGAGGGCTTGGCATCGTCGGGCTGGCTGGAATCGATGCGGCCGGAAAACTTCGCCTTGCCCAGGATCAGTTCGAGATCGCTGAAGGCCTGGCGCTTCTGCGAGAGGTCGACCTTGGCCTTGAAGCCGGCGGCCGGCAGGCGGCGGATCGCCTCGTCGACATCCTTCGACAGCCAGGCGGCAAAGCCGGAAGGTTGCGCCACGGCCAGCAGCAGCGAGCCGTTGAAGCCGAAATGACCTTCCAAATTGAGCACCAGCATGCCATCGGCTTCCAGCGTGGTGCGGCCGGGCAAGGTCGCGGCAAGCGATTTCACCGACCAGCCGCCATCGACCGGCTCGGCGGAAAGATGCACGTCGCGCACCGTGGTGTCGCCGACCACCACCGCCGGCAGCTTGACCTCGACAGTGCCGGGGATGGTCGGCTTCGGCATATCGAGCAGCGCTTGCTCAAACGCCGCGATGCGCTGGTCCAGCGTCAGGCCGGCGCCGGCTTCGGCGCCCACCGCCTCGTCGAACTGCACCTGCGCGCCATTGGCCTCGATGGCGAAACTCGGTTTCAGCCCGAGATCGACAGAAGCCTTGCCATCGGCGGTGTAGGGGTTGTCGAGCGGCCCGGTCTCGAAGCGGAATTCGTCGACCCCGAGTTTCTGGTGGTCGAGCGAAAATTTGCCGTTCAGCCGAAAGCCCGGATCGGGCTTACCGGCCGAGACTTTCACCGTCTCGCCATCGGTGCCGCGCAGCTCGGCGCTGTTCTTGTCGGCACCGGAGATCTTGAACTGGCCGGAGTAGACGGCAGCCCCATTGACGATGCCGGCATTGCCGTCGGTCTCGATGACCAGCGGATAGGCGTCCGGATCGGCCTTCAGCCGAAACCGCATCTGTCCTGAGCCTTCGGCCTTGCCGGTGGACGCGGTGACCGCGGTGCGCAACCCGTCCAGCCGCAGCGTGCCGTCCATGCGCCATGGGCCGGCCAGCGACTTGGCCGAGACGGTCGAATTGATCTCGGAAAACAGATGGCTGCGCCCGCCAGCGGCATGGCGAACTTCGATCTGACCCTCCGTCACCGTCAGCTTCTCGATCGAGATCTGGCTGGGGTCGAAGGGCGAGGACGGCCGTATCGCCCAGTCGACAGTGCCGTCATTGGCGATATCGATGGTCGCTTTCGGCCGCACCAGCCGCATGTCGAAGATCAGCACTTCACCGCGCAGGAAGGGCGCCAGTTCCGCGTCCATTGAAAACGTCTCGACCGTCATGGCCGGCTGGCCGTTGGGGCCGCCGGCGACGGCGACATTCGAGAAGGTCACCGAGGGAAACGGCAACAGCCTTGCGGTGGCGTCGCCCTGCACGGTCACCTTACGGCCGAGAATGGCGCTCGCCTCGCGCTCGAAGTCGGCGCGGTAGCCGGTCCAGTCGATAAAATACGGCACCACCAGCGCCGCACACAGCACCAGCACGAACAGGCCACCAAAGATCACGAACAGGCGTGCGAGCATCAGCTCCGAATGGGTTGAATGAAATTCTGCCGCACTCTACCCGCATCCGCGTGTCGATAAAGAGGCAATTCATCCAGTTGCGCGATCTCCGGTGATCTGAAACAAATCCCGGCGAAGCGGAGAAATCGGATGTCGGGCAAGAACTGGGATCGCGTGCCGATCGATGCGCAAAGTGTCGACGCTCCGCTGTCGCTTTCGGCGGTCTTTCTTGTCGTCGCCGTCGCCAGTGGGCAGAGCGCGCTCGCCAAGGTTGCGTCGGTGCTCGGCAAACTCGACGACCTGGTCAAAAATGTCGGATTCCGCGACCTTTCCGGGCGGCTGTCGTGCATCGCCGGCATCGGCCGCGATCTCTGGGATCGTCTCTCTCCAGACCGGCGGCCGCTGGAACTGAAACCGTTCGCGCCGATCAAGGGTGCCGTTCATTCGGCGCCTTCGACCGCCGGCGATCTTCTCTTCCACATCCGCTCCGAGCGACCCGACATGTGCTTCGAGTTCGAGCGCATCCTGCTCGACAATCTCGGTGACGGCGTAAGCGTCATCGACGAAGTGACGGGCTTTCGCTATTTCGATGCGCGCGACCTGCTCGGCTTTGTCGACGGCACCGCCAACCCGACGGGTCTCGATCTGCCGGCCTCGGCGCTCGTCGGCGATGAAGACGCCGATTTCGCCGGCGGCAGCTATATCGTCGTCCAGAAATATCTGCACGATCTCCAGGCGTGGGCGAGAACGCCGACGCCTCTCCAGGAGGAAATCATCGGCCGCACCAAGATCGACAACATCGAAATCGACGATGACGACGCGCTGCGCAAATCGCACAAATCACTGGCCACCATCGAGGATGCCGACGGCAACGAATACGACATATTGCGCGACAACATGCCCTTCGGCCGGCCGGGGCTAAACGAGTTCGGCACCTACTTTATCGGCTATAGCAGGTATCTCTGGGTGATCGAGAAGATGCTGCAGCGAATGTATATCGGTGACCCGCCGGGCGCTTACGACAGGCTGCTCGATTTCTCGACGCCGCACACCGGCACGACGTTCTTCGCGCCAACCCGCCCCATGCTGCAAGTGCTTGTCGAGGGTGCACAGAAGAGCTAGTCGGGCTCAGTTAGATGCCGAGCGATCAGCCCGTGCGTCGGCTGCGCAGATAGGCGCAGACCAGTTCGATGAGTTCCGCTCGCAAGGCCGGCGATTGGAGTTCGCCATGTCGCGCCGCGGCGTGCACGACCCCTTCGACCGCGCCCGACAGCACGCGCGCGGCAATGTCGTCGCGTTCGGGATCGGCTTTGCCCTTGGCCGACGCGATTACCGCCCGGTAGCGGCGCAGATACTCCGCCTCGAACTGATCCTGCGTCGAGCGGGCGGCAAGCGGCACTTCGTCGATCAGGACGCGATGCAGTTCCTGATCGACGCTGTGGGCGGCGACGACGCCATCGACAAGCTTGGCCGCCCGCTGTTCCACCGTGATCGCTGAGTCGCGCTCATCCGAACCGGATATGGCCGCGAGCACCGCGTCGAGATGGCGTTTGCGGATCTCCTCCGCCAAGGCCAGCTTGTTGGGGAAATACTGGTAGATCGAACCGACGCTGACGCCGCCCACGGACGCCGTTTCATTGGTGGTGAAATCCGCCCAGCCGCGCCGTGCCAGAACGCGAGCCGCCGCCTCCACGATCATGTCCACGGTCGCACGCGAACGCTGCTGCCGTGGTGCTTTGCGCACGCTTCCAGATTGCAAGGGAACGCGAGTAGCCATATCGGGGCTTCTTCCGCAAAATGCGACTGTCAGCTCACATTTATCGAGCGGGCCGCGACAAGCAAGTCCCGCCTGTCACCTGAACAACGAGAGGCCATCATGAGCAGCAAGACCCTGCTTCACTCCCTGTTCCGCTACAAATCATGGGCTGATGATGGGCTGCTTGCCTTGCTGGCAGGGATCGAGAGCGACGTATCGGAAGAGCAGTTCGGCACGATCCTCGAGACCATCAATCACGCGCATGTCGTCGACAAGATTTTTGCCTCGAACGTCCAGAAGCAGAAGCACGGTTTTCGCGATACAGGCACGAGCAGCACGCCGACACTCGCCGAGTTATCGAAGGCGATCACCGAAACCGACCAGTGGTATCTGCGCTATGTCGAACAGCTGGAGCCCGAAGCTCTGGCGGAGCCGATCCCCTTCACCTTTGCCAGTGGTGCTCCAGGGGAAATGTCACGCGAGGAGATGTTGGCACACGTCATTACCCATGGCGGCTATCATCGCGGCGAGGTCGGCAGGATCGTGACCCAATTGTCGAAACCCACGTCTCCCGACACGTTCACCGGCTATCTTCATCAGGCCGAGCCGGTGCGTCGCGCGTGAACCCCGAACGAGCTGCCGTCGACACTAGCTTCTTTGGAACGTGTCCGCGCTGGTCGACATCGAACGCCACCAATTCAGCTTTTCGATTTTCGCGGGTTGGCCCTCGCCGCCGGCCTTTATCGCCGCATCCGAGACGACAAACCACAACGTCTCCATTTTGCCCGCCCGAAGGAGGCCGGTGTAGGAAACGATCGCATCCCCAACCGCCGTCTTTCCGCCGCCGGCAAAACTGATGCAGTCGCCGCGGTGGACGCCTAAATCGGAATCTCCTGGCCATGGAAACCGCTATCCGGCAGCGCGGTTCGAAACGATCCCGATATACGATTGTCCGCATCATCGGTGATCTCGACAATGGACCCGTATTGATTCTTCCAGACGCCTTTCCAGTTCATGGGCGGCCGCTCCGCTTTGACGATATGCGTCGGTTGCCGCAACGTGAAAAGGTGGGAATCGGTTCCGAAGGTGCCGGCAATTCCAGGCCCACCGTGCGGCCGATCTCGGCCTGAAACGTGGCTCGGTCCAGGACAAAGCCGCATGCGAACCTTGCGTCGAAGGACTGGCTAGTTTTGCGGCAGGATTTTGCCCGGATTCATGATGTTTTGCGGATCCAGCGCCTGCTTGATGGTGCGCATGATGTCGACGCCGTGGCCGAGCTCGTGGCGCAGGAAGCCGATCTTGCCCTGGCCGATGCCGTGCTCGCCGGTGCAGGTGCCGTCCATGGCGATGGCTCGCATGTTGAGCCGCGCGACGAACTTTTCCGACAGCGCGATCTCCTTGGGATCGTTCACATCCATCAGCACCAGCACGTGGAAATTGCCGTCGCCGGCATGGCCGACGATCGGCGCGATCAGGCCCATCTCGGCGATATCGGCCTCGGTTTCCATGACGCATTCGGCAAAGCGCGAGATCGGCACGCAGACATCGGTCGACAGCCCCTTGGCTCCCGGCCGCAGGGTCAGCGACGACCAGTAGGCGTCGTGCCTCGCCTTCCACAATTTGGTGCGCTCCTCGGCGACGCTGGTCCACAGGAACGGCCCGCCGCCATTTTCCTCCGCGATCATGCCGAAGGTTTCGGCCTGTTCGGCAACGCCGGCATCGCTACCATGAAACTCGACGAACAGGCACGGGCTCTCGGGATAGTCGAGCTTGGAATAATTCTTCATCGCCCGCATCTGCAAGGCGTTGACCAGTTCGATGCGCGCCACCGGGATGCCCATCTGGATCGTCGCGATGACCGCGTTGCAGGCCGCCTCGACGCTCGGAAACGGGCAGACGCCGCCGGAGATCGCCTGCGGGATGCCTTGCAGCTTCAAGGTCAGCGACGTGATGATGCCGAGCGTGCCTTCCGAGCCGACCAGCAGCCGCGTCAGATCATAGCCGGCCGAGCTCTTTTTCGCCCGCTTGCCGGTTGTCACCGTTTCGCCGTCGGCCATGACGGCGGTCAGCGACAGCACGTTCTCGCGCATCGTTCCGTAGCGCACCGCGTTGGTGCCGGAGGCCCGCGTTGCGGCCATGCCGCCCAGCGAGGCATTGGCGCCGGGATCGATCGGAAAGAACAGGCCGGTGTCGCGCAGATGCCGGTTCAAATCCTCACGGGTGACGCCGGGTTCGACCGTGCAGTCGAGATCCTGCGGATTGACCGCCAGGATACGGTTCATGCGCGATGTGTCGACCGATATGCCGCCGCCCGGTGCGTTGGTGTGACCCTCCAGCGAGGAGCCGACGCCGAAGGCGATCACCGGCACGCGGTGCGCCGCACAGGCGCGCACGATCTCCTGCACCTCGGCCGTCGTCTCGGGGAACGCAACGCCATCCGGTGCCTGCGTCGGAATGTAGGTGGTGGTATGTGCATGCTGCGAGCGGATCGCCTGGCCGGTCTGGAATCGCTCGCCGAGCTGCTGCTTGAGGATCCCGAGCACCGCAGCGATGCCTTCCTCGTTGCGTTCGACCGGGTTGAGGTCGCTCAGAGCCATGAATTCCTCCGCGAATGGACCAGCGTCCATGCTTGTTATGCGTCTATGGATGCGTAAAGCAATTCCAGGAAAAGTGTGAAGCGGTTTTCCGTCCGAAATTGCGTCAGAACAAATAGAGTCTCCGGAGCCACGCTCTGTCCAGCACCAGAACAAGGAAGTTTCGATGCCCATCCCCACTCCCTTCGTCTCGAAACCCATGGACATCGAGAAGGACTGGATCGACTACAACGGCCATCTCAACATGGCCTATTACAACGTGCTGTTCGACCGCTGCTCGGACGACGCCTTCGAGGCAATGGGCATGGGACCGAACTATGCCAGGGATCGCCGCCTCACCATCTACACCGCCGAAGTCCATGTCTGCTACGTGCAGGAGCTGCATCTCGAGCACAAGGTCACGGTCTCCTTCCAGCTCATCGACCATGACGACAAGCGGCTGCGGGCCTATCAGGAAATCCGCCATGTCGACGGCTGGCTGGCCGCGACTTCCGAATCGCTGTCGCTGCATGTCGACATGTCGGGGCCGAAGGTGGCGCCCTTCCCCGCCGATGTGCTGGCCAGGGTCGAAGACATGCGCGCCGCCCATTCGGCCCTGCCGATGCCGGAGCGGGCCGGCCGCTCGATCGGCATCAAACGCAAATAGGGCGATGCCGACACGTCTCGTTTCCGGCTTCAAAGCCACACCGGCGATCTAAAATCGCAGAACCTTGCCATCGACCGGCGGCGGCGCTTGAAGCGGCGCGGCGCCCTCGTTAACCTTACCAAGGTTTTAACGGGAACAAGCCATTTGAGCCGTTGCGCGACTCAGCGGGCCGGTCGAAAACGATCTGCATCGAGGTAGCGACACGGGCGGCGCGGCGCCGGTTCGAGGAAAGTGCATGAAAACCGACATCAAGGTCGAGGTGGACAGGTTGGCTGCCGATCCGCGCATCACCGACTACGATTTCTGGCGCTCGCTCAAGAACGTCAACAATGAGATCTTCCACATCGCCAACAACAACGAGCCGATCCCGTTCGACATGATCCGCTGGCGCGCCATCCTGAAACAGGCGCGCATGAAGCGCGGCCACGCATAAGGTCCTCGAACGGAACAATCCCCGCAGGTCAAGCCTGGCGCCTCAACGCCGCCAGGGCCGAACGCGCCACCACCGGCGAGGACTGGATGATCGCCGTGTTGGTCATCGCGTAGGGAATGATGCGGTCGATCACCCGCTCGAGGTCGACCACCGACCCGACATGCGCCAGCGCGATGAAACAATCCTCTCCAGTTACGCGGTCGCATTGCACGATCTCCGGCAGTTCGCGGATGATCTCGGCCACGACGGCCAACTGCCCCGGCACTGGCCGGATGCGCAGCCATGCCGACAGCGGCAGGCCGAGTGCCGTCGGGTTGATCCTGACCGAATAGGCCTCGATGACGCCGCTTTCCTGCAGCCGCTTGATGCGCTCAGCCACACTCGGTGCCGACAGGCCCACCGAGCGTGCCAGCTCCGCCGTGCTGGTGCGCGCGTCCTTTTCCAGCAGGCGCAGGATCTTCATGTCGGCGGCATCGAGATCGGCGCTTTCAGTTCGAAGGCGCTTCATGGAAAACTCCTTTATTCCGGGAGAAAGATAGCCGAAATAGCTAATCATCATCTATATAAATAGGCAAATCTGCCTGCGATACTGATCCGATGGATGATCAAACGCAAGCTCTCGCGGCGACCGCTGCCCCGGGCAACTTCACCCTGGGCAAGCTGACGGAAAAACTGCCGCCGCATGTCTGGTTCGGCGTCAGCGCCGTCTTCCACTATCTCGGGCCGGCCTTCGCCGTGCTGCTTTTCCCGCATGTCGGCGTGCTCGGCATGGCGTGGCTGCGCATCGCCACGGCAGCACTCATCTTCGCACCCCTGACCCGTCCATGGCGAAGCTTCGCACGCGCCGATGGCACGACGCGGCTGCTGTTGCTGGCCTTCGGCGCCTGTCTGGCGGTGATGAACTGTTCGTTCTACCTGGCGCTCGACCGACTGCCGATCTCGCTGGTGGCGGCGATCGAATTCGTCGGCATCATCGGCGTCGCGGCGATCGGCCTCAGGAGCACGCGCAATCTCGCCGCCCTTGCCATCGCCGTCGCCGGCACCTTGCTGCTCATCGATGTCAGATGGTCCGACGATCCCATCGGGCTGTTCTGGGCCATCCTCAACGGGGCGCTGTTTGTCGGTTACATCGTACTCGGCCATCGCGTCGCCGCTTCAGGCGCCGGCAGCGGCATCGCCGGCCTGGGTGCTGCCATGGCGATCGCCTTCATCGTCGTGCTGCCGATCGGCTTCACCGATGCGCTGCCGGCCTTTTTCTCACTGCCGCTGCTGCTCGCCGCCATCGGCGTCGGCATCTGCTCGTCGGTCATTCCTTACATCTGCGACCAGTTCGCCATGTCGCGGCTGCCACGTGCGAGCTTCGCGCTGATGCTGTCGCTGCTGCCGGTCACCGCGACGCTGATCGGCGTCGTCGTGCTGCGCCAGATTCCGGGTTTTATCGATTGCCTCGGCATTGCGCTGGTGGTCGCCGGCGTCGCCTTCCACAAGCCGGCATCGGCCGGCTAACTCCGGAGGCCTGATTCTCGGTACGAACTGCGACAGGAAGGCTCAAGATTGAACCAAATCGGCGTCTGATCCGTTGTCACCCGCGAAAATGGCTTGGAGTGACAGAATGGAATGGAAACGGACCAGGGAGCCTGCCGACGCCTGGCACATGACGGACGATCTGCATGTCGAGCACGGCAAGGGCGATCCGTTCGCGGCGGCTATCCGCGCCACCCGCATGTCGATGATCATTACCGATCCCCGACAGCAGGACAATCCTATCGTGTTCGCCAATGACGCTTTCCTGCGACTGACCGGATATGAGCGTCATGAGGTTCTGGGCAGGAACTGCCGCTTCCTGCAGGGACCGAAGACCGACAAGGCCGCTGTCGAACAGATACGCGCGGCGATCGAGGATGAAACCGATGTCAGCGTCGATATCCTGAACTACCGCAGGGACGGCTCGACCTTCTGGAACGCGCTCTACATCAGCCCCGTTTCGAACGACAAAGGCGATTTGCAGTTCTTTTTCGCATCGCAGCTCGACGTCTCGGATCGCAAACAATCGGAGAGTCGCATCAACGCGGACAAGGACCGCTTCGAAAAGGCGGTGAAGGAGCGCACCGCGGAACTGGAAGCCGCCCTCGAGGCGCAGACCACCTTGCTGCACGAGGTGGATCACCGGGTGAAAAACAACCTGCAGATGATCTCTTCCCTCATCATTATGCAGCGGCGGACCATACGGGACGAAGCGATCAGGCGTTCGTTGACCACCATGCTGGAGCGCATCGAAGCCCTGAGCACGGTGCATCGGCGGCTTTATCAGTCGAAGGACGTCAGCAAGTTCGATGTGGCGGATTTCGCCAAGGATTTGGTGACAGACCTGCTGACGGCGTCGGGGCGCTCTGAGATCAGTCCGGCTCTCGACCTGGAACCGATCGTCATTTCCGCGGAAAAGGCAACGCCCGTCGCTCTGATGGTCAACGAACTCGTCACCAATGCTCTCAAGCATGCCTTCAAGTCCAAGCCCGACGGAATGTCGGCCGGCCGCCTGGGCATCAAAATGAGCCAGCCCGACGGCCACTTGAATATCGAGGTGTCGGACGACGGCGTCGGCATGGCCGACGCCAACGGCGATGCCTCGTTCGGCATGCGGCTGATCAAATCGCTCGCCCGCCAGTTGCATGCCGAGATCGAATGGCGCGACACCGGCCCCGGCACGAAGGTCGTTATCTCGATCCCGAACGAACCTCAGGAAAAAGGGAATGTGTCATGATTGAGCCGCTCAAGGTCCTGATCATCGAGGACGAAGCGCTGCTGGCAATGGAGCTGGAGAGCCTTGTCGAGGACGCCGGCCACAGCGTCGTCGGCTGGGCGACCTCTTCGGCGGAAGCCATGGCCATGGCGGATGCGACCGAAGCCGATATCGCCTTCGTCGACATCCATCTGAGTGACGGGCCGTCCGGCATCGACGTGGCCAAGTACATAGGCGAAAGGAAGAGTTCGACGGTGGTGTTCATGACCGCCAATCCGAAGCGCATCCCCGATCATTTCGCCGGCGCGATCGGCGTCATAGCCAAGCCTTACACGATGAACGGGCTGACGTCGGCGTTGCGGTACCTGCAGGAAGGCGTGCGCCGCCCGCCCCCCGTTTCGGCGCGGCCGGCCGGCTTCACCCTGTCGCCGGCCTTCGAAACCGCCTGGGCGCCGGCGGCATGACAGCTGAAGTCATTTCAGTTTTTCCCGAAGGAAGGCGATCGTTCTGCCCCAGGCGAGGTCAGCCGCCTTCTTGTCGTAGCGCGCCGCCGACGTATCGTTGTTGAAGGCGTGGTTGGCGCCTTCATAAACATAGACCGTGTAGTCGACATGCGCCGCGTCGAGTTCCTTCTTGAAGGCGTCGATGCCGGCATTGATGCGCTCGTCCAGTCCGCCATAGTGCAGCAGCAAGGCCGCCTTGATCTTGGATACATCGGCGGCCTTCGGCTGCATGCCGTAATAGGCAACGCCGGCACTGAGATCGGGCGCGTTGACGGCCAGCATGTTAACCGTGCCACCGCCCCAGCAGAAGCCGATAGCGCCGACCTTGCCGTTGCCGTCTTTGTCGCTCTTGAGGAAAGCGACGGTCGCAACACCGTCAGCGATGGTCTGCGCCGGATCGAGCTTGCCGAACATGTCGCGCGCCCTGTCTTCGTCGGTCGGCGTGCCGCCGAGCGGCGACAGAAAATCCGGCGCCAGCGCCACGAAGCCTTCCAGCGCCACGCGCCGCGCCACATCGCGGATATGCGGGTTGAGCCCCCTGTTCTCATGCACGACGATGACGGTACCGAGCTTGCCCGCCTGGTTCGCCGGCTTGACCAGATAGCCCTTCATCTCGCCGCTGCCGCCGGGGTAGCTGATGTCCTCGCCCTTCACGCGCGGATCGTTGTCGGCGACGATTGCTGCTCGCGCCGAATTTGCCGCCAGAAGCGGCGCGATCGCCGCCGCCGCACCTGATCCGGCAAGCCGGGTCAACTGCTCCATGAACCGGCGGCGATCGAGCGTCAGATGCGTGTACTCGTCATAGGCGTCGATCATCGCCTGGGTGATGGTGGGCTTGGCGTCGGGTCTCGTCATGGATGGGCTCCTCTGCTTCGGGCTTCAATTCCCAGCTACATAGGGACCAAGCCGGCATCATCCAGTCGAGCACTCATCGCTGCCGTCGATCGCCTCAGGCGTATGCCGCCGGCCGCGTCCGGGCAGCAAAGCCGGTGCCCATGCGCGGCCGTGTCATCACTTTTTAGTCATTGGCGATAAATCCTGCTGGCGCTGCCACAATCGTGAAGGAAGGTGGCTATCGACGGTATCTTGACCGCGTGCCTCAGACCCAGAAGGAAGCGAGACCATGACCATGCCTTCCCCGATCCTCGCCAGCGCGGTCGTCCTTGCGGGGGCCGCCGCTTTGGCCCTACGCTCGATGGTTGTGAATGCAGGCAGACTATCGTTGATCAGGGTCCGCACTGAGCGGAACCGCAACACGAAAACCCAGGGTTGAGGTGACGCCATGAACGTCCAGGACATCGTCAACACCGTTTCGCAGAAGGCGGGCCTCGACCAGGCGACGACGGAGAAAGTCGTCGGCACCATTTTCTCGGTGCTCGAACACGAGGCGGAAGGCACCAGCGCCTCGGCGTTCTTCGCCAAAATCCCCGGCGCCGACGACCTCGCCCATCAATATGACGTCATGGCCGCCGCTCCGGCCGGCGGTGGCGGTTTTCTGTCGTCGTTGCAGGGCGCGCTTGGCGGCGTTCTCGGCGAGAAGGCCGGCGCGCTGATCAACGGCATCGCCGCGCTCAAGGCATCCGGGCTCGACATGGCGCAGATCCAGAAGGCCGGCGCGACGCTGATCCAGCAGGCCGAAGCCGCCGCCGGCCCCGACCTGACCAACAAGGTGCTCGGCTCGGTGCCCAGCCTGAAGGGTCATTTGGGGATTGGCTGATCGACAACGGGCCGATCGGAAGATTTCCCGCCCCTCATCGCCCAGTCGGGCACTTTTCCCGGTCACTATGCGGGGAAAGGATACCGGCACAGATGAGGGGCGGCGCGACCTCTGAAAGATCGCGTTACCCTGTCGCCCCTACTTCGGCAGCGCGTAGGCCATCACATAGTCACCAGGCTTGGTGCCGACCGAACCGTGGCCGCCGGCGACGATGACCACGAACTGGCGGCCGTCGGCGACCGTATAGGTCATCGGCGTCGATTGCCCGCCGGCCGGCAGCCGCGCCTGCCACAGCTGCTTGCCCGATGTCAGGTCGTAGGCGCGCAGGTAGTCGTCGACTGCGGCCCCCAGGAAGGCGACGCCACCGGCGGTGACCATCGGCCCGCCGATGCCGGGCACGCCGACCTTCAGCGGCAGCGGCAGCGGCGTCATGTCGTAGACGGTGCCGTTGCGGTGCTTGTAGGCGATCTTGCCGGTCCTGAGATCGGCACCGGCGACATAGCCCCAGGGCGGCGCCTGGCAAGGAATGCCGAGCGGCGACAGGAACGGTCCCATCACCACCGCATAGGGCGCGCCCTCGTTGCGGTTCAGCCCCTGTTCGCTGCCCCGCCCTTCGTCCGGCGGCGGCACCTGATCGCGCGGGATCAACTGCGACTTGAACGCCAGATAGGTCGGCATGCCGAACAGCACCTGCCGGACCGGGTCGACGGCGACGCCACCCCAGTTGAAGGTGCCGAAATTGCCGGGGTAGATCAGCGAGCCCTGGACGGAAGGCGGCGTATAGCGACCCTCATAGCGCAGGCCCTGGAATTCGATCCGGCAGGCCAACTGGTCGAACATGGTGAGGCCCCACATGTCGGCGCCGGTCAGCGGCTTCGGCATGAAGGTGAGGTCGGAGACCGGCTGCGTCGGCGATGTGTGGTCGCCTTCGATCGCGCCGCCGGGCGCCGGCACTTCGTTGACCGCGATGACCGGCTCACCGGTGCGGCGGTCGAGCACATACAGATCGCCCTGCTTGGTCGGTCCGACCAGCGCCGGCACCACCGTGCCGTCGGGTTTGGTGATGTCGATCAGGCTCGGCTGCGCCGGTACGTCCATGTCCCATAGATCGTGGTGCACGGTCTGCCGCACCCATCGCACCTGTCCGGTGTTGAGGTCGAGCGCGGTGATCGACGACGAGAACTTCTCGACATTGGCACTGCGCCCGGCGCCGAGCTGATCCGGCGTCTGGTTGCCGAGCGGCACGTAGAGCAGGCCGAGCTTCTCGTCGGCGCTCGGCGTCGACCACATGTTGGGCGAGTTGGCGGTATAGGTCTGGCCGGCCGGCAGCGGCGTCGTCTGGTCCGGATTGCCGGAATCCCAGTTCCACACCAGCGCGCCGGTGGCAGCGTCGTAGGCGCGAATGACGCCGGACGGCTCCTGTGTCGAATAATTGTCGTTGACCGCGCCGCCGACAATGATCTTGCCGCCTGAGATCAGCGGTGCCGAGGTCGAGTAATAATAGCCCGACTTCGGATAGGGCATGTTGGTCAGAAGGTTCAGCGTGCCGCCCTCGGCGAAAGCCGGACAGATCTGCCCGTTGGCGGCGTCGAGCGCGATCAGCCGCGCGTCCGAGGTCGGCAGGTAGACGCGGGTCGCACAGGGCTGCCCGGCGGCGCCGGCGGCATCGGCGTAATAGGCCACGCCGCGGCAGGTCTGGTGCTGGCGGTCCTTGTCGAGCTTGACCTTGGGATCGAAGCGCCATTTCTCCTTGCCGCTCGCGGCATCGATGGCGATGGCGAAATTATGCGGCGTGCAGATGTAGAGCGTGTCGCCGATCTTCAGCGGCGTCACCTGATAGGTGGTCTCGCCGACATCGTCGGGACCCTTCACGTCGCCGGTCTGGTAGGTCCAGGCAGGCTGCAGCTTGGCGACATTGTCCGATGTGATCTGGTCGAGCGGCGAGTAGCGCTGGCCGAACTGCGTGCGGCCGTAATAATGCCACTCGCCGGCCGGCACGTCATTGCCGAGATTGGCGTTGGCGACCACCTTGTCGGTGCCGAGTTCGCCGGCAATGTCCTTCGGATCCGAAGTCATCGAATAACCGGCGACGGCCAGTGATGCCAGCACGGCAAGGATCAGCGGCGCGCGTGCGTCAGGGCCGACAAGACCCCGTCTCGCCCACGGCGTCAGCAGCCACAAAGCGAGAAGCACGATGACGCCGCCGCGAGGCCCGAGTTCCCACCAGTCGAAGCCGGTTTCCCAGACCGCCCAGGCCAGCGTGCCGAGCACGATCGCCGCGTAGAGCCACAGCGCGGTGGACCGGCGCCGGTAGAGCAGCCAGGCGGCGATCAGGAAGGCAAGGCCAGCAACGACATAGTACCAGCTGCCGCCCAGCATCGCCAGGCGGATGCCGCCGCCGCCGAGTGCCAGGCCGATGAGGAAAAGAATGAGGGAGGTGATGGTGACAGCCAAGATGATACTCCTTCGACTGTTGCGCTTTGCCACGCCAAGGACAGCCCGATGTCCCGTTCCTGCCCTGCGCACAGCTTTCTCCTGCCCGCCCCGCCTGTCAAGCTGGCCCACACGCCAAGGTGGCAATTCATCTTGCCTGCGGTCGGGTTATCGAGCAGTCTCCGTCGCAGCATCACCGTGGAGTAGACCGAGTCATGCCCTTCGTCTTTCCGCCATGGATGCGCATTGCCGGCGCGCTGTTCGGCTTCGTCGTGCTTATGGCTGGCAGTCAACCGGCGTCGGCACAAACGCTCGAGGAGATCAACAAGGCAAGCGGCTTCCACGAGATGCTGGCCGGCCTCGGCCCAAGCATAGTCGCCGGCATCAAATCCGTGCCGGGGCCGGAAAAAGTCAAGGAAGCCTTGTCCGCCGCCGCTGAAGGCGCTTTTGACGCTGACAGGATGGAGAAAGCCGTAGAGGCGCGGATGAGGGGCCGGTTGCAGCCCGTCGATCTCACCGATCTGGCTGCTTTCTTCGATTCACCATTGGGCAGGCGGGTCACAGCCCTGGAGATCCAAGCGTCCGATCCGCAAGCCGTGGGGCGCAAGAAGATCGAAGGTCCGAAAATCCTTGGAGGACTTCAGGCGGGAGATCCGGCACGGCTCGCGTTGTACCGGAGAATCGTCGACGATACCAGCGCCGTGGACATGGCTGAAGCGATCGCATTGAACATGGGCTATGCGATGGTTTCGGGAATGCTCGCGGCAGCCGGGCAGCCTTTATCGGATCAGCAGATAATGGTGCTGGTGCATAAGCAGGCCGGCAACCTTCGTGAAAAAGCCGAAAAGGGGATCATGGAAGGAAATGCTTTCGCCTATCGTGACTTGTCGCTCGACGATCTCAGGCTTTACGCGGCATTTCTCGCGTCCCCTGCGGGCAGCCATTACTACGACCGGATGCAGACGGCACTCGGCGCCGTGATGACCGATGAGGCGCGTTCGTTAGGGCAGCGATTTTTCGTCGCTCTCGGCTATCGCAAGGCCTGAACAGCCCGTACATCCTTGCCGCCAGCACTTTAGCGGAACAAAACGTAGACAGTTCTGGTCTTTCCCCACCGAATCACTACATTCGGGGGCGATGTCCGGCTTTTCCGAAGACATGCCCTTTTTCGACGAACCCAATGCGCGGCCCTCGGCCCCGTCGGGTATCGCCGCGCGCGCCATGGCTGCCCGCAGCGGACACAACAACGCACCCGACTATCTGAAGGGACTCAACCCGGAGCAGCGGCTAGCTGTTGAAACAACGGAGGGTCCGGTTCTGGTGCTGGCCGGCGCCGGCACCGGCAAGACCCGCGTGCTCACCACCCGCATCGCCCACATCCTCGCCACCGGCAAGGCGTTCCCGTCGCAGATCCTCGCGGTGACCTTCACCAACAAGGCCGCGCGCGAGATGAAGATCCGCATCGGCGTCCTGATCGGCGAAGGCAATGTCGAGGGCATGCCATGGCTCGGCACCTTCCACTCGATTGGAGTGAAGCTGCTTCGCAGACATGCCGAACTCGCCGGCCTGCGCTCCGACTTCACCATCCTCGACACCGACGACGTCGTGCGGCTGATCAAGCAGTTGATCCAGGCCGAAGGTCTGGACGACAAGCGCTGGCCGGCCAAGCAGTTCGCCCAGATGATCGACGGCTGGAAGAACAAGGGGCAAGGCCCCGCCGACATTGCCGAGGGCGACGCGCGAGCCTTCGCCAACGGCAAGGGCCGCGAACTCTACAAGGCCTATCAGGAGCGGCTGAAGACGCTGAACGCCTGCGATTTCGGCGACCTGCTCTGCCACCCGATCCGCATCTTCCGCGCCAATCCGGACGTGCTGAAGGAATACCATAAGTGCTTCAAGTACATCCTCGTCGACGAGTACCAGGACACCAACACCGCCCAGTACATGTGGCTGCGGCTGTTGGCGCAAAGGCCTCAAGGCAAGCCGATCTCCCCCCTTGAGGGGGAGATTGGGCGCTCTTCGGCCGAAACCCGCGCCACCGTAAACATCTGCTGCGTCGGCGATGACGACCAATCCATCTATGGCTGGCGCGGCGCCGAGGTCGACAACATCCTGCGTTTCGACAAGGATTTTCCCGGCGCCACCATCATCCGGCTGGAGCGCAACTACCGCTCGACCGCGCACATCCTTGGTGCCGCCTCCCACCTCATCGCCCACAATGAGGGCCGCTTCGGCAAGACGCTGTTCACGGATCGCAACGATCCCGAGGATGGCAAGGTCAATGTCCACGCCGCCTGGGATTCCGAAGAAGAAGCCCGCGCCATCGGCGAGACCATCGAGGCCTATCAGCGCCAGAAGCACAATCTCAACGACATGGCTATTCTTGTCCGTGCATCCTTCCAGATGCGGGCCTTCGAGGATCGCTTCATCACACTCGGCCTCAACTACCGCGTCATCGGTGGCCCGCGCTTCTACGAGCGCCTGGAAATCCGCGACGCCATGGCTTTCTTCCGTGTCGTCGCGCAAGGCGCCGACGACCTCGCTTTCGAACGTATCGTCAATGTGCCCAAGCGCGGCTTGGGCGAAGCCACCATCCGCCAGATCCACGACACCGCCCGTGCGCTGCGCATCCCTATGCTGGAGGCCGCCGCCAAGCTCGCCGAAAGCGACGAGTTGAAGCCGAAGCCGCGCGCCGCCTTGCGCGAAGTGGCGGCCAATTTCGAGCGCTGGCAGAAGGCGCTGGAAACCACGCCGCACACCGAACTCGCCGAGACCATTCTCGAAGAGAGCGGCTACACGGACATGTGGAAGAACGACCGCTCGGTGGAAGCCCCCGGCCGGCTGGAGAACCTGAAAGAGCTGATCCGCTCGATGGAGGAGTACGAATCGCTGCGCTCCTTCCTCGAGCACGTCGCGCTGGTCATGGACGCCGAACAGAATGCCGGGCTCGACGCCGTCTCGATCATGACGCTGCATTCGGCCAAGGGCCTCGAATTCGAGACCGTGTTCCTGCCCGGCTGGGAGGAAGGCCTGTTCCCGCATCAGCGCGCGCTCGATGAAGGCGGCCGCTCCGGGCTGGAGGAAGAGCGCCGCCTCGCCTATGTCGGCCTGACGCGGGCCAAGAAGAACCTGCATATCTGGTTTGTTTCCAACCGCCAGATCCATGGCCTGTGGCAGTCGACGATCCCGTCGCGCTTCCTCGAGGAATTGCCGAACGCCCATGTCGAGGTCGCTGAAAGCGGCAACTCCTACGGCGGCTACGGCAATTCCTATGGCGGCGGTTCCTTTGCCTCCGGCCGCGGCGGCCAGGGCGCAGGACGGCAGAACCCCTATGGCGCCTCGCGCTTCGACAATGTCGGCGCCGACAGCGAAAAATCCGGCGCCTTCTCCAACACCTATGCGACGCCGGGCTGGCAGCGCGCGCAGGCCAACCGCACCGAGGCGACCGACCGCAACTGGGGCTCGCGCTCCGGCCACCAGGTCGAGCGCATCGGCTACGGCGAGACGGACAGCGGCTACGGCGCCGGCCGCACCTCGGTCAAGGGCCGCACCATCGACGGCGAACTGGTCGCCAAATCCGTCTCCGACAAGCCGTCCGCCTTCAACGTCGGCGACCGTGTCTTCCACCAGAAATTCGGCAACGGCAACATCTCGGCCATCGAAGGCAACAAGCTGACCATCGACTTCGACAAAGCCGGCCAGAAACGCGTGCTGGACGGGTTTGTCGCCGCGGTGTGAAGATGGCGTTTTCCCCGCGGAAGCCTCACCTTCGTCATCCACGGGCGAAGCAAGGAGGGTAGCGACGCGGCGCAGACCCGAGGATGACGAAGTGATTGATGTCTACGCCAATCGTCAAGGCATGCGGTCCGCCAACGAAACAGCCCCTCACCGATACCGCGCCTGATTCCATTTGTGCCCCAGCAGCGACAGGATGATGATCAGCCCGTTGAAGAACTGCACATAGAAACCGCTCAATCCCGCCGCCACGACGCCGGTCTGGATGAACGACACGGTGACCGCGCCGATGGCGCCGCCGACGACGGTGCCGATGCCGCCCCAGGTCGGCGTGCCGCCGACGAACACCGAGGCCAGCACCGGCAGGAGATAGCCGTCACCGGCGGTCGGCCACCAGGTGAAGTTGATCATCACCGAGAAGGTGCCGGCGATCGCCGCACCGATGCCGACGAAGACGAACACTTTCACCCGCACGCGCTTGACGTCGATGCCCATCTGCTGGGCGCTGTCGGGATTGTCACCCACCACCCTCACCTGCGCGCCGAAACGATGGCGGTTATAGAGCATCGCCGACAGCACGACGAAGCCGATGGCCCAGAAGATCTGCACCGGAATGCCCAGGAGCTGGCTGGAGAAGATCGTGTAGGCCCAGCTGTCGCTGAGGCTGGTCAGCGCCATCGACTTGCCCTCGTTGATGATCTGGATCAGGCCGCGCAGCAGGAAATTCATGCCCAGCGTGGCGATCAACGACGACAGCCCGCCATAGACGACCAGCGAGCCTACCAGGAAGCCGAGCAGCATGCCGGTGACGAGTGCCGCGGCGATGCCGAGAAACGGATCGTAGCCGGCCTGCACGACCAGCGCGAAGACCCATGAGGCGAAGCCCATCGTTGCCGGAAACGACAGGTCGATCTCGCCGCAGGTGACGACGAAGACCAGCGGCACCACCACGAACAGCGCAACGGGGAGCGTCGTCAGCACCGAACGGTAGAGATACCAGGTGGTGAAAACGGTCGGGTTGGCGATCAGGAACACCGTCATCATGACGATGAACACGGCGAGCGTGCCGAGCGCGGCACGGTTGTCGAGGATGAAGCCGCGCATCCAGTGATCGGATGGGTGCCTCCATTCCTTTTGAGAACTGGGACGGGGAATGCCGGCGGACGGCTCGTGCAGGTTGGGCTCCATGGTCTTGCTCATCGTGCTCTCTGCTCCGCGTCGCCGGCATCGTGCAGCCCGGCCAATCCGCCGGGATGCGCGACCTCTTCCATGAAGTTGATGAGATCTTCGGCCGACTTGACCTCGCTGCGGTCGGTCGTCAGTGCAACCTTGCCGCGGTCCAGCACCACGAAGCGGTCGGCGATGTCGAAGACATGATGGATGTTGTGGCCGATGAACAGGATCGAGCGGCCGCTCGCCCGCACCTGGCGCACGAAATGGAACACCTTGGCGGTCTCGGTCAGCGACAGCGCCGTCGTCGGTTCGTCGAGGACGATCAGCTCGGCCTGCTTGTAGATGGCGCGGGCGATCGCCACGCCCTGGCGTTCGCCGCCCGAAAGCTGGCCGACGATCGACTGCGGCGTGAACACTTTCGAGGTGAAGCCGATCTCGCGCATCAGCCGGCTTGCCTCCTCGATCTCCTTGTTGACCCTGAGAAAGCCCATGAAGCCGGTCAGCTCGCGGCCCATGAAGATGTTGCGAACGATGGTCTGCTGCACGGCCAGCGCCCGGTCCTGGAACACCGTCTCGATGCCGGCCTCGCGCGAACGCGCCGCGCTCCACCCGGTCACCGGCTTGCCACGCACGAGGATTTCGCCGCTGGTCGGCTTGACCACGCCCGAGAGTATCTTGATCAGCGTCGACTTGCCGGCGCCATTGTCGCCGAGCAGGCCGACCACCTCGCCGCGGTCGACGCTGAGATTGACCCCGCCCAGTGCATAGACCTGGCCATAGGACTTGCTGATGTCGCGCAGTTCGATGAGGCGTTCGGCCATCGGATGCTCGCTTTCATTGTCTCGTGCCGGCGTCGTCGCCAGCGGTCCCGCCGGCCGGGGCCTGAGATCCCGGCCGGCGGCTTGGGAGGTCAGCGCAGCGCCTGCTTGGCGAGCTCGGCGACGATCTCGTAATTTTCGGGCGTGACGAAGCCGGCGCCGGTGTCGACATTCATCGGCGCCAGCCCCAGCACAACCTGCTGGCAGAGGCTGAGGATCGGCAGATAGCCCTGCAGGAACGGCTGCTGGTCGGCGGTCAATTGCACCCAGCCACCCTTGAAACCCTCGACGATCTGCGGGCTGGTGTCGAAGCCGAAATTGAAGATCTCGCCCGCCTTGCGTCCGGCCGCCTGCATATAGGTCGAGACATTGCCGAGCATCTGCCCGCCGGGATAGCCGACCGCCTTGACGTCGGGATTGTTGAGCAGCGCCGCGGTGATCACCGGAATGGCCAGGTTGGGATCGGACGCCCATTCGCCGCTCGGCGGTGAGGACAACTGGATGACCTCGACGCCGGCTTCCTTGAGCGCCGCCACCGTGCCGCGTTCGCGCGCGCCGCGACTTTCGTTTTCGAACGGGCCGATCATGATCGCCTTGTCGCCGGCCTTCAGCTTGCCCAGTTTGAACGCCTCGGCGCCGAGCGCGCGGCCCTGCTGTTCCTGCTGGGCGCCGACATAGCCGCCGCCGAACGCTTCCACCACCTTCGGCACAGGCACGTTCTGGTACATCATCTTGATGCCGTCCTTGTGCGCCTGTTCGGCGAGCGGCATGATTGATGCGTCGCCCGGATGGCCCATCATGGCGATGCCGTTGGGCTTGACCGCGACGGCCTCGCGCAGTTGCTGCACCATCTTTTCGATGTCCCACTGGGAGAAGATGTAGTCGACCTTCGGCCCCAGATCGGCCTCTGCCTGCTTGGCGCCATTGTAGACGATGGTGCCGAAAGCGTCGCCCTCGGCGCCGCCGACGAAGAAGCGGATGTGGACGTCCTTGCACCATTTGGCGTCGAGCGCCTGCGCGGGCAAGGTGGAGATCGCAGCGGCAAGCACCGTGGCGGCGGCCACGACGGTCGAGCGCAGAACTGTCCTTCTCATCGTCATGCTCATGCACTTATCCTCCCTTTTTGTCCTCGCAAGCGAGGGGTTTCGACATTCGCTTCGGCAATGTGCGTTGCAGACATCCCGGCCGGCTCCTCCCGCCGGCCGATCCTCACATCGGGTTCGGCAGGTAGCTGGCCCCTCCCCGGCATTGCTTGAGATATTCCAGCGCCCGCACCTGCCCGGTGATTTCGAGATCGCCTCGATAGACAGGGTCGTGCCAGCCTTCGATGTCGATGGCGCCCTTGTATCCGGCCAGCCGCAATTCGCTGATCACCCGCGTCCAGTCGCTGTCGCCGAAGCCCGGCGTTCGCATCTGCACGAAGGGCAGCCGGCCGAACACGCCATGCTCGCGGATGACATCCCAGCGCACCGTCGCGTCCTTGCCGTGGACATGGAAGATGCGCGGCGCCCATTTGCGGATCTGCGGCATCGGATCGATCAGATAGACGAGCTGGTGGCAGGGCTCCCATTCCAGCCCGAGATTGTCGTCCGGCACTTCGTTGAACATCAGCTCCCAGGCGTCCGGATTGTGGGCGATGTTCCAGTCGCCGGCGGCCCAGTTGCCGTCCATCGCGCAGTTCTCGAAGGCGATGCGCACGCCCTTGTCGGCGGCGCGTCTGGCCAGCGGTCCCCAGACCTCCTTGAAGCGCGGCAGGCTGTCGGTCAGCTTCTTGCCGCGCAGGCGGCCGGTGAAGCCGCTGACCATCGAGGTGCCGAACAGATGCGCATTGTCGATGACCGTCTCCCAGGCCTTGAGCACGCCGCGATCGACCTCGCCGTCTTCCAGCGGATTGCCGAACACGCCGAGCGAGGACACGGTGACGTCGGCATCGCCGATCGCCTCGCGGATCTGGCCGGCCAGCCGCGGCAAATCCTTGCCGCCCAGCGTCTGCCAGAAGAAGGGCTGGATGCTCTCGAAGCCGAGCGGCAGGATCTGCTTGATGTAAGCCGCCGGGTCGTCGAGATTGGCCCGCACCATGGTGCCGATCCGGATGTCGAGAAGCGGGTTCGGCGTCATTGTGCTTCCTCTGCGATTGTCACGCGGCGGCCGGTCTCGGCGCTTTCGATGGCGCCAAAAACCATGGCCAGGCTCTTGATGTTGTCGCCGCCGCGCGTTTCCGGCTCGGTGCCGGTCTCGATGGCGTGCATGAAATCCTGGAGAATGCCGAGATGGCCGCCGACGCGATCGGACGCATCGAGCGGCGGCACCTCGATCGGCTGGGTTTTGTCGAACATTCCCTCGCGGCCCGGCATCACTGCTTCTGCCCTCAAATCGTCATGACCGTCCCAGATGAGGCTGCCGCGCTCGGCAACGATGCGCCATGCACTTTCCCAACTGGTGCGGAAGCCGGCCGCGCACCAGCTGCCGGCGTAGGTGAAGACCTTGCCGTCGCCGAGATCGAAGACGGCGCTGGCCGAAGATCCCTGCCTGTACCAGGAACTGGCCGGCTCCCATTCCTGGCAATAGACGCCGGCCGGCTCGCCATTCACCATGTAGCGAGCGGCGTCGAAGGTGTGGATCGCCATGTCGAGCAGCAGCACATGGGCCATCTCCTCGCGAAAACCGCCGAAATGCGGCGCGACGAAGAAGTCGGCGTGGATGCTGGTCGGCGCACCGATGGCGCCGGAGTCCAGGAACCTCCGGATGCGCCTGACATTGGCGACATAGCGGCGGTTCTGCACGACCGCATGGATGCGCCCGGCGCGGCGCGCGGCCTCGACGATGGCGCGCGCATTTTCCGGACTGTCGGCGAGCGGCTTTTCCGTCAGCAGATGGCAATTGTGCGCAAAGGCGGACAGCGCGACCGCGCGCCGGGCGGCGGGAACCACGACATCGAACACCGCTTGCGGTTTGATCTGATCGAGGACGGTATCGAGGCTGCTGCCGATGACGGCATTGGCGAGGCCGTATTCGTGCGCCCGCGCCCGTGCCCTGTCGGCATCGAGATCCACGAGGCCGACAATGGCGAGCCCGTCGACTTGCTGCGCGGCATCGAGCCAGGCCTTGCTCATCGCTCCGCAGCCGACCAGGACGGCATTGATCATCCGGCGCTCCTCCTCCGCTCGGTCCCTCCAGACCGATCATCACGGCATCCACGGCATGACCGTAAACGTTTTCCGTAAACGTTTACGAGAACACACCCGAAGGCGTAGAATGTCAATTGGCCGCTCGTGAAAATCGTCCTGTCGCCTTGGCCTGAGCGGCTACCGGTGCTAGCCAAGCAAGGGGAGTACAGTCACTTGGCATCCAGCATTCATGACCTTGCCCGTCACCTGAACATTTCGATCGGCACGGTGTCGCGGGCGCTGAACGGCCGCGCCGACGTCAATGCCGACACGCGCCAGCGCGTGCTCGAGGCGGCCAGGACGCTCAACTATTCGCCGAACCAGTCCGGCCGCAGTCTGCGGCAAGGCGCCACCCATTCGATCGCCTTCATGCTGCAGCCGCATCCGGGCGACCAGCAATATGGCGAGCCGTTCTTCATTCCGTTCCTGATCGGGCTGCAGGCCAGGCTTGCGGAAAGCGGGCTCGACCTGACCGTGGTCATGGGCGCGCCGGGCGACTACCAGCAGGAGCGCCTGCGCCGCGTCGTCGAGACGCGCCGCGCCGATGCGGTGCTGCTGGCCTGGACGCGGCGCGAGGATGAACGCATCGACTATCTCACCCAGGCCGGCTTTCCCTTCGCCACGCTCGGCCGCAGCCGCTCCGGAACCAAGTCCTACCCTTCCCTCGACCTCGATTTCGAGAAGGCCGGGGCCGACGCCGTCGACCGCCTTGTGGCGCGCGGCCACCGCCGCATCGCCGCCGTCCGCCCGTCGCTCGACCTCAACTTCGGCTATCTGTTCCTGGCCGGCTACCGCAAGGCCCTGAAGCGGCACGGCATCGAGGTCGACCCCGAGCTGATCGCGTCCGGCTTCATCAACGAGGCCGGCGGCTACGGGGTGACGCCGCAGGTGATGCGCTCCAACGCCCCGCCGACCGCCATCATCTTCAACAATGATGCGATGGCGCTGGGCGGCTGCAAGGCGCTGGCCGAGATGGGCATCAGACCGGGTCACGACATGGCGGTGACCGTCATCGTCGACACGCCGCTCTGCCGCTATTTCTCGCCAGCCCTGACCGCCTTCCGCCCGGCGCTCGAGCCGATGGGACAACGGCTCGCGGAAATGCTGCTGGCGTCGCTTCCCGCCTTCGCCGGCCCGGAGGGTCCGCGGATCATCCGCGAGGTCTGGCCGCTGGAACTGGTCGCGCGCGACAGCGATTAATCGCAGCAGCAGGACCTGGCGAATTTGTCAAACGCTGAGCCAGGGTGTGTTGAGATTCAGGTCAGGCCGAGCCGAAAATGATGGCTTTTGAGAACCGGAGCGGAGCGGACATTCGGGTCCGTGAGCACCGGAAGCGCAGAAAGCCGTCGTTTGCAGGCCGGCCTCACCTGAATATCGACATACCCTAGTCCACCTTCTTCTCGCCTCGCTCCCCGGCCTTGACGATGTCGCCCGTGGTGAACAGGATTTCCTTCAGTTCCGCTCGCCAATCTTCCTTCTGGCGCAGCAGGAATTCGAGATCCACGCCGAAATGCTTGAACTCCTCGCCCTGCGCGTTCTCCATGATGGCACGTGCCTGCGGGTCTTTCTCCACCGACATGCGCTGTTCGTACCAGCTGATCGCTTCCGCCTCCTCGATCAGCGAGGTGATCATGCGGGCAAAGGTCCGCACCTCCTGCGACAGTTCTTCAGGCGGTTCGTGATACTGGTCGAAACCCATGTCATCCTCCGTCAGGCCATTCCCATGAATGCCCGGAAGCAACGCCGGTTCCGCACCCACTGCAATTCCGACAGTGGTCACGACACCGGTGCGGCTCCGCCCTGCTCGGTGCGCCGCGCGATGAATTCGTCGAGCACGCCTGATGTGGCGGCAGCCGAAGCCGGCGGCAAGAAATCGGCGAGTGTGCGCTTCCAGACGCCGGTGGCGCGCTCGCTCGCCGTCTTCGAGCCGCTTTGCGTCCAGTTGCCGAAATTCGACCAGTCGGCCACCAGCGGTTCGTAGAAGGCCGTGCGGTAGCGCGCCATGGTGTGGCCGGCCGAGAAGAAATGGCCGCCCGGCTGCACCTCGGCGATCGCCTCGAAGCCGATGGCATCGCTGTCGCCCGGCGTCGCGGCGCAGAGCTCCGCCACCGTCTGCAACGCCTCGATGTCGGTGATCAGTTTCTCGAAGGAGACACTGAGGCCCCCTTCGAGCCAGCCGGCAGCATGGATGCACATGGTCGCCCCTGCCAGCACCGAGCCCCACAGCGCGAACTGCGTCTCGTGCGCGGCCTGCGCGTCCGAGACGTTGGCCGCACTGCCGCCGCCGGACCGCCAGGGCAGCCCGGTGAAGCGCGCCAGCTGGCCGGCGCCCAGCGTCGCCTTGATATGCTCCGGCGTGCCGAAGGCGGGCGCACCGGATTTCATGTCGACATTGGACGAGAAGGAACCGTAGACCACGGGCGCACCCGGCCGCACGATCTGCGCCAGAGTCAGTCCGGCCAGCGCTTCGGCATGCTGCAGCGTCAGCGCGCCGGCGACCGTGATCGGTGCCATCGCTCCGGCCAGGCAGAACGGCGTGATGACGGAGACCTGGCCCGCGCGAGCGAAATCGATGATGCCTTGCGCCATCGGAATGTCGAGCTGACGCGGCGAGTTGGTGTTGATGACGGTGTAGCAATGCGCGCTTGCCAGAAACTCCTCTTCCGACAAGCCGCGCGCCAGCCGCAGCATCTCGAACCCGTCCTCGACTTGCGGCGTTCCGCGCGCGAAGACGAACGGGAGCTTGTCCGACAGCGTCAACTGCGCGCGGTTGACGGCATAGTGCCGAAAGCGGTTGTCGACATCCTGCGGTTCGATGCAGGGCCCCAGCATATGCAGCACATCGAAATGCTGCACCAGCCGCATCAGATCCTCGAAATCCGCCAGTGTTCCCGGCCGCCGGCCGCGCTCGAGATCGGTGACGTTCGGCGCCCCGCACCCGGCCAGGAAGGTCATCGAGCCGAGCTCCAGCGTCAGATCGCGGGCGCGCGAACCGGCGTAAGCGTGGATCGACTTCGGCGCCGAGGCGAGTGCCGCCGTCACCATGTCACGGCCGATGCGCACCATGTCGGTGTCTGGATCGACCAGGGCGCCGGCATTGGCAAAATGCTCACGCGCTTGCGGCAGCAGCACCTTGATGCCGAGCTCTTCCAGCACCCGCAGCGCCGTGTCGTGGATCGAAGCCACCTGGTCGTCCGAAAAGATCGGCTGCGGCAGGAACGGGTTCTTCAGCGAATGGTAATTGGGACGGCGGCTGCTTTCGCTGCCGGCCTCGCCCGTGCGTCCACGCCGGCGCTCGCGCCTGCCGTCCCGTGCCGCGTCATCGACCATCGGAAATCCTCCTCATTGCCTCATTGCCGCATTGCCTTGCCCAGGGGATCGTAGGGCGAGGCCGCGACGACACGCGCCGGCCGTTCCTCACCCACGACATGCACGGAGAGCGCGGTGCCCTCGCCCGCGAAATCGCGGTCGACCAGAGCCAGCGCCAGGCTCTTGCCGACCGTATAGCCATAGCCGCCCGAGGTGACGAAGCCGACGCGTCGGCCCTGATGCCAGACAGGCTCAAAACCGCTGGCATCGGCGTCGAGCGCATCGATTTCCAGCGTCACCAGGCATTGGCCGCTGCCGGCCTCCCGCTGTTTCAACGCTGCTTCGCGGCCGATGAAGTCGCTCTTGCCGAAAGCGATGAAGCGGTCGAGACCGGTCTGGCCCGGCGTATAGCCTTGCGTGAATTCACGCGACCAGATGCCAAAGCTCTTCTCCAGCCGCAGCGCATTGAGCGCATAGTAGCCGATTTCAGCAAGGCCCAGATCCTCGCCCGCAGCCAGCAGCGTGTCGCGCAGAGTGGCGTGCATGGTCACGGGGCAACTGATTTCGAAGCCGAGTTCGCCCGCGATCGACAGCCGCGCCACACGTGCCTGCACCATACCGATGTCGAATGCGCCACAGGCCATGAACGGCAATGCTGTGCTGGAAACATCCTGATGCGTCGTGCGCTCCAGAATCTCCCGCGCATTCGGCCCCGTGAGCAGGAAGCCGCTCATCGTGTCGGAGAGGTCGGCGATGGTGACGCCCTCCGCCGCATGGCTCTCGAACCAGCGCATGTGGAATTCCCGGAGATAGTAGGAGCCCATCAGCCAATAAGAGCCGCCGCCCCAGTTGAAGACGGTGAGGTCGCCCTTCAGCCGTCCGTCATGGCCGAGCATCGGCGCCAGGCCGGCCCGCCCCGGCTTCGGCAATCGGCAGGCGAGCAGCCGGTCGAGCCACGCCTCCGCACCCAGCCCCGACACCGCATAGCGCGCATAGGCCGAGATATCGACGAGGCCGGCGGCGCGCCGCACCTGCAGCGCCTCCTCGCCGACGATGTCGAAGGCGTTGGAGCGCCGCAGCGTCGTGCTCTCGGCAAATCCCATCGGCGCGAAATAGGCCGGGATTTCCAGCCCCCAGGAAGCCGTCCATTCGCATCCCGCCGCGCTCATGCCGTCATAGGCGCCGGGGCGTTTCAGCGGCCGGCCGGCGGACAGCCGTTCATTGGGAAAGGTCATGACGAAGCGGCGCGAATAGAACTGGCGCGTCGTCTGCCTAAGATATTCGCGGTTGGCGGCGAAGGCGCCGTAGCGAGCGATATCCATGCCGAAGATGTCGGCCTGCGGCTCGCCGAAAATCATCCATTCGGCCAGCGACTTGCCGACGCCGCCGCCCTGGCTGAAACCGGCCATGACGCCGCAGGCGACCCAGTAGTTCTTCAGACCACGCACCGGCCCGACAATCGGATTGCCGTCCGGCGTGAAGGTGAAGGCGCCGTTGACCCATTTGCGGATACCGGCCGTCGCCAGGCAAGGGAAGCGCTCATGCGCCTTGGCGAGTTCCGGGCTGATGCGGTCGATGTCTTGCGGGATCAGCTCTATGCCGTAATCCCACGGCGCTCCGTCCATGTTCCAGTGCTTTGGGTTCTGCTCATAGACGCCAAGCAGCACACCCTTGCGCTCCTGCCGCAGGTACGAAAAGCCGTCGAGATCGACGGCGATGCCGATTTCCCTGTCAAGTGCTGCGATCTCCGGAATGTCATCGGTGATGAAATAGTGGTGCTCCATCGGCGTCACCGGCAGGTCGACGCCGGCCATGCGGCCGAGCTGCTTCGCCCACAGCCCGCCGGCATTGACGACATGCTCGGCGATGATGGTGCCCTGCTCGGTGATGACGTCCCAGCGCCCGTCGGCACGTGCTTTCAGCTCGACGACCCGGTTGCGCAAGATGATGTCGGCGCCGCGCTTCTTCGCAGCACCCGCATAGGCATGCGTGGTACCGTACGGGTCGAGGTGACCCTCGTTGGAATCATGCAGGCCGCCTAGCACGCCGGTGACGTCGACGATCGGGCAGATCGCCTTGATCTCGTCGGGCGTGACCAGGCGCGCGGTCTCGATGCCGACCGACTGAAACACGGCCCAGGCTGATTTCAGCCACTCCCAGCGCGCGGGATCGCTGGCGATGTTGACGCCGCCCGTCATGTGCAGGCCGATATCCCAGCCGGATTCGGCCTCGATCTCCCGGTAGAGATTGATGGTGTAGTCCTGCAGCGCCGCCACGTTGGGATCGGCGTTGAGCGCATGGAAGCCTGCCGCCGCGTGCCAGGTCGAACCGGCCGTCAGTTCTGCGCGCTCGATCAGCGCCACATCGCTCCAGCCGAACCGCGTCAGGTGATAGAGCACCGAGGCTCCGACCACGCCACCTCCGATGACGACTGCGCGGTAGTGCGACTTCAAGGCTTCCCCTCCACGGTTGGTCCGAAGACTGGAGCATATATCTACTAGACATAAGTGTCCAGTGCCGGCGCGCGCATCGTTTTTCGTCGACCGCCGGCATGCACTGCGCGCTGTCACGCAAGCATCATGTTCGCGCCGTAGACCGCATTTCGGGGAGGCTTGCGCAGCATCATCGATGTCGCACCTCTTTCAGTTTTTCGTCCCGCGGCCGCTCCGGCACATCCGTCACAAAGAGGATTATCCATGAAGCACCTGTATCGACCCGCGTCGCTTGGCGTCGCGCTGGCCTTGTTCACCGCCTTGGCGCCGGCGCTCGCCGACAGCACCGCGACCGTCGGCGGCCTCGTCAACAAGGGGCTGGTCGGCGTCGGCCGCATCCCGGCCGCTCAGCGCGACAAGTTCGGCGAGACCTTCGGCTCGGGTTCCGGCATGGCGATCGACGCATCAGGCTGGACGCATGACACCGCCGGCTACAGGGGTTCGCTCTGGCTGTTGCCGGACCGTGGCTACAATGTCGTCGGCACCACCGACTACCGGCCGCGCCTCAACACGATCGCCATCGAATTTGCTCCGGTCGCACCGGGCGCGGCACCTGCTGCCGGCCAGGAGCAGACGGGCGTCAAGGCAACGCTCGCCGACACCATGCTTCTCACCGACGACAAGGGGGCTGATGCCACAGGCCTCGACCCACTCAACGGCGTGCGCGCGGCAAGCGGCGACATGCCGATCCTGCCGCAAGCCGACAATGGCAAGCTGGCGCTCGACAACGAGGCGATCGTGCGGCTGCCCGATGGTTCGATGTTCATCTCCGACGAATACGGCCCGAACATCTATCGGTTTTCCGCCGACGGGCATCTGCTGTCGGCAACCCAGCCACCGGCCGCCTTCGTGCCGATGCGCCACGGCACGCCGAACTTCGCCTCGGACAATCCGGGACCCGGTGCCGCCGAGCCCGATCCGAAGGACCCCGAGACCGGCCGCCAGAACAACCAGGGCCTGGAGGGAATGGCGATGACGCCGGACGGCAAGTTCCTGATCGCGGTGCTGCAATCGGCGCCCCGGCAGGATGGCGGCGATTCGCCCGCGACGCGCCAGAACACGCGTGCGCTGGTCTATGACGCGTCCGACCTCGCCCACCTCAAACTGGCGCATGAGTATGTCGTGCCGTTGCCGGTGTTCAAGGATGCCAAGGGCAAGACCAAGATCGCCGCGCAGAGCGAGATCGTGGCGCTCTCCGACAAGACCTTCCTGATGCTGGCGCGCGACAGCGGCAACGGCCAGGGGCTGAAGGGCGACACCTCGCTGGTGCGCCAGATCTTCGTCGTCGACGTCTCGGCCGCGACCGACATCGCCGGCGGCGCCTTCGATGCCGCCGACAAGCCGCTGGCGCCCAAGGGCGTGCTCGACCCGTCGGTGATGCCGGCCAAGCTGACGCCGTTCATCGACATCAACGACAAGGGCGAACTCGGCCGCTTCGGCCTGCACAATGGCGCGCCGAACGACAAGAACAACCTGTCGGAGAAGTGGGAGGCGATGTCGGTGGTCAGCGTTCTCGATCCGAAGCTGCCCGACGACTACTTCCTGTTCGTCGCCAACGACAACGACTTCCTCGCCCAGGACGGTTTTCAGGTCGGCGAATCCTACAAGGCGGAAGACGGCGCCGATGTCGACACCATGTTCCTGGTCTATCAGGTCACGCTGCCGGGTCTCGCCAGGAAGTAACCACCACTGCCCAGGCGGGCGCGCTTGGCGCGTCCGCTGGGGCTCGCGGCTGGGCATGAACGAAGCAGCGGCTTTCAGTGCGGCGCGTTCGCAAGGGTGCATCTCGGTCCCGCCTGCGATATCATCGTGGACTGGATCCAAATCACCATCCGCCGAGTTGCCCGCCATGGACGAAAAAATGCCCGCGCGCCGGCGCACCGGCGACCTGACCAGCGGCCCGATCCCGCGCACGCTTCTGCTGTTCTCCCTGCCGGTGCTCGGCTCCAACGTGCTGCAGTCGCTCAACGGCTCGATCAACGCCGTCTGGGTCGGCCGTTTTCTCGGCGAATCGGCGCTGACCGCCACCTCTAACGCCAACCTCGTCCTGTTCCTGATCCTCGGCACTGTGTTCGGCATCGGCATGGCGGCCACCATCCTGGTGGCCCAGTCGGTCGGTGCCCGCGACCTGCCCGAGGCGCGCCGCATTGTCGGCACCAGCGCGACGTTCTTCTTCCTCGTCTCGGTTGTCTTCGCGGTCTGCGGCTGGATCTGGGTTGACGCCATTCTCAACACGCTCGGCACACCGGCCGACGCCTTGCCGCTGGCGCGCTCCTATCTGCGCATCATCTTCGTCGCCGTGCCGATGATGAACCTTCTGTCCTTCGTCATGACCGTGCTGCGCGGTGCCGGCGATTCACGCACCCCCTTCTTCTTCATGGCGCTGGCCGTCGTCCTCGACATCGTGCTCAACCCATTGCTCATCGCCGGCATCGGACCGTTTCCCGAACTCGGCATCGCGGGCTCCGCCACGTCCACGCTGATCGGCCAGACGGTAAGCGTGATCGCCATCCTGATCGTTCTCTATGTGCGCAAGCATCCGCTGCGGCTGGCCGGCGCCAATCTCGCTCTGTTGCGGCCCGATCCCACCTTGCTGCGCATCGTCGTCTTCAAGGGCGTGCCGATGGGCCTGCAGATGATCGTCATTTCGGCGGCGGCACTGACGGTGATGGGCATCGTCAATTCCTACGGCTCACAGGTCGCCGCCGCCTACGGCATCGCCGCCCAGCTGTGGACCTACATCCAGATGCCGGCGCTCGCCATCGGCGCCGCCGTTTCCTCGATGGCGGCGCAGAATGTCGGCGCCGGGCGCTGGGACCGGATCGGCCGCATCGCCGCCTCCGGCGTCGGCTTCAACCTGGTCCTGACCGGCGCGCTGGTTGCCGTGCTGTCGGTTTTCGACCGTTCGGTGCTGAGCCTGTTCCTGAGCCGCGACAGCGCGGCGATCGACATCGCCGTCCACATCAACAATGTCGCCTCGTGGTCGTTCATCCTGTTCGGCATAACCATCGTGCTGTTTGCCACCGTACGAGCCACGGGTGCCGTGATGCCGCCGCTGATCATCCTGGTCATCTCGGTGCTGGTCGTGCGCACCGGCTTTGCCTATTTCATGCGTGGCGTGATCGGCGAGGAAGCGCTGTGGTGGAGCTTCCCGGCGGGTTCGATCAGCTCGCTTGTACTGGCGGCGGCCTACTATCGTTTCGGCCGCTGGCGCACCACGCACATGATCGAGGACAGGCCGGCCGCCGGCGAGCCGCCGGACACCGGTCTTGGCGTGCCGCGCGAACGCGCGCATCTTTCGCCTGAAACACCGAACGGCTGAAGCCCGGTTCCGCTGGACCGCTCCAGGCCCTCAACGCCGTTGTTGTTTCAGCCCAAAAGCCAGCGCCACCAACGCAAACACCACGATCATGCCGGCGAACGCCAGGCTGGCAGCGACGGGACTGGCATAGGTCGAAACGATGCCGATGCCGATGACGGGCAAGGCGTTGCCGACAAAGCAGCAGATGAAGAAGCTGGACACCACTTCGGCGCGACGATCCTTGGGCGCGATCTCGTTCACCACTTGCAGGCCGCCACGGTAACCAAGCGCCGCCGCAACGCCGCAACAGGCCGTCGCAGCAACCATCAGTGCCATCGAGGCCAATATCTGCGCCGCCATCACCAACGAGACGCTTGGGATCATCAATGCCAGCGCAGCCAGCATCGCCTTGTTGCTCTTCATGTGCATCAGAACGACAATGCTGATCGCGGTGACGATCGCCAGCTCGAAGAACAGCGCGCCGGCGACGGCATGGTTGGTCTCATGCAGCTGCTGCGCCAGGATGCTCGGCGCCAACGCGGCGTAGAACCCGACCAGCGCCATCGCGCCGAAGCCGGTCACCGCCGGCGCGACGAAGCGCGCACGGATTTCCTCCGGGACGGAAAGTCGCGGCCGCAAGGAGATCCCCCCGAGGCCGTCCGGCTTCGCCACCGTTTCGCGAATGCGCCAGACCAGGATCGTCACCACCACAAGTGCTGCCAGATAGACGATGAAGATCAGCCGCAACGGCCATGGCTCGTATTCAGCCAGAAATCCCGAAATCAGTGCGCCGAGGCCGAGGCCGAGGAAATTGGTGCTGGTGGCAATCACACTGGCGCGCGACTTGTCCGCGCCGGGAAGAAGCTCGGCAATCCACGCGGTTCCGGTCCCCGCGCCGACGCCGATGCCAAGCCCGCTCAGGATGCGGGCGACGTCGAGCGAGACGACGTTTACGGCAAACAGGAAGACAAGCGCACTGACGATGGCGACGAGCATGGCCGCCAGGCTCGCGGGCCGGCGTCCGACAATATCGGAGACGCTGCCCAACATCAGAAGTGCCGCCAGATTGCCGACGACATACACGGCGTAGATCAGCGTCAGGGTGATTTGTGAAAAGCCGAATTGCTGCTTGTAGACGATGTAGAGCGGCGTCAGCACCGTGCTGCCGGCAAACAGCACCGCAATCATCGCGGCGACGGTGGGGATTGCGAGAGCATCGCCACCTGCCCCTTCGTGCGTATGCGCAAAATCGCGAATGGCCATGGCCAACCTCGTCACCAATTTCGGGGATCGAGGATCTAACGCGGTTTCATCCACGACGTTCCAGCCGACAGGCAGGCTCCTGACAGCACGGTGGGCATTGCTTGAGCGGGATGTCCGCCGGCTGAACAGGCTCGGATCGGGGCCAGCGGCTCCGATCCGTCATCTATCGTTCAATCGGTCGGCGTTACCTGCAAGCAAAGCCGGGCGCGATCTTGCACTTGCCAGGACGCGGCCTGTGCGGCGGCCGATGGTGCGGAGGACGGTGCGGCTTGTGCCAGTGTGGCGGCCGATGCGGCGGACGCACGATGATGATTGGCGGGCGAACGATCTGGGAGCGTTCAAGATAACCGGCGCTGGCCCAGCCGCTCACGCCGCCGCCATGGATTCTACACCAGCCCGGCTGGCAGCCGGTGACATTGACTCTGAAGCCGGCGGGCAGCGTTCCCACTTTGGCGTATCCCGCTCCCGGCCCGCTGCGGACGTTGAGGTTGGTCGAGGTGTGAGCGCTGTAGGCGAAGGCCGCGGCGGACGTCCCGAACACCGCGGCCAGGATGGTCGCGGCCACAAGCAGAAAACGAAATCTCATCAGTCCCCTCCATTCGAATCCCGGCCGTTCACCTGCTCCGGCCAAGATTGCCCTGCAAGAGGAGCGGCCAAGCCAAGAAAAGTCAACAGGTGGGCGGCCGTAACCGTCCTGGCCAACGGGACTGATGCCGGATTTTCCTTGGACATGGTTGAGGAATTTCACGGTTGCCATTTATTGGCTCCTCAACATCCGCTAGCGTTTACTCTCTTTCGGCAATTCATCGCGGGCAAAGGTGGAATCCATGGGCAAAGGCAGGGTCGAGGCATTCACCGATGGCGTCGTGGCTATCATCATCACCATCATGGTGCTTGAGTTGAAAGTGCCGCATGGCGAGGATTTCTCCGCCTTGGTGCCGTTGTGGCCGATCTTCTTCTGCTACGTGCTGTCCTTCATCAATGTCGGCATCTACTGGAACAATCTGCACAACATGTTCCACACCGTTCAGCGGGTCGACGGGCGCGTGCTGTGGGCGAACCTCAATCTGCTGTTCTGGCTGTCGCTGATGCCGGTGACCACAGCCTTCATGGGCGAGAACCACTTTGCGCCGGTGCCGGTAGCAGTCTATGGCACCGACCTCGCGCTATGCGCCATCGCCTACACCATACTCGCCGCCGCGCTGCATCGCCTGCACGGCAATGATACCGCCTTTGCCAAGGCGCTGGGTAATGACCGCAAGGGGAAGCTCTCGCTGGCTGTCTATATCGTGGCCGTCGTGCTGACCTTCGTCAGCCAGTGGATCGGCGTCGCGCTCTATGTGCTGGTCGCGATGATATGGCTCGTACCGGATAGGCGCTTTGCGCGGGTGATCGAAAAGTAGTTGTCTTCACACATTTTCAAGGTAGAGCGCTGCACGGCTTTCCCAAATTGCCCTACTTGCGCATCGCTTTCAGTTTTTCCGCCACCGATGCAGCGAGGTCGGCATAGAGCTCCTCCAGCCGTTCCGCGGCCTTGATGATCGAGAAATCATGGCCGAATTTTTCCAGCGCCATGCGCAGTTTCTCAACGAACTCGGCTTGTTTCTCCAGCGCAGAAAAGAGTGTCTTCACCTGCGCTTCGCTGATGTCGGGATTGGCCATCATCTGCGGCACCTCGCGGCCCATCTGGTCGCCAATGGCGGTCTGCTCCTTCAGAATTGCAACCCAGTCCGTCAATCAGGAACCTCCGTTTGTCCCCAGGCCTAAATCTCTGTTGCGGGGACAAATGGCAACATGCGCAGCCTCGGCCGGACTGGTCAACCCGACAAGACGAGCAGAGGCTTGCACCGGCCCGTTCCGGCGTTAAGTTCGGCGCCATCGAACAAGGAATCCATCGCCCATGATCACCGACGCCGAGATCCAGACCGCCCTGCCCGCGCTTGCTCCAGGCAATGCCGCCGTGATCACCGGCGCTGCCAGCGGCATCGGTCTGGCGGCCGCCAAGCGGCTTGCATTGCTAGGCATGAAGATCGTGCTGGCCGACATTGGCGGCGCGCGGCTTGACGACGCCTCGCGCGCCGTTTCCGCGATTGCCGGCGACGATGCCGTGCTTGCCGTCGCCGCCGACGTTTCGAAGGCGGATGAGGTGGACCGCCTCGCCGAGAGGGCGTTCGGCGCCTTCGGCGGCGTGTCGCTGCTGATGAACAATGCCGGCGTGGGCGACAACCCCGGAAAGCCGTGGGAAAACCGCGATGCCTGGAAACGGCTGCTGGACATCAATTTCTGGGGCGTTGTGCATGGCGTGGAGGCCTTCGCGCCGCGCATGCTGGCCTCGGCCAGGCCGGGTCTGATCGTCAACACCGGCTCCAAGCAAGGCATCACCACACCGCCCGGCAATCTTGCCTACAATGTCTCCAAGGCAGGAGTGAAAACCTTCACGGAAGGCCTGGCGCACGCGTTGCGCAACGAACCCGGCGCCCATGTCGCTGCCCATCTGCTGATCCCCGGCTTCACCTTTACCGGTCTGACCGAGGGTGCGACGGAAAAACCGGCCGGCGCCTGGACCGGCGAACAGGTTGTGGATTTCATGCTGGAATCCCTGGCCAGAGGCGATTTCTACATCCTGTGCCCGGACAATGAGGCGGCCCGGCCGCTGGATGAAAAGCGCATGGCCTGGGCGATCGGCGACATCATCGAGAACCGCCCCGCTTTGTCGCGCTGGCATCCGGACCACAAAGGCAGTTTCGCAGCCTTCATGAAAGGCTGATCTTCAGGCCGCTTGCTTTTTCGACCCGCGCTTCTGCGCCACGGCCTTCTTCGCCGCGATGTCGGCGATCTGTTCGTCATGCCGCTTTGCCGCACGCTCGCATTTGGCGCGGATTTCCTCGACTTCGGATTCGGTCAGATGCTCGATGCCGATGAAATGGTTGTGGCCCTTGCCGACCCGGATCAGTTCGTCGAGCTTGGCCTGGATCGCCGCGCCGTCGCGGTTCTGAGTGTTCTGGATCAGGAAGACCATCAGGAAGGTGATGATGGTCGTGCCCGTGTTGATGACAAGTTGCCAAGTGTCCGAAAAGCCGAAGAACGGACCGCTCACCCCCCAGGCGATGATAATGAGGCAACAGACGGCGAATGTCGGCGGCAGGCCGGCTATGCGGGCGACCCAGTTGGCAACCTTGGTGAAATGCTTTTCCATCTATCGAAATCCTCGACGCTGCGGCGCGATGAGAAACAATCAGCGACCGCTTCAGGTTCCCGATGCGAACAAATACCTCAGGTACAATTGCCTACACGCATAGGGAGAATAGTCCGGAAAACACACCTTATGGGTTCAATGCCACAGTACTCCTGCAGGCAAGAGTGCCTGTTCCTTCCGCTTCACAGCGGTTTACCTCCAGCCCCTTCCGCTGCGCCACCCCCGCATGGCGGAAGGGGTTTCAGTCCGGAGAGCGCGGAGCATGGTTTCCCGAAAGCGCCGACCGGCAGAAGGACAGACGGTCGCTCCACTTTCCCGCAGATTGCTTGGCAGCGCCGGCCTAGGCCTGCTGATGGCCTGCGCGGCCGTGACCGCCAGGGCAGAACCATCAACAGCACCGGCTGCCGAAATAGCGACCGATCCGACAATCACCGGCAGTCTCGAAAGGCATTGGACCAACAACGCGCTGGACAGCGACCATGCGGTCAAGGACTGGTACACACTGTTGCGCGGTTCGCTGCAGCAGCAATGGGGCGACAACGACGCCAACGCGAAATTCAGCGCGGACTTCCAGGTAACGCATTACGACAAGACGTCGATCGAGGACGACCGCGGATTGTCGCTGTCGGCCGAGGCCTTCCGCCGGCTCGGCCCGGGTCTCGAACTGAGGGGATCGCTGAGCTATCGCGTCTCCAGCACCGGCGACAATCTGGATATCGGCCCGCTGACGCTGGGTACGCGCGAGTTCAAGCAGGTCTTCGGCGCCCAGACACAACTCGGCATCGACCTCGGCAACGCCACATCGCTGATCCTCGAGGCCGCCGACAGCTACGAAAAGCTCGGCGCGACGCATTTCCAGGAAGATCTCATCTTGCCGGCGAAGCTGCATGCCGACCGCAATCTCTTCCAGTTGGCGGCTCGGGTCACCCGGACAGTTGGCCAGCTTGCCTTCGGCGCGTCCGCGTCTGCGCTCTTCGCCAGCGTCGAGGAAATCGGTTACCCGCCGCTGTTCCTATCGTTCAACGCCTATACGCTGCGCGCCGAGGCGGCCTACAAGGCCACCGGCGGTTCGACGCTCGGCGTGGCGCTGGGTGCGCAGTTCCTGCGTGGCGCCGATAACATCTACCAGCGCTGGCGTCCGACCTGGCAAGTCACGTTCGGCAAGCCTCTGCCGCACGGCTTCGAGCTGCGCGGCACCTATTTCGGTCGCTACGAAACGTCCGAAACCGACGACCCCCTGGCTTCGTGGCTGCAGCGCGCGGAATTGGAACTGGGCATGAAGGTGCGCGAAAACCTCGGCATCGCTTCCGGCATCTTCTATGAGCTCAAGGACAATTTGCTCTACGAGAACCAGGAGCGCCGCAAGGGCGTCTATGCCGAAGCGACGTACAACGCGACCAAATCGATGGCCATTGTCGTTCGCGTCGACGTTTCCGAGACCTTCAAGACCGTGATCGACGAGCGCGAACACACGGTCGATGCATTTGTGGGCCTGCGGGCGAAGATCTAGCTCATTCCCGCGCTTGACTGGGTAGGCCCACAAGCGGAGGCAGGAGGGTGTTGAAGACCCTTCTGCCCACGACACGTGACATAAGGATGCCCGTGACTTTCCTGCTCAGTGACGGCCGCCCAGCTTGTAGCTGTTGCCGCCAAGGACATTGACGCCGATACCGCTGAGAACGCCGGTAAGGACGTTGGTCTTGTTGCCGTTCAGAATGCCCTGGACGACATTGCCGCTCAGGATGTTGTTGCCACTCAGGATGCCATTGAGCGCGGTCACCTGGCCGACACCGATGGACGGCGACACATTGATCAGGCTACCCGAGCTACCTCCCCAGCCGCCGGCATAGGCGCCGACAGTCGAGAACGAAACCATAGCAGCGGTGAGTACAAAAGCGAACTTCTTCATGACTTCTCTCCATTGTTGCTAGTAGTGTTTTCTTCGACTTCTTACGACTTACCCCCGAAACGAGTAGTGCATTTTGCCGAAAGTCTTGCAACCTTGGAGTGTTTAATTTCACGGATACAATCCGTTTTCCATTTCTTAACTTTAATATTTTACGTTAAGAAAATTGGTTACCGTCGACGTCTTGAGCTGGTCAGACGGCGTCGTTTTCCCAACGATCGAGGAATGCTTCGATCGGCATTGCCTGCATGTCGGGAACCGCTCTGGCGAGCTTTTCGACCGGCCAGTTCCACCAGGCGAGAGCTTCGATCCGCGCCGCGATATCCGGAGCGAAGCGTGGCCGGAGAGCCTTCGCCGGCACGCCGGCGACGATCGCGTAAGGCGGCACATCACGCGTCACCACTGCGTTGGCGCCGACCACCGCGCCATTGCCGATGGTGACCCCGGGCATGATCACCGCGCCGTGGCCGATCCAGACATCATGGCCGATGGTCACGGCTTTCGCCTGCCGCCGTTCGCGGAAGGCGGCATCGACGCCCAGCCAGCGAAAATACTCGTTCGGCCGGTAGCTGAGCTTGTGCTGGGTCAGCCGCTCTATGGGATGCTCCAACGCATTGATGCGGCTGTTGGCGGCGATCGAGCAGAATTTGCCGATCGTCGTGTAGATCGCTTCCGAATGGCGTTCGAAATAGGAGAAGTCGCCGACGGTGACCTCGCGAAGCACCACCCGCTCGCCGATCGAGGCATAACGCCCAAGCTTGCACGCCTTCAACTCCGCGGTCGGATGGATGCGTGGCTCGGGGTCTTTCGGGACGAGATCTTCGGAACGGTCCATGCCGGCGGCTTTACCCCTAGGCGATTGGTCCCGCAAGCGGGGCCAATCGTCCGTCAGATCGTTTCCCGGCAAGGATTCGCCCAGGCGATTGGTCCCGCAAGCGGGGCCAATCGTGCGCCCGGGAAGGAACTGAATCGCCTATTGCGGCTTGCCTTTGCTCCACACCACGTTTTGGCCGTAGAGCGGCACGGTGGTGACCGACATTTTCGCCGAGCCGTTCTGCACCTGGCGCGAATGCGAGAGATAGATCAGCGTCTCGTTGGCCTTGTCGTAGATGCGGTTCACCACCTGCTTCTTCCAGATCAGGCTGATGCCTTGCTTGAACACTTCCTCGCCGCCCTCGCTCATGTCGATGTCGCCGATGGTGATCGGGCCGGTCTGGCGGCAGGAGATCGAGGAATCGGACGGATCCTCGAACCAGTTGCCCTTGTGCAGGCGATCGATGATGCCGCGATCGAAATAGGAGACGTGACATGTCACGCCCTCCACCTTGGGGTCCTTGATCGCCTCGACGATGATGTCGTTGCCGAGCCAGTCGACGCCGACCTTGCCGACTTCATCGGCCACGGCGGCCCCGGCACCTAGGACAACGCACGCGGCCAAGGCACCGCCGATCAGTCTTCGCCCAATCAGTCCGTGCCCAATCAGTCGTTGCAAGGGACCCTCCTGCGGTTCGAGTTGCCGGTCACAGGTGGGGCGAGCGGCCCGGCTTTGCAAGCAGATAGGTCGACACCGCAGCGGTTGCGGCAACGCGGCACTTTGCCTGTGCGGGGCCAAACCGCTAAGACTGTCACACAGGCGCGGCATTGAGCCGGCGCGACGATTTCTGCAGACGGACTTTTCTGATGATGCGTTCTATCCTGGTCGGTATTCTCGTCCTGATGGCGGCCGGCATCGGCTGGCTGACCTTCGACTGGTATCGCGGCCACTATGGCGGCGAGCCATTCGGGGCCGCCTTTACTCTGGTCGACCAGAAAGGCGCGCCGATCACCGAAGCCGCCTTCCGGGGCCAGCCCAGCGTCGTCTTCTTCGGCTTCACCCATTGCCCCGAGGTCTGCCCGACCACACTGTTCGAACTGGCCGGCTGGCTGAAGACGCTCGGCGACGACGGCAAGAACCTGCACGCCTATTTCGTATCGGTCGATCCGGAGCGCGACACGCCTGAGGTGATGAACGCCTATGTCAGCAATTTCTCCGACCGTATCGTCGGCATCACGGGCGCTCCGGACAAGGTCCATGCCATGGCCAAGTCGTTCGGCATCTATTGGAAGAAGGTCGACACGGGCGACGGCGACTACACGATGGATCATACCGCCTCGGTGCTGCTGCTCAACGCCAAGGGCGATTTTGCCGGCACAATCGCCTACGGCGAAAGCGCCGATACGGCCATCGCCAAGCTGAAGCGGCTGGCGGCGAAAGGCTGATTACCATTTCATGACCCAGACGCGCCTTTACTTCACCACCGGAAAGATCGAGTCCGTCAGCATTTTCGCGGCGCTTGAGGCGGCCTTCGAGGAAGAGGGGCTGCCGATCGCCGTGCTGGAGGTCGACGAGGACAAGGACATCCACGAAGTATCGCTCTATGCCGATGGCGACATCGATGCGGTCGAGACCCGCTTGAAGGACATCCTTGCCGGCCTTTCCCTGTCGAAGCCGATCGAGCGCGAGCCCCTGCCCGACATCGACTGGGTGGCGCATTCGCTGGAAGAGCTGAAGCCGGTGCGTGCCGGACGTTTCTTCGTCCACGGCGCACATGACCGCAGGAAACGCCACAGCGGCGAACTCGCCATCGAAATCGAAGCCGGCCTTGCCTTCGGCACCGGCCATCACGGCACCACCGCCGGCTGCCTGGAAATGCTGGAAAGAGTGGTCCGGCGCGAACACCCGCGCAATGCGCTCGACCTCGGCACCGGCAGCGCGGTACTGGCGATCGCCGTCGCCAAGCTGGCGCACATTCCGGTGCTGGCCACCGACATCGATCCGGTGGCGGTGCGGGTGGCTGCCGCCAATGCGCGGCTCAACCACGTCAAGGCACTGGTGGAAACAGCAACCGCGCCCGGCTTTCACCATCCGATCTTCGGCAAGCTCGCGCCCTTCGATCTGATCGTCGCCAACATATTGGCGCGGCCGCTGATGCGGCTGGCGCCGCAAATGGCCCATCATATCGCACTTGGCGGCTCGATCGTGCTGTCGGGCATCCTCGAGCGCCAGCGGGACGCGGTCATCTCGGCCTATGTCGGACAGAATTTCCGCCATGTCAGAACCTTGCACCGCGAGGGCTGGGTGACGATCCACCTGAAGCATTAGACCGGCACCGACCGAGCCTGGACCAAATTCCCCCAGTTGTCAGTCCGGCGATGCTGTAGCAGGTTGCGCGCAGCCGGAAATCGATTCCGATTTCCGCGACCGTACGCTACGGTTGCGCGGACATGCAGGAGGCCCACCATGTTCCAGACCTTCGATTCCGCGGGCGACCCGGCCGTCGGCAAACCGCGCGTGGCGCTGCTGCGCCAATGGCTTGAAGCCAACGGGCTGGACGGCTTCATCGTCCCGCGTGCCGACGAGCATCAGGGCGAGTATGTCGCCGATCGTTCGGCGCGGCTGAAATGGCTGACCGGCTTCAGCGGCTCGGCCGGCGTCGCCATCGTCCTGCGCGATCGCGCCTTCGTCTTTGTCGACGGGCGCTACACGCTGCAGGTGCGCAGCGAGGTCGATCTCGACGTCTTTTCGATCGAAAGCCTGGTCGACAATCCGCCGGCTGTCTGGCTGAAAGACAATCTTGGCAAGGGCGCACGGCTCGGCTTCGATCCATGGCTGCACACGATCAGCGAGGTCAAGGCGCTGCAGGCCTCAGTCGACAAGAACGGCGCCGTACTGGTGCCGCTCGACAAGAACCCGATCGACATCATCTGGAAGGATCAGCCCGACGCGCCGGTGGCCCCGGTCGAGCTCCACCCGATCGGCTTTGCCGGCGAGCTCGCCAAGGACAAGCTGGCGCGGCTGGCGGCGGCGATCGCCAAGGACGGCGCCACCCATGCGGTGCTGACCGACCCCTCCTCCATCGCCTGGGCCTTCAACATCCGTGGCGGCGACGTGCCGCACACGCCGCTGGCGCTCGGCTTCGCCATCCTCGCCGCCGATGGGTCGCACCAGCTTTTCATGGATAAGCGCAAATTCTCGCGCCAGGTCGCCGCCTACCTCACCCAGCTCGCCGAGCCGCATGAGCCCGGCGAATTCGAAGCCGCGATCACAGCGCTTGCCAAGAGTGGCGCGAAAATCGCGCTCGACCCGGTGCTGGCGGCTGACCGGCTGCGCATGCTGGTCGAGGACAATGGCGACGCCGTCATTGCAGCAGCAGATCCTGCCCGAATCCCGCGCGCCACCAAGAACCAGGCCGAGATCAACGGCTCGCGCGCCGCGCATCGGCGTGACGGTGCGGCCGTGGCGAAATTGCTGTGCTGGCTGGAGCGGCAAAAACCCGGCTCGCTCGACGAGATCGCTGTCGTCACCAGGCTGGAGGAACAGCGCCGGCGGACCGGCGAGGAAACCCAGATGCCGCTGCGCGACGTCTCCTTCGACACCATTTCGGGCGCCGGCCCGAACGGCGCCATCATGCATTACCGCGTGTCGCGCGCCACCAGCCGCAAGCTGCAGGCCGGCGAGCTGTTCCTGCTCGATTCCGGCGCGCAGTATCAGGACGGCACCACCGACATCACGCGCACCGTGCCGATCGGCCAGCCGACGCAGGAGATGCGCGAACGCTTCACCCTGGTGCTGAAAGGCATGATCGGCATTTCCACCTTGCGCTTTCCCGCCGGCACGCGCGGCTCCGAGATCGATGCCGTCGCGCGCATGGCGCTGTGGAAGCACGGCTGCGACTTCGCCCACGGCACCGGCCATGGCGTCGGCTCGTATCTGGCCGTGCATGAAGGCCCGCAGCGTATCGCCCGCACCGGCACCGAAAAGCTGCTCGAAGGCATGATGCTGTCCAACGAGCCCGGCTACTACAAGGAAGGCTCCTACGGCATCCGCATCGAGAACCTGATCCTGGTGACGCCGGCGCAAGAGATCGAGGGCGGCGACATCGCCATGCACGGCTTCGAGACGCTGACGCTGGCGCCGATCGATACCAGGCTGGTGCAGTCGGACCTTCTGACGCGTGACGAGTTGCATTGGCTGGACTCGTACCACGCGCGCGTGCTGGCCGAGATCGGCCCGATGCTCGACGGCGAAACGCTGGCCTGGCTGGAGAAGGCCACCGCGCCGCTGCCGCACGACGCGAAGATTTGATTTTTCTGAGGCGCCGAGGGCGTGTCGAGATTCAGGTCAGGACGAGCGAAAACGATGGGTTCCGTGAACCGGAGCGAAGCGTACTTTTGGGTACGTGAGCTCAGTTCTACCGCGACGCGGTAGAACGGGGAAGCGCAGGAAGCCGCCGTTTGCAGGCCGTCATCACCTGAATATCGATACGCCCTACCCGACGAACTGCCGCGCCACGATCAATACCGCCGCGCCCGCCAAAAACATCGCCATCAACCCACCGCGCAGCGAAACCACGGCGGTGACCACCAGTGCGGCCCATTCCGCCGGGCCGGCGTCCAACAGCTCGGGCGCCACCAGCGTCGTCAGCACCGCCGCCGGCACGGCATTGAGGCCGGCCTCGACGCGCGGATGGATGGTGTCGAAGCGCGATATCACCAGGTGCCCGCCGATGCGCGTCAGATAGGTCGCGATTGCGCCGGCGATAATGATCCAGAAGGTCGTGCTCATGGCCGTGCCTTTACGCCGCTATGGTGGGGAGGCAGGATGACCGCCAGCAGCACACCGGCAACAGCGCCAATCGAGACATGCCAGGGCGAGCCCACGGTCTTGTAGGCGATGATGGAGGCGGCAGCGCTGGCAATGACCACCGGCAGCCACAGAGGCCGCTTGCGGAAGCCCAGCACGAGACCGAGGAAATAGATCGGCAGCAGGAAATCGATGCCCAGCGCGTGCGTGTCGGGGATCAGCTTGCCGAACAGCGCACCAAGCGCGCTTTCGACGATCCAGAACAGATAGACAGGCAAGCCAAGTCCCAGATACCAGGCAAAGCCGACCGTCTGGCCGGATTGCGCCCTCGCCTCGGCCACCGCGAATTGCGGATCGGTGAGGATGAAATAGCCTAGTACCTGCTGGATGACAGGCCAGTGCGCGATGCGCCGGCCGATGCCGGCGGAATAGAGCACGTGGCGGAAATTGACGGCGAAGATCGACAGCACGATCAGCCACGGCGCCACATGCTGGCCGAACAGCTGGATGCCGACCATCTGGCTGGCGCCGCCATAGACCAGCGCACTCATCAGAAAGGCTTCCAGGACCGAGAAGCCATTGTCCACGGCGAGCGCGCCGAACAGCACCGCAAACGGCGCCGAGGCCACCACCACAGGCATCGACAGCCGCACGCCTTGCCAGAAATCGCTTCTGTCGCCGCTCTCGGAAATTACGTCCGTCGCCATCAACCACTCCTGATGCATGTCGCCCAAAAGGGGGATAACGACATGCACAACAACAAGGGAAGCGCGGTATGTAGGTGGCGCGGCTTGCCGTGTCACACGAATTCGCTTGAGCCAAACGATCAGCGGAAATGATCGCTGGATCGGCTGAGTTAGACGCTTATTCCTTCAGGATCTTGCCCTCGATCGCCCTGCCCCAGTCGAGCAGCGGCTTGGCGCGCAAGGTGAAATCGACGAGCTCGTCGACCAGATCAGCCGTATGGATTCCCGCGGGATCGATAACATGCTGGACGACAAAATGCCGGTTGCGGATGGCGGCGACAAGGTCGGGATCGCTGATTCCCTCGAAGCCGCGTGGCGTACGCTTCATACGGCCTTCGGTCTCGAGTTCAAGCCGGTTCTTCTTCAACGCCGCCACCAGGGCGCGAAACCTGTCCGGCTTCGTCGCGATGGCTTTGCGCATCGCCAGCAGCAGCGCCGGCTCCGGCTGCCACCAGGCAATGTCGGCGAAGCAGCGCTCAAGCCCGACATGGACGTAGAACACGCCCTGCTCCATCTTGGTGCCGTCGGGCGACAGGATGGCAGACAAATGCCTGTTGTAAGGCCGCTTGTCCTTGGCGAAGCGCACGTCGCGGTTGATTCGGAACAGCGACTTCTTGCGGTCGCCGCGCAGGCCGAGACCCGCCTTTGCGAAGCGCTCGGTCAGCGTGTCGACGAGATCACTGAGCGGATCGCGCAATTCCTGTTCGAACAAGTCACGGTTCTCCAAAAACCACTCTCGGCTCTGGTGGAAATCCAGCGCCTTGAGGAACGGAATGGCTTTTGGGCCGAACCCTTTGAATGCGCCGTCCATCAGGCCTTGCCGATCCGCGCCAGCCAGGCATCTTCGTCGATGACCTCGATGCCGAGTTCGCTGGCGAGCTTGAGCTTGGAGCCGGCACCCGGCCCGGCGACCACCAGATCCGTCTTCGCCGAAACCGAGCCCGCGACCTTGGCGCCGAGGCGCTCCGCCATCGCCTTGGCCTCGGAGCGTGTCATCTTTTCCAGCGAGCCGGTGAAGACGACCGTCTTGCCGGCGACCTCGCTGTCGGCCGAGACGTTGACGATATACGGCTTCGGCTTGACTTGGCGGAGCAACGCATCAAGCACGTCGTCATTGCGCTCATTGCCGAAGAAGTCGCGCAACGCGTCGATCACGGTATCGCCGATACCGTTGACCGAGGGGAAGACACTGTGCGGATCTTCCGCTGCCGCTGTTTCCTTGCCCACGCGGATCAGTTCCTCGATGGTCGAGAAGGTGCGGGCAAGCACAGCCGCCGTCGTTTCGCCGATATGGCGGATGCCGAGCGCGAAGATGAAACGGTCGAGTTCCGGCTCGCGGCGTGAGTCGATGGCCGCGAACAGCTTGTCGAGGCCCTCATAATTGCGGTCCTCGACGCTGCGCACGTTCTTGCGCGTCTTGCCCGATGCGGCCTCGCGCTGCCTCGCCTGTTCCTCGCGCCGTTCCGCCAGCGCCCTGGTGACAGCCGGACGGCGATCCCTGAGCGTGAAAATATCGGCGGCGGTCCTGATCAATCCCGCATTGAAGAAGGTATCTATGTTCTCGGCACCAAGGCCTTCGATGTCCAAGGCACCGCGCGACACGAAGTGGCGCAATCCTTCCACCGCCTGCGCCGGGCAGATCAGCTCGCCGGTGCAGCGGCGGCGGGAATCTTCCTTGCCGGTCTTCTCGTTGATCTCGCGCGTCGCCGGCGAGCCGCAGATCGGACAGGTGTGCGGGAATTCGTACGGCACGGCATCGGCCGGCCGCTTGTCGATGACGACGCTGACGATCTGCGGAATGACATCGCCTGCCCGCTGGATCACGACCGTATCGCCGATGCGCACGTCGATGCCGTCGCGGATCGGCTGGCCGGTCGAGTCCAGGCCCTTGATGTAATCCTCATTGTGCAGCGTGACGTTCTCGACCACGACGCCGCCGACCGTGACCGGCGCCAGCCGCGCGACCGGCGCCAGCGTACCGGTACGGCCGACCTGGATGTCGATCTTCTGCACGGTCGTCATCGCCTGTTCGGCCGGAAATTTATGCGCGATCGCCCAGCGCGGTTCGCCGGTGACGAAGCCCCAGCGGCGCTGCAACTCCAGCTGGTCGACCTTGTAGACGACGCCGTCGATATCGTAGCCGAGCGCCGAGCGCTGCTCCTCGATCCGATGATAATGCGCGATCAACTCCTCGGCCGATTTGGCCCGCACCATCAGCGGACTGATCTTGAATCCCCACTCGGCGAATTTCTGCACCGAATCATACTGGGTCGGAGCCGGATCCGCTGTCGTGTAACCCCAGGCATAGGCGAAGAATTTGAGGTTGCGGCTGGCGGTGACGGATGGATCCTTCTGGCGCAGCGACCCGGCCGCCGTGTTGCGCGGATTGACGTAGTCCTGGCCGCCGACGGCTGCCGAGCGCTGCTTCAGCGCCTCGAATTCCGCATAGGTCATATAGACCTCGCCGCGGATCTCGATGGTTTCGGGCCAGCCCGAGCCTTTCAGCTTTGCAGGGATGTCGGCGATGGTCTTCAAATTGGCGGTGATGTCTTCGCCGACGGCGCCGTTGCCACGCGTTGCGCCCTGCACGAACACACCGTTTTCGTAACGCAGCGAAGCCGATAGCCCGTCGATCTTCGGTTCGGCCGTGAACGCAATGTCGAGTTCCTTGTCGCGATCGAAGAACCGCCGCCCGCGTTCGATGAAATCCGTGACATCATCGTCTGTATAGGCCTTGGCAAGGCTGAGCATCGGCACGGCATGGCGCACCTTGGTAAAGCCTTCCGCGGGCGCTGCTCCGACCCTGAGCGATGGCGAATCCTCGCGCACCAGCGCCGGAAAGCGCTCCTCGATGGCAAGGTTGCGCCGCGCCAGCGCATCATACTCGGCATCGGTGATAACAGGCGCATCTTCGGTATGGTAGCGCCGGTCGTGCTCGGCGATCTCTTCCGCCAGCCGCTTCAGCTCGGCTTCGGCCTCGCTCTCACTGAGCGAATCGACAGGTTTTTCAGCCATGCTTTCCTTCCCCGGACGGTGGCCCGCCACAATAGATCAGGATTTTGGGAAAATCATTCCTGAACAGCAGGATGGAGCCATATCCTGACTCGATCCCTGACACGCGTTGTTCTTATGCAGCCGTGGTGTTCTCGCGCAGCAATCGCTCGGCGGCGGCGCGCGCCTCGTCGGTGATGGTGGCGCCGGCCAGCATGCGCGCGATCTCTTCTTGCCGCGCCGGCCGGTCCATCTCGGCAATGCCGGTGGCGACACGGTCGGTGGTGCCGGATTTGGAGATCAGGAAATGCGTCGCCGCGCGTGCCGCGACCTGTGGCGCATGCGTCACCGAGAGCACCTGGACGCGCTTCGACAGCCGCGCCAGCCGCTGGCCGATCGCGTCGGCGACAGCGCCGCCCACCCCAGTATCGATTTCATCGAAAACCAGCGTCGGCGCCGAGCCGCGGTCGGCCAGCGCGACCTTCAACGCCAGAAGGAAGCGCGAAAGTTCGCCGCCGGACGCTACTTTCATCATCGGCCCGGGCCGCGTGCCTGGATTGGTGCGCACCCAGAATTCGATCTGGTCGATGCCCTCTTCCATGCGGCTCTCGGCCTCGCTCTTCATTTCCACGATAAAGGCGGCGCGTTCGAGCTTCAGCGCCGGCAATTCCGCCATCACCGCCTTGGTCAGGCCGACCGCCGCCGCGTGGCGAAGCGAAGACAGCTGCGCGGCGGCAATGTCGTAGGTCTCGCGTGCCGCGGCGGCCTGCTTTTCCAGCCCGTGCAGGCGCTCCTCGCCGGCATCGAGATCGGCAAGATCGGCCGACATCGTGTCGCGAAGCTGCGCCAGATCGTCGACGGCGACGCTGTGCTTGCGCGAGGCCGCGCGCAGCGAAAACAGCCGCTCCTCCGCCTTCTCCAACCGCTGCGGATCATATTCGGTGGCGCGAAGTGCTGCCTCGACGCCCGATTGCGCCGCGTCGAGCGACAGCATCGCCTCGTCGAGCGATTTGACGACGTCGTCGAGCAGGCCGGGCGCCTCGGTCACCTTGCGCTGCAGCCGCCGCAGCAGGCTGGCCAGTTGCGGCAAGGGCGAGGACGGGCCGGACAGCACATCCTGCGCATCATGGATTTCGGAAGCGATCTTCTCGGCCCGCATCATCGACGCCCGCAGTTCGGCGAGATCCGTCTCCTCACCCGGCTGCGGATCGAGCTTGCTCAATTCCGCCACCGCCGCGCGCAGATAGTCGGCCTCGCGCGCGGCCGCCGCCACCTTGGCGCGGTGGCGCGACAGCTCCTGCTCGCAGGCGCGCCAGTGCCGCCATGCCTCGCCCGTCGAGCGGACGGCGCCGAGATGGCCACCGAAAGCATCAAGCACCTCGCGATGCGCGCCGGGATCGACCAGCGCGCGTTCATCGTGCTGGCCGTGGATCTCGACCAGCGCGCGCCCGACATCGCGCATCAGCGTGACGCTCGAAGGCTGATCGTTGACGAAGACACGGGTGCGGCCATCCGCCGTCTGCAGGCGGCGCAGGATGATGTCGCCGTCATCCTCAATCGCATTGTCGGCAAGCAGCGCACGCGCCGGATGATTGCGCGGCACGTCGAAGACGGCGATGACCTGGCCTTGCGCCGCGCCATGACGCACCAGCGACGCGTCGCCACGCGCACCGAGCGCCAGCGACAGGGCATCGAGCAGGATGGATTTGCCGGCACCGGTTTCGCCGGTCAGCACCGAAAGACCCGGCTGGAAGTCGATATCCAGCTTCTCGATCAGGACGATATCGCGGATCGACAGTCTGGAAAGCATCAGAACCCGAATCTAGAACGGCACGCGACCATTTGCAGTCGCAGCGCCGCACTATCTTTTTGTTTGAGCACCGGATCAATCCGAAAAGCGCTGTGAACGCTTCAGTCGATGCTCATACGTCAGGCGCCGGTGATCATCTTTCCGGCCTTGGATATCCACGACCCTGCATTTTCGCGCGGTGCAAGCCCATTGCTCTGCAACAGCTTGTAGGAATCCTTGTACCACGAGCTGTCAGGGTAGTTGGTGCCGAGCACCGCGGCGGCCGTCTGCGCCTCCGAAGTCAGACCCATCGCGTAATAGCTTTCGGTCAGACGTGCGAGCGCCTCCTCGACATGGCGCGTGTTGGAATAGTTCTCGACCACGGTGCGGAAGCGCTTGACGGCGGCGATGTATTCACGCCGCTCGAGATAGTAGCGGCCGATCTGCATCTCCTTGCCTGCCAACTGATCGTTGGCGAAGCGGATCTTTTCCTTGGCGTCGTCGACATATTCCGATGTCGGCCAGCGGGTGACCAGATCCTGCATCGTCTGGACGGTCTGACGCGCTTCCTTCTGGTCCTGCGTCACGTCCTTGATCTGGCGGTAGTAGCTCAAGCCGATGATGTACTGCGCATAAGCAGCGTCATCGGTCGACGGGTAAAGCGTGAGATAACGCTTGGCCGAGCCGATCGCCTCGTCGTAATTGCCCTGGCGATAGTCGGCGAAAGCGCCCATCACCATCGATTTGCGGGCCCATTCCGAATAGGGATGCTGGCGGTCGACGGCGTCGAACTTGCGGCTCGCCTCCTGCAGGCGCCCGGCATTGAGATTGGCAAGGCCCTGGTTGTAGAGAACATCGGCCGGCTCGGTCTGGTCGACATAGGTCGACAGGTCGATATCTTTCTCCGACGACATGCAGGCCGACAGGAAGAGCGATGGAACAACTACTGAAAGCGCCAGGAAAACGGCCCTCTGCGGTGCTTTCAATTGACCAACTCGCTTGAAGAACATGATTGGATCTCGCCCTTTCGGCGCTATTTCAATGCCAGTTGCATGCCATTGTTTCAAAACTGGTCCCCACTTTTGAACGACATGCACTAATCGACGGCAGCAGCCATAAACCATAACCGCCTTGCCCGGCAACGCTATCTCCGGCCAATCGCACATTTTTGTGGCGGCCGGACGCAGCTTGGACATCAATGCAATTTCACTGGCGGGTGGTGCATTCCTGCAACACACGCAATCCCCCATGGAACCCGAAAAAACTGGGAAAATCAGATCATCCAGGGCGCGTAGAGCGGCGCGTTGACGGCGTTCATCTCGGCGCTGCGGCCACGCTCCCGGCGCGTCGTCTCGACGATCTCGAACGCCGTGCGATCCGACAGCAGGCGGCGCAGGGCCGCGGCATTCATCCTGTGGCCGCCGCGATAGGAGCGGAAGCAGCCGATGAAGCGGGCGCCGGCCAGCGCCAGGTCGCCCATGGCGTCCAGCGTTTTATGGCGCACGAATTCGTTGGGATAGCGCAGGCCGCCCATATTGATGACGCGGTTGTCGTCGCCGATCACCAGCGAATTCTCCAGCGAGGAGCCGAGCGCATAGCCTGCAGCCCACAGCCGCTCGACATCCTTCATGAAGCCGAAGGTGCGGGCGCGCGCGATGTCGCGACGGAAAATATCGGCATTGAGGTCGGAGGCAAACAGCTGACGGCCGATCGCCGGGCTTTCGAAGTCGATCTCGATCTCGAAACGGGTTCCGTCATAGGGCCGAAACTCCGCCCACGAGGCGCCGTTCTCGATGCGGACCGGCTTGATGACCCTGATATAGCGGCGCTTGACCGAAAGCGTCTCGATGCCCGCCTGGTCGATGGCTTCGACGAACGCCATGGCGCTGCCATCGAAGATCGGAACCTCGGAACCGTCGATCTCGACAGCGACATTGTCGATGCCGAGCCCAAACAGCGCCGCCATGATGTGCTCGACCGTGGCGATATGCTCGCCGGCGGGATCACCAAGCATGGTGCACAGGTCGGTGGCGCCGACTTCCGAGACCAGGGCACGAAACTCGCGGCCCTGCTCGGCACCGTTGAAAAGCTGGAAAACGATGCCGGTGTCGGCATCCGCCGGCATGAAGCTGATGGACACTTCCTTGCCGCTGTGGACGCCGGTGCCGGTAAGCGACGCGCGCGTCTTCAATGTCGTCTGATAGTCGTGCAAGACAATCCCCATAAGCCCGTAATGCCTAGGTCCGCTTCTCCAGCCCGAGGGCGCGGCTCTTGTGTGAATCGGCTGGCAGGGCGACTTCCCCCGAAATCCCGGCAAGCCGATGATGGTAGGCAGCGAAGATAATGTCCCGTCAGGGAGACTCCAAATCACGGTTTCTTACTCTGTGTAACCGCGAACTGGAATGGGTGCGACTTTGTAAGTGGTTGAAATCACATCATTTAAAACGTTAACAGGCAAGCGATTCCTCGCTTGCCTGTTAACAAATGTTACAGTCCGTTTACCAATCAGTTGGCCTGGCGGCGCAGGAACGCCGGAATCTCCAGCTGATCGTCTTCCTGAGTCGTCCTCACCTGCGGCGTCAGGCGGCCCTGATCGTCGAGTTGGCCACGGCGTGGCGCATAGAGCTGCGCATCCTGGCTGGCGAGGCGGCGCACTTCGGGCGCGGCCTGGCGCAGCTTGGGCTCGCGCGGCTGCGCCGGCTGCAGCCTTGCGGGTTCTTCCTCGCGGCGGGTCAGTCCGTTGGTCAGGCGCTTCAGCAGGCCCATCGGTCCGCTGTTGTTCTCGTGGTCAACCGGGCGGCTCTTGGCATCCACCTCGGCCTTGACGACGGGCGGGAAGTCCTCGACGCGCGGCATACGCTGAGGTGCCATGGCAATAGGCTGCGGGGCTTCGCGCAGCATCTCGCGCGGCTGCGGGGCCGGCTGCATCTGCTGGACCACCGGCTGCGGCATCGGCTGTGCTGGCGGCGCCTGGAAGATCTTGCTCTGTGGGCGGAAATCTTCTGTGTGAGCGACAGGAGCCGGGCGCGCCTGCGCCATCGCCGCGGCATTGGCTTCGGCCAGTTGGATGGCTTCGGCGACAGGGTCGACAGCGCGTGGCTCGTAGGCCGCCTGCTGAACAGGCGCCGGGCGAGCCTCCGCGATCTGAGCCGCCGGGCGGCTGACCGGCTTCGGAGGCGCCGTGCGGATCGAGATCGGCGCAGCGGCGATTTCAGCCGCCGATTTGTCGATGCCGGTGGCAACCACCGAGACGCGGATGACGCCTTCGAGTTCCTCGTCGAAAGTGGCGCCCAGGATGATGTTGGCGTCCTGGTCGACTTCCTCGCGGATACGGGTCGCCGCTTCGTCGACTTCGAACAGCGTCAGGTCGCGACCGCCCGTGATCGAGATCAGCAGGCCCTTGGCGCCCTTCATCGAGGTCTCGTCGAGCAGCGGGTTGGCGATCGCCGCTTCGGCGGCGGCCATCGCGCGGCCCTCGCCCGAAGCTTCGCCGGTGCCCATCATCGCCTTGCCCATCTCGCGCATGACCGAACGCACGTCGGCGAAGTCGAGATTGATCAGGCCTTCCTTGACCATCAGGTCGGTGATGCAGGCGACACCGGAATAGAGCACCTGGTCGGCCATGGCGAAGGCATCGGCGAAGGTGGTCTTGTCATTGGCCAGCCGGAACAGGTTCTGGTTGGGGATGACGATCAGCGTATCGACGCATTTCTGCAATTCCTCGATGCCGAAGTCCGCGGTCTTCATGCGGCGCTGGCCTTCGAAGTGGAACGGCTTGGTGACGACGCCGACGGTGAGGATGCCCTTTTCGCGCGCTGCGCGGGCAACGACGGGAGCAGCACCGGTGCCGGTGCCGCCGCCCATACCGGCTGTCACGAAGCACATATGGGTGTTGGTCAGGTGATCGAGGATTTCATCGATGCACTCTTCCGCCGCCGCACGGCCGACTTCCGGCTGCGATCCCGCACCGAGCCCCTCGGTGACGTGAGCGCCGAGCTGGATCAGGCGGCCTGCCTTCGACATGGTCAGCGCCTGCGCGTCGGTGTTGGCCACCACGAACTCGACGCCGCGCAAACCGGCGGTGATCATGTTGTTGACGGCATTGCCGCCGCCGCCGCCGACACCGAACACGGTGATGCGCGGCTTAAGCTCGGTGATGTCCGGCTTTTGCAGATTGATGGTCATTGTCTCCGTCCTTTGCCTTTCACGCCGCTTCGCCGCCGCGGCCGCCTATGGGGCTGTCCCCGTCAATTTTAGAAACTGTCTCTCAACCACTGACTCATGCGATGCAGTTTTCCGCCCGTTCCGGTCATTTTGAGACCGGAAATTCCTTTCGCCGGATGGCTCTCGAAGCTCGCCATCTGCGGGTAGATCAGAAGCCCCACCGCGGCCGAGAAGGCCGGCCCCTTCGCCGCTTCCGGCAGGCCGGCCACGCCGAGCGGGCGGCCGATGCGCACATTTCGTCCCAGGATGCGGCGCGCCGCCTCCGGCAGGCCGGCAAGCTGGCTGGCGCCGCCGGTAAGAACCACACGCTTGCCCACTGCATTACCATAGCCGGACTTGTTCAGCCGGTCGCGCAGCAGTTCGAGCGTCTCGTCGATGCGGGCGCGCACGATGCGCGTCATCACCGAGCGCGGGATCTGCAAGGGCACGTCGCCATCGTCGCCGATCGGCTGGATCGAGACCAGGTCGCGATCGTCGGCGCTGCCGGGCAGCGCCGAACCATGCATCACCTTCAGCCGTTCGGCGGCATCAAGCGAGGTCGACAGCCCCTTGGCCATGTCCAGCGTGACATGGTTGCCGCCGATGGCGATGGCGTCGCCATGGACGAACTTGCCTTCCGAAAACACCGAGATCGTCGTCGTGCCGCCGCCCATGTCGATGCAGGCCGCACCCATTTCCAGCTCGTCGTCGACCAGCGCCGCCAGCCCGCTGGCATAGGGCGTCGCCACCATGCGCTCGACCGACAGATGCGAACGGTTGATGGACAGCTCCAGATTGCGCATCGGCGCGGCGTCGCCGGTCAGCACATGCATGTCGACGCCGAGTGCGTCGCCGACCATGCCGCGCGGATCGCGCACGCCGCGTTCGGCATCCAGCGAGAAGCCGACGGGAAGCGAATGGATCACTTCGCGCTCGGCCTTCAGCGCCTGCTTGGCGCCAGCACCGAGAACGCGCTTGATGTCGGCCTCGTCGGCCTCGTGGCCGCCAAGATTGATGGTGGCGGAGAAGGCTTCGCTCTTCAGCCGGCCGGCCGTCATGTTGACGATCAGCGAATCAACCGTCAGCCCGGCCATGCGCTCGGCTGCGTCGACGGAAAGGCGGATGGCATGCTCCGCCCTGTCGAGATCGACCACGACACCCGACTTCACGCCTTGCGACTTCTGATGGCCGATGCCGATCACCTGGATCCGGTGCGAACGGCCGCGCAGCAGCTTGCCGTCATCGCACGGCTTGAGCTTGGCCACCATGCAGCAGACCTTGCTCGAACCGACATCCAGCACCGTCAGGGTGCCAGACCGGCGCGACGCGGCATCGCCAGGACTGCCAAGCCAGCTCATATCTTCGTCTCCGGCTTGCGCTTCAGGCTCTTGGGTTTCTCGTTGAGGGCGGCTTCGCGCTGCGTCGCCGCTTCCGCCGTCAACTGCACGACCAGCCGGTCCGTCAGGCGCATGTCGACGGCGGCGATGTCGCGCGACAGCAAACCGTTGTCATGATCCATCTTCACGAGTTCGGCGAGCGCCTGATCCTCGTCGTCCTCGGGAAGCTTGATGGTGATGCCATTGTCCAGCTTCAGGTCCCAGCGCCGTTCGCCGACACGGATATAACCTTTGATCCGGTTCGCGAGCTCGGGATATTTTTCGACCTTGGCCAGGAAATCGGGCGCGCTCGCCGGCGCGCCGGTGCCGATCAGCAGCGGCAGAAGCACCTGCTTGCCGCCCGAGAACGGCGCGATCATGGCGCCATTCCTCTCGATGACCGAAAGCTCGTCACCCTGCTGCCAGAGCGCGAAAGCCTCACGCTCCTCGACACGCACTTCCAGCGTATGCGGATAGACCTTGCGCACCGCCGCGACCTCGATCCACGGCAAGGTCGCAATTCGTTCCCGCGCGGCCTCGGCATTAAAGCCGATCAGCGACGTCCAGCCGTCGAGTTCAAGCCTGTCGAGTATATCGATTTCCGAAGTCTGGCGATTGCCCACCACCTTGACCTGATCGACGGCAAATCCGGTACGGGCGGCGATGCTCTGCACGATACCGTCGACATGACCGCCGAGATAGGCGCCATAGGCACTGCTCGAGAAAATCAGCATGGCCGACATCATGGCCGCGGAAAAGCGCGGCGCCTGGAATTCCCCGACACCGAGGCGCGCCATAATGCGCACCGGGCGGCGCAGCATCCGCGGCAGCACGAAATGGTCCAACGGCAACGACAGGCCGAACAGCGCCGGACCGGCCGCGCCCCTCTCCCTACCCTGTCCCCATTTCAACGCAGACACGAAGCGTCCTCCACCATCCAACTCAACAAATCGCCAAACGAGTGCCCGGCCTGGGCGGCGATTTCAGGCACCAAGGACGTCGGCGTCATACCCGGCTGGGTGTTGACCTCGAGCCAGACAATCTCGCCGTTTTCGGAATGCCGATCGTCATAACGGAAGTCCGACCGGGAAACGCCCCGACAGCCGATCGCTTGGTGAGCCTTGAGCGCCAGTGTTTGTATTTTTTGGTAAATATTCGGTGAAACTTTTGCGGGGCATTCGTGCTTTGATCCCCCGGCGACATATTTTGAATCATAGTCGTAGAAGGAATGGCCGGTCGGGATGATCTCGCAGACCCCCAGCGCCACATCGCCCATCACCGCGCAGGTCAGCTCCCTGCCGTGAATGTAGCGCTCGACCATGACGGTATCGCCATATTTCCATTCCGACGAGCCAAGAACCTGCGGCGGATGCGACTGACCTTCATGCACGATGACGACGCCGAAGCTTGAGCCCTCATTGACTGGCTTGACCACATAGGGCGGCTTCATCGGATGCTTGTTCTGGATGGCGAAGCGGCTGGCGACCTTCGATTCGGCGACCACGATGCCGACCGACTTGGCAACCCGTTTGGCCTGCTCCTTGTTCATGGCCAGAGCCGAGGCGAGCACGCCGGAATGGGTGTAGGGAATGCCGAGATATTCGAGGATGCCCTGGATGGTGCCATCCTCACCAAAAGGGCCGTGCAGCGCATTGAAGGCGACATCGGGCTTGAGCTCGGCAAGCACGGAGCCGACATCGCGCCCGACATCGACGCGGGTGACCTGGTAACCTTCCTTCTCAAGCTCATCGGCGCAAGCCTTTCCGGAGGACAGGGACACGGGCCGCTCGGACGAAAAACCACCCAGCAGGACGGCCACATGCTTGTTTTTCATTCCCCGGCATCCCCTCTCTCACGGCGGACCAAAACCAGATTTTCCGCAACATTGAGTCAGAGTCTCCCGGCAGGTTGCCCCCCAGACGGAAAACGCTGAAAACGCGTCGAACGACTCAAATCAGGAAACGCTTTCGAGCAGAGAATCAGAGAGTTGATTCACTGGCAAGTGCTTACGATTCCGAGAGATTCACTTTCTAAGAAAATGGATGCGAAAAGCGTGTCGTTGAGTCTTTGCGGCAACGGTCGCGGACCGTTTTTCGCCTCGTTGAAGTTCATGCATCACATGAACTTCAACACGCGCTAGGTGTGTTGAGATTCAGGTCAGGCCGAGTCGAAAACGATGGCTTTCGAGAACCGGAGCGGAGCATCACCTGAATATCAGCGCACCTTAAAGGAGCTGCCCGAGAAACTCCTGAACGGCATGCCCTGGCCGGAAATTGCCGATGCGCTTGATTTCCCATTGCAGCCGGATACCGGAATTCTCCAGCACCCGCGTGCGCACCGTCTCGCCGAGATATTCAAGGTCGTAGCCGGTCGCGGTTCCGGTGTTGATCATGAAGTTGCAATGCATCGGCGACATCTGCGCGCCGCCGATCATCAGGCCGCGGCAGCCCGCTTTGTCGATCTCCTTCCAGGCCGATGTGCCGTCGGGATTCTTGAAGGTCGAGCCGCCGGTCTTCTCGCGGATCGGCTGCACGGTCTCACGATGGTTCTGCACGGCCTCCATCGCAGCCTTGATGGTCGCCCTGTCCTCGGCAAAGCCTTCGAACACGGCGGAGGTGAAGATCAGCCCGGAGGGAGCCGCCGAATGGCGATAGGCGTATCCCATATCGGCATTGCTCAGCGTCTGCACATTGCCCTTGCGATCGAGTGCTCGCACTTCGATGACGCGCTCGCGCGTCTCGACGCCATTGGCGCCGGCATTCATTCGCAGCGCACCGCCGATTGCACCCGGAATGCCGTGGTAGAAATGAAAGCCGCCAATGCCGGCCTCGAGCGCCACCGCTGCGACGCGCTTGTCGGGGGTCGCAGCTCCCGCCTTGATCCTGATTGGCGAAATCACCTCGGCATCGCCGAAGCCCTTGGCCGAAAGCCGAATGACAAAGCCCTCGATGCCGCCATCGCGGACCAGAAGGTTGGAGCCGACGCCGACGACCGTCAGCGGTATCTCTTCGGGAACGGCTTTCAGGAACGCGGCAAGGTCCTCCTCATCGGCCGGCTGGAACAACGCTTCAGCCAGCCCCCCGGCACGGAACCAGGTGATCTTGTCCATCTCGGCGTTCGGCGTCAGGCGGCCACGCAGGCCGGCAAGCCGGTCGCCAAGTCTGTCGATCAGGGCCTGGCCGTGCATCATGAGACGGTCCCGCCAAGCTCCTTGGGCAACGCATAGGCCCATTGGGTGATGTTGCCGGCTCCAAGGAAGACGACGAAATCGCCCGGCTTGGCCAGATCACGGACGATGGGCGCAATCGCCGCCGGGCCCTCGATGTAGCGCGCGTCGCGATGACCGCCGGCGCGGATGCGCGACACCAGCGCGTCCGAGCTGACGCCGTCGATCGGCTCTTCGCCGGCCGCGTAGACCGGCGCCACCATTACTGTGTCGGCGTCGTTGAAGCAGGTGGAAAACTCGTTGAACAGATCATGCAGCCGGGTGAAGCGATGCGGCTGGGCAATGGCGATGACACGACCCTGGGTGGCGCTGCGCGCCGCCTTCAGCACCGCCGAGATCTCGACCGGATGGTGGCCGTAATCGTCGAATATTTCGACGCCGTCCCACGAACCGGTATGGGTGAAGCGGCGCTTGACGCCGGCGAAGGACGACAGGCCCTTCTTGATCGCCTCGGCCGACAGGCCGAGTTCGTGCGCGACCGCGATTGCTGCCGTCGCGTTGGAGACGTTGTGACGGCCGGGCATCGGCAGGCGCAGGCCTGCTATGACAGTCTGGCCGCCGGTCTTGCGGTCGCGGATCACCACGTCGAATTCCGAAATGGCACCTGACATGCGGTGATTGGTAAAGCGCACGTCGGCCTGCGCATTCTCGCCATAGGTGATGACCCGGCGGTCCTCGATGCGGCTGACCAGCGCCTGCACTTCGGGGTGATCGGTGCACATCACGCCAAAACCGTAGAACGGTACGTTCTCGACAAACTGGCGGAACGCCTCGCGCACCTTGTCGAAGCTGCCATAGTGGTCAAGATGCTCGGGGTCGATGTTGGTGACGACCGCGATCTCGGCCGGCAGTTTCAGGAAGGTGCCGTCGCTCTCGTCGGCCTCGACCACCATCCATTCGCCGTCGCCCATGCGGGCGTTGGTGCCGTAGGCATTGATGATGCCGCCATTGATCACGGTCGGATCGAGCCCGCCCGCATCGAGCAAGGTCGCCACCATCGAGGTCGTCGTCGTCTTGCCATGCGTGCCGCCGATCGCCACCGCCTGGCGAAAGCGCATCAGTTCGGCCAGCATCTCGGCCCGGCGCACGATCGGCAGCAGCTTTTCGCGCGCGGCCTTCAGCTCAGGGTTGGATTTCTTGATCGCCGTCGAGACGACTACCACCTCGGCATCGCCGAGATTCTCGGCCCTATGGCCGACGAAGCATTCAATGCCCTTGTCGCGCAGCCGCTGCACATTGGCGCTTTCGGCCTGGTCGGACCCTTGCACCTTGTAGCCGAGATTGTGCAGCACTTCGGCAATGCCGCTCATGCCGATGCCGCCAATGCCGATGAAATGCACAAGGCCGATGGTCTGCGGCATCTTCATGCTTGCGTCCCCTTCCTGAAATCCGAAACGGTTTTTTTGGACGCAATAGCCTCTGTAAGATCGGCGAGCAACCGTGCCGCGTCCGGCCTGCCGGCCGATTTCGCACCCGCCGCCATCGCCGTCAGCCGATCGGGGTCGTCCATCAGCCCGCCGACAAGCGCTGCGATGCGTTCGGACGAGAGCGAGGATTGCGGATGCACTTCGCCGCCGCCGGCAGCGGCAAGGGCCGCCGCGTTCGCCGCCTGATCGTGATCGAGCGCATGGGGGTAAGGCACCAGCAGCGCCGGCCGGCCGATGACGGCGATCTCCGAGACGGTCGAGGCGCCGGAACGCGAGATCACCAGATGAGCGGCCGCCATGCGTGCCGCCATGTCGGTGAAGAAGGGCGAGACCTCGACGGCGACGCCAAGGGTGGCATAGGCCGCCTTGACCCGCGCCACGTCATCGGCGCGCGCTTGTTGGGTAATGACCAGCCGTTTGCGCTGGGCGTTGGAAAGCAGCGCAATGGCTCCCGGCACGGCATCGGAAAAGAATTGGGCGCCCTGGCTGCCGCCAAAAACCAGCAGGCGGAACGGTTGATCCCCGGCAGATGCCGCATAGGCAGTCTTGGCCGCTTCCAGCACCGCAGGCCGGACCGGATTGCCCGTCGTCACCGTCTTGACCCCGGCAGCACTGCTGTCCTGCGGCAGGAAGCCGCCGGCGATCGCGTCGACACGGCCGGCCAGCGCCCGGTTGGCGCGCCCCATCACCGCGTTCTGCTCATGGATCAGGGTCGGTACCTTGCGCCGTGTCGCCGCGTAGAGCGGCGGCAAGGTCGGATAGCCGCCGAAGCCGACGACGGCATCCGGCTTGATCCTGGCGATGACGGCAGAAGCCTGGCGCACGCCGCGCCAGATTTTCCAGAAGGCACCAAGCAGGGCAAAAGGGTTTTTCGAGCCCATCGTCGCCGACTGGATCGGGTGGACGGCAGCGGCCGGAAAATGGCCGGCGAAACGCTCGGCACGGTCGTCGGTTGCCAGGTGCACCGACCAGCCGCGCTCGTTCAGCTCGTGCGCCAGCGCCTCGGCCGGGAAAAGATGCCCACCGGTGCCGCCTGCCGCGAGAAGGATGACGCCTCTGGCCATATCACTCCGCCGGCACGGCGCGTTGCGACAGGCCAAAGCCCATCTGCTTGCGCTTTTCCGGCCGCTTGCGTGTCAGCGCCAGCACCATCCCCATCGAGATGGCGATGGCGATCTGCGAGGAGCCGCCATAGGAGATGAACGGCAGCGTCATGCCCTTGGCCGGCACAAGCTGGAGGTTGACGCACATGTTGATGACCGCCTGCAGGCCGAAGACGGTGACGAGGCCGCCGACCGCATAGCGGGTGAAATCGTCATGCTCCTTCAGCGCCGTGTTGAGGCCGCGCAGCACGATGAAGGCGAATATCGACATGATGAAGAAGCACATGATCAGCCCGAACTCTTCGCCTGCGACCGAGAAGACGAAGTCGGCATGGCTGTCGGGAATAACGCGCTTGACTGTGCCCTCACCTGGTCCGACGCCAAACCAGCCGCCATTGATCAGCGCGTCGCGTCCCATATCGACCTGGAATGTGTCGCCTTCGCCGGTAAGAAACTTGTCGATGCGCAAGGCAACGTGCGGGAACACCGTATAGGCGGCGAAAACGCCGCCGACGCCGGCGGCACCCAGCGCAACGATCCACAGCCAGGGCAGCCCGGCCATGAAAAACATGATGCCCCAGGTGCCGGTCGTCAGCATGGTCTGGCCGAGATCCGGTTGCGCCACCAGCAGCGACACGACCAGTACCAGCAGCAACATGGCGAACAGATTGCCGGGAATGTCGGGCTGGCGCTTGTGCTCAGCGAAAAGCCAGGCGCACATGATGACGAAGGCTGGTTTCAAAAATTCCGACGGCTGGATCGACAGGCCGGCAAGCGACACCCAGCGGCGTGCGCCCTTCACCTCGACGCCGATGTAGAGCACCGCCACCATCAGCACCAGCATCAGGCACAGCATGATCAGCGCCATCCGCCGGATCTGCCTGGAATCGAGGAACGATACAGCCAGCATCACGCCGAGCGCCGGTACGGTGAAGATGATCTGCCTGGTGGCGAAGTGGAAACTGTCGAGGCCGATGCGTTCGGCGACCGCCGGGCTCGCCGCGAAGGACAGCACGATACCCAGGCCCATCAGCGACAGGAACGCCGCCAGGAACCAGCGATCGATCGTCCACCACCAGGTCGCAACCGGACTTTTGTCGAGACGGCTCTGCATTATCGTGCCCCTCCGATGGGTTTCACACCCTCGATAGCATTCGCAGCTTGCCTGAAGGCTTCGCCGCGAACTTCGAAATTCTTGAACTGGTCGAAGCTGGCGCAGGCCGGCGACAGCAGCACCACCGCCTCGCCGCTGTCGTCCTTAGCCGCATCATGCGCGGCGTGCTCGACCGCCGCGGCCAGCGTGCCTGAAATCTCGTAGGGCACGGCCTCGCCCAGCGTCGCCGAAAACGCCGGCGCTGCCTCGCCGATCAGATAGGCCTTGGCGATGCGCGGGAAGAAGCCGCGCAAGGGTTCGATGCCGCCTTCCTTGGGCAGGCCGCCGGCGATCCAGTAGATGCGCGCGAAGCTGGACAGCGCCGGCGCCGCAGCATCGGCATTGGTCGCCTTGGAATCGTTGATGAACAGCACATGGTCCTTGCGGCCCACCTGCTCCATGCGGTGCGCGAGGCCGGGAAAGCTTTCCAGCCCCGACTGGATCTCGCCAAGCTCCAGCCCGACCTTGAGGCAAGCGGCGACCGCAGCCAGAGCGTTCTGGGCATTGTGCTGGCCACGCAAGGAGCCGATGCCTTCGAGGAAGGCGACACGGCTGTAACGGCCGTGCACAGCTTCCATCAAATTGCTGCCATCGGCGAAATAGCCGTCGGTCAGCGGCAGGCGCTTGGAAATGCGGATGACATGCCGCCCCGCCCGCTCCAGCCGCTCGGCAATCTGCGCGCACCAGGAATCGTCGATGCCGACGATCGCCGTCTCGCTGCCGGCCACCAGCCGCTCCTTGATCGCGGCGTAGTGCTGCATGGTGCCGTGGCGGTCGAGATGATCGGGCGTCAGATTGAGCAGGATGCCGGCCGTCGGATTGATCGAGGGCGCGAGGTCGATCTGGTAGGACGAACATTCGACGACATAGTGCCGATCGGGCTCGGGCGGATCGAGCGTCATCACCGCGCGGCCGATATTGCCGCCCATCTGGGCATCGCGTCCCGCGGCTTTCAGGATGTGCGCGGTCAGCGCGGTCGTCGTCGACTTGCCGTTGGTGCCGGTGATGGCGATGAAAGGCGAATTTGGCGCGCTCAGCATTCGCTCGCGGCAGAAAAGCTCGATGTCGCCGATGATCTCGACGCCTGAGCCGCGCGCCAGTTCCACCGTCCAATGCGGCTTGGGATGCGTCAGCGGCACACCAGGCGACAGCACGAAGGCCGAGAATTTCGCCCAGTCGGCGCCGCGCAAATCAGCGGTCGCGATACCGGCAATGGCGGCCTTGGCCACACTGTCGGGATTGTCGTCCCAGGCCAGCACGTCCGCGCCGCCCTCGATCAGCGCGCGCGCCGTCGCGATCCCCGAGCCACCAAGCCCGAAGAGCGAAACGCGCTTGCCTGAAAAGGATGCGGCGGGGATCAAAGGGCTTCCTATCTCAGCTTGAGGGTCGACAGGCCGACCAGCGCCAGGATGACGGCGATGATCCAGAAGCGGATCACCACCTGGCTTTCGGTCCAGCCGAGCTTTTCGAAATGATGGTGGATCGGCGCCATCAGGAACACCCGCTTGCCGGTCATCTTGAAGTAGCCGACCTGGATGATGACGGACAGGATTTCGACGACGAACAATCCGCCGACGATGACCAGCACGATCTCATGCTTGGTGGCGACCGCGACGGTGCCGATCAGGCCGCCCATGGCCAGCGATCCGGTGTCGCCCATGAAGATCGCCGCCGGCGGCGCGTTGAACCAGAGGAAGCCGAGGCCAGCGCCGATGACCGCGCCGAGCACGACCGCCAGTTCACCGGTGCCGGGCACGAAATGGATCTGCAGATATTCGGCGAACACGGCGTTGCCGGAGAGATAGGCGATGACGCCGAAGGAGGCAGCCGCGATCATGATCGGCACGATCGCCAGGCCGTCAAGGCCGTCGGTCAGGTTCACCGCATTGCCGGCGCCGACGATGACGAAGCAGGAGAACGGAATGAAAAACCAGCCGAGATTGACGATGAATTCCTTGGCGAAGGGAAAAGTCAGCGACGACGAGAACGGCGCCTGGCCATTGTGCATGATCACCCAGGCGGCGATGCCGGCGATGACGAATTCCAGCGCCAGCCGTGCCTTGCCGGAAAAGCCGAGATGCGACTGCTTGGTGACCTTCAGATAGTCGTCGTAAAAGCCGATCGAGCCGAAGCCCAGCGTCACCAGCAGCACCACCCAGACATAGATGCTCGACAGGTTCGCCCACAAAAGCGACGAGCCGATGATGCCCGACAGGATCATCAGCCCGCCCATGGTCGGCGTACCGGCCTTCTTGAAATGTGTCTGCGGTCCGTCGGCGCGGATCGGCTGGCCCTTGCCTTGCCGCAGCCGCAGCGAATTGATGATGGTCGGTCCAAAGATGAAGACGATCAGCGCCGACGTGATCAGCGCCCCACCGGTGCGGAAGGTGATGTAGCGGAAGACATTGAAGACCGAGACCTTGTCCGCAAAATCGACGAGCAGTGTGAACATGCGCTTTAGTCCCCCGACCTAGGTCTGTTTTCTGGTTGTCGATTCAGCCGGGAATTTGCCCAGCAGCGCATCGACCAGTTTTGCAAAACCGATGCCCTTCGACGATTTGATCATCACCACGTCACCCGGCTTGAGCGCGGCAAGCAGCACCGGCTTCAGCTCCTCGACACCGGCGCGGTATTCCGTCTTGATCTCAGCCGGCAGCGCTTCGGCCAGCGCCCGCATTTCCGGGCCGCCAAGAAAAACGGTCTGCGTGCCCGTGCCGACGATGAGATCGGCAAGGGCCGCATGCAGCTTGGTCGAATGGTCGCCGAGTTCGAGCATGTCGCCGAGCACGGCGATGCGGCGGCCCTCGCCCGTCACCGGCGTCGCGTTGAGCAACGCCATGGCTGCAGCCATCGATGCCGGATTGGCGTTGTAGCTTTCGTCGATCAGCGTGATCAGTCCACCGGGGTGGCTCGAAGTCGAGCCACCGGGATGGCGCAGCACATGGCGCTTGCCGCGCCCGCGCTCGGCGGAGAGATCGGCCAGTGCTGAAGCAACCTTGTCGAGATCGGCGCCGACCAGATGCGCCGCACCCAGCACCGCCAGCACGTTCTGCACCATATGGCGGCCGGGCGCGCCGATCCGCGCCGGCACTTCGTGGCCGCCGATCCTGGCGATGATGTCGGAATGATCGGCATGCAGTTCGCATTTGGTGAGCTTGAAGGTAGAGCGCGCATTCTCGCCGAAGCCGTAGACGTGCTCGACACCGGCGGCATGGGCCATCTTGTCGAGCAGCTTGAAGCGGGCATCGTCGCGGTTGAGGACGGCGGCCCCCTCGGGCTCCAGCCCCTCGAAAATCTCGGCCTTGGCCTTGGCGATCTCGTCCAGATTACGGAAAAAGCCGAGATGCGCCGCCGCGATCATGGTGACGATGGCGACATGCGGCCTCACCATCTTGACCAGCGGACGGATCTCGTCGGGATGGTTCATGCCGATCTCGAACACGGCATAGTCGCAATCATCAGGCATCCGCGCCAAGGTCAGCGGCACGCCCCAGTGATTGTTGAAGGACTGCGCCGAGGCATGCACCTTGCCTACGGCTTGCAGCACATGGCGCAGCGCTTCCTTGGTGGTGGTCTTGCCGGCCGAACCGGTCACAGCGATGATTTTCGCGCTCGAGCGGGCGCGCGATGCAACTCCAAGCTTTTCCAGCGCGACCAGCACGTCCTCGACGACGATGATCGGCGCTGTCAGCCGGCCGAGCGACGGCAGCTTGCCTTCGGCCACCACCAGCACGCCAGCGCCAGCCTTGATGGCGGCGGTTGCGAAGTCATGGCCGTCCATCGCCTCGCCCTTGATGGCGAAGAAGGCGTCGCCCGGCTGCAGGCTGCGGCTGTCGATCGAAATGCCTGAAATGCCATCCGGCATCGGCCCGAGCGGCCGCCCGTCCATGGCGGCAACCAGCGCTTCAGAGGTCCACAGCAAGCTCATGCTGCACGCTCCGTGAGTGCCGCGCGGACTTCCTCATGATCGGAGAAATGCAAGGTCTCGGAGCCGATCGTCTGGCCTTCCTCGTGGCCCTTACCGGCCACGATCAGCGTGTCGCCGGCATGCAGCATGGCGACCGCTTCGTGGATCGCCTGGCGCCGGTCGCCGATCTCGATGGCACCTGGAGCACCGGCCAAAATAGCGGCACGGATCGTTTCCGGCACTTCGGAGCGCGGATTATCGTCGGTGACGATGACGACATCGGCAAGCCGCGTCGCGATTTCGCCCATGATCGGCCTTTTTCCCCGGTCGCGGTCGCCGCCGCAGCCGAACACGACGATGACGCGGCCGGTGGTGAACGGCCGCACCGAGGCCAGCACGTTTTCAAGCGCGTCCGGCTTGTGGGCATAGTCGACATAGACCGGCGCGCCATTGCCGGTGGTGCCGACGAGGTCGAGCCGGCCCGGCGCGCCCTTCAGTTTCTCCAACGCCATCAAGGCCTTGGCGACAGGTGTTCCCGTGGAAATGGCAAGACCCGCCGAAACCAGCGCGTTCGAAATCTGGAAATCACCGGCCAGCGGCAGGTCGATCTCGTAGAGCACGCCGTCGGCCTCGACTTCGGCCCGCTGGCGGTGGCGTTCGTGCTCGACCCGTTTCAGCCTGAGGAAGTCGCCATGGCGGCCGACCGTCAGCACATTGAGCCCGGCAGCCTTTGCGGCCACGGTCGTCGGCGCCGACCATGGATCGTCGGCGAAGATCACGGCCGGCGCGCCCTTCGGCAGCAACGTGTCGAACAGGCGCAGTTTGGCGCGGTGATAATCCTCGATGGTCGGATGATAATCCATATGGTCGCGGCCGAGATTGGTGAAGCCGCCGGCGGCCAGCTTCACGCCGTCGAGGCGGCGCTGGTCGAGCCCATGGCTGGAGGCTTCCATCGAGGCGTGGGTGACGCCGGCATCGGCCAATTCCCGCAGCAATTGATGCAGGGCGACCGGATCGGGTGTCGTCAGCGAACCATAGTCGTTGCGCCCAGGCGCCACCACGCCGGTGGTGCCGATCGAAGCGGCGGCATAACCGGCTTGCTCCCAGATCTGCCTGGTGAAGGCTGCGACCGAGGTCTTGCCGCTGGTGCCGGTCACCGCGACCATGATCTCAGGCTGCTTGCCGAAATAGCGTGCCGCACTCTGCGCCAGCGCCAGGCGCGGATCGTCGACCGCCAGCACCGGAACCGGGAGTCCGGCAATGGTGCTGCCCTTGCCCGCCACGATCGCGGCCGCACCGCGCGCGGCGGCATCTGCGGCATAAACGGCACCGTCGGCCTTGGTTCCGGCGAGCGCAAAAAAGACAACGTCCGCTTTTACCTCGCGGGAATCCGAAGAAATCCCTGTAACCTCCAGATCGACGGAAGCTATTCCCTCGACGGGCAGGATACCGGCTAGATCTCTGAGCTTCATCGAGTCCCGTTCACCGCAACAAAATAGCGCGCTGTTGCCGGCGCGCCCTAAGAATCACTGATAGGAAACCAGCGTTGCACCATTTTCATGGCTGAAATCTGGCTTCACGCCAAGCATGGCAGCTGAACGCCTGATGATATTGCCGGCCATAACCCCAGCATTCGCAGCCGCGACATCCGTCATGCCGGGCTTTTCCGGGTGCGGGGCATCGGCAATGGTAAACACCAGATACTGCGGATCGTCCATCGGGAAGGCGGCGACGAAGGTGTTGAAATTCAAGTCCTTCGAGTAGCGGCCATTGATGACCTTCTCGGCGGTTCCGGTCTTGCCGCCAACGCGGTAGCCGGGGACTCTGGCGTTTCTGGCAGAGCCCTTTTCGGCATTGAGCGAATAGAGGTAGCGCATGCCTTCGACGGTCTTTTCGCTCACCACTCTCTTGGCGGTGGCCATCGCTTCCGCCTGCGTCCGCACCAGAAAGGTGGGGTTCATCAGGAAACCGCCATTCATCAACGCCGCGCAGCCCACAGCCGCTTGCAGCGGCGTCGTCGACACGCCATGGCCGAAGGCGATGGTGAATGAATTGACCTGTTTCCAGACCTTCGGTTCAGTCGGACGGGCAGTCTCCGGCAATTCGGTCTGCATCCTGTCCAGAATGCCAAGGCGATGCAGGAATTCGCGATGCCCCTCGATGCCGACCATCTCGGCTTCCCTGGCCGACCCGATGTTGGACGAGTAGAGGAACACCTCCGGCAACGACAGCACACGGTTCTTGCCGTGGAAATCGTGAATGGCCTGATGGCCGACCCGGATTGGATGCGAAGCATCGAAGCGGCTCGCCATCGTCGCTTTGCCGGAATCGAGCGCCATGGCTGAGGTGAAGCTCTTGAAGGTCGAACCCATCTCGTAGAGGCCCGCCGACATGCGATTCAGCCGGTCCTTGTCTTGTGCGTTGTAGGGATTGTTCGGATCAAAATCCGGCACCGAGGCCATGGCCACCACTTCGCCGGTCTTGACGTTGAGCACAACGGCGCCGGTGCCCATGGCACGATAGCGCTCCAGGCCGGCGGCGATCTCGTCGCGCACGACATGCTGCACGCGCAGATCGATCGAAAGCTTTACCGGCTTGAGATCCTTGGCAATGGCAAGGCCCGACGCCTGCAGGTCGCTCAGCCCCTGCTCGTCGACATATTTCTCCATGCCGGAGATGCCCTGGTTGTCGATGTTGGTGAGCCCGACAATGTAGGACGAGGTCTCGCCGCTCGGATAGAAGCGGCGCTTTTCGGTGCGGAAGCCGAAACCGGGAATGCCGAGCTGCATGATGTCGGACTGTTGCTTGGGCGTCAGCTGCCGCTGCAGCCAGACGAAACCGGCGCCGCTCTTCAGCTTATGGTAGGTCTGCTCATAATCGATGTCGGGAAGCACCGTCGACAGCTTCTCGATCGCCTCGTCGGCGTCGACAATCCGGCGTGGTTCTGCAAACAGCGACGCCGTCTTGATGTCCGTGGCCAACACTTCGCCGTTGCGGTCGACGATGTCGGGCCGCGATGCCGTCACCCGGCTCTGCGGACCGCCCGACATATCGGGGGTCTGGAAGCCGAGATAGACCAGCCGCCCTGATATGGTCGAGAAGATGCCGAAGAACACCGCCATCGTCATGACGATGCGCGTCCTGCCCTTGCCGCCGGTCGCCTTGCGGGCGCCCTCGACCACGATCGATCCATCTTCACTCGTCCTAGCGCGACGTTTCAGCAGTTTACCGATCATTGGGCGATGCCTCCGGTCACCACGGGATCCCTGCCGTCCGACGGCGCCTTGCCGCCCGAACTATCAGCCATGCCGCCCTGGCGTCCCGACAAGATGTCCTGGATGTCAAGGGATTTGGCCGGCAGGTCGCCGACACCGCCGATCTGGCGGGCGCTGACCGGCTCGAGTTCGAGCTGCGACTTGTAGAGTTCGGCGAGCTTCTGCAGCCGCGACGGCTGGGTAAGCAGGCTCCAGTCGGCCTTGAGCAGGTCGATCGTGTCCTCCTCATAGCGTATCTGCGCATGGATCTTCTGCACGGCGGCCAATTGTTCCTCGGCCTCGCGCTTGGCCTTGTAGGTAAGGGCCGCGACCGCAACCATGACGGCGATCAGGACAATGTCGCTGGTACGAAACACTTAGCTACCTCTCCCCCGGCCGGTCGATACCGGGAAGCTTTGGAAGGCCGAAAATCGAAAAGTCGCTGCCGCGCGCCGGCGCCTCGGTGCGGACCGCCGCGCGCAGCCTGGCCGAACGGGCGCGCGGATTGGTCGCCACCTCGGCATCGCCGGCCGTCACGCCGCCGCCCGACTTGCGGAACGTCGCGGTGCGCGCATGCGCCTCGGGCAGGTGACGCGAGCCGGTCGCGACATCGGCCCGGTCGGCGATGAAACGCTTGACGATGCGGTCTTCCAGAGAATGGAAGGTGACCACGGCGAGCCGTCCGCCCGGCTTCAGAGCGCGTTCGGCCGCAAACAGGGCCTTGGCCAGTTCGCCAAGCTCGTCATTGACAAAAATGCGCAGCGCCTGGAAGACGCGCGTCGCCGGATGGATCTTGTCCTTCGGCGCCCGGCCGATATGCGTCTCGATGGCGTCGGCGAGTTCCAACGTGCGCTCGAACGGGCGCTTTTCGCGGCGCGCCTCGATCATGCGGGCAATGCGTCCGGCATGGCGCTCCTCGCCAAGGAAGCCGAAGATGCGGGCAAGATCGCCCGGCTTGAAGGAATTGACGACGTCGGCGGCGCTGAGGCCCGATTGCGCCATGCGCATGTCGAGCGGCCCGTCGGCGCGGAACGAAAACCCGCGCTCCGCCTGGTCGAGCTGCATCGAGGACACGCCGATGTCGAGCACGATCCCGTCGGCGCTCTCGACATGTTCGTCCAGCGTCGAGAACGGCGCCTGCACCAGCCGCAGCCGACCACCCGACTGCACTTCAAGATCGCGCCCGGCCGCAATGGCATCCGGATCGCGGTCGATCGCCACCACGGAGGCGCCTGTCGCCAGAATGGCCCTGGTGTAGCCGCCGGCGCCGAACGTGCCGTCGATGATGAGGTCGCCCTGCGCCGGCGCCAGTGCTTCGAGCACTTCGGCAAGGAGGACCGGAATGTGGCGGGCCGATCCGCCAACGGCGTGCCCATCTACGGCGCGAGGAAGGTCATCGCCGTGGCCTGCCGTCATTCCGGTCGCTCCCCAGGCTTCGTCCCCTGCCGAAGCTGCAAAAGCCGTGCCCGCGCCTGCGCCCCATAGGCGGCAAGCCGTCCCGGCTCCCAGATCTGAAAGAAATTGCCGCGCCCGACAAAGGCCACTTCCGCCGAGATGCCGGTGTGTTCGCGAAGGAAATCGCTCATCGTGATGCGGCCGTCCTGGTCGAGTTTCAAGAAGGTTCCGTCGCCATGGCAGAAGAACGACATATCGTCCGCCGTCTGCAGGAAGGGATCCTCGAGCGCTATGCGCTGCTCGTAGCGGTCGAGCAGGTCGAGCCCGCCGACATCCATCGCCGGCAGGTCCAGGCAGCGCAGCGCATAGAGTTCCGAATAGCCGCGCTTCTGCACGACGGCACGGAAATGCGCGGGAACGGACACCCGCCCCTTCGCATCGATCCTGCTCACCGTGTTTGACAGAAACCGGTCCATTAAACGCTACAGCCGCTTGCGCCGCCGCACCCCTCTGCATCTTGTCGCACGCGCCGCCGCAGCGCGTTCCCTGCCCCGTATCAGCCTCGTCCGCACAGGCAAAAACCAGCAAACGCGCAGCCGCCGCGGCTGCCCGATTGGCGTACGCTTTACCCTGACACGGAACGAAGGCTTTGATGTCTGGATGGGATATCATGGGGCACTATGGGCGTCAACGGGAATAGGCTTCACAAACACGCGCGCCCCGACCAAAGAGAGCAGCCGTGACGACACGTCTCGTCTTTATGGTCTATTAAGCCTAACGAAGCGTTTAGAGCCGCCTGGCCCAACCGGACGCGCCTTGCCGCGAGCCGCTGCCGGGCATAGCGTCTCGCCACATCCAGCCGGTCACCAACAGGGTCTGAAATTTGATGTCTGAAACAGCAAAGTCACGCGCTGCAGCGCTTCCTCACCTGCGTCGCAGCGGGCTTGCCATGGGCGATTCCATTCCCCTGCCGCTGACCATGGCCGCCATCTTTCATGCGCCCGGCGACGCCACCGGCTTCAACCAGTACGGGCGATTCAGCAACCCGACCTGGGACGCGGTCGAGCATATGCTGGCCCATCTGGAGGACGCGCCCTGCGTCGCGTTCCCTTCCGGAATGGCGGCAATCTCGGCGGCGTTTTTTGCCGTGCTCAAGGCCGGCGACCGTATCCTGCTGCCATCGGACGGCTATCACACGACACGAGCGCTGGCCGAGCGCTTCCTCAAGCCGCTCGGCATCACCTATGATGTCAGGCCGACTTCGACCTTCCTCGATGGCGGCTTCGATGGCTATCGGCTGGCATTTGTCGAAACCCCTGCCAATCCGGGGCTGGATATCTGCGATATCGCCGCCGTTGCCGATGCTGTCCACAAAACCGGCGCGATTCTTGTGGTCGACAACACGACCATGACCCCTTTCGGCCAACGACCGCTCGACCACGGCGCCGATATCGTCGTTGCCGCCGACACCAAGGCACCCAATGGCCATTCCGACGTGCTGTTCGGCCATGTCGCCAGTCGCAATGCCGATATCATCGCCGCCGTGACCGGCTGGCGCGAAGTTTCCGGCAGCATTCCCGGTCCGTTCGAAGCCTGGCTGGTGCACCGCGGCCTGGAGACACTGGATGTGCGCTTCGATCGCATGTGTTCCTCGGCGGAAGTCATCGCGCGGCGACTGCAGGGCCACAAGGCAATCAGCGGCCTGCGTTATCCCGGGCTTGAAGGCGACCCGTCGCACAACCTAGCCCGCGCCCAGATGGAGCGCTTCGGCTTTCTCATCTCTTTCGAACTCGCCTCGGAAGACAAAGCCGAGGACTTCATCAACAATTGTGCCCTGATGCAGGCCGCGACATCCTTCGGCGGCGTCCACACCTCCGCCGAGCGGCGCCTGAAGCGAGGCGATGCGGTCTCCGCCGGTTTCGTCCGCCTCTCGGTCGGCTGCGAGCCGGTGGAAGAGCTCTGGAAAGCGATCGAGACGTCGCTGGACGGGATCAGCGGCTCCCGGCTCGGATGAACGGCCGGACAGGCTTGAATCAACAGGCGCGCCCGAGGGCGCAACCTGCTGATTTCAAGAGATTTCTCTTGATATCGGGGGAGAGAAATTGCCAGCTGGCCTGTAAGCCGGGTTCTGTATGGCCCTCGTCCCTTGCGAGGCGAGAACGTGGCGGCCATTCATCTTGGGCGCATGTTGCCATGCGCCTCACGCAACCTACCCGGACGGTGAGCCGGAAACAGCCCTCGAGGGTTTCCCCTCGCACCGTCCCTATTCGGTCTTGCTCCCGGTGGGGTTTACCGTGCCGCTCCTGTTGCCAGTCGCGCGGTGGGCTCTTACCCCACCCTTTCACCCTTGCCCCGAATCCGGCAAGCCGGATCGTGGCGGTTTGCTTTCTGTGGCACTTTCCCTGGGGTCGCCCCCGCCGGCCATTAACCGGCACCGTGTTTCCATGGAGCCCGGACTTTCCTCACCCACGACCTTTCGGCGTTTGCGGGTGCGGCCGCCCAGCCAGCTGGCAGAGCGTATAAAGGGGTTCACGCCCGAAAACGCAAACGAAAAAGCTGACTTATGCGGGCGATCCAAGCGCAGCCATCTGCACCTTGACCTTGCCGCAATAGGCTGCCGACACGGGGTTCATCCGCGTTGCGGCGTGCCCGGCATTGTATTTCAGAATGGTGCCGCAGGTCGTGCCGCCACCGAGGCTCCGTGCCATGGCAAGGTATTTCATGCCGTATTTGATGTTGGTGTCGGGATCGAACAGGCCCTTGGCGGAGCCGCTATAGCCCATCATCCGAGCCGTGGCCGGCTTGATCTGCATCAGGCCGATCTCGCCGGCGCTGCCGACGATGTTGGGCCGGTAGTTGCTCTCGATCTTGATGACCGCCGAGGCGAGCGACACGGGCACGCCTTCGATCGCCGCATAGCGGGCAACGATTGCGGAATACTGGCCGCTGCTCGCCACCGCGGCCGTCGACTCCGCCGCGTTCCTGAGGCCGATCGATGCCGTTCTCGTCATGTCGACGGTCTTGCGGCCGCGCTTCGTCTGCCTTTTGGCAATGGACTTCTTCGGTTTGGACCAGCTTGCCTTTTCCGCTTTGGCGGAAGCCCGCTTCGTCTCCGCTTTGGCGGATGCCTGCTTTGTTGCCTTGGCGTCGTGGCCTGCCTTGCCGCTTTTTGCGGATACCACGGGAAACCCTTGATCGGCCCGCGGGCTGAATGACGCTGCATGCGCCGCACTGAAGGCAAAAGTCATTACGCCGGCAGCAAGAGCTGCCGTTAAAACGGTAAATTTCTGCATGTGATCCTGTTCTGTCTGAACCGCGCGAAGATGTTCACGCAGCAACGCCTAACCAACGTCGGAACAACCCGGGGGGCTTGGGGTCCGACATCTACACGTCAGCCGTTTGACGCCCGAATTGGTGTCAAACAAGGCCGGCAAGTCACTTTGAGTGACAGCCTGTAACTTAAGGATTGGAAAGAATTGCTTGGGAGAGGTCTCCCGGGGATTAGCGCTTCACGGAAGCAAGCAGCCTTTGCAGCGTCCGCAGCGTCGAGCCGTCGGCAACGCCGTCCACCTTGCGCGGCCGGAAATGCCGTTGGAAGGCTTCGACCACCGCCTCCGTCTGCCGGTCGAAAACGCCGGATATTTCAACGCCATAGCCGTAGAGCGCCAGCATCGACTGCAACGCTTCGATATCGCCGCCGGTGTCGCCGGTTGTCAGAGTAGCGCCTCGCCTGACGGGGGCGGCCGTAACGAGATGGCCGACACCGGCCTCGAATAGCGTCCGCCACGGAAACTTCTCGCCGGGATCGATTTTGCGCCCCGGCGCAACATCGGAATGCGCGAGTACCCGCTCGGCGGCGATCGAATGCCGACCGGCGATCCCCCGGCACAGCCCGATCACGGCATCGATCTGCCGCCGGGGAAAACCGGGATAGCCCAGCGAATGCCCGGGATTGACGATCTCGATGCCGACGGAACAGGAATTGATGTCGGCGCGTCCGAACCACGAACTCTTGCCGGCATGCCAGGCGCGGTCGCTTTCCCTGACCATCTGCACGATATGGCCATTCTCGTGGACCAGATAATGCGACGAGACCTCGCTGGCCGGATCGCAAAGCCAGGCCTCGGCCCCGGCGCCGGTCGCCATGCCGGTGTAGTGCAGCACGATCATGTCAGGCCTGGGTGTCTCGCGCCGCGGGCCGAAATTCGGCGATACCCTGACTTCGGCACGTGGCTCGTCGGGCAGAAAGCCGCTCATGCGTGGCGCAGGCCCCGCTCGATCATCTCGTAGGCGGCGTTGATCGCCGCCACCCTGGTGGTCGCGATCTTGATGAATTCCTGAGGCAGGCCGCGCGCGATCAGCCGATCCGGATGATTGTCGGAAACCAGCTTGCGATAGCGTTTCCTGACCTCTTCGAATGGCTTGCCGCGCTCGATGCCCAGCACGACATAGGGATCCCCGGCGCCGAGATTGACGTGCCGGGCCATGATGGCTTCGTAATGCGCTTCGTCGATGCGGAAAATCTCGGCGATGCGGTGCAGGAAATGGCCTTCGCGCTCGTGCACCAGCCCGTCGGCCTTGGCGATATGGAACAGACCGTCGAGTATGTCTTCAAGCATCACGCAGTTGGAATGGCCCGAACCGCACATCTGGGCCATCCGCTCGGCATAGGTTTCGAAACCGGCCACGTCGCGCTGGGCGAGATCGAACAGCCGCGCCACGTTGCGCGTCTCCTTCGGCGGCACTTCGAATATCTCCTGGAAGGCGCGCACCTCGTCCTGGGTGACGATGCCATCGGCTTTGGCCATCTTGGCCGACAGCGCGATCATCGCCACCGAAAAGGCGACACGCCGGCGCAAATCCGCATCGCCGGAGAAAACCGTACGCACAGCCTCGACAACGTCGGCGACACCCGACGAGGTTGAGGATGAAACGCGGGTGATGAACTCGCCGAGGCGATCCCAAATCGACATGGCCTGCTTCTTAGAGCCACCGCTCCCTCCTATCAAGCCGGGACAGTGCCGCAGGCTTTGCGCGACAAATCGATCCGGCGCGCGAGAGGGATTGGCCCACGGCGCTCGGAGGACATGAGAAAGGCCGGCGCGAGCCGGCCTTCCTCATTCATCACAAGAAGTACTGCTTGCTCACTACTGCGCGGGCGCAGGAGCTGGTGTTGCCGGAGCCGGCTCGGCGGGCTTCTCGGGTGTGATGCTCTTCGTGGTCGAATTATCCGTTGCCGGAGGCGTCGCGGCCGGCGGCGTGGCTTCCGGGGTGGCCGGCTTCATCGGTTCCTCGGCGGCCGGCGGGTTGGTGCTCTGGGTGGTGGTGTTGTCCGTACCGCTGTCACTGCAGGCGGCGACGCCAAGCAAAGCCAAACCGGAAACGGACGCGAGAATGAGCTTTTTCATTTGTCTCTCCTTCAACACACGCTCACGTTGCCGTGAGCGGTCGAAGGACAAATGCGTCAGCCGGCCATGAGTTTCGTAACGTTGCGTTTCCGCATGTAACATCGTCTGGTTCATTTGCGATTGCCGCTCAGGCCGTAGCGAACTAACAGCATGTGCCGAAACACCGATCGAACAGAAGAGCGCCAGGGGCTGTCATGACCGAAAAATGGGATTTCTGGATCGACCGTGGCGGCACATTCACCGATATCATCGGCCGAGATCCGGAAGGCGGGCTGCACCCGCGCAAGCTTCTCTCCGAAAATCCCGAAGCCTATAACGATGCCGCCATCCAGGGCATTCGCGACCTTCTTGGCTTGTCGGCCGGCGACACGATCCCGAGCGGCCTGATCGGCGACATCAAGATGGGCACCACGGTCGCCACAAATGCGCTGCTGGAGCGCAAGGGCGACCGCGTGCTTTTGCTCATCACCAAGGGCTTCCGCGATGCGCTGAAGATCGCCTACCAGGCGCGCCCGGACATCTTCGCCAAGGAGATCATCCTTCCCGAACAGCTCTACGAGCGCGTCATCGAAATCAACGAGCGTGTGCGCGCCGATGGCTGCGTCGAACAATTGCTCGATATCGCCGCCTGCCGGCCGGCGATCGAACAGGCCAGGGCCGATGGCATCGATGCGGTCGCCATCGTCTTCATGCACGCCTGGAAATACCCCGACCACGAGAAGGCGGTGGCGAAAGTCTGCCGCAAACTCGGTTTCAGCCAGGTCTCGGTCAGCCATGAGGTCTCGCCGCTGATCAAGCTGGTCGGCCGCGGCGACACCGCGGTGGTCGACGCCTATTTGTCGCCGATCCTGTCGCGCTATGTGCAAAGGGTGGCGGGAGAGTTGGGTGCGGCGCCAAGCTCCCCCCTTGTGGGGGAGAGCGATCAATTTCCCCGCCTGATGTTCATGATGTCGTCGGGCGGTCTCACCGCCGCCGACATCTTCCAGGGCAAGGACGCACTGCTGTCAGGACCAGCCGGCGGCGTCGTCGGCATGGTCGAGACGGCCAGGCTCGCCGGCTTCGACAAGGTCATCGGTTTCGACATGGGCGGCACCTCGACCGACGTCGCTCACTATGACGGCGAATATGAGCGCGCCTTCGACACCGAGGTCGCCGGCGTGCGCATCCGCGCGCCGATGATGCGCATCCATACCGTCGCCGCCGGCGGCGGCTCGATCCTGCACTACGAGGCCGGCCGCTTCCGGGCCGGGCCGGATTCGGCTGGCGCCAATCCCGGCCCGGCAGCCTACCGGCGCGGCGGCCCGCTCGCCGTCACCGACGCCAATGTGATGCTGGGCAAGCTGCAGCCCGATTTCTTCCCGGCCATTTTCGGACCCGGCCAGGACCAGACGCTCGACGTCGAGACGGTAGGGGCAAAATTCGCCGCACTCGCCGCCGAAATCGGCGACGGCCGGTCGCCCGAGATTGTCGCCGAGGGCTTCGTCACCATCGCCGTCGAAAACATGGCCAATGCCATCAAGAAGATCTCCGTGCAGCGCGGCTACGACGTCACCGAATATCTATTGAACTGTTTCGGGGGCGCCGGCGGCCAGCACGCTTGCCTGGTCGCCGATGCGCTCGGCATGGAAGCGGTGCTGATCCATCCCTTCTCAGGTCTTCTGTCGGCCTATGGCATCGGCCTGTCCTCGGTCTTTGCCTCGCGCCAGCAGGCGCTGCTGAAGCCCCTTGCCGAAGAGTCCAGAACGGAGATCGGCAACCTCATTGCCATCTTGAGAGAAGCCGTCATCGCCGAACTCGCGGCGCAAGGCATCGGCGAGGATACGGTCGCCACGAAGCCGGTGCTGCACATTCGCTATGACGGCACCGACACGACACTGCCGGTGAATTTCGAGGCGGATTCGATTTTCCAGGCCAGGCGCGATTTTGAAATCGCCCACAAGGCGCAGTTCGGTTTCGTCTATGACGACAAGCCGATGATCGTCGAGACCGTCGGCGTCGAAGGCACCGACACCGGCGGCACTGGGCGCGACGAAACTGAATCGCGAACCGAAGACCTTGCCGTAAGCCCTTCACAGACCCGCGAAATCTTCACCGAGGGAGCGTGGCGCACTTCACCCATCTTCCGCCGCGAGGCGCTGAAGCCGGGAAACAGGGTTGCGGGACCTGCCTTGATTATCGAGCCGAACCAGACAATCGTCATCGAGCCGGGCTGGCTGGCCGAAATCACCGCCAGGAACCACGTGCTCCTGCGCCGCGTCGAGAAAAAGCGCCGGCAGGCAGCGCTCGGCACCGAGGCCGATCCGGTCATGCTGGAGGTCTTCAACAACCTCTTCATGTCGATCGCCGAGCAGATGGGCGTCACGCTGCAGAACACCGCCTATTCCGTCAACATCAAGGAACGGCTGGATTTTTCCTGCGCCGTCTTCGACCGGACCGGCGCGCTGGTCGCCAATGCGCCGCACATGCCGGTACATCTCGGCTCGATGGACCGCTCGGTCGAAACCATCATCCGGCTGAATTCCGGCGACATCCACCCCGGCGACGTCTTTGCCCTCAACGCACCCTATAATGGCGGCACGCATCTGCCGGACATCACTGTCGTGACGCCGGTCTTCGATGATGCCAAGGAAAGAATCCTGTTCTGGGCCGCCTCGCGCGGCCATCATGCCGATATCGGTGGCACGGCACCCGGCTCGATGACGCCGCTCGCCACCACGGTCGACGAGGAAGGCGTGCTGTTCGACAATTTCCGCATCGTCGACCGTGGCCGCTTCCGCGAGAAGGAGCTGGAAACGCTGCTCACCGATCACCGCTACCCGGCCCGCAATCCGCACCAGAACATCGCCGACCTCAAGGCGCAGATCGCCGCCAATGAGAAGGGCGTAGCCGAACTGCGCAAGATGGTCACCCATTTCGGCCTCGATGTCGTCGAGGCCTATATGGGCCATGTCCAGGACAATGCCGCCGAAAGCGTGCGCCGCGTGCTGGAGCGGCTGCCGGATAGTTCTGAGTACGAATACCCGACCGACACCGGCCAGATCATCAAGGTGAAGATCACGGTCGACCGGCAAAAGCGCGAGGCGACCGTCGACTTCACCGGCACCTCGCCGGTGATGAAGAACAATTTCAACGCGCCCGAGCCGGTGGCCCGCGCCGCCGTGCTCTACGCCTTCCGCGTCATGGTCGAGGATATGATCCCGATGAATGCCGGGTGCCTGCGGCCCATCAAGATCATCATTCCCGATGGCTGCATGCTGAAACCCGCCTACCCCGCCGCCGTCGTCGCCGGCAATGTCGAGACCTCGCAGCATGTCACCAACGCGCTGTTCGGCGCCATGGGCGCCATGGCCAACGCCCAAGGCACGATGAACAACCTGACCTTCGGCAACAAGACGTACCAGTACTACGAGACGATCTGCTCCGGCTCGCCGGCCGGCCAGATGAACTCCGGCCGCGGCTTTGCCGGCACCTCCGGCGTCCACACCCACATGACCAATTCGCGCCTCACCGATCCGGAAGTGCTGGAACTGCGCTTTCCCGTGCTGCTCGAGGATTTCCACATTCGGGAAAATTCCGGCGGCAAGGGCAGATGGAGCGCCGGCGACGGCACCAAACGCACCATCCGCTTCCTCGAAAAGATGGAATGCGCGATCCTGTCCTCGCACCGCAACCGTCCTCCCAAGGGGCTGGACGGAGGCGGCGATGGCGAGGTCGGCTCGACCAAGATCCGCCGCAAGGACGGCACGATCGACCTGCTGAAAGCCTGCGACCAGACCGTGCTGCAGGCAGGAGACGCCGTCATCCTGACGACGCCGACGCCGGGGGGATTTGGTAAACCGTAAGAAGAGGCGTCAACAGGCTGTCACCGGCCTGTCATGGCCCTGCGCTACCCGCTTGCGGCAAAGCAAATGGGGAATCATCTTGCCATGACGGACGTTTCCGCAGATCTGGTTTTTCGCCGCGGCAAGGAAGTTGGAAAGGCCGTCTACCAGAACCGCCCGCTGTCGAAGGCCGGCATTTCGGAGCGGCTGTTCGCTTTCCTGTTCTCCGGCCTCGTCTATCCGCAGATCTGGGAAGACCCCGATGTCGACATGGAGGCGATGCAGCTTGGCCAGGGCCACCGCGTCGTCACCATCGCCTCGGGCGGCTGCAACATCCTGGCCTACCTCACGCGCTCGCCGGCCCGGGTCGACGCCGTCGACCTCAACACCGCGCATATCGCGCTGAACCGCATGAAGCTGGAGGCGGTGCGCCATTTGCCATCGCAGGGCGATCTGTTCCGCTTCTTCGGAGCCGCCGACACCAGCCACAATTCGAAAGCGTATGACCGTTTCATCGCGCCGCATCTCGATCCTGTCAGCCGTCACTACTGGGAGCGCCGCAACTGGCGCGGGCGCCGTCGCATCACTGTGTTCGACCGCAATTTCTACCAGACCGGCCTGCTCGGCCTGTTCATCGCCATGGGCCATCGCACGGGAAAATTCTTCGGCGTCGACCCAGCCGGCATCATGCAGGCCAGGAACATCGGCGAGCAGCGCCGCTTCTTCAACGAGGAGTTGGCGCCGGTCTTCGACAACAAGCTTTTGAGATGGGCGACGTCGCGCAAGGCTTCACTGTTCGGCCTCGGCATTCCACCGGCGCAGTACGATTCGCTGATCACTTCTGGCGACGGCACCATGGCCAGCGTGCTGAAAGCCCGGCTGGAAAAACTCGCTTGCGATTTTCCGCTGGAGAATAACTACTTCGCCTGGCAAGCCTTTGCCCGCCGCTATCCGAACCCCGGCGAGGCCGCCCTGCCCGCCTATCTCGAAAAGCAGAATTACGAGACCATCCGCGGCAATGTCGGCCGCGTCGCCATCCACCATGCCAATCTGATCGAGTTTCTCGCCGGCAAGGATGCAGGCGCGGTCGACCGCTTCGTCCTGCTCGACGCACAGGACTGGATGACCGACGATCAGCTCAACGCGCTGTGGGCGGAAATCACCCGCACGGCTTCGGCCGGCGCCCGCGTCATCTTCCGCACCGCCGCCGAGCCCAGCCTGCTGCCGGGTCGCGTCTCCAGTTCGCTGCTCGACCAATGGGACTATCAGGACCAGGCTTCGCGGGAATTTTCGGCCCGCGACCGCTCGGCCATCTATGGCGGCTTCCATCTCTACGTAAAGCGCGCGGCATGAGCAGCAGCGAGCTGCCGGCCAGCCCCGAATTCAAGGCCAATCACGCCGAACTGATGGACGGCGTCTACCGCTGGCAGCGCCACATCTACGACCTGACCCGCAAATACTACCTGCTCGGCCGCGACCGGCTGATATCAGGCCTCGACGTGCCTGTCGGTGGCACCGTGCTTGAACTCGGCTGCGGCACCGGGCGCAACATCATTCTGGCTGCCCGCCGCTATCCCCATGCGCGCTTCTACGGACTCGATATTTCGGCCGCAATGCTGGAGACGGCCGGAAAGGCGATCGACCGCGAGGGCCTGTCCGGTCGCGTCATATTGGCTAGGGGCGATGCCACCGATTTCGATGCCCGTGCACTCTTCCATGTCGAACGCTTCGACCGTGTCTTCGTGTCCTATTCGCTGTCGATGATCCCCGGCTGGGAAAAAACAGTATCGGCGGCACTTGCCGCCCTGTCGCCGAACGGTTCGCTGCACATCGTCGATTTCGGCCAGCAGGAAGGCCTGCCGCGCTGGTTTCGCACACTGCTGCGCGGCTGGCTGAAAAAATTCCACGTCGCGCCTCGTGAATCGCTGCGCGAAGTGCTGGAATCGGAATCTCGGCGAACCGGCGCAAGCTTCCGTTTCCGCACGCTTTATCGCGGCTACGCCTGGCTGGCGGTTATCGGGCCGCGCGGCTAGCCAAGGTGAAACTGCCATTTGCAGGCCGACCTCACCTGAATGTCAATGCACCTTAATGGAGTGCCTTCACCAACGCCCCCACCATCGTCTGCGGCCGATAGCCAAGCTTGGCAGGCGTCAGCCCCAGCCGCACCACCACCAACTGCTCCGAGGGAATGATGGCAACCGTCTGCCCGTCATGGCCTTCCATCCAGTACGTGTCCTTGGGCAGGCCTGCCGCGACACCGGCGCCGGGGTTTTCCTCATCGCCCGGGGCCTCGATCCACAATTGGCCCTTGCCGTAGACCTTCGAGGCGGATGCCGGCTCTCGCATCCAGTCGACGAAACCGGCCGGCAGGATCTGGTTGCCGTTCCACACCCCGCCTTGCAGCAGGAACTGGCCGAAGCGCGCCCAGTCATGCGCGGTTGCGTAGAGATAGGACGAGCCGACGAAGGTGCCCAGCTCGTCGGTCTCGAGCACCGCGCTGTGCATGCCGAGCGGCTCGAATAGCGCCGTGCGCGGCCACGTCAGCGCCCTGGCCTTGTCGCCGACCGCGTCCTGCCAGAGGCGCGACAGCATCACCGCCGTGCCGCTCGAATAGGAAAACTGTTTGCCGACCTCTGCAGCCAGCGGCTTGGATTCGGCAAAGCCCGCCATGTCAGGTTCGAGATAGAGCATGCGCGTGACGTCGGCGACGTCGCCATAATCCTCGTTGAACTCCAGCCCGCTCGACATCGCCATCATGTCGGCAAGGCTGATCGCGGCGCGGCCGTCCGCCTTCCACGGCGCGAACAGGTTTTTGTTGTCGAAAGCCATCTTGCCGTCCTTGACCAACGTACCGACGATGGCGGCATTCACCGTTTTGGTCATCGACCAGCCGAGCAGCGGCGTCCTGGCGGAAAAGCCATCGCCGTAGCGCTCGGCGACGACACGGCCATTCTTGACCACCACCACCGCGCGCATGCCGGTGCCGATCAGCGCCGCATCATCCAGCAGCTTGGCAACAACCGGATCCTGTGATGCCTCGACCCGTTCGCCTTCCGGCCACAGGTCGCCCATGGTGACTGCGGACGGCTCCGCTTGGATCGCGGTCCGCCGCACCTTTCCTACGTCGCCGTCCGGAACCGAAGCGCAGCCAAGCCCGTCGCGGGCTACGGCGACGCTCTTGCCGAGGAAACCGAACAGGCCGGCAGACACCGTTCCCCTGTTCTTGTCCACCGAAACCCGCATTAACCGCAGCAGGGGATGCCCGGGTGCCTGCACGTCGACGGCCAGCACCTCATTGGGATCGCGGCCGGCGATAAAAACGTTCGAACAGACGATCTTGGCCGAGTAGCCCGAGCCAACCCTGATCAACTCCGGTGGCGCGATATAAAGCCAGGCAAAAAGTGCTGCGATCACTAGGACGATCAGGCCAAGCAGCCATTTGACGATCTTGACCACGATCCGCATTTATTTCCTCCGGGCCCTGCGCGACCCTTATGTCATCGATTTGCCGCCATTGCTTCCGCAAATCACAATGCTTGTCGAGCGTCATCAACGGATTATCAACCATGATCGGCGATCACAGGATATGCTGAGCGATGCTGTGGGGCGATCGTTCGGAGGGGGCCCGATCACAAAGCAGGCCAACAGTGTAAAGACCCATCAGCGACCGGCTGAATCCGGCTCGGGAATTGCGATGCGCCGTCTTGCGGGCCTGATCATGCTAGCGCTGCTTGGTGCTTGCTCGACCGTCGACGATCTCTCGCCGCTGTCGCCATCCGCTTCGAGCAGCCCGACGGTTGCCGTGCGCGCGCCGCGCTTTGCCGACTCCAAGCCGCATGAATGGGAGAGCGGCGCGCCGTGGAACTATGCCGTCCACGGCACCGATGTTTCCAAATACCAGACCTCGGTCGACTGGCCGGCTGCCAGGGCGAGCGGCATCTCCTTCGCCTTCATCAAGGCGACCGAGGGCGGCGACCGTTTCGACGAGTATTTCAGCGAGCATTGGGCGCGCACGAAGGCCAACGGGATTCCGCGAGCCGCCTATCATTTCTATTATTTCTGCACCCCGGCCGCCGTTCAGGCGCGCTGGTTCATCCGCAACGTCCCCGTCGATCGCTCGGCGATGCCGCCGGTCCTCGACATGGAATGGAACCCGCAATCGCCGACCTGCAGGCTGCGTCCCGACGCCGCCACGGTGCGCGCGGAGATGACCACCTTCCTCGAAATCGTCGAACGCCATTACGGCAAGAAGCCGATCATCTACACTTCCGTCGACTTCTTCGACGACAACGGGCTGTCAGGGTTCCGCGGCTATCCCTACTGGCTGCGTTCCGTCGCCGGCCATCCGCGTGAGAAATACGGCAGCCACCCCTTCACCTTCTGGCAGTACACCGGAACCGGCATCGTTCCCGGCATGACCGGCAAGTCCGACATCAACGTCTTCAACGGCAGCGAAGCCGCCTGGAACAAATGGCTGCGGCAGAACACCCGTTGACGTCAGGTTCAACGGCAGCACCGCCCTGGATCAAAAGCACTCCAGCAGAGCTTCCGTTGAACCGCTGCAACGGCAGCGAAGCATTCCGGAATAAGAAGCTGCCGCAGAACACCGTTGACACCGGGCCTGCCGCCTGCTTTTCGACACAGCCAGCGGTAAAGAGTGCAACCGCCGGTAATTCAGGGCGTTGGGCTTCCCGGGGGGAGCGCAACAAATGACCCCCTGTTCGTTTCGAAAGGAAGCTGATGCGACTGCGTTCCAAAGTCTTCGCGGCTGCGCTGACCCTGTGCGCCACGGCCTTGCCGGCGATGGCGCAGGAATGCGGCGGCGACTTCGAATCCTGGAAGCAGGGCGTCGCCGCGGAAGCCAAGGCGGCCGGCGTAGGTACAGTGGGTCTCGACGCCCTTGAAGCGGCAACCTTAGATGACAAGGTGTTGGCGCGCGACCGCGCCCAGGGCGTCTTCACCCAAACCTTTGTCGAGTTTTCCAACCGGATGATCTCGGCCTATCGCCTGAAGCAAGGTGCGGCGAACATAAAGAAATACGCGGATGTCTTCGCCCGAGCCGACCAGCAGTTCGGCGTCCAGGCGCCGATCATCGCCGCCTTCTGGGCACTGGAGACCGATTTCGGCGCCGTGCAGGGCGACTTCCACACGCTGAGCGCCCTGGTGACGCTTTCCCATGATTGCCGCCGGCCGCAGCTCTTCCGGCAACAGCTGGTGCCGCTTCTGGAACTGATCGATCGCGGCGTGCTGCCGGCCGATGTCAGGGGCGCCTGGGCCGGCGAGATCGGCCAGACGCAGATCCTGCCCTCCGACTATCTGGCACGCGGCGTCGACGGCGACGGCGACGGCAAGATCGACCTGCGCGGCAGCGTGCCTGATGTGATCATGACCACTGCCAACAAGGTGCTGTCGCGCGGCTGGAAACGCGACCAGCCCTGGATCCAGGAAGTCCGCGTGCCCGAAGACATGCCGTGGGATCAGACCGGTCGCACCAACAAGCTGCCGCTGTCGCAGTGGGCGCAATGGGGCGTCACCTACCCCAGCGGCGCGCCGCTGGTCGATAACGGCCTGAAAGCAGGCCTCGCGCTGCCGATGGGCCGCAAGGGGCCAGCCTTCCTCACCTACGACAATTTCGACGTTTACCTCGAATGGAACCAGTCCTTCACCTATGCGCTGACGGCAGCCAACCTTGCCGCACGGCTGGCAGGCGCGCCGCCGTTGGACCCGCGCAATCCCGAGACCGGTCTCAACAATGAGCAGATGAAGGCATTGCAGACCAAGCTGGAAGCCAAGGGCTACGATGTCGGCACCGTCGACGGCATTTTGGGTACCAACACCCGCGAGGCGATCCGCAAGGAGCAGACGCGGCTAGGTTTGCCGGTGGATGGCTGGCCGACGCCGGAGCTGTTGGGAAAATTATAGGGCAATAGGGCAGTAGGGCAAATTAGCCCGAAGCAGTGACTGCCGCCACCCCTATTCCCCTATTCCCCTATTCCCCTATTCCCCTATTCCCCTATTCCCCTATTCCCCTATTCCCCTATTTCCCTACTGCTTATTCCCCTCAATCCGCCATCGTCTCCAAACTGGCAAAACCCTGTGGCGCGTCGCCCTCGTCGAACGGCGTCGTCACCTCGACGAAGGTGTCGGGATAGAAGCCGTTGAAGCGGGTCCTCAGCGACAGCGAATAGGCGCCGATATGGCCGATCTCGATCCAGTCGCCGGTATCGACCGTTTCCGGCAGCCAGAACGGCCGCGACAGGATGTCGACGGAATCGCAGGTCGCGCCGCAGACCTTGAACGGCACGATGTTCTTCTCCTCGCCATTGCGCGAGCGGATCGCCGGGTCGGGAATGAAGCGCGCCGGCAGCGTGATCTTGCCGGTCCATGAATCCGACAGCGAGGCCCAGATGCCGTCATTGATGTAGAGCCGCTTGCCCTTGCGCAGCAACACCCGCACGATCAGCGACAGGCAGCGCGCCACGATCACCCGGCCGGGCTCAGCCACCAGCGGCATCTGGTCGAACTGATACTCCTTCAGATCGCCCGACAGCCGCGACATGATCTGGCCAAGCGACGGCATCTCGATCTGCTTGCGGTTGGGGTCGTGGCCGTATTCGGCGGGGAAACCGCCGCCGACATCGAGCCCGGCAATATCGAAGGTCAGCCGGTTGCGCACCCAGTCGGCGGAAGCCAGCGCCCGCTCATAGGTATCGGGATCCTCGATCTGGCTGCCGACATGGAAGCACAGGCCGACCTTGTAGCCGGTGCGGTTCAGCCGCTCGGCGAGCTCGACGGCATAGGCCGGCCCGGCGCCGAACTTCTTCGACAGTTCGTAGGCGGCATGCCCCTTGGTCTGCACCCGCACGAACACGCTGATCGAGCCCGGATCGATGTCGAGAGCCCGCACCACACGCGTCAGCTTGGTGATCTCGTCCTCATGATCGAGCGAAATGACGCGGATGGCGTATTTCTCCAGCGCCAGCTTGATGTCCGACTGCGCCTTGACCGGGTGCATGTAGAGCATCTCGGCATCGGGGGAAACGGCACGCACGGCAGCGAACTCGCCCGGCGAAGCGACGTCGAAAGCCTTGACGCCGGCTTCGACCAGCGTCTTCAGCACGATCTGCTCGCCATTGGTCTTGACCGCATAGGCGGTCTTGCCGGGGAACATGCCCATGAACTGCCTGGCATCCGCCATCAGCACTTGCGGGCGGAAGCAATAGACCGGATCGTCCGGACGAAGCGCCAGTGCCGCCTCGCGGGCATTCTCGAATCGCTGCATGGACGAATCCTCACTTCGGCTGCGCACAATTAATCCAAGCTAGCGGCTAATGAAAACAATTCTGTGTCTCGTGCGGCTGACGCTGGGGCGCTAGGTCTTTGCCAGCAACGTTTGCCAGCGATCAGGTTTCGGGTGGCTCTTGTCACTGAGTCCGATATGGCTTCTGCCTGACTGACTGGCATTCAGGCCGTCTGGGAGGGCGACTCACATGACAATAGCCGCGACATCAGCACCGCGCGGGCCGATGGTGCTCAAGGACTGGGGGCAGCTCCTGCTGCTCGGCGCGATCTGGGGCGGCTCGTTCTTCTTTGCCCGCATCGCGGTGGCCGAACTCCCCCCGCTGGTGCTGGTGCTGTTTCGCGTCGCCATCGCCGCGATCGCGCTACAGATCTATCTCGGCCTGCGCGGCCCGTCCTTCCGCCTCGCGCTTCCGCATGCAGGCCTGTTCTTCCTGCTGGCGCTCACCAACAATGTGGTGCCCTTTTCGCTGATCTTCGCCGGCCAGACGGAGCTTGGCGCCGGCGTCGCCTCGGTGCTCAACGCCACGACGCCGTTCTGGACATTGATTCTCGCCAATACGCTGACATCGGACGAAAAGCTCTCCTGGAACAAGCTCGCCGGCATTGCGCTCGGCATCGCCGGTACGGCCGTCATGATCGGCCCCGGCCTGCTTTCCGGGCTTGGCGGCCCGGTCTGGGCCAAATTCGCGCTGATCGGCGCTTCGCTGTCCTATGGCATTGCGCTGATGGTCGCCCGCCGCTTCAAGGGCGTGCCCTCGCCGGTCGTCGCCACCGGGCAGTTGACCGCTTCGACCATCATCATGATCCCGATCGTGCTCTTCACCTACGGCCCATCCGGCGTGTTCTCGGCCTCGCCGCCGGTATGGGCGGCGGTGCTGGCGCTGGCACTTCTGTCCACAGCCGTCGCCTACATCCTCTATTTCAACCTCGTCGCCTCGGCGGGCGCTACCAACGCCTCGCTGGTCACGCTTGTCGCGCCGGCCAGTGCCATGCTGCTCGGCTTCCTGTTCCTAGGCGAGCGGCTGGAGCTGTTCGAAATCGGCGGGGTGGTGCTGATCGCGCTCGGCCTCATCACCATCGACGGGCGCGTCCTTGGAAGACGTTAGCGCGTCCTTTGAACCCCCACATCGACGCGAAAGTCGCATTCGACTTTCGCGGCGGTAGCGCTGCCATGACACGGCAGCGACACGAGCCGGCCACATTTTATTCACAGGTCTGAAGTCGGTATTTGCCTAGGAGTTTCAAAGCCTAACGGCAAAAGACATGTCGCGGATTTCACAATCACGTCGCAATGCAGCACATTTTCCGCTTGCCTGTGGCACAAATGAACCTAGACTCCATGACATAGCTCTTTAAGAGGAGGCTATGTCATGGGACTTACGAGGCCTATCAACGCATTGATGATCTGTGCTGCGTTCGCCTTTATCGGAGCCCTCATTATGGGCTTCCTTCCCTGACCGCCAAAGCGGGGAAGACCAGCACCCAAATAGTCCAACCAATTCAAAAGGCCGGGTTTTCCCGGCCTTTTGTTGTTGAGCCCGACCTCATGCCGCGGCTGATCCGGCGGCCGCCGCCTCGTGCGAGCGAATACCGATCATATGGCAGATGGCAAAGACCAGATCGGCGCGGTTCATGGTGTAGAAGTGGAAATCGCCGACACCGCGCTCGACCAGGTCCATGACCTGTTCGGCTGCCACCGCCGATGCCACCAGCGCATGCGTCTGCGGGTCCTTGTCGAGGCCTTCGAAACGCTCCGCCAGCCAGCCGGGCACATGCGCGCCCGCCCTCGCGGAAAAGTTCGCGACCTGCTTGAAACTGTGAACCGGCTGGATGCCCGGCACGATCGGGATGTAGATGCCGGCGCGGCGGACGCGCTCGACATAGCGCTCGTAGAGATCGTTGTCGAAGAAGAACTGGGTGATCGCCCGCGTCGCGCCATTGTCGACCTTGCGCTTCAGCATCTCGATGTCGGTGGCGAAATCGGGGCTTTGCGGATGCTTTTCCGGGTAAGCCGCGACGGAGATGTCGAAATCCGCGATCGTCTTGAGCCCGGCGACCAGTTCCGCGCCATTCTCGTAGCCACCGGGATGCGGCCGGTAGGGCTCGCCGACGCCGGAGGCCGGGTCGCCGCGCAGCGCCACGAACCGGTTGATGCCGATCGATTTGTAATCCCGGATGACCGCATCGACCTCGTCGCGCGTTGCCCCGACGCAGGTCAGATGCGCCGCTGCAGGAATACCGGTTTCCGTCAGGATGCGCTTTACAGTGCGCGCGGTGCGCTCCCGTGTCGAGCCGCCGGCGCCGTAGGTCACCGAGACGAATTTCGGCTTCAGCGGCTCCAGCCTCGTGACCGTCTCCCACAGCCTCGCTTCCATCTCGTCCGTCTTCGGCGGGAAGAATTCGAAGGAAACCCTGACCTTGTCGCCGATGTCGGGGCGGCGGGAAAAGCGGAACTGGTTCATGCGATTTCCCCCATCGAGTTCGCTTTGGCCTGCCTTGTGTCGTTGGAAGGATCGGCAATCAGCAGGCGCCGATCGCGGCCGAGCCAGAGTTTCACGGTGAGCCTCGCCTCATTGCCACCGCGCGGCTCGAACTCCTGGGCATCTTCGAGATCGAGGCCGGCTTCCGAAAACCAGTCGGCGATCTGCCGGTCGGAAAAGCCGAGCCGCATATGCGCATGCTCCTCGCGCAGGAATTCCAGCGCATGCGGCGCGAAATCGACGATGACCAGGCGTCCTGCCGGACGCAAAAGCCGCGCCGCCTCGTGGATGGCGCGGGCGGGATCGTCGAGATAGTGCAGCACCTGATGGATGGTGACGAGATCGAAGGCATCGCGCTCGACCGGCGGCGCGAAGATGTCGCCCTGCCGAACCTGCGCGTTCGAAACGCCGGCCTTGTCGAGATTGGCGCGCGCTACGGTCAGCATCTCGCGCGACATGTCGATGCCGACACCGCGCCGATAGAGCGGCGAGAAGATTTCGAGCAGCCGCCCGGTGCCGGTGCCGAGATCGAGCATCGACTGGAACGGCCGCTTGCCGACCAGTTTCAGCATTGCGGCTTCGACGGCGCGGTCCGGCACATGAAGCGAGCGGATATGGTCCCAGCTTGCCGCATTCACGGAAAAATACTCGACCGCCCGGTCCTGCCGCTTGCGCTTGACCGAGGCCAGGCGCTCAAGATCGCGCTCGACCTGCGGATCGGCGCCGCGAATGCCGGAAACCAGGCCCATGACGAAGTCACGCGCGGAATCCGCATCCGACAGGCGGAAGAAGGCCCAGGACCCTTCCTGGTAGCGGCCGATCAGCCCTGCCTCCAGAAGCAGCTTCAGGTGCCGCGAAACGCGCGGCTGCGACTGGCCGAGAATTTCGGTAAGATCGGAAACGGTGAGGTCACCGCGCGACAGAAGTGCCAGTATGCGCAATCGGCTGGATTCGGCCGCCGCCTTTAACGTATCCACCATAGTGTCGAGCGAGACATGCATCAGCGTATTCTCTTTGAAAAGATATAAACATATGTTTATGTCAGTTTTCGAAACCTTGCAAGCGCTATGTCGCTTCCGGACAAGAAAATGCCGCTTGTGTGGCGTTTTAAGAGACATGGGCCATGACTGGACCGCGTGAGATGTTCGAGGCCCGCGAAGGCGAGCAGAGGCTGGAAAACGATCCCGCCCTGATGCCGCCGGATGACGGCCTCGTCTTCATCGGCCGCATTGCCTCGCCGTGGACGACGCGCGAAACCTGCCCGAAGAACATGCGCGCCGCGCGCGAGACCGGGCAGAAGGCAGTGCTGACCATCGACGCGCCCTACCGAAATGGCTTACGGGGGCTGGAGCGCGCCAGCCACGTCATCATCCTGTCCTGGCTGCATCACGCGCCGCGGGACCTGATTGTGCAGAAACCACGCCATGCGGCCGAAGCAAAAGGCGTATTTTCGCTGCGCTCCCCTGCCCGCCCCAACCCAATCGGGCTGCATGTGGCCAGGCTCGTCGGGCTCGACCAGAACACCGGCCGCATCGATCTCGACGCCATCGACGTGCTCGACGGCACTCCGGTCATCGACATAAAACCCTATTTCGCCTCGACCGACGCTATACCGGAGGCGACCATCGAAGGGCGCGACGAGCCCGGGGTTCGGCGATGACGGCGCCCACCGGTCGCCGCCGCGCCATCGCCAAGGCGCTGACAGCACTTCTGCCGCTGGCACCCTATGCCGACATGGAGAAGATCCGCGGCGACGCCGGCGCGGTCCACATGAAGACCTTACCACCAGGCATCGCCGTATGGCTGGCGACGATTGCCCATATCCGCCACATGCACACAGATTACGAGAAACTGCTGAGCGAAGGTTACGACCGCGACTCGGCGCGTTTCTTCGTCATCGAGCAGACCAACGTCGTGCTCACTCGCTGGCGCGCGACGCGCCTGCTCGACGCGGATGACGAGAAGGAATGACCACGGCTACTTCCGCTTAAGCACTGCGACCGCATTATAGGGCTGACCATCGGCCTGGCCGATCCAGGTCCAGGACAGATTTTCCTTGAAAAACCTGACGGTGATGTTGCCGCCGTCGATGCATTTGTCCTGACCGTAGGTGATGCTCTCGTGGTATTCCGCCGAAATGCCGTCCCTGGACGTCTGTGACAGCGATCCGCCGCAGCCGAGTGACGGATAGTCGATCGACGCGCTGCCATCGTTGATGGTCATGGCGATCGGCCAGTCGGCCCCGGCGTCACCCGCCGGGCTTTGATGGCCGCTGCCGACCCAGGTGCCGCTCAGCGACGGCACCGCGCAAGACACGTTCTGAAAGATCGGTGTCAATTCGCTGCCGGTTTTCTCGCAGCGATAGGTCTGCCCGCCCTGGCACAATTCCTCGCCTTCGCGCGCGCACTGGGCGCTGGCTTCGCCCGCGGTGGCGAACATCGTCATGGCTGCTATGACGGCCCCAAGCCTGCCCATCTTCCCCCTCCCGTTCAGAGCGCGCAATCTAAGGCAATTCCGATCCAATGTATCGGCGAGATCGTCATCGAGGCCGAACAGCACCGGGCGGGTGGCTCTATGCGTTCTGCCCTGCGCCGATAGCCTGCTGACTCGCCTTGCGTGACAGGAGGCCCCAATGAGCCACACGGCGACGACACAGGACGAGAAGCAACTGCCCGCGGTTGGCGACCGCCATGTCGACCCGCATTCCTACCCCGACGGCATCGCCTTTCTCGACGGCCAATACCTGCCGATGTCGCAGGCCAAGATCTCGGTGCTGGACTGGGGTTTTCTGCATTCCGACGCCACCTACGACACCGTGCATGTCTGGAACGGCCGCTTCTTCCGCCTCGATCTGCATCTCGACCGCTTCCTCGGCGGGCTGGAAAAGCTGCGCATGACCATTCCCTTCGACCGCGACGGCGTGACCGAAATCCTGCACAATTGCGTGGCGCTGTCCGGTCATCGCGCCGCCTATGTCGAAATGCTGTGCACGCGCGGCGCCTCTCCGACCTTCAGCCGCGACCCGCGCCAGGCGGTCAACCGCTTCATGGCCTTCGCCGTGCCGTTCGGCTCGGTCGCCAACGCCGAGCAGCTGCAGCGCGGCCTGCGCGTCGCCATCAGCGACAAGATGCGTATTCCGCCGGCCTCGATCGACCCGGCGATCAAGAATTACCACTGGCTCGATCTGGTGCGCGGCCTCTACGATGCCTATGACCGCGGTGCAGAGACCGCGTTGCTCCTCGACTTCAACGGCAATGTCGCCGAAGGCCCGGGCTTCAACGTCTTCTGCGTCAAGGACGGCAAACTGTCGACCCCGGCCACCGGCGTGCTGCCCGGCGTCACCCGCCGCACCGTCTTCGATTTCTGTGCAGAAGAAGGCCTTGCCGCCACGGCGACCGATGTCAGCGTCACCGCATTGCGCGAGGCCGACGAGGTGTTCATCACCTCCACTGCGGGCGGCATCATGCCGGTGACGGAGATCGACGGCGCGGCGATCGCCAATGGCAAGGTCGGACCGATCACCAGCCGGCTGATGGCGCGCTACTGGCAAAAGCACGATGACCCGGCCTGGTCGTCTCAGGTGAATTATCCCCGATAATTCAGGCGTCTTTGTCAAAAGATTCCCGTCGCCTCTGGAAAATCAGAGGATCGACCGTATATGCCCGAAAGCGGAGAAGCCTCCGCTTTCATCCAAAATCACGCCCGCAGGGGCAAGGACTCCAAGATCATGACAAACAAGGTTTGGTTCATCACCGGATCGTCGAAAGGCTTTGGCCGCGTCTGGGCCGAGGCTGCACTCGCGCGTGGCGACCGCGTCGCGGCAACCGCCCGCGATGCTGGCACCCTCGCCGATCTCGTCGAGAAATACGGCGACAGGATTGCCGCGATAAAGCTCGACGTCACCGACAAGAAAGCCGTCGATGCCGCTGTCGCCGAGGCGCACAAGCGTTTTGGCCGGCTCGACGTCGTCATCAACAATGCCGGCTACGGCCATTTCGGCGCCATCGAGGAGGTCAGCGAACAGGAAGCTCGCGACCAGATCGAAACCAATGTCTTCGGCGCTCTGTGGGTCACTCAGGCCGCACTGCCGATCATGCGGGCACAGCGTTCCGGCCACATCATCCAGATCTCGTCGATCGGCGGCGTCAATGCCTTTGCCTCGCTCGGCCTCTACCACGCCTCGAAATGGGCGCTGGAGGCCTTCAGCCAGTCGCTCAGCATCGAGGTCGCGGAATTCGGCATCCATGTGACGCTGGTCGAGCCGGGCGGTTTCTCCACCGACTGGGCCGGGCCGTCGGCCAAGGTGTCCCAGCCGATCGAGGCCTATGCGCCCGCCCGTGCCAAGATGGCCGAGCGCCGCGCCAATTCGGTCGCCGGCGATCCAGACGCCACCGGGCCGGCCATGCTGGCCATTGTCGACGCCGCCGAGCCGCCGCTGCGGGTATTCTTCGGCGATGGCGGCCTGCCGATGATCAAGCAGGAATACGCCAACCGCATTGCCACCTGGGAGAAGTGGGACGACGTTTCCATCATGGCGCAAGGCGTGAAGAAGAACCGCAAGGGCTGAAGTCCAGCGCTTTTGCTGCGCCGCTCCATGGGCGGCGTAGCCGGCCCTCAGGCTTGATAAATCCACTGCTCCGGCACGCGCAGCGATATCTCTTCGCCTGCCCTAACCGTGCCTGGCTTCTCTACCCAGGCGACAATGCCGCGCAGCCGCTTCGCCGCTTTCGGGAACAGCAGAGCGCCGGCTTCGACGTCGGCCATTCCGGCGTTCTCGGCGATCGACCGGCCGGCGATGCGGCACGGGCCATTCTGCGCGTCGACCTTGACTGTCACGCCGCCCTTGAAGAACAGCAGCGTGCCGGACGGCAGCATGGAGAGGTTCGGCACCCCTTCCATCACCAGATTGGCGCCGATCCATTCCGGCTTGATCTCGACCAGGCCCATGCGCTCGGCGACAACCGCCAGCTCGTCCGCTGCCACGATGGACAATTGCCGCTCGTTGCGCATTTCAGTGCCGCGCGGATACCAGGGCTCGCGCCCGCCCGAACGCCGCGTCGGTCCAGCATGGAAATCGCCTGATATGCCGTCGAAACCCAGCCGCAATTCGTCCACCGGGCGCGTCTGAAAATGATCCGGCGGCGCCACGTAAAGCGCTGCCGCCCTGGCGGTCAGCTTTCGCGCGGCGATGATTTCAACCGGCTTTCCAGCCTCGGGGAAGAGATCCGGCATGGCGTTCTTTCCATTCGTCATCCAGCGAGTTAGCCGGGTGCTCTTCGCGGCGTCCAGTCGAAAGTGCTGATCGTCCGATCAACAGCACCGATAGGATCGCGATCACGCTTTTCTTACCTGTCATCGATCTCGCACCGCATTGCCGGCGTGCGGTGCCGGTTTCATAGTGACGTCCAGACGGTTTGCGGAGGCTGATCATGCGACCTGTGACGGCAATCACGTTGCTTTGGTTGATCTGGGCAGGAAGCTGGGCCGTCGCCGCTTTGTGGTCCGACCCTGCCCAGAAGCGCGCCGGGTTCAAGGCGGAGGCCCGCTATCGGGGTCTCTGGGTAGCCGGCGCGGTGCTGCTGTTCATTCCGGCGCACGGCTATGAAGGCCGGCTCAGGCTGTGGATGCCTGATCTCCCCGAAGCCTGGATCTGTGTCGCCCTGATCGCCATCGGCATCGCCTTTGCCTGGTGGGCGCGCCTGCATCTCGGCAGGCTGTGGTCGGGCACCATCACCGCCAAGGCCGGGCACCGTGTCGTCAACACCGGCCCGTATGGCCTTGTCCGGCATCCGATCTACACCGGATTGCTGCTGGCGATCCTCGCCACCATGGCGGCCAAGGGCACCGTCTGGGGCATAGCCGGAACCGCGCTGCTCATCATCGGCATCGTGACGAAAGCCAGGCTGGAAGAAAACTTCCTGCGCGGCGAACTGGGCAGCGCCTATGACGACTATGCCGCGCGCGTTCCGATGCTGGTGCCGTTCGCACCAGCATGACGCGGCAGCCTCAAAGCATTCTCAGCAGCGCGCCGCCGATCGAATAGCCCGCGCCGAAGGCGCAGATCAGACCGAAATCGCCCGGCTTCATGTCGGCGTGGTTCTCCGACAGCGCGACGATGGCCCCGGCGCCCGCCGTGTTGCCCAGCCGCTCCAGCACCATTGGCGCGCGGTCGTGATCGACCTCGTGGCCGAACGACAGCTTCAGGATCATCGCATTCATCCGCGCATTGGCCTGATGCAGCCAGAAGCGCCTGATCGCCTGCGGCGTCAGCCCGTGCTCGGCGAGGAATTCGACGATGAATTTCTGCCCGGCGACGGTGACTTCCTTGAACACCTTGTTGCCGACCTGCTTGATCAGATTGCCTTGCAGATTGATCATGTAAGGATCATCCTGGGCGGTGCGGGTATGGTAGCCCAGATTGGTGCGGATGTTGTTCGACATCTGCGTCCAGATGCGCGTGTCGAGCACCTCGAAGCGCCCCGGCCGCTTGTCGCCCTGCGCCAGCCCTTCGACCACCATCGACACCGAAGCGTCGCCGAAGATGAAATGCGTCTGCCGGTCGCGGAAATTGAGATGACCGGTGATGATCTCCGGCGTCGTCACCAGAATGCGCTTGTGCGCGCCGGACCGCACCAAATTGACGGCGATGTGCAAGGCCGCCGCCGCCGAAGAACAGCCGAGCCCCATGTCGAAGCCTGCGCCCTTGGTGCCCAGCGCCTCCTGCATTTCGATGGCGATCGCCGGATAGGGCCGCTGGTGATGCGAGGCCGAGCAGATCACCAGGTCTATATCCGACGGCTGTAGTCCCGCATGCTCGAGAGCCTTCTTTGCCGAGGCGATGCCGAACTCGGCTTCGAGCGACAGCGCATCGTCGGGCCGAGCCGGAATGCGCGGCGACATGCGGGTCGGGTCGAGAATGCCTTCGCGCTCGATGACATGACGGGTGCGCACGCCCGAAGCGTGGACGATGAAGTCGCTATCCGATTTCGCCAGCGGCGGCTCGTCGGTGCCCAGGCGGCGCGCATTCTCCGCGTCGACCCAGGCATTGAAGCTGGCCACCAGCTCTTCATTGGTGATTGTGGCTTCAGGGATTTCAACGCCGATGCCGCTGATGATGACGCGATGCATGTCCAGTCCGTCCCATCCGCAGGCGTTGCGGGCTTCATGTGGGCGCCGGAACGCTCCGGCGCAACAGTTTTCTCACCGCGGCGGTTTACGCCGGCTTAAACCAAAGGTTTAGGCCGGACTGGTCCTCGTGCAACATGGATAATCAGGCCCGCTTGGCAACGATGAAGATGCGTGGAAAGCGCAAAAGCACCTTACCGCTAGCCGTTTTCGGATAGGCCTTGGCGATCTTGGCCGTGTAGCTTTCGAGGAACATCGCCCGTTCGTCGGAATCCAGCGGATCGAGGAACGGTTTCAGGCCCGTCGACTTCACCCATTCGACGATCGCTTCGGCGTCGGCAAGCGGGTGGTTGTAGATGGTATGCCAGATATCCAGCCGATCACTGAGCGGCGACAGGAGGTCATAGTAGGACGACACCGGCGGCAACGGCCCGCGTGCCGCGCCCTTGAACTTTTCGGCAAACGGCATTTCGGCGGCGGTCTCGCGCATCAGGCGGTGCGAGTCTTCGCCCATATTGTCGGGCATCTGGACGGCCAGCGCGCCGCCTGGCGCGAGGAAACCCATCAGCCGCTGGAAGACTGCGGGATGCTCGGGCAGCCACTGGAACACCGCATTGGCAAAAATCACGTCGACCGGCTCCGCCGGCTGCCATTTGGAGGCATCGGCGAGATCAAAGGTGACCTCGGGCAAGCGCGCCCGCGCCTTCTCGATCATGTCGGGCGAAGTGTCGAAGCCGCTCACCTCAGCATCCGGCCAGCGCTCGACAAGCAGTTCGGTCGAGTTGCCAGGCCCGCAGCCGATGTCGACGACCCGGCGTGGAAAGTCGACGGGCACCTGCGCCACAAGATCCCGCGCGGGCCGCGTGCGCTCGTCTTCAAATTTCAGATATTGGGCGGCGGACCAATCAGCCATTTGAGCTCCTCATGCCGGTTGAGATCGCCGCCCGGAAAACCCCCTACCGCGTCAGCCTCTTGTAGGTCATGCGGTGCGGGTTGACGGCATCTGGCCCGAGGCGGCGGATCTTGTCCTGCTCGTAATCCTCGAAATTGCCCTCGAACCATTCGACATGGCTGTCGCCCTCGAAGGCGAGGATATGCGTCGCCAGGCGGTCGAGGAACATGCGATCGTGGGAGATGATGACCGCGCAGCCACCGAAATTTTCCAGCGCGTCTTCGAGCGCGGCCAGCGTTTCGGTGTCGAGATCGTTGGTCGGTTCGTCGAGCAGCAGCACATTGCCGCCGGTCTTCAACATCTTGGCCAAATGCACGCGGTTGCGCTGGCCGCCGGAGAGGTTGCCGACCTTCTGCTGCTGGTCGCCGCCACGGAAGTTGAACGACGCGCAATAGGCGCGCGTGTTGGCCTCGAACTTGCCGAGCTTGACCACTTCTGCGCCGCCGGAAATCTCTTCCCACACCGTCTTCGACGGATCGAGAGCATCGCGGCTCTGGTCGACATAGCCGAGCTTCACCGTTTCGCCGACGCGCACAGAACCCGCATCCGGCTTTTCCTGGCCGGTGATCATGCGAAACAGCGTCGTCTTGCCGGCGCCGTTCGGGCCGATGACGCCGACGATGCCGCCGGGCGGCAGCTTGAATTCCAGGCCGTCGATGAGCAGCGTGTCACCAAAGCCCTTCGACAGGCCTTCCGCCTCGATCACGACATTGCCGAGCCGCTCGCCGTGCGGGATGACGATCTGCGTATCGCTCGGACGCCGCTTGTCGGCTGCATCCAAAAGATCCTGGAACGCCTGGATACGCGCCTTGGATTTGGTCTGGCGGGCCTTCGGGCTCGACTGGATCCATTCGCGCTCGCGGCCGATGGCGCGCTGGCGGGCATCGTCCTCGCGGCCTTCCTGCTTGAGCCGCTTGGCCTTGGCTTCGAGGTACTTGGTGTAGTTGCCCTCATAGGGAATGCCGCGGCCGCGATCGAGTTCGAGGATCCAGCCGGTGACGTTGTCGAGGAAGTAGCGATCGTGGGTGATGATCATCACGGCGCCCGGATAGGCACGCAGATGCTTTTCCAGCCATGCCGTGGTTTCGGCGTCGAGATGGTTGGTCGGTTCGTCGAGCAGCAGAAGGTCGGGCTGGCGCAGCAAAAGCTGGCAAAGCGCGACGCGGCGGCGCTCGCCGCCCGAAAGCTTGGTGACTTCCGAATCCTTGGGCGGGCAGCCCAGCGCTTCCATCGCCATCTCGACCTGCTGTTCGAGATCCCACAGGTTCAGCCGGTCCATCTCGTCCTGGAGCTTGGCCGACTCGTCGGCCGTCTCGTCGGAGTAGTTCATCATCAATTCGTTGTAGCGTTCGATGATGGCGGTCTTGGCGGCGACGCCTTCCATGATGTTTTCGAACACGGTCTTGTCCGGATCGAGCGCCGGCTCCTGCGCCAGGTAGCCGACAGTGGCGCCTTCGGCGAGCCACGCTTCGCCGTTCCACTCCTTGTCGAGCCCAGCCATGATCTTGAGGATCGTCGACTTGCCCGAACCGTTGGGGCCGAGGATGCCGATCTTGGCGTCCGGATAGAAGGAGAGATGGACATTCTCGAGCACCTTCTTGGTGCCATAGGCCTTGTTGAGGCCGGCCATGTGATAGATGAACTGGCGTGCCACGCGCGCTTTCCCTGAAAAACCGACTGGATTTGTCGAATTGAATGGAGGTTGGCCGCTATGTAGGCGATGCGGCGGCGAACGGCAATCGCTTTTGCCAGATCAGGCCAATCACACGGACAAGTGTGGACCGCTGCTCGTGCAGTCTGGGGGCCGTTCAACCGCCCTTACTGGAACCCGATAGCGTCGACGGTGCCGGTCGGGCAGCCTGCCTTGTTGGTCGGCACCGAAGCCAGCAGCAGGTCCTTGAGCGCGCTGTTCGGGCCGATCGGGCCGGCGAGGCCGAGGGTCAGTTCGCCGATCAGCCGCCTGCCGCTCGACGGATCGATGACGCAGGAAACGCGCACGCGGTCCCCTGCTCCCGCCCCGAAGGCAGTGTCGAAAGCGCCGCGGATCTGGTCGGCCGTCAGCTTGCCGCCGATGTTCTTGGCAAAGAGATCGCGCACCGGCGAACTGTTCACCGCGCGCATCAAATTCAGCGCGTCGGAGAAATAGTCCTGCTGGCTCTTGCCGTAGCAGGTGCCGTGCTTGATCCATTCATGCCGTTCGAGGTGGGAGGCCGTTCCAGGCATCACCTGATCGAGTTCCGTGCGGGTGTTGGCGTCAAGATTGACCGGCGGCAGGTCTTTCCAGTGAGCCGGATTGTCGTTGGCCTTGTCGCTCGCCGTCGCCTGGCAATAGAAATTGCCATTCGGCTGCGGCCACAGGCCGTGCAAGGTGAAATGCGTGGCGTCGAAATCGCCGGCACTTTGTGCCCTGCATTCGGTCTTGTTCGACTTTGTCTCGCAAAACGCCGGCTGCCAGCTCAGCGCGAAGACGTATTCGGGCTTCCCCGATGCCGCCGGCTTGCCTTGCCCGTCAGGCGCGGCCGGCACGGTCGCCGCGCTGCTGCCGGAAACATGGCCGCAGCTGACCTTCACCCAGCGGCGCTCCGGATCGGCGCCCGGCACCAGGATGAGATAATGCGTCGGCGTATCCTTGTTGCCGGCAAGCAACTGATAGCTCTGCCCGGCATCGGTCGAGACATTGCCGGGGTTCTTGCCGTTCTTGATCGCTTGCGTCGCCGGACAGGCGGCGTCGGCGACGAAGCTGCCGCTCATCTTCACGTCGGCATGCGCGGCCCCGGCCAGCGACGCCGCCAACATGGCCAATCCGAAAACGACACCGATGCGCATGGAGAATCCCCGGCTGAAGAAGTGGGCGACAGACTGAAGCTGTCTCCATGTCAGAATTGCGATATTTTGCTGACCGAACGCAAGAAACATCGTCGCGAAAAGCGGGTTTGCCGGATTGACGCATAATGTGGGCCGGCGCAAACAAAGCCAACGACGACAAAAGCAAGGGCGGGACCAGGCGGCATGTCATTCAGCCAGCAGCGCGTGGTTGCCTCGCCGACCGGTGCTGAGCTCAATCTTTTCGTCAGGCAGGCCGCCGATGGCCGGGCACGCGCCGTCGTCCAGATCAATCACGGGCTAGCCGAGCACGCAGCGCGCTATGCCCGCTTTGCCGATTTTCTTGGCTCGCGCGGTTTCGACGTCTATGTCCACGATCATCGCGGCCACGGCGCGACCAAGGCGTCCGACGCTCCGCTCGGCAGGTTCGCCGACAGGGACGGTGCCGCCAAGGTGATCGCCGACGTCGACGTCATCCATGATCTCATCGCCCGCGAACGGCCAAACAGACCGGTCATCCTGTTTGGCCATTCGATGGGTGCGTCGGTGGCGCTGAACTACCTGTTGCGCCACTCGCCACGCGTTCACGCGGCAGCAATCTGGAACGGCAATTTCTCCCAAGGCCCGCTTGGGCAGCTTGCGCTCGGCATCCTTGCCTGGGAACGGATGCGGCTCGGCTCCGACGTGCCATCGCGCCTGCTGCCGAAACTCACCTTCCAGGCCTGGGGCAAGGCGGTGCCCAATCACCGCACGCTGTTCGACTGGCTGTCGCGCGACGAAGCGGAAGTGGCGAAATACATTGCCGATCCCTTGTGCGGCTGGGACGCTTCGGTGTCGATGTGGCGCGACGTCGTCGGTATGGCGCTGAACGGCGGCAAGGATGCCGGCTTTGCCGGTATCCGGCGCGACCTGCCCGTCAGCATCGTCGGCGGCGAGAAGGATCCGGCTTCCGACTATGGCAAAGGGATCACCCATCTTGCCGATCGCATGCGCAAGATGGGCTTTTCGAATCTGGTTTCAAAGGTTTACGCCGACACCCGCCACGAAAGCCTGAACGAGGTGAATCGCGACATTATCATGGATGATTTCGCCGCCTGGGCCGACGAAGTCCTCAAAGCGTGACGGATTGGCCCATTGCAAGAGCCGTGACAGCCGTTGCAGGGCTTGATAGAGGCTCTGCTTTCGCAGCAATCGCAGTGATTGCGGCAACCACGGTGATCCATGGCTGAGCCCCCGCTGAAAGGCGTCCGCGTCGTCGAACTCGCCCGCATCCTTGCCGGGCCATGGGCCGGGCAGTTGCTTGCCGATCTCGGCGCCGATGTCATCAAGGTCGAGAGCCCCGATGGCGGCGACGACACCCGCAAATGGGGCCCGCCCTTCGTCATGGGCAAGGACGGCGAGAACCTGTCGGCCGCCTATTACCATTCCTGCAATCGCGGCAAGCGCTCCATCGCCATCGATTTCTCGACCCCGGAAGGCGCCGAGACGGTGCGCCGGCTGGTCGCCACTTCGGACGTGCTGATCGAGAACTTCAAGCTCGGCGGCCTGAAGAAATACGGCCTCGACTATGATAGCCTGCGCAAGATCAACCCGCGCCTCGTCTACTGCTCGATCACCGGCTTCGGCCAGGACGGTCCGTACGCACCGCGCGCCGGCTACGACTTTATCATCCAGGCCATGGCCGGCATGATGTCGATCACCGGCGAGGTCGGCCGCGAGCCGCAAAAAGCCGGCGTCGCCATCTCCGACATCTTCACCGGCCTTTATTCGGTCATCGCCATCCAGGCAGCACTGCGCCATGCCGAGCAGACCGGCGACGGCCAGCATGTCGACATGGCGCTTTTCGACACCCAGATCTCGGCGCTCGGCAACCAGAATTTGAACTATCTCGTCTCCGGCAGATCGCCGGTGCAGATGGGCAATGCGCATATGAACATCGCCCCCTACGAGGTGGTGCCGGTCCGGGATGGGCACATCATCCTGGCGGTGGGCAATGACGGCCAGTTCGCCAAATTCTGCGCTGCCGTCGGGCTGGACGACCTGCCTGCCAATCCCGACTTCGCCACCAATCCCGCCCGGGTCGCCAACCGGGCCAAGTTGCGCGAACGCATGGTCGAGGCGCTGAAGGTTTTTGACCGCGATCCGCTGCTGGCAAAGCTCGAAGCGGCCAGCGTGCCGGCGAGCCCGATCAACACGATCGGCCAGATGTTCGCCGACCCGCAGACGATCGCGCGCGGCATGCGGCTCGACCTGGACGACGGCCATGGCAATCTTCTGCCTTCGGTGCGCGCGCCGATGGTGATGTCGGGCACGCCGCTGGTCCATGAGCGCCCCTCGCCGCGCCTGGGCGAGCACACCCAAGAAATCCTTGCCGAACTGGAGAAGTCTGGACAATGAAGACTGGCGGACAACTCATCGTCGACGCTCTCGAAGCCAACGGCACCGACCGCATCTACTGCGTGCCCGGTGAATCCTATCTGGCGGTGCTCGACGCGCTGCACGATTCAGCGATCCGCACCATCGTCTGCCGCCAGGAAGGCGGTGCCGCCATGATGGCCGATTGCCACGGCCGCCTGACCGGCAAGCCCGGCATCTGCTTCGTCACCCGCGGCCCCGGCGCCACCAATGCCTCGGCCGGCATCCACATCGCCATGCAGGATTCGATACCCGTCATCCTGTTCATCGGCCAGGTCGCCGGCCACGCCAAGGAGCGCGAGGCTTTCCAGGAGGTGGATTACAAGAGGTTCTTCGGCGACATCGCCAAATGGGTAGTCGAGATCGACGACGCCTCGCGCATCCCAGAATTCGTCACCCGCGCCTTCGCCGTGGCGACATCGGGCCGTCCCGGCCCGGTGGTGATCTCGCTGCCCGAAGACATGCTGACCATTGTCGTCGAAGCGCCCGTCGCCTTGCCGCACACACCGGTGGAAACACGGGCCGGCGAAGCGGAACTCGATGCGCTGGAAAAGCTGCTGGCTAAGTCCAAGCGGCCTTTCGTCATCCTTGGAGGCACGCGCTGGGACGCCGAGGCGGTTGCACAAATGCGCACGATCGCCGAGGCCTGGTCGCTGCCGGTCGGCTGTTCCTTCCGCCGCCAGATGCTGTTCGATCATCTGCATCCGAACTATGCCGGCGATGTCGGCATAGGCATCAACCCGAAGCTGGCCACAGCGATCAAGCAGGCCGACCTCTTGCTGCTGATCGGCGGCCGCATGGGCGAAATGCCCTCCTCGGACTACACGCTGCTGAAAAGCCCCTACCCCGCCCAGACACTGGTCCATGTCCATGCCGATTCCGGCGAGCTCGGCCGCGTTTACAGGCCGGCATTGGCGATCAACGCCTCGCCGTCCGCCTTCGTCGACGCTTTCGCCAAACGCAAGCCGGCCTCCGCACCCGTCTGGGCAGCCGAGACGCCAAAGCTGCATGCCACCTATCTCGACTGGTCGACACCACCCGAAAGCGGCCCCGGCCCGGTCCAGATGGGCCCGATCATGAACTATCTCGAAAAGATGTTGCCCGACGACGCCATTCTCACCAACGGCGCAGGCAATTACGCCACCTGGGTGCATCGCTTCCATCGCTTCCGCCGCTTCGCCACTCAAGGTGCACCGACGTCAGGCTCGATGGGCTATGGCACGCCTGCGGCAGTCGCCGCCAAAGAGCTGTTTCCAGAGCGCACCGTGGTCGCTTTCGCCGGCGACGGCTGCTTCCTGATGAACGGGCAGGAATTCGCCACTGCCGTGCAATACGACCTGCCGATCGTCGTCGTCGTCGTCAACAACGGCATCTACGGCACCATCCGCATGCATCAGGAGCGCGAATATCCCGGCCGCGTGGTGGCCACCGACCTCAAGAACCCCGATTTCGCGGCTCTCGCCCGCGCCTATGGCGGCCATGGCGAAACGGTTGAGAAGACGGCGGACTTCGCCCCGGCCTTCGAACGCGCCCGCGCCAGCGGCAAGCCGGCGATCGTCGAGATCCGGCTCGACCCCGAAGCGATCACCCCGACCCGGACGATGACCCAGATCCGCGACAAGGTTTGAGAGCCGACCGGGGCAAGTCGAGTTCCTTCACGCCCCCTCTGCCCTGCCGGGCATCTCCCCCTCAAGGGGGGGAGATTGGCAGTTTCGTCGTCTCGCCCTTCTTCCAACACTGGCGATTGGCGAAACCCGAAGTACATTCGATCTCCCCCTTGAGGGGGAGATGTCCGGCAGGACAGAGGGGGGCGCTGTCCCGCCAACCTTCAACGGTCAGCTACTTCGCCTTCTCGATCTGGCCGCGGACCTCCCCATTCGGGTTCGCTTTGGTGTGGACGTTGACGTAATACTTGCCGGCCTCAAGGTCAGCCGCCTGGGCATCAGTGAGCGTCTCCGACCCCTTGATCGGGCTCTTGAGTTTTTTGAACGGGATGACAGGGTCGGCGTTTTCACCCATCGCCGTAGGGCCATGAATATGCGCGGCCGTCGCCGGTCCGCTGAGGCCGGAATATTTGACGTTCCAGTTGAGCTTCTTCTTGGTCGTGTCGAAGGTGAAAGTGGCCGTGCCCTTACCCTTCGTGGTGACGGGCGGGCTCTGCTGGCTGCCGTCTAGTGTCGCCTTGAACTTTTCCATGGCTGCCAGGGCCGGCGATGCGAACAGGAAAGCGGTCGAAATGGCCAGCGCCGACAGCGCCGGTAAGAAGGATTGGGTGCGCATGAAGAACCTCCGATTGACTGTGCACGCGTCGCGGCTCCCCGGCGCGCGCATGCGCCAACGGAACGGCCTGGCGGCACAATGTATCCAACCACACATTTTTGTGATGACGTATAGAGATCCTAGGGGCCGTCCTGTCCGGCTTCAGCGATAGCGGTCAGACCGCCGCCAGCGCCTGCGTCAGGTCGGCGATCAGATCGTCCGGATGCTCGACGCCGATCGACAGCCTGACCGTGGTCTCCAGCACGCCGATGCGCTGGCGCACCTCGAAGGGAATGCCCGAATGGGTCATGGCCGCGGGGTGACTGGCCAGCGATTCCGTTCCGCCGAGGCTCACCGCCAGCTTGAAGATCTGCAATCCGTTGAGGAAGGCGAAAGCCGCCTTCTCCCCGCCCTTGATGTCGAAGGAGAAGGTTGATCCGGCGCCGCTGCATTGCGCCCTGTAGGCGCGGCCGGCCGGCGTATTCTCGCCCAGAAACGGCAGGTAGTGCACCTTGTCGACCTTGGCGTGGTCGCGCAGGAATTCGGCGATCAGGCGAGCATTGTCGTTGGCCCGCTCCATGCGGATCGACAGCGTCTCCAGCGAGCGGCCGAGCATCCAGCAGGAATGCGGGTCGAGCTGCGTGCCGATCGCGCCGCGCAGCGCCTTGATCGGCTTGGTGATAGCCTTGCTGCCCATGGCGGCACCTGCGATCAGGTCGGAATGGCCGCCGACATATTTGGTCAGCGAATAAACCGACACGTCGGCACCATGTTCGATCGGCCGCTGGAACACCGGACCCAGCAATGTGTTGTCGCACACGATGATCGGCGTTGACCCTTGGCTCGCGCCGATCTCGTCGGCGATCTTGCGCATCAGCGCGAGGTCGACCAGGCTGTTGGTCGGGTTTGACGGCGTCTCGATCAGGATGACCGACACGCGGCCTTTCACGACGGCCGCGTCGGCGGCCGTGCGCACCGCCGGCTCATCCACGCCATCCGCGAAACCGACAGCACCGATGCCGAAACCGGAGAGCGTGCGCGTCAAAAGCGTCTCCGTGCCGCCGTAGAGTGGCTGCGAATGCAGGATGACGTCGCCTGGACGGGCATAGGCGAGCAGTGTCGTGGCGATCGCCGACATGCCCGATGAAAACAGGATACAGGCATCCGTCCCCTCATAAATCGCCAGCCGGTCCTCGACGATCTCGCTGTTGGGATGATTGAAGCGCGAATAGACCAGGCCGGAGGCGGTGCCGCTCGGCGGCTCCTTCCTGCCGGATGTGTAGTCGAAGAAGTCGCGTCCCTCCTCCGCCGACTTGAACACGAAGGTCGAGGTCAGGAACACCGGCGGCTTGACGGCGCCCTCCGACAGCTGCGGATCGAAGCCATAGCTCAGCATCAGCGTCTCCGGATGGAGCTTGTGGTTGCCGATATGGGTTTTCGACGGGCGTGGCGCGGTCATGGCTTTTCCTGCCTGTTCGAGTGAAATAGTGAACGGCAATTTATGCGATCTCGTTCCACCAGTCCTTGCTATTTTTGGGCTCACATGGCTGCATTCCCGCAACAAATTGCCTGGAGAGACCAAAAGTGCAGCAGAAGATAGCCGACGATTTCGACCTGAAAATCCTGCGTGAGCTGCAGGCCGACGCCCGCATCACCAACAACGAGCTTGCCGAGCGCATCGGCCTGTCGCCGTCGCCCTGCCTGAGGCGGGTGCGGCGGCTGGAGGAGACCGGGGTCATCAGAGGCTACACCACGCTGGTCGATCCCTCAGCCTTCGGCTGGAGCATGGTCGCCATCGCCACCATCCGGCTCAGCCGCCAGAACGAAGACGAGATCGTGATGTTCGAGGACGCGATCCGCGGCTGGGAAGAGGTGCTGGAATGCCACCTCGTCACCGGTTCGCGCGACTATGTGCTGAAAGTGGTGACGGGAAGCCTCGAACAATACGAGCGCTTCATCAAGGAAAAGATCGCGCGGCTGAAATGCGTCGCCTCGATCGAGACCAGCTTCGTCATGAACACCATAAAGGAACGGCGCCTCTGACATTTCTGCCGGAGGCGCCGCTTTCTGGATAGATGTGTTGCCGGCTAGGCTTACTTGACCGCTTTGTCGGTGATGGCGGTGGTGTAGGCGCCGGTCGGCTCCTTGGTGATGATCTTCTGGTCGAGCAGCGCCTTGGCGGTGCGCTCGTAGGTCGCCGGGTCAAGCTTGCCGTCGGCATTGTCGATCAGCTTGGCGACTTCGCTCATCATGCGCTTCTGGTGGTTCTCGTCCTGGCCGCCGCCGTCCATGACGATGCCTGCGGCTTCGTCATTGTTGTCGATGGCATATTTCCAGCCCTTCATCGAGGCGCGCACGAAACGCACCATCTTGTCTTCGAAGGCCGGATCCTTGAGCTTGTCTTCGGACGCATAGAGCCCGTCCTCGAGCAGGTCGTTGCCCATGGCCGAGTAGTTGAACACGGTCAGCTGTTCCGGCTTGTAGCCGGCGTCGATCAGTTGCCAGTATTCGTTGTAGGTCATGACCGAGATGCAGTCCGCCTGCTTCTGGATCAGCGGCTGCACGTCAAAACTCTGCTTGAGCACCGTGACGCCGTCCGGGCCGCCCTCGGTCTTCAGGCCGAGCTTGTTCATCCACGCGTAGAACGGATACTCGTTGCCGAAGAACCAGACGCCGAGCGTGTGACCTTTGAAGTCGGCTTCGGTCTTGATCGGGCCGTCCTTCGGGCAGACCAGCTCCATGCCGGCCTTCTTGAACGGCTGGGCGATGTTGACCAGCGGCACGCCCTTTTCGCGGGCAGCCAGCGCACCGCCCATCCAGTCGACGATAACGTCGGCACCACCGCCGGCGATCACCTGCTCGGGCGCGATATCGGGACCGCCCGGCTTGATGTCGACGTCGAGACCCTCGGCCTCATAGAAACCCTTGGCCTTGGCGACATAGTAGCCGGCAAACTGGGCCTGCGTGACCCATTTCAGCTGCAACGTCACCTTGTCGGCGGCCATTGCCTGGAAAGCGGCAAGCGACATCGCGCCAGCCAGAACGGGAATAATCAGTCTTTTCATTTTGTTACCCTCTGAAGTTAGTGCCCTAAACCCACCGCCCCTATCCACCACGGACAGAGGGATGCCAAAACGTGACGGCTCTTTCGACAAGAGCGACCACGCCATAAAAGACCGAACCCGCAAGTGCTGCAACTGCGATTTCGGCCCAGACCATGTCGATGTTCATCCGCCCGACCTCGGTCGAGATGCGGAAGCCCATGCCGACGACAGGCGTGCCGAAGAACTCGGCAACGATGGCGCCGATCAGCGCCAGCGTCGAGTTGATCTTCAGCGCGTTGAAGATGAAGGGAGCTGCTGCCGGCAGCCGAAGCTTCAAGAGCGTCGGCCAGTAGCCCGACGCGTAGGTGCGCATCAGGTCGCGCTCCATATGGCCGGAGGCGGCCAGACCGGCGACCGTGTTCACCAGCATCGGGAAGAAGGTCATGATGATGACCACCGCCGCCTTGGACTGCCAGTCGAAGCCGAACCACATCACCATGATCGGCGCGACGCCGATGATCGGCAGCGCCGAGACCATGTTGCCGATCGGCAGCAGGCCGCGCCGCAGGAAAGGCACACGGTCAGCGAGCACCGCGGTGATGAAGCCGGCGCCGCTACCCACGACATAACCGAAGATGACCGCCTTGAAGATGGTCTGGCGGACATCGGCGCCGAGCACCGGCAGCGAACCGGCGATGCGCGCGCCGATGGCACTTGGCGGCGGCAGCAGGATGAAGGGTATGCCGGCCCCACGCGTCACCGCTTCCCAGATGATCAGGATCCAGGCGCCGAAGATGGCCGGGATGATCAGGCGCAGCGCGGTGCGAGCCCATTTGGCGAAGGGACGCAATGATGACAGCACCGCCACGCAGCGCCAGCCAAGCAGCCATGCGGCGGTGAGAAGCAGGAAGTACGGCGTCCGCGCCAGGCCTTCGAAACCGGTGATGCCTCCAATCAGCAGCCACGCGAGCAAATGTGCGCCGATGAAAAGCACAACGGCTTCGACGATGGACGGTATTCTGGCCATCGAGATCAAAGCAGCGACAAGCAGAACGCCGAAGATCAGCCAGGTCGTCGCCACATAGGGATATATCAACGTCCCTGCAGGCTGCGCCAGTGGATCGACTTTCGGCGCGGCGATCGGGCCGAGCGCCACTGCGATCAGGCACAGCACGATCGCCAGCACTGCCTGCCAGGAGGGTTTCAGCCAGTTCATGCCGGCCTCCCGCCCATGGCGCGGTCGACGAGGCGCCCGGCAATGCCGACCACCATGACCAGAAGGGCGGCCACCACCGAACCGGCGACCAGCGCCGACCAGATGTCGATGGACTGGCTGTAATAGGCGCCGGCGAGCAGCTTGGCGCCGATGCCGGCGACAGCGCCAGTCGGCAGTTCGCCGACGATGGCGCCGACCAGGCTTGCCGCCACCGCCACTTTCATCGAGGTGAACAGGAACGGCACCGAAGCAGGCACGCGCAACTTCCAGAAGGTCTGCGCGCGACTGGCATTGTAGGTGTGCATCAGGTCGAGATGCATGATCTCGGGCGAGCGCAGGCCCTTCACCATGCCGACAGTCACCGGGAAGAACGACAGATAGGTCGAAATCATCGCCTTCGGGACTAGCCCGCTGATGCCGATCGCCCCCAGCACGACGATGATCATCGGCGCCACAGCCAGGATGGGAATGGTCTGCGAGGCGATGATCCACGGCATCAGGCTGCGGTCGAGCGTCGCCACATGGACAATGCCGACGGCGATGATGATGCCGAGCGCCGTGCCGAAAGCGAAGCCGAGCAGCGTCGACGAAAGCGTCACCCAGGCATTGTAGACCAGGCTGCGGTTGGAGGTGATGGGCCGCAGGAAGGTGTTCTCGAAGAAATTCACCGCCACCTGGTGCGGCGCCGGCAATGTCGGCTTCGGCTGCGACAGCGTCTTGCCGATGAGTTGGCTGAACGTGGATGTTTCACCGGCGCGACGATCGAGATCGCGCTGGAACGGCGTGTTGAGGATGACGGCGAAGACATACCAGAGCGCGACCACGCCAACGAGGATGGAGGTGACGGGAACGAGCTTATCGCGGAAGGTGTCCATCTAGCGGGCCTCAGCCGACTGGCGCCCTCCTCTCCCCAACGGGGAGAGGGTGGCCGGAGCGAAGCGGAGGTCGGGTGAGGGGGTAGAAATCTTTCCGTCAAGGCAAGCCAAGATCGTATCCAGGACCGCTCGACGTTCGGCCAAAACCTCATGATTCCAGAACCGGGGAACCGAATAACCTTGTCCGTTCAGCCAAGCTGTCCTGGAAGGGTCGGTTGGAGAATCTGCGTGCTGACTACCATCAAGTTCGACAATCAGGCTTACCTCGCGACAAACAAAATCCGCGATGAACGGTCCAAGCGGCACTTGCCTCACAAATTTGTAGCCATTGAGATGACGGCCTCTCAGCTCCCCCCAAAGCCTGTATTCAGCCTCGGTCTCGTCAACCCGCAGCTTTCGGGCGCGAGCGGTTGCCCCGACCTTTCTCTTGGTCGAATCCGTCGGCGCCGCCCCCTCACCCGACCTCCGCTTCGCTCCGGCCACCCTCTCCCCGTTGGGGAGAGGAGGGAGCCCGTCGTTTGCTCCCTCAATCGTCATAGCTGTGCCCCGCGCGCAGCCCGTCCCGCACCCGCGCTGCGATCGCCAGAAACTCCGGCGTCTCGCGGATGTCGAGCGGCCGCTCTCTCGGCAGCGTCGATTCGATGATGTCGCTGACGCGGCCGGGGCGCGGCGACATGACGACGATGCGCGTCGACAGATAGACGGCCTCCGGAATGGAGTGGGTGACGAAGCAGATGGTCTTGTTGGTGCGTCCCCACAATTCCAGCAGCTGCTCGTTGAGATGGTCGCGCACGATCTCGTCCAGCGCGCCGAACGGCTCGTCCATCAGCAGCAGGTCGGCGTCGAATGCCAGCGCACGGGCAATCGAGGCGCGCTGCTGCATGCCGCCCGAGAGCTGCCAGGGATATTTCTTCTCGAATCCAGAGAGGTTGACGAGGCCGAGCGTGCGCTTGATCCGCTCGCCTTGCTCCGCCCTGGATAGGCCCATGATCTCCAGCGGCAGCCCCACATTGCGCTCGATGGTCCGCCACGGAAACAGCGCCGCCGCCTGAAAGACATAGCCATAGGCGCGTTTCTCGCGCGCCTGCTCTGCTGTCATGCCATTGACGGAAATCGCCCCCGAGGTCGGCTTCTCCAGATCGGCGATGACGCGCAGCAGCGTGGTCTTGCCGCAGCCCGAAGGCCCGATGAAGGAGACGAACTCGCCCTTGCCGATGGTCAGATCGACATTGGACAGCGCCTGCACCGGCCCGTCATTGGTCTGGAAGGTCAGCCCGAGTTTGCTTGCCGCGACGACGGCTGGCGAATTCCCCGTCATCGGTTGCCGCCTGCCTGTTTCCGTTCCCGCGGCGGCTGGAATCCGATTGCTTTTATCGCGATGTTGTTTTCCACTTACCCTGTCCCATTTGGCCCTGTCCCTCTGACCTTGTCCCACGCGATCGACGCCCGGAGTTTCCCCGATGTCGCCCAAACCCACTTGTCATCTTATCCGCCCTGAAAGCACTTATGAAGGCAAGCAGGGGCTGACCTATTTCGCCGGCATTGCCGCCGAGACCGTCGGTGCCTCCGGCATCTGCATGCACATGCTCACCATGCCGCCCGGCGCCCGCGCCAAGGCGCATATGCACGAGAGCCACGAGACGGCGATCTATGTGCTCTCCGGCGAAGTTCACACCTGGTATGGCGACCGGCTCGAGCATCATATCGTCGTCAAGGCCGGTGATCTCTTCTACATCCCCGCCGGCGTGCCGCATCTGCCGGCTAACCTGAGCGGCGCCCCGTCCTCTGCCGTCATTGCGCGCACCGATCCCAACGAACAGGAAAGCGTCGTCCTGCTGCCGGAACTGGATGTGCTGGTCGCCGGAAGCTGACTTCGCCGGGCTAGGCGCCCGTCGGCCAATTGCTAGAGGTTTGCGCCCGCCAGCTTCGGCAATCATCGGCACCGAGACACTTCCCCATAGACGGTGCCGTCCGCATCCGCGACCACCAGTTTCTTGGCGTTCTTGGTGCTGTGCTTGATGATGAAGGTGGCGGGCGACTTGCCCTCTTCGCCTTCGGCCTCGCACTCCGCCTTCACCACAAGCGAGCCGTCGGCCTGGACCCTCTTGCCGGTGAAGGTGCAAGCGCTCGTCGCCGTGATGAAGTCGGTGTTGGTTAGAAGCAGCATGTCCTCGGCGTAGACTTCCTGGCCGTTCTTGTTGATGCAGCCGGACTTGTTGCCATAAGGTTTGGCTAGGTCGATGCCGGCCGCCGACACTTGGCTGGCCACCAGAACCAAAACTGCCGCGAAAAGAAGTCCCCCGCGCCGCACCTCAAACCCCGGTCGCCGGGATGCCGGTGCGTTCCACCTTGCGCGGCGCGGAGATTTCCTTCCACGTCGACAGCGCCCGGTTGACCGCCGCATTCGGCTCGCGGCCGACGAATTCACCATGGCCGGGCTTGGCCTTGACCTCGGCCTCCTGGATCGACAGTTCGCCCCGCGAGAACACGAACCGCGGCAGGCCGGTCACCTCGAAACCCTCGAAGACATTGTAGTCGATCACCGATTGCTGCTTCTTGGACGAAATTGTCTTCTTGCGCTTGGGATCCCAGACGACGATGTCGGCGTCGGCGCCCTCTACGATGGCGCCCTTCTTCGGATACATGTTGAGGATCTTGGCGATGTTGGTCGAGGTCACCGCGACGAACTCGTTCATCGTCAGCCGGCCGGTGTTGACGCCTGTGGTCCACAGCACCGGCATGCGGTCTTCAAGCCCGCCGGTGCCGTTCGGGATCTTGGTGAAATCGCCGACGCCGTTGCGCTTCTGTTTGGTGGTGAAAGCGCAATGATCGGTCGCCACCACCTGCAGCGAACCCGCCTGCAGGCCGGCCCACAGCGAGTCCTGGTGCGATTTGTTGCGGAAGGGCGGGCTCATCACGCGGCGGGCCGCATGGTCCCAGTCCTTGTCGAAATACTCGCTCTCGTCCAGCGTCAGGTGCTGGATCAGCGGCTCGCCGAACACCCGCATGCCCTTCTGGCGCGCCCGGCGGATCGCTTCATGGCTCTGCTCGCAGGAGACATGCACGACATAGAGCGGCACGCCGGCCATGTCGGCGATCATGATGGCGCGGTTGGTCGCCTCGCCTTCCACTTCGGGCGGCCGTGAATAGGCGTGGCCCTCGGGGCCGTTGTTGCCGGCAGCCAGCAGCTTCTGCGACAGTGCCGCCACCACGTCGCCGTTCTCGGCATGAACGAGCGGCAGCGCGCCGAGATCGGCGCAGCGCTGGAACGACGCATACATCTCGTCGTCGTCGACCATCAGCGCGCCCTTGTAGGCCATGAAATGCTTGAACGAGGTGATGCCCTTGTCGACGACCGTGGCCATCTCGTCGAACACCTGCTTGCCCCACCAGGTGATCGCCATGTGGAAGGAGTAGTCGCACGACGCCTTCGAGGTCTTGTTGTCCCACATCTGCAAGGCTTCGAGCAGCGACTGCTGAGGCGCCGGCAGGCAGAAATCGACCACCATGGTCGTGCCGCCGGAGAGCGCCGCGCGCGTGCCGGACTCGAAGTCATCGGCCGAATAGGTGCCCATGAACGGCATTTCGAGATGGGTGTGCGGGTCGATGCCGCCCGGCATGACGTAGCAGCCGGTGGCGTCGAACTCATGGTCGCCATGCAGGCCCGAACCGATGGCGACGATCTTGCCGTGCTGCATCAGCACATCGGCCTTCCAGGTGCGGTCGGCGGTGACGATGGTGCCGTTTCGGATGACTTTGGTCATTGACTGTTCCCTTGTTCTCTTCGCGCTTCTTTACGAGCGTCGTTTGGAAGGTGGATTCTAAGCTCACTCCACGATGACAGCCGTCTCCACCACCGCGTGGAACAAGACATCGGCACCCGCCGAAGCCCATTCCTTGGTGATCTCTTCGGCCTCGTTGTGGCTGAGGCCATCGACGCAAGGGCACATCACCATGGCGGTGGGCGCGACGCGGTTGATCCAGCAGGCGTCGTGCCCGGCACCGGAAACGATGTTGCGATGGGAATAGCCAAGGCGGTCGGCGGCATCGCGGATCGCCTTGACGCAGCCGGCATCGAAAGTCACCGGATCGAAAGCGCCGACCTGTTCGATCTCGTAGCGGATGTCGAGTGCATCGCAGATCGTGTCGATGCCTTCGCGGATGCGGCCATCCATCGCGTCCAGCACTTCTTTTTCCGGCGAGCGGATATCGACGGTGAAGACAGTGCGCCCGGCGATGATGTTGCGCGAATTGGGATAGACCTCCATATGGCCGACCGCGCCGACGGCATCGGGCTGGTAGTCCATGGCGATCTCGTGCACCAGTTCGATCACCCGCGCCATGCCGAGCCCGGCATTGCGGCGCTTGGGCATCGGCGTCGAGCCGGTATGGGCTTCCTTGCCGGTCAGCGTCACCTGCAGCCATTTCAGGCCCTGGCCATGGGTGACGACCCCGATGTCGATATCTTCGTCCTCGAGGATCGGACCCTGTTCGATATGCAGTTCGAAGAAGGCATGGATCTTGCGGTCGCCGACCTTCTCGGTGCCTTTCCAGCCGATGCGCTCCAGTTCCTCGCCGAATTTCTTGCCCTGCTTGTCGACATGCCCGTACACATCGGCCTGGTCGAGCACGCCGGCGAACACGCCGGACGCCATCATAGCCGGCGCGAAGCGCGAGCCCTCCTCGTTCGTCCAGTTGGTGACGACGATTGGATGTTTGGTCTTGATGCCGAGATCGTTGAGCGAGCGCACCACTTCAAGCCCGCCCAGTACACCGAGCACGCCGTCATACTTGCCGCCGGTCGGCTGCGTATCGAGATGGCTGCCGACATAGACCGGCGGCAGGCTGGGATCGGTACCTTCGCGGCGGGCAAACATCGTGCCCATTTCGTCGACGCCCATTTCGAGCCCGGCCGCATCGCACCAGCGCTTGAACAGATGCCGCCCTTCGCCGTCTTCGTCGGTCACGGTCTGGCGATTGTTGCCGCCGGCAATGCCGGGGCCAATCTTCGCCATCTCCATGATGGAATCCCACAAACGGTCTGAATTGATTCGCAGATTCTCGCCGGGTGCGGCCATCTCGAGTTCCCATCTACACCAGGGGTCTTGTCGCCCCTTGAGTGATTTACAGCTTGACCGTATGGTCAGCTTTTAAACTACACAACCTGACCAAGCGGTCAACTAGAATCTTGGGGTAGACATGGCAGAACCCACCCGCCCCATGCGGCGACAGGAGATCCGCCGAGAGAATGAAAAAACCATTCTCGTCGCTGCAGAGAAGGTGTTTGCGGAGGCAGGGTTTGGCGGCGCCACGATGCAGTTGATTGCGGATCTGGCGGGATTGCCGAAGGCAAATCTCCACTACTATTTCGCCACCAAGGAAGAGCTTTACCGGTCGGTCGTTCAAAACATCTTTGAAATCTGGCTACAGGCGGCCAATTGCTTCGACGCGGCGCGCGGGCCCATAGACGGCATCAGTGCCTATATCGACGCCAAGATGGAAATATCACGCCGCCATCCGGACGGCTCGAAGGTCTGGGCCTCCGAAGTGATGCACGGGGCGCCGGTGCTTCAGGACTATATGGAATCGACGCTGCGCGAATGGACCGACGGCCGCGTCGAGATCATCAGGCGCTGGATCGAGGAAGCCAAGATGGACCCGGTGGATCCGCGCCATCTGCTCTATATGCTTTGGGCTACGACCCAGCACTACGCCGATTTCGGCCATCAGATCGAGACACTCAATGGCGGAAAACCTCTGTCCGACCGGCAATGGCGGGAAGCCAAGGAAAATATCAAGCGGGTGATCCTGACCGGGATCGGTGCGTTGCCCGCCTGACTGTAATGGTTCGTTGCAAGCAAAAGGTCAGGTCGGCGCGCTGCCGCGCCGACCTCAACCGACCGCGTCAGTCCGTCAATCGATTGACCTCAGCACATCGCGAACATGGTCGATCAATTCGTTGATCTGGCCCTTGGTGATGATCAGCGGCGGCGACAGCGCGATGATGTCGCCGGTGGTGCGGATCAGCGCGCCGCGCTCGAACGCCTTGACGAAGGCCGAGAAGGCCCGCTTGGTCGGCTGGCCGGCGATCGGCGCCAACTCGATCGCACCGATCAGGCCGATGTTCCTGATATCGATGACGTTCGGCTCGCCCTTCAGCGAATGCAGCGCGTCTTCCCAGTACGGCGCCAGCTCCTCGCCACGGGTCAGCAAGCCCTCTTCCTTGTAGGTGTCAAGCGTGCCGAGTGCGGCCGCGCAGGCGATCGGGTTGCCCGAATAGGTGTAGCCGTGGAAGAACTCGATCATGTGCTCGGGGCCGGTCATGAAGGCGTCGTGGATCTCCTTCTTCACAAACACCGCGCCCATCGGGATGACGCCGTTGGAGACGCCCTTGGCGGTGGTCATGATGTCGGGCGTGACACCGAAATAGTCGGCGGCGAACGGTGTGCCGAGACGGCCGAAACCGGTGATGACCTCATCGAAGATCAACAGGATGCCGTGCTTGGTGCAGATCTCGCGCAGCTTCTCCAGATAACCCTTCGGCGGCAGGATGACGCCGGTGGAGCCGGCGACCGGCTCGACGATGACGGCGGCGATGGTCGAAGCGTCGTGCAGGGCGACGATACGCTCCAGCTCGTTGGCGAGTTCCGCGCCATACTCCGGCACACCCTTGGTGAAGGCGTTCTTTTCCGGCAGATGCGTGTGCGGTATATGGTCGACGCCGCCGAGCAGCGTGCCGAACATCTTGCGGTTGGTGACGATGCCGCCGACCGAAATGCCGCCGAAATTGACGCCGTGATAGCCGCGCTCGCGACCGATCAACCGGGTGCGCGAGCCCTCGCCCTTCACACGGTGATAGGCGATCGCCATTTTGAGCGCGGTCTCGACCGATTCCGAGCCGGAATTGGTGAAGAAGACATGGTCCATGCCCTTGGGCGCCAGGTCGACCAGGCGGTTGGCCAGTTCGAACACGATCGGATGGCCCATCTGGAAGGCCGGCGCATAATCGAGTTCGGCAGCCTGGTGCTGGATCGCCTCGGTGATCTTCGGACGGCAGTGGCCGGCATTGACGCACCACAGGCCGGCGGTGCCGTCGAGCACCTTGCGGCCGTCGCTGGTTGTGTAATGCATGTCCTTGGCGGACACCATCATGCGCGGCGCCTGCTTGAACTGCCGGTTTGCCGTGAACGGCATCCAGAATGCACTGAGATCGTTCGGCGTGACTTTCAGCCGGTTGGACATGACCAGGACTTCCCCTTGTAAACTGTTTCGCTGCGCCCAACGCTTGGTCTTTGCCGCGTTTTCATGCTAGGCAAATTTTTGACCGATTGGACAAACGTTAGCACCGCCCTGTAGGCGGTCAAGGATTACTAGCGGAAATGCGGCACCTGAAGTGCGTTCCACAGGCTAGGGAAAAACTGGTCCAGAGAATTGGTCCAGATGAGCCTCAACACGAGGGCTTGCAACGGTGACCATCGGCACGGATGCCCCTCGCCGCACCCGCATCCAGCAGGAAAAGCGCGAACTCATCCTGGAGGCGGCGCTTGAGGTCTTCTCCACCAACGGCTTTCGCGGCTCGACCATCGACCAGATCGCCGAAGCTGCCGGCATGTCGAAGCCGAACCTGCTCTATTATTTCCGGCGCAAGGAAGACATCCACGAAACGCTGATGCAGCGCCTGCTCGACACCTGGCTGGCGCCACTGCGCGAACTTGACGACATTGGCGATCCCCTTACCGAACTGCGCAGCTACATCAGGCGCAAGCTGGAGATGGCGCGCGATTTTCCGCGCGAGAGCCGGCTGTTCGCCAACGAGATCCTGCAAGGCGCGCCGCGCATCATGCCGCTGCTGGCGGGCGAACTGAAAACGCTGGTCGACGAGAAGGCCGCCGTCATCAAGGGCTGGATGCGCGCCGGCAAGATCGCCAAGACCGACCCGTGGCACCTGATCTTCTCGATCTGGGCGACGACGCAGCATTATGCCGATTTCGACGTCCAGGTCCGCGCCGTGCTCGGACCGAACCGCGGCGGCGACGGCCGCTTCGAGGATGCGGCAAGATTTCTCGAGCAGTTGTTCCTCGATGGGCTGAAGCCGAAGGGCTAAATGGTTTCGTCATTCTAGGGCGAAGCAAGGAGCGAAGCGACGCGGCGCAGACCCTACAATCCATGCCGCGACTTCAACGCGCCGCAAAGGTCCAAATTCTGCTCCGTAGTACTCTTCGGCAAACGTCCCGGCATGGATCCTCGGGTCTCCGCGTCCGCTTCGCCCGTGGATGACGAAGCCGAGGGGGACGCCAGCCAACCTCAGGCGCTGCGCCGCTCGGCCGGCAGCGCGTCCAGCAATGCCTGCAGCTTGGCGATCGAATTCTGCTCGGCTAACGGCGTGTAGACGATCAGCTTCATGTCCGAGCCGTCGCCGATCGACAGGCTCATATGCTCGAAGGTCATGGCGCCCGCGCTCGGGTGCCGGACATGTTTCACGCCCGACAACCGGTGCGCGACGTCGCGCTGCGGCCACCAGGCACGAAATTCGGGGCTCGAACGGGTCATCAACTCGATCAGCCGCTCGAAATCCGGATCGCCGACATAGCGGGCGCTCGCGGCCCGGAACGAGGCCAGCACGGTGCGCGCCAGTTGCTCCCAGTCAACCAGCAGGTGCCGGTGATGCGGGCTCGTGAACACCATGTGGACGATGTTGCGGGCGTCACCCTCCAGCAGGCCATAATCGCCGAACACCGCCACCGCCGCCGGGTTCCAGGCCAGCACGTCCCAGCGCCGCCCGACGACATAGGCCGGCTGCAGCACCAGGCTCTGCAGCATGTGCAGCAACGGGCCATCGACTTTTTCCGGCGCTACGGCACGGCGCTCCGGCTGCTGGCGGTCGGCGAGGACGAAAAGATGCTGTTTTTCGGCGGCGTCGAGGCACAGTGCTTCGGCAAGTGCCGTCAGCACCTCGACCGAGGGCCTGACCTCCCGCCCCTGCTCCAGCCATGTGTACCAGGTCGTGCCGACACCGGCGATCATCGCCACCTCCTCGCGGCGCAAGCCCGGCGTACGTCGCCTGAGACCGATGGCGATGCCTGCGGCCGAGGGCGTCAGCCTTTCGCGGCGCGAGCGCAGGAAGGCGCCGAGTTCGCGCCGGCGGCTGTCTTCAGCCGAACGTGTGGGGGCCGCGTGAGGTTGGGACTCCATGCGCGTATTATAGCAGTATTGATACCAGGATAAAGTTTGAACTGTTTGGCCAGCGCCAACTGCCCCATCTTCCGTTCAGAGCAACAGAACGGAGGCTCTGAACATGGAACTCAAAGACAAGACGATCCTCATCACCGGCTCGACAGACGGCGTCGGCCGCGTTGTCGCGCAACGGCTCGGCGCCGCGGGCGCCCGTGTGCTGGTGCACGGCCGCGATGCAACGCGCGGCAAGGCTGTTGTCACCGAGATCGAAGCCGCCGGCGGCAAGGCCGAGCTTCTGGTCGCCGATCTCTCTTCGCTGGCCGAGGTGCGCCACCTCGCCGAGGCGGTGCGCGCCCGGACGAACCGGCTGGACATCCTCATCAACAATGCCGGCATCGGCACAGCGGGCCAAGGTGCCAAAAGGCAGGTGAGTGCCGACGGCTATGAACTGCGCTTCGCGGTCAACTATCTCGCCGGTTTCCTGCTGACATCGGAGCTCCTGCCATTGCTGAAGGTGAGTGCGCCGGCGCGCATCGTCAATGTCGCCTCTGCGGGGCAGCAGGCGATCGACTTCAGCGATGTCATGCTGACCCGCTCCTATGACGGGGTGCGCGCTTATTGCCAGAGCAAGCTGGCGCAGATTCTGTTCACCGTCGATTTGGCCGAACAGTTGAAAGGCACCGGCGTCACCGTCAACGCATTGCATCCGGCGAGCTACATGAACACAACCATGGTCCGGCAGGCCGGGGTGACGCCGTGGAGTTCGGTCGAGACCGGTGCCGACGCCATCCTCAATCTCGCCACCTCACCCACGCTCAACGGGAAAAGCGGCCTCTATTTCGACGGCCTGCGGGAATCCCGCGCCGATGCTCAGGCCTACGACGCCAAGGCAAGGCAACAGCTGAGAAGCTTGAGCCTCGACCTCATCGGCCCGGCCTCCCCCACATCGAAGGAACAGCATTGATGACCAAGGCAATCCAACACACCGTCATCATCGGTGGCTCGTCCGGCATCGGGCTGGCGACGGCGCGCAAACTGCTTGGCCCGGACATGAAGGTAACCATCACCGGCCGCAACGAGGACAAGCTGAAGAGCGCTTGGAAGAGCCTCGGCGGTGCTGCCGAGAAGGCCGCTTTCGACGCGTCGAAGCCGGATGAGGTCCGTCAATTCTTCGAGCGCCTCGGCCCCTTTGATCACTTGGTGCTGGCGGCCAGCGGCGGCAAGGGCCTCGGCCCGTTCCCGGCGCTTGACCTGAGTGACATCGGCAGTGGCGTGGAGGAAAAGGTCCGCCCGCAGCTGTCCTGCCTGCAGGCCGCCTTGCCGACACTCAACAAGGCCGGATCGGTCACCTTCATCTCGGCGGTGTCGGCGCAGCTCGCAACGCCCGGCGTCGCCGGTATCGCCGCCATCAACGGCATGCTGTTGACCGTGGTGCCGATCCTGGCGATGGAGTTGAAACCGCTGCGCGTCAATGTCGTGGCGCCAGGCGTCATCGACACGCCCTGGTGGGACTTTCTGGCCGAGGAGCAGAGGCAGGCGCTGTTTGCCGACTATGCCGGCAGGACCCCGGTCGGCCGCATCGGTCGCGCCGAAGACGTCGCCGCGGCAATAGCCTTCCTCGTCTCCAACGGCTTCATGACCGGTCAGGTGCTGACCTGCGACGGCGGACTGCGATTTGCGGCGTAGCGTTCCTCGGGCGCCGACAGGCTTTCACCCTCAATTGGCTCTCTTTGGATCACCCCGCACGCTCTTTTCGCCGGGGCTGTCACCGCCCGGTCTCATCGCATCTGAAGCGGTCTTTTCCGGAACATAGGAATAATCAGGCGTATCAGCCCCATACATCTTGTTGTCGATCGCCTCTTGCCAGCTGAAATCCGCGTCGGTCGGTGAAACGTCGGCAATGTCATGGCGGGAGGAGCGAGAGTGCAGCCAGTTCGGGGTGATCTCTCGGACCAATTGTGCAAAGCGTCCCATCGAAACCGTTCCTTTCCTTGCCCTTTCCAAGAGGCGCGATCGCGGTTGCGTCGGCTGGATCTAAAGTTGACCTCTCAGCCAGCCCAGCGTCTCGACAACGTCGGCAAGCCCGTACCGCGCTGCGGTGTGCGCTGGTGGTTTGACGCGGATCGATATGCCGCCGGCATCATTGACGGCCTCAAAACCGTTTTCATCCGACGTGTCGTCGCCCAGGAAGACCGGGCGACGGCCCGTGAATGGCGCAATTTCCATGAAACGCCGGATCGCGGCGCCCTTGGCGGCCTCGAGCGGCAGCAGTTCCACACCGGCATTGCCGGGAACCACCCGGTAGCCCTTTGGCAGCGTGGCCAGCGCCTGCTCGACAAGCTGCGTCGCGCGCGGAAGCAGATGCGGGGCGGCGCGCGTGTGGATGGCCAGCACCCGTCCTTTGCGCTCGATATAGGCGCCACGACCGAGCTCGGCCTCGATCTCGTCGGCAAGCGCAGAAATATCCGCCGGCTCATCCGCGACTTCGACGTCGTCGTTCGGTAGGAGCCGATGTTCCAGGCCATAGAGCCCGGCGGCGCGCAGCTTCAAAGGCTGGAACAGATGATCGACAGCCGCGACGGAACGGCCTGTTACGAAGGCCAATGCCCCGTTCAGCTTGCGATCCAGGCCTTGCAGCAAGGAGCGGAGCTCGTCGCTGACCGAGACGGCGTCCGGGTGTTCGGCATGTTCCAGCAGGGTGCCGTCGATGTCGAGGAACAACGCCCATTCGCCGGTCAGCACAGTGTGCGGTTTCTCCATGACGGCCTGCGGCTTGTGCGGGGTCTCGCCAACAATATTTTGCAGCGCATCGCTCATGACATCGCCACCCGTCTGCGCTCAAAAATGGAGACGACATTGTCGACGCTGGGCGGCGGCTCGCTGACGGCACCGGTCACCCGATCGAGGTCCCCGCGCTTGCGCAAACGCGCCGCATCCAGAAGCATGCTGCCGGCCCAGCGATAGACATTGTTGTTGCGGATTGTCTCGCGCATGGGGCGCATGCGCTCGCGCTGTTCTTCGGGCGACATGGTCAGTGCCTGCAACAGCGCTCCGCTCATCATGGCGGCATCGTAAGGGTTGACGATAAGCGCCTCCAGCAATTCGCGCGAGGCGCCGGCGAATGTGCTGAGCATCAAAACGCCCTGCTCGTCGTCGCGCGCGGCGACGAATTCCTTTGCGACGAGGTTCATGCCGTCATGCAGGCTGGTGACCATGCATATGTCGGCGGCCCGATAGATCTCGTAGACCTGTTCTTGCGAGTGATGTTCGGCCACCATGATCACCGGCCTGTAGCCCTCGCTGCCATAACGCCGGTTGAGCTCTTCGGCATAACGGTGGCACTCGTCATGGAGCAGCTTGTAGGCGGGCAGCGTGCCGCGGCTGGGTGCCGCGATCTGCAGGAAGACTAGTTTTCCGATCCACTCAGGCTGTCGCTTGAACAATTCGTTCAAAGCGTGAAACCGATCGAGAATGCCCTTGGTATAATCGAGGCGCTCGACCCCGACGGCCAGCTTCACATCCGCTTTAAGGCCGAACCTCTCGCGCATGCGAGCGCGGCAATCGTCGACAGCGGGAAGTTTCGCCAGCAGGTCCGCCGGCCATTCTATCGAGATGGGATAGGCGTGCACCAATGTGGTCCGTCCGCCGTAGGAGATGGCCGCATCGGCCCGCTCGATGCGGCTTTCCAGGAAGCGATCGACGCTTTCGGTGAAATTGTTGGCATGGAACTGAGTGTGGAAGCCGATGATCGAGCTGCCGAGCAGGCCTTCGAGGATGCGTTCACGCCATGGGCAGATGCTGTACACTTCCGAATTTGGCCACGGGATGTGCCAGAAAGTGATGACGATCGCCTCCGGCAAGCGCTCGCGGATCATGCGCGGCAGCAGCGCGAAATGGTAATCCTGGACCAGCACGATCGGCCGCTCGTTGCGCGCCTCGGCAACCACCGTATCGGCAAACTTCCGGTTGACGGCTTCATAGGCAGCCCAGTCGGAGGCGCGAAAAATCGGCCGGGTGAAGGCGATATGGCAAAGCGGCCAAAGGCCCTCATTGGCGAAACCGAGATAATAGCCCTGATGCTCTTCCTCCGTCAGCCAGACCCGGCGCAGCGTGTAGGACGGGTTGCCAGGCGGCACCTGCACGCGATCGTGGTCGTCGACGGTAAGGCGGTCCGCCGTTCCGCCGCCATAGGCGATCCAGGTGCCCGCACAGGCGCGGGTAATGGGCTCGAGCGCCGACACCAGCCCGCTGGCCGGGACGAGCAACTCGACGCCGTCGTCCTTCACATTGTGGATGTACGGCTCGCGATTGGACACCACGATAACCTGCGCATCGGGCAGATCGTCGGCCAGGATCTTGCGCAATGTTTCTGGCGACCAGGTCACCAGCGCGGCATCGGCCGATTGGCCGTTCTTTTCGAACTCCCGTATCACCTTGCGCGCGGCCTCCGCCGCCACATCTTCGCCTGCCGTATGTGGGACGGCAGGAGGATGACGGCGACGGTGCCGCGATATGGAGAGGAATACGGCAAGAGCGGAAAAACCGAGGCTCGCGAAAATCAGAACCCAGAGCAGGTCCGCACCGTAGTTTGTCATTGAACGTCAACTCACCCCGGCCGTCGGCGACCGTTTGTTCGTGTTTCCCGTTTGAAACGGTCCGCCGGCCACGTGGTCGGCGTTCGGACCAGTGTTTTTGCAACGCACAAGGCCTGGATCGGTTCCGCCAATTTTGTTCGGATCATGTTCTTACTATGAGCGGCACCAGCCCTTCATGGCGGTCGGCCAGGAAAGCGACGACCCGGTCGCCGACGCGCTGGAAGGTGAGATCGACGACCCGGTCGCCGACGCCCAGGTGCCGCAGTGTCAGCGTGTCGATGCCGATCGGCAGCCTGGGGCGGCCGACGCGAATCTCACCCTCCCAGCCGTCGATCTCCAGGCCAAGACAGGCCTGCATCAACATGAAAGCGGAGCCCGCCGACCACGCTTGCGGCAGGCAGGCGACGGGATAGGCGATGGGTGCTTCGCCCGGCGCACGTGTAAAACCGCAGAACAGTTCGGGCAGCCGCATGTTGAAATGGACCGCGGATTCGAACGTGCCGCTCATCAGGCGAACCACGCTTTCGCGCTCGCCATAGCGCGCCAGCCCGGCACCGCAAAGGGCGGTATCGTGCGGCCAGATCGAGCCATTGTGGTACGACATCGGATTGAAGAACACGGCATCGTCGGCGAGCGTCCGCAGTCCCCAGCCCGAATGGAAGGAGGCGGAAAGCAGCTGGTCAGCCACCATCTGGGCCCGCGCCGGCTCAGGCAATCCGACAAAGAGCAGATGCCCCGCATTCGAGGTCCGCACCTTGCAGGGCTCGCCGGCACCGTCGATTGCCAGCGCATAGAAGCCGAGATCGTCAAGCCAGAAATCCCGTTCCACGGCAACCCGCATCGCTTCGGCGCGATCATCCCAGTGGTCGGCCCTATCGTTCTCGCCCCGGCGACGGGCAAGTGCCGCCAGCCCCCGGAAGGCGGCAAAGACGTAGCCCTGCACTTCGACAAGGGCGATCGGGCCCTTGGGAATGCGGCCATCGGCATGGAAGACCGAATCGAAACTGTCCTTCCATCCCTGGTTGGCGAGGCCGGACTCGGCCGCTCGCTGGTAAGTCACGAATCCGGTTTCTCGGCCCGCCTCCTCCGTCCATTCGGCCGCGGCGCACAGCGACGGCCACAGGCCGTCGATGAACGCCATGTCACCGGTACGATCGGCGTAGGCACAGGCAAGGTAGATGTAGAGCGGTGTCGTATCGACGCCACCGTAGTAGCGGCCAAAGGGAAGCTCCCGCAGCGCCACCATTTCGCCCTTGCGGGTCTCGTGCATGATCTTGCCCGGCTGGGAATCGCTGAACGGCGAGGTCTCGGTCGCCTGATGCTGGGCCAGAAAGGCCAACACGCCCCGCGCCAGTCCCGGATTGAGCCACAGCATCTGCAGTGCCGAGATGACACCGTCGCGGCCGAACGCCGTCGAGAACCAGGGGATGCCGGCATAGGGATAGGGGCCGGTCGCCAGCTCGGTGGTCAGCAGCGCGACATCGGCGCGGGCGCGCTCGACCCAGTCGTTGAAGACACGGCCCGAGCTGCGCACCGTCGCGCCATGGCGACGTTTGGCCCGCATGCCAAAGCGGGCGCGGGCGGCAGCGGCGCGGAACCGGTCGCGGTCGGGCTTGTCGGCCACCTCGGGACCGACCTCGACATAAAGCACCTTCCTGCTACGCTTGGTCACGGCGATCAGGAAATCGGCACGGTTGGCACTCAGTTGGTCCGGCGCCTGCGAGAACGATATCGCCGAGAGGCGGGCCAGGCCATCGAGCCCATCATAGCGCAGCAGGACCGACGTCGCGTTTGTTTCGGCGGCATGGGCCAGCCCGCGCTTCAGCCGTGTCGAGCCACGCACTTCGAACATGTCGCGGAAATCGGCGGAATAGTGCAGGGAAACGCTGATCGTCGAGTGTTCCCGGCTGTAATTGGAAAGGGTGATGCGTTCAAACAGCCTGTCCTGCCAAAGCAGTCTGACGCGTTCGATGTGAATGGCTCCCTGCGGGATGTCGCGTCCACCGGCGCTCTGTATCGGCAGATTGGTCAAATTGGTGGTGAACAGCACATTGTCCTGGCTGAGCGAGGCGCCGAGCAGAGATGTCTGCCTGCCGCCGACGGTCAGCCGGAACTCGGAAAGAACCCGCGTGTCGTCGCGAAAGAAACCGTCGCCGGCGCCACGTATGTCGCCATAGGCGTCGGCAACGGCGAAGCAATCGCCCTGCTTGAGCGCAAACAACCGATGCGGCTCGCGAGGGGCGGTGGCGTCGAGCGATGCAAGCGCGACCGCAGGATCGAGCTGGCGCTCATCGAGTTGGGCCATTCGTCAAAGATCCCTGTTGTTTCGTTGCCGTGGCTCGAGCACGTCGCTGCTCAAGACGCCTTCGCCGTGCTCGGGACGCCGATCAGGCCCGCATAGGCGGCCAGATAGTCGCCGGCCATTCTTCGGGCGGAGAACCGCTTTTCGAAAACGGCCCTCACCTTTCGCCTGTCGAGTTGCAGCAAGTCCGGCACCGCAGCGACCGCGCTATCCATTGTGTCAGCGATAAAACCGGTGACGCCTTGATCGATGATCTCCGGCAGCGCACCGCAACTCCAGCCGATGACCGGTGTGCCGCAGGCCATTGCCTCGATGGCGGCAAGGCCGAACGGCTCCGGCCAGTCGATCGGGAACAGCAGGCCGGCCGCCTTGCCGAGAAATTCCGCCTTCTGGTTTTCCTCGATCTCACCGACATAGACAACGCGATCGCCATCGATCAAAGGCTCGACCACCTCACGGAAATAGGCGCGATCGTCGTCGCCGATCTTTGCCGCGAGCTTGAGCTTGAGCCCCGAACGCAAGGCGATCTCGATGGCGCGATCCGGGCGCTTGTCGCGTGAGAACCGGCCGAGGAAGGCAAGGTAGGGTTCTTCGGCGGCCGTCTCGAACGTCGGCTCGTAGAGAGCAGTCGGCAATCCGTGATGGATCGTCGCCAACCAGTTGGCGTTGGCCAGGCCCGCCTTCTGGCTGTGCGAAATGGAAATCAGGGGAAAGCGCGGGAACCGTTCATAGGCCGGCGCCAGGTCGACATAATCCAGCCTGCCATGCGGCGTCGTCACCGTCCGCTCCGCAATATCCTCAAAGAAGGAAAAGTGCAGGAAGTGGCTGAGGTGGAAGTGGATGACGTCGAACTCCGACGCCCGTTCCCTCACCTGCGCAAGCATCGAAAGATGCGCCGCGATCTCGGATTTGAGCGGACGCGGATCGAGGCGCAACGCGCGTTCCCGGCTGGGTACCAGCTTCGCGGAGGTCTGGCTGTCGCCACTGGCAAACAGCGTCACCTCATGACCCAGATCGACCAGCGCTTCGGTCAGATACGAGACGATGCGCTCGGTGCCGCCATAGAGCCTTGGCGGCACCGATTCATAAAGCGGCGCGACATGGGCGATTTTCATATTTCATCCTGGATGCTGGGCATGCAGGTGTGAAATGCGTCAACGGCTCGATTGGTTCCGATCTTATGGTCGAGCCGTCGGCACCAGAGGCCGCAGTCGGCATGGAACTGTGCGTCAAACGGATTGCGCGATCAGGGTCAGAAAGCCACCGCTCAGGGCAACATTCCCGACGAAGCCATTGATGCGGGACGCACGGTCCGGACCCTGATGGTCCCAGAAATTGTGGAACATCGGCGTGGCGACGATGAGGAACAGCAGCAGCACCGTGGCCGCGAGTGCCGTCCACAATCCTGCGATGACCAGCACACCGGCGGCGACCTGAAGCACGATACCAGTCCACAGTGCCAACCGCGCCTGCGGCACACCGCGCGCGGCCATCAGCTGGGTCAGGAAGGCCGCGTTCTGGATGTTGCGCAGGCCGGCGAAAACGAAGGCGCCGCCGAGCAGCAAGCGAGCGAGAAACAACAAGGTCGAAGGCAAATCCGCAGGCATCAAACTCTCCCCTTTAAAGGTTTAAGGCAGTGGGAGCGCGCTCTCTACGGCGCTCCCAACATGATTGGACAATCAGGCGGCCTTGGCCGCCGGCATCGGATGTATGGCTTGGAACGGGATGCACAGCCGGTTCCAGGTGTTGATCATGCCGAGCGCAACGGACAGCTTGACCAGCTCCTCTTCTGAGAAATGCTCCAGCGTACGTGCATAAAGTTCGTCCGGCACGCCGTTGTTGGCGATCAGGGTGACGGCTTCGGTCCAGGCCAAAGCCGCGCGTTCACGCTCCGAGAACAGCGGCGATTCCTTCCAGGCTGAAACCAGATAGAGCCGCTGCTCGGTCTCGCCGTCGCGCCTGGCCTCGCGGCTGTGCATCTCGACGCAGAACGAGCAGCCATTGATCTGCGAAGCCCTGAGTTTGATCAGGTGCAGCAGGCTCACCTCGAGCCCGCATTCGTCCACCGCCTTGTTGAGCGCCGACACCGCCTTCATGATCTCCGGCGCCTTGGCGAAAAATTGCAGCCTCTGTTTCATCGTCTTGTCCTTTCACGTCTGCTTGGGTTTTGAGGTTTTGGGGTTATCTGGATTTCTGCGGCCGCTGGTGGCGCTCGACAAAGGCGCAGCTCGCAGCAAGCGACCTGGGATCGCCTTCTGCCGCGTAGGTGGCCACGATATCGGACAGCTTGGTCTCGGCGAGCGCGGCGCGATAGGCGCGTTCGGCCTTCAGCATCGCGGCGTTGATGCCGCAGGGTTTCACATAGGCCGACGCATCGAGCTTCACCGGACCGCGCTGGCGGATCTCGCCGCAGCGGAAGGCCGGCTCGCGGCCCTCGACGGCCAGCACGATGTCGAGCAGCGTGATGCGCTCGGCTGGCCGGGCCAGCCGATAGCCACCGGCAGGCCCGGGCACCGATTCCAGGATGCGCGCCGCGCTCAGCATGTTGAGATGCTTGAGCAGATAGCTCGGCGAAAGGCCAAAGGCCTCGGCGAGAGCGGCGCCCGGCATGGTGCTATTGCCTTCCACACTGGCCAGCGTGGCGGCGCAATGGATGGCTGCTTCAACACCCTCGCCCAGCTTCATCGAACAGGTTCCTTATTCATGGATACATACTATCGTGGATAATTCTTATCTGCAATAGGAAAATGAAAAACGGCGCTCGAAAGCGCCGCTTTTCTCTTGGGGTAGTTCCTACTCCGCAGCCACCTTGGCCATCGGGTTGTTCGGGTGCGTGGTCCAGTTGGCGTAGACCGGCGATACCGGCCTGCCGGTGCGCTGGTCCATCACACCGGCTGCCAGCGGCTCCATGGTAATGCAGTTCTCGACCGGGCAGACATTGACGCAGAGATTGCAGCCGACACACTCGGCCTCGATGACCTCGAAGTGCCTGACGCCGTCGACCATGCTGGTGATCGCCTGGTGCGAAGTGTCCTCGCAGGCGATGTGGCAGCGGCCGCACTTGATGCAGGCATCCTGGTCGATATGCGCCTTGGCGACGTAGTTCAGGTTGAGATACTGCCAATCGGTGACATTGGGCGTGGCGCGGCCGATGATGTCGTCGAGCGAGGCGTGCCCCTTCTCGTCCATCCAGTTTTCCAGGCCCGCGATCATCTCCTGCACGATCTTGAAGCCGTAGGTCATCGCCGCCGTGCAGACCTGCACATTGCCGGCGCCGAGCGCCATGAATTCGGCCGCGTCACGCCAGGTGGTGATGCCGCCGATGCCGGAGATCGGCAGGCCCTGCGTTTCCGGATCGCGCGCGATCTCGGCCACCATGTTCATGGCGATCGGCTTCACCGCCGGCCCGCAATAGCCGCCATGCGAGCCCTTGCCGTCGATGGTCGGCTGCGGCGCGAAGCTGTCGAGATCGACACCAGTGATCGAATTGATGGTGTTGATCAGCGACACCGCGTCGGTGCCGCCGGCATGTGCTGCGCGCGCGGGCTTGCGCACATCGGTGATGTTGGGCGTCAGCTTGGTAATGACGGGCATACGGGTGTTCTGCTTGCACCAGCGCACCACCATTTCGATATATTCCGGCACCTGGCCGACGGCGGCGCCCATGCCGCGTTCCGACATGCCGTGCGGACAGCCGAAATTGAGCTCGATACCGTCGGCCTCCGTCTCCTCGACCACAGGCAGGATCGCCTTCCAGGCCTCCTCGACGCAAGGCACCATGAGCGAGACGACGATGGCGCGGTCGGGCCAGTCCTTCTTGACCTGCTTGATCTCGCGCAAATTGACCTGCAGGTCGCGGTCGGTGATCAGTTCGATGTTGTTGAGGCCGAGCAGGCGGCGGTCGGCGCCCCAGATCGCGCCGTAGCGCGGACCGTTGACGTTGACCACCGGTGGGCCCTCCTCGCCCAGCGTCTTCCACACCACGCCGCCCCAGCCGGCCTTGAAGGCGCGGATGACGTTGTAGGCCTTGTCGGTCGGCGGCGCCGAGGCCAGCCAGAACGGATTGGGCGACTTGATGCCAACGAAATTGTTTCTGATATCCGCCATGCTCATGCCCTCCCGTTCGAGGTCAGTGCCCGATTGATGCTCTCCGCAGCGTCGCGTCCCTGCGCGACCGCCGAGACGGTGAGGTCGTCGCCACCGAAGATGCAGTCGCCACCGGCCCAGACCTTGGCAAGCGACGTGCGACCTTCCGAATCCACCTTGATGCGGCCGGCTTCGAGCTCGATCGATGCACCGCTGCCATTGAGGGCGGCCGGGACAAAGCTCTGTCCAATCGCCTTGAACACCTGGTCGGCAACGAGCGTCAGCGTCTCGCCGGTGCCGGCAAGCCTGTCGCCGTTGAGGGCGGTGTATTCGAGTTCGACGGCAGTGACCTTGCCGCTCTCGGCGATCACCCGCTTCGGCTGCAGCCAGTGACGGATGCTGACGCCATTGGCAGCGGCCAGATCCTGCTCGAACTCAGACGCATTCATGTGCTCCTGGCCGCGCCGGTAGCAGATCGTCACCTCCTCGGCGCCGAGCAGCTTCGACTGTACCGCGGCGTCGATGGCCGTCATGCCGCCACCGATGACGACGACGCGGCGACCAACCGGCAGGCCGGAAAGGTCGCTGGCCTGGCGCAGCTCGGCAATGAACTCGACCGCGTTGATGACGCCGTCAGCGTCCTCGCCATCGGCACGCAGCGCATTGACACCGCCAAGGCCCATGCCGAGAAACACCGCGTCGTAATTGCGGATCAGATCCGACAGCTGATAGTCGCGGCCGAGCGCCTTGCCGTTCTGGATGTCGATACCGCCGATCGCGGTCACGTAGTCGACTTCGGCCTGGGCGAAATCGTCGACGCTCTTGTAGGCGGCGATGCCGTATTCGTTGAGGCCGCCGGCCTTCGCGCGCGCCTCCAGGATGGTCACGTCATGGCCGTGGCGGGCGAGCCGGTGCGCGGCGGCAAGGCCGGCCGGCCCGGCGCCGACCACGGCGACCGTCTTGCCGGTCGGCTCGGCGCGCGGATAAAACTGCTTGTTCTCGCCCATGGCGACGTCGGTGGCGTAGCGCTGCAGGCGGCCGATCTGCACCGGCTTGCCTTCCGCCACCTCGCGCACGCAGACTTCCTCGCACAGCGTCTCGGTCGGGCAGACGCGGGCGCACATGCCGCCCAATATGTTCTGGTCGAAGATGGTCTTGGCCGAACCGATCGGATTGCCGGTCGAGATCTGGCGGATGAACAGCGGAATGTCGATCGAGGTCGGGCATGCATTCATGCACGGCGCGTCGTAGCAGAAATAGCAGCGATCGGATTCGACCAGCGCCTCGTGGTGATCGAGCGGCGGATGCAGGTCGGAAAAATTATCCGCATACTGGTCGGCCGAGAGCCTGCCGCCCGCAATGCCTTCCCTGAATTGGCCTTCTGGCATCGTCAGTTCCCCATGTTTTCTTTTGGGGAAGGCTAGCACGTTTTATTTTTTTATCAATTGGTCAATTTTCGACGCAAGTCACTGAAAAGGCTCGGCAATAACATGATTTTTTTACTCATATTATTGCGACTGCGGTCGGGCTTGCAGTGCGAGCGAAAGGCCAGGCTCAAGCTTGCGGCCATGGATGGCCCTGACCTCCTGCGCCACCAATTTCTGCAATCGCCACAGATTGCGGTCGCGGATGCCGAATGCTTCGAGATGGCTGACCGTGTTGTAGAGATATTCGGCGCCGGATCCGATATGCCCGCAGGCTCTGGCCAGCACGCTCGCCACTCTGTCCAGCGGCTGGTTCAGCGACGTTCCCCTGCCCTTCACGCCGACCCAGAAGCCGAGCGCGCGCAGCTTACCCTGCGGCGTATGCACCGGCAGCCAGCGAACCGTCTCGATGCTTTCATGGTCGCTGATCTCGCGCCGCAACAGCCTTTCGATCTGCGCCGGCTTCTCACCCTCCGGCAAGCGATAGATCACGCCGTTGCAGCGCCCGCCCCGCTCGAGCGCCATCATCAACCCAGGCTGCTCGGCGCTGCCGCGCCAGCGCACCATGTCGAGGCAGAAGGAGCGGTGCCAGCCGAAGGCCGTGGCGAGCTGTTGCTCGACCGACTCGAATTCCGGCTTCCAGATCAGCGACCCATAGGCGAACACCCATAACGGTCCCTCATCGGCTTCATTGGACAGTCGCAAGGCGAGGGTTCGAAAGTCCTCGTCGTTCATGTCTGTCCAGCTCGGGTCCGGACCGGGATCGGCCTCTTCCCGATGGCACAGTGCGACAAGCTCGGGCGTGAGCGACATCAAGCGCATGGACGACAACCCCTCATGACCGCAGAGAAATCGAAAACCGCTGGATGCGCAATCAGGGAACGCTTGGCACACACACCCATTGTTGTCCGGGCGGTGTCGGATTTCCGTCGTGAGGATCGTCCTATGATGGACGACGATCGATCCATGAAAGGTGAGGAGACCGAAAATGCCAAAAACCCCGATGCCCTTCTTCTGGTACGAATTGATGACATCAGATCTCGACGCCGCCGAGGCGTTCTACACCCAAGTGGTCGGCTGGACGGCGCAGCCCTTCGATAAGGGACCCGGCATGCCGCGCTACATCGTCATGAATGTCGGCGAACGTGGCGTCGGCGGCCTGATGACCTTGCCCGAGGATGCCGCCAAGATGGGCATGCCGCCTGCCTGGCTCGGCTATATCCACACCAGGGATGTCGATGCCGCAACTGCATCGCTGGAGAAAGCCGGCGGCACCGTTCACCGCCAGCCCGACGACATTCCGGGCGTCGGCCGCTTTGCCGTCGTCGCCGATCCGCAAGGCGCGACCTTCATGTTCCTGCAGCCGAACGGTCCCGACCAGCCTGTCGTGCCGGCCAGCACGCCGGGCCACATCGGCTGGCACGAGCTTTACACGTCGGACTGGAAAGCCGCGTTCGATTTCTATTCCGACCAGTTCGGCTGGGTCGACGCCGGCGATTTCGACATGGGCCCGATGGGCACGTACCAGACTTTTACGGCCGGCCCCGAATCCGGCGGCGGCATCATGAACAAGCCCGCGCAGATCCCGGTCCCGGTCTGGCAATTCTACTTCAACGTTGCGGCCATCGACGCGGCGGCCAAACGGGTCACCGACAATGGCGGCAAGATCCTGATGGGGCCGATGGAGGTCCCCGGCGGCAGTTGGATCGTGCAGTGCCAGGACCCGCAAGGCGCGCACTTCGCCTTGATGGCGCCAGTCCGCTGACGGCGATCGAACACCGCTGACACAAAGTGCGGGCTTTCATCGGACCACCGATGAAGGCCTCTCCCCTGCCTGGCGCCGCCTCATTCCGGCGCCAGCACCGCAACCTTCAACTCAGCTTTTTTCGCGCCGCTGAACTGAACGGTGGCCGGGCCGGGCGCAAGCTTGAAGCGCACGCTCTTGCGGATGCCAGGGCATGTTTTCACGCCACTGTAGCCCGCCGACTTGATGGCCTGGCCATCCTGGATGACATCGATCCAGGCCTCCCCCGAGAGACTTATCTGGATGGCTCCCTCGGATGGCACCTCCACGCTGGCGACGGCCCCGAAACTGTCTGATGCCGGCGCACGTTCGGGCGCTACCGCAAAACCGGCTTTCTCTACCGGCACCAGCGCCAGGTCCGCAGCCGCACCAACCGCCAGTGCCGCTCCGGACGGCGTTGCCGGTGCCGCGGCAAACAGGGTCTGCTCCCGCGTCACGGGCCACTTGAAGGCCTCACAGCCGGCATCCTCGGCCATGGCAAAGCTGGTGCCTGCAAGAATTGCGAAGAGGCTGATGGCGACTTTTTTCATGGCAAAGGGAACCCACATTTCTAGAGTGGCCGCACTAATACAACCGCGACGATATAAATGCAACCCTTGCGGGAAAAATATGAAGGGTCAAGCTGGGGACATTTTCAATCACCGATTGTTGACGCCAGGCCATGGGAAGTGAATGGTCCATTCCTGGGCGATAATCTATGGCCGACGGATTGAAAATGGAGTCATTATGAAGCTTTTCGAAAGCCTCTCCAGATACCAGCCGCAGGCGCTCGGCGTGTTGCGCATCATGACCGCGCTGCAGTTCATCGAGCATGGCAGCCAGAAACTGTTCAACTTCCCCGTCAGCGTCGATCCCCACGCCCTTTCCGGGCTGACCACGACTGCCGCCATCCTCGAATTCGCCGGCGGCATCCTGCTCGCGCTGGGCCTGTTCACGCGACCGGTGGCATTCCTTCTGGCCGGCGAAATGGCGATCGCCTATTTCATGGCGCACATGCCGCGCGACTTCTTCCCGGTCAACAATGGCGGCGATTCGGCGATCTCGTTCTGCTTCATCTTCCTCTATCTGGTGTTTGCCGGCGCCGGCGCTTTCGCGCTGGACAGCCGCCGCAGCGCCTGACGCCAGAAAGAGGATGCGGGCCTGGTGCATGTCGCCCAAAAGTGCCCGGCGGTTTTGGGACAACGACATGCACAAAACAGGAATCTGAAGCGCATCGGCGAAGCCGAAGCGCTTCAAGCACGCATCCGTTCGAAATTGGCGTCGAACAGCGGCACCGCCTGAATGCGCGCCGCATGGCGCTTGCCCAGCAGCTCGATCTCGAAGCCGTCGCTCTCATCAGCGATCTCCTTCGGCACATAGCCGACGGCGACGGATTTCTTCGAATGATGCGCATAGCCGCCCGACGTCACCCAGCCGCGCACCGCACCATCGAACCAGATCGGCTCATCGCCAATGACATCGGCATCGTCGGCATCGACGATAAAAGCGCGCAGGCGCAATTTGCCGCCCTGCCTGCGCTCGGCCAGCGCCGCGGCCTTGCCTATGAAATCGGCGTCCTTGCCGTAAGCAACGAAGCGGTCGAGCCCCGCTTCCAGCGGCCCGTAGATCGGCCGGTACTCGCGCCCCCATGAGCCGTAATTCTTGTCCAGCCGCAGCGCATTGAGCGCGCGCGAGCCGAACAGGCCGATGCCGAATTCCCCGCCCGCCGCCATCAGCGCTTGATACGCGGCGCGCTGGTATTCCGGCGCCACCCAGATCTCGTAGCCGAGATCGCCGGTATAGCTCACACGGCCGACCAGGCACGGCGCCATGCCGATATCCATCCGGCCAATGGCCATGAAGGAAAAGGCCGCATTGGAGACATCCGAGCGCGTCGCCTTTGCCAGCACATCCCGCGCCTTCGGGCCGGCGATCGACAGACCGGTGAGCTTCGCGCCCAGCGCCTCGATGCGGACCGATCCATCGTCAGGCAGGTGCTTCTCGAACCAGCGCATATGGTATTGCTCGGCGATGCCGGAGCCGGCGAGGAACCAGCCCTCGCTTCCGAGATTGGCGAGGGTGAAATCGCCGATCAGTCTGCCGTCTTCCTTCAGCATCGGCGCCAGCGTCATGCGGCCGGGCTTGGGCAGTTTGCAGGCAAGCATCCGGTCGAGCCAGGCGGCCGCTCCCTCACCCGTCACCTTGTATTTGGCGAAGCTCGAAATCTCCGATAGGCCGACACCGTCGCGAACCGTGGCGACCTCCTTGGCGACCTGCGTGAAATCGCTCGAGCGTCGCCAGGAGAATTCGTCCTTGACGCCTTCCGGCGCGTACCACAGCGGCACTTCCAGCCCATAGGCAACGCCCCATTGCGCACCCTTGGCCGACAGCAGGTCGTAGACCGGCGTCGTCTTCAGCGGCCGCCCGGCGGGCAGCTCCTCATTGGGGAAGCGGATCGAAAAGCGCCTGGAATAATTCTCGCGCACCTTGGCGTTGGTATAGGCCATCGTCGCCCAGTCGCCGTAGCGCGCGACATCCATCGCCCAGATGTCGGCGCCGGGATCGCCCTCGATCATCCAGTTCGACAAAGCGAGGCCGACGCCGCCGCCTTGCGAAAACCCGGCCATGACACCGCAGGCGACCCAGAAGCCCGGCAGCCCGCGCACCGGCCCGACCAATGGGTTGCCGTCGGGCGCGAAGGTGAAAGGCCCGTTGATGATCTGCTTGATGCCCGTGTTCTGGAAGGCCGGGAAATGGCGGAAGCCGACCTCAAGCGACGGCGCGATGCGGTCGATGTCGGGCGCCAGCAATTCATGGCCGAAATTCCATGGCGTCTGGTATTCGGACCATGGCTTGTTGGCCTTTTCGTAAGTGCCCATCAGCATGCCGCCGCGCTCCTGGCGCAGGTAAAGCTCGCCGTCGAAGTCGACCGCGTGGATGATCTCGGTGCCGGTCTTGGCGTTCCAGGCGGCGACCTCCGGCATGTCCTCGGTGATCAGGTACATGTGCTCCATGGCCAGCACCGGCAGTTCGAGGCCGACCATGCGGCCGACCTCGCGCGCCCACAGGCCGCCGGCGTTGACGACATGCTCGGCCACCACCTCGCCCTTGTTGGTGATGACCCGCCACAGCCCGTCAGGGCGCCGCACGATGTCCTCGACCTTGGTGAAACGCTCCACTTCCGCCCCAAGTTTCCGCGCGGCCTTGGCATAGGCGTGGGTGACGCCGGAGGGATCGAGATGGCCGTCCTCTTTGTTCCTGACCGCGCCGACGAACTGCTTGGGATCGAGCAGCGGCATCAGTTCGGCCGCTTCGTTGGGCGAGATCTCCTCGAGCTCGATGCCGAGATAGCGGCCCTTGGCGACGACGCCGCGCAGCCAGTCGAACCGCGCCTCGGTCGCTGCCAGAAGCACGCCACCGGTCAGATGCACGCCGGTCGCCTGGCCGGAAAGCTCCTCGATCTCCTTGTAGAGATTGATCGTGTATTTCTGCAGCTTGGCGACGTTGGGGTCGCCATTGATGGTGTGCATGCCCCCGGCCGCGTGCCAGGTCGAGCCTGAGGTCAGCTCGTCGCGCTCCAGCAGGACAACATCGGTCCAGCCGTGGCGGGCGAGATGGAACAACACGGAGCATCCGACGACGCCACCGCCAATGACCACGACCTTTGCATGCGATTTCATGGATTTTTTCTCTGATATCAGTGAGTTGAATGGGTGAATGGATTCAAGCTGGGAACGATCACGGCTCGCCCTGCCCGATCGCTTCCTTGCGCCTGGCCATGTAAGCCTCTAGCGCCTCGCGCACGGCGATATCCATCACCGGCTCGACATAGTCCTCCAGCGCTTTCTTCCACAGCCGCGTCGCGCGTGCCGTGGCGTCGAGGCCGCCGGCTTCCTGCCAGGCTTCGTAATTCTGCCAGTTGGACAGCATCGGCTGGTAGAAGGCAGTGGCGTAGCGCTCCAGCGTGTGCGGCTCGCCGAAGAAATGCCCACCGGTTGGCACCGCACCCAAAGCCTCGACGGCGAGTTCCGCCTCATTGACTTCGATCGGGCGCAAGAACTCCATCATATGCTGGATCATCTCGACATCGATGATGAGTTTTTCGAACGACGCCGTCAGCCCGCCCTCCTGCCAGCCGGCGGCGTGGTAGACGAGATTGCCGTGGCCGAGCACCGCGCCCCACAGCGCCATCAGCGTCTCATAGGCGCCCTGCGCGTCGGCGGCATTGGAAGCCGAGCCTGGCGTCGTGCGGTACGGCAGCCCGTAGCGCCGCGCCAGTTGCCCTGACGCAATGTTGGCCTTGGTATTCTCAGGCGTGCCGAAGGCCGGCGCGCCCGACTTCATGTCGACATTGGAGGTGAAGGCGCCATACATGACCGGCGCGCCCGGACGGACAAGCTGCGTCAGCACGACGCCGAACAGCGCCTCGGCATTCTGCTGCGCCAGCGCCCCGGCCAGCGTCACCGGGCTCATCGCCCCCATCAGCGTGAACGGCGTCACCGCCACCGACTGGCCGAACTCGGCCATGGTCATCAGTCCTTCGGCCATCATTTCGTCGAAGCGGCGCGGGGAGTTGACCGAGATGATGGTGGTGATGCCGGGATCGTCGCGCATCTGGTCGAGCGTCAGCCCACGCGAAATCGCCATCATCTCGATGCCGTCCAATGCCCTGCCCCGGCCGATCGCCGAGACATGGAAACTCTTGTCGGTCAGCGTCAGATTGGTGAAATAAGTATCGAGATGGCGGGAGTTTGCCGGCAGCTCCACCGGCGCGCAGACCTGGTTGCCCAGCATGTGGATACAGTTGAAATGCTGCGCCAGCCGTGTGAGATCCGAATAGTCGCGCAAATTTCCGGTGCGGCGGCCGCGCTCCATGTCATGGACATTGGGCGGCCCGGCAACGAGAGTGAAATTAATGGTGTTGCCGCCCAGATGAACCGCGTTGGCCGGGTTGCGCGGCGTCAACACATAGCTGGGCTGCGTGGTCTTCAGCACGTCTTCGATCAGACCGCGATCGATGCGGACATTCGCTGAGGCATGATCGACCCTGGCGCCGGCCTTCTCGAACAGCGACAGCGCGCGCGGACTCATCACCTCGATGCCGAAATTCTCCAATATGTGCATCGACGCCTGATGGATCTGCTCGATCTGATCGGGCGACAGCATGGCCATTGGCGGATAGGGATTGGTCACCCGCCTGAGCGGCAGTTGCGGAATGGCCGATGGCCCCCGATTGCTGGTGCGCTCGGCGCCGCGTTTGCGTCTTGGTTCGTTCATGCCTGGCATCAAAGCCCCGGCAAACCAGGCAAGCTGTCATAAATACGCCGTTTGCGGGCGTGATTTTAGCCACGGCGGCATTTCTGGAGTATCCATTTAGAGAACACGACGAAATATGTCGGATTGTTGATATGGGATTTCCTCGAGCGACCGCTCGGGCGAAGCGTTAATGGACGCTGCAAGATTCCCTTTATAATTTCGGCCTATTGCTCTGCCGATGCGTAGTTCGAGTTTTAGTAAAATTGGTGCGGTTTGCGTGCTGCTGGCGCTTTCGGCCTGCGCCACGCCGCCCAATCACATCAACAATGTTTGCGCCGTCTTCGACCAGAATGACGGCTGGTTCGACAACTGGCAGTCTGCCGCCGAGCGCACGCAGCAGAAATACGGCATCCCCGTTCCCGTACTGATGGCGACGGTGCGCAAGGAATCGGGCTTCAAGAGCAATGCAAGGCCGCCGCGTACCAAGCTGCTCGGCTTCATTCCGTGGAAGCACGTCTCCACAGCCACCGGCTTCTCGCAGGCGCTGGACGGCACCTGGTCGCAATATCAGCGCGAGACCGGCAACTGGGCGGCGCGGCGGACGAAATTCGCCGATGCGGTCGATTTCGTCGGCTGGTATCATTCCAAGACATCTGACACCTACGGCGTCGCCCGCAACGACACCTACAATCTCTACCTTGCCTACTATCTCGGCTGGACCGCCTATGGCCGCGGCAACAGGGGCGATGCCGGTGTGCAGGGCTATGCCCGGGCCACCGACAAGATGGCGCGGGACTATGCCCAGCAGTTGAGCGAGTGCGGGAACTGAGCTTGCCGCATCGTTGATTTCGATCTTCGGACTGTCAGCTCGGCCTTTTGCCGCGCGGACGCTTTGGTGGGGTGCCAGCAAAACCGGGGCCATCGCCATGCGGCGCGTCGTCCGGCATACCTTCGTGCGCGGCGTGTTCCTTGTCGAACTTGATCACGGGCTCCATCTTGGCCAGCACGTCGTCGGAGAGCCAGCACAGGCTCATATGACCGTCGCCGAGATGCTTGACCGGCGGCACCTTGGTCTCGCAGAGATTGTCCGGCACCAGCTTCTTGTAGCCGCAACGGGTTTGGAACGGACAGCCGGATGGCGGGTTCATCGCCGACGGGATGTCGCCTTCCAGCACGATGTGCTTCTTCACGACACTCGTGTCGGCGATCGGGATCGCCGACAGCAGCGCCTCGGTGTAGGGATGATAGGGCGGTGCGAAGATCTGGTCGGTCGTGCCTTGCTCGACGATGTAGCCGAGATACATGACGACGACGCGGTCGGCGATGTAGCGAACGACGGACAGATCGTGGCTGATAAACAGCATCGTCGTCTTGTTCTTACGCTGGATGTCCATCAGCAGTTCGGTCACCGCCGCCTGCACCGACACGTCCAATGCCGAGACCGGCTCGTCGGCCACCACCACCTTGGCGTCACCGGCAAAGGCTCGCGCCACGCCGATGCGCTGCTTCTGGCCGCCCGAAAGCTGACGCGGCTTGCGGGTTTCGAATGCCCGCGGCAGCTTCACCAGGTCGAGCAGCTCCAGCATCCGCTTGCGGCGATCGGCAACCGTCTTGCCGACATTGAACTTCTCCAGCGTGCGGATGATCTGCGAACCGACCGAATGGCTGGGATTGAGCGTGTCGAACGGATTCTGGAACACCATCTGGATCGACGACACCGTGTCGACGCTCCGTTTGTCGATCCCCGTCGACTGGATTTCCGTGTTGCCCAGCGTCACCGTGCCGGCACTTGCCGTCTCCAGCCCGAGCAGCACCTTGGCCAGCGTCGACTTTCCGCAGCCGGATTCGCCGACGATGGCGACCGTCTCGGATTCGCGCGCCATGAACGAGATCGTCTCGTTGGCCTTGACGACGCGGCCCTCGCTCGAGCCGAACACCTCGCTGCCGCCGACCCTGTAATATTTTCTGAGGTCCTCGATCTTGAGCACCGGCGCGCCGGGCACGACGCGCTCATTGACCTTCTTGGCACCGGGTGGCAGCGCCTCCCAGTCGATCTCGTTGAAGCGCACGCAGCGCGAGAAATGGCCTTCGTGACCAGCGACCTCGATCATCGGGATTTCGGCGGCGTTGCAGACACCCTCGACGAAATGGTGGCAGCGCGGGCCGAAATTGCAGCCCTTGGGCCGCTCGTGCGGCAGCGGCAGCTGTCCGGGGATGGAGATCAGCGGCCGTGAGTTCTTGTCGGCGCCCGGCAGCGGGATCGAGCGGAACAGCCCTTGCGTATAGGGGTGGCGCATCCGGTCGAACACGTCCTTGATCTTGCCGGTCTCCACCGCTTCGCCCGAATACATCACGGTGATGCGATCGCAGGTTTCCAGGATCAGGCCGAGATTGTGCGACACGAAGATCATCGACGTGCCGAACTTTTCGCCCAGCCCCTTGACCAGATCGACGATGCCCGCCTCCACCGTCACGTCGAGCGCCGTCGTCGGCTCGTCGAGCAAAAGCAGCGCCGGCTTCGACAGCAGCGCCATGGCAATGACGATGCGCTGCTGCTGGCCGCCGGAGAGCTGGTGCGGATAGGAGCGCATCATACGCTCGGGATCGGGCAATTTGACCGAGCGCACCATATCGAGGGCGCGTTTATAGGCCTCTTCCTTCGACACCTTGTCGTGGATCAGCGGCACTTCCATCAGCTGCTGGCCGACCTTCATCGCCGGGTTCAGGCTCGCCATCGGCTCCTGGTAGATCATGGCGATCTTGTTGCCGCGGATGGAACGCAACTCCTCGTCGGAGAGTTCGCCCATGTCCTTGCCCTGGAACTTGATCTTGCCGCCGACGATCTTCCCGATGTTGGAGAGGTCGCGCATGATGCCGAGCGACACGGTCGACTTGCCGCAGCCGGATTCGCCGACGATGCCCATCGCCTCGCCCGGCATGACGGTGCAGGAAAAATCCATGACCGCCGGTATCTCGCCCTTGCGGGTGAAGAAGGAGATCGACAGGTTCTCGATCTCGATGATCGGCCCTTTGGTTGGCCCGGGGGTCGGCTTGGCGGGATTTCGAACTGCCTCGTTCATGGGTCGCTCCAATCCTGGTTCTTCCAGGCCTGTTTCTCTCAGGCCCATCGGGTCGAAACCCGCGACATCAGTCTTTCATCGATTGTTCGCGCAGCGAGTCGGCGAGCAGGTTCAAGCCCAGCACGAACGACATCAGTGCGATGGTCGGCGGCAGCGCCGGATGGATGAAGGAGCGCAGCAGGCGGCTGGCGTCCTTGATCGCGGTGCCCCAGTCCGGACTTTCCGGCGCCAGGCCAAGGCCGAAATAACCGAGTGTGCCGAGCAGGATCGTGGTGTAGCCGATGCGCAGGCAGGCATCGACGATCAATGGCCCGCGCGCATTGGGCAGAATCTCCCACAGCATGATGTACCAGGGCGATTCACCGCGCGTCTGCGCCGCCGCCACATAGTCGCGCGTCTTGATGTCCATCACCAGGCCACGCACGATGCGGAACACGCCGGGGCTGGAGGCGAACACCACCGCCACGAAGATGTTGAGCTGGTTTGGATCGATATGGACGATGTGCAGCGGGTCCTTATCGAACACAAGGCCGAGATAGATCCAGCCACCGAGGATCAGGGTGATGCCGAGCAGGATGTAGAGCCGGTCGGGCCGGTTCTTGTAGCGGGTCCAGAACAGCACGCTGAAGAAGATGATCGGAAACAGGAAGAAGACGCCGGCCATGCCATAGGGGATCGGCGTGTCCATGATGCCCGGCGTCACCAAGAGGTAGAACAGCAGGATCACCGGGAAGGCGAGCACAAGGTTGGCCAGGAACGACAGCACGGTGTCGATCTTGCCGCCGTAATAGCCGGCGGGCAGGCCGAGCGTGATGCCGACCATCAGCGCGAAGCCGGTCGCGGCAGGCGCGATGATCAGCACGATCTGGCTGCCATAGACCATGCGCGAAAACACGTCGCGCGCCAGCTTGTCGCCGCCGAACAGATAGGTCAGCCCCGACTGCGGTTCGACGGCGCCCGGCAGCACGTCCTTCATGATCGGAATCTGGGCCAGCGGATCGAAGGGCGATATGGTCGCGGCGAAGATCGCCGTGAACAGCCAGAACAGGCAGATGCCGACGCCGACGATGCCGACACCGCTGTCGAACAGCTGGCCGTAGAGCGCCAGCTTCTTCTTGTAGGCGAAGCTCGCGCCCATGACGATGACGAGCGCGATCCAGACCGGCCAGAAGCGCGACAGCACTTCGAAAACGACGGTGAAGCCACTGATGTATTGAACCGGCATCGGCTTCGCTCCCTACTGAACTCTGATACGCGGATTGAGAAATGCGTAGCCGACATCGGAAATGAGCTGCGTGATCAAGACGATGAACACCGAGACCAGCGAGCAGCCGAGCAAAAGGTCGATATCGTTGTTGCCGGCCGCCTCGACCAGCGTGTAGCCGAAGCCCTGGTAGCGGAACATCACCTCGACGATGACGACGCCGGTGAGCAGCCAAGGGAACTGCAGCATGATGACGGTGAACGGTGCGATCAGCGCGTTGCGCAAGGCATGTTTGACCACCACGCTGCCGAAGGAGAGACCCTTCAACCGCGCGGTACGGATATATTGCTGCGTCATCACTTCGACCATCGAAGCTCGCGTCATGCGGGCGATATAGCCGATGCCGTAGATCGCCAGCGTCATCACCGGCAGTGTGAAATTGTAGAAGGTGATGCCCTGGCTGGCCGAAGCCGCCGAGCCGTTCAGCCAGCCTAGCCATGAGGCGAAGATGACGGTGAAGATGACGCCCGACACATATTCAGGCGTCGCCGTCGAGGCGATCGACGCCACGGACAGCACCCGGTCGGTTCGCGACCCCTCACGCATGCCGGCCAGAATGCCGATCAGCAGCGAGATCGGCACCATCACCGCCAGCACCCAGAACATCAGGATGCCGGTAGCGCCGAGTGCCGGAAACAGTTTTGAGGCGACGGTCGCCTTGAACTTGGTCGAGCAGCCGAAATCGCCCTGGAAAACGCCGGCAAAGGTCGGCACTAGCGGATCGTTGCAGAAGGAGAAACGCTGCGCCGGCTTACCGGTCGCCGGGTCGGTTACCGGCTGCTTGGGCAAGACGCCAAGCCACTGGCCGTAGCGGACGAAGAAGTTCTGCCGGTAGCCATGGTTGACCAGCCAGCTCTCGAGCTGCTCGGCCGACGTATGCATTTCGGTCTGGCTGATCGCCAGCTTCTTCAGATTGGGTTCGAGGTTGATCAGGAAGAAGACGACCATGGTCAGGCACAGCATCGTCAATGCCATGGTGCCAAGACGCCTGATAACGAAGGAAAGCATGGCGGCCCCCTGCCGATGGGTTGGGGTTTGAGCCGGCTATGAAAGCCAACCCTGCCGTGACCGGCGGGGCTGGCTGTCAAACAGGCCTTCGGATGCGATCAACCCTGTTTTTGTTGCATGACCTTGCCCGCGAGTCCGCAACTTTTTTGAGAATGTGCGGACCAGCAGGGACGGACAATGCAAAGAGCGAGGGAAGGGAGCGAGCCCCTTCCCTCCATGTCGATGCGATATCAAGCCTGGTCGAGCCAGACCTTGCCGTAGTCGCGCTCGAAGGTCGGGTGCATCTTATAGTTCTGCACCGCCTTCACCGAGTGGCTGTAGAGCTTGCGCCAGTACGGCTGGATCATGATGCCGGAATCCTGCAGGATCTGCTCGATGTCCTTCATCATGTCCTTGCGCTTGGCGGCGTCGGCAACGGCGAGCGCCGCATTGAGCTTGGCATCCCAGTCCGGATTCGACCAGCCGGCCTCGTTCCAGGCCTCGCCGGTGCGATAGGCGATGGCCAGAACCTGGACGCCGAGCGGACGCATGTTCCAGTTGGTCATCGACAGCGGATACTTCGTCCAGTCGTTCCAGAACGTCGAACCAGGCAGAACGGTGCGCTTCACCTTGATGCCGGCGTCGCGCAGCTGGGCGGCGATCGCATCGCCGGTGTTCTTGTGCCAGTCTTCGTCGACGGTGATCAGCTCGTGTTCGAAGTCGGCTTGGCCGGCTTCCGCCATCAGCGCCTTCGCCTTGGCCGGATCACGGGCAACCTTGGGCAGCTCGTAATATTCCGGATGGATCGAGCAGACATGGTGGTTTTCGGCGACCGAGCCGGCATTGCCGTAGCCGAGCTGCAAGACGACATTGTTGTCGACCGCAAGCTGCAGCGCGTTGCGCACCTTCTGGTCGCCATAGGGCTTGTTGTTGACGTTGGTGCGGCAGACGATGGTCGACGCGGTGACGATTTCCGACTTCACCAGGTCCATGCCGTCGAGGATCGACACATAGTCGGCCGAAGTCTCGAAGTTGGTGTGCACTTCGCCGGCCTCGAAAGCGCTGACCATGGCTGCCGGATCGGTGCCGTAGTCGATGAATTCCAGGCCATCGAGGAACACTTCGCCGTCCCACCACTTGTCATCGGTGCGGCGCTTGTAGACCACCTTCTGACCGACATCGTAGGAGACGAGTTCGAACGGACCGGTGCCGATCGGGCAGGCCTTGAAGTCGCCGCCCTTCTCATCGAAGGTCTTGTGGACGATCAGCCCGGGATAGTCGCACATGTTCGGAATCAGCGCGATGTCCGGCTTGCTGAGCTTAAGCACGACCGTGTGGTCGTCCGGCTTGGTTACGGCGCTTTCGTCGAGCTTGTCGTCCTTGACCAGCGAGCCGAGACGGCCGGGCATGGAATTGCCTTCGGCTTTCTTGTCAGCCCAGCGCTTCAGGTTGAAGATGACGTCATCGGCGGTGAAGGCATCGCCATTCGACCAGGTGACGCCCTTGCGCACATGCAGCGTGTACTGCGTGGCGTCGTCGTTGACGTCCCAGCTTTCCAGCAGATAGGGGCGAAACGTGTATTCGGAGGTGTACTTGACCAGCGGCTCGAGCGCCTGGCGCTCGGCATTGGCGATTTCCGACCAGTCGGCCTTGCGCGGGTCCTTGGGATCTTTGATCCACTGGGCGATCTTCAGCGTGCCGCCCTTCTTGCCCTTTACCTCTTCGGCCTTCGCCGGCGTCGGATCGGCGAGGCCGAGCAAGCCGTAAGCCATTGCCGTCGATGCGCCGAAGACGCTGGCCATGGCCAGGAATTCGCGGCGGTCCACCTTGCCTGCCTTGGCTTCTTCGGCCATGGCCAGGATGTGATCCGGAACGCGATCGCCATTACTCTTATAAATTGTCATGACTTAACTCCCATTGTTGGCTTTCCGCCTTTTAACATTCCGCATCCAGGCCATGATGTCAAAGACGGCGTGGATTGAGAACATGTTAGGGAATGTGCAACTTTGAAAGGGGAGCGGTTCGCGTGATAACGACAGTCTTGGCGCAAATTTGCTACTGCCCGACGGATTCTTCTGGAATCGCGATAGTCGATTAAACTGAGACATTTACTCTGGCCCGCACAGCACCAGAATCGATCCACCATGAGGCCAAAAGCCCCGCCGGACTGTCAGTATTCCTTCTCGTAGAAGATGCCGCCCTTGGCTTCGCCGGCATCGTTGGCCTCGCCGCGCAGCTTGACGCCGCGCCCGACATTGAGGTCGATCGTCGCCTTGCCCGAGCCCGGCTTGTCGCCCTTCTGGATGGTGACATAGGTGCGGTCGTTGAGGTATTTGCCGGCCGAAACCGCCGTGCCGCCCTGATCGTCGGTGGTGACGTCGAGATCGTCGACGCCAATGGCGCTGCGCAGGTTTTCCAGCAGCGACGTCGAGCCGCCGACGCCGGCCAGCTGCCCCGCCGCTTCGGCGAGCTGGGCGATTTGCAGCGGCGACAGGTTCGACATCGAGCGGCCGAAGATCAATTGCGCCAGCACCTCATCCTCGGGCAGCGCCGGCACCGAGGAGAAGGTGAACTTCGGATTGGTCGCTTCGCCCGACACCACGATGGTGACGGTGGCGCTGGTCGTCGTCGTGGTCGCCGTCAAATTGAGATAGGGCACCAGCGAGCCGGAAAACCCGACCGTGCCTTCGGTGAAGGTCAGCCGCTTGCCGAGGATCGACAGTCGTCCGCGCTGCAAGGTGAAGGTGCCGACCGCTTGCGGCGACGAGGCCGGGCCGGTCAGCTTCAGCGAGCCGCCAAGTTCGGCATCAACGCCCCTGCCCTGGATGAATATCTGATTCGGCGCGTTGACCGTGACATCGAGCGCAAGGCCGCTACCGCCGCCCTTGCCGCTGGTCGTCGGCGGCCGCAGCGCCTTGTCCTGCGCCTTGACCGCGCCCGGCGCGTTCTTGTGCTTGACGTCGAGCGCCGCCAGCGAGCCCGGCAATTTGTCGGGAACGGTGATCACCGTCTTGGCGAGATTGACGGTGCCGGCGATGACCGGTGCGGAGGTCAGCGGTCCCTTGATCGTCAGGTCGCCGCCGAGATTGGCGGTCACCACCCTGCCGTCCGTATAGCGGCCGTCGACCAGCTTGATCGACAGGTCGGCCGGGAAACCCTGCGCCGGGTTGATGCCGACCGTGCCGCTGGCCGACAGGCTGCCGCGCGTCGACAGCGTTCCGGTCAGCCGGTTGATCCTGGCGACGCCGCCGGCAATCGAGACATCGGCGGCGAGATCGTTGACGGCGAGGCCGGAGCGCGCATCGACAAGGCGCGCACCCGAGGTGCTGATGCTGCCGCCGATGACGGGCGATGTCGCGGGACCGCGCACCTGCACGTTGACATTGGCGGTTCCAGACAGTGACAGGCCCTGCGTGGCAAGCTTCTGGCTGAGCAGGCCGAACGGCACGACGCCATTGAAGTCGAGCACCAGTGACGGCGTGCCGGCCGTCGTCACGGTGCCGCCGCCCTTGAGGCCAAGGCCGGCGCCATCGCCGACATTGGCATTGAAGGTCAGCTTGTTGCCGCCGAAGGTGCCCGACGAGGAGACACTCACCGCACCGACACCGGCACCGCGCGTCTGCGAGGTCTGCACGCCGGCCGCGTCGAGGTTGAAGGCAATGGCGGGGTTCGCCGGCGCACCCGTCACCTTGACCGTGCCTGAGATCGAACCGGCGGCGTCGAGCCCCGGCGAGAAACTGTTGGCGAGCGACATCGGCACGCGCGCCAGCGTCGCATTGATGTCGAGCGCCGTGCCGACCTTGCCGGTCACCGTCGCCGTGCCGCCGCCCAGGTTGAGCACCAGCCGGTCCAGCGTCGTTGTGCCGTTGGCAATGCTGACGGTCGAGGCCTGGGCGATGGCCGTCTTGATGCCCTGGACAGTCGCCTGGCCGGAGGCAAGCTCGATGGTCGTCGTGCCGTTGGCCACTTTCACCCGGCCGGCGGCCTGTGCCGGAATGCCCTTGACGGTTGCGCCGCCGGAGAAGCCCGTCCAGTCGCCGTCGCGCTTCAAGTCGACATCGATGCCGCTGATCACGGTGCCGCCCGACGTGACGGTGTCGGCGCGAATCTTTCCGGAGATCACGGGCGCCGCCAGATAGTTGGCGACCAGCGCATCGATCGAGACGGCTTTCGCCTGCAGGTCGCCGCGCGTAATCGATGCTGTCGCCGCCTTGATTGCGACCTGTGGCGCATTGCCGTTCTTCGAAAAGGCGATCGTGCCGCGCACATCGCCTTCGGCCTTCTCCAGGGCAAGTGCTGCCAGCGGGCCGATATCGGGCAGGTCGAGCGCGATGGTGCCGACCGGCACGAACTTTTCATCCAGCGCCAGATCGCCGGAAATCCTGTTCTTGCCGAGCGACAGCAGCAGGCCATTGATGGCGCTCTTGCCGTCCGCCGTCGCCAGCACCGCACTGCCTTGCAGCGCCTGGCCGGCGACATTGCCGGTCAGCTGCACATTCGCCGCCGGATTGGCAGCATCGGCCTTGCCGGTGGCGGTCAGCTTCAGCCCGGTGATCTCGCGCGATGCCACCAGGAGCCTGTCGCTATCGACCGTCAACGACAGGTCCGGCGCCGCGGCCGGGCCCTGCGCGTTCAACGCAAAAGCGATGGCGCCCTTGGCGTCTTTCGACAGCAGCGAGATGTCGCTCAGCGCACCCTTGATGTCGGCGGCCACCTTGTTGTCGGCAAGGCTGGCTTGCCCGTCTGCGGTCAGCGCGCCCGAGGTCAGCTTCAATCCGCCTATAGCGATACTGCCGTTGGGGTCGCGCTTCAGCGTGGCGCTGATCTCAGCGCGTTCGCCAAGCATGCCGCGTGCCGCCGCCGGCAAGGCCGACGATGGGGCATCCGCCTTCAGGTTGAGGTCTATGGCACCGTCACGCAGCGATACCTGGCCGGCAACCTGGCTGTTCAGCGCATCGCTCTTGAGCGAGCCGCTGTCTATGGCAACCGCATCGGCTGTCAGGCGACCGCTGAGCGCCGCCGTGACCTTGCCGGCGATCAGCGGCGCAATCACCGGATTGTCGAGACCGACCTTGTCCACCGACACTGTGCCGGAAACCGACCCTGCACGGTTCTTCAGATCGAACGCATCCGAGTGCAACGCCAGGGCAAGCCCGTCCACCCTCGCCGGACTGGTGACGATCGAGGGCAGGATCGCGGAGACATCCAGGCGGGCCCGCGTGCTCTCGCCCGCCACCTTTGCCGACAAGGACCGGATCTCGATCTTGACCGGGCTCTCGGCGCTGCCGACAGTCAGGGGCAGGCTGGGGCCGGATGAGATGAGATCGAGCGCAAAATCGCTGGCGCCGTTCGGATTGAGGGTGCCGGTCGCCTTGCCGGAAATCTTGTCGCCGGTCAGCGTCGCCTGATCGAGCATCACGCCGCCGGCCAAGGTGTAGCTGCCGGCCGCATCGACGGCGAGCGGCCCGAGCCCGGCCTGCCGGGTCTGGCTGGTTTCGACACCGGCCAGTTGCGCATTGAAGCGGACATCGGGAGCGGCCGGCGGTCCGGTCACTCCAACCGTGCCGCTGAGCGTGCCAACAGCGTCGAGGCCGGGCGAAAATTCATTGGCGAGCGCCGCGGGCAGTGCCGAAAATTGCGCCGCGAGGTCGAGCGTCTGACCGGCAGTGCCCGACAGCGTCACCGAACCGCCGCCGACATCGAGCGCCAGTTTCTCGATGCTGGCCGTGCCGTTGGCGATGCTCAGTGTCGACGCCTGAGCGATTGCGGCCTTGATGCCGCGAACCGTCGCCTCGCCCGAGGTAATCTCGACGCTCGTCTTGCCGTCGGCGATCTTCACCCGGCCGGCAGCGGTCGCCGGAATGCCCGCTATGGTGGCGCCGCCGGTGAAATTGGTCCAATCGCCGTCGCGCTTCAGGTCGACGCCGATGCCGCTGATTTCGGTGGTTCCGGAAGTGACGCTGTCAGCCTTTATCGAACCGGCGATCGCCGGCGCCTTGAGATAATTGGCGATCAGCGCATTGACGGTGATGGCCTTGGCCGTCACGTCGCCACGCGCGATCGAAGTGCTCTTCGCATCGATCGTGACGGAGGGCGCGTCGCCCTCCTTGGCAAAGCCGATGGTGCCGTCGATGTCGCCCGTCACCGCCTGGCCGGCCAGTGCGGCCAACTGGTCGATAGCGGGCGCGTCGAGCGTCAGCGTACCGAGCGGCATGTACTTGTCGTCCAGCGCGAGATCGCCCGAGACCTTGTTGTCGCCCAGCGAGACCAGGAATCCGTTGATCGAACGCTTGCCCTCGCTTGTCACCAGTGCTGCCTTGATATCGAGCGGCTGGTCGTTGACGGAGCCGGTCAGCGATACGTTGGCGGCGGGACTGGTGATATCGGCCTTGCCGCTCGCCGTCAGCTTGATGCTCTTCACCGTGCGGCCCGATGCCGTCAGGCTGTCGCTATCGGCGGTAACGGTGAAATCCGGCGCCGTCATCGCGCCGCTTGCCGACAGCGCGAAATCGACGCCACCGGCAACCGGCACGCCGACTGTCGGCGACAGCACGGAAACGTCGCCCAATTTGCCCTTGATGTCGGCCTGGATGTCGGTGCCCTGCATGCTGGCCGTGCCGGCGGCGCTGAGCGTGCCGGACGTGAATTCGATCGAGTTGGCGGCGAAGGATCCCTGCGGATCGCGGGCCGCGGTGGCCGAGAATTTCACCCGGGCGCCGAGCACCGAGGCGATCTGCGGCGGAAAGGCCGTCGCCACGGCATCCGCGTTCATCTTCAGCTGCATCGACAGGTCGGCAAGCGCCACCGTCGCCGTCAGAGAGGCGTTGAGCGCATCGGAGCGCAGCGTGCCCTGGTCGATGGCAATGGCATCCTTGCTGACCGACCCGGCCAGATCGACATCGATCTTGCCGGTGATCAGCGGCGCCAGCGTCGCCACGTCGGTGTTGAGACCACCCGCCTGCAGCTTGACGGTGACCGGCCCGGCGCGGTTCTGGATGTCAAAGCCGTCGGAATGGATCTGCGCCGCCAGATCATCCAGCCGCGTGCCGCCAGCAACGATGGAGACGAAGGAGGCGCCGATGTCGATGATCGGTGCCTTGCCGTCGCCGAAGGCGCGGGCGGTGGCATTGCTGATCGCCAGCGTGATCGGTTGCGCCTTGCTGCCGACGCTGATCACAACGGGCGGACCCTTGGCGGCGAGTTCGATCGAGAGGTCGCTGGCGCCGGCAGGATCGACAATGCCGGTCGCGGTGCCGTGCACCGCATCGCTGTCGATGTTGGCGCGGTCGACACTGACGCCACCGGCCGATGTGGCGGTGCCGGCGACATCGAAGCTGGTCTTGCCGGCAAACAGCGGCTTGAGATTCTCAGGCAGGAAGCGAGCGAAATCGCCGTCGCCCTTGGCCTCAACATGATTACCCTTGTCGGTCAGTTGGTGCCGGCCTGTCAGCTGGGTGACGATCTTGCCGTCGACCGAGAACGTGCCGATGCCGTTCCAATTGGCGAGCGGCCCGGTGCCCGAGACAATTATGTCGACCGGCGGCGTATCGGGAAGCTTGAGCAGATTGGCAATGATGCCGCCTGCCGGCTCCGAGGCCTTGAGGTCAAGATCGAGCCTGTTGTCCGCCGGCGCAAAGTGGATCTTGGCGTCGACATTGCCTTGCTTGCCGTCATGGCGGGTGACGTTGAGCACCGTCTCGACCGCCAGCGGCGCGGCATCGGCCTTGAGCATGCCCCTGGCGGCAAGTTCGGCGATGCCGCTGCCGGCCAGTTGCTGGCCAAGCGCGATCTCGGGCAGGTCGATCTGCTTGATGTCGATGGAAACCGGCAGCGTCGTCGTGCCGCCGCTCGGCGCCGGCTGCGTGCTGGCCACCGGCAACCGGGCGAGTTCTATGCGCTCGGCAGCGATGCGGTCGGCGCTGAAGTTTTTCGACAGCAGCGCCAGCGGCGACCAGTCGACGGCCACCTTGCGCGCCACCAGCCAGGCACCCTCGCGATCCTCCAGCACGACATGGTCGACGCTGAGGGCTCCCGACCAGATGCCGTCTATGCCGCTGACCGTGATCTTGCGGTCGTCGGTCGATGCCAGCCGCGAAATGATGCCGGCGAGATTGTCGCGGCCGCGCTCGGTCTTGGTTAGCACCACCAGCGCGCCGATCGCTCCCGCAATCACGATCAGCAGGGTGTAGAGAACAATGCGGAGGATGCGCCAGACTGTTTTCATCGCTCAGAATGCCTGTCCGATGCCGGCATAGATGCCGAAATGCGGATCGCCCGGATCGCGGTTGAGCGGCACGGCCGCGTCGATGCGCAGCGGCCCGAACGGCGTGACATAGCGCAGGCCGACGCCGGCGCCGACCTTGACATCGGAGAAATCGGGAACCGATTTGGTCGACACGGTGCCGGCATCGACGAACGGCACGATGCCGATCGTGTCGGTGATGGCGATGCGCATCTCGACCGAGGTTTCGAAGAAGGACAGGCCGCCGATCGGCTGGCCGGTGAAATCCTTCGGACCGATGCCCTGATAGGCGTAGCCGCGCACCGAACCGCCGCCGCCGGAATAGAAGCGCCGGTCGGCCGGCACATTCTGAAGCCCGGTGCCGACGATCGACCCGATGGCGACACGTTCGGCCAGCACGAACTTGGAAGCCGAATCCAGCGACTGATAGGCCGATCCCTCGCCCTTGAGCTTCAGGAAGGCCGCACCATTCAAAATGTCGTAGCTCGGCTCGGCATAGGCCAGCACCCGGAAGCCGCTGGTCGGGTTCAGGCGGTTGTCCCTGTTGTCGTAGACATATTGCAGCGGAATGCTGGCGATCAGGTATTTGTGCTTGCCGAAAGCGTCGTGGATGCGGGAATAGTCGAGCGCCACCTCGGCGGAAACCGTCTGCTTCTTGGTCAGTTCGTAGGACAGGCCGGCGCTGCCCTTGACCGAGAAATGGTCATAGGCATCAGGATGTTCGAGCACCGTCTTGACGCCGGCGAAGAACTTCGATGCCGGTCCGATCACACCGGGTTTCTCGAACATGATGCCGGCATTGTAGTTGAGTTCGCCGAGATCGTTGCTGCCAATGCCGCTGATCTTGCCATCGATGCGCAGCTTCTCGGCCCGGCCGAACAAATTGCGGTGGCCCCAATAGCCCTCAAGGCCCAGCCCCTCGGTGTTGGAAAAAGTGCCGCCAACGCCGAAATAGCGTGGCTTGCGCTCGCTGACCTGGACGCCGATCGGAATGTTGCCGTCGGCATCGAGCTTGTCGGCTTCCTTGAACGTCACGCTGTTGAAGACCTCGAGCGCCAGCAACCGGTCGCGCGCGTCGTCGATCTCTTGCGGCGAGTATTGCCGGCCGCGCTTGAGGCCGGTCATGTATTCGGTGAAGTCGCGGTCGACCTTCTCGGTGCCTTCCACGGTGGTCGGGCCATAGCCGGCGACCGGTCCGGCGGCGACCGTCAGCGTCACGTCGAGCGTCGAGGTGGCATGGTCGGCGACGATCTGGCGGTCCGTCACCTCTGCCAGCGGCCTGCCTTGCTCCTTCAGCGTCCGCACGATCAGCGCTTCGGCCTTGAGCACTGCGCCGGATCCGGCGTCGCCGCCTGATATCAGGCCATAATCGGCGCTCATCAGTCCTGCCGCGTCGCCTTGCAGCCTGATATTGCCCAAGGTGAATTTCGGCCCGCTAGCAATGTCGATCGCCACGGGAACCGGCTGCGGACCCTTGAATTCGGCATCCGGCGGCAAATCGTCGAGCGGCTTGCCGTCGATGGTGACGGTGACGACGCCTTCGTAGCGGGCATCGGCATAGAGCGCGGCGACAAGCTGTTCGCGGTCGCTGCGCGCCTTGGCCATCAGCCCGAGCGAGCCTGAAACCGGACGCTCCTCGTCGCCCTTCAGCGCCGAGGCATTTTCGAGCTTCTTGACCAGGTCCTTGTCGGCGTCGGGGGCATTGATGGTCACGGCGTAGCGCAGCGGATCGACGATGTCGGCATCCTCGTCGCTGGACGATCCCCACAGCTTGATGCCGAAAAGCTCGAAAGCGGCCGCCGGGGGCGATTCGGCGACGAGCACGGTCGAGCACATCATGGCCAGCAGCAGGGCGCGCGGAAACGCACGCCCTGGCGCGCGACCTCCTGACATCTGCTCTTCATGCGCCGGCATTAAGACAACCTAGGTTACAAAACTAAAATTGGAATGAAGTTCTGAAGCGCTCGTAAAGGGGCCACAATCCAATTGTCTGAAATAGGACGGGCTTGGAATTCACACCTTTTGCGTCGCCGCAAGAAAGCGTGATCCCCTGTCCTATGGAGGTACTACCGGTCATCGATCGGAAAGGAAACCGTTGGCAGGCGGACCCCTGCCGCGTCCTTGTGTTGACAAGCCTGACTGAAGCTTGATCATGCCCGGACGTCAGCTGTGTCTGGAGGGGTGTTATGGCAATGCGCGCGGCTCGTGGTCTTTCGATTCTGATTCTCCTGTTTTTTGCCTGGGCCAATGTCCTGGCCTGGAGCAGCGTCGCGCAAGCGGCCGAGGCCCGGCGTATCGCGACAACGGACAATTCCGATTATTTCGGTTTTGATCTCAGGTCCGACCAGAATGTGACAATCGACCAGTGCAAGACGACATGCCTGGGAGACCCGGCCTGCCGTGCCTTCACCTACAATAAAAAAGCCAAATGGTGCTTCCTCAAATCCGACTACAACCAGTTGAAAACCTTCAATGGCGCGGTCGCCGGCAAGGTCGTCAACATCGATGGCGATCCTGATATCGGCGCGCCGCCGGAACTCGCCTTCTTCCCCAACTGGATGGCCGACCAGGCCCAGCAATACCGCAACAAGCTGCTCGGCCCGGCCTATGACAAGCCGACAGAAGGCATGGCTGCCTTGCTGAGTGCCGCCGAACAGGCCGTGCTGACCGGCGACCACCGCTCCGCCATGCTGAAATACGAGGCCGCTGTCTCGGTACTGCCCGATGATGGCCAGCTCTGGCTCAACCTGGCGCGTGAAACGCTGGCCGTGCAGCCCGCCGCCAGCACATCCGAAGCTTCCACTTTGCCGACGAACGGCACTTCGGCCGCATTCAACGCCTATAAACTACTGCGCACCACCAAGACGCGCGCCGAAGTGCTGGCGCTGCTCGGCAACGGCCTCGACAAGCGCGATCTCTACCGGCCGGCGCTACAGGCCTATGAGGCGAGCCTTGCCCTGAACCCGTCGCCGGCGGTCCAGGCCGACTATGCCGATCTGAAGGCGCGCAAGGGTTTCCGCGTTATCGACCACACCATCGACGCCGACACCAGCGCGCCGCGCATCTGCGCGCAATTCTCCGAGGATCTGGTCAAGACCGGCGTCGATTACGCGCAATTCGTCACTGTCGACAATGCACCGCCCAAGGGCGTCGAGGCCAAGGACAAGCAGATCTGCGTCGAAGGGCTGGAGCATGGCCAGCACTACGACGTCACCTTCCGCGCCGGCCTGCCGGCGGCAATCGGCGAAGTGACCGCGGCTCCCGTGGTGCTGTCGATCTATGTGCAGGACCGCGCACCGTCCGCCCGCTTCACTGGCGACAGCTTCGTGCTGCCGGCCGGCGCGCGCCGCGGTATTCCGATCGTTACCGTCAACATGAACGCCGCCGAGATGAAGCTCTATCGCATCGGCGATCGTTCGCTGGCACAGCTTCTGTCGGGCTACCAGTTCCTGCACCAGCTGGACGGCTATGACATCTCCAACATTTCCGAGCAGATGGGCGCGCCGGTCTGGCAAGGCCAGCTCGACATCGCCAATGACCTCAACAAGGAGGTCACCACCTCCTTCCCAGTCGACGAGGCGGTGCCGCAGCGCAAGCCCGGCGTCTACGTGCTGACCGCCCAGGCCGTCAACGACAAGAGCGACGACTACAACTCGATGGCCACGCAATGGTTCGTCGTCTCCGACATCGGCCTGTCGACCTATACCGGTCAGGACGGGCTGAACGTCTTTGCCCGTTCGCTGGGCAGCGCCAAGCCGATCGCCGGCGCCGAACTGACGCTGGTCGCCAGGAACAATGAGGTTCTGGGCACGGCGACGTCGGATGCCGACGGCCATGCCGTCTTCAACCCCGGCCTGACGCGCGGCGACGGCGGCATGGTGCCGGCCGTGCTGATGGCCAAGCAGGGCGACAATGACTTCGTCTTCCTCGACATGGGCCGGGCCGGCTTCGACCTGTCCGACCGCGGCGTCACCGGGCGCGCGGCGCCAGGTGCGCTCGACGTCTATGCCTGGACCGAACGCGGTATCTACCGCGCCGGCGAGGATGTTCATGTCGCCGCACTTGCTCGCGACGGCGCCGCCAAGGCGGTCGAAAACCTGCCGTTGACCTTCATCTTCTCGCGCCCCGACGGCGTCGAGGACCGCCGTATCGTCAGCGACGGCGCATCAGCCGGCGGCCATGCCGTCGACCTGCCGCTCGCCCCCAACGCCATGCGCGGCACCTGGTCGGTGTCGATCTACACCGATCCCAAGCAGCCCGCGGTGGCCAGCCAGATGTTCCTGGTCGAGGATTTCGTGCCGGATCGCATCGAATTCGACATGAAGGCCGACAAGCAGGAAATCGCCCAGGGCGAAACCGCCAACATCGACATTGACGGCCGCTTCCTCTATGGCGCGCCGGCAGCAGGCTTGGTGCTGGAAGGCGAGCTGACGCTGTCGACGTCGCGCGACTGGGACCGTTTCCAGGGCTTTTCCTTCGGTCTCGCCGACGAGCAGTCGGCCGAACCCACGGTCACCCCCCTCGCCGATCTGCCGGTGGTTGGCGATGACGGCAAGGTGACCTTCCCGGTCTCCGTCGACCAACTGCCCTCGACCACCAAGCTGGTCGACGCCAAGGTGACGGTCAGGATGCGTGAAACCGGCGGCCGCGCCATCGAGCGCTCGCTCAACATCGGCATCCGCCCGCAGGGCCATATGATCGGCATTCGTCCGGATTTCGCCGACAATGAAGTGCCGCAGGGCGGCACGGCCAAGTTCAGCCTGATCGCCGTCGATCCCGACGGCAAGCGTGAGGCGCTGAAAGGCGCGCAATGGACGCTGGTCAAGGTCGAACGCAATTACCAGTGGTACCGCTCCAACAATTCGTGGAATTACGAGCCGGTGACCTTCACCAAGTCGATCGCCAACGGCCAGGTCGACCTCAACGCCGACGGCGACGCAACGGTCTCCGTGCCGGTCGATTGGGGTCAGTACAGGCTCGAGGTTGAAACCGCCGATCCCGAAGGACCGGCGACCAGCTACGAGTTCGACGCCGGCTGGTATGTCTCCTCGACCACCACCGAAACGCCTGACGGCCTCGAAATCGCCCTCGACAAGGACAATTATGCCGCCGGCGAAGTGGCCAAGCTGAAAATCTCGCCGCATTTTGCCGGCGAACTCTTGATCAACATCGGCTCCGACAAGCTGTTGAAGACCATCACGGCGTCAGTGCCGGCCGGCGGCAGCACCGTCGACATTCCGGTCGGCGACGACTGGGGCGCCGGCGCCTATGTCACTGCAACCCTGTTCCGGCCGGGCGATGCGCAGGAGACGCGCATGCCGGCCCGCGCCATCGGCGTGAAATGGCTGAAGGTCGATCCGGGTTCGAAGAAGCTCGCCATCACCTTGACGCCACCGGACAAGACCATGCCGCGCCAGCAGCTGTGGATCCCGGTTTCGGTCGCCGGCGTGCAGCCGGGCAGCAACGCCTATGTCATGGTTGCCGCCGTCGATGTCGGCATCCTCAACCTGACCAACTACAAGGCGCCGGATCCGGAGAACTGGTTCTTCGGCCAGCGCATGCTGGGTATGGAAATCCGCGACATCTACGGTCGCCTGATCGACGGTTCTCTGGGCAACGCCGGCAAGCTCAGGACCGGCGGCGACGGCGCCAACATGCAGGCGCAAGGCAGCCCGCCGACCGAAAAGCTGGTCGCCTTCTTCTCCGGCGTCGCCGAGCTTGACGCCGACGGCAAGGCGCGGGTCGGCTTCGACATCCCGCAGTTCAACGGCACCGTGCGCGTCATGGCCGTCGCCTGGACCAAGGACGCGGTCGGCCACGCCCAGTCCGACGTGATCGTGCGCGATCCCGTGGTCATCACCGCCGGCCTGCCGCGCTTCCTGGCGCCTGGTGACGCCGCCGTTATGCGCCTCGACGTCGCCGACACCGATGGTCCGGCCGGCGACTATGCGTTCTCGATCGAAACGACGGGCGACCTGTCGACGGGCGACAAGCCCCTGCCCCAGAAGCTGACGCTCGCCCATGGCAAGCGCCAGACGCTGACCGTGCCGCTGATCGCTCAGACGGCCGGCAATGCCTCGCTCACCATCAAGCTTGCCCATGCCGACGGCACCAAGGTCGAGCAGACGCTCTATGTGCCGGTGCGCCCGGCGCAATTACCGGTCACCACCCGCCTGGTGGTCGACCTCAAGGGCGATGGCGGCGCGCTTCGCGTCGACAAGGAGCTGCTCGCGGCAAGCCTGCTCGACGGCGCCTCTGTCAGCGTCGGCGTTTCGCAGGCTGCCGCCTTCGACGTGCCTTCGCTGCTGATGACGCTCGACCGCTACCCCTATGGGTGCGCCGAGCAGACCACCAGCCGCGCCATGCCGCTTCTCTACGTCAATGAATTGGCGTCCGGCATCGGCATGGCCAGCGATCCCGATATCCATGGCCGCATCCAGGACGCCATCTACAAGGTTCTGAGCTACCAGGCCTCGGGCGGCAGCTTCGGCCTGTGGGGCCCGGGCTCCGGCGATCTGTGGCTCGATGCCTATGTCACCGACTTCCTGACCAGGGCACGCGAGCAGAAATACGACGTGCCGAGCCTGGCCATGAACCAGGCGCTCAGCAACCTGCAGAACTCACTCGGCTACGACCAGAGCGTCCAGGACCGGGGCAGCGAGATCGCCTACGCCCTCTACGTTCTGGCCCGCAACAAGAAGGCCTCGATCGGCGACCTGCGCTACTATGCGGACACGCAGCTCGAAGCTTTTTCCAGCCCGATGGCCGTTGCCCAGCTGGCGGCAAGCCTGGCGCTCTACGGCGATACACCGCGTGCGGAATCGACGTTCAAGACTGCCCTGCAGTTGGCCAAGTCGACCACCGACTACGACTACTACCGCTCCGACTACGGTTCGCGGCTGCGTGATGGCGCGGCGATGCTGGCGTTGGCGGCGGAATCCAAGCCGGTACCGACAATCGTGCCGGAGCTGATCAAGCTGGTGACCAGGGAACGCGCCGAAGCCCGCTGGACCAGCACCCAGGACGAATCCTGGATGCTGCTGGCGGCCCGCGCGCTGAAAGAAGGCAATGATACGATCACGCTGACCGTCAATGGCGCGGCGCATTCCGGCGGCTACTCCAACCAGGTCGAAGGCTCTGACCTTGTCGACAGCCCGCTGACCATCGCCAACACCGGCAAGACCCCGCTGCAGGCCGTCGTCACCACGGTGGCGTCGCCGGTCCAGCCGCTGCCGGCCGGCGGCGACGGCTTCACCATCAGCCGCACTTACTACAAGCTCGACGGCACCGAAGCCAATGTCACCGAGGCGACTCAGAACGAACGCTATGTCGTCGTGCTCAAGGTCAACGAGCAGAACACATGGCCGTCGCGCCTGCTGGTCACCGACCTGTTGCCGGCCGGCTTCGAGATCGACAATCCCGGCCTGGTCTCCAGCGCCCAGTTGACGAACTTCTCGTGGCTTGCGCAGACCGATGCGGCCCATCTCGAATTCCGCGACGACCGTTTCGTCGCGGCATTCAACCCGGCCGACGGCGACCACGACCACAATCTGACCCTCGCCTATGTCGTGCGCGCCGTGACGCCGGGTACCTATGCGCACCCCGCGGCAACGGTGGAAGACATGTATCGGCCGCAATACTCGGCCCGCACCGCCACCGGCATGATGGAGATCAAGGCGCCGTAAGGCGCTGATGGTGATGGACGCGATGAGCAAAGTGCCCCCTCACCCGCCCTCCGCTTCGCTCGGTCGACCTCTCCCCGAGGGGAGAGGAGACGGCCAGCGCTGGCGCCAGTCTCTTCTCCCCACCGGAGAGAAGGCGGCCGCGAAGCGGCCGGATGAGGGGGCATCTTTACTGCCATGAAGATGCTTCGCAAATTCGCTGTTGGAGCGGCAGGGTGCGCCGGCATCCTCGCCCTTTCCGCCGCGTCCCTCTGGGAACTCGACCGCGCCTTCCCGCCCCCGCTTCCAGCCGAACTCACGGTCTCCACCGAAGTCCAGGACCGCGACGGCCAGTTGTTGCGCGCCTTCGCCACGCCGGACGGCTACTGGCGGCTCGAAACCCGGCTCGACCAGGTCGACAAGCAATTCGTCGACATGCTGGTCACCTATGAAGACAAACGTTTCTGGGACCATGAGGGCGTCGACGTGCTGGCGCTGGCGCGCGCCGCCGGCCAGTTCGCCACCAGCGGCCACATCGTTTCCGGCGGCTCGACGCTTTCGATGCAGCTTGCCCGGCTGATCGAGCCGCGCGAAAGCCGCAGCCTCGGCTCCAAGATCAAGCAGATGCTGCGCGCCATCCAGATCGAACGGCGGCTGTCGAAACGCGAAATCCTCGAACGCTACCTGACGCTGGCGCCCTATGGCGGCAATCTGGAAGGCGTGCGCGCCGCCTCGCTGGCCTATTTCGGCAAGGAGCCGAAACGGCTCACCGTTTCCGAATCCGCCCTGCTCGTCGCTCTGCCGCAGCTGCCGGAAAAGCGGCGGCCCGACCGCAATTTGAAGATTGCCCACGCCGCCCGCGACCGGGTGCTGACCCGCATGGTCTCCTCCGGACTGCTCGGCGAGCGCGAGGCCGCGCGTGCCGCCCTCGACGATGTGTCGGGCCTGCGCCGTACCCTGCCGGCCCTCGCTGCGCACGCAGCCTATGCGATGCTGCCCAAGGCCGTCCCCGGCCAGCCCTTGCAACTGACGATCCGCAAGAGCGTCCAGGAAGGGTTGGAACAGGTGGCGAGGGACGCCGCCACCAAGCTCGGCCCTCGCCTGTCGGTCGCCATGGTGCTGGCCGATTCCCGCACCGGCGACATTCTCGGCGAAGTCGGCTCGGCCAATTTCTTCGACGCCAGCCGCTCCGGCTGGATCGACATGACAAAGATCGTCCGCTCGCCCGGCTCGACGCTGAAGCCGTTCATCTACGGTCTTGCCTTCGAACAGGGCCTGGTGGCGCAGGAGACGCTGATCGATGACAGCCCTGTCGATTTCTCCGGCTACCGGCCGAAGAATTTCGACATGGGCTACCAGGGCGATGTCAGCATCCGGCAAGCGCTGCAACTGTCGCTCAACGTGCCGGCGATCCGCGTGCTCGACGCGGTCGGGCCAACGCGGCTGATGGCGCGCTTCCGCCAGGCCGGCGTCAGCCCCATACTGCCGGTCAACGAGGCGCCGGGCCTGGCCATCGGCCTTGGCGGCGTAGGCGTCACGCTGCGCGACCTCGTCCAGCTCTACACAGGGCTCGCCAATGGCGGCAAGACGCACACGCTGCATGACGGCACCGAGCCGGCCAATGCCGAGCGCACCAGCGCCACCATCCTCGACGGTCAGGCCAACTGGCGGATCATCGACATACTGTCGGGCGTCAAGCCGCCCGAGGGTGCCCTGCAGCGCGGCATTGCCTACAAGACCGGCACGTCCTACGGCTACCGCGACGCGTGGTCGGTCGGCTTCGACGGCCGCTATGTGCTCGGTGTCTGGGTCGGCCGTCCCGACGCCGGCGCGGTGCCCGGACTGTCCGGTTATGTCTCGGCCGCTCCCATCCTGTTCGACGGTTTTGTCCGCTCGGGCCTGGCCGCCGTCCCCTTGCCGGGCAAGCCGCCCGGACTGTTCAGCCCCAGGCGCGAGGACCTGCCGGTGACGCTCGCCCGCTTCGGCGCCGGAGCGGACGGCCTGGTGCAGGCGACAGTGACCGAACCCGCACCGACCATCATCTTCCCGCCCGACGGCGCCCGCGTCGATCTCGGCACCAATTCGGTCGACGCCTCGCCGCTGGTGCTGAAACTGCAAGGCGGCCGTGCGCCGTTCCGCTGGCTGGCCAACGGCAAGCCGCTGGTGGGCATCGACCGTCGCCGCACCGCGACCTGGCAGCCCGACGGCGCCGGCTATTCGACGCTGACCGTCATCGACGCCGCGGGACGTGCGGCGAGCGTGAAGGTGTTTGTCGAATAGACGGCTGCAAGCGATTCGTGGAATTGGCTTTCCACAGGCTCAGCGGATAGCAGGATACTCACCCATGCCTGTTCCGAGGCACCCCCCTCTGGCCTGCCGGCGATCTCCCCCGCAAGGAGGGCGATCGGATGTCCTTGCCGCTTTCGACAATTATCAATGGTGGAGCAGGACGCCAAAGCTGCCAATCTCCCCCCTTGCGGGGGAGATGCCTGGCAAGGCAGAGGGGGGTGCCTCGCGCGATCCTTTCCTGTCGGCAGCCTCAGCACTGGCAGCAACAATCCTTGTCACGGCAATCACCTTCCCTGCTCTCGCTGACCCACTCCCCGCCGGCTTTGTCCGGCTCGCCGATGTCGACCCCTCGATCCGCCAGGACATCCGCTACGCCGGATCGGATAATTTTCTGCACCGCAAGGTGAACGGCTATGGCGCCCCGGTCTGCATCCTCACCGAGGATGCGGCGAAGGCACTCTCCGCTGTCCAGAAAGCGATCGCGGCCAAACGCCTGACCCTGGTGGTGTTCGATTGCTACCGCCCTGCCCGCGCCGTCGCCGACATGGGCGAATGGACAAAACAGGGCGGGCCGCCCGATCCGCAATGGTATCCGGAGGTCAGGCGCAGCGACCTGATCGCCAAGGGCTGTATCGGAGAGTTGTCGACTCATTCACGTGGCTCGACCGTCGACGTCGCCGTCGCCCGGATGGACCGCAGGTCCAGCCCGAACCCGGCCTGCGGCACCGGGGATGCCGACACGCTCGATTTCGGTACCGGTTTCGACTGCTTTGATTCAATGAGCGAAACCGCATACCGCGGCCCTGCCAGTGAAGCGGCGGCAAATCGCAAGATGCTTGTCGAAGCCATGCGCGCCGGCGGCTTCAAGAACTATGCAAGGGAATGGTGGCACTTCACGCTGAAAAGCGAACCGTTCGCCAAACAGCGTTTCGACTTTCCCATCACCGCCGATTGAGGCACCGGATCAAATTCCACACCTTGCCTCGGCACTACCCATTGCTAGATAGGCTGAGTGGCAGGGCCATGGATTCTTCCTTTGGCCGCAAGAGGAAAATATTTCTCCAAAGGACGAAATGGCGCCGAACATTTTCTCAAGAGGGGCAAAAAAGGCAACATTGAATGCATCTAATTTCTACCAATTCGGTAGATTTGGCGCGGGTTCAACGGAGGCAGAAATGACCAAACCTCATTTCAGGAAACTGCTCGGCGCACTGGTCGCCACATCTGTCCAGTTCGGCACGCTCGGTTTCGCGTTTGCCGATACCACCATTCTCAACGTCTCCTACGATCCGACACGCGAGCTCTACAAGGCCTATGACGAAGCTTTTGTCGCCCATTGGAAGGCCGAGACCGGAGAGACGGTCACCGTCCAGCAGTCGCATGGCGGATCGGGCGCCCAGGCCCGCGCCGTGATCGACGGCCTCGACGCCGATGTGGTGACGCTGGCACTCGAAGGCGACATCAATGCCATCGTCTCGAAGTCGAAGAAGATCAATCCGGACTGGCGCACCAAATTCGAAAACAATTCGGCGCCCTACACCTCGACCATCATCTTCCTCGTGCGCAAGGGCAATCCCAAGGGCATTCACGACTGGAGCGACCTCGTCAAGGACGGTGTCCAGGTGATCACGCCCAATCCCAAGACGTCCGGCGGCGCGCGCTGGAACTATCTCGCCGCATGGGCCTACGCCAACGCCAATGACGGCGGCGACGAGACCAAGACCAAGGAGTTCGTCGGCAAGCTCTACGCCAATGCCCCGGTGCTCGACACCGGCGCGCGCGGCTCGACCGTGACCTTCGCGCAAAAGGGTCTCGGCGATGTGCTTATCGCCTGGGAAAACGAGGCCTATCTGGCGCTCGACGAGTTCGGTGCCGACAATTTCGACATTGTCTACCCGCCGACCTCCATCCTGGCAGAACCGCCGGTGGCGGTGGTCGACGCCAATGTCGATGCCAAGGGCACGCGCAAGATCGCCGAAGCCTATCTGAGCTGGCTCTATTCCAAGGAAGCGCAGACGATCATCGCCAAGAACCATTATCGTCCTGCCAAGCCCGATCTGGTGCCGGCCGAGGACCTCGCCAAGCTGCCGCCGATCAAACTTGTAACCATCGACGATCCACAGTTTGGTGGCTGGAAAAAAGCACAGCCTTATCATTTCGGCGATGGTGGTATATTCGACCAGATCTACAAGCCCCAGTAAGCAGTCGATATTCAGGACGACATGACCACAGCACCCGCCCAAGCGGGGTGGCGATTCAGGCAGCCGAGCGTCATTCCGGGTTTCGGATTGACGCTCGGCTTCTCGCTTGCCTACCTCACCCTCATCATTCTCATCCCGCTATCCGGGCTACTCTGGCGCTCGGCCGCCCTTGGCTGGCCTGAATTCTGGGCGATCGCCACCGATCGCCGCACCATCAATGCGCTGAGAATCAGCTTCGGCACTGCCTTCGTCGCGGCTGCTGTCAACGTCGTCTTCGGCACGCTGGTCGCATGGGTGCTGGTGCGTTACCGCTTCCCCGGCCGCCGCATCGTCGATGCCATGGTCGATCTGCCCTTCGCCTTGCCGACGGCTGTGGCCGGCATCGCGCTGACCACGCTCTACGCGCCGAACGGCTGGATCGGCAAATTGCTGATGCCGCTCGGCATCAAGGTCGCCTATACCCCGCTGGGTATCGTCATCGCGCTGATCTTCATCGGCCTGCCCTTCGTCGTGCGCACCGTGCAGCCGATCATGGAGGAGATCGACAAGGAAGTGGAGGAAGCCGCGGCCACCCTTGGCGCCAATCGTTTCCAGATCATCACCCGCATCCTGTTTCCGGGCCTGGCGCCGGCCATCGTCACCGGCTTCGCGCTCGCCTTCGCGCGCGGCGTCGGCGAATACGGCTCGGTCATCTTCATCGCCGGCAACTTGCCCTACAAATCAGAGATCGCGCCGCTGCTGATCGTCATCCGGCTGGAGGAATACAATTACCCGGCGGCAACCGCGATTGCGGCGATCATGCTCGCTCTGTCATTCATCATGCTTTTGGTCGTCAATCTCGCACAGTCGTGGAGCCGCAAGCGCTATGGCTGATCCGGAGATCAAATCTTACGAACCGCACCATGAAAGCCAGTCGGCGGCGGTCACGGAAAGCCGCCCGGCGCGTCTGGCCCTGATGGCCGTCGCCTTTGCCTTCCTCGGCATTTTCCTGCTCTTGCCGCTGATCATCGTCTTCAACGAAGCCTTCGCCAAGGGCATCGGTGCCTACACCGAAGCGCTCGGCAATCCCGACACACGCTCGGCGATCCGGCTGACGCTGCTGGTCGCCGCGATCTCGGTACCGCTCAACATTGTGTTCGGCATCTCCGCCGCCTGGGCGATCGCCAAGTTCGAGTTCAAGGGCAAGGCCTTCCTGACCACGCTGATCGACCTTCCCTTCTCGGTCTCCCCGGTCATATCGGGCCTCGTCTATGTGCTTCTATTCGGCGCCCAGGGGCTGCTCGGCACCTGGCTGAAAGCGCACGGCATCGTCATCCTGTTTGCCGTGCCGGGCATCGTGCTGGCCACAATCTTCGTCACCTTCCCCTTCGTCGCCCGCGAGTTGATCCCGCTGATGCAGGAGCAAGGCAATGGCGACGAGGAGGCAGCGCTTTCGCTTGGCGCCAATGGTTGGCAGACCTTCTGGTACGTGACCTTGCCCAACGTCAAATGGGGGCTGCTCTACGGCGTGCTCCTGTGCAATGCGCGCGCCATGGGCGAGTTCGGCGCAGTCTCGGTGGTGTCGGGCCATATACGCGGCCTGACCAACACCATGCCGCTGCATGTCGAAATCCTCTATAACGAGTACAACGCCGTCGGCGCCTTCGCCGTCGCTTCATTGCTTGCGGGCCTGGCGCTCGTCACGCTGGTCTTGAAAACACTTCTCGAGATGCGCTACGGCGCCGAGATCGCCGCGACGCGCGGACACTGACAGAGGGATTTGCATGGAAGTTCGCGTTGCCAACGTGCGCAAGGAGTTTGACCGGTTTCCGGCCCTCCACGACGTGTCGCTCGATATCAAGTCGGGCGAACTGATCGCGTTGCTGGGGCCGTCCGGCTCCGGCAAGACGACGCTGCTCAGGCTGATCGCCGGACTGGAGCGGCCGACGCGCGGAAACATCTTCTTCGGCGACGAGGACGCCTCGCACAAGTCGATCCAGGATCGCAATGTCGGCTTTGTCTTCCAGCACTATGCGCTGTTCCGGCACATGACGGTGGCCGACAATATCGGCTTCGGCCTGAAGGTCCGGCACGGGCCGTCGCGCCCGCCGGCGCAGGAGATCCGCCGCCGCGCCTCCGAGCTTCTAGACCTTGTCCAGCTGTCGGGGCTGGAAAAGCGCTATCCGGCGCAGCTTTCCGGCGGCCAGCGGCAGCGCGTGGCGCTGGCGCGCGCCATGGCCATCGAACCCAAGGTGCTGCTGCTCGACGAACCGTTCGGCGCGCTTGACGCGCAGGTGCGCCGGGAATTGCGCCGCTGGCTGCGCGAAATCCATGACGCCACCGGCCACACCACCGTCTTCGTCACCCACGACCAGGAAGAGGCGCTGGAGCTTGCCGACCGCGTCGTGGTGATGAGCCAGGGTCGCATCGAGCAGGTCGGCACCGCCGACGACATCTACGACACGCCGAACTCGCCCTTCGTCTACGGCTTCATCGGTGAATCGAGCTCGCTTCCCGTCAAAGTCGAGAATGGCGAGATCTGGCTCGCCGACCGTCCGATCGGGCTTGCCGCGCCCAACGAGCCCTCGGGCGATGCGACGCTCTACTTCCGCCCGCACGATGTCGAATTGCTGGACGGCTGCAGCGGCTGCATCGCCGGCACGGTCGCCGCCAGCCGGCGCGTCGCCGGCACGCGCCGGGTCGAGCTTGAAATCGGTGGTGAGCGTCAGCGGGTCGAAATCGAGTTGCCGGTCGATCATCCCGCGGCGCAAAAAAGCCGGGTGGCGTTCCGCCCCGGCCGCTGGAAGCTTTTTCCGGCGGCTTGATTCTCGGCTCAAGCGCTACGCCAACCAGTTTTCGACCTTCAGATTCCTGATCCGGGTGAACTCTCCCGTGTTGGGCTGCGGTTGTTGCGAAACAGCTTCGCCTCCTTGGGCGGCGTTGAATGACGGTTCTGGGGCATGGCGGCAGCTCTTTGTATATGCCTTTTGTATATGCCATGCAGCACCGCAAACAAGGCGCAGAAAAACTCCGACGAAGGTAGCCATCTCCTGGAACAGAATTCCAACAGGTGCCAACTTAGGCGATATATTTTCCCACGACGAGGCCGCGAACCGACAGCGCATGCCTCGTCGCGCATGATACGTCACGGCTATGGTCCGACCATCAACGCATTGCATCGGAGCCTGTTTTCATGAAACGATTTTTCCTCGGGCTTGCCACCGTCGCCGGCCTGTTCCTTGCATCCTCCCAAGCCTGGTCGGCCGACAAACTGCTCAACGCATCCTATGATGTCGGCCGCGAACTGTTCGTGCAGGTCAACAAGGCTTTCATCGCCCAGCATCCGGGCGTCACCGTCGACCAGTCGCATGCCGGCACTTCGGCGCAGGCACGCGCCATCGCCGAGGGTCTTGGCGCCGACGTTGTTACCTTCAACCAGGTCATCGACATCGACTTCCTGGTCAAGAAGGGCCTCGTCTCGGCCGACTGGCAGAAGGATTTCCCTGACAATGCCTCGCCCTTCTATTCTCTGCCTTCGTTCCTTGTCCGCGCGGGCAACCCCAAGCACATCAAGGACTGGAACGATCTCGTGCGCGACGACGTGCAGGTGATCTTCCCAAACCCGAAAACATCCGGCAATGCGCGCTACACCTATCTGGCGGCCACCGCCTACGCCAAGGAAGCCTTCAAGGGCGATGACGCCAAGGTGAAAGAGTTCATCACCAAGCTGTTCAACAACGTGCCGATCTTCGACACCGGCGGCCGCGCCGCGACCACCACCTTCGTGCAGCGCGAGATCGGTGATGTGCTGATCACCTTCGAGTCGGAGACGCGCGGCATCCGCAAGGAGTATGGCGACGACAAGTTCGAGCAGGTTACGCCTTCGGTCAGCCTGCTGGCCGAATTCCCGGTCGCCATCGTCGACAAGGTTGCCGACGATCACGGCACGCGCGATCTGGCCAAGACCTATCTCGACTTCCTCTACACACCGGAGGGCCAGGACATCGCCGCCCGCAACGGCCTCAGAGCCCGCGACGCCGCTGTGGCGGCGAAATACAAGGCCGATTTCCCCGATGTCCGGCTGCTGACGGTGGAAGACGTTTTCGGCGGCTGGGACAAGGTGCAGAAAGAGCATTTCGCCGCCGGCGGCCTGCTCGACCAGACCTACGGCAGCCGCTGAGGCAGCGATACCTGCACAGCAGACGAAAAAGCCGGCGCGCTGCCGGCTTTTTTCGTTTTTGAACGCCGATAACCTGGTTATCAGCGGAATATCCGCGTTCTCAGTGCAAAACGTTACAAAGAATCAACGCGTTTGTGCCTAACGTGCAATTTGGTGGCTGTTTCGCGAAACATCATCGCGCGGCGAAGACGTCATTATTTGCACACAAACAGTCGCCAGATGCGAGTGGTTGGGGCTTTTATGGGTTGATCTGGGCATGCTGACAAAAAAAGGCAAATACGGCCTCAAGGCCCTCGTGCATCTGTCTGGCCTGCCGGCCGGCCAATTGGCCTTCGTCAATGACATCGCTGTGGCCAACAACATCCCGAAGAAATTCCTTGATGCCATTCTGGGCGAGTTGCGCAATGCCGGCTTCGTCCAGAGCCGCAAAGGCAAGGAAGGCGGCTACCGCCTTGCCCGGCCGGCTTCCGAAATCAAGATCGGCCATGTCGTGCGCGTGCTTGACGGGCCGCTGGCGCCGATCCCTTGCGCCAGCCGCACGCAGTATCAACGCTGCGAGGATTGCGACGAGGCGACCTGCCAGGTCCGCCACATGATGCTGGAGGTGCGGCAGGCAATCGCCGAAGTGCTGGACAATCGCAGCCTCGCCGCCATGCGCGATGCCGACAATGACGATTTCCCGGTCGAGCTGACGTCGCAGATCTAAACCACCGACTTCAAGCCGATCGCGTTCAGATAGAGATTCCTGCATTGAAGGAGAGGTTCTCCAAATCTCGGGTTGCGAAGCTCGAAATCACGGAGAACCTCATGCAGTTTTGGCCTATCCGTTCACAGACGCAGCCTCGAATACAGCGCGTGCGGACGTCGTACCCGCTACGTGCTCCGTACCCGCCACACCGAGGTCCATCCATCCCGCATTCACGGCCTCGAACATTTCTTCGGCAGGTCCGGAGTGACCCTTCGGGATGCCGAATTGCTCGAACGCTTCCGCCCACCCCGCACGCGGAATTGCAAAGGCTTTCACGGCGAGATTCAGGACTTCACCCAACTGCTCCGCGACTTCATCCGCGGTGACCATCGAACCGATCTCGACGATGCGCTGCCCTGACCACGTCGACCCGGTCAAAAGGGTTGCGACCTCTGCGCCGATGTCGTTCGTCGCAACCATGGTCGATTTCCGGTTTGTCGGATTGTAGTAGACCGGCAGCATTCCGCCCTGCGCGACCTGCAAGCCGTAGAGGAAATTTTCGAAGAATCCCCCCGCGCGCACAAATGCGGTTGGCGATGTCAGGCCGCGAAACCCTTGCTCCAGAAGCGACAAGCCGCGATCACCCCGTGCCCGCTTGTTCTGTTCGCACCCATCGACGAAAGCGCAACCACTCGCGGCGGCGCTGCCTTGGTCAAAGCCTCGACATAGCTAGCAATCACGCTCCTCGCTTCTTTGTAATCGGGCGACGGCGCCCAGATAGGGGGCAACATGACGAACGCGCCTTCGACGCCTTTGAGGGCTCGCTCGATGGCTGCCGAATCATTCCAGTCGCCGTCTACCAGTTCCACGCCCTGGTTCGCCCAATTGGCCGCCTTGTCGCGATTGCGGACGAGTGCGCGTACCTCCTTGCCGTGCGCCAGCAGATGCTCTGCCGTTGCGCCGCCAACTTTTCCCGTGATTCCCATTACTAGGAACATGTGTTTTCTCCTGATGTCGGGGGACAGAGCTGCCCCTGTTGGTTCAATGGATGAGCGGCAGAATGGCCCGGATACGGGGATCGCGGAGATAGAGGCCGCCCCAGGTCATCGCGCCCAGAAGCAGGGAGATGATTTCCGGCGGCGACCCCAACTCACCGATGCGGAGATGGGCGCAGATGGCACCTCCCAAAAAGCCCGTCACCAGGATCGCGCCGAGGACGGCGGTGACCGGGATGGCGTAGAGGATGGCGCAGGCGAGGATGATCGGACCCACGACACGGGTCAGGTCCATCGCAAACCCGGTTTCCTGCAACATGCTGGCGATCTGTGCCGGCGCGAAAAGCTGAACAGTGCCATCTGCCGTCAGGGCGATGACGACAAACGCGCTCATGATCCGGCCGGCCCACAGGGCGCGATGCAAGGTCATAATTTCCGGTGTCTGATGCAGGTTCACAGTTTCGGACACTTGTCATTCTCCGATGAGGAGATCCCATATTCGAAGCTTACTGTGCCTCTCAAATGTGATAAATGCCGAGAAAATGAACCAACTGTTCTCTTTTTGGGGAACAATCCGAGGCACGAAAATGCAGAATCTCGAACCCATCCTCATTTTCACAACGGTCGCGGAAATGGGGAGCTTCACCCGCGCGGCCGATAGCCTGGGCATCCAAAAGGGGAGAGCCTCAACGGCGGTCCGCAAGCTGGAAGAAGATGTGGGTGTCAGGCTTCTGCACCGGACGACGCGCAGCGTGCGGTTGACGGAGGACGGACGCGCATTTCATGCCCGCGCCCGCGATCTGCTTGCTGAAGTCGATGATCTGCACTCGATGTTCGCAGGCGACCGCGTGGCACTTCGCGGCCGTTTGCGGGTCGACCTTCCGACCGAAGTGGCGCGCACAACGATCGTACCGGCTTTGCCGGATTTCATGGCGGCTCACCCCGAGTTGGAGCTGGAGGTGTCGAGTACGGATCGGCAAGTCGATCTGGTTCAAGAGGGGTTCGATTGTGTATTGCGGCTTGGACCCATTCGCGACGAGACCCTGATTGCCCGCCCGTTGGGCCTGTTGCGCATGGCCAACGCAGCCAGTCCCGCCTATCTGGCGCGCCATGGCGTGCCTCGATCGCTGGAAGATCTCCAGCGTCAGGAACATAGGGCAATTCATTTTTCGACGCTGCTGGGCGCGCGGCCCTATGGATGGGAATATCCGGACGGCGACAGCTACGCGACGCTTCAGTTGCCAGGTGCGCTACACGTCAACAGCGCACAGACCTACGAAGCAGCGGCCCTCGCCGGCCTTGGCCTGATCCAGGCGCCACTCTTGGGCATTGGCCGATACTTGGAGAGTGGAGCGCTTGTCGAGATCCTACCCGATTTTCGTCGCCGGCCGCTCGCCGTGTCCCTCGTCGTCGCACATCGGAACAATCTATCGCGCCGAGTCCGCGCGTTCATGAAATGGATCGAAGATGTGCTGATGCCATATATGGAATAGCGATACGACTATCTTCGTCCGGCCTTCGAAATCAACACTTCGTAAGCGGCGCGCTTGTCTCAAGTCTAGGGCAAGCGAAATTTGCGGAAGTCTCGAGCGCGGACATGACCTTGCACGGCCCAAGCCGACGCAGTAAAGCGGGGTTCGAAGAACGGGCTGGACCGATGAGGCTGTGGTGGTTAGAAAAATCCCGCAAGGCCGCCCGCAAGCTGCCGTCGGCAGCCAGTTTCCGCACTGAAATCATCGCAGACGTCTTCGTCCCGGAACGGGCGGAGGATGTACGCTTCTTCAGCCGCAAGCTGGTTCGCCCTGGCCGGCTTCGCCGCTTTTCCAACAAGGATCTTCGCGAAGGCCTGCTGTCTATCTTCTATCTCGTGGTGGCGGCGGCACTGCCGGTGCGGTGGTGGGCGCCGATCTGCGGCCGCGTATCGAGGTTTCGCCTCAAGCGCCATGTGCGCAAGGAATTCCCGGCCTACGCTGCCGCCACGCTCGCGGTGCTGGGCGATGGTATCGATGCACGCAAGCTGTTCGAGGGATTGCTGGCAGCGCGCCACCGCCGCCGCTTGCAGCTCGCCGCTCATCTGGTGGCCGGCCGCTGGTCGCCGACGATCCGGCTGGAGGGGCTGGCGGGGCTGCGGTCGGCCTTGCAGCGCGGCCACGGCGCCATCCTCTGGTGCGATCAGTTCACCGCCCAGACCATCATCGGCAAGCGCGCGCTGTACGAGGCCGGTATCGAAGCGCATCAGGTGAGCGTCAACACCCACGGTATTTCCGAATCGGCGTTCGGCTTGCGTTTCCTCAATCCGCCGCTGATCGATGTCGAAAACCGGTTCCTGAAAAGCCGGGTCGTCTTTGGCCGCGACGACACCTATCAAGTCACCATCCGCATCCAGAAGATCCTGAAGCAGAATGGCGTGGTGACGATGACCAACACCGTCCATGCCGGCACGACCTTCACCGAGGCAGCCATGGGCGAAAGCGGCTGGACGCATCTCGCCTCGGCGCCGGCGAATTTTGCCGCCAGGGGCAGGACAGCCCTGTTTGCCATGTCGACCTTCGAAGTGGTTCCCTTCATCGAATACCGGGCCGTGCTCAGCCCCGAGCTGACGCCGGAGGCATCTGTCAGCCCGGCAACGGACATGGCCAGGGATGGCGCCAAGAACATGACTGTGCAGGCGCACTACATCCTGCTTAAGCGCGACCGCCTGCTGGAAGCGCTGAAGCTCTACCCCGAGCAGATGCTGACGTGGTCCCGCCGGCAGCGGCTGACCGAGGTCTCGGACAGCATCGGCATCGGAATGGATGAAGGCTCATGACCGGCGTATCAGGCGGACCGCGGCGGCGACGAGCTCACCGACCGGGCGTGTGGCATTGAGTTTCGAGGCGCGCTCATCCGCAGCCGGCGGCTCGAGGATGGCGAACTGGCTGTCGACCAGGCTCGCCGGCATGAAGTGCCCCTTGCGGCTGCCGACGCGCTCCCTGGCCGTACCAGGGTCGATCTCCAGATAGAGGAAGACGATTTCCGGGCAGAAGCCGCTCAGCCGGTCGCGGTAGCTGCGCTTCAGCGCCGAGCAGGCGGCGACCACGCCGTTGCCCTGCCCCACCGACGCGGCGATTCGCTCGCCGATCGCGTTGAGCCAGCCTTCGCGCAGCTGATCGGTAAGCGGCTCGCCGCTTGCCATGCGTGCGACGTTTTCCGGAGGATGCAGCCTGTCGCCCTCGATAAAGGTAACGCCCAGAGCGGCGGCAAGCCCAACGCCCACCGCCGACTTGCCGCAGCCGGCGACGCCCATAACCACGATGGCCGGCACCGAGCCGGGGGCGCTCGTCGGCGCCTGTGCTGCCGCTTCGTCCACTGTCAGCGGCTTGCCGGCGCGCGGCCGTAGAGCAGCAGCATGGCGACGATGACGACACCGTAGATGATCTGCCGCCCCGCCTCCGGCATCTGCATGACCGACAAGATGGATTGCAGCAACGTGATGAGGATGACACCGGCGACAGTGCCGAGATAGGAGCCGCGCCCGCCCAGGATCGAGGTGCCGCCAAGCACCACCGCGGCGATCGACGGCAGCAGATAAGCGTCGCCCATCGACTGCGCCGCCTTGGAGGCATAGCCGGCCAGAAGCACGCCGCCGAAAGCCGAGAGCCCGCCGGAGACGGCGAAGGCGATCATCACCACGCGCCTTGTGTCGATGCCGGAGAGATAGGCCGCGCGCTCGCGGTTGCCGATGCCGTAGACGGTGCGGCCGAAGCCGGTCCGCGTCAGCACGAACACCATCGCGGCCCCGATCAGCGCCCAGATGATGACGGCGTTGGGCACGCCCGGAATGGCGAAACCGGTCGCCAGGTAGCGCATCGCGCCCGTCGCCGAATCCTGCGGCGAGAAGCCGCCGGTGTAGACCACCATCAGCCCTTGCGCGACAGCGTTGGTGGCCAATGTGATGATCATCGAGGGGATGCGCAGATAGGCGACGCCGATGCCGTTGACGACGCCGATCAGCATGCCGCAGATGATGCCGAACGGGATGGCCAACGCCACGCCGACCGGGCCGTACGCCGCCGCGGCGCAGGCCATCATGGCGCCCGCCGCCACCGCCCACGGCACCGACAGGTCGATCTGGCCGAGCAGGATGACCAGCATCATGCCTGTCGCGATGACGCCGAGGAATGAAGCCACCTTGAGCTGCTGCAGGAGATATTCAGGCGACAGGAAGCTTCTGGAATAGAGGCTGCCGAAGAACAGCAAAAGCACGATGCAGGCAAAGGCCGTCAGCACCGCCGGATCGGCGCGGCGGATGAATCTGGGCATGCGGCCGGCAATGCCGCCAAGCGTCGTTTCGCTCACAGGAACCACTCCAGCCGGTTGCGGACCCGAAACAGGGCGAAGGCGCCGAGGCTGACGGCGACCAGCAGGATAACGCCCTGGAACAGCGGCTGCCAGAGCGGATCGAAATCGAAGACGAACAACAGGTCGCCGATCGTGCGGAAAGCCAGTGCGCCGAAGATGGCGCCGATGGCGCTGCCCTTGCCGCCGAACAGCGAAACCCCGCCGAGCACCACGGCGGCGATCGAAAACAGCGTGTAGGAGTTGCCGCTGGCATAGGCCGCCTCACCCGTATAGGTGAAGAAGGTCAGGAACAGTCCGCCGATCGCCGCCAGCAGGCCGGCCAGCGTGTAGGCGGCGAACTTGCCGCGCCGGATCGGCACACCCGACATGTAGGCCGCCGTCTCCGATGAGCCTGCCGCGTAGGCGGCGCGGCCAAGCACCGAGCGGCTGAACGGCACCCAGATCACCAGCACGATGGCCAGCAGCACGACGAGACTTGCCGGCACCACGCCGAACACACGGCCGGTCAGCGCATCGGCCAGGTCCTCATTGACCGAGCCGCCCGGAAATGGCCGCAGCAACAGGCCGATGCCGTAATAGACGGCGCCTGTGGCAATGGTGGCGACAATCGGCTGCAGCCGGCCATAGATGACGATGGCGCCGTTGATGGCGCCGCACAGCAGTCCCACCGCCAGCACGGCGATGACGCCGAGCGTCGTCTGCATCGGCGTTCCCACCACCAGCCACGAAGCCAGGCAGTTGGTGAGGAGAAAAATCATGCCGACGGACAGGTCGATGCCGGCGGTGATCACCACCAGCGTCTGCGCCATGGCGACGAAGGCGAGCAGCACGCCCTTGTTGGCCGCCGTCTGCACCACATTGGCGGTGAAGCCGGCCGGATGGTTCGAGGTGTAGATGACGAACATGACGATGAAGATGCCGAACGCCAGCAGCGTTCCGCGCTGCTCGGCCAGCCAGTAACGCCAATCCTTCATGCGCCCACTCCCAGGCCCACCGGGCTGTCCTCGCCATGGATGTTGAGCGCGCTTGATATCAGCGCCCGCTCGGTGATCTCGGCGCCGACCAGCTCGCGCTTGACCGCCCCGTCATAGAGCACCAGCACACGGTCGCAGCAGCCGATCAGCTCGTCATAGTCGGTCGAGTAGAACAGGATCGCCGCACCCGCGTCGGCCAGTTTGCGCATCAGCTGGTACAGCTCCTGCTTGGTGCCGACGTCGATGCCGCGCGTCGGATCGTTGAGCAGAATGATGCGCGGCTGGCGCATCAGCCATTTGGCGATGACCACCTTCTGCTGGTTGCCGCCCGAAAGCGCGCCGACCGGAATGTCGAGGCCCGCCGTCTTGATCGCCAAAAGGCCGACCATGTCGTCGATCAGCCGCTGCTCGGCGGCACGGTCGATGATGCCGGCTTTCGACAACCGGTCGAGGGCGGCGAAGGACAGGTTCTCGCGCACCGTCATCGGCAGCATCAGCCCTTCGGTCTTGCGGTCCTCGGGAATGAGCGCCATGCCGATGCCGTCGTCGCGCGCAACGGATGGACTGGTGATCGACACAGGCTTGCCGTCGATCAGGATCTGGCCGCTGAGGCCGCGCAGCACGCCGAAGAAGGCGAGCAGCAATTCGCGCTGGCCCTGGCCGTCGAGGCCGCCAAGGCCGACCACCTCACCTGCCCTGACGGTCAGCGAGATGTCGTGCAGCCGGTCGGCCCATGAGAGCTTGCGGGCCTCGAGCCTGGGGGCCGCGGCGGCAGGCACGGCCGTCGGCTTGGGCGGAAAGATATGGCTGTATTCGCGGCCGATCATCAGTTCGACCACCTCATTGTCACTCTTCGAGCCGGCTGGATAGCTGGCGACATTGCGGCCGTTGCGGAACACCGTGCACTGATCCGCCAGTTCGGCGATCTCGTTCATGCGGTGCGAGATGTAAAGCAGCGCCAGCCCTTCCGAGCGCAGCCGCTTGAGCACCGCGAAGATCTTCGAGACATCCGCGGCAGTCAGCGCGGAGGTCGCCTCGTCGAGGATGAGGATGCGCGGCTTGCGTGCCAATGCCTTGGCGATCTCGACCATCTGCCGGCGCGACAATGGCAGGTCCTTGACCAACGCCAGCGGGTGGATGTCGGCGGCGCCGGCACGAGCAAGTGCTTCTTCGGCGATGCGGCGTTGCGCCTTGCGGTCGATCATGCCGAAGCGTTTGGGCGGGTCGGAAATGACGATGTTGTCGGCAACGCTTAGCTCGGGGACAAGCGACAGTTCCTGGAAGATGCAGACGATGCCGGCCTTGTTGGCGGCACCCGGAGAAGCGAAGGTCGCCTCGCGCCCGTCCAGCGTCATGCGCCCCTCATCCGGCGCCACGACACCTGCCATGACCTTGATCAGCGTCGACTTGCCGGCGCCGTTTTCACCGAGAATGGCGTGAATGCTGCCGGCTTCGACAACAAGCTCGGCCTTCTCCAGCGCGCGTACACCGCCATAGCGCTTGGATATGCCTTCCATACGAAAGAGCGGAGCCGCACCGTCCATCGGCCCTCCCAGGGCGATTGTGGAATTGAGACAAACGCCGCGGCTCAAGCCGCGGCGCCAGGTGACAGCCAGCGATGATTTACTGGTTTTCCTTGGTCTGACCCATGATTTCCTGGGCGCTGAAATTGATGCCGCAGGTCGGGAAGGAATTGCCGACGAAGAAATTGTCGGATTCCTTGGGGAAGTAATCCGTGCCTTCCTTCATGTTCGGGTCTTCGGCGATCGCCAGCGGCAGCTTCACCTCTTGTGGCACGACTTCGCCTTCGAGTGCGGCGATCGCGGTCTTGATGGCGACGGCGACCTGAGCCGGGCCCGAGCCCGCGGACGAGCACTTCAGCCCGTCGGCTGAATGCGCGGCGCAGAACTTGCGGAAGCCGTTCTCGGTCTCGCCGCCAAACGGCACGAACGGATGCTTGGCGTCGATCATCGCCTGCACGATGCCCGTGTCGCCGCCCTGCCCGGTAATGCCGTCGAACGGACCGTTGGTGGCGATCGCATCCGCGGTCACCTTCTGTGCCACGCCGTCATCCCATTTGCCGGCGACTTCGGTCACGTCCCACTTCTTGCCGGACGCATCGAAGACCTCGTGGATGCCGTTGTGACGATCGGTGTCGACGGAGGTGCCGGCGACGCCGCGCACTTCCAGGATCTTGCCGCCGTTCGGTATCTTGCCGACCAGCCACTTGGCCCACAATTCGCCAAGACCCTTCTGATCGACATTGACGTTGATGGCGTCCTTGGTGTCGAGAATGTTGTCGAAGGCGACCAGCACGATGCCCGCTTCCTTGGCACGCTTGATGACCGGACCGAAGGCCGTCGGATTCTGGGCGTCGGTGACGATGGCGTCATAGCCGGAATCGATGAAATTGTTGATCGCCGAGATCTGTGCCGGCACGTCCTCGCCCGTCGAGACGACCTTGAATTCCTTGATCTTGGCTTTGACTTCAGGTTGCGCGGCGTAGGCCTTGGCCGTCTGCACCATCTGGATGCGCCAGGTGTTGGCGATATAGCCATTGGCGAAGGCGATGCGGAACGGCCCCTCCTTCTTGGGATATTTGAAGAATTTGGTCTCTGCGCTCCACGGCGCGAAACAGTCCGCCTGAGCGGCGGGACCCGACACGATTTCGGGTCCGGCGGCCATGGCGGCCGAATTGAGCATGACGAATGCAGTGGCGGCAACGACGCCACCAACAAGTGACTTGATCATCGATAATCCTCCCGATTGCAGTTCTGATTGTTCGTTTCGCAATGCGAATTTTCGCGCGATGGACCGGCACCTCCCGCCTCGCCATGCGCTTCCTCGCCGCCCGTGATGGCCGACCCGGTACCTCCCTTGTCGCCGCCAGCGGGGCGAAAACTATCATATTATCCATAATAAACAAGTATTAGTTGTCGCTTATGTATAATAAACAGGTGCGACCTGTCGTTCATGCACCTGCCTGGAGGAGATGGTAGCGCTACCAAATTGGCGTGTAAACCGGCATTCGCACAGTCGCTTCTGTGCGTTTCAACGCGCCGTGCTCTCGCGGCGCTTGAGCTCGAAACCGAGGTCTACGATCCGTTGCTCCGGTCTTTTACCGGCGATCGCAGCAAGCGCCATGGCGACGGCACGCCGGCCGATCTCATAACGATGGGTGCGGATGCTGGTGACCGAAGGAAACGCCACCTGCATCATGTCGAGATCGTTGAAACCGACGATGCCGATCGTCTTCGGCACCGCGATCGAGGCGCGATGGCATTCGAACAAGACGCCGAGCGCGATGTCGTCATTGTTGCAGAACACCCCGTCGAGTGTCGGCACCTTGGCCAGCGCGTCGCGGAACATCTCGCGGCCGAGCGACACGCTGGACAGCACCGGCGTGGTGGTGACGAGGCGCGGGTCGAACAGGCCCGCGGCCTCCATCGCCGCGCGATAGCCGGCAAGGCGCCGCTGCGAACGCGGATCCATGCGCGCGCCGATGAAGCCGATGCGGCGATAGCCGGCCTCGATCAGATGCTCGGTCGCCGCCCTCCCGCCATCGAGATGCGAGAAGCCGACCATCATGTCGACCGGATCGGGACCGGTTTCCATCACCTGCACCACAGGGCAGCCGGCACTTTCCAGCAGCTTTCGCGAAGCCGGCGTCTGATCGATGCCGGCGACGATCAGCGCCGCTGGCCGTTGCGAACCGAACAGCTGCAGCAGCCGCTCTTCCTCGAGGCCGGAATAGTGGGTGTTGCCAAGCTGGATGCGGAACGGGCTGGCCGACAGGCTGTCATAGATGCCGCGCACCACCTCGGCGAAGACGTTGTTGGTAAGCGACGGCACCAGCACGCCGAACACCTCGGCGCGCGCCGAGGCCAGCGCCCGGGCATTCGGGTCCGGCACGTAGCCCAGTTCGTCGACGGCGGCCTGGATCTGGCGGCGCAGCTCTTCGGAGACACGCTCCGGCTCGCGCAGGGCGCGCGACACGGTGATGGCGCCGACACCGGCCTTGCGCGCGACATCCGCGATGGTCGGCCGGCCGCCGCCCCGGCGCGTGCGCAGCTTGGTCAAAATCGAGTCCTCGCAAGATACAGATCGGAAGCCATCGCGCCCGCAGCCGTCATATGTTGTCAAAGTGGGATATTTATCCGCGCGCTTCCTTCTCGACGCTAGGTCAATGTCCGCTCCCCAAAGAGAAAAATCAGCAGAGAAAGAAGACCAAACGAGACTAAAAATCCGGCCCATGCTCCAAACAGGAGCTTGCGAAGCGATCGGAATTCGTCAGCAACAAGAAATCTGTTGAAACGGCTATTCCTGCGGCCGGCTCGCTCGCTCCAACCAAGTGATCTTTCCTCAGTAGTGTCTACAAGCGCCCCGGTTCTGCCGAGCACCAGGATAATCGAATAGAAAATTGCGGCGGCGCCTGCGAAGCATCCCGCGGTGCAGGCCCACACCGCTATTGTTAGAAGAATGGGCTTACCGTGAAGATCGAGATGCATTTTGTGCGCCCGGAATAAGGCTTAAGCTGCAACCGTCAATGATCGCCGCGACCGCCACAATAACAGAACGATAGCCAGTATATTCAAGATATTCCAGGCAATGCCGTTCAGGAACGCAGCCGCATAAGAACCGGTCAAATCGTAGATCCAGCCCGACATCCAGCCGCCGATCGCCATGCCGAAGATGGTCGCCATCATGACGATGCCGATACGCTGGCCGGCCTCGTTGGCCGGCATGTAATCGCGCACGATGATCGCGTAGCAAGGCACGATGCCGCCCTGCGACAGGCCGAACACCAGCGACACCACATAGAGCGAGGCAAGCCCGTCGAACGGGATGTAGAATAGCAGCGACAGGCACTGCAGGACCGAGCCGATCATCAATGTCCACACGGCGCCGATACGGTCGGCGAGGAAGCCGGACGCCAGCCGGCTGACGACGCCGCCCGCCATCATGATCGACAGCATGTCGGCGCCATGTGCGACGCCGTAGCCAAGGTCCATGCAATAGGCGACGATATGCACTTGCGGCATCGACATCGCCACGCAGCAGCCGAGCCCGGCGACGACCAGCAGCACCTGCAAGGCCGCCGGCGACAGCGAGATCGGCTGCACCGACCGGCTTCCGGGCGAACCCGCGACGGCCGCCGCCGGGGCACCGCGCCGCAGCATCAGCACCAGCGGCACCATTGTCACCAGGCAGAAGATGCCGATTGCCGCATAGGTGAAGCGCCAGCCCTCCGCCTTCATCAGCGTCGGCATGATGGTCGGCCACAACGCCCCGGCAAGATAATTGCCGGCCGCCGCCGCCGTGACCGCAACACCGCGACGGCGGTTGAACCAGTGCGAGATATCGGCGATCAGCGGCCCGAAGATCACCGACGTGCCGATACCGATCAGCACTCCCTGGGCAAGCGTGAATTGCAGGATCGAGGTCGATAGCGCCGCGAGCAGCAGGCCGGCGGAAAGCGCAATCGAAGAGATCAGCGCCGGGATCCAGTAACCCATCCGGTCGATGGCGCGGCCGACCAGCACGTTGCCGGCGGCGAAACCGACCATGGTCGCCGTGTAAGGCATGGACGCCGCGGCGCGGTCGACGCCGAACTCGGCCTGCACGGCGGGTAGCACGACGACGACAGCCCACATGCCCACGGCGCCGATCGTCGCCAGCAGCATCGAGATGGCAAGCCGCATCCACGCATAGGAGCTGTCGATGCCGGGGCCGGGCTGGAGGCTGTCGGTTCGGGTCAAGGCGTTTCCTGTCGGCGGTCTCGGAGATCGGCTGCCGTTTGCGCCACTATCGGCGCATTCTCAGGCCGCAGCAGCGCCACAGCGGGCAAATCCGTGGCTCCAGAGCCAGGGCGGAACCGATGCCGATGTGCGGAGTTTCCCGGCAACCACCCCGCAAAGGAGTCCTGCGATGACCGCCACCAGGAAAAAATGGTCGGCCGAGGTGACCGAGCACAGCAACGCAATGGATCTTGAGGATCACGTCTTCGAATCCGACGACGCCAGGAAGATCGCCGCCTCGCTGAAACGATCCGCCGAACACAGCCACAGGCGCAAGGCCGAGCCTTTTCAATCCGCCATGTCGATGCTGAATTTTTACATCAACCGCGCCGGCAAGAACTTGCCTGCCGCGCGCAAAAAAGTGCTTGAGGACGCCAAGGGCGAGCTGCGCAGCGCCTTCGGACGTGACAAGGATGATTAGCGGCCGGTCCGGCCCTACCGGGCGCGGATGACGCCGTCTGTGTTGGCGAGCAGTTTGCGCACAGCATTGCGCGCCGCGTCGGGGCGCTGCAGGCGGATGTTCTTCTCGATCGCCTCGTGCAGCCTCTGCGCGTGGTTGAGATCGTCGATCTCCCGCGTCGTATAGGCAAAGAGGTGATCGAACGCGGACTCGATCAGCACGCCGAGCGGCACCAGAAGGTCGTTGCCCGAAGCCCGCAGGATGGCGAGATGGAAGCGCGTGTCGGCGCGGGTCCGCTCCTGCAGGCTCGTCGCCGCGCCCATCTCACGGCAGGCCAGGCTGATCTCGGCCATTCGCTCGTCGGTTCTTCGCATGGCGGCGAACGCGGTCGCTTCCGGCTCGATGATGTGGCGGAATTCCTGCACGGTCTTGAGGAACACTTCGCGGTCCGGCGACGTCGCGTACCAGGCCAGCACATCGCGATCGAGCAGGTTCCACCGTTCCTTCGGCTCGACCCAGCTGCCGATCTTGGGACGTGAGGCCAAAAGGCTCTTGGCCATCAGCATCTTGATCGCTTCGCGCACCGCCGAGCGGCTGACGCTGAAGGTCTCCGACCATTTCGCTTCATTGGGCAGGATGGTGCCAGGCGGATAATCGCCGCGCACGATCCTGAGGCCAATTTCACTGGCCAGCGAGGCGTGGACGCTGGAGCCGGGAATACGCGCGGCGTCCGCCCGGCGAACGCCGCCCGGACGGTCCCCGGAGGCCGCTTTCCCCAACGATTCTTCCTTGTTCGGCTTCGCGTCCCGCATGGGGTCCAGAAAGTCCGTATTGAGCAGGCTGTCAAGCGCGGCAAGCGGCTTGCATCGCAAAGCTGCCCGCTGTGCACAGATCAGCCCCGATCCGCCGCTTGATTGGCATCTCGATATTCAGGTCAGGCCGAGCCGAGAATGATGGATTTCGAGAACCGGAGCGCAGCGTACTTTTGGGTACGTAAGCACCGGCCTATGCCGACCGTAGCCTTGACTGTCACCGTCCCTCATAAGTGCTTCGGCCGGCGAAGGCCGGAAGCGCAGAAAGCCGTCATTCGCAGGCCGGCATCACCTGAATGTCGACATGCCTAGGCCTGCTTGACGTATTTGCGCCAGCTATGCTCCGGGCGGAAGCCCAGCACGTCACGCGCCTTGCGGTTGGAGAGCAGCGTCTCGTATTCGCCGAGTTCGGCCTTGACCGGCACGCCGGGGTAGAACCGCTTCAAGAGTTCGGCTGTCGGCAGGTCGGACGAGGTGTCGTCATTGGCCGCGTTGAACACCTGAGAGCCGAGCCCGTCCTTCTCTATGGCGCGCAGCGTGATCTGGCCAAGGTCGCGCGCGTCGACATAGCTCCAGGCGATGCGCTTGCGGAAACCCGGATCGGCGAACCATTTCGGAAACAGCGAATATTCGTGCGGCTCGATGACGTTGCCGATGCGCAGGGCATAAATGTCGGTGCCGTTGCGCTGCGCGAAGGCCCGCGCCGTCTTCTCGTTGACGACCTTGGACAAGGCATAGCTGTCCATCGGATCGACGTCATACTCCTCGTCGAGCGGGAAATATTTTGGATCGCGCGGCTCGTTGGCGAAGACCAGCCCATAGGTGGTCTCGCTGGAGGCGATGATTACCTTTCGGATACCGAGCTTAACTGCCGCCTCGATGACATTGTAGGTGCCGAGCGCATTGATGCGGAACACCTCGTTGTCGGTGGTGATCATGATGCGCGGGATGGCGGCGAAATGCACCACCGCTTCGACCGGCTGCGGACGCAGCGAGGGGTCGAATTCATGCAGGCCCATATAGCTCGACAGGGCGTTGAACACCTGCCCGCTGTCGGTGATGTCGGTGATCAGCGTGCGCACCTTGGGGTTGTCGAGCGGCTTGGTGTCGATGTTGAGCACCTGGCAGCCTTGCTCGACCAGATACTGGACGACATGGCGTCCGGCCTTGCCGCTGCCGCCGGTGAACATGATCCGCTTCGTCATTTTGCTCTCCACATCCTCAGGAATTTATGTGTATTGTCAGACAATATCGCCATCCGCAACCACCCACGCCTGCAAAACGGCAGCGCCTGACATCAATCATTGCAACAGGACTTGAAGACATGAACACGACTGCCGCGAGCGAAAAGATCGGCTTCATCGGGCTTGGCCTGATGGGCCACGGGATCGCCAAGAACATCGTCGACAAGGGCTACAGCCTGACCTTTCTCGGCCGCAAGAACCGCAAGCCGGCGGAAGACCTGCTTGGCCGCGGCGCCACCGAAGCATCGACCTCGCGCGATGTGGCGGCGGCATCGACAATCGTCTTCATCTGCGTCACCGGTTCGCGCGAGGTCGAAGCCATCATTCGCGGCCCGGGCGGCCTCAAGGAGGGTTTGAAGAAAGGTTCCGTCGTCGTCGACTGCTCGACCTCCGACCCCGTCTCGACCATTGCGCTTGCCGCTGAACTCAAGGCGCTCGGCATCGATTTTGTCGACGCACCGCTCAGCCGCACGCCGAAGGAAGCCTGGGAAGGCACACTCGACGCCATGGTCGGCGCGCCGGACGCCCTCTTTGCCAGGGTGAAACCGGTAATCGAAACCTGGGCCGGCCGCATCGTCCATATCGGCGACACCGGCGATGGCCATCGCATGAAGCTGCTCAACAATTTCATCTCGCTCGGCTACGCCGCGATCTATTCCGAGGCACTGGCACTGGCTGAGAAGGTCGGCATCTCGCCGCCGCGCTTCGACAGCGTCATCCGCAATGGCCGTATGGATTGCGGCTTCTACCAGACCTTCATGCGCTGGACGCTGGAAGGTGACCGCGACGCGCACAAATTCACCATCGCCAATGCCTTCAAGGACCTGACCTATCTGGAATCGATGGCGGGTGCGGCCGGCATTGCCAACCCGCTCGGCAACGCCACCAAGAACGCCTTCGCCGGTGCTCATGCAACCGGCCCGGCCGAGCAATTCGTACCGATGCTGGCAACGCATATCGGCAAGGTGAACGGCGTCGACCTGATGCCGATGAAGGATGGCAAGAAGCAGACCATTTAACCGATTGCCCAACGCAGGCGCCGATCACCGCCTCCAGCGCCCGATCCCTTCATCGGTATCCGCAAGCAGCTTGTGCACGGCGTTGCGCGCGGCGGCTGGGCGCTGCAGGCGGATGTTCTTTTCGATTGCCTCATGCAGCTTCTGCGCCTGGCGCTGATCGGCGACCTGCTGTGTCGTGAATGCGAAGAGATGGTCGAGCGCCGACTCGATCAACACGCCGAGCGGCACAAGGAGGTCGTTGCCGGAGGCGCGCAGGATGGCCAGATGAAAGCGCGTATCGGCGCGGATACGCTCCTGCAGGCTCAAGGCCTCGCCCATCTCGCGGCAGGCCTGGCTGATTTCCGCCATTTGCTCGTCACTGCGCCGTATGGCGGCAAAGGCCGATGCTTCCGGCTCGATGATATGACGAAACTCCTGCACGGTTCGCAGGAACGCCTCGCGGTCGGGCGCCGTCGCGTACCAGGCCAGCACGTCGCGGTCGAGCAGGTTCCAGCGCTCCTTCGGCTCGACCCAACTGCCGATCTTGGGGCGTGAAGCCAACAGGCTTTTCGCCATCAGCATCTTGATGGCTTCGCGCACCGCCGAACGGCTGACATTGAAGATCTCGGCCCATCTGGACTCGTTGGGCAGGATGGTGCCGGGCGGATAGTCGCCACGCACGATCCGCAGGCCAATCTCGCCGGCCAGCGAGACATGGACGCTCGCTCCCGCAAAATGCGCGGCACCGGCCTTGCGCATGACAGCCGGGCCGTGGCTGGCTTGTGCCTTGGCCCGGTCGGTTCGCTTGCTTGACTTCTCGTCCGGCATCCACGTTCCAATGCGTCGACCGTCTGTCGTCCGGACTGGTCCGAACCGCACGGGCGCCGATCTCGTTGCCGAAAAATCCAGATCACGGGCGCAGCAAAGCCGGAGCCGGTAGCCCCAACCATTGCGTCCGTTCGGGAATTATCGCTTCCGTCCAGGAATGACGGGGCGCCCGCAGCCGGGCGCCCCGAAATCGAGTACCTACTTCTGGATGCAGGTGTCGACCGTATCCTTGGTGCACTCGTCGAGGCCGGTGAACACCGGATCGGCGACCGCCTTGCCTTCGATCAGGTCGATCATCACCGACGGTGCCTTGTAGCCCATTTCGAACGGCCGCTGGCCGACCAGAGCCGTTACAAGGCCATCACGAGCGATCGCAATCTCGTCGCCGATCGTGTCGGCGGCGCCGATGACGAAGTCGTTGCTGGCGATCCGGTCCTTGAGCGGTCCGAACAGATCGCGATAGGGCTGCGGCGCGCCGAACAGCGGCCAACCGCCCATGATGCCGAAGGCGTCCAGCTTGGGGTTGGCGGCGAGGATGTCGGTCATCGCCTGCACGCCCTTGGCGCCATCGTCATTGGTGAACACCGGGCAGCCGGCGACTTCGGTCCAGCCACCTTCACCGGCAAGTGCGGCGAGGCCCTCCTTGCCCGACAGTGCGTCACGCATGCCTTGCGCACGGCGCAGGATGTTGTCGGCTGCCGGGTTGCCTTCGATGGTGCAGATCGTGCCACCATTCGGCTTGCCCTTCTTGATGTACTCGCCGATCTTCTTGCCCATCAGGTAATTGTCGGTACCGAGATAGGTCTTGCGAAGGCCTGCGTCTTCCTTGCTGAGATCGGCGTCGACCGTCATGATCGGGATCGACGGATTGGCACTCTTGATCGTCTGCGCGATCAGCGGCGCGTTGGACGGCGAGATCGCCATCGCCACCGTGTCGGCCTTGCTCAGCATGTCCTGGACGATCTGCGCCTCGCCGGCCTCGTCCGAAGTCGACGCCGGACCGGTGTAGAAGCATTCATATTCCGAGCTGGCGTTTTCCTTGTTCCATTTCTCGCAGCCCTGGTGGATGGCCTCGAAGAACGGATTGTCGAGACCTTTCACGACAATGACGAGCTGTTTCTTGGCCAAAGCCGGCCCGGCACCCAACGCCATGGCGGCGACGGCGGCGAGCAAAAGTGTTTTCCTCATGTCAGTCCTCCCTTGAAACAAACGGACACGGCGTGCCCGCCATACAGATCGACCGGATGCGTGATGACCGAGGGTCGTTTCGCGAGCGCTCGTGTCGCCAGGACAGATCGATAAGCATTTCCAGATTCGGCTTCAGATCAGCTCACACACAGGTGCCGCCGGATCCTGGACCGTCAAACCTCCGCCAATTCCGGCCGGCGAACCGCCAGCGGGGATCGGCATAATCTCCTCCGACGCTTAGCTAATATCGGCTTGGCGCCAACGTCAATGCTATTTGTCCTACAAAACGGATTTTTAAAATAGTCCTGGCCCAATTCGTCCGACAATTGATTGACGTGCGCCGGCTTTTGCGTAAAAGAACGCTAACGCCGTCTTCGGGAGGAGCCGGGGAGAGCGAGGCCAAGCAGCGTCGGCATCCACGCCGGTAACAGCTGCAGGTCGCAAAGCACGGGGAGGCAAAGGCTGGTGGCGGTTCTCGAACTCACCAACATCTCAAGGCATTTCGGCGCTATCCAGGCCGTCAACGACGTTTCGCTGTCGATCGAGCCCGGACAGGTGGTCGGCCTGATGGGCGACAACGGCGCCGGCAAGTCGACGCTGGTCAAGATGATCGCTGGCAATTTCCGCCCGAGCCATGGCACCATGCACATGGACGGCAAGGAATTGATCCTGCACAAGCCGGCGGAAGCCCGCCAGCACGGCATCGAGATCGTCCACCAGGACCTTGCACTCTGCAACAATCTGACTGCCGCCGCCAATGTCTATCTCGGCCGTGAGTTGCGGCGCGGCGTCGGGCCGTTCCGTATCCTCGACTATGCCTCGATGTACAAGCGTGCCGGCCAGCTCTTCGCCGAATTGAAGTCCGAGACCCGTCCGCGCGACCTCGTCAAGCAGATGTCGGGCGGCCAGCGCCAGGCGGTGGCGATTGCCCGCACCATGCTGTCGCAGGCCAAGATCGTGCTGATGGACGAACCGACGGCGGCGATCTCGGTGCGCCAGGTCGCCGAAGTGCTGAACCTCATCCGCCATTTGCGCGATCAGGGCATCGCCGTCGTGCTGATCAGCCACCGCATGCCCGACGTGTTCACCGTCGCCGACCGCGTCATCGTCATGCGGCGCGGGCGCAAAGTCGCCGACAAGACGATTGCGTCGAGCTCGCCCGAGGAAGTCACCGGGCTGATCACCGGCGCTATCGAACAGGTTTGATTTCAAGCGAATTCCACCACGCACAGCAGATGAAGGTCGACGATGGCACTGACAATTGACCAGCCGATCGAGCATAAGCAGCAATCCTTGGCCGCGAGACTGTTTGCCAGCCAGACTTTCTGGGTGGTGATCGCGGTCATCCTTGCCTGCGTGTTCCTGTCGTTTGCCACCGACGCTTTCGCCACCTCGAAGAACCTCTACAACATCACCCGCAACATCACCTTCGTCGCCATCATCGCGCTCGGCATGACCTTCGTCATCATCACCGGCGGCATCGACCTGTCGGTCGGCTCGGTGCTGTGCCTGTCGTCGATGGTGCTGGCCGTCACCATGCATGCCGGCTACTCGATCGAGGTCGGCATCCTGGCCTCGATTGCCACCGCGCTCGCCATTGGCGCCTTCAACGGCGTGCTGATCGCCTATCTCGGCTTTCCACCCTTCGTGGTGACGCTCGGCATGCTGTCGATCGCCCGAAGCCTCGCCATGGTCGCCTCCAACAACACGGTGGTCTTCCAGTTCGGGCCGGACCATGCCAAGCTTCTGTCATTGGGCGGCGGCGCCTGGGTGTTCGGCATCGCCAACCCGGTGCTTTACATGATCCTTCTGGCGCTGATCACCGGCTTCATCCTGCGCTGGACCAAGTTCGGCCGCCATATCTTCGCCATCGGCGGCAATGAGCACGCGGCAACGCTGACCGGCGTTCCGGTGCGCCAGATCAAGGTTGCCGTCTACATGATCTCGGCGCTGTCGGCGGGCATTGCGGGCATCATCCAGACCGGCTGGCTGGGTGCCGTCACCACCAATCTCGGCACCGGCATGGAGCTGCAGGTAATCGCCGCCACCGTCATCGGCGGCGCCAATCTGGCCGGCGGCGTCGGCACCGCCTTCGGCGCCATCGTCGGCGCGGCCCTGATCGAGGTGATCCGCAACAGTCTCGGCCTGCTCGGCATCAATGCGTTCTGGCAAGGCGTCTTCATCGGCGGCGCCATCCTGCTGGCGGTGCTGTTCGACCGCATCCGCAATTTCCGCCGCAGCGACTAGAACCATGATCCCGAAAAGTGGAAACCGGTTTTCTCGGACAAACGGAACCGTTTGTCCGGAGATCATGGTCAAACAAAAGACGGTTTGATGGCCAACTCCCTGTTCAGCCTCGAGGGCCGGCTGGCGCTGGTGACCGGCTCCGGCCAGGGCATCGGCTTCGCGCTGGCTCGGGGCCTGGCCGAACATGGGGCAAGCGTGGTGCTGAACGGCCGCGACGCCGCCAGGATCGACAGCGCCGTCGAAAAGCTGCGCAACGCCGGCTTCAAGGCGCACGCCTCGGTATTCGACGTCACCGATTTTCAGGCGGTCAACGAGGACATTGCCCGCATCGAGGCCGAGATCGGCGCCATCGACGTCCTCATCAACAATGCCGGCATACAATTCCGCGCCCCGCTCGAGGACTTTCCCGAGGAGCAATGGGAGCGCCTGTTCAAGACCAATGTGTCGGGCGCCTTCCATGCAGCCAAGGCGGTCGCCCGCCACATGATCCCGCGCCGCAAGGGCAAGATCATCAACGTCGGTTCGGTGCAGAGCGAACTGGCAAGGCCGAACATCGCGCCCTACACCGCCACCAAGGGCGCGATCCGCAACCTGACAAGGGGCATGTGCGCCGATTGGGCCAAACACGGCCTGCAGATCAATGCAATCGCGCCCGGCTATTTCCGCACCGAGATGAACCAGGCGCTGGTCGACAATCCCGAATTTTCCGCCTGGCTGGAAAAGCGCACGCCGGCCGGGCGCTGGGGCAATGTCGACGAGTTGATCGGCGCCGCGGTGTTCCTTGCCTCCGACGCCTCGTCCTTCGTCAACGGCCATACGCTGTATGTCGATGGCGGCATGACGGCTTCGGTTTGAGGTTGGCAATTCTCCCGACCGCTATTCGTTCCAGTGCGTATCGCTCAGTCTGAAAATCCGGCCTCACTGGCCGTCATTCGCCCTCGCCGCCCGCGCGCGTCTTGACGCGGCCCCGAACTCGGCCGCACAATCCCCACTGCAGGCGAAGGGAGGCCAGTCGCCTGCGGGAGGATATACCCATGACGGAAGCGATCAGGCTCTATTGGGGCCGGTTCGGACATGTTTCTATCCTGAATGTCGCAAGCGACTTCGTCACCCATGCCCATGTCGAGGCCCATCTCATCATCTGGCTGGAAGGTACGGCCGGCGAAATGACCATCGGCCGCGAGACCGTCCGGCTTGGACCTGGAACGGCCGCCGGCATCAACTCCTTCCAGCCGCACAGCCATGTTCTGTCGCAAAACGGGACGCCCGGTCTGTTTCTCGCCTTCTACGTCGATCCCGACTGGGCGCGGCGCCGCCGCGACCTGCCTTCGTCGGCGCCGCTGTTTTCACAAGCCGCGATCACGCTGGAACCGTGGCTGCATCAGGCCGCCGCCAATCTGCTCGACCACCTCAGCGACAATGAGAGCGTCGACGACATCGCCAACTACGAGATCGAGCGTTTCATCGATAGCGTGCTCGACGCCGCCGACGCCTCGGCGCCGCAGGAGGGCCGTGTCCGCATCAACACCATGCAGGATTTTCGTGTCCGCAAGGCAATCCAGCTGATGAAGGCCAATGTCTGCGAGCGCATCTGCTTCGACGACGTGGCGCGCAGCGTCGGGCTGTCGCGACCGCATTTCTTCGCTTTGTTCAAGGAACAGACCAATCTGACGCCCAATGTCTACTGGAACACGCTGCGCATGGAGGAAGCGGTGCGGCAGCTGCAATGGTCGCAGGAACCGCTGATCTCGGTCGCCTGCAATCTCGGCTTCACCACGCAGGGCAATTTCTCGCGCTTCTTCCGCGACCATGTCGGCGTGCCGCCGACGCTCTACCGCGAGGCCGCGCGGGCGATCGCCTGAGCCAGCCGCCCTTTTTTCAGACTCCCTGCCCTTTTTCAGACTCCTTGATAGGCGCTCAAGACGCATTGATAAGCGTCGCTGAAATGGCCGCCCTACCCTTGCACCGGATCGCTCTTGCAAGGGAACATTTTGAATGGCCAAAGTCACCATCTCCAGCGTCATCGACGCGCCGGTCGAAAAGGTCTGGGCGCGCATACGCGACTTCAACGGGCTGCCGGACTGGCATCCGCGCATGGTGGAAAGCCACATTGAAGACGGCAAGGATGCCACCACAATCGGCTGCGTGCGCAATTTCCAGCTCGCCAGCGGCGCCCGCCTGCGCGAAAAGCTGCTCGACTTCTCCGATCAGAATTTCCTGGTCAGCTACTCCATCCTCGAGACGCCGCAGCCGCTGACCAACCACAAGGCGACCCTGCAGCTGCGGCGCGTGACCGATGGCGACCGCACCTACGCCGAATGGACCGCCAGCTTCGACGCCGCCCCCGAGGAGGCAGACAAGCTGGCCGAGGGCATGGGCGCCAATGTCTTTCAGGGCGGCTTCAACGCCCTGAAAAGCCATTTCGCCGGCCAGAGCTGACAGGAGCCAGACCATGGCGCTGGCACTGCAGACTTTTGCAACGGTGAAAGACGCGAACGCGGCACTGAAGGCGGCCGGCACTCGCTATCTCGGTGGCGGCACGCTGGTCGTCCGCGCGGCCAATGAAGGCGATGTTTCGGTATCCGGCCTTATCAGGTCGACCGAGCCGTCTTTGTCCACCATCGCCGTTGCCGGCGATAAAGTCCGCATCGGCGCTTCGGTGACCATGGCGGCGATCGCCGGCCATCCGGGGCTCGGCACGCTCGCCAAGGCCGCCCGCGCCGTCGGTGGCCCGGCCATCCGCAACATGGCGACCGTCGGCGGCAATCTTTTTGCCCCGAGCCCGTATGGCGATTTCGCTGTTGCCCTGCTGGCGCTCGATGCGACGGTCAGCACCGATGACGGCGAAACACCGATCGAGACTTTTCTGGCCAATCGGGGCGGCAGCCGCGTCGTCGTCACTTCCGTGAGCTTCACGCTTCCGAAGGCCGACAGTTTCCGCTTCCTGAAAGTGTCGAGGGTCAAGCCCAAGGGCGTCTCCGTGCTCAGCATAGCCGGTGCTCTGGAACTGTCGTCGGATGGCTCCGTGACCTCGGCGCGGATCGCGCTCGGCTGCATGGCGGATCGGCCCATGCGCGCCAGGGCGGCGGAAAAAGCGCTGATCGGCCGAACGCTGACCGCTGACGGCATCGCGCCGGCCTTGGCCGCGGCCGGTGATGGCACCTCGCCCATCACCGACCCGATCGCCAGCGCCTGGTATCGCGCCGAAGTCCTGCCGGTTCATCTCGGCCGGTTGCTGCTCGCATAATATTTGTTCGGGGGCGCGCGTCTGTCCGCTGGTTCGGGCAGGCGCGCAAGGAGGAAAACATGGCAAAGATCCCGGTTCAGTTCACGCTCAACGGTTCTGAAAAGGCCGAATTTATCGATAGCGGCACGACGCTGCTGCACGCCTTGCGCGACAAGATCGGTGACACCTCGCCGAAGGGCGGCTGCCATCAGGGCACTTGTGGTGCCTGTTCGGTCATCATCGACGGCGAACTCCGGCTCTCCTGCCTGACGCTGGCCGAGACCTGCAATGGTGCAACCATCACCACGACATCCGGTCTTGCGGAAGGCGGCGTGCTGCACCCGTTGCAGCGGGCCTTCCTCGACACGTTCGCCACGCAATGCGGCTTCTGCACGCCGGGCATGATCATGGCGGCCAAGGCGCTGCTCGACCACACGCCCAATCCCAGCCGCGACGAGGTGGTCGAGGCGCTGTCGGGCAACATCTGCCGCTGCACCGGTTACGAGCCGATCATCCAGGCGGTGCTGACCGCCGCCCGCGCCAATTCGCAGAACGCGGCCTGAAGGGTCCAAAACAATGGAACTGCGCAAGAACTACTTCGCCGATGTCCGCAAGGACGATCTGCACGAGATCGGCCAGCCCCGGCCGCGCTCGGATTCGCCCGGCCATGTCACCGGCAAGACCGCCTTTTTCGCCGACCGCAATTTCCCCGGCATGCTGCACCTGAAGATGGTGCGCAGCCCGCATCACCATGCCCGCATCCGTTCGATCGACACCTCGGAGGCGGAAAAACATCCGGGCGTGGTGAAAATTCTGACCGCCAAGGACGTGCCGCACAATGTCTACACCATCCTGATCCTGATCCAGATCGGGCCGGAGGACGAGACGGTGCTTGCCGACGGCAAGGTGCGCTGGAAGGGCGAGGCCGTGGTGGCGGTTCTGGCCGAAACCGAGCGCGCGGCACAAGAGGCCGCAGCCAAGGTCAAGGTCGACTATGAGGTGCTGCCGGCCGTCTTCGACATGGAAGAGGCGCTGAAACCCGACGCGCCGCTGGTCAACGAATATCACGGCCAGAATTGTTACCTCTATGATAGCGGCGAGTGCCGTAAGGTGCGCTTCGGCGATGTCGAGGCGGGCTTCGCCGGCGCCGACCACATACTGGAGCAGAGCTACCAGTCTTCGCCGATCGAGCACGCGCCGACCGAGACCACCGGCTGCGTGGTGGCGCCCGAGGGCAATGACCGCTTCACCTGCTACACCAACACGCAGGCGATGTTCTTCACGCTCGACAACACCTCGATCATCCTGCAGATGCCGGGCAGCAAATTGCATTTCGTCGGCGGCACAGTCGGCGGCGGTTTTGGCGGCAAGGTCGACGTCATCGTCGAGCCGATCGCCATCCTCGGCGCAAAACTAACAGGACGACCAGTCTGTTTTATCTACAGCCGCGAGGAGGAGATGCAGATCTCGTCGCCGCGCGCCGCTGAAAAGGTCGTCATCAAGGACGGCGTCATGAAAGATGGCCGCATCGTCGCGCGCAAGGTCACCGGATACACCGATGCCGGCGCCTATTCGCGCCACTCGCCCTATGGCGCGCAGAAGGGCGCGGGGCATTATCCCGGCCCCTACACTATTCCGAACGTCTGGATCGACACCTACTGCGTCTACACCAACCGCACGCCGTCGTCGGCCATGCGCGGCTTCGGCGTCACCATCGGCGATTTCGCGCTGGAGGTGCAGATGGACAAGCTGGCGCGCCTGATCGGCATGGACCCGCTCGAATTCCGCTTCATCAACGCCTATCGCGACGGCGATATGAAGGCGCACCGCCAGCCGACAGAGGGCGCCGCGCTGATCGAATGCATGCAGGAAGCCTCGCGCGCCGCCAACTGGCCGGTGGCGGAAAAGTACCTGGCGATGTCCTCCTACGTGAAGGGAGCTTGAGATGGCGATCAGGCGCGGACGCGGCGTTGCCGCGATCAACTATCCCACCGGCATGAACCTCGGCGGCGACCCGACGCAGGCGCTGGTGCACTCGACGCCAACAGGCAATTTCATGGTGACATTGTCCTCCGTCGATCTCGGCCAGGGCATGAAGCAAATCATGGCGCAGATCTGCGCCGAGACCATCGGCGTGCCGACAGACCGCGTCGTCGTCGACACCGCCGACACCGACACCGGCCCGCACTGCATGGGCACCTTCGCCTCGCGCGGTACGCACCGCGCCGGCAACGCCGTCATCCAGGCGGCAAGGGAAGCGCGGCAGGTGATGCTGGAAGTGGCCGCCGAGGAACTGGAGGTGAACGCCTCCGACCTCGACACAGACGGCCAGGGCAACATCCTGGTCAAGGGCGCACCGCAAAAGTCGATCTCGATCTTCGATGTAGCGCTGTCGGCGCATTTCAAGCGCGGTCGCTCGATATCGGGCCGCGGCATGTTCCTGATCCCGCGCTCCTATCCCGAGAAAGAAACCGGCGCGATGAAGCCGTCAACCTGCTACGCGCATGCCTGCACCGTGGCCGAGGTCGAGGTTGACGACGAGACCGGCGAAGTGACGGTGCTGACGGTGAAGAACGTCTTCGAGATCGGCCGCGCGCTGAATCCGAAAATGGTCGAACAGCAACTGGTCGGCGGTTCGTGGATGGGCATCAGCCATGCGCTCTATGAGACGACCGAGCCCTATTATCCCAACCGCGACCATGGCGGCACGGACTTCAACCAGTATCTGATGCCCGGCCCCGGCGATCTCGCCGAGACCGAAATCATCGTGCTGGAGCGTCCCTCGGCGGACGGGCCATACGGCGCCAAGGGGCCGGGCGAAATGTGCGCCAACCCGCAGATCCCCGCCGTCGCCAATGCCGTCTTCGACGCTGTCGGCGTGCGCATCGACACGCTGCCGATCACGCCGGAGCGCATCCTGCGCGCGCTGAAGGCGCAAGCGGCGAATTGAGGGCTGGAATGAACGGGACAAGCACCGAGACTGTCGCGACCTCACCGGAGGCTGTGGCGCAGCATCTGGCCGCCTCGCGCTATCTGGCGGATGAGAGCCTTTCGACGGCCATCTTCCTGGCGATTCGACTGGGCAAGCCGCTGCTGCTTGAAGGCGCACCGGGCGTCGGCAAGACGGAAGCCGCCAAGGCGATCGCGCAACTGCTCGGCCGCGATCTGGTGCGGCTGCAATGCTACGAAGGCATCGACGCCGCACACGCGCTCTACGAATGGAATTATCAGCGCCAGCTGCTGGCCATCCGCCATGCCGGCGAGCACGAGGTAGACATCTATGACGACCGCTTCCTGATCGCCCGGCCGCTGCTGCAGGTGCTGAAAGCGCCCGAGCAGCGCGTGCTGCTGGTCGACGAGATCGATCGCTCGGACCACGAATTCGAGGCGCTGCTGCTGGAGTTCCTGTCCGATTTCCAGATCAGCATTCCCGAGCGCGGCACCATCCGCGCCACCGCACAGCCGATCGTCATCCTGACCTCCAACCGCACCCGCGAGCTCGCCGAGGCGCTGCGCCGCCGCTGTGTCTACCACTGGATCGGCTATCCCGACGCCGAGCGCGAGGCCGCCATCATCATGCTGCGCGCCGGCAATGTGGCTGAAGCAACGGCGCGCGCCGTGGCGGCGGCCGTGCAGACCATTCGCGCCCGCCCACTGGCCAAGCCCCCCGGCATCGCCGAGGCCGTCGAATGGGCCAATGCCGCCACCATCCTGGAGAAAGGCGGCAGCCCGTGGCCGGAAGCCTTCCGCCGCGCCATCGGCGTGCTGATCAAGGACGAGGAAGACCTTTCCTACATCGCACCGGAGCTTGGCCGGATCGTCGAGGAGGCGCTGGCGTGACGCGGGAGGTCATTTTGCAATGCTGGCGGGAGAGCGCCCCCCTCTGCCCTGCCGGGCATCTCCCCCTCAAGGGGGGAGATCGGATGTCATCCCCGCTTTCGCTAATCGCTGACGTCGCCGAACAGAGCGAAGCGCCGAAGCTGCCAATCTCCCCCCTTGAGGGGGAGATGTCCGGCAGGACAGAGGGGGGCGACACAGAATGATGCGGGAAACAAGCCTCCCCCGCGCCGCCTCGCCATTCCTGGGTTTTGCCAGGCTCTTGCGCCGCTACGGCTTTGCCATAGCCCCCGAGCAAGTCTCCGGCTTCATGCAGGCGGTGACGTTGCTCGGTCCACGCTCGATGGCCGACATCCGCGAGGCGGCCCTCGCCACCCTGGCGCCGCCGCCCGACCGCCGCGACGAATTCGAAGCGCATTTCCAGAGCCATTTCTATGGCAACAGGTCCGCCGTGGTCGAAGGCGACGCCGACGAGGAAACCCGCATCAAGGATGATGGCGGTGCGAGCCAGGAAGAGATCGAGGTCATCAGCCATCAGGAAGGTGGCGAACTCTCTTCCGGCGCCGAACAACTGAGTACCCGCGATTTCAAGCGCGACGACGACAACCTTGCCGCTTTCCGCCGCAGGCTCGCTTCAGCCTTGCCCGCCCGCCGCTCGTTCCGCACCGTGCGCACGCATTCGCGCGGCAAGCTCGATCTGCGCCGGTCGCTGCGGGAAATCGTCAGCGCCGATGGCGACGTGCCCTCGCCGCTGCTGCGCCGCCGCCAGACCGTGCCGCGCAAGCTGCTGCTGCTGATCGACGTTTCCGGCTCGATGAAGCTGCACACCGCAGACTATCTCAAGCTGGCGCATGCCGCCGTGCAAGGTGCCGACCGCGCCGAAATCTTCACCTTCGGCACGCGGCTGACCCGCATCACCACGGCATTGCGCATCCGCGACCGCGACCAGGCATTGGCCCGCGCCGCTGCCCAGGTCAACGATTGGGACGGCGGCACCCGGATGGGGCCGACGCTGCTCGCTTTCCTCTCGGTGCCGCGCTTTTCAGCCTTTGCACGCGGTGCCGCTATCGTCATCCTATCCGACGCGCTGGAACGCGGCGATCATGCCGAGTTGGAGACAGCCATGCGGCGGCTGAGCGCCCGCGCCTTCCGGCTGTCGCTGGCTACACCTTTGGCCGGCGACCCGCGCTTCCGGCCGGCAACGGCGGCACTTCGCGCCATCCTGCCTGACCTCGACGATCTCGTCGACGGCTCGTCGCTTGCCGGTCTCACCGATTTCATCCTGTCGCTCGCCCGCCCTGCTCCGGCGGCGGCGACAATCTGGAAGAGGGTTTCATGATGCAGAAAACCATCGACGCACATTTTCACATCTGGCGCCAACAGGACCAGCCATGGCTGGTCGGACCGATGGTGCCGCGCATCTTCGGCCCCTACGAACCGATCCGGCGCGACTATCCGATCGAGGAATTTCTCGAAGACCAGAGGGATTCAGGCGTCGAGAAGGCCGTCTACGTCCAGACCAACTGGGCCAAGGAGGATTTCGAGAAGGAAGTCGCTTTCCTGCAGAAGACGTCCGACGAAACCGGCTGGCCGCATGCCATCGTCGGCTACACCGACATGACCGTCGACGATATCAGGCCTCAGATCGATCGCTTGATGAAATACAAGCTGCTGCGCGGCGTGCGCATGCAGTTGCACTGGCACGAGACCCCGGCCTTCCGCTTCGCCGCCTCCGCCGATCAGGTGATCGACCCGAAAGTGCGCGCCAATGTGGCGCGGCTCAAGGATTATGGCCTGTCCTTCGACCTGCAGCTCTTCCCCGCCCAGATGAAGGACGGCCTGACGCTGGTCGGCGAGAACCCCGAAACGAATTTCATCCTCACCCATGCAGGCATGCTGACCGGCATGGAACCGGAAACCACCGAGGCCTGGAAGGCAGGCCTGCAAACGCTGTCGGCGGCGCCCAATCTTTACGCCAAGCTGTCGGGCCTCGGCACCTTCGTCCACCGCAACGATCCCCTGCTGATCGCCTATGTCGTAGACAACGCGATCGATATCCTGGGCGCCGACCATCTGATGTTCGGCTCGAACTTCCCGATCGAGAAGCTGTGGACCAGCCACGCTGAGCTGATCAAGGCGCACCGCGACGCGGTGGCCAAGCATGGTGCGGTGGCCGAGGCGGATATCTTCTGGAACACGGCGGAGAAGGTTTACCGGCCGGTGTGACGCCTCACTTCACCTCGAACTGCGGATCGACTGGAATCTGCATCGCCGTCACCAGATGGTTGGTCTGGCCGGCGAGCCCGATGATCGACACCAGTTCGCCATGCTGCGCATCGGTCATGCCCTTGGCGCGGGCTGCCGCCGTGTGCGAGTGGACGCAGTAGGAGCAGCCATTGGCGGTCGACACCGCGATGTAGATCATCTCCTTGGTCAGCGGATCGATGGCGCTGTCGGCGACCATCACCACCTTCAACTGTTCCCAGATCCGCTTCAGCGCCGGAGGATCATTGGCCAGCCCGCGCCAGAAATTGTTGACGAAATCAGATTTGCGCGTCGCGCGGATGTCGTCGAACACGGCTTTCACGGCGGGAATCTTTTCGACCTCGGCATCGCTGAGGAGTTTTGTGGTGGCCATGGGGTTTTTCCTTCGTTGGATCGTTGCGTGAATTGAATCAGGTCTTGAGCAATTGCGGCCAATCCACTCGTCCGATTCACTTTTCCAGCGCCGGCGTCTAGATTCAGGTCAGGCCGAGTCGAAAATGGTGAGTTCCGAGAACCGGAGCGGAGCGTACTTTTCGTACGTGAGCACCGGAAGCGCAGGAAACCGCCATTTGCAGGCCGGCCTCACCTGAATCTAATGCACGGCCGCGTACATGATCTTCTCCTCCGTGGCCTCCGCCGGCGAAAACTCCTCGACGATGCGGCCCTGGCGGCAGACCAGGATGCGGTCGGACAGGTTCATGATCTCCGGCAGGTAGGACGAGATGACGACGACGGCCAGCCCCTCATCGGCCAGCCGGTTGATGATCTGGTGGATCTCGGCGATCGCGCCGACATCGACGCCACGTGTCGGCTCGTCGAAGATGACGATGCGCGGCTTCTGCACCAGCCCCTTGCCGATCACCACCTTCTGCTGGTTGCCGCCTGACAGCTCGACGACGCGCGCATTGTCGTTGATTGCCTTGATGTTCAGCGTCTTCGTCCATTCGGCCGAGAGCGCGCGCATCTCCTGCGTGTTGATCACCCAGGCCTTTTCCCGGCCCGCCGCCAGCAGTCCGCCGAACAGGTTTTCGGCAATGCCCATCGTCTCGAAGATGCCTTCGCTCTTGCGGTCCTCGGTGACATAGACGATGCCGTCGGCCACCGCTTCGCTCGGCACGAGATAGCGCACCGGTCTGTCATCGAGTTCAATCGCGCCGCCGCGCAGGAAATCCCGCTTGTAGATGCCTGAGACGATCTTGAATGTCTCGGTGCGGCCGGAGCCGATCAGCCCGAACACGCCGGTGATCTGGCCCTCGAAGATCGAAAAAGAGGTGTTGCGCACGACATTGCTCATCGAAATGTCCTGCACCGACAGCACTTTCTTGCCCGCCTTGCGCAGCTTCGCTTCGTCGCGCTGGCGGTAGATCTGTCCCGATAGCGTGCGCCCGACCATGGCGGAAACGATCCTGTCGCGGTCGAAGGCGGATGTGTCGTTGGTAATGACCAGCTCGCCGTCGCGCAGGATGGTGATGCGGTCGGCGATATCGAGCGCCTCTTCCAGCGCATGGCTGATGAAGACGATCGAGACGCCGCCCGCCTTCAGCCGGCGGATCAGCGCGAAGAAGTGCCGCTTCTCCTCCGGCGTCAGCGTCGCCGTCGGCTCGTCGAAGATGATGATCTCGGCATTGTGGTGGACGGCGCGCGCGATCTCGACCATCTGCCGCTTGGCCGCACCCAGCGTTGCCACCATGGCGTTGGGGTCGACCGGAAAATTCAGCGACTGCAGGAACTGCTGCGCTGAAATGTAGGTGCCGCGCAGCCGGTTGAGGAACTTTTCGGTGCCGAGATAAAGGTTCTGCGCCACCGTCATCGACGGCACCAGGCTGGTCTCCTGGAACACCATGGCGATGCCGGCTTCAAGCGCTGCGTGCGGCGAGGCGTAGGCGATTTCCTGGCCCTTGTGGAACATCTTGCCTGAAGTGGCGTCGACCACACCGGCGATGATCTTGGTCAGCGTCGATTTTCCCGCGCCGTTCTCGCCGAGCAGCGCATGGATCTCGCCCTTGCGCAGTTCGAAGCTGACGTTCTTCACCGCAGGCACGCCGCGATAATTCTTGGTGACGTTTTCCAGCCGAACGATCGGTTCCATCAGAAACCTCCCGAAGCGAGGTCGATCGCCAGCACGCAGTCACCGCCTCTGGAGGCGACAAACAGCCGGCCGTCCTTTTCCGCAACGCTGCAGATGCCATGACGCGTGCCGTTGGCGCGGCTGTGCAGGCTGAACAGCGGCTGCATCTTCTGGTCGAGCCTGACCACCAGCCCATAGGAGCGGCTCGGCGACCACGGCTTGTGGATGCCCATGGTGCGGATGCCGCCGCATTGCAGCGGCTCGAGGAAGCTGCGGCTGGACGCCAGTGCCGGCGCGATCCAGTAGGCCGGCGGCACTTGGCTCAGCATGTCCTGCCGGTAATGCGTTTCCTGCAGCACGAATTCGATCAGCCGGTTGCGCGGCGCAAACAAGGTCAGCCAGGCCCCACCATCGGCGGACGGCGACAGCCTCGCGGGATAGCCTGGCAGATGCGTCAGAACCGTCGAACGGCTGCCCGTCGCGCCGCCGAAACGCACCAACTGATGGCGCCAGCTTTCACTGACAAGCACATCCTTGCCGACAGGATGCAGCCCGTAGGGAAAGGCAATGTCGCCGGCGAGCTTGCGAAAATCACCGCCTGCCGCGTCTCGCTTCCAGAGCGAACCGGACGCGCCCTTCTTCATCAGATCGGCGGCCCATTGCGATGGCACATGCTCGGCCGAGCCGTTGGCCAGCCACAGCGTGCCGTCATCCGCATAGGCTAGTGCGGTGATGCAGCTGATCCCGGCCGGCAGCGAAACCTCCACGCCTGACATCAGCAACTTGCCGCTTTCCAGCCCGACCGTCAGTTCGCCCAATGGCGACAGCGCCAGCGCGGTGACGGCAGACGGAAAGGTCTCGACCACGACAGGTTGCGCTCCAGCAGCAATCGAATGGATGGCGTTGCCGCTGGAGACCACCAGCCTGTCACCGGTAACCAGCAGATTATCCGGTTCCGTCAGCTCGGCAAAAGCCGGCGCATCATCCAGCCGCGTATTGGGGCGAAAAGCGCCGTCGAGCGGCGGGATGGTCACCGCCTTGCCGCGGAACAGGTCGAGCACCGGGTCGAGGATCATGGCTTTGCTCCCCAATAGGAAGCGGGGCTGGTCCAGTTCGGGTCGGCGCCTGCAATCTTGTAGCGGCCGATGCGGTTGTTGAGGATGCCGCCTACGAACAGATACCCCTTGTGCTCGCGCATCGAGGTGACCATCGGGTGCGCGCCGCCGGTGAGATCGCCCATCGCCTCGACGATGCCGCCCCTGTCATTGAATTTCACCACACCGCCGGTGTTGATGTTGGGGAACAGCCATTCGTCCTGCGGCAGCCGGCGCGTCATGCGCTTGCGCATGTCGGGATGGCGCAGCGACAGGTCGAAGCTCGGCGTGCGCATGCCGAGCCACGCCATCCAGTAATTGCCGTCGGAGGCGCGGTTGATGTTGTCGGGATAGCCCGGCATGTCGCGGATGACGCATTCGGCGGTGCCGGCCTTCGGCCCTTCCAGCCAGTAGCGGTGCACGCGGCAGGCCCAGCTTTCGGCGAAGAACAGCGACTTGCCGTCATGCGCCATGCACACACCGTTGGTGTAGCGGTAGCCGTCGAGCAGCGTCTTCGTCGAACCGTCCTTCGGGTCGTAGACCAGCAGCCGGCCGGTGGCACGGTTCTCGATCGAATCCAGCGCCCAGTCATGGGCGTCATAACGCTTGGTCGAGTCGGTGAAATAGATGCGGCCATCGGGTGCGATGTCGCAGTCGTTGGGGTCACGCAGCCGCGCATCGTCGACGATCGAGGTCCAGGACCGCGATGTCTCGGCCGACAGCCGTTTGACTTCGCGCTGCGGCGAGACCGAATAGAGTCCCATGGCGCCGACGCAGCTGATCAGATTGCCTGATTTGTCGAAGGCCAGCCCCAGCGGGAAACCGCCGATATGGGCAAACACCTCCGACCTGACATAATCGGGCGCGAAGAAACGGACGATCTCGCCATGGCGCGTGCCGCAATAGAGATTGTCGTCGCGGTCGAGGATGACGTCTTCCGGCCCCTCCAGCTCGCCAAGCCCGATATGCTCTGCGGCCGACAGCCTGTTGTCGAGTTCGTATGGGGTGCCCGAGCCGGGTGCGGCCGACTGTGTCTCGCCCATCTTGAGATAGACCGGCGCGACATAGACCTCGTTCAGCACCTTGTGCCGGTTCTTCAGCCAGCGGATGTCGATGGTCACCGCCACTGCCAGCATGATGCCGAGCACCATCTGGTTGGTGCCGGTGCCGTAGCCCAGCCGGATCAGCCCATTGGTCATGGTCAAGACGATGATGGCGCCCATCAGCCCCTTGATTACCGAGCCTCGGCCACCGCCGAGGCTGACGCCGCCGACCACCGCCGCCGTCAGCGCCATGATCTCGAGGTTGAGGCCGGTGCCCGGCCCTGCCCCGCTCAGCCGGCAAGCAATGAGGAAGCCGCCGATCGAGGCGCAGAAGCCGGAGAAGACATAGGTCATGAACACGGTGCGACGCACGCGGATGCCGGCGTTATGCGCCGAGCGCCTCGAGCCGCCGACCGCCAGCACGTGCCAGCCCGGCCGCGAACGCGTCAGCGCGATATGGGTGACGATGGCCAGGATGATCGCCAGCCACACCGAGACGGACAGCCCCCAGAAGGTGCTGTCGCCGATGAAGTCGAGCACATCCGATGTCGCGGTCGAGAGCTGCACATCGGCGGCATAGGTGGTGACCAGGATGTCGAACAGCGCCCGGCCGAAGATGAAGGTCACCAGCGTGGTGAGGAAGGCGCGCAAGCGGAGATAACCGACGAGGTAGCCGTTGATGGCGCCGAAGATGAGGCCGGTGGCGAGCGATGCGGCCAGCGCCAGCCAGATCGACTGTTCGAGGATGAAGAAGACATAGACGGCGGAAAAGCACGACAGCGCGAAGATCGAGCCGACCGACAGATCGATGCCGCCACCCAGCATCACCACCGTCATGCCGGTGACGACCATCGAGAACTCGCCGAGCTGGCGGGTCGATTCCTGCAAAGCGGTCAGCTTGAAGAAGCCGGGAATGACCGAGCCGAAGGTGGCCAATGTCGCCACCAGCGCCAGGAACGGAATGGCGTTGTCGGTCCAGCGTTTGGTCAGTATCTCGCCGACGACATGGTCGGGCACGAGATTGTAGCGCCAGGACTGGAGGCGTTCGCGAAAGGACATCGGCTGCTGCTATTCCATGAGGGGACGAGGTGACCGGATCCTTCCGGTCACCTCGCTTGTACTTCAGTCGAAAAGGTGCGGCTTACTTTGCCGCCGCCGCTTGTGCCTGCAGCGCCTTCAGGTCCCAGCAGCTGTCGGGCTTGAGGTCGGCCTTGGTCGTCGCCTTCTCCAGCGTGTAGATGTAGGTGTGCGAGGTGCCGGCCGGCTGGCCGCTCTGCAGCAGGAACTTGATGATGGCGTTCATGTCGCCCGACTGGCGAGCAAGATCGGTCATCACCACAGCGCCATAGGTGCCGTCGACCAGCTTGTCGCAATCGGCCGCCTTCTCGCCGCCGCCGGTGGTGACCAGGAACACCTTGCCGTCGAGTTTGGCATCGCGGATCGCGGCGGACGCGCCGGTGGCGTCGCCATCCCAGAAATCGATGATCGAGCAGATATCCGGGTTCTGCTGCAGCATCGTCGTCGTCACGTTGCGCGAGGTCGTCGCATCCCAGTTGGAATCGGGCTTGGCCACCACCTTGAAGTCGGGATTCTTGTCCAGCACCTTCATGATGCCGGCATACTGATAGAGGCTGGAGGAGTTCGCCTGGTCACCCTGCACAAGGCCGATCTTCTTCGACGAGTTCGGGCCGCAGCCCTTGATCGCCGCTTCGGCCTCGAGCTGGCCAAGCCGGTCCCAGTCACTGCCGATAAAGGCGTCGGCCGGGAAGTTGGCGGGATTGTCGACCAGGATGACATAGGTGCCGGCGGCCTGCGCCTTCTTCATCAGCTTGGAATAGGAGTTGAGGTCCGGCGCGTGGATGATCAGCACATCCGGCCTGGTGTCCGAGGAGATGGCGTCCGTGATCGCCTGCGCGCCGGCATCGACGACCCAGTTCGGGTCGCGCGTCTCGAACACGCCGCCCCAGGCCTCGACTTCGGTCTTCAGATAGTGCGCCCAGCCCTGCGCCAGGTCGAAGCCCATTGCCAGAGGCACCAGCATGACGCGCTTGCCCTTGAGCGCCTGCGCGTACGCAGCCGGGCCCGGATCGTCGGCGGCGAAGGTTGGCGCCACGAAGGCGGTGACAGCGAGCGCCGTGGCGGCGGCCATGAGTGTCTTGATCAGTTTCATGTCGGATCCTTTTGCTTTGGTCGTTGTTATCAGCGGCCGGCCCCAACCGTCCGCCGCAGTTCAGGTCTAAATGTCGCCCTGCTGGGCGGTCTGCTCGTCACGTGGATTGATGATGCCGTCGACGATGATGGCGCCGAGCAGGATCGCTGCCTTGATCAGGTTCTGGTAGAGCAGCGGAATGTCGATGATGGTCATGGCGTTGAGCAGGATGCCGATCAGTGCCGCACCGACCAGCACGTTGCGCACCCCGCCGCGCCCGCCGGACAGGCCGATGCCGCCGATAACCGCCACCAGCACGATATCGTAGAGCAGCGTCGAATTGACGACGCGGGTATTGATCGAATGCAGGCTGGCCGCCGTCAGCAGGCCGGCGACCAGTGCGACGAAGGCGGAAAGCACATAGCGCAGCACCAGCATCGGCCGCACCGGCATGCCGATGTTGCGGGCGGCCACCGGATTATCGCCGGCGAAATAGATATAGCGGCCCCATTTGGTGTAGCGAAGGAACAGGAAGAACAGGAAGGCCAGCCCTGCGAAGACGAAAACCTCGATGGGAATGTCGAGGAAGCGCAGGCCGCCGAGCAACTCGACCCAATGGCCCTGCGGCACCGGCACGGCATCCTGCGTGATCAGTTGCGAGCGTACATAGCCGAAGACGAAGGAGCCTGTCGCCAGCGTCACGAAGATCGCCGGCACGTCGGCATAGGCGACGAGAAAACCATTGAGCAGGCCGATGGCCAGCACACTGGCCAGCACATAGGCGAAGGCAAGCCCGTCCGGCGTCCCCGAATTCAGCAGTTGCAGGTACCAGGCGACCGACATCGCCATGATCGCGACGGCAGAGAGGTCGATGCCGCGGCCGATGATGACCACGGCCATGCCGAGCGCAAGGATGCCCAGCACCGACACGGAGCGGACGATGGCGACGAGATTGTTGGGGTCGATGAAGCCTGGCAGGCCTATAGCCGCTGCAACGAACAGCACCACGGCGATGGCAAAGACAATGCCTTCCTGGTTCAGGCTCCTGAAATTTGGCCAGCCGATGGTGTTCATGTCTGCGTTTGCCCCGATGGCAGCGCTGCCATCCCTGGGAAAGAACGCTAATCGGCCCAACGCCGGTTCGTCAAATGAATCCGCGCCCGGAACCCAGGCCGGCTGCGATATTTATCGAGTGGACGCATCGATTGCCGAAGCTGGCGCAATGCGCGGAAAACTCTGCGCTTTTGGCAATTGGTTGCGCCATTGCGGCCGCACGCGAAAGCGCTGAACCAAGGCAAAGGGACAGGACGGAATTTATCTCCGCATCAGGCGGAAAAATCGATCTGAATTTCCCGGCGAGTGCCCGGAAACCTCCGCGCCCGCACCTGGCGGGAGCACGAGAAAACGCAACGCCGCCACCAGCCCGATGGCGCCGATCACCAGAAAGGCTACTCGAAAATCCACAAGATCGAGAGCGGGGCGATCCCTGACGATCTGCGACAGATTAAGGATCGCCGCCGCCACCGCGACGCCAAACAGCATCGCCACCTGCTGCAGCATCGAGGACAGCGTCGCCGCGGAGCTTCGTTGCGACGCATCGATGTCGGCGAAGGCCAGCGTGTTAAGGGCGGTGAACTGCATCGAGCGCGACAGGCCGGCAATCAGCATCAGCGCCACCACCAGCGCTTGCGGCGTCTGCGGCGAGATCGCTCCGCAAGCCATGATCGAGGCCGAGGCGATGATGCCGTTGACGACCATCACCGAGCGGAAACCGAAACGGCGCAGCGTCGGCGTGGTCACCGTCTTCATGCCGAGATTGCCAAGGAAATAGGCCAGGATCATCAAGCCGGCATCGACAGGCGAAAGGCCGAAGCCAACCTGGAACAGCAGCGGCAGCAGGAACGGCGTGGCGTTGATCGCCACCCGGAAAATGGTGCCGGCGGCAAGCGTCGAGATGGCGAAGGTCAGCACCTTGAACGAGGAGAGATCGAGCAGCGGATGCGGCGCGCGCCTGAGATGGCGCACCGCCAGCCAGCCGAGGACGATGCCGGCTACGATCAGCAGCGCTGTCGGCAGCACGCCGTCCTCGGGATGCGCGATACGCTCGAGACCGTAGAGCAGCAAGGCAAGTCCCGCCGATGTCAGGAAAAAACCGGGCCAGTCGAGCGGCTTGGGGTCGGCCTCGCGGTCGCCTGGGATGAAACGGGCGACCAGCGCCAGCCCGATCACGCCGAGCGGGATGTTGATGAAGAAATTCCAGTGCCAGGACAGATAGGTGGTGATGAAGCCGCCGAGCACCGGCCCGACCACCGGCGCAAACAGTGCTGGCCAGGTGATCAGCGCCGTGGCGTTGAGCAGTTCGGATTTCGGCGCATTGCGCAGGACGAGAATGCGCCCAACCGGCGTCATCAGCGCGCTGCCGAGCCCTTGCACGACACGTGCGGCGACGAACTGGGTCAGGGTTTGCGAGAGGCCGCAGGCGAGCGAAGCCAGGGTGAACAGGACGATCGCCAGCAGGAAGATGTTGCGCGCCCCGAACCGGTCGGCGAGCCAGCCCGACAGCGGCACGAACACCGCCATGGTCAGCATGTAGACGGTGATGCCGATGCTCATCGCCACCGGCGACACGCCGAAGGAGGCGCCCATCTGCGGCAGCGATGTCGAGATGATCGTCGAATCCAGCAACTGCATGAAAAAGGCGATGGCGACGATCAACGCCACGCGCCGCGCATGGGTGGCCGTTTCGGACAAGGTTGCGGTCTCGGGAATGGCAGTCATGACGGAACCGGTTTGAACAGCATCTCCCCGGCGGCGTCCAGAGACGTCGCAACAAACTTTCGTGTGCCGCCATGGCCTGCTATGGAATGGATGGGGCCGTCGAGGAGAGTATACGCGTAACATGAAGCCCATCTACATCGACTACCTCAATGCCCTCGATATCGATGCCCTTGCCATGACCGATGGCGAAATCATCGCCGCCGTCGAGGCTGGCCTGGTGGCGCAAGGCAAGGGCCAGACGGTGATCGAACCGCGCGTCCATCTCGAGCCGGACCCGTCCTTCCACGGCCATTTCAACGTGTTGCGCGGCTACGTCGCGCCGCTCGACACGGCCGGCGTCAAGATCGTCGGCGACTATGTCGACAATTACCTGCATGGCCTGCCTTCCGAATTCGGCATCCTCAACCTGTTCGACCCGCGCACCGGCGCGCCGCGGGCCATCCTCGACGCCACCGTCATCACCGACATGCGAACCGGCGCCGTCACCGCCATCGGCGCCAGGCATCTGGCGCGCAGGAATTCCAAGGTGCTGGCCCATATCGGCGCGCGCGGCACCGCCTACTGGAATGTGCGCCTGCTCGACCATCTCTTCGATTTCGACGAGATTCGCGTCCATTCGCGCCGCCCGGAAAGCCGCGACGGTTTTGCCGCCGAACTCTCCGCCGATCTCGGCAAGACGGTCACAGCGGTGGCCGACTGGAAAAGCTGCATCGAGGGCGCCGACATCGTCGTCGAGGCCTCGCGGCTGCCGGAGCCGCAGCCGTTGCTGAAGACCGAATGGATCAAGCCCGGCGCGCTGGTCGTGCCCTATGGCACGATGAGCGCGGTGGAACTGTCGTTGACCGACATAATGCAGAAAATGGTCGTCGACGATTGGGGCCAGTGCAAGGGCGGCAAGTTCGGCTCGCTACGCGCCCATGTCGAGACCGGGCGGCTGAGCGAGAAGACGCTGCATGCCGAGCTCGGCCAGATCGCCGCCGGCCTGAAAGTTGGGCGCGAAAGCGACGACGAAACGATCCTGTTCTGGCATCGTGGCCTGTCGCTGTCTGATATCGCGTTGGGCAAGGCGATGCTGGCCAAGGCGCAGGCGCAAGGCATCGGTCAGAGGCTGCGCTTCGCATGAGCGCGCTCGTCCTCACCGGAACCGGCGTCGGCGTCGGCGATGTCGCTGCAGTCGCCCGCGATGGGCGCAAGGTGGAGATCGGACCCGATGTCATCGGCAGGCTTGAGAAGGCACGAAGAGTGCTCGACCAGGCTGCAGCGTCCGGCCAGCAGATCTATGGCCTGAACACCGGGCTCGGCGCCAATCTCGGCACTGCTGTAGAGGGCGATGCCGGAGCCTTCCAGCGCCAGTTGCTGGAGGGACGCAGCGGCGCCGTCGGCGAAGGATTGCCGGTCGATGCGGTGCGGGCAAGCATGGCCGCGCGTGCAGCGATGCTGTCGGTTGGCGGATCCGGCCTTTCGCCTTCCGTCTTCGTTGCTTTGGTCGACGCGCTCAATGCCGGCGTCCATCCCGTCATGCCGTCGCTCGGCTCGATCGGCGCCGGCGACCTGGTGCTGATGACGGCACTCGCCCGCATGCTCACCGGCGAAGGCGAAGCCGACTATCAGGGCCGTCGCATACCGGCGGCCAAGGCGCTGATGATGGCGCGCCTCGCCCCGATCAGCCTGGCGCCCAAGGACGGGCTATCGCTGATCAACGCATCGGCGGTTTCCGCCGGCAGCGGCGCACTTGCGGTGACGGATGCCCTCACTGCCCTGGCCCAGCAACAGCATGCCGGGGCTCTGACCATGGAAGGTTTTGGTGCCAACCGCACCATCCTCGACCCGCGCCTGCATATGGCGCGCCCGGCAGCCGGCCAGCAGGAAGCAGCCAAGGTGCTGCACAATCTGCTCGTCCGAGACGACGCGCCGGCACCGACCACCTTGCAGGACCCGCTGTCGATCCGCTGCATGCCGTCGGTCCATGGCGCACTGATCGAGGCGATCGGCCAGGCGAGACAGGCTGTCGAGATCGAGCTCAACGCCGCCGCCGACAACCCGCTGGTGCTGGGCGATGATGAACTGGTACTGTCGACCGGCAATTTCCACACCGCCGCACTGGCGCTCGCCTTTGAGACGCTCGGCCTGGCGATCGCCCAATGTGCCGCGGCCAGTGCCGCGCGCTTCATCCAGCTCACCGGTTCGGGCCGCAATGGCCTACCGAAATATCTGTCGCCGGTCGGCGGCGCCTCGGCCGGCTTCGTGCCGTTGCAGAAGACAGTGACCTCGATCCTGGCCGCCATCCGCCACAAGGCCAATCCGGTGATGCTCGACTTTCTGGCCGTGTCGGAGGGCGTCGAGGATCACGCCACGCAGACACCTCTGGCGGTTGCGAAATGCGCAGGGATGATCGCGCTGTGGCGGCGGCTGATCGCCTTCGAATTGATGGCCGCCGCGCAGGCCGTCGACCTGCGCGACGGCTTCACGCTGGCGCCGCGCACCGCCGCACTTCACGCGGGGATACGCGCTCTCGTCCCCATGCTGAAAGAGGACCGGCCGCTCGGCATCGACGCCGAAGCGCTCTACGCCGCGCTCGCCGGCGGAAATTGGCCGGCCTGACGCGGCTTCTCAGAAGACGACGGTCTTGTGGCCGTTAAGCATGACGCGGGCTTCGAGATGCAGCTTGACGGCGCGCGCCAGTACCCGGCTTTCGATGTCGCGCCCGACGGCGACGAAATCCTCGGCGCTCATCGCATGGGTGACGCGTTCGGTCTCCTGATCGATGATCGGGCCCTCGTCGAGGTCGGAGGTGACGTAATGCGCCGTCGCACCGATCAGCTTGACGCCGCGGTCGAAAGCCTGGTGGTACGGCTTGGCGCCCTTGAAGCTCGGCAGGAACGAATGGTGGATGTTGATCGCCCGTCCGAACAGCCGGTCCGACAGACCTTTTGAAAAGACCTGCATGTAGCGCGCCAGGATGACCAGTTCGGCCCCTGTCCGCTGCACCAGGTCCAGCAGCTTCTGTTCCTGTTCGGCCTTGTTCTCCTTGGTGGTCGGCCAATGGTGGTAGGGAATGCCCTCCAGCTCGGCGAAGCGGCGGGCATCCTCGTGGTTGGAGACGACGGCTGCAACCTCCGCGTTCAGCCAGCCGACCCTGATCTGGTACAGCAGATGGAGAAGCGCGTGGTCGAACTTGGAGACCATGACGATGATCTTCGGGCGGCGTCCCTGATCGACCAGCGCGGTCTTCATGCCGAAGCGGTCGACGCTCGATTCCAGGGCCCGCGCCAGACTGTCCCCGGTCGAGCCTGGCGGGCTGATGAAGGCGATCCGCATGAAAAAGCGATTGGTCTGCCGGTCCCAGAACTGGCTGCTTTCGGCGATGTTGGCGCCGTTCGCGGCAAGCTCCGCCGTGACGGCGGCGACGATCCCCGGCCGATCCTCGCAGGAAAGCGTGAGAATATGAACCGGCGCGGCCTCGTCCGTCGCATCATTGCCTTGAGATTTCACGCCCCGTCGACCCTCTTCATGAACAGGCTGAGTTCAGCCGGATCCATATGCACCACATGCCTGTCTTCGGGATAGGCGAGACTGTTCACGTCGGCAACATATTCCGAAAACGCGGCGATACGCTCGGCCTGCAAACGATCATATTCGGCGGCGAAATTGCGATACACCTTGGAATGACGGGGCATGTGGCCACGGTTCTGGCCGAGAATGTCGTCGGCGAACAGATATTGCGCATCGCAACCGGTACCCGCTCCCATCGACAGCATGATCAGCGACGTCCGCTCCGAGATCGCCTTGGCCACCTCGACCGGCACCACCTCGATCTCGGCGCCGATGGCGCCTGCAGCCTCCAGCTGCTTCACCGCCGCGAAGACCTCCATGGCGGTGTCGGCGGTCTTGCCGACCGCCTTGAAGCCGCCAGTCCAGGTCGCCCGTGACGGGATCAGCCCGACATGGCCGATCACCGGGATATTGTCATCGGCCATCCGCTTGATCGTGGCATGACCGGCGCTGCAATAGACCGCGTCGGCGCCGGCCTTGTAGAGCCGGAAGGCCCAGCGCACGAAATCGTCCGCCGTGCCGATCTCGTAGAAATTGTCGCCCGGCATGGTGAACAGGCTGGGCGCCGCGTCGCGGTACTCAGGGTTGAGCACCAATTCGGGCGGCACCGAGACGATGTCGACCCCTGCGCGCTCCGCGGCCTCGGCCTCGTCCATCGTCAGCACACGCAGCATGGTCAGCTGTCGCTTGCCCTTCATGGCGCGCAAATCCGCCACCGTCGGTCTTTTTCGGCTCATCAAAAGGGTTCCCTCAGTTGCATTCGGCGGCAGGTCAGCCGATCTGGATCATCACTTTGCCAGCCTCGACCTTCACTGGATAGGTGGCGAGATTGACGCATACCGGTGCGCCTCGAGCCACGCCCGTTTTGTAGTTGAAGCGGCCATTGTGCTTGGGGCATTCGATGATGTCGTCCATCACCAGCCCATCGGCCAGATGCGCCTTCTCATGCGTGCAGTATCCGTCGGTTGCGAAGTACTCGTCATCGGGACTGCGATAGATGGCGAAGGTACGGCCGCCATGATCGAAGCGGATGACATCCTCTTCCTCGACATCGTCGACGCCACACGCTTCAACCCAGTCGGCCATCTGCTTCTCCCCTATTCCGCCGTAGCCGGAACGGTCAGTGCATGGAATTCGTCCCGATACGGCCGCGCCGTCGGCGGCAATTCACGTTTGAGGAAATAATCCTCGTACTGAAGCTGCTTCAGCAGCACCGGCCAGACCTCGCGATAGGCATGCCACATCGAAGGGTTCGGCTCGGGCAGATCGTGCTTGATCAATTCGTGCAGCCTCGGCAGCGCGTGATAGGGCACCATCGGGAACATGTGATGTTCGACATGATAGTTCATGTTCCAATAGATGAAGCGGCTGATCGGGTTCATGTAGACGGTGCGCGTATTCAGCCGGTGGTCGGTGACATTGTCGGCCAGGCCGATATGCTGCAGCAGGCCGGTCAGCACCATGTGCCAGCTGCCGTAGAGGCGCGGCAGGCCGATCAGCACCAGCGGCAGGAACGACCACAGATAAAGCGCCAGCCCGATCGCCGCGACATAGATGGCGACATGCCAGCGCGCGGCTGTGACCACCTTGTGAAGCTCCATCTCGGGAATAAAGCTTTTCTCGTCCGGCGAGATGCTGCCGAACGCATTGCGCACCAGCGTCGGCAGCGAATAGCGGAAATCGAGAACACCGGTGAAGGCGAGTGCGGCGCGCAGCAGGTCCGGCGGACGCATCACCGCGATCTCGGCGTCGCGGCCGACGATGATCGTGTCGGTGTGGTGGCGGGCATGGCTCCAGCGCCAGGTCACCGGATTGCGCATCAGCATGAAGCTGGCGATCTGGTAGACGGCATCGTTCATCCAGCGTGTGCGGAAGGCGGTGCCGTGGCCGCACTCGTGCCAGCGCGAGTCGCTGGACGAGCCGTAGAGCACGCCATAGACGAGCAGGAACGGCACCACCCACCACGTGCCCCAGAACCAGGCGATCCCGGCGGCGGAACCCAATATGGCAACGATCCAGATGATCGTGTCGCGGATCGCCGGGCCGTCCGAGCGCTGCATCAGCTCTTTCATCGCCTTGCGCGGCACATCGGTGTGATACCACTCGGCCGAGGCCAGCCCGGTCTCGATCGCGATGCGCGTGCTTTCCCCGACCAGGCTGTAGTCGCGCTTTTTCTCCATCACATCGACCTCCGATTTCCGGCCCGCCAGCCGGAGCGTTCGTTTCGCCTCATGCCCTGTCCGCCAATCCCGGAAAATTTCCCGACGGCGCAGGATAATCCTGTTGCGGCTGCCTTGCGATCGACGCGATCTTCGCTTCGGCCTCGGCGATCGCGCCGGCGCCGTCGAGCACCCGGAACACCGCGTCGTAAGAACGGCTTTCACTATGCTCCAGCCAGATCATCTCGCCCCGCTCGCGCGCCGCGAGATTGCCCAAGACATGGTGTGTCGAGGGCTCTATGCCCAGCGCATACTGCCCCGCCTGGAAATTCTGCCATTGATAGGCGCAAGGCAGCTGGTCCTTGCGCGTCACCACTTCGAAGCCGAGCCCGAGCTGATCGTTGACCACTGCCACCGGCACCTCGCGATTGGCGTCCGCCGCCATCTCGTGCTGCCAGACCTGCTCGCTGAAACCCGATTGCGGCGCCGGCATCGTGCGGTAACCCACCTTCTGCGCCTGGTAGCGCTCGCCGGCATGGCCGGCCCAGACGACGTCGCGGATCGGCGCCAGATAGCGCGAACCCTCGTCGAGCAAGGGATGGCTGACATTGACGTGGTAAAAATACATATGCGGCGTGCGGTTGAAACCGTGGTTGACGACGCGATCCGACAGCCGGATCTCGTTGCCGCCGACATCGGCCTCGATACGCCGGATCAGATGCAGATCCTCGCCGAACACTGCCGATTGCTGAACGATACCTTCGGCCCACAGCACGCAGCGGTCGCCATCCCAGGCCTCGCCATAACCGGTCAGCCGCGCCGGAATGGTGCCAACGCGGCCATGCAGCGAATGGATCACGGTCTTCCTGCCCGGGTAGTTGTAGCTATCGGCCGGCACCTCTTCGCGGCCCAATATGTGGTCGAGGCCGCAGGTGACAAGCAGGCCTGAAAACGAGCGCGCCCAGGCGAGCCCCCCTTCCCCCTCATAATCGTGCAGGCCGGGGTGGCGAAAGCCGCTCGGCGAATGCCAGCCGATCGCCTGGCCCTTGAAGTCGCAATCGGCGATGTCGAGCGCCCGGTCGACCAGTGCCGTGAAGCGCAGGCCCGAGCCGGTGCGGAACTCCAGCATGCGGATGCCGCGTTCCACGCCGTCGCCAAGCGTCATCAGCCGCACGCCGGCAAATTGCGACAGCATGCCCGAACGTTCCGACACCTGCCGGCGCGAAAGCGTCTTGCCGTAGAGTTCTACCATGTGACGGCCAACTTCTTCACTTCGCTCTCGTCTCTTTCAGCAAGGCCGACATATCGGCGCCGGTGATGATGCTTTCCACGGTCAGAAGATCGGTATCGGCAACCGTCTGCTCGGCGACGATCTCGCCGCGGCGCATGACGATGATGCGGTCGGCGACCTGGAACACGTGATGGATGTTGTGGGTGATCAAGAGCACGGAATGACCGGCGTCACGCACCTCCTTGACGAAGCGCAGCACGCCATGGGTTTCCTCGACACCGAGATTGTTGGTCGGTTCGTCGAGGATGATGACCTTGGCGGCGAACTGCATGGCGCGAGAAATCGCGATCGACTGCCGCTCGCCGCCCGATAACGTAGAGACCAGCGCATCGGCGTCGAGTTTTTTCGAGATGCCGACGCGCTTCAACAGCGCCGACGCCGCGTCTCGCAATTTGGCGAAATCGAGCGGCGCGAACACGCCCAGACATTTCAGCTTGACCGGCTCGCGCCCAAGGAAAAGATTGCGCGCGATGCTGAGATCCGGCGCCAGAGACGTATCCTGATGGATGGTCTCGATGCCGAGGTCCATCGCATCGCGTGTCGAACGGATCGAAACCTTTTCACCGCGCACATAGATGTCGCCACGGTCGATCGGAAACACACCGGAAATCGCCTTGATCAGCGTCGATTTGCCGGCGCCGTTGTCGCCGAGCAGGGCCACCACCTCGCCTTCCTTGAGGGCAAAGGACGCATCCTTCAGTGCGCGGACGCTGCCGAAGGATTTTTGCAGATTCTGCAGCCGGAGAACTTCCATCGTCAGCCCCTTGCGGCGTTCTTCTGCAGCAAAGCGTGCAGGATGAGCATGGCGAGGATGATCAGGCCGACGAAGATGTTGTAGGCGAGGCCCGGCACGCCGATCAGCACAATGCCGTTGCGGATCGCGCGCAGCATCAGCGCACCGACGATGGTGCCGAGGATCGTGCCGCGTCCGCCGGTCAGCGCCGTGCCGCCGACCACCACCATGGCGATCACTTCGAGCTCGTAGCCGGTGCCGGCCACCGGTGAAGCGGCCGAAATGCGGAAGGCGCTGATCATGCCGGCCAGCCCCGCCAGAACCGAAGTCAGGATGAACAGCCACACCTTGACGGCGTCCGCCGGCACGCCACGCGCCACCGCCGCGTTGCGGTTCGAGCCGATGGCGCTGATCCAGTTGCCGAGCTTGGCATAGCGCAGCACGTAGATTGCCAGCAGCGAGAGACCGATGAACCACCACAGCGAGGTGTAGAACCGGAACGAGCCGACATTGAAGCTGCCGGCCAGCAGCGTCACGAAAAAACCCGGCTGGTCCCAGGATTTCAGCGGAAAGCCCTGTGTGATGTAGAGCGCTGCCCCACGCACCACGAGCAGCATCGAAAGCGTGACCAGGAAGGACGAAATGCCGATCTTGGTGACGATCAGCCCGTTGATGGCGCCGATGGCGATGCACAGCAGAAGCCCGGCCAGAAGGGCGGCACCTATATCCACGCCGCCGTTCTGCACCAGGAGCATGACGACGACCGGCGCCAGCCCGAACACGGCGCCGACCGACAGGTCGAACTCGCCCGCCGTCAACAGCAGCGTCATGCCGAGCGCGATGATGCCGAGCTCGGGCAGGAACGCCATCATGTTGGAGATGTTGAGCGGCGACAGGAAATTGGCATCGGCAATGGCGAACACCGCGAGCAGGACAATGAGGATGACGAGCGAGGAGAATTGCGGCGAGCGCATAAGGCCCGGTCTGCGTTTCCCGACAGGCATTTCGTCTTCTGCGGCGATCATCATGACTGCTTGAACCATGCTTTGAAGAGACGCCCGCGGCTTGCGCCGCGGGCACCGGTTTTCACTTCGTGTCGTAGAGTTTCAGGATCGGTTCGACGCTCGAGGCGTCGTAGAGGCTGAACGTGTGGATGTCGTAGCCGATCGGCTCACCCGAAGCGGCGAGCCCGAGCAGCGCCACCGGCATGAAGCCCTGCGCAGACGGGAACTGCCAGGCGGCCGCGTTGACGAAACCGGATTTGACGGCTTCCGCGGTTTCCTTGGAATTGCCCCAGCCGACGACCGGGATCTTGCCGGCCGGCACGCCGGCGCCGTCGAACACCCGCTTGACGCTGGCCGCGACGGAATCGCCAAGCGCGATGATCGCCGGCGGATTGTTGGCGACCATGTAGTCGGTCATTTTGGCAATGATGCCGGCCGGGTCGGTGCCGCAATCGACCACATCATATTTGATCCCCAACGGATCGAAGACACTGGCGATGCCTTCGGTCTCCAGCTGCTGATAGCTGGCGCCGGGCACTTCCACCGGCAGGAACACCTTGTCGCCCTGCTTCACCATCTTGTGGTCGACAAGATACTTGGCCCAGATGACGCCCGCCTCCTTGAGATCGGCGCCGACATAGGCTTGCCGTCCGGTCGCCGGATCGTCGGTGTTGAAGAACACGATCGGGATGCCGGCTGCCTTGGCCGCCTTCACCTCTTCCGTCCACAAGCCCGGCTGGGCCGAGGTGGTGGCGATGCCGTCGGGCTTGGCCGCAAGCGCGGAATTGAAGGCCTCCTTCTGCGCCGCCATGTCGCCGCCGCTGAATGAGATCTTGCAGGTCACCTTGAGCTGGTCGCAGGCTTTGGTCGCGCCGGCATTCCAGTCCAGCCAGAACGCATCCGACGGACCGCCATGCGACAGCAAGTAGAACGTCTTCTGGCCATCCTGCGCCATTGCCGGCGCGCTCAACGAGACGCCGGCGAGCAGCGTTACGGCAGCCGCCAGTTTCAATGCGAATTTCAACATTTTTTCTCCTCCCTTACTTTGGAACCGAACCGCGCCGCCGCAAATCGACGGCGCGCAGTGATCGTCACAGACCATTGGCGCGGAACTTCCCGTCGAGGAATTTCTTGGCGCGCGGCACGTCGTCTTCCGAGAGATGCTCGATGATCACCGGGATGTTCGGATGCTTTTCCGCCAGCCGCTGGAGATAGAGGTCGTAGTTCAGCGAACCGAGGCCCGGTGCCGGCAGCTCGATCTCACCGACGCCACGGAATGTATGGCTCTCCAGCGCGTCCTCGTCGCCGATATCGGCGTGCTTCTCGGACTTGTCGCCGCCCGAACGCTTGACGTCCTTGGCGTGAGCTATTCTGATCTTGTCGGTCAGCGTGTCGAACACCTGGTTCAGGATCTGGTCCATCCTGTCGATGTTATGCGTCTCGAAATAATTGGTCGGGTCCATCAGCAGACCGAGGCCGGGGTGATCGACCTGCGCGAACATCTTGACTGTCTCCTCGACCGAGCCGACGACGTTGTTGACATAGGTTTCGAGCAGGAAGACCGCGCCGTGGTCATAGGCCGTCTGGGCAAGGTCGGCGATCACTTTGCGGCATTCCTCGAACCCTTCCTCGGTCTTGTTCTTGGGGTGATGCACCCAGTCGGATTCGGTGTTGTAGGTGCCGGTTTCCGAGATCACATACGGGCTGCCGAAATGGCGGGCGTTGCGGATGATCTCCTTGAGGTAGCCGACGCGCTTGTCGCGCTCGGCCTTGTCCGGGTGGATGATATTTGTGTAGCCGGAAATGCAGCACACCGGCAGGTGATGATCGCGGAAGACGTCGCGTACCTTCTTGGCCTTGTCCTTGGTGATCTGCCCCGCCGACAGGTCGACGTCCTTGAAGTGGAGGTCGAGTTGCACCGTGTTGAAATCGAGCCCGCGGATCTTCTTCGCCGTCTCTTCGAGGCCGTACGGGAAATAGCCCGTGAAAATACCTGCCTGCATCATGGTATGAATTCCTCCCTGTAAGCGATTCAGTTGTTTGGTGTTTCAGCTGCGGTGATCATGTAGCGATTTCGGAAAGCTTGACCGTGCGGCCCTCGTCGATCGAGCGATAACCCGCCTCGACCAGCGCCATGGTCTTGACGTTGTCGGCGACCGACAGCGCCGGCGGCGTGCCGGTCTTCACCGCGTGCTGGAGCTGCTCCATCACACCGATAAAGGCATGCGGGAACCACATCGTGTCCCAGCTCGGGCTGACCCATTCGCCGCCGGTCGTCTCGGTCGAAGCGTAAGTCAGCGTCGAGGCAGCGCCCGTCGGCCAGCCGATGGTGCCCTTCGCGACCCCCTTGCTGCCGTCGACGCGCCAATTGATGTGCTGGTCGTCCTTGTAGCCATCCTGGCGCGGACCGGACCAGACATCCTCCAGCGACACAGCGAGCACACCGGACGGAAAGCGCAGCGTCGACACCGTGATGCCGTCCGAGTGGTCGAATTTCGTGCGCGGGTCTTTGCGTGTCAGCGTGGTGATCTCGTCGGGATCGCCGAACAGGAAGCGCAGCACGTCGAGATGATGCACGCTCATATTGGCGAGCGTCAGCCGGTCATAGTCCTCGAGGAAGCTCTGCCAATGCGGGATGGCGTGCATGTCGATCTGCGCGAAGACGATGTCGCCCAGCGCGCCGCTGTCGATGATCTGCTTCAAGACGCGCATCGATTGGTCGTAGCGCATGTTCTGATTGACCGAGAGGATCTTGCCGACCTTGGCCGCCTCATCGCGCAGCTTGACCGCTTCCTCGACTGACAGCGCCAGCGGCTTCTGCGCCAGGATCGCCTTGATATGCTTCTGCCTCAGCGCGTGACGGATCAGCGCCGGCTGCAGGTCGGGCGGGAAAGCAAGGTCGATGATCTCGACATTTTCGTCCTCGATCAGTTTTTCCGGTGTGTCGTGGACGGTCGGAATGCCCCAGCGCGTCGCCACCTTCTCGGCGCTGGCCCTGGTGCGCGAGGCGATTGCCACCACCGGGAACCCGGCTTCCTTGTAGGCGGCGAGATGGCACTCGGCCATGATCATGCCTGCGCCGACACAGCCGATCTTGTATTCCTTCGTGCGGACCTTCACGTCCGGCTCGAAGCCTTTGCTTGCCATCTCTTCCTCCCGAAAGTCTTTCCTTGCGGCGGCCGTCATCGTGCCAACGCCCCGCCGCTCTGTTCGAAATAATGCACTCTGGCCGGCTCGCAGGATATCGCCACCATGGCATCCGGCCGGATGTCGGGCTGGCCGCGCAGCAACGCCTTCAGCCGCGCCTGCCCGGCAGCGAGCGTCACCACGGTGTAGCCGCCAAGCGGCTCGACCTCGAACACTCGCGCCGGGCGGCCCGGGCCCCCATCCGCCCACGGTCTGACCTTGATGTCCTCCGGCCTCAGCCCGATCTCCACGGCGTCGGCGGGCGCTGTCTTGTCGTCGATGCGGATCGTGCCTTCAGCCGCTTCGACACCGCCATCGCCGCGCGCCGATCTGAGGATGTTCATCATCGGCGAACCAAGCAGCCTTGCCACATAGGTGCTGGTTGGGCGGTCGTAAATCTCTGCCGGCGTACCGATCTGCCTGATCTTGCCGTCCTCCAGGATGGCGATGCGGTCGGCGACCGACATCGCCTCTTCCTGGTCGTGCGTGACGTAGATCAGCGTCTTGCCGAGTTCGCGCTGGATGCGCTTCAGCTCGACGCGCGTTTCTTCGCGCAGCCTGGCGTCGAGCGCCGAGATCGGATCGTCCATCAGATAGGCATTGGGATCGCGCACCAGAGCCCGGGCGATCGCCACGCGCTGCCGCTCCCCGCCCGAAAGCTGTCCCGGCGGCTTGTGCAGGATATGGCCGATATGTAGCTTCGCCGCGACGTCGGTGACCCGCCGCTTGATCTCGGCCTCGGCGACCCGGCGTTCGACCAGGGGAAAGCGGACATTTTCGAGCCCGCTCATATGCGGGAACAGCGCCAGGTTCTGGAACACCATAGCCACGTTGCGCTCGGCCGGCGACATCGCGTTGACCGGCCTGCCTCCGATCAGGATTTCGCCGGTGTCAGGTGTCTCCAACCCGAGCACCAGGCGCAGGATGGTCGACTTGCCCGACAGCGGCGGACCGAAGAAGCAGAAGAACTCATTGTCGTTGACGGTGAACGAGGCGTCGTCGACGGCGAGTGTATTGCCGTAGCGTTTGGTCACATTACGGAAGACGATATCGGCCATCTCAACCTGCCTTCATCGCAAGGCCGGTAGCGGCGTCGAAGACGCGCACCGACGACGTAGTGGGAGCGATGACAGCGGTGTCGCCGATAGCCAGCCCGACATCATTGTCGAACACCGTTTTCACAGCCGCCTCGCCCTGGCCGAGATGAACGATGGTGCGCGCACCGATCCGTTCGACAAAGGTCACCGACATTGCGAGGCCCTGCCCATTCTGCACCAACGTCGCCTGTTCAGGCCGGAATCCGTAAAGCACCTCGCCGCGTGCACCACGCATGGCCGCTGCGAGTTCGCCCGGCAGCGGCGGCGTGACGCCCAACGGTCCGAGATCGACGACCAGTCCGCGGTCGCTCTCCGCCGGCCTGCCCTTGAGCAGATTCATGCCCGGCGCACCGATAAAGCGGGCGACGAAGACATTGGCTGGATCGTTGTAGACCTCGAGCGGCGTGCCGACCTGCTGCAAAACCCCATGATCCATGACCGCGATGCGGTCGGCCATGGTCATCGCCTCGAGCTGATCGTGGGTGACATACACCATGGTCTGGCGGAACTGCCGCTGCAGCTGCTTCAGTTCGGTGCGCATGACGGCCCGGAAAGCGGCGTCGACATTGGACAGCGGCTCGTCGAGCAGGAAGATCGCCGGCTCCATGATCGCCGAGCGGCCGATCGCCACCCGTTGCAATATATTGACCGACAGCCTGTCGGCCTTGCGGTCGAGCAGCGGCGAAAGCTGCAGCATCTCGGCGATGGCGCCGACACGGCGATCGATCTCGGCTTTGGCAGCCCCTCGCATTTTTGGTCCATAGGCAAGGTTCTGGCGCACCGTCATATGCGTGAAGATGGCGTAGTTCTGGAACACGAAGCCGACGCCACGCCGGCCCATCGGCACGCCGGCCATGTCGCGGTCGCCAAACAGGATCTTGCCGCCGGTCGGTTCTTCCATGCCGGCGATCATGTTCATCGTAGTCGACTTGCCGCAGCCCGACGGGCCGAGCAGCGCCATGAACTCGCCATCTGATATTGCCAGGTCCATGGTCTTCAGCGCGGTGAAGTCGCCGAATTTCTTGACCAGGTTTTGCAGGTGGATGGCGCTCATGCCGGAACCTCGCGTGCCCGCGCCATGCGCTTCATGGCAAACACCGCGACGATCGACAGCACGACCAAAATGGCCAGCGCGATCGCCGCCACATAGCCCCAGATCAGGTCCTGCGTGGTGAGCTTGTAGATGTAGACCGAGATGGTTTCGGTAGCGACGCCTGGACCGCCGCCGGTCATGATGTAGAGCGTGTCGAAGATCTTGAAGTTCTCGATCACCCGGATCGCCAACGCGATGATGATGATCGTCTTCATCTTCGGCAGCACGATGGTGACGAAGCGCTGCCACGGATTGGCGCCGAGCAGCGTCGCCGCCTTGATCTGGTCCTCCGGCACGCCGACCAGGCCGGCAAGCAGGATAAGGAACATCAGCGGCGTCCATTGCCAGATGTCGGCGACCATCACCGCAATCAGCGCCAGAGTCGGATCCGACAGCCAGGCGATGGTGACGGGAGATCCGGTGAGCGCCGACAAGATGTCGTTCACCGGGCCGCCCGACTGGAACAGCATGAAGAACATGTAGCCGGCCACGGCAGGCACCACCATCATCGGCATCAGCAGGATCGAATAGAAGACGCGCTTGCCCGGGAAATCGTCGGCAAACAGTGTCGCCAGCGCCAGCCCAAGCAGGAATTCCGCCGGCACGCAGACGATCATGACGATGGCCGTACGCTTCAGCGCGCTCCAGAAGCGCGCGTCGGCGGCGAGATCGGTGTAGTTGGCAAAGCTGTTCCACATCGACCAGGCGTTCCACCAGCCGGTGCCCGACAGGGGCGACCAATCGGTGACGCTGATGTAGAGCTGCATCAACAGCGGGAAGGCCGAGATGAACAGCACCAGGATCTGCGCAGGCAATGTCAGCCGGAAACCCAGCCTTGCGCCCTCATCGCGCGAAACCGGCTTTGCTCCGACGGCTTTCACCTCATCCTTGGAAGTCATGACAGTCACCGCGCTCATTGCTTGAGCGCCCCGAATGTCAACCCGCGCACCAGATGGCGTTGGATGGCGATGCCCATGATGACCGGCGGCACGGCCGCGATCAGGCCAAGCGCCGCCTTGGCGCCATAGAGCTGCCCGGTCATCGAGGAGGATAGCGAGGCCATGTAGACCGGGATGGTCACCCATTCGCGCGTCGTCAGAAGCAGCGCGATCAGATAGTCCGACCAGTTGAGGATGAAGACGAAGAGCGCGGCACTGGCCAGCGGCGCGCGCATCATCGGCAGCGTGATGCGGGTGAAGACGCGCAGCCGCGAACAGCCTTCGACAAGCGCTGCCTCCTCGATCTCGCGCGGCATGTCGTCGAAGAAGGTCTTCATCAGCCAGAAGGCGAACGGCAAGGTGACGATGCCGTAGATCAGCGCCAGGCCCCACCAGCTGTCGGTGAAGTTGAGGAAGGCCCACATGATCATCACCGGGATCATGACCGCCATCGGCGGAAAGATCCTGAGCTGGATCAGCGCCAGCGGCAGGTTCTGGCCGGAGCCGAAACGCGACAGCCCATAAGCCGCGGCAGTGCCCGTCGACATGGCGATCACCGTGCCGAAAACCGCCGACAGCAGCGATGCGAGGATCGGCTTCAGCGCGGTACGGTCGAGCGCGACGATCAAATTGTTGGTCGACTCGCCGAAGACGAAACGAAAATTGCTGAGCGTCGGGTTCTTCGGCCACCAGGTCAGGTCGGCGCCGGTCGCCGACCATTCGGCGATCGGCTTGAACGCCATCGATACCATCCACAGGATCGGCACCAGCGTCACCGCCATGGCCGCGAAGATCGCGGCATAGCGGAATATCAGGAAAGGAACGGAACGCTTCATCTGGCGGCTTTGCTGGTGGCGTTGTGGGCGGAGGGAAAAAGCAGGCTCCTCCCCTCCTTCGATGTGATCCAGGGAGATGGATCAGACGATCGGGTCGAGAACTGTCGGCCAGGCCTCCTTGTTGGTCTTGATGGCTTCGAGCAGTTTGTCCTCGCCGGTGCGCCGCACGATCTTCTTCCACTCCGCCTCCGTATCGGCCATCGCCTGCTCCGATGTCTTGGCCTTGGTCAGCGCCGCCATGAGGTTCTCGTCGAGCGCATTGTGGAAGGCTGTCGCGCCGGGATAGTTGATGGTCGGCACGGTGCGCGCCACCGTCTCGCGCACGACGTCCATGTGGTAGGCATGATAGGTCTGGCGCACCAGCGGATCGGAGAAGTCCGAAAGCCGGAACGGGTCCAGATAACCGCCGGGGTTGGCACTCATCCAGGCGTAGATACGGGCCGAGCCCAGCCATTGCAGCAGGAGATAGGCAACCTCCTGGTTCTTCGACTGCGACGAGACCATGCCGGTCAGCGAGAACCACAGCACGGAGCGGCTGATCAGCTTGCCGTCGATCTCGCGGCCTGGCGGCAGCATCGAGCCGATCTTGCCGGTGACGGCCGAATCCTTGTTGCCGGCATTGTCGAGGAATTTCGGCAGGTTGGAGAAGGCGCAGGTCATCGCCGCACCACCCTTGGCGAAGTTGCCGTATTGCTCCGGCCAGCCCCAGGAGATCGCATCCGGCGAATGATGTGCGAGCGAAGCGACATATTCGTTGGTGGCGGCAATGCCTTGCTCGGAATTGATCATCGGCTTGCCGTCATCGCCAAACAGGAATTGGTTGGGCGAAGCCATCGAGACATAGCGCTGGTACCAGTTGGTGTAGCCCCAGCCCTGGTTGCGCAGGTCGGTCGAGCCGAACAGGCCCTTGTCCGGACGCTGGAAGAAGGCGGCGATGTCGCCATGCTGCTTCCAGGTCTTCGGCGGCGCCAGATCGTAGCCGTATTTGTCCTTGAAGGCCTTCTTCTCGGCTTCGTCGCCGAACAAATCGGTGCGGTAGACCCAGGTCTGGAAGTCGCCGTCCAGCGATACGCCATAGTTGGAGCCGCGGTATTTGTTGAGCAGCGACACGCCCTTGGCGCCGTTGACATAGCCGCTGACGGGATCGTCCCATTCGGGCTTGTGCTGCGCGACAAAGTCATCGAGCTTGGCGATGCCGCCGGTTTCGGCGAGGTCGCCGAGGCGGTTCCATTCGGTCGAATAGATGTCGTAGGCCCCACCCTTGGTGGAGATGTCCTGCATCGTCTTGGTGAATTCCTGGCCATTCGGCAAACCGACGATTTCGATCGCGATGCCGGTTTCCTTTTCCCACAGCTCCTTGATCGACGGCGCACCGGCCGGGAACGGCTGCGTGAGCTGGCCGATCGAGCCGTCGGACAGGCCGAGCACGATCTTGGCGGGCGCCTTGCCGGCGCCCTTCAGCGCCTTGGCCGCCTCGATGGCGCGGCCTTCCGGCGTGTCGGCGCCATACTGGTAGCGCTCGGCTCCATCGAAGCCCGTCGGGCCGCCGATCATGCCTGGCGCCAGCGCGTCGGCCGCATAGGCGCGGCCGGGACGAATGAATTGGGGTGCGATACCAGCGGCGGCCATGATCACAACCGCCTTTCCTCCGGATGCCAGCAGCCGGCGCCGCGAGATGCGGATCAAGTCAGACATTGAAACTCCTCCCTCAGGGCCACGTTTCCTCCACGGCCCTTATGAGGGATATTGACGGCAGCATGGCAAGACTGTCAACATCATAAATAATCAAAACACCTCACAACATCGCAATAGGGCAAGGAAATGCACAAAAACGGGATCCATGCATCATGCCGGGTGCTTCAATTTGAGGGCACACGACCCTTCCCGCCCCTGCGCAGCCCTGCCGGACTATTTGATTTAGCGCGGCGGCTTGCGCATGGGCTAAGGGCGGATACATCATTTCCCATCAGAATCGCCGATGGCGGGGAAGCCGTCACCAGCCGATCTGACGCATGCAGGAGATGAAAGACGGTGCGTTCCACCCTGACTGACATAGCCCGGGAAGCCGGCGTCTCGGCCGCCACCGTCGACCGCGTGCTCAACAACCGACCCGGCGTGCGGGCGCGCACGCGCGAAATCGTGCTCGAAATGGCGCAGCGCCTCGGCTACATCGCCGAAGGCCCGAACGGCGCGCCGCCACGGCCTGCGCCCGGCGAGGTCATCCGGCTCGACTTCGCGCTGCCGGCCGGCACCAATTCCTTCATCAAGATGCTGCACCGGCACATCGAGGCACAGGCTCTGGCGCGGCCCGACCTCGATGTCCATATCGCCACCATCGAGGGCTTCAATCCTGACCGGCTCGCCCGCCTGCTGCAGGACCTGCGCGGACAGACGCAAGGCGTCGGCGTTATAGCGCTCGACCATCCGACGGTGCGCGAAGCGATCCGATCCCTGTCGGCCAACGATATCAAGGTGGTGACCATCGCCTCCGACATCCTGCATGTGCCCAGGGTCGCCTATATCGGCATCGACAACCGCGCCGCCGGGCGGCTGGCCGGCTATCTGCTCAACCGCTTCATGGGATCGGGGCATCCGGGCAAGGTGGCGCTGTTCGCCGGCTCGCTGTCCTATCGCGGCCACGAAGAACGCGAGATGGGGTTCCGCCACGTCCTGACCGAGGAATCACCCAACCTGCAGATCGTCGAGATGCGCGAAATGCTCGACGACCGCGAGAAGGCCTATTCGGAGGCATCGGCCCTGCTGGAGCGGCACCCCGATCTTGCCGCGATCTACAATGTCGGCGCCGGCAACACCGGCATCGCCCGCGCGCTCAAGGAGCACGGCCGCGCCCAGTCCATGGTCTTCCTCGGCCACGAGGTGACGGACGGCACCAAGGACCTTCTGCTCGACGGCACGCTCGACGCGGTCATCGACCAGAACCCGCGCGTCGAAGCCCGCGAAGCGCTCAACACTTTGACCCATGCGGTCCGGGGATTGCCCTATGAACTGCACCAGCCAAGGCTGCAGGTGATCTTCAAGGAGAACATCCCTGAGATTTGACGGACCAGACGAACGGGGCAGCGCGGTAAAGCGCCCGCCCCGCTCGATGCTTCCAGTCTATTGGACGGCAGCGATTTCAGCCGCGGCGCCATCGACAAAGCTCTTGTCGACCCATTTTCCGTAGTCGATCGAGCCCTTCAGGAGCCCGGCGCTGGCCATGAATTTCTCCTCGCCCTGCAAGGCGGCGATCGCGTCGTCGGTTAGTTTCGGATCCTGGTGGAACACCCCGTCGGCATAGGTCTTGCGGACGGATTTCTCCGACGACTTGGTCGCCTCCACAAACGTCTTGATCGTCTCGTCCGGATGAGCGTCGGCCCAACGCGAAATCTCGATGTCGACCTTCAGCAGCCGCTTGACCAGATCGGGATATTTCGCCGCGAAGGCGCCGTTGACCGAGATGACGTTCGGCGCGTTCCATTCCGGATGGGTGCTGGTGTCGAACAGCACCCGCGCCTCGCCGGTGTCGACCAGCTTGGCCGCCGTCGAATCCGTCTCGACAATGGCGTCGATATCGCCGCGCAGCAGCGCCGGGCCGGATGCCTCGAAAGGCAGGTTCAGACCTTCGACGTCATTGGTGGTCAGGCCGACGCTGTTCAGTGCCTTGCTGAAGTTCGAATGCCGCACCGTTCCGGTGAGATAGGCGACCTTCTTGCCCCTGAGATCCTGCAGCGTCTTCAACGGCGAGTCGGTTTTGACGACGATGTAGGAACCGCCGGCCTTCACATAGCTCGACAGGCCGATCAGCTTGACGTCGGCGCCGGACGCAGCAACGCGCAGCGCCGGATTGTTGCCGGTATAGGTGAACTCGATGGCGCCGGTCGCCAATGCCGTCGTGGCTTCCGAGCCGCCGTTGAAGGTCACCAGTTCGACCTTGATGCCGTCCTTGGCGAATTCCTTGTCCCACCAGCCGTCCTTCTGGGCGAGGACGAATTTGAGGTGCCCCGGCGCCGTGCTGCCGATGCGGATGATGTCAGGCTTGTCCTGTGCGAAGGCAGGCATGCCGCCAAGGCCGATGACGACGGCAATGGCGCCCTTCAGCAGCAGCCGGCGAATTGCGTCGAATGGAATGTTGGGCATGGGAAAATCCTTCCTGTTTGGAATGATGGGGCCGCTTAAATGAGCGAGGTCTCGGACTGGCCCTTCCAGGCTGTTGCCCAGCGCTCGAACCAGACGAGCAGGTAATTGACGGTCAGGCCGATGACGGTGAGCGTCAGGATGCCGGCATACATGTCGGCCGTTTCCATCATCAGCTGCGAATTCTGGATGAGGAAACCGAGGCCGGATTTGGCCGCCAGCATCTCGGCGCCGATGACCGCGAACAGCGAGGATTTCACCGCCAGCCGAGCGCCGGCGACGATCGAGGGAATGCTGGCCGGCAGGATGACTTTCCGGAACAGGTCGAAGTCGGACGTGCCCATCGAGCGCGCCGCCTTGATGAGCAGCGGATCGACCGATTTGACGCCGCTGATCGTGTTGACGAGGAGAAAGAAAACCGAGGAGTAGAAGGTGATCGCCACCTTCGATTCCTCGCCGATGCCGAGCAGCAGGATAAACACCGGCAGAAGCGCGAATTGCGAGGTGTTGCGCAGCGTCTGCACCAAAAGGTCGGAAACCTTCTCGAACAGCGAATAGCCGCCCCATCAAGAGACCCAGCGGGATGGCGACCACCACGCCGAGTGCGAAGCCGATCGCAGCGCGCTGCAGGCTTATGCCGATATGCTCGATCAGCACGCCCGAGGCGAGCAGCGCCCACCAGGCGACCAGCACCTCGCTCAGCGGCGGAAAGAAGATCCGGTTCAGCCAGCCGAGCCGGGGCGCGATCTCCCACAGCAGGAAGAACAGGCCGAGCAGCGGCAAGCCATAGAGGAATGTGCCGCGGCTCGCTTTCTTGCTCCGGATCTTGGCGTTGGCCTTGATGGCGGGGACCCTGGCGGCGGCTACCGTTTCGCCAGCGCCGGCAAACAGGTGGAGCGCTCCAGCGGAGCCAAACTTCTCGGTCAGATAGGCCATGGGTCCAGTTCCTCAGTGACTGAAGGCTGGCGACAGGGTCCAGTCCTTCTGCGCCTTGTTGACCTCGTCGCGCAGCACGTCCCAGACGCGAGCGCGATATAGATTGAATTCGGCGCTGGCGCGGATGTCGCCGTCGCGCGGCCGTGGCAGGTCGATATCGATGATCTCCTTCACCGCGCCCGGCCGCGCCGTCATCACCACCACCCGGTCGGCGAGGAAGATCGCCTCGTCGATCGAGTGGGTGACGAAAATGACAGTCGTGTTGATCTTGCCCCAGATCCGCAGCAGCTCGCCTTGCAGAAGCTCGCGCGTCTGCTGGTCGAGCGCCGCGAACGGCTCATCCATCAGCAACACTTCCGGGTTGCTGGCCAGCGCACGCGCGATCGCCACACGCTGCTGCATGCCGCCGGACAGCTGGTTGGGAAAACGGTCCTCGAAGCCGGCAAGGCCGAACAGCGACAACAGATGGCGGGCCGTCGCCGTGCGCTCAGCCTTGGCCACGCCGCGCACTTCCAGCGCATATTCGATGTTGGCGAGCGCCGTGCGCCAGGGAAACAGCGCATATTGCTGGAAGACATAGCCGGTCTTCGGGTCGGGCCTGGTGATGCGCCGGCCATCGAGCTTGACGTCGCCGCCGGTCGCCTGCGTCAGCCCGCCAATGATGTCGAGCAGCACCGACTTGCCCGAGCCGCTGGGGCCGACCAGCGTGATGAACTCGCCCTTACGGATCGAGAGGTCAACGCCGTCGAGCACGGTGACGCGGTCGGTCGCCTCGCCATCGACGGTGACGAACTGCCCCGGCTTGAGCTGGAAGGTCTTGCTGATGTCGCTGACGACGATACGGTCCATATCTGTCTCCGATCGGTTCACTGCGCCACGCGGATGCGGTGCGTCGGGTCGAATTCCGAGCCGCCGGCCTTGCCGCGCTTCCAGCCGAGCGCGCGGGCATAGGAGCCAAACAGCTGTCGGGCGTCGGCCTGAGCTTCCGTGATGCCGGTCGGCCCTTCGGCGAACTCGGCCACATAGAGCGCGTCGGTCGGGCAGTAGATCTCGCACAGGAAGCAGGTCTGGCAGTCCTCCTGGCGGGCGATCACCGGCACGCCGCTCTCGGTCGCGTCGAAGACGTTGGCCGGGCACACCTTGACGCAGATGTCGCATTCGACACAGCGCGTGGCCGAGACGATCTCGATCATGACGCCAGCTCCGCCAGCCGCTCAGGCGCGCCTGCGATGCGGAACGCATCCACACCGGTGATGACCAGCCGGTGCGCGAAGGCCGGGCTCTTGCCCGGCAAATCGGTGCGGCGATGCATACCGCGGCTCTCGGTGCGGTGCAGCGCTGCGGCCACGGACCAGCGCCCGGCGGCGGCGATCGAAGCTGCCTCTCGGGTACGGACCCTATCCAGCCCGTCGCCTTGCAGATGGTCGCGCACGTCGCGCCAGACACTCTCCAGCCGCTCGCCGCTTTTCTCCAGGCCTTCGCCGGTGCGGAAGAAATTCTTGTCGAGCGGCGTCACCTCACTGCCCACCGCCTCGATGACTTCGCCTGCCGAGATGTCGACGCGCGGCGATGATGCAGGACGTAATCCAGCCTGGCCAAGCGACTGCACCTCAGTGCGGAATGCCTTGCCGGTCCGGCGCTTGGCATGGGTCGAAGCGCCCTTGCCCGCCCACCAGCCGCTGGCCAGCGCCCAGGACGAATTGACGGCGCCGCCGCCCGACACCGCACCGGTCATGATCTCGCGGCTGGCCGCGTCGCCGGCGACATAGAGGCCGGGTACGCCGGTGGCGCAATCGTCGGAGACGATGTCTATGCCGCCCGTGCCGCGCACCGTGCCTTCGGCGCGCAGGGTGATGCGGAACAGCTCGCTGAAAGGGTCGATGCCGGCGCGGTCATAGGGCACGAAGCAATTCGGCTGGCCCTGGCGCAGCCAGCCCTGCAGCGCTGGTTCGGCCTGATCGAGCCGCGCGTAGACCGGGCCGTCGATCAGCGCGCGCGCCACTTCCTCCTCGCGGTCGCCGATGCCGTTGCGCAACGGCTCGCCGGTCGGCCCGACGATCGGTGAGCCATCTTCGCGATGGAACGACGCCCAGCGGAACGGCAGCCCCTTGTTCAACGAGGAGCCGTAGGGCGCCAGCGTGTATTTGCCGGTGAACTCCATGCCCGACAGGCTGGCGCCGGCCTCCGCCGCCATCAGATAGCCGTCGCCGGTCAGCCCGGTCGCGCCGAGGATGCGCTCGCGGAAAGCGCAGCCACCGGTCGCCAGCACCACCGCGTTGGCGTCGACGCGCCAATCCTGGCCGATCTGCCTGGCGACACCGGCGGCGCCGACGATGGCATCGCCGTCCGACAAAAGTTCGAGCGCGGGATGATGGTCGAGGACGGTGACGCCGTCCAAAAGCACGCGGCGGCGCATGAAGCGCATGTAGTCCGGGCCGCGCAGATTGGCGATGTAGAGCCGGCCGTCATCCTCGCTCGGGAAGGGATAGCCCCATTCGGAAAGCCTGAGCAGGTTGCGGTAGGCGGTGTCAACGCAGCGCAGCATCCAGCGCGGGTCGGCGAGTTCGCCGGTGCGCTGCCAGCGTCGCTCGACCACGGCATGCCTGTTGTCGCCCGGCGGCACGCACCAGGTGCCGGTGTTGGACGGCGCGGTGGCGCCGCTGGTGCCGAGATAGCCCTTGTCGGCCAGCACCACCTTGGCGCCGGCCTCGGCCGCGGCGACTGCTGCCCAAGCTGCCGACGGACCGCCGCCCAGCACCAGCACGTCGGCCTGGAGCAGCAAGCTGTCGGAAGCGGATTTTTGCGGCTTGGGCATGGAGACCTGGCGAATAAAGTCGAAGCAGGCGCTAGGCCGCGCGGGCCGCGCTGGAAGACCACACCGGCTCGTTGCCCGCGCTCCACTTGATGTTGCAGCCGATCGACGGCGCCTGGCTGCCAGTGGGCCTGCCGCCCTCCAGCACCGTATCGACCGCCGCGCGCAGATCGGCACCCGTCACCGGCTTGCCGTTGCCCGGCCGCGCATCGTCGAACTGGCCGTGATAGGCGAGCCGCCGGTCAGTGCCGAACAGGAAGAAGTCGGGCGTGCAAGCCGCGCCATAGGCTTTCGCCGTCTGCTGCGACGCATCCTTGAGATAGGGGAAGGAATAGCCGAATTTTTCGGCCTCCTCGCCGATATGGGCGAGCGTCTCCTCCGGATGCGCCTCGTGGTCGTTGGCGTTGATCGCCACCACCTGCAGCCCCTTGCCCGCATAATCCCTGGCGAAAGCGGCAAGCTGCTCGCGGATCAGCACGACGAACGGGCAGCGGTTGGAGATGAAAGCGACGAGCAAGGCCGGCTTGGCGTCGAAATCGGCAAGGCGGTGCAGCACACCTTGCGCGTCGGGCAGCAGGAAGTCGGCGGCCCTGGTGCCGAGGTCGATCGGATTGGACTCTGTTTTCGGCATCGATGCGCTCCCTTGTGCAACCATTTTCACAGGCCAAGGTGCGAGTGCTTCGAGCGTTCGCAGTTAGTCTATGAATTTAGTATAATTATAGTCTGGAGAGCGCATTCACGGTCAACCGCGCGGCTTAGAATATCGTGCCAATGTTTCAGGCCGAGCCGCCAAGTTTGTTCGGGCGGAAGCCGATCCGGAGAAATCCGGACGGACAGCATTTATCAAGCGCAACGGGGTTCCGCGACGAAATTGGTACTGCCCAGCCGAACCGTCTTGCGATTTTCGCGACGTCATTCCCCTTCCGGATAGAGCGCTTTCGCCAGGTCGCGGATCGCATCCGATGTGCGCGGGCCGAAGCCGATCATGTAGGCGCCGTCGAGCACGACCAGCGCCTTGTTGGCCGCCGCCGGCGTTGCCGCCAGCGCGCGGTTGCCGAACACCAGCTCGGCCGTCGGCCCGCCCTTGCCGTCGCTCATCATCAGGATGACGTCAGGCGCCATCTCGATCAGTTTTTCCTCCGACGCCGCCTTGTAGCCCTGTACGATGTCCATAGGGTTGAGGCCGCCGGCATAGCGGATGATGGCGTCGGCAGAAGTACCCGCGCCGGCAGCGCTAAGACGTACCAGGCCATGGAAGAACACCACCTTCTTGCGCCGCTCCGGCGGAATTTGCGACGCCAGATCCGCGGCAGCCTGAAAGGCGGTGAGCACCTCGGCGGAAACCGCCTTGCCCTTGTCCTCGAGCCCAAGGCTGGCGGCGATCAACGTGATCTTGTGCTCGATGCCTTGCGGGCTGTTGTCCTGCGGGACCAAGACGATCGGGATTGCCAGCGACTTCAGCACCTCGACCGCTTCAGGAGGCCCGCTGTCTTCTGCGGCCAGGATCAGGTCGGGACGCAGGCTGGCCAGCCCCTCGACCGAAAGCTGGCGGCGGTAGCCGACATTGGGTTTTTGCGCGACTTCAGGCGGATATTTGCTGCCGCGATCGATAGCGACGATTCGCCCGCCGGCGCCCAGCGCGTGGACGATCTCGGTGACGTCGGAACCGAGCGTCACGATCCGGGTCGCCGCGCCCGGCACGACGGTTCGTCCCAGCGCATCGACAACGGTCTCGGCGGCCAGCGCCTTGAAGCCGCAGGAAGGCGCCAGCACCGACAAGTGCCAGAAGCAGCACCGCCGCGATCCTGCCCGGTTGCGACCAGTGGGTCGTCTTGCCTTCGCCTAAACTGCCGACCATGCCGCTGTTCCCGTGCCAGATGCTTCTCGAGGATGGTCGGCTATAAATTTAAAGTTGACTTATGTCATCATGTTTTAATATGTGACCCGTGCCCTGACCTGCCTGGTCGAGGGATTTTCAATCATGCCAGCCAAGGCCGCTCAGCCACCGCCAGCAGTTTTGCTTTTGCTTGGGGGCTGCATGACAACGACAACAAACACGACATCGATGGCGAGCACGGCGCTCGCCTTCGTGCTCGGCCTCTGCGCCGTGCCTCTTGCCAGCGCGCAGGAACAGGACCGGGAGAAAAAGGCCGCCGCCAAGACCGGCCGCCTGGCGCCGGCCAGTGTCGCGCAGAACCAGCCGGCGACGATGCTCGACGTGATCACCATCTCGGCAACGATGATCAAAACGGCGGTGATCGAATCGATGGCCGCCATCAGCGCCGTCGATCAGGACGAACTTGACCGCATCCAGCCCGACACAGCCGCCGACATCTTCCGCGCCACACCGGGCGTCGCTGCCTCGATGAATGGCGACGATCCCGCAACCGCCATCAACATCCGCGGCCTGGAGCAATATGGCCGCGTCGTCGTCACCCTCGACGGCGCCCGCCAGGACTACTGGCGCGTCGGTCATGGCTCTGGCTCGTTCTATGTCGAACCCGACCTGATCAAGGAAGCCACCGTCATTCGCGGTCCGGTGTCGAATGCCTATGGTTCCGGCGGCATCGGCGGCGTCGTCTCCTTCGAGACCAAGGATGCCGGCGATTTCCTCAAGAAGGATGAGCGCTGGGCGCTGAGCGAGAAGCTCGGCTACGAGGACAATGGCGACGGCTTCACCACCAGCACCACCGGTGCCTACCGCTTCAGCGACGATGCCGATATCATCGGCAACCTCATCTACCGCGACCGCGACAGCTACACCGATGGCAATGGCGACACCGTGCCATGGACCGGCGAGCGGGTGACCAGCGGCTATCTGAAGGCGACGTTGCGGCCGGCCGATGGCCATGAGCTGAAGCTCGGCGCCATCCTGCAGCGCTACAACGACCAGATCACCGGATCGAGCGGCTCGACCTCGCCGACCCTGAGCCGCTATGACACCGACACCACCAACCAGACCTACACCGCCGCTTACACCTGGAAGCCCGACGACAACGCGCTGATCGACTTCAGCGCCAATGCCTATCACAACCGCACCCGCGCCGAGCAGACTCAGGTCTGGCCGACCTCGGCGATCGGCAATTTCCGCTTCTACGACGTGGCCACGACAGGTTTCAATGTGAAGAACTCCTCGCGGTTCGACGTCTGGGGACTAGCACATACGCTGACCTACGGACTCGACTACTACTATCTCGAGGCCTCCTCGGAAGCGGCGCATTTCGGCGCTGGCCAACAGCAGGGTTATGGCGGCTTCCTGCAGTGGCAGGGCGATTACGAGGATTGGCTGCAGGTCATCGCGGCGATGCGCTATGACGGTTACCAGCTCGATGGCGAGACGCGCATCCCGTCACCGCAGGAAGCCTCGATCTCCGGCGATCGTTGGTCGCCGCGCCTCACCGTCGGCGTCACGCCATTCGATGGCTTCCAGCTCTATGGCACCTATTCCGAAGGCTACCGGGCGCCGGGTCTGCAGGATGTCTTCCGTGGCGGCGGCGCGCATGGCGGCGGTGATACATATCGGCCCAATCTTCTGCTGCAGCCCGAGACGGCAAAGAACTGGGAGGCCGGCGTCAACGTGAAATATGACGATGTGCTGACGGCGGGTGATCGGCTGCGCGCCAAGGTCAACGTTTTCCACACTGACGTCGAGGACTACATCGACGTCGACCTCACCGTGCTGCCGCGCACGGCAATCAACATCGGCGACGCACGCCTGAAGGGCGTAGAGGCCGAGATGGTTTATGATTATGGCTGGGGTTTCGTGAACTTCTCCGGCGCGCTGATCGACGCCAAGGTCGTCAGCGGCGTCTATTCCGGCCAGGCGTTGAACAACACGCCGCTCGACCGCTTCTCGGCCACGATCGGCTTCCGCATGCTGGAGGACCAGCTCACCGTCGGCGCGCAATATCTCAGCGTCGGCAAGATCACCCGCACCAGCCGCACCAATCCCAACGCCGTGCCGGTCGTCGATGACGGTTTCGATCTGGTCAATGTCTTCGCCAACTGGCGCGTCAACGACAACCTCAAGCTCGATTTCGGCGTCGATAACATATTCAACACCGCCTACACCGATCCGCAAAGCGCATGGTCGACCTCGGCGGCAACAGAACAGGGCAAGGGCCGCACCTTCAAGGTGGCCCTCACCGGCAGGATGGGAGGCTGACAATGAACGAAGCATCGGTGCGTGAACTGGCCTGCGAGGCACGGCTCAACCTGCGGCGTCTGCCGGACTACATGGACAGCATCTCCGACAGGCTGCGGAGCTTCGAGGCCGATGCTTCGCATCAGGGACAGCGCATCGATTTCCGCTTTGCCTTCGGCGGCGCCTCGTTCGACATGGAGCGGCTGGTGATGCGGGCCAATGCTGCCGACCGCGACGGGCTCGCCCGTATCAAGGACCTGCTCGCCACAGCCGTACAGGTCTACGCCAAGGAGGAAAACCCCGAGATCGTCTGGACCGGCGATCTCTCAGGCGAAACCAGCCTCGCCCAGTTCCGCGAGATGGTGGTGACCGATGTTCGCGACCTCACTCCGAATATGCGCCGCATTCGTCTGGCCGGCGAGAACCTCTCGCGCTTCGCCAAGTTCGGCGGCATGCATATCCGCATGCTGTTTCCGACCAGGGACGTCCCCGATCCGCTGTGGCCGGTGCTGGGCGGCAATGGCTTACCGGTCTGGCCCACCGACGACCGGCGCCCGGTGGCGCGCGTCTACACCATCCGCGCGCTCGACGTGGAAAAGGGCATCATCGATGTCGACTTCCTGATCCATCCCGGCGAGAGCGTCGGCTCCGCCTGGGCCATGCAGGCCGCGCCCAGCATGAAGGTTGGCATCATGGGCCCGGTCGGCCGTCCGGTGCGGCAGGCAGAATGGTACGTCATGGGCGCCGACGAAACCGGCTTGCCGGCGCTGGCTCGGCTGCTGGAGACGCTACCGGCCGGGACAAAAGGCGTCGCCTTCGTCGAGATCGCCAATGATGGTGAAAGACAAGCGATCAACAATGGCACGGGCATCGAGGTTCATTGGCTGACACGGGATGGCGTGGCGGCGGGCGAGGACAGACTGCTGGCCGAGGCTGTCCGCTCGGTGGCGTGGCCGCAGGACGGTTCGGCCTTCGGCTGGTTCGCGGCGGAAGCCGCTGCCGCCAAGATCGTGCGCGAATGTTGGCGCGACACGCTGGGGCTTGGTCGCGATCAAACGCTGGCGGCGGCCTATTGGCGGCGTGGCTCTGCCGGATTGATGGCGGGGTGAACTCTGATGATCGGCCCGCGGTCTTTGCCGATGCCGATATCAATCTGATCACCGGAGACAAGGTTCGAAATATCGCACACCACCAGCGGCATGCGGATGTCATAAAGAAATTCGGCAACGATGGCACCGACCGCCAGGATCGGGTCCGGCCGCTCCAGAAGAATACCGGCCGGCGCCGTGCCCCTGCGGATCGCCTCGGCCAGGACCGAGGATGAAGACGACGAGCCGCGCCCGCTCGGCATGACCAAAATCCTGCCGGCGACATTTCGGCCGAGGCCGGGGTGCGAATGGTCTGTTATCTCGCCGGTCTCGGCATCGATACCGCCCCAGAAGCTGAGCGGTTGCGAAAACACCAGCGCCTGACCCTCAGCGTCACCGGCCAGCTGGAAAGTGCCGGTTCGTTCCACCGGTCGCGTCATGACGCGCTCCGCACAACATGCCCGGCCGCAGCAGAGCGGATGCAATCCCGCATCTCGGCAAAGGCGACGGACACACCGATATTGCCGGGTGCGTAGTGCGCCCATTTGCCGGAATTGGTCATCACCACGCCATCGAGGCGTTCCAGGATCGATGTGACATAGGTGCAGGTATCGGCGACCGGGATCAGGCCGAACGCCTCCATACCGGCCAGCGCGCCCTCCTCCTGCAATCGCGTCAGCGTCGCGCGGCCGGTGTTGACATAGATCGGAATGCGCCTACCCGGTGCTGCCTCGCGCAGCAACGGCAACAGTCGCATCCATTCCTCATGCGAAAAATGCGGCGTGCCGAGCGACACGGCCGCCAGCGGCGCACCGTCGGGCACGGTCGACAGCCTGGCCAGCGCATGGTCGATATCGGCGCGGGTAATGCGGATCGTCTCGTCAGGCGCATGACCCTGGAACACCTCATCAAGCGTCATCGCTTCCGGCGTGATGCCGACCGCATGGAACAGCGCCACAGCACCGGTCGTTGCCGCCGCCGCCCCCAGCGCCTTCAGCTGGTCCTCGTCGCGCGGCCGCGGCAGGCCGGCAATCACCGAAACGCGGTCGCCGCTCGCTTGCCCAATCAATAGCCCGACGCCGACGAAAAGGCTGTCGCTCGGCTCGCTGTCCGGAACATCCAGCTCGAACAGGATCCGACCACGCCGGTTCTCGCTCAGATGCAGCCCCCAGGCCGGCGCGCGTCCGGTCATGGCGCAGCACAGATCGATGAAATCGCCATAGCGGTTGGTCCGCGCGCCGATCACCGAATTGGCAAAGACGATGGCGTTGGATTCCCCCCAGGCGATCTGTTGGCCAAAGCTTGGCCGGAACCGCGTCTGGTAAGGCGCGCAAGTGAAAGTCGCCTGGCAGCCGAGCTCCAGATGCGCTTTCATCAGCCGCCGCGCCGGCACCTCTTCCGCCGCTGGCATTTTCACCATGCCGGGATGGATGAGATCGAACGAACCGACATTGAGCGTCGTCGGCACCTGCACGCGGCCACCGCCTTCGACCAGCCGCTCGACGAAGTCGAGACCGGCCTTGCCGTGGTAGAGACAGCCATCGATATGGGCGCCGGCAATGTCGAGCAGGCTGCCCGCCCCGATCGCGTTGGAAAAGGCGACCAGGATTTTCATGGCAGCAGCCGCTGACAGGCCATGCTCGCCGTCGAGCATGGATCGGTCGCGTGCAGTCAGTTCCAGGGTCATCGGTATGCTCCGGGTCGTGCCCGTCTATGCTGTCCCTGATTGCGGACGGTCTGGCAAGACCCGGTGAGGATCAGTTCGCCGCGATCAACACCGTGCTTTCAGGCGACCAGCGCAGCACGACATCCTGACCTTCTGCCAGCCGTTCCATGCCGGTATTCTGCACAATCACTTTCAACGTCTGACCAGCACGCTCGACGAAATAGGTGCTGTTGCTGCCGGCGAAGATGCGCTTGGAAACCTGTCCCTTGAGCATGTTGGCGTTGCCATCCGGTGTTCCGGCATCCCTGGCGATGCGGATGCGTTCGGGCCGCACGGCACAGCTCGCCTTGGCGCCGGCGGCAAGCTTGGCACCCACACCAGCGGCAATCGCCGTTCCGTCCGCAAGCCTGATGCCATCGCCCGTGCTGTCGCCGCGAAAAATGTTGGCGTCGCCGAGGAAGGTGGCGGCGAATTCGCTCTTCGGCCTGTTATAGATCTCCTCCGGCGGCCCCTCCTGCACCAGCCTGCCGTCGCGCAATATGCCGATGCGGTCGCTCATCGTCAGCGCTTCTTCCTGGTCGTGCGTGACGAAGATGGTGGTGATGCCGATCTCGCGCTGGATGCGCTTGAGCTCGATCTGCATATCGACGCGCAGCGCCTTGTCGAGCGCGCCGAGCGGCTCGTCGAGCAGCAGCACGCGCGGCTTGGTGACGATAGCGCGGGCGAGAGCCACACGCTGCCGCTGCCCGCCGGAGAGTTGGTGCGGCCGGCGGCCACCAAGCTTGCCGAGCTGCACCAGATCGAGCGCGCGCTGCACCTCCGTTGCAATCACCGCCTTGGCCTCGCCGCGCACCGACAGGCCGAAGGCGACATTGTCGGCGACGCTCATATTGGGAAACAGCGCATAGTTCTGGAACACCATGCCGATGCGCCGCTTTTCGACCGGCACCCGCTCGACGCTCTCGCCGCCGATGGTGATGCGGCCCGAATCGGGAAAATCGAAACCGGCAATCTGGCGCAGCAGCGTGGTCTTGCCGCTGCCCGACGGCCCCAGCAGCGCATAGAACCCGCCATCGGCGAAATCGATGGAGACATTGTCCAGCGCCTTGTGTGCGCCGAAACTGCGCGAGACATCAGATACCTGCACGCCGGCCATTATTTCTCTCCGCCGAATTTGAAGAACCGCGCCGTGAGCAGCATCAGCGCCATCGACACGACAATGATGATCGTCGAGACCGCATTGATCTCGGGCGTGAATCCTTTGCGGATCGCGGCGTAGATTTCCACCGGCAGCGTCGTCTGCCCAGGCGTCGCCAGGAAATAGGACACCACGAACTGGTCGAACGACACTGCAAACGCAAACAGCCCTCCGGCAATGACGCCTGGCATGATCCAAGGCAGCGTGACGCGCCTCGTTATCTGCCACTGGTTGGCGCCGAGCGAGCGTGCCGCCTCTTCCAGCTCCGGCGCGAAGGTCTGCAGCCGGGCCGAGACGACGACGATGACATAGGGCAGCGCCAGTGCGACATGGCCAAGCAGGATCGCATGCAGCCCGCGACCGATGCCGACGCCGAAAAAGAAGATCAGCATCGCCGTGCCGGTGATCAGCCACGGAATGGCGATCGGCGGAAACAACAGCGCCTGCAGGAATTTCTTGCCGCGAAACTCATAGCGATAGAGCGCCAGCGATGCCGCCGAGCCGAGCACGACACAGATGACGGTGGTGATGACGGCGATCTCGACGCTGTTCCAGGTGGCGGCGATCAGCTGGTCGTTCTGCCACAGCGAAGCGTACCATTCGGTCGTCCATTCGAACGGCAATTGGTAGAAGGGCGAGACGTTGAACGACATCAGCGCCATGATGATGATCGGCAGATAGAGGAAGGCGAGCAGCAGACCGATGTAGAAGCGGCCAAGCCATTCGAGGACACGGGTCGTCGCCATCACGCGGCCCTCCGCAGCACCGGCGACGCCACCGACAGGATGACCAGCACCACGGCCAGCAGGATGAAGGAAAGCGCGGCACCGAGCGGCCAGTTGAACACGGCGACGAACTGGTCCTCGATGACCGTGCCGTAGAAGGTGCCGGTGCGACCGCCGAGGATGCGCGGCTCCATGAACGAGCCGACGACGGGGACGAAGATCAGGGCCGCACCCGCGACCAATCCGGGCATCGACAGCGGGATGATCACCCGCTTCAGCACCTGTAGCCGTGAAGCGCCAAGCGAACGCCCGGCCTCAATCAGGGAGTCATCGATCGCCTGCAGCGTGAGATAGCAGGTCAGCACCATGTAAGGCACGTAGGAATGCACCAGCCCGATGATGACGGCTGGATAGGAATACATCAGGTCGATGTTGATCTTGAACGGCAGCACGGCGTTGAGCGCGGTGTCGAGAATGCCGCCCTCGCGCAAAACCATCGCCCAGGAAAAGATGCGCACCAGCCCGTTCGACCAGAACGGCAAGATGACGAGCAGGAAGATCGCCTCGCGGCTGCGCCCCTTCAGCACTTTGGCGAGCACGTAAGCGGCGGGATAGCCGATGACGACGCACCACAGCGTCACTTCGAGGCCAAGCCGCAGCGAGGCCAGCAGCAGTGTCAGATAGAGGCTTTGCGAGAAGAAGGTGGCATAGTTGCCAAGGGTGAATGTCCACGGCTTTCCCGACAGCGGCAGCTCGGTCATGAACGAGAAAAAGACCATGGCCGAGAGCGGCAGGAAGATCGCCACCGTCAGCCAGAGATAGGCTGGCGCCAGCAGCGGCAATGCCGATCTCAGCCCGCTTCGCGACGCTGTCGCTGCTGCCATGATACCCTCCCCCAGGATTGAAACGCCAGCCGGCGCGAACCGCCGGCTGGCCGGGATGTCGGCTCTATTTCACGTCGACCTTCAACTGCTGCCACAGCGCCAGATAGGCTTCGCGCTGGGCATCGGTGATCGGCGCCTGGAACTGGATGCGTTTGGCCACCTCGGGGTCGCCCATGACCTTGCGGTTGAAGGCATCCTCGGGCAGCGCTTCCACCGCCTTGGTGTTGGCGGAGACAGGAGCACCGACCTTGGTGACCCATTCGACGTAGAATTTCGGGTCGATCATGTAGTTGATGAAAGCCTCGGCGCCGGCGACGTTCTTGGCGCCGACCGGAATGGAAAACGCGTCGAGCCAGGCGACGGCACCCTCCTGCGGCACGACCAGAGAGACCGGCAATTTGAAATGCGTCTTGGCGCGATCGGCCGAGCCGCTCCAGTAGGTGCCGATGTCGATCTGGTTGGAGGCGACCATCTGGTTCCAGTCGTTCTCCGAACTCCAGAAGGTCTTGATCTGCGGCATCAGCGAGGTGAGCTTCGCCTTGACCGCATCCATATCCTTGATGTCGTTGATGTTCTGGCCCGTTGCGATGGCGCCGAACTGCACCGCTTCGACGGCATCGTCGCGAATGACGACGCGGCCCTTGTGGGCGGCATCCCACATCTCGGCGATGCTCGTCGGCGGCTTGTCGAAGGATTTGTCGTTGATGGCGAGCGCGGTGAGGCCCCACACCCACGGCACGCCATAGACCTTGCCGTCATGGACGAGCATCGGCGATCCCGCCTTGTCCTTGCTGATGTCGGCGTAGTTCGGCAATTTGGAGACGTCGATCGGCTGGATCAGTTTGCCGTCCATCGCCTGGTCGTTGAAGGCGGCATTGATCATGACCACGTCGTAGAGACCGGGATTGGTCCGGATCTTGGTCAGCATTTCCTGTTCGGAATTGAAGAAGTCGTTGACGACCTTGTTGCCGGTCGCTTTTTCGAAAGCCTCCACCGCCCATGGTTCGTCGGCGCCGTATCCCTTCCAGTTGAGCACATGCACTTCGTCAGCCTTGGCGGCGAACGCGAGTGCGGAGGTAAAGACGGCAGTCGCCGTCAGCAGAGCAGTCAAGTCAGGCATGCGCATGGTTGGTTCCTCTCTGTGGGTTTGCCCGGTTCCCGGGCTTGTCAGGCTTTCCAGCTGTTATGCATTGGCCTTCTGTGTCCGGCCTGCTCCCGACGGATCGGCGGCATGGCTCAGGAATGTCTGGATTTGGTGGTCGGTCGGCGCCGACGAGCCGCCATGGCGGGTGACCGATATGGCCGCTGCCGCATTGGCATAGCGCGCTGCCTCGAAGGGCGGGATGCCGCGCGCCAGCGCGCTGACGAAAGCACCGATATGGGTGTCGCCAGCGCCATTGGTGTCGATGGCGGTGACCTTGAAGCCGGCAACGGTCTGCGCCGTGCCGTCGGCCAACCTGATATGGCAACCCTTTGCCCCGGAGCGGATGACCACGCCCGCTGCCTTCGGGCAGTGGTCGCCCAGCAGCCGTACCGCGAGGCCCTCGACATCGCCTGGGCCGGCAATCTCGGCGGCTTCCGTCGTGTTGCAGCTCAGCCATGTGGTGCGGGCAAGCACCCGCGACAGGATGGGACGCGGAATGTCCGTGATGACCGGCGTCGGGTCGAAGACGAAGGGAATACCTGCCGGCAGCGCCTCGATCCAATCAGTGAGCGCATCGCGACTCTTGGGGTAGCTCAGCGTGTAGCCGGAGGTGAACACCCAGTCACCCGGTGCCACCGCGACCGGCGCCATCATGTCGAGGCTGAGAACGCTCTCCGCACCAGGCCACGACACGAAGGTGCGTTCGGCGTCGCTCGAAATCATGGCGACGCAGTTGCCGCTGTCCATCACGGGCGATGGCGGCGTCAGTGTCTCGATACCCTCGGCTATGAACGCAGCGCGCAGGAAATCGCCATTGGGCCCGCTGCCGAGTTGGCCGCCGAACACCACCTGCATGCCGGTGCGGCTGGCCGCCACCATCATGTTGAAGCCGCCGCCGGCGACCTGGGCAAAGCTCGATGCCGTCTTTTCCATGCCGGGCGCCGGCAGGGCGTCGATGCGGTAGACATAGTCGACCACGGCACTGCCGACATGGACGAGACGGCCGCTCATTCCGCCGCGTCCTTGCCGGAACCGATTTTCGCCATCCTTGCTGCCACGAGATCGGCGGCGAGCGCGCGAACCTCCGACATGTCGAGGCCGACAAGCCGGGCGATATGCTGTTGCGGCAATCGGGAAAAACCGCTGCAGGCGCCGGCCATGCCGGCAGCGATGGCGCCGATCGTATCGGTGTCGCCGCCGAGATTGGCGCTGATGACGGCTGCTTGCCATGGGTCGCCACGCGCGACTTCCAGCACGGCGAAGGCCGCCGGAACGGATTCCTGGCTGGCGACGCCGGTGCCAACCAGATCGGTGATCAGCCGGATCGCATCCCTGATCGCCTTGCCGTGTACGATGTCTTGCGCCCAGACGATGCGCGCGGCGATGTCGCCGCCGGTCACCCAATGTCCGAGTGTCGCCCCTCGCCTCGCCGCCGCGACCGCGCTGGCGGAAGCGTCGCGCCAGCCACCGCCGGCGACGCCGCGGCTGACGGCTGCCGCAACGGCAGCGGCGGAGGCGATGGCAATCGAGGTGTTGTGCGTGGCCCGGCAGGTCTCAGCCACCTTGCCGACGAACCCTTCCAACGGTTCGAGCGGCATCATGATGCCGACCGGCGCGATACGCATCGCCGCACCATTGGTGTCGCCGCTGCGCCCCGCTTCCTCAGCCGGCACACCATTGTTGATGGCGTCGATGGCGCGTTTGGTCGATGGCCCCAAAAGGTCATAGCTGCCACGCGCCTTCACCTCACGTTCCCAGTCGAGCAGCGCATTGACCCAGCGCGCATGGTCGAAACGCTCGCCGGATTCGACCAGGATACGGCCGAGCAGCAACGCCTGCTCGGTATCGTCGGTGATGGTGCCGGCGGCCAGTCCCTTCGACACCGGATGATCCGGGAAAGGCTCGATGAAATCCTCGACATGGCCGTAGAGTTCGGCAATGCGAACCGGCGACAAAAGCTGCGTCGGCATGCCGAGCGCATCGCCCAGCGCTCCGCCGACAAGCGCCCCCATGGCGCGATCAATAGCCTTGCTGGTCGCATCCGACATCGCTCAGAACCTCATATGCAGCGCAAAATGCGCCGGATTGAGCAGGCTGGTGACGTACTCGATCGGCCGGTCGTCGGCGGCGCGCGTCAGCCGGCGGCCACGCAGGAAAGGCGTGCCTTGCGGGCAGCCGAGGATGGCCGCATCCTCGGCATTGAGCATCTCGATCTCGACCCATTCCTCGCCATGGTCGGGAATGAGGCCGGCGACGCGCAGCGTCTGGTGCAGCGAGCCCTCGCGCAATCCGCGCAACGGTACGTCCTCGAGCTCGGAGGACAATGGCAACCGGCTGCGCTCGATGGAGATCGCATGGCCGTCGCTGGCGTTGGTGCGCACCCGGTCGACGGCGATGAAGAACGGGCTTTCGATACCAAGCAGCGCAGCCAGATCGGGGTCTTCGATGACCTCCAGCCGCAGCGTCCGCGTCTCGGCATTGGCGCCGGCATCGGCCAGCGCGCGCGACCAGCCGATCGAGTCGTCGACCGGCTTGCCGTCGAAGGTGACGAACGAGCCGATACCAACCTTGGTCGTGATCAGCCCGCGGCTGGACAGTTCCTCGAGGCCTTTGCGGACCGTATTGCGGCTCACGGAGAAGCGCTGGACGAGTTCGTTCTCGCTTTGAAGGCGGTCGCCGAAACCGAGGACGCCGGAACGGATCTCATGTTCGAGGACGGTGGCGATCTGCTCGGGCTTGCCCGTACCGGGAGACAGTTGAACCGCGCGCCGCTTCATAAGGGTACCTGTTCAATGAACCTGTATAATCCTGTTCAATACCGAGGCCCGGATGCTATGTCAACAGATGCCGAAGACTGACCAACAGGCAGCGAAATGTGCGGGATAACCGTGCAGGGCGTGCCGAGAGGCAGGTCAATAGCCCTGAAAAGCCGGTCGGCGATCGCCAAAAAGAGGCATACATCAAGGGGATGGAGCCAGATCCTGATTCAATTTCACCAGGGGCAGGCTACGGGATCGACACCTCACGCGGTTCGACGAGGATGTCCGCCTCGATAGCGGCGTTGATGAACGCCGCTCTTGCCGCCGAGACTTCTTTCTTTCCCTCGAGCACGGCCAGACAGGCCTTGCGGGCAACCATATGCTTTTGCCCGGTCGCAACCGGCCAGCGGTTCAGCAGGATGTCGGCAGCCTGAGCGACCCGCTCCACGTTGAAGATCGAGTTTCGCGATCGGCCGAGCGCAATCCTGACCGGCTCATCGAAACGCTGATCTTGCACGATGCCACTCCCCAAAGTCGGCATTCATCGATTCGCGGCCTTCAACCCCGAGCAATGTGATAGGTTCTGCGCCAAAGGTGCAAGATGTCCGATTCCAGTGGCCAGAAAAATCCCAGGCTGATCGTCGTGGTCGCGTTCGATCGCGGTGAGGATGGCGAGTTGTTCCCAGCCTTTGGACCCGCCGACCAGCAGAGCGAGGATCGCGCCATACGCACCGCCAGGGCTCTGACGGCAAAGCATTCCGGCGTCATCGCCTGGAGCCGTGAGGCCGATCCGACGCTGGGCGAATATGGTCCGCCGAACACGCTCTTCGTCAGCGGTGACGTGCCTGACATGGAGTAGTCGACTGGCGCCAGCATCTGAACGCCTCGCCCATAGGGTTTGATGCGAGCCGGTTTTGCCTCGCCAGCAAGCAAAAGCCCGCTACGGTGAACCGGAGCGGGCCTTGGAGGAGGACAAGGGGTGGGACCCTCTCCTCTTGTTTCCACGGGGGGGGTGTGGACCGCAATGACCATACGAAAGTTTTGCAGAGTGCAGGATCACAAGCCGGCTTGCCTGCATCACAATCCGGTGCACGCCGACATTGGGGCGCTCACGAGATTGCGATCAGTTGGCGATAACTCGGCTAGATGCGCCCGAGTACGACAAGCACGATGACAATGAGCAGCACGAGCCCAAGGCCGCCGCCATAGGAGCCGGCGCCGTAGGATTGAACGTCGCAGCTGCGATGTTCAAAAGACGAGCGCTCCAAAGGCCTACCGTTCCGCGATTGTGGCGGGCATCGCGCGCGGAAGAAGTCTCGCCAGCAACAGAAACGGCCATCCTGGTGACGGCAACCAGAATTTAATTCCGGCACGCCTGTGGACCGCAGAAAGCCCACCAGTGTGGCGGGCTTTCCGATCGGCCGGAGATGGCGAGAAGCCGATTGCAGAAGCAATTACGCGAGGTAGTGAGTTTCAGCTTCACAGAGAGAATACTGAAATTGAAGTGTGGTATATATACCTCAAAATTTCTGAAATAATAAAGTTGTAATATTAGTTTGCACAAACAATGCGCAGGTCTATTGACGATCAACGTTGCCAGGTGATTGCAGACCGAACGATTCTGCGCGCCGGGGCGCTGTCAAACGACGCCGTAGAACAGCCTGTAGTGGACGCGCTTCATATAGTCCCGGTACTCCGGCGTGGCGGCCAGCAGCGCCTCTTCGCGCAGGATGCGGTGCACCTGGAAGAAGGTGATCACCGCGTAGACGGCTAGATTGTAGAAGGAAAAGGCCGATAGCAGGAACAGGACATGGCCGGCAAGATAGCCGGCATAGATCGGATGCCGCACCAGACGGTAGGCACCGCCCGTCATCACGCCGCGATTGCCCGGCAGAATGGCGAAAGAACGCCCCAGCGATATCTTTCCCCAGATCACGAACCCCAACGCCAGGGCCTGCAGCGGCGCCGCAACATGGACCGGGATGAACGCCACGCCCGGCTCCAGGTCGATGAAACCGACACCGAAGCTGGCGATCACGGAGACAACCACCGTGAGCGGGTTCCAGTCGCGAACCTTCGGCCGACGCGACAGAAGCAGCCAGGTAAAGGTCAGGATCTCGGAAATCGCCACCAGCGCCACATTGATGCGCGTCGGGTCGAGCATCAGGTGATACACGCCGCGGTAGACGAACATGCCCGCGAAGGCCAGCGCGCAGATCCGAAAGAAACCTTCGCGCAAATCCACCAGGATCTCACGCTTTCGGGCTGCGGACAGAATCGTGCCGTCACTGACGTGCGAAAGCGCCTCGCTTTTTGATATGAGCAATGCAGACACCCCAATGATCCCTCAGGGCGACCTTTGCACGCAACCATTGCCGGGCAGTTAATCAACAAGATCAGATCGGTCTTAAACTGGCTGTCGGGGAGCCAGGGCGCCACTTCCAGACGACCTGCTCCACGCGGTCGCCCAGAAAGACTGGCGACCCATGTCATTTGGTTTTGCCAGACTAGCTCAGATAGTCGTTGCGGAAATAGCTCCCGAAATCCGGGCGTCGAGCAACCAGCTTGCCGTCGGAATCGCGCAAAATGCCGGAGGCGAAGAGATAGTCGCCAATCGCTTCCATCTTGGCCGGATCCATCGTCCCGATGGCCCCGCTTTGGCTGCGTAGATAATGGCCGTCGATCAATGCCTTCAGCGAGGCGTGGATCAGCGCCGGATTGGTCAAGGCATCCTTGTTTGCAGCGATCAGCAGGGTTGCCGCATCGTCGGGGTGGTCGACAGCGAACTGGTAGCCGCGTCGCGTCGCCTGAACGAAGTCGGCCGCAGGCTTGGGATTGGCCTGGAGATAGGCTTCGCTCGAAGAGATCAGCGTCGTGTGCTCGTCAGGCACGCCATAATCGGCATAGACGAAGCTGCGCTGCTTGACGCCCCTGAGCTCGGCTTCGACACCCTCCCAGGTCGAGACTTCGAGCGTGAAATCGACCGACCCATTGGCCAGCGCCTCATAGGCTGAGGTGCCGAGCGTCACCGTCTCGAAATTGCCCTTGCCGCCGTCGTGGCGGATGATGGTCGATATCAGCGCGTTTTCCCAGGCACTGCCGAAGCCGCCATAGATCAAGCCGTCGAGGCTTCTTGGGCTTTTGATCTCGTTGCGTGCCGCATTGAAGACCACGCGGCCTGTTTCGGATTGCACCACCGCATAGACGCCCTTCAGATCCGCCCCGGCGGTTCTCTGGGTGAACAGGCTGATGGTGCCGTTGATGCCGAAATCGGCGACGCGGTTTGCGACCAGCGTGCCCGCACCGGTATCGCTGTAGGGCAGGATGTCGACCTCGAGCCCGGCTTCGCGATAAAACCCTTTGTCGCGGGCGACGAACAGTCCGATGTGGTTGGTATTGCCCGTCCAGTCGAGGGCGACGGTGACCTTTTGTGCCGCCGATTGTGCTCGAGCCCGACCCGTCCCGGCAATCAAGGGAAGGCCGGTGGCAAGGGTCAGCAACAAGGCCTGCCGACGCGTCAAGTCAGTCATGATCGTGTCCTTTGGATGGATTGGGGTTGAGGATGATGTCGAGGATTTCGGCCTCGAGCGCGCTTGCCTGGCGCGCGGCATCGCCGCCAAGGCTGCGCGGGCGCGGCAACGGCACCCTGATTTCACGCACAATGCGGGCCGGGCGCGCCGACAGCACATAGATGCGGTCGGACAGGAACACGGCTTCGCGCACGTCATGGGTGATCAAGAGCGCCGTCCAGCGATGATGCCGCCACATCTGTTCGAGCCAGCGCTGCATGGCGGTGCGGGTCAGCGCATCGAGCGCGCCGAACGGCTCGTCGAGCAGGAGCATGTCGCGCTCCTGCACCACGGTGCGCAGCAAGGCCGCGCGCTGGCGCATGCCGCCGGACAGCTGCGCGGGAAAATGCTGCTCGAAGCCGGCAAGCCCGAATTCGGCAAACAACGGCGCAACGCGCGCCCGCGCCGCCTGTCTCCTCATACCTTGCACTTCGAGCCCGAGCGTCGTGTTGTCGAGGATGCGCCGCCATGGCATCAGCGCGTCGCGCTGCGGCATGAAGGCGAAGTGCCTGCCGTGGTCGTCGAGCCGCGCGCCGTCGAACAACATCTCGCCCTCGCCATGCTCGGCGCCGGTCAGAAGCTGGAACAGCGTCGACTTGCCGGCACCCGAGGGTCCAAGGATCGAGACGAACTCACCAGCGCCGACGCTGAGCGAAATATCGGCCAGCACGTCGAGCCCACCGAACGCCTTGTGCACATGCCGCAGTTCGAGCCGGCTCATCGCCAGGCCCCCTTCCCGGCAGTTTCCCTGCCGGCTCGCTCCCAGGGCATGGCAAGGCGCTGCAGCAACACGGTCAACCCGAACAGGACAAGGGTCACCGCCGCGCTGACACCGACGGCGGCAAGAACCAGATCAGGACGGAAATTGTTTTTGGCGTTGAGCATGTAGATGCCCAGTCCCTTTGCGGCACCGGCATACTCGGCGAAGATGGCGCCGACCACCGCATAGGTGATGGAGATCCTCAACCCGGCAAAGAAGTAAGGCAGCGCCGAAGGCAGCCGCGCGAGCAGGAAGATGCGCCAGCGCCCTGCCCCCATGGCGCGCAGCATTTGCCCGATCTCGGCCTCGGTCGCCTCATAGCCTTCGACCAATGCAACCAGCATCGGAAAGAAGGTGACCAGAGCCACCAGCATGATCTTGGGCGCCAGCCCGAAGCCGAACCACAGCACCACAAGCGGCGCGATCGCCACCAGCGGCAAGGTCTGGCTAACGATGAAGACGGGAAACAACGCACGCCGCAGCAGCTGGAAGAAGTCGACCAGCATCGACAGCACGAAGGCGGCGCTGAGCGAACAGGCAAAGCCAAGAAGCGTGGCACGGATGGTCGGAACGGCATTGTCGGCCAGCGCCTCGCGATTGAGCATCGCTTGCTCGAAGACGCGTGACGGCGCCGGCAGTATCGTGGCCCTGATGCCGGAATAGGCGGCATAAAGCTCCCACGCCATCAGGAGCAAACCGGCCGAGATCATGGCCGGCATTGCCTTGACGAGAAAGCTCGCGATCGGGCGCGAAGCGACTGATGATGAGACCACGGGAGATAACCTTTGACGGCCGCGAGAGCGGCGCGGCTTCAGACGGCCGACGGGCTGTTGGCCGAGACCGTGACGTCGAGGGTTACGTGGCCAGCGCCCGGTCCGAAACGGCAGAAAGCCTCGTCCAGCGCCGAAAAGATCGCACCGGCGTCACCGCGCAGTTTCGTGCAGAAATGCTTGGAGCGCTCATAGACGCCGGACTGCTTGAGAAAGTCTATGCAGCCGTAGATCTCGTCCATGTGGTCGTCTGTGCCCATCACATAGAGCGAGAACTGCGCCGCCGCCGGCTGGCCGGTGGCAGCAGCATTGCGCACCGCCGCGATGGCCGCGTCCTTGCGCGGGCCGAGTGGACCGACGGGCCCGCCAAACGCATCGGAGCGGCAGATCGGATCGTCCGGCTCGCCAGGGCAGCCGCGCGAGATGGTGGCCGACAACACGCAATGTTTGCCGCTGCGTGCCGCCGCCACGAAGAGGTCGCGCATGGCAGGAAACAGCACTTCGGGTTGCCCGACCAGCAAGGTCGAGATGTCGTCGGTCTCGATCCTGAGTTTGTCGCGCCAGGGATCGAGCGCACCGAGCGCGCCAAGGATGACACCGACGAAATCGTCGGTCATGGGATATAGGGAAATCTGTGCGCCTGAAAACATCGCCCGCCTCGCTCCGCTGGTATTACCCAGATCAGCTTCTAGGGTCTGTGGGCTTGCCGCCCCCGTCTCAGCCCCGGCCGTACGGAGCACCCCTGTGGATGTGCGCCTTAAAGCATCATTCGAGTTGAAGGAAAAGCCGTTTTTTTATCGCACTGCGCCAAAAGCATTGCGCCAGGGCGGGCGCGGTTGGCTCTGCCGGCGCGAGAATTTATCGGGAACCTTCACCAGGCCGCGAGGTTGTCCCACCAGTCGCTACGCGACGAGTTCACAGACAATGGAGACAAACCATGTTCATGAAAATCCTCGCAGCTTCGGCGCTCACCATTGGCCTGGCGACATCGGCCATGGCGCAGAGCAATGGCACAAGCGGCACCGACGGATCCGGCGGCAGCGGCAAGTCGGTCACCGTCGACCCAAATACGCCGGCTTCGCCGAACACGGTAGACCCCGGCACGACCAACAGTACGACGGTAGCACCGGGCACCACGAATTCAAACGCGGATGAAAATTGCCCTGCCCATCCGCAGGGCGCACAGCCCGATGCCAGTGGTACATCGCCGGGCACCACCGCGCCGACAGTTAACGACAACCATTGCGGCAAGTAGGAATTGCAATGAAAAGAAGCCGCGGAGCGAGCGCTCCGCGGCTTCTCAAATCCTGTCGTATCAGTGTATCTACGGCACCGCTTTTTCCCGAACCGGCAGCTTCCACCCCGGCCTGACGAAGTGGCAGGTGTATCCGTTGGGATATTTCTCCAGATAGTCCTGATGCTCGGGCTCGGCTTCCCAGAAGGGGCCAACGGGTGCGACTTCAGTGACGACCTTGCCCGGCCACAGGCCCGAGGCATCGACATCGGCGATCGTGTCCTCGGCGATGCGCTTCTGTTCGTCGCTGGTGTAGTAGATAGCCGAGCGATAGCTCATCCCGACATCGTTGCCCTGACGGTTGCGGGTCGTCGGATCGTGGATCTGGAAGAAGCGTTCCAGCAGCGTGCGATAGCTTATGATGGCTGGATCGAAATTGATCTCGATGGCTTCGGCATGGCTGCCGTGGTCGCGGTAGGTGGCGTTGGGCACGTCGCCGCCGCTGTAGCCAACACGGGTGGAAATGACGCCGGGATAGCGCCGTATCAAATCCTGCATACCCCAGAAGCAGCCACCGGCAAGGACTGCGCGTTCGGTCGAAGTCGCCATATCACGTCTCCTCAAAGGCAAGTTTGTCTGGACATAGATGGGCATTGTCACCTGCTTCGTCCAGCGGACCGGCGGATCTGCTTCAGTTGCTCGGTCGGGCGAGGCCGTCGATAGCACCCGGCAACTGCCGCGCGCCAGGCGGAATGGCGGCGAAGCTGATCGCCACCGGCGGCGCCTTGAGCGACCAGTCGAAAAGAACGGTTTTGACCGGGATGTCGCCCACCCACGCCTGCAGATAAGATGGCACATCGCGCCCGGGCCAGACCAGCAATATGCCATGCTCGCGCAGCCGCTCCTTGGTGATCCAGGGGGCGTACTGCATGTTCAGTTCGGTGAAGATCGACGGCTTGTCATAGGCATTGAGGCCTGCCAGCGGCGCAATAAGGGCATGGCCGCCGACGATGTCGAGCCGATCGGGCGTCGCAGCGTGCCAGACAGCCTCTGCCTCATCCGAGATCTTTTGCGCCGGCCAGCAGACGGCGTCCATGCGCCCACGCAGATTGCATTTCGTCCAGCGGATGCCCGCATAGGCACCGGATATGCCGACAATGGAGATGAGCGCGCAGATCGCCAGCTTTCGCATCTCGATGGCGCCGAGGCGATGGCCCAGCAAGGCGAGCGCCACAACGCCAGCAAGATTGTACATCGGCGCGCCCCAGGCCTCGCCGGCGCCGGTGAACAGGGACGCCACCATGACGAGGATCGCCGGGCCAACCCCCATCCACAAGAGATAGACCAGCGTGCCGCGCCCGACGGGCTTTTGCGGCGCGGGCGAGCGCCGCAGCAGCCCTGATATCGCCAGCACCAGAAGAAAGCCGCAGAGCCCAGCCATCTGGACGCCGATATAATAAAAGCGGGAGCGATGAGCCACCACCCACTGATCGCGCCAGCCGGCATAGGTCAGCGGCAGGAAATCGACGCGGCAGAGTTCGGCGGCCAGTGGAGCGGCGACAGCGCCGAAAACCGCGAGCCCGAGCCATGGCCAGGGCGTGGCGAGCCGACTGCGTGCGCGTGTGTCCGACAGCAGCCAGATCGCCCCGAAAAGCAATAATAGGCCGGTGGAAAGCTTGGCATAGAGCCCGACGCCCGACACCAGCCCGAGCGCCAGCCACCAGCCCGGCCCACCACCACGGCCCGCACGCCACAACAGCCAGCAGATAGCGGCCCAGAAGGGCATCTGCGCGTAGTCATGATTGAACTGTGGGGTCGGCCAGCCGAAGAAATAGAGCGACGGCATCAGAAGCACGGCGGCCAGCGCGCGGGTTCGCCCGAGCATGTCGCGGGCCAGCAGATAGACTAGCACGAAAGTGGCCGAGATCGTTAGCTGAGCCACGAGATATTGCGGCCAGCGGAACGATCCGGTCAGAAGATGGCTGATCTCGAGCAGCCAGCCGGGAAGCTGTGGATGCTTGTAGGTCAACAGCACCCATTCGCGGCCCCACATGAAGCCTTCGACGACATCGTTGGGCGGTGACACGTCGACAAGCGCGGGCGCCACGGTCCAGCACAGGATCTGTGTCAGGCATAAAAGCGCTAGGCCGGCTTCTGGATAGCGCGTCAGCCCCTGCCAGATCGACGACTGCCGCCAGTCGCCTGGAACAGAACTGCCGACCGGCAGCCAACCGTTCATGGGTTCGTCGATTCGCGTCATGCGGTGGATAAATCACACCGGACGGTTTTTGGAACAGCCCAGAACTCGAAGCTTACGAAAATGTATACTTGGGTGACCATGGCAAAACCAAGATTGAGGCAGAGTTTCGCGCCACCATGCCGCCTCTCTCATCATCACATGCCAGCAGGACAACAATGGAACACGCCGTCCCGGAGCGCCCTGAACATGCCGGGCACGGCGCATCGGGCGTGATCGCGGCAGGCGTCGCCTACGCCTGACCGGTTCCCGTCCCCAAAAAAGCATCCAGGATTTAATAAATGCGCCACCACCATGCCGTCATCCACTACCGTGCGCTCGATTTCTGAATGGCCCGTGCGGCCGTTCTAGTCATCATCTGCCTGCAGCTTCTGGTCATCAACAATCTCTCATTCGGGCCGCGCTGGCTAGCGCCCGCGCTGGAGGCCGCTCTGCTGCTGCCCTTGTCGGTGGCCACCGCCTGGACACAGGCCGCCACCCGCAAGGCGGTCGAGGACCACGAGTGGCATGCGATCGGCCAATTTCGGGTCATGATCCGCAGAACAGCCCTGACCATGACCGCCATCATCAGCATCATGAACTGCGGTTCGCTGGTCCTGCTGGTGCGTGCCTTGCTGGAGGGCCATGCCGGCAACAGCGGCACGACGCTGCTGATCGACGCACTCAACATCTGGGTCACCAACGTCATCGTCTTTGCCTTGTGGTTCTGGAGCACCGACCGCGGCGGCCCGCCGACCTGCGGCCTCGTCAAGCTTGCGCAGGCCGATTTCCTGTTCGCGCAGATGACGTTGAACGACCGTGACCTCCGAGATTGGCTGCCCGGTTTCGTCGATTATTTCTTCCTCGCCTTCACCAATGCGACAGCGTTTTCACCCACCGATACCTTGCCCCTTTCCCAGCGCGCCAAGCTGCTGATGATGGCCGAGGCCATGATCTCGCTGCTGACCATCGCGCTGGTCGCGGCACGCGCGGTCAACATCCTCGCTTGATCGGCCCGACACGCGAAATAGCCCGCCCGGCGCACCGGAACGGGCTATTTTGGGTTGCCTTCGACAGTTGAAATGCAGCGCCGGACTAATGGCGCTTGCCCAGCCTGTAGCTGTTGCCGCCCAGCAGGTTCACGCCGAGCCCGCTCAGAACGCCACCGACGATGCCGGTCTTGTTGCCGTTCAGAATGCCTGAGACGACATTGCCGCTCAGGATGTTGTTGCCGCTGAGCACGTCGTTCAGCGCGGTGATCTTGCCAAGGTCGATGGACGGCGAAACATTGATCAGGCTGCTCGAATTGGCTCCCCAGCCGCCCGAACCTCCGCACCCACAACCTGCCTCGGCGGCTCCAACGGACGATGCAACTGCAACAGCGGCGAAAATAACAGTGAACTTGTTCATGAAAGCTACTCCCGTTTGATGATGGAGATGGCTTCCGTCTTCTGTGGTCTACCTCTTGCTTAACAATATATGAACACTTCATCCGCTCAAGTCTTTATCTAGTTTCGGTGCTTCAATCAAAAATTAACAATAATCATTATGCATAACCGACATGATTAACTTGCTTATCACAACGGACAATGACGAGACCGGTCAACTCGAATGCCGCTCAGCAATGGCCGATCGGAAATGCAAAAAAGCCCGCCCCGGCGTGAGCCGAAGCGGGCAGCGGTCGGTCCTGGAAATGAGAGCCACGCCGCGCCAGGTCCACCTGTCTCGGTAATTCCGTCAGGCAGCAGCCAACAGACGACACGGTGCCAACAGCTACTCCTCCACCCCCGGTTTGAATCTCCGCACCACAAACTCGAACAGCACGTCCGAAATCCACATCGCACAGACGCCGATCAGGAAGGCGGCCGCCAGCGTGGTGGTGTCGTCGGCGGGATCGGGCATCGACAGGCCGGCGATCCTGGCGTAGGAAACCGCCGGCAGCGTCAGATAAGCTGCCGCAAGCGCACCGCAGATCGGCGAGGCCACCATTTCGCGCAGCTTGTAGCGATGCCGCGACAGCGCGCGCAGAACGCCGCCGGCGAGACCCGCCGCCACGACCGGTCCCTTGATGCCGAGCAGGTCGAAAAGATCGTTCATCATGGCCTCCAGCCGCAAAGTTTCTGGCCCTTTTCGTTGTGAGCCAGGATCGCCGCCACCGACGCGTCGGAAAGGGCCGCCGCCTCTGCCCTTGTCGGTCGGATGGGATGCCCGGCCGCGCAGAACGATCCGCCTGATGTGGTGCAGCCGGCCAGCAGGAGCGAGAGCGCTATGATTTTGACCATCTGGCCAGCCTCCCTCTGTTGTCGTCCGGCGCCCGGCCGGCGACGGCATCGTCGATCTCCTGGGCTTCGGTGCGCGCCGCGGCGTCGGCGGCATCCTGCCTGGCCTTCTGGTTGGCCTTGCCCTTGGCGTAGGCCGTCCAGACACCGGCGAGCGCGGCGCCCATTGCCAGAAGATACGGCCAGGCCTGGCCAAGCAGCGCGAAAGCGAGTGTTCCCATCTCATGTCTCCTTGGCCGGCGCGACCATGCCGCGCGGCCCGTCACGCACCGCGTTGATGATGATCTTGGCAAGGGCAATGGCGCCGCTGATCTGAAGGGCGGTGCGGTCGCTCACGCCGAGCAGCGTCCAGTCAAAGCCGGCGAGCGCGCCGCCGCAGATGATAGCGATCAGCGTGTTGAGGAGATTGTGCAGCGCATTGGTGTTGAACCATGTCATCGAAACAGGCTCCCGAAAAAGTCGGCGACCTGATGCCGGACGGCCGCGAGCGCTCCGGCCATGAGAACGAGGATGCCGGCCGCGGCAGCCGCCTTGCCGCCGGGCGTCGGCTGCGCGGGACGAACCGCCGGCGCCCCATTGGCCGATGTTTCTCCCCTGGGCGGCGCCGCCGCGGTCACCGGTGCGGCGGGGCGCTGCGCCGACATCAGCAGGGCCTGAACCCGCACCGACCTGACCCGATCCGACCAGCCGCGCCCGAATGTTGCCCATGTCGGCAACCGCTTCAGGAACGCCAGCCGCCCATCGCAAAGTGCATCGATGGTCACACCGGCCGGCTTTGCCTTGGCCGCCGCGACGGTGACCGGTCCGATCCGGCCGTCCTGCGCAACGCCGACCGCCGCCTGCAGATATTTGGCCGCCCGGCCAGGCCCGCTGTTGACGGCGAAATCGAATACCGCGTGGTCGACGCCATCGGGCAATTCGGCGCCGAGCACAGCGTCCCAGTAGAAGCGGCGATAGACGGTGGCGACCTGCGCATCGCTGATCGCGCGCAGATCCGCCTTTGTCGCGCCCGCCTTCATATAGCGGCGGAAGCTGGCAAGCGTCACGCCCTTCATGGTGGCGCCGCCAGGATCAGCCAGATTGTCCGACCACCCGCCTTCCGATTTGAGAACAAGCGCAAGCGCCCGCGCGAAGTTGCGGTCCATGGTGTTTCCTTTCCGCCCTTCCGGGCAGTTGTTCAGTTTCGGCTTTCGATTTGGTTGGTGTTGTCCGGCTTGATCGCCTTGCCGCGAATCGGTTGGCGGCTGTAAAACGGTCATGCTTCAGGGGTGCTGGGATGAGAAACTACGTCGGCGCGGTCCAACGTTTTGCCTTCGAGCGTCTAGCGTCAGCGATAGATCGACGATGGAACAACGACCCGCTTGGCTCTCGCATCCGAGCTTCCAAGAAAGAATACTTGCGGCTTTTCGAGATAGCGCGGCGAGTAGAGTATCCGGAGATTGACCGGCTGGAGGCCGACACCGGCTTTGCCATCGACCGCGAATGGCTCGACAATCCGGCCCTGCATACGCAGATCACCATCAAGAAGAGCACCTTGGCTTACCCCACGGCCGAGTGCTCTACAGCATTTTACGACGCAGCTTACGAGTAACCCACGACCGTTCACCACCATTGTCGAGACCGGCACAGCGCGGTTTCTCATCACTCTGCATGGCAAAGGCTTTGGACGACGCTGGCGCTGCCGGCCACGTCATCACTCTGGACGTGCTGTCGCATAACCATCGGTTCTACTGGAACTGCATCGATGATCACGACGGGCGCAAGTCGCGCGCGGAACTCCTCCAACCGTGGCAATCCTTGTCAGATCGGATCGTGTTCCTTCAGGGCGATCCCCTTGTCCAATTGCCGAAAGTCGGAGTGAACAGAATCCATTTCGCCTTCATCGACGCGCAGCACACAACGAAAAATGTCTTACTCGAATCGGGCGGTTTCTGAGCTGCAACAAGCGGGAGACGTGATCGTTTTCGACGACGTCACACCAGGGCAGTTTGACGGCGTCGTGAAAGCGATTGAGCAGATCGAGACAAATGGGCAATATGGTATGCGTCGGCTCGTGGCATCAGACACACGGGCTTATGCTTGGGGCAAAAGACGCCGATGAGCCTCGTCTTCTTCGCTTCCGGCGCAAATTAGGCCGGCAGCTCTTTGCGAATAGCGCTGCGATAGATGGCAACGATCACTTCTAGCACGTATTAAACGCCCGCGGCCGGGACTATCTGCCGCTCCAACCTCCCGAACCGAATGCCATTCGGTGATCGAGGAAATCCAAAGCAGGTGGCGGGCGTGAACCACAAGCAAGCCGTAGAAATGAGTCACGTTCCTAGCAAGCGACTGGACGAGTGAGTTTCAGCTCGCGAATTGGTGTGCCGATAAAGACGGCGCGGAGCAATTAGGCGAGCATACAGCGTCACGAGCACCACCGGAAGCAAAAGCATCGGCATCATGGCGACCCGATTGTAGTAGGGCAGACCGCTCGCCAACATATATATAACGGTCATGAGGATACAGAATTTTCCTAAGCGTTCGTCCGACTTCTTTGCGGCATTCCTGATCAGAAATACGCATGCTACGCATTGAATTAGAGAGTAGGCAAAAAATAGAACCTTGAACCCAACCTGATAGCTCAAAAACATATCAGTTGAGTACTTGCTATATATTCCTGCACTCGACAAAATAGGAGTTATTATTATATTAGATATAACCATGATACAGAATTTGTAATGTATCCGGCGAAAATAATTGCAACCACGCCAACGATCAGCTTTTCTGAACGTGGAACGAAATCCGCCAAGACATATACCGAAACAAACAGAGCAGCGCTATAGTGACTACCTATTGCCAATATGCCAAATAAAATCGCCCAGTACCTCTTGCCGCCGTTCAACGCGAGAAAGAATACCAGAATGAAGATGAGCGAAAAGCCCTGCCGCAACGTGTTTTGACCCAACTGTTCGAACCATGGCAGCATGATCAGGCAGAGAGTCGACATGACACCAAGGATAAGACTATCGCTTTGCCTGACCGAGTAAAAATAGTAGGCTGAGATCATGATCATGCTGTTGGCTAGCATGCTATCAGAGATCGAAAATCCCAGATTGGCATAAATCCAATGCATGGCTATGAACACAGGCTCATGCGCTACAGCCGTCATATAGACTAAGAAAGTTGCCCTTGTCGCATATGCGAAATCTCTCGAGTAGGCGACGATATCACCTTCCAAAGCATACGAGGCATAGTTCGCGTAATCTGTTTTAGAAGCCGCGAAGAAGAGCACCGGGGCCAGAAAGAGCAAGGTTGGCAACCAGGGTCGGCGAAAAGGCCGCATTCGAATGCCTCTTTGATTCTCAACAAGACGTGCCATATAGATTCGTTATTGTCATGTGAAATGCAAAGTGCTGACACTCGCCAAGTAAAACTGACGACAAGGGCCACGCGGCCGCGGTAGGTATGGCTCTTGTTCGCGGTGATCGCGAAATGCGCCACCGCCCTAATCGGCGGTCTCGATCCGACAGATTGCGTGCATCAAGCCTTGCTTGTGCCAGCGGAATTTGAATTTACAGTCACAACATCACCGGAGTCCAGATATGCTCCAGCGGAGCTTGCAGGGGCGCCGCCATAGGCCTTCGCCCCGCCGTATAGATGCCGTTCTGCGCCTTGTCGGCCCAGCTCTTGACTAGGACGCGGTCACCCACGTTCGCCACCACTCGCTCGATGGCCTGAAGACCGTAGAGCACAATGTTGGCGGTCCTCGCCAGGCAGGCGCCCGAACGCTTGGGCCTGCCGATCAGCCGGCTGATGACATCAGTGGCGATTGTGATGGCGCAGCGGCGTCGAACCTCTCCGCAAAATCAAACCTCCTGAATCCGCACAACGGCGTTCCAGCCATAGGTCTTTGCCGCGACGCCGGTAACGGTCACCTCAATTCCGGAAGCCCCCACGGCGACGGAGGCGTCGAGTGAAGCGGCGTCAGTCGCATATTCGCCGATCACCGTTTTGGTGATCGCACCTTCGACCGCCAGGGTTCCGCCTGTGTTGCGGATCACACCGGCGAACACATAGCCGGCGCTGGTCGACGCTGAACCATCCGTGCGGCGGGCAGCGACATCGGCGGTGAACTTCGCGCCTTGCCCGGGCCTGATCGGAACAAAGCTGTTTCCGGCTTCGAAGACCATAAGAACGGGCGTTGCGTCCGGCGTCGATTTATAGCCCTTGAAAAGATCGCCGCCCCGGTTTCCTTCAATCAGCGCAATGTGCGATCCGTCATCGGTTGGCTTTCCCGTCGCCGTGCCGGAGTAGATGTTGCCCCGCACCTCGACGTTTGGCGAGGATCCGCTGATTTTCACATCGTTGACGACACTGCCGGTCGTCGCCTTGAAAAGGCCACCCGTCGCCCTCTGCCGTTCGCCCGATAGTGTCGACAAGGCGACATAGGACGATCGCGCATCCGCGATGCCTGCATGGGTTTGCGACATGTCGCCGTTCAATCGAACGCCGATGGACGCCGCTGCGCCGCCCATGTCGACAAGCGTGTCGGCCGACACAATGGTTTCATCCGCCGCGCTGAAGACGCCGTAGGCATCGGCCTGGGTAAACCCAAAGATGCGGCCGGCGCCAATCCTGACGCCACGCGAGATCTGTTGCCCGGCCGGGGTTTCGATATAGATCCCCTGATGCGTCGCCTGGATGTCGAACGACAGCAGGCGAAGATCTTCGATATGATGACCGGTGCCGGCGCGAATGCCTTGCTGCACGCCTTCCGTCACCAGGCTGCGCACCTCGATATCCTTGGCCCCTCGCAGCACCAGACCATAAAGGCCATCCCTGGACTTGGCACTGATGCGAAGGCGTTTGTACTTCAACACTGATCCGGCGGGCGCTGCGTTGCGGGTGAAGGCGACGGCCGCGCCAAGCTGGACGCTGCCCAGCTGCGTCCAGTCGATATCCACCTCGATATCGCTCACTGGCCAGTCGTCATCGCTCTCCGCATCGAAGCCGTTCAAATAGGCGCTCACGCGAGCACGACGGACAAAGACGTGACTTGTGCCGGAAACCTCGTCGTTGATGGTAACGATGTTGCGCGCCGTGTCGCCCCTGGCGTCGTCGATGTAGACCCAGTTGGAATCGGCAATGCGGTAGTGATCGCCTTGCGTACCGGTGAGCGTGCTATGCTCGATCATGACGCCTGAAATGCCGCTGATGTTGAAGACGCCAAAGCCGTTCGGAGCCGCGACATGATTCCAGGCGCCGTTGACCTTTGGAGCGATGATGCGGTTGTCGCCCTTCAGGTTGAATAGGTGCGTGACGTCCTCGGTGCGCTGTAGAAGCGCCTTGTCGTCAAACTCGACCGTCAGCCCCTGCGGAATGTCGATATTGCCGGCAAGCGAAAATGCGCCAGCCGGGATGATCAGCCTGCCCTGCCCGGCGGCAGCAATGGCGTTGACGATCGCGGTCCTGTTGTCGCCGGCTGCCGTGTCGGCGCCCGCCGCGCGAATGTTGATCTCCTTCGACCTCGGTGCGTTGATGATGTCGAAGCCGGCTCTCGCTCCGCCTTGCAGCGTGATCGCCAGACCGCCCCCGCCAGCCAACGTGGTGCCGTTCTTCTTGTAGAGAGCCTGACCGTCGCCGACTTGCGAATAGCCGGCAGTCCTGACGTAATGGGGCGCAACCGCCGGCGAGTATGCCTCCGCCGTCGCCTTGGTCGCGAATTGCGGATCCAGCACGGTTGTCATGGCGCCCGTCGCTACGTCCGCAGCGGCCTGGGCCTGGTCGATGATGCCTTGCGCGGCTGCCTGGATATCCCCGACTGTGTCGTCGGACTGGTAGAACGACAGCACAATGTCGTCGGTGCCGATCACAGGGTTCAGCGTCTGGAAGGCGAAGCTGCACTCACCCCGTCAACCACTTTCTGAGAAAAAATTCCTAGTCTGGTCGAAACTCCCGCGCTGAGCGACGCTGGCAAAGCGCGTAAAACCCTGCTTTTGCCGGCGGCTGGTCATAAGCCGGCAGGTGTGAAATCATTCGTCGAAGCTCATGGAATGATTCCCGTCGCACGGCCTTGTGGGAGAGGACGATGGACAGACCAGCCATGGCATCCGTGTTCAGGATGCGGCATGCACCAGCCACGGTTTCCGGCGTGTGCAGCACCGGCCAGGGTCAGGCCGATCCAGTCATCCGCGTGCGTTCGCTGGGCGAAGCCATCCGTTTCGTCGCCAACGCCTACCCCCAATACGACGTCGGCGCCGTCGCCATCAGCTGTGGGGATGTTTCGATCGGCAACCTCGGCAACCTGGAGGTCAAGGCGCTGTGGCGCGAATATGGCGAACGGCTGACGCAGGAATAGGCGTTCGCCCGCAGCCTTTCTGGAGCGGAAATGCCGCTCGTGCGTTTCAACCCCAGCCACGGGAGCAATCGCCATGAATGTCGCCAACCTGCAACTCGAAGGCCTGTTGATGGCCGTCGCCTCGATCAATCGTCTCCTGGTTCAAAAGGGGGTGCTGACGGCGGAGGAAATCGACCTGGCCCTGCGCAAGACCGAGGCCGGCGAAACCAACGAGGAACGATCCGAAGGCATGTCCGCATCCAGCCGCGACGCCGTCAACTTTCCGATCCGGCTGCTGGAACTCGCCAACCAGTGCCAGCCGGAGGCGGAGCTGCCGTCCTTCTCAAAGCTGGCCCGCATGGTCGGCAAGATAAAGGAACCCTACAACGACCAGCTGTGAACGGTGCCGGCGGGCCGGCATGCGTCCGCGGTGGACCACTGCCCTCGCCTCAAGCCCTGCCCGGCCATCCCAAATTGAGCGAAAGCACCTTGCCCGGTCCATGCACCGCCGCAAACAGCAGTCCGGCCAGGAACGAAAAATGGTCGATGAAGAAGCCGAACTCGGCCTGGTTGCCGGCCCAGTGGCTGGGTCCGTGGAAGGCAAGGGCCAGGAACAGCATATAGGCGGCGGCCACCAGGGCCGCCTGCGTGAAGAAGGCGCCGGTCAGGAAGCAGAGCACCAGCACGACTTCCAGGATCGCCGCGCACCAGGCCAGGAACAGCGGAAACGGAAAGCCGGCGGCGGCGATATAGCCGGCGGTGGCCGCCATGCCCATGAATTTGAACGTCACCGCCATCAGGAAGACGCCGGCGAAAATCAGCCGGGCGATGAGAAGGGCCGCGGTCTGCCACGGCGATTGAGTGATTTGCGACGACATGCTCGTTCTCCAGCTTTGCAGGTTGCTCGCTCCTAGGACGCGCGACGGGCGCCAGATCCGACACGCCAGGCCAATTTTTCTCGACAGGGCACTTGCCGCGGGTCGAAGCAGGCTTCGAAGCCTCACACCGACGGCAGGGAGCGATCTTCGGTTTGTCGGCCGACGGTATAGCGTTGCTCGCTCAAAGGGGGAAACGGACATGGCCAAGGCATTGACCATCGGCGCACCGCGGCATCCGGCGATGAGCACCGCCTATGAACAGGAATGCAGGGATATGCTGGCTCCGCATCTCGACGCCCTGCTCCGCAAGGTCGAGGCTGCCGGCTGGGACCGCGGGCAGGCCGCCTCGGCGCTCATGTATCTCGCCGCGATGCGGCTGAAGCCGGCCTGACGACACGCCGGCCTGAACCGGCTCTCCGGCGCATCGCGCGATTGAAACTTGTTGGTAATCACGAATGTGATATTGTTAGCCGGGGCTAATGCAGCGGTGTGCCGGTGCAGCGATTTTGGGTGGGCTGAAATTTGCGAACAAGCGTCAGGTTTGGGGCGATACCTCGTGGCGTAGGGTCGGCGACGCTGGAATGCAGCGGCTGCGGCGGCGCTGGCCAGGTCTTCCAATGTCCGCGCTGGACGAGTTCCAACGGCCATTGTTGCCCTGCCGGCACCCACCGGCGCGGCTGCCCCGGCCTCAGCGCGGCATGCTCCGAATGTGACGGCGACCACGCTGCCGACGCCGACCCGATGCGGCCATCGGCCTGATACAGGCCGGTTGCAGCCTGGCCGTGTCGCCTGGTGGAACCGGCGGCGCCGATCTGTGTTATGTCGTGTTGATCGCGGGCGCCGAAGGTTGCGCGTTTCCCCGACAACAGAAAGCGAGGCCTGAGATGGCTGACGACAAGTCGAAGACGAAACAGGACCGCAAGCAGGTCTCGGGCGAAGAGCCCTACGAGGTTGCCGCCTTTGCCCGCAAATACGGCATTCCGCCAAGCGAGGCACAGACCATCATCAAGCGCTACGGACCCTCGCGCAAGAAGCTCGACGCCCATATGGCGGCCCGCGGCTAGCCGAAACCATTTCGCCTGGGCTGCGTTGAAGACGCTGCGGGCCGTGTCAACCGGGCCTGGTGGTACGGTGAACAGGATGTCTTTTTCCCGGTTCCTCATCCTGGCCAACGAAACGGCAGACGAGCATCTGTCCCACCCGGCCCGCAGCGCCACGCATTGAGGGAGGTTGTCATGTCCGACACCATACGCAGGACCGGCAGCTGCCTGTGCGGCGGCGTGCAGTTCGAGGTTCACGGCGCGCCGCTGCGCGTCGGCCTGTGCCATTGCAAGGATTGCCGCAAGGCCGGCGGTTCGGTCTATTCGGCCTTTGCCATCTGGCCGCGCGAGGCCTTCGAGACCACCGGCCTCGTCAGCTCCTATGGCACGCGCAGCTTTTGCCCGACATGCGGCGGCCGCGTCGCCTGGGTCGACGACAACGAGGCCGAGGTGGCAATCGGCAGCCTCGACATCGCGCCGACCGATCTCGTGCCCGAATATGAATTGTGGACCTCCAGGCGCGAGACCTGGCTGCACGCTTTGCCCGGCGCCGAACAGTTCGAGCATGACCGCCCAGCGGCGTACAACGCCGAAGCGCCGACGCCGAGATCGCTGTCGGACATCGACGCAGAGATTTGATCTCCGGGCAAGGGAACCCTGCCCTGCCGCCGACGTTACCGGACGCCTCTCACGCATGTCGCCCGGCGACTTGCGGCAATCATGGAGACGACCGTTGAACGACAAGATGTTTCCCCGCCCCATCAGGCTGAAATTCGCGCCTGAGCGCGAGCGCATCGTCCGCAGCGCCTGGGAAGGCCTGGAATGCCTCGGCGACTGGCCGGCTGGTCAGGGACGGCGCTACCGGGCGGCGTTGCGCAGCTGCCGCGATGCGCTGGATGGCTGGACGCCGCCGGAAAAAGCGATGCGGGCGGTGATCGACGCCGCGCGCGAAGCAAAACTCCTGCAGTAGTTGGAACAGGGCCATGTCCGAGCTCATTTTGCCCACACCGATGCGGATCAAGCCGCATGGCTCGGACACGATCCGCGACGTCGCCACGCTCAGGGATGCCAGCGAAATCCTGATCGATTGGCCGCACGCCAAGCGCGGCCCGTTCTACCAGGCGGCGCGCGAGAAGGTCGAAGCCGCATTGGAAACCCAGACAGGCGCCGCCGAGGCGCAGGAAGCGTTCGCAGCGCTCTGCAGCCACGCCGGCGTCTTGGTGCGGTAGGTGTCAAAGGAAGCAGACGTCGTGCCTCGCCTGCTTTGTCATTTCGTTGGAAGCTCGCCCTGGACAATCGGCTGAGAGGTTTCGAATCCAAAGCTCTTCGGCACCAGAAGAATCAATGCAATCACGATGGCGATCGATGCAAGCAACGTTGCTGTGGCTGCAATATCTCTCACGATAATCTCTCCAAATTCCAAGTCGTGAGAAAAACGCTCCCGAGAAAACGAGGTTCCATTAGCTTGTGCGATAATACCAGTGAGCCGGCGTTTATTGCTTCGGCGGCTGGGGTGGAACTTCACCCGGCTTGATCACCGGCGTCTTGCCTTCGTCGGGGGCCGGCGCCGCCATGCCCTGGTCTCCCGTCGGGGGCGGTTTCAGCACGCCGCCGCAGTCGTTGAGCTTCGCGGTCAAATTGCCGTCATCGGCTTGCTTTTCAGGCTGCTGTTTTGCCTCTTGCCCGGTCTGAGCCCTGCATTTGTCGGCCTGCGGCGCCTGGCTGTCGTTCTGCTGCTGGGCTGCGGCCGGCACTGCCAGCGCCAGCATAAGGCCGAATGGCATGATGGCGAGAGTTCTCATCACTGCCTCCTTCTTTCTTTCACGGTCGCCTGCGGCGGCCTTCCCTTCACAGGGACAACGCCTGTCGACGAAAAAGGTTGGCCGCGTCGCCGGGCGGCATTGCAACCAAACCCGTTCGCCGGCCGTTGCGCGTGCCGGAGGCGGTCATGTTCGAAGGTTTTCAAGGCGCGGAAATCGACACCGGCGATGCCGGCATATTCTGCCTGCGTGCCGGGACCGGGCCGCCATTGCTGTTGCTGCACGGCTTTCCGCAGACGCATCTGATGTGGCGCGACATCGCGCCGGCTCTGGCCAGCCGGTTCAGCGTCGTCTGCGCCGATTTGCGCGGCTATGGCGGCAGCTCCTGTCCGGCGTCCACTCCGGACCACGCACCCTATGCCAAGCGCGCCATGGCGGACGATTTGGTGAGGCTGATGGAGAAGCTGGGTTTCAGCAGCTTCATGGTCGCCGGCCATGATCGCGGCGGGCGTGTCGCCTACCGCATGGCGCTCGACCATCCGGGCAGCATCGACAGGCTCGCCGTCCTCGACATCGTGCCGACCGCCGATGCCTGGGACCGCGCCGACGCCAGGCTGGCGCTGGGCTATTGGCCATGGTCGCTGCTGGCGCAGCCCGAGCCATTGCCCGAAAAGATCCTGTCCGGCGCCGCCGAGGCGATCGTCGACAATGCGCTCAACGGCTGGGGCTCACAGCCATCGGCGTTTCCAGCCGAAGTGCGTCAGGCCTATGTCGAGGCCCTGCGTACGCCTGCCCACGCCCATGCCATCTGCGAGGAATATCGGGCGGCAGCCACGCTCGACCGCGAGCATGACCATGCCGACAAGGCAGCCGGCCGGCGCATCCGCTGCCCGCTGCTGGCGCTATGGAGCGGTCAGGGCGCGTTGGCGGATTGGTATGCCGGCGAAGGCGGGCCGCTGGCGCTGTGGCGCGGCTGGGCTGACGACGTGCGCGGCCAGCCGATGCCGGGTGGACACTTCTTCCCCGAGGAGGACCCGGCGCGGACGGCCGATCTGCTGGCCGGCTTCTTCGGCGAAACCAGTCACGGCATCTCCGTGCGATCGGAGTTACCTTCGCCCTCCCCTTGATGGGCTCAGGACGTTTCGGTTTCAGGCAGGTCGGCGCCCAACTGCGGAACGATGATCGAATCCAGCGGCGCCGTCAGCGACCAGCTGAGATGGCCCGGGCTGCGATCCAGCACCGCCAAGCCGTTCAGCGATTGCGGCGCGACCCGTTGCAGGACGACGGTGCCGAAACCCTTGCGCGTGGTTTCGTCTTGCCGCCCCCCGGGCCGCTCTCCCTCACGCACCGGCATCGTCTCGTCCCAGAGCAGATGGATTTCCAGCTTGTCCGAAGCGCCTTCGACGATCCGCCAGGTGATCTCCAGCCGCCCGGCCTCGCTCGCCAGCGCGCCATATTTGGAAGAGTTGGTGCCGAGTTCATGAAACGCCATGCCGAGATTTTGCACGGCATTCGGCTGCAGGGTCAAAAGCGGTCCGGAAAGCGATACCCGCGCCTCGTGGCCGAACGGCTTGAGCTGCTCCTGGGCAAGGTCGAAGAGGCTGGCGCCGGCCCATTCCGAGTTCACCAGCAGATCGTGCGACCGCGACAGCGCCATGATGCGGGAACGGATCATCTCCTCGAACTCGCGCGGATCGGTCGAGCGTTTGCTGGTCTCCCGGATCATCGAGAGGATCACCGCGAACTGGTTCTTGACGCGATGGTTCACCTCGCGGAGCAAAAGCCTGATCCGGCGCTCGCTCTCCTTGCTGGCGGTGATGTCGCGAGCGATCTTCGATGCGCCGATGATCTCGCCGGACCCGTTCCTGATCGGCGAAATGGTCAGCGACACGGCGATGAGGCCGCCATCCTTGCGCCGGCGGATCGTCTCATAGCTGGCCAGGAGTTCGCCCTTGCGAACCCGGCTGATGATGTCGGTCTCTTCATCCTTGAGATGATCGGGGATGAGCATGAGCACGGAGCGGCCGACGGCCTCTTCGGCGGTGTAGCCGAACATGCGGTGCGCCGCCGCGTTCCAACTGGTGATGATGCTGTTCAGGTCCTTGCTGACGATGGCGTCGAAGGACGAATCGACAATCGCCGCCAGCCGAGCGTGGGCAGTGATTTCGAGCAGGCTATCGACGCTTGCCAATTCTGTCATTGCCCCGTCGTGGCCCCACCTTGCCGCCTCCCGCCAGCGTCCGGGCATGCGTGAGGATTTCCCTCGTGCCAGAAATGCCTGACCGGGCATTTTGGTTGCAGTCGGTGCGCAACATTCCGCATTTGCGGTCGCGGACACGCATGTCACGATAATGCCCGGCCCTCCATCTCGGCAATGCCTCTGCGGCTGTAAATGCCGATCCAGTCGAGCTGCTGTAAGCCCGGTGGCCGCTTCGCCCTGTCCGTCTCATCGGCCTGCTTCTTCGGAGCCGGCGTCGTTGGGCGGCGCAACGGGCACTGCATCGGCGTCGGGATTCCTTTGCGGACAGTCCTCGTAGCTGTGGTCGCGTCCGCCGCAGAAGGAACAGCACATGGCCTCGCGATCCCCGCTTCCGGGCCGCCATTGCGGAGCTTTGTAGGGCTTCCTGCCATCCATCCCCAGCAATGCACGACGGACCATTTGGTTGCGCTGCCACAGACGGCGAGCCGGCGGTTGCGGAACCACCCGGCGGGATGCGAGTTTCGGCCGATACTTCCATTCGAGGAACAGCCATGCCAATGCGCCGAATTGCCTTCATGACGGCAGCGATCCTGCTGGCCGCGACCGGCCTCGCCGAAGCCAGGCCCGACACCCGCACGATGAGTTGCGACCAACTCCGGCAACTGCTCCAAAGCCGCCATGCCGTGGTGCTAACCACAGGCCCCAACACCTATGACCGCTATGTCAGGCAGTTCGGCAACGAATGCGACTGGCCGGAGGTGCCGATGTCGGCCTATGTCCCGACCCGTGACGGCAGCTGCCCGGTCTACCGCTGCGAGGAACCCGTCACCAACTTTCCGGACTGACACCGCGCTTCCAATCGGCTTTGCCGACGCAGTGCGTTGATCCCGGCGCGCGAACCGGCTAGGGGTGGGGCGCAACGTGCATTTTCCCGCTTCGTCTAATGGTAGGACAGCGCCCTTTGAAGGCGTGAATCGAGGTTCGAGCCCTTGAGCGGGAACCAGCAACCAAGCGCTTGGCTGGTTCGGAGCCGCGCGCAGACTGGCCAGCCGACTTCAGCACATTAGCGCGCGCTTGTATTTCACTCGAAGCAGGATCATCATCCAGGCCGTCAGTGGCTTGAAGGGGTACAGCGCATGGAACTGAGTTGCTTTGACGGGGGCGTCCTTGCGTCGACGATGTCCCTGAACGTCACGGCGGTTTTCATGATATTGGCCGCATTTGCCGCATTTCGGCTGGTTGCAATGTCAGGCGAAGGTTCTGTCGACCAACTCCAGACGGCGTAGCCGGCAGAGAACCTCCCGTGCAGGAGAACGGCATATGGCCGCGAGAAAGGTGATAGCCGTCAAGGACTGGTCTTGCGGCATGAGCGACGAGCTTGGCCGCGTCGTGCTGACCATCAACCCGACCGAGGGTGAGCCCATCCTGGTTTTGATGACAATTTTCCAGGCGGCAAGGATGGCCGGGGAATTGCGAGCGCCGAAACTCGTCTCCATACCCCGGTGATGCCACGCCCCTGGTAAGGCGGATCAAGCTCGCCGGGGCAGCCCCAACGCCCTCCCCGGCGAGCCCTGTTGCTCCGTTACGATGAACAATGGAGCAATTACTGCTTTACGGATCCGGGCGCCATCAAGTTGCATCCGGCTCCTGAAACCATTTCGCGGACCCCGCGTTGACCACCGGGCCGACACAGGAGACATCTCATGACCGTCAACTGCCGCATCTCGATCGACAACCGGCCGGAGGCCACGGACGCGGTTTTTCAGGCGGTTCCGCGGATCGGCGAAAGCGTTGCGCTGTCGATCGATGGAACCACGCAGGATCTGCGGGTATCGCGTGTCGTGCACGTCACCAATGGCAGCCTAGAAGGTGCCGCGATCGTCGTCGAAGTGACGACCAACATCCTCTGAATCGAGAGTTATGGTCCGCTGGGCCGGTCGGCACCGCGTTGCGGCGACCGGCAGCCTGAAAGGACTGGAGCGGCTCACGCGCGGTGAACCGCTACTCCTTGCCGCTTTCGGAAATGCCGTTGCCGCCGGCGGTTGGCAAGATACCGAAGTCTTGCGACTTCGCCCCTTGCTCCGCCGTCAGGAAGCCGTCCGAGGCAAGCCCGCGCCGCAGCAATTCCCTGACCGCGGCCGAACGGCTCGGCATACGCTTGTCGAAGCGCCAGTTTTCCAGCGCAGCCAGCTCGTCTGACGTCAGCATGATCTGCAACCGTTCCGGGCGTTCCAGTTCAGTCATCGCGCTCCCTCGCTCAGGATCCCGATACCTCGAATGAGTATTCAACTCGCTTATCTAATAGTTAGGAAAGCGCTCCTAGCGCGTCAAGACCTCGCGATGAGTGAACTGCTTCTCATGCGCATGATGAGCCTGATGGTATTCGGCGTAAGGCGCATACTTGCATAACTATGCTAACTAGCTGATTTGTTTAGATATTATTTAATTCGTGACTTGCCAAGACGAAGCCTCTGCCGCATTGTGTAACCTGAACAGAAAACCGTTCCCTTTGGGAGGTTTCGATGCGGTATGATTACTCGGCGCGACTGCGCGATGACGTTCGTTCAGCGGTCCAGATCGCCTTCAGGAAGACCGGCATCGTCAGCATCACGGCGGTGGCGGAACATGTAAGGGTCAGGAACCTGGCCGAAAACATCGCCCTCGAGGACGTCGAATACCTTGTCTTCCAGGCAGCCCAGCTGATTGGCGCCGCAATTGAATTCGACGGGCTCACCAATTTCGACGGCGTGGCTGGCCTGTTCGTGGATGGTCTCGGTGGCGACGATGGCGGGCGGATGATCGCCCAACGCGACGGGCCTGGTCCGGCCACCCTGCAGTAAGACGGTACCGGCTGAACAGGGGGCCTTCTCAAAAGGCCGCCCTGCTGTTTCTGAACCGGGTGATGACCGGAGCCGTTCCGTCAGGCAGAGCCGGCGATTTGTGAGGCGAAGTCGCGATAGGGACGCAGAGGGCGGCCCAGAAGCGCGGTCAGGCGCTCCACGTCGCCGGCGTCGGGCAGCATGCCGTCGGTCAGGAACCGTTCGCCCATCAAGCGCATGTCGTACGCCATCCAGGCAGGCAGGAACTGCTTGAGATTCTGCTCGAAACCTTCGGTGTTGTCGCCGCCGTAGCTGATCGGCCGGGCGAGCACGTCGGACCAGATGGCCGCGATATCCGTCCCGGTCAGTGTCTGCGGACCGACGAGGTTGATCCGCTCGAGCGCAAGCGGCTCCGCGGACCGTTCGCGGCGCAGCAGCTCGAGAGCGGCGATCTCGGCGATATCACGCACATCGACCATGGCGAGGCCTTTGGCGCCGATCGGCATTGTGTAGGTGCCGTAGCCGGTGATGACGTCTTCGATCATCAGGTCGTTCTGGATGAAATAGGCCGGGCGCAGGATCGTAGCCTGGAAGCCCATCTGCTCGATCATTCGCTCGACGCCGAACTTGCCGGCGAAATGCGGCACGTTCACATACACGTCGGCATGGATCACCGAGAGATAGACGATCCGCTCGATGCCCGCCGATCGGGCGACGTTCAGCGCGACCAAAGCCTGGGTGAATTCGTCCGGCACCACGGCGTTCAAGAGGAACAGGGTGGAAACGCCGGACATGGCTTTGCGCAGTGAATCGACATCGAGAAAGTCGCCTTGCGCGACCGATACGCCAGCCGGGAAGCTGGCCTTCGACGGATCGCGGACGAGAGCACGGACGTCGGCGCCGCGTTTGACGAGGTGCTCGACGACTTGGCGGCCAACATTGCCTGTGGCGCCGGTAACGAGGATGGTCATGGAATTTCTCCTGTTGGGTTGCTTGACAGGCCCAATATGTGTGGCTCACAAACACTCAAACAGACCGAAATTTTAGACGCACCGTCTCACTGGTGGAACACCTATGGATATTCTGGCCCTCACCGATTTCAACCTCGTTGCCCGCCATGGCGGTTTCGGCAAGGCGGCACGGGCCACCGGCCGGCCCAAGGCAACCCTGTCGCGGCGCGTTGGAGACTTGGAGAGCAGCCTTGACCTGCGCCTGTTTGAACGGGGTGCGCGTAACCTGAAGCTGACCGAGGAAGGACGGGCGCTTTTCGAGCGGACGGGGGCGTTGCTTGCCGAACTGGACGAGACGGCCGCGGCGATCGCCTCGGGCGGTCAAAGACCCAAGGGGAGACTGCGGATCAGCGCGCCCCTGCTTTTTTCTCAGACCGCGATGGGGAGGATCGCCGCGGGATTTGCCCTCAAATTTCCGGAGGTGAGGCTGGAGGTCACGACGGAGGACCGGGCTGTGGACATGATCGAGGAAGGCTACGACCTGGTGATCCGGGTCAACCCGGATCCCGACGAAAGCTTGGTCGGACGGGCGTTTCTCCGCGACCGGCTGGTCGTCGTGGCGAGCCCTCACCTTCCTCGCACCGGTGGACCGGCCCCTGCCGTTGCGCGCGGGAAAGGCGAACGGCAAACATGGCACGTGAAGACCGAGGGTGGCCGGTCGACGATCAAAATCGAGCCGGTCCTCGCTTTGGGAACGCTCATTATGGTGCGCGATGCGGTGCGGGCGGGGGTCGGTGCGGCACGTCTTCCCATTTCGTTGGTGGCCCACGATTTGGCTGACGGCACGTTGGTGAATTGGGGGGACATCGACGCCCCTGAGATCGCTCTTTGGACGCTCTACCCCTCCCGGCGGCTGCTCAGCCCGCGCGTGTCGGCGTTCCTGGATTTTCTGAAACAGGCCTTCCCGAACGGGACGCCGGACGAACTGGCCGCCTATATCGGCAGGTGATGCCCGACCGCTTTCGCCGGCAAGAACTTTTATTTTTGGCGGAAGGAGTTTGCGGTGGAACAAGTTGGGGCGACGGCAATTATCTTGTCGCCCTACAAGAGGAGGACGTCGTGAAAGACTTGCGCAGTCTCCTTGCCGAACTATCAGCCAACTGGCTCAAGCGCCGCAAGGCGCAGGCGCCCACGACCGTGAACACGGTCAAACCCCGCCCTGCCCACCAGGCGACGCGGCAACGCGCCGCCCACAAACCCAAAACACCGCCCACCCGCGACGTCGCCTCGAACATGTGAGCCCCGCGGACAATGTGGGGCCCAATGCCGCTGGGGGGTATCGGCAATCTATCACGCCAGATTGATTGGTAGCGACGAAACCTTGAGCGGACGTAAGCGTTTATTGCTTCAGCCCAATTGAGGTGGTTCCAATGCAAACGGCATGGTTCTCCAAACCTGTGGCGGTTTCGGTCGGCGTCACCGGTTCCATCCATCATCTGTCCAACACACAGCAGGCCATTGATTTGCTCACCACACATTGGCGTGACGCAGGCAGCCCGAAGCATCGGTCCGCACTGCGCGCCTGCCAGCGGGCGACGAGCGGCGATGTTGCCCCCGACGTCGCCAGGGCGGCGCTCGTCGAAGCAGCGCGCGAAGCCCACATCCTGATCGAATAGCCACATCGTGATCTAATAGGCGTATCGATTGAACCTGCTGACGCTATAATCGCTGCGCCCCCTCCGGAGAACGCCTGCCATGACCCTGAAAACACGCAAGCTCGGCAGCCAGGGGCTGCAGGTCTCGGCCATCGGCCTCGGCTGCATGGGCATGAGCCAGTCCTATGGCCCGGCCGACGAGGCCGAATCCATCGCCACGCTGCACCGTGCCATCGACCTCGGCTGCACCTTCCTCGACACCGCCGAAGTCTATGGCCCTTACGACAACGAAGCCCTGCTCGGCCGGGCATTGAAGGGCAAGCGCGACCAGGTGACGATCGCCACGAAATTTGGCTTCCGCATCGAAAACGGCAAGCAGACCGGAACCGACAGCCGGCCCGAGCACATTCGAGAGGCGGTGGAAGCCTCGCTCGGCCGCCTCGGAACCGACCGTATCGACCTGCTCTACCAGCACCGCGTCGACCCGGCGGTGCCGATGGAGGATGTCGCGGGCGCCGTCGGCGAACTCGTCGCGCAAGGCAAGGTGCGCTTCTTCGGCCTCTCGGAAGCGGGTGCAGCCAACATCCGCCGGGCGCATGCCGTGCATCCGGTGTCGGCGTTGCAGAGCGAGTATTCGCTGTGGGAGCGCAATCTGGAGCCGGAGATCATCCCGCTGCTTGGCGAACTCGGCATCGGCCTGGTGCCGTTCTCGCCGCTCGGCCGAGGGTTTCTCACCGGCCAGGTCAAGCGTGCGGAAGACTATCCCGACGGCGATTATCGCCGCAACGACCCGCGCTACCAGGGCGAAAACTACGACGCCAATGTCGAGGCGGCCGCCAAGGTGAGCGACATCGCCGCTGCCCGCGGCGTCAAGCCCGGCCAGGTCGCGCTGGCCTGGCTGCTGGCGAAGGGCGACGGCTTTGGCATCGACATCGTGCCGATCCCCGGCACCAAGCGCAGAAAATACCTGGAAGAGAACGTCGCCGGCGCCGCTATCAAACTCGATGCCGCCGAGATGGCCGCGCTCGACGAAGCGCTCGCGCCGGGAAAAATCTCCGGCCCGCGCTACACCGAGCGGGGCATGGCGATGGTCGACCGGTAGGGGGCGCCTGCTCCAGCGTCCGCGACAATCTCGCCAAGCTCGTTCCGAATAGTGACGCTAACGAAAGCCCAGATGCTTCCGATAGCAGTGGGTTTCCACGGTGAACCTGCCGGCGACATCATCCGGCAGCCAAAGTGCGTCTTCGAAGCTGCGGCTCAAGCGCCATCCTTCGCGGGCATAAAATCTCTGCGCGCGGACATTTCCCGCCGTGCAGAAAAGCTCGGCCTCCGCCACGCCCTGTTCGCACAAGAGATGCTCGCCATAAGACAGCAGATCGCGGGCGGTTCCGCTTCCCCGTGCTTGCGGGCTTACATAGAGTTTGACCAGCTCCGCCCCGTTTATCGAGACGAAGCCAAGCAATCCATCGGCTGCCGCCACATGGAAGGCGTCGGCGGATTGCTCCAGCCACAGCGCAAAATGCGCCGGCGTTCGGTACGCCAGGATTTCGGCTGGAACCAGATGCGCATGGGCATCATGCCAGCCCTGATGCCACAGTTGCACGATCGCCGGCCGGTCGGCTTCCTGGGCTGGGCGAATTTCGAGCATTTCTCACCGCCGACGGGTAGCTAATCCGTAAGGCCGCGCGGAGGGCCGCCTGGTTCCATGGGCCCTCAGCCGATTTCGGTCAACCCGCCGCTGCCGCGGTAACCTTCTTGGACGCGGCCCGCTGTCGCCGCATGCGCCGTTTGGCGACAAGCTTGAGCGCGACCGGCGGCTCGTTTGACAGCGCGCCCAGCACGGCGTCGACCATGCCATGCGCCACGAAATCCGCGTTCATGTCACGCGCCAGTTTGCCCGCCGTCTCCTTGTCCTCGCTGTCGGCCTCCGACCAGAACACGATTCCCACCCGAAGTGCGGCCTTCGCACGCTTCAGCCGGCGGACCAGAAAGCGGGCGTGCTTGATGGAATCCCGGTTCAGGAATCCGACCACGACGGTGTCGACGGTTTCGAGCTCAAGGCGGCGAATGCCGGCGGGTTCCATATCGGCAAAGCTGGCTTTCGACACCGTCGCGCCCTGGACCTCCAGCACCTGCGCCAGCATCGCGGCAGCGGCGTCGTCGAGCTCGCCACGCCCCCCGGCGCAAAGCACGGACATATCCGTGCCATCGGGCAGTTCGGTCTCGTCCTCCCCGCCGGGATCGTCATCGTCGCTCGCCTCTGCGGCCACGGGCGGCCCCTCCTCCTCGCCTGCCTCCTCCTGCGCGCTGTCGTCGAGATTGGCGACCAGCATCAGGGCACTGGCCGCCACCTGCCGCCTTTGCAAATCGCCCATGACGCCGCGCACACGGTCCTGTTCGCCCAGCAGAAGCGCCGGAATGGCAACCTTGTCATAGAATTCGACCAGATATTTCTCCTCCAGCATCTCCTCGGCATGATCGGTGGCTTCTTCCGGATCGCCGGCCAGCAGCCGCTGGTACAGGCGCGCATGGGGTTCGAGCACGGGCTCGTTGCCGAACAGCACGTCCAGGAATTCAAACTGCGGCACGTGCCTGCCCAGCACCACCAGGCAGACAGTGAGCGGCGTCGACAGGATCAGCCCGAGTGGCCCCCAGAGCCACGTCCAGAAAATCGCCGCGACGATGATCGCCAGCGGCGAGAGTCCCGTTCGCGAACCGTAGAGCCAGGGTTCGATGACATTGCCGGTGATCAGTTCCATCACCACGAACAGGGCGGCTGTCCACAGCACGAGCGACCAGCCCGGTGCCACGGCCAGCGCCAGGAACAGCGGCAAAAGCATGCCTATGATCGGGCCGATATAGGGAACGAAACGCAGCGCCAGTGCCAGCAGCCCCCACAGCAGCGCATTGGGAATACCGAGGGCCCAGAGCCCGATCGCGATCGGTATGGCGTAGACGATGTTGACGACCAATTGCATCAGGAGGTAGCGGCCCACCCGCTTGGCGGCATCCTGAAGCGCCTCGGTGGTGCGGTGGAGGTCGCCGTAGCCGACAAGCCGGATGAAGCGGTCGCGCAGATCCTCCCGCTCGAGCAGCATAAAGATGACGACGACGATGATCAGCCCGGCCGACCCAAGCGGGCTGATCAGCGGCCCGACGACATTCTGCAGGACCTGAAGCGGCCTTTCGTGCGCGACGATCTCGACCGGCACCGGCTCGCGCGGCGGCTTTTCCGGGGCGGCGGCCGGCAGCGAGGGGTCTTGCCTGTCGATCTCCTGGCCGACCCGCTCGACCACCTTGCTCAGTCTGGCAAGGATCCCGCCCCCGACCCCGGTTTCCTTGAGCGAGCGGATCTTGGTCAGGATGTTGGTCTGGTAGACCGGGATGTTCTGCGCCAGTTCGCTGACCTGCGTGGCGACGATGAAGGAGAACAGGCCAAGCGCCGCGAAGGCGCCGAGCACGCTGGCGATGACGGCGGCAATCCGGGGAATGCCGACTTTTTTTAGCGCTGCGACAAGCGGCGCCAGTGCGAAGGTCAGCAGCAGCGCGATGGCGATCGGCAGGAAAACCTCGCGCCCGAAATACAGTGCCGCCACTGTCGTGACGATGGCCGCCACATTGGGCAAAGAGGTTCGCGGATGGGGCGCGGTCGCTGAAAGGGTGTCCCCCAGCCCATCAGCCGGAGACGCCGTGCCGTTTCGACGATTGGCCACGTGATGCCTCCCTGCCAAATGCCATGATCGGGCATATAGAGCGGACGTGCAACTTTAGCCAACGATGAAATACGCCGCACTCACAGGCAATGATCCGGCCCGCACCGGCCGCTCCCGAAGGGCTAAATGGAAGTCAGGCTCGCCCGATCGGATCAGCGCGCCGCATGCCTGGCCAGCGCGTGCTCGATCAGCACGTCGATGGTCTGGCTGTAGCCGATGCCTGAGGCGGCAAGCGCCTTGGCATACATCGAGATGTCGGTGAAGCCGGGAATGGTGTTGACCTCGTTGACAAGCAGGCTGCCGTCGGCGCGCAGGAAGAAATCGACGCGCGCCATGGCTTCGCAGCCAAGCGCCTGGAACGCCTGCCGCGCCATATCCCTGGCCTTTTCGGCCACATCGGCCGGGACATCGGCGGGCACCTTGACCAGCGCGCCGTCGGCATCGAGATATTTGGCCTCATAGGTGTAGAAGCCGTGCTTGCCGGCCGGAATGATCTCGCCGGGCAGCGACACCGTCAGCGACCCGTCGGCGCGCTCCAGCACCGAGAACTCGATCTCGCGGCCCTCGACGAATTCCTCGATCAACACTTTGCCGTCGTAGCGGAAAGCCGTGTCGATGGCCTGCTCGAAGCCGTCCCTGTCATTCACCTTGCTGACCCCGAAGGACGAGCCCTGGCGCGCCGGCTTGGCGAAGAAAGGCAGGCCTAGCGTCCCGGCAATCTCCTGGAAGGAATGCTTGCCGTTTCGATGCACGGTGACGGAGCGGGCAACCGCCAGTCCCGCCTCGCGCATCAGCCGCTTGGCGACGTCCTTGTCCATGGCGGCGGCCGAGGCGAGAATGCCGCAGCCGACATAGGCGACATCGGCGACCTCGGCATAGCCCTGCACCGAGCCGTCCTCGCCGAACGGCCCGTGCAGCACCGGGAACACGACGTCGATGGGGGGCAGCTCAGGCTGCGTACCATCCCGCGACACCGCAACCAGCCGGCCCTTGCCGCCGGGCAACAAAGCAACCTCCGGGCCGTCTTCGGAGGCCGGCGCCCCTGCCGCCTCATCGCCGATCGCCGCGGCGCGATCGAGTTGTTGCAGCAGCCACCTGCCGCCTCGCGAAATGGCGATCGGCACGATATCGTAGCGCGTGCGGTCGATCGCCTTCAGCACATTGGCGGCCGAAAGGCGCGACACGTCGTGCTCGGCCGAACGCCCGCCATAGAGGATGGCCACTCTTGTCTTGTCGGTCATCGAAATCCCTCGACTGTCAAAAAATCAAATGGCGACGGCAATGCCGCGATTGGCAAAGAAGCGGTCGAAATCGGCCGGTGACAACACTGCGTCTGCCTGTGTGGCGGGCTCATGGCCGGACGGGTTGTGAAAGCGGAAATCTTCGTCGGATGCCGCGGTGATCAGCACCAGATGGCCGCCCTTCGAGGGCGGCTCACGCTCGGGCCAGCGGATCGAGCTGCTGACCGACGCGATGAAGAAGCGCGTCCGCTGCATGATCGCCGGAATGTCTGATGTGGCGACATTGGTCATCACCTCGGTGCGCAGGCCGAAAGCTTCCTTCACGAAGCTGACGAAGGGCGCGTAGATCAGCCCCTTGATCGATCCCTCATTGACGACATAGCCGCCATATAAGGTGCAGCGCCTGGCAAGTTCGATCGTCGGCACGATCTCGCCGCGACTGGCCAGGATCATCTTAAGGCAGGCCATGCCGCAGATGTTGGCGGCCCAGATTGCGTATTCATCGAGAGTCTCCGCCCCGGATCGCCTCCACAGCGGATCGCGCCTGAGCGCAACATCCGCGCCGTCGGCGAGCACGTCCAGCGTCAAGTCAGGCGTTTCCCACTGGCTGAAAAACGGCACGGTTTCAGGCGGCGGGCTCATGCGGTCTCCTCGGTCGGCTGGTTCCATCTCGTATACGAGGATACGAGATGGATGAAAAGCCGTGACATCCAGTGGCGCGACCCAGAAGACGTCATCTTCCGTTTCGGTCAACCATCGCTGACATCCGGGGTTAGCGGAAGCCTCTCCCGCCTTCGTCATCCACAGGCGGAGCAGGAGCGAAGCTCCGTCGCGGAGACCCGAGGATGACGAACGTGGTGAATGCTGCGCGCCGCCTACTCGGCCTTCGCCCAGCCGAAAACCAGCCACGCATATTTCGATTTTTCGTAGGGTTCGACAGTGTAGGTCATCTGCATGTCGCCGTCCTTGGCGTAGATATCCAGCCGGGGCGCCGTATCCAGCTCGAGCCACGCCGAACTCTTGCTGAACGACCAGGTTCCGCACCAGACGCAAGGCCCCGACGTCGGATCCCCGGGCTGGTGAAAATTGTAGCGGCCGTCCGCCGTGATCTCCAGATAGTCGAACGCCCCGTAAAACGCGGTCACCGTCTGCTGGAACTCACTGGCGGCCGCTTCCTGTTCCGGTGTCGGCGCATCCTTCATATCGCGCGGCGGCCGGATGGCTCCGCCGTTGAGTTTCCATTTGCCGACAAAATCCTTCTCGGTCGGAAGATATTCCTCCTGGGCCTGCGCCGATGAAATATAAGCAAAGGATGATATACTTGTGAGGCCAACGGCCCCGATCGCAAATAGAAGCGTGGCGGCACAGATCGCCCTTGCTGGGTTTTGCATAAAAAAAATATCTCCACGGGGGGTAAGGGGAGTTTTATTGAAAATTTGTGGCGGACGTTGCTTCGGGACCGATTCCCACCCGCCATTTGCACGGTTAGCATCGGGGCCACCGATCTGGCAACGCAAGGCAGCCTCTCTCCAGCATCGCCCATGCGTCCGCGATCCCGGCCGGCTGAATATCGGCAGCTTAGAAGGTGATCTTCACCGAAGCGGCGCTGCGACGATGCGGGCCGTGATGGACGGCCTCGATGTTGTTGCCGTCCGGATCGAGCAGGAAGGCGGCGTAATAGCCGGGGTGATAGGGCCGTTCGCCCGGCGCGCCATTGTCCGTGCCGCCGGCCGCCAGCCCGGCCTTGTAGAAGCCGTCGACCATGGCGTGGTCCCTTGCCTGGAAAGCCAGGTGATGGCGGCCGGTGAGTTTTCCCTGTGCGGCCCGGCTGTCGGCAGTGGAGACAAACAGCTCGTCGGCCCAGAAAAAGTCGGCGCCGCTACCTCCGATCGGGACATCGAGCGCCTGCAGGACCGCCTCGTAGAAACGCCGGCTGGCCGGGAGGTTTCTGACCACCAGTTGGATGTGGTCGATGAGCCGGCCGCGATGCAATTCCTGGGTTTCCATGAAAACGCCTCCTCGTGTGGGTTCGAATTTAGGTTGGGATAGGGCGTCGTCAATGCGGATACTTCCCAGCAAACAAAGGGCCCGCCGGGAGGGGATCCGGCGGGCCTTTGGAAAGCATGTCTAGCCTTCAGGGGTCTGAGGGGGGATCAGACCTGGTAAGAACCTTTGTTGGCCGCGGAGGTTCCACCCGAACAAAAAAATTGCCGATGGCCCGTCCGCGGAATTCAAGCAATGGAGGCGATTTCTTCGCGAGACCACTCACAGTTTGGAACTTTCCGCTCGCAACCGGGTTTGGTGGCGCGGTGGGAGGAATTGCGATTGGATTGTTTTCAGAGGCTCGAAGCGCTGGTCGACAGCGCCGGTGTCGACGATATCGAGGAAGCAACCGCTCTGCTGCGCCGGTTCAAGGGCAGGTCGCGCGAGGTCGCGGCAGCCATCGACGAATTCATGCTCGATTTCATGACCTTGGTCTTCGTCGTCGAAAACGGCGAAGAAGGTTTCGAAAGGCCGGTCCGCAAGCTCGCTCGCACCAGGCTTTCAAAGCTTGAGCGGCTGGTGACTGTAACGGCGGAGGAAAAGCCGGCTTCCAGCGCCGGCCTATCCCTTCAGGATGGCGGCTAGCCTTGGAATGCCTTCGCTCACCGCGCGCCGGTCGGCGAGCGTGAAGGACAGCCGCAGTGTGTTGCGCCCGGTGCCATCGGCATAAAAGGCGTTGCCCGGCACGAAGGCGACCCGCGCTTCCTTCACCGACCGAGCCAGAAGCTCGGTGGCGTCGGCCCCTTCCGGCAGTGTCACCCAGACGAACATGCCGCCTTCCGGGCGGCTCCAGGTCACGCCTTCGGGCATGTGGGCTTCCAGTGCCGAGAGCAGCCCGTCGCGGCGCTCGCGATAGGCGCCGATGAGTTTTTCCACCTGGCCTTCGAACACGGCTTCGGCGACGCGATGCATCACCACCTGGTTGATCGACGGGCTGTGCAGGTCCGAAGCCTGCTTCATCAGCACCAGCTTCTCGACAATGTGGCGCGGCGCGCACACCCAGCCGACCCGCATGCCCGGCGACAGGATCTTCGAGAACGAGCCGCAATAGAGCGTGCGCGCCTTGTCGATGCCGCCGGACCGGGCACAATCGAGCGCCAGGATCGGCGGCTCGCCCTCGCCGTCATAGCGCAGCGCGCGGTAAGCGGCATCCTCGATGACGGCGATGTCGAGTTCGCCGGCAAGGTCGAGCACCGCCTCGCGCTGCTCACGGTTCAGCGTGTTGCCGGTCGGGTTGGCGAAATCCGGCACCAGATAGGCGAATTTGGCCTTGCCGCCATTGGCGGCCGCCGCCGCGCGATAGGCATCGGGCGTCATGTTGCCGCCGGCCGGGGTCAGCCGGTCGTAGCGCGGCTCATAGGCGTTGAAAGCCTGCAGCGCGCCGAGATAGGTCGGCCACGTCACCAGCGCGGTGTCGCCCGGCGACAGGAACAGCTTGCCGAGATAATCCAGCGCCTGCTGCGAGCCGGAGGTGATGAAGATGTTGGCCTCGTCGCAGGCGACGCCGAGCTTGCCCATCTGCCCGGCGAGCCAGCGCCGCAACGGCAGATAGCCTTCCGAGACCTGGTATTGCAGCGCAGCGCCCGCCTCGGCGCCACCCAGCACATCGGCATAGGCGTCGCGGATCGCCTCGGCTGGGAACAGCGCCGGATCGGGAATACCGCCGGCAAACGAGATGATGTCCGGCTGGTCGAGCAGCTTCAGCAGCTCGCGGATTTCGGACGCTTTCATGCGCGACGAGCGCGAAGCCAACAGGTTCATAAGGGTCACGGCACGCCTCCCCGGACGCTGCAATATAGGTCAACTTGGCTGACCTATATCCCCTCTTGGCCGCGAATTGAAGTGTGCCTGAACGGTTTCCCGAATGCGCCAGCGCTGGCGCACTGCTCGAACGCCGCGAGCAGTTCCACAAAAGTGTTGCAGCGTTTTCCGACCGCCTAAAGGCTCTTCTTGTAGCCGAGATGGCTGCCGGTGAAGCCGAGGCTTTCGTAAAAACGATGCGCGTCCGCCCGCCCTTTGTCGGTGGTCAGTTGAACGAGGCCGCAGCCGCGCGCGCGGCACGCGTCGATCGCCCATTCGATCATCTGCCTGCCGATGCCGTCCGAGCGCCTGTGGCCGGCGACCCGAACCGCCTCGATCTGGCCGCGCCACGCGCCCTTGCGCGAGAGCCCGGCAAGGAAAGTTATCTGCAAGGTGCCGACCACCTCGCCGCCATCCACGGCCACCGCCAGCAGCTGATTGGGATCGGCGTCGATGGCGTTGAAAGCGTCGACATAACCTTGCGCCAGCGGCAAGGAAGCGTCCTCGCGGCCGGCGCCAAGCGGATCGTCGGCCAGCATGGCCACGATATCAGGCAGGTCGGAGGCCTGCGCACGGCGGAAGGTGATCATGGTGTCGAGATATCGCGAGGCGGCGGCAGCGGCAAGATTTGAATACGCTCCCACTAGGCGCGGGCTAAACTTCGCCCTCATAAACCCGCTGCGCCTGCGTCAGCGCCTCATCGAGCCGCGCGCCCTCGGCATATCCAGCCAGGTTCCGCGGCCGCTCCATGTCGGGCAGCAGCCTCGGACACGGCTCGGCGGCGCCGACCACCATCCGCACCGGGATGACCCCGGCCCAAACCGGATGCCCGTAATCCTCCTCGTCGTCGCCGACGCCTTTGGCGCGCACCTTCGCCGATGCCTCTTCAATACGCATGCCGATCACCGTCGTCGCCTTGGCCTCCTGCGCCGAGATCGGCCGCAGGGTCTCGCTCCGGCCGGGATAGAAACGGTCGACGACGCCGGCCAGCGCCTTCAGTTTCTCCTGCGGCTCGTCGACGATTCGCGCCGTGCCGAAACACATCGCCGAGCGATAGTTGGCCGAATGGTTGAAGCCCGAGCGCGCCAGCACCAGCCCGTCGAGATGCGACACCGTGAGACAGGCCGGCGTGCCGCCGCGCAGATTGCGCAGCATGCGGCTGGCCGACGAGCCGTGCCAGTACAGCATGTCGTCCTCGCGCCAGTGGATGGTCGGCGTGCAATAGGGCTGGCCGTCGAACGTATAGGCGACATGGCACAGCAGCCCGGCATCCAGCACCGCGAAGACTGCCGCATGGTCGTAGCTGCCGCGCTCGTGCAGGCGCTTGACGCGGTTGCGGCTGGTGGTCGGAAAACTGGCTGGCGTGTCGTTCACGGCTTGCATCCTTGGTTGTCGTCTGCCAAGCATGCGCCATGACATTGGTCGATAAAAGAACCAATCCTATGAAGAAAAACCGGACCAATTTTCCGGATTGGTCGGCGCTGATCCCGGTCCTGCCGGGCGACGGCCCGCGCAGCCGCGAGCTCTATGCGGCGCTCAGGCGGCTGATCGAGATCGGCGCGCTGGCCACCGGGGCGAAACTCCCGACCACCCGGGATCTCGCACAGCGCTTCGGCCTGTCGCGTTCGGCGGCGGTTGCCTGTTTCGAAATGCTGATCTCGGAGGGGTTTGCGGTCGCCAAGGTCGGCGCCGGCACCTTCGTCGCGCCTGATGTGCCGCATCTGCCGCTGACGCTGATCAAGCCGCGTCCAGCGGAGATCGAGGTCGCGGCGTCGCTACCTTGCGGCCTTGGCGTTGCGGTCTCCGATCCGCGCACGCTTGATATGTTTCGCATCCTTCTGTCGCGCCACCTCACCCGCCCCGGACCGGAGCATTTCCGCTATGGCGATCCGCGCGGCGGCCTGCCGCTGCGCACGGCAATTGCCACCTATCTCAGGACCGCACGCGGCGTGCGCTGCGACGCCGGCCAGATCGTGCTGACGTCGGGCACGCAGCAGGGGCTGGATCTCCTGGTGCGTGCAGCACTTCGCCCCGGCGATGCCATCTGGATCGAAAACCCCTGCTATCCAATGGCGCACGCCGTGCTGGCCGGCAGCGGGGCCACGGTTTTTGGCGTACCCGTCGACGCGGAAGGGCTCGATCCCGAGATCGGCGAAAGCCTGTGCTCCAAGGCGCGCGCGGCCTATGTCACGCCCTCGCATCAATATCCGCTCGGCGTGACGATGACGATGCGCCGCCGTCTCGCTTTGCTCGACTGGGCGCGGCGCAACGATGCCTGGATCATCGAGGACGACTACGACAGCGAGTTCCGCTATGCCGGCCCGCCGCTGACCTCGCTGCAGGGCATGGACGGCTCGGGCCGTGTCGCCTATCTCGGCACCTTCTCGAAAATCCTCTTCCCCGGCCTGCGCATCGGCTATGTCGTGGTGCCCGAAGCGCTGCTCGATGCCGTGATGGCGGTCAGGGCGCGCTCCGACCGCTTCCCCTCGACGCTGGCCGAAGGCGCGCTGACCGACCTGTTGAACGAGGGCCATTTCGCCGCGCATCTCAGGCGCGTGCGCCGCCGGGTGCAAGCCGCGCGCGACGTGCTGGTCGCCGGCCTCGAGACGCATTGCGGCGATGCCCTCGAGGTAACCGTGCCCGAACAGGGGCTGCACTTGATGGCGACGCTGAAGCACGCCGGGCCGGACACGGCGATCGTCGAGGCGGCGAAGGCGGCAGGTGTCGGCGCCAGGGCCTTGTCCTCGATGTTCATCGGCGGGGCGTCCCGGCAAGGCCTGGTGCTGGGTTTTTCCGGGTTTTCGGACGAGGAACTGATGGCCGCGACGGTACGACTGGGTGGGGTGATGGGCCGCAGTCCCGGCCGCCAAACTACCTGATCCTGCTCAAACAATCCTAGGGCGAAGCAGGAGCGCAGCTCCGTCTCGGAGGCCCTCGGATGACGAAGTCCTCAATCCCCATCGGCGGGCTGGGCCTTGCCGCACTGCGCCAGCACCTTGCCGATGGCCGCGCTTGAACCCTTCAGCGGAAAGCTGATCTCGCCATATTTGGCTGAACTGACCGACACATCGCCCTTGCCGCGCAACAGGTCGAGCAGCGGATCGGCTTTCGCCAGGTTGACCACGAAGTAGTTGTACATGGCCTCCAGCTGCAGCGCCTTAGTTACCGTCTTGCCGTCGGCCTTGAACGCGAACGAACCGCTGATGCCAGGCTCCAATTGCTGGCCGTTGGCGCCGAGATCGTAGCTCAGCACCGGCGTGTCGAAACAGGTCAGCATCAGATACGCATCGCCTTTCGGCCCGCCGCAGACCGAGGCCGTCAGCACGCTGCCGCCCTCGTCTTCCTCCATCCTGGCGCTCCAGCCGCCGCACGACGCGGCAAACGCCGGTTGCGCGGCCTGCAGGACCGCTACCGCACCGGCGACGACGAGATGTGCAACTCTCATGGCTCCCCCAATTGACTGCCTTCAGGGCATTTGCAGCGCCCGTCGCCAGCATATAGGAAAAAGCGATCCGATGGCATTGCCCCTTGCGGCAGCCGGTCCTGTTTCGCGGAGAGTTGGATTGAGAGCCTGCATTCGCCTGTGTCTGTCCTTTGCCGCCCTGCTGGCCTTGCCGCTCACCGCTCATGCCGAGTGGAAGCCGGTCGAGAAGATCGAGCCCTACGCGATCTCGGGCCAGTCCGGCGCCGAACTCTACCGCTCGATCGGCGAGAAAGGGCCAAAGCTCGGCATTGCCCGCGCCATCGCCTACACCAATTTCAAGCTGACCTGGGGGCTAAGGGATTACAAGCCCAGCGGCAAGGACTGCGTGCTGACGGCCGGGCGGCCGAAGCTGATCGTCACCTACACTTTGCCGAAACCCTCCCGCTCCCTGCCGCCGGCCGTCCAGAAGAACTGGGACACCTTCATCGCCGGCGTCGCCGCCCATGAGAAGGTGCATGGCGCCAGCATGGTCCAGATGGTCCACGACATCCAAGCCGCGACGGACGGCCTGACCGTCGCCGACGATCCCAAATGCAGCAAGACCAGGGCCGAGGTGGTCAAGCGGCTCGACGCGATCTCGAAGGCGCGGGTGCAGGCAAGCCGCGACTTCGACCGTATCGAATTCGGCAATGGCGGGAATTTGCAGAAACTGGTTTTTTCGCTCGTGACCGGCCCCTGAAGCCACCTGACACGGATCAGGAGGCGGGCACTGATGACTTACCACGAAATGCCGGAGGGACAGCGCCCCCCTCTGTCCTGCCGGACATCTCCCCCGCAAGGGAGGAGATTGTGCTCTCATCTGCTTTCGGCAAATTTCCAGCGTTGCAAGACAGGCGCAGCAATTGAAGCTGCCGATCTCCCCCCTTGCGGGGGAGATGGCCGGCAGGCCAGAGGGGGGCTGACAGAACTCGGCCCCTTCCAGCTACTGCGGTATGGGCGCAAGGTACAAGCCCTCACCGCGTTTCCGCGTTCGCTCTCAGCTCCGCCCGCTTCTCGTCCGACACCACGGCCAGATCCAGCACCTTCTGCAATTCGGCCGCATGGCGGAAGGACGGTTCGGCCTGCACGCCCGTGCGCACCGCGTCAGTGAAACGCTGGTAGTTGGTCTCCACCGTGCCGGGGTCGCGCTCTTCCCATATGGCGTTCTCGACATTCTCCCCCACGCATGCCTTGAGCGTCGAACCGTCGAGATTGTGCACCACTTCGATGCCGCCCTTCTCGCCATAGATGCGCAGACGCAGTTCGTTGAGATGGCCTGTTGCCCAGCGGCTGGCATGCACCACGCCGAAGGCGCCGTTGGAGAAATCCAGCGTCATCGCGAAGCTGTCATTGGCGTCGAGTCCGTAGTCGCCGATGCGGTTGCCGGGCGCCTTGTCGAAGGCGCGCAGCCGGCAGAATACATGGTCGATGCCGACGGCTGCGCCATAGCTGGCGAAATCGAGGATGTGGATGCCGACATCGCCGAGCACGCCATTGGAACCGTGGCCGCGCGACAGCCGCCACAGCCATTTCGGATCGGTGCGCCAGTCGCCCCAGAATTTCGACACCAGCCAGCTCTGCAGGTAGGACGCCTCGACATGCCTGACGGTGCCGATCTCGCCCGCTTGCACCATCTGGCGCGCTTTCTGCAGCGCGGCCACATTGCGATAGGTGAGGTTCACCATGTTGACGATGCCGGCAGCCTCGGCGGCATCGGCCATCTCGGTCGCCTTGCCGAAGTTTTCGGCCAGCGGCTTTTCGCACAGCACCGGCTTGCCGGCGGCGATCAGCGCCATGGTGGTCGGGTGATGGATGCGGTCGGGCGTGACATTGGCCACAGCGTCGAACTCACCCCATGCCAGCGCCTCCTCCAGTGCGGTAAAGCGGTTGGGAATGTCAAAGCTGTCGGCGAACTCGCCGACCCGCGCCGGATCGACATCGACCGCGCCGACAATGTCGACGCCCTCGATGGCGCTGAAGCGCCGGGCATGTTCCTGCGCCATCCAGCCGGTGCCGAGTATCAAAAGCCGCATTATTTGCTCCTTGGGGTGAGATGCCGGAATCCCCTCCCGGCCGACGCCCTCAAATAGCGCGTATAATGCCGCCGTCGACCCGGATGTTCTGGCCGGTGATGTAGCCGGCGCCTTCGGACGCCAGGAAGGCGATGGTCGCGGCGACCTCTTCCGAAGTGCCGTAGCGCTGCATCGGCACCGAGTCGCGGCGTTCTTCGGTGGCCGGCAGGCTGTCGATCCAGCCGGGCAGCACATTGTTCATGCGCACATTGTCGACGGCATAGGTGTTGGCGAAGATCTTGGTGTAGGCGGCAACGCCGGCGCGGAACACGGCGGACGTCGGGAACATCGGGCTCGGCTCGACCACCCAGGCCGTCGAGATGTTGATGATGGCCCCACCCTTCTGCTTGACCATCTGCGGCGCCACGATGCGCACCGGCCGGATGACGTTGAGGAGGTAGACGTCCATGCCGGTGTGCCATTGCTCGTCGGTGATCTCGAGGATCGGCGCGCGCGGCCCGTGGCCGCCGCTATTGACCAGCACGTCGATGCGGCCATAGCGCTCCAGCGTCAGGTCGACGAGGCGCTGCAGATCGTCGTTCGACTGGTTGGAGCCGGTGACGCCGAGCCCGCCAAGCTCCTTGGCCAGCGCCTCGCCCTTGCCCGAAGAGGAAAGAATGGCAATCTTGAAGCCGTCCGCCGCCAGCCGCTTGGCCGCCGCCGCCCCCATGCCGCTGCCGCCGGCCACCACCACAGCTACTTTTTCTACACTCATCGGATTTTCCTCTCAGGGTTTGCGGGCACCGCAAGCGGTGTTTTCGGGAGTTGAGCGTCGATATAGCTGGTTTTCCCCGTCGGTTCGAACCAGAATGCCTGAAATCAACCTGTAGAAAAACTACTGCATGCCCGAAACCTTCCTCAGCTTGCCGCCGTTGAATGCGCTGCGCGCCTTCGAAGCCTCGGCGCGTCATCTCAACTTCCGCATCGCGGCCGAAGAGCTCAACGTCACGCAAGGGGCGGTCGCCCAGCACATTCGCGGGCTGGAGGCCGATCTCGGCACGAAGCTGTTCGAGCGGCTGCCGCGCGGCCTGGCGCTGACCGACGAGGGCCGCGCCTATGTCCCCAACATCCGCCGCGCCTTCGACCTGATCTCGGAGGCGACGCTGCTGCTTCGTCCCGAGCCGGCGCGGCTGACGATCAGCGTGACGCCGAGCTTCGCCACCAAATGGCTTATCCCGAGGCTGCACGACTTCGTCGCGCACAACCCGCTGGTCGACCTGCGCGTGCTGGCCAGCGAAAGCCTGTCGAGCTTCCAGGCCGATGGCGTCGACATCGCGGTCAGGCAGGGCCGCCCACCCTTCGGCGCCGGGCTGGCCGTCGACCTGTTGTTTCCCCAGCAGATCGTCGCCGTGTGCAGCCCGGCCCTGCTGCCGGCCGGCGCGATCGAGATCGCGGCCTCCGAAATCCAGCACCACGTGCTGCTGCACGATGCCCACAATCTGTGGCCGGAATTCATGGAAAAGGCGATCGGCCTGAAGATGACGACCGAACTCAAACGCATGCGCTTCAACCAGACCGGCCTCGCCATCGACGCGGCCGTCGCCGGCCAAGGCATTGCGCTGGCCAGCCGCTTTCTCGTCGCCGCCGACCTCGCCGCCGGCCGTCTGGTTCAGCCCGTCAGCGGCGAAATGCGCGGCACGCAGGATTTTTATGTCGTGATGCCGAGAAAACAGCGCCACCCCGAGCCGACGCAAGCCGTGCGGCAATGGTTGCTGGATGCCGGAGAGCGACGACCTTTGTCGTGAGACCTTCGCACGCACGGAGACGTCAAGCCGCTTGCCTATGAGGCAACGACGGGCGCACCGCGAAAGATCGCCACGGCGGCAGCGACGATTTCCGCATTGTCCTTGGCTGTCCTGCCGTCGGCGAGCGTCTTGCCGTCTTCCAGACCGACCCGCGTCGACCAGTGCTTTCGATGGGCAAGCTCCACGAACGGCCAGACGGTGGCATCGACGCCATGCAGCAGGATCGGCCGCCGTACCCCGGCGCGCTCGAGTACGGCGGCGATGCCATGCGCTTCATCGAGTGCAGCGGACAGATCGGGGATGTCGATCTCGATTAGATTGCGCAGCACCTGGTTGTGGCCGGGAAGCGCTACGAAGCGCTCGGCATCGGCGACGACGGCAAGCCCCGTCTCGATGCCTACACCACGCTGGCGCAGCAACTCCATCACGGCGGGCGCATCCGGTTCGGACAGGTTGACCGAAGCATAGTCAGGCAGGTCTCGCCAGCCGGCGATCGCCGCGCGGGTCCGCTCGACGTCGTTCTCGATCCAGGCGCCGGTCGACACGCCAACCAGTGTTCCCGGGCAGGTCCGGCGCACCGCCAGCACCGTGGCGTCGACGGCTGCCAGGCTTTCGCGTCCGTCGGTGCCGCGCGGATGGATATGCAGTTCGGCCGCTCCAGCGGCGACGCAGGCTGCCGCATCGCTGGCCATTGCCTCGGCAGTCAGCGGCAGCTTCGGGTGGAAATCGCGCGGACGCGCGCCGTTGATGCAGGCCTGGACGATCATCGATGTCACCTTGCGCAAGGGGCCGCAGTGTAGCTGTGCGGCGTTGAAACTGCCAATCTCCCCCCTCGTAGGGGAGATCGGCAGCTTCAACGCCGCGCGCCTGCTCACAACATTCGGCGGCATTTGAATAAAAGCCGCTTGTGGATATTTACCCGGCGTTCCCTCGTCTCCGGCAAGCTCTTTTCAGGGCGGGATCATGGAGGGACCATTGACCAGCGATTTTTCAGCCGCCCGCATCCACCTCGAACGCGCCTATCATTATCTGCAGGGCAATGACGAGACGAGCCGTGCCGCCTGTGACGCGCTCGATCTGTTGATCGAAGCGGTGACGGAGGCGCAGCACAGGCGACCCGAGGCTGGAGTGCTGGAGTTTCCGCAATCGACGGCGCGGCGAACCGGATAGAAAGTGTCGAGTTTCAGGCCAGTCCGGCCTGGCCTGAAACTCGCCGCACCCGGATCACGATGCCTTGCGGGCCGTCGCTCCCTTGGTTGCGCGCGCGACAATTCGCTCGAGCGGCTCCGGCCGGTGCAGCAAAAATCCCTGGCCGAAGGCGACCCCCATGTCGCTCAACATGGCCAGCGTGTCCTGCCGTTCGATCTTCTCACCGACCACGTCGCAGCCGAGGCTACGGGCAATGCTGGTGATGGCCAGCACGATCTCGCGGTCGAAGCGGCTTTGCGTGATGTGCTCGATGAAGGAACCGTCGATCTTGATCGTGTCGACGGGGAACCGCCGGAGATATTCGAACGAGCTCATGCCGGCTCCGAAATCATCGAGGCCGACCCGGCAACGCCGCTCGCGCGCCTTGCGCACGAACTGTTCGGCGGCATCGAAATTGGTGACGGCGGCGGTTTCGGTGATCTCGAAGCCGATGCCCGAATGCGGCGCCCCGGTTTCTTCTATGACGCTGTCGACGAAGTCCCAAAGCTGCGGATCGCTCAGCGTCTGCGCCGACAGATTGAAGCCAAGCGTCAGCGCCCCCGAACGCAAGGCGGCACCATGCCGCGACAGCGCGGTGCGGATGATCCAGCGGTCGAGCCGCGACGCGATGCCGAACCGCTCGGCCACCGGAATGAACTCGCCGGGTGGCACCAGCCGGCCGTTGCGTGCGGCGAGCCTGGCCAAGACTTCGACATGACGGCTTTCCTGCCAGGGGCGGCCCAGAAGATGGATTTCCTGGCCAAACAGCTTCAGCCTGCCGTCTTCCATGGCATCGACCGTATCGGCGACGATGCGCGCCGCGTTGAGGCCACCCGAACCCGATGCCGTATCGGTGGAGAAGACGGCAAATCGGTTTCGCCCGGCGGCCTTGGCCGCGTAGCAGGCGTCGTCGGCACAGGCCAGCGCGTCGGCCACCGTCGTGTCGGCGTCATCGACGAAAGCGATACCGATCGAGGCCGCCAGCTTGCGCGACGTGGCCGTCGATCCAAGTTCGGCATCGCGAACCGCGGCAAGTACCGCGTCGGCCAGCCGCCCGGCCTGCGCCGCATCGCAATTGGGCATCAGCAGCGCGAACTCGTCACCGCCCAGGCGCGCGGCATGCGCCGTCGCGGGAAGGCAGCCCAGAATGCCTTGCGCAACGCTTTTCAGTGCCAGGTCGCCGGCCGCGTGGCCGGCAAAATCGTTGAGCGCCTTGAAGTAGTCGAGATCGACATAGAACACGGAAAGCGGCAGCAACTGCGCGGCCGCGATATGATCGGCCAGCAGCCGGTCGAACGCGGCGCGGTTCAAGAGACCGGTGAGCGCGTCATGGCGGGCCGCATAGGCAAGCTCCTGCTCGCGCTGCTTGTCTTCGGTGATATCGCGCACCGTGCCCAGGATCTGCCCCGCCAGCCGGCGGTCCCGGATTTGCGGGTCGGCGATGAAACGCAGCAGGGATTCTATGTGCCGGACCTCTCCGTCGCGCCGCACGATGCGGTATTGCACGGCGGTGACCTTGTCCGTTTCGAGCGGCACCAGATGCGCGCGCGACGCGGCCTCCTTGTCGTCCGGATGCAGATAGCCGAACCAGTGGTCGCGCTCGACTTCGGCGGTGTCGGAGACGAGCCCGAAAATCTCCCTGGTGCGTTGGTCCCAATAACTTTTGCCGCCCGCGAGGTCGTGGTGCCAGATGCCGGTGCCGCTGGCGGCGAGCGCCAGGCGAAACCGCACATTGACCTGCTCGAGTTCGGCCTCGGCGGCCTTCTGCTTGGAGATGTCGGTCTGCACACCCATCAGCCTGAGCGGCTTTCCCATCGCGTCGCGCTCGACGACGCCGCCGCGATCGAGCACCCACACCCAATGTCCCTGCTTGTGCTTCAGCCGCAATTCGGTCTCGATGGCGTCGGTCAGGCCGGCAATGTGGCGGTCGCCGCTGGCCAGCGCCCGCTCGCGGTCGTCGGGATGGGTCAGTTGCAGCCAAAGGTCGCTGGTGTTGGCCAGTTCGCTCTCATCGTAGCCTAGCATCCGCGCCCAGGTCGCGGAATAAAAGCAGTCGCCGGTCACAAGATCCCAGTCCCAGACGCCAAGATGCGCGCGCTCCAGGGCTTTTGCCCAGAACGTTCCATTGCGACTTTTCTTACCCTGACGCGCCATCGTCTGCTTCGCCTGCTCCACCGCGGCGCAATCTGCGGCAAAACCAGAGAAGAAACAGTTACCGCGCGGGCGGAGTTGTCGACGTCTGATTGGGAGCCCCTGTTCATCAAGGCCGTACCGAACTACTCCAGGCAGCCGTCAATTTCCCCAGGTCGACGACACGACATTGCCCGCCGTCACGCCGGACAGTCTTTCGCGCTTCTCGAGCCTCGGCTTTTCATAGGTCTTCTTCATTGCCATCGCCTTCTCCCGTGGCCATCCGATTTCCAGGGTCTAGCTGAGGCGGGGCAGCCATGCTTGGGCTCAGCGGAACAGGGTTCCGGCCCAGGCGGCCCTGCCCGGCGCCGAACCCGCCTTTTCGATTGGCCGGCAGGAACCGGAGCTTTGTGTCTGGCGGATCGTCCTACTGCTGCCCAGGTCAGCGGCGCAAGCCGGTGACCCCTGGATCATCGGCGGCGCCGATGATCCCATGCACGACAACAACAAGGACCTTCCAATGACCAAGCAAGAAGACAACAAGGCCGTCGTCGTCAGATGGTTCACCCACTTCTGGGGTGAACGTTGCGATCTGTCCGTCGTCGACGAGATCGCGGCACCCGACATGCTGCTGAAATATTCGCTGCACGAGCCGCGCCGCGGCCGCGACGACATCAAGGCCTTCATGACCGACTTCCGCGCCGCCTTCCCGGACCTCAACTTCTGGGCCACCGCCGACCTGATTGCCGAGGGCGACTATGTCGTCGGCCAGTGGGAGGGCGGCGGCACGCATACCGGCCCAGCCTTCGGCGACTTCCTCGTCGGTTCGCTGCCGGCCGCCACCGGCCGCACCATGCGCTTCACCGGCACCACGGTGCTGAAGGTGGTTGATGGCAGGATCGTCGAGGAAATCGGCCTCGATGACGGCGTCGCCGCCCTCACCCAGCTCGGTCTGATCAAGACCGCCTGAGGCGATCAGGCAAAACGATCGTTCGGGCCAGGCGGCGTCAATGCCGCCTGGCCTCATTGCTTATTGGCTCGGCGCCATTGCGTGCTCGCATGACACTTTCGGATTCATGTCGGCGAACGTGCCTGTCGGGTTCCCTTTCCAGGCCCAGACATGCAGCTCGTAGAATTCACCCAGGCCATAACGGTTGGGGGCGCTGTTGAAGTTGAACAGCTGGCCGTCCAACGATGCCGGTCCTTTCGAAGTGATGTACTCGACCGCCACCAGCTTCAGCGTGCCATCGGCCATCGGCTCGTACATCACAGCTTCGGGACGGGCGATGTCGATCTTGTCGTCCTTCAGATACTGGCCGTTGACATAGTGGATGCCCATGGCGCCGCCGGTGATGCCGCTGGCACAAGGAATAGGCGCATAGCCCTCTGATACCGCTGTCTTGACGTCGACAAACCGGCTGTTGACAGCCCGCACCTTGTCGGCCAGCGGGTTGGGGCCGGAGGCAGCTTCAGCCGGCTCCTGATGCGCCTGCGCGAGGGTGGTGCAGATTGCCAGCATGGTCCCCGCCATAAGAAGTCCGCTGCGAAAGTTTGATATCATCTTCATTCCATTCTTCTTGAAAAAGCACAGCTGGCCGGCCGCCGAAAATACGGAGGCCCGGCAGGCAAGCGCTGTGGCTGTTGTTGCTTGGAGATCCCGAAATTGATGTAACGGCTACCGAAAAGGATCATCCCTTCGGCAGATACGGGATCGTTCCGGCCAGATCGGTGTTGTCGATCATCTGGAAACGGCTGTCGCTGCCGTCCTGACGGGCCGAGACGAAGGGCGCGTAGGCAGGATCGGTGGTGAAGGCGCGCGCCGCCGCTTCCGACGGGAACGCCATCAGCGCGATCAGCGTGGTATCGAGCGGCTTGCCTTCAAGCGTTTTCACATTGCCGCTGCGCGACAGATATCTGCCGCCATGCTTGTGGACGAGATCGTGCACCGAGGCGGCGTAAGCCGGCACCCACTGCGGGTCGTTTATCTTGATGTCTGCGATAACGTAGGCGGTCATGGTGGTCTCCTGGTTGCGGTGCACAGGCGTATCCCGTGCAACCGGCCAAAAGGCTCGCATGGCAGGACCCTCGCCAACCAGTCCGCGATCTGTACCGGGGCAGTACAGTTTCCGTACTGGCCGCTTCATTCATGAAGGCCTAATATTCGGTCAGGTTTGAGGGAGAGGCACCAATCATGAGCCAGCACGGATACAAACAATTCTGTCCGCTATCGATGGCCGCTGAGGTGCTGTGCACCCGCTGGACCATGGTGCTGATGCGTGAACTGGTGGCCGGCTCGACCCGCTTCAACGATCTTCGCCGCGGCGTCCCCAAAATGTCGCCGACCCTTCTGTCGCAACGGCTGAAGGAACTTGAGATCGCCGGGATCGTCGAGCGCAAGGAAGTGCCGGGCGAAAAAGGCATCTTCGAATATCGGCTGACGGAAGCCGGCCGGGATTTGCGTCCTGTCGTCGAGGCAATGGGCTTCTGGGGGCAGAAATGGGTCGAATCCCGGCTGTCGCTGAAGAACCTCGATCCGTCGTTGCTGATGTGGGACATGCGGCGCAATCTAAACCCCTCGCCGCTGCCTGAAGGGCGCACGGTGATACAATTCCTGTATCAGGATCTCCCGGCGTCCAAACGGTCGTGGTGGCTGATCGTCGAGAAGCACGGTGAGGTCGATCTGTGCTGGTACGATCCGGGCTTCGATGTCGATCTCTACGTCTCGACCGACCTGCACACGATGACGGCGATCTGGATGGGAGTGCTGACCGTCGAGAAGGCCGGCGCCAGGGTTGCCCTGACCGGCGACCAGGCCATCGGCAGGAAGATGCAGACCTGGCTCGGCCTCAGCCCGTTCGCGGTGGAACCCAAACGCGCGGCTTAGGAGAATCGGTGCATGTTAGGCGCGCCTGCGGCCCCTGTCATTTGCAAGGTGATAGGGTTGCACGAGGACTTCGGCGGGAATTTTCCATTCCTTGTTCAGTTTGAAGACCATATCCAGGGTGAGTGCGCGCTTTTTGTTCAACACCTCGGTCGCCCGGGGTGATGATCCGATCACCTCGGCCAGCGCCTTCCGCGACAGGTTGAACAGTTGCATGTGCGAATGAATGGCTTCAACGGGATCCGGTGCTTCAATCGGGTAGTGCTTATCCTCATAAGCCTCGATCAGGGTTGCGAGAACGTCGAACCGGTCACCATCGAGAGAGCCGACCTCCGGTTCATTTTCGAAATATTTAGTGATTTCGGCGATCGCCCAATCGTAATCGGCTTCGGTCTTAATGGGTCGAATGTTTTCCATCACACCTTCTCCGGATCAATCTTGTCATACTCTTTGTGCGTGCCGACGAATTTGATCAGAACGCGGTGAAACTTGTAGGCGACGTGGACAATCAAACGATACTTGTTGCCGCTAATGTCGAAAATGATGCGATTGTCACCGACGAAATCAACTGTCGCTCCAAACGCATACTTGACGTCAGCCGGGGTCTTCCAATCAGCATTCCCGACAGCCACATACCAAGCCGTCAAAGGAGCTTCGGCCTGATTGTGTTTTGCCCAAAAATCCTTCAGCGCCTTCTTGGCAATTATCTGCATGACCTGATATAGCAAATTCCCAAATTGGGAACAAGAGGATTTTCCCAAATTGGGAAAGGCAAGTGAGGTTCTCCAGGCACTTGTCAGGAAACGGGTGGCGGGGCCGGCTTGTGGTGGCTTCAATGCGGTCATGTTCATCACCCTGGCCAAGAGTCTGAAGTCCGCGCCGCTGCAAATCACCGACGATCCGCGCTGGGCGCGCATCGTCGCGCGCGACAAATCCGCCGACGGCGCATTCTGGTATTCGGTGGCGACGACGGGCGTCTATTGCCGGCCTTCCTGTCCGTCTCGGCGCGCCAATCCGAAAAATGTGCAGTTGCACGACACGCTGGACCAGGCCAGGGCGACCGGTTTTCGCCCGTGCCGGCGCTGCGATCCACATGGCCCGTCGCTCGAGGCCGGCAACGCGGCGATGGTCGCCGCTGCCTGCCGCAGGATCGAGCAGAGCGAGGAAGAACCCTCGCTGGCTGAATTGGCGGATGCCGCCGGCCGCAGCGCCGGTTATTTCCACCGCATCTTCAAGGCCGTCACCGGGCTGACGCCGAAGGATTTTGCCGCCGCGCACCGTGCCGCCAGGGTCCGCCAGGGCCTAGAAGACGGCGCCAGCGTGACGACGGCGATTTACGATGCCGGTTTCAACTCAAGCGGACGTTTTTACGAGAAATCCACTGGCATGCTCGGCATGACGCCGACGCGCTATCGCGCCGGTGGCGCCGACGAAGAGATCCGCTTCGCCGTTGGCGAGACCTCGCTCGGCACCATCCTGGTCGCGTCCAGCCAGAACGGCGTCGCCTCGATCCTGCTCGGAGACGATCCCGACGCGCTGGTGCGCGACCTGCAGGATCGTTTCCCCAGGGCACGGCTGATCGGTGGCGACCGCGACTACGAGGCGCTGGTCGCCCGCGTCGTCGGTTTCGTCGAGGCTCCGGCGCTCGGCCTCGACCTGCCGCTCGACGTCCGCGGCACGGCGTTCCAGCAGCGCGTCTGGCAGGCCTTGCGCGCCATCCCCGCCGGCCAAACGGTTTCCTATGCCGAGATCGCGCATCGCATAGGCGCACCTAAGGCGACCCGCGCCATCGCCGCCGCCTGCGCCGCCAACAATCTTGCCGTCGCCATTCCCTGCCACCGCGTCATCCGCAAGGACGGCGCACTTTCCGGCTACGCCTGGGGCGCGGAGCGCAAGCGCGCGCTGCTCGACCGCGAGGCAGCGTCCGACAATGCCAACCGGTCGGTGCGGGCCTGACGAGGACCGGCAATGCGCGCGATGGCAAGGTCTCCCACCACCGATGCGAACATCCAGACCCAAGCTGCCGGCAGCCGCCGCGCCCCTGACGCGAAATCACGGGTGATGACCGCCATCGGCCAGATGGTCGATGATGGCAAAGCCGAATGGAGCCGCACCGCAACCGGCGAGGTTGAGTTGCGCCTGTCATCAGGCGAAGTGTTCATGCTGGGCGAAATTTCCGTCACCCGTGTCGCATGACATCCTCAGGCGAAGTGCCAATGATCCAAATCAGCGCTCTACGGCGCCGTAGAGCACCTGCCTTGGAGATTCGAATTTGAAAGCAAGCATCGGAGTGAGCGCCAATCAGCACGTGGCTAGGGTTCAGGCACAGACAAAGGAGTGAAGGCAATGAACCTCGTACAAACCAATATTCCGGCGACAGCCACCAAGCTCGCCGCCCTCGACACCATAACCTACGCCATCGGCGAATCCCCCATCGGCAAAATCCTGGCGGCGCGCAGCCAGATCGGCGTCTGCGCCATCCTGATCGGCTCGGACGCCGACGCGCTGGAGCGGGATCTTGGCCATCGCTTCCCGGGCAAGCTACTGGTCGAAGACGGGGCCACCTTGCGCGACGATCTCGCGGCAATCGCGCGCTTCATCGAAATGCCTGGCGTCGGCCTCGACCTGCCGCTCGACCTGCGCCGCGGCACGCCATTCCAGCAGCGCGTGTGGGAGACGCTCCGAGGCATCCCCTGCGGCGCCACCATCACCTACGCCGCGCTGGCCCAGCGCCTCGGCCAGCCGGACGGCGCCCGTGCCGTGGCGACGGCCTGTGCGGCCAACGCGATTGCGCTGGGCATTCCCTGCCACCGTGTTGTCCGCGCCGACGGCACGCTGTCGGGCTACCGCTGGGGCGTCGAGCGCAAGCGCGCTCTGATCGATAAGGAGGCTACGATATGAATGCCCATGCCAGGGTTGCCGCATCGGCGGTTGAAGCTGCTCGGACGCGTGTCGCCGGTTACGACTGGCCCGCCCTTGCAGCCGAACTCGACGGCTTCGGCTGCGCGGTGATCGAGAAATTGCTCTCGCCCGAAGAATGCCGGGAGATCGCCGGCCTCTATCCCAAAGAAGAGCATTTCCGCAGCCACATCCATATGGCCAGGCACGGCTTCGGCAAGGGTGAGTACCGCTATTTCCGCTATCCCTTGCCCGACCTTCTGGGCGGCCTGCGCAGCGCGCTCTATCCCAGGCTGGCCGAGGTCGCCAATCGGTGGAACGAGCGGATGGGGCAGGCCATGCGTTATCCCGCGACGCATGCCGCGTTTCTCGATCAGTGTCATGCCGCCGGCCAGACGCGGCCGACGCCGCTGCTGCTGCAATATGTGCCTGGCGACTTCAACTGCCTGCACCAGGATCTCTATGGCGACCTCGCCTTTCCGCTGCAGGTGGCGATCCTGCTCTCCGAGCCGGGCCAGGATTTCACCGGCGGTGAGTTCGCGCTGACCGAGCAGCGGCCGCGCATGCAGAGCCGGGTCGAGGTGGTGCCGCTGCGCCAGGGCGACGCCGTTGTCTTTGCCGTCCACAACCGGCCGGTGCAGGGCACCAAAGGCAATTACCGCGTCAACCTGCGTCATGGCGTCAGCAGGCTGCGCTCAGGCATGCGCCACACGGTCGGGATTATTTTTCACGATGCGAAGTGAGCAGGGAGAAGATGGAGGTCCCCCTCACCCCGCCGGTGCATAGCGACTGACCACCATGCCACAGTCATAGGTCTTCGAGCCGAGCAGCCGCAGGTTTCTAAAACCGCCCTGATCAAAAATCCGGCGGCCCGCACCCAGCACCGCCGGGTTGATGAAAAGCTGAAACTCGTCGACCAGCCCGGCCGCAATCAGCGCCGACGCGAAACCGGCGCCGCCGAACACGGCCATGTCGCCGCCCTCGCCCGCTTTCAGCGCATTGACTTCGCGCGGCAGGTCGCCGCTGGCCACGCTCGTGCGCTCCCAGACCGGCTCCCCGGCCGATTGCTTGAGCTTATCACTGAGCACCACCTTGCGGGCGTCGACGATGCGTTGCGCAAAGGCGTAGAACGGATCGTGCGGAAACTTCTTGGCGGCATTACCCCAATGGGTGAGATAGCCCTCCTGCGCCATCTTGCTGCTGAGCAGGATGGTATCGACGCCTGTGAAGACAGCGTTGAAGTCCTGCTTCAGCTCATCGTCCCAGGCGCTCTCGTCACCCCACTCCCAGAGCTGCCAGGAATGGTCCTCGGTGGCGCCGACAAAGCCGTCGACCGACATCTGCATCTGCAGGACCAGCTTTTTCACCGTCATTCTCCTTACGGCTATCGCAAAACAGTTTACATTTGGAACTGTTGACGCAAAGCCAAAACGATGTCAATAGTAAAGTGATTTAGAAATGGAACCATAGATGGCGACGCGCGAAAAATCCGACTGCCCGATCAACCTGTCGCTCGAACTCATCGGCGACCGCTGGACGCTGCTCATCATCCGCGACATGGTCTTCGCCGGGAAAAAGCACTTTCGCGAATTCCTGCAATCCGACGAAGGCATCTCCTCGCGCACGCTGGCCGAGCGACTGCAAACGCTTCAGGACGAAGGCATCCTCACCAGAAGCGACGACCCGACACATGGCTTGAGAACGGTCTACCGGCTGACCGAAGCAGGCATCGACCTATTGCCGGTGCTGGCGACGCTCGGCGCCTGGGGCAGCAAGCACCGCAAGGCCGACGAGAGATTGGCCAGGATTACCGACCAGTTGGCGGCAGGCGGCGAAGCAGCGCTGGAAAAGATGAAAGCGGCGCTGCGAGTGGAGCATAGTGTCTAGGCGGTTGCGTTCAAGCCGAACCGGCATGGCTGTTGCCGCACCCAATCGCCCTTCGCTTGACAACGATCCATCTTTGTTCTTTATTTGTTCCAATCTATCAGCAACTGCGGATGTGCGGTCGATGGAAACGACAGCCACCATCCTGCATGCCGATCTCGACGCTTTCTACGCCTCTGTCGAGCAGTTGCTCGATCCGTCGCTGCGCGGCAAGCCGATCGCGGTGGGCGGCGGCGTCGTGCTCGCCGCTTCCTATGAGGCGCGCGCCTTCGGCGTGCGTGGCGGTATGCCAGGGCGCAAGGCGCGCGAACTCTGCCCGCATTTGATCTTCGTCGGCGGCAATTTCAGCCATTACCAGCGGCTGGGCGATGCGGCGATCAAGGTGCTCGACGATTTTACGCCTGTAGTCGAGCGCATTTCCATCGACGAGGCGTTTGCCGACGTCGCCGGCTGCACGCATCTGTTCGGCTCGCCGCAGGAGATCGCGACAACCATCCGCCGCCGCGTGCGGGCCGAACTCGGCCTGCCGATCTCGATCGGCGTGGCGCGCACCAAGCATCTGGCCAAGATCGCCTCGCAGGTCGCCAAACCCGACGGGCTGGTGGTCGTCGAACCCGGCACCGAACTCGCCTTCCTGCATGATCTGCCGGTCGGACTGATGTGGGGCGTCGGCCCGGCGACCAGGGCGCGGCTGGCCGAGATAGGCGTCGAGACCATCGGTCAACTGGCCAGGACGCATGGCGGCGCGCTGACGCGCCTGCTCGGTCCCGCCGCCGGCGAAAAGCTCGCCGCCCTGTCCTGGAACCGCGATCCGCGAAAGCTGGAGACGAAGCGCCGCGCGCATTCGGCCGGCGCCCAATCGGCGCTTGGCCAGAAGCCGGCTATGGCACGGGTCATCGTGCCGACACTGCTGCATCTGGCCGACCGCGTCGCCAGTCGGCTGCGCGCCAAGGCAAGGCCCGGCCGCACGGTGACGGTACGCGTGCGCTTTGCCGATCTCAGAGCCGTCACCCGCTCGATCACGCTTGACCAGCCGATCTCGGCGACCGCGATGCTGGCCGAGATCGCCGGCGATCTGGTGCGCGGCGTGCTTGCCGACAATCCACAGGAGAAAATGATCTCGCTGCTGGCGATCTCGGTCTCGCATCTTGAGGAAAGCTTCGAGTTGCAGCTCGACCTGCCGCTTGGCCTCGCCGACGAGAGGCGCCGGCCCGGCACGAAGAAGGGCCTAGCACGCTTCGACGCCGATCGCGCCATCGACAAGATCCGCGAGCGCTTCGGCAAACAGGCGGTCGGCTACGGCACCGTGGCACTGGAGGCGGCGCGCTCGGTTCCCGACGAATTCAGGGAGTTGGCGGAGAAGGAGCTGTGAAGCCGGGGGCTACTCCATCTCTTCGCCGTCCCAGTACCGCCTCACCGCTCCCATGTCGAAAATGCCGTCGCGCCGGCGCAAGGCGTCGACCGCCATCTTGTTGGAATCTGGATAGACGCAGACCTCGTTGGGATTTTTCTCGCCGATCATCAGGTAGCGGCACGGCCCCGTGCCGCTGTTGAGGAAGGAATGCCCGACCGCCAGGCCGGCCGGAAAGCAGACATAGTCGCCGGCTTTCATTTCGTGGCGCTCCTCGCCAAGCAGCAGCGTCACCTCCCCTTCCAGGATCAGCGCATGCTCCTCTTCGAGCATGTGATAGTGCCGGGGCGCCAAGCGCATGCCGGGCGCCGGCGCTTCGATCAGCATGCCGACATGATAGTCGGAGCGTCCCAGCGCGGCATAAGTCAGGTGCCTGGACCGGCCGCCGAACCGCGGACCTTCGCCCTCGACCTTCCATTCGACAGCATCGCTGGCGATCGGCGGGATCGGCGCGGCTGGGGGTTTGGTGACACCGGCCGTCACATCCGACGGCAGCGGATCGCCGGCGGTAAGACCGGTGTTCTCGCCGTCCCAGTAGCTTCGGTTTGCAGCGAGATCGAAGATCGCGCGGCGGCCCAGGGCGCGTACCAGCACCTTGTTGGAGGCGGTGTAGACGACCACTTCATTCGGGTTGCGCTCGCCGACGATGACATAGCGGCACAGTGCGTCGCTGGTATTGATCAGGCAATGCCCCGCCGCGGCACCGGCGGGAAAGCAGATGTAGTCGCCGGCCTTCATGGCATAGGCCGCGTCGCCGACATACGCGGTAAGCGCCCCTTCGAGGATGAAGACATGCTCTTCCTCGAAAATATGGTAATGCGCCGGCGAGGACTGCTTGCCAGCCGGAAGCTCCTCGATTGCCACGCCGACACGGTGTTTTTCGCCAAGGGCGGCCAGCGACAAATGCCGGTAGCGCAGGCCGAAGCGTGGCACGTCGGACCATTCCGTCCACGGCACCTCATCCGATGCGAATGGTAGCGGCGGTTTAGCTTCGTCCACCATTAGGGCCTCCTGGTCCTGTCGCCCTGCCCTCGTCGCGTGCTGCTAGAGGGTCCACGACAGAACAAAGCTGCCAGCTTCCAGCTAAACCGCCAAGCGGTGTTCGCTACGCTCCTGACAAAGCCGGACAGAAGCCGCGCGCTTCAGCCTCGGATGGCCTTGCCCGCCTGCTGCAGCAATTCGAACGCCGCGAAGCGTTTGGCATGCCAGCCGGCCAGCGTAGCGTCGGGATGATAGACCTCGCCGAGTTCCGACATGCCGGCCATCGCCGCCGCCACATCCTTGTAGGCACCGGCGGCGACCGCGCCCAGCATCGCCGAGCCGAGCAGCACCGGTTCCGGCGAGGTCGAGGCCACCACCACCATGCCTGTGGTGTCCGCCAGCAGTTGGCGCACCAGCGGGCTTTGGCCGGCGCCGCCACTGACCACGATGGTGTCGACGGGAATGCCCTTGTCATGCTCGGCCCGCACGATCTGGCGCGCGCCGTAGCCCAGCCCGCAGACCCCGGCGACATAGAGCCCGACCAGGCTGTCGAGGCTGGTGTCGAGATCGAGCCCGGCAATCAGCGCGCGCGCGTCCGGGTCGGCGAAAGGCGCGCGGTTGCCGAGGAACTCCGGCACGACTTGGATGCCGCCGACCAGGGCCGGCGTGGCCGCGGCTCCATTGCGGCTTTGCGCCTGCAGCGACAGCCAGGCGCTGAGGCTGAGCCCCTCGGCTTGCGCTTTGGCGGTCGCTTCGCCGGCTGCAGGGTGCATGCGCACCAGATGATCAATCGCAGCACCAGCTGCCGACTGGCCGCCCTCGTTCAGCCACAGGCCCGGCACCATGGCCGAGAAATACGGACCCCAGACACCGTCGACGAAGGCCGGCTCGGCGGTCGACGACATGGTGCAGGCCGAGGTGCCGAAAACATAGGCCATGCGCGACAGCACGCTGCCGAAATCGCCGCGCGCGCCGACCGTGCCGACGCCCCCGGCATGCGCGTCGATCAGTCCGGCCGCCACCGCGGTGCCGGGGTTGAGACCAAGGTCTGCTGCTGCCTGCGCGGTCAATCCGCCGCCGAGTGCGGCACCGGCCGGCACGATCTCGGTGCCGATGCGCGCGAATGCCTCGTCGGCCAGCGCGCCGAGGCCGATCTTGCGGAAATACGTCTCGTCCCAGCGGCTCTCATGCGCCAGATAGGTCCATTTGCAGGTCACCGTGCAGACCGAACGGGCAAGGCTGCCGGTCGCCCGCCAGGTGAGGAAATCGGCGAGGTCCATGAACTGCCAGGCGACGTCGAAAGTGGCGGGCAGGTTTTCGGCCAGCCACAGGAGTTTCGGCGTTTCCATCTCCGGCGAGATGACGCCGCCGACGTAGTTCAGCACCGCCTCGCCACTGCGATTGATGCGGCGCGTCTGCTCGACCGCGCGATGATCCATCCAGACGATGATGTTGCGTTCCGGATTGGCGGACTTGCTTACCGGCAGCGGCACGCCGCCCTCGCCCAGCACCACCAGCGAACAGGTGGCGTCGAAGCCGATGCCGGCGATCGCCTCGGGCGCCACGCCCGATTGCGCGACCGCTTCACGCGTGGCCGCGCAAACCGCCCGCCAGATGTCGTTGCTCGACTGCTCGACAATGTCGCCGGCCTCGCGCCAGACCTCGATGTCCCGTTTGGCCGAGGCAAGCAGAGTTCCCGTGTGGTCGAACACCCCGGCCCGCGCGCTGCCGGTGCCGACGTCGATGCCGAGGAAGTGGGACATTGGGGGAAACCTTCGGTTTATGGCAGTAGGGGAGTAGGGCAGTAAGGGAATAGGAGATGGTGGCTTGGCTCGGGCCCGGGCATTGAACGGCAGAGCAATCATACTGCCCTACTGCCCTACTCCCCTACTCCCCTACTCCCCTACTCCCCCTAGAGATCATTGCTCTGCGGCAAAATCACCAAATCCCTTATCGTCACATTGCGCGGCCGGGTCAGCATGAACATCACCGCTTCGGCCACCTCGCGTGGCTGCATCAGGCCGCCGGCGGCGAGTTCCTCTTCGAGCTTAGCCTTTGGCCAGTCGTCGACCAGTGCCGTCACTACCGGGCCGGGCGCCACGGCGCCGACGCGCAGGCCGTGCTTGGCGACCTGCCGGCGCACCGTGTGGACGAAGGCCTGCACGGCGTGCTTGGAGGCCGTGTAGATCGGTTCCCAGACCACCGGGACCAGACCGGCGATCGAACTGGTGACGATGATGTCGCCGGTCTTGCGTTCGATCATGTGCGGCAGCACTGCCTGGATCGAGCGGAAGCAGGCATTGATGTTGAGGTTGAGCATACGGTCCCAGACGTCGGGATCGCCGGTCGCCACCTCGCCGCCGACATAGGCGCCGGCATTGGCATGGAAGATGTCGAGCTGGCCGGCCTTCTCCAGAATCTGCGGCATCATGGTGGCGACGCTTGCCGGCTGCATCAGATCGATCACCAGCGGGATCGCTTTGGGGCCGAGTTCGGCGCACAGTTTGTTCAGCGTCGCCTCGGCGCGGTCGACCAGCACCACGGTGGCGCCGGCCGCCAGCATATGCCTGGCGCATTCGAGGCCGATGCCTGACGCGGCACCGGTGACGGCGGCAACTTTTCCGGACAGTTCTTGGCTCATGTCTTGCTTCCTGTTGATGGGTTCAGGCCCGGCCATGCGAGACACGCGAGCGGCGTGCCAGCGAGTCGACGATGACCGCGATGGCAAGCACGGCGCCGGTGATCATGTACCGAAGCGACGAGGACAGATCGAGCAGCGTCAGGCCGCTGGCGATCGACTGGATGACGATGATGCCGAGCAGTGCGGAATAGGCGCTGCCCCTGCCGCCGAACAGGCTGGTGCCGCCTATGACGGCCGCCGCGATGGCGTTGAGGTTGACGTCGCCCGTGCCGGCCTGCTGGCTGGCCGAGGCAAGGCGGGCCGCCGACAGCACGCCGCCGAAAGCCGCCAGCATCGAGCACAGCACGAAGGCGCTGGAATAGATCAGCCGCACATTGATGCCGGCGCGCCGCGCCGCCTCGCGGTTGCCGCCGACCGCCGACATAGAGCGGCCCCATTTGGTCCGCGTCAGCGCGTAGTGCATCGATATGACCAGGCCGACGAACAGGCCGAACATCCACGGAATGCCGCGCGCCTGATTGAGATAGAAGACGATGAGCTCGAGAATGACCGTAATCACCACCGCGCGCGTGACGAGCCCGCCGGTCGACGGCGCCGACAGGTTCGCGGCGCGGCGGCGCGCGACGGTGCGCAGGCCGGTGATCAGCATGACGATGCCCGGCACGGCCGCCAGAGCGAACGAGACGAGTTTGGGCATCATCAGCAACTGGCCGAAATTCACCAGGTTCGAGCCGTAGGGCAGGTTGATCGAGCCGGTCGAGCCGAGGATGTAGAGCTGCAGGCCAAGCACCGCCAGCAAGCCGGCCAGCGTCGAGACGAAGCTCGGCATGCCGAGCCGGTTGAACAGCAGCGCATAGAGGGCGCCGATGAAGCCGCCGACGGCAACAGCGGCCAGAATCGCGAGCGCCACCGGCCAGCCCTGGTTGACCCACAGCGTGCCGACCATGGCCGAGGCAAAGCCGCTGATCGAACCGACCGACAGGTCGATCTCGCCGACCATCAAAACGCAGACGATGCCGAGCGCGATGACGCCGACGGTGGAGCAATCGAACAGCAGATTGACCAGATTGCTGCTCGACAGGAAGATCGGGTTGATGCTGGCGAACACCGTCCAGATGATGACCAGCCCGACAATCACTGGCAGCGAGCCGAGATCGCCCGAGCGGACCCGGTCGAAGAACCGGCGGATGGCGCCGCCGATCCCCGCCTCGTGCTTGACGCGCACATCGGCGCGGTCGAGCTGCGGCGGCACGGGGGCGGCTTCGGCTTCGCGGCTCATGGGCGTGGCTCCTGGGTCTGGTCTTGCCTGGCCTGCCTGCGCTCGGCGCGCCGCGACACCGAATTGTTCGAGGCGCCGGTGATGGCGCTGACCAGTTCCTGGTTCGAGGCATCGGGCGAGAAGATGCCGTTGTTGCGGCCAAGCCGCAGCACGACGATGCGGTCGGCGACGGCGCGCACGTCTTCCATGTTGTGGCTGATGATGACGACGCCGAGGCCGCGGTCGCGCACCCGCTCGATCAAATTGAGCACTTCCGCCGTCTGCGCCACGCCAAGCGCTGCCGTCGGCTCGTCGAGCAGGATGAGCTTGGGTTCGAGCAGCAGCGAGCGCGCGATCGCCACCGTCTGGCGCTGGCCGCCCGACAGTGAAGCGACCACTTCGCGGACACTCGGGATGCGCGCCGAAAGCTCGTTGAGCAGCGTCCAGGCGCGCACTTCCATCGCCACCTCGTCCAGCCGCAGCGGGCTGAGTTCGCGGCCAAGGAAGATGTTGGCGACGATGTCGAGGTTCTCGCACAGCGCCAGGTCCTGGAACACGGTGGCGATACCGAGCGTCAGCGCGGCACTCGGATCGGCAAGCGTCACCGGCTTGCCGCGAAAACTGATCGTGCCTGAGCTCGGCTGATGCACGCCGGCCAGGATCTTGACCAGGGTCGACTTGCCGGCGCCATTGTCGCCGACCAGCGCCACCACTTCGCCTGCATGAACATCGAGATCGATGTCGGTGAGCGCCGAAACGGCGCCGAAATTCTTCGAAACGCCGCGCAGGCTGAGCACCAGCTCGCCTGCCGGAACCGGTTCGTCCGAGGTATCGGTCATGCCAGGAAGCCTTTCAAAACCGGTTCAAAAATTTCGCATGAGCGCTGCCTGGCCACCGCGCGGGTGGCCAGGCAGCGGAGCGGGCAAGGGTCGCGGTCAGTTCCCAATGCCCAGCTTCTTGCAGCCTTCCGCGTAACGATCGACGCAGAGCTCGGCCGCGGTGTTGATCTTCTTGTCGATGATCTCGGCCTTCAGGTTTTCCTGCGTCACAACAGCCGGCGTGAACAGCTGCGAGGGCGTATCGTACAGCGTCATCTCGGCCTTAGGCGTCTCGCCAGAAAGTAGCTTGATGGCGATGTTGGCGGCGGCCGCCGCCACGATCTCGCTCGGCTTAGAGATGGTGTTGTACTGGTCGCCGGCGATGATCAGCTGCAAGGCTGCGATGGTCGCGTCATTGCCGGTCACCGGCGGCACCGGATCGACGCCGGCCGCCTTGAAGGCCGCGATGGCGCCGCCACCGGTGCCGTCATTGGCGGCAACCACGCCGAGGATTTTCGGGCCGAAGCGGGTGATCTGGCCGCCGGCCCATTGCTGCGCCTTCGGCGGCGCCCATTCCGGCGTGTCGTATTCGGCCAGGATCTTGTAGCCGCTGTTGTCGAGGCCGGCATGGATGCCCTTCTTGATCAGGCCGGCCGCCGCGTCGGTCGGCGAACCGTTGATCTGTAAAACGCCGCCGGTGGCCGGATCGACCTTCAGCGCCTTCAGGTGCTCGACCAGCGAATCGGCGATGGCCTTGCCGATGCCTTCATTGTTGAACGAGACATAGAAGTCGGCCGGCGCTGTCGGGATTGGCCGGTCATAGGCTATGACCTTGATGCCCTGGCTCTGCGCCAGCTTGACCAGCGAGGCGGCGGCGGTCGAGTCGACGGGGTCGAGCACAATCGCCTTGGCGCCCTGCGAGATCACCGAGTTGAACTGCTGCTGCTGGCGCGAGGCGTCGGCATCGGCGTTCTGGTAGAGCACCTTGCAGCCCGGGCATAGCTTCTTCATCTCGGCGGCGAAGCCGGGATAATCATGCTGTTCGTAACGGGTCGAGGCCTGGTCAGGCATCAGGAAGGCGACGGTGGCGTCGGTGACTTCGGCTGCCTTGGCGATAGCGGCGGTGCCTGCCAGCAGCGACAGCGCAAGCGCTGCCATGCCGGCGGACTTGCCAGTGGACTTCAATGAAATTGAAAGTTTGGTCATTCGGTCTTCTCCGTTTCTGGATATGTTGTAAGAAGGTCGTTGACTGCTTTGGTGGTCTGAAGACACCCATCCACCCTCGCCCCAACTGCAGGGGAACCAGGGTCCGGCGCTGGACTTTCGAGCCGCGCCGACGTCCTCCGCCGACGGAGGAATTCGGGACAAGCGTTCCCCATCGCGAACCGCTCAACGCGGCTCACGTCCGTCATGCAAAAGAAAAATCCTCCCTTGGTTCCTCCCTGGCTCCTCCGTTAAGCGGCTTTTCCCGCGTTGATGTTGTCGGCCAGCAGGCGCCTGAAGCGCGAGGGCGGCATGCCCTTCTCCGCCAGGAACTGCCGGTTGAAATTGGACAGGTTGTTGAAGCCGACCTCGTAGCAGATGTCGGTGATCGAGGCCTGCTCGTCGCTCATCAGGATCTGGCAGGCGAGATTGATGCGCAGCCGCTTGACGTACTGCACCAGCGACATGCCGGTGTGGCGGCGAAACGAGCGCGAGAAGGCCCCGGTCGACTGGCCGGCGATGGCGGCGAGATCCGCCTCGTCGAACAGCTGCGTCAGGTTCTCCCTGATATAGGCGAGCGCCTTGTTCATGCCGGCGGTCATGTAGCCCGACGGATCGGGCCGATAGCTGGCGCTGGCCAGCAGCTGGAATTCCTGGGCGCGGCTTAGCAGGCCGGCGATCATCATGAACAGCTCGATGCGGCGCACGCCCTGCGCCTGCATCATCTCTTCCATCAATGGCGCCAGCGCCTTGCTGGTGCGGTTGGAAAACAGCACGCCGCGCCGCGACGCCTCGAGCAGAGCCGCAAGCCCCGCCAGCTCCGGCAGCACATGCATGGCATCGCCGATGAAACTTTCGGAAAACTGAATGATGCGGCCGCGCAGCGGGATCGAGCTGTCCTTGGGGATGTCGCTGACCCAATTGTGCGGCAGGTTCGGCCCCGTCAGCACCAGATTGCCCGGCTCGAACTCGCCGATGAAGTCGCCGACGAAATAGCGGCCGTTGGTGAAGATTACCTGATGCAGTTCATATTCTGGATGGAAGTGCCAGCGCACCGTATGGAAGGGGTAGCCATGCGACCACGCCTTGAAGGACTCCCCGCGTCGTATCTGGACAACTTCCAGGTCCGGTTCCATGTCCGTTTCCTCCCGGCCGGCACGGATATTTGCCGCGTTCGGCCCAATTCCCTAAACCGGCCGAATTGGTTTCGGCTCTGCATTTCAAGAGCCACGGTACCGGCTCATGACAACAGGCGCCACCACGATTCAAGACAATGGATGATACTTTTTTAACCGGAAGGGCGCGCTCAGAGGCGCTATTCGGGCAGAACAGGTCAGTCTTGCTGACGCGTTCGCTCGACTGACCAACGAGAACACTACCGCCCGGAACGGAATTCCAACGTGTCCGGTGGGCGCCTGGCCTATCGCAAGAACAGCGTGTTCAGGCGCTGATGCAGCGCCGTCATCGTAGTTCAGCTGGTGCGCAGCGCACCACCCGCCGCCGTCGCGAGCGGCGTAACCATGTCAGGCACCAGTATGTCGTGGCGGCGCGCGAAGCTGACCAGCGTGGCCCGCACCGTCTCCGGATCGATTTCGCCGACGATGCCCGCCTTGCAAGCGTTGAGTGCGATGGCATGGGCGCCGTTGCGGCCGGCGCTCGGCCAGTCCTGCAGCAGTGCATAGGCTTCCATCACGCTGTCGATCATCCTCGGAAAGCCCATTCCGACCAGAAGTGTGACCGGTTCCTCGAATTGCCCGCGATTCATGGCTTGTACCTCCTCTCGATTGTTCAGAGCCTGCAGCGGGCCGAACACCGGGAAGCACGGCCCGCCGCGGATAGGTGAAGGGACTGGCCGATTTCCGTTCAGCCGCTGCCGGCGGATACCTCGGATGTTGCCGACACTTGCTGCGCTGCGAGGAACATCAGTGCCGACGCCGCGGTTCGCCGGTTCCAGCCGGCGGCTTCAGCCATGTCGAGCAGCCCTGCCAGCAGCGGCTTCAGCACGTTCCTGCATTCTGTTTCATAGGCCAGGAATTCCTTCGCTTGATGCGTAGGAGCCGGTACGGATCCGAGGCCAGCCATTGCATCCATCTTTACCTCCACTCTCTCTTCGACTGACGCCCGCTCCCCGCCAGGGGAGCGGGCGGATTGGGCCGCGACTTCAGAAGTCCATGCCGGCGCCGGCGGGCATTGCCGGGACGGCGGCTTCCTTCTTCGGCTTCTCGGCCACCATCGCCTCCGTGGTCACCAGCAGGCCGGCGACCGATGCCGCGTCCTGGAGGGCGGTGCGCACCACCTTGGCCGGGTCGATAACGCCCTGGCCGAAGAGATCGCCGAATTCATTGGTCTGGGCGTTCCAGCCCCAGCCGAATTCGCTTTTCTCGCGCAGCTTGCCGACAATGATCGAGCCTTCGGCGCCGGCATTCTCGGCGATCTGCCGGACCGGCGTTTCGATGGCACGGCGCACGATGTCGACACCTGTCCTCTGGTCCGCATTGTCGGTCTGCACGGCATCGAGCGCCTTGGCCGCCCGCAGCAAGGCGACGCCGCCGCCGGGCAGCACGCCCTCCTCGACGGCCGCGCGGGTTGCATGCAGTGCGTCGTCGACACGGTCCTTGCGCTCCTTGACCTCGACCTCGGTCGAGCCGCCGACCCGGATCACCGCAACGCCGCCTGCGAGCTTGGCCAGCCGCTCCTGCAGCTTTTCGCGGTCATAGTCGGAGGTGGTCTCCTCGATCTGCGCCTTGATCTGTGCGACACGGCCCTGGATCTCTTCCTTGCGGCCGACACCATCGACGATGGTGGTGTTTTCCTTCTCGATCACCACCTTCTTGGCGCGGCCCAGCATCTGCAGCGTTACATTTTCCAGTTTGATGCCGAGATCATCCGAGATCGCGGTGCCGCCGGTGAGAATGGCGATGTCCTCCAGCATGGCCTTGCGGCGGTCGCCGAAGCCCGGCGCCTTGACGGCCGCGACCTTGAGGCCGCCGCGCAGCTTGTTGACGACCAGCGTGGCAAGCGCCTCGCCCTCCACATCCTCGGCGATGATCAGGAGCGGCTTGCCAGACTGCACCACGGCTTCGAGCACGGGCAGCATCGCTTGCAGATTGGAGAGTTTCTTCTCGTGGATCAGCACATAGGGCTCGTCGAGCTCCACGCGCATCTTGTCCTGGTTGGTGATGAAATAGGGCGAGAGGTAGCCGCGATCGAACTGCATGCCTTCCACGACTTCGAGTTCGGTCTCGGCGGTCTTGGCCTCCTCCACCGTGATGACGCCTTCATTGCCGACCTTCTCCATCGCCTCAGCGAGGAAGCGGCCGATTTCGGCATCGCCATTGGCGGAGATGGTGCCGACCTGCGCGATCTCGTCGTTTCGAGTGACCTTGCGGGCATTGGTCTTCAGTTCGGCGACCACCGCATCGACCGCCTTGTCGATGCCGCGCTTCAGATCCATCGGGTTCATACCCGAGGCAACCGCCTTGGCCCCTTCCCTGACGATCGCCTGTGCAAGCACCGTTGCGGTCGTCGTGCCGTCGCCCGCAAGGTCGTTGGTCTTGGACGCCACCTCACGCACCATCTGGGCGCCCATGTTCTCGAACTTGTCCTCCAGTTCGATCTCCTTGGCGACGGTGACGCCGTCCTTGGTGATGCGCGGCGCGCCGAACGACTTGTCGATGACCACATTGCGCCCCTTGGGACCGAGCGTCACCTTCACCGCATTGGCAAGGATGTCGACGCCGCGCAGCATCTTCTCGCGCGCTTCGGTATGGAATTTCACTTCTTTGGCAGCCATTGGATCACTCCTTTATCTAGGCAGCATTCGTTGACTGGTTGGATACAAGAAGCCGTCAGGCGGCCTTCTTCACTTCGGCGATCTCATCGATGATCCCCATCACGTCGCTCTCCTTCATGATGAGCAGGTCCTCGCCGTCGAGTTTGATCTCGGTGCCGGACCATTTGCCGAACAGGATGCGGTCGCCGACCTTGACATCGAGTTCGACAAGCTTGCCGCTGTCGTCGCGCGCGCCGGGACCGACGGCGAGCACTTCGCCTTCCTGCGGTTTTTCCTTTGCGGTATCGGGGATGATGATGCCGCCGGAGGTCTTCTCCTCGGCTTCAAGGCGGCGGACCAGAATACGGTCATGCAATGGACGGAACGCCATGTCGTTCTCCTCGTGGACAAACAGGTTTTGAGGTTCCTCCGCACCGAACCGGCAATATCGGACCGGTGCGGAACGCCGCGACCCTTCGTCAGGCATCGCGGCGCATATCGAGCTAGTTTTGCCCTTTTTCGGTTTCAAGAGACCAGCGCAAAAATTTTTATATTCGACAAGAAAGAGCGCCAAGGCACTGTTATGGCGTGGCTATTTTCGGAACCCGCGAGCTTCTCGCGGCGTTGTTTAAAGAGGGACAGAACCAATCGCCCCGGCCCGGCATTGGGCGGGTTCGACACAAATGCCGCCGGCTCGATGCCTCAGCGGAGAAGGAGAAAGACATGGCCGATACGGTCAGCAACGAATTCCGCCTGCAAATGGAAGGTTATGGCCTGACGACGGCCGAAATCCACTATTACCTGCCCGATCATCCAAGCCTGCTTCAGCTCTATGTCTGGCAGGACTATGATCTCGCTCCAGCCTTTCCCGAACTCAAGGGTTTTCTCCAATATTGGGAGCGCGAACTCGATGGTCCGCTCCACTCGGTTCGCGTTGCTCATCACCGGCTCATCCAGCCTTCGGAATGGCGGGCCGTCGAGGGCATAATCACGGTCCACTAGGGTCTTTGCGACGGCCTCCGCTACGTAGGGAATCACGACATTGGGGCAGGCTCTCGCCGGCCCCACGCAGCGCGATAGCCAACAACCTCCACTCCAAGATTTCCAATTTCCGTATTGTAAAACGATCGCGCCGCGCTAGCCTGAAATCAGATGCGAGGCGGGGAAGAGGAATGGAGCTCCAATTCAACGGCAAGGTGGCGCTGGTCACCGGCTCGACGCAAGGCATTGGCCGCGCCATCGCCGAGACGCTGGCGCGCTGCGGCGCCGGCGGCCTGCTCGTCACCGGGCGCGAGAAGACGCGCGGCGATGCCGTTGCGGAAGAGCTTTCGCGGCTCGGCACGCCGACGGTTTTCGTCGCCGCCGACCTCGCCGACCCGGCAGCCCCTGCCCTTTTGGCGCAAGCCTGCATCGAGCGCTTCGGCCGCATCGATGCGCTGGTCAACGCCGCAGGGCTGACCGACCGGGCCTCCTTCGTCGATGCCGATCTCGACGGCTGGGCCTCGCTGTTCGCGGTCAACGCGCGGGCGCCGTTCTTCCTCATGCAGGCGGCCATCGCCGACATGAAGAAGCGCGGAGAGCGCGGCGCCATCGTCAACATCCTGTCGATCAACGCCCATTGCGGCTCGCCGGAGCTCGCCGTCTATTCCGCAAGCAAGGGCGCGCTGGCCACGCTGACCAAAAACGCCGCCAACGCCCATCGCTTCGATCGCATCCGCGTCAACGGCATCAATGTCGGCTGGACCGACACGCCGGCCGAACGCGTCATGCAGGCCGACACGCTGGGCAACGGGCCGGGCTGGCTCGATGCCGCCAACGCCTCGCAACCCTTCGGCCGCCTGTTCTCGACCAGCGATATCGCCAACCTCGCCGTCTTCCTGCTTTCGGATGCTGCCGGGCCGATGACCGGCACGCTCGTCGATCAGGAACAGTGGGTGATTGGGGCGAACCGGTGAGCGCCATCGAAACGCAAGCGCCTGCATGACGCATCTCGCCGTCGGCGATTTCACGGTTGCCATCAGAAATTTGTCGCGATGACGGTGACTGAAAAGCCTATCGCATCATTCGCTCAAAGCACCCGCGCCGCCTCACAGCGCCAGGCTTCCCTGCTCCACCTCCTCGGCATTCGGATCTCCCGGTGCGGTGGCCCAGGCCAATTCGACCAGTGTCACGGTGCGCCGGCCTGTCCCGTCGAGTTGGCAGACGATGAGGCCCTGCTCCTCGATATAGGTCAAGAGGCGCCGGGCGCGGCGCAGCGAGTGCGAGCCGTAGGCGCGGGCGATCGCGGCGTCGCTCGGGCAAGGCCAGCCCTCCTTCGCCGCGCGGGCAATCATCATGAACACGCCCTGCATGTCGTCGGGCAGCAGCGACGCGCGGACGGAAACGTCCCGCCATGCGTCGTCCTGCGTCGTCTCTGACCCAAGGCCGGCCCGGGCGCGCGTCAGCATGCGGCGGAACTCCGGCAGGTCGGGCACGACCGAGGCCAGGCCTTCGATGCGGCAGCGGACCACGAACTCCTGATAGAGCACGCCGATCACGCGAAAACCGGCGTCGGGCTGCGCCAGGATGGCGCGCAGCACACGGTCCACGCGCTCGCGGCGCTCGGCCAGATCCTCGGCGCTGACTTGCGGCTCCGCCGGTTCGGGGCGGATTTCCAAGGCCGCCGACTTCGCCGCCATCAACTGGTCGAGCAGGTCCGGCGACGCCGGGCGGCGCGGCGTGCGCACCGTTTCGGGCGGCGGCGCCGCCAGGATGATCGCGCGTGCATCCTCGAGTGCTGCTTCCGGCATCGCCATCAGCCGCGGCGTTCCGTTGCGCGGGCTCGTATCCGTCGGGCCGATGCGCAGGCCCAGCGGACGGCGCGACAGCGCCGGGCCGAGCGCCATGAACTGCCCGCGTTCCAGGTCGCGAAACGCCTCCGCCTGGCGCCGCTCCATGCCCAGAAGGTCGGCGGCACGCGCCATGTCGATATCGAGGAAGGTGCGGCCCATGAGGAAGTTGGACGCCTCGGCGGCGACGTTCTTGGCGAGCTTTGCCAGCCGCTGGGTGGCGATGATGCCGGCCAGCCCGCGCTTTCGGCCACGGCACATCAAATTGGTCATCGCGCCGAGCGAGAGCTTTCGCGCCTCGTCGGAAACCTCGCCGGCCACCGCCGGCGCGAACAGCTGCGCCTCGTCCACCACCACCAGCATCGGGTACCAGTGGTCACGGGCGACCTCGAACAGCCCGCCGAGGAAGGCGGCGGCACGCCGCATCTGGTTCTCGGCGTCGAGCCCTTCAAGATTGAGCACGGTGGAGACGCGATGCATGCGCGCCCGCTCGCCTGCCGCCTGCAGGCCGCGCTCGGTATGCTGCTCGGCATCGATCACCAGATGGCCGTAACGGTCGCCCAGCGAAACGAAGTCGCCCTCGGGATCGATGATGGTCTGCTGCACCCAGGGCGCGCTCTGCTCCAGCAGGCGCCGCAGCAGATGCGACTTGCCGGAGCCCGAATTGCCCTGCACCAAAAGGCGCGTCGCGAGCAGTTCCTCGAGATCCAGCTTCGCCGGGGCGCCTGCGGTCGTCTGTCCCATCTCGATCGCAACGGTCATCTCGACTCAGGCGCTCCTTTCGCAGACGGGCTTATCAACTGGGTCACGGCCCGTCGAGCGTGCATGACCGCCCGCGGCGTGTTGCGCACAACTGTGCAGGCACCATCTGGAGGGGTCATCAGCCGATGCCTGACGCAAACTTTGGGTTGACCCCTTCGGACCACGAGGCGACACTCCTCCCAACGCTACGAGTGCGAGGAGGAATGCGATGGACGAGCCCGAACGGTGGCGCCACATGTCGACGGCGCCGAAGGACGGCAGCCGCATCCTGGTCACTGTGCGTCCGTCCGAACAGGGACCGGCGGAAGTCGACCTTGCCTATTGGTCGCGTGCCGACCAGTTCGCCTCGGAAGGCTGGCGCGCGTCGGACTCTTCGCCCGGGCGCGTCATCGAATACGCCGACCCGGAACTGAAATGCTGGATGCCGCTGCCCACCGCCAACCTTAGCCGCGCGTCGATGCCGGCGCCCTGGGAAGGCGAAGACGCCCAGCAGTTGGATGGGTCCGGGATTTGAGGGGCGCAAGAAATTGGCGAAAGCCGCAAAGCTGCCAATCTCCCCCCTCGTGGGGGAGATTAGCAGTTTCGTTGTCAGCTCGTTAAAACTTGCCTCTCAGAACAGGAACGCGGCCGTGGCGGGGTTGGGTCCGTTGCGGCCCTCGGGCGAATCCATGCCGCGGATCGTCTGCAGGTCCTGCGCATCCAGTTCGAAATCGAAGACATCGAAATTGGCGGCGATGCGATCCCTGCGGATCGACTTTGGAATGACGATCAGCCCCTCCTGGAGATGCCAGCGGATGATCGCCTGGGCGACGGACTTGCCATGTTTTTTGGCGATGCCTGCAATGGTCGGATCGCCGAGCAGCCGGCCGCTGCCCAGAGGGCTCCAGCTTTCGATACGGATGTCGTGCTTGGCATGAAAGTCCCTGACACCGCGCTGCTGGAACTGGGGATGCAGCTCGATCTGGTTGACGACGGGCGTCACGCCGGTCTCGCCGATGATCCGCTCCAGATGGTCCTGGTTGAAGTTCGAAACGCCGATCGATTTGATGCGGCCGGCCTGCCTGAGTTCGACCAGCGTCTTCCAGGCCTCGACATATTTGTCCTGGCTGGGCACAGGCCAGTGGATCAGGAACAGGTCGATCTGTTCGACGCCGAGCTTCTCCATCGTCTCGTCGAAGGCGCGCAAGGCCGCATCGCGCTGGTGCGCGCCGTTGCGCAGTTTCGAGGTGATGAACAGCTCAGCCCGCGGCACGCCGGCACTGCGGATCGCCTCTCCGACCCCTTCCTCGTTCTGATAGCCTTCGGCGGTGTCGATCAGGCGATAGCCGGCCTCGATGCCCCAACCCACCACGTCGGCGGTGATGTCCTGGTCGACCTGCCACACACCGAGGCCGAGTTGGGGAATGGCGGAGCCGTCGTTCAATGCAATCTGTTCGGGCATGGTGGGCTGTTCAGGCATGAGGGATCCTTTGCAAAGCTGGGCCGGGCGTCCGCCCGGCGCACAGCCTATCTAGGTCCGACAAGGGGCAACGGCCAGCCGACAGCGGACAAATTGCCGTGTGAAGTGCGCCTGCAAGTGTGACTTCGGCGTCGGCCGCATCCTCACCGCGGCCGGCGCACCGCCCGCACCACCCCGGCGGATGTGCTGCCGCAATAAAGGCGGTCGCCGCCATCGGATTCCAGCCCCGACACGCCCATCCCGGCCGGCATGTCGAGCTTCTCCAGAACCTTGCCTGATTTCGGGTCGACGCGGCGCAGGTCGCTCTGGTCGCCTTCCCAGGTGGCGTGCCACAGCTCGCCCTCGACCCATGTCACCCCGGTGACGAAGCGGTTGGATTCGATGGTGCGCAGGATCGCACCGGTTTCCGGGTCGACCTGGTGGATCTTGCGTTCGCGGTATTGTCCCACCCAGAGCGTTCCTTCGGCCCAGGTCAGCCCGGAATCGCCGCCACCACCGGGCGCCGGAATGGTCGCCAGCACCTGGCCGGTATCAGGGTCGATCTTCTGTATCAGGTCGTTGGCAAGCTGGAAGAAATGCTGGCCGTCCCAGGCGGTGCCGGCATGCGCCGCGACATCGATCGAGCGCAGGTTCTGCCCGCTCTCCGGATCGAAGGCGTTCAGCTTCTCGCCCGAGGCAAACCAGACATTGTTGCCGTCAAAGCTCACCCCATGCACCCTCTCCACATCGGCAAAGGGCCCGTATTCGCGCAGGATTTCGGCCGTTGACTGTTTCATGTCCTTGTCCTCACTGAGATCCGATGTCACTTCCTAACCGTTCGGCAGCGGTGCCGGGAGTAACAAGGTGGTCGTGAATCCCACCAGTGGAGGCGTCATCCAGCGGCGCGCCCGGCCGTGACCGAAAAACTGCACCTTGCCGGCCTCGCCAAGCTGCTCCAACGCCCGCTGCACGCTGCGTTGGCCGGTGCCAAGCGCCAGCGCCAACGCCGAACTCGCCCAGGATTCACCGTCGGCAAGGAAAGCCAGCACCGCCGCGTGCCGCTCCTCGATCGGCCGCGCCAGCACCAGCACCTCGCGTGCGTGGCGCGGCGCCAGCGCAAAGCCCTGGCTGGTGGCGCCGATGTCGGCCAAGCCCCGCAATTCGGTGCGCAGCCGGCCGATCTCGACCCGCAGCCGCGCCCGATGCGATTCATCGGCGTGCCTGCCGCCGAAGGCTTGCGCGATCAGCGTTGCCCTCGACACATCGCCTGGCCACGCTTCGGCGAGCGTACGGGCCAGCGCGAACAGAACCGGGCGCGTGGCCAGCGAGACCGTTTTGTCCTGTTGGCGCACGACATATCGGAAATTATCGACCAGCAGCGCCGGCGACGCCTGCAACGCCTCGACGTCCTCAAGCAGCAACGGGCGCTGCTCGCCAGCCGCGATCAGCCGTGCCGCCGGCGTGTCCAGCGCCAGGAATGCGCGGTCGACTTCAGCGATGAGCCCCGCAATGCCGGCCTGGCGGGCGGCGTGGCGTGCCCACTCCAACGCCCTGCGCGCCGGCTTCGTCTTGAGGCGCCGCATCGCGATGCCGGCGATGGCCAGTTCGTGGGCGGCGCGCGAGGCCGGCGGAAGCGGTGCCGGGTCGAGCCCCGCCAGCACGTCTTCGGCCTCGTCGAGACGGCCGATCAATAGCAGGCGCCGCACCTTGAGGTGGCCGGCATGCGCTGCGTTCAGCCGGTCGCCATGCTTTTCCAGCGTCGCCCGCGCCGCATCCAAAGCCTTGGCCGGCCAGCCGAGATCCCGCGAGACCAGCGCGATCTCGGCCTCGGCAACGACGCATCTGGCACGCGCTACCGCCTCTTTCGGGCCGAAGCCGCGCGCGGCACGCCGCAGCAGCGCCTTGGCGCGATCGAGATCGCCGAGCTGCGCCATGGCAATGCCGCGCAGCGCCAGCGCCGGCGGGTCTTCGCGCAAGGCGACGCGATCCAGCGCGCCGAGCGGGTCGCCTCCGGCCAGTGCCAGCGCAGCCGCGGTGATCAGCGAATCCATTCAAATCCCGTCACACTTGTAACTCCCACCCTTGTGCATCGCCGCCCTAACTTAAATCCGTACCGTGAACCGGCAAGCCGCATCGGCAACTATCGGCAACGCGCGGCACGCCAAGGGAGAACCGACAATGCCAACCGACACTCCTCTCCATCGGCCGAAGGCACCGTGAGGATGCGCCACCCCTGCTGCGACGGGCCGGCTCCTGCAAATCCCGTCACACTTGTAACTCCCACCCTCCCGCTTCACCGCCCTATTCTGGCTGACAGCAAGCGACAACAGACTGGCAAAGGAGACGACCAATGACCAAGCACATCGCAATGAAGACCCCGCCGATCGTTTCGAGGCAGGACTGGGAAGCCGCCCGCGAACAAATGCTGGTGAAGGAAAAGGCAACACTGCGCGCCAAGGACGCATTGGCCGCCGAGCGCCGGCGCATGCCGTGGATGGAAGTCGACAAGGCCTACGTGTTCGAGGGGCCGAACGGCAGAGCGAGCCTGCTCGACCTGTTCGAAGGCCGCCGCCAGCTGATCGTCTATCGCGCCTTCTTCGAGCCCGGCGTGCATGGCTGGCCCGATCACGCCTGCCGCGGCTGTTCGCTGGGCGCCGACCAGGTCGGCCACCTCGCCCATCTCAACGCCCGCAACACCACGCTTGCCTACGCTTCGCGCGCCCCGCAGGCCGACATCGCGCGGCTGAAGCGGCGGATGGGCTGGCAGATGCCCTGGTACACAATCACTGACAGTTTCGACAAGGACTTCGGTGTCGACGAATGGCACGGCCACAACGTCTTCATCCGTGACGGCGATCGCATCTTCCGCACCTACTTGATTAACAGCCGCGGCGACGAAGCGATGGGCACCGTCTGGAGCTATCTCGACGCGACGCCGCTCGGCCGCCAGGAAATCTGGGAGGATTCGCCCGAAGGCTATCCGCAGACTCCACTCTACTCCTGGTGGAACTGGCACGACAATTACGACGCCGGGGCCGACAAGAAATGGGAAGAAGTGTCTGCTGCCGGCGAGGCCGCGTTCAGGGACAAGGGCGAGCAGTAACGGTTGTCCAGTCTGGGTTCCTCTCCCCACTCCCTGGAGAGAGGAACCTGTCGTGACTGGCATGATCATCAAGGATCAAGGCGATGAGCGATATCCACACAGGTGCCGGCGGCACGATCCCAGAAGCCGCCACCCTCGGGCTGGCCGACTGGCTTTGCCTTGCCGCGGCACCGACCTTCGCCGTGATGGCGCTGCTCACCTGCATCTTCAGCGGCGATGCGGCCATGCAGTGCATGGGCACCGACGCCTCGCCCCTCACGGGCATGGCCGCGATGTATCTGCTGATGAGCGCATTCCATCTTGCGCCCTGGCTGCGGGTGATCTCCGGCCGGCAGGCCCGCTAGGCCCTTCCAATTCTAGACACCCCACGCATCGGAGAAGACAATGAGACTGGTCAGGCTGAGAGCGCCGGGCGGCTTGGGCAATCTCGACCTGGTCGAGGAAGATCCGCCCCAGCCAGGGCCGGGCGAGGTGCTGGTCAGGATCCGGGCCTGCGCGTTGAACATGCGCGACGACTTTGCCGTGCAAGGCAAGATGCCTCTCGCCGACGGCCGCGTTCCGCTCTCCGACGGCGCCGGCGAAGTGATTGCCCTCGGCGACGGTGTCGATGCACTCAGGCCCGGAGACAGCGTCGTCAGCGTCTTCTATCCCTGGTGGCTGGGCGGTGACATGACGCCCTGCACCCGGCGCGATATTCCGGGAGACAGTTTCGACGGCTTCGCCAGCGAGTATGTCTGCATGCCGGCGCATGCTTTCACCAGGGCACCGGCAGGCTATACGCATGTCGAGGCGGCGTCGCTCACCTGCACGGGCGTTACTGCCTGGCGCGGCCTGATTGTGTGCGGCAAGGTGAAGCCGGGCGACGCAGTGCTGGTCCTCGGGTCGGGCAGCGTATCGTTGTTCGCGTTGCAATTCGCCAAGGCCGCTGGCGCCCGGGTCATCGCCACCTCATCCGACGAGCAGAAGCTGGAAAGGCTCAAGCGCCTCGGAGCCGACGCCGTCATCAACTACAAGTCCGTCCCGGACTGGGGCCGCAAGGCCAAGGATCTGACGGGCGGGCGCGGCGTCGATCACGTGATCGAGGTCGGCGGACCCGCCACGCTGGCGCAGTCGATTGTCGCCTGCCGCACGGGCGGTCACATCGCGCTGGTCGGCGTCCCGACCGGCTTTGCGGCGGAAGTGTCTATCCCAGCCCTGTTTTCCAACCAGATCCGCATCAGCGGCATTTCCATCGGCAGCCGGGCCGACCAGGAGGATATGATCCGCGCGATAGAGTCCAACAGGCTGAAGCCCGTCATAGACCGCCACTTTCCGCTGCAGGACATCGCCACCGCCTTCGCGCATTACGAATCCCGAAAGCATTTCGGCAAGGTCTGCCTTGACGTTTGAGCGTCCTCCGCCAGCAGCACGATGAAGGGGACCGCCGGGGCCGCGCCTCGTCGTGATCCTGCCTAGGTCGCGATGTCGTTGACCGGCAGCAGGGGCTTGGGAAGGTCGCTCTCGCCGAGCCCGCTACGCAACTCGATCTCGATGTCGCGGCAAATCTGCGAGATCGGAACGTCGTTGGCATTGCCCTCGAACGGGTTGGCGCTGCTTTCGCCGACCTGGTCGAGAGACATGTAGGCCCAGCCGAGCAGCGTGCTGAACGGGATCGTCAGCCAGATCGCTATCGACCCGAGCGCGCCACCCAGTTTGCCCATATCGGCAAAGACGGGAACGACCCCGAACGGCAACAGTGTGCAGAAGATCATGACGAACATCGAACTGACGATGGCGTATTGCCGGGGATAGGGATTGTTCTTGATGCGATCGCAGCGCGCCTGCTGGTCATGGAAGTCGCGGATCAGCTTGGTCAGTTCGCCATAGATCTGAGGAGGGAGCTTTGTGTCCTTGAACAGCGCATTGACCTGGACAGATTGCAGTTCGAGCAGGGCTATCGCCGGCTGGGGCGATTTCAGGACGTCCTCGGCCTGTTCGGCGAGCAGCGGACGCAATTCGTCGCCGACCGAGCTCGCATCCTCATGGATACGGTAGCGCCGCCGGTATTCGATATTGGCGGCCCGCGCCATGGACTCCCATGGCATCGGCCGGCGCAGAGAAAAGCGCAATGCCGTCATCCAGGCGATGTGGCGATAGATGAGCTGTCTGGCCGTCGGCGCGTCGAGGAAATCCCTGCAGAAATTGGACCACAAACGGCTGCTGGCCGTAATTTGCGTAAAAGCCTGCAGCGCGTCGCTGCTGCGGGTGAACACCTGCGAATTCTTGAACCCGGCGACGAGTGACACGGTGGTGCCAAGCACCAGCACCACCGACCATGGCACCGAAAACCCGGCGACGCCTGGAAGACGGTAGGCCGCCACGGCCAGACCGCTCACCACCACCATGTAGATGACGCTGCGCCGCGACCACAGCGCGAAATCGATCAGTTTGTAGGAACGGCCTACATACATCGTATCCCCTCAACTCATCGATAGGTCTGGTTTTGCACGGCCGGAATCTGGTCGCCTCATTGTGCCTTTGCAGCCCCGAACCGCAACCCGTCCATCAACAGCTTGACCAGCCGGCACGAGCGGTCGCGCCATTCGGGGGTGTCGGGCGCTGAATAGATGCCGCCCAGCGCGTGCAGCACGTCGGAAGCGTCGACGTCGCCGCGGATGGTGCCGTCGGCCACCGCCGCCTCGACCAGGCGTCGCAAGGCTTGCGACACCCGGCCGAACGTGTCGGAAAACAGCGTCGAATTGGTGGTGAGCACAATGCGCAGGCTGGTCGCCAGGCCGCGCTTGGTGGCGATGTAGTCGACGAAGCGCTGCATCCACTGTTCCAGCGCGACATCGGACGGATGTTTTTGGGCAAGCTCGCCGGCGGCCGCGCACAGCGCCTCCACCTCACGACGATAGACCACCTCGACCAGATGCTCGCGCGTCGGGAAATGCCGGTAGAGCGTGCCGATGCCGACGCCGGCGCGGCGCGCGATCTCCTCCAGCGAGCCATCGATGCCGCGCTCGGCAAAGACTGACACCGCCACCTCGACCAGCCGGTCGCGGTTGCGCCGCGCATCGGCGCGCAGCGGCTTTGCGTCTACGGCCTCGGCCTTCTGTTCAGCAATGGCGGACGGCTCGCTGGCCAATTTTTTCTCCACATCGTGTCAGGGGGCTTGAATCCGGCAGGGTCAGCCACCACGTAATAAACGGAGGCGCCTCCGTTTTAGTGGAGCACCTTTATCATATAATCAGGGGAACCGGTATGTCACGTCTTTCGAACACGCAAGCCGACATCTCCCCTGCCCGCCTGCCTCGCGGGAGATCCGCCATCTCCGCTTTCGCCGTCAAGACCTGACCCAACGGTTACCTTGCCCTTCTGCGGCAAGGCACCAGTTCAATCCCATCCGCGTCAAGCAACTGGAGCCAGACGCCCATGACCAGCCTTCCCATTACCCTCACCATCAATGGCCACCGACACCAACTGGAGGTCGATCCACGCGTAACCCTGCTCGACCTGCTGCGCGAGCGGCTCGATCTCACCGGCACCAAGAAGGGCTGCGACCGCGGCCAATGCGGCGCCTGCACGGTGCTGGTCGACGGCAAGCGCATCAACTCATGCCTGGCGCTGGCGGTCAGCCATGACGGCGCCCAGGTCTTGACCATCGAAGGCGTCGCCAACGGCGAGGAACTGCATCCGGTGCAGGCCGCCTTCATCGCCCATGACGGCTTCCAGTGCGGGTTCTGCACACCCGGCCAGATCATGAGCACGCTCGGCCTGATCGCCGAGGGACAGGCCGGCGACGATCCCGAACGCATCCGCGAGGGGCTGAGCGGCAACATATGCCGCTGCGCGGCCTATGGCGGCATCGTCGAGGCCGTCCTGGAAGCCCAGCAACAGCTTGTCAAAGCCGACCGGAGGACCGCGGCATGAGAGACTTCGATTACATCAGGCCCGCCACCATTCCCGACGCCATCGCCGCGGCAGCCGAGCCGGGCTCGGCCTATCTCGCCGGCGGCACCAATCTGCTCGACCTGATGAAAGGCGGCATCACCAGTCCCGAGCGCATCGTCGACATCTCCCGGCTGCCGGAGCTCAACCGCATCGAACGGCTGGACGATGGTGGCCTGCGCATCGGCGCGCTGGTCCGTAATGCCGAGCTTGCTTACGATCCGGCGTTCGCCAAATCCTATCCGGCGGTGGCCGAGGCGCTGCTGTCGGGTGCTTCGGCGCAGCTTCGCAACGCCGCCACCGTCGGCGGCAATCTGTTGCAGCGCACGCGCTGCAGCTATTTCTACGACACAGCCAGCGCCTGCAACAGGCGCGAGCCAGGCGCCGGCTGCGATGCGCTGGGCGGCGAAAACCGCCTGCACGCCGTGCTCGGCTGGAGCGACGCCTGCATCGCCACCCATCCGTCGGATTTCTGCGTGCCGCTGGTGGCGCTCGACGCCGTGGTCGAGATCGAAGGCAAGAAGGGCCGGCACCATGTTTCACTGGAGGAATTCCACCGGCTTCCCGGCGAAACGCCGCAGCGGGAGAATGCGCTGGAGCCCGGCGACCTGATCGTGGCGGTGCGCCTTCCGGCGGAGGCTGCCTCCTTCTCCGCCAATGCCCGTTACCTCAAAGTCCGCGAACGCACCTCCTATGCCTTTGCCGTCGTATCGGCCGCGGCAGCGCTTGTCGTCGACGACGGCAAGATCCGCGCCGCAAGGCTGGCGCTGGGCGGCGTCGCGGCCAAGCCGTGGCGGGCACGCTCGGCGGAAGCCGTCCTGCTTGGCGCGGACGCCAGCGAGGCGACCTTCGCCGGCGCCGCGGACGCCGCCTTGGCCGATGCCAGCCCTTCCGGCGACAATGCCTTCAAGATCGAGCTTGCCCGCCGCATCGTGATCAGGGCGCTGATCTCTGCGCTTTCGGGAACGCCCGAGCGTCTGCCGGCCCTTCCTGCCTCCCCGTTCTCGAACATTCCTGGAGCGCGCCATGACGCTTGAACTCAGCCTCAACCAGCAACCCGCCCATGCCCGGCATGGCTCCAGCATCGGCCAGCCGCTGACCCGCCGCGACGGCTTTCTGAAAGTCACCGGAGCCGCGCGCTATGCCGCCGACAACCATCCGCCCGGCATGCTCTACGCCGTGCTGGCGGTCAGCAGCATCGCACGCGGCCGCGTCGCCGCGCTGGATGTCGAGGCGGCCAAGGCACACAGAGGCGTGGTCGAGGTGATGACGCCCAAGAACCGGCCAGCGCTCGCCGCCGATCCGGACGCCAAGGACCATCCCTTCATGTTCCGGCTCGACCTCTTGCAGAACGACCAGGTCCGCTACCCCAATCAGAGCATCGCCGTGGTGATCGCCGAGACGCTGGAGGCGGCGACCGAGGGGGCGGCGCTGCTGTCGCCGCGCTATGAAGTGATGCCGGCGCGCGTTGGCCTCGACGGCGCCGAAAGTTTCGTGCCGCGTGCTGTCGGCGTCGGCGGTCCGGCCGTGCAGCACAAGGGCGATGTCGAGGTCGGCCTTAAATCCGCAAAGACGCGGATCGAAGCCACCTACGAGACGCCGGCCCAGTACCACAACGCCATGGAGCCGCATGCGATCGTCGTCGCCTGGGAAGGCGACACACTGTCGATCGACACACCGAGCCAGGGCCTTGCCATGGCGCAGGGCCGCATCGCCGGCCTGTTCGGCATCGCGCCGGAAAACGTCCACATCCGCAGCCCGTTCCTGGGTGGCGGCTTCGGTTCGAAAGGCATGATCTCCGGGCCGCAGGTGCTCGGCATCCTGGCGGCGCGTCTCGTCGGCCGTCCGGTCAAGCTGGTGCTGCGACGTGAGCAGATGTACGGGCCGGTCGGCCACCGTGCGCCGACGCGCCAGACGCTGCGCATGGGCATGGATGGCGAAGGGCGGCTGACGGCGCTCGACCATCACGCCAAGACCGCGTCGAGCACGTTCGACGATTTCTTCGAACCGGCGGCGGATGCCTCGCACACACTCTATGCCAGCCCGGCCATCGCCACCTCGCACGATGCGGTGCGGCTCGATACCGGCACGCCGCTGTTCATGCGGGCGCCCGGCGAAGCCACCGGCTCGATCGCGCTGGAGAGCGCTATCGATGAGGCAGCCTACGCCTGCGGCATGGACCCGCTGGAATTCCGGCTGCGGAACTATGCCGAGGTCGAGCCGATGACCGGCAAGCCGTTTTCCTCCAAGGCGCTGCGCGAATGCTACAGGCAAGCGGCCGAGACGTTCGGCTGGGCGAGCCGCCCCATTCAGCCTCGGCTGATGCGCGACGCCGACGGTTTCCTGACCGGCTGGGGCATGGGCACGGCGACCTTCCCGGCGATCATGTTCCAGGCCGAAGCGCGGGCGGTGCTGAGAGCCGATGGCAGCGGCCTGATGGAGACCGGCGCTCAGGACATGGGGCAAGGCGCCTGGACCGCCTTCGCCCAGATCGCCGCCGACGGACTGGGACTGGATATCGACCAGGTCGATTTCAGGGCCGGCAGCTCCGATCTGCCCAATGCAGGCATTGCCGGCGGCTCCGGCCACACGGCGACGGCCGGCATGGCGATCCACAATGCGGGCGCCGCCGTCATCGCCAGGCTCGCCGATCTCGCCACCGGCGACGAGGGCTCGCCGCTCTACGGCGCCGGCAATGAAGGCGTGCTGGCGCGCGGCGGTCGCCTCTATCGGCGCGACGATGAAAGCCGCGGTGAAAGCTACGCCGAGATCCTCACGCGCGCGGGCCTCACCGAGATCGAGGGCCACGGCAAGGGGGCTCCCGACCCGGCGTCTCAGGAGGCCTATGCCAAGCACGCGCATGGCGCCGTGTTTGCCGAGGTGAAGGTCGATCCGGATTTTGGCCAGATCCGTGTCACAAGGCTGGTCGGCGCGTTCGCCGCCGGACGGGTCATCAATCCCAGGCTGGTGCGCAGCCAGTATTATGGCGGCATGATCTGGGGCGTCTCGTTCGCGCTGCATGAGGAAGCCATCACCGACCGGCGCTCTGGCCGGATCCAGAATGCCAACCTCGCCGAATATCATGTCCCGGTGAATGCCGACGTTCCATCGATCGAGGCGTTGCTGGTCCACGAGGACGACCCTCACGTCAACGCGCTCGGCATCAAGGGCGTCGGCGAAATCGGCATCACCGGCACGGCCGGCGCCGTCGCCAATGCGGTCTGGCATGCGACAGGCGTGCGGCCGCGGCGCTTTCCGGTCCGCATCGAGGACCTGCTGGGGTGAGGAGTGGTCCACCTAGCGGATGGGAAGCCAATTGCTTGGCTTCCCGAACGACGAATGGTGAAGGCCCGGTCCGCCTTCGGGCGCACCAAAAAGTCCAGTGGACCTTTTTAAGGGGCTGAACGCCCGAAGGCGGGGAGCGGCAGCGAAGGGCCGCACAGCCGGCGCCAGGTCCCCGTCGGCTGCCAAAGATGAAATCAACGACTTCGCGTCAAGCAACTGGAGCCCGACGCCCATGACCAAAACAACGATCCCAGTTCATCTCGACATCAACGGCCGTGATCACGATCTGCAACTCGAGCCGCGCGTCACGCTGCTCGATGCCTTGCGCGATCGCCTCGGCCTGACCGGAACCAAGAAGGGCTGCGACCACGGCCAGTGCGGCGCCTGCACCGTGCATATCGACGGCGAGCGCGTGCTGGCCTGCCTGACGCTGGCCGCACAAGTCGAGGCCCGCACCGTCACCACCATAGAGGGGCTTGCACGGGAGGGCGAAATGCATCCCGTGCAGGCTGCCTTCCTCGAACAGGACGCCTTCCAGTGCGGCTATTGTACGCCGGGCCAGATCATGTCGGCGGTCGCCTGCATCCGCGAAGGCCATGCCGGCTCCGACGAAGAAATCCGCGAGTATATGGCCGGCAACCTCTGCCGCTGCGGCGCCTATCCGCACATCGTCGCCGCTGTCCGCCAGGCAGCATTGGAGGCCGCATCATGAGGGATTTTTCGTATGTGCGCGCCAATTCGCTCGATGCGGCACGCCAGGCGGCCGCCCTGCCCGGCGCCATGCTCTTGGCCGGCGGCACCACGCTGATCGACCTCGCCAAATGCGGCGTCGCCGAGCCCGAGACGCTGGTCGACATCGCTCATCTCAAAGGGTTGGACAGGATCGAGGTGAACGAACGCGGCGCCACCATCGGCGCGCTGGCCAGGATGAGCCATGTCGCCGACCATGCCGACATCAAAAGCCGCTTTCCTGCGGTATCGGAAGCCCTGTGGCAGGCGGCTTCCGCGCAGATCCGCAACATGGCGACTATCGGCGGCAATCTGATGCAGCGCACGCGCTGCCCTTATTTCCGCGATCCTGCGAATTTCCCAGCCTGCAACAAGCGTGAGCCCGGCTCTGGCTGTTCGGCGATCGGCGGCGTTACCCGTGGCCATGCGGTGCTTGGCATCAGCGACGCGTGCATCGCCATGTATCCGGGCGACCTCGCCGTGGCGCTGGTCGCCTTCGATGCGATCGTGCATCTGGGCGAGCGCCACATCCCGGTCGACGACTTTTTCCTGCTGCCCGGCACCACGCCGGACAGGGAGCACGCGATCGAACCGGGCGAGATGATCACCGCGATCGAGATCCCCGGCTCGGCCTCTGCCCGGCGTTCGACTTATCTCAAGATCCGCGACCGGCAGTCCTATGAATTCGCGACGGCAAGTGCCGCTGTCATAGAGTTCGAACCCGACGGCCGAACGATCCGCGATTTGCGCGTCGCGCTTGGCGGCGTCGCGACCAAGCCGTGGCGTGCGCGGGCCGTGGAAAACGCGCTGAAGGGCAAGGTGCTGGAGCCGGACACTGTGCGCGCCGCCAGCCTGCTCGCCGTCGAAGGCTCTGTCGACCATGGCGCCAACCACTACAAGGTCGAACTGGCGCCGCGCGTCGTCGCCCGCGCCATCCGCAAATTGGGAGAGACGGCATGACCGTTCACAACATCAGGCATGGGGATGCGTCCGACGGCGCTTTTGCCGAAGCCGTCGGCGGCCGGCTGTCGCGCATCGACGGCCCGGCCAAGATCACCGGTGCGGCGAAATACGCCGTCGAGCAGCAGCTCGAAGGCCTCGCCTACGCCGTCCTGGTCGAGAGCACGATTGCATCGGGCAAGGTGCGCGCGATCGACACCACTGCCGCCGAGGCTGCGCCCGGCGTGCTGCAGGTGCTGACGCCGGACACCATCATCAGCCTGAAAACCGCGGCGGACTGGTTCGGCACGCCGCCGCCCGACAAGCCGTATTGCCCACTCGCGCGCGACATCACCTTCTCGGGTCAGCATGTCGGCGCCGTGGTCGCCGAGACCTTCGAGCGGGCGGTCGCGGCGGCAGCACTGGTCAAGGTCAGCTATGAGGAAACGCCTGCCATCGTCGACCTCAGCGACGGCAAGGCCGGCGATGGCATCGCGATCGATGCCATGACCAAGGAATGGGGCGACGCGCAAGGTGCGTTCGCCTCGGCGCCGGTCCGCATCTGCGCCGCCTACAACACGCCGCGCGAGTACCAGGCGCCGATGGAGCCGCATGGCCTGATCGCCCGCTGGGAGGGCGACCACCTCACCGTGTGGGAGCCGAGCCAATGGCTGGACGGCATGGCGCGCACCTATGCCGAATGGTTCGGTGTGCCGTTCGAGAACGTGCGGCTGGTGTCGCCCTATATTGGCGGCGGCTTCGGCTCCAAGGCGCTGGCGCTCAGCCATGGCGCGGTGGCCGCCTGTGCGGCCAAAATGCTCGGCCGGCCGGTGCGGCTGGTGATGACCCGGCCGCAGACTTTTACCGGCTATGGCGGCCGCGCGGCGACGCGCCAGACGGTGACGATCGGCGCCGACGTGCAGGGAAAGATCCAGTCGATCGTGCATCGCGGCGTCAATGAAACATCCATCGACGGCATGTGGGTCGAGCCGCTCGGATCGGTCACCTCGATCATGTACACAACGCCGAATTTCTCCTCGAAGCAGAATGTCGTACGGGTCAATTCGGTGGTGCCGGGCGCCATGCGCGCGCCGGGCGAAAACCCCTCAGCCTTCGGTATCGAAAGCGCCATCGACGAGCTTGCCTACGAGGTCGGCATCGATCCGCTGGAGATCCGGCTCCGAAACTATGCCGAGCAGGATCCACATGCCAAAAAAGCCTGGTCGACCCGGCAGTTGCGCGAGGCTTTTGCTGCAGGCGCCGAACGCTTCGGCTGGTCCAGGCGCACACCCGAACCGCGCTCGATGCGCGACGGCAACCAGTTGATCGGCTGGGGCGTCGCCGCCGGCACCTATCCGGTGCGACGCGCCTATGGCGAGGCGCTCGTGCGCATCCTGGCCGATGGTTCGGTCGAGGTCGAAAGCTCCTCGATTGACATGGGCCAGGGCACCTACACGATCCTGGCGCAGACCGCCGCCGAAACGCTCGGCGTGCGAGTTGACGACGTGGTGGTGAAGCTCGGTGACTCCCGCTTTCCGCGCGCCGGCGTCACCGGCGGCTCGCGGCTGGCCGGCGTGATGACGGGTGCGGTCTACAAGGCGGCAACCTCGGCCCTCGACCAGTTGGTGGGCCTCGCCATCAGCGATCCACGCTCGCCCTTCCACGCGCTGCAGGCCAACACGCTGGTCGTCGCCAATGGCCGCATCGCTTCGCCGCGCGGCGACGGCCCCGATGTCTCCGTCGCCGAACTGCTCAAGAGCGTCGGCCGCGACCACATCGAAGCCACCGGCGACACCATGCCGGCCAATTCGACGCCAGAAGATCGCTACAAGAACTACACCACCATCGCCATGTCGGTGCCGCACACCGAGGGCGACTATTCCCGCCACTCCTGGTGCGCGCATTTCATCGAGGTGCGCGTCGACGAGGACTTTGGCACGGTGCGTGTATCGCGCGTGGTGTCGGCGCTGGATTCGGGCCGGCTCTACAACCCGAAACTTGCCGAAAGCCAATGGAAGGGCGGCATCATCATGGGCATCGGCCAGGCGCTATTGGAAGAAGGCATCGTCGACCGCCGCCACGGCTGCATCGTCAATGACAACCTCGCCGACTACCTCGTGCCGACCAATGCCGACATCCCCGACATCGAGGTGATCTCGGTCGGCATCCCCGACCTGCATTCCTCGGTGCTCGGCGGCAAGGGCGTTGGCGAACTGGCCATTGTCGGCGTGGCGCCGGCGATTGCCAACGCGGTGTTCCATGCGACGGGAAGGAGGATCAGGGATCTGCCGATCACGCTGGAGAAGCTGATTTAAGGGCGGTGGCCGATCTCCCCCTTGAGGGTCGCCTTGTGGGGAGGCCAGGCCGCAGCTTCGGGCGGTGGTGCTCCCTCCACACTTTCACCTTCAGCACTCGCGCAACCATCAAGGGGTAAGACCATGAGCGACATCCATTTTGGCACCGGCAAAATGCCCCTGAAAACATTACCCCCCTCAGCATCGCCGACTGGCTGTGCCTTGCCGCGGCCATAGCCGAAACCGAGGCCCGCCACGCGATCCGAAAACCGCTGACCCGGACGACGAGCCGTGACTTCCTTATGCAGGTTTTCTGCTCCGTTGCTGCTCAAAGCCCAAATCGGCAAGACCGCGCTCCACGAAGCCCTCAAAGCCGAAAAATTAGCCACATCCACCGTCAAACCGAAATGGGTTCTTCTGGTGACGCCATGGCTAACCAGTTAACCCGACGCTACCCATCGAGGGTGCTATCATATTGATCTCGGTCAACGGACGGCGGGTATGCGATGCGCGGCCACAGGAGCGGCCGCGCATGACAGGATTATCCGCTTAAGCCGCGGTTTCGGCGCCGGCCTCGCTTTGCGCGGCATAGTGCGCAAATGTCGCCTTGAAGCGGCCGTTGACGTATTCGCCCGACGTGATCGGAGGGTACTTCGCAGGATGATCCTCATCAATGCAACTGGGAAGCACCTCGATCACGGCATCATAGTTTGGACCGAAGAAGAACGGGATCGAATAGCGTTCTTTGCCGGAACGATTCACCGCGCGGTGGACGGTCGAGGCGAAAAGGTCATTGGTCCAACGCGCCATCTGATCTCCCACATTGACGACGAAGCAGCCGGGGACGGGATCGGCCGCAATCCACTCGCCAGTTGCATTCAGTACCTGCAAGGCTGAAATACCATCTTTCTGGGCCAGGATCGTGAAGCACTCATAGTCCGAATGCGCCCCAATGCCGATCTGGCGGTCATCGATCTCGCCAAACTGCGGTGGATAGTGGAGCACCCGCAAAGTTGCGAGCGGCTTGCCGACCAGCAGGTCGAAATATGTCTCCTCCAACCCAAGAGCCAGAGCAAAGGCATGGAGCAGGTGGCCACTCAGCGTCAGCATCTCGGCATGGTAGGCTTCCAGTGCCGTTCGGAATTCCGGCCTGCCCGCTGGCCACTGGTTGGGACCGTAGAGTACTTTGCCGGCCTTCACGTCCGGATCGTCGGCTGGCACATCCAGCGCAATATCATAGGATTCGTGCAGGTCTCCGCGCGCGGTCGGATCCGTATTCTCTTCCAATATTGCCGCATAACCGCGATTATTCTTTGAATTGGAAACGTGATTCTCCATCTTCACGTCGTCGGATTCGGCGAAATACACCTCCGCCACCCCAAACGTGGCATCGATGACATCCTTCGGAACGTGATGGTTCTTGATATAGAGGAAGCCGACTTCCGTGCAGGCCTTGCGTAGTTCCTGGGCGAGCTTTCGCCTGGCCGCCTCGTTGCCTGCGAACATGGGCTCGAGATCGATGATCGGGATCTTGTCGAAGCTGACACGCTGCGGGTCGAGCCCTCCCCCTTTCATTGCACGCGCGCCATTACCGGTTTCAAGGACCTTCATTTTTCTGTTCCCTTTTCTTGCTGGCTTGCATCGAAGATTGTTTCGACGTAGTAGCGCGGCCCCGTAAAAACGAAGCCGGGCGAGAAGTAGCGGCCGCAAACATCCATGAACGCGGTCATCTTACGCGATGGGGCGTGCGGGCGCGATATGCGGATGCTGACCCGCTTTTCCGCGGACTCCCATGTGTCGAGCAACGGAATGAGGTGGCCGCGTTCACACTCGATCGTGGTGAAGAAGTGCGGTAGATAGGCAATGCCCTCGCCCGCAACGGCGAAGTACTTGATAGTCCAGTATTCGTTGGCGATCAGGTTGCTGCGCGGCAAGATACTTTCCTGCGCGGTACCTTTCTGTAGCCGCCAGTGCTGCAGGCCCGCCGAGGTGCGATAGACAATGCCCTGGTGTTCCGCCAAATCGGCGGGTTTTCGTGGCATCCCGGCACGCTCGACATAACTCTTGCTGGCAAAGAGTGCGAATTTTGCGGTGGAGAGCGTTTCGCCGACTTCGATACCTTCGTCCCATGAAATCACGGCGTCGAGCATATCGAGGCTCTCTGGCGCGTAGAGAACGTGCGGCGAAAAGAAGGTGAGTTCGATTTCCACCTTGGGGTAGAGCTTTCTGAACGCCATGAGCATCTGCGTGTAGTAGGCCGTGCCGAACTCCCCCGTGGCGCCGATCCGCAAGGTTCCCGTCACGTCGTCGCTCAGTTCCGTCACGGCGGCCCGCGCCGTATCGCAGCTTTGCAGGATCTGCCGCGCGTGCCCGAGCAGGGTTTGCCCTGCTTCCGTGAGCAACAGGACACGGCCGGAGCGCTCGAACAGAGCGACCTTCAGATCGTCTTCAAGCTGCTTGAGCCGGAGACTGAGCGTGGATTTGGGCAGGCCGTACAACTTCGCCGCGGCGGACAATGACCGCAGTTCCGCGATTTTTACAAATGATGCCAGAGCATCGGTGTTCATTTGATCGTTCACATTTCTGCACAAAGTGCCCAAAAAATGAGCATGATTATTTTTGTTGCATGAACGAACGTAATCGGCTGTTATGCACTGCACAAGAGCCAATTCGCTTTTGCCAAATCAAAAAAGACGCTCCGGCGGCAATCGTCACCGTGCAGGGAAGCTGCATGGGCGCGGCGTGCTTCCGGCTGAGAAAATCAAAGAAAAACAAGGGGAACCACGAAATGAAAGAGCGCAACACGAAGCCGTCCGACTCAGTTCGCCTGTTCGCGGCGGCGGCCACGGTTTTCGTATTCTGTGCTACGTCCGGCGCTTATGCCTTTACTCTGGAAGGGGCGCCCAAGGTCGCGTTCATCTACGCAAGTTCAGCGCAAGACGGCGGATGGAACGAAGCCCTCGAGGCCGGCCGCAAGGCCTTGGAGGAACAGCTACAGGTGCCCGTCTCGGTGACGGAGAACATACCGGAAGAGGCCACGAAGCTGCGCGCGGCGATCGATCTCTACGTCAAGCGCGGCTTCAACATCATAATCGGCACCACCAATGGCTACAGCGCCCCAATGGCCGAAGCGGCCAAAGCCTATCCGAATGTGGCGTTTCTCAGTGCTTCAGGCACGGAGAATGGGGCCAACATGGAAAGCTTCTATGCCCGCACTTACCAGGGTTGGTACCTTGCAGGCATCGCGGCAGGACAGGCGACGAAGACAAAGAAGATCGGCATCCTCGCCGGCTTTCCGGTCGGCGTGGTGAACTGGGATATCAACAGTTTTGCACTCGGGGCCCGTTCGGTCGATCCTACGATCGAAACGGTCGCGGTCTTCGCCAACTCCTGGTGGGACCCGGTGAAGGAAGGGCAGATCGCCCAGGCCATTCTCGACCAGAAGGCCGACGTGCTCGCCACGAATCTGAGCGCGACTTCGGCGCTCGACGCCGCCGAAAAGGCAGGCGTTCCTTCGATAGGCTTTCAGCTCGACATGTCGCATGCCGCGCCGCGGACGATCCAAACCTCCGTCATCTTCCGCTGGGAGAAATATCTTGTGCCGACGATCAAGGAGATCATCGACGGCAACTGGAAACCCGAGGAATACGGCGCTTTCGAAGGCCTTGAAACCGGCGTGGTCGATCTTGCTCCTTTTGGCCCCTCGGTTTCCGAGGAGACCAAGGCAAAGGTCGAGGCAGCAAAGCAGGAGATCATCGCCGGCAAGCTTGATCCATTCCAGGGCCCTCTGAAAAAGCAAGACGGCACCATCGTTGTCGATGTCGGCGGGAAGGTCGACGATGCGGCGCTCTGGTCGATGGACTATTTCGTCGACGGTGTCATCGGCACCATGCCGGCGAAGTAATGACGACGGCGCTTCAGCAAGCGGGCGACATGCGACGACCGCTGGGCACGCCGGCGGCTCTGTTGATGCGCGGCATAGGCAAGTCGTTTGACGGCAAAGCCGCGCTCCGCGATGCGTCCTTCTGTCTCGAATGGGGGGAGGTGCATGCCATTGTCGGTGAGAACGGTGCAGGCAAGTCCACTTTGATGAACGTGGCGGCCGGCGTCTATGTAGCAGACGGGGGCGACCAATCGATCGACGGCGAAGCGATCAGTTTGCGCAGCCCGCTGGAAGCCGCCGCCGCCGGTCTCGGCATGGTCCATCAGCATTTCCGGCTGGTCGAGAGTTTTACGGTTGCCGAAAATGTTCTCCTCGGCTTCGGCCGCAAGGCTGCTGTGAAAACGCTGACCGATGCGGCGGCGATCGTTTCCGCCAAGTCGAGCGAGATCGGCCTGCCCGTCGATCCGCACAAGCTGGTAGCGAATCTTTCGATCGCCGAACGCCAGCGCGCCGAGATCATCAAGGTCATGCTTCTGGGCGCCCGAATTCTGGTCATGGACGAACCGACGGCGGTGCTGACCGACGAGGAAGCGCGCACGCTCCTCTCTTTTGCCCAACGATTGTCGAGGCAAGGTCACGCCGTGGTTCTGATCACGCACAAGTTCCGGGAGGTTGCCGCTTTCTGCGACCGGGTAACGATCATGCGGCACGGCGAGACCGTACTTGAGGGTGCGCGGGTTGCGAACGTCACCGAAGCGGAGGTGGCGCGGTTGATGGTCGGCGATGCCTTGACGGTTGCGGGCAGGCCGTTATCTCGGCCGGGTGATGTGTGTCTGAGCGTGGAAAGGCTTTCCGCACGGGCGACCGCTCACGGGCAAAGCCTGAACGATCTCGGGTTCGAGCTGCATGTAGGCGAAATCCTTGGCATCGCCGGCGTCGGCGGGAACGGGCAGGAGGAACTCGTTGCCTGCCTTCTCGGACTCGACCGTGCCGGCGCCGGCGCGATCGTACTGGATGGCCAGGACATATCCACCGCCAAGCCAGACCAGCGCCGCGAGGCCGGCTTGCGCGTCATCCCCTCCGACCGCTTTGACAGCGGGTTGATCCGGGAGCTTTCCATTGCCGACAATCTCGCGCTCACGACCGTCGCCAGCGGTAGCTTCGGCGGCCCGTTTCTCCTGAGCCGGCGGGCGATGCGCGAGAAGGCCGCCGAGGCCATCGATGCGTTCGATATCCGCGGCGCGACGCCGGAACGGCCGGCCTCTTTGCTCTCGGGAGGAAACGCGCAGAAAGTGTTGCTCGCGCGGGAGCTCGATCACGGCCTGAAGGTTCTCATAGCGCATTCCCCTTCTCGCGGGCTGGACATGAAAGCGGCCGAGTTCGTCCGATCGGCGATCCGCGGAGCTGTGGAAGCTGGCGCGGCCTGCCTTCTGATCAGCGAGGATCTCCAGGAGGTCATGTCGCTGTCCCATCGGGTGGCCGTCATGAACAGAGGAAGGATCGCCGGCTGCCGTCAGACCGGCGACGTCACGCCTGAATGGATAGGAGGCCTTTTAGCAGGCCATGCTTGACACAGCTTTCCTTGTTCGCAGGCAAAATCCCGGCTTCTTGTTGACCAGTCTCAGTTATGTTGGCGGACTGTTGGTCGGGCTGACGGTTTCGGCGGTGCTGCTCGTGCATGCGGGCGTGCCGGCAAGCGCTCTTGTGGATGAGTTCCTGATTGCAACTTTTCTGACCTCGGACGGCCTCTCCCAGACGGCGACGGCCGCTTTACCGTTGGTGCTAGTCGGCCTCGCCTCCGGCGTTGCCATGCGCGTGCGGTTTTGGAACATCGGCGTGGAGGGCCAGCTATGGCTCGGCGCGATCGCGTCAACCTGGGTGGCGCTGAACGGCAGCGGGCCTGAAGTGCTGAGGTTGCCGACGATGTTCGTTCTGGCAGCGCTTGCGGGAGCCGCCTGGATTGCGATTCCGCTTTTTCTGAAACTCAAGTGGGGCGTTAACGAGGTTATTTCGACCCTGCTGCTGGGAAGCGTCGCGTTTCTGCTCGTGCAGCATCTTCTGTTCGGGGTCTGGAGAGACCCTTCCAACAGCTTTCCCGTGACCGCCACCTTTCCCGAGGCGAGCTGGTTTCTCGTTCTGGGATGGGGGCAGTTGCATGCCGGAATCTTCCTGGTCGCCGTTATCGCATTGTCCATCTGGTTCGTCATGGAACACAGCCGGGTCGGCTTCTACGCGGATGCTGTAGGTTTCAACGCCAAGGCCGCGCTCGCCACGGGCCTGCCGGTGCTCAGCATAGCCGTGGGGCTCGTGCTGCTCTCCGGCGCTCTCTCAGGCGTTGCCGGCATGATGATCGTGGCGGGGACGGAGCACCGCCTCAACCAGTCCGTCGGCAACGGCTATCTCTTCAGCGCGATCGTGATCGCCTACCTGGCCCGCGCGAAGCCATTGTGGGTGGTCGTGATCTCTTTCGCGCTCGGCGCGGTGTTCACCGCCGGGAATGTCCTGAAGGTTTTCTACTCGATCTCCGAAGCGATGATCGTGCTGATGCAAGGCGCGGTACTGATGTCGATTTTGATGGCGCAGTTCTTCAGCTCCTATTCGCTCAAACGGCCCAAGAACTAGGAAGGGACAGTTGCATGGATTTTCTGATCGGCTGGATTGCCATCATTCCGAGCTATGCGGCACCGTTGCTGCTGGCGAGCCTCGGCCTCATTATCTGCGAAAGAGCCGGCGTTCTCAATCTTGGAGCGGAAGGGCTCATGGCGATCAGTGCTATGACCGGCGCGATGACGGTGCTTTCCGGAGCCGATCCTTGGGTTGGTCTTGCCGCCGGCTCAGCGGCCGCGATGGCTCTCGCTCTGCTGTTTGGAATATCGACAGTCGCCTTGCGCGCCAATCATACGCTCGCCGGCCTAGCCGTCGTCGCAATCGGACTGGGCATCACCGGGGTCGTGGGGCGACCCTACGTGCAGAAGACCTTTTCTGGCATTTCCACACTTGGCGACCTCTTCGGGATAGACCGCGGTTCGGCATTCGGCCGCATTTTCGCGGTGCAGGACCCGGTTACGCTGGCGCTGCCGACCCTGGTCGGCGCGCTCTGGTGGTGGCTTTCCAAAAGCCGACATGGCCTCAGGTTGAGGTCCGTCGGGGAAAACCCGGCCGCCGCGGATGTCGCGGGTATCGACGTGCAACTCGTTCAGTTCGGGGCTGTCCTGGCGTCCGGGCTGTTTTGTGGTCTCGCCGGAGCCTATCTCTCAGTCGCCACAAGTCATGTCTGGGTGGAGGGAATGGTCGCGTCGCGCGGCTGGATTGCCGTTGCGCTCGTCATCTTTTCGCGCTGGAACGCGGCTCGAGCTCTCTGGGGTGCGCTTCTTTTCGGAAGCGCGGATGCGCTTGTGCCTAGACTACAAGCCATAGGCGCCGACGTTCCTGTCTATCTCATGATGACTTTGCCGTACTTGCTGACGCTTGTCGTGCTGGTGGCAGGCTCATTGGGCGGCCGGCGCTCCGGCGAGCCGGCCTTCCTCGGCAGGGTCTATCTACGACAAGACAAACAATAAGGAACTTGCCCGGTTCATGAGCCCGCCGCCCGCATCCTTCTGGACTTCGCGGATTTCATGGACAAGCATCAAGGATCGCCGATGTCTGTGCCGTCCCCCCTCGCCCGGCGCTGACCCTGCGGCTCCGCTCGACGCCTATTCGCGTGCCACTAACCGTGAGATCAAGAACAAAACGCCACGGAGACGACAGAGGGGGTCGCCGCGCCTAAAGCGCCAACGTCATCCGCAACAGCAGGCCGAGCCCAGCCGGACCGCCCCCTCTGGCCTGCCGGACCCGGCCTTTCGCTTTCGCTCCAGGCGTTCGTCGTTCGGAAAGCCAAGCGATTGGCTTTCCGTCCGCTGCGCGGACCACTCCTCACCCCCCTCAAGGGGAGATCAGCAGCTTCAGCGGATCAGAACTTGTAGCTGAGCCCGACCCGGATATCCTGTGTCTGGAGGTCGACATGGGTTTCCGTGGGCAGGCCGGCGGCCACCGAGAGGTCCTGGCTGCCGAAGTCCGAGTAGCGATACTCAGCTCGAGCGATCCACCTGTCGGTGAAGGCGTGCTCGATGCCGGCGCCAACGGTCCAGCCGACATGGCTGTCGCTGTGGAGCGTTACTTCGGCGGCAGGGCCACCGGCGCTGACCGCAATCAGTTCATACTTGGCCGCGGCGACGCCGGCGGTGATGTAGGGCAAGGTCCGATCGAAAGCATAGCCGGCCCGCAGCCGCGCCGACCCGGACCATTTGAGTTCGCTCTTGAGCAACGTGGTGACGCCGCCGCCGCCGGCGTCGAGGGCCGTCAGCCCATCTATATTGCTGTACATGATGTCGGCCTCGGCGCCGATCACGAAGCTGTTCTCCATCTGGTAATTGGCGCCGATATGGACACCGCCGATAAATCCGTTCGGATCGGTGGAGACATTGAGATCGGTGGCCCCGCCCAGTCCGCCGCCGGCGATGAACAGATTGGATTTTCCGGCCGCGTAGCCGATGTCGACGCCGGCATAGAGTCCGGACCAGTCGTAGCCGGATGCAACAGGCGAAACCTCATTGGTATCAGCCGCACACGCCGCACCGAGCGGCGCGAGAATGAAGGCCGTTGCGAGAAGAAGAATTTTCATTGTTGTCTGCCGCCCCAAAATTGTCGTGGTCGCCGCCGCGGATGCCAGCGGAGATCCAGCTGTTGTCGAGAAATCCGGTGTTGCATTGTCCGCTGGCCGCGTCTTGGGCTGGGCCGCACCCGAATTGTCGGGGAAAGCACCACGGCGCTTTCCCGGTCGGTGTGGCTTTTCAGCCTCAGTCGATCGGCGCGCCGTGCATTCGGTGGCTGTCGGAAGCTATCTGGCGCTGCCCGGCGTCGAACCGAAGCGGCGGCGGAAGCAGCGGTTAAAATAGGACACGTCGGAGAAGCCGCTGAGCAGCGCGATCTCGCTGATCCGCATGCGGTCGTTGCGCCTGTCGGACAGCATCCGATGCGCCCTTTGCAAGCGCAGTTCGAGAATGCGCTCGGCAAAGCTCACCCCGGTTTCCTGCAGCAGGTCATGGACATAGCGGACCGAGAGCCGCAATTGCCCGGCAACGCCCTGCGCCGAAATGGCGGGATCGGCGAAATTGTCCCGCATCTTCTGCAGTATGGCCTGCAGCCTTGCCGCGCGCAGGCCGCGCAGGCCCGCCAGTTCGGCCGCTTCGCCCTTGGCGCCGGTCGCCAGGCCGATCAGGTCGACGATGGTTTCGGTGGCGTGGCCGATGAGGTCGGGCGAGACCAGGGCCGGGCCTGCTTCCAGGAAGCTGCAATAGCGCTTGAGCATGCCGAGCGCCTCATTGTCGGCGCCGACGGTCAACGCCAGCCGATCCTCTATATGAGCGAAGACATTTTCCAGCACGGCACGGGGAAGCACCACATTGGCCCAGACATTGCTGTCGCCGCCGGTCATCTGCAACGCTTCCGAAGCCGAGACCAGGGCGGCCTCGCCTTTGCCGACGTGATAATCGCGGCCAATCTGCGTGCCGCTGAGCACCGTATCGCCATTGTTGACCAGCAGCAGATAGCCGTCGCGACCGTCGGCGGCGATATTGCCCGCCTTGCGGCTGGCATGACGTATCGTCCCGGCCATCTGCCCAAGCACAAGCGACCCGACAGCGGTGGCTTCGATCGCGGCTTCGAACGACAGTCTTTCCGAAATCGTGTATTCGACCGACCATATCTCGGCGACATGGATGTCCTGCCAGAGCGCGAAGCGTGCGCGATGATCCAGATGCGGCGGCAGATCCGCCGATGAGAAGACGTTCTTTTGCAAGGGACGACCGGCCTTTTCTACAATCGCGTCTTCACTTCGACACGCACCGTATTGGACCAGATCACGGTCTGTCCAGAGCCGGAAATACTTGTGCGCCAGGCGACAATTTCAGTGCCGTCCTGGACAAGGATTGGCCTGATTTCGCGGATCTGGCTGGCTGAATTTCGGATTACTCGAAAATACCCAGTGCCGACGAATCGTTCCCCTACTCCGGCGATGGAACCGGCGGCCGTGATGTCAGCGCCGTGCCGAAGGCGGCGACAACAACGGCAGCGATCCCGGCCAGTTGCGTCGCGGTCAGGCTTTCATGCAGGAACAGGAAGCCGGCCAGTGCACCCAGCCCAGGCTCCAGGCAGGTCAGCGTGCCGTAGATGCGCGCCGGCATGCGGGTCAGCGCCACCATCTCCAGGAAGAACGGCAATGCGCTGGAAAACAGGCCGACGAGCAGCGCGCTGACCAGGATCGACGGCGCCAGCAGCGCGGATCCCGCCTGGGCGACACCGAAGGGCAGCACCAGCACGGCGGCGATGGCCATGCCGTAGGCGGTGGTGCGGGTGCCAAGGTCCGCGCCGGCCTTCTGGGCCAGCACGATGTAGAGCGCCCAGAAGCCGCCGGCCGCCAGCGCCAGCATCACCCCGATCGGATCAAGCGGCGCGAGGGAACGAACGAAGGGCGACAACAGCAGGATGCCGGCCACCGCCAGCGCGATCCAGGCAAAGTCGCTGGCGCGCCGCGAAGTCAAGGTCGCCACCAGAAGCGGGCCGGTAAACTCCAGCGCCACCGCGATGCCGAGCGGAATCCTGGCCAGCGCTGCGTAGAACAGGAGGTTGAGGGCGGCGAGCGTCACCCCATAAGCGACCAGCCACGGCATGGTGGCACGCGAGGGCCGCATCTGCCAGGGCCGCAGCACCGCGATCAGCATCAGCGCACCGATGACCAGCCTGAGCGTCGTCGTCCCTTGCGCGCCGATCTGCGGGAACAGGCCTTTGGCGAAGGTGGCGCCGATCTGGATCGACACCATGGCGCCCATCAGTGCCGCGACAGGCAAGGGCGCCGCTTCGCGACGGGCAATCGGCGTCGATGTCACGTGATCCCATCCTCCATATCGCCGGGTCCAAACCCGACCGGCGGCATGGAGATAGGGCGAACCGGCCGGCCTGTCGTGAGGCAGCGGCAACTGGCTGCTAGGGCACGGCCAAGTGCCGCCGGCCGGTCAGTTCAGGGATTTGCGCCGTGGCGGCGGTGCCGGGTGGCGCTGCTCGAGGGCCGCTGCCGCATCGGTGCGGCCGGTCCGGCGCAGTCTTTCGAGATAGGCCGGCAACTCGCCAAGGCAATGGAACGGCCCGCCTTCCCGGATCACCGTCACCAGCGGGTCGACATCGCTGTCGCTGCGGATGGCCATGGCGCTGCGCCAGTCCTCGAGCAGCCGGCTGGCATGATCGACCACATCGCTTCGGGAGCCTGAGAGATCATGCTGCTCATGCGGATCCTCACTCAGATTGAACAGGCTGACCGGGCCGAAATCCTTGTAGCCGTCATGATAGGTGCGCAGCATCAGCCAGTCGGCCCCGCCGAGCCGGAACCGCACGCCGCGCTGTACCGCCCACGCCCCCTGGCTCAGCACCAGGAAATCGCGGCCACCTTCCTCCTTCGCGGCAAGCGCCGGTGCAAAGGAGCGCCCGTCCCAAAGCGCCGGAACGTTGCCGCCGAGCCGGTCGATCAGCGTGGCGGCCCAGTCGAAATGATAGTGAAGGCCGCCATTGACGCCGCGCATGTCCTCGGCGCCGGGCCAGCGGATGACCAGCGGCACGTTGCAGGTGAATTCGTCGGCCGTCTGATGATCACCCCAGACGTTGAGCTCGCCGAGGTTTTCGCCATGATCGGCGCCGATGACGATGATCGTGTCGTCGAACAGGCCTTGCCGCTTCAATTCCTCGACGATGAGACCGACATGATGATCGGCATAGAGCACGCCGGTGTCGTAGCCGTCGAACCAGGCCTTGACGGTGTCCATGTCGCTGATCGGCGACGGCATGCGCCGGTATTTCGATCCGCCCGGCTCGACGTCGAAGCCCGAGGGTTCCTGCGGGCTGTGCGGGCCGTAGCCGGCATGGCTCTTCTCGAATACCGCCCTGGTCATCCAGTCGGGAAGCGGCTGGTCGGCGAAGGGGTCGCCGAAAGCGTCCGGCGCGCGATAGGGCGTGTGCGGGTCCCAGACATTGACATGCAGGAACCACTTTTTTGCCGAGCCGTTGCGCTTCAGCCAGTCGATCGCCAGGCCCGAAACCTCGTCGGCGTTCTCCATGCCGGCCTTGCCGGGATTGATGATCTCGTTGAAGCCGGCATACCAATGCCAGCAGCCATGCCGTTCGCCAAAACTGCTGATGGTCGTGGTGTGGTAGCCAAGATCGCGCAGCGCCCGCATCCAGCCTTCCTCGTAGAAGGTGCCGGCCCAGGCTCGCTCGGCGCCTTCGCGGAACGGCTCGCAGGCGGTGCCGCCATGGCCGACCACGCCGGTCCGCATTCCGTGGCGGCCGCTCCACAGCGCCGTGCGCGACGGATGGCAAGGCACATCGGACACATAGACGTTCTCGAAGCGGATGCCGTCGCCGGCAAGGCTGTCGATGACGGGAGAGGTGTTGCGATGATAGCCGTAGCAGCCGAGGTGGTCGCGCCTGAGGCTGTCGATGTCGATATAGAGAACGTTCATGGATGGCTCGTCGCTGCTGTGATTGTCAGGAAACAGGCCCCGGTTCGCTGCCGGGGCTTGCGGTTTGCAAGGGGCGATTTCAAGATGGCCGTCAGGCCGAAATGTATTGATCGCCCAGATAATAGTTCTTGGGATCGAGCGAGGTCTCGAGCTTGCCGAAGGTCTTGAACAGGTCGTTCATCGTCGAGAACCAGCCGTTCACGGTGCCGTCCTTGGTCAGCTTGATCAGTTCGGCCGAGGTCATGAAGCGGCCATAGCCGGCCTCCGTCTTCAACTGGTCGGCCGGAATGCCGAGCAGCTTGGAGGTGATCTCGATCGCCTTGTCCTGGTTGGCGGCACGAAAATCCTGCGCGTCCTTGATGGCGCGCACCACGTTGCGGACGAGATCGGGATTGCCCTCGACCAAATCGTTGCGGGCAATGAAGACGCTCGGAAATGTGGTCTGCGGATAGAAGTCGTCGTTCTTGGCCAGCTCTACCAGATCGGGAACGCTCTTCTGGATGATGCCGACGAACGGATACCAGATGCCGGCCGCGTCGACCTGCTTGGAGGCGAAGGCCGCCACGATGGTGCTCGGGTCCATCTGCACGATGTCGAGGTCGGTCATCGCCATACCGGCCTTGCGCAGCGCCAGCCGCAACAGCATGTCGCCCGAGGTGCCGGCCGCGATCGCGACCTTCTTGCCCTTGAGGCCGGCGATGGACGTGATGCCGGCTTGGGCGATCACCCGGTCCGAGAAGCCGACATCGTTGACGGCGATGATCTTGGCCTTGCCGCTCGCCGGCAGCCACAGCGCGCCCGGTCCGAGATAGCCGAATTCCAGGCTGTTGGCGCCAAGTGCCTGGACCTGGATGGGGCCATTGGTGAAGACCTTGATATCGGCATCGACGCCGTGCTTGGCATAGAAGCCCTGGTCGGCCGCGACGCCGGCAACGCTGGCGCCCCAGAAGTCGCCGTTGTAGCCGATGCGTGCCGCCGTTCCCGCCGCTCCGGCACGGATGCCAGAGGCAGCGAACGCGGCAAGTGCCGCCGATGATGCGATGAGGTTACGTCTTGTCAGTGTCACCATACTCTCCTCCTGTCACTGTTACTGGTGGTAAACGGCTTGCCAGACGCGGTTGCGGATGCTCATGAACTCCGCCGAAAGCCGGATTTCCTCGGTTCTTGGGTAAGGCAGGCCGACGTCGATGATCTCCTTCAGCCTGCCGGGCCGCGCCGCCATGACGATGACGCGGTTGGCGAGGTAGACCGCCTCGTCGACATCGTGGGTGATGAACATCACGGTGCGCCGCTCCCGGCTCCAGGTGTCGAGCAACTGGTCCTGGAGCTGCACGCGGGTCAGTGCGTCGAGCGCCCCGAAGGGCTCGTCCATCAAAAGGATCGAGGGATCGACCGCATAGGCCCGGGCGATCGCGCAACGCTGCTTCATGCCGCCCGAAAGCGTCTTCGGCAGCGCGTCGGCGAAGTCGCCAAGGCCGACGAGATCGATGAAACGCTCGGCGATCTGCCGGCGGCGCGAAGCTTCCTCGCCCTTGATGCGCAGCCCGAACTCGACGTTCTGGCGTACGGTGAGCCAGGGAAACAGCGCGTACTGCTGGAAGATCATGCCGCGCTCCGGACCCGGCCCCTCGACCGCCTTGCCATCGACCAGCACGGTGCCCTCGCTCGGCTTCAGCAGGCCGGCCGCGATGTTGAGCGCGGTCGACTTACCGCAGCCGGACGGACCGACGACGGTGACGAATTCGCCGTCGGCGATGTCGAGCGACAGCCGGTCAAGCGCGACGAAGGCATTGTCCTTGAGGTCGAACCGGCGCGTGACCTTGTCGAAGACGATCTTGGGCGGCATCACACGCGCTCCTGCCAGACGGTCAGCCGGCGCTCGATCACCAAAAGGATGCGATCCATGGCAAGGCCGAGAAGGCCGATGGTGATCAGGCTGACGAAGATGGTCGGCAGGTCGTAGTAGAGTTGCGCCTGCTGCATGCGGAAACCGAGGCCGGTCTGCGCGGCGATCAGTTCGGCGGCCACCAGCGTCGCCCAGGCCGAGCCGAGGCCGATGCGCACGCCGACCAGGATGAACGGCGTCGATGCGGGAATGATGACGCGCAGGAAGATGGTCATGTCCTTGGCGCCGAGCACGCGCGCGGCGTTGATCATCGTCTTGTCGACGCTGATGACGCCCTGATAGGTGGCGACGACGCTGGCCAGGAAGGACGCCAGGAAGATAACGAAGACCTTCGGCGTCTCGTCGATGCCCATCGTCACGATCGCCAGCGGAATGATGGCCAGCGGTGGGATCATGCGGAAGAACTGCAGATACGGCTCGATAAGCGAGCGCGCGACCTTGTACCAGCCCATGACGAAGCCGACCGGGATCGCCAGGATGACGCCGAGGAGAAAGCCGGTCATCACCCGAGCAAGGCTCGACGTGATGTCGGTGGCGAGCTGCCCGTTTGCGATCAGATCGATAAACCTGGACGCAACCTGTGGCGGTGGCGGCAGGCCCACCGCGCCGCCCGCCGTCAGCACCCACCAGATGGCGATGCCGGCGACGAGCCCGCAGAGATTGAGCGCGAGACCGCGATAGTCGATACCCCGATCCTCGTTCGAGCCGCCGCCGGAGCGTGTCGTCTTCGACGCTTCGCTCATCGCGACACCCCCGAATAGAAAAAATGGTCGAGCGCCGCCGCAGCAGCACCGATGGCGCCGGCACCAGGACCGAGGCTCGACCGCTCGACCCGCAGCACGTCGCGCATCGGCGGCAGGACGCGTGGCGGAACGCCCCGCCTTATATGATCGATGAAGCTTTCCGGGGCTTCGGCCAGGTGACCGCCAAAGACGATCAGATCGGGATTGAGCAAATTGGTCGCCGTCGCTATGGCCGTCGTGAGATGCCGGAGCGCCGCGTTCCAGACGTCGGGATATTTCTCCACCGCGGCCAGCAGGCGCCTGGGATGAGGCGTGTCGATATGGGCGGCGCGGGCCAGCGCGCGCTCGGACAGAAACGTCTCCAGGCAGCCCGCATTGCCGCAGGCGCAACGCTCGCCATCCTCGACCACCTGGACATGGCCAAGCTCGACGGCCCCGTAGCCGCCGGGACGGAACGGCATGCCGTTGATCACCAGGCCGGCGCCGAGGCCGGTGCGCAGATAGATGTAGAGCAGCGCGGTCGTGTCGCGCCCGATGCCGTAGCGCGATTCCGCCAGCGCCATCGCGCTGACATTGTGCTCGACCACCACCGGCATGCGCAGCGCCGTTTCGAGTTCGTCGGCGAACGGCACGTCCTTCCAGTCGTAATTGACCGACTGCAGGTTGCGGCGGCGCTTGGTGTCCACCGGTCCCGGCACGCCGAGCCCCAGGCCGATCAGGCGCGAACGGTCGACGCCGGTCTTCTTGATCAATTGCTCGACGATCCGCACCACCATGCCGATCACCGCGGCGGGTTCGCTGGTGGCGGTGTCGAAATGCTGCGAGGCCATGGCTTTCGAGGCGGCCCTGAGGTCGGTGATGGTCGCGTCGATCGTTCCCGCGCCAATGTGCACGCCAACCACGGACAGGGCGTCGGGCACCAGCGCGACGCCGATCGCCGGCCGGCCGACGGGTGCATCGCCGGCAGTGGCCTGGTTGAGCTCGACCACGGTGCCTTCCCGCAGTAGATGGGCCGTCAGATGGGTCAGGGCGGTGGGTGACAGCGAGGTGCGCCGCGCCAGTTCGGCGCGCGACTGCGGACCGTCGTCGCGCAGGATTCGCAGGATCGCTCCGTGGTGCGCGCCCATTCTTCCTCCCTATTATTTTCTAATGTTAATAAATTAATTAAGCCTGTCAAGCACGGCAAAGCGCGGCTTGCGAATGGCATCGATGCACCTGGGTTTCACCCTACCCTGCCGCTGGAGTAGGGGCATTGACGCGAAGGGAGATAGCGAGCAAGGCAAGGCCGGCATGAGTAGGTCGAAGATCAGCCAAGCGGAGACGGCCACCTATGCCGCTTGGCTCCCGCGCGCGCTAAGCTGCGGTGGCAGCCGAGCGCTTGAACAGGATGGTCACCCGCGTGCCCTCGCCGGCGCTCGACGTCACGTCGAACTCCGCCTTGGCATTCTCGGTCAGCGAGCGGGCGATCAGCGCGCCGAGTTTGCCGCGCTTGGGCCAGCTCTCGCCGTCCGGCAGGCCAATGCCGTCATCGGCGACCACGATGCGGCAGCCATCGCCGTCAACGATGCTGTGCAGCGTGATCGTACCGCCGTCGCGCCCCTGGAAGGCATGCTTGAGCGCATTGGTCAAAAGTTCGTTCACCACCAGCCCGGTCGGCATGGCGACATTGATCGACACCGGATAGGTGTCGACCTTCATGTCGAGGCGGATGCCCTCGACCGCATGCGAGTTCATGACCGCCGACGCGATCTGGCTGAGATAGACACCAAGATCGACCTCATCCTTGCCATCGTCCCCCGACAGCGTCTGGTAGAGGATCGCCAGCGCATCGACGCGCCCCGCCAGCCTCTCGAAACGCTTCTGGTCCGGTTCGGCCGCGTTGCGCGTCTCCATCCGGATCAGCGCGGTGATCATCTGCAGATTGTTCTTCACCCGGTGCTGGAGTTCGCGCAGCAGCGTGTCCTTCTCACGGATGCGCTCGTCAATCGATCGCGCATCTTCGGTTTCGCCATGGGTCGAAACGTCGACCAGCGCCACCAGCCGGAAGCAGGCCTTGCCGTTGTCGTCCTCGATGACGTTGGAATAGACGTCGACGATAGTCGGTTGGCCTTCCTTCCGCTCCAGCCGGAACGTGCCGATGAAATCAGTGTCCTCGACCACGGCCTCGAACAGCGGCCGGTCCTTCTGCTTGTGCAGGCCGGTGCCGGAAAGCGCCGCCCAGTGTTGGCGAGCGAGCATCGCCGCCTTGAGGCCGGACAGTTTCTCGAATTCCGGATTGGCATAGACGACACGCTCCTTCGAACCCAGGTCCGAGACGGCAATGGCGATCGGTACCTGGTCGAGGAACTTCTTGAACTGTTCGCTTTCGAGCGCGCTGGCAAGGTCCGGCGTTTCGAGCAGCTGCCCGACCGCTTCGGCCTTCTGTGTATCGGATGTCATCTGCGGCGCCTGTGCTGTGTGGCACCATCAATAACAGCGATGCGATCACCCCGCCATCGCCAAACATGGAGTCCGCATTTTCACGCCCCGCATCGGCGATGGCGGCGTGTCTGCCGAATTGACGCCGCTGCCTGAGAGTGCCTCAGGAGGCCGGCTTCGACGCCAGCCGTGGACCGGTCTTGACGTCGACGATCTCCGGCTTGGCGCTGTCGACCGCGCCATCCCAGCCGCCGCCGAGCGCCTTGTTGAGGGCGATGTAGTTGGTCGCCAGCAGGACGCGGCTTTGCAGCAGCGAGTCCTCGGCCGAATAGAGCGAGCGCTGGGCGTCGAGCACGTCGAGGAGGCTTGTCTCGCCGGCCTTGTAGAGCGCGCCTTCGAGACTTGCCGCCTCGCCATAGGACTTCGCGGACGAGGCGAGCTTGCCGATCCGGATGCGCTCCTGCGACAACAGCACCAGCGCGTTCTCGACATCCTCGAGCGCCGTCAGCACCGAAGACCGGTAAGCGATGAAATACTGATCGCGTTGCGCCTTGGCGACCTCGACGGCCGCCTGCAATTGGCCGGCATTGAACAGCGGCACACTCAGCGTCGGCCCGAACGACCAGCCGATCGACGAATTCTTGCCGAGATCGCCAAGCTTCAGCGCCGCCGTGCTGATGTCTCCCGTCAGGCTGACCGAGGGATAGCGGGCGGCTTCGGCCTAGCCGATCTTGGCGGTATATTGCGCATATTGGCGCTCCGCCATGCGCAAATCGGGCCGCGATAGCAGGAGGTCGGCGGGAATTCCGGTGGGCATCGGCAGGCGCGGTGCAGGAATGGGCGCGACCCGCTTCAGCCGCTCGTTGAGCGAGGCAGGCGGCCGGCCGGCCAACACCGCGAGACGATGCACGGCCTGCGTATAACTTGCCTCCAGCGTCGGAACGGCGGCTTCGGTGCTCGCTGCCTGCCCCATCGCCTTGGCGACATCGGCGGCGGTCGCCGTGCCCGCCTGCGCCATGGTGCGGGTAAGTTCGGCGGTCTGTCTTTGCGACGCGGCCGAACGACGGGCGAGCGCGATGCGGGCCTGGTAGCCGCGCGCCTGGGTATAATAGGAAGCGACATCGCCGACCAGGGTGAGAAGCGTCGAGCGCAGTTCCTCCTGCGAGGCGTTCAGCCCGTAGCGCGCGGCCTCTACGCCCCTCCGGTTGGCGCCGAACAGGTCGAGCTCCCAGCTTGCATCGAAGCCGGCCTGGTACTCGCTGTAGGTGGCGTCAGAGCCTGATGTGGTCTCGGCCGACTTGTTGCGGGAGGCCGAGCCGGAGCCGTCGGCCGAAGGCAGCAATGTGCCGGCACTCTGGCGATAGCTGGCGCGCGCCTCGCGGATTTTTGCCTTGGCGGTGGCGACATCGAGATTGCCGGCAACCGCTTCCTCGACAAGCGTGTTCAGCTCGGGATCGCGTAGCCGCTGCCACCATTTTGACAGTCGTGCCGGCTGGGCAGGCTTTGTCGGCTTCTGGCCGCTCCAATTCGCCGGCATTGCCAGTATCGGTGTCTGATAATCCGGACCGACGACGCATCCCGCGAGCAGGACAGCGGTGAGCATAGGCGCAAGAAGCCGCCTCGCGGCCACCGAGCCACGTTCCAAACCTGTCATGTGAAGTTTCCTTATTGCTGGGTGGCCGTCACCGGCGTCTCGCCCGTATCTGGTTTGGCCGCCCTGCCCTTGAAGATGCGCCGCACCGTGACGAACAATAGCGGCACCAGGAAGACGCCGATCACCGTCGCCGCGATCATGCCGCCCATCACGCCGATGCCGACCGAGTTCTGCGCGCCCGAGCCCGCACCGCTGGCGATCGCCAGCGGCAGCACACCGAGGATGAAGGCCAGCGACGTCATCAGGATCGGCCGCAGCCGTTGTCGCGCCGCCTCCAGCGTCGCCTCGACCAGCCCCATCCCGGCGGCTTGCCGCTCGATGGCGAACTCGACGATGAGGATGGCGTTCTTGGCGGCGAGACCGATCGTGGTCAAAAGGCCGACCTTGAAATAAACGTCGTTGGACTGGCCGAACAGGCTGGCCGCCAGCAGCGCGCCGAAGATGCCGATCGGCACCGACAGCATGACCGCGAACGGGATCGACCAGCTCTCATAAAGTGCGGCCAGGCACAGGAACACGACCAGCGCTGAGATCGCATAGAGCGACAGCGCCTGGTTGCCGGAAAGCTTCTCCTGGTGCGACAGCCCGGTCCACTCGTGCGAATAGCCGGCAGGCAATTGCGCGACGAGCTTGTCGATCTCGTCCATGGCGGCACCCGAGCTGACCCCCGTGGCCGCCGCGCCCTGGATCTCGACCGCCGCCGAACCATTGTAGCGCTCCAGCCTGGGCGAGCCGAATGTCCAGTGGCTGGAGGCAAAGGCCGAGAACGGCACCATGGCGCCGCTGGCGTTGCGGACCTGCCATTTGTCCAAATCTTCCGGCTGCATGCGGAAGTTCGGGTCCGACTGCAGATAGACCGGTTTCACCCGCCCGCGATCGATGAAGTCGTTGACGTAATCGCTGCCCCAGGCGGTCGAAAGCGTGTTGTTGATGTCGGCCAGGCTGACGCCCAGCGCGCTGGCCTTCTCCTGGTCGATGTCGACCGAGAATTGCGGCTGGTCTTCCTGGCCGTTGGGCCTTGTGTTGGCGAGCACCTTGCTCTGCCCGGCCAGGGCCAGAAGCTGGTTGCGCGTCTGGATCAGCGCGTCATGGCCGGCGCCGTTGACATCCTGCAGGTAGAAGTCGAAGCCGTTGGTGTTGCCGAAGCCCTGGATGGCGGGAGGCGCGAGCGCGAAGACTTGCGCGTCCCTGATCTTCGAAAACGCGCCCATCGCCCGGCCGGCGATGGCCTGCGCGGCGGAAGCCGGCGATTTGCGCAGGTCGAAATCCTTCAGCCGCACGAAAGCGATGCCGACATTCTGCCCTGCGCCGCCGAAGCCGAAGCCGGAGGCGGTGAACACCCCGTCGACGACGTCCTTCTCCTGGTTGAGATAATGGTCGGTCACTTCTGCCAGCACGCGCTCCGTGCGATCCTGCGTCGCGCCGACCGGCAGTTGCACGCTGGTGATCAGGATGCCCTGGTCCTCTTCCGGCAGGAACGAGCTCGGCAGCCGGGCAAACATCCAGCCTACGGCAACGACGATGGCCAGGAACACGACGAGGAAGCGCCAGGATCGGTTGATGATGCCGTGCGAGCCGTCGCGGTAGGCAAGCGTGCCGCGGTCGAAGACACGGTTGAACCAGCCGAACGGGCCGGTCTGCGTCGCATGGTCCTTGGGCGGCCGCAGGATGGTGGCGCAAAGTGCGGGCGTCAGCACAAGGGCGACCAGCACGGACAGCACCATCGCCGAGACGATGGTCACCGAGAATTGCCGGTAGATGATGCCGGTCGAGCCGCCGAAGAAAGCCATCGGCACGAACACGGCCGAAAGCACCGTGGCGATGCCGATCAGCGCGCCGGTGATTTCGTGCATCGACTTGCGCGTCGCCTCCTTCGGCGACAGGCCTTCCTCCTGCATCACGCGTTCGACATTCTCGACGACGACGATGGCGTCGTCGACCAAGAGGCCGATGGCCAGCACCATGGCGAACATGGTCAGTGTGTTGACGGAATAGCCGAACAGCGACAGCACGCCGAACGTGCCGAGCAGCACCACCGGCACGGCGATCGTCGGGATGATGGTGGCGCGCAAATTCTGCAGGAAGATGAACATCACCAGGAACACCAGCACGATCGCTTCGGCCAGCGTCTTGACCACTTCCTCGATCGACAGCCGCACGAAAGGCGAGGTGTCGTAGGGATAGACGACCTCGACCCCTTGCGGGAAGGTCGAGCTCAGCCGGGCGATCGTCGAACGCACCGCTTCGGCGGTGTTGATGGCGTTGGCGCCGGTCGCCAAATTGACGGCGATGCCGGCCGCCGGCTTGCCATTGTAATTGGCCTGCGTCGTATAGCTTTCGGCGCCGAGCTCGACGGTGGCGACATCGTTGAGGCGGACCAGAGAGCCATCGGTCTGGCTCTTCAGGATGATGTTGCGGAACTGTTCGGCGGTCTGCAGCCGGCTCTTGGCCGTCACCGTGGCATTGAGCTGCTGGCCCTTGCGCGCCGGCAGGCCGCCAAGCTGGCCGGCCGAAACCTGCGTGTTCTGCGCCTCGATCGCCGAGGCAATGTCGCTCGGCATCAAGGCGTATTTGGCGAGCTGGTCAGGATCGAGCCAGATGCGCATGGCATAGCCGGAGCCGAACAGCTGCGTCGAGCCGACGCCTTCGACGCGCTTCAGCGTGTCGTTGACGGTGGCGTCGACATAGTCGGCGAGATCGGTCGAGTTCATCTTGGCGTCGGTCGAGACGAAGCCGATGACCATCAGGAAGCCGGTCGAGGATTTGGAGACGGTGATGCCGTTGCTTTGCACCACCTGCGGCAGCTGCGATTGCACCAGCTGCAGCTTGTTTTGCGTCTGCACCTGGGCGGTGTCGGGATCGGCCGCTGTGGTGAAGGTCAGCGTGATCGAGGCCGAACCGGTCGAGGTCGACGTCGCCGTCATGTAGTCGAGATTGTCGATACCGGTCATGCCTTGCTCGATGACCTTGGTCACCGAGTTCTCGACCGTCTGCGCGTCGGCGCCCGGATAGGTGGCGCTGATGTTGACTGTCGTCGGCGCAATCTGCGGATATTGCGAGATCGGCAGCGTGGTGAGTGCCAGGAGGCCGCCCAGCATGATCACGATGGCGATCACCCAGGCGAAGATCGGCCGGTTGATGAAGAATAGTGACATCGCTCAGTTCCCGGTCGCGGCGGCAGGCGCCGGTTTGGCAGCGTTGGACGCGGCCGGTGCGGCGGACGTGCTCTGCCCGCGGTCCTTGACCTCGCCGGTCGTCTCGTCGATCGTCACTTCGACACCCGTCGCATCGCCGCCGGGGCGCACCAGCTGCATGCCCTCGACGATGACGCGGTCGCCGTCGCCGACACCCGAATCCACCAGCCAGTTGTTGCCGACGCTGCTGCGCACGGCGAGCACGCGCGTCTCGACCTTGCCCTGCGCGTTGATGACCATCGCCGTGGCCTCGCCCTTGGTGTTGCGGCTGACGGCACGCTGCGGCACCAGGAAACTGTTCTGGGCAACGCCCTCCTCGACCAGTGCCCGCACATACATGCCGGGCAGAAGCAGGCGGTCCGGATTGGGGAACTCGGCCCTGAGCGCAAAGGTGCCGGTGGTCTGGTCGACATTGGCGCCGGCGAATTCCAGCTTGCCGGTCTGCGTGTAGATGGTGCCGTTCTCGAGCTTCAGCTTCACGCTGACATTGGGCCCGCTGAACTTCAGCCGCCCTTCCGAGATCGCCTGCCGCAGGTTGAGCAGGTTGGTGCTCGACTGCGTGACGTCGACATTGATCGGATCGAGGGCACGGATGGTGGTCAGCACCGTGTCCTGGTTCGCGGTCACCAGCGCGCCCGGCGTCAGCGTGGACTTGTCGATGCGCCCGGCGATCGGTGCCGTGATGGAGGTCCGGTCGAGGCTGATGCGCGCGGTCTCGGCACTGGCCTTGGCCGAGGCGACATCGGCTTGCGCCTGCGCCAGCGTGGCGGCGGCATCGTCATAATCCTGTTTGGAAACAACGTTCTGCTTCAACAGGCCGGCATAACGGTCGAACTTGGCCTGCGCCGTAGGCACCGCCGCTTCCGCCTTCTGCTGTGCGGCGACCGCGCTGTCATAGGACGCCTTGTAGCTCGCCGGATCGATGAGGTAGAGCGGCTGTCCAGCCGCCACCTCGCTGCCCTCCTTGAACAGGCGCTGCTGGATGATGCCGTTCACCTGCGGGCGCACTTCGGCAACCAGCGAGGCCGCCGTGCGTCCCGACAGTTCGGCGGTGATCGCCACCGATTGCGGATGCAGGGTGACGACGCCGACTTCCGGTTTGCCGGGCGCGCCCATGCCTGCGGGGGCGCTGCTCTCCTGCGAGCAGGCCGCCAGCAGAAAGGCGGATGCGAACATCGCGGCCCAGGGCGCCAGACGGCGTGCCGGCTGCAAAGACGGGCTAGGCTGGATAGACATGGACTGAATGATCTTTCGCTGGAGTTGCGGGCGCGGGCAATCGACCGCTTGGTCGAGGCATGCCGGCCGATATCTTGATGGTGGGCCGCGCCGGTCTGCGGGCGGCGACGAGCAATGCTTCGAAGCGGCTCATGTCGCGCTCCTTCTCGGCGGCCAGAGCTGCTCGAAGGTCGAGTAGCCGGCCGCGATGCCCACCAACATCATTATGCCGATCAGCGAGGACATGCCAAGCGCCTTGCCGGAATTCACGCGATCTTGCGGTCATGATGCCCATGGTTGTCGAGCGGCTGCGACAGCAGGAGCGACAACCGCCAGGCGGCGAAACTCAGGCGGATCGCGCCCTTCAGCGTGTCGACCGGCGGGGCCAGCGGCATGCCTCGCCCGACAGGACCGAACGAGAGCCTCGGGCTGGCGGACGCGAGCAGCCGCAGCATGATCATGGCTTCCCACATTGTCGTGCTTCCATTGCAGGGTTCGAATTGGGCATGGTTCCGAATTGGCGCGATTCGAACTGGGCGTGATCGAAACGAGGATGGCGGAGATACGCCCGCCATCCCCGGAGAACCGGCCGACCCGAGAACGGGTTGGGTACCGGGCCGGCCGGTGCAGTCGGTCAGAGTTGCTCGTCGTTCCCGGGCTGGGGCGGGAGCTGCCTGCCATCGTTGGGCAGGCCTCTGGGGCCGGCTGCATCGTTCGGCGGACCGCCCCAGGGACCGGGGGGTGATCCATGGGCACGTTCCGCCGAAGCGAGGAGTTCGAGTTGTTCGGGCGTCAGCTTGGCGCGCAGTTCAGCGATCGCCTCCTTCAGTCTGCCGGCCGAAACCGCGCGGGCGGTAACGTCGTCGGCCAGCTTTTCCTGGAATGCGAAGGGATCGGGCTTGCCGCCCGGGCCTGCTGCGTCGGGGTCCTTCGCTTCAGCACCAACGGGCCGCCCGCGGTCAGGCCGAGGCTGCGAAAGCACCGCCTGCAGCGCGCTGGTGTAGTCGCGCCAGGCGTCGAGTTGTTCGGTGCGGATGCCGACGCGGGTCTCCAGCGCGGCGAGCCGGGCGGCCAGCATGAATTCCGGCGGCGGACCCATGCGGCGGGGGCCAAAGCCTTGCGGGCCGAAACCCTGCGAACCAGGTCGCATCGGTCCATGCGGGCCGGGTCCATTCCGGCCGTGGCCTGCCCCATCCTGCATGGCCATGACAGGGGGCGGCTCACCGGGTCCGGCGCCGGGGTCGGGCTGCGCCGCCAGCGCGGGGTGAATTGCGGCGACGGAAAACAGGCCGAGCGCAAGAAGTCTGCTTGGCATAAAGATGTTCCTTTCTCTCATGCTTCGGACGGTTCAGAGGATAGGAAGCGTCTTTGTCCGCTTCGCGTCGGCGTGTTGCCGAAGGTTTCCGCAAAAGGGCAATTTGTTTCCGAATGTTTCCCATGGCCCGCCGGAAACGTTCGGTTGCAATTTTCCACGCCGCTCGGGCGCGGCTCTCCTATAATCGCGGCAAGCCCCTGCAATCACGGGTCCCAATATTCATCGGCAACGGCACGGTCATGCAGTCACAACCCCATATCCTCGTCGTCGACGACGACCGCGAGATCAGGACGCTTCTCCAGCGTTACCTCGACAGCCAGGGCTTTCGCGTCACGGCGGCGGCGGACCGGCGCGAATGCGAGCAACGGCTTGGCTCCGGCCAATTCGACCTGATCGTGCTCGACGTGATGCTGCCGGACGGCTCGGGGCTCGATATCTGCCGCGGTTTGCGCGACCGCAAGCCGCACACCCCAATCATCCTGCTGACCGCGCTGAAGGAAGATGTCGACCGCATCATCGGCCTGGAACTCGGCGCCGACGACTATCTCGGCAAGCCGTTCAACCCGCGTGAGCTCATTGCCCGCATCCGCGCCGTGCTCAGGCGCTCGACGCCCGAGGAAGCGCCCGCGCCGCCGCGCGCGCGCATCTACCGCTTTGCCAGTTACAGGCTGGAACCGGAGACCCGCAAGGTGACGGATGCGCGAGGCGTGGCCGTCGACCTCACCGGCGCCGAGTTCGATCTTTTGCAGGTGTTTCTCGACCGTCCCGGCCGGCTTTTGTCGCGCGACCAGCTTCTCGACCTGACGCAGGGCCGCGAACGCGATCCGCTCGAACGCTCGGTCGATGTGCTGGTGAGCCGGCTGCGCCGGAAATTTTCCGACACCGGCGACGGGCCGCTGTTCAAGACCGTGCGCAATGGCGGCTACCAGCTCACGGCGCGTGTCGAGACCGTGGAGAGCCACGCGTGAATTCGCTGCGCCGCCGTCTCATCCTGCTGTTGGTCGCCTCGATCGTCGGCGTCGTCGGCCTGGCGACGGCCGCCGTCATCAGCGTGCGCGGTGGCGGACCGCCGCCGGAACTGACCGTGCCCTGGATTGCCCAACAGATGGAAATGGTGGTGCGGCTCTTGCCGGGGCCGATCCCCGACGTCCTGCGGGTTCAATTCGCCGATCATCCGGTGGGCGGCAAGGTGGCTCGTGCGGAAACGGCGATGCTCAATGACATCCTGCACCGGCGTGGCCTCGACTTTCCGGCGGTCGTCAACGAGAAGACGGACGAACCCGGCCAGATCGCATCGATGCACCTGCCCGACAGCCGATGGGCGATCATTGAGGTGCCGCACCTCAAGCCGCCGCGGCGAGAATGGCTGGTTCTGGCCGGCTGGATCTCGCTGATCGTCGCCGGCGCCACGGCGGTGTCGGTCTATTTCACCTCGGTGCTGATCCGACCGCTCGAAATGCTGGAGGCCGCAGTCTCCAAGATCGGATCGGACGGCGTGCTGGCGGCGGTGCCGGAAGTGGGTTCGGCCGAGGTCAAGGCCACCGCGCATGCGCTGAACCAGCTCTCGTCGCGGCTGCGGACCGCCATGGAAAGCCGCATGCGGCTGGTCGCGGCTGCCGGCCATGATCTGCGCACGCCGATGACGCGCATGCGGCTGCGCGCCGAATTCCTGGACGACGAACGCGACAAATGGCTTCACGACCTCGACGAACTCGATCGCATCGCCGACAGCGCCATCCGCCTAGTGCGCGAAGAGGTCAACCAGGACGCCGTCGAAGCGGTGGACCTGGCAAAGACGGTGCGCGATATCGAAGCCGAGATGGTGTCGCTCGGCCATGCCGTCTCGATCGGGCACCTGGACAAGGTTTGCGTGCGCGCCGGCGCGCTCGGCCTGCGCCGCGCCTTGCGCAACCTGATCGTCAACGCCGCCACCCACGGCAAGGCGTGCCGCATCGACCTGGCCGCGGCCGACAATCGCGCCGTGCTGACCATATCGGACCATGGGCCGGGCATCCCCCCGGAACTCCTGAACAAGGCGTTCGAGCCCTTTTTCCGCGTCGACCCCGGCCGCCTGCAATCGATCCCCGGAGCTGGTCTTGGCCTCGCCATCGCCAAGGAAATCATCGAGCGCTACGGAGGCACGGTAACACTGGAAAACCGCCGGGGCGGCGGGCTGGAGCAGACGGTGGTGTTCGACGCGGTGTGAGGGTTGGCGGTCAGCCGAGTAATGGGCGTTGCGCGTGGCAACGACGAAAAACAGAGACGATGCTGCACCGCGCAAAGCTAATGGTTCCAAATCATTTCTTCACGGAGCCAGGACCGGATCCATATAGATAAAATATAGATTACCGAATTTCCTGTGGTCTAACAAAGAACTAGGCTCTCAAGCCACGAGCTCGCAAATCAACCGAGGCGGGAACATCGGCAAAATTTAAACCACAGCGTTTAAGTTCTGAGAAAAATCGCCAGAATTGACGAGAAACGCTCGGTTTTCTCAATTTTTTAGCGCTTGCTCACATAAGTATTTCAGCTGGGTAGATTTTTTGTGTTGCGCCGCACAATGCCGTAGCCGAACGATCTCCTGGGGGACTCGTTTGCGACTGGATATGCGCCGTGGAGGATCCCGCCAGGTTGACCAGCTTGAGCCACCCGTCCGTCGATTTCGAGCGTAGGTTCGACGATGCCTGCGCTCTGGCGGGTCTCGTCCGCCTTGGCCTGCCGCTCGAAACGGCCGGCTGGCGGCTTGGTCGCGACCATCACGCTGGCGGATGCCGCTGATGGGAAGCGCACGCGACATCCAACTGGATGCGTTGAGAGCCATCGCCGTGACGATGGTGTTGTATTCCCATTTCTTCGCCGCTGGAGGATCTTCATTCTGGGGCCATATCGGCGTGCGGCTGTTCTTCGTGCTGAGCGGCTTCCTGATCACGCGCCTGCTCCTGGAAGCGCGTTCGGCCGCCGAATTCGAGACCGGCCCCGCGCTGCGATCCTTCTATATCAGGCGGGGCTTGCGGATATTTCCGCCCTATTTCGCCGTGCTGGGTTTCGTCTGGCTGGTCGACCTGGACCAATCCAGGGGATCGCTGGTTTGGCATGCGCTTTACCTGTCGAATTTCTGGTATGCGCTGCGCAATGACTGGAACCCTTGGGTGCTGTGCCATTTCTGGAGCCTGAGCATCGAGGAGCAGTTCTATCTTGCCTGGCCGCTGGTCGTCCTGCTGGCCCCGCGCCGCCGCTTCGAACAGATCTGCATCGGCGTCATCGCGCTGTCGCTGGCCTATCGCTTTTGCTGGCCGCTCACCGCCAACACGGCGCTGGCGCGCGACCTGCTGCCGCCGGCATCCATGGATGCGCTGGCGACGGGCGCGCTGCTTGCCTGCTGGCGATCCAGGGGCGCGGCCCTGCCGCACTGGATGCGGCTCAGCTGGCCTGCCTTCGCGGCCGCATTCCTTGTCATCGAGTGGTTTGTGCCTGCGCCCGCCGATCCGATGCTCGAATGGACCCATTGGCTGGTGCGGCAAGTCCTGCCGCTGGTGCCGCTGATGGTCATCGTCGCAGCCTGTTCGCGCGGCCTTGGCGGCACTTTGGGAAAGCTTGCCGAACTGCCGCCGCTGCTTGGCCTCGGCCGCATCAGCTACGGCGTCTATCTCTATCATCCGATATTGCTGTCGCTCGCCGTCAAGGCGCAACTCTGGATTCCGCTCAACGTCTCGGAGCAAGGGCCAGGGCGTTTCCTGGTTGCGAGCGCCGCCACGATTGTCGCGGCCTCGATTTCCTGGGTGGTTTTCGAGAGGCCGCTCAACAGCCTGAAGCGCCACTTCCCCTATGTCGCGCGCACCCGCTCCGCACAGGGCAGCCATGGCGGCTGGCTCGCGACGGCGGCTGGCGGATCGCCCGATGGCCGTACACCGGCGCTCGAACTCCAGCGCACGGATGCAAGACGATGACTGCCGCACCGCTCGTCTCCGTCCTGTTGCCGGTCTACAATGCCGGTCCCTATCTCGCCACCGCGCTGGGAAGCATCCTGCGGCAGGATCACAGTCGCCTGGAGATCATCGCGATCGATGACGGTTCGACCGACAATTCGCTCGAGATACTCGAGCGATGCCAAAAGGCCGACAGCCGCATTTCGATCATCTCGCGCGAAAACCGTGGCCTTGTCGCGACGCTCAACGAAGGGCTGGCGATCGCCCGGGGCGAACTGGTCGCGCGGATGGACGCCGACGACGTCGCCTATCCCTGGCGTTTGTCGCGCCAGGTGGCGCTGTTCGAGCGGCGGCCCGAACTGGGCTTCTGCGGCGCCGGCGTCGACATGTTGATCCGCGGCCGCATCGCCAGGGGCAGGCCCGATCCGGTGTTCCAGTTCGGCCGCATCCCTGTATTGGCGATGTTCTTCACGATCTTCATGCACCCGACGGTCGTCTACAACAGGAAGGTCATCGACGACAGCGTCCTGCACTATGACCAGGCCTACCGGCATGCCGAGGATTTCGATCTTTTCAGGCGGCTGGCCGGCCGTTACCCGGCAGCCATGATGCCCGAAAACCTGGTCGTCTACCGCGTCCATCAGGCAAGCGTGACGAGCCGGCACGTCAAGGAGATGCGCAGGACGCATTTGCGGATCGTGGCCGAGAACCTCGAGCGGGAGGACCTGGCGCAGGCCACGCGGGACCTGCGCGACATTGGCGATGCGGTCAGCCACGGCACCGTCGCCCGTGCGGCCGACTTCATCGTCGCGCTGGAGGAGGAGATTTCCTCGCTGCCGGCGGCGACGCGGCCGAGCTTCGAGGCCGGCGCGCTGAACCTGTTCTATTTCCTCTACCAGCTCGTCGCCGACGAAAAGCAGCCCGCGCTGACGCATGAATTGCTGACGCGGACCGCCAAATGGAACGTCATCCGGCGCCGCGAACAATATGCGCTGCGGCCCGGCGCCTGGGCGCCCTGGCTCAGCCGCGCTTCGCTGTCGGCCGCCAGGCAGGCCGATGCCATGGCATACTTCTTCAAATCCGCGCCCGCCGCGGCGGTTCTGGCACCTTATCAGGCGGGCGGAGCATGATCGTCAAAGCCAACCAACCCCTGCAGCGCGATCGTTCGACGGCGCTTGGGCCCGCCCCGGCCGGTCCCCGCCCGGAACGAGCGGCGCCGGAAGTCAGCTTCATCATCTGCACGCGCAACCGCGTCGCGGTACTCGATGCCTGCATCAAGTCGGTGCAGGCCGCGTGCCGCGCACATGCCGGCTTCGCCGCCGAACTCGTGGTCGTCGACAATGGCTCGAGCGACCGCACGGCCGAACGCCTGGCCAGCATCGCGGCTGCGTCGGACATTCCGTTCACGCCCGTTTGCGAGCCGCGCCCCGGATTGGCGGCTGCGCGCAACGCCGGGCTGAGGCGCGCGCGCGGCCGTGTGCTGGTCTTCGTCGACGACGACTGCGCGGTCCATGGCGACTATCTGCGCGATCTGGAGCGACACTATGCGTCCGGGGAACAATGGCTCATCCGGGGAGGACGTGTCGAGCTTGGCGATGCCAGGGATTTGCCGTTCACCATCAAGCGGTCGTGGGCGCGCGAGCGGCTGACGCCAGATGTTCATCCCGGCGGTTTCGTGCTGGGCTGCAACATGACGATGCACCGCGATGTCGCGGCCCGCATCGGCTATTTCGACGAACGCTTCGGCGCCGGCGGACCATTGCGGTCGGCCGAGGATACCGATTATCTCGTGCGCGCGATGCTGCTCGGGATCGCGGTCGAGTATGTGCCTGACATGACGATATTCCACCATCACGGCCGGCGGGATCGCAAAGCCATCGAAAAGCTGCATCGCGACTACAGCCTGGGCAATGGCGGGCTCTGCCTGAAGCATGTTCGCCACGCGCCCTGGCTGCTTCGCCATTTCTACTGGGCCGCAAGAGGGGCTTTCCGGGAACTGGCGGGAGGACCCGCCTTCGATCGTGAACTCAACCTGCCGCACTGGCCGATCGTCGCCATGAATTTGCTCGGCGCGGCCAGGTTCGCGGTTCTCCTGCTGGTCAGACGGCCGCGGGCCGAACCGGTGCGGCAAGATCAACAAGCCAATGTCCAGGCGAGGTGAAACGCTGTAATGCCAATGCTGCCGCCAAACCTGCCGATGCTGTTCCGGGCGTTCGGAAAGCGGCAACTGCGCCTGCTTCCGGCGGTGGTGATTCTCGGCCTGGTCAGCGCCGTCCTCGAAGGGTTCGGCATCGGCCTGATCATCCCGTTGCTGGGCATCATCATGGGACACGGGGATGCCGCCGGAATGGCAGGCTTCTCCGCCGTCCTCCAGCACGTCGGATCGGGCTTGAGCGAGCGCGACCGGCTGATCGTCATTTCGGCCGCCATCCTCGGCTCGATCATCCTGAAGAACGTCTTCGCCTTCGCCAACACGCTGCTGACGACCTTCATCTCCGGCAAGGCAAGCCATTCCATCCGCAGCGCCCTGTCGGAGCAGCTGTTGCGGGTCGGCTACCCGTTCTTCCTGCGGCAGAGCCCCGGACGCCTGCTCAACATCATCTCCAACGAATCCTGGCGGGCTTCCGATGCGATCCAGATCATGCTGTCGGCCATCGTCAGCGCATCGGCCGCCATCATCCTCCTGGCTTTCCTGCTGCTGCTTTCGTGGCGCATGACGCTTTTGGTCACGCTCGGATTGGCGCTCGTCCAGATCGCGCACGCCGTCCTCTCAGCCAATCTGAAGGAGCCAAGCCGCAGCGTCGCCTCGCGCAACGGCCACCTCGCCTCGCAGATGCTTCACCTTGTGCATGCCGGACGGCTGATCCGCATCTTCGGACAGGAGAACCGGGAAAAGGCGATATTCGACACGGCGTCGGATGCGGTTCGCCGCGCCTCCTTCGCGCTGCTGGTGCGCCAGGGAGCGCTGCCGCCGCTGACGGAGGTTCTCCACGCCATGCTGTTCCTGGCGGTGGTGATCGGCGCTTGGCTGGCGCAGATGAGTTTCCCGCTGATCATCGCCTTCGTCATCCTGCTCTACAGGCTGCAGCCGCATATGCGGGCCCTGCAGGGGTCGTGGAGCCAGATGCAAGGCCTGAGCGGATCGCTTGAGGAGGTGACATGGCTGCTGGATCCCACAGGCAAGCCGCAACCGCCGCAAGGCGACGGGCCATTCCACGGCCTGCGCCAAGGCATCAAGTTCGACGATGTGACATTCACCTATTCCGGCACGGACCGGCGCGAGGTTGTGCTGCACGCGGCGGCATTCGAGATCCGCGGTGGCCGCTCGACGGCGCTGATCGGCCGCTCGGGCGCCGGCAAGACGACGATCGTCAATCTCCTGTGCCGCTTCGTCGAACCGGACACCGGCAGCATCCTCGTCGATGGATCGCCGCTCGACCGGATCGACGCCAGCCAGTGGCGCCGGCACATCGCCCTGGCCAGCCAGGAACTGGAACTGGTCGACGGCAGCATTCTTGAAAACATAATCTACGGCCAGGATGCCGCGACAGCCAGCGATGCCGAGGCCGCCGCGAGACTGGCCGAAGCGCATGAATTCATCGAAAGGCTGCCTCAGGGCTACGAGACCCTGGTTGGCTACAGGGGCGTCAATCTGTCGGCGGGACAGAGGCAGCGCATCGCCTTGGCGAGAGCCCTGGTGCGCGATCCCGATCTCCTCATCCTGGACGAGGCCACCAATGCCGTGGACGGGCTGTCGGAAGCGGCCATCGTCGAGACCCTGAAGTCGAGAGCCGGCCGCCGCACGACCATCGTCATCAGCCATCACCACAGCACCATCTCGTTCTGCGACGACGTGGTCATCCTGAGCGGCGGCCGCGTGAAAAAGCAGGCCCCTTTCGGCGCCCTGGCCTCGCTCAGCATGGACGAGCTTTACCAGCACGAACCGCTCGACTGAGAAGGCGCCGGGCCGGCCCGCGATCTTATCCTGGGCGTGTCTGCAGCCTCCGGCCGGCGGGTCGTCGCAAGGGTTCGAATCACAAGCCAGGGGAATTGCCGCTGGCACCTTCCGTGATCGCACCAATGCCGTGCGGGACCGAGGCGCGCTACCTTGCCTGTGCGGCGGACCTGTCGATCCGCCTGGCCGGTGCCCCATTGGGCTTACTCTCCGGGTGAGGTGCCGGCCTCCCATGCACAAACAAAGACCTGGTAGCCTGAACCCCTTCAGGCGCGACACGCTTCAGGTGACGGCGCCGACATTCCTGCGCATGCGCCGCCTGCCCGTCGTCCGTGCTTTCTTCGCCATCGCCCCGGCCATCTCGACCACGCCGTCCTCGCGCGGCCTGCCATTGGTGGCCTTGTGGAGCCGCTCATAGGGCAGCAGTTCCTTGATCCGGGCATTGAGCGAGGCGATTTCGGCCTTGAGGTCCTCGCACTCCTGCCTCTGCACGTCGAACTGTATCTGTTCGGACGCCTGCTGCAGCGTCAGCTGAGAAAGGTTGGCGTTCACCTTGGAAAGACTCATCTTGTCGCTTTCGCTCTCCTGGCTCAGCGCGGACAATCTTTCATCGGCGATCTTCTTTTCGGCCAGGGCATCGTTCAGTTCGCTCTTGAGCCTGGCGATCTCGCCTGCGGCTTCGCTGTTTTCGCTCGACACCTGCTCCAGCCGCGATTGCAGGTTCTGGATCTCCGAGCTCAACCCGCGCATTTCCGCCTGGCTGCGAGCCAGCTCGGCTTCCTTGTCGCCTTCCATCATGCGGGCCGCTTCGGTCGTTTCCGACAGTTTCGCCTGTGTCGCCTCGAGCGACTTCTGCAGCCGCATCTCCTCTTTCTCGCTCTTGCCGAGCGCCGCCAGCAGCTCCGCCAGCCGCGCTGCTTCGGTGGCATGGACCGCCGACAGCTCGTCGAGCCGGTGGCGCGCCTGCGATTCCCGCTTCAGCGCCTTGTCGAGTTCGATCGACAGGTTGACGTGCTTTTCGCGCAGCATCTTGCTCTCGCGCAAGCGCCTGTTGGCCTCGACCGTCCTGGCGGTCAGCCGCTTGGCGATGTCGCCGAACTCCGCCTCGCGTTTTGCGCTCGCATTGGCTGTCTCGACGAGTTCCAGCCTGACCGCGGCAAGTGCCGCACGCAGCGTCTCCCGGTCCTGGACCAGGCTTGTCTCGCGCTGCTGCAGCGCTTCGAAAGCGCCGTCACGCTCGCGCAGCTTTCGCGTCGCGTCGTGCAGCTTCTCCGACAGCGCCCTCTGTTCGGCGGCCAGGGCGGCATTGGCGACCTCCAGCTCGTTGGCGCGCAGGATGTCGCTGTGCAGGATGTTGAGGAATTCGCGCGTCAGATGGTGTGAGGTGCCGATCTCCGACAGCTTGTCGTTGATCTCCTCCAGATAGTCCCTGGCGTCGTGGAAGAGCCCCTCGAAGGCGCTCAATGCAGCCAGCCGGGTCTGTGTATGGGCGGTCAGTCTTGGCGCGGTTTCGGAACTGTCCGCAGCGCCCGCATCCTCGGCATTCCCGGCATTGTCGTCATTTGCCGCATCGGCCTGGGGTGGCCCGTCATCGGATGCCGCCTGGGCATCCGGCACATCGTCGCTCTCTGGCGGCGCCAGGTCGTCGGCGTCGAGACTTGCATCCAGCGCGTCCGCCAAATCGATCTGCAGGTCCTGGATTGCTTTATCCACGTCTTCAGCACGCTTGATCAGGCCTCTGAAGTTCATCGCCAAACTCCCCTTACGCATACCTCGCTTAGAACTTAACGAATTGCTAATATAGCCTACATCCGCTGCTTGCGCAGGGGAAGCCCCGTCGGCACAAAGGTAAATTTGGGACATTTTAGGGGCTTGGACGGCGCGAGCGATGCGGTGCGAGGGTGCGAAGCCGGTTCTGCCGGCGGGACAGCGCCCCCCTGTCCTGCCGGACATCTCCCCCACACAGGGGAGATTGGACGTCATGCGGGCTTTCGCCAATCGCCAACGTTGCAAGAAGAACTGAAGCGCAGAAATTGCCAATCTCCCCACTTGTGGGGGAGATGTCCGGCAGGAGAGAGGGGGGCGCGAAGGATCGCGGCTCCCCCTAAGTTGCCCTCACCCCGCCATGGCCAGCGGCACGGCGCTCTTGTTGGGGATCTGGATGTCGATTTCCAGCGTCGACATGGTCTCGCCGCGGTCCATCGAGACCTGCAGATAGTCCTGGTCGATCTGCACATGCTTGGCGATGACGGCCATGATCTCCTCGCGCAGGATGGAGACGAGGTCGGGCTGGCTGCGGTTGCGGCGCTCATAGGCGAGCAGCACTTGCAGCCGCTCGCGCGCCACCGGGGCGCTGGAGCGCCGCTTGAAGATGTCGAGCAGGTTCATGCCGCCCTCCTTCCCAAAAGACGATCGAGGAAGCCCTTGCGCTCGAAGGGCACGATGACGGGCAATTCCTCGCCCTCCAGCCGCCTGGCAGCATCGATATAGGCCTTGGCAGCAGTGTTGAGCGGCTCCGACAGCGTCACCGGCGAACCGAGGTTGGAGGCGCGCAGCACGTCCTGGCTTTCCGGGATGATGCCGAGCAGCGGCACCGACAGGATTTCCAGCACGTCGTCGATGGACAGCATCTCGCCGCGCGACGCACGCGCCGCATCGTAGCGCGTCACCAGCACATGCTTGGCGATCTGCTCGCCCTGCTCGGCCCGCAAGGTGCGGGCATCGAGCAGGCCGATGATGCGATCGGAATCGCGCACCGACGACACTTCCGGATTGGTGACGATGACCGCCTCGTCGGCAAAGCGCATGGCAAGCTGCGCGCCGCGCTCGATGCCGGCCGGGCTGTCGCAGAACACGTAGTCGAACACCGAGCGCAGCTTGTCGATGACTTCGCCGACGCCTTCCTCGGTCAGCGCATCCTTGTCGCGCGTCTGCGAGGCCGGCAGCAGGAACAGCGTCTCGACCCGCTTGTCGCGGATCAGCGCCTGCGAGAGTTTGGCCTGGCCCTGGATGACGTTGACGAGGTCGAACACCACGCGCCGCTCGGCGCCCATGATCAGGTCGAGATTGCGCAGGCCGACGTCGAAGTCGACAAGCGCCACCTTCTTGCCGGTCTTGGCCACGGCCGCCCCGAGGGCCGCCGTCGAGGTCGTCTTGCCGACGCCCCCCTTGCCCGAGGTGACCACCACTACCTTGCCCATTGAAAAAGCCTCCGTTGTTGTTGTTCTTGGTCGAGCGGCCCGGCCGCCCCAATATCGAAACGAATGTCAGCTCAGCGTCGAAACCCGCAACGCGTCGCCATCGAGAAACGCCTGCACCGGCTTGCCGCGCGAAACGCCTTCCATCTCCTCGGCGGTGACATACCAGCCGTCGACCGCCAGCAGCTCCGCCTCGTTCTTGCGGCAGAAGATGCGCGCGCCCCTGTTGCCGAGCGCACCCGCCGAAGCGCGCCCGCGCAGCGTGCCGTAGACATGGATCGAGCCCGCCGCGATGATCTCCGACCCGGAAGCGACAGAACCCAGCACGATGACATCGCCATGCGGATGCACGATCGCCTGGCCGGAGCGGATCGGCGCCTTGATCATCAGCGTGCCCGAAGCTTCAACCTGCGGCTCGCTATCGCCCGCCTTGCTTGCGCCAGCCTTGCCGTCGCCGACCGTGGCCGCGCCGGCTTCAGGCGCCCTGCCCTCGGCCTTGTCCTCTCCGGAAACATCCTCCCGCGCCTTGCGGGGCAGCAACCCATCCGTCGTCGCCTCCTTGGCGCCGACCAAAACCGGCGGCAGGTTGGGCTCGAGTGCGGTGTGGCCGTCGAGCTCGATGGCGTAGACGCGGATGCCGCGATGGCCAAGCACGCCGACCAGCGATTCGATCGCGGCGACATCGGGCTTCAAAATGTTGAGATCAAGCACCACCGGCCGCCCGGCAAAATAGCCGGGCGAGTTACCGATCCAATGATCCAGCCCCTCCAGCCACACGTCCAAAGGCGCTTCCGGCGTCAATGTGAAAGCGACGAAAGAGCGGGCACGAAAGCGAATGGATTTGGCCTCGAGGGGGGCGGCAAAGGTCACGGCTGGCGAATCCTTACTGAGAGGTAAACGCTAGCGAGGGAATGGTTAACGAATGGTTAATGAGGGGGGTGGGGTGGGCCACCAAAGCCGTGACTCCTGACAGCCTCGCGCTGGGCGCTTGCCGCAAGCATGGCCAACCGCTTCGCACCGCTCGGAAGCCCCGCAAGGTACGACCTAGCGCGATCATCACCAGCCACCAGCAACGGCATTTACAACCCCAGCGGCCGGCCAAGTGCGACGGATATTAGCGCCGTTTGTCAAAAATAGTCGTGTATGACGCTGCGCCTAATACTTGTGCAATGTCACGCACCGCGCAATGTTATCGGCGGGTGGGTTTTATTGAAAAGTGGGGGAATAGTGAAACATACTGTTTTGACAATATCGGTGCTGGCCAGTCTCGCGGGATGTGCCACACCGCCGGACAGGATATCGGGAATTCCAAACTCAGGCCCCTGTACCCAAGCCGACAGAGAGCGTCTTGCCGTCATAACAAACCAGCAGAACAAAGCGGCGACCGGAGATGCGCTGGGGGTGTTCCTGATCGGCGTGCCGGTCGCATCCATGTCTGGAGGTGACCACGAGGCTGAGATCGCCATTCTTAAGGGGCGATGTGGGGCCCCGAAGACGTAAGCAAGATCCGGCTGCCGCTGCCTTTGTTCTGAAAATTCGCCGTCTTGGCCTGCCCAATACTACAACAAAAGATTTAAACGCCGAACAAAAGATCGTCACGAGGAAAGATTTACCTTGAAAAAGCGCCTTTTTATTGGAGTGTTGGGCAATCGAAATTCAGGCAAATCGACGACTTGGAACACCTTGTTTGGAGCGACGGTTCGAACTGGCCGCCATACGCGAACCCTAACGCTCTATGGCGGTGAATGCGTCGAAGTGTTTTTGATCAGTGGCTCACCGGAGGAGCGTCAACTCTATGCCGGAGACATCCTCGGCGACCAGGATTGCCGCATTGTACTATGCTCCATCCAATATACCGAGACGGTACGCAAAACGCTGGACTACGTAGTGGAAGGCGATTTCGACATCTTCGTCCAGTGGCTCAACCCTGGTCTTTCGGACGCTGGAGAGAGCTGCGATCGATTAGGTCTAGTTCCCTGGCTTGTTGGCCACGAGGCGACTGTGTCGATGCGCAATGGGAAGGTACCACCTCGCGAAAGGACCGAGGAAATCCGTCAGTTCATTTACGGCTGGGCAAAGTCTCGGAAACTGACTTTTGCTAGCCCATAGCTACTCAAAACCAACGGGTCTCCCAGCTCTTATCGCTACGGTGCGGACAAACGCGCGCCCAATGATCCAACCCCGCCATAGGCGTTTCCGGGGTCAAGTTGAAAGCGACGAACGAGTGGGCACGGAAGCGAATGCATTTGGCATAGACGCTAGTGAAGGAATGGCTAACGAATGGTCAATTGGGGGTGGGCGGAGCCACCATGTATTAGGTGGAGTCAATTGCGGCGCCGGACGCGAACGATCGGCAAACCATTGTGGTTGCGATTAGGCAAGGATATGACTAGCAAGAAATTAGAGCGGAAAGAGAATCCGTCCAATCCAATCCAATCCAATCCAAGCTCAGCGTCGCGCAAATAGGATATCCATGGCAGGCCGAAGAGGATTTACCCGCGACGACATAGATGCCTGGTTCACTGAGGAAGAGGCCACAGATACCAGTGACGTGTTCCTTGATATCACGGACCCCGCAGAAAAGTATGCCAGAAGTCAGCTCCGCGTCGTAAGAGAAACGAAGGATTATCAACTTGACTACCTACAGAACGCTCTTCGCCCAGACAAGGAACTTATAGACACCGATCCCGGGTATCAACGGCGTCTTCGTTGGAGCAACAAGAAAAGGTCTCTTCTGATAGAGTCTCTCCTTCTTAATATTCCAATCCCTTCTGTTTTCTTATACGAGACAGACTACAATCAGTACGAAGTTATAGACGGACGACAAAGACTTGAAACAATAAATGCATTTTTATCAAATAACTTTTCATTGACCGGACTTGAGTATTGGTCCGAGCTCAACCGTAAACGATTTAATGATTTACCATCAGTTTTGCAGAGAGGTTTACTGCGTCGCAGCATTTCGGCCGTCGTTCTCCTTGCGGAGACTACCATGATCGATGATGACGGACTCGACGTGCGGCGGGTACTATTCGATCGCTTGAATACAGGCGGTATACGATTGAATCCCCAGGAATTGCGGAATGCACTGTATCCCGGCCCACTGAACGCGCTACTCATTCGCCTTGCGCGAGACGATGCGTTTACGTCGGTCTGGGGCATACCCCGCTTCACGCAAAATGAGGACAAAGAACCCTCGGAAGCACTTTTGCGAAATCCACTTTATGCGTCTCTGGCAGACGCTGAGTTAGTACTTCGTTTTTTTGCGTTGCGGGACGCCATTCAAAGAGGCGGCACAGGATCTCTGCGTCGCATCCTAGATCGATTCATGGCCGCGAACGCCAATCTGGATGACTTCGTTCTCTCACAGATGGGTCATGAATACATCTCACTGCTGTCACGCCTAACAGACGTTTTTGAGGGTGAACCGTTCCGTCTGCCAAAAACCAGGCGCCCAAGCAGACCATTGTACGATGCTTTGATGATCGCGCTAAGCCAACATCCTGAAATCAACATTGAGAGATACGGACCTGATATAAGGGGTAGATTGCAGGAATTTCTTTCGCACAGACCAACGTATGATGTATTGGTCGGTCGAGGAAATACAATGGAGTCTATAAGAGAGCGCGTGAACGTGGCCGGCGCTATTCTCAGAGGATAATGCCAATGCCACATTCTCTGGACATCGTGCTCACTGACTTTAAAAGCGACGTGGCGAGGGTCGAAAACCTACTTACACTGACAAAGCTTTTTCGGGATTTTGGTGCTAGCGAGCCACCCCCTGCAAAAGCGGCCCCCAGTGAACCACCCCCTGCGGAAGAAAAGGGCCCTGAAGACGAGAAAATAACAGGCAAAATTTGGAAAGAAGCAGTAGATCTCCATACAGAATCAAAGTCAAGACGTACAGATCTACCGATACTATCAGGCTCACTTTTGCTATATCTCGCCGGCCGATTTGAGTACTACATTCGACAGATAGTTGAGTCGATCGCCGACGAGATTGCTGGAAAGACCCAAAAATTCCAAGATTTGCCGAATCAAATCCAAAAATCTCTTCGTCAAAAAACCCTGGAGATCGCACAGAACCCAAAGAAATATGGCCACGACGAGCTGACATCGGAGGCCCTGCTTGAGAGTCTGGTTATAAATATTCGCGGTGGCGGCCAGTGCCTGTCTATCAAGTCAGAAGTTCTCTCAATCACAGACGCCAACATGCGGCCTGCCGTTTTGCAGGATTTAATGAAAACTGTTGGCCTAACGGACTTTTGGCGTGATGTTGGAAAGCAAGCGAATATTAAGATCGTTATGGGGAAGAGCTTAGATCAGGAAGCAGCAGCAGAGGCTCAAACGAAGCTGAACCAGATAATGGAGGAGCGCAATCAGATCGCTCATCCTACGGCTACCACTGAATTTCCGGACGCCGACAAAGTCCTTAAATCTGCTGAATTTCTCAATATATTGGCAGCGACTACGGCCGATCTCGGGAAGGTCTATCTAGCAACATACGTGGTTCAATAATTAGAAGCGAGTTTTCCCCTGCAAATATCTAACATTAACTGTTGAGCTTGGGCGTTAAACGCACGCTGCGACGTAGCCGCAATTCCACTTTTCATCAGCAGAGCCGGTTGTTTCGAGACTGTGTTGAATCTCGTTGGTCCGGCGCCACGTGGGCTATGGCGCGAAAATGTGATTTTCTGGTCTCCTTCCGGGCAGAAGCGAAGTTTGCATCCACAACAAGTATGCGCAAAGCTGCCGTGTACTTGGCGGGATTACGATTAAACCGGTCACGAGAGCCTGCGGTGCATCACCATCGCGACTGTCAAAAGGCAAGCCCCTCACCGCCGCTTCAAATACTGCTCCTCCCGCTCATGCTTCTCCGCCACCTCGCGCGTCTCGAACGTGCCGAGGTTCCGCCGTTCCCGGTCTTCTCGTCCTTCTTGTGGGAATAAAGCCAGTATTTTCCGTCCTTGAGTTTGCGCGTCATCTCGCTCTCCTCAGGCGGCTTCCCTATCGATCTCCATCGCAGCCCACTGGCGCACGCGAAAAGCGAACACCCGAGACCAAAGCAAACGCGTGCCTCGGCGCCGCTGCGCCGGCGATTTAAAAAAGTTGAGATGCGGTGTCGGATCCGCGGGCGCTCAACCGTCTTACAGCAGGCGCCTGGACTGCCATCTCGACAACCAAAGGAATGATCGATGAGCAAGAAGATTTTCGTGAGCCTGCCGGTGACCGACGTGAAGGCATCCATGGCGTTCTATGAAGCTCTCGGGTTCAAGAACAATCCCAGCTTCACCAGTGAGGCGGCTGCGGGGATGGTGTGGAGCGAAGACATCAATTTCATGCTGCTCAGCCGTGAAAAATGGCAGACAATGACCACGCGCCCCATCCCGCCATCAACGTCCAGCGAGGTCATGCTCGCGCTGTCCCTGGACAGCCGCGAGGCGGTCGATGCGATGGCCACAGCTGCTGCCGCGAACGGTGGCACCGCTGACATCAATCCAGTCGAAGATCATGGGTTCATGTATACACGCGACCTCGCTGATCCCGATGGCCATGCCGTGGGCGCGATGTGGATGGACGTTTCCGCGATGCCTTCCCGCGACAAGGCGGACTGACATCGTTTTCGCGATCGGCCGAGCCCAGCTTCCTTTTCACCCCCTTCAAAACGGATGCACGACCCAGCGACACAGGCTATGTTGTCCCCGTCTGGCGAGGTCATCGAAGGGGAGGCATGACATGCAGGCAATGCCGATAGCGCATCAAGCCGCGCAACCCGTGCGCCCCATATCCTCCCTGGCCGGCTATCCGGCCGCCGTCCTGTGCTGGCTGCTTTCGGCTGGTGTCTACATCGCGGCCAAATGGGTGGCGCCTGAAATGCCGCCCTGGGGCCTCTGCTTCTGGCGGCTGGCGCTTGCCTGCGCCATCCTGCTGCCGATCGTGCACCGTCATCACGAAGCGATGATCGGGCTTTTGCGAACGCGCGCCGTGGAGGTCGTCGCCGTGGGGGCGATCGGCCTGACGCTCTGCCAAGGTATGATCTACCACGGCCTCAACCACACCGACGCCACCACGGCCGGCATCATCATGGCGCTGTCGCCTGTCATGACGATGGTGCTTGCCCGTTTCGTGCTTGGCGAGCCGCTCGGCCTGTGGAAGTCGCTTGGCGCGCTGGTTGCGCTTGCCGGGATGATTTTCATCGTTGCCCACGGCAATTTGACGGCGCTGCTGCAACTCAAAGTCAACGCCGGCGAGTTGTGGATCGTCGGCAGCGCGTTCTGCTGGGGCCTCTACACCGTGCTTTTGCGCCGTGCCAAATTCGGCATCGAACTGCTGCCGATGGTCGTGCTGCTGCTCGGCGCCGGTGCCCTGGTCGCCTTGCCTTTCCATCTGTGGGAATTGTTCAACGACGAACGCTCCGCCATGAACCTCCACAGCCTTCTCGCGCTCGCCTATCTGGCAGGCCCCGGCGGCGCCTTGATGTACTATCTCTACAACAAAAGCGTGCAAACGCTGGGCGCGAGCCGGGCAAGCATGCTGCTCTACCTGCAGACGGTGTTCGTGGCCATCCTCGCCTATCTGCTGCTCGGCGAGGGCTTGCACGATTACGACCTGGTCGGCGCGGCCTTCATCGTCGCCGGCATAGTGCTCGCCACAATGGTCAAACCAGCTCAACCACGCGTGGCGTAGACATCTTGCGGGTGACGGCTGTATCCAGCGCCGGCCGCATTGGCGTTTGGTGGTCACCATCGCGACAGCCAGAGGCCCGTCTCAATGCCGCTTGAAATACTGCACCTCCTTCTCGTGCTTCTCCGCCGCCTCGCGCGTATCGAACGTTCCGAGGTTGCGCCGCTTGCCGGTCTTGTCGTCCTTCTTGCGCGAATACAGCCGGTATTTGCCGTCCTTGAGTTTTCGGATCATCTCGCTCTCCCTGGCTAGGATTGGCCCTGATCAAGGTTTCGCTTGCCGGGCAGCCCGGCCTGCCGACCAGCGCCTGCGCCTTATCGCCATGCTCATTCCCCGGTTGTGTCAGGGATCAACGCCGTTCCAATCCAAATGATCCACCCGTTCGAAGGCGGCACTCTACGGCGCCCCCCTCTGGCCTGCCGGCCATCTCCCCCACAAGTGGGGAGATGGCAGCTTTGGCGTCGGCGCTTTCTGGCAACGTCGCAATTCGGCGAGCGCCGGCCAAAACGCAAAAACCCGCCTGGGCGGCGGGTCACTGGCGCAAATCAGCACCATAGGCAAAAATGTAGCATAGCTGCCCTCACCCCGTCAAGAAAAAATTCCTATCCATCGACGCAAGCTGCCTGCCGGCGGCCACCAAGGCCAGCGGCGCAATTGCGGTGGCAGCCGACATTCCAACGCAGTAAATTCAGATCCAACTTGACGGAACATTAGCCAAAGCTAATTGTTAGTGGATGCGGCAGGTGGTGCCCTCCATCGCCTGCCGAAGATCGGCCCTCCGATCGGCCCGCGTCCTCCGCCAGAGGCGCGGGCTTTTCGTGCCGATCAGCCGTCGCAGCCTGGCCGGCATTTTTCCTCCTCCGATTATTTCGCCAGTCCCTCATCGGGGTTTCGCCGCCCTTTGGCCTTGAGGCTGCGCGCGGCTTGCTCGACCGCGGCGCGGTCGTTGCCCAGGCGGTCGAGCAGTTCCTGTGCCTCGTCGCCGGAGATGCCGGTGCGCACCGCCAGCGCCTCGACCTCCAGCACGTCGGAGCTGGCGATCTCGCCGGTTTGCGCATCGTCCGCCGTCAGCGGCAGGGCTCCCTCGAGGTCGATCTCGGCCTCGGCCTGGTGCCAGTGCCGTTCGGGGTCGCCCTGCATGCGGCCTTCCCGTTCCCAGATCTGGTAGGCGCGCTCACGAATTCTGTCGTCCCGGTCGTCGCTCATGGTCAGTCCTCCTTGGGGTCAGGGTTGAACGTCGCGCCAATGCGGACGCTCCGGAAAATCCGCGCGATCGGATCGCCATGCCGGCGGCGCGCGGGGGCTACTGGCATTGCCGTCTCGGGCCGCCGGAATAGGGCTGGTAGGAGTTGTCTTCCGGGCGGTAGGAGCGGTAACGGCTGAAGCAGGAATCGACATGGTCGGCCGAAAGCGCTTCGCCGCCATCGTCGGCAAGGTAGACACCAAGGCCAGCGCCGTTTTCCCCGCCATCACCGGCAGCCGGCTGGCCGGCCTGACCGGCGGCTTCGAGATAGGGCGAGATGCAGGGGCGCAGCTGCCCGCTGTAGGAAAGATAGCTGTTGTCGTCCGGATGGTAGGAGCGATAGCGGCTGGCGCACCAGGCGAGATGCGGAGACGGCAATTCCGCCGCCTTGGGCGCGATGGCGCCGGTGACCGTCGGGTCGGGCGGTGTTTCCTGCGGTTTGGCGGGGATGTCGGGCGGCGCCGGCTGGGCGGCCGGCAGGCGTTCGAGGCCCTGCCCGGCTTTGTTCACCGGCCGCGCCTTCTTGGTCCACAGCTCCGCCACGCTGACGGTGGCCGTTGCCTGGCGCGGCGGCTTTGCGGCAAGCAGCCAGGCGGCGAAGCCCAGTCCGCTGCCGAAGACCGCAAGGGTCAGCACGAAGCCGCAGACCAGTCCCAAAACCGCTTTCACGACACGCTCCTTCAGTCCCTGCTCATAGAATGCGGGGCCTCAAGGCTGGTTCCAGAAAAACGCTGGCGCGCGCGCCGGCGTTGCCGCCGGGCGCAGCCGCCAAGGGAGGCTCAAACCCCGCCCAGACACAGTTCAGAAACAATATTCAACAGTTCGGAAAAACTGCCGAAAAGATCGGATGGCATAAGCGTCCCACAACAACTGGAAAAATGGCCGTGCCGGGCAACGCCCGGCCTGGACGGGAAAGTATGGAAATGGATCACGGTGTCGATATCGCCGAACTGGACGCGGAACGATCGGGGCTGGAAAGCGGCCCGGCAGGTGTCGCTGCGCTGGTAAGAACGGCTCCCGCGACAGCCAGGCGCGGGCAAATCCTGACGGGCGCCGACTTTGCCCGCCAAGGCTTGCCCGGCGAGCGGCTCGACACCGTCTTCGAACAGCTTGCCGAGATGTTCGCAGCGCTGCCGGCGGTGATCTCCGACGGGCGTGTCTGGACCTATCGTGAGCTGGACAGGCGGGCCAACCAGTTCGCCCGCTTGCTGGTCAAGCGCGGCGTGCGGCCGGGCGACCGCATCGGGCTCATCCTCGACCGCTCGGCGGAGACCTATGTCGCGCTGCTCGCCGTGATGAAGGCGGGCGCTGCCTTCGTGCCGCTGGCGACCGCCTTTCCCGAGGAGCGGATGGCGCTCATCATCGAAGACGCCGGCGTCAGCCTGATCGTCACCATCGCCGCCTATGCGTCGCGGGCCGATCAACTGCCGGTTCCGCACCTGCTGATCGACAGCACTGCTGTCGAAATCTCCAAACAATCCGACGCGCCGCTGCAGCCGCATGCGAAGGCCGCTTCAGCGGACGACACCTGCTACATCCTCTACACGTCGGGCACCACCGGCAAGCCCAAGGGCGTGGTCATCAAGCACCAGAGTTTCGTCAATTTCATCCGCGTCGCCGCCGCCTCCTACGGCTACCGGCCGGGCGACCGCGTCTACCAGGGCATGACGATCGCCTTCGACTTTTCCTCCGAAGAAATCTGGGTGCCGTTCGTCGCCGGCGCAACCGTGGTGCCGGCACCCGGCCAGATGCCGCTGGTGGGCGAGGAACTCGCCGATTTCCTGCGGCTCCATGACATCACCTGCATCGCCTGCAGCCCGACGCTGCTGTCGTCGATGACATCGGATGTGCCCAGCCTGCGCACGCTGCTGGTGGGAGGCGAGGCCTGTCCGCACAATCTGGTGGTGCGCTGGTCGAAGCCGGGGCGGCAGATCCTGAACACCTATGGCCCGACCGAGGCGACCGTCACCGCCACCATGGGCGCGCTGACGCCGGACAGTCCCGTCACCATCGGCGCGCCGCTGCCGACCTACTCGATCGTCATCCTCGACGCTTCGCTGCCGCAGCTCGCCGAACCCGGCGAACTGGGCGAGATCGGCATTGCCGGCATCGGGCTCGCGGTCGGCTATCTCAACCGGCCCGACCTGACCGAACAGAAATTCATCGCCGATTTCGTCGGCCTGCCGAACAACCCGTCGAAGCGCATCTACCGCACCGGCGACCTTGGCCGCATCAACGACCAAAGCAAGATCGAGTATAACGGCCGCATCGACACCCAGGTGAAGATCCGCGGCTACCGCATCGAGCTCGGCGAGATCGAGGCGGTGCTACTCGACCAGCCCGAGATCGCTCAAGCCGCCGTCACCACCTGGGAGATCGAGCCCGGCCGCGTCGAACTCGTCGCCTATTTCGCAGCCAAGGCCGGCCAGACGGCGATCTCGCGCGCGGACCTCGCCAGGACGATGAAGCGGCGCCTGCCCGACTACATGGTGCCCTCCTATCTGGAGGAACTGCCGGCGATCCCGATGACGGTCTCCAACAAGGTGGATTTGCGCCAGCTGCCGAAGCCGACAAGCGTACGGCTTTCGGCCGATCGCGCCATGGTCGCGCCCGCCAATGACGACGAGCGTTTCCTGGCCGACGCGCTGGCCGCGGTGCTGAAATTCGACGAAGTGTCCGTCGAGGACAATTTCTTCGACGATCTCGGCGCCAACTCGCTGCTGATGGCGCATTTCTGCGCCCGTGTGCGCACCAGGAAGGAATGGGCGACGGCGTCGATGCGCGACATCTATCTCCACCCGACCGTGGCGCGGCTGGCGCTGCATCTGGGCGTAGCGGACGAGATGACGACGGCCACCAACGAACCCGTCCTCACGCGGCGGGCCTCCAATCTTGCCTATTGGACCTGCGGCGCCGCACAGCTGATGTTCTACGGGCTCTACAGCTATGGCGCCCTGTGGGCGATCAATGGTGGTCTCAACTGGATGTACGACGCGCTCGACGATCCGCTGCAGCTCTACATCAGGTGCGTGGCGCTTTCGGCCGCCGTGTTCTTCGGCATGTCGGGTTTTGCCGTCCTCGCCAAATGGGTGCTGGTCGGCCGCTGGAAGGCGGAAGCGTTTCCCATCTGGGGCGTGCGTTACTTCCGCTTCTGGGTGGTCAAGACGTTGATCCGCACCGCGCCCGTCGTGCTGTTCCGCGGCAGCCCGCTCTACAGCATCTACCTGCAGCTTCTCGGCACCAGGCTCGGCAAGAACGCCGTCATCGAATCGAAATCCGTGCCCGTCTGCACGGATCTCATCTCGATCGGCGCCAACACCATCCTGCGCAAGGAATCGATGATCCTCGGCTTCCGGGCGCAGTCCGGCTACATCCACACCGGGCCGCTGACCATCGGCCGCGATGCCTTTGTCGGCGTCGGCTCGACGCTCGACATCGACACCAGGATCGGCGACGGCGCCCAGCTCGGCCATTCGTCCTCGCTGCACCGCGGCCAAAGCATCCCCGACGGCGAACGCTGGCATGGCTCGCCGGCCGTGCCGACCACGGCCGACTATTGCAAGGTGCGCAATGTCGATCCGTCCAACATCCGGCGCTTCCTGTTCGAAGCGGTTCAGCTGATCGGCCTGTTTGCCATCGTCACCCCCTTGCCGCTCTTGTTCCACAGCTATTGGGAAAATGTCGGCGACGACTACCAGGAAACCATCGGCGTCGTCGCGATCGGCACCACGGTGACGCTGTTCGGCTACATGGCCGCATCCTTCCTGGCGGCGACGCTGGTGCCGCGCCTGGTCAGCCTGCTGTTGAAGCCCGGCCGCACCTACACGCTGTACGGCTTCCGCTACTGGCTGCAGACCGTCGCTGAATTCTCCAGCAATTCCCGCGTGCTCGGGCTGCTGGCCGGCGACAGCTCGGCCATCGTGCACTACATGCGAGCGATCGGCTGGAACCTCAACAAGGTGGTGCAGACCGGCTCCAATTTCGGCTCCAACCAGCAGCACGAAAACCCGCTTCTGTGCGAGATCGGCACCGAGACCATGGTGTCGGACGGGCTGTTCATGATCAACATGCACAAATCCGCCGCCGCCTTCAGGCTCGAGCCGACGAGAATCGGCGAGCGCAACTATCTCGGCAACAACATCTACTATCCGCCGGACGGCCGCACCGGCGACAACGTCCTGCTCGGCACCAAGGTGATGATCCCCATCGACGGGCCGCTGCGCGAGAATGTCGGGCTCTTGGGTTCGCCTGCCTTTGAAATCCCGCGCATGGTGAACCGCGACAAGGAACTCATCGCCGGCATCGACGAGGACGACCGGCGCCGGCGCATCCCGTTGAAGAACCGCCACAATCTGGTGACGATCCTGCTGTTCGTGGCAACGCAATGGGTCATGCTGTTCGCCACGCTGGCGATCTGGGACCGGGCGCTGAACTACTACACCGAATGGGCTGAAGTCGCACTGTTCGTCGCCGTGCTGCTGACCTCGGCGATCACCATTCCGTTCTACATCTTCGTGGAACGGGCAAGTCTTGGTTTCGGCAGGCTGAAGCCGCAGATGACGACGATCTATGACGTCGCGTTCTGGCGTCATGAACGCCACTGGAAGCTGGCGGATTCGCCGATCGTGCGGCTGTTCGCCGGCACGCCATTCCGGCCGATGATCCTGCGCATGCTGGGCGTCAGGATCGGCAGCCGTGTCTATGACGGCGGCAGCAATCTGACCGAACGCTCGCTGGTGGAGATCGGCGACGACGCCACCCTCAACGAGGGCTGCGTCATCCAGGCCCATTCGCTGGAGGAAGGCGCCTTCAAGTCCGACTTCATCCGCATCGGCAAGGGCTGCACGCTCGGACCCTCCGCCTTTGTCCACTACGGTGTTGTCATGGGCGAAGGCTCGGTGGTCGATGTCGACTCCTTCGTCATGAAGGGCGAAGAGCTGGAGCCCAACTCGATCTGGCGTGGCAACCCGGCCAAGCTGCATCGCTTCGTCGAGCCGATCACCGAGTCCTCGGCCAAGGCATCGGCTTGAACACCGAGGACATCCGTCTCGTTGCCGTGACCAGGGCCAACCGCGCCCTGGTCGCGGCCCTGGAACTGGCTCCGGAGCAGAGGGATTTCGTCGCCAGCAATGCGGAGTCCCTCGAAGAAGCCGAAACCGACGAAGACGCGCGGCCGCGCGCCATCATGGCCGGGGCCCGTGTCGTCGGTTTCCTGATGTACGATGCGTCGGACAACGAGGCGCTGGTCTACCGCTTCATGATCGACCGCGCCCACCAGGGCAAAGGCTATGGCAAGGCCGCATTGCGCGCCTTGCTCGACGAGATCGGCAATCTCGGCCATATCAGGGAGGTTTCGATCTGCTACGAGCCCGAGAACGAGGCCGCACGCCACCTCTATCGCGCAGCCGGCTTCGTGGAACAAGGCATCGACGAGGACGGAGAAATGATCGCCGTCCTGCCGATGGTCGATCGTTGAAGCCGCCCGTTGCGAATTCATCGGCGGAAACGACCCTGCTGGAGGCGATGGCCGCGATCGCGCCGAGCGGTGTCCGGATCGGATGCCGCCTGATCCGCGAAGGCGATGAAGCCCATCTGCTGCCTGGGGAAGCGCATTCCATCGCCGCGCGCCAGCCTGGCATGCGGCGCGCCAGCGGCGCGGCCCGGTGGATCGCGCACGGACTGCTGGCGGAGCTTGGCGTCGGCGACGCCGCCATCCTGCGCACGCCGTCCGGCGCGCCGGTCTGGCCCGAGGGAATAATGGGTTCGCTCGCGCACGACGACGACATGGCGGTAGCGGCGGTTGCACCGGTTGGCGATATCGCCTCGCTCGGCATCGACGTCGAGCCCGCGCAGCCTCTCCCGGATGATATTTTGGCGCTCGTGACAACACCCGCGGACCGCACCGACGCAGCCGACCGGCATCTTGCCGGCCGCATCCTTTTTGCCGCCAAGGAAGCCGTCTACAAGGCCGTCTATCCGCTCGATCGCGAGGTGCTGGGCTATGAGGACATCACCGTCGACCTGAACGCAGGCCACGCGACGACGAAGACAGGCCGCAAGGCCAGGCTCGCCTACTGCGTTGCCCCGCGCGTGGTGGTGCTGGCGTTTGTCGAGAAAGACAGGGGTTAGCGCGCAGTCCTATTCGCCAACGATCTCCGTATACGCCCTCACCTCGCCATCCAGCCCGCGCAGCCGCCAGTTCTCGCCGTCCCGTCCCTCGACATGGCAAGGCCCGATCGGCACCTTGCCGCCGCCTTCCGGCAGGTCGAGCACATAGACGGGGTTGCAGATGCCCGACAGTCGCGCGCGCAGCGCTTCAGCCAGCGCCTGCCCCTGCGCAATCGTCGTGCGCCGGTGCGCCATGCCGCGCGCGAGGTCGCCATGGTGCAGGTAATAGGGTTTGACGCCGAGGCGATACATCAGCTCGCGGCAGAGCTCCTCCAGCGCCTCGACGCTGTCGTTGACGCCTTTGAGCAGAACGCTCTGGTTGAGCAGCACGAAGCCGGCTTGCCGCAGCGTGCGGCAGGCGGTTTCCGTGGCCTGAGTGATTTCCCGCGCGTGGTTGAAATGGGTGACGATGGTGACCATCAGCCGGCCCTGCAGGGCCGCAACCAGCCCCGGCGTGATGCGCGACGGCAGCGCCACCGGAACGCGCGTGTGGATGCGCAGCAGCCGCACATGCGCGATCGCTTCGATGCGCGCGCGGATTTCGGCCAGCGCCTTGTCGGGCAGCGACAGCGGATCGCCGCCGGTCAGGATCACCTCGCGGATTTCGGGATGCTTGGCGATATAGGCCAGCGCCGGCTCCAGCGCCTCGCGCGTATAGCCCCTGCCGATCGAGGTCAGAGATTCCTTGCGGAAGCAGAACCGGCAATAGACCGCACATTGATAGGTCGGGAACAACAGCACCCGGTCGGCATGGCGATGCGTCAAGCGCGGCACCGGGCTGAAGTCGTGGTCGGCGATCGGATCGTCGAGTTCGCCTTCCGCTTCCTCCAGTTCTTGCGGAGAGGGGATGACCTGCGCCCGGATCGGATCAGCCGGGTCGTTCCAGTCGATCAGGTCGAGATAGGCTTTGGGCGCGCGCACCTTATGGTTCGCCGCCGCGGCCTGGGCGGCTGCGCGCTCGGCTGACGACAGCGGGAGGCGGTCAAGGTCGCGGACGTGGCGCACCCCGGCGCGGACGTCCGCCTGCCAGGCGGTGTCAGGATCGGCGGAGCGTGCATCGTGGAGGTTCGTGTCTGAAGTCATCAGGGTTCTCGGGGCAGTTTCTGGCGGAGCTATCGGCCGGTTGGCCAGGCGGGTCAACCTTCTGGGGTGGTCGCCGCCATCAAATCCACCGCCTGCAAATCCGTAGGTATTTAGCCAAAATGGCACTATTCTGCGCAGTCTGGGCTTCAGGGAAAACGAATGGATTTCAGCACAGGCCATGGTTACCTGCTCATCGGCGGCCTCATCCTCGTCGGTACTGGGCTGCTCATCCTGTCGCTGATCGTCAATCTGCGCGTCGCCCACAGTGTGCGCGACGACGTGCGTCATCGCGAAAAGCTGCTGGAATACTACCGTAACATCTTCTCGCAGTTGGGCGTGATCCTGATCGGCATCGGCGTGTCGCTGTTCATCTTCTTTTTCCAGCAGAATTACCAAGACCAGCGCAGACGCGAAACGGATCTCCAGCAGGTTCTGGCCAAGCTGGCGGCGCGCATCGCTCGCGGCGCTCCCCTCGTCGAGTCACTTGGCGAATTCGACGCGCTGCTGGATGACGGCGGGGCCTACGTTAGTCCCGAACTTGGTGGGACCAACGCCGCCATCGGCGCGCAGGGAGCGGAGCTTGGCAAGCAGATCCGCGAAATCCTGCTGGTTGAGCGCGACGTCGACATCCGGGACTTCGACATCCTCAACCTGTCGCGCGATTTCGAGTCGTCGTTCGTCGTCAACCAGCTCGATCCGACGCTATGGTTCGACATCGTGCGCGACGAGAGCGAGATCAAATATGCCATCACCCAACTCACCCTCGACTACAAGGACCTGCAGGATGCGATCGGCGGCGAGCCGATCGAGGTTGCGATCGCCAATTCTGAAACCGAGCGCAAGATCAAGCACGAGGTGCTCGACATCTTCTACGATGCCGACCTCTTGCGCCAGCGCAGCAGGCGATTTCTCGGCCGTGCGTGCTGGCTTCTCAGCCACGGACGCAGCTTTGTCAGTCTTGCACCGGTCGACGCGATCGAAGCCGACGCGAGGTCACATCAGGAATGGATCGACAGATCGAAGCCCTCGCTGGCACAGACGAAATCGGGCAACGGCGATTGCTTCAAACTGCTCCGATACGGCCCGGCATCCTGACTCCCGGCGGGACCGGTCGATTTGGAAGTCAGTCCCCCACACGTTGCAGCGTGCCGAGATGATTGTCGTCGAGAAAACCTACAGTCATGGCCGACGCCTTGCCGTCAGCGCCGACCACGAAACTTACACCCGAGGGGCTGTCCGGCGTCTCCGCGTCGGGGAAGGTCAGGAAAAGATCACCGTCGAAATGCCTCAATGAATAGGACCGGCCGGCGGCCGGGCCCACCTTGAGTACAAGGTCGTCTCCCGCTTTCGACACAATCGCGTCGCCGATGAAGTCGTTGGCGTACCGGCCAGCATAGACACTGCCCGGCCCGGCTCGCCGTGACGGAGACGGCGGCGCGGCGTAGGCGGCCTTGGCCGCCGCGACCGCCGGACCGAACAGGCCCGCATAGATATCATTCCACGCCTTGACCCAGTCCTTCTCGACCTTACCGTCGAAGACGAGATCGGCGAAGCTGTCGGACAATCCCTCCGGCAGGCCAGTCGGAAAGGCGTTGGCGACGATGACTATGCCCAGCTTCTCCTTTGGGAAGACTGTCACCAGGGTACGCGCGCCGACGCTGAAAGCGCCGGCGTGGCCCCAGCTCAGGCCGTGTCGGCCGAATTCGACATTCCAGCCGAGGCCGTAGAACGATGCGCCGCCGGAGACGGGGTTGTTGCCGCGCGCTATCAGCGGAACATGCGTCTGGCTTAGCGCATCGGCGGCAATCAGTGTCTTGCCGGCATAAACGCCGTTGTGGAGGATGAGGCGCACCCATTGCGAGAGGTCACGTGCCGTAGAGCTGACGCCGCCGGCGGGCGCCTGCGCATCCGGATCGCGCTCTATCCTCGCTGCCCAGGCGCCATCGACCTTGACGTGAAGCGCGGCGCGGTTGGTTCGCTTGACGAAGTCCGAATGGCGGGAACTCGTGGAGGCCATGCCCAGCGGACGGTAGAGCTTCTCCTCGGCGACCTGCTCCCAGGGCTTTCCCGTCGGTGTCGCGGCTGCCACGGCACCCTCTGTCAATCCGAAATTGCTGTAAGAATACCCGGCCCGAAAGCTCGACGATGGCGGCACGAACCGCAGGCGATGCAGGATCTCGACGCGGTCGTAGCCAATGTCCTCGAGGTCGTCTCCGGCGGTGCCTGGAAGCCCGCTGCGATGCGAAAACAGGTCACGGACGGTGAGCTGGCTTGCCGGATAAGGATCGGCCAACCTGAAGGCCGGATCGAGATCGGCGATCTTCGAATCCCAGGACACGATCCTGTCGCTAACCAACGCCGCTACAACGGTGGCGGAAATCGGCTTGGAAAGGGAGGCGATCTGGAACACCGTGTCGGCGTCGACGGTCTCAGGCTTGCCGGCCTCGCGATGCCCAAAACCCTTGAGGAAGATCACCTCGTCATCGCGCACGACGCCGATGGCGAGCCCGGGTACGGCACCGTCTGCGACGGCGGCTTCGGCAAGCGCTTCGAGCTTCGACAGGGCAGCAGTGATGCGCTCGGGCGTGAGGCTATCGGCCGGCGCCGCGTGCGGCCAAAGCGCCATTGCGGCGATGAAGACCCAAACCCTCCACTGACAGAGATTCCGATTCAGCCGCATGCACAAGCCTCCTCCCAGGAATTCACATGACCATGATACAGGCCCGCACGGGTGAGACCAGCCCTTCTCGGGCGGCTCACGCCGCGAGCCGGATTCATCGGCCGCGCCGACGACGTCAGCTTCAGCGCCGCGCTCCTGTTCCTACCGCCCAGTGGCGCCCGCCATCGCAACAAAGGCGCTCTCGATGGTCTCGAAAGCCAGCTCCGGATACAGCACCCCGGCTTCCGGCGTGGCCGTCTCGAGCGCGGTCTCGCCGCGTATCCAGAATGCCCGCAGCAGTCCGAGCCAGGGGGCTGACGCGATCATCGCCTCAAGCTCCGCCGCACTCTGAGGCACGATGCGCGGCGAGCGGCCGCTCACCCGGCGCCACAGATCGATCATTTCGTTCTGGGTGATCTTGTTTCGGGCGATGCGGATCTCGCTGCGGTTGGCCTTGGGATCGTTCAACGCGCGCAAGGTGACGGCGGCGATGTCCTTCTCGCTGACAAACGTCGCCGGCACATCGCCACCGCCATAAAGCGTCACCTCATCGGGCGGCAAGGGCGACGAGCCAAAGCGCATCAGATCGCCCAGCGTCGCCACCCAGGTCGAAAAGAAGCCGTTGGTGTAGATCACCGTGTAGGGCAGATCGGCTTGCCTGATCGCGTCGAACACGCCTCGCTTGAGATCGAGCGGCGGGATCGAGCCCGGGGCGGCGGCGGCGAAGTCGAGGCCGAAGCCGGCGGAAGGCACATAGCGGGAAACGCCGGCATCCCTCAGCGCCCGCACCAGCGTCATCTCGCTGGCCGAATGCACATGCACCGAGCTGATGACGCGGTCCACCGCACTGGCGGCGCGGACAAGGCTGTCATAGTCGTCGAGATCGCCGACGTGGATTTTGGCGCCGAGCTCCTTCAGCGAATGCAGCCGCTCTTCATCGCCGGCTGTTGCCGGACGAACCAGAACGTGCAGGCGATCGCCATTGCGGGCGCTGGCCTTCGCCATCTCGCTGCCCAGCAGCCCCGTCGCGCCGATGATCAGGGTGCTGGTCATATCGACCTCCCATTGCGCAGGATGGAGCCGTCCCAGTCGCGCTCGAATCCGATGTCGTGCAAGCGATGGTTCGAGAAGCGTGAAACTTGGCGCAGCATGCGGCGGCGCTCGACGACTGCAGAGGCTCTGAGTGCAAGACCGCTCGTCGCGGCGCTGATGGATTCGAGAATCGGTTTCATGGTTCGTCTCCTGTGGTTCAGTAGGCGCAAGCGTGCCGACGCCGTCCGCAAGGGGACAAGCATGACGATTGCTCACACTGTTTCTGGTCGTTCAGCGCAGCGGCGAGATGGGAAAGCCGATCAATATCCGCTGCTACCCCTATAGATTGGACATTTCCGGGCTGGACGACAAACGACTCTTTGTGCAGGATTTGTGAGCAACACTCACAGGTGGACCATGCCGCGCAGACTGCCGCCCCTCACTGCCTTGCCCGCCTTCGAGGCCGCCGCCAGGCATCTGAGTTTTTCCAAGGCGGCGGGTGAGCTCAACGTCACCCATGGCGCGGTCAGCCGCGCCATCCGCAACATCGAGGACAGACTGGGCATCCAACTTTTCGATCGGGGAACGAGGTCCGTGCGCCTGACGTCGGTCGGCGCGGCCTACGCATCGGAAGTCAGGACGGCGCTGGACCAGATCGCCGCCGCCACCATCGCCGCCACGCCCGACCGCACGGCAGGCATCCTGAATGTCAGCACATCGGACGGTTTTGCCGGCCGCTGGCTGGTGCCGAGGCTGCATCGCTTCCACCGCGCAAACGCCGACATCGACGTGCGGCCGTCGACCTCGGGCGTGCTTTCCGATTTCGTCAGCGACGGCATCGACATCGCCATCCGCTACGGCAAGGGCGGCTATACCGGGGTGACGGCGGAGTTTCTCGCTGATGAAGAGGTCTTCCCGGTCTGCAGCCCGGAACTGCTGCAAGGCGAACATCCGCTGCGCCAGCCCGGGGATCTCCGGCATCACAAGCTGATCCACGACGCCTTTCGCATCGACTGGGCAACATGGCTGCAACAGGCCGGCGTGGACGGCATCGATCCCAAGCGCGGCGTGCGCTTCGATTCCGCCACCTTCGCCGTCGAAGCCGCGGTGCATGGCGAAGGCGTGTTGCTCGGCCGAAGCGCGCTGGTCTCGGCCGACCTCGCTGCGGGGCGGCTGGTTCGTCCCTTCGATCTCGCGCTGAAATCCGCCTCGCGCTACTACGTCGTCTACCGTGACGGCGCGCTGCGCCAGCAAAAGATCAAGGCGTTCCGCGACTGGCTGTTTGCCGAAGTGGCCGCCGACTGGGTCGGTGCGACGAAGGATGGCTGATGCGGCAAGGGTTCAATTTGTGAAAGGCACCTCTTCGAGGTCTAGCCCTGCACTACTCCTTCGCGCGAAAAACTTCCGGCACGACGAACACTTCGTCGGCCCGGCCATAGCCTCCGTCGGCGACCTCCTCGACCAGCACCATCGTGTAGGGGCGCACGCCCTCACCGAAAAAGTCGACGAACATCGCGGTCGTCCGATGGATGAGGTCTTCCTTCTGCGCTTTGGAGAGGGCCGCTTGCGGTAGCTTGATGTTGGCGAATGGCATGATGTTTCCTTAGCTTTTCGAGTGTGGAAGTCAGGCAGTCAGGAGAGCCAAGCCGGCCTGGTTGCCGCCTCAGACCACGCCGCCATTGGCGCGGATGATTTGCCCGTTGACCCAGAAGCTGTCCGGACCGGCCAGGAACGAGACCAGCCCGGCAATGTCGTCGGGCTGGCCGAGCCGGCCGAGCGGGATCATCTTGCCGATGGCCTCGATCTGCGCCTCGCTCTTGCCGTCCGTGAACAGCGCGGTCTCGATCGGTCCGGGCGCCACCGCGTTGACGGTGACACGGCGCGCGCCAAGCTCCTTGGCCAGGATGTGGGTCATCGCCTCGACACCCGCCTTTGTGGCGGCGTAAACGCCGTAGGCCCGACTGGTAGAGACCGACGACGCTGCTGGAAAAATTGACCATGCGGCCGCCGTCGCGAAGCCGGCGCGCACCTTCCCGCATGCCGCGAAACACGCCGCCGAGATTGATCGCGATCTGGGTGTCGAACGAAGCATCGTCGGTCTGCGCGATCGGCGAAATCTTCATGATGCCGGCATTGTTGACGAGGATGTCGATGCCGCCGAACGCCTTCTCGCCGGCGTCGAACAGCACGGCGATGCCGTTCGGATTGGCGATATCGGCCTGCACGGCGATCGCCCTGCCGCCGCCGGTCTCGATCGCGCGGACCAGTTCTTCGGCCTCCGCGCGGCCCCGTGCATAGTTGACGACAACGGCGACGCCGTCACGGGCGAGCCGCTGTGCGATGGCGGCGCCGATGCCTTTGGAGGCGCCGGTCACGATCGCGGTTCTGGTTTGATTTGTCATCGAAGTCTCTCCGCGTTGTTGGTGACACGGATATAGGCCAAGCCGAATTCCGGATAATCATCCACCCATTGACATCACTATTCGGGAACTGCGAACAAAGAGCATGGATCGGCTGGACACGATGCGGCTCTTTGTTCGCGTTCTGGAGCGGCGCAGCTTCACCGCTGCGGCGGCCGATCTCGGCCTGCCGCGCTCAACCGCGACGGAAGCCATCCGGCGGCTGGAGGAGCAACTCGGCGCGCGGCTGCTGGAACGAACGACACGGCAGGTGAACGCCACCCAGGATGGTGAAGCCTACTATCGGCGCTGCCTGTCGATCCTGGCCGAGATCGAGGATGCCGAGGCCGCCTTCCGCAACGCCGAGCCTTTCGGCCTGCTGCGCATCGACGCCAGCACGCTGCTCACCCGCACATTCCTGTTGCCGCGCCTGCCGGAGTTTCTCGACCGCTATCCCCGCATCGACCTGCAGATCGGCCAGAGCGACCGGCTGGTCGATCTCGTGCGTGAAGGCGTGGACTGCGTGATCCGCGTCGGCGAGCCGCCCGACAGCGGCATGATCATGCGGCGGCTCGCGATGATCCGCGAGATCACCTGCGCCAGCCCCGCCTATCTCGAGCGCCACGGCACGCCCGCCTCCCCCGATGCGCTCGACGATCACCAGGCGGTGGGCTTTGTCTCGTCGCGCACCGGAGAGACCCTTCCGTTCGAATTCACTGTCGCCGGCAATATCCGTGAGGTGCGGCTGCCCGGCCGCGTCTCCGCCAACAATTCCGATACCGCCGCCGACCTGGCGCGGCTTGGCCTCGGCCTCATCCAGGCGCCGCGCTATCGCTTCGAGAAAGATCTGGCCGAAGGGACGCTGGTCGAGGTGCTGGCCGACTACCCGCCATCGCCGACGCCGCTGTCGGCGCTCTACCCGCAGAACCGTCAGCTCTCGCCGCGCCTTCGCGTCTTCCTCGACTGGGCCTCGCGCATCTTCGCCGAGGCAAACCTGTAGGCTGCAAAACGCGCCACTCGCGATCAACTCGGCTTTGCAAACCCGGCCAGGGACGCATAGCCGCGTACCACGCTTTTGCGTTCTTCGCGCGAAGCGACGGCGTCGATGTCATCAAAACCATGCGGCGCCCGGGCCTCGACCATGTCTATGACCGCTTCCGGTCCGCCTTGCCGATTGGCGAGCACGATGGCCGATGTGGCCGGCCGCCGCTCCCCGTCATACCGTGTTAGCGCGGCTTCGACGGTCGGTCCTGCGGCCAGATGCATCGCAAGGCAACCAGCGTCGAGTATTGCCTGGCTGGCTCCGTTCGACCCCACCGGGTACATGGGATGCGCCGCATCGCCGAGCAGCGTCACCCGCCCGAACGACCATCGTGGCAGCGGGTCGCGGTCGCAGTTCGGATATTCGTAGAAGCCATCCGTTGCCTGGATGATCGAGGCAGGGTCGACAAAATCAAGCTGAAACCGGTCACGCACGAAGGGCAGCACATCGTCGATCACGCCCGGGCGGCTCCAGTCGCCGGGACGTAACGGTGATGAGCCGCTATCGCCGGTATTGGCCATTACCGCCCAGTTCGTCAGCCTGGTCTCTTCGCGATCCGGCTCGATCGGATAATAGACGAACTTGGCGAAGTTGCCGCCGGCAACCGCCATGGTGCGCCCGTCGCGCCAGACCGGCCATGGCGTGGCGCCGCGCCACAGCATCGTGCCGTTCCAGATCGGCGGCCCTTCTTCGGGATAGAGCACGGCCCTGACGGCGGAATGGATCCCGTCGGCGCCTATGAGCAGGTCGCCATGGGCCTCGCCGCGCGAGCCGTCATGCCGGCGGAAATGCGCCACGACCTCGCCCTCGTTCTGCTCGAAGGCATCGACACGGCTTGCCGTGCTGATGACGTCGCCGCCAAGCCTGTTCACCACGGCCCGGTGAATCAGCCCCAGCAGCCTGCCGCGATGAATGCTGATTTGCGGAACCTCATAGCCAGCATCGATGCCCCGCAATTCCTGCCATACGATCTGGCCGAAGCGGTTGGTGTAGACAAGCTCGCGTGTCCTCACCCCCTCCGCGTCGAGCGCCGGCATCAGCCCAAGCCCGGCCAGCGCCTTGACAGCGTGAGGCAGCATGTTGATGCCGACGCCAAGTTCGCGGATGTCGTCGGCCCGCTCGAAAAGTTCGACCTCGATGCCTGCCTCATGCAGGAACAGAGCAGTGGTGAGGCCGCCGATACCGGCCCCGGCGATCAATGCTTTCATCAGTCACTCCCTTGCCGTGAAAAGTCCCCCCGAGCCGGCCAGATGCCCGTCGACTTCGCGACGTCACGGCGATGCGCGTGGCCAGGGATATTCGAGTTGCATGGCGACGAGGTCTGCCGTGCGGGCAGCGATGGCGCGCAGCGTTTCGTCCAGGACTTTTGCCGGTCTCCAGATGGCTTGACGACGAGGCTACCGGCGTTAGGTTTCGTCCGAAATGACATAAATCGGGCGAATACTGCCATGCGCAGGCACGTTGCCGTCGTCGTTCACCCCGGTTTCCAGCTTCTGGATGCGGCCGGGCCGACAACCGTCTTCGAGATTGCGGAGCGCTGCCGCCCGGACAGCTATGAGTTGGTTTTGCTGTCGCCCGGCGGCGGCGACGTTGAAAGCTCCTCTGGCCTGAAGCTTCTCACCAGACCTCTGCGCGACGGCCCTTTCGACACCGTCATCGTATCGGGCGGCGAAATCATCCGTTCCATCGAGGCGATGGACGAGATCGTCGCCTGGTTGAGGCGCGTGCCGGCGCGGCGCACCACCAGCGTCTGCACCGGCGCGTACCTGCTGGCACGGGCGGGATTGCTCGACGGCCGCCGCGCCACCACGCACTGGGCCAGCAGTCACGACTTCCACCGCCGCTACCCGAAGGTCAGGCTGGATGCCGAGCGTATTTTCATCAGGGATGGCGACATCTGGACGTCGGCCGGCATCTCGGCCGGAATAGACCTGGCGCTTGCCCTCGTCGAAGATGACCTTGGCGCTGAAGTGGCGCGCCGCACCGCACAGCAGATCGTCATGCACCAGCGCCGGCCGGGCGGCCAGTCGCAATTCTCGGCCTTCGTCGAACTGGGCGGGCGAACCGGCCGCTTCGCCGCGCTGATCGAGTGGGTGCGGGCAAACCTGGCCGAACCGCTGACCGTCGAATGCCTGGCCGATCACGCGGCCATGAGTCCCCGCAACTTCGCCCGCGCCTTCACGTCCGAGACCGGCGTCACGCCGGCAAAGGCGGTAGAGCGCATGCGCCTCGAGACGGCCCGCACGGCGATCGAGACCAGCCATCTCCCGCTTGAGCGCATCGCCGAAGCCGCCGGTTTTGGCGATCCCGGACGAATGCGGCGCGCCTTCCTGCGTACCCTTGGCCAGCCGCCGCAGGCGTTTCGGGCGGCCGCCGAACACAGGGAGCTTCACTCGGGGCGGCCAAGCAGCGGCTCTGCCGGCTTAAGGGCCGTTCCGGTCCACAAGCGGACAAAAGCGAATGAGCGCACTTGATCCAGACCGAAGTTTCACGAAAATCATTCCAAAGCCGGTTGCTGCCATTCAGTGCGCCACTTTCGGCCTGTTGGACTGGATATTGCGGCGCCTGGCCCAATCGCCGCAGATGACGAACCGGATAGCCATTATGAGGAGACTGTTTATAACGGTCGCTGAAATCGCGATGACCAAGGGGAGACGATGCGCTACATACGTCCGCTTTCAATAGAAGATGCCGTTGGCCAGTTGGCCGGGTCGGCTGGTACGGCCGCCATCCTCGCCGGAGGCAGCGACCTCCTGGTCAGGATGAAGGGCGGCTTTGCCGAACCAGAGTTGATCGTCGACATCAAGGCGATCGATGGCTTGAGCGAGATCCGGGAAACGGCTGAAGGCTTCAGCATCGGCGCCGCGGTCCCTTGCGCCGTCCTGGGGGAGAACATCGCCCTCAAGAAGGCATGGCCTGGTGTCGTCGAGGCGGCCAAGCTGATCGGCTCCAAGCAGGTGCAGGGCCGCTGCACCATCGTGGGCAATCTCTGCAACGCCTCGCCGGCTGCCGACAGCGTGCCGGCGCTGGTTGCCGCCGGCGCCAGGGCAGTGGTCGTCGGGCCGGCGGGCAGGCGCACGATCCCCGTACAGAGCGTGCCGACCGCGCCGGGCAAGACGTCGCTGGCCAAAGGCGAGATCATCGAGGCGATCCTGCTCGACAAGCGCGAGCCGCGGTCTGGCGATGCCTATCTGCGTTTCATTCCACGCACCGAGATGGACATCGCGGTGGTCAGCGCCGGGGTGAACCTGACGCTCGACGAGCACGGTGTCGTCAAATCGGCCCGCGTGGCGCTGGGCGCCGTGGCGGCGACGGTGCTTCTGGTCGAAGAGGCCGCGGAGGTGCTCGTCGGCTCCAGGCTGGACGAGGCGACGCTGGAACGGCTCGCCAAGGTCTGTGCGGGCGCCTGCCGTCCCATCGACGACAAGCGCGGCACTATCGAATTCAGACGAAAAGTTGCGGGTGTGCTGGCCCAGCGGGCCGCCACATCAGCCTATGCACGTGCAGGAGGCAAATGATGGCTGGAATTGCAGTTTCAACGACAATCAACGGCGATGCTGTCGAGTATCTGTGCCAGCCCGACGAGACGCTGCTCGACGTCCTGCGCGATCGGCTGGGGCTGACGGGCGCCAAGGAAGGCTGCGGCACCGGCGACTGCGGCGCCTGCAGCATTATCCTCGACGACCGGTTGGTGTGCTCATGCCTGGTGCTCGGCGCCGAGGCTGAAGGCGGTCGCGTTGAGACCATCGAGGGCATGGCGCATGGCGATACGCTGCACCCGCTGCAGCAGAAATTCCTCGAGCACGCCGCATTGCAATGCGGCATCTGCACGCCGGGCTTCCTGATCGCGGCCAAGGACCTCCTGGCCAAGAACCCCGACCCGACCGAGGAGGAAATCCGCTTCGGCCTTGCCGGGAACCTCTGCCGCTGCACCGGCTACGACAAGATCGTGCGCGCCGTCCAGGATGCGGCCATCGTGATGAAGGGAGCCTGAGATGAATTTCGATCCACGTTTTTCCGGACGTAAATTCGCCTCCGTCGGCACACGTCCGATCCGTCCCGACGGCATCGACAAGGTGACGGGCCGCGCGCGCTACGGCGCCGACTTCAACATGGCCGGCCAGCTGGTCGGGCGCGTTCTGAGAAGCCCGCACGCCCACGCCAGGATCGTCAAGATCGACACGTCGAAAGCGGAAAAGCTCGCCGGCGTCAAGGCGGTGATCACCGCGGCCGACCTGCCCGACCTCACCGATGGCGATGCCGCCATGTACGACGTCCTCGACAATTGCATGGCGCGCACGAAAGCGCTCTATGACGGCCACGCGGTGGCCGCGGTCGCCGCGATCGACGCCCGCACCGCCAGGCAGGCGCTGAAGCTCATCGAGGTCGAGTACGAGCTTTTGCCGCACGTCACCGATGTCGACGAGGCGGCGAAGCACACGGCGCCCTTGATCAATGATGCCATCTTCACCGAGGGCCTTGAGGAAAAACCGGTAAAACCCTCCAACGTCACCAAGCGCAGCCAGTTTGGCCATGGCGATGTCCATCAGGGTTTCGGGCAGGCCGACTTCATCGTCGAGCGCTCCTTCAAGACCGAGCAGACGCACCAGGGCTATATCGAGCCGCATGCCTGCGTGGCGAATTTCAGTTCCGACGGCACCGCCGACCTTTGGGTGTGCACGCAGGGCCATTTCGTCTACCGCCAGCACTGCGCCCAGTTGCTTGGCATGGAAGCCTCGAAACTGCGCGTCACCTCCTCGGAGATCGGCGGCGGTTTTGGCGGCAAGACCCATGTCTGGGCCGAGCCGGTGGCGCTGGCGCTGTCGCGCAAGGCAGGACGGCCGGTGAAGCTGGTGATGACCCGCGACGAGGTGTTCCGCGCCTCGGGCCCGACCAGCGCCACCTCGATCGACGTCAAGATCGGCGCCCGCAAGGACGGCACGATCACCGCCGCCGAAGCGACGCTGCGCTACAGCTGCGGCCCGTATGCCGGCTCCTGGGCCGAGATCGGCGCCATGACCGCGTTCGCCTGCTACAAGCTCGATAACGTCAAGACGGTCGGCTACGAAGTGCTGGTCAACCGGCCGAAGACCGCGGCCTATCGCGCGCCCTCGGCGCCGATGGCGGCGTTCGCGGTGGAAAGCGCTGTCGACGAGCTGGCCAAGAAGATCGGCATGGATCCGGTCGACTTCCGGATCAGGAACGCCGCGCAGGAAGGCACACGGTCCTCCTACGGTCCGGTCTACGGCCCGATCGGCATCGGCCCGACGCTCGAGGCGGTGAAGAGCCATCCGCACATGAAGGCGCCGCTGGGCAAGAACCAGGGCCGCGGCATGGCTTGCGGCTTCTGGTTCAACTTCGGCGGCCAGACCTGCACCGACCTCAACATCGGCATGGACGGCTCGGTCTCGCTTGCCGTCGGCACAGTCGACGTCGGTGGTTCGCGCGCGTCGCTGTCGCTGGTGGCGGCGGAGGAACTGGGCATCGACTATTCTCAGGTCAAGGCGATCGTCGCCGACACGTCCAGCCTCGGCTACAACGACATGACGGACGGCAGCCGCGGCACCTTCTCCTCTTCCATGGCAACGATCTCGGCCGCTCGCAACGCGATCAAGATCCTGCGCGAGCGCGCCGCGCAGATGTGGGACATTGCCGTCGACGACGTGGTCTGGGAGAAGGGCCACGCGATCGCCAAGGGCGAGAAGCACGGCAATCTCGGCAAGCTGTCGCTGAAGGAGATCGCGGTCGAGTCGGGCAAGACCGGCGGGCCGATCGCCGGCCACAGCGAGCTCGTCGCCGATGGCGCCGGCGTCTCCTTCGCCACCCATATCTGCGATATCGAGGTCGATCCCGATACCGGGGCCGCCAGGGTCATCCGCTACACGGTCGTGCAGGACGCCGGCAAGGCGGTGCACCCGACCTATGTCGAGGGACAGTACCAGGGGGGCGCCGCGCAAGGCATCGGCTGGGCGCTCAACGAGGAGTATATCTACGGCAAGGACGGGCGGCTGCAGAACGCCGGCTTCCTCGATTACCGCATCCCGGTCTGCTCGGACCTGCCGATGATCGACACCCAGATCCTCGAGATCCCCAACCCTAACCACCCTTACGGGGTGCGCGGCGTCGGCGAGACGTCGATCGTGCCGCCGCTGGCGGCGATCGCCAATGCGGTGTCGAACGCCGCGGGCGTGCGCATGACGCACATCCCGATGTCGCCGCCGCGCATCCTTGCCGCGATCGAGGCGGAACGGGAATGGTCGAAGTAACGCTCTGGGGCTCGCTCGCCGCGACCGCCGGAGGCAACAGCAAGGTCGAGATCGAGGCCAAGGACATAAGGGAGCTGTTCAGGAAGCTGGCTGAACAGTATCCCGGCCTCGAGCCCTTGATCGACAAAGGCATAGCCGTTGCGATCGACGGGACGATCTATCGGGATACGTGGTCGAAGAAGCTGCCGGAGGGGGCGGAGATTTTTCTGCTGCCGCGATTGGCGGGGGGATAGGCGGACACATGGCAGGGTAAAAGGTGCACTGTCACCGTAATTCTAAGAAGGCCAAAAGCCGCTGTTGGATTCGACCGGGAGGAGGGTCTGATTTGCGCCCCATGCCGGTCATCGCCACGGCTCATCGCCTCTTCTCACGAGCGGACATCTTCGCGACTAGGCTGAAGCTCGCTCGGCGCCGAGAACCCGCAGCGGAATGTCGATGGTCCGCCCTCTCATCTTTCCGTCCGCCCACCGCATATGCGCGACGTCGAAACTCCGGGAAGGATTGCGTTGGAGCGGCGCTGATCAGACTGGTTGCGCCTCTTCAGTGTGGCGTGCGTTCCATTGGCGCAGCAGGACCGGGACCAAAAGCGCCACGCCGAGTAGCGAGGAATAGAGTTCGGGTGCCACCAGAAGCAGGGCGGCGAACACGAGCAGCACGTTTTCCCATGGGCGTGTGCGCACCAGAAGATAGCGCGATAGCGCGGCGCCCAGGCAGGTGATGCCCAGCACGCAGCCGAAAAAGGCGAGGAAGAAGTTCGGCCAGGTGAAATCCTTCGTCACCAGCAGCAGGGACGGTGAGAAGACGAACACGAAAGGAACCAGTGCCTTACCCATCCCCAGCCGGAAGGCGGTGTTGCCGGTCTTGAACGGGTCCGCCCCCGCCATGCCAGCGGCGGCGTACGCCGCCAGCGCCACCGGTGGCGTGATGTCCGCCAGCAGTCCGTAATAGAACACGAAGAAGTGAGCGACGATCGGCTCGGTGCCGAGCATGACAAGCGCCGGCGCCGCGATCGTCACCATAATGATGTAGTTCGCGGTCGTCGGGATGCCGCAGCCCATCAGGATGCAGACGACGCCAGTCATGATCAAGGTGAACAATAGGGTCAGGCCCTGGGCCGAGAAGATCGCCTCGGGAATGAAGGTGCCGAAGAGAAGGGAAAGGTGTCCGGCCGTCGATGTGACGATGTAGGACAGCTTGAAGCCCACTCCGGTCAGGGTGACGACGCCCACGACGATGCCGACGGTTGCGGCAGCGGCTCCGACTGCGAGCGCATATTTGGCGCCGTCGCGCAGGCACGTCACGATGTCGGCGACCGACATGCGCCGGCGCGGATTGAGCAAGCCGACGAGAATACACAAGGTGATGCCCCAGAAGGCGGCCATGTAGGGCGTGTAGCCCGAGAGCAGCACGCCGATGAGAACGACGAGCGGGATGATCGTCGGCCAGTCCCGCTTCAGCGCCTCGACGACATCGGGCATCTCGTCCGGCCTGAGCCCCCTGAGGCCGGTTCGCTTGGCCTCGAAATGCACCTGCATGAACACGCCAAAGAAGTGCATGAAGGCGGGCACGATGGCGGCAAGGATGATGGTCGTGTAGGGCAGTTCGAGAAATTCGATCATCAGGAAGGCCGCTGCGCCCATGATCGGCGGCGTCACCTGACCGCCGGTCGAGGACGCCGCTTCCACCGCTGCGGCGAAATGTTTCTTGTAGCCGAGCTTGATCATCGCCGGGATGGTCAGCGAGCCGACGGTAACGGTGTTGGCGACCGACGAGCCGGAAATCATGCCGAACAACGCCGAGCCGAAGATCGACACCTTGGCGGGACCGCCGGCGTAGCGGCCGGCGACCCACGCCGCGCAGTCGAGGAAGAGCTGGCCGAGGCCAATGCGGGTGGCGAAGACGCCGAACAGCACGAAGTGGAAGACGTAGGTGGCGACGACGCCGAGCGCGATGCCGTAGATGCCCTGCGTCGTCAGATAAAGGTGATCGACAAGCTGGGAGACGGACGCGCCGGGGTGCACCAGAATGCTCGGCATGTACCGCCCCAACAGCGCGTAGGCCATGAAGACGACGGCGATGATGGGCAGCGGGATGCCGACGGAGCGGCGCGTCGCCTCCAGCAGAAGCAGGATGAGGATAAGGCCGAACACCACGTCGAGCGCCGTGGGATTGCCGACGCGGAAGGCAAGGTCGTCGAGCGGGATCATAGGCACGTGCATGACGACGACGACCGCAGCGATCGCCAGCAGCCAGTCGAAAAGGGGTATGCCGAGCGGCCGCAGGAGGCTGGACCGCGCGGGCTGGTCGTAGCTTTTCTTCACCAGCGGGAAGACGAGGAAGATCAGCGCCAGCACCATCGACAGGTGGATGCCCCGGTGCAGCATTTCTTGCAGCAGGCCGAAACCGGCGGTGTAGTAGTGAAACAGTGACAGCGCCACCAGGAGGAAGCCGACCAGCCAGCCCGCGACACGGGTCAGTGGCCGGAAGCGGATTTCGGAGTCGAATTTCTCCTCCAGTTCGCGAGCGTTCTCCTCATCGAACTCCATTGCGGAAAGCTTGATCTTGTCGTCATCGCTCATGGCCGGTTCCGTGTCCTGAATTTCCAGACAAAAGAGGCGGAAAGCATCCCTTCCGCCTCGTTGTTGTCAGCCGGTCCAAATGGCTCTTATTTCAGGGTGCCGACTTCCTTGTAGAATTTCTCTGCGCCGGGATGAAACGGAATGCCAGCGCTGGTAACCGCGTTCTGGAGCGTGATCAGCTTGCCCTTGGCGTGGCCTGCCTGCAGGGCCTTTTGGGTTTCGTCGCTGTAAAGCGACTTGACGATCTTGTAGACGAGGTCGTCGGTCTGCTTGGCGCTGGTCACCCATTGAGCGGCGACGGAAATGGTCTTGGTTTCGCCGACATTTTTGTAGGTGCCTTCCGGCACGGTATCGGTGGAGAAGAACTTCTGCTCGGACAGCAGCTTGTCGGCCTCGGGGCCGGTGATCGGCACCAGCGTGATGTTGTTGGTGGTGGCAAGCTCAACGATTGCGCCGGTCGGATAACCACCGACGAAGAAATAAGCGTCCATGGCGCCATCCTGCAGCCGCTCTCCGGCCGGGCCAGGCTTGAGATATTCGGGCTGCACGTCCTTTTCAGCCAGACCGTAAGCGCCAAGCACAAGTCGCGCATCGACGATGGTGCCGGAGCCCGGCTCGTCAAGAGAGACGCGTTTGCCCTTGAGATCCGCCACCGACTTAATGCCGGCGTCGGCACGCGCGACCAAATGGATCGTCTCGGGATAAAGCGTCGCGATGAGGCGCAGGTCGTCAACCTTGGGCTTGCCCTCATAGAGGCCGGTGCCCGAATGCGCCCAGTAGGCGACGTCGGATTGCGTGAAGCCCGATTCGGACGCGCCCGACTGGATGGCGCTGATGTTGGCCACCGAACCGTTGGAGGACGTGGCGGTGGCGACCAAGCCTTCGACGCCGGCCGCCCCGGTTGCCGAGATGGCGTTGGCGATCAGGCCGCCCACCGGATAGTAGGTGCCGGACGTTCCGCCCGTGCCGATGCGGAAAAACGCCTGCTGCGCGCGTGCCGGCGAAAATCCGGCCGCAGCCAAAGCCAGAGCGCCCGCGCCTATGGAAAAGGTGCGGCGGTTGATCGAAATAGTCATGCTACCTCCCAGTCTAAAAACCGGCAGGATGTTGCAGCGGCCAAGGTGTTGTCAACCTGTACACGCTTTTTGAGAGCGGATCGGTCCTCGCGGGCTGGCCGTGGCGCATCCTCAATAGGTGCAAATTTTGAAGAAGCACCAAAATTCGATCTGAGCCTTTATCATTGGTTGAACGGCAGTAGTTCGCATCCTTGCGTCAAAAAGCTGCCTGTCTGAATTCGGCTTATTTGAGGGTTGTGGAGGAGAGATAGGGGCGGGTTGAGGTGAATGGCTGCGTTTGGGCCGCCGCCTTGCCCCCTCCGGCATCTGCAGGATGGTCAAGAGCGTCGTCAGCACGGTCAGGATCAGGGCGCCGAGGATGGTGCCGGTGTAGACACCGCGGCCGCCGAAGATCGAGGTGCCGCCAATGACGGCGGCCACCCCGGCGCCTTCCGCCCGGAAGGCGCGGCAGGCTATGGATACTTGGTCGGCGGTACGGCAGGGTTCAAATCGCCCTGCAGTTCCTTCGGCAGCGGCAGGCTTGAGCATTGCAGGTGCACTTCGCGGGCGAACAGCTTTCGTTGCTTCTGCTCATGCTCCTTGATGGCTGCGACGAGCCCCATCGAGTATGGACCAAGCAAGACGCCGAAACCCCACCCCGGATGCTCTTTCTCGCGAGCCTCGTAATCCGAAGCCGCCCTGCGGGCCTGCTGGCATGCCGGGGAGGCCCATTTCTGGTCCTGCTGCGAAAGCGACGCCTCATAGTCGACCGGGGAGGTCGCGCACCCAGCCACTGCCGCAGTCAATGCGAGGCAGATTGCGTTTCTCATCCGAAGCCTCTCCTAAGCCTTGTGAAGGGCCTGCATAGACCTGTTCATCCCACAAGGCGATAGCTGCGGTCAGGTGCCCTCCCCACCCTCCGCAACCCGCCGCCCTCTCCCCGGCTTTCCCGCAGCCGGATTCGAACGATGCCTGGAACCAAATCACGGGGCCTGGAACCAAACCACGGGCGAGACTGTTCAGTTGTAACTTTGATCCCACGCTGACATCCCGGCCGGCAAAGCGGCGACATTGAGGAGTTCTCACCATGAAGATTTCATCCGGATTTCGTTCCATCGCGGTTGCCGCCATCGCCACCGCAAGCATCGGCTTTGCCAGCGCCGCGCATGCCGACAGCGGCACCATCCGCTTCGCCGTCTACAAGGCGGCCTTCTTCGTCGGTGGCTCCGGAGGCGAAGGAACGCTGACCTTCCATGGCCGCCGCTATCCCATCTCGGTCGGCGGCGTCTCGGGCGGTCTCGCCTTCGGCGTTTCCAAGACCTATTTCCGAGGTACCGTGCGCCACATCAAACGTGCGCGGGATGTGACCGGGGTCTATGGTGCGGCGGGCGGTGGCGGCGCGCTTGGCAAAGGGGCTCAGGTGATCGTCATGACCAATGACAAGGGCGCCCAGCTCGAATTGACGGGCAGGCAGGTCGGCCTGCAGGTCAACGCCGACCTCAGTGGCATGAGCATCTCGCTGCGGTAAGGGCTAGCTCCTCAAGCCCGGCGCTTCCTGCCCGGTGCGCTCGACATATTCCGTATAGCCGCCGCCATAGGTGTGGATGCCTTCGGGCGTCAGTTCCAGCACGCGGTTGGAAAGCGCCGCCAGAAAATGCCGGTCGTGCGAGACGAACAGCATGGTGCCCTCGTACTGCGACAGCGCCGTGATCAGCATCTCCTTGGTGGCGATGTCGAGATGGTTGGTCGGCTCGTCCAGCACCAAAAGGTTGGGCGGGTCGAACAGCATCAGCGCCATCACCAGCCGCGCCTTCTCGCCGCCTGACAGCACACGGCATTTCTTCTCGATCTCGTCGCCGGAAAAGCCGAAGCAGCCTGCGAGTGCCCTGAGCGGCGCCTGGCCGGCCTGGGGGAACGCGTCTTCCAGTGTCTGGAACACAGTGCGCTCGCCTTCCAGCACCTCCATGGCGTGCTGGGCGAAATATCCCATCTTGACACTTGGGCCCCGCGCGACCGTGCCGGTATCGGGCTCGGAAGCGCCGGCGACCAGCTTCAGAAGCGTCGATTTGCCGGCGCCGTTGACGCCCATGATGCACCAGCGCTCGCGGCGGCGGACCTGGAAATCGAGCCCCTCATAGATGCTGCGGCTGCCATAGCCCTTGTGGACGTTCTTCAGCGTGACGACATCCTCACCGCAGCGCGGCGCCGGCAGGAAATCGAAGGACACGGTCTGGCGGCGCTTCGGCGGCTCGACGCGGTCGATCTTGTCCAGCTTCTTCACCCGGCTCTGCACCTGCGCGGCATGCGAGGCGCGCGCCTTGAAGCGCTCGATGAAGGCGATCTCCTTGGCCAGCATCGCCTGCTGGCGCTCGAACTGAGCCTGCTGCTGCTTATCGGCGATCGCCCGCTGCTGCTGGTAGAATTCGTAGTTTCCGGAATAGGCGGTCAGCGAACCGGCGTCGATCTCGACCACCTTGTTGACGATGCGGTTCATGAACTCGCGGTCGTGCGAGGTCATCAACAGCGCGCCATCATAGTTCTTCAGGAAGGATTCCAGCCAGATCAGGCTCTCCAGGTCGAGATGGTTCGACGGCTCGTCGAGCAGCATGGCGTCGGGCCGCATCAACAGGATGCGGGCCAGCGCCACGCGCATCTTCCAGCCGCCGGACAGCTTTCCGACATCGCCGTCCATCATCTCCTGCGAAAAGCCGAGACCGTCCAGCACTTCGCGGGCGCGGCCATCCAGCGCATAACCGTCGAGTTCCTCGAAGCGGTGCTGCGCCTCGCCGTATTTTTCGATGATCTCGTCCATCTGGTCGGCCTGCTCGGGATCGGCCATGGCCGCCTCGAGCGCTGCCATCTCGGCCGCGACTTCGCTGACCGGCCCGGCGCCGTTCATCACTTCGGCGACAGCGCTGTGGCCTTCCATGTCGCCGACATCCTGGCTGAAATAGCCGATGGTGACGCCGCGATCGACCTGCACCTGGCCTTCGTCTGGCTGCTCCTGGCCGGTGATCATGCGAAACAGCGTCGTCTTGCCGGCGCCGTTCGGCCCGACGAGGCCGACCTTCTCGCCCTTCTGCAGGGACGCCGACGCTTCGATGAAGACAAGCTGACGGCCGTTCTGCTTGCTGATGCTTTCAAGTCTGATCATGCGGTGTCCGGGGAATTTTGCTTGCGTGAAACGATTTGCCCGGCGCCTTACGCGAAGGATAGCCGCAAAGGAAGAGGCGCAAGCGCCGCACTCCGCCGATCTCCCCCCTCGTGGGGGAGATTGGCAGCTTCACCGCCAGACACACTCCAGAAACAAGATTCAACATCCGGGAAAAATCGCGAAAACATCGCCTGTCATAACCACCCTCGCGGCGGTCACGCGGCCTGCGGCACAACGCGAAGAAATGGTCCCGAAACATGCAACGACGTTCGACCGGATGGATGGGTGCCCTGACAGGCATTTCGCTCGCCATGCTGGCCGTCGCACAATCGGGGGCGGAAGCAGCGGTCACCCGGAGCGAATATTGCAGCCGGCTCGGTCTTCAACTCGACGGAGCCATCCAGACCAAAGCCAAACCCGGTGCCAGTGCGAGCCAGATCGCCGAGGCAACGGCACTCCAGGACAAGGCGAACCGGTTCTGTGCCGAGCGCAAGCAGGCGCAAGGCATCCGGACCTATGCCAATGCCCTGAAACTTCTTGGCGTGACACCGGTCGACCTGGACCAGTGACAGCAACCATCCATCCCTGAAAGACAGGCCGCCACTCTCGGATAGCGACGGCGGTTCTTCCAGCGCATAGCACCGCTGAAATTGCTGCCGGCTACTTCTCGCCCAGATACTGGAAGACGGCCTGCTTCCACCAATCGCTTTCGATGGTCTGCAGGAGGGCGACATCGAGAGACTTGCGCAACGGGCTGCCGAGCGGCAGCGCAATGGCATATTGCTGCTGGTCGAACGTCGCATCGAGAACCTGCAGGCTTGTCGCGTAATTCTGCCCGACCAGCCAGCCAAGCAGCGGCTTGTCGTGCACCAGCGCGTCGATCTTGCCGGCGCGAAGCGCGTTGAGGCCTTGCTGGATCGAGGCAAAGTCCTGATGACGGATCTGGGTCGAATCCAGATAGGACGCCGTCGACGAGCTCTGCACCGCGCCGACCCTGACCGCGGCGAGATCGCTTTCGCCCTGCACCATGCCTTCCATCTGCGTCACCGTCAGCACCGATGTGACACCCGCAGTGAACACCGCGATCGCGATGATCGATCCCATCATCCAGAGCGCGGCCAGCACGCGCCCCGGCACGGTTCGCGGGCCGAAATCACCGGTGCTGGCCTGCGTCGCGGCGATGGTCGACCACCACATGCTGGAAAACAGTCCCTTGGCGACGCCGCCGCCGAAATCGTCATTGTGCCGGCGTTCGAACATCCAGATGAGGACGCCGACCACCACCGATATGATGACCAGCGCCAGAACCGCCTGCAGGAAGCCGAACGACGTCAGGGCATGCAGCACCGGCCGCCATGACGGCTGGTTGTTGAGCGGCGTCGCGATGCCGAGCCCGGTCGTGAAGAAGGGCTGCGTGAAGTCGACGGCCTTTTCGCGGTCAGCCGTGACCGTGATCGCGGCCATCGCCGCATCGAATCTGCCGCTGACGACGCCATCGATCTGGTCCTGCACGGCAGGCACTTCGACATAGTGGAAGCGCAGGTTGAGCCGCCCGGCCATTTTCTGCCAGAGGTCGATGCTCAATCCCGACCAGCTGCCGTCCTGCAGCTTGAACGCAAAAGGCGGCGCCTGTTTTATCCCGACCGAGATCTCTTTTGCCGGCGAGGCCGAGGGGGAAGCCAGGTCGGGAGAAGTCTGATCGGGCGAAGTCTGGGCAAGCGTGACCCCGGCTCCCACACACGCGACGATGACAATGAGACCCAGCGCCATCGTCCACGAAGCAACTCTTCTCAACGGCAACGACTCCCAGCGACCGGTCCGCCGCTCGATCGTCGCGGCTTTCGAAGGGTAGCCGCCGTGCCCTCCTCCGTCCACCAGCGATGTCGTTGCTGAAGCGGCCGCGCCACGCCGACCCCGAATTGCGCGAAAACAAGCAGTTGGAACAATTTCGCGATTCAAATCCTGAAGCGCTTCGCGCAACGAGGGATCCCTTGAGGACAGGCTTGCGGCGCCGAAGACGAACTCGCGCCAAACCTCACTTCCTGCCTTGTGGATGGATCGTCTCACCGCGCTTCAGCATTGCCAGAAACGCTTCGATCTTCCTCTTGCGCCCGGCCTCCGTCTTCATGTTGTGAATGCGGAAGGCGAGCGCGAAGCGGTTTTGCGCGCTGAGCTTTGCCAACATCGCCTTCGCAGCGGGTTCGGCGTCTATGGCCGCTTGCAAATCATCGGGAATTTTCATCTCCTTGCCGCTGCCATAGGCGCGCGCCCAGCGCCCGTCCGCCTTCGCCGCTTCGACCTGTTTGAGCCCATGCTCGGTCATGCGGCCCTCCTCGACCAGCCGCGCCACATTGTCGATGTTGATCAGGCTCCAGATGCTCTTCCTGCCGCGCGGCGTGTAGCGCTGCAGGAAGCTCTTGTCGTCCAACCCTTTGCGCACCGCATCGATCCAGCCGAAGCACAGCACCACGTCGATGGCTTGCTTGGGGGTGATCGATTTCAATCCCGACCCCACCTTGTGCACCTTGATCCAGACTTCGGTTTCCGTGGCGTGGTGCTTGCTCAGCCAGGCGTAGAAGCCGGCAGGATCCGCGAATTCGTGGACCTTGGCGGGATCGACCTTGATCGGCGCCATCAGTCGGCCTGCCCGTTCGATGCTGTTGCCCCTCGCGTCATCGCTCTCACTGTCGTCCTGCCTCCGGCATCATGCCCATCGTCATTGGCCAGCATCGTGGCATGAATTGCTGTCAGTTTCCGGCAGCAAACTTGGCAGGCGCGCACGGCGTTCCTTCGCGCCCGTCGGCCCGAACATTTTTCTTCCCGCCCCACTGTAGAAAGTCCCGGAATACCTGCCATGCTCGTGCTCGGGCACGCCGTCTCGCTCCCGGGGGAATACGCCATGAAATCTCTGTTGCTCGCCTTTGTGTTGTTTCTCCCCACGGCCACCCTCGCCGAGCCGATCGAAACCCGGAAGATCATCACGGCTGTGACTGGCGATTTCAATGGCGACGGCGCCGTCGATCTTGCCATGGTGGTGGAGACCGAACCCGGCCATCCGATGGACGTCCACTTCTTCCTCAGGGACAAGGAGCACAATTACCTCAAACCCGTCGAGATCGTGCACGAGCAGATCCAAGGGGAATGGAACGGCTACGAGCGGGCGGGCTACGAGAACTCCGACACCGAGCCGGAACTGACGATGCTGCCCAACGGCTCGATCAAATTCTACCTGCCAGCGATGGAGATCGGCAGCGAACGGACCGACATGACGCTGACCATCGCCTGGCGCAATGATGCCTTCATCGTCGCCGGCTTCGCCTATGACCACTATGACTATTTGAAGGAGAATGCCGAAAGCGCCTGCGAGTACAATGTGCTGACCGGCAAAGGCACCAGCAGCGAAAAGCAGCCGGACGGCAGCACCAAGCACAGGAACGTCTCGGTCGAAGGCCAGACCATCGCCTTCAAGGACTGGAACCCCGGCACCACCTTCAGCGCTTGCGGCGCGTGACCGGCGCCTCTTCGACCGACTTCAGCTTGGCGGCGGCGCTGCCGGCGTCAGCCCGTGGCGGCGCATGATGTCCATCATCCCAGCCTTGTCCGGCGGACCGCCGGCGGCGGCGTGGAACATGGCGAATATCTCGCGGAAATAGTCCGGACCGATCGCCGCTGGTGTGACGACGCACAGCGCTTTCGCATCCGCGCTGCCATTGTTGTCGAAGCGATGGACTGCGCCACGCGGGATGCACAGCGCTTCTCCCGGTCCGACCTCGATCGGCTTGCCGTCGACGGTCCAGGTCAGCACCCCTTCAATGCCGTAGATCGTCTCTTCGTAGTGATCATGGCTGTGCGCCGGCGCCAGCAGGCGCAGTCCGCTGGCAACCCTCAACTCAAAGGCGGCGATGCTGCCGTTCGAACTGTCGCCCGTCACCAGGAAGCGAATCGACAGCCCCTTGTCGCCGATGGTCTCATTGGCTGGATTGACCTGAAGATTCATGACCGACATTGCGCAAACCCCTCCGGTAAATTACATTTACTCGCTATCAGTAAATTCAATTTACCGGATCGTCAATGCCCACCTCAACGGAAGTTCTACAGACCAAGACCGAGAACCTGCTGATCGGCGCCCTGCTGCGCGTGCCGGCACAAGCGATCCAGCGGCGGCTGATCAAGGAGCTCAACGCCGCCGGTTTCGACGAATTGCGCCTGCCGCATATGGCGGTGTTGCAGTTTCCCGGACCGGACGGCGCGCGGCCCGGCACCATCGCCGAGCGTGCCGGCATGAGCAAACAGGCCATCAACCAGCTGCTCAGCAGTCTCGAAGGGTACGGCTACCTCGTCCGGTCCGACATTCCCGGCGATGGCGGTGCGCGCGTGGTGCGGTCCACCGAACGCGGTCATGCCGCGTTCTGGAAAATGGTCGATATCCTGCACGACATCGAGGAGGAATGGCGCACCGAACTTGGGCAGGAGCGCTTTGCCCAGCTGAAAGCTCTGCTGTTTGTCGTCTGGGAAAGTCCGCTGGTGCGCTGAGCCAGAGACGGCGCTCGTCCGCCCTGCTCCATCGGCCTTTCCGATGGCACTATCGGTTTCTTCCGTTTCCTTCTGTCGCGCCGAACTGCCAATTCCTGCCCTTGTCCATCCAAGCAAAGGCAGAGCGAAATGAGCATTTCGAAACAGAAAATCCTGATCGTCGGCGGCGGCTCCGGCATGGGTCTGGCGCTGGCCCGGCACTGCGTGGAGGCCGGTGCGGCGGTTGTCATCGCCGGGCGCGGCCAAGACCGGCTGCGGCAGGCGCGCGAGGCGCTCGGCAATCCCGCCGGGCTGGAGACGGCCGTCGTCGACATCGCGCGCGAAGACCAGGTCTCGGCGCTGTTCGCAGCGATTGGCGGACTCGACCACATCGTCAGCACCGCAGCCGACATCGAAGGCGCCTATCGGCCGCTGCCGGAGCTTGACCTGAAGGCGGCGCAAAGGGTGGTGGAGAGCAAGCTGTATGGCCCGCTGCTGCTCGCCAAGCACGGTGCGCCGCGGCTGGCAGCATCCGGCTCCATGACCTTCGTCTCCGGTATCGCCGCCTATCGCCCAGCCGCACGCGGCTCCGTCGTTGCTGCTGTCAACGCAGCGCTCGGAGGCCTCGTGCGGGCGCTGGCGGTCGAGTTGGCGCCGATCCGCGTCAATGCCGTGTCACCCGGCTGGGTCGACACCACGATCTGGGCGCAAGTGGCCGGCGACAGGAAGGACGAGACGTTGGCCGCGATGGCCAAGCGGCTGCCGGTCGGGCGGATTGGCCAACCCGATGATATCGCCGACGCCATCGCCTTCCTGATCGGCAATGGCTTTACCACGGGAACGACGCTGCATGTCGAGGGCGGCCACCGCCTGATCTGAACCGCCGCTGCTTCCGTCAGGAGTTGTTTGCAAACAAGGCCTTGGAGCGGTTCGACGATTCAAGTCCTGAACCAGCCTTGGCGGGCTGCAGGGCCGGCACCAGCGTGTCGCGCGCGGCAGTGAGCAATTGCTTAAGCGCCGGCAGCTGGACGCGCCGGCGGCGCCAGATCATCACCAGCGGCGCCGTCCGCATCTGGCCGGGCCATCGCATTTCGACGATGTCGCCGCGTGCGAGCGCATCCGTGACGGCCAGGCGTGGAACGAGGGCGAGCCCCGCGCCGGCCGCCACCAGCCGCGCAATGGCGCCGATGCTGCCGACCTCGTTGGCAAGTCTGGGTGCGGCAGCGCCCGCCTCGGCAAAGGCCGTGTCGAACATGTGTCGGTAGATACATCCGGGCTCCGTTGCCACGAACTGCAGTTCGCCAAGCGCGGCAAGGTCGCCTGGCACGCTGCCCTGCCCCGGAGCCGCGACCAGCACCAGCGGTTCGGCTGCTATCGTGCGCCTGGCGAAGTGTTTATCCGACGCGCCCTTCGCGAAATCACGGCGGTCGAAGCAGAACGCGACATCGATGTCGCCATCCTCCAATTGGCGCAGCAGCGCGCCGCTGCCCGCCACCTTCATCCGCACGGTGATGTCGGGATGGCCGGCCTGGAACCCGGGCAGCCAAGGCGCCAGCCTGGCCGACGCGATCGTCTCCAGCGCGCCGATGGTCAGGTGCCCGCTTGTCGAACCTACCGCTGCCTGCACGGCCGCGCGCGCCTCGCCGTCGAGCCGCAACAAATCCTCGGCGATGGGCTTCAGCGCTAGGCCTGCCGGCGTCAGCTCGAGACCGGACTTCGCGCGCGTGAACAGGGCAGCGCCAAGCTCGGCCTCGAGCGCCAGGATCTGGTCGCTGACGCTCGATTGCGCGAGGTTGACCACTTCTGCGGCGCGTGTGATGTTGCGGCTCCGCGCCACCGCAAGGAAGGTTTTGAGCAGTCTTGGATGCATCGCGTGGCTGACGCGCTATTGCAGCTGCGGCTTCTTCAGAAAACTGCCGCGGTCGGCGGACTTGACGCGCAGCCAGGTTTCGCGGCCGTCGCGCAGCACCCGCATCGGAATCTCGGCACCGGCCGAGCCGCTCTCCCACAGCTTGCGATAGAAATCGGCGAGTCCGTCGACCGCGCCGTCGCGGATGTCCGAGATGATGTCGCCCTGGCGCAGGCCAGCCTTGGCCGCCGGACCGCCTTCGGTCACGCTCATCACCACCACTCTGCCATCGCTTTCGGCCGACAGCGCGCCGAGCCATGGCCGCGGCGGCTTGGCCACCTGGCCGCGCGTCAGGAGATCGTCGAGTATGGGCGGCAACAGATCGATCGGCACCACCATGTTGATGTCGGCGACCTCGCCATTGCGGCTCATCTGCAGGCGCAGCGAACCGATGCCGAGCAGCGAGCCATCGGCGCCGAACAGCCCGGCACCGCCCCAGGACGGGTGCGCCGGCGCAATGAAGATCGCCTCGTCGAGCAGATACTCCCAATAGCCGGCGAATTCCTGCTTGGTGACGATCCTGGCCTGCACCGACTGGCCGATGCCGTCGGCCAGCACCACGGCGTCGCCGATCCTGGCCTTGCCGGCATCGCCCAGCGCCACCGCCGGCAGGCCGAGCGGCGCCAGCGCCTGCACCAGGCCGAAGCCCGATTCCTGGTCATAGGCCAGCGCGTGCGCGGGGATGACGCGGCCGTCATGGCTGGTCAGCCAGACCTCTTCCGCTTCGGTGATGAGATAGCCGATGGTCAGCACCAGCCCGTCATTGCGAATGACGACGCCGCTGCCTTCCCTGAGCGTGCCGAGCGCCCCGGCCGTAAAGGCATCTTCGGGAACAGTGGCCCGCACGGCAACGACCGAGCGCGGATTGGGATTGATGGTCATGCTTTTGTCCTGGGTGGGCTTTGGCGACATCTTCTATAGGTATGCCACGCAGGAGAAGGCGCAAGGGTAAGGAAGCCCAATTGCCGATGTTGGCACTGCGGGCATCGATAATAGTTCAACGCAAGTTGAACTTACACATCCGCAGCCCTAGTTAATGGCGACCTGCCATCCTTCCCCGACACGAGGCCACGAAATGACCGACTACACACCGCCGAAAGTATGGACCTGGAACAAGCCGAGCGGCGGAGCCTTTGCCAGCATCAACCGGCCGATCGCCGGGCCGACGCATGACAAGGAACTGCCTGTCGGCAAGCATCCGTTGCAGCTCTATTCGCTGGCGACGCCGAACGGCGTCAAGGTCACCGTCATGCTGGAAGAGCTTCTGGCGCGCGGCCACAAGGGTGCCGAATACGATGCCTGGCTGATCCGGATCAACGATGGCGACCAGTTCGGCAGCGGCTTCGTCGAGGTCAATCCAAACTCCAAGATTCCGGCCCTGATGGACCACAGTGGCACCACACCGGTGCGCATCTTCGAATCCGGCTCGATCCTGGTCTATCTCGCCGAAAAGTTCGGCGAATTCCTTCCGACCGAACAGCCGGCCCGCGCCGAGGTGCTGTCCTGGCTGTTCTGGCAGATGGGCTCGGCGCCGTATCTGGGCGGCGGCTTCGGCCACTTTTATGCCTATGCGCCGGAAAAGTTCGAATATGCCATCGATCGCTTCTCGATGGAGGTGAAGCGTCAGATGGACGTGCTCGACCGCCGGTTGGCCGAGACTGAATATCTCGGCGGCAAGGACTATTCCATCGCCGACATGGCGGTGTGGCCCTGGTATGGCGGGCTGGCACTCGGCCGCATGTACAATGATTCCGGCGAGTTCCTGTCGGTGCACGAGTACAAGCATGTGCAGCGTTGGGCGAAGGCCATCGACGCCCGCCCGGCGGTCAAGCGCGGCCGCATGGTCAACCGAGCTTTCGGTGAGCCTGCCATGCAACTGCATGAACGCCACGACGCCAGCGATTTCGAGACCAAGACGCAGGATAGACTGGCCGCCGAATAGGCCATCGCGGGTCGCGGCAAAGGAAACCCGCCCCGACGCGACGTTCGGGGCGGGTTTTTCCCAAGGTCCAGTACTGCGGGATCCCTAGTGCAGCACTTCAACAATCTGGCGGGTCTCCGGATCGACGAGGACCGTCTGGTCGTTGATCACCGCGACGCGGTATTTGACGTCGGGCACCTCACGCAGTTCGACCGTATCCGGCACCGACGAGCCGAGCTTGAGCTCGACGCCCAGAAGGTTCACCGAGGCAAGCGGTTCTCTCTTGATGTATTCGCGAACGACTGTCTCCTGCTCCGGCTGGACAACGACGACGTTTTCCGCCAGCGCCGCACCAATCCCGCCCATCAGGACGACGGCGGTCGCCGCGCTCGTAAGATAAAGTCTCATGGCCATCTCCTAGTGATAACTGAATTCCGCCCTCCATAAAAACTCCACCGCTGCCATGCGGTTCCATCGTAACTTCAGAATTGAAGATATTACGATTGCAGCCTGGATATTGATTGGTTGCTGATCAAACATTCGGCAGACAGCGTTCAAGAGTTTGAGAACTTGCACAGATAGGTACGGATATTTAGAGGAAGAAAATTCAATCTGAGCACCAGTGCGCCAAATCGGCCGCGCATCCGCCTCTTCATCTGGACGATTTGAAAGGCTCCGGCACGAAAAGGGCTCGCCCCGCCGGGAGCAGAGCGAGCCATAACAGTACCGATGGAGGCGGCAACCTCATCGACACTGCCAGAGAACGCGAAGCATCAGCACTTGTTCCCAACCTGTCGGCCTGAGCACAATGCGGAGCGGTCGCGCATGCGTCCTGTTCCCATGATAACGCTGGGCCGAAATCTCCAGCAGGGATATGCTCAGAAGGCGCCGTCTCAGCGACCAAACACCTTGCCGTCGGTCGTGATCGCGCTGGTGGCGACGTTCCCCGAGTTTGCCCGGGCGAACGCGCTCGAGTGGACGGCCTGGTATGGAAACGCCATTCCTGATCGGTCCCGGTCACCCGGTCTCAAAGCTGGACACCGTCGCGATGCAATGGCGGAAAGGCGTCTACCGGATCCTGGCTCGGCACGATGTCATGTGCGCGCCTGAAGATCAGCCTCACGACGAGCACGAAGTAGCCGACCTGCAGGACAAGCAGCGTCGCTATCGTCCAGGCAAATGCCTCCCAGAAGGAGCCGGTGGTCATATAGGTCCAGACCGCGACGATGACGGCCGTGGCTGACATTCCTACCAGAAACTGTCCAAAATACATGGTTTCCAAAACCGTCGAAACCGCGCCGGCTCCAACCAGTCCCTGCCTCATTTCATTTCCCGCGGACAACATTTCATTATTTTAGCAACTTCGCAAGTAAGGGGTCAGTCGCCGCAATGCGTTCTCCATTTGCGCGGCAACTTGGCAACTGTGCGGGCCGCGGCCGCGGTGCTGGCGGGGCTGGGCTGACACGCCAGCCGTCGACAATCCAGAAGCACGCCCGGTCTTTGCACTTCGGGTCCGGAACAAACGCCGGCACGCCGAGTTTCGCCTCCAGTTCTTCAACGATTGGAGGCCAGCATGGCACCTCGCAACAAACCAAGCGCCGACATCGAAGATGACGCACCGAGGGCGGATGGGCCGACCATCGAGCAGCAGGATTGGGATGCAATCAAGGGCGGCGAGATCCTGCCAGAGTCCGCGCCGGAAAACGGCGACATACGTTACGGCGTCGAAAAAGACGGTGATCTGCCGGACGAGGACGACGATAACGCGTACCAGGACAGCGACGACGCCCTCCCCGATGATGAGGAAGAAGCCGCAATCACGCACGATCAGACCCGAGAGGGCGGATTCGACGAGACGTGAGCTATTCGTCGCCCGAGACATGACTGCCTGTTGTTGAACTTGCCAAAGCCACATTTTCCATGCCCGGTTCGCGGGCGATTTTGCTTGGCCAGCTAAGTTTTCCGCCCAGGCAATATATCAGGTTTACCTAAAGTAACGGAACATCCAAGGGACATTATCGGAACTGAACAAGGCCCCTTGGACCTTTGCGCTCGGCAGATAAGACCTTGGTCCTACAGGAAAAAGCAAAAGCCCAAAGTGACCGATTGAGGCTTCCAACCAGGGAACATCGGGCCTCGCTTGTCGTTTGTCGCAGAACTCGGCACCGCCGGGTGTCTGGAGAACGCCGCGATGGCCCACCGATCCACCATCATCAAGACAGGCTATGGCCCAGGAACGGCGATTGCCGTGCTCATGGTTGGATTGACGGCGGTGGGCATCGTGTTCCTCATTCTCGGCAGTTCGCTTTACTTCAGCGAGCAGCCTACGGATCAACGTGTCTTGTCTTCGCCGCCGGCTCGATCGATACACACGGCCCGATAGCCGAGCGGCAAACTGGACGAGCAACTGCTGGACGATAGCGACGAGCAGGCCGGCGTATGGTGAAGATAGAGGGTTCGCCAGGCGCCGAAGCGGCTTGCGAACCCTCTCAGCGCAGGAAGGGACGTTGCTGCGCCGATCGACGACATGTCAGCCAAGGACTATTCCATCACCAGAAAGGTAACGGCTGTCGCGAAAATCGGTGCGAGCAACCAGCGCGCTTGGCCAACACTTTTGTCCATCTGTTTCTCCGAATTCCGGGAGACAAACAGCCGTGAACAGAGAGCCGTTCCCGTCGGTAAGACCAATGCGCTCTCGGGCCAGACTTAAGTCGCAGACAGCATCCGACCGAAGCCCAATCTGAGGAACATTTTCAGTTGGCTCAAGTTCAGTTGCCGTCAGCGTTGGACGATCTTGTCATGCTGACTCGCAAGGAGAAACAGTATGAAAATGCACCTAACGGGCGCCGCAGCGGCGCTGTTGCTGTTGGCCGGAGTGGGCGCCGTTGCCGCTCAGGACGTTGTCATCCAGCCTGAACAGGACACGGTCATCCGCGAGTATGTGAAGAAGCAGCCCCTCGCTTCGGTCAAGATTCCCGGCGTGGAACTGAATGTTGGTAGCGCGTTGCCGGATACGGTCGAGCTTCATGAGATCCCCGACGTCAAATACCGCTACGTGGTGGTCGACAACCGCACCGTCCTGGTGGATCCGGGCACCCGCAAGATCGTCAAGGTCTACGACTGAACTTGGAATTGTCCCAAACCCGCCGCCAGCCATGGCGGCGGGTTGCCCATGTCAGTTTCCAATCAGGACGAGTGAAGATGATAAGCAAAGCTGTGACATCCCCTGCTTTGGGCGTTCGCCTGGCCGATCTCCAGGCCCGGATGCGCGATGCGCGGGTGACGGATGCCGAAATGAAAACCTTTCAAAAGGTCGCGGCCATCATGGAAGATCGTCACGGCCGGATCGATGGCGACGACCTGATTGCGGTGTCGTTCCTCGCCGATCCGGTGCAGCACCGGCAAACGCCTTGAACGACATTTCCAATAACCAGCAGACTTTTTGACTCCCGGACCGGGAAAGCGCGCCGAAAGTCTCAGCCGAATCCGCCCTTTTGCTCCGGCCTATTCCGCTTTCGCGGAAGTTTCGAGCGGCACGCAATGTGCAATGTTGCTAATGCGGCGGTACGAGCCGCCCTGGTTGACGCGGGCGCCCGAGCCATCCCAACAATGCGCCCCCCCGTCCGCGTCGACCACGGCAGGCGCCCGGCGCTGTCTTCCCTCGCGAAGTCCTCAAGCCGGCCTGCCTGATAATGCGGCCTGCGGCGACGTTCGGGCTTCAGCCGCCGACAAGCGCCTTTGTGGTCACCAGATTGACGCCGGCCTCGGCGAATTCGCCATTGTGCCTGACGATGACCTGCTCGGCACTCTCGCTGGCATTGTCCAGCGTGCTGTGCGCATCGGACACCACGGTCACGCCGAGCCCTCTGGCGATCGCGCCCTTGACCGTCGCGGCCACGCAAAAATCGGTCTGCGCGCCCAGGAGCACGACAGCACCCGCACCCTGCCCGGCAACCCAGTCGCCGAAAGCGGGATTGCTGAAAGCATCGCGCACGGATTTGGCAAAGGTCGGCTCGTCCGCAGCTTGGCCAAGTGCGGGCCAAACCGGCCAGCCCGGCTGATCCGGTGCCAACGGATCGCCTTCGGGTCCATCATGCCTGACAAATGCGACCTTGCGCCCGCCGCCCCGCGCCCAGTCGATCACCGCTTTGGTGCGCTCGACTATGCCTGGCGCATCATGGATCGGCGGTTCGTGCACGCCGTCGAACATACCGGTCTGGAGATCGATGACGATGAGCGGCGCGTTGTCTGGGAGGCTGGATGCTGGCATGGGCTTTACATAGCACGGCGGACAAGGTGATCAAGATTTGCTCATTCCGACGCGCCGGCAAACAGCACGACGCCGTCACCGCCGTCGGGCGGCCAGTCGCGGGTGGTGCGATCATTGCCGCCAGTCAGCACCGCGGCGGACGCCCGCATAGATCGGGCCGGTCTTGCTGTCGAACAGCGCGATCTGGTGGCCGGTGTCCATGCCCCATAGCCGGGCCGTGCCGTCGAGCGAGCCGGAGGCCAGGCGCTGGCCGCCAGCCGATAGCGCCAGGAGGGCCGCCGTCGGCGCCCGGCTTGGTTGACACATGTCGCGCATCTGCCATGCTCGCCGAGAGTTCAGGAGAGAACACCATGAAGAAGACTTACGCGAAGCCGACCTTCGTCAAGAAGGGCAAGCTTTCCGCCGTCACGGCAAACGCCCCGAGCAGCGTCACGCTTTAATCCGGCGCATCTCTGGCGGATCGCGCCGGCGCTGGAGAGCAAACTCCAGGTGCAATGGGTTTTGGGATGGCCCGAAGCAAAGAATAGGGACCCTGGCCCCTGGTCGCGCATTGTTGGGTTTATTGTTTGTTGCTTTCAGCTCGCATGGTTGACAGATGGCCGCAGTATGGCATCATCAGGCTGGGATTTTAGGAGAGTCTGAAAATGAAGAAGATTTATGTGAAGCCGTCGTTCTTGAAAAAGGGCCGTCTGTCGGCGGTCACAGCGTCGAACGGCGCCTCGATTATCATTGTGCCGGGCTGATCGTAAACGTAACCTGATTGAAGCGGGGCGAAATTCGCTCCGCTTTGGCATGCTCAAATCTCAGCGTGTCAGGACCAAATCGTCCACGACCATTTGCCAATAGTGCTTCGTCGACAGGCGAACACGCGTTACAGCTTTGAGCATCGGGGCATAGTGCAACGGCGTCAGCGCCGACAGCGTGATCTGATCGCTTGCAATCAGCTGCTCGCCAAGCCAGCTTTCGATCAGCGCCACCTCCCCTTCCGACGCCAGCCAGGCGGCGCTCAGCATGACCGAGTGAAAGCCGAACGGCCGTTCGCAGCTGAATTCGGCAGGCAGCCCGCTGCTGGTGTAGAGCACATGGTCACCGGAGACGTTGCCATTGACATAGCCCTGGCTGTCCTTGGTGTAGTCGCGCGCCATCGCATTCAGGTTGCGCCACGCCAATCCGGCATGACCGGCCGGAATTTTCCTGAAGGTGCGCGACGTCACATCGTCGAAACCGATCGTTTCGAGAGCGGCATCAGTGGCAATGCCGGCGCGTTGCGCGGACAGCAGGCCGAGATCCGCCGAGTAGGGCGACAGCGTCAGCCGCCGCTCCAAGCCTTCGCCACTGATGCTGACCGTGTCGGCTTCTTCAGCCAGGTCGAAGCTGAAGACGGCACCCGGCGCCAGTGTCCGCGCCTCCAGGACGTGCCCGTCCCCCGACACGGAGAGGGTCGCGGGTCCATCGCCGGCAACGCGCCCGCTGACGCGGCGCGGCGGCGCCAGACCGACCGGCAGCAGCATCTCCTGTGATACCATCCCGGCCGGCGAACCCGGCAGCGGCAGGAAGTGTCGGGACTGAATGTCGTTTTCGCTTTTCGCCTGCCAGCCGGGCGGCACCGAAACCACAAAGCGCCAGTTGCCCGGCTTGCGGATCACGGCCTTTCTGCTTTTCACCGACATGGGGAAATTGGCAAAGCCGGCATTGTTGGTGCGCGCGGACGCGGCGAGCTTGCCGGCTTCGTCATACAGCCGCACCATGATCCCGGCCATCGGCCGGTCTCCGGCGCCGTATTTGCCGTCGCGATCGACATCGAAATAGACGAAGGACGAGTAATTGAGCATGCCCCCGCGGCCGCTCCAGTCGGTGCGGGCGGCATAGTCGGCAGCCGGATTGGTCAGCCGCCGTCCCTTGCGGCGGCTGCGCTTCCGCCACAGCCGCCAGGACACGACAGCTGCCGCAAGCACCACAATGGCGGCGAACAGTATCTCGACAGCGCCCAAGTCAGGCATGGAGCCTCCTTTCACAGATCTCGTGGAGGATTGCGTTCATGGGCGATCCGGCTGCGTTGGAATACTTTGCCGACAGGTTATTGCATGTCGGCCAAAAGCGAACCCCGGTTTGGGACAGCGACATGCATCAAGACAAAAGACTTAAAGCGCGTTGCATGGATCCGTTCAAGCGCGACGCATGAAAGCAGTCGCCTTACTTCAATTCCACCCACACCGGCGCATGGTCGCTGGCACCGTCCTCGCCGCGCACGTCGCGATCGATGCCGGCCGCGGTCAGGCGGCGTGCCAGTTTCTTCGACAGCAGGATGTGATCGAGCCGGAGGCCCGCATCGCGCGGCCAGCGGTTGCGGCGATAGTCCCAGAATGTGTAAAGCGTTTCCTTCGGATGCTTCTTGCGCAGGGCATCAAGCCAACCCTGGTCGAGCAGGCGCCGGAACGACGCCCGGCTTTCCGGCTGCACCAGCGCGTTGTCGTCATAGGAGCGGGTGGCGTAGATATCGCGCGGCTCGGGCACGATGTTGTAGTCGCCGGCCAGCACCACCGGCAGGCCGGTGTCGAGCAACTGTTCGGCATGCGCCTCCAGCCGCGCGTGCCAGGCGAGCTTGTAGGCGAATTTCGGGCCGGGCTGGGGATTGCCGTTCGGCGCATAGAGGCAAGCGACGACAATGCCATTCACCGCCGCCTCGATGTAGCGGCTCTGCCTGTCGGCTTCGTCGCCGGGCAAGGCATCGCGGGTCAACACGGGCTCGGCACTCCGCGCCAGGATGGCAACGCCGTTCCAGGTCGGCTCGCCCTTCCACACCGCGCCATAGCCGGCCGCCGCCAATGCCGAGCGCGGAAACTGCTTGTCGCGTGCCTTCAACTCCTGCAGGCACACGACATCGGGCTTTGCCACAGCCAGCCATGCCAGCAGGTTTTCAAGCCGGCTGTTGATGTTGTTGATGTTGAAGGAGGCGATCTTCATCGAAGGTCAGGAAGCGATCCGACCCGACCACGCCTTGACCGTCTCGGCCAGCGTCTTCAGATGATCGGCGGTCGAAAACCCCGAAACACTCTTGCGAGGCTTGAGATCGTGGTCGCCGTCCTCCAGCCAGATCACCTCGATGCGATCGGAAAGGTCATAAGTCGCAACCTCGTCCCTGGTGCCGAACTCGTCTCGGGTGCCCTGGAAGATCAGCGTCGGCGTCTTTAGATCGGCAAGGTGTTTTGTGCGCAATTGCTCGGGCTTGGCCGGCGGATGGAAGGGATAGCCGAGGCACAGCAGTCCTGAAATCTCGCCCTTGGCAAACATCTCGTCGGCAACCATCGAGGCGACGCGCCCGCCCATCGACTTGCCGCCGATGACGAGCGGGCCGGTCACGCCCTTCGCCCTGAGGTCGGCTATCGCCTTGATATATTCCGGGTTGACCGTCTCGGCCCGCGGCGGCGGCTTGCGGTGGCCATAACGGCGGGCAGCCATATAGTGGAACTCGAAGCGGGCGACCTGGAAGCCGGCTTCGGCCAGTGCCTTGGCTGTGGCGGTCATCGAGGGAGAATCCATCGACGCGCCGGCGCCATGGGCGAGCAGGATGGTGATGGGCGCGGTGTCGGGACCGTCGAAGAGAAAGGTGGTCATGGAGCGGCCTCGCTGGAGAGGTCGAGTTCCGTCACACCCCCCTCTGTCCTGCCGGACATCTCCCCCGCAAGCGGGGAGATTGCGCGCTCAACCGCTTTCGCCAATCTCCCACTTTGCAAGCAGGAACGGGACGCCCAAGCTGCCGATCTCCCCCCTTGCGGGGGAGATGGCCGGCAGGCCAGAGGGGGGTGTTCAAGCGCCAGCATCCCTCACCCCGCCGTCCGCGCCAACTGCAAATCCACGAATTGCACGCCCTTGGCCGCCACCCGCGACCACTCCGACTCCGCGTCGAGCTCAAGGTAACGCACCCACAGCCGTCGCGCCTCCGGCAGATCGCCGGCGTCGAATTCGAGCCGGGCGAGGTTGAACACCGGATCGGCATAGTTTTTGTCGAGCGCGATCGCTTTCTGCAGGTGCCTTCGCGCCGAGGCCTCGCGGCCCTGCTCGCTCATCAGCCCAGCGAGGTTGAACCAGGCCTCGACGAAGGCCGGATCGAGTTTTATCGCATTGATATAATCGTGCGCGGCGTCCGCCGCGTGGCCGCCGGCGCGCAGGCAGTTGGCGCGGTTGAAGGCGGCAATCGCATCGCTCGGATCGATGGCGAGACAGCGCTGGTAGAGTGCGGCTGCCCCATCATGGTCGCCACCCTCCTCCGCCGCTTCGGCCTCGGCAAACAACTCTTCCAGTGTGTCGTCGCCTGCCGAACCGGCGCTGCCCAAATCGAACAGAAGCTGTCCGTCGAGTTCGCTCTGGCCGCCTTCGAGATAGATCGCATCGGCGCGCCCATGCTGCGAGCCGACATTGAGCGACTTGGCGGTCAGCGACGCCACCGGGCCGGAGCGGTGGACGGAGCGCGCGATCGCCCCCCATGTCGCGCCGCCGGCGACGAGCCCGGCATATTTGCGCGCCAGGATCAGGTCGCGGAAGGAATAGGGTTCTGCGTCATGCTCGAACGCATCGAACAGTGACAACAAATCGAGCTCGGCGCCGGATAGCCGCGACTGATCGATCAGCGATTGCCGCGACAGCGAAGACGCTTCCGGTGTCTTCATCAGTCCGAGAAGGCGCAGGAACCCGTTCTCGCTGAGGAGCTTGTGCCCGGCCGCGCGCTCGGCGGCGACACGGCGCTCGATCTCGGCATCGCCGTTCCTGGAGAGCCCGGCCTTAGCAAGCAGCGTGCGGCCGCACACGACATGCGTGGTGCGCCTGGTGACGCCGCGCCGCAGCTGGCCGCGCTGGCGTTCGACTTCACGCGCGGCCAGTCTGAGCGGAAACGCCGCCAGCGCGCCGATGGTGCCGAAAACAGCGCCGGCCGGTGCCGTCATTTCTTGCTCTTGCCGACCGCCTTCAGCAGATTGGCCTTCAGCGGATTTTCAGCAGCACCACCCGCTGCCGCTTTCTTTGCAGCTGGCTTGGCAACCTCGTCGGCCTTGCTCTTCGACTTGGCTGGCGGCTTCGATTGCGACAGGCTCGCCTTCAGCGCATCCATCAGATTGATGACATTGCCGCGCTCCGGTGCCGCCGCAATAATCGGCTTGTGGCCTTTCAGCTTCTCGCGGATCATCGTCATGAGTGCCGCCTCGTAGCGGTCCTCATAATTCTTCGGATCGAAGGTGGTTTCCTTCTGCTTGATCAGCGCTTCGGCGAGCTGCAGCATTTCGGGGTCGGGCTTGCCAGCTGGAATATTGCCAAAATATTCAGCCGTCCCGCGCACTTCGTTCGGGTTCCTCAAGGTGCACACGAACATGCCGTTCTCGCGCGCGCCGATCGTCACCACGCGCTCGCGGCTCGACAGCACAAGGCGGGCGATGGCGAGCTTGCCGGATTTGCGCATCGCTTCGCGCAACACGGCGAAGGTTTCCTCCGCCATCGCGCCGTCGGGCGCCATGTAGTAGGGCGCGTCCTGGTAGATGACGTCGACCTCGTCCTCGTCGACGAAGGCCTCGATGTTCATCGTGTGATTGGATTCGATGCGCACCGCGTCGAGGTCTGCATCATCGATGATGATGTACTGCTTGTCCTCGTATTCGTACCCCTTGACCAGATCAGCACGCTCGACGAGCCCTAGTTCGGGGTCGACCGGCTTCATGTTGATGCGGTTATGGGTCTTCTTGTGCAGCTGGTTGAACGAGATGCGCTCGCTGGCGCTGGTGGCGGGATACAACCGCACCGGACAGCTCACGAGGCTGAGTTTGAGGTAACCTTTCCAACTTGCCCTAGGCGCCATGAAACACTCCTACGCGGTCATGCACTGACAAAGACCTGCAGCGCTTTCGTCCGAGGACGATTGAGGCTGAGCAAATCCTACACCGACCGCACACAATACCGGCAAATCCCTGACGAAATCTTCCGCCATGCATTTGAGGTCGTGGACAGAGAATAATTCAAATTGTTGGAAGCGTCGATGGACTGGAATTTGAAACGCTGGCGGGACAGCGCCCCCCTCTGTCCTGCCGGACATCTCCCCCTCAAGGGGGGAGATCAACAGCTTCGGCGTCTCGCCCACTTCAGCAGCGTTGCAGATTAGCGGAAGCCCGGGTAGTGGCCAATCTCCCCCCTTGAGGGGGAGATGTCCGGCAGGACAGAGGGGGGCGCCACGGATCGCGGTGGTCCTTGTTCTGCAACTACTTACTTCGTCTTCTGCAACTACTTCGTCGCCCCCGAGACCACCGGCAGATCCCGCGCAAACTTATCAATCTCCGCCCACGGATCGCCCGACGTCGCCAACAGCCCCGGCAGCGACGAATAATTCAGATCCTGCGGCGCATCGATGGATTCGAGGTCGCTCCAGCTGACCGGCGTCGAGGCCGGCAGATTGGTGCGGGCGCGCAAAGAGTAAGGTGCTGCGGAGGTGTGGCCGCGCGCATTGCGGTGGTAGTCGATGAAGATGCGCTTCTTGCGGTTGTCCTTGCCCATGGTGGTGGTGAAAGTATCAGGCGCCGTTGTCGCCAGATGCGTGGCGATCGCGCTGGTTGCCTGGTGCAGTTTCTTCCAGTTCTGCTTGCCTGTCACAGGCACCGTGATGTGGATGCCGCTGCCGCCGGAGGTCTTGGCGAACGGCACCAGCCCCAGGCGCTCCAATTCGTCCTTGATGTGCACCGCGGCCTCGACCACCTCGCGCCAGTCGATCCCTTCTCCCGGATCGAGGTCGAGGACGATCTGGTCGGGTCTGTCGAGGCTGGCGCGGTGGGTGCCCCAGGTGTGGAACTCGACGACGCCGAACTGCGCCAGCGCCAGATACCCTTTCGCGCCTTCGACCGAGAGATAGGATTTGGTTTCGCCCTCGGAATTTGTCGCCTCGAATGTCACCACCGAGGGCGGCATGCCGGTGAAGGCGTGGCGCTGGAAGAAGCAATCCTTCGGCAGGCCGGTCGGGCAGCGCACCAGCGACACCGGCCGGCCGAGAATGTGCGGCAGCATGAAATCGCCGACCAGCGCGTAATAGACGGCGATGTCGAGCTTGGTCGGGCCGGTCTTGCCGAACAGCCGGCGCGTCGGGTTGGTCACCCAGATGGTGGCAAGGTCAGCCTCGGCGATCAGCCGCTTGCGTGTCGAGGATACCGGCGTCGACAGGCCGACATCCCTCAAACCGCGGAAGACGCCGTGGCGCAGTGCGTTGTCCGCTGTGCGGTTGGCGTAGTGGATGCGCGCCGACAGCAGCGGCCGCACCCAGTTCATCTCGCGCATGATCTCGCGCGGAACGCCCTCGGGCGCGGTGGCGCCTTCCCGCAGCGGCTCCAGCCTGGCGAGCAATTCACCGGCTGTGGCGGCATCGAAACCGGTGCCGACCTTGCCGCGATAATGCAATTCACCGCCCTCGAACTCTGCCATGCCGAGCGCCGCCAGCCCTTCGGCCGCATCGGAGATGGTGAAGCCGGCGATGACGAAGTCGTCCGACAGCAGCGCCTTGGTCTTGGTCCAGCTTTTGCTTCGGCCGCTCTGATAGATGGCCGTGGCGCGCTTGGAGACGACACCCTCCAGCCCCAGTTCCGACGCCTGGTCGTAGAGCCCCTGCCCCGAGCCCTCGACATGGTCGGAGAACTGGATGGCGGAATTGGCGCCGAGGCCCGACAGCATCTGCGCGAGCAGCGCCTTGCGCCGGACCAGCGGCGCCTTGGTCAGGTCCCAGCCGTCGAGATGGAGAAGATCGAAGGCGTAGAAATGGAGCTTGCTGCCGACGCCCCCGGCCAGCGCATCCTGCAGCAGCGCGAAACGGCTGATGCCCCGGGCGTCGAGCACCACGATCTCGCCATCGATGATGGAGTCGCGGCACGGCAGTTTGGCGAACGCATGCGGCAGGTCGCCATAACGCTTCGTCCAGTCGATGCCGCCACGGGTGATCAGCTTGACCGCGCCCTCAGTGAGATGCGCCATGGTGCGGTAGCCGTCGAATTTGATCTCGTGCAGCCAGACTTGTTTGGTGTCTTCGCCATCGGGCGGTTTTGGCACCTGCGTCGCCAGCTGCGGCTCGATACGGGCAAGCATGGGGGCCTTGAAGGCGCCCGGCAGCGTGCCGGGCTTCAGCGATCCCTGTCTGGGCGCGGGTTTGGCGGCGGGCTTTGCCGGCGCCGCCAGCTCCTCGATGCGCAATCCGGATTTGACGCTCTCCGGCCGGGCCGTGAGGATGTCAAGCGCAGTGTCGGCCGCGAGGTCGCGCTCTTTGAACAGCAGCCAGTTCTTCTTGTTTTCGTCCTCGCCGGGTTTCGGTTTCAGCCGGGTCAGCATCCAGCCGCCATTGAGCTTGTCGCCGGCCAGCCGGAACTTGAAGGCGCCGGTGCGCAAGCTCTTTTCGACATCGTCCATCGGCGCCCAGCTGCCGGTGTCCCAGACGATCATCGGCCCGCCGCCATACTCGCCTTCGGGAATGACACCCTCGAAGTCGATATATTCGAGCGGATGATCCTCGGTCTCGACCGCCAGCCTTTTGTCGGCCGGATTGAGCGAAGGCCCGCGCGGCACCGCCCAGCTCTTCAAGACATCGCCGACCTGCAGTCGCAGATCATAATGGTCTGCGGTGGCGTGGTGCTTGTGCACGACGAAGCGGTTACCGTCGCTGCTGACGAGCCCGCCAACCGGTTCCGGCGTCTTGGCGAATTCGCGTTTGGCGCGATAGGCTTTGAGCTTTGGTGGAGTCGTCATCGCAAAGATCGAAGCACGGCGGCCAGGAACAAGCCAGTCACGCTCTCAATCGTCAGCGGCCGGCGTCAACTCGAGCTCCGCCGGCGACAGCCCTTGCTGCAACTGGCTCAGCCGGAATTCGTCGACCCAATAGGCCTCGCCATCGACCAGAACCCGGGCTTGGTAGGTGCCCTCCGAAAAACGCTGCTCGGTGATGTAGACCTTGTGACGATCGAGCGCTTTGCGCACCGCGGCGCGTTTGGAATTCTGACCTGTGACGGGACTGAACATGACACTGCCCTCGGTCGCCCTGACACGCAACACGGCCGCTGTCGGCGGCCTTGCGACTGGCTCCAAGGATGCCGGAGACGAGGTGTCCTGTCAATTTCGTGGCAGTGCAGGTTGCAGTCCGGTTAAATTTTGCAGTCTTTTGAAGATGCTCGGGTCTCGGCCTGAATCACGATGTGAAGCGCGGGAAGACGAAGCCGCGCGTGATCGCGCCTGTTGCCGCCAGCCTACGAAGCGGCCGGCATACCCGAATGAGTGGATTTTCGGACTTCCCCGATGAGATCGAGTGTCGCTGCCGCGACCTCGGCAACCTGAAGCCGCTGCACACAATAGACCCCACCGGGGTTGTTTTCTTTACAAACACCTGGAGCGATGCATGGACAGGGCATGACCGGCTGGAGCGTCCGGTTCGGGACACCGAACGGGCCCCATTGCTCAGGCGACGTCAGGCCGTACAACCCCACCGCTGGAGTTCCGACAGATGCCGCGATGTGCATCGGGCCGCTCTCATTGCCTAGAAAGATTGATGCTTCGGCCAACAATGCCGTCAGGACTTCAAGCGAGGCCTTTCCGACGACACTGGCGACCGGCGACGCTGCCACTTCAAGGATCCTTTGCGCGGCAAGCCCCTCATCCGGCCCACCAACGAGCAGAGATCGCAACCCGGTTTTGGCGTATACCTCGTCGATGACCGCAGCAAAATGTTGCGGCGGCCAACAACGTCCTTCGAACCTAGCGCCGGCATGCACGGCCACATATGACTTCTTTGCCAAAGCGTTTTCCGCAAGAATCCTGGCACACTCTTCCTGGGCGGTCCCGTTCGGCTGCAGCCGAGGCGTTGGGTCCGGACAATCCAACCCAAGCGCGTGGAGTGGAGACAGGTTCCTGTAGAGATAATGGGGGCCGCCCTGTCCGAAAGTCGCGGCGAGAACGTTTGCAAGCTGGATTTCCCAGAACTTCATCGGATGCTCGGAAGGATCGAAGCCGACGCGAAGTGGAGCGCCGATCAAACGATGCATTATCCGCGAGGTTTTTGAATCGGTAAGGTCGATGCTAAGATCGAATTTTCGACGCCGCAGATCAGAGATGACGCCACGATAGTCGCTCAAACGCTTGAGCAGAGTCCTTCCTCTGCCGCGGGATTCAAAGCCAACGGCAACATCGGCGATCCCTTGCGCGACGATGAACTGCTTGAGTCCCGGCGCACAAAGCATGGTTACCGATGCTTGTGGATAAGAAAGACGCAGATTGCGAACCAAAGCAGATGTCAGAACGACATCTCCAATGTACTTCGTTTGAATAATGAGGATGGAACGAATCCCATCTCCTAAACTTGCATTCATCGAGATGATCTGCCGAAAACGCCAATTTGAGAAAATCTGCCGACGACACTCATTTCTGAACGTCAAGCGCGCTTTCAAATATAGAGCCAACCAACCCTGTCAACAACCTTGCCGGCCTTGGTGCCTCTTTGCATCGGTCGTCGGCAGGACCGGCAACGCTCGTCCTCAGTCCTTCAATCGCCGCAAGCGGCGCGTCAGGCCCTGAACGGCTTTGAGCAGCCGGGGGCGCGACCGCGTCATGCCTTCGACCCGGCTGCGCAGCAGAATGGCTGCGTTCGCAGCCCTGCCCCGCACCGTCACCGGTTCGCAGATCTCGGCCAGAACCGAACTCGCGGCACCAATATGTTGCTTGTAGCCCTGGCCGCCGACCGACAGGTCGAAATAGTCGAAGCCCCGCTCGCATCCCCACATCATCAGCTTGCCCATCGTCGTCAGGCCGGGTGAGACATTGGCGACCGCATTCTGGTCGATGCCCAGCAGGAGGGCGTGAAGTGTGCCTTTTCTGACCAGCACATAGATGGAGGCGAGCCAGGCTTCACCGACGCGTAGACCGAAGAGCCGCACCGATCCATTGGACAGACCTTGCAGCGCCGCGGCGCGGTAGAAATCGACGACCGGGACCTGCGTCAGGAGATCGAAACGCCCAAGCTCACGAAAACGCTTCAGCCGCAGTTCCAGCAGCACATCCAGGAGCTCCTCGGTCAGATCCGACGTGTCGGCCTCGACCAGAGCGAGGCCACCAAGCTGTTCGAAGCCGCGGCAATGCTTGCGGAAGGCCTTGGCAAAGGACGGCTTGCAGATCCGCTTGATGAGCGTCTCCGGGTCGCCATGCAGGACGAGGCCGGAGGTGACCTGGATGGAGTCGCGCGCCACCGAAAGCAGTGCCAGCGGATTGACCAGGCCGTGGATCTGCTGCGGGATCCCGGCGATATGGATGCGATCCGCCGGTGGCAGAACGGCACGGACCGCCGCCCACATGGCGTCGGCACTCTGCCTGGTCCACGCTCTCCCATCCGCCAGCAGCGGCACCGAGTAGTCGCACACGCGGCAGCTCAGCCATTCGATGACGTGGTGGCCGAGGGCCCGGCGCCGCATCAGCGGCAGCAGCATGGCCGGCGCGCCGGTCACGGCGTCACTCACCTCGATGACGACCAGGTCCGCGTCCTTGGGCATCAGCCGTGCGGCGATTCCTTCGACCCAGGCATAGTGCTGATGGGCAGTGCAGACGCCGTGCGCCTCAAGCAGCAGCCATAGCAGCCTTACGGTGTCGAAACTGGTGTGCAGCCGAGCCGTGAAGTGCGCGGTTGCATCAGCGTTGGCGACAGTCGGGGAAAACCGCCCACCGGGCAAATCCCTTATCGGAGTCGTTCGCGCCGCGTAGCTTGCCACATGCTTCTCCCGTCATTCCGATCCCCCACGCAGGCGCCGCAAGTCCCGCATCAGTCCCTGGAGCCTCTTCAGCAGCCGAGGTTTGGAGCGCACGAACACCTCGGTCCGGTTGCGGACCTCGATGGCTGCGCTCACGGCGCTGCCTCGCACCGTAATCCCGTGGCAAAGCTCGCGCAGGCCCGAACCCACGGCACCCATATGTTCCTTATAACTCTGGTTGCCGACCGACAGGTCGAAATAATCGAAACCGCGGCCGCGCGCCCAGCTCATCAACTTGCCCATGATCAGAAGTCCCGGCGAGACATTGGGCACCGCGCCCTGATCGATTGAGATCAGCAGAGCATGAACGGTGACTTGATGGATCAGCAGGTATTGTACCGCGATCAGAGCTTCACCAACACGCAACCCGAAGAGCCGCACCGATCCATCCGACAGGCCCTCGAGAGCGGCGTTTCGATAGAAGTCGACAGCCGTCGCCTGCGTCAGCAGGTCGAAGCGGCCCAGTTCGCGAAAGCGGCTGAGCCGCATCCGGACCAGGCCGCCGAAGATGACCTCCACCAGGGCCGGCGTGTTGGCTTCGACCAGTTCCACGTCGCCAAGCCGTTCGAGGCGGCGCCAGTCCTTGTTGAAGGCCTTGACGAAGGATGGCCGGCATAGGCGCTTGAGCACGGTTTCCGGGTCGCCGTCGATGGCGAGGCCGAAGCTGGTATGCAGGGAATCGCGCGTGGCTGCGAGCAAGGCCAGAGGGTTGGCGACGCCGCTGATCGATTGCGGAATTCCCGTGATCTGGATGCGGTCCGCCGGCGGCAGCACGGAACGCACCGCAGCCCACGCGGCCTGCGCCGATTGCATCGTCCACGGGCTGGCATCGGCCAGCAGCGGTGCCGAATAGTCGCAAACGCCACAGCTCAGCCATTCGATCACCCGATGGCGGAAGGCCGGCCGCCGTATCAGCGGCACCAGCATTCGCGGCGCGCCCGTCACGGCATCGTTTACCTCCACGATGAGCAGTTCCGCACCTTCCGGCATTAGCCGCGCGACGATCCCCTCGGCCCAGGCATAATTCTGGTGGGCGGTGCACACACCGTCCGCCTGGAGGCGCAGCCAGAGCGGCCTCACCGCTTCCAAGCTGGTGTGGAGCCGCGCCGTGTAGGCATCGATGGCGACGACGGTGGCCGGATGGGAGGACTGGCCATCGGGCGAGCCGGTCACCGCAGCAATTTGCACCGCCTGGACTGCCATGTTTTTTCCTATCGCTTTGCCGTAGCGAACGGCAGCGTCCGCCGCCACGCGCCCAACCGGCTGTCGCGCGCCTCATCGGGATGCTCGATATTCCACATGCGGTGATGCGCGAAATACCACGATGCCACGAGCACGAACATCTCCGAGACGGCGGAACCCAACAACGCCCACGGCGGAGACGCGATTGCCAGCAGGGCCGCGATCAGCGCCAGCCCGACGACCGCGCCGCCCGTGGTGATGAACGCGACGATCCGAAAATCGCCGAGTATCTCAAGCACGATGCGGGGCATGATATAGAGCATGATCGGGACAAAATTCGCGATCACGAAAAGCCCGATGAACCAGGTCGAAGCGTCCTGGAGAGCCTGGGATTTTATCATCGGCAGGACGAACATGATCGCACATCCATAAGCAAGGCCGCCGAGCCCCATGACGAGCGCCCAGATCTTGGCCTGCGTCCAGACACGGCCTGTTTCATTGTTCCGCATCAGCCTGGCGAGATCCGGCTGCGTCATGTTGACGAATGCAAGGCTGATGATGCGCAGCGGAGCAAACAGCACCAGAACCGCCGCCAGCGGTGCGTAGGCGGCTGGCCCGGCAATGCCGGCGACCAGCAGCGCCAGACATTGACCCTGGATGTTGGTGGTGGTCGCGCTGAATGCCGACCAGCGCAGTTGGGGCCAGAGCCTGACATAGCGTCGGCGCGTCGGCATGCGGAAGCTGATGCGAAGCGAGCGCCGAGCCAGGCGGACCAGGACGAAAATGCCGAACACATTTGCGGCTGCAAGTGCATAGAATACGGTCTGCAGCGGGTCTTGGACCAACCAGATCGACAGCCCGGTCAGGACACAGCCGGCGACTGTAAAAGCGCCATCGCTGATGGAGACGACAACCTGCTGGCGCCGTGCGAAGAAAGCCGTGCGCATATGGCTGCGCAACGACCAGGCACCGACGAAGCAGCCGGCGGCAATTCCGCTTGGATCTCCAAGGACATGCATCAGAACAGCCGTGCCGACGGCCATCAGCAACGCCACGATCAGCGCCGCCGTTCCGAACGCCACGTCATAGGTATCGACGCCGGCGCTGTTGGTGCTCTTGCTCATCCAGATGCTGGCGGGAACAGCGGTGAGCGACCTGATATAGGACAGGCCGACCCCGCCCATCACCATGCCGATGGCGAAGAGGCCGTAGCCCTGCGCCGACAGCATGTGCAACAGCATGATGTTGAGGGCGAAATGAAAGCCGCTCTGCATCGCCTCGCCGCCGATCATCAGCACGAGGCGTCGAACCAGATGGCTCGGAAACGCTAACTTCACGGCCGTGTCTCCGCTGCGCGGGCAGCGGGCGCCCTGCCCGGCCGCGCGATGGTCGTCTTCAGCTTTTCGGCGGCGATCGCGGTGATCGCCGCGGCCGCGACCGGCTCGCTGAAGATCGCCTCATAGCGCGCGCGCCCGGCAGCGACAAACCCGCGCCAGGCCTCAGGGGCGAGGATGATCTCCTGCAATTTCGCGCCAAGAGCTACTGCGTCGCCGGGCGGAACATGCCAGCCGGTCTGCCCGTCGCTGACCACTTCCACCAGCCCGCCGATCGCCGACACAAGCGGCGGCCGGCCATAAGCCATCGCCTCGATGGCGACGCGGCCCAGCGATTCCGGACGCCGCGACGGCACGGTGACGATGTCGGCCCAGCGATAATGCTCCGAGGGATCGGGAATGAAAGGCAGGACTCCGACGCGCCCGGCAAGCCCCATGGTTTCGACCAGTCCGGCAAGCGCACGCTCGCGCTCGGTGCTTTCGAAGGCGCCGCCGACCAGCCTGACCTCGACCCTCGCCTGGAGTTCTGCCGGCATCGAGGCGATCGCCTCCAGCAGGACCTCCTGCCCCTTGATCCGGTTGATGCGGCCGAGCAGCAGCACCCGCAATGGGCGCTTGCCGTCATACGTCATTGGTTCGACCGCCGCCGGCCCGGCAACGCCGTTGTAGACGACATATGCGCGCGCCGCCTTGGGATCGCCAAACGCGGCGCGTGTCGCGCGCGAATTGAAGATCAGATCCGCATGGCTCCAGCGCATCAGGCCGACAAGTACCCTGCGCATGGCGCCTTCGGGGATTTCGTGGATGTGCAGGACGGCCTTGTAAGGCAGCAAGCGCGCGGCCAGCGCATAGTCGGCAACGATCGAGGTGTTGACATAGACGAGGTCGCAGGCCTTGAGGCGCCGCCACGCCCTGAACACGGCAACCGGCAATCGCGCCATCTCGACTGTCGCAAGGCGCGCAATGGCCTGGCGCCTCAGCACCCAGAGCGGTTCGAAGACGATCCGGCTGGCATGCGCTTCCAGGATCTGGACGATCGGCCCGCTGCGCGGCAAGACCACCTCGATGTCGGCCGACGGAAACGCGGCGCGCAGCGCAGCCACGCTCTCCGCGAAGCTGCGGTCAGAACCATAGAGTTCATAACCCTGATGAACGCAGGCAATCCGCATCTTTGTTTCCCGCCGGGTGCTACAACCATCGCGCTGGGCGATTGTGGCAGAACCCCGTCCGCAAGAATCATGCCTGGTTCGATATGTCCAACTATCGGTTCGATATGTCCGACTGCCGGCCGTACGCCCCTGGCATTGCTTCGTTTCGATACAGCTACGCACAGAAGGGTTGACCGAGAATGAAACAACCACCGGGTTCAACACCGTTTTTTTACAACCCCGCGCCATGATCCCCTCCCAGGATACCGAAATCGGAAGATGGCACGAAAGTTGCGGTCTGCTCATTATAAATTAAGCAATATCTAATATATGAGATGTGTGAAAGTGCCGCCGGCCATGAAACCAGAAAAGCCCGCCATTCTAATCCTGGGGACCCGCGGCATACCCGCGGCCCATGGCGGCTTTGAAACCTTTGCCGAAAAACTGGCGCTGTTTCTTGTCGGGCGCGGCTGGAAGGTCGGCGTCTATTGCCAGGATGAGGTCGAGCGGATCGACCAGCGGGTGCGCAGCGAAACCTGGCGCGGCATCGAGCTCATTCACATCCAGGTCGCCTCCAAGGGACCGCGCGCGACCCTGGAATTCGACTGGCAATGCGCCCGCGATGCTGCCAGGCGACAGGGCGTTTGCCTGGTGCTCGGCTATAATGGCGCGGTCTTCCTGACCTGGCTCAGGCTGAAGCGGCGCAAGATCTTCACCAACATGGACGGCATCGAGTGGCGTCGCCCCAAATGGGGGATGGCGGCGCGAACCTGGTTCTGGCTCAACGAATGGATCGGCGCTTGGGCCTCGCATCGGCTGGTCGCCGATCATCCCGCCATCGCCGATCACCTGGCGACGCGCCGGCCGCGCAGCGCCATCGCCACCATCGCCTATGGCGCCGATCCGGTGGCATCAGCGCCCGAGGCGCCGGTCCGGGCGCTCGGCCTCGAGCCCGGGCGTTATCTCATCTCGATCGCGCGCATCGAACCCGACAACAACATCCTGCCGATTGTCGAAGCCTTTTGCTCCACCAAGCGCGACATGAAGCTGGTGGTGCTGGGAACGCTGTCCGACGACATCCCCTACCATGCCGCCATCCGCAAGGCGGCGAACGGCTCGGTGGTCCTGCCGGGCGCCATTTACGACCAGGCAACGGTGAAGGCCCTGCGCTTCCACGCCCGCGCCTATCTGCACGGCCACACGGTGGGCGGCACCAACCCGTCGCTGGTCGAGGCGCTGGCGGCCGGCAACATGGTGATCGCGCATGACAATCCCTACAACAGGTGGACCGCAGGGGCTGCGGCGATCTACTTCACCGACAAGAACAGTTGCGCCGAGCGGATGCAGCAGGCGCTGGACGATGATGCCCTGGTCAAGGCCTGCGGCGTTGCCGCGAGGGCGCGGGCCCGCGAAGCCTTTCGCTGGGACGATGTCCTGCTCGCCTATGAAAACGAGGCCTATCATCTGCTCGGCATGACCGCCGCCAAGACCACTGCGATGGATCACGCATCGCCAGGAACCGTATGATAGGCTGGTCGCGCCGGCGGGTGCTGCGGACCGCGCTGTCCACTGCAGCGGCTCTCGGCTCGCTCCCGGTCGCACCAATCGCTCGCGCCGCCGCCGAGACGCGGTTTCGGCGCGGCGTCAACGCCTGGCCCTGGTTCTCGCTGACGCGTGAATTTCCCGCACCCCGCACCGACTACGGCTGGCCGCCCTTCCAGTCGCAACGGCCGGTGCCGACCCCAGACGACCTGCGTCGGTTGCGCGAGACCGGGCTCGATTTCATCCGCTTGCCCGTCGATCCCGGCCCTTTCCTGGCCGCCGACGCCAAGACGCGCAGTCAGTTGCTGGACATGCTGGACGCCGCCGTCACCGCCACCCTCGACGCCGATCTTGGCATCATCGTCAACATCCAGGCCAACGCTGCCACCCATTACTGGAACCCCGACCGCATGGTCTCCAGCACCGCCGCACCCGCTTTCGATCTCTATCGCGGGCTGGTCGGCGAGCTTGCCGGCAGGCTGGCGCGGTTCCAGCCCGGCAGGGTGGCGCTCGAGCCGGTCAACGAACCGGCGCAGGCCTGCGCGTCGAACGTCTGGTTGCAAATCCAGCTCGCGCTTCTGACCGCGGCAAGGGCATCGGCAGCGACCCTGCCGTTGGTCGTCACCGGAGGCTGCGGCTCGATGGTGAGCGGACTGACCGCGCTCGATCCGGGCCCGCTGTCGCCCTTCGAGCCGATCCTGTTCACCTTCCACTTCTATGAGCCCTATCTGTTCAGCCATCAGGGCGCGCCCTGGATGCGCGAGCCGGTCTATCGGTCGCTCAACAATGTGCCGTGGCCGGCATCCGCCGGCTCGCTGCAACAGACGCTGGCATCGGTCAGGGCGCGCATGGCGCAGGACACCGAAACCCCTGAAGACGCCAAGCAAGCAGCCTATGCCGAGACCGAGCGTGTGCTGAAAGTCTATTTCGACGCCCAGCCCGACCGCTGGTTTGTCGACAAATATCTTCGCCAGGTCCGCGATTGGGCCGACGGCCATGGCCTGGCGTCGGAACGCATCATCATGGGTGAGTTCGGCGCGCTGCGCACCGACGCCCGCTATGTCGCCGCGCCCAACCCGGATCGCGGGCGCTACATCGCCGATGTCAGGCGGAGCGCCGAGGAACTCGGCTTCGCCTGGGCACTGTGGGATCTCTTCGATGGCATGGGCATGATGGACGACACCACCCGGGCGCTGGACCCCGATATCATCGCGGCGCTTGGTCTGACCATGCCGGCGGACTGACCGGCCTGAACGCTGCCCGCGCCGGCCGGTAGAGCACCAATGCCAGCACCACGAACTTGGTCAGCAGCGTCGTCTTCGACGCGACGCTTTCCGAAGTGTTGATCAGGATGACCCAGCCCAGCATCGGCAGCCAGATGCCGGGATGGCAGCGGCGCGCCACCTCGAACAGGAACAGCACGAAGCCGAACGTCAGCAAAAGGGTGAAGAAGGCGCCCTGATAAAGGACCGTGCGGATGATCGGGTTCTCGATGCCCTGTTCGAGACCGTTGATGCGGCGCAGGCTGTCGATCAGGTCGACATCCGGCCCCACGATCAGATCGCGCAATTCCAGGTGCTTGAAGAGCTCGAACATCTCGACCCGGGCATTGGCGCTGCCGCTGTCCGACACGAAGCGCTCCAGCAGCGCGTCGAAAAAGCCCAGATATGCCGCCACAATGATGACGACCGGCAGCAGGGCGGCGAGCATGAAGCCGAGTGCCGCACCCAGGAGATTGACGCGGCCCTGGCGCAATTTGGTGATGCCCTGAAAAAGCAGGTAGCAGCCGCCGAGCACCACCGTCGTCACCATCGCCGTGCGGCCGCCGAAGGCGACGAGTGCCGCGCATTGCAGGCCGATCAACCCTATCCGCACAGGCATCGACAGGGATCTGGCACCGGAGAGCAGCGCAAGCACATAGATCGACGTCACCATGGCATTGGCAAGCGGATGCCCCTGCAGCGCGCTCGAGCGCAGATCGGTGGTAAACGCCACGCCGTCGAGGCGATAGGGGAAGATAAGCGTCTTGGTGGCGAACTCGAAAAGGGCAAGCAAGGCATTCGCCGTCATGACCACGTGGACGACGGTCTGCAGTCCGGCGAAGGTCCGTTCGTCGTCCTCGCTGAGCATCAGCACGAGAAGTGCCGCAGCCACGAACGTATCGATCATGCCGGCCATACCGGGCCGCTGCCTGGCGATGACGACAACCAGAAGCACGATCGATATGGCGGCCATCAGCGCGCTGGCCGGCCGCCTGTCGGCGAGATGGACGATATGGCCGACCGGATTGCCTGATGCGCAGGAGCGCCAGGCAAGCAGCAGGACGATGAGATAGGTGGACGGGTGGATCTTGGTCGCCGGGTTGCCGAACAGGCCATCATAATTGTAGCCGACCAGCCACAGCATGCCCCCCGAGATGCTGAACAGCACCGCCACCGCCGCGATCAGTCCGAAGCGCGTCAGCGCATCGACCGAGGTGCCGGAGATGGGCGTGCCGGCGCGGGGTGCGGCAGCACCATGGTTCGAAGCGCTTGCGCTCCAACTGGCCGCCATATCAGGCGGCCTCGTCGACCAGCAAGGCGGCTGTCGGCAGGCGCCCCATCACGGAGACCGCCTGCGAAGTCGTCGTGACGTCGCGCATCGGGGTAGCGTTCAGCGTGGCGACGAGCACGATCTCGTCGGCCATGGCGACCAGCGGCGAGGCATTGAGATTGTCGGCCAGCGCGCCACCGTCGATGACGACGAGCTCGAAGCTCCGGCTGGCCCGCGCCAGCATCTGCTGCGCAAAATAGATGCCATGCGCTTCCTGGAAGACCGCCTTTGAGCGGCCCCTGCCCAGCACGGCAACGTTGCTGCCGGCGGCGTAATGGCTAACGGCCTCGAACGCGTACTCGCCGCGCAGAACATCGAGGATCCCCGGCTGCGGATCCTTCTGGCCGCCGCCGCCAGCATTGGCATCGATGAACAGCACACGGCTGCCCCTGGATGCCGCGGCATTGGCCAGCAGCCGCGCCACCCGGCTACGCTGCGCGCCCTCGCCCGGCGACGATGTCACCAAGATGGAAGGCACCAGCGGCCAGTCCGCCGGACGCTGGCCCGAACTGAACATGCGCCTCAGCGCAAGGCCGACGACGGCATCGGTCTTCTGGCTGGAGGCGGCGGCGCGCGCCCCGCCGAAAGGCCACCAGCGCCGGCCTGTGTCCGACTTTGCCGGCACCACGCCCAGCACCGGCGCGTCGATGGCCGACTGCATCTGGGCGCTGGAAAGCACCGTCGGCGAGGAATATTCGGCGATCAGCGCCAGACCGGTGCCGAGCCCAAGGCCGCCGAATATCGCGCCCAGCAACAGCAGCGGCAGAGGCGGCCAGCTCTTCTTCAAGGCGGGCATGGCATTGGAGATGATGCGCGCATTGGTGCTGTCGACATTGATCTGCTCGCGCGTCTCCTGGGCGCGCTGGAGATAGTTCGAGTAGACGGAACGCAGCGCCTCGAGGTCGCGCTGCAATTCGCGCAGCCGCACCGAGGCCTGATCGGTGTCGAGCGACTTGCTCTTCATGCCGGCGACCTTGGCTTCCAGCGCCTGCTGGTTGGCCAGCGCCCGTTCGTAGTCGGTCTCGGTGGCGGTGGCGATGCGGCCAAGTTCGCGCACGATCAGCTGGCGCGTGTCGCGCAGTTGCTGCTGGGCTGCGATCAGCGAGGGATGACGCGGCCCCAACTCCGTGCCGAGCTGCGAGACCTGGTCGACCAACGTCGCCTCCTGCGCCCGCAGGCTCGAGATCACCGCCGAGCGCATTGCTTCCGAAGTTGCGTCCGGCGTGCCGCTCTGCCGGCGCATCTGATCGACCTGCGCCTTCAGCGCCGCGGTGCGGCTCTGCGCCGCCGCAAGCTGCGTGTTGATCTCGGTCAGTTCCTGGTCGCTGACCAGATTGCCTGCCGCCATCACCATGTTGTTGGCGGACTTGTAGGCTTCGACGGCGTTTTCGGCTTGCTGGACGCGCTTGCGCTGCTCGTCCAGCCGCGCGGTGATCGACTCGGAAGCGTCCTTGGCCATTTTCGCGCGCGCGCTCGCCTGGTCGACCAGGTAGGCCTGCGCGATGGCGTTGGCCAGGAGGGCGGCCTTGTCGGCGCTCTTGGCGGTGACGATGACGTCGAGGACCAGGACCTTGTCGGCCCGCTTCACCGCCAGGCGCCGGCGCAGCGCGTCGAGTGTCTGCACCGACCTGTCGCCTTCGGCTGATGCCGAACCGAGCAGGCGCGACAGCAAGCCCTGCCCATTGAATTCCGGATCCTGCGTCAGGTTTGTCGCCGCGATCGCCCGCATCAGCACGCCTGTCGACTGGACCACGCTGACCTGGCTCTCGACCTGCGTGATGCCGCCATCGGGTGAGATACGGCTGGGATTGACGTCGTTGGTGACCACCTGCAGGTCCTGCGGATCGATCAGGATTTCCGCCGCCGAGCTGTAGAGCGCCGGTGTGAAAAGGCCGTAGAGCAGGGCGACCAGCGTCAGCAGTGCGACGGTGCCGAAGATCCAGAACCGGCGGCGCACCAGGATGCGCTTCAGATCGCCCAGTTCGACAGTGGAGGCTGCATATGATCCCGCGCGTGCCGGATCCGGGGAGTGTTGCTGAGGAACCATGGGCAGGGATGATTGCATGGCTGCCTCCGACAATACTCCATATGCCGGCAAGACCAGTTTGCGGCGCTAACCTAGCTATTCCTCCAACTGTTAAAACATTGTTAATTATGTTGAGAGGTGACGTGAATTTTGGCACGCGGTTTGCTTAAAAATATACATATCGAGGTGTTGGCTACGCAGCGAGCGGAGACGAATGCAGATGGGGTTACAATTTGACCGGACCGGCCTGGCCGGCAAGGCCGGGCACCGCCTTTTCGGACCTCCAACATGCAGATAAGCCTCCGCCTGGACGGCGACTGCGTCCGCGCCTTTCACGTCACGCTGCTGGAGCGCCTTGCCGCGCTCGAAGACGTCGAACTGTCCGTCGATGTCAGGCCGGCGGGCGGTGGCATTCCGCGCAGCGCCGCGGCCCTGTTTCAACTCGAAACGGCGATCCACGGACTGTCCCATGATGGACTGGCCAAGCGTGTGCCGCTTTCGGCGCTCGCGCCCTACCGGCAGTCCCCCGCTTCGCCTGACCTGGTCATCGACCTCTGCGGCGATGTCAGGCTGGAAAGCACACGGATCTGGCGCGTCACCTATGACGGCGCCAGCGGCGAAGCGGCCTTGCTGGCCCTGATCCTCGCAGGTCGCACGCCGCTTGCCCGCATCGAGGAGAACGGCGTTGCGATCGCCGCCGGGCGTCTGGGCACCGAATATGGCGGCATCGCGCTGGCGTCCTTCCAGGATATGCTGGCGCGCACAGCAAGCCTGATCATAGCTGCCATGTCAGGCGCGGCAAAGTCCGTGCCTGATCTGCCCGAACCGGCGCAGGTGGGTGGCCCGCCGCCAATGCCCTCGGCGGGCAAGCTTGGGGTCAGGGCCGGCAAGGCGCTGGCGCGGCGGATCATCCAGAAGATCTATCACCTTTGCTACAACGCGCCGCACTGGAAGGTCGGCTGGCGGCAAACCGGGAGCCGCGATCTGTTCGAGCTGCGCGCGCATCCGGCGTCGGGTTGGCAAGAGTTGCCGGACGACGGCAGCCGCTTCTACGCCGATCCGTTCCCCATCCTCTACCAGGGCCAGCTGACCCTGTTCATCGAGGACTATATCCATCGGCTCGGCAAAGCCATCATCTCCGCCGTTCCCTTCGGCCCGGCAGGCCCGCTCGGAAGGCCTGAACCGGTGTTGGAGCTGCCCTACCATCTCTCCTACCCCTTCGTCTTCGAGCGCGACGGCGAGGTCTGGATGGTGCCGGAAAGCTGCGCCAACGGCACGGTCGATCTCTACCGGGCCACAGCTTTTCCCGGCGGATGGGTCAAGGAGGCGACGCTTCTGTCCGGTGTCGTCGCCAGCGACGCCACGCTTGTCGAGCATGGCGGCGCCTGGTGGCTGTTCGCCACCGTCCGCGACGGCGGCGGCGCCTTCTCCGACGCGCTGCATCTGTGGTCGGCGCCGGATTTTCGCGGCCCCTGGACGCCGCACCCCAAAAATCCCGTGCTGATCGATATCGCCTCGGCGCGGCCGGCCGGCCGCATGGTCAGGCGCGGCAACGACCTGCTGCGCCCGGTCCAGGACTGCCGCAGGAGCTATGGCGCGGCGCTTGGCATCGCACGCATTTCTCACCTTGATTTGATCGGCATGGAGCAGGTCGTTGAAACCATCTTAAATCCAGGTGCGCTATGGAGTGGGCGTAAACTTCACACGCTCAACGAGGCTGGCGGCTTTGAGTTCATCGATGGCTCGGCGATCGCACCGCGCTGGAAGCAGCGGACCCGCGATTAACCTAAACATTGGTTACTACCAAGCACGCGCGCCGGTTGCTTGCGGTTGATTTAGGTCCGGAAGATATTTTCTACCGGAGATTGTGAAACGCGCCGTTGCCATCAGAAAGAGCAGCAAAATGAGTATCTCAGAGGCTGGCCCGGCCCAAGTCGATGTGGCGATCGTCGGAGCCGGAATGGCCGGCACGACCTTGGCAATTCTGTTGGGACGAGCCGGCCGCAAGGTGGCGCTGATCGATCCGCACCGCGTCCACCACGAGGAATTCCGGGCCGAGAAGATCGGCATGGACCAGATGCTGCTGTTCGAAAAGCTCGGCCTCGATGCGACACTCAAGCGTCTCGTCACCTCCACGACCGACACGCATGTGTTTCGCCTCGGCCAGTTCTTCGCGCATGAGAAGAAGGCTGAATTCACATTCTCCTATGGCGCGCTGATCAATGGCCTGCGCGACGCCTTGCCTGCGCAAGTGCCGCTGACGGTCGGCAAGGTAACCGAAGTCTCGACTGGACCGGACCGGCAGCGGCTTGTGCTGGCCGACGGCACCGTCATCGATGCCCGCCTGCTGGTGGTGGCAACCGGTCACGGCGAGGCGGTGCGGCGCGCCGTCGGCGTCGAGCGTATCGAGCAATCGAAGGCGCATTCACTGTCGATGGGATTCGACCTCGCCATCTCGCCCAGCGATTTCGGTCATCAGTCCGTCACCTGCTACAGCAGGCGGGCCGCCGACCGTATCGCCTACATCAGCATCTTTCCCCTCGGCGACAAGATGCGGGCGAACATGTTCCTCTATCGCAATGTGGCCGAGCCGTGGACGCGGGCGTTCCGCCAGGAGCCGCAAAAGATGCTCTGCGAATTGATGCCCGAAATAGCCGTGCGATGCGGCAACTTCGAAGTCGCGAGTCCTGTCGAGGTCAGGCAGATCAGTCTGAGCACGACGCAAGGCCATCGCCGCGACGGGGTCATCTTCATCGGCGATGCTTTCTGTACCACGTGTCCGACGCCGGGCGTCGGCATCGGCCGCGTGATGACCGATGTCGATCAGCTCCATTCGGTTCACATTCCACGCTGGCTCGAAACTCCAGGCATGGCGGCTGACAAGATCAACGCCTTCTATGACGACCCGGTCAAGGTGGCTGCCGATGAGGATGGCATGCGGGTCAGTTACTATGCCAAGTCGATTACCGCCGACACCGGGCTGGAATGGCGCGTGCGGCGCCTGCGCAACAACACCGCGCGCCAGCTGATGATCATCGGCCGTAAGGTCCGGCATCTGGGACAACGGCGGGCACCCGTGGCCAATATGCGATAGGGCGCGACCAGTGGCGCCCTATCGCCGATATTGATTGCCCTTATAGGGCGAAGGCGTCAGTCGCCAACCGCTCAGGTTGCCGTCGGCGGAGGTGTCGATGGGGCAGTCTGGGCCGTGACACCCGAAAGCCTGTCGCGCTTCTGCAAGGTTGGTTTCTCGTATTTCTTCACTGTAAAGTGCCCTCCGAATTGATACGGCGCCAGCAGAACCAATTCCCTGCCCCGTGTTAATTGTGCCATTACTGGTTCTTACGTCGTATCCACGCCATCGCGGTCAAACGATTCTTCACTGTTGCATTGCCGGCACATATCGGCTCCGACAGGTCACCTCATCCCCAGCGCCAATCCCGCTCTCCTCGGCCGCGCGATGTTGTAAATCGTTTCATCCAAGGTATTTTGGCCGTTGGGGAACAGAGGGAATAGTCATGTCCAACAGCGCCTTGCCGCTGGTCATCAGTGCGCCTGAACCACGCACGCTCGACCTGATCTTCACAGCCCGGCAGCTGGCGCGGCTCAAGGCGCACTATCGCATCGTCGAGACGACCGCTGACGGCGTCGCGAAACTGCCGGCCGACGTGCTGGCCGAGGTGCGCTATATCATCGGCCAGCCGCCCATATCGCCCGAAACGCTCGACCGGATGAAGGCGCTGCGCTGCGTCTTCAATGTCGAGACCAACCTCATCAACAACATGCCCTACGAGACGTTGTTCGCGCGCGGCATCCATGTCGTCACCACCGGCCTGGTGTTCGCCGAGCCCGTCGCGGAGCTTGGCCTTGCGATGGCACTCAATCTCGCCCGCGGCATCGTCGATGCCGACCTCGCCTTCCGCCAGGGACAGGAACTGTGGGGCGGCGACGGCAACCAGACGGCGCGGCTCTTGTCCGGCGCCGATGTCGGCATCATCGGTTTCGGCGATCTCGGCCGGGCGCTCAACCGGCTGCTGTCGGGTTTCCGCACCCGCACCAAAGTCTTCGATCCGTGGCTGCCGCCATCGATCCTCATCGACAATGGCGTCGAGCCGGCCTCCCTCGACGAGGTGCTGTCGACCAGCGACTTCATCTTCGTCGTTGCCTCGGTGACCAGCGAGAACCAGGGTTTTCTCGGTGCCGACGCCTTTGCCGGCATGCGCAAGGGCGCTGCCTTCATCCTGCTCAGCCGCGCCGGCGTGGTGGACTTCCCGGCGCTGATGGCGGCGGTGAAGAGCGGCCACATCGTCGCCGCCAGCGACGTTTTCCCCGAAGAACCGCTGGCGCGGGACCATCCGGTGCGCGCCCTGCCCGGCTTCCTGCGCTCGGCTCACCGCGCCGGCGCGCTCGACATCGCCTTCAAGCGCATGGGCGATATGGTGCTGGAGGACATGGACCTGATCGACCGCGACCTGCCGCCGCTGCGCTCCAAACGCGCCGAGCGCGAGACGGTTTCGCGCATGCGTTCCAAGCCGGCCGACAGGAATTGAGGCGTGGATTTTCGTTCGGGTTGGCCGGCCCTCGACCAGGTCGGCTTGACAGGAGCGCGGCCGGCGATGACGCTGCCGCAATCGAACTTTGCGGAGGGAGGCCGTGACCATGAAGAAGATCTATGAAAAGCCGATGCTGCTCAAACGGCAGAAACTCTCCGCCGTGACGGCGCAGCAAGCCACTTCAGGAGTGACCGGTCCGATCGGCCCGACAGGCCCGGCAGGCTGACGCCTCACGGTGTTCGATGAAGGTAGCATTGGACGCGCCCGCGGGTCGGCGGCGAGACGGCAGTCGCTCAAGGCGCAGCATCAGTGTTTATGGCTGCTCTTCGCTCTGCGGGCAACCGCTTCCATAAAAGAGCGGGCGGCAGCGTCACAGGCTGTTCTGGACGGTCCATTCGCGGACAGCACGACCTCCGCGGCCTTCCGCGACATGCCGTATTTCCGGGCGAAGACCGCAGCGTCGTAAGGTTCGTTTTCGGCCGGTGCCGCGGACGTGATCCTGGCCTTGGTCATTGGCGGGTCCGCCTGAAACTCTCAAGCAACTCGCCTTCATTGCGGCAGCCATTCTGGAACAGCGAAAACACCGTGGCTGCCAGAAGCTGCACGTCCGACTCCCCCGACATGCGATCAAATTTGCGCTCCAGGCAGACCCGATCGAAGACGCGCTGGCACAGTTGCAGATCGGAAGGATGGAGACCGGGATTGCGCTTATGAAGGCTCGACATAAGAAGCCCCTTTCGGAGCAGCGGCCACTTTCTAATGCATGTCGTCCAAAAGTGACCTCGGTTTTGGGAGAACGACATGCATAAACAAAGACCCTAAAGCGCATCGCATAAATCCGACCAAACGCGATGCGCTTTAGACGCTGTGGGTCAAAAAATGAAATCGGGCTGAGCAAGAGTCAACATCGGCCTTCATCACAGTAACTATCGTACAATTCTCCCCCCGGTCCTCCCCCTTCTTCGAATGGTCCCCAGGCCCAGCGCGACATGGCGCTTTTCATTGGCCAGCGGATTTTATCGGCGTGATCCGGCGCTCTCATGAAATATGTCGGTTTTGTACCAAATGGCGTTTGGTACGTTTCCGACACTAACATTCAGGCCGATCTTTTCATATGCGAACAGGCGTTGGGGGGCGCCGTGCTTCGAATTTCATATCGCATTGATATCTTTCTGCGTTCAGAGCCCCTAAACATAGGCCATCGTCCTCACGTTTTTACGGGCACGGACGGCTGGGAGATTGGATGGCTCTTGCCCTGCATTGGGCCACGCCATGTCTGATCCCAACAAAAACTCTGATCCCGACGGGAACCATCCGTACCGAAACCAACTGCTGCGGCGCATGCCTGCGGATGATCTGGCGTTGCTCGAGCCGCACATGCAGCGCTGCGACTTGCCATTGCGCATGATGCTGGTGACCCCGAATGTTCCGATCGAGGCCGTCTACTTCATCGAACAGGGCATTGGTTCGGTGGTCGCCAGCACGGCAAGCGGCCAAGAGGCCGAAGTGGGCTTCATCGGCTTCGAAGGCATGACGGGATACTCCCTGGTGATGGGCGACGACCGTGCGCCGCATGCCTGTTTTGTCCAACTCGAAGGCGAAGCGATCCGCATCGAAGCCGGCGCTTTCAAGGCAGCTTTGGAGGCAAGTACGACCTTGCGCATGTTCCTGCTGCGCTTCGTCAACGCACTACAAACCCAGGCCGGCTGCACCGCGCTCGTCAACGCGCGGCTGAAGCTCGAGGAGCGGCTGGCGCGATGGCTGCTCATGTGCGACGACCGGGTGCCCGGCGAACATCTCGCCATCACCCACGAATTCCTGGCCATCATGCTTGGTGTCAGGCGGCCAGGCGTCACCGTCGCGCTTCAATTGCTCGAAGGCCGCGCGTTGATTCGCTCGAGACGGGGCGAGATCGTCATTCGCGACCGCGCCGGGCTGCTGGAACTCGCCAATGGCAGTTACGGCGAAGCCGAGGCCGAATATGCAAGGCTGATCGGCGAGATCGGCGCGGCCTGATCAGGAGCGGCTGCCGCCGGCATCCGGCTTGCCCAATGTCGCTTTGCCGGGCGGTGCCGCACCGCCTTCTATGGGCCCATCCCTGCCGATCGGCCCATCCCTGCCGATCGGCAAGCCGGCATGCTCCAGGCTTGCAAGCTTGCACTTCGTCTGCTCGGCCGCCGCTCCGACAAGGCAATCAATGGTGAACATGGCACCGGCGTGATCGCTTGACGCGACCGCCTGGCGGATCTTCGTCAATTGCGCCTGCGTGTAGTCCAGAAGCTCGACCAGGCCGGTATGATCCAAACCGCCCTCCATTACAGGATGTCGAGAGGCCGATCCGAGGTCGCTCTTGCCACCGAAATACGCCCATTTACACGGCTTGCATAGCCGGACTGTCAGAATCGTACAACCTACGCTCTACGGGATCGTTGCCTATTGGCCAAAGGTCCATCTTCGCGCCAGCGCCGCGGCATGCAAGTGTATATAAGCTATCGCTTGAATGCTGGTCCGTACGTCTGTCGGGGAGATGTCGTGCCAATTCGCGAGAATCTCGCCGTCAATCTCAGGCGGCTGGTCCAACGCCACGCTTCCGTCAGCGCGGTGTGCCGTGAGCTTGGCATCAACCGCACCCAGTTCGAGCGCTATCTGCAAGGCAAGGCGGTGCCCAACAAAACCACCGCCAGGCTGATCTGCGATTATTTCAAAATCGACGAAAACGAGCTGTATCGCGAGCCGGCTGTTCCCGCAGCCAAGGGCGACGGCAACGCATCGCTGCGCGAGGCACTGTACGAAAACATGGTGCGGCCGCCGTCGCCCGCCATCGCCGGCGGCACTTATTTCACCTATTTTTCGGTTCCCGGCCGCCCCGACCTTCTGATGCGCTCGGTCACCTTCCTGCGACGTGAGGCCGAGCTGGTCACCTTCCGGCGGGTGACGCGGTGGGCCCCGGGCGATGGCCAGGGTGGCGCCAGAATGCCCGGCAACCACTACGGCGTAGCGATCTCGCGCCTGAACTGGATCTATTTCACAGGCATCAACCGCCGCCAGACAAGCGAGCCCTCGATCATGACCGTACAGTGGGCTCCCATCTCCGAACCGGTTCTGGTCGGCAAGGCGATCGTCCTCACAGGATCGGGGCCGGCCTTTGTGCCGGTCATCATGCGGCAGGACGTCACCAGGGTCAGCATGAAGCGGGCGCTGCAGATGGCCCATATCGTCAGCCTCGACGACCCCAGCGTCGATCGACTGGTGGTCAGTCTCGCACGAGAGACCCGATAAACTCGCCCCCTACGGGAAAAATCGGGGAAAGTTTCAAGTTTTTCGGCTATATTTTTCCTCGTTTCGGCTTTTTTGCGCAAAAAATGCCGGAACTTTCACCCAAACCTGTCGTTTTCCAATGGATCGTTGCTTCGACGATCCCAAAGCAACAGGAGAGTACCCATGAACATCAAGATGATCTGCTTGGGCGCCATGGCACTTTCGATGGTCGGCGGCGCGGCGTTTGCCAAAACGTCGGCTCTCGACGATCCAGCCAAGATGCAGCCCTTCTACACCGATAGCAGCATGAAGACGATGGTCAGCAACGACGACTTCGTGAAAGCCTGGAAGGCCCTTACGCCGGACGACCAGACCGCGATGATGAAGGCCTGCGAGGACGAGGCGAAGGACGCCACTGCGGCCAACAGCCATCCCGAATTCTGCAGCAGCGTGAAAGCGAACGGCGGCAGCAAGTAGCAGTCCAGCAACCCGAATGAGAAACAGCCCCGCGCGGGGCTGTTTTGCGTCTGCCGCAGGTGTGCAGACAAGCCAGCCACGCAAGGATCGGGCCCGGCCGGCACCCGGCCCATCTCCCCATTTCTGCCATGTTGCACTGCGATAAATTTGTTGCATTGCGATATCGGCTTGCACCGCCGACATTGCACAGGGGCTGGGCTTGCACGAGGGAGCCGTCGTGGCAGCATCGTTCCGGCCGGACATACAAGGATTGCGCGCGCTCGCCGTCGGCGGCGTCGTCGCCTACCATTTCGGCCTCACCGCGCTCCCCGGCGGCTTTGCCGGCGTCGACATCTTCTTCGTCATCTCGGGCTGGCTGATATCGACCCACCTCATGCAGGAGCTCGGCGAGACCGGCCGGCTCGACCTCTGGCGCTTCTATGCTAGGCGCGCGCGGCGGCTCCTGCCGGCAGCTTTGTTCGTCATCCTGGTCACGCTGGCCGCCGGCTACTTCATCCTGGCGCCGCAGGAGCAGGCGCTCTATTCGCGCGGCGCCATGTTTGCCTCCGCCTATGCCATCAACCTGTGGCTGCTGCGCTGGTCGTTCGACTATTTCGCCGCCGACGCCACCAGCAATCCCTTCATCCACTTCTGGTCGCTGTCGGTGGAGGAGCAGTTCTATCTAGCCTGGCCGGCGCTGCTTCTGCTGGCCGCCTGGCTGCGGCCGGGCCGGCGAACGGCCGCAGCCATGATCGGCGTGGTCGGCCTCGCCTCCTTCGCCGCCTGCCTGTGGCTGACCAGCGCGGCGCCGGCCTGGGCCTTCTATTTCTCGCCGCTGCGCGCCTGGGAGTTCGCTGCCGGCGGCCTGGCGACGCTGGTCCCCATGGCTTTGCTGCAGCACCGCATCTGGCTGCGGCCAGCCCTTGGCTGGCTCGGCCTGGCGCTGATTGCGACGGCCTATCGCCTGTTGAGCGAGGACCTGCCCTTCCCCGGCTGGTATGCACTGCTGCCGGTTGCCGGCACCGTGCTGGTGCTGCTGAGCGGCGGCTGCGGGGAACAGACCAACGGGCGGACCGACCGGCACGTCCTTGGCCCGGCCACCGCTTTGTCGCTGCCGCCCTTGCAATGGATCGGCACGCTCTCCTATTCACTCTATCTCTGGCACTGGCCGGTCATCGTCTACGCCGGGATGCTGACGCCCGATCTTACGGTGCCGCAGCGGCTGGGCTGCGGCGTGCTGGCGCTGGCGCTGTCGGTGCTCACCTATCACCTCATCGAGAACCCGGCACGACGCGGCGCCTGGCTGACGGTGGGCGCTCGCGCGCTCGCACCCGCGCTGGCGCTGACCGGTGCCGGCGTGGCGGTCGCCTACGCCAATGCGCATCTGGCCACGCGCAACATCGGTCCCGAGCAGCGCGGCATCGAGCAGGCGGCCGAAAGACCTTCCATCGCGCGGGCCGTCGACAAGAACTGCCTGGCCGACTTCCAAACGGTGACGCCGAAACCCTGCACATTCGGCCCGGCCGATGCCACCCGCACCATCGTGCTGTTTGGCGATTCGCACGCCGACCACTGGTCGACGCCGCTGATCGAAGCAGCCAGGCGCAACGACACCAAGGTGGTCACCTACCTCAAATCATCGTGCCGCGCCTCGCGGCTCTCCACCTTCAACACGGTGCTGAAGCGCGACTACACCGAATGCGACGCCTGGCGCGAGCAGGCCATATCAGAGATCATCCGCCGCAAGCCGCGCCTGGTGGTGATCTCCGAATTTTCCATCGGCAATCTGACCCGCGATCTGCCCGCCGCCGAACGCACCGCCGAAGTAGCGCGCTGGCAGGCCGGCCTGCGCTCGACCTTGCAGGCCTTCAGCCGGGCCGGTGTCGAGACGGCAGTCATCCGCGACACGCCGATCAACGCCAGCTTCGCCGGCTCCTGCGTGGCGCGCACCCTGTGGTGGCGCGAGGCACCCTCGCCGCACTGCGACACGCCAAGGGCCGAAGCCGCCAACGACAGCACCGCCGCCACCGAGCGCGCCGTGGTGACCAGCGTGCCCGACACCCGCTACATCGACCTCACCAACCAATTCTGCGGCCCGACCACCTGCCACGTCGTCATATCAGGCAAGCTGGCGTTTCGTGACAGGCACCATCTGGCGACGGGCTTTGCCGAGACACTGGCGGGGCCATTGGAGAGGGCCTTGTTTTAGACGCCTGGGCATCTGCGCCCCGGTCTGCATTGTTCGTCACATCTTACGAATCTGTGGAACGAGGCTGCAACTCGGCAGTTATATTAGCCTAACCTTGAAAAGGAGGCAGCTATGAAAAAGCTCCTGCTTGTTTCGGTTATCGCCATTGCTTCGGCGGCGGCGATGATCGCCCCCGCCGACGCCCGCAGCCGTATCAGTATCGGCATTGGCGGCTATGCAGACGACTACTACGGCGACGATTATTACAATGGTTACGACTATGGCGATCGCTACTATCGCCCTTATTACCAGTACGACGCCTATGACAACGGCTACAGGCCGCGCTATTACCACCGTCACCACCGTTGCCACATCGCACTGGTCAAGCATTGGCGCCATCACCACAGGATCGTCGAGGAAATCCGCGTCTGCCGATGATCTGATCCTGTGAAAAATGATCCGGCCGGCGCCGCCGGCCGGATATTTGCGCCGCTCACCCCACCCGCCTCCTCATCATCATCCCATAATGCACTGCCAACAAATCCAGCCCCACCTTCAGCAGCTTCGTCACCACGTTCCGGCCCTCGCCGGTCTGCTCGGACAGGCGCTTGAGCGAACCGTCCGCGCAGCAGACTTGTCGTACCACGGCGGCCACCTCCCAATGGCCTAACGCTCTTGTGGCGGCGGCATAGGCCCTGCCGGCGTCGAGAACGCTGTCGGCGATGCCGCCGCCCTCGCGGCCGCCGTCGATGCGCTCGGTCCAGCGCATCGGCTTGACATCAGCCTGCTGACTGCAGCGGAAATCCTCGCGGTAGCGCAGGCCTGCCTCGCGCTGCTGGCGCGACAGCGAAGTGATGCCGACGAGCGCATCGATGGCGCGCAGCCGCACGATGCCGCCGGTCGCGGCGCAGCCGTCATTCGACACTTCGTAGACACGCGCAGCCTCCAGCGTGCCCGCTGCCAGCCGCTTGCGGCCGAAGGCGTCATCCCTGAGCGCGAAATCATGGCCGATCTCGCGGCGTATGCGCACCTGCTCGGCCTCGCCCTTCGGCAATTTCGGCGCCTGCGGTTTTGCGGGTCTGGTCTTTTTGCTCATGGGAGGCTCCTGGTTGGGATGGTGGTGGGAGGCCGGCACGTGGCGATCCTTCGCGCGCCCTCGGCCCTGCCGGGCATCTCCCCACGCGGTGGCAGAGCGGAGCGGAGCGCTGCTCGGTTGGCCTTCAATGAACCGGAGGTCGTCGCCTCTTCGCCGCCGCGCCAGCATCCTTGCCGCCCGCCATCCAGGCTGATGGAACCGGCGCGAGCTTTCGACGTTATGTCGCGTCCATGCCAAGGGGAGGTTCGCCGATGACAGCCTTCATGCCGGTTACCGTGCGCTTTTGCGACAACAAAACCATGCTGGTCAGTTCGGTGGCCGGAGCCGCCGAGGCACTGCGCCACCAATGGCCCGACAAGACAGCGCCTGGCTATCTCGAGGCTTCCCGGCTGGTTACGCTCGCCGTGGACGGCATCTGCTGCCAGCGCATCGCGTTCGACGCCTTCACCAGGGCGGCCAAGCAACAGAACATACTGGTCGACAGGCCCAAAAGCCGCGCCCATGACTGGCTGGATGCGGTGGCTAGCCCGTGAGGAGCGGGCGCCGCCCGAAAAATTGATGCAACCGGCCCCCAGCGGGGCGCGTTTATGGGTGCGGTAGCTGGAGCCGCGCGCAAAGCGAAGGTGAACGCCGTGGGTACGATGAAAACCGGAGTGCCGCTCAAAGTGCGGGTGGAAGATGAGATCGAAGAGATCGACAGCGTCAGCGAAGCCGCCGATTTTCTCCAGCGCTGGCCGCTGGAGCGGCGCGGCCATGTCTACCGCAGCGCGCTGAACGCCTGCAGCGCGGCGATCGCCGCCCAGATTTCCGAAGCCGACGCCATGAAGGTGTTTACCGGCTTTGCCCGGGTGACCGGCATATTGGTCGGCGAGGGCAACCCGCCGATGGCGATGGACGCAAGGAGCATGCAGAGCCGCACGCCCAAGCAGGGCGGGCAGATGCCGAAATAGGGCTTTGCTTCTTTCTCCCCGTTTACGGGGGTGAGGTGTGATCCGCGCAGCGGACGAAAAGCCAATTGCTTGGCTTTTCGAACAGCGAACGCCCGGCAGGGCAATGAGGGGCGGCGCCAGCGCTTCGGTAAGTGGCATATGAATCGGATGCTTGAATTTCATGTCAGCTTCCATCCTGCCTCGTCAGCGCTGCCCCTCATCCGCCTGCCGGCACCTTCTCCCCGTGAACGGGGGAGAAGAGATCAAACCTCACCCCGTCGCAACAAATACGCGGCGCTGGAAGCGGGCCTGGTGGTAGGTACAATAGCTTTTCAGCGCCCTGGTGCGCATGCCGCAGCACAGCATATCGGCGCCTGGGCGGCTGCCTGGCGCCCCCTCTTCGGCAATAGAAATGTCCGGATCCACCTCCACCGTCAGATCCAGCGGCGCACGGCAGCGTGAAAACAGGCAATCGATGAAGCGCATCGCCACGCCATGCGGCTGCCGGCCGATGGCCGCGCGCGGCGGCGTCGGCGCCTCCAGGCGATAGGCCACGCCGTCGGCGATCAGCACGCCCACCTCGCGCACGAACGAATGCGCGCGCCTGGGCCGGGCCACTTCACGCGCATGGATGTCCTTGGCGGCAAGCACGCCCTCCATCTTGCCGACGACAGGCGTCGCTTTCGCCGACGCGCCACTCGCCCGCTTGCTTCCAGCGCGCTTGCCCACGGCCTGCCTGGATCGCGGCGGCGGCCCCTTGCCATTGGCAAAGCCGATCGCGCCGAGCATGGCGTTGCGGTGCACGATGCCGATGATGGCGTCGCGCGACACCGGACTGCCGCGCAACGCGCTGAACGCGACTGCAATCCTGGAGGCTGAGAACCCATCCTTCAGCCAGCGGGCGATCTCGTGCAATTCCGCGTCGCTATAGCTTGCCATATCCAGCTCCATCCAAAGTTCGGCCGCGCGCCGTCGGGCAGCGTCAAGGTTCGACCCGGTCGCCAGGCCGCAGTCAGTTGTTTTTCAAGAGCCGGCTCTCAGCCGGCCAGCCTCAGCCGGCTTGGGCCGATTTCCCGCCGGCAAGGTGCAGAAGCCGCGCTTCGGCCGTGTTTCTGTCCAGGGCGGAAACCGCCCTGCCCGTCAGCCTGTCGAACAGGATGACGGTGCCGTCCTCGGTGCGGATGCAGGATCGGCCTGCCGCAAAAACAGAGCCGGCGCCATGCCGGCCGAATTGGGGGCCGAAGCCGCTGGGAGCGGCGGCTCCGGCCGTTCCGGTCGCCGGAGACAGGCGGCGGACCGGACCCGAGGCTCGTGCGGTCAGGCACTGGGCCTCGGGCTTCATCCGGGCCGGGGAGGAGGACGGCCGGGATGAAAGGGAATGGGCGGTTATGACCGCCGGGCGCGCCTCGCGTGAGGCCGGCGACTCGGCGCCATCAAAGCTGGACAGGTTTTGCATGACCGGATATAAGCATAACTCGAAAATAGATGCAAGCCATTCTTTCATAGACGAGAGCGGCTTTCATCCCTCACATGGGCGCCATGGCAAAAACGGAACTGTCGATCAAGGTCGGAGCGGCGATCCGCAAGGCGCGCAAGCAGCGCGGCTTGGTCATGCGCCACATCGCCGAGCACAACGACACCGATGTCGCCGCCGTCGGCAACTGGGAAACCGGCCGCAATCTGCCCAAGACCGAGAACCTGCTGAAGACCGCCGCCTTCCTGCACGTCGACCCGGTTGCGCTGGGCCAGGGGCAGGTCGTGTTTCTCGACGATGCCGGACCGGTTGCCGATGCGGAGATCGTCACCGATGCGGGTCCACTACCCGCCAGCTCGATGGACATCGAGGTGCTGGGCGCGGCTGTCGGTGGCGACGATGGCGATTTCACCTTCAACGGCGAGCCGGCGGGTTACGTCCAGCGCCCGCCGGGCGTGCGCAACCTGCCGAAGGTGTTCGCCCTGCACGTGCTCTCGGATTCCATGGTGCCGCGTTACGAGCCCGGCGACCTGATCTATTGCGGCGGCCGCGACGCCGTACCGGGCGACCATGTGGTGATCGAGACCTTCCCGGAGGAAAACGAGCGCAACGGCAAGGCCTTCATCAAAAAGCTGGTCAAGCGCACGGCGGGCGAGCTGGTCGTCGAGCAGTACAACCCGCCGAAGACGCTGACCTTCAACCGCTACGCCATCAAACATGTCTGGCGCGTGATTCCGCTGAAGGAATTGCTGGGGTATTGAGCAAGGGACGCTCTTCCTTCTCCCCCTGCGGGAGAAGGAAGAACCAGCGCTGGCACCCTCCCACTCAAGCCCGCCGCGATCCCTCCAGCGGCACATCCCTGTCGCTCAGCATCCGCGCTTCGCTGCGCACGCGCTGGCGCTCGTCGACAAACGCCGCCTGGATCGAAATCGCCGTCCCCGGCAGTCCGTCGGCGCGGCAGGCCGAACAGACGATACGGCCCGACAGAGCGGACAGCGGCGTATTCCCCGTCACCCCGAACCGCTTCAGCTGATCGGGTCGCCACCACCTGTTGCGGCCGCAATCGGCGCACTCGACCGAGATCGAGGCGACATGCGCGATCGTTGGTTCCTTGCCCGGCAATGCCATCGCCCCTGCCTCGTCTTTGTTCCTGATTTGTTCGCATATTCCTGTGTTTTACGCCGGGAGTCGAGTCGCAGTTTTCAAACTTTCCCAGAAGTTTTTCTTCTAGCGTAAATTGAGTTATACTTTCATAAATGTATGAAAATGTGAGTCGGGCACGAACCTGCCCACTGCATCAGACTCGGGAGCGATAATGGACGCTTTTGCCGCCGATTTTGCCCGTTCCTGCGGCTACGCCGGCGACAGCCTGGCCTTGCTTGAAGCCTTCGAAGCGATCCGTCGCAGCGGCACCGCCCACGCCCGTCACGATCACGTCAGGCGCAAGGCGGTGATCGACGAGTTGAAACCGTCGGAGGCGCTGTTCCTGGCCGCTATCGGTCCGGCACTCTCGGCGCAGGAGGCAATCGAGGACGCCGCCCGCTTCATAGCCTGCTGGCGCAACATACCGCGCTGGCGCCAGGAGCGGCGCCTGCCCGACCTGATCAGGGCCAAGCAGCAGCGCCTGGTGGCGCGCTATTTCCGCCGCCATGGCCACAGGCTCTGGGCAAGGGAAGCGGTGTGAGGACTGGACCAGCCATTTGCGGGTTCCATCAGCCATTTTTTCTTTCTAGACTGCGCAGGGGTGGCTGACCGTTCGACGTGCATAGTTTGGAATGTTCAAGACTGCCCGCTCAAAATTTCAAACCTGGATAACGGCCGGCGCGGGAACCATCGCCGCCCTGCTCGTCGCCGGCCTGATGGGCGCGTTCGGCGCCCTGCCCGCCCACGCCCCGCCGCAATTGCCGCCCGATGCCGCCATCGATGCCGGGCGCTGGCGGGTCCAGCCCGCGCGCGCCTATGTCAGCCGCGCCAAGGTCTATGGCGTAGCGCTGAAACCAGGCCAGAAGGCGCTGGTGTTGGAGGCCGATCTGACCAATCGCACGGCGCAATCCGACAAGGCTTATTTCAACGTCTTCAAGCCGGACGGGATCGACCTGCCCGATTCCACGCCGATGATCGCGCTGGCCCGCGATTCGACGCTGACGCCGGAACTGCATCCCGGCATGACCGAACGCATGGCCTATGTCTGGCCGCTTGCCGGTAACGCCGCCGTGCCGGCAAATCTCAGCTTCGGCGTCACCGCCGAGATCTTCAAGCCGCGCGACAATCTTTACGGCACGCCGGGCTGGTTCAATTCCTATCGGCTCGGCACCGTCACCATGCCGGTCGCCGACCTGCCCGAGAGCGGCTCATGAGGATCCGCGCCATCGGCAATCTCCTGATCGTCGCCGCCACCGTGGTGCTCAGCTACGGCATGCAGGTGTCGAAGCCGCATTATGCCGAACTCACCGCGCCTATCCCCATTGATGGCGCCATGCACGACACGGTGCGGGCGCGCAGCTTCGATGTCCGCCTCGACAGAATGGTCTTTGCGCGCACGCTGAAGACCAACCAGTTCGGCCAGGAAAGGCTGCTGACCACCAGCGGCCTGTGGGCGGTGGCAGCGACCAATCTCACCGCCACCAGCACCTCCACCACGGTCGCCGACGGCACCTGGCAAGGCCCGACCGGCCTGCGCTACCGCCAGACGGAGCGGCTCAGCTATCGCCAGGATATGCCGCCACATGCCGTCGATCCAGGGCTGGAGAGAAGCGGCCTGTTCGTCTTCGAGTTGCCGGCCGACCAGATCCGAGGCGCCAGCCTGCTTATCGCCGCACGTCAGTTCGGCCCGCTCGACGCCCAGGCTCGCATCAGCCTCGATGCCGTTCCGACCGGTGCCGATGGTCAACCGGCGGATGTCTTGCCGCTATACGATCTCGACGCTCCTGCACCGCCGCAGGGCCAGACACGGCAGGGCCAGACACGGCAGGGCAAGACATGAGCGCGGTTTCAACCGACATCGACCCAGCCGGCGGTGGCGAGAAAAAATGGCGACGGCGCGGTCTTGCCGCGCTCGCTATCCTGCTGCCGCTGACGCTGGCCGAAACCAGCTATGAGAGCATCCGTGAATGGCTGCATGGCGAGGACCTCGTCGCCAGGGATGTCGAGTTTGGCCAAGGCGCGCCGTTAGGCGGCAGCGAATGGCGGCTGGCCGATTTGCGCGGCGGCAAGGCCGGCCGCTTGCCCGAGCATGCCTTGGCCGTCATCGCCACCTTCGCCGTCACGGTCGGCGATCCCGATCTGCAAAAGCAGTGGCTGGGCTGCAAGGTGATGCTGACCGACGCCGCCGGCCGCCGCTGGCTGCCCGACTTCATCTCCGGCGTCAGCCTGCCGGACGGCGTGATGAACTGCACCTCGGCGATCTTCTCCGGCGCCCAAAAGGGCGAAATCATCAGCGTCGGCGAGACCTTCATCGTGCCCGAGGATGCCATCGAGACCATCCGCCCGGCCGTTGGCCTGGGCAGCGAGCGCCCCTGGTTCCTGCGTTTTCAGCGGCCGCCGAAGTGACAGCATCCTTCTCCCCGTAAAGAAAGCTCACTTCCCCGCCCGCTTCGCCATCGAAAACGCCGTCTCCAGCACGGCGGCGAGAAAGCATATGCGCAGCGGCTCGATCAGGATGCCGGTGGAGGAATCCTGGAACGGGCTGCCGAAGAGTAGCGTCACGGCATGCGAAAAAATCTGCCAGATATCGAGCTCGTGTGGGCCGATCAGCCGCGTCGCGCCGAGCCACAGCCAGGCCGCGCCCCAGTCGAGCAACCGGTAGCCGACCACCAGCGTGCACAACAGCACCAGGCTGGCGCTGACCGTCAGCCGCACGCCGTTGGCGATCGGCAGATAGCGCGAGCGGTAGCCGGCGATGAAATGCTCGACGAAATCGCGCAGGAATTTCGGCAGGCCGGCATAGCGCCGGCCGGCACGCTCCAGCCGGCCGTGCACGCGCATCAGGGCAGCATCGTCGCGCACGTCATAGCCGTAGATCAGCGCCGCCATCACCAGCCAGATCAGCGGCAGGAGCATGAAGAAGAACAGGTTGATCGCAGCCGTCGACGGCGCGATCGAGGAGATCTCGACCGGCACCATGGGTGCGGCCGAGACCATCGGCACCGGGTTTGCCAGCCCGTCCACCGATGCCTGCAGGACCGACCAGAAATTGCGGCTCATCAGCCATTGCAGCGCCGAGTCCTTCCAGCGGCTGATCACGTAGAGACCGACGAAAATCCAGTTGGTCTCGCAGATCACCACCACGATCTGCCAGAACGACTCCGCACCTGTCTTAGCCTGCATGAATTTGGCCAGCCGGCGGATCAGCCAGGACACCGCCACGGAGACCAGCAGCCAGCGCGAGTCGAGCACGTCGAGCACATCAGCGCTCTGGCCGAAATCGGCCTGGTCGAGTGTTTCGCGCGAATACTGCCGCACGATGTCGCCCAGAAATCCCCAGGCGGCATAATAGGCGAAGAACGGCAGAAGCGCGATGGTGATCATCCGCACCAGCCGCGAGCCGCGCCGGTCAGCCTCGGCACCCGGCTTCGTTTGCGTCTCGGTGGTTGCGGCCTTGTCGGCGCCGCGCTGCGCGGCCACCACATGCGGCAGGCCGGGGCGCAGCACGTGGAACATTGCCACCGTCATCACCAGCTGCGCCAGCGCCACCAGCGTCAGCATCGCCAACCCGGCGAAGTGATTGGCCAGCGCCACCTTCGCCGCCAGCAGCATGAGGAGATCGCCGACCAGCACGCCGGCCAGCACGAGTGCCATGAGCTGCGGCCAGAACCGCCGCAGCAGCGAAAAACCCAGGGTGATCGGTCTGATGATATCGGCAAACATGAGGTTCTCTCACGATGCCACCCGCCAAAACCTTTCTAGCAAAGCATGATTGTTTTGCAAGGAATGGGGCTCCCTTCTCCCACAGTGGGAGAAGGGAGAACCGTCCCCCTCACCTTCTTACCCTCGACTTCAGCCACCGATCAAACGCCACCGCCAGGATCAGGATGAGCCCGATGACGATGCTTTGCGTGTAGGACGAGACATTGTTGAACTGCAGCCCGTTCTGCAGCACGCCGATCAGCGCCGCGCCCACCACCGTGCCGCCGACCGAGCCGATGCCGCCGAACAGCGAGGTCCCGCCGATGACGACGGCCGAAATGACGGTTAGTTCGTAGCCGATGCCCGCCACCGCTTCCGAGGAGTTCAGCCTGGCCGACAGCACGAAGGCCGCGAGCCCGGCGAAGAAGCCGACAATGACGTAGACCGAGACCAGGATGCGGTCGACGCGCAGGCCCGACAGCCGCGCTGCTTCCGCATTACCGCCGACGGCATAGACGGCGCGGCCATAGCGCGTGTAGCGCAGCACGATGTGGCACAGGATGGCGGCCGCCGCGAAGATCAGCGCCGGCACCGGCACCGGGCCGATCAGCCCGGTGCCGAACCAGCGCATCGAGGCGTCGAAGCCCGAGATCGGGCCGCCATTGGAGATGGTCAGCGTCAGCCCGCGAAACACCGTCAGCCCGCCCAGCGTGACGACGAAGGGCGGCACTTTCAGCCGGGTGATGACAAGCCCCTGCACGCCGCCGGCAGCGGCTCCGACGATGATGGCGGCCAGCAGCGCGGCGAACCAGCCGAACCCTTGCGTGCCGCTCGTCGACAGCGACAGCGTGTTGGCCGTGCCGCCCTTGGCGACCACGGCGGCGACCATGCCGCAGAAGGCGAGCAGCGAGCCGACCGACAGGTCGATGCCGGCGGTAAGGATGACGAAGGTCATGCCGAGCGCGATCAGCCCGGTGATCGAGATCTGCCTTGTGATGTTGAACAGGTTGATCGGGTCCATGAAGCTCGGCTTCAGCACCGTGAAGACGATGATCAGCGCCACCAGGAACAGCAGCGGCCCGAAGCTCATCAAAAGCCGCGCGAAGTTGATGCCGCCGCGCTGATCCTGCTCCCCCGCCACGCTCATAGTGTCTCCTTGCGGTCGAGTGCCATCAGTTCCATCAGTCTTTCCTCGTTTGCTTCGACGCCCGGCATCTGGCCGGTGATGCGTCCGCGGCGCATGGTGACGATGCGGTCCGACACCGCCAGCACCTCGGGCAGCTCGGACGAGATCATCATCACCGCAATGCCGCGCGCCGCAAGCTGCACCAGGATCTGGTGCACCTCGGTCTTGGCGCCGACATCGACGCCGCGCGTCGGCTCGTCGACGATCAGCACTTTCGGATCGCGCGCGAGCCAGCGCGCCAGGATCACCTTTTGCTGGTTGCCGCCCGACAGGCCCTCGATCGCCTGCTCGGCCGAAGCCATGCGGATCGACAGCATCTTTCGAAACCCGGACAGCGCATCGCGCTCGCGCCGCTCGGCCATGAAGCCGAAACCGTTGCTGAAGCTGCCCAGCGAAGCGATGGAGAAATTCGGCAGGATGCCCAGCGCGGCAAAGATCGCCTGGTGCTTGCGGTCCTCCGGCACCAGGCCGATGCCGAGCGCAATGGCGTCCGCGGGCGATGCCGGGGCGATCGGCTCGCCGTCGAGCGTGATGGTGCCGGCCGCGATGCGGTCGGCGCCGAAGATGGCGCGCGCCAATTCGGTGCGGCCTGAGCCGACAAGCCCGGCAACGCCGAGGATTTCACCGGCCTTGAGGTCTATGTCGACGCCGTCGAGCACGATGGCGTGCGGCGCCTCGGGGTCGCGCACGGTGCGCAGGCCGCGCACCGACAGCACGACATCGCCGGCCACCGCGCGTTGCGCCGGCCGGGCGTAGAGCTCGGACGCCGCGCGGCCGACCATCTTCTCGATGATTTTGGGCAGCGCGATCGGCCCGCCTTCACGGTTAAGGTGGCCGGCAAGCCTGCCGTCGCGCAGCACCGTCATGCGATCGCATATGGCGGACGCTTCCTCCAGCCGGTGGGTGACGAACATGATGGCGACCTTGTCCTTGCGCAGCCGGTCCATGATCGACAGCAGCCGCTGCACCTCGGTCTCGGTCAGCGCCGAGGTCGGCTCGTCCATGATGATCAGCCGGCTTTCCAGCGACAGCGCCCGAGCAATCTCGACCAGTTGCTGCTCGGCCACCGACAATGCCGAGACCGGCGTCATCGGGTCTATGGAGAGACCGACGCGGGCGATGATCGTGCGGGAATCTTCCTCCATCTTGCGCCAACTCACCAGCCCGAGCGGGCCGATCGGCGCGCGGCCGATGAAAATGTTCTCCGCCACAGTCAGCGTCGGGATCAGGCTCAGTTCCTGATAGATGGTGACGATGCCAAGCCGCTTGGCATCCTGCGGGCTGGAGGGATGATAATCGGCACCGTCGAAAGTGATGCGGCCGCCCGATGGCGGCATCACACCCGACAGGATTTTCAAGAGCGTCGATTTGCCGGCGCCGTTTTCGCCCAGCAGGCCGAGGATCTCGCCGGGGCGGATATCGAGCGAGACATCGCTGAGCGCCGTGACGCCCGAGAAATGCTTGGTGATGCCTTCGACGGCAAGCAGGATGGGTTCGGGCGAGGCGGCTTCAGCGGCTGGCGGCAAGGGTGGCTCCTTCCATGCAGTTGATGTCGCCTGTCAGCGCTTGAACGCCCCCCTCTGTCCTGCCGGACATCTCCCCCTCAAGGGAGATTGGCTGTGTCACCGGCGACACCTTTTCTTTCAACATTTGGGAACTGGCGAAAGCAGGAGGAACAGTCGATCTCCCCCCTTGAGGGGGAGATGTCCGGCAGGACAGAGGGGGGCGCTGTCCCGCCGGCTTTGCCAATCGGCCGATCCCCGCCAAACCCCTACTTCGTCTCGCCAATCCGCTCCGCCTTGTCGAGATTGTCCTTGCCGATGACGATTGGCGTCAGCAGCACCAGCTTCTCCTTCGGCTCGGTCTTGTCCTTGGCAAAGGCCACCGCGATGCGCACCGCAGTGCGCGACTGCTCGCCGGGGAATTGCTCGACGGTGCCCGCAAGCTTGCCGTCGCGCACGGCGACCAGCGCTTCGGGCAGTGCATCGAAGCCGTAGATCTTGACGTCGGTGAAGTTGCGCGCGGCACAAGCCTCCATGGCGCCCAGCGCCATGTCGTCATTGGCGCAGACGATGGCGTCGGGTTTGCCGTTGGCGGCAAGGCCAGCCTCGGTCACCGACAGCGCCTCGGCGCGGGCGAAGTTGGCGGTCTGCTCGAAGACGATCTGATACTTGTCCTTCAGAGGATCGAGCACATTGTGCACGCCCTTGTTGCGGTCGATCGCCGGGCCGGCGCCGGGCTGGCCCTGCAGATGGAACAGCTTGGCACCGTTGGGAAACGCCGCCACCACGGCGTTGGCTTCCGCCTCGCCGCCCTTCACATTGTCGGCGCCAACATGGGCGAGGATGCCCTCGACGCCGTCTACGCGGCGGTCGATCGTCACCACGGGAACGCCGGCCTTGACCGCTTCTTCGATGGCCGGCGCCAGGGCGTTGACGTCGAGCGGCGAGATGACGATGGCGTTGACCTTCTGCACCAGGGCGGCCTCGATGTCGGCGGTCTGCTTGGTGGCCGAGTTCTGGCCGTCGCTTTCGGTCAGATTGACGCCTTGCGTGGCGGCTTCCGCCTTGATCTCGTTCAGCATGTGCACGAAGAACGGAAAACCGAGACTGGGCACCGAGCCAAGGATAGTGAGCTTGTCCTGCGCAAACACAGAAGGCGCGGCAACCATCATGGCGCCGAAAGCCGCGGACGACAGCAGGAATTCACGTCTGTTCATGGGATCCTCCTCCACAAGAACGCACGACCCGAAAACCGGGATCGGTTTCAGGAAGGATCATGCGTCGGTTCAAAGTGTGGAGCATCCTCCCTGCGCCCGAAAACGCATGCCGCTCCAGCTGGCCGCCGCTGTAAAAAGAGCCTCCCACCGACGCCTGCGCAGGGATGCTAACCCAGGGCCAACCATTTGTGCAACATCGATATAACAGCGGTGCCAGGCAAATTATCGGAATTGTCGGATTTTGGATTTCCGGCGTGGGGCCGCTTTGTCGGAAGACCTCCAATGCAAGGCCGCCCCTCTGCTTCTCAATCCAGGAACGCCAGAACACGCTGCCAAAGCAGCGCCGCGGCTGTGTCGTTGTAGTCGGGCAGAGCTGGATCCGAGAAATAATGTCCCGAGTTTGGATAGCGGAAGATCCGCACATCGGTTTGCGCGGCCTCGGCGGCGTGCTGCCAGGCGCGGACATCCGGCTCGGGGAAGAACGGATCGGTGTCGGCGACATGCAATTGAACCGGCAGGCCGGGCCGGATGTTCGCAGGCACGGTTGCCAGCCCATGCAACAGCAGCACCTTGGCCGTCAGCGGCCGCAAGGCCCAGACTGACGCGACCACGCCTGCACCCATCGAAATCCCCGCCAGCACCGTATCGCCGGGCGTCGAGGCCAGGCCATCGCGCGCCCTTTGGCAAATGACCTCCCAGCCGATCCGCGCCTTGATCGCGAAGCCTTGCTCGAGATCGTCCGTCGCCACGCCCGCATAGAGGTCCGGCAGCGAAACGGCGTGACCGGCGGCGCCCAGCTTTCCCGCAAGATGCCGCTCGTGCTCGCGCAGCCCCAGAACCGAATGAAACAGGATTATGTTCGCGGACATCCGGTCATGATACCTGCCGGCACATGCCGTCTCAACGGCTGGGTACGTCATGAGGCGTGCGGCTTCCATTCTCCCCGCGTGGCACTACTTTGGACTGAACCCAAAGCACTCGACTGGAGAACAACATGAAGCCGCAAATCATCTGCCATATGCTGGCATCCCTTGACGGCAGCCTCCACCCCAGCCGCTATACCTCGAGCCCCGATGGCACCCGGGCCGAGTGGTCGAGCCTCTACGAGCATATCCATAATGATCTCGCGGCTGATGCCTGGATCGTCGGGCGCGTCACCATGGCCGAGATGAGCAAGGCCGGCGCGCATCCGCCGGCCAATGCCGGCAAGGTCGACCGGCCCTATCATTTCGCGCAAATAGGTGCGGGCAGTTATGCCGTGGCGCTCGATGCCTCGGGCAAGCTTCACTTTTCCAAACCCGACATCGGTGGCGACCATGTCGTGGTGCTGCTTGGGCGCGACGTTGCCGACAGCCATTTGGCAGAGCTTGCCGCCGACGGCGTGTCCTATATCGTCGCGGAAACCGCCGATGTCGATCTCGCCGCGATGCTTGAGGTCCTCGGACGCGAACTCGGCATAAGCCGGCTGCTGCTCGAGGGCGGCGCCAGCATCAACGGTTCCTTCCTCGCCGCCGGGCTCGTCGATGAATTGAGCCTTCTCGTTGCACCCGCGATCGACGGGCCGGCCGCCAATCAGGGTTTCGTCGAGTTCGGCGAGAGCGGCCTGGCGGGCAAGACGCAGCTGTCCCTGAAGAGCTGCGAGGCGCTGGCGCATGGGCTCGTCCATCTGCGCTACGCGGTCAGCCCTGGAGCATAATCCCGAAAGGTCGCGGCGTGGCCCAGGGTCTCCGCGACGGAGCTGCGCTCCTGCTTCGTCCAGGGATGACGAAGTCAGAGACTTCGGCTCACCTCGAGCGTTGCTAAGCGCATCAATACCGCATGGCGTCGAGATCGGCGATCAGCGTCGGGCCGGTGGGGTGCCAGCCGAGCCGTGCCTGGGTCAGAGCGCTGGAGGCCGGCAGATCCATCGGCGCGAACATCGCCATCCAGCCGAAATGCTCCGCCGCCTTTTCCGGCGCAATGGAAACCACCGGCAATTTCAAACCCCGGCCGAGCGCCTCGGCGATAGCGCGCACTTCGACACCTTCCTCGCCGACCGCGTGATAGCGCGCGCCCGGCTGCCGCTTTTCCACGGCGAGCCGGTAAAGCCGCGCCGCATCGAGGAGGTGGCCCGCGGAGTAGCGATTGCGGCCTTCGCCGACATAGGCCGAGACGCCCCTTTCACGCGCGATCTCGATGAGCGGCGTGATAAGGCCTTGCTTGACCGGATTGTGGACCTGCGGCAGCCGCACCACCGACACATTGATGCCGGCGTCCAGCAAGGCATTGCCGGCCAGCTCCGAGGCGATGCGCGGATTGGGATGGCTGGCGTTGAAGACGTCCTCGATCGCCAACTGGCCATGCCCGGGGCTGCCCATGCCGACGCCGGAGGTGATCACCAGCGGCCGGTCGGAGCCGGCGAGCGCGGTGCCCAGTGCCGCGATGACGCGTTTGTCCTTTTCGCAATTCTCGGCAAACCGCGAAAAGTCGTGGTCGAATGCCGTGTGGATCACGCCGTCCGCCTTGGCCGCGCCATCGCACAGCCCTTCGGGCTCCTCGAGCGTTCCGCGATGCACTTCAGCACCGGCGGCGGCCAGCGCCTCGGCGCCGGCGTCGGAGCGGGTCACGCCGACCACCTGGTGGCCTGCCTTGATGAGTTCGGGAACGATCGCCGAACCGATGAAACCGGTCGCGCCGGTGAGAAAGATACGCATGCAAAATCTCCTGTACAGTTGCCTGCGTAATATTGCCGGTCTATTATTCTATTAAAGTAGTGATCTTATCGTGGTATAATGGCTAACAGGATGCCTTCCAATTCCGGCTCACTAGCAGCGTTCCTCAAAGACCGGCGCACCCGGCTTGATCCCGCATCATTCGGGTTTTCCGGACGCAGACGCACGCCGGGGCTGCGCCGCGAAGAGGTCGCACAGCGCGCCAACATCAGCCCGACCTGGTACACATGGCTGGAACAGGGCCGCGGCGGCGCACCCTCGGCCGATGTCCTCAACCGCATCGCCAAGGGGCTGCTGCTGACCGAGGCGGAGCGCGAACATCTTTTCATGCTCGGGCTGGGGCGCCCGCCCGAGGTCCGCTACAGGGGCGTCGAAGGCGTCAGCCCCCGGCTGCAGCGCCTCATCGACACACTCGATGCCAGCCCCGCCATAGTCAGGACCGCTACCTGGGACGTCGTTGCCTGGAACCGTGCCGCGAGGGTCGTGCTGACCGACTACAGCACCCTGCCCGAGGGCGAGCGCAACATTCTGCGCTTCATGTTCCTCAGTCCCCATATCCGCGCTAGACAGCACGACTGGCAAAACCTCGCCCGTTTCGTGGTGGGCGCGTTCCGGGCCGATGCGGCACGCGCCGGTGCTGTCTCCGAGGTGCGTGAACTCGTCGACGAACTCTGCAGCGCCAGCCCCGAGTTTGCCGCCCTGTGGCGGGAAAACGGCGTGCTCAGCCATGGCGACGGGACAAAGCGCCTGAAGCACCCGGAACTTGGCGATATCGAACTGGAATATTCGGGCTTCGCGGTCGACGGCCGGCCGGATTTGAGCCTGACCGTCTACAACCCGGTCGACAGCGCCGTCGCCGACCGTATTCGCACGCTGGCCCTCACCCGACACCCCAAAGAGTAAGGGCGGGACGACCTATCCGCTGCGATGACTCCCGCCCGCTCTCAAGCGCGCTCGCAGACCGCCTTCAGGATCTGCAAGGTCGGTCCCCAGTAGAGATTGGCGTGCGGACGGATCGCCGGTTCGGCGAAGTCGCTGAGCGTCAGTGTCAACAGTGTTCCCCCATCCGCCGGCGCCAGGTCGAAGCTGACCACGGTGTGATTTTCGGGCACGTCCGCCAGACGCGAGGCCGACAGTGTGCTCCAATAGCTGTAGGCGAAGCTTATTCCCGGCTCAAAAGTGCGGATGGTGCCGTGGTTTTCGAACGGTATTCCGTGCAGCAGTCCGCGCATGACGATCGCGCCGCCGGCCTGCCCTTGCAGGCTGACGGTCAACGCCTCGTCGGACATCCATTGCGGGATCATTTCTGGCGTCGTTAGTATCCGCCAGACCTTGGCCGGCTCGGCACCGATGACGACGGTCTTGGTTATCGGCGCAGCGGACTCACTCATGGGGTGCAGATTATAGCGGATGCGGCGGCGACAATATCGCTGTTCCAGGCGGTACGGATGCCGCCATTGCCCCTTGCCCTGTATAGGGAGACAGCACCACGCTTGCGAAGCCATTGCAGCCCGTGGCATCTGTCGGCTCCACCAGCGCAGACGGCACCATGACACCACGGCAGACACGGCAGAGCGGCAGGCAGGGGGCGCCCGGCGTCAGTCTCAACCGGGCGCTGTCGAAGCTCGGCCTGTGCTCGCGCACACAGGCCGAGGTGCTGATCGCCGAAGGCCGCGTGCGTGTAGGCGGCAAGGTGGTGCGCGATGCGGCGCTGCGCGTCGACCTCGACCGCGACCGCATCGTCGTCGACGACAGGCCGGTGGTTGCCGAGCGCAAGGTCTACCTCATGCTCAACAAGCCGCGCGGGCTGGTCACCACCCGCGAGGACCCGCAGCAGCGCGACACCGTCTATGCCTGCCTGGAAGGGCTCGACCTGCCCTTCGTCTCCCCGGTCGGCCGCCTCGACAAGGCGAGCGAAGGCCTGCTGCTGATGACCAACGACACCCGGTTTGCCAACCGGCTGATGGACCCGGCTTCGCATCTGCCGAAAACCTATCACGTGCAGATCGGCACGGTACCGGATGCTCCGATGCTGGAGACGTTGCGCGCCGGCGTGATCGTCGACGGCGAGGTGCTCACCGCGAACGCGATCGAACTTTTGCGCAGTGGCGGCCGCACCGCCTGGCTGGAGATCATGCTCGACGAAGGCCGTAACCGCCACATCCGTCGCCTGCTCGCCGCGCACGGCGTCGAGGTCCTGCGCCTCATCCGCATCGCCATCGGCCGCCTGCCGCTCGGCGACCTCGCCAAGGGTACGGCACGGCATTTGACAGCAGAAGAGTTGTCGCTGCTGAGGGGGTAAGCAGGGCGTGCCGCTGGTGCAGGCGCACGGCGATCCCTCCTGACGGAAAGCTGTCAGCAGGCCTGGCCTATAGGTCGGATGGGAGCCGGCCACGGCTTCAACGATCAGGGAGCCAATGCAATGAATTTCGTCTCCGTCCGCATCATCACGTCGGACGTCCAGCGTCTCGTTCACTTCTACGGTGAGATCACCGGCATGCCCGTGACGGTGTACACGGAAGACTTCGCCGAACTGGCGACGCCGACCTGCACGCTGGCGATCGGCAGCACACGCACCTTGATGCTGTTCGGCGGCGACATCGCCCGCCCCGCCGACAACCACACCGCCATCATCGAGTTCCGCGTCGGCGACGTCGATGCTGAATTCGCCAGGCTCTCGGACCTCCTCAGGAATATCACTGTGCAGAAGCCGACCACCATGCCCTGGGGCAACCGCTCGCTGTTGTTTCGCGACCCTGACGGCAATCTGGTGAATTTCTTCACGCCGGTAACCGCTGAGGCGATCAGGAAATTCGACAGATAGGCGTAAGCGGCGCCGCTGGCCGAAGCTGCTCTATTTCTGGTTCCATTTCCGGATGACCGGCTCGCTCAAATCATGCTCGTAGCCGAGCACGCTGATGCTGGCCGTATCGAGCACCAGCAGCGCGCCGCCCTCCGGCGGCAGCCCGATCCAGCGCGCCGCCAGCACGCGCAGAAAATGTGCGCTGGAAAACACCAATATGCTGGCATTGGCCTCGCGCAGCCCAGCGATAATCCTGTCGGCCCGCGCGCCGACATCGGCCGCCATCTCGCCCTTTGGACACCCATCGCGAAACACATTCCAGCCGCGGCGCTCGGCCAGGATCTGTTTTGTCGTCAGCCCCTCATAGGCGCCATAGTCCCACTCCTGCAGATCGTCCTTCTTGACGCTCTGCGCGCCGAAGCCGGCCAGTACGCTGGTGTTGTAGGCGCGCTGCGACGGGCTCGACCATACGGCCGAAAAAGACAGGCCCTCGAGCCTGTCCGCGACACCCCGCGCGGCGGCCTCGCCAACCGGGGTCAACGGCATGTCGGTGCGGCCGGTATGCTGCCCCGAAAGGCTCCATGCCGTTTCACCATGCCGGACCAGATGGATTTGCGGATACGGGTTGCTCATGGACTGCCTTTCAATGTCACCGGCACCTTAGGCGACGATGCGGCAAAGGGGAATCCGCTTGGTACAAGACGGCGTGGTCGCCTGGCCTTGATCCGCGGCGGGGCCGGCCCGGTGATCGGCCCGAGGCCGCAACTATATCAAGGCCAGCCCTCCACAAGGCTCCCGCCACCTCAAGGGCATCGGCCCTTGCGCAACAGGTCATGTCATCATGTACAAACATTTGCTCATCGCCACGGACGGATCGGAACTGGCCGACAAGGGCGTTACCCACGGCCTGACATTGGCCAAGGGCCTCGGCGCCTCTGTTACTTTCATCACCGTCTCCGAACAATTCCCGATCTTCGCCTGGGGCGGCGCCATGGCCGGCTACGCCGCCGGCGATGAACTGGCCGCCTATCAGGAAGAGGCGCGCAAATACGCCAAGGAAGTTCTTGACAAGTGCAAGGCATCGGCCGACGCCGCCGGCGTCTCGGCGGAGGTCGTGCATGTCGAGGACAAGCGGCCCGCCGAAGCCATTCTGGAACTGTCGCAGGCCCTGGGCTGCGACCTGATCGTCATGGCTTCGCACGGCCGCCGCGGACTAGGCAAGCTGCTCCTCGGCAGCCAGACGGCGGAAGTGCTGTCCTACACGGAGATCCCGGTGCTGGTCGTGCGGTAGGGCTACTACGGATCGCATGCTCCATCGAACCGGGTAATGACAATGTCGTTACGCTGTGCTAGATATGCGCGACGAAGGAGCCGTCCATGCCAACGTCACATCATCCGGTGCCGAAGAGCGTTCCGCTCAACATCCGCGTCAAGCCGGAAGTTCGCAATCTGATCGACCGCGCAGCCGAATTGCTCGGTAAGAATCGCACCGACTTCATGCTTGAAGCCTCGCAACGCGCCGCTGAGGAAGCGTTGCTCAACCGTCTCGTGTTTACCGTCGAACCGGATGTCTACGCTGCGTTTCTGGCACGCCTCGACGCGCCGCCGCAGCCCAACGACCGATTGCGCCGCACGATGACGACAAAGGCTCCGTGGGAAGCTGCGTGACGCTGTCGGTCCCGGTTCCACTCGCGGATCATCACGAACTCGGGGAATTTTCGTCGGGCATTACAGCGCTCGACGATTGGTTGAAAAAACGTGCTCGCACCAATCAAGCGGGCGGTGCATCCCGGACCTATGTGACTTGCAAAGGCAACCGTGTGATTGGCTACTATGCCGTTGCCAGCGGCGCCGTGAAAATGGTCGAAGCTTCCAGCCGTTTCCGGCGCAACATGCCCGATCCGATCCCCGTCGCAGTGCTAGGCAGGTTAGCCGTAGACCAAGCCTATCACGGTCGGGGCATCGGTCGGGCGCTGGTAAGGGATGCCGGTCTACGAATTCTCCAGGCTGCTGAAATACTGGGCATCAAAGGCATAGTGGTGCATGCGATTTCCGACGATGCCCGAGCTTTCTACATCACCATCGGGTTCGAGCCCTCGCCGGTCGAGCCGTTGACACTCATGGTCACGCTCGCTGATCTCAGCGAAAGCATTGGCTGACGACTTCCTGCCAGTGCTCTGGGGAAGTCCGGCGCCTAGAACACCAACTCCCCCACGAGATAGAACCCAAGCGCCAGCAACCCCGCGAAGAACACTTTGCGGAAGGTCTCGACGCTCATCTTCTGGCGCAGCGCCTGGCCGGCGAACATGCCGGCCAGCGCCGGCACAAGGGCTGCGACCGACCCCACCAGTTGCGCACTCGGCGACGCCAGGGCGCCGGTCCTGAACAACCCGATGGCAAGAGCCGCCGTCGACACGGTGAAGGACAGGCCGAGCGCCTGGATCAGGTCTTCTTTCTCCAGCCGCAGCGACTGCAGATAGGGCACCGCCGGGATGACGAAGACGCCGGTGGCGCCGGTGACCAGCCCGGTCGCCACCCCGACCAGCGGTGACATCAAGGCTTCGCCGCGCGCCGGCGTGGTGAAGCCAAGCTTGAGCAGGCCGAGAATGGCGTAAAGCACCAGCGCCGCACCGAGCCCGGCCGAGGCAACGCCAGAGTGCGTGCCGGTCAGCAGGCCGGCGCCGGCAACGGTGCCGAGCATCACGCCGGCCATCATCGTCCACAGCCGCTTGCACAGCCGGCCGAAGGACGGGCCGGTCAGCAATTGCCAGAGGTTGGTAACCAGCGACGGGATCAGCAGCAGTGCCGCGGCCTGTGCTGGCGGCATCGTTACCGCCAGCAGCCCCATCGCCACGGTCGGCAGCCCCATGCCGACGACGCCCTTGACGAAGCCGGCGGCGAGGAACACGGCGCCGATCCAGGCGAGGATGCCGGCGCTCAGCATGATCGTATCTTCAGGGCCGGATCAGTCATGCAGCAGCATATCGGTTGCGTCGGCATCCGGGCTGGCGGCCTTTGCCGGCGCCGCATCGCGGCTGGTGGATACGACCGTCGCCGCGCATCCCCGCAGGCCTGATCCCGCTCGCGCCATGGCAAGGCCGGCCACGGCAATGGCCAGCACGATCGCCGTGCTTTCAAGAATGCCGAGCCGCCCTGATGTTCGTTCGTTCATCGCAATTCTCCTTCGAAACTGTTTGACGAAAATCCTGGCCGATCACAATGTGGAAGTTGCGCTGCCAGCCTTCGGCCACGACGAAGGCTGGTTGGCCGACCGACTTCCCGGCGCTGAATATTCGCAGGAGCAAGAGAATGCGCTTCGATCTGGTCGATCTCCGCCTGTTCCTGCTGGTGGCCGAACGCGGCAGCATCACCCATGGCGCCGAGCTTGCCGGACTGGCCCTGGCGTCGGCCAGCGCCCGCATCAAGGGCATGGAGGAGCGGCTCGGCGCGCCGCTGCTGGAGCGCCGGCGCCGTGGGGTGGTGCCGACGGCGGCCGGACAGGCGCTGCTGCATCATGCGCGCGCGGTGCAGAACCAGATCGAGGCGATGGCCGGCGACCTCGCCGCCTATGCCACCGGCCTGCGCGCCCGCGTCCGGCTGATGGCCAACACCGCCGCCACAGCCGAGTTGCTGCGCGAGATCCTGCCCACCTTCCTTGTCGCGCATCCCGGCATCGACATCGAGCTCGACGAGCGCCCCAGCCATGAGATCGCGCAAGCCGTGGCCAGTGGTGCGGCCGATCTCGGCATCGCCGCCACCTGGGCCGGCCTTGCGCACCTCGAGCAGAAACCGTTCTTCATCGACCGGCTGGTGGTGATCGCCGCGCGAAACCGGCCCGGCCTTGAAGGCCGCACCGTCAACCTCACTGAGCTTCTCGGCGAATCTTTCGTCGGCCTCAGCACCGGCCATGCGCTGCAGGAGCACATCGCCCGCCAGGCGGCCCGCCTTGGCGGCCATCTGCATGTCCGCATCCGCGTTCCCGGCCTCGACAATGTCTGCCGGCTGGTCGCGCAAGGTGCCGGCATCGCCATCGTGCCGGAAAGTGCCGCGCGCCGCTCGGCGCGGACGCTGCGCACACTGCGGCTGACCGACGACTGGGCGACGCGCCAGCTCAATCTCTGCGCCCGCCGCTTCGACGATTTGACACCGCAGGCAAAATTGCTGGCGGCAGCGCTGGCGTGAGCCGGACAGCGAGCACCTATCCCCATCAGCGCTGAATCATTGCCTTGCTTTTCAAATATTCGTGACGTAGCTTGTTTGCACATTGGCAAAAAAATCGCCAAACTTTTTTCCTTTTGTGAAAGACGGGGACTTTGCGGGAACATCTCGATCTGACCGATCGGCGGCTGGTCAAACAGCTGTCGCAGGACGCCCAGCCGGGCATCAACCGGATCGCCGAGATATTGGCGATTTCGGTGCCGACGGTGCGCTCGCGGCTGCGCAACCTGCTCGACCGCAACCTGCTCAAGATCGTCGGGCTGCTGAACCTGACCGAGCGCCCCGAGCTGATCTCCGCCATTGTCGGCATCAATGCCCAAGGGCGCGGCCGGGCCCGCGAACTGGCGCAGCGCATTGCCGAACTGCCCTTCGTCAACTCGGCTTCGGTGGTCACCGGGCGCTTCGATATCATCGTCGACGTGACGGTGGCCGGTGACGTCGCCGATCTCTACCGCGTCACCAGCGAGCTGATCCCCGGCGCCGGCGAGCCAGGCGAAGTCGTGCGCAGCGAGACATTCGTCGTCATGGCGTCCTGCAACAAATGGGTCAGCCTGCCGGAAGGCTGCTGGTCGGACGACCGCAAGGAGCCGGCATGAAGATCGCGGTTCTCGGCGGCCTCGGCCTGCAAGGCCGGGCGGCAATCGCCGACCTCGTCGCCAGCGACGGCGTCGAGGAAATCGTCTGCGTCGACACCGCGCCGGACGGCCCGGCCCGGCTTGCCGGCCTGACCGATCTTGCCCGCGTGCGCTTCGTGGTGCCTGAGGGCGCGATCGGCCAGGCCCTGGCCACTGTGCTTGATGATGTCGACGCCGTCATCGACCTGTTGCCGCAGCCGCTGATGCGCGAGGCGGTAAAGGCCGCGATTGCCACGCGCACGCCGCTGGTCACCACCAACTACGCCAAGTCGATCGCCGACCTGGCGCCGGCCGCCGAACAGGCCGGTGTCTCGATCATGACCGAATGCGGGCTCGACCCCGGCATCGACCTCGTGCTCTACGCGCGCGCCGCCAGGCAGTTCGACTCGATTTCTTCGATCGATTCCTATTGCGGCGGCATCCCCGAGCCGAAGGCGATGGCCAAGCCGCTGTGCTACAAGGTGAGCTGGAATTTCGACATGGTCCTGGTCAGCCAGAACCGCGACAGCGTGATGATCGAGGACGGGAACCGTGTCGCAGTGCCTGCCGGCCAGCAGCACGACAATCCGTTCATCCATGAAATCGAGGTTGCCGGCCTCGGCAGGCTCGAAGCCTTCCCCAATGGCGACGCGCTGCACTATGTCGAGATGCTGGACGCCGCAAAAGGGCTGCGCCGCTCCGGCCGCTACACACTGCGCTGGCCGGGATGGTCGGCCTTCTGGGCGCCGTTGAAGGAACTCGGTTTCCTCTCTGAGGACAAGGTGCCCGGCACCTCCAACAGCCCGCGCGAATTCCTTGGCCGGCTGCTCGGCCCGCAATTGCAATACGGCCCCGGCGAAAAGGATCTTTGCGTGATGCGCAATGTCTTTTCCGGCCTCGAAGGCGGCCGCGCCAAGACGGTGACGTCGGACCTGATCATCGAACGCGATCTCGTTTCCGGCCTGTTCGGCATGAGCCTCGGCGTCGGCTATCCCGCCAGCATCGTGGCGCAGATGCTGGCGAGGGGCGAGATCACCAGACCCGGCTTTTTGAACCCGCTGCTGGATGTGCCCGACATCAGGTTCTTCGATGAATTGGCCAGGCGTGGCATCACGGTTTCCGAGACGGTGGCACGGGACTGAGGCGAAAGATTTTCGAACGGTGGCTGCCGCCGGCAACGGCGCTGCCGCTCAAAAAGGGGCCCAAGGAGAACCGCGGGCACACATTAACGACAACAGGGAGGAATACCGAAATGAAGATTGCCAGACTTTTCATCGCCGGAAGACTTTTCATCGCCGGGCTTGCGCTCGCCGGGCTCACCGCTGCGGCCAGTGCGGGTACGCTCGACGACATCACCAAGCGCGGCGAATTGCGCGTCGCCGTGCAGACCCAGGGACCGCCCTTCTCGCTGGTCGGCGCCAATGGCGAACGCACCGGCAGTTCGGTCGAACTGGCCGAACTGATGGCCAAGGAAATGGGCGTGAAAATCACCTTCCTCGACTTCGACTGGGATGGTTTGATCCCGGCGCTGCTGTCGGGCAAGGCCGACCTGCTGGTTGCCGACATGACACCGACGCTGGCGCGCGGCATGAAGGTCGCCTTCACCACGCCTTACATGTACACGGGCAGCACCGTCTTCACCAAGGCCGACAGCAAGTTCAAGACCACCGAGGACTGCAAGGCCAAGGGCACCAAGATCGCCGTGCTGCTCGGCGCCACCGGCGAGAAGGAAGCCAAGAAAGCCTTCCCCGATGCCGACATCAAGAGCTACAAGGGTGGCGGTCCGCTGCTGCTTGACGCCGTCAACAACGGCCAGGCCGACTGCGGCGTCAACGACGTCTCGGCGGTCAAAGGCCAGTCGACCGCCTATCCGGCCGGCACCTTCACCATCATGCCGGACCTTCTGTCGAAGGAGCCGCTTGCCTTCGCCACCCGCTATGATGAGCCGGACCTGTTGATCTGGATGAACCTGTTCCTCAACCAGGTCACTATCGACGGCCGCCTGCAGAAGAACCTCGACTACTGGGTCAATTCCGACGCCTGGAAGAAGGATCACTAAGCAGCGATAAATCCAGGCGGTTTCGCGCGCATCTTAAACGCCGCGAAGCCGCCCGGAATTTCGTTTCATCTGTCGTTTCCTGCGCTCTGGGGATTTCACCCAACGATGCTCGAAAATTTCAGTTTCCGCACCATCGTCGAATACCTGCCGTTGTTCGGACAGGGCCTGGTCACGACCGTTTGGCTGTCGGCGCTGTCCTTTGTCGGCGCGCTCATCGTCGGCATCGTGCTGTGCGCCATGAATCTGCAGCGCGGCTGGCTGTTTCGCGCCCCAGCCAAGGCCTATATCGATGCGGTGCGTGCCACGCCCTTGCTGGCGCAGCTCTATTTTCTTTATTTCGGCCTGCCCCGGCTCGGCTTCGTTCTGCCGGAACTCGTCGTCGGCATCCTCGCGTTGTCGCTGAACAGCGGCGCCTATATCGCTGAAATCATTCGCGCCGGCATCCTGTCGATCCCGCGCGGCCAGGTCGAGGCCAGCGTCGCTTCGGGCATGACCTATGTCCAGCGCATGCGCCTTGTCGTCCTGCCGCAAGCCTTCAAGGTGACGATCCCGCCGCTGCTCGGCCAAGCGATCGTGCTGGTCAAGGATTCCGCCCTTTTGTCGCTGATCTCGGTTTCGGAACTGACGCGCGCCGGTCAATTGCTCGCCTCCGACCGCTTCATGCCGGCGGAAGGTTTCCTCACCATCGCCGCCTTCTATCTGCTGCTCTATTACGGCCTGAAAGGACTGGCTGGGCTCTCCAGCCGCTGGCTCGGCACAGCGGGGGCGCGGACATGATCTGGCAACAACTGCAAAGCCTCGCCGGCTCCTATCCACTGGCCCTGCGCGGCCTCGGCATGACCGTGTTGCTGTCGCTGATCAGCCTGGTGCTCGGCACCATGCTCGGCTTCGGCCTCGGCATCTTGCGCACCGGCGGCAACCGGCTGATCTCGGGCTTGATCGGCGCCTGGGTCGACCTGATCCGCGGCACGCCGTTCCTGGTGCAGATCTTCCTGATCTTCTTCATCCTGCCGGAGTTCGGCATCGAGCTCGACGCCTTCACCGCCGGCATCATCGCGCTGACCAATCTGGCTGCCTGCTTCATCTGCGAGATCGTCGTCGCCGGCATCCGCTCGGTGCCGACAGGCCAGGTCGAGGCGGCACTGGCGTCCGGCCTGTCGCGCTGGCAGCGCATGCGCCAGGTGGTGCTGCCGCAGGCGATGCGCATCGTGCTGCCGCCATTGGTCGGGCAATATGTGCTGCTGATCAAGGATTCTTCTGTCGTCTCGGCCATCGGATTAACCGACCTCACTCGCGTCGGCTGGCTGGTGGTGCAGCGTGTGCCCAACGGCCTGCTGGTGTTCTTCCTCGTCGGCGTCGGCTATTTCATCGTCTGCTATCCGCTGATCATGCTGGCCCGCCGGCTGGAGCAGCGCATGGGCGCGGCGCATGGCGAGGTGCAGTTGTGACTTCCAACCCCAAAGGTCCAGAAAACATGACCAAAACGGGCCTTGCCAAAACCGGCATGATCGACTTTCGCGGCGTCAACAAATGGTTCGGCTCGCTCAACGTGCTCAAGGACATCACGCTCAGCGTCGAACCGCGCGAAGTGGTCGTCGTCTGCGGCCCGAGCGGCTCGGGCAAAAGCACTCTGATCCGCTGCGTCAACGGCCTGGAGGCGATCAAGAACGGCGACCTCGTCGTCGACGGCCAGCGCCTGGGCGACCCCGCCACCAACATGACCCAGCTGCGCACCGAGATCGGCTTCGTCTTCCAGTCGTTCAACCTCTACCCGCATAAGACGGCACTCGAAAACGTCACGCTCGCCCCCATCCATGTCCGCAAGATCCCGCGTGCCGAAGCCGAAAAGGCCGGCCGCGAATTGCTGGCCAAGGTAGGCCTCGCCGACAAGGTCAATGCCTATCCAGCACAGCTCTCCGGCGGCCAGCAGCAGCGCGTGGCGATCGCGCGTTGCCTCGGCATGCGGCCCAAAATCATGCTGTTCGACGAGCCGACCTCGGCGCTCGATCCCGAGATGATTTCCGAAGTGCTCGACGTCATGGTCGCGGTCGCCGAGGAAGGCATGACCATGATGGTGGTGACGCACGAGATGGGCTTTGCCCGCAAGGTCGCCCAGCGCGTGGTGTTCATGGACGCCGGCGCCATCGTCGAAAGCGGCACGCCCGACGAGTTCTTCTCACACCCCAAGACCGACCGCAGCCGCGCTTTCCTGAGCAAGATTCTGCGGCACTGACGGCGGGCGGTCAGGTCGCCTCTTCCGCGCTGCCGCCAATCGCAAACGCCGCCGGGCCGCCGCGCCGCCTGAGCAGCGCGATGGCGAGGAAGGCGATGACCCCGCTCGCGGCGACGACTACCAGCACCCACAAGGAATTGGCGACGGATGTCCGCGCCATCATGAAGGCGAGCGCGAACGGCGCGAAGGCCGAAGTGAACTGGCGGGCAGCGCTCGCCCATCCCAGCCGCGCGCCATAGCCTTCGCGGCCGAAGAGTTCGAGCGGCAAGGTGCCGCCGACGATGCTGGTGAGGCCGGAGCCGAGGCCGAACAGGAACACGAACACGAAGGCGCCGGGCAGCCATGGCGTGGTCAGCAACAGCGCACACAGCCCGGCCGTGAGCAGTGACGCGGCAATGACGGCAAGGTGCGTCTGCTGCAGCCGCCCGCCAAACAGCATGTTGATCAACCGGCTGGCGACCTGCGCCGGCCCGAACAGGGTCGAGACGAACAGGCCTGCGGTGCCGAGCCCAAGGGCCGCCGTCAGCGGCACCATGTGGATGAGGATCGCCGACAGCACGAAACCCTCGGTGGCGAACCCCGCCAGCATCAGCAGGAATGCGGCCCGGCCGCGCCGCGCATCGAGCGGCATTCCCGCTTCATCGGGAGCGGAACCGCGCTCATGCGGCGTGACCGTTGCGTGGCGACGCGACAGGCGCATCAGCCAGGCGTGGATCGGCAGGCATAGGCCGAGATTGAGAGCGGCGAACAAAAGGTAGACCTCGCGCCATGTGAGATGCGCATGCAGCGCCGAGGTCAGCGGCCAGAACAGGGTAGAGGCAAACCCGGCGATCAGCGTCAGATGGGTGATGCTGCGTTGCGGCCGGGGAACCCCGACCTGCACGATCGCCACGAAGGCAGCGCTGTAGAGGACGAAGCTGGAGGCCAGTTCCATCGCCAGCAATCCCAGAACGAAGCTCACGCGGCCGGGTGCGACGGCGCACAGCGCCAGCGCCACAGCCGCCGCGACCGAGCCGACGGTCATGATGCGGCCGGCGCCGAAGCGGTCGGCCCACCGCCCGGCAGTCGGCGCGAACAGGCTGCCGGCAAACAGCGAGGCCGACAGGGCTGCGAATACCCAGCCTTCCGTGAGCCCGAACTCGCGTGCCATTGCCGGCGCCAGGATCGAGAAGCTGTAATAGAGCGTGCCGTAGCCGATGATCTGGGTCAGCCCAAGCGCCCAGATTGCCTTGCGCAGGACGGATCGTTCAGGCATCGACGCCGGCCGCCATATTCTCTCGCGTCTCGGTGGCCGGCGCGGTTGCGCAGCCGCAACCCGACGCGCCCGTTGCCTTGGCGGCCGCATCCCTGACGCAGCAGGCATCGACAGCGGCGGGAGCAGGCCCGCCACAGCAGCCGGCGCTTTCCGATACCGTCGCGACACCGACGGCACTGCACACGCCGGTCTCCGGCAGCACCAGCCGCACCTCGCGGGCCGCGGCATGGTCTCCGGCAATATCGGCCACCACCGAGCGGACCTGCTCGTAGCCGGTCGCCATCAGGAAAGTCGGGGCACGGCCGTAGGATTTCGAGCCGACGATGGTGAAACCGGGTTCGGGATGCGCGAGTTCCGCAATGCCATGCGCGGGAACCGTGCCGCATGAGTGGAAGTTCGGATCGATCAGCGGCGCCAGTGCCGGCGGCGCTTCGACGACGGGATCGAGCGCGATGCGGATTTCGCCGAGGAACGACAGGTCTGGCCTGAAGCCGGTGGTGACGACGATGCGGTCCACGGCCAGGCTGAACGGCTTGCCGGCGAGGTGGGCGTCGACGGCAAGCTTCTCGCCTTGCGTCTCGATGCGGTCGACGGCGAAGCCCGTCAGCATGTTCAGCCTGCCGTCCGCCATCGCCTGCCTAGCGGCCAGCCCGAGCGCGCCGCGTTCCGGCAACTGGTCGTTCAGCCCGCCGCCGAGCAATCTCTCGATGCTGGCGTGCCGCAGCGCCCAGAAGATCTCGGTGCCAGGCGCGCCATCCTGCAGTTCCATCAGCGCCAGGGCGACGTTGATGGCCGAGTGCCCGCCGCCGATGACCAGGACGCGCTTGCCCGCATAATCTTCTCTCGCCTTGCCGACCACGTCGGGAATGCCATAGGCGATGCGCGCCGACGCCGCGCCTTCGCCGGCAACCGGCAGCCCGTCGACGCCAATCGGATTTGGCCGCCACCATGTTCCGGACGCGTCGATGACGGCGCGGGCGAGAAAGCGGTGCTCGCCGCCGCCATCGCGATAGCGGATGACGAAGGGCGCATCCTTGCGGCCGTCATTGGCGACCTTGTCATGTCCCTGACGGGTGATCGCGGTGACTTCGGCGCCCAGCTTCAAATTGGCGGCGATCGCCGGAAGCCGGCCAAGCGGCGCCAGATAGTCGCGCACGATCTCGCCGCCGGTCGGTAGGCCCTGGCTGTCCGGCGCCGTCCAGCCGGAGCGGTCGAGCAGCGCCCGCCCCGCCGCGTCGATGTTGTATTCCCAAGGCGAGAACACCCGCACATGGCCCCATTCGAGCAGTGCGGCCCCAACACTTTCGCCGCGCTCCAGGATGAGTGGACGGATGCCGCGCTCGACCAGATGCGCCGCGGCGGCAAGGCCGACCGGGCCGGCGCCAATTACCGCGACGGGAAGATCTGTCATCATGTCCATAGGTTCGATCCTTCCGGTATCTTCGAATTATACGCGCAGAAAAATCAGGCCAGTGCTTTGCCGACGGCGGGCGCGCAGGCAGCATCCGCGCAGCACTCGTCGGCGAGATAGCCGATCAGCGCATTCATGCCGGGATAGTTGGCGCGGCAGATCAGCGTCGTCGCTTGCCGTTCCTGCGTGACAAGCCCGGTATCGACCAGCCGTTTGAGGTGATGCGACAGCGTGGAGGACGGAATGTCGAGCCTGCCCTGGACGCTGCCGACGGCAAGCCCGTCATCACCGGCCCGCACCAGGATGCGATAGAGCTGAAGCCGCGTCGGATTGCCGAGCGCTTCAAGCTGCGCGGCTGCTTTTTCGAGTTTCATAGAAATAAGCTACGCGGCACTTTTCGCGCCGTCAACCCAATTTCGAAAATTATGGAAATAGCATCAGCCGGCGCGCTTGCCCGAGGCGTAAATGACCACCTCACCATCCTCCTTGGTGAACGCGCCGATCTCCGGGTTGGGCAGGATGTCCAGCACCTTTTCCGACGGCCGCGCCAGCACGACGCCGAGCGGACTGACGACGATCGGCCGGTTGATCAGGATCGGATGTGCCAGCATGAAATCGAGGATCTGCTGGTCGGACCATTTCGGGTCGGCAAGGCCGAGTTCGGCATAGGGTGTGCCCTTCTCGCGCAGCAGGGCGCGCGGTGTAATGCCCATCGCCGCGATCAGTTCGACCAACCTTTCGCGCGATGGCGGCGTCTTCAGATATTCGATCACCTCCGGCTCCTCGCCCGACTGGCGGATCATGGCCAACGTGTTGCGCGACGTGCCGCAATCGGGATTGTGGTAGATGGTGATGGTCATTTCGAGGTCCTCTCAGCCGACATGGTATTCCGGACGGCGCCGCCCATCTCGTACCAGCCCTTGCTGCGGTTCACGATCCACACCACCGACAGCATGACCGGAACCTCGATGAGCACCCCGACCACGGTGGCAAGGGCCGCGCCAGAATTCAGCCCGAACAGCGCGATCGCGGCGGCCACCGCCAGCTCGAAGAAGTTCGACGCGCCGATCAGCGCCGATGGTCCAGCCACGCAGTGTCGTTCGCCGCTGAGGCGGTTGAGCAGATAGGCAAGACCGGAATTGAAATAGACCTGGATCAGGATCGGCACCGCCAGCAGCACGATCACCAATGGCTGCGCGATGATCTGCTCGCCCTGAAAGCCGAACAGCAGCACCAACGTCGCCAGCAAGGCAACCAGCGACAGGGGCTGCAGCGTGGCAAGCAGGGCCTCAAGCCCGGCCTGTCCCCTCGCTGCCAGCAGCCGGCCACGAACCAACTGCGCGACGATCACCGGCGCGACGATGTAGAGTGCGACCGACAGCATCAGCGCGCCCCATGGCACGGTGATCGCCGACAGGCCGAGCAGCAGGCCGACGATTGGCGCGAAAGCAACGATCATGATAGCGTCGTTGAGCGCTACCTGCGACAGCGTGAAATTCGGCTCGCCGCGCGTCAGGTTCGACCAGACGAAAACCATCGCCGTGCAGGGCGCCGCGGCAAGGATGATCAGCCCGGCAATGTAGGAATCGATCTGCACGGCGGGCAGCCACGGCCGGAACAACCAGCCGATGAAGAGCCAGCCCAGCAGCGCCATCGAGAACGGCTTCACCGCCCAGTTGATGAACAGCGTCACGCCGATGCCGCGCCAATAAGTGCCGACCTTGGCCAGCGAGGCGAAATCGACGCGCAAGAGCATCGGCACGATCATCAGCCAGATCAGCACCGCGATGGGAATGTTGACCCTAGCGATCTCGGCCGACGCGATGGCGCCGAACACGCCCGGCAGCAGATGGCCAAGCGCGATGCCCGCGACGATGCACAGTGCCACCCACACCGTCAGATATTTCTCGACGAAGCCGATGTCGGGCCGCACCGCCTCAGCTGCGTTCAGAGCATGATCGGTCATGATGGCTTCCTTGTTCGAACGGCGCGCGGCGGACAGTCACAAGCCCCTCAGCAGTCACAGGTCACGGCATTGATGACCGGGCGGCAGAGCTCCGGCGCGCCATTGCAGCAATCTTCCATCAGATAGGCCAGCAGGTCGCGCAAGCCGGTCATGTCGGCGACATAGCGCACGGTCCTTCCGTCGCGTTCGGGACGGATCAGCCCGGCATGGGCGAGCACCTTCAGATGCGCCGACATGGTGTTCTGGACCGTGTCCAGCCTCGTTGCGATCTCGCCGGCTGGAATGCCTTCCGGGCCGGCACGCACGAGCAGCCGGAAGACATCCAGCCGCGTCTCCTGGCCAAGTGCGGCCAGCGCGTTCAAAGTACCCTTCCTATTCATATATCCGAATCCTTGGATTTATGAATTCGTGAATACCGACTCCCCCACGATCTGTAAAGGGTCCGCCCACCATCACGTGACGGCCAGCACCTTTCCCGTATCGTGCTGGCGCACGAAGTCGACGCGGGCGCCGTCCCAGTGGTAGCTGTAGTGGCGGCCCTGCACTGGAATGGCAATGACATCGGGCCAGAAGATGCCGATGCAGCCGCCGCCCGGCATGCGCACGCTGTTCCACACCAGCCCGTCGCTGCCGGCTGCCCGCAGCGCCCGCCCTTCCGCCTGCGAGGCGGAATAGTCGTCCGGGTCGAGCACGCCGGGCACGGCGTTGACGTCATCGAGGTCGCGGTCGACGTTGCCGATCAGCACGCGGAAATCCGCCGTCCAGCCTGGCCCCTCGTTGGTGGCGCCCATGAATTTCTGATGGTGGTGGATGGTCTCGGCCAGCGCCACCTCCTCGCTGTCGCCGGCATAATAGATCCCGTAGCTGCCATCCGAGAAGCGGCCTGGTCTGAGCGTCGAGCAATGCACGAAGGGCGCCATCACGAAGCTGGCGCCGGGGCCGGAAACCCGCCTTGCGGCCGAAACCTTGCCGAGATCGCCAATCTCGAACCTTATGCGTGGGTTTGTCTTCGCCTCGACGGCGGCAAGCGCCTCCCAGTCGCGCGGGTCGGCAATGTCTTCGAACAGGTCGATCGGTGGGTGGATGGAACGGATGATGCGGAAGGTCTGGTGCCAGTCGACGCGGCGACGGACCGCAAGCCCACTCACCATGCACCACGCTCCGCATCGAGCCATTCGCGCATCGCCGAGAGATCGGAGATTTCGCCGCGCAGCATCAGGTCGAGCGCCGACTGGCCGCCAAAGGTGACATTGGGCTTGCGGATCCAGGCATAGCCGCGCGCCGGTTCCGTGAAGAGGTAACGCAGACCCTTGTGTATGCCCATCAGATGCGCCATGCGGGTGCGCAGGTCGCGGTCGATCCTGCCGATGCCACCTTCCTTCGCCCCAGTCTTCCAGCGTGCCCAGGTGCGCGCCGACATACCGCCAAGCAGGATGCAGGCCTCCAGGTCGGTGAGGTTCCAGGCCTTGAACAGATTTACCGTGGTGCGCGCCAGCGCGCCCGCTTCTTCATCCGAGATAGCGGCTCCGAACGTGGCCGGCGTGGTGACGATGGATTGAAGCTGCATTGCGTTCACCTTGCTGATTGGCAGATATATAGCATGTATTTGCCAATTGGCAAGAATGCGGAGATGGCAAGGCTTGGCTGCAAAATGAAAAGGCGCGGCCCACACCGCAGGCCGCGCCCTTTATTGCATCACACTGTACGGTGCCTACTCAGCCGCTTCATATCCCGCGATGCCCTTGATCTCGAGGAAATCCTCAAGTCCGTATTCGGCATATTCGCGGCCATTGCCCGACTGCTTGTAGCCGCCGAACGGCAGGCCGGCGTCCCACTGGGGATAGTTGATGTAGACATTGCCGGTGCGCATGCGCGCCGCGACTTCGCGCGCCTTCTTCATGTCCTTGGCCTGGATGTAGGAGGCGAGGCCATAGACGGTGTTGTTGGCGGTCTCGACCACCTCGTCGACGCTGTCATAGGGCATGATCGCCAGTACCGGCCCAAAGATCTCCTCGCGCGCGATGCGCATGTCGTGGGTAACGTCGGCGAACACTGTCGGCCTGACATAGTAGCCGCGGTTGAGTTCGGCCGGACGGCCGGGGCCGCCGGCGACCAACGTCGCACCCTCGTCGATGCCGGCCTGGATCAGGTCCTGGATCTTGTCGAACTGAACCTGGCTGACGACCGGGCCGAGCTTGGTGCCGGCAGCATCGGCCGGACCGACGGTGAATTTTTCCGCCGCAACCTTGGCATAGCCGGCCGCCTCGTCATGGCGCTCGCGCGGCACGAACATGCGCGTTGGCGCGTTGCAGGACTGGCCGCTGTTGCTGAAGCAACCGGCCACGCCCTTGCTGACCGCGCTTGCGAGGTCGACGTCGGGGAACAGAATGTTGGCCGACTTGCCACCAAGCTCCTGATGCACGCGCTTGACCGTGTCGGCGGCGGCCTTGGCCACCAGGATGCCGGCGCGGGTCGAACCGGTGAACGACATCATGTCGATGTCAGGATGGCTGGACAACGCCTGGCCGACGCCCGGTCCGTCGCCATTGACGAGGTTGAAGACGCCCTTCGGCACGCCGGCCTCGTCGAGGATCTCGGCGAAGATGATGGCGTCGAGCGGCGCGATCTCGGATGGCTTGAGCACCATGGTGCAGCCGGCGGCGAGCGCCGGACCCACCTTGCAGGTGATCTGGTTGAGCGGCCAGTTCCACGGCGTGATCAGCCCGACGACACCGATCGGCTCCTTGACCACGAGATGATTGCCCTTCACGTGGCGGAATTCGAAAGCCTTCAGTGTCTCGGCCATTTTGGTCAGATGCGCCAGCCCAATGCCGACCTGGCTGTCCAACGCCATCTGGCGCGGCGCGCCCATCTCGCGCGACACGGCAACCGCAAGATCGCCACTGCGCTTCTTGTAAACCGTGATGATGCGGTTCAACAGGTCGAGCCGCTCGCCGACCTCGGTGAAACCAAAGCTGTTGAAGGCGCGCTTGGCGGCAGCCACCGCCTTGTCGACATCGGCCTTTGAGCCGAGCGAAATCTGCGCAAAAGCGTCCTCATTCGAGGGATCGATGACGTCCAATGTGTTGGGCACAACAGGATCGACCCACGCGCCATCGATGTAGAACTGCAGATTGTGTGACATCGTTTTCTCCATGGCCGCATGGCCGCGCCGGGCCGTCATATCTGGCTGGAGATAACGATGCACAAACGCCGCTGTCAAACGCAACCCCCGAAGTGGTTGAGCCAGTGCGGCAGTGATTGAGCCAGAGCGGTTGGACAGCAACCGGCTTGGTGAGGATGGACTACAGCAAGGTATGCCCGGCCTCGACCAGAAACCGCCTCGCCGCGGCCTGATCCGTGGCTTTCACCAGGAGATGGTCGCCATCGAAAGTGGACACCACGAAGATGCCCAACCCGTTTTCCGACAACGGTCTGATGACCGACAGCACGATACCGGTTTCGTCGAAGGCGAACGGGCCCAGGAGCTTGAAGGCCACCCAGTCGATATCCTGCTTGATGGCATGCGGCACGCGGTCCTGCAGGCAAACGATCGAAAGCTCGTCGTCGGTCCTTGTGATGCTGACGAAGCCTGGTCCGTCCGCCCAACCGGGAATGGTTTCGCCCGCCGCCAGCCGGGAAACCGCGTAAGACCCCGGGAGTTGCTTAAGCCTGACCTTGGCAGCCATTATCGAAATCCTTCCTCAGATCGCCGGTGATCCCGCTAGCCTCTTGCTCATATAGACCGTCATGCCGCCCATGAACGGCTCGTCCCGATCCACTATGTAGCCCTGCCTCTTGTAGAGCGATACGTTCGCCTCGAACGCGCCATTGGTCAGCAGGCGAAGCTCGTCGCGGCCCGACTCGATCGCCTTGCGCTCGGCCCACTCCAGCAACAGCCGGCCAATCCCCCTGCCCTGCGCATCCGGTGCGACACAGACATTCTCGATCCACAGGTGATCCTCGGCCAGCATGGTTTCAATCATTCCCACGATCCGATCATCCTCGACGGCGAGATCGAACGGATGCTCGGCAACAGCCTTCTCGTAGTCGGCGCGCATCGGCAGAGGCTCGCGGCCGATCACCGCTACCCATTTGGCATAGGCGGCGCGCACGATATCCCGGATCGCGGCGGCGTCAGCGGGCGCGGCCGGCCGAAGCCGGATGGAAGAATTGTTTGTCATCAAACTGCTCCAGACATGAAAAATCCCGCCGGCGGTTTCGCGGGCGGGGCTGGAAACGAAAGAACCGGGTCTATCTTGCCGGTCTTTGTCGTCGCGCAGTCAGCTTGCCGCTCCGCACTGTGCAGGGGCGACGTCGCTTGGTGTTGGCAGGCGCGAAAACGAACATGGCGCCAAGTTGGAACAAGGAAGCGCAGCGATGTCAAGGCGACCGCTCGATCGACAGTGTCTCGCATGGCGACAAGGTTCTGGTCCTCGCGCCGCAGGGCATAGAATCGCTATATGCTTTGTGCCAACGGCAGCTAATCGATGGGCGAACTATGACCGGGACGCTGAACAAAGCGGTGCGGATGGTGGCCATCCTGAACCTGGCCTATTTCGGGATCGAATTTGCCGTAGCCGTTTGGATCGGATCGGTATCGCTGTTCGCGGACAGCATCGATTTTCTGGAGGACGCATCCGTCAATCTCCTGATCATGGTCGCGTTGGGCTGGACCGTCCGCAATCGAGCGCGGCTCGGAATGGCGCTGGCCGGGATACTTCTGATCCCCGCATTGGCGACCCTTTGGACAGCCTGGGAGAAATTCAACATTCCAATTCCGCCAGCTCCCGTTCCGCTAACGCTCACGGCGGCTGGCGCGATGCTCGTCAACCTGTCGTGCGCGCTCATGCTCGCTCGCTATCGCCATCACAGCGGCAGCCTCACCCGCGCCGCCTTCCTGTCGGCGCGCAACGACGTCCTGGCCAATGTGGCAATCATTGCCGCCGGCCTGGTCACGGCATTTGTGTGGAATTCGGCTTGGCCCGATATTGTCATTGGGCTGGCAATCGCCGTCATGAATGCGGATGCTGCCCGCGAGGTTTTCACGGCCGCAAGACGCGAGTTCGCAGAAGGCCAAATTTCAAACTGAAACGCTGCCGCCCGATCCGCGCACGATCCCCTCAACTCCTGCGCCGTCGGCCGGAACGGCTACCCGGTCGTCGAGTGCCCTCAGCCTGCGCCTGGCTCTAGCGATCGATCCTTGCTTCCTGTTGCGGAGAATAGCGCGCTCCCTGTACGGCGATCACCGAGACCGCGTCCTCGGTGTCGGCAAGATCGTTCGCCGTCAGCGCGACAGTGACCGATCCGATGTTCTCTTCGAGGCGATTGAGCTTGGTGGTGCCGGGATCGGAACGATCCAGGGCTGTATCTGCCAAGCGCGGGAGCGATATCGGAGAATGGGCTTTTCAGCCTTGGAACATCGGTCATGGTGGTCTCCTTCGTAGAGTTCGGGCGTTGAACTCGGCGCCACGCGCCGATACCTGGTCAAATCCCGTATTGTTCGTCGCTGACATGCTCCAACCAGTCGACGACCTTGCCGTCGAGCGCTTCGGCGATAGCGATGTGGCTCATCGCCGTGGTCGGCGCGGCGCCATGCCAATGCTTCTCTCCGGGCGCGAACCAGACGATGTCGCCGGGCTGGATCGATTCGATCGGGCCGCCCTCGCGCTGCGCCAGGCCGGCGCCCGACAGGACGATCAGCGTCTGGCCGAGCGGATGCGTGTGCCAGGCGGTGCGCGCGCCGGGCTCGAAAGTCACGGTGGCGCCGCCGACCCAGGCGGGCTCGCTGCCCTTGAACGGCGCGTCGATGCGCACCGCACCGGTGAAATAGTCGGCCGATCCCTTGGCCGAGGCCTGAGAGCCGTTTCGCGTGATGTCCATGGTTTTGTCCCTTCCTGGCAACAGCCATGACACGACCCGCCCGGCTTTAGAGACGGCCGGAGGTGCCCGGTGTGATAACGCCTATCTAGGGTCTGCGATTGGTGCCGATTAGGTGCTATATCCAGCATGATCTTATGAAGGGGGCTCATGAATGCCACGTGACAACCTGAACGAGCTAACCGCCTTCCTCGCTGTGGCGCGCGAGGAAAGCTTCACCAGGGCGGCGGCCAAGCTCGGGGTTTCCCAATCGGCGCTCAGCCACACGGTGCGGGCGCTGGAGGAGCGGCTGGGTGTACGGCTCCTGACCCGCACCACGCGCAGCGTGTCGCCCACCGAAGCCGGGGAGCGGCTGCTTCGCACCGTCGGGCCGCGGCTGGACGAGATCGAGACCGAGCTCATTGCCTTGAGCGCATTGCGGGAAAAACCCGCCGGCGCCATCCGCATCACCGCCGGTGAGCACGCCGCCGATGCGGTCCTGTGGCCGGCGATCGCCCCGCTGCTGCCCGACTATCCCGACATCAAGGTCGAGATCATCGTCGACTATGGACTGACCGACATCGTCGCCGAGCGCTTCGACGCCGGCGTGCGGCTGGGCGAACAGGTGGCGCGCGACATGATCGCGGTGCGCATCGGCCCCGACATGCGCATGGCGGTGGTCGGCTCGCCAGCCTATTTCGCTACCCGACCAAAGCCGCGCACGCCGCAGGACCTGACCACCCACAATTGCATCAATCTGCGGCTGCCCACCTATGGCGGGCTCTATGCCTGGGAGTTCGAGAAGGCCGGACGCGAGCTGAAGGTTCGGGTCGAAGGCCAGCTTGTGTTCAACACGGCCGCGCTGCGCATGAACGCGGTGCTCGCCGGCCTCGGCCTTGCCTATCTGCCTGAGGAGCAGGTGACGGCCCATCTGGCCAACGGCCGGCTGGTGCGTGTGCTCGCCGACTGGTGCGGGCCCTTCCCCGGCTACCATCTCTATTACCCCAGCCGCCGGCAAGCCACGCCGGCCTTCTCGCTGCTGGTCGAAGCGCTGCGCTACCGGGGCAAGGAGTAAGTCGGTGAGCAGCTTCCACCCGGCTTTGACTCGCCGCCGCCTGCGGTGACTATCCCCGGAAATGGTCGCGGAACCATTTCCGCGGCACCGCGTTCACTGCGGTTAACTGGAACTCCTATACGTGACGCAAGTGACGAAAACCTCGAGCTCGACCTTTGATCTGCCCCACCAAATCCTCGATAATCTTCCCGTAGCAATCTACACCACCGACACCGAAGGCAAGATCACCTATTTCAATCGGGCCGCGGCAGATTTCGCTGGGCGCGAACCCGAGCTCGGAAAAGACCAATGGTGTGTGACGCACAAGCTGTTCACGACCGACGGTGAAGTGTTGCCGCATGACCAATGCCCGATGGCTGTCGCGCTAAAGGAGAACCGGCCGGTCAGAAACCAGTCGGCTATCTCCCAACGGCCGGACGGCACGCGTGTGCCGTTCCTTCCCTATCCCACACCGCTTCATGACGAGCAGGGCAGACTGGTCGGCGCCGTCAATATGCTGTTCGATCTCACTGACCGCCATCATGCCGACGAGGCCAGGCATCATCTGTCAGCCATCGTGGAGTCTTCCTTCGATGCCATCGTCAGCAAGGATTTGAACGGGGTCATCAGGAGCTGGAACTCAGCCGCCCAACGTCTGTTCGGTTACACCGCCGACGAAGCAATCGGAAGGTCGGTAACTATGCTGATACCGGACGACCATTTGGACGAAGAGCCGCGCATACTGGAGCGCATCCGCAAAGGCGAGCAGGTCGAGACCTACGAAACCATCCGCCGCCGCAAGGACGGCAGCCTTGTGCCCGTATCCCTGACAATCTCGCCGGTGCGCAACGCCGTCGGGCAGATCGTCGGCGCCTCGAAGATCGCCCGCGACATATCAGTAGCCAAGGAGAACGAATATCGCATCCGCATGCTGATGCGCGAGGTCAACCACCGGGTGAAGAACCAGTATTCCGTCATCATCTCGATGATCCGGGAGACCAGCAAGCGGTCATCGACGCCGGCCCAGTTCGAACGTCAGGTGCGCGAGCGCATCATGGCGTTGTCGCTCTCCCATGACCTTCTGGTTTCCGGCGACTGGAAGGGCGCCACGATCTTCGAACTGCTGCTTGCGCAGGCCAAACCGTTCGGCAACGAGGAGCGGATCTCAATGTCGGGCCCTTCCCTGACGCTGAGCCCCAATGCCGTCCAGTACCTCGGTATAGCGTTTCATGAACTCGCGACCAATTCCGCTAAATACGGCGTCCTTTCGGCCGCAGAGGGAACGATAACGGTGCAATGGAAGGTAACCGGACTGGTCGGCCAGAAACAGTTCCAGCTGATCTGGAAAGAGAGAGATGGTCCTGAAGTACAGACGATCGGCCATGGTGGTTTCGGCAGCGTGGTGCTGCGGCGCGTCGCTCCAGCCGCGGTGAGCGGCACCGGTGTTCTCGAGCATGATAGCCACGGTGTCACCTGGACGCTGCAAGCACCGTTGACCCAACTTGAGGCTTCGGTTGACAGCGAGCACGTTGATCAGCGTGCATTGGACCAGGTGATGAGCGGACACGAATTCGGAATTGTTCCCTGAACTTGGGCACTGGCAACAGGACTACGGCCCGCTATGTGTTGCTTTTATTGTACGTCCTGGCCTTCAGCCCTGTCGCAATATGGCGGGCATCAGCACCGGAGCCATCGCCGTGACCGTGACCGACCTCTATCGAGGCTACATCGCCTGCCTCAACAATCAGGACTGGCAGAAGCTGCATCGTTTCGTTCATGACGAGGTGCACTACAATGGCGACCGCGTCGGACTGTCGGGTTACCAGGACATGCTGGAGCGCGATTTTCGGGAAATCCCAGACCTCTATTTCGATATCCAGTTGCTGATCGCCGAACCGCCGTTCCTAGCCAGCCGGCTTCAGTTCAACTGCACGCCGAAGGGAACCTTCTTCGGGCTCCCTATAAACGGCAGGAAGGTGTCCTTCAGCGAGAACGTCTTCTATGAATTCCTCGACGACCGGATCAGGAACGTCTGGTCGGTGATCGACAAGGCCGCGATCGAGGCGCAGCTTTAGTCAGGTCGCCCAGAAAGCGACGTCTGCGCGGCAGCGCCCGTGATCGTTCGTAAAAATCGATCATTCTAACGAAAATAATTCGTTGGAAAGATTGGTTTAGGAATGGCATTCTCCCGGCATACTCGCCTGGAGCATTGCATTGTCTTCCGTTTCCCACTTCGCGAACGATATTCCAAAAAACGCGTTTCCTGCCGATGTCGCGCAAGGGCGAAAATCCCTTAGCTGGAATGGCATCGTCCCCGGCATCGTGCTGGTCACGATGATCACTGCCGTCGCCTTCTCGGCGCGCAATGTTTCCGGCTTCGCGCTGTTCAGTCCAATGATCCTCGCCGTCGTCGCCGGCATGATCTACTCCAACGTGCTCGGCACGCCCGTGCACGCCAAAGCCGGTATCGCATTCTCGCAAAAGCGCCTGTTGCGCTTCGCCATCGTGCTGCTCGGCTTCCAGCTGACGCTCGGCCAGGTGGTCTCGATCGGCGCTGGCGGCGTCGGCATTGTCGCGGCGACGCTTGGCGCCACCTTCGTTTTCACCATCACGCTTGGCCGGCTGATCGGCGTCGACGCCAAGCTGGCGCAGTTGATCGCCGCCGGCACCTCGATCTGCGGCGCTTCGGCCATCGTCGCCACCAACATCGTCACCGATGCGCGCGACGAGGACGTCACCTACGCCGTCGCCTCGATCACCTTGTTCGGCACCGTCGCCATGCTCGGCTTCCCACTCATGGCGCCCATGCTCGGCCTCGACCAGCACGCTTTCGGCCTGTGGGCCGGCGCCTCGATCCACGAGGTGGCGCAAGTCATCGGCGCCGGCTTTCAGAACGGCACCCAGTCCGGCGAGATCGCCACCGTCGCCAAGCTGACCCGCGTCGCCATGCTGGCGCCGACGGTCGTCGCGCTCGGCCTGATGGCGCGCGGCAGGAGCAGCAGTGAGGTGGCGGCGCGGCCGCCCATGCCGTGGTTCGTCGCCGCCTTCGTCGCTGTCGTGGCGTTGAACAGCTTGGTCACGGTGCCCACCGAGGTGAAATCGGCAATGGCGCTCGCCACCACCATCATGCTGACCATGGGACTGGCCGCCATGGGCCTGCAGGCCGACATCTCTCAGTTGCGCTCGCGCGGCCTGCGCCCGCTGGCGCTCGCCTTCTCGGCCTTCCTGTTCATCGGCTGCTTCAGCCTGATGCTGGTGAAGTTCGCCTGAGCTTGATCGCCGGCACGCAGACGGCACAAGCGAGTTTGGGAATCAAATCACATCGGCTACGGTCTGCCGCGCATCAACACGCGAGCCCGCACCCGATCCATGCCGTTTGTTCCCTTACCCTTCGTCGTCGCCCTGTCGCTGTTCATCCTGCTTTGGGTCGTCGCCAGCCGCCAGGATGAGGCAGCACCGAACCTGCCGTTTCTCGCCCTGATCCTTGTTGCAGCGTTGCAATCGGTGCTCACCGGACTGCGCTGGGGCTATGGCATCAGCGAAGTCGGCTATATCGCCCCCGTATCCGCCGCGATCATGCCGTCTCTGCTCTACGCCGGCGTATCGAGCCTGGTTCGCACCAGCGACCGCCGGTGGCCGGCCCTGCTGGGGCTCCACGCGACACCCGCGGTCATCATCATCATGCTGATAATCTTTTGGCGCGAGGCGATCGACGTGGCGCTGACATCAATCGATTTCACCTACGCCGCCGCCATTCTCTGGCTGCTTCGCTCCGGCGCCGACGGGCTTCGCCTTGCGCCCTTCGACGGCGCGGTCCCGGTCTACAGGGCCATCCTTTTCGCGGCAGCTACGCTGTGCCTGTCGGGAGCCGTCGACATGCTGGTGTCCTTCGATCTGGCGTCGGGACATGGCGCTCGCGCGGCAACCGTGATCGGCATCGGCAATCTTTTCATGCTCGTCATTGTCGGCATGGCGGCGGCTGCGGCCAGCCAAAGCCATGTCCCGCTCAATGCCGCCGAGCCCGTCGAGACTCCGTCCCCACCCGACGCCGGCGAGAACGCCGATGCGATCGCCAGGGTCAACGAGTTGATGCAGGAGAAAAAACTATATCGCGACGCCAATCTCAACCTCAACCGGCTTGCCCGGCGCGCCGGAATTCCAGCACGGCAGATCTCAATGGCGATCAACCGGGCCACGGCCAGGAACGTCTCGCAATATGTCAACGGACACCGCATCACCGAGGCCTGCCGGCTGCTGAGCGAGACCGATCAGTCCGTGACGGAGATCATGTTTGCGGTCGGCTTCCAGACCAAGTCGAACTTCAACCGCGAATTCCGCCGCGTCACCGATATGACCCCGCTCGCCTGGCGGGACCGGAACGCGCCTGACGCGGCGCCCTCGCTTGCGAACCGGCGGGCGGCTGAAATCGGCAGCGCCGTTCCGCACTGAACGGTACTCAATCGCGATAAAGCACGTCCTTGATCGCGATCAAGGTCGCGGACTTCGCTCCGATCCGCTGACATTGGGTCGCTAACACTGCAATCGAACATGACCGCCAGCTTGCCCGGACGCTGTAGCCTCCGGCCTTGCCACCTATAGGGCGCGTTCGACAACGGAGATTTCAATGAAATTCTGGACTATGCTCTGCGCCGTCGCTGTTTCCACGGCGCTCATGCAACACCCCGCAGACGCCGGCGACAATGTCGGCGTTCGTCAGTTCCCTGCCCCATCCAAGGAGCGCGGCATCGATCTCGATGTGACGGTCTGGTATCCCGCGCAACCGGGCGGCGAGATGGTTATATCAGGCGACACCGCGCTTTTCGCCGGAACGGCCGCCATGCGCGATGCGCCTATCGCTGGCGGAAAATTCCCGCTTATCCTGCTTTCGCATGGCGCTGGCCTGGCGGGAACCCCACACGCCCTGAGCTGGATTGCAACGCCTCTGGCCAGGCAGGGATTCGTCGTCGCCGCTCCCACACACCCGGGAAATACGGGGAAAAACAGATCCGCCGCCGAGACGATGAAACTCTGGTTGCGGCCCGCCGATCTCACGGCTGCCCTGACCGCGACGGCGAAGGACGCTTTCTTCGCAGGGCACCTCGAACAAGGCAAAGTAGGCGTCCTCGGTCTTTCCATGGGCGGCAACACGGCGCTGGCGATAGCCGGTGCCCGCATCGATCCGAAATTGCTGGCGGCCTATTGCGATACGGACCTGCTCAATGCCTCGCTCTGCGACTGGGTCAGGCAAAGCGGCGTCGATCTTCACGCCATGGATTTGCAGGCCGCCGGTCGGGACAACCGGGATGAGCGCATTCATTTCGCCATGGCGATCGATCCTGCCCCATCCGATGTCTTCGATGTCAAAAGCTTTGCCGGTATCAAAATTCCGGTCGCTATCGTCAATCTTGGCCGACCAGGAAAGATTCCCGTGACCGCCGACGCATCCGAGATCGCAAAAGCAATTTCAAAGGCGAGCTATGCGACGATCGCGGATGCGAGCCACTACAGCATGTTCGGCGAATGTAAGCCCGGCGCTGCCGGCATCATTGCGGCCGAACAGATCGGCGACCCGGTTTGCGATGACGGTGGAGCACGATCGCGCGGTGATATTCACGCGCAACTGATCGACATGACGATTGCAGCTTTCAATCGCGCGCTGAAGACCGAGCCGTAGGACGCAGCTCAGTCCTCGAACGAACTCGCCGCGGCATAGATCGCCGCCAGCGTCTCGATGCCGGCCTGGTCGGCCTTGTCGAAGCGGCCGGGCAGCGGGCTGTCGAGATCGAGCACGCCGAAGACGCCTTCATCGTCCTCGAGCAGCACCACCAGTTCCGAGCGCGAATCGGCATCGCAGGCGATGTGGCCGGGAAAATCATGCACGTCCTTGATCAGCATCGAGGTGCCGAGTTCGACCGCCGTTCCGCACACGCCCTTGCCGACGGCGATGCGCACACAGGCCGGCTTGCCCTGGAACGGCCCGAGCACCATTTCCTCGTCCGACTGCAGGAAATAGAAACCGGCCCAGTTGAGGTCCGGCACCATCTGGAAGATGAGTGCTGCGGTGTTGGCGGCGTTGGCGATCGAATCGCGCTCACCCTCGAGCAGCGCCTTCAATTGGGTGGCGAGGTCGCGGTAGAACGTGGGCTTGTCTGAGGTGTCGATGGCCTTGGCCGCAAACATGAACGTGTCTCCGTGTCGGGGATGGCGGTTCGTCCGATCGCTTGCCAAAGTCCGGCGAGCTCCGCAACCAGACGGCCGCCTGGACAGTCTAGCGTGGATTGCGTCCCCTTCGAAAGCCGCAAGATCATGATTGCCTCCCGGCACTGAGCCGGGCGACTGCGTAACTTTGCGATGATCATCTTGAGAATCGTGGCGGCCCCGATCGGGGCCGCCATTCACATCTCCAACAGATCGGACAAGTCCTGGGTTTTAGTAGCCGCCCATGCCGCCACCGCCGCCACCCGCAGGTGCTGCATCCTTGGCCGGAATGTCGGTAATCATCGCTTCGGCGGTGATCAGAAGGGCTGCGATCGAACCGGCATCCTGGAGTGCGGTGCGCACCACTTTCGCCGGATCGACGATGCCTGCCTTGATCATGTCGACATAGACCTCGTTCTGGGCGTCAAAACCCTGATTGTGGTCCTTGCTGTCGGTGAGCTTGCCGACGACGATTGAGCCTTCGACGCCGGAATTCTCGGCGATCTGGCGGATCGGCGCTTCGAGCGCCCGCAGCACGATCGTGATGCCGGCCGTGACATCGGCATTGGCGCCGGTCAGGCCGCCAAGCGCCGAGCGGGCACGCAGCAGAGCCACGCCGCCGCCGGGCACGATGCCTTCCTCGACCGCCGCGCGGGTGGCGTTCAGCGCATCGTCGATGCGGTCCTTCTTTTCCTTGACTTCCGACTCGGTGACGCCGCCGACGCGGATGACGGCAACGCCGCCGGCGAGCTTGGCCAGCCGCTCCTGCAGCTTTTCCTTGTCGTAGTCTGACGTCGTCTCCTCGATCTGGCCCTTGATCTGAGCGACGCGCGCCTGGATGGTCGCCTTGGTGCCGGCACCGTCGATGATCGTGGTGGTGTCCTTCTCGATCAGCACGCGCTTGGCGCGGCCGAGCATCTCGATGGTGACGTTTTCAAGCTTGATGCCGAGATCTTCCGAGATCATCTGGCCTGATGTCAGCACGGCGATGTCTTCCAGCATCGCCTTGCGGCGATCGCCGAAGCCAGGCGCCTTGACGGCCGCGACCTTGAGGCCGCCGCGCAGCTTGTTGACGACCAGCGTCGCCAGAGCCTCGCCCTCGACGTCCTCGGAGATGATCAGCAGCGGCCTGCCGCTCTGCACCACCGCTTCGAGGATCGGCAGCATCGCCTGCAGATTGCCGAGCTTCTTCTCGTGGATGAGGATGTAGGGTTCTTCCAGCTCGACGCGCATCTTGTCGGCATTGGTGACGAAATAGGGCGAGAGATAGCCGCGGTCGAACTGCATGCCTTCGACGACGTCGAGTTCGGTCTCTGCGGTCTTGGCTTCCTCGACGGTGATGACGCCGTCATTGCCGACCTTGTCCATAGCCTTGGCGATCATCTCGCCGACGCTGGCATCGCCATTGGCGGCGATGGTGCCGACCTGCGCGATCTCGGCCGACGACTTGACCTTCTTGGCGCGCGCCTGGATTTCCTTGACCACGGCGGAAACCGCCTGGTCGATGCCGCGCTTCAAATCCATGGGATTCATGCCGGCGGCGACCAGCTTGGCGCCTTCGCGCAGGATCGAGGCGGCCAGCACCGTGGCGGTGGTGGTGCCGTCACCGGCGAGGTCGTTGGTCTTCGAGGCCACTTCGCGCACCATCTGGGCGCCCATGTTCTCGAACTTGTCGGCAAGCTCGATTTCCTTGGCGACGGTGACGCCGTCCTTGGTGATGCGCGGCGCGCCGTAGGCCTTGTCGATGATGACGTTGCGGCCCTTGGGGCCGAGCGTGACCTTCACCGCATTGGTGAGGATCTCGACGCCGCGCAGCATGCGGTCGCGCGCGTCGGTGGAGAATTTGATTTCCTTGGCAGACATGATTTTTATCCAGTTCGTTCGGAGAAAATGAGGTCAGGCAGCTTTCTTGACGGCCACGGTCTTGTCGGTTGCAGCGCCCTTGTCGATGATGCCAGTCTCGCTCTTGTCGATGACGCCCATGATATCGGCTTCCTTCATGATCAGAAGGTCCTCGCCGTCGATCTTGACCTCGGTGCCCGACCATTTGCCGAACAGGATGAAGTCGCCGGCCTTGACGTCGAGCGGAACAAGCGCGCCGTTTTCGTCGCGTGCGCCAGGGCCGACAGCGATGACTTCGCCCTCCTGCGGCTTTTCCTTGGCAGTGTCGGGGATGATGATCCCGCCCTTGGATTTGATATCGCCTTCGGCGCGACGAATGACGACGCGGTCGTGGAGTGGCCGAAATTTCATGGGAACTTTCTTTCTGGGGGCCGGCACAGGCGGCCACGCCCCTCCTCTATAGACGCGTTGGCACTCGATAGATAGGAGTGCCAAAAATTATTCGCGTACCAAATTAAATATTCAAAAGTATTATTTCAGCTGGCCGTTTCGTGATATCCGCAGAATGTCAAATAATTCAGAAGATTGAATTTTGCCGATCGAGTGCCTATTTATCGGACAAGTTCACTTTCACGATTTCAGGCGCAAGGGAGATTTCTTCGATGGCCGAAGGCAATCAGACGATCATGGAAAAAGCTGAAGCCCGCTTTGTCGACAAGCAGAAGAAGACAGCGGAGAAAAACAAGGCGACCGCCGAATATATGTCCGAGGCAAGAGCCAGGGAGATCAAGACGGCAAGGCTGAGGGAGCTTCGGCTGGCCAAGGAAGAGGCCGATCGTGTCGCCGAGGCCCTCAATCCGACGCCGAAGAAGAAGCGGGTGACCAAGAAAGTCACGGAGGCCAAGACATGAGCCTCACCTTCCCCAACCGCAGCCGCAGCTATGACGAGGCGGGCCAGCGCATTCGTTTCGTCGGCCATGACGGCATGTTCCAGATCTCGTTCTCCGTCGCCGCCGACGCCATGGCCAAGATGCGGCCGGGAACCGCGGCCGATGAAGCCGGTTATCTCCAGACATTCGACACCGAGAGCAGCGCCATCCGCGAAGTGGCGTCGAAGGCCTACGACCGCACCCACAAGAGCATGTATGTGCTGACGGCGTCCGATTTCGGCTGATCAGTCCATTGCATGTCGCTCAAAACGACGATTAAAGATCCATCTCCTCGACCATCGCGCGTATCTTCGCAGCCTTTTCGAAATGGTCGAGGCGGTGGGTTCTGATCCACCATTCGGCGGCTTCCATCAGGAGTTCGGGGTTGTCGTTTCTGTTGGCGAAAAACGCATAGAACGACACGCCGACGCCGGCCCCCTTCTCGGAGATCTTGCGGTCGCAAATCTCCAGTATCTTCTGCTTCAGGCTGGCTCTCACGGGAATCCCTTGATCTGCGGTGCGGCAGGCTTCCGCCGGCGGGCCGCTACGGATCAGGCCTTGCGCTCGGCCCGTTCGCGGCGTTTGACATCGCGGACATTCATCTGCACGACCATGTCCTCGGCCTCGCGCGGCCCCATCCCGACCATCACCTTTTGCCGGACCACCGCAGGCTGGCCGGTGAAGACATCGATGATGCTCCAGCTCTGGGGAAGCTCCATACGCAGCGTGTAGCGGTTGGCCATGCCGGTCAGCCTTGCATCGTGAAAAACACGGCGCCCAGGATCAGCACCGTCCAGGCGACGACCGACAGTTTCAGCACCATGCCGCCATGCACGGCCAGAAGCTTCCGCAGGTGCGACACACCTGCCGACGAGGCCGGTGCCGCCGCCAGGGCGGCAGGAGCCTTGAGGCCAAGTTTTCCAAAGACGGGCAGCAGCGACGGTTCACGCACGAAAGGCCTCGAATGTCAGGGAAAAGCGAAGCAAGAACGCTCGGCTCCCTTCCATACCACTCTTTTCGCGCGTGCCGGCATGCCAAATGCAAGACAGGACTGCTTTAACGTCCGGTCCGCACCGCCTTCGTAACGCACAAATCTATTCGTGGGGACTGACTGCCCTTGGGGCAGATTGGGACTGCTGTTCGACGCGAAATTTTGGAGGCCTCGCCTCGGAATCGAACCGAGGCTTCAGAGATTTGCCGTCTCCAGCGTAGCCGCTCCGCCACGAGGCCATGGCTGTTGAAGTAGCGGCCAAATATTTACGGAAAGGTTAATCCCGAGGGACTGTTCAGAATTTTCGGCACGATCTTCAGAACGTCCGCCAGCACATATTGCGGCCAGGTTTGCTGCCCGGCAGCGCCAACCCTTTGCCGGACCTCGCATCCCGCGCACGCTGCGATCCTTCACGCCTCAAGCGGCAGCCCGCTGCGTCTCGACCGAGGGACTCCAGCACTGCGACTGGCGCTCTTCCCCGGAGCTAAGTGCTGCCGGCGCTGCTTTAACCCGCGTTTGCATTCGAAGGAAGAGAGCCGAGGCCCAACCAGCTTTTCCCTTGAACGGCGATCCAATCTGGTCTAGTCTCAGCTGAGAAAAGGTTTTCTCAAACAATTTCAGTCGGGCTCGGCCACCTGCCGGGCCTCTTTCAGATCGGTAAGAGAAAACCTTTTTCCAACTAAGGACTCTCGGCGCGATGCCATCGGACGATCTGCCTGTTCCGGTCTTTTCCAAGCCAGTCACCTTGCGTGACGTGGCCGCGCAGGCCGGAGTCAGCGTCGCTACCGCATCCAAGGCGCTCAACAGCCAGGGCCGGATGACAGCCGAGACGCGCGAACGCATTCGCGAGACCGCCCGGCGGCTTGGCTTCCGGCCCAACAGCCTGGCGCAAAGCCTGCTCCGACGCCGCAGCTTCACCGTCGGCCTGCTCACCAACGATACCTATGGCCGCTTCTCGCTGCCGCTGATGTCGGGCATTTCGGACGCGCTGGTCGACAATGGCGTCTCGGTGTTCCTGTGCAATGTCGAGGAGGATCCGCGGCTGGGCCAGATGCATGTCGACGCCATGCTCGACAAGCGCGTTGACGGCATCATCGCCACTGGCAAGCGCATCGATCGCCATCTGCCCGTCGACCTCTCCAATCTGCGCGTCCCGGTGATCTATGCCTTCACGCAGCCTGACCCCGACGCCGTCGCCTTCGTCTCGGACGATGTTGGCGGCGCCCGGCTGGCCGTCGAGCATTTTTGCCGGCTTGGCCGCAAGCGCATCGCCCACGTCACCGGGCCGGCGAGCTTTGCCGTGGTACACGCGCGCGTTCAGGCTTACCGCGACGTGCTCGCCGAAAACGGCCTGACGGTCAGCGAGCCGCTGCTCGGCTCCTGGTCGGAAGCCTGGGGTCACCAGGCGGTTGCGCAACTGTTCGACGGCAAAAGCGAAAGGCCCGACGCGGTCTTCTGCGGCAACGACCAGATCGCGCGCGGCGTCATCGATGCTCTGCGCGAACGCGGCCTCGACGTACCCAGGGATGTCGGCGTCATCGGTTTCGACAATTGGGAGATCGTGGCCGAGGCGACGCGCCCGCCGCTGACCTCTGTCGACATGAACCTGGTCGCGCTCGGGCGTGAGGCCGGGTTGACCCTGCTTTCGCTGGTCGGCGGCAAGCCCGCCGCGCCCGGCATTCGAAAACTGCCGTGCCGGCTGGTGGTGCGGCAGTCATGCGGCCATCCGCCGGGTGGCTGAAAACGAAGCGCCGCGCAATCGGCGCCAAGCCGCGGACCGCGGCCAACCTTGGAGGAGGAGAACATGAGGAACCTGATTGCCAAACTGGCCCTGGCCGCTGCCGTTCTGGGCGGCGGTCTCGGCACTGCCGCCGCCGAGACGGCCAACATATGGGTGCGCGCCGACGGTTCGAATTTCATGCCGAGGATCGTCGATGCCTACAACAAGGCGCACACCAACCAGGTCAAGCTCGATATCATCCCCAATGCCGAGATCATCCCCAAATACGGTGCCGCGGCCGCCGGCGGCACAGCGCCCGACGCGCTGTCGCTCGACCTGATCTACACGCCCTCCTTCGCCGCAGCCGGCCAATTGGAGGACATCACCGACTGGGCAAAGTCCCTGCCCTATTTTGCCAGCCTGTCGCCGGCGCATGTGAAGACCGGCACCTACAAGGACCACATTTACGGCCTGCCCTTCTCCGCCGACGCCTCGGTGCTGATCTGGAACAAGAAGCTGTTCAAGCAGGCCGGCCTCGATCCCGAAAAAGGCCCGGCCAACTGGGCCGAGATCGCGGCCGATGCCGAGAAGGTCAACGCGCTCGGCGGCAACATCAAGGGCTTCTACTTCTCCGGCAATTGCGGCGGCTGCAACATCTTCACCTTCACGCCCCTGATCTGGGCGTCTGGTGGCGACATCCTGAGCGAAGACGGCTCGAAGGCGACGCTGGACAGCCCGCAGCTGCGCGGCGCCATCGATCTCTACCGCTCGATGGTCAAGAAGGATCTGGTACCGGCAGGCGCACAGACCGACACCGGCGCCAATTTCTTTGCCGCCTTCGCCGCCGGCAATATCGGCATCTCGCCGTCCGGCGCCTTTGCCATCGGCGCGCTCAACACCCAGTATCCCGACATCGATTACGGCGTCACCTTCCTGCCGGGCAAGGACAGCGGCTGGTCGTCCTTTGCGGGCGGCGACAATTTCGTCGTCACCAAGGGCACCACGAAACTGCCCGTGGTGAAGGAGTTCCTCGACTTCGCCTATTCCCTCGAGGGCCAGACCATCCTTGCCAAATACGGAAGCCTGCCGGTGCGCGGCGACATCGCCAAGGACGCGTTGAAGGATCTCGATCCGCGCTACCAGATCGCCGCCGAAGCCATGGCCAAGGGCAAGACGCCCTATTCGGTGGTGTTCAACGACCTGATCAACTCCGCCAACGGCCCGTGGACGCAGATGATCAACGAGGTCTTCTTCGGCGACGATGTCGATGGCGCGATAGCCAATGCGCAGGAAACGATGCAGTCGATCATCGACCAGGCGCCGCAGAAGTAGCGGACGCCTGCCGGCCGCCCGCCTGTCTCCCTGGGCGGGTGGCCGGATACCGCATCGCCAACGGCAGGGCTATCGCGTTGAGAAAAGACCCCCTTATCCGGCCGCTTCGCGGCCACCTTCTCCCCGCCGGGGAGAAGAGGCTGGCACCATCCCCGGCAACCTCCTCTCCCCTCGGGGAGAGGTCGGATTGCCCCGAATTGCTCTCTTCAATTGGTTTGGCAATCCGGGTGAGGGGGTTCTTTGCCAATGTCCCAATAGCATCGAGCGCGCAGCCATGACCGTCATCACCGCAGCAACCCCTGCCCCGCCCCGCGCCCGCAAGGTCGCCAGCCGCCACCAATGGATCGGCCTGCTCTATGTCGCGCCGGCTGTCGCGCTGGTCGTCGTCTTTTTCCTGATCCCGCTCGGCATGACGGCGTGGATGTCGCTGCACAACTGGCCCCTGATGGGCGAGCACAGCTTTATCGGCCTCGGCAACTATGTCGCCATCCTGCGCGACACCCGGTTCTGGAACGCGCTGCGCTTCACCGCCTACTACACCGTGATCGTCACCATCGCGATCTTCGTGGTGGCGTTTCCGCTGGCGCTGTTCGTCGAGCGGCCGCGGCCGCTGACCAATCTTTACCGGACGATGTTCTTCATGCCGGCGGTTGTCGGCTTTGCCTCGGCCAGCCTGCTCTGGTCATGGCTGTTGAACGTCGATTCCGGCCTGTTCAGCCCGGCCGCCTACGACCTTGGCCTGATCGACAGGAAGTTCAACCTTTTGGCCACCTTCCAGCCGGCCTTCTGGTCGATCATCGCCATGGTCGTCTGGAAGGTCGCCGGCTTCACCATGATCATTCTGATGGCCGGCCTGCAATCGATGCCGCAGGATCTGCAGGAGGCGGCCGTCATCGACGGCGCCGGTCCGTTCGCCAGGTTCAGGGCGATCACTTTGCCGCTGATGCGCCGCACGCTGGCGCTGGCCCTGATCCTGTCGGTCGCCGGCTCGATCCTCGCCTTCGACCAGTTCTACATCATCCTGCGCGGCGGCCCACGCAACCAGACGCTGACGGCGGTCTACTGGATCTTCAACCAGTCCTTCGTGTCGTTCAAGCTCGGCTACGGCGCGGCTTTGTCGATGGTGCTGCTGGTGATCCTGGTGGCGCTCAGCCTCGTCCAGCTGTGGCTGCTGCGCAAGCCGGAGGGGCTCGACTGATGGCGCAGGCCGCTTCCCGCAACCGCCGGCTCTTGAGCCGCATCGGCGAGCATTCGACCGGCATCGTCGCCTCGGTGCTGTTTGCCGCGCCGATCGTGTGGGCGGTGCTGTCGGCGTTCAAGCCGGCGGCCGAAGCGCGCCTGCCGCCGCTGCCGCCCTGGCCGACATCAGGCTTCTCGCTGGAGAACTACGCCACGCTCAACAGCTTCGGCGACGGGCTGTGGGTCTCGGCGCAAAACAGCATCTACGTCTCGGTGATGACCGTCGTGCTGTCGGTCGCCGTCAGCGTGCTGGCCGGCTACGGCTTTTCGCGGTTCCGGTTTCCGTTCAAGGACCTGTTCTTCATCCTCATCCTGTCGACGATCATGATCCCGTTCCAGTCGATCCTGACGCCGATCTTCCTGGTGCTGACCAAGCTTGGCCTGCACAACACGCTGACCGGCCTGGTCGGCGTTTATGTGACGCTGCAACTGCCGTTCTCGATCTTCATGATGCGCAACGCCTTCGACGCGGTGCCGCGCGAGATCGAGGAAGCCGCCCGCATGGACGGTGCCGGCAATCTCACCATGCTTTGGAAGGTGATGCTGCCGCTGGTCTGGCCGGGCGTCGTCACCATCGCCCTGTTTGCCTTCCTCGGCGCCTGGAACGAATTCCTCGCCGCCCTCGTGCTGATGACCGATCAATCCAAATTCACGCTGCCCGTGATGATGACCGCACTGCAGTCGGGCCGCTTCGGCGCCATCGACTGGGGCGCGGTGCAGGCGGGCGTCACCGTGATGATGGTGCCGTGCCTCATCCTGTTCCTGGCGCTGCAGCGCTTCTACATCCGCGGCCTGATGGCCGGGGCCGTCAAATAGAATGGAGTAAATTCATGACCGCATCGCCATCCGCAAAAACCGGGAAACCGAAGCTCGCCTTCCGCCCGCTGCCGGTGCCGCAGGTCGACGTGCACGGCTTCTGGGGCGATCGCGCCGACGCTGTCGCCGCCCGCACCGCCGATATCCTTTACGAGCGCTGCGTGGAGGCCCGCATGCTGGAGCAGATCGATCCGGACCGTCCCTCGCCCGGCATAGTCATCCCCTTCCACTCGCCCTCTCCCGACGAAGCCGACCGCCAGGGCGCGGAATTCACCGGATCGACGGTGACCACGCAGATGTTCTGGGATTCCGATCTCGGCAAGACGATCGAGACCGCGGCCTATTCGCTTTACCGGCGCAAGAATCCCGAACTGGAGAAGAAGATCGACGCCGTCATCGACATGTATGGCAGGCTGCAGCAGGAGGACGGCTATCTCTCCAGCTGGTACCAACGCATCCAGCCCGGCAAGCGCTGGACCAATCTGCGCGACTGCCACGAGCTCTATTGCGCCGGCCATCTGATCGAGGGCGCGGTCGCCTACTACCAGGCGACGGGAAAACGCAAGCTGCTCGATATCATGTGCCGCTATGCCGACCACATCGCGTCGGTACTCGGCCCGGAGCCCGGCAAGAAGAAGGGCTATTGCGGCCACGAGGAGATCGAGCTGGCGCTGGTCAAGCTGGCCCGGGTGACCGGCGAGCGGAAATATATGGAGTTGGCCAGATACTTCATCGACCAGCGCGGTCAGCAGCCGCATTATTTCGACGAGGAGGCCCGCGCCCGCGGCGCCGACCCGAAGGCCTATCATTTCAAGACCTATGAATACAGCCAGTCGCATATCCCGGTGCGAGAACAGAACAAGGTCGTCGGCCATGCTGTCAGGGCGATGTACCTCTATTCCGGCATGGCCGATATCGCGACTGAATATGGCGATGATACGCTGCGAGCAGCACTCGACCTTCTGTGGGACGATCTCACCACCAAGAGTCTCTACATCACTGGCGGACTGGGGCCGTCGGCGCACAATGAGGGCTTCACCAGCGACTACGACCTGCCCAACGAAAGCGCCTATGCCGAGACCTGTGCGGCGGTCGGCTTGGTGTTCTGGGCCAGCCGCATGCTCGGCATGGGGCCGAACGCGCGCTACGCCGACATGATGGAACGCGCCCTCTACAACGGTTCGATCTCGGGCCTGTCGCTCGACGGCTCGCTGTTTTTCTACGAGAATCCATTGGAAAGCCGGGGCAAGCACAACAGGTGGAAGTGGCACCGCTGCCCGTGCTGCCCGCCCAATATCGGACGCATGGTCGCCTCGATCGGCAGCTATTTCTACAGTCTGGCCGACGATGCGCTGGCCGTCCACCTCTATGGCGACTCGACCGCGCGCTTCGATATATCGGGCGTCCCGGTGAGCCTGACGCAGGTCAGCAGCTATCCCTGGGACGGCGCCGTCGACATCATGCTCGAACCGCGGGCGCCGGTCGAATTCACTTTGCACCTGCGCATTCCCGCCTGGAGCGCCAGTGCCGGGTTGAAGATAAACGGCGAAGCCATCAGGCTGGCGGATATCACCAGCGACGGCTACGCCGCGATCAAGCGGACATGGAAAAAGGGCGACAATGTCCGGCTCGATCTCGAAATGCCGATCGAGCGGCTTTATGCCAACCCGCAGGTGCGCCAGGATGCTGGCCGCGTCGCGCTGTCACGCGGCCCGCTGATCTATTGCGTCGAGGCATCAGACAATGACAGCCAGCCGCATCGCCTGACGCTGCCGCGGACGGCCACCATCGAAGCGCAGCACCGGCCGGAACTTCTCGGCGGCGTGGTGACGCTGTCGACCGCGGCACTTGCCGATGTCTCCGACGGCTGGCAGGACGGGCTCTACAGGCCCGAGCCGCCGGCCACCGCCGAGACGCGCCTGACCGCCATTCCCTATTTCGCCTGGGACAACCGCGAGCCCGGCGAGATGCTGGTATGGCTCAGGGACGGCTGAACGAGGTCGGTGTATCGGCGATGACCGATCCAAGTTCAGCCGCGGTCGATGCCGCGGTTTCGGACTTTTGGTCCATATAGCGCAGACGCAGGCGCAGGAATGGCGCCTCGACGCAGGTATAGCTGAGATAGCCGATCGGGATCGTCGCCACGAAGCACAATGCGGACCAGAGGCATGCGACGTAGAAATTGCTGATGCTCATGACATTCGTGTCTATGAACGCTGCCAATTGCATGACGAAGAACAGGTGCAGAAGATAGATCGAATAGCTGTAGGCCCCAGCCTTCTCCAGTACCCTGAATGGCGGGCTTGTTCGCTTTCTCGAAAAGCTCGTGTCGTAGTAGGCGATGCCGAATGAATAGGCTGCCGCCTCCAGGGTCGGCAGGATGATCCATATCCAATGAGGCGACGGATAGCGGCCCAGTTGGTAAAATCCGCCGGCTGCATCGAACCACCAGAAGAACCCCGAAAAAGCCATGAGAACGGCCAGCGCCAGCCAGTGTTGGTTCTTCGCGTGGGCACGCAGGTGAAAGGCAAGAATGCCGGCCAGGAACTGATCCGCATGGCCTATGATGGTTGCGGACGCCGCCGACTGCACTTCGCCGATCTGCACATACAGGACGGACCTCAGCACAATGGCTGCCGCGATGAACAGCAAGGCGCGAACACAAACCGCCTGGATACCATCAGCAAGAACGGCAGCAACAGGTAGAAGTGCGCTTCGATCGTTATCGACCAGCCGCCATTCGGGAGGGTGGGAAAAAGAAACCCAATCCGACGCCCGTGAAATACCCGTCGAGGGACTGGCCGGCCACGTACCTGCGGCAGGCCTCGATGCATAGCATGGCCAGGAGAAGCGGAAGCAGCCTGAGGGCCCTGTTGGCAAAGAAGGGCAGATAGTTGATCTGCTTTCCACCGAGCAGCTTGGCGAACAGGTAGCCGGAAAGCGCCATAAACAGGGAAACGCCAGTATGCCCTTCATCCAGAACGCTGAAGATAGGAAGAGCCGGCACGAAGTCATAAGGCACGGGGCCTTCAGGAGAAGCATGAAGGAAATGCCAGGTAAAGACAAGAAAGGCCGCCAGGCCACGAACATGATCCAGCGCTGGGTAGTGCTCTCCGGTCGAGGATTTCATGATTGGCCCACGCGCACCGTGTCCTGCGCCGGTGTTCAGGTCATCGTTGGCCCAGAACTGTTTTCAATTCATTAAACCTTCACTGCGGAGACTTTCGAAATCAGAGATTTGCTTCGCAAGGTGCTGTGGCCTGCAAGCATCCGGAGCCAAACACGACTGAAGCGTGCCGCGTCTGAGCGGATCACTTCTGGGCGGATCACTTCTGGGCGACGGTCAGCCCGATCTCTTCCGCCACCAATTCCTGCAGCCGCCACAGATTGCGGTCGCGGATGCCGCAGGCTTCGAGGTGGCGGATCGTCTCGAATAGATATTGCGCGCCCGAGCCCCAATGACCGACGGCTGTCACCAGCGTCGCCGCGATCGCCTGCTTGTCGAGCTTGCCGGCATAACGCGGATTGGCGGGATCGACGACGAAGCCAAGCGCGCGACATGGGCCGCCTTCGGTCCTGACCTGCAGCCAGCGCGGCACGTTGACGGCGGGCAGGATGGTCATTTCGCGGCGCAGCAGCGCTTCGAGGTTGGCCGCCACCGGTTCCGCGATCTCGAACACCACGCCCTGGCACTGGCCGCCGCGATCGAGCGCCATCATCAAGCCGGGCTGCTCGACCGTGCCGCGAAAACGCTGCACCGTGAAGCAGAACGAACGATGCCAGCCGCTGGCCACCGCGCGTTCTCCGCCCCTCACCTCGCCGGCGGGCTTCCACAGCAGCGAGCCATAGGCAAATAGTTTCAGCGGCCCGGCCGGAGCGCCGGCCAGCACCTCGTCGCGGATGCGCGCATAGTCGGCATCGGTCATGTGAACCATGCCCGGCGTCGGCCCGGCATCCTCGACAGCACGCATAGTGCGCGCGACCAACGCCTCGGTCAGCGCCATCGGCGTGTTGCGCGGCACGGACTTGCGCGGCGATATGGCAGAAATCGGCTGGTTCATTTCATACCCTCTACCGTCGCCGTCATGTTGCCGAAGGCAGAGGGATTCTCAAGGGTCCATGTGACCGGCGCAAAATTCAACGGCCGATGCCGGGCGGGTGACCCTCCCGCCCGGCATCCAATCATTCTAGTGCTTGGTGCTCTTGCCGCCGATGGGGATGCGCCTCATCTTGTTCTGTGCCTTCTCGGATTTCGGCAAGGTGACGAACAGCACGCCGTTGCGGAAATCGGCAGCGACCTTGTCTTCTTCGACTTCGAAGCCGATCGGAATGCGACGTTCGAAGCGGCCGTAGAATCGCTCGGAGAACTGACGTTCCTTGTCGTCGGTTTCGGCGTGTTTTTCACCGCGCAACGTCAGGACGCCGTCATCGAGCAACACCTCGATGTCCTTTTCCTCCATGCCGGGTATCTCGGCGGTCACGCGGATTTCCTTGTCCGTTTCCGAGATTTCCACGCTAGGCCAGCCACCGCCCGCCGAAGAGAGCCTGCCCAAGGATGGAAGACGTGAACCGAAACCGCGGAACATGTCGTCAACAAGGCGGTTCATCTCGCGATGCAGGCTCATGAATGGGTCCTGATCGCGGTCGCCTGAGAGGGTCTGAACCTGGTTCGGATCGCGACCCCATGGCATCAGATCACGAATGGTCATTGCATTTGCTCCTTTCTTGATCCTGTCTATCGTTCGTTTGCATGCTCTGGTTGCCATGCTCGGACGATGCGCGTCTGCGCCATTGGCGCTCCGGTCCAGTTGGAAACGCCTGGATCAGTGGCGGGGGCTCGCGCACCTGAGCCTGCCCGAGGGCCACCGCCCCTGACCCGCGCGGCGCCCGTGAAGCCGGCGCCTCGTCGGCACTGGTGCGGAGGATTTTGGACTCCGTCGCGGGTGGGTCAAGACCTCGTAATGTAATGTGATTGGTGCATGCAGGTGCCTGCGTCACCGGTGCTGTCCACATCAGTCGTGCCCTTCGATCGGCACTTCGCGAAACAGTGGTCAACCGCCAGCTTGATGTCTGCTGGACCGGAGCCGCCTCGGCCTCAACGCGCGGCTGGTCGGCTGGATCGGCGGTCTCGAGGACAGGGAACAATGCCGCTGGCCGGCCGTTCTGTTCCTTGCCGGAGGATGCCATGAACGACGCGTCGGCAAAGCCCGCTGGCCCCGTCCTTTCATCGGCGGAGCGCGTCAACACGCTGTCGCATTTTCACCGCGCCGAGATCGCTCGCATGGCGGGATGGCGCGACCGGCTGGACAGGACAACCAACTGGGCAATCACGGTGGTGGCGGCGCTGCTTTCGGTATCGCTGTCGACGGCCAGTGCGCATCACGGCGTGCTGCTTTTCGCCATGCTGCTGATCTTGCTGCTGCTATGGATCGAGGCGCGCCGCTATCGGTTCTTCGATTTCTATAGGGCGCGCGTACGCCAGTTCGAGCGCCACTATTTCGCGCAGATCTTTTCCCCACAGCCCGACTTTGCCTCGGACTGGCTGCTCATCGTCGGGGAAGGCCTACGCGCGCCGAAGTTCCTGCTGTCGCAGCGCGTCGCGCTAGCCCGTCGGCTGCGGCGAAATTACATCTACCTGTTCCTGATCCTCTTGCTGGCCTGGGTGCTCAAGATATCCACGCCCAGCCTTCAAACCGTGGGCGTCAGGACCGGCTTTGCCGGTTCGCTTCGCGAAGCCGTAGACAGCGCCGCCCTTGGCCCCGTTCCCGGTGTGGCGATCGTGGTTGTCGTGGCCGCATTCTATGTCGGGTTGCTTGCCATCGTCTTTTTCACGGCCGATAACGACGGCGAACTGTCCTTTGGCGACGTGCATGTTTGACGTTGATGCCCGGCAACACGCCGCTGCAACGCAAACGGCGGCCCGCGCGCTGAGATGGTCGGTCCGCCGAGACGTTTGAGGGAACGGAACTTCGCGCCTAGATGCCGAAGAACTGCTTGCCAACCATGTAACCCAGTGCCGCCACGACCAGCGGAAACAGCGCCGGCGCGGCTTTGCCTAGAAGGGAGACCTGCGGGTCCTTCGCCGGCGTATGACGTGCATTGCCGAGATTCTTGGTCATTGCTTGCCTCAGGTTCGAAAGACTCATTAGCAAATGCTGATTAACAGCATGGCCGCATTAACGGCTTGATAGGAAATCAACTCTGATCAGATGCAAATTCTAATGATCGGCACATGGACGGCAAAGACGCGCTGCCCTATTTGGCGGCGTTCGAAGCATTGACGGGGACGCGCGGCCGTTCGCGGCAATCGACAAAAACACGCCCGAACAACAAGATGGCTCAGGAACTCGATTTAGCAGGTGAGCGCCAGCTCCGAAGCCGGTGCAGTTCATCCGCCGCCTCGCCGAGCTTCGTGTTGATAGCTCGGGGTCGAACGCATGTCCGCGGCGTAGGCAGGCCGCCTCCCGTCAAAAAATTCGCAAACCAATGTCGGACTGGCTAGGCTTCGTCCGTCCTTGGGGTATCGAACAGGCATTCATGAAAGGATCCAGCAATGCCCGGCACCGTACGTTTGCACCGCGTTCTGACGACCAGCCCGGAAAAGGTCTATCGCGCCTTCGTTGAAGCGGACGCACTGGCCAAGTGGCTTCCGCCAAATGGCTTCACCTGCACGGTCCATAATTTCGAGGCAAAGGTCGGAGGCACGTTCAAGATGTCGTTCCGCAATTTCACCACCGGCGACAGCCACGCCTTCGGCGGCGAATACCTTGAACTCGTTCCGGGCGAGCGCCTCCTCTACACCGACAGGTTCGACGATCCCAACCTGCCCGGCGAGATCCGGGTGACCGTGGTCTTGAAAAAAGTGTCGGTCGGCACTGAAATCGACATTACCCAGGCCGGCATTCCGGACGTCATTCCGGTCGAGGCCTGCTATCTCGGCTGGCAGGAATCGCTCAGAAATCTGGCAAAGCTCGTCGAGCCCGAGATCAATCAATAGGCTGCGGATGGCCGGGAGAACGGCCGTTTCTGGCCTGCCGAAGCCTGAAACTTGGACTGTGGCGGGAACTGCCCTTTGTCGCTAGCAATTCATCATTGCGGCACCCCTGTGCCTGGACGTGTCGATGAAGAATGCAGCGGAGGTTGAAAAAGCATGACTCTGACCAACCGAGACATCGTCGAGTTGACGGCGTGGCGGCGCCAGCTGCACCAGTATCCGGAAATCTCGAATGAAGAGGAGAAGACGGCAAAGGAGGTCGTCGCCTTCCTCGCCGATACGGGGCCGGACAAGGTGCTGACACAGCTCGGCGGGCACGGCGTCGCGGTCACATATGACAGCGGCAAAGCAGGGCCGACGGTGCTGTTCCGTTCGGAACTCGATGCCTTGCCTATCGAAGAACTTTCAGGCGTGCCGCATGCGTCGCGCGTGCCGGGCAAGTCGCATATGTGCGGCCATGACGGACACACCGCCATCCTGGCATCCCTCGGCCGGCAGTTGGGGCGCGAGCGGCCTGCAAGTGGCCGCGTCGTGCTGATGTTCCAGCCGGCGGAGGAAACCGGCAATGGCGCAGCCGGCGTCGTTGCCGATCCCCGCTTCGGCGAGATCGCGCCGGATTTCGCTTTCTCGCTGCACAACCTGCCTGGCGTGCCGTTCGGCGAGGTGCGGCTCAAGCCCGGCGTGGTCAACTGTGCGTCACGCGGCATGCGCATCGTGCTGGAGGGCAAGACCGCCCATTCATCCATGCCGGAGACCGGCACCTCGCCGATGCTGGCGATCAGTGAGCTGATGCCGGCGCTGCCGGCGCTCGGGCGCGGAACCTTCGCCGACGACGACTTCTCCATGCTGACCGTCACCCATGCCGCGATGGGCGAAGCCGTGTTCGGCATCGCGCCTGCTCATGCGCAGGTGTGGGCAACGCTGCGCACCCGGCGTGACGAGCGCATGGCGAACCTTTGTGCTGCTGCCGAAGCACTGGTCGCCAGGATCGCGGGCGAGCATCGCCTTACCGCCCGCTGGGACTATCACGAGATCTTCGTCGCCAGCGTCAACGCGCCGGACGCGGTGGAGCATCTGCGGCGCGCGCTCGATGAAGAGGGCGTATCGCACGGCGAAGAGGCCCTGCCGATGCGCGCCTCGGAAGATTTCGGCCTGTTCGGCCATAGTGCCAAGTCGGCGATGTTCTTCCTCGGTGCGGGCGAGCGGCACCCCGCCTTGCACAATCCCGACTATGACTTTCCCGACGACCTGATCCCGATCGGGTCGAGGATCTTCATGCGCACGGCACGCAATCTCCTGGGTTGACCTCCGCCAACTCCAACGCCGAAAGGAACATGCAATGCCAAAGATACCGAAGAACACGATTTGCCTTTGGTTCGACAAGGACGCCGAGGCTGCGGCGCGCTTCTACGCAGAGACCTTTCCCGACACCAGCGTGGGCGCCGTTCACCGTGCGCCGAGCGATTTTCCGTCCGGCAAGAAAGGCGACGTGTTGACGGTCGAATTTACCGTCGCCGGCATTCCCTGCATCGGATTGAACGGCGGCTCCACATTCAAGCAGAACGAGGCCTTCTCGTTCCAGATCGCCACCGACGATCAGCAGGAAACCGACCGCTACTGGAATGCCATCGTCGGCAATGGCGGCCAGGAGAGCGTGTGCGGCTGGTGCAAGGACAAATGGGGCGTGTCTTGGCAAATCACGCCGCGCACGCTGACCGAGGCCATGGCGGCCGGCGGCGAGGAAGCCAAACGCGCCTTTGATGCGATGATGGAGATGACAAAGATCGACGTCGCGGCGATCGACGCAGCCCGGCGCGGCTGACCTCGATCGGGGCTGAGTTGCTATCTGACCTTGATGACGACCTTGCCCTTGGCGCGTCCTGTTTCGACATAGGCCAGCGCCTCATTGGTCGCCTCGAAGGGAAATATCCGGTCGACGACCGGGCGGATCGCGCCGGATTCGATGAGCGATGCGATCTTGCTCAGCTGCTCGCCCTGCGCCCACATGAAAAGGAACGAGAACGTCACGCCACGGCGCTTGGCTTTCGCTCGAATACCGCGGCTCAGCAGGCGAAGCACCAGCCTCAGCACCACGTTCAGTCCCTTTTCCCTGGCAAATTCCGGATCCGGTGGGCCGGAGATGGAGATGAGCTTGCCACCCGGTTTCAGCACATTCAGTGATTTTTCAAGTGTCTTGGCGTCCTGGCTGTTCAAGACGACGTCGTAGCCCGAAAGGACTTTCTCGAAATCGTCTTTCCTGTAGTCGACGACGATATCGGCGCCGAGCCCCTTGACCAGACCGGCACTCGCCGCGCTGGCGGTGGTCGCAATGGTCGCGCCGAGATGCTTTGCCAGTTGGATGGCGAATGTCCCCACGCCGCCGGAACCAGCTTGAATGAAGACCTTCTGTCCCTTCTTCAGCTTGGCCCTTTCGACGAGCGCCTGCCAGGCGGTCAGGCCGACCAGCGGGATCGAGGCCGCCTCCTCCATGCTGAGGTTCCCGGGTTTCAGGGCCACGTCGGCTTCATCCATGGCTATGAACTCGGCGAACGTCCCGATCCGGCCATCGCGCGGCCGCGCATAGACGTCGTCGCCCAGTTTGAATTTGCGGACTTTCGATCCCACGCGCACAACCCTCCCGGCCACGTCGTGACCCAGGATGAAGGGCCGACGATAGGGCAGGATCAGCTTGAACTCTCCGGTTTTGACCTTGGAATCGAGCAGGTTCACCGCCGCGGCGTGGACCTCGACCAGGACATCGCTGTCCCCGAGTTTCGGCTCCGGCATTTCGGCTAGCCGCAGAGTGCCGTTCTTGCTGTACTTGTCGACGACGAATGCCTTCATGGCAGTGACTTTCTGAGAGTGATTTTGGTGTGTCGCATGTGCGTGAAATCCTCTGCTCGCTGCGTTCAAACGGGCAGGCGGAATTGTTTCCGCAGGCTCTTGTCGAATATCCCCGCGGGAGCAAAGCGACGCAGCAGGCTGACCTGGCGCGCAGCCTTGCCGGCGGTGTAGCGCCGTTGCGGACGGGCATCGGTCGCTGCCTTGACGACCACTTGCGCCACCATTTCCGGCCGGTCGGCGACAGGCATCACGTCGCGAAGCAGCGCTTCCAGCGTAGCGCGGGCCTGATCGTATTCCTGCAACGGCGAATCCGGCTGGATCCCGTTCTGGTCGAAGACAGTACGAACGAATGCCGGCTCGATGACCGAAACGCGGATGTTGAAGGCGCGAACCTCGTGGTCGAGCGATTCCGAATAGCCCTCGAGCGCGTGCTTGACCGCCGAATAATGCGCTGAATACGGCGCCGGCACCAGTCCCAGCACAGAGCCGATATTGATGATGCGCCCCTCGCCACGCTGCCGCATCGACGGCAGCACCGCATTGGTCATGCGGATGACGCCGAACAGATTGACGTCGAACAGGGCCTGCACCTGGGCAATCGAGAATTCCTCGGCGCCTCCAAGCTGGCCGACGCCGGCATTGTTGACCAAGAGGTCGATCCGGCCGGTCTGCGAGAGCACCGTCGAAACGAGTGCGGCAACGGCCTCACTGTCGGTCACGTCGCAGATCAGCATGGTCACCCCGTCCGGATCGTTGCCGGCCTTGCGCCGGCTGGTTCCGAAGACGGTGAACCCGGCCCGCGCAAGGGCTTCGGCACTGGCGCGGCCGATGCCCGAAGAGGCCCCGGTCACAACGGCGGTTTTTCCGGCATTCGTTTTCATTTCGTGCTCCAAACTCATGGGGGGCTAGCTTTTTTTCATCCGTTAAATTACAGTCGTAATATCAGATTATGACCATAATGCAATAGCAGAAAGGAATAGCAGCCATGCGCTACGAAAAGGGCAGGAAGGACGCGTCGCGCGGCCGGATCCTGGAGGTCGCCGCGGAACGCTTTCGGAAAAACGGCATAGCGGCGTCCGGACTGGCAACCATCATGGGCGACGCCGGGCTGACGAACGGGGCTTTCTATCCCCACTTTCAATCAAAGGCGGCGCTTGTCCGTGAAACGGTCGCTGCAGCTCTCGAGGATCAGTCCGACGAGATACGGCAAGCATTGGCCTCCGGCGGCTTGGCAATGGCCATAGACACATATCTGTCGGCGGCGCATCGGGATAACCCCGGGAAGGGCTGCGCCTCTGCCGCCTTGCTGGCGGAAATCGCCCGTGAGCCACCCGAAACGCGTCAGCTTTATACCGAGCGTTTGCTGACCCAGGTGCACCAGGTGTCGGTAGAGCTGCCGCCGCAAACTCCTGATCCGGAGGGCGTTGCGTTCGCTATCTTTGCGACCCTCATTGGCACGCTTCAGCTGGCCCGTGCCGTGGAGGGAACGGAATTGTCGGATCGTATCCTTGCGGCAGGGAAAGCTGCGGCGCGCGCGCTGATCGAGCAGAGTTAAGGGCGTACCACGCGTGGGCACGTCAAAGTCATTCTCATGCGGTATGACGCCCAGCCCCGCATCGGCCCCTTGGCAGGAACAGCACCGCCCGTATGATGGTCAGATGCGCGCCCGCTCTTCAGTGCCCGGTGCCGCGACCGAAGGACCTGGCGTCCTTGGCCAGCACCAGCTCGGCATCGTCGGTAACATAGCTGACATAGCGATAGTCGCGGATGAAGCTGATCTGACCTTCTCGCCACTCCAGCCACATGAAATGACGCGGTTTCTGGTCGGCATGGCTTTCGAACACAGCGATCACCTCGCGGCCGTCGAGCCAGGCCGGCGTCAGCCACACGCGGTCGCTTTTGGCGTAGATCGTGAAGAACACGCCGACATCCGCCGCACCCGAGCGCGGCGCATGCAGGGACTGATGAAGCCTGACGTCGTCGGCAAGCAGGGCGCGCAAGCCGTCCCAATCGCGCTGGTTGAACAGGGTCGCATAACGGACCACGGCGGCCGACGCGATACGCGCATCGGGAGCCGAGCTGGCCTGCGCACTGACTTCCCTAAGCCGGGCGCGGCCGCGCGCCAAGTGCCCTTTCACCGCATCGACCGTGATGCCGAGCAAAGCAGCGATCTCGGCCAGCGGCTCGTCGAGCACATCTCTGAGGATGACGACGCTGCGCTGGAGCAGCGGAAGCTCCGCGAAGCGCGACACTGCGGTCTGTATAGCTTGCCTGCGCATCAGCGTCTCCACCGGGTCGGCTTTGGTGTCGTCGGCAATTTCAAGCGCCGCCTCGATAGGCTCCGCCGCGCGGATCGCGCGGCTGCGCAGCAGGTCAAGCGCACGGTTGTGGGCGACGCGGAACAGCCAGGGCCTGAGCTGCGGCACCTCGCCCAGCTCATTCAGCGCAACGAAGGCCCGCGCAAACGTGTCCTGCACGACATCCTCGCCGTCGATGACCGAGCCCATCAGGCGCGCGCAATAGCGGTGCAGCTCTGGCCGCATGGCGGCGGCAAGGGCAAGCAGCCCTTCCCGTCGGTCGCGGTCCACGGCAGGATCTCGTTCGCTCAAGCCGCAGCCCCCTCCATCACGGTTACGCCCGCGTCGCCATTGAGGCCGAAGACGATGCCCTCGGCATATTGCGGGTCTTCCAGCACGGAAACCACCCTGTCGCCGAAGGTTCGGGGCGGCATCGGCGCACCGAAGCGGGTGACGAATTGTTCGGGCGTGATGCCCATGGATCCGGAATAGGCGCCGGCCGCCGCATCGCCTGTTCCGGTGCCGAGGATCATCTGCCGCGGCACGATCGCCTGAAAGCGGATGCCGAGCTTCTTCTCCTGCGAAACGCCGTTGGCGTACTTCGCCATGAACCACAGCATGCGCTTGGCGCCGCCATAGCCCCCCGACATCTGCGACCCGGTGACGGCGGCACCGCTCGATCCCACCAGAACACGGCTGCCCGGCTTGAGCGGCAGGTTGAGCGCCGCCTGCAGCCAGTATAGCCCGGCCTTGACGTCGGTTTCCCAGGCGATTGAAAAATCTTCCCAGCTCAGTTGGTCCAACCGGCCCATCCGGGGCGTGGCACCAGCATTCAGGACCACGACGTCAGGACGAACCTCGCTAAGAATGCGATAGGCCGCGCCCTCCTCCGCAACGTCGGCGCGGATAGTGGCGACCCCAAGCCGCGCACCGACCGCATCCAGCGCCTCGACGCCACGGGCAACGACGGTCACGCTGGCGCCCTGTTCGACCAGCGCCTCGACCAATCCGAGGCCAAGCCCACAGCTGCCACCGGTGACCACGATTTTTTTATTCCTGAGGCTCATCGACCCTGCTCCTTAGCTTCACTGTAGCTAAGACGTTTGAGGGTCGGAAAAAGAGCCAAGGTCCGGCGAGGCGCGCTGTCGCGGCGACGATCCGCGACATGCCGGCAATGTTGGCGATAGGGCGGAAGAAGCATGATGCCGCGCCGCGTGGGCAGTGGAGCGATTAGGGGCTGCATTGCATTAAATGTGAAGCCCAATTGCGCTCATGTCACCCCCAGCCAAACAGCCGCGCCAGCCGCTTCTTGAGCGGTCGCAGGGACAGGCGCCGACGCCGGGAGAATCCCGCAATCCTCTGCCGCACCGCATGCATGGCATCGGCGTGGATGGCATCGACGCTCATGGTACCGTTGCCGAGTAAAAGGTCGGGGCCCGAGACCGGGCGCATGATGCCACGCAGAGCCCGCTCGTGCATCTCGGCGTAGCGGCTGTAATCCACCGCCGCGTCCCAGCCAGGCGGCCGCGTCAGAACGGACGGGTTATTATTGATTTCGAAGGTCTGGACCTGGCCGTCGACGATGCCGTAATCGATGCGCCCATAGTCGATGCCGGCCAGTGCGAAGACATGCCCGATCTGATCGGCATGCGGATTGTCGTCCACGTAGGCGCGGCTTTCGGCCCTGTCGGCCTCGGTGAAGCGGGTGCTCGGAAACTTGATGTACCAGTTCTCATTGATGAAGCAGTGCTGCGGATAGACGGTTGGACCGACCTTGTAAGCCGAGTATTTGCGGAACCGCCCATCGGCCGAGGGAGCCGCGCCATATTCGACGATCATCAGGTCCGGGTCTTGACGGACATGGCCCGGCAGACGGGCAATCGCTGCTTCCAGCGCATCCGTGCCGTCGATCAGCCCGGTCAGCGGCGGCTCATGCTGGCTTTCCCAGCGCACGAAAACCGGAAACCGGCGTACCGACTTGCGCTCACCCAGCCGATGCACATCGAAATGGTTGAGGCCCGCGGCCTCCAGGCGTTTCAGCAAGTCAAAGCGGCGTGGCACGATTGCCGGATCGTTGAGCAGCAACAGGCCTGGATTGAGCGAGGCGATGCGCTCATGGAGGGCGACCGCCGCCTGCAATTGAGCCGGCGCCAGCCTTTCAAAATCCGTAAAGATGAAGGTGCCGGGAGCGAGGGGGCCGAGCCTCGCGGCCAGCTCGTAGGGAATGATCCGGACAAGATCACCAAGCCCATGCTGGTAATAGCCAAGCAGTACGCCCATCGTGTAAGCGTGTTGGCGCGTGCAGAAATAATAGATCGGCCCCTGATTGTTGGTCATGGCCGGGTGTCGATATCCGGGCGTGCACGACACACGACTGTCTTAGCTGACAAGATTGGACTTTCCGCAAGGCAATGCATACCGAATCCCCCTCCAATGCTCTGTTCAAATCCGGCCGGCATCCCTGGCAAGGGATTCGCGCCGGTGCTTTCGCAGGTGCCGCGGACACCTATGCTATCCACGATGAAATGCGACGGCGCGCTCCGGTCTGGCAGGCGCCGTGGGGCGATGTCTATCTCACCGGCTACGATCTCGTTTCGGGCAGCCTCGCCACTCGCAAGCTTTCGCACGTGCCGCCGGCCGATGTAATGGCGGATTCGGATTCCGCGATCCGCGACTGGCTGATCTATCAGGAGGGCAGCGCTCACGCCGCCCTGCGCCAGGCCCTGCAGCAGCCCTTTGTCGGCAAGGGCATGCCGGCTTTGCGTCTCATTGTAGCTGAAACGATCGAAGACCTCATGGGCGATTCCGGCTTGTCCGGGACGACCGAAGTCGTGGCCGCCTTCACGCGCGCCGTGCCCGAACGTGTCATCTGCCGCCTGCTTGGCGTACCGGACCAGGACATGCCGATGGTCCGGGCATGGTCGGGTTCGATCCGCGCCCTTCTCGATACTGGTTTCGATGATGCCTTCGGCGGCGCCAACTCCGCCGACGAGATGTCCTGCTACTTCGTCGAGCATCTGCGCCATCTGCTTGCCGCTGGGCGAATGCCGCCGCTGCTGACCGGGCTGGCCGGCCTCGTCGATGCGTTGGGGCTGACGGCTGCCGGTCGCAACATCGCCTTCCTGGCCTTCGCCGGCCACGAGACCACGGTGCACCTCATCGGCAACATGCTGTTCCATCTTGCTCACCAGCCCGCCCAGTGGGCGGCCCTGCGGGCCGACCGCCGGCTTGCTGCCAGTGCCGTTGCCGAAACTCTGCGGCTGGAAAGCCCGGTGCAGAAGATCTGCCGCTGGCCGCTCGAGCCTGTAATCATCGGCGGCCAGGAAATCGAAAAGAACCGGCTGATGGTGCTGCTTGTCGGCGCTGCCAACCGCGACCCGGCCCAGTTTGCCGACGCATCGCGTTTCGACCTCGGCCGGGCCGGCAGGCAGAACCTGGCCTTCGGCCGGGGCGCGCATGTCTGCATCGGCAGGGCGCTGGCCGAAATGGAAGGTGTCGCGGTGCTGGAAGCCGCACTCACCCAATGGAGAACCATCGAGCCTGTTGCTGCACGTTGGATGGACAATTCCTCGATCCGCGGCCTGGATGCGCTGGCGTTGCGGCTGACAGCCTGACCGGATGGTCGCTTGTCCGGTTTTCATGCCTTTGCGCGACCCATTTCCGCGACACGGGATGCCGTATCATCCTAAGCGTCCTCCTTGTCCGCCCCGAGCGCCGCGAGAAGCGCTGCGTCCGATCGAGTGAGCAGAACCGGCGCCTTCATTCCGGCAATGCTCGTGCCGCCCTTCATGCGGTGGCGCTTCAGCCGGCCATAGAGGTCGTCCACGCCGGTCGTCCGCAGCGGCCCCAACTGGCCGATGCGGCGGGCATACTCATATTGCGGGTTGGCCTTGAGCGCATGGTCGAGGCCACCGCCAAGCACCTCAACGGCCGGCCCCGGACCGGTCTCGACGAAAAGCCGGTAGTGCGGGTGCGGCGTCGCGACCGCCACCAGCAGCGAATAGGTATGATGATCGAGACCGGCCTCGGCCAGCGACCGCACGACAAAGGCTTCCGTGAGCTTTTCGCCACAGAGATCGGACACCATGCCGATACGCCCGCTGAAACGCAGGCGCGGCGTGTCGCCGGTGAACCCGGTGACTTCGACCATGTCTTGCGTATCGTAGCGATAGAGGCCGGAGCCGGTGGTCACGATAAGCCGGTAGGTCAGGCCTGCCTCCAACTGCCACGCGAAATAGTTGGCACCGCTGTCATCGACAAATTCAAAAAACCCGCTTTGCGATGCCAGGATGCACCCGGACCCGTCGCCATAGGGAAATGAAACGGCAGCTTCGGTAGACATCAGCCCTTTGGACTGGATGAAGACATGCCGAAATTGCGCCTGCAATGCGGCGGCAAAGCCACTGCTGGAAGCGTCTGTCCAGCAGCTGATCGTGTCGAGGCGAGGCCAGATCGCCGACAGCTGCGAACTTCCAAGCGCGCCCTCCAGCGCAGCAATGCGGCGGCGCACCACGTCCGCCGGCCGCACGGCGCCCAGCCTGTCCGCGAGCTCCGGCAACAGGCTCTCGGCATCGCGCTGCATCGCGCGCAGGATTTCGGTGAGATAGGTCGGGCTCCAGACCCAGATCAGGCTCAGATCCTCGGCCGCCAGCAGGTGCAGGCAGGTCTGCCTTTGCCACTCGGCGAAATCGCTGAGCAGCCTCAAATCCATCGGCACCGCCGAAACTTGGATCAGGCTATCGCGCAAGGCGCCGAAATAAGCAAAAGGAACGGGACTGCCCAACCTGCGCGCACCGACGCGCTCGCTTGCGCCGCGGCCTACCGGGCTTAGCGCGAAATAGCTGTGCCCTTGCGCAACGCCCGGCCGGCGCCGTATCAGTTCCGACATCCAGGGATAGAGACAATCGGTGTAGGCCTGCAGGCCCGTGTCGGTATAAGGGATGTATTTCGCGCCACCGGAACTGCCGCCGGTTTGCTCGATAAACCGGACCGGCTCGGCAGTCAGCACATTCTCCTCCCCAGCGACGACACGATTGATGTATGGCGACAAGGCTTCGTAGTCACAGATCGGCACGAGATCGCGAAAGGACTCGGCCGAAGCGATGTTGGCGAAGTTGTGGTCACCACCAAACACAGTCGCAGGATTGGCTTCTACGAGCCGCCGCAAGAGGGAGCGCTGCGTGGCCTCGAGCTGATCGAGCCGCGCCCGAAAACCGGCGTCCCCGGCCGCGGTCGCGCCGGCAATCCGTGCCCAGGCTTCAGCGCCCATCTTGCAGCCCTTCGGCAAAACTCGCGGCGGCATAGCGCTTCAGATTGCCGAGTTCGAATTCCGCGAGGCAGGCAAGTTCGACGCCTCGGAAGTAGAAGGGATTGGCCCGGAGAAAGAAGGCGGCAAAACGGTTGCGGAATGCTGTTTCCTCGACGTCCGCCCACTGTTCCCGCAAGTGGCCTTGCGACAGGCCGAAGTCTATCAGTCCGGTCGACGGCTCGAATTGACGCCCGTATCGGGCAGTTGCGATGGCATCGCGGATCGTCTGCAGGCGGGCCGAAACCGGACCATCGACGGCCGGAACGAAGTCGCAGAAAAAATTGGGGAGAATGCGGAACGTCCTATGCCCTCCGATGATGGAGAACCAGAACAACCGGCTCGCCACCGCGGCCTTGGCGGCGCCGGCCGCGCGAAAGAAACCGCGCAGCAACACGGGGTCGCCCCAACGCGCGGAATGGAGAACAGTATCGCCGGAGAAGAGATAGTGAACAGTCTCCCCGCCGACGGTCTGTGGTCTGACAAGGTAAGTCGAAAAGCCGATTATCTCCCGGTCGCACCGGATGATCACGACAGCATCCTTTTCAGCGAGATCACGTTCGAAGACATTGCGATCGACTGCCTCGTAGTAGGTCTCATACAAGGCAAACATCCGGTCGCGCTCGGCAGGCGTCAATTCCCGCACCGGCGTCGTTGTCGAGCCAATGGAACCGATTTCATCCGCAGTACTTCGCACGCAATCTTGTCGCCCATGTCAGACCCCAACAATCGAATATCAGTCATGGGCTCAGTAGTTCAACCCGCACCAACCCGAATCTTTACGAGCGTTTGTCTCGGCATTCGGGGTGATGGTCCACCCGACCCTGTCGGTCAAAGCGGCCGCATTGGCCGCCATGGCATAGTGCATTGGACGGCGCACGGCGATCACACTGCCGGTCGCCCGCGAAATTGTTCGACCGCTACTCTCGGCTTTGGTCAGCTATCTTCATCGGAAGTCCAAAGCTGCCTGTCCGCTTTCGGCCTAAAATGCCCGATATTGGACGCAGCAAGGTTAGAGGCTGCCGGCGATGAAAGCGCTGCCGGTGCATGCAGCGGCATCCCAGCCGGATATGTTCAGAAGTCGAGAGCGACCATCATGCCGCGGACTTCGGCCATTTCCAGCAGCAGGTCTTGGAGTCTTTCGTCCAGTGCGGCACCGGTCAGCGCCAGAAGCTCGGTGACGCTCTCTCTCATCGATATGACGGCGGCGCCTGTCTTCTCGGCGAGCAGCCGTCCGATGGCAGCTCGGATCAGGTCGTCCTGATCAGACATTGCTTCACCTCCCAACGCACTGCAACCTCCCCTTGCTTTCCATGCCTCACCGCCGCTTTCGACAACAGGGCGTGATTTCCCATACCGTATGATTTTTGATGCGACATCGGGCAGCTTTGCTCATGCCAGCAGATCGTCTCGATGAGCCCGCCAGTCGTTCAACACCGACAATGAGGGCAGCAGCGAAAAATGGCCGGGCTGGACCGTTTCAACCGCTGCAAGCAGTGCCAGCGGCACTTCGTGCCGATAAAGCCCAATGCACACGCCCCCTTTGGCCGTTGCCGGCAATTCCGTGACGGTGTCGAAAATCGAAAACGTACCCGTTGGCTCTTCCACGATTTCGAAACGCCCCACCCCAAACCTCCCTCTGCACAAAAGTAGCGACCAACGCGGACATCCCCCTAGTGGTTCCCTAGGCCGGCAGTTTTTTCGCGCCTTGGTTGTAGCGCATGCCGGCAGGACAGTCATGCCCGCAGGGCGCGCAATCAAAAATCGCTATACACATTTTGAATCTTGACGCGTGTCAATTTTTTATAAACATGCGCAAATTCCGGCATGGGCGTGTACGACGTGTCGCCCAGCCTGGTGGCGCTGTGCACCTCGCAAGATTCGACGGCAAGAACCTTCGAGACGGCCGAGGCGCTAATAGCGTCACCCGACATCGACGCGGTGTTCGTGCTGTCATCCGACGACACCCACAGCCGCTTCGTGCACGCGGCGATTGCCGCCAACAAGCACATCCTGCTGGAAAAGCCCGCCTGTCTGACGGTGCGCGAGATCGACGATCTGCTGGCGCTGATGCCGGACTACGACAAGACCCTGTTCGTCGGCTATATGCGCCGCTACGCGCCGGCATATCTGGCCGCCAGGGACGAGCTGCCGGCCTTCGCCGACATCACCCATGTCCGCATCTTCGACCTGATCTCGGAGGGCCGGCATTTCCTCAAGAAGAGCCAGAACGTCCTCTATCCCAACGACATAGACCCGGCCCTGCTGGCGCGTGGCGCCAAGGAGCGCGACGCGCTGATCCGCGAAGTCGTCGGTGCCGACGCGCCGGCCGACCTGGTGCGCGCCTATCGCGGGCTGACGGCGCTTTCCTCGCACCACATTTCAGCGATGCGCGGGCTGATCGGCGAGCCGGCGCGCGTGCTGGCCGCGCACCGCACCAATGGCGGCGCCAACACATCGGTCACCTTCGACTACGGCCATTTCGCTTGTCTCTACGACGCGGTGGTCGACGATCTCGGCCTGTTCGACGCAATGATCGAGGTGCGCTCCAACACCAGGCGCGTGCGCATCATCTACGACACGCCCTACATCCGCAGCCTGCCGACGCGGCTGGAGGTCACCGATGCCGGCCCGCTCGGCCCGGTGACGAAGGCCTTCGGCCCTCTCTACGGCGATGCTTTCTCGAATGAACTCGAGATTTTCCACCGCCACATCACCGAAGGAACAAAGCCGCTGACCGACCTCGCCGATTCCCGCCGCGACCTGGCGCTGATGGCCGAAATCATCGAGCGTATGAAGGAGAGCGGCCAGCGTTGAGGCGCTCCCTACTGCCCTACTGCCCTACTGCCCTACTGCCCTACTGCCTTATTTCCCGCAGTGATGATCGTTGATCTTGTTCAATGCATTCGCGTCGGGTCCAACGCGATGGTAGGAGCACGCGCCAGCCGCCGTCGTCACCAACTGCTGATCGTAGTAGTGCGGGCCGCCGAACAGGATATCGATGAGATCGCCTTCGGCGGGAACGTAGCGTTCGGAGTGGACCCGGCGGTCGTAATGCCGGTCGCCAGCCAAGGCCGGGGCGCAAAGACTCGCGCCCGTAGCAACCGCGAGAGCTAGGATCGCAACGCATTTCGTGGTCATCGGCACACCCTTCTGGCCATTCCGGAATCGCACCATACATCCAAAACCGCCAGCCGGACAAAAGTTCCGAGAAGACCGCGATAGGCTCTTGCCGAAGCCTGCGGCCTCGCTCATCCATGGTGCGTGGAAATGTGGGATCCGTGATGACCGACGCCAGCCTTCACCTCGTCGAAGCGACGATCGACCAACTGCGCCGCGCGCTCGATGACGGCACCGTCACCAGCGTCGAACTGGTCGGGGCGTATCTCAGGCGCATCGCGCATTTCGACCGGCACGGCATCAGCCTCAATGCCGTCCCAGTGCTCAACCCTGACATGTTTGAGCAGGCGGCGGCCTCCGACCAGCGCCGCCGCAACGGCGCCGTGCTCGGACCGCTCGACGGCATCCCCTACACCGCCAAGGACAGCTACAAGGTTGCAGGCCTGACGGTGGCCGCCGGCTCGCCGGCCTTCGAGCATCTCATTGCCAATGAGGATGCCTTCACCATAGCCCGGCTGCGCGCCGGCGGCGCGGTGCTGATCGGGCTGACCAACATGCCGCCAATGGCCAATGGCGGCATGCAGCGCGGCGTCTATGGCCGCGCCGAAAGTCCGTACAATGGCGATTATCTCACCGCCGCCTTCGCATCGGGTTCGTCCAATGGCTCCGGCACGGCGACAGCGGCCAGCTTCTGCGCCTTCGGGCTTGGCGAGGAAACCTGGTCGTCCGGCCGCGCGCCGGCCACCAACAATGCGCTGGTCGCCTACACGCCGTCGCGCGGCGTCATTTCTGTGCGCGGCAACTGGCCCCTGGTGCCGACCATGGATGTCGTCGTGCCGCATACGCGCAGAGTGCCCGACATGCTCGAACTGCTCGATGTGATCGTCGCCGACGATCCCGAGGCGCGAGGCGATTTCTGGCGCGCGCAGCCCTGGGTCAAGCTGCCGAAAAGCTCCGATGTGCGGCCGCCCCGCTATACCGATCTCGCACTGGCGGGGTCGTTGAAAGGCAAGCGCCTGGGCGTGCCCAGAATGTATATCGGCCGCGACAGCGAGGCCGATGCGCCGATCGAAACCCGCGCCTCGGTGCTTGCCCTGTGGGAGCAGGCAGCGGCCGATCTCGCGCGGCTTGGCGCCGAGGTGATCGAGGTCGATTTCCCCGTCGTCTCCAACTACGAGCGCGACCGCCCCGGGGCGCGCACCATGGTCGAGCGCGGGCTGGTGCCGCAGGACTTCGCCGAGCGCGAACTCTGGGATCTCAGCATCTGGGGCTGGGACGACTTTTTGCGCGCCAATGCCGACCCGGCCGTGCCCGATCTCGTCTCCGTCGACGGCCCAAAGATCTTCCCGCAGCCGCCCGGCACGCTGCCCGACCGCTATGAGGGCGGCTTCGATCTGAGAGAATATGTGGAACGGGCGCGGTCCGGCGTCACGCCGTTCGCAGACATTCCAACGCTGGAAGACGGACTGAAGGGCCTCGAAGCAACAAGGCGGATCGATTTCGAGGCCTGGCTGGACGGCCAAGACATCGACGCCGTGGTGCTGCCCGCCGCCGCCGATGTCGGACCGGCCGATGCAGACATCGACGAGGCATCTGCCGCCCTTGCCTGGCGCAATGGCACCTGGGTCGCCAACGGCAATCTGGTCTGGCGCCATTTCGGCATCCCGACCGTCACCGTGCCGATGGGAACCATGGCCGATATCGGCATGCCGGTCGGCCTGACCTTCGCCGGTAAGGCCTATGACGACGAAAGGCTGCTGCGCATGGCCGGCGACTACGAACTGTCGACCCGGCGCCGCACCCTGCCCCCACGCACGCCGGAACTGACTGAAGATGTATTTTCCCGCCGGCCCACGCAAACCGGTAACGGCAAGGCACCTCCGCTCGTCATCGCGCTTGCCGCCGAGACGCGCACGACCGGCGATCAGGACGAGATCACCATCACCCTCGACCTGCCGATCGACGCCGAGGCGGAAAACGCCAGCGTCAAGGTGCATGTCAACGGCGAGCCTGTCGCCATGCAGCGAAGCGGAGCGCGCTGCTGTGGACAGGCATTGGTTCCGGCCGCAGAGCACCAGCGGTTCCACAGCGTCTGGCGTGGCTCGTATGGCTCGATCGTGACGGCTATTGTGCGGCTGGAGGATGGGCGCAGCGCCGGCGCCTATCTGGTTACGGGCGGGATTGGATGAACGCCAGCAGCTAGGAAGGCAGCGAAGTCAGCCATTCTTCCCAAAATTCCTGCTGCATATGGACGAAAACCGGAACCACGTCGACGCCATCATCAAATATGTCGACCAGATCGCTCTCTTGCGGAAATTGCCCCGTCTTCACCTTGCAGGCTATCAATCCGCGACTTTTCTCCATCACGGTATTTTCCGGATAAACATTGGCGCTTGCTCCGTAACAGAAGGGTAGCAGGCCATCGACTTCGAGTGCCTGACGGATTTGGAACAGAGCCTCGAAAAAGTCTTCCTCTTCTGCCTCGATCACCTTGTCCCGATAACTGCATTTCAGATTGCAGGCAGCGCCGTTCACGTGCAGCGTGAACACGGCTTGCTCGTCGTCACCAACGGAACCTGCTCCGATCAGAAAAACAGTACGCTGATGGTCCATCTCATCCCCCTCGCCATGTGACGGGATGGTAGTACGACAACGGCCGCTTTCCAGCATGGCAGGGATTGGGACGCGGCCGCACTCCCTGCCGTCGTCATCCGCTGGCCAGGCGTCCCGCCGCAAAGGCAAGGTCCCGCCGAATGACATCCCGCTTGTCTTGCGACAGACCGGCAAGCAGCTTTTCATCGAGGCAGCCTGCTCGGATGAGATGAGTGAAGACATAAAGGAGCTGCGAATAGCGGTAGTCGAACGTCCGATCGATATCCCGCCGCTGTTCACGCAAATAGGCTTCCAGCTCCCACATCTGGGAGGGAACCGTCACCGCACTGGCCTTGCTCTTGAATTCGGCCATCGTCTTTGCGAGGGCCGCCTCAAGAGCCTTATCGAAGGCGTGGCGGGCGAGCTTCTTTTCGGAAGCGGACCAACTGAAATCGTTCATTGGATATCTCCGTAGATGTCCTGTGAATTCCATCAGATTTTCACGAACTTCGCCTGCTTCTACCCCCGCGCCGCCCAAAGCAAACCCCGCTCCACCATCAGCGCCATTTCCGGCACCGCGAACTCATCCGCCGTGTGACCAAGGGAACTGTAGAAAACCTTCCCCGCCCCATAGCGCCGTTTCCAGACGACCGGCATGACAACGCCGCCTATCCCCGGAAAATGCGCGTCGGTGAAGGTGGTGGTCGCCAGCACCTCATTGCTTGGGTCGACATGCATGTAATATTGCTCCGACCGGTAGGCGAAATCGCTGATGCCTTTTGTGATCGGATCGTCCGGCCGGGTGATCGCGACGTGATAGTCGATGATGTTGCCGGGATGCGCCACCCATTGGCCGCCGGTCATGAACTGATAGTCGGGCTCGTTGCGAAAACTGTCCCCCATCGTCCCGTGGAAACCGCCGAGCCCGCTTCCCCCGCGAACCGCAAGCGTCAGGTTCTGCAACTCGGCCTTTTCGATCGTCGACATCGTGATGACGGGCACGATGAGATCGAAGGAAGCAAGCTCCGGACCAGCGAACATCGCCGTGCCCTCACCCAGCGTGACGTCGAAGCCGTTTCGCTCAAGCAAAGTGCGAACGATCTTCGCGCTCTGCTCCGGCGTATGGCCCTCCCAGCCGCCCCAGGCGATCAAGGCCTTCTTTGGCATTGTGTACCTCCCTGGAAAACTCGGCCCTGATCGATCCGGCGTCAGCGCCAGCCCAGCGCTGGAGCGACATGGGTCAGGATCGCCTCGATGACATGCGCGTTGTAGTCGACGCCGAGCTGGTTCGGAACGGTGAGCAACAGCGTATCCGCCTCGGCGATCGCCTCGTCCTGCGCCAATTCCTTGATCAGCACATCCGGCTCGGCCGCGTAGCTGCGCCCGAAAATCGCCTTGGTGTTCTCCTCGATGAAGCCGATCTGGTCGCGGCTCTCATTGCCGCGGCCGAAATAAGCACGGTCGCGATCGTCGACCAGCGCGAAGATGCTGCGGCTGACCGAGACGCGCGGCTCGCGCTTGTGGCCGGCTGCCTTCCAGGCCTCGCGATAGATGCGGATCTGCTCGGCCTGCTGGATGTGGAACGGCTTGCCGCTCTCGTCGAATTTGAGCGTCGAACTCTGCAGGTTCATGCCGAGCCTGGCCGCCCATTCCGAGGTGGCGTTGGTGGCCGCGCCCCACCAGATCCGCTCGTGCAAACCCTCCGAATGCGGCTCGAGGCGCAAGAGGCCGGGCGGATTGGGGAACATCGGCCGCGGATTGGGTTGGGCGAACCCCTCGCCCCGCAGCGTCTCGAGGAAGACCTCGGCATGATGCCGCGCCATGTCGGCGTCGCTTTTGCCTTCCGGCGGCGCGTAGCCGAAATGGCGCCAGCCATCGATCACCTGCTCGGGCGAGCCACGGCTGATGCCGAGCTGCAGGCGCCCGCCGGCGATGATGTCGGCAGCACCGGCATCCTCGGCCATGTAGAGCGGATTCTCATAGCGCATGTCGATGACGGCGGTGCCGATCTCGATACGGCTGGTCCTGGCGCCGACCGCCGCCAGCAGCGGGAACGGCGACGCGAGCTGGCGGGCGAAGTGATGCACGCGAAAATACGCGCCGTCCGCGCCCAGTTGCTCGGCGGCGACGGCGAGGTCGATGGATTGCAAAAGCGCGTCCGAAGCCGAGCGCACTTGCGATTGCGACGAGGGCGTCCAGTGCCCGAACGACAGGAAACCGATTTTCTTCATAGTCATGCGATATAAGGATGCGCGTCAGGCTTCAATGCAAAAGAGATTTTTGGCGCCCGGATCAAGGCTCATGCATCGCTATTCTCGAAGGCGCCAATGCCTTGTGCGATCAGGTTGGTCGCCATCACCAGCGAGACGATTGCCCCGGAATTGAAGACGACGACCCACCATTTTCCGCCGGTCAGGAAGCCATAGCCGTCGGCGACGGCCAGTCCCCAGTCGGCCGATGGCGGCTGGATGCCGAGGCCGAGAAAGCTCAGCGTCGCGATCGAGAAGAACGCGTAGCCCAGCCTTGTGACGAGCTCGATGAGGATCGTTTCCCTGATGTTGGGCAGTATCTCCAGGAACATGATGGCGAGCGCGCCCTCGCCGCCGAGGCGCGCGGCGCTGACATAGTCGCGCTGCTTCTGCTCACGCGCGGCGGCGCGAACGGTGCGCGCCACCAGCGGCGCGTAGGCGATGCCGATCACCAGGATGACGGTCAGGTTCGACGGGCCGATCGCCACCAGCGTCATGGTGACGAGAACGATGAACGGAAACGCCATCAGCGTATCGAGCAGCCGCGCGCCGATGGCATCGGTGAGGCCCTCGAAATAGCCGAGCACCAGGCCGATGATGCTGCCGGCGGCAACCCCGGCCAGCGTCGCCAGCGGCGCAACCAGCAGGATGTCGCGCGAACCGACGATGATGCGGGACAGCACATCGCGGCCGAGCTGATCGGTCCCGAACCAGTGCAGCGCATCGGGCGGCGTCAGCGTCGCCAGGAAATCCTCGGCATAGGGATCGTAGGGAACGAAGAGGTTGCCTGCTATGGCGCAAGCGACCCAGAACAAAAGCAGCAGCAATCCGACCACGACCGACGGCGGCAATCCGGCGAAAGCACTGCGAATCCGGCGCATTGTCGAAAAGCCCGCCACGGCGCGCTGCGGTGCGGGAAACTCGGCCAGATCCGTCATGGCGAGGTCCGGCGGCGTTGCCGCGGATCGAGCAGCGCCAGCAAGAGGTCGCCGGCCGCCGCCGACAGCACGAAGATGGCCGCCATCACCAATACGCCTGCCTCCAGCATCGGGAAATCACGGGCCTTGGCCGCGTTCAGGACCAGATTGCCAAGTCCCTGGATGCCGAACAACGCCTCGATCACCACCAGCCCACCCAGCATGTATCCGGTCTGCGTCGCCAGCACCGCGACGGTCGGCGTCAGCGCATTGCGCAGCACGTGCCGAAAGATGATCTCGCGCCGCTCGAGCCCTTTCAGGACGGCGGTGCGCGTGTAATCGGCGGCGATCGCCTCGATCACGCCTGCTCGCGTCATCCGGGCGATATAGCCGGAAAGGTTCAGCACCAGCGGCAGCGCCGGCAGGATCAGATAATAGCCATGCGTCCAGAAGCCCGCGCCATCGGGCGCAACGCCGGAGATCGGGAACCAGTTCAGCCACAGGCCGAAAACGATGAGCAGCATCAGGCCGGAAACGAAATCAGGCACAATGCCGAAGGAGACGCCCGCCATCACGATCAGCCGGTCGATGAGGCGGCCGGCATTGAGACCGGCGATGACGCCGGCACCAACGCCGAGCGGAACGAGGAAGAGCAAAATAATCCCGGCAAGCGCCGCGGAGCGCTTGAGGCTTTCCAGCACGAACGGCGCCACCGGCCCGCGCATCGACAGCGAGGTGCCGAAGTCACCGGTGACCGCTTTGCTGAACCAGAGCCAATACTGGACGAGAACCGGCTGGTCGGCGCCTACCCGCTTGTTCAGTTCCGCCACCGCTTGCGCGTCGGCAAAAGGCCCGAGCATGACACGGCCGACATCGCCGGGCAGGACCTGCCCGGCGAAGAACACCAGAATGCTGACCAGCCACAGCGTGAGGACAAGTGTGCCCACACGCGCTGACAGAATGCGACCGGTCAGCATGTCGCGATCATGCCTGGACGAAGGAAACGCGGTCGAGCAGGAGATGCGAAATCGCGGTGAAGCGCACGCCCTCGACCTTGGAGCTGACGATGCGGCTGTATTGCGAGAAGTAGCTGATGATCGCCGGCGTCTCGTCGAGCAGCAAGGTCTGGATCTTGCGGGCAACAAGGCGCTGTGCCTGCAGGTCGCGCGCCTTCGAGTAGTCAAGCAGCAGCGCGTCATAGGCCGGGTTGTTGAAATGTGCCGCGTTCCAGGCTCCCGAACTCTTTAGCGTGGCGTTGAGGAAGATGTCGGGCGTGCCGCGGTGGCCATAGTCGGTGATGCCGAGCACCGAATCCAGCCATGGCGAACTGCCGAACGTCGCCGAGCCGTAATAGGCGTCCTGCGGCAGGACATTGAGTTTGACGTCGATGCCGGCCTTCTTGGCGAAGTTCTGAATGATCACCGCATAGTCGGGAATGTCATAGGCGCGTTCGGTGGTCAGCGTCACCTCGAAGCCGTTGGGCACGCCCGCCTCGCCAAGCAGCCGCTTGGCCTCGGCAATGTCCTGCTTGCGCTGCGGCACCGATGGATCGGCCGAGGGGAAGATCGGCGCGAACGGCGTGTCGTTGCCGACGATGGCGCGGCCCTTGAGCAGGCCCTTGACCACAGCCTCTCGGTCGATCGTGAGCGCCAGCGCGCGGCGGATGCGCTTGTCGGTAAACGGCGCCTGGTCGGTCCTGAGATGCACCTGGTCGTGCGAGCTCGCCTGCACGCTCAGCAGCTTGAAGTTGGGATTGCCCTCGATCGCCAGCTCCAGCCGCGTCGTGCTCGGGATGACGTCGAGCTGGCCGGCCTGCAAAGCCAGCACCTGTGCCTGCTCGTCGTCGAAGAACTTGATCTCGATCCGGTCGGGCAGCGCCTTGTCGCCCCAGTAATTCTCATTGCGCACGAAGCTGGCGCCTTGCTTGGGGCGGAAGGATTCGAGCTTGAACGGACCGGTGCCGTTGAAAGTCTTCTCGAAATCACCGGCATAGTCGGCAGGCAGGATGACGGCATTGTAGACGTCGGAGGAGACATAGAACGGGAAGTTGCTGTTCGGACCGTCGAGATCGAAGGCGACGGTTTCGTCGTCGACCAGCTTGGCGCCGCCCTTGGACAGGATGCCCTTGTAGGCGGACAACGCCGACGAGCCGCTGGCCGGATCGACCAGCCGCTCGAAGCTCGCCACAACGTCTTTGGCGGTGACCGCGCGGCCATCGTGGAATTTTACCCCTTGCCGCAATTTGAAGGTCCAGCGGCTGGCCGTCTCGTTGGCCTCCCAGGACAGAGCCAGCTTCGGCTGCAGACCATCCTTCGGATCGTCGAGGATCAGATACTCGCCGACCTGGCTGATCACCCCGATGCTGGCCGGATCGGTGACCGAAACCGGATCGATCGCCTTGGTCGGCTGGCCGAGCCCGACGCGAACCGTGCCGCCGCCGGCAGCCGCGGCGCGCGCGCCCCCCAATCCCTGCGAGGCGGCAAAGCCGGTCAGGCCGAGCAGTGCGGCATATCTGAGGAGATCGCGGCGCTTGAGAAAGCCGCCCTGATGTTCGTCGACGGCGACATTCCAGATGTCCCCCGACAGATTGCGAACTGCGTCGATATCTCTGCGTCTGGTCATTTTGAAACCCCTGCTTTGAAATGAAGATTGAAAATCTATGCGACGGGCTCGCCGTCGAGATGGATGCGGTCGACGGCCTGCGGATAGAAGGCGATGAGGCCCTTGATCTTCGGCATTTCCTCAATGGGATCCCGGTAGCTCCAGGCGATATGAGGGCGCACCGAACCGTCGCTCAGCAGGCCGGACCAGTAAGAGGCGATGCCCTTGTAGGGACATCGCGTCGTGGTGACGGACGCCGTCAGCCGCTCCAGCCGGATGTCTTCCGCGGGCAGATAAAAACGCGTCGGCAGATGCGTCTCGAACAGCAGCACCGGGCGGTGGCTGTCGGCGATCGGCTCGCCGTCGAACCAGATCTGCAAATGGCTCGAGCTTTGCAGAACATCGATGCGTGCATAGGGATCGCGGGCGTGGACGAAGACTTCCTCTTCCTCCTCGAACCACTGGTCGACGGCCTTCCAGGTGAATGCAATGCGGCCGGCCAGCGGCGCCAGGTTTTCATCCGGCGGCGACACGAACGACCACGCCGCGTTGGCGCTGCGCCTGTCGCCGCTGTCGATATCCCAATAGGCGGTCTCGCCACCGACCGGATGCGGCTCGCGATGCAGCGAAGGTTTCAGCACCGATGGGTCGACCGCTGACGGCGGGAAGAAATAGATCGGCAGGAAATGGTTGGAGCGCAGCACCAGCACGTTGCGGCTGTCGGCGATGGTGCGGCCGCCGAATTTGACGCGCACACGCTTGGGGCTGTGCAGGACATTGACGAGCTGCGGCGCGGTCGCTTCGCGTGGCTGCAATCTTGGTGCGACGGTCATGATCGTTCTTCCGGTCAGGACACGGCACGCGCATTGTCGCGCTGCTCGGCGAAGCGGTTGGCGGGCCGCGCCAGGCCGAAACGGTCGCGCAGCGTTCCCGGCCCGTATTCGGTCGGGAAGACGCCGCGCCGCTGCAGCTCCGGCACCACCTGTTCGGCAAAATTCACCCAGTCTTCTGGCAGCAGCGGGAACATCAGGTTGAAGCCGTCAGCGGCACCCGAAACGAACCAGTCCTGCAACTGGTCCGCGATCTGTACCGGCGTGCCGGCAACCGTCGGCACCGAACCGCTGTTGGCGAGCTTGCGAGCGATCTCGCGCAGGCTGAGATTCTGCTTCGCCCACTGCTTGACCCGGTTGAGCGATGTGCGCCCGCCATTGAACGTGCTTTCGTCCGGCAGCGGCGGCAGCGGCCCGTCCGGCGGGAACAGCGACAGGTCCAACCCGCTCCAGCTCGACAGAAGGTCGATGCCGACCTGATCCGGCAGCAAGGTCTGCAGGTATTCCTGCTTTTCCCGACCTTCCGCTTCGGAGGCGGCGACGATCGGCAGGATGCCGGGCAGGATCTTGAAGCTCTCCGGCCGCCTGCCGTGGCGGGCCAGCCGCTCGTTGATGTCCTGACGGTATTTGATGCCATCCTCCTTGGTGCTGTAGATGGCGAAGTGCGCATCGGCCTGGGCGGTGGCGAAGTTCTTGCCATCTTCGGACGAGCCGGCCTGGACGATTAGCGGATGGCCTTGCGGCGGCCGCGAGACGTTGAGCGGCCCACGCACCTTGAAGTGCTTGCCCTTGTGATCGATAGGATGGACCTTGTCGGGGTCGGCGAAATGGCCTGACGCCTTGTCGATCAGCAGCGCCTCGTCTTCCCAGCTGTCCCACAGCGCCTTGACGATATCGAGGAATTCGGCCGCGCGCTCATAGCGGAAAGCATGTTCGATATTGCCGTCGCGGCCGAAATTGCGCGCCTCCTCATCCATGGCCGAGGTGACGACGTTCCACGACGCCCTGCCCTTGCTGATATGGTCGAGCGAGGCGAACATGCGCGCCACATTGTACGGCTCGCTGTAGGAACTCGACGCCGTGGTGATCAGGCCGATATGCTTGGTCACGCTAGCCAGCGCCGATAGCAGCGTCAGCGGTTCGAGGCGGGCATTGGCGTAATGGGCGACGCCGCTCTTGACTGAATCCCAGATCGACACGTGGTCGGCGACGAAGATGGTGTCGATCCTGGCGCGTTCGGCCGCCTGCACGAGATCGCGGTAGAATTCGAAATCCAGTACCTCCCGCCCCGGCGCCCTCGGGTGGCGCCACGACATCCGATGATCGCCCTGCGGGTTGAAGAAGAATGCGCTGAGGATCATGTGGTCTCGAGCCATGCCGGGCCTCCTTCCAGATCTGCTCCGGAGACCGTCGCGCTGCCTCGGCAGACGGCGACAATCTCTGCTGATGCGAGAAAGGTAGATTGCGCTCCGGCTTAATTCGAGTAATTTTATAAAGATAATGTATTGCGAAAGCGGAAGCGATTGCCCTCGATGGCGGCGCTGGAAGAAAGTGGTTTCAAGTCCCCATGTCCTCCTCGGTTCTGAACGTAGACCAGCTGTCCGTGGCCTATGACGGGCGCAAGGGATCGCATCCCGCCGTCAGCGGCGTGTCACTGCACATCGGCGAAGGCGAAGCGCTCGGCCTGGTTGGCGAGTCGGGATCGGGCAAAAGCTCGGTGGCGCTCGCCATATTGCGCTATCTGCCGAAAAACGCCCGCATCACTGCGTCGGCGCTGGAATTCCAGGGCCGCGAAATCCGCGACCTTTCCGCCGAGCAACTGCGCCGGCTCAGGGGAAATCATATCGCCGCCGTCTACCAGCATCCCGGTGCTGCCCTCAATCCAAGCATGACGATCGGCCGCCAGATCACCGAGACGGTCATGCGGCATCGCCCGGTTCGCCTCGAAGAGGCGCGCGGGCGCGCCGCCGAACTGCTCGGCCGCGTCCGGGTCAGCCATCCGGAGCGGGTGCTGGATCTCTATCCGCACGAACTCTCCGGCGGCATGCAGCAGCGCGCCAACATCGCCATTGCCATTGCGCTCGACCCGTCGCTGCTGGTGCTGGATGAGCCGACGACGGCGCTCGACGCCAGCGTCCAGTCCGAGATCATCGCCATCCTCTCCGACTTACGCAAGGATCACAAAACCAGCATCCTGCTGATCAGCCACGACATCAATATGATCCGCCGCTCCTGCGACCGGGTGGCGGTGATGCAGGCGGGAACCGTGGTCGAAAGCGGCGTTGCGAGCGATGTCTTCGACAACCCCTCTCACGCCTACACCAAGGCGCTCATCGCCTCGATCCCGGCGCTCAACTACACCAAGCGGGACGGAAGACTGGCGGAGACGGACGGCGTGCCAGCGCACCCAACAGCCCAAGGCGAAGACGCCGGCCTGCCAAAAGAACGCGGCATCGCGATCGCCTGCAAAGGCATCAGTCATGCCTTCGGCAGCCAGCCAGTGCTGCACCACGTCGATCTCGACATCGGCCAGGGCGAGACCTTCGGGCTGATCGGCGAGTCCGGTTCTGGCAAGTCGACCCTGGCACGGATCGTCACCGGCCTGCAGACGCCAAGCGCCGGATCGGTCGAACTGTTCGGCAGGACGGTCGCGCCGCGCGTCGAGAAGAGAAACCTTGCTGAACGCCGCGACGTGCAGATGGTCTTCCAGTCGCCGGATCGCACGCTCAATCCGCGCCAGCGGATCGGCACGATCCTCGGCCGCCCGCTGCGCAGGCTCGCCGGCCTGCGCCGCAGCGAAGTGAGAGCCCGCGTCGGCGACCTGCTGCAATCGGTTCGCCTCGCCGGCGCCACGGCCGAGCAGAAGTCGCGTTCGCTGTCCGGCGGCCAGCGGCAGCGGGCGGCAATCGCGCGCGCCTTCGCCGGCGTGCCGAAGGTCGTCGTGCTCGATGAACCGACCTCCGCGCTCGACGTCTCCGTCCAGGCGACCGTTCTCAACCTGCTCAACGACCTGCAGCGCGACAAGGACACGACCTATCTGTTCATCAGCCACGACCTCAGGGTGGTGCGCTACATGGCCGACAGGATCGGCGTGCTCTATCGCGGACGCCTGGTCGAAACCGGCTCCTCCGACCAGATTTTTCGCGGCCCCAACCACCCCTATACGGCCCTGCTTTTGGCTGCGTCCTCCGACGAAGCTGCGCCGAGACTATCCGCTCCAATCGAGATCGAGGCAGCCGGCGTCCCGAATACGGGGTGCTCCTTCGCCGACCGCTGCCCGCTGGTCCTGCCCGACTGCCGAAAGGCGGAGCCGCCGGCCCGAGAGACCGCGGCAGGGCATCTGATCGCCTGCTGGCGGCACGGCAAGGGTGTCTGAGCGCCCGAAGGTCCGCAGCAGTGGCAGGGTTTTAGCGGCAAGCAGATCGTCGATGTCTGGAACCTCTCCGACGGCTGCTGCGGAGTTCCTGCCGCCGTGGGCCGCTTCCTCGCATACAAGTACATTCATTTGTGCTAATATATAACTGTCATGCACATTCGTTCGTGACGAAGACGTGGGAGGATGCAATGAAAACCATGAATCGCAGGTCTGCAATTGCTCTCGGTGTGACGGCTGCCGCGATAACGCCTCTGTTCACCCTGGCGGCATCAGCGAAGAAATACGGCCCGAAGGAAGGCAAGGAGATTGCGCCCGGTGTCAGGGTGGTTGAGGTCAGCACCGGCAACTCCGACATTCCCGCCTACAAGAGCATCGCAATTGTCGACGTGGTATTTCAGCCCGGCGCACACGCGCCTCAGATGGTGATGGACAACGATATGGTCTGCACCATTGCTTCAGGTGCGTTCACGATCAAGAAGGCCGACAAGGAATTCAAGCTCAAGACGGGTGACATGTACACCTGCGCCAAAGGCAAGACCGACGAGGCGACAAATACAAGCAAGGAGGTCGGCGTGCATCGGATCGCCGTCCTGATACCTGCCTAGCAAACCGGATTCCGGCCGGATGGAAGGTCGCATGCCGTCCGGCCGGCGCTTGCGTACAGCCGGGCGCTGGCCTCGTCCGGCCAACGCCCTTCGGCAAGATCGGCAGGATTCCGCCGCTGGTGCCAGCCGGGTCACAGCCGCATGTTCGCTTTCCTTCAGGCACAGTGCGATGCCGGCATTGGCTCTTGAAGGGCCAAGCCAGACCCGCGTAACATAGCGCCAAGTCAACCGCTCACATTGAGTCTGCTTTATTAGTCCGGACTAACGTCCGGATTGGTTTGGATATTTTCCTTGAACACGCAAGCAACCAGCAGCGCGCCGGAGCGCGGCAAATCGTTTGCTCACGTTGCGGAAGCGTCCTGGGGCAAGGGCCTCAGCACCTTGCTTCGCATCGTGCGCATGACACTGCGCCATCCCTGGCAGGTCGCCATCACCATCGTCTCGACCTTCATTGCCGCGACGCTGCAGCTTTTCATTCCACGCCTGCTGGGACGCGCCATCGACCAGGCGCAAGGTGTGATGGCCGCGGGTGCCGGAGCTGCGGCGGAACAGGCGCTGTGGAACACGGCGCTGACGCTGCTCGTCGTCTCGATCCTGCGCGGCCTCTTCACCATGGCGCAGAACTACTATGGCGAGGCCGTAGGCCACCGCACCGGCTATGAACTGCGCCTGGCTTTCTACGAGAAGATCCAGCGCCTGAGCTTCGCCTACCACGACAGGGTCCACACCGGCGATTTGATCACGCTCGGCCTGCTCGATCTCGACGGCGTGCGCATGTTCTTTTCAACCGGCATCCTGCGCGTCGTCCTGCTCGGCGTGCTGATCGGCGTCGGCGCCTATCTCCTGATCAGCACCGATCTCATGCTCGGGCTGCTCAGCCTGAGCTTCGTGCCGTTCGTTGCCTGGCGGTCCTCGGTCACCCAGCTCAAACTGCGCAGCACCTGGCTGACGTTGCAGGAGCGGCTGTCTGTGCTGAGCCGGGTGATGGATGAGAACCTCGGCGGCATCCGCGTCGTGCGGGCCTTTGCGGCACAGCGGCATGAGCTGGAAAAATTCGACCGCGCCAAGCTGTCGGCGCTGGAGCTTGCCAATCAGCGCGTCGACATCCGCGTTTCGAACACCAGCGCCATGAATTTTTCCTTCCTCGCCGCCATGGGGCTGGTGCTCTGGTTCGGCGGCCAGAAGGTGATCGCGGGTCAGATCAGCGTCGGCACGCTGGCCCAGTTCCTCACCTTCATGACCATCCTGCAGATGCCGGTGCGTCAGCTCGGGCTGATGGTCAATTCCTTCGCGCGCGCCTCGACCTGCGGCAGCCGGCTATTCGAACTGCTCGACGCCGAACTCGACATCGAGGACGCGCCCGGCGCCAAGGATCTCGTCGTCACCGATGGCGTGCTGCGCTTCGACAATGTCGGCTTCCGCTACGAGGGCGCGGGCGACCGGCCGACTCTGTCGGGCATCTCCTTCGAGGCGAGGTCCGGCGAGACCATCGGCATCGTCGGCCCGCCAGGCAGCGGCAAGTCGACCATCGCGCACCTGATCCCGCGCTTCTACGACGTCACCTCAGGCGCGATAACCATCGACGGCCAGGACATCCGCAAGGTGGCGCTGCAATCGTTGCGCAAGGCGGTCGGCGTCGTGCAGCAGGACGCGTTCCTGTTCACCACCTCGATCGAGAACAACATCGCCTACGGCAATCCCTGGGCGCGCGAGACCCGCATCGGGCAGGCAGCCGAGTACGCCCAATTGCACAATTACATCATGGGCCTCCCAGCCGGTTACACCACAGTCGTCGGCGAGCGCGGCGCGTCGCTTTCCGGTGGCCAGCGGCAGCGCCTGACCATCGCCCGCAGCCTGATGCTGCGGCCGTCCGTGCTGGTCTTCGATGATTCCACCGCGGCCATCGACGCCGGCACCGAACAGCGTATCCGGGCAGCGATGAAACGCTTCGCCAAAGACCGCGTGACGCTCATCATCTCGCACCGGCTGAGTTCGCTGATGCATGCCGACCAGATCCTGTTCGTCGAGGGCGGCCGGATCGTCGAGCGCGGCACGCATGAGGAGTTGCTGGCGCTCGGTGGACGCTACCGCGCGCTCCATGACCTGCAGTTGCGGCCGGACGATGAGCGGCCCGTGGCGGGAGCCGCGTGATGCAGACACCGGCCGACGACGAGAAGGAAGACACCAGCGGGCCACCGACAAAGGCGGTCGTGGGCTCGCACCGCGACGACGAAGAGGTCTTCGGCAAAGCTTATGACCCGCGCATCGTGCGGCGTATCTGGAGCTTCGTGAGGCCTTATCAGAACCGGATTTTCATCTCAGTCGCCGCGGTGCTGGTGTTCACGCTGACGCAACTGGCGATCCCGCTGGTCATCCGCTACGCCATCGACCACGGCATGACGGCTGGCAAGCTCGACCAATCGGTGATGATCGCCGCGATCAGCGCTTTCGCCGTGATCATCCTGATCAACTATGCCGCCAGCTATGTGCAGGAAAGCGTCGTCGGCAAGGTGGCCGAAAACGTGCTGTCGGACCTGCGCCGCGCCATGTTCAGCCATCTGCAACGGGTCTCGCTGAGCTTCATGGACAAGACCGAGGTCGGGCGGCTGATGTCGCGCCTGCAGGGCGACGTCAATTCGATGCAGGAATTCCTCGAAACATCGGTGATGTCGGTAGGCGACATCGTGCTGTTGTTCGGCATTGTCAGCGTGCTTTTGTGGCTCGATTTCCGACTGGGCCTGCTGACGCTGTCGACCATGCCGGTGCTGTTCATCGTGCGCCTTTTCTGGCTGCCGCGCGCCAAGGTCGCCTTCATGGCCGCGCACGAAACCAACTCGATCGCCAACGGCGCACTGGCCGAAGGCATCCATGGCGTGCGCACGGTGCAGAGCCTCGAGCGCCAGCACGTCAATTTCGACCTCTACGACGAAAAGGTGCTGGCCAACCTCAATGCCCATTTGAGGTCGGCGAAATACGCGCAGGTAATGGTGCCGATCGTCGACACGCTGACCGGCATCGCCATGGCAACTGTCATCGTCGTCGGCGGGTCTATGGTGCTCTCGCACAGCCTCGACATCGGCGTCATGGTGGCGTTCCTGTTCTACATCCAGCGCTTCTTCGACCCGATCCGCTCGCTGACCATGCAATACAGCGTCATGCAGCGAGCCATGGCTTCGGGCCAGCGCATCTCCGAAGTGCTCGACGTGCCGGTCGACGTCAGCGACAGGCACGGTGCCGTGGCGCTGTCGCGCGACATGGACGGCTCGGTCGAGTTCAGGAACGTCACTTTCGGCTATAGGCCGAACCAGCCGGTGCTGAAGAACATCTCCTTCCGCGTCAACCCGGGCGAGACCGTAGCCCTTGTCGGCCCGACCGGGTCGGGCAAGTCGAGCTCGATGGCGCTGGTGCACCGCTTCTACGATGTCTGGTCGGGTGAGGTTCTGGTCGGCGGCCATGATGTGCGTGACCTGACCCAGGATTCGCTCGGCGATCAGGTGGCGATGGTGCTGCAGGAGCCGTTCCTGTTCTCCGGCTCGGTGCTGGAAAACATCCGCTACCACAAGACATCAGCCAGCCGCGAGGAGGTGGTCCGCGCCGCACAAGCCGTCGGCGCGCACGATTTCATCGAGAACCTGCCAGATGGCTACGATACCGAACTCGAGCAGCGCGGCGGCAATCTCTCGCTGGGCCAGCGCCAGCTGATCAGCTTCGCGCGCGCGCTGGTGGCGGATGCAAAGATCCTGGTGCTCGACGAAGCCACGGCCAGCATCGATTCCTACACCGAGATGCTGATCCAGAAGGCGCTGATCACGCTGCTGGAAGGCCGCACCGGGCTGGTCATCGCCCACCGTCTGGCCACTATCCGCGGCGCCGACCGCATCATCGTGCTGCAGAACGGCGAGATCGTCGAAAGCGGCAACCACGAACAGCTGATGGCAAGAAAAGGCCTCTACGCCCGCCTCTACAACATGAACTACGCCTCGTTCGACGACATTTCCGAAGGCGAGCTGGAACTGGACGCGGCAGTCGGCAAGGCGACGTGATTGGGCCTGCAAACGACCGCAGGCGCCTAGGCCATTTCCGGGCGTTTTGAACCCTCGCGGATGGCCTTGTGCACGCCGCGTTGCAGATCCATGAATGCAGGGCTTTCCATCACCTCTTCGCGGCGCGGGCGCTCGATATCCACGTTGAATGTCTGCGTGATACGTCCCGGGCCGATGCCCATGACGACGATGCGGTCCGACAGATAGACGGCCTCCTCCACATCATGGGTGACAAACAGGACGGTCAACCTGTGTTCCTCCCAGATCTGGGTCAGCAGTTCCTGCATCTGATGCCGGGTCAAGGCATCGAGCGCGCCGAAGGGCTCGTCCATCAACAGCATCTTGGGCCGGTAGGAAAGCGCGCGCGCAATGGCGACGCGTTGTTTCATGCCGCCCGAGAGTTCGGCCGGATAGCGGTCCGCACTACCAGACAGCTTGACGAGTTCGAGATGCTCCAGCGCGATCCTGCGGCAGGTCGGGCGATCGTAGCCAGCGGCCTTGAGGGCAAACTCGATGTTCTGCCGCGCCGTCAGCCAGGGAAGCAGCGTGTAGGACTGAAAGACGACGCCACGGTCGAGACCAGGCTGCAGGATCGGCGCGCCATCGATGCTGAGATCGCCCGCGTCGAAGTCCTGCAGTCCGGCCACGATCGACAGCAGCGTGCTCTTGCCGCAACCCGACGTGCCGACCAGGGAGACGAACTCGTTGTCGGCAAGATCGAGGTTGATACCGCGCAGCACTTCCGTGCGCCGCTCGCCCGTGCCGAAGCTCTTGTGGAGACCGGCGATCCGCAATTTGGGGCTCATCGGCTGGACCTCATTGCGAGCGGCCCTCTTGCTTGAACAGCACCTTTTCCAGCGCCTTCATCACCTGGTCGGTGATGAGGCCAAGCAGGCCGAGCAGCAGGATGTAGCCGATGATGGTGTTGGTCTGGAAATAGCGCTGCGACACGGTGATGCGATAACCGAGCCCCGAAGTGGCGGCGACGAGTTCGGCCAGCACCAGCCAGGTCCATGCCCAGCCCAAGCTGATGCGCAGCGTATCCCAGATCCCGGGCAAGGCGCTGGGCACGACGATGCGCGTCAGAATCTTGCGGTCCGGCAGGCCGAGCGTGCGCCCAAGACCGATGAAATCGGCGGGAACGCGTTTCACATTGTCCATGATCATCAGCACCTGCTGGAAGAAGGTGCCGATGAAGATGATCAGGAATTTCTGCGTATCGCCGGTGCCCGCCCACAGGATGGAGAGCGGCACGAAGGCGACGACCGGCATGTAGCGGATGAAATCCACCAGCGGCTCGATGGCCGCTTCCCAGGAGCGGAAACTGCCGATCAGCACACCGATCGGTATCGACAGCGCCGAGGCGATGAGGAAGCCGATGGAAATACGGTACATCGAGGCTTTGAGGTCCAGCCACAACGTGCCATCGGCCACGAGCTTGGCGATCTGCGTCGCGACGCTGCCCGGCGACGGCAGGAAGATCGGCTTTACCAACCCCAGTCCGGTCGCCGCCCACCAGGCAAGGCCGAGCCCGACGAACACGGCCACCGCGATCACCAGGAAGCGCGACTTGGCGATGGGCACGCCGATGCCGGAGGATCGGCGACGCCTCGCCTGTTTCGTGGGACGAGCCGGATCCGTTTGAGCGGGACGCTCCCCGGGCATCTGCGTCACCACCGCGATCCGGCCTTGGTCATTCCGCCGCCTTGACGAATGACGGGTCGATCATCTGCTCCGGCGTCACATCGGCCTGCAGCAGCTTGGCGTTCTTGGCGGCGGCTTCGACATCGGCGAAGGTCTTGGTGGTGAAATCACCGGTCAGCGCCGCCTTGTTTTCGGCGAGTGAGTAGTAACGCACGCCGTCAAAGGCGGTGTTGAGGTCCTTGACGTCCGAACCGACAGCCTTGGCGATGATGGCGCGCCCACCGGGCGTATCGGCATTGTAGTCCTTGAGCGCTGCGTCCCAGCTCTTGATCATGGCCAGCACTTGGCCGGGCCGCGATTTGATCACCTCGTCACGCACCACCAGCACGTCGCTGATCAGGCCGGGATCCTCGCCGGCGGTGAACAGCAGCTTGAGGTCCTTGTTCTGCGCCATGGCGACGGTGAGGTACGGTTCATAGGTCACCGCGACCGGCACCTGGCCGGCGATCAAGGCGCTGCCGGCGTCGGACGCAGGCATCGGAACCGGTTTCACATCGTCGATCGACATGCCGTTCCTGGTGAGCGCGTATTTGAGCAGGATGTCGCTCGTCGTGCCTTCCTCGAAGGCCACCTGCTTGCCCTTGAGGTCCGCGATGGAGGTGACGTCCTTGCCAGCGATGATCGCGTCGGCGGTCATGGAGACGTCGAGCAGCAGCACGATCTTCACCGGCAGGCCGGCCGCAACCATGCCCATCGCCGTGTGGGTGGCGATGTTGGCGGCGTCGAGCTGGCCGCTTGCAAGTGCTGCATTGATGTCCTTGTCCTCGGCGAAGTTGACGATCTGGACGTCGCTCAGCCCGTTCGTCTTGAACAGGCCCTTGGCCTCGGCGACATGCCACTGGCCATAGCCGAGCCAGGGCTCGATGCCGATCTTGAACGCTCCTGCCTCGGGCGTGGTGGGAATGGCCGCATCGGCCGCGTAGGCCGCCGGGGCGGCGGCGAGCCCGATGGCGGCGGCCATCACGAGCGCGCGAAATTGTCCTGTTAGGTTACGCATCATCCTTGTTCCCCTTGATGATCGGACCGCTTTTTCTGACTGAGGTAGCCAGTCCGGTGAGACTGCGGGTTTCTGCTCTTGCGGCACTGTGCCTCGGCGTCTTACCTGCCACTTCATGGTGAAGTGCGCGGATATTTCAGCGTCAGCGGGAGCGGATGTCAAGGCTAAAATACATACATGCATATACAAGTTGGAAAGACTCAATTTTTACGCTCTCCGGGATCGATCCGGTCTAGAAAATCGGTCACCCGATCGGTTCCGGCAACAGGTTCGCTGCCGACCATGACCGCCACCGAAAAGGCAATAAGGGAAGAAACCGGCGTGTGGCTGCGCACGCCGGTGCGCAGGTTCATGACCAGCGTCGGCGACAGGAAGAGACCGGCCCGGAGCACCGCGCGCCAATCGGCCGGCAGCATGCCGCGCCGTTTGAGCTCAAGCAGCAATGGCCGCCACAGCGCTGTGGCCTTGACCTCCAGCAGGTCGCGGCGGACGGGGCTCAGGTCCCAGTCCGTGTCGACATGGAGCAGGTTTCCTTCCAGCCGCGCATGGGCGCGAAAAGCCTCGGTCGCGGTCGCCGGATCATAGAGCCAGAACGGGTGGGCGAAGATGTTGTGGAACGTCGCCTTCACCTCCGCCAGCAGCGTGGGGATATGCGAGCCGGCAAAGGCGGGATCGAAGAAGGACAGCTCCGCCCTCCCCGCCTTCGCCGTGTACCAGACATTGGCGTTGTGGGCGTCACCATGCGCGACCACGCCGCCTGCATCGGCAAGCCGGTCCGGCCGCAAGCGCACTGCGGCGGCATCGAAAAGCTCACCGACGCTGTCGGTGTACTGCTCGCCATTGATGACGAATTTCAGCCGGGAAAACCGATCCCAATCCAGCTCGGCACCGGGAAAGACGAACGGCTTGCCGACATAGAAATCGGCCAGCCGGCCGCCTGGCGGCAAGCGCGTATCGGCATCGATCAGCCGCTCATGAAACAGCCTGTGGATCGGTTCCGCCGCCACGTCCTCGACGGTTACCGGATGCAGCGTTTCGAGATAGACCTTGAGCAGCCTGGCCGACAGATCGCGCTCGGCAAGAACGGCTTCTCGCCGTTTGCCGGCATCGTCCTGCGCATCCAGCGCGAACAGCACATCCGAAAACCTCGGATCCGTGCGCCGCCGATAGACAAGGATCTGCTCGCCCGGTTGGGCCGACATATGCACGGGTTGGTCGACCGGCAGGCCGGCGCGCGACAGAATCTCGGCGCGGTAATACTCGCCCGTCATCGCCTCTTCCCGCTCCTCCTGATGGAACTTGAAGAAGTAGGGCTTGCCGTCGTCCTCGAAGAAGCCGTTCAACGAATTGAGGCTGTATTTGTCGAAGTTGATGCGGACATTGCGGGGGCGCATCGCGAACAGGTCGCCCAGCAATGCCGCCAGCGCGCTTTGTGCTTCGGCAACATCATGCTGCGCGAGTGCCCGGATCCGCGCCGTGCGGCTCGGCGCCGGCGTCATCTGTCGCTCTTGCATTCGACCTGCTTCCGTCAGCTGCTTTTTGAAGGGGAATAGCGGCTGCCGAGCGAGTAGCGGCTGCCGGCATAAGTCAGCTTGCTGATCGTCGCCACCACCGCGCCCGTCCATGTCCGGCGGTGCAGGAAAAGGCAGCAGGCGCCGACATCGATGCCCAGATGCCGCGCCGTCTGGGCATCCGCCGGGATGGCGGAAATGATATGCTCGACCTCGGTCACCGGGGTTTTCTGCATGAGGTAGTCATAGGTCGCCGTCTTCGAAAAATCCTGCTTGTCATAGTCGGGGATGAGGCTCGGATTGACAAAGCGCTCTTCGAGCTGCACCGGCAGATCGTTCTCGAAATTGACGACGACGGAATGATAGATCGAGACGCGCTTTGGAAATTCGAACGACAGCGCCAGCTCTTTTGTCGGCATGATGGTTTCGAGGACGAGGACTTCGGAACGATGCCTGTTGCCGCGCTCGACGATCTCGGCTGCGATGTTGTTGATCTCGATCAGCGTCGATTGCGGCCGCGGTGGCGCGATGAAGGTTCCCACACCTTGCAGGCGGATCAGGAACCCCGCCGAGGTCAATTCTCTGAGCGCCCGGTGAACCGTCATCCGCGACACGCCGAGTGAAGCCACCAACTCGTTCTCCGACGGCAGCTTGCGATCTTTGCCCCACCGGCCCGTTCCGATGTTTGCCAGGATGTAGTCCTTCACCTTCTCGTAAAGAGGGCTGGCGGTGTCGGGCAAAGTGATCATTTCAAAAGTCCTTTCCGGCGATTCATCGGAAATCACGACTCGACAGGTTGCCGCATGCGAATGATTGTTTTCAAGCCGTCGCTGCGCCCCGCCAACAGCCGCTCATAGGCAGCCGGAATGTCATCCAGGCCGATCTCCTGGTCGATCAGCGCCAGCAGCGGTTCGCTCAATTCACCCAGCATCCGCACGGCCTCGGGCAGTTCGTCGGCAAAGGCATGGCATCCCAGCAACCCGATTTCGCGTTCGACCAGCGTATTGGGATCAATGTCGAGGCGGCCGTGGAAGATGCCGACCATGGCGATCGTACCGCCGGGATCGAGAACGCCGAGCAGCTGATTGAGCGCCGCGACGCTGCCGGTCGCCTCGATGGCCGCGAGCAGCGGGGCATTGGCAGTTGCGGCGGCAACGGCGTCCCGGCTCAGATCGACGATCCGGGCACCCGTCACCCGCGCCACCCGGGCGCAGCGGCTCTGGTTGCGGTCGGCGATCAGCACGGTGCCGGCGAAGGTCCGCGACAACAGCAGGGCGGCAAGACCGCCGATCGGTCCGCAACCGACGACCAGCACGGAGCCTGTCGTTTTCGGCAGGCGCCGCACCGCGTGCAGCGCCACCGCCAGCGGCTCGGCCATTGCCGCGACCCGCTCGTCGAGCCCGGCATCGATGATATGCAAAAGCCGTGCGGGCAGCACGGCCTGTTCGGCAAAACCGCCGTCGCAGACCTCTCCGACGAAGCCCAGTGACGCGCAGAGATGACGCCTGCCGGCTTGGCATTGCGCGCAGTCTCCGCACCAGAAGCGGGAATCGGCGACAACCCTGTCACCGATAGCGAAGGCGTCGACGCCCGCGCCGGTGGCGGTCACCGTGCCGGTGAGTTCATGGCCGGCCGTCGAAGGCGACCGGCTTATCCACTGTCCCGTGCGGAAATTGTGCAGGTCCGAACCGCAGATGCCGGCGGCATCGACCCTGAGCTTCACCCAGCCTGCATCCGGCGCGCCCGGCGTCGCGATGTCCTCGACGCGCAGATCGCCGGGCCCGTAAAGTCGTGCCGCCTTCATCGCGATCGGTTCCGCTCAGCCGGCAAGATAGCGGTCGCGGATCTCCGAGACCGCGTTCTCATGCGAGCTGAAGCCCTCGTAGCGGGCGAGCCTGCGGGCGTGCAGAGCGAGTTCCGGATAGGCCACCGAGGTGACATAGCCGACCGACGAGCGCTTGAGGAAATCCGTCACCGAAAGCGGCCCGTAGGTCCGCGCCCAACGGCTGGTCGGCAGCACCGCATTGGGTCCAAGCACGAAATTGGCCAGTGTCACCGGCGTGTGCGGCCCCATCAGGATTTCAGCCGCCTCGGTGATGCGCCCGAGATGCGCGAACGGCTCCTTCGACAGGATCTCGAGATGTTCGGGCGCATAGTCGTTGATGAAGCGGTAGCTGTCCTCCAGCGACGTCGTCAGCACGATGCCGCCGCGCTTGCCGGTCAGCACCGCGCGTGAAAACTCGACACGCTGCTCGGTCATCCGCGACCAGTGCTCCGGGATTGCAGCCAATGCGGCTTCGGCGATCTTGCGGCTGTGCGTCACCAGATAGGCCGAAGAATCCGGCCCGTGTTCGGCTTCGATCAACAGGTCGAGCGCAGCAAGCCCGCCGTCGACGCTGTCATCGGCAAAGATGATTGCTTCGGACGGCCCGGCCGGAAGGCCTGTGTTGATGACCGAAGACAGCACGCTCTTGGCCGCCACCACCCAGGGGCTGCCGGGGCCGACGATCTTGAGCGCGGGCTTCACCGTCTCCGTGCCGTAGGCGACGGCGGCAACTGCCTGAGCGCCGCCGCATTTGTAGACGGTTCCGACGCCGGCGAGGCGTGCGGCGACCAACGTTGCCGCGTCCACCGAACCATCCGATGTCGGCGGCGTCACGATGGCGATTTGCGGCACGCCGGCAATCACCGCCGGCACCGACGTCATCATCGTCACCGATGGGAAAGCACCCTTGCCGCGCGGCACGTAGAGCGCAACGGAAGCGATCGGCGTGTACCGGTCGCCGGCATAGGCGCCCGGCCGGACTTCCTTGAGCCACATCGTTTCCGGCTTCTGCTCCTCATGGAAATGCCTGATGTTGTCGATGCCGAACTGGATGCTCTCGACGACGTCCTTTTCCACCTTGTCGAACGCCGCGTCGAACTCGGCTTCCGACACCTGCAGCTCGCCCTCGGCGACATTGGCCTTGTCGAGTTCCCTGGCGAAGCGGATCAAGGCGGCGTCGCCTTCGTCCTTGACGGCCTGGATGATCGGCCGGACCTTTTCGACGAAGACCGTCAGATCGGCCTCGGCGCGCTTCAGCAGACTGGCGCGCTGGTCGGCATCGATGGATGACAAATCGTGGAAGCTGATGTCGGACATGGCTGCTCGTTCTCCTGGAACTCTTGGAACGCAATGACGGCTGGCGCAGGCCGGCCATATGCTGCGGGCCGACAGGTCGACCCTGGACAAGGATCAAAGCCGTCGAGAGGCTTCACTCGGGCAAAAGTATATACATGTCTATGTGACGGTCGCCAGCGATTTTTCCATCATCCTTCCCGTCGAAACTACCGAGATAAACCTGCCTCATCAGATCGAGGCGAGAAAGCCGCCATCGACCGGAATGGACTGGCCGGTTATGTAGGCCGCCGCATCCGAAGCGAGGAACACGGCGATGCCATGCAGGTCGGAGAGATCACCGAAACGCCGCTGCGGGATCTTGGCCAGCATGGAGTGCTGCCATGCCTCGTTGTTGTAAAAAACGTCCGTCATCGCCGTCCTGAAATAGCCCGGCGCGATGGCGTTGACCCTTATGCCAAGCTCCGCCCACTCGGCCGCAAGCGCCCGCGTCATGCCGAGCAGGCCGGACTTCGACGAGCCATACGGCACCGCGGTTGGGATTCCGACTTCCGACGTCAGCGAGCACAGGTTGATGATGGTGCCGGGACGGCCGGCGTCGCGCATCTGCCGCGCGGCGGCCTGGGCGCAGAAGAACGCTCCCTTCAGATTCGTGTCGACGATCCTGTCCCACAGCGCCTCGTCGACATCGAGCGAGGGCCGCACCTCCTCCATCCCGGCATTGTTGACGAGAATGTCGAGACCACCAAGCAGGCTGGCAGCCTCGTTGGTGGCTGCGCGGCAGCGGCCGACATCGGTGACGTCGAGAGCGACGGCATGCGCCACCCCACCGGCCGCGCGGATGGCGACCGTCGTGTGCTCCAGCGCGGCCAGGCTGCGCGCCGTGACCGCGACGTCGGCGCCGGCAGCGCTCAGCGCTTCGGCGATGCTGCGCCCGATGCCACGGCTGGCGCCGGTGACAAGCGCCTTCCTGCCGGAGAGATCGAAGAGAGAAGCGTTGCGCATGTGATCCTCCTGGTCGGTGTCGGTTTCCGCTTCGGCGTAGAGACTATCAGGTCAGCTTACATATACAAGCATATACAAAGCATTTCAGCTGCGGTACGGATGACGAAATCCACCGCAGAGGAGCCAGCCCGTGTCGAAAGCCTCGGATATGGTCCGCACCGAAGTCAACTGCCTGTCGCCCTACAATTCCGGACTGACCATTGACGAGGTGCGGAAACGATACGCACCGGCCAGAATCGCCAAACTGGGCTCGAACGAAAACCCGCTCGGGCCCAGCCCGACCCTCGCCGCGACGATGCATGCCGGCTCCGAGATGTTCCGCCTCTATCCGGACCCTGCCGGGCGCAAGCTGCGCCAGGCGATCGGCGACAAATATGCCGTCGCCGAGGACCAGATTATCCTCGGCAACGGTTCCGAAGATCTTCTCTCCGTCATCAGCCGCGCCGTGTTGCGGCCGGGCGACGCCGTCGTCACGCTCTATCCGTCGTTTCCGCTGCATGAGGACTACACGACGTTGATGGGCGCTACCGTCAAGCGCGTTGTCGTCAACGACGATCTGACCATCAATGTCGATGCGCTGGTCGAGGCGGTGCGCGAACGGCCGCGCATGCTGCTGTTCTCGAACCCGATGAACCCGGTCGGCAGCTGGCTCTCCGGCGGCGATCTGTCGAGGGTTCTGGATGCGACGAGCGACGAGACGCTGATCGTCATCGACGAAGCCTATGCCGAATATGCCAAGGGCGACGACTATGCGTCATCCCTGCCCTACCTGGGAAAGCTCGACCGGCCCTGGATCGTGCTTCGGACCTTTTCCAAGGCGTTCGGCCTGGCCGGATTGCGGATCGGCTTCGGCATCGTCGGCGACCCGGAGCTGCGCGCGCTGCTGGACCGCGTCCGCACGCCTTTCAACGCCAACGGCATGGCCCAGGCCGCAGCATTCGCGGCGCTGGCCGATGACGAACACCTCGCCAGGGTCGTAGCTCTGGCCAGGGCGGAGAGAAAACGCGTCGAGACTTTCCCGGCGAGCAAGGGCCTCGACGTCGCCGCCTCCAGAGGCAATTTCCTGTTCTTCAACTGCCGGCAAGATGCCTCCGTCTTCGTCGAAGGCCTGCTGCGGCAAGGGGTCATCGTCAAACCGTGGAAGCAGCAGGGCTTTGACACCTATGTGCGTGTCAGCATCGGCTCGACTTCGGAAAACGACCACTTCATGGCCGCTCTGTCGGCGCTGTTGTGAATGCACGTCTGGGCGGATCGCTCCGCGCTTGGGAGCCGATCGCTGCCGCCCTATTTCGCCCAAGGCCTTGACCGACGCTTGGCTTGGCTGCCGTGCGGATCGTCGATGACCACAGCGTATTTATTTGGCTTCGGACCAGCCGCAGGCCTTAACTTTCGCAGCGTGGGTTTTTACATCCGAGGGGTCTGCAAACGATCGACGCTTGAGGAGGCTCCCTTGCAGCAGCCAGATGACATAGCCGCCCGCCGATTGGGCATTCTCATCGAGCAATATGTGGAAGCGCGTAAAAAGCGCTATGACTATGTGTCGACCGAGCAGGCCTATCGGGCCATCCGGCAGGTCCTCAAACCCGCCATTCCCGATCGCGAGCTCGACGACATGGTCGCCTCACTTGCCGTCAAGAACGGCCTGGCGGTCGTCTTCGATCGTCAAACCAAAGCATCGGCCGATGATGTTCCGAGGCCAAGCCCCTAGATCGACGCACATCTGCCGGCGCCGGGCGCCATATCAATGCGGGGCCAAAAGCATCGTTCGGCCCCGCATCGATGTGCATCGCCGGAGGAACCTGCGACACACCTGCGCCGTGAGCCTGTGTGCCGCAAGCCGACGGGCGTGGCGGCTTCAAGCGGCGGTGCTGACCTGGCCCGGCTCGAGGATCGACTTGACCTTGTCGGCGACGGCGCGTCCCAGATCGGCGTTGTTTGCGGCGGTGAAATGAATTCCGTCGACACCGTCCGTGGTGAGGTAATCGCCGGCATTGAGGAAATCGATCTTCATGAAATCCGCCATCGCCTTATACTGCCTGGCCAGGTCCCTGGATTTTTCGTGCCCGCCGCCGAACATGCCCTCGAACCATGGATCGGGCATCGGGGTCAGCGGCGGCGGCGCAATGACCAGCGCCTTGGGGGCCGGATAAGGGGTGCCGATGCCGCCGGCACTGGTCAGGATTTGCCCGACCAGTTTCGCCATTCCATTGGCGATCTCATAAGGCGTCCGGCGGAAATAGGACTTGGTGTCGTTGGTGCCGAGCATGACGATGACCAGGTCCAGCGGCAGATGGCTGGCGATGGCCGAGGGCAGGTAATTGGCGCCGTTCAGGCGCGGATCGTTGGGGTCGTCGAGACATGTCGTGCGCGCGCTCAGGCCTTCCTCGATGATGTGGTAGCCCCCTCCCAGCGCCGCCGCCATCACACCGGTCCAGCGCTGGTCATAGGGGTAGCGGTAGGTCGGCGACCCCTCCTTGACCGGAACCCAGCCCCAGGTCAGCGAGTCGCCGTAGCACATGATGTTTTTTGGCGGTGACATCCATGTTTCTCCATCTGTTTGCAATTGTCTGAACGCGTGGATTTGTCGGTCCCGGCGAACACCGGTCGGCTTGCTTTCGCCGTCTCAGGTCAGGGGTTTCGCACGCGCACTCCGTAGAAGATCGCCGCGCCGAGAATGATGACGCCCTGCGCGATAAGCTTGCCGGGCTCGTCGATGCCGAGCACGGTCATCACCACGAACAGCAGCGCAAAGCACAACGCCCCGAAGAAAGGTCCCCAGACGCCACCGTCGCCGCGACCGAAGACGACGCCGCCGAGGATCGTCGCTGCGACCGCCAGGATCGGCAGGTCGAGGCCGACACGGACGCTGCCGACGGCGATCGAACCGGTCTGCACCAGGGCCGCGATCGCCGCGATCAGGCCGGCGAGCGTGTGCGCAAGGATCACCGTGCGCTGGACCGGCACGCCGGAAAAATGCGCGGCTTCGGCATTCTCCCCGACCGAGGCGACGTAGCGGCCAAAGACGGTCCGCGACAGCAGCAGCCACACCAAAGCGGTCAGCAGGACCCAGAACAGCACCGGCGTCGGAACCGACAGGAATTTCGTGTTGTAGAGGTCGTTGAACAGCTTCGGCACATCGCCGGGCGGATTGCCGCTCGACAGGAACTGCACCAGCCCGACCAGGATGATGCTGACCGCCAGCGTGACGATGACCGCCGACACCCGCCGGCTCCCTATCATGAAGCCGTTGAACAGGCCGATGACGAGGCCGGTACCGAGCGCCAGCACGACGAAGAAAGGCATCGACGCGCCGGGGAAAGTGCCTGACGAAATGAAATAGTTGATGAGCAGGATGATGCCGCCGCCGGAAAGGTCGATCGACTTCACCCGCATGACGACGAGCTGCCCCAGAACCAGGATGCCGAGCGGGACGATCTGCCTGACGAAGATACCCATGATGTTGAGGTTGAGCATGTTCGGTCGTGCGATCCACAGCGTGGCCAGCAGCACGAGGAAGACAAAATAGGACGGCGGTATGCGCAGCAGGCGCCGGGCGATCGGATTTGCGAGAACGGCAGCCATCTTTCAGAGCCCCATCTTCTTGCGGGATTGCAGCCCGACCACCGCCAGCAGGATGCCGCCCTTGATCGCGGTCTGGACGAACGGCGAGACGTTGGCGAGGTTCATGCCATTGGCCAGCAGCGCCATGACCAGCGCGCCGATCACGGTGCCGTGTAGGCTGCCTATGCCACCGGAAAGCTGGGTGCCTCCAAGCGCCACGGCGGTGACGGTATCGAGTTCGAAAAGCAGCCCGACATTCGGATCGCCCGACACGATGCGCCCGGCCAGGAAGACACCGGCAACGGCTGCGAAACAGGAACAGATCACATAGGCGAGGATGATGTTGCGGCGGTCGGAGACGCCGAAATTGCGGGCAGCACTCTCGGCGCCGGACGCGATGCCGCCGCCGATCGCAAACAGATGCAGCCCATACCGGGATCCGTAGAGCAGTTTCCACGCTGCCAGGATCACGACGATGCCCCAGAAAACCGGATAGGGAATGCCGAGGAAACTGCCCGAGACGGCATCGATGACGATCTCCGGCACCGTGCCGCCGGAGACGGGCCGCAGGATGCGCGTGATGCCGAGCACGATGTACTGCGTCGACAGCGTCGCGATGATCGGATGGACGTTGAAACGGGTGATCGCCAGACCGTTGATCAGCCCGATGACTGCCGCCAGCACGAAGACCGCCGGGATCAACACAATCGCTGGCTGGTCGAGCGCCAGCACCGCGGTGGTGAAGCTGATGACCGAGCCGACCGACAGGTCGAGCCCGCCGATGAGCACGACGACGAGCTGTCCGATCGCCGCGATGATCAGCGGCATCGCCTGGGCAACCAGGTTGAAGAGGTTTTCGGCAGTGGCGAACTGCGTCGTCTCGACGGTCAGCCACAGCGAAATGAGCAAGGCGACCAGCAGCGGCAGGCCCCACAGGCCCTGCCGCGTGTTCCGGCCATTCAGGATATTGAAAACCGAACGAACCATGGCAGGCCCCTAATGCTGGCGCGTGGAGCCGCCCATGAGGGCCGCGTCGAGAATCTTGTGTTCGCTCGCTTGCGCTGCCGGCATTTCGGCCACGATCGTGTCGTGATGGACGACGTAGATGCGGTCGCAGAGCCCGATTAGCTCGATCGTCTCGCGCGACAGCACCAGCACCGCGCCGCCCTTCGCGGTGAAGTCCCGCAGAAGATGGTAGATCTCGGACTTGGCGCCGATGTCGACGCCGCGCGTCGGCTCTTCGACCAGCAGAAGATCGAGATCGGCGGCAAGGTAGCGGCCGAGCAGAACCTTTTGCTGGTTGCCGCCCGACAGCGAACCGACCGCAGCCGACAGGCCCGCCGCCTTTATGTTCATGACCTCCATCATGCGGGCGATGACGTTTCGATATGGCCGCGCCGGCGCAAGTTCAGGGCGCCTCGAATGCAATCCGATGGCGATGTTGTGGGCGATCGGCAAAGCGAGGAAGAGCCCCTCTTCCTTGCGGTCCTCGGGAACGAAGCCGACCTTCAGCTGCTGCAAATACCGAACGCCCGCCGACGCCGGGAGCGGCATCTTCAGCGCCTTGCCGTTGATGGAAATCGTCCCGGCGAAGGGATGGTAGCGGCCAATCAGCGATCGCAGGAAGCGCTGCTGGCCCTGCCCTTCCAGCCCGGCCAGGGCGACGATCTCGCCCTTGTGCAAAGTCAGCGACAGCGGCTGCGATGTCTCGGTGATCTTGAGGTTTTCGACGCGCAGTATCTCATCGCCTACATCGCCCGTACGATCGGGAAAAAGGTCCTGGAGTTCGCGTCCGACCATCATGGCGATGAGTTCGTCGGTGGTGATCTCGGACACCGTCCTTGTGCCGACCAGTGCGCCATCCTTCAGCACCGTCACCGTGTCGCACAACTCGAAGATCTCCTCCATGCGATGCGAGATGTAGACGATGGCTTTTCCCTTGTCGCGCAGCCGGCGGATGTTGCGGTTGAGCACATCGACATCGGCCGCGTTGAGCGCCGCCGTCGGCTCATCGAGGATGAGCACGCTGGCGTCGGCCTGGATGCAATGCGCGATCTCGACGAATTGCCGCTCGGCGATCGTCAGGCTGGAAACGAGTTGCGACGGGTCGAGCGTGAGGCCGAGTTCGCCAAGCGCCCTGGCGGTCTGGCTTTTCATCGCGGGATAGTCGATCGAGCCGAACCGGGTCGTCGGCTCCCGGCCGAGGAACATGTTCTCGGCGATCGACAGATTGGGCAGCAGCGAATGCTCCTGGAAAACGGTCGAAATGCCGGCATCGAGCGCAGCGCGCGGCGACTTCAGATCGAGCTTCTCGCCGCTCATGAAGATCTCGCCGGAATCGGGCTGATGCACGCCCGCCAGAATCTTCATCAACGTCGATTTGCCGGCACCGTTCTCGCCCATCAGGGCGTGGACGCTGCCCGCCTTGAGGTCCAGGGAAACGGAGTGGAGCGCCTTGCTTCCTCCGAATGCCTTCGAAATGTGGGACATCTCGACAAGATTGGTCACGAAACCCTCGAACGAACCGGATTCAACACATGGAACGGCCTGCGGGGAATGTTTGTCCACTCCCCGCCAGCCACGGCGCCGTCACTTCTTGCCGTAGTATTCCTTGAGCTTGTCTTCCGGCAGTTCGCTTGGCCACCAGACATTGGCGGTCAGGTCGTCGCGATAGTATTTCTTGGCCTTGTCCTGGTCCCATCCGTCGGGATTGTAGACATAGCGCTTGTAGAGCTGCTTGCCTTCCAGAAGGGCAACGGCAGCGCGCACGCCGGCAGCGCCCTGGGCGGGACTGTATTCCGGAGAGATCGACTTGAACCCATCCGTAATCCACTGGCCGAAATAGCCATTGTTGCCCTCGCCCGAAATCGGCGGAATGGGTGTGCCGAACTGCTTGAAGACATCGACGCAGGCGCGCGTCATGTCGGCACCGGACGACCAGATGCCGTCGACCTGCGGATTGTTCAGATAGAGCGTCTCGCACAGCTTCTTGGCCTTGTCGTACTGCCAGTCGCCATGCTCCTCGGCAATGATCTGCACATGCGTGCCCTTGAGCGATTCCAGGAGGCCGTTGTAGCGGTTGGTGTCTTCCGGATGGCCGGCCAGGCCACGCAGGACCCAGATCTTGCCGTTGTCGCCGACGGTCTTCACCAGCCAGTCGCCCATGACCTTGCCGAAGTGCTCGGCGCCGCCCTGGATTTCGGTGGTGTAGGCGTCGGAATCGATACGCCCTGTGTGAAGGATGACCGGGATGCCGGCGGCGACCGCCTTGGCGATGCTGGCATTGGCCGACGTGCTGGTCACCGGTTGAACGATGATGGCGTCGACATGCTGTGCGATCAGGTCCTCGATATCGGCCACCTGCTTCTTCTGGTCGAAGCCGGCATCGAGCAGGATGAATTTCGAGATGCGCTTGTCCTTGGCCGCGGCGTTCTCCGCCTCATGCGCCACCTGCACCGTCCAGGTGTTTGCGTTGACACCGAAGTCGCTCATGCCGATGACCCAGGGCGGGTCCTTCTTGAACGCACCGGCGGCGGTCATGCGCGTGTCGTCGGGGCGCGGCGCCACGCCGTCCATCAGCTTGACGTCTTGCGCATGCGCCAGGGACGTCACGGCAAGCGTGGACGCAACGAGCATCCCCAGGCCGACGGTTTTCAGCAATCCTAACATTGAACACTCCTCCTTGTGGTTGCTCCGGCCTACAAATTCGTATGGCCACGAGACGCTCTCCCAATGCATGCCCCCGTCACAAACCGACCGATGCGCGCAATTCTCCCGCCCCCGAACACATGCGTGTCGAAGCCCAACTTCTGCTGGACGATGATGACGGTCGAGAACTCCTCCGGGCACTTTAGAAGCACAGCGGATTCGCCCTGTCAATAGTTAGTCAGGTTGAATGACTATTCCCTTGCTTGCCTTTCACCGCTCCACTATCCATCATGAATGGCGCTCGCCGGCTTCGGCGCGCAGTCTGTCCCGGCGGGAAAAACATGCGATCAGTCTTGTGCTACGGCGACTCCAACACGCACGGCCAGATCCCCGGCAGGGGGCCGCTCGAGCGCTATGGTCCGGGTGAACGCTGGCCGGGCATATTGCGTTCTCAGCTGGGCCCTGACTGGTATGTCATCGAGGAAGGATTGAGCGGCCGAACCACTGTCCATGACGACCCGATCGAGGGCGCCCACAAGAACGGCCGAACCTATCTTCGTCCTTGCCTGCAGAGCCATGCGACGCTCGACCTCGTCATCATCATGCTCGGCACCAACGATCTGAAGATCCGCTTCAACAAGCCGCCGTCGGAAGTGGCGATGGGCATCGGCTGCCTCGTCTACGACATCAAGGAGCTGGCGCCAGGTCCGGGCGGCTCGACGCCCGAGATCATGATCGTGGCGCCGCCGCCGATGCAGGACGACGTCAAGGAATGGAAGTCCATCTTCGCCGGCGCACCCGAGAAATCGCGCCTGCTGGCGCTCGAATTCGAAGTTCTGGCGGACTCGCTCGAACTGCACTTTTTCGATGCCGGCTCGGTGGTGTCGTGCAGCGAGGCGGACGGCTTTCACATCGATGCCGAGGCGCACAGATTGCTGGGCGCCGCGCTCGCCCGCGCGGTCGATGCCATCGGCTGGAGCCGCTCGACATGAGCAACCATACCGCCGCCAGGCAACGCGCTCTTACCGACGGGGCGACCTTTGCCTGACATGAGATTCGCACCACCCAATCCCTTGCGCATCGCCGATCGTGCGAGCGGGCTGAATGCATTGAGCGTCCGCAGCTACAACGAGCGGCTGGTGTTATCCCTGCTGCTTCAGAACGAAGGCATTTCGCGGATGGAAATCGGCGAGAAGACCGGCCTGTCGGCGCAGACGGCTTCGGTCATCGTTCGCTCGCTCGAGCAGGAAGGCCTGGTCTCGCAGGGCGAGGCGCAGCGCGGCCGCGTCGGGCCGCCGACGATCCCGCTTTCGCTCAACCCGGAGGGCGCCTATGCGGTTGGCGTCGGCTTCAGCCGGCGCAGGATCGACATCGCGCTTATCGACTTTATCGGCACGGTGCGCTTCCACACGCAGTTGCCGGCGGATGAAGCCAATCCGTTTCCGCAAAGCAGCGATCTGTTCGGCGCGATCGGGCAAGCCATGACCAGCCTGCCGGTCGAGGCGCGCAGCCGGGTTGCCGGCATCGGCCTGGCGGTTCCCGACGATGTCGACACGATGGCTGCAACCCGCAACGGATCGAGCACCTCGCTCAAGGCCTTGCAGGCTGAAATCGAGGAACAGATCAAGCTGCCGGTTTTCGTGCAGAACGACATCACCGCTGCGGCCGGCGGCGAGAGCATGTTCGGCGTCGCAAAGCCGCTCAACGATTATCTGTTCTTCTATCTCGGAGCACGGCTGCAGAGCAGGCTCATCCTCAACCACCAGATCTACAAGGGAAGCTCCAGCGCCAGCTTCGATCACGGCCTGATGCGCCTGGAGAGCGAATTGGCCATGCGCGGGCGCCCGTCCGAAATCATCTGGAGCAGCAGCCCTGAGTGGCCCGATCTGGGCGAGGCCTACAGCGCATGGCTGGGCGAGTGTTCCGACCGCCTGAAAGCGTCGATCTCCGCGCTGACCCAGTTTGTCGAGTTCAGGACGGTCGTCCTGTCCAGCTATGCGCCGCAAAAGATTGCCGAGGCCTTGTGCGACGACATCGGCCGGGAATTCCCCGGCATCGAAGCGCTGCCGGCGCGCGTCACCATCAGCCCGAAGGCCGTCGGCGCGGCAAGCCTGCCATTCAGTTCGCGCTTCATGATCCAGTGATCGAGCTGAACCGGGTTGCCGGTCGGCCGATCATGCCCTCTGCAGGTCCATCGATGATTTTCAGGTGACCAGGCGAATCCGCTTGCCAGGACGCCCCACTTAATAGCATGTTAAGTGAACCCTGAGATCGCCATGAAAATCGCTGCGGATCACGCACTCAACGACAATGCCGCGACCAGCGCCGAAGCGCGCCGCTCGACGGTATTGGGCGATCGGATCAAGGCCTATCGCACGACGCGGCGCCTGACGCTGCGCCAGCTCGGCGACATGATCGGCACCACCGCCAGTTTCCTAAGCCAGCTCGAGCGCGGCCTTTCCGGCGCCAACACCAGCACGCTGATGCTGATTGCCAATGCGCTCGGCATCAGCCTCGCCGATCTTTTCGACGAATGCGAAGTGTCGCCGCACGCGGTGCTGACACGCAGCGAGCGGCCGGCGCTGCCGACCAGCGAAGGCTACCGCAAGACGCTGCTGTCGCGCCGGCCGATCCGCGAGATGGAAGTCTATTGCGGCGAGTTCGCCGTCGGCGGCTCGACCGGCGACGTGCCCTACACGCACGGCAACGCGAGCGAGATGTTCCTCGTGCTGCGCGGACGCGTGCAACTGACGCTCGGCGAGGAGAGCTTCACCCTCGAAGAGGGCGATAGCATCGAATATTCGACCTCGACGCCCCACCGGACGATCAATGTCGGCGATACGGTGGCCGAAGTGCTGTGGATCATTGCGCCGCCGACCAGCGGCGCCGTCGACCTCGACCAATATGTAGCCCGGAAAACGCTCGCGCCCGGCCTACCAAAATCAAACAGCGAGCCATCGGAGGGTTAGAAAATGGGAAGCAGATCAAGATTGGCCGGGTTCGTCGGCGCCGCCGCACTGGCCTTGCTTGCGGCCGCCGCTCACGCGCAGAACGCGCCGCCGGCCGGGACCGTGGTGGACGGCTCGCTGAAGGGAAAGACGCTGACCTTCGTCTCCTATGGCGGCATCTACCAGGACGGCCAGGTCGCCGCCCTCAAGGAATTCGTCGACAAGAGCGGCGTCAAGCTTTTGAATGATGGGCCGACCGAAATCGCCAAGCTCCAGGCGCAGGTCGAATCAGGCAATGTGACCTGGGATGTCGTCGATACGGACGATTTTCCGCCCTTCGTGCATTGCGGAAAACTGTTCCAGAAGCTGGATTTGACCAAGCTCGACATCTCGCACATCCCGCCCGGACAGGTCGGCGAGTGCAGCGTGCCGGCGATGAACTACGGCATGGTCCTGATGTACAAGAACGACACGTACAAGGACAATCCGCCGAAGGACTGGAAGGACTTCTTCGACACCGCGAAATTTCCCGGCACCCGCGCCATCGACGGCAGCGGCAGCCCGCTCGGCGGCCTGATCGAACAGGCCATCCTGGCAGACGGCGGCAAGGTCGACGCCATGACGCCGGCCGACATCGACAAGGGCATCGCCAAGATCAAGGCGATCGGTCCCGACACCATCTTCTGGAAGACCGGCGCAGAATCCCAGCAGCTCGCCGAATCCGGCGAGGCCGACATGATCATCATGTGGACCGGCCGCGCCATGACGGCGGTCAAGAACGGCGCTGCCTACACGCCGGTGTGGAAGGACTGGCTGGTCGTCATGGACCAGCTGACCATCCCGGTCGGCGCCAAGGATACCGACGCTTCCTACGCGCTGATCAACGCCTATCTCGGCAAGAAGTCGCAGGAGATCCTGACCGAGCAGACCTCCTACTCGCCGATCAACAACGAGGCACAGCCGAAGGTCGACGCATCCGTCGCCGCCTTTCTGACCAACACGCCGGACCACGCCAAGCTCGGCTATCAGCAGAACATCAAGTTCTGGGTCGCCAACTTCGCCGCCGCGTCCGACAAGTGGACAGCGCTGATGGCCGGCAACTGAGCCGGCTACCGCTAAGGTGACGGCGTGAGCCAGACATCGCATACGCCGACGGCCGGGGGTGATCATCCTCGGCCGCCAGGTGCCGTGCGGGCGCCGCAGCGGCGCCCGCGCCTTGCTGCCTATCCTTCGCTGCTGGCGATGCCCGCCTTGGCTTTGCTCATCGCCGCGATGGGCTATCCCTTGCTGACCGTCACGCTGCGCAGCTTCTCGGACCCATCTTGGGGCTTGCAGAACTATGTCTGGTTCTTTTCCACCCCGGTGAACGTCACCGTCCTGTGGCGCACCTTTTCCATCGCAGCCTGGGTCACCATCGTTTGCGTCATCGCCGCCTACCCCTATGCCTATCTCATGACGGCGGTCGGACCGCGCCTGCGGCTGGTCCTCATCCTGTGCGTTTTGGTGCCGTTCTGGGTCAGCGGCGTGGTGCGCACCCTGGCCTGGGTCATCCTGCTGCAGGATTCCGGCATCATCAATTCGGTCATCAGGCTGCTCGGCTTTGACGGCGTGAAGCTGATCCGCACGCAGACCGGCGTCGTCATCGGCATGGCGCAGGTGCTGCTGCCGTTCATGATCCTGCCGCTCTATTCGGTCATGCGCGGCATCGATCTGCGCCTCGTGCAGGCGGCGCGCAGCCTTGGTGCGCGCCCGGCACGCGCCTTCCTGCAAATCTATCTGCCGCTGTCGCTGCCCGGCGTTTTCGCCGGCGCCATCATCGTCTTCATCCTGTCGCTCGGCTTCTACATCACGCCTGCCCTGCTCGGCGGCCCGCGCAGCACCATGCTGTCGACGCTGGTGCAGAGCCAGGTGCTCAGCCTGCTCAACTGGGGCCGCGGCGGCGCCATGGGCGTCGTGCTGCTGGTCGCGACCTTCGTGCTTCTGGCGCTCGCCGCCCCGCTGATGCGCCAGCGCCACAAGCAGGCGTCCAGATCATGAGACTGGCACCATCCCGCCTTCTGCTCGGTCTGTTCTGCCTGCTGGTCGCCGTCTGGCTGGTGATGCCGACGCTGGTCATCATCCCGATGTCATTCAACGAGAAGAAGTCGCTCGCTTTCCCGCCGTCCGGTTTCTCCTGGCAATGGTACGAGAATTTCTTCACCAACCCCGATTGGCTGTCGAGCTTCTTCAATTCGCTGAGGGTCGCGGGCCTCGTCGCCGTCGCCGCCACGCTGATCGGCACGCTGGCGTCGCTCGGCCTCAGCCGCATGAAACATTCCGGCGCCGGCCTGCTGCGCGCCATCCTGATCACGCCGATGATCGTGCCCGGCGTGGTGCTGGCCATCGGCATCTATGCCGTTTATCTTGATTACCAGCTCGTCGGCACCACCACCGGCTTCGTCATCGCACATACGATGCTGGCGATCCCCTTCGTCATCATCGCCGTGTCGGCAAGCCTCGAAGTCTTCGACGCGCGGCTGGAGACGGCGGCGGCAAGTCTCGGCGCCAACCGCTTCACCACATTCCGCACCGTGACCTTGCCGCTGATCGCGCCCGGCATCCTGTCCGGGCTTTTGTTTGCCTTCGTCACCTCCTTCGATGAGATCATCGTCGCGCTGTTCATCACCAGTCCCTACCTGAAGACCTTGCCGGTGCAGATCTTCACCAGCATCACCCGCGACGCCGATCCGACGGTGACGGCCGTCGGAACCATCATCTTCATTGCCACGACGCTGATCATCAGCGCCGGGCTGATCATCAGCTCGAAATCGACGAGGAGTTGAGATGACTGCGAGGAAACGCGGCGCGGCCATCGACATCAAGGGCGCAACCAAGCGCTACGGCAATTTCACCGCACTCGACGATGTCAGCCTGCATATCGAGCCGGGCGAGTTCATGACGCTGCTCGGCCCCAGCGGCTCGGGCAAGACCACGACGCTCAACGTCGTGGCGGGCTTCACCGACCTCACCTCCGGCGACCTCGCCGTTGGCGGCAAAAGCATCGTCGCCCTGCCGGCGCACAAGCGCAACATCGGCGTTGTCTTCCAGCACTACGCGCTGTTTCCGCATATGACGGTCGGCAAGAACGTCGCCTATCCCCTCACCTTGCGCGGCATGGACAAGCAGGCGCGCGACCGTCTCGTCGTGCGCGCGCTGGACATGGTCAAGATGTCCGACTTCGCGCATCGCTATCCCTCCGAACTTTCCGGCGGCCAGCAGCAGCGCGTGGCGCTGGCGCGCGCCATCGTCTTCGATCCGCCGCTGCTGTTGATGGACGAACCGCTCGGCGCGCTCGACAAGAAACTGCGCGAATGGCTGCAGCTGGAGATCAAGCGCATCCACCGCGAACTCGGCACCACCTTCGTCTATGTGACGCACGACCAGGAAGAGGCGCTGGTCCTGTCCGACCGCATCGCCGTCTTCAATCAGGGCCGCATCGAACAGGTCGGAACCGGCCGCCAGCTCTACGACGAGCCAACGACCCTGTTCGTGGCCAAGTTCATCGGCGAATCGACCAGTTTGCGTGGCACCGCCCAGACGTCCGGAAGCGAGACCAGCCTGACGATCGCCGGCCAGAAGATCGTGGCCAACGGCAAGCTCGCCAGCGGCCGCAAACCGGTGGTCCTGCTGCGGCCGGAGAAGCTTTTGCTTGCTGGCACCAACACGCCTCCCGCCGCCGGGCAGAACAGCCTCACCGGTCAAGTCAGCGAGGCGATCTATCTGGGCTCCGGCTCGAAATACCAGGTGACGTTGCGCGACGGCTCGGTCGCCATCGTACGCTCGTCGCTGGAAGCCACACCGTTCTCGATTGGTGACACGGTCGATCTGCGCTGGTCGGTCGTCGATGCAAAACTTCTTGCCGACGACGATCGCGCCGACATGACGATGACCTGATCGCTCTTTCCCCGCAGGATTTTTAGACATGGACGCCAAAGTCAACGGCAACGTCTCGTTCTGGTATGCCGACATCGGCCTGCCGGCCTATCGCGCGCCGCTTCCGGGCGATCTCGAAGCCGATGTCTGCATCGTCGGCGCCGGCTACACCGGCCTGTGGACGGCTTATTACCTGAAGAAGGCCGATCCATCGATCCGCATCGCCATCGTCGAGCGGGAGTTCGCCGGCTTCGGCGCGTCGGGCCGCAATGGCGGCTGGCTGTCCGGCGGCTTCAGCTGGTCGCGCGAGAAATATCTGCAGACCTCGACGCGCGGCGCTGTCATCGACATGGAAACGGCCATGCATGGCACGGTCGACGAAGTGATCAAGGTGACCGAAGCCGAAGGCATCGATGCCGACATCCGCCGCGTCGACAATCTGACGGTGGCGACCAACCCGCCGCAGCTCGAACGGATCAACGCCGCCTATGCCGATGCGATCGGCTGGAGCGTGCCGAGCGAGCGTGTCAGCCTGATCGGCCAGGCAGAGGCCAAGGCCCGCATCAACATCAGGAATGTGCTTGGCGGTTATATCCACCACGGCACCGCGCGTGTGCAGCCGGCCAAGCTGGTGCGCGGCCTGTCCGAAGCCGTCGAGCGGCTCGGTGTGCCGATCTACGAGCAGACCACCGTGACCGGCATCGAGAAGGGCAAGGTCACGACGAACCGCGGCACCGTGCGCGCGCCGATCATCATCCGTGCCACGGAAGGGTTCACGGCCGGCATACCAGGCAATGAACGGCTCTGGCTGCCGCTCAACAGCGCGCAGATCATCACCGAGCCGCTGCCGCAATCACTGTGGGACGAGATCGGCTGGGAGGGCCATGAGCTTCTGGGCGACTCCGCGCACGCCTATTGCTATGCGCAGCGCACCAGGGAAGGCCGCATCACCATGGGCGGACGCGGCGTACCCTATCGTTACGGCTCGCAAACGGATGTGCGCGGCCAAACGCAGCAGGCCACGATCGAAAGCCTGCACGCGATCCTCACACGGCTGCTGCCGCAGACTGCGAAGCTTCGCATCGACCACGCCTGGTGCGGCGTGCTGGGCGTGCCGCGCGACTGGTGCACGACGGCGGGGCTCGATCCGCAAACCGGCATCGGCTGGGCCGGCGGCTATGTCGGGCTCGGCGTCTCGAGTTCCAACCTTTCAGGCCGAACGCTGCGCGATCTCATCCTGCGCCGCGACACCGAACTGACCCGCCTGCCCTGGGTCAACCGAAAGGTCAGCAAATGGGAACCCGAGCCAATGCGCTGGCTCGGCGTCCATTCGATGTATCAGCTCTATCGCGTTGCCGACGAGCGCGAGGAAGCCGGCCTCCAGCACACGTCGAAACTGGCCGCGATCGCCGACCGCATCACAGGACATTGAGAGACTGCCATGACCGACTTCCAGACCTTCGCCCACCTCGCCTCCATCGACCTCGGCGAGGCTGAGCCCAAGCCGACCTCGATCAGCGGCGATCAGTTCGAAGCCTCGACGACGCTGTGGACCTCGCCGGATGGCGCACTGGAAGTCGGCGTCTGGGAGTGCACGCCGGGCCGCTTCACCGCCTCGCGCGAGACCAATTCCGAAACCTGCCACATCGTGTCAGGCCGGGTCTCGCTGCATGGTCCCGATGGCCGCAGCGAGGACGTTGGTCCGGGCGAAATGCTGGTGCTGCCGAAAGGCTGGAAAGGCGAATGGACGATCCACGAGAAGACGCGGAAGCTCTACATCCTGCACTTCGAAGCGTGAGCCGGCTGGAACAGCCGCTACTCGTCGTCTGAACGATCACCCCCGGTAACGATCGGCTTGCCTTCTATCACACGCCGCAAGGCGTCGTTGATGCGGTCCTGCCAGCCGGGTCCATCCTCCTGGAAATGGTCCAGCACGGCGCGGTCGATTCGGATCGAAACAAGCTCCCTGACGCCTGGAGCGGCCGTGGGCTCTCGGACCGGGGCAGCCGGCTTCTTCACCGGCTTGAAAGCCGCCTCGGCGGCCGCCATCGGATTTGTCGGTCGGCGCGGAGGATTTGCCATTGGATGACCCTGACTGAGGATGATTCGTGCGCGACGTAGCACGCCTGAGCCACCATAGCCCAACCAGCACCGTCGCGCAGGCCCCTTTGGTCAGGACGATCACTCGGCTGCTTGGAGGCTCTGTGCGTCGATGATGACCCTGATCTCGGCGCGGCAGGAGCCGCAATTCGTGCCGGCATTCAGGGCCGCGCCGATTGCCGCGACGCTGCCGCAGCCGCGGCGTACCGCTTCCGTGATCTGGTTGGCGCCAACGCCGAAGCAGGAGCAGACGATGGCGCCGCGATCGACGTCGATCCCGCCCGGCCGCCCGGCCACGATCGCCAGCCTGCTGCGCCGATCAACATGATCGGCGCTCAGTTGTTCCGCCGCCCAGCCGCGCGACACGGCGACCGGGCCGGGCGCGACGAACAAGGCGCCTGACAGTTGGTCGTCGTCGAAGGCGGCGATGCGGTGCTGGCCGGCGTCGCGGTCGTGATAAGCTGATATTTCGGCACCCAATGACGTACCGAACAGCGACCCGGCAAAGCCCGCCCAGTCGATGTCGTCATCGGCAAAGGCAAGCTCGACCCGCCAGCCGCCCTTGCACTTGGCCACGGCCCAGTAGGGCGCAGTATTAGGCTCCGGCCGCTGCCGGGCCACCGCAAAGCCAAAGGCCTTTGCCGCGAATTTCTCGATGCGGACGGCGACATGTTTCAGCGCCGGCTGACCGGAAATGGGATCGGTCAGCGGCGCGGTCAGCGTGTCGAGCCGGCCCTTTGCCGAGAACTGATCGGTCCAGTGCATCGGCGCAAACAGGCTGCCCTGGCGCTGGCGCGCCGTCACCAGCGCGCGCACCAGCACATCACCGCGCGGGCTGGAAACGCGCGCTATGTCGGCGTCACCGATGCCGAAGCGCTGCGCATCCGCCGGGTGGATCTCGACGAAGGGCTCGGCGATATGCTGCGACAAACGCGGGCTTTTCCCCGTCCGCGTCATGGTGTGCCAATGGTCGCGGATGCGGCCGGTGTTGAGGATCAGCGGATAATCGGGGCTGGTGCGGACTTCCGTGGCCGGGCGGATGGCGATGAAGCGCGCCTTGCGGTCGGGTGTGAAGAAGTTGCCGTTGGCGAAGAAGCGAGCCTGGAGCCCAGTCGTGCCGACCCCTTCTGGCCAACCTCCAGCTTGAGCGCCCCCCTCTGGCCTGCCGGCCATCTCCCCCTCAAGGGGGGAGATTGGCAGCTTCGCCGACTGCTTTCGCTTTGCGACGTTGTGAATTGGCGAAGACGGCCATGACAGCCGATCTCCCCCCTTGAGGGGGAGATGGCCGGCAGGCCAGAGGGGGGCGCCTTGGCTCGGCGCTGGCCATTGGAACGGCTCAAGCGCCTCATATCCCTCCCCATCAACCCCGGCATAAGCCCCGATGTCGAAATCCCGCGCACCATCATTCTCGAACCCCGACAGCGCGGCATGCTCGGCAAACACCTCCGCCGGCGACGCGTAGGAAAACGCCTCACCAAACCCCATCCGTTTGCCCACCTCGGCAACAATCCGCCAGTCAGGCAGCGCATCTCCGGGCACGCGCAAAAACGCGCGCTGGCGCGACACACGGCGTTCGGAATTGGTGACGGTGCCATCCTTCTCGCCCCAGGCGGCGGCGGGCAGCCGGACATGGGCGTGGCGGACGGTATCGGTCCGGGCCAGCACGTCCGACACCACCACGAACGGGCACGCCCTGATCGCCGCTTCGACGGCATCGGCGTCCGGCATCGAATCGACCGGGTTGGTGGCCATGATCCACAGCGCTTTGATGTGCCCGTCGGCAACCGCCTTGAACATCTCGACTGCCTTCAGGCCGGGCTTTCCGGCAACGGCCGGCGCGCTCCAGAAGCGCTGCACGCGGTCGCGATGATCGGGGTTTTCGATCTCCATATGGGCGGCCAGCATGTTGGCCATGCCGCCGACCTCGCGCCCGCCCATGGCATTGGGCTGGCCGGTCACCGAAAACGGCCCTGCGCCGGGTTTGCCGATGCGGCCGGTGGCGAGATGACAGTTGATGATGGCGTTGACCTTGTCGGTGCCTGAAGACGATTGGTTCACCCCCTGGCTGTAGACGGTTACCGTCTTGGAGGTCGCCGCGAACAGGCTGTAGAACCGGCCAAGCTCGTCCTCGCTCAGGCCCGTGGCAACGGCGAGGCCGGCCAGGTCCAGCGCGGAGGCGGCGAAAAGCGCTTGCCCGAAGCCCGTCGTGTGCGTCGTGATATAGGTGCGGTCGAGCGCGTTGTGCTGGCCGAGATAGGCGAGCAGGCCAGTGAACAAAGCGACGTCGCCATCGGGCGCGATCGCCAGATGCATATCGGCAATGTCAGCGGTCATGGTGCGACGCGGGTCGACCAGCACGATCTTCATCTCCGGCCGCTTTTCCCGGGCCGCGGCGATGCGCTGGTAGAGCACCGGATGGCACCAGGCGAGATTGGAGCCGACCAGCACGATCAGGTCGGCAAGCTCCAGATCGTCATAGGTTCCGGGCACGGTGTCGGAGCCGAAAGCGCGGCGGTGGCCGGCGACCGAAGAGGCCATGCACAGGCGCGAATTGGTGTCGATGTTGGCGGAGCCGACAAAGCCCTTCATCAGCTTGTTGGCGACGTAGTAGTCCTCGGTCAGCAACTGGCCGGAGACATAGAAGGCGACCGCATCGGGCCCGTGCTCGGCGATGGTTTGCGAGAAGGTCGAGGCGACGAGGTCGAGCGCCTCGTCCCAGCCGGCGCGGCGGCCGTGGATCTCCGGATGAAGCAGCCTGCCGTCGAGATCGATGGTCTCGGCCAGTGCCGAGCCCTTGGAGCAGAGCCGGCCGAAATTGGCCGGGTGGTCGGGGTCGCCGCGCACGGACACTTGCCCGTCCGCGGCGACCTTCGCCAGCACGCCGCAGCCCACCCCGCAATAGGGGCAGGTGGTCCTCACCTCGCGCGCTTCATCGATCTCCATGGGGTCAGGCCGCGCGGCTGGCCAGCGCTTCCAGCGCAATGAACAGACGTTCGCCTTCGATCCGCACCGGAATGGTGCGCACCGCGCCCTCGTCGGCGCCGAGCGCCTTGCCCGTTTCCAGCGAAATCACCCAATTGTGCAAGGGACAGGTCACCGCCGTGCCGTGCACGATGCCCTGGCTGAGCGGTCCGCCTCTGTGCGGGCAATGATCGTCGATAGCGTAGACCTGATCGTCCTGGGTGCGGAAGACCGCGATTTTTCCTTCCGGCGTGGCGACGCAGCGCGCGCCGCGGCGAGGGATGTCGGAGAGAGAGCCTATCGATATCCAGTTCATGACGCTCACTCCGCCGCCTGCGCAAAACCGACCGAGGCCATTGGCCGGAATTCGTGCTTGTCCTTGCCGGAAACGCGTTCCGACCACGGGTCGACCTGGGCGAATTTCTGGCTGAAGACGAAGCGCTCGTAATAGGCCTTGCGCTTGTCGCCATCGTCCATGATCTGGCGCTTGATCTCGGGGATGCCGATGCGCTTGGCCCATTTGTAGATGCGCTCGAGATAGCGGCCCTGCTCGCGGTACATCTGCGTCAGCGCCACGATATGCTCCAGCGCCTCGTCCTCGGTTCTGACCAGGCCGAGTACTTCGGTGCCCTTGATGTCGAGGCCGGCCGCGCCGGCAAAATGGATCTCGTAACCGGAGTCGACGCAGATCACGCCGACATCCTTGCAGGTCGCCTCGGCGCAATTCCTGGGGCAACCCGACACCGCCATCTTGACCTTGGCCGGCGTCCACGAGCCCCACATGAATTTTTCGATGCGGATGCCGAGGCCCGTCGAATCCTGCGTGCCGAAGCGGCACCAGTCCGAGCCGACGCAGGTCTTCACCGTGCGCAACCCCTTGGCATAGGCGTGGCCGGAGACGAAGCCGGCCTGGCCGAGATCGGCCCACACCGCCGGCAGGTCTTCCTTGCGGATGCCGAGCATGTCGATGCGCTGGCCGCCGGTGACCTTGACCATCGGGATTTCAAACTTGTCGACAACGTCGGCGATGGCGCGCAGTTCAGTGGCATTGGTCACCCCGCCCCACATGCGCGGCACCACCGAATAGGTGCCATCCTTCTGGATGTTGGCGTGGACGCGCTCGTTGATGAAGCGCGACTGGTAGTCGTCGGCGTAGTCGTCCGGCCAGTCGCAGACGAGATAGTAATTGAGCGCCGGCCGGCATTTGGCGCAGCCGCAGGAGGTCGTCCATTCCAGTTCCTGCATGACGGCGGGAATGGTCTTCAGGCGCTTGGCGATGATCAGCCGGCGGACCTCGTCATGACCGAGCGTCGTGCAGCCGCACATCGGCTGCACCGCCGCTGGATTGTATTTGTCGCCGATGGTCAGCACCATCAGCTTCTCGACCAGCCCGGTGCAGGAGCCGCAGGAGGCCGACGCCTTGGTGTGGGCGCGCACGTCGTCGAGCGAGGTCAGGCCCTTGGCCGTGATCGCGCCGGTGATCTTCCCCTTGCAAACGCCGTTGCAGCCGCAGATCTCCGCATCATCCGGCAAGGCTGCAACGGCCGCCATAGGGTCCAGCGGGGCACCCCCCTGGTAGGACTGGCCGAAGATGAGCGTATCGCGCATCTCGGATATGTCGGTCTGCTTTTTCTTGAGATCGTTGAACCAGGCGCCGTCCGCCGTCTCGCCATAGAGCACGGTGCCGATGATGCGGTCGTCCTTCAGCACAAGTCGCTTGTAGACGCCGGCCGCCGCATCGCGCAGCACGATCTCCTGGCGGTCCTCGCCCTCGGCGAAGTCGCCGAGCGAGAACAGGTCGATGCCGGTGACCTTGAGCTTGGTCGGCGTGTCCATATGGACGAAGGCCGCCGCTTCGTTGCCGGCAAGCTGGCTGGCTGTAACGCGCGCCATCTCGTAGAGCGGCGCGACGAGGCCATAGACCTGGCCGTTGACCTCGGCACATTCGCCGAGCGCGTAGATGTCGGGATCGTTGCTGCGCATGCCGGCGTCTACGACGATGCCCCTGTTGACGGCGATGCCGGCCTGTTTGGCCAGCGCCGAATTCGGCCGGATGCCGACGGCCATCACCACAAGCGTTGCTGGGATAATGGTGCCGTCAGCAAGTTCCACCTGCCCGACCTTGCCGTTGCCTGTGATCGCCTGGGTGTTGGCCTTGGTGATGACCTTGATGCCGCGCTGCTCCACCGCGCGCTGCAAGAGATAGCCGGCGGCCGGATCGAGCTGGCGCTCCATCAAAGTCGGCATGACATGCAGCACGGTGACGTCCATGCCTTGCGCGTTGAGGCCCGCCGCCGCCTCCAGACCCAGCAGGCCGCCGCCGATGACCACCGCCTTGGCCCGCGACTGGGCAGCGAGCATCATCGCCTGCACGTCGTCGAGATCGCGATAGGTCAGCACGCCCGGCAGGTCATGGCCCGGCACCGGAATGATGAACGGTACCGAGCCGGTGGCGATGACGAGCTTGTCGTAGGGCTCGGTGACGCCGTGATCCGAGGTGACGGTCTTCGCCGTCCGGTCGATGGCAACGATCTTATGGCCCTTGTAGAGGGTGATGTTGTTGGCGATGTACCAGCCGTCGCCATGGATGATGATCTCCTCATAGGCCTTCTCGCCCGACAGCACCGGCGACAGCATGATGCGGTCGTAATTGACGCGCGGCTCGGCGTTGAAGATGGTGACGGTGTAGCGGCCCGGAGCCTGTTCCAGCAGGTGCTCCAGCATGCGCCCTGGGGCCATGCCATTGCCGATGATGACAAGTCTCTCGCTCATGGTGCTACTCCGCGGCTTCGACGAAGCGGTGGCGTTCGTAGAGGAACTTCAGCACCGCCTCGCGGCAGCGCAGGAAGGTCCGGTCGGAAGAGAGTTCGACGCGCCGGCGCGGCCGCGCCAGCGGCACGGCAAGCACTTCGCCGATGGTTGCCGCCGGGCCATTGGTCATCATGACGATGCGGTCGGAGAGCAGCACCGCCTCGTCAACGTCATGGGTGATCATGATCGTCGTCGAGCCGAGCCTGGAATGGATGTCCATCACCGCGTCCTGCAGATGGGCCCGCGTCAGCGCATCGAGCGCGCCGAACGGCTCGTCGAGCAGCAGGATCTTCGGCTCCATCGCCAACGCCCGGGCGATGCCGACGCGCTGCTTCATGCCCCCGGAGATTTCCGCCGGGCGCTTGTCCTTGGCATGCGCCATCTGCACGAGGTCGAGATTGCGCATGATCCAGTCATGCCGCTCGACTTTGCTCTTCGAACGGCCGAAGACCTTCGACACCGCCAGGTTGATGTTTTCGTAGACGGTCAGCCACGGCAGCAGCGAGTGGTTCTGGAACACCACGGCGCGTTCCGGTCCAGGGCTGTCGACCTCCTTGTCCTCGAGCAGCACGGCGCCGGCCGACACCTTGGTCAGCCCGGCGATCAGATTGAGCAGGGTCGACTTGCCGCAGCCGGAATGGCCGATGATGGAGACGAATTCGCCCTTGTCGATGGTCAGCCTGATGTCCTTCAACACCTCGCTGACCTGGGCACCACGCGTGAAGGATTTGTCGATATGGTCGAGCTTCAGATAGGCCGTCATCGCCCCTCTCCTCACTTTGCCGTTGTGCCGCGGGTGACGAAGGCGCCGACCGCCGCGACCAGCCGGTCGAGGCAGAAGCCGGTGACGCCGATATAGGCGAGCGCGACGATGATGTCGGGCAGCCGCGACGAGTTCCACGCATCCCAGATGAAGAAGCCGATGCCGACGCCGCCAGTCAGCATTTCGGCGGCGACGATGGCGAGCCAGGACAGGCCGATGCCGATCCTCAAGCCGGTGAAGATGTAAGGCGCGGCGGCCGGCACCATGATCTTGACGAAGAATTCGAACTGGTTGAGCCGCAGGATGCGCGAGACGTTGCGGTAGTCCTCGGGAATGTTGCGCACGCCGACCGCGGTGTTGATGATGATTGGCCAGATCGAGGTGATGAAGATGACGAAGATCGCCGACGGGCTGGAATCACGGAACGCCGCCAGCGACAGCGGCAGCCAGGCCAGCGGCGGCACCGTGCGCAGGATCTGGAACACCGGGTCGAGGCCGCGCATCGCCCAGATCGACTGGCCGACCAGCGCACCGAGCGCGACGCCGACGACCGCCGCCAGGCCGAAGCCGACGGCGACGCGCTGCAGCGAGATCAGCACGCGCCAGGCCAGACCTATATCCTGCGGGCCATTGTCGAAGAACGGATGCGCTATCAGGTCGTAAGCCTCGTTCCACACCTGGGTCGGCGGCGGCAGGCTCGATGTCGGCGACGAACAGGCGATCTGCCAGACGACCAGCATCAGCGCGATGACGATGATGGGCGGCACCAGCGCGCTCGCCAGTTTGCCGGCGATGGCGAGCGGCTCGAAGCGGCGCCGTGCCTTGGCAGTGAAGGCGATGACCTCCGCCGGCTTGGCGGGAAAGGCCTTCACCTTGGTGTCCTCGATAGTCTGGATCGACATGTCTGGGGAAAACTCCTTGGGGCAGGTAGTGATCGCAAGCGGCGCATGCACCGCTTGCGATCAGGCTACGCCGATGCCTTGATCTTCAGGCTGTCGAGATAGGCGGACGGGTTGGCCGGATCGAAAATCTTGCCGTCGAAGAAGGTCTCGACGCCGCGCGACGACGACGCCGGAACGTCGGCTGCCGCGACGCCGAGATCCTTGGCCGCCTCGCGCCACAGATCCTCGCGGTTGACCTGGTCGACCAGCGCGTTGATGTCGGTGGTCGGCGCGAACTTGCCCCAGCGGATGTTCTCGGCAAGGAACCACGCATCATGGCTCTTGAACGGATAGGAGACGCCGCCCTTCCAGAACTTCATGGAGAGATCGGTGCCGTTGGCGACGCGGCCATTGCCATAGTTGATGTCGCCCTTGAGACGGCCGATGATGTCGGCGACGGGCACGTTCATCCATTGCCGCTTGCCGATGATGGCGGCCATCTCGTCCTTGTTCTCGGTGGCCTCGCACCATTGCTGGGCTTCCATGACGGCCATCAGGATCGCCTTGGTGGCCTTCGGATATTTCTCGATGAATTCGGCGCGCAGGCCGAGCGCCTTTTCGGGATGGCCCTTCCACAATTCGCCTGTCGTGGCGGCGGTGAAGCCGACGCCCTGATGGACGAGTTGCTCGTTCCACGGCTCGCCGACGCAGAACACGTCCATATTGCCGACCTTCATGTTGGCCACCATCTGCGGCGGCGGCACGACGATGGTCGAGACGTCCTTGTCGGGATCGATGCCGCCGGCGGCCAGCCAATAGCGCAGCCACAGATCATGCGTACCGCCCGGGAAGGTCATGGCGGCCTTGATTTCCTTGCCGGTCGCCTTCTTGGCAGCGAACGCGTCTTTCAGCTTCGAGGCGTCGAGGCCGACACCGGTGCCGGCATATTCCTGGGCGACCGAAATGCCCTGGCAGTCGTAGTTGAGCCGAGCCACGATCGCCATCGGCATCGGCTGGTTGTTCTGCGTCACCTTGCCGGTGTGCATGAGGTAAGGCAGCGGTGTCAGGATATGAGCGCCGTCGATGCCGTTGGCCGCGCCGCCGAGCATCAGATTGTCGCGTGTCGCACCCCAGGAGGCCTGCTTGAGCACCTCGACATCGGGCATGCCGAACTTGGCGAACAGCCCCTTCTCCTTGGCGATCATCAGCGGGGCCGCATCGGTGAGGGCAATGAAGCCGAGCTTGGCGCCGGTGACCTCCGGAGTGGCGGTCGCGGCATAGGCGCCGGAAGGGAAGAGCTTGCGGGCCGCCACGAACAGGCCGGCCGTCATCGCGCTGCTGACCAGAAAATCGCGGCGCGTCATGTCTTTGAGGGTCGTTCCAGTCCTGATCCGTTTCGTCATCGTCGTCTCCGGTTGGGCGCGGCTTGGGATCCGCGTCGTCGATTGCGTGTTGATCAAAACAAAAAAGCCGCCAGCCAGGTCTTCGCGTCCGGGTGACCGGGAGCGCGCTTTAACCTGAGCGGCAGCTTTGCCTGTGGCGCCCGCCATTGGACGCCTGTTCCGTGACCCGCGAAGGGCCTGTCTATTTCAAAGCAGGAACCGTGCCAGTTTTGAGAGAGGTGAAAAAGGCTAATGAAATCAGCATGCTGCGCTGATCGCCGGCGCATCGAACCCTATGGCCGGAAGGCCAAAGATTGTTCATTAGGGCAATCGCGCGCACAATTTTTGTGCAATGCACAAGGATGGCGCGGAAATGATCAGGCCTGAATCTCGGCAGATTTCTGGCCGGTAATGTACGCATCGATCTCGTCAGGATCGAAGATCTGACCGTCGAAGAAACCGTCCGGACCGAGCACAAGGCCGGCGCCTGTCGCGCCGACCGCGGTGGCAATTTGGAGCGCACCCTCGACTTTCGAATTGGCGCCGGGAAGCGCGACGCCGAGCGGCTTCAGCGCCGAACGGTAGAGGTCGGGACGGTAGCAGTCGCGGGCGATGGCAAGGCTTTCAGGCGTGTGCGCCACGTGCCCCCAGCGCACCATCTGCGTGTAGAACCACAGCGCATGGCTCTTCCACGGAAAGTTCGCCGCCTTATCGAAGGGGAGGAAGAAGTCGTCGATGGTCCGCTCCGCACCGCCGCCCAGTTGGAGATGGCCGGTCAGGATCGGCATCTGCACGGTCGGCGGCAGGCCGAGGAAGCCGGCCTGCGCCATCACCCCGGCCAGTTCGCCATGGTTGGCCGGATCCTGGCACCAGCGCGCCGAGTGATGCAGCGCGCGCAGCAGCGCCGCCAAGGCCTCGGGGTTTTCATCTGCCCAAGCCTTGCGCACGCCGATCACCTTCTCCGGGCTGTTGCGCCATATCCGCGCCTTGACGGTGACGATGTGGCCGGTGCCGGCGGCCACCGCAGCGCTGTTCCAGGGTTCGCCGACGCAGTAGCCGTCGATGCGGCCGGCGGCCAGCGCATCGGCCATGAAGGGCGGCGGCACGATGACGATCTCAATCTCTTGGCTCGGATCGATGCCGCAGGCGGCGAGCCAATAGCGCAATTCGTAATTGTGCCCGGAATGCGGATGCACCACGGCAAAGCGCAGCGGATCGCCACCGGCCGCAGCGCGCTCGCGAATGAGCGCGCCAAGTGCGGCACCGGCGCGCGCCGGGTCTAGGTCGGCCTCGGCGCCGTGTGCCGCCATACCGGCCCAAACGGCATTGGAGATGGTGACGCAATTGCCGCCGAGGCCGAGCGAGAACGGCACGATGGTTTCCGAGGCCAGCGGCGTCAGCCCGAGATTGCAGGCGAGCGGCATCGGTCCCAGCATATGCGCGAGATGGAAGTGGCCGATGGCGATGCGGTCGCGGATGTTGGCCCAGGATGTCTCGCGGTGCAGCTTCAGATCGATGCCTTCTTGCGCGGCGAAGCCAAGCTCGCCGGCCGCGACCAGCACGGCGCTGTCGAAAAGCGGCATGAAGCCGGCGGTGATCTGGTGCTCGGCAGTCATGCTCATTCGTCCTCCGCCGGTCCCAGCAGCCCCGCGGCAGTCACCAGGCTTTGGGCGATGTCGCCGATCTTGCGGTTCTGGTTCATCGCCGTCTTGCGCAGCAGCGTGTAGGCCGCCTCTTCGGAGAGGCCGCGCGATTTCATCAGGATGCCCTTGGCACGGTCGATCACCTTGCGGCTCTCGAGCTCGCCGCGAACCTCTTCCAGTTCGCGTGCCATGCGCGAAAAGGCGTTGAAGCGGCTGACCGCCATGTCGAGGATCGGCTTGACGCGCTCTTGCCGCAGACCGTCGACGACATAGGCCGAAACGCCGGCATCGACCGCCGCCTCGATCGAGGCCTGGTCGGAGCGGTCGACGAACATGGCGATCGGCCGTTTTACGGCACGCGACAGCTGGAACATGTTTTCCAGCATGTCGCGATTCGGGTTTTCGAGATCGATGACGATGATATCGGGTTCGATCTCGGCGATCCGCCGCGCAATGCCGGTCACATCATGGATGACGGTGACCCGCTCATGGCCGGCCTCGCGCAACCCCGCCTCGATGATCGCGGCGCGGATGCGGTTTTCATCGATCACCAGGACGGCGAGTGCGGTTCGAACCATGCCTGCATTGTGACCAAGCGAAGGAATTGTGCAATGCGGTATGGTTGAACAATCCGATATTCGCTGACCGCGCCGCAGGCGCCCTATTCCGCGGCCAACGCTGTGACCTCGCGGCGGAAGGGCAGTGCGTCGCCGATATCGGCTTCATCCAGCTCGCGCGCGAAGCGGTGGCCGGCATAGGTTGCCCAGGCGATCGGACCCGGCGCCTCGGCGTCGCCGATGATTTTGACCGAGCGGATGCCGCTATCGGCCCATTCGTCCCGCCGCGCCTTCAATTCCTGCCAGACACTATCGTCCTGCTGGCGCGATGTCACCAGCACCACCGCGTCGGCAATGATGTCGCTCCGGGCGCCCGTATAGGCGCACGCCGTGGCAACACCGCCCGGCACGATGCGCGTCACAGTCCGGTTCAGCACGATCTCGACGCCGAGCTCGGCCAGCCGGCGATGGACGGCGCCCTGCTCCAGCGTGTTGCGGGTCCAGTCGGATACATAGGCCGACGGCGTCACCAGCGTCACCTTCGCGCCCTGGCGCGCCATCAGCTCGGCCAGAACGCCACCCATGTAGTAGTGGTCGTCGTCGAACAGCACGACACTGCCGGTCGGCACAGTGCCGGCCATCAGATCGTCCGGCGTGTAGACCGGCATGGCCGGGTCGATCGGCATCGGCACGACATGCGCGCGCGCCACGCCGTCTCGGCGCCATGTCGAGCCGGTGGCAAGCGCAATGTTCTGAAAGCCGAAGTCCAGTATCTCCTGCGCCGACAATCGGCTTTCGAAATAGACGTCGACATTGGACATCTGGCTGATCTGGTACTGGCGGTAGTCGCGCACGCGCCCCCATGCCGAGAGACCAGGCAAGCGGCACTCGCGCGCCACGCGGCCACCAAGTTCGGTGCCGGCTTCGGCGATGGCCACCTGATAGCCGCGCAGGCCGAGCGCACGCGCCGCCTCCAGCCCGGCCGGGCCGGCGCCGACGATCAGCACGCTGTCGCTATCACCCTTGGCCTGCATGCGTTCGGGATGCCAGCCCTTGCGCCATTCCTCCATGAAGGTCGGGTTCTGCGTGCAGCGCGAGATCGACATGGTCATGTCGCCGGTGATGCAGATGTTGCAGCCGATGCATTCGCGAATGTCCTCGATGCGCCCCTCCTCCACCTTCTTCGGCAGGAAGGGATCGGCAATCGATGGGCGCGCGCAGCCGATGAAATCCAGCGTGCCGGACTTGATCATCTTCACCATCACATCCGGCGAGGTGAAGCGACCGACGCCTACGACCGGCTTCGAGGTCAGTTTCTTGATGCCGGACACCAGGCTCTCCTGCGCGCCCTCCTCCTTGAACCGCGACGGCCCGGAGCAGTCCTCCCAGGCGCCATGCGCCAGGTCCCAGAGGTCGGGCAGATCGGCATGCATCTCGATCATGTCGCGCACTTCGGAATTGGCAAAGCCGAGTTCACCGATCATCTCGTCCAGCGACAGCCGCAGCGTCAGGCCGCACGTGTCGCCGATAGCGTCCCTGCCCTCTTCGATCAGCTCACGCATCAGCCGGGAGCGGTTCTCCAGCGAGCCGCCATATTCGTCGCTGCGCTGGTTGGTGGCCGTGGACAGGAAGTGCTGGATGATGCCGAAGCCATGCGCGCCGTAGAGGCACACCAAATCGAAGCCCGCGAGCCTCGCCCGTTTGAAGGCATTGCGATGCCAGCGGCGCAGGTCGCGAATATCCTGCTTGTCCATGGCGCGCGCCTGCACCGGATCGTTGGTGAAGGTGCGGATCGGCAGGGCCGACGGCCCGCGCGGCACTTCCTTGGTGTAGAGGTTCGGCCCGTTGATGCCTGAGTAGGCCAGCTGGATGCCGGCCAGCGCGCCATGCTGGTGCATTGCCTTGGCCATCTTCGCCAGCGCCGGAATATCGGCATCGTCCCACAGCCTGAGCTCGATGAAGGGCGTGATCTCCGATGTGTGGTGCATCTCGGTTTGCTCGGTGAAGATGACGCCCCAGCCGCCTTCCGACTTGATGCGGCGCATCTCGGCCGCGGCCGAAGGGTCGCGATAGCCGCCGCCATTGCAATGCGGCACCTGATAGAAGCGGTTCTTGGCGGTCACCGGACCGATCTTCACGGGCTCAAACAGAATATCATAGCGCGGATTGCGCATGGAACGTGCCTTCCTGCCAGCGTCGCCCTGCAGCACGCCCGATCATGGTTTCGAGGCGTGACGCAAGCCGGCCAGCCCAGTGGGTTGATGCCGTGAGACCATTCATAAGTTGCGGCAAGCGCCGGAAAACAACAGATTTCTTCTGTGCCGGTTAGGCCGCGCCTAATCGCACACATCCGGATTAGCATCCGCTGAATCCCGACTGAGCCAAATGCGACTTCAAGGCCCCGGCCACGCGATGCTAGAAGTACCGACGGCCAATGAGGCACAAGACGCATGGACAGCACCCAGATCCTTGAAAAGCTGCTCGCATTCCCGACGGTGAGCCGCGACTCGAACCTCGCCCTCGTCAACTACGTGGCGGACCTGCTAGACGCGCACGGCACTGCCAGCCAGATCATCCACAGCGAGGACGGCCACAAGGCCAACCTCTTTGCCACCATCGGACCGACTGATGCTTCCGGCATCATGCTGTCCGGTCACACCGACGTCGTTCCCGTCGACGGCCAGGCCTGGACGCTGCCGCCCTTCGAGATGACGAACCGTGACGGCAAGCTTTACGGACGCGGCGCGGCCGACATGAAGGGTTTTGTGGCCTGCGCGCTCGCCGCGTGCCTCAAGGCCGCGAAAATGACGCTGAAGACGCCTCTGCACCTGGCACTCTCCTACGACGAGGAGATCGGCTGCATCGGTGTGCGCAGCCTGGTCGACATGCTGCAAGCGGCCCCGCATCGGCCGCTGCTATGCATTGTCGGCGAGCCGACCGATATGCAGGTGGCGACGGGGCACAAGGGCAAGCTTGCCGCACGCGCGCTTTGCAAGGGGCGCGAAGGCCATTCGGCGCTGGCCCCGCTGGCGCTCAACGCCATCCATCTCGGCTGCGACTTCGTCGCCGCCTTGCGCCGCGAACAGGACCGGCTGGTGCGCGATGGCGCCCGCGACGGCGACTACGACATATCATACACGACCGTCCATGTCGGCAAGATCAACGCCGGCGTGGCGCTGAACATCGTGCCGAACCTTTGCCAGGTCGACTTCGAGATCCGCAATGTCGCGGCCGACGACCCGCACGAGATTCTCGACCGCCTGCGCAAGGAGGCTGCTCATATTGCTTCCGAAGCCTCGACTATCGCGCCCGAGGCAGCAATCGACATCGACATCACCAACACCTATCCCGGCCTGGACACGCCAGCCAGTTCGCAAGCCGTCGCCTTCGTCAAATCGCTGACCGGCGCCAACAATACCATCAAGATGGCCTTCGGCACGGAAGGCGGCCTGTTCAGCCGCGATCTCGGCACGCCGACGGTCGTGTGCGGACCGGGGTCGATGGCGCAAGGGCACAAGCCGGACGAATTCGTCAGCGTCGAGCAGATGCGCCGCTGCGACGACATGCTGGAAAAATTGCTTAAGCGGCTTGCCGACCAGCAACTGCCGTAACCGGGCGCTACTTCTGCGGAAGCGCTGCCTGGCCGACGGCCCGCTCGGCGCCGAACACACCTTGCTCGACGACAAAATGCCGGCAGTGGTCGATGAACGCCTGGGCGGATTGCGTACGATGTTCGGAATTGGGCAAGGCGACGCCCATGGTCAGCGGCCGGAGGTCACCGTCCAACGGCACGAAGACCAGCGGCTTGCCGTCCGGCGCCAGCGTGTTGAGCGGCCGCATGTTGGCGATGCCGTAGCCGAAGCCGTTGGCCACCATGGAGCGCATGACCGCAATGTCGCCGGTGCGCTCGGCAATATTGGGCCGGATCCCTCGCTGGTGGAATGCCGACAGGAAATATTCGCGGCTGTACGGCAGGTCGAGCAGCACCATCGGCTCGTCGGCCAGTTCCTCCGTCGTGATCGACGCCTTGGCCGCGAAACGATGGCCCGCCGGCAGCATGACATAGGCCGGCACCAACATCAGCGGCTCGAAGGTCATATCCTGCGACAGTTCGAGATCGTAGGTCAGGGCGAGGTCGATTTCACCGCGCTGCAGCATCTCAAGCAATTGCCCCTGATTGCGCTCGAACTGGCGCACGCGCACATCGGGATAAGCGCGCTCGAACCGCATGCGCAGCGCCGGCAGCACGATCTGCGCAAAGGTCAGCAGGCATCCCACCGCCAGCGGGCCGCGCACCTTCTCGGCAAAATCGCCGGCGACGTCATGCAAGGCATCGGCATCGTTGAGCAGCCGGGCGGCTTCCTTGAGGAAGATGCGGCCACCGGCGGTGAGCGAGAGGCCGTGCGAATGCTTGCGGACAAAAAGCTGGACGCCGAACTCGGTTTCCAACTGCGCGATCGAGGCCGAAATCGATGGCGGCGACACATTGACCTGCTCGGCCGCCTTGGCGATGGAGCCGGCTTCGCCCACGGCAACGAAATATTCCAGCTGTCTGAGCGTGAAGCGTAGCGGCATGGCTGGCTATGTTGCCGGTTTGAGGGCTTCGATCAAGCCTAATGCATGTCGCGCAAAAGTGGCCCCGGTTTTGCGCAAACGACATGCATGGAGCAAAGGCCTAAAGCGCATCACTTGAATCCGTTCGATCGCGATGCGCTTTAGGCGCCCATCAATATTTGATCCATGTCGTTTTGAGCGCGCTGTACTTGTCGAGCGCATGCAGCGACAGGTCGCGGCCGAAGCCGGATTGCTTGAAACCACCGAACGGCGTCATCGGGCTCAGAGCGTCGACCTTGTTGACGGAAACTGTGCCGGCCTGCAGCCGCCCGGCGATGCGGTGCGCGCGCGACAGGCTGTCGGTCCACAGCGATGCGGCGAGCCCGTAGGGGCTGTCATTAGCGATGCGGATCGCGTCGGCCTCGTCATCGAAGGCAATGACCGAAAGCACCGGCCCGAAGATCTCGTCGCGGGCAATCGGATCGGCAGGCGTGACATCGTCGAAAATGGTGGGCTGGACAAAGCTGCCGCGCCCATTGACCGTGACCATGTCGCCGCCCGCGACCAGGCGCGCGGTCTTTTTACCGGCCTCGACGAAGCGCATGACATTGGCGGCGTGGCGACTATCGACCATCGCGCCCATTTTCGAAGTCGGATCGAGCGGATCGCCGGGCTGCGTGGCCGCCGCACGCTGCACCAGTTTCTCCACCAGGGCATCCTTGATGCCGCGCTGGACGAGCAGGCGTGAATTGGCGGAACAGACCTCGCCCTGGTTGAAGAAGATGCCGAAGGCCGCCATATCGGCCACCACATCGAGATCCCCGCAGTCGGCAAAGACGAGGTTGGGGCTCTTGCCGCCGGTCTCCAGCCAGACCTGCTTCATGTTCGACTGCCCGGAGTACTGCAGGAACATCTTGCCCACCGCGGTCGAACCGGTGAAGGCGAGGCAATCCACATCCATATGGCGGCCAAGCGCCTGGCCGGCGGTTTCGCCAAGGCCGGGCACAACATTGAGCACGCCGGCAGGCAGGCCCGCCTCCATCGCCAGCTCCGCCAGGAGCAGGGCCGACAGAGGTGACTGTTCGGCGGGTTTCAGCACCACCGAATTGCCCGCCGCCAGCGCCGGTGCGCATTTCCAGGTTGCCATGTCGAGCGGGAAGTTCCACGGCACCACCGCGCCGACCACGCCAAGCGGCTCGCGCCGCACCAGCACCAGATCGCCTTCGCCGGTCGGCGCCACCTCGCCATAGATCTTGTCGATGGCCTCGCCATACCATTGGAAGATCGCCGCCGAACCGGGGACGTCGACCGAGGCCGCATCCCTGACCAGTTTGCCCATGTCCAGCGATTCAAGCAGGGCCAGTTCATGCAGGTTGTCGCGCAGCAGCTGCGCCAGCCGCAGCAACACCTCCTTGCGGTGCGCCGGGCTGGTGCGCGACCAGACGCCGGCGTTGAAGCTGCGCCTAGCGGCGGCAACCGCCAGATCGATGTCTTCCTCGCCGCAGGACGCCACTTCGGCCAGCACCTCGCCCGTTGCCGGATTGACGCTGGCAAAGGTCCGGCCCGAACGCGCCGCGACCGTCTTGCCGTCGATGAACGCCTTGTCACGAAAACGGATCGCGGACGCCTTGCCGATCCAGTCCTTGTGGCTGAGTTCACTCATCGCAGGTGACCCCTGTCTTGACTATTCGTCGCCCGGCACGCCGTAGCTCGGCGCATCGGATGGGTTGATCGCGCGGGTCACATAGGCATCGAGCTGTGGCTTGTAGAGTTGCCACAGCGCCGCCAGTTGCTCGATAGGACAATCGTCGGTCCAGTCGCAGCGCAGGTCGGCGACCGGCCACGCCACCTCACGCACCAGCTTCATGCCGGCGGAATGGACAGGGCCAGCCTCGCCGCCGGCTGTCAGCGCCGCGCGCATAGTCGCGATGAGGCGGTCGCCGAGATGCCCCTCCGACGCCAGGAAGGCCTCGACCATCGCTTGCGGCACGCCATCATGGGCCAGCATGTTGCCGCCGCAGGCGACATTTTCCGCACGCGCCTCCGCCCAGATGCCAAGAGCTTTGGGACCCGAATGGATCGCGGTCGCTCCAGCGGCGTCGACAGCCAGCACCTGCCGGTATTCGGGATAAGCACCGGTGCGCTTCAATATGGCAATCGCCTCCGCCGCGGACGCGCCGCGCGCCAGCAATTCGAGACCGCGCAGTCCAAGCGTAGGATCGGTGACGTTCTGGCTGGCAATGGCCCCGGCGCCCGCCTGCGCATAGGCGCAGCGCGCCGCAACAGCAGGCGACGAGGAGGACACCGCGACCCCGAACATGCCGGTGCGGCCGCACCGCGCGACAATGGAAAAGGTCATCGCAATCAGTCCGGAATGACGGCGGTGCCGTCGATCTCGACCAGCCAGTCCGGCCGCGCCAGGGCCTGCACGACAAGGCCGGTCGAGACGGGATGCACGCCTCTGATATACTCGCCCATGGTACGGTAGACCGCCTCACGATGGCGCACATCGGTGATGTAGACCACCACCTTGACCAGGTGCTCCATGGTGCCGCCGCACTCCTCGATCAGCTGGCGGATGTTCTGCATGACCTTGTGCGTCTGCTCGACCGGATCATGGCTGTCGATGTTCTTGGCCGTGTCGAGGTCCTGCGGACACTGGCCGCGCAGATAGACGGTCCTGCCGCCCCGCGTAACGACCGCCTGGCACAGATCATTGTCGAGCTTCTGCTCGGGATAAGTGTCCTTGGTGTTGAACTTTCGAATTCTTGTATGCGCCATCTTGGTCTCCGTCGGATCAGGCTCGAGGTCGGGGCATCCCGTTTGAGGTGCCGTGTCTATGCCACCTTGGTCTCGCGCTTCGCGGACGCATGGTAGGCCAGGTATTTGCGCTGCGTGGAAATATGGTCGGCCACATGCTGCGCGTCGTGCCAGACGCCCCAGATGAAGCTCGACCCCCTGCGCGATTGCCAAGGCAGTCCGAGGAAATAGATGCCGGGCTCGGTCGACACACCGCGCTGGTGCTTCGGCTTGCCCCTTTCGTCGAACACATCGACCTTCAGCCAGTTGTAGTCGACGGTGAATCCCGTCGCCCAGATGATCGAACCTATCCCGGCTTCCGACAGGTTCAGCTCGAGAATGGGATCGGTCATGCATCGCGGGTCCGGGCCGATCTTGCGGGCCTCGGGCTCCGGGGGAAGGTCGAGGCCGTTGCGGGCGACATAGGCATCTGCCTCGTCCAGAACCGACATGTAATTCGCATCGCCGCGCGCGATATTCTTGGCCAGATCGGGTGCGAAAGTCATCACACCGTGCCTGTAGGATTCGGTCCGGCCAACCAGCGTCATCCCTTGCGCGGCAAGGCGCCGGAAGTCGATCGTCTGGCCGCCACGCGCGCCGCTGACCGCGATGGTGACATGTTCGGTGCCGGGCGCAGGCGCCTGCGCGTCCCACTTGCCCAAAACCCCCAGCCACCAGCAGAAGTCACGTTCGCGATAGGCCCGCGGCGGCCGATCGTGCGGCCCGACCGAGAGATAAACCCGCCGTCCCGCACGCTGGAGTTCGTCGGCGATCTGCACCCCCGAAGACCCGGAGCCGACCACCAGCACCGCGCCTGCGGGCAGTTGGCCGGGATTGCGATAGGCGCTGGAATGTATCTGCATAGGTCCGGCGTCCCCGGGAACGACGGCCGGGATGACCGGATGCTGGAAAGCGCCGGTGGCGGCAACCACGCTCCTGGCTTCGATCACGCCATCCGAGGTTTCGATCCGGAAGCCGGGACGGCCGACAAGCCTTTCCACTTTCCTGACCTCCACGCCGCAACGGATGGGGGCAGCGATCATGTCGGCGTAAGCGACAAAATAGTCGGCGACCTTCTCCTTGCCAATAAAGGCATCCGGACCGGCATTGGGAAATTCCATGCCGGGAAAACGGTCATGCCAGGCGGGACCATTGGCAACCAGCGAGTCCCATCTTTCGCTGCGCCAGCGTTCGGCGATGCGGTCCCGCTCCAGCACGAGATGGGGCACGCCGCACTTGCTCAGATGCTCGCTCATCGCCAGCCCCGCCTGGCCGCCGCCAACAACAAGCGTGTCTACTGTTTCGACTGGCATTCAGCGGCCCTTTCTGGCTCCCCCCGAGAGTTTCTGCGCATGCGGCGGAGGTCTGATCGTTGGTTTACTGGAGGGACCGGGCAGCGAAAATTACGATTTCATGTGGCAGTGGTTAGCTTGTTCCTAAATGCTGAATTGGCCGCGCGCAGACGGTTACGCCAGTATTGCCATAGCCGCCTTTTCGCCAATCATCATAGATGGCGCATTGGTGTTGCCACCGATCAATGTCGGCATGACGGAGGCATCAGCGACGCGCAGATTGTCGAAGCCGTGCACCTTGAGACCGGCGGGATCAACCACCGCCATGGCGTCGTTGCCCATCCTGGCCGTGCCAACCGGATGATAGACGGTAAGAGCCTCGGCACGCAGATAGGCGAGAATCTCGTCATCGGTGTTCACGTCGGGCCCAGGCAGGATTTCCGGTCCGCGGATGCCGCCGAAAACCGGCGAAGCCAGGATCGAACGCGCGACCTTTATGCCCTCGACGAGGGTCAGGGCATCCTGTTCGTCACTGAAGAAGCGATGGTCTATGAGCATATTGCGGCGGGTGCCGTCGCGTTGAAGCGTGATTTCGCCGACGCTCCCCGGTCTCAACACACAGGTGTGCACGGCATAGCCGTGGCCATATTCGACGAGCCGACCGCGATGGCTGCGATAGCCCGGCACGAAGTGGAACTGAATGTCGGGTATGCTCCCGGCATACTTCGTCCTGGCAAAGCCGCCGGCTTCGACATAGTTGGTCGTCAGCATGCCTTTGCGCCGGGCGAAATACTGGAACGGCGCCGCCAGCATCGCCGGAAGATTGGCAAGTGAAAGGCCGAGCGTCTTGCGGCTGTTCGATCGCACTGTGACCATGCCATCGACATGGTCGCGCAAGTTCTTACCGACGCCTGGCAGGTTCGCGACCGGTTCAATCCCCGCTGCTTTCAGCTCCCCGGCCGGGCCGACGCCGGAAGCAAGCAGAATGCGCGGCGATCCGATCGCACCCGCGCTGAGGACGACCTCCGCTCGGCACCCCAACCGTTGGGTTGCGCCTGCCCTGATCACGTTGACGCCGGTGACGCGCTCGCGTTCAATCGCCAGATCAAGAACCTCGACGCCTGACAATATCCGCAGATTCGATCGGCCGAGAATCGGCCGGACAAAGGCGCTGTAGGCCGAGAAGCGCTCGCCTCTGTTCTGGGTGACGTTGTAGATGCCGAGGCCGAGTTGGCCACCGGCATTGAAGTCGCGGTTCTCGGGCAGGCCTACGCCTCTGCCCGCCTCAACCCACAGGCTTGATACCACGTTGGGATCGCGCGGATTGTCGACCAGCAATTCGCCGTCGAATCCGTGATAGGCGGGGCTCTGCAACAAGCAGTTCCGCTCCAATTTCTTGAAGACCGGCAGGACATCGGCATAGGACCACCCGGTGCAGCCAAGCGCTGCCCATTCATCGTAGTCCTGCGCGGCGCCACGAATATAGACCATCGAGTTGATCGAACTCGACCCCCCAAGAACCTTGCCCCGGTTGACGGGTATGCGGCGGTTGTTGAGCAGCGGCTGCGGCACGCCCTTGTAGCCGTAGTCGAAGTTCGGATTGCCGTAGAGCGAGAGAATGCCGGCCGGCACGCGCACCCTGGTGCGGTCGTCGCTGCCGCCCGCCTCGATCAGGCAGACACGAACTGCCGGGTCTGCGCTCAGCCTGTTTGCCAAGACACAGCCGGCCGAGCCCGCGCCAATGACGATATAGTCAAATTCCGCCGCCTCGATGCCCATGCCTTACCCGTTTCGTCATCCACACCGAAGACTGCTGATGTCTGTTTCATGCATGTCGTCCGCCCAAAACCGAGGTCACTTTTGAGCGACATGCATTAGTGCTCGTCGTCTTCGTCATTCTTCAGGAGCTCGAGGATCTCCCGCTTCATGGCGATGAAGTTCGGCTCCATGACCAGATCCATGCTGCGTGGACGCGGGAGGCCTACGCGGATTTCCTTCTTGATCTGACCGGGCCGGCCGGACATGACGAGCACCCTGTCCGCCAGCAGGATCGCTTCGTCGATGTCATGGGTAACGAACAGGACCGTCTTCTTGGAATGATCCCAGATCCTCAGCAAAAGCTTCTGCATGCTGTGACGGGTTTGGCTGTCGAGCGCTCCAAAAGGCTCATCCATCAGCAGCACGTCCGGATCATTGGCGAGCGCGCGCGCAATCGCAACGCGCTGCTTCATGCCGCCCGACAGCTGAGACGGGTAATGGTTGGCGAACTTTGCCAGACCGACCTCGTGGAGAAAATGCTCGACAATGACCCTGCGCTCGGCCGGCGCAATGCCCTTCCGCTTCGGGCCATATTCGACGTTCTGCGCCACCGTAAGCCAGGGAAACAGCGTATATGCCTGAAACACCATGCCGCGATCCGGGCCCGGCTCGGTAACAGGCTTGCCGCCGACTACGATCATGCCGCCGGTGCGCTCCTCAAGACCGGCGACGAGATAAAGCAGGCTCGACTTGCCGCAGCCGGATGGGCCGACGATCACACAGAATTCGTTGGGCACGACGTGAAAGGAAATGCCATCCAGCGCCAGCACCGCATTGTCACCCTTGCCGTAGCGCAGGACCACATTGTCGATGCCTATGTCGGAACTCTTTGGTTTCGTCGTAAGATTCAGGGCGTCCATGTGTGCGTGTTCCTCAATTGGCCCAGGGAGCGACGAGGCGGCGGATGCCCCGGAACAATTGGTCGGTGCAAAGACCAAGGATGCCGATCATGGCGATGGCCATGAAGATCACGTCGACCTGAAAGCCGCGCATGGCTTTGAGCGAGATGTAGCCAAGTCCGCTGCGGGCGGCGACGAGTTCGGCCACGACGAGATAGGTCCAGGCCCAGCCCATGGTGACGCGCAGCACATCCAGCACGCTCGGAAGCGTGGCCGGAAAGACGATGTGGAAGACCGTGTCGCCTCGTTTCGTGCCGAGCGTATAGGCTGCGTTGACGAGGTCGCGCTGGACACTGCGAGCGCTGTCGGCGATCATGACGAGTTGCTGGAAGAAGACGCCGAAGACGATGACGGCAACGCGCTGCTCGATGCCGATGCCGATCCACAGGATGAAAAGCGGCACGAAGGACGTCACCGGCAGATAGCGTATGAAATTGACCAACGGTTCGAGAACGGCCTGGACGATGCGATAGGTGCCCATCGTCAATCCAAGCGGCACCGCAACGATGCTCGAAAGGACGAAGCCGATCAACACCACCTGGACGCTGGCGAAAACATGCTCCCACAACGACCCGTCAAGCGCCATGCTGATGGTGGTGGACAACACGGATTCGGGGCGAGGCAGGAACATTTCCTTGACCGCTCCGGAATAGGTCAGCGCGAACCAGCCGCCGATGACGGCGATCCAGACCATGAAGCCGAGCGTAATGGAGAGAGAGCGCGGCACAGCCCGAAACGGTGTGGCGATGACTTTCAGGACGGATCGACCGGCCTGACCTTCTTCAACTCTCGCGGTCACGCCATTGCTGACCAGAGAGCTCGTGTTCGGTGCTAGTGTCACGGGATACCCTTTTGGGCCGCTTGGACCGGAGGCGCGAGGTCCGCCTCCGGTTCAGCCAAATCACTTTGCAAGGTCAAATTACTTCGCAGGCCAAGCTACTTTGCAAGGCCAAGCTACTTCCAAGGCCAAGCTACTTTCCAAGGCCAAGCTACTTTCCAAGGCCAAGCTACTTTCCAAGGAAGGATGTATCGACGAGGTCGTCATACTTGACGTCCATTTTGAGCTTGCCGAAGCCGCCCCAGATATCGCCGCCCAGCTTGATCAGCTTGCCGGCTTCGCCAGTCTCGCCACCGGCGAAGAATTCGGCATTGCGCTGCTTACCGTAGAAGTTCACGCCAGCGGCCGAGGAAGCAAAGTCCTTCGGATCCTTCAGCCAGCCGCCGACGCCTTTGGCCATCACCTCATACGCCTTCTCAGGATTCTCCTTGATGAACTCGTTGGCCTTGTAGAGGCCCTTCACCAGCGCCTCGACATCTCCGGGGTTCTTCGTGATGTAGTCGCAGTTGAGCGCCACCACATCGACGATCAAGCCGGGTGTCTTGGAGGAGTCGATCAGCACCTGTCCCTTGTTTTCCTTCTTGGCCAGCGTCAGATGCGGTTCCCAGGTGACGGCAACGGGAATGCGGTCGGCCATGAAGGCGGCGGCGGCATCGTCTGCCGTCATGTTGGTGATCTTCACATCGGCCTGGGTGAGACCGGCCTGCTTGAGCAGGATATTGAACCAGAACTGCGACACTGAACCCTCGTTCAGCGCTACGTCCATGCCTTTGAGGTCGGCGATGCTCTTGACCCCGCTGGGCGCGAGCACGCCATCGCCGCCATGGCTGTCATCCAGCGCATAGACCGACTTGAAGCAAACATCCTTCGAACGATACTTCATGATCTCGTCGACGGTCGAGGCGCTGCCGTCGAGCTCGCCGGCGGCAACAGCCGCCATATACAGCGATGCTTCCTCGATGATTTCAAGCGAGACATCGAGCCCACCTTCCTTGAAGTAGCCCATGTCGCGGGCAAGGAAGAGCGGTCCGTACCCCACCCAGGTCGTCATGCCCAGTTTCAAGCTGCCAGCTTCGGCGTGGAGGCTCACCGATATGGCGCTGAGCGCAATGCCGGCCACCAGCGCGGCCCGGCGAAACTTCGAGATTATTGTCGTCATCACGTTCCCCTGTTTTTCTGAAGTCGGGCGTTATCCCGGCCCGAACGAAACCCGCTCCGGAGGCATCGCCGAAGCCTGTCGCCTGACGTTCTTTTCTTGTTTTCTTTCAGCCGATGGCGGAGCAAAGCACGTTGGGTGCGCTGCACAAATTATGATTTTCAGTAGTTCGGCTTAGGCTGGACCTAACCAGACTGCGTTGCGTCTGCGCCATCGCGATTTCGCCATCAGCAAGCTGCACCATTTCTTCCTTCCTCGGCCAGCCCGAGGCCACACCATTTTACGCGCCATCTATTGGCCGGGGCTGAGAGAGGGGGAACTGGAGCCGAGCCATTGCGGGCTGCGGCCTAAAACGAACGGGTTGCAGTTCGGCGATTTCGACATTCTGGCAGATCCGTCCGGACGGCTGATCCGTCTTTTCGGAATCGAGTCACCTGGCCTGACAAGTGCGCTGGCGCTGTCGGATTGGGTTGTCCAATTTGTCGGAAAGACGAACTTCTTCTTGCTTTAGCCCTTGACCGCCCCAGCGGTCATGGATCCCGATATCTGCCGATACATCACAAGACCCAGCAATGCCGGCGGCAAGGCGCCCAGCATCATGACGGCGGAAGCGGTTCCCCATTTTACGCCACCGCCGCTCGCGGCGAAGAAGAAGGATGCGCCGACCGCCATCGGCACGGCACGACTGGTTGTCAGCATGAGGCCGAAGAGGAATTCGTTCCAGGCGGTGATGAAGCCGAAGATGAAGGTTGTGACGAGCGCCGGTCGGATGACGGGCCGGACGATCATCATCATCACCTGCAAGGAACTTGCGCCATCGACTTTCGCCGCCTCGTCGAGTTCGACTGGTACATCTGAAATCGCGTTTACCAGGATGACGAGTGCAAGCGGCGCGTTGACGATGGTCAGGATGAGCCCGAGCCCGATCCGCGTATCGAGCAGGCCCAGCCACTGGTACATCATGTAAAGCGGGATCGCGAAGATGATCAGCGGCACGGCGCGAAGATTGATGACGATCGGCAGGACCAAGCGCTTTCCCGCCTCGCTGCGCGCGATCGCATAGGCAGCCGGGAACGCGAGCACGATCGCAAGGCCGGTTCCGATCAGCGCCGCCACGGTGCTGTTCAGCAGATAGGCATAGATGTTGAAGCGGCTGGTCTGCGTCAGGACCTCCAGATAGTTGTCGAGCGTCGGCTGGCTGATCCACAAACCGGGGTTCGTCGAAAGCTCGCGCTGGCTTTTGAGCGATGTGATCAGCGTCACGATAATGGGGAAATTCATCGCCAGCACGGCGATGGCAAAAACGATCCAGCGCAGTGCCCCGGCCATCGTCAACGCTTCCTGCGGCCGGCAAGCCGGTTAAGGCAGTGGAGAACGATGAACGACGCCATGAACAGGACAACCGAGGCGGCGACCGCCTTGCCAATAGCCCCTTCCTTGAAGAAGGCTTGGTAGATGTAGATCGACAAGGACGTCGTTGAACCTCCTGCACCACTGCCGGTCAATGCATAGACATTGTCGAACACCCGGAAACCGTCGATGAAACGGATGAAAAACGCGATGACCAGCGTCGGCTTCATCAATGGCAGGTCGATCCACCGGACGATCTCAAACGGCGATGCGCCATCGAGCGAGGAGGCTTCGCGCACGTCGAGCGGTATGGCCGAATAGGCCGTGTAGAAGAGCAGGAAGGCGAAAGGCGTCCATTGCAGCGTCTCCACGACGACAAGGGTGCGGAAGGCATTGTTGATGTCGAGGAAGGCCGGGCTGTCACCGAACCATTCGAAGAGATAGTAGGGGACGGGGCCCGCAAATTCATGCAGCACCAGCCGGTACATGAGACCGACCATGGCCGGCGCGACCATCAGCGGCAGCATCAACGGCGCCATCAGGACTGGTCGCTTGCTCAGAAGCGGTGCCAGGAAGATGGCAAGGAAAAGACCGATCAGACATTCCGCTGATGCGGTAAGAATACCGAAGCGCAGAGAGAACCAGGCCGAGCTCCAGAATTCGCGGTCGTTCAACACCGCGACATAGTTGCTGAAACCGCTCAACACCGGACTGCGCAGCGTCTCGAATGTGACGGCCGAAATGGAATAAATCAGATTGACGATCGCCGGAAAGCCGAGGAACAGCAGCAGGAAGCCGACCAGCGGCGTCAGATACATCCTGCCTTCGGCACGTGTCACAAGGGCCATGTCGATCCGCCAAACGCGCCGGACACCGAGCTCGACCCGGCGTCCGGCAAATGGTTCATTTCTTGAGAAGGTCCTGCATGCCCGCCTTGGTGTGGGCGAGCGCATCCTCGAGGCTCTGCTGGCCGGACCAGTAGCCGGTAAACTCCTTTGCCTGCAGCTCATAGACCGGGAGCGCACTCGCGGACGTCGCTCCGGTCATGACATAGCCGTACTTGCTGGCGAATTCGCCGAGCTTGACGAGATCGGGACGTTCCTTCGCAACCTTGGCGACGACATCGGGAGACAATGCCGGCGAACCGCCGCTGCGCGCATAGAGCAAGGCCGCATCCTCGGTGGCGAGCCACTTCAGGAACTTGACGGCGCCTTCCTTGTTCTTGGCGTTCTTGTTGAGGCCCAAACCAAGGCCGTGGATATGATCGGCGCGTCCGTCGGGACCTGCCGGCGGCGCGACGATCCCGGTCACCTCGGCGACCGCCGGAGATTTTTCGGTGCTGGTCAGATCCGCCGCCGCGGCATTCCACTGCAGTGCCGTCGCGGCCTGACCGGATGCGAAGGCCGCGTTGGTTTCCGCATATTCGTAGCTCAGCGAATCCTTGGGCGATGACCCGGCATCATAGAGTTTCTTGTAGAGCTCGAGGCCGGTCTTGTAGGCATCGGAATCCACCGTGACATTGCCGTTCTTGTCCATCCAGTCGCCGCCGTAGGAGCGCGGCAGGGACTGGAAGACCATCATGTTGAACAGCAGGTTCTTCATCTGCAGGACCGTGCCGTAGCGCACCGGGCTGTCGGGGTTCACCTGCTTGGTGAAATAGAGGGCGGTGGCCGCCCAGTCGTCCCAGGTCCAGCTGTCCGGGTCCTTCGGCTGCAGCGGCTTGCCGAGATATTTCTGGGCGATTTCACCATAGGTCTTCTTGGCGGCGTCATCCCTGCTCAAGGCGTCGACGAGATCCTTGCGGTAGTACATGAAGTGCAGCGAAAGGTCTGTCGGCACGCCGTATTGCTTGCCGTCGAACTGCATCGTCTTGAGAACGGATTCGCCGAAAACCTTGGCCGCATCCGCGCCAAGATCGACCGGCTCCATATAGGGCGCGTAGCGACCGAGCGAGTAGGTGGCGACGAGGTTCACGTCGAAGGCGTTGGATCCGGCCGCCATGTCGGCCTGCAGCTTGTCGTAAAAGCCTTCGCGGTTGAAGAACAGCAGCTCCACCTTGTCGGCATCGCTTGCCTGCTTGTTGTAGGTTTCCACGGTTGCCCGCAGTGCGGTTTCCTCGGACCCGCCAGGCCAGCCGAGCACGGTCACGGTTGCGTTGGCAAAGGTCGGCAAAGCTGTCCCCGCGAGGAGGGTGGCCATAAGCGCAAAAGACGTCCTGCTCAATTTCATGATCGTTCCCTTCTTTTTTGATGATTTTTGCATGGCATGACCGGCGGCGCCGCTACCTTGCCCATTCGGCAAGATCGGCAACACCGATGACGCCGGCGTGGCCCGCGAGCTTCGCCGCAACGAGATTGGAGGAAAGGCGCGGTGGAACCTCGCCCAGATGCGCGCGCACCCGGTCGAGATAGCCATCGGCAAGACCGATGCTGCCGCCGATGACGATCGATTTCGGATCGAACATCATCTGAATGTCCCGGCACAGCGTCGCGACCCGCGAGGCGCTCCGCGAGACGATGGCGTCGGCCCAGGCCTCGCCCTTCAGCGCAAGCCCGAACACATCGGCGGCATCGGCCTTGAAGCCGGCCTTGAGGGCCTGCGAAGCGATCCAGCGGCCGGAGGTGCTGTCTTCGAGCGGGGCCTGGTCTGCAGACAAACCACGGATCAGACCGAAGTGACCGGCAAGACCGGACAGCAATCGGCCGTTGCAAACGATGCCGCCGCCAATTCCGGTCGAGATGGTCAGAAAGACGATGTCGCGACCTTGCCCGGCGCCGAATTTGTATTCGCCCCAGGCGGCTGCCTGGGCATCGTTGAACGCACAGACGGGCTTGCCGAAAACAGCGGATGCCCTTTCGACCAGCGGGTAGCCGTCGGGAATGCCAAGCGTCGCCGGATTCAACGCCGACCAGCGTCCATCGTGCACCAGTCCCGTCACCGCAATACCGATACGACTGAAGCGGCTCGACCAGGCCGACGTGCTTTGCGCAAGGGATGCCAGCCAGGCGTCGGGTCCAGCCTCTCGCGCCGTCGGCACGATCATGTCCTCGATCACCTTGCCGCCGCTGACCAGCGCGGCCATGGTCTTGGTTCCGCCGATGTCGATGCCCAGCACGGTTGGGCCAAGCACGGTTTGCGTGCCCCTTGCCGCATAGGCCTCGGAAATCGCCTGGTGGAACCACGAGGTGACGTGCTCGGTACGGGTGATCGCCGATCCGACAACCACGGCACAGGCGCCGGCGCGCGCGGCGGCGGCCGCCTGCTCCGGCGACCGGATACGCCCTTCGGCGATGACGTAGGGGGTCAGGGTTCGCATTTGAGCGATGAGGGCGATGTCCGGATCCTCCGGCTCCGGCCCGCCGACATAGCCGGAAAGCGTCGTGCCGACGAAATCGACACCCGCGGCAAGGGCCCGGCGCGCATCGTCAAGGCAAGAGCAATCGGCCATGGTCAGCTTGTTCCTGGCCTTGACGGCTTTCACAAGCGCTTCGACAGGAACGGGACGGACACGATCCGTCGCATCGAAAGCGATGATATCGGCGCCCGCCTCGGCCAGCGCCTCGACATCGGCCAGATAGGGCGTGATGCGCACGGGGCTGTCGGTGAGATCGCGCTTGACGATACCGATGATCGGCACGCGGACTGCCAGGCGGGCGGCCGCGACATAAGGCACGGATTCGATGCGCAGGGCCTTGGCTCCGGCTTCAAGAGCGGCCCTGGCAAAGCCCGTAACGAATTGCGCACTGTCCATCGGGCCGCCGGGAACCGGCTGGCAGGACACGATGAGACAGTTGGCGATGTCTTCCCGCTGCACGTCGGCACTCCCCTGTCGCCATCACGATAAATGGAAAATACCAGATTACAACCAGTTCATGACTGGTATTATCTTTGCAGCTCGAAGACGAAGTCGTAGACGTCTCCCTTGTAGCGTGTCTCGCAGTATTCCACGATCTGTCCGTCCGCGAGAAAGCAGCGGCGCTCGGTCATCAGCAGCGGTGCGCCCATCTCGCAATGAAGGTGTCTTGCATCCTCCAGCGACGCGCCGCGCGAGCGCATGCGCTGGATTGCCCTCTGAGGCAGGAAGCCGCGTGCATCTAGCGCTTCATAGAGGGAGTCCTGAACCATCTCGGGCGAAGGAAGGAAGCGAACCGGCACGGCCGAGACCTCGACGGCGATCGGCGCGCCATCGGCCGTCCGCACACGGCGCATGCGGATTACATTGGTGTTTGCGGCAATACCAAGAGCCATCATTTCGGCTGGCGATGGACGGCTTATCTGCTTGGAAAGCCATAGACATCCAGGCCTCAGGCCGCGCGCCAGAATATCCTCCGAAAAGCTCGTCAGCGTCGAAAGCGATTTTTCGACCCGCGACCCGATCTCGGTTTTGGAACCATGCCGGCGATTGAGCTGCCCTTCCTCTTCGAGCAACGCCAGAGCTTTTCTCACAGTGACACGCGAGATCGACAGGGCTTCCGCCAGAACCCGCTCGCCCGGCAGAACCGCGCCGGCCTTCAACGCATTGGAGCGGATCGCTGCCTCGATCGCCGATTTCAACCGTCTGTAAAGCGGCACATCGGAGGCTGTCGCTTCCATCTCCCGACTGACAAGCCCGATCAGGTTCACGGTTGTCATTGCTCTTCCTCCCGCGCGAGAAGCACCCAGGATCAAAACATTCCTGACTGGACCCATACTGGTATTATCAATCCGGTGCAAACGTCCCGCGGGCGGTGCCTCGTCCGCGCCGTCAGCGCACCACGACCCCTCAGCGAACCTTCGGTGACAGCTTCATGGAGATGCGATCGCAGGCAGCACGCAGGACCTCCAGAGTAAAGGCATGGCGGCTTTCACGCGTATGGCGATTGATATAGGCGACGATAATGGAGGCGACGGCGCTGCCGTCCGGTCCGATGACCGGACAGCAGATATCGGTGATGCCGACGAAATCACGGCTCTCGCGCATCCAGTAACCGTCCGCGCGGATGGTACGAAGCTGCTTTTCCAGCGCCTCTCGATCCAGCGGCGCCGGCGAATGTGCCGCACATTCGTCGATCATCCGCGTCGCGACCTTTGGCGGTTGGAAGGCAAGGATCACATGGCCGGAGGTCGCGTCGGTGGCCAGGCGGCCGTAGCCGAGGCGCAGCGTGAACGCCATGTCCTCGCCGCCGGGAACGGCCGCGGTCACGACGGTCAAGCCATGATTGAAGACGACCAGGTGCGGCGACTGATTTGAGTCCCCGGCAATCCGCGTCAGCTCGGGCATTGCGGCGGACATGAGATCCTGAGCGCTCGGCGTGTGCAGCCCCAGCTTGAAAAGCTTGTCGGTCAACGAATAGGCGTCGGTCTCGGCGTTGCGCTCGATATATTGACGCTCCTGGAGCGCGATCAGCATCCGGAAAATCTCATTCTTCGAACGACCGAGGCCTTCCGCGATCTCCTTCATCGTCAAGGGCGCCCGCGCCTCCGCCAGCAGTTCCAGGACATCCAGACCCTTCGTCAGCGCCGGGGCCGAATAGGTCGGTTTGCCACTCTCTTTTGCGTCATCTGCCATTCGAAGAATCCCCGGTGGTCCACGCACGATAGAGACAAGAAATCGGAATTGCCATTGGTTTTATATCCAAACTTGACACCATATATAAAACTGACATGATGACGGGGACAATGAATTTCGAGGCCGAGCCGATGACCGTCCAGAGACCAGCAAACACTGTCCGCGCGACCATCACGCCCCGAAACAACAGTGTTTACACGTCGGTCGATTTCGATCGCGAGGGCAAGCAGATCGGCTTCTTCCATGTGCCCCAATCGCCACACGACGATGCCTGGGGCACGGTCCGCGTTCCGCTCGCCGTCATCAAGAACGGCGACGGTCCGACGGTCCTGATCGAGGGTGGCAACCACGGCGACGAATATGAGGGGCCGATCGCGCTCGGCGAACTTCTGCGCGAGATCGATCCACGGGATATTGCCGGTCGCATCATCGCGATTCCGGCCATCAACATTCGGGCTGTCGAGGCCGGTACCCGCACCTCCCCGGTCGACGGGTTGAATTTCAACCGCAGTTTTCCGGGCGATTTCAACGGCACGCTGACCAGCCAGATAGCGGCCTATGTGCATGACATCCTGTTTCCGAAGGCCGACTACTTCCTGGATCTCCACTCCGGCGGTTCGTCCCTGATGATCCTGCCGAGCGCGATCATCGAGCCCTCCCCGACCGCGCAGGGGCATCGCAAGAACATCAAGGCGACGCTCGCCTTCGGGGCGCCGACCGTTGTCATGGTCGACAATCTCGGCGAAACCCGGACCTCGACCGCGTCCGCCAATCACCAGGGGCTGATCGTCATCGGCAGCGAGATGGCCGGCGGCGGCCTTGTCAGTCCGGATGCGTTGGCCATCTGCCGCAGGGGCATCCGCAATGTGCTGAAACATGCAGGCGTCCTGAAGGGCGCGCCTGACATTGCCCCTGGCGCCAACGCACGCGTGCTCAAGGTGCCCGGAAGCGAAGGCTATCTGCTTTCCGAGGAGGACGGTGTCTTCGAACCCTTGAGCCCCCTCGGCAGTGCCGTCAGCAAAGGCGACCTTGCCGGACGCATTCACTTCCTCCACACGCCGTCGCGCGCGCCCATCGATCTCCTTCACCCCATCGACGGCATCGTTTTCGCCAAGCGTCAACCCGGCCGCGTGCGCCCGGGGAATTGCTGTTTCGTGCTGGCCAACGAATATCCGGAGGCACTGACCGATGAGCCATGAAGACATCATGGCGGCTGCCCGGCGCATTGCCCCCTTCATACGGCGCACCCCGGTCGTCAAGCTCGACCATGCCACGGGCGCGAACCTCCAAAATGATGTCTATTTGAAACTCGAATGCCTCCAGGTGAGCGGCTCCTTCAAGATCCGGGGCGCCACGAACCGGGTGAAAACGCTCGAGCCGGGCCGGATCGAAAACGGACTGGTCGCCGCATCCGGCGGCAATCACGGCCTGGCCACCGCCTATGTGGCTGCCCGGGCCGGCGCTCCCGCCACCATCTACCTGCCGAACAATGCAAGCCCGCTGAAGGCGGAAAAGCTGCGCAAATGGGGCGCTGACGTTCGCTTCGAAGGCAAGGTCTGGGATGAAGCGCATGAGGCTGCATTGGCCGAGGCAAAAGCGCGCGGCGCCTTCTACATGCATCCCTTCGCCGATGCGCAGATCGTGTCCGGCCAGGGAACCGTGGCGCTGGAGATGGTCGACCAGATTCCCGATGCCGACATCTACATCGTCGCGATCGGCGGAGGCGGCCTCATCAGTGGCATGTCCGAAGTCCTGAAGCACGTCAAACCCGACGCCAGGATCGTTGGTGTCGAGCCGACCGGTTCACCGACCCTTCACGCCTCCCTGACTGCCGGCCGTGTCGTTCGCTTGCCCGAGATAACGACGAAGGTTGCGACCATGGCCTGCGGCCGCACGGACGAAAGTATCTACGAGATCGTCGCCAAGCACGTCGACGACATCGTCCTTGTCGAGGATGCGGACATGCAGAAAGCCGCTGAATTGCTCTGGTTCGAATTCGGCATCGCCGCCGACCTCAGCGGCGCGGCATCGCTGGCCGCGTTGATGAGCGGAGCTTTCAAGCCACCGCGCGGCGCCCGCATCGCCGGGCTTGTCTGCGGCGCCGGTGTCGAAGGCCTGAACGGCTGAGGTCGAGAAAGGCCGGTCCACGCAGGACGCGGCCCGACATGGATACGGCACGAGTGCCGCGGAATACCGCCGGAATGCCTGTCGCTGGGACGGTCGTCGTGCGGGACATGAAAAAGAGGCGAAGAATCGTCCTGTCGCAACAAGAGGAGAACTGAAACATGCGCATTTCCCTGAAAGCATCCATTACTCTGCTTGCACTCGCCATCGCAACGCCCTCGCTTGCCGCGGAAAAGGTTCTTGGACTTGCGGCAATCGACTTGCAGAACTCCTTCTTTGTCCGCATGAAGGAAGCCGGCGACGTGGCTGCCGCCGACTATGGGGTGAAATCCACCTGGCAGAGCGCCGAGGGTAGCCTGGAAAAACAGGTCAGCATCATCGAGAATTTCATCAATCAGGGCGTCAGCGCGATCCTGATCGATCCGATCGACAAGAACGCGGTCATTCCGGTGATCCAGAAAGCCACCGCCGCCGGCATTCCGGTGATCACCATGGGCAACAAGGTCGAGGCAGGCTCGAACTATTCGACGCTCTATCCGGACTACGACAACATGTCGATGGTTGCCCGCGCGCTCGGCAAGTCGCTTGGCGGCAAGGGCGAAGTCGCCCTGCTCGTCGGTTCGCGTGGCAACTTCGTGTCCGACACGCGCGAAAAAGGCTTTGTCGAAACCCTGAAAAAGGAGTTTCCGGACATCAAGGTCGTCGGCATCGAGCCGACCGGCTGGGACGCAGCCAAGGCAACGAATGCCGCCCAGACATGGCTCACCACCTATCCGGACCTGAAGGCCATCGGCTGCATCTCAGACAGCCTTTGCCTGGCAGCCGATTCCGTTGCCAGTTCGATGGGAACCCAGCTGCTCTACGGCGGCTATGACGGCGACGCCGAGATGAAGCCGCTGATCGACGACGGCAAGATGGTGATGGACGTGCTGACCGGCGCCTATCGTGTCGGCTACTGGAACATCGCCGTTGCCGCTCGCCTGGCCAACGGCGAAAAGCTGCCGCAGGATCTCTACATGCCGACCTATTTCGTGACCTCGGATGCGACGGCGGCGAAGCTCAAGGCGGATGGCCTCACCTTCGAATACATCAACACCGACAAGGAGGCGGTGGAAGCCAAGAACTATACCGAGCAACTCGGTCCCAAGGTTCCGGCGACCGCCATGACCCTGGCAAAGTAACAGCCTAAAGCGGCTCAAGCGCCGGATGACATGTCATCCGGCGTCCCCTTTTCCTGACGATCGCCGTCGCCGCTCCGTGGTGACCGCGCATGATGCTCGATAAGAGGACCGACCCATGTTCCAGTCCTGGACCTCTCTGTTACTGCGGCGCAACGAACCGGTTCTCATCGCGGTGCTGCTGGTCGCCATCGCCGTCTTCGGCTGGATCGATCCGCGTTTTCTGTCGACCGGCAATCTTGTCAGCATCGCGCAGCAGAGTGCGGTCATCGCCCTCATCTCTTTTGCCATGACGGCCGTGATCATCGCGCGCGGCATTGATATTTCCGTCGGCAGCAATCTCGCCTGTTCCGGCATCGCCGCGGGTCTTGCCTACACGGCAACCGGGTCGGCGAGCCTGAGCCTTCTCGCCGCGATCGGTGGCGGTGCCGCGATAGGTCTGCTCAATGGAGCGCTGATCGGCTTTGCCGGCATCTCTCCCTTCATCGCAACGCTCGCCACCATGGCGTTCGCGCGCGGCCTGGCGCTCAGTCTCTCCGGCGCATCCAGCATCGCGGTCGCCGATCCGGTCCTGCTTTTCGCCGGACGCGAGACAATCGGCCTGCTGCCGGTCTCCGTCATCATCGCCGCCATCTGCCTGAGCCTCTGGTGGTTCGTGCTCAATCGAACGGTATACGGGCGCTGGATCTATGCGATCGGCGGCAATGCGGGGGCGGCGCGGGCCTCTCTGGTTCCCGTCGACCTCGTGCGCATCTCCGTCTACGTGATTGCCGGTGCGACAGCCGGGCTCGGCGCGATCCTCACCATCGGCCGCCTTGGTTCGGCACAGCCGCTTGCCGGCACCGGCCTTGAATTTACAGCCATCACAGCCGCGATCATCGGCGGCACGAAACTCTCCGGCGGCCAGGGCTCGATCTGGGGAACGGCGATCGGGGCGCTGCTGCTGGGCGTCATCAACACCGGCCTGTCCTTCCTGCAGGTGCCGCAGATCCTGATCTATTTCGTGACCGCGAGCCTCATTCTGGTGGCCGTTCTCACCAGCCAGCCGGAGAGTGTCGCCGCCTTGTTCAAGACCGGTGGCCGCAAGTCCACCCCGTCGCCCCGCAACACCGCCGCAACACCGGTCGGCAAACACAGCATCGCCTTGCGCGGGCTTGGCAAGTCTTTTCCGGGCGTCAAGGCACTCGACGGTGTCAGCTTTGCCGTCTCGGCTGGCGAGGTGGTGGGACTTGCCGGCGAGAACGGGGCCGGGAAATCGACGCTGGTGAAGTGCATTTCTGGTCTGCATCGCCCGAACGAGGGTGAGATCGTCATCGACGGCAACGCCGTCCAGTTCCACTCCCCCAGCGATGCCAAGGGCATCAGCGTCATCCATCAGCATTTCAGCCTTTCGCCGGACCTGACGGTGGCGGAGAATCTCTTCATCGGCCGCGAACCGCACACCCGCCTGGGATTTCTCGACCGGGCCCGGATGCGGCGCGATGCGAAGGCCATCATGGACGAGCTGTCGCTCGATATCGACATTGCCGCGGAGCTGCGAACGCTTTCCGTCGGGCACCGGCAGATGGTGGAAATTGCCCGTGCCGTTCTGTCCGATGCCTGGTTCTTCATCATGGACGAGCCGACCAGCGCGCTCTCCAACCGCGAGCGCGACCAGCTCTACGACCTGATCGACAGGCTGAGAGCTCGCGGCGCCGGCATCCTCTACATCTCGCACAAGATGGAAGAGATCTTCAGCCAGTGCGACCGCGTCGTCGTTCTGCGTGACGGACGCTTCATCGGCGAGCGCCAGACCAGCCAGACCAGCGAGGCCGAGATCGTCGCCATGATGGTCGGGCGCGATGTCGGCGACATCTTCCCCTATCTCGAAGCGCAAGTCGGCGAAACCGCGGTCGAGATCAGCAACATTTCCGATGGCAAGCTCTTGAAGTCGGCCACGCTCAGCGTGTGCAGGGGCGAAATCGTCGCGCTCGCCGGCCTGATGGGCAGCGGCCGCTCCGAAGTGCTCAGGCTGATTGCCGGCCTCGATCCCATGCATGGCGGCACCCTCAGAATTTTCGGCGGGCAGCAGACCGGCGGCGACACCAAGACCGCCAATCGCGCCGGCATCGTCTACATACCGGAAGACCGGCATCTGGAAGGCTTTGTCGGCACGATGTCGATCAGGGATAACCTGTCCCTCGCCTGGATTCGCGACAACAGTCACTTCGGCCTGCTGAGACCTCGCCACATCCTGGCTCTCGCGCGCGATCTCATCGGCTCACTCGGCGTGCGGCCGGCCCAGCCCGACAAGATGGCCATCGAACTCTCGGGCGGCAATCAGCAGAAGGTCGTCATCGGCAAATGGCTTGCCACCAAGCCGAAGATCATCCTGCTCGACGAGCCGACACGCGGCGTCGACGTCGGCGCAAAGTCCGAACTCCATCACCTGATCGCAAGATTGAAGGCCGAGGGCGCGGCGATCCTCATGGTGTCGAGCGAGTTGCCCGAGGTCCTCGGCGTTGCCGACCGCATCGTCGTCATGCGCGAAGGCCACTCTGTCGGCACGCTGGCGCGTGGGGCGACGGAAGAAGATGTGATGACGCTGGCCTTCGGTGATCGCACGATCACACCACCAGCCTGCGCACCCCGGCCAGCATCCAACCTTGCACCATGCCTGTAAGGAGGACCCTTTGAGCAAATTGAAGATCGCCATCGTCGGTGCCGGCTACATGGGTCTCCTGCATGCGCAGGTGGTTGCCGAGAGCCCTGTCGCGGAACTATCGGCATTCGTTGATCCGAACGCTGCCTCGGGAAGCAAGGCCGCGTCCGATTTCGGCGTCCGGCATTTCACCGATGCCGCCGCCGCGCTGACTGCCAATGCCGCCGACGCCTACATAGTGGCGGCACCCGATACGCTGCATGAAGACGTCTGCCGCACTCTGCTCGATGCCGGCAAGCCGGTGCTGCTCGAAAAACCGATGGCTCATGATCTTTCCGCTGCCAAGGCGATTGCGAAAGCGGCGGAGAGAAACGGCGCGCGTCTGTTGGTCGGCCACATCCTGCGGTTCGACCCGCGCTATTGCGAAGCCGCGGCAGCGGTGAAATCCGGGCGGATCGGCGAGCCGATCCACGGCAGCAGCGGCCGTTTCACCAATCGCGAAGTCGGTCTTCGCATGAACGGAAACTCGAGCGTCTGCTTCTACGTCGGCGTGCACGACGTGGATGCGCTGCAATGGATCTCAGGTTCAGACATCATCGCCGTCTACTCCCGATCGGTCGCCAAGCTCATGCCTTCGCTCGGAGTTCGCTCCGAAGACGCGATCTTCTCCACCGTCGAGCTGTCGAACGGAATGAGCGGACAGCTCTACTTCGGCTGGACGCTGCCACCGACCGTTCCGACCGGCATCTGGGCGCGCACCGAAATCATCGGCACTGAAGGCATGATCGACCTCGACGTGCGCGACCACGGTCTACGTATCCTATCGCATGGACAGTGGTCGCAGCCCGACGCCTTGCACTGGCCGACCGTCAATGGCCGCATCACGGGGGATCTCTTCGAGGAGGTCCACCATTTCATTTCCGCGGTTCGCGACGAAACCCCTTTCGTGATGCCGCTCGACGACGCCCTGCGCGCCGTCGCCGTCAATGATGCAATCCTGCGCAGCGTCAAATCAGGCCTGCGCGAACCGGTCGAAGATTGGCACATCCGATGAGAGAACCCTCATGACCCGCCAACAGAACATTTGGTGCAGGCGCTTTCTCGACCTCTCGCCGTTGATCCTGCTGGTCATCCTGCTGGCGATCTTCGCGCTCATCGACGCCCGCATCGTTTCAACCGCCAGCCTCATCAACATCGTCGCCCAGGCGACCCCGATCGCCATACTGGCGCTTGGCGCCCTGATCGTTCTGCTGACGGCAGGCATCGACCTGTCCGCCGGCGTCGGCGTCGCCTTCTGTGCCGTCTTCATCGCCAGCCTGATCGACGGCGGCGCCAGCCTGCCGCTTGCCTTGCTCGTCGGCTTTGCCGTGATGGTGGTGATCGGCCTCGCGAACGGCGCCGTTATCGCACTGTTGAAGATACCGCCCTTCGTGACGACATTGGCCACAATGGTCGCGCTGCAGGGCGCAACGCTTGCCGTTGCCTCCAAAGGCGTCCTGATGCTGAAGGATCCGACGCTTCGCGCGGTCGGCATCGAACGCAGCTTCGGCATTCCCAATGTCATTTTCGCAACGCTGCTGATCGTCGCCGTAGCAGCAATCCTGATGCGGCACAGCCGTTTCGGGCTGCGTACCTATGCGCTCGGATCGGATGCCGGAGCCGCGGAACTTGCCGGCATCCCGGTGACGAAACACACGATCCTCGTCTATTGCGCCTCCAGTATCTTCGTCTTCCTGACAGCCGTGATCATGATCAGCCGGGTGCCGGTCGTGACGCCCAACATCGGCGGGACCTCGCTGCTTCTGGACGCGATCGCCGCGGCCGTACTTGGCGGCACCAGTATTTTCGGCGGCAGGGGAACGGTGTGGGGCGCGGTCGTCGGCGCGCTGATCGTCAGCCTGCTGACGACGGCGCTTCGGGTGTTCGGCACGGACCCGTCCAGCCTCGAACTCTACAAGGGAGCAATCATCATGGTCGCTCTCCTGGCCGATTCCGGCATGACCTACGCCAAGGCCCGGCTTGTCGAGGCAGCACGATGAACGAGCCAGCTCCGGCCTTGCCGATCCCGCCTGGATCCAGCTTTGCGCTGATGACCTCCCCGGATACGGAAAGACACGCGACAGCCGGCGTGCATAAACCCGTCGTCATTCTACCGCTCGGCGCTGTCGAGCAACATGGCCCGCATCTGCCGCTCGGCGTCGATTGCTGGCTTTCGGAAGCGGTTGCGCTCGCCGCGGCGGAAGGACAGGCCTCCATCCGTGTCGCCGAACCTTTCGCCTATGGCTCGTCCGAGCATCATCGCTCCTTCTCCGGCACCATGAGCCTCAGCCCGCAGATCTTCATCGCCGTTCTCGTCGATCTCTGCACCTGCCTTGCCGAAGACGGCTTCCTGCCGGTCATGCTGAACGGCCATGGCGGAAACCGCGCCGCCATCCAGGTGGCGATCACCACCCTTGGCAAGCGTGGCATCGTCACCGCGGGTTTCTCGTATTTCGATCTCATCGCCGACGTGGCGGCGCAGGCCCTGCCCGATGCCGCCACAGGCACCGGTCACGCTTGCGCGCTTGAAACGTCGTTGATGATGCATGTGCTTGGCGACAGCGTTCGCCGCGATCTCATCCCGCCAGGCGGCACTCCGCCATCCTGGCCGGATCCTCACCTTTACGCCGCGCCGGCCGTCACCGTCTGGCGCCGTTTCGAAGCCATCCGCGACAACGGCGTCATCGGCACGCCATCGCAGGCAAGCGCGGAGGCCGGCAGCAGACTTTTCATCGCAGCCGTGGAACGCAGCCGCGCCGCCATTTTGAACATCCAATCCGAATTCGGCCAAAGGAACGCATGATGACAGTCCATTTCAAATCTTCTCTCGAAGGCCCCAACCTGCGTGGCATGGCGATCGTCTCGGAGCCGGAAGCAGCCGCCCGCATCGGCATCAACCGCATCGGCGGCGAGTGGATTGCCGGCAGCTCGGGCAAATTCCTGAAAATCGATAGTCCTTCGACGGGCGAGCATCTCGGCTATCTCTCCCTTTCCACCCGCGCCGATGTCGGTCGCGCGGTGAAAGCCGCCGAAGGCGCACGCGAGACCATGCGCAAGATGGGAACCTTCGCACGCGCTCAATTGTGCATGCGCATCGCCGACGCGATCGACAGGCGCGCCGAAGAGCTTGCCCACCTGCTCTGCCTGGAACAGGGTAAGCCCTTCCACAGCGAGGCAAAGGCCGAAGCATCGGCGGCAGCTCTCGGTTTCCGCAATGCGGCAGAGCAGATGAAGTGGCTGGAGACGGCGGCGTTTCCCCTGGCCGATGCCAACAAGCGCGCCTTCAGCTTCCTGCAGCCGAAGGGCATCTTTGCCATCATCACGCCGTGGAATTTCCCGCTCGCCCTGCCCTGCCTCTACTATCTCGGACCGGCCGTCGCAACGGGCAACACCGTTGTCTGGGTGCCGGCGCCGACGACATCGCTGATTGCCACGGCACTTGTCGAATGCTTCATCGAGGCGGGCTTGCCGGACGGCGCCATCAATCTCGTTCTGGGAGATGGTGCGGAGGTGGGCGACGAGGCCGTCGTTCATCCGGGCACCCATGCCATCGGCTTCACCGGCAGTTCCGCCACCGGCGCGTTGATCGCCCGGCGTGGCGCGGGCAAGCCGCTTCTGCTCGAAATGGGCGGCAACGGTCCGACCATCGTCCTGGCCGATGCCGATATCGACATGGCCGCCGCCCAGGTGGGGGCCGGCTGCTTTGCCAATGCCGGGCAGATCTGCACGGCCACCGAACGTGTGCTGGTGCATAAATCCATCCATGACCAGTTTATCGAAGGTCTGGTGAAAGCGGCCGCGAAGGTGAAAATGGGCGACCCTTTCGATCCCGCGACGACGATGGGGCCGATCAACAATGCGGTCGCCGTCGACAAGGTGCTCAGCCACATTGCGGACGCCCGCGCTCGTGGCGCCGAGATCGTCACCGGCGGCAATGTGGCGTCGGGTTTTGCTACCAATCTCTATTTCGAGCCGTCGATCGTCACAGGACTGACCCGGGAAAGCCTGCTCAACGTCGAGGAATCCTTCGGGCCGGTTGCACCCGTCCTGACCTTCGAGACCGACGAGGAGGCGATGGAACTTGCGGCGTCCAGCCCCTACGGCCTGTCGGCCGCGGTCTTCACCAGCACCATCAAGAACGCCTTTGCCTTTGCTGAAAGCCTGAGGGTCGGCATCGTCAACATCAATGAGATGAGCTGCTATTGGGAGCCGCATATTCCTGCCGGCGGCGCCGCCGGGACGCAGAGCGGCCTCGGCCGCACCGGGGGTCGGCACACGCTGATGGAAATGTGCGACCTGAAGACGATTACCGTGGACGTCACTCGCTGACATTCAAGGCCCGCGCCTTTAGCGCGGGCCTCCCGTGCGACCGTATGCCGTTCGGCAGCAAGCTGTCAGATGGACCGGCGCAGGCTGTCGGCCATTTTCTCGCCAATCATGATCGAGGTCAGGTTGGTGTTTGCCTGGCAATCGAGCGGCATGATCGACGCATCGATAACCCGCAGCCCTTCAAAACCGTAGACCCGGCATTCCGGATCGACCACGGCCTCGCCGGGCCTCCCCATGCAACAGCCGCCGATCCCATGCTGCGCATCGGAAGACTGCGCCAGCAGGAAATTGTCGACCTCCTCGTCGCTTGCCGTTTCGAGCCATGACAAAGGCAGATCGGAATCCCCCAGCAGGACGCGCTCGGCGATCGCCTGGATCGGCACCTGCCGGGCAATCTCGCCAAGGTGGCGATAGGCGATACGCATGCGCTGAAGATCCATTGGATCGTCCAGCATGTTCTCTTCCACGATCGGCTGGTCGAAGGGATTGGCGGAGCGCAACTGCACGGTGCCCCGGCTCTTGGCCTCCATCAGGATCAGATTGACCATGGCCTCGCCGAACTGGGCGCTGTCGGACTCCACGCCGATACCGCCATGGTTCATGGCGACGTAGAGGATGTCGTCGCGCTCGGCACCCGGCACGCCGGAACTCATCCGCACACAGCAGTTGGTATGCCGCGCGTCGACATCGGTCGCCTTGAATTCCGGCTTCAGCTTCAGTTCGATGCGGCAATAAGGGTGGTCGAAGAAACCTTCGCCGACCGGCAGGTCGGCAAGCACCTCGATGTCCTTTCGATTCAGGAGAGCCGCCGGACCGATGCCCGAGCGCTGCAGGATGACTGGAGAGTGGATGGCGCCGGCCGAGACGATGACCAGTGGCGCCTCGAATTTGCGAACCTGACCGGCCACGATGGCCAAAACGCCGATCGCTTTCTTGCCATCGAAAAGCACCTTGTCCACCGTCGCCTGCCCGATGATGGTGAGGTTCGGCCGGTCGCGGGCAGCTTCCAGATAGCCGTCATTGACCGACACGCGCTTGCCGGCTCGACTGTTGATGGGATAGGTGCAAGCCCCTTCGGCATCCGGAGCATTGAGATCGTCATGCCAGGGATGGCCGAGAGCCATCGCGCTTTGGCGCATGGCCTTGTCGACGCTTCCCCAGCTTTCGACAGGCGCGCGGTAGATCGGAATCGGACCATCGCTGCCGTGAAAATTGGCCGCGATCGGGTCATCCTCCAGGCGGCAGAAGAAGGGCAGCACGTCGGCTCCCGACCAGCCCTTGCATCCGATTTCCTCCCAGCGGTCGAAGGCATGGAGCACGCCGCGAATGGCAATCTGCCCATTGACGGCCGTCGAACCGCCAAGCCCCTTGCCGCGCCAGTAGACCCGATGCTCCTGCCGCTTGGTGCGGCGAGCCATCAGGTCGGGGTACATATATTGTTGCTGAAAATGATCGGGAAGCAGCAGGTTGAAGGGATTTGGACTCGCCATCTCGGCAGGTTGCTCGCCGCTCCGGTAGTCCGGCCCCGCTTCCAGCAAAAGCACGTTCGTGGCCGCATCTTCGGTGAGCCGGGCGGCAAGGACAGCCCCGGCTGCGCCGGCTCCGACAACGATGACATCAAAGGGCATGCCGCACTCCCTACATCCGACCAATGCACGGCTCACTCGACCGCGACATCATCTTTGATTTCATTGTGCACGATCATCTGCTGGCATTCAGGCTCGGCGACGGACGCCGGAACCGACCACCTTAGCCGCCGTTGCACGACAGCAAGATCATCATGATTTGTTTTATATGTAAATATGATTTCGTATATGAACCCATCGGAAGAATCTCTTTTCACCATCTACTCCATACGGCGCGACGAACCCCGGTGCTTTCCGTCCCCCCTGCCGGCGGTTCTCACACCGTCATCGTCCATCGCCTTTTGATGTCGATCGGCCCTCGATAAAAGCGGTGTTCGACGCGCTGCCCTTCCACGTCGCCCCCAGGGAACAACTGCTTCCATGGAAAGTTAGTCCATGGCTACACCGCCGGTGAGCTTTCACGACGATCCAAGGGAGACAAATCATGGCGACTGCAAAAAGAGCGACGACCAAGGGACTGGAGGCTTTGTTCCTCGATGGGCTGAAGGACATCTACTACGCTGAAAAGAAGATACTCAAGGCCTTGCCGAAGATGGCAAAGGGCGCCGAATCCGAGGAGGTGGCTGCGGCCTTCGAGAAACATCGCATGGAAACCGAAGGCCAGGTTGATCGGCTCGAGCAAGTGTTCGAACTTATGGACAAACCGGCTCGCGGCAAGACCTGTCCGGCGATCGACGGCATTCTTGAGGAAGGGTCGGAAATTCTCGACGAATACAAGGGCGACCCAGCCCTGGATGCTGGGCTGGTCGGCGCGGCACAGGCCGTCGAACATTATGAAATCGCGCGCTACGGCACGTTGGTCGCGTGGGCTGAACAGCTTGGCAAGAGCGACGTGGTCAAGCTCCTCAACGAGACATTGAAAGAGGAGGTCGCGACCGACGAAGCGCTTTCCGGGCTGGGCGAAGGCGGTGTCAATGAGCGCGCCCTGGAGCAAGCTGCCTGACTGAGCGTCCTGACTGATGTCGCCCCGGCGAAGCCGCCGGGGCGACTTCGCGACCCCAACCGCGGCGTCGTCGATAGCACCTCTTTCAGATGCAATCAGACCCACCCCGATACTTCGGGGTGGGTCTGCTGAAATCACCCGCGATCAGCGGTTTTTGTGACTTTGTTCGCCAGCTTTCACGTGCTGTTCGTGGGTTCCACCACGCATGCCGGATCCATCGCCCTGCTGCCGTTGACCACCACCAGCGGCCTGCTGTTGCTGACGGTTTTTATTGTCGGCATTCTTGTGGCTCTGCTGGCCTGCCTTCACATGCTGTTCGTGGCTACCACCTTGATTGGGCATTCTTCTTCTCCTTCACAATGCACGAGGCGACAACCGCCTCGATTGCCTAAGAAGAGTCAGGCGCGAACGTTCCCTTACGTAACATTTTGTGAAGACCCTCAGACAAGCCGGGCGTTCGAAGGAGCTTGAGATGGATGCCGACCCGGCGAGCATTGCGCCAACCTCGGGAGTAAGGTGCGTTGCACTGTCCCGCTGAATTGAAATGGGTGGTCTCGAAAGCTTGCTGGATAGCGAGATGCGCACCTTGCCACGCCGTTTATGCATTTGCGCGGAACGGTGGTGCTGTTCGCGTAGGCCGCATTGGGAGTCATCAGAGGTGCCATGAGAACCGCGATTGTCGAGATGGCGGTGAATGTTTTCGTCAAGCTGCGTAGCATGATCGAATTCCATCCTTGGATTCAGTTGAGGTTCAGGTTCGACCGCTCAGCCTTTTTGCGGATGTCAGTCTGGCGTTGCGGCTGTGATGTTGGGCAACTCAGCGTAATTCAGCGTGAAATAACGATCATCGTTCCCCGGTGTCTTCGCATGACCGTCGAGAGATGATTTCCGGTCTTCGCGGCCCGTGCATCCGGATGGCTGTCAATGGAGGCTCGGCAGGCGACCCGCTTAGACAATGTCGTCGGCCAGGGCTGCAAGGCCCCGCCGACACAGAAGCTCGCCGCGGGATAAGGCTGGCCGAGGCAATTGAGAGAAGTAGATCAACCGTCACCTTGCAGGGACCGCCAATGCGATCTGCCTGTTAGCCTGGACGGACCCATTCCAGCGCAATTCACGTTGAGATCACGCGGAGCACTGCAAAGCGTGCGTCATAAGGGAGGAACCCGACATGACGCTCAACATCAATAAGCCGCTGCGTGTAGCCCCAGTCGAGATTTCAGCTCGCGAAACAGCCTCATCCTTCACGGTCCGGTCTCCGCGCCTCCTTGCTTGGCGCAGCGCGTTAACGGCACGGATGTCTGGCCCTGGGGGAGCCTACAATGTCGGCAACCTCATTGGTCTTTGTCAGGGGATTACGGCGCAGATTCTCGTATCCGGCGATCTGAACCAACTCCTCTGGACAAGCGCGCCGGCCGCCATCAGCCATTATTTGACGGGCAATTTCGCTGCGATCGCAATGACCTCGGCGACGGCGATCTTCTTCGCCAGCGGCGAGATCTACCATCGCGCCTGGAACGGGCGTCTCAAGCCTAGGGAAAATCTCAACCGCCTGGGTGATTTCCTGTCCGGCGTTGGTGCCGTTTGCCTTGGCCTGGCCCTGTTTGAACTTGGCCATCCGTTGCTGGCGTTGACATCGGGCCTGCTTCATTCCGTTGGAAAATTCGGCAGTGCTTGCCACCGACCCGGTGTCCGGATCCTCAACTTGTCGGAATACGGCCCCGACCCGTTTCGCGTCATGGTCCTTCTCAGCCGGCTGCCGGCCCTCATCGCAGCCGAGACAGGACTCTGTGCATCGCTGTTCAAATTCGAAGTCGAACAGCCACAGCATTGGTCCACGCCCGCCAGCCTTCTCGTTTGTTACCTGCTCTGGTCCTGGGCTGACCTGCTTCTGTTCCGATCGAGCCAACCTCGCGCAGCCCGCGATCATTCCGCCGGCTGATCAAGCTTCGCTATTCCAACCTCATTTGGAGAGACACCATGTTTGGATCATCATCCGACAATTCCGCAGAACAGATCGGCCGCTCCTATCCCTTGCAGCGACGCATCCGCACGATCTGCGTTTTCGGCGGCGCCATGCTTGGCAACGATCCCGACCACGCCCGTTGCGCCACCATCCTTGGCGAGACGATAGCCGCAGCAGGTATTCGCCTGGTCTATGGCGGTGGCTGTGATGGCCTGATGGGCCAAGTGGCTATTGCCGCAGCAGAAGGGGGTGGAACCGTGATCGCGATCACCCCGCAGTTCCTGATCGAGCGGATGAGAATGCTATTATCGGGATGCCAGACGATTTCAGTTCCCGACATGAGTATCCGCAAACAGCTCATGTTTGACTACGCGGATGCATTTGTAGCCTTGCCTGGCGGCATCGGAACCGTTGAGGAACTGACCGAGGTCATGACGCTTCGCAAGCTGGAAAGGCACTGCAAGCCGCTGGTCCTGGCGAATTTCAAAGGCTTCTGGTCACCACTTCTCGGCGTCTTCGAGAGCATGTCCGAGGCTGGCTTCATGAACTCGTCAACCCGATGCACGCAAATGGTTTCGGCAACCCCGGAGGCCATCCTTCCGCTTCTTCAGCGCAGCGTCAGTTTCGAGCAGAACGAACCGCCAAAGCCCGTCCTGCTGCCCACCATCCCCGTCTTGCGCAGATCACATATATCGAGTGCTGGCCCCGGATAGATCGCGAACCAAAAGACGCGTTCTTCCGCGCAACACCAGCCACCTCGACAATGACGGGGTCCGTCGGCCCCGATCATCGCTTTCAAACCCGATCACAAACCGTTGGAGCCATTGCCCGCTGTGGTGATGCGATCAATCATGTCCAGATTCAAGGCAAATTCCTTGCTAATGCTTGCTGCGCTCATTTGGGGAGTGGGCAATGTGTCCCACAAGACCATACTGGCCCACCTCGATCCCATGGCGGTTGTTTTCCTGACCAGCGTGATCGCCGGACTGGTGACGTTGCCATTCGCGGTGCGGGAGCGCGACCCCGAAACCAACACCGGCTGGTTTCCAAGTGTGGCGAGAGTGGTTCTGCTTTTTGCCCTCGGCTGTGTGGTCCAGCAATTGTCCTATGTCAGCACGACGGTGACGAACTCGAGCCTCCTTATCAGCGCTTCCACTGTTATCACGCCGATCGCCGCGTGGCTGATCATGAGGGAGCGTCCAAGTGCACTGATCCTATTCGTCGCAATTCTGACGGTCGTCGGATCGGCTCTCCTGGCGGGCGGCTTCAATGGTTCGGCAACCGCCGGCGACGCTTTCGCCGTCCTGACTGCAATCTGTTTTGCAGTATGGACGGTCGAACTCGGGCGGCATGTGCAGGCACATGGCCATCCCTTCGCGACGGCGGCCGCACAGTTCATCGGCACGGCCGTTGCCACGCTACCTTTCGCCCTGCAGGGCACAATGACATTTCAGGCAATTATGGCAGCATGGCCAGAACTCATCATGCTTGGTGTGTTCTCGACCGCTGTCGGCTTTTGCCTGCAGACTTCTGCACAGCGCTACACCACTTCGTCCCATGCGGCGGTGATTTGCAGCGGAGAGGGTGTGTTCGCCGCCATTTCCGCTGCCGCTCTGCTTGGTGAACGGCTTTCGCCCGACGGGCTTCTGGGTGCGGGCGTCATCCTGTCCTGTGTGCTGTTCACCGCCGTCTCGGCGGGCCCGAAGCTCGATCCGTCAGTGTCATGATCGCCTCGGCAATGTCGCTCTGCTCTGGGGCCGCGCCATTCAGACCACCGACGGGCAAGTCTGTTTCTACTCCCGGATTCATGCCAAGCTACTCGCCTGGCCGCATTCATCCTTCTGGAAAACGAGGTCTACTTCGATGCTCCACGGCGAAACGTCCTCCTTCGAAGCCGCCAACATACCGAACCGGTCAAACCAGAATTCAGACGACGGCCTCAACGACAAGCCGACCTTGCGAGGCATCAGGCTCTTCCCGTCCCTGGCGGACGTGCCGATCGCCTTGTTTGACGCAACCGAAGACGAGAGCGCCATCGACCGCACCAAGGCGGGCTTGCTGGACATCACGGCGGAAATGGTCGGCCCGACCGATGGACTTGAAGGCAGTGATCTCAGCCCTACACCAGCCGGCTTTACCTATTTCGGTCAATTCGTGTTCCATGACATCGTCTTCAGCCAAATATTCGGATTGCCCAAGCCGACAGGCAAAACCCATCATTTGAAGAACGCGTCCTCGCAAGGCCTTGACCTTTCGGGGCTCTATGGGCGGGGGCCAATCGTCGACGCCCATCTCTACGATGTTGCGGATGGGGCGGACCTGTCGGCTTGCCGCTTTCCGATCGGCTTGCCTTGCATGAAAGGCAGTATGCTTCCGGTCGACGGTAAGACCATGCAAGGCCGTGATTTGCCGCGCATCGACTTCTCGGGCAAGTTTATCAGTGTCGAGGGTCGGCGATCGCCTTATCGGCCCTTGGTGGCGGATCCGCGAAACGACGACAATCTTGTCCTGTCGCAACTGCTCTGCACACTCATGGGCATCCACAACAGGATCGTGGATCTACTGCTTGGCATCGGCACCGACCCAGCAGAAGCTTACAAGCGTGCCAGGATCTATCTGACCTCGGTTTACCGCACTGTGATCATCAACGACTATCTGAGAAAAGTTCTGGCTCCGGAAATATGGGGCCATTTTTTCGCCAGTGACGATTTTCTTGGCGCCGGAGTCTCGGCACTTGAAACTTTCAATGCGCTGCCTTTGGAATTCACCTTCGGTGCGTCGCGCTTTGCCCACGCCATGGTCCGGCAGTTCTATGTCGTGAACGACAGGTCGGTCGAAGAACCAGCCAATCTGCGCAAAATGCTGTCCTTTTCCAGCCTGCGCCCGGGTGGGGAGATTCCAATACCCGAGAACTGGATTGTCGACTGGAACCGGTTTGCCTCAGCCGACACCCCGTCGAAAGCTCAAAGTGCCCGGCGCATAGGACCATTCCTGTCGAAAGAACTGACGATTGCCGGCCTGAGTGCGGAATTGAACGGGACAGTCCGGCCGGTTGCCTTCATGGATTGCTGGCGCTGTTACGACCTTGGTTTGCCATCCGGGCAGGACGTGGCCGGTGCGGTGAAGACCGCCCTGGGCGACAACAGTATCGATGTGCCGGTCCTGACGGGCAATGACATGCTTCCCACGGCCGCCTGCGCCAAACGTTACGTCTACAACGCCGGCCGACTTCGGGCCGCTTTGCAACGGTACCCGGAGTTCCTGAGGCAAACACCTCTCTCCTACTATATCATCCAGGAGGCGTCCGTTCTTGGTAATGACGGCAGCCATCTTGGCCCAGTTGGCTCCTATGTGGTGGCCGCCACGATCGCATCCGCACTGTTCAAGGCTGCCGATACGGATATCACCTCTCGCAGGCTCATTCCGGACGTAGAGCCAAAAACGCTGGCAGGACTGCTCGATCTCAATGATACTGCGAAGGTATCGGATGAAGTGCTTAGCGGCCTGATCAACAGCCAGGACTTTCAACAGCGTTGATAGCGGCAGCGCTACAGCATTCAATTTGGCTACAGGGGGAGATGAACATGGTAAAATTCAAGGACGTGCAGTTTGAGGCGCTTGGCGAATTCATCCAGGATCTGATCAAAGACCCGGGCAAACAGGCGGTCTTCAGGAACAAAGATCAGACGCAGATGAAAGAGCTGCTGCGTGGGTTCATGACCCCGAGGGACAAGACTTGGGAGGAGATCACCATCGTCGCGCATTTCGACCAAGACCTGATCGTGAACATCGCCTTTCCTTTCACCGGCGACGTCGAGCAAACGATCGCCACCATTGCACCGGCGGATGGACCCGGTGAGGACTATACATTTCCCGATCACTACAATCTCGACCCGAACGCCGGCCCGCCCGATCAAATAAAGAAAAACCGTTTGAGCGCATATCATAAGCGCCTCGGCGACTACGTGATGTCACGCTGCAAGTGAAACCCGGCGCAATTGCGAGCAACGGTTCGGCCGTGTCAGCCCGACTGGGCTGCCAATTCGATGCCACGGGCCAGCTTCTCCTGATCGACTGGTAACCGGATCGGAAAAGCGGTCTTGAACCACTCCACGGCGACAGCGCGGTCAAGCCTACCCGGCCCTTGCCACGCCGCCGTTAGGTTGCGTAGAAAACGTCTGAACTCATCCCCGGCCTCGCGGTTGCGTTTCAGCAACGCAAGTGCCGCCGCCGACCAGCCGTGGATGTCGGCGAACAGTTGATCGCTCTTGACCGCAGCGGCCACGCACCCCTCCAGATCATTGGCGAGAAAGGCAATGGTCGCCTGGTAGCCATGATAGTGAGCGTCGGGCATGGGATTGAGGTCGAAACTGCGCTTCGAAAGCTCCGATGCCCGTTGATGATCACCCATGAAGGAGCTGGCCAGCGCGTAGGCAATCAACGTCGCGGGGTTCCCGGCATTTTGCTCATGTGCAAGGCTGAAGTGAAAATCGGCCAGCTCCCAGCGTCGCGCCAGAAGGTGGCTCCAGGCCAGATTTACCTGGTTGCGGTGGTCGAATGGGTCGAGCAGGACCGAACGCTTGGCCAGTTCGAATGCGCGCTTTAGATCCTGCTCGATCGACGATGCACCCGGAACGACGATCCAACGCGAGTTGAGCACCGCAGCGAGGCTGGAATAGGCGCAGGACAGATCGGGATCAAGCCGGATGGCTTCCTCGTAGCGGGCGATGGCAGCTTCTTCGGTGTCCTTTCGCCACATGATCGAAAGCCGCTGTCCGTCCAGCCAGCAATCATAGGCCGAGAAATGGTTCGGGGAAGCTTGCGATATGCGATGCAGCCTGGCACTGGACAAGGCAATCTGCAGGCGCGCGGAAAAGCGTGCGCAAACTTCATTGAAGGCCGAGCGCCAGGAAGACGGATCCGACGGAACGGTGAGAACGAAGGCTTCTCCTTCTTGCAGGAAGTCATAGCAGGTAATTTGGAACACTGCTGGTCCATCCGTGTCGATCAGACGGATGAGGACGCCGATATCCACGTGTTCGCCTGCCGCCTGATGCATCTGATCCAGTGAGAATTCACCGGCTTGCAACTCCGTTGACACGGCTGTCCAATGCCTAAATCGGGAAATCGAAGCCAGAAGCTCTGTCGCCAAGGCAAATTGCAGGTGTTCGTTCTCTGCTTCGCGCCTGGCAATGATGATGGCGATTGTCGGCTTCCCTGGGATGCGGCTGTCGTGATCGCTTTGCGCAAGGTCGGGGTCAGCCGCCCGCTTTTCACCGTCGTTGCCCGGCTTGAGCGCCTCTAGAAGGTGGAGGATTTCTGCCGGTGGTCGCAGATCCATGTCCGCTTTGAGTTCGGCCGCGTAGCGGTCGAAGAACGCTAGGGCGCGGGCATAACCGCTTTCCTCACAGACCCTCCGAATGGTCTCCACCACGGCATCGTCGAAAAACGGATCAAGTTGCAGGATGCACGCAGCGATGGATTTGCGCTGTCTCGGGTCTGTCTCGGCCGCCAGCCAGGCTGCGAGCCGTGTCACCAGCCTGTCGGTTATCATCGTCGACTGCATTCTCAGCCAGTTGTCGAAGACAGGATCGCAATCGTCCAACCCGGCGCAAAGTCCATCCCTGGCTTTGGCCAGCAGGAGCAGCGCACCGTCATAATTGCGGTCGTCGAGCGCACGTTCAAGCTCATCGATGTCGGAACGGATTGCAGTCGGATCGATTCCCAGGACGAGCTTGTCGACCGCGAGGTAATTAAGCCTGGTCTCGCTTGCCAGGCGTCGGAGATCCCTTATACACTGGCGCAGTGATCCGCGCGCATGCTCCTCGTCCTGCTCGCTCCAAAGCAATGCCGCCAGTCGCCCGCGCGTCTCGCGTGACCTGCCGCTCAGTAACAGATAGGCGAGAATCGCGCAGGCCTTCCGCTTGCCCAACGAGAACGTCTCCGAGCCCTTGCGAAGCTCGAAACCGCCGATTAGCCTAATCGCCAGACCGTCTGTGGAAATTGTCAACTCCGCCGGCTATCGTCTCGGTCGCCAACGGGCGCCCACCGCTTACCCTACGTAAACAGCAGAAGCCAAGATATTGAAAGAGCCAACATGCTGTTGCGCGGGCCGCATTGGATAACGCTTGCTCTGCTGATGCATCACGACCGGCCGATGACGGTGAACCAAGACGACCCGACCTGGGACCGCCAGTCGAGTGAAGATGATTTGGATGTTTTGAAGAATCTGGCTGCGACCCTTGTCGCTGCGCCCGAGAATGGGCTGCCTCTTTTGCACTTCGCGACACGCTACGACATTGGCGTTGAAGTGTTCGATGTTCCGGGTGGTTTCCTGGCTATGTCCAACATTGCTCCATTCGAAGGGAATGAGAAACGATTCACGGCAAGTGGCAAAGGCTTTGATGCCGGCACGGCCGTGCTGTCTTGCCTCGGAGAGGCCGCGGAGATTTCCAGCTGGGCCTGCAGAGCCGAAGACGTCACGGCGTCAGCACGCATCGGCTCTCCAGGCGATGGAATGAGGATCGATGCGATTCAGGTATTGGGCTTTTCGCTGGAACAGATCCGACATCGCGATCGGCTCAACAGAGTGTGGCGTGGCTGGGACAGTATCCCTTCAACGGATCATCTGAACAATCCCCAGCTATGGGCGTCCGTTCGCAGCTTCCATGACGATAGGGTCGCGCTTTGTCCGGCGTTTCTCTGCTATGGCCGCTTTGGTGACGTCGCATATGGCGATTGCAGCTTGAACGTCGACACCAATGGTTGCGCCGCTGGCACAACGCGGGCCGATGCAAGAACCCGCGCCTTGCTTGAACTCGTCGAGCGAGACGCCACAGGGATATGGTGGCACCGAGGCTCCCTGAGAAAGCGGCTGGATATCGCGCGGCTTGATGACCAAGGCTTGGCGTCTCACATCCAGCAGCATCGCCAAGAAACGGGACGCAGGCTCTGGCTTCTCGATATCTCGTCCTTCCGCACGGCCATCGTGACGGCGGCGATCAGCTGCGAAGACAGTGGCGAGCATATGGCGGTGGGTTTCGGGTGCAGCTTCGATATGGTTGCTGCCGCCCGGTCCGCGTTTTTGGAATTGATACAATCCGAAGCTGCGATGCAGGCCCATGCCGAAAGGGCAGAACGGCCCCGTAATAAAACGATGAGCGATGACGATCGTCGGATGACCCGCTGGAAGCGTTTCGCTGACGTGCGCAACTTTCGTTTCGCCATCGGCAAGCCTGCCGACGGCCTGGAAAGCGCTGGCGAAAGCAACGTCACCGACCTGCTGAATGAAATCGGCGAAGTTTGTGGTTCGCAGGTCTGGTTCGCCGATCTTTCGCGATCCGAGATTGGTATCCCCGTTGCAAAGGCGATCTGCGAGGGATTATCCCATTTCAAAGCGCGCTGGGGCTGCCACCGAAACGCCGCACCTTCCATCGCAAGTGATTCGAGCAAAACAGCAGGCCGCCTCTCGCAGGCCAGAAAACTTTTGATCTAATTGTTACAGGCAATGACGACACGGGCACGTTGGAGACCCGTCGCCGGTTACAGGACGCTGATGAGGAAGCCGGCGTTACGATTGTGGGCGGGGCCAGGACTTCGTGTACGTCGGGATTTGCTCAAGCAGGGGCTCCGAGTTCGCCGGGATCTCGTACAGCAGGGAAGTTGAGTGAACCCCTGTTGACTTGAGGGCGCGAACGCTGCTGTTTTGGGTCGCAAAGCCGCCCGACGGCTAGCGGTGCAAGAAGGGCGAAAAAAGCGGACTTTTGTCGAGATATCTAGGGCAAACCGAAGCAATCCGTGGGACCGCACACCGCCGACCAATGTCTGGATCTCTTAAGACGCTGGTGCGCGCGAACTCGGCAGATGCAAACTTGTGTCTCCAGATCGGTGTTCGACTATCCGGCTAAGGTTGCGCCCAGTCGCTTGGAAATCGAAACAATCCAGGCTCGCAGCTCAGGACCAAAAGGCTTCTCAAGAATGGCCCGATCCCAAGCCAAAAAATAAGGTTCCGGCAGCCTGATCCGCTTGTCGAACGGGGCGACGAGCCTGCCCGACGCGATATCGTCGGCAGCCATCGACAGTTGCGCCAGCACAAAGCCCCTTCCGTTGGCCGCCGCATCGATCGCCGCGCTCGACAGGGAAAAGGCCACTTCGCCGGATGTTCTGCGGTGCACCACGCCGATGCTTGCGGCCCATTCCGCCCATGTCGGCGGCGAGCGGTGATCGCGGGCCCATTCGATGCTGAGAAGCGGCAGATCGAGAATATCGGCGGGCTTGCCGACCGGATGTTTCGCCAGCAGCGTCGGCGAGCAGGCCGGCACCACCCAGTCGGTGAACAGTTCGGTGTAGTGCTCGAAATCACGATATTTCGTGCCGTACGAAATACGGAAGTCAACTTGTTCCGCGCCCAGCCTTGGCTCCGTCTCGGCGCCCACCAGCCGCACGGTCGCGCCGGGGTGGTCGACCTGCCAATCCAGGAGCTGCGGGCCGATCCATTTGCTGGCCAACGACGGCAGGCAGGAGATGGTCAAAGTGTCCGCGGACCGGGCCTGTTCGATGAGATCCTGGGCGTCGCGAATGTGTTCGAAGCCGACGGCAACCGCTGCGTGGTAAACGCGGCCCAGCGCGGTGAGGGCGACACTCCTGCCGCGCCGTTCCAAAAGCCGCGCCTCCAGCGCGTCTTCGGCCTTGCGGATCTGCTGGCTGACCGCGCCGACGGAGACGCCGAGTTCGTTGGCGGCCGCCGTCACACTGCCACGCCTCCCGAAAGCCTCGAAGGCCTGTATCGCACGCAGTGGGGGCGTCTTCTTCACCTGGGCAACGATCCTGGGGGCAGCTTGATTTAGTTTTTCTAAAATAGAACGCAGATGCAAGCCCTATGTCGTCCCAGGCCCGCAAGATATTCGTTTAGGCGTCACAAGCTCGGGAGGACGCCATGTTTCTTCGAAACTGCTGGTACGTTGCCGCATGGGACCATGAGGTCGCCGACAGGCTGGTGCCGACCCGGATACTTGGCGAGGATATTGTCCTCTACCGCCGGACCGATGGCGTGGTGGCGGCGCTCGAGGATGCCTGTCCCCACCGCAAGCTGCCGCTGTCCATGGGCCGCATCAAGGGCGACACTGTCGAATGCGGCTATCACGGGCTGACCTTCGACAGCACCGGAACCTGTACGCGCGTGCCCGGTGCTGAAAAGATACCGCATGTGGCATGCGTTCGTTCCTATCCGATCGCCGAACGTTACGGGCTGCTGTGGATATGGATGGGCGAAGCGGCAAAGGCCGACCCCGCGCTGATTTTCGCGGTCGACCACTGGGGCGATCCGGCATGGGGCGTCAATCGCGGCGAGTCCATGGCGCTCGATTGCAACTACCTCTACATGACCGACAACCTGCTCGACCCCTCGCATGTGTCTTGGGTCCACCAGTCCTCCTTCGGCGGCGTTCAGGCGATGGAGGATGCGCCACTCGAAACCACCGTAGGCGCGGACGGCGTGACCGTGTGGCGCTGGGTGGTCGATGCCGCGCCGGCGCCCTTCTATGCGCCTTTCCTCAAATTCTCAGGCAATTGCGACCGCAAGCAGCACTATGAAGTGCGCTACCCCTCCAACGCCATCATCAAGGCGATCTTCGTGCCGGCCCGCACGGGCGGCGAGGGCAAGCCGCTGCACGAGGACGTGTTCCTCATGGACTCCTACAACTTCATGACGCCGGTCGATGAGAACCAGACGAAATATTACTGGTTCCAGATGCGCAATTTCGCCCCCGACGATTTGGAGGTTTCCCGCCAGTTCGCCACCTCTGTGCGCGGCGCCTTCGACGAGGACCGCACCGTGCTCAATGCCGTGCACAAGGGCATGGCAAACAAGCGCACGCCCAATCTCGATCTGAAGATAGATGTCGGACCGCTGCGCTTTCGCCGGAACCTGGCCAAGCTGATCGCCAGCGAGAGCCAGCAATTGGCAGCTGCCGAATGAATGCATTCACCGCTCGCGACACCATCGCAAGAAGCGGATTTCGCGACCTGAAAGTGGTCGCGAAGGTGCGCGAAAGCGCCCTCATCACTTCATTCCATATCGAGCCGGTCGATCCACAGGACTGGCGCGACTTCCAGCCGGGCCAGTTCCTGGTGTTCCGGATTCCGGTAGCGCGGGAGGCCGCCGGCGAAAGGGGATATGTGCTGCGCAACTACAGTATCTCCTGTTCCCCAGACAGCGCTTCCTATCGGATCAGCGTGAAGCGTGAGGCAGCACCCGGGCCGGGGCTTCCCGATGGGATAAGCTCGTGCTTCCTGCATGACCGTATCGACGTCGGTGATGTGCTTCAGGCGGAAGGGCCGCGCGGCGATTTCGTGCTCGACAAGGCCAGCAACCGTCCAGTCGTGCTGCTCAGCGGCGGCGTCGGGCTGACGCCGATGGTGTCGATGCTGCATGCGTTGGCTTCGTTGCCGGACCGCCGTGCCGTCTTCATTCACGCCTGCGACAACGGCGATGTGCATGCCTTGCGCGATGAGGTGACCGACCTGGTCTCGACCCGTCCCGGCCTGACCGCACACTTCTGCTACCGGCTCCCGTCCGAGCGCGACAAGGCCGAGCAGCGCTTTCATAGCGAAGGCATGATTTCGCGGGACGTGCTGCAGCGTTTGCTGCCGATCGATGACTATGATTTCTACCTCTGTGGCCCGCCGCCGTTCATGCAGGCGATCTACGTCATGCTGCGCGAGCTTGGCGCGCCAAGGTATCGCATTGCCTACGAATTCTTCGGCCCGGCGACGGTGCTTGAGCCCGATGCAGTGCGAGTTCCCGCGGTTCCAGCGCAGCCGGCAAGGATCGAGCCGGCCGGGGAAGCGACAACCGTGGAATTTCGGAAGTCGGGCCTGACGGCCGTCTGGGATGGCTCGGCCGTATCGTTGCTCGACTTCGCCGAGAACCAAGGTCTGTTGCCGGAATTCAGCTGCCGGGCCGGCATCTGCGGCACATGCAAGTCGCGGCTGATCTCGGGCGACATCGCCTATTTCGAAGAACCGCTGGACGAGCTTGGAAGCGGCGAAGTGCTGTTGTGCTGCTCCAAGCCGCGCGGATCAGTCGTCCTCGATATTTGACAAGATTGCCGCGCGTGGGCGCGGGGAAACGGAAGTCGGGATTTGGAACAGTCGGTCAAACCAGCGTCGAGCCTGCCGCTCAATCCGCATATCGCCGCATTGCCGCCCTACAATGCCGGCATGAACATCTCGATGGCGCGGGCGCTGAGTGGCCGCAACGATGTCGCCCGGCTGGCCAGCAACGAGAACCCGGACGGGTGTTCTCCCGCCGTCATGGCCGCATTGGCCTCCTCATCCTTCGAGCCATGGCGCTATGCCGATCCGGCCTGCACGGCGCTGCGGGCGGCGCTTGGCGAAAAACTGGCGATCGATCCTGGCATGATCGTTGCCGGCAATGGTTCCGAGGAGATGATCGCCGCCATCTCGCGCGCCGTCCTGGTGCCGGGCGCCTCGGTCGTCACCACGGTGCCGAGCTTCGGGCTGCATGAGATAGAGCCGCTGGCTGCCGGTGCCGATGTCGTCAAGATTGCGATGACACCCGAGATGGGGTTCGATCTTGCCGCGCTCGAAGCGGCGATCGCCGTCGGGCCACGGATCGTTTTCATATCCTCGCCGTGGAATCCGGTCGGGCCCGGTCTCGACCACGCTGGCCTGCGACGGCTGATCGGCGCCGTGCGGCCCGGCACGCTTCTTGTCCTGGACGAGGCCTATTTCGAATTCGCCGATCCCGGCGCGCCCGACGGCATCGAGGTCCTGCGCAACAGCAGCATCGACCATGTCGTGCTGCGCACATTTTCGAAGGCTTATGGCCTGGCGGGGCTGCGCGTTGGCTATGCCGTTTGTTCGGGCTTCGAACTGGCAAGAGTGATCGCGGCCGCCAAGACGCCGTTCAACGTCAATGCGGCAGCACAGGTCGCCGCTATTGCGGCACTGGCCGACGAAAGCTGGATGAAGGCGTCGGCGGGCCGCGTCAGAGCCGAGCGTGTGCGCACCGCCGCCGCACTTAAGGGCCTTGGTTTCCGGGTTGCCCAGTCGCAGACAAACTTCCTGTTCTTCGACTGCAAGGGCGACAGCTCCAGCGTTGCCGCCGGTCTCCTGAAGCAGGGGATCATCGTCAAGGCGTGGCGCGAAACCGGCTACGAGCACTATCTGCGCGCCACCATCGGCTTGCCGGCCGACAACGACCGGCTGATCACGGCGCTTCAGGGATTGGCGGGGCGATGAGCGGCCACGCGTCTCCCAGGCAAACGAACTGGATCGAGCAAGCGGTGCCATTGTCGGTTGTCGACGCGATCCGCCGTGTCGTTGGCGCCTCGAATGTGCGGACCAGTGATGATGCCGGGGCGATCGACCTTGGTTCGAACGGGACGGATTGCGCCGCCGGCATCGTCGTTGCGCCTTCATCGACCGGCGAGGTCGCCGCGGTGGTGCGCATCTGCAGTCAAAATGAGATTCCGATCGTGCCGCAGGGCGGGCGGACCGGCCTGGTCGGCGGAAGTGTCTCGCGGCCGGGCGAGATCGTTCTTTCCCTGGCACGCATGAACCGGATCGAGCGGCTCGATCCCGTCGAGCGCGTGGCGATCGTCGGTGCCGGTGTTACGCTCGAAGCTTTGCAGTCTGCCGCATTTGAGCACCGCCTGGAGCCCGGTATCGATCTTGCCGCGCGCGGTTCGGCGACGATCGGCGGCATGGTGTCCACGAATGCGGGTGGCGTGATGGCCTTTCGCAACGGGGTCATGCGCCACCGCGTCCTTGGCCTGGAGGCCGTGCTGGCCGACGGATCGGTCTATTCCGATCTGACGCGGGTGGTGAAGAATTCCGCCGGCTACGATCTGAAGCATCTCTTCATCGGTGCGGAGGGCACGCTTGGCATCGTGACCCGCGTGGTCGTCAAGCTCGACCCTTCGCCCCGAGCCACCGCCACCGCGCTTTTCGGGCTGCCGTCTGTCGAAGCGGCGCTGCAAGTCATTCATCTGGCGCTTGAATCGGATACCGGAGTTTTGCGCGCGGCGGAGGCGATGTGGACCTCGTATTTCAGCCTGGCCGCAGCCGCGCATGAATGGTCCGAACCGAGCGTGCCGCTCGACCAGACACTGTTCCTGCTGCTGTCGCTTGGCGGCGCGCGCGAAGAGGCGCTGCGCGAAGATTTCGAGCGTATCTATTCGGAAGTGATGGAGCGCTATCCTGAAGCCACCGCCATCATTGCCGGCTCGCGGCGGCAAGAGGAAGACTTGTGGCGGTTGCGCGAGGACACCGGCGTGCTCTATCGCGCCCATCCCCAAGCGCCTTCCTTCGACGTGTCGGTGCCTCTGTCGGAAATTCCGGCCTATCTCAACAGAATCCTGCCCCGGCTCGCAGCGATCGAACCGGGTCTGGCGCCCTATGTATTCGGTCACCTGGCCGATGGAAACCTGCATATCATCCTCAACCGTCAGGGTCCGCTGGCGCCTGACGTAGCGGAGGCTGCCGAGAGCGTCCTGTACCAACAACTGCGGGAGATTGGCGGTTCTTTTTCCGCCGAGCACGGTGTTGGGTCCAAGCGCATCCATTCGCTGCTGGCGACGGTTGACCCGACGAAGCTCGCCGCGATGGAGCGGGTGAAACGAGCGCTGGACGATCAGTCGATCATGAACCCCGACAAGGTGCTTCCCTCCGACGCCTGGTTTGTCCGGTCCTCCAGGCCGCTCCTTTCCGGCAATGAGCGCCGATTGCCACCTCAGAACACGAGCGATCACAACGATGAATAGCCCCACGGTGGAACGACAGGGAATGAACGGATTGACCGCAACCGCCAGCGATCCGGTGGGATCGACCATGCGCCATGATGAGCCAGCCCCCGCCTATGCCCGTGATTTCGCCGTCCTTCGCAGGAGATTTCGCGAAGCCGCCGAGCGGGCCGGCGCGGAACTGTCTGAATATGTTCATCCGCTGAACGGCCCGGATGGCGAGACGCTGGCGACGGATGTGGCGCTGCTTGGCCGCCGCGATGCGCGCAAACTGATCGTGCTCATCTCCGGTACGCATGGTGTCGAGGGCCCGTTCGGCTCGACTTGCCAGACCGCCTGGCTCGGCCAGAAGCACCTGCGGCGCCTGCCCGGCGACACAGCCATCCTTGCCATTCACCTCATCAATCCCTGGGGTACGGCTTGGTCGCGGCGCGTCAACGAGGACAATGTCGACCTCAACCGCAACTTCATCGACTGGTCTTCAAGTGCTCCCGTCAACAACGGTTATGCCGGCCTGCACGACGCCATGGCGTATCGCGAGTGGGAGGGACCGGACCGCATAGCGGCCGACGAGAAGCTCGCCGTGGCGCGCAAAAGGCTTGGGCATGCCGGGCTGGCGGCGATCGTCGAAGCCGGCCAGTATGAGTTCGCCGACGGCATGTTCTACGGCGGTGGCGGCCCGGTCTGGTCGAACCGCACCTTGAACGAAATTCTGAAGACCTTTGCCGGCGCGGCGCGCCAGGCCATCGTCTTCGACCTGCATACCGGCGCCGGGCCTTACGGTTATCCGGCTCTGCTTTCTGTGGCGAGTTCCGAGCATGACGGCCTTGCCTGGGGCAAATCCATCTTCGGGCCGGCGCTGGCGACAGTCCTGACAGGCCAGGGCGCCAAGACCGATACCGGCATCGCGGCGACGGCGACCGGCTATGTCTCCGATGCCGTCCGCAAGGCAATGCCGAACGCGCGCGTGCTGCCGCTTGTCGTTGAATGCGGCACGTTGGACGGGCCGGCTGTCATGGAAGCGGTCCAGGCCGACAACTGGCTGCATCTGTTCGGCAAGCTCGATTCGCCGTTGGGCAAGCGGATCCGCGACACCCTGCGTTGCGCCTTCATCCCGGATGACCCAGACTGGCAACGCACCTGCCTGTCCAGCAGCCTGCGCTATTTCGATCGTGCGCTGGCGGACCTGCGAACCGTCGAGATAACCCAGGACACCAGCAGCGAACAGACGCCGCCAACCCTTCCTGCCGTCGCGGCCGATCCGGCGCCCGCTGACAAGGCAAAGATCACCACGCCGGCCGTGCAGATCGACGAGCTTCACAAGAGCTTCGGCTCGCTTTTGGTGTTGAAGGGCGTCAATCTCACCGCCCATGCCGGTGAGGTCATTTCCATGATCGGCTCGTCGGGCTCGGGCAAGAGCACGTTCCTGCGTTGCATCAATCTTCTGGAGCAGCCGGATGGCGGCAAGGTCGCCATCGATGGCGAGGTGATCAAGATGAAGCCGCTGTCGAGCGGCCGTCTTGGGCCAGCCGACATGGCGCAGGTCGAACGCATCCGCGCCCGCGTCGGCATGGTGTTCCAGAACTTCAATTTGTGGCCGCACATGACTGTGGCGGAGAACATCATCGAAGCGCCCCGGCACGTCTTGAAGGAGCCCCGCGAGAAGGCCATCGAACATGCACACGCCTTGTTGAAGAAGGTCGGGCTCGCCGACAAGCACGCTCATTATCCGGGCCAGTTATCAGGCGGCCAGCAGCAACGCGCCGCGATCGCCCGAACGCTCGCGATGCGTCCCAAAGTCATCCTCTTCGACGAACCGACATCGGCGCTCGATCCCGAGTTGGTCGGCGAGGTGCTGCGCGTGATCCGTCAACTGGCGGAGGAAGGCAACACCATGATCCTCGTAACGCACGAGATGCAGTTCGCGCGCGAGGTCTCCCACAAGGTTCTGTTTCTCCACCAGGGAAAGGTGGAGGAAGAGGGTGCGCCCGCGGAGCTGTTCGGCAACCCGCGCTCGGAGCGTCTGCGCCAATTCCTGGCACGGACACTGTGAGGGAAGCATCCTCGAAGCGTCCGGTTCGCACCGGACAACGGCAATGAAGACCAACAACAAGGGGAACTGATATGAAGCTGAAAGTCTTGACGCTGCTCGCATGTCTCGCGGGAAGCATGGGAAACGCATTGGCGGCCGAAGGCGAGTTGTCCATCGGAACGGAAGGCGCCTACCCGCCATGGAGCATGTCCGACGCCAGTGGCAACGTCACCGGTTTCGACGCCGATGTCGGCGCGTTGCTGTGCACCAAACTCGCGGTGACCTGCCATTTTGTCGTGCAGGCGTTCGACGGGTTGATCCCGGCGCTGAAGGCCAAGCGCTTCGACGTCATCATCTCGGGCATGTCGATCACCGCCGATCGCAAGAAGGAGATCAATTTCAGCGTCGGCTATGCCGAACTGGCCAACATGTTCGTAGCGGCCAAGGGTTCTGATCTGGCCGCGATCACCGACGTCGACACGCTGCTGAAGTCGCTCGACGGCAAGAAGGTCGGCGTGCAGGCTGGCACGACCCACGCGCATTTCCTCGAGAAGCGTGCACCGAATGCCGACCTGAAAACCTACGACACGCTTGACCAGATGCAGATCGACCTGGCGAGCGGCCGTATCGACACGGCTTTCGCCGATCAATCCGCCTTGCAGGATTTTCTGGACAAGCCTGACGGCAAGAACTTCCAACTGGTCGGTGTTGAGATCAAGAGCACATACGACCCGACGCTTGGCGAAGGCATCGGCGTCGGTATCGCGCAGGACAACATCGAACTCAAGGCCAAGATCGACAAGGCGCTTTGCGAGCTGATCGCGGACGGCTCGGTCGGCAAGGCAAGCGAGAAATGGTTCAAGACGGACATTTCCCGGCCCTGCAAATAACGCCTTGGAACCCTCGCATGCGCCCGGAGCGCCGGGCGCATGCGCTTCGCTGGCACGACAAGACTAGGGCAACTCAGATGGAATTCGGTCTCTGGCAGGTTTGGGAAGCGGGTTGGGTGACCGCCATCCTGCGTGGCGCGTCGATAACGATCCTGGTGGGTCTCGTCAGCATGGCGGCCGGGCTGGTGATCGGCATTGTCTGCGGCTTGATCAAATGGGCCCGGATATTTCCGCTCTCGCTGCTCGTTGATGCCTATACCTCGCTGGTGCGCGGCGTGCCCGAGCTGCTCATCATCTACCTCCTGTTTTTCAGTTCGGTTGAATTCGTGACCAAGGTCGTGACCGCTTTCGGCTATGCCGGGGTCGCGGAGAGCGGCTATGCGTTCGTCATCGCGGTCATCGCCATCGGCGCGATCTCCGGCGCCTATTCGACCGAGGTCGTGCGCGGGGCCCTGGGGGCGATCCCCAATGGGCATATCGAGGCCGCTCGCGCGCTCGGGCTATCGGGCGGCCGGATCTTTCGCCGCATCATCGCGCCGCAGATGCTGCGCATCGCGGTTCCCGGAATCAACAACGTCTGGCAGACCACGATCAAGGACACGGCCCTGGTCTCGGTGGTCGGCCTTCAGGAGCTGATGCGCATTTCTTTCATTGGCGCCAATTCCACCCGCCACCCGTTCATCTTCTACCTGATCGCGGCTGTGGTTTATCTGGCCATTACGCTCGTCAGCCAGGCCGGGTTCGACGGCATCGAACGCCTGCTCAGGGTGAGGACGAGAAAGTAGTTATGATGGATCTCATCCAGCTAGCGGTTCCCGTCCTGCTCAAGGGCCTGTGGGTCACAGCGGCACTAACGTTCGTCTCGGTGCTGATCGGCTTCAATCTGGGCCTCGGTTTGGCGCTGATGCGGCTGTCGTCGAACCGCTTCCTGTCAGGCTTTGCCAAATATTATTCCAATGTCTTTCGCGGGACGCCACTGCTGGTGCAGATTTTCCTGTTCTATTACGGGCTTGGCCAACTTTCCCTGATCAAGGACAACGCAGCTTTGTGGTGGTTGATCAGCGACGGCGCGCGCTGCGCCGTGCTGGCGCTTGCGCTGAACACGGCTGCCTACACGTCGGAGATCCTGCGCGGCGGATTGATGTCGGTTCCGGTTGGCCTCGTCGAAGCGGCGCAGGCATGCGGCATGTCGCGCATGCTCCGGTTCCGGCGCATCGAGTTTCCGCTCGCCATCCGCCAGGCGCTGCCGGCCTATGGCAATGAGCTCATCCTGGTCGTCAAGGGGACCAGCCTTGCCTCGACGATCACGGTGCTCGAGATCACCGGCTACGCCAAGCGGCTGATGAGCCAGACCTTCGCAATCTTCGAGATCTTCGCCATTGCCGGCGTGCTCTATCTTGTGATCAATCTGCTGTTGATCGCGATCATCCGCGCCATAGAGCGTTTTCTCATGCGCCACGAGGCCTCCTCTGGCCGAGATCTGGCAGCGCCGCAACCAAATCGATCGACCGTGGGTTCGTGACGCTCCTGCTAAGATAGAGCGATCCGAGCGAGTAGTTTTCACGACGTCTCTGACTAAAATGCAATTTCATTGGACGCTGAATGCCCGAGATAAAATGGGTGACCGATCGTCTCGCTTTAGATCACTGCTTCCTCGAGAAACGGCTCGTTGCGATCTATGCGCTCGTAACAGAACGGCGAAAGATCGAGCGTCTGGAAAGCCCCGTGAACGATAAGTTCTGAAACGGCCCGACCCACGGCTGGCGACTGTTGCAGCCCGTGCCCCGAGAAACCGTTGGCAAACATGAAATTGGTCACCTGCGGGTGGAAGCCGACGATGCCGTTGTGGTCGAGCATGTTGTACTCGTAGTGGCCGGTCCAACTGGTCTGGACCTTGAGTGCGTCGAAAGACGGAATGCGGTGCCAGAGTGCCGGCCAGATGTAGTCGTCGAACTCTTCATGGTGCATTTCAAAGTCGTCGTAGCCGGCCGGTCCGTCGCCTTGCGGCGTGTTGCCGGTGAGAAAAAGCTCGCCTTCGGGACGCACGAATGTTCCGGAAAGGTCGATGACATTGGGCATCCGGCCGGGGATCGGGTTGGCGCTGGCGAAGACGAAGCTGTAGCGCTTGTAGGGCGCGACCGGGATCGACAGGCCGGCCATGGCGGCCACCTGCTGAGCGCGCGGGCCCGCGGCGTTGACCAATGTTCCGCAGGCAACCGTCTGGCCGGTCGCGAGGCGCACCGAGATGACCCGCCCATCGGCGATATCCAGCCCTGTCACGGCATTGTCGATATACTCGACGCCGCTGGCGCGGGCTGCGCGGCGGAAACCGTTCATCAGCCCCACGGAATCGAACCAGCCCTCTTCCCTGGCCCCCCAGGAACCGCCACCGAGATCCTCCACATTGAGCCAGGGGAAGCGATCCTTCAGCGGGCCCGGCTCAAGAAACACCGTGTGGGCCCCAAAACTGCGTTGCAGATCGACGCGCTCGCGGGCCGCTTTGACGCCGTCGGGTGAACAGCAGTAAAGATACCCATGCTCCTTGAAGCCGAGGTCGGGCGCCGGTTCGTCCTTGTAGAAAGGTGCCATACGCTCCTGAAATCCGCGGATGATCTCGATGCCGAACTGGCTGATCTTCACATTGATCGGATTGGAATATTGCTGCCGGATCGCACTGGTGGAGAGCGCCGTCGACGAGAATTCGTAGCTCGAGTCGCGTTCGACGACGAGGATCGAGGCGCCGCTGCCCAGCGCCTGGCTCAGCCAGTAGGCCGTGGACGAACCGATGACGGCGCCGCCGACGATGACGATGTCGTAGGCGGTGCGTGACGGCGCTTTGTACCGGGGGATCGGCATGGCTGTATCTCCGGTCTACTGAGTGAACGAAGCGACCAAGGCATCCGAGCCCCGCGCCAGCAGGCCGAGGTCGGAACCAACGGCAACCATGGTGAAGCCGTCGGCGATGTAGCGGTCGGCATCGGTCTTTGCGGGAGCCAGGATCCCGCTGGCCTTGCCTGCCGCCGTTGCTGCCTTGCGCACCGAGGCGATCGCTTCTTGAACGTGTGCGGCCCCGGGATTGCCCATCGCACCCATGTTGGTGGAAAGGTCGCCGGGCCCGACGAACAGAACGTCGACGCCGTCCACTGCCGCAATTTCCGCGGCATTGGCGACGCCCAATTCATCCTCGATCTGTACGGCGAGAAGCTGCTGCTCACGCGCCTTGGCGTGGTAACCGGCGATGCGACCGAAGCCGTTGGCACGGTGACCGACCGAGAAGCCGCGAAATCCACCAGGCGCATATGTCATGGCCGCGACAATGGCGCGGGCCTGATCGGCCGTCCGCACATTGGGGATCATCAGGCTGCGCGCACCGATATCCAGGGCCTGCTTGATCAGATTGGGATCGTCGGAAGGCAGCCTGACGACGGCCTCGCTGTCAAAGCCGCCCATGACCTGCAACTGGGCCATGATGCTGCGCAGATGATTGGGGCTATGCTCGCCATCGATCAGCAGCCAGCCGGCGCCGGAGCCCGCGACAATTTCCGTCGTCAGGGCCGAAGCCAGCGAGCACCAGATGCCGATATGGGCCCGGCCGGCCGACACGGCAGCCTTCAGCGTGTTGAGGCGCTCTTGCATTTTGCGGTCGGTCTCCGATGAGCGAAAGGACGTTGAAATTTGTATGATGTCCTATATCATACGGCAATAATTTGCTGCAAGATGCAATACGCACCAACCTTCGTACAGGGGTTCAAGAATGAAGATCGGGTTCATCGGGCTCGGTGTGATGGGAGCACCGATGGCGCACCATCTCGTCGACGCGGGACATGAGATCTTCACGGTCCTGAACCGCTCCCCTCTGCCGAAGGACCTTAGGGCATCGGTCGTCGCCTCTCCTGGCGATGTGGCGCGGATGTCCGAGATCATCGTGACCATGCTGCCCGACACGCCAGATGTGGAGCGTGTCCTGCTTGGAGGAAACGGCGTCCTGGAGGGGCTGTCGGCCGATAAGCTGGTCATCGACATGAGCTCGATCAGCCCTATCGCCACTGCGGAATTCGCAGCGAAACTGCGGCAAGCGGGAGCCGGCTACCTCGACGCCCCGGTCTCGGGCGGTGAGGTCGGCGCCAAGGCGGCGAGCCTCACCATCATGGTCGGCGGGCCGACCGCAGAGTTCGAGCGCGCGCTGCCGATCTTTCGGACGCTGGGCAAGAACATCACCTTGATCGGCGAGCACAATGGCGCCGGCCAGACCTGCAAGATCGCAAATCAGATCATCGTCGCGCTCAACATAGAGGCCGTGGCGGAAGCGCTCGTCTTTGCCAGCAAGGCCGGTTGCGACCCGGCAAAGGTGCGCGCCGCGCTGATGGGCGGCTTTGCCTCGTCCCGCGTGCTGGAGGTGCATGGCGAGCGCATGATCGCCCGGACCTTCGCCCCGGGCTTTCGCATGCGGCTTCACCAGAAGGATCTCAACCTCGCGCTCGAAAGCGCCCGCGCGCTTGGCGTCTCGCTGCCGAACACCGCGATGGCGCAACAACTGATGAGCGCCTGCTCAGCCCGACCAGGCGGCGCGGAGGCCGACCACTCGTCCCTCGTCCAGGCGCTGGAGATCCTCAGCGGCCACGAACTGTCAAAAGAAAAGGAGTAAAACCGATGCGCGGAACCGGCAAGGCCGAGATCTTCGTGATGCTGGCCCATCCCGTGGCCCATGCCAAGAGCCCCGGCATATTCAACGAGATCTTCGAGCAGAAGGGCCTCGACAGCCTCATGGTGCCCTTGAGCTGCCGCCCGGAGGATTTCGAGGCCTTCTGGGCCGGCATTACGGCAGCCGAGAATATCAGGGGCGTGATCATCTCGGTGCCGTACAAGGTTGCGGTCTATCACAAATGCACCGCCGCTCACGACCGCGCCGCGAGGGTGCAGAGCGCCAATTCCGTGCGCCGGCTGCCCGATGGCAGCTGGTACGCCGATAATTTCGACGGCGTCGGCTTTATCGATGGCCTCAAGGCAGGCGGACATGAGATTGCCGGCCGCCGCATCCTTCAGGTCGGCGCCGGCGGCGCCGGCGCGTCCCTGGCCTATTGTCTCGCCGAAGCCGGTGCCGAGGAAATCCGCTTGGCCGACATCGATACCGGTCGCGCCGAAAAACTGGCGGCGCTGGTCGCGCAGGTCTTCCCGAAATGCCGCATCCAGGTTGGAGAGGCCGAGCCTTCCGGCATGCATATGGCGATCAACGCCACGCCGGTTGGCATGCACGCCGGCGACCCGCTGCCGCTGGATGTGAGCCGGCTGACCCCGGACATGACGGTCGTCGACATCATCATGGAGCCCGCCGAGACCCCCCTGCTAAAGGCAGCGAAAGAGATTGGCTGCCGCATTCAGCCGGGGCGCCCGATGATGGATTTCCAGGTCCGGGCCATGTCCGAATTCTTCGACATCGAAGGCAAAGGTCGCGGCAATGGCTGAGACATTGACGGCCGTCGTCATCGGCGGCACTTCCGGCATCGGACGCGCGATAGCGCTGCGCTTCGCCGAGGACGGCTACCATCTGGTGGTCGCCGGCAGGGATGCGGCACGGGGCGATGAGGCGGTTGGCGCCTGCGCGGCGGTCGGCGCACCGCGCGCGCTGTTTGTCCAGACCGATGTCTCCGAATCCGGCTCGGTGGAAGCGCTGGCGCAGGCCGTCTGCGACGCGTTCGGTGCCCCGCACGTCGTCGTCAATTGCGCCGGCATCCTGCAGAGTGGCAAGCACGTCCTCGACCAGGATCTGGACGAAGACGAGAGGATGTGGCGAGTGAACTATCGCGGCACCTTGCTGGGTTGCCAGGTGTTCGGTCGGCTGATGTCGGCTGCCGGGCGAGGCGCGATCCTGAACGTCGGCTCGCTTGCCTCCTTCGCGCCGCTGTCCCTGCCCGCCTACACGCCCGGAAAGCATGCCGTCCTGGCCTTGACCCAGATCCTGGCCGCCGAGCTCGGTCCGCACGGCGTACGCGTCAATGCGGTGGCCCCCGGCTACACGCTTTCGGACGGGCTGAAAGCCAGGATCGCCAAGGGTGAGCGCAATCCCGAAGCCATCCAGGCGACCACCGCGCTGCGCCGCTTCGTCGAGCCGCGCGACGTTGCCGAGGCCGCACTGTTCCTCTGCTCCGACCGGGCCGCATCGATAACCGGCGTCACGCTGCCCGTCGACGCCGGCTGGCTCGTTCAGGCGCCCTACGCACAATATCTGCAGGGAAACCCCATCCGCCAGACGCCGGCAATCTGACCCCATCCGGCGGAGGCCGGAAATCTGACCCATCCGGCGGAGGCCGGAAATTTGACCCAAGGACAATCCAATGAGTGACATCAAGCGCTTCGACTTCGACACCCGCATCCACCACGGGGTCATCCACAATGGCACCCTCTACCTCACCGGCCAGGTCGCAAAGCCGGGTCAGTCCGCAGCCGACCAGATGCGCGAGGCGCTTGGCAAGGTCGACGTCCTGCTTGCCAAGGCCGGTACGGACAAGACACGTATCCTTCACGTGCAGATGTGGCTGGACGACGTCAGGGATTTCGACGAGGTCAACACGGTCTGGGACGGATGGATGCCGAAGGAGCATGCACCCGCGCGCTCTTCCGGCGAAGGACGGATGGCCAAGCCTGGAATGCTGGTCGAGCTGATCGTCACCGCGGCGGTTTGAATGGCCTTGCCGGTTCAGGCATCATCGCGAATCTGGCTAAGGGGAGACTGATGACGAAGCGCAAACCGCTTTCCACTGTCGTGGCGGAGAGTCTGTCCGAAAAGATCCGTTCCGGATCTCTGCTTCCCGGCGCGCAATTGCCGACCGAGGCGGAGCTTTGTGCCGAGTACGACGTCAGCCGGACGGTGGTGCGGGAAGCGGTGGCGCGATTGCGCTCCGAAGGGATGGTGGTGCCGCAGCAGGGCCGCGGCATGTTCGTCAGCGAAACGCCGGCGCCGCGCAATTTCTCGATACCGGACGAGGCGCTGAGGACCTTGCCGGAAACCATTGCCCTGCTCGAACTGAGATTGAGTGTCGAGGTGGAGTCCGCCGGGCTATGCGCGGAACGGCGCACCGATGCGGAGGCGAACGGAATCCGAGCCCTGATGGAAAAGGTCGACGCCCAGCAAGCGGATCCCGCTGTCGTCCAGATCCACTACGACTATGATTTCCATCTGGCGATCGCCAAAGCCGCGCGCAACGAATTCATCCACGGCTTCCTGAGCTATCTCAGGCCGATGATCGTTCCACGCTTTCAACTGGGCTACGTGGTCACGCCGGCGCTCAAGGACAGCTATTACGCACGCATTCACAACGAGCACAAAACCATCGTGGATGCCATCGAAAGGCAGGACGGTCGTGCTGCTCGCCAGGCCATGCGCAAGCATCTGCACAACAGCCTCGGGCGTGTGCGCGCTTTGGCACGGGCTTCGGGCGTCGCGGCGACAGAGGCAGAGCAGCAGGCGGCTGCGGCCTCGCTCTTTACCGATATGAAGAGGCCTGCTCCGACAGGCGGGTAAGGCCCCCGGCTTCGATCACCTAAGGCATTCGCACTCACCCAGATTAGCCACCGCATTGCGAAAGCCATGTTTTGGCTCCGCCAGCTGACCTGAACCGTTTCCCGCAGGTTGAGAACATCGTTTTCCCATCGTTTCCTTCGATTTTCAGCCTCGGCGCCGTGGTGACCACCTGCCCGGTTTTCGGGCGGGAAAAGAGAATTCGAAAGTTTATCTTTCCTTTTTGCTGGTTTTCTTGGTTTCGCGGCATCGGCCCAGGCCGCAGACTGAATCAGGCAATCAGGGAAGCCAACGTGACGACAGCCTTCATCACAGGTGCAACAAGCGGCATAGGGCGGGCCATGGCGATCGCACTGAGCGACGCCGGCTACAATGTCTATGCGGTCGGGCGCAGCCAAGCCGCGCTCAAGGCGTTGCAGGCCGAGCGATCCGGCATCGTGCCCATCGCCGTCGACGTGACCGATCGCGAGGCGCTGGAAGCTGTTCTGGCGGATCTGACCATCGACGTGCTGATCAATAATGCCGGGATCATGCCACCATTGGGCAATTTCGCCGACATGAAAATCTCCGACATCGACACCACGCTGGAGGTCAACCTCAGCGCGGCAATCCTGCTTACCCGCCTCGTCGTTCCGCAGATGCGCGAGCGGCAGGCTGGCCACATCCTGTTCACCGGCTCCACCGCGGGCCACGCGGCATATTCCAACATTGCCGTCTATTCGGCCACCAAGGCGGCGATATCAGGCTTTGCCGCCGCGTTGCGCGCCGACCTCTCCCCATCAGGCGTCCGTGTCACCGAGATCGTCGCCGGCCGTGTCGAGACGCAGCTCTACCAGGACATCCTCGACGCAAAGGCGCGCGCGGCCATGTACGCCAGCAAAGTGGTGCAGCCGGATGACGTGGCCAGAATGGTGGTCGCGGTACTCGGCCTGCCCGCATGGGCCGACGTTACCCGTTTCGACATCATGCCGACATGGCCAACCTCGCCAAGCGGCACCAAGTAAGGAAAAACTGGAATGAAGGATCTTTCCGTTCTGATCGTAGGCGGCGGCGCTGGCCTCGGCGCGCTTTTGGCCAGGATGGCTGTAGAGGCCGGGGCTGCAAAGATCGGCATCATCGACATCAACCAGGACGCCGCCGAAGCCGCTCTCGCACCGGCAAAGGCCAACGGCCTGCCGACCGCGGCCGCCCTGTGCGACATCCAGGTCGGCCCTCAGTGCCACGCCGCCTTCGACGCCATCGTTTCGAAGCTCGGGCGTATCGACACGCTGATCAATTGCGCCGCGATCTACCCTCGCCGCCCGCTCCTCGAGATCAGCGACGCCGATTGGGATGCCTCCAATGGCATCAACATCAAGGGCACTTATCACATGATGGTGGCAGCCGTTCGCCACATGCAATCGCAGGAGCCGAAGAGCCATGTGCGTGGCCGGATCGTCAACCTGACCTCTGTCGATGCCTTCAAGGCGCATCCGCAGAACGCCCACTATGCGGCAACCAAGGCCGCCGTGGTCAGCCTGACGCGCTCCTTTGCCCATGACGTCGCAAAACACGGGATCCTGGTCAATTCGGTGGCCCCCGCAGGGATGGCCACGGAGCGGGCCAAGGCCCTCGGCTTCCTCGAGGAACTGGCCAAGGCGAGCCCGCTGGGTCGTGGCGCCGAGCCTGCGGAGATTGCCGAGTGGGTTCTCATGACCGGCGGCCCCAAGAATACCTACATGACGGGAGAAAATGTAATTGTTTCAGGTGGTTATATATACGCCTGAGCTATTTTCGCGGCGCCGGCGGCGCTGAATTGTCCAACAGGAACGCAAGCGAAAGGAGGTGGAATAGACGATGACCGGCAAGCTTCGCCTTCCCTCGCTGAATGCGCTTCGCGTCTTCCACGCCGTCGCGCAGCACAAGAGCTTTCGGCAGGCGGCGGATGAATTGCTGGTCACGCCGCAGGCCGTCGGACAGCAGATCAAGCTACTGGAGGACACGCTTCAGGTGACACTGTTCGAACGCAAGGGGCGGTCGGTCGAATTGACCGAGTCTGCCATCCTTCTCTCGCACTATGTCAAAGCTGGGTTCGATGAATTTTCCGAAGGTGTTCGCCGCGTCACCAAGTCGAATTACCGGGACCGCATCAACCTGAATGCGAGCCCCTATTTCGCGACCCACTATTTGCTGCCTCGCCTATCTCTGTTCCGGGAGATATTGCCCGGTGCGGATCTGCGCCTGACGACGATGGTCGATCTGCCCGATTTCGGACGCGACGACATCGATATGACCGTCCAGTGGGGCTACGGCAATTGGCCGGACTACGAGACCATACTGCTGGTGCCTGATCCGAAGGTCATCTGCTGCACTCCGGCCATCGGCGAGAGCATCAAGTCGGCGCAGGACCTGACGTTGTTCACGTTGCTGGACACCGTCAAGTCGAAGCGCCTTTGGCCAGACATTTTACGCCACCTTGCCATCGAGCAGACGGACGGCAACCGAAGCATCAGCTTCGACGATGCCGCGACCATGCGCCGTGCAACCCTGCAAGGCATCGGCGTCGGTCTCGTCTCCGTCATCGACGCCGAGGAAGATTTGAGGTCGGGCGCGCTGGTCGCTCCGGTCGGGCGCGACGCCCTTGCCGATATGCGGCCGGAAGAAGTTCCTGGATTCTACCTGATCGTCCCGCGCGGGCACCTGCGCGTGAAGGCGGTCGCCGCCCTTCATCGATGGCTCGCCCAGCAGGACTGGGGCAGCGATCTGAAGATTTCCTCCGTGCCGAAACCGACCCCGCTTTCCGATTAGGAGCGGCTTTGAGACAGAGCTCCGAAAGAGAACTTTTGGGCCTCCAACAACAAGAAACCAAACAACCTCAACAGTGGAGACGGAACATGAAGACGATGAAATGGGGGGCCGCAGCCATGGCCCTTGGACTTGTGCATTTTGCAGCGCCGGCAGAAGCCGCCGGCGGCAAGACGCTGGAAGCCGTCAAGGCGCGCGGCGTGCTCAACTGCACCGGCCATGACGGGTCTTATCTCGGCTTCGCCGAAGTCGACGACAAGGGCAACTGGAAGGGCATGGACATCGATCTCTGCCGGGCGGTGGCCACGGCCGTGCTCGGCGACCCGGCAAAACTGAAGGTCGTTCCGATCAGCTGGGCGCAGCGCTGGCCGTCCCTGCAATCGGGCGATGTCGACATCATCATCAAGGCGTCGGGCGGCACGCTCAGCCGCGACACCGAGCTCGGGCTGCAATTTTCCATGTCCTATTACCTCGGAACGACCAAGGTGATGGCGCACAAGGAGCTAAACCTCAAGTCGCTCAAGGATGCGGCCGGCGGCACGATCTGCATTCCCGCCGGCACGTCGCAGGAACAGCAGGTCGCGGCCTATACGGCCAAGCTTGGCATCAAGCTCGAACCCGTGCTCATCGAAAAGACCGAGGAGCTCGAGCAGGCCTATTTCTCCGGACGCTGCGATCTCTATGCGCAGTGGGGCCCGACGCTCGCCATTGCGCGCATCGCCAAGAGCAAGGTCGACGACCATGTCATCCTGCCCGACGTGCTCGCCGTCGAGCCTGAAGTCATGATCATGCGCCAAGGCGACGACAATTGGGTTGACATCGCCAACTGGACGCTGAGCACGCTGATCTTCGCCGAGCAGGAAGGCATCACCTCCAAGAACGTCGACGAGGTCAAGGCCAAGCCGACCTCGCCGCAAGTCGCCAAGTTCCTCGGCGTCACGCCAGGCATGGGCAAGGGTCTCGGTCTCGATGATGACTGGGCCTACAAGGTGATCAAGAACGTCGGCAATTACGGCGAAATCTTCGAGCGCGACCTCGGCAAGGACTCGCCCTACAAGATGGACCGCGAGTTGACCAACCTTTGGAACAATGGCGGTGTCCTGTTCCCGCTGGTGATCGACTGATCCGTCCTTAACTCACCCGCTCCAGGCCCCGCCCGGCACAGCCGGGCGGGGTCGGCGACAATTCGGCAAGGATCTTTGGATGGTCAGCCTGCTGAGAAATCAAAAGGTCCGCAACGCGCTGTTGCAGGTCCTCTATGTCGGCTCGATCGCCGCGATGGTGCTTGCCGGCATCGTGATCGCCCGCCGCAACCTGGCTGATCAGGGGATCACCTCCGGATTCGACTTTCTGTTCAAGTCGACGGGTTGGGATGTGAATTTCTCGCTGCTGCCCGCCACGGCCAATGATCCCTATTGGTGGTACTTCCTCATCGGCATCATCAACACGCTGTTCCTGGGGAGCGTCGGCCTGATACTGGCGACGATCGTGGGAACGATCGTCGGTCTGGCGCGGACGTCTTCGAACGATTTGGCGCGGCTGCTCGGCCGTACCTATGTGGACATCTTCCGCAACATTCCGCTGATCCTCCAGGTTTTCTTCTGGTATGCGATCATCACGCACCTGCCGACGCCGCGCAGCGCGCACGAAGCCTGGGGCTTCCTGCTCACCAGCCGAGGACTCTACATCCCATTCCCGAACGTCGGCAGTGCCGCGTTTGCCGCAGCCACAGTGGCTGTGATCGCGGCCATCGTGCTGCCGGCCTGGCTGGGCAGGACGTCGCTCCTTGCCCAGCCGATCGGCCAGCGGCGCACCATCCAGTTTGCCGCCGCCGCAGCGGCACTGGCCTGCGCGACCATCATTCTGGCTCTCGGACGTCTGCCGGATACGCCGCTGCTGGACTTCCCTGCCCTGCAAGGCCTCAATCTGAGAGGCGGCCTGCGTATCCCTCCGGAGTTCGCCACCCTCGCCATCGCCATCGCCATCTATGGCGGCTCCTACATTGCGGAGATCGTGCGCGGAGGCTTCAAATCTGTCGGCACCGGCCAGGTCGAGGCAGCTCTTTCCTTGGGCCTTAGTCCCTGGCGGGTCTTCACGCTGGTGCGGCTGCCGCTGGCGCTGCGTGCCATGCTGCCGATCCTTGCCAATCAGTATGTCTGGCTGATGAAGGCGACGACGATGGGCATCGCCGTGGGCTTCACCGACTTCTTCATGATTGTGGCGCTGACGATCAACCATTCCGGGCAAACCCTCGAAGCGATCGGCATCCTGATGGCAGGCTTCCTCGCCATCAACCTCAGCCTTGCCGCCGTCTTCAACCGCATCAACAAGGCAATTGCCCTCAAGGGCAATCAACTGAGGGGCTGAGAGATGGAGATGGTCATTGTCGCTCCACCCGCTCCCGGCAGGCTTGAGGATCTGAGGCGACGCTTCTTCGCGACGCCGCTTCAGGCGGTGGTGTCGCTGGCCTGTCTGACGATCATGGTCTTCCTGGTCTGGAAGCTGCTGAATTGGGCGGTTTTCTCGGCTGTCTTCACCACCAGCGGCGGGCCGGAAGCCTGCCAGGCGGCAGCGGGAGCCTGCTGGTCGGTCATCGCAGCGAGATGGCGGATCATCTTCTTCGGCCTCTATCCCTACGAGGAACAATGGCGCTCGGCGCTGGCCTGCGTCGCCGTTGTGGTGATGACGGTGCTGAGCTGTATCCCGGCGTTCTGGACGGGCCGCCGGATCGCGCTGGTATGGGGAGCCGGAACAGGCCTTTTCTACGTATTGATGAAAGGCGGCGTGCTTGGCCTTGCCCATGTCGGCGAGGAAGCCTGGGGCGGGCTGGCGCTGACCCTGTTCATCTTCGTGACCACCTGCCTGATCGGTTTCCCCTTGGCGATCTGCCTGGCCTTGCTGCGCCGGTCGGAGCTGCCCTGGATTTCGCGGACCACCGGCCTCATCATCGACGGGGTCCGGTCGCTTCCGCTGATATCGATCCTCTTCACCTTTGCAGTGGTTCTGCCGTTCGCGCTGCCGCAATGGCTGCAGGGCGACAAGCTTTACCGCGTGATCCTAGGCTCCGCTCTGTTCTTCTCCGCCTATCAGGCTGAGATCGTGAGAGGCGGCATGCAGGGCGTTGCGACAGGACAGGAGGAGGCTGCCATGGCGCTCGGCATGCGCTACTGGCAACGCATCAGCCGCATCCTCCTGCCTCAGGCAATGCGCAACGCGATGCCGGCCACGATCAACCAGTTCGTCATCTCGTTCAAGGAGACCTCGCTGGTGGTCATCGTCGGTTTCTTCGAGATCCTGGCTTCCGGCAATGCCGCCTATGGCACCGGCGAATGGCGCTTCGCCTATGTCGAAGTCTATGCCTTCATCGCCTTCATCTACTTCATCTTCGTCTTCAGCCTATCCCGCTATGGCGCCTTTCTCGAGCGCCGCATGTCGGTCAGCGAACGGTAAGGAGGCGTGCAGGTGATCTCAACCAATTCGACCGGTGAGCCAGCGCTCCGCATCGAAAACCTCGACAAATACTACGGCACGTTCCAAGCACTGCGCGGGATAAACCTTTCCGTACAACGGGGCGAAAAAATCGTCGTCTGCGGACCCTCCGGCTCCGGCAAATCGACGATGATCCGCTGCATCAACCGCCTCGAACAGCACAATGGCGGCCGCATCGCGGTGCTCGGGACCGAGCTCAACGACGATGTCGGCAATATCGACGAGATCAGGCGTGAAGTCGGCATGGTGTTCCAGCACTTCAACCTGTTCCCGCACATGACGGTGCTGGAGAACTGCATGATCTCCCCGATGATCGTGCGCAAGCAGCCGCGGGCGCAAGCCGAGGCAACCGCCCGCCACTACCTGGAGAAGGTGCGCATTCCCGAGCAGGCCATGAAATATCCCAGCCAATTGTCCGGCGGTCAGCAGCAGCGCGTCGCCATTGCACGCGCTCTTTGCATGCAGCCGCAGATCATGCTGTTCGACGAACCGACCTCGGCGCTCGATCCGGAAATGGTTTCCGAAGTGCTTGACGTCATGGTCACGCTTGCCTCGGAAGGCATGACGATGATCTGCGTGACGCATGAGATGGGCTTTGCGCGTCGCGTGGCGGACCGGGTGCTTTTCATGGACGGCGGCGAGATCCTCGAAGAAGCGCCTCCGGACGAGTTCTTCACCTCTTCCCGCAACGAGCGCACTCGACAATTCCTGTCGCAGGTGCTGGGTCATTGATTGGAAGCAACGATCCGGGACGTGTCGGACGGCACGCCCTCAGCTAACTCGGGTAAATCAATGACCGATCCCGCCACCGCGCTGCACGAGGTTCTCGGGCCGAAAGGCTGGCTTTCGGGCCGGGATGCCGAGCCCTACCGGCGCGATTGGCTCAATCGCTACGGCGTCGCACCTCTGGGCGTTGCCAGGCCCGCGAATACGCCGGAGGTTGCCAGTGTCGTCAAGCTATGTCGCGAGGCAGGGCTGGCGGTGGTGCCACAGGGCGGGAACACCGGGCTTTGCGGCGCCGCCGTCGCCGAGCAGCCGAATGCGGTGATCGTCTCGCTGTCACGCATGACGGCGATCGGGAAGCCGGATCTGGACAGCGGATCGATCGTCGTCGAGGCGGGTGTCGTGCTGGCAACGCTGCACGAGGCGCTGGAACCGAATGGCCTGATGTTTCCAATGCGTCTGGGCGCAGAAGGCAGCGCCAGGATCGGCGGCCTGATCGGCACCAATGCGGGCGGCAGCCAGGCTTTCCGATACGGCATGATGCAGGATCTCGCCCTGGGTCTCGAAGTCGTGACGCCTGATGGCGGGATTTGGGACGGACTGCGCGCGGTGCAGAAGGACAATGCCGGCTATCAACTGCGCAAGCTGTTCTGTGGCGCTGAGGGCACGCTCGGCATCGTCACGCGCGCGATCCTGCGGCTCTACCCCAAGCCTCGGCAGCAAGCGAGCGCCCTTCTGGTCCTGCCCGGCTTTGCAGCCGCCGTTTCGTTCGGCGCCTTCCTGCGCGGCGAGGCCGGGGAATTCCTGACTGGCCTCGAGTTCTTCTCCGATGTGGGCCTGCGATTGGCGCTCAAGCACGTGCCCGACCTTGCCTACCAACTGGAGACACGGGGCGACGTCTATCTGCTGGTCGAACTGGCATCGGGGTCGTCACGCGTTCCCCTGGACGAGATCCTGGCTTCGGCTCTGGAATGGGGCATGGAACAGAGCCTGGTTAGCGACGGCGCGCTGGCGGCGACAGGTGCGCATCGGGCACAATTCTGGCGGCTGCGCGAGGAGCAACCGGAGGGACAAAGGCTGGAAGGCGAGCAACTCAAGCACGACATCTCCGTCCCTCCAGGTGCAATCGCCCGTTTCGTCGAGGCTGGCGCGAAGATCTGCGGCGGCATTCTTCCCGGTGTGCGGATAAACCCGTTCGGGCACCTCGGCGACGGAAACATCCATTACAATTTGTCTCCGCCGGAAGGTCGTGCCGATTTCGACGGCAAGGCCGAGCTGTTCGCAGAGGCGCTGTCATCTCTTGCCACTCAGATGGGCGGCAGCTTTGCCGCCGAGCATGGGCTTGGCCGGGCAAAGGTGGTCATGGCCGACCGCAATCGCGGCCTGGTGGAGCGAGAGCTCATGGCGCGGCTCAAAGGCGCGTTCGATCCGCTGGGCACGATGAACCCGGACGTCCTGGTGCGCGCCTCTCGGGAAAGAAAAACTTTCGAATAGACGGCATTTCTTGGTTTCGTCTCGATGCGCCAGCGTGCACGTATGAATCCGAAAGGCAGGCTCGATCCGCTTGCCGCCTGAATGAAGGATGTCGCAGCATGATCCGCAATGGCGGTCGCCTTCTTGTCGAATGCCTGATCGCGCTCGGCGCGACCAAGAGTTTCGGTGTGCCGGGCGAAAGCTATCTGGCCGTGCTGGACGCGCTGCACGACACTCGTGGAAAGCTGGACTACGTGCTGTGCCGCAACGAGGGCGGCGCGGCATTCATGGCCTCGGCCTATGGCAAGCTGACGGGTTCGCCGGGCATCTGCTTCGTGACGCGCGGACCGGGTGTCGCCAATGCGTCCATCGGCGTGCACACGGCGATGCAGGACAGTTCGCCGATGATCCTGTTCGTCGGCCAGGTCGGCACCGACATGCGCGGCCGCGAAGCGTTTCAGGAAATCGACTACCGCGCGGTGTTCGGCACGATGGCGAAATGGGCGGTGGAGATCGACGCTGTCGAGCGCCTGCCGGAAATCATTGCCCGGGCCTGGACCACGGCGCTCACCGGGCGGCCCGGCCCGGTGGTGATCGCCCTGCCCGAGAACATGCTGACCACGCCGACCGATGTCGCGGCGCTCAGCGGGCCTGCCAGGGTGTTCGAGGCCGCGGCCGATGCCGATGCGCTGGCCGAGGCCCGGTCCATGCTGGCCGCCTCCAGCAGACCGGTCATCCTGATCGGCGGTGCCAACTGGTCAGCTGACGGGCGTGCCGTGCTCCAGGCTTTCGCCGAAACCTCCGACATTCCGGTGGTCGCGGCGTTCCGTTTCCAGGATCAGTTCGACAATGGCTCACCGGTCTTCGTCGGCGAGGCCGGTGTCGGCATGGTCCCGCATGTCAAGAAGCTGATCCGGGACGCCGATGTGATCCTGGCGATCAATGTGCGCTTCGGCGAGATGACCACGGATGGCTACACGCTGCTGTCCGTGCCCGAGCCGAAGCAGAAGCTGATCCATGTCCATGCTTCGGATCGCGAGATCGGCAAGATCTATGTGCCGGCGCTTGGCATCCATGCCGGGCCGAACGCCTTCGCCAAGGCGCTCTCGCCGGTCAAGGGCGACTGGGCCGCGTGGCGGTCGCAGGCACGCCAAAGCTATGAGGGCACGTTCACCGCGCCTGCCCAGCCGGGCCCGGTCGACATGGTCGAAGTCAGCCACTGGCTGCGCGAAACGCTGCCCGACGACGTCATCCTGACCAACGGCGCCGGCAATTTCACCGTGTGGCCAAACAAGTTCTTCAGGTTCGGGCAGAAGGCGCGGCTGCTTGCACCGCAATCCGGCGCCATGGGCTACGGCCTGCCGGCGGCCATCGCGGCCAAAGTGGCCTTTCCCTCACGCACGGTGGTCTGCTTTGCCGGTGACGGCGATTTCCAGATGAACTGCCAGGAGTTGGGGACGGCGATGCAGGCCGGGGCGCAGCCGATCGTCCTCATCCTGAACAACGGCATCTACGGGACCATCCGCGCGCATCAGGAGCGGCACTATCCGGCGCGCGTGTCGGGAACGAACATCGAGAACCCGGATTTTGTCGGCATCGCCCGGGCCTATGGCTTCCACGCCGAGCGGGTCGGCGCGACGGGGGAGTTCGCCGGCGCTTTCGGCAGGGCGCTGGCATCCCCGACCGGCGCGGTCCTGGAGCTGGATATTTCCCCGGAGGCGATCACGCCGCGTCAAACCCTTTCCCAAATGCGCGACGCAGCGCTCGCTTCGCATAAGGCCAACGCATGACCAGTACGGCAAATGACATCCGTCTCGGCGCGGATATCGGCGGCACGTTCACCGATATTGTGGTCGATGTGCGCGGCACGATCTTTTCCACCAAGATCCTGACCAACTATGCCGCCCCCGAACAGGCTATCCTCGACGGGATCGAGATCGTCGTGCGCGACGCCGGCATTACGCTGGCGGACCTCGACATCGTCATTCACGGCACCACGCTGGCGACCAACGCGCTCATCGAACGGCGTGGCGCCAAGACGGCATTGGTCACCACCGAAGGGTTTCGCGATGTCATCGAGATGCGCACGGAAAACCGGTTCGAACAGTATGATCTGAACCTGAAGCTGCCGCCGCCGCTGATCCCGCGCGAGCATCGCTATACGGTCAAGGGGCGCATCGGCGCGGACGGAAAGGAATTGCAGCCGCTGGACGAAGCAGCGCTCGACGAGATCGCCGACAGCATCGCCGCGGGCGGCTTCGGCGCCGTCGCCATCGGCTTCATCCATTCCTACATGAACCCGGTGCATGAGCAGCGGGCACGCGCGATCCTCGCCAGAAAGCTGGACATACCGATTTCCATCAGCGCTGAGGTCTCGCCGCAGATGCGCGAGTTCGAACGCTTCAACACGGTTTGCGCCAATGCCTATGTCCGGCCGCAGATGGCCGACTATCTGGTGCGCCTCCAGGTGCGGCTGAAGGAGATGGGGGCGAACTGTCCGGTGTTCATGATCCACTCGGGCGGCGGACTGATCTCGGTGGAAACCGCGTCCGAATTTCCGGTGCGCCTGGTCGAGTCCGGTCCGGCCGGCGGTGCCATTTTTGCGGCCGACGTGGCGCGGCGCTTCGACCTGGACTCCGTCGTCTCCTACGACATGGGCGGAACGACCGCGAAGATCTGCCTGATCGAGGACTATTCGCCGCGCACGGCGCGGACCTTCGAGGTCGCCCGCACCTATCGCTTCTGCAAAGGCTCCGGCATGCCGATCTCGATCCCGGTCATCGAGATGATCGAGATCGGCGCCGGCGGCGGCTCGATCGCCTGGGTCGACGCCATGGGCCGCATCCAGACCGGCCCGGAAAGTGCCGGGTCCGAACCCGGTCCCGCCTGCTACGGGCGTGGCGGCAGCCGCCCAGCCATCACCGATGCCGACCTGGTGCTGGGCAAGCTCGATCCCGACAATTTCGCCGGCGGCGCCATCAGGCTCGACACGCAGGCTTCCGAGCAGGCGATCACCCGCGATGTCGGCACCCGGCTTTCGCTCAATTCCGTTTCCGCCGCTTTCGGCATCTGCGAGGTCGTCGACGAGAATATGGCCAATGCCGCCCGCGTCCACGCGGTGGAAAACGGCAAGAACATCTCCGACAATGTCATGATCGCCTTTGGCGGTGCAGCGCCCCTGCATGCGGCGCGGCTGTGCGAGAAGCTTGGCGTCGAACAGTGCCTTGTCCCGCAAGGCGCCGGCGTCGGCTCGGCCATCGGTTTCCTCAAGGCGCCGTTCGGCTACGAGGCGCTGGCTTCCAAGCTGATGCGGCTGTCGCGCTTCGATGCATGCGAGGTGAATGCGCTGCTCGACGGGCTGAAGACGACCGCCCAGAGCTTCGTGCGAGCCGGCACGAACAATGCCATCACCCGCGAGATCACCGCCTTCATGCGCTATGCCGGCCAGGGATGGGAAATCCCGGTGCCGCTGCCCGACAGGGCGTTCAAGCCCGGCGACGAGGTGAGCCTCAAGGACGCCTTCCGGGACAATTATGCGCGCTTCTTCGGCCGTGCCATTGATGGCCTCGACGGATTGGAAATCGAGATCGTCACCTGGTCGGTCAAGGCGCAGGACGTGCGGCCGGCGCCCGCAAGGCACGAGATCACCATGGGGACCAGGACCGTCGCCGCTTCGCAAACGCGCGAGGTTTTCGATCCGGCGACCGGAACCGTGCAGGTTTCAGCCATCATCGAACGCGCCGACCTTTCGCCAGGGGATCGCATCAGCGGTCCGGCGGTGATCGTCGAGCGTGAGACGTCGACGGTCGTCACCACTCTCTTCGATGCCGCGCTACAGAGCGACGGTTCGATCCTCCTGATCCGCAAAGGGGTCCAGGCATGAGCGACATCTTGGAAATCCGCATGCAGGTGATGTGGAATCGCCTGATTTCGGTGGTCGAGGAGCAGGCGCTGACCCTGTTGCGTACGGCCTTCTCCACGTCGGTGCGTGAATCGGGCGACCTGTCGGCCGGCGTGTTCAATCCGCGCGGCGAGATGCTGGCGCAGGCCGTGACCGGTACGCCCGGGCATGTGAACACCATGGCCGAGGCCGTGCTGCAGTTCATGAACGAGATCCCGCGCGAGGAGATGTACGAGGGCGACACCTATGTCACCAACGATCCCTGGAAAGGCACCGGCCATCTCCATGACATCACCATGGTCTCGCCCTCGTTCCTGAACGGCGAACTGGTGGCATTCTTCGCCTGCACCGCGCACGTGGTCGATGTTGGCGGACGTGGCTTCGGCGCCGATGGCAAGTCAGTCTACGAGGAAGGGATCCAGATCCCGATCATGAAGTTCGCCGAGCGCGGCAAGGTGAACCTCGATCTGGTGAAGATCCTGCGCGCCAATGTGCGCGAGCCGAACCAGGTCGTCGGCGACTTCTATTCGCTGGCCGCCTGCAACGAGGTCGGCCATCGCCGCCTGGTCGACATGATGAAGGAGATCGGCCTGGCATCGCTGGACAGGCTGGGAGAGTTCATCTTCACGCGCACGCATGACGCGACGCTGGAGCGCATCAAGGCGCTGCCGAAAGGCACCTGGTCGAACGAGTTGGTGACCGACGGCTACGATACGCCGGTCAAGCTGGTGGCAGCTGTCTCGATTGACGACGACCATTTGAATGTCGATTTCTCCGGCACCGATCCGACAAGCCGATGGGGCATCAACGTTCCGATCATCTACAGCAAGGCCTATGCCTGCTACGCCCTGAAATGCGTCGTGGCGCCGGAGATCCCGAACAATGCGGCCTCGCTTGCTCTGTTCACTATATCGTCGCCGACCAACATCCTGGACGCCCCGCGGCCGGCGCCGGTCTCCCTGCGGCACGTCATCGGCCATATGGTGCCCGATCTGGTGCTGGGCGCGCTGGCCAAGGCGCTGCCGGGCCAGATCCTTGCCGAAGGGGCGGCGGCACTGTGGAACATCCACATCTCGGTCAGGCCGGTCGCCGGGAGCGATGGACGCCGCGCCGAGGTGCTGATGTTCAATTCCGGCGGCATGGGGGCCCGCCCGACGTTGGACGGGCTGTCCGCCACCGCCTTTCCGTCCGGTGTCCATACCATGCCGATCGAGGCGACCGAGCACACCGGGCCGATCGTCATCTGGCGCAAGGAACTGCGTCCCGATTCCGGGGGCGACGGGGAATTTCGCGGCGGCCTCGGCCAGATCCTCGAAATCGCGGCCACTGAAGGCCACGAGTTCGATTTTTCCGCCATGTTCGACCGGGTCAGGCATCCAGCCAAGGGGCGCGATGGCGGCAAGGACGGGATAGCCGGCATCGTCAGGCTCGACGATGGCACGCTGATGCGCCCCAAGGGCTGGCAGCACGTTCCGGAAGGGCGTCGCCTGGTGCTGGAACTTCCTGGCGGTGGCGGCTATGGCGATCCCTCCAGGCGCAGTACGGAGGCGCGGGCACAGGACGTGTCCAGGGGCTATATTTCGGAGAAAAGCCGATGAGCTACATTTCCTCGCGCCTGTCCGTGGTCAAGCCGTCGGCTTCGATGGCCGCCTCGCAGGCGGCCAAGGCGCTACGGGCCAAAGGCGTCGACGTCATCGACCTTGGCCTTGGCGAACCTGATTTTCCGACGCCTGCCCACATCATCGAAGCGGCCTATGCAGCCGCCAAAGCGGGCCAGACCCTCTACACCGCCGCAGCCGGCTCGCCGGAAGTGCGCGAGGCCGTGGCCGGGAAGTTCAGGCGCGAGAACGGACTGGACTACACGGCCGACGACATCGTCGTGGCCAACGGCGCCAAGCAGATCATCTTCAACGCGCTGATGGCGACGCTGGAACCCGGTGACGAGGCCATCCTGCCCGCGCCCTATTTCGTCTCCTATCCTGAGATGGTGAAGCTGCTAGGCGGCACGCCCGTCACGGTCGAATGCAGGGAAAGCGGCGGCTTCAGGCTGACGCCCGAACTCTTGGAAAAGGCGATCGGGCCGAGAACCAAGTGGCTGTTCCTGAACATGCCCGGCAATCCATCCGGAGCGGTCTACTCGGCCGACGATCTCAAGGCGCTTGGCGCTGTCCTTGCCAGGCATCCGCAGGCGCTCATCCTGTCGGACGAGATCTATGAGCACATCATTTTCGATAACCGCGAATTCGTATCCTTCGGCAAGGCCTGCCCTGACCTCAAGGACCGAAGCCTCATCGTCAACGGCGTGGCCAAGGCCTATGCGATGACCGGCTGGCGTGTCGGTTATGCAGCCGGCCCGGCACCACTCGTCAAGGCGATGTCGATCATCCAGAGCCAGTCGGTCACTTCGGTCTGCTCGATTGCCCAGGCGGCGACGGTCGCCGCACTGAACGGCCCGCAGGACGAGGTGGCTCGTTTCCGCGATGCATTCGAGGCGCGCAGGAACCTGGTCGTCGATGGCATAAGGCGCATAAACGGCCTGACGCTGCCGCCGCCGGAAGGCGCATTCTATGCCTATATCGGTTGCGCCAGCCTGATCGGCCGCAGGACCCCAAAAGGCGTCATGCTGGAGGACGATACGGCGGTGGCGACCTATCTTCTGAACGAAGGCCGCGTGGCCTCGGTGCCGGGCACTGCCTACGGACTTTCACCCTATTTTCGTATCTCCACCGCCACCAGCGAGGAGGTGCTTGCCGAGGCTATCGCGCGGATCAACGCCGCCGTCGCGCAAGTGGAGTAGACCATGCCGCATTACGAACGCATCCTGATCACCGGCGCCGCCGGCCGGCTTGGCTCGGAACTGCGAAAGGGGCTGGTGCCGCTGGCAAAAACGATCCGCCTGGCAGGTCGCGAACCGTTCGGCGATCTTGCTCCTCACGAGGAAGAAGCGGTCTTCGATCTCGCCGACATGGAGGCTACACTTGCGGCCACCAAGGACTGCGACGCGATCGTGCATTTCGGCGGTGCGCCGCTTGAATGCGAATGGCAAACGATCCTGGATTCCAGCATTCGCGGATCCTACCACATCTACGAAGGCGCCCGGAAGCACGGCGTGAAGCGGGTTATCTATGCTTCCTCGGTGCATGCCATCGGCTATCATGAAGTCGAAGCCCATATCGGCGTCGATGCGCCGGTGCGCCCCGACAGCCTCTACGGCGTGTCGAAGAATTTCGTCGAAAGCCTGAGCCGGCTCTACTGGGACAAGTTCGGCATTGAGACGGCTTGCCTGCGTATCTTCTCGTCCTTTCCCGAACCGGCCGACCGACGCATGCTGTGGTCGTATCTTTCCTTCGCCGACTGCGTTCGTCTGGTCGAAGCAGCACTGACGGCGCCGCGCGTCGGGCACACAATCTCGTTCGGCATATCCGACAACAAGCTGAAAATGGTCGACAACAGCGGCGCCAACCATCTGGGGTTCATCCCGCAAGACAGCGCCGAGCCATTCCGCGCAGCGGTCGAGGCGAAGACGCAGATTCCGGATCCCAAGGCGCCATCGGTGAAGTATCTGGGCGGGTGGTTCTGCGAGCTTGGCCATCCGGACGACAAGCGGGCGTAACTATCAAAAACCAATCCGCTAGATGGCGAAGACGAAACATCCACCAACACCCCTACGGCTCCCTGCAATTCACGACCACAGCCGAATAATGATCATGAAGCGCTTCCGGGACGTTCAGGCCAGGGCGACACCGGCGATCGTGCAAGACCGTAGGCTCCGGCGATCACCCCCATGCCTCCGGTGTGCTTCTGGGGTTCGGTGCCGTCTGCCATGTATGTAGGCTTACGCGATCACCTGTTCTGGTGCAGGATCGTCTCGGCCGCAATGAAGCCCCAGGTTCCCGGCAGGGATTCGCATCTGGAAGAAGAATCCCGAGTCTTTGCGCCATAGATACGTCGCCCGCTCCAGGTGTGCGTTTCTGGATAAAGGGCGATAATTACACAATCTAATAAAAGACTTAGGTAATGGTGGGCCCGGAGGGTCAGCGTTTTCTATACAAAATCAATATGTTAGCGGTTGGTTCGCCAACCCATATCTCTCGTATGATCTCGTATGGTCTGGCGAACCGAAGGATCAAGTGGAGGACTAATTTTCCATGCACGCGGTGTTTCTTTCATTTCACAAAAGGGTCGAGAACCCGTGTTGACCATAGGGTGGGAGCGCGGCTGTTTTTGGGCCGGGAGCGGACTGTCCGGTGTCAGGGCGAAAGTTCCTGGAGCAGCCATCGCAAACAACCTCAAAGTTGGCTGGATGATGATCGTTGCTGTCGCAAGATCTGAACGGTGAAGACCTCCGCGATCTGCGGTGGAACGTCGCCACCCGCACCGTCCCCTCACAACCCAGCGCAAGGAGTGGCTTGGCTGGGTCAGACGCGATGGCGGAGCGCCTCGACGAGCACCGCCATCGCAGGCGAGAGCTGCCGTCTGCTCGGGTAATAAAGGTGATAGCCCGCAAATGGCGGACTCCAATCGTCAAGCACGAGCCTAAGCCGTCCCTTGGCAATGTGCTGGCTCACCAGATTTTCCGGAACATAGGCGATCCCGCAGCCGCGCATCGCAGCCTCGATCATGGGTATGGACGAATTGAAGGTGAGTTGTCCTTCCACCCGCACACGAAGGTCGCGGCCATCCCTGGCGAATTCCCAGGCATACAATCCGCCGAACGTCGTCTGCCGCATGTTTATGCAGTCGTGATCGACCAGATCCTGAGGCGCGGTCGGAACCGGATGGCGGGAAAAGTACTCCGGCGAAGCCACGGCCACGAGCCTCCAGTCCGGACCGATTCTCACTGCGATCATATCCCTGTCGATGCTCTCGCCGAGCCGCACGCCTGCGTCGAAGCGCTCCTCCACAATGTTCCTCATGCCGTTGTCGCTATAGAGCTCGACGCGCACGTCGGGATAGTCGCTGAGCACGGGCTGCAGCTTCGGCCAGACGGTTGTCTGAAGCGCATGGTCGGACAGCGTGATGCGGACCGTTCCGGAGGGTTTGTCGCGAAAGGCCACCAGGCTTGCAAGGTCGGCTTCGATTTCCTCGAAGCGAGGAACAAGGGATTGGAAAAGCCGCTCGCCGGCCTCCGTCGGGGCGACGCTCCGTGTCGTGCGAGTCAGCAGGCGGACGCCAAGACGAGCTTCCAGCTCCTTGATCGTCGAGCTCAGGGTCGACTGCGAGGTTCCGAGTTTGGCTGCCGCCTTGGTGAAGCTGCGCTCCCGGGCGACCGCCACGAACCATAGCAGATCCTTCATGCCATCGCGCTGCATAGGTCACCTCTCCTGACGAGCATTTATATCATGAATGGATAAGTTCATGCGAATTACTCAGTCTAATAGAATGGGTTCCGCATCGATATATTCCGGCATGGCGACGGGGGTGGCGGCTGATCCGCCCCGGTCGCCTTGCAAGGATGCCAATTATGGAAACGACCTACGACACGAGATTCGTCGAAGCCCGCTCCGCATGGGGCGCGGTGCTTTCGATGTCGCTGTGCGTCTTCGTGCTTATCGCGTCGGAATTCATGCCAGTCAGCCTGCTCTCCCCGATCGCGGCCGGTCTCGGTATCACCGCGGGCCGCGCCGGACAGGCGATCTCGATCTCGGGTGCTTTCGCCGTCGTGACCAGCTTGCTGGTCGCCGGCCTCACGCGCCGGACCGATCGCCGGCTAGAGCGGTTCGCATTTAGGTTGACTTATAGCCAGCGCTTTCGATGTAGTTGTTGCATTCGTTTGGGCTGACCTGGTCGAGGGTGTGGGCGATGGCGTTGTGTACGGCCTCGATGCTTCGTTTGGCGGCACGTCGCATGCAGTGCTTGAGCTTGGCGAACAGTTTCTCGATTGGGTTGAGATCTGGACTGTAGGGCGGCAGGAAGAAGAGCCGCGCCCCAGCAGCTCTGACGATGTCGCGGACGGCTTGGCCCTTGTGGGAACCGAGATTGTCGAGAATGACGATGTCCCCCGGCTTCAGGGTTTTGATGAGTTCGGTTTCGACATAGGCACGGAAGGCTTGCGCATTGATGGGACCGTCAATGACCCACGGCGCCTCTACCCGGTCATGGCGAAGTGCTGCGATGAAGGTCATCGTCTTCCAATGGCCATGTGGCGTGTGGGCCATCAGCCGCTTGCCACGCACACCCCAGCCGCGCGATGGCGCCATGTTGGTCTTGACCCATGTCTCATCCAGGAAGACCAGGCGCGTAGGGTCAATGCGGGTCTGGTAGCGCATCCATTGCGCTCGCCGGCGCATCAGCTTTGGCTTGAGCTGCTCGGCCGGCAGAATGGTTTTTTTTAAAACTCTTGCCCTCGCGATGCAGGAAGCGCCCGACGCTCGCAGGGTGGATGGTAAGACCACGTTCAGCCAGTGCCGCCGTCAATTGATGAAGCGTCACGTTGGCATCTCGCTCAACCTCGCCCAGAACGAAAGCACGGTGCTCCCCATCGATCAGATAGGGCCGGTGACCGCCCATCTTGCCGGGTGCCGCACTGCCAAGGCGACGCTTGCGCGCCGCCCACTTGATTACGCTCGACACCGCCACCTTCAGCGCCGCAGCCACCTCGCGGCTCGTTTCACCCTCTTCAAGGCGGGCAAGCGCCCGCTCCCGAAGATCCATCGAATAAGGCTTCGCCATATTTTCCGACCTCCAACGGTCAGAACATCGAATCTGATTTGCTCAACCTTGGGAATCCCGATTCAGCCATAACGCGAACCGCTCTAGTCGTCACCGGCTTTACCCTTCTCCTCATCATCTCAGGGCTAGCTGTCACCTTTGCGCCGAATTACGCGTTTCTCATGGTTGGCCGTGCGCTGCTCGGAATCGCGATCGGCGGCTTCTGGTCGATGTCGACCGCGATCGTCATGCGCCTGATGCCGCAAGACATGGTTCCAAAGGGCCTCGCCATGCTGAACGCTGGCAATGCCATTGCCGCCACGATTGCCGCACCGGTGGGTAGCTTTCTTGGAGCCTATATCGGCTGGCGCGGCGCTTTCTTTCTCGTCGTGCCGCTCGGGCTGCTGGCTTTGGTCTGGCAGTGGACCAGCCTGCCGGCGCTGCCCCCGCGCCGGAGGAAGCGTCCAGGCAATCCGCTGGCGCTGCTGGGACGTCTTCCAGTCGCCATCGGCATGGCGTCGATCATGATGCTGTTCATGGGCCAGTTCGCGCTTTTCACCTATCTGCGCCCCGTCCTCGAGAGCGTCACCCGACTCGACATCGCCTCGCTTTCGGCGATCCTGCTGGGGATGGGGCTGGCGGGGGTCCTCGGTACCTGGTGCGTCGGCCGGCTTTTGCGGACACGCCTGTTCGGCATTCTCATAGTCATCCCACTGGTCATGGCCGCGTTGGCAGTTGCGCTGATCGCGTTCGGCACGCTGCCGGTTCCTACAGGGCTGCTGCTCGTTGCCTGGGGCTTTTTCGGCACCGCCGCGCCCGTTGGCTGGGGCACGTGGCTCAGCCGCACGTTGCCGGACGACGCGGAGGCCGGCGGCGGGCTGCAGGTCGCCGTCATCCAGCTTGCCATCACCGGAGGCGCCGCCATCGGCGGCACGCTCTTCGATACGGTCGGCTGGTGGGGAGCGTTCACTTTTGGCTCGGTGTTGCTCTGTGGATCGGGGCTCGCCGCCTTCGCCGCTTCGCATACGGCCCGGAGATCCTCGCAATGACCATCGAGCATGCGACGCTCAGCCGCCGGACATTGCTCGGCGCCGCGCTCGCGGTGGCGGCCCTGCCGCGCGCAGCCGCCAGCCAAGAGGGCAAGGCCCCAGCCAGCCAGGAGCCCACCGACATGAAGATAAGGATGACTTTTAACGGCCGCACCATGACTGCCACGCTCTACGACAATCCGTCGGCGCGCGACTTCTTCTCCATGCTGCCGCTGGACCTCAACATTGAGGACTATGCGCATAACGAGAAGATCGCCTATCTGCCGCGCAAGCTGACGGAGGATGGCAGCGGTCCGTTCGCCAACGAGCAGCCCTATGACCTCTGCTATTTCATGCCCTGGGGCAACCTGGCCATGTTCTACGAGGACTACCGCCATCCAGGGCTGATCAGGCTCGGCCGCTTCGACGGGGGCGAGCAGGCCCTGCATGTGCGCGGCGAGTTCTCGCTCCACATCGAACGCATCTGAGGACACAAGGGAGATCAGTTATGGACATTCTTCGCGCAGGCACGAGGCCTTCCGGCAAAGGCCCGGAGGACTGGTTCACCGGCACGGTGCGGATCGATCCGCTCTTCAACCCCTTCGACGCCGCGCGAGTCCAAGGCGCTCAGGTGACCTTCGAGCCGGGCGCCCGCACGGCCTGGCACACGCATCCGCTGGGGCAGACGCTGATCGTCGCCTCCGGCCGAGGCCGCACTCAGCGCGAGGGAGGTCCGGTCGAGGAGATTAGGCCCGGCGACGTCGTCTGGTTCGCACCGGGAGAGAAGCACTGGCATGGGGCGGCGCCCGAGACAGCTATGAGCCATATCGCGCTCCAAGAGGTTAAGGACGGCAAGGTCGTCGACTGAATGGAGCATGTGACGGACGCACAATACGGCGCCTGAGAAACCAAACCCTCAACTTTGGAGAACTGCCATGATCAAGGACAAGGTCGTAATCATCACCGGAGCATCGTCAGGCATCGGCGAGGCAACCGCGAAGCTGCTCGCGAGCAAAGGCGCCAAGGTCGTCCTTGGCGCGCGGCGCGCCGATAGGCTGAAGCAGATCGCCGACGAGATCGCTAAGGACGGCGGTCAGGCGACCTACATGGAACTGGATGTTACGAAGCAGTCGGACAATGACGCTATCGTCGAGTTGGCCCGGGAGGCGTTCGGCCGCGTCGATGTCATGTTCCTCAACGCCGGCCTCATGCCGATCTCGCCACTATCGGCACTGAAGACAAAGGACTGGCACCAGATGGTCGACGTGAACGTCAAGGGCGTCCTGAACGGCGTCGCCGCGGTGCTGCCGGAGTTCCTCGCACGCAAATCCGGACACATCATCGCCACCTCTTCGGTCGCCGGGCTCAAGGCCTACCCGAACGGCGCGGTCTACGGAGGCACGAAATGGTTCGTGCGCGACTTCATGGAAGTGCTGCGCATGGAGTCCGCCATGGAAGGGACTAACATCCGCACCGCGACCATCTATCCGGCCGCGATCAACACGGAACTGCTTGAAACAATCAGCGACGAAGGCACGGCCACCGCGATGCAGAATACCTATGACAAATACGGAATCTCGCCCAATCGGATCGCTGACGTGGTTGCGTTCGCCATCGACGCACCGGAAGACACCACGATCAACGAGTTCACGGTCGGGCCCGCCAACCAACCTTGGTGATCCGAACCGAAGCCCCGCAAGTAACGGCATCAGATTGCTTCCGACGAATGACACACCTGCCGACATCGTCAACACCATCGCGTTCGGTCGCGGTTACCCTGCTGCCAACCATGGCGGCGGTGTTGGCCGGGTTTGTTGTCATCGGCGCAGCGTTGCCTGTGCTTCCACTGCACGTCAGCCACAATCTGGGTTTCGGTAGCGCCGTTGTCGGCATGGTGGCGGGAGCGCAGTTCGCGGCGTCCCTGGTTTCACGCGTGTGGTCGGGTTCCTTTGCGGACGGGAACGGAGGGAAACGAGCCGTTCTCGTGGGCCTGGTTACGGCAGCGGCTGCCGGGCTGCTCTATCTCCTGTCCGTTGCCGTCACGCGTTCGCCCGTTCTCTCCGTCTCGATCCTCCTCGTCGGACGCGCGGTGCTCGGCGGTGCCGAGAGCTTTATCATCACAGGTGGCGTGGCCTGGGGCCTGGCGCTCGTGGATGCCGGGCATTCGGGGAAAGTCATTGCTTGGGTCGGCACTGCGATGTTTGCGGCATTGGCCTTCAGCGGAGCTTTCGGAACCATGCTGTTCACCGCCTACGGTTTCGCGGCGATAGGGCTGCTGACCACATTATTGCCGTTGCTTGTATTGGGATCGCTGATGCGAGCGCCGAACCCTCGGATACAGTTGCGGCAGAGAAAATCCGATTTGAGAGCGGTTTTTGACGCGGTATGGCTGCCAGGACTTGGTGCGGCACTCGCCAGCGTCGGCTACTGCTCAATCCTTGCCTTCAGCTCCCTTCTCTATGCCGACAATCATTGGCGACCCGTCTGGGTTGGATTTACAGCGTTTGGAGCTGCGCTAATCGTAGCGCGTGTGGTCTGCGGTCATTTGCCTGACAGGTACGGCGGTGCAAAGATCGCCCTGCTGTTCGTGCTGGTGCAGTCAGCGGGGCTTCTGCTCATCGGGTTGGCACATAGCAGTGTGCTTGCTTCTTTTGGAGCCGCGCTGGCGGGGTTAGGTTACTCGCTGGTCTACCCCGGGCTTGGCGCGGAGGCGGTTGGTGGCACATTGCCGCAAAACCGCGGTTTGGCGATGGGCATCTACACTGGCCTTTCTGGATGTAGCGATGGCTCTAGGAAGCCCAGCATTGGGGTGGGCTGCCGATCGAGCAGGTTTGAGCGTCGTGTTCTTTATCAGCGCCGGTGTCACCTTTTGTACAACCGCCATTGCTTTGCATTTAGCCTACAACGCCCATCAGGCCATCAGGCGCACGGCTAACCACCTCCGCTGAACCGGCCAAAGTATCCACAATCGCAAGTATAATACCTGCTTGCGGCGTCGCCGCGACCTCCGGAGAGTTCGCCTGAACGTCGGCTTTCAGGACATGCAACGCTGATCTCTAAGGTCCGATTTGCGGCGCAATTGTTCACGGCTCCACTCGAAGTGGAGCCGCTCTTGATCAAACCTCAGTTGCCTCGGCGAGTTCGAGAGCATCCTCTACATCGACTCCCAGATAGCGGACCGTGTTCTCGATCTTCGTATGACCAAGCAAAATCTGGATCGCTCGCAGATTTCCCGTCGCTTTGTAGATAATCGAGGCCTTGGTGCGACGCAGGGAATGGGTTCCGTATTCCTCTGGTCGAAGCCCGATCGCCTTGACCCATTCGTCGACGAGTCGGGCATACTGCCTTGTGCTCATGTGAGCCCTCGGATAGATCCTGCTCGGAAACGCGTAATCATCGACTGTCCCGCCGCGTCTTTCCAGCCATGCAAGAAGGCTGGAGCGTACGTCGCTCATCAACTCGAACTGAACAGGTCGGCCGGTTTTCTGTTGGATGACCATCGCGCGAGTTCGGATTTCCGGCCCTACAACGAGGTTGCCGATTTTGATCTTGACGAGGTCGCAGCCGCGCAACTTGCTGTCGATCGCCAAATCGAAGAGCGCTCTGTCTCGTAGACGCCGTTCCCGATCTAGAAAGAAGCGTATCGCCCATATTTGTCGAGGTTTCAGTGGGCGTTTCGTTCCGACCTTCTTGCCAGCATTCCATGCCCGGCGATCCGAGGCGGTGAGGTCGTAGCACGAGTGTCCCATTTCGTTTCTCCTTCGGCCATGATTGGCCACCGGAGAAACGCCGGTAGACGGTTGTGGGCCGGAAGCGGACTTGCGGCTTCGAGGCCTGGAATGTGCGAAGCGGACATTCAGGCACCGCGACGTGAACTGCCAATGCTGACGTTTGCTTCCTGGGCCAGGGCTCTGGCAGGAGTTGACCGACAAAGATTCCTGGTTTTGCAACCAGCGTTTCACGCTGTCTTCCTAATGTAGGCCATGCTAATGATTTAGCCGGCTTGGGGATCAGATCGATTTCAAATTTGATCGCCGGAGCTGTGCGCCGAGCTACCAAACCTCCAGTAAATGGGGCGATCCTCGCCGCCTCGGGGCGACGACGAAGCAATTGAGGGATCGGTAACACCATTGGGCCACGATAGCGGCAGGGGCACAAATGACATTTCTGGTGCGCGTTTGGCTGGCGTTGACGGTTGTACTGGGAATTGTAGTTACCATCTTGGCGGTGCTGGTTAAGCTACAGCACGAGGCGGTGTATTCGCAGCTTGTGCGGCAACGACTTTCGGTCATTGCAGCGGCGACTGCCGCCCCCTTCCGGTCCGTCTCGGAACTCGGTCTCTCGGTGGAGACGGTGCGCAATGCCCAAGAACTGCTGAACCGGGCTTGGCAGACCGACCCCGCGATTTCCAACATAGTTCTACTTGATGGAGCCGGCGGAGTTATCCTTTCTGTGCCGGATGCTGCTATTCCATTTAGCGGCCGCCAAATGGACCGCGCAATGGAAGAAGGCTCCAACAGCCAGTGGGGTCTTGAGACTGCAACCGCGCTTATCAGCGGTGCCACCATAGTGGACGAGAACGACGAGCGGGCCGCTGCGTTGGCTGTTATCTACCCGATAAACGAATTGCGGAACCACAATCGCCTTATCAGTTCGCAAATTTGGCTGTCCGCTTTGGCGCTTCTGACCGGATTCTCGGCCCTAGCTTATGCCGCACTGCGCTACCGGCTGCGCCCGGCCATCCGCAGCCTCGATGACATTGCCAGCCACGCCGAAGACGTTGCCGAAGACGACAGCACTTGGACTGCCGGCGACTTTGTCGATTTTCGAGCGACGCTCGCCGCAGGTACCGCAAAGTATCGTTTGGCAATGACAAAACTTGCTGCGCTTATTGGGACAGATCGCGCGGTAGCTCCACCTGCGGGGCCTCAGGGTGCCGACGTCATCTCGGTCCCCGATAGTCCCATGGCTGTCACGGTGTCTCGACGGCTTACAGCGCTCATTGCCCTCCTCGTGCTGGGGATAACCGTGTCGCTCGGCGCTGTCGCCTACCGCAGCATCGATGAGTCCTTTGCTCCAGAACTCGACAAGCGCACAAGGCTTATTGGCAGCATTGCCAATGATGCTATCGCCCGAACGCTTAAGGCGGGTGTGCCGCTCGACATGATGGTCGGTGGACGGGATTTCTTCACGTCCCTCCTTCGCGACTTTCCGGAAATCTCCTACTTCGCCCTGGTTACCAACCGACCCATTCTGGAGATGGGCACCCGCCCGCCCATCACCACGTCGGCGATGCTTCAGGCAGGGACTGTCGTGCCGATCGTCGTCGATAACAAGCTGGTAGCCAATGTCGTCGTCATCAAGAACGCTGGCTACCTGTCGCGTGAATTTCGCGACCTCATCCTCGACCTTCTGGTCGTCACATTGGTCACAATCCTGTTGGCAGTCGAACTGGTCTCCGTAATGACCAATCATTCCTTAACGGGGCCGTTGACCCGCCTCGACTACATCCTAAAGCTTCAGGCGGCCGGCGATTTCTCCCACCGAATCCTGGTGAGCGGGATTAGCGCCGTCGACAGGCTGGGCCAGGCCCTTTCCTTGCGTGCCGAACGGCTTGGGGCAATGATGGCAGCCGCCCGGGAGCTGCCCAACAGGACCCGTGCTGCGCAACTGGAACCGGACTTTATTATCCCGGCCGGCCGACCGCTCATCATGAGATTTTGCAGCCTAAGCGATGTGCGACTTCCGCTTTTCCTCATCGCCGCGGCGGACTCATTTTCACTATCGTTCTTTTCGCTTTATGTCCGCGATGCCGACAATCCGCTGACCTGGGTCAACCCGGGCATCGTCATCAGTTTGCCGCTCGCCGCCTATCTTACAGCCATCGTCCTTGGTTCGCCGTATGCGCGGCCGCTGTCGAAACGCTTCGGGCACCGGAATCTGTTCTTGTTTGCTTCGATCCCAGCAGCCCTCTCCAATTTTGGGTTCTTCATTTCCACCAATGTGCTGCAAATCATCTTTTTTTGTGTGTTCAGCGGCATTGGCTATGCCTTTGCTTCGCTCTCCTGCCAGGACTACGTGATCGATGCTGCGCCAAAGGAACAGCGGGCCCAAGCGCTAGGGCTTTTCCACGTGGCTATGTTCGGGGGCTTCTACGCAGGAACCGCGCTTGGGGGCGTGGTTGCCGACCGTCTCGGCGAGCGCAGCGTATTTCTGGTTTGCGCCAGCCTGATCCTGATATCAGCGGCGATGATCTTACGCATGCTGCCTCGATCTACTCGCGTTTCGGCGGTTACCGATCAGGGCGCCCGCCCCAATCTGCGGCAACTGCTTAGAGCAATGGTTGATGGTCAGTTCGCAACCCTCTTGTTTGGTATCATTTTACCCCAAACGATCCTCGACCAGGTCTTTATCTCCTATCTGCTATCGCTGCAGATGAACGCGCTAGGCGCCTCCACCGCCGATACCGGACGTCTAATGATGATCTACTTTCTCATGGTGATCCTGTCGGGGTCACTTTATGGGCGACTGCCTGCGGGCAGGATTTCGGCGGTGAGCATCACTGTTATCGGAGCATTGCTTGGCGGAGTGACCCTGCTCGCAGCGGCGGCGGTTACCAACGGCTGGACCATGGTCGTTGCCGCGATCGGCACGGGCCTTGGCTACGGCCTGGTCAGCGGGCCACAGACAGCCACCGTCATGGAACTTGCGGAAGGAAGGCTGGCCCATATCGGTTCGGAACGGGTGCTTGGCACCGTCAGAGTTATGGACCGAATTGGCAGCGTTGTGGGCCTCATCGCGATTGCCGGCGTCGCTGGGAATTTTGGCTATTCCGCCGGAATGGGCTTCATCGCCATCTTGGTGCTGGCCGGTGTTGGCACGTATTTCATCTATCACATGGCAAGCCACCGCTTGCCGACCATCGCAGGGAGGAACGCATGAAATTGGCATATCTTATATTGGCGGGGGCCTGGCTGGCTTCTTGCCTCGTTCTTCAGCCTCGGGCCGAGGCGGCGGATAAGACCGTTGTGATGATAACGTGGCTGGGGTGCGAGGATGTCTGCAAGGGCCTCAAGGACTCGCTTGAGGAAAAGAAAATTGATGTCAACTTTGTCGTCGACGATGCGGCGCAGGACAAAAGCAAACTGCCCGGCTTCGTCAAGGACGCACGCGACCGCAAGGCTGACGCGGTGGTCACGTGGGGCACCAAGACTACTCTAGGCATGGTCGGCACGTTGAAAGATCAGCAGAACAGCGACCTTCTCAATGACATCCCCGTGGTGTTCACTGTGGTGGCCGATCCGATCGGAGCGGGTATCATCGAAAGCTACGAAATGACCGGCCGCGCCAATGTGACCGGAACCCGAAACCGAGTTCCCGAAAGCGTCAACATCAAGAGCATCAGGCGCTACCTACCGGGCTTCAATCATCTGGGTCTCCTGTTCGATCGCAGCGAGCCCAATTCGGTGAAAAAGATGGAGGAGCTAAAGGCGTTATCGGAAAAGATGAAGTTTAAGTTCGACGCCTTGCCGCTGCCAGCACTTGCCGACGGCACCCCGGATCCAGCCAAGATTGCCGAGGCCACCGTCCAACTGAAGGCGGCTGGCGTCCAGTTCGTCTACTTGGGATCGAGCACCTTCCTTGAGAAAAACGCGGACGTCTTTACTGGAGCTGCCGTGGCCAATGGTCTACCGGTGCTCAGCCCATATGAGCATCTGGTCAGCGAGTCCCATGCTCTGATGTCGGTGGCCGCCCGAGACTACGACGTCGGCAAGCTTGCCGGCGAGCAGGTGGCCAAAATCCTCACGGAGGGAGGGAAGCCTGGTGACATGCCGGTCGTTGCCATTGAAAAGTTCGCCTATCTGGTGAACATGAAGGTCGCTAAGGACCTCAATCTATTTCCACCTGTCGAGTTCCTGCAATTCGTGGAGAAGGTGGAGTAAACCTTACAAACGAAGGCAATCAGCGGGCGAAGGGAACTGGGTGGCTTTGGTAGGCGCGATTCTGTAGCACGATGAAACGTCGGCAATGGCGACCCGCGAGCCGAGCGCGGCACCGGTAATGTCCGCTTCAAAGACAGTGGCACAGTCAACTTAAATGGCCGGGATGAGGCGCATAGCTGTCGCTCGAAGCTCGCCCCTATACCTGGAGAGCCGCGTTGCACGCGTGCATCATGAGCAGTGTTTTTCTATTCAGATGCATATCCACGACGTTGCAGGTGCAGTACGGATCCAGCACCACGGCCCCCAAAATTTGTAGGGCCTTGGCTTTCGGTTGGAGCGGCTCAAACAGGGGCTGCGCGTTCTAAGGCAACCACTTGCCGGCCGTGCGGCCGTCTCAATCGAGGATGCCGGCCTTTCGCAGATTCGCCAGGAGTCTGGCAGCGGCATCGTTGCAGCTGATAGATGACTGCTCGGCCATGCTCAGCGAGCACCAGGCCGCTATTTCGGCAATCGAGGCCTCGCCTAGGTCAATGGGCGCCGACACTAGGTGTCCATCTTTGCCCATGGCAATTGCAACCGCGCCGTCCGCGCCATATCCGATCGCCGCTATTCTTTGAAATCGCCGGTCGCCATCGACACGGACGTCGAACAGCACCGAGCCGGCGGTCTTTTCGGCAGCGTCTTCCACCCGATCGGAAAACGGGCGATTCATACTGCCCAGATTTGAGAGCGAGTGTTCAAACAAGACGAGTTCAACGTACTGCGCATTCATGAAGCGACTATGAGCGCGCGGTAGCCGCCGGCAATCCTGCGGTCGCCATTTCACACAGGAAACCCAAGTTTGGAGGGCAACCGCATCTGACACCCGGCTGCTCGGCAACCGCGGCTATGGTATCCGAGCATGGGAACCTGCCAATATCACCGGAAACGAACCGAGTTGATCAGGTGGAACGGCACAGGCCGGCGCAGCAAGTCTGACGCCGTGGGGATCAGGTCGACTTTTCGAGGCGGGCTCCGTCCTGCAAAGGCATGAAGCTTTGCCACTCGGCGTGTGGTGAAGTGGCGCAGTTTGCCTGAGCTTTATTTCTCGCGAAAGGGAGATTGTCGGGATGGCCGAATCGAATCTCTACGTGCGCGCCAGTGAGTCATCCAATCATTCACGAGCACTGAAAGACAAGCTGCATCCCTACGCAGCCGAACATTCAGAAGAGGGAGCATATAGCGATTACCGCACGAGCCACCAGGATCCTGGCTATGGCACGCTATATTCCGAAACTTTCTCTTCGGGCTACTATGCCGCCCTTTGGTCGCGCATCGAAAAACCGCTGATCGAAAGCATGCTCCAGCCTCTCGGCGGGCCGGAGCGAAGCTGCCTCGACTTTGCACGCGGCACAGGCCGCATCACAAATGTCGCTGCTCCATTATTTGGACAAGTCGTGGGCGTCGACGTCTCTCAATCCATGCTTGCCTGCGCGCGGGTGCCAGAACACGTGAAGCTAATCAAAGCAGATCTGACCCTTGCCCCGCTTCCTCGAAAGTTCGACGCGGTGACCGCTTTTCGGTTTTTTCTGAATGCTGAAAACGCTCTCAGGCATGACGCGCTGTTGGCCATTCATGCGCATTTGAACGAAGGCGGGCTGCTGATCTCGAACATACAAATGAACGCAACCTCCCCAATGGGACGGGTCTGCCGCTTTTTGAACCGGCGAGCGGGGCGGACAATTCATAGCACCTTGAGCATCGACGCATATCGGCAAATGCTTGTTGCCAATGGTTTCGCCGTCGAGCGGATCATTGGTTATGGTTTTTTGCCTCGGCCTGGCTGGTTGCTGCCGAGGCTTTGTGAAATGTTAGTCGGACCCTTCGAGACGATGTGCAGGAGAGCGGGACTTCCGGCGAGTCTTGCGCAGAATTTCGTCGTGGTTGCCAGAAAGGCATGAGATGCCGCACCGCTGCAGCCGATCAACTTCGTCAGTGGGTCTCAGCTCATCCCAATGAAGGACGACGCGACCGAGCATCCGTAGGATACCTTGTCGCATGGAAAGAGCTGTAGGCCTTTACAGGTGCCCAGGAATTCCGCCGTTTGCCTGCATCATGGAGCGGGGCAAAGCCAGCTTCATCACGCGCGAGGCTTACCAAGCCGGCGGCTACAAGCCCAACTTTGACGCGTTGCCGTGGGATGCAGAATACAGAGCCGCCAAACAAACGGCCTAAAGGTTCGAAATTCGCCGCCGCTGTATGATACCGGTGGCCGCGCGGCATGGCACCGCGGATGAAAGTTCGGCCGGGGCTATGAACTCGTATCGGGTTGAAGAGATTGAAAACGATGTGGTCCAGGCGACGCATCAAGTCGATGCGCTCACCCCGTTTCAAGCAGCGGCCAAGGCAGTCCACCGAGCGATTACCTTGCGGAGCGGCGAAGCCAATTGGATCAGAGTCACACAAGTTGCGATGCGGAGTGGCCGCAACAAACGGCGGGATACGGTCTTCGAATATCGGGCGATCGGGCCGAGGCGCCGTTAGGGCAGCGTGTGGCGGGGAGTTCCTATTCCTGCTGCCAGAAAAATCCAGCAGCCTTTCATGGGCAGTTTTACCGCGCTCCCGTTTGCGAAGTAAAACGTCCCGCCGCCCGATGGTCTAGAAGGGCGGCGGGGCTACGACCGACGATGAGGGACGTCAATCGACGGTCGATATCAGTCCGTTAAAGCCGTTTGAATTGGGTAAGCCCCAAGCGCATTCGCTGGCCTTCCGCAAAGGAGAAGGCGAACCATTTCAGATCGAATGAGCGGGTAATTTCCTGGTCTGCCTCAATGACGCGAACGACCCATTCGTCATGGGTTTCGGCCACTTCAACCCGAGGCGAGGCCTTGCGGATCGGCACCACGTTATCCATCGCAACCCTTCTACGAAAGCAATGGGCGACACCCGATCTGATTCCCCCACGACTGAGCTTTCAATAGCTAATGCTTGTACGGAATCGTACGAAACATCTGATCCAAGGGTTCGGCAGCAAGTTCTTAGCGGCGCGCCAACTTCCATACGGTGCACTGAAGGCGATCCACGACAGGCCCGCACGATCAGAGTGAAACATATCTGATGGTTCGCGATTAGGGCCACATGGCCCGCTTCTTCTTCGACCTAGCCGACAAAGGGAACCACCGCAATCGTGCGAGGCCGGGTCACACCCGATCGCATCAGCGTGACGATCCCCTCCTACGCCCACTCCCGCATCCGGCGGTACAGACAAGCATTGAAACATGCCTGCCGTGCGGCAGACCTGTTCCGTCTGGCCGGCGCCTATTCAGGCAACCTCCAGCGAACGCGCCGCCAGCTTCTTCCGCGAGCGCATCGATGCTATTTCAGTGTCCGCTAAATTTCTCAACTATCTGAACGCCAGAGTTTGACGCATCCCGTGCATTGATGGCGACCGCCTCTGCCATCTTCCAAGGATGCGATTTTCACGCGAAATTCCAAGGCTTCCGTAGCCTTCGAGTTCCTAATTGAAATCCGGGCTAGCATATCCAACCTCACGCAGAAAAAACTTTAGGGGCAACTCAAATGCCAGCCGTGCGTGATGACCTCGCCCAAACCCGGATTAGCATCCCGTGACCGGCCCTTCGGACCTATAGCCGGCTCTCTCACCGCCGGTACTGCCTTCAGCTCGATCGCGAAATCCTCGACTACCCGCGCTTTGCTGAGCGGGTTGGGGTGGAACATTACGAGTCTCTGCAAATTAGGGAACACTAATGTTCTGGAGCGCGGGAATGAGGTTCGTGCTGATTATGGATCCAGCCGACCAATGGCTGGTCTATGACGAGGTCGCGGGACTGCCGGCCGAAAGAGATGGAGAAGTTCTCATCGGGCTTTCGCGGGAGGCTGCGGAACGTCTGGCTTTAAACGCCAACTACGACTGTTCGGAGAACGGTCCGCCAATCGGAAACCCTCAAAGTTCTAGGTTTTGAACGTTGATCAACGCGGCAGCGCGTGATGGTTTTGAAGTCATGTCTGCAGGGGTGCAGCGCATAGACAGTCCCGAGAAAACAGTGCTTCGCTCAAGGAGCTTACGGCCAATGGACGGTGCCTATCGTCGAAGCCGGCGTGGCGGTCCAGCACCTTGCGACATGGATGAAACGCTGGAAATTTGGCGCGGGTCAGTGGTTGAGGCTTAACACAAAACCGCTTCTTGCTAGGCGCCGGCCACGGCGCCAGTTCCAGCATCTGCGGAGTCTCCGGTGCTGGGCGGGGATGGCGGAACGGGTTGTCAGCAGCCGCGTTCCTCCAGCGTCAATTTGGAGAACACACATGGACGACGACCTGCGCCTGAAGTTGAAAGAACTTAGCCAAAGCATGCAAACGCGAGCGGCCGAACTTTCGGACCAAGGCGGCAACACAGACATATCCGCGCTGATGTCGGGGATCGCTGTGGCTCTGGAGGCGCTATTGGTGATTGCGGAAGAGACGAAAACGCCTCGTTCCGGCCCCTCGGCCCTGCCCGAAGCTCAATGAACATCCTCGGGCCGCGAAGCACGCGCGGCCTCAACCTGATGCGGTCGAATGCGGCTTCATTATCACGCTTGGTGAGTTTCGTAAACAGCGTGCGGCAACACCTCTCGCACGCCGAAACTTGGATTGGCATGGGCCGCGAAATCGGTTTCCGAACTGCGGATGAGTTGATGATTGTGCCCAACAAACTGGCACGCGCCGCCCATCCTAGGAAAACGGCAACCGGCCGAGGAGCGGGCGAACTTTACCCGTGCCCGAGCTGCGGGCAGTAGGTGGACATGGGCGACGCGCGGCAGGTATTTTACCATGAAAGACTTGGCCACGAGCCGCTAGCGCCAGAAGACGGCGACAACATCATCAAGGTCCCGGACCGCCGCCGGTCCTAATGCTGCCGTAGCTTCACCATCAAAAAAGCCCGCGCCTGTATGTCCGAAGGCCGACTAAGGCTGGTACGCAGGCCGGCAGTGCAATCCGCGGCTGGATCATTGGCGGACATCGCCGAAATGAGGCGTCGCGGCCTTCGCGGGGCGGTCCTCTACATCTGTCTCGTCGTGCTTGCTGTCGCGCCGAGGAGCTTCCGGTGTCGAAATCTTTTGTCGGCTGGAACACAGCACTCCGCAGGAAGTTCGGCGGATATCAAGGAACACCGCCATGAACAGTGTCATCTATCTCATAGGTCTCATCGTCGTCGTGCTCGCGGTGCTCTCCTTCCTCGGCTTGCACTAGGAGGATCCCATGCAGGGCAAGAATGATCAGGGCCGGGAGCCGGCCGACTTCGCTGAGGTTAAGGACGAAGTTGCCGATCGGCTCCAGCAAGAGAAGCAAAGCGCCGCCGAAGCACTCCACGACGCGCGTGACGAGGTCGCCCGAAGGACGTCCGACTATGCCTCGGAAGCACGGGAGGCCCTCTCCGAAAGGGCTGACGAAATGCAGCGCGACATCGGATCGAGTGCGGCGGCACTCGGCGGAGCCTTGCGAGCCGCAAGCGACCATCTGGCTGACAAAGAGCAAAGCGCCGCCGCGAAATTCATGCTGGACGCAGCGGGCGGCTTGGAAAGACTTTCGTCCTCGCTGAAGGAGAAACCGTTCGGCCAGGTGCTTGAGGAAGTCCAGTCCTTCGGCCGCCAGAACCCGGGCGTGCTGCTTGCCGGTTCGGTGTTGGCGGGACTGGCGCTCGGTCGGTTCATGAAGGCAGCCCCACCCGAGGCACACGGCTCGGCGCAGGCTCAAGTTGGGCACGGCGAAACCCAAAAAACCGGTGTGAAAAGAAGCCACTCCCGAGAGAAAGCGACATCCAGTTCGGGCTCTGATGGCGGGACTCCCGCGCGGGCAGAGGAGCTGAAAGGATGAGCACTCAGCATAATCCAGGCCTAGCTACTCTGGTCAGTGATTTGGCACAACAGGTGAGCGAGCTGGTGCAAACGGAAGCCCGGCTCCTGCGCGCGGAAATCTTCGAGAGCGCCAGCAAGGCCGGGGCCGGTGCCGTCGAGGTTCTGGGCGGTGCGATATGCCTGCTCGCCGGACTATTAGTTCTGTTGCAGGCACTCGTCATCGCGTTGGCGCGTTTGGGCCTTGGCGCCGGATGGTCCGCTTTGCTGGTCGGAGTGGTCGTGGCTGCGCTGGGTGTCATCTTGTTGCGCGCCGGGACGGCAAGCATGGCGCCCTCTGAACTGGCGCCGGACCGCACGCAGGAGCAGCTGAAGCGCGACGCCAATGTTATCAAGGAACAAGTGCGATGACCGACAAATCCGCAGCCGAACTCGAACGCGAGGCCGAAGCCACGCGGGCAAGGGTGGTCGCCACCGCCGAGTCCATTCGCGGCAAGATGACGCCTGGCCAGCTGTTCGACGAGTTCACCGGCCATTTCAGTGGCGGCACAGGCTCCGAGATGCTCAACAACCTGAAGGCTCAGGTGCGGGATAACCCTCTGCCATTGACTATGATCGGTGCCGGCTTTGCCTGGCTGATGCTGGGTCGCGGCGCTTCGCCAGGAACCGCTGATTTCGGCCATGCAACGCCTCGCGGTTGGGGCGAGCGTGACGGTGCATCCGGTACTGGGTTGGCGGCAATGACGTCGGACACAGCGGCCTCCGTTACAGAGGCAGCTGGCGGGGCAGCTGAAACTCTCTCCGAAATGGCAAGCAGGGTAGCCGGCACTGCGTCGGGCGTGGCGAGCAGCGCGGCCGCGACTGCGTCGGACATGGCAAACAGCGCGGCCGCTACTGCATCGGACATGGCAAATACCGCTTCCGACACACTAACGCAGTCGGCGGCAACCGCGGCGGACATAGCTACAAAAGCCCGCCGCTCCGCGCAGCAGCTGATGGAGGATCAGCCCTTTGTCTTGGCAGCTGTCGGCCTAGCTGTGGGGGCGGCGATCGGGGCGATGCTGCCTCACACGCAAATCGAAGACGAGCGGCTCGGCGGCTACGGCGAAAAGCTTCGCGACAAAGCCGAGGACGCGGTTGAAAAGGGTGTCGACCAAGCGAAGCAGGTTGCAGTTGAAGCCTACCATACAGCCACCGACGAAGCGGGGCGGCAGGCGTCGGGCGAAGGTACGCTGGCCGACAAAGTTAGCAAAGTCGTCAAGTCGGGGGCCGAAAGGACGGAAAATACGATCCGACAACGGCTCGCGCGCCCTGAAGAGTCCGGGGAAGCAGGCGTCGGGCAGAAATCTCGCGGCGGCAAGCCCAAAGCCTAGACTATGCCCTTCTGGCCTGTGAGGAGCGCTGGTCGAGGATCACGCATGAACTTGAGGCCGCTAGCGAGGAAATCCATGCTTCAGGTGTGGCGTATTACAAAGGCGAGTGTGGCCGGATTTATTGCTGACAGTGCACTCAGCCACGGCGCCGCTATGGCATTTTTTTCGGTCACGTCTCTCGGGCCGATCTTGTTGTTGGTCGTGGCTGTCGCTGGCCTGGTGTTTGGACATGACGCCGCACGCAATGCAGTAGCCGGTCAGCTTTCCGGATTGATGGGGCCAAAAAGCGCTGAAGTGTTACAAAGTGCGCTGCAAAGCGCCTCAAACCCGAAGTCGGGAATAATCGCGACCGTCGTTGGCGTAAGCGCTCTGCTTCTTACCGCATCAGGCGTATTTGGCGAAATGCAATCGTCCTTGAACATAATTTGGAAGGCCCAACCCGAAGGAAGCTCGATTGCTCGGCTGATCCGGGCGCGGACGGCCAGCTTGGGATTGGTCATTGCACTCGGCTTTTTGTTGATTGTCTCGCTGGCTGCGAGCGCGGCAATTAGCGCACTCGGCGGCTGGATAAACCAGCTGCTGCCGTTCGGATCAGTCGTCGTTCAAGGGCTGAACATCTTGTTCTCCTTCTTCCTCATCGCGCTGCTATTCGCAGCAATCTTCAAAGTCCTGCCGGATAGGGAGTTGCAGTGGCGCGACGTATGGTTCGGAGCATTCGTGACCTCTGCGCTGTTCACCATCGGCAAGAGTTTGATCGGACTTTACATTGGCAGCAGCGCCGTGGCGTCCTCGTTCGGCGCGGCCAGTGCGCTGATCGTTGTGTTGCTGTGGATCTACTACTCGTCATTGATATTTCTTCTGGGGGCCGAGTTCACTCGCGCATATTCCGTGGAACACGGCAGCCAACGCGGAGGCGAACTATCCTTCGAGGATAATAAATAGCCTCCTCCCTGCGGTCACGGATGCTGCCCCAAATGCCTTCACGGAGCCTTTCCGCGGCATCCTTCAATCGCAAAGTCGCCGCGCCTACGAAGACTCCCTGGCCGCAGTCTTGAGCCGGCGTTTGGTCAAGCGTCTGGTGTTCTGGGGCATTGCCGACTTCGATAATTGGGTTGTCCGCCGTCAGACCCGCGAGAAGCGCCGCTCCGGCAAGGCTCGCCCCCGCTCGAGAATGCAAGTTTATCGCATTTGAATGCTGAAACTGCCGACGGATGATAGCATCGACTGGCCCGGTCTCCAGAGCCATTTTTAAAGCTTGAGCTTCGCCCTTAGCGCATCAATTCGCTTCGAAGCCTCGGCTTTGTTGAGATCTCTTCCGCGTAGCTTTTATCGTCTCAGCCTCCTCGGATAAAGTTTTGAGGTAGGAAGCTTGGGACGGAGTCATTGGGTCCTCCCCGGTCGTCCAGTCGTCAGGATCCTTGTTGGTATTATCGCCTTTTGCACCCGTCGAAGGTTGCATGTCGCTCTCCATTGGCAGAACGCAACCGAACGCGTTTGATCTGCTTTTGTTCCCGTTTGTTCGGTGACTTCTGACAGGACCAGGAGGCGAGAGCAGCCCAAGAGAATTATGGATTGTCGGTTTCGTACCAAATCCTGCTTTGTACGTTCCTTACCTAACATCTCGAGCAGGTCTTTTGTAATCACGGCGGCGGGGGCTCGCCGTGCATCGAATCGCATTTTCCTATGATTGCCGCGCCATCAGGCGTAGGTTGCTTGCATCGTCTGCACGTTTTTACGGGCGCGGACGGCAGGGAGATTGGAAAGCTCTTGCCCCAAGTGGGATTGAGCTATGACCAATCCAGACAACGATTCCTACAAAAATGAATTGCTGCGTCGGCTTAACCGCGATGATCTAGCGCTTCTGCAGCCACATCTTGAGCCGTGTGTCCTCAATTTGAGAATGAATCTGGAGAAGGCCGGATCAGATGTCGCGATGGTTTACTTCCTACAGGACGGGATCGCGTCCGTAGTCGCCACAGCGTCAGAAAAGGAAGCTGAGGTTGGGCTCGTCGGATTTGAGGGTATGACTGGCGCTGCACTTGTGATGGGCGCTGACTATGCCGCGCATGAATGTTACGTGCAGTTGCCCGGCAACGCCTTCAGGATCGAAGCCGAGCGGTTCAAGGTTGCTCTCGCGAAGAGCCCGACGCTGCGCCTCTTCCTTTTGCGCTATGCGTACTATTTCCACATCCAGACCAGCTATACAGCGCTAATCAACGCACGGGCAAACCTTGAAGAGCGCTTGGCGCGATGGCTTCTCATGTGTGATGATCGGGTCGAGGGTCACCGCCTTGCGATCACCCACGAATTCCTTGCAATTATGCTGGGCACAAGGCGCCCAGGAGTCACCGTTGGGCTGCAGGTCCTGGAAGGACGCGGGCTGATCTATTCCCGGCGTGGCGAGGTGCATATCCGGGACCGCAGCGGCCTTAAGGCGTCTGCAAATGGCACCTACGGTCAGCTGGAGACGCACTACGCACGGCTGCTTGGAGACTCGCCTGCCTGACTTAGCCCGAGGGGGAGAACATGCTTTGCCCTCACGAGGTCATCTCAGGCCATCCGTCGTTCCAGCAGGCGAACACCCATCTGTACCTGCTTTGTACGTTTCCGGCTCTTGATTTCGCAAGAAGGTGATCGCCAGAATAGTTGATTGAGGTTCTATCTCTCTGGGAGGGCGGGATGGACATTCAATCACCTGTCTGGCCTGCGCAGCAATCAGCCAAGGAGCTGGTTCGCGAGGTCCTGTTGGGCTCTCAACCGGGCGACATAATTTCCGTGAAGACGACCATTGCAGCGGTGCGCGGGCGCGGCCGCCACCTGTTTGAGACTGACTGCCAGTTGGTCGGACTGATCGTTGATGCAGCCCCCATTTGGCAGCTTCTCATCGCCTTCGACGTTCGAGAGGTGTGATGCCCCAGCGTTGGTTCAACCCTCCGGTTTATGTCAAGACCGACCGCCCGGGGCTCCGCCTGATAGACCGCCGCCGAGGAGCTCCTGAGATGGCCCAATCGTGGCCCGAAGTGGCGGCTCGCAGCCGAGGCATGGCTGAATGCGATGGATGGCAAAATGCCCGGTGACGAGTTCCGGCTGCTGTTCGAAGCTGCGGCCGGTGAAGAGGAGATGCTGCTGCCAGATAACAACTGTTAAGGCGCTGAGCGCTCGCTGGGACCACATCATCGCAGTTTTCTCCGGGTTGTGAACGCGTTCATGGGGCCAGCGGGTGCGGCAGCGCTGCCGCGGGACATTTTACGCATCCATCACTCGGGACCGGCGACCACTTTTCGGGAGCGCACTGTTTTTGCCAGAGTCGAGATGGCACTATCATAGTTGATTGTGGCTGCCGGTGACCTTGCGTAAGGGACTGCTATCATAACTGTCCAACAAGGAAACGGTATGTTGTATCCGGGTAGGGTTTTGGAGCCGAGCGATGTTGAAATGCTGGCCCGAGTTTGTCGCACGGTCTGCAAAGAGCGCGGGGTACCTCTTGGTTCGCAGAACGGAGAGCGCATAGCTGCGCACGTACTCCGGCTGTTTATGAATGGCCTGACTGGGGCGAGTGAACTGCTCGACGCTCAGAGGAACTGGGCTACGCGGCCTTCGGTCCACAACCACATTAGTGGCCACTACGCAGACGTGAGAGAGGCCGCGTGATCCAGTTTGGTCGTTGCAGCCGAACACCGCCACCTGAGGCTTTGCCGCGAGTGATTCGATGCAGAATTATCGCAAGCTCGTTCGCAACGCTTGCGACCGCGTGAACGGGAACAAAGTTCACTTTTGGGCGTTCGTAGAGCCGATTCATCGGGCGACTAACCGAAATGCTTCTTGCCGTGAATGATGCAATATCGACAGCCGTTTTGGCTGGCAGGAGCGCCAATGCAGAAGTGTTTGGTGTGGTCGACCTCACCAACAAAGCTGAGGTCGAACTTGGTGCCACCAGCTTGGGACGAGCCATCCAATTCGTGGCCAACGCCTCGGTGCTTGGATACGACATTCGCGGCGCCATGGTGTTCTATGGCGAGCCCGGTACCCCGAGCCTGAGGCCGAGAGAGTGCGAACGCTTGTGGGCGCTGTTTGGCGGCGCGCTTCTACAACCGTAGGCCCATCAGTCGCATCGAACGTCCGCAATCTTCAAACGCTAAAAGCCGGCGTCGGCCTCCAAGTCCCCCGATCAGCGAGGCACGCACGCGGCGGGTGCCGCGCCCTTGTCCGTCAAATTGGCAGGCGGCTATTGCCCTTCGGTTTCGATCCGTCCATGTTCCGTCGTCACCGTGACGAAATTGTCGCCCGCGATCTGCTTAGCGTATTCGAAGCGCTCTAACTTCTCTTCTGCCGACATGCCTTTGAACATCGCGATGGCCGAGTTCGTGATTTTGAAGTCGCCGCAACTCGGACAGCGAAACTCCCGGATGTCGCCAACTGTCTCCGAATTCGCCAGTGCGTGCTCATCTGTAATCGGGCATGTCGCGGCATTCCAAGACATCTGTCCTCCGTCCTAGCCGCAGCCCTCGTTCGTCAGAGTGTTTTCGGCTCACTTTAGGCGCGGTCTCGCTCTCGAAGCTCTAAAATCTTGACCACTTTTTGTTGCTTCGTTTGGGTTGCGGTCCCTTGGTGTGAGTAACCGTCACCGGTCTCATTGGTTCCTGCCGATTAGTTTGTCGCACCGTGCGACGACAAGCACCTGCAAGCGGCTAATGTTCTCCGTGCCGGCAGCCCCAACTTGGCGCCCAATCGACGGGTTGAAGCTCCAATGCCTCGTGCTACTTGAGTTTGCTCGGCCCGTCCGGCCACTGCGGCCCACGCCAAAGCAGGACCGTTCAGAGCGTTGCGCACAACGCGCCCTGGTCGCGGATGCCAATGCTCCTGGGATGACCGAAGCGGTAAACGTGTCGAACGGGATCAGATCGGCTGCCGGCACTAGTGGCCTCCTCCGGAAGTCACTTCACGGGCGTCAGCCGAACCAGCCCGCCCTGCGAGCTGTCCTCGATCACCCAAACCGCTCCGTCAGGCGCTACCGCGACATCACGGATACGCGCGCCCATGTCCCAGCGTTCGACCTCATCGGGCTGTCCACCAGCGCGAAACCCCACGCGCACCAAGGACTGAACGCGCAGACCCCCTATCAGGGCCGATCCGCGCCACTCCGGGAACAGCGCGCCTTCGTAGAAGGCGAGCCCAGCCGGCGCGATCACCGGCGTCCAATAGACAGCGGGCGCCGCAAATTCCGGCCGTGTAGCGTGACGCGGAATCGCAGTGCCATTGTAGTTGTCGCCGTTAGAAACGACGGGCCAGCCATAGTTGCGATCCGGCTCGATCAGGTTGAACTCGTCGCCCCCGCGTGGGCCCATCTCGTGGAGCCATAGCCGGCCGTCCGGCGCGAAGGCCAGTCCATATGGATTACGGTGGCCGGTAGTCCAGGTTTGCGCGCGAACGCCACCCTCGGTCGCATGCGGGTTGTCTGATGGGGTCGAGCCGTCGAGATTCAGCCGCAACAGCTTGCCGCGCGCCTGGCCAGGGTCCTGCGCACCGGTAGGCTGCATTCTGTCCCCGACCGTCAGGAACAGATGGTTTCCCGCCGGATCGAAGGCGATGATCCCACCGGGCTGCCCACCGCCACCGGCTGGCATCTGCCGCCAGATTGCGGTGCAATCCACGAGGGTCGCGCCGCTGGCTGATGCGGACAGCGTCGCCCGGGACAGCACAAGGCGGCCGCCGGCACCGGGTTCGACATAGGTGAAATAGACGTGCGAACTCGTCGCGAAATCCGGCTCGACGGCGATGTCAAGAAGGCCGTTCTGGCCAGAGGCAAGCACTTCGGGCACATTGGCCACCGGCATCTTTTGGCCGCTCTGGGTCACGAGAAAGATCTGACCTGGCTTCTCGGTAATTAGCATTCTGCCATCTGGAAGAAAGGCAAGCGCCCATGGTGTATTAAACTCGGCGATGTGCTGCGTGCGGAAGGGCTGCGAGGATGTCGCAATACGGTCGCCGGCGTTGATGCTCTCGGAATGAGCCGCGACGTTAGCGACAAAGGCGACTGCCGCCAATGCGAGGAGCGTCTTGGACTGGAACGTCTTGAATCGCACCATTTGCGTATCCGATGGATAGGCCCCCCTCAGCCCGGGGCAGGATGTCACCAATGACTTTCCGGTCGGTCGGTCCGTGCGCTCGGTTTCTGCGTCTTGCCGAGGTTCTTAGAAAACCGGTCGCCGCTCCGAGAGTGCGGGCTATTCGAGGAGTATTGGCCGCCTGGCGTACTGCCGAGCGAAGAGATGGTCAACGGGCTTTATGGCCCGGGATTGGTTCACGAGGCGGAAGCGCTGGCGACGGCGATCATAGCCACCATCGATAAGGTTCAGTTGCAAGCCATAGCTAAACCGCCCTCGCCGAGCATAAAGTCTTAGCCCCAGTGAGAACGCAAAGCTTCGGTCTTCTTTTGCCGCCCTGATGCTCGCCAGCGGTCTGCCGCTTCGAGCGCGAAATGGTGGGCACTGGCCGCTTGCCTTTGATGGCTGCCCTTGCCGCCGTGGCCCTATTGCTTCGAGGGACGGGTGGGGTGAAAAAAAGCGAGGTCCATCAGAAGTCACCTCGGGCGACCCTACGTTTCAGGTCTTCCGCATTCATGATCGCTACCAAATCCTCGGCGTAAGGCTGGTCGAGGTGTTCAGCCGGCCACCCCCATGCATCAGCAGGCTGCCCGGTGAACACGTCGTACACCGTCCATCCCCCCTCTGGGTCTGGCTTTAACTCGTACCTCAAAGGCTCATGAGAGGTAATTTAGGGTTCCCTTATAGGCCCCTTCAATGGCGTCGAACAGTAAGGCCAGAGTAGGTGGCAGCTCAGGTTGGCGTGAGAGAATGAAGCAGTGCTATCCCTCGCAGCCCACCCCTGTAATGGGCAATCAGCCTTTGAGCGGTCGCTTCAGCTTCTTGGCTTTGGCGGTTGATCCCGCGAATTGAACAGAGTTGATCCAACATCGCCTGGAGATGGGATAATTCTTCAGGCTCAAAGACGCTGTCTCCAGCGAGGCGTGCTATCGGCATAGTGATCCCCAACCCAACTCGGCCGGATCATTCGAGCGGGTGTGGTAAATGTCAATTCGGACCAAAGCCCCATGCGTTCGTGAGCCCAGTGGGCTAATCGTGCAGGTCGAAGAGGACGGCCTTGCCAGTCCGGGCAGCCATTCGGACCACCATTTCACACAGTGGGTTGTCCTGGCCCAATTCGTCCAGCTCGTCCTTTAGGTCAGGGCGCTTGGTTCGGATAAACGCGACAGCTTTTTTAAGGGAGACGACGTTGCCCTGAATGGCCTCGTCTATCGCTTTTTGAATAAGGTCGGTGGATTTCAGCAGGCGTTCCATGCCGGGTGGGCTCCCACGTCCCTCTCCGGGCATCTTGGGAGAAGCTCGGAAAAAAGCAAATCAACATTAGGGGGGCGGAATATTTGTGACAGGAGTGCCGTCTGCAAGGTCACTGGCAGCGTCGGTCGGACCGCGAGCGCTCATTCGGCAGTCAGGATGATAGTGGACGGTGGCATCGAGGATCGTGCGATGGAGGCTGTCGGCCTCCTCATCAATTTCGCTGCGCTTGATCCCGATCGACCTAGCATCTGCGATGAGCTTGTGCGTTAGTTCGTCAACGGAGATGGCGCCGGCTCTCGCCGTCTTCGGAACGTTGTTCCTAATCCATCGATCAAGGAAGTTCAGACCGCGCGTGCTCATGCAAACACCTAAAATGGACACTTTAAACACGCCCGTCTCACTCGCATTTCCGAGCCAGGAGACGGGCTGCGTACGATGCCTCCGTCCACCAACCTAGGGCGCTTAAGATTGTTCCATTAGTCCATGCTGAAATGACGGCAGGATCGAACCCTGCCCGGAACATTTTAGAGGAATTGAAAGTTGGATAGCCATGACAAAGCTATCCGACCTCGGTCCGCCCATCCTCGCCAAACGGCACGGCGACGAACCGGCCGATGAACGGCCGAACTTTTACCCCTGCCCGACCTGCGGGCAGTTGGTGGACATGCGCGACGCGCGGCAGGTATTTTACCATGAAAGACCTGGCCATGAGCCGTTAGAGCCGGAAGACGGCGACAACATCATCAAGTTTCCGGACCGCCGCCGGTCCTAATGCAGCAGCTGAACCACCGTAGGAAGTCGAGTTTTCCGGTGGAATACCACAGGGCCGGTGCTGCCGCGCGGGAGAAGCCTTCAAGCTAAATCAGACCCGCCGGCACGGTGCTGCATGGCATCGAAGATCACGTCGAACACACTGCCGACTTCTTCGCTCATTTCTTCGAGGCTGATGCCTGCTTGCTCCGCCGCCCTAATAGCCTGATCGGCAAGATCCGTGATCGCAGCCGGGTCATCGGTAAAGGCGTTTGGCAGATGTTCCGCCATCCATTTTTCGAGGAAATCGACGCCGCGCTTGCTCATGAACCAATAAGCGCGCGGCGTATATTAGGTTCCGCTTATCTTGACACTGCAGCCGCCCGCGCCAGACTCTTGGGAATGGCTAGGGGTATCAAAGTAGGCGATGAGGTCGCCGTCACCGCAATCGTGCGCGGTCGCGTCACACCAGATCGCATCAGCGTGACGATCCCAAGCTACGACTTCCCACATTCGGTCGTCGATTCGACGTCAAAGGTCGTGGCCGGACAACACATGGATCTGATCGGCCCGGTCGCACGCATCGACGGCGACAAGGTGACCGTCAGCCTCCGGCCGTTGGTCACTCTCGATATCGAGCATGTCCACCTAGTGGAGAGCTACGTGGCGCCAAAGCGAAAGAAGCCGCTTACCGACGAGGCTTAGCTCATCGCGCCAGATCCCGGAACATTTCCGACCCCGCTAGGTTTGTTCCTGATGCCGCGCTACTTTTTCGATTTCTGGGAAGATGGAAACCTGATCGCAGACAAAGAGGGCACGGACTTGCCAGACTTTGAGGCCGCAAGAGACGAGGGTTTTCTTGATCTGATGGAACTTGCAAATGACATCCTGCCACGCAACGGCGCCCATGAGTTGAAGCTTGTGGTGCGCGACGAAGCTGGCCGCGACGTCATTGCTCTTTCATTGAACTATCGCGAGGAAGGGCTATGACGAGAATCGCGGACCTCGGGCCACCTAAGCCCGGCAAGCCACACGAGCCGAACGGCCATGACCGTTTCCACGAATGCCCACTCTGCGGCCAGCAGGTCGACCGTCGAGACTTCCGCCAGGTCATGTGGCACGAGCAGCCTGATCATGAGCCGCTGGAGTTCGATCGATAGACGGCAGCACCCTCGACAAGCGCTGGCCAACTAGGTGGCCGTAAACCTAGGTCCGATTTTCCTTCTCCCGCAGCTTCAAGAGAAGGACGAGCAGCACGGTACGCATCGCCTCATGCTGGCGGCTGTCAGTCTCCACTGTCCAGTCATCAGGAGGCTCGTGCCACGGGAAATCTGAATCGCGCAAACCCTCGCGAAACGTCTCCGGATCAATGCCCACGGCGTTCGCCATTTCTGCGGCGTTAGTCAGTTCTGCCATGCCAACCCCAATGCCTCCTCGCCAGCGCCTACGGCTACTAGAGAAGGGGCAAACGGGCGGCCTTAAAGGCGGTTCCGCGAAGGTTGTCGAGATGCGGTAGGTGCTGCATATTAGCAACACGGGGTCGAAAGGCTGGAGCGATGCGGGCCTGGCCGAGGCTTGGCGGGTGACCAATTAGGTGATCGCGATCTAGACGTGCTACATGGGGGATGCAAATGCCCCCCCCAGTGGCTTCGATGAAATCACACGTGCGATTTTCCTACGTGGCTGCGTAGCGCACCAGCGGGCGCGAATGGGTGCCCTGCTTGCCGAACTCGCTCAAGTCCGAATGGAAGTTAGAGACGCCTCTGCAATCCGCTACCATGTGCGGGCTACCTTTCTCGGCAGCTTAGCTACTCGGATTTAGGCGCTACCCAGCGGCAGGTTTCCGAGCGACCCGTTATAAGTTGCCGATGCGGCCCGGGGCTTCATCGGGGGTACAGGCCGCATCGGCACTGCGGGTTTTGCTTGGGTTCCCTCCCCGCATGCGCAAAGTATGAGCATATTAGGGAACGCGCAACTACGCATTTGGGGGCTACGTAGGGAAGCTACTCCGGATTGTCCGGGATAGCTGGCCGCGCATTTAGCAGCGTGGCCAGAGCCGTTATGATCTGAGGCAGGAAGAAAGGCTTCGTTATCATCACCCTTCGGGGACGCCCTCTGAGCCCCGCTGATAGCGCTAGCGCCACTCATGTAGACCACGGGCAGAGTAAATGCTTCGCGACTTCCCACCCAGTCTGCCCTTCGCCTACGGGTAACACGATGCCGTCGACCTCGATAAGCAAGTTCGACTATGACCAAAAACCAGAGTTCTCTCGGTCTGGTTTGTGGCCAGTGGGAAGCACTACGAGTTCCTGGAGGTACCATCAGAGGCCTTGACGCCTTTCGATCTGCATTTGCCAAGGGCCGCTAGTTCAACACCCACATCCGCGATCAGTACGAATTCCGGCTCGCGCAGGGCAGTTCCGAAGCCTCCTCGCGTGATTGAAATGCCTCCCACGGAAACCAGAATGCGCGGGCCTGACCATTGCCGACGGTCGACAGCGTCCCCGCATTGCGAGCACTACCGGCAGACACGAATCCTGACGAGGAGGTGCTGCTGCAGACCGTGCGGCAAGTCACCGGCAAGGAAGTTGGATTCATCCAGTGGAACGGAACAGGACCGGCGCAGCCGCGAGAGAAGCCTTCAGACTAAATCCTGGCAGCCGCCTTCGCGGTGCTGCATCGCATCGAAGATCACGTAGAACACGCTGCCGACTTCTTCGCTGATCTCTTCCAGGCTGATGCCTGCTTGTCCCGCCGCCCTAATAGCCTGATCGGCAAGATCCGCGATCGCAGCCGGGTCATCGGTAAAGGCGTTTGGCAGATGCTCCGCCATCCATTTTTCTAGGAAATCGATGCCGCGCTTGCTCATATCGCCTTAAGCACTGCAGACGAAATAAGTTCCGATCAGGGCTCGATCGTGGGGAACATGTTGCCTTCCAGCGCCAGGGCGCGGGCCTCAGCAGCGTCTTCCTCCGTCAAGGTAATCTGCTCAGCGACGGACTTTTCGTCTTCGACCAGAAACTCGGTAGGGGAGATATCGTGCATCAGGCTGTGGGGTCGCATGGCAGCCTGCTTTGCGTCATTAGCTCGACGAACGTGGATACGCGGTAATGGGTCATGGTGCGTTCTCCGGCTTGTTCACCGCGGAGTCGTTCAGCTCCGCCTCGATGTTGTCGCTGACTGTCGGCAGTGGTTCGCCCACCCGCACGTCGTCAAGCCATGAAGCCACGCATCGGCGTGTTCCTGCCAGTAAGGCGGCACCACACGCTCTTCACCATCCTTCTGGGCTTGGGCGCCGCACATCCACGCATCGCTGACGCGCTCCTGGTCTTTTTTAGCTACGGCCATCCGTCTCATCCTCGCGAAAATCCTGTAGCGAAGCGTGCCGCAAATCCTCTTCTCCACGCAAGTGCTTCACGCGAGATCAGGCCGGGCTTGAGCCATTGCGTCGCCTGATCAAACCCTTGGTTCCCGAGAAGAAGGGTCGGCAACCAACCTAGACTCACGTTGGCCCGCTCGCGGCGGGAGCCGGAGCGGGCCAAGGCACTACATCGTACCTAAAACTGCAGGACTACCGATGGACCACGCCTGCGATAGCACCTGACGCGACGGCGCCCATGTCGCCAATATCTACGGCACACCCTTCTCCAGCCCCGTCGGCGATGGTGGCGGCGGCGATGCCAGTCCCGATGATTGACTGGCTGCACATCTGCCTGCGCATCTTCGTCAAAGGGTTCCGCTTGTGGCGTCTCAAGTTCGTCGAGAATGCCGTTTCGGGCACTTGGAACACCGGCCACTGCTTCGAATGGGCGGACAGTGCCCGCAAGGGCCGCAGCCCCGGCAATACCAAACATTGCGGTTAAGAATGATCGCCGATCCATAGTAAACCTCCCAAGGTTGCATGAGCTAAAAGCGAACTCCCGCCTGCCGATGATCTGGCCAGCGAGCGCGAATTAGAGGATTGGCAAGCTGTCGAGGCAGCTCGCAGATCCTATTAGCGCAGGAGGGACTTTGCTGCGCCAATCGACGATATGTCAGCCGAAGACGACCGCCATCGCCAGCAAGGTGACGGCTGTTGCAAAAATCGGCGCGAGCAGCCATCGAGCCTGCCCAACACTTCTATCCATCTGGCTTTCTCCCAACACTCCGGGAGACAATGACTGTAGCCGTCGGGTGTTCCGCCGACTGAGGCCGATAGGACTATTGCCTGCTGCATAGGACTTTGGTCCCTTTCATTTCGGACTGAAGCCCCCGATGAAGAAGCAGCCATGGGAGACCGCCGCCACCTCGCGAAATATTAGGGGAACATAATGTATATATCCGTGTTTGGTGCGCGATTCGGAGGCGCGCAGTGCTGCAACAAGAAATGGCTATTGCTTCGGGCGGAGGGGGCGAACCTCTAGCTACCTTTGGCGCAACCTCTCCTAGACATCTGCTCCCTTCCAATGACAATGCTCCGACCGCCGCGTGCGTTCCGTGGTCTGGAACCGAAGCCGTCGTAAGTCCCGCCGCCACCAAGGTTGTGGCCGCAACGCCCTATCCTCGACTCATTGTGATCCTGTTCGCGATCTATGTGTCGATGGTCTTGGCCGCAACGTTGCTTTAGCGGTTGCGGTTGCAGCCTGATGTCGCTCTCCAAAGCCCTATCTTCGACCGAGATGGCACCCGAATGCCCGGTATGCGGAAGCGGTCCGTCGAGGCGATGCTGGCCCGGCCGCGGTTGGGCACTCGACCAGCAGCGAGGCGCCCGCTCCCTGCCAGCGAAACAGGACCAGAACCTTCCGCTTAGCGGTCAGGACAGCAGAAGCCGACCCTTCTAAGGACGTTTTCCTTTGGAACCAAACCCGGTTGAAACCGTAAGGATGCAAACTGAGGGCATTAACATATGTTAGTTGGGGTGGTGTTGGTCGTCGAGGACGAACCGCTGATCCTGCTGGACGTCGAGACGGCGTTGCAGGAGGCTGGTTTCGAAGTGGTCGCGGCTACAAGCGCGGAAGAAGCGATTGCTGCTTTCGACGCTGAGCCTGAAAAGGTCAAGGGTCTCGTCACAGACATTCGCCTAGGGGAAGAGAAAACCGGATGGGAAGTCGCGAAGCATTTGCGGCAGGCCAACCCAACCCTGCCAGTGGTTTACATGAGCGGCGACAGCGCTATCGATTGGGGCTTTGAGGGTGTCCCCGAAAGCGTGATGGTAACCAAACCCTTTTTCCTGCCACAGATCATAACGGCTTTATCCACGCTGCTGAATGCGCAGCCGGTGAACCAAGACCCTTTGGGGGTGGCAACCAAGCATGGAGATGCGCCGGATTGAACCGTAGCTCAACGAGCGGCCGAACGGTTGGTTGGTTTCGGTGGCGCCGCGCGCAAATCGAAACCGGTGGGCAGATTGGGCGTTGCCGCCTTGATGGACGCGGTGGTCATCTGGGCGGGCGGGAAGATAGTCATTCGCACGTGCTGTTCCGGCCATAGTGGCTTTCCGAAAAGCAGGAGGATGATCGCCAACAAGCAGATCGCGAAGCAAGCCGCGAGCGCATCAGCTATTATCTCACCCGGTTCCATGCACTCTCCGTGAACGACCACCCGCCACGCTGGCTTGGCGCCGCGGGTGGTACTCAAACCGACGATGAGGGACTGAATCGGCGGTCGTTTCAAAATGCATGACGACCCCGGATGTTTCTGACATAAGACTGTTGAGCACCGCAAAGGGACTTAAGCCGGAGTTGCGAGGCACGTCGTAGGTAGTAGTTTGCCGAATCCGCCCCCAAAATCGGGCACTCCATGTGTCGCATCGCTGCCAAAGCTGGCCGGGCTACCGCAATCTGTGTGCCTTTGCCGCCTTGCAATGCACGTCGAAAAGCAGGCGGACGTTGCACGCAACAGCGCGGGTCTCTCCCCCAGTGGCCGGCGTGGGTTTCACTGTCGTCCCGCCCGCAGCATTGCGCCGGCCATTTCGGGTTTGAGAAGCATCAGATGATGGATACGATTGAATTAGTCGGCTCGCCCAAGCCGTTTAGGCCCGACGGTCAACCCTCCCCCAACGTACTGTCGGATCGCCTGGACTCTCAACGCGCCGAGGGGTTCATGCTTTTCATTTTTTGCTCGAAAAGTGCCACCTTTGCCAAATAGCCAATTCTGACCCTCGAACCGCATCGTTCGCAGGTGAAGTTCGATGTTGTCTTCACCCACGAGCCTTTTTTAAGAGTCACCGTGGAACAGTTCGGGCACATAATTTCCAGGTACTCGTCTCTCAACGCATTCGAAATTGCCATTTAAGACACTCCCCCACAACGCCAACAGCACCGAACGTGGCTATTTGGCGAATGTTCCGTGATCCGACCTCTGCACGACGGGGTCGTATGGTTGAGGAAAGGAGTGGGGCACAAAAATGCCGGCCACCTTTCCGCAGCCGGCACGGGGAATGCACTGGATTGGGCAGTGCAGCCTTCGAAGCTCGTGAGAGTCGCATTGTTCCAGAGTGCTTCGGAAAAATAATCGAAACGTCAATTGGGAGAATGCCGGCAGGCCGTGCTATAGGGGGATGCAATTCCCCCCCACTGGCTTCGATGAAATCACGCTGGCTCGCCCTACGTTCCAGCGTAGCGCACCAGCGAGTACGGATGCGCGCCTTGCATCAGGAGCTAGCTCAAGTCCGCATGGAAGTTAGAGACGCCTCTGCAATCCGCTATCATCTGCGGGCAGGATTTCTCATAGACTTGGCTTCGACCCAGGGACGACCAATTGAACCCAAGGAACGATATTAGTTCGCGGGCTTAATTCTCGGCAATCCCGGTCTCTTTGACCAGCCGCTCAATCAATGCAATCTCCGGGCTGGTTGCCGGCTTCTTCTCAGTCACTTCCATATAAGCTATCCCCGTGGGCCTACCTAACCATAGAAGGTCAAGGACGTTCCGCCGTTCCCATTCACGGTCTGAAAGCGCACTGAAGCAGGCGACTACCCAGTCGTAGGGGCGGTTGGCTAAACGAGTCCCATTGCTAATGACGATGATGGCGCCAAGCTATCAATAGAAAGACGGCGAGCGCCACGACGTCGAAAGGGCTTCCGCCGTTGCCGATGGTGTGGTGGGACACTGCTATGGCCGTCTTATAAGTTGCCGATGCGGCCCGGGGCTTCATCGGGGGTACAGGCCGCATCGGCACTGCGGGTCCTGCTTGGGTTTCCCCTCGCAAGCCCAAGTATGGTGGTGAAGCCCCGGCATCGCATTTGAGACCCAGGACTGGTGCACAAGGATCATGACAATGAATTCCGCTCTATAGAGGAACAAGTGCTTTTCCGCGGGATTAGGGGGCGACGCCACAAGGGCGCCGCCCACTAATGGAGACTCACATGAAACGTAAGATTTTGACAGCTACAGCGATCTCTCTCTGTCTCGCCACCGCGGCCTTCGCGCAGTCCTCGGGAACTTCCAGCGGCACGAACGGAACTTCCGGCTCATCGACCGGGTCGGGTATGAGTTCCGGCTCCGGCCAAAGCGGTATCCCGAGCGGTTGGGATAGCAAGCTCTCCGGCTCATTCTTCAGCGACACCAATTCGGGAAGACTTCTGTCGCAGGATGAGATCCGCCGGAACTGGTCCTCCCTGACCTCTGAACAGCAGGCGCAGGTTCGCTCCGACTGCTCGAGAATGACGGCCAGCAACGGCACTGGCTCTGGCACAACGACCGGCACATCAGGCAGCTCTGGTTCGACCAGCAGCAATACCACGGCCAGTACCGGCACCGGCTCTGGCACAGCGACCGGCACGTCAGGCAGTTCGGGTTCGACCGGCAGTGATGCCACCGCTAGCAACAGCACTGGTACGGGTACAACCACCGGGACGTCGGGATCTTCGGACACAGCTGGTGATAAGACTGCCAGCACCAGCACGGGTTCGGGCGCGAACTCGGCTGCTCAAATGGCCTCGATGCAGCAGCTCTGCACCCAAGTCCAAGGGATGTGACTGAATGCGGCTCCGGGCCGGCTTGGCTGAACAGGCTTTGAAGGCCCGGACATCCACTCGTTGGTAGCCGTTTCGGCGCTGAAGTCAGCCCGGTGGCGGGCTCAGAGATTTGCCTTATCCCTGCCGTTGATGCTGGTTGCGGCATGGAGGGATCCGGGCTGGGCTCGGACGGAACGCTTGCCCTCGGTGCCAGCTCGAAATTGGCGTTCCGCGTCATCGTCGCGCCCCTCAGTCGCAGCAGTTCCACCCGTTGCGTCGAGAGCTTGGCGTTGCGGTCGCAGGTCCGTCGCCCTGTTCGATTCGGATCAGCATGCGCGTCCGGGTCGATGTCGTCGAGTTGAGGCGCGTGGCCCTCGCAGACAGGCAGAGCACTCCTATTCCTGGCCCCTGCTTTGTACGTTTCCGGCACTTGCCAATCTCCGGAAGTGCACCACAGAATAGCTGATTGAGGTTCTATCTCTCTGGGAGGATGGGATGGACATTCAAGCACCTGTCTGGCCTGCGCAGCAAACGGCCAAGGAACTGGTTCGCGAGGTCCTGCAGGGCTCTCAACCGGGCGACATAATTTCCGTGAAGACGACCATTGCAGCGGTGCGCGGGCGCGGCCGCCACCTGTTTGAGACTGACTGCCAATTGGTCGGACTGATCGTTGATGCAGCCCCCATTTGGCAGCTTCTCATCGCCTTCGTCGTTCGAGAGGTGTGATGCCCCAGGGTTGGTTCAACCCTCCGGTTTATGTCAAGACCGACCGCCCGCGGCTCCGCCTTGGTATACCGCCGGCGAGGAGCTCCTGAGATGGCCCAATCGTGGCCCGAAGTGGCGGCTCGCAGCCGAGGCATGCCTGAATGCGATGGATGGCAAAATGCCCGGTGACGAGTTCCGGCTGCTGTTCGAAGCTGCGGCCGGTGAAGAGGAGATGCTGCTGCCTGACTAACAACGTCATACAGACCGGAACATTCGGGTCTGGTAGCGTTGGCAGTCGGCGAATTCACCAACGCAGCGGGCATCTATCATCCGCACCGTTGAGGCAGGTTTTGGTGACCTCAATGGTTCTTGACCACAGCGGCCTTTGATCGTGACCTGGAGTGCATTGCCCGAAGCTATGGTCGTTCGAGAACAGTGTTGGGCAGATCCTGCCCCGTTGGCGATGTCCGCTTTTGGTGAATGGACCCGTGGGAATGAATGTCATGGCGTGCGTTGCAGACTGGCGGCTATGGGGCCGGATTCGGAAGGTCGGCTTATGGCGTCCGAAGTACGATAGCGGACTTTCGGCGCGTGCGACCGAGTTGGGAAATCTAGCCCAATAGCGGTCTAGAGGCGTGATAGACTCCACACCCGAGGGCCCATACAATCCCCACGATTTCCTTCGCTCTAGGTTGCCGCATTGCCAATGGCCGAAGAACGCAATCAGCGTCGCCTTGCCGCCATCCTCGCGGCCGACGTGGTCGGCTACTCCAGGCTCATGGGTCGCGACGAGAGCGGAACCCTGTCGGCGTTCAAGGCGCATCGCCACGAACTGGTGGACGCTAAGATCGCCGAGCATCAGGGCAGGATCGTCAAGCTGACCGGCGATGGCTTGCTGGCAGAGTTCGCCAGTGTGGTAAATGCCGTTGCCTGCGCCACCGACATCCAGCACAAGATGCGTGAGCGCAATGCCGACGTGCCGGCGGACAGGCGCATCGAGTTCCGCATTGGGATCAACCTCGGAGATATCATTATAGAGGACGACGACATCTTCGGCGACGGCGTCAACATCGCGGCGCGGATCGAGAGCATCGCCAGGCCGGGCGGCGTTGCCGTATCCGGCTCTGTCCGGGACAGTCTCGGCAACAGGCTCGCACTCACCTTTGAAGATACGGGCGAGCAGGCGCTCAAGAACATCGAACGGCCGGTGCGCGTCTACAACGTCAACCCCTTTCCCGACGTGCCGTTGCTGCAACCGGTTCGAGTAGTTCCGGTCGCCAATGAGAAACCGTCGATTGCCGTGCTCCCCTTCAACAATATGAGTGGCGATGCGGAACAGGAGTATTTCTCGGACGGCATCACCGAGGACATCATCACGGAACTGGCGCGCAATCATGGCCTGTTCGTCATCGCACGGAACTCGTCCTTCACGTTCAAGGGAACCGCCATCGACATCGCAGAGGCGGGGCGAAAGCTTGGCGTGCATTACTTGGTGGAGGGCAGCGTTCGCAAGGTCGGCAAACGCGTGCGCATCACCGCGCAGCTGGTTGAGGCAGCGACCGGAAGTCACGTCTGGGCGGAACGCTATGATCGTGACCTAGAAGATATCTTCGCAGTTCAGGACGAAGTGACTCGAAGCATCGTGGCCGCAGTTCCGGGGTATGTTGAATCCGACGTCGTGAAAGCATCGCGGCGCAAACCGACTGAGAGTTTGGGCGCCTATGACCATTATTTGCGCGGTATGGAGATCGTCAATCGCTGGCGCAACGACGATATTCCGGATGCCATGGCGGAATTTGAAAGTGCGGTGAAGCTTGATCCAAAGTTTGCTCGCGCTCATGCGGCGATGGGCCATATGCACGTTCGCGTCTATTGGCAAACGCTTGCCCCACGTGCGTTGAAAAAAGCAAACACAGAAACAGAACTCGCCGTGCGGCTCGACGGGGAGGACAGCAGGTGCTTGGGTGTTCGTGGGATGTGCCTTATGCTCGACAAGAACTTCGACGCAGCGTCAGAAACGTTCCAGCGCGCCCTCAAGCTGACACCTGATGACGCCGATCTCAATGACATGATGGCGTACTACCTGCTTTGCACGGGACAGGCGAGCGACGCTATTGAGAGATCGCTCAAAACTATCCGCGCCAGTCCACTGTTCCTTCCCGCCTCTCTTCGTGAGACTATGGGCATGGCTTTCATGATGACGCGACAGTACGAGGAGGCGATAAAGTGTTTCGCCACTATCAGCAGCCCTTATTACTATATCCACGTTTATTCGGCCGGATGTCTGGCGAAGCTCGGACGTCTCGATGACGCGCGGGCGCAAGCCCGTTTGGCAAACAAGATCAAACCAGATTGGCCTAGCGTGGATTGGGGCTATCAGTACACAAAAGAAGAATATAGGGAGCACGAGCGCGAACTGGCCCATCTGGCTATGGATGCTTTTGCGGACGAACGTTGAGCGTCGGTCTGACTCTCGATCGGGCCAATCCTTGTTTTGCGCCGGCCTTCCTTTCGGACTTCTTGAGGTTGCCCACATCAGCGTGCCGCTGCTGGTGCTGCGGCCGACAAGCTCGGCTTCGACCTTCTGGTTCGGCGTGCTGCTCGGCGTCAGCATGCAGAGCAATTTCATGCATCCGCCCTTCCGCTTTGCGATTTTCTGTCTTAGCTCGGTCGCTGCCCTCGCGCCTTATTTCGACCGCCTCATCGGGAGCCAGATCGCGCCGGTAACCACGTGCGCCACTTCCGGACACCGAGAATAGCTCGTACAGTCTAACATTCCTCAGCCCATCGACTCTGGGACCGGTATGGTGGAACAGCAGACGACGCGCCGGCTTTCAGCTATTCTTGCAGCCGACGTTGTCGGTTACTCCAGCATGATGGGAATCGACGAGGCAGGTACTGTTGCGGCGCTGCGGGACGTTTGGCAGGAGACCTTCAACCCTGCTGTCGCCGCGCGTCATGGCCGCATCGTAAAGATGATGGGCGACGGAGCGCTGGTCGAATTTCCAAGTGTTGTAGGCGCTGTGGAATGCGCAGCGGCGATCCAGCGTGCGATGGGGCAGCGCAATCTCGTCGCTGGCGCCCTAATTCAGTTCCGCATGGGTATCAATCTTGGCGACATCATCGTTGAGGGCGATGACATTTTCGGTGAGGGGGTGAACATCGCAGCGCGAATCGAGGCCATCGCCAAGCCCGGTGGCGTGTCGGTATCCGCTTCTGTTCGTGAAAATGTCGGCAACAAGCTCGAGCTGGCTTTCGACGATACCGGCGAGCACAACCTTAAGAACATCGAGCAGCCGATACGGGTGTACAATGTCCTTTTGGACGCGATACCCAAGACTGCCATGGCGCGCGCTTCGGGGACGCCGACCAAGGGCAGCGTAGCTGTACTGCCCTTCGCCAACATGGGAGGAGATCCGGAGCAGGATTATTTCGCTGAAGGCATCGCGGAAGACATTCTTACTGAGCTCTCGCGCTTCCGAAGCCTGTTCGTGATTGCCCGAAATTCATCTTTCTCATTCAAAGGGAAGGGCCTTGGTACGCAGGAAATCGCAAAGGCACTGAATGTCGAATATATCGTAGCTGGTGGCGTGAGGCGCATCGGCAAACGCGTCCGCGTGGCGGCACAACTTATCCATAGCTCTACTGGTCAGGAACTCTGGGCCGAACGCTATGATCGCGAACTTGAAGATATCTTCGTCGTCCAAGACGAAGTTGTCCGGACCATCGTTGTCACGCTCGAATCGCGCCTTCAATTGGCCATTGCCAATGATGCGAGCAAGCGGAACCTCCCGAGCCTGGCGGCCTATGAATGCGTTCAATTGGCAAAAAAGTATGTTGCCCTGCATGATGCTGCACGAGCAATGCCATTTGTAGAGAGGGCTCTCCAGCTAGATGCTGAATACGCCGTTGCTTATGCTATGCGAGCCGCGACGTACTACGTGCAGTACCTCGAAAACGCGCAAGCGAATACGCTCGACGAAATGGCGGCGGCTTCTCGAACCGCCATCGCTTTGGATGAAGGTGATTCCATAGGGCATGCGCTACTCGGAATGGCCCTGATTCTCAAAGGGCAATACGAGTTGGCAGCGTCTCATCTGGAACGGGCCATCAGCCTAAATCCGGCCAATTCTGTCGCCGTCGCGTATCAGGCAGAGTTGCTCTTGCGAAACGGTGACTTCGCCATAGCGCTCAAGACGATGGATGAGTTGCTTCAGCGCGATCCAATTCCGGCTACATGGCATTGGGAAATCAGGGGCATGGCTCTGCTAATGCTGCGACGATATCAAGAAGCGATCTTGGCATTTTCTCGCCAGATCCATCCATTTTGGTACATTCATGGCGACCTAGCGATGTGCCATGCGCGACTTGGTCACCTAGGTGAGGCGAAGGCGGAGATTGAGAAGCTCATATCGGCAATGCCCGATATAACGATCAGCCGCTATGTCGAAATCGACCCATATAGAAATCAGCAGGATCGCGACTTCATCGTAGAGAGCCTTCGGCTGGCTGGGCTGCCCGAGTAGCGATGCCAGATTAGCGCTCACGACGTCGTCCAGGGGTCAAGTTTACCGATGCTCTGGCCTCGGGAAAGGTCTGCGTATGGGTGTCTCTTTTTGGCTTCTAGGGCATCCCTTGCTGATCGGCAGATTGGGCCGAAAGAGAAGTGTCCGCTCCGAGGATTTCGACCTTGTTTAACCGACGTTCCAACCCTCGAACCCGCTTCTGCTATGTGTGGGAGGCCGTCGCTTCGTCCTTACAAACAATATGATCGCGAGGACCGACTCAAACTTATCCGTGAAGCACAGGCGTTCCCGCCGACCCGCGCTCCTGACCGCCATGATAGGGACGATGCTAAAACACCTAATCACGACAGCGTTTTTCTTTATGTGGCGTTGCCCAAGCTGAGCGGCCATCATCGGTTGCCGTTACCTTTTGGAAGAAGAGCCCAACGCGACTCCAGCAGGGTGGCTCCGTCGAGAGTCATTCCGGAAAGCCAGCCTTACGAAGGCCTTCGAGGTACATGTCTCGCAAGGCCAGGTCGCGATAGGGCTGGGATTCGACCCAATGGCTAATCCTGAAATGGGGGGTTGTTGCCAGATATAGCGTGGCCTCTTCACGCGCTTCTTCTAACTGGCCGAGCAGCGCGAGGATCGACGCCAATTTAACCCTGGATTCGGTTCGATATGTTGCATCATTCCTCAGAGTCTTCACTGCTTCCTCATAATTTCCGGCCGCGGATTGGGCACCTCCGAGTAACCAGAAATACCAGCTCGGCGGGCGCGGATTCAGGCGCAATGCCTTCTCCATGCAGGCGATGGCCTCTACTCCGCGACCTTCATAGATCTTCAGATTCCCGAAGTTTGCCCAAGCATCGGCATCGTTCGGATTGAGGCGGAGCGAAATCTCGCACTCCTTAGCAGACTCATCCCATTGGCGCTCGATGAGGAGTATGAACGCAAGCACCCAATGCGTGCCAGAATTTTCGGGATCGAGTTCAACCGCCTTTCTTGCCGACGCCATAGACTGTTGACGAAGAGGGTTCATCGGATAGTTCCTAAAGACCCAGGCCTCGCACTGACTGATCGCCAACCACCGATAAGCATCCGCGTAGTTAGGATCTAGCGCGATGGCCCGCTCGAACAATGGAATGGCCCCAACGCCCGCCTCCGTGGAGTGTGCCCATTCAGCCCGCCCCCGTAGGTAGAGATCATGGGCCTTCAGGTTCGTTGGCCGATAGTGCTCCTTCAGGTTTGCCGTGGCCAACTTGCCGGCGAGCGCCTCCACAATTTTGCCGACGACTTCGTCTTGTGCCGCGAAGATATCGGCAAGGTCCCTGTCGAAGCGATCCGCCCAGATGTGCCCACCGGCGGGTGCATCGATGAGCTGGGCATTGATCCGAACGCGGTCCGCCACCCGTCGGGCGCTACCCTCCAGTACATATTTCACGCCCAGTTCGCGAGCGATCTGGCGGGTGTCTACCGATCTGCCCTTATACGCAAAGGATGAGTTCCGGGCGATGACGAAGAGCTCGGGCACTTTGGAGAGGTCGGTAATCAGATCCTCCGTCAATCCATCGACGAAATACGCCTGCTCGGCGTCAGCGCTCATATTCACAAAGGGGAGGACGACTATTGACGGCTTGTCGGGCAGCGCGAGCTGCGGCGAAGGCTTCTCCGGAATGAGGGCCTCCTCCGGTGGCGCGCGTCCGGCCTTCGCGGGAATGCCGACCTGCAGCGAATAAACCCGGACCGGATCGGCGATGTTCTTCAACTGGACCGCGCCGCGATCGTAGATTGCGATATCGAGCCTTGACTTTACCTGCCAATAGGCCTGCTCGGAAAGACAGATATTGCCAGGTTCGCAGATGCCTTCTAGGCGTGCGGCGATATTGACGCCGTCTCCCATCAGGTCGCCGTCGTTCTCTTGCACGACGTCGCCCAGGTGAATGCCTATCCGGAACTCGATGCGGCGATCATCCGGCACCCCGGCATTGCGCTCAAGCATGGCGTTCTGCACTTCGATCGCGCATCGCACTGCTTCTACCACGCTGCTGAACTCGACGAGGCTCCCGTCGCCTGTGCGCTTGACGACGCGACCACGATGAACAGCGATGGTGGGATCGATGAGATCGCTGCGCAGCGCGCGCAGCCGTGCCAAGATGCGATCTTCATCTGCGCCGGCTAGCCTGCTGTAACCGACCACATCCGAGACCAGGATCGCTGCTATTTTGCGGGTCTCACTCATGTCGTGCTCCCTCCATCCACTCTGGCACTACTGCCGAGCCAAAGGAAGATAGCTCCGAGCCATTGGTCGGATGGTCCGCGTAGGATCGACTCCAGTCGTTCGAGACAAATGTCGGGTGCACAACTGCCTGTGGCCTGTCCATTGGCGATGTCCGCTCTTGGTGAACGGACGGTACCGCAGGAATGACTGCCATTGGGCGCAAAGCTGCCATTCGGTAGAAGATGAATGCGGTCAGCGAGTGGCTGGATCAGCTTCATGAATCAATTTGGGCGAACCGCTTCGTAACCCATTGACAAATAACGATTATGTTAGTCGCTGAGGGACACCGTCTTCTCAACAAAATCAACCAGTTAGCGGGTGGTTCGCCCGGCCATATCCTTCGTATGTTCTCGTATTCGGTGGCGAACCGGGTAAGAGTTCCAAATGAGCACCCTCACCCTCTGCCGCTACGACAACGAGCGGCAGCCTCGACGCCTTTTGGGAAATCGATCTGTTCGGCAAGACGCGCTGGCTGCCTGGCTGGCGGGGGATCTCAGCGCGTAAGCCGCGCCAACAGGAGAAGGCTGACATGCTCAGGACGATCTATCACGTCAAGGACGGCGCCAAGGAGATGTATGACATCGACGCGCGCGCCGCCGTCGCGCAGTTCCCGAAGGAGTGGTCCGAGACCGCATGGCCGGAAAAGGGCTCGAAGCCCTCGAAAGCCGACCAGGAACTGCAGGCCGCGTCCGACGCGCTCGCCGACGCCGAAAAGGCACTGGCCGACGCCAAGTCGGACGACGACAAGAAGGCGGCGACCGCAGCGCGCGACAGGCCAAGGCCGATCTCGACGCGCTGCAGGCCAAGGCCAAGAGCTGACGCACGCCGCTCACCATCGCGACCGGCGCTGCTGATGGAAGCCCAGGGCCTCGGTCCCGGGCTTTTTGCTATTGTGGCGCTAGCACCCGCCTTCGTAACCACCGGGTTTATAACCCTGTGCCCATCCTCCTTCTATCAGGTCTATGTTATTGTTCGGGGTGGGAAATTCGAAGCGGAAAGGCTCTTCCCCACGGTAGCTACAATGTCCGCGCGTCAAATAGAATTGGAAGCGATCAAGTTCGACTCCTTGGGCATTCCGAAGCGAGATAGTCCAAGTAGTTGACGAGTAGTGCTTATCGTCCTCTGTCTGATTAAAATAGGTACCTGTTGCAATATAGCGCGTCGATATGTGCGGCGAAGTTTGCTCAACGATCGTAACGATAAGGTTAGAGACTCTGGTGGAAAACTTCCAAGGGCCGCCGATTCCTGGCGGTATAGCGATTGGGTCCCAGTACAAGGACTTTTCGCGAGCGGTGTCTGTTGCTGCAACTTTGGGCTCGGCAAGTGATTGAGCCCTGTCGGTTTCTGCACTGCCGGTTCGAACAGACTCCATTTCTTCCTCCTCTAGCGAGATGACTCTATCAGCACTTTCTAACGTAGCATGACTTTGTATTGCGAAATAGAGACAAAGTTTTTGGGCGAATACCTATTTGGCGAGACATGACCAGCGCTAGGTCGTGGATCTCTAATTTGCAGAGCCTGAGCGGTGTGATCCCTTAAGGGTCTCAAGGATCTGTCCGCACTGAAGGACTGGATTGGCAGTCGCCGTGCTTTGTCGGGTTTCACGAGGCGGGACGTTGCATTGACTCGAAGCGGGCTTATTGGCCCATCTGCCTATTTTTTTATGGTTCATTGTGCTCGACCTCTCCAGGCCGTACGCGAAACCGGCCAAGCCACGCAAAAAGACAAGACGCAAATCTGGCTCCGCTTAGCTACCCATCCGCGCGCTAAACGGGCTTTGAACAGATCGGAAGCGCAACGCGGTCCTGCGACACGTGAGCGAACTGTCAGGGAGGCGCGCAGGAGGCCTCGTATTGCCTACTTTTCGAATTTCCCGCCGGCAACGTAACCTCTGGACCAAATCTGAAATTCGTGCGCATTGTAGGAGTGAACGGGGGGACGTTCGTGACAATACTCAGGTTTACTTCACTCAGGTTTACTTCGCTGTCCGCGCTGACGGTTCTTTTCGGATGCGGATCCGTACCAAAACCACACTCTGACTACCTCGTTAGCGTCAGAGACATCGTGAACAACATAAGCTGTGAGCTCCAAACAGCAGCAAAAGGCGTTCCATTTATCAAGAAGAGCCCGAATGGCTGGCTTGCCGGCGTTGATATGACACTGCAGGTTATTAACGAGGCTGGTGCTACTGCCGACGCCAATCTTGGCGTGCCTCTGATGCCACAGGCATTACTTGTTACCGCGTCTAGCACTCACTCTGGTAAAGCCGATCGCCAAAGCACCTTTTCATTCAATGTTGACCTCGGGCATCCCGACAAAATTCAGTGTGACAGCGCAGCCGCTGAAGCCTTGCATGGGCAACGTTTGCGAGGGAACCTCGGCATTCAATCGTGGCTCACAAACATGGATAGTACGATCGCCAGCACAGGCATCAAGCCTGACAAGGTCGGATACGTTTTGGAATTCACAATAGTCGATAGCGGGACAGGCGGCCCGGCGATTTCTCTGGTTCCGGTCGGTGAGTCTGTGCTTGGTTCAGGCCTTTCCCTGACGGCCAGCCGCAACGATGTTCAGACTATGACAATAGCTTACACAGAGAATTCGCCGCCAACGAAACCGCCGAGCGGGGAGAAGCCTAGGAGAGCTGGCCCCACCCCCCAAGACAAAGCGAAGAACGATCTGTATTTAGATAACCTGATCAACAGAGGGAAGGTGATTCAGAAATTCTAGCCTTATCGGAGCTGCATCACGGCCCATTCCGGAAGCCGATTGGCGATCTCATCTTCCTTCGTCGATACGTTGTGTAATAAATATAAGTCGTCTGCGGAGCGCTCGTCGACGTGCAGCCTCGGAGGTCCGGATCATGAGCAATAACTCCAGAATTTTTGGCCTGACTGCAGGAGATCTAGGCGTCCAGTTGTTCGAGGTTGCACCAGGCGAGCTTGATCCGAAGCTAGCTTCCGAACGAGAGGCTCCGCGACTTGGTTGGTTTCCGCCAGCAGGGCCCGAAGTATCGGCAGAATATCGGGCGTTCTGGACCGACAGTCTCTCCTTCGGGTCGACCTATGTCACCCCTCGTTTCTCCAGCCGAAGCGCCGGGACTGCAATCGCTGTTCAGCGCCGCAAAGCGCCTTCCGTTCAATATGACAATTGGGCAGGGATAGGGGCGTCCAGCGGTGACGCGCGCTACGCGCTGCACAATTTAGGACGGGCGTACCGCCGCCTGGGAGATAGACCGCGCGCCGTGGCCTATTATCGGCAGGCGCTTGAGGTCCGCGAGTTGCGATGCGGACAGCGGCATCCTCTCTATGAACTAACGCTGGCTCATCTCGCGGGACAGACGCAGACGATATGATCGCATCATGAATTTGGTCTTCGCGCAGTTGCTAAGGCCGTCGAGATGCGATTCTTGCAAATTGATGCGCCAAGCCATCCGCCGTTGACTCGGCAAAGACGCCAGCGATCGAGGATTCATTCACGCAGCGCTAGCGACGAATTAAGGCAGAAAAGGCACGGACAGATCGTCTTCTTGGTGAGGCAGCCGCCCTCAGGCAAGCCAATAATATCCGGGGCTATGTTCAATCCGGACGCGAGGCCAATGCCGCTTCCTGCAATGCCTCTCCGATACCGACTTGGGAACCCGGGCCTTGCGGGCTCTGGCCCAGGCAGACAGAATTGACCCGGGTTTGTCGAAACGTTTTTTGAAGGACGATCCAGAAAAGGCAGTTACTGATCAGGAGCATCTCTCGACTGCTGAACATCATCGATCGGCATAGACGGCAATTGCGCACTATGTTCGCTTTCGGTCGTAGCATTCAAGGGACGTATCAGTGTCTCGTTCTACCGCGAGCTGGACAATGACAGTATTCGGGAGAATGATGCGTTTCGACAATTGTGCGCAGTGGATATCGCTGAAACCTGATGGAATGCGAGGAAATCATGCGTATTTGTGTAGCAGCTGCAATTCTTGGATCTCTCCTGCCGGCACCCGCGGCAGCACGTGACATAACCGTTGCCACTTGGAATCTGGGTTGGCACGTAGACAAGGCCACGGCGGCGACGTGGATCGCCAAATGCGATGGTCTGTTTGAAAAGGACACCACCACCGGTGTCTGGAAGCCTTCGACTGGCGGAACGGGCATCCCTGGCTGGCAGGTCAATTTTCGTGAGAAGGTCGAATGGGACTGGACTAAATTCCCGGTGTGCGATGTCTACAAGGATCGCTCCTTCGATACTGTGCCAGTGACTGTTGGCGCGTATGACAAGCGGCTGCAGCAGCTCAATGATTTCATACAGAACACCATCCCCGCCGACATCTACGCTTTTGAAGAGGTAAGTGGCGAGCAGGCCGTTCGAGAGGCCCTGCCTGACGGGGGGAACGGTTACAACGTCTGCACTTTCTCCGACTTCAAAATTCAGCGCCTTGCCGTCGCGTGGAAGGCGGAGCTTGGTGAGGCGGTTGCCTGCACGGTCGAACCGCAGCTGAGCCTTCCTGATAATCCGGAAGAAGACCAGCCCCGTCCCGGATTGTCTGTTGATCTGAAGATCGACGGAGAGCTGCTTCGTGTACTGGTCGTGCACCTGAAATCGTCCTGCGTATCACCGCTCGAGGCCAGCGGGGACCTGACGGACGGCAACGACCGCGACTGCAGGATCCTGCAGCAGCAGATCGTTCCAATTGAAAACTGGGTTGAGGACCGGTTCAGCAGTACGGATAAAGTCATTCTGCTTGGGGACTTCAACCGGAACTTCTGGCACGAAGTGCACGAAACAGGTCCGGTCCGGACGGATGGCAGCTCACCGTACACGCCTCTGCCGGCCGGTGTACTGGTAAAGGACCTGTTCGGAGAAGTGTTCGATGATGACCCGGCTGCGACAACGGTGACTCTGCTTCCTGAAGAATGTGCGGAAAACGCGACGACAATGGCGCTTTGCCACAAGGGCGAAACGGAAATTCTGAGCTCAGACGAGAGGAAGCAGCTCAGTCAATCCGCGAACCTTGGATGTCGAAACCCGCTGGGGCTCGATCATATCCTGATCAGCCGTGGCATAGCGAGCGCTCAGGCAGCCGAACATGTCGCGATAGGCGTTTTTGGTGGAACCAAGCCTGCCAGCGACGCGCATCCGGACCCCCTGCTCGCAATCTCCGACCATTGTCCCATGGTGGCGAGACTCTCACTGTGAGTGCATGAACCCTGCCGGGCCGGTAATTGGATCATTTAGGGAGACTGCGCAGCATTTTCGCATCATCGGCGCTCAGATCAGGCAACAAGGGATGGAAGCCGTATTTGTCGAAGTACGCGAACGTGCATTTTGTTTGGCCCGGCCACCCTGTTGCCAGAAGCTAGAACGTTGGCCGGTGCACAAACATTCCAGCGGTGGCAGGCAATAGTGTCAACGGTCATAATATGGAGGGTCTCGTGGTCGAAGACGGTGGTCGCAAAATCATTCCGCCCGAACCTTCCGATGGTCGAGCTTTGGGGCGAACACTCGCCGAAAGCGCGGCCGAGCTCGTTCCAGGAGGGAGCCTCCTTACCGGCTTGCTGCGGGTGACGCACCCGCCCAAGGCGGAGCAGGAGCAGGGCCGCTGGCGACGGGATGTTTCAAGTCGCACAAACGAGAATTCAGCTCAGCTAGCCAGCCTGACCAATCAGATGAAGCTCGTGATCAGCGCCTTCGTTAAAATGAAGACATATCACAAGCATGCCAGTGATGCCGGAGAACTCACGTTCTTTCGGTCGGGAATGCTGGCAACACTGGCAAAAATTGCTTCCGGCCAAGGAACCCCAGAAGATCAGCAGCGGCTTCGGGATCAGCTTGCCGAGACCAGGGCGGAAGTCGACGACATTATCAACGGCCTGAACATTGCCCTGCAGAGCCTTGAATGTGACGATGTGTTCGCAATGCACCTTCACGCGGTCATCTATGGCCGTGTCGGGAAGCTGACCGTTCGTCAGAGCATTCAGGAAATTATCGACGGGGACTTGGCGAACCCGGCGCTGCCCGGGATCGCCGACCAGGTCTGCAATGATATCGACGAATTCAACCGAGCGGTGATCGACCTTGGGCGTGCCGCTTCGGGAGCATGGGCGGCATAAGGTTTCCAGCCAGCCACCAGGGTCCGGATCGGCACTTCATCATATGTTCCAGTTGAACACGCATTCCAGAAGACGGCCCCCGGCATGCGAGGCTGCCCGCCGGCGCAATCCAGATCTCGATGACCAGTATGTGGCCCGCCTACCGCCCCTAACATCATGTGCGGCTTGGGTATCGGCAGGTGCTGCCAACACTGGTGACAGGCCTGATGTCGGCCGCCTGGGAAGACGGCTCTAGCCGTCAACCAGAGGCTGAGCCAGTACCCTTCAAGACTGCCCTGAGTGTGCAGCAGGCCGCCCTTCTGGCTGGATTCTGCTGAAGGTGTCGAGGGGTTGATCGTGGCACTTTTTTGAATCATCAGCAAACGGAGTGTGCATAATGGCAATAAAGTTCTATGAATTCTCCTTTACCAATGAGTCCAATCGGAGCGGGAGGCTCTCTCTGGAAGCACCAGCGGGTCAAAGTGTTCTGGATTTACCCTTTAATCCTGGATCCTTGTTGAAATTGGATCCTTTTGTTGAGGACGCCGATTCCGCTCGATTAATTTTCTCTGTCAGAAACGGAGATAATTTCTCCGAACTGACTTTCGATACACAAATCAACGCAACACACGACAGCAACCCACTTCTAAACTACCTAACCGCGCTGAGGTTTCAGTTCGTCGACGATAAAGGAATAATGTCCGTAGATACCGAATGCGAACCTAAGTAGCGCCGCGCGCCCATGCTAGCGCTGCACAGAGAGCCGGACCCACAGGATCGGGCCGTTGGTGCTTCTGGCCGTCAAAGTTTTGGGGCACGATTGATCCTGCAGACACGTTCGGCTTCAGCCTGCCTCGGCAGGTCTTTTTCGGACATCATGCAAATGAGAAACTAAAGATCGTCAAGGGTGACCATATAGCCGGGGCTGAGGTTGCTCCTCCAGCTACGAAGTCGCTATCGCGTGCCACAGATTAGGGCAACGTACGTCAAGGGAATAATTCCCAAAGATTTAAAGCCGATCGGCGGTCGTGATAGGTTAGAAGCCTATTTCGGGCAGAACACTGCAAGTTTGCCAAAAATCGACCTGGTCTCTAGGTTCGCTGGTTCCCCCTTACACACCGGGGCAACAAAAAAACCGGTGCACCTGTGCTGCTTTAGCTCTTTTCTGGTAGCTACAGCAGTTGCCTTAACGTAACATTTGTACTTGTTCTTGCAAGTCTTTTCGACATATCTGTAGAAATTTCCGATGTTACTGTCAGACGATTCGCAATATATCCCCGCATCTCCAAAATCTTTCATACGCTCCTTTGCATTCACCTCTCCTCCGGATAGAAAAACAAACGCTACGGCTATGACGACGTTTGCGACGCCTTTACAATATTCTTTCGTCAGCATGGATTCTCTCCGCAAATAGCTTCATAAGCATTTCATCTATACTTATTTAACTACCTCCCGCCAGTCCCATTCGCGCAAGAGACCCACTGCCGACGAGGCGCTGCGCCCGCTCTGGCATAAAAAAGGCCTCTATCTAATTTGATCGCCATTTGTGTCTTGACACACCGTGGCTCCAGACAAGGCGCATTGCCGTGGTGCAATGGCACCATCCTTGCAAGATACGACGGCCGCTGCCTGAGCTCTTTTTTTGGTAGGTCCGATGGCATAACCGAAGTCACCATTACGCCCCTGTGCGGCGGCCAGACATGTCGCCTTTCGATAACCCGACGGGGCCTTAATTACGATGGCGTACAGTTCGCATCCCTGCTGCCCGCCGGCCTTCCTGCAAGCTGCTATTGCAGCAGCGCTGGCGTCTGCAGCCGACTTTGCATATGCAACGCCAACGTGCGGAGACTCCTCCAATGAATTTGCTACTGCCATCGCAGCATTCGCTGGGACTGGCTGTATCAACCCGAAAGCGAATGGAATTGACATAATAAACGCGGTCGCGAGTTTCATCGAGAACCTCCACGTGTGAGTAGTTGTCCTGGTCGAAATTTTTGCAAATGACCAACTGTGAAGCTAAATCGAGTGTGAGGCCAGATGGAGCCAATATCAAGACCCGGTGAGTAATATGGCAGGCGCAGGCCCCGCATGAGGTGGACAAGTATGCGTCAAGGCGGATTTCGAGTCTCTTGAAATTCGATCTCGCGTGACCTTACGGCGGCAATATACTGGAGCAACACTCGATGCGCCTCGCCGTCATCAACCAAAGCGCTTGAGTGGGGAGAATCCTGTCGGGTGAGTACGGCCTGGACCGGGAGTAGCCTGGCCTCGAATTCGGATGTAATCAGCGGAGCCTTGTGGATCCGCTCAGCGATGTACCAATCCAGATCCACCGCTATCTGAGCAGTTCCCAGAACATTGCCGCTCGGCGATCCTTCGGCTGAAATCTCTTCCAGACTGGGAGGGCGTGCGTCAAACTGCGGTGCCATCACCTCGGGCAATTCTACAGAAAGGGCTCTTGGCTTCTCCAGCAACACCTGGTTCCAGTCCGGCGACGCCAGATCACGTAAAGTAAGTTCTGCTCCCAGACTGAATGTCGATCTTAGGGCCCGAACGACTGACGAATGATCGAATGCGGTGTTTGGACCAAAGACACGAGATCCGAGTCCAGCCGGGAGCCAGGGCGAAATCAGCAACGTCGGGACACGCACGCCGAAACGGTCGAACCTGCAATTGCGAGGCTTCTTCGCTCTCAAATGATTTAGCGGCGAGTCACCGGGCGGCGTCGCCGGGGGCGGGACTACATGGTCAAAGAACCCGCCATGTTCGTCCCAAGTGACAACCAGAACACTACTTTTTCCGGCATTTTGCTTGAAAATCGCGTTGTAAATGTATGCAATAAATGTTTCGCCCGTGCTTATTTTTCCTAGCGGGTGATGAGAGTTTCCATAACGGTAACTTCTAAAAAGGTCATAGTCTGGTTCGATGAATGTGTAAGCGACTGTGTCACCCCGCGCCATATCGGAAGCAAAATCAGACGCGGGACGAAAGAACGTGGCATCGCTTTTCTTGGCAACCATACCTTTGAGTGAAAGTACCTGTGGGAAGCTGTCCCCATGATAAATTCTCCAAGGTACTCCTCGCCCAGACAGCCGATCAAAGACATGACCATACTGAAATCGCAGGCAAAAACCAGGATTGGTGACAGCCTTTATAACATCGAACGTGCCCATGCTGTTGTCCAGCCCCCCGGAGGAAGCCGCGTGAACAAAAAAACGATTGGGCCAAGTAGGGCCGGGCATGGAAGAGAACCAGTTGTCCATCAACAGACTGTCATTCGCAAGCTTGACCAGGACCGGAATGTCAGCTTGGCTAAATCCTTTCAGCACGTCCGGTCCGCCACTTTTGCCAAATCCATCCATGGCGCCGCTGTCGATCTGTACGGCGACATCATCGAATTCGTGCGGAGGATCACTTGTCAGCTGATCAGGCGCTCCTGGTTTGAAGCCAAACTTTGCTGGAGGCTTCGGTACTCCGGGCAGTCCAGAGAGTCCAAATAGATGGTCGAAAGATCGATTCTCGAGCATCAACACAAAGACATGGTTGATTTTCGCCATGAGCTTATTCCTCCGGAAAATGTTCGATCAAGCGCTTGCCGGCCCAGTCAGATTCGGCCGGGGAAATCATCCGCAAGCCTATTTCGAAACAGCTCTGCAAATTTTTTGAAGGTCGCCTCCGTGGGGTGCAGTTCATTTGCCCACTCCGATGCCTTCTTTATCGTTCCCTGTGTATCGATCAGGTGAAACCTGTTCCTGGCCTCGCGGGCCAGTTCCTTCAGAAGATCCTTGAGAAGAGTCAGCGCTTTGACGACAGCTTTCTTGTTTGCGGCGAAATTCGTCTGTCCGCTGAAGTAAAGCGAGGGCTGCAGCCAGGGTCCGACACCCGGAAGCGGCGGGTGCCTGCCGTCCGGAATGGCGAAATCATAACAATGGCCATAGATCGGAACATTGGGCGCATATTTGTCGCGGAAGTCGAAAAGCTCCTGATAGGAAGCCTCGATGCCGCCCATCGCGAGCTTGAGCCGCGCCTCGTTCAGGGGCTTTCCCATCGACGCGTCATTGACGAAGATCACGAACTGATCGCCGGCAATGTCGTTACCGCCGCCCGAGAAGAGCATTGCATCCGGCTTGCCCTGCGCTCCCCAGTTCGCCCCGTTCTTGAGCAGATTGATCATCCGTTGCTGCTTTGGCAGAACGAGTTCGTCGACCGATGTCTCCCCGTGATGCGCAACCGAGTGGATGATCGGTCGCGGATTTCCCATGCGGCGCAGCTGGACGATTATGTCGGTTGCCACGCAGACCGCGGTGTTGTTTGTCAGCGGATAGTCGAACCAGGAGTCGCCATCGGCGAGAAGCCGCAGCGGCGACGGTGGCCCGGCCTTGCCCGAGGTGATCGCCCTTGCCCTCTTGGTTTCGAACGCCGCGATCTTTGCCCGGTTGCGTTTGGCCTCGGCCTCCGTTTCTTCGTCTATCGCTTCTCTGAGCCGTTGCTGAAGCTCCAGAACTCGAAGCGCAAGCGCATTGCTCCGTTTCATATGGTCCCCCCTTTGCCTATTCGTCCTGTCCGATGCTCGTCATCCCACTTTGCCTTTCAGCCGACCCTGCCGACGAGGTGCCGCGATGATTGCATTGCCATGCGGCCTCCTCTCACAGCTCCGGCGGAAGCGAGCGCGACTGCACGATCGCGTGAATCAACGACGGACCGCCAGCATACGCCTTTGCCCTTGCCAGGGCGGCTCGCAGTGACGCCACCGAATCGACTTTTGCGGTCATCCCGACCCCCATTGCTGAGGCGAGATCGCCGTAGGCCCAGCGTGAAAGCTCGGCGTAGGGCAGCGGCGGCTTGGTCGCTCCGGATCGATAGTAGCTCTTGTCGAGAAGCCATTGCTCATATCCGTAGAGACCGTTGTCGACCACGATGACGATGGCGTTCATGTTCATCCTTGCCATGGTCGACAGTGCCTGCGCCGTCATCTGGAAACCGCCGTCGCCGCAGATGACCAGTGGTCGTTTTTCCTTGGGGATGGCAGCGCCGACGGCAGCGCCCACCGAATGCCCGATCGACGCCCAGAGTGCGCTGCTGATGAAGCAGTTCTGGCTCGGCATGCGTAGGGCGGCAGAGGCGGCAGAATAGATTCCGAGGAACGTGTCCGGAATTATGGTGAACGATGGGTCGAGGAACGCCACTTCATTGATGGTGTCGAAGAGTTCCTTGTAGGTCAGCCCCACAGGAACCGGCGTCGGCACAGTTTTCGGCGTCGGGGAAACCGCCAGTTGCACGATCGCGGTTCCGCGGTCGCCGTCCCACGCACTCTCGCCATCTTCCTCGACACGGACGCTGTCGTCCTGTTCGTCTCGCGCTTGGCCGTCGTCAGCCTGAGAGGAAGGCCTCTGAAAAGCCTGCTGGTCGAGCGCGCGGACATATTGCGGGAAACCAGCCGGCTGCTCTGGCATCTTGGGGAAGACGACTTTCCCATCCCAGGTTCTGATGGTCTGGTCGAACTTGCTCAGCATGATGCGCGCGTGGCCGGACCCGAACACGGCGCCCAGCGCAACCACCAGGTCGGCGTCCTCGATCGCTTTCGTGACGGATGGGGGCGCTTTGTCCCCGTTGAACACGCCGAGAAAACGCGGGAGTTGCTCCGAAAGGGTCGAACGCGCGAGCAGCGTCGTGGTCCATGGCAGCTGGAGCTTGTTTATGATCGAACTCACCTGCGCAGCCAGCCCGTAACGTTGCACTTCGACGCCGACGATCAGCACCGGATTGCGTGCGGCCTTGATGCGGGCGACCGTACTCTGCGCCGCTTGGGCCGCCGTGCCGGGGGGAATGAAAGGGGCGAGCGTTCCGACCGGTTTCGGGCAATTGGGATCCCCGAGTAGGTCCTGCGGCATTTCAAGATAGACCGGGTGTTGCCGGCTCAAGGCGGTGACGATTGCCTGGTCGACCTTGGCCGGTACGTTCGCCAGTTCGGTCACTCTTTCGCAGAATGCCGTGAAAGGGGCAAACGCCTCGAGGTCGCTGTGCGGCCGGCCCATGGAATGGGAAAACAGGATGCCCTTTTCGGTCTGGGTCTTTATGTTGCCGTTCGAAGGACCGCCATTGATCACGACGACCGGGCTACGCTCGATATAGGCGCCGGCCATAGCGTTGATCAGGCTCAGCGTGCCGACGCCATAGGCGACGGATACGATCGACAGCCCGCGCACGCGCGCATAGGCGTCGGCGGCATATCCCGCCTCGAGATCGCTGCTGGTGACGACTGTACGGAAATCAGGCCGGCCGGGCATTCTAGGTGCTTGCTCCGCCGCCTGGAACAACGGCGCGCAATAGACCGCGGGCACACCGAACAGGGCTTCGACCTTGTGCTGGCGCAGCCGCTCGATGATGTAGTCCGAACTGGTTGCCATACCCGTCCCTATTTGTCTCTGAGCATCCAGGCTTTGTGCACAAGCGGCCGCACCTGGCGGCCGCTGAACAGGTCATCCGCCGTCTTGAGGATTTCGAGGCAGCGCTTGGGAACGGGCGTTGGATCGGAGCTGTTCTCCTGCGAGCCGCCCACCACCACGTGATCGGCACGCGGAAACACATAGGTGGTGCCCGTGCTGTAGAGATAATCCAGTCCCGGCTGCGGCTTGAGCAGGACAAGCTGGCCCTTGACGGCCTTCAGCTTTGAATCCTTGAACAGCTTTTTCGAGCCGAGCCCAGTGCAGTTGATCACGATCGGCTCGGCAAGCCCCCAAACCTGCTGCTGTGATTTGAATGTCTTCTGGATGAAGGGAACATGCTGCTGCTGGAGTTCGTAGCGCAGTCTGCCCAGGAAGATCGGGGGCTCTACCAGCAGCGTCTCATAGGCCAGCCCGGGCTTGCTGAGATGCTCGAAAGGCAGGTCGAGTCCCTTTGGTGGGGGAATGACCCCTGCCTTCACGGCCTTTTCGAGCCCCGGCGCCGGCTCGAGGCAATAGTTCAGCCGTTCCGAAACGCCATACACGCTGCCGAGTCTCGTCTTGTGCATGTCGAACGCCCTTTTCAACAGGGCAAAGAACTGCGCCTCCTTGCTCGATTCATGCATGACGATGGAGGGTGCCCACTGCCCGCCTGCCACGTCGGAGGTCGTGCGTGAAAACTTCTCCGCATAGATTTTCACCTGGAACCCTGCTTCGTGGAGCAGTGTCGCCGCTGTGAGTCCCATCACCCCTGCACCGAGCACGGCCACTGGAGATGCCGGCCCTGGCGCGTGGGCCTGCAGCACGATCGTGCGCACCGCGTCGGCGCACCCCCAGCTCATGCTGATGCCGGCGCCGCCGTGCCCGTAATTATGGACCAGCAGCTTGCCGTTCATCTGCACCGGCTCGAGCCGATAGGTGTCCTGCCGCCACGGGCGCAGGCCTGCGTCGTATAAGCATCCGTCGTGCAGGTCACAGGTGAAATCTGGGCTCGGCTTGAATGCCGGTGCTACGCTAGTCATGCCACGCTCTCCTCCACTGCCGGACCGAATCAAGCCGGCCGCACGCTCTGGCCGTGCCGAAACAGATTGCCAGGATCGTATTTGCGCTTGATCTGTTTCAGCCGCGCCAAATTGGCTCCCCAGTAGGCATGCTGGTAGTCGGCCAGATCCGCATCGCAATAGTTGACGTAGGCGCCGCCGCTCACATGCGGCCGCATCGGCGCGAAGACCGAGGCGCTTTCGCGCAACCGCGAGCTCGTGTACCGTTTCAATTCCCATTCGGAATAATAGTGGATGCAGAAACCCGTGCCTTTGCGATGAGCAAACGCAGTGTCGCCGGCGGCAACGTCATTGATGGCTCCGCCATAGGCATTGAGGAGCGCAACCACATGGCCTGTCGGAATGCCCATGAGGCGATCAAGCAGCATGTCTATGCCTGCGTCGGAAAGCGATGCGACATAGTCGGACCGCTCCTTGCTGTATTTGCTCATGTAGGCCCAGCCGCCACTGAACCCGTCAACGGCCGCAAAGAAAGTCTTGTGCTGGATGACGACCCCGGTCGGCTCGACCGCTGTGAGCACGGCAAGCTCCCGCCGCAATTGCGCTTCCGTGCCGATGCTCTGGCCGATGCAGCGCATACCATACACGCCGGTGTCCGTCTTTCCGACCTTGAGCAGCGGGGTGATGGCGCTGTGTGTCGCCGGCGCCCAGGCCTGCCAGGCCTTGATCAGGCGTTTCGCCCGCGCCTTTGGCAAAGACCAGACGAGTTTAAAGACGTAGACGCCGTCGACCCGGCGGGTCTGGAAGGTGAAATCGGTGGCGATGCCGAACGATCCGCCTCCCCCGCCCCGGCAAGCCCAGAACAGATCCGCGTTTGCCGTCGCGCTGGCCTGGATGCGCAGCCCATTTGCGTCCACCAGGCCGACCGACAGGAGGTTGTCGCAGGCAAGGCCGTAGGCGCGCGCCAGAAATCCATATCCGCCCCCCAGCACATGCCCGGCGACGCCGACAGTGGGACACGTGCCGGCGACGAAGCCAATGTTGTCTCCCCTGTCGCGCAGCGCCTTGTAGATCGCGCCGAGCGTGACGCCGGCGCCGACCGAGACTGTCTTCTCCCGGGGATCGAAATCAATGCTGTCCAAGCCCTGCACGTCAATCACGACGTCCGGGCTGCAACAATAACCCTCATAGGAATGCCCGCCGCTCCTGGTGGCGAAGGGCACGCCGTTGCGCCTCGCCCAGTCGACTACCCCAGCGACGGCCTCCGGCGTGCTGCACAGAGCGCGAAGCGCCGGGCGGGCCTCTGTACGCCGGTTGTAGACCGGCAGCCCTTTCTCATATGCCTCGTTGTCGGTCGGCCGAAGCGCACTACAGCCAGGAATGTCCTGCATCGGCGGCAGGACACCAGGCAACACGCCGCCGGGTGCCCTGCCCGTGGGCGTGCTACGGTTTCGGGTGCGGCCACGCACGGGAAAGTAATACGGACTTTCCATTGAAGCACAATTTCCCAACGTCAGCCGGCGGCCCTAACACGTTACCGGTATCACTTGTCCCTTGCCGTTCGGAGAGATCCGCGGTTCTTCACTTCACCCCCGCATGTCGACGCAATGCCTCGACGGAGTCCGGCCGATAGCCCTTGTCCGGCGGACAGCTATCGTCCGCACACAGGCTCATACGCCTCGATCGTAGCCAAGTCTTATCGAAAGCCGCAGACCAATCCGCCGCCGACGCAAAATTTCAGGTTTACTGAGCGGCACAAAATAGTGCCCAGTATTCATATCGCGGGCACATTACCTGCGCACTTCGAGGACCTGCGCACTTCGAAGATTCGCGATGTAAGCCGCATCCCGTCAGGCAATGCCTGACCCCATGCGTAGCACGCATGGTCTATCGTCATGAATACTGATCCCCACCTAGTCCCACCGGAGATGCAAATTTGCATATATTACTACGGCGCGCAAGTATCTCAGGGAAAATTGTTTAAGTGACAGCTAATACGACTTGCGTTCGAATTTTGAACGCCGCATGATGCCTGCCGACCTGGGGGAGCGGGACGCATGGACGAAGATAGGATTCCGGGGGAAGAGCATCCGGTCGACAAACCCGAAGTCGATTCTCACCATTCAGGTTCCATAAAGTTTACGCGCCGGGCTGTACTGATTGGCGCTGCATCAACACTGGCCGTCAGCCAGGTCACCGCAGCAGAAAACGGGCACCTGGACGTCTATTACGGGGACGCCAAGCGAAAAAGCCTGGTGATCGTCTGGGTCGACGGGCAGAAGCAGTCCTACGAGTGGCGACTGCAGGCCTCGACCTTCACGGAAGAGACGGGGGGTAGCGGCGGTCGGTTCACGCTACGGCGCCTGTCCGACGGCTGGCGTGCCGATCTGCCAGGATGCTCGTTTCCCGGAGGTTACGCCTTCGATCTCGGCATCAATGCGCTTTGGCAGCCGGGCAACAACCAACAACCCAAGCTCATCCTCACGCTGACTGTCAGCGGCAAGAGCATCGTGCTCAGGCAGGACGAGCTGGCCACCTTCCTCAAGACCGGCACGCCCAAAGAAGTGGCTCAAGTCGACGAGATCGCCGGCCGGCTCGACAAGGACCAGCTCGCCAGACTGGCCGACCGCCTCTTCGGCGCCAGCTTCGATGTTAGCAAGGCGAAGGATGTAGCACTCGTCTTCCACCACGGCGGCTACTGGATCCTGCGGGCAGGCCCCCGGCCCATTCCGAAGACCCCGATGGTGGCCAGCACCAGTGGTTTCTCGGCGCTCTCTTCCGAGGGAGTAAATCTGCCTTTCAGGCTGATGGCCTTCAATATTTTCTCCGGCATCGCCGGTGGCGGCACTGCTTTCACGCTCAGGACGGACCTCGACAAGGACGATGTCAGATCGCTGTTTTCAGGTGACGGTGCGCCGGTCGGCCAGTCCGATGCGAACGTGGAGACCATACGCGTCCTCTACGGCCTGGCCATTCATGGCAAGGCTGCACCCGAGCCGACCGACGATCTCTGGTCCGGGTCAGTCGCGCTGGGAACGGCACCAGCCGGCGAGACCGCCGCGCTGGATCTCATCGACCCCCGGCAGGCTGGCAAAGATCAATCTGCCTACCTTGCCTGGCGGAACGAAGGCGACGCCAATCCGATCCTCGCTCTCGACATTCCGGCGACACTTGTCATCCAGCGCGGAGGCGGCGCTCCACGCAGCGAATTTTCGGATACACGGGCACGCCTCTGGCGTCTGCTGGATAGCAAGAAGGCGCCAAAAATCGTCGCGTCGCTGACGCCGCAGAGGGCACCGATGCGGATAAGGACGCGCTGGGGGGAGTTCTCCACCGCGCCATTGCCGAGCCTGCCGCCGCGTCCCGGCGTGAAGGCGCATGGTGCGACGGTTCGCGTCGGCGGCGTCGGTGCGAAGGCCAAGCGCAAGCTGAGCCATTTCGCGGCGTCGGTGGCGCTCGAATCTGCGCCGGTCAATGTCGGCAGCCAGAGCCTTGACCGTATGCTGCTGGATAAAACGAAGCTCGATCCACAGCAGACGGCGCTGAGAAACGCGTCATACCTGTTCAGCCAGATGCTGTTCAACGAGGCCGAATGCCTGTTCGTCATCAAGGATGTGCCGCGCGTCCACGCCTGGCACGGACTGCCGCCGCCGGTCACCGAACCGCCACAGGCAGAAGCCGTGATCCATCTGGGCGAAATCGGGGGCGTGCCCTATCCGGTGCGGATCTCGCTGAACCGGGCGACACTGATGGTGCGGCGCCCGGTCGACTTGCTGGCGCTGACTTACCGGTTCCAGGATCTCGTGCTCGAGCGCGAAGCAACCGGCTGGTTCGTCAAGCCCGACCGAAGGCTTGCCGCTTTCCTGCCGGCCGGCGAACCGACGCCGCCGCCCAGCGCTCCGTTGATCTGCGGCGACAAATCGCCCGAGGCCGATGAACCGCAACGTTACCAGGAACGTACCGACCCGCGCCCGCTTCTGGCGGTGGATTTTCCGGCTCAGCATGTCGCCGAACAGGCGTTCTTCCGGCGCCTGAAGCCTGAACCGAAGCTTGCCGTTCCGCCAGCCGGTTTTGAGCCCAGCCCCGAACAGGTGGAAATACTGCGAACCGGCAGCACCGTTAAGGAGCGTAGCGCGGTGCGGGTTACAGTCAGCTCCGAGCAGGACAAGGTTGCACCAAAAGCACCGAACATGGGAGAACGTGAAACACAAGAATTCAAGGACTGGACGCGGTTCGTCCAACTACGGCTTAAGATGAAGGACATCCCCGGTCCGGACGACCAGAAGATCTATATCGGGCCGGCCTTCCTCGACCTCGAGACAGCCAGGTGGGCGCGGAAGTTCCAGCGCGACATTGACGCCGGAGTTTCGGTCGCGAGCGTCGAGGACGAAATCGCGCGCCTGCTGGAAGATGTGCCCGAGGTCGAATTGCAGCCGAGCGTTGTCATGGACCTCCGCAAGAAATTCGGGATAGCGGACAGTGTCAACGAGGACTACCCGGCGCTTGCCACGTCACCTGCCGAGATTATCGCCTGGCTGGATGCCCGCAACGAGATCAAGGCCAGTCGCGATTTTACATACGCGGCATTTGCGGAATACTACAAGCCTGACAAGAAAAAAGTCGGCCCATTCTATGGTCGCCGTACTGTCCTCGCTCAGGTGTTAAGGCTCGGCGGGCAGGCGCTGGACGAGGCCAAGAAGATTGCCGCGACATTCGCGGCTTTCGATCTCGAGCAAAACCAGGAGCCGCTGCAGATTCCCGCGGAGGCACGCGTCTCCGGCGGTTCCCGCCTGGTGTTTCGCATTCCGGCCGACGACTTCGAAGGCGGTCGTCCCGACAATCTGGACGGGGCCCCGGCAGGGGCGTTTCCGCTCACAATCGAGGCACTGACCAACTGGGGCGCGTTCGACCTTGCCGTGGTACGCCGCGCCGAGAAGGTTTTCGAACCGCTGGCTGGATGGGAATCGACAGATCCCGACGTGGCCAAGGACTGGTCAGCTCGGCCACTCGGAGGCCAGCGACCGCGCTGGGCCCGAGACGAGACGCGCGACGAAGCAGCAAAGCTTCTGCATCAGGGCATCACGCGCGGTGATGCCTGGACGGTACGGCACGACGAGCAGCGCAATCTCGGCGGCATGAGCGGCTGCCCGGTTCCTCCGCCGTTGCGCGAAGGCGGCATCACGGCGGTGCAGCGCATGAGCGAAGTTGTCGCGGGTGTTCACGAGCCCACCTCGTTCGAGACCTCGATCGAGATTCCGTTCCGGTTGATGCTATCACCCGCCCAGGACGCGAACTGGCGGACGCAGCTGGTGCTCCCGCCGGAACTGAACCTGCTTCCTCCTGTCCGGCGCATCGCGCCCTTGTGGTTTGCGCAGCTTGACGAGACACCGGGCACGTCGAGCGTCCGCGCAGTCTGGTCTCCGGATTTCCGGCCCGAGGCGCTCCTTGATCCTGACGTGGGCGGGCCTCCGCACGGCCCCTGGGCGCCATGGGCGCTCTCGCGCGACGTCACTTCGCGCTTTCCCTATGACGAGTACGACAAGGACATTTTCGGCAAGGAAAAGGAGACACAGCCTGAAAGGTTCCGCACCGGGCTCGATGCGGCGGACCGGCATGAACTGGTGGCGCTGACCTCCCTGCACGGTCTTCCCGCACGCGGTCGCCGCAAGACAGACGGCACGCTCGCCGACGGAAGCCAGATTGACCCACCTCCCGGTTTCCGGTTGCGGCATGCGGAGAACGAACATCTCGATCAGGAAGGCAAGGACACCGCGAAAGACTACTCGGCGATCTACCGGCCGCAGGCGCTCGGCGTCAGCGAGTTGACACTGACGGCGCTCGGCGGTTCCTTCGATGCCGACACGAATTTTGTACCGCCGGCGTCCGCGAGAATCGTTCCCACCAGACTGTGGAAACGCGACTACAACGATACCGAGCCTGGCCAGCCATTGTTCGACGCCTTCTCTATCGAGCGCTGGCGCCAGTCCACACGGCTCGGCCGCGATATCCGCAGCGAGGTGGTCTACAAGGGTTTTCTGTTTCCGCTCGGGCATCGCTGTTCCCTGGTCAAGCTGACAGAGCGGCTTTTCGTTTCCGCACCGACCTCCGATGGCCTCGTAGGTCCCCCGGTGGCGTTTTTGATCCAGAGGATGTTCCTGCGGATCGGCATCCCCGTCAAAAAATACCCGGCGGTCGGCCAGCCCAATGGGGGCCGCCGTTGGCCGACGCAACAACTGGAGATCCTCACCCGCGTCACACCGGACATTCTCGATCCCGCGGACATTGACAGTTCCGGCAGCGAGACGGAGGCTCCGACCGGGCGCCTGCTGCTGAGAACGGAAACGGGTGCGCTGCGACCGGGCCTGGTTTTCTGGCCGCGCGTCCGGCCACGTAAAGGCGGCGAGATCAAGTTCGAGATGCAGATCGACGGGCGCGGCGCACGCACCCGCATGCCCCTTGTCTTTGTCGACAACACCGCCGCCAACGACGAGAACACGATGAAGGCGCTGAACAACTACTATAACGCGCTCTTCGAAACCTCCGATGGAACGCCCGACGTGCGGCGCGTTCTGCAACTCGGCGGCGACAAGCGCCGCTACGCCCAGGAAACGGAGCCGGACGGCACGAGTTTCGAGACGCGATACTGGACGGTCGAGGCCGAGGGGCAGGAAAAAGGCATTGCAAAGGTCAACGACGACCGGAGCTTCACGTTCGACAACACAAAATTCGAGTTCGGTTCGCTGCTGCAAGGCGTGGATCAGCCGCCTTTCTTCCCGGTGATGGCGCAGGCCAAGGTGCGGATAGCGCAGGTCGACCGGCTGGTCGGAAAGCGATCGGACGATATCGACGTCCATTTCGATGACGAATATCAGGCCTTCGGCTTCCCGGTTGACGACAGCCTGGTCACCTACAAGAACGACGGCAATGCCGCCCGGCGGGCCAAGACGGACGTCTATCTCGATTTCAAGCCTCTAGTGCTGGACCCCGGCAGCGATGGCGACAGGACAGGCGGCCCTGCCCGACCGAACACCCAGCTCGTCGCCATGTCGCGCTCGCGCGGCCCTGTGGGAAACAACAATGTTCCAAAGAGTGCTGATGGCAAGGTCTTGTCCCTTGCTGGAGGCGTTCCGCATTCGACGGGCCTCGACAAACTGAAGCCCGGGGATTTTTTCGACGGCGCAAAGCTCCTTGGTATCGTCGATTTCAAGGATGTGTTGGTGTTTGTCGGCGACGGGATTTCCAGAACGCCGCAGTTTCGCGAGGTTACACAGTATACTTCGGCACTGCTGGCGGAGCCCGGGCAGGACACCGCCGAGACGGTCGCCAAGGTCCGTGATCAGCTGCTGGTGCCGCTACGCAGCGCATTGTCGGATCTCGCCAGGCAATTTTTTGCGAAGGTCGCGAACACCGAATTCAGCGAAGACGAAGCCCTGAACCGGCTGGCACGTCTCTATCCGGATGTGGCGAGCGCCTATCGCGAGATGCGCGACGCTCTCGACGAGGCGATCCAGCTCACCGCGACAGTGAAGGAAGTCGATGCGCTGATCGAGTACTTTGCCGCTATCTACGCGGCCGGTCGCCGCTTCATCGCGGCCATCGATCGGGTTGCCAACGATCCGCTGGCGCCGGTGCGCGAAGCCTTGCGGGAGGCATTCAATACCCAGATCGCCGATCTCATCAGCGCGGCCGAGAAGCTGATCGGCCTGCCCACTCTGGACAATGATATCAAGGCCGGCGTGACAGCGATCGTGGCGGATATCCGCAAGCTGTTTACCGAGGCGCTCACCAGTGCGGCCTTGCGAGCCTGGAAGCACCTGGTGCTGGCATTGCCCGGTGCGCATTCGCTCCCAACCGGACTGGTTCAATATGCAAAGTTCGTTGAAGACGCCGTGGACGCGGCGCTGGCAGCGGTTCCGAAGGACAAATTTGTCCTCTGGCTCGAAAACGACGAGCTGGACGTGCTGGCAACAGACCTGGAAACCGCTTTTTACAAGGAGTTCACGAACCAGATCGGCGCCGCACCCGGGGTTGCAGAAAAAAATGCCCTCATGGCCGCCGAGGCGGCTTGGAGAGTGGGCACCGGAGGGATAGCTGGAGCGGCCATCCGGGGCCTCCAGTTCGACAGTGATGTCACGCTCGGCAAGGTCCGTGCGTTGCTTGTTTCCGCTACCGATCTGAGCAAAGCCGCCGACATTGCCGGCTTCTCCGGCGCGCTTAAGGCAATGGTCGATGCGGTCGCGGCGATGGTCCTGCCGGTCATCGAACTCGGCCAGGACGCCACCAAGCTGTGCGACGGTGCGGTGCAGCCATTCGTAACGATTTTCAATGAAACCCTGTATCCCCCTGCCGACTTCCCGCAGCTGAAGAGGGCCAGAGACACGATCCTTCCCGCTATGGACGTGGCAATCGGGGAAATCAGGAATCTCGGCCTCGGGCTGGAAGGCATCGCGGAGTCCATCAGGGATGATATCGACACACTTTTCACCACGCTGGAGGGCCTTCGCCAGGTACTGAAGGATGGCGCCGGCAATCTGGCAACCCTGACAGCCGATATCTGTACCGCCAGCCCGACGCGCCTGCAGCTCGACGCCCTGTCGATGGTGAAGCGGACGCGCAGGGCTTTCATCGATGCTGTCAACAGGTTCCAGAAATCGATCAAAGATACCGGCTCGGCCGATATCGGCGGCAAGCTTGTCATGTTGATGGAACAGCTCGTCGCAACCGGCAGCGGCGGCGCGACCGCGCGTGCGACGCTCGTGGACGCCGTGAAGACGATGGTCGCGGCAGAGGCGGCCTTCTGCGAACTGACAGTTGACGCCACGTCATTGCACGGCGTGGCAGGCGGGCAGAAGGCACTCAATCTAACCCTCTCAGCGCTTTTTTCGCTCAGGACCAATCTGCCGCCAAAAACCCAGGCGCGGATCGATCAGTTGATCGCCATGATTGTGGGTGCGACTGGCACTGCAGCCACTCTCTATCAAGAGATCCATACGGTTGAGCAGGCCCTGGATAAGAAGGCCATGGAGACCGTGGCTGATTTGGCCGAATTGCAATATTTCCAGAGTGTTCGCGATCTCGCCCAACTGATGTCGGACAAGGTCGATAAAATCGTAAACGACCTGGTTGAGGCTATTGAGCAGAAGCTGATCGGCAAGATTGCCGAATTTCTGCTCGGGGGTGGCCCATATCTGGACGCACTTATCTCGGCGGGTATCGCCTCCCTTAAGCCGGTGTTCGAAGTACTGGCAAAGGTTCAGGGCGGCCTGGTCGTAACCCGAAATAAGGTCTGGGGCGATCTCGGATGTCAGCCGATCAGCGCGAATGTTGCGCTTGGCACGAAAACCGATAGCTCTTTCGGCGACGACCTGAGCAACATCACACTGAAGAAGGTGTGCGATCTGCTTCTGGTTCCGATGCCAGATGACCTAAGGTATGGCCTCGTAAAGCCAGCCGATGACGAGCCTGAAAACGATTATCTCGCTGCGGAACGCAACCAACTGCAAAACATCAGGGACGCATTCGGCACAAAGCCGACTGAAGTCCTGGCCCAGTTGCCAGATCTGTTCAAGGAGTGGGGCGAAGGGAAATCTTCTGTCAGGGAGCTTGCCGACCGGCTTATCGCCGCCGCCACGGCCGTGCTCGCTGGCGACCTCAAGCGGATCGTCGACCTCGAAGGGATACGCCGCCGGATAGAAGAGAAGCTGCGGGAACTCGTACCCTCGCGTATTGCTCTCAACTACGACATGCATTGCGACCTGACGAAGGTATCCGACTTTTTCCAGCCTGACCCGGGCAGTCAGATCACGCTCGCCGCTCGTGCCACATACGATCTGCTGAAAAACGAGGCGCCGCAATTCTCGGCAACCTGCAAGGTCGATGCGTTCAGCATCAATCTGTTCAACGTCGTAAACCTGGCCTTCGACGGAGCCTCTTTCGTCAATGACAGTGCCAAGGGCTCCGACTTCCACGTCGCCTACCGGGATTTCACGCTCGGCCCCAGCGCCGAATTTCTGAAGCCGCTCGAAAGCCTGATGAATCCGGGGGTCGGCGGTCCATTCGTCCGTCCGGCCAGCGGCTCGCCCGGCATAGAAGTCGGCTATGTCCTCGATCTCGGCATCATCTCGATAGGTGTAATGGCGTTCATCAACGTCTCGATCACCGCATCATGCCTGCTGCCGTTCGACAACAAGCAGGCCGTGTTCACCGCCTCCATCGGCCGGGAAGACCGTCCCGTGCTGCTGTCGTGCCTGCCTTATGTGGGCGGCGGCTTCCTGACACTCTACGCCACCGCCGAAAAGATGATCGGGTTCGCCGCGTCGTTCGAATTCGGCGGAGGCGGCGCTTTCGCTTTCGGGCCGCTGTCCGGACAGGGGCGGATCAGCACCGGCATTTACCTGCGCAAGCTGGACAGGGACGTCCTTATCGAAGGCTTCTTTTATGTCGGCGGCGAAGCGCGCATCGCCTGCTTCGCAATCGCAGCGTCGCTGGTCGTCCGGGTCTCGCACCAGTCCGGCGGCAAGATGCAGGGGTCCGCAGTCTTCACCTATTCCTTCAAGATCGGGTTTGCGAAGCTGCGTTATTCGGTCGGCGTGCACCGCACGATCGGCAAAGGCTTCTCGGGCAGCGCGATGATCGCGGCAGACCTTGTTGCTGCAAGCAAAACGGTCAGTTCGGCGACGATCGAAACACTTGCCTACGGCCTCGAGCAGGATTGGCGCGCCTACCAGACATATTTCTCCGACATCAACGGGTTTCCGCAATGGCCTCATTGACTTACATCGAAGTGGCCGCTCACGTGGTGGCTGCGGGCATCTTCGACGACAAGGTCCGCCTCACGGTTGTCTTCACGCCCGTCATACCCGAAGTAGCTCCGGACCAAAACCCGAAATATCTGGAGAACTGGCCAGAGGTGATTGATGGTCTGCTGAGCTCCGACAGCGCACCGCGACTGCTTATCCAGCCACTTCAGGACGGGGAAAGCTGGCGCAAGTATGCCGCCAACCCAAAATTTCTGAAGCTGACAAGGGTCGGCAATTCCGGCAACACCGCCGCCATCGCTGATTATTGGCGCAAGATCATGGGTATCTCTGACGGCACAGCCAAACTGAAAGAAGCTCTCGATCCCGAGGACGATCCGCTGGACCAGATGATGCGCCCGTCGGAGACCAAAGAAATCAGCACGAAAACCCCAGACATTCACGGGACCGCGCGCAGCAAAACCGCCATCGAGCATTCTTTTGAGCGCATCCGCTCCCTTATCGGGCGTCTCAACAACAAGGTTGAGAAGACTCGCGAGCCGACGGACGCCGGTGAATCTCTGTCGGTCAAGGTGGCGGCACTTCTGTCCCAATATCCCGAGTTGAAGACTGGCGACAGCGGGGGGATCAAAGACGGCGCCGACATGCTGGAGGATCTGAAGGCCTGGGATGCCTTGAAGGGCAGTCGCCAGCGTGCCGATTACTTCGCCGAAGCGCGCCGGGTCTTCGCAGATGTGAATACCACGCCTGAGGACGCTCTCAAGGCGTTGAAGGCTGGGGCAATGCACAACGTATGGCGACCTCCCTTGGAAGCGGCAATGCGTGCCGGCGCCCTGGAACGCGTTACCGACGAAAAGGGCAATGTGCAGGAAAAAGCGCTTGGGATCGAATTCGCAGAAGCTTCCGCGGCTTATCGGCTGGCATCGAGAACACCTCCCCACGCAGATGCTGCTCCATTGCGCCTGGCGGATGAAGATCCTGGGGTCGAATATACGCGCCGGCGCCTGTTCACGATCCAGAGCAACCCCTCACTCGCACGCCTTTTTCGCTTCGTCGTAGACTTCACGTGCGAGTTGAATGGCAAGACCGTGAACGGCACGGAGGTTCCCGGCCTCAGTGACGTGGTCAAAGGCGGGAACGCCTACATGGAGGAGAGCAAGGTCCTCGACCGGGACGAAAGCGAGGATGTCCTGATAGACGGACACGCGAAGGCTCTTGTCGACGGTGCTCAGCTTACTTCGTATTTCCTGCTCCTGTCGCTCGCCGACACCTTCGATGGGCGGCGCATCCTGACCACGGCCAAGTGCCGCCTGCCTGGAGATTCGGAGGACCGGAAGGGACACTTTTATCCATGCACGCGCGAGGAAATCGACGCATATGCCACAAAGTGCCCGGAAGAACAAACCGAACCGGCTGCATGCTCGGAATACTTCCGCGACGTTGCACTTGCCGAGCAGATCGACACCATTGTTGATCTCGGCCAGAAGATCGAAAGCGAAGGCATCGTCGAGCGCCGTTACGATGTCATGACGCTCGACCCGGTCACCGCGACCGGCGCTGAATACAGTCGGCAATATTCGTTGAAGGAGATTCATAAATCCGTCGATGAATACACCGGCCAGTTGCCGCCAGGGTCTATGGCAAACCTCGAGAGCCTCAGCGCCCCCGCCAATGCAACGCAGCGTGGCGGCGGGCTTGCGGTTGGTGACCGGTGGCGCCAATGGTATAATGTCCTGCGCCACATCGATTCAGCCGACCAGCGCGATACGTACAAAACATCCGGCGAAACTATCCTCGACGCGTCCGACCTGACGACGGGATACAAGCTGGATGTTGGTGTGCGCCTGCAGGGCGACAGTGCCAACCGGAACCGCTGGCACACCCTGATGCATCGCTATGTCGCCTATTCGCCCGTCGGCGGGACGCTGTCGTTCGCACCTTCTGGCCTCGATCGATATCTGGACGGTCTCTATCCCGACGCCTCGGCTCGCCGCGAGGCTGACGATGGCCAGGTGCAGTTGCCAACGGCAATGCGCAACTGGGAAGAGCAGTCGCGGAAGATTCATTTTGCCGAACTGCCCTACGACCTGACCAGCGGCTTCGCGGAGGAAATCGTCGGCGCATGGCAAGGGGATCCTATCGGGCTGTCTGCGGGTATCGAGAAGCAGACCCTGGATCCTAAAGCGGCCCTGCAGATCAACATGAGCTACCGTCTGCCGTCGCTCAACGATCCCGGGAAGGACCCGGGCGCTCTGACGCCCCCATCCCTCCGCTTCGGATGGCGCTATCATTTTGGAGCGCGGTCGGTCTACAGCGGCGGCGTGTCGATGCCACTGAACCGCGCCTTCGGTCACTATGAAAAGCGCTACGGAGGCGACCTGATCCTGCCCGCCGCCCCGCTGGCGGGACACGCCTTCCGACGGCATGAGCGCATCGACGCCCCCGCGATCACCGTGCCCGACTGGCTGTTCGGCAAGTCCATCAAGGACACGTTCTACACCAGGGTGCAACTGCAGGGCCGGTTTGCTGTACCTCAATCGGGGCGGATGATGGTCCGCAGCTACGACTACCTTGAAAACCTCGAGCTTGTGAAACTGCCGAAGGAGTCTGGCAAACAGGTTGTGATGCCCGGCGTCGGCTTTGACCGGCGTATCCTGGTCGCGCCGGCGGTCTCGCTTGAATTCGCCACCATGCACGACGCATTCCGGACCAAGAAGGGCGACTCGGATTTTGATCTGAACGTCAAGATGTGCGAGCCGCGCGTTCCGGACGAAGGGTCAGCCCAAGGCGACGACGAAGCAGCCTTGTCGGAACTGGTGCCGACATCGCAGGGTGGCGAGGGTAGACAGGTCTGGAAATCGATCAAGGTCTTCTGGCGATCATTCAAGATACGGTCGCGGCCGAAGGGAGGTCTTCGGAATATCGATTACCGAGCCAGTTGGGGTGGGTTCCCCATCTATCGGCCTGCCTCGTCGGCGGGCGCTGCCGAACCCAGGGTAGACACAGACGTGCAGGCCACCCCCGCGCCGGTCGACGATGCCGGCCAGATTCTACACCGTACCAAGAGCTCCGGCCTGTTCATTTTCAGGGACAACGCGAATATGCGCCGGGAAATCCTGTTCGGCGCGGTTGGCGTCCTGGCCAACGAAAAGGAACTGCCGGAACGCAGCGGGACAGCGGTTTTTCGGCCGTTGCCCCCGGACCGGGCGAATGATCCCGAACGCATCCCGTACTATCCGGATCCGGCAGCCATATCGATGATGGTGTCGGTAGAGGTCCGCGGCGATCCGGAAGCGGCCCAGCTGAAAGAGGTCAAGCTCTACGAGGGGACGACAGAATGGATACCCGCAGCGGCCGGGTACCCCAATGTCAAGCCGGTGGTAATTGATATCGTTCGCGGCGATCGCAAGAAAAACCCTGTGCAGATTGTCTACAAGACGTATGCCCAGCTGCCGTACACGCCAGCTGAATACAAGGGATCGCAGCAGATAAAGGTCGCGCACGTGACCATCACGCTGTTGCCGGGCGAGGAAGCCGACATCCGATGCTGGTGTGTGCCCAGCGTCGCTCACCTGGCGTTCATGTCGGCCCTGATCGAGACATTCGGTATCGCGGCGATCGCCAAGGCGCGCGACAAGGAGAAGGGTTTGGCATTGACCGATGCCTTCATGGCGGGCGCTGCAGAATTGGTGCCGGCCTTCGCGCAAGAGCTCCAGCGAGGCGTCGCGTCAAGCAGGAGTGACGACGCAAGGCCGCCGGTTGTCGGGCTTGGTGGTCTCCCGGCTCCGGGCGACGCGACCAATGTCTGGCTCGCCACGCTCATTCGGGCGGTGCTGTTGAAATGGCCGCTTCCCGAGATTGCCGCTGTCACCGAAATCGAAGCTGTACACGCTGTCGACCGTCCGCAAGAGGACGCGAAGGGTGCACAGTCTGGCAAGCCATGGGCGCTTCTGCGTGCGAGCGCTGATCGGATCGATGAAGTCCTCAAGCGTCCGCCGGACGAACCTGTCAACTGGCCCCTTCAGGACCAGATGGCCGGCGCCGTCGACGTGCTGATCGATGGCTCGATCACAATCCACGGACCTAGCACAGGAGCAGTCGAGATCCGTGCCTACGGTGCCGCCGCCGCCCGTGGCAGTTTCGATGATCCCGATCGCGGCCGCACACGCGACGAGCAGGCGCGCGGCCTCTGGCCAAGGCCTGATGATGTCAACTACATGAACCCGAAGCGGTTGTTCGGCTTTGACGTCCAGGCTGATGGTTCGGTAGCGTTTGACCAGGAATCGGTCACGCTGCTGAGGATCGAAGGCTTCTCACCACTGACCCGGCAGATAGACCTACTGAAAACTCAGCGCGAAGCCGCGACACCGGCCGCGCTTCCGCTACGAGCCCAGAGACCAGCTGCGTTTCCCGATGCCAGGTCACGCTACATCAGGCTGTTTGCAGTCGCCGTTTCGCGTCATGCGGGATCGCTGCGTACCCGCTATGACGAGGTGCCGGAAAAGTTGGATCGCATCGCTACGGAGGACAACAAGCCGTCGGGCAAACCCATTGCTCTGAAGGAATTCTGGCTGCCGGCGACGATTGGTCCGCCGCGCATCGTGCCAAGGAGCGCAATTCCCTCATTCGTATGGCAGGACCACACTCTCATTGCCACCGGCGAAGCCGCACCGGCAGCGAAAGTGCCTCTGGTCTACGCAACGCGATCGACCCGTGTCCGGATACGATTGAAGCGGCCCTGGTTCGTGACTGGCCAAGGCGAGCGTCTCGGTATCGTAATCTGGCCGCCGAACCTGTTTGACCTGGACAGCGCCAGGGTCCGGAATGATCTCATCAAGCCACCCCCACAGGATCGCGAGGAGATCGATCTACGCAAACTGCCTGACGATGGTTCAGGACTGCGCTATCTCCAGGACGCCGATCTGGGGCCAGGCGGGCAATGGGTGACGCGCTGGGGCGCCGATCCCATCCGCAGTCTCAGCCAGGTCGACGGCTGGTTTCTGTCGAAGGACAATTTTCCAGTCGAAAAGGTCGACGGCACGCAAGACTACTTTGCCCAGGCTCCGGACAAGATTTCCCCTGATGCGGTGCTGGTAACCAACGTCCTGATGCCGGTTCCCCTCGATGACGATGCCCGCAATACCGCCGATGCAACCCCCGCTGGCGGCTTCATGGCAGTGTCACTTATCACCTTCGCGCCGCGCTTCGATCCCGAGCAGGAAGAGTGGTACGTCGATGTCGAAATCGATCCATGCGACGCAATCTTTCCATTCGTGCGGCTTGGACTGGTGCGCTATCAGCCTAACGCGCCCCGCCCGCTGCAGGTTTCCGAACCGGTGGTCGAGTGGATTCAGCTCATGCCGGATCGCAAGGTCAGCGCCAGGGCAATACGCAAGAGAATCCACGGCGTGGACAAGGTATTCATCACGGCCACTGTCGAGGGCGCTTTTTCACAACCGGATCCGAAAGGCCAGAATACCGACAAGTCGACGGAGCGTGCGCCGCTGATGCGCCTGGCACTCCTGCGGCGGCAAGCCCCCCTGTCAGGCGAATTGCTTGGGTCGGAGGTCAGGTTTGGAGAGGAGCAAACCCCCACCCCGACCTGCTCAGGCGCGTGTATGTCATGGACTGCTCCATTTGTCGTTCCGCTTGCGGACTACGGTCAGAAGGGAGAGGCCTGGACGGTCTATGCCGAGGAGGTCGATCGCCTGCGTCCGGCACGCTACGGCGACGAGCCTCGCTACCAGACGCGTCTGGACGACGCGTTTGCCGAGACTGGACCGCGCTTTACGGCCCGGCTGCCGCTCGAGAGCCTGGAGGTCGTCAAGGGATAGGAGGTCGGTCATTGCCGCGGCGCCTGTCGTCTCGGTAACCACCAGTCGCCCTCACACGTCCGGTTCTGCGATCAGATTTGCAGCCGGACGGTTCGCTACAGCACGATGATGCTACGCGTCGGCATTTCACGAACGGTCGCAGAGACCTTGCGCGCTCGCCTCCGGGTTTCTGGGGCCGCGCCACGCCAAGGCCGCCGGCAAAGCTTCGCATCGCCGATGCAGTTGGCAGCCTCGGCAGACAGGATTCAATGGAACGTATCTCCTTGAGAGATGCGGGCGAGCTCCTCCTCGACACCCTGTCAGTCAATATTCATCGAACGCCGCAATACTTGATGACGTAGATATTCTCTCGTTTCAGCTCTGGGACCCTATAGGGACCCCAGCTGCCCTTGATCTTGTCGGCCTGCTCGTAGGGCCATTTGCCCTCGATCTCCTTCGGCGATTTCGAGGGTGTTTTGCCTTTGTCGTCCGAATACCAGATGACGAAGTGCCTGCAGTTTCCCACGTCGTCGTCGAGGGCATCCTTCGCGGCCTGCTCGCAGCGATCCCATGCTCTCTTGATAAATGGCTGTTTGAGTTCCTCCGGAGTCGGATATCTGGGCTTGGCGACCCCCTCTCCGTCACGCTTGTAAGCGACCCCGGCGATGAAACGCCGCGCCTGGGTGAGGCTCTCGAGATCGCCTTGATCAATAAGTTCGATGGTTGCAGTCTCGGCGAAGACTATGGCCTGGCACTTCGACTGGTCGATCCGCTCGATGCTGGTCTGTTTGTCCAGGAGCCGCCGGTCTGCTACCCTCTGCAATCCGGCGAGAGAGTGAATGACCCCTTCGGAATTGGGGAAATCCAGCTCAATCATGCCAATCGGGCCGGAATACCAACCCGCGTTGAAAGACTGGTCCGGATTAATCACCGGGATGACCGCCTGAAGAAGGCCGCCCTTGGGATCGATGAAACGGACCGTGGGAGCGTTTGCGCCCGCTCCGCCACGCAGTTCGACGCTTTCCAGCGGGACCTTGGGCACGAGCCACACCTTTGTCTCGATCCTTACGCCGAGACCCGATTGGGCAAGCACCAGCACGGAAGGTGCGGGCAAGACCACCTGCAGCCCCTGTATGGTGAAGACGGGAGGCACGACTGTCCCAGGTGCAGAAAACCCGAAGTCAACGAGAACAAGAGTCGCCATCCAGATCCCCCCTGCAACTAGCCGTGTCTTGTCTTCAGCTTGAACTTTAAAGGACACTATTGGCGCAAAAAATGCAAGTCGCCTCGGCTCCACTTATGCCCGTTGCGAATGACTGCAGAGCGTCAAAAGCAACCAAAAATTGCGGCAGGCGGGTGCCTCTCTCGCAAAACGCGCCTCCTCGGCAGGATGCACTCGTCTACCACCCCCCGCGGCGAGAAATGCATACCTATGGCGGGTGATGAACCGACCTAATTCCCTCGGATGCCCTCACCGCCTGCCAAACCAGAAGAAACAATGGAGAATCGATACTATTATCGAAGCGCTGAGGCAGCGCCTAAGGCGCCAGGCTGGATCAAAATGACCTCAAAGCCAAGTAGTTAGGCAATTTAGATACTGATCGTCGCAAGTTATTAATTCACGAGAACAAACGCATCGCGAGCATGACCCGCATCCGAACAATTTGCGCTATGGCGAATCCGAATTTGTATCATCAGGAGATTTTGTCGCAGTCTGTTTCAACTCACGCTTGAATGCACCCAAGCCTTTTCCTAAATCGCCCATGAGGCCTGAAATGCGCCCCTTGCCAAACAGTATCACCACAATGGCAAGGACAATCACCCAGTGCCAAACGCTTATCGCTCCCATGTCCCCCTCCCCTCTCGGCCTTCGCTCGCTTTGTTGGCTTCACCAGATTTCCGCCGGACGTTCCCAGCGCGGGACGGACTCTACTACACGCTCATTCGCATGGATATCTGCCAAGAGCTGTGCTGGTCCAACAGAATTGGTTCGACCGTTTCGACCTCAGCACCCTCGGACAAAGGTATCGGACATAGCCCCACTATTGGGCCAGCTCTGTTGTTCGTGCCCGCACGCCGGGAAAGCCTGCTCCGGCATTCCCGCCTTTTTATACGCCGCATCATCCCATTTTTACGATGGCAAACCTGGATGGCTTTTCAAGGCATGCTTCCTTTGCATTCATGCTTCCCACGCCCGGATCACAATTTTCCCCTGAAGCAACATCGGAGACCGCGATGAATATCGCCCACTTACTGGATATGGATGGTGTTCTCGTGCGCGGTGGAGAGCCTATCGAAGGTTCCGTCGACTTTGTCAGGATCCTGGTTGAGGATATGCGAGCCTTTCAGATCTTTACAAACAATTCCAGGTACACCCCGGAGGATCATGCGCACCGTCTCCGCCGGATGGGATTTCCTGTTGAGCCTCACCACATATACACCTCCGCCCAGGCAACCGGGCGGTTCGTCAGCAAGCAGCTTCCCGGGGCCTCAGCCTATGCCATCGGCGACCAGGGGCTGCTTTCGGCCCTGCAGGCAGCGGGCTGCCGCTTTACGGTATTTTCCCCCGACTTTGTCGTGCTCGGTGACGCTGACTCGTATCACTATGAGGAGATCGTGACAGGCGCGCAGCTCGTTTCTGCAGGATCGCGGTTCCTCGCGACCAGTCCGGACCCCGCCGTGCCAGCCGAAAAGGGACTGCTTCCAGCCTGCGGAGCGGTTGCTGCCCTGATCGCTGAAGCAACCGGCATGAAACCCTACTTCATCGGCAAGCCGAATTCCTTCATGACCAGATGCGCCCTTGAAAAACTGGGCGTCAAGGCAGAGCAGACAGTGCTGGTAGGTGACAGAATGGACACCGATGTCCTGGCCGGCCTCGAATCCGGGATGCGATCCGCACTTGTCCTTACCGGTGCGACGGCACCGGCAGACGTGGCTCGTTTTCCTTACAAGCCCGACGTGATCGTCGCTCGCCTGTCCGATCTTGCCGACCATACATGGTCCTGACGCACCGATCCTTGGCCTGCGCATTGACCCACCTCGTGTCGGCCTGTTCTTGATGCATCATCCGCTTGCCGCAACGAGGAAATGTGGCGAGCGCGGTCCTCTACTTCTGCTGCGACGAACCTCCCACGATGACCCTCCGAACGGACAAACCATTGGTCTGTGTGTTGTTGCCGACGTTCACTAGGGCCCAGCTAGTCAGTCCCCAAGATCCCCAGGATCGCTGATTCCCATGGGGCAAGCTGAACTTCCGAAGACAAGACCTTGCCTTGACGTCCCGACAGGTTGGTGAGGAGGAGATCCCATGAGGCACCCATGGCAGGAAGTTCAAGCAATTGTGGTTCCCGGCTGAAATTAATGGCTACAAGCAACCGGTCGGCTCCGAGCGTACGCATATAGACAAACAGCTTTTTATGCGCAGGATCCAGATCAACGTAGTCGCCATAGGTCAAGGCGAGCTTCGATCGACGGAGCGCAATCAGTCTCTGGAAATAGCGATAGATCGAATTCTCATTGGCAAGATCAGCCTCGGCATTGATTTCGGTATAATTCGGATTGACGGCGAACCACGGTTTCTCAGCCGCGGTGAAGCCTGCGTTGGTGTTGCCATTCCACTGCATTGGAGTACGCGCATGATCGCGGCTCGTTTGTCTGAGATGCGCTATGAAGCACTCGGGGGAAACTTTGCCGCCGAGGACATGCTCCGCCCACTGCCCTTTGACCTCGATGTCATCGAACTCCTCGACATGCTGGAAAGGAAAGTTGGTCATACCGAGCTCTTCGCCCTGATAGATGAAAGGAGTACCGCGCAGGGTGAGGACCAATGTTGCAAGAGCTTTGGCTGACGCTACGCGGAACTCCGGTGTGTCGTCGCCGAAATGGCTTACTGCCCGTGGATTGTCGTGATTGCTCAGGAATATTGCGTTCCAGCCGGACGCGCCGATTGTTCTGTCGAGCCTGGAGTAAACAGCCTTGAAGGCTGGTAAGCTCCAGTCAGTTTTTCGCCAGCCATTCCGGTCGAGGCGAACGACGTCGAAACTTATCAGCATGTCAAGTTCATGTCGGTCCTCATCAACAAACAGCGGCGCCTTAACGTCCGTCACGCCATATGCCTCGCCTACGGTCATGGCATCATAGTGCGCCAGTACCTCGCGGTTCATTTCCTGCAGATAGTCGTGCACAAGCGGGCCGTCGCTGTAGGCGAACTGTGGAGCTTCCAGCTGTTCCGGAGTCAGATCGGGGAACGTCTGATCCTTTGATATGAACGGAATGACGTCCAGCCGAAAGCCGGCGACACCCTTGTCGAGCCAAAAGCGCATTATGTCGAAAACGTCAGCGCGTACGTGCGGGTTGTCCCAGTTGAGATCCGGCTGTTCCTTGGCAAAATAGTGGAGGTAGTAGTCTCCCGAGGCATCGTCCTTCTGCCATGCGGAACCGCCGAAGAATGAAGGAAAATTGTTGGGCACACCCCCGCTTCCGTCCCGCCAGACGTAGTAATTTCGTTTCGGACTGTCTCGCCCGCTCCTGCTTTCTACGAACCACTCGTGCTGGTCACTCGTGTGGTTGAGAACAAGATCGATTATCAGGCGAATGTTTCTTGATCGGGCTGCCTCGAGCAGGCGATCAAAGTCGTCCATCGTGCCGAACTCTCGAAGAACCTTGCGATAGTCGCGAATGTCGTAGCCGTTGTCGACATTGGGCGAATCGAAATGAGGGCAAAGCCAGATAGCGTCAACACCCAGGCCGGCGATGTAGTCGAGTTTTCCGATGATACCTGGAAGATCACCGATGCCGTCGGCGTCCGAGTCAGCGAAAGAAAGCGGGTAGATCTGGTAGACTACGGCTTCTTTCCACCAATGCCGCTCTAAACTGTTCTGCCTGTCGAAATCCAGTTCGGTGCCCTTCGACATGTGTCCTCCTGTCAGGCTTTGGCCTGGTCAAAAACGCCTGCATGTGCCCTGGTGCAGATTTGACGCGTTTGCCGCGTCGACCATCCCATCAGACAACGCGCCGTTCGACGTCATCGGCCGGATATTTTGATCAATGAAATGCGGCTGGCCGGCCAGTCGTCGGCCAGCCAGCCGCGTGCCGAGCATGAGGGAGGCCACACATCGGCAAGACGATATACAAACAGGAGTACGCTTATGTCTACAAGATTTTTTTCATAATGTCGACATTCTCCCTTGAAGGCATTCCATCGATGCTGCATTCTTGGCGACATCGAATGCCCGCAGGCCACAATCCGAGGATGGAAGATGAACGACAGGACCGCACCCGTTTCAAAGCCTTCGCTTTGCCTCAGGATTGTCGAGATCGCTGCCGTCCCCCTGTTCGGAGAAAGTCCAAAGGGAGGCTGGTCGGTTGAAATTCGGCCTGAGGACTCAATCCATGCGCTGATCGCGGTCCATACAGACGCTGGCATTACCGGATACGGCAGTGTCTTCACCGACGGCCGTCTGGCGAAGGCAGGACTGGAGGTGCTCAGACCTCTGCTCATCGGCGAAAATGCGCTGGAGCCCGAGCGCATCTGCGAGAGGCTGCATCAGAACACCTTCTGGATGGGACGGGGCGGAACGCTGACCCATGTGGCCGGCGGCGTGGACATCGCGCTGTGGGACATTCTGGGCAAGGCATTGGGGCAGCCAGTAGGCCGCCTGCTGGGCGGCACTTACCGGAACAGGGTCCAGCCCTATTGCTCGCTGCTCATGGAAGAGCCTTCCCGCATGCGCGACGCAATTGCTCGGCACAAGGAGCGGGGATTCCGCGCGTTCAAGATCGGCTGGGGTCCATTCGGCAGGGCACTCGATCACCATCTCGACGAGACAATCGTGGCTGCCGCCCGCGACGCGATCGGTCCAGGGTCGAAACTGTTCGTCGACGCCGGGGCGAGTGACGCCCACTGGCCCCATGGCCTGAAATGGGCAATGCGGACGGCGCAGATGCTGGCCGCCTACAACGTCGGCTGGTTTGAGGAGCCACTCAGGCCGGATGCAATCGAGGACTATATCGCGCTGCGCAAGACGAGCCCCGTTCCGGTTGCCGGTGGCGAGGTGCTCACGCGCCGGCAGACATTCCTGCCCTGGCTGGCTGGCGGTGCGCTGGACATTGTCCAGCCGGACGTCACCAAGGTCGGCGGCTTGAGTGAACAGCGCCGGATCGCCTGGATGGCAGATGATTTCGGGGTCAGGTATGTGGGACACGGCTGGAACACGGCGCTCGGACTTGCAGCCGACCTGCAGCTGGCGTCGGCCCTGCCGCTGTGCGATCTGGTCGAATTCATCGGCGGCAGCGCGTATGTCGACGGGCTTCTCGAAGAACCGTTTTCGGTGGATGCTGACGGCTATGTGACCATTTCCGACAGACCCGGACTGGGCATCACATTGAGCCGCGAAAAGATCGCACGCTACACGCCAGACCCGGAACCACTGTTTCGCATTTGCTGAGCACCGCATGGTGGCGCGAGATACAGCTCGTACAGACAGTCCCGATCAGGGGAGCAGCCCGTCAATGGAAGCACAACGTCTTGTTGCACGCAGCGCCATCGTAACGGGCGCTGCCCGGGGGATCGGTGAAGCCATCGCCCGCCGTCTGGCCATGGAGGGGGCGAACGTTGTCATTGCCGACATAGACATGGACGAGGCGGAGAACGTCGCCGCATCCCTGCGTGCATCGGGCTTTGGCGCGAGAGCATGCAGGGTGGATATCGGGCAGACATCCGCAATGGAAGAGTTCGCCCGCGCCATTGTGGACGAAGTCGGATCCTGCGACATCCTCGTCAACAATGCGGCTGTCCTCGATGCAACCAGGACCGACGAACTGACCATCGAGCGCTACCGCGACGTGATGCGCGTCAATCTGGACGGCGCGCTCGATCTGACGCTGAAACTTCTGCCACTGCTGAAGCAGTCGTCCTGTGCCCGCGTGCTCAACGTTGCCTCGATCATGGGGGTGCGCGGCAGCCGGGATTCCGTCGCCTATTCGACCGCCAAAGGGGGGTTGATAAACCTCACACGATGCCTCGCCTGCGATCTTGCCGACCATGGAATCCTGGTCAACGCCATTGCGCCCGGCTTCGTCGATACGAGAATGGCCCTGCTTCCGGATGGTTCGGGCCATGAGCATGAGACCGACTGGTTCAGGGATGTCTACATCAGGCACGGCCGCATTCCCATGCGGCGCGCGGGAACCGCAACCGAGATCGCGAATGCGGCCTATTTCCTGTGCTCCGACGACGCAAGCTACGTCACGGGCCAGGTGCTGCTCGTGGATGGCGGCGCGTCGGCAACGTTCTGAAATGACCAACCCCGCTGGAACAGATCCCTGGCAGCTCGACTGGAAGCATGGATCGCTGACAGTCCTTCCAGTCGGCGCCATTCTCTGGAACTGCCACTTCCGCCTGCCGGACGGAAGCGATTTCGCGCCGTTCGCAGCCGCGTTCTGGGCCGGCGATCGGACCTATGAGAACCTGCCAGGCCACATGCAATGGCTCGGCGGAGAATTCGTCTGCGCGCCGTTCGGCGTCGGCGGCGCTGTCGAGGGACAGGCCGAAACCGGATGGCGTGACCTTCTCGGGGGCTCAACCAATTCGCCACCCCATGGGTTCGCGGCAAACGGGCGCTGGTCCGTTCTTGCCAGGGACGAAAGCAGACTGATGCTGGCCCAGGATTATCCTGCATCCTCTCCGGTGGCGCGCGTCATGCGATCGATCGAGGCGGACCCGGATGCTCCCGCGCTCGATCTCACCTTCACCGTCGAGAGCCGGCGAGCCTGTCGCATCCCGCTCGGCCTGCATCCCATTTTCGATCTCGATCGCCCCGCGGGACAACTCAGGCTGGCTGCCGATTTCGATTTCGGGCTCACTTACCCTGCGACAGTGCCACCGGACGCCATGCTGACGATGCCGGGACACGAATTCAGTCAGCTGAGCAGTGTTCCGGCGCGCGCCGGCGGATTGGTCGACCTCACCCGGCTGCCGAAGGCACAGCCGGTGGAGGACGTCGTGCAGCTGTGCGGCGTTCGAGCGCCGGTCTGCGTCGACTTTCTTGATACCGGAGCGCGGCTCACGATAGACTGGGACACCAGCGTCCTGCCGTCCTGCCTGATCTGGATAGGAGATCGTGCCCTCCAGGACGCGCCCTGGAATGGCCGGTTCCGCGGCCTCGGGATCGAACCGGTTGCTGCGGCGTTCGACTTCGCGGAAGACGTATCGCTGGCCGACAACCCGATCGCCCGGCGCGGCATCAGGACGGCGGTGGATATTTCACCCGGTGCGCCCTGCGTCATCCGCTATCGCATCGAGGCCAGCCTGATCCAGCCGTAGATCCGTTGGTCAGTTCCTGTCGCGCGCGGCGCGACGGGCGGAAATGATGCCCTCATAGTCGACACTGACGTTGTCGGTCACGATGTGGTCCCTGAGAGCCAGATTGAGCTTTTTCGATGGTGTGCCGCTGAGCGCCTCAAGCAGTTGCCTGTGCTCCTCGCACAGGCCGCCGAGGTCGCGTTCCAGGCACGCAATGGAGAAGATGATCTCCAGCCGCGGCCGCAGTGTGGTCCACAGACTTTGCAGGATCCGGTTGTTGGAAGCGAATATGATGGCGGTATGGAACTGCGCGTCGAGCCTGGCCGCCTCGCGCCTCAGGCCCTGCCGGGCAGCACCCTCCATCGCCCGCACGACCTCCGCCAGCTCCGGGATCAGCCGTTTCATTGTGCCGTTCGAAACGGCCTCGGTGATCGCCAGCGCTTCAAGCTCGCGCCGCACCACATTGAGCTCGCGCACGAGGCTCGCCGTTACGTCAAAGATACGCATCCCGCGATAGGGAATGCTCTCGATCAGACCCTGCGTCTCAAGGATGCGCAGGGCTTCGCGAATTGGCGCCCGGCTTACCCCGAGCTGGGCCGCCAGTTCAACCTCCAGGACGCGGTCTCCCGGAAGAAGAATGCCCGAGGCAGCCTGTTCGAACACTGCATCGACGACCTGATCGGCAAAGGTCTTGGCCTGGAAATTCGGATCCCGCTTGCTCAAATCCTGCGCTGACATAAGGACCTTTCGACTATACCGCCGCGGAGCACTACCATTGGCGCCCGGCATCGACTCCTGTTCTAATTCTGATTGTCGACAGGCACAACGTCTGACGAAAGACTGTGACCAGGCAGTGCTCGACCGTCTCCCCCGAAAAGGTGACAGTGCTCCGGGTCAAAGACCATCTGGACCGGGTTCCCAAGCCGCCATTTCGCCTTGCCTTCGCCGCGAACCGTCAGGGCCTGATCGCCGAAGCGGACATAGATGTGATGACAGTCGCCGAGTTCCTCGACGAATTCGACTGCACCGTCCTGCGCTGCCGGGCCTGGTCTCAGCAAAATGTGCTCGGGCCGGATTCCGAGTGTCACCTTTTCGTTCGGTGACAGGGTGGACTTCCCTGCCTGCAGGACGATCTGCTTCCCGCCAGGCAGGCGCAGCCCAACCGAGGCGTCCCCACGTTCAATGACCTCCGCATCAATGAAGTTCATCTTCGGGGAGCCGATGAAGGCTGCAACAAACATGTTGGCCGGCGAGTCATAAAGCTCGAGCGGCGCCCCCACCTGCTCGACCCGTCCGCCGTTGAGGACGACTATCTTGGAGGCAAGCGTCATCGCCTCGACCTGATCGTGCGTAACATAGATGGTTGTGGCGCCAAGGCGCGCATGAAGCTTGGCGATCTCGATGCGCATCTGGACGCGCAGGGCCGCGTCGAGATTGGACAGGGGTTCGTCGAAAAGAAAGACCTTTGGTTCGCGCACGATCGCCCTGCCGATCGCCACGCGCTGGCGCTGCCCACCCGACAGCTGTTTGGGTAGCCGGTCCATGAGCGGCGCAAGATCGAGGATCCCGGCGGCCCTGTTCACGCGCGCCTCGATCGTTGCCTTGTCGGTCCCGGCGAGCTCCAGTCCAAACGCCATGTTCTTCGATACGGTCATGTGGGGGTAGAGCGCATAGGACTGGAACACCATCGCGATCCCCCGCTCGCGCGGCAGCCTGTCGTTCACTCGATCTCCCGCAATGAGAATATCACCGCCGGATGGATCATCGAGGCCGGCGATGAGGCGCAGCAGTGTCGACTTGCCACAGCCGGAGGGCCCGACAAAGACGACGAACTCACCGTCCTCGACCGTAAAACTCACATCGTCGATGACGCGCGCGGCTCCATAGGCTTTTCCGATGTTGTTCAGCTCAACCCTGGCCATCAGTCAGATCTCCTTGTCGACCAACGCGCAGATAGGTCGCGTCATACCCGTCGAGCTGTACCCGACCCTGCTCGAAATGCCCTGAAAAGCCGTGTCCCGCCGCCGCCTTCGCGCCAGCCAGACCGGCCAGCGTCAGTTCGACCCCCGCAGGACCGAGATTGAATATGCCGATCAGCGAACCGTGCTCGGTCTCGCGTGCCACCGCCAACAGCGGAGCCGGAACATCCAGGAACCTCATTGATCCCACATGAAATTCCGGTTGCGCCTGCCGCCAGGACAGGAAACGCCGCAACCTGTTCAGGCTCGAACCTGCAGATTCTCCCTGGCGCTCGACCGAGCGGGCGATATGGCGCGGATCGACGGGCAGCCAGGGACTATGCTTCGAGAAGCCTCCGAATGGCGCCTGCGAAGTCCAGGCCATCGGGGTCCGGCAGCCGTCCCGTCCCGTGTAGACCGGCCAGAATTCCAGACCGTACGCATCCTGCAGATCCTCGAATGCAACGGGTGCATCCTCGAAACCGAGTTCCTCGCCCTGATACAGGCAGGTCGTGCCCCGGAAGGTGGCAAGAAGCGCGATGAAGAGCGGCGCGGCCCGGTCGGGACAGTCTTCGGCATGCCAGCGCGAAACAACGCGCGGATTGTCGAGATTGGAGAGCGACCATGCTGTCCAGCCATCACCCATGCCGCGATCCATCGCCGAGACCACCTGGCGGATATGGACGGGATCGGCCTCCTTCGCTGCCAGAAGTTCAAAGGTATAGGCCGTGTGGAGCCGCTCGCCGGCTTGCGTGTAGCGCCGCGTCCATTCGGGAACATCCTCGTCCACGCCGAGTTCGCCGAGCAGGAACGCGTCACCGTAGCGACGCATCAGTGCCCGCAGCCGCGACAGGAAAACCAGGTTTTCGGGCTGGTTCTTGTCGTGGAGATGAAGCTGGTGGCCATAGGGATTGCTGACCGGAACCGTCGAGAGATCGGCATCGGCCGGAACCGGCGGATTGTCCCGCAGATGACGGTCATGAACATAGAAATTCACGACATCGAGGCGGAAGCCGTCGACGCCACGCCTGAGCCAGAACTCGAAGACATCCAGCACCGCCTGCTGGACGTCTTCTGTGTGGTAGTTAAGGTCGGGCTGCGAGCGCAGGAAATTGTGCAGATAGTACTGTCCGCGCTGTGGCTCCCACTGCCAGGCCGAGCCGCCGAAAAGCGACAACCAGTTCGAGGGTGGCGATCCGTCGGGCCTGGGGTCGGCCCACACATACCAGTCCGCCCTCGGGCTGGAACGGCTGACGCGGCTTTCCCGGAACCAGTCATGCTGGTCCGACGTATGGCTGACGACAAGATCAAGCAGAACCCTGATGTTGCGCGCATGAAACGCGGCCAGCACTGCGTCGAAGTCGGCCATGGTTCCGAAGATCGGATCGACGTCGCGATAGTCTGCGACGTCGTAGCCAAAATCCTTCATCGGAGATCTGAAGAAGGGCGAGATCCAGACCGCGTCGACACCCAGTGACGCGATGTAGTCGACCCCCCCGAGAAGGCCCGGCAGATCGCCTATGCCGTCGCCGTTGCCGTCCCTGAAGCTGCGGATATAGACCATGTAGATGACGGCCGAACGCCACCATTCATCATCGTGAACTGTCATTTGCACTGCCTTCCTTGCAGGGGTCTGGACGGGCGCCGCGAGCTCGCGGCCTATGCCTGGGCGGCGGGAGCGAGGCTCAGGAACACGGCGTCAAGTGCACCCAGACGGATTCGTCCCCTGTTGGCAGAGCCGGTGAAACCGTGGCCGGCAAGGAGACTGGAAACCGCCAGTTCCGGAGCATCGAACTCGACTGGTTCACTGCCGAGATTGAACACCGCGGCCACGACATCGTCGCCGGCCTCCCGGATCAGTGAGAGCACAGCCTGTGGTGCGTCGAGGAAGCGGACACTTCCCCATCGCAGAGCCGGGTGTTCTTTCCTCCAGGCAAGAAACTGCCTCACCCGGTTGAGACTCGACTCCGGATCGCCTTCCTGGCTTTCCACCGAACGCGCGACCTGCGCCGCGTCGACAGGCAGCCATGGCCTGACCTCCGAGAAGCCTCCGAACTGTCCCCTGGACGTCCAGGCAATCGGCGTCCGGCAGCCGTCACGTCCCTTGAAAGTCGGCCAGAACTCGATGCCATAAGGATCCTGCAGCTGGTCGAAGGCGATTTCCGATTCAGAAAACCCGAGCTCCTCGCCCTGATAGTAGAGAGCGGTCCCGCGCAGGCAGGCCAGCAATGCCATCAGCAGTGGCGCTGCACGGTCGGGGTCACCGATCTGCCAGCGCGAGAGAACACGCCTGACATCGAGGCTCGAAAGAGCCCACGCGTGCCAGCCGTCGCCGATACCCTCTTCCATCTTCGAGACAATGTTCCGGACCTCATCGGGCGAGGTCGTGGCAACCAGCCTGAACGTATAGGCGGTGTGAAGCCGGTCCTGGCTCGTATAGGACCGGGTCCACTGGGGTTCATCCTGATCGACAGGCAGTTCACCGATCAGGACTGCGTCCCCGTACAGCTTCATCAGCGCACGCAGCTGTTCCAGAAAACCAAGGTTTTCCGGCCGCATTTTCTGATAGCTGTGAAGCTGCATCGCATAGGGATTGCTGCGCGGTGCGGTCGAACCGGAAAACCCGTCCGGAATCGCCGGATTGTCCCGCAGCTCCCTGTCATGAAAATAGTAGTCGGCCGTGTCGAGGCGAAACCCGTCGACACCGCGCCTGAGCCAGAACTCGAAAGCGGCGAGCGTTGCCTTGGGGACGCTCGGGTTGTGGTAGTTCAGATCGGGCTGCGAGCGCAGGAAGTTGTGCAGGTAGTATTGCCCCCGACGGGGATCCCACTGCCACGCCGAACCCCCGAAAACGGACAGCCAGTTGTTCGGTGGCGAGCCATCCGGCTTCGCGTCGGCCCAGACATACCAGTCCGCTCTCGGGTTGGTTCGATCGGCCCTGCTCTCGCCGAACCAGGGATGCTGGTCCGAGGTGTGGCTGACGACCATATCGAGCAGGACCTTCACGCCGAGCCTGTGGAAGCGGGCGACGACGGCGTCAAAATCAGCCAGCGTCCCGAAGACAGGATCCACATCGGTGAAGTGCGCGACGTCGTAGCCAAAATCCTTCATCGGAGAGACGAAGAAGGGGGAAATCCAGACCGCGTCCACACCCAGCGACGCGATGTAGTCCGCCTGTTCCAGCAGCCCCGGCAGGTCGCCAACGCCGTCGCCGTTTCCATCCATGAAGCTGCGGATATAGACCATGTAGATGGTGGCGCCCCTCCACCAGTCCCGGACGACTACGTCACGCCCCGGAGCCAAGCCGTTCTTTGTCATTTCAGATTTCCTTTCAGATCAGCCTTTTACGGCGCCCGCCACGAGGCCGGACACGATGCGCCTTTGAAAAACGAGCACGAGGAGGACCACCGGAGCCGTCACCACCACCGAAGCCGCCATGATTTTCCCCCATGGCAGTTCGTAGTGGCTGTTGGCGTTCATGGTGGCGATTGCGACAGGCACGGTGCGGACATCGTCCGTCAGCGTGAATGTCAGTGCGAACAGGAATTCATTCCAGGACGCAATGAAGGTCAGCAGGCCCGTCGTCACCAGCGCCGGCGTCATTAACGGCAGCAGGACGCGCGTGAGAACGATGAACGGCGTAGCGCCGTCGACATAGGCTGCTTCTTCGAGCTCAACCGGCAGTTCGCGCATGAAGGACGTCAGGACCCAGACCGTGAACGGGAGGGTCAGGATGAGGTTCGACATCACAAGCCCGCCCAGAGAATTGTAGAGGCCGAGCCCTCGGATGAGCTCGAACAGACCGGCCAGCACCGCGACCTGCGGGAACATTGATACAGACAGGATTGCCAGCATCACCGTATCGCGCCCGCGGAACCGGATGCGGCCCAGAGCGAAGGCCGCGCCGAGTGCGACAAAGAGGGACACCGCAGTCACAGCAGATGCTACGATGAACGAATTCAGGATGTTGCGCAGGAACTGGCCATCCGCGAGCACTGCGACAAAGTTCGACAGTCCAACATGGCTCGGCCAGAGCTCGGCTACGAACAGGTCGGCGCCGGATTTCAGCGACGACACGATCGCGTAGTAGAACGGGAACAGTACATAGAATGCCGCGAGGAGCACGAGCGCATAGAGGCCTGTCTTGCGTAGAACCGCCCTCATGACAGTCTCCCCACAGTGCTCGACCTGGTCGCGGTCAGGAACATGACCGTCATTGCCGCAATCGTCAGGAACAGGAGGGTTGCAGCAGCCGAACCGTAGCCTGCCAGCTGAAAATCAATCAGCTCGCGGCGTGCGAACATCGACATCGACATGACGCGCTTGTTGTTTGAGGTGAGGACGTAGATGACGTCGAACACGCGCAATGCATCGAGTGCCCGAAACGTGACGGCGACGATCAGGGCTGGCCAGATCAATGGAAGGGTGATCCGCGTGAAGATTGTCCACGGCCCGGCGCCGTCGATGCGTGCTGCCTCAAAGCAGTCCCTCGGCAGCATCTGCAGTCCTGCCAGTATGAGCAGCGTCATGTAAGGCGTTTCCTTCCAGACATCGGCGATGATCACGGTCCAGTAGGCGATGGCGGGATTGGCAATCCAGGCGACAGGTTCATGAATGGCGCCGGACATCAGAAGCACGTGATTGACGACGCCGTACTGGTCGTTGAGCATCCAGCCCCACAGCCTGGCCGCGACAATCGTCGGGATTGCCCACGGGATCAGGATCGCGGCCCTCAGCAGTCCGCGTCCCGGAAACTCGCGATCGATGAGCAGCGCCAGCGCGAATCCGATAACGGTCTCAAGCACAACCGAAATGCCCGCAAAGGTCACCGTGTTGTACACGGCGCGCCACCAGTCACGATCCACAAGCAGTCCCGACCAGCCGCTCCCGTCATGCGCAAGAAAGTTCGAGAAGCCGACAAACTGGCCGCTTGTTTCCGCTCCAAGGCCGGCGTCCGTCAGGCCGAGCCAGATCGTGCGGAACAGCGGCCACGCTGCTACCGCCGCAAAGACGGCGATAGCAGGCGACAGGAATATCCACGCGGTCCGGACACGTCGTCTCTCCAGCGAGACTGCGCCTGCCGACATCACCACCCTCCCCGGCCTATCTTCGAAAGCGTTGCCTCCAGTTCCGGCAGCGCGTCCTCGGGAGTCTCGCTTCCCTCCAGGACTGCATGGACGCTCTCCCAGAAAGCCGCCGACACCTGGTTGTACTTCGCGCCTGTAACAGTCGAGGGCAACGCCACACCGTTCTGGACGATCGGGCCAATGCTCGCGAACAGGGGAACGGCCTTCAGGATATCCGCATCCTCGAACAGGGCAGGTCGCGTAGGCAGGAAGGAATTGGAGATCGCGCGGCGTTTCTGCTCGGCGGCGCCGGTCAGATAGAGGACGAGATCGACCGCGAGTTCCCTGTTGCCGGAGTACTCGGACACACCGAGGCCCCAGCCTCCGATATTGCCAGTGGGCTTGCCACCCTCGACGTCTCCACGCGGCAGAGCTGCAACCCCGAACTTGCCCTTGACCGGACTGTCATCGCTGCTGGCCAGCGCCCAGACGTAGGGCCAGTTGCGCAGGAACACGGCGTTGCCAGTCTGGAAGATGCCGCGCGTCTCCTCCTCCGCGTAGCCAAGCACACCTTCGGGCGAGATCTTGCCGACCCAGCTCGCAGCGAGCGAAAGCGCCTTTGCGGCGTTCGCGTTGTTGATGGTGATCTTTCCCTTGCGGTCGATGACGGTGCCGCCGCCGAAAGCATCGATCCATTCGATCGCGTTGCAGGAGAGGCCTTCATATGCCTTGGCCTGGAAAACGAAACCCCAGAGCTTGTCATTGCCGGCGGCATGTTCGGCATCCATGATGGACTGCGCCGTCTGCGTCAGCTCCTCCCAGGTTTTTGGAACCTCTTTGCCGTATTTTTCGAGCAGATCCTTGCGGTAGTAGAGGACGCCCACATCATTATACCAGGGAAGCCCGACGAGTTTGCCGCCGACCAGATAGTCGGCCAGGACATTGGGATAGTGCTCGGCCTCGCTTCCCTTCGTGTATGGCTTCAGGTCGATGAAGTGTCTGGCCAGCGCTCCCGGCCATATGTTGTTGAGCATATACACATCGACCTCGCCTGACCGGGAGGTCAGCTGCTGCTGAAAAAGCCCGTACAGTTCGCTGGCATCCTCGACGTTTCGAAGTGCGCGGATTGTATTGCCGGTTTTCTTTGCCCATGCCTCGGCGCCGCTCTTGCACAGGTCAAATTCCGTCCCGGCCACGCCGCACGTAATCGTGATTTCCGCTGCCGCTGCACCCCCGGTTCCAGCCATCATCAAGGCACCGAGTATCAGGCCGACCAAACTGCGCTTCTCCATGGCATTCCCCTTTTCCTGAATGAACCGTCGCTCTTGTGGCGTCGGTGTATGAAAATCATAATGTCGACATTTGTCAATCATGAATCGACCTATTCGAATGTCGACATTCATAATATCCTACACTACACTCGATCGTCGGGGAGCGTTTTGACGCCTGTGAGGGATGGGACAATGCTGCCAAGCCGCTCGAGACCAGCCTGGTCGAACGGCACAACAAGAAACTGGCGGCGCACGCTCGATGAAACCTATGCTTTCATGCTGGACATCCAGCGCAGCAAGACGGCGAAGGACGTCGGCGCGGCGCTTCTCTCGTTCGCCGGACGTTTCGGCACGACCAGTATCCTTGCCGGCATCATCCCGCCCCCCAGCGCCTCACGCCGTGAGCAGCTGTCCCATGTGCTGCTGGATCACTGGCCGGCTGAATGGACGGATCGCTACTTCTCGAAAGGCTATCTCTATCGTGATCCGACCATCCGGCTCGTCGCGCAGGGAAGTCAGCCATTTTCGTGGCGCGAAATCGGCAGCCTTGGCGACTGGCCCGGCGGCCGCCGCATCATGGACGAGGCAGCCGAATTCGGACTGCGTGAAGGTCTGACGTTTTCTTTCCTGACTCTCGAGCGGCAGCGGGTCGGGCTATCCATTGCCGGCGAAAGACTTGAACTGCCGCCCGGCGAACAGGACGCGTTCCTCCTCATCGCTGCATATGCTTTTGGAAAAGCAGTAATTCTGGCCGAAGAAAACGGGCAGACAAGGAGGATCGGCCTTTCACCTCGCCAGAACGACGTCCTGCAATGGGCTTCCCTGGGACTGTCTGTCGAGGCCATTGCCGATCGCCTCGGGATCAGCAGCCATACCGCCGACAGTCATCTGCGCGCCGCACGAGAGAGACTGGGCGTACAGAACACCGTGCACGCCGTGGCCGAAGCATTCAGGCTCGGTCTCATAGCCTGACCCACGGAATCGCGTGATGCCCGAACGGGAATGAGGCCGGCAGACTGCAGGTTGACCTCAATCCCGAAGGACAACCGATGCTGCACATCGTGACAAACGAAAATGTCGACCTCTATCGCGAGGAAATGCAACAGGCCTTCCGCCTTCGCCACAAGGTGTTTGTGGAGGAGAGAGGCTGGTCGGAACTGCGACGTGAGGACGGTCAGGAGATCGACCGGTTCGACAACGAATACGCCGTTCACATGCTCTTCATCGAGGACGATAATCATGTCATCGGCTACCAGCGGCTGCTGCCGTCGACACGGCCACATCTGCTGTCCGAGGTGCTCTCCTCCCTCTGCGAAGGTGAGCGGCCGGTTGGTCCGAATATCTGGGAGTGGACACGCTACTGCGTCGAGGCCGGCCATCGCGAGCGCGGCCGCATGCTGAGCCCGGTGGCGAACGCGCTGCTTGGTGGTATCGTCGAGTGGGGCCTCCACAACGGCGTGGATACAATCATCATCGAGATGAATCCGCTCTGGCTCCTTCGGCTTGTGCAGTTTCATTTCAGGGTGACGCCCCTTGGGCTGCCTCAGGTAATCAGCGGCGAAGAGGCGGTCGCAGTCACCGCGAAGTTCGACGAGCGGACGCTCGCCAGATTATACGAAATGCGGAAAGCGACTCCCTAGGGGAAGCGTGATGCGGCGACGCGTCCAGCTCGTCACGCTTGACTGCGCACTTGTCATCGCTGAGGAAGGCAGCTTTCTCGCCGCTTCCCGACGCTTGGGGATCCACCATTCCGCTCTCAGCCGACGCATCCGAGACCTTGAGCACTCGCTTGGCACCGCTCTTTTCGAACGTCATTCCGGCGGTGTCCGGCCAACCCTGGCCGGCGCGGGACTCCTGCGCAACCTCCGTCGCGTTCTGGCCGACCTCGACGGGACACTCACCATGGTCCGGACGGCCCGGGACGTGCAAGGCGGCAGCCCGGCGACCGGTCTGGAGGCGCCCCTGCATGCCACCGAGATTCTGGATGCAGTTACTGATGTCATTCGAAGCAGGCCGGATGTCAGCCTCCGCCTTGTGGAGACGAAACGCGGCGCGGCGCGCTCACCTTGACCTGGTATTGCGCCGGGCCGTGCTGAACGCCCTGTCCGTCATCATGAACCGGGCCAGCATCGGAGCGATCAGTTTTGCCGGATCGGCGACCGTCTGTCCCGTCTCGCGGCCCAGCACTTCGGCGTAGGCGACAAGATCGCGATGAACGGCGGCGGGAAGTTCGACCGTGATCTTGACTGGCCGATCATCGGGAATTGCAGAGAGCTTCAGCTTCGTCACGACGGGTCCCTTCCGTACGGCGCCAGCACAAGGTCGCGATTGACGATCACGCGAACCGGAAATCCAGGGCGTATCGTCAGCGTTGGCTGGACATCGAGCTGGCGGCCGACGATCTGCTGGCCAACATTGCCCATCGAATTCTGTGTGCTTTCGCGGATCGCCTTGGCGATGTCACTCTCGCCGTCGCTGGAACCGAGGCTGCTGCCGACACCCAGCAACGTCGAAAGCGCAGCGGCGCGAAACAGCTGACCCCAGTGATGGTCGACCTCGTCTTCAAGTCCGGAAAAACCCTGGGAATCTGCGCCCTGCTGGCGCTCGAGCACGATGGAGGTGCCATCAGGCAAGATCAGCCTGTTCCAGACCAGCAGCACACGGGACTGGCCGAAGGCGACCTGGCTGTCGTACTGGCCGATGAGCTTCGCGCCCTGCGGTATCAGGAGGTACGATCCTGTCGGGCTATCGTAGACATTTTCGGTGACCTGAGCGGTGATCTGACCGGGAAGGTCGGAACGGATCCCGGTGATGAGAGCAGCCGGAATGACCGTGCCGGCCTGCACGACATAGGGCGAGGCCTTTTCGGCGAGCCGATCGGGGCTGACGGTGCGGCGATCCGGTTCGGCACTGACGAAGGCGAGCTTGTGGTCCACGGCCGACGGAAGCCCGGACGGCGAAGTCAGGCCGGACGCAGGGCCCGCCGCGCTGTCGCCTGCGGCGACACCCTGTCGCCCCGGATCTGTCCGCGCACTGGTGTCGGCAAAGAGTTTTGCCATGCGCGCAGCCTCGATCTCTGCGAGGCGGCGCTGTTCTTCCGGATCAGCGCGGGGCGAGCTGATCGCGGGAGCAATGACAGGCCTGCCCTGCTCCTGCGCACGCAGGATCGGCCGGCCGAGATCGCCAGGCAGCGCGGGCCCGAGTTTCGGAACGCCGGTGTAGTCCTTCGGCAGTGTCTGCAGCCCGTCGGCGGTCGAGCGGTTTTCAGTGGTGAAGAGTTCGGACGGCTGCCCGTTGCCGCGCCGGCTGGTATCGAGTGCCCACACCAGTGTGCCGAGGATGGCGACACCAGCGACCCCGCCAAGACCGATCAGCACCTTGCGCGAAAGGCGCGTCACTCTGGCAGGCTCCGGGCGCAGACGCAGTTCAGCCCGGATGTCCCGGCTCGAGCCAGTCACAGCGTCGCTCATCGAAACAGTCCCGCGCTACGCTGCGGCCGGGTCCCGTCGGTGCGCACGATGCGGACGCGCTTCTCGCTCGTCCTGTCGCCGAGCCTCAGCTCGGCCGCAGCGAACAGGCGGTCGACGACATAATAGTTCTGCCGGGCGCGGTAGTTGACCAGTTCGGAGCCCCCTGACGGGCTGATGACGAACAGCGGCGGCATGTCTCCCTGGCCAATGCCCGACGGGAACTCGATATAGACCTTTGCGCCATCGTCGAACGCACGCAGCGGCTTCCAGGGTGCCGCGTCACCCTCGATGCGATAGCGGAAGTTGAGCTTCTGGATGTCGACGCCGGCAGCGACCGGCTGCGCTGCGGAAGCCTGCGCGTTCTGGCGCCGCAGCGCGATGAGCTGGTCCTGCGGATACTGCCAGGACACCGACGCCATGTAGGTTTTTTCGGTCGACCGCAGCTCCAGATGATAGGTGCGCCGGTCGCTGTTGATGACAAGGTTGGTCTGAAGGTCGGGCCGTGTCGGCTTGACGAGGATGTGGACCTGCAGCCGTTCCCCTGACCCGCTCTGCGTGTCGCCGATGATCCAGCGCACGGTGTCGCCGGCGGCAACTGGTCCGGAGCCGACGAGCTGTTCACCCGGCTGCAGCGCGATGTCGGTGACCTGACCGGGCGCGGTATAGATCTGGTAGAGCGCGCCATCGCTCCAGGGATAGAGCTGGATCGCGTTGATAAAGCCGTCGCGGACCGGCTGCATGCGTGCGGCCTCATTGGCCTGGCTGATCCGCTGTCTGGGATCGGCCGGCTCGGGCTTGGCCCTGCTGATCCCGACCGGCTTCAGCTGACCCGGGAGCGGAAGCGGTTTCGGCAGTTCCACCACCTTCACCGGACCGGGCGGGTCGAGTTTCTGCACGGCGGGGACCGCATCGTCATACCGGATCTCTGGCGGGATGTATTTTTTCGAGGCACAGCCGGGGAGCGCCGTCGCCGACAGCAATACCAGCCCAAGCAAACGTACCCTTGTGATGCCGCGGGTGGTCTGTCTCGTCGTCTTGCGCGTTCGTGCCGCAGACATCATGAAAGCTCCTTCGACCAGTTGATGGCATTGACGTAGACGCCGAGCGGATTGGCCTTCAGCCGGTCGGCGTCGCGGGGCTGCTGAATGACGATGGTGAGGATGGCGGTCCAGCGCTCGGTGCTGGCCAGGCTGCCGTTCTCGTAACGGCGCTCGGTCCAGGCAACACGGAACGAGTCCGGCGAAGCCCGGATGACGCTGGAGACCTCGACCGCGATCTGGATCTTCCCGACCCTGGCAAAAGGGTCATTCAGCCGGGCGTAGTCGTTCAGGGAGACGGCGCCGCGGTCGGTCGTGTAGTCGTAGGCGCGCAGCCAGTTCTGGCGGACGATGACCGGATCGTCCGGGATGCTTCTCACCTGCTCGATGAAGCGGGCGAGATGCCATGCGATCTGCGGATCTGTCGGCCTGTAACCGGCCACGGCGGAGGCGACAACCTGCGCTTCGCCGAGCCTGTCAACCTGAACGACCCATGGAACCACGGAGCCACGCGTCGACTGCCAGACCAAAGCGGATGCGAAACCGCCTGCCAGCATGAGGGAACCGAAGGCCATCAGCCGCCAGTTTTTCGCCTGGACGCGCGCCGAGCCGATGCGCTCGTCCCAGACCTGCGCAGCACGCTGGTAGGGCGTTTCTGGCTGCGGTGCCTTGCCATAACGGACGGAAGGACGTCTGAAGAGGTTCATCGGCGATCATCCTGACTGAGGGAAACATTCATCGAGCCGCCGCCATGGTCGCCGGAGCGGACGGAATGCGCGGCCATGCTGGCGCCATGGCTCATGGTCTGGCCGCGCTTCATGCGGTTGGCCCATTCCGGCGGAGATCCCGCACTGGCTTCGCCGCCAGAACTACGCCCTGAAGCAGCCACTCCCGATGGCTGCTCCCCACCGGTCGCAGTCCATGCGGCCGAGCGGCCGGCCTGCTGGCTGGAAGACAGGGCTGACGCCGCCCGCGACATCGCCTGCTTCACCGGCTGGACAGCGGCACCAGCGCCGGCCCTTGCAACACCCGCCATGCCGGCGGCAATCGAGCCTGCGCCGCTCTGTCCGGATGTTGCAGCGGCAAGTCCCCAGGCGGTCGAGGTACTGCTGGCAAGATGCGCGCCGCCACGGGCAGCGGCTGCTGACATGCGCCCTCCGGCACTGATCGCACTCGCGCCGCCACCCAATCCGGCGCGGACGCCCATGGCACCGGCAGCACCCAGGCCGATGGCTCCAAGACTGGTGCCCACGGCAGCGCCTGCACCGAGCTGCGGTGCTCCGGAAACGAGGCCCGTCGCGATGCCGGGACCGAAGATCGACAGGCCCATCAGCGAGAGGGCGCCCAGCACAAGCGACAGCGCATCCGTGATCGTGGGCTGTTCGGCGCCGAAGCCGCGGGTGAACTCGCCAAACAGACCCGAGCCGATGCCGACGATGACGGCGAGCACGAGGATCTTCACGCCGGAGGCGACGATGTTGCCGAGCACTTTCTCGGCGAGGAAGGCAGTCCTGCTGAACAGTGCGAAGGGGATCAGCACGAAGCCGGCAAGTGTCGTCAGCTTGAACTCGATCAATGTGACGAAGATCTGGACGGCGAGGATGAAGAAGGCGATCAGCACGATTGCCCAGGCGATCATCAGCACTGCGATCTGGACAAAATTCTCGAAGAAGGAGACGTAGCCCATCAGCTGGCTGGCGGCTTCGAGGATCGGATTGCCGGCGTCGATGCCGACCTGCGCAACACGTCCCGGCTGCAGGAGTGCCGAGCCCGAAAGTGCGGATCCTCCTGCCTTCAGGCCCAGCCCCGAGAAACTCTCGAAGATAATGCCCGCGAGACGGTTGAAGTTGCCGATGATGAAGGCGAAGAAGCCGATATAGAGGGTTTTCTTCACCAGCCTGTGCAGCAGGTCCTCGTCCGCCCCCCAGGCCCAGAACAGTCCGGCGAGCGTGATGTCGATGACGATCAGGGTGGAGGTGAGGAACGCGACTTCCCCACCAAGCAGGCCAAAGCCGGAATCGATGTAGCGGGTAAAGGTCTCCAGGAAGCGGTCGATGACGCCGGTGTCGTTCATGGCGCCACCGTGCTCTGTCGGTGTTGGTCTTCCGTACCCGGTGAGGTCGATGGCTGAACAGGCAGAAGCCGGCTCTGGTCCTTGCCAACCGGGGGATCCGCATAAACGTGCTGTGGCGACTGCAGGAAACGCCGGCGGCTTTCCGCCCAGGCCTTCCTGCAGGCCTCGTCAGCAATCGCGGCCACTCCGATGTCCCGGCATCGCGCAAGTTCGACCGTTGCCGGCTCGCCGCCCGGATGTGCGGAGCGCGGGGGGGACGCGTCCTGCGAGCCGTCGCCGCGCAGCACCATGAAGGCGGCGGTCATGGCGGCGCCAAGGGCGAGAACGGCTGTCATCCGGGCGGCGATTCTAAAATCCATGATGACCAGCCTCAGTCGTGAAACATCTTCACGGATGACGGGCTGTAGCCACTGCCCGTCATGAAGCGGCTGAACTGTTCACGCGCCTGCTCCTGTGCGGCGGCCGTCCTTGCCTGTTCCAGAGCGGCAGCCCGTCCCTGCGCCGCCAGCATTGCGGTGAGATCGGCGACCTGTTTTGCCTGCACCGCGAGAAGCTGGTTGCCGGCCTGAGTCGCCTGCAGCACACCGACGGCCGACTGGCTGACGCCGACCAGCGCGCTCGTCTGTTGTTGCGTCCCCTCGATATTGTCGACAGCGACGGCTCCTGCTTTCACCGAATGCTCGAACGCCGACACCGAGGTCTGCCAGCGTTCACGCGCGCCATCGACAAGCTGCTGGCTGGAAAGGTCCGAACCAATATTCTCGTAGGTCGAAGTGAATTGGCTCTCGATATCCTGGACGCTGTAGGCGAGCCTGTCGGCCTCGCCGAGCAGGGTTTTCATCTGCGAGAAATTCCCTTCGATCTGGCCAAGCAGCGAGGTTGGCAGCGAGGTCAGGTTTTTCGCCTGGTTGATCAGCATCTGGGCCTCGTTCTGAAGCGAGGTGATCTGGTTCCGGATCTGCTCCAGCGCGCGTGCTGCCTGCAGCAGATTCTGGCTGTAGTTGGTCGGGTCAAAAACGATGAACGCCGATGCCGGCTGCGACGACAGGCTGACTGCCATGGCGATGACGCTCGCAGCTGTCATGTGGCGGAGGCGAAGATTCTTTGGGAGGCAATTCATGACAAGATCTCCTTGGCGGATTGGTCGATGATATTGGTGAGATCGGGAATGAGATCGGCCGCCCAGGAGAGACCGCGGTTCGCAAGCCAGGACTCCAGGAAATGTTCTCGGCCGGACTCAGCAACAATCCGGTCGATCGCTGTCTGATCGGACCTCGACGACGCGGCGCACAGTGCCAGCGCAACCGGACCGAGCCCCAGCTCAAACAGGCGGTTGCCGCGGCGCGACTGACAGTAATAGTCGCGCTTCGGCGTCGCGCGGGCGACGATCTCGATCTGGCGGTCGTTGAGCCCGAACCGGCGATAGATCGCTGTGATCTGTGGCTCGATCGCGCGCTCGTTGGGCAGGAACAGCCGTGTCGGGCAGCTTTCAACGATGGCCGGCGCGATCCTGCTGCCGTCGATGTCGGAGAGCGACTGCGTGGCGAAGATGACGGAAGCGTTCTTCTTCCTCAGCGTCTTCAGCCATTCACGCAACTGATCGGCAAAGCCGCCGTCATCGAGCGCCAGCCAGCCCTCGTCGATGATCAGCAGTGTCGGCCGGCCATCCATTCGCTGTTCGATGCGGTGAAAGAGATAGGCAAGCACGGCCGGTGCCGCACCGGTGCCGATCAGCCCTTCGGTCTCGAACGCCTGTACGGATGTGTCACCAAGACGTTCGTGCTCGGCATCGAGGAGCCGTCCATAGGGACCGCCGATGCAGTAGGGCCGCAGCGCCTGCTTCAGCGGCGAGGACTGGAGCAGCACGGTCAGGCCGGTCAGCGTCCGCTCCTGAACCGGAGCGCTGGCCAGTGATGTCAGTGCTGACCAGAGATGTTCCTTCACCTCCGGCGTCACGGGGACGCCTTCGCGCAGAAGAATGTCGACAAGCCAGTCGGCTGCCCAGGCACGCTCCGGAACGTGGTGGATGCGGCCAAGCGGCTGCAGCGAAATTGCGTCGATGTCGTCCGGCAGATCCGCCAGGGTCAAAAGGGCAAGCGGATCGTCCGCTCCGTGCCCGTTCGGCGCACTGCTGCCGAGATTGTGCCAGTCGCCCTCCATAGCGAGCATAGCCGCGCGGATCGAGCCACCAAAGTCGAATGCAAAAATCTGGCTGTTCCCGTAGCGCCGGAACTGCAGGGCCATAAGTGCCAGCAGGACCGACTTGCCCGCACCCGTCGGACCCACGACAAGGGTGTGACCGACATCGCCGACATGCAGGCTGAAGCGGAACGGCGTCGCGCCTTCTGTCCTGGCGAAGAACAGCGGCGGTGCACGAAAATGGTCATCCTCGACGGGTCCCGCCCAGACTGCCGATAGCGGGATCATATGAGCCAGATTCAGCGTCGATAGTGGCGGCTGGCGGACATTCGCATAGACGTGACCGGGAATGCTGCCGAGCCAGGCTTCGATGGCGTTGACCCTCTCGGCGATGCACGTGAAATCGCGCCCCTGGATCACTTTCTCGACCAGCCGAAGTTTCTCGTCTGCGATCGACGGATCGGCATCCCACACCGTCAGTGTCGCCGTGACGTAAGCCTGGCCGATCTGGTCGGAGCCGAGGTCCTGCAGGGCCGCGTCCGCATCGGCTGCCTTGTTGGCCGCGTCGGTGTCGACGAGCAGGGATGCCTCATTGGTCATCACCTCCTTGAGGATCGCGGCGACGGACTTCCGTTTTGCGAACCACTGGCGGCGGATCTTCGTCAGCAGCCTGGTCGCATCGGTCTTGTCGAGCAGGATCGCCCGCGTCGACCAGCGGTAGGGGAAAGCAAGCGGATTGAGATCGTCGAGGATCCCCGGAAAGGTTGTGGTCGGAAACCCGATGATGGTCAGCGTGCGCAGATGGATGTCGCCCAGTCGCGGCTCCAGTCCACCGGCAAGCGGCTGGTCGACCAGAAGTGCATCGAGATGCATCGGTGTTTCCGGAACACGGACACGATGACGCCTGGTCGAGACTGTCGAGTGCAGGTAGGTCAGTGTCTCGCCGTCATCGAGCCATGCAGCTTCCGGAACAAAGCCTTCGAACAGATCCAGCACACGATCGGTACGGTCGACGAAGCTTTTCAGCAGTTCCCGGGGATCGACGCCGCTCTTTTCCCGGCCTTCGTAAAGCCAGTTCTCCATCCGCGAGACGTCCTCTGCCGGCGGCAGCCAGACGAAGGTGAGAAAATAGCTGCTCTCGAACAGCTCTCCGTCCGGCTGGCGACCGCTCCACTGCAACGATCCCTGACCGACCTCATTCTCGAACTGCTCGCGCCGCTCGATGTCGAGAAGCGCAGATGCAGAATCCGGGAACCGGCTGTCGGGATAGCTGGTGGCGGGATTGCGCTGCGCTTCGACGAAGATCGCCCAGCCCGAGCCGAGACGGCGGAGCGCGCCGTTCAGCCGGGCGGTTGTGCCGACCAGTTCCGCCGGCGTGGCGGAATCCAGATCGGGACCGCGGAAGCGGGCAGTTCTCTGGAAGCTGCCATCCTTGTTGAGCACCACGCCCGGTGCAACAAGGGCTGCCCAGGGCAGGTAGTCGGCGAGGCTGGACGGTCGTTTGCGATATTCGGCGAGGTTCATCATCCACAAACCCTCAGCAGCCGAAATGCGCGGGATAGCGAAGGTGCCGGCGAGCGACGTCGACGAACTGTGCATCGCGTTTCGCCGCCCAGACGGCGGCGAAATGCCCGATCGCCCAGATGACAAGGCCGACGATCCAGAGCCTCAAGCCCAGACCGACCGCGCCAGCCAGCGTGCCATTGGCGATGGCGACCGCGCGTGGCGCGCCGCCGAGCAGGATTGGTTCGGTCAGGGCACGATGCACGGGTGCGAAAAAGCCGCGGACTTCCTCCTCCATCAGATCAGCGCTCCGCCGCCGAAAGAGAAAAACGACAGGAAGAACGAGCTCGCCGCGAAAGCGATCGACAGTCCGAACACGATCTGGATCAGGCGCCTGAAGCCTCCGGACGTATCGCCGAAGGCGAGCGACAGCCCGGTGACAATGATGATGATCACCGCGACGATCTTGGCGACCGGTCCCTCGACAGATTCGAGGATCTGCTGAAGAGGTTCTTCCCACGGCATGGACGAGCCTGCGGCGCGGGCAGGCACAATCATCATGGCCACGACTGCAGCAGTCACTGCGGCACGCATGACCAGAGCATCAGGGCTGGGGATAGACGAAGAAGTGAAGCGGATCGGATTCATTCTTGGGGCTCCATGGAGGACTGGGGATCTGTGGCTGGGGCAGTCTCGAGCCTGGCTTCGAGCGTGCGGTAATCACCGGTGGCGGGATCGAGCCCTTCGACCCATGCGATCTCGGCGAGACGGCGCGCGGCACCCCTGCCGGCGAGAACTACGATGAGGTCGATGGTATCGGCAATGAGCGCGCGCGGGACCGTGACGACGGCCTCCTGCACGAGCTGCTCGAGCCGCAGCAGTGCGCCAGCGGCGGAACCTGCGTGGATGGTGCCGATGCCGCCTGGATGACCGGTGCCCCAGGCCTTCAGGAGATCGAGCGCTTCGGCGCCTCGCACTTCACCGATCGGGATGCGGTCGGGGCGAAGCCGCAGTGAAGACTTCACCAGATCGGAAAGCGAGGCGACGCCGTCCCTGGTGCGCAGTGCCACGAGGTTCGGTGCAGCACATTGCAGTTCACGCGTGTCCTCGATCAGCACGACGCGGTCGGCGGTTCTGGCGACCTCGGCCAGCAGCGCATTGACCAGCGTCGTCTTGCCAGTCGACGTACCGCCGGCAACCAGAACGTTTTTCCTTCTTTCGACGGCAAGCCGCAGCACGTCGGCCTGGCCAGCGGTCATGATGCCGGCGCTGACGTAATCCTCGAGGGTAAATACTGCGACCGCCGGCTTCCTGATGGCGAAGGCTGGTGCCATGACGACAGGCGGCAGCAGGCCCTCGAAACGTTCGCCTGTCTCCGGTAGTTCGGCCGAGACGCGCGGCGAGGCCAGATGCACTTCCGCGCCGACGTGGTGGGCGACCAGGCGGATGATGCGCTCGCCGTCGGCCGGGACCAGCATTTCATCGGTGGCGCAGAGCCCTTCCCTCAGCCGGTCGACCCAGAGGCGCCCGTCCGGGTTGAGCATCACCTCGACGATATCAGGATCTTCAAGGAAGCGGGCTATGGCCGGCCCAAGCGCCGTGCGCAGCATGCGCGCGCCGCGCGACACCGCTTCCCTGCCAGAATGATGATTGCCTGCCACGATGATCCCCATTCACTGCGGCGAGCCTGTTCGTGCCGCGGTCGGGGATAATTAGAAGAGGCATGAATAGCAGCCTTGCAACAGGCAAAACGGGCGATCGCAACGCGGCGTGCAGAGACCTGCAAAATGCGGTGCGACGATCTTGCCGGCTTGCCGACGCCCGTCATCGCGACGGGGAATCATCCGCGTCGGCTGGCAACGCCGGCGGGACGTCATCAGCGATTTCCTGTCTGAGCTTTGGTCCTTTGCTCAGCCTGCGGCCAAGCGCGTCAACGAACGCGTCATACCGCTGCAGACCTTTTGCGCGGGCTTCGGCTTGCGCGGATTCCGGCAATGCCGGGGTCGAGTTGAGCCAGAAGCGGACGAACAGCGCCAGTGTCTCGATGGCGATACCGACATCACGCTCGACACGCTGCACGCGCCGGTCGATCTGGTCGAGGCGCCTTGTGATCGCCGCCTCCTTCCGCTCCTCGGCGTCCGGCGACAGGAACGAGGCAATCGCGGCCTCGGCTATCAGCGACAGCGACACGTCGCGCCGTGCCGAATAGTCGGCAAGCGCGTTCATGACGTCAGGATCGAGATAGGCCGAGAGCCGTCTTTTCTTCGCGTTCTTCACGGGTCAGAGCCCGATGCCGTCGTCGGGATCGAGGGTGGCCTGCCGTGCAGCGCGCCGCATGGCCTGATCGACCGCGCGTCGACGCAGCGCATGATCGTCGGATTCGTCCCGGTCCAGATCGAACTCGTCGCTGCGCTGCACCGCCCGTTCCGGCGCGACATCCTCGTGTTCCAGGAGCTCAGGCTGGCGGCGGATGCCGCCATTTGCAGAATCCTCGTTCTGCGCATCCTCAGAAGTCCTGGATTGCAGAGAATTGCCTTCCGGCACCGCAGGGACTGTAGCGCCGGTCCAGTCATCCGGGCGCAATGGTCCTGAGGCCGTTTCAGGCTTCGGTGGCAGAAGGACGCGCGCGGCAAGGCGTGGATCGGAAAAATAGCGTGCCTTCCTGGCCCGAATTGGGAACAGGCCCGAAACCATGACGATTGCATCGGTCGGTGGTAGCTGCATGATCTCGCCAGGCGTCATCAGCGCACGCGCTGTTTCCTGCCGTGAGACCATCAGATGGCCGAGCCAGGGCGACAGTCTGTGGCCGGCATAGTTTTTCATGGCGCGCATCTCGGTTCCGGTTCCAAGCGAGTCGGACACGCGCCTGGCTGTGCGCTCGTCATTGGTGGCAAAGCTCACCCGCACATGACAGTTGTCGAGGATGGAATTGTTCGGCCCGTAGGCCTTCTCAATCTGGTTGAGCGACTGGGCAATCAGGAAAGACTTGATGCCGTAGCCCGCCATGAAAGCCAGCGCCGACTCGAAGAAATCGAGCCGGCCGAGAGCCGGAAACTCGTCGAGCATCATAAGCAGACGATGTCGGTGATCCTTTGCATGGAGATCCTCCGTTAATCTACGGCCTATCTGGTTGAGGACGAGCCGGATCAGCGGCTTGGTACGGCTGATGTCGGAGGGCGGCACGACAAGATAGAGTGTCGCTGGCCGCCCGTCCTCGACCAGATCGGCGATCCGCCAGTCGCAGCGGGACGTCACCTTGGCCACCACCGGATCGCGGTAGAGGCCCAGAAAACTCATGGCCGTCGAAAGCACGCCTGACCGCTCGTTCTCCGATTTGTTGAGCAGTTCGCGCGCGGCCGACGCCACGACCGGATGCGGTCCGCCATCGCCGAGATGGCGCGTCAGCATCATGGTGCGCAATGTCGTCTCGATCGGCCTTTGCGGGTCGGAAAGGAAATTCGCAACTCCGGCAAGCGTCTTGTCCGTTTCGGAATGAAGGACATGCAGGATGGCGCCGACCAGCAGAGCGTGGCTGGTCTTCTCCCAGTGGTTCCTGCGTTCCAGCGAGCCCTCGGGATCAACCAGCACGTCGGCGACGTTCTGCACGTCGCGGACCTCCCATTCGCCACGTCTCACTTCCAGCAGAGGGTTGTAGGCGGCAGATGACGCATTGGTTGGATCGAAGAGCAGGATGCGGCCAAAGCGCGCGCGCCATCCGGCCGTCAGTTCCCAGTTCTCACCCTTGATGTCGTGGACAATCGCCGAACCCGGCCAGGTAAGCAGCGACGGAATGACAAGGCCAACGCCCTTGCCGCTTCGCGTCGGCGCGAAACACAGCACGTGTTCGGGACCATCATGGCGCAGATATTCCCGCTCGAGCCTGCCGAGTACCACGCCGTCCGGGCCAATCAGGCCTCCCGCCACGATTTCGTCCCGCGTTGCCCAGCGTGCCGAACCATACGTGGCCGCGTTCTTCGCCTCGCGTGCCCGCCATACCGACATGCCGATTGCCACAGCGATCGCCACGAAGCTGCCGCTTGCCGCTATTAGCGCACCCTCGAGAAAAACCTCTGGTGCATAGGCATCGTAAAAGAACCACCACCAGAACAGAGCGGGCGGTGAATAGAACGGGTAGCCCGCGAGTTCGAACCAGGGCGGACCCAGCTGCGCCTGGAAACCCAGTCGCCACGCCGTCCATTGCGTTCCACACCAGGTGGTGGCGAGTACGATCAGAAGGACCGACAGAACTTGGCCCCACAGTATTCTGGTTGCCGGCACGTTTCGTCTCATTTGGCTAATCGATCGGAGCGATCAGAAAATGTCGAATTCACAGGTACGCAAGGACGCAGGTCCCGCCAGGTCAGCCCGACGTGCAAAGACTTGCCTGGTGCGACTGACTGTTAACAAGATAGGTAGAGGTGGTAAGCAAGGAATATTCTTGCAAAGCAGTTGGACCTTTGAAGAAGTACCAGCGATTTTCCAGCGAGGTGACATGCCCGAAATCACGATCAAGAATTTTGACAGGTCATTGCCTGACCACTTCGTTGTGAAGCTGGAGGAAGCAGCAGAGAAGGGCTGGTGGCGTGACGTCCTCGAAGACCGCGAACTCGTGATCGCGCTTCGCGGCAAATCCCTGAATGTCTACTGGAAAGGTCAGTCAATCTTCAAGGTCGAGGCAGGGCCTCTCGCACTAAGGGCAAGCACGCACGAGAAATTCCTGCTCGACCCGAAGCTCAGCGGTCAGATCGCCTTCGATGGTGAAAGATTCGATGTCACCGCGCTCGGGACCAAGGCCTTCCTCAAAAGCTACGAAGGACCCAAGTCGATTGCCCTGATGAAGCGGGCAGCGGGCATCTATTCCGGCAAGGAAAAAAGCGGTTGCCACTCAATCGCGATCGCAAATCCGCAAGTGGTCGACGTAGAGATCGCGTTGCCTGGAACGGTCGAGCGGAATGAACCAGGCGACGAAATCACTTCGCCACGTATCGACCTGCTCGCACTGGAGCCGCAGGGAACGGACAAAGCCCGCCTTGTGTTCTGGGAGGCCAAAGACTTCAAGAATCCGGAACTCGGCAGCATCCGATCCAGACTTCCGGCGCCGGTTCTGGCGCAGATCGCAACATATCGCGCCATCCTGGAAGCCTATAGGCCCGACCTGGAGAAAAGCTACACGAGGTTGTGCAGCAATCTGCGCAGGATCCGTGGTGCGGGCGGTCAAGCTGTTCACCCGCTGGTCGACGAGGTCGCTATCGGCGCCCGGAAAATCACTCTGGGAGATACGCCGCAGGTCAACCTTGTTGTCTTTGGCTTCGACGCCGGTCAGAAGCAATATGCGAATTGGCAGGCGCACCGGGCCGCTCTCGAGCAGGCACTCGCTTCAGATGGCGGTCGCCTTCATGCGGTAGGCGATCCCAAAGGCATACGACTTTGACACCGCCCCAATGTCCACGAGTCAAAGAAAGGAATCGCTCGATATCGAGGACGCGCGATGATGGTTTGAAGCTGCAGCGGTTCGTACGACAGGTACAGTATGCAAGCAGCGCTATTGCTGCAGTTGTTCGGCATCTTTTTCAGTGGCCTTCAGCTCTGCAACAATTTGTAGTGCGCGTGGAGCAACACGGTGGTCGTCGACAGCTTCCGTCAGAAGTCGCCTGTCTGATACCGCATAAAGGTTCTCGATCAGCCCGTCTGGCGGCATCTTCATGTAGGGGTAGTTGGCCTTTGCACCCTTTAGTGCCCATTTTTGTAGCTGTATGCCATGGCTCCGGTCATGAGCCGTTCCGTCCCGGTTGACTGCGGCGATCTTCTTCCCGTTTACGACGAAATGCAGGTGATCCTGCCCGTCCGGAATATGAGCGGTATGGTACATAATGCGCCTGCCCTTTCCGAGATCGACGTAGGGCTTGGCTTCCATCAACAGTAGTATAGTCTGCTGAGCCTCCAAATCGTCTTCGCTGAGATGGTAGAAGACGTAGCCAATTTTTCCTCCGGACGGCCTTTTGAGCGACCTGAGAAAATCCCTGAATGATATGACCAACCTTTCCTCCATGCCTGAGAGCAATACATTGCAAACGTTCCCGCAATTAGCTCGGGAAAGGGCTTCACCTTATTTGGTTCCGGATGTCAGCCGGGCCCCCATCAGGGGTGTAACAGCCAGTGGCCTTTGTGTAATCTGACAGCGCCATTCGCCACCCTTGAAGGCGAAGATGTGAAGGCGTCCGCCTTCCTCGAGGGCACTTGTCACGACGCCAATCCGGTATTTCGAAGCCCACGATATTTCAGCTTCCGCTTTCAGCATCGCGAGGTACTCGTTTGGCGTCATTTCAACGAGCAATTCATTTGCCCGCCGACCCTTGACCTCGATCTTTAGGCCGTCATCGGTCTCCAGATCCCAACCTTTGTTCTCGGTTTCGACAGATCTCACGACGCAGCCACGGCACTCGTAGTAGTTCCAGACTGCGTCGATCGCGGCGTCTTCGATCTCGCGACGCAGGATCGGGTCGACGTTTCGCAATCGGCCACGCTTCCGGCGTTCTTCAGGCGCCCTTTCCCGCACAATCCCGACCGGCCGCAGTCCACTGCGCTTCAGCCGATCGAGATACCGGCAGATCTCGGCGTCGAAAGACGGGTTCAATCGCGAAATGTAGCAAACCGGGCTCTGCCCCTGGTGGCTTTTGGCCCCCTTGTACATGTCAAAGGTCCGCTCGGCAGGCGGGATCAGATAGCATAGGTCGGCTGGTGCTTCGGCAGAAAATGTGGGACGCGACCGCTTCAATCCTTTCCGTCGATATCGATGGAGACTCGCATCTTCGTACCAGCCGATCATACGCGTCCGCTTGGTTGCCGGCGTAGCCGTGAAGATCACTGTTACTCCGTCGATCACGTCCTTGTCCTCCGCGCCCGGATCCAGCACGGCGAGATCTATATGATCGGAGTGAACCTGTACGTAGCCGCGGCATCTGTCGTTCTCAACGAGAAAGTTCTCACGTTCACCACCTATGTCGCCGTCGTTCTCACGCAGCCAACGGAAATGAGGACGGGGAAGATTGTCCTCGGGACCGGCATATTCGCTCATCCAGCGCGTGTTGAAGATGATCGTCTTTCCGCTTCTTGGCATGTCGTATCCCATTGAAGTTTTCCTCGGCGATCCAAACTCCGAACGATACTTAAAATACATCTCGCTTATATCCGTAGACGAATATTTTCGCTAGTTATATTCAATCTTCAAGCTAAAAGTATAATTTCAAAATCCGGTCTGCCAATGGCGCCGAGTTGTATTCCGCCAACGTCCGATTCTGATCCCGGCAGTCGTCCTCCGCAATAGACCGGAAAGCCTTGAAAAGATCGAGGACCGGTAGCTGAATTGGCTCTGCTCGTTTCTTCTGAATCTGTACCAGCAGTCTGTCGAAAACCTGCAGATCCTAATCAAAGGCGTCCTTGCTATCAGCATAGTCCACCACGCCCCGCAATTTGCGCGGCTCGGGTTTTTCAGCGATCGAAAATTCGCTGGGAAGGCCTATCTCAGGTCCTTCGCCGAACGGGAACGACAAGCCGTAACCGATGGCGAACCGGTTGAAGTCGCTGCTGACGGCTCCGTCCATCGAGAAGTCTTTGGGGACGGGAACCTGCAGCAACTTGTAGGGAGGAATACCTGCCCGGTCATGCTGGAAGGCTTTGTAGGTAGACGAGATGGCTTCCGTGTACCAGCTCGATCTTGAGCCGCCACCGCCGAGAAACGCGATCAAGGGTTTCATGCGGGATGGTGCGAGCTGGCCAATGAACTTGCGCTCGTAGTCGCGGTTCTGGATTGCGTCGACCTGCCAGTCTCGCCCGTCTTTGAACTTGGCAGTCATAATCACTTCCGCCACCAGCCGCCGAACCTTGAGGGTCGCGTCAGATCCCTTTTCAGGGCCGCATGAGGTCATGAGACGCTCGAAACTCGTGGCGTCGATCGGACCGTCGGCTCCTCCTATCGCGGCGGCGATCGCCGCGAGTCCCAACGACGCGACCTTGCCCGAGTAGAAATTGATCCGCCGTTCACCCTTCCGATTGATGTAGTTGAAGGCCACTCCATCAACGGTGCCCCCTCCGATATCGAAGTAGACGTAGATACCTTCCAGTGCTTCGCGAGACATTACAAACGACTGAACCGCCGCAGCGATTTCAGGCACAGCGTGAAAGTCGCTCACTTCGGCATCGAGACGGGGAAGCGTGGCGGCGTAGGCCGCAAGGGCCTCGCGCAGGGTTGCCGGGATCGCGCCGCCCCTGACCCACAGCCAGGCGACGCCAAGCACCTCCTGGAATGTTTTCAGCACGATAGAGTCGTAGTGTTCGACAGGAACACCGACGTTTGCGGACCACACGGCAGAACGGCCTTTCAGCCGATCGGCTTGGTTCCCGGCTATCCATGACTGGCTCCTCGCGATAACCGAGGCAAGGAACCAGGATGAAAGGGCTTTCACTGACTCAGGCGCGTTTGGATCGACGCCCTTGACCTCGGGAAGCAAGTCCCCGATCGGCACGCCGGCGAGACGCATTTTCAGGTAGGGGATGTGAACCGGCGATCTGACAGACCTTGCGGCATCACCAAGGTACAGGCGGCCCGTCTGCGAGATGACAACGACAGACGGCACCAGAGCTTCGGCAGCGCCGGCCGATACGACACCGGATTCCTCGGTCCCCACATCGCGATAACACACCTTCGTGAAGCTCGTGCCGAAATCGATGCCCAGGTTGATTGCCACGGGACGCAAGGCCCGCGGCGGCGCCGGCTTTTCCACCTTCGCAGGCGAACGGCTGGCCCTGGATGTCGGTGAAAGTCTGGCGGTCTTCGGCGCCTTGGTTTCTGTTCTGGCGGTGGCCGGCGCCAGCCTTGCCGGGCGCACGGGTGACGGTGCAGCGAGAGGTAGGGGAGCGGCCTGCTGATGCGGCGGTTCCGGCGCCCGCGCGCCTTCCGTACCGGCAGCCGCGCTGTCGTCCTTTCGGTCCTTCACTGGCGTCATCGGCGCTTCGCGGGTAGCTGATGTCCGCATGCCGCCCAGGACGCGCTCGCGCAGGACCTTCAATCTTTCGCGCCAGCCGGTCATCGCGCCACCACGCGGATCACCCCGGCGGCCAGAGGTATCATGGTCGGATCGACGACGCGTCTTTTGCTTACCCGGTCAAGCTTGGTCTTGAGCTGTTCCTCTTCCTTTCGGATCAGGCCTTCGGTCATGGCGACGGGCCGAAGGTTTCCCTCGTTTCTGAAGCGCTGGATGCGCGCCTTCAGTCCTTCCAGGCGCCGGCTTGCCAGCTTCTCGGCGCTTGTCCTCTGCTGATCGCAGCGAACGGCGTTTTCCGCCTCGAAATCGGCCAGCCTCTCTCCGAAAACCTCGCCCAAAGCGTCCTCGCAGGCGAGCGCAGCTTCGGAAATGACGTGCATGTCGGGCAGAACGTTGACGGCGTTTGGGAGTGACTGCCCTATACGGGCGGCAATGGATACAAGTTGTTCCGACTGGGCTGTGCTCAGCGCATCGCCGGCACCGACCCGGATCGCCCGGAATGTCAGCGACTGTTCCGATCTCAGCCCGACAAAAGACCAGCGATGTGCGCAGAATACATAGTCGCCCGGCGGCACGCCGACCTCGTCGGCGACGACTTTCATGGCGCTAACCGGGTGGAGCTGATCGAGCTCGGATTCATACTGCGCCCTGATCCAACGAACCAGCGGGTGGCTTGGCTCGATGAACTCCGCATCGGCGGGCGTCTCGTCAGACTTACGGGGGTCGAAGACGCACAGAACCGGCCGGTTGCTTCTGTGGAGGGCCGTCCGCGTGGACGGTCGCCGCTCGGAGATGAAATAGCCAAGCGAAGCGCGCGCTTCCTCGGAAAGAACGATTCTCGCCCCGTGTTCGATCGCGTCGACAGGCTCGATTTTCGTGCGTGGGAATTTGCGGGCGAAGAAATCCTCGACAAGGGAACGAAGTTCCTCGGCGCTAAGCCATCGCCCTTTTTCGCGACTATCTTTCACATGGTCCAGAATGTAGTCCGAAAAGCCGACGAGGTTTACAGCTTCCTCCTCGAGTCTCTCCTGTTCCTTTCGTGTATTGCGGATGGCGAGCTCTGCCTGTGCCGACCGGCCTTCGCGTTCGGCGTCCGTGAGGTTCGGATTGAACAGAGCGACGACCAGTTGCTCGGTCACTTGGCCAAGAATGTCTTCAAGGTCACCGATGCTTTCGCGAAACACATTGATCCGCTCGTAGAGCCGCAGCAGGATTCGATCCTCGATCGTGTTCTCGACCGAGAGGTTGACGATCGAAATCCTCTCCGCTTTTTGCCCCAGACGATCCAGGCGGCCTATGCGCTGCTCAACTTTCATAGGGTTCCACGGCAGATCATAGTTTACGAGAAACCGACAAAACTGAAGATCGATGCCTTCGCTGCCCACTTCGGAGGACAGAAGAACCGACGGCCCGGTCGCAGTCGCAAAATTGCGAATGATATCGTCCTTGGCCGCGCCCATGTCACCCATGATTAGCCCAATCCTGATCCCGTCGGCTGCGAGACGGCGCCGCAGGTATTTGAGCGTTCCGCGGAAGAAGGCAAAGATGACGAATTTCTCCGCCTGGTTCTTTGCCAGCTCCGCCGTGAGGAAGGCCTTCAGAGCGCTGTACTTCTGATCGCCTTCTTCGAGCGCCGCGAGGTCGCAGACCACAGCAAACGGCTCGCTTCCGGCATCAGGCCCACGGCCTGTGTCATCAACAATACCCGCCGCGTCGGCCATTAGTTCGGGCGACAGCCCGAAATCTTCCCAGAGGAGATCGGCAAGCTGCCCGCTGTCGCGCCAGCTTTCCAGCGCCCCGACGATGGAGCTTGCCATCTGCCGCTGGCGCGCAACGAGCGAGAACAGAGAAACACCGCTTCTACCCACCGCCTCGTCGCGGATCCGTTGCGTGACGTGGTTGTACAACGACAGCTCCGGCTCGCTGAACCGGACGCTAAGCGTCTGCGGAGCACGCTCGACGTGCCTCTCCAGCACTTCGCGTTTGCGACTGCGTGTCATGTATTGCGAAAGCAGGGAACGGCTTTCGAGGAGACGCAGAATCTCCACCCGGCGCTCCGTGTCGAGCTGGCCGTCATGGAGCGATTGCTGGATACGGATGAGAACCGGATCGGTCCTGAAATAATCGGATTCTCGTGCGTCCACCAGGGCTTCAAGGGCTCCGCCCAGATCGGCGGGCTGCTGCCATAGGCAGCGTTGCGCGCGTACGATGCAGGAATTGGCGCTCAAGATCTCCTGGAAAAGGAACGAGTCATAGAACTGGTCGGGATCGATGAGCCGGAGCAGCTGGAAAAGGTTGTCGCTCCCAATCTGTATGGGGGTCGCGGTAAGCAGAATGAGGTGGTGACCGGCCTCGCGCAGAAGCCGGGCAAGCCGGTTGTTGCCCGTTGACGGATTGCGAAGGTAATGCGCCTCGTCAATGATGACGAGATCGAAGATGGCGAAGTCTTCGGTCGCAGTGTTCTCATCGAGCAGTCGAGCGAAGCGGGCTTTCACACCGCCGGACTTCTCATCTTCGTAGTTCGCCGGCGGACGAAGGCCTTCCAGACTCGTGATGTAGACGAAGGAGTCAGATGTCCTGTGATCGGCGACGTCCTTCACGCGATCGAGCAGATCGTGGGCAGAGATTATTTCGCCGGTAATGTTGAAACGCTTCCGAAGATCGCTGCGCCATTTTTCGCGTAGCATCGCTGGACAGACGATCAGCAACCTGCGCGCCGATTCCCGCGCCTGTAGTTCTTTCCAGATGTAAGTCGCCTCAATCGTCTTGCCGAGGCCGACCTCGTCGGCGATCAGCATCCGGCCGACTGGCGACTCGATGAACCGCATAACGGGCTTGAACTGGTGGGGATAGAAGTCGGTATTGCTCGCTTCCATCGAGTAGAAGATGTTTGTCAGCTCGCCTTTGATTTTCTCGAAAGTTAGAACGCGGCGAAGGTCGCTAGGGCCACCGAAGACGCCGCGCTCGAGCAGGTCGATGAAATCTTTCGTCTCGTTGACCGGTTCCAGCAGGTCGTAGCGCTTGAACTGCTTCTCATTGGGGCCGAAATCCACTTCCACCATGAGAAAGCTGCCGGCGCGTTTGATCCTGCCGGTGGTCGTCCCCTGACGACCGGGATTGTCTCGGAGCCGCACACGGGTTCCTGAGGACTCCGCGTCCCAGTCAGATTCAATGTTTTCGGGATTCACCCCCGCCATGCCCCCCCTCCCTTGGGCCAGCCGTTTACGCCAATGAAAATCTACGGACGCAGGGGCGGCTATACAAGGAATTTGTTCTGCCGGCGCGGACCACACACGAAGAGTGTCTGGAGGGCGGTGGCGGGTGGCTCCGATCGGGGTGCTCAAATCTGGTTGGTGAATGGTGCACCGGCGGGACCGGAACCGCGTGCCCGGGAGTCCCGTTGACGCCAGTTTTCGTCTATCGAGCCAGAGATTTATGCTCGATCACAACAGTCAAATGACCGTTTCTGGCGCGTTGCGAGCATCCGCCGCAGATTCTCGAGGCTCGGGCCTGGCTATAGCCGGTGCAGGCAAGCGTCTGGTTTGCGCCACTTCCACGACGTTTAGGCAGCCGCCAGCCGATCCCACAAGCGGACAATTGTTCAGCTAGCTCGGCACCGCTTACCGCCCGGGATGGAACGGCTGGATATGGCCCGGCCCACGCCTGCTCGCTCCCCGAGCGATCGACCTGTGATGCGCGCGACGGCATTCCGCCCATACATCGATCTTGTCTTTCCGTCCATGAAGCTGATGACCGGCGGCCGGCGGCCGAACTGCGTCAATCGTCATCCTCTTCGCCGGCCTCCAACTCTCGGACGGAAGTGGCGAAGATGCTCGGAACCGATCTTGCTGGCGCGACTAGCACGGGCCACCAGAACGGCGCACCGCGCCAGCCGTCCTCCTCGCTGCCTTCCTGTTGCAACAAGGCCAGTATGGGTAATGACCCTGGCAGCGAGCGGAACGCAGTGCGCTCTTGGTAGGATAGCGGAGAGTCTGAAAATCTGCCTCCCGTACGCTTGCGGCTCATTGTGCGGCCCGTGACGGCATAAAGCCAGCATCCACCGCGAGACGCAGGCGGTGACGCGATCTTGGAATAATACTCAATCGCCGCTCGTGCTGCTTCCCAATCGAAATTGTAGCCGCCCTCGAACGTCACTGAGGGTTCTATCCCGCTTAGGAGGGCGACAGCTTCCTCGCATGTGACCTCCACAGGATCACCCGACTCCAAAGCCGCTGTAGGGATCAGTTTCGATAGATTTGCGCCGATACGGCTAAGCTCTGTGCGTGACTTCGTTTGAAAGCCGAAGGGCACTAGCGCCGCGTTGGGCCTCAACGATACTATATTGGAAACAAGTATCTTGCTCGGCGCGCACGGTACGACACGGTTGCTTTCATCCTTCATCACAAACGCCACCCCTCGGTCATGTGCGCCCGTTAGGAACGCATGGCGCAGCGCTGAGTCAAACTCATGAATGCGCTTTAAGGTACCGTAGTTAGACGGGGTCGTGTAGAAACGGCTTACAGCCAAATCGGCCCTCGGCCTCGCGCCGTACATCCGCGCGTGTTGCAACACCGTATCCTGCTGCATCTTCTTCGGGGAACGTCCGTAGAAGAAGGCGAGCAAATTTGGAACCGTTATGCCGCGATCAAGAATCTGGCCGCCAATAAAAACATTGAACGGCGTTCTTAGACGAAGCTCCGCGTTTTCGTCAAGCAGTGCTTGAACGTCGTTATCCGAGTTAACGCGTTCGGTGACAACACCGCCCTTCACAAAGGCTTCGCGAACTTCCCGCAACAGCTGAGCACGGTCCGGCATGTTCCATCCGCCCGCCGTTACCGATCGCGCCAGGTCGTCGATCGACCTTTCGACAAGTTGGTCGAAAATTACGTCGTTCGCCCGTGCTGCGGCGGCCATGCCGTCGATAATTTCCTTTGCCACGGTATGCTGCCAAGCGTGCGATGCTCGTGCCGTTTCTACATGGACGATCATCGAATAGCGCTTAGGCGGGGCGCCTTCCATTTTCTGTTGCAGGCGTCGGAGTGCAGCGGCAGTCACGAATGTCACCAGAGCATGGCGCAATGCCTCGGTGCGAGGCGATGAGAGCGCCTCGTCGGTGCGGACGCGGCGGCGATCTTCCTTCTTGAGCGCAGTTAGCTCGTCTTCCGACACAGGATGCCAAAGATAGTACTCGGGCGCCTCCTCGTCGTGTTCGCCGAAATACTCATCGCCACCGACGTAGCCCCCGTGGATCGGCACAATCTGTGTAAAGACCGGCCGCTTCGGCTCGAACGTGAAGTTCTCACCTTCAGGCCGCTCATACTCGTCGGGCTGTAAGTAAAGCGAGTACGGCGTTGCCGTCACCTGTAACACCGCTGGATTACTCAGCTCGCGCCGCAATTCGTCAATTCGGTCGGCAATCCGACCTTGTTCGATGTCGTCAGAGCCCTTCTTCTTAGTGAAGCGGATTGACGCAAAATCGGCCTCGTCATCGACGATCAGAACGCGTTTGGCCCGCAGCCGCGGATGCGTCTCGGCAAACAGCTTAACTAGCCGCCGCATATTGTTCGCTTCCTTCTTCGCGACGAAGATCAACTTGTGGCCGTCGATTTCCCAATCGGTCAGGTTGGGTACGTTCATGATATCGAATACCGCGAGTTCCTCGGCATCGCGGAATACGCTGTACTCTCTGGAAATGCGGTTGACAGTTTGCTGGGCGAGCGTCTTCGTGCCCTTAGTCAGGACGACTGCAACATCGAAACCATTGTCAAATGCGGACGCGATTATCCCGAGGAACGCGCGCGTCTTGCCCGATTGGATTTTGCCAAGCAACATTCCGGGACGTCGCGCGTCGGTCTCGGATGACAGCAGCGCCTCGACGGTAGCTTCGACGCAGGCCTCCAGCTCTGCTCCTTCCGCCGAACCGCCTTCTGCTCGATATGCTTTAAGCCGGTCGTAAAATCCCCCCAGTATCATACCTAACCCCTTGGTTTTGCGACGCTATAGACCTTCATCACCTCGTCACCGTAGTGATTGATAACCTTCACAGCAATCTTGCCCGTTGAAGGCGCTGGGAAGGGCCGTGAGACGGTGCTGTTGAGCACGCGCCAGGCGTCCTCATCGAGCTCGGCCTTGAGCGCGGCCTTGAGCTTTTCGTATGGATCTTTGCCGCCAAGAAAATAGGCCTGCCTGACAAAGAAGCTGGTCTCGTCGTAATCGTCGTCGAGGAACCAACAGGCCACATCATCCTCGACCTTCCCCGACGATTTCTGCTCGCCGGTGTTGGGGTTGAAGATGTCGACCCCCTTGATCTCAACCTCGTATTCCCCGTCCGCCCGCGCGCGAAAATTGACGTCGGGTTCGCCGAAGACGACGAACAGATTGCCTTGGTCAGCAGTCTTGAGCCGATCGCCCATCCGCAGGTCCTGGTTCATGTTGACCTTGAGCACGGTCAGCCGGCCAAGCGTCATCGTCTCGGCCGACGCGTGCGCCTCGAACGCGAAGCCGCAAACGATCAGCGTGTCGAACGTATCGACCGCTTCGCGCGCGGCGGCGACGATCATGGCGCGGGTTACCGTGTCATATTCGGGCCCGATGAAAATCGCCGCGCGACGCTCTGGGGCGCCCTCGCTTTCTCCTTCGGTGTAACGCCCCTCGGCGTTGAGGTAGCGTCCGGCGAAGGGGCGGATCGCGGTGAAACGCAGCCGTTCGCCTTTCTTGGTGTTGCCGACGCCCGCGACCTTCAGGTTGTCGAGCACGACGCGCATAAAATCGTCGCTGGTCTCGCCCGAGCGCTGGCGGATTGCGAGTCGGTTGGGCGTCGGAGCATCCTCGTCCAGCGCCGCGAGCAACATCGGATCGTCTTCGTCGGCCGGAAGAACCCGGTGCGGGGAGAGGCTGTCGACGGTGAATGGTCCCGCGACGCGCACCGTGCCTTTCAGCTCGACGGGCTTGTCGACCAGATATTCTGTCTCGGCGTTGGCGGCGATCGAATCGTCGATTTCCTTCTGGCGGTAGATGCGCGCTTCCCACCAATCCGCATGGGGGCCGAGCGCGGCGGCGGGAAGCGGATCGCCGGCATGGTCGGGAATGTTGTCGACGGTGAAGTTTCGGCCGAGCAACTTGTTCAGTTCCCCGATAGCCTTGCCGATCTTCTTGTCATGCCTGGCGATGTCGGTTTCGTCGATCTCGTTGTCGCCGCGATCGAAATTGCTTCGCATTCGCTCGCATTCGGCGAGCAGCGCCTTCGCCTTGGCGTGCGCCTTTACCGGCTTTTCATCCCAAGGGTAAATCGGCGAGCGGGGGATCTCCCATTCCTCCCACGCGGTATCGGCAGCGTTGTTGAGCGCGGCGCGCAACGGCTCGAGTCGCTCCTGCCATTGGTCCCAAATGATGTCGATCGCCTTATTGTTGGCGATTGATTTCAGCGTGATGTGCGGCACGCGGTTGAGAACGATGCCGTGGGCGATGTCGCCCGTGAACGGTCCGCCATTTCGTGCCTCAGCGGACTCCGCCTCGGTCGGCTTGCGCGCCAGCCGCAGCGCCAGTTCCTCCACCGCGCCAGCCTCGCTATCCTTGAGCGCGTACCAGGGATAACGCGCGCCCATCAGCCGTGTGCGCGCCAGGGTCAGTGCTACCCGGCTGGTATCGATAGTGATCCAGCGGCGGCCCCATTGCTCGGAGACGTAGGCAGTGGTGCCGGAGCCGCAGGTAGGATCAAGCACAAGGTCGCCTGGGTCGGTTGCCATGAGAATGCAACGCTCAATAACGCGTGGAGAGGTCTGAACGACGTAAAGCTTGTCGCCTGCGCCGGCCACGTCGGTCCAAACGTTATTGATTTGATAGGCGGCGAAATCCTGAAGGTATCGGATAAATCTTACAGTCTTTGGCCCGGCCTCTATGCGCGCAGCCATTTTGAGCCGCAACATCCCCGTCTCCCCAGTCGTCCAAAAGCGTTGACCCGGACCAAAGGTTCTACCTTGAAAATTAAATGCAGCGCTGCCAGGAGGTTTAGCCGAAGTTAGGCTAGTGGTCTGAAAAAATCGGCCGTTCTCGTCGACTCTATCATATCTCTCACCGGTTCCGCCTCCCTCACCAGCGGATTTCGTATAATATGTCTGTCGAAATTTGACCACCGACGCATCTTTTGCAAACCACAAAATAAAATCTGAGGTGTTTGACAGTAGATCACTTGGCTGACCACCGGTCTTCTGAATTGTGATCTGGGAGATCAGATTTCTACTGCCGAATACCTCATCCATCACCGCTCTAACTCGATGAACGTTTTCATCACCAATTTGGAAAAATATTGAGCCGCTTTCGGTCAGCAGGTCACGCATAACCGTTAGACGATCGCGCAAATAGCTCAGATAGGAGTGGATACCGTCAGCCCATGTGTCTCGAAAAGCCCGTACCTGCTCGGGTTCGCGGCTGACCTCATGCTTCTTCCCGTCTTCAACCTTCCTAGAGCGCGTTGAAACCTGCCAATTCGAACCAAATTTGATCCCATACGGCGGGTCGAAGTAAATGCATTGAACCTTGCCGCGCAGGTCTTCCTTCTGTGCCAGGCTGGCCATCACCTGAAGGCTGTCACCGAGAATCAGGCGATTGGTCCATTTCTGCGTGTGCTGGTAGAAGTCGAGCCGATCCTCGTCGTCGATGCCGTTGAAGTCGGCGAAGAGGTCCGGCGCATTCGGCTCCGGTACGCTTGCCGCCGCGCGGCGGCGGATGTCGTCGATGATCGCTTTCGGATGTATCTTCTCCGCCGTGTAGATCGGCACCGCGTCCACGCTCAGCGGTTCCGCGTCCTGCTCGTCCTTGCCCCGCCACACCAATTGCACCGCCCCTTGTCCATCTTCGCTGTCCGCCCACACCAGTTGCGGGTCGAGCGCCGTGTTCCTGTCGTATAGCTCCGGCTGCGCCGTCGGGCTGAACGCCCGTGCGAGCGTAACCTTCTCGGGCGCGGCTTCCGCGTCGGTGAGGAAGCTTTGCAGTTCCATCGTCGGGTTGTTGCGCCGCCGCTCACGCCGGTGCTGTACCGTCGCGATCGCCAGCGGATTCTTCGACCCCCGCGCCACCGTTAAGCCGCCATCGCCGCTGAGGGCGGCAAGGCCGCCTCGAACGCAGTCACGATCGTCTCGAATGCATGTTCCATGTCGAACGGCCTAACAATCTCGATGGGCGGCCCCCATCGCCCGAAGCGCCCGTCATTGTTTACAGCCTCGAGCCAATAGGACCTTAGGGTATCGGCCTTTGCCTCATCCTCGGCGTCACGCCGACCTTTGATCTCAACGACGAGTTGCAGCGGATCGAGCCGGCCATCATCCCAATGGACGACAAAGTCAGGCCGGTAGCTTCGCTCCGTACCCATGAAGAGGTAGGGCACTTCGAAGCCAAGCCCGTGGTTCTTCACATAGCCGCGCACTCGTGGGATGCGCTCCAGTCGTTCAGCAAAGGCGGCTTCCCAGTCGCTGTCGTACACGACGTAGTTGACTTGGCATTTCGCTGGATCGGTCGCGAGCAAAGTGGTCTTGGCGGTGTGAAGATCGACGAAGCGGCTCGATCCTTCCGGTTCAAACGGCTGCATGACGGGCAAGATTTCCTCCTTGCCCGCGCGGTCGAGCGCCTTGGCACAGGCGCGCACGATCCGATCGACCGCCTCATCGCGATAGCCGGCAAGGCTCAGCCAACCCGCCGTGCGACCATCGGCCAAGTGTAGGCATTCATTTAGCCAGCGCCGAGCGACGCTCAGGAATTGCGGGAACAGAAACAGGGGCTCGCCACCCATATTTTCGGCCATCAACGCCCAGCGCTCCAACGCGCGCTTGGCCAGCATGTAAGCCACGGTCTGCGGCCGGATCGCATCAAGCTCGCCCAAGTCGAGCTTGATGCCTGCGCCGACCAGCGGGTCGATCTCGGTTTCCTTAGGGATCGGGGTGTCTGCGCCAATCCGCATCCGGCTTTCATCGACAAATGTGGCGTTGACCCGTCCCTTCGGAAACTGGACGCGATAGCCGACCACGCGCGGAAATCGGATTTCCGGTGCGGCGCGGCTCTCGTCCGCGAACACTCGCGTCCGTGGCTTGGGCGGCGAAAAGTCCTTCGCCGAATTGGCGGGCATGAAGTCAAATGGGACGCCGAGCACTTCGGCATATTCGGGCCGGAACATGCCTTGGTCGTCGGGTTCATAGGACACGCGGCGCAGCGCGCGGCCGACGACCTGCTCGCACAGCAGGCGCGTTCCGAACGCGCGGCAGCCCAAGATATGGGTGACGGTGTTCGCGTCCCAGCCCTCGGTCAACATCGACACCGAAACCACGCAGCGAACCAATGCGCCTAGCTTGCCCTTCTGCCCCACGGTGTTCATCACCTCGCGGAGCAAGTCGGCATCGGTCATCGCGTCGGCATCGCGTCCGGTAGTGCGGCGTACCTCGCGCCGGAACGCTTCAATTTCGTCAGCCGCGACCTCCTTGAAGGCGTCCGAAATGGCGTCGCCGCTGTCCAGCTCGTGGCTATCGATCAGGATCGTGCGTCGCCGGTTGAGCTGTTTGCTGTCTTGAACGTTGTTGAACAGAGGCAGATTGCCGGCCCGCCAGCGACGCTTGGTCACGTCCTCCTCGTCGGGATTCTCGCACCAGCCGGCGATCCAGTCGTGGATCAGCTTGGACGTGGACGTGTTGTTCGCGACGACGATGAACACAGGCGGCGTCTCGGCACCCTTCGTGGTCCATTCCTCATATCGCGCGGCGTAATCGCGGTAGAGCGCCTTCAACGCCGCTTCGAGCTGCGCCGGCAACTCGTCGGGCGAAAAGGCCGTAGATTTGCGACGACCCTTTCGCGGCAGGCTGTCGCGAACGTGCTTGTAGATGTGGCGAAAAATCGGCTCGTCGCGCTTCACAACGTCGTCGTGTGTTGGCACCCGTGGCACCTTGACAATTCCAGCCTCGATTGCGTCCATCAGCGAGAAGTCTGACGCGACCCAAGGGAATAGCTTGCCTTCTTCCTGTCCCGAACCGCGCAGGAAGAACGGCGTCGCCGAAAGATCGTAAACCGTTTTCACACCGATCACGCGATCGATGGCGCGAATGCCGTTGATCCAGACGCGCGCCTCATTGCGCGCCTGTTCAGCTTCCGCCTCCGCCTCGGCCTGGCTCTCTTCCTCCGACCGCGCCACCGGCCCCGACGCGCTCGCCGGCGGCGCTTCGTAGCAATGATGCGCCTCGTCATTTATCACGACGATCCCGCGCCTTCCCATAAGCGGGGCCATGACACGCTTGACCATGTCCGCCTCGGTTTCGCGAAAGCGGACGTCGAACTCGTCGGGGTCTTCGCGCGCGCGGAGGACGCCAAGAGTGCCCTTGCTGATCTCGGTCTTCACCTTGAGCTGGAAGGCGTGGAAGTTAGTGACGACAATCCGGGCCTTCTTCAAATCGTCCATCATGTCGCGCGGAACGATCGACAGCCTCTCGTAGATTGAATTGGTCGACTCGGGCATCAGTACCCGCAATCGGTCTTTGATGGTGATGCCGGGCGCAACGAGAAGAAAGGCGTCGGTAAACGTCTTCGATTGCGGTCGGCGGGCTTTGTTGATGGCTTGCCACGCGATCAGCATCGCCATAACCGTTGTTTTGCCAGCACCGGTCGCCAGTTTCATCGCCAGCCGGGATAGGCCGGGATTGGCGGCTTCGCTCATGCCGCGAAAATATTCGACGTGCTTGGCGTGTACAGGGCTGCGCGGGGCGACCTCGGTCAACCAGATCATCGTTTCGGCCGCCTCGGCCTGGCAGAAAAATAGTGGACGCTCTCGATCGGTCGCGCGCCAATGCTTAAGAAGCCGCGCCGTCTCGTAGGTAACGCCCCAGCTGGCTTCGGGCGAAATACGCCACTGATCAACTTCCGCGCGGATCGCGTTTATGCGGTCGTTCGCTAGCCTCTCGGTTGTTGTCTCCTCGTCGAAGATAAGCTCTTCTTGCCCGCCGCGTTTGCGTTTAGGCGTGGCGACGGCGACGATATATTCGGAACGTCGCCTTTCCTCGACAGTCTCTCCGGTCGGCTTGCCGGTATTGTCCAACAGCCAGTGTTTTGCGGGTGCGGCGAAGGGCGTATTGAGGATCGGATTGTCGAGGACGGCCATGCGCCAAGCTTGTGCATGCGAAAGACCGGACCGGCAATAGCGAGAAGGTCAGTGTGAAGAACTATTTCGGTTGACAAGACAGTCTTTTCGAAGCGCGGAGTATTCGGCCCATCGGTGCATGCGTCGGTTACGCGTGCCACGTTCCAGCGGCGGCTCTCGTTTCCGCGCGCGCTGAGGGCATACACCAGCGATTCTCTGGCCCAAAACGGCGGGTGCTGGGTCCAACATTAAATGGCAGCTAGGAGGCCTTTCAATCCTAAAGCTGCCGGGCGGCAATCCGCCTCATTAGGCCCGTTTGCACCGCATTGATCTTCGCCTGGAACCGGTCGTTCGATCTGCGGGCGGAGATCAACAGCTCCGCACTCCATTTGAGATGTACAGCTGGACGCTGAATGCACCCGAAAGCCGCCCGTTGTGGCAGGTGGATCAACGTCGTCTCATTGTGAAACCATCCGATTTCGGCCGAGCCCACACTCAGATCGGGGCCGCCCGGCGTCAAAACCCAAGCCTACGAAATCCTTGCGTCATCACCTTGTGATGAAGGCCCGCAACTTGCTGAGCAGGCGGAGCACCGCCGTTTTGGCCCTTTGCCACCGTGAGGCTGGCTTAGCGTCGCGCGCAACATGCCGAGCGATCTGCGAATGCATGATCTTGGCCGCCTGGGCGCCGGTAAAGGCGGGGAGCCAATGAACGTGGCCAGCGCTGATAACGTAGTGCGACTTGCACGGCGCATCGAAGACGCCAATGGACGGCCGAATTGTCGCGTAACCGCCTTCGTCCCATACCTCGTGACTATCGGGCACCAGGAGGGTGATGCGATGGCCGCAGCCGCAGGCGCACAGCAGCCCGGCGAGTTCAAATTCCTCGGTGTGGTAGACGACGCCCTCCCTCATGTCAGGGGGGATGCGGTCCACCAGTTGATAGCGATAGCTCATTTCGCAATCACCGGCCGGTCGATCTCGAAGGATGATGTCTCGAAAATGATCGACGCAGCGTCATCCAGACGGTCATAGATCGCAAAGTGCTGCTTGAACCGAACCACCGCCAAAGCAGCGTTGAGAGCGTTCAATTCTGCAATCTGGCCCTGCCGGCGATATTCGCCTCCCTCCGGATCGCCGCCAGGCAGGAAGACCGTTCGCGCGGTTGCTTCATAAGCCGCCCGATCTACACCGGTGACCCTGACGACGCCATTCAAACCAACCGGTGCCCGGTTAAGCCCCATTCCGCAGTCTACGAAGGGAATCCCATTGGCGCTCAGCCAATCAGCGATGAAGATGCGGGAGGGACCGTGGTCGATTGCTAGGAACACAAAATCAAAGCCTCGAAGCCGCTCTATATTTGCCTCGGTCACCCGCTCCGGGACAGCTGTGATGTTGGCGTGCCATTGTCCGTATTGCTGCCCAAGGGCCTCGACCTTTCGCGACCCGATCGCTCGCGGAATAAACCCTGGAAAGCGGAAGATGGTGTGCACGTGCACCTTGTCATCGTCGAACAAGGCAATTTCGGCCAGATGCGTGCGGGCGATGAAGTCCAAAATATACGAGCCCGTACCGCCGAGCCCGACGATGGCGGCTCTCTTGCCCTCAAGCAGCCTCGACACGTCGTTCATATGATACCTTGAAGACAGGGTATCAGGGAAACGCAGCGGTGTGCCCTGCTCTGCCGCCTTGACCTCGATGGCTCGCAACGGGGTCGCGTCCGGAAAAACTGCCAATGCGGGGCCCGTGATCGTATCGATATATGTGTGCACCTTCTCTTCGAACGAGTTGTAGGAACGCATCTGACCCGCCGAGTCGAGGAGCTTGTACGAGAACGAACTGTCCGTCTCAAAGCCCTCGGCAACCTTGACCTTGTCTGCCCCTCCGCCAAGGCGAAGTTGGCGACCGTTCTGATCGTGCGGACGCGCGCCTCGGAACCAAGCCTGGTGATTGCTTGGTGGATCAAGAACTCCTTCCGCCGACAGATCGACAGGACTTGCCAAATCTCCATGCGCAAGCTCGCCCCGCTCATTCAAATAGGGCAGGCCGTAAATGAGAAAGTAGCCGCCCACGAAATCGAGTAGGTAACCTTGCTCTTCAAGGTCTTGGACGAACCGATTACGATTCGCCAGTTCCCGAAACTCTGAACCGCATGCCATCTTTTACCATCACCTCGTTGCCTGGCGCGAGCGTCCCGCTCACATTGTTGGAGTGGCCGCGCGAGTACTTGATCAGGTATTCGTTGGAGCCAGCCCCTCCATCCGAAAGATAGAGTGCGACGACCTCGTCGTACGAGATCTTCTCCTTCGCCACCTCATGATCGTCTTGATTGACGGTGATGGTGACAGTCTTCTCGGGTTTTCCGGCCATACCTTGGTACCTCGCAGAGAATGTTAGGCTTGTGAGCCTGGCCCGCGAACCTGCTTGGCTCGCGTCCCAGTTGGTGCTACTCGTTCCACTACTGGGAACGATGAGTCTTGGTATGCCATAGCTGAAGGCTCGGCGCAAGTGATCGTTCCATATTTGGGAACCGTTTGGATCGTCAAATGCGGCTGATGGGTATCGCGAAGCTGGAGGGCCTCGCCAGATGCGGGATCGACGGCATGGCCGGCGCCGTTTCGGCGCTGCTTTCGGAGCTTGCTGTCATGCAGTGGCGAACCGAAGCGGAGTTCGTAGCCCGGTTTCCTTTCGCGAGCTGCGGCACGGAAGGGGTGCGCATTCCCATAGGGGAGGCTCACTGTGTCGAGCTCATCATCAAATACGACACCGGTATGGTTCTGGTTGCCTTTGCGGGGGCGACGGCTGGGCGCAAGACCGGCACAACAGGGAGACGAGAGTCATGACGATACGACCGATCAGGACGAAGGGCGACTACGACAAGGCTATGGCGCGCGCGCGCGTACTCATAGTGCGCGACGACCAGAATTCCATCGACGAGCTCGATGTGCTCCAGGTGCTCGTCGAAAACTGGGAGAGGACACATAATGCTATCGTGGCCGTCACACCGGCCGATGCCATTCGCTTCCGCATGGGGCAGACGGGGCTTAAGCCACGCGACCTCGTTGCCTATCTGGGGACAAAATCGCGTGTCTCCGAGGTCCTGAACGGCCAGAGGCAACTGACCGTCGACCAGATACGGGCATTGAGCCAGCATCTGTCGATTCCAGTGGAGTCACTGATCGGGCCGACACGCCATGAGCCGAAGTCTCGACCTTCCGCTACCTCGGTTGCGGCGGTCGAAAAGCTTCGGAAACTCGGGGTGATGAAGGCGAGGGAGGAACTCTCGGCCTTTCTTTCGCGCGCCGGTAATCTCGGGCCGACTGTTGCTATGCTTCGGAAGACACGTACCGAGCGCACAAACGCCAAAACCGATTTTGGTGCGGTCGAAGCGTGGTGTGCCGCTGTACTGGTGATGGCAGACAAGGTGTCGGTGAAGCCCCGCAAGACACTCAACGCTGCAGCTGCCCGCCAGTTGGCTAAGGTGAGCGCCGAGCACAACTGGCCGTCGCTAGTGAGAAGCAAGCTAGCGGGTCTGGGGGTTGCCTTCGTCGTTCTCGAACATCTACCTGGAACCTATCTTGACGGGGCTGCCATGTGTCGCCGCGACGGAACGCCTGTCATTGCAGTTACCCTACGCCACGATAGGATCGACAATTTCTGGTTCACCCTGCTGCACGAGTTCGCCCATGTCTGCTGCCATTTGAGTGAAGATCGAAAAGTCATTCTGGACGACCTTGAAGTCAGCGCTGTCGATGGGATCGAAGCGCAGGCTGACGCCTTTGCTAGCAACGCTCTAATTCCGGAAAAGTACTGGAACAAGCATATCTCGGAGCATAGCACTGCGGACGATCTGCAGCTGGTAGCCAACAGGGCAGGCGTACATCCCGCCATTGCAGCCGGCCGCTGGCAGTATCGCTATGGCGACTACCGGCGCTTTAGCAAATTACTCGGACGGAGCGAAGTGCGGGAAGCGTTGAGTGAGCAGCAGCCGGTGTAACCAGGCGCCATCGCCGCCGGGTCCCTGCTTAACTCCGATTCAGTACTCAAGATGGTGATTGCCAGGTTCATCGTCGGCTTTTGGCGCGAAGCAGCCGCTCGCTAAAGGCAGCTTATGGCCCGAAGCGGTTCTCGACACGCGAGCAGTGGCTTTGAGCACCTTTTGCCTCCGGCGGGCTTTTACGTGACAATACCGAAATGCGATAAGCCGCCGTGGTCGCCGACATGACTTTCGTCGCTTAGCTTCTGCCGGGCCAGTTCGGCGAGTTCAATCACTAGGACTTCAAGGACAATGGCCACCGCCGGCGACGCACATGGCAGCCCAATAGGCCGTCGACCGACCTGAAACTGAGTGCGCTTCATTCGCGAGAGCGGCGCTATGACCCCTTCTTGACGTCTGGAAGGCTCGTCACGCCATCCGCGAGCGCGCGCGCAAACGCCCGCAGTGTTGCCGTGTAATTGGTGAAGCGCTTCTTATCGAGCTTGATCGGATCGGCTTCCTTGAGCGCGATATTGCGCCCTGCCGCCCCCGCTATTCGGTTGATCGCCTTGCGGTTGAACACCGGGATACCGTGGGCGCAGAGATTACGTACCGTCACTGCTTCGACGACCGCGCGCTTGCCGCCTTTAATCCCCGACCAGTCGCGACCGCCTGCTTTCAAGATGGCATCGCCCCAGACTTCCGTTGCTACGTCGCTTATATAGCGCTCGGCCGCCTCGGTGACGTTGCCAGCCTTCATGCCTGCGAAGCTGGTACGAGCGATCCCCTTGTCGATCACGAGCCGTTCTACGAGTTCGCGCGCGAGGTCCTCCGTCAGCGCGACATACGTGGGATAGAGTGTCCGGTACAGCACCTCCCCGTCGTTGAGCACCTGCTTGAAATCGTCAAGAACGCATTTGAAGCCGGAATCACCGGAGGGATCATGCACGATAAGCGGCGATGGAGACGATACCGGAAAGCCGTTCACATAGGTCTTGTAAGAATCGAGCGCCATCTCGCAGGCTAGCCGGAACCGCGTTAGATCGCGCCAGCGATCCCACATCGAATATCGCACCCAGCCGGCCATGCTTGCCCCAAATCCCGCTGGAACAATGTGACGCTCGATTCGGACGCGCACAAGGGGGCGCCGCTGCCTCGCGATCGGTCAAAGCGGCCGCACTCCAGCGTCGAAACCGCGCCTGCTTCTATACTGGATGTCGCGTTCTTGGGATCGAAAGACTGTCGCCCGGGTGTCGGCACCAAGCAACCCAGTGTCATCTGGATCAGAGCTGACGCGACCACTGTGCGCCGCATGTCAATCGCTGAGCGGGCGCCAACCGCATTCCGATCGCGGACACCCAAGCTAGCTGGCGGGGCTCCATGTTCACTTCGAAGTGTGGGGCATATGTCGGCGGCTCTCCACTTACCCGCCAAACAGACGGGCGAAGTAGCCGGGCCTTGGCTGGTTCCTCTGCTACATGCTCTGGTGGGACCTAGCTGTTTTGCGTGACCGGAAATGACGCCAAGGATCATGCCGTTGGTTCACCTCCTGCTTTCGGGTTGACGGAGGCGGTCGTGCGAGGGTGTTCAGGTTCAATGCGGGGGCAGGACAGGCACGATTTCACCGGTGGTCATATATACAATCGCGCCGCGTGGCGCCGAGGTTGCTCGTAGGTAGCGCTGCAACTGGTGGACATACGCAGTGCGATGCCGGGTTGTGTCGCGATCGCTCTTCCAGTCCAGGACTTCCGCGACTTTGCCATCCTCTACAGCGATTGCATCGACGCGGCCGGCGAGAAGAGTGCCGGCCTCCATCTCGCCCCAGATAGACAGTTCCGGCACAAGCACAGGCAAGAGACCTTGCACATACGGCAGCCGGTAGGTCTGCAGTGCGGTCGCCGCGAGTTCGCCTGGAGCCGGGAGCGGTCCCTCCGCGGGGTCGATGGCAAGAAGCTCGTTGAGAAGACGTCCAGCGCGCGCGGCAACGTCATCCTGGGGTGAGAGTTCGCCCGTCAGAAGTTCCTCCATAAGCTTATGAAGAACCAGCCCGCGTGTCCTGCCGGCGCCAATGGGCTCTACGTATTCGAACGCGCCGCTCGGTCCGGCCGCCGTGGCCGGTGCCAGGATTTCGGCTCGATCCGCATCGTGGGCGCTGGGATTGACCCAGCGCAAAGTCGGTGAGGCTGCCTGAACAATGGCGGCTTGCCGCACGAACGTATCTGCGTCCTGAGGTAGCGCGGCTGTGTCGAGATCGACGGTCGTGGGTGGCTCGAGCTGGTTGAACCGCAATTCCTCAAGCAGGTCGAATCTGAGATTGAGCAGTTTCGACCACGCACCTGGCTTCGCTGACGAAAGGTTGGGAACGACCAGCAGGTCGCGCGCGCGCGTGGACGCAACATACCACATGCGTTGATTTTCCAGGCCCTGACGCTGTGCTTGCTCCTCGCGTGCACGCTTGAGCGCAGAGGAACACACGCCGCCGATGATCCAGTGCAGCGTGTTGTCGGATTGACGATGCACGAAACGTTCTGAGGGTCTTGGAAGCGTGCCCATGTTGATGGGGATCACCACAGGCCACTCAAGCCCTTTGGCGCTGTGAATGGTCACGATTTCCACCGCGTCCTTCGTCGCATCGATCCGGCCCTCCTGCCGGGAGGCGCGACGATCCCAATCGAACTGGAGATGGCGGACGAAAGACCGAAGCCCCCGGACATCAAATGGCCGCGCCAGTTCGACGATCCGGTCAAGATTGGCAAGTGAGCGCGCGGCCCGGTTGTTGCCGCTGCGCGAAGACAGTACGACGCGCAGTTGAAGCTGCTCGATGGCCTCAGCCAACAGAATGCGCGGCGTCGTGACGTTCACCCGCGCGCGAAGCTTTTGCAGGATCCCGAGGATGGAGGCGGCGATGCGATGGGACACCAGAGCCGGTGGTGTTGTGATGTCAAAAAGGCCCGTCGGTGAAGCGTCTGGTCCTGCCTGATGGACCTCTTCGGCGATGTCGAGCAGCTCTTCATCGGTTAGGCCGACCATGGGTCCGCGCATGAAGGCACCGAAGGCAAGCCGGTCGCGCGAATCCGCCAGCGTACGCAGCAGCGCTAGTACGTCCTGAGTCTCCTGCTGGAGTATCAGAGTCTTGCCGGCCTGCGACGCAACGGCAAGCCCGAGTGTCTCGAGCGCCCGTTCGTAGCGCCATAGGTCAGTGCCGGTTGGAGCAAGCAGGGCGATGTCACCCGCCCGAAGGAGGCGGCGCTTGCCATCGTGCTCGTCTTCGATTTCGATTGCGCCAACCAGTTTGTAACATACCCGCGCAATGTCAGCCGCCTCGACGTCGCGCTGCTCGGCCATGCTAGCCGTTCGACCGTCGCCAATGGTGACATGGGACGCGGAAGGCAGCCCATGGAAGGCACCCTCGCGTGTGGCGGTGAGCGCGCCATAGTTTGGCTGCCCGCTGGCATCAAGAACCGGTTGGAACACGGCGTTCACGTAGTCAATGATGCCTGGCTGGCAGCGAAAGTTGGCGCCGATGTGGACAACGCGGTCGCCCCCCAGGCGTGCAATCGTACGCTTCGCCTGATTGTAGCTGTCGATGTCGGCACCACGGAAGGCATAGATAGATTGCTTTGGATCGCCGACCACGAACAGCGCCCCGTCGCGAAGATCGGCATCCTGCCAGCGGTCGGGCATGGTGCGCGCGGCGATACAAAACAGGATGCTGGCCTGGATGGGATCGGTGTCCTGAAATTCATCGACCAGGATATGCGCAAAGCGTCGACCGACAGCCTCGCGCACGACATCGTTCTTGGTCACAAGGGCATGGGCGCGCAGCAGAAGATCGTCGAAATCAAGGACAGCAGCGTCGCCCTTGCGCTCAACATAGAGGTCGGTGACGGGGTCGAGGGCACGTGACATCCGATCGACCATGGCATCACCGATCTGGCCGAGGAGCTCTGCGAATTGCGTCTCACAGTTATGGGAATGCGCCTCGGCCTGCTGATCGAGCTCTGGTCCTTTGTCCTTGCCATACGCCGATTTCCAAAGGCCAAGATTGCGCTGCTTCTTGAAAGCGAGCTCGTTCCATTTCATCGAGGCAGTGCGCGGTGGGTCGGCAAGCTCCCATAGCCGAGCAAAGGTCGGCTGTGCCTCGAAGCAGTTTTCGTAGAATGCGGCGAGAGTTTCGAACTCCTCGATCAGCGACCCGGTGCTGCGTTCCTCGGGATAGTCCGTTTGCCAGCGCCGGTACGCACGGACGCTCTCCACAAATTCGATATCCTTGCGCAGCGAGAAGTCGACCGAAACCGTGCCGGCCCCGGGGTGCTCAAGCTTGAGCTTGGCTAGGTCGAAGCTATCCTTGACGACCTTCAGGGGCTCGAACTTGGAGAGGACCGCGACCGGATCCTCGCCCGCCCTTGCTTGAAGGGAAAGAAGCTCGAACAGCCATTTGGAGATGACGCTCTCGAACATCGCATCGGCCGCCGGCCCATCCATCATTCGCGATCCGGGATCGAGCCCCGTTTCGACGGCATAGGCCATGATAATCTGCTGACAGAACGCGTGAATCGTGCATGCGGTTATCTCGTCGAAGGCATCGATTGCCGACTTGAGGGCAGCCTTCCTTTCGTTGAGCAGCTCAAGGGTTATAGCGCCGCGCAGGACCTTCGGGATTTCTCCTGCCAGCAGCTGAGTTGCGTATTCGCGAATGCGCAGCGACAGCTCGCTCGCAGCCAGTTCCGTAAACGTAATCGCGGCTATGTTGCGGGGCGGGGCACCGTGCAACATCAGCATGACGACGCGGCCGGCAATCAGTGACGTCTTGCCCGTGCCCGCGGCCGCTTCGACCAGCAATGTTCTGTCGAGTTCGGTGAGAACGCGACTGCGCTCAAGGGCATCGCTCAGCATCACGGCTCCCTCCAAAGGGGCGCGAGCTTGTGCTGCGCGGCATTGAAACCTTCGTCCTTGCGCCGCTGATAGCGGTCGAGCGTTGCCGGCAGCGCGATCCTGAGTTGGTTGTAACCAGCGAACGCATCTGGTCCCGGATGGGCGATCCCAGCTCTGAGCCCGTCGACCGCGATATCGATGTAGCCTAGCAGCGTCTCTTCCGCTCGCTCCAGCACGTCCCCTTCAAGACGCGCCGGAGGTTCCTTGGTGTCGAGGTAGACGAGGCGGGAGATGATCGTACTTGCCTCGGGGATGAGTTGCTTGATGGCGGCGGCGTAGAGTGCTCGCTGAACTTCAGCTCCACCGCCTAGGATGACATCGCGCAGATTGCGCGGCGACTTGCCGGTCTTGTAGTCGGACATTCGCACGCCACGGCGGTCGGGCTTCACGTCCACGCGGTCGATGCGGCCCTTCAAGGGGATTCTGAAACGGCCGATCAGGACCGGTTGGTCTTCGCGCCAGGGATCGGAACGCTTTGCCTGCGATTCGGGCGTGCCGAACGGCACCTCGCTGAAGCTGAGGGTACCAGGACCGAAGCGGTCATCGACCGTCAATCCGCGGCGGGCCCGTCGCCGTGCCTCTTCGATCGTGTCGAGCCAGAGCAACCGCGGCGGCACTGCCCGCGTCAGCGGCCAGTGCTCCGCGATGCTGTTGGCAGCTGCCTCAAGCGCGCTATCGATTTCTACTGATGTTGCGCTGACAAGGTTAGGCATGCGCTCGACCGCGAGACGCAGCAATTCATGCACCAGTTCACCGAAGGTCATTGCATCGAGCTGTAGAGGCTGGACCGCGAGTTCAGGTGAGGTCATCCCCAACACTCTTAGCCACACATAGCCCAAGGGATCCCGCAACAGCCGCCGGAGCGAGGTGGCGGATTGCGGCGAGCTCAGAGCGCGCAGAACAGCTGGATGGTCCTCCCGGAACCCGCCGTCATGTGGGGTTATCTCAAGTCTGCGCGTCCAGTTGGCCCAGCAGGAAATGACGCTCTGTATGCGCGGCAAAGCGAGCGCATCCTTGGAACGAGCCAGCAGACGATCACCCTCGCTGAATGCATGCTCCGGCGTTCTGGTCCGGGAAAAGAAACGCTCGGCAACCCGATGCTGCAGCAATCCGCTCTTGGCGAGGAAAGCGCCTTCGGCCGATCGCCTGCTGCGCGACAGCGTAACCTTCGAATCGGGGTGGCTGGTCAGGATCTCGAAGGCCAGCCGATCGCGCTCAAGCCTGGGCAAGTCCACCAACGCGCGCTCGTTAAGCACATGCTCGGGCAGGAGCGGGTCCGCATTTTCGCCACGTGGCCAGCTTCGACTCGAAAGGCCAAGCAGACGCATATGCTTGCGTGGCGCACCAACCAGGTCCCCCGCCCGTGCCCAAACCACATTGTTGGCAGGGTCACTCTCATCCGCGACGCGCAACGACGTCAGTGTCATCTCCATTGCTGCCGCCGGTGCCAAACGAAGGGCCTCCTGCCAGAGCCCAAGGCTGCTGCCGCGCAGGAGCAACTTTCCAAGTTTGACCGCAGCTTTTGCGCCGTCCACGAGGTCATAAAGCACCGGCATCACGATCGTTGCGATCGGGGGACCATCGGTACGGGAGAGTTTTTCCAGACTACGCGCCCAATGTTCCGGCTCAAAGAGGCCCGCCTCGGTAGGGATTCCTTTCATCCAATCAGCTGGAAGTGCCTCCGACAGGTAAGGAGAGAGCAGGGACAGACGGCGAATGCGATCCTGCGAAAGTCCGCTGATCATCACATCGGCGAGCGCCGCACAGGTCTGGCCGGCGCGCGTGCTAAGGGCCGAAACGCCGCTGGCGAAATGGATCGGGAGATCAGCGTCCGCCGCCAGGACCAGCATGTGATCATCCCACACCGTCAAGTCAGCACTGGCGATTGCGATGTCGCAGGCCTGTGTCACACCGTCGCTCAACAACGCGCGCGCCCAGCGAAGCGCTTCAACTACCTCCGTGCGTGGGTCGGCGCAAACCTCACAGATCAAATGTTCAGGGCGTTGCAGGGTCCTCGCCAGAATCGTACCAGGGAACCAACTCCGGTCGCGCGTGCCTGGCGCGTCCCACGTGATTTCAACGACCGAGGCAAGGGCTTTGATGAGCGGCCGCCAGAGCGGGTCGACGGAAACAAGCCGATGAAGATGAAGAGGGCCGACGACAGCGGGGGCATGAGCGATACGCGCAAGCGCCCGATCGCTCAGATCCCCGGGCAACAGCGCGCCGATTGGAAGATGCACGCGCAGAAAGGCTTCGATGTGACCAAGGTCGCTCAGCCGGGCACTCGCATTGAGCGGATCGTCGAGACGAAGGTCAGCGGCCCACACACGCTCCAGGCTTGAGAGAACAGCGCGCGCCATACCAGGCCTTGCCTTGACCTTTTCGAGCTCTTCAAAAGTAATCTCTGCAAGTGCTCGAGCAACGATTGGCACAAGGGTTGCGTGATCCGCTGGTCGGCTGAAACCACCCGCAAGGCGCGCCGCGAGCAGTGGAACCGTGGCGACATCGAGACCGTGGTCACCCGTTCGCGCGGCGGCGACAAGCTGCATGCGAAAGGCTAACGTGCCCTCAACGACGACGGTGTGACGTTTCATGATAACAAGGACATTTGTTGCGGTGCTGCAAGCCGCTCATGCGAGCGAAGATCCGACGTAGCGTAGAGAAGGGATCATGAACTGCAAGGCCGCCGCAATAAAAACACTGACAGCCCTTTTGAGATTGCTTGCGCGGGACCATTGCTCGGCAACGCTGCCAATTAAGGCGCGGGTTTGCCAAGCTCGGTCGCCATCGGCGTACTGATGATTGGCGGCATCCAGCGGCGATTGGAGGCTCCTCCACCGGGCACCTATCTCACCTTTCGGCTCTGGCATGCGAGCAGAGACGGTTGACGTCTGGATGATCATCCTAAGGGCGGCAGCTTAGTAATGGTTCTGACTCAATAGCGGACTAGTGGCTTTTGGCCCAATTCCATTGCTGCCCCGGCGGTGGTTCAGTCAACGGGGCCAAGTCCGTCTGCCTCGGCCATTTTCTGCAGTTCGTTCATCGAATACCTCTCGATGCGATTCTCGTTGTGGCGACGAGGATGACGATCGGTTCGTGCAGTCCGGGCGTGTCCTTTGGCAGTTCGCCCAACGCGAAGGTCTCGAAGGGACCTTGGTAGAGGCTTGCCATCACGGAGAGGAGCCTGGTGCCGTCATCGCGAGACTTCGCTGGCGCGATGCAGAAGATGTGGATGTCGGGTAGTCCTCCGGCCGGCAGCAGCCGGTTGGACGGATGTTTCTCGGCGTTGATTTTGAGAATGTGTCCCCTGCCAGTGCGCATAATTTCCTTGTCGCCGCAAACTCCGGCCGCCGCACGAAGTCGGCTCCAAACAGCTTGGCGGCCAGATTGATTCCGATCTTCGTCATGACTCGGTCGTGCATGTCGATCCCCATTTCGAACCCTATGTGCACATCGTTGGCGAGGAGGATTTCGGCGGGCGCGGCATCGTCGGATATGGCGAAGACGTCGCGTTCTGTCGCAGCAGCGTCAGGAAGCGTGGAGCATGAATGGCTTGGCCTCAGCGCAGTAGATGCAGGTTCCCATGAGCCATGTAGGTGATGGAAAATCCTTGCTCTTTCAAGTATCGGGCGATGGAACGCTCAGTCGATCGACCCCGGATTTCTGTCGATTTTGGCGACATCGGCTAGCTCCACAAGCGGATTATCGGAAAGTCCGCGACGTGTCAGAAGCGGAGTGGCCGCCTATCAACTCTGATTTCCGAAAGCGGGCCGTCAGCTTACGGCCCCCCTGCCGTCAATCGAGAACTGGTGGCAGGTAACCGCTTTGGCGAAATCAGACCAAGTGATTTTTCCAAGCTTACGATCAAACTCCGAGTGATCGTTTTCGCCCGACGCTCCACTCAATACCCTTGGTGCCCCGCACCACTCCAGAAACATGCCTGCTGAGCTCCCTATCGAGCGACGGCGACCAAGGCACGAGCCGAAAGCCGAGCCCGTCATCGATCATCGCGAAGCGGCCGGACGCGAGGGAGAACCGTTGCCGATAGATGCCAGCCACATGACTTCCAGCTTCGGCCTTCGTGAACACAAGGCCAGTCTCAGCGGCGAGTTGCGTGCCGAGGGCCTCGACCTCCCGGCTGCGTAGAGTGTCGACAAGGTTGCGCGCGAGGATGATTTGCTGTCCCTCGCGTCGTGCGAAGCCCTGCTCGACAAGACGATCGGTGCGGTCCTGTAGCGCCTGCTTCACTTCCCTGCCGAAACCACCCTCCCCGACTTCGACGGGTTCACGCGCGACGAGCTGACGGTCGAGCCAAGTCGCGCCGGCAGCTTGGACCTGATCCTCGATGGAAAGATCCGAGCGGACGGCGAGTGCGACGCGGGCACGTCCCTTCGCATTCTCGTAGCGGCGCAACTCGACGGTCGAACCGGGCAAGGAATCGCCCGTGGCGTCGATATCTTGAAACCGGATGTGATGGACACGACCGTCTATGCCATCCACGATGGCATAAGCCGAGCCCCGTAACTCATCGTCCAGGCCGCGCTCCAACAGCCGACCGATGATAGGTTTGTCCATCTGCTCAGCTGCAAAGACAAAATCGGCCGCGCTTCTGTCGATGCCATGACCAGTTAGGCTGCGATGCATGCGTTTGATGATGTCGCCGCGCTCGGCGAGCGCACGCAAGGTCGTCTCAGCCTCCTCGGCCATGGTCCACTGGCCAGGACGGATCTCGTTTGCGAGGCTGAGGCTTTCCAACTTGCGGAGCCGTCCGACCTTCTGCGTCAGAAACTCGTCCGGCTGGCCATCAGGATGTGGCGCGAGATCGATAGTGCCATGGCGATCGGCATCACGAACAAGCTGGCGGTCGAGCTGTGTCCAACGTTCGCTGTCAATCTGCCTCTCGATTGTTTGGCGAATGTCGTGATCGGTGCGTAGCCCAAGTGTCTGGGTGAGGATGTCGCTCGCCCGGTCGCGCATGCCCTGGCTGATGTAGTCTCGTGAAATGACGAGGTTCTCGCCGTCATCGGCGACACCGCGAACGAGAATATGGACGTGCGGATGTTCGGTGTTCCAATGGTCAACGCCCACCCAATCGAGTTTGGTGCCGAGATCGCGCCGCATATCGACCATCAGGTCTCGGGCGAAGCCTTTGAGGTCGCCCAACTCGTGAGCATCGTCCGGTGAGACGATGAAGCGGAAATGATGCCGGTCCTCCTTGCAGCGCTCGGCAAAGACGCCGTGATCGGCCTCGTCGGTGTCCGGTCCAAACATCTTCGCCTTCTCGCCGTCACGGGTTACCCCCTCGCGGCGGAGATACTTGAGATGGGCGGCGAGCGGCGTCGATCCATTGAACTGACGAACGACGCGCGCCTTTACGACGGCACCGCGAGAGCGGCCGGTGATGAGGCGATTTGCGCGGATGCTTGCCGATCTGCCGCGACCGAACGTCGAGGCGCTTGGGGATGTGATGCGGCCTTTTCGCGAGATATGACCGCCCGCACGCTGTGCCGCTGCGAGCGCCTGGAATATGAACGGGCGAGCGCGCTGGCCGGCGCGGGAGCGGATACGGCCAGGGCGCACTCGAAAACTATTGTCACGATTCATAGGCGCTGAGCCCGCGAGGTGCGATTTCCATTGTAAATCTTGCGAAAACAGCGAGCGTGCACATCGCCAACTACGCGAGCACATCGCAAAGCGAGACAAAAACCACAAGAAAAACAACCAACCGACCGAGCCGCACATCGCGGCCCTTTATCCTGCCATCCCTCTTCGTCCTCTCTCACCGCCAACCCTCCTGCCGCAATTTCCGCGACGGAACAGGTCGGGATGCGGTTGACCAGGAATGCTCAGATCGTTGTGGAGTCGCGGCGTAGGTCTGCACAAACGGACTACGAATAGCAGGGTTCGGAACTGATACGCCTAAACTGCGCGCCCCGTCCGGTGGGGTTACGAGCGCGGTAAGATCGGTGACCGCTTTAACCTCTGGTGATCGCACGCTGGATGAGCGGATCGCCGTGAACACAGTCTCGACGGGAACATTGGTCTCGCGATCGTTTTGCGAAGCCGAGCTATTCCGTGTGTTCCCGACGCGCGCGAAAATCGCCCCTTCGAGTGCGCTCGCCCTGCCCGCTCCTTGACGTGCGCTCATCGGTATGGGAACCGAACTATTGATAAGAGGCGCCAGTTTCCTGACGTAGTCGATCGTCTCGCGCGGCAGCGGCCGGCCGGTAACGAGATGCTCTTCGTATCGCCCAGGACCGGCATTGTAAGCAGCGAGGAAACCGTTGCGGCCGAAGCGGTCGAGCATCTCGCGGAGATAGGCTGCACCCGCAAAAATGTTGTCGCGCGGCTGATAAGGATCATCACCGAGGTGGTACCTGGTGCACAGTTCTTCCCACGTCGGCGGCATGATCTGCATCAAGCCCATCGCGCCCTTGCTCGATATCGCATGAACGTTACCAACGCTCTCGACATGCATCACAGCGCGAAGCAGCCGCTCGGGAATGGCAAAGCGTCTGGCAGCCTCCCGGATATGCGCCGACCAGGGATCAGCAGACGAGATGGTGCTGCTGGAGTGCGCCAGCCGCTCACGATTGGCGGAAGGCTCTGCACAGACAATAGACGCTGGAAGAGCGAGCATGACGCTTGCAGACAGTACTGCAATCCACCGGCAGACAAAAGCACATGCGCCACCATCCCGACGCGCCTGCAGCGTGCCACCGTGCTCGCTTGCCGCAAACTGCAGCGCCATGAACGACCTGCACGACGGGCAAGCGTCCGGCCGCCCTTGACCTTCGCTGCGCGCGGTGGCCGCCTGACAGGCGATCGGGTCGAAGGGTTTGACCGGCGCCCAATTGATCAAAGGGTTTGACGCAGAAAGGCCGCTGCAGCGCAATCGGAGCATCCGATCAGCCTCGCTCGTCGCGCTTCGACTGCCGGCTCCAGTGTAAGGTCCAGACACTTTGCTCGGCATCGGACTGGAATAGATTGGCGCGGATCGGCTGCGTGAAGGACGGATCATCGATGGAGACCGAGAGATAGTTGCCGGCCTTCTCGCCGGTGCGATCCCATGCCGCGCCGATCTCCATGCCTTCGCAGAAGACGCGATGGTCTGGTGCGTTTTCGGCGTCCGATTTCTCGGCGGGGAGGATGGCGAGTTTCGCGTCGAGCGTCAGCGTAGAGACGTTGCCGAAGAAGCCATCATCGTTGCAGGTGAAGGTGCCGATCTGGGCCATTGCGTTGCTCCTTTCATGAGCCTTGACGAAGGTTGGTCCGACCCGTCACGGCTCGTCGCGATCCGCTTCCCAGAATCATCCGGTACCGGCGAAATGCGGTCGTTGGTCCAGACCGGGACTCCGCGACCGATGATCGAAGCCAGCGGGAGTGGGCCGAAATACCTGCCGTCGAAACTGTCAGCCACGAGCCAGTTCATGAGAAAGACTTCGTCACTGGCGACGACGTGGCAGCCCTGCCAGACGGGCAGTGGCCGGCCGCGACTGTCACGCTCACGCGCATGTCCAAAGGTCGCGCCGCGAACGATGATGGCGTAGCCTTGCCGACAGACAGTCGCGCCTCCGAGTGCCAACACGTGCTTCAGCAGCGGCACGCCGTTCGGCAGATATCCGCGTTCAGCCAGGAAGTCCGCCAGCCATTCGGGCGGCATGACGACGGCGATATCGGAAACGCCGATCCGGTCGACCGGCTCGACGCGGTAGAGCCCGACCGGGACGCTCACTGACGCGTTCCAGATCAACTTCGGTCGATGGTCGATCCATGCCGGCTCGGCGACGAGGGCCGCGGCTCCGAACATCGCGACGATGATCGTTGCGCGCATGCTCATGGCTTAACTCGGCGACGGAGGAGCCATGCCTCATGGCGCTGGCGAGTGTAGGGCCTGGGCGTCTCGCGCGCGGCGAGCCGGCTTTGGGCATGCCGCCAGTAGTCTGGCGAAACGTCGGCAGGATCGATGTCGATCGCTTCGATAGCGTCGATGATCTTCAGCACCTTTTCGACGTCCGGCCATCCGATTGCTGTAAGCAGGATGTCGGCGCCAGGCCGCACATAGGCGACAGTCGAGCAGCGCTCGCCGGTGGCAACAACGCGTAGGATATCGATGCGGGAAGCGACAGTGCCGAAGTCGTTGGCGGTCCAGCGAACGAAGGCGAAGATGCTGCCTGGCGTAAAGGATACGACACGACGGCTACTGTCGATGTTACTGTTGGAAGCAACCTTGCCGAACCGGATGTAGTTCTCGATCCGCTTCTTCAGCCACACCAGTTCCACGTGAGTAAGATTGCTCATTCTGGCCCTCGTAACCGGAGGTCAGCCGTCAGCGTGGCGAAACGAGGGGCGACGAAAACAGTCGTGCTCCACGAGGAACAACGGACATCAATTATTCTCGGCCTGGCCGAAAGATCATGGCTCCGTCTACAGCGTCGTGGATGAGCGCTTTCCGTTAGAAACAATCCGAAGGATTCACAGTTAGAAACGTTAGAGGAGCGAGTTCGGCATTCGCCGCAATGACTTAAGCCCGATTCCGGTTCCTGATAGCACGGGAATCCGGTTCCCGATGGCACGGGAATTGCGGTTCCTGATAGCACGGGCCTGTCCACAGTCATTTCACAACCTTGGTGGTGCGGCCACGTGGCGAGCGCGGCGTTGCGCTGGCGCTCGCGAATGGATCGGCCGGGTGGAGTTGGAAGTTCAGGCGTGACCGACCGTCGGGATCGACGGAGAGTGCCAGCCGGTAGCCAGGCAGCGGCTGGCGACGGACGATCTCGCGCAGGTCGAAGGTAAAGCGCTTGAAGGGTGACAGGCTGCCGGACTTCGTATGGAGATGGCGGAGATCAAAACTCCAGCCATGGGTCTGGCGGCCACCGTGCTTGCGAACGAGACGATAGAGCCAGCGCTCCAGGCCGCCCGTCAACCCGAAATACTGGCGGTCAATGGTGAGGATCAGGGCATCGTCGAGAACGCCCGCATAGAACCAGTCGGGCAGGATGAGCTCGATACCGAGCGGGCGCCCGCTGGCGTCCATCCGCTCCTTCCATTCGTTGATCCAGGAGAAGCGATGCCGCCGCCGTTCCGAAGACTGGCGGATGGATGTGGCAACCGTCGTCGATTGCAGGCGGTCAAGCGCGGCTTTCAGCCTGTCGTAGGAGTGAGCGGAGTCGCCCCGCTCGATGAACGCAAGGATCTCGTACGGCGTGGCCGCCATCAGACGCGACGTACGAAGGCCTTTGTCACGTGCATCGACAATCTGACTGGCTGCCCAGATTAGGATGTCGGCGTCCCAGATCGTCGCCATGCCATGTTCGATCGTCGCCTCGACCCGGATCGAAACCTCGCCCATGCGAAAGTCGATCGGTGTCACGCGGCGGGATTTGGCAAGCGAGAAGAACGGCCACGACATCAGGTCTTGGGCATCGCGTGGCGTGATCACACTGGCGCGCGCGTGGAACAGATCAAGGTGTCCCTGATCGGTCGAGCGAAGCTGCATTTTCTTTGCACCGCAGAATCAGGAGACGCGATCGCGCCGGCCGGCATAGGCCGGCGCGCGGGCGGCATGCGGCTTGGCAGGCGGAACAAATGTCGCGTTGGCATCGCTGGTGGAAGTGCGCGCACCAAGCTCGATCCAGGCGTGCAGATCGTCGATGTCATAGAGGACGCGACCGCCGACCTTTCGGTATTTTGGGCCTGTGCCATAGGTCCGGTGCTTTTCCAAGGTGCGAGCGCAGAGACCGACAATGGGCGCTGCTTCCTTCGTTCGCAGGTATTTTTGGGGCGCGTCCGCGGGACCCTTCGACATCGCTCGATCTCCATTCGGTTCTGCTGTCGCCCTGGCCTGCCGGGACGCGCGAAACGGACGATGGTCGAATTGAGGAGAAGCGAGGGAGGGCAAACATCGGGGGATGTGTTTTCGCTACCCATGCGAAAAGGGCTTCAGCGATGGGATTTTCGGCTGCGGCTGTGAGGATAGAAGAGAAGGTCGCGGTAGCCGCCGGCCACGAGGCGATCTGCCCTTCGCAGGATCGCCCGAACCTTGTGCCGGAGATGATGATCGCGCCAGTCTCGAGGCGCGATCGACTCTCGTGACAACAGCACCTCCGCGATCTCGCGGTAGGTGGCCCCTGCGCGACGGGCGTCATGTACGCGCAGATTGAGAATGTGCCTCGCCTTCGTTTGCTTCGGCAGCGCGCCGTAGACCGGGCCAGATGGTCGGCGGTCGAGCTCGCGCCAGAACTGGCGCGCTGCGTCGAGCCGTGTCTCGAATGCCGCATCGATTGGCAGGACGATCGCGTTGAATTCGGTCGCACCGCCGCGGATGTCAGCCACGAGATTATTTGTTCCGGTCGATGCCGGCCAAAGAATATGAAGCTCGTCGGCTTTCCAAACGGCGGCGCCGCCAAGTCTGGAAAGTTGGGCAGGCTGATGCGAAGGGCTGACTGACGATCGTATTTGCGTGACTCGCAACACACGCGGCGAAGCCTGTTCCGTCCAGACGATATTCCGGGCTAACGGAAGTCCGTCACCGGTGGCTGTGAAATCGCGCGCCCCAACGGATGATGAAGTCGGGCGGACCAACTGGTTCTGCGAAACCTGGGAGATGTGACGACAGCTGGCGGCACTCAGCGACAAAGTCGTCGTTCCGGATCAGATACTCGGCAGCGAACTCTTCAGGCATGTAGCCTTGCATGTGCGCGTAGGCTGCCGCATCGGTCCAATCGCCTCGCAATGTGCCAAGTCCTCTCCCGGTACCCGCATCAGGCTGCGGGCTTTGGAATGAGCATCCCGGCCGTTACGCAAATCGGGTAGTTGGAGAGTCGGCAAACCGCTGTGCTGATTCAGCAAACCATGGGCTGGGGCGCTCAGTGTGGCGCACCGCCTGCCAGGAGATATCGATAGCCGTTGGTCGTCATCCAGCGGGCGCGGGCAAGATGCGTCTCCCATGACCGGAACGCCCGCTCTGGTTCCTCAGCCGGGTCTATGTGCAGGACGATCCTGGCCACCTCGCGCCAGTCCGCATCTTCAGCCGCCGCGTCGAGGAGGCGAATGTAGGTGAGCAGCCGCTCCTCGTCATAGCCGGTCAGGATTTCGGCATCCGGCGCAACGTCGGCGACATCGGGATCGAGGAGTGGTTTAAGCACGGCACACCAAAAGTCGTGGAAGCACAAGTGGCTGCATTCACCAGATAACCAGATTTTCTGGTTATCTGGATTTCCATTTAATTGATCTGCCGGCTTCGTCAAGGGACCGGCAGCGAATGCAAAAGACACTTCGGTCGCCGAGACATTTGCGACTTATCCAATTGATCGTGGACAAGCGCAAAGCTGCAGGCTTGAGCCAAGCCGACTTGGCAAAAGCAATCGATCGATACCAATCAGTAGTCGCAGCTATCGAGTCGGGAGGGCGGCGCTTGGACGTGATCGAATTCCTCGATCTGGCTGAAACGATCGGATTCGATCCCCATGATGTTCTAGATGAGGTGACAACAGTTCCGAGTATGCCCGTCAGAAAGCGTTAGCAGTCGGTCTGCCCAAGGGCGAATTCAGAGCTCTGAAATCAAAACGAATTTCTTGTGGCTGGGCTCAAAATGGCAGCAGTCGCATCGCGAGCCGGGCGGGGCCCGGCGAGCGGCCGCCGTGTTCAAAAAACCGCCGCACGCGCCGACCCCGATGATCTGGTCGCTAGATATTCTTATGATATGACAACCCGGTTGATACGGCGGACCTGATAGGCCGCGCGGCGAGACGTTCGCTGCGCGGCCTTTCGTTTGCTCATGCCGCCCGTTCCAACAGAGCCTTCGCCCTGCCTTCAAGTTCCAGTCGGCTATCCTGATGCACCTTGGTGCGGGCACGCGCGGTCATGCCTTGTACGAAATCGAAGATGCTTTCCGGCCGCCGGCCCTCTTCTTGGAACACCGCTTCGATAATCTTGCCCGTTTCGCCTTTGGAGAAACCGCGCTTGCGCAGGAAGGTTTCGCGGTCTTCGTCGCTACGGGCGACGATCTTCTCGCGCGCGGCCTTGATGCCGGCGATGAACGGCGCGGGACTTGAGTTCGCAAAGCTCGTCAACGCGGGCGCTGCCTCATGAGCAAAACGAAGTGCTGCAAACTTCGAATGCCGGATGCTGATTTCTTCAAAGCCTTCCACGCCCCACAGATTGCGGTTCATGCAAACGGCGCGGAGATAGAAACTCGCAATGCCCAGCGTCTTGCTGCCGACTTCCGAATTCCAGCAAAAGAAGCCGCGAAAATACAAATCCGGGTCTCCATTCGGAAGGCGCCCGGCTTCGATCGGATGCGTGTCATCCACCAGAAACAGGAACACGTCGCGGTCGCTGGCGTAAAGCGTGGTGGTATTCTTGCTGATGTCCACGAACGGATTGTGCCTCATGGTCGCCCAATCAAGAACGCCCGGCACCTTCCACATGGTGTCGCCGGTTCCATTACGCGCGATCTTCATGACGGCTGCGACGAGCTCGTGATCCCAGATGCGGCCATAATCCGGGCCGGTCACCGCGCGAAGTTCAACGCGTCCGTCTTCCGTCTCAAGGGTCTTCATCAATTCCGCTCGATGGCTCAAAAGGCCGTGCTGCAGATTGATACCGGCGAGCGGTGCGGGAAGCTGGCGCATGTAGTTGGCCGGTGCGCTGGCAAGACTGCAAAGCTGGCCAAAACTCCAATGCGTGGGCGCAATCGGTTGCTCCTGTCCGGGGACGATAAGCGAAAGCCGCTCTGCATTGTCGCGGGTAGCTTCGACGCGAACCGCACGGGTCTCGACAGTGCGGGCTGTAGCGCGGTCCGCTCTCTGCTTCACGGCATCAAAAAGCTGGGTGAGACTCAGAAAACGCTCGTCATCGGGGCGCGAAAACCATTCCGAGGAAACCCGCCCGATCCGCTCGCCACGCGAGATGTCCACTCGAAAGCCACTTGAAGCCCGCTGGTGCTGGCGGTTGCTCTCGCCGTCGATGATGTTGGTCATGTTCATTGTGCTCACTCCTTTTCGCTTCAATGCGGAAGGCATGTCCCCCGGCATGCCTTCCGGGGGCGCGTGAGCGCGCGGGAGTGATGGGGGCCAATGCCGGCGCGCGGAGCCGGGTTGCGTGGTCGAGCGGAGCGGAATGGAAGTTGATGACCACTGTTGCTGCAGTCGGCCGCTTTGCTAGCCAGCGGCCCTGCTCTGCACAGGCGGCACTGGCGGGGAAGCGAGGGGAAGTTCCTCGCTTCCTGACGACCCGACAAGGGTCTCCGCAGTCGAATAGAACGATGAAGGCGAAGCTTACTCTTATAATGTTGGGCAAGAGATTTGGATTTTACAAAGAAACGCACTATTTGCTCGTTGGCAGACGGGGAAATCAAATTCGTCAATCCATCCGATACAATAAGAGGAAAACTGTATGACCACTGCTCCCGGGCAAGACGACCAATTGGATACCGTGTCGATAGCGGCCGACATTGTCGCCGCCTATGTGTCGAACAATCCAGTGCCGGTCAGCGAGTTACCGAAGCTGATCGGCGATATCCATGCCGCACTGAGAGGGATCGGCACGCCGGCGACGGAACCTGTGGTCAAGCAGGAACCGGCAGTATCGATTAAGAAGTCAGTGACGGCGGACTTCATTATCTGCCTAGAAGACGGAAAACCATTCAAATCGCTAAAACGGCATATCGGAGTCCACTACAATCTGAGCCCAGACGAATACCGGCAGAAATGGAAACTGCCCTCCGACTATCCGATGGTGGCCCCGAATTACGCGGCCACCCGTTCGGCCCTGGCGAAATCAATAGGGCTCGGGCGCAAAGCGGCTGCACCCACTCCTGCCGCATCGGAAAAACCAAAACGTGCTGCTCGTGCGGCAGCAGCAACGACGACCGCGACAGCCATCCAGTCGCCGCTGAAGAAGACGCGCAAGGCGTCCACAAAAGGCTAGTGGGCGGTGCCTGACAAAGGCGCCAGGCCGCGACGGCCGTGAGAACATGACGAAGCCCCGCCTTGCGGCGGGGCTTCGTGTTTTTTGGGATCACTCTGCGGTGCGGCGAGACCAGATGAGCGAGAAGTCGCCTTCGGTCTCGGTCTCGACCAGGCTCGCATAGATCGGAGCGGGGAAGCTTGGATCGTCGAGCTTGACGGAGTGGTAGTCGCGGCCCTCGCGCGAGGTCTTCTTCCATGCCGCCCCGAACTCGGTGTCGCCGGCGAAGATGCGGTAGTCGGGGCCCTTTTCATTTTCGCCATCGGCCGGAGAGAACGTCACCGTCTTCACGTTGAGGTTGAGGGTCTTGACCGAACCGGAGAAGCCGTTCGCGGTGCGGGAGAAAGTGCCGATCGTAGCCATTGTGGTGGTTCCTTCTGTTTTTCTCGAGCCGCGCCCATCGCGGCCTCGATGGTGGTCGTGAGACCTGAGACGATCGGTCCGCACCCCGAAGGGGCTGAACAAAGTGGAGGACGATGGCGCGAGGCTTTCTTGAACCGCGAGGAATGGACGCGCAGCGGCCAAGGGAAGAAAACGCAGCGACGTCGTTGCGGGAAGACGATCGAGACTGAGTGCAGCGAAGACGGTCTTCGGTCAGACCCAATCCATTCGAGGACGAGGTGGACGTGGCCTGGAACGAACGAAAGATCACAGCCACAGCGGCGACGAGTATCATTGGCCACGCGTATCGGCATAGGAAACGTTTTTATGAGCCTACATTTGACGGCGAGAGCAACATCCACTGCCTGCACAGGCGCCGGGTAAATGAGCTCTTCGCAACCATTTGCCAACGGCATCACTGCAGTTTGAGCGACCATGCCTTATCGGGCCGGCACCCGCGGACCACATTCGGCGCTTGCTCGGGAAACACCAATTGACCGGAAGGTTGACTCCACCGGGGAACACGGTCCGGGCATTTCCCTGGAGCATGATGTGTTCTGGTGCAGAATTCCAACAAGGCTGTGCGCCCTGAAAGTGACCTGCCCTGCGGGACACGATCCGGCATGTAAACGCAAAATCTGTGTGGCCTTCGACACCGTCCATTCGTGTGTTCAATTCTTCCCATTTCCAGGAATGCTCCATACAGGAAGAGCAGCGCATAAAGTGAAGCTGCTGAGATGTCCGGAACGGGGACAATGCCAGATCAGCAGCGGAGCAAATTCGCGGCCGCGAACTCGGTTCAACAAGGTGGCCATAGGAGGTTCAGCATCGCGGCGACGAAGGCGCGAACCGGGACTGACCACCTCCGATGAGCGGTCAATTTTCAGGAAAGTTGGGCGTTGCCCAACAATTGCGTTTGGGCCGTTTTCGGTTTTGTGCGCTAGTTCGTGCCGCCGGAGGCCCAAAAAGCAGCATTTGTGCCTTGCCACCTGACATCATGGGGTATTAGCGAAGATCACGCTATCTACACATCGTTGCATGAATCAAATACAGCTCCTCCAGTCAACCTGAAGGGACTGCATGGACTGTCACCATCCACATTGCCCGATGCGGCCATCGCCGGGCCAATGGCTCGATGTCGTGAATCTCCCATCCATGAAGGTCCGACCCAAGGACAAGGTGCCACTGCTTGCCGCCCTGAATGCGAATTTCAACAGGGGACCGGTCAACCCGGCCGTTGATCTGGGCGTCCCCACATTGAACGGTGGACTGCTCAAGCGCCTACTGAGGCATTGTCCGTGCCTCCACAACCAGATTGCTATCGGTTCGACGGCCCGGGCCGTGGTCCATTTCTGCGAGCTGACGCTCGGGTGCCGTATCGATGCAACGAATGTTCATCAGGCATTCCTCATTCAGCACCCCAAGAAGGGCCCTCCCCTTGATCCGCCTCCCCTGAAACGGCGCGGTGACGGAGGCACCATAATGGAGTTTCTTTGCAGCGAGGTACTGCGATCGGCCGGAATACCTCCGATGGATCTGGATTCACAGAACTGGCCCGAGTGGAAAATGCCGGGCCACATGCTGCTCAATGAAGGTAAAATGAATGCGCTGCGCGCTTTCGGCGACATTCTGATCCCGTGTGCTCCCACCAATCTGGTCATATCGGTGAAGAGCGAAGCGGCGCGGGAACGCCTGTTGTACTCGTCCAACGCGATCGAAGGAATTGGATTCGGGTTCTTCAGGGAGCCGGACGAGTTCTGGACCGAAAGCCGCATGGCGCTGTACAAACGGATGGGTTTCACGGCCATCTACATGCCCGACCACACCCATGAAGAGGTCATCCGGCACATAAGGACAGAAGGCACCGAGCGACATGCGGTGAACATCAACGGAACCGACCTGTACCGACCGCTCAGCATTTTCGGCACGGATATGCGAACTGTCGTAGGACGCTCCAGCATGCTCCTCTAGCTGGTTATTCCCCTTGCCTTCCGGCTACCAGCCCGATGAAGCCGGAGACATCCATCAACCATTCCTGCTGGTTTGGCCTGTAGGTCTGGTGGAGTTTGCGGGGGATGACCAGCTGAAGCAGCTTTGTCCGCATCTCGTCCGTCTGGTTTTCGGAGATACCAGGTTCCAGCGTCAGAAGGTGTTTCTGGTCGATCCTCGTAGCCTCCGACAAGACCTGGCGCCAACGGTCTTTGAGAGTGGACTTTGACCCAAGCATGGTCAGCCTGGCAGTAGGGAAAGCTGCGTCCCGGTATTCCGCCTGACCCGGGAACAGGAAGTCCGGCCTGTTTCTGTTTTCCGTCTCGACACCGTGAGCGAACCTGATCCTGTGGGCGTCGAAGACCGCAGCCAAGTGGTTCTCCAATGCGGCGCCGGCGCGCGCCTTCCGGCGGTTCTGGACGCTCAGTGAAAAGGCGAGGAAGCCGTCCACGTCAGCCCCATCATCCAATGCGAAGCCCCCTCCGATCCGCTCGGCGACAATGCGCCGTTCCAGTCGACGGAAGAGCTGCTCCTCACGCTCCATCCACAGGAGCAATGCCTCGTCCGGAGCGTCCTGCGCGTTCACTTCCGGAAGCGAGGATCGGGCAAGCCCTGAGAATACGACGGTGGTCGGGAACTTCAGCCCGAACTTCTCTATCAGGCGGTCCAGCTTGTCCGCTTCCCGTTCCTCCGGCTCGATCCCCAACTCGTCCAGGACATAGCGGGCAGCGAAGTCGAGCTCGGCATCATTGTTCCCGCCAATCTCCTGCGACTCAAATTTCATGCCGATCTGCTCGTCCAGTCCGAACAGCCACAGCAACTGGTTCCGGATCGTGCCTCCGTCAGGCGTAACGATAAAGAGAAGATGACCATCCAGCTTCCTGGCAAGGAACAGGATGTCACCCGGTTTCATCATCTGCGTGACGGCGTTGCCCTGATAATACAGCCGCCATTCTGCGCTACGCTTCGGCCGGTTCCGGCGCGAGTCATACCAGGAGAGCCAGCCCTCTTCAGAAAGCGCCTCCTGTTCTCCGCCCAGCCAGATGTAGGTCGCCGGGAAGCGGTGGTCCGCGCCGCCTTTCGGGAACTTCCGGTCGTCGTGACCGAGAATTCTGACCAAAGGTTCCGATCCCGTGACCTCGTGCTGATTTGACGACTCAGGATTTGCATCGACCAGAGCGAGGCACTTGACCGCTACGCCTTCGAAGTGATCGGAAAGCAGCCCCCGTCGGATCGTCATTTCCTCCCCCTGACCTCCAGCCTTGGTGTATCTGACCGCAGCCACGCCGCGCAGTTGCCGATAACCTCATCAAGGCTGCGGCGACTGCGGCCTTTAAGGCTGCATTCCCAAACGATGCCTTGTCGCCAACCGAGACGGGACAGCGCTTCGTCTGTCCTCGCATCAACGTCGCGGTTCCTCGCAATCTTCGCCGACCAGAATTCGGGTCGGGTCGACGGAAAACGAAACAGCGGGCAGTCGTGGCCGTGCCAGAAGCAGCCATGGGCAAATAGAACCGCCCGATACCGGGGAAAGACCATGTCGGGCTTTCCGGGCAGCGAGCGATCGTGCAGCCGAAAGCGGAATCCGATGGCGTGGAGCCCGCGGCGTAGTGTCAGCTCCGGCTTCGTGTCGGTCCCCCGTATGCCAGACATCATGCGGCTGCGGACTTCGGGGGCGACGATGTCAGCCATAAGCAGCTATCGGTTTTGTGTCAGGCCGGGTGATGACGGGCACAATATGCGGTTTCGCAGGGGTCTGTTCAGCCCTGGCAATTGCCTTTCGGATATGAGGTTCGATCGCCCTGGCTACAAACTCGACGACTGGAACAACGACGGCATTGCCGAATTGCCGGTATGCCTGCGTGTCGGAAACCTCGATCCGCCAGCGGCGGTCACCACGATCAAAGCCCATCAGCCGCGCGCATTCGAGCGGCGTAAGACGGCGTGGCCTCTTGCCGGGCTGGTCGATCAAAACCTCTGACCCATCCTTGTAGTACCGGGCGGAAAGAGTGCGCGACACATCCTCTGGTCCGAACAGACTGTAGCCGAAGCCATTGCCCTTGGCCTGATGCTTGGCCTTGTAGTCCTGAAGGTACTGCCAGAGACGCGGTGTCAGCGTGTACTTCGGGTCAACCTCGTCATGCGGCTGGAGGATGCTCTTCAGCTTGGGACCCGCCTTGGCATCCGGAAGTTTCAGTGCCTGGAAATCGAAATCTGTCGGCTCGCGGAAACCGACAATGAATATGCGCTCCCGCTTCTGCGGCACCCAGGGCTCCGAGCTGATGACGCGGTGCTGGACATGGTACTTCAGCTCGTTCTTCAGGACGTTCATGATCGTCCCGAAGGTCTGCCCACCGTTGTGGCCCTCGAGATTCTTGACATTCTCAAGCACGAAAGCGGCCGGACGGTGATGGGCTATGATCTGCGCGGTATCGAAGAACAGTGTTCCTTGGGTGTCGCACAAAAACCCATGCGGACGATTCAGAGAATTCTTCTTGGATACGCCCGCGATCGAGAAGGGCTGGCAGGGAAATCCGGCTAAAAGCAGATCATGTTCCGGCACCTTTCCGGGGTTAGCGGAATACTCGCAGATGTCGCCGCCGATCGGGTGATTGTCCCGGAAGTTCAACGCGTAGGTGGTTTGCGCGCCGGGATCCCATTCGGAAGTAAACACGCAGTGGCCGCCGACCGCCTGAAAACCAAGACGGAGTCCGCCGATACCGGCGAACAGGTCAATAAAACGGAACTTTGCATCAACGGAGCTGTCTACCTGCTTTTCGGTGTGTTCGCGCAAAGTCCTGAGTGCCAATCTGGGAATCCTTCCGCCGTCCTCATACCGATATGCGCTACGGCTGGAGACTTCTAGGAAGTCGGCTGTCTCATCTATGGTCATCCCGGCTTTCTGCCGAAGACTGGAGAATTCCGATTGTTTTCTGCTGCGCATGCGTTCCTGCCGAATCATCCACTGTGTCGATTTGTGCCAAACTGACATCAAATGTCCTAAGGGGCAATAAATGTTCTGCTTCCGTTCCATGTCTGCTGACAGGGATTCACAAGATAATGGCAGGCCCAGAATCAGGAGACCTGGCCACTCTGGCCAGGATGTAAGGCGAAGCACGGCAAGGGGCCGGTCGCTGATGCGACCATCAAGGCCAATCGCGGCCGCCCAACCTGAGGGTGGCAACCACCAAACCGGTCATTCCAGACGGACACCCACGCCAAGCGCTTAAAGCGAATCTGGGTCGGCCCCACAGACAGTGCGCCCGCTTTGAAGTGCCGTCATGCAGCCTGAAGGTGCTTTGTCTTCGTGAAACTGGCCCAGCGCGGAGCAAGCGCCGCCAATGATGGTCGTGCCTTGAGCGTCAGCACACGACCTTCCAGGGCCTCATATTCGCTTCCCCCAAGCTCTGCTGACACACTGACCCGAAGGTTTTCGTCGATACCGATGAGATCAAGATCATAGAGCGTGTGAAGATCGGCGCGCAGCAAAAAGGCCGTTTTCGGGGTGATTATCCTCCTGGCCTCGATACGGCCAAACGTGGGCCGCCTCAACGATCGCCATCACGGTGCAACCGGAAATTGCACAGGCAGCGCCATAACGGCGGATCAGATCGCGCCGGAATTTTGCCTGACCACGCCGGGCGCAAATTGCCGCCAGAACCCGGTCGCGCCGATCCGCCATTCGCGGCTGATATCCATCTCCGGGGCCACTATCGTTGTCGACACTGTCAGGCAGACGGCGCTGGAAAAACGGCTCGAGCAGGCTGCGCGTAGCCGGTACAGCCTTCACCACCACGTCAGCGATGCTACCAGCGTTGATTCCTTCGATCGACATCTGATCATTGGTCTTCACCGCGGCCCTCCGTAGTTCCGCTCGTGTGAGTACGCCCTCCGCGCTCACGAATGTACCACCGTAGCGTGCCTCATATTAGGTTACGGCATTTACCTGACGGACGGGTTCATCAAACTCGTGACCGTCATTGCACCGGTAAAGCGGCAGACGCATCTGCCGCGGGTGTATGCCGGTTGTAGAGCAGACCGGACCCCGCAAGAGTTCTTTGGTGCCCTCACTCGAATGGATCTCTTCAATCAGCGCGACGCCGACAAGACCATCGCGGTTACGAATGAACGCGATATCACCCGCATTCACATGCCGACCATTTGCAACGCCGCTGTCGAAGCGGTATGCCGACGTGGGGGAGTCTTCGTAGCCAGCATTTCCGCCGTACTGACGCCTGCCTTCAACGGAGAGCAGCGTCCACGAGCGACTGGATGTGTCCGGCATGATCTTCCCCCCAAGAAAACCGCCTTCGGTTGTCAAAGCGATATACTTCGAATAGCAAATACAGCATACATCATTTTCAACAATGCTATTCGACGCTGTATTTATTGGATTGCCGAGGGGCTTCGGTGCAGTCGACGTTTCCCGGGGGGTATCAGTGGAGTCAACGTTCGCGGGGGAGATAGAGGTTATTGTCCTCAAGTCGGGTCGTGAAGTCACGCGCGTGACCAGGCCGCTTCGCAATACCCCGCTCGGACCCGTCATCAAGTTCAAGCGTCGTCTGTGGCGTCTCTCCGGGTTGACGATTGACCTAGATCACCAGCCTGTCGAAGACGAAGAACAGCAGATCGAAGAGGCCGCCGAGGAGCCCTCAGAAATGGTCGCAGACGCAGACGACGGTCTTCAGGATGCGGTCATTCATGCAGGCAGGGACGAGCGCCTCTTCGTGGATGCCGGGCCCGGCACAGGCAAGACCTTTGTAGCGTGTTCCCGCGTCGCAGGATTGATCAACGACGGACTGCCCGCCAGCCGCATCTGGATCATCAGCTTTACCCGCACTGCGGTGCAGGAAATCCGTAACCGCATCGCGACCTACCTCAACGATCCCTCTGATGCCTCGGCCGTGCGGATCGCTACTCTCGATTCGCACGCATGGGCGATCCAGTCGGGCTTTTCTGCCGATGCCAAACTGACCGGCAGTCACGAAGACAGTATCGAAGCGACCCTCAGGCAGGTCTCCAGCGACGAGGGAGTGCTGGAATACCTGCAGCGGGTCCGCCATCTGATCGTCGATGAAGGGCAGGACATTGTAGGCAAACGGGCGACCCTTGTTCTGGCAATCATCGATCGCCTCGACGACGAATGCGGCGTCACGGTCTTCGCTGACGAGGCTCAGGCCATCTACGGATTTACCGAGGATTCCGACGTTATCGAGGGTGCCGGCACTGTCTTTATCGATGAACTTCGCTCACGCAGCTTCGCCGAGCGGCAACTCAAACAGATCCACCGCACCTCTGATCCTGGCCTGCTTGAGATTTTCACCAAGGTCCGAAGGCGCGTTCTCGACCGCAGAGTGGCGACCGCCAAGCGCAGCAGCGACGTACGCAGCGAAATTCAACGTCTCGCGTCGGCGCAGATCGGACCGACGAAGAACCTCGACCTTGGTGCCCTTCCGGATGGCTCCCTGGTTCTTCTCCGGCAGCGCTTCGATGTCCTGCAGACCTCGAGTTTCAACACGGGAGTCCCACACAGACTTCGCATGTCGGGTCTTCCACCACGTATCTATCCCTGGATTGGCAGGCTGCTCTGGGATCATGTCGATCGTCGCCTGGTGCGAAGCGCTTTCAACCAACTCTGGAGCGAACGCCTGGTGCCCCTGTCGCCGATCATTTCCGCAGATGCGGCATGGGAACTGCTTTTTGAAGCCGCCGGAGACAGCCAGAACGTCATCGACCTGCACCGCCTCCGGTCAGTCCTCGGGCGCTCCAGTCCGCCAACGCTGTTCACATCGCCGGAATACGGTGATGCGGGCCCCATCATCGGCACCATCCACGCCAGCAAAGGACGGGAAGCAGAGGACGTCTGCCTGTTCCTGCCGCCGGTGCCCGAAGAGACCAATGGCCAGAGCGACGAGGAAATCCGCGTGATGTTTGTCGGCGCCACGCGCGCAAAACGCAGCCTCTCTGTCGGGGACTCCCCTTCGAGGCAGTCCGGAAACTCTGACGGCCGCGCATGGAAACGCCTTGCTGGAGGGAAACTCCAGGTCGAGATCGGACGGACCGGTGATCTGGAGCCTGAGGGTCTGGTCGGCACTGCCGCTTTTTCCGAGGCGGGCGCACTTGCAGCCCAGAACATCATCCTGACGAGCCCCGTCATGACGGGGATGTTCGCAGCCGCAATTGGCGATCTTGACTGGAAGCTGGCTCTCAGAACAGAGGAGAAGGTTCGCATCGCAGTCTTCAGCGAGAAAGTGAAATCCGACCTCGGTGACATCGCGACCCGCTGCCAGAGCTTCCCGCCACCAAATTATCTATCCCATGTGAGGTCGACCGGCCTGCGTACAATGGTCATCAGGCCCGACGACCCTGATCTGGACGGACTTCACGAGCCATGGCGAAGCAGCGGTATTCTTTTCGCACCCATGCTGACGGGATTTGGCTGGACCAAGTTCAGGGGGGCCGCAAATGACTGAAACCATTCAGCCGCGGGAATCCGTCCTTTTGCGGCTGCGCGAGGATCTGATAGGTCCGCGTGCCGCGGACGAGACGCTCCTCTCCAAACCTTCGGACGTCTATCTCACCGGCATTCTCTGGCCAAAAAATACGGCTCTCGCGCCCGAAGAGGACGAGCATCTTTCCGTAGCGCCCGGTGGTGAAGAACAGGGGGAGGACTCTCCCGAACAGGCACAGGCCCAGTCCGTTGCAATGCGCCGGCCTTCGGCTGCAGGCCTTTCCTTTGCGGCCTCGACGACACACAAGGGCGCGAATGCTCGGGTCATCGTCAATGTCCGCTTCGCAACCTACGAGCCTGTTGAATCCGGGCGATCCAGTCACTGGAAACGCGTCCAGCATGACAGCGGGCCGCTTGAGTTTGAGCTGAAGCCAGGCAACTCGGATGTTCCTGTCCTCACCGGAACGGCAAAAGGTATTAGGCTGAATCTCCGCACGGTTCCTTTTGAACGCGGCACACTTTCAACCGTTACCCTAGTCAACGATGCAACACCCGCCGAACCCACGAGGCCAGCGGTCGAGCAAGTCACCATCTTCCAGGTGGGTCTCGAAATCGGAGCCGCAGCCGGTACCTCGCTTATATCGCGACCGAGCCGCAGACGGCCTGTGGACCTTGAGGACTGGTCATCCGAACTTCTGTACCGCCACGCGCGGGAATTTGCCTCCGGACATACATGTTCGGCTGACTGGACCGCTGCGGATTCAAACGAAACAGCGACACTTCTGCGCATGGAGTGGATTCCGGAAGCCATTGTGCCGGCCGTCAGCCCGGATGGACATGGTGTTTTTGCTACACTCGCCGACGGGCCGCTGAAAACCCTCTCGGCCACGTGGCTTTCCCGGGCTTCCGACGCGGACCTCGCAGCAGCGCTGAGCCGACTGTGTGATGCCTATTCCGACTGGATCGATCTGCAGAGCGCTCCAGGCGGTGATCTCAAGGGCGACTTTCGCGACGCCGCCGATCGGCATCTGGAGGAAGCGAAAACCGTTCTCGGGCGGATGCGGGGCGGGATCGCGCTGTTGAAAAGCGACCCGGTGGCCGCGCGCGCCTTCCGGCTTTCAAACCTTGCGATGACAACGCAGCGCGAATGGTCGGGCAAAGGTTCGCTAATATGGCGTCCCTTCCAGCTGGGCTTTCTTCTGCTAACGCTGGAAAGTGCGGCAAAGGGAGACCACCCGCATCGTGAGACCATGGACCTGCTCTGGTTCCCCACGGGCGGCGGCAAAACCGAAGCCTATCTCGGCCTGATAGCGTTCGTTGCTTTTCATCGGCGTATGTCGCGCTCTACTCCCGACAACGGCGCTGGTGTAGCCGTCATCATGCGATACACGCTGCGCCTCCTGACCACGCAGCAGTTTGTGCGGGCAGCCGCCATGATCTGCGCATGTGAAGTCATACGGCGCGGGTCGATCGCATCGAAAGACGCGACCGGGCTTGGTGTGGTACCCTTCTCGATCGGTCTATGGGTCGGAGACAAGGCGACTCCCAACACAAGGCAGGCTGCCTTTGACAGCCGGACGGATTCTTCCCGCTCCTCGCCAAAGCAGCTGCTGTCATGTCCGTGCTGCCGGCGGCCGCCAGCCTATCGCCAGCCACGCCCGTCCGACTCCGTTCAGATCTTCTGTACCTCGGAAGGTTGCCTGCTTTCGGGATCGAATCCGCTTCCGGTCTGGACAGTGGACGAGGATGTTTATGCCGCACGCCCGACGCTCCTGATCGGTACGGTCGACAAGTTTGCGCAGATTGTTCGAAACCCCGATACCGCAATCCTCTTTGGCGTTGGCTCCGACGCCCAGCCGCAGCTCATCCTCCAGGATGAACTTCATCTGATATCGGGCCCGTTGGGAACACTGGCCGGCCTTTATGAATCCGCGCTGGACCTCATCCTCTCGGCTGACGGGTCACGCCCGAAAATCATCGGTTCAACCGCAACAATCCGGCGCGCACCCGAGCAGGTCCTTGCCCTGTTCGATCGCAAGACCTGCCAGTTTCCTCCGCCGGGACTTTCTGCGAATGACTCCGGATTCACTGTCGTCGATCAGGAACTGCCCGGACGTCGTTATGTCGGCATCACCACTGCCGGCCGCTCCGCAAAATTCACCCTGCAGGCAGTCGCCGCTTCCCTGCTGCAGACGGCAGCCGAGGGGCTTCCACCTGCGCAGCGCGATCACTACTGGACCCTCGTCGCGTATTTCAACTCCCTACGTGAACTGGGCGGCGCCCTTGTCCTGATGCAGGACGACGTTCATGACAGCATCCGTCTGTTCGCTGACGCGCGGAGTGAAACCGCCCGCGATCTGCACTCGGTCGAGGAACTGACCTCACGCCGCTCCCAGGCAGAAATCACCGGGATGCTTGACCTGCTCGAACACCCGGCCGGGCATGAGGCTGCTGTCGACGTCGTGCTGGCAACCAACATGGTCAGTGTTGGCGTGGATATCGCTCGCCTTGGTCTCATGCTGGTCAACGGTCAGCCAAAAACAATGGCCGAATACATCCAGGCAACCAGCCGTGTTGGCCGCGGGGATATCTCTGGCCTTGTGGTGCCGGTCCTCAATAATGCGAAGCCCCGCGACCGCTCGCATTTCGAGACGTTCCGCACATGGCATGCGACGCTCTATCGCGAAGTCGAGGCCACCAGCGTCACACCATTCGCATCCCGCGCACGGGATCGCGCGCTTCATGCTGTCCTCGTGGCCATTGTCCGCCACCTCGTGCCGGGCATGCTTCAGCTGCCCGTAATGAACGACCCCGCCATCGACAAAGCGCGCGACCTCATAGCGCTTGTCGCCGCCCGGGCTGCCCGCGTTGATCCGCTGGAGACCGATGTCGGGAAAGAATTGAACGACCGCCTGTCGCGCTGGCTCCGGCGTGATCCGCAGCAGTACTGGAATCGTTTCTCGCGTGACTCCCTGCTGCAGAGTGCCGAAGAAGCCGCCGCCAAGCGTGCTGCCGGAAGAATCATCGGTCAGGCTTGGCCTACACCAAACTCAATGCGCGGGGTTGAGCCAGCGACGCACTACCGCCTCGCCGAAGTCCTCAAGAGGAGGGATGATGCCAAAACTCCCGGCGAATGAACTCGGCGAGCTGCGGCGCAGCGCAGCTGTTGCCACCTTTGGACCGGGCGCTATCATCGACTTCAGGGCCGGTGATGCGACCATCTCTGCCGTAGCTGCAGGACTCGAAGAATGGGATTCCAGCTTCCCGCCGGCAGGCATGCTCAATGAGCAGGCGATCCGCGAAGAACGGCTTCAGAAAAAACTCGGGGTCAAAGGCTTCCGCCTTCCGCCCGTGCGCGATCCAACGCGTGAAAGCGATGCTGCACGCGCCCTTCCCGCGGTTCGCTTTCCCCAATGGCTTCAGTGCCCAAGCTGCGACCGGGTTGGTCGCGAGGATCTGTGGGGCGAGGAGCCGGGACGAGCAGGGCGCATCTGCCAGGAATGCACCCGCAAGGCGCCCGGCAAACGTAATGTGTTCGTCATCCCTGTCCGCTTTGTTCTGGCGTGTGAGTCTGGACATCTCGACGAGTTCCCGTGGCATTGGTGGGTCGGTCACCGGGAGGATTGCAAGAACAGGAAATTCCTCCACCTCAAGTCGGAGCAGGCGGGCCTTGCCGGCCTCATTCTGACCTGCCCCGAGTGCAAGGCGTCCCACTCCATGGATGGTATCTTTGCGGCCGACACATGGAAGAAATTCTCCGTCTGCCGCGGCCGGCGCCCCTGGCTTGCCTGTCCGGACGAGCAATGCCAGCATCACCCGCGCGCGGTGCAGCGTGGTGCATCCAACCTCTACTTCCCCGTCATAGAATCGGCGCTCAGCATTCCTCCATGGTCCGACCGGCTGCAGGAAGCGCTCGGCGTCTACTGGGAACCCATCGTCAACACGTTCCCCGAGGACCGGACGAAGCAGATCGAATTCCTCGCACACGGTCCCCTTGCAGCTGTCCTCGCTGAACTCGGCATGACACCCGCGCAGCTGGCGGCGGAAGTTGAACGACGTGTCGGTCAGCAGGAGAAAATCAACGTCAGCAACCTCCGGCTGGAAGAATACCGGCAGTTCACGGGTGGAACCCATGTGCACGGCCTTGATCGCGAGTTCGAAATCCGCCCGCAGACGGTTCCTCCGGTGTTAAAGCCGTGGTTCTCCCGTCTGGTAAAGGCCACCCGCCTCCGTGAAGTCCGGGCGATGACCGGATTCACCCGTATCCAGCCTCCGGGCGATGGTGCAACCAACATTGCCCGGCTCTCGGTTGCTGATAATCTCGGCTGGCTACCGGCGATCGAAGTACGCGGCGAAGGTATATTCCTCGAAATGGATGCCGGCCGTCTCGCAGCGTGGGAGATGCTACCGTCGGTCATAGCGCGCGCGGCTCACATCAACGGCCACTGGATCGAGGAATGGCGACTGCGCAATGCCGGCACTTCCATGCCGCCAAGGTCGATTACGCCGCGATCCCTTCTGATCCACACATTTGCCCATGCGCTCATGCGCCAGCTCACGCTCGAATGCGGATATTCGTCGACCGCCCTGCGCGAGAGACTGTACGTCGCCGACGAGAACGAGCCCATGGCAGGCGTGCTTGTCTACACGGCAACCACTGATGATGACGGCACGCTGGGAGGCTTGCAGCGTCAGGGTGACCCGCAGCGAATTGAACGGACAGTCATCGCAGCAATTCAGGCGCAGATGTGGTGTTCGTCCGACCCGCTTTGTATCGAAGACATGCTGGCGCCTGGCGATGGACTCTCCCTGGCGGCATGCCATTCGTGTGTTTTGGCGCCCGAGACCTCCTGCGAAGAGTTCAATCGCTTCCTCGACCGCGCCATGCTGGTAGGCACGCCAAAGACTCCAGAAGCTGGATTCTTCCGCGGTATCGCCGAAAGCGAAGGATCATGACCGGCGCAAAAATGTGGCCGCATACGCTGCCCCAACAGGTCCGCGATGATCCCCTGAGATCGGCCGAAGTCAAAGTCTTCGATCTTCTGGAAAATCAGCTGGGCGACGACTGGACGGTTTTCTACAGCCGTCCCTGGCTTGGCATCACGCCGTACGGCGAGGAAAAAGATGGCGAAGCCGACTTCGTGGTCGTCCATCCCGACCGCGGACTTCTGACAATTGAAGTCAAGGGCGGAGAAATCACTCGGGATCCGGCTGCGATGAAATGGGTGAGCCGGGACCGGCATGGCGTCCGGCACTACATCAAGGATCCCGTCAGGCAAGCGACATCTGCCGAGCATAACCTGTTCAAAAAAGTGCAGGTGATGCCTGGCTGGCCAGGCAACGCTTTCCTTCGCACGCGCCACGGAATCGTGTTTACCGACACCGAAGACCCACCAGGCAACCTCGGCGCCGAAATGCCACGTGAGATTTTCTGTTGCCGCCGCGAGCTGCCCAGGATCGGGGGGTGGGTTCGAGCCAGACTATCTGGCGGCAAGGGGGATCCGATCGGTGCAGCCGGCATAAAGTTGTTTGAGGACCTGCTGGCTCTTCCGTTCACACTCCGCGTTCCACTCGGAAACTACCTCAGTGATGACGATCAGACGATCGAGAGTCTCACGCCACAGCAGTTCTATGTCCTGGATGCGGTCGCCCATATGAGCCGCGTTGCAGCTGGTGGTGGAGCCGGGACCGGCAAGACCATCGTGGCGCTTGAGGATGCCCGCCGTCTTGCTGAGGCGGGACTTAAAACGGTGCTCCTCTGTCTTGGCGACCGGTTGGCGGTTCACCTGCGGGAGCGGTTGAAGGGCACTCCCGTTCAGGTGTGGACCTTTGCCGAGCTATGCCGCCACTACGCGGCAAGCGCAGGTCTGGTCGCCGATCTGCCGGCATCGGACGCTATTGAAAAGGGTCCCGATCTGCTGATCCGCGCGGTGAAGAAGGACAAGACGCTTCGCCTCGATGCCATCGTTGTCGACGAAGCGCAGGACTTCCGGACTCAGTGGTGGATCGCGCTGGAAGACATTCTGGTCGACCCGAAATCCTCTCGCCTTCACGCCTTCTACGACACGAACCAGAGTGTCTACGGCGACCTCACAGGAGAACTCGCCGCATTTGCCATCGTCCCCATACGCCTGACACGCAACCTTCGGAACACGAAGGCTATCCACACGGCCGCGTCACGGTTTTACCGAGGAAATCCCATCACCGCCGATGGACCGCAGGGTTACGCCGTTGCATGGAAAACCTGCACGCCGGCCACGATGGATAAGCAGGTAGTCGATACCGTGCGCGAGCTGACCATTGAAGGAGAAGTCGCTCCTGAAAATATCGTCGTTCTCGCCATGAGCGAGAAGGTGATTCTGCTTTTGCAGCAGCGCCTGGCTGCCTTCGAGGGCGTCACGATAACACATGTCCGGGACTTCAAGGGGCTGGAACGGCAAGCGGTGGTTCTGGTAGCCACTCGCGAAATCGCGGATGAGCGCGAACTGGCCTATGTCGCGCTATCCCGCCCCCGCGCACATCTGACCGTGGTCGGTGAAGCAGATATCCTGTCATGGCTTGAGGGCAGGTGAGTGCAGATGCCGAAGCCATACCGACCCGCGGACTCCTCAAGTTCTGCGGTCCAACATCTTACGCGCTCGAGAACCTGAGGAACGGGGTTCTCTATTGCCAGCACTACGAAGGTTTCAATGATCCCTTCGAATTCTGGGCGGATATTGAAACGGGCATCCCCGATCCCGTGACCGCACGGGATCGGTTCATTGCAGCCGCGACCGCCTGGGGGTTTGAGCGGTTTGAGGATGCCGTGTCGGAGAATGCCACGGAATATTTTGAGGGACTGGACGGATCGGAACCGCCATTCGAGCGGATGCTCGACAAGATGAGAATCGCGTGTTTCGCATCCGAAACCGACAACCTGCCTATGTGGTCTCACTATGCAGATGGTTTGCGCGGTTTCTGCATTGTGTTCGATGAAGCAGCCGTCATCAACGTCAAGCCGGAAGCCTTCATTCTCGACGTAGCGTACCAGGATGTCCCGCCGCGTGTTGATACGTTTGTTTATGCAGTCGCCTATGATCAGGAGGACTATCACGCCATGGCGATTGAGGAGACCGAAAGCGAAATCAAACGTGGCGATACGTCAAGTGAAGTGTGGCTAGAACCCTACAAGGGCGCGCTCGAAGAGGCTCTCGTGACCATGAGAGGTATGTGGAAGGATGTGTTCGCCACAAAGCCTTCCGAATGGAAATACGAGAACGAGCGGCGCCTCCTCACGGACGCTCTGCGTGAAGGCAAGGAACCGGTTCTTCGCCCCTATCCCCCCGAGGCCGTAAAAGAAATCATCATCGGCGAAAGAATGCCTGCAGGCTACCGCGACCGGCTTCTTGAGATTATTCGTGCAAGGCTTGGTGACAGACCGGTCCGGACGGCGCGCCGCTCAACCGATCGATACGCCATCTTCATAGACGACCCCATCGTGAAGTGACGTCAGATCGCGTCCCGATCGAGCAAGATATCGCATAAATCCTCACAGCGCGCGTTCACCTCGTCCTTGGTGCGACGCGATCAGCGTGACCGGTGGATGGCATACCCTTTGGCGATACCAATTTGTCCCGCCTGCAGCGGGTTCTTGTCAATCGTGATAGGTCCAGTCGTTGATCTCTCCGATCCGCCTGAAGATACCGTCGACGCCCTCGGTTGTGGGATCAGCGCGTGTAAGCCAATCCTCAGCCCACGCTATCCATTCTTCAATGCTCCGTCCGTCAATTTCGACAGACGGGTCAACATTCATTGAGCGAAGCGCCACGAGAAAATCGCGGACTGTGGCAAGCTCGTGCCAGTCTTGTGCCATCTCCTTGAAGCGGCGCCAGCGGTTCGCGTCGCGCTTGCGCCGTCGCTGCTCTTCATATCGGCGTTGTTCCGCGATCTGACGCTCGCGCTCTGCGGCTTCCCGATCCTTTCGCTGTTGAACCAGCAACGGCCCAGCGGCCACGAAGGTGGTGAGGATGTCAGGCAACATAGCTTCCATTGCCTGTTTGTCGCTCTCGACCCATTGGCGCCGTAAACCGCCAGGCCACTGCCACGTCTTGATCTCGAAGACGAGACGTCCGGTTGCAACCAGCTCCTGCTTCCAGTGATTGTCGTCGGGCGACCGCCATCGCTTCTCATCTGCCGTTAGCGGTCGACGTTCCTGCTTTTGCTTCTCACGAACCTGGAACTCGACCTTTTCTCCCGAGACCTCCGCAAAGAGTTCGCGCCGGTCTCCCTGTTTGATCCTACCGCCATGACGTTCGATGGCCTTGAACAGAGCGTCCAGAATCCGGTGCTTCCGGCGATTGTTTTGTGTGAACTCGCCCGGATCGTACAGACTGCGACTCCACGGATCTCGCTCCCTGCGCGCTCGCTGCTTCTTCTCCTCGTGCTCGGCGAGCCAGGCCGCGATAACCGCATGAGGTCGCAGAAGACGCTCGCTCACGGCTATTGCAGGTTCGCTGGCGCGAGCCTTGTCTACCTGCTGTTGCACCTCCGGCGGCAGGTCAATTGGCGGTGGCGGCAACGGTGTCGGGCGAATGGTGATCGCATGGGAACCACCAGATTCCGGCAACGGAGACTGTGCCGGCGCCCTGCCCACGGCCAGCATCGCCCAATAGCCGCGCGGCGGACATGGGATATTTTCCCGATCACAAATCTTGGCGAGACCATTGCCGCTGATGCCAAACTGCTCCGCCAGTCGAATCATCGGCGTTGTCCAGACCGATCTATATAGCTCGTCGCGCGTTATCGTCGTCGGCTGTGTCGGACGTGGCTTGATCGGCGCCGGCACGGGCACTTCGACCGGTTGTGCCTGGATGTCGGGCTCTGGAACCGGATCCACTTTTGGTGTTGCAGTCCCTTCTGTCAGCCTAGGCCGGCGCGTTGCGCGCGACCTCCCGGTATCCAGAAGCAGGGGCTCCGTGCAGGCTGCTGGCGCCGGCGGCAACGGCTGCTGAACGACAGGTTTCCCGAAGTCCTTTCGCATCCAATGGCCAGCAGGCGGAGTGGGTATGTCCGCACGACGCAACAGGGTGCCCAATACTCCCGTGGTCGTCCCAAGCTCTGAAACAAGGTGCGACATCGGCTTTGACCAAACCCGGTCATAGAGTTCTTGGCGGGTGAAGCGGTGTTCCATAGGCCAGGCAGGTCTTCGAGAGAGGTCTGAAATACAGTGACTGCGGGCATTCCCTCACAGAACATAACGGAGCACACCAGATCTGGGGAAGCTTGCGACTGAGATTGGGTCGCGAAATTGGACAAAAGGCTTGTCGGGCTACAGATCCCCAATCACCATGTCCGGCCGGAAGTGGCAGGACAGATCGTTGGACCACGACCCGCTTCCGCTTCGGGCGCATGTGAGCGCTCTCTTCGCTCAGCCGCGACAACGAAGCCTGAACCGGCGGTTCGATGGGTGTGGGGAAGGTGGTAGCGCTCGAGCGCTGCCATCATGAACCGGATGAGCCGATGCATCCTGTCTACAGGCCGCGACCGCAATTTGCCGCACAGCCCAATCACACCTCTTCCCCCCGGGATAACGCCAGTTTACGGCATTTCTGATTTCTCAACTGGGGACCGGAGGTGAAGCCGTGAGAAGCGACCCGCTCTCTTATCCTCCACGAGGCCTGTCACGCGAGGAAGCTGCGAGATACGTCGGCGTCGGGATCACCAAGTTCGACCAGATGGTTTCGGACCGCCGCATGCCGAAGCCAAAAAAGGTGGACGGTCGAGTGATCTGGGACCGTATCAGACTTGAGGCGGCGTTTGCCGACCTGCCTGGCGACGATGAAGAGAATATCGTCGACTTCCTGTTGCAGGGGAATCATCGAAAGGAATAGATTCGTTTGCGATGACGGAAAAATATCCTGGCCTCTCCTCTTACACCGATCGCCACGGCAAGGTTCGCTGGCGCTATCGGACGAAGGAGCGTGTGGTTAGTCTGCCAGCCCCCAATCAACCCGGATTCAAGGACGCGTACCAAGCAGCTGTCGAGGGTCGGAAAGCCCCCAAGGCTCCTGTCGTCCGGATGCCTGGAGCTGCCCTGCCCGGCACGTTCGGCGCAGCCACCCAGAGGCTAAAAGTATCGGTCAAATGGCTGGCCCACGACGAAGCGACAAGACGAAAGAACACTCGCCTGATCGATGAGTTCCTAGACCTGCGGGTAGTGCCTGACCATTCGCTTACCTGGCGCGACGTGCCAGTCAAGAATCTCAGGCGTGCCCATGTCGAAGAGCTTCTGGGCCGTTTCATTGCCACGCCTCACAAGGCGAAGCACCTGTTGGTCGCAATTCGCAAACTGGTCTATGTCGGGCTGCGCCAGGATTGGATCGAGACAGACCCCACCGCCTCGGTTGAATGGCGGCCTGCCTATACCGGCTGGAAGGCGTGGCCTCGCGAGGCAATGGAGCAATTTGAACGGCGCTGGCCAGTCGGTACTTCCGCGCGCACGTGCTACGGGCTTGCTCTTTGGCTTGGCAATCGTCGAGGCGATGTCGCCGGCCTGCGATGGGACCAGCGCGTAACCCACCGCGTCCTGATCGATGGTGTCGAGCGTCAATTCGACGGATTTGATATTATTCAGGCCAAGAACAAGGGAAGGACCGGCGGCAAGCGGCTTTTCGTTCCGGTAACTCCCATGCTCGCCGAGATCCTCGACGCCGCGGACCGGCGCGGCGAAACCGTTCTGGTAACCGGATATGGCCAGCCTTTCTCGGCGAAATCGCTGACCGGTGCCATGGCACACTGGTGCGCCCTCGCCGGATTGCCGAAGGGCCTTACGCTGCACGGTCTTAGGAAGTCACTCGGGGTCTATCTCGCCGAAGCGGAAGCATCCACCAGACAGATGATGGATGTTCTCGGCCACGACGACATCGACCATGCCGAGCTCTATTCCCGGGAAGCGTCGCAGGTGCGTTTGGCTGTGCAGGGCATGGACCGAGTCGTCCGGCTGGTAACGCGCAAGCCGCTGCTTGGCGAACCTGTTGGCGAACCTCATGGCGAACCGGTCAATAAACCATTGATAAATAACGATAATGGTGGGCCCGGAGGGCGTCTTAAGATCGTTGATTGTATTGAGTTTTTCGTGGGCCAGAAACGGAAAGCTTCCCATATCGTTCCGTATGCTCCCGTGACGCCATTTGGTCCGTTCCAACTAAGTTTGCGAAAGTTTCAGAGCCATGCTTCAGAATCAGCACATTAGGCGTGAAAGCAGCTCTTCTGGAGAATCGCTCGCAGAAGAGCTGCAGTGCCTACCCCTCTCCTGGAACCATGGGGTCTTGTCGAACACGGAGTGCAGTATGCATGGGCTTATCGAAACTCGCGATGGCGCCTCCATGGTTAGATAGAGGCCCGTCACCATGCGAGAAGAGATGTCCAACGCCAATTTCAGCCAAGGCCAAGGCCGTCCGAGCGGTAGACGCGTTTCTTCGTCGACAACGAATACGTCAACTATGATCGGTTGCACAAGTTCAAGCCGCCGCGGCACCGAAAGGGCACCTGGCGTGGTTGTAGCTTTGATGACCTCGCTCTCGCGCTTACACCCCTCACCCGTAGATCGACATCTTCAACCCGGGATTTGATGGAGAGCCAGTTTGGTGGAGCAAGGCCGGCCGCTTGCGCAAGCGATTTGGACTTGGCGAACCAACTGCGCGAAAGGGGGGGTGTCGGCTTGAGATAAAAGCCTTCCATCGTTCGACGCACGAGGGCTTCTCGATCTTTGTCGAGGGCGCGATGTCCCTGGCGTCGACCGCGCTTGCGGTGACCGGGCTGAGGTCCAGTTCCTGACCGCCCAAACTTTGTAGATACCGCTCCAGGAATTCGCGGATTGCCTCTTCGCGCCGGCACGCCTCGGTCCACCGCCCTCGCTCCCCGTAATCATTGCTGTCGTCGCCCATGCTGCCTGCGAAGAATTCAAGCTAACCGAGTGCATCCGCTTTGTTGTCGGCCTTCAGACATGAACGTCTTCAACCGGACACTTTTGAACGCCACGGCGGATGGTCCCATAAGAAACCGCGATCCCGCAATCCAGCAGCATTTCTCCGACCACACGCCTGAAGCGACCGATGGCGCATGTGGCCGACAATCGCGGTGTTAATGCCGCAAACCCACCGATTCTGCGACAAGTCCTAAGCTGGCGTCTGACGAGGACAGCGAATCGCAAGTCCCACCATCCGGATCAGGGCCGCTTGACGACATCCCGATCGTCGGGCGCGTAGACGATGTGGCGCATCGTCAGGCGTGCCTTCAAGACCTTGGCACGAGCCTTGCGTAAGTGGAAACAAACCACGAGCTCGCGCTGAGCCGCATTGAAGGAAAAGTCGGATGTCCGGTATTGCGGGCGCATTTGTGTTGCCTTCAAGTCATTCACAGCAGACGGTTTATAATCGGCTCAAGCACATGGTTCCGAAGCTTGACAATCGTGGACAAGCTGGGTTCGGTCTTGCAGCGTTCATGCACGCAAAAGGAATTCGACATATAAGGTCGTGTCGGCCACCACGCGAATTGGTAACCATCGATTGCGATGGGCAGGACGCGAATTTCAGGCCTCATGTAGCGATTGCACATATTCGAAGTCCATCTTCCCTGGAAAACGATGGCAACGTCGCCCAGCCTGTTGATAACCATAAAGCAGGCTGCCGCCATTTGGCCCTTTCGTTGAATGGGGCTTTAGTCAACGCTAATGAACTTCGGAAAGAATTGCACGCGCGAGGGCATAGCTTCGACGGCCAAACGGATGCAGAGCTTCTGCTCAAGCTTATTGAGCACATTTGCCAAAGAGCTTTTTGGCAGCATGCTCTCCCGGTCAACTACGAAAATGTCTTTCGTGATATCGATGATCGGATTGATGGAGCCGTGAGTGCACTTGTATTAGATGGCGAAGGAAATCTGATCGCTTTCCGCAATAGTAGCGGTTTACGTCCGCTGGAATTTATGCAAACGGAAGATGGTGATATACTTTTTGCTTCTGAAAATTCAGCTTTTGCCGGATTACAAGGCACCACGGAGGAAGTTTCGCCAGGCCACATCAAGTATTTGGATGGAAAAACAGGAGAATGCATTGACAGCTTCGTTGGCCATACCCGATACAGCCCTAAGCTTTGCGTCTACGAAACGCTTTACATCGGAAATCTCGAAACGTCCATACGAGGTCAATCTCACCTGGCCACGCGGCACAATATAGGCGCGAGTCTCGGTGGAACTATTTCGCCGAAAGTGGCGGCACAGATGGGCTCTGCCCCTATTGTCGTTTCCTCCATGCCGCATACCGGGGGCCCGTACGCCGACGGCTTGTTCGCGTCTCTGGCCGAGAAACACGGCGCTTTCGTCCAGCGACGTGAAGTAATCGCAACACAACTTCAGCAGCGGACGCTTATAGGTATCGTTGGCACTCGCAACTCGCTTATCGCGCAGAAATACTGTGTCAATGCAGAGAGCGATGTTAGGGGCAGAGTTGTCATGATGGTGGACGAAGCACTAATTCGGGGGGATACAAGCCGGGCTGTAACAGCAATGCTCCATGCTGCCGGAGCGAAGGCTGTGCATTGGGCGATCGGTTCGCCGCCTATCGTCGCACCGAATTACTACGGCATGGGCATCGAGACGATCGACGAGCTGGCGTTCTGGAAGGTATGGAAAACACTGCCATCCAAAAAGCGGAAAGAAAGCCTTAGCTTTCATAAAACCGAACCGCAAATCCTCAGGATGATCGAAAGCAAAATAGCCCTATCAATCAACGCTGCGTCCATCACCTTTCTGCCCTTTAAGGCTCTGATATCGTTGCTGCCTGGAGGGTCCGATGGGATTGATCTATCTCCGTTTACGTTCGACATGCCAACTCCAGAAGGAGAAAAACGCGCGAATAAGAATTTGAATAGATCGACTATCAATCTCGCCTTAACCTGACTATGCCTGCCTGAGGTCACATAATGAAACCTACTCTTGTATTCGATTGGAACGGGACCCTGCTTGACGATGCCGAGGCATTTCTACAAACAACCAACGCTATTCTGAGCCGCTTCGGTCGCGCTGCCATCGATATGCATACTCTTCGGGAACAGTGCGAGGTTCCACTTTCTATCCTTTACCGCAATCTTGGAATGTCGGAGCGCGAGGTCGCAGAAGTGGAAAACGATGACAGCGCTTTTTTTCACGACATGTACGAACCGCTGGCGAGCAAAGCCGATCTACGCGAAGGCGCGCGCCTCATTTTGGAAACGGCGCGTCAACAAGCTGTCTCAACCATCATTCTCAGCAACCATATAGTCGAGCCCCTTCGTACCCAACTGCGAAGGCTCCGAATCGACGATTGTGTTACCGAGGTTCTGGCATTTGAAAGCCGCGCCACTCAATATAAATCTATGAGTAAGGGCGACCGGCTTGGCGTGTACATGCAAACGAACAATCTGAGTGCCGAGTCGACCTTCATCATTGGCGACATGCCGATCGAAACTGATATTGCACGTAACCTCGGGCTGATCAGCATATCTATTACAGGCGGATTTGTTTCCGAATCACGTTTGCAGGCGGCGCAGCCAGACTACATCATCGATGACCATCACAAGCTGCTGCCCATTCTGAGAAAGTACGGCTTCTTTCGGAATGCGTAAATGAGTTATGCAATAGACCTGACCGGAGATCCGGCATCACCCGCAACGCGTACGACACAGGACAAAAGATCGGCCTGGTCGGCGCAGGAGACATGGGGAACTGGTATGACCCAGTCTTTTACGTCCTGGTACCGAACTGCATATCAAAGCCCGCGCAATGCGCTGTCGCGGATGAACTTGATCGCGCGGAATGCGAACACAATCCCAGGGCCGATTGTGATGCCCGCGCCGGGATAGACCCCTCGCATGACTGAAGTCGCGTCATTGCCGCAGGCGTATAACCCATCGATCGGCTTTCCCCACTGGTCGAGCACCCGGCTATAGGTGTCTGTCGCAAGACCGGTAGCCGTCCCCAAGGTGGCTGGAACGATCCGCAAGGCAACAAAAGGACGGGTCTTGATTTGACCGAGGTTTGAATTCGGCTTGCCAACGGAAGGATCACCGAGCGTTTGGTTGAACGCGGATTCACCTCGCTGGAAATACGGGTCGACACCCGTTCGGGCATGCTCGTTATGCTCCTGAATCGTCTGTGCGAGCGCCTTGGGATCGAGGCCGATCTTCACGGCCAGCGCCGCGAGGGTATCCGCCACCTGGATGTACCCGGCACGCTCATAGGATTTCGTGCTGAGGGTCCACGGCCACGGAAGAACTTGGCCCATTCCGCGCTTTTTGAGAAATTCATGATCGCAGATGAAGTAGAAGTGCTTATCCTTCGGGTAGCCGTTCTCGAACATCGCCATGCAGATGTCGTGATACGGGTTCGACTCGTTGACGAAACGCCGCGCGTCCGGGCCGACGGCGATCACGCCAGGGCGGCCGCGGTCCAGCCAGCCGTAAGGAACCGTCTGCATTCGCCCGCCTTTCTCGCGCAGCAGCGACACGGGTGTCCAGAAGCCGGCACTCGCGACCTCGTTGTCGATCTTGCCGCCCGCTTGCAGTCCAATCTTGATGCCGTCGCCCGTGGCGTCCGCATGGGCCAGGCTTTGGTCATGCTGGTGATCGCCGCTGAGAGCACTGCGAAGTCCGGCATCATGGGGGAACCCCCCGGTTGCGAGCACAACGCCGTGAGTTGCCCGCACGCGCATGTCCCTGCCGTCCTTGCGTATGACCGCCCCAACCACCTTGCCCTGATCTATGATCAGTCCGGTGGCTGGCGCGCTGGTCCAGATATCCACCTGCAGCTGTCTCAGGCTCTTGATGAACCTCGCAATCAATGCGTTTCCGCCGCTGAACTCGGTGCCGCGCCTGTAGCGCATCCGGTCGCCGATGTAGCGCCCCAGGCGCCTCAGGACATGCTTCGTGGAATCCCCCGACTTGAAGGGATTGAGGAATCTTCCAACCTCGCCGGAAGAGATCATCATGCCTCCGAGAACCACGCGAATGGGATCGCCAACCAGATCGAAGTCCTTGTCCAGCAGGCGGCCATCGTACGGAGCGGGGCTCAACGCGCGGCCTGAGTTCATCCCGCCGGGCCGGCTTGAGTGGTAATCGGGAGCCGCGGCGAGCGTGAACCTGACCTCGGAGTGCTTCTGGATCTCGATGAGTGCCTCGGGTCCATCCGCCAGATAGGCTTCGACGAACTCCTTCCGGTAGTAATTCCCGAGTTCTCCCTTCAGATACGTGCGAGCATTGTCGATGCTGTCTTCGACCTTCGCAGCTAAGGCCTGCGGCGAGCAGGGTACCCATATCATTCCGTTCGACAGGGCGGTCGTGCCGCCCAGCTTTGGGGATTTTTCGGTCACCAGCACACTTAGTCCCGACTGGGAAGCATAAAGGGCCGCAGACAAGCCCGCCGCGCCGCTTCCAATCGCGACCATGTCGTAGGCCGCGTCCCAGTGTGTGGGGTCCTCCTGCTTGGTCACGAGTGGGGTTACAGTGTCGGCCATGGATTCCTCGGCAGTCGTGCTTAGGGTTTCTTGCGGTTCAGGGGGACGGCCTTGAAGGCTTCGGCAGCCGATTTCACGGCCCGCTCGATCGGAATGCGCTCGATCGAGGACGCGCCGACAAAGCCGATGCAATCGGTGGACCTGTAGACTTCTTCGGTGTCCTGCGGTTCGGCTATCGCGCCGCCATGGGCAAGAAGGATGACGTCGCCGCGGACAGTGCGCGCCGCGTTGTTGATCCGGTTAATCCGTTCGATCGCCTCGCCGATCGCCTGACCCTCGTCATGGCCGACCAGTCCGCCACGTGTGGCGCCGACATGAGGAACGATGCAGTCCGCGCCTGCTTTGGCCATGTCCGCCGCGTCGTTCGCTGAGGCGACATAGGCCATTGAGAAAATGTCCTTCTTCCGCGCCGTGGCGATCATCTCGACTTCGCGCGCGAAGCCAAGGCCTACGCGGCCACGGCGGTCGCGCCACTTGTCGCCCATCGTCGAAATCGTCGGGTAGTTGATCACGCCGGAGTAGCCAGCGGCCCAAAACTTGTCGAGAAGCCTGTCGAGATCGAGCCGGACCGGGTCCCACGCTTCAACGCCACCAATCACCGGAACGTCGGAGATGACATTGCGGATCTCGTCGGCCATTTCTATGGTCCGCGCGTTCGAATCCCCAATCCGGCTGGTCGGCAGGCCCATGAGCCGCGAGAGGCCCGTGCTGTAGACGACAAGCATGTCCGCACCGCCAAGCGCGGCACATTTGGCGACAAGGCCGCAGCTGCTACCGGCAGCCAGGATCGCGGCGCCTTTTACGGACTGCTCGGCGATCCGGGCCAGGATTTCGTTGCGGTCAAACATTCTCATCGGCGGTCTCCGTATCAATGTGGTCAAGTACCCATTCGACCGCGGCACTTGCGAATTCGGGATCGTTGATGTGGCAATTGAGTTCCCGGACGGGGATGTTCCCGGGAAGCGCGGCGCGCAGGCCTGAGAGCCATGCGCGGTTCGCCTCGGGGTCGTGAAACGGCCCGCCTTCGCGGTCGTAATCCGATACACCTTTCGAGGGCCACAGGACTTGCGCGGGTCCTCTCGACGCCGACAGCTTTTGCGCCGTAAGACGTCCGATCGCGTTCGTCTCTTCAGGCGTCGTGCGCAGCAGGGTCGTATACGGTGTGTGCGCGTACAGCCTGCGCTCGGCGAACTCGGGCGGCACCGAGGAGAGGACACCGAAGTTTACCATGTCCACGGCGCCGGGAGCGATCAATTGCGGAATCCCGCACCGCCCGGCTGCAGTCAGCCGATCCGGTCCGGCGCTGGCGGTGCCGCCCAGGAGCTCGTCGGCCAGCTCGGTCGTGGTGAGATCTATTACGGCATCGAATTCACCCGCGTCGACCAGCGATTCCATCTTTCGACCGCCAGCGCCATTCGCCGGAAAAACGATCGCCTCCATCTTCTTGTCCCCAAGAAGCCGGACGCATGCATTGGCCGCGGGGGTCGTCACGCCAAACGACGTGATGGCTACGATCTTTCGCCGTGATTTCGCTTTGGGAAGGTAATGCATGGCGGCGATTGCCCGCGCCGCGTTTTCAAGCACCCGCGAAGTGAACCCGTTCACGCCGAAGAGATCGACCAGCGTGGGATAGAGCAGGACATCCAGCTTCCCGGCCAGTTCGGCAAGCAGGGCCGGGCGTGCGCTGGAGACTAGCAGCTTGGGAAAACCGTATGGCAGGTCGGCGACGACTTCGCCGAACACGCCGCTCCCCTTGCCGCCGCCGATGCCAATCACGGCGGAGACCTTGCCGGTCTCGAAAAGTCCGTTCACCGACTTGCGGGCCTCGCGCGCGATTCCCGCAAGCAGAACCGCCGGATCATTGGACCGGAACCTTCCGTCCTTTGAGGTGCCCACATCGACGAATAAGACGCTGCGTCCCGCGCCCCTGACGATGTCGGCCACGAACGAAGCCTCGACTTGCTTCGTGTCCATCGTCGCGACAATGGCCACGGAGTTATCAACGGTTGTCTCTGCGATCACGATGTTCCGTACCTTCCTGCAGGGGATGGAGGGGACGTCGAACCTTGAGCTCCCATGTCTTCGCCCTCCAAGGCACCGCTCTTGCTTTGTTGCCCAGGACTAGTAAACGCTTCGGGCAGGCTGGATAATCGGCTGCCGAAGGAGAGATGGGTAAATATGGGTAGGTGGGTAATCGTAGACCGACCGATCTGGACCGATGCCCCGAGCGCCGATGACGCCTACGTGTTTGCGCCGAGCCTTCGCGCCTTGCCCGCTGGGTTTCCCCTTGTAATCGCGACGCTTCCCGTTTGCGACTGGAATGGCGAGTTGCTGCGCGGCCTCAACGAGATCGAGCCCGTTGCAGGCGCTCGTTGCTACGCAGCGATCTTGATGATCGACCCGTTCGCGCTTTGGGAGGACGTCGCGGATGCTCTGACGGAGAAAGGTTTCTGCGGCGTGGTGAACCTTCCGCCAGCCTCTCTCATACAAACCAGCTCGGAGGCGGGGGCCGAAGACCATCTGAATTCAATTGAGCTGGAGCGCATGAGATGGTTCGCGGAGAATGGCTTGGGCTTAGCTCTGACATCGACTAATCGAGACGCAGCCGCGGCAGGGAACCTGTTCGAGAAACAGCCGGAAGCCATGCTCTATCTACCGGCGACGGCCCTTTCCTGTCCGATAGCGCCGATCACGTCGCTTGTGCGTCTGGGCGAAACGGGTAGTGAACTGCCTGTTTGGTCGCTGCCGGCGCCCTCGCTCGCCAAGGCTGAGACGTCATTCTAGGATGCGGTGCTTCTTGATCTTGTTGTATAAGGTTTTGCGGGTAATGCCGAGCGCGGCGGCAGCTTTGCCGCGGTGAAGCTTGTTCCGGCGCAAGGCGTCGATGATCCATTCTCTCTCCGAAAGGGTAGTGGTCGCTTTGGTTGCCGGTTTGGCTCCAAGGACCGGAAGGACCCGTTCCGCCGTGATCGACGTGTTCGAGGGCAAGGTGGCCAGCTGTTCGACGACATGGCGAAGCTCCCTGACATTGCCTGGCCAGGCATGGCTGGCCAGCGCCAAAAAGGCGGAGTTTTCGATCGTCAGCGCCTTTGCATCCGCATCGCCCTTGGTCTCCACTGTGAAATGATGGATGAGCGCAGGAAGGTCTTCCAGACGGTCCCGCATGGGAGGAAGGATAATTTCCAGTCCGGCGAAGACGCTTCTCAATCGTGGCGATAGGGGCAGCGCTTCCAGGCTTGCTCCGGCCGGCACGGTGCAGGTGGCGATGATCTTTGCTTCCGATCGCGTCGCAACCGCGCCGTTTACGGCGCTGAAGGTGCCGCGCTCCAGATAATCGGCAAGCTGCTCCTGGCCGTCTTCAGAAAGTGTGTTGAGGTGAAGAATGACCAGGGAGGTCTCCGTTGACATCTCCAGCAGCGACAGCCGGCGCCGTGCGTCCTTTTCCGCTTCCATGCCGAAGAGCGCCATCTCGTTCTGGTTGCCGGGCGCCTTGCGGCAGGGGAAGGTAACCGGCTTGCGGTGCTTTCTCGCGCCGAAGGCATGCACCAGGGACGCGACGCGACGCTTCCCCGTGCCCGGTTCGCCGACGATCAGAACCGGGTTCGTGCCCGTCGAAAGACGCTTTGCCGCGTCAAGCGCCTGATTCATCAACGCCGATTGCGCGATCACGCCATGGCGGTAGCCGTTCAGCTGGAGCTGCCGCTCCATAAGATCGACCTTTTCCCGCAGAACGTTGATGGTCTTGAACCCCGAGGTCATCTCCAGCACCGACATTTCGAGCGGCACCCGGTCGAGGGAAGAACCGCCTATGAACCCCTGCGTTCCTGTCTCGCGGCAGACGTCCATCAACTCCTGGGGCTTCGTGATCGGGCCGCCTCCGAGCAGACAGACGACATTCCTGTTGATACCGTGAGCCGCCCGGGCGATGTCTCCCGTTCGGGCGGCGAGTTCCGCCAGGCCGATGGACGACGACGACACGGCAGTTTCAGCAGGGTTGAGATTAAAATTCATGCAGATCGCGCCCACGCCCGCTTCGACCATTCGGCGGGCCTCAGCCTGCGTGCGGGTGTAGGCGATCGTCATCAGCCCCCGCGCCGCGGCGTTGATGAGTAGTTCGACCTCGCGCGCATATCCGAGGCCGCAGCCCTCGAGAATCGACCTGCGCGCCTCGTCCACATGGATCACGGACGGAAAATTCGTGATCCCTGCAAACCCCCATCGGGTGATGTTGTCGAGGAAGCGATCGAGGTCGAGCCGAGGGTCGAACGTACAGGCGCCGAAGAACACCGGGAGTTTTGTGCTCCTGAGGATTTCGGAGCGGGCGAAACCGGCAACGAATTCGTTGCTGTTGCGGATGGGAAAGATCGACGCCGGAGACGACCCCCCCATCGCACGGAACCGGCCGGCGTTGAGCGCTAGCACGAAGTCCGCCCCCGCGCGCTCGGCGGCCCGCGCTGTCATGCCGGAGCCGATCGCGGCTCCCAGGATAAATGAACGCGAGTTGCCGAGGATTTGCTTGAAGTCCGTTATCTCAGGCTTTCCCATTGGAATGCCGCGATCCTAGCACGTTTGCGGATCCAATGTTCAATTCCAGCTCCCGGGCGCCTCCAGCCTCGTCAGTGCCTTCCCTTCGGGGTCGAAGAGGTGACAGTCGGCAGCGGAGACGGCGAGCGATACCCGCCCGGCGTTGCCGGCGGGAAAGTGGTGGTTGGGCGATCGGGCGACGACATGGTCGCCGAGAGCGGTCCCATAGAGATATGTCGCACTTCCCAGATGTTCAACGAAGTCGACGTCGATCTCGATGACGAGCTCGCCCGGCATGCCGGTTGGCGCCACGAAATCGTCGGGGCGGATGCCGAGTGTCAGCGCGCGGCCGCCTTTCGACGATGTCGTCTGTATCGGCAGCCAACGGGACATCTTATCGCTCAAGGTAATCTCGGTCCTTGCCTGGTCGGAGCCTTTCTCCTTGCAGGGCAGAAAGTTCATTCTTGGCGACCCTATGAAACCCGCCACGAACTTTGAGGCGGGCCGATGGTAGAGATCGTGCGGCGACCCGACCTGTTCTATGCGCCCGTCCTTTAGGATCACGATCTTGTCGGCCATGGTCATCGCCTCGACCTGATCATGCGTCACATAAATCATGGTGTTGCCCAGCTGCTTATGAAGCTTGGCTATCTGCACTCGCATCTGGACACGCAGCTCGGTATCCAGATTGGATAGCGGCTCGTCGAACAGGAACACCTTGGGCTCTCGGACGATTGCCCTTCCGATCGCCACGCGCTGACGTTGTCCGCCGGACAGCTGCCTTGGTTTTCGGTCGAGAAGGTGCTCGATCTGGAGCAGTGCGGCGGCGGCTTGGACGCGGTCGGCGATCTCGTCCTTCTTCATCTTTGCCATCTTAAGCGGGAACGCGAGATTGTTGCGGACGGACAGATGCGGGTAGAGCGCATAGGACTGGAAGACCATGCCTAGATTGCGGTCCGCGGCATCAATCTTGTTTACCACCTTGTCGTCGATCCTGAGCGTTCCACCGGTGATCTTCTCCAGTCCGCCGATCATGCGCAGCAATGTCGACTTGCCGGATCCGGAGGGACCCACAAAAACCACGAACTCGCCATGCCGAATGTCGAGGTCGATATCGCGCAGGATCTCAAGGTTGCCATAGGCCTTCCTGATCCCTTCGAGGCGAACCTCAGCCATGATTTCCTCCCAAGGTGCCGGCGCGCATCAGCGCTTCAAAAATATTTGTTTCAGGCTCGATACGGTAAAATCCGGCGCCAGCAGCGACGGATCGTCGATCGGCGGAACGCCCGTGGTCACCAGGACTGAGCATAGCCCGGCGCGTTTCCCGGCCTGTATGTCGGTTGGTATCTGGTCGCCGATCATCAGCGTCGAGGCTCGATCTGTGCCGAGCTGCGATAGTGCAGCTTCGATCATGTGCACTTCCGGCTTTCCCACGATGATGGGCTTCACACGTGCGGCAGCCGAGACTGCGGTCAGACAGGCACCTGCCCCGGGCTCGAAACCGGTCTGGGTGGGCAGCAGGAGGTCCGGATTGGTTCCAATCAGCACCGCGCCTTTGAGGATCGCGTCGACTGCGATCGTGAGCTTCTCGTACGTGATTTCCCGGTCGAGCCCCATGACCACGACGCACGGTTGCTTGTCGGTGATCTCGAGCTCCGCATCGGTGATGGCCTTCTTCAGCGAAGGCGCTCCGATGACATAGGTCCGCGTCCCCGCGGGATAGGTTTGCCGGATCATCTTCGCGGCGGTGACTGCGGATGTGACGACGTTCTCCTCCCCCGCCTCCAGGCCAAAGCCGCGCAGCTTCGAGACGACGTCGCCGGCCGTGTGGGTCGAGTTGTTGGTGACGAAGCAGAATGGGATCCGCTCGGCCTGCCAGGCCTTGAATGCCTCGACAGCATCTTCGATCGCATTCTTGCCACGATAGACGACGCCGTCGAGGTCGGAGACGATCCCCGTTATGCGCGGCCACGCAAGCGTTGAAACCATATCAGCCATTCATCAACATCCCGCCGTTTACATGAACGATCTGACCGGTAATGTAGGCGGCCGCGGGGCTCGCCAGGAACACCGCCAGTCCGGCGACGTCTTCCGGCGATCCGACCCGTCCCAGCGGGATGCGACCCGCATGCCTTGCTTCGGTCTCCTCCTTTGGGCGGCCATGCATGGGCGTATCAATTATGCCCGGCGCGACGGCATTCACGTTGACGCCCATGGGTGCGCATTCATAGGCGAGAAGTTTTGTGAGATCGTGGACTACGGCCTTGGAGAAACAGTAGTCGGCTCCGCCTGCCTGATAGTTGAATACGGCGCCCTGCGACGACAGGGATGATCCGATGTTGACGATGCGTCCGCCGCCGTCACGAAGAAATCGTTGCACGACCGACTTGGAGCAGAGGAGCACCGCGTCAGAATTAATCAGCATCGTGCGGTCGATCTTGGCCTTGTCGCCGCAAAGAAGCGACTCCGCCGATTTGATCCCGGCGTTGTTGACGAGAACATCCAGTCGTCCGAAGCGCTCGGCGACGATGTCGAGGACGCGGACGATGTCCTGTTCGCTCGTCACGTCCATGGCGAGCGTGAGCGGTTGGCCGTTGGCTTCAACCATGCCGTAGGTCCGGGTGAGCGCCTCACTGCTCGCATCGGTCGCCACGACATTGGCACCGCTCGCCAGAAAGGCGTTGACGATGGCGGCACCGATACCGCCGCCCGCGCCGGTGACGAGAACCGTCTTGCCGGACATCGTGAAAATTGGTGATGTCATCGTATCTCCAGTAATGTTCTGTGGTTCAGGAACTCGTCGACAGCTGCGGCGGTGGGCATTGACGGCTGTGCGCCCCTTCTCGTGACGCAGAGCGCCGCAACGGCCATGGCCTGGCGGACCGCTTCGCGGACAGGCACATTCCTGGCGAGCGCTGCCGCGAACCCTCCGTTGAAAGCATCGCCTGCCGCCGTGGCATCCACCACGACCACAGGGAACGAAGGAAGGAGAAAGCTTTCCTCGCCGTTCGAATAGAACGCCCCGCGCTCTCCCAGGGTAATGAGGGCTGCCCTGGCCCCCAGTTCGAGTAGAATCGTCGCAGCTCGGGCTGCGCTCTGTGGATCGACGACTTCCACTCCTGTGAGTTCGAAGGTCTCTGACTCGTTGGGGGTGACGAAATCGACCTGGGACCAGGCCTTGCGAGAGAGCCCGGTGCGCACGGGGGCCGGATTGAAGATAAGGCGAAAGCCGAGCCTGGGCTTCAGCGCGAAAAGCCGCTCCAGCGCATTCACGGGGAGGCCCATTTCGGCGACCACGATGGACCTGGGCTCTATGTGATGCGCGACTTCGTCGATCACGGCCGCGGTGACATTCGCGTTTGCGCCAGGATCGATGATGATCATGTTGCTACCGTCGTCTGCCACCATGACGAGCGCTGACCCCGAGGCCTCGCCCGACGCGATCTGGACCGCCTCGGTCAGGACCCCGGCGTCTGACAGGGCGCGCATTAAGACGTCTCCCGCCTCATCATCGCCGAGGCGCGTGAAGAACTTTGGCCGCATGCCAAGCTTCGCCGCGGCCACGGCTTGATTGGCACCCTTGCCTCCGGGGTGACGGACAAGAGAGCCGATCAAGCTTTCACCTATCGTGGGTAGCCGTTCCACATTGAAGCACAAGTCGAGATTCGTGGTGCCAAAGAAGATCAGGGGGCAAGGGTTCATTTAACAGCTCCGAAGGTCAGCCCGCGCTCAAGATGGCGCTGTCCTATGACGATCAGGATAACCGGCACGATCATGGTAACGACCAGCCCGGCGGCCATGACGGGATAGAATTGGATACCGGGATTGAGGAGTTTCAGCAGCGCGACGGTGACAGGCGCCTTGGTTGAACTCAGCATCAGTCCGAGCGCGAAGTTGTGCCAGGCAAGGAGGAATACCAGCAGGGACGCGCCGATGAGGCCGGGCTTCAGCAACGGAAGGACTATGTGCAGGACGACACGAAACGGTTTCGCGCCGTCGATTGCCGCAGCCTCCTCGATGTCTTTCGGGATGTCCTCGACATAGGATCGTGTCAGCCAGACGATCATCGGCAGCGTCACGACCTGGTAGACCCAGATCATGCCTATATAGGTGTCATAAAGGCCCAGGGACTGAAACAAGCTAAAGAGCGGGATCACCACCAAGAGAACGGGAGCGAAGCGAAACCCAAGGATGAAGAACGCGATGTCTTCCTTGTAGGGGATGTCGCGTCTGGCCAATACATAGCCGGCAGGGACTCCCGCGATCAGCGAAACCACAACTGCGCCGAGGGCGATGACGACGCTGTTTATCACGGGTTTGAGGAAGTCGACCTTGATGGTTCCATAGCTCGTGGCGCCCGCCTGGGCCGCATCGAACAGGACGCGGAAATTGTCCATTGTGGGAGTGAAGACGAAGCTCGGAGGCCAGGCCATGACGTCGCTCTGCTGCTTCAACGCCATCATGACGATCCACACGAGCGGAAATGCGAGCACGGCGACGCAGATCAGAACCATTGCGTTGAGCACGATCCTGGTCGTGAGGGAGCGCGTGAAATCCATGGGTCTGGCTCCTATTGCACGCGGCGGCGAACCGCCCGCCAGAGTTTCACGGTAAAGAACGCGCCGATCAACACGATGAGCCAGTTGACGACCATCAAGGCCGCGCCGCGGCCGAATGTAAGGTTCTGAAAAGCCGTGATGTAGGCTTGCACGGAAAGCGCCGAGGTCGAGTTTCCCGGACCGCCCTGCGTGGTTCCGAAGATGATGTCAAACTGGTTCAGGGACTCGATAAGCCGAAAGATCGCGGCGATCAGGATGTGGGGCGCGACCAGCGGCAGCTCGATGTTGACAAATGTGGCCCATGCCTTCCCGCCGTTGATGCGGGCGGCCTCGCGAATATCGTCCGTGATGCCCTGGAGCCCTGCGAAGATGATGAGCGCGAAGAATGGGGTGTAGGTCCAGACATCAATCATTATCACCGAAAGCAGTGCGGTCCTGGTATCCGAAATCCAGGCGAAAGGCGCCAGCCCGATCAGGGACAAAAGATAGTTCATGATGCCGCTCTGCGGGTTCATCATCGTCGTCCACATCAACGCGACACTCATGGGTGGAAGGACGAGGGGAAGTAGGATGACCGGACGCAAAGCCCTGGCCATGAACACGCCGGAGGCGAACAGTTTCGCGACTGCTAGGCCCAGCAGAGCCTCCATCACGACCGACGAGAGCGCGTAAGTTACGGTGACGCGAACACTGTTCCAGAAATCAGCCGTCCTGCCGAGCGCTATAAAGTTGGCGAAGCCGACGAACTTAGCGATCGGCCTGCCCAGGCGAAGGTCAGTCAGAGATTGGTAGACACCATAGAAGAACAGAAGAAGGAAGCCGAACAGGATAAGGACGGCAGGAAGAATGATTGCAAGGCTGAACCAGTCGATGGAACGCCCCTCCAGCGAATCCGAACCGGACGAAGCGCACGCGCCAGGTCCTTCGGCTGCCACCGGCACGATGGGTTTAAGTGCTTGGGATGACACGGCGTGGTCTCCGTCGTTGGCGGGAACAGGGCAGTGCAATAATACTGCCCTGTTCCTTTTGATCAGAGACCAGCGCGGATTTCTTCGGCAAGCGCCCTCAACGTTGTCTCGACGTCATCGCCGTTTACCATCTTCTGCATCGCCACAGCCCATGCGTTCATAGCTTCGCCGAAGCCGACACGCGGTGTGAAAGCCAGCGCGGCGTGGTCCTGTGTCTTTTTGAAGCTGTCAACGAAATTGTTGAACTCGGGCTGCGAAGCGTACTTAGTCCAGGTCTCGTCCTGCCAGGTCGACGTGCGCGGCGGATTGACGAGCTGGCCGGCAACGGCACCCTTGAGGGCCACCTGCTTGGAGGTGGCCCACTGCATGAACAGCCAGGCCGCGCCCTTCTTTTCGGAAGCCGCGTTCATGGCGAGAGCCCAGATCCAGATGTTGGAATCGAAGCTCGTGGCGTTCGGTGCGCGAAGCGGCGGAGCGAAGGCGATCTTGCCGGATGCCGGCTTTCCCGCAACATCGTTCCAGAAGCCGAACATGTTTGAGTCGATCGCCATCGCGGTGCGGCCAGACGAGATGCCGTCCACGACCTGGTACCAGTTATCATTGGCGAAGGAAGGAGCCGCGCACTTTTTGATCATGTCCACGTAATCCTTGTGGAACGCGATCGATTCCGGCGAATCCAGTCCCGTGTCGAGCTTGCCGTCCTTGACGACGAAATCGTGGACACCGTAAGAGCGGGCGATCGAGACTGCGGCGGTGTGGATACTGCTCCAGAAACGCACGCCTCGGACGCCCAACGGCGTGATGGAAGGATCGGCGGCTTTGAGTTCTTCGCACGCGTTTGCCATTTCCGGCGGAGTCGTCGGAACCGCGATGTTGTATTTGTCCAAGATATCCTTGCGGTAGAACAGCTGGATGTTCTCAAATGCGTGCGGGATTGCCCAGATTTGGCCACCATCCCCCGTTGCGACTTGGCCATCTTCCAGCTTCCAGGTAAGCGCCGAGCGTAGGCTCGGGAAGAAGTCGTTGAAGTCATATCCAGCATCGGTAAGCTTCGGATCGCCGAGGTATTTGTCCAGCGGCTCCAGAGCGCCACTCGGAGCGAGGTCCCACGCGGGCTGAATGCCAGTGCCGAACACATCCCATGCTGGCGACTTCGTCGTCAGTTGGATCGTCATCTTGCTCCAGTAGGAGTCGTCCGGGTACAGTTCCGGCGTGACCTTGATGCCGGTCAGCTTCTCAAACTCGGGAAGTTGCGCGGCCAGAGCATCGGCATACGGGTGGATGTCGTAGGCCCAAGTTATGCTGGTCCCTTCGAATTGGCGCCAGTTCATGGTTTCGGCAGCGGCCGAATTGGAGAGCGATGCCGAGACGGCAAAAAACGCTGAAGTCAAAAGCAAGCTGTTTGCGTAGCGACGGGCACCTGTAAAGAGTACGGCGAATGAGCGACCCATGTAATCCTCCCTGGGGCATTTTGCCAATTTCTGGGTCCACTCCTCCATCCCGAGTTCGCCCAAAGCCACCATAAGCGATTTCCAAATACCTCGCTCTGAATGCACCAGGCGAACTGGGTAAAAACGGGTAACCGGAATCTAAAGGTGTTGCAGTATCCCCATCAGGAATACTGCCTCCGTGGTGCTGGTCTTTGCCCGCGCCCTTCCGTGCGATCGGGACGCTGCCCGGTGACGACAACTACCAGCAGGCCGTAGGGAGGTACCCCATTGCCGCCGTTCATTCTTGCGGATCGGCGCGTAATAAACTGTCATTGAGGCTCGCGAAGTGGGTGTGCTCCTGAGCAAGACCTAGGCTTTTCGACCATCGCAAAGCTCGCCGGTTGGTCAAACGAGACGATGCGATCGTAGTTGAGAGCTATACTCAGATTGAAGCAGATGCGCGATCATTGGCCCGAAGGAGCCCTTGGTATGCAAATGGTCAAACGGGAGAAGCAAACTCAACACGAAAGCTGCCAAGGCATAGAGGCCGCGCCAGCGGATCGCTCCCTTCCGGTTCTACCTCACATTGCGGCGCGACAGGTCGTGCGAACTGTTCGCCGATCACAGTTGCGAGAAATCGTCCCGCTATCGGACACGACCATTTATGAAATGGAACAACGAGGCGAGTTCCCACGACGGTTCAATCTGACCCCCCGCTGCGTCGTTTGGGACCTGGGAGAAGTCGAAGCCTGGATTCAGGAACGGCGGAACGCGTCCTCTGCCGGTTCAATCGAACTGGCCCCAGGACCAGACGTGCGGTCACGGAAGAGAAGGCCCGTCAAATCGGATCGAGGATGACGGCTGCCCCGGAAATCGGCTGCAGTGTGGGTGCGTGTTTATTGCCAGCCGCCCACGCTTCAATCATGTCGGCCCATTCCTGCAGCATGTGGCGCCGCTGCGGTTCGTATTCAGCCTTGTTATAGACGCCCCGGGAGGAGCGACTGTCTTCGTGGGCAAGGCATTTTTCGATCCAATCGCGATTGAATCCGATCTCGTTTAGGAGCGTGGACCCGGTCCGCCGTAGATCGTGCACGGTAAAGGGAGCTAGCGGCAGATTTTGTTGTTTTGCGCGTTCCACAATCGCCATCGTAATCCGATTGAAGGTCGCGCGCGACATGGGTTCGTCGGCGTCGTAGCGAGATGGAAGCACGTATCGAGAGTTCGCGGCGCAAGTCTTAAGCGCAATCATGATGTCGAGGGATTGGCGGGACAGGTAGACGTTATGTGGCTTCTTCCGTTTCATTCGCTCTTTGGGAATGCTCCATAGCGCGTTCTCGAAGTCAACCTCATCCCACGTCGCGTCCAGAAGCTCACTTTTCCGAACCATCGTGAGCAGGATCAGCTTTACGCCCAGCCGAATGGTCGACAACGTCGGCACATTTTCCAACTCTTTCAGCATGAGTCGAATTTCTGCGGGTGACAACGCCCGGTCTTTCGCCTCGAAGGTGGCTATGGAAGCTGGCCCTACCTCGTCCGCCGGATTGGCGATCTTCTCGCCGTGCAGAATGGCATAACCATAGACCTGCTTAACGATATCCCGGACATGAATGGCCGTTGCCGGTGCGCCACGGTCCCTCACCTTTGCGCACAGCGCCCGCAAATCGTCCGATGTTATTTCTGCGAGGACCCTTTTGTCCCAAATCGGCAAGATGTCGCGATCAAAGACGGCTTTGCGCATCGAGCGCGTGCTGTCCGCCATCTTCGCCTCTTTAAACCATCTTCTGCCAGCATCGCCGAACGTGGCCGTCCCAGACAGGCGCCGCTTGTCACGCTGCTTTTCCTGGGCTGGCGATTTTCCGGCTGCAACCATTTTTCGTGCGGCAAGACAGCGGTCACGCGCCTCTGCAAGCGAGATGCCTCCCTCCCCATAGCGGCCAAGCGTCACTGTCTCTCGCCGACCATTTACTCGGTAGTCGTATCGGAATGATATCTGCCCTGTGGGAGCCACGGTCGCGTACATACCGTCACGATCAGTGACTTTGTATATTTTATCTTTTGGTTTCAGCTTCTTAAGTGCGATATCTGTGAGCATAGGAGGAGACGGACGGGCGCATCTAGGATTGTGAAACGCCTAATTTTACCGTCATTCGTTTTACCGTCAAGGCTCTGCGAGAGCCCATTGGATTCAATGCCTTACCTCGAAAGATGCCAACATGCTTGAGTCCGGCGCACTGACGGCATCAGTCTGCAGCGAAGATGACGCGAAAAGGAATGCCGTCAGATATACCGTCAAATGATTCCGCTTAGGGGCGATAGTCAGCGATAGACCTAGAGAGAAAAGAAGATAAGATTCAGAGGTTTAATGAAGTTTCTTCGATAGTCGCCGAATGCTGGCGAACGACCGACCTTTATTCCCACTCGATTGTTCCAGGCGGCTTCGACGTCACGTCGTAGACGACGCGGTTGATGCCGCGGACTTCGTTGATGATGCGGGTGGCAGCAGCCCCCAGGAAGGCCATGTCGTAGTGGTAGAAATCCGCCGTCATGCCGTCGACCGAGGTGACGGCGCGCAGCGCGCAGACGAACTCGTAGGTGCGGCCGTCGCCCATCACGCCGACCGTCTGCACCGGCAGCAGCACGGCGAATGCCTGCCAGATGGCATCGTAGAGGCCGGCCTTGCGGATCTCGTCGAGATAGATGGCGTCGGCTTCGCGCAGGATCTCCAGCTTTTCGCGGGTGATGCCGCCGGGGCAGCGGATGGCAAGACCCGGACCTGGGAACGGGTGCCGGCCGATGAAGCTTTCGGGCAGGCCAAGCTCCTTGCCCAGCGCCCTGACCTCGTCCTTGAACAGTTCGCGCAGCGGCTCGACCAGTTGCATGTTCATGCGCGCCGGCAGGCCGCCGACATTGTGGTGCGACTTGATCGTCACCGAGGGGCCGCCGGTGAAGGAGACACTTTCGATCACGTCGGGGTAGAGCGTGCCTTGCGCCAGGAATTCGGCGCCGCCGAGTTTCTTGGCCTCTTCCTCGAACACCTCGATGAACAGCCGGCCTATGGTCTTGCGTTTTTTCTCCGGGTCCGACTCGCCCTCGAGGGCGTCGATGAAACGGTCCGACGCGTTGACCAGAATGAGCGGCAGATTGTAGTGCTCGCGGAACATCGCCACCACGCCCGCGGCCTCGTCCTTGCGCATCAGGCCGTGGTCGACAAGGATGCAGGTCAGTTGGTCGCCGACCGCTTCGTGGATCAACAGCGCGGCAACGGAGGAATCGACGCCGCCCGACAGCGCGCAGATGACCTTGCCCTTGCCGACCTGCTTGCGGATCGCCTCGACCGCGTGCTCGCGGTAGGCGCGCATGGTCCAGTCGCCCTCGATGCCGGCGATGTTGTGGACGAAGTTCCTGAGCAGCCGGGCACCGTCGGGCGTATGCACCACCTCGGGGTGGAACATGATGCCGTACATCTTGCGCTCGATGTTGCCGAAGATGGCGAAGGGCGAGCCCTCCGATTTGCCGAACACCTCGAAGCCGTTGGGCAAGGAGATGACGCGGTCGCCATGGCTCATCCACACCTGGTGGCGCTGGCCGGGCGCCCACAGGCCCTCAAACAGCGGGCTGTCCTTCTGGATCTCGACGAAGGCGCGGCCGAATTCGCGATGGTCGGAGCTTTCGGCGACGCCGCCCATCTGCACGCACATGGCCATCTGGCCGTAACAGATGCCGAGCACCGGCACGCCGGCGTCGAAGACGATCTGCGGCGCGCGCGGACTGCCTATATCGCCGGTCGAAGCCGGGCCGCCGGACAGGATCACGGCTTTCGGATTGATGCGCTTGAATGCCGCTTCGGCCGACTGGAACGGCACGATCTCGGAAAACACGCCGGCCTCGCGGATGCGGCGGGCGATGAGCTGGGTGAACTGGCTGCCGAAATCGACAATCAGGACGGTATCGGGATGATTGGCTGTTTTCATGGCGAGCGTTTAGAGAAAGAAATGAGTCGACGCAATGGGTTGCGAGTTTCAGAGCGGTCTGGCGTCTTCATGCGGCGAATCTTTCAGAAGCGTGCCCAAACCGATGGCCTGTTCGAGCCGCATGACGGCCTCCGCCAGCTTCTCATCGATGACTTCAAGATATTCGGTCCAGTCGCCGACATGCCTGAGATCCGCCGCCCCGTCGGAAATGCCGCGCAGCCCGATCAGCGGAATGTCGAACAACTGGCAGGCGCGCAGGCAGGCGAAGGTCTCCATGTCGACCATGTCGGCGTTAACAGCATCATAGGCCGCACCGGTGATGATCGCGCCGCCGGTCGATAGCGTCGCCTGCTTGATATCAGGTATCTTGAAGGGCAATGGCACGATCACCGGCAGTTCGAGGAAGGGTGTGGCACCCTTCTCGAAGCCGAGCGGCGAAGCGTCGATGTCACGGTAGCTGACCGAAACCGCCTGGTAGATTCCCGTCTGCTCCAGCGTCCGGCTGCCGGCTGAGCCGAGCGACACGACGAGGTCGGGCAGGGTTTTTTGCGACTTCAGCCAGGAGAGTTCAGCGCCTAGCCTGACGCCGGCCTCGACCGGACCGACACCTGTCATCAATGGCGTGAACAGCTGCTTGAGATGCGGACCGTATTCGGCCTGCGCCGCCATGACGAAGAGGACGTCCTTGCCCGACAGGCGGCGAATTTTATCGGTCATGATGATTTGCTCCTCTCCGCCCGATCACCTGCTTATCTGCGCCGCCGCTCGCCGGGACCCGCTGCCTGCGGCAGCTCCCGGCGTCCGTGGCCTTTCATCGTGCCACTGGCACGATGAATTCGCCTGCGGCGAACCGGCCACTCACCCTTCTATGCCATCACGCCCGACCACCGTCATCATCGTTCCGGTCATGGTGGCGATCAGCTTGGCCTCGCCGTCGGCGGCAAAGGCGTAGGCCTGGCCGTCGGCGACGATGATGGTGCGGCCTGGCTTGGTCACCGAGCCGCGGAACAGGAAGCGCTCGCCCCTGCCCGGCGCCAGCAGGTTGACCTTGAACTCGATGGTCAGCACGCCGGAATTTTCCGGCATCAGCGAAAAGGCGGCATAGCCGCAGGCCGAGTCCAGCGCCGTCGAAATGACGCCGGCATGGAGGAAGCCGTGCTGCTGGGTGAGTGCCGCCGAATAGGGCATCTCGATCTCGATGATGCCGGGCGTCACCAGCGTCAGTTCGGCGCCGATCGTGGCCATCGCCTTCTGGCGCGCGAAGGAGGTCCTGACGCGATCCTCATAGTCCGGGGCGGGTACGATCTTTGCTGCCATGGCCGCTGCCTTCCTTTATGCGGATAAGCTTATTGCAGAGGCATGAACGGCAGGCAAATGCTTTTGCTGCACTGCACAATCGACCTGGCCTGCCGGCTGGCGCCACGCATCCGTCAGGAATTGGCGACATCCGATCGGATTCAGGCCGACCTGCGCAACGCACAGAAGTAAAACCCGTCGGTGCCGCTCAGCGCCGGCGACAGCGAGATGTCGCCTTTGGCGCCGATGCGCGCGGCTGCCGGATGGCCGGGAAAACGGCTGTCCCAGAGCTGGCGGTGGTCGACGGGAACAAAGCCGCTGTTACGGTCCCGAAAGGCTGCGATCTGCTCGCCATTCTCCTCATCAAACACCGAGCAGGTGATGTAGACCAGCAGGCCGCCCGGTTTGACATAGGCTTTGGCCGCATCGAGGATCGCCGACTGTTCGCCCTTGCGGGTATCGAGCTGCCTCTGCGTCAGCCGCCACTTGGCGTCGGGGCGGCGCCGCCACGTGCCGCTGCCGGTGCAGGGCGCGTCGACCAGCACGATGTCCATGTGGTTGCCGAGCGGCGCGAGTTCCGTGGGCTTGGTGACCACCTGCACATTGCGGTTTTCCGAACGACGGATGCGGTCGAAGATCGGCGCCAGCCGTGCTTTCTCCGCATCATGGGCAAAGATCTGGCCACGATTTTCCATCGAAGCCGACAGTGCCAGCGTCTTGCCACCGGCGCCGGCGCAGAAATCCAGCACCTGCATGCCGGCTTCGGCCCCGGCAAGGGCGGCCGCGATCTGCGAGCCTTCGTCCTGGACCTCGAACCAGCCCTTCTGGAAGGCCGGTTCGGCCTGCACATTCGGGTGCCGGCCATCGCCGTCGATCGGTGGAATGCGGATGCCGTGCGGGGCGATTGCCGCGGGTTTGGCGCCGGTTCCCGTCAGTTCGGCCAGCACCTTGTCGCGGTTGGCCTGCAAGGTGTTGACCCTGAGGTCGAGCGGCGGGCGCGTTGCCAGCGCGGCGCCCTCGTCGGCCCAGCTCGGGCCGAAGGCTCGCTCGAAAAGCGGCGCGCACCAGTCGGGAACATCCGCCCGCACCGCGTCCGGCGCATCGGCGAGCCGACCGTCGGCGATGGCCTGAAGCTCGGCGGCGGTCAGCAGCGGCGGTGCGAACTTGTCACCATCCAGCGCCTCGTTGAGCGACTGGGCCGTCTGCCCCCATTCGAGCAGCAGGGCGCCGAAGCCAATGGCGCGCGGCGTGTCCTGCCCCAGCAGCCAGCCCGCGGAACGCTTGTGGCGCAAGGCGTCATAGACGATGTTGCCGATGGCCGCACGGTCGCCGCCGCCGGCGAAGCGATGCGACAGGCCCCAATCCTTCAGCGCGTCCGCCACCGGCCGGTGGCGCCGGCCGATGTCTTCCAGCACTTCGATGGCCGCAGCCAGCCTTCCGCCCAGTCGCATTGTCTTGTTCCGTCACGCAGAAAATTATTCCGGCCCTGCTCTAGAGCGCGCAACCGGCGCGCACAAGCAGGTCGGCCGGCACAACCGCTCTGCTTTCCAACTTTTCTGGTTGCGAATACTCTTCCGATTGTGATTCGCGGCGCGAAAAGGTGAACCGGCGGATCGACACGAGGAGAGGGCAATGAAGACTTATCTGGCGGAAGTTCTAGGCACATTTCTATTGGTGTTCATCGGTACGGCTTCTGTGGTGACGGGCGGCTTCGGCGGCGCGCTGCCGCTTGGCCAGGAAGGCATCGGTCTGGCGTTCGGCATCGGCCTCATCGCCGCGGCCTATGCGATCGGCCCCATTTCGGGCGCGCATCTCAACCCGGCGGTGACGCTCGGCGTCTTCCTTGCCGGCCGCCTGCCGGCCAAGGACGTCATCCCCTACTGGATCGCGCAGGTCATCGGCGGCGTCCTTGCTTCACTGGCGTTGTGGATCATCGTCTCCGGCCAGGTTGGCGGACACACCACCGGCTTCGGCGCCAATGGCTGGGATGTGACGAAATGGGGTGTCAGTTCGGCCTTCCTGTGGGAAGTGATCGGCACCTTCACCTTCGTCACCGTGATCCTTGGCGTCACGGCCGAAAAGCACTCGACGGCGTTCGCCGGACTGGTCATCGGCCTGACGCTGGCAGGGCTGCACTTCGCCATCATCCCGGTGACCGGCACGTCGCTCAACCCGGCCCGCTCGATCGGTCCGGCGCTGTTTTCGGGAACTGCGGCGATCGGCCAGCTCTGGCTGTTCATCGTGGCACCGTTGATCGGCGGCGCCATTGCCGGCGTCGTCGCCAAGGCGCGCATCTTCGAGAAGGACTGAGCTCTTTGGAAGGCTGAATATGCGAAGGCGCGGGCCATGGCCCGCGCTTTTTTTGTGGATCTTCTCTTGGGTGGATTCTCTTGCCGTCAAAGCACCCGCGACAGGAACTCGCGGGTTCGGGGCGATACCGGATTGGCAATCATCTCGCGCGGAGCGCCGCGTTCGATGATCACACCGCCATCCATGAAAACCAGCTGATCGCCGATCTCGCGGGCGAAGCCTACCTCGTGGGTGACCACGACCATCGTCATGCCGCTTTCGGCCAGATCGCGCATGACCTGCAGCACCTCGCCAACGAGTTCGGGGTCGAGCGCCGATGTCGGCTCATCGAAGAGCAGGACTTTCGGCTTCATCGCCATCGCGCGCGCGATGGCGACACGCTGCTGCTGGCCGCCGGACAGTTCCCTCGGATACCGGTCGACCTTGTCCAGGAGACCGACGCGCCGAAGCAGAATCTCCGCTTCGGCCTTTGCCTCGTCCGGGGGGATGCGCCGAACCTGCGTCGGCGCCTCAATCAAATTCTCCATCACGGTCATGTGGGAGAACAGGTTGAACGACTGAAACAGCATGCCGGTCTCGGCGCGCCGCCGGCAAAGCAGGTCGTCCTTGACCTCGTAGAGCTTGTCGTCCCTAAGGTCGTAGCCGACGAACTGACTGTCGACGAGCAGGATGCCGGCGCTGAGCTTCTCGAGATGGTTGATGCAGCGCAGGAATGTGCTCTTGCCGGAACCCGAAGGGCCGATGATGCAGGCGACCGATCCGACGGGTACGTCGAGATCGACACCCTTGAGAACCTCGAGCGGCCCATAGGATTTGCGCACGCCGCGCGCGAAAACCATGGAGTCGGCTGGGACGCCGAAGCGGGCGCGATTTTCGTCCTTCACGTCACTCATCGGGAAATGCCACGCAGGCTGATGATTTTGCGCAGGAAGCGCATCGTCACGGCATCGCGGCGCGTATCGCTGCGACCGAAATGTCGCTCGAGGAAATGCTGTCCCACCGACATGATGCTGACTACCGCGAGATACCAGAAGGCGACCACGATCAGAAGCGGGATCGTCTCGAAGGTGCGCGCATAGATGCTCTGCGCCGAATAGAACAGGTCGTCGACGGCGATGAATGTCACCAGCGACGTCATCTTCAGGAGGTTAATGGCCTCATTGCCGGTTGGCGGCAGTACGAAGCGCATCGCCTGCGGCAGCGTGATGCGCTTCAGGATCATGCGGTACGGCATGCCAAGCGCGCTCGCCGCCTCAGCCTGGCCCGACGGCACCGACTTGATGCCGGCCCGGATGATCTCGGCCATGTAGCCCGCCTCGCACAGGGAAAGGGCGACGACGGCAGAGAAGAACGGAGTCATGAAATCATTGGTGCGCACGGAAAACAGCGTGCCGACAAAGGGGATGGTCAACGAGACTTCGCGCACCAGCAGCGACAGGTTGAACCAGAAGATCAGCTGTATCAGGGCCGGTACGCCACGGAAAAACCAGACGTACAGACCCGCGAAGGCACGCAGCACCGGGCTTGGCGACACGCGCATGATGGCGATGACCGTGCCGACAACGATCGCCAATATCATGATCACCGCGGTGAGCATCAAGGTGTTGCCAAGGCCGCGCATGACAGAGGGATGCAGGAGGTAACTCACCACCGTAGGCCAGGCAAAGGCAGGGTTGCTGGCGAAGGCCCGGATGATCAGGAATGCCACCAGCAGGGCCAGCGCCGTGCCGACCCAGATGCCGTAGCGGCGCTGCGGCATGACGGTCAGGCGCGAAACCGCCTCGGCGACGCCCGGCTCGATGCGTATCTCGTTTGGGTGGGCCGCGCCCATCGCTGCTTCTCCTGGTCTTGATCCGGAAGCGGCGCCCGGCACGAGACCGGACGCCGACAACCGCTATCGCATCAGCCCCAAATGATTTCGGAAAGCATGATCAAAGTTTTAGAACAAAGTGCGTCCGACTGGACAAAACTTTGTCAGTCGGCGCGCAACGCCTCCATGCTGCCGACGAAATAGGGCTCCTTGATCGCGTAGGCGCCCATGCCGTATTTGTCGAGAATAGCCTTGTAGGTGCCGTTCTTGAACAGCTCGGAGAGTGCGCCCACCATCATATCGGCGGTCTCCTTGTCGTCCTTGGCGATCGCCATGCCGAGCGGCGCGACTTCATAGAGGGTCGGCAGCACCACGAGCTGGCCCTTGCTGGTGACCTCGAAATAGCTCGAGGCGGTCGCATCGTCCATGCGGGCGTCGACGCGGTCGGACAGCACCGCCTGGACGATATCCGTCGACGAGTTGAAGACCGATTTTTCGATGGCTGCCTGGCCCTTGCCGGTGCAATCCGTGCTCAGCTTGTCGACCAGGAAATCCGATGCGCTGCCTGCCGAAACGCCGATCCGCTTGCCGCAGAGCGGGGTGTCGCCGCTGAAACTCGCCTTCTTGTCCGGCGACGTCGAAACAGCCAGGCCGGCCTTCAGGAACATGACGAAATCGACCTGCTTGAGCCGCTCCGGCGTGGCGGAGAAAGTCTCCCAAGCGACCTTGAAACGGCCGGCCGCCAGGCCCGGTATCATCGAGGGGAAAGGTGTGCGCGCCACGTCCAGCTTGGCGCCGACCAGCTTGGCCACCTCACCGGCCAGTTCTATGATAATCCCGGTCTGTTTGCCGTCGGCGTCGAGATACTCGAAAGGCGCATAGTCCAGCGTGTTGGCGACGGTCAGCATGCCGGTCTGCTGAACCTCGGCCGATTTCGTCACCTTGGCGGCGCCTGAAGGTCCGCTCCAGGCTATGGCAAGTGCGGCCAGCGCCAAACCTGCCATCTGTAAATGTGCTCTCATTTTCGTTCCCCTTTTTTGATTACAACGGTTCCTGCAGTCTGCTCTCCAATCAGGGCCTCGCGTCCTCATCGCCGCAGCCAAGCATTGATCCGTCTATGTACCGGCTGCTTCCGCAGCCTTTTTCTTGCGGTAATGGTAGTTCTTGTCGATGCGCTCCATCAGATAGTCGCCGTAGAGCACCGGCTCATATTTCGGCTGGCTACCGGCCGGCACGCAGACCGGCAGCGCCTCGATCGTTTCATCCATGGACGGGTCGAAGAAGAAGGGCTGGGAATAGCGCTCGCGCCCCGACCGGTTGATGACGCGATGCGGCGTCGAGACGAACTGGTCGTTCGACCAGCGCGCCAGGATGTCGCCGACATTCATCACGAAGGAGTCCGGGACCGGAGGCGCGGGAACCCATTCGCCCGCCTTGTTCTTGACTTCCAGGCCGCCGACATTGTCCTGCGCCAGCAGTGTAATGAAGCCGTAATCGGTGTGAGGGGCCGAACCGAATAGCCCCTCCTCATGCGGCTGCGTCGGGTAGTGCAGCAACCGCAGGAAGGTTGTCGGCTGATCGAAATAACGGTCGAGACTGTCGGTCGGAAGTCCAAGCGAAAGAGCGATGGCGCCGACCATTTTGCGGGCCAGTGTGCTCATCTCATCGACATAGCGTTCAATCGTTGGCCTGAAGCCAGCAAGCGTTGCCTCGTCCGGCCACTGGTTGGCACCCTGCAGCGGCTTGTCGGCCAATGTCCTGGGGTCGTCGGCCTCGACCTCGTGCATGAAGAAGATCGATTCGCTCTGGTTCGGCTTGCTTACTGTCGCCACCGACGACGTCACGATCGTCGAGCCGGCAAAGGGCAGGTAGCCGCGGAAATTCCTGTCGATCTTCAGCGCCAGTTTCTGCTCCTCGGGCAGAGCGAAGAAGCGCTTGCTGGCTTCGCGAACCGCTTCGACGTCGGCACGCGGGATCGGATGCCCGACGACATAGAGGAAGCCGATCGTCTCGAGATGGCGGCGCAGTGTCGCCGCCGTCGCGGCGATCGCTTCCTGGTCATCGCCATAGAGCGCCGACACATCGATGATCGGAATTTCGGAAAAGTCGCCGCGTGCGTCCATTCGAACACCTTCTCTTGAACATAAGATACAGTACTGTATTTCTACACATCCAAATCGCCTCAGCAATAGGCTTTCGAGCGCAACGGGAAAAACGCGGCACAATGGCACCACGCAAGATAATCATCGACACCGACCCAGGTCAGGATGACGCGTTCGCGATCCTTTTCGCGCTAGGCTCGCCAGCCGAACTCGAGGTAGTCGGCATCACGACAGTCGGCGGCAACGTGCCGCTTGCCCTAACGTCGAAGAATGCGCTCAAGGTCGTGGAACTTGCCGGACGACCCGATGTGCCGGTCTATGCCGGCTGCCCGGCGCCGATGGTGCGCAAGCTGATCACGGCCGAGTATGTTCACGGCGAAACGGGCCTCGACGGCGCCGATCTGCCCGAACCCGTCACACCGCTGCAGAGCGAGCACGCAGTCAATTACCTGGTGCGCACGATCATGGATGCGCCGGAAGGCGCGTTGACCGTCTGCACGCTCGGGCCGATGACCAACCTGGCCATGGCCATGACCATGGAACCGAAAATCGTCCCTCGGCTGCGCGAAGTCGTGCTGATGGGCGGGGGCTTTTTTCAAGGCGGCAATGCCACGCCTGCCGCGGAGTTCAACATCTTTGTCGATCCGCATGCCGCGCACAAAGTGTTCGACAGCGGCGTCCCGGTGACGATGGCCGGCATCGACTGCACCTACACTGCCCTGATGACGCCTGAATGGCTCGACGCCCTGCGCGCCACCGGCAGTCGCGCGGCGATCGAGGCCGCCAACATGGCCGACTTCTATCGCCAATACGGCACCCACAAATTCGCGACGGCGGCGCGTCCCATCCACGATGCGTGCGTCACCGGTTACCTTCTGGCCCCGGGGATCTACGAGCAGCGCCAGTGCGCCGTGACGGTCGATATCGTCTCGCCCGAAACCATAGGCATGACCGTCGTCGACTGGTGGCACGTCACCGGCCGCCGCAAGAACTGCAATGTCCTGCGCCGGATCGATCCGGCGCCGTTCTTCACGCTGATGCTGGAGCGAATCAGTGCACTGCCCTGAAAATGCGTATCCGGCGATAGACGGTGACACGGAGAATTGCGAAGCAGTCACGGGGCGGTTCGATAGGCGAATCGGCCATGCGCGTTGCGCGCGGCGACGAAGGTCTCGAATTTCATGAACGGGAAAGGCGTGCTGGCGAAAACGAAACGACCGCCTCGACCGGCGGTGCGATCAAAAGCGGCGCGGCAGACGCTCAGCCGTGAGGCCTGGATTGCGGCGGCGCGCAAGGTGCTGGAAAAGCGCGGCATCGGCGAGGTCAAGATCGACCGCCTGGCGCAGCAGTTGAAGGTCACGCGGGGCAGCTTCTATTTCCATTTTGCCAGCCTGGCGGACCTTCGCGGCGGCCTCTTGCAGGAATGGCGAAACAGCAATTGCGCGCCGTTCTGGGCGATGCGCGAGATCCACGACATAGACGGCCTGCAGTTCTTCACCGACATCGTGCATGTCTGGGTGGATGAAGCCCCTTTCAGCCCGCTGCTTGACCTGGCTGTTCGCGATTGGTCACGGACATCGAAAAAGCTCGCTCAGGAAGTCAAGGACATCGACGATCTGCGCATCGCGCTGCTCATCCGGGCGTTCCGCGCCATGGGCTATTCGGAAGACGAGAGCATCGTGCGGGCGCGCATCACCTATTTCCACCAGATCGGCCAGTACGCACTGTCCTTCAAGGAAGACCCGGCCGTGCGCCGCCGCTACCAGCCACTGTTCGGAGAAGTGCTGCTCGGACCGCTCGTTCAAGAACCCGGCACGGCGCCGAAGTCGACGGAGATGCGGGCCGATCGTCGTTAGGACCTCTGGCTGGAAACAGTCGTGCCATCTGGAACGGTCGGGCCGCGTTGTGGCGAGGAGCAGCACCTGTCGCAAAATCGCCATAGGCGGCAGTAAACTTCGAAGCCATTGTCCTTCAATCTCCGGAACCGTGCTAGAGAGCGCTACCGATTGAATAGCGCCTGCTGGTTCGAGGTCCCATTGACAAAACGGCTATCGGATTTCGACGTTGGCTTGCTGCTGACACTCGATGCGCTGTTGAAGCACCAGAACGTCACCCATGCGGCGTCGAGATTGAACATTACCCAATCGGCCTTGTCGGCCCGCCTGACGCGGCTGCGTCAATTGCTGAACGACCCTGGCACTTGAGCCCGAACTCGTCCGGCTGCTCGGTTGAGCGATTTCGTGAATACTGCTCATCTGTTCGACCCCGCCACAAGCAAACGTGTCTATCGCATTGCCGCAACGGACAATCCGGCAGCGATCCTGGCTCCGGACCTCATTCCGCGGTTCAAATCCCAAGCTCCCAACGCAAAGGTCGCCTTTACGGTGCCCGACAAGCCGAGGATCGTCGAGCACCTGGAGCAGGGCGACATCGATCTCTTCATCGGAGCCGCGGAAGACGTTCGAGTGGCCTGATCAGGCAGAAACTGTTCGAAGAGGAATTCGTCACCGCCCATGGGCACGGCCATCCGCGCGGCAAGGGACCGATCACCCTGGACGAATTCTGTGCCCTCGACCATCTGCTCATTTCGACGATGCAGCGCCATGGCGGCGTGGACGCCCCACCGATGTTGGATGCCAATCGGGGTTTACAGCCGACGTCGGCCATTGCCCAGCCGCAGCGCGAGCCAGCCCTCAAGCGCCAACCTGAGCCAGAGTTCATGGCACAAATATAAGAAATATATATGTAAGAAATACCACGATATGGACAGCGCCCGTCAAGAATGTTGTTCTTTCAGTACTAAAGCTCACATTGCATATGAAGAGCGCTAAAATCAAAAGCACTGTGTCAGTCGCTGGAAGCCCCAGGGTTAACCCTCTGCCCGTCAGCAGGCTGGCGGCTGCGACCGCCGGTATTGTCAAACCGATTGTGGCGCAAGCGGAACCCATCGCGACATTCAAACCGCGTTGCAGCTCATTGTTGAGTGAAGCGCGAACCGCCGAAATGGCCTCCGGCATCAACACCAGCCCGGCGATCATTGCCCCCACAATGCTGTCAGCCTGGGTCACCTGGTAGGCAACGAGCGTATCTTCGACGCTTGCCGCGACCTGCTCGGCGAGCATGACAATGCCGATCAGGCCGGCCATCAGCAACAGAGCGCTGGCAAAGACGCTTTCGTGCGGAGCAGTCCGCAGCGAAACGCCGTGGGCCTGCCCTTCGACAAAGTCTTCCCGGTGGCGGACGGTCTGCGCGAACACAAAACTTGCATAAAGCAGCACCGAAAGCACGCTCACAAAACCAAGTTGAGCTGCCGAAAATGTGCCCGGCCCCGTAGCTTGTGTGTAGGTTGGCAGAATAAGCGTCATGATGGTCAGCGCGATCAGAACCGCCAAATATGCGCTGGTCCCTTGTCGAACAATTGCCTGCTTGCGATGGCGCCAGCCGCCAAGCGCAAGACACGTGCCGACGACGCCGGTAGATGCAATCATCACCGTTGAAAAGACGGACTCACGCGCAAGCGTAGGGTTGTTCTCTCCATGCAGCATCATGGAAACGATGATCGACACCTCGATTGCCGTCACGGCAAAAGTCAGCACCAATGTGCCGTAGGGCTCTCCTACACGCCGAGCCACCGCCTCGGCGTGGTCGAGCACCACGAAAATGGTGGTGAACATGATCGCACTCGAAAGCGCTCCGACGAGTATCCTGACGCCCAGCGAACCTTCGTCCGCCGACACCCCGCCTGCCCTGACGGCGACAGCCATGACCAAGGCGGCCAGCGGCATCGCATATGAAGTCACCGAACGTCCGAAACCGCTCATGCAAGCCCCTGCGCGCTGCTGCGAACCGTGGCTGCATTCGCGCACCGACAGATCGAAGCGTTCACCCGTTCACGCCGTCTTCTGCGTCACCAAGCCCAGCTCCTCCACCATCGCCTCGCGCATCAAGAACTTCTGCGGCTTGCCGGTCACCGTCATCGGCAATTCGGTGCGGAAGCGGATGTGGCGGGGGATCTTGTAATGGGCGATCTGGCCGGCGCAGAAGTTTCTGACCTCCTGCTCGGTGGCGATCTGGCCGGGCTTGAGCACGATCCAGGCGCACAGCTCCTCGCCATATTTGGCGTCGGGAATGCCGAACACCTGCACCTCCTTGACCTTTGGATGGCGGTAGAGGAATTCCTCGACCTCCCTGGGATAGACGTTCTCGCCACCGCGGATGACCATGTCCTTCACCCGGCCGACGATGTTGCAATAGCCCTCGGCGTCGATGGTGGCGAGGTCGCCGGTGTGCATCCAGCCGTCGCTGTCGATCGCCTCGCGGGTCTTGTCGTCGTCGTCCCAGTAGCCCTTCATCACCGAATAGCCGCGCGTGCAAAGCTCGCCCGGTACGCCGACCGCAACTGTAGCGCCATCGGCAGCGACCGCCTTGACCTCGACATGGGGGTGGATGCGCCCGACGGTCGAGACGCGCTTTTCCAGGGGGTCGTCGACGCCGCTCTGGAACGACACCGGGCTGGTCTCGGTCATGCCGTAGGCGATGGTCACCTGTTCCATATGCATCAGCGACACCACCTTTTTCATCACCTCGATCGGGCATGGCGAACCGGCCATGATGCCGGTGCGCAGGCTGGAGAGATCGAAGGCGGAAAAATCCGGATGATCCAGCAGAGCAACGAACATGGTCGGTACGCCATAGAGCCCGGTGCAGCGTTCCTGAGCCACAGCCTTCAGCGTGGCGCCGGCGTCGAACCCTTCTCCCGGGAAAACCATGGTGGCGCCTTTCGAGACGCAACCCATCGTGCCCATCGACATGCCGAAGCAGTGGTAGAGCGGCACTGGTATGCAGAGCCGGTCGTCGGCGGTCAGCTTGATCGCCGAAGTGACGAAGTTGCCGTTGTTGACGATGTTGCCGTGGGTCAGCGTCGCGCCCTTGGGGGCTCCCGTGGTGCCTGAGGTGAACTGGATGTTGATGGCTTCGCCCGGCTTCAGCTTCTCCGAGATGCGGTCGAGGCTGTCATGCTCGTCACGCCCGGCCATGGCCAGCACATCACCGAAATTGAACATGCCGGGCGAGTTCTCGTCACCCATGCGGATGACGATCTTCAACGCCGGCAGTTTTTGTGCCTTGAGCTTGCCCGGCGTGGCCTTGGCGATCTCGGGTGCCAGCGTCTCGATCATGCCGAGATAATCTGACGTCTTGAACCTGGCAGCGGTGACCAGCGCCTTGCAGCCGACCTTGTTCAGCGCATAGTCGAGCTCGGTCAACCGATAGGCCGGGTTGATGTTGACCAGGATCAGGCCGATGCGGGCGGTGGCGAACTGCGTCACCAGCCATTCCCAGCGGTTGGGCGACCAGATGCCGACACGATCGCCCTTTGCCAGGCCCAGCGCCAGGAAGCCGGCAGCCAGCGCATCCACCGTGTCCGAAAGTTCGCTCCAGGTGAAGCGCTTGTTCTGGTCGACGAAGACGGCGGCGTCGAACGTGCCGTATTTGCTGACCGTCTCGGAAAACAGCGCGGGGATGGTCTTGTCGAGCAGCGGCACGCTGCGTTCGCCAGAGACATGCGCCCTACCATCGACGGGTTCGACGAAGACACCGCCCGCTCGCGCTCCGCGTCCACGCAGATTGCTGGCATTCTTCAGCTCGTCGAGATTGACCGGCATCGCTCTCTCCTCCCGGGATTGGCCGAGCCTATCAGCCTGAGGGGGTGGTGAAAATCCCGCCGATAGTCGTGGCAAGGCAACGATCCGGCCCACGACGCTTCGGGGCCTTCGTTGGTTGATGAACATCAACGCAAAAACCCGCCTGGGGCGGCGGGTCACTGGCGCAAATCAGCACCATGGGCAAAAATGTAGCATAGCTGCCCTCACCAGTCAAGGAAATAATTCCTATACAGGAAAACCCCGGCGCAAAGCTACCGACGCCGCGGGACGGCCGCCGTCAGGGTTTTCAAGCCGGGTTCGGAGCCCTGAGGGGCAGCGGGCGAAGGCCCGCCGCTATCCGACCGCAGTCGCCATCTTCGCCGCGATGTCGCGCAGGACCGCTTCATCGGCCGCCGCCCGTGTCTTCCTGGACGCCACGAGACAAGCCTGCGAGCGCAGGACGAGGCCATCGCCCAGCACCTTGAGATGATTGGCGCGTAGCGTCGAGCCGGTGGTTGTGATGTCGACGATGACATCGGCCAGACCCGCCGCCGGCGCACCTTCGGTGGCCCCCAGGCTCTCGACGATGCGGTAGACCTGGATGCCGTGCTTCTGCGAGAAGAATTGCTGGGTCAGCCGCCAGTATTTGGTGGCGATGCGCAGCCGCCGGCCATGGCGCTGGCGAAAATCGGCAGCGACGTCGTCGAGATCGGCCATGGTGTCGACGTCGAGCCAGATGTCCGGCACGGCCACCACGACATCGGCATGGCCAAAACCGAGACGGGCGACGATTTCGGCGCGGCTCTCCCAGTCGGCAAGGTTTTCACGCACCAGGTCCTCGCCGGTGATGCCGAGATCGACGGCACCCTGGCCGATCTCGCCTGATATCTCGGAAGCCGACAGGAACACCACTTCGACATCGTCCAGGCCCTCGACGCGGGCGTGGTATTTGCGCTCGTCGCCGGGCAGGCTGACGGCTAACCCGGCTTTGGCCAGCACGTCCAGCGCCTGCTCTTTCAGGCGGCCTTTCGACGGGATCGCCAGCGTGATCATGGCGCCGTCTCCCGCAATGCCTCGATGCGGTCGAGCCAGACCGAAAAGCCGACGCCGGGGATAGGCGTCTTGGCGCCAAGCAAGGTCAGCAGCCGGTCATAGCGGCCGCCGCCGACCAGCGGCCGGTCGCCATTGTCGGCCGCGATTTCGAAAACCAGGCCGGTGTAGTAGTCGAGCGGGCGGCCGAAGGCGGCGTCGTAGCGGATTTTATCAGCCGGCAAGCCATGCGCTTCGATCGCCTTGGCGCGGGCAGCGAACTTTTCCAGCGCGACATCGAGCGACAGACCGGCGTCGGTGGCGAAGGTCTCCAGCGCCTGGGCCGCGCGATCTAGCGGAACGTCGATCGCCAGAAAATCCTTCAGCGCGGAAAACGCCTCGCTCGACAGCCGAACGCTGCGCAATTCGGCTTTCTCGATCAGCCGCCGGGCAATGTCGGATGGCGAGCGTCCGGCGGACGCCGACAGGCCGGCCTCTTCCATGCCGCTGGCGATATGGGCGGAAAGACCGTCCAGATCACCGTCGAGGACCAGAGCGGCGACCGGACCTGAGAGCTGGCTGTTGCGCGGCGGGTTGGCGAGATCGGCGAGTGCCGCCTCAAGCATCGGCGACGAGCCGAACGCGCGGGCAAGACGCATGCGCCAGCCGCGCGGCAGGCCAAGGGCGGCCAGCACCGCCTCGAAAATGGTCTGGTCGCCAAGCGTGATCGCCAATGCCTGGCTAGGCAGCACCAGCGACAGCAGCGCATGCGCGTCGGCCACCGAGCGGGCATCCGCTTGCGCGGTATCGCGGTCGCCGAGATCCTCGATGCCGGCCTGGAAGAACTCGTTGCCGCCTTCGCGGCGCTGGCGAAACACCTCGCCCAGATAGGAATAACGGCGCGGCGTGCCGGCCTGCGAGCTGATGTGGTCGAGACAGACCGGGATGGTGAATTCCGGCCGCAGGCACAATGTCTGGCCGGTCTCGCTTTCAGTCAGGAAAATCCGGCGGCGCAGATCCTCGCCGGCCATGTCGAGGAACGGGTCGGCGGGTTGTAGTATGGCGACCTCGACCGCATGCGTGTTGCGCGTGGCGAAAAGGTTGGTGATGTCGGTGGAGATGGCGGGGGTGCGGGAGGTCAACTTGCTGACCTCAGTGCTGCACGACCCTCTGGTCCCAAACCAGAGGCGCCAACGCGGCCTCTACTTGCCACGCGCCCTCTCCTCAGCCTGCGCCGCCAATATCTTCCTCACCTCGACGACCAGCTCGCCCTCCGCCACCGTCACCTGCGCCGGGCGCGCCGCGCGCCATTCGGCGTTGTCTGATATTTCGGCAGACATGCGCGCGCCTTCGATCAAATCCTTGATCTGCAGCTCGCCCTTGGCGCGCTCGTCGCCGCCCTGGATGATGGCGACCGGACAGCCGCGGCGGTCGGCATATTTGAGCTGCGCCTTCATGCCGGCGCCGCCGAGATACATTTCGGACCGAATGCCGGCGGCGCGCAGCTCCGCCACCATCTTCTGGTAGCGGCCGAGGCTGTCGGTGTCCTTGTCCATCACCAGCACGACGACCGGCGCAATCACGTCCGAGGCATCAAGCTTGCCGAGGTTCTTCAGCGCGGTCATCAGCCTGGAGACGCCGATGGAAAAACCGGTCGCCGGCACCGGCTCGCCACGGAAGCGCGAGACGAGGCCATCATAGCGCCCGCCGCCACCGACCGAACCGAAGCGAACGATCTGGCCGTCTTCGTTGGGGATTTCGGCCAGAAGCTCGGCCTCGAAGACAGGGCCGGTGTAGTATTCGAGGCCGCGCACGACCGAGCGGTCCATGGCAATCCGGTCTTCGCCATATCCGGCCGCCCTGACCAGCGCTTCAATCGTGGCGAGTTCGCCGACGCCTTCCTGGTAGATCGCGTTCGAACTGACCATGGAATCCTGGCCGGCCTGTATAGTCCTCGCAGTCGCGAGAAGAACCGCCTCGGCTTGCCCGTTGTTCAATCCGGCGCCCTTGGCGAAGTCGCCTTCGCCCTCCTTGCCGCCGTCCCAGCGGCCCGGGCCAAGCAAAAGCTTCACGCCTTCCGGCCCGAGCTTGTCGAGCTTGTCGATCGCACGCAGCACCGTCAGCCGGCGGCCGGCATTCTCCTCGCCGCCAAGGCCGATCGCCTCCAGCACGCCATCCAGCACCTTGCGGTTGTTGACGCGGATGACGTAGTCGCCGCGCTTGATGCCCAGCGCTTCCATGACGTCGGCCATCATCATCGCCATTTCGGCGTCGGCGGCCACACCCGGCGTGCCGATCGTGTCGGCATCGAACTGCATGAACTGGCGGAAGCGGCCGGGGCCGGGCTTCTCGTTGCGGAACACCCAGCCTGAGCGATAGCTGCGGTAAGGTTTTGGCAGCCGCTCGTAATTCTCGGCGACATAACGCGCCGTCGGCGCGGTCAGGTCGTAGCGCAGCGACAGCCACTGATCGTCGTCATCCTGGAAGGAGAACACGCCTTCGTTCGGCCGGTCCTGGTCGGGGAGGAATTTTCCGAGCGCATCGGTGTATTCGATCAGTGGCTGGTCTGCCGGTTCGAAGCCGTAAAGCTCATAGACCGAGCGGATCGTCGCCATCATCTTCTCGACGGCGCGGATGTCCTCGGCGCTGCGGTCGGCAAAGCCGCGCGGCAGTCGCGCTTTCGTCTTTTCCGATTTATCGGCCATGGGGTGTTTGCTCGGCGTTTTATGATGCTTGCAGGTCGGCAATGTTGCGATTTTCGCAACGCGGGTGTCCTAACCGAAGAGGTCGGATGCGGCAAGGGTCAGACCTCTGGCGCTGCCGAGGAGAGAAGGCGACGCCGCACCTCCTTGAAACCAATCCGGACCGCAAATGAAACAATCCCGCCATGCGTGCGGCATCGTGCCGACACAATCGCCGCCGATAAAGCGCGGGAAATGAGGGGTTCGCGGCCATGACCAGCACAGCAAGATTCCATGCCATCGACAGCGATGCCGGATTGTCCGCACGCTTGCGCCCGGCCGACATCAACGTCCCGAAAATGGTCAGCCAGGCTGCCGGACCGTTCGAAGTACCCGCCGACACCGGCAAGGGACCATCCATGCGCGACGCGTTGATGACCGGCCTGCTGGTGATCTATCCGACCCTGGCCACGGTGGTGGCGATCGTCGCCGGCCTGGTGCTGGCCAGCGCCAACGGCACCTGAGCCTATTTCGGCCGCCTGAAAGCCTTCCGCTGCTTCTCGACCTCTTGGCGGCAGGCGCAGCCCTCGAGGTGGTCGTTGACCAGGCCCATGGCCTGCATGAAAGCGTAGACCGTGGTCGGGCCGACAAAGCTCCAGCCGCGCTTCTTCAGCTCCTTCGAGATCCGCACCGAGACGGCCGTTGTCGGGTTCGCGCGCAGATGGGCGAGGTCGACGATTTGCGGCCGCTCGTCCTTGCCGGGTTCGAACTTCCAGAACCAGGCGGCCAGTGAGCCGAATTCGTCCACCATTTCGCGGGCGCGCCTGGCGTTGTTGATGGTCGAGACGATCTTGCCGCGATGGCGGATGATGCCGGCATTGCCGAGCAGGCGCTCGACATCCTTGTCGGTGAAGCTTGCTACCTTGTCGAATTCGAAATTGGCGAAGGCTTCGCGAAAATTCTCCCGCTTGCGCAGTATGGTCAGCCACGACAGGCCCGACTGAAAGCCTTCCAGGCAGATCTTTTCGAACAGCCTGCGGTCGTCGGCCACAGGCCGGCCCCATTCATGATCGTGATAGTGCAGATAGTCGGGCAGATTGCCGTGCCAGAAGCAGCGCGCGACACCGTCGGGGCCGGCGAGCAGGCCGGTGTGTTCCTTGTCCATAGGCCAAAATCCGTTCGTTAACGCGCTTTGCGCGGCATTTACTGCGGCTTTACCAGATTCCTGAACCCGGCGGTAACCACACCAAAAGGTTTACTGACAAAGCCGCATTTTACGCATTCCGATTCATGTTTCGGTTGCTGCTTGCGCGCCAATGATCGCCGAACCGGGAGGACGTTTCCACCCGTTTGTATCAGACGATCAAGGTGCGTTACGATGAAGACAGTGTTGTTTCCCGTGCTCGGCGCCGTGGCTGTGTTTGCCGCCGGCGTCACACCCTCAACCGCCGGCGACCGCTATGCCGACAGGCCGCCGGTGATGGTGAGCCCCGACCTTTCCGCACCCTGGGTGCTGCAGCTTGGCCACGCGCCCGGCATCGTGCGCCAGAACCGGCAGGTGGTGCAGCAGCAGCGACGCCTGCGCCCGGCGCAGCCCGACCGGGTGCAGACGGCGGCGGTGCAGCCGCCGGCCAAGCGCATGGTCGCGCGTCCCCAGATCAACCCGATCTACCTGCCGCAGGAAGTCGACTATGACGGAGGCCAGAAGCCGGGCACGATCGTCATCGACACCACGCAGAATTTCCTCTTCCTGGTCGAGAAGAACGGCAAGGCAAGGCGCTATGGCGTCGGCACCGGCAAGCCGGGTTTCGAATGGTCGGGTACGCACAAGATCACCAACAAGCGCGAGTGGCCGGACTGGCGCCCGCCGGCGCAGATGATCAAGCGCGAAGCCGCCAAGGGCCGCTATTTGCCGACCTATCTTGCCGGCGGCATGGAGAACCCGCTTGGTGCCCGTGCGCTCTACCTCGGCACCACCGAATACCGCATCCATGGCACCAACCAGCCGTGGACGATCGGCGGCGCGGTGTCGTCGGGCTGCATCCGCATGCGCAACGAGGACGTCGTCGATCTCTATGAGCGGGTCAATGTCGGAACCACGGTCGAGGTGATATAATAGTCCTTGCGAATCACCTGGCCGGCAAAGCAGTCCGCGTTTCGAGGCCAGTTTAGGGATACGGGGGACGGGCCGTATGGGGATGCGGCCGGTCAGGAAGGGCAGCACGGGAAACCGCGCTGCCCTTTCCGTTTTGAGCAGAAATCGAGGGCAAAAGGCCACCCACGCGTCGCGCAACGGGCATAGCGGTTCGCTTTCATGCTGCCCTTTGCCGCGTTCTTTTGCTATCTGGGTGGCAAGTTCCACAAAAGAGTTCACCCATGCCTCTGTCCGAAGACAGCCGTTATCTCAAGGGCGGCCCGGTCGCCCAGCGCATCATCGCCGCCGTTGCCGAGGACGCAGCGATCGCCAAAGCCGAGGGTTTTCCGCCCAAGCTGATCTCGATCACCGTCGGCGACACCGATGCGGTGGACGTCTATGTGCGCAACCAGCGCGCCAAGGCTGAGCTCGCCGGCATCGATTTCGAGGAACGGCGCTTTCCCGCCACCATCACAGCAGGCGAGTTGGAAGCTGCGATCCACGGCCTGAATGCCGATCCGCGCGTTACCGGCATCATCATCCAGCGGCCCGTGCCAGCGCATATCCCCATCAAGACGCTGCAAGCGGCGGTGCATCCGCTGAAGGATGTCGAAGGCATGCATCCGGCCTCGATCGGCAACATCGTCTACAACCAGCTCGATCTCGCGCCTTGCACGGCGGCCGCCTCGGTCGAGCTGCTGAAGGAGACCGGCCTCGACCTCAAGGGACTGGAAGTCGTCATCGTCGGCCATTCGGAAATCGTCGGCAAGCCGATCGCCTTCCTGTTGATGAGCGAAGGCGCGACGGTGACGGTCTGCCACCACATGACGCGATCGGTCGCCGCCCATGCAAGGCGCGCCGATGCGCTGTTCGTCGCCGTCGGCAAGCCGCGGCTGATCAAGGCCGACATGGTCAAGCCGGGCGCTGCCGTCATCGACATCGGCATCAATTCCGAAATCGGCCCCGACGGCTCAAGCCGCATCGTCGGCGACGTCGACACTGAAAGCGTGCGCGAGGTCGCCTCCTGGATCACCCCGGTGCCGGGCGGCGTCGGCCCGATCACGGTCGCCATCCTGCTGCGCAACACCATGGTCGCGCTCAGCCGCCAGCGCGCGCTCTACGAGGCGACTTACGGCACGGCGGACAGGCTCGCGGCGGAGTAAGCGCCCGCCAAGGTCGTCCTATTCCGCCGCGATCAGGGTCTCTTCCAGAACACCTTCCGGCCTCGGCCCGCCATAAGCCCAGTCGAGTAGCTTGATCGTGTGCACCACCGGCATCTTCGCGGCGGAAGCGATTTGCGTGATGCAGCCTATGTTGCCGGTGGCAACGATCGAAGCCCCCGTCGCCTCGATGTTTTTCACCTTGCGGTCGCGCAGTTTGGCCGAGATCTCGGGCTGCAGGATGTTGTAGGTGCCGGCAGAGCCGCAGCAGAGATGCCCTTCGCGCGGCTCGCGCACGATGAAGCCGGCCTTGGCCAGCAGTTCTTTCGGCTGGCGGGTGATCTTCTGGCCGTGCTGCATCGAGCAGGCCGAGTGATAGGCAACGACAGTGCCCGACTTGCGAACCGGTTCGGGCAGGTCGAGGGTCGAGAGATATTCGGTAACGTCCTTGGCCAGTGCCGAGACGCGCGCGGCCTTGTCGGCATAGGCCGGGTCGAGCCGCAGCATGAAACCGTAGTCCTTGATCGTCGTGCCGCAGCCCGAGGCGGTGATGACGATGGCATCGAGCCCGCCCTGGTCGAGGGCGCGTGTCCATGCGTCGACATTCTGCCTCGCCGAGGCAAGCGCGGCCTGTTCGCGCCCCATATGATGGACCAGCGCACCGCAACAGCCTTCGCCCGGCGGCACCAAGACCTCGACGCCGAGCCGTGTCAGCAGCGAAATCGTCGCCTCCTTGATGGCGGGATCGAGCACCGATTGCGCACAGCCGGTGAGGATGGCGATGCGACCTCTTTTGGTCCCCTCCCCGGCATGGATGCCCGGCGAGCCTATCGGCGACGCTGCCGGGATCGACGCCGGCGCGAGCTTGAGCATCGCACTGAGCGGCTTCAGCGCCGGAACCTTGTCGAACAAGCCTATGAACGGCTTGCCCAGCTTCGCCAGCTTGAGCGCGGCGCGAAAGCGCTGGGGATAGGGCAGCACGAAGGCCAGCATGGCGCGGGTCAGGCGGTCGAGCAGTGGCCGCTTGTAGGTCTCCTGGATATGGGCGCGGGCATGGTCGACCAGATGCATGTAGTTGACGCCCGACGGGCAGGTGGTCATGCAGGCAAGGCACGACAGGCAGCGATCGATATGGGTGACGATCTGCTTGTCGGCCGGACGGCCGTTTTCCAGCATGTCCTTGATCAGGTAGATGCGCCCGCGCGGTGAATCGAGCTCGTTGCCGAGCGTCACATAGGTCGGGCACGTCGCAGTGCAGAAGCCGCAATGCACGCATTTGCGCAGGATCTTTTCCGATTCCGCGACATGCGGATCGGCAAGCTGGGCAAGCGAAAAATTGGTCTGCATCGCTGATGTCCTAGGCCATGCGGCCGGGATTGAAGATATTCTTGGGGTCGAATTCCTGTTTCAGGCGGACCGATAGTGCAGCAAGAGCGGGCGGCTGCGGCTCGAACACCGGTAGAGCGGCGCGATGCGAGGGTGCGGCGCGCACCAGCGTCGCATGGCCGCCGCCATGTTTCCTCAACAGCCCGCGCAGCAGAGCGGCTTCCGGATCGCCCTGTTCCATGCGCAGCCAAACCAGTCCGCCCTGCCAGTCATAAAAGGCGCTGACGGCGGCCTGCATGCGCAGCGTCAGGACCATCTGGTGGCTCTGAGAAGGCGTCATCGAGATGCGCCAGACCGGCTTCTCGCTGCCGTCGGCGAAAGGCCTGCAATCGCGAACGTCGCGCCAGATCAGCCGCGAAACCTCGCCGCCAATCTCCTGCAGCGGGCCGGCATTGCCGAGCAGCGTTTTCAGCGCGGCGATGCGGTAGGCGACCGACGGGCCGAAACCCTCGACGCGCAGCAGCGTGGCGGCCTCGCTGCCGAGACTGCCGCTGGCGACGCGCGCGGCGATCCGCTCCGGCAGGTGGGCGGCACTCGATACTTCAGCACTCGAGCCAAGCGCCAGGGCCATGGCGGCGGCCGCGGCATCGTCGAGCAGGCTACGGATGGCGAGCGTGACTTCGGTCTCGGCTGCCGGCAGCACCTTGAAGGTGACGTCGGTGAAGACGGCCAGCGTGCCCCAGCTGTTGGCCATCAGCTTCGACATGTCATAGCCGGTGACGTTCTTGACCACGCGACCGCCCGACTTGAAGGCCTCGCCACGACCGGACACCACATTGATGCCCAGGACATGGTCGCGCGCGGCCCCCGCCTTGAGCCGGCGCGGACCGGAGAGGTTAGCGCCGAGCACACCGCCGATCGTACCTTTGCCCGGTTCGCCACCAAGCAGCGGGCCGTAATCCATCGGCTCGAAAGCGAGCTGCTGGCCGTTTTCCGCCAGCAGTTTTTCGATCTCGGCCAACGGTGTGCCTGCCTTGGCCGACAGCACCAGTTCAGCCGGTTCATAGAGCGTGACGTCAGATAATTTCGACAGGTCGAGCGTGTGTTCGGTTTGCAGCGGCCGGCCGATGCCACGCTTGGAGCCATGGCCAAGGAGTTCGAGCGGCGCCTCTTCCGCCACGGCCCAGGCTATGGTGGAGAGGACTTCGGATGGGGTGGTCGGGGTGAAGGTGGTCATGAAGAGACCGCGCCAGATGCGAGTTCGGATATGCCGAGTTCCCTGGCGCCCCCCTCTGTCCTGCCGGACATCTCCCCCTCAAGGGGGGAGATCAGATGTCGCATATGGCTTCGCCAATCTTCAATGATGACGGAAGGGCGAGGCGCGCAAGCTGCCAATCTCCCCCCTTGAGGGGGAGATGTCCGGCAGGACAGAGGGGGGTGTTCACGCGCCGTCATCACCCTCAAAACCTCGGAATGTCCGGAAACGCCACCTGCCCGCGGTGCACATGCATCCGCCCAAGCTCGGCGCATCGCCGCAGCTGCGGGAACACCTTTCCCGGGTTGAGCAGATGGTTGGGATCGAAGGCGCATTTGACCCGCATCTGCTGGTCGAGATCGATCTGGGTGAACATCTCCGGCATCAGGTCGCGTTTCTCCACGCCCACACCGTGTTCGCCGGTCAAGACGCCGCCGACCTTGACGCAGAGCCGCAATATATCGGCGCCGAAGCTTTCGGCCTTGTCGAGTTCGCCCGGTACGTTGGCATCGTAGAGGATCAGCGGATGCAGATTGCCGTCACCGGCATGAAAGACATTGGCGACCCCGAGACCGTATTTTTCCGACAGCTCGCGCATGCCGGCGAGCACGCGCGGCAACTCCTTGCGCGGGATGGTGCCGTCCATGCAGTAGTAGTCGGGCGAGATGCGGCCGACGGCCGGAAACGCCGCCTTGCGGCCGGCCCAGAAGCTCAGCCGTTCCTGTTCGGACTGCGAAATGCGGCAGGTGGTCGAGCCGTTCTTGTAGGCGATCGCCTCGACAAGGCCGATCAGATGATCGACCTCGACGCCCGGCCCGTCGAGCTCGACGATCAGCAGCGCCTCGACATCGAGGGGATAGCCGGCATGAACGAAATCTTCCGCCGCATGGATCGCCGGCCGGTCCATCATCTCCATGCCGCCCGGGATGATGCCGGCGCCGATGATGTCGGCAACGCACTGGCCGCCCTGCTCGCTGGTCGGGAAGCCGATCAGCAGTGCACGTGCCGTCTCCGGCTTCTTCAGGATGCGCACGGTGACCTCGGTGACGACGCCGAGCAGCCCTTCGGACCCGGTCATGACGCCGAGCAGGTCGTAGCCTTCCGCATCGAGGTGACTGCCGCCCAGCCGCACCACCTCGCCATTCATCAGCACCATCTCGATGCCGAGCACATTGTTGGCTGTGAGGCCGTATTTCAGGCAGTGCACGCCGCCGGAATTCTCCGCGACATTGCCGCCGATCGAGCAGGCGATCTGGGAGGATGGATCGGGGGCGTAGTAAAAGCCCTCCTGCTCGACGGCGGTGGTGATGCCGAGATTGGTGACGCCCGGCTGGGCAACGACGACGCGATTGGGAAAATCGATCCCGAGGATACGGTTGAAACGGCTCATGACCAGCAGCACCGCGTCCTCGAGCGGCAGCGCCCCGCCCGACAGCGAGGTGCCGGAGCCGCGCGGCACGACGCGGATGTTGCGGTCGTTGCAGTATCTCAACACGCGCGAAACCTGCGCCACCGTTTGCGGCAGCACGACAACCAGCGGCAGCTGCCGATAGGCGGTCAGGCCGTCGCTCTCGAAAGCGCGCATGGAATTGGCGGCGTCGACAACGCCCTCACCCGGCACGATGATGCGCATGTCGGCGACGATCTCGTCGCGCCGGCGCATCGTGGCATCGTCTGGTTTCGGCATGGCCAGGCCGGACATCAGCAGCCTCATTTCGCTTGACTGGTCAAAATCTTTTACCAGTGAAGCGCGTTGGGTGCAAATCCTGTAATGGCGGCGAATCCAACTTCAAGGCGGAGACAGGCTTACGCAGCGGCAATCTGCCGCTGCTATTCGCCGGGCGGCTTGCCGGGTTCGGAGTGCATCCGACGCACGCGGCGCACGCCCCACCAGACCAGCAGGATGGCGACAGGCACCGAAGCAGCGGTAATGATCTCCGGCGCGAAGGCATGGCCGAAGATCGAGGCGCCCTTGGCGACATAGCCGACAAGGCCGACCACATAATAGGAGACGGCGGCGACCGAGAGCCCCTCGACGGTCTGCTGCAGGCGCAATTGCAGGCGGGCGCGGTTGTTCATCGAGGCAAGCAGGTCGCGGTTCTGCTTCTCGACCTCGACATCGACCCAGGTGCGCAGCAGCGTCGTGGCGCGGGTCAGTTTTCGCGATAGATTTTCCTGCCGCTCCTCGACCGAGCGGCAGGTGCGCATTGCGGGCGCCACACGGCGCTGCAGGAACCCGCGCCATGTGTCATAGCCGGGCACAGCCTCTTCCTCGAGTGCGTCCAGCCGTTCGCCGACGATGCCGTCATAGGCGCGGCTGGCGCCGAAACGGTAAAGGCTCGACGCCGCGTCCGCCTCCAGCTCCGCCGCAAGTTCGGTCAGATCGGCCAGCAAGGTCTGGCTGTCCCGTGTCCCGGCGACCTTCATCTCCAGCGTGGTCTGCGCCAGCCGGTCTTCGATGCGGCGGGCGCGGCCGGACAAGGTCAACGCCAGCGGCAGGCCGAGCATGGCCAGCGTCCGATAGGTTTCGATGTCGATAAGCCGCTGCGACAACGCGCCGGTGCGCGCCGGGGTCAAGCCGCGATCGAGCAGCAGCATGCGCGTCAAGCCATCGCCATCCTGGCGAAAATCGGTAACGATGGCGGCGTTTCCGCGCTCGACCAGCGAGTAGCACAGGCTGGTCGGATCGAAACCGGCTATCAGTTGCTCGCTTGCTTGCGTCCATTTGCGGATTTCGAGCCTGATGCCGGAGATGCAGGTTCCCGGCGGGGAAAACCCGTTGCCGAAGGGTGAGTCCTCCTGCGTCCTGCCGCTTTCGGAAGGCGGCCCTTCCCACAAATAGGTCGAGAATTCGGTGTGCCGCTCCCAGCGCAGCGAGCCCTTGCCCCATTTCATGGCATGGTGGCGGGCCTGGCGATCGGGCGCGGCGATGCCGAGGCGCCGCGACAGTTCGGAAAGCACCGCGTGGTCGACGCCGGAGCCGCCCTCCGTCATGAAGGCGAGTTGCATCAGGACGCGTGGCTTTTCGATCAGCGGATGCGGCCGGGCATGAACCTCGCCGAGTGCGCCGGGCCGGCCCTCATGCGCGGGAAAGCCCATGACGCTGCCCTTGGCGCGCGGCTGGAATTCGAGATCGGACGGGTCGTCTGACACGGCTTGTTCCCCGGGGGTTTCCTTGAACCCGCTTGCACTCGCGTCCCTCTAGTGCCAATGGCCTGACGACGCAAACGGCAAAGTTAGCCGAAGATCACGGGATCGGGCGGGAAATCGGCCTGCTTTTTGTCAATTGGATAAATAATTTGACCAGTTGGCGAGGCAGGCTCTATTCTGCGGCATCGGTTCACCTTCCAGGCATTCTGTTGAGCGACATTTTTTCCAGGATCGAGCATTCGCGCACCGCCGACGAGGTGGTGCAGCAGATCGAGAGCCTCATCCTCGAAGGCGTGCTGCGCACCGGCGACCGGCTGCCGGGCGAGCGCGAGCTTGCACGCCAGTTCGACGTATCCCGGCCGATCCTGCGTGACGCCCTGAAGGCACTGGAAGGACGCGGCCTTTTGACGACAAGGCCCGGCGGCGGCACGCATGTCGCCGATGTCATCGGCCAGCTCTTCACCAAACCGGTGACGGACCTGATCTCGATGCACCGCAAGGCAGTGACCGACTATCTGGAATACCGCCGCGAGATCGAAGGGGTTGCGGCTGAATATGCGGCACGGCGCGCCACCCCAGACGACATGGCGCTGCTCGATAAGATCATGGCACGCATGGACGATGCGCACCGGACCGGCGACTTCGACGACGAGGCCGAGATCGACGTCGAGTTCCACCACGCGATCTGCGAATGCGCGCACAACATCATCCTTTTGCACACGCTGCGCTCCTGTTATCGGCTGCTGTCGGAGGGCGTGTTCCAGAACCGGCTGCTGGTGTTCACCGTGCCCGGCGCGCGCGACGCCCTGCTCGCGCAGCACCGGGCGATCCATGCGGCGGTGAAGGCCGGCGACCCGGCCACCGCCCGCCAGGCGGCGATGGACCACATCACCTATGTCGAACGGTCGATGGCGGAGGCCGAGCGCAGCGGCGACTGGCAGCGCGTCTCGCGGCTGAGGTTGAAACAGCGCGTTGACGCCACCGATACAGAACCAGCACGCAAACGCTCCTAGCTATCGAAACGGGAAGCCCATGAGCCAGATCCTGACCATCGCCGACCTCAAGGACCTCGCACGCCGGCGTGTGCCGAAGATGTTCTTCGACTATGCCGATTCCGGTTCGTGGACCGAAAGCACGTACCGGGCCAACGAAGAGGATTTCCAGAAGATCAAGTTCCGCCAGCGCGTCCTCGTCGACATGGACAACCGTTCGCTGGCATCGACGATGATCGGCGAGAAAGTGTCTATGCCGGTGGCATTGGCGCCAACCGGCATGACCGGCATGCAGCACGCCAATGGCGAGATGCTGGCAGCGCAGGCGGCGGAGGAATTCGGCGTGCCGTTTACCTTGTCGACGATGAGCATCTGCTCGATCGAGGATGTCGCCTCGGTTACCACGAAGCCGTTCTGGTTTCAGCTCTATGTGCTGCGTGACAAGGATTTCGTGCTCAACCTGATCGACAGGGCAAAGGCGGCGAAATGCTCGGCGCTCGTGCTGACGCTCGACCTGCAGATTCTCGGTCAGCGCCACAAGGACATCCGTAACGGGCTTTCGGCGCCACCCAAGCTGACGCTGACGAACATCTTCGACATGGCCATCCGCCCGCGCTGGTGCGCCGCCATGGCCGGCACCAAGCGGCGGACCTTCCGCAACATTGTCGGCCACGCCAAGGGCGTCGGCAACATGGCCTCGCTGGCATCGTGGACGACGGAGCAGTTCGACCTGCATCTGTCGTGGAAGGACGTCGCCTGGATCAAGGAGCGCTGGGGCGGCAAGCTGATCCTCAAGGGCATTCTCGACAAGGAGGACGCGCTGATGGCGGCCAAGACCGGCGCCGACGCGATCATCGTTTCCAACCATGGCGGGCGCCAGCTCGATGGTGCGTCGTCGTCGATCGGCGTGCTGGAAGAGATTGCCGACGCGGTCGGCGACACGATCGAAGTGCATATGGATGGCGGCATCCGCTCCGGCCAGGATGTCCTGAAGGCGCTTTGCCTCGGTGCCAAGGGAACCTATATAGGCCGGCCGTTTCTTTACGGCCTGGGGGCGCTTGGCAAGGAAGGGGTTACCAAGGCGTTGGAAATCATCCGCAAGGAGATGGACATCACGCTGGCGCTGTGCGGAAAGCGTCTTGTCACCGACATGGGCAAGGACCAGCTCCGGCGCCAGGTCCCGTGACCGCCTGACCACGGAGACACCGAAAAGTTGGCAGAACCCGGCATCCATTTTCTCGACGCGCATGGGCCGGACGGCATGCGTCTCTATGCGATCGGCGACGTCCACGGCCGGCTCGACCTGCTGGCCGCCATGCATCTGCGCATCAGGGCCGAGATCGAGCAGGAGGCGCCTGCCGACTGGCGCGTCATCCATCTTGGCGACTATGTCGACCGCGGGCCGGACTCGAAGGGCGTCATCGACTTCCTGATCGAAGCGCAAGAGCGAGACCCTCGTCACCTGATGCTGGCTGGCAACCACGACATCGGCTTTCTCGATTTTCTCAAGACCCCTGACCCGGAAGGACTTTTCATCCGGTTCGGCGGCATCCAGACGGCACAGTCTTACGGCGTAACGATCAGTGAAGGCACAAGCGTGTGGTTCGGCAAGGCCGAATCGGCCGTGCGCAGAGGACATCAGGCACTGGTCGAGGCCGTGCCGCAAAGCCACATCGGTTTCCTGCGATCGCTGCCGTTTTCCGTGACTTTCGGGGACTTCTTCTTCTGCCATGCCGGCATCAGGCCGGGCATTCCTCTGGAGAAGCAAAACCCGCAGGATCTGATCTGGATCCGCGACGTCTTCCACAACCACCCCGACCTCTATCCGAAGATCGTGGTGCACGGCCACACGCCGGTGCCGGAGGCGGAAGTGATGGCCAACCGCGTCAATGTCGACACGCTTGCCTGGCAATCAGGCATGCTGAGCGCGCTCGTCGTCGACGGCGCGGACAAACGCATCCTGACAATGACGATCAAGGAAGCTTGAGCGCCGCGCGTCGGAGGACGCGAAAGACGCTTCCCGCTTTAGCGCAGCGAGGCGGTGACGCCGTAACCGTCGACGGCGTTGTGGTTGTTGGCTGCGTCGGCGGCATAGATGCCGAGACCGCACAGCACGATGGCGGACAACATGGCAAAGGACAGAAGCGCTGCTTTCACGGAGGTCATCTCTTGTTGAGCTTTCTGCATCTGTGCACCAGGCGGTTACCAATGCGTTGAAACGGAGAATTCGCTTCAAAGTTTCGACGATTTTGCGCTTCTAGGCATGTTCTGTATCAACGGTGTGTCGCGCGGGTCACACAAAAGGTTCATAGCCGTTGCACAGAAGATGCAGAGCGCGCGCCTTCTAGGATGGCGGGCGGACACAAGCCAAGAATGAAACCGTTTTCCCCAGGCGGTTTCACCGCCGCGTGCCAATTATGTCACGCTGGAGGGTACGGAGAGACCAACGCTCAGATGGTCGCTACCCAGGCCCGGGCAATGGCGAGGCCAGCGGCATCCGCATCGGGCCCGTTGCGGGCCATTTCGCCATCGAGCTTGCCGGCCCAGTCGGGATGGCGCGCAGCGATGGTCGGGGCAAAGGACGCGCTCCAGTCCTTGACCATCGGCCGGTCGGCCTCGAAGTGAAACTGGAAACCGTACACGGCGCGGCCGACGCGAAATGCCTGGTTCTCGGCGACATCGTTGCCGGCAAGCCGCACGGCGTTTTCGGGCAACACGAAGGTGTCGTCGTGCCATTGGAAGATCGGGAACTTTGCCGGCAGAGCGCCCAGCACCGGATCGGCCTTGGCGTCAGGCGTCAGCGACACGCCGTGCCAACCGAACTCATTGGCGCCGCCGATACGGTTCTCGCCACCAAAGGCACGAGCGACGAGCTGGCTGCCCAGGCAGATGCCGAGCACGGCGCGATCCTTGTCGGCAAAGTCGCGGGTCAGTTCGAGCAGTGCCGGGAAATAGGGGTACTCATCGTCGGCCAGCGCATTCTGGCCCCCGCCGAGCACCACCATGGCATCATGCCCGGCCGCGTCATCCGGCAGGGGATCGCCCCTGTAAGGGAGACGCAGGTCGAGATCGGCGCCCGCTTCCGCAAGTGCTGCGCCGACCTGGCCGAGGCCGGTATTGTCGTAGTTCTGGACCACCAGCACCCGCATCGCAAAACCCTGCTGACATGAAAAAGCTGCGACGAGCGATATCATGCCGCTCGCATTGCAGCCAAGATGCGTGTCCGGAGAGAAAACTATGCCACTGCAGAACCGGGTCGATCCGTTCGGTATCATCCACGCGGTGCCCGATCGCGGCATGTTCACCGGCAATCGCGGCATCATCCACGACCCAGAGACGAAGACGCTCAAGAAAAAGCGCTGGGCGCTTCAAGCCTGGATCGTCTGCGTCTGCCAATTCCGAAATGTGCGGCGCGAACCGATGGGCCGCAACAGGAAGGGCGGTAAAGCGGGCTGGACCGAGCTGTTCTTCCTCGACGAGGTGACCGCACTGGCGGCCGGGCATCGCCCCTGCTTCTTTTGCCAGCGCGAACGGGCCAGGGATTTCGTCGGCCGCTTCGGCGAAGCCTTCGGCATCGCCGAACCGCGCGCGCCGATGGTCGACAAGCGGCTGCACAAGGAGCGGCTGGCGTCAGGCGGCAAGCCGCCAGTGATTGCGGTTGAAGACCTTGCCGGCCTGCCGGACGGCGTCGTGGTTGCGGATGGCGGCACTGTTTATGCCTTGCGTGGCGGCAAGGCACTGCGCTGGTCCTTTGCGGGATATGAGCACCCCAACGATTTCGACATGCTCAAAAGCAAGACACTCTCGCTACTGACGCCGGCCACGACGCTCTGCGTGCTGCGGCACGGCTTTCGGCCGGTGTGGCATCCGACCGCCGAGGCTTGACGCCGGCGGCCGGCTCGCTCATTCCTCGGCGATGCGCGCCAATTACAAAATGCAACGTCTGTTCGTGACCGACGATCTCGCGCCGGACATCGAATTCGAGGCCGGCCAACAGCAGAGCCACTATCTCCTGCATGTGCTGCGGCTTGGCGAAGGCGCCGAAATCCTGGTGTTCAATGGCCGCGACGGCGAGTGGTCGGCGGCCATATCGGCGAAGACGAAAAGGGCGGTGCGGCTGAAGGTGTCGGCGCTGCAGCGGCCGCAGCCGCCTCTGCCCGATCTCGTCTACTGCTTTGCGCCGCTGAAGCAGGGCCGGCTCGATTATCTCGTGCAGAAGGCGGTCGAGATGGGCGCCGGTATCCTGCAGCCGGTCATTACCCAGCACACGCAAGTGGCCAAGCCGTCGATCGATCGCCTGCGCGCCAATGTCGTCGAAGCTGCCGAGCAATGCGGCATCCTGGCGGTGCCTCAGGTGCGCGAAGCCGAAAAATTCGACCGCCTGTTGACCGGCTGGGACACAGAGCGACGGCTGATCTTCTGCGACGAGGATGCTTCGACCAACAATCCGCTGGCCGCGCTGCAGGCGGTCAAGGACAAGAAGCTTGGGCTGCTGGTCGGGCCGGAGGGTGGCTTTTCCGACGATGAGCGTAAGATGCTGCGCGCCCTGCCCTTCGTCACCGCCATTCCGCTCGGCCCGCGTATCCTGCGCGCCGATACGGCGGCGGTGGCCGCGCTCGCGGTGATGCAGGCAACGGTCGGAGACTGGTGAGACGTCATCCCTTGCAAGGGACGCAGAGTTCCAGCAACGTTCAATTCCTGTTGACCTGTGGCTCAGGATTTTTCGCTTGATCGTCTGCTGACATTTCGTCCATTTACCGCCGGCGGTCATCCGGCCGCCTCTGAGGGTACCATCATGGCGCGCGATACGACCGATTTCCGCCCGATCGAAGGTGTCGACGAACTCGTCGAGCACCTGGCCGAAGGCAACAAGCCGCGCGACAAATGGCGCATCGGCACCGAGCACGAGAAATTCCCCTTCTATGTCGACGGCAATGCACCGGTCCCCTATGGCGGCGAGCGCGGCATCCGCGCCATCCTCGAAGGCATGCAGGAAAAGCTCGGCTGGGATCCGATCGTCGATGATGGCCGCATCATCGGCCTGGTCGAACCGACCGGCCAGGGTGCGATTTCGCTGGAACCCGGCGGCCAGTTCGAGCTTTCCGGCGCACCGCTGGAGACGATCCACCAGACCTGTCGCGAGGGCAATGCCCATCTGGCGCAGGTGCGCGAGATCGCCGAACCGATGGGCATCCGCTTCCTCGGCCTCGGCGGCAGCCCGAAATGGTCGCTTGCCGAGACGCCGAAAATGCCGAAATCGCGCTACGAGATCATGACGCGCTACATGCCCAAGGTCGGCACCAAGGGCCTCGACATGATGTACCGCACCTGCACGATCCAGGTGAATCTCGACTTCGAGAGCGAGGCCGACATGCGCCGCAAGATGCAGGTGTCGTTGAAGCTGCAGCCGCTTTCGACGGCCTTGTTCGCCAATTCGCCTTTCACCGAAAGCCATCCGAACGGCTTGCAGAGCTGGCGCGGCGACATATGGCGTGACACCGACAACCAGCGCTCGGGCCTGCTCGAATTCTGCTTCTCGCCCGATTTCGGTTTCGCCGACTATGTCGAATGGGCGCTCGACGTACCGATGTATTTCGTCATCCGCGACGACCGCTATCACGACATGACCCACATCACCTTCCGCCAGTTCATGGCCGGGGCCGCGCGCAATGAAGTGCCGGACGGGCTGCCGACAATGGGCGACTGGGCGAACCATCTGTCAACGCTGTTCCCGGATGTGCGGCTGAAGCGCTTCCTCGAGATGCGCGGCGCCGATGGCGGGCCATGGCGGCGCATCTGCGCGCTGCCGGCCTTCTGGGTCGGATTGCTTTATGATGAGGCCGCACTCGATGCCGCCGAGGCGCTGACCTCGAGCTGGACGTATGAAGAAACGCTGGCGATGCGCAATGCCGTGCCGGAACAAGGCATCTCCGCACCGTTCCGCAACACCACGCTGCGCGAGATCGCGCGTGACGTGATGGTCATTTCCCGCATGGGACTGAAGAACCGTGGCAAGAAGAACCGCGACGGCTACGACGAGACCTCCTTCCTCAACACGTTGGACGAAGTGGTGGCGCGGGGCACCACCAGCGCCGAGGAGATGCTGTCGGCCTACCACACGCGCTGGGGCGGCTCGATCGAGCCGGTTTTCATGGAATACGCCTATTAACCCTCGGATTTGGCAAAGCTGACCGGCCGGCAAAAGTCGCTTCAATCGGAAGTGGAAACAAACTAGGCTTCTTCGGCGAGGATTTCCGGAGGAGACGCCGATGCCCACCTTGTTCGACATGCTGACGCAGGCCCAGAACGGCAATGGCATGCAGGCCCTTGCCCAGCAATACGGGCTTTCAATGCAGCAGACGCAAGCGGCGGTTGCCGCATTGCTGCCGGCCTTTTCGCAGGGGCTGCAACGCAACACCGCCGACCCCTATGGGCTCGGCGCCTTCATGACGGCGATGGCCAGCGGCCAGCACGCCAAGTATTTCGAGGACGCAACCCGGGCCTTCTCGCCGCAAGGCGTCGATGAGGGCAACGGCATTCTCGGGCACCTGTTCGGTTCGAAGGATCTGTCTCGCGCCGTGGCCAGCCAGGCGGCGCAAGCCAGCGGCGTCAATCAGCAGATCCTGCAGCAGATGCTGCCGGCGATCGCCTCGATGGTCATGGGCGGGCTGTTCAAGCAGACGGCAAACCAGATGCAGGCCGCCGGTGGTTTTGGCGGCGGCGGCAACAATCCGCTCGGCGAGATCATCGAGCAGATGATGCGGCAAGGCGGCGGCATGCAGGCCCCGGCGCCGCAGCCGCGCCAGGCGCCGCCGCCCCAGAACCCGATGGACAACCCGCTCGGCAAGGTGTTGCAGGACATGTTCGGCGGCGGCGCGGCTCAGCCACAGCCGCAAAGCCAGACGCAGCCGGCACCCAATCCCTACGGCGACAATCCGCTCGGCAAGGTGCTGCAGGACATGTTCGGCGGTGGCGCGCCTCAGCCGCAGCCGCAGGGGCGGGCGCAGCCGCAGCCCCAGCAGACGCACAGCCCCTACGGAGACAATCCGCTGGGGAAAATCTTCGAGGAGATGCTGCGGCAAGGTGGCGGTGGCTTAGGCGGCATCCCCGGCGGACAGCCGGCGCCGCAACAGCCTCAAGCGCCCCCGCAACGTCAGGCACCGCAGCCACAGGCCAATCCGAGCGGCCGTCCGAAAAACCCGTTCGACGACCTGTTCGGCAAGATGTTCGAAACCGGCGCCCAGCAGCGTGATGACTACCAGAAGGGCGTGGAGACAATCTTCGACCAGTTTAAGCGGGACATGGACCGGCGGTAGGCGGTCTTCGCTGAGGTAGAAAGAGAAAAGCCCGGTCCTGGGAGGACCGGGCAGAGTGCAGGCGGGCCGGGGGGATCCGGCAGGGAGTGGGAGCCTGCATACTCGTCAGTCGCGTCGAACCCTGAAAAGGTTCACGGCAACCTAAACAACAAGCAACCGATCAGGCCACCTTGCGAGCGAAATCCTCGATCGTTTCGATGCGATCACTGGCGATCTCGCGCAGCATCGCCGTCGGGTCGCGGCCAAACGGCACGTCGATGGCGACATGCAGGTCGGCGCGCGTCAGGCCGATATCGGCGAGTTCGGCGTCCGACATCTCGCCAAGGCGATAGAAGGCGCGGCGGTTTTTCCAGGCGCGGTAGATGTTGGAGACGGTGTTGGCCACGCGCGTCGCAACGGCCGGACGCGAGGTGATGCGCGAGGTCTCGGTGGCGAAATCAAACGTGGTCATTGTCGGTCTCCTTCAGACTCGAACGGGCGAGACCAAGCAATCGGCGCTGGCGTCAGCGGCCGTTCCGGTCCCAATTCACATGCCTTCATGTGGACAATGCCAATTTGCCATCGGCCGATTGATTAATCCAACGAATGTTTCTAATCTTTACCATCAACACCAGTGATGGATCATGTCGATGAAATCGCCGCTCGATCTCGATCAATTGCAGACCTTCATCTCGATCGCCGATACCGGCAGCTTCACGCGGGCAGCCGAGGAGGTGCACCGGACCCAGTCGGCGGTGTCGATGCAGATGCGCCGGCTGGAGGAGCGGATCGGCAAACCGCTGTTCGAAAAGGACGGGCGCACCAACAGGCTGACCGAGGAAGGCGACAAGCTGCTCTCCTATGCGCGGCGGCTGCTCTATCTCAACCGCGAGACCCTGGCGGCCTTCGACGACCGGCGGCTCGAAGGCACGATCCGCATCGGCACGCCCGACGACTACGCCGATCGTTTCCTGCCCGAGATCATGGCACGGTTCACCCGCTCCAATCCGCGCGTCGAACTCACCGTCATCTGCGAGCCGACGCCGGGGCTGGTCGAGCATATCAAGCGCGGCAATCTCGACCTCGCGCTGGTGACGCACAACGACGTACGCGGCCAGTCGGAGGTGGTGCGGCGCGAACCGCTGCTGTGGGTCACCTCGGCCAATCATGCCACGCATGAGCAGGAAACGCTGCCGATGGCCTTCGGCCGGCCGAACTGCATCTGGCGGCGCGCCGCGGTCGATGTGCTCGACCAGCAGAACCGCGACTATCGCATCCTGTTCACCAGTTTCTCGGCCACCGTCATCACCGCAGCGGTGCTTTCCGGGCTGGCAATCTCGGTGCTGCCGGAATGCGCGCTCAGGCCCGGCATGCGGGTGCTGGGCGAAGCCGACGGCTTCGGCGCCCTGCCCGATTGCCGCATCGGCATCATGCGCGGCCAGACGTCGCGGCCGGAGATCGTCGATGCGCTCGCCCGCCATATTTCGGAAAGCCTGGACAATATCTCCGTGCCGGTCGGCGAAGACCCCGGAACGTTCGATTTCGCAGCGCTCGCCTTCACCAAGCTGCGGCGAACCAAGCCGAACCAGATCCTGCCCGGCTGGTAGGCAGGGCCAGGTGTGCGGGTTATGAACGGCTGGCCCGACGCAACCGCCTTGACGCGGGCGCCCAACCGTTCCCCAATCGGCCGATGAGCGAAGCAGCATCCGAATCACGCACCAACGCCGCCGAATATACGGTGAGCGAGATTTCCGGCGCGCTGAAGCGCACGGTCGAGGACGTTTTCGGCAATGTGCGGGTGCGTGGCGAGATATCAGGCTATCGCGGGCCGCATTCCTCAGGTCATGCCTATTTCGCGCTGAAGGACGACCGCGCGCGGCTCGACGCCGTGGTGTGGAAAGGCACGATGAGCCGGCTGAAGTTCCGTCCCGAAGAGGGCATGGAGGTGATCGCCACCGGCAAGCTCACCACCTATCCCGGCAAATCCAACTACCAGATCGTCATCGACAATCTGGAGCCTGCCGGCGCCGGCGCCCTGATGGCGCTGCTGGAAGAGCGCAAGCGGCGGCTACAGGCCGAGGGTCTGTTCGACACCGGCCGCAAGCGATTGCTGCCGTTCATGCCGCGCGTCATCGGCGTCGTCACCTCGCCGACAGGGTCCGTCATCCGCGACATCATCCACCGCATCAAGGACCGCTTTCCGCTGCACATCCTGGTCTGGCCGGTGCGTGTTCAGGGCGAGACGTCAGGCGCGGAAGTGACTGCCGCGGTCAACGGCTTCAACGCGCTGGCATGGGATGGCGCCATCCAGCGGCCCGATCTGCTGATCGTGGCGCGTGGCGGCGGCAGCCTCGAAGACCTCTGGGGGTTCAACGACGAGGCGCTCGCCCGCGCGGTTGCCGCTTCCGGCATTCCGGTGATCTCGGCTGTCGGCCACGAGACCGACTGGACGCTGATCGACCTCGTCGCCGACGTGCGGGCGCCGACACCGACAGGCGCGGCCGAAATCGCCGTGCCGGTGAAGGCCGACCTCGAAGCAACGCTTGCCAGCCTCGGTGCGCGGCTGAAAGCGGCGGTGCTGCGCAATTTCGAGCGCAAGCGGCAGGCCGCCCGTGCCGCCGCCCGGGCTCTGCCCTCGCCCGATCAATTGCTGGCGCTGCCGCGCCGGCGCCTCGATGAGGCGACATCCAGGCTCGGCCGGGGCCTGTTGGTCTCCACCGAACGCAAGCGTGCAAGGTTTTTTGCCGTGAAACTGACACCGGCAATGCTGTCGCAGCGCATTGCAGAGGCCCGGCGCACCAACGAACGCAATCTTTTGCGAGCACAAGGCGCGCTGCGTGCGATGGCAAGAGCCCGGCGTGCGGAGCTTAACCGGGCGGCGGATCAATTGCCAAAATGTGCCAGGGCATCGCTGCAGCGGCACAAGCAGCAATTGGCCATGCTGCAAGGCCGCATCACGATCGAGCCGACGGCACGGCGGCAACGCGTGCAGAGGGATTTGCTGACAGCTTTGACAAGACGCGGCACGCAAGCAGTGGTGCTCAGGCTGGAGCGCCTGCGCGGCCGCGTCGTCCAGGCCGACAGGTTGATGGCGTCGCTGTCGCACAAGGCCGTCCTGGCCCGCGGCTTTGCGCTGGTGAGAGATGCGGACGGCGCCGTCGTCAAGCAGGCTGCCGACGTGGCGTCGGGAATGGCGCTTTCGCTCGAGTTCGCCGACGGGACCGCTGATGCGGTGGCAATCAGCGGCACGGCAAAACCGAAAGCCGTAGCCAAGCCGGCGGCCAAGGCCAAAGAGCCTGGCAATCAGGGATCCCTATTCTGACACCATGACCGACAATCCGCATCATCTGGCAACGCCCTCAGGCAAACCGCGCGCGCGAAATTTCGGCATCGGCTTCGACGGACGGCCTGGACCGTTCAACGCGATCACCGATGTGCCCGGCGTCGCGGTCGGCTATGCGACGCTGATCTCGGGCGATGGCACACTTGTCGTCGGCGAGGGACCGGTTCGCACCGGCGTGACCGCGATCCTGCCCAGGCCGCTTGCCGACCTCGCCAACCCGGTCTTCGCCGGGATCTTCAGCCAGAACGGAAACGGCGAACTGACCGGCTCGCACATCGTCGAGGAAACCGGCGCTTTCAACTTCCCGATCACCATCACGAACACGCATTCCTGCGGTGTTTCCCGCGACGGCACGCTGCGCTGGATGCAAAGCGTGCTGCCGGCGGCGCTTGACAGCGGCTGGGGACTGCCGGTGGCGGCGGAGACCTATGACGGCTTCCTCAACGACATCAACGGCCACCATTTGACCTCGGAGCATGTTGCGCAGGCCCTCGACGGTGCCGCCGGCGGACCGATCGAGGAAGGCAGCGTCGGCGGCGGCACCGGCATGATCACGTTCGGCTTCAAGGCCGGCTCCGGCACGGCATCGCGCATCGTCGAATGGCACGGCCGTGCCTATACGGTCGGCGCCTTCGTGCAGTCCAATTTTGGCAAACGGCGCAACATAACCATTCGCGGCCTGCGCGCCGGGCCGCAACTCGTCGAACCGGCTGTCCGCGAAGGCACACCGCGCGCCGAAAAGGGTTCGATCATCGCCGTCATCGCCACCGACGCACCGTTCCTGCCGCATCAGATGAAGCGGCTGGCCCGACGGGTGCCGCTTGGCGTCGCCATGACCGGAGGCTTCGGGTATCACAGTTCAGGCGACATTTTCATCGCCTTCTCGACCGCCAATGCGAGCGCCGCGCGGGCGCCATCCGGCCGCATCGCCAGTGCCGATTTTATTCCCGATACCGACATCGATCCGTTTTTCGATGCGGTGATCCAGACCGTAGAGGAAGCAATCCTCAACGCGCTGGTTGCCAATGACGATATGACCGGACGCGACGGGAATTTCGTGCCGGCGCTGCCGAAGACGTGGCTGAAGGAGACGTTTGGCTGAAGACAAAAACGCGGGCCAGAAGCCCGCGCTGCAACAACGTCGCCGCTATGCGATCATTCGGCGGCTTTGATCATTCCGCGGCTTTTCTGGGGGCCTGCTGGTTTTCCTCGGCCTCGGCCGCTTCCTCAAGCCGGGATGCGATAAGTTCCTGGATATCGCCGACTTCTTCCTGGATATCCTCCAGCGGAATGCCGACCTCGGCCGCCTCGGCGGCGCACTCCTTGGCCAAGGTTTCGGCCTGCTTGTCGATCCTTGCCTGGGAGGACTGGCAATGGACCTTTTCGCCGATCCATCCCCGCAAGAATTCGATGGCGTGTTCGCTCATACTGCTGTTCCCTGGCGGCAAAGCCGGTTGGTAATCATAAACGTCGACATCCCGCAAAGGATGCATGTCCCCATTCCAGCCGAGTCGCGGTCAGCCGGCAAGCCAATGCCGTCCAAGGTCCACAGAGCCATAGGAAATCGAGGGGTCAAGGGCATTTTCTGATTCTGGAGGGGTCGGTACCATTGGCTGGGTCATACCCAGCGCTGCGCCACTGTTTCTATTTGCTTTTTTCCGGTTTCCGAGCCGATTTCCGTCACAATAGATGGCGCAAAACACTACACATTCACAGTTGCTTCGAGGTGCTGCCCTCGGGCGCGCGGGTCGAAGCCGCCGCTATATAGTGACATCCTCCTGCAATGTCGACTCCGCCCGCTATCCTGCTTCTTTCCGCCGCGCCGAAGGGCTCCGCGACGGACGCAGAACAAGTGACGATGAACCCGAACCGGGTGGAGCAGGCCCGGCGGAGCCGCTCAGACGTGCACAGCCACCACCGCCGCGCAGTCGCCGGCCTTAACCAGCCCGGGGAAATGCCGCGCCGCAAGCATGCCCGACATTTTTGCCCGGATCTCCTGCGGAGCGACGCCGGTGCGGCCGGTGGAATGAATGCGCGCCAGCACCGAGCCTTCTTTGACGGGCTCACCGAGATCGACCATGGTTTCGATCATGCCGTCGTCTTCGGCGAACGAGAAACAATCGCCCGACGGCATGTCGAGCCACTGGGTTCGAGTCTTCTCGACCGCACCATCTACAATGCCGGCATGACGCAGCACGTTGAGAATGCCGCGCCTCGCGATCCGCACGGTTTGCGCGCGCGACGTGCCGCCGCCGCCAAGTTCGGTGCTGACGAAGACCTTGCCCATCTCCTCGGCTGCCGTGTCGTACATGCCAACGGCGTCGATCTCGATCATGCGCATCGAGAACGGAGCGGCAAAGGCCGCGACCGCGTCAAAGGCTTTCTGTTCCAGCGCCTTGTCGGGCAAAGTGTGCGCCGCGCAGAACGGCACGAAGTCCAGCGTCTTGCCGCCGGAGTGGAAGTCGAACACGATGTCGGCGCGAGGCAGCAGTTCACGTTGAAAGTAATCGGCGATCTTTTCGGTCACCGTTCCGTCCGGCCGGCCGGGAAAGCTGCGGTTCATGTTGCCCTTGTCGATCGGCGAGGTGCGCGTGCCGGCGCGGAAGGCCGGATAGTTCATTGCCGGCACGATGATCACCGTGCCGCTGACTTGCCTGGGATCGAGGGTCCTGGCGAGATCGTAGAGGGCCAGCGGCCCCTCATATTCGTCGCCATGGTTGGCGCCGGACAGCAGAGCTGCCGGTCCGTTGCCGTTGCGGATGACGCAGATCGGTATCATCACCGAGCCCCACGCGGAATCGTCGCGGCTGTAGGGCAAGCGCAGGAAGCCGTGCTGGACGCCGTCGCGGTCGAAATCGACGGTCGGCGCGACCGGTGATGAGCGTAGATTCGACATCGGGCTCAATCCTTCACCACCAGCTTACGCGGCACATTGGCCAGGCACTCCACACCGGTTTCGGTGATCAGGATGGACTCGGTGATCTCCAGTCCCATCGTTTCCAGCCACAGGCCGGTCATGAAATGGAACGTCATGCCGGGCTTGAGTTCGGTGCGGTCGCCGGGACGCAAGCTCATCGTGCGCTCGCCCCAGTCCGGCGGATAGGACAGTCCGATCGAATAGCCGGTGCGGTTGTCCTTGACGATGCCATACTTCTTCAGCACGGCGAAGAAGGCGTTGGCGATGTCCTCACAGGCGTTGCCGGGTTTGGCCGCGGCCAGCCCCGCTTCCATACCTTCCAGCGTCGCCTTCTCGGCATCGAGGAATTCCTGCGTCGGCTTGCCGAGGAAGACGGTGCGCGACAGCGGGCAGTGATAGCGGTTGTAGCAGCCGGCGATCTCGAAGAAGGTGCCCTCGTCCCGCTTCATCGGTCTGTCGTCCCAAGTCAGATGCGGCGCCGAGGCATCGGCACCCGACGGCAGCAGCGGCACGATCGCCGGATAATCGCCGCCGATGCCGTCGACGCCGCGCGTGCCGGCATCATAGATTTCGGCAACGAGATCGCATTTGCGCATGCCGACCTCGATCTTGTCGAAGATGCGCTGGTGCATCGCCTCGACGATGCGAGCCGCCTTGCGCATATAGTCGATCTCGGTCGAGCTCTTCACCGCGCGCTGCCAGTTGACCAGCGCGGTGGCATCGACAAAGCGGGCATTGGGCAAATGCTTCTGCAGCGATGCGAAGGCGGCGGCCGAGAACCAGTAATTGTCCATCTCAACGCCGACTGTCAGCTTGCCCCAGCCGCGATCCGCAAGCACGCTGGCCAAAAAATCCATCGGGTGGCGCTCGGTCGACTGCACATAGTGATCGGCATAGCCGACGATGTTATCATGCGCGAGATAGGCAGTGCGCTTGGCACCGTTGGCGTCCTGGCCGCGGCCGTACCAGACCGGCTCGCCCGATGGCGGCACGATAACCGCCTGATGCACGTAGAACGACCAGCCGTCATAGCCGGTCAGCCAGGCCATGTTGGACGGGTCGCTGATAACAAGAAGATCGACGCCCTTCACCTCCATGGCTTTGCGTGTCTTGGCGAGGCGATCCGCATATTCGCCGCGCGAGAATCTCAGGTTCGGTTGCATTGTTCTTGGTCCTCGTTTGTTGGGCCTTGAGCCTGTTTCAACTTCGTTGAAACCGGCCCGTCGTTCTTGTTTGGGCGTGATCTTTCGGAAAACCGGTTCCCATTTTTCCGGATCACGCCTTGGCCAGCATCAGCTTTCGAAAATGGCCCCGGAACCGGCCACCCGCGCCCGATCGCGGGCGAACGTAGCTATCGCCGTATCCTGAACGCCGGTGCCGGTCAGATCGGCGATGGTGATGTCGCTGGCCGAGCGCCGACCATGCCGTTTACCGGCGATGATCTGGCCAAGTTCGGTCACCTCTTCCTCAGCGGCCATCACGCCCGCCGCGATGGCGTGATGCAGCTCACCCAGCCGCCGCGTCTGACGGGCGCTGTCGGCGACATAGAGGTCGGCCATGCGCAGGATTGCCGGCGCGATCTCGTTCTTGTGCTCGGCGTCGGAGCCCATCGCCGTGATGTGCTGGCCGGCGGAAACGAAACCCGCCTTGATCAGCGGCTCGGTCGAAGGCGTGGTGGTGACGATGATGTCGGCGCCGACAACTGCGTTTGCCGCGTCGGGCTCGGCATGCACGAGAATGCCGAGCTTTTCGCGCAGGGCTCCGGCGGTTGCCTCGGCCTTTGCCACATCGCGCGCCCAGATGCGCGCCTCGGAAATCGGCCGCACCAGCATCAGGGCTTCCAATTGCAACCCGGCCTGGACGCCGGCGCCGAAGATCGCGGCAACTGACGAGTCCTGCCGCGACAGATGTTTGGCGGCGACGGCGCCGGCAGCAGCGGTTCGGATATCCGTGAGATAGCCGTTGTCGAGCAGCAGTGCTTCGACCAGCCCGGTTTTGGACGACAGCAGCACCATCATGCCGTTGACGCTGGGCAGGCCGAGCTTCGGATTGTCGAAGAAGCCGGGGCTGATCTTGATGGCGAAACCGTCGATATCAGGCACGTAGGCGGTCTTCACGTCGACCTCGCCGCGATGCTCGGGAATGTCGAGCCGCAGGATCGGCGGCATCGCCACCGGCAGGGTGGCAAGCGCACGGAAGGCGTTTTCGACGCAGGCGACTGCATCGAGATCGAGTGTCACGATCGCGCGCAATTCTTGCTCGGTGAGGATCGTCATCCGGCTCATGCGGCGTGCTCCTTGAGCGATGGCGCCTCGCCGCAGACGATCCTGCGGTGCGCGTCCATATCGATGTTGCGGCCGGAGAGAAGCACGACCACCGGCCCGTCCGACCTGACCTTGCCGGCGAGCAGCGCGGCGATGCCGACCGCGCCGGCGCCCTCGACGATTTCGCGTTCGCGCGCATAGGCGTGACGGATGCCGGCGGCGATCTCGTCCTCGCTAAGCAGGACGATACCATCGAGCAGGTCGCGGCACATGGCGAAGGTCAGCCGGTTGTCGAGGCCGATGCCGCCGCCGAGCGAATCCGCCAGCGTCGGCAATTCTTCCACCAGCACCGGGCGGCCGGCATCGAGGCTGGCCTTCATCGCCGCGCCACGAGCCATCGAGACACCGATGATCTTTGTGCCGGGGCTGACGCCTTTGATGGCCGCGGCAACGCCTGAGGCGAGCCCGCCACCCGACAACTGCACCAGGACGAGGGCAGCATCCGGAGCCTGTTCGATCATCTCAAGCCCGAGCGTGCCTTGCCCGGCGACAATGTCGGGATGGTCGAAGGGCGGCAGCATAACCAGCCCCTCTTGCGCCACCAGCCGATCGACCTCCTGCTGGGCATCGTCCTGACTGTTGCCGATAATGCGAACCTCCGCGCCCAGCCGGCGGATCTCGTCGAGCTTGTTTTCAGGCACCAGCCGCGACATGCAGATCACCGCGCGCATGCCCTCAAGCTTCGCCGCATGCGCCAGCGCGCGGCCGTGGTTGCCGGTCGAGGCCGCGACCACGCCACGCGTCTTCTCCGCGGTGCTGAGCGAAGCGACGGCATTCGAGGCGCCGCGCAGCTTGAAGCTGCCGGTGGTCTGCCGGTGTTCGAGCTTGAGGTGGACGGGGACGCCCAGCTCTTCGGAAAGACTTTGGGACAGCACGGTCGGCGTGCGCTCGACCTTGCCGGCAATGCGCTCACGCGCGGCGCGAATGTGCTCAAGAGTGACCTGTGTCATGATCATCAATCAGGCGGCAAATGGCTGCGTCATCAGACGGCCGAATTCGGGATGCGGCGTGTCATCTCCGCACAGCCGCAGACAATTCCAGGCGGTCGCCTGGTTGCTGGTCACCACGGGACGTCCAATAGTTTTTTCCATGCCGGTGACGGCGAGGGCGCTACGCAGCGCCGTGCAGGAGACGAACAGCGCATCGGCGCTGGCGTCGGTCGCCTCACGCGCCAGTTCGACGAGGGCCGCCGGTGCGATGCGCGCCATCTCGCGGTCGTCCTCGAAACCGAGGCAGGTGAAGCTGGCGATCTCGAAGCCGTGCGCCGCGAAATAGGCGGCCATCGGCCTGGATGTCTCGACCGTGTAGGGAGTGAGGATGCTGATCTTGCTTGCGCCCAGCGCACGCAGCCCGCGCACGCCCGCCATCGGCGGGGTGATTACCGGCACGCCGGGCTTTGCGACCTGGATCGCCGCCTCGATCTCGGCATCGCCGATCACCACCGAGGCCGAAGTGCAGGAATAGCAGACGGCATCGAGTGGCTCATCCGGCAGGATCAGGGCCGCGCCCGCCGTCAGCGCCGGCTGCATCTTGCGCAGGTTTTCGGGCGTCGTCGGGTTGGCATAGGGAATGCGCGCGACATAGACGCCGACGCGTTCGCTCGCCACCATGCGGCGGAAATCCGGTTCGCTGGTGTGGTCGGTGGCCAGGATGATCAGGCCGACGCGCCGCTCCAGAGGACGCGCATCCAGTGCCGGCCGTTTCGGATACACCTTGATCTCGGGCAAGGGTTTCATCGGCTACCTCTCGATCTTGCCGTAGCGGCGTTCCAGCCAGCGCAGCAACACGACCGAAAACAGACTGATGACCAGGAAGAAAGCACCGACCAGGGTGATCGGCTCGATATAGCGATAGTAGGTGTTGGCGACGCTTTTGGCCTGGTTCATCAGTTCCAGCACGGTGATTGCCGACAGCAGCGGCGTTTCCTTGAACATGGCGATGAAGTAATTGGCGAGCGCCGGAATCATCGGTGGGATGGCCTGCGGAACGATGATGTGGGTCCAGGTCTGACTGGCGCTCAGATTGCACGCCTTGGCGGCCTCCCATTGGCCGCGCGGCACATTGTCGATGCCGGCACGATACACCTCAGCCGTGTAGGTGCCGTAGTGCAGCCCGAGCCCGATGACACCGGCGACCAGCGGCGGCAGCAGGATGCCGATGTCGGGCAGCACGTAGAAGATGAAATAGAGCTGCACCAGCAGCGGCGTGCCGCGGATGAATTCAGCCGCCCAGCCGACCGTGCGCGACAACGCCTTGTTGGGCGAGCGGCGCGCCAGCGCAATGCCCAGCCCGACGATCGCCGCCAGCACCGAGCCGAGCAGCGTCGCCAGGATGGTGATCTTCACGCCCTGGATCAGCGTTGGCATGATTTCCCAGACGAAATTCCAATCCCATTCCATCAGTAGGCCCAATTTATCAGAAGGGAGTTGGCCATCAGGCACGCACCCCGTCGAGGCCGCGCGCCATGCGTCGTTCCAGCGAGCGCACGCCCCACGAGATGAGCAGGGCGAGGATGAAATAGATGATCAGGATGGTGGTGAACGGCACCAGGGTGTTGCCGGTCTGGGCGCGCACCACCTGCGCCTGGAAGGTCAGGTCGGTGAGCGAGATCAGCGACACCACGGCGGTCGCCTTGAGCAATTCGATGGCATTGTTGCCAAAGGTCGGCAGCATCACCAGCAGCGCCTGTGGCAGGATGATGTGGCGCATGCCTTGCCAGCGGCCGAGATTGAGCGCTGTGCAGGCCTCATACTGTTCGCGGCCGATCGACTGGATGGCACCGCGCACCACTTCGGCGGCGTAGGCGCCGACATTGAGGCCGAGCGCCAGCACGCCGGCCTGCAACGGGGTCAGCGAAATGCCGATGAAGGGCAGCACGAAATAGGCCCAGAACAACTGCACGAAGATCGAGGTGCCGCGGAAGAACTCGATGTAGGCGGTGGCCAACCAACGCAGCGCAAAGAAGCGCGACACGCGCCCCATGCCGGCGAGGAAGGCCATGATCAGCGCCAGCACCGACCCCATCAGCGTCAGCTCGATGGTGACAAGCGCTCCCTGCAATATCAGGCCGAAATAGCCGGACCACTGGGTCATTCGGTTTCCAACGTTGGGTTTAGCATCTTCTCCCCGTTTACGGGGAGAAGATGCCGGCAGGCAGATGAGGGGCGGCGCGAACTTGCGAAGGTTTGGCGCCGCCCCTCATCCGTCACTTCGTGACACCTTCTCCGCGTTGAACGGGGAGAAGGAAGGATCACTTCGCCGCGCAGAGCTTGTCGCGGCTGGTCGACATCGCGGCTGCCGCCGAGAAGCCGTAGGGCTCGATGATCTTGGCGAACTCGCCCGATTTCTTCATCTTGGCCAGTTCCACATCGAAGGCGTCGCGCAGTGCCTCGTCGCCCTTCTTGAAAGCGGCGCCGTCGCAATAGACCGGTGCGCCCTGCACCGGAGCGATGACTTCGAGGTTCGGATCGTTGGCCTTCTTGACCAGATCATTGATCGACAGGACGGGTAGCGAATAAGCGTCGATGCGGCCATCCTGGAGCATCTTCACGCCACTCTGGCCATCCGGCACGACGATGACGCGATCGCGTGGCACGCCGGCATTGAGCGCGAGCTTCTCCTCGGTGCCGCCGCCCGGCGCGCCGATGGTCGCAGTCGTATCCTTGGCGACATCCTCATAGCTCTTGAAGCCCTTTGGATTGCCTTTCTTCACCAGCATCGCCTCGGCGTCGCACAGCACGGGTTCCGAATAGGCGACCGCAGCACAGCGCTCCGGCTTCATGAACAGGCCGGCGGTGACGACATCGAAGCGACCGGCCTGCAGGCCGGGGATCATGGCGCCATATTCGGAGATCGAAGCGGCAACGTCGGCGACGCCGAGCCGCTTGAATATCTCGCGGGCCACATCAGGCGCGGCACCCGAAACCTTGCCGTCGGCGGCGACCGCCGTATAGGGCGGCTCGTTGGCGATAGCGAGGCGGGCGAAACCTTGCGCCTTGAGCTGCTCGAGCTTGCTGTCATCGGCCGAACCGGGGATCGAGGCGGCCAGCACCGCCGTCAGTGCAAGACCGGCAACGCCGGCCAGAATGCCAAGTTTGTTCATTGTTCCCAACTCCTTGTTTCTTGTCTTGCTTTGTTGCATGGCGGCCCTCGCCGCCTCGGGACGACTTCGTCGCCCTGGGCATTGCGGTCAGACCCGATGTCCGGCCGCGATGATCTTCTTCAGGAAACCTTGCGTGCGCTCCTGCTTGGGATTGCGGAAAATCTCGTCCGGTTTGCCTTCTTCGACGATCCTGCCGCGATCGAAGAACAGCACCCGGTCGGCGAAATCATGGGCAAAGCCCATCTCGTGGGTGACCAGCAGCATGGTCATGTCGGTCTCGGCGGCGAGCTTGCGCATGACGTTCATCACCTCCTCGACCAGCTCTGGATCGAGCGCCGACGTCACCTCGTCGAACAGCATGATCTTCGGCGACAGCGCCAGCGCCCGAGCGATCGCCACGCGTTGCTTCTGTCCACCGGACAGCTGCGCCGGCATGTTCTTGGCCTTGTCGGCCATGCCGACCATTTCGAGCAGTTCCATCGCCCGCTTTTCGGCGGCGGCACGCGGCGTGCCCTTGGTCAGCATCGGCGCCAGCGTGACATTGTCCATGACGCACTTGTGCGGAAACAGGTTGAACAGCTGGAACACCATGCCGATCTTCTGGCGCATCCTTGTCAGATGCCGCTCATCGGCGGACAACAGCTGGCCATTGCGCTCCATGTGATAGAGCTGCTCGCCGTCGATCTGGATATGACCGCCATCGATGCGCTCCAGCGTCATCAGGATGCGCAGGATCGTCGTCTTGCCCGAACCCGATGGGCCAATCAGTGCCAGCTTCTCGCCGGGCATGACTTGCATCGACAGGCCGTCCAGCACCTTGAAGCTGCCGAAGCTTTTCGAGATGCTGTCGATCTTGATGATGGGCGCTGATGCGGACAAATGTATTTCCTCGTGCTGGAGAAGCCTGTGCCCCTTAACGATGCGGAACGCGCCAAATCATGTCAATTGGGAAAATAATATCATGACAATTATTCTGATTCCGCACAATTTCCGGGCAAACCGGGCTAGATTGCGAGCAGCAGATGCTCCGGATCGCCAAGCAGCAGCTTGGTGACAACGCCGAGGCCGGCGCGCAGTTCCCCCTCGGTGGTCGAACCCAGCGAGATACGCACCGCCGGATGCCAGGGCGCACCCGAAATACGGAAGGATGTTCCGGGCGCGATAGCCACGCCTTGCAGGCGGGCCTGGGCGACAAAGCTTTCCTCGGCACGGTCCGCGGGCAGTTGAAGCCAGACATGCAGCCCGTCTCGCCGGGCGCGATAGTCGACCCCCGCCAGCACCTGCGCTGCAATATCCTGCCGGCGCCGCAAAGCCGCGCGCTGCCAGTGGACAAGCTCCATCGCCGTGCCGTCGGTCACCCATTTGGTGGCGATCTCGGCCACCAGCGGCGTCGCCATCCAGTTCGAAACCAGATGCCGGTTGGCGACGGCGGCGACGTAGCGGTCGGGTGCGGCCAGATAGCCGATGCGCAGGCCGGGCACGGTGATCTTGGTGAAGGAGGTGACGTAGAGCGTGCGCTCCGGCGCGAACGCGGCAACCGGCGGCGGCCGGTCTTCGACCAGCGGACCCAGCACATCGTTCTCGATGATGGCGATATCGTGCTTGCGCGCGACCGCCGCGATCTCTTCTCGCCGCCGCGCATCCATCAGCGTCGCCGTCGGATTGATGACCGAGGGCTGAACGAAGACCGCGCGGATGTCGGAAAGCCGGCAGGCCTCGTCCAGCGCTTCCGGAATCAGGCCGTTGTCGTCGATCGGCAGGCCTTCCAGGTTGAAGCCGAGATAGCGTGCCAACGGCACCAGCGTATGGTGGCCGATCGCCTCCGTGGCGACCGTAGAGCCCGGCGGCGCGACGCTCATCAGCGCCACTGTCATGCCGGCGGTGGCGCCGTTAGTCAGGCTGACGTTCTGCGGCGAAGCATCGAGGCCGCACAGTCTCAACCATTCGACCGCCACCGCGCGGTGGCGGGGAAACACCATGTTGGGCCGGAACGAAAGTGCAGAACTCGACGGCAGGTTCTCAGCCAGCCATCCCAGTGCCTGCTTCAGCCGCTCAAGATGCATCGGCTCGCAGACCGGTTTCAGGATCGAAAGGTCGATGACTTCACCGAGCCGCTCCGGCAGATAGGGCGGCTCGGGCTCGCGGCGCTGCGTCTGGACGAAGCTGCCGCGGCCGATCTCGCCCGAAATCAGGCCGCGGCGGATCAGTTCCTCATAGGCGCGGCTAACCGTCTGCACCGAAAGCTTGAGGTCGTCGGCCAGCCTGCGATGGGTCGGCAACCGCGCGCCATTGGCAAGGCGTCCGTCATGGATGGCGCGCGCGAACTGGTCGGCCAGCGACTGATAGGCCGGCCGTCGGATAAGCGCGGGATCGGGTTGCCACAATGTCATGACTTATTAGAGATCGAAATCAGTGCAATTGACAATCGAAATAATGCGCCGTCATGGTATTCGGACGAAAAAGTGAGCCCTGATGACATCAGCGAAACTCGACCCGATCGACCTGAAAATCCTCGACGCCATCCAGCGCGACGGACGCATCACCAAGCTGGCGCTGGCCGAGCAGGTCGGCCTGTCTCCGACGCCGTGCTGGATGCGGTTGCGCAAGCTGGAAAAGGCCGGCATCGTCTCGGGCTATCACGCCAGGATCGCCATGCGCGTCGTGGCACCCGTTGCCACCGTGCTGATGGAGGTGACGCTGGCAAACCACCGCCAGGCCGATTTCGACCGCTTCGAGCGCGTTATACGCGATGTTCCCGAGATCGTCGCCTGCTGGTCTGTCGGCGGCGGCGTCGACTATCTGTTGAAGGTAATTGCGCGCGACATCGACGCCTATCAGCGGCTGGTCGATGGCTTGCTGGACCGCGAGATCGGCATCGATCGTTACTTCACCTACATCGTCATCAAGACCGTGAAGGACCAGGTGGCGCTGCCCATCGCAGAGCTTTTGCCGGCGTCGTCGTAGGAGCGGAGAGATTCTCTCGCCGGGCAACCCGATAGAGAGAGTCTCTCTACATCAGGACTTCCAAACAGCCTCTCTATCTGCATCGGGCGGATAGTCTTCCCTTATCAGTCCGAACCGGGAGGCTTTGACCATGTCCGCGCATTTCGCCCGCTCGCATCGCCATGAAGCGCTCGACGGCCTCGCCGACCGCCGGCTGCTGCGCGAACTCGCCTATGTCGATGGCCACTGGACCGCAAGCGAGGCTGCCGAAAGCTTCGAGGTCACCGATCCGGCCACCGGCACGACCGTCGCTTTCGTCGCCGCGCTCGATGGCCGGCAGACGACAAAGGCGATCGATGCCGCGGCGCGCGCCTTCCCGGCCTGGCGGGCGCTGTTGCCGCAGGAGCGCTCGACAATTTTACGAAAATGGTTCGAGCTGATCGTCGGCGCCAAGGATGATCTGGCTCTGCTGATGACGCTTGAACAGGGCAAGCCACTGCAGGAATCGCTGGGCGAGATCGACTACGCCGCCTCCTTCGTCGAATGGTATGCCGAAGAAGCAAAACGCCTGAACGCCGAGAGCGTCACCAGCCATCTGCCGAACGCCGAGATGATGGTGCGGCGCGAGCCGCTCGGCGTCGTCGGCGTCGTCACGCCGTGGAATTTTCCGGCGGCCATGCTGACCCGTAAGGCGGCCGCCGCCCTTGCCGCCGGCTGCACCATCGTCGCGCATCCGTCCTCGGAAACGCCGCTGTCGGCGCTGGCGCTGGCCGAACTCGGCGAACGCGCCGGCCTGCCCGTGGGCGTCTTCAACATCGTCACCGGCAAGGCTTCGACGATCGTCGGCCGGATGTGCGAAGATCCGCGCGTGCGTGCCATGAGCTTCACCGGCTCGACCGAGATCGGCCGGCTGATCGCCGCCCAGAGCGCGCCGACCATGAAGCGGCTGGTGATGGAGCTTGGCGGTCATGCCCCGCTGATCGTCTTTGCCGATGCAGATCTGGACAAAGCGGTTGATATCGCCATCGACGCCAAATTCGCCACGTCGGGCCAGGACTGCCTCGCCGCCAACCGCATCTACGTCCAGCGTCCGATCTACGATCGGTTCTGCGCCGCCTTCGCCAAGCGCATCGAGACGCTGCGGACCGGCAATGGCCTAGCCGAGAAGATCGACATCGGGCCGCTGATGCATGAGCGCGCCATCAAGAAGGTGGAGGAACAGGTCGCCGATGCCATCGCTCACGGCGCGCGCTGCCTCACCGGCGGCAAGCGGCACCAGGCCGGCCCGCTGTTCTACCAGCCGACGCTGCTGGCCGATGTCAGTGACGAAGCGCTGATCATGCGCGAGGAGACGTTTGGCCCGGTTGCCGCCGTGACGCCGTTCGACAGCGAGGATGACGTGATTGCCCGCGCCAACGCCACCGAGTATGGCCTCGTCGCCTATGTCGTGACCGAGAATGGTGGCCGGCAGCAGCGCATGGGCCGCGCGCTCGACTACGGCATGGTCGCCATCAACCGCGTCAAGATCACCGGCGCGCCGATCCCGTTCGGCGGCGTCAAGCAATCGGGCATCGGGCGCGAAGGCTCGCGCCACGGGCTCGAAGCCTTCACCGATCTGAAGTATCTCTGTCTGGACGTCGCCTAGGTTCGTCCTGCCATCCCTCAAGGAGTTAAAAAATGCTCGACCAGTCCAACGAACTCGCCGCCTGGGATCGCGACCACTTCTTCCATCCCTCGACCCATATGGGCACGCATGCGCGGGGCGAAAGCCCGACACGCATCATGGCCGGCGGTGAAGGCGTCACCGTGTGGGACAACAATGGCAGGAAGAGCCTCGATGCCTTCGCCGGGCTCTATTGCGTCAATGTCGGCTACGGCCGCCAGAAGATCGCTGACGCCATCGCCGCCCAGGCGAAGAACCTCGCCTATTACCACGCCTATGTCGGCCACGGTACCGAGGCCTCGATCACGCTGGCCAAGATGATCATCGATCGCGCGCCGCAGGGCATGTCGCGGGTCTATTTCGGCCTCTCCGGTTCGGATGCCAACGAAACCAACATCAAGCTGATCTGGTACTACAACAACGTGCTCGGCCGGCCGGAGAAGAAGAAGATCATTTCGCGCTGGCGCGGCTATCACGGCTCGGGCGTGATGACGGGATCGCTGACCGGGCTCGACCTGTTCCACAACGCCTTCGACCTGCCGCGCGCGCCGATCCTGCACACCGAGGCACCCTACTACTTCCGCCGCGCCGACCGCTCGATGAGCGAGGAGCAGTTTTCGCAGCATTGTGCCGACAAGCTCGAGGAGATGATCCTGGCCGAAGGCCCGGAAACCGTCGCTGCCTTCATCGGCGAGCCGATCCTCGGCACCGGCGGCATCGTGCCGCCGCCGGCCGGCTATTGGGAAAAGATCCAGGCGGTGTTGAAGAAGTACGACGTGCTTCTGGTCGCCGACGAAGTGGTGACGGGCTTCGGCCGACTGGGCACCATGTTCGGCTCCGACCATTACGGCATCAAGCCGGACCTGATCACCATCGCCAAGGGCCTGAGCTCGGCCTATGCGCCGCTGTCGGGCGTCATCGTCGCCGACAAGATGTGGCAGGTGCTGGTTGAGGGCTCCGACAAGCTCGGTTCGCTCGGCCATGGCTGGACCTATTCGGCACATCCGATCTGCGTTGCCGCCGGCGTCGCCAATCTCGAGCTGATCGACGAGATGGATCTTGTGACAAATGCCAAGGAGACCGGCGCCTATTTCCGCGCCGAGCTGGCCAAGGCGGTCGGCGGCCACAAGAATGTCGGTGACGTCCGCGGCGACGGCATGCTGGCAGCGGTGGAATTCGTTGCCGACAAGGACGACCGGGTGTTCTTCGACGCTTCGCAGAAGATCGGACCGCAGGTGGCGACAGCGCTTGCCGCAAGCGGCGTCATCGGCCGCGCCATGCCGCAGGGCGACATTCTTGGCTTCGCGCCGCCGCTCTGCCTGACCCGCGAGGAAGCCGACATCGTCGTGTCGAAGACCGCCGATGCGGTCAAGAGCGTGTTTGCCAATCTCTGAGATCGACTATGAATGCCATGACCAGAACCCTCCCCGCCACCATGGCCGCCGTGCTGCTTGTCGGGCACGGCGGGCCGGAAAAACTCGTCTACCGCAGCGATGTGAAAGTGCCCGCGCCTGCGCCAGGTGAAGTGCTGGTCAAGGTCAGCGCTTGCGGCATGAACAACACCGATGTCTGGGTGCGCCAGGGCGCCTATGGCACGGAGGAGGACGCTGCCGCCGTGTCGACATGGCGGCGCCAGGGCAACACGCTTGTTTTCCCGCGCATCCAGGGCACCGACACCGTCGGTACCATCGCCGCCGTCGGCGAAGGCGTGTCGCCGGAGCGTATCGGCGAACGGGTGATGGTCGATTTCTCCATCTACAATCGCGACGACGATTCGCTCGCCGACATCGACTATATGGGCCATGGCCGCGACGGCGGCTACGCCGAATACCAGGCCGTGCCGGCCGAGAATGCGCATGTCGTCGATACCGACATGAGCGACGTCGAACTCGCCACCTTCTGCTGCGCTTACCTGACCGGCGAACAGATGCTGGAGCGCGCCGGCTTGAAGGCCGGCGAGCGCGTGCTGGTCACCGGCGCCTCGGGCGGCGTCGGTTCCGGCATCGTGCAACTGGCACGGGCGCGCGGCGCCATTCCCTATGCCGTCGTCGGCAAGGGCAAGGAACAGGCGGTGCTGGACATCGGCGCCGAGGCGGTCATCACCCGTGGCGTCGCAGACCTGCCGCAAGCCGTGATTGAAGCGACCGGCGGCCAACCGATCGACGTGGTGGCCGACCTGGTCGGCGGCGCGATCTTCAACGACCTCTTGCGTATTCTCAGGCCCGAAGGCCGCTACACGACCGCGGGCGCGATTGCCGGTCCGGTCGTGCAACTCGATCTCAGGACCATGTATCTCAAGCAGTTGCAGTTGCATGGTTCGAGCCAGGGCACGCGCGCGGATTTCCGTCGCATCGTTGGTTACATCGAGGCGAAGAAAATCCGGCCGCTGGTCGGTGGCGTCTACAAGCTCTCCGATTTCCACCATGCGCAGGCGGATTTCATTGCCAAGGATTTCGTCGGCAAGCTGGTGGTGGTGCCGGATGCCATGTGGGGTTCGGCTGGCTGAACACTCTATGCCTCAACCCTGCTGGGCCGCCCTCAACAGCATGCCGAACAGGTCGCGCGGTTCGTCGGGGTCGGCCAGCATGTCGAGTTCCTGGTAGAGGCCGGTCGAGCGCAGCTGATCCCTGACATAGCGCAGCGCCGAAAAATCCTCGATGGCGAAGCCGACCGAATCGAACAGCGTGATCTGGCCGGAATCGCGCCGGCCTTGCACGGCGCCTGACATCACCTGCCACAGCTCGATCACCTCATGATCCGGCGCAAGCTGCTGGATCTCGCCCTCGATGCGGGTCTGCGGCGGATATTCGACGAAGATGTCGGAGCGCAGCAGGATATCACGGTGCAATTCGGTCTTGCCGGGACAGTCGCCGCCGACCGCGTTGATGTGCACGCCGGAGCCGACCATGTTGTCGGTGAGGATGGTGGCGTACTGCTTGTCGGCGGTGACGGTGGTGATGATGTCAGCCCCCTCGACCGCCTCCTGCGCGGTGCCGCAGGCGACCATGTCGAAGCCGAGACCGGCGAGATTGCGGATGCATTTTTCGGTGGCCGTGCGGTCGATATCGTAAAGCCTCAGCCTGTCGACGCCGAGCAGCGCCTTGAAGGCCACCGCCTGGAATTCGGCCTGGGCGCCGTTGCCGATCAGCGCCATGCAGCTGGAGCCGGCCGGCGCCAGATACTTGGCGGCCAGAGCCGACATCGCCGCCGTGCGCAGCGCCGTCAGGATGGTCATTTCGGACAGCAATACCGGGTAGCCATTGTGGACGTCGGCGAGCATGCCGAAGGCGGTCACGGTCTGGCGTCCCTCGCGCATGTTCTTGGGATGGCCGTTGACATATTTGAAGCCGTAGACCTCGCCGTCGCTGGTCGGCATCAGTTCGATGACACCCTCGGCGCTGTGCGAGGCGACGCGCGGCGTCTTGTCGAACAGCTCCCAGCGGCGGAAATCATCCTCGATGTAGCCGGCGAGTTCGACGAGGAAGCGTTCGACGCCGATCTTCAGCACCAGCTTCATCATATGGTCGACGCTGACGAAGGGCACGATGTTGAGATTGGGGATCATTTTTCTTTTCCTTGCCGCATGCAGGCGGTCAGTCCTGGCGATGCGCGTTGTGTGCCTTCATCATCGTTGCCAGCGCCGGATCGTTTTGCTCCAGCACCCTGATGGCTCCGCCTGTGTCGTAGTGGCACTCATCCTGGCCCATCTTGAACTTGGCTTCGAGCCGCCCGATCGGCAGGTCAAACCCTATGATACCAGGTATGCGCCGCTCCATGCCGCCTGGTCCGAGCTCACGCATGCGCCAGCGATCGTCGCGATCCTTCTCCAGCACATCGACAAGCTGCAGGAGATGCCGGGTGGTGCCGTGATCGTCGAGCGGCACCGGATGTCCATGACAATGCACGACGGCAAAGTTCCAGGTCGGCGCGCTGTCGCGCACCGGATTGCGCGGATACCAGGACGGCGAGATTGTCCAGGGCAAAGCCCGGTGCGGCATCGGCAAAGGCCTGCGGCGACAATGTCTCGATGCGCGCGCCCTCGCCGCGGATGCGTTCGGCTGCCGACGTCCAGCTCGCCTTGTTGTCGTTGCCGCAGACCCACATCATGCCGATTTCGGTGACAAAGGATCCTTCGCCCGCGATTTCGGGCAGCGACACCAGGATCTCTCGGCCACGGATGGATACCTGCGACAGTTCCGGCATCAGGTAGAAGGCGTGCAGCAGCGCCGACGATCTGCCCGACGGGCCGCCGGCGGGATGGGTCTGCTCGACCAGCGTGACCTTCACACCGGCTTTGGCCAGATCATAGGCCGCGCTCGATCCGACAATACCGGCACCGACGACGATGACGTCGCTTCCATTTCGCATGGCTGTTCCCCACAGTCTCTTGGCTGCTTTTCGACAAGGTAGGGCCAGCGATCGCGCAATGTCAACATCTCTTCATTATTGACCGAGATTTAAATCTCTGTAATAAACTCGACAAAACAAGAGAACACGGATTCCGGGGAGGCCCATGGCGATACGCGATGTTCTGATGCGCGGGGATCTTGCGCTGACGCCGTCGGAGGAGAAGATCGTCCGACTGCTGTTGACGGACTATCCGACCTCCGGCCTCGGCACTGCCTCATCGCTCGCCCGGCGCGCTGGCGTCAGCGATCCAACCGTGGTGCGGCTGGTGATGAAGCTCGGCTATGAAGGGTTTCCGGATTTCCAGGCGAGGCTTCTGGCCGAAGTCGAGGCAAGACTGCACTCGCCGCTGCTGATGATGGAGGCCAAGCGGCAGAGCGGTTCCAACGACAGCGCCGTGCTAGCCTATCTCGATAGCGTCACCACGGCCTTGCAGAAAGCCACCGCCGCGACACCCGTCCAGACTTACGAGCGGGCGGCCCGCTTGCTGATGGAGGCCAAGGGCGAGATCGTGATGGTTGGCGGCCGGTTCAGCCGCCACATCGCCGGCATGCTGGCCGGCTATCTCGTGCAGTTCCGCTCCGGGGTTCGCGATCTCGGCGTGCTCTCTCCGCAGATCTTCGACACGCTGGCCGACCTCGGCCGGCGCGACGTGCTCGTCGTCTTCGACTACCGCCGCTACCAACTCGATGTGATGGCCTATGCAAAACAGGCGGCGGCGCTCGATGTGCGCATCCTCCTGTTCACCGACCAATGGCTGTCGCCGATATCAGATCTCGCCGAAGTCACCATCGTCAGCCCGCTCGAAGTCGCCTCACCTTACGACACGCTGGCGCCGGCGATCGCACAGATGGAAGCGTTGGTCGCCCATATCGTTTCGACGCTGGGCGACGAGGCCCGCGCCCGCATCGAGCGACTCGAAAAGGTGCGGCATGCCAATGCCGTGACGCTCGACAGCGAACCGCAAGAGAACGGCGCGCGCAAGACACCCGGCCCCCGCAAGATACCGGGACCCAAATCAGCAAAGCAGGACGACAAAGCATGACCCAGGCCCTACCCAAACGAGACGAAGCCTTCCGTGCCGGCGAAACGGCACTGCTGCTCGTCGACATGCAGCGCATCTGGCTGGAGCCGGGCGCCGATCCGTCGCATCCGGAACGTGGCCCCGATCATTATTTTTACCGGCAGACATCCTCGCAGACGATCCCCAACCAGGAGCGCCTGCTGGCGGCGGCGCGGGCCAATGGCGTCGAGGTGCTGCACACCATCATTCAGAGCCTGACCGAAGACGGCCGTGAGCGCTCGCTCGACCACAAGCTGACACCGATCCATGTTGCGCCCAGTCTCCCCGAAGGACTGCCGGTGGGATCGCTGGCGCCGGTTGGCGACGAGATCATGCTGCCGAAGACGTCGTCGGGCATCTTCAATTCGACCAATGTCGACTATCTCCTCAAGAACCTCGGCATCCGCTATCTCGTCGTGGTCGGCGTGCTGACCGATCAATGCGTCGACATGGCGGTGCGCGACGGCGCCGACCGCGGCTATCTTGTCACCTGCGTATCGGATGCCTGCGCCACCATCACCCAGGAACGCCACGACATCGCGCTCAAGGCCTTCGGCGGCTACTGCTGGGTGGCTGACACCGACACGGTCGTCGACCGCTTCAACGCTTTGGGAAAACCGGCATGACGTCGACTGTCGAGCCTCTGGTTGCCGTCGTCACCACGGATCTCTCCGCCGTCACGCGGGGCCGTTTCGTTGCCGAAAGCAAGTTGCAGAAGACCGCCACGACCGGCGTCGGTTGGCTGCAGGCCAATCTGTCGCTGACACCGTTCAACTCGATCGTCGATCCCAACCCCTGGGGCTCGTCGGGCGACCTGCGGCTGATCCCCGATCTCGAGGCGCGCTTTCGCACGACACGCACCGGATCGGCAACGCCATTCGATATGGTCGCCGGCGACATCGTCGAGCTCGACGGCAGCCCATGGCTCGGCTGCACCCGCACGATGCTCAAAGACGCGCTGGCCGATTTGAAAGCCGCAACCGGCCTGTCGGTCATCGCCGCCTTCGAGCATGAATTCAACGTCGCCGACGGCGGCTTCGCACAGGCGCATTCAATGTCTTTCGCCGCACTGCGCCGCGCCGATCCTTTCGCGCCGAATCTGATGGCGGCGCTCGAGGAAGCCGGCGTCGTGCCCGAGGTGGTCATCGCCGAATTCGGCGACGAGCAGTTCGAGGTGACGCACGAGCCGGCGGACGCGCTGACGGCGGCCGACCGCGCCGTCGCCATCCGCGAAATCACGCGCGAGTTGGCGCGCAATGCCGGCTGGCGTGCGAGCTTCGCCCCCAAGACAGCGCCAACCGCCGTTGGCAACGGCGTCCACATCCATTTCAGCTTCGTCGACGAGGCCGGCAAGCCGATGACTTACGATCCGGCACTGGCGGGCGGCCTTTCCGCCAAAGCGGGCGCCTTCTGTGCCGGCGTGCTGCGCCATCTGCCTGGGATGACCGCCATGACGGCGTCGAGCGTGTCGTCCTTCTACCGGCTGAAGCCGCACAGCTGGAGTTCTTCCTACACCTGGCTTGCCGACCGCGACCGCGAGGCGTCGCTGCGCATCTGCCCGACGGTGACGATCGGCGGACGGGATCCGGCGCGGCAATACAACATCGAATACCGGGCCGCCGACGCCACCGGCAATCCCTATCTGTCGCTGGCGGCGATCATCCGCGCCGGGCTGGAAGGGCTGAAGGCGGGCCTGCCGTCGCCACCTTTGGTCACCGGCGACCCGACACTGATGAGCGAGGCGGAGCGGGCAAGTCTTGGTCTGGTGCGCCTGCCCGAAACCCTGCCCGCGGCACTGGACGCGCTGCTGGCCGACGGCACCGTGACGGGATGGTTCGCGCCTGTCTTCATCGAAACCTTCGTCGGCCTCAAGCGACATGAAGCCGAGCGTCTTGCCGGTCTCGATCCGGCCTCCATCTGCGATCTCTACCGGACGCTCTATTGATGACCGCAGTGACAAAAAAAGATTGGCCCGAGGCCGTGGAGGCCCTTAACGAGCACGGCCGTTCCGATATCGTGCTGTTGTGCGAGCATGCGTCCAACCACATGCCGGTCGAGTATCGACAGCTTGGCCTCGATGCCCACCATCTGCAGCGCCACATCGCCTGGGATATCGGCGCCGCCGAAGTGACCCGCCTGCTGTCGTCGAAGCTCGATGCTCCGGCCTTCCTCAGCGGCTATTCGCGGCTGCTGATCGACCTCAACCGGCCACTGGGCACGCCAGGCAGCATTCCGGTACTGTCGGAAGACACCGACATTCCCGGGAATGTCGGCATCGATGCGGCGGAGCGGACCCGGCGCGCCGAGATCATCTTTTCGCCGTTCCATGACCGGGTGACCGCTTATCTCGACCGCCGGGCACAAGCAGGCCGGCAGACGCGGATCGTGACGATCCATTCTTTCACGCCGGTCTTCCTCGGCGTCAGCAGGCCCTGGCATGCCGGCGTGCTGCATGACCAAGCAAGAGGTCTCGCCGAAGCGATCCTTTCGGGCCTGCGCACCGATGCGGCGCTCAATGTCGCGGCCAACGTGCCCTATGTAATCAGCCGCGACGCCGACTACGCCGTGCCCATTCATGGCGACGATCGCGGCATCGCCGCCGTCCTCGTCGAGATCCGGCAGGATCTTTTGTCGACACGGTCCGGCATCGAGGAATGGGCGGACCGGCTGGCGGCGGCACTGCCGGCACTCGAGACAGAAACCGTGCCGTGAGCAATCCAAGCCTGCGCGAGCGCGACGCCGCGACCATCGCCCAGATCGGCAAGTTGCGTTTCTCGCCGCTCAGCGTCATCGGCAGCCGGGGCAACCGGCTGATCGGCGGCTGCTGGCAATCACGCCCCGCGGCCACGGCTGCGGCAGAAATTACCCAAGCAGCCCCGCCTGATCGTTGCGCGGCATTTATTCCGCGATACGCACGATCAGCTTGCCGAAATTCTTGCCATCGAGAAGGCCGAGAAAGGCCTGTGGTGCATTTTCGATGCCATCGACGATATCTTCCCTGTAGCGGACGCGGCCGGACGATATCCATTCGGCCATCTCACGATAGAAGGCCGGGCGCTGGTCGACAAATTCACGCTGGATAAACCCCCTGATCGTCAGGCTGCGGTGCAGCACTTGCTGCATCAATACCGGCAACCGGTCGACGCCGGCATCCGCGATGACGTTGTACTGCGCGATCAGCCCGCAGACCGGCACACGCGCAAATTCGTTCAGCAGCGGAAACACCGCGTCCCAGACAGGACCACCGACATTCTCGAAATAGATGTCGATGCCACCGGGGCAGGCTGCCTTCAACTGCTCGGCAAAATCATCGGCACGGTGATCGACGACCGCATCGAAGCCGAGTTCGTCTCGCACGAAGGCGCACTTGTCGGCACCGCCGGCAATGCCGACGGCACGCGCGCCCTTGATGCGCGCGATCTGGCCAACGGCCGACCCGACCGCGCCGCTGGCGGCCGCCACGACGACCGTCTCGCCAGGCTTCGGCTGCCCGATGGTGAGCAGACCGGCATAGGCCGTGAAGCCCGGCATGCCGAGCACGCCAAGCGCCGTAGTGATGGGTGCCGCAGCGGGATCCAGCTTGCGCAGCCCCACACCGTCGGACAAGGCAAAACTCTGCCAGCCGGAATGGGACAGCACGATATCCCCTTCGGTAAATTCCGGGTGGCGAGAGATCACGACGCGCGCAACGGTACCGCCTTCCATCACGCCGTCGACATCGACGGGCCTGGCATAGGATTTCGTAGCGTTCATGCGCCCGCGCATATAGGGATCGAGCGACAGATAGAGGATCTGCAGCAGCAGTTCGCCCTCTCCCGGCTGGACGACATCAACCGTCTCGATGCGGAAATCATCCGGCTTCGGCCGGCCTTGTGGCCGCGCCGCGAGCACGATGCGGGTGTTGGACTGGATCGACATCGAAAATCTCCCTGCGAAGAAGGCTCTACTCGAAAAACCGGTTGGGCGGACGCTTCAGCCCGAGATTCTCGCGCAGTGTCGACCCTTCATATTGCCGCCTGAAGATCCCTCGCCTTTGCAATTCCGGCACCACCTTCTCGGCAAAATCATCGAGCCCGGCGGGCAGGTATGGAAACATGATGTTGAACCCGTCGGAACCCTCGCCGATCAGCCATTCCTCCATCTCGTCGGCGATTGTTTCAGGCGTGCCGACAAAAGCAAGGCCGGAATAGCCGCCCAGCCTTTGCGCAAGCTGCCTGACGGTCAGGTTCTCCTCGCGTGCCAGTTCGATGACGCGCTCGCGGCCACTCTTCGAGGCATTGGTCTCGCGGATTTCGGGCAAGGGCGCGTCGGGATCAAAACCGGACGCGTCATGTCCGATGGCGATCGACAGCGAGGCGATGCCGCTCTCGTAGTAGACGAGACTGTCGAGCTTCGCCCGCCTGGCCTGCGCGTCCTCGACGCTGTCACCGACAACGACAAAGGCGCCGGGCAGGATCTTGATGTCGTCACGCGACCGGCCAAGCCTTTCCGCACGGCCTTTGACGTCGGCGAAGAAGCGCTGCCCCGCCGCGAGATCGGCATGGGCGGCGAAAATGACCTCCGCTGTCTCCGCCGCCAGTTGGCGTCCTGCCTCCGAGGCGCCGGCCTGCACGATGACCGGCCAGCCCTGGATTGGCCGCGCGATGTTGAGTGGGCCGCGCACCGAGAGATGCTCACCCTTGTGGTCGAGCACATGCAGCCTGGCCGGGTCGAAATAGAACCCGCTTTCGGCGTCGCGGATGAAGGCATCGTCGGCAAAGCTGTCCCACAGGCCGGTGACGACATCGTAGAATTCCCGGGCCCGCCGGTAGCGCTCGTCATGCTCGACATGCTCGTCGAGGCCGAAATTGAGCGCCGCATCCGGATTGGACGTGGTGACGATGTTCCAGCCGGCGCGTCCGCCGCTGATATGGTCGAGCGAGGCGAAGCGGCGGGCAACATGATAGGGCGCGTCGAACGTCGTCGATGCGGTGGCGACCAGCCCGATATGGTCGGTGACGGCGGCGAGCGCCGACAAAAGCGTGAACGGCTCGAACGAGGTGACCGTGTGGCTGCGCCGCAGCGCCTCGATCGGCATGTTGAGAACGGCCAGATGGTCGGCCATGAAGAAGGCGTCGAACTTCGCCGCCTCCAAGGTCTGGGCGAAGCGCTTCAGATGCGCGAAATTGAAATTGGCGTCGGCATAGGCGCCCGGATAGCGCCAGGCGCCCGTATGCAGGCTGACGGGGCGCATGAAGGCGCCGAGGTGCAATTGTTTTTGTGTCATGAAAGTCGTTTCGACCGATCGATACAGTCGAGCACTAGCGCTCGAATCCTAAACTCAGGATCGGACGGTCCGCGCAACTCGGGAAGATATCCTGTTCCTCCACGCCGGCCTTTTGCAGCATAGGTTTTGCGCTGTCCGGGACCAGGACAAAAAATGGCCGGGCTCGAATGCGGCCCGGCCAAAAGAAGGTTTGAACCTTCAGAGGGGAACACCGTCCAGCGGAATGGGAGGAAACCGCTAAACGATTTTACCTTTTTGCGCCTATCTCGAAGCCTTGGCGACGAATGGCATTCCAAAAAACATATGAAACGGAAAAAATTCGTGCAGAGCTGAGCTCACGAGCCCGCCGCTCCGGCCTGGAGAAGATCGGCATAATGGCGGCGTGCCACGTCGGGATGGGAACGCAGTCGGCTTTTGAGCACATTGGTGCCGACATCGCGGAACAAGGGGTTGTCCGGATCGCTTGCCGGCCCGCGCGCTTCGGCCGCCAATTCCTCGGGTAGGGTCAGAAGCGGTATGGTCGCGTCCAGCCGCGCACTGAAGAAGAAGGGAACGGAGATCCGCTCGACGCCGGCAGGCGGCGTCACGACGCGGTGAACGGTGGCACGCAAATACCCATTCGATGCCAGTTCGAGCAGTTCGCCAATGTTGACGACCAGCGTTCCAGGCAGCGGATCCACATTCACCCAGCTTCCGTCATATTTGACCTGCAGGCCCTTGTTGTCGTCCTGCAGCAGCAGGGTGAGGAAACCGCCATCCTTGTGCGCGCCGACGCCCTGGTCGCCTTCGGTCGCGTCACGGCCGGGATAACGGACGATCTTCATGCGATGGTTGGGCGAGTCCAGATAGATCGCGTCGAAGGCGTCCTCGGGCTGATCGAGCGATAGTGCGAAGGCTTTCAGCAGCCGAATGGCCACCGCGGTCGCCTGGGCCTGCCATGCAAGCAGTGCCGGCTTGAGCTCCGGCAGTGCAGACGGCCACTGGTTCGGCCCCTGCAGCCGTGTCCACGGTGCAATTCCAGGTCCCTGCGCTATGGGCTGGCGCTCGACGCCGATGTCGAGTTGCTCACGCCAGTCGGCCGCGCCCTTGGTCAGTTCGCCGCCGGCGCGGGTGTAGCCGCGAAACTGCTGGGATTTGACCATTTCGATGGCCAGCTTGTCGGCCTCCGGCAACGCGAAGAACCGTCGCGAGGCATCGAGCACGTCGTCGATCTCCGGGGCGGAAATTCCGTGGCCGCTGAGATAGAAGAAGCCAACGTCCCGGGCTGCCGTACGCAGGTCCAGGAGAAAGGTACGATACTCGGACGCACCTTGTTCGAGGCGGCTCAGGTCAAGCACCGGCACAATTCTGGGCATGGTCAGCTTCCTTCTTTTCTCTGCCCTGGCTTAGGAGAAGTAGAAGCGACCACCGGCAAGAGCTTCGAGCATGAATGCATCTCAAAGTGACACGCAAGGCGTGCCGATCAAAGCAACAGGAAGTCCAATCCGGGCCGGATGGAAGAACGTCAGCGCTGCATATTATGACCTGTCGGCAAATAATTTCCCGACAAGTGCTTTACCCGCCATGCCTCTCGTGGACCGCACTTTCCAGTGCGACAGCGTATAAGTCGCAGCGGAAGCGCAATCGCGCGTGATCGTCTGTAAATCCCGCCAGCCGACCGGCAGGACGGCTTCAAGCCAGCTCGAACCGCTCGATGGCGCGCATGATGCCGCGCAGCTCGGCGAGGCCCTTCAGCCGGCCGATCAGCGAATAGCCGGGGTTGATCCTGGTCTTGCCGATGTCGTCGGCAAGCAGATGGCCATGGTCTGGTCGCATCGGAATGCGCCAGTCGGCACGGCCTTCCCTGCGACGGCGCGCCTCTTCCTGCATCAGAGCGAGGATAACATGCGCCATGTCGGTGCCGCCTTCGAGATGCTCGGCTTCGTAGAACGAGCCGTCATCCTCGATGGTGATGTTGCGGAGGTGGACAAAGTGGATGCGGTCGGCGAATTCCTTGACCATGGCGACGATGTCATTGTCGGCGCGCGTGCCATAAGAGCCGGTGCAGAACGTCAGGCCGTTGGCGGGGCTGTCGACGGCGTTAAGGATGAAACGCGCATCCTCGGCTGTCGAAACGATGCGTGGCAAGCCATAGAGCGAGAAGGGCGGGTCGTCGGGATGGATGCACATGCGCACCCCCTCCTCTTCGGCCACCGGAATGATCTCGCGCAGGAACCAGGCAAGGTTTTGGCGCAGCTCCTTTGGTCCGATCGCATCGTAGTCCGCCAGGGCCTCGCGAAAACTGTCCCTGTCATAGCTGCGCTCGGTCGCCGGCAGGCCGGCGATCAGGTTGCGTTCGATCCTGTCGATCGCTTCGCTGCTCAATTCCTTCAGCCGCGCTTCCGCTTCGGCGATACGGGCAGCGGTATAGCCGGCTTCGGCATTGACGCGCTTCAGCACGAACAGGTCGTAGGCTGCGAAATCGATGGCGTCGAAACGCAGCGCATAGCCCGTCGTCGGCAGCCGATAGGCGAGATCCGTGCGGGTCCAGTCGACCACCGGCATGAAATTGTAGCAGACCGTCGCAATGCCGGCCTTGGCGAGCGCGCGGATTGAGTCGCGATAGTAGCCGGCGTAGCGCTCGCGTTCCGGCGCGCCGATCTTGAAGGAGTTGTGGACCGGAATGCTCTCGACCACCGACCATGTCAGGCCGGCAGCCTCGATGACACGCTTGCGCTCCAGAATGCTCTCGAGCGGCCAGGCGCGCCCGTCATAGATATCGTGCAAGGCGCTCACCACGCCGGTCGCACCGGCCTGCCTGACATGATCGAGCGTTACCGGGTCGTTTGGTCCATACCAGCGCCAGCACTGTTCCATTGCCGCTTCCTTCTGCGAGAGGATGGCAACCTATTGTTGGACCACAATGGGTGTCAAACTAGGAACCGGTTTCGGACAGCGAATGAAGGAGTTTTCCCAATGAAGGATTTCGACGGCAAGGTTGCCTTGGTGACGGGGACGACCGGGATTGGCCTCGCAACCGCCAGACGCCTCGCTGCAGGGGGCGCTGCGATCATCGCCTGCGGCATCGACCGCGCGGCCAACGCTCTACTGAAAGCGGAACTGGAAAGCTCCGGAGCCGGGGCGCTGGTCATAGGCGCCGACGTCTCCGTGCCCGATCAGGTTCGCGACGCGGTCGCGGCCGGCGTGGAGCGGTTCGGCGGCCTCGATATCGTCGTCAATTCGGCGGCGGTGCATCCGTACGGAACCGCCGTCAGCACCGATTTCGAGACCTGGAACAAGGCGATGTCGATCAATGTCGGGTCGATCTATCTGACCGCGCATTTCGGCATCCCGGAAATGGTCCGCAGGGGCGGCGGCGCCATCGTCAACGTCGCTTCGGTGCAGGGCTTTGCCTGCCAGCAAAACGTCGCCGCCTATGCCACCACCAAGGGCGCCATCCACGCGCTGACGCGTGCCCTGGCCCTGGACCATGCGCGCTCCGGCATCCGCGTCAATTCCGTCAGCCCCGGCTCGATCCGCACCCCGATCCTGGAGCAGGCCGCCCGCGGCGAGGACGGCACGGACGCCGATGTCGAGGCCGCCTACAAGCGCTTCGGCGAAGCGCACCCCATCGGGCGCATCGGCGAGCCGGAGGAGGTGGCCGAACTTATCGCTTTCCTGTGTTCGTCGAAGGCCGGCTTCTGCACTGGCGCGGATTACAAGATCGATGGCGGCCTGACCGCCGGCATCGGCGTGAAGTAGATCGCGAATGGGGCTTGGCCTTTAGCGGGAGCGGCCGGCATCCGACAATTGGTTTGCCGAATTCTTGCAGATCAATGCTCAAGCAAATCGAACACCGCACGGGCCACGCCGAACACGAAAGGGGGCGGTGCGATCGATGAAATAATAGGCATTCTTGCCGATTGACAAAAACATCAACAGGCGACCAAGATCATATGACCATCAACGATATTGGTCCCGAGGTTGCCCCTCGGCATTGGCGTAAAGGAGAGCCAGATGCCCCTTCAGCAGAGAGTGACCCATCGTCCGAAACAACGTCCCGCCGCTCCCATCCTTGCCGCCGCACTGCTAGGCCTCGGCCTGATTACAGTGCCCGGCATCGGCCACGCCGAAGGGATCACGCTCAAGATTTTCGGCGGCTCGGCGCTCGACGAACTCGCGCCGCGTCAGCCGCCGGACGAGCAGAAGAAAATCCAGCAGCAGGTTATCGACGGCTTCCTCAAGGCCAACCCCGACGTCGCCGCGATCGAGTGGGATGCCCAGGGGCCACAAACCGATTCCATTCAGCGCGTGATGACCGCAAAACTTGCAAATCAGGAAATGGATCTGATCGCCTGCCCGGCCTTCTACACCAATGGTGCCTATGTCAGGCGCAAACTGGTGATGCCGATTACCGACAAGATCAAGCCGTTCCAGGACAGGATCGACGCCGCTGCACTTGGCGCCTTCACGGTCAACGGGCAAGTCTATGGCGTGCCGATCTCGACGCTGTCGACATCGACGATCTTCTACAATGTCGATCTCTTTCAGAAGCTCGCCATTCCTGTCCCGCCAACCTATGACGACCTGAAGGCAGCCGTGCCGAAGTTCAAGACCGCGGGCGTGATCCCTTTGCTGCATCAGGGCTCGAACACCGTGATGTGGCCGATGTGGTACTTCGAGACCTTTTCGCAGGCATCGGGCGACCCGGTCGGCAAGACGCAGAAGAACCTCGAGGGCACGGCGAAGTTCACCGACGCGCCCGATGTCGAGGGGTTCAAGCTGATCAAGCAATGGGTCGATGATGGCATCCTTTCCAAGGATTCGCTTTCCGTCGACCAGGACGGCATGCGTGCGGCCTTCGCCGCCGGCAAGAGCGCCATGTATTATGGCGGCACCTGGGAAATCCCGTCGCTCCAGTCGAGCGTCAAGGACTTCAAATGGGGCGTCTTCGCCTTTCCGAAAATGGACGGAACGCCGGGCGCGCCTGGCCATGGCGGCGGTGCCGACAACGGCATGTGCGTCGCCTCCTCGATCCCGCCCGAGAAGCTCGATGCCGCGGTCAAATTCATCGAATATCTGACACGGCCTGAAGTCGCGACGCTCTACCTCGCGCCGGAACAGCCGATCGCGGCCTCGATCAAGGGCGTGCCGCAGGTCGACGATGCCTATGCCGTCGAACTGCGCAAGCAGGCCTTCCCGAACACGATCAAGTTCCTCGACTGGATCTGGCCATCGGAGGTCGCGAGCGCCACGGCTTCGGCAATCGCCGGCATCGTCGGCGGCACCACGACGCCCGAAGACGCCGCCGCATCGATCCAGACCATCTTCGACGACCTCAAGGCCCAGGGCAGCTGGCCGCCCAAATGAGGCCCTGAAGTAGCGCCTGCAAGCGAGCACCCATCCAGCCGGGCTGATGCGCCAGGAAAGAAGAACAGAGGCTGCCTGCTTCGGGCAGCCTCGCCCATCGGAGAGAACACATGACGACACATCGCGCCGAACGGCAGCGCTTCTCGATCGGTTACCATCTGAACAGCTGGGACCTGACCGGCCTTCCGCTCAGGCCAGCCATCAAGTTTCTCGCCGACCAGGGCTTCGGCTGGTTCGAGATCCTCGCCTTCACCAGCCTGTCGGACCAGTACGCCCGCAAATACATGCAGCTCGGCAATCAGGCGCCGATGGGGGTGACCACCGACACCGACATCTTGCGGCGCTATGCGCTGCTGTCGGAAGGCCAGAGCGAATATGGCATCAAGCTCTCCTCCTTCTACGTCAATGCGATCTTCACCAACCCCGTCGCCTGGCCTTATGAGCGTGACGTGCTCGTCGCGCTGACCAGGATGTTGAAGGGCTTTGGCTCACCGGTGCTGGTTCTCGGCGGCGGTCCCTCGGAAGCCGCTGCCGGGGCGCACACGGCCGACGACTACCGCGCCTTCTGCCGGGCGCTCGAGGATATCGGCAGGCGGACGAAGGACCTTGGCATCGAGACGGTCTATCACCCGCACCTCGACACCTTCATCGAGCGCCGCGACCAGCTCGATCGCATGATGGATGAATTGGATACCAACCTCGCCGGCCTGTGCATCGATCCGGCGCATCTCGCCCACACCAATTCCGATCCGGTCGACGCGGTCAAGACCTACATTTCGGCTGTGCGCTATATGCATTTCAAGGACACCAGGGTCGATCCGGCGCTGAAGGGCTATGACCGCTATGGCGCCTTTTGCGAGCTCGGCGCCGGGGTCGTCGATCTTGCCGGCATCGCCGACGCCCTGCTGGAGGCAAACTACGATGGCCTCGCCATCATCGAGCTGGATGCGTCCAAGAAGACAGCAGAGCAAAGCACGCTCGAGAGCATCGCCTATATCAGGGACACGCTCGGGCTGGTGCTGACCCCGCAAGGCGCGAAGGCCACATGAGCACGCGACCGCAAGAGGCGGCTCCTGTTTCGAGCCGATCCGGCACCTGGCGCTTCGACGCCGGGGACGGGGCTACGGCCTTCGTCATGATCCTGCCCGCCGCGATCCTCTTCGGTCTTTTCTACCTCTGGCCGTTCGTCAACGGCTTCTGGCTCAGCCTGCACAATTGGGACGGGTTTTCCGACCCGACATGGGCGGGCTTTTCCAACTACATGCGGCTGGCGCATGATCGCACCTTCCTCGGCGCGCTGCGCAACAATTTGATTTTCGTCGTTGCCGTCGTGGTCCTGAAAAACGCGCTCGGCCTCGGGCTGGCGCTGCTTCTGAACCGGGCGCTGCTTGGCCGCGCCTTCTTCCGCGCCGCCGCCTTCGTCCCGGTGACGATGTCCTTCGTCGCCGTCGGCCTGCTCTGGTCCTGGATCTACAATCCCGTCTTCGGCCTGCTCAACAGCGGGCTCGATCTCATCGGCCTCGCCGGACTGAAACGATCATGGCTCGGCGACGCCGACATCGCGCTCTACTCGATCATCGTCGTCGATGTCTGGAAATGGCTCGGCTTCCATGCCGTCATCTATCTGGCCGGGCTGCAGACGATGCCCTCGGAGCTTTATGAATCGGCGAAGATGGACGGCGCCGGCCCCTTGCAGCGCTTCCGGCACGTCACCGTTCCGATGATGATGCCGATCATCTTCATCAACACCATCCTCGGCCTTTCCGGCGCCTTCGTGCGCAATTTCGACATCGTCTATGTCTTGACCAAGGGCGGCCCGAACCACGCCACCGAAGTGGTGCTCACCTACATGATGAGCAAGGCCTTCCAGGACGGCGCCATGAGCTACGCCGCTGCGATCGGCTATGTTCTCTTCATGATCGTCGGGCTGGCCAGCGTCGGCCTGCTGGCCCTGATGCGGCGGCAAAGGCTCGACGTCTGATGAGAGCCGCCAACCTTTCGCTGAACGATGGCGCCGCCGGCTCTCGCCGTCGCGGGCTCATGCAGCGCCTCGGCATGCGCGGCATCCTCGAACTTGGCGGCATCTATGCCGCGCTCATTCTCGTGCTCTTCGAGACCCTTTATCCGCTGCTTTGGGTGCTGTTCGGTTCGCTCAAGACCAAGCAGGAAATGCTCAGCAATGTCTGGGGTCCGCCATCGAGCCTGGTGCTGCAGAACTATGCCGATGCCTGGCGGATCGCCGGCATGGGATCGCGCATCGTCAACAGCATCTTCGTCACCGGCTCGGCATTGATCATCCTGGTGGCCGTCGCGACGCCGTGCGCCTATGCGGTGGCGCGTCTTCGTTTCCCCGGACGCGGTCTTGTGGTTGCAGTCGCGGTTGCGGCCATGCTGGTGCCGCCGCAGGTGATGGCCATTCCGCTGTTCCTGGTGGCGCGCGATCTCGGCCTGATAAACAGCCGGCTCGGCATTGCCTTCATCTATGCCGCGACCTCGCTGCCGCTTTCGGTCTTCATTCTGCGCAGCTTCTTCATCACGTTGCCGGCCGACCTCGAAGATGCCGCGCGCATCGATGGCGCCAGCCGGCTCGAGATCCTGATCCACATCATGCTGCCCCTGGTGCGGCCGGGCGTGGCGCTGATCCTCATCTTCGGCTTCATCGAGATCTGGAACGATTTCTTCCTGGCCTTCCTGCTGTTGCGCGACCCTTTGGTGCAGACCATCCCGCTTGGGCTGGTCAGCTTCTTCCAGCAATACGACTCGCTCTGGACGCTCTATTTCGCCGCGTTGACGATCACGACACTGCCGGTGATCGTCGTCTTCGTCGCCATGCAACGGCAGTTCATCGCCGGCCTGACAGCCGGCGCCGTGAAGGGTTGACATGCAGGATCGCGTTATTGGCGTCGGCGTCATCGGCTGCGGCGAGATCGCCCAGCTGATGCACTTGCCTTATCTCATGGAGTTGCCGGCGTTTCGCATCGCCGCCTTGTGCGACATCTCTCCCGGCACGGTCGACAAGGTCGCGGAACATTATGGCGTCACTGCCAGATATACGGACCATCGCGCGCTGCTTGCCGATCCGAATGTCGATGCGGTCGTGATCTGCACCTACGATCATGGCGAGATGGTTGCCGATGCAATCCGCGCCGGCAAGCACCTGATCGTCGAGAAGCCGCTTGCCTTCACGCTCGAGGAGGCGCGCCCGCTGGTCGAGCAGGCCGAGCGGAGCGGCCTCGTCGCCCTTGTCGGCTACATGAAATTCTATGATCCCGGCTATGAGATCGGGCTGGAGCGCATCGCCGCCATCGGCCGGCCGAAATCGATCCATGTCCACGATTTCGCGGGCCGCTTCGACCGTTATGGCCAACTCTACACGCAAACCAGGGTCACCGACGTGCCGGCCGATGTGTTGGCGGCGGGACGCGAAACGGTCGCTCGGCGCATCGAGGCGGCGCTCGGTGTGGACCATGCCGGCTATCGCGATCTCTATCTTGTACTGCTCAGCCTCGCCAGCCACGACCTTGCCGTCATGCGCGGCGCTTTCGGCACGCCGGACTGCGTCGTGCATGCACAGCAGACCGGTCCCAACCAGCTGCTGGCCGTGCTCGATTATGGCGGCGTCCCTTGCCTCTTCGACATGGCACTTGCCCAGTATGAATGGTGGGACGAGTGGATCCACGTGCATGGCGAGCGCGACGAGGTGCGGATCGAATTCCAGAACCCCTATTTCCGCAATGCCTCGGCGACTGTCCGGCTACGTGAAACGACAGGCGAGGCTGCATCCGAACGCGTTCTGCCTGGCGTTCCGGATACGTCGTTCCGCCGCGAATGGCTGCATTTCGCTGATTGCATTCTTGCCGGCGTTAAGCCGCGCACGCCGCTTTCGGGCGGGCTCGCCGATCTCGATCTTGCCGTTCGGATCATCCAGGCAATGCCGCCGAAAGACTTTAGCGAAATTTCGGAAACGCACCGCCATCAGGGGCGTTGGCCCAGCTCTGCAAGGTCTGGCCGCCGTCGATCAGCCAATCCACGCCCGTGACGTGCCTCGCCTCGTCGGAGGCGAGGAAAGCCACGGCGGCCGCGACATCGTCCGGCTGGCCGATGCGGCGCAATGGAATGCGGTCGGCGAAATGCTGGACGCTGCTCTTGAATTCGCCGTCACCGGAAGCCGGCACGCCAAGCGTCGTCTCGATCACGCCGGGGCAAATGGCATTGACGCGTATGCCGTAGGGCGCGGCATCGAGCGCCGCAACCCGCGTCAGGCCGACCACGCCGTGTTTGGAAGCGACATAGCCGGCACCGCCCGAAAGGACGTCCCAACCGGCCATGGATGAGCCCATGTTGACGATCGAGCCACCGGTCCCCGCCTTGATCATTGCCCGAAGCGATGCCTGCAGGACGAGGAAGATACCGCGCAGATTGATACGGATGGTCGTATCCCAGTCCTCGACCGGCAGGTCGTGAACGGGAGCGACGACGCCGGAAATGCCGGCATTGTTGAACACCACGTCGAGGCCGCCGAACGTCTCGACGGTCACCTCGACGGCGCGCCGCACATCCGCTTCATCGGTGACGTCGGCTTCGATGGCAATGGCGTTTTCACCCAGTGAGCGAGCCAGTTGCTGCGCCGCCGCGCCATTGCGATCGACAATGGCGACGCGCGCGCCTTCGTCAAGGAAACGCCGCACCGCCGCGCCGCCGATCGCGCCGGCGCCGCCAGTGACAAGGATCTTCTTCTGGTCGAATCGTTTCATCCCCCGGTCTCCGGCTTTGGATAGGAACGCCATGAATATTGTGGTTCGAAGCCGATCGTTTCGCGCGCATGGACCGTGTCGAGCACGGCGCCAAAGCCGGCGATCGGCCGCGATAGAGCGACATCGGGATAGACCCGGCACACGAGCGCTTCGGTTTCCTCTTCCATGAAGGTGTCGGCGGCGCTGAGCAGGACGCGCAGATGGCCGTCGCCTTGCCATTCAAGCGCCCGCAGGAAGCCCTGCCCGGCGTCGCGCGCGTCGAGATAGGCCCACAGGTCGCGGGCACTGTCGGCCGTGGCGCGGCGCGGCCCGACGCCCTCGAAAAATGAACCCGGCGTCTGGATCCACGGCATGCGGATACTGACCGCCGAAAAGGCGCCGCGGCGCACCGCCGCGTCGACGATTTCCTCGCCCAGCCATTTCGACAGGCCGTACGGGTCCTGCGCGCCGACCGGGTGGTCCAGGTCGACCGGCAGATAGGGCGGCCGCACAGGTTTTTCGAAAAAGGGATAGCCGAAGACGCTGAAGGATGAGGCATAGATGAAGCGCCTAGCGCCGGCCATGGCGGCTGCCTCGACCACATTGTAGGCGGTCGCGATGTTGGTCTTGAACACCTCGCCGCCGGCCCGGCCGGTCGGCCGCGGAATGGCCGCGACATGCACAACGGCATCGCAATCGCGCACCAGCTGCAGTGTCGATCCCAGATCAGTCAAATCGGCGGTTGCGTGGCGCCATGCGACCTCACCCGGCACCACGGCATCGACACCAAGCACATCGTGGCCGGCCGCAACCAGAGCCTCGGCCACATGGCGGCCAAGCAGGCCGCTGGCTCCGGTGACGATGGTTTTCATATCTCGGCCTCGGCTCCGCAATTCAGCGGCTTGAATATCATTGATGGTCATACAAATCGAGCACATGCCTGACAAGCGTTGTCAAGGCCATTTCGCGATGGGCAAATAGCGCATACGCTTGTCGGAGCGCGGTGCGCAAGGCCGACCAGCACGCTTTGCGTCGAACGGGATTGACTTGGCATCCACTAGGGTTTTTTGTATGAGCATCAACGATCGGTCAAAGGAGCTCGCCATGTCCGTGGACAGTTTTTCCTCACATCGGCACGATGATGCGGTGCGCCTCGATCCACGCCGTGCGGCCATTATCGTCATCGATATGGTCAATGAGTTCTGCAAGCCCGGCGGGGCCATGGTCCTGCCTGGATACGAGACGCTGGTCGCGCCGCAACTGGCCGTGATCGAGGCCGCGCGCGCCGCCGGCGTGCCGGTGATCTGGGTCCATGACAGCCACCGGCCGGGCATGCGACGCGAGCGCGAATGGCTGAAGCGCACACCGCATTGCCTGGATGGAAGCTGGGGGCCGGAGATCATCGAGGATCTCGGCGCCCGCGCTGATGAGATCCATGTCATCAAGCGGCGCTACTCGGCCTTCTTTCAAACCGACCTCGACCTGACGCTGAAAGACATGCAGGTCGACCAGTTGGTCATTTTCGGCGTGGTCACCAACATCTGCGTGCGCTCGACCGTCCATGATGCCTTTTTTCAGGGCTATGAGGTGGTGGTGCCAAGCGATTGCTGCGCGGCAACGGGACCACGCGAGCAGGAAAGCTCGCTCTACGACATAGCGACCCATTTCGGCGTGGTCAGCGATTCGGCTGATGTCGTCGCAGCCCTCCGCGACGGGACGTCGCTTCAACCAGCGGAGGTCGCGGCTTGAGCTTTTCCAAACCGGCGACATCCGAGACAGCGGCGATAGGAGTCCGGTGTGACGACTGAAAAGAAACCGCAATCCGAAAAAGGCGCGACCTCGAAAACGCCGAGCGGCGATGCACCCCCGAGCCGCGAGCAAGTGCTGCAGCAATACGCCGAGACCGGCTATGAACTGGACCGTCACCCGGCGCACGTCATCCGCCGGGCGCATCAGCGCGCGACACTGCGCTTCCAGCAGGTCATGGCCGGTGAAGACCTTTCGCCAACGCAATTCGCGGCGCTCGCCACGATCCTCAAGCATGGCGAAGTCTCGCAGAACCATCTCGGCCGGCTGACGGCGATGGACCCGTCGACCATCAGCATCGTCATGCGCAAACTGCTCAAACACGGGCTGATCACGCGCAGCGCCTCCGAAACCGACCAACGCCTGACGATGATCGCGCTGACCAGCAAAGGGACCGACTATACGCTGGAACGGCTCGAACGCAGCGTCGAGGTCGGGCGGCGGTTCCTGTCGCCGCTCTCCCCGGCTGAGCAGGCGACGCTGCTTCGCCTGCTCCAGCGCATCAATGACGACGACCCAACGAATGGCGACGGCGGCAAATAAGCCGCGTCCAGTCCTTTTTTCCATAACAGCAAAAGTGAGAACCGATGTCGTCCGACCTCCAGTCGTCTGCCAACACGCTCGTCGTCCGCAATATCGGTCTCATGCTGAGCGGCGATCTCGCACAACCGATCATCGACGCCGACACCATCGTCGTGAGCGATGGACGCATATCAGGCATTGGCAAGGCAGGCGACATTGATGGCGGCAGCGCGGCGACGATCATCGATGCGATGGGCTGTGCGGTCGCGCCGGGTCTTATCGACAACCACGCCCATCCGGTGGCCGGCGACTGGACGCCCCGGCAGAACCAGATCGGCTGGATGGATTCGACCGTGCATGGCGGCGTCACCACGATCATTTCGGCTGGCGAGGTCCACACACCGGGCCGACCGCGCGATCTTGTCGGGCTGAAGGCGTTGGCGATCGCGGCGCAGCGCACCTTCTCCAACTTCCGTCCGAACGGCATGAAGATCCTGGCCGGGGCACCGATCCTGGAACCCGGCCTTACCGAGGAAGACTTCCGCAGTCTCGCCGAGGCCGGCGTGACGCTTGTCGGCGAAGTCGGGCTTGGCGGCGTCAAGGATGGGCCGACCGGCCGGAAGATGATCGCCTGGGCGCGCAAATACGGCATGACCTCGATGACCCACACAGGCGGCCCGTCGCTGCCCGGCTCCGGCCGCATCGGCGCGGATGTCGTGCTGGAGGTCGACGCCGACATCGTCGCCCACGTCAATGGCGGGCCAACCGCCCTGCCCGACGCTGAAATACGGCAGATCTGCGAGAAGGGCTCGAGGGCGCTTGAGATCGTCCATAACGGCAATCTGCGCACCGGACTGTTCGTGCTCGACCTGGCAAGGCAGCGCGGCGAACTTTCGCGCGTCATCCTGGGCACGGACAGCCCGGCCGGATCCGGCGTGCAGCCGCTCGGTATCCTGCGGACCCTGACCATGCTGGCTTCGCTTGGTGGTATCGCGCCGGAAGTGGCGTTCTGTTTTGCCAGCGGCAACACGGTGCGCGTGCGCGGACTGGATGATCGCGGCATCATCGAGGTCGGTCGCGCCGCCGACCTGATCTTCATGGATCAGGCGATCGGCGGCGCCGGCGACGGGCTGCTCGACAGCGTGGCGCTCGGCAATCTTCCAGGCATTGGAATGGTCGTCATCGACGGCGTGGTTCGGACCGGCCGGAGCCGCAACACCCCGCCGGCGATGCGGGTGCCGGAAGTCCTGGCGGCCTGACGGTCAGCCGACGCCGTCAATCCCGACAATCTTGTCCTTGGTCAGCCCGCCGACGCGCGGGTGCGGCCTGCCGGAATCGGTGACGGCGATAGCGACGACGATCTCGTCGGCACGCGGTGCATCGGGAACACGAACCTCCATGCCGTCGAAATGGCTGCGCACCCGCGCTGCATCCTTGTGACCGAGCGGAATATCGAGCGGCACGCCGAGGCCGCCGCGCTTCTTCGATGAAGGAATGAGCGCGGCGCCCTTGCCGAGCACATCGCGGAACGGGGCGCCGAGCTTTGGATGAAGGATGGCGGCGGCATGTTCGAGCTCGCCATCGGCGCCGACGGCGGCCGCCTTGCCGAAGCTCTCGACCCGGTCGCCGGCAATACCCAGAGCAGCGACGGCGCGCCTGGGCAAGATTTCGCCCAACGCTTCGCCGATGGCGCTGAGTGCCGACAGATCCTCGACGTAGGTACCCGCATAGGGGTTGCGGATGACCGCAATGGCTGCGGCACGCCGCGTCGGCGGATCGACGGGCCGCCCGCCTTCGATCCGGGTTTCCTCGACGATGGTGATGATACGGCGGATTTCCGGGTTCATCGCAGTCCGTCCTCACCCTTGATGTCGGCGGCGGCAAGGCCGCCGACCCGTGCATGGACGCGTGCGCCGGTGGTCATCGCCAGGATGACCGCCATTTCGTCGCTGCGCGGCGCATCGGCAATGCCGATCTCGATTGCATCGAAATGGCTGCGCACATAGGAGGCGTTTATGTGCGTGATCGGGATGTCGATGCGCGTTCCGGGGCCGCCGACTTTCTTGGTCGAAGGCACGATCGCCTTGGCATTGCCGAGCAGTTCGCGCATCGCGTAGCCGCCCGGATTGTGCCAGAGCGCGCCATGTTCAAGCTCGCCGGCGGCGCCGACTATGGCACCCTTGCCATAACCTTCGATGGCCTGGCCGCCCTCACCAATGGAGTCGATCAGGCGCCGAGCCATATCGAGACCGAGCGGCTTCAGGTCTTCCATGAAGCCGGTGATCTCTTCGACATAGCGTCCGGCAAAAGGGTTGGCGATGACCGCGACGATCGCGCCTCGCTTGAGCGGGCGTGCCGCGTGCGGTCCGCCCTCATGGAATATCTCTTCGATCTGAACCAGAAATTTCCTGACCACCACAGCCGGCATTGTTCGCTTCCTTCATCCCGTCGTTCATAAAACTCGTTAGAGTATCAACAATTATGCCTATCGACATTTGTCAAGCACAGACGTCGAGCAAGCGGGCGAAGGGCCAAGAAAACTGCATCGGATGACGATTGACAGCCTGTTAAGCCGCTCCTAAACTCATATGACCATCAACGAACTCGCCGTTGTCCCGGCGATGTGTGGGGGATGGTCAAAGCGTGGCTTCAAAAGCTGAAAAAAGCTGAAGGGGAATGACATGAAAAGGGCGCTCAAGAGTTTATTCCTGGCCGGCACGATGCTTGCCATTTCGTTCGGACCGGCCGCCGCACAGGCCAAGGTTTCCGTGGCCGCCATCTCGGGATACTTTGCACAGGGTTTTGGCGTTTCGATCGTCAACGGCCTCAACAAGGCCAAGACCGATTTCGGCATCGATCTCAAGCTGGTCGACACCGGCAATCGCGCGCTCGACTACCAGCAGCAGTTCGAGAATCTTGCCAAGGGCAAACAGTACGACCTGATCTTCGTGATGGGCTGGGAGCTGGTGGACTCGCTGCAAAAGGTCAGCGCCGAATATCCTGACCAACGCTTCGTGTTCATCGATGGCGTCCTCGACAACCCCAAGATGATCTACGCCAATTTCGCCGAGGAGCAGGGATCCTTCGTCGCCGGCGCGCTTGCCGGCATGATCGAAGCCAAGGGCACCGCCTTCGACAAGATCGGCGACGGCAAGGCCATCGGCTTTGTCGGCGGCCGCGATATCCCGGTGATCCGCAACTTCCTGGGCGGCTACGAGCAAGGCGCCAAATATGCAGCGCCCGACGTCAAGGTGAACTCCGTCTTCGCCGGAACCTTCGACGACCCGGCCAAGGGAAGCGAACTTGCCCAGGCGCTTTACGGCCAAGGCTCCGACATTGTCTACAACGTCGCCGGCCCGACGGGTGAAGGCGTGATGCAGGCAAGTGCCGCGGTCGACAAATATTCGATCGGCGTCGACATCGACATGTGCGGCTCGGCCCCCGGAAATGTGCTCGCCAGCATGCTGAAGCGCGGCGACATCGCCGTCTATACGTTGATCAAGGACGAGGTCGAGGGCCGCAAGATCACCGCCGGCACCCGCACTTTCGACCTCGCCTCGGGCGGTGTCGAGGTCAAGGTCTGCGATGACATCGCCGCCAAGATCCCGGCAGAGATGACCGCCAAGCTCGACGAGATCAAAAAGGGCATCGTCGACGGCAAGATCGTGATCGCCAAGGCGAAATAAGCCAACACCAGCGCCTCCCTCCCAAGAAAGCGCTAGACTGATCCGCCGCGGCTTGCCGCGGCGGATCAGTGTCCAATCTGCGAGAGCCATGTTGTCGAACACGCCGGGGTCGCCGACCCTCCACAGCAATGCCGCGATGGCCGTCGAGTTGACTGGCATCACCAAGCGTTTTGGCGCATTCGTCGCCAATGACGGCATCGATCTTGCGGTCCGCCGCGGCGAGATCCACGCCATCATCGGCGAGAACGGTGCCGGCAAGACGACGCTGATGAACATCCTGTTCGGCCTCTTGCAGCCGGACGAAGGCTCGATCCGGCTGAACGGTGAAGAGATCGTGATCGCCGACCCGTCCGTGGCGATAAAGGCCGGCCTCGGCATGGTTCACCAGCATTTCAAGCTGGTTCCCTCGCTCTCGGTTGCCGACAACGTCTTTCTCGGCATGGAAATCCGTCGCCATGGACTTATCGACCACGCTGCGCAGGTGGCGCGAACGCGCGACCTGTCGAAGCGCTTCGGCCTGCAGGTCGATCCGACCGAGCGCGTCGGGCTGCTCTCGGTCGGCATAGAGCAACGCATCGAAATCCTGAAGGTCCTGGTGCGCGGCGCGCGCACCATCATCCTCGACGAACCGACCGCGGTGCTGACGCCGCAGGAAAGCCGCGAACTATTCCAGACGCTGCGCAGCTTCGTGGCCGAGGGCATGACGGTGATCTTCATTTCGCATCACCTGGAAGAGGTGATGGAAGTGTCCGACACGGTGACGGTGCTGCGCAACGGCAGGAAGGTGGCGACCCGGCCGACGGCCGAGCTCAGCAAGGACGAGTTGGTGCACATGATGGTCGGCCGCGAGGTCAGCTTCGACCGCCGGCCGCGCGCTTCGCTGCACGGCGACGTAGTGCTCGAAGTGAAGGATCTGTGGGCGCGCGACGATCGCCTGCTGCCGGCCCTTCGCGATGCCAGTTTCACGGTCCGCTCCGGCGAGGTGGTGGGGATCGCGGGTGTGGCCGGCAATGGACAGACGGAGCTGGCGGAAGTGCTTTCGGGCCTGCGGCCGGCAAGCCATGGCGGGGCCTGGCTGAAGGGCCAGAATCTCACCGATCTCTCGCCCGCCGCGATCCGCCAGGCCGGCCTCGCCCATGTTCCAGGCGACCGCATGGTACGCGGGGTCGATCGCAACGCTTCGATAGCGGCCAACACCCTGATGGGCCGCCAGCATCGCGCACCATGGAGTCGTGGCGGCATGCTCAACTGGAATGCCATAAATCAAAACGCCGAAACGCTGATCAAGAGCTTCGATATTCGCGCGCGCGGACCGAGCGATGCGGTCAAGCGGCTTTCGGGCGGAAACATCCAGAAGGTCGTTCTGGCACGCGAATTCACCAATGGCGCCGATTTCCTGCTGATCGACCAGCCGACGCGCGGCGTCGACATCGGCGCCCAGGAGGCCATTCATGACGAGATCATGCGCCAGCGCGCCGCCGGCCGCGCGATCCTGCTGATTTCCGTGCAACTCGACGAACTGGCCGCCCTTGCCGACCGCATCCTGGTGATGTTCAACGGACGGATCATGGGCGAGGTCTCTGGCGATGATGCCGACGAGGAGCGCATCGGCATGATGATGGCAGGCGTGGCCGCGCCGGAATTCGCCGCGGAGACCGCATCATGAGAGACCATTTGCATGCCGTTTCCGGCCAGGTCATCGCCATCGGCGTGGCACTGCTGATGGGCGCGATCATCATCCTCATGGTCGGCGAAAGCCCGGTGCGTGTGTTCATGACACTGTTGCGCGGCGCCTTCGGCGATCAGGAGAAGATTGCCGGGACCTTGCTGCAGACGACGCCGATCCTGATCTGCGGTGTCGCTGCCTGCATCGGCTTGCGCGGCGGCATGTTCAACGTCGGCATCGAGGGCCAGCTGTTCCTCGGCGGCTTCGCCGCCGCCTGGGTCGGCTTTGCCATGCCCCTGCCCGCGGGCATCCACACGCTGGCAGCATTGGCGCTGGCGGTCGTGGCAGGCGCGGCCTGGGTCGCCATCCCCGCCTATTTCCGCGCCCGCTACAACACCAACGAGGTCGTCTCGACGATCCTGTCGAACTACGTGGCGGTGCTGCTCACATCCTACTTCACCATCTTCCTGTTCAAGCGGCCGGGCGGCTGGTCGGAGACGCCGCCGATCCTGGCGACATCCTATCTGCCGGAGATCTTCGCCTTCTCGCGGTTGAACTGGGGCCTGGTCATTGGCCTGGTGCTGGCGGTCGGCGCGGCCTTTGTCTTCCGCTACACCAAATGGGGTTACGGCGTCACGATGGTCGGCTCGGCGCCGAAATTCGCCGAATATGGCGGCATCAACGTGAAACGGCAGGGCTTCCTGGTCCTGCTGCTTTCGGGGGCCGTCGGCGGGCTGGCCGGCGGTGTCGAGACGCTCGGCGTCCACCACCGCTTCATGGAAGGATTTGCTCCCGGTTTCGGCTTCGACGGGCTGATCGCCGCCCTGCTCGCCAATGGCTCGCCGGTCGCCACCATCTTCACCGCACTGTTCTTCGGTGCCCTGCGCAACGGATCGCTGCTGCTCGAGGTCGACACCAGCGCGTCGCGCGAAATCATCACCGTGATCCAGGCGCTGATCATCCTCAGCGTGTCGGCCCAGGTGCTGGTGAGAAAGCGCGGCGACAGCCAGGCAGGGGAGCGGCGATGGAAATTCTAGACAAGCTCATCAACGTCGCGCTGATCGCTGCGACGCTTCGCACCACCGCGCCCATCCTTCTGGTCGCGCTTGGCGGCTCGTTCACCACCAAGGCCGGCATCTTCAACATCGGCCTCGAGGGGCAGATGCTGGTCGGCGCCTTCTTCGCCGTCCTCGGTTCGATCTGGACCGGTTCCGCACTGGCGGGCGTCGCCTGCGGCGTTGCGGCGGCGCTCGTCTTCGCCCTGGTTTTTGCTGTCCTGGTGGTGAGCTTCAAGGCCAATGAAGTTGTCGTCGGGCTGGCGCTCAACATCCTGGCCGGCGGCATGACGATCTCGCTGATGAAAGCGATCTTCGGCACGCGCGGTTCGATCGTCGGTCACGGCATCGTCGGCCTGCCGAAAGTCCAGCTGCCCGGCGCCCGCGACCTTCTCGGCTCCTGGGCGCCGCTGATCTCCGGCTTCACGCCGCTCGTCTATGCCGCCTTCATCGCCGTGCCGCTGCTGGTCGTCTGCTACAACCGGACGCGGCTCGGCCTCTATATCCGCGTCGTCGGCGAAAAGCCGGAAGCCGCCGAGGCGCTTGGCATCTCGATCACCCGCGTCCGCTACATCGCATCCCTGCTGTGCGGATTGCTGGCGGGCCTCGCCGGCGCGCATCTGTCCCTCGGCTACATCACCATGTTCACCGAAAACATGTCGTCGGGCCGTGGTTTCATGGCGGTGGCGATCCTGATCTTTTCCAACGGCGATCCGCTGAAGGTGCTGGCCGGCTGCCTGCTGTTCGGCTTCGCCGATGCCTTTTCGTTGCGCCTGCAGACGTTTGGCTATCCGTCCTACCTGGTTCTCACCGTCCCCTATGTCGTCGCGCTGATCGCATTGTTCGCGCTGTCCTACCGGGCGCGTCCAAGGATCATCGCGGAGACGCTGGAATCGATGCGGAAACTGCTGTCGGTAGACAGGAACACTGAACCCGGCGGCAAAAATCCCCAGTGAAGGAAGCCTTTATGGAACGCATAATCCTCGACGTGGATTCAGCCGGCGACGATATTCTCGCCGTGCTGTTTGCAGCGGTCAATCCCAAGCTCCGGCTCGAGGGCGTGACCACCGTGACCGGTGCGGCCGGCCCGATCGAACAGGTCACCAACGTCGTCCTCAACACGCTGACGCTCGCCGGGCGTGACGACATCCCGGTTCACGCCGGCGCGTGGCGGCCGATCGTCGGCAACGCCAAGGCCGACATGGAGGCGCCGGTGCATTTCGAAAAACGGCTTGTCGCCCGTTTCGGCGATCGCCTGAAGAAGTTCAACCCGCCGGCGCCGACGCCGGTGCGGCAGGCCACGTCGAGACATGCGGTCGATTTCATCATCGAGACGGTCATGGCCAATCCGGGCGAGATCACGCTGGTGACGACCGGCCCGCTGACCAACACGGCGATGGCGCTGTTGCAGGAGCCGGGACTGACCGGTGCACTCAAGCGGCTGATCGTGCTCGGCGGCAATTTCCAGACGCCGGGCAACATCACACCCCTGTCGGAGTACAACATCTGGGCCGATCCGGAGGCTTCGCGCATCGTGCTCAACGCCGATGTCGAGAAGATCCTCGTCCCCCTCGACATCTGCGAGGACAACCGCGTCGCCGACTCGATGCTGACGCGCGACGACATCGCCGACATGCAGGCCGTCGCCAGGGACAATCCCGTCCTTGAGATGATCGCCGACAGCTTCCCGATCTACATCGACATCTGGCGCGAATTCTTCGACCTCGTCGGGTTCCCGATGGATGACGTGATCACCGTGGCGCTGGCTTTCGATCCCGGCCTGGCGACGATGACCGAGCCGCTGTTCGCCGACGTCGTGCTCGACGGCAGGCTGGCGCGCGGCCAGACCGTCGCCTATCGCGGCCGGCAATTGCTGCCCGGCGGCGGGCCCAAGACCACCCGCATCTGCACCGGCCTGGACGGCCGGCGTTTCCTCGACGGCTTCAAGAAAACCATAGCGCGCTACGAGCGGGCGGCGTGAAAAACGACATGATGACCAAGCCAACTCCTATCCTGTTCGACTGCGACCCCGGCCACGACGACGCCATCGCGCTGGTCATGGCGCATCGCTCGCCGGCCATCGAACTCATCGGCGTCACCACGACCTGCGGCAATGCGGAAGTCGAGAAGACGACCGCCAATGCCTTGCGCATCCTGGAGTATATCGGCGCCGGCGACGTGCCTGTCGCACAGGGCTGCCACCGTCCGCTGGCGCGCCCGCTGGTGCTCGGCACCGCCGATGGCCCGAGCGGGCTCGAGGGCTCGCCCTACCTGCCGCAGGCGACGATCAAGCCGGTTGACCAGCATGCCGTCGATTTCCTGGCCGACAGGCTGCGCGCCGCGCCCGAACCGATCCTGGTCGTCGCCACCGGCCCGCTCAGCAATATCGGCCTGATGATCCTCAAGCATCGCGACGTGCTGCCCAAGATCAAGGAACTGATCTGGATGGGCGGCGTGTTCTACCGCAAGAGCGAGATCATCACGCCGACCGAATTCAACGCGTTCTGCGATCCCGAAGCGCTGAAGATCGTGCTGGACAGCGGCGTGCCGATCCTGATGGTCGGCCTCGACGTCACCATGCAGGTGCTGATCGAGGCGCCGCAATATGCCGAACTCGCCACCATCGACACGCCGCTCGGCCGGCTCGTCAACGACTGGCTGCTGTTCTACGAGAAGCTGCACCGCAACTCGATGGGCGTCGGCGGCGCCATGCACGATCCGCTGGCGCTGGCGCTGGCCATCGACCCGACATTGGTGCGCACGCGCCCTGCCCATATCGGCGTCGATCTGTCCGGCACCTACGCCTTCGGCGCGACCATCGCCGACTACTGGGGCGAGCGCGGTGAAAAGGACAATGCCCGCATCGCCCATGAGGTCGACGCGGACCGCTTCTTCAAGCTGATGTTCGATCTCCTGCGGGACTGAACATCCAACAGACTGAGGGTTAGCGGAACAGATATTTCGAGACTTCCGGGTTGCCGCGACGCCACATCACATTGTCCAGGAAGTAATGGTGCACGTTGATGAATATCCACGCGATGAAGAGGAAAAGCGACGAGCCGAGCACCTGTTTGTCGTAGGGAACCAGGGCACTCAGCGCCATCGGCACCAGCCAGAAACCGAGAGCACCGAGAATTGTGCCGGCGATGATGAATATCAGCACCCGCAGCCTGTACATCGGCCCAAGAATGGACAGCACCCTGAATTCCGGATCCTTGACGGCATCCGCGCGGTCGCGCTCGACATTGGTCTGGTAACGCCAGACGACTGCCAAATACTGCAACGAATGGAGCGCCGGCACCACGAGCAGCCAAAGCGGATTTAGGGCCACGAACAGAATCCAGGCATAGAGCGACACGACGTAAGCGACGACGCCGTTATACGGCAGCGCGCCGCCATGTTTGCGCCAGCGATTGACGAACATCACGGCGGTGGCCGCCGAGGAGGCAGCGGCGACCGCGAGCGCGATGTTGAGGAGCCAGGGCGGGACAGCGAATGTGTAGTAGTCCAGGCCCCAGTACTGCCTTTCGGTGATCACCACGTTTGTCTGGAGCCAGGCGAACAGCCACACGGCATATCCGTTGAACAGCAGCGCTTTCTTGTCCTGGTCGCTGAAAAATTTGCGCTTCAGCACCGCGTCCACCATCAGCATGCCATAGCCTTGCTTGACGTAGTGCCAGCCGACGAAAAAGCCCATCGCGTTGGTGGCATATCCCAGCAGGCGGGCGTTGCCGGTTACGGAGCCATAGGCGAAGAAAGCGACCATGATCATTGGGACGGCAATGCCCGCGATGATGTAGCGGATCTGGAGACTTCTGTCGTATCCGTCACCGCGCACCTTGCGTGCGAAATTGCGATAGAAAATCTGGTAGGAATGGGCAAAGTGCGGCTGGTTGATGAGATGCGACAGCAAGAACGCCGCCAGCGCCACGACGCCCTCATATTTGAGCGGCACGAAATACAGGACCGGCAGGATCAGGAACGCGCTCCCGCCGAGCATGAAAAAATCGATGAACGGACCAAACAGGTATTTCTGTGGAGGCGCCGCGACCGAGACCGGAGCATCCGCCGAAAGGTGAAGTGCCATGCTGCCTTCTCCCTGTGATTGTTTATCTAGCCATCGACCCGGCTTCTCGACAAGCTCTCCGTGACCGGACCCACGGCTCCGAACTTCGACGAAAGGCCTGGCGGGAGCCAGTTCGGCAGTGTCGTCGTTTTTGTGCAGGGCAGCGCGACAGGAATTTTTTCTTGACTCCCTGCACTCAGCTATGGTACATTTTTGCCCATGGTGCTGATTTGCGCCAGCGACCCGCCGCACAGGCGGGTTTTCGTTTGTTCCGTCAGCCAACGCGCCGGCGAAGGCTTCGGGGAAGTGTCGATCGCAGCGCGTTCGCCGCGCGAGCTGTCGAGGTCAGTTGAGCTGATTGAGGATCCCAGAACTGCTCGCCAGGATCAAGCTCTTGTAGATCAGGAACGCCAGCGTACAGATCGCGGCCAGCGAGATCGGCACGCCGAACGGCACCATGCCCTTGCGATCCAGATGCTGGACGATGAGCCGAAAAGCACCCGCGGGCAGCAGGAAGGGGTTTTTCACGATCGCCGCAGTGGCCAAGGCGAAAACCAGGAGCAGCGCCGAAAACACCGCGAGACCGCTGCCGCCAACCAGGAAGGGTACGACTGCCATCAGCTTGACATCGCCGGCGCCGATCTTGCGCAGGGCCCAGAAGGGCAAGAACGCGACGAACAACAGAAGCCCTGCACCGGCGCTCAGTCCCATGTCCCACCACGACCCGGACTGGAGCGAGAGCAGCAACAAGCCCCCGGCGCCCAGGCAGAGCAGCAGCAGCACGTCGCGATTGGAAATCTTCTGGGTGGTGAAATCGAGCCAGGCAATCCTTGCCAGCAGAGGGATAGCGAGCGCCTTCAGCAGCAGTGCTTCGACGAGCAGCATGCTAGCGCTCGACGTTCTGCACGCTTGACGACAAAAGCTTCAGATTGTTGGCGACGGTCGGGTCGTTGGGCGCCAGCTCATAAGCCTTGAGGAAATTGGAGCGGGCGTCCTGCAGTTTGCCGCGCAGCAGATAGGAATAGCCGACATTGTTGTAATATTCGGGCGTTGCGCCGACCAACTTGAAAGCCCTGGCATAGGCCTTGTCGGACAGGTCGAAGCGGTGGATCCGGTCGGTGCAGGCGGCCAGCCCCATCCAGGCGTTGCCGTCATTGGGCGCCAGTTGCGTCGCCTTGAAGAACAGCGCGCCGGCATTGCCGTAATTTTCGGCGCGGAACTGGTTCTTGGCCTCCGCGACGGCCTGGTCGGAGGCGTAATACTCGACGTCGCTGACCGTTTTCAGCCCGTCGAAAGCATCGCCAAAAGACGTCACGTCGCCCTTCGACGGCTCGTTCGTGCGCACGACACCGTCGGTTGTGTCCGCCGTCTGGCAACCGGCAAGCACCGCCATGAGCAGACAGGCCGCGGCCGCGATAACCCTCTTCATCAATGTGTCCCCTTGGGGTCCCCGACTCACATTAGGACCAAATCATATACCAAACTAGAAGATAATGCCCCTCATGCGAATGATGACCGGCAACATGATCACCATCATCACGACCGGGAAGATGCAAAGGCCCAGCGGAATCATCATCTTCACCGGCAGAGAGTTGGCGCGTTCCTCTGCACTCAGGATTCGTTGCCCGCGCATCTCCGCGCTATAAACACGCAAGGCGTCGGTGAGACTGGTGCCGAGTTCTTCCGACTGCCGGAACAGGACAGCTAGTGCCCGCGCCTCGTCAAGTCCGATGCGATCGGCGAGTTCACGTAGCGCTTCCCGCAACGGTTTGCCGGCGCGCAACTGCAAGTTCATGATCGACAGCTGTATTCCCAACCATTTGTGGGTAGCGGCCATTTCATGGCTGACGCGTTCGACCGCCCCCTCCAGGCTCATGCCGGCATCGGCGCAGGTGATCATCATGTCCATGAAATCGGGGAAGGCCCGGCGATAGATCTGTTTCTGGCTGTTCTCGAAACGGTCGAGCAGAATGGAAGGAATTACCATGCAGGCGAGACCGAACAGGGCAGAACCGGCAAGGGTGATGAAACCGGGCAGGTGCGGCGGCAGAACCCGCGACAGGAGTGCATACATTGCCAGAAAACCGAGGCAGACCGCGACAAGGCGGGACAGCGTATAAATCAGCGGTGCGGTTGATTGATAAAAGCCGGCGCGAAACAGCTTCGCTTCCAAGGCGTTTGGCTCTTCCCGCTCCTTCTCGATCGACTTGAAGTAGGCATCGACCGGCCGTTGCGCCGCAAGCTTGGCAAGCTGGTCTTGTCCCAGCATCGATCGGCGGTCGGTAATTCCTTCGCCCATCAGGCTCTGCGCGACCAGCTTTCGTGTCTGCAGAGCCGGCAGGAAGACAAGCGCACCGAACAGGAAGAAGGACACCGCCGCCACAAAGACGGCAATGGACACCAAGAAGCCCAGGTCCTGAATGTTCGAAAACAATTTCTTTCGTCGCTCCCAGTCAAAAATCGAAAGTAACCATCCGGTACATGATGAAGTCGCCAAGCAGCGCCCACAACCCGAAAATCAGGAACACCGGGAAGACGAGCGGGTTGCTCCAGACGGCGCCGTAATAGGTTGGCGCAAGGATTTGAAGTGTGAAGAACATCACAATAGGAAACAAGGAGATGATCCACGCAGAGACGCGACCTTCCGCCGAAAGAGCCCTGATCTTCATTCGCAATTTCTGACGTTCACGCATAACAGAGGAAAGATTGGCCAGAATTTCCGTAAGATTGCCGCCAGTCTTGGACTGGATCGACAGCGATACCGACAGCAGCTGAAGGCCCTCGAAGCCGACACGCTGCGAAAGCTTGCGCACGGCCTGCTCGATGCTGAGCCCAAAGGTGATCTCATCGGAGACGATGCCGAACTCGGTGCCGAGTGGATCAGGCATTTCGCGCGCGACCAGACCGATGGCGACCGAAGCCGGATGCCCGGCGCGCAGGGAACGAACGATCATGTCGAGCGCATCCGGCAGCTGTTTGGCAAATTTCCGGATTCGTTTGTTGCGGGCGCGCCGGAGGACGAGAAGCGGCAGAACAAGCCCTACGACCAGAAAGATAATAAGTGACGCCAAAGCCGAAAAATTGAAGAATACCAGCAGCAACGCCATCGCCAGCCCTGCGAGCAGAAATGTTGCGGCGAAGGTCAGGGGATTCCCGGTGATGCCGGACTGGGTATAGAGCCTGTTCAACCAGACCATACCGAAAAGAAAATCGCCGGAGTCCGTGAGGCCACGCTCCCGCAGCAATCCCTGTAACGTCTGTTCGGCCGGGACGTCGCCAGCGAGCCGTTTCAATCGGCGATTGACTGCCATTGACCGGGAGCGGCGGCCGGCAAAGGAAAGATAAAGAGCTTCGCCTGCCAGAATGACCGAAGCTGCCGCCAGCATGTAGATGAAGTAGAGTAGAGCTTGACCCGTCAGCATCAGAGGGCAACCTGCGGGTTGAAGGCGTCCTTGGCGAAATGGTGGCCAAGCGTCGCGGCCTCCGGAGCGAAGCGTGGGCGGACCCCGGTGGCGCGAAAATCTCCGATGACCTTGCCCTCGGCCGTCACCTCACGGCGGACGAAATGATAGATTTCCTGGAGCTGGACGACATTGCCCTCCATGCCAGTCAGTTCCGATATGGAGGTGACGCGCCGGCCGCCGTCCGAAAGACGCTGTGTTTGCACGATAATATCGATGGCGGAGGCAATCTGCGCCCGGATCGAATCATGCGTCATCGGCATACCGGCCATGCCGACCATCTGCTCCAGCCGCGAGATCGCATCGCGCGGCGTGTTGGCATGGATTGTGGTCATCGAGCCTTCATGGCCGGTATTCATCGCCTGCAGCATGTCGAAGGCTTCCTCGCCGCGCACCTCGCCGACGATGATGCGGTCCGGCCGCATGCGTAGCGCGTTCTTCAGCAATTCACGCTGGCGCACCTCGCCCCGACCTTCGACATTGGGCGGGCGCGTCTCAAGCCGGCCGACATGCGGCTGCTGCAATTGCAGTTCGGCCGCATCCTCGATGGTGATCAGCCGCTCTTTCGAGGGAATGTAGCTCGACAGGGCATTGAGCAAGGTGGTCTTGCCACTGCCGGTGCCGCCCGAAACCAGGATCGATTTGCGCGCCTGGACGGCGATCCGCAGCAGCTCGATCATCGGCGGACGGATCGAATTGAATGCCATCAGACGTTCGAGCGAATAGGGATTTTTCGAGAATTTGCGGATCGACACCAGCGGACCGTCGACGGAGATCGGCCGCACCGCGATGTTAACGCGGGAACCGTCCTCCAGCCGCGCGTCAACCATGGGCGACGATTCATCGACACGCCTGCCGATGGCCGAAACGATCTTGTTGATGACGCGCAACAGATGCGCCTCGTCGCGGAAACGGATTGCCGTCTCCTCGATCATGCCACGCCGCTCTATGAAGACGCGCCTGTGGGTGTTGATCATGATGTCGGTAATCGAATCGTCCTTGAGCAGCGGTTCGATCGGCCCGAGACCCAGCATCTCGTCGGCGGTGTCGCTGGTCAGTTGGTCGAGTTCGCGCGCGTTAAGGGGAACGGTGCGACCGCGCACGAACTCCCTCACGATCGGACGGATCTCATTCAGGATCTCGTCCTTGGAAGCGCTTTCGAGAGCGGTCAGGTTGAACCGATCGATCAGATGGCGATGAAGCTCGACCTTGAGCGTCAGAAAATCATTGCCATGCGATTCGACATCAGCGGCTGACGAAAGGGCCGGAGCAACAGGCTGCACCGCCAGCTGCTCGGTCTTTGGCGCTGCCTGCTGTTCGCCTGGCCCCTTAATGAACCGCCCCAGCATAATTGCTTATACTCCCCTCGGACACGCATTAGCGGAAACTAAACGTTAACCAACGAGCGCACAAGCGCCCGGATGCCCGGCGCACAGCCATTACTTTCAGCATAGTTAAGATCAAAGCCTGAAAATCCCTTGTTTATTTGATGCAGAGGGTATGCGGGGTTCTCCAAATATATCCGGGGATCTCGGACTCATCCGACCGCGCTGCATAAACGAGCAAAACTGCCGCTTAAGTCCTTAGATATAAAGGAATATGCATTACAGCTAATGCTTCCATGGTTTCGCCACATGAGGGGCCAAATTGTGAACGAATGGTTAAGGACGTCCGAAAAATGAAAAGAATCAATCCCTTGATAAGATTTGACTTTGCAATCTTCTTGCCGAATCACGTATATGAAAGTTAAGGAACCCTTAATGTCGTTTGACTCCGCGTTTTCTCGGGACCTAGGATCGAGATGACGGGGGATGCTTGGGTATGGATTTCATCCTTTGCTCTGTCTCGTCGGGTTCCAACCTCCAAAGGGAGAAATTGACATGAACAAGCTCATGACGATGACCCGGCAGTTCCGCGACGATGAAAACGGCGCTGCCATGGTCGAATATTCCATCCTTATCGGCATTATCGCTGTTGCATCGATCATGACTGTCCTCGCCATCGGCGGCTGGGTGAACGGTCGTTTTACGGGACTCTGCGCCGCGCTCGAAGCAGCGACAGTTGGTACGTGTAACGCCACCACCGGCATCGGCACCTGATGTCACTACATTCAGGCCCGGATCGTTCGAACCGGGCCTGAATCCGATCGCAGCGGGCGAATCCCGCATTGGGGCTTGGGGCTTGGGACATGCGCGCCAATACGCTTATCATGATCGTTCTCGCCGGCGTGTTCGGCGTTCTGGCAGTTGTGCTGGTCAATATCTGGTTGGCCGGCCAACGTAGCGCCATGGCGCAAACGGGAATCGTTCAAGGCAGCACAGTCGTCGTAGCGGCATTACCCCTGAAGTTCGGCGATACGCTAAGCGCGGACAAATTGCGCGAAGTCGCATGGCCGGCGGGTTCCATTCCAACGGGCGCCTTCAAAACAACGAAAGAGGCCTTGGCCGGCGAAGGCACCAGGCAGGCGCTGCAGACCATTAGCGCCAACGAACCAGTCCTCGCCAGCAAGATCACCGGGCCCGGCCAACGCGCCACGCTTTCGGCGGTGCTTGGCGAAGGCATGAAAGCTGTTTCCATCAGGGTGAACGACGTGCTCGGCGTCGCCGGCTTCGTCTTCCCAGGCGACCGGGTCGATGTGCTGCTGACGAGGACGGTGCGCGGCGACGATGGCGCGGACAAGAGTTTCGTCGACGTGCTGCTGCAGAGCATGAAGGTGCTCGCCATCGACCAGGTGGCCGATGTGAGCAAGGACAGCCCGACTGTCGTCAAATCGGTGACACTTGAGGCAAGCACCAAGGACGCGCAGAAGCTGACACTAGCGGCCGGCGCCGGCCAATTGTCGCTGGCGCTGCGCCAGGCCGCAGCCAGCAAAGGCGAGACCACGGAACGGGTGACGCTTTCCGACCTGACCGGCGAAACGCCGGCAGACGTCGCCGCAAGGCAGGCGGAGCTCGACAAGAAGGCAGCAGCGGAAGCGGAGGCTGCCGCCGAGCGCAAGCGCGCCGAGGACAAGATTGCCGGGTTGACCCAGGCCGTGGAAAAAGTGGGAAGCCGTCTCGACGAACTGGGCCGGGCTAAACCGGTTCCTGTCGCGGCACCGGAGACGAAGGAAGTCGTCAAGGAAGTGGTCAGGTACGTGCAGCCGGAACCTCCGGCACGGGCGACAATAGGCGTTTTTCGGGGCGTGAAGCTCGAGACATATGACGTGCCGCGACAACCATGATAAGGTGCGGCTAATAAAACGGTGCTGTCACCGGCAGTAAATTGGGGAGACGGGGATGCGGGGTTCTTGGTTAGGGATAGCGACGACCGCGTTGTCGTGTCTGGCGGCGCTGTTGCTGTCGAGCCTGGCGGTTGATGCGGCCGACCGTTTCATCGACGTCTCGACCCCTGCAGTCCATCGTATTTTCCTGCCCATGTCGCAATCGGTGACGATCCAGGTGAGTGCCAATCTGGGTGACATCGTCGTCGGCGACGAGAAGATCGCCGATGCCCAGCCGATGACCGACCGGACGCTCTATGTCATCGGCAAGGGCGCCGGCACCACCACGGTCAATCTGTTCTCCACCGATAAGCGCTCGCTCGGCGCCCTCCAGATCGAGGTCGGCGTCGATGTCAGCGATATGGCGCAGGCGATCCGCCAGGTGGCGCCGAAGTCGCGCATCGAAGTGGGCTCGGTCAACGGCAGGGTCAGGCTTGGCGGCCATGTCAAAGACGGCGCCACGCTGGCGGCGATCATGGCCGTTGCGCAGCAATATGGACCCGATGCTGTTATCAACTCGGTCATCGTAGACGACAGCCAGCAGGTCAATCTGGAAGTGCGCGTGCTGGAAGCCAAGCGCAACACCGGCCGCGATCTCGGCGTATCGATCAAGAGCAGGAACGGCGATGGCACAACCCGTACCGGTACCGGTGTTGCTGCGGTCGACGAGGACGGCGTCGTGCTCGGACCGGGCGGTCTGCTCAGCGGCCTCCTGTCCAACTCGGCGCCCTTCGGAGCGCTGATCACGCGCGTCATCGACAGCAACATCAAGGTCGACCTGATCATAGAGGCGCTCGAGTCCAAAGGCGCGGTGCGCACGCTCGCGAACCCCAACCTCACCACGCTTTCCGGCGAGCAGGCCAGCTTCAACGCCGGCGGGGAAGTGCCTATCCGCACTCTCGACAAAGATGGCGAGATAAGCATCGTGTACAAGCAATTCGGCGTCAATCTACTGTTCACGCCGGTCGTACTCGACGACGGCAAGATTCATATGAACCTGGCGCCGGAAGTCAGCGACCTGACGGGCTTCACCACCGCCGGCGACCCGATCTTCACCAACCGCAAGCTGGCGACCGTCGTTGAATTGCGCGATGGCCAGAGCTTCGCCGTCGGCGGGCTTCTGTCCAGCAAGACCACCAAGCTCCAGGACCAGGTGCCATGGCTCGGCCAGGTGCCTGTGATCGGGACGCTCTTTCGCAGTTCGAGCAACCAGAAGGAAGAAACCGAGTTGGTCGTCATCGTCACGCCGCATATCGTGCGGCCGGTGAAGCCTGGGGAGCAGTTGGCGACACCGTTCGACAAGACACGGCCCGCCAACGATCCGGAATTCTTCGTGCTCGGCCAGTTGGAAGTGACCAAGGACATGGTCCGCAAATATGAAACCGGCGAAGGCGTCACCGGCCCCTATGGCCACATGCTCGACTTCAAATCGAAGGACAAGATGCTCTATGTCAAGAAATAGCGCCTTGATCCTCATTCTGTGCGCCAGCGCGTTGTCGGGCTGCGCCGCGGACTATCTGAACCACTATGATTCGGTGACCCTGGCCGCCGGCGACACGCAGAAGTTCAATTCGCTGCTGCAGACGGTCGATCCGCTCAATCCGGCGTCCCGAAACACACATATCGAAGGCGACGGCGCACGCGCCGCAGCCGTTGCCCAAGGGTACAAATATCCACCGCCACCGCCGCCGCCGCCGGCGATCACGGTCAATGTCGGTGGGTCGGGTGTGACGCCGTGAACTGAACGGAAGGATGCGCAGGGCGCCGGGCATGCGAGGGGCTCTGGCGCAAGAAAGCAGAGAGTAAGGTCATGTTGGGGACCATTCGTGCCTTCTGGAACGATCAACGCGGCGTAGCGATGATCCTCGTGGCTATCATGCTGCCGGTGCTTATCGGCTTCGCCTTGCTGGCAATCGACATGAGTCGGGCCAACGGACTTCACAACGATCTGCAGAAAGGTGTCGATGCGCTTGCGCTTGCGACGGCTGCGGAACTTGATGGCAGATCGGATTCGATCACCCGAGCCGAACTGGCAAAGACGACACTTCTCACCAACAAAACAAAGTTTTCAACATCTGGCAATCATACGCTCGCTTTGGCTGATGTGACCATTAAATATTTAACCGGGATACCTGCCGACGACAGCATCGGGTTGAATGCCGCTGGTGTCGACGCTAATGGCCATGACTGGTCAAGCACCGATCCCAAAGCCGTGTCGTTTTCCTTGGTGACCGTGAATCCGTCCGTCGCAGCGGCAGATGGTGCCGGGGCCTTTGAGGCGATCTTTCCAGCAAGCTTTCTTGGCGGCAATAACACCTTCGACATCAGACCGCAGGCTGTGGCCGGATTTGTCCAGTCGATCTGCGAAACGGTGCCAATCTTCATGTGCAATCCGTTCGAGACGACCGACCCGCTGACCAGCAAGACCATCCAGCAGGCATTCGCCGCCGGACTCACCTATAGCCGCGAATACCGCATCCTCAAGGTTGACTCGAACCCCGGCCCAGGCAATTTCGGATTGATCGACAACAATCTCGCATCACTGCGCGACGCCCTCGCTATCGGAACGGCTGGCACCTGCTATCAACGCGATAAGCTCACCACCAAGACCGGCGTCACCTTGGGCCAGGTCAATGCCGGTCTCAATGTACGCTTCGACATCTACAGCACTTCGCTGAAGAGCCATGACTCCGATTGGCAGTATCGGCCGGCGAGCAATGTGCGCAAGGGCGTCGATAAGACCGCGAACTGCAATAAATACACACCCAATACTGATGGCACGGCCATAGCGCTACCGCCTGGTGATAGCTTCGATTCCGCCACCGGCATGACGAATTCGACGTGGGATCGCAGCAATTATTGGCTGATCAACCATGGTGCCGCATATCCCTCCATCCCGAGCACCACCAATCCGACCGGCGCCACTGTGCCGGCTTCCAGATATGACGTCTACAAATATGAGATTGCGAACGGGCTCGTCGGGGACAAGTCCAAGGCGCCGACAAAGGAAACCGGCGTTCCAGCCTGTTTCAAAGGCACAACGCCAACCTCGGATCCCGATCGCCGTCTGCTCAACATGGCGATCGTCGACTGCATCGCCAACCAGGCAAAGCTCAATGGCCATATCCAGCTCAAACCCGATGGCTATGCGAGCGTCTTCATAAACAGCCCCATCCAGAAGCAGGACAATAGCAAGAACGACGAAGATTCCACGGCCGGGGAGAAGCCTATCAGCCTGGAGATCGTCGATGTCGATGGAGGGTTTGCCAACAACACCCTTCTAGACAAAGCATTCCGCAACGAAGCCCAGTTGTATCGGTAGAGTCGACATGACCAGGTTCGGCAAAAGCATCCGGCGGTTCCAAGGCGACGAAAATGGCGCCGCTTTGGTGGAAGCCGCGATCACCATACCGCTCGTGTTGCTGTTATCGGCTGGTGTGTTCGAGTTCTCCAACATCCTGAACACGCGCCTGCTTCTCGAAGCCGGCGTTGAGGATGCGGGTCGCTACATGGCACGATGCAGTAGCGATTGGGCGACTTGCAAGGGCCGGGCTCAAAACCTTGCTGCCAATGGGGTGGTCGCCAACGGCAGCGCCAGGGTGACCGGATGGCTGCCGGCGGCAGTTGCGATCACCACGGCGGTCTCCCTGCAAGCGGTTGACGTGGCCACGGGCACGCAGCTTTATCTTAGCAGCAAGAGCACTGTCGATGTCGTGGACGTCACTACCACCTATTCTTATTCAGGCTCCGGATTCCTGTCATATCTTGGCTTTAGTCCACTGACCCTCACGGTGTCCCATCAGGAGCGAGTCATTGGATGGTGACGGAGCGCACCAAGTTTTGGGCTAGCCAGTCCGGAACGGCCATGGTCGAAATGGCCATAGTGATCTCGCTGCTATTGACGCTTCTGCTTGGCTTCGTCGATTTCGGCTACGCCTTTTATCAATGGAATGCAGGGAATAAGGCAGTGCAAGCCGGCGCAAGGCTGGCGCAGATTTCTACACCTGTCGCCAGCGGGCTCTTGGTGGAGACGATAACGCAGAGCGATGTAACCAAAGTCGGCACTGCGGTACCCGCAAACACTTACAACTATATCTGCACCGCCAACACCGCTGGAAGCGTCTCTTGCGTTTGCGGCACAGGCGCTACATGTCAGAACCTCAATGTAAGCCAAGCCGCTTTTGATTTTATTTTCAGCGGCAACAGCAGCCGGGCCGGAATGCAGACATTCCTGCCGCTGCTGGCCAAGTCCGAAGTCAGGATTCAATACCAGGCCTCCGGCCTCGGCTACTGGACGCGACCCAGCGGACCGGTGCCGACCATCACCGTCAGCATCACCAATCATCCCTTCCAGTTCTTCTTCCTGGGCGGACTGCTCGGATTCGGAAACATCACCATGCCCTCCATGCTGAGCACGGTCACGGGCGAAGACATGAAGAGTACCTGGCCATGAACGCCATCAACACCAAGGTTACGCCGACCAAGCGCAAGCAGGTGGCGCTGTTTTCGTCGGATCCGAATTTCAGGCGCGATGTGGCGACGCGGCTCGATGCACTGGCGATCTATGATGTCAGGGTTTCCGAGACGAGCGACTTCCTCAAGGGGCCGCCGGCCGACACGCGCCCGGGCATCGTCATCCTCGATCTCGGCAATGGCGAGCTGCTCGGCAGGCCGGGCATCGTCGAGGCGCGCGCGCTGTGGGCCAGCGTGCCGTTGATCGCGGTTTCCGACGAGCTGAGCTCGGAGCAGACGCGCGTTTTGGTGCGCATGAACGCCTCGGACTGGCTGCACAAGCCGCTCGACGGCAAGGAGCTGCTCAATGCGGTGACCTTCCACGACACCGGCAACCAGGGAACGAAAAGCCGGATCATCACCTTCATCAGCGCCAGCGGCGGCGCCGGCGCCACGACGCTGGCGCTGTCGGCGGCCGAATTCCTGGCGTCGAAATCGGGCGAGCGCGCGGCGTCCACCTGTCTCGTGGACCTGGATTTCCAGAGCGCCAATTGCGGCGCCTATCTCAATCTGTTCAACCAGTTCGACCTTGCCGGCATCATCGGCCAGCCGGAGCGGCTCGATGTCGAGCTGATGGACGTCATCAAGCTGTCGCGCCCGTCCGGCCTCACCCTCTACGCATTCGAGCGGCCGCAACTGCCGTTCGAGCCGCATGGCAGCGATTTCGTCTTCCGGCTGCTCGACCTCGTCGCCTACCGCTTCGACGACATCGTCATCGACCTGCCCAATCTGGAAACGCCCTGGCACAATTCCGTGCTGTCGACGAGCGACGAGATCTTCATCGTGTTCGAACTCAATGTCGCTTCGCTGCGGCAAGGCAAGCGGCTCTACAAGAAGATCCGCGAGCTGCGCGGCAATGCGGTCAGCATCACGCTGGTCGCCAACAAGCACAAGCGCAAATGGTTCGGGAACCATTTTTCGCGCAGCGAGCTCGAAAAGATCTTCAAGGCGCCGCACATCAAGTCGGTCGCGCTCGACAACGCGCTTCTGACCGATGCGCTGAACAGGGCCATCCCGCCTTCCGAAGTGGATGGGCGGGCGCGCTTCAACAAGGATCTGAAGCGGATGTTCAAAGAGCGGCTCGATGACGCTGCCCGATAGATACCGGATCGCCCCAAAGCTCGCCGGCGCCTGCGTGCTCGGCATGGCGCTGGCGCTGTCCGTCCACGGCTTCGCCGAGGCGCGATCAGCACTTTCGGAGCGGCCGCCGCTGCCGGCGATGGGGCCCAGCCTGCGCAAGGCCGTCGCCTTTAGAACGGCCGAGCAGCCGGGAACGATCATCATCCGCAAGGACGAGAAGGCGCTTTACCTGGTGACCCGCCAGGGCCAGGCACTGCGCTACCAGATCAGCGTCGGGCGCGACGGGTTCGGCTGGACCGGCATCGTCAAGGTGGGGGCGAAGACCGAATGGCCGGAGTGGCGCCCGCCGCAGGAAATGCGCGCGCGCCAGCCGGAGCTGCCGAAAATGGTGCCCGCCGGCCCCTACAACCCGCTCGGCGCAAGGGCGCTCTACCTGTCGCGGGACGGGCGCGACACGCTCTACCGCATACACGGCACCAACGACCCGTCGGGTGTCGGCTTCGACGGGACATCGGGCTGTTTTCGCCTCACCAACACGGATGTGATCGATCTTTTCAAACGCGTCGCGGTCGGCGCAAAGGTGGTGGTCCAATGACGATGATCAGCGAACCGGACATGCCGGCGATCGATATCGGAAACCAGGAACAGCGCGAACCGGCTGCCGCCGGGAAACCCAGCAAGGCAAAGACGATCGCCGTCATCGTCGCCGGCGGCGCGCTTCTGATCACCGCAGTCAACATGGCGGCCGCGGTCTATCTCTATCGGGGCATGAGCGACCTGCGTTTCGTCGAGGCGCGGCTGGAGCAACTCGGCGCGTTCGAGCAGCGGATCGCAGCCCGGCTCGACACGGTCAACAACGGTTTTCAGAGCCGGTTCGAGAAACTGGACAGCCAGTTGCAAGGCAGCTTCAACGAGATCGATGCCAGCATTGCCCGGCTTGGGCAGACTATGCCGGTCGCCGGCGGCGAGGCCATGCCGGGTGCGCAAGAACCCTCCGAGATCGCTACCAGCACGCTGGCGCAAGCGCCCGAAGCCCTCGGCGGCGAGAGCGCGAGCGAACCCGGCGTCATCGAAGCGCCCGCACCCAGGAGGAGAATCGCATCGGCGTCGCCCCCTGCTCCCAGCTCCAACTACCAGCGCATCCAGCAGCCCGACGGCAAGGTCTATTACCGCCGGATCAACTAGACCCGGCAGAGCCCGGATCGTGCAAGGTGTAAGTGGCGAATGATCTAGAGATCGCGCTGCAGCGCCAGGATGCGGATGGCCCGGACGGACCGCTCCCGCACCTCGGTGAGGAAGGCGATGTGGCAGTAGGCACAGGCCACGAAGCCCAAAAGCAGCACCAGGCTGTTCTTCAAGGTGAAGTCGACGGCCAGGGAATAGGGAAGACCCTTGGGCGACGTGAATTCGGCAATCGTGCTTGCCGTTTCCGAATGGCTGCCGACCGCGATCATCAGCCCGGCGAAAATCAGGGCGATATGGTTGGCGAGGAACGAGAAAGCCGACCGCTTGGCGTGGCACGCCATCCAGCAGACGATCGATGCGGCGGCAAGGATAGCGGCTTCGAAAGCCATGGAACCGCCCAGCCAGACATCCACCTGCTGCCAAAGCACCGTCGACAGAGGGCGCAGTTCAAGCCATAGCCACCATGCGGTGGGGCTGGCTGGATAGATGCCCAGCAACAAGGTCGCCATGCGCTCCCCTGCCAGGACCGCCAGAATGAGAAACGGAAAGGCGAAAAGCAGAAGCGGCTGGCGTTTCATGTTCCCTCGACAATCTGCAAACCAGGATAGACCGCATAGATTGCTCAAGGCTTAACAGCCCTACTTCCGGCCCTCTCCCGATTGCGAGCGTTCGAGGACGGCGAAGAAGATCACGGTGAGCAGAAGGACGATCAGCAGCAGCACGAACGCGGCTGCCGCGCCTTCGTTGAGCGAAAGGCCGAGAAAGGCACGGCGATAGGCAAAGAAGCTCAGCACTTCGGTCGCGTTGCCTGGCCCGCCCTTGGTCAGGACATAGGGCAGATCGTAGGTCCGGAATTCGTTGATCAGCTGGATGATGATGGTGATCGCCGCGACCGGCCGAAGCATCGGCAGCGTGATGTAGAAGAATTGCTGCCAGCCGCGCGCGCCGTCCACTTCAGCAGCCTCATAGGGATCGCGCGGCAAAGCGGCGAGCCCCGCGGCGAGGATCAGCACGACGAAGGACATTTGCTGCCAGATGTCGATCGCCGCCATCGTCCAGAGTGCCATGCCTGGCGTGCCTAGCCAGTCGAGGCGCGGCAGGCCTGATATCTCCATGAGATGATTGGCGATGCCGAGATTGGGCTGGAGCAGCATGCGCCAGATCAGGGCGACGCTGATCGGCGACATCGCCATGGGAATGGTCAGAACCGCGAAATAGACCGGCTTCATCCGGACCGTCCGGTTGAGCATCAGGGCAATGCCGAGCCCGATCACGAATTCGCCGACCACGGTCACCGCCGAATAGCGCACGGTGAGCCAGAGCGCGTTCCAGAACAGCTCATCGCCGATCATCGAAGCGAAATTCTTGAACCCGACAAGCGGCAGGAGCTGCGGCTTGATCAAGGTCATCGAGGAGATCGAGAGGATGCAGGCATAGGCCAGGGGAAAGCCCATCACGATCGCCAGCAGCAGCAGGCCGGGCAAGGCGAAGGCCCAGCCGGTCCGCCACTCGCGGCCACGGGCAGCCCATCCTTTTTTGATCGCATTGTGCATCGTGGCCGAGCCTTGGTCGGGGTGGCGTTGCTGATCTCGTCAAGATCCGGGGTCTGGAAGATCCGGCGCGGCTGACACCGCCGCGCCGGGTCTCCTTGCCGAGCCGGACCGCTATTTGTCGAGGAGCCCCTGCAGGCCGTCGGAAGCTGCCTTCAGCGCCGCGTCCGATGTCGCCTGGCCACCAGCCGCCAGCGAAAGCTGGGTACCGAGCAGATCCTCGTATTGCGCCGAATAGGTGAAGATCGGGAACGACTTGCCGGTCGCCACCACATCCTGGGCGGTCTTGTAGAAGGGATATTTCGCCAGCACCGCCGCATCGGCATAGACATCGCTGCGCACGGGCGCGTGGCCCTCGAGCGCGCGCTTCACCGAAACATCCTTGCTCTGCACCCACTGGATGAAGGTCCAGGCGGCTTCCTGCTCTTCCGGCGACGTGTTCTTGGGAATGCCCCAGCCCCAACCGCCGCTCTCGCCATGGCCGCCCGGCATCACCGACAGGCCGACCTTGCCGGCGACCGTCGGACACTTCACGGCATCGTCCATCTGCGGCAGCATCCACCAATAGGTGACCATGCTGAAGGCGGAACCGCTGCACATCAGGCGCATGGTGTCGTCGAGCGTCGCCGACACGGCACCTTGCTGGGCGCCGTGCTGGATATTGTCGACATAGAGATCGAGCGCCTTCTTGGCCTCTGCCGTGTCGAGGCTCGCCTTGCCGTCGGCATTGAGATAGCTGCCGCCGGCGGAGAACAGGTAGTTGGAGAATTCCATGCTGTTGGGATCGCCGCGCTGGCCCTGCATCGCGGCTCCGGCGACGCCGGCATTGGCCTTCATGAATTTGGAAATCGCCACATAATCTTCGAGCGTCGTCGGCAAAGCGAGCTCCTTGCCGGTTGCCGTCTTGTAGGCGGCCTTGAGCTTCTCATCGCCGATCAGGTCCTTCCGGTAGAGGAGGCCCATCGAGTAGTTGTACATGGGCACCAGGAAAAGCTGGTCCTCGGTTCGGCCGAGCAGATCAAGCGTCGAGGGAATGAAGGGGCTCAGATCGTATTTGGATTTCTCGACGAAGGGTTTCAGGTCGGCCAGCCAGCCGGCCGCCGGAAATTCGCCGGCCCACAGGAAGTCGACCTCGAGCACATTGTAGTAGCTCTGCGGCGCGGTCAACTGCGACACCAGCTTGTCGTGCATGTCAGGATAGCCGATCTTCTCAAACTCGACCTTGATGCCGGTCTGCTTCTCGAATTCGGGCAACAGCGCTTCAATGATCTTGGTTTCCGGCACGTCCTCCATCAAGGCGTGCAAGGTGATGGGCTCAGCCGCCCTGGCCGGAAGCGATGCGCCGACAACAGCTGCCCCGCTCACGGCCGTCATCAGCATTTTGATCAAGGTCTGCTTGTTCCAAGTCATAACTCTCTACTCCTCTTTCCCTCTGGACGCGGCGGTGATCCCGCCACGATTTCATAACCGGCTAGCGAGCCATGTCGGCTCTCGGAGCGGCCGGCCTATTTCACGCTGCCGAACGTCAAGCCCTGGACGATGAAACGCTGGATGAAGCGGGAAGCCACGACCAGCGGCAGGATGGCAAGGACGACGCCGGCAGAAACCTTGGCGATCTGGACGCCGTTCGAGGTCTGCAACGCCGCAAGCGCAACCGGTATGGTTGCCGTCTTCGGCCCGCTCAAAACCAGGGCAAACAAAAACTCATTCCACGCCAGGATGAAGCCGAGCACGCCGGCGGCCGCGATACCGGGCATCGACACCGGCAGGACAATACGCCAGAAGGCGCCCCAGGCGGTCGCGCCGTCGGTCATCGCCGCCCATTCCAGATCGACTGGAATGCCCTCGAAGAAGCCCATCAGGATCCAGGTCAGGAAAGGCAGGTTGAGCGCGGCATAGACGATGATCAGCCCCGTCAGCGAATTGCTGAGCTCCAGGCTTCGGAACAGCGTGAAGGTCGGCAGCACCAGCGCCACGGGCGGCAACATCTGCGTCGCCAGAACGGCAAAACGCGCCCAACGACCGCCCGTGCGGAAGCGGGCGAAGGCATAGCCGGTGGTGGCGGCAAAAGGCAATGCGAGCAGAACCGAGCCGAGCGCGACGATCAGGCTGTTGAGGTAGGACTGACCGAAGCGGCTCGACAGCAGCGCCGAATAATTGTCCGTCGTAAAGGCCGGCATCAGCTCGTTGCTGTAGGACAACTGCTCGGGGACGAAGCTTGTCCGCAGCACCCAGAGCGGTGGCAGCAGCACGATGGCGCAGACGACAATCAGCCCGAAATGCAAGCCGAAGCGGCGACGAAAGGCCGGCCGTTCGTTTCTGTCCATGCTGGTCATCGCGTGGCCCCCATGAGGCTCGGCCGCGCGATGACCAGTTCGGTTTCGGGATCAAAGAGGTGCATCGGCAGCGGGTCGATGTAGAGTTCGACCATCGAGCCGACGGGCGCCGTGAAATAACGGCTGAGGCGGGCGGCGATCTCCAACGGCTTGTCGCCCCCCGCGGGGTGAGCATCATCCCTGCCGGTGGCGTGACCGGCAATCTGGCCGATCAGGACGTTCTCGGCGCCGAGAGCCTCGACGGCCACGACCCGTACGGCAATCTTCTGCCAGTCCGGCTTGTCGGGGCTTTCGTGGAAATCCTCGGCTCGCACGCCCAGAATGACGCGGCGCCCGGCACGCTCGCCATAAGCGTTGCGGTGGCGGGCGGGGACGGCAAGCACGGCACCGCTGTCGGTCAGGACGGAGAGCCCTTCGCCAGGTGCGGCCTGAAGCGTGGCCGGAATGAGGTTCATCGGCGGCGTCGCCAGGAAGCGTGCGACGAAGGTGTTGACCGGGTCGGCATAGACTTCAAGCGGCCGGCCGGCCTGAATCAGGCGACCATCGCGCATGATGCATATGCGATCGCCCATGGTCATCGCCTCGACCTGGTCGTGGGTGACATGGACGATGGTGCGGCCGAGGCGCCGGTGCAGCTTCACGAGTTCGAGCCGCATCTCGGCACGCAGTTGCGCATCGAGATTGGACAGCGGTTCGTCAAGCAGGAAGGCCGCCGGTTCGCGAACGATCGCCCGGCCGAGCGCGACACGCTGCCGCTGGCCACCCGAAAGCGCTGCCGGCTTGCGGCCGAGAAGGTTCTGCAGACCGAGCAGGTTAGCGGCGTCTGCAATCTTGGCATCGATGACCGCCGCGTCGGTGCCGCGCATCTTCAGCCCGAAGGCCATATTCTGCCGCACCGACATGTGCGGATAGAGCGCGTAGCTCTGGAACACCACGGCGACGTTTCGGTCGCGCGGCGCGACATTGGCGACGCTCTTGCCACCGATGCGAAGATCGCCGGAGGAGATACTCTCCAGGCCGGCAATCATCCGCAGCGTCGTCGACTTGCCGCATCCCGACGGACCGAGAAAGATCACGAATTCACCATCGGGAATGGTGAGATCGACCTCATGCACCCCGTAATTGCCATTGCCGTAGAGCTTGGAAACGCGATCGAGCTCGATAGACGCCATAGACTTTCCTCATGAACCCGTCTGACCCGGCTGACGCCGAAGGCCGAAGTCGAGCGAACGGTCATCTTAGAGAACAAAATATAACATTAAAAGCCTAACTTCTGATCATATGTGTTCACTTTTTTGGATAGGCGCGTGCCCGCATCAGCATCCGGCTACAGCCGCCGAAAGCCGTCAGGTCATGTAGACGCCGCCGGTCACGTTGACGCCCTGGCCGGTCATGAAGCGGGCTTGATCCGAGCAGAGGAACACGACGACGTCGGCGACATCCTCCGGCAGCTCGAGCCGGCCGAGCGGCGTCTGCGCGATATAGTCGGCGACCACCCGTTCGGGCGTGACTTGCCGCAGATGCGCCTCCCATTCGACTTCGCGCGACTGCATGCCGGTCTTGACGAACCCGGGACAGACGGCATTGACGCGTATCCCCTTGGGCGCGAGCTCGCGGGCAAAGGCCTGCGTCCAGCCGAGCACGGCGAACTTGGATGCCGAATAATGCGCCAGGAGCGGCGCACCGACCTTCGCGGCAAGCGAGGCGGTGTTGACAATGCAACCCGTGCCTTGCTTGACAAAATGCCGTCCAGCGATCTGATTTGCCAGGAATACACCGCGGGCATTGACCGAAAAGTTGAAGTCCCACTCCTCATCGGTCAGATCGAGCGCGTGCTGCATGGTGGACACGCCGGCATTGGCGATCAGGATGTCGCAGCCGCCAAGCGCTTCCAGTACGGTGGAGAAGGCCGCCTCGACGGAATCGCGGCGGCGGACATCGACCGTGACGGCGGCGGCACCGCCACCAATTTCCTCAGCCGCCTGACGTGCCGCCTTGGGATCCAGATCGCCGATCGCCACGGCGACGCCCTGCCGCGTCAGGGCGGTCGCGATCGCCCGGCCGATCCCCGCGCCACCGCCCGTCACGAAGGCTCGCTTGCCCGCGAGTTCGGCAAGCACGGGAGGCGTGACGGAGACAGCCGGCATGGTCGTATTCTCTCTGCTTGATGGCGGAACGCATTTTGTTGATATCGAGATGCATACCAATAAAATCGAACACTGCAAACATATTTTTGTTTGAAAATGTTTGATCATGCGGTAGTGTGAAGATCAGCAGACCGCTTCGTCGGCGGCTTACCCACCGGATACATCGATGGCAGACGACACCACCCTTCCTGAGACATCGCCGCATGGCGCACCGCGCGACGCCGATCGTCAGCGCCTTCTCGCGCACGACCGGCAGGCACGCATCCTGGCTTTGCTGCGCCGGACGGGGTCGCTCACCGTCGCCGCGGCAGCGGCCGAACTTGCCGTTTCCGACATGACGATCCGCCGCGATCTCGTCGAACTGGAACGCGAGGGTAGGCTGGTCCGAATCCATGGCGGCGCGATCGAGGCCGACAACCCGCCGCTGGTCGCCATGGACAGCGAAGAGCCGAGTTTCGATTCGCGCTTGCGCCAGCGCCGCGACCCGAAGGCCGCGATTGCCGCGGCCGCGGCCGCGCTGGTTTCGGGATACCGCACGATCGCATTGGATGTCGGCACCACCACCTATCTGATGGCCGAGCACCTCAGGGACCTTCCGCACGCCAAGGTGTTCACCAACAGCCTCAGGATCGCGGCGGCGCTGAATGGCGGTGTGCCCGAAGTCTATGTTGCCGGCGGCCGCGTACGGGCCGACGAGATGTCGACCGGCGGGCCTGCGGCCATCGCCCAGTTCGAGGCGCTGTGGTTCGATGTCGCCGTGATCGGCGTCTCCGGTATCACAGCGGACGGCCTCTTCGATTATTCCTTCGATGATACCGATATGAAGCGCGCCTATCTGAGGCGGTCAGGCACCAAGATCGTGTTGTGCGATTCCGCCAAATTCCTGCGCATGTCGCTGGTGCGGATAGCGCCACTGTCGGACATCGACATCCTCATCACCGATGCCGAGCCGCCGGCCAAGATCGCCGCGGCGCTCGCCGCGGCCAAGGTCGACCTGCGCATCGCGCCGCCACTGACGCGCGACTGAGGCGCGCCATTTTCACTTTATCCCCAAGGAGAAGACTCGATGGTATTTGAATTTTTCGGCGACAAGAAGAAGGCTGTCATCTCGATGGCACATATCGGTGCCCTGCCGGGAACGCCCCTCTATGATGCCGATGGCGGCCTCGACAAGCTGATCGATGGCGTACTCTCCGACATCCGCAAGCTGCAGAACGGCGGCGTCGATGCCATCATGTTCGGCAACGAGAACGACCGCCCCTATGTCTTCAAGGCGCCGCCCGAGGGCATTGCCGCCATGACTGCCATCGTCCAGGCGGTGAAGCCCGAGCTGAAAGTGCCGTTTGGCGTCAACTATCTCTGGGATCCGACTGCCAGCGTCGCGATCGGAGCCGCCACCGGAGCCCGTTTCGTGCGCGAGATCTTCACCGGCCTGTTCGCTTCCGATATGGGCTTGTGGGAGCCCGATTGCGCCGCCGCCTCGCGCCTGCGGCACAACCTTGGTCGCGACGACATGAAGCTTCTCTTCAACATCAATGCCGAGTTCGCACACTCGCTCGACCAGCGCCCGATTGAATTGCGTGCCAAGAGCGCGGTGTTCTCGTCGATGGCAGACGCGATCCTCGTCTCCGGTCCGATCACCGGCCAGCCGGCCGACCAGTCCCACCTGCGCAGCGTCTGCGAGACGATCAAGGACGTGCCGGTCTTCGCCAACACCGGCGTGAACATCGACAATGTCCGCGACGTCCTTTCGCTGGCGAGCGGCGTCGTGATCGGGACCCATTTCAAGATCGATGGCAATACCTGGAACGCCGTCGACGGCGATCGGGTCAAGCGCTTCATGGATGTTGTCGCCACTTTGCGCTGAGGACGGCTTCCACGGCGATGCCGGCCATCGCGCCGGCTCGCGGTGATCATATCGATCGTTGCAGGCCGGCGTCCGGAATGATCGACTGGTATCGAGCAGTGCGACACAACGAGGCAGACAGGTTTCGCCCGCCTGCCCTTCCCAGCATTTCAATGGATTCGACATGGCGTTCGTTCTCGGTCTCGATATCGGCACCACCTCGACGATCGGCATCCTGATCCGGCTTCCCGATCAGGTGCTGGGCCTCGCCTCGCGCCCCGTCACGCTGCATTCCGAGCATGCGGGCTGGGCCGAGGAAGATCCCGCGCAATGGTGGACCAATGTCCGCGGCATCGTGCAGGAGTTGCTCAGGACCAGCGGCATCAAGGCCGAGGAAATCGTGGCGGTCGGCACCACCGGCATGCTGCCGGCGGTCGTTCTTCTGAACGAGAAGGGCGAAGTGCTGCGGCCGAGCATCCAGCAGAGCGACGGCCGCTGTGGCGCCGAAGTGGCCGAACTGCGGACCGAATGCGATGAGACGGCTTTCATCGCCAAGGCCGGCAACGGCATCAACCAACAGCTCGTCACCGCAAAGCTGCGCTGGATTGAGCGTCACGAGCCGGAGGTGTTCAGCCGCATCGCCACCGTTTTCGGCTCCTACGATTATATCAACTGGCGCCTCACCGGCGAACGTGCGGTCGAGCAGAACTGGGCGCTGGAGGCCGGCTTCGTCGACGTTTCGACGCACCGGATCGACGACGATCTGGTGGCGCTCGCGCACATACCGCGCTCGGCCGTGCCACGAAAGATCGCCTCGCATGAGATCCTCGGTTCCGTCTCGGCGAAGGCCGCCGATGAGACCGGCCTGATGGCGGGGACACCGGTCGTCGGCGGTGCAGCCGACATGATCGCCTCCGCGCTTGGCGCCGGCGTCGCCAAGCCGGGCGATGTCCTCCTGAAATTCGGCGGCTCGGTCGATATCCTGATCGCTACCGATCAGATCAAGCCCGATCCGCGCATGTATCTCGATTATCATCTGGTGCCGGGCCTGTTCATGCCCAATGGCTGCATGTCGACAGGCGGCTCCGCCCTCAACTGGTTCGTACGCAATTTCGCCGGCGGCGAGATGGCCGCGGCACAGGCCGAGGGTATTTCCGTACACCAGCGGCTCGATGCACTGGCGGCAGAGCGTCCCGCCGGTGCCGAGGGCCTCATCATCCTGCCCTATTTCCTTGGCGAGAAGACGCCGATCCATGATCCAGCGGCCCGCGGCGTGATCGACGGCCTGACGCTTTCGCACGATACCGGCCATGTCTGGCGCGCTTTGCTCGAGGCCTATGCCTTTGCCATCGCGCATCATGTCGAGGTGCTCAACGACATGGGCCATCGGACCGAGCGCTATCTCGCCTCCGACGGCGGCTCAAGCAGCAAGGTCTGGATGCAGATTGTCGCGGATGTCTTGCAAAAGCCGGTCCAACGCCTGACCGGGCACCCCGGCTCTTGCATCGGCGCTGCCTGGACGGCGGCGATCGGCACCGGCCTGACCGACGACTGGTCGGGCGTTTCCGGTTTCGTCAGCTTCGCCGACCGGCTCGATCCCGACCCGCGCAAGGCCGACATCTACCGCGACGGTTATCGCCGCTATCGCGATCTCTATACACGCCTATCGGCTCCTGGCGCGACCAAAGCGGGATCGCCATCGTGATGTATCGCGCCGTCGCCTGGGACATCGACGGAACGCTGATCGACAGCGAGCCGTTGCATCATCAATCTCTCCTCGCCGGCTGCCGCAACTGGAACGTCGATCTTGACGACCTGCCCGACCAAGCCTTTCGCGGCATCCATATGGGCGACGTCTGGACAATGCTGCGTCCGCGCCTCCCAGTCGGGCTTGACCAGGCGGAGTGGCTCGCCGCCATCAATGCCCACTACGTCGCCAACCGGGCGGACGCCATCCCGATCCCCGAGGCGGTCGAGACGATCCGGACCCTGGCTGACCGCGGCGTCCCGCAGGTCTGCGTGTCAAATTCCGGCCGGCAAGTCGTCAATGCCAATCTCGATGCGCTCGGCGTGCTCGACCATATGAGGCTCACAATCAGCCTCGACGACGTTTCGGTCGGCAAACCCGACCCAACGCCCTATCGCGAGGCCTGCCGGCAGCTCGCCATAGCTCCGGGATCCGTCGTCGCTGTGGAAGACAGCCGCACCGGCACCAAGGCCGCACGGGCCGCCGGTCTGTTCGTGGTTGGCTATCTCCCCAGCGGCGGCCCGCTCAGCGACATCGATCTCAGTGCCAACCGTCTGTCGTCGATCCTGGACCTGTTTCCCGGCTGAGGGTTTTCGCGTCGCCGCGTCCGGGTGCGCGCTTGGGCAAGCCGGAGGATCGGGCGTCCGCCGGCTGGTCCCAAGCGAATGCCTTGGCAGGAACTGACGAACGTTGGACCGGGTTCCGCTCGTTCCGCATTCGCCTTGCGTCTCGCAGACCGAGCGGTCCATGCCGCTCGGTCTGCGCAAGTGACGGGATATTTGTTGTTAAAAGCTGCATATCCCGTTTCTCGCGTGGGTCCAGAGAAAATTTTCTCGCATCTCCATGATGCCTCTCAACTATTTGTTTTCCAGCATTTTTTCAATCCGGCATGATTGGCTCGCGACCAATGCCAGAATTCCTCTTGCGCCGAAGCTGAATTTTAGGCATTCAGGATCAAGTTTGTATCTTTAGCATGCAAACCTAATTATCGGAGGATCTGAATGCGGCGTCTTGGTATCCATTCATTTGTCTGGACAAACGGCCTGACCCAGGAGGGCCTGGAAACGGCGCTCGCCAAGTCGGCGGAGCATGGTTACCGGCTGATCGAGTTCGCTTATCTGCGGCCCGAGAAATTCGACCTCGACCGCCTGGCGAAGCAAGCCAAGGAACTGGACATCGAGATCGTGGTCACGATGGGCCTGTCGGCGGATGCGGACGTCTCGAGCGAGGACAAGGCCGTGGTCACCAAGGGAAAGGCGCTCTTGTCCGACGCGGTCAAGGCGGTCCGCGACATCGGCGGCATCCGATTGGGCGGCATTCTCTATTCGATGCACGGCAAGTATGACGGGCTGCCCACGCGAACCGGCTGGATGAACAGCGCCGACGCTATCGCCGCGACCGCCGAGGTGGCCAGGGATAGCGGCGTGCAGATCGTTCTGGAAGTGGTGAACCGCTTCGAGTCCAACCTCTTGAACACGACCGCGCAAGGCCTGAAGTTCATCAAGGACACCGGCCGCGACGACGTCTTCCTGCATCTCGACACGTTCCACATGAACATAGAAGAGGCGAGCCAGGCCGAAGCGATCCGTCTGGCTGGGGACAAGCTCGGTTATTTCCACTTCAACGAGAACTACCGCGGCTATCTCGGCACCGGTACGATCGATTTCGCGAGCATCTTTTCCGCGCTGGTGGACATTGGCTTCCACAATCGCGACGTCACCTTCGAGAGCTTCTCCAGCGCCATCGTCGATGAAGCCCTGTCGCGTGTGTGCGGCATCTGGCGCGACACCTGGACCGACAACAATCCGCTCGCCGCGCATGCCAAGGCTTTCATCGAAAGCCGTTGGGAAGAAGCCGTGCGCCGGGCCGAGATCAACAAGGCTGCCTGAAGACGAAAGGGCTGCGGGCCGACAAGCGCCCGCGCCATCTCATCCCGAGGAGGACGGGAAGATGACGCAGAACGAAGCTATCACCAACGAGAACGGCGCCACCGCGCCGCTTCTCCTCGGCGCCGAAAATGTCGCGAAGAGCTTTGCAGGCGTTCCCGCCCTGGTCGACGGGCGGATTCGGTTGCGCGCCGGGACGGTCAATGCCTTGTGCGGTGGCAACGGTGCCGGCAAGTCGACCTTCCTCGGCGTGTTGATGGGGATGCTGCGGCGCGACGCCGGATCCGTCACGGTGAAAGGCCGGGAGGTGAATTTCTCCTCCCCCGCCGAGGCGCTCGATGCCGGTATCGCCATCATCACCCAGGAGCTTAGCCCCTTCCTGGACATGACCGTCGCCGAGAACCTCTATCTCGGCCGCGAACAGCGGCGCGGCCGCTTCTTCGTCGACGACAAGTGCATGCTAAGCGACGCGGAGGCGATCCTGGCGCGGTTGAAATTCAACATCCCCGCTGGTGCGCGGTTGCGCGATCTTTCGATCGCGCAGGCCCAACTCGTCGAGATCACCAAGGCAATCAGCCGCCGCAGCGACATCCTGATCATGGACGAACCCACCTCGGCCATTGGCGAGCGCGAGGCGCAGATGCTGTTCGACGCGATCCGCACTCTGACCGCGGAGGGCGTAGGCATCATTTATGTCTCGCACCGCCTGACCGAGATCTTCGAGATCGCCGACGATTATACGGTCTTCCGCGACGGCCGTTTCGTAGGCGGCGGATCGATTTCCGAAATCGACCGCAAGGGCCTGATCCGGTCGATCGTCGGCCGCGACCTGTTGGACCATCATCGCGAACCGAAGGATACCGGCCCGCAGAAACCCCTGCTCGAAGCCCGCGGCTTTGCATCGAAGGGAAAGTTCGCCGACATCGACATGACCGTTCATGCGGGAGAGATCGTCGGCATATACGGGCTTCTCGGCTCCGGTCGCAGCGAGTTCGTGAATGCGCTCTACGGAAACGAGCCGCGGGATTCCGGCCAGGTGCTGATCGAGGGCAAGCCCATCGATCTCAAGACGCCCGCCGATTCCATCGGCGCCGGCATTTCGCTGGTCACGGAGGACCGCAAGCAGACGGGCCTGTCACTGACCGCGTCGGTCGCCCACAACATCACCGTGGCCAACCTGCCGCATTATGCGCGCAAGGGCTTCATGAACGGATCGGCGGAAGCCAGGAGCGTGGTCGAGCACATCAAGCGCTTCTCCATCAAGACGGCGTCGCCGGACCTGCCCGTCCAATCCCTGAGCGGCGGCAACCAGCAGAAGGTTGTCCTTGCGCGCTGTGTCGATACCAACCCCAGGATCCTGATCTGCGACGAGCCGACACGCGGCGTCGACGAAGGCGCCAAGCGCGAGATCTACGCCTTCCTCGGCAATTTCGTGAAGGCGGGAAACGCCGTGCTGATGATCTCGTCCGAGGTGCCCGAAATCCTCGCCAATGCGGATCGCATCGTTGTTTTTCGCCGGGGCCGCATCGCAGGCGAGGTCGCCGGACCCGAGGCCACCCAGGAAACCCTCGTTCATCTGGCTTCCTAGCCAGACGATCCATTTCGTGGAGAAGAATCCAATGGTATCCGCCAGTCAAAGCATGAGCGGCATGAGCCTGGGAAAGTTCATCGCCCGTTATGGCATCGTCATCTCGTTTATCCTGCTGTTCGTCATGTTGTCGCTGGCGTCGCCGAACTTCCTGTCCACCAACAATCTGCTGAACGTTCTGCGGCAGGTCTCCATGAACGGTGTGCTGGCTGTCGGCATGACCTTCGTGATCCTGACGGCCGGCATCGATCTCTCCATCGGTTCGCTCCTGGCGCTGGCCGGCGCCGTGGCGGCCAGCCTGGTCACCGGCGCGGATGCGTTCAATCCGCTCCTAGCAGTCGCGGCCGGCGTCGCCGTGGGCGCGCTTTGCGGCGCCGTCAATGGCGGGCTGATCGCCTACTTCAAGGTGCCGGCCTTCGTCGCCACGCTCGGAATGCTGAGCGTGGCGCGCGGCGCGACGCTGCTTTACAGCGGCGGCCGCCCGATTCCCAATCTCAGCCTCGAATTCCGCTGGCTCGGCCAGGGTCTCGTGCTCGGCATACCGGTACCGGTGATCATTTTCGCCGTCGTCTTCGCTGTCGCGGCGATCGTCCTGCGCTACTCCATTTACGGAAGACGGGTCTATGCGGTGGGCGGAAACCCGCGCAGTGCAAAGACGAGCGGCATCAACACCACCGGCATCATCTTTTCGGTTTACGTCATCATGGGCGCGCTGGCCGGTCTCGCGGGTGTCATGCTGACGGCCCGCACCACGTCCGCCCTGCCACAGGCGGGCATCGGCTACGAACTCGATGCCATCGCGGCGGTGGTCATCGGCGGAACAAGCCTCACCGGAGGTATCGGCCGCATCGGCTATACGCTGGTGGGCGTGCTGATCATCGGCATGATCAGCAACGGTCTCGATCTGATGGGGGTGTCCTCATACTACCAGCAGATCATCAAGGGTTCGATCATCGTCCTCGCGGTGCTGATCGACCGCTCCCGAGCCGGGAGAGAGTAACAGGCGCAAGCGGCGCGGCCGCACGCAACATGGAGGAAATGCACATGAAAACGACAAGACGCTTCCTGATGGGAGCAGCGGCCGGCCTTGCCCTTGCAGGCATGGTGTTCGGGGGGAGTTCGGCCGACGCCAAGACGTTGAAGATCGCGGCGATCGTCCAGAGCCTCAACACCGAGTACAATGTTCTGTGGGCCGATGCCGCCAAGGCGCACCCCGCGCTTGCGGACGGTACCGCCACGCTGACAGTTCTCGACGGTCGCCAGGACGTGCTGACGCAGTCGAACTTGTTCGACACAGCCATCACCGAAAAATATGACGCGATCATCTTCATCCCGGTCGACATCGACGCCGGCAATGAACCGATCGAGCGCGCGAAGGCAGCCGGCATCCCGGTGTTCGGCTCCAACACGATGGTTTCCAACACCGCACTCTACGACGCCTACATCAATTCCAACGATGTCGAGGCCGGCGAAATGCTGGCCAAGGCGGTGATCGACAAGGCCGGCCCACAGGCCAAGGTCGTGATCCTGGAAGGGATGCTGGGCCAGTCGGCCCAGGTACAGCGGCTTGAAGGGATCCAGAAGGTGCTGAAGGAAAATCCCGGAGTGACCATCCTGGAGCAGAACACCGCCAACTGGTCACGCGCCGAGGCCATCACGCTGATGGAGAATTTCCTGACCTCGCATGGCGATGCGATCCAGGGCGTCCTGGCCGAAAACGACGAGATGGCCGTCGGCGCCATCGAGGGCATCCGCAACCACGGCCTGGATCCCAAGACGGTTCCGGTCGCCGGCGTGGACGGCATCAAGGACGCGCTTGAAGCCGTCAAGCGTGGCGAACAGTCGATGTCCATCCTCCAGGATGCCAACGGACAGGCGCAAGGGGCGATCGACCTCGCGCTGCACAAGATCGTCGGCGACAGCTACAAGCCGCGCGCGGCTGTCTGGGACGTAAACGGCGGCAAGCTCGCCTGGAACGACGGCAAGGACCAGCATTACTCCGTGCCGTGGCTGGCGGTGACCTCCGAGAATGTCGACAAGGTGCTTGTCGGCAATTGACGCTCCAACAGGAGGATGCCGCTCGCTCGCGGCATTCTCCTTCGCGTCCGGCGCAACGGGAATTGCTTGCTTCCGACATCAGGCGGTTCATTCTTTTGAGGACTTTGCGTTGCCGGAGGAAAAACAAGCTCGGGTGAAGTATAGGCTGGGAACGAACATGCGGAGTCCGCCATGAACCATGTAACCTTCGCCAGCAGCTCGCCTCGCAGGATCCGCCAGAGCAATTCGGTAGCGACGCTGAACGCGCTCCACCGCTTCGGCCCTTTGAGCCGGGCCGATCTCGCCAGGCATATGGGGGTCAACCGCTCGTCCGCCGGCAATATCGTCCTGGAGTTGGTCGAGGCCGGACTCGTTCGCGAAGTGGCGGAGAACGATATCGCGAATCCGGCGGGCCAGCCCAGGGCCGGAAGACCGGGTATCCTCGTGGAAATCGTGCCTGAAGCCGTTTTCTTCGCCGGCATAGAGATCGGTGTCGAACATATGACATGCGTCGAGATCGATCTCGCGGGCAAGATCGTTCGCAGCGCCATGACGCGCTTCGAAGGACATGACAGCGATCCGGAGGCCGCGGTCCACATGGCGATCGAACAGGTGTTTCTCGAGATGCGGAAGGATAGCCTGGCGCGATGTCAGGGCATCGGCATCGCGGTGCCCGGACAAATGAACCAGGACGGTTTCATCCACGTCGCACCGATCCTGGGGTGGCGCAATGTCGATCTCACAGGCCTTGCCCGCAGCCTTCTTCCGGCCGAGATTCCGGTATCCGCGGAAAATGACGGCAACGCATTCGGCATCGGCATCACATACAGCCAGCCGGAAGCGGCGAGCGGCGTCACCTTCTTCATGGTCATCGAGAACGGCGTCGGTGGCGGAATTGTGATCGATGGCAAGTTGTTCCGCGGCGGCAATGGCCTGGCCGGAGAAGTCGGCCACCTCAAGACACGGAACCCGACATACCGGAATCTGGAGCAGGCCTTCGGGCGCGACCGCATCCTGTCATCCTATCGCCAGTACAGGCCGGACGCCGACTTGGACTTGTTCCTGCGTGACGTCCGCGATCGTGTTCCTCAAGCGGTGCAGCTCGCCGAAGAATGGGCTGTCTTGTTCGCATTTGCAGTCGTGCAGATCTCGCGGCTGATCGACCCGAACCGCATCGTGCTGGGCGGGTCCGTCGCGGAATTGTATCCATTGGTCGCCGCACGGGTCGACGCGCATATCCGCGAGCTCCAGGCCGCGACCTTTCCTATCCCCGAGATCGTTTTCAACGAGAGCGCCATCTATGGAGCTGCCTTCGGAGCCGCTTGCATGATGCATCAGCGCTTCATGTCGCTCGACAACCAGATGCTCAACAAGGACGCGGTTTCCGGTCCAGACGCCTCGGCGTCGTGAAACCGCAAACGACACCACACCCAGGATCGGACGCTTGATGAACGACCTCCCCCAAACGCTTGCACCGGACTCGCTCGGGCCAACCGTGACGATTGGAGAAATCCTGGTAGAGATCGTCGCGAGGCAGACAGGCACCGGTTTCCGGGAACCGATCGACCTCATTGGCCCCTTTCCGAGCGGCGCGCCCGCCATCTTCATCGATCAATGCGCGCGTATGGGCGGAGCGGCGGCAATGGTGGGCGTGGTGGGCGACGACGATTTCGGCGCGGTCAACATGGAGCGCCTGAAGCGAGACGGCGTAGACACTTCCGCCATCGCTGTTTCCGCGGATTATCCGACGGGCAGCGCCTTTGTCCGCTACCGCACGGACGGAAGCCGCGATTTCGTCTACAACATCGCCAAATCCGCCGCCGCTCGACTGGAATGGACCCCGCAGGTCGAGGCGCTGATCGCACGTTGCGGGCATATCCACGTCATGGGAACGGTGTTCGCAAGCCCCGCAGCCTGGGCGATCACCGAACGCGCGATCCCGCTGATCAAGGCACGCGGCGGCACCATGTCGCTCGATCCGAACCTGCGCAAGGAATTGCTGGCGCACGGCCAGACCGAGGAGAAATTCGCGAGCCTGGTGGACAAAGCGGACCTGCTGCTGCCGTCGGGCAACGAATTGTTCCTGGCCGCCGGCATGGATGGCGAGGAACGCGCAATCGAGGCGCTGTTCAAACGAGGGGTCAAGGAGATCGCCGTGAAGCGTGGCGAACATGGCGCGTCAGCCCGTCAAAGCACGGGCGCCAGTGCCGATTGTCCCGGCCTCATCGTCGAGGAAACGGACCCCACCGGCGCCGGCGACTGTTTCGGCGGAGCCTATGTCGCATGCCGGCGGTTGGGGATGCCGCTGCGGACTTCGCTCGAATTCGCCAATGCGGCAGGGGCGCGCAACGTCACACGCCTCGGTCCCATGGAGGGAGCCGGCACGCGGGCCGAACTGAAAGATTTCATGGCAAGAACGGCGAGAAGAAGCTGATGCGTGTGGCGATCGAAGATGTGCCGGCCCTGCACAGGGAAGGCAAGAAAATCGGGGTGACCTCGGTGTGTTCGGCACACCCCCTGGTGCTGAAAGCCGCACTGCGGCACGGCCGGGACACGGGCACCACCGTCCTGATCGAAGCGACGTGCAACCAGGTCAATCATCTGGGCGGCTATACGGGCATGACGCCGTCCGATTTCGCGGCGATGGTGAAAGCGCTAGCGGCAGTCGAGCAGTGCCCGACAGAGCTGATCGTGCTTGGCGGGGATCATCTCGGTCCCAATCCCTGGAAAGACCGGCCCGCCGAGGAGGCGATGGCGCAGGCCGGGACAATGGTCGATGCTTATGTCCGCGCCGGCTTCCGCAAGATCCATCTCGATGCATCGATGGGCTGCGCGGGTGAACCGGCGACGCTAGACGACCATACGGTGGCCGAGCGCGCAGCCAGAATGGCGGGCGTCGCGGAACAGGCGGCCGCGCAGAGCGGCGGGGCAAGCCCGGTCTACATCATCGGGACGGAGGTGCCGCCTCCCGGTGGCGCCGATCACGCTTTGGATGCGATCACCCCGACCAGTCCGGAGGCGGCTCGCCAGACACATGCCATTCACGCCAAAGCATTCCAGGCCGCCGGGCTTGAAAGCGCGTTTTCCCGCGTCATCGGGCTTGTCGTGCAGCCGGGCGTGGAGTTCGGCAACCAGAATGTGATTTTTTACGATCGGACCAAGGCCAGCGATCTGGCGGCAACTCTGAACACATTGCCGTCGCTCATTTTCGAAGCGCATTCGACGGACTATCAGGGCGAGAGGCCGCTGCGTGAACTCGTCGAAGATGGCTTCGCCATCCTCAAGGTCGGCCCCGAGCTGACCTTCAAACTGCGCGAGGCGCTGTACGCGCTCGACCTGATCGCTTCCGATCTGGTGCCTTTCTATGGCCAGCGGCCGCTTTATCAGGCCATGGAAGAGCTGATGCAAGCCGCGCCCAAGAACTGGGCAAGCCACTATCATGGCAGCGATGCCGACAAGCGGACGCTGCGCCACTACTCCTATTCCGATCGCATCCGATATTATTGGGCGACCCCGCAAGCCCGTGCCGCCTGCGACCGGCTCTTCGACGCGTTGAAGGGCCGCAAGGTGCCGGTGACGCTGTTTCTCCAGCACCTGCCTTCGGCGCTCGCTTGGGCCGCCCGCGGCTGCGACGTCGAGGAGATCGCGATCGATCACGTCCAGCGAAGCATCGAGATCTACGCCCGGGCATGCGGCACCTGAGCCCTCGTCCGGTTCTTCAAGGCCAGAGCGGATGGGCTGGCGGGCGGCAGAAATACTTACAGCGATGGTCCCAATCGGATCGGGCTGCCGTCGCTGAAACGGGATTGACGGAACCTGTGGAGATTGTGCCCGGTCTCGTTGCCGTGGATCAAATCGGACAGGATGCGGCCCATTCCGGGTCCTATGCCGAAGCCGTGGCCGCTCATCCCGGTCGCGACAACGAGGCCTGGGAACGCAGCGGCGCGATCGACGATGGGCACGACATCAGGCATCGCATCGATCATGCCCGCCCAGCTCGCCTTGAGCGGTACGGTCGTGAACTGAGGGAAAAGCTCCCTGAACCCGCCGTCGATGGCGCGGAGCGCCGACGTCTCGGGAGCTGGATTGAGGACGCGCATCCGTTCGAAAGGGCTTTCTTCATCCGCGTTCCATCTGCGCGGGGTCGACCAGCCGTCCGGGTAGCCTCGCGGCGCGGCCGGCAGGTAGCGTGTGCCGAACGGATTGGCCATCAGGGCGCTGACATATTTGCCTGCATGGCGAAATGCGTCCGGCCCTATGTAGAGTTGGCTGCTGCCTCCCGATGCGAGCGTGTACCCGCCATCCTGCCTGCGCCGGAAAGCGATGCGTTCGTCCGCGGCGGCACCGGCGTGGATTTCCGCCATCGGCGCTGTCGCAGCGACGGTCGCCCTGACGCTGAGCTGCGGAATCGAGATGCCGTGGGCGCGCAGGAACAGCGACGTCCACGCGCCGCTGGCGACGAGGACGCTCGAGGCCGCGATGAGCCCTTTCTCGGTCCAGACGCCACTGATGCGTCCCGCGGAGATGTCGAGCATACGTGCCGCGCAATTCTCGATGATCGTCGCGCCTTCGCGGGCCGCCAGGCGAGCAAGCGCGGGCACGGCGACCCAAGGTTCTGCCCGCATGTCCGATGGAGTGATCATTGCGCCTTTGAACAGTCGCGACATGGCCGGGATCAGGCTTGCCAGCTCACCCTGGTCGAGGAGACGCGTGTCGACGCCATGAGCCTGGGCGATCTTCAGGAATTTCGCGAAACCGGCCATCTCCTTGTCTGTTCGCGCAAGATAGGTAACGCCCGTCTGCTTCAGTCCTATGTCCTCGCCACATTCCTGTGCCAGTTGCCGCCAGAGGCGCTGCGCTTCGATGACGATCGGCAGTTCGTCGGCATCGCGGCCCTGCTGCCGGATCCAGCCCCAGTTGCGCGAGGATTGCTCGGCGGCGATGCGTCCCTTTTCCAGCAGCGTCACCGAGACGTTCCGCCGCGCCAGGAACAGTGCCGTGGTCACGCCAATGACCCCGCCGCCGATGATCACGACGTCCGAGGTCCTCGGCAGGGGCTGCTGGAACTGGATCGGGGTGGCTTCAGTGAAGGGGAAGATTGTCAAAGAGCACTATCCTTTGGCATTCCGCAGCGGCGTCCGGTCTACGCACTTGATATCAGGGCAGCGATATCTGGCCGCCGTGAGATGTCGATACCACGCGAGGAGATTGATCGTCAGCTGCTGCTTGCCGGGAACGACGAGGCCAGATCGCGGCGCCGGCAAATCCACGCTTCTGAAATCAATTTCCGGGCCATGGCGCCGACCGGGGGCACGCTTGCCTTCAACAGCGAGTCGATCGCCGGCCAGGCGCCGGAAAAGCTATGCCGGAAGGGCCTGGCACCGGTGCCGGAAGGCCGCAGTATCTTCCGGACACTGACGGTGCGGGAAAACCTGCTGCTCGGCGGCATGATCCGCAAGGACAAGGCCGAAGCGGCCGCCGATCTGGGAACGGGTTCTGGGAATCTTCCGATCCTCAGGACCCGCTACCGCGGCGTTGCCGGCCACCTTTCCGGCGGCGAGCAGCAGCAGCTTGCCATCGCCCGCGCCATCCTGCAGCGCCCGTCGCTGATGATGATCGATGAACCGTCGCTTGGCCTTGCGCCGCTGGTGATCGACCAGGTCTACGAAAGCCTCCGCCAGCTTAACGCCAGCGGGCTGACCCTGCTCGTCGTCGAACGGTCCACCGCTCGCATTCTCGACCTCGCTTCCCGCGTCTACGTGCCGCGCAACGGCCATAACGCGCTGGAGGGTTCGGCAAGCGAGCTTGCCGACGGGCATGCGCTGGAAAAGGCCTATTTCGGCTATGGCGATCGTCAGACGGCGCACGCATAATCGGGCAGGCAAGGACTACAACAATGATTTTCGACTACTGCGTCATCGGCGGCGGCATCGTCGGCCTGGCGACGGCCATGCGGCTGCTGGAAACATATCCCGGCTGCAGCCTGATCCTGTTGGAGAAAGAGGAGGCTCTCGGCAAGCACCAGACCGGCCACAACAGTGGTGTCATCCATGCCGGCATCTACTATCCGCCAGGCAGCCTGAAGGCCGAGCTCTGCCGCAAGGGCGCGGATGCCACCAAGGCCTTCTGCCAGGAGAACGGCATCCGCTTTGATGTCTGCGGCAAACTGCTCGTCGCCACCTCCGCACTCGAAGTGCAGCGCATGGAGGCGCTCCACGAACGCTCGAAGCAGAACACGATCGAAGTCCGGCGCGTCAGCGAGGGGGAATTGAAGGAGCGGGAACCGAACATCCGCGGTCTCGGCGCGCTTTTCGTGGCCTCGACCGGCATCGTCAGCTATGCCGATGTCTGCCAAGCCATGGGGCGGCGCATCAGGGCGCTTGGCGGCGAGATCCGCCTGTCGACGCGCGTCACCGGCATTCGCGAAGTCATCGATTCCGTCGATATCGCGTCGGCCGGCGAAAACTGGCAGGCGAAAAAACTGGTGGTCTGCGGCGGTCTCCAATCGGACCGGCTGGCCGTGCTCGCCGGGCTTTCGATCGAGCATCGCATCGTTCCCTTCCGCGGCGAATACTATCGCCTTCCCGCATCGAAGAACGACATTGTCCGCCATCTGATCTATCCCGTCCCGGATCCAGCCCTGCCCTTCCTTGGCGTGCACCTGACGCGGATGATCGACGGCAGCGTCACGGTCGGGCCGAATGCCGTTATCGGTTTTGCCCGCGAAGGCTATCCACGGCTTTCGTTCAACGTTTCGGACATGGCCGACTACGCGCTGTTTCCCGGCTTCTGGAAAACCGTGTTCGCCAACCGCGGATCTGCGGTAACGGAACTCCGCAACTCGCTCTGGAAGCCAGGCTATCTGGAGGAGTGCCGGAAATACTGTCCGAGCCTCGAGCTCGCCGACCTGCTCCCGCACGAAGCAGGCATCCGCGCGCAAGCCGTGCGCAAGGACGGTGCCCTCATCCATGATTTCCTGTTCGCACAAACGGACCGCATGCTGCACGTCTGCAACGCGCCTTCCCCCGCCGCCACCTCGGCGATCCCGATTGCAGAGATGATTCGAGATCGCCTCATACAGGGCTGCTGAAAATGAGGCGGTACGCACTGGAGCCCAACTGAACGCTGGAGTATCTGTCTTGGCCAAGAAGGGAATTAGGGCACCGGCCGCGGCCAACGCAGCTTTTGCGTCGGAACCAGATCGGCGCACCACCAGGCCAGCAATGCCGCTCCCGGCGAGAGGGTAGCAACTTGGCCTGCGGTTTCCGCAAGCAAAGGTTCCGTGTGGACGACGGCTTTTTTGGCTGCGCAAAGATCTCAGGCGAAACGACGGCTGACGTCATTGGCAGGGTTCGCTCCGGGCTAACCGCCATTTTGTTGACCGTCATAGCTGGACGGCCTCCCTATGGCACCAGAATGGTACACGTCCATAGGACGCACCGACACCCAAGCCAGCCTAGCTAACCAGAAGCCTTTAAGTCTTTGAAATTATGTCGCTATTTATGGTACCCTGTGGCCAAAAATTCCGCAACAAATTCAACGAGTTATGAGGGTAAGCCGATGGTACCGTTGGCTGGGATCGAACCAGCGACCTCCGGATCCACAATCCGGCGCTCTAACCATCTGAGCTACAACGGCACGTTGCCTGAGCGGATCGAAACAGAAACTCATCCGCCACTCTGTCGTTCGGCGATGCGTCCTTACGGGCTTATGGATTCTAATTCAAGGCTTTTGGAAAGCAAAGGTCACTTCCCCACATCGGCGCGGCATTCGCCCAGCAAGAAGGCGCAGGCAAGGACCAGGCGACGGACAAAGAAAAAGGCCGGCGGGAGGAGGTGCCGGCCTTTTCCTGTTACGAGCCAGCGGGAGGAGGTGCTGGCTGGTCACCCCGGGGAGCAGAGGGAGGAGGTTCCACTCACCGGGTATTCCTTGATGGCTGCCATCATACACCTGATCGTTTTTAAGAAAATGCGACCTTTTGTTGCATCTTCAGATCATGCGCAAATGTTAGGCAACCTTGATTTCCTTCATCGCCTTCTCGAAGGCGGTCTTGATCGGCTTGGAGACGTCCTCGGCGGCCTTGGAGGCAACGGCCTGGAAGTCCTTGGCCTGCTCGACGGTCGATTCGACGCGCTTGCGCAGGAAGGCGGTCTGCAGCTCGACGACTTCCGACAGCGACTTGGCGCCGATCAGGGCTTCGAGGTGGGAAAAACCGGCCTCGGCATTGGCACGCAAAGCGGAGATGGTCTTGAGCGACAGGTCGTTGGAAACGGTCTTGGCGGTCTCGTAGGTCGACTCCAGAGCCTTCTGGGTCTCCTCGGCGCCGGTCTTCAGCTTGGCATAAGCCTCTTTCGACTGCTCAACGCCCTTTTCGGCGAAAGCGCGGATCTGGTCAGTCGCCTTGGAAGCGTCGAAGCTCGGGAATTCAACGTTTTCGATCGTCTCGGCGGTTTTGGTCCTGGACATTTTCCATCCTTTTCAGCGGCAGCGGCTTTGACAGAAAGCCGTCTCGTTCATGTATGATGGCAATATAAAGGCAAATTTTGTGCATTGCAATATCTTTGTTGCAGTGCACCATAAATTTCTTTTGGGCCGTTAACCAAGAGCCCAGATTCCAGCCTTTGCACGTTCTGGCTTGTGGACCTTCGCGCCTCCGGCTTTTATTAACAAAGCGTTAACTGCAAAATCGCCGCTCCGTGAGGTCCGCCAAGCGCATGCCGTCCGAATATTCCTTCCTTGATGTCGCCGTGCTCGACGCGGTCCGCCAGCGCTTTGCCGCAGGCGACGCGATCGCGATCCTGTCGGCGGATCTGGAGCAGGTGATCTGGGCCAATGGGCCAGGAGCCGCGATGTTCGGTTATCCCGACATCGAGGCGATCATAGGCGCCTCGGCGCAGTTGCCCGTGATCGCCAGGCGCCAGATCATGGCGACCAGCGGATTTCCCGAGATTGGCAGCGACCGCGCCATCATGGTGCGGCTGGCGACCGGCATGACCAGCCGCGCCGTCGGCTTCCTGGCCAGTGCGGTGACCATGCCGGACGCCGAGAAGGCGATCATGCTGGCAGTGCCGGCGGCTCAGACAGGGTCACGCAGTGCCGGCGAAATCGCCGCGCGCGCCATTAGCGGCTTCACCGAGGATGGTCATTTCATCGCCTTTGTCGATGCCAGGGGCAACGTTGAGGCGGCCTCGGAAGGATTTTCGGCACTGGGCATCCTGCCGGAGACGCTGGCAGCACTGGTTGCCGACGTCGCAGCCGAGAGCGACCGCATTGTCAAGCGCCTTGTCCCGGGCGGCACGGCCTCCTACCCGGCAGGTCTGGCAAGATTGACCGAGGAGCGGCATCTGCTGGTGGTGATCGACGAGGACCAGCTCGACGACACAGCCCCTGCGGGCGAACACCTCACGCAAACCATTGCCGAGGCGGCACCAGCTGGCGATGCGGCTTCGCAGCCGGAACAGGGTGGCGAGACGCCGACCGAGGAACCAGGCGCCGCACTGCCGACCGAGGACGTCGCCGCATCGCAGCCGCATGCGATCACCGACGCGATCGGGCAGGCGCCGACGGCTGCCAATAGCGATCAGGCGGCAGCAGAGCCCACACCGGCGCAACACGACCATTGGTACTTCAACGCCGACGAGGACGGAGGGGAACAGGCGCCGCGACCAGCTGCGTCCGGACCTGAAGCGCCTCAAGAACCGGCGGCCCTGGAAGTCCAGTCCACCTCCGCGGCCACGCCGACGACCGTCTCGGCGATAGACCGCGCAGCGGCGCCGGTGCGCTTCGTCTGGCGCACCGATGCCGAAGGCAAGTTCAGCGCGCTGTCGCCGGAATTCGCCGACATCGTCGGCAAGCCGGCGGCCGACGTGATTGGCCGACGCTTCAGGGATGTCGCCGCCACATTCGGCCTCGACCCCTCGGGCGAGATATCGGGGCTCCTCGAACGGCGCGATACCTGGTCCGGACGCTCGGTGCTGTGGCCGGTCGTCGGCACCGATCTGAAGATACCCGTCGACCTGGCGGCGCTGCCTGTCTATGGCCGCAGCCGCGCCTTCGAGGGTTTCCGCGGCTTCGGCGTCGCCCGCGCCAGCGACGCGGTCGTCGATCCGGAGGCCATCGGCATGGCGCTGGTGCCCAATGGCCGGGCGCCGGCAACGCCGGAACCGCAAGTCATCCAACCCGCGCCCGAACAGCCGAACGCTGAGGAGCCCAGGGCCGAGGACGCTCAGGCATCGGATCCGTTCAAGGGCGAGGTGCCGGCGCTGATCATCGTGCCGAAACAGGAGCGGCGCTTTGCCGACAAGGTGATCCGGCTCGCCGAACATCGCCAGCCAGCCAACGACAAGGGCCTCTCGACCCTGGAACGCAGCGCCTTCCGCGAAATCGGCGAGCGGCTGAAGAAGGAGAGTGCTCCGGTCGAGCCACCAGAGACTGAGACTGCTGAGGCGTCGGCAGCGGAGACCGAGGCTCCGGTCAAGGCGTCCGACGACCCGATGCGCACCGGCGGCATCCCTGCGTCAGGGCCAGAGAACGAACCGGTCGAGCCATCCGAGACCGATGTCGATGCCGAAGACGAGCAGGATCTGGCACGGCTTGACGGTCACCCGGACGAAGCGGCTCGTGAAGCCCCCCTTGGGATGAATGTGACGGGCTCGTTGCTGGACTATGCCGGCCAAGATGACGAACGTGGCCCCGTGGCGGCGGAACCAGAGAACACCGCTGCGGTTTCGCCCGGCGAAGAGCCTGAAGCCACTGACGCGACACATGACGTCCTCGATGACGACAGCATGACGTCAGCAGATTTTCGCGATGCCGAAGACAGCGAGGATTGGGCGCAGCCCGACGAGGAAGCCGCATCGCCTGACGAGCAGGCGGTTGCCGAGCAAGCCGTCAATGCAGGCGACGCTGCGGAAATACGCGTCGAGCGCCCTCGCCTGCAGGTTCCGCCGCTCAAGGCCGAAGGGTTCGTGCCGTCGGCGTTTTCCGCGGGAGATGAACACAAGGCCCCGGACACGTCGCTGCTCGGTAAGCTGCCCGTGCCGCTGCTCATCCATTCCGGAGACCAGTTGCACTATGCGAACGAGGAATTCCTCAGCCTGACCGGCTACGAGGCGCTCGACGATCTGGCGGATGCCGGCGGCCTCGGCGCGTTGTTTGCCGACCCCTATGCCGACGACGGCGTTTCCGACGGCACCGATCGCGCGCTGCGGTTGAAGACGCGTGATGGACAGGAATTCCCGATCGAGGCCATTTTGCGCTCTGTCCCCTGGCGCGACGGCAAGGCGCTGATGCTGGTCGTGCGACGCTCCGGCGAGGATGATGCGCCGGCGAGCCTGCATGTGGTTGGCGACGAGCAGACGCAGCCGGATATTTCCGAGCTCAAGGCGCGCATCGCCGAGATGCGCACCATTATCGACACCGCCACCGACGGCGTCGTGCTGATCGGCCGTGACGGCACCATCCGATCGATCAGCCGGCCGGCCGAAGCACTGTTCGGCTTCGACAGCGACGATGTGACCGGCAAGCCGTTCGCCTCGCTGTTTGCCATCGAAAGTCAGCGCGCGGCACGCGACTATCTCAACGGACTGTCCGAGCCCGGCGTGGCGAGTGTCATGAACGACGGCCGCGAGGTTATCGGGCGCGAATCGCAAGGCCGCTTCATTCCGCTGTTCATGACCATCGGCCGGCTGCCCAACGACAGCGGCTTCTGCGCCGTCGTTCGCGATATCACGCAGTGGAAGCGGGCCGAAGAGGACTTGACGCAGGCACGTGCGGTGGCCGAGCGCGCGTCCTCGCAGAAGACCGATTTCCTCGCCCGCATCAGCCACGAGATCCGCACCCCGCTCAACGCCATCATCGGCTTTTCCGAACTGATGGTCGACGAGAAGTTCGGACCTGTCGCCAACGACCGCTACCGCGACTATCTGCGCGATATCAACCGCTCGGGCAATCATGTGCTCGACCTGGTCAACGACCTGCTCGACATCTCCAAGATCGAGGCTGGCCAGCAGGAGATGGCCTATGAGGCGGTGTCGCTCAACGACACGCTGGCCGAGACGGTGGCGATGATGCAGCCGCAGGCCAATCGCGAACGGGTCATCATCCGCTCCAGCTTCGCTTCGCGGCTGCCGGAAGTGGTGGCGGACCTGCGCAGCGTGCGCCAGATCGCGCTCAACATCCTGTCGAATGCCATCCGCTACACCCAGGCCGGCGGCCAGGTGATCGTCTCGACCGCCTATGAGACGTCGGGCGACGTCGTCATGCGGGTGCGCGACACCGGCATCGGCATGAGCCATGCCGAGATCGAGCAGGCGCTGAAGCCGTTCAAGCAGATCAACGCGCTGAAGCGCGGACGCGGCGACGGCACCGGGCTTGGACTGCCTTTGACCAAAGCGATGGTGGAAGCCAACCGTGCCCGGTTCACCATCAATTCGACACCGGGCGAAGGCACCTTGGTCGAGGTCGCTTTTCCATCGACCCGTGTGCTCGCGGAATAGATCAGCCCTCCACGCTTCGATCCCGATAAAAAGAAAAAGGCGCCCAAAGGCGCCTTAAGAGATGGGATTGCTGTCACAACGGGGGCTTGAGCGAATTCGGATCCTCGGGGCTGAGGAACGGGATTTCTCCCTCAAGTTACCTGCGACTATCGAGGCCGGACCTTAACAACTCCTTACCGGAGCGCCGGAAAATTTACGAATGTGTACCACTCATGAAATCTAGGTAAATTCTAGCGAGATATTTCGTTAACCATGCCGGAACGTCTTTTTTCATGCATGTCGTTGTCTCAAAACCGGGCCACTTTTGAGCGACATGCATTAGCAGCTACTCGGCCAATTGCGGCAGGTTCTTGAACAGCTCAAGCGCCTCTGGATTGGCGAGCGCCTCCTTGTTCTTGATGGCGCGGCCATGCACCACGTCGCGCACCGCAAGCTCGGTGATCTTGCCCGATTTGGTGCGAGGGATGTCGGTGACGGCGACGATCCTTGCCGGCACGTGACGCGGGCTCGCGCCGCCACGGATTTTTGCCCGTATGCGTTTTTCCAGATCCTCGTCGAGCTGCACGCCGGCGGCCAGGCGCACGAACAGGATGACGCGCACGTCGTTGTCGAAGTCCTGTCCGATGCACAAAGCTTCCAGGATCTCAGGCATCTGCTCGACCTGATTGTAGATCTCCGCCGTGCCGATCCTCACCCCGCCCGGGTTGAGCGTGGCGTCGGAGCGGCCATGGATGATGAGGCCGCCATGCTCGGTCCATTCGGCGAAATCGCCATGACACCAGACATTGTCGAAGCGCTCGAAATAGGCCGCCCGATACTTCTTGCCATCGGGGTCGTTCCAGAAGCCGATCGGCATCGCCGGAAAGGCTTTTGCGCAGACCAACTCGCCCTTCTCCTGTCGGACCGGCCTGCCGTCGTCGTCCCAGACATCGACGGCCAGGCCGAGGCCGGGTCCCTGGATCTCGCCGGTCCAGACCGGCTGCGTCGGCACGCCGAGCACGAAGCAGGAGACGATGTCGGTGCCGCCGGAGACCGAGGCCAGATGTACGTCCTTCTTGATGCCGTCATAAACAAAGCGGAAATCTTCCGGCGACAGCGGCGAGCCGGTGGAGGAGATTGCCCGCACAGTGGACAGATCATGCGTGCGGATCGGCTTGAGGCCGGCCTTGCGCACGGAATCGATGAACTTGGCCGAGGTGCCGAGGAAAGTCATCTTCTCGGCATCGGCGAAATCGAACAGCACATTGCCGTCGGGGTAGAAGGGCGAACCGTCATAGAGCAGCAGCGTCGCACCCGAAGCGAGCCCCGACACCAGCCAGTTCCACATCATCCAGCCGCAGGTGGTGAAGTAGAAAAAGCGGTCGCCGTCGGTGAGACCGGCATGCAGCCGGTGTTCCTTGACATGCTGGATCAGCGTGCCGCCGGCCGAATGGACGATGCATTTGGGAATGCCGGTCGTTCCCGACGAAAACAGGATGTAAAGCGGATGCGAAAACGGCAGCGGCTCGAAGGCGACGGGCTTGTCGGCGAAGGGCGACAGCGCCTCTTCCAGCGCCACCGCCTTGTCGATGGTCCCGGCAACATCGCTCGATGTGCCGAGATAGTCGACGACCAGGATCTTGTGGACAGTGCCGAGCTTGGCCGCGACCGCGGCGATCTTGTCGGCGACTTCGATCGCCTTGCCATTGTACCAATAGCCATCCGGCGCGATGAAGACGACGGGCTCGATCTGGCCGAACCTGTCGAGCACGCCCTGCTCGCCGAAATCGGGAGAGCAGGACGACCAGACGGCGCCGATCGAGGCGGCGGCCAGCATGGCGGCGACGGTCTCCGGCATGTTGGGCATCATGGCGGCAATGCGGTCGCCCTTCTTCACCTTGAGCGACAGGAAAAGCTGCTGCAGCCGCGAGGTCAGCGCGTGCAACTCGTTCCAGGACAGCCGGCGCTCGACCTTGTCTTCGCCGCGAAACACGATTGCGTCGCCTGAGCCGGTCTTCTTCAGCAGATTCCCGGCGAAATTCAGTGTCGCATCGGGAAAGAAAGAAGCGCCGGGCATCTTGTCGCCGTCGACGAGCAGCTTGTCGCCCTTGCCGCCGACGATGCCGCAGAAATCCCAGACCAGGCTCCAGAACCCTTCACGGTCCTCGACCGACCAGGCGTGAAGCTGCGAATACGAGGAAAACGCTACGCCGGCTTTGACTCCGGCGGCCTTGGTGAAGGCGGTCAAGGGTGCTGCGTCAATCTGGTCTTGCGTCGGGGTCCAGAGCGGTTGTTCGGCAGCCATGATCGTTCCTCCACGGTCGCCATCGCTTATGCATATCGCAGCGCAGCAGAGCAAGATTTTGTTCGGCTGATGCGACCAGATGTGCGCAAATGCCATCGCCGGGCCATAAAGACTTGAAATGCCTCAGCCCTAAGTCGTAGTGACAACTTGAAGTCGTAGTGACGGCCGGAAGTCCTGGTCACGACTGGAGTCGTGGTGACGACCGGGGCCGTGGTGACGACCGGGGTCGTGGTGACACCTGGGGTTACACCCGTCGGGCGATTGTCGGAATGGAAGCATACGGGGCCATATGCCATCATCTATGATCCGGCGCGGAATATGGGCGATCGGCGCTGCCGTGATCGTCGTCGCGCTGGTCGTTGCCGCCCTGCCGCTGATTGCCTCCACCCGTATCGTGCGCGACCGCATCGCCTGGGAAATGAGTGCGTGGAGCGGCTTCCGTGTCGCCATCGACGGTTCGCCGCGTATCGAGGTCTGGCCGACATTCCGCGCCATCCTGACCGATGTGACGCTGTCACAATGGACCGACACCGAGGCGCCGCCGGTGGTCGAGGCAGAACGGGTCGAGGTCGACCTTTCCGCCATGGCGGCCTTGCGCGGCGACGTGGTGTTTTCGACGGCGCGGCTGGTGCGGCCGACGATCCGGGTCCAGCGCACGCCTGCCGGCCTTTTCCTGCCCGCTGTCCCGACCGGCGGGCGCATCACGCGCTCCATCGACACGGCGCGCGGCCTGGTCAACGCCGACCCCGCCAAACCGGACCTCGACAAGCTGCCTACCGACACCTTCGGCACGGTCGAGTTTCGTGACGGCCGCATGGTAGCCTCCATCGGCGGCAAGGACGTCGAGATCCTGAGCAGTTTGAACGGTCAGGCAAATTGGGCGGCGATGAACAGCAATGCGACGCTGTCGGCAACCGGCATCTGGCGGGGCGAAAGCGTCGCGCTGGACGTCGCCTCGGCCAAACCGCTTGTGCTGTTTGCCGGCGGCACGGCGCCGCTGACACTGTCCTTCAAGGCGGCGCCCGCCACCTTCTCGTTCGACGGCACGGCCAGCATGTCTGAAAATACCTATTTCGACGGTCAAGCGAAGTTCTCGGCACCCTCGCTGCGGCGTGTCCTGGAATGGTCGCAGGCCGGCATCGCTCCGGGTGCGGCGATCGGCTCGGTCAGCATTTCGAGCAAGATCACCGCGACCGGCGGGCGCGTCAAGTTCGACAACACGGCGATTGCACTCGACAACAATCCGGGGATGGGTGCGCTGGACCTCTCGCTTGGTGAAGCACAACCTGTGATCTCCGGCACGCTCGCCTTCGACACGCTCGACCTCAGATCGTTTCTGTCGGCCTTCACCCCGCTGGTGCCGACCGGAGGAGCGGGGCCTGGCGAAATCGACACAAGTTTCGCCGACAAGATCAATCTCGATCTCAGGCTGTCGGCGGCGCACGCCACGGCGGGGCCGATCCAGCTCGCCGACGTCGCCGCCACCGCACAGGTCAAGGATGGTCTGTCCGTCTTCGACATCTCCGATGCCTCGGCCTTCGGCGGCAACATCCAGACCAGCCTTCGCTTCGATCGCAAGCCGGAAGGCTCGCAGGTCGAAATCCGCCTTCTGGCGTCCGACATCGACGGCGGTGCTTTCGGCACGGCGGCGGGGATGACGCGGCTGGTGCCGGTCGGCACGGGCACCGTCTCGGTGATCCTCAAGGGGCCGGGCAGAACCTGGGATTCCATCTTCGACAATGCCGACGGCTCGGTCTCGGCGACCTTCGGGCCGGGTGCGTTGAGCAAGCTCAACCTGCCGGCCTTCCTCAAACATACCGAACAGGGCGGCTTCTTCGCGCTCGACGATGTCTCCGACGCAACATTGCCGATCGACGGTGCCGAGATCAAGGCCACCATTTCGAAGGGCGTGGCGCGAATCGACAAGGCCGAGGCCAATTCAGCGAAGTACAAGATCTGGCTGTCCGGCATCGCGTCCTACGCCGGGCGCGGACTGGCCTTGTCCGGCGGCGTCATTCAGCCGGATCAGGCGGCAACGCAGGCCAACGGCCAGCAAGGCCCCAACCAGTCGTCGTTCTTCGTCGGCGGAACCTGGAGCACGCCGTTCATTTCCCCGATCAGCCGCGGCGTTTCGGGGGAATAAGCGGTCGCGTTTTCGTCTTCAGCCGCGTTGCGCGGCCTGCTCGTCGAGCTGGCGCTGCACCTCACGCCGCTTGTTGGCAAGCGAGGCGATGATGACGCCGATCGCCACGACGGCGATCAGGATGGTGCAGGCGGCGTTGATTTCCGGCGTCACGCCGAGGCGAACCTGGCTGTAGATCTTCATCGGCAGCGTCGTCGCGCCCGGCCCCGAGGTGAAGCTGGCAATGACCAGATCGTCGAGCGAAAGGGTGAAAGCCAGCATCCAGCCGGAGACGATCGCCGGCATGATGACCGGCAATGTGATCTGGAAGAAGGTCTTCACCGGCGTGGCGCCAAGATCCATCGCGGCTTCCTCCAGCGAGCGGTCGAAAGTCATGAGCCGCGACTGCACGACCACGGCGACGAAGCACATGGTCAGCGTGATGTGGGCGAGCGTCACGGTGAGGAAGCCGCGGTCGAGCCCGACGGCGACGAAGAGCAGCAGCAGCGACAGGCCGGTGATGACTTCCGGCATGACCAGCGGCGCAAAGACCATGCCGGAAAACAGCACCCTGCCCTTGAAGCGCGTGTAGCGGGTCAAGGTGAGTGCCGCCAGGGTGCCCAGCACCGTCGCAACCGTGGCCGAGATCAGGCCAACACGCGCAGTCACCCAGGTCGCGTCCATGAGACCCTGGTTGTGGAACAGCGAGACGTACCATTTGGTCGAGAAACCGCCCCAGACCGTGACCAGTTTCGATTCGTTGAACGAGAAGACGATGAGCAGCACGATCGGCAGGTAGAGAAAGGCAAAGCCAAGCACGATCGAGGTGATGTTGAAGCGGCTCCAGGTGGCGTTCATGAGGTCACCTGTCCATTTCCTGAGCGCGCGCCTGAGCCCGCTGGAAGAGCATGATCGGCACGATCAGCAGCAACAGCAGGATGACGGCCACGGCCGACGATACCGGCCAGTCGCGATTGGCGAAGAACTCGTTCCACAACGTCTTGCCGATCATCAGCGTCTGCGATCCGCCGAGCAGATCGGGAATGACGAATTCGCCGACAGCCGGAATGAACACCAGCAGACAACCGGCGATGACGCCGGGCAGCGACAGCGGGAAGGTGATTTTCCAGAACGCATTGGTCGGCGGGCAACCGAGATCCTTGGCCGCCTCGATCAGCGAATAGTCCATCTTCTCGAGAGCGGAATAGAGCGGCAGCACCATGAACGGCAGGTAGGAATAGACGATGCCGATGAAGATCGCCGTATAGGTGTTGAGGATGATCAGCGGCTGGTGGATGACGCCGGTGGCGAGCAGCAGCTGATTGAGCAGCCCTTCGGGCTTGAGAATGCCGATCCAGGCGTAGACGCGGATCAGGAACGAGGTCCAGAACGGCAGGATGACCAGCATCAGCAAGGTCGGGCGGATCGTCGCCGGCGCGCGCGCCATGCCGTAGGCGATGGGGTAGCCGACGAGCAATGTCAGGACCGTCGAGACCGCGGCGATGATGACGCTGGTCACATAGGCGTTGAAGTAGAGCGCGTCCTGCGTCAGCCAGGTGTAGTTGTCGAGGCTGAGCTGTTTCAGCTGAGCCAGGAACCCTGAGATACCGCCGCTGAAATCGAGCGCCGGCGTATAGGGCGGAATGGCGATCGCCGTCTGCGACAGCGAAATCTTGAAGACGATGACGAACGGAATGAGGAAGAAGAACAGCAGCCAGATATACGGGATGATGATGACCAGTCGGCCAACGAAGGCAGCACCCAGCCTGGCAAGGATGGATCTGCCGGCATTGGATGCCGGCGAGGCTGATGAGGTGGTGACGGCGGCGCTCGACATGGTCGCCCCCTACCGCGTCAGCACGACGCCGGCGTCGGGCCGGAAGGAAACCCAAGCGCGGTCGTTCCAGCTCAACGGATCCTCGGTGATGCGGGCCGCGTTCATGGTGCTGGCGCGCACCACCTGGCCGTCGTCCAGCCTGACATGATAGACGGTCATGTCGCCGAGATAGGCGATGTCGTAGACCTCGCCCTCGATGGCGTTGACGGCCTCGGCCGGCTTCTTCGACGACACCTTGATCTTTTCGGGCCTGATGGCGAAGGTGACGGCCGTCCCGGCCCCGGCGGTGCCGGCATTGTCGGTGCGGATGGTGATGCCGTTGCCGGCGTCTATGCTGGCGCTGCCCGCCTCGCCACGCGCGATCTTGCCCTCGAACATGTTCACGTTGCCCACGAAGCCAGCGACGAAACGCGATCCCGGCGCCTCGTAAACTTCGGCCGGCGTTGCCACCTGCATCACCTCGCCCTTGTCGATGATGGCGATGCGATCGGCCATGGTCATCGCCTCTTCCTGGTCGTGGGTGACGACGACGAAGGTCAGGCCGAGATTCTGCTGCAGGTCCATCAGTTCGAACTGCGTCTCTTCGCGCAGCTTCTTGTCCAACGCGCCGAGCGGCTCGTCGAGCAGCAGCACCTTGGGCCGCTTGGCGACCGAGCGGGCGAGCGCGACGCGCTGGCGCTGGCCGCCGGACAGTTGATGCGGCTTGCGCTTGGCGAACTGCTCGAGCTTGACCAGCTTCAGCATCTCGGCGACGCGCGATGCGATTTCGGGCTTCGGCATGCCGTCCTGCTTGAGGCCGAAGGCGATGTTGTTCTCGACCGTCATATGCGGGAACAGCGCATAGGACTGGAACATCATGTTGACCGGCCGCCGGTAGGGCGGGATGCCGCGCAGATCCTGGCCATCGAGCAGAATGCGGCCGGCTGTCGGCTCCTCGAAGCCGGCGAGCATCCTGAGCAGCGTCGACTTTCCACAACCGGAAGCACCGAGCAGCGCGAAGAACTCGCGCTCGAAGATGGTCAGAGACAGATTGTTGACGGCGGTGAAGTCACCGAACTTCTTGGTGACGTTGTCGAACTGGATGTACGGCTTGGCGTTCGGGTCGTTCCACGGTGCAAAATCCCTGCGGATGCTGCCAAGCGATTTCATGTCCCACTCCGTCCTGATTTTCTTGCTTCTTGCCCCAGGTAAAAACGGTCCCGGCAGGTGACTGCCGGGACCGTGTCGGATTGCTTACTGGCCGGTGACGATCTTGGTCCAGGTGCGCGTGATGACGCGCTGGGTCTTGGGATCGTACGGCGAGACGGTGTAGAGCTTCTTTATGGTCTCGGCATCGGGATAAACCGAAGGATCCTCCAACAGTGCCTTGTCGACGAATTGCTGCGAAGCCTTGTTGCCGTTTGCGTAGAGCACGTAGTTCGACGACTTGGCGATAACTTCCGGCTTCATCATGTAGTTGATGAACTCGAGCGCCTCCGCGACATGCGGCGCGTCGGCAGGGATCGCCATCTGGTCGAACCACATCTGCGCACCCTCCTTCGGCACGGAATAGCCGATCTCGACGCCCTGCTTGGCCTCGACCGCGCGGTTGCGGGCCTGGAACACGTCACCCGACCAGCCGACGGCCAGGCAGATATCGCCGTTGGCGAGTGCGTTGATGTATTCGGAGGAATGGAACTTCCTGATATAAGGTCGGACCTTGAGTAAGGTCTCCTCGGCCTTGGCGATATCGTCGGGCGATGTGCTGTTCGGGTCGAGGCCGAGATATTTCAGTGCAGCCGGAATGATGTCGGCCGGCGAGTCCAGCACATAGACGCCGCAGTCCTTCAGTTTGGCCAGGCTGTCGGGATTGAAGAAGACATCCCAGCTGTCGATCTTGTCGGTGCCGAGCGCCGCCTGCACCTTCTTGATGTTGTAGCCGATGCCAACCGTGCCCCACATGTAGTTGACCGAGTATTCGTTGCCGGGGTCGTACTTGGCCGTGCGTTCCGAAACCGTATCCCACATGTTGGAAATGTTGGGCAGCTTCGACTTGTCGAGCTTCTGGAACACGCCGGCCTGGATCTGGCGCGCAAGGAAATTGCCGCTGGGCACGACGACGTCATAGCCGCTGCCGCCGGCAAGCAGCTTGGTCTCAAGGATTTCGTTGGAATCGAAGGTATCATAGACGACCTTGATGCCGGTTTCCTTGGTGAAATCGTCGATGATCGAACTGTCGATGTAGTCCGACCAGTTGAAGACGTTGACAACACGATCTTCGGCGTGACCGCCGACGGTGAAAAATATCAGGAATGCCGACGTTGCCGAAAGCCAGAGCGCTTTGCGGATCATGCTATTCTCCTTTGATGAGTGTTCCTTCACCGGCTCGTCGCGACATCAGCGCGACCGGCATTTTCTTCAGACTATTGAGCTTTCCAAGGGGCGACAAGCGCGAACTGCCGAGACCATGCAGGCGGTTCGATGAGATGGCTGGATGCCCCTGAGGCGGCCTGGGAGGCGTGCCAATACCGTCAGAGGCTTTCGCCATGGCGCGGGCAGAGATACGACGATATGGTCCGGTCCCGATCGGACCGGCTGGGAGACTTGGCAAGATACGCCTGTCTTGTTGTTGCCGTATTCCCAGCCTGCCCGTGCCGCAGCGACGTTGTCAATGGCAAAGCTGCAGGCCGCTTCAATTAGGTGACGGCACCCCGGTGACCCCTGCGCGTTCGGGCCTTGCCTGGCGCTTGAATTCGAGCCCGATATGGACGAGCAGCGCCGTGACCACAACCGCGCCGCCGATGATGGTGCGCCCCGACGGCACCTCGGAATGAATGAGCCAGACCCATATCGGGCCGAGGATCGGCTCGAACGTGCCGAGCAGCGCCGCGATGGCCGCCGGGATCAGTCGCGCGCCGGTGGCGAAGAAGGCCAGGCCGAGGCCGAGATTGACCACGCCGAAGGCAAACAGAAAGCCCATGTCACTGACAGATACGGCGAGGGTCGATGCCTGCGAGACGGCAAAGCCGGCCGCGAGCATGGTGCCGAGGCACGTCGCCGGCGTCATGCGCACGCCGGAGAACCGCCGGGTGATGACGGTGGCGACCGAAAACATGACCGCGATCAACAGCGCCAGCCCATCGCCCATGGGCGAGACGGCGCCATCGAGCGATTCCGACACCATGATGGCGACGCCGGTGATGACGGCGGCGATTGCCACCCAGGTCGCGACACCAACCCTTTCGCGAAACAATGCCCAGGCAAACAGCGCCGCCAGCAACGGCACGCCTGCCTGCATCAAAAGGATGTTAGCGACGGTGGTGTAGGCGAGCGCCACGACGAAGGCGGTCGATGCCGTGGCAAAGCAGATCCCGACGGCAAGGCCGGGCAACCCCATGTCACGGAACAGCTTCAGCATGCCACGCCAGCCGTCACGCCAAACCATGAAGCAGACCAGGAAGGCGGCTGCCCACACGGATCGCCAGAAAATGACCGTCCAGCTGTCACCGACAGTGATGAAGCGGGCGATGGCGCCGCCGAAACTCCACATCAGCGCCGAGAGGAAGACCAAAAGCATGCCGACGCGCTCCTCGCGCGGCGAGACGGCTGGCGATGCGACGATCGGCGATGCGGTATCGATCATGGCTGCCACTGTCGGGCTCTTGTGGACGGGACGATGCGCAAGGGACGACAAAAAGATGCTCTGTTGGCGTAACGCAAAGGCGCAGGCCGGAACTGAGCCAGCGGCCGCCGACAATTGTGGCACCTTGCTCCATTTCAGAAGAACACGGCGTCACTGAAAATCGAAAGCACTCAGGCCCGTCACCATCTCGTCGAGGCCGAGCGGGCGCGTCACCGGCGGTTCTGCCCGTGCCAGGCAGCCGACGCGTTCGCAAAGCCGGCAAGCAGGCCCGACCGGCGTCGCCGCGACGGTGCCGGCCTTTGCGGTGATTGCCGCACCGGGCAATGCCGCGCCATAGACGATGTCGTCACGAAAGCCGATGTCGCAACCGAGCAGCAGCGCGGTGCGGCGCGGGCGTTCCGAGAATGCGCCTTGCGGCCCTTCCAGCGTGCGGGCGATGCACAGGAACTCGGCGCCGTCGGGCATTTCCACTGCCTCGACGAAGACCTGGCCGGGCTGGGTGAAGGCGACATGCACGGGCAGCTTGGGACAGCCGCCGCCAAAGCGGCTTTGAGGAAAGCCCTGGCTGCCGGCCTTGCGGAAGCGGTTGCCGGCATTGTCGACCTCCAGCATGAAAAACGGCACGCCCGAGGCACCCTGCCGCTGCAGCATGGTCAGCCGGTTGGCCGCCTGTTCGAAGGAGACCCCGAAGCGCGAACGCAGGACATCGATGTCATAGCGGGCGCGCACGGCAGCCGCGTGAAAGGCCTGATAGGGCATCATCAGCGCATGCGCCGCATAACGGCCAAGTTCGAAGCGGGCCAGGCGGCGCGCCTCGTCGGTGCTCAGCTTGAGCGCCTGGATCTCGCCGGCGACCGCGACCGTCATGCGGATCAGGCAGGCCTCCATCGCGACTTCGCGCAACTGGTCGAACGGCGACAGGCGTTCGGACAGGAACAGGCGCTGCGAATGACGATCATAACGGCGGCGCCAGTTCGGCATGGTCGCGACCGGCAGCACCTTGACCACGATGCCACATTCGCGCTTCAGCCAGGCCTTCAGCGCGCCGAACAGATCGTCGCCGGGATCGAGCACCGAGGTGAACGCCGCGGCCTCCTCCTCGAGGGCAGCGAAATGGTTCGGCCGGCGCTCGAAAATCTCGTGCACCTCGTCGATCGGCAGGCGGGCGCCGGAAAGCGCCGTCGCCCGACCCTCGCGTGCCAGCAATTCGTTGAGGTCGGACAGGCGCTCGGCCTGCTCGCGATAGGCGCGGAACAGCTTTATCACGGCCGCGGACGCATTGGGCGCCGCCTCGGCAAGCTCGATCAGTTCCTGATCACCCGGCAACTCGCCGATCAGCAGGGGATCGGTGAACACTTCCTTCAACGCAGCGACAGATCCCCTCGCCTCGCCCTGCAGCTCGTGCGGATCGACCTTGTAGACGGAGGCCAGCCTGAGGATCAGCTGCACCGTCAGCGGCCGCTGGTTGCGCTCGATCAGATTGAGGTAGGACGGCGAAATGCCGAGACCCTCGGCCATCGCCGTCTGAGTCAGGCCCTTGGCGTTACGAATGCGGCGGATGCGCGGCCCGGCGAAGATCTTCTGGTCAGCCACGGACTGTCCTTTACAGCAATTTACACGAATTTCCTGGGCACGGGCCTTTTACAATAATGACAAATTTACAACGCACTTCTGTCAAACGCAACACAGGTTTTCTCTTATATCCTCTCAGTTTACCTGTTTTTTGTGGCTGATTTCACGCAAAAATGTAAATCCAGTCATACCCAAATACCCCCAAATGATTGACGCCTTGACACAGATCAGCAATTCCTCGGAGTGACCAATGACTGATTTTTACAACCTCGTCCCATCGGCGCCGGAAGGTCGCTTCGACGGTATCGAACGACCCTACTCGGCGGCGGATGTGAAGCGTCTGCGCGGTTCGGTGCAGATCCGTCAGAGCCTTGCCGAAATGGGCGCCAATCGGCTGTGGAAGCTCATCCACGAGGAGGACTTCGTCAACGCGCTCGGCGCCATGTCCGGCAATCAGGCGATGCAGCAGGTGCGCGCCGGGCTGAAAGCGATCTACCTGTCGGGCTGGCAGGTTGCCGCCGACGCCAACACGGCTGGCGCGATGTATCCGGATCAGTCGCTCTACCCGGCCAATGCGGCGCCTGAACTGGTCAAGCGCATCAACCGGACGCTGCAGCGCGCCGACCAGATCGAGACCTCCGAAGGCAATGGGCTTTCGGTCGAAACCTGGTTCGCGCCGATCGTTGCCGACGCCGAAGCCGGCTTCGGCGGGCCGCTCAACGCCTTCGAAATCATGAAAGCCTTCATCGAGGCGGGCGCCGCCGGCGTCCACTATGAGGACCAGTTGGCGTCGGAAAAGAAATGCGGCCATCTCGGCGGCAAGGTGCTGATCCCAACTGCGGCGCACATCCGCAACCTCAACGCCGCGCGCCTGGCGGCGGACGTGATGGGCACGCCGACCCTGGTCGTCGCGCGCACCGACGCGGAAGCCGCCAAGCTGCTCACCTCCGACATCGATGAGCGCGACCAGCCTTTCGTCGACCACGACGCCGGGCGCACGGTTGAGGGTTTCTATCATGTCAGGAACGGCATCGAGCCCTGCATTGCCCGCGCCATCGCCTATGCGCCTTACGCGGATCTGATCTGGTGCGAGACCTCGAAACCCGACCTGGCGCAGGCCAGGAAATTCGCCGAGGGCGTGCGCAAGCACCATCCCGACAAGCTGCTCGCCTACAATTGCTCGCCGTCGTTCAACTGGAAGAAGAACCTCGACGACGCGACGATTGCCAAGTTCCAGAAGGAGCTCGGCGCCATGGGCTACAAGTTCCAGTTCATCACGCTCGCCGGCTTCCACCAGCTCAACTACGGCATGTTCGAACTGGCGCGCGGCTACAAGGCGCGGCAGATGGCGGCCTATTCCGAGTTGCAGGAAGCGGAGTTCGCGGCCGAGGCCGATGGCTACACCGCGACCAAGCATCAGCGCGAGGTCGGCACCGGCTATTTCGACGCCGTGTCGATGGCGATCACCGGCGGCCAGTCGTCGACCACCGCCATGCATGAATCGACGGAGCACGCGCAGTTCAAACCGGCCGCCGAATAGCGAACAGAAAAACTCAGAGGAAACGCCCGACAGGGCTTGGGACACAAGGAGAAAACCAATGGCATCGATAAGCCGCGTCAAGGAACGCGCCGAGGAACAGTCGACAACGATGAGCGTCGACCAGCAGGCGACGATCCGCATGCTGGCCAACGACCTGCACCGCCTCAACCAGTCGGTTATGAAGGCGGTCGAGGCGGGCGTCTCGGTGGAACTCGTGCGCTCGGCACGACATCACGGCGGCGACGGCAACTGGGGCGATCTGCTGATCCCGGTGATCGTCACGCAGCAGAGCCACGGCTGACTGAAATTCATGCAACCGACCCTTCACCTGCGCAGCCCCTGCGCAGGTGAATTTTCTTTTTATGAAATGCACGTGTGGACAGTCGAGTACAGTAGCGTTGCTTGAAATTCACTGTCCCGGCGATGATTTCGGGCACTTTTATTTCAACTTGACATAGGCTGCGATCTCACGCCAATTGCGCTCCGGATTCAACTCTGCATTGAAATAGGGGCGAGCTTCTTGGCTGACTTGTGTGCCCAGTGAATCGCGAAGGCGAGACTCCAAGACATCCGAATCTGGTGACCCGCGGCTCAACCGCCGAGGCGATCCGTGATCCGTCGCAGGTGCTTGTCGTCGGCAGGTCGCCAATCAATCGCGTGGTGATTTCGAAGATCGTCGAGCGATCCGGGCTCAAGCCGATTTCGGAATCTCCCGACACGGCGGCAAGGATCTTGCGGTCGCTCATTCCCGGCGCGGTTGTCCTTGACGGCGGCGCCGACAACAAGGACTGCGACAATCTGATGTCCAGCATCGACGCGTTGCGCCGCGCCTCGGGCAAATCGCTGCCACCGGTAATCCTGCTGTCAACCAAGAATGGCACCACGGAAAGCCTGGGCCTGTCTGGTGTCATCGATGTGGTCATCGCCAAGCCGATCACGCCCGAACGGTTGCAACCGGTGATCGATCGCCTGATCGGCCGCTGAGGCAATTGCGGGAAAGTGTGTAGCGGTTTTTCCGTCCGGAATCGAAACCAGGTAAGGCCGGGCGACCACGGATCGCCCGGCGATCAGGGATCGATGATGCTTTCGATCAGTCCGGGCAGTTGTCCGAGATCGGATATCTGGCGGAACCTCGATTCGGTTACCGGCGCTTCGACATGCTCCAGCACCCAGGTCAGTTCATGCGGCACATGAACACCCCAGCCCCCGGCCTCGATGGCCGGCACCACATCCGACTTCAGCGAGTTGCCGACCATCATGCTTTTCGCCGGACCATCGCCGTGGCGCTTGAAGAGCCTGCTATAGGTGGCGGCATTCTTGTCGCTGACGATCTCGACCGCGTCGAACAGATCGCCCAGGCCTGAGCCAGCCAGCTTGCGCTCCTGGTCGAAGAGGTCGCCCTTGGTGATCAGCACGAGGCGGAATGCGCCGGCAAGCTTTTCGACCGTCTCGCGGGCGTGCGGCAAGGCCTCGATCGGATGGCTCAGCATCTCGCGGCCGGCATCGAGAATCTCCGCTATGACCGAGCCCGGCACGCGGCCTTGCGTGACCTCGATCGCCGTCTCGATCATCGACAGGGTAAATCCCTTGATGCCGAAGCCATAGACGGCGAGGTTGCGCCTTTCGGCCTCCAGCAATCGTGCCGAGATGTGCTCCGCTTCGCCATGGTCGACGAGCATGGCGGCAAAGCGCTTTTCCGTCAGCCGGAAGAACTGCTCGTTCTGCCACAACGTGTCGTCGGCGTCGAAGCCGATCGTCGTCAGTTTGTCATTGCGCCGCATTGAACGCCTCGATTGGAATTGGGCCGGCCGAAACTAAGCCGATTGGCGTGATTTTCAACCGCACCGGGCAATGCCCGACGCGGCTCCCCTTCCCTTCCATAGGAGGGCACGGCTATACTCCACAATCCGCAACCCAATCTGGTGAATGATGCCGCCTGCAAAAAAGGAAGTCCGTCCGTCGAGCCGCGGAGGACGCGCCCGCACGCCTGCCTTCGTGAAAAACCAACGAGGCGTCAAGAACTGGAAGGAAGTCAGCGCCTGGCTGGAATGGCGCGGCATCGAGGACATCGAGTGCATCACGCCCGATCAGGCAGGCGTCGCGCGTGGCAAGATGATGCCATCGAAGAAATTCACCTCCAACACCTCGCTGGCGCTGCCGTCGGCAGTCTTCATGACGACGATATCCGGCGGCTACCCCGAGGATGGCAACGGCTTCCACTACCCCGAAGACGACGGCGACCTCAAACTGATGCCCGACCTGTCGACGCTGACGGTGGTGCCCTGGGAAGAAGACCCGACGGCAGCGGTCATCTGCGACCTCGTCCACCAGGACGGACGCTCGGTCGAGTTCACGCCGCGCAACGTGTTGAAGCGTGTGGTGGCCGCCTATGACAAGCTCGGCCTGAAGCCTGTGGTGGCGCCCGAGATCGAGTTCTACCTGGTGCGCAAGAATCCCGACCCGGACTATCCGCTGACCCCGCCGGTTGGCCGGTCGGGACGCGCGATCGGCGGCGGCGCCGGCTATTCGATCGCCGGCGTCAACGAATTCGACGAACTGATCGACGACATCTACCATTTCTCCGAAAGCCAGGGCCTGGAGATCGATACGCTGATCCACGAGGAAGGTGCCGGCCAGTTGGAGATCAATCTGCGCCATGGCGACCCGATCGAACTGGCCGACCAGGTGTTCATGTTCAAGCGCACCATTCGCGAGGCGGCGCTGAAGCACGAGATCTACGCCACCTTCATGGCCAAGCCGATCCAGGGGCAACCCGGCTCCGCCATGCACATCCATCAGTCGATCATCGACAAGAAGACCGGACAGAACATCTTTTCGGCCGCTGACGGCTCGGAAACCGACGATTTTTTCCACTTTATCGGCGGCATGCAGAAGCATGTGCCGAACGCGCTGGTGATGTTCGCGCCCTATGTCAATTCCTACCGCCGGCTGACACAGGCGGCGTCGGCGCCGGTCAACAACAAATGGGGCTATGACAACCGCACCACGGCGTTTCGCGTGCCACGCTCGGATCCGGCGGCACGGCGCGTCGAAAACCGCATCCCGTCCTCCGATGCCAACCCCTATCTGGCGCTGGCGGCATCGCTTGCCTGCGGGCTGATCGGCATCACCAACAAGATCAAGGCCGAGCCCCCGGTCCTGACCACGGCCAATGCCGACGAGATCGACCTGCCGCGCGGCCTGCTCGAAGCCGTCGACCTGTTCGAGGGCGACGAGGAACTCTGCGCGCATCTGGGCAAGTCGTTCGCCGCGACCTATGCGGCGATCAAGCGCGCGGAATTCGAGACCTTCATGGAAGTGATCAGTCCGTGGGAGCGGGAGTATTTGTTGCTGAATGTGTAGGGGAGTGGGGGAGTGGGGGAGTAGGGCAGTAGGGCAGTAGGGCAGTAGGGCAGTAGGGCAGTAGGGCAGTAGGGCAGTAGGGCAGTAGGGCAGTAGGGCAAGGATGACGGCCAAGATTGAATCGTACAGGGATTTAATTGTCTGGCAGCAAGCTATGGATCTGGCGGTATCGATCTACGAAACAACCAGAGCTTGGCCAAGGGATGAGCTCTACGGCCTGACGACTCAGGTACGCCGTGCAGCCACCTCCGTTCCCGCCAACATTGCCGAAGGTTACGGGCGAGAAAGCCGAGCTTCCTATCAGCAATTTCTCAGGATCGCCCAGGGATCACTCAAGGAACTGGAGACCCATCTGCTGATCGCGCAACGCGTCGGAATCGCCTCGCACGAGACGATCGAATCATTGATGGCCCGCAGTGAGAGCGTCGGAACGCTCTTGCGGCTTCTGATCCGTAAATTGTCCCCAGAATAGTCCCCACCTACTGCCCTACTGCCCTACTGCCCTACTGCCCTACTGCCCTACTGCCCTACTGCCCTACTCCCCTACTCCCCTACTCCCCTACTCCCCTACTCCCCTACTCCCTGCGAGCATCATGCCCTACCAATCCCCGATCTCCCCCGGCCGTTCCTGGTATGAGGACACGGCCGGCCCGCGGCCTGAATACCCGGCGCTGGATGGCGACCGGACATGCGACGTCGTTGTCATCGGCGGCGGCTTTACCGGCCTGTCGGCGGCAGCGCATCTGGCCAGGGCGGGCGCCAATGTCGTTTTGATCGAGGCGTATCGCTTCGGTGATGGCGCCTCCGGGCGCAATGGTGGCCAACTTGGCACCGGCCAGCGCGCCTGGGCCGAGGACCTGGAAGCCGAGTACGGCTTGTCCCGCGCCAAGGCTCTGTTTGATCTTGCCGAAGAGGCGAAGGCGCATCTCCTCGAATTCACTGCCGCCAACCAGATCGATATCGACTATATGCCGGGCCAGCTCTCGGTGGCGCACAAGCCGCGCTATGTCGATGACTACAAGGCGCATGCCGAGATCATGGCGAGCCGTTTTTCCTACCCGCATATCTCGTTCATGGATGCCAGGGAGACGGCGGAGCGGCTGGGCTCGACCGCCTATTTCGGCGGCACGCGCGACACCGGCACAGGGCACATCCATCCGATGAAGCTGGTGATCGGCACGGCGCGGGTGGCAGCGCTTGCAGGCGCGCAGCTGTTCGAGGGGACTCAATCAACCGGCATCATGTCCAGTGGCGGCAAGGTCAAGGTTTCGACACCGAGAGGTACGGTGACGGCGCAGAAATGCCTGATCGCGGTCAACGCCTATGGCGGCACGCTCGAGCCGGTGAGTGCCGCGCACGTCATGCCGATCGGTTCCTTCATCGGCGCGACGGTGCCTCTGGGAGCGGACTCGAACGTTTTGCCGGGCGGCGAGGCGGTCGACGATTCCCGCTTCGTCGTGCGCTATTTCCGCAGGTCGAAGGACGGACGGCTGCTGTTTGGCGGACGCGAGGTCTATGGCGTCAACGATCCCCGGGATATCCACATCCACATCCGCCGCCAGATCGCGGAACTCTATCCGGCGCTCGGGGATGTCGAGATCACGCATGGCTGGGGCGGCTATGTCGGCATCACGGTGCCAAGAAAGCCTTTCGTGCGCGAAGTGATGCCCAATGTGATCTCGGCCGGCGGCTATTCCGGCCACGGTGTCATGCTGTCGAACTACTTCGGCAAACTCTATGCCGAAACCGTTGCCGGCAACCGCGACCGGCTGAAGCTGATCGAGGATCTGAAAATCCCGCCTTTCCCTGGCGGCCGGCGTTTCCGTACGCCGCTGCTGTTCCTGGCGCTCAACTGGTTTGCGCTGCGCGACAGGATCTAGCCGGCCGGCCTGATGTAATATTGTAATATTTGTTGTAACATTTGTTGCCCGTGCGACGCATTGCGCAATTTCCCGCAAAGGCGCAGAATCCCCTATGTTGGCGTACTGATGCCACAATCGCAGGCGAAAGCTGCCGGTTCTGGGCGATTGTTCGGGGATTGTTGCGGGCCTGCCCGCGTTGTTTTTGGGACCGATGCGGATCAGACGCCGGACTTCCGGCACCGATCGAAAGAACGTCGGCCCGCTTATGGAGGTGGCAAGAGTGAGAGAGCCCTTCAGTTTCGGTACGCCGGAACGTCGGCGCTTTGCCATGCAGTTCGGATACGACATGCGGCCTTCCTTCTGGCAGGAAGTCCGCTCGAACTCGCATCTGGTGATCGCCGCGATCGGCACCGCCGCGCTGCTTGGGGTCGCCGCCGTGGCGCTGTGGCTGGCGCTGCCGGCCAGCGACAGGCAAGCGGCAGCGAGCCCCGAACAGACCATTCCAACGGTTCCGGTGAAGACGACGAAAATAACCCCGGTTGGGGCCGCGGTCGCTGCGGCAGCCGTACCGCAGGCGCGCAAGTCCGACGCAATTCCAACAACTGTGGCGGCCGCGCAAGACAACATTCCCGCACTCGCCGCCAATGACCCGCGCTGGACCGGTTCCCAGCTGAAGGCCGCATCCGCGTCCGATTCGACTGCTCCCAGCCAGGTGGCGGACAAGGCACCCGACAAGCAAACGGCGGCATTCGCGCAGCCGGCAGCCGATACCGATGCCGCCACCGAACTTGCCAAGGTAGCCGCGCCCGGCGCAACCGCGGGCAACCATCCCGACGGCGCACAAACCGCCGCCATTCCCGAGGTGCAACCGCAAGTGCCGGCTCAAGAGCCAGCGGCAGAAGGTGATGACAGCCAGGCCAAGGCGAAGCCAAGGAAAGCCGCAGCCGCCGGAACAGGACGCATCCTGAGGGCCGTGACCATGCGAAGCGGCCCGAAGAAAAATGCCGCCGCCATCGGTACGGTGCCAGCCAAAACCTCGGTGCAGGTGATGAGCTGCAAGAAATGGTGCCAGATCACCTACAACGGCAAGACCGGCTGGATCTACAAGAGCTACATCAAGACCGGCGCCTGACGCCCGCCGCTCAACGACAGGTCCGTCTCCCTTTCCGATGCATGCCGTCGCTCCAAGATCGCTGTGCGCTTTTGGACGACATGCACCAGGCGTTCAGATGCAGCGGCCGCCGTCGACCTCCAGCGCCACGCCGGTGATGAAGGCGGCTTCGTCCGAAGCCAGCCAGAGTGCGGCGTTGGCGATGTCTAGCGGTGTCGAAAGCCGGCCGAGCGGGATCGATGCGCGGAACTTCTCGCGGATCTCGGGTGTGTCGGCGCCCATGAATTTCTCCAGCATGCCGGTCTCGCCGGCAACCGGGCAGAGGCAGTTGACGCGGATGTTCTTCGGCGCCAGTTCCACCGCCATCGATTTGGTGGCGGTGATCGCCCAGCCTTTCGACGCATTGTACCAGGTGAGGCCGGGGCGCGGCCGCAGACCCGCGGTGGAGGCCGTGGTCAGGATGACGCCGCCGCCCTGCCGCTCCATGATCGGCACCACGGCGAGTGCCGCGTGATAGATCGCCTTCATGTTGACGGCGGTTATCAGGTCGAAGGTCTCCTCGTCGACATTGAGCATGTCGCCGTTGCGATGGGTGTAGCCGGCATTGTTGACCATGATGTCGATGCGGCCGAATGCGCTTTTGGCGGCATAGATCATCTCGTCGAATTCGGAGCGCAGCGAGACATCGGTCTGGGTCCAGATCGCCGCGTCGCCGATCCCGCCGGCGACGCGCTCAGCGCCCCTGGCGTTGAGATCGGCGACAACGACCCTGGCACCCTCCTGCGCAAAGCGCCTGGCGATGCCCTCGCCAAAACCGGACGCAGCACCGGTGATGACGGCAACCTTGTTTTCCAGACGCATGTTTTTCCCGCTCATGATTGATGACGATCAACCGGCGCGCCGATAGCGCACATCCGCGCGAACCCGTGGCTTCTGGCCGGATTGCTCGAAAGATGTGCGGCCATCGCCGATTTCTCCTTTGGCTTTCGCGTCGATCCCGCTCTATGCTGCAAGTGCGAAGGCTTCCGGTGCCGCGCCTGTCGACAAGCCTCCGGGTCATCGGACTGTCAAGGGGCAGGCGCATGCACCCAGATGTGACACCATGGCACTGGAAAATTTAAATCGATTAGATTATATCAGCCGCGTCACAGCGACCGGCGTCAGAGCGGACAGACCATGACCAGCCAGATCATCCCCGTCGATCCTTTCGACTTCATCATTTTCGGCGGCACCGGCGATCTGTCGGAGCGCAAGCTTCTGCCGTCGCTCTATTATCGCCAGCGCGACCATCAGTTTTCCGAGCCGACACGCATCATCGGCACCTCGCGCTCGAAGATGAGCGACGAAGAATTCCAGGCCTTCGCCAAGCAGGCGATCTCGGACCACGTCAAACCGGCCGACATCGACGCCAAGGAACTGAAGACTTTCCTGGCGCGGCTGTCCTACGTCTCCGCTGATGCGACGAGCGGCGCCGGCTTCGACAAGCTCAAGAAGGCGATCGGCGACAGCGACCGCATCCGCGCCTTCTACCTGGCGGTGGCGCCGGCGCTGTTCGGCGACATCTCGCACAAGCTGAAAGAGCACAATCTGATCACGCCGAACTCGCGCATCGTGCTGGAAAAGCCGATCGGCCGCGATCTCGATTCGGCACGCAAGCTCAACGACCTGGTCGGCGACGACTTCCACGAAAGCCAGATCTTCCGCATCGACCATTATCTCGGCAAGGAGACGGTGCAGAACCTGATGGCGCTGCGCTTTGCCAACGCGCTCTACGAACCGTTGTGGAATTCAGCCCATATCGACCATGTCCAGATCACCGTGGCCGAGACCGTCGGCCTGGAGGACCGCGTCACCTATTACGACAAGGCCGGCGCGCTGCGCGACATGGTGCAGAACCATATGCTGCAGCTCTTGTGCCTCGTCGCCATGGAAGCGCCGTCGTCGATGGATGCCGACGCCGTTCGCGACGAAAAGCTGAAGGTGCTGCGGGCACTGAAGCGCATCAACGGCAATGAAGCGCCGAAGCACACCGTGCGCGGGCAGTATCGCGCCGGGGCTTCGGCCGGCGGACCGGTGAAAGGCTATGTCGAGGAACTCGGCAAGGACAGCAACACCGAGACCTTCGTCGCCATCAAGGCCGAGATCGGCAATTGGCGCTGGTCGGGCGTTCCGTTCTATCTGCGTACCGGCAAACGGCTGGCGACGCGGGTTTCGGAAATCGTCATCGAATTCAAGCCGATCCCGCATTCGATCTTCGGCGACAGCGCCGGACCGATCTTCGCCAACCAGCTTGTCATCCGGCTGCAGCCGGACGAAGGCGTCAAGCAGTTCATCATGATCAAGGATCCGGGCCCGGGCGGCATGCGGCTGCGCCAGATTTCGCTCGACATGAGTTTCGCGCAGTCCTTCGACGGCCGCGCACCGGACGCCTATGAGCGGCTGATCATGGACGTCATCCGTGGCAACCAGACCCTGTTCATGCGCCGTGACGAAGTCGAGGCGGCGTGGAAATGGATCGACCCGATCCAGAATGCCTGGGAAAGTGCCAGGCAGGAGGCGCAGGGCTACACGGCGGGCACCTGGGGCCCATCGGCCTCGATAGCGCTGATCGAACGTGACGGGCGGACATGGCACGAGAGCAATTGAACAGCGCCGCCTACAGCTGGAACGGCTTCACCGGGCGCCAGGAACTGGCGGCAGCCCTGGCCGGCCATGTTGCAGGCAGACTGACCAAGGCGATCGCCGAGCGCGGCACGGGGTTGCTCGCCGTCTCCGGCGGCACCACGCCGGCAAAATTCTTCGCCGCCCTTTCAGCGATACCCATCGCCTGGGACAAGGTGATCGTGACGCTGGTCGACGAGCGTTTCGTGCCGGCCTCCTCGCCACGCTCCAATGCCGGGCTGGTGGCCGCCAATCTGTTGCAGAACGCGGCCAAGGCGGCTCGTTTCGTGCCGCTCTATCACGAAGCCACCAGCATCGAGGATGCGGCCTCGTCCGACGATGCAGCGCTCCGGTCCTTGCCCTGGCCGCTCGATGTCGTCGTGCTCGGCATGGGGCCGGACGGCCACACCGCCTCGTTCTTTCCCGATGCCGCCGACCTGGCAACGCTGCTCGACCCGTCTTCCGACAGGATCGTGCTGCCGGTTCATGCGGCAAGTGCGGGCGAGCCGCGGCTGACCCTGTCGCTGGCCCGCATCGTCGAAGCCGGCTTCATCGCGCTGCACATCGAGGGTGAGGACAAGCGTATCGCCTTCGACGGCGCGGTGGCGCCCGGGCCGCGAAAGCCAATCCGCGCCGTGCTCGACGCAGCGCAAAAGCCCGTAGAGGTTTTCTGGGCACCCTGATTCTCGATTTACACCGGTCCCGGCAAACGGCGGGAGGATGTTTCCGGGACCTCGCCTGAAAGGACCGACACCATGACCGCCAGACGCGACATCGAAGCCATTACCGAACGCATCCGCCAGCGCTCTAAGCCCGGCCGCGAGCGTTATCTCGGCCGCATCGCCGAGGCGTCGAACCGCACCGCCAACCGGGCCGTTTTGTCGTGCGGCAATCTCGCTCACGGCTTTGCGGTGTGCAGCCCCTCGGAAAAGCTCGCGCTGGGCGCCGACAAGGTGCCGAACCTCGGCATCATCACCTCCTATAACGACATGCTGTCGGCGCATCAGCCGTTCGAGAGCTTCCCCGCGCTGATCAAGGATGCAGCCCGCGAAGCCGGCGGCATCGCCCAGGTGGCAGGCGGCGTGCCGGCGATGTGCGACGGCGTCACCCAGGGCCAGCCCGGCATGGAGCTGTCGCTGTTTTCGCGCGATGTCATCGCCATGGCCGCCGCGATCGGCCTGTCGCACAACATGTTCGACGCCGCCGTCTATCTCGGCGTCTGTGACAAGATCGTGCCGGGGCTGGTGATCGCCGCCCTCACCTTCGGCCATCTGCCGGCGGTGTTCATTCCGGCCGGACCGATGACATCAGGCCTGCCCAATGACGAAAAGGCCAAGGTCCGCCAGCTCTACGCCGAGGGCAAGGCCGGACGCGCCGAACTGCTGGAGGCCGAGTCCAAATCTTACCATGGACCGGGCACCTGCACCTTCTACGGCACGGCGAATTCCAACCAGATGCTGATGGAGATCATGGGCCTGCACACGCCGGGCGCGTCCTTCGTCAATCCAGGCACGCCGCTGCGCGAGGCTTTGACCCGCGAGGCGACCAAGCGGGCGCTGGCGATTACTGCGCTTGGCAACGCCTATACGCCCGTCGGGCGGATGATCGACGAGCGCTCGATCGTCAACGGCGTCGTCGGCCTGCATGCCACCGGCGGCTCGACCAATCACACCATCCACCTGATCGCCATGGCGGCGGCGGCCGGCATCGCCATCACATGGCAGGATATTTCCGACCTGTCGGAAGCGGTGCCGCTGCTGGCGCGGGTCTATCCGAACGGCCTCGCCGACGTGAACCATTTCCACGCCGCCGGCGGGCTCGGCTTCCTGATCCGCGAACTGCTCGACGAAGGCATCCTGCATGAGGATGTGCAGACGGTGTGGGGCGAAGGCCTGCGGCCCTATGCGGTCGAGGCAAAGCTCGGCGCCGACGGAGGCGTGGTGCGCGAAGCCTCGCCGCGGACAAGCGGCGACGAAAAGGTGCTGGCGCCTTTCAACAAGGCGTTCCAGGCGACCGGCGGCCTGAAGGTGCTGTCAGGCAATCTCGGCCACGCCGTCATCAAGACTTCCGCGGTGAAGCCGGAGCGGCGTATCATCGAGGCGCCGGCCAGGGTCTTCGACAGCCAGCAAGGGCTGAACGATGCGTTCAAGGCAGGCACGCTGACCGGCGATTTCATCGCCGTCATCCGCTTCCAGGGGCCGAAGGCCAACGGCATGCCGGAACTGCACAAGCTGACCACCGTGCTCGGCATCCTGCAGGATCGCGGCCAGCGCGTGGCGCTGGTCACCGACGGGCGCATGTCGGGCGCCTCCGGCAAGGTGCCGGCGGCGATCCATGTCACACCGGAAGCGGTCGAGGAGGGTCCTATCGCCAGGATCCACGAAGGCGACATCATCCGGCTCGACGCCGATGCCGGCACGCTGGAAGTGCTGGTGCCGGCCGGCGATTTCGCGCTGCGCCGGACGGCGGATGCCGATCTCATCGGCAACGAGTTCGGGTTCGGCCGCGAGCTGTTTGCCGGCTTCCGGCAATTGGTCGGCCGCGCCGATCATGGCGCCAGCGCCTTCGGCACGGCCTGACGGCAGTTCTGCGCAACCCATGAAAAGGGGCGGCACTTGGCCGCCCTCTTGCGGTTGTGCATACGATTCTATTGCACGGTTAGCTCGGCTCGCTCGCCGGCCTTGACCGTCACGTTGCCTTCTTTCGAACTGTTGTCGGATTTCTCCGAGACGACGGCATAGTCGCCCGCCGGGATCGCTGCCTGGTACTTCTGGTCGAATGCATAGCCAAGCGACTTGCGGTTGCCGTTGATGTCCTTTTTGGCCTCGAAAATCTCGATCTTCGAGGCTCCCGGCGCGGTGATCGCCAGCACGCCGGCATTCATTGCGATTTTCAGATCCTGAAATTCGCCGACCTTGACGGTGAACGGCTGCTCGACAACGGCGAGATCAACCGTCGCAATCAAGACATAGTCATCGGCCGGCAGATCGAATTTGCTGTCGGGTCCGTAGGCATAGGTCACCTCGTCCCTGGTTCCATCGATCTTCTTTTTTGCCTTGAGCACCTTGAAGCCGATGCCTGAACCGTCCGCCTTGTCGCCGCCGGCAGCATAATAAGCATTGGCAACGACATGGCCGACACCGACAATCATGTCCTTTTCCACGGTCTTGCCGGCAGCCAGCGGAATCGTTTCGGTAGCCACGCCCTGGCCGATCGTGACCGTCACTTTCTCGTCGCCGGCCGGCAACACGGCTTTCGTGGTCCCATAGAAGGTGGCGGGCATGTCAGCACCCGGATAATCGATGACGATAGCCGCGCCATCGACGACATCTGCCCCCTCGCTCGGTCGCGGATGGATGATGAGCGTGCCGGCATTCAAGTTGAAGAGAGGCTCGTAGACTTGGCCCGCCTCGATCCTGACTTTCTGCTCGGTCTTGGCCTGGCCGTCGCTGGCCACGACGATATAGTCGCCCGGTTCCAGATTGGCCTTGTAGGCGCCGTATTCGGTACTGACGTAGTCGCCGCGCGTGCCGTCGGGTTTCGCCTTGTAGATCTCCCAGGCATTGCCGTCAGTGACGGGATCGCCGCCCTCGGCAAGCACCGCTATCGGCAGGAAATTGAAGTCCGGTTTGGCCGGCTCGGGCGCGGGTGCCGGCGCAGGTGCCGGAGCCGGTTCAGGAGCAGGTGCCGGCGCCGCCACGGTCTCGGCAAGCGCCTCCTGCAGCGCCTTCTCGTCGGAGGCCTGGATGTATTTGCCGCCGGTGTTGTCGGCGAGGCAGGCGATCTGCTTGCCCTCGTCGGCCGTCAGGCCGAAGCCGACGACATCGGCGGTGAAGTCGACGCCGGATGCCTCGAGCTCCTTGCCAAGCGCGCAGGGGTCGCCGCCGCATGTTTCGAGCCCGTCGGTGATGAGCACGACCGTCGCCTTGTCCTCGGTGTATCTCAGCGCCTCGGCCGCCTGTTTGACCGCCGCCGTCAGCGGCGTCTTGCCGAGGAATTTCAGGCTGTCGGCGGCGGCCGAAATGGCGCTGCCCGAACCTGCCTGCGGCGGCACGATCAGTTGGATGTCGTCGCAGCTGCCCTTTTCACGGTGGCCATAGGCCATGAAGCCGATCTCGTCGTCGGTGGGGACCGATTGAAGCACGGTTCGAAGCGACTCGCGGGCGATTTCGAGCTTGGGCTTACCGTCGATCTGCGCCCACATCGAGCCGGACGCATCGAGAATGATGATGACCTTGTTTGCGGCGAAGCCGAACGTCGTCATCGACAAAAGGAGGATCGCCGCAGCGACGCCCCGTGCAAGTCCCGCCATCGAAATCTCCTAAATCCGCCGCTGATCCGGGCGGCAAGCTATTTGACGCGGCGCCGGGACACAAGTCCGGGCGCCCGGTGCGCAGGGCTGCGGACCCAGCTTAACAAAAGTCCTGACGGCGGCCAGTTCGGCGGGGTCGGCAGCCTTTTCCCCGGCAATAGGAATTTTTTCTTGACACCATGACCTCAGCTAAGGTACATATTTGGCTATGGTGCTGATTTGCGCCGGTGACCCGCCGCAATAGGCGGGTTTTTCGTTTGATGCACCCGTCAACCTACGCGCGGCGAAGGCTCCGAAAGAACCCATTAACCCGAATTCATAGCCCTGGCCCGATGCGCGGGGCCGAATGCCGAACTCTCAACGAAAACGAAAACCAGCTTAGTAAGTCGTGCGGCGTTCTTCCGAAGGCGGCCTGCCGAATTGCAGCCGATAGCTCTGGGCGAAGTAGGAATGCGAGGTGAAGCCCGTCGCGATCGCCACGTCGAGGATCGGCATGTTGGTCTGGCGCAGCAGTTCGCGCGCCCGCTCCAGCCGCAGCCGCATGTAATAGCGGCCGGGCGTGACGCTGAGATGGCGCAGGAACAGGCGCTCGACCTGGCGCACCGAAAGGCCGGCGGATTTGGCCAGCTGTACCGCCGAAAGCGGCTCGTCGAGGTGGTCGGCCATCAGTTCGACGATGCGCCTGAGCTTCTCCGACTTGCCGGTCAGGTCGCGTTCGGGTCCGACGCGCTGACGGTCGCCGGCCGAGCGGATGCGTTCGTGCTGGAACTGGTTGGCGACGCCATTGGCGAGGTTCGAGCCGAAATCGCCGCGCACGATCTCCAGCATCAGGTCGATCGAAGTGGTGCCGCCGGCACAGGTGTAGCGCTTGCGATCGATCTCGAAGACGTTGCCAGTGCAGTTGATGTCGGGGAATCGCTCGACGAAGCCGGCACGGTTTTCCCAATGGATGGTGCAGCGATAGCCTTCGAGCTGGCCGGCCTCGGCCAGCAGGTAGGACCCGACCGACAGGGCACCCAGCGCATTGCCGCGCCGGCCCCAGCTTCGCAAAGCCGCCAGCACCTTGCTCTTGCCGGGGAATTCGGTCGTCAGCCCGACCGAGACGAAAAGGATATCGACCGGCGGCAGGTCGGCAACGGCGTAGTCGATCTTGAGCGGCAGGCCATTGGAAGCCATCACCGGATCGCCATCGGCCGACACCGTGGTCCAACCGTAGAAGTCGCGGCCAAGCAACCGGTTCGCCGACCGGAACGTATCGATCGCGGCAGCCAGCGAGAACATGGAGAACTTGTCTACCAGCAGGAATGCGAACTGCCGGCCGCCTTGAACGGGGTCAGTCATGACCGGCCGTTCTGAGGGAACACTGGGGTTCGGCAAAGCTGCAGCTTTCTGGCGGGTCAGAAGGACGGCCGTTTCAATCCGGCCGCAAGGTAGGCGGAGGCTAACGTATTGGCCATCAGCATGGCAATGGTCATGGGGCCGACACCGCCGGGCACCGGTGTGATGGCGCTGGCGGCCCTGGCCGCTTCGGCATAGGCGACATCGCCGACGAGGCGGGACTTGCCCTCGCCCTTTTCCGGCGCCGGGATGCGGTTGATGCCGACATCGATGACGGTGGCGCCTGGCTTCACCCAATCACCCCTGATCATCTCCGGCCTGCCGACGGCCGCGACAAGGATATCGGCGGTGCGGGCCAAGGCCGGCAGATCCCTGGTGCGGCTGTGGGCGATGGTGACGGTGCAGTTGGCGGCAAGCAGCAGGTTGGCCATCGGCTTGCCGACGATGTTGGAGCGGCCGACGACGACGGCGTTGAGGCCGGACAGGTCCTTGCCGCGCACCCGCTCGATCAGAAGCATCGAGCCGGCCGGCGTGCAAGGCACGAACGCTGTTTCGAGTTCACCGGTGCCGAGCTTGCCGACATTGATGAAGTGGAAGCCGTCGACATCCTTTTCCGGCGCGATGGACTGGATGATCTTGCCGGCGTCAATGTGGGCCGGCAGAGGAAGCTGCACGAGGATGCCATTGATGGCCGGATCGGCGTTGAGGTCGCCGATGATCTTCAGCAATGCCTCTTCGGAGGTTTCGGCCGGCAGCGTATGCTGGACGGAATGAAAGCCGCATTCCTTGGCGGTGCGCGACTTGGACGCGACATAGACCTGACTGGCCGGATCCTCGCCGACGATGACCACGGCAAGACCGGGCTTGGCCTTGCCCTTGGCGACAAGTTCAGCCGTCAGGGTCTTGACCGTCCCCACAACGTCCCCGGCAACGCTCTTGCCATCAATCACTTCAGCCATGGACCACCCTCAACACCAGAATGCCCAAGCGCGTCGCTTCCGGAAGCGACGCGCTTTTCGATCTTTCACAGCGTGGCATCTTCACGAAAAATCCAACATGCAATCCCGCCAAAGCGCCGTCCCATGCCGTTTACGCGAAACCGGCATGTTTTTGTACGGCACCGCGCAGATTTTTGTGGCTCAGAAGTAGCGGCGGCGCGTGCGGCTCTCGGTCAGTTCGCGAACCGCTTCGCGGAATTCGCGCAGGCTGGCGCGGATTTCCTCGATTGGCGCTTGCTGCTCGGCATCCTCCACGGCCTGCGACGGCTCCGCCGAGCGCTGATGAGGCTGAGGCGCCTGCTGCTGCGCGACGGGCGGCTGTGGATAGGACTCGGAAGCGGGCTGAGCCGGATCGGGCTGCTGCCCGGCATTGGCGGCCGGCATCGATTGCGGATAGGGATAGCCCGGCTGCTGCGCGTAGCCCAATGGCTGCGCGTAGGGATAGAGCTGCGGCCCGGAATATGGCCGCTGCGTCATCATGGGAGGCGGCAGTGGCGGCTGCGCCGTCTGCTGCGGATGGCCGCCGGGCTGGAAAGGTGGTGCCGGGTATGCTGTCGCGACCGCCTGCCGGGGCTCGAAGGCCGGCGCCGGCCGGGGATAGGCGCGGTATTGCGGATCCTGCGTTGGCTCCCCGTTTTCGGCAGAGGCCCATTCGACGGTATCGAACGGCTCCTCCCGGGATGGCCTGCGGGAGACGGACTTCTGCAGCCTCGACAGCAAGGCACCGATCCGGCCGGGACTTTCTGCCGGCGAGGCCTCGGCTTGCTGGACAGGCGGTGGCACGGCCGGCGGTGGTGATGCAGGCGGGGGTGTCGATGGCTGCGGCGCTGGTGGTAATGGCGGCGCCGGCGGCGGCGCTGCCCGATATGCCTTGTCTTCGTAAGGCGTCCGGCGTTCGTCCGTGCCATGGTCGCGACGCGAGCGCGAATTGGCGGTGTCACGCAGGCTCTCATAGGCGCCACGCATGGCTCCGAGGCCAATGCCGGAGGCGAAACCTAGCAACAGGCCGGCAAGCGCGACCACGACCCGCGACGGCCCGTTCGGCTCGAGCGGCGCGAAGGCCTTCGAGATCACATTGATGTTGGCTGTGTTGATGTCCTTCTGCTCGCCGGTCTCCTTGGCGCGCAGCAGGTACTGTTCGTAGACGGAACGCTTGGCGGTCGCCTCGCGCTCCAGTTCGCGCATCGACACGAGGTCGCTGTTGACGTCGCCGCTGCGGACCTTCAGCTGCGCCAGGCGAGAGGCAAGATCCTGTTCGAGTTGGACGGCGCGCTTGAGGTCGACCTGCAGCGACGAGCCGATGCGGCGCAGCTCCGAGGCGATGCGGTCGCGTGCGCCGGCAATCTGGGCATTGATCGCCTGGAGTTCGGGGTGACGCGGGCCGAGCCGGATGGCGGCGCGGTCAGCTTCCTGCTTGAGCGAAGCATATTGCGAACGCAGATCGCTCATCGTGTTGGAGTTGATCTCCTCCGGCAAGGTGCCGGTGAGAACCGAATTGACGTCGACCGAACGCGCCGAGGCCGCCCGGGCGTTGAGTTCCAGGGTCCGGGCGCGCGCGACCGACAGCTGCTCGTTGAGTTTCAGCATCTCATCGTCGCTGATGAGATGGCCCTGCGCGTCAACGAGATCGTGCGTGGCCCTGAAATCCTCGACCTTGCGCTCGGCTGCCTCGACGCCCTTGCGCAACTCGTCGAGCCTGGCCGTCAGTTCGTCGGTGGCGCGGCCTGCGGTGTCCGACTGTATCTGGCCGAAAGTCTGCAGGAAGACATCCGTCATCGTGTTGGCGATGAGGGCCGATTTCTCGCCATTCTGCGTGGTGGCGCTGACGGTGATGACGAAGGTCTTGCCGCCGCGCTCGACCGAAAGGCTCTCAGCCAGGTTGCCGACAGCAAGCGCGCGGCGACGGCTGTCGTCGACACCCCCCGGCCCATCATTGCGGGACAGGATGGAGCGAATGAGCGACATGACGCTGAGGCCGCCGCCGCCTTGCCCATTGAATTCCGGGTCGTTGACCAGATTGAGCTTGTCGACGACCTTGTTGAGAACAGTGCCTGATGTCAGCACCCGAACCTGGTTCTCGACGATGGCCAGCGTGGCGTCGGAAGCGACGACCGACTGGGTGAGATCGCGGTCGGTGAGCTTCAGGTCGCGCGGGTCGACGATCAGTTCGGTGGTGGCCTCATATTTCTTCGGCGTCGACAGCGCAATGGTGATGCCGAGCGCGGCGCCCAGCAGTGTCGTCGTCACGATCAGCAGCTTCGACTTGCCGACACCGCGCACCACCTGCATCGGATCGATCAGCGGCTTCCACTGCTGGCTGTCCGTGCCGTCGTTTCGGGATAACGACGCGTCGCCTGCAGCGTAAGGTTCCGATGTATGATCGGCGCGACGTGCGCCAGCGGTTTCGGCGGCACCGGGCTGTGTCCGTGGCGTGGTTTGCGCGCGGTACGATGTTGAAGCTTGCTCATGATCCCCGTCGGTTGCGACCGGATCCCCCGACAGTTTCGGGTTGCGCGCCTCGCGCTGCGAGCGGGCGAGGCGATGACGCGTGGCGGCATCCTCGCGCCATGACGGGTCTGCCCGGTCGCCGATCGAGACCAGCGACGCGTCGGGTTCGTCGCCACGCACAGCCTGGCCCAGCGCCAGCAATGAGCGCTCGCGCTTCCAGTCTTCGCGGTTTTCCCTGTCGACCATCGTCTGGAACTTTACCCTTGGCGACCTGCGAACGGAGATTGGCCATTCGTTAAGCCACGCTAAACAGGCATGGAAAACAAAAGGTTAATTTTCCCGCGCCGAAGCGTCGGTTTCTCGTTTCGGTTGCATCTATTTTCGACACAAGCCCAGCCGCCAGAACGGCACGTTAAGTTTTCCGGCCTAGGCTCTCCTTGAGACATGACGCAGGCCAGTGACATACCGCAAAGGCGGCCCCTCGCCCGGATCGGCAGCTTTTTGGCCGAACGACGGGGGCTGCTTCGCGACTATTTCTCAGCGATCAGCGGTGCCGGTGGGCGACTGGTGTTTTCGCTGGCCTATTTCATCGCGCTGGCCAACACGCTGTCGATATCCGAATTCGGCATGTTCGCCACGGCGTCGGCGGCCGGCGTCATGCTGTCGCGCATCCTCGCTTTCGGGTTCATCTCGGCGCTTTACCGCACCGCCACCATCCGTCCCAATCTGATCGGCACCTTTTCCGCCGGCTTCCTGCTGCTCGGCGTGCTGTCGCTGCCGCTGCTGGCCGCGGCCTCGTTCGGCGTCTATCTGCTTTTCTTTGCCGACACCGTGCCGCTGTCGGTGTTTGCGGCAATCGTCTTTGCCGAAGCGCTGTTGTGGCGGCCGGTGGAGGTGGCGCTGATCGTCAACAACGGCCTGGGCAAGTTCGGCCGCGCCGCGCTGCTGGCCATCCTGGCGACCGCGCTGCGGGCGCTCGGCGCGGTGCTGTTCATGTTCTCAGCGCAACACAGCGTCTGGATATGGTCCTGGTTCTATATCGGCGCCAATGCCGCCTCGCTGCTGATCGCCTTCGGCTTCTTCTACCCGCGCCAGAGGCTGCGGCTGCGCGTCGAGCTTTATCTCAGGCGATTGGCCGATTCCATCTATGTGGCCGGCGCCGAAGTGCTGTTCTACCTGCAGATGGAGTTCGACAAGCTGCTCGTGCTGGCGATCGGCGGCCCGCATCTGGCCGGCATCTACGCCATCATCATGCGGCTGGTCGACCTGACGGCGATTCCGATCCGCACCTTCTCGATGATGCTGGTGCAGCGCATGATGCGCGCGCCGGAACTGTTGTCGCGTCTGGCGGTCAAGAGCGGCATCGAAGGCGGTGTGTTCGCGGTTTCGACGCTGGCGCTGCTGACACTTGGCATCGTGCTGCATTTCTTCCCCAATGCACTCGGCAAGAATGTCGCCGAGGCTGCCCCGCTGGTGGTGCTGGCAATCTGCGTGCCGGGATTGCGCAATCTTGTCGAATACCAGGCCGAGCTTTTGTTCGCACGCGGCCAAACGCTGGTGCGGGCGCTCAATCTCGGCCTGCTCGCCGGATTGAAGGCGCTGTTGCTGACTTATGTGCTGACGACCATCCTCGACACGCCGAAGCTGGTGCTGTCGCTCAATGTCGTCTTCCTGCTTCTGTATCTCGCCTCGACGCTGCTCACCTATTCGGCGATGCGCAAGCCGGCAAAGCCCGTATAGGGCTTTCTCATTTGTGCATGACTTCTGGACAAACGGAAATCGTTTGTCCGAGAAAACCGGTTTCCGCTTTTCGGGATGATCTAATCCAACCCAATCAGACGGCGGATGCGGCCGATATCGGTGCCGATGAAGGATTGCATGCCGATCGCCACCTGCTCCGGCGCCATGGCGGCAACGAAGCGGCGGAACTCGTCATCCGAAAGCGCTTCGCCGGTCCAGTGCACGCGGCAGAACTCTTCGGAACCGTGGAAGTGGCCGGCTCCGTCCAGCAGATCGTCGACATAGCGGCCGTAGATCATGCATTCGGAGAATTTGCGTGCCGAGCCGACGACCTCGACCCAGTTGCGACCATGGACCCTTTCGATCGCACCGCACATCGCCAGCACGGTGTCGCGCCGCCACGCGATCAGCGTCGAGATGTAGTCATGGTTCGACGTCCGGGACGGGTCGATGCCGAGTGCCGAGCCGGCGTTGCGCGACCAGATGCGATGCTCCTCATGACCTTCGTCCGCCAGCACACCGTCGCGGCGGAACAGGCGCACCTTGCCGTCGCGCCAGAAGGCGCCGCAGTCAAAAGGTTTCAGGAAGGCAACATCGGAATCGCAGAAGATGAGCACGTCTTGAGATGCATGCGCTGATATGGCGATGCGGCGCAACTGCTGCACATGCCAGCCGCGCAGCGGCTGGGTCTTCAGGCTGAGCCAGACGCGCCGGCGAAACAGGCTGAGCGGGTCGTCGAAGGCGTGCAGCCAGCGCGGCAGCAATTCCCGCTCGTCGACCACCGTGCGGCGGCCGGTCTCCAATTGGCGAAACAGACTGACATCGCGATGCTCGACCAGGATGTAATGGTGCGCCGCGCCAGAAACGTGGCGATCAAGTGTCTCGCACAGCAGGCGACAGCGCTCGAAATCGGGCGCATAGCTTGCCGTCACGATGGCCGCCGTCGGTGTCTGCCGGAGCGGGCTTGGCTCGACAGCGGCACCTGGCACGAACCTGCTGTTCATTTGGTATCTCCCGCGGCTTCGGGCGCAAGCGAGAATTTCTGCCTGACGACGCGCAGCAGGAACAGCGGGTTGCCGACCACATAGCGGCGCCACAGGCGGCCCGGCTCGACAGCCAACCGGAACAGCCATTCGAGCCGCAGCCGGCGCATCCACAAGGGCGCGCGGGGCACCGCGCCGCTCAGGAAATCAAGCAACGCGCCGACGGCGATCGGCAGCGTGCAATGGCGCGCGTCGATATGGCGTTCGATCCACAATTCCTGGCGCGGCACGCCCATGGCCACGAGCAGCACGTCGGGCCGAAGCGCGGCAATCCGGTCGACGATTTCCTGCTCCTGCGAAGGGGGGAAATAGCCGTCATGGATCACCACGAACCGGTGCTGCACGGCCAGTGCCGCCAGCTTGACCGACGCCGCTTCGGCGTTGACGCGCGTCGCGCCGAGCAGCCCGACGGTCAGCGGCGTCGTCGAGGCCTGCAGGAAGGCCGGGACGAAATCGGTACCATTGAGATTGTCGGGAAACGGCGCCCCGTAGAGGAGCCTCGCCGCCAGATCGATGCCGATGCCGTCGGGCAGGATGAGGAAATCATCGAGTGCTTCGGCGAACACCGGGTCGGTATAGGCGATGTTGGCGTTGTGGGCGTTGAGGAAACTGACCTTGGTGAAGCGCCGCTCGGCAATCAACCGGTTCAGCAGGGCGATGGCATCGTTCCAGCGGACCGCAACCACCGGGATGCCAAGGATCGTCTTCAGCGTGTCGAGCCCGAAAGCGGCGCGGGCGGAATGCATGTTCATGCAAACGCCTCCTGCCTGAGAGGGGCGAGCTTTTCGAAGCCGAGCCGGATGGCAGCGTCGAGCGCCTTGACCTGCGAGCCCCGGAACGCGCTGCCGTCAACGTCGCGGATGTCGGCCGCCGCAGCCTCGAGCGCCCTGGCGAAGGCAACGGGATCGTCGGTGACGACGCAATTGGCCGGACGGTGGTCGATGCCGCGCAGCGAACGGCTGGTGGCGACCGAAGGCAGGCCGAGCTCGAAGGTTTCGATGGTCTTCAATTGGACGCCGCTGCCGGCGGTGCTGATCAGCGGGATGACGGCAGCACCGCGCACGAAAGCTTGCGCGTCGGGCACGCGGCCGACAAATTCGACACCCGGGTGCTTCGACGCGACGCCCGAAGGCATGTGGCCCGCAATGCGGATGCGGAAATCGGGCCGCAGATGCGGCACGACCTTGCCCAGGAACCAGTCGAGGCCGATGCGGTTCGGCTGCCAGGTCCAGGTGCCGATCAGGGCGGCGTCGCAATCGGTGCGGCGCGGGCTTTTCAGGGTTGGCGCCTGGGCACCGGTCACCAGCGGCAGCACCGCCGAGCGGTTGTCGGAGGCGACACCGAGTGCGGCGCGGTCTTCCTCGGCCAGGGTGAAGACGAAGCGCGCCCGGCGGCAGAGACGCTCTTCGACGGTCTTGAGCAGCCTCGCCTCGCGGCGAAACAGCAGGCGCTGGAAGAGACCGTCGGCGGCAGCGGCATTCTCCCGCGCCGAAAGATGCTCGACATTGTGGGCAACGAAGATCGAAGGCCGCTCAGCGAACAGCTTTTCGAAGGCGCCAGCGAACTGCACGGAATTCAAGACATAGCCGTCAAACGGTCCGGCACGCTCAATGGCAGCGAGAACATCGCTGTCGGACACGGCGCGCAGCTTGACCGACGCGAAGGTGAGGCCCGAAAGCAGCGCCTTGCCGACCCAGGCCAGCTTTTGCCGCGCGGAGGCATTTTCCGTGCGCACGTCGATCGCACCCAGCACCACGGTGTTTTCGGGGTCGTCCGCGGGTTTTCCCGGCCAGGTAAAGCCGATGACGGTGACGCGCGCGCCAGCGCGCCGCAAGGCAGCGATGATCGCAGCGTTGGCGATCTCGTAGCCCGAGGCGAGAGCGCCGTCGGGCACGATCGATGTGGCGAACAGCAGATGCATCTTACCTATCCAGTGGTGTAGCCGGTAGCAAAGTGCGGTGAACCCTTGATTAAGCCTGCACATTCGACGACCGAAAGCCGCTGCCTGGCGGGCTTCTCCGTACAAGGTGATTAACGAAACCTTATCAACCGTGGTGCTACCAGAGCCCAACTCACCATGTGGCTGGACACGGATGATCCCTTTGCCATCGGACGGCTCGGTAACGGTCGCGGGACGCACGCCGCGGCTTGACGTCGAGGCCGTCGAAGCCGTCGTCACCTTGCCGACCTTCAAGCGTCCCGAGCAAGTGCTGGAAACGCTGGCGTCGCTGCGCGCGCAGCAAACCGGCAGACGCTTTGCCGTGATCGTCATGGAGAACGAAGCCGAGGCGCGGGCCGGCGCCAAGGCGGCGCTGCCGCTGTTCGAGCGGGGCGAAATGCCGGGCCTGGTGATCATCGCGCACGAGCGCGGCAATTGCAGCGCCTACAATGCCGGCTGGCAGACAGCCATCCTGCAATTCCCGAACTTCAGGCATCTGCTGGTCATCGACGACGACGAGATCGCCGATCCGCAGTGGCTGGAACGGATGTGCCTGGCTGCCGAAACGCTCGGCGCCGACATTGTCGGCGGCCCGCAGGTGCCCGTGTTTGCCGACCCCGCCCATGCGCGATGGGCAGACCATCCGGTGTTCGCGCCGCCTTACCGGGAAACCGGACGCGTGCCGGCGCTCTATTCGTCGGGCAATCTTCTGGTCGGGCGCAACGTGCTGATCGCCATGGGTCCGCCCTTTCTCGATCTCAGATTCAATTTCATGGGCGGCGGCGATTCCGACTTTCTCAGCCGGTCGGTGCAAAAGGGCTTTGTGCTGGGCTGGTGCGCCGAGGCCAAGGTGCTGGAAACCGTTCCGGCGCGGCGTATCGAAGCCGACTGGATCCGCGCCCGCAGCCTGCGCAACGGCGTCATCTCGACACTGGTCGAAAAGAAGAAGCGCGCCGGCACGCCAATGGCCGGCGCCAAAGTGTTGCTGAAGAGCCTGGCACTGCTTGCCGCCTCGCCGTTTCGCGGCATGATCCGGCTGGCGCGGACCCGATCGCCGGCGATCGCCATCTACCCCGTCCATGTGGCGCTGGGCCGCGTGCTGGCCGAATTCGGATATGCCAATGAGCAGTACCGCCAGCCTGAGAAAAACTGAGCGCGCGCCGCTCGGCGACGCGTTCACGCGCGAAGGCGTGGCCACCGCCATTGCCGCGCTGCTGTTCACCGTCATCATGGTGTCGTTCCGGCCGTTCCAGCCGGGCGGCGCCGAACTCACCGGTCAAGGCGGCGACATCGTCAACCAGCTTGGCTTCGGTTCGCTCGGCGCCATGTCGATCTTCTCGCTGATGGCCTTTGCCGATCCGCGCGTGGTGCGCTCGCTGCTGAGCCCATCCTGGGTGTTGATGCTGGGCTTCTTTTTCCTCTCGGTGATCCTGTCGACCGATCCGCCTTCGGCCATGCGCGCCGCCTCCTTCACGCTGATCGGCATTCTGACGATGGCGACGATCCTGGTGCTGCCGCGCGACGCCGAAGCCTTCTCGAAGGTGATCATCTTCACCGCCGTCGTGGTCATGGGCCTTTCCTATCTCGGCCTCATCGTGTTTCCGCACGAGGCGATGCACACAGCCGACTCGCAGGAGCCCGAACATGCCGGACTGTGGCGCGGCGTGTTCACCCACAAGAACATTGCCGGCCCGGTCATGGCCTGCCTCAGCTTCGCAGGCCTCTATCTCTACCGGCGCGGGCAGCGCTACTGGGGCGCCGGGATCTTCTTCGCGGCGATGATCTTCATGCTGCACACCGGCTCCAAGACGACAGCCGGCCTGGTGCCGTTCTCGATCCTGATCGTCATGTTCCCGAGCCTGATAGGCATGCGGCTCGGCACGCCGATCCTGTTTGCGCTGGCCATCATCGCCACGGCTGTCGGCACGCTGGGCATCGTCTTCCTGCCGCCTGTAAAACATCTGGCGGCGATCTATTTCCCCGGCATGACCTATACCGGCCGCACGACGCTGTGGGAGTTCGCCGGCAGCATGCTGGCGAAGAAGCCATGGACCGGCTACGGCTATGAGAGCTTCTGGGGCACGCCGCTCTTGCTCAACCAGGACCAGCCATTCGACCGGCCCTGGGACATCAGGACCATCGTGCACGGCCATGACGGCTATCTCGACATCGCCGTGCTGATGGGCATTCCGGCACTATGCGTGGCGGTCTACACCTTCCTCATCGCGCCGCTGCGCGACTACATGCGCATTCCGTTGCGCAGGGAAAACATCTTTCTCGGCGACTTCTTCATGATGGTGGTGCTGTTCACGGCGCTTAACGCTTTCCTCGAAAGCTTCTTCTTCCATCGCGGCGACCCGGTCTGGCTGTTCTTCGTGCTCGGCGTGCTTGGCCTCAGGCAAGTGTCGCTGCGGCCGATAGCAGTGCGCGATCCCGATCGTGGCTCGCGATCCTGATGGGGCTTCCCCAGGGAAGCGCCAGCGTCTATGTGAAGGCCTTGCTCTGGAGGGCTTTCGATGACGATCAGGCTTGTTCTCGCCGGCTGCGGCAATATGGGCTACGCCATGCTCTCGGGCTGGCTGAAATCCGGCAAGCTCGCGCCGTCGGCGGTTTTCGTGGTCGAGCCCAATGCCGATCTGCGCAATCGCGCGGCAACGCTGGGCTGCGCGACATCAGCCGATGCCGGTAGCATACCGGCCGATGCCGTGCCCGATCTCGTGGTCATCGCGGTGAAGCCGCAGGTGATCCGCGACGTCACCGCTGGTTACAAGCGTTTCGGCGACGGCCGCACCACCTTCGTCAGCATCGCCGCCGGCACGCCTGCCGCCACCTTCGAGGAAATTCTCGGCAATCGCGCGCCGATCGTGCGCTGCATGCCCAACACGCCCGCGGCGATCGGCAAGGGCATGATGGTGGTGTTCTCCAACAAGCTCGTGTCCGATGACACCAAGCGTTTCGTCGCCGACCTTTTGTCGGCGAGCGGCGAAGTGGCCACCATCGACGATGAGGGCCTGATGGATGCGGTGACCGCCGTGTCCGGATCGGGACCGGCCTATATCTTCCATTTCATCGAAGCGCTGACGGTTGCCGCCGAGAAGGCCGGTCTGCCGACGGCGACCGCCAAGCTGCTCGCCATGCAGACCGTCTATGGCGCCGCCTCGCTCGCCGCCGAAAGCGGCGAGGAACCGGGCGTGCTGCGCCAGCAGGTCACCAGCCCCAACGGCACGACGGCCGCGGCGCTGGCCGTTCTGATGGGCGAGGACCGGCTGACCAATCTGCTGACGCAAGCGGTGGAGGCTGCGCGGCTGCGGTCGGTCGAACTGGGGAGATAAATCCTCAGTTTGTCCCGTACAGCATCTCATCCTGCAGCCGGCGCAAGGCGAACAGCCTCGTCGTCTGGTCGGGCGACGCATTATCCGCCGTCAGCAATTCGCCTTTCGTGACCGGTTTCAGCACCTTGCCGCCCTCGAGCAGGCCGACCGGCACGGCGCGCTGGGCGCGGGCTTCGCCGACGGTCATCGTCCAGGAGCGGTAACAAGTCTCGCCGATCGCATCGAAGGTCTCGCCGGCGACTAGGTCGCGCTTGGCAACGGCGCAGACTTCGGCCACGGGCCGCGGCAACGGCACCATGTCGGGCTTGCCGAAAAGCACGATGCGGGCTGCGGTCAGCGGCACTTCCAGCGATGTCAGATGATAAGGCCGGAACAGGCTGTAATAGGGGCCGTGCCCGATATGTAGATCGTCCATGCGCTCGATGATGCGCGGATGCGTCGCCTCGACGATGACGAAGACGCCGGGCGCGACGCCCTTGCCGACCGTGTAGTCGACGACGCCTTTCTTCGTGAGCAGACCGCCATCCTCGCGCGGGATCAGCACCTTGGCGAGGTCGTCGCGATCGGCCTTGGGGCCGTGCATGCCGGGGACGTCCGGCACCAGCCCGGTGGCGTTGGCGATGGCGCACATCTCGACCATGGTCTTGGAGCCGTCGACGAACTCGACCAGCATGCGCGGGTTCATGTTGCGGCGGATCGCTTCGGCGCGATAGTCGTCCGGTACGGCATCGTGGTTGAGCGGGTTGTTCTTGCCCTTGCCGGCCGACACGATGGTCAGCCCGAGCGCCGACGCAAACTCGATCAGTTCCATGCAGCTCGACGGCTCGTCGCCCGCACCCACCGAATAGACGACGCCAAGCCGGTCGGCCTGCTGCTTGAGATAGCAGCCGATGGTGACGTCGGCCTCGACGTTCATCATCACCAGATGCTTGCCGTGCTCCATCGCCATGAGGTCGAAATCGGCGGCGACGCCCGGCTTGCCGGTGGCGTCGATGACGACGTCGATCAGCGGATTGGTGACCAGCATCTCGTTGGATGTGATGGCGATCTTGCCACTTTCGATGGCGCCGGTGACTTTCGACGCGGTGTCGGCTTCGACCGCCATGGCTTCGTCGCCATAGGCGATGCGGATAGCGTCGCGCGCGGTGTGCGGGCGGCGCGTCGAGACGGCGCAGACCGAAATGCCCGGCATCAGCATGCCCTGCGTGACCAGATCGGTGCCCATTTCGCCCGAGCCGATGACACCGATGCGCACCGGGCGGTTCTCGGCGGCACGCTTGGCGAGATCACGGGCAAGCCCGGTCAGGGCGACGTTGGTCATGCAGGAATGTCCACAGCTTCGTGATTTGGGGTCGGATAGCAGGGAATGGGTTCTATTTGCCAACGAAACCCGGTCGCGACCGGCAATTTCCCACGAAATCGTCTCGGAAGGCACGTCCGCCGGGGCTCGATTCGCCGAAACCCAACCAATTGACATTGTAGCGGACAACCCCAATAAAACATTCGTTTGTCAACAAAGGCAAATGTTCACCGACGCGACAGTCGGGAAGCATTCGCCTCTGCGGCAAGTTGGGGAGTGTCTTTGCGCCACGGCGTCAAAGGCTGGATGGAGCATCATTGCGAGGCGTCGAGCGAAGGCTCGCGGCTCCAGGGGAGGAAAAATGGATACTGTTCTCGCGGGCCTAAAAGGGGCCATCGATACGCTTGGCCCGACGATCCTGCTGCCAATTGTCATTTTCGTCATCGCCGTGGTTCTGGGCGCCAAGGTCAGCAAGGCTTTTCGCGCCGCCGTCACCATCGGCGTCGCCTTCATCGGCATCAATCTGGTGCTTGGCCTCATGTTCACGTCGATTGGCGACGTCGCCAAGGCCATCGTCACCAACACCGGCATCCATCGCGACATCATCGATGTCGGCTGGCCCTCCGCGGCCGCGATCGCCTTCGGCTCATCGGTCGGCCTTTGGGTCATTCCGGTCGGCATCCTCGTCAACATCGTGCTGTTGCTGACACGCATGACGCGCACGCTCAATGTCGACGTCTGGAACTTCTGGCACTTCGCCTTTGTCGGCTCGCTGGTGGTCGCCGCAACCGACAATCTGGCCTATGGCATCGCGGTCGCAGCACTTGTCGCAGCACTCTCGCTGCTGTTCGCCGACTGGTCGGCGCGCGCGGTGCAGCAGTTCTACGGGGTACCCGGCATTTCCGTGCCGCATCTCGCCTCGGCGCAGATCCTGCCGATCGCCATTGTGCTCAACTGGATCGTGGACCGCATTCCCGGGATCAACCGCATCAACATCAACACCGATACGATCGAGCGCAGGTTCGGCGTGTTCGGCGAACCTGTCGTGATGGGCCTCATTATCGGCCTCGTGCTTGGTGCGATCGCCTTCTACAATGCGGGTGATCTCAGCGTGGTGCTGGCCAAGGTTCTGGGCACCGGCATGACGCTGGCCGCGGTCATGCTGCTGCTGCCGCGCATGGTCAAGATCCTGATGGAAGGCCTGCTGCCGGTTTCCGACGCAGCCCAGGCATTCGTGCGCAAGCGCACGGGCGATCGCGAGCTTCTTGTTGGCCTCGATTCCGCGATCCTGATCGGCCATCCGGCCGCGATCTCGTCGTCGCTGATCCTGGTGCCGATCGCGATCATCCTGTCCATCATCCTGCCGGGCAACCGCGTCATCCTGTTCGCCGACCTTGCGGTCATTCCCTTCATCGTCGCCATGACCGCGCCGCTGGTCAAAGGCAACGTGTTCCGCATGGTGGTGATCGGCACTGTGACGCTGGCCATCGGCTTCTACGTCGCCAACGCGCTGGCGCCGCTGTTCACAAGTGCTGCCGTCGCATCGGGCTTCAAGCTGCCGGCGGATGCGCTGCAGATCACCTCGGTGGTCGACGGCTTCCTGTGGGTGCCTTACGTGGTCATCGAGGCGATCCAGGGGCTTGGACTTGTCGGCATCATCGTGATCGCGGTGGTCATCGCGGCATTGTTTGTCCTCTACCGCCGCAATCCGCTCGGCTGGGAGCGGGCCGCGGGCGCCGAGGACGAGCCGGCCGAAGAGACGGCCTGAACCTGATAGGGTCCACCCTTCAAACCGATCGTGCGCCCTCCTCGGGGCGCACGATTTCATCGACGGAGCAAAGAATGTCCGACGGCCTCATGCAGCTTCTGGATCCCGACGCGATCGTGCTCGGATCCGATGCCTCGACCAATGAGGAGATCATCCGCATCCTGGCGGGCCGGCTGGAGACACTTGGCTATGTCAAAAGCTCCTATGCCGACGCGGTCGTGCGCCGCGAATTGACCATCCCGACAGGACTGCCGCTGGAACGCTCCGACAATGTCGCGGTGCCGCACACCGATCCGGAGCATGTGCTGAAGCCTGGCATCGCGATGGGCACATTGAAGCAACCAGTGACCTTCGCCAACATGGAGGATCCCGACGAGATGCTGCCGGTCGGCTTCGTCTTCCTGCTTGCCATCAACGACAAGGACAAGCAGATTGAGGCGCTGCAGGCCGTCATGGCCACCATCCAGAACCCGCAAGCCTTGGATGATTTGAGGTCGGCCAGAACCCTCGAAGACGTGCGAGCCGTACTCGGCTGATAACCAAGGAGAAGCAGAGATGTCCAGACAGAAAACCATTCTCTTCGCCTGCGGCACGGGCATCGCCACCTCGACCGCGGTCAACGTCGCCGTCACCGAGGAAATGAAGAAACGCGGCCTCACCTTCAATGCCCAGCAGGCAAAGGCCACCGAAGTGCCCGGACTGGCCGACAATGTCGACTTCATCGTCGCAACCACCCCGATCTCCGCTTCGGTGACCAAGCCGGTCATCAAGGGCCTCGCCTTCCTCACCGGCATCGGCAAGGACAAAGTGCTCGACGAGATCGAGGCTCAATTGCGCAAGTGACGGTCCAGACGCCACGCGCAGGCTGACGCGGCTTCACACCACCCTGACGTAGCTCGTCATTCCCGATTTCTGGTGCTCGATGATGTGGCAGTGCAGCAGCCAGTCGCCGGGATTATCGGCGACGAAACCGAGCTGAACCTTCTCGTTGGGCTGGATGAGATAGGTGTCGGAAATCACGGGCTGAACCTGGCGCGTCGAGGACGACAGCACCTTGAAGCTCATGCCGTGCAGATGCATCGGATGGGATTGCGGCGTCAGGTTCTCCATGTCGATGACGTAGCTTTGGCCAAGCTTCAGTTCGGCCAGAGGCGCGGTCGGATCCTTGGTGTCGCCGGGCCACGGCACCTTGTTGATGGCCCAGAAACTGTAGCCCAGCGAGCCGCAGATGCCATCGCTCGGGACATTTTCCGCCGTTGCGCTGAGCGCCAGGGAAATATGCCTGGCACTGGCGAGATCCACTTCCGCCACCGGATTGAGCTCCAGTGGAGCAACATCGCGAATGTCCCGTTTGAGGGAGTTTCCTGTCGCGCGCAGGGTTGCCAGGATTTTTGGCTTGGTGCCTCTGACGTCCCTCAAGCTGACGATCGCGCCTTCCTCGTCGGGCATGCGTATGGCCAGCTCCATGCGCTGGCCGGGTCCAAGCAGCAAGGCATCGGGGGAAAAACGCTCAGGCACCGGATTGCCGTCGAGCGCCATGACAGTCGCCTGTGCACCGTCGACGTGAAAAGCGTAGATTCGCGTCACGTCGGTGATGGCGACGCGCAGCCGCGCCAGTCCGCCGGCCGGCGCATCATATTGCGGCTGGTCGAGCCAATTGGCGGTGCGCACCGTGCCGTAAGTGCCGGTTCTCGCGGCATCGCGCGGCCGGAACTGGTCGATGAACTGACCGTCGTCGCCGAGGCGCCAGTCGCGCAAATTGAGGACGATTTCGGCATCGAATTTCGGATCGTTGGGATTCTCGACCACGATCACGCCGGTCAGGCCATGGCCCATCTGCTCCAGCGTGTTGCAATGCGGGTGGTACCAGAAGGTGCCGGCATCGGGCGGCGTGAAGGCGTAGTCGAAATGATCGCCGGTGTAGACGTAGGGCTGGACCAGGAACGGCACGCCGTCCATCTTGTTTGGAACGCGAATACCGTGCCAGTGGATCGTCGTCGGATCGTCGATCGCGTTGACAAGGCGTGCAGCGAAGGGCTGGCCTTTTTTCATTCTGAGCACGGGCGGCATTCCGGCGTTGCCATAGGTCAGCACATCCCTGGTCTGGCCGATATCCATCAGCTTCGCCTGGATCTTTGCCGTCTGCAAAACCACCGGCTCAGGCGTGGCAGCGGCCCAGCCACCAAGCCGGCCCATGGCCGAAAGCCCGACCCCGCCTGCGCCGGCAATCGCTGCCGTTTTCAAAAGCCGGCGTCGGGTGAGTATGGTCATTTGACGCTCCAGCTGCAAAGACGGCTGCCCTGGGTTTATCGCAGCCTTGGATCGTAAGCGAGCATCCTGTGCCTAAACCGACTCCGCCACCGGCCTTAAGCAAAAGACGCTGGCGTGGACGGACAATCGACCACAATAAGCATCGCTGGCGGAGCGGCGCGCGACTATTTCGGCCGCGCCCCATAGGCGGCAAGGAATGCTTCGACCGAAGCATCGGCGTGCCGCTCGAGGTCCGCCTTCGAACGCGGGTTGCTTCCGGTGAACATGGCTTCGTTCATTGGGATCCAGAGAAGCATTCCGAAGAGATGGCTGGCCGCCAGACGGGGATCGCTGGTCTGCAACAGGCCTCGACTGGTAAGCTTTTGAAAGCATGATGCCACCGAGGCAAGCATGCGTTCAAAACCTTTTTCATACCAGCTCCGGCCAAGCTGCGGCATCCGATCCGCGTTGGCGATAATCAGACGCCGCAGCTTCAGCAGCTCTTCGTCCATCAGCGTCGTTGTCATGCGTCGGGCAAGCTGCTGTAGCCCACCCTCCATGAATTTCGCCTCGGAAAGCAGCATCGTCACGGACTCGACGACATCGTTGGTCTGGCTGGCGGTGGACTCGACGACTTCGCCGAAAAGCGTCTCCTTGTCCGTGAAATGCTTGTAGACAGTCTGCTTGGATGCGCCTGCTTTGGTGGCGATCTCTTCCATGCTGGTTCCATCATAGCCCTTGGCGATGAAGGCGGCCGTAGCCGCTTCAATGATTTCACGATCCTTGCGAGCCGACCTGGTCTCACCATCAATTTTCATAGCGCCTCTCAACCGGTACTAGACGGTACCGTTCCCGCATGGTAGCCATAGTTACAGTACTAGACTGGCTAGTACCCATCAACGGCAGCAAGGCTTAGACCGATGACCAAAATGATCTTCCTCAATCTACCGGTACGCGATCTGCAGGCGGCGACCAAGTTCTATCTCGCGATCGGGGGCACGCTGAACCCGCAGTTCTCGAGCGACCAGTCCAGCTCGATCATGTTCTCAGACTCGATCGGGGTCATGTTGCTGACGCACCAGCATTACAGCCAGTTCACAGCGCGCCCGATCGGCGACCCCAAGCGGGACAGCCAGATGTTGATCGCACTCACCGTCGACAGCAAGGACGAGGTCAATGTCGTAATCGAGAAGGGCGTGGCGGCAGGCGGTCGCGCCGATCCCAACCCGGCGCAGGATCTTGGTTTCATGTTCAACCGCCACATCGAAGATCCGGACGGCAACGTCTGGGAGCTGCTGTGGATGAACCCGTCGGCCATGCAATAGCCCACAGGAATCGAAGCGGGCCAGGATGACACTGGAGAAGCGATCGGCATTCGCCTGTCGCTTCCGTCAGGCGCGCCGGCATCGGCTATTCAGCCGCCTCGGCATAGTGTGCCGGCACGTAGTTGAGGATGGGGCCAAGCCAGCGCTCGGCCTCGGTCAACGGCATCGCCTTGCGGCGCGCATAATCCTCGACCTGGTCGCGTTCGACCTTGGCGACGCCGAAATAATAGCTTTCGGGATGCGCCAGATAGATCCCCGAGACGGATGAACCCGGCCACATCGCATAGCTTTCGGTCAGTCTCACGCCGGCATTGCCTTCGCCATCGAGCAGCCGGAACAAAGTCGCCTTCTCCGTATGGTCGGGCTGAGCCGGATAGCCGGGCGCCGGTCGGATGCCGCGATAGGGTTCGCCGATCAGCTCGTCCGGCGCCAACGATTCGTCTGGCACGTAGCCCCAGAATTCCTTGCGCACCTTCTCATGCATGCGCTCGGCAAAGGCTTCGGCGAAGCGGTCGGCCAGCGCCTTGACCATGATCGAGGAATAGTCGTCGTTGGCGCGTTCGAAGCGTTCGGCGATCGCCACCTCCTCGATGCCGGCGGTGACGATGAAGCCGCCGATGTAATCGGCTTTGCCGCACTCCGCCGGCGCGACGAAATCCGACAGGGCAACATTGGCCTTGCCGTCGCGCTTGGTCAGTTGCTGGCGCAAGGTGAAGAACGTCGCCAGTTCCTGCGACCGCTTCTCGTCCGTAAACAGCCTGATGTCGTCGCCGACGGCGTTGGCCGGCCAGAAGCCGATGACGCCGCGCGGCGCGAACCATTTCTCGGCGATGATCTTGTTCAGCATCGCCTGCGCATCCTCGAACAGCTGTCGCGCGGCGGCGCCTTGCGCCTCATCCTCTAATATCTTGGGATAGCGGCCCTTCAGCTCCCAGGTCTGGAAGAACGGCGTCCAATCGATGTAGCGCGCGAGCTCGGTCAGGTCCCAGTTCTCGAACACCTTGACGCCTGTGAAGGACGGCTTCGGCGGCTCATATTCGGACCAGTCTATCCGATGCGCATTGGCCCTCGCCTTGGCCAGCGGCAAACGCTGCTTGTCGGCTTCCGAGCGGGCATGCGCATCGGCGACCTTCTTGTATTCGGCGCGCACCGTATCGACAAAGCCGCCCTTGCTCTCGTTGGACAGCAAGGATGAGACCACGCCGACCGCCCGGCTGGCGTCGGTGACATAGACCGTCTGCCCCTTGCTGTAGCGCGGGTGGATCTTCACCGCCGTGTGCACGCGGCTGGTCGTCGCGCCGCCGATCAGCAGCGGAATTTCGAAGCCTTCACGCTCCATCTCGGCGGCCATGTGCGCCATCTCGTCCAGCGACGGCGTAATCAGGCCGGACAGGCCGATGATATCGACATTTTGCTCGCGCGCCGTCTGCAGGATCCTGGCCGCCGGCACCATGACGCCGAGATCGATGATCTCGTAATTGTTGCAGGCGAGAACCACGCCGACGATGTTCTTGCCGATGTCATGGACATCGCCCTTGACCGTCGCCATCAGGATTTTTCCGGCCGTTTTGCGTTCGCCATTGTCGATGCCGTTGGCGGCGTTTGCCAGCTTCTCGGCTTCCATGTGCGGCAGCAGTCCAGCCACCGCCTGCTTCATGACCCGCGCCGACTTCACCACTTGCGGCAGGAACATCTTTCCCGCGCCGAACAGATCGCCGACGACGTTCATGCCGGCCATCAGCGGGCCTTCGATGACATGCAGCGGCCGCTCGGCGGCAAGCCGCGCTTCCTCGGTGTCGGCGTCGATGAATTCGGTGATGCCGTTGACCAGCGCGTGGCTGATCCGCTGTTCGACAGTCCATTCGCGCCAGGCGAGATCGCGCTCCTGCGCTTCCTTGCCGGCCGTGCCCTTGAAGCGTTCGGCGATCTCCAGCATGCGTTCGGTGGCGGTGCCGCCGGCCTTCGGCGCGCGGTTGAGCACGACATCCTCGCAGGCCTCGCGCAGATCAGGCTCGATCGTATCGTAGACGGCGAGCTGGCCGGCATTGACGATGCCCATGTCCATGCCGCGCTGGATGGCATGGTAAAGGAATACGGCATGCATGGCCTCGCGCACCGGCTCGTTGCCACGGAACGAGAAAGACAGGTTCGACACGCCGCCGGAAATGTGGACATGCGGCAGCGTCGCGGTGATCTCGCCGGCCGCCTCGATGAAGTCGACGCCGTAATTGTCGTGCTCCTCGATGCCGGTGGCGATGGCGAAGACATTGGGATCGAAGACGATGTCCTCGGGCGGGAAGCCGGCCTGCTCGGTCAGGAGCTTGTAGGCGCGGGTGCAGATCTCGACCTTGCGCGCCTTGGTGTCGGCCTGGCCGTCCTCGTCGAAGGCCATAACGACGACGGCGGCGCCATAGGCGCGGACCAGCCTGGCATGATGCAGGAAGGCTTCTTCGCCCTCCTTCATCGAGATGGAGTTGACCAGCGGCTTGCCCTGCACGCATTTCAAGCCGGCTTCGATGATCTCCCATTTCGAACTGTCGACCATGACAGGAACGCGGGCGATGTCCGGCTCGGCGGCGATCAGGTTGAGGTATTCGACCATGGCCTTCTTCGAATCGATCAGACCCTCGTCCATGTTGATGTCGATGATCTGCGCGCCGTTGGCGACCTGGTCGCGGGCGACGCCGAGCGCGGCGACATAGTCGCCCGCCGTGATCAGTTTCCGGAACTTGGCCGAGCCGGTGACATTGGTTCGCTCGCCGACATTGATGAAGGGGATCTCGTCGGTGAGCGTGAATGGCTCCAGCCCGGACAGGCGCATCCTGGGCTCAATGTCCGGAATGGCGCGCGGCGGATACTTCCGCACCGCCTCGGCGATGGCGCGGATGTGCTCCGGCGTCGAGCCGCAGCAGCCGCCGACGACATTGACCAGTCCCTCACGCGCGAAATCCTCGATCTGGGCGGCCATGAAGTCCGGGCTTTCGTCATACCGGCCGAATTCGTTGGGCAGGCCGGCATTCGGATAAGCGCAGACAAAGGTGTCGGCGACACCGGATATTTCGGCCAGATGCGCTCGCATGGCGTTGGCGCCGAGCGCGCAGTTGAGGCCGATGGTGAAGGGGTTGGCATGGCGCACCGAATGCCAGAAGGCGGTCGGCGTCTGGCCCGACAGCGTGCGGCCGGAGAGGTCCGTGATGGTGCCCGATATCATCACGGGCAGGCGCACGCCCTTCTCGATGAAGATCTCTTCCGCCGCGAAGATCGCCGCCTTGGCGTTCAGCGTGTCGAAGATGGTCTCGATCAGGATGATGTCGGCGCCGCCATCGATCAACCCGCGCAGCTGCTCGCCATAGGCGAGGCGCAAATCGTCGAAGGTCACGGCGCGATAGCCGGGATTGTTGACGTCGGGCGACATCGAGGCGGTGCGGTTGGTCGGCCCGAGCGCTCCGGCGACAAACCTTCGCTTGCCGTCCTGCTGCTCGGCCCGAACAGCGGCGCGCCTGACCAGCCGCGCGCCATCGCGGTTCAGCGCATAGACGGCATCTTCCATGCCGTAGTCGGCCTGGGCGATCGAGGTCGAGGAGAAAGTATTGGTCTCCAGGATGTCGGCGCCTGCGATGGCGTATTGATAATGGATCTCCTCGATCGCCCCGGGCTGGGTCAGAATCAGGAGGTCGTTGTTGCCCTGCTGATGGCAGGCGCAGCCGGCGAAAGCCTCGCCGCGGAATTGGTCCTCGTTAAACCCGAGGCCCTGGATCTGCGTGCCCATGGCGCCGTCGAGGATGAGAATGCGCTCGCGTGCCGCCGCTGTCAGCGCGGCAAGCACTTCCGAGCCGTCCGGTTTTGCCGCGACGGGGCCGAACAATGCGTCCAGCGAGGCAGAATTCTGCGACATTTTTTATCCCTTTGGCGACAGGCCTTTTCATGTCACATAAGGATATCTTTATGTCAATATACGACAGATGCGCGTGATTGTCACCCACCCAACGCGAAGGCGGGTCCGTGGCGCCGGTTTCCGACGGACCTACGCTCTGTCGACGCTTGCCAGGAAGCGGGCGAGGACCGGATCGAAGCGATCCGGCGAATCCCAGAACGGCGCGTGGCCGGATTTGTCGAGCAGATGCGCCTTGCCTTCCCATAGATTGGAGAATTTCACAGCCGAGACGAAATCGGTGTTGACGAATGGCTCGTCGATGCCGTTCAGAACGGCGATCGGCGGCGTCTTGCCGGCCACGATCTCGCGCTGGTTCCGGCCGGTGCCGGCCGCGAACTTTTCGAACATCAGGCGCCGCGCCCGTCCATCGGTGCGCGCCACCGTGTCGATGAGAAACGGCTCGAACGGCTCGCCGCAAGTGCTGCGCGCATAGGCCTCCACGTCGGCGCCGGTGAAGGTCTCCTGCCCGGCGAGATGCATATGCGGGCTCGGCTTGAATCCGCTGCCGACCTCCTCGGGCGAGACAGGCGGCGTGCCGGTGATCATCAAGCCAAGCAGGCCGGGAAAGCGGTCGATCATCTCAAGCCCGATATGGCCGCCGAGCGACCAGCCGAAGACGATGGCCTTGTCGATGCCGAGCAGCCCGAGCACTTCGGTCATGGCATCGGCATAACCTTCCATGCTGTAGGAACGCTCTGGATCGATCGCATCGCCGGACGCTCCATGGCCGGGCAGGTCGGGAGCGATGAGGTGATATCGCTCGCCCAACGGGCCGTCCAACTGGTTGCGGAAAACGGCACTGGAAGATGAATTGCCGTGGATCAGCATGACAGCGGTTCCCTGGCCGCTGGTCTCACGCACCGCGATCTTGCCATGGCTGGTTTCAAGGGTCTTCTGCGAGATCGTCATTGTCCGCTCCGTCGGGAATTGCCCTGTTTTAATGCAGTTGCGCAGCAAAGCGCCACGGCTTCCATACCTTTGCGGGAACCTTGTTCCCGGCCAGGTTGCGTTGAAAAATCCTTTTCAAATAAGAACAATTATGCGTAGATTGTCAATTATCCAACTCCCGATGAACGGGAGGAAAACAGGGAACAGCACGATGAAGCCCAAATCCGCCGCAAGTCGAATCCGCCATATGCTGATGAGCACGACGTTGATCGGCATGTTTGCCGCATCAGCCGCCCCCGCCTTTGCCGACGTCGTCAAGATCGGCCTACTTGCGCCGCTCACCGGCCCTGCCGCGGCGGACGGCCAGGAATTCCAGCGCGGCGTGCAGATGGCCATCGACGAAGCGAACGCAGCCGGCGGCGTTGCCGGGGATACGTTCGAACTGGTGGTCGGCGACGTCAAGGATCAGTCCGCCGGCAACGTCACCAGCGCCGTCGAACGCCTGCTTGGCGATCCGGGCGTGCACTTCATGCTGACCGGCTATGCCAGCCTGACCAATTTCGAGATCGACAACATGGCCGAGGCGGAAATGCCCTACATGCTGGCGGCCACCTCGCAGCAGACCAGGGACATCATCGCGCCGAGCCCCGACAAATACATGTGCTGCTGGTCACTGACGCCTTCCTTCGACGCCTACAACACCGACGTCACCCTGTTCGTCGAGAAGCTCGCGGCCGACGGCAAGATCACCCTGCCGACCAAGAAGGTCGCCATCATCTCGTCCGACAATGCCTATTCGAAGACCATCTCCGAAGGCATGAAGAAGACGTTCAAGGAGAAGGGCTGGACCATCACCGTCGACGAGATCGTACCCTTCGGCGAAGTGACCGACTGGCGTTCGATCCTCGCCAAGGTGCGCGAGAACGTTCCCGATGTCGTCATCAACACCGACTATCTGCCGGGCAATTCGGCGTCGTTCCTCAACCAGTTCCTCGAGCAGCCGACCAAGAGCCTCGTCTTCCTGCAATACGCGCCGAGCGTTCCGGAATTCGTCGAGCTGACCGGCAAGAAATCGGATGGCGTCATCTACAACCTGCTCGGCGGCGCGCTGACGACGCCGAAGAACCCGCGCGCCGATGAGGTGGCAGCCAAGTTCAAGGCAAAATACGGCGTCGAGAGCGGCACCTACGGCGTCGGCCTCTACGAAATGACCAATGTCTATTTCGACGCGGTCAAGAAGGTCGGCGGCGCATCCGACCATGCGGCGATCATGAAGGCGCTGTCGGAGACCGACAAGCAGGTCGCGGAAGGGCGGCTGAAATTCGATCCCGCCACCCACCTTGCCACGCAGGGCGACGACTATATTCCGATCACCTTCTTCCAGATCTGGGATGGCCAGCGCACGCTGATCTCGCCGGAGAAATATGCCACCGGCGCCTTCAAGCTCCAGCCCTGGATGAAGTAGGGAATGGCCCTGCTTGAACTGGACGGCGTGTCGAAGGCCTTCGGTTCGCTGAAGGCCGTCGATGGCGTGTCGTTCAAGGTCGAGGCCGGCGAGATCTTCGGTATCGCCGGCCCGAACGGCAGCGGCAAGAGCACGCTGTTCAACATCATCACCGGCATCCCGTTCGGGCCCGACCGGGGCCAGATCCGCTTTGACGGCATTGCCATAAACGGCAAATCGGGACACGCCATCGCGCGCCTCGGCCTTGCCCGGACCTTTCAGCGCGAGACCAGCTTCGACGGGCTGACCGTGTTCGAGAACGCGCTGATCGGCGCCAGCTACGGCAAGCAGGAAAAGACAGCGGCCACGGCCCGCAATGCCGCCGCCGAGGCGCTGGAGTTCGTCGGCCTTGGATCCCAGTCGTTCGGCCGGCTTGCCGGCGAATTGTCCGTGTTCGAGCGCAAATGCCTGATGCTTGCCACGGCGATCGCCATGCAGCCACGCATGCTCTTGCTCGACGAGCCGGCATCGAGCCTGACCAAACCCGAGATCGAGACGTCGATCGGCCTGATCCGCCGCACCGCCGAACGCGGCATCACCATCCTGTTGATCGAGCACGTGCTGACTTTCCTGATGAGCCTTTCGCAGCATCTGCTGGTGCTCAACAATGGCCGCGTCCTGGCCGCCGGCGATCCGGCAGGCGTGATCGCCGATCCGCACGTCATCGAGGCCTATCTCGGCACGAGGAGGTCGGCGGCGTGAATCCCATTCTCAGCGTCGAAGGCGTCACCGCCGGCTATGGCCGCGTCACCGTGCTGCACGATATCTCGCTGGAGGCCGGCCGTTTCGGCAATGTCGGCCTGTTCGGCCCCAACGGCCATGGCAAGACGACGCTGCTGCGTGCGATCTCCGGGCTTCTGCAGCCGAAGAGCGGCCGCATCCTGTTCGACGGGCAAGACATTGTCGGCCACAGCGCACGCGCCATCGTCAGCGCCGGCCTGATCCATGTGCCGCAAGGCAACCGGCTGTTTCCCGATCTCTCGATCGCCGACTGCATGGCGCTCGGCGCCTATTCGCCGCGGGCCCGGCCGCATGAGGCGGAAAACCGCGAAAAGGTGGTCAAGCTGTTCCCGAAACTGGCGGAACGCTGGCGCCAGCGCGTGCGCACGCTGTCGGGCGGCGAGCGCCAGATGGTGTCGATCGGCACGGCGCTGATGAGCCATCCGCGCCTGCTGATCCTCGACGAGCCGACGCTGGGGCTGGCGCCCAAGATCAAGGACGAGCTCTGCGCCTCCGTCATGGACATTTCGCGCGGCGGCGTACCGCTCATCGTCGTCGAGCAGGACATCGAATTCCTGCTGGAACTGACGCAGCAACTCTACCTCGTCAACCATGGCGCCGTTGCGACCGAGATCAAGCCGGGCGAAAGCCTCGACCACGGCGAAATCATGTCGATGTATTTTGGCCATTAGGAAAATCCGAAGATGAGCGCATTGGCGGAAATCCTGTTCGGCGGCCTGTTCCAGGGCTCGCTCTACGCCATGATGGCGGTCGGGCTGGCTCTGGTCTGGACGACGATCGGCGTGTTCAATTTCAGCCATGGCGTGTTCATGATGCTGGGCGCCTACATCGCCTGGCAGCTGGTCGAACTCGGCCTGCCGGCGGCGGTCGCCTTTCCCATCGCCGTCGTCGTCATGGCCGGCGTCGGCTGGATCCTGCAGGCGAGTGTCGTGCGGCCGCTGATCGGCCGACCCAACATCGTACTGGTCGTCGTCATCACCACGCTGGCAGCCGGGTCGCTGATCGAGAACGGCGCGCTGACCATCTGGGGACCGCGCTCGAAGCAGATCCCGGCGCTGATCACCGGCAACACCACCGTCGGCGGCGTCGGCGTCTCCCTGCACCAGATCGCCATCATCGTCATCACGCCGCTGATCCTGGCCGCACTTTGGATGTTCCTCAACCGCACGCGGCTCGGGCTGGCGCTGCGCGCCGTGGCGCAGAACGAAGATGCCAGCCATCTGGTCGGGCTGAACGTCACCGCGCTCTATGGGCTGGCCTTCGCCATTGCCGCGTCGCTTGCAGGCCTCGCCGGCATCTTCATGGGCGGCTATCGTTTCATGTCGCCGGTGATGGGCAGCGACCCGCTGCTCAAGGCGCTGATCGTCGTCGTCTTCGGCGGCATATCGAGCATCTCGGGACCGATCTTCGCCGCCTATCTGATCGGCTTCTTCGAGGCCGCCTGCAGCTATTATTTCGGCCTGTACTGGACGCCGGCGCTGCTGTTCGGCGTGCTGATCCTGACCCTGATGATGCGCCCCGAGGGCATCTTTGCCAGCCGCTCCCGAGGCCTAGCATGACCGACACGACATCGCCGATCACCCTTAGCCACACAGCGGCGGCAACCCCGATCGCTCCCGGCCGTACGCCGTGGAAGCGGGAGGCCATCGGCTTCGTGCTCGGCTTCGCGCTCCTGGCCCTGCTGCCGCTGATCTTCGGCGACACCTATGCCCGCCACATCCTGATCATGGCCTTCATCTATGCGATCGTCGCCTCGAACTGGGACCTCAGCCTCGGCTATGGCGGCGTCTTCAATTTCGGCCATCTGGCGCTGTTCGGCATCGGCGTCTATGCCTACAGCCTGCTCACCAAGCTGGCCGAATTCGATCCGTGGATCGCGCTGTTTGCCAGCGGTGTCATCGCCACCCTGGCGGCGATCCTGGTGACCATCCCGATCCTGCGGCTGAAGGGCATCTACATCATCCTGGTCACTTTCGGCTTCGCGCAGCTGGTGATGCAGGTGATCATCAGCCAGTCCGCCATCACCGGCGGCACGCAAGGGTTGGTGCGCATTCCCGGGCTATACGTGTTCGACCACAACATGGTCCGTGACGGCAAATCAGCCTATTTCTACATCGCGCTGGCGCTGCTGGTGGCGAGTACCCTGTTCCTGCGCGTGTTCGTGCGCTCGCGCACCGGGGCCAGCATCGTCGCCTTGCGCGACAATGAGGAATACGCCATCAGCCGCGGCGTCTCGATCGTGCGCCAGCGCATGCTGACGCTTGCCGCGAGCGCCTTCTTCACCGGCATCGCCGGCGCCTTCTACGCCGCCTACCAGCGCAATGCCTCGATCGACGTCTTCGGCATGAGCCTTGCGACCATCATCCTGTCGATGGTGCTGCTTGGCGGCACCAGCACTATTTACGGCGCCATCATCGCCTCTTTCGTGCTGACGATCTTCGCCGAATGGATGGCCGATTTCGGCGCGTGGCGGCCGATGATCACGGCGGTGCTGATCATCGGCGTGATGCTGGCCTACCCGAGCGGCCTGGTCGGCATGATCAAGGCTTCATGGGGCGCCGTCGCCGGACGCCTGAAGCGCCCGGCCTGACCGTTTCGGACTGGCGGCTCCGCCTCAGCGGATGCCGCACCAGTCGATGACCGAAGCGGCGATCACCTTGGCGGTCTCGACCACCGATTCGACTTCGACATACTCGTCGGAACCGTGAAATCCGTCGCCTGACGGGCCGAAGATGACACCGTCGACGCCGGCGCCGGCATAGTGCGCGGCATCGCACACGGCGACGAAGCCCCGCGCCTGCGGCGCCTTGCCGACCATGGCCTTGCGCTTCATCAGCGATCTCACCAGCGGATGGTCGACCGGCGTGTTCATCGGCGGAAAATGCAGCCCGCCGAGCTCCCATTGGATCGCAGGCGGGTTGTCGCGCAGCCACGCATCGGTCTGCGCGAAATGGTGGACGAACGCCTCGAAATCGCGGCGGTAGTCGGCCGAATTCTCGTCGGGCAGGAATTTCATGTCGAGATCGAGCACCGCGACATCGGGAATGATGGCCGGGTTGGTCATCACGGTCGGCAGGCCGTGCTCGCCAAGGCCGGTGCCGCCATGCATGACGCCGATGTTGATGGTGTTCATGCCGAGCGGCAGCAGCGGATGGGATTTTGCTCGCGTCCGGTCCAGCTCATACTGGCGCACGGCGGCAATGAAGCGGGCGGCGATCTCGATCGCATTGACGCCCGGCTCCAGCCGGTCCTTGTCGTGGCGCTGCGGATAGATCTCGTTGTAGCGCAGCGCCGAATGGGCGTTGCGGCCACGGATCGTCACCCGCGCCCATTCCAGCCCGCCTTCGACCGGCAGGACATCGCCCCAGGTCGGTTCGGCGACCAGCACCGCCTTGGCGAGCTTGCCCTTCTTCACCGCGTCCATGGCGCCGAAGCCGCCGGCTTCCTCATCGACGACCGAGTGGATGGCGAGCCGGCCCTGCAGCGTGACGCCCGCCTTGCGGATCGCGCGCGCGGCGGCGATGCAAGCGGCGACGCCGCCCTTCATGTCGACGGCACCGCGGCCATAGAGCCGGCCATTGGTGATTTCGCCGCCGAACGGATCGACAGACCAGTCCTTCATCGCGCCGACCGGCACGACGTCGATATGGCCGCACAGGATCAGGCTGCGGCTCTCGTCTCCCGCCCATTCGCCGACCAGATTGGGCCGCCCGGGCAAGGCATCCCATTGCTCTGTCCTGAACCCGTCCTGCTTGAGGATCGGTTCGAGCAGCGCCTGGACATCCGCCTCGCGGTTGATCGCCGGATTGGGCTCGAATTTGGGGTTGACCGAAGGGATGCGGACCATGTCGCGGGTCAGGCCGATCAACCAGTCGCCATCGGTCTCGATCTCAGCCTGCACGGCGTCGATGATGGTCTGGTTGTCGGGCATTGTCGCTTCCTTTTCTGCGTCGCGGCGCTTTGCATCGCTGCACTGGGCGCAACGACACTATTTCCTTGTGGCTTTGGATTTGGCGGCGTCGTCGGCCGATGACGATAGGACGGTATCGAGCGTGACCGCGTTGGCGCTGCGGATCTTCTCGATGTCCTCGATGCGCTTGCGCACCCCGGCGCCATGGCCCTCCAACGCGTGGGCAAAGACGGTTTCCATCTGGGCAACGGCCGTCGCCAGCGTGTCGAACGGCGAGTTGGCGTCGATCGCCGCGACCATGGTCAGGTCCGCGATGTCAGATATCGGCGACAGCCAGACATCGGTGAACAGCAGGATGGAGACGCCGCGCTCCTTGGCCTGCTGGGCAAAGCTCACCACGTCCGACTGGTAGCGCCGGTAATCGAACACGACGAGGAGGTCGCGCTTGCCAAGGTCGATCAACAGGTCGAAATCGGCGGGACTCAACGAACCGATGTCGCGCACGCCGGAGCGGAACTGCAGGAGATAGCCGGCCAGCATGGAGGCGATATGCCGGCTGAACCGGCCGCCCAGCAGCACGACCTGGCCCTTGCTCTCGAGCAGCATGTTGACGGCGCGCGTGTAGGCCTGCACCGGCACAGCCGTGCGCGTACGCTCCAGGCTGTCGGAAACCGAATGGAAATAGGCAAGTGCGGTGCCTTCGCTGGAGCCGCCCGGACGCTTGGCCTCCATCATCAAAAGCGGCGAATGCAGCCTGGATTCGACTTCGGTGAGCAGGCGTGCCTGGAAATCGGCAAAGCCGACATAGCCAAGCTTGGTCATCAGCCGCGTCACGCTCGGGTCGCTGACGCCGGCGCGCCGTGCCAGCCGGGTTGCGGTGCCCAGCCCCGACATTGGGTAATCGGCGAGCAGGACCTGGACGATCTTCTCTTCCGCGGAGGTGAACGCCACGGTCGTGTTGGCCAGTTCTTCGCGGATCGACATGGTCATCGCCTATCGCTGACGGAAGATGATTATCTTACAATTTTGTGAAATGGTGTCAAATCTGGAAAAAGTTTTACAGGATTGAATCTAGCCGCGTAGATCGCCCGCATCCGCCAGAATCCAATCCTTGCTCACTGCCATATGCACTTTCGATCTCGCTTGAGTATCTTGGCGGCGAGCCTGGTTCTCACGGACCCCGTTTCGGGGCCGGTTGTTACGGACGTGAAGTGAGGGTCATAACCTCAATCCAAAACCCCATCAAAGCGTCATTGGTGAACTGGTGCCCGCCGAACACGGATCGTGACGAAGCTGAACTGGCATTCGAACTTTTTCGCCAGTTGATGCATCTTAAGCCCATGGGCTACGAAACTCATATCGTGCCGAGTGATGCCGAACTGGCCCTTGCCGCTCGGGGCGGCGATTGTGGTTGCCTCGGCCTGCTGCTGGAACGTCATCGCGCACGGCTCTATGCGATAGCGCTGAACATGCTCGGCTATGGGTCGGACGCCGAAGATGCTGTGCATGAGACTTTCCTGATCGCGCTGAGGCGCATCGGCGAACTCAAGGATCCGCAAGCCGTCGGTGGCTGGCTTCGCACTGTGTTGCACCGCTGTTGCCTGCAACAATTGCGTCGAAGACGACGCGAGATCTTGACCGCCGACATTCCAGACCGCCCAGACGAAGGCGCAAGCATTGAGGAGCGGCTGGAGAAAGTCGCGCTTCGCGAATGGGTTTGGGACGCGCTACGCAAGCTTCCCGAGCCGCTGCAGGCTACCGCCATGTTGCGCTATTTCGGAAGCTATCAGTCTTACGAGGAACTGGCCGCCATTCTGGGTGTCCCGATTGGGACGGTTCGCAGTCGTTTGTCGCAAGCCAAACGCAAGCTTGCCGAGATGCTGCTGGAAACGGCGGGCCTTGCCGACGCAGAGGCTCGCTCGCAGTCTCGCGAGCGCCAGCGATTCTACTCCGAAATTTTCAATGGGCTCAACCAGCATGGCGAGCGTGACCGCTTCCTTGGGCACTTTGCAGAGGACCTGCATCTTGTCCGCGGGACGAGCAAACCAGTGCTGGGTCGCTCATTCCTTGCCTGGGAAGTCGACGCCGACACGGAAGCCGGCGTCCGCCTGGAACCGCAGCGCATTCTCAGCGCCAGCCAGGTCACTGTGATCGAGGGACTATTCGTCAATCCGCCGGAAGACCCTTTCCACTGCCCGCCGGGTGTCGTCCTGGTGATCTTTCAGCGAGACGGCAAGGCCCGACGCTTGCATCTGCATCTTTCGCCGCGTCCGCCTAGAATCGACGACGACTGATCGAACTTTTTCTCCCGTCCGTGACTCCTTACAGCACGCGGGCATCATCTGGCCCGGATGCAAATGGTTCCAAAGAGGAGAGAGATCATGTTCGCCTTCGCAGTTTCCCATGTTGCTTCCATCGCACACCACGGCGAGCTCGGGCCCAGCCGCTCGCGCCGCCTCCTTCACACGGCGTTCGCATCGACTGTCGTCTGCGCCACATTGTTGTCATCAGGCTTAGGCTGGGCCGGTCAGGCTGAGGTCGACGCCACCTATAAGGACGTCGAGCGGACGCTCGGCTCGGTGCCGACCTTTCTCCATCAGGTTTCAAAGGCAGCGCTGCCGGGCGCCTGGGCAGAGGTGAAGGCTCTGCAGTTCTCCAGCGAAACCGCCCTGCCGCCGAAGGTCAAGGCTCTGATCTCGCTCGCCGTCTCCGCACAAATTCCCTGCCAGTATTGCATCTGGGAAGACACCGAGAGCGCAAAACAGGCGGGCGCAACGGAGGACGAGATCGAAGAGGCCGTCGCTATCGCCGCTCTGTCACGGCACTGGAGCACGATCTTCAACGGCATGCAGGTCGACTTTGAGACCTTCAAGAAGGATCTCGGCGGCGACGCTCAGGCTGCCGCGCCTGCCAAGTAGCGCGAGCCTTGTCGGCACATTGTCGGGATTGGGGCCAGGCCGCGGCAACCGTCGTCGGCATCCGCGGACCGGAATAGGGAGTGGAATTCTCATTTTATAGGGAGGTAAAGATGCCAGTAGTCTTCGGAGAAACCGTCAGCACAGTCAAAGATATCGTGTCCGTGCTAAAGAAACACGGTGACGCGGTGCGTGGCACCTATCGTGCCCGCTACCGCTTCGACCCGCAATCAGGCGATCCTTACACAACACCGCTACTGGAGCGACCGGCGAGCCTCAAGGACAATTCGCCGACCGCCGTCTTTCCCTGGGAGCAGATCTTTGCCGCGGCGGCTGTGTGCGCCGGCTCGGATTATCCGATGCTGGCAGCGCATGCGGGAGTCGATCTTCGTTCGGTCGATTTCATCGCGGAAGGCGTGTTCGACCCGCGTGGCGAGTTCGACGGACTTGATGGGCTCACGGCGCCCGTGGACGCCCGGCATTGCTACGTGTCCCTGCACCTCAGCGCGACCGTGTGTTCTTCGGCGCCCCGCGCCGATCTGGAGAAAATTCATGAGCGCGCGATCTCGCACAACATGGTGCTTGGCGCCCTTAGAGGAATTCCCATGACCAGCGAATTGGTGATTCACCAGGCGTGATCCTTGTCGCAGAACTCGCCCGCTGGGCGGTCTGTGGCTTAGTCCCGCCGGTTGCGGCCGGCGGGGCCAAATATGCCTCGTGCACGTTTGCGCCGCCACCACGATCCTGGCAAGTTCGCGGGGCGATCTGCTCGAAAGGCAACGGATGGCGGCCGACAGCAACGAGCCGACTGCCCGCTGCAGTAGCGCGCTGCTCGCCAAGTGTTATAGCGCGGAAGGGTTCGGCATTGCGAATCCCGTGACCGCCCCGGCCATCGATATGGCGCAACACATTTCGATACTGGATCGAACGGTGCTTTCGCCCTCTATTTGAAACTGGCGATGGGCAGGAATTTCACCGCGGAGCCGGTGAAGCGGCGGTGATCGGACGTCCGTCCCCGCGGTTGGAATCCATCGAGATAGACATGCTCCGGCGCCGAGCGGATGAAATTGGCGGCAATCATGGGCGCCCCTGTTGATGCGGCCCCACCGGCAATAGCGCGATCTGCCTCGGAATCGGGGCGCCGCTGGACACGGTCGGCCTTGGGGTTCGTCCTGACGCGATCTTCTGGCTTTGACGCAGGCGCCGCGATCCGCTCGCCGGCCAGCCCGTCGTCGGGGTGATGCATGGCCAGCAAGACACCGATGGCATCGCCAGATTTGGCTGCTTCCAGCTGGCGCGTCGGGCTTGACTGGCTTTCCGGCCGCCATGTCGGCAATGGGACGTTGAGCGCCATCATCTCCGGCGCGACGCTCGTGGCAGCGGCATCGGCATTCGCGGCGTCCGGCTTGGCAACGGCCAGCTCGGCCTGCGCCGTGGACGCGCCGGCGATTGCCAACGGTGCGGTTTCCGGGGTGGGAACGGGTGCCGTGAACTCGGCGCGCGGTGCGAAGGCCGGCAGCGGCACTGAGCCCGGCGCCATCGCCATGACGATCGCTTCAGGCGTCTTCCCCTTCTGCCCGGCAAGCGGTTCTTCGCCTGGATCGCTGGCAGCAATCTGGATGTCCGCCCGCTGGGCATCCTGCGGCGGCACGATAGCGATACCCTGTCCGGCCGGTCTGGGTTCGACGGACCTCGCCGGTTTGCGTGGCGCCGGCACCGCTTCGGCGACATCATCGGACTCGTCTGCGCCGCCCCCGCCCAAGAGCGTCGCCAGCAGGCCACGCGGCCTGCGTTGGCCGCCGTCGACGCTTGCCAGCTCGATGTTGGGCGTGCCGGCGCCCTTGCGCGATTTATAGGCGGCAAACGCCTGCTCATAGCCGGGCAGCGGTTTGCCGTCGCTCGGCACATGCAGTGTGTTGCCGTTCGGAAATACCCTGGCGAGTTCCTGGCGGCTGATGCCCGGCCAATGCCGCACATTGCCGACATCCATGTGTATGAAAGGCGAACCGGAGGTGGGATAATAACCCACGCCGCCGCCCTGCATTTTGAGGCCGATGTCGCGCAGTTTCTTCAGCGGCACATCCGGCAGGAAGAAGTCCATCGCGCGGCCAACCATGTGTTGGCTCTCCCGGGCCACACCCTTCGAGCGGCTGCGCAGCATGGCGTTCGTCGCCGGCGAACGATAGGCGCTGACCACATGGATATAGGCTGTCGAGCCGCTGGCGCGATAGGCCTGCCAGACAAGATCGAGCAGGCGCGGATCCATCTTCGTCGGTTCGTTGCGACGCCAGTCGCGCAGCATGAGATTGATCTTCTTCAATCCCGCCGGATCATAGCGCCCATTGCGCTTGAAGACGATTTCAGCCTTCTCTCCCGTATGGAGATGTTGAATCCTCAAAGCACGCGTCTCCGCGAACGCGCCGGTAGCGCACAGGCAAAGGAACGCTGCGATGATGGCAGGCAGGGTCCAAAGACGGGAAGCACCGGGGGCGTTTTGCACGTTTTCGCTCACGTTCATGCCTTGCACGTTCTTTTGTTTCGGGCGATTTAGATTTCCGCCCAGATCAGGAGCCTTTCGGCCCTCTTCCTGACAAGCATGGATCTGACCGGCGAAGACGGGCATCCATGCCACAATACGTCATGTCGATGAATAGCATCTTGGTTAATGAATCGTGTCTTGCCGGAATGCGCTTCGGCTGGATTTGCCTGTGGCAGCCATTTTCTGAAGCAATGAACCGCTGATCGGGTCTGCCGGCACGAGGGCCGCGCCATCCCATGTACCCGCCTCGCCCTCGCAAATGCAGAGGACGATCGTGCGGCAACAGGGATGTTGGAAACTGGTGCTGCGAGAGAGGATTGAACTCTCGACCTCTCCCTTACCAAGGGAGTGCTCTACCACTGAGCTACCGCAGCCGCTGATGGCGGGGCTTCTGCCATATCGAACCGGCAAGCGCAAGGCCAAGTGCAACGCTTCTGTGAAAGGCTTTGCCGGATGGCTTTTAATGACATGGCAGTGCCACAATGTTGGCTATCCCTGAACAGCAAGCTGGTGGGTCGCCGGCGGGATGGGGCGATGGACGACAAGACAATTCCAGTGAAAAAGGATGGTCCACCGAAAAGCAGCGCAACAATCCGCAAGGATCGGCTGGCCGAGCAATTGCGCGCCAATCTGCAGAAGCGCAAGGCGCAGTCGCGCTCGCGGCGGACCGGCGAGGCCGACCTGCGCCCGGACGGTCTCGCTGCATCGAAGAAAATACAAAAAGATTAACTCAAATAGGTCACTCTTAGCCTGGGGTGGGCGAAATCCTATTTCTTGAACCAGATTGGCCAATGGTCTAGACGGGCCGCTACTCAAACGATTGAACCGGCCCTTTTTTGGCCGAGAGGGACGTTCTTCCATGGATCGCATCAGAATTGTCGGGGGCAACAAGCTCTCCGGAAGCATTCCGATCTCGGGCGCGAAAAACGCGGCGCTGCCTTTGATGATCGCCTCGCTTTTGACCGACGACACGCTGACGCTGGAAAACGTGCCGCATCTGGCCGATGTCGAGCAGCTGATCCGCATCCTGGGCAATCACGGCGTCGATTATTCGGTCAATGGCCGCCGCGAGAAGCAGAATGAGGGCTATTCGCGCACCATCAACTTCTCCGCCCGCAACATCGTCGACACCACAGCGCCCTACGAGCTGGTGTCGAAGATGCGCGCCTCGTTCTGGGTGATCGGCCCGCTGCTGGCCCGCATGGGCGAAGCAAAAGTGTCGCTGCCGGGCGGTTGCGCCATCGGCACGCGGCCGGTCGATCTGTTCCTCGAGGGCCTCCAGGCGCTGGGCGCTGATATCGACGTCGACACCGGCTATGTCATCGCCAAGACCCGGAATGGCCGCCTTGTCGGCAACCGCTATATCTTCCCGAAGGTCTCGGTCGGCGCCACCCATGTGCTGATGATGGCCGCGGCACTCGCCAAGGGCGAGACGGTGCTGGAAAATGCCGCCTGCGAGCCCGAGATCGTCAACCTGGCCGAGTGCCTCAACGCCATGGGCGCGAAGATTTCCGGCGCCGGCACGCCAACCATTGCCATCGACGGCGTCGAATCGCTCTCCGGTGCGCGCGTGCGTGTTATTCCCGACCGCATCGAGACCGGCACCTATGCGATGGCCGTCGCCATGACCGGCGGCGACGTCGTGCTCGAAGGCGCGCGTGCGGACCTGCTGCAGACCGCACTGGACGTGATCGCCCAGACGGGTGCGGAGATCACGCCGACCAATTCCGGCATCCGGGTGAGGCGCAACGGCGCCGGCATTTCGCCGGTCGACGTGACGACAGCACCCTTCCCGGCCTTCCCGACCGATTTGCAGGCGCAGTTCATGGGCCTGATGACCATGGCCAAGGGTAAGTCGCGCATCACCGAGACGATCTTCGAGAACCGCTTCATGCATGTGCAGGAACTGGCGCGGCTCGGCGCTCACATCACGCTTTCGGGCCAGACGGCGATCGTCGACGGCGTGCCGAAACTGAAGGGCGCGCCGGTCATGGCGACCGATCTTCGCGCCTCTGTCTCGCTGGTCATCGCCGGCCTGGCGGCGGAAGGCGAGACCACGGTCAACCGCGTCTACCACCTCGATCGCGGCTTCGAGCGGCTGGAAGAAAAGCTGTCCAACTGCGGCGCGGTGATCGAACGGATTTCGGCGTAGTCCGCGACCTCGGCTCCTCTCTAGCAACGCAGGAGATTGGCGAAATCCTTCGCGGCAGCGTCCTTCTCCCCGTCACTATCCGGGGAGAAGTGCCCGGCAGGGCGATGAGGGGCAGCGCAGAGCTGCAGCTGTTGGTGCGGTTGCACCGATCGCCAAGACCGCCTAACAGAAGGCTGAACAATCAACCTTCAGGTGCGAAATCCGTATGACCGCCCTTAAGCTTATCGCGCTCGACGACCAGGATCTGAGCATCGTTTCGGCTCATGTCCAGGATGCCGTGCTGAAAGTCAGCGACCTCGAATTCCTCCCTGCGGCCAAGCGTTTCCTGCTGACCATGAACCGTTTCGTCTGGGAGGCAAAATCCGGCCTGTTTCGCCAGCATAATGAGCGACGGCAGGCCGTGCTGCATTTCGACCGCGTGCTCGGCGCCAAGACCAGCGGTATTGACCGCGACAAGCCTGCCGAAGTCCTGTCGCTGCTGGCGATCAGCTTCATCGAGATCAGCAAGCCGGCCGGCATCGTCGAGCTGATCTTCTCGGGCGGCGGTGCGATCATGCTCGACGTCGAGTGCATCGAGGCCCGTCTTGCCGACATCGGCGGCGCGTGGGAAGCCACCTCGCGCCCCATCCACAAGGCCTGAGCGTCCGATGGCCATCACGCTTCGTCAGTCCGATGCCGATTTCGAGCAACGTTTCGCCGCCTTCCTCACGACCAAGCGGGAGGTCTCCGCCGATGTCGATGCCGCGGTGCGCGACATCATCGCGCGCGTGCGCGCCGAGGGCGACGCGGCACTGATCGACTATACGCGGAAATTCGATCGCGCCGATTTGACCGGCCTCGGCATTGCCGTGTCTAAGGAAGACATCGCAACCGCCTACGAAACGGCCGACCCAAAGACGATCGAGGCGCTGGAGTTCGCGCGCGACCGCATCCGCTCGCATCATGAACGGCAGCGACCGAAGGACGATCGCTATACGGATGCCGCCGGCGTCGAGCTCGGCTGGCGTTGGACGGCGATCGAGGCCGTCGGGCTCTATGTGCCGGGCGGTACGGCGAGCTATCCGAGCTCGGTGCTGATGAACGCCGTGCCGGCCAGAGTGGCCGGCGTCGAGCGCATCGTCATGGTCGTGCCTGCGCCGGGCGGCATCATCAATCCGCTGGTGCTGGTGGCAGCGGACATATCAGGCGTTTCCGAAATCTACCGCGTCGGCGGCGCGCAGGCGATCGCCGCCCTCGCCTATGGCACCGAGACAATCCGGCCGGTCGCCAAGATCGTCGGCCCGGGCAATGCCTTTGTCGCGGCAGCCAAGCGCCAGGTTTTCGGCACCGTCGGCATCGACATGATCGCCGGGCCGTCGGAAGTGCTTGTCGTGGCCGACGGCAGCAACGATCCGAACTGGATCGCTGCCGACCTGCTGGCCCAGGCCGAACACGACGCTTCGGCACAGTCGATCCTGGTCACCGACGATCCGGCTTTCGGCATCGCGGTCGAACAGGCGGTCGAGCGCCAGTTGCAGAGCCTGCCACGCGCTGAAACGGCAGCGGCGAGCTGGCGCGATTTTGGTGCCGTGATCCAGGTGTCGGCCATCGACGCCGCGCTGCCGCTGGTCGATCGCATCGCCGCCGAACATGTCGAACTGGCCATCGACGACGCCGAGGGCTTCCTATCGCGGATGCGCAATGCCGGTGCGGTCTTTCTCGGCCGCCACACGCCGGAAGCCATCGGCGACTATGTCGGCGGCTCCAACCATGTGCTGCCGACGGCGCGCTCGGCGCGTTTCTCGTCCGGCCTGTCCGTGCTCGATTTCGTCAAGCGCACGTCGATCCTCAAGCTTGGACCGGAGCAGTTGCGTATCTTGGCGCCGGCGGCGATTGCGCTGGCCAAGGCGGAGGGTCTTGACGCGCATGGACGCTCCGTCGCCATACGGTTGAACATGTAGGCGGCGATGTCTGGCCCCGATCAAACCCGCGCCAGGCTGATCGATGTCGAACTCGATGAATCGATCGGCCGGTCAACGCCGGATGTCGAGCATGAACGCGCGGTGGCGATCTTCGACCTGATCGAGGAGAACAGTTTCCAGCCCGTCAATGACAGCGGCGACGGCCCTTACCGGCTGAAACTGTCGCTGGCCGAGCAGCGCCTGGTGTTTGCCGTGGCGCGCGAGGATGGCACCGCCGTCGTCACCCATATCCTGTCGCTGACGCCGCTCCGGCGCATCGTCAAGGATTACTACATGATCTGCGAAAGCTACTACGACGCCATCCGCTCCTCGACGCCGAGCCATATCGAGGCGATCGACATGGGCCGCCGCGGCCTGCACAATGAAGGTTCGCAGACGCTGATGGACCGGCTGTCCGGCAAGATCGACATCGACTTCGATACGGCGCGCCGGCTGTTCACGCTGGTCTGCGTGCTGCACTGGCGGGGCTAGCCCTGTCGCCCGGCGCCCTGCCCCGTTCGATCCTGTTCCTGTGCGGCATGAATGCCGTGCGCTCGCCAATGGCGGAGCAGCTGGCGCGCCGGATGCTGCCCGCCACCGTCTTTGTCGCTTCGGCCGGCGTTCGCGCCGGCGAGCGCGATCCGTTCGTCGATGCGGTGCTGGCCGAAGAAGATCTCACGCTGGGCGAGCGCCACCCAAGGACGATGGACGATCTCGAGGACGACTATTTCGACCTGATCGTCACGCTGGCACCCGAAGCGCACCACGCCGCACTCGAACTCACCCGCTCGCTCGCCGTCGAGGTCGAATATTGGCCGACGCCGGACCCGACCGACGCCGGTGGCACGCGCGAACAGATCATGGCAGCGTACCGGGACGTCCGCGAGCGGCTGAAGGTGCGCATAGGCCGACGTTTCTTGCTTCCAGAGGCAAAAAACGCGACGGATTAAGCGTGTTCACAAGCGGACGATTATCATATAGGTTCCGCCGAAATTCCGGCCAGGGTGCTGGAACTACCATCCAAGCAAAGGTATCGAATGCCGAAGGAAGAAGTCCTCGAGTTTCCGGGTGTCGTGACGGAATTGTTGCCGAACGCGATGTTCCGGGTAAAGCTCGAAAACGAACACGAAATCATCGCCCATACGGCCGGCCGCATGCGCAAGAACCGCATCCGCGTGCTGACCGGCGACAAGGTTCTGGTCGAGATGACGCCATACGACCTGACCAAGGGCCGCATCACCTATCGTTTCAAGTAAGCAAAGCCCGACTGGTCCGCGATGAGCATTTTGCAGAAGCTGGTGCTTGCCTCGGGTTCGCCGCGCCGAATCGAGCTCTTGCAGCAGGCCGGCATCGAGCCGGACCGCGTGCTGCCGGCCGATATCGACGAAACGCCGCTGCGTGCCGAGCATCCGCGCTCGCTGGCCAAGCGGCTGTCGAAGGAAAAGGCCGAAAAGGCGTTTGCCTCACTGAAGACCGAAGCCGACTATGCGCCGGGTTTCGTGCTGGCCGCCGACACGGTGGTTGCCGTCGGGCGGCGCATCCTGCCCAAGGCAGAAACCCTCGACGACGCTGCCAACTGTCTCGGGCTGTTGTCGGGCCGTTCGCATCGGGTCTATTCCGGCATCTGCCTTATCACCCCGGGTGGCAAGCTGCGCCAGCGCCTGGTCGAGACGCGGGTGCGTTTCAAGCGGCTGCCGCGCGAAGAGATCGACGCCTATATCGCCTCGGGCGAATGGCGCGGCAAGGCGGGCGGCTACGCCGTCCAGGGCCTCGCCGGCGCCTTCGTCGTCAAGCTGGTCGGCTCCTACACCAACATCGTCGGGCTGCCGCTCTATGAGACCATCGCGCTGCTGAGCGGCGAAGGCTTCAAGGTGCATGGCGGCTGGCTGGCGGGAACCCGGCTGTGAATTCCGCTCCCAAAGTCACGCCCTTGCGCCCAAAGCGCCCCTGTCCCGAATGCGGCAAGCCCTCGGCGCGCGACAGCTTTCCGTTCTGCTCGACGCGCTGCAAGGACATCGACCTCAACCGCTGGCTGAAGGGCGCCTATGTCATCAAGGCCCGCGATGACGAGGAAGAGACGGATCCCGACGCTCCGAAATGAGGTCGTCAGGCGGCCTCGGTCTTGCGCGCCACCCGCGCCCAGCCCGGCAGCCAGTCGCCGTGAGCGGCCAAGAGATCATCGACCAGTGACCAGATCTGGTCGAGATCGAGTTCGGCCGCGGTGTGCGGATCCATCATCGCCGCGTGGTAGATGTGCTCGCGGTTCTCGGTCATCAGAGCCCGCACCGTCAGTTCCTGCACGTTGATGTTGGTGCGGATCAGCGCGGTCAGTTGCGGCGGCAGGTCGCCTATATAGGTCGGCTGGATGCCGGAGGCATCGACCAGGCACGGCACTTCGGCGGCGCAATCACGGGGCAGCGAGGTGATGCATCCATTGTTGCGGACATTGCCGTAGATCACCGACGGCTCGCCGGTCCAGACTGAATTCATGATCGAGGAGGCATATTCCCGGGACTGCTCTACCTCGATGCGATCGGCCGAGCGATAGGCTTCAGCCTGCCCCTTCCAGCGCTCGATCTGTTCGATGCAGCGCTTGGGATATTCATCAAGCGGGATGCCGTACTTCTCAATCAGGTCCGGGCGGCCCTCCTTGATGAAATAGGGCGTGTATTCGGCGAAATGTTCCGAGCTCTCGGTGACGAAATAGCCGAGCCTGGTCAGCATCTCGTAGCGCACCTTGTTGGGACAGCGCGGGTTCCAACCGGGCTTGGGCGCGCGGCCTTCGCGATAGGCGCGCACGAGATCTGGGTAGAGGTCGCGGTAGGAACCGTCCGGCTGGCGATGCTCGAACTTCAGATAGAACGCCATGTGGTTGATGCCGGCCGAGCGATAGCGGATCTCTTCGTAGGGAAGGTCGAGGTCTTCAGCCAGTTCCATTGCCGTGCCCTGCACCGAATGGCAGAGGCCGACCTGCCTGATCGCAGGGTATTTCTCTGCTATCGCCCAGGTGTTGATCGCCATCGGGTTGACATATTGCAGCATGATCGCCTGCGGGCAGACGGCGAGCATGTCTTCGCACACCTTCCACAGATGCGGCACGGTCCTTAAGCCCCGCATGATGCCGCCGACGCCGAGCGTGTCGGCGATCGTCTGGCGCAGGCCGTATTTCTTCGGCACCTCGAAGTCAGTGACGGTGCAGGGCTCGTAGCCGCCGATCTGGAAGGCGACGACGACGAAATCCGCGCCGGCCAGCGCCTTGCGCTGATCCGAATGGGTCTCGGTCTTCGCCTTGACGCCAAGCGTCGCGATCAGCTTGTTGACGACAATGGCGCTCTCTTCCAGCCGCTGCGGATTGATGTCCATCAGCGCGATCGTTGCGCCGGACAGCGACGGGCGCTGCAGCACGTCGCCGACAATGTTCTTCATGAACACCGTCGAGCCGGCGCCGATGAACGTGATCTTGGGATTTCTTGCCATGCTAACCTCCGGCATATGTTCAGGCCACATCGAAAGCGGCCCTGACGAGCCGTTCGGTGTAAGCGGTCTTGGGATTGGACAGGATGTCGTCGACGGGGCCCTGCTCGACGATCTTGCCGTTCTGCATGACGATCACGCGATGGCACAGCGCACGCACCACCTTGAGGTCGTGCGAGATGAAGAGGTAGCTGAGGCCGCGCTCGTCCTGCAGCTTGCGCAGGAGGTCGATGATCTGCGCCTGGACGGAGAGGTCCAGCGCCGATGTCGGCTCGTCGAGCAGGATGAATTCTGGTTCGAGCGCTATGGCGCGGGCGATCGCGATCCGTTGTCGCTGGCCGCCGGAGAATTCGTGCGGAAACCGCGACAGAATATCGCCCGGCATGCCGGCGCTGACCAGCGCGTCGCGCACCCGTTCGACCCGCTCGCGCCGCGTCGCCCCTATGCTGTTGACGATCAGCCCTTCCTCGATGATCTGGCCGATCGTCATGCGCGGGTTGAGCGAGGAGAACGGATCCTGGAAGACGATCTGCATGCGCGAGCGCAACGGCCGCATCTCGGCCCGCGACAGGCCGTGGATCGGCTTGCCGTCGAAACGGATCTCGCCGCGCTTGGCGTCGATCAACCGGAGCAGGGCCTGGCCGAAGGTGGTCTTGCCGGAGCCGGACTCGCCGACCAGCCCCAGCGTCTCATGACGAAAGAGTTTCAGGCTGAGATCGTCGACGGCGACCAATTCGCGCCAGTCGGGTTTCAGAAAAGTGCCGTGGCGCAGCATGAATGAGACGCGCACGCCGCTGGCCTCGAGAATGGTGCCACAGCCCTCCGGCAGCGGCTTCGGCTGCCCGTGCGGCTCTGAAGCCAGCAGCCGCCTCGTATAGGGATGCCGCGGATCGCCGAACAGCCGTTCGGTGGCGTTGTGCTCGCACATTTCGCCATGCTGCATGACATAGACGTAGTCGGAGAACTGGCGCACCACGGTGAGGTCGTGGGTGATCAGGATCACCGCCATGCGCAGCTCTTTCTGCAGGCTGCGGATCAGGTTCAGGATCTGCGCCTGGACGGTGACATCGAGCGCCGTGGTCGGCTCATCGGCGATCAGCACGTCGGGATTGTTGGCCAGCGCCATGGCGATCATCACCCGCTGGCGTTGCCCGCCCGAGAGCTGATGCGGGTATTGTCTGAGCCGCGCGGCAGGATCGGGAATCTGCACGTGCTGCAGAAGTTCGAGCGCTCGCGCCCAAGCCTGTTTGCGGCTGACCTTACGATGCACCCGGATCGCCTCGACGATCTGGCTGCCGACCGTATAGATCGGGTTGAGCGAACTCATCGGCTCCTGGAAGATCATCGAGATGCGGTTGCCGCGCAGCTTGCGCCGGGCGCTCTCGGGAAATTTCAGGATGTTTTGCCCGTCATAACAGACGCTCGAGCCGGGCGACACCGTGGCGCGCCGCGACAGCAGGCCCATGACGGTGCGCGCCGTCACCGACTTGCCCGAACCGGATTCGCCGACGATGGCGATCGTCTCGCCGCGATAGAGCTGGAACGAGATGTCCTTGACCGCTTCGACGACGCCATGCTCCACCTTGAAGGCCACGGCGACGTTGCGGGCATCGATGATCGGCTGGTCCTGGCGTCCGTCATGGTCGTGACGGACGATCGGTGCGAAGGATTCGGCGAGCGCGACGGACATCTCAGCACCTCAATAAGGGTCGACGGCGTCGCGCAGGCCGTCGCCCAGCGCGTTGAAGGCAAAGACGGTGACCAGCACAAAACCGACCGGCGACAGGATCCAGGGATAGGTGCCGATGACGGAATAGGTCGCGGTGTCCTGCAGCATCAGACCCCACGAGATCAGCGGCGGCTTGACGGCGAAGCCGAGGAAACCGAGGAAGGATTCGAGCAGCACCACGGTCGGGATCGCCAGCGTCACGGCGACGATCACATGGCTCATCACATTGGGGAAGATGTGCTGCATGATGATGCGCCGGTCGGTGGCGCCGACCGCCATGGCGGCGCGCACATACTCGATCCGCGCCAACGCTAGAGTCTTGCCGCGAACCTCGCGCGACATCTGCGCCCAGCCCAAGGCCGACATGACGATGATGACGAAAGCGAGGAAGACGTTGGTGGGAGCGGTGACCGGGATCAGCGTCGTCAGCGCCAGATAGAGCGGCAGTTGCGGGAAGGCGAGCACCAGTTCGACGAAGCGCTGCATCCAGACATCGAACCTGCCGCCGAAATAGCCGGAAACCATGCCGACGGTGGTGCCGATGACGGTGATGATGAAGACGACCGTCAGGGCGATCATCAGCGAGACGCGCGAGCCGTGGATGGCGCGCGACAGCACGTCACGGCCGAACTTGTCGGTGCCCAGGAAATGCACCGGCTGGCCGTCCAGCGAGCCGAACAGATGCCGGTCCGCCGGCAGCAGCCCAAACAGCTTGTAGGGCGCGCCATGCACGAAGAAACCGAGCAGCCTAGGATGATCATAGTCGGGGCCGACGACGGGCTGGAAAGTGACCGGATCGAGGTCCGCCGAATCGGCCAGCGCATAGACCCTCGGCCGTGCGGTGAAACCGCCGTCTCTGTCATGGAAGCTTGGCACCTGCGGCGGAGCGAAGCCGACATCCGTGACCTTCGGGTCCATTGGCGCGATGAATTCGGCTAATACGGCCATCACCAGCAGCAGCACGACGAGCCAGAGCCCGGCCATGCCGGTCCAGGAGCGCTTCAGCCGGCGCCAGACAAGCGCCATGTAGCTTTCGTTGCCATGCGCCGGTTTGGCGACGATGGGCCCTTCGGCAGGCAGCGGTGGAGGGGATGGATCGCGCGCCAGCATCTCAACGCTCCCCGAACTGGCGCACGCGCGGATCGAGCAGCACGAGCAGCATGTCGGCGATGATGTTGCCGACGATGAGCGTCGCCGACAGGACCATCATGAAGGTGGCAGTGACATAGACGTCGCCGACAGCCATGGAGCCGACGATCGCCGGGCCGACGGTCGGCAGTGCGAAGATGATCGCCGTCTCGATCTCGCCGGTCAGCATATAGGGCAGCACCACGCCCTGATACATGATGAGCGGATGCAGCGCGTTGGGCACGGCGTGGCGCATGACGACAGCAGCACCCGTCAGCCCCTTGGCCCTTGCCGTCTCGACATATTGCGCGTTCAGCGTATCGAGCAGATTGCCGCGCATGACGCGCATATTGTAGGCGAGGCCGCCGAAAGTGGCGATCGCCACCACCGGCCAGACATGTTTGACGAGGTCGACGAATTTGGCCCACGACCACGGCGCACCACCATATTGCGGCGAGAAGAATGAGCCGATCTCAGACACGTTGAACTGGAAGACCAGGAGATAGACGATGATCAGCGCCATCAGGAAGCGCGGCACCGTCATACCGAGGAAGGAGATGGCCGACAGTGTCGAGTCGATCCAGGTGTATTGCCTTGTCGCCGCCCATATGCCGAATGTGATGCCCAGCACCGAGGCCAGCAGATGGCAGACCAGCGCCAGAAGGAGCGTGCGCGGCAGGCGCTCTCCGACCACATCGGCGACCGGTTTGTTGTAGTACAGGCTGTAGCCGAAATCGCCTCGAGTGACGATGCCGACGATCCAGTTGAGATACTGCACGGGCAGCGGCTTATCGAGGCCATGCTCGATGCGATAGGCCTTTGCCTGCGCGTCGGCCTCGGCAAAGGAAGCTCCACCCTGGTTGATCGCCTGCGAGCGGATGTAGTCGGCATAGTCACCCGGCGGCGCCTGGATGATGGCAAAGGTGGCCAGGCTCAAAATGGCGAGGACCGGGATTGCCGACGCTATGCGCGTGAGCAGGAATCGCAGCATGGACGGTTCGTTTCCTTGTCTCGCCGATCGCGCCCTTGGTTGCGTCCGGAGGTTGGTTTGTCCGGCCGCGCCAGCGGCGCGGCCGGAGGTCTCTCAGTCAGGGAGGTAAACCTAATTCATCAGCCCCTTCTCTCCGGGTTTGCCGGGCAGCTCATCGGGGAACAATTCATATTTCGCCTGCTTGTCTGCGGCGACAAATACCCGTTCGCGGATGATCGAATCCTCGGCCCAGTTGAACATGAAGATCGGCGTGCCCTGCGGAATGTTCGAGAAGCGCTTGTTGACGATCAGCGCGCCGGGATATTCCGTCAGGCCGACATTGTAGACGTGTTCCGTCGAGATCTTCTGGAATTGTTTCATCAAGCTGGCGCGCTGGTCATTGTCCTGCGTGGAGACGAACTTGTTGACGATGTCGACGAGGTCCTTTTCGAACGGCATCACATCGACCTCGCCATTTTCCGGCGCACGATGGTCCCAGCTGGTGCGCGGGCCGACAGGGGCAAGCTGCACGGTGTTCTGCACCACCGAGGTCAGTTCCTGTTCGTTGCGCCGGACCAGCCAATCGAAGCGGCCGGAGTATTGCGAAGCGTCCCGCTGGGTGCCGTTGAGGCCGTTGAGCACGACCCGCAGCCCGAGCTTTTCCATCTGGGCGACGACGCCTTCGGCAAGGCTTTTGTCGGTCGTGTAGTCGTTGTTGACCAGCATCACGATCTCGACATTCTTGCCGCCGGCGGTGCCGGAAGGGAAATTCACGAAGCCGTCGCCGTCCGTATCCTTGAGGCCGGCCTTGGCGAGTTCAGCCTTGGCGCCATCGAGGTCGAAGGGGTAGTAGACCGTCGAATTGCGGTCGTAGAAGCTGGTTCCTGACGACAAGCCGCCGGGATAGATGGCGGTGAACGGCCCCTTGACCAGCGAGTCGCCGAGCGCCTTGCGGTCGAGCGCCATGGTGACGGCCTTGCGGAAATCCTCGTTGCGGTTCAGCTCGCGGATCGCCTGGCCGCGTTCGTCCGGATTGCCCCAGCCATTGGCGGAAAAATTAAAGCGCAGATTGTAGCCGATGAGCCGCGGGCCGAAAGCAAGACGGGCAGGCGCGTTCGCCTCCGCCGCACGCTTCAGCGAGGCGACGAAGTTTTCCGGCTGCTCCAGATTGGAAAAATCAGCCGCGCCGGCCACCGCCTGGACGTCGCGATCGGCCCAGGTCGACAGCTTGTAGTGCAGTTCGTTGAGATAGGGCAGTTGATTGCCCTTTTCGTCGACCTTCCAGTAATAGGGATTTCGGCGCATGACGATGATATCGTCCGGCCGGTATTCGACCGGGACCCAGCCGCCCATCACCGGCATGTTCATGAATTCCGGCGGGAAGGCATTTTTGAACTGGTCATAGGTGTTCTTCGAATATTTCGGATGCTGCGGCTTCAGGATGTGCGCGGGGCCAGGACAGAAGGTGCCGTAGGCCATGGCATACAGGTACTGCTTCGGGAAGGCGTCCTTGAAGGTCCATTCGACGGTGTAGTCGTCGATCTTCTTCAACGTCGTGCCGACGCCGAAGGTTTCCGGCGTGGCGCCGTTCAGCGGCGAGACGTTGGGATCGACGACCTCGTCGTCCCAGTAGAACATGACGTCGTCGGCATTGAACGGCACGCCGTCCGACCACTTCGCGCCTTCGATGAGGTGCATGGTCAGCTTGTGGCCATCGCTCGACCAATCCCAGCTGCTGGCCAGGTTCGGCAGCGGCTCGGTGTCCTTGGCCTCGACTTGGAACAGCGGGGCGGTGCGCGTCAGGCATTCGGAGAGGCCGATGTCGATGCCGCCCCAGCCTTGCGTCTGACCGGCGCCGTAGTTCCAGCCTTCCGGCCGCCCTCCGATGACGTGGCGCATCGTATCGCCATAGACGCCGATGCCGTCTTGCATATTGCCCGTCTTGAAGACCAGCGGCTCCTTCGGCAGCCTGTCTTTCACCGGCGGAAGCTTGCCGGTCTTGACGTATTTCTCGGTGACCCAGTCGGGCTCTTGATATTCGGGAAGCGCCTTGAACTCCAGAATGGAGTCGCGCGCGACATAATTGATCTTGCCTTCGGCGGGAAACGGTGTCGGCGCCGGCGGAACCGTCGGCTCGGAAGCGTATGCACTGAGTGCCGAGACCGAGACGCTCAGCGCCAGTCCGGCAGCAAGGCCGATATTGCGTAAATTCCTCACTGTCTCTCTCCCTCTTGTTGGTCCGGAGCGTTTGCACCCGCTCCGCCTCTCCTCGAATTCAAACGGCTTCGTGGCAGTGGATCCGCCTCCCATGGATCCACCATCACCGCATGAATTTCCAGCCGGCCCGTTTCAGCCGGCCCGTTTCAGCCGGCTTGCTTCAGCGCGGCTTTTTCGGCGCGCAATTCCTCGATCGAGCGAACACTGCGCCGTGCGGCGCCCGCCCACTCGCGGGTCTTCACCTTGGATGTCGACAGCCGCTCCCTGGCGGCCGGAACCGCATGGGCGTATTGCGGCAGCCAGGCTGCCTGGGCGACGACCATTTCGTCGACCATCTGCCAAACCTCCTCCGGCGTCGAAACCGCGCCGACCAACGGGTCATGCAGCACGGCGAGCTTCAGAAGATCGATGTCGCCTGATATCGCGGCATGCACCGACATGCGCTGGACGTTGATCGAAGCGATGCAGGTGGCGGCGCAAGCCTCCGGCAACGTGATGCCGGCGGCCATGTTGATGCCGAAACGGTCGACGAAGCCCGGCGACTCGATGATGGCATCGTGCGGCAGGTTGGTGATCACCCCATTGTTCTTGACGTTGAAGTGGCCGCGATAGACGCGGTTGGTCTCCAGCGCCTCCAATATGTGGCTGGCATGCTCGTTGGAGCGTTTCTCGCGGTCGATCGGCTTGGACGCCGCTTCGAGGAACTGCGGATATTCCGTCTCGAACCAGTTGCGGGTTTCGGTGGAGTAGCGGAGATAGCCGCCGGTCTCGCCGTGAATCCAGTCGGACATATCGATCCAGCGCGTAATCTCGTCGGGACGTTTGCGGTACCAGGGCAGATATTCGGAAAGATGACCGTTGCTTTCGGTCGAATAGACGCCGAAGCGCTTCAGGACGTCGATGCGCAGCTTCTCCTGCCTGGAATAGACCGGATGCGCCTCGAAAGCGGCCACCAGTTCATCCTTGCCAATGGGGCGGCCGTTGAGGCGCAGATCGATGAACCAGGTCTGGTGGTTGATGCCGGAACAGACATAGTCGAGCTCCTGCGTGGACTTCGCGCCAAGCACCTCGGCGATCTGCTCGGCGCCGTGCTGGACGCCGTGACAGAGCCCGACAGTGTCGACCTTGCCGTATTCGATCGCCGCCCAGGTGTTCATCGCCATCGGGTTGGCGTAGTTCAGGAATTTGACGTTCGTCTCGGCGACCTCGCGTATATCCTTGCAGAAATCCAGGATCACCGGAATGTTGCGCTGGCCATAGAGAATGCCGCCGGCACAGATCGTATCGCCGACGCACTGGTCGATGCCGTATTTCAAGGGAATGCGGATATCGTCGGCATAGGCTTCGAGGCCGCCGACCCGCACGCAGCTGATGACGTAGCGAGCGCCTTCGAGCGCCTTGCGGCGGTCGGTGGTCGCCGTCACCCTGGTCGGCAACCTGTTTGCCTGGACGATCCTGTCGAGGATCGCCTTGATCATCTGAAGATTGTGCTCGCTGACGTCGGTCAGCGCGAATTCGATGTCCTTGAATTCGGGCACGCACAGGATGTCGGTGAACAATTTCTTGGTGAAGCCGACGCTGCCGGCACCGATGATAGCGATTTTGAAACTCATCAGCCGCACCTCATTCCATTTTAAATTGCAGGCAAGGAATGACAATGGGAGGCTCTAGCCACATGCCGCGACATGTATGCAGGACAAGCCGGAATCCGGCTCGCCAACCTCCCTGTCCGCTCCTTGACTGCGGATCTCTCTCGCTTTTCGATGGGGATTATGCGCTTATTCGCGAGCGCGACCAGAGAAGGATTATGCTTTCAGGGGTAATTTTGTGCTGCATAATTTGATAGAACACGGACAGTCCATGCGCACGATCTCGCTGCCGCGCGGCCGCCAGCGCCTGCACGCCATGCCGACGAGCACGGGCTACGAAGTGCGCGAGGACGAAATCTACGACTGGGACGGCCGCAAGCGCGGTCAGACACCGTTCACCGTGCTCCAGCACACGATCAGCGGGACTGGCCGGCTGCGCTACGAAAACCGCAACTACCGCTTGCAGAAGAACGACACATTGCTGGTGCTGGTGCCGCACAACCACCGCTACTGGCTGGCTGGAGATGAGCGCTGGGAATATTTCTGGATTTCGATGAACGGCGAGGAAGCGCTGCGCATCCACAAGTCGATCCTCAGCGTCTCGGGTCCTGTATTTCGGCTGCAGCCGGCGACAATCGATCATCTTGCCGATTGCAGCCTGCGCCTGATCAAAGGCGCCGCTTCGCCGGGTGCTGCTTCCGCGATAGCCTACGAGGCTGCGATGGCGCTCTATGACGATGTCTTCGGTTCCCATGCCTTCGCCGAAAAACTAAGCGCCATGCAGCCGGTCATCGATCACATCAACGCCAATCTCGACAAGCCGCTGCCGGTGGCGGACCTGGTCCAGATCAGCGGCCTCAGCCGAGCCCATTTCTCACGCTGTTTCGCCGAGAGCGAAGGCCTGCCTCCGGCCGAGTTCGTGCTGCAGCAGCGCCTGCAACGCGCGGCGAAGCTGCTGACCAAAGCGGATTTTTTGCCGGTGAAGGAGGTCGCCATCCTATGCGGCTTCGAGGAAGCGAACTATTTTTCAAAGGTCTTCCGCCGCTGCTACGGCATCACACCGAGCCAGTTCCGCACCACAGGCATGTACGCGAATTTGCGGACTCCGGCCAGGCGCGGCGTCAGGGCGTTCGATGACGAGGCCTGACGCCGCCACGGTTAAACAGGCAGCCAACTAGGCAGCGCGCAGGCTGCCGCCGTCCAGCCATTCGAGATCGGCTTGCGAAAGCGTGATGTCGAGAGCGCGCAGGCTGTCGTCCAGTTCATCCAACGTGCGTGGCCCGATCAGCGGGATGGAGGGGAAGGGCTGAGCGAGCACATAGGCCAGCGCAATATGGATCGGGCTCTTGCCCAGTCTCGCGGCAAGTTCGATCGCCCGGTCGCGGCGGCCGAAATTCCGCTCGGAGTACCAGACCCGCACCAGCTCCTCATTGTCTTGCTTGTCGCGACCCGCCCGATCGGTGAAGAAGCCGCGCCCCTGGCTCGACCAGGCGAAATTCGGCATCTGCCTGGATGTCAGCCAGGCCTTCCACGCGTCCGTGGAGGACGTGACGCAGCCAGCCCAGATCGGCTCCAGCATTTCGGCCAGCGAGAAATTGTTGGACAGCGCACCGGGCTTTTGCTTGCCGGTGCGTTCGGCGTAGGCAATTGCCTCATCCAGGCGTTCCATCGTCCAGTTCGAACCGCCGAACGGGCCGCGGATGCGGCCGGCCTTGACCTCGCGATCCATCGCATCGACGAATTCGCCGACCGGCACATCCGGATTGTCGCGGTGCATGAAGTAGACATCGACATGATCGGTCTGCAGGCGTTCGAGCGTCTGGTCGAGCTGCTTGCCGATCACATCAGGATAGCACAGCGGCGAGTGCGCGCCCTTGGCGATGACTACCGATTGCGCGCGCACGCCACGGTTTTTCAACCATTCGCCAAGCAGCTTCTCGGTATAGCCGCCGCCATAGACATAGCCGGTATCGAAGAGATTGCCGCCGGCCTCGAAAAAGGCATCGAGCAGGATCGAACCTGAGGAAAACGTACGGAAATCCTCGAAGCCGAGCGCCACCACCGATGCCGGCTTCGACAGGCCAGGAATGGTGCGCTTGGCGACCGCCGTGCCGCCGGACCGCAAAGGCCGGCCGGAGATGGTGTTGGTGCGCTGCTCGGCCTTCTCGATCCCGTATTCGAGGCCGGCTGCCGTCCGCCATTTGTCCAGCACACGCAAGGTGCCGAGGCTTTCCGCCCACGCCATGCCCGGCCAGGCGAATTCTTGGCCGCCGGCGAGGATCGCCTCGCCGGCTGCGTCGACCTCGAAGGAATAGACATGGCGCTTCTCGTCGACGCTGATGGTCTGGCGCGTACCATCGGAGGCGATGACGTCTATCCGGCCGAGACCGACATCGCGGTTGCCGCCGGCGAACCAGAAGTCCGGCACTTCGATGCGGCCCTTAGTGCCCAGGATGCGCAGGACATTGTCCTGGCTGAGCGAGATGCTGCAGGAGACTTCAGCGACAATGCCACCGGGGAAATGCAGCAGCGCGGAGGCCCATTCGTCGACGCCGGACTGGCCCAGATGGGCGGTGCCGACCACCTTGTCTGGCTCGCTGAAGGGCTTTCCGACGGCCGCACCGGCAATCAGCCGGACCATCGAGACGGGATAGCCGCCGACATCGAGAATACCGCCGCCGGCGAGATCGTTGGCATAGAGCCGGTGCTGCGGCATGAAGCCCGGCATGGCGAAACCGAAGCTCGACTTGATCATCCTGATCTCGCCGATGACGCCGGACCTGATCAGCTCCACCAGCTTCTTGGTCTGCGGGTGCAACCGGTACATGAAGGCTTCGCCGAGGAATGTGCCGGCCTTGCGCGCGGCATGCATCATGGCGTCGGCCTCGAAGGCGGTCAGCGCCAGCGGCTTTTCGCACAGCACATGCTTTCCGGCCTCGGCCGCCTTGATCGCCCATTGCGCATGGCCTGGATGCGGTATCGAAATGTAGACGGCGTCGATGTCGGGGTCGGCGAGCAGCGCGTCGTAGCCGTCGAGGATACGGGCACCGGGAAAACGCTCGGCAAGCCCCGGCTTGGCGGGATTGCGTGCGCCGATGGCGACCAGCTTGCCGGTGTCCGAAGCGGCCACGCCACCGGCAAAGGACTGGGCGATGCTGCCCGGGCCGAGAATGCCCCAGCGAATGGGCGTGGTTGCGGTCATTGTCATTCTCCTTGAAGGCTGGAAAGGGCTGGCGGTCAGCGCAGCCGCAGTCCTTTTTCGTCGAACAGGTAGGATTTGCGGATGGAAACGGTGATCTCGGACGTGTCGGGGACCTTTGCCGCGTCACGCTGGATCACCACGTCGTCACCGTTGGCCGTTCTGGCATAGAGGAAACTTGTGCCGCCCAGGTGCTCGATCACGTCGATGGCAACCACAAGGTCGGCGTCGCCTTCTCCGGCATTGCCGAAATGTTCGGGCCGCACACCGACAATGACCTTGCTGCCGACTTTTGGGCTGCCTATTTCGGGCGCAGTGCCAGTCAGCGGTTGCGTGATGCGGGTCTTCTCCTGGCCCGCCAGTTCGACCACGACGCCACGTACATCGTGCCCGACAACCCGGCCTTTGATGAAATTCATCTTCGGCGAGCCGACAAAGCCGGCGACGAACTGATTGTCGGGGTTGTCGTAGAGATCGAGTGGCCGGCCGATCTGCTCGATATGGCCGGCGCGCATCACGACGATCCTGTCGGCGAGCGTCATCGCCTCGGTCTGGTCGTGGGTGACATAGATCATTGTCGTGCCCAGTTCCTTGTGAAGCCGGGAGATCTCGACGCGCATCTGGACGCGCAATTCGGCGTCGAGATTGGAGAGCGGCTCATCGAACAGAAACACCTGCGGTTCGCGTACGATGGCGCGGCCGATGGCGACGCGCTGGCGCTGGCCGCCTGAGAGTTTTTTCGGGCGCCTGTCCATCAATTCGCTGATGCGCAGGATCTCGGACGCCCGCTTCACCCGCCGTTCGGTGTCGGCTTTTGGATTGCCGGTCATGCGCAGGCCGAAAGAGAGGTTCTGTTCGACGCTCATATGCGGATACAGCGCGTAGGACTGGAACACCATGGCGATGCCGCGGTCGGCCGCCTCGACATCATTGACCACCTTGCCGCCGATGGCGATTTCGCCGCCGCTGATGTCCTCGAGCCCGGCGATCATCCTGAGCAGCGTCGATTTTCCGCAGCCGGAGGGGCCGACGAAGACGACGAACTCGCCGTCCTTGATGTCCATGCTGGCGCCATGGACGACCTCGAAGACGCCGAAGCGCTTGACGACATTGGTGAGCGTGACCGTTGCCATGCTGCCCCTTACTTGACCGCGCCGGCGGCAATGCCGGCGATGAAATGGCGCTGCAGCAGCACGAAGACGACCAGCATCGGCACCGTCAGCATTACGGCGCCCGCCATGATGCCGCCCCATGACACCTTGGTGAGGCCGATCAGCGTACCGAGCGCCACCGGCGCCGTCATCGAACCAGGCTGGCTGTTGATCAAAAGCGGCCACAGATAATTGTTCCAGGAGGCGAGGAACAGGATGATGGCGAGTGCGGCCAGCATCGGCCGCGCCAAAGGCAGCGCGACAAAGAGGAAGATGCGCCACTCCTTCACGCCCTCGACGCGCGCCGCATCGAAGAGGTCGTCCGGCATCATCGAAAAACTCTGCCGCATGAACAGCACGCCGAGCGAATTGAACAGCGGCGGAACGATCAGCGCCACCCAGGTGTTGGCGAGCTTGAAGTCGCGCGCCACCATGATGAACTGCGGGATCAGCACGACCGCATAGGGCAGCGTTATGGTGCCCAGTATGATGGCGACAACCGCGCCCTTGCCGAAGAACTGGTATCGGGCCAGCGCCCAGCCGGCCATCGACGTCAGCAGCACCGACAGGATGGTGTAGGTCACCGCCACCGAGACCGAAATGCCGATGGCGCCGACGAAGTTCGTGTCACGCTGCAGATTGTTGAAATTGTCGATGAAATTGCCGTGCGGCAAAAGCTCGATGCCGGGGCTGAAGATGCCGTTGTCGGGCATGGTCGAGAACACCACCATCATCCACAGGGGAAACAGCCAGATCAGCGCCAGCGGCGTCAGGAACAGATGCAGAGCGATGCTGCGTCCCAGCCTGGCGGAGGAGCGCGAACTCATTTCGGTTCCCTCGTCAGCCACAGCTGCGCCAGCGTGATGGCGATCGCCAGCCCGGCCATGGTGTAGGCGACGGCCGAGGCGTAGCCGAAGTTGAGCGACCGAAAGCCCTGGCGGTAAAGCAGCAGGCCAAGCGTCTCCGTGCCGCCGCCCGGCCCGCCGCGCTCGGTGATCAGGAAGGGCTCGGTGAACAGCTGCATGGTGCCGATGATCGACAGCACGAGACAGAACACGATGACCGGCTTCAGCAGCGGCAGGGTGATGTAGAAGAACTGCTTGAGCTTGCTGACGCGGTCGAGCGTCGCCGCCTCGTAGACGTCTTCGGGAATGGACTGCATGCCGGCGAGCAGGATGATGGCGTTGTAACCGGCCCAGCGCCAGGTCACCGCGATCATGATCAGCGCCATCGCCGGCGCGACGTTGGAGAACCAGTCGATCTTGGGCAGGCCGACGCTGTTCAGGAGCTTGTTGATGATGCCGAAATCGAGGTTGAACATCAGCCGGAACACCGCCGAATAGGCAACCTCGCCGACCACGACCGGGGCGAAGAAGGCGAAGCGGTAGAGGCCACGCGCCTTCAAGAGCGGCGAGTTCAAAAGCACCGCCATGACGAGCGCCAGCGAGATCATCACCGGCACCTGGATGACCAGGATGAGCAGCGTGTTCTTCAGGGCGTTGAAGAAGGCCGGATCGCCGATCAACCGGCCCCAGTTGAAGCTCGGCGCGAACCGCCACGGCACGGTGCGCGTCGCCTGGAAGGAGATCATGAAGGAGCTGATGATCGGCCACACCCAGAAGATCGCGAAGATCAGCAGATAGGGCGTGAGGAAGCGATAGGCCGTGGCGTTACGATTGCGCATCTTGCTCCTCCTTCTACCGCTTGTTGTTTCACGCCGTCGCCTGGGTCTTCCCTTCTCCCCTTGTGGGAGAAGGTGTCGCCGAAGGCGACGGATGAGGGGGTGTTCCAGGGAATGCCAACGTCTCACTCCGCTGGAGCACCCGTCATCCGTCTCGGTGCTATCGCGCCGATCCACCTTCTCCCACAAGGGGAGAAGGAGAAGCGGTAATCAAGATTTGACGGGCAGTCCGGTCGCCGCCGCGATCTGGCTTGCGGCATCGTCGAGCGCCGCCTTGGCGTCAGGATAGCCGCCGGCCAGATACTTGGTCTGCACGGCGCGGACGATGATTTCGGCGTCGCTCTGGAACTGCGTGCCGCGGCTCGGAACAACCTTCGGCAAGGTGCCGAGAATGTCCTTCCATACCGCCTGGCCGCCCCAGTAAGACAGGCCTTGCGCGACATAGGGATCGTCGAGCGCCGAGACCAGGGACGGTACCAGGCCGAACTCCTTCAGCATCGTGATCTGGCCTTCATTGGTTCCGAGCGTGTATTTCAGATAGGCGTAGGCAGCCTCCTTGTTCTTGGAAGCCGAGGTGATGGCCAGCGAGGACCCGCCGAGATTGGCGGCGCGCGGCCCGTCGGCGGTGAGGCTCGGCATCAGATAGACGCCCCATTTGCCGTTTTCGCCGGCAGATTCGGTGCGAATGGTGCCCTCATACCAGCCGCCATAGATCTGGGTGGCGACGGTGCCGGCGGTGTTGTTGGTGATCTTGGTGCCCCAGTCGGCCGACGAGATGATGCCGGCGTCCTTCATCTCCTTGACCTTGGTCATGGCATCGATGCATTTGGGCTGGTTGACCGTGATCGACTGTCCGTCCTCGGAGAAATAGGCGCAGCCCTGTTCGTTGGAGATCATGCGGAACAATTCCGAGTCGCCGTTGAAATCGGCATTGGTCATCGAGACGCCAGGATTGGCGGCCTGGATTTTCTTGCCGGCGGCGATGAAATCGTCCCAGGTCTTGATCGAAGCCGGATCGACGCCGGCCTTTTCGTAGAAGTCGCGGCGATAAAAGGCGGCCACCGGGCCGGAATCCCACGGCATCGCGTAGGCCTTGTCGCCCACTTCCAACTCGGTGCGCTTGAAATCGGGGAATTTTTTCTGGTCGTCGGCTGTGTAACCGAGCGTATGCAGGTCGACGAAGCAGTCGGGGAACTGGCTCCAGTAATTCTCGGCCTCGCCGTTCTCGATGGTGACGACATCAGGCAGCCCGACGCCGCCGGCGGCGCAGCCGGCGATCGACTTGTCGTAAGTCGGCTGGTTGCCGAGATCCTGGACCGTGACCTTGACGTCGGGAAATTGCTTGTTGAAGCCGGCAATGGTCGCTTTCAGCGATGAAGCCGCGACATTCCAGCTCCAGATGGTGATTTCGCCGGATTGCGCGAAGGCCGGGGCTGAGCCCAGGGCAAGCGCGAGCGCGGCGCAGGTCATTGTGATGCGCATTGAAATCCTCCCATTTCATTTGCTCTCTCACTGTGAGCGTGGCTAGACTATGCACCGGGCAAGGCCTGTCGCCGTCAAAGGGAATATGAAATTGGCGGAAAGTAAGATGCCTGAACGGCCGTTCTACCAGCCTGGGGCCAGCAGCGTGGAAGGCCTGCCGCTGCTCCTGCAGATGTTTCACACCAATCCGTTGGTGATGCTCAAGCCGCATTGGCACGCCCAAGTCGAGGTTAATTTCATCGTGCGCGGCAGCGTGCATTACCGCATGAACGACCACGAGATTTCGCTTTCGGCCGGCGAGATGTGCCTGTTCTGGGGTGGCCTGCCGCACCAGATGGACGATTTGTCCGACGACGCCATCTATGCCGGAGCGCATCTGCCGCTGGTGCATTTCTTCCGGCTGCACCTGCCCACGGATATAAGGCACCGGCTGATGACGGGCGCAACACTGGTGACATCAGCCACCGACCAGTCCGACAACCATAATTTCGAGCGCTGGAACCGCTACGCCCGGTCCGGCGACCAGGCCAAGGCCGAACATGCCGTCAACGAATTGCTGCTGCGGCTGGAGCGAGTGCGGTTCGAGCCCTATCGGCTGGTATCCGCAACTCCGACCGACCAGGAAACAGGCAGCCCCTTTGACCAGCAATCGTCGCGGAATGTCGGACGCATGTGCGATTTCATCGCCGAAAACTTCCTCTATGACATCGATTGCGTGAACATCGCCGCGGCCGCCGACATCCATCCCAAATACGCCATGAGCCTGTTCAAGAAATCCACCGGCATGACGCTCAACGAGTATGTGAACCTGTTGCGGCTGAGCTATGCGCAGGCGCTTTTGATGCATCAGGACGCCAATGTGCTGCGCGTCGCCATGGATTCGGGTTTCGGCTCGCTCAGCGCCTTCAACAAGTCGTTCCGCAAGCTCGCCGGCATGTCGCCTTCCGATTTTCGGCGCGGCGTGACCGGCGCCAGATAGGCGATGGCGACTTGCGGGCGCCTAGTGCCGCGAGCATTGCTGCGCCTCGACCGCCGGCTAAAAGACATGTCACGGCGTTTCAGCCTGCAATAGCGGCACGGACAAGAATGGCGAAGGCCGGATCGTGCCATGCCGTGCGCGATTCCGGCCCGCAAGCGGCATGGAAACCCGGGCGCCGCACGGCATCGCTTTTCCTGCCTGAAATCGCCACCTAGGCGCTGGACAGGCCGAATTCCCGTGCTATAACCCACGCGCTTTCAAGGGGCGCCCACGGCGCCTCGATGAATTCCGGCCTGCGAGTTTTCGTTTGCCGGAACAGGCCCAGATAGCTCAGTTGGTAGAGCAGCGGACTGAAAATCCGCGTGTCGGTGGTTCGAATCCGCCTCTGGGCACCATCCCCTCTTCTCCCGACAGTCTCTTTCGCCGAAGCATCTACGCTTTTGTCTCGGCAAATGTCTGAAATCCTTGGTAATTTTTGTGACGCAAGGCGCGGTTGGCCGTGTTTTGTGGAATTTCGGCGTAGTTGGTCCAACGAGGCGGAGGGCTGGTATTTTCGGTGGTATTGGAGATCCTGATGGTATCGATGCAGCCAAATGGAGCTCCCGGAAATGGCGCTTTCCGACGTAAAATGCCGAAATGCCCGACCCGCTTCAAAGCTCGTGAAATTGTCTGACGGTGGCGGGCTCCAGCTTTGGGTTCAGCCTACCGGATCTCGCCTATGGCGCCTCGCCTATCGTTTTGGCGGCAAGCAGAAGCTTCTGGCGTTGGGCAGCTATCCGCTCATCTCCCTGGCTGAGGCACGCGAGGCGCGCGATACCGCCAAACGTCTCCTCCTACGTGGCATCGACCCCGCCCAGGAGCGTAAGTCACAAAAGGCTTCGGCAGAGGACACCTTTCGCTCAATCGCGGAGGACTATGTCGACAAGCTGAAGAAGGAGGGTCGTGCCGACCGGACCATCACCAAGGTCAAATGGTTGCTCGACTTTGCCCATCCAACGTTGGGGGACAAAAGCGTTCGGGAGATTGATCCGGCCACAATTCTTGCCGCTCTCCGCAGCGTGGAGGTTCGCGGTCGATACGAGTCGGCCAGGCGACTGCGCTCCACTATCGGCAGCGTGTTTCGATATGCAATCGCAACCGCACGCGCCGATACAGATCCGACGATCGCCCTGCGGGGAGCACTCGTCGGTCCAACGGTCACGCCGCGCGCCGCCGTTACCGATCCTAAGGCCTTGGGAGGCTTGCTGAGGGCGATCAATGCATTTGACGGGCAGCCGACAACCCGAGCCGCCCTAAGGCTGATGGCCCTGCTGTTTCCCCGCCCCGGCGAGCTGCGCGCGGCCGGATGGGACGAGTTCGATTTCGAAAGCTCGGTGTGGAGCATCCCTGAAGGGCGCATGAAAATGAGACGGCCGCACCGCGTACCTCTCTCCAGGCAGGCCGTCGGGGTCCTGACCTCACTTAGAGAAACCTCTGGTGGGGGCACGCTGTTGTTTCCTAGTATTCGATCGGGCTCGCGTCCGATTTCCGACAACACGCTTAACGCTGCCCTTCGCCGTATTGGGTACGGCAAGGAAGAAGCCACCGCGCACGGTTTTCGAGCAACGGCATCAACTTTGCTAAACGAATGCGGAAGATGGCATCCGGACGCCATAGAGCGGCAGCTGGCCCATGTTGAGAACAACGACGTACGTCGCGCCTACGCCCGGGCAGAGTACTGGGAAGAGCGCGTAAAGATGATGCAATGGTGGGCCGATTATCTGGATGAACTCGAGAGCAAAAACGCGCGGGTGAAAACGGCGGTTGAAGATCGCTAAAACTGGGCCACCTTTGGTCTGGCGAATCTAATGACCAAGACATGGAGATTTGCAGCGCTGTACCATTGTACCGAATTAAACTCTGCGAGAGTGATCCCTCCCGCTTCGGGGCACATTAACACTGCCCGATTTTCTAGTGAAGCCAAGCATTCTGACTCGATTCGGCCCACACATGGCTGGAAGTGAAAGAGAGCTTTGCGCCCGATTTCGGTCGTTGAGACGCCCTTTACACTGTCCGAAAGGCCGCCGTTCGTTTATTTACCTAGCCTGCTGGCGGGACCGACCGGCGCTTGACTAAGCCCTGCTCGACCGCCTTAACGTGGTGGGCAGCATATCGTCGATTTCCTTGTCGGAGAACATAAGCTCCTCGTTGTCCTTCAAGGAATTCTGTGCCTTCTTGTAGGCCTTCCCGTCCGTGAAGGGTGCCGCCCGATAGATTTCGTGAAGGTTGGTCTGCAACTCGTCGCGCTGAGTCCGAAGGTCGTCAATTGGCACTGCCGTATTGAGCGCGTCGGTTATCAGGCTGAGGTAAGATTCTCGCACATTCCAGATGTCGGACGCGGTTTCCCTGTGTCGCTGCGCGAGAGCACCGGGGTCTAGGTCCTTCTGGTAGGCGTTGTAGATCAGGCTGAGAATGGCAAGCACGACGGTCGCGTATTCCGCATATTGCAGAAGCCCCGTCTCCGCCCTGAAAACGGTCGTCACCGCGCCGCCGGCGATGAGCGCGGACAGGATGATGTTGAACCACTTTGCATACCATTGATGGTCGGCAAGCCGCTCGGCCATCTTCTCGTGGATCTTGTGGGTGTAGGCGCAACGGCCGTAACACTCGCGCACTTGGCTCTCGAGTTGGTACCGCGGATCAAATTGGGAAGGTTGTGCCAAAGACGATCCTCCATTTCGCGCGGCGCTGTGCGGCTTTGTCGTCGGTCTGCATGTTGCAGGCCTCGACGGCGATATTGTAGTCACTGAGCGCCTTCAACCAGAACACCCCCGTCTTGTAGACGTAGGAACCGCTTCCCGGCATCCGCCAGTAAGTTTTCTCTCGGTCGAGGTCGTAGAGATACTTCAGGAAGTCCCGCGCCATGTAGTCATGATAGCCGTAGGATTTATCCCGATACTCCCACGTTTCGATGAACTGATAGGCAAGCGCGTCAATCAGCGCTCCAGTCATCGGAACGCTATTATGGTCTTTCCACACCCTCATCATGCGGCCGAGCGCTTTCAGGTTGCCGTTAACGGCCGTATTGCGTGTCTGGACGGCATTTATCTCTGCCCGGGGGTTGCACTGTCGCCAGGTACCTCCCCCGTTTGAATCGGCAAACGTCCAGGAACCGTCCGTGTTGTCGAAATAGGGGAGGATTTCGAATGTGATTCCGTCCGTGAAGGAGATGACGACAACCTGACCGTTGCCGCCGACGTTGCTGGAGCCGTAGGTTTTGAGGAGGGAGTTTTTCACGGCCTGAAGAAGTGCGGACTGACCGTTGCCCTGATACGCGCTGTATTTGACGTATTCCGCATAGGGGAGCTGGAAGCCGATATCCAGGTCGCTGATTCCGCGTGCGGCGGTGTCGCGACCGTAAGAGCCAACATAGAGACTGTGGGCGGAGCTGGAATCAGTGTTCCAGAAGTCTGTGTTAAGGCGCGTGGTGATACGCCGGTACCGCTGTCCTATCGAGCTGATCAGGTCGGTGCCGATATTGTAGTTATTCCGGAAGTTGTAGAACTCGTCAGATACGCCCATTCCCATCCCCACCAGCGGTAACTTCGTCGGGAGATGGCAATTTTATGCTTTCAGCGCAATAGCTTCGGTGTGCGTTCAACGGGAATATTACGCGGCGGACATGAACTATGCTCGCGGGCTGTGGCGAGGGCTGATGTCAGTTTCTTCCTCATTTGGATATCAACTCGCGCCCATGGGATTGCGCTCCTGCCGGAATGCCCCCCGTTCACACGTTGCTGCCAGTTTACGCCGAACGAACTAGTCAGGCCGCTTCCGCTTAACGAGGCTCTTCTTATTTTAGCCAAACATGATCTCCTCGCTGCGGAATGGCAACTAAGATGTGGCTTTTGTGCTTCGATACCCACACGCCGGGAATACCAGGACCGAGGCAGCGTCCATGAAGAGTGACGCAATCTCGTATGCCCCACGAGGGCTATCTCGTGAGGAAGCGGCTCGCTACATCGGTGTAGGATCGACGCTCTTTGACGAGATGGTTGCCGATGGGCGAATGCCGAAGCCCAAGCGCATCAACAGCCGCGCTGTCTGGGATCGTGTAGCCCTGGATATTGCTTTCACCTCGTTGCCGGACAAAGATAGCCGCCTTCAAGAGCTGTTGGAACGAAGTAGGCGGGAGGTAGAAAAGCGATAGAAAATACGTTTATTGCGTATACGCTGCGGACGTAGTACGATGAAAGCCCGTGTGCGGAAGGCATGACGTGAGCGAGAACGACAAACTTGCGCAAGACGTGAAAGCATGGCGGGCCAAGGAAGGGTTCACTGCCGCAGCCGCGGCCAAGGTGCTTGGAATACCGAAGCGCACCTTTGAAGGCATAGAGCAAGGAAGAGGCTTTCCTTACCCGGTGCTCCTGCGGGTTGCCATCGAAAGCAAAACCCGTTCGGTACGGGCAGATCTGAAAGGGTCCTGAAAGGAGCATTTGATGGCTCGCCCATTTAAGGACCCCAGTTACCCTGGGGTATCTTCGCGCCTCAAGAACGGCAAGCGAATCTATCGCTACCGCGCAAAAGGCGTGCCCGAGATGCACCTTCCTGGCAAACCTGGCGATCCCGAGTTCGAGGCGGCTTACGAGAAGGCCACGCAGGGCCAACACAAGAATGCAGGGATCATCGATTTGCCCGGTCGGGCACTGCCTGAAACTTTTGGCCATGCCGGGCGCCGGCTTGAAACGACAATGGAGTGGCTCGATTTTGATGAAGCGACGCAGCGGAAGAATGCGCGACTGATTGAGCGTTTTCTTAATCTGCGGGTCGATCCAAATTACCCACTCACTTGGCGCGATACTCCGGTGCAACATCTCGACGCGGATCGGCTTCGCGCCATCATCGAAAGCATCTTCAGGAGCAACCGCACAGTCGCCAAACATATGCTGGTTGCCATCAAGAAGCTTTTATGGGTCGCGACCGATGTCGAGAAATGGATAAAGCCGCAGGATGATCCTTCACTGTCAATTCGCGTACGCGTGCCCAAATCGACCAAGAACCCGGCTTGGCCAATTGCGATCCGAGAAAAGTACGAGGAGCGGCATCCGATCGGGACGCCGGCTCGGACGTGCTACGCGCTTGGTTTCTGGCTCGGCAACCGACGAGGCGACATCGCTGACCTTGAATGGGATGATCTCGTGACCGAGGAGATCGAACTGTTCGACGGTTCCTTGGCATTGATCGAGGCGTTCGCCTTCCGACAGAAGAAGAACCGAAACCGTCATGGCGGACGGGAGATGTTTATCCCGGTGGTGGACAAACTGGCGGCTGCGCTAGACCCGCTTGACCGCTCGAAGGGTGGAACCGTCTTGAAGAATGGCTATGGCAACCCGTTTTCAGAAAAGAGCCTGACAGGCATGATGCAGCATTGGGCACGACAGGCCGATATTCCTGACGGCTATACGCTTCACGGCCTGCGCCGTACCTTCGGCACCTACCTCGCTGAATGCAACATCCAGGCCCGGGCCATCATGGACGCCATGGGGCATTCCTCCATGACGGTGACGGATGACTACGTGCGTGAGGCCAACAAGAAGCGGATCGCGGTTGATATTGCTCGCGCGATCAACGAGCGCGAGGCCAAACGCGACGCCATGAAGCGACGGGCAAACCTCCGCATCGTCAGATAATCACACCGAGTCGGAACAAACCGGGACCACGGTCCTTGTTTTGGCCCATAATGGACCCAAAACGTTTTGGGCCGAGGGCACTTTTCCGAAATAAAATCAATGGTCATGGTGGGCCCGGAGGGACTCGAACCCCCAACCAAGCGGTTATGAGCCGCCGGCTCTAACCATTGAGCTACAGGCCCCACGCGGGCTGGATTAATGTTTTTCGCATCGCGGCACAAGGCTTTCCCGACGGGCTTCCCCAGATCGCCCAAATCAACCCATAATCGCGCTCTACGCGACGTCTGCGACTTGATCGCAGACCAAGGAGATTTTCATGACCAGACATCTTTTGCCTCTCGCGCTCGCCGCTGCAATCGCTTTTCCGGCGATGGCTGGAGCCACCGATCTGCCGACGCCGCCCCGCATCATCGTGTCGGGCGAAGGCGAAGCAACCGTGGCCCCCGATCTGGCGGTCCTGACGCTGAGCGTCATGCGCGAGGCCAAGACCGCGCGCGCCGCGCTCGACGCCAACAATGACGCCATGGCCGCCGTGATCGCGGCGATGAAGTCCGCCGGCATCAAGGACCGGGACCTGCAGACCGCCGGCATCCAGATCAACCCGCGCTACAACTACACCAACAAGCCGGACGGCAGCCAGGAAGCCGAACTCGTCGCCTATCAGGTGACCAACACGCTTTCGGTGCGGGTGCGCGATGTCGACAAGACCGGCGAGATCCTCGACAAGGCGGTGTCGCTCGGCGTCAACCAGGGTGGCGGCATCGCCTTCACCAATGACAACCCGGCAGCCACGGTCACCGAGGCGCGCAAGAAGGCGGTCGCCAACGCCATGGCCAAGGCCAAGACGCTGGCCGAGGCCGCAGGCGCCAGCCTCGGCCGGGTGCTCGAGATATCAGATCAGAACATTGCGCCGGCGCCGATGCCGATCAACGCCAAGGCTTTCGATGCCGCGGCGGGTGGCGCGGCTCCCGTGCAGGCCGGCGAGAATTCCTACAATGTCCAGGTGACCGTCACCTTCGAACTGAAGTAAGCGGCTCTGAGGATCCGTGGCTGGGTCTTGCCCAGCCACCGATGCATCACCAGCCAATAGCGCGCATGAAAAACCCCGCGGGATTGCTCCCGCGGGGTTTTTTCGAGCCACACCCTTCAAACGGAAAGGGGCTCCGCTAGTCCCAGCTGATCTTGCTAAAGATCATGCTGCCAGGCTGACCCTCAAAGAGGGGTCGGCCTTGATTGTCGAACCTCAGCGATAGATAACCGGGCAGCCGCGCTCATTGGCGAACACCACCACGACACGGTCTCCGTCCTGACGGCCCGCCACCTTCACCGTGCGCCGGTTGACGTCGACGATGCGGACCCGGTGGAGGCCCATGCGTTCGGCCTTGTCGAGGGCGCGGTCCGGCGAGCAGCCACGGCGCCAGTCGCCGCGGCGTTCATCACGGCGATGGCGATAACCGTCGTCACCGGTATAGACGCCGAAACGCGGGTCGTTGTTGTTGCCGAAGCCGAGATAGAGGCTGTCGGCGTGGGCGGGAACGGCCGCCAGCGTGCCGAGACCGACCAGGGCCGAAAGGGCTGCCGTCTTGATCGTGTTGAACATCGTCTTCTCTCCTTTTTGCGGGCCTTCGCCCGTCCTCGTGAACCAATGGGGGGAGAATGCGCTTGCCTGTCTGAACTCTTTACGAACCTGCCGTTCATCTCCGGTTCACATGGCGGGAAGAAGGAAGTTCCGGCCATTCGCCATCCTCCCCAGCCCTTGGTGAAGGCCGGAATGCCTGACTCGGCGCCCGATTCCGAGCCCGCGGATTGGCCGGAAGTCGTGGAACGTAAGGCTGTTGCTCGCCGCCGCTGGTCCTACGGCTCCTCGTCCAGCACATAGTCAAAATAGTCTTCCGGCTCGGCAAGATCGGTTTCACTCGCTTTGACCCGGCCGCGCATCGAGATGCCGGCTTCATGCACGGTCTCGGCGCTGCCAGACACCAGCCGGTGCCACCAGTAGAGGTCGCGGCCCTCGGCAACCAGCCGATAGGCACAGGTACTGGGCAGCCAACTGATGGTTCGCACATTCTGCGGCGTCAGCCCGACGCAGTCGGGAACGCGCGCCAGCCGGTTGGCGTAGTCCGAACAGCGGCAGGTCTCGGCGTCGAACAGCCGACAGCCGACGCTGGTCCAGTAGATCTCGCCGGTGTCCTCGTCCTCAAGCTTTGACAGGCAGCATTTACCGCAGCCGTCGCACAGCGATTCCCACTCGGCCGGGCTCATCGCCTCCAGCGCCTTGGTTTTCCAGAATGGCGTTTCCATTTCCCGGATGTGGCCCCGGCCGCGGGCAAGGTCAAGCGCGGCAATGGTCGCAATTGCGGCTATCGCCAGGTGAATGACATGAAGTTGCCTTCAAAAGGTCGGTCAATCGCCCCGTACGGCCTCTATCCGTGCCAGACTGGAACCAATCGGCACAAGATCGGTTTCGGCAAGGATGGGACCCCACAAGGAGAATTTCGATGAAACGCCAACCACGGATTCTGGCAGGCACCGCACTTGGCCTGTTGATGGCATCCGCGCCGTTGGGCGCGTTCCCGCTTCAGGGAAGTGTCGCGTCCGGTCTTGCCCAGCGCACGGCAACCCCATTCATCCTGGCGCAAGCAGCATGCGCCGAGGGCGAATCGGCCGAGGCCTGCGCGCAGAAGCAGCAGGCGGAACCCGAACAGAAACACGAGCGCAAGAAGGCCGAGCCTGAACAGCAGGCCGCGCCTGCCCAGAGCGAGCAGCCCGCCGAGGAGCAGCAGCCACGCCGGAAGAAGCGCGACCAGCAGCAGCAGGCCGAACAGGCGCCGGCCGAACAGGCCGCTCCCGCCGAAGAACAGCAGCCGCGCAGGAAGAAGCGTGATCAGCAGCAGCAGACCGAGCAGGCGCCGGCCGAACAGGCAGCACCCGCAGAGGAACAGCAGCCGCGCAAAAAGAAGCGTGACCAGCAGCAGCAGACCGAGCAGGCGCCGGCCGAACAGGCAGCACCCGCAGAGGAACAGCAGCCGCGCAGAAAGAAGCGTGACCAGCAGCAGCAGACCGAGCAGGCGCCGGCCGAACAGGCAGCACCCGCAGGGGAACAGCAGCCGCGCAGAAAGAAGCGTGACCAGCAGCAGCAGACCGAGCAGGCGCCGGCCGAACAGGCAGCACCCGCAGGGGAACAGCAGCCGCGCAGGAAGAAGCGTGATCAGCAGCAGCAGACCGAGCAGACGCCGGCCGAACAGGTCGCGCCGGCCAACGACAATCAGCCCGGCGAACAGGCCCAGCCGCGCAAGAAGAACAAGCAGGATCAGCAAGCCCAACCTGAAGTCGCCCCGGCGCCGAAGGAAGCTCCCGCTGGAGAGGCGACGGCCCCTGCCGGCGAGCAGCCGGCGGCCCAAGGCGAGCAGCCCCAGGACACGACGAAGAAGCACGGCAGGAAACCTGCTGGCGAGCAGCCGGCGACGGCCGAACAACCCGCCACCGGCGAACAACCGGCCAATGGTCAGACGGCAGCACCGGCACAGGGCGAAAACCCGGTGCAGGGCGAAGCACCGGCCGATCCAAACGCCGCCCCCATCCTGGACAGCCAGAAGGACGCCGAGCGCAGAGGCGGACGCAAGCAGGGCGACAAGATCGTCCCGCAGGATGGCGAGCAGCAGAATGGCGGGCAAAATGCCCAGCAAGGTGGCGATCAGGGCCGCAAGCCGGTGGCTGCTCCCGTCGACCAGGGTCCGCCGCCCACCGACGACAGGGCCGCACAGCAGGAGATCAAGCCCGAGAAGATCGTCCCGGTGACCGAGGAGAAGGGCACGCGCGTAGAGCGTGCGCCCGATGAGATCGCCCGCGATCGTCGGCGTCCGAAAGGCGTCGACGTCGTCAGGAAACTCGGCGATCGCGTCATCCTGCAGTTCAACAACCAGACATTTGTCCAGAGCAATGATGCCCCGCGCGTCACCCGCGGTGCCAAAGAAGTCTACTATGAGGATCTGTCGGGCGATCGCACCCGGGAAATCGTCGAGCGTGACAACGGTGTCCGGATCGTCACCATCCGCAACCGCTATGGCGACGTTATCCAGCGTTCGCGCATTGCGCCGGATGGACGCGAATATGTGCTGAGCTATGTCGACGAGCGGCACTATCAAGATGACAGCGACTGGCGTGATCCCGGCGACGACCTGCCGCCGATGCGGCTGACCATCCCGCGCCGGGAATACATTCTCGATTCCGAGGACGTCGAGAGCCCCGATGACTACTACGAGTTCCTCGAACAGCCCCCGGTCGAGAAGGTCCAGCGCCTCTATTCGATCGACGAGGTCAAGCGTTCGGCCCGCGTGCGCGACATCGCACGTCGCGTCGATCTCGACACGCTCAACTTCGAATTCGGTTCGGCCTCCATCTCCGACACCGAGGTGCAGAAGCTCGAGGGCGTAGCGACGGCCATGGAGAAGCTGTTGAAGAAGAACCCGGCCGAGACCTTCCTGATCGAAGGTCACACCGACGCGGTCGGCACACCGGAGGCTAACCTCGCTCTTTCCGATCGCCGTGCGGAAGCGGTGGCGGAGGCTCTGACCAATGCCTTCGGCATCCCGCCGGAAAACCTGACGACACAGGGCTATGGCGAGGAGTATCTGAAGGTCAACACGGCGGCGCCCAACCGCGAGAACCGCCGCGTCGCCATCCGCCGCATCACCTCGCTGGTGGCACCGGTCGCCAGCAACAATTAGGTCATGATTTCAAAATCATGACCCGGTTTGTGGAATCGGCAAGAGAAGCATCCACCCCCGGCACAGCCGGGGGTGGATGGATGTGCGGGGTTCAACAAGAATTGTACGGGCGTTAGACACGGCTCATTGAATCGCGAGCGCAGCCACCCCAGATTCGGTGCTGGGCGTTCCCTGCCCCGTCCCGACTCCAGCGGGACGCATTGAGCCCCGCCGGATCTTGTTCGGCGGGGTTTTTTGTCTTGCAAACGGTGGCGGCCTCGTCGAATACGGCCATTGCTGAGAGATAACCCGCCGGAATCATCCCATGAAGCGTCTCGAACTCGCCATCGAATCGATCATTCTCGCTTCACGCTGGCTGCTCGTCGTTTTCTATATAGGCCTGGCCCTGGCATTGGCCGTCTATGCGCTGTCCTTCGGCAAGAAGCTCTATGAGTTCATTAGCCTGGCGTTCACGCTCGGTGACACCGACACCATCCTGAAGATGCTCGGCTTGATCGATGCCGCGCTGGTTGCCTCGCTGGTGGTGATGGTCATCATCTCGGGCTACGAGAATTTCGTCAGCCGCTTCGACGACCAGGACGGCGGTGTGCACTGGCTGGGCACCATCGATGTCGGTTCGCTGAAGGTCAAGGTTGCCTCGACCATCGTCGCCATCTCGTCGATCCACCTCTTGCAGGTGTTCTTGAACTCATCGTCCTACACGACCGACCAGTTGATGTGGCTGACCATCATCCATCTCGCCTTCGTCGTCTCGGCGCTCATGCTCGCCTATATCGACCGGCTGATGGGCCTGAGCAAAGGCAAGAAGGACGAGGCGTGAGCCTGCGCCTGCCGGACGTTGAATCAATCCCGCAGGAACGATGCCCTACCGCCTTGTTCGAGCAGGGCTTTCCCATGACTCTGCTGGTGGCGAAGGTCTTGGCTCGACGCCCGTCGCGTCAAAACGAACAGCTCTAGTAAATATTCCTGATCTTGCTGTCCGTGCGGGCAAACACCTCGTCGGGGACAAAAAAGTCGCCGGCCAGCGGCCCGGTCGCATCAGGCGCATAGATCGAGAAATCGCTGACGCCCTCGGCGCGCAGCACCTCTTCGTCGATGTAGAAATTGCCGGTCGCTTCGCGCGCCGGCCGCATGAAGATGGCATGCGCAGCATCGGCCATGATGTCGGGCAAACGGCTCATTGCCGCCACCGTCGCGCCGCCCAGCAGATTGCGCACGGCTGCCGTGTCGATGGTCGAAATCGGCCACAGTGAATTGACGGCGATGCCGTCCTTGGCGAACTCGGCGCTCATGCCCAGCGTGCACATCGACATGCCGAACTTGGCCATCGTGTAGGCGACATGGTTCTTGAACCACTTGGCCTTCATGTCGAGCGGCGGTGCCAGATTCAGGATGTGAGGATTGCTGGCCAACTTCAGGTGCGGAATGCACATTTTGGACACCAGGAAGGTGCCGCGCGTGTTGATCTGATGCATCAGGTCGTAGCGCTTCATGTCGGTTTCCAGCGTGCCGGTGAGCTGGATGGCGCTGGCATTGTTGACGCAGATATCGATGCCGCCGAACTTTTCCACGGTCCTGGCGACCGCCTCGGCCACCTGTGCCTCTTCACGGATGTCGCACAGCACGGGCAGCGCCTTGCCGCCGGCCTGCTCGATCTCTTCTGCCGCGCTATAGATTGTGCCGGGCAGCTTCGGATGCGGTTCGGCGGTTTTGGCCGCGATCGTCACATTGGCGCCGTCGCGCGCCGCGCGCAGCGCGATCGCCAGCCCGATGCCGCGCGATCCGCCGGAGATGAACAGCGTCTTTCCCTTGAGCGACATTTCCTTGCGCCTCCCTTGCAACACGTCAGACGCGAAGCTTTGCGCGGCGGGCGACCACAGCGCAAGACCCGACACGCCGGACACCGCGTTACGCAGCGTAGGGTTTATGACTAAACCAGCACCAGCCCCTGCCGCATCGCAGTGGCAATCGCGTCGGTGCGGTTGGCGGCACCGAGCTTGATCAGGATTGCGGCGACATGGAACTTCGCGGTGTGCACGGAAATGTTCAGCCGCCGCGCGATCACCTTGTTGGGTGCGCCCTCGGCCAGCAGCGCCAGCACTTCCGCCTCGCGCGGCGACAGCGAAGGACGGACGGCATGCTCGTCGGAGGCTTCATCTTCGAACGGCTCGCCATCGCCAGTATGGAAATCCTCATGGCGTCCGGTTCTGCGCTCGCCCGATACCCGATAGCCGGCCGCCGCCAGCCGCGCCGCCGCAGCGATCAACAAATCGTCCGCGCCCGTTTGGAGGACGGCCAACACCTCGCCCGCGGGCCGTTCGCCAGCGCGTCCCGATAGCAGAACCCGGGGAATGGCGGCCGGCACGGCACCGCCGCTGCTGTCGTCAACGATGGCGACGTCAGCCCTGCCGGCCACCACCGGCAGCAGGTCATCGCTCGCGGCCAGCGAGGCCGCCAGGCGCTCGGCGCGCGACGCATCGCCAAGCGCAATCAGCACCACCAGCCGCCGCGAGACGGCACCGTCATGCATGATCCGGTCGCTGGTGAGCGTGTCCATGGATGCCCTCAGCTCAGCGGCTTTTCGCCGATGGTCAGCCCGACATCGCGCTTTTCGCCGCCGCGCACCACGCCGAGCGTCACCGAAGCGCCCGCACTGTCTGGTCCGAGCCTGCGGATCAGGTCGCGCGGGCCATGCACCGCCTCACCGTTCCACGCCACGATGATATCGCCGAGAGAGAGACCGGCGGCCTTGGCGGGACCATCGTCATCGAGGCTCATCACCATTGCGCCATGCGCGTCGCGGTCGCGTACCGGATGCAGGCCGGCGCCGAGATAACCGCGCGCGACATGGCCCTTTTCGCGCAGCGTCGCAACCGCCCGCTCGATCGTCTCGTAAGGCATGACCAGCGCCCGGTGGCGCGGCCCGAACAGCAGCATGCCGATCAGCGCACCCTTGGCGTCGAGAACCGGGCCGCCCTCGAAACGGCCGCCGGCACCGACGGCCAGATTGATGCGCCGGTCGATGGTGCCGCCGCGCATCGAGCGCCAGGCCGGACCGACTTCGCCGACCGAGCCCGAAACGGCCAGAGCCGACCCGTTGCTATTGCCGATGGCGATGGCAATGTTGCCTGGCCGCACCGCGTCAGCCTTGGCCAACGGCACGGCGTTGATGGCCGTAGCCGGCTTCAGCAGGGCAACGCCAGTCGACGGATCGCGGCCGACCAGTTCTGCCTTCACCGCCTCACCCGAGGCCAGCGTCAGTTCGATCTCCTCGCCGGCCTCGACAGCCTCCTCGGCGGTGACGAAATAACCGTCACGCCAGTGGAAGGCGCTTGCCGTGCGGTGATGATGCGTGGCGAAGCCAGCCGTTGCCGGTGCCGCCTGGGCGGCGAGATCGGCGATGGCTTGCGAAAACGCACTCAGATTGAAATCGCTCATATTGGTCTCCTGGGTTCATCCATGCCCCAGATATCGCTCGACAGCGCGTTCAGAGGTACTCGCCTGAAGGCTAGTTGCCGGTTTGACTGGCCATCTGGTCAGGTCGCGGCGGTTCCAGCCGCTCCGCACATATAGTGCGTGTCGCCCAAAAGTGCTCAGCGGTTTTGGGACAACGACACGCACAGGAAAAAAATCATCCTTTCGCCCGAAAATACGGAGCCCTTCCATGGCCCTCGCCGCAGCCAAATTCGAACCTGACGATACATTGCTCGACGCATATTCGACGACCGTTGCGGACGCCGTCGACCGCATCGGCCCGGCCGTCTGCCGCATCGAACGCGTCGGCGGCCAGGGCGGCCACGGCTCCGGCTTCGTCATCGCGCCGGACGGACTGGTCGTCACCAATTTCCACGTCGTCGGCGATGCCAGGACAGTGCGCGTCTCGATGCCGGACGGCGCCTCCCGCGAAGGCCGCGTGCTTGGCCGCGATCCCGACACCGACATCGCGCTGGTGCGCGCCGACGGCAGCTTTGCCGATGTCGCACCGCTCGCCGATTCCAAGCGGCTGCGGCGCGGCCAGATCGCCATCGCCATCGGCAATCCGCTCGGCTTTGAATGGACCGTCACCTCCGGCGTCGTTTCGGCGCTCGGCCGCTCCATGCGCGCCTCGACCGGCCGGCTGATCGACGACGTCATCCAGACCGACGCAGCGCTCAACCCCGGCAATTCCGGCGGGCCGCTGGTTTCGTCGGTCGGCGAGGTGATCGGCGTCAACACCGCCATGATCCACGGCGCGCAGGGCATCGCCTTCGCGGTCGCCTCCAACACCGCCAATTTCGTCATTTCGGAGATCATCCGCTTCGGCCGTGTCCGCCGCGCCTTCATCGGCGTCTCGGCCGACACTGCCAGTTTGCCGCGCCGCGCCGCCTTGTTGTCGCAAGTCTCGACCAGCACGGCGGTTCGCCTGCGCAGCGTCGAGAAGGACGGCCCGGCGGCCAAGGCCGGCCTGAAAGAAGGCGACATCATCGCCGCCATCGACGGCCGTCCTGTCACCGGCGTCGACGACCTGGTGCGCATGCTCGACGCCGAACGCATCGGCCGCGAGACGCTGTGCACCGTCGTGCGCCGCACCGGTGTCAGCCAGGTGACGGTGACGCCGGTGGCAAGGGCCAGTTGAGGCGGGCGCTCAGGCTCCCGCCACCCCTTCCGCATACTGCGCCAGAAACGCCTCGCTCGGCGGGATCGGCTTGATGACGTCGATCAGCACGCCATTGGGGTCCTTGGTGATGAAATGGCGCTGGCCGAAGGGCTCGTCGCGCAGCGAGCGCAGGATCGGCAGGCCGGCGGCGACGACGCGCTCATAGACAGCGTCCGGGTCGCGAACCTCGAAATTGATCAGCAGGCCCGAAGCGCGGCCCCGCCCCTCTTCCGGGATGGTCTCATGGTCGCCCTGGACGATGCCGAGATTGACTCTTCTGTCCTCCCCCGATTGCAGATGCACATACCAGTCGCTTTCGAACAGGGGCTGGAAGCGGAAATGCTTCACATAAAAGGCCGCCGTGCCGGCGACGTCGCCGGTCATCAGCACCGGGTAATAGCTCGTGGTCTTCATCTTTCCTTCTCCCGTCAATTAACATACAGTCTGCATGTAAACCGAATTAACATACAGGCTGCATGTATGCAACACGATTTCGCGCGTCGTTCCAACCGCGACCGCACCGAAGCCACGCGCGCCCACCTGATTGCCGCGGCGCGAAAGCTGTTCACGGAGAAATCCTATTCCGAGACCTGCACGCCGGAGATCGTCGCCGCCGCCGGCGTGACGCGCGGCGCGCTCTACCATCATTTTGCTGACAAGCAGGCACTGTTTGCTGCCGTGGTCGAGCAGGAGGCGGCAGCGGTCGCCGAGGAGATCGAGCGCGCCTCGCCGCCATCGCTGTTTGCCCATGACGCGCTGATTGCCGGCTCCGACGCCTATCTCGCCGCCATGCGCGCGCCCGGACGCACGCGGCTGCTGCTGCTCGACGGCCCGGCCGTGCTTGGCCGCGCCGCCATGGACGCGATCGACAATCGCCACGGCAACCGCTCTCTGCACGAAGGGCTGGTCGCGGCGATGCGGGCGCAGACGATGACGAGATTGCCGGCCGAAGCGCTGACCGCACTGCTCGGCTCCGCCTTCGACCGTGCCGCCCTGGCCATCGAGGCCGGCGCCTCGGCCGAGGACTACCGTGCCGTGCTCATGGCGCTGATCGATGGACTGTCTCGTGCTCCTCATCCGGCACCTCGCCCGGTTCGAACTCGTTGAAGCAGCCGAGCTGGCGCTTGAACTGGTCGATCAGCCAGGCCGCCGCTGGCTTCGGGCTGCGATCGCTGCGATGCATGGCAAACAGCGGCGAGCTCACCTCCCTGAAGGATTCGAGGTCGATCTCGACCAGCCGGCCGCTCGCCAGGTCGTCTGATATCAGCCAGCGCGGCAGCCCGCCCCAGCCCAGCCCCTCGCGCATCAGCATATGCTTGGTGCGCACATCCGTCAGCCGCCAGGTACGGTAGGCATAGACGCCGAAGTCGCGCCCCTTGGTGCGCTCCGACTGGTCGGTGACGACAAGTTGGGTGTGTTCGCGCGCATCCTCGATCGCCACCGGTTTCGACAGCAAGGCCAGCGGGTGGGTGGGCGCGGCGGCCAGCACGATCGACATGAAGCCGATGCGCACAAGGTTCACGTCGACATCGCCCAGCAGGCCGCCAATGCCAAGGTCGGCCTGCCCGCTGACGACATGGTCGGGGATCAGGCCGAGCGTGCCGATGTGCAGCCGCAGCATCACGGTCGGAAACTGCGCCTCGAATGCCTTCAGCACCCGAACCAGCACCGGTGACGGCAGCGTCGCGTCGACCGACAGCGCGACCTCGGCCTCGAGCCCCTGGTGGTGGCCGTCGACGCGCGAGCGGATGCGCTGCAGCACGCCGATCATGCGCCGTGCGTCCTCCAGCATCGCCCGGCCGATCTCCGTCAATTGCGGCTCGCGCGTGCCCTCGCGCTCGAACAGTTTCAGCCCAAGCTGCGCCTCGAGATTGGCGATGCCGTAGCTGATGACGGACTGTGCCCGGTTGAGCTTGCGGCCGGCGGCCGAGAAGCTGCCGGCTTCGGCGACTGTCACAAAGATCTGAAGTTGATCGAGCGTCGGGTTGGGCTGCATCGTTATATCCAATTTATGGATGGATCGTATAGAAAATATACCAGTTTATTGAATGGATCGAAAGCCCCATATCTGGCGGGACAAATCATTCCAACCGCTGGAGAGAGCCCAAAATGTCCATTCTTCTTGTCACTTCGAGCCCGCGCGGCGCTGCCTCGCATTCGACCCGCATCGCCACCGAATTCGCCGAAAAGCTCGTCGCCGCCGATCCGTCGAACACGCTCGTCGTGCGCGACCTCGTCGCCAATCCGTTGCCGCACATCGATGCCGACTATGCGACGGGCATCTATACCCCGACCGAAGCGCGCACTGCGCGCCAGGCTGAAGTCGTCGGCGTCTCCGATGTGGTGCTCGACGAGCTATTCGCCGCCGATACCGTGATCCTGGCCACAGGCTTCATCAACTTCAACATCTCCTCGACCCTGAAGTCCTGGGTCGATCACATTTCTCGTTCCGGCAAGAGCTTTGCCTATGGCGAGAACGGCCCCAAGGGTCTGGTCACCGGCAAGAAGGTCTATATCGTGCTGGCTTCCGGCGGCATCTATTCGGAAGGTGCGGCCGTGCAGTTCGATCACGCCATTCCCTACCTGCGTGGCGTGCTCGGCTTCCTCGGCATGACCGATGTCGATGTCATCCGCATCGAAGGTGTCGGCATGGGCCCTGACGCGGTGACCGCAGCGCTCGCCAAGGCGACCGCCAAGGTCGACGCCGTTGTGGCCGCCAGCCGGGACGTCGCGGCTGCCGCATAAGGCGCTGCGGCCACCCACCCGAAATTGAAAAAAGGCAGGCGCGTACGCGCCTGCCTTTTTCTTGGCGGCGCGACAAAGTTACGTGTGGAAAATGGATGTATTGCGTTGGATAAATTGCAGCGCAACGCCATTGGTTATTCTGCTGTTCTGCGTTATCGGTCGCCGATGTTCCTTTCCGTCGCTACAACGCAACGTCCGGCCACAGATCTCGGCTTCTTGCTGCACAAGCACCCCGAACGTCTGCACGAGACTGACCTATCCTTCGGCAAGGCTTGGCTGTTCTATCCGGAAGCGACCGACGAGCGTTGCGAGGCCGTACTTCTGCTAGACGTCGACCCTATAGGGCTAGTGCGAGGCAAGGGGCAGGCAGAAGGCTTGTTGGACCAGTATGTGAACGACCGCCCGTATGCGGCATCGTCCTTCCTGTCAGTGGCATTGAATAAGGCGCTGCGAACCGCGATGACCGGCATATCAAAGGAACGCCAGCAACTGGCCGACAGCGACCTGCCGCTCGAAACCGTGGTGACCCCGCTGCCGATGCGCGGCGGCGAGGCTCTCGTGCGGGGTCTGTTCGAACCCTTGGGATGGTCCGTTGACCTGACGCCGATCGAAACTATTGGATCCAACACAGGCGGCCCCCGATACGGTCATCTTAGGCTGACCGGCACCGGCCGGCTAAGCAGCCTGCTCAATCACCTCTATGTCCTGATCCCGGTGATGGACGACGCCAAGCACTACTGGGTTGGCGAGGCCGAGATCGACAAGCTGCTGTCCAAAGGCGAAGGCTGGCTGGAAAACCACCCAGCCAAAGACCTAATCGTGCGCCGTTATCTGCGCAACCGGGGTGCGTTGGCCCGCATCGCCCTAGAGCGACTGGCTCCCGAGACGGCTGGTGAGGCCCTGCCTCCCGAAGCCCGGATTGCGCCCGAGGAAGCGCTCGAGGCGCCCATCCGACTGAATGACCTGCGCATGGACGCTGTGGTCCGAGCCATCCGCGCGACCGGCGCGACCAGTATTGCAGATCTGGGATGCGGCGAAGGCAAGCTTCTCTATCGGCTCGTGCGCGAACGATGGGTCCACAAGATGTTCGGACTCGACCCTGCCGTTCGTGAGCTGGAACGGGCTGCCAAGCGTCTCAAGCTGAACGAGTTCGGCGGACCGCCCGAAGGCCGTGTCACGCTGATGCATGGATCGCTGACATATCGCGACAGCCGCTGGGCAGAAGCTGATGTTGCCGTGTTGGTGGAGGTCATCGAGCATCTCGACGAAGACAGATTGCCCCTGATCGAACGTGTTGTCTTCGGCGAGACGGCGCCCAAAACCGTGATCGTGACCACGCCCAACGCCGATTATAACGCCTTGTTTCCCAATCTGGCTCCCGGCGCCTTTCGCCATCCGGATCACCGTTTCGAATGGAGCCGCGTTCGGTTTGAAGCCTGGGCGGCCCGGATCGGCAAGGCCTATGGCTACAGCGCCGCATTCAGCGACATCGGAGCCGTGCACCCAGTCCTGGGGGCGCCGACACAGATGGCGGTGTTCACCCGATGAGAGAGCCCGACAAGACCGATCTCGCCATCCCTGACTTCGCCCTGGTCGTGCTGATCGGATCGACGGGATCAGGCAAGTCGACCTTCGCCGCCAGGCACTTCCTGCCGACAGAAATCATCTCCTCGGATCGCTGCCGCGCGCTAGTCAGCGACAACGAGACTGATCAGGATGTCTCGGCAGATGCCTTCGATTTGGCGCGCGAGATTGCCAGCAAACGGCTCAAGTATCGCAAGCTGGCCGTCATCGATGCCACCAACGTGCGAGCCGCTGACCGCAAGGCCTGGATCGAACTTGCGCGCAAGTGGCACACCTTGCCGGTCGCCGTGGTCATCGATCCAGGTGTCGACGTCTGCGTCGCTCGCAACGCGTTGCGACCCGACCGGCCGTTCGGCGCCGGCGTGGTCCAGCGCATGACCACCGAAATTCGCAAGGGCCTCGGCGGGCTGCAACGCGAAGGTTTCCGCCAGGTCTGGAAGCTTACCAGCGAGGCCAGTATCGACACCGCCAGGGTCACGCGCCAGCCATTGTGGACCGACAAGCGCGACCACCACGGTCCGTTCGATATCATAGGCGACATCCACGGTTGCGCCGATGAACTTCAGGCCTTGCTCGCTCAACTCGGTTACAGCGTCGCCTGGTCCGAGGATCATGGCGAACGAATCGTCGCTGTGACACCGCCGGAAGGCCGCAAGATCGTCTTTGTCGGCGACCTCGTCGATCGCGGTCCCAACGTGCCCGACACCTTGCGCATCGCCATGAGCATGGTCGCGGCCGGAGCCGCCTACTGTGTCCAGGGCAATCACGAACGCAAGCTCAGCCGCTGGCTGGAGGGCCGCAAGGTGACGATTGCCCACGGCCTGCAACAAACCATCGATCAGCTGGACGCTCAGGATCGCGGCCTGCGAGAGGCTTTGCCGGCCTTCCTCGACAGCCTGCGCAGCCACGTCTGGCTGGATGACGGACGCCTCGCCGTCGCCCATGCCGGCCTCAAGGAAGAGATGATCGGACGTGGCTCCGGCGCTGTGCGCGAGTTCGCCCTCTATGGCGAAACCACTGGCGAAATCGACGAATTCGGCCTGCCCGTCCGTGCCGATTGGACTGCCGCCTATCGCGGCAAGACCGCCGTGGTCTACGGGCACACGCCGGTGCTGTCGGCCGAATGGGTCAACAACACGCTGTGTATCGACACCGGTTGCGTGTTCGGCGGCAAACTGACGGCCTTGCGCTGGCCGGAACGCGAACTGGTCGAGGTGCCGGCAATCCAGACTTGGTCCGAACCGGTGCGCCCACTAGGTGGGTCCTCCGGTCTGGGCAGATCGGCACAGGCCGACGCCGACGGGGTGCTCGACTATGAGGATGTCTCCGGTCGACGTTGGATCGAGACCGAACTGAGGGGCCGGGTCGTTGTGGCCGAGGAGAACGCGTCGGCAGCACTTGAGGTGATGAGCCGTTTCGCATTGTCGCCGCAGTGGTTGATGTATCTGCCACCGACGATGTCGCCATCGGAGACCAGCAGCCAAAGCGGCTGGCTGGAGCGCCCCGAGGAGGCCTTCGCCCATTTCCGCGAGCGTGGCGTCACCCAAATCGTTTGCGAGGAGAAGCACATGGGTTCGCGGGCAGTCATCGCGCTGTGCCGAGACGCACAGGCGGCGCGCGACCGGTTCGGGGTCCCTGGCGACGAGACCGGCGCGATCTGGACCCGGACCGGACGCTCCTTTTTCAACGGCACTGGCATGACGGAGGGCCTGCTCGCCCGCCTCCGCGCCAGAGTCGAGGCTGTGGACCTATGGAAGGAATTGAACAGCGATTGGCTGCTGCTGGACGCCGAGATCATGCCCTGGTCGGCCAAGGCCAGCAGCCTGATTGAAAGCCAGTATGCACCAGTAGCGACGTCTGCGGCCGCAGGCCTCCAAGCCAGTCGCGAGGCGCTGGCCCGTGCGATGGCGCGTGGCATCGATGCGGCCTCGCTGGACGCTCGCCTTGAGGACCGGGCCGCGCGCGCGGCCAGATACGCTACCGCTTGGGCGCCTTACGTGTGGCCTGTCTCGGGCATCGAGGACCTGAAGGTCGCACCATTCCACCTGCTCGCCAGCGAGGGACGTGTCTGGTTCGATCATGACCACGTTTGGCACATGACACTTGCAGAGCGCCTGGCTGCCGGCGTGGTAACGCGAACACAATGGCGGGTGGTAGATCTGGCCGACGCCGGCGCTTGTGCCGAGGCTGTTGCCTGGTGGGAGACGCTGACCGGCTCGGGAAGCGAAGGCATGGTGGTGAAGCCGCGCGACTTCGTCAGCCGGAACAAGAAGGGGGTTATCCAGCCGGCGCTGAAGGTGCGCGGCCGGGAGTATCTGCGCATCATATATGGCCCTGAATACGACGCACCGGACAATCTCGTGCGCCTGCGGGAACGAGGCTTAGGTGGCAAGCGTAGTCTGGCGCTCCGGGAGTTCGCGCTCGGTCACGAGGCGCTGAAGCGGTTTGTCGCCAGGCAGCCCCTACGGCGTGTCCACGAGTGTGTTTTCGGCGTCCTGGCGCTGGAGAGCGAGCCAATAGATCCAAGGCTGTAGTCTAGACTACCCAATGAAATGCCTGAGCAACCCCGCCGAAGCGACCCCGATCAGCACGGTCGGCAGCATGGAAAACCGCGTGGCGGCTGCCAGAGTAACAGCCAGCGCCAGAAGATCCGCCGGGGACTTCGATACGAAGGCCGGTGCGATGACAGAGATCAGCACGCAGCCGGGCGCAGCTTCCATCACAGCCGTGGCACGGGCGCCCAGCGTGCGGTTGCGCAGGACGACATAGCCGCCGATCCGCGTCAGATAAGTGACGCCGGCCATCAGCACGATGGTGAAAAGGGTCGTTGCATCGATCATGCATCACCTGCCATCAGCCAGGCCGCGACCAGACCCGACATGGCGCCGGCGGCGACATACCAGGCACCGGGAACGAAGAGATAGACCAGTGCTGCAACGACCAGGCTGACCAGCCAGGGCCGCGCCGCCGCCATACCCGTCCACATGCCGCGCATCAGCACCAGGAAGACAGCCGGGAACGCCATGTCAAAACCATAGGTCTCGACATGGCCGAGCATCGGACCGAGCAAGGCACCCAGCGTGGTGAAGGCCACCCAGGTGAGATACATCGCCAGCGCCGCGCCCATATAGTAGCGCGGGCTAAAGGCCGGCGTAATGCCGGCAGCAGTACGCTGTTTGGCATCGGCCAAGCCCAGCGCCCAGCTTTCATCGCACATAAGGAAAAGCGCCGGAAACACCTTGCGCCGTGGCAGGTCGCGCAGGAACGGCGCCAGTGCCGCACCCATCAGCAGGTGACGGCTGTTGACCAGGAAGGTGATGGCGACGATGAGCACGATGTTCGGCGGCGACGTCCACAACTGGATCGCCGCGAATTCCGAACCGCCGGCGAAGTTCAGCCCTGTCATGGCAGACAGTTCGACCGTGCTCAAGCCTTTCTGCGTGGCCTGGGCGCCAAGCACCAGCGCATAAGGGATGGTGCCGAACAGCACCGGCGCGCAGGACGCCACGCCACGGCGGAATTCGGATTTCGAACCATCTGCCACCGTCTCGACTGCCTGTAAAATGCTCATGTGTCTTCATCGGCTGACCTCGCGGCCGCCGCTTCCCTGCGTTTGAAATCAACTGATGTCGGCAGCAAACATACCGAAATCGGTCCGCAATTTGGTTGCGGAGATTGTTGTATTTCGCCCAATTCTGGCATTTTATGTTACAAATTTTCGAATAGATGGAATCTGTAGCCATGAAGCTGGATGAGATCGACAAGCGGATTCTGCGGGCGCTGCAGCGCGACGGCCGCATGGCCAACAATGATCTGGCCAATGAGGTCGGGCTGTCGCCATCGCCTTGCCTGCGTCGCGTGAAGCTGCTGGAGGAAGCCGGTGTCATCGACCGCTACGTCGCCGTGCTCAACCCGGCCAGCATCGGCAAAGGCCTAACCTTCTTCACCCGCATCTGGCTGAAAACGCAGGACGAGGACACGATCGAGCATTTCGCCACCGAAGTCGCCAAGCTGCCGCAGGTGATGGAGTGCTACCTGATGCTCGGCGATTGCGACGCCATGGTGCGCGTGGTGGCGGCCGGCATCGACGACTACCGCCGCTTCCAGTCGGAGCATCTGAGCCGCATCAAGGGCGTGCAGAACGTCAAAACCGACGTCCCCAGCCAGACGATCAAATACACGTCGGAACTGCCGGTCTGATCTGCTGAAAACGGCGTCGGGCCAGACTGGATAAAAAATGCAACCGGATTGTAGGATCAGCCTCGCTGCCGGCGTCCTTCGGATGCAAGCAGCGCTGAGCGCTGCCCTCTGGCATGGGAGATTTGAATGAGCTTTTCCTATCGTTGGGTCATCGTCGCGGCTGGCGCGCTGATGTCCTGTGTCGCCATCGGGACGATGTTTTCGCTGGCGATCTTTCTCGAGCCGATGGCGATCGACACCAACTGGTCGCGCGCCGGCATTTCGAGCGCCATGACGCTCAACTTCCTGGTGATGGGCCTCGGCGGCTTCGCCTGGGGCGCGATATCGGACCGTTTTGGCGCCCGCATCGTCGTGATGACCGGCGCGGTTCTGCTCGGGCTGGCGCTGGTGCTGGCCAGCCGGGCCGGTTCGCTGCTGAGCTTCCAGATTACCTATGGCGTGCTGGTCGGCCTCGCGGCAAGCGCCTTTTTCGCGCCGATGATCGCGCTGACCACAGGCTGGTTCGACACCAACCGCAGCCTCGCCGTCTCGCTGGTCTCGGCCGGCATGGGCGTGGCGCCGATGACGATTTCGCCCTTCGCCCGCTGGCTGATCTCCGCCTATGGCTGGCGCACCGCCATGTTCGACATCGGCATTACCGCCTGGCTATTGCTGTTGCCGGCGGTGCTGCTGGTGCGCCAACCACCGAAGCCCGTCATGGCCGATACCGGCTCCGCGCCGGTTGCCGAAGGCGCCGGCCTGACGGTCGGCAAGGCGCTGCGCTCACCGCAGTTCATCGTGCTGGGGCTGACCTTCTTTGCCTGCTGTGCGGCGCATTCCGGCCCGATCTTCCATATGGTCAGCTATGCCATGCTGTGTGGCGTCGCCCCCATGGCAGCGGTCTCGATCTACAGTGTCGAAGGCCTGGCAGGCCTCGGCGGCCGGCTCTTCTACGGCGTGCTGGCCGACCGGCTGGGCGTCAAGCCGGTGCTGATCGCGGGCCTGGCGATCCAGGCGATCGTCATTGCCGCCTATCTCTCGATCAGCCGGCTTGAGCAGTTCTACATGCTGGCCGTTATCTTCGGTGCCACCTATGGCGGCGTCATGCCGCTCTATGCGGTGCTGGCGCGCGAATATTTCGGCCAGCGCATCCTCGGCACCGTGTTCGGCGCCGCCACCATGCTGTCCAGCCTCGGCATGGCGCTGGGCCCGCTTGCCGGCGGCATGGTGTTCGACGCCTACGCCAACTATTCCTGGCTGTTCATCGGCTCGGCTCTTATCGGGCTCGGGGCGGTCGGCATCGCCATCGCGTTCCCGCCACTGCCGCGCAGGGAGTTGCAGCCGGCTTAGTCCGCGTCGATTTCCCAAACCTTGCTGGCCAGGCGCGCAATCAGCCTGGCCCGTTCGGTTCACTGCGGATCCTGTCCCCTGTTTCACCTGTTCCCCCTTTGCGCGAGGCAGCTTACGGCCAACGTTTGCACCAAGCGATCTCGACTGAGCTCGCGCATCCAGTCCACGCCAGAGAGGACATCCTGATGGTCGAACATCCGAGTGGAAGCGAAAGCAACAGAATTGCCGCAAGCGCTGTTACCGACGACGATCCGCGTCTTGCATTCATTTATCAGGAAGCAGTGAGAGGTCTCACGCAACAGCAAACCCTTGTGGAGAACATGAGCAGCCGCGCCGGCAGCCTTGTCTTCGCCACCGCCTTCGCAAACTCGTTGCTTGGCGGTGCGGCCCTTTCCAACGGGCTTGGGCCTTGGGACTGGATTGCGGTGGCCCTGCTGTTCGGCATTGGCGGGCTGATCGTCTTCATGCTTTGGCCCTACCACCAATACACATTCCGCTTCGATCCCGAAGAGTTGCTTGATCAATATGTCGACGGCGACAGGCCGACGACGATGTCGGCCATGCGCCGCGCGCTTGCGCTTCGCATCAAGGCGGACATGGCCGGCAACTGGCGAATTATCCAGCGGCTGCGGGTGGCGCTGCAGATTGCGCTGCTGTTTCTGCTGCTCGATATCCTGGCCTGGCTTTTGGCGATTGCAGGCGTTTGAGCCGGAGGGCACACGGGTCCGCCACGGCCCGGCGCTTGCAGGACAGGCAACCCACGATGGATCGAAAAGCTTTCTTGAGCATTTAAGCTTTGGCTAATAGTAGCCCAGGAGAGAACCAATGAAAAAGACGCTGCTCATTTTGAGCCTGCTCATTCCGCTCTCGGCGTGCTCCCGTACCGAACAAGGCGCTGCCGTCGGCGGCTTGGGTGGCGCAGCGGTAGGCGCCGCGGTGGCCGGCGATCCTGTGCAAGGGGCGGTTGTTGGCGGTGCGGTTGGCGCGATAGCCGGGGCCGTCATCGGGCACGCCAGCGAAGCCGGCCAGTGCAGATATCGCGATCAGTATGGCCGGGTTTACGTTGCACGATGCCCGGAGGGTTACTGACCTGGAGGCGCGTGATCTCTTTCGATCACGCGCCTGCTCCGGAGGTGGGATAAGCGATGGGCTATCGGATCAAAGTACTGCTGGGTTGCTGGTTCGCCGTTGCCAGCGCTGCCGCGATGTATGCGGCATCCACCGCCGCGATCTCCGCCGCGCCTGTTGATGCCAAGACGATTGCCGATCACCTCTCATCGGTAAAGTCCATGTCCGGGGACTTCGTCCAGTCGGGTCCAAATGCGGAAAGGACCCGTGGCAGGTTTTTTCTACAACGCCCCGGCAAGATCCGATTCAACTATGCAGGCCAATCAGGAATCAGCGTGATTGCAGATGGCAAATCCCTGGTGGTTTATAACAGAAAGCTGAAGACATCGCGGCTTTATGCTCTCTCGAAGACGCCGCTTAAGCTGCTGCTCGACAATAAGGTCGACTTCTCCGGCAATCGCGTGAAAAGCGTCAGGAACGATGGCGCCCAAGTTACCGTCAAGCTGGCCGACAGATCGACCTTCGGCAATTCGAGCATCTCCATGGTGTTCGACAGTAAATCTCTCGATCTGCGCAGATGGAGCCTCACCGACGAGAAGGGACTTACCACAACGGTGACTATATCAAATGTGAAGCAGGGCGTTCGCGCTCCCGAGGGCACCTTCGTGATCGACTACACGGCAAACCGTGAATTCAACACGACAACGAAATAGCCGAAGCCGCGGGCATATTCCCTGGCCGGAACCAATGCGATTGCCAGCGGTTTAGTCCATGAAGGGACCGGAACCGCAAAGGACGCGGCGCAATGATTGAAATTCACAGCATGGAAGCGGCCAAAGCCAGACTGCGTATAAGGAGAGCTGAGCACTCTTTGAAGTGCGCGAACGACTTGCTGGATGAGGAAGGTGGCGTCGCCCTCAATTTGGCATTGTGCAGCCGGATAAGGGCCGCGCAAAGGCACCTGATCGAGGCAAGGGCACGCCTGATGACGATCGATCCCGCCAGGACGAATTGACCCGCTGGCGGTCGCGATCTGCGACCTCCAGCGGAGAGGTGGTCCTGCCTACCCAAAAATCCGATCGCCCTGCTCGTCGACCAACTGGATGCCCTCCTTGATCGAGATGTCGACGGCGTCGTCGAGCGGAGAGTTAAAGAAGGTTGTATCAGACAGACCTAAGGCGATAGTAGTTATTCGTCGGTAAGTGGGGCTTTTCATCGTGACAACTCGCCTGGGTCCGCTGGTAACCTTTTGCTTGATCGCCTTTGTCGCCTTGACTGCAACTGCATCGGCCGTCGCAAAGCAGAAAGCGCCCGAAGAATGGCCGATGAACTTCATTCTGGTTCGGAACGGCGATTGCAACGTCAACTGCGTCCAATGGATATCTGCCGAGGGCATAATAAAACCTGATACCGCCAGGCAATTTGAGAAATTTCTGCGGAAACTGAAGGGAGAAAGGCTTCCTGTCGTGTTTCAGTCTGGCGGCGGGAACGTGGATGCGGCGCTCGAAATGGGACACATGATCCGCGCCGCCGGCCTCGAAACTGCGATAGGCAGGACGCAGTTGAACGGCTGCCCGATGCTGGTGCCACGCTGTCCGCAAAAGATGGTCAGGAACGGCTGGTCGGAAGGGGAAGTTCATTCTGGTGGGGCGTACTGTTTCTCGGCCTGCCCATGGGCCTTGGCTGGGGGCAAGGTCCGCGCCGCAGCTGCCAATGCCCGGATCGCCGTCCATCAGATAACGAACGGCCGGAAGACACCCCGAATGCACAACGGCAGAAGAAGCCTTGATGAGATTTCGACGGTGCCTGATCCGGCGCTGAAGCAGTTGCTGTCCGACTATTTCGACGAAATGGGCGTCAACAGCGCCGATGTGTTCGCCATGATGGGGCTGGCAACGCCGCAGGGCCTTTATAACGTCTGGGACGCTGAAGCGCTCAAATCAGGCATCATAACGAAAGTCTACTCGTACTCGGAAGAACCGGGCTACGTCATCGGTGGAACGAATGTTGCCGATCCGGCCGATCCCACGCCGGCGGCTACTCCAGTGCCGGCGGTTACCACAATGCCGGACGAACTCATGCATTTACTGCCATAGCAAGGCGGCCTGTAGAGTGAGCCGGCTTTGATGGCATTGCGGAGACCAGGCCTTGTTTGGCGTTCCCAACACGCTTGACAGCATCTTCACGCTGATCGGTTGGGCTCATTGCGAGATGCCGAAGACTTTCGCTCCGACCGGTCCTGCCTATCCAAAAACCCGATCGCCCTGCTCGTCGACCAGTTGGATGCCCTTCTTGATCGAGATGTCGACGGCGTCGTCGAGCCCGGCAAAGCGGTCGGCGCGGATGAATTTGTGTTCCTTCACCACGCCGTCGATCTCCTTGGAGACGACGCCGCAGGTCTGGTACTGGCCATCGGCCTTGTAGGGCGTGGCGCTGATCAGAAAGCCCTTGTGCTCGACCTGCTTGGCTGGCGCTGCACTCGTCGGCTCAGCCGTCTGGGTTCCGCCGCCGCCACCGCCGAAAAGACGCTTCAGAAAAGACATCGGACTTCCTCCAACAGCATTCATCCCGCACCATGTAGAGTGACGCGGGATGAATTTCACTATCGGTCCTTGGGCCAGCGGGCAAGGGCTGCGTCCGGTCGGCTGGACGAGCTTACTTGTGCGACAGCGCTTCCAGCGCCTCGGCGGCGGCTTCGAGGATGGCGATGGCCTCGGCCTGCTTGTCGGCCGGGGCGTCGACGAAGTCGCCCAGAGCCGCGCGCAGCCGGTGACGGACTGCGCGGAATTCGTCGCGCGCTTCCGAACGATCCCCGCGGCCACCGCGGCCGCCACGACGCCCGCCCTCTTCGCTCTCGTCGTTCCAGCCGAACCAGTCGCGCGCCTTGGCCATTTTGCGGCCGAAGCGCTCGAGATGGTCGAGCACGCCGTCGATCATCTCGCGGTTGTCGGCGAGATGCGCCTGGCCCGCCTCGGTGATCGAAAACACCTTCTTGTTGCCGTCGGCGGCGGAGGCGGCATAGCCGGCCTCTTCCAGGAAGGTCAGCGTCGGGTAGACCACGCCCGGGCTCGGGCTGTAGATGCCGCTGGTGCGCTCTTCCAGGGCCTTGATGATGTCGTAGCCGTGACGCGGCGCTTCGGCCAGCAGCGACAGCGTGATCAGCTTGAGGTCGCCGTCGGCCAGCATGCGTCCGGCGCGGAACATGTCGCCCGGACCGCCGCGCCCGCCACCACGGCCGCCGTGGCCGAACGGGCCAAAGCCGCCGCCCCCTCTGCCACCGAATTTGCCGGCCATGTGCATGAACATGCGCTCGCCGAAATGACCGCGCCCGAAATGATTGTGTTTGTGCATTGATTGCTCCTTGAGTTGTATCTTACGATATATCTTAATTAGGCAAGTCAATCGATGGAGTCAAGATATATCTTACGATGTATCTGAATGCAGCACCAGCGGGCTCGATTTTCCAGTCTCGGCCGCTTCGTTGCGAACGGCGGCCACCGATAAATTCGGCTACCAGCGCCCCATGCGCCGGTTCCAGGCATAGAGAAGATCGGCAAAGCGATCGTAGGCAAAGCGTGTCAGCGGCAAGGCAACCGGATTGCCGAACAGCGTCGCCAACCAGCCCTCGCCCGGCGTGACCTTCCATACCGCGATGGCGACATCGGCGCCGACCAGCAGTCGGCCCTCGGCATCGGTGGCGTGCAGCCGGCGGCGGATATCCTCAAGCGACGCGCCAAATCCGGCTAGCGCTGCCGGTTCAAGATTGATGTCTCGGAACTCGATCCGCCCAGCCTTGATCGCTTCGATCAGCCGCCGCTTCTGCCTGCTGATCCCGGCATCGCAGACCGGGCAGCGCGTGTTGTACCAGACGGTCAGCATAGTTCCGGCATTTGGTTGGTAGCGCAAACTTGAAGGACCACGAACGATCGGGCGCCGTCAAGACGTCGCTCGGTCGCTCGCGCGAAGGAGAATGTATCGGGCCAGCCGGTCCGGCCCTTCCGCTACGGGCTTTATCCGAGCGAGGTGACGATCTCGCGGTAGGCTAATTCGGGAAAGGCCTTCAGCGTCCGCGTCCTGACATTGCCGGCTGCCGCCAGCATCAGCGAGAAGCGCGCCAGCACCGCGTCGTCGGGCGCTTCGACCACCGCCACCATGTCGTATTCGCCCATGGTCAGGTAGAACGCCTTGAACGATCCGCCCATGTCTCCCAGCTGCTTTCTGGCGGCGTCGAGCCGCTTCGGTGACTCGCGCACGTTTCTGGCACCCTGCTCCGTCCAGTTCATCAGCACGATGTAGCTTGTCATGGCACACCTCCCTCCGGGGCCACGGAGCACGGCGGCTTCGCCGGGGCGGGCATCCGGCTTATCGCCCAGAAATGCATCCGACAGCGAAATTATCCTCCCGAAGGGCCTGGCCCGCAAGAGTGCGCCCCACAAACAAAAAAGGGCGCCATCGGCGCCCTTGAACTCTTTGCATCGGTAAGTCTCAGCTATCCAGGAAACTGCGCAGCTTGCGCGACCTGCTCGGGTGCTTGAGCTTGCGCAGCGCCTTGGCTTCGATCTGGCGGATACGCTCGCGGGTAACCGAGAACTGCTGGCCGACTTCTTCCAGCGTGTGGTCGGTGTTCATGCCGATACCGAAGCGCATTCTGAGCACGCGCTCCTCGCGCGGCGTCAGCGAGGCCAGCACGCGCGTGGTGGTCTCGCGCAGATTGGCCTGGATCGCCGCGTCGATCGGCAGGATCGCCATCTTGTCCTCGATGAAATCGCCCAGGTGCGAATCCTCCTCGTCGCCGACCGGCGTTTCGAGCGAGATCGGCTCCTTGGCGATCTTCAAGACCTTGCGCACCTTTTCGAGCGGCATGGCAAGCTTTTCGGCCAGTTCTTCCGGCGTCGGCTCGCGGCCGATCTCGTGCAGCATCTGGCGCGAGGTGCGCACGATCTTGTTGATCGTTTCGATCATGTGCACCGGAATGCGGATGGTGCGCGCCTGATCGGCGATCGAACGCGTGATCGCCTGCCGGATCCACCACGTCGCGTAGGTCGAGAACTTGTAACCACGGCGGTATTCGAATTTGTCGACCGCCTTCATCAGGCCGATATTGCCTTCCTGGATCAGGTCGAGGAACTGCAGGCCGCGATTGGTGTATTTCTTGGCGATTGAGATGACGAGGCGCAGATTGGCCTCGACCATTTCCTTCTTCGCGATCGCCGCTTCGCGCTCGCCCTTCTGCACCTGGTTGACGATCTTGCGGAATTCCAGGATCGAGATCGCCGTTTCGGTGGCGAGGTTCTGGATCTCGGCGCGCAGGTCCTTGATCGCATCCTTCTCGTTCTTGGTGAATTCCTTCCAGCCGCGCGAGGTCAGGTTGCCGATCGAGCGCGTCCAGTTCGGGTCGAGCTCGGAGCCCTGATACTCCTTCAGGAACTCCTCGCGGCGTACGCCGTAGCTTTCGGCGAGCCTGAGCAGCTTGCCTTCGTTCTGCACCAGGCGCTTGTTGATGTCGTAGAGCTGCTCGACCAGCGCCTCGATGCGCGCCGTGTTGAGCGACAGCGACTTCACCGCCTTGATCAGTTGGTCCTTCAGTTCCTTCAGCCGGCGGTCCTGGCTGGGCGACAGCGTGCCGGCGGCGGCCAGACGGTTCTCGACCTGCTGGTCCTGCAGCTTGCGCAGCTTTTTGTAGGTGTCGGCGATAACGTCGAGCGTTTCCATCACCTGCGGGCGGAGTTCCGCTTCCATCGCGGCCAGCGACAGGCTCGCTTCGTCCTCGTCTTCGTCGTCGTCATCCGTCAGCCCACGCGTATCGGCGCCGACATTGGTGATGTCGTCTTCGTCGTCGCGCGAACGGCGCGGCTTGTCCTCGACCTTGGCTTCCTCGACGCGCTCGACCACCGGCGCCTGCTTGGCCTCGGGGCCGGCATAGGTGGCTTCGAGATCGATGATCTCACGCAGCAGGATCTTGGATTCGTTGAGTTCGTCGCGCCAGATGATGATGGCCTGGAAGGTCAGCGGGCTTTCGCACAGACCCGCGATCATCGTCTCGCGGCCGGCCTCGATGCGTTTGGCGATGGCAATTTCGCCCTCGCGCGACAAAAGCTCCACCGAGCCCATCTCGCGCAGATACATGCGCACCGGATCGTCGGTGCGATCGGTCGGTTCTTTCTTGGTGGTGGTGGCGGCGACCGCGGTGCCGGTCTGCTCAGCCAGCTCGTTGGCGTCTTCCTCGGCATCGGCCGCGGTGTCGGCGGCCTCGGGCTCCTCGCCCTGCTCGTCGTCCTCGACCACGTTGATGCCCATGTCGGACAGCATCGCCATCGTGTCCTCGATCTGCTCGGAGGTCACTTCCTCTGAGGGCAGCACCGAATTCAGCTCGTCCATGGTGACATAGCCGCGCTTCTTGGCGGCCTTGATCATCTTCTTGACAGCATCATCGGAAAGGTCGAGCAGAGGGCCATCGGTGGCGCCTTCGCGTTCGGTTTCGACCTCTTCCTTTTCCTTTGTCGCCATAGTCTTTATCTTCTCCTAGCGGCCGAACTTCAAAGCCGCGTAAGCTGTCGGACCAGTCAAATCGGATGCGCTCGCTTATGAAACGCGCTTCACCGGGCCAGTAACTGCATCAACTCGTTTCGTTTGGTGTATGTCGTTGCCCCAAAACCGGGTTTCCCCTTTTTGGGCGACATCCATTAAGTCCAGATTAACCCTGATATCTGTGGCAGGCGGGCTGCCTGTCCAGTGACCAGTACCTCACATCGCTTATTTCCCGTCGACGCGGGTTCGGGTTAACGTTTCGAATCGTCCTGATTCCGCCAATCTGCCAGAAGGTCAAGCGCCTCTCGCATGATTCGCATGAAAAAAGCGAATCAATTACCCGACTTAGCCCGTTACGCGCCATTTCGACGCGCAACGACGCTTTCTCAATTCACTCGCTTCCAACTAAGCTCGCCCTGCCCTGCCCGAGGAGACGCCAAACCCTTCGATCAGCGCTTCCGTGGCTTGCACATCCTGGAATTGCGCCTGAATTTCGATCAGGTGCCGGTAGTTTTCGTCTGTGGGATCGGTGGCGAGCGCCGCTTCCGCCTGTTTCAGTTCCTTATGTAAGGTGCGCGCGCTGCGCTGCAAGTGCAGCGCCTGGCTGAAAGCATCGCGGGCATCTTCGAGGGCGGCGGTCTCCAGCGCCGGCCATTGCCGCATTCGCCGGATCAGGCCGACGGCCCGCTCCCAGATCTCGGCGCAGCCGGCGCGTTCGATCGTCGCAATCACCGCCTGCCGATCATTGGCCATGTCATGCGCCATTGCATCGAGGATTGCCGCATGCAGCCGCCTTAGATCGGAGTTGGCAAGATCGAGAAACTCGATATGGGCGAAATTCTCGTCGATCAGTGCCGGATGGTTGACCAATGCGACGATGATCGTCGCCTCGCGCACCGACATCCCCTCGCCGCCGCGTTTGACCAAAGCCGACTGGCCGAGACTTTCGGTGATCGCAATGCGGCCGCCACCGCTCTTGGCGAACTGCCCGCCGGGAGCGGCTGCCTTGCCCTGGCCGCGCTGACCTGGCCGGCCGCCATCCTGACGCCCACTGCGCTGCGAGCCGAAGAAGCTCAACACGCGCTCGCGCATCTCCTGTTGATAATGGTAGCGGAGACTTTCATCGCGGATGCGGCTGGTCAGTTCGCGCAGCGTCTTCTCGAGCTCGGCCCGCCGCTCCGGTGTATCGAAGACGCCGCCCGCCGTCTCACGCATCCACAAAAGGTCGACCAGCGGCCGCGCCTCGGCCAGCACGCTACGAAACGCATCCGGTCCTTCGGCCTTGACGAGGTCGTCGGGATCCTTGCCTTCCGGCAGCAGCGCGAAACGCGCCGAGCGCCCGGCCTGCACCGACGGTAGCGCCATGTCGGCGGCCCGCCACGCGGCCTTCAACCCGGCCTTGTCGCCGTCGAAGCACAACATCGGCTCCGGCGCCATGCGCCACAGCAGCTCGAGCTGGTTCTCGGTGAGCGCGGTGCCGAGCGGCGCCACGACATTCTCGAAGCCGGCCTGCGCCAGCGCGATGACATCCATATAGCCTTCGACGGCGATGACCGTGCCGCCCTTGGCCAAGGCCTTGCGAGCGCGGGCGAAATTATAAAGCACGTTGCCCTTGTGGAAGAGCTCGGTGTCGGGCGAGTTCATGTATTTGGCCAGCGCATCGGGCTGCAGCGCGCGGCCGCCAAAGGCGATGATCTTCCCCCTGGAATCCGGGATCGGAAACATGATGCGGTCGCGGAACCAGTCATAGGAAACCGGGATGTCGTCGCCGTGGCGCACCAGTCCGCAGGCCTCGATATCGGCTTTCGGCACGCCCCTGGCGGCGAGATGCTCCTTCAGCGCATTGCGGCTGTCCGGCGCAAAACCGAGCCGGAACGATTGCTGCGTCGCCGGCGTCAGGCCGCGGTCGCGCAGATAGGCACGCGCCTTGGCGCCTTCCGGTCCCTGCAGCCGTTCCTGGAAGAAGGCGGTCGCCATCTCCATGACGTCGGTCAGGCTGGCGCGTTCCTTTTCGCGCCGCTCCTCCTGCGCGTCGCGGACCGGCATCGGCACCCCGGCCATGTCGGCGATCTTCTCGACCGCCTCGGGAAAGCTCATCCCGTCCAGTTCGGTGAGGAACTTGAAATGATCGCCCGAGACCGAACAGCCGAAACAGTGGTAGCGGCCCTTCTTGTCCTCGCAGTGGAAGGAAGGGCTCTTCTCGCCGTGGAACGGGCAGCAGGCCCAATAGTCGCCGCGCGGTGCGTTGGTCTTCTTGCGGTCCCACGCGACGCGCTGGCCGATCACCGATGAAATCGGCACGCGGTCGCGTATCTCGTCGAGGAAGGCGGGTGGAAAGCGCATCGGGGAACTCGTTTCCCGATTATATAATCACGCCCGCGAAATCCGACGACCCTTAATGCGGGCCATACCCGGTTTCCACAGGCAAAAAGAAAGGCGGCCGTTGCGGGCCGCCTCCCTTTTCAATGTCCGGCAGGTGCCGATTAATGCGCGGCAAGCGCGCCGAAGATGACGCCGGAGAGGATGCCGACCAGCACATAGTCGTTGCCGACGCGGATCCATTCCTGGCCGCGGCCGGGGCGATGCAGGCCGTAGCGGCCATAGTCGCGGATCGGCTGATGGCGCTTCCAGCCGGAATATTTCTGGCCATGCCGCCAGTTGTTGCGCTTCACGACGACGACCTTCTTCTTGTAAACGCGCTTTCTCACATCGCTGTGGTGGCCGGGCTTCTGCCAGTCGACCTGGCTGTAGTTCGACTGCGGCGCGTTCGGCGCATTCAGCGGTGCGGCCTGGCCGGTGAGCGACGTGGCGGCCAGCATCGAGAAAGCGAGTGCGGAAAGGACGATGCGTTTCATGAGAAGTCTCCTTGGTTGTCGATATCGAAGCAGTAGCTGCCCATCGATGAACCGAAACTGAACGCACGCATTACAATTATGTAATGGATTCCTTGATTTACCCAAGGAAGCTGAACATGATCGCAAAGGCAGGAGCCAGTCGCACCGCAAACTCGGCCTATCCGCCGCTTCGCGCCCGCCCAGCAATGCAACCATTTGCGCGTCCGTCCATTTTCCGACACCGCCTGTCGCGCGGCAACGGCCCTTGAAATCGACAAGATTTTATTATCCGGCTAAAATATTCGAGCTATTATAAGTCACCGCCATGAACATGATTCGTTCCCTCGTTTTTCCTTCTGATCGCCATGCAAAACAGGGCGGGCGCCCTGTTTGCATGCGGGGGACGAAATGAGCGGGTCCGTCGTCCTTCTGCATCTGGCCGGCGCCGTGGCGCTGATGCTGTTTGCCACCCGCATGGTGAAGACCGGCGTTGAACGCGCCTATGGCGACGTGCTGCGCCATCGCCTCCGCGCCACCATGCGCAATCCGATCATGGCGGTGCTGGCCGGCACCGGCCTTGCCATCGCCCTGCAGAGCTCCACCGCCGTCACGCTGCTGGTCGGCTCCTTCGCCGGCTCTGGCATCGTCTCTGGCGCCGCGGGCCAATTGGCGGTGCGCGGCGCCGAGATCGGCTCGGCGCTGGTGGTCAAGCTGCTGACCTTCGACCTCACCTTGCTGGTGCCGCTGTGCCTGATCACCGGCACGGTCATGTTCATGGCCACCGAGCGGCGCGACTGGCGCCAGTCCGGCCGCATCCTGGTCGGCATCGGCCTTCTGATCCTGTCGCTGGAGATGATCGGCCAGGCATCGGAGCCCCTGCGCAACAGCCAGCTCATGCCGGTCATCATCAACTACTTCTCGACCGATTCCATCACCGCCTATCTGCTGGCGGCACTGATCACCTGGCTGTTCCAGTCGAGCATCGCGGCGGTGCTGTTGATGGCGACGCTGGCAGGCCGTGGCCTGATCACGCCCGAACTTGGCGTCGTTCTCATCCTTGGCGTCAACCTCGGCTCCTCGATCATCGCGCCGATGCTGACCCGCTCGTCGAGCCCCGAAGTGCGCGTCGTGCCGATCGGCAATCTCCTGATGCGCGGGCTTGGCTCGCTGGTCATGCTGATCCTGGTCATGATCTTCAGGCCGCACTTCGCCTTTCTCGGTTCGACGGCGGCGGACCAGATCGTCAATGCCCACATCCTGTTCAATGTGCTGATCCTGCTCGCCGGCCTGCCGCTGGCAGGCTTCGTCTACCGCGCTTCGGAGAAGATCGTCGCACTTGGCACCAAGCCCGTGCCGGCCGCCTCGCTTGACGTCGTCGAGCTGTCCGCGCTCAACGAAAGCGCGCTCGACGTGCCGAGCCAGGCGCTGGCCAATGCCACCCGCGAGGTGGTGCGGGTCTGCGAGACGATCGAGATCATGCTCAAGCGTATCATCGAACTCTATGAAAGTGCCGACGCCGACAAGATCAAGGCGCTGGCCGCACTCGACGACCGCGTCGACCGCAAGCACGCCGCGATCAAGCTCTACCTCGCCAAACTGACCAGGAACCCGCTGACCGAGGACGAGGCGCTGCGCTGCCAGGAACTGATCGGCGCCTGCGTCAAGCTCGAGCAGGTCGGCGACATCATCGTGCGCAACATGCTGGTGCATGTGAAGAAGAAGTTCGAGCGCGGACTGGAATTCACCGACGAGGGCTGGGCCGAGTTGTGCGCCTTCCATGGCTCGGTTCTGGCCAATGCGCGGCTTGCCTTCAACGTTCTGGTGTCGCGCGATCCCGAGACCGCCCGCCAGCTGGTGCTGGAAAAGGACCGGCTGCGCGACCGCGAAAAGGAAACCAGCGCCAGCCATTTCGTGCGGCTGCGCGACGGCACCGCCAAGAGCGTCGAAACCAGCTCGATCCATCTCGACACCATCCGCGACCTGAAACAGATCAATTCGCTGCTGGCCTCGATGGCCTATCCGGTGCTTGAAGAGCGCGGCCTGCTGACGGGGTCGCGGTTGAAAGCGAGCTGAGAAGCGCCACTTTCCCTTCTCCCCTGGGGAGAAGGGAAGCGGCTGCTCGCATCCAATTCAAGAAAACCTAAACTCGCGACAAAAATTTCTGGATTGCCCGCAAAGCCCATCCGTGGTTTGAGGCGCTTCCAGCTAAGGCTTCCCCATGTCGCTTCCGCTCATCGCCCTGTTCATCGCCGCCTTTGCCTTCGGCACCACCGAATTCGTCATTGCCGGCGTGCTGCCGCAGGTGGCGCAAGGCCTGGGCGTCTCGGTTCCCTCCGCCGGCTATCTCGTCTCCGGCTATGCCGGCGGCATCGCCATCGGCGGTCCGCTGCTGGCGCTCGCCACCAAGTCATTGTCGCGCAAGACCTTGCTGCTCGGCCTCGCCATCGCCTTCACCATTGGCCAGGCGGCTTGCGCGCTGGCGCCCGATTTCACCTCGATGCTTCTGTTGCGCATTGCCGTGGCGGTCGCGCATGGCGCCTATTTCGGCGTCGCCATGGTCGTCGCCGTCGGTCTCGTGCGCGAGGACCAGCGCGGCATGGCTGTCGCCGTCATCCTGTCCGGCCTCACCGTCTCCAACGTCATCGGCGTGCCGGCCGGCACCGCGATCGGCAACATCTGGGGCTGGCGTGCGACTTTCTGGGTGATGTGCGCGCTGGGTGTCGCGGCAACGCTTGCCATGGCAGCCCTTTTGCCGCGCACCACCGGCTCATCGGCCAAGCCCGCCGGTTTCGCCCGCGAGGTCCGCGTGCTGGCCCGCCAGCAGGTCTGGACATCGCTGATCCTGATGCTGATGCTGATGATCGGCCAGTTCGGCCTGTTCACCTACATCACGCCGACACTGCTCGAAGTCACCGGTCTCGACGAGAACCTGGTGCCGTGGGTGCTGCTGCTCAACGGCGTCGGCGCAACCCTTGGAGTCTTCCTCGGCGGCAAGCTCTCCGACTGGAAGCTGATGCCGTCATTGATCACCATGCTGGCCCTGCAGGCGGTGACGCTTGGCGTGATCTATGCCGTCAGCCCCTATCCCCTGCCGATGGTTGTGGCGATCGTCATCTGGGGCGGTCTCAACTTCGCCATCGGCACGCCGATCCAGACCCGCATCCTGGCCTGGACGGCAGATGCTTCCAACCTCGCTTCGTCGCTCATTCCGTCCGGCTTCAATGTCGGCATCGCGCTGGCCGCTTCGTTGGGCGCCGCGATGCTGAACAGCGGCTATGGCTACCGCAGCCTGCCGCTGCTGGGCGCCATCGCCATGCTGGTCGCCGTGGCAGTGGCGCTCGCCTCTTATGTCTGGGAAGGGCGCAGCAACGCCACGCCGCCGCTGACAGCCCCAGCCGAGTAGATCACGATCCGGAAAAGTGGACGCCGGTTTTCCGAAAAGATCGTGATCAACCAAAAACACTTCACCCGCGCCAGCGCAGCAGGCGCATGGCGTTGGCGGTGACCAGCACGGTCGCGCCGATATCGGCCGCCGCGAGCGCCGGCGCGTCGTTGATGCCGTCGCCGACCTTGGCGACCTTGAAACCCTCGCGCTGCAATTCGCCGACGATGCGCTGCTTGTCCTGTGGCAACAGCTCCGCCCGCGCCTCGATGCCGAGCGAAGCGGCGATGGCTTGCGCCGTGCGACTGTTGTCGCCGGTCAACATCACCGCGCGGATGCTCTCGGCCTCCAGCGCCGCGATCCCGGCCGCAGCATCCGGCCGCGGCTCGTCGCGCATGGCAATCAGCCCGGCCACCACGCCATCGGCGACGAGCACTGACACCGTCTTGCCCTGGCCGTTGAAGCTGTCGACGGCGAGGCGCTGCGCTTGCGTCATGTCGGCGCGTTCGCCCGCCGCCTGGCCGGAGCCGAGGAAGACGGCGACGCCGCCGACGCTGCCCTCGACACCCTTGCCCGAGATTGCCTTCGCTGCGAGAGCCGGCGGCACCGGCGCCTTGTCGGCCTTGGCCCGGTCCAGGATCGCCATCGCCAACGGATGGCTGGAGCCCTGCTCCAGTGCTGCCGCCAGCGCCAGCACGGTGCGTTCATCCCTTCCATACGCCGCGATGTCGGTGACGACAGGCTTGCCTGCGGTCAGCGTACCGGTCTTGTCGAAGGCGACCGCCGTGAGCCGGCGAAAGCCTTCCAGCACCGCACCGCCTTTCATCAACAGGCCACGCCGCGCGCCGGTCGCCAGGCCCGCGGCGATTGCCGCCGGGGTTCGAGATGACCAGCGCGCAGGGGCAGCCGATCAGCAGGATCGCAAGGCCCTTGTAGATCCATTCGTTCCAGTCGCCGCCGGCAAGCAGCGGCGGCAACAATGCCACCAGCGCACCGACCGCCAGCACCGCCGGCGTGTAGGTGCGCGAGAAGCGATCGATGAAGCGCTCTGTCGGCGCCTTGGCCTCCTGCGCCTCCTCCACCAGCCGCGCGATTCGGGCGATGGTGTTGTCGGAAGCGGCCGCCGTCACCCGCACCTTGAGCACGCCGTCGGTGCTGATCGTGCCGGCAAAGACGGCGTCCGTAGCGCCCTTGCGCTTCGGGGTGCTCTCGCCGGTCACCGGCGCCTCGTCGATTTCGCTCGCGCCCTCGATGATCTCGCCATCGGCCGGGATGCGGTCGCCCGGCCGCACCAGGATGATGTCGCCGACCGCAAGGTCTTCGGCGGGACACTCCGATGTGCCGCCTGCGCGCTCGACCAAGGCCGTCTTCGGCACCAGATCGGCAAGTCCCTGGATGCTCGCCCGCGCCCGGCCGGCGGCGACACCCTCCAGAAGCTCGCCGATCAGGAAGAGCACCACCACGGCGGCGGCCTCTTCAGTGGCACCGATCATCACGGCGCCTATCGCCGCGATGGTCATCAGCATCTCGATCGAAAACGGCGTGCCGGCCAATGCCGCCATCAGCGCGCGCCGTGCGATCGGCACCAGGCCGACCAACAGCGCGGCCAGGAACACCCCGCGTTCCGCCATCGGGAACAGATGGCCGATGCCGTATGCGGCGAGAAGCGCTGCCGCGCAGGCGAGCGTCAGCACCGCCCGGCGGGAACGCCACCACGCCTGCCCCGTCTCGGAATGGCCATGATCGGGATCGGGATCGTGGCTCGCATGATCGTGGCCTTCATGGTCATTGTGGACGTGATCGGCGTGCGCCTTGTCTGACATCGGCGATACATGTGCCTCGGCCCTGACGATGCCGTAGCCGAGCCGAGCAACCTGCTGCAGCACCCTGCCTTCCGGCAACGCGCCGCCATGGCTGACCGTCATGCTGGCACCGGTCACCGAAACCGAGACATCGGCGACGCCGTCTAGGCGACGCACCGCCGTATCGATCTTGGTTGCGCAAGAGGCGCAATCCATGCCGCCGATCTTGAACCGCGTCTGCCTGATTTTTACCTGGTCGAGGGGCGCCGTCATCACATCACCTGTCTGTCTTGCCCGCGCGGCGTCGCCGCATGGGTCTTGAACGCTGATGTCAGGCACTGTAATTGCTCTAGTCACTAGAGCTTCAAGAGGCAATTCATGTTTTCGATCGGTGATCTCTCGCGCCGCACCGGGGTCAAGGTGCCGACCATCCGCTACTACGAGCAGATGGGCCTTGTTGCCGCACCCGAGCGCTCGGAAGGCAACCAGCGCCGCTATTCCAGGCAGGAGCTGGAGCGGTTGGCCTTCATCCGCCACGCCCGCGATCTCGGTTTCGCCGTCGAGGACATCCGCTCTCTGATCGATTTGAGCGGCCACCCCGAGCAACCCTGCGGCCACGCCGACAAGATCGCCGAGGAGCAACTGATCTCGGTGCGGGAAAAGATTGCCCAGTTGAAGCGGCTCGAGGCCGAGCTCGAACGCATCGCCACGTGCTGCAATGGCCAGACGGTCGGCGACTGCTACGTCATCCGCGCGCTGTCGGATCATGCGCTGTGCGCCGATGAGCATGGTTGAGATACATCCTACAGCTCGATCCGGAACCGCAAGCTTTCTGCTCCGCCATAGGCGGCGTCCTCGAAAAAGCGTTCGACGAGCTTGCCGCCATTGGCCAGGATCACCTTGTGCGAGGCCGGATTGCCCGGTTTGGCGGTGATCTCGACGTGAGCCAGGCCGACCGCCCTCGCCTCCTCCAGCATCAGGCGCAGCGCCTGTGTAGCGTAGCCGCGCCGCCGCTTCCACGGCACCACCGCATAGCCGATATGGCCGAGCACATGCGGCGGCAGGTCCGACGTGCCCTTCTGCCAGCGAAAGCCGATCGAGCCCGACGCCTCGCCGTCCCAGATCCAGCGGCGGAAGCCTGGCAGGCGCGGCACCTTTTTGCCGTCGGGCAAGGTGATCGGACCGCCCCTGGCCTGGGGATCATCGAGGTCGGCGAGAAAAGCCACGGGATCCCTTTCGATTGCCGCAAGCTGCTCGCGCGTCGCTTCCAGCAATCGCACATTGTCCGGCGACCAGCCGCGTTCGAGTGCCGCCTTGTAGGACGGCAGATGTTCGAACGCGGGTTTGACGATTTCGATCATGGTGCACCGGTGCAGACGCGATGCCCACAAAATAGCATGCTTGACCAGGGAGGCACGGTCCACCAAAGCGCGGCCCTATACGACAGAGGCCGCGCTCCCATCACTGGAAACGCGGCCCTGGCGTTGTGTCCTTGGGAGGACCGGCGATCCGGCGCGGCCGCGCCGGAGCACCTTTAGCGATCTCAGGCGATGTCGAAGCGGTCGGCGTTCATCACCTTGGTCCATGCCGCAACGAAATCCCTGGTGAATTTCGCCTTGGCGTCCGCCGACCCGTAGACCTCGGCAAGCGCGCGCAATTGGGCGTGCGAGCCGAAGATCAGGTCGGCACGGGTGCCGGTCCACTTGACCGCCTTGGTCTTGCGGTCACGCGCCTCGTAGACTTCGTCGGAGCCGGCGGCCGGATCCCAGATCGTGTTCATGCTGAGCAGGTTGACGAAGAAGTCGTTGGTCAACGTACCCGGCCGGTCGGTGAACACGCCGTGCTTCGAGTTGGCCGTGTTGGCGCCGAGCACACGAAGACCGCCGACCAGCACCGTCATTTCGGGTGCGGTCAGCGACAGCAATTGCGCCCGGTCGACCAGCATGGCTTCGACCGACATCGGCTGCTTGCCCCTGACATAGTTGCGGAAGCCATCGACTTTCGGCTCGAGCGCGGCAAAGGAATGGACATCCGTCTGTTCCTGTGAAGCATCCATGCGACCCGGCGTGAACGGCACCTTGGCCTCGTGGCCGCCATCCTTCGCCGCCTTCTCGACAGCGGCGACACCGCCGAGAACGATGAGGTCGGCCAGCGAGATCTTTTTCCCGCCGGTCTGTGCCGCGTTGAACTCCTTCTGGATGGCTTCCAGCCTAGCCAGCACCTTCGACAGTTCCGCCGGCTGGTTGACCTCCCAATCCTTCTGCGGCGCCAGCCGAATGCGTGCACCATTGGCACCACCGCGCTTGTCGGAATTGCGGAACGTCGAGGCCGAGGCCCACGCCGTCGAGACCAATTCGGAAACCGACAGGCCCGATGCCAGGATCTTCGCCTTCAGCGACGCAATGTCCTGCTCGCCGACCAGTTCGTGGTCGACCGCGGGGATCGGATCCTGCCAGATCAGCTCTTCCTTCGGCACGAGCGGGCCAAGATAGCGAACGACCGGCCCCATGTCGCGATGGGTCAGCTTGAACCAGGCGCGGGCAAAAGCGTCGGCGAACTGGTCCGGATGCTCATGGAAGCGCCGCGAGATCTTCTCGTAGGCCGGATCGACCCGCAGCGCGAGATCGGTCGTCAGCATGGCAGGCGCGCGGCGCTTGGACGGATCGTGGGCATCCGGCACGGTGCCGGCGCCGGCGCCGCCCTTCGGCGTCCACTGATGCGCGCCCGCCGGGCTCGTGGTCAGCTCCCATTCGAAGTTGAACAGATTGTCGAAGAAGTTGTTGCTCCACTTGGTCGGCGTCGTGGTCCAGGTCACCTCGAGGCCCGAGGTGATGGCATCGCCGGCGATGCCCGTGGCATGCTTGCTCGACCAGCCGAGGCCCTGCGCTTCGATGCCGGCGCCTTCCGGCTCCGCACCCACAAGCGAAGCATCGCCGGCGCCGTGGGTTTTGCCGAAGGTGTGGCCGCCGGCGATCAGCGCCACGGTCTCCTCGTCGTTCATGGCCATGCGGCCGAACGTCTCGCGAATATCGCGTGCCGAGGCCAGCGGATCCGGCTTGCCGTTCGGCCCTTCCGGATTGACATAGATCAGACCCATCTGGACGGCGCCGAGATGGCCCTGGAGTTCGCGGTCGCCGGAGTAGCGCTTGTCGTCGAGCCACTTGGTTTCCGAACCCCAATCGACGTCCTGTTCGGGTTCCCAGACGTCGGCGCGGCCGCCAGCAAAACCGAAGGTCTTGAAGCCCATCGATTCCAGCGCGACGTTGCCGGTGAGGATCAGCAGGTCGGCCCAGGAGATCTTGCGCCCATATTTCTGCTTGACCGGCCACAGCAGCCGGCGCGCCTTGTCGAGATTGGCATTGTCCGGCCAGCTGTTGAGCGGAGCAAAACGCTGCTGGCCGGCCCCGGCGCCGCCACGGCCGTCGCCGATGCGGTAGGTGCCGGCACTGTGCCAGGCCATGCGGATGAACAGCGGCCCGTAATGGCCGAAGTCGGCCGGCCACCAATCCTGCGAATCCGTCATCACCTGGTGCAGGTCCTTGATCACCGCATCGAGATCGAGCGACTTGAATTCCTCGGCATAGTCGAACTCTTCGCCCATCGGGTCCGAAAGGTTCGACTGCTGATGCAGAACGCCAAGGTCCAGTTGGTTCGGCCACCAGTCACGGTTCGTCCTGCTGGAAGATCCGTGCGCAACGGGGCATTTGCCGGCACTGGGATCATCGGTCTGTGCGTCCATGTTCTTCTCTCCGATCGTGGCTGTGTTGAGCTGTTCAACTGCTGCGTGAACAGGGACACAAGAATGTCCCTGTAGGCGGTCCGTTTCATGGCTGGCGCGATGACCTGAGCCCGATACGCGACCGAATATATTGGATGTCCTGTTGCTGCGGGCATGCGCCTCACCAGGCGGTCCCGGCTGCTCCTCATCTTCGTTACGACTCCTATAGCAAAGCCGCTTGATTAATTTAAGTTGGATTTCCTGATTGCAGCGATAAGATGACATTATGACAAACCTGACGCTGAAGCAGCTGCGTTATTTCGAGGCGCTGGCCCGGCACAATCATTTCGGCCGCGCCGCCGATGCCTGCTCGATCTCCCAGCCCGCCATCTCGGTGCAGATCCGGGAGTTGGAGGAAACGCTGGGCACGGAGCTTTTCCAAAGAGGCCCACGCCAGGTCCGGCTGACCAATTTCGGCGAGGAATTCGCCTTGCGCGTCCGCGACATCCTGCGCTCGGTGGATGAGCTGACGGATCTGGCCCGCGCCTCGCGCGACCGGCTGGTGGGACGGTTGCGCATCGGCGTGATCCCGACGATCGCACCCTACCTCCTGCCTGCCATCATCGGCAACCTCGCCCGCATGCATGACGGGCTCGATATCCACGTGCGCGAAACGCAAACGCAGAAGCTGATCCAGGAACTGGCCGACGGCCGGCTTGACGCGGCCATCGTCGCCTTGCCGGTGTCGGAACCCTCGCTGACGGAAATCGTGCTGTTTGCCGAGAACTTCGTGCTGGTCCGGCCCGGCGAGGACGAGGGAAAGCCGGTCCCCAACCGCGAAATGCTGCGCGAGATGCGGCTGCTCCTGCTGGAGGAAGGCCATTGTTTTCGCGATCAGGCGCTGTCGTTCTGCAACATGCATTCGGCGCGGCCAAGGGAGTTGCTGGACGGCAGCTCGCTGTCGACCCTGGTGCAGATGGTCGGCGCCGGTGTCGGCGTCACCTTGATTCCCGAAATGGCCGTGCCGGTGGAGACGCGCTCGGCGGCGGTGTCTGTCGCCCACTTTGCCAACCCCCAACCGTCGCGGACGATCGGCATGATCTGGCGCAAGACAAGCCCGATCGCCAAACAGCTGATGCTTATATCCGAAGTGGTTCGCCAGGCGGCCGAAACGTTGCGCGCGCAGCACAATCCGGCATCGGTTGAGCTGAACCTGGTAGCAGCCGCCCAATGAAGGCTTGGCTGACCCGATCGTCAGCCTGCCGCGTGGAACCGGATTTCGCCCTTGTTCAGGAAGCAGGTCTTGTTGAACAGCGACAGATCCAGAGGGTTCGGCAACCGCACATCGCCGATATCGGGAACCGGCTTCTGCGCCGGGTCGTAGGACCGGTCGATCTGCGAGATGAAGACGAGGATCAATCCCCTGTCGCCGGCAAACGCTTTCAGCGTGCGAACCTGCGCCATCAGCTCCGGATTTTGCCGCTTCTGGTCGAGCAGTTGCAGATAGTCGATCACCACCAGCGTGCCGCGCGGCGCCGAGCCCAATGCCTTGACGATATAGTCGGCGCTGATGGCGTCGGAATTGTCGAACACGAACCGGTCGTTGAACTGCACCGGGTCTGCCCCGATGGCTCGAAACCGGTCGAGCACATCCCGCTGCGTATACTCCAGCGTGAAGAACACGCCCCGACTGCCGGACTTCATGGCTTCGATTGCCAGTTCGAGACTCATCAGCGTCTTGCCGTGGCCAGGTCGTGCACCGACCAGGACCAGATCGCCGGGCGCAAGTTGCGCAAACAGTGTGCCGGCAGGCGCCGACCCGGCTGCCTTGGCCGCAAGCAGGCTCCAACTGGCGAAGCCTTCCCGTACTGCAACGCGGTCAAGCGCTTCGTGGAGCGGAATTTTGGCCTCGCGGGACAAAAGCCTGGCTTGACGCTTCAGATGATAGATGGGCGCGGACAGCTTCATGACAAACCTCCTGGTGCGAGCCGTTTTCGCAACCCCTCCTTATGCCAAGCGCTCGAACAGTTGGTTCGGTGATGAGAGAGCCCTGCATGGATGATGCTTTCCCGGCGGAGGGAGGAGGCGTGGGCCACGCCAGAATCAGATGATAGCTCAATCCCAGCGTATCGAAAATCGCGGACCTCTAGAGATCAGGCTCCGAACTCGCGGCTTTCGCGATAGGAATTTTTTCTTGACCCCCTGCCCTCAGCTATGGTACATATTTGTCCATGGTGCTGATCTGCGCCAGTGACCCGCCGCGGGCGGGTTTTTCGTTTGATGCTCCGTCAGCCAACGCGCCGACGAGCTCGAAGGAACCCGCCAACCCGAGTTCGTTGCCCTGCTTCAAGGATACGAAGACGTCCGCCGCAAGCCTGGAGCCAGCATGTCGGCGTAGGGCCGTTGCATGCGTCGACCTGCTTTGCGGATCTTCATGCGGGTACGCTAAACAAGATGTGTTTCGCCTGATAATGCGAGGCCATCTATGATCGATTCTCGCGGCAATACCGCAAGAAATCGCCATTCGCTTCGACAGGAGAATTGATCCGTGCGGTTGAGATCTGTTTGTCTGGGCGTCGTCGCCAGCTTTTTCGTCGCCGTCATCGCCGTGACGGTGTCGGCTCGATCCTTTGCCGCATCATCTGACGTTCCGGCCTGGTTGCAGGCTCATGTCGGCAACAGCGACGGCCAGATCTCACAAATTGTCCTCGAACGAGCCCGCGCGCTTTATCGGAAGAAGGTCGCCCAAGGGGCCGTCAAGAACCCCTGCTACTTCGCCATGGATGCGACACGCCCCAGCGATCTGGGCAATGGCGTGCTCGGCCGCCGCTACTACGTCATCTGCGAGGCCAGCGAGTCCTTCCGCGCGATTTCGTCGGGTCATGGCAGCGGGCGGAATCTGAAGGGCGTCGTCGATTTTTCGAATGACAAGCGGTGCGCTAGGAACTTCGGCAATGCGATGGATTCATCGTTGACGGCCGGCGGCGCCTATATGACCCGCGAGGCGAAAACCTCGTTCAAGGGTTATTACCGCACTGGTGCGAAACGGGACGTGGCTTTCCAGCGCACCTTCATCCAGTTCGACGGCGAAGGCGAAGCCGCGAACGCCAGGCAGCGGGTGATCGGCGGCCACGCGGCCCAGGTGCTGCACGGCCTGTGCCTGCGCAAAAATCCGAACAGCTCGCATGCCGACCATGACGGCTTCGTACCGTTCGGCAAGCTGGTGGATTATGCCGGCGGTCGCAGCAATGGCTGCACCAGTTGGTCGCCGGCGGATGCGCAGCAGATTATCCCGATGGTCAAGGACAATCCGACGACGCTCTACATCTACCCGGAATCGCGCGACATCGCCGCGGTCGCAGCCAACCATTCACAGCCGGGCACCTATTGGAACGCGTCCTGCCTGAAGGAAATCGGCACACCGAAATTCTGGCCGCGAAAGACCCTCGAGCCGATCATCGCCCAATACAGGAAGGATCATCCGGCACCGCCGCCGCAGCCAGTGCCGATTTGCACGCAGCCGTGACGTCCGCTTCGGCATGCGAACCATGCGCATTGATCAGCAACCCGTCGTGAACCGGTATCGATCCCGATCTCCGAGGTTTGCCAGCGTCTGACTCCCCGCGCGTCGTCGATGTCGGCAAGCCAAAGGCTGGATCGGATCATTTGCGACCTCGGCGCGTTGGTCCCCAGAGACAACGCGCGCCCATGGCGCGGGCCGCCGCCGAGAAGGCCGCCGAAACGAAAGGCGCATCCGGTCGTTCCGCCGCCGCGCGCAAGGCAGTGCGGACCAAGCGTACCCGCGGCAGGAAGGAAGCGGCACAGAAGGCTGCCAGAACGCGAACACATCACGCTTACATTGAACGTCTTCTTCGAGGACTGGCGCTCCGGGTGACGACTATGATCGAGACATGGGTAATCGCCTGCGCCTCGCACCTTCCCGCCGCGTTGTATGTCGCGAACGGATCGGGAGTGGCTGAATGCTCCCGGCGAGGAGAGTTCCCGGTGCCGTGTCCAGGCCGATTGGTTGGAACCAACGGCCTGCTACCCAGTTAGAAAGCCAGCAAGTCTGGTTGTAGCCTTGCCGCCATGTGACCGACGGTTTCAAGGCCGCCGATTGAGCTTCGGAAGCGTGGAGAGCACGCTTGATGGAGAAAATCATGAACCAATGGTCAAACGCCAAGCTCTGTAACGTAGCAAATCTGGTCCTCGGAGCAATTCTCTTCTTCTCTCCATGGATATTCGCCTTCGCGGCGGGGACACAGTCCCAGAATGCCATGGGCAGCGGCATCGTGATTGTCGTGCTTTCGGTTGCCGCCCTCTTCGCCTTTGCTGTCTGGGAGGAATGGCTGAACCTCGTTGTGGGTCTTTGGGTAGTTGTGTCTCCCTGGGTGCTTGGATTCCAGGCAACCACAGCCATGGGCGTGCATGTTGTAATCGGCGTTCTGGTCGCGGTTCTGGCTGCGATCGAGCTGTGGATGATGAACCAGAACCCGCCGACGCAGTCTACGGCCTAGCAGGCCTGGGCGTCCTTGCGGCGGCCTGATCGTGACGGATTGGCCGCCGACAAATTGGCGTCCCGCTGGGTCGCCGATGATGGTGGAAAATCATCTGACGGTGGCCCCCCGGGAGGCCAGCGTGCCTGCCGCCGCAACCCCGGCTGCACAGCCGCTGACGACAGCCCTGCAGACAGCGTCGCCGAAAGCCAGACAACAGGAGGTATGCCGACATGAAAGCAATCCGCATCCACGCTTTTGGCGGACCTGAGGTCCTTTCGATCGATCAGGTCCCCTCGCCTCAGCCGCTTGACGACGAGGTTGTGCTCAGGGTCCGCGCCGCAAGCGTCAATCCGATCGACTACAAGACCCGCGAAGGGTCGGTGAGCGAGACCCTGCCGGTCACGCTCGGGCGCGACGTATCCGGCACGGTGGAAATATGCGGTACGCGGGCGCATACGTTGAAGAAGGGCGACCCGTTGTTTGCGATGCTTGGTCATGACCGGGGCGGCAATGCCGAATATGTCGTGGTCAAGGCGACGGAGGCGGCTGCCAAACCGGATCGTCTAAGCCATGTCGAAGCCGCGGCGGTGCCGCTTGCCGGCATCACCGCATGGCAAGGCCTTTTCGATCATGGCGGCCTCAAATCCGGACAACGGGTTCTCATCCATGGCGGCGCCGGCGGCGTCGGTCATCTGGCGATCCAGCTGGCCAAGGCCGCGGGCGCGTTCGTCGCGACAACCGTTTCCGCCGAGGACGTCGTTTTCGTGCGTGAGCTTGGCGCCGATCAGACGGTCGACTACAAGAATCAGCGTTTCGAAGAGGTCGTCGATGCGGTCGACCTGGTGTTCGATCTTGTCGCGGGCGACACGCAGGAGCGCTCCTGGGAGGTGCTCAAGCCTGGCGGGACGCTCGTTTCCACGCTTTCCCAACCGTCGCAGGAAAAGGCAAACTTGCGTCGGGCGCGTGGCGTCTCCTACCTGGCCGAGCCGAATGCGGCGCATCTTGCCGAGATCGGCCGCCTCATCGAGGCCGGCAAGGTCACCCCCTTCGTGCAAGCCACCTACCCTCTTGGAGAGGTCGCCAAAGCGGAAGAACGGCTGGAAAATGAGCATGTGCGTGGCAAGATCGTGCTTGAGGTTTCCGCCTAGCGCGAGTTGATGCTCCTGCCCTCTCGAACGGGTTATCCGATCCGCGCCTTGCCGTCGCTGTCCGGCACGTTTGGAAACAGCACCTTCAGCTTGTGTTCCGCGCTTGCCCAACTGCGCCTGTGATGTTGCCACAGGCACCAGTTGCTCACCGCAAAAGCTAGAATGCCGACGGTCACGGCGAGACTGGCCGTCGAGCCAACGACAACCTTGAGCATCACGCCGGCAAAGACACCGGCGATGGCACCGTTGACGACATTCACCATCCCTGCGGTTCCGGCGAACGCTTGCCAGGGCCTTGGCTTGAGGCCGACATCGGCCAGCAGAGCCGTTTGGTTGTCATGGGTGGAGTGAACCAGATAGCGCGCCATCGAAGGGGTGAGCTCGGTGTAGCAGTGCCTGATGCGTGCCATGCCGCGGGCGTGGACCATGTCTTCGATGGCCACCTGCACAGCCCTGACGAATGTCACCAGCCCAATGAAGTAGAGGCACGGCAACAGGATCAGGCTGAACAGCATGAAAGGAAGCCCCATCCTCGTCACCTGGGCCACGAAAGCAAGGGCGATCGTGGCGCTGGATACCGAAGTCAGGAACAAATTTGCGCGCTGATTCGCCTCCTGAATAGTCGCCGCCCTGGCGGTCCCCAGCACCAAATGCTCCGTCGTCATCATCTGCAGGAGTTGCTGTCGGTTCTCGCCTTCAGTGGTTTTTGTCTTCCTTGCAGGCATCGCAAAAAACCCGTTGCAGGACGCGCTCCCCCCAACCAGCTCCTCAAAGCCGCCCACCCAGGAACGAACTGCTTCGGAAGGGGTTCCGGCGCAACCAAGACCGCTACCGTGGATCCCGGGGCAGAGCCGGATCACAGGCCGAGCCAATTTTGTCGACAGATAGCGAAACGATTGTCCCTGAGCATCGTTTCGAAACCAGACATGAATTTGATGAGGAGGCGATGATGAGTGCTACCGGTTTGGATGTCTTTGACAGGACGCTGCAGACAACCAACATCTGGCTCGACGAGATCATGGACGATCATGGTCCGGATCGGCGAATTGCATGGCACATATTGGGCGCGGTCCTGCGGACCGTAAGGGACAGGCTGCAGATCGGGCTTGCGGCCAAACTTGGGGCGGAACTGCCGCTCCTGGTGCGCGGCGCCTATTACGACCACTACCGGCCCGCAGCCGAGCCGGACAAAACGCGCTCCCTGGAAAACTTCTCGCAGCACATCGGCGAGGAATTGAAATCGATCCGCCCCGTCGATCCCGAGGATGCAGCACGCTCGGTATTCCGAGTTCTTGCACGGCATGTTGATCTTGGCCAATCGGCTAAGGTGCGCGATGCGCTGCCGAAGGAAATCCAGGCGCTCTGGCCCGAAAGCCTCGGTGTCAAATAGAGATGGTACGAATCTGACGGCTCCCCGGACAGCCAGGCCGAGGCTGGCGCCCCTGTCGGGCGTCAGTCCCGCAAACGGTTGGCGGCATGATCCTGATGCTGCTCGGTCGCGACCTGCCTGGAGTCCAAACCGCGTTCTTTGGAATGCTGTGCCTTGTCGCGATTGGATAGAACCTTGTTTTCTTCGAGCTTGTCTTTTGGCGTCACGGTCATGGCGCCTGTGCCGGAACCCTTTCCTTGTGAACCTGCTCCGATGTGCTTCTTGCTGCCGCGTGCCATGGGCTGCCTCCAATCTATGACGAATGTTCCAGGAGCGTTGCTGGTCCGTGACGCGCTTTAGTCGTCGGCACGGTTCTTGTGATGGGCGCTTTCCTGATTCTTGCCGCGAAGCATGTTGCGGTCGTCTGGATCGACGAGGTCCGGTGTATCGGTCCTCATGTCCGCTCCCTTGCGCAGTGCTTCGCGTTCCGCCGCTGATCGTTTCAGATCCGCCTCGGCATCAAAATCCTTGCCGGCGTTCTTTGTGTTTTCCCGCTCTTCAATGATGCGAATTTGTTGATCGTGGGTTTTGCGTCCAGTCATCGCTTTCCTCCGGCGTGTTCGTGTCGGCGCCCGAAAGTGGTGCGTCGCCGACCGTCTCTAAGGTCGGTTACGGCGTTTGCCTGGCCGAGCCTGCCTTCGTGCTGATAATGGCAAGGTGACGGGATCGTTCCGAAAGGCGTTGAAAAGCTTCTCGCCAGATGGCTCGGCTCGGCCCGGCGCTCACATTGACGCAGGCTCCGGCTGGCGCCCGCCCTTGTGAACCGCAGCGTCCTTTGAACGCTCGGCAACCGCCGGGCTGGTGCCGGATGCCTTTGCCGTCGCGGCACTCGGCTCCGCGCAGAAATCGATGACAGCCTGGATGAACTCTGCCGGATATTCGATGTTCGACAGATGGACCGCAGGCAGCACAACCAGCTTCGCGCCGGGCACCGTCGCGGCGATCAGCTCGCTGTGGCTGGCTGCCGTCACCGTGTCGTGCCGACCGGCGATCACCAGCGTCGGCCGGGGTATCAGTGCCACGGTGCGGCGAAGGTCCGCGTCGCGAACCGCCGCGAACAGACCCGCCAGGCCCTGCCGGTCGATAGCCAGCAGCATGGCGCGAAAGTCTTCGACCACAGGCTCGTTGGCGGCAACCAGCGACGCGGGGAACCAGTTGCTCAGGAACGTCTCAGCGGTTTCCGACATGTCCGGCGCCTGGCGCACCGCAGCGATCCGCTCGTCGAAATAGCTTGCCGGCGCCAGATGCGACGAGGTGTTGCTCAGGATCAGCCGGTCGATCCGCTCGGGCGCGTGGATGCCGAGCCACTGCGCGACGAACCCGCCGAGCGACAGGCCAAGGAAATGTACGCGTTGCAGGTCGAGCGCATCGAGCAACTCGATGACGTCGCGGCCAAGCCGGTCCAGCGAATAGGCGCCGACCGGAACGCTCGATCCGCCATGGCCGCGAAAATCGTAGCGCAGGACACGAAAATGCTTCGACAATTCGCCGACCTGCCCATCCCACATGTGCAGCGTGGTGCCGATGGAATTCGACAGCACCAGCACCGGCTTGCTTGCCTCGCCGTCGAAGCGGTAGGCGATGCGCGTGCCATCGCCCGTTGTGACGAAATTCAGCTCATTCATGATGAAGATTCCTTCTGGAACGTTGAACGAGACAGAGCCTAGCTGTGGAGCGATTTTGTTGATATTACAAAGATAAGACAATCTCTGTAACAAAAACTGACATGGCCGAATTCACCCTGCACGATCTGCAATGCTTCGATGCGGTGGTCCGCACCGGCGGTTTTCAGCCTGCGGCGGCCATGCTGTATCGCTCGCACCCCGCGGTGTTCGCCGCCGTCGCCAAGCTGGAGCGACAGCTCGGCCTCGTCCTTTTGGATCGCAGCGGCTATCGCGTGCGTCCGACCGAGGCCGGGCTGTCGTTCCACCGCCGAGCGCTATCGCTGCTGCGCGAGATGGACGGTTTGCGCGTCCATGCCGCCCAGTTGGCGATGGGTGAGGAAAGCGAGATCCATGTGGTGATCGGCGACCTGTGCCCGCGCCCGCAGGTGCTGGGCATGCTCGGGCGATTCTTCGCACAGTTGCCCGGCACGCGCCTGCATCTGCATTTCGAAGCGGTGGGCGGCCCATGGGAGCGTCTCTTCGACGACGAAGCCGACCTGATCCTGCACTGGGTCGACAAGGGCGATGCGCGGGTGGAATGGGTCGATTTGTGCAAGGTGTCCTTCATTCCCGTGGTGGCGCCGGGCTTTCTGCCTCAGCGTATCGAGCAGCCGATCACCCCGGACCAGATGCAGGCACTCACCCAATGCGTCATGCGCGACAGCGCCCGCCATTCGCCACAACAAAACTATTCGCTGATCGAAGGCGCGCCGCAATGCCTCGTCGCCGACCAGGGCATGAAGAAGGAGATCATCCTGCAGGGCCTTGGCTGGGGCCACCTGCCCCGCTTCCTGATCGAGGAAGAACTGCAGGACGGACGCCTGCACTCCATTGCCGGCCGTCATCTGCCGGGCCGCACCGACGAACTGGTGGTGGCGCGCCGCCGCGACCGGCCGCATGGGCCGATCGCGAACCGGCTGTGGGATCATATCCAGCAGGAAGCGCCGGCATTGCGCCGTGCCTTGGAGCCGAGGAGGCCCGACGGACAGGTACCGACCAACCAGTCGCGAAAGGCGCAAGTGGAAATCGGCCATTAATGACCGGCCGTGCAATGCCAGGACCTCTCGGGTCCCGTCCAGCGATCATTCCTTGACATACGCTCCAGGCTGGCGGCCGCTCTTCGGAGCCTTGGCGTCCTTTGAACGCTCCGCGATAGCGGGGCCGGCCCCGGACGTCTTTTCGGTTGCGGCGCTCGGCGTGACTTGTCTTGGCGGGTTTTGTCCCTCCGACTGGCGGGTGCGGTCTTCCACTTCGCCCATCCGGCGGGTGAGCCCTATTCCGCCGGCAGGCTTCTCGTTGGCGGCCGCATCCTGGGAGAATTCATCGGAAGCGTCGGCATCGGTCTTTGCCGGATATTTCGTCGCACCGGTTTCATAGCGGGTTTCGTTCTCAGTCATGGCATCTCTCCAGTTGCATGACGGATAAACATCTCGGCGCTATCCGGGTTCCAATTCCTGGACTTGGATTCCGGACGGATCTGGATTCCGCCCAGTCGGCCACCCAAGCGACGAGATGAGCAGCACCCTACTGCAGCAGACCCTTGACGATGCCGCTCGCCTTGCCGAAATCCATCTGGCCGGCATATTTCTGTTTCAGCGCGGCAATCACCTTGCCCATGTCCTTCTGGCTGGCCGCACCGGTCGCGGCGATCGCCTCGCGCGCCGCCGCGGTTACCGCCGCATCGTCCAGTTGCGTCGGCAGGAAGGTGCGGATGATCTCCATCTCGCCGCGCTCCTGCGCGGCCAGTTCCGGCCGCTTGCCGTCATCGAAGGCTTTGGCCGATTCCTCGCGCTGCTTCACCATCTTGGCCAGGATCTGCAGGATCTCCTCGTCGCTGGCCGGCTCCTTGCCTGACCCGCGATTGGCAATGTCGCGGTCGTGAATGGCGGCCTGGATCAGCCGCAATGTCGGCAGCCGGTGCTTGTCCTGCGCCTTCATCGCGCTCTTCAGGGATTCGGCGATTTTGCCGCGCATGGTGCATTCTCCTTCGATCGGCGCGGACAATAGCGCCGCGGGCGAGCCAAGGCAAACTCTGATGTGCCGAGGCAAGCCACTGATTTTGCTAGGCGAAATAAAATATGGCGGCATTTCGCATGATCATTGACCGCCCTGCCCCCTTCCCCTATGTACTGGGCCTTGCATGAACGGAAATTTGACTGCGTGGAAGCCGCGAAATCGCCGCTTCGCGCCGTTTGCCGCGCAGATGGCCCGCCGGGCCGGTTGCAGCGCGCGGCCTGACAGGAGTGCCGCATGGCCGAGATGACGCCCGCCTTGACCCCCGCTTGGGCCACGGAAAAGCCGACCGCCCTTCTGGTGCTGGCCGACGGCACCGTCATCGAAGGTCGCGGTCTCGGCGCCACCGGCTCCGCTGTCGCCGAAGTCTGCTTCAACACGGCGCTGACCGGCTATCAGGAAATCCTCACCGATCCGTCCTATGCCGGCCAGATCGTCACCTTCACCTTCCCGCATATCGGCAACATCGGCACCAATGACGAGGACATCGAGGATCTCAATCCGGTCGCCCGCGCCGGCGCCGTCGGCGCCGTGTTCAAGGCCGATGTCACCAACCCGTCCAACTACCGTGCCGGCACTGGTCTCGACCAGTGGCTGAAGAAGCGCGGCATCGTCGCTTTGTCGGGCATCGACACCCGTGCGCTCACCGCGCTGATCCGTGAAAAGGGCATGCCCAACGCCGTCATCGCGCATGCGCTCGATGGCGTGTTCGACATCGACGATCTCAAGCGCCGCGCCGCCGCATGGTCGGGGTTGATCGGGCTTGATCTCGCCAAGGAGGTCACCTCGGGCCAGTCCTCGGTCTGGCGCGAGACGCCCTGGGTGTGGAACGAAGGCTTTGGCGAACAGATCGAACCGACAATGCACGTCGTCGCCATCGACTACGGCGTCAAACGCAACATCTTGCGCCTGCTCGCCGGCCTCGGCGCCAAGGTCACCGTGGTGCCGGCCAAGTCCGGCGCCGAGGAAATCCTCGCCATGCAGCCGGACGGCATTTTTCTCTCCAACGGCCCCGGCGACCCGGAAGCCACCGGCGACTATGCCGTTCCGGTCATCCGGGATCTGCTGAAGACCGACATCCCGGTGTTCGGCATCTGCCTTGGCCACCAGATGCTGGCGCTGGCGCTGGGCGGCAAGACCGCCAAGATGCACCAGGGCCATCACGGCGCCAACCATCCGGTCAAGGACCACACCACCGGCAAGGTCGAGATCGTCTCGATGAACCACGGCTTTGCCGTGGATGCCGACTCGCTGCCATCAGGCGTCGAGGAAACCCACGTCTCGCTGTTCGACGGTTCGAATTGCGGCATCACGCTGACCGGCCGGCCGGTGTTCTCGGTCCAGCATCACCCCGAGGCTTCGCCCGGCCCGCAGGATTCGCACTACCTGTTCCGCCGCTTCGTCAATTTGATCCGCGAAAAGCGCGGTGAGGAATTGCTGGCCGAACGGGCTTAGCGGACCGCCGCGACGGCGCGGCGCAGTTTTGGGGGCAAAGACATGCGTAAGAATACGGACCTGCATGCCGCTGAAGAAGCCCTTGAAGACGCCGCAGATGTGGCGATCTACGACGAACGCAAGGCTCAGCTGAAAACCGAAAAAGCACTGCCCGCTGACGCGACTATGGAGATTTTGCGGGGCCGGCTCACGCACGCCGAACTGGCGCAGATCAATATTCGGCATTCCGAGTGAAATGGATTGAATTGAGCATTAAATCCTCGACGAGGAAGCTTTGATCATTCGAAGGCAAATCGCGTGACTTCGACATTTGGCTGAGACCTGCCTCCCGTCGTCATTCACGGCGGACTCCGCAAAGCGAATGGTCGATAGCGCCGCAGGCAGATCTCCAAGCGGCACAAGCCTCGCCCTCACGCCACCGGCCGACCTTCGCTGGCCTCCAAGATGGCGAACCATTGCTGGCGGTCGAGCACGATGTCCAGCGCCCTGACCATGGCCGCCAGCCTTTCCGGCTTCATCGAACCCAGCACCGGCACCAATCGGGCCGGATGGCGCAGTAGCCAGGCGATCGCGACGGCAGCCAGATCGCCGGCACCGATTTCCGCTGCCACCTCGGCAAGCGCTGTCCGCACCCGCGCCTCGCGCCCTTCCTTGCAGGTGAACAGCGAGCCGCCCCCGAGCGGCGACCAGATCATCGGCGCATAGGCAAGGCGCTGCGCGTGGTCGAGGCTGCCATCGGTCAGCGCTGATGTCTTCAGCACCGACATCTCGATCTGGTTGGTGGCGAGCGCGAACGGCATCCGCGAGGCCAGCAAATCGAACTGCGACGGCGTGAAATTGGAGACGCCGATCGTCCGCACTCTGCCCGATGTGACCAGCCCGGCAAGGGTTGCCGCCGTCTCGTCGGCATCCATCAGCGGGTCTGGCCGGTGCAGCAGCAACAGGTCGAGATAGTCGGTGCCGAGATTGGCGAGCGAGCGGTCGACGGAGGCTGCGATATGGGTGGCACTGGTATCGTAATGCTTCAGCCGGTTGTCCGGCCGGCTTGGCGCTTTCTTCATGATATCGCACTTCGAGATCAACTCGATGCCGTCGCGCTTGCCTTTCCAGCGCGCCAGCCCGACGCCGAAGGCCGCTTCAACCTCATAGTGCCCATAGATGTCGGCATGGTCAAAGCTGGTCAGTCCGAAATCGACGGCGGTGCCGATCAGCCGTGCGACCTGATCGGCATCCGGGCGGGCGGCGCTGCCGAGCAGCCGCGAGGCGCCGAAGACCAGTCGCGACAGCGATGGTCCATCCCTGGTGAGCGCAATGCGGTTGTGACTCACACCTGTGCTCCATCCTCAGCGACATCGGTGGCGACATTCGTGCGCGCTGCCGGCCTCGCAACTTTCGTCACAAAGACGATGACCGCCAGCGTCAGGAAGCACGCTCCCAGCAGATAGGGCGCGCCGCCGAAGGTCACCGGCGCGCTTGGCCCGGTGAACCAGGAAAAGATCGCCGTGTAGAGCAGCGGCGTGATGATCGAGGTGATCGAGAAGATCGAGGTCATCGCGCCCTGCAGTTCGCCTTGCGCCGAAGGCGGCACCTTGGCGGCGGCGAGGCTCCTCAGCGGCGGGTCGGCCAGCGCTTCCAGGCAGCCGACGACGATCACCGCATAGATCATCCAGCCTTGCGACGCGAAGGCGTAGCCGAAGGCGCTGGCTGCCGTGAATGTCAGGCCGATGACTGCGGTCTTCCACTCGCCAAGCCTAGGGATGACGCGCGGCAGCACCGTCGCCATGACGATCGCGCCGCACAGGCCGAAGGCGCCGAGCGAGAAGCCGATCTGCTGCTCGCTCCAGCCATAGCGGTAGCTGGAGACGAACGACCAGACCGCCGGATACATCATATGCCCGAGCGTCATCAGGAAGAAGACAAGCCCGATCCAGCCGATGCCTTGATATTGGCGCATCTGCAGAAGCGTGCCGACAGGGTTGGCGCGTTTCCACTCGAAGCGGCGGCGGTGCTTGTCATCGAGCGTTTCCGGCAGGAAAAACAAAGCGATGAGGAAATTCACGAAGGCGAGCCCGGCGGCGAAATAGAACGGCACGCGCGGCCCGAACGTGCCGAGCAGCCCGCCCAGAACCGGCCCGATGACGAAGCCGACGCCAAATGCGATGCCGAGCAGGCCGAAATTCTTAGCCCGATTGTCATCGTTCGAGATGTCGGCGATGAAGGCCGATGTCGTCGAATAGCTGGCGCCCGAAATGCCGGCCAGCACGCGCCCGATGAACAGCATCGGGTAGGACCAGGCGACGGCGCAGATCAGATTGTCGATGGAGAAGGTCAGCACCGATGCGAGCAGGATCGGCCGCCGCCCGAACCGGTCGCTCAAGCCGCCCATGATCGGCGCGAAGAAGAACTGCATCGCCGCATAGACGAAGAACAGCCAGCCGCCTTCGATCGCCGCGCCGCTGATGCTGACCCCGGTCAATTCCCGGAGATAGGCCGGCAGCACCGGCATGATCATGCCGAAGCCGATAATGTCGAGCAGCAGCGTGGTGAAGACGAGCGCAAGGCCCCGTCTGGCGGTTTTGGGGTCGATCATGCAGGATCAAGCTCCTCTGCTCGCCCTCAGGCGCAGGCGGACGCACCTTATAGGCGAGCTCGCGGAAAGGAACAATGCAGGAACAGGCCGAATCTATTCATCCTGACACCACCTGACGGCAGCATCGCCGGCAGGTGAAGCTCGACAACGGTCTGGTCAGATCGGCCCACTCAGCGTGTTGCAATCCGACAGCTTGCCGCTCTTGTAACCACGCGCCAGCCAGGTCTGCCGCTGCTGCGAGGTGCCGTGGTTGAAGCTTTCCGGCACGACATAGCCCTGCATCTTCTTCTGCAGCGTGTCGTCGCCGATCTGCTTGGCGGCGTTCAGCGCGCTTTCGATGTCGCCCTGCTCCAATATGCCTTTCTGTCCGGTGTAGTGGGCCCACACACCGGCAAAGCAGTCGGCCTGAAGCTCGATTCGCACCGACATCTGGTTGGCCTCGACCTCGCCCATGCTCTGCCGCATCTGGTTGAACTTGGACATGATGCCGGTCAGGTTCTGCACATGATGGCCGATTTCATGCGCGATCACATAGGCGCGGGCAAATTCGCCCGAAGCGCCGAACTGCTGGTCGAGTTGCTGGAAGAAGGTCATGTCCAGATAGACCTTGTGGTCACCGGGACAATAGAACGGTCCGGCCGCCGCGGAGGCAAAGCCGCAGGCCGAACGGACCTGGCCGGAAAACAGCACCAGCTTGGGATCCTCGTAGGTCAATCCCTGCGACTTGAAGATGCCGGTCCAGGTGTCCTCGGTCTCGGCCAGCACGGTCGCCACGAACTGCTTCATCTCGTCATTGGCGGGGGCGGTGCCGCTGTCCTGGCCGCTATTGTCGGTGATCTGGCCGCCGCCGCCCGGCAGCAGGCCGCCGTCGCCGCCACCCAGGATCGTCGAAGGATCGAAGCCGAAATACCATCCGGCCAGCACCACCAGGATGACGAGGAAGATGCTGCCGCCGCCACCGGTACGGCCGCCGATCGGAATGCGGAACTGGCCACCGCCGCCGCCGAGTCCGCCGCCGCCGCTGTCGCTGCGGTCGTCCTCGATATTGTCACTCTGACGACGGCCCTTCCAGAGCATGGCAACTCCTCGTGCAGCAAACCTCCCCGTTGCTCCGGGGCACCAGACAATTATCCCAATGGTTGCGCCAAGTCACAGCATTTTTCGATGGCCTTTTTGGCCACACGGGTCGCCTTGCGGCCAAGTTCGTTGTGGCGAGCGGCTCGGCGTTGCAATCGTCCCCATGGCCTACAGCCGATCACGTAAGCCCGACAGAGAGCTAATCTTCCTGCTTGGCGCCGGCGCTCTTGCCGTCGGAGCTCTTCGAACGCTCCTCGAAACGCGCCGCGCCCTTTTTCAGCGGATGGCCGGTTTCGGCTTCGGTCTTGCGCTCATCCCTGGCCGCCGCCTGTTTCAGTCCCTCGGCTGCCTGCTTGCCCTTTGCCGCCGGCGTTTGTTCGATGCCCATCGTTTCCTCCCTTTCGCGCGCCAATCGCACGGATCTGGTGCAAACGTGTCTGGCGTGCGACGGTTCCGGCGACGCGGGAACTCTGGCGCTCAGCGCGCCGTCATCGCCTTGCGGAAGGCTTCCAGCGTCTCGGCGCTGACATGGTGCTCGATGCCCTCGGCATCGATGCGCGCTGTCTCCGCACTGACACCGAGCGAGCGCAAGAAAGCTTCCACCGTCTGGTGGCGGATGCGGCTTTCCTCCGCGACTTTGCGGCCGGCTTCGGTCAGGAACACGCCACGATAGGGCTTTCTCGACACCAGACCGTCGGCGCACAGCCTGGTCAGCATCTTGGCCACCGTCGGCTGCGCGACACCGAGCCGTGCGGCGATGTCGACCTGACGCGCCTCGTTGCCGTCTTCGATCAGGTCGGCGATCAGTTCGACATAATCCTCGACCAACGCACTGCGGCGCGCTTCGCGCTGCTGCCGGAAGCCCTCCGAATGAATTTCGGCGTCGAGCAGCGGCTCGCGCGGAACTGGTCTGTTCTTCAGCACCAATACGCGCTCCTCCCAGGACTATTTGCCATCCATGCTTTCATAGCACGGGCTCTGATTCTTCAGGCCGTTTATTTGCATTCCGCAACAGGTGCAACCGGGGCTTCCGATCGCCGTTTCACCCGATGGCCGCCAGCCGGATAAAAAGCAACGACAATGAAATATAGCATATTGCATAATGTTGAGCCATGGCATAGCTTAAGGCAACATCGTCCAGTCTCGCGGAAAGCCCTCCTTCATGTCCGAAGCCGAAGCCACAGCCTCCCGTTCCTCATGGCGGTTCGCCAGGCCCGACGAGGACGAGCAGCCCAGCCTGCGCGAAGTCAATTCCTCTATCGCCGTGCCGAACTCGGGCGTCTGGTTCCGTCGCCTGTTCGCCTTCATGGGTCCCGGCTACATGGTCTCGGTCGGCTATATGGACCCCGGCAACTGGGCGACCGACCTCGCCGGCGGCGCCCAGTTCGGTTACACGCTGCTGTTCATCATCATGCTGTCCAACCTGATGGCGATCCTTTTGCAGGCGCTGGCGGCACGGCTCGGCATCGCCACCGGCCGCGATCTCGCCCAAGCCTGCCGGGCCTATTATCCCCGGCCGGTGAACTTCGTGCTGTGGATCGCCTGCGAGCTGGCCATCATCGCCTGCGACCTGGCCGAAGTCATCGGCACCGCGATCGCATTGCAGCTTTTGTTCGGCATTCCGCTGATCGGCGGCGCCATGCTGACGGCGCTCGATGCCTTCCTCGTGCTGCTCCTGATGAACAAGGGGTTTCGCTATCTCGAAGCCTTCGTCATCGCGCTTTTGATCATCATCTTCAGCTGCTTCGCCATCCAGATCTTCGTCGCCGCCCCGCCGGCCGGTTCGATCCTGCATGCCATGTTCGTGCCGTCGTCGGAAATCGTCACCAATCCGGCGATGCTCTACATCGCCATCGGCATCATCGGCGCCACCGTCATGCCGCATAATCTCTATCTGCACTCCTCGATCGTGCAGACCCGCGCCTATGAACGCACCGACAAGGGCAAGCGCGACGCCATCAAATGGGCAACGACGGACTCGACCATCGCCCTGATGCTGGCTTTGTTCGTCAACGCCTCGATCCTGATCGTGTCCGCGGTCGCCTTTCACAACACCGGCCACCAGGACGTCGCAGAGATCGGCCAGGCCTTCGAGCTGCTGTCGCCGCTGCTCGGCCTCGGCATCGCCTCGATCCTGTTCGCGGTGGCGCTGCTGGCTTCCGGCCTGAACTCGACGGTGACGGCCACGCTCGCCGGCCAGATTGTTATGGAAGGCTTCCTGCGCCTGCGCATCCCCAACTGGGCACGCCGGCTGCTGACGCGCGGCCTCGCCATTATCCCGGTGGTGGTCGTCACCGCGCTCTATGGCGAAAAGGGCACCGGCCAGTTGCTGGTGTTCAGCCAGGTCATCCTGTCGATGCAACTGCCCTTCGCGGTCGTCCCGCTGGTGCAGTTCGTCTCCGACAAGAAGAAGATGGGCAATCTCGCCATTCCGCGCGGCGTCGCAGCCCTTGCTTGGGTGGTCGCCGCGATCATCCTGGTGCTCAACTTCAAGCTGCTCTACGACACCATGTTCGGGGTCGGCTGAGTTCCGCTTCGCCTGGAAACCGGCTGCCCTCTGCGCAGGGGGCAGCCTCGCGACAAATCGGCAATCCGCGCTATGTTTTCCGGCATCATGACCCGGATCGAAGACATCAGGAAATTCTACGCGCGGCTGCTGGCCGCCAATGCCGGCTCGCCCGACCCACGTCTGGAAGCGGCTTTCGCCGACGTGCCGCGCGAAGCGTTTCTCGGTCCCGGGCCGTGGACGGTCGTCGCCGGCAACGGCAAGGTCAGAACACCGAGCGCCGATCCGGCTCATATCTATCAGAACGTGCTGGTGGCGCTCGACGACGACAAGGGCATCAACAATGGCGAGCCATTCCTGCACGCCATGTGGATTGGAAAGCTTGAACCGAAACCCGGTGAGGCGGTTTGCCATATCGGCGCCGGCACCGGCTACTACACCGCCGTGCTGGCCCGGCTGGTTTCGCCAGGCGGCATCGTCACCGCTTTCGAACTCGACGAGAAGCTGGCCGATCTGGCGCGGCAAAATCTCGAAGCCTATGGCAATGCGACGGTGGTCCATGGCGATGCCGTGACGACGCCCCTGCCGCCATCCGACATCATCTATGTCAATGCCGGCGTCGCAGCGCCCCCGGCCGGATGGCTGAAGGCGCTGCGGCCAGGCGGCCGCATGATCTTTCCCTGGCGGCCGGCCGCGCGCGTCCCGCTGGCGGTGATGGTGACACGCACGCAAAAAGGCTTCGCCTGCGATCCGTTCATGCGGTCGTGGTTCATTCCCTGTGTCGGCGCCTCGGTCGCGGACCCCGCGGCGATGATCCCCACCGGCGAGCAGGCCGCGCGCAGCCGCTCGATCTGGCTGGCGCAGGACAGGGCGCCGGACGACACCGCCACCGCCATATCAGGCGATGTCTGGTTCTCGTCGGAAAATCTCCACACCGAGCCTCGCAAGCAACGGTGATTTTCCAAAATTTCGTCCTGTCCTGTCGGACCGGTGGCTCGTCGCCCGTCCTTGGGCTGAAGTCCGCCACGACGGCGTGGACCGAAGAACGGGAGCATTGGAATGAGAAAGATTATCTCTGCGACATTCATCAGCCTCGACGGCGTCATGCAGGCGCCCGGCGGCCCGCAAGAGGATCCGGTCGGCGGCTTCAAGTTCGGCGGCTGGACCTTCCATTACTTCGACGAGGCGGGGGGCGCGGCGATGGATGAACTGTTCTCCAAGCCTTTCGCCCTGCTTCTCGGCCGCAGGACCTACGATATCTTCGCCGCCTACTGGCCATATCAGAAAGATCCGATCGCGGATGCCTTCAACCCTGCGACCAAATATGTCGCGACGCATCGGCCCGACACCCTCACCTGGCAGAACACGCAATCGCTCGGGCCTGATATCGTTGCGGAGTTGCGCCGCCTCAAGCAGGAGGATGGACCCGACCTGCTCATCCAGGGATCGGGCAACCTGATCCAAACGCCGCTCGCCAACGGGCTGATCGACGAGATCCGGCTGATGGTCTTTCCGCTGTTGCTGGGTAACGGCAAGCGGCTGTTCGGCGACAGCGCGATCCCGGCCGCCTTCAAGCTCATTAAGTCGCAGGCAACCGGCACCGGCGTCATCATGGCGACCTACGAACGCGCGGGCGAGGTCAAGGTCGGGTCGTTTGTCACGGGAGAGCCGTCGGAAGCCGAGCTCGAGCGGCGCAGGAATTGGAAGTAGCGGGACGGCCTTGGCACCTTTCCTCTCCCTCCGGAGGGGGGAGAGGAACCCCAGTTCTGAGAAGCTTCAAGCAGCGACTGGTCGCCGCGCCAGCCCTTCCCGTATATGCCGTGCGAATTCCTGCGCCGCGGGCCCTACCCCATGCCTCGGCAGATGCAGGTTGATGGCAAAATTCGGCAGCGGCGGCAGGCCGGACTCCGATGGCAATATGTCGAGATCGGCTGGCACCGTGGAGGCCAGCCAGGTGGTGACGGCGAGGTCGGAGCGCACCGTCGCGGTCGTCGCGTCGATGTTGCCGTTCTCGAACACGGTGCGCCACTCCAGCCCATGCTCACCGAGCGCCGCCAGCACAGCCGGCCGGAAAGCGCAGGTGTCGGCGACGATCGAGACCGGCAGCGGCCGCTTGGCGCGGGCAACGCCGCCCTTGGCACCGACCCAGACCAGCCGGTCAACGACGAGGCATTCGCCGGCCGACGGGCCGGCGCATTCCTCGATCACGGCAAGGTCGATGGTCCCGGCCGCAAGGGCAGCAGTCAATTCTGGCGACGAGGCGCAGACCAGCGATATCTCGACCTGCGGATAGGTCTCGGCATAGGTCTTCAGCACCGGCGCCAGCAAGGTGCCGACAAGGTCGTAGGGCACGCCGAGCCGCACCTGGCCGGCCACCGGGCTCCCAGCCATTTCGGCCCAGATCTCGTCATTCAAGGCCAGCAGCCGCTTGCCCCTGCCGAACAGCTGTTCACCGGCGCGCGTCAGCCGCAAGCCGCGCCGGTCGCGCTCGAAGAGGCTCGAGCCGAACGCCTCCTCCAGCCGTTTGACCTGCTGGCTGACAGCACCTTGCGTCAGGTGCAGTGCATTGGCCGCCGCTGTCATGCTGGCCTTGTCGGCGACGGTGATAAAGGTGCGGATCAGCGCCGTGTCGAGATTTCGGATCATGGTTGGCATTATGCTTGCTAATGTCAACCATAGCAAACATTGCATTTACTGAAGTTCGTGCGCAGCTACGATGGCAGCCCTCCCACCGAGGACGCCGCATGCTCGAGCCCATTTTCCCGCTCATCCTGTTTGCCATCGTCGCCACCACCACGCCCGGCATCGCCACGACCCTGTCGACGGCATCGGGCGCACAGTTCGGCTTTCGCCGTTCCGTACCCCTGCTGATCGGCAGCGCCGCCGGCCTCGCCACGGTGACGAGCGCCGCCGCCGCCGGGCTCGCCGGCCTGCTGCTCGCCGTGCCCTCGCTGCAACTGGCGATGAAGGTCACCGGCTCACTTTATCTCGTCTGGCTGGCGATCAAGATCGGCCGCAGCGGACCGCCTAATCTGGATGTGAACATGACCAGGCCGAACAGCTTTCTCGGCGGCGCCGGCATTCAATGGATGAACCCGAAGGGATGGGCGATGGGACTGGGCGCCGCGGCGTCGTTCGCGGCATTGGCCAGCGGACCGATGCAGCTCGCGCTGCTGCTCGGCGCCACTTTCGGCCTCGCGGCCGCCGCCTCGCTTTCACTGTGGTGCGTGGCCGGCATGGTGCTGGCGCGGCTGCTCAAGACCGAATGGCAATGGCGCGCGCTCAACATCGTGCTGGCGCTGGTGCTGGCCGCCTCGATCATTCCGATGTGGCGGTCGGCGTAAAGCGCTCAGGCCAAAACCCGCGCCAGCCCCCCACCCTGACCTTCGGTCCGACCTCCCCACAAGGGGGAGGTGGGGAGTCCAGCTTTTCGCACCCCACAAGACCATTGTCGCATGGGCGGACAAGCCGCGTCCCCAACCTTCCCCCTTATGGGGGTCCGAAGGACGGGCGAGACCCGTGGCTCGCCCCGGCAAGTCGCTGCGAAGCAGCGGGGGGGGGGTCCTGGTTCGCAAAGCGAACCAGCCTCTCAAACGTCAAACCCCGTAACGCGCCGCCGGCTTGTCGGCGTGCAGGCTGCCGTAGAAGGCTTGCCGGGCGCCGAGGAATGTGTCGAGCTTGGCCGCATCGGCAAGCGCGGGCACGGTGACCGCCTCGCCTTTGGCCAAGCCGACAAGTGCGGCATCGACCATGTCGTCGGCGGTCATGATGATCTCCTTCGGAACGTTGGCGATATCGGTGCCGGCAAGTTCCCAGAAATCGGTCCGGGTCGCGCCCGGCAGCACCACCTGCACCTTCACATTGGTGCCCTCGACCTCACGGTGCAGGGCTTCGGTGAAGTTGACCACATAAGCTTTGGTGCCGCTGTAGATGCCGCCGAAGGAGGTGTCGAAGGCGAGCACCGAGGCGATGTTGACGATGCCGCCGCGGTTGCGTGCCAAAAGCCCCGGCAGCACGGCGCGGGTTAGACGCGTCAAGGCGATGGTGTTGACCTTGATCATGCGCTCGGCCGCGTCGACATCGGCGGTGGCCACGACGGCCTGGCCGCCGATGCCGGCATTGTTGACCAGCAGTGTGATGCTCTCGTCGGCTGTTACAGCTTGCTCGACGCGGCGCACATCATCGTCGTTTGCAAGATCGGCGCTGATCACGCCGACCTTGCGGCTATAGGTCTGGCGCAGCTTCCCGGCCAGTTCCTCCAGCCGGTCGGCGCGCCGCGCCACCAGCACCAGATCGTAGCCCTGCCCCGCCAGCCGGTCGGCATAGACCGCGCCGATGCCCGACGAAGCACCGGTGACGACCGCCGTGCCCTTTTTGCCCTGTCCACTCATTGTCCTGTTCCTTCTTCAACTGATCTTGTTCGTTTCGAATGACCCCCGGCGCCGTGGCATCTGCCGCGCTGCCGAAAGCCGCTTGATCTGATTTAGTGGCATATACCACTAATCGTGAAGTAGGCATATGCCACTATCTTGTCAATGAGACGGGCGGGGATTATTTGAGGGGAGCAGCCGGGCCTCATTCCCCGGCGCCAGGGACCATCATGTCAAAGGACAGCCTGCCCGGCCTCACGCTCTGCAACAACGCCGCGCTGCGCCGCGCGGCGCGCAAGCTCGGCAAGTTTTATGATGATGTGGTGGAGCCGTCAGGCCTCAAGGCGACGCAGCAGGGCCTGCTCTACCAGATCCATATGGGCGATGAGCCGGCGATGGGCGCCATCGCCACGTCGCTGATCATGGACCTGTCGGCGCTCGGCCATACGCTGAAACCGCTGATCCGCGACGGCTATGTCGAGACCTTCGCCGACCCGGAGGACCGCCGCGTCAAGCGTGTACGACTGACGCCAAAGGGCCTGGACAAGCTCGAGGAAGCGATGAAACTGTGGCAAATCGCCCAGCAGCGTTTCGAGGATGTCGTCGGCAAGGACAAGGCCGAAGATTTGCGCGCGGCTCTGGATGAGATCGCCGCGCTGGATTTTGATCTGCCGCCGGCCACGCCCTAAGGCCAGCGTTTGCCAAAGACTCTACTCGGCAGGCATTTCTACAGGCCGAGCCGCCCAGCGGCCGGCGACCACGACGCCAAGCCCGACGATCGGGAAGATCGCGGCGACCAGGCCGAGATCGGCCGGCGCGCCGTAGCGCAGCACGGCACCACCGACCACGGCACCCAGCGCCACGCCGAGATAGAGCGCCGAGGCGTTGAGCGACAGCACGATCGGGGCGGCATCGGGCGCCAGCTTGATGATGCGGCTCGCCTGTGCCGGCGGGAACGCCCAGCCGACGATGCCCCACGGCACCATCATCGCCATCAGCGCCGGCCCGGCAATATGGTGCGGCAGGAAGGTCGGGATAACCGACAATAAGACCAGCATGGCTGCACTCAGCGCCAGCGACCAGCCGACGGTGCGGGTCGCGCCGAACCGGTCGGCGGCCTGGCCGCCGCCAATGTTGCCGATGACGGCGCCGACGCCGAAGGCGAGCAGCATGCCGGGCAGCGCGATCTGGCTGAGACCGCCGCCCTCGATGGCAAGCGGCGCGACATAGGCAAAGACTGTGAAGGCGCCGATCAGCGCCAGCACTGTCGTCAACAGGATCGGCATCACGCCGGGACGCAGCGCTGCCGCCAGCCTGCGCTTCAAGGGCAGCCTGGTGCCAACGATGCCCTGCGGCAGCCGGTACCACAGGATCGCGCCCGCAAGCGCGCCAAGGCCGGCGATGGCAAAGAAGGTGCCGCGCCAGCCGGCGACGGTGGCAACGAGCGCGCCCAGCGGCGCACCGAGCGCAACGGCCACAGTGGTGCCGCCGACGACGACGGCGATGGCACGCGCCCGGTGATGATCATCGACCAGCGCCACCGCCGTGCCTTGCGCGGTTGCGGCGAACAGGCCCGACGACAGCGCCATGACGATGCGCGCGACCAGAAGCAGTTCGAAGGAGGAACTCAAGGCGGCGGCGATGTTGCCGATGACGAAGAACACCAGCGTCCACAGGATGACGCGGCGCCGGTCCCATTCGCCGGTCAGCGTCGCCAGGATCGGCGTGCCGACCGCATAGGCGAGCGCGAAGGCGGTGATCAGCGTGCCGGCCAGCGGAATGGAGATGCCGGCATCCGCCGCGATGTCGGGCAGAAGGCTGGAGATGACGAAGCCTTCGGTCGAGATCGTGAACGATCCGAGCGCGAGCCAGAAGAGGCGCTTGTCCATGGCGGGATGTCCTTAGTTCAAAAGTTATTGAACAATTGGACATAATGGGGCATCATGTCAATGAAGCCAGGGAAAAATAGCTGAACCTTCCTGACAGCCCTGTGTCAGCACAGGTCGGGCGGGGTTCGCGCGAGACGGAGAAAGGCCATGTGGAGCCAACAATGATGGATGCGTTGAAATCGGACCCGACTGTGCTTAGTTTCGAGCCATGACCTTGCCACACCCCAATACGGACCAGATCAGCCTGCCGATCGTGCTTGGCGTGCTCGGCGACCCGACGCGGCTTGCCATCGTGCGCTATCTCGCCAGCAAGCAGGGCGTGCCGCTGAACTGCAGCCAGTTCCTCGATTTCGGCTCGAAGACCAATCTGAGCTACCACCTCGCCAAATTGCGCGAGGCCGGCGTCACCCGCGCCGAGGTGGTCGGCACCAACCGCATGATCACACTGCGCCGGGCCGATCTCGACGCCCGCTTCCCCGGCCTGCTCGACAGCGTCATCGCCGCCGCCGGCGACGATCCCGCACTGCCGGCGGTTGGCGGCCACGATATCGAAGTGCACGCCCGACCCTGAAGGACTTGGGTTCTTCGCCCACGAACGTGGGGAAAAGGAAAAGCGGCGTCACACAGGAGCTTCCCGAAATGCGCATCGCCGTCCTCGCCGACATCCACGGCAATGTGCTGGCGCTCGACGCCGTGCTTGACGACCTGCGCCGGCGCGGCGGCGCCGACCTGACCGTCAATCTCGGCGACAGCGTTTCCGGCCCGCTATGGCCGCGCGAAACGATGGAACGGCTGCAGGCGCTGAACCTGCCGACGGTGCGCGGCAACCACGACCGCCGTGTTGCCGCCGACCCCGCTGATGACACCATGTGGCCCTCCGACGTCTATGCGCAGGAGCGGCTGACCGAGGCACAGCGCCAGGTGCTGTTCGCCCAGCCGTTGACGCTGGAGATCGCACCCGGAATCATCGCTTTCCACGCCCGTCCCGACCATGACGAGAAATATCTCACTGATACGATCGCCAATGGCCAGCTGGTGCGCGCGCCGCTGACGGCGATCCGTCGGCGGCTGAAGGCGCTCGACCCGGCTGGCCGCATCGCGCTGTGCGGCCACAGCCACCGCGCGGAACTGATCCGCGTCCCCGACGGTCCCGTCATCTTCAATCCGGGCAGCATCGGCTGCCCTGCCTATGACGATTCCACGCCGCCGGCGCATGTCTCCGAGCAGGGCTCGCCGCATGCGCGCTACGGCATTGTCACCCTGGGCAGCAACGGCCAGCCCGACGGCTTCGAGGCCATCGCCGTCGACTACGACCACGAGGCGGCCGCCAGGCAGGCCGAACAAGCGGGCCGGCCGGAATGGGCTCACGCGCTCAGAACCGGGTTCATGCCCCTGCCCGGCTGAAGGCTGGCGAAACGGCGGCCCGAATTTTCGGGCTTACATGGCGCCGCGTCGTCCCTTATAAAACCGGCCGGGCTTGCGGCGGGCTCGATCCGCCGCGGCACGGTATCAGCGCACGGCCAAACGATGAGGCGCACAGTTACGCTCCGAACAAACCTCAATGCGCTGATTGCTGCTCCGCTGCTGATGACGGCGTGGCCGGTGATTGCCCCCGCTATGGCTGAAGAGATGGCCCAAGAGGCGCCGGAGCTCGTCATCTCCGTCGTCACCGGCCTGGCGCCGGACGACCTTCTCAAGGTCCGCACCACCGCATCGCCGGTCGCCACGGTCGAGGCGCGGCTGAGCAGTGGCGACATGGTCACCAATCTCGGCTGCAACGACATCAACGGCTACAAATGGTGCAAGGTCGAGAGCACGGGCAAGGAGAAGCTGAGCGGCTGGGCGCCGGCGCGCTATCTCATCCCCCTCAATCCGACCCCCTATGTCGAAGGTGAGCCAAGACCGGCCGGTGCGCCGGTGGTTGCCTCCACCGGCAGTGGGGCCGAGCAGGCCTCGGCGCCAGATCAATCGCAGGCCATCGGCTCGGCCGACAGCCCTCAGGTCGCACCGCCCGACCTGACGGCCCGGCTTGGCGGCGCCGGTCCGGCAGCCGAAAGCACGCCGAAATCGCCTGAGGAAATCGGCCACGCCGCCATGCAGGACGCGTACCTACTGGCGCTGGCGGCGCCTGACGTCCCGCTTGATTCCGCTCCGACGCCGGCTTCTGGCCCCGAGATTCCCTGCGCCCGCTATGTCGGCCAGCCGATGGAGCGCTGCAAGGTCAGCGTGGTGCACAGCGCCGACAAGGCGAACATCACTGTGACCTGGCCCGATGGCGGCACGCGCATCATCTCCTTCCGTGCCGGCCAGCCGGCCGGTTCCGACGCGCCCGGCGACTTCCGCTTCACCAGGGAAGGCAGCCTCAACATGATCCGTGTCGGCGTCTCGGAGCGGTTTGAGATCACGGATCAGTTGGCGCTGGGGAATTAGAATTTAGGGGAGTAAGGGAGTAGGGGAATAAGGGAGTATGTTTGGAATGCCCTCGAACCCAACCTACTCCCCTACTCCCCTACTCCCCTACTCCCCTACTCCCCTACTCCCCTACTCCCCTACTCCCCTACCTCGCATTTTCGGGGTTACATCAGTCAAAACTCTTCCCTATAAGGCCCTCCTAGCCTGATACCAGAATCGCGAGCACAACCGGCCGGGTCTTCCCGTCCCGGTTTTTTGTGCAAGCCGCCCGCCGAACGGACCTTTGACATGCCAAGACGCACTGACATCAAGTCGATCCTGATCATCGGGGCCGGCCCCATCGTCATCGGCCAGGCCTGCGAATTCGACTATTCCGGCACGCAGGCCTGCAAGGCGCTGAAGGAGGAAGGCTTCCGCGTCATCCTGGTCAATTCCAACCCGGCCACCATCATGACCGACCCGGAACTGGCCGACGCCACCTATATCGAGCCGATCACGCCTGAAGTGGTGGCCAAGATCATCGCCAAGGAGCGGCCCGACGCGCTGCTGCCGACCATGGGCGGCCAGACCGCGCTCAACACCGCTCTGTCGCTGCGCCGCATGGGCGTGCTCGAGCGCTACAATGTCGAGATGATCGGCGCCGATGCTACCGCCATCGACAAGGCCGAGGACCGCGCGCTGTTTCGCGAGGCGATGAAGAAGATCGGCCTGGAAACGCCGAAGTCGATGCTGGCCAACGCCACCGACGTCAAGAACACCGACCGCAAGACGCATGAGGCCGAGCGCGCCGCGCTCAAGGCCGAGAAGCCGGCCGATCTCGACGCTGCGCTCGACGCCTTGGAAACCCGCTGGAACCTCGGCGAAGGCGACCGCAAGCAGCGCTATATCAGCCATGGCATGGCGATCGCCGCCCAGGCGCTCGACCATGTCGGCCTGCCGGCCATCATCCGCCCCTCCTTCACCATGGGCGGCACCGGCGGCGGCATCGCCTACAACCGCGCCGAATTCTACGAGATCGTCCAGTCCGGCCTCGACGCCTCGCCGACCACCGAAGTGCTGATCGAGGAGAGCGTGCTCGGCTGGAAGGAGTATGAGATGGAGGTCGTCCGCGACAGAGCGGACAATTGCATCATCGTCTGCTCGATCGAGAACATCGACCCGATGGGCGTGCATACCGGCGACTCGATCACCGTCGCCCCTGCCCTGACGCTGACCGACAAAGAATACCAGATGATGCGCAACGCCTCGATCGCCGTGCTGCGCGAGATCGGCGTCGAGACCGGCGGCTCCAACGTGCAGTTCGCCGTCAACCCGGCCGATGGCCGCCTCGTCGTCATCGAGATGAACCCGCGCGTCTCGCGCTCTTCAGCTCTGGCTTCAAAGGCGACCGGTTTCCCGATCGCCAAGATCGCGGCGAAACTCGCCGTTGGCTACACGCTGGACGAGCTGGAGAACGACATCACCGGCGGCGCGACGCCAGCCTCGTTCGAACCGAGCATCGATTACGTCGTCACGAAGATCCCGCGTTTCGCCTTCGAGAAATTCCCCGGCGCCGAGCCGGTGCTGACCACCGCCATGAAGTCGGTGGGCGAAGTCATGGCCATCGGCCGCACCTTCCAGGAATCGCTGCAGAAGGCGCTGCGTGGACTGGAAACCGGCCTGACTGGTCTGGACGAGATCGAAATCCCCGGTCTCAGCCATGGGGGCCTCGGTTCCGCCAATCATGCCGACGACCGCAACGCCATTCGTGCGGCGCTCGGCACGCCGACGCCCGACCGGCTGCGCATGGTGGCGCAGGCGATCCGCATGGGCACCTCGCTGGAAGACGTGCACGCCATGTGCAAGATCGACCCGTGGTTCCTCGAACAGATCGCCGGCATCGTCGCCATGGAAGCCCGCATCCGCGAGCACGGCATTCCCGAGGACGCCGTCAACCTGCGCATGCTGAAGGCCATGGGTTTCTCCGATGCCCGCCTCGCGTCGCTGACGAAGACCGACGCCGAAGTGATTCAGAAAGCTCGCGAAAAGCTCGACGTTCATCCGGTTTATAAACGCATCGACACTTGTGCGGCCGAGTTCGCCTCGCCCACCGCCTACATGTACTCGTCCTATGAAGTGCCGTTCGCCGGCGCGCTGGCCAACGAGGCGCAGGTGTCATCGCGCAAAAAGGTCGTCATCCTCGGCGGCGGGCCGAACCGCATCGGCCAGGGCATCGAGTTCGATTATTGCTGCTGCCACGCCGCGTTTGCGCTGCGCGACGCCGGCTATGAAGCAATCATGATCAACTGCAACCCCGAGACCGTGTCGACCGACTATGACACGTCAGACCGGCTCTATTTCGAGCCGCTGACGGCGGAAGACGTGCTGGAGATCCTGCGCGCCGAACAGGCCTCGGGCGAACTGGTCGGCGTCATCGTCCAGTTCGGCGGCCAGACGCCGCTGAAGCTGGCGGATGCGCTGGAGAAGGCCGGCATTCCGATCCTCGGCACCTCGCCCGACATGATCGATCTCGCCGAAGACCGCGACCGCTTCCAGAAGCTGCTGCACAAGCTCAACCTCAGCCAGCCGAAGAACGGCATCGCCTATTCGGTCGAGCAGGCCCGCCTGGTTGCCGGCGAGCTCGGCTTCCCGCTGGTGGTGCGCCCGTCCTATGTGCTGGGCGGCCGTGCCATGCAGATCATCCATGACGAGGGCATGCTGCAGACCTATCTGCTCGACACCGTGCCCGGCCTGGTGCCGGAGGACATCAAGCAGAAATACCCCAACGACAAGACCGGCCAGATCAACACGCTGCTGGGCAAGAACCCGCTGCTGTTCGACACCTATCTCAGTGGTGCCATCGAGGTCGATGTCGACTGCCTCTGCGACGGCAAGGCGACCTTCGTCTCCGGCATTCTGGAACACATCGAGGAAGCCGGCATCCATTCGGGCGACAGCGCCTGCTCGCTGCCGGTGCATTCGCTGCCTTCCGAACTGGTCGACGAGCTGGAGCGCCAGACGGCAGCCCTTGCCCGCGCGCTCAATGTCGGCGGGCTGATGAACGTGCAGTATGCGATCAAGGACGGCACGGTCTATGTGCTGGAGGTTAACCCGCGCGCATCGCGCACCGTGCCCTTCGTCGCCAAGACCATCGGCCGGCCAATTGCCAAGATTGCCGCCCGCATCATGGCCGGCGAGAAGTTGGAAGACGCCTTCGCCCATTACGGCGCCATGCCCGACCCCAGGAACCCCGGCCACATCGCGGTCAAGGAAGCCGTGTTCCCCTTCGCCCGCTTCCCCGGCGTCGACATATTGCTCGGCCCGGAAATGCGCTCGACCGGCGAGGTCATGGGCCTCGACCGCGATTTCGCGCTCGCCTTCGCCAAGAGCCAGTTGGGCGCCGGCGTCGACCTGCCGCGCTCCGGCACGCTGTTCGTCTCGGTGCGCGACGAGGATAAGAAGGGCATCTTGCCGGCGGTGAAGCGCCTCGCCGGCCTCGGCTTCAAGGTGCTGGCCACCTCCGGCACCCAACGCTTCCTCGCCGAAAACGGCGTGGTAGCCGAAAAGATCAACAAGGTCCTGGAAGGCCGCCCCCACATCGAAGACGCCATCCGCAACCGCCAGGTCCAGATCGTCTTCAACACCACGGATGGCCAGAAGGCGGTGTCGGACTCGAAGTCGCTGCGGCGGGCTACGCTGATGCAGAAGGTGCCGTATTACACGACGCTGTCGGGTGCGGCGGCGGTTGCGGAGGCGATTGCGGCGCTGAAGGCGGGGAGTTTGGAGGTTCGGCCGCTGCAGGAGTATTTTGCGTGACGACGCACTCAACTTGCTCTTGTATTTAGATGAGATGGTAGCGATCCAACAACCACCTGCTGAGTATCGTCGTCCCAGAAATAGTAGATACGCAAGCACCTCGCAGGATCCCTCGTATTTCCTCCATTCTGTAGATGCATATCCAACAATCTCTTTCTATTGTTTGCGCCCCACTGAATCTCGAAGGTGCCGCCCTGCTCCTTAAGAAGGTGCTCCGCCCCACTGGACTCATTGTGCACCCCTAGACCCGCAAGAGTATCGGCGTTTTTCTGCAGCAGATCGTTGCCGCCTTCCGTCTTCATTTCCCAAAATTCAGTCGCGAGGTACTCAAGGCAACGATAGACAAGTTGAATATCAAGAAACGCCGCATCCTTTGCGTCTCGCTGCGCCCGTGGCGTGATTTTCAATCTTCCCAAAAAATATTCATCTGCCCAATCTTCGATACTTTCTAGATCCCTCGGGTATGTGATCTTTACTGTTGGCAAGTCCGATATTATCTTTTTCTCCAACCCTACCAACCTTCCCCTTAGGAATAGGTTGGTGGATTCCAGATCACTGGCTCGAGCGTCCGACACACTCCGCTTTTTTTCCTCCTCCGTGACCATCGATTCTAAGGCTTCGATTTCACGCTGCTTTTCTTTTAATTCTTGGTCTGCAAGAGCCAGAAGGGCTGGATAATCTTGATCATGAAGAGCAACTTCGCGTTGCTGCTGAAGCTCAATCTGCTTAGCCTTCGTAAAGAGCGGCAAATCGACGGTGTCATCGATTGAGGTTGCTGAATTACGAGTCGCCATCGATATCAGCGTATTAGCAAAAGCGTCTGGACCTTTCCCTTGCCAATCAGCAATTTGTGAAGCCAGCGCCAAGGGATGTCGATAAGGATCATCATCAACCGACACTGCGGGAAGGTAAGTTCGGACGGCGCGGCGAAAAACCGATAGTCTTTTGCCAATCACATCGGAGAGGCGAAATGCCTGCGGCCCTGAAATTACCACTACGTGAGCAGTGCCTAGGCTCCTTTGAGCTAAGTTGTATGGGTTAACTGCAGCCGTTTTAGGGTCCAATTCTGTTTCATCCAAAGAAATAGCAAAAACCGGATTGCGGCGATTCCGATCAAATAGCAGGCCTACTCTAGCTTTTGATTGTCATCGACAATTAATGGATCGACCGTAAGTTTCCTACCGTTTCTGAAGAGCCCAGGAAAATCCGCCAATTGACGGACAATCCCTGGAATAGACGGCATATAATTTGGTTCAGCCTCATTCGTTGCAACGACCAGTCGGACTCCAAAACTGGCGGCATCAGCTTGTCTGGCAATAGATAATTCGGTTGTCCAAGTTCTACCTGGGACATTTTTGTCGGGATCGTCACAGCGAACTGCCCAATATTCACCATTGGGGATCTCGATCCGAACGCCCGCCGTAAATCGACCCGGCGTCATATGTTCGAACGTTTTGCCCTCCCAAGCTTCAGCTGGCAGCGTCCCCACGCGGAGCTGCAACCAGTTTAGGATGAGCTGTCTCGACTCCTCAAAAGACTGCTTCTTATCCACCCCTCCAAGCTTTGCCGTGACAGAAACAACGTGCTTGATGAGCGGGCTACTAATTCTTTGGCGGTCTCGAAGTGGCTTTAATTGCTCAGACAACAACAATGACATGGCCACTCCACAGTTCTGAAAATTGGTATAAGTGAGATAGGATTTGTTTTACATTTTGCCGAACGATCGAAATCGAAATTAGCTCACGACCCCGGTAAGCGCTACTTTCGCTGTTTTGGCTTTAGCCCTCTCCAGCTTGTTCATAGCTTTCCGCATTCTGGCGACTGCTTCCTTCGCCTTGTCCCCTTCGATCGTGTCTCGCTTGATCACTTCATTTTCGATCAACTGCGACAGGTTCTCGTTGCCGACCTTGATGTCGGGAAACAGCTTTCGGATTTCGCGACGCACCACCGAAATTACCGCTTCGGACCGAATGATCGCCGAGACCGTAAACTTGTTGAACAACTGGGCCTGCTGGTGAAAGGCATCCATCGCATCGGTTGTCAGCCCTTCCTTGGCGTATAGGAAAAGGCACTGCAGATGATCCTCGTTCTTGGGATTCATATCCGCGAGTACGATGCGGCAAACTTCTTCGTGGCTGATCTGGTTTGCCACATAGATACGGACCAGTCGCCACTCGACCGCATTGGTCAGGATCACCCAATGAATGCCCTGATGAGCTCCATAGTCGATAACTTGCCTCAGGTGATTATCGGCCAAGCTGCTGCCGGTCGATTTCACTTCGACAAGCAATCGTAGTTTTCCTGCGATCTTGATGGCGAGATCACAATATGTCGCCTTGATCTGGTGTTCGGAGGTCAGTTCGTCATACTTATCGTAACCAAATACATCAGCCAGGATGTCCTTGACCAAGGTAACCGTGTCAGCCTCCGCGACATCCGATTTTTGCTGAGCCAGCGTAATCCGCTGATACTTCTTGAGATTCGACGCAACCCGTTCGACAAATTTCTTCGGTAATTTGTTCAATGACTCACCCTCCCTATCCCCGACGGGAGTTGAGAACGAGTTTACTTGAAAGACAAGTAAAAACTTATGTTCCGCGACTACTCACGCCACCGCCACACACTCGATCTCGATATCAAACTCCATCGGCCAAGACGCCACAGGCACAAAACTCCGCGCCGGCGGGTTGACGCTGAAATACCTGGCATAGACCCGGTTGATGGCGTTGTAGAAGCCGGAATTGACGGCGTAGATGCGCACCATCACCACATTGTCGAGCGAGGTGCCGGCCGCTTCCAGGCAATGTTTCAGCGCCTTCAGCGACGCCTCGGTCTGCACCTCGATGTCGCCGCGCACCATCTCGCCGGTCACCATGTCCACCGGCGGCGTTGCCGAGATGAACACGAAGCCGTTGGCCTTCACCGCTGTCGAGCAGGGAAGGCCGAGCGCCCGCACCTTGGCGGACATGACGGGGACTTCGATGATTTCTTTCTTCATGGCAAATCTCCCTTGTTTGCAGGGAGCTTATCCCCGCACTGGCGGAACGCCAGCGCCGTTCTTCCCTTCTCCCCTTGTGGGAGAAGGTGGATCGGCGCGATAGCGCCGAGACGGATGAGGGGTGTTCCAGCGGAGTGAGACGTCGGCGTTTCCTGGAACACCCCTCATCCGACCTCGCTTCGCGAGGCCACCTTCTCCCACAGGGGGAGAAGGAAGATGCGGCGCTAAAGAAAACCAATGAACCGTCCGGCGAAAAGCACTGATGTCCACAGCAGTATCGAGAGCACAGCCAGGATGGTGCTGCCGGCCAGCTCGTCACCGCCTCTGGCGAAGCGCAGGAAGGTGAAAAAATTGACGCCGGCGAGAAGGATGAGTGCCATCTTGGCGAGGAAAACCGGCATCGCCGCATAGGTGCTCGCCTTGACCGAAAACAGCAGCGAGCCTGTGACGAGCGCACCCGCGAATGCACTTAATGCAATGCGGCGCAGCAGCGCGACGAATGCGGCTTGCGGCAGCGAACGGAAAGCGCCGCAGATCCTGAGGTCCATGAGAACGACGCTGGTCAGCAGCGCACCGATCGACATGATGTGGAGCGCATTGACTATGGGATAGGCGACGAAGGAAGCCTTCAGCCACCGCGCCAACGCAAGCTGCTCGATGCCAGCGAGGAGCTCGGCCATTTACGCCGGCGGCACGCGGTCGGGATAGACATCATAGGTTTTCCCGCCGACGATGACGCGGACAGCTTTCATGCGCTTTTCGCTCGCCTCGAGCGAGCGGTTGCCGATCGCGGTCACCTCGTCGCCGACCTTGGCCACCTCCTCCGTGAAGCCGGCCGCGATGGTGCGTGATGGCGGCGCCATCTCCACCCGCCAGGCCTCACCCTCCGCGTCGACATCCAGCGTGGCGTGCGGATTGCCGATATAGATGGCCGTGATCTTGCCCTTGAGTTCGAAAAACCCATCTTGTGTCCACGACCAGCCGTGATGGGCATAGGCCGCGGTGCCGGCGGCAAGCATCACGGCCGCCGTCAGCGCGACGCTGCGAATTGCCTTGAACTGCATCGCTCGTCTCCTCGGTTCATCCCGCAGGCACTTGAGAGTAGGACACGGCGCGGCAACGTCAAATCATATCGAGCGAAAGACTGGACCGCCAAGCGCCCGCCCAATCGCCGGCATGACGCCTTGTTAATGACACCCATGCGCGCCACTCTCTCTTTCCTGGCCGTTCTTCCCCTGGGCTGAAGATCGGACTCCCATCGGAAACGAGGCGAACCATGAGCAGCATGAGAGACCGTCAGGAAGGCTTCGAAAAGAAGTTTGCGATGGACGAGGAAACGAAGTTCAGGGCCATGGCGCGCCGCAACAAGCTGCTCGGCCTGTGGGCCGCCGAAAAGCTCGGCAAATCCGGTGCTGACGCCGACGCCTATGCCAAGGAGGTCGTGCACGCGGATTTCGAAGAGGCAGGCGACGACGATGTGTTCCGCAAGGTCCGCGCCGACTTCGACGCGGCGGGCATCGCCCAGTCGGATGGCCAGATACGCACCGCCATGGAAGAGCTGCTGGTGACCGCGGTCGAGCAGATCAGGTCGACCTGAGCGCCGCTCAGCCTTGATCGGTATAGGGCGTGCCGTGCTTAAGGCACAGGGCCATATTGTGGTGTTGGTTGGCCAAGCGGGCTGGCTTCCATCGTAGCGCTCTACGGCGCCCCCCTCTGTCCTGCCGGGCAGGACAGAGGGGGGCGCCATAGTGAACCGCCCTCACCCCTGATGCGCGGCGGCCAGTTCCTTCACGTGTTTTTCGTGCATCTGCAGCGTCGGCAGGGTTTTCTTGGCGAATTCCTTCATTGCCGGGTCGTCGCCGGATTTCGCATAGCCGCTGAACAGCGCGACGGCTTCCTTGTGAGCGTTGGTCTGCATCTCGATGTATTTGGCCTGGAATTGATCGCCGCTGGCGCTCTTCAGCTCATCGAGCATCTTTTGCTCCTTGGGCTGCAGGGCCGGACCGGACGGTGCGGTGGCCGAGGTTGTCTGGCCCTGGGCAAGCGCCGCCTTGAATTCCTCGCCGGCCTTGGTGTGATCGGCGATCATCTGTTTGGCGAACGCCTTGACGTCGGCGTCGGTCGCCTGTTGCTCGGCGAGCTTGCTGGACTGGATCTCGAACTCATTGGCGCTCGGCACCGTCTTGATGAAGGTCGAAGTGTCGACCTTCGTCGTGGCGGCGAGCGGCGTGGTCGTGGCGGTCGTGTTCGACTGGGCAAAGGCCGGCGCGCCGGCAAGCAATGCTGCTGCGGTCAGAATGGTAAGCGTCTTCATGGCATGTCTCCGGTTGGAATTGTCCCTCGGACAATCCAACGTCGCTTGGGCACTCCGGTTGCAGGTCATGAGGAAGAAGCCTGCGCGTGTCGCCTCGATTACCCGAGCCGCGGCGGCTGACCAGAGCTACCTTTCAGTGGCAGCAAGCCTCGCCATATTGCAGCTGCTCGTTCCAGTTCGGGCGGCCTTCCGGCGTGAAATCCATCAGGTTCCAAAGCGTTTCGCAGGTGCCGAGGCCACGCGGATCCTGACCGGGCTCCGTCGGTGCGAAATCCAGTTCCGAACTCCAGAAATGGCGTATGCCGTCGGGGTCGCGGTGAAACACCGACAGCAGCGGGATCTGTGAGCCGTCGGCCGCCTCCGCATTGTAGTCGCGCTTGAAGCTGTTGGAAGCCGAAGACACCAGCCGCATGTTGCGCCAACCCCGATCGCGGCCGAGCGTGACCAGGTTTTCGAGCGCGGTCTTGCCCACCACCGCGAAATTGAAGCCGGCCGCCTGGAGATGCCCGACCGCGCCGTCGAACTGATCGAGCAATGCCGTGCAGGACGGACATGGCTGGTCCGGTCGGGCGAGCTTCGCCGTGCCGCCGCTGGTCGCCACATCGCGCTTCTCCTGCGGGTGGCGCGGGAACATCATGTTGTAGAGGATCAGGCTGTCCTTGCCGGGCGCGAACAGCTCCGACAGCCTTGTCTTCGCGGGCTTGCCGTGGGCATCCAGTGCGTCGAATTCATAGTCCTGGCGGATCAGCCCGCCCGGCGGCAGCGCGCGCCGGGCCTCGGCGACCTCTTCCATGACCCTGCGCAGCTCGATTTCCTTCTTCAGCAATTTTTCGCGCGCGGTGCGGTATTTCGCGGATTCGTTGGGAAAGGTGATCATGATCGGCTCCTTCAAGTCGCGGCGCCGGCGTCCCGGCGCGGTTGCTCTGCGACCCAAGGACGTTTGGCGGCGATCGGCTCCGACATTTTTTGCGCATGGTGAGATGTCGTAATACCTGTCCGGGCAGCGTGATCCGGGGGACGAAATGCACGACGACGAGATCGATCTGCGCTGCCCGCAAGTGGTGACCGACAATGCCGCCAAGGGCCTCAGGCTGCGCGGCGAGTTCGGCCGCGGCGGCACCGAGATCGGCGTCGCCTGCGCCACCGAACTAAAGAACCGGGAAAAGCTCGCGCCCTCCACCATTCGCCGCGTGGTCAGCTATTTCGCCCGCCACGAGGTCGACAAGCGCGGCAGAAATTACGGCAATGAGCAGAACCCTTCGGCCGGCTACATCGCCTGGCTGCTGTGGGGCGGCGATGAAGGCCGCACCTGGGCGCTTGATCTCAAGCAGAAGATCGGCAACGCGCCGGACATCTGACAACGGTCCGCACTAGCTGACCGCTCCTCACCCCTTGACCCCGCCGGCGGTCAGGCCGGAGACGATCTTGCGCTGGAAGATCAGCACCAGCACCACCAGCGGCACCGTGACGATCACCGAGGCGGCCATGATGTTGCCCCACGGGATCTCGAACTGCGAGTTGCCGGAGAGCAGCGCGATCGCCACCGGCACGGTCCGCTGTACGTTGTTGGAGGTGAAGGTCAGGGCAAACAGGAACTCGTTCCACGCACCGATGAAGGCCAGCAGTCCGGTGGTCGCCAGCGCCGGCCACATCAGCGGCAGGAAGACCCGGGTGACGATGATCCACGGCGTCGCGCCGTCGAGGATCGCCGCCTCCTCGACCTCGACCGGCAGGTCGCGGACGAAGGTGGTGAGCACCCAGACGGTGAACGGCAAGGTGAAGATCATGTAGGAGAAGATCAGCGCGAACAGCGAATTGTAGAGGCCGAACATGCGGACCAGTTCGAACAGCCCGGCCAGCAGCGCCACCTGCGGGAACATCGACACCGACAGGATGATGAACAGCAGGGCCGAGCGGCCGCGGAATCGAATGCGCGCCAGCGCGTAGGCTGATGTGACGCCGAGCAACAGCGACAGCGCGACGACTGCGCCGGAGACGAAGAGCGAGTTCGCGAGGTTGCGCACGAAGGCGCCCTCGATCAGCACGTTTCTGTAATTGGCGAAACTGATCGTCGTTGGCCACAGATCAGCCCGGAACAGATCGGTCCCGGATTTCAGGCTGGTGACGATGGCGTAATAGAACGGGAACACCGCGACGAAGACGATTGCCCCGACCAGCAGGTAAAAGGCCGTGCGCTTCACGATCCACATCTCAGCGGTCCCCGTCCAGGCTGATCCGGCCGATCCGGATGGTGACGATGGTAAGCAGAGCGAGGATGAGGAAGAGCAGGGTCGAGGCGGCGGAGCCATAGGCGAATTTGTCGAACTCGAACAGGTTCTCGCGCGCGAACACCGACATCGACTTGGTGTGCACATTGTTGGGTGTCAGCACATAGACCAGGTCGAAGATACGCAGCGCATCGAGCGCGCGGAAGATCACCGCCACCAACAGCGCCGGGCGGATCAGCGGCAAGGTCACCCGCCAGAAGATCTGCCAGGGGTTGGCGCCGTCGAGCCTGGCGACCTCGATGATCTCCCTCGGCAGCATCTGCAGCGCGGCCAGGATGAGCAGCGTCATGAATGGCGTCGCCTTCCAGATATCGACGATGAGGACCGCCGCCATCGCGGTGTCGGCGTTGGCCGTCCAGGCGATCTTGGTGCTGATCAGGCCAAGATTGAGCAGCACCACATTGATGATGCCGAACTGGTCGTTGAGCATCCATTGCCACATCTTCGCCGAGACGATCGTCGGGATCGCCCAGGGGATCAGGATCGCCGCCCTGACGATGCCGCGGCCTCTGAATTCGGCGTTGAGAACCAGGGCAACGATGGTGCCGAGGATGGTCTCACAGGTCACCGAAATGAGGGTGAACCGCACCGTGTTCCAGACGGCACGCCACCAGACAGGGTCGACCAGCAACCCGTCATAGAGGGTCCGGCCGCTTGGCATGTGAAGTACCGAAAAGTAATTGGCGAAGCCGACCCATTGGCGCGCGTCGAGATCGGCCAGCGAGGCGTCGGTGAAGCTGAAATAGACCGTGCGGGCAAGCGGCCAGCCGGCCGCCGCGGCGAGCACCAGAAGCATTGGCGCCAGGAAAAGCCACGCCGAGCGAACGCGCTGTGCCCTCAACGGCGCGTGCGCGGCCTTGGCTGTTTCCGGTTTCATCCCTGTCATCTCGCTCCACTCGCTGCGGTCCCGCCGGCCGGCTGTCCCAGTATCGTCACCAGCCTCGGCCCTTCAGCTTGGTCAGCGTCGCTTCGAGGTCGGCTAGATTGTCGGCGGCAGTGCCGTCGCCCGAGAGAGTGCTGTGAACGGCGTTCCAGAACTGGCTCGACGCCTCGTTGTATTTGATCCTGGTGGCGGCCGAGGGGCGCGGCACCGCATTGAGAAAGATCTGCTTCCAGCGCGGAATAATCGGGTGTTGCCTGGCGATGTCGGCATCGTCATACAGCGCCTGGATGGTCGGCAGATTGGACGTCTTCAGCGCGCGGTATTTCTGCATCGCGGGCGAAGCGATGAACTTGACCAGTTCGATCGCGGCATCCGGATGCTTCGAATATTTGGAGACCGCGAGGTTCCAGCCACCCAACGTCGCGACCGGTCGGGCGCCTTCGCCGGTGCCGGCCGGCAGCGGCGCCACGTCGAACTTGCCCTTGATCGGCGAGCCCTCGCCGTTGCCGAGCGCATAGGCATAGGGCCAGTTGCGCATGAACACCGCGTTGCCGGTCTGCCAGACGCCGCGCGATTCCTCTTCCTGGTAGGCGAGCACGCCGGGCGGCGCGATGGTCCCAACCCAGCCCTTGACCATATCGAGCACCGCCGCCGCTTTTGGATTGCTGATGGAGATGGAGCCGTCCGGCTCGATGATCTGGCCGCCACCATTCGACATCACCCATTCGAGCGCGTCGCAGGTCAGCCCCTCATAGGCGTTGCCCTGAAAGACGAAGCCCCAGATATCCCGATTGCCGGCTGCACGTTCCTTGTCCATGACCAGCCTGGCGGTGTCCGCCAGTTCCTTCCAGGTGGCCGGCACCTTGGCGCCATATTTGTCGAGGAGATCCTTGCGGTAGTAGAGCGCCGGCGCATCGGTGAAGATCGGCAAGGCGACGAGCTTGCCATTGACGGTCTGCGACCGGATGATCGACGGGAAATGCTCGGCCACGATGTCCCTGGTCGCTGCGGTCAAATCGACGAGCTGGCTGGCGAGCTGCGGCGCCCAGATCACGTCCGTCTGGTAGACGTCGATGTCGCTGTTTCCGGCGGCAAGCCACAGCCGGTACTGGCCGAACTGGTCGGTCCCGGACGTCGGCATGACGACGATGTTGACCTTGTTGCCGCTGTCTTTCTGGTAACGGTCGAGGATCTCGCGCAGCACCTTGATGCCGTCGCCGGTATCGCCCGACACCATCGACAGCTCGACGGCCCGCGCCGGCGTACCAACCAGCATGGCGGCGACGCCGAGCGCCAGGAATGCGTGAGAAAACTTCATGGTGATGGACGTCCCTCCGCGGCCGGCCACGGAAAATCCTCCCACGCGCCGGCAGCTTGTCAGGCCCTCACCTCCCATTGAATGCGAAGCGGCGCTTTGGGTTCCCAAATCGCGCCGTTCCTGCGTGAGGCGACACCCATCAGGGGGTGTTGAGATTCAGGTCAGGCCGAGTCGAAAATGGTGGTTTCCGAGAACCGGAGCGGAGCGTACTTTTGGGTACGTGAGCACCGGAAGCGCAGGAAGCCATCATTTGCAGGCCGGCATCACCTGAATATCAGCACACCCTAGCCTTCCCAGGCGACAGGCATCATACCCAGCCGCTCATAGAGCCGGACGGCGGCGGGATTCTCGACCGTGTTGGTCTTGAGGTCGACATGGTCGGCGCCGCGTTCGCGAAAAACGGCGAAGGCGTGCCACATCAGCGCTTCGGCAACACCCTTGCCGCGCGCCTCGGGATGAACGGCAAGATCCTTGACGAAGGCGCGGGTCCAGCACAGCGCCGCCGCCGCCAGCCGGCCCTTGGCGTCGATGACGAGGAAGCACAGCGCCGGGTCGAATTCGGGATCGTCCGCGATACGCGGCCACCACTCGTCGAACGGACCATCGGCGCCGTCATCGAACACTTCCGTCAAAAGCGCATGCAGGGCGGGCGCGTCACCAGGCTCGAAACTGCGCATGACAAAGCCGTCGGGCCAGTGCGGCGGAACCAGCGTCTCGTCGAGGATCTTGCGCAGCCGGATGTCGTTCAGGGCCGGCGGGCGCGGTTCAGGCATCGCGCTCAGGCGTCGGGTTGCAGGCGACGGCGCTGGCGGTCGCGGCCAAGGCCGGTCGCCTCGAGCAGGCCCTTGCGCTTGGCGTCGTAATAATAGCCGGTCTGATAGAGCCAGTCGGCCTTCTTGGCGTTGCCGCCGGCCACCAGCCAGGCGCCGCGCAGATATTTGACCGCGTATTTTAGATTGGTTTCGGCGTCGAACAGGCCCTTGGCCGGTCCGTCATAGCCCATGCCGCGTGCCGTCGCGTGCTTGATCTGCATCAGTCCCCAATGGCCGTTGTTGTAGGCTTTCGGGTTGAAGGTGCTCTCGCGGTTGACGACATGGCGCACCAGGTCCACCGGCACCTGGTAGATCGCCGCATATTTCTCGATCAGCCGCTCGACATCGCCACGCACGCCCGTCGCGTGTTCTTCTTGCACGGGCCCTGCCGGAAACTGGACCAGGGCCGCCGGGTTCTGCGGCACGACATAGGCGACCTGCTGGACGCCGGGCATGCGGTCGCCCTTGGCGGTTGCCGGCACGATCAGCCCCGCGGTCGTATAAGTCTCGGCCGCCTTGCCCGGTTCGTTCGCATTTGCCGGCGGCGGCGCCTGCCAGGCATTGGCGGTCATCACCGCGGGCACGGCTGGTGCCGCCGGTGTCGATCCGGCAAAAGCGGCGGTCGCCGCAGCCGGCTGTGCGGCGGAATCGGGCGGCAGCTCGGCCGTCTGAACGGGGGCGATCCCCGATGATTCCGGCAGCACCGAAACCGTCTCCGGCAGAGGCACGGTGAAGCCGGCATCAGCGCCGGCGGCGGTCGCTGTTTCGGTGAGAGCAGGCGCGGACTTCATCTGCGAGGTCGACGTGCAGCCGCTGATGCCGGCGGCGGCCAGGATCACGCCGATCGCGATAAGGTTGAGTTTTGCTGGCAAGCCGCGCTCGGGTCCGGTTTGTCGGGTTGTTAAGAAATCCCTTACACCAGCGATTCAGGCCGGGCAATCGGGGCGATCAGGTGGTTTTCGGGTGGCGAGACGCGGGCGGCGATGCCATATTGTTCTGGATATGTACTGGGACGAATCCCGGATTTCGCCACTTTGCGGGAAGGAACGCATCATGGTCACGACAGCTTCGATCACGGCCGGCCACGCAGTGTTAGAAACAGTGATCGGTTTCATGGGCATTGCCTGGAGCGAAAAGGGCCTGATCCGGCTCTGCCTGCCCGAACGCAGCCGCGAAGCGGTGGAACGGCGGCTGCTGCGCCATGGCGGCGTTTCCAGCGCCACGGCGCAGCCGCCATGGGTGGTCGAGCTGATCGCAGCGATCAAGGCCTATGCGGCGGGCGAGGATGTCGATTTCTCCGCCGTACCGGTCGATCTCGACGGCGTCGACGATTTCCACCTCGCCATTTACGACGCGGCGCGAAAACTCTCCTTCGGCGAAACCACCACCTATGGCGAGCTGGCCAAGACCGCCGGCCATGCCGGGCTCGCCCGCGAAACCGGGGCCGCCCTTGGCGCCAATCCGGTGCCGCTGGTCATCCCTTGCCATCGCATCCTTGCCGCCGGCGGCAAGATCGGCGGCTTCTCGGCGCCGGGCGGCTCTGTCACCAAGGAGAAGATGCTGGCCATGGAAGGCGTGCGCGTCGGCCCGCCGCCCCCGGCGCAGGTATCGTTCGGGTTTTGAGCGGCGGCCGGCGTTGGCAGAAGGCCTGGATCAGTACATCGGTCGCTTATTGACCGGGTTGGCGGGCACCGGCTGCATCACGTCCCAATGCTCGGCGATCTTGCCGTTTTCAACGCGAAAAATGTCCACGATGACGGTCTCCGGCATGTTGCCTGCCTTCGGTTGAACGACCTGGGTCATGACGAGGTCGCCTTCGGCGATCACCCGCTTGAAGTCGACTTTTTGTTTTGGCCAATTGGCGACACCCATGCTTTCGAGAAGCTTTTTGACCGAGTCTCGGCCATCCGTCATCGTCGGGTTATGCTGAATGTAAGCCTCGGCCCAATAGCGGTCCAGCGCGGCAAGGTCATGGTCGCCGAACAGCGCCTGATAGGCTTTCAGGACAAGCGTCCTGTTTTTTTGAGTCAATTCATGCTGTTGCAGCACCTGCTTGACCGGCTTGGTGTTTCCCGCATGCGCCGCGGCGGTGAGCGCCGCGACCGCGAAAGCGGCCGCCGCGAAGGATTTAAGTTGCAGCACGGATGTCTCCCTCGGTTGCTTCGGTGTCAGGCCAATGCGCGCGCAACGAGCACCGTATCGACATACTGCCGCATGCGGATGATCTTGCCGTCCCGCAGTTCGTAGAGATGAGCGAAGGGGGCCGTCATGGATTTTCCCGTCGCCTTATATGTACCGGAATACACGCCGAAGGCCGCCACCCGGTCGCCATCGGCAATGAAGCTGTGCACGTCGGCGTGGTATCCGATCCACTCCGAGCCGAGCCGCTTGAAGACCCCCTGCATCAGGGCCTCGATGCCGACATAGGTGCCGGCATAGGGGAATCCTTCCGCCTCGGTCCATTCGATGTCGGCGGAAAGAACGGCCAGCAGATTGCGGCCGTTCTCCTCGGAAGTTCCCTCGTAGGTTCCACGGATCAAATCGAGGTTCGTCGCCATGTCAGCCCCACTTCATCTCGCCCTTGGCGACCTTGGATCCGACATCGAGGGCGACGCCCATACCGAGGCCGGGGAAGCGGGTCTCCATGGCGGCCTTCAACGCGGCGCTGTCTGCCGCCTTGTCCAGTTCTTCCTCGAAGGTGAGGAGATAGGACTTGGTGAACTCCACCGCCGAAGGACCGATCGCGGCATCGGGGGCCATGTGGCCGGGCACCACGACAGCGGGCCTGCGGGCGGCAATCGCGTCCAGCGTCTTGATCCAGGCGGCACGGCTTTCCCTGGTCTGCGTGTCGGCGGTCCAGACGTGAACGCCCGAGAAGATCATCACCCCGCCGAAAACGGCATTGAGCGACGGCACGAACAGATAGCGGCGGTTGGCCAATCCTTCTTCCGCATTGACGATCTCTACAGTCTCGCCATCGACCGTCAGCGTTGCGCCGTCGAATGCCTCGGGGAGGACGATGTCGGAAAGCGCCTGCGGGCCATTTTCCTTCAGTTGCGGACCCCAGACGGCGAGCTTCTTCTCCACATTGCCCTTGATGGCTTCCAGCGTGGCGGAGGCAGCGATGACTTTTGCCTCCGGGAAGGCGTCCCTCACCGGCTTCAGGCCGAAGTAGTAATCGGGATCGGACTGAGTGACATAGATGGTGGTCAGCTTCTTGCCGGTGGCCTTGAGGGCATCGGCGAGCGCCTTGCCGTCCGGATAGGTGAAGCCGCCGTCGATCAACAGGGCTTCGCTCGGCCCCGACAGTAGCACCGGCGCACGGAAGAAACCGTTTGGACCCGCCGGGAAGTGTTTCCAGCCAAGCTTGGCGCCGGCGGCCTGGCCGCTGTCGATGGGCGCGAAAACGGCGGTTGCGCCGAGGGCCAATGAGGTCTTCATGATCTGTCTCCTCGTGAACATGGAATATCTCCGTTGAATGAAAGGGGATCGGGTGCGGCTACGGGCCCGCAGGGCGGACGGTAGACGGCACGGTAAGCCCTCTGGATTAATCAATAAATTGGCCGTAATAATACAAACTGTATGTTGAAAGCTTACAATGAGCCTTCGTGGTGGAATCGATAAACCTCAATCGCCTCGCCTATTTTGCCACCGTGGTCGACGCAGGTTCCTTTACCCGCGCGGCCGAGCGGCTTGGCATCACGAAAACAGTCGTCAGCCAACAAGTCGCTCGCCTCGAGGCTGAGCTGCGGACCACGCTTCTCGTGCGCACGACGCGAAGGGTCGAGCCGACGGAAGCAGGCCGTCTTCTGCATGCACGCTGCGTTCTGATCCTGCGGGATGTCGAAGAAGCGGTCGCCGAGGTTGGCGAGGCCAACGCCGAGGTGGCCGGTGTGCTGCGTGTTTCCGCGTCCAATGACTATGGCGCGATCGTGCTGGCCCCGATCGCCGCCCGCTTTCGCCAGAGATTTCCGGCCTGCGGCGTCGAACTGGTCATTTCCGATGCCATAATTGACTTGATCGGCAACAAGATCGACCTGTCCATCCGGGTTGGCTGGCTGGATGACTCCAGCCAGCAGGCGCGACGCATCGGCACCTTCCGGCAAATCCTGGTCGCGTCGCGGGATTTCGCGGCCGGGATCAGGGTGAACAAGCCGGAAGATCTTTCTTCCTTGCCGCTCGTTGCCAATGCCGTGCTTCGCAAGCCGTTCACCTGGAACTTCACCCGAGGCGATTCCGAGCCGCGCACCATCACCCTGCGCGAGGCGTTCTCCATCAACTCGACGCCCGCCGTACTGGAAGCGACGCTCGCCGGCGGCGGACTGGCAGTTCTGCCGGACTATCTGGTCGTCGACTATCTATCGCAAGGCCGCCTCGTCCACGTGCTCCCCGACTGGGCGCTGCCCTCCGGCGGCATTCACGTGGTCTATCCGGCGGCGCGCTTTCGCCCGCAAAAGGTGACGCAATTCGTGTCCATGCTCACGGAACATATCCGGGATTGAGAGCAATGGCTGCCGGTCGACAAGCGCTAGTTGTTATGGAAGAACCGCCGGCGGAAATGCCGGTCGTTGTCCGGCCGCTTGCAGTTGTAGACCGGGCAGGACTTTGTGTCGGCGCTCGGCACGTAGGCTCGTGTCCTCACCTCGCCCATGCTGCAGAATCGCTGGCTCTGCACATAGCGGTCGTAGAGCGGCAGTCCCGGCACTCGCTTCGACTGGTAGCGCAGGATGACCGCCCCCTGCCGGGCGATCGTCGCCTGAACCTTGCCGCAGCTCATACGCGTCGGGTCGTAGCGCGAGATCGCCTGAGCCTGAGCGGCGACAAGCGTCAGGCAGGCGGCAAGCAGAATGGTTTTCATGGTCCTCTCCCTGATCCGCCGCCCAGGGACGTCGCGATCCGTCGTGACGCTCTCACGCGATTGGGGCGGCCATTGGGCAGCGCCCTGATCACGGCTTTCTCACACAGTCTTGTTTTTTGTGCGAAAGCAGCCTATATGCCTTCCATTGATATTTCGGCCGATCGATCCGGGCCTCGCGATAATCGCGTTTGCTGACGTCTATCTCCAAAATCTCGATGCACACCGGCTGGACCTCGGTCCGGTCAATCTAAAGCAAATGTGAAGGACTATCTAAATGGCAACTGGAACGGTCAAGTGGTTCAACGCCACCAAGGGCTTCGGCTTCATTCAGCCTGACGCGGGCGGCGCGGACGTATTCGTCCACATCTCCGCTGTCGAGCGTGCTGGACTGTCGACCCTGGTCGAAGGCCAGAAGATCAACTTCGAGATCGAGCAGGACCGCCGCACTGGCAAGTCGTCCGCTGGATCTCTGAGCAAGGCAGCCTGATTTTGCGATAGCGCGCGCCGGGCGAGAGTTCGGGGCGCGCGGCAAGTCACGGATGTACTGACAGTCGCGCGAGAAGCGCGCTGGAGCGGAAAGACCCGACAAGCTGGATCAGCAGATAGCTGCCAGCCCGGACCGGACGCTCCCGATCAGGCTACCAAGCATGGGAAGGCGGGATTTATCCCGCCTTTTTTGCTATCTGGGTTAGGTGGCGCAGCCCGCACTATGGTTCCAACTTGTGGTACTTTTAGCCCAGTAGTGGTACCATTCGGCCATGACCAAACTTGAGCAGATCGAAAAATCCGTCGCCGAACTGAGCCCCGAGGAACTGAAGGCGTTTGCCGCCTGGTTCGAGGCGCTCCAGGCGGATATGTGGGACCGGCAGATGGAAGCCGACGCGAAGGCGGGCCGTTTGGACAGGCTTGCCGAACAGGCGCTGGCTGACCATCGCGCTGGTCGGACGCGGCCTCTGTGAACCACGTCGCCTCTCCATCGTTCTGGGAGGTTTATGAAAAACTGCCATCGTCAATCAGAGCAAAGGCGGACAGGCGTTTTGCCCGACTGCGTTCGATCCTTTTCATCCCTCACTGCATTTCAAACAGGTCGGTCGCTATTGGTCGGCGCGAGTTGACGAAAACTATCGGGCTGTTGCCATACGCAACAATGAAGATGTGATCTGGTTCTGGGTCGGCACCCACGCCGACTACGACCATTTGTTGAAATAGCCCCTCCTTCAGGAGGAGAAGGCTACCCCACCCACTCGATCGGCACATGCCCCGGATCCGCTTCCACGCGGCCAAGCCATGCCGACACCGCCGGATAGGCGTCGAGCTGGAAACCGCCCTGCTCCGCCGTATGCGTATAGGCATAGAGCGCGATGTCGGCGACGCTGAGCGCGCTGCCGGCGAAGAAGGCATTGTTTTCCAGATGCCTGTTCATCACGCCGAGCGCCTTGTTGCCGCGCTCCAGCGTCACCGCCAGCCGCTCCGGGGTCGCATCCCCAGCACGTTCGGGAAAGGTCAGCAGCGCCTTGCGCACGGCGATGTAGGGCTCGTGGCTGTATTGTTCGAAGAACAGCCATTGATACGCGAGCCCACGCTCATACCTGTCCGCCGGCAGGAAGCGTGTGCCTTCCGCGAGATAGAGCAGGATGGCGTTGGATTCGGCCAGCCGCCGGCCATCGTCGAACTCGAGCAGCGGCACCATGGCGTTCGGGTTCTTGGCGACAAAGTCGGCTTTGCGTGTGTCGCCTGTGTGCGAACTCACCTCGACGTTGGTGAAGGCCAGGCCAAGCTTCGCCATCAGCAGGCGCGGCTTGTAGCAATTGCCGCTGTCTATCATGCCGTAAAGTATCATGGCTGTTCCCCCGAGCACTGTCTCCGCGCGATTATCGCAGCGGCGGCGGACTCAACCAATGATTTGTTTTGTCGCGACGATCAGCGCCGCTGATGTGTGAATAGTGGCGCCCCTAGCCGAACAGCGGGACGACATTGCCGCCGGTACCCAGCAGCGTGTCGATGTTCAGTGGCTCTTCCTCGAAAACGGTCCCCGCCAAGGCTGGGCGGGCGAGGAGAAAACCCTGCAGCAGGTCGACGCCGCCTTCGAGCGCGACGCGCAGATGGGTGGGCTGCTCGATGCCTTCGACCAGCACCTTGGCGCCGCGGTCATGCAAGCTGGAAACCAGCGGGCGGAAGAACCGTTCAGCGGCAGCGTGGCGACAGAACTCCGCGAACCAGGTGCCATCGATCTTGACGATGTCGGGCTTGAGCAGGCTCACCCGCTCCTCGGTCGAGTGCCCGGTGCCGAAATCATCGATGGCGATGCGGATGCCGTCGCGCCGCATTTCGCGCACCAGCCGCGCGAGAAGCGCGTCGTCCGCCGCCTGTTCGGTGATTTCGCAGACCAGCATGGCCGGCGCCAGGCCGAACTCGCCGAGATGCCTGGTCATCAGGCGAATCTCGGCCAGTGCCCGCCCGGCATGGTCGTTGATCAACGGATTGTAGTTGAAGAACAGGTCGAGCCCGTCGACGCCGATATTGCGAAAATTCCTGAGATGCAGCGCCCGGCACGTGGTTTCCACAAACAGCCGGTCCGAGACGGCAACGCTTTCGAAGAACATCTTTGGCGCGCCGGGGCGGCCCGCACGGTGCGGCTCGATCAGGGCTTCGGCCGCGACCGCGTGAAGGAACCGGCCGCGCGGCGCGAAAATCGGCTGATAGGCGCTGCGCAGCCGGAACTCGCCATACATGCCGTATTCGATGCCGACTTCGTCGACCCGGATCGCATCGCCGACATTGCGCCGCCGATCACCTCTCATGTCGCCACGCGGCGCCCAAAGGCCTTGACCGGCCGCGCCGAAGGCGTTGCCACGGCAGCAGCCGACGTGTCGACGGCGGCAGCGACAGGCGCCTGCCCGGCCTTGTCGAAGACGCCAAAGCTGGTCGGCGCCAATTCGGGTCGCGCCAGCACGAAACCCTGCACCATCGACGCACCCGATTTCTCGGCGAGCTCCAGTTGCCAGCCCTCCTCGATGCCTTCGAACACCGTATGGATGCCTTGCTCCTCGAAGTTCTTCACCATGGTGGTCAGCAACGCGAAGCCGGCGCCGGACTCCATCAGTTGCGTGATCCAGTAGGCATCGAACTTGACGATATCCGGCCTCAACTCCTTGACCCGGTTGATGTCGGAATCGTCGGCGCCATAATCGTCGACGGCGATGCGGAAACCGTTGGCTCTCAGTGCCGCGACGAAACCGTGCAAGGCTTCCTGCGACGCCGATCGCTGCTCGGTCACCTCGCAGACGACGCGGCGCGGGTCGATGCCGGCCTCGTGCAGCACGAGCCGCATTTCGCGCAAGGCAGCGTCGGCAACAGTGCGTTCGGTGAACACCGACGGGTCGAAATTAACAAAGATCGACGCTTCCCGCGGCAGGCAGGCACCGGCGTTGAGAAGATGCAGCGTCCTGGTCAGCGCCTCGATATGCAGCCGGTCGGCGGCCGGACAGGTCGAGAAGAAATTCATCGGCGATTGTGGCTCGCCGTCGCGGAACGGTCGGATCAGCCCTTCGAACGCGACCACCGACAGCTTGCCTTCCTTGAAGGCGAAGATCGGCTGGAAAGCGCTTTGCAACGTGTAGATGCCCCAGACACCGGTGGAGGTGCCGTCGTCCTGACGGATGATGTGGGCAAGCCCGACGCTGCGCGACACGGTTCCTCGCTCCGCAATTGGTCTGCGATCCTGCCACTCAAGCCTCTACCGCTCGTTAATGAATTTATTGTTGCCGACCCCGGGTCCGATCACAGCTCCTTGAGACCTGGATCAGCCGACAATGCTTGCGTTGCGCGAAATCATGCGACATGAGAAGCGCCGCGGTCGCTCCTGGCCGCGCCGATCTTCCATGGAGACGTCAAGCTCATGGCCTTTCTTGCCGACACCCTTTCGCGCGTGAAGCCTTCCGCCACCATCGCGGTCACGCAGAAAGCGCGCGAGCTGAAAAATGCCGGCCGTGACATTATTGGCCTCGGCGCCGGCGAGCCGGATTTCGACACGCCCGACAACATCAAGAATGCGGCAATCGAGGCGATCCGCCGCGGCGAAACCAAGTATCCGCCGGTTTCGGGCATCGTGCCGCTGCGCGAGGCGATCGCAAAAAAGTTTAAGCGCGAGAACAATCTCGACTACAAGCCCGAGCAGACCATCGTCGGTACGGGCGGCAAGCAGATCCTGTTCAATGCCTTCATGGCGACGCTGAACCCCGGCGACGAGGTCATCATTCCTCGCCCCTACTGGGTCAGCTACCCCGAGATGGTGGCGATCTGCGGCGGCACCTCCGTGTTTGCCGACACCTCGATCGACAACGGCTTCAAACTGACCGCTTCCGTGCTGGAAAAGGCGATCACGCCGAAGACCAAATGGCTGCTGATGAACTCGCCGTCGAACCCGTCGGGTGCCGCCTATACCGAGGCCGAACTGCGCGCTCTGGCCGACGTGCTGTTGAAGCATCCGCATGTCTGGACGCTGACCGACGACATGTACGAGCACCTGACCTATGGCGATTTCGTCTTCAAGACCATCGCCGAGGTCGAGCCTAAGCTCTACGAGCGCACGCTGACCATGAACGGCGTGTCGAAAGCCTATGCAATGACCGGCTGGCGCATCGGTTATGCGGCGGGCCCGGTCCAACTGATCAAGGCGATGGACATGATCCAGGGCCAGCAGACATCGGGCGCCTGCACCATCGCGCAATGGGCATCCGTCGAGGCGCTGAATGGCCCGCAGGATTTCATCGCCAAAAACAAGGCGATCTTTCAAGGCCGTCGCGACCTCGTCGTCTCGATGCTCAACCAGGCGCGCGGTATCACCTGTCCGTCGCCGGAAGGGGCCTTCTATGTCTATCCCTCCTGCGCCCAGCTGATCGGCAAGAAGACCAAGGCCGGCAAGCCGATCGACACCGACGAAACCTTCTGCTCGGAATTGCTCGAAGCCGAGGGCGTCGCGGTGGTGTTCGGCTCGGCCTTCGGCCTCGGCCCCAACTTCCGCATCTCCTACGCCACCTCGGAGACGCTTCTGGAGGAAGCCTGCACGCGCATCCAGCGCTTTACGGCTTCGCTGACCTGAGCGGCGCACTTTGAACGCAGAACCCGGCTTCACTGCCGGGTTTTCAATGGGCCGTCAGCCTCACGCCTCGTGCTTGGTCTCTTTGGCCGAGCGCGCCTCGGCCGGCGCCAGCACGGCAACCAGCAGTGCGGCGGTGAGGAACGCGCCTATCGCCGCCGTCAGCATCGCGGCATGGAAGCCGCCGGCATAGGCGGCAGCATAGAGTTCATGCACGCCGCTTTCGCCCATCGCCGCATCGGTTGCGAAATCATGCCGCGAAATTGCAGCACGGGCGACCGCTTCCGCCTTGGCGACACCGGCATCGCCGAGATACCCGGTCAAAAGGTTGGTTGCCCGCATGCTCATCAAGGCGCCGAGCAAGGCGATGCCGATGGCAAGACCGCTCTGGCGGGTGGCATTGATGACCGCCGACACCATGCCCGAGCGTTCGCGCGGCGCATAGGACATGGCGGCAGCGCTGCCGGTCGGGATTGCAAGCGCATTGCCAAGGCCGCCGATGGCGAACAGAAGGCACAGCGTCGCGTAGGACGTCGAAGGACCGGCCCAGCACATGCCGAGCATGGACAAGCCGATAGCAACATAGCCGATGGTCATCAGCGCGGAGTGACCATAGCGCGCGCTCAGCCTGCCGATCCACGGCGACACCACGATCTGGACGATGAAGGTCGGCGCCATGCGCAGGCCGGTCTGCGTCGGCGACCAGCCCTGCACCTGCTGCAGGAACATCGAGAAGAAGAAGACGCTGGAATAGGAGGTGAAGCCGAGCGCGAACGAAGCGACATTGGCGACGGCAAAGCGGACGTCACGGAACAGGCCAAGCGGCAGCATCGGCCGTGCCGTGCGCGCCTCGAAGCCGAGGAAAGCAGCCAGGCCGACGACACCTGCGATGAGCGCCGTGACCGTCCTTGGCTCGCCCCAACCATTAGAGATCAGGCCAAAGGTCAGCGCCCCCAGCCACAGGATGCTGAGAGCCAGGCCGACGAGATCGAGATGGGCATGTTCGGGATGCGCCGTCTCGTTGATCGAAGCAGCACCGAGCGCGATCGTGATCAGACCAAGCGGCAGGTTGATCAGGAAGATGCTTTGCCAGCCGACGGTCTCGACCAGGATGCCACCGAGGACGGGACCAACGAGCAGAGAGATGGCGGCGAACGACGCCCAGCCGCCAATGACGCCGGCGCGCTGGCGCGCATCGGGAAAGGCTTGCGTCAGGATCGACAGCGCGCCTGGAATGAGCAGCGAGCCGGCGATGCCCTGTACGACCCGGCCAGCCAGCAGCACCGGCAAATTGGGCGCGACGGCGCAGATCAGCGAGCCGGCCACGAAGATGCCGACGCCGGCCAGCCATGAGCGCTTGCGGCCATAGCGGTCGCCGATCAGGCCGGACGACAGCATGAAGGCCGACAGGCACAGCGTGTAGGCGTCGACCACCCATTGCAGGCCGCCGAAATCGGTTTGCAACGCCTGCTGGATGGTCGGCAGCGCGACATTGACGATGCTGACGTCGAGCAGAGCCACGAACGAACCAAGATAGACAGCGGCGACCAGGGGCAAACGGTGCTTTGACATGGCTAGTCCGGACGTGAGTTTCGCAAATTACTGACCGACGGTCAGTTGAACGGGCGGCATGGCGCTGTCGATCCGGCGATTGAGTATGGCCTGCGCCATGGTACGGGACTCGCCGCGAGTCGCCCTCTTCTAATAATATCGCGGCTGAATAGAAGCCGGGTTCCTGCGGACTGAGCATTCAGCCGTCATATTGTTCCGATGTCACCGCTTCCAGCCAGTCGGCATGGACGCCGTCGAGCGCCTCCTGCATGGCGATATGCGTCATCGCCGATTTCGGCGCCGCGCCATGCCAGTGTTTTTCGCCAGGCGCGAACGAGATGACGTCGCCCGCCCTGATCTGCTGGACCGGGCCGCCCCACGTCTGGGCAAGCCCGGCGCCCACCGTCACGTAGAGCGTCTGGCCAAGCGGATGCGTATGCCAGTGGGTGCGCGCGCCCGGCTCGAAGCTGACCAGCGTGGCTCGCAGCCGCGCCGGCGCCTCTTTCTCGATGATCGGCGTCTGCAGCACCCGGCCGGTGAAGTATTTTTCCGGCGCGATGACGGTCGGCACGCTGCCGCAGGCAATGATCTTCATGGGTCGATGGTCCTTCAAAACAGCGGGCGACGGGTCGCCTGCTTCAGTTTCCGCCGATATCGGCCGACGTGCAACAGCTTCCGGCTGCCAGCCCCCTATATGGCCAGCACGGGTCCACGGCCGAGCAAAGGATTTCTATTTTCCTTGCCCTGCCGGCAAACAAGTGGGACGATGGCTTTGGGCAGGTGGACTTGAAAAGAACCCCGCCCGCGACGGTCGAACAGGCCGGCCGCCGCTCAGGACCGATTGACCACGCCTGAACCATGCATGCCAGTCGGTCCTGCGGGAAACGCCTGAGTGGAGGTCAGTCATGGGTACTCGCGCCGGAGGACGACGCACGGGACCGAAATGCATTGCCATAGTCGGTCCCTTCGCAAGCGGTAAGACGACACTTCTCGAAGCCATATTGGCCCGTACGGGCTCAATTCCCCGACAAAATCCCGTTTCATCAGGCAACACCGTTTCAGATCATTCGCCCGAGGCGCGCGCCCACGCCATGAGCGTCGAGGCGACGATCGCCACCACCGAATTCATGGGCGAGCAGATCACCTTCGTCGACTGTCCCGGCTCCATCGAATTCTCTTTCGAAGCCGAACCGGTGCTGGCCGCCTGCGACCTCGCGGTGGTCGTGGCCGAGGCCGATGAAAAGAAGATCCCTGCCCTGCAACTGATCATGCGCAAGCTCGACGATCTCGGCGTGCCGCGCATCCTGTTTCTCAACAAGGTCGACAAGGCAATCACCGGCGTGCGCGACACGCTGAAGATGCTGCAGCCGGCCAGTGCCGTGCCATTGCTGCTGCGCCAGATTCCGCTGCGCAAGGACGGCGTCGTCATTGGTTCGATCGACCTGGCGCTGGAGCGCGCCTACATCTATCGCGAATATGCCGAAAGCGAGGTGGCGCAGATTCCCGGCGACGAGAAGGCGCGCGAGCTCGAAGCGCGTTTCTCGATGCTGGAGACGCTGGCCGACCATGATGACCAGTTGATGGAACAGCTGCTCGAGGAGATCGAACCGCCAAAGGACGCGATCTTCGACGATCTCGCCGCCGACCTGCGCGACGGCGCGGTGACCCCGGTGCTGATCGGCACCGCCGAGAAAGGCAACGGCGTGCTGCGTCTCCTGAAGGCGATCCGCCACGACGCGCCCGACATCGAGGCGACCCGCAAGCGGCTCGGTGCACCCGACGGCGCGGCTACCCTGGTCCAGGTGATGAAGACCATCCACACCTCGCATGGCGGCAAGCTGTCGGTGTCGCGCATCCTCTCCGGCCAGGTCGTCGACGGTTCCGAACTCTGGCTGCCCGGCGGCGACACGGCCAAGGTTTCCGGCATCTACCGGATGCTCGGCAAGGACCAGTCCAAGCTCTCCATCGCCAAGGCCGGCGATACGGTCGCGCTGGGCAAGCTGGACGAGGTCAAGACCGGCCAGACGTTGAGTTCGGCCAAGGGCGGCATCAAGCCGCTCGTCCAGTTCGAGCCGCCGCAGCCGGTCTTCGCCTTCGCGCTCCGCCCCAAGGAGCGCAAGGACGAAGTGAAGATGTCGGCTGCCATCCAGCGGCTGGCCGAGGAGGACCCCTCGCTCAGCCTGCGCCACAACCAGGACTCGGCTGAAACCGTGCTGTCGGGCCATGGCGAGATGCATCTGCGCGTGGTGCGCGAGCGGCTGGAAGGCAAGAACCAGATACCGGTCGAAGGCCATCCGCCGGCGGTGCCCTATCGCGAGACGATCCGCAAATCGGCGCAACAGCGCGGCCGTCACAAGAAACAGTCCGGCGGACATGGCCAGTTCGGTGACGTGGTGATCGAGATCAAGCCGCTGCCGCGCGGCTCCGGCTTCCAGTTCACCGACACCATCACCGGCGGCGTCGTGCCCAAGACCTACATCCAGTCGGTCGAGACCGGGGTGCGCGACTATCTGAAATCCGGGCCGCTGGGCTTTCCGGTCGTGGATGTCGCAGTCAACCTGTCGGACGGCTCCTACCATGCGGTCGATTCCTCCGACATGGCCTTCCAAATGGCGGCCAGGCTGGCAATGAAGGAAGGCATGGCCGCGTGCTTGCCGGTGCTCCTGGAGCCTGTGATGAAGGTCGAGATCGTCACACCCTCCGACGCCACCTCGAAGATCATCGCTCTCATCCCGCAACGGCGCGGCCAGATACTCGGCTACGACGCGCGGCCTGGCTGGCCAGGATGGGATGTCGTCGAGGCAACCATGCCGCAAGCCGAGATCGGCGACCTGATCATCGAGTTGCGCTCGGCGACCGCGGGCGTTGCCAGCTACCGTGCCGTCTTCGACCACATGGCCGAACTCACCGGCCGTCTGGCCGACGAGGCGATGAACACCAACGGCAAGGCTGCCTGATGGCGTAGCGTTCCTCTCGACCTGATTCGAGGGGACAAAAGAAAACGACGTCCGGCGGGGACCGGACGCCGTTTTGTTCGCGGACCGTTTCCTTGGGAGGTAAAACGGCAGGTCCGCCGCATTTGGTGCCGCCGAGTTCGGCGGAAAAAACAGTTCGGACGCGGTAGCCGCCTGAGCCCGGGCCGTACGAGTGATGCCCCCATCTCCCGTCCGAACCACACCGCGTCCTATGATCCACATAGCAGGTCGCGGGCGTCCGGGCTATGTTACCAGAGGTTACATGTCACCGTTACGTGGCAATTGTGATGGAATTTTTTGCCGGCCCAGCAGAGCACAGGCAACAAAAAAGCCGGATCAATGAAGATCCGGCTGAGTTTGATTGGAGTGCCTGTTAAGGCTAACCTCCAGAGGGGAACACTCGAGGGCGCTAATGGGAGGAGAACGCGCCCAGGAGATGATCTATATATGTGCTCATCATGCCCAAGAAACAAGCATCTATTTTGCAACACACGCATGCAAAAAGACGCAGGCTGTGGTCTAACCCATTCCAGAAGCCAATAGGACCAGCAGAATCGTCGAAATGGGCCGCCGAATCGGGCAATTGCAACTACAGAATCGCCGATCTCGGCTGGCTTTCGGCTCAAAATGCCAAAACCGGGCAATGATGTGGAAGCAGGCAGCAGGCGTGCATTTCTAAGGCAATCGGGGAGGAAGCAGCCAATGCGGACGTTTTCGGCGATCGCCGGCAGTGCGGCCTTCTTCATCGCGGCGCCCTGCGTGGTTGCCGGGCTGGTGCCCTGGCTGTTGACCGATCGCTGGGGCTTGCCGTGGTCTGGTCTGCCGGGCTTTGTCCCTGTCGGCGGGCTTCTGATCGCCGTCGCGATCGCAGCACTGCTGCATGCCTTCGGTCGATTCGCGCTTGAGGGCCTCGGCACGCCCGCTCCGGTCGCGCCAACCGAGAGGCTGGTGATCGGCGGCATCTACCGTCATGTCCGCAACCCGATGTATGTCGCCGTGCTGTCGATCGTCCTCGGCCAGGCATTGCTGTTCTCGAGCTGGACGCTGGCCGCTTATGCGGTCATCGGCGCGATCGCCATGGGCTCTTTCGTGCGGTTCTACGAGGAGCCGACTTTGGCTCATCGGTACGGCGCCGAATACGACGCCTACCGCCGCAACGTACCGGGCTGGTTGCCTCGACTGTCGCCCTGGCGGGGGTAGGTGAAACCGGCAGCGCCGTCTCAGGGCATGTTGAGGCTCAGGTCGGGCCAGGCAATCGACATGTCCTTAGAATGACCAGCTTCTCGCCTTGGCGATGATAAAGTCCCGGAACACGTGCAGCTTGGCCTGGTTCTTCATCGCGTCCGGATAGGCAAAATAGGTGTCGAAAGACGGCACCTCGGTCTCCGGCAGCAGCTGCACGAGGTCGGAGTCCTTGCTGATCACATAGTCGGGCAGCATGGCGATACCGGCACCGCCCTGCACCGCCCGCTTGATCGACAATATGTCGTTGATCTGCAGCGTCGGCACCCTTTGCCCGCCTTCGAAATCACCGACCGTTTCCAGCCAGTTCAGCTCCGACAGATGCGACGGCACCGGCACGCCGAAGGTGACGATGCGATGGGCCTTCAGCTCGGCGACGGAAGACGGCCTGCCATGCTTGGCGACATAGGATGGGGCCGCGTAGAGGTGGAAATGCACTGTGAACAGGCGGCGCTGGATCAGGTCCGGCTGCTGCGGCTGGCGCAGCCGAATGGCGCAATCGGCCTGGCGCATGGTGAGATCGAGCTCCTCGTTGGCGAGGATCAACTGCAGGCTGATTTCAGGATAGAGTTCGATGAATTCCTGCACCCGCTCGGTTAGCCAGCCGGCGCCCAGCCCCACCGTCGTCGTTACCCGCAGCACGCCCGACGGGCGATCCTTGGTCTCGGTCAGCCGGGACTTGATGGTCTCCAGCTTCATCAGCACGTCATGCGCCGTGCGAAACAGCATCTCACCCTGCTCGGTCAACACCAGCCCGCGGGCGTGGCGGTTGAACAGCGGCACGCCGACATCATGCTCGAGCGCGCTGACCTGCCGCGAGATCGCCGATTGTGACAGATGCAATGTCTCGGCCGCATGGGTAAACGACCCCGCCTCCGCCGCAGCGTGAAACACGCGTAGCTTGTCCCAGTCCAACGCCATGATGCCCCTCGTTCTGTTTTGGCGTCTGAATGAAAAATCAGGCTTTTACACGGCGTTTCTAAGCCGCTCTCTGAACTCTCTACTCGGCCGCTTCGCGATGCACTTCGATGCCGGCCAGATACTTCTCCGCCTCGAGTGCGGCCATGCAGCCAAGCCCCGCTGCCGTCACCGCCTGGCGGTAGATATCGTCGGTCACATCGCCGGCCGCGAACACGCCCGGCACATCGGTGCGGGTCGAATCCGGCGCCGTCCACAGATAGCCGTTCGGCTTCTGCTTGAGCTTGCCGGCGAACAGTTCAACCGCCGGCGCATGGCCGATGGCCACGAACACGCCGTCGATCTTGAGGTGCGACACCTCGCCGGTCACCGCATGCTTGAGCTTCAGCCCCTCGACCGAGGGCGGCAGCGGCGTCTTGCCGGGCCGACCGGTGATCTCGTCGACGATCGTGTCCCAGATGACGCGGACATTGTCCTTCTTCAGAAGCCGCTCGCGCAGGATACGTTCGGCGCGAAAATCGCTGCGCCTGTGGATCACCGTCACGCTCTTGGCGAGATTGGCCAGATAGAGCGCCTCTTCCACCGCCGAATTGCCGCCGCCGATCACCGCGACATCCTTGCCCCGGTAGAAGAAGCCGTCGCAGGTGGCGCAGGCCGAGACTCCAAAACCCATAAAGTCCTGCTCGGTCGGGATGCCCAGCCATTTCGCTTGCGCGCCGGTCGCGATGATCAGCGCGTCGGCGGTGTAGGTGGTGCCGGAATCGCCCTTGGCACGGAACGGTCGCACGTTGAGGTCGACCTCGGTGATGATGTCGTTGATGATGTCGGTGCCGACATGCTCGGCCTGTTTCAGCATCTGCTCCATCAGCCACGGACCCTGGATCGGGTCGGCGAAGCCGGGATAGTTCTCGACATCGGTGGTGATCATCAACTGCCCGCCCTGCTGCAGGCCGGCGACCAGCATCGGCTTCAGCATGGCGCGGGCGGCGTAGACCGCCGCCGTATAGCCGGCCGGGCCGGAACCGATGATGAGAACGGGCGCGTGCTTGGTGGTCATCTAAAGCCTCTGCGGAGGGCTGCCGGCAATTGCGGCATGGAAAACTCGATCATTGTCGCGCGTAATGTAAGTGTTGCCCACGACGCCAGCAAGGCAAGTTGGAGTTCGTCCCCGGAAAGCTTTGTCACACCCTGTCGCCCGCGGATCCCGCGAAATATTCCGGCGAAGGATGGAATGGACAGCGAAGTCGTTTAATTACAAAATCACGCAAGATTCTTGCGTGTTGCCCCTCATGATCGAGAGCCCTCATGCCGCTCAAGGCCGACCTCGACGCCATCGACTGGAAGATCCTGCGCGAATTGCAGGGCGACGGCCGCATGACCAATGTCGAACTGTCGAACCGCGTCGGCATTTCGGCACCGCCATGCCTGCGCCGCGTCAAGCGCCTGGAGGAAGCCGGCATCATCCGTGGCTACCGCGCTCTGCTCAACGCACCAGCGCTCGGCCTTGATGTCGTTGCCTTCTGCCTGGTCGGCCTGCATCATCAAGCCGATGCCGAGCTGCGCATCTTTGCCGAGCGCACCCGCGGCTGGCCGATCGTACGCGACGCCTGGATGGTGTCGGGCGAATCCGATTTCCTCCTGCATTGCGTGGCGAGCGACCTTGGCGCCTTCCAGACCTTCGTCATCGAGGAACTGACCTCGACCCCGAATGTCGACACGGTGCGAACCGCGCTCACCATCCGCCGGGTCAAGGACGAAGGGTTGGTCTCGTTCACACAGCCTTGAGCCGGTTGAACCGCAACCGGCTTTCGCCGATGCGGCTTGAACGCCTCGCCATATCAGCGCCGCTTTAGCGTTCGATAGGCACTTCTGTGAGGCCGGATGTCCTGCCGTAGCCGCCTTGCTGGTTTCCTAGAGCAATTCCAGAAAAAGTGTGTAACGGTTTTCCTGGGAAAAGCGCATAGCGCTTTCGGGATTGCATAATACAGGTGGCGCAGGGCAGCCCAATTCCGAGAACAGTGTGCCGTGGGGTGGGACGATGACTCGATTTTCTAGCCCGGTTTCGGCGCTGGTCATCTGTATGAACGAGGCCGACATGATCGGCGAATGCCTGGAAAGCGTCGACTTCTGCGCCGAGATCATCGTCGTCGATTCAGGCTCGACGGACAGCACTCTGGACGTCGTCAATGGGTTCATCGCCAAGGGCTACCCGATAAGGCTGTTTCACAATGATTGGCCGGGCTTTCCTCGTCAGCGGCAATTCGCGCTCGATCAGGCCACCCAACCGTGGTGCCTTTCGATTGAAGCCGACGAGGCCATCGATGACGTTCTCAGGCAGTCGATCACGAATGTGACGCAGCTTGGGAACGATGCTTTCGACGGATGGTACATCAGGCGCCGCGACAAGCTGAAGGGTTATGGTTATGCGCACCGCTGGGTGCTTCACAACAGGCTGCTGCGTCTTTTCCGGCGCGACAAGGCGACCATGGACCTCAATCTGCGGGTCCATGAGTCGTTCGAGGTGCCGGGCGAAACCGGCACCATAGAAAATGGCGTGCTGCTGCATCGCCGCGAAATGACTATTGCCGAGGATCTGGCGAGAGCCAACACCTACTCCAGCCTCAAGGTCGCCACGCTGGTCGAACGAGCCAAGAAGCCTGGCCTGATAAGACTGGTGCTGTCGCCGCTTGGCAACTTCCTGAAGTTTTACCTGGCCAAGCGCTACTTCCTGTGCGGCCGGCACGGGTTCGTCTATTCGATGCTGGTGATGGTGTATTCGTTCGCCACCGAGGCCAAGCTCTATGAAGCCTGGCGAGACAACGATCGGGTATAGACCGCTAGGGCGCGCCCGAGGCGGCCCCAAGTCCAGCTATTGCGGCGAGCAGGCCGTCGAAGTCCGCGCGGTCGCACCAAGGCCGAATTGTGAAGCCCCGTCGGACAGCCGCTTGCCCGTCTACCAGCCAGCCCTGCGAGAGGCCGGCGCGTTGTCCCGCCTCCATGTCGGCCTCCTTGTCGCCGACGATCAGCGAACGCCGCAGATCGAGCCCGAGGCGCCTGGCCGCCTCCAGCAGCATGCCCGGATTGGGCTTGCGCATCGGATGATCTGCGGCCGCGAGCGGGCCGGAGCCCGCCTCGTGATAGGCGCAGGCAAGGACCATGTCGACGAACGCATTGTCGGCGCGTAGCAGTTCGAGCACGCGGCCATTGACGGCGGCGAAATCGCTCCAGCCGAAATAGCCGCGCGCGATGCCGGACTGGTTGGTGACGACGATGACGGGAATGCCGGCCCCGTTGGCGGCGGCTATCACCGCGGCTATATTCGCGCGCAGCACCATTTCGGCAGGATCATCCGGATAGCCCGTATCGATATTGATGGTGCCGTCGCGATCGAGGAACAGCGCCGGCGAGCCGGCGGCGAACACCTTTGAGCCGACCTGCTCGACCCACAGGCCCGGCTCAGCCAGCGGATAGCGGCCAGAGGTCGTGGGATCAGCCATTGCTGAGGCGCGCTTCGACCACCTCGCACAGATGATGATAAAGGCACAGATGCCCCTGCTGGATGATCGGCGTCGAGGTCGACGGCACGTTGAGCAGGATATCGGACAGAGGCTTCAGCTTGCCGCCGGTATCGCCGGTCATGCCGATCACCGTCATGTCCATCCTCCGTGCCTGTTCGGCGGCGGCGAGGATGCTCGGCGAATTGCCGCTGGTCGAGATTGCCAGAAGCACGCCGCCGGCCGCGCCATGTGCCTCGACCTGGCGCGAAAACACCGTGTCGAAGCCATAGTCGTTGCCCCAGGCGGTCAGCACCGCCGCATTGGCCGGCAGCGCGATGACATTGTAGGCCTTGCGCTCCTTGAGAAAGCGGCCGACCAGTTCGCCGGCAATGTGGATGGCGTCGCTGGCCGAGCCGCCATTGCCGGCGATGAGCAAGGCCTTCCCCAACGAAAGCGCCGTCACCACCGCGCTCGCCGCCCGCTCCATCTCACCGGTCAGGTCCCGTTCGACCATGGCTGATATGGCAGCCGCCGAGCGGACAAGGTAATCGTTCAAGTCGGACATGAAACCCTCAGTTTGTGGTGCCGCCGGCGCGCAATTTGCCAATGGTGTTGGTGGTGCTTTTTCCAGCGACGAGATCGACCAGCACGACGCGTCCGCCGGCCTTCTGCACCACATCGGCGCCGACCACGGTATCGACCGTGTAATCAGCGCCCTTGACCAGTATGTCGGGCAGCAGCGCTTCGATCAGCGCCAGCGGCGTATCTTCCTCAAACACCACGACCGCGTCGACCGAGGCGAGTGCTGCCAGCACGCAGGCGCGGTCGTGCTGGTTGTTGACCGGCCGGCCGGCGCCCTTCAGGCGCCGCACCGAGGCATCGCTGTTGAGGCCGAGCACCAGCCGGTCGCACTGGCTTCGCGCCGCGTGCAGCAAGCTGACATGGCCGGCATGCAGGATGTCGAAGCAACCATTGGTGAAGCCGACGCTCAGGCCCTCTTCCTTCCACGCCGCCACCATGCGGGCGGCCGATGTGGCGTCGAGGATGGCGTCCTTGTGGGCGGTCGGCCCATGTGAACGGAACAGCGCACCGGTGAGTTCCTCGACCGTCAGCCGCGCTGTGCCGCGTTTTCCCACAACGACGCCACCAGCGGCATTGGCGATCGAAGCGGCCATGACCGTATCGGCGCCTACGGCCAGCGCCAGCGCGAAGCTCGCGATCACCGTATCGCCGGCGCCCGAAACGTCGAACACTTCGCGCGCCTGGGTGGCGATGTGGCGCGCCTCGTCGGGGCCGACCACGCTCATGCCCTTTTCGCTGCGCGTCGCAACGACGAAATCGAAACCATGTGCCGAAATCAGCTGGCGCGCGGCAGCCACGATTTCGTCATCGGCGAACACCGCATGGCCGACGGCCTCGCCGAGTTCCTTGCGGTTGGGGGTGATGGCGGTCGCCCCGGCATAGCGCGCGTAATCGCGGCCCTTCGGGTCGACCAGCACCGGCTTTCCAGCCTCGCGGCAGATGGCGATCAAGTCGCTGGCGACGCCATCGAGCAGGATGCCTTTTCCGTAATCGGACAGGATGACGATGTCGGCGTGCGCCAGCGCGGCGCGAAAATGCCGGATCAGGCCGGCTCGCTCCGCGGCGCCGAGCGGCTTGATCTCCTCTTCATCGAAACGCAGCACCTGCTGGTTGAGCGCGCTGAAGCGGCTTTTGGATGATGTCATGCGACCACGCTCCTGCGCGAGGCCCGCCGTATCGGCGCCAAGTTCCCGCAGCATCCGCACCAGACTGTCGCCCGCCAGATCGGCGCCGATTACGGAAACGGGGACAGCGGCAGCGCCGAGCGAAACGATGTTGGCCACGACATTGCCGGCGCCCCCCATGGTCGAGGTCTCGCCGCGCCCATGCAGCACCGGGATCGGCGCTTCCGGCGAGATCCGCTCGATGACGCCGTTGACGAAACGATCGAGGATGAAGTCGCCGACCACCAGCACGGTGGCTTGGCCGAACCGCGCAATGGCGCGGTGCAATGGTTCTGGAGAAGGCGGATTGTGCTTGATCATGTCACTGGCAACGCGAGGGTAAGGCAAATCTCAATCGTGATGAAAATTGTCAATTTACGGGCCGGATCGTTCATGCCTGCCGATATACCGCAAATCCACGCAGCGCAACGTCAGGACATGACCCGCGAGTGTCCGATGCGTCAGCTCTTCTGCAGGGCAACATGGATGCCCAGCCCGACCAGCACCGCCCCTCCCGCCCGCTGCATCAGCCGCTGGGCGCGGCTCGAACGCCGCAGGCGGCCGATCACGGCGCCCGCCAGGAACACGCAGACGATATCGGCCGAGGAGAACATCAGATTGACTATCGTGCCGAGCACGACGAACTGCAGCCAGACCGGAAACGCCGCCGAGGCGTCGATGAATTGCGGCAGGAACGCCATGAAGAAGATCGCTGTCTTCGGATTGAGCACCTCGACGGTGATGCTCTCGAAAAAGGCGCGCCGCGCCGATTTGCGCTCGATCGCGGGCAGCGCCGCATCGCCGTCCGCGCGCTTGCGAAACAGCGAGATGCCAAGCCAGATCAGATAGAGCGCACCGACCAGCTTGACCGCCAGGTAGAGCGTCGGCACGGCATGAAACAGCACCGACAGCCCGGCGGCCGCGGCGAAAACATGCACGTAGCCGCCCAGATGAATGCCCAGCGCCGCCGTCAGGCCGGACCAGCGGCCGCGCGCCATCGTCTGCGCGGCGGCATAGAGCATGGCCGGGCCTGGAATGTAGGCGAAGATCGCCGTGGTGGCGAAAAACGCGATGAGCAGTTCGGTCGATGGCATTTTGGGTCCCTCACGATCGTGCTCTGCCCTGTCGATTCAGTCCGCGCGCGGGATTGCTTTGGACTGACCCGTGCGGACAACCGCAGTAAAAGCGAACATAATTTTCTTGTGAAATGACGGGCTGAACGCGCCAATTCGCGCACCCGGCTCGAAATAGGCCGACGCTTCCAGGATATTATGATTGTACTCGTCGACCATGACCCAAAGGGGCATAGGATCGAGGCCCGCACGGTGGCGTTCAATTTCCGGGATGCTGACTGCAACGCGATCACGACCCGGCTGTGTGGAAGTGATTGCAAGTAGGAAGAGGTTGGTACCCCCGGCTTTCCCAGGAAGGACAGCCACAAAGGCCACAGGCCGTGACTTCCGGCCTTCGGTCTCGCCGTCTCCGTGTTGGCGATGCCAAAGATATGGATATCGCCAGACGTCCGCAGCAGCGGGTTTAATCACGGTCCAATTCCGCGGCGTACTCCTCGAGCATCTCGACATGTTCGGTCGGGGCGTCCTTCGCAGCGTAGACGCGGCGGCTGTCGTTGCCGAAGCGCGCTTCGTAGGCCTCGATGCTCATCAGGACGTATCTCGGCTTGTTGTGGCGAGTGATGGAGACCGGCTGCTGGCTGGCAGCTGCAAGCACATCTCCAAGATTCTGTTTCAGATCGGTCGACGGATAGTTTTTCATGGGATACCCTGTTTTGTCCATAATAGACAAAATGGACAAAACAGACAAGCGCATAAAATGGCAGGACAGGCGCATGCACCTGGCTTTGTCGACAGCCCGGCTAGCCTCCCCTATAAGGACCGGAATCGCAAGCAACCAGAGGTCCTTCATGATCATCGTCACGGGCGGCGCCGGCATGATCGGCTCCAACATCGTCGCCGCGCTGAATGCCGAAGGGCATGACGACATCCTCGTCGTCGACGACCTTACCGACGGTCACAAGATCGTCAATCTTGCCGATCTCAAGATCGCCGACTATCTCGACAAGGACGATTTCCTGCCCCGCATGGAGGCCGGCTCGCTCGGCCGCATCGAGGCCGTGTTCCACCAGGGCGCCTGCTCGACCACCACCGAGTGGAACGGCAAATTCATGATGGAGGTGAATTACGCCTTCTCGAAACGGTTGCTGCATGCAAGCCAGACTTTGCGCGTGCCTTTCCTTTATGCCTCCTCGGCTTCCGTCTATGGCGGCGGCTCGGAGTTCCTCGAGGATCCCGCGCTGGAACGGCCGCTCAACGTATACGCCTATTCCAAGAAGCTGTTCGACGACTATGTCAGGCGAACCGTGTTCGCCGGGCAGGCCGACCATTCACAGGTCGTGGGCTTGCGCTACTTCAACGTCTATGGCCCGCGCGAAGCGCACAAGGGCGCCATGGCTTCCGTCGCCTTCCATCTGTTCAACCAGGTCGAGCGAGGCGAGAACCCGAAACTGTTCGGCGCCTATGACGGGTTCGGGCCCGGCGAACAAAGCCGTGACTTCATCCATGTCGGTGATGTCGCCGACGTCAATCTGTGGCTGTGGAAACGGGGCTCAAGCGGCATCTTCAATTGCGGCACCGGCCGTGCCCAGCCCTTCCGCGCCATCGCCGAAACGGTGATCGACACGTTGGGTAAAGGGGAGATTGAATTCATCCCCTTTCCCGACCATCTCAAGGGCAGCTACCAGAGCTTTACGCAAGCTGATATGTCCCGTTTGCGCGCGGCCGGTTACAATGGCCAATTCCGGACAGTGGAAACCGGTGTCAGAGACTATGTCGAATGGCTGAAAGCCCAACGATCCTCGTGATCGGCCCACGCTGGGTGGGCGACATGGTGATGGCGCAGTGCCTGTTTTCGGCGCTGAAGGAGTTGCATCCCAACGCCGCCATCGATGTGCTGGCGCCGGCCTGGGCAGCACCCCTGGTCAAGCGCATGCCCGAAATCCGCCAGCAGATCGATTTTCCGCTCAAACCCGGCGCGCTCGAATTCACCCATCGCCGCCGCTTCGGCCGCCTGCTGCGCGGCCGCTACGACATGGCCTATATCCTGCCGGGCAGCTGGAAGTCGGCGCTGATTCCGTTCTTTGCCCGGATTCCGCGCCGTGTCGGCAATCTGCGCGAGATGCGCTATGGCCTGCTGACCGACATCGTGCCATTGCCCGACAGCATCAAACGACGCACTGCGCAGGCCTATTTCGGCCTTGCCCAGGGCGGCAGTTTCCGGGCGCCCCGGCTTAGCGTGGACACGAAAAACCAGGTCGACCTGCTCGGCCGTTTCGGGCTGGCGCCGCAGAAATTCGTGGCCCTGATGCCCGGCGCGGAATTCGGCCCTGCCAAGCGCTGGCCCAGCGAAAGCTATGCCGGGCTTGCCAGCGGTTTCATGGGCAAAGGCTTGAAGGTTGCGCTGTTCGGCTCGAAGAACGACCGCGACGTGACGGCGGAGATCGCAGCCCTGGCCCCCGGCGTCGTCGACCTCGCCGGACAGACGCGGCTGGAGGACGCCATCGACCTGATATCCGCCGCCAGGCTGGCTGTGTCCAACGACAGCGGACTGATGCATGTCGCGGCCGCCGTCGGCACGCCGATCGTCGCCATCTACGGCTCGACCTCGCCCGAAAACACGCCACCGCTGGCGGAGCGCCGCGAGCTGGTCTGGCTCGGCCTGTCGTGCTCGCCCTGCCACCAGAAGGTCTGTCCGCTCGGCCACCTCAACTGCCTGAAGACGCTGGAAGTCGGCCAGGTCGCGGCAGCGGCGGACCGGCTGCTGGAAATTCCGGCCGCGGCATGAAGGTGCTGATCGTCAAGACGTCGTCGATGGGCGATGTCATCCACACCTTTCCGGCGGTCGAGGATGCCCGTCGCCACCGCCCGGACCTGACCTTCGACTGGTGCGTCGAAGAGGCATTCGCCGGAATCGTCGCGCTTCACCCGGCGATCGACAAGATTCATACGGTGGCGATCCGGCGCTGGCGCAAGGCGCTGCTTGACGGCGCCACCTGGCGCGAGGCGGCCGCCCTGCGCCGCACCTTGCGCAATTGCCGCTACGATCTGGTCATCGACGCGCAAGGCCTGCTGAAATCGGCCCTGGTGGCAAGACAGGCGGGCTCACCCATTGCCGGCTTCGACCGTTCGAGCGCGCGCGAACCCTCGGCGACGCTGTTCTACGATGCCACGTATGCCGTCCCGCGCGATCTCCACGCCATCGAACGGACGCGGCGGTTGTTTGGCCTGGCGCTCGCCTATCAACCCGATCTTTCGACGCTGGACTCCGGCATCGTGCCGCCCGCCGGCACCCTGGCGGGCACTTCTGGAAAAACCGCCTTCCTGCTGCACGGAACCAGCCGCGAAGACAAGAAATGGCCGGCCGAAGACTGGATCGGAACCGCCCGCCTCCTGATTGAGCGGGGGATGACGCCGGTCACGACCTGGTCGAACGAGCGTGAGAAAACCGTGGCCGAGGCAATCGCAGGCGCCGTGCCGTCAACGATCGTGGTACCGAAATCGCCGCTGTCCGAAATCGCCGCGACTATCGGCGGCTCGACGCTGGTTATCGGCGCCGACACCGGGCTGACCCATCTTGCCAGTGCCTTCGGCCTGCCGACGGTCGCAATTTTCCTGGCAACAGAGCCGGGTCTGACCGGCCCGCGCGGACGCTACGCATCGACACTGCTGGCCTCGCATGGGGGGCGTGTTGTGCCGGTGGAGGTAGTGGCGGAAGCAGAAAAGCTATTGGCACTTAAACTACAAGCGCCGGCATAGGACCTTTCAGAATTCGCTCTGGCGAGTCGAATAGCGTGGTTCTTCGAGAACCGGAGCGGCGCGTACTTAAAGTACGTGAGCACCGGAAGCGCAGAAAACCGCCCGCGCATGACCCCGAAAATCGTAATTGATTTTCGGAAAGGGATCATGCGCTAACTGAAAATCCTACAGCGTCCTTTGCGCGTCCGAGAGGACGCGCGGCGCTGTAGTCGGCCGCCAGAGTAGAATTATCAAAGGTCCTAGATGAACTGCACCTGGACGATCTCATACCCCCTGGCGCCGCCAGGCGCGTTGACCTCGATGGCATCGCCGACTTCCTTGCCGATGAGCGCACGCGCGATCGGCGAGGAGATCGAGATGCGGCCGGACTTCACGTCCGCCTCCTGATCGCCGACGATCCGGTAGGTCTTCTTTTCCTCGGTGTCCTCGTCGACCAGCACCACGGTGGCGCCGAACTTGATCTTGTCGCCGCTGAGCTTGCTGACGTCGATCACCTCGGCGCGCGCAATATAATCTTCAAGCTCGTTGACGCGGCCCTCGTTGAGGCTCTGGGCCTCTTTGGCGGCATGATATTCGGCATTTTCGGACAGGTCGCCATGCGAGCGCGCTTCGGAGATCGCCTCGATGATGCGCGGCCGCTCTTCCTGCTGGCGCCAGCGCAGTTCTTCCTTCAATGACGCGAACCCCTCGCCTGTCATCGGGACCTTGTTCATGATGCCTGCCTTTCCTGCTGCCACCCCCGCGTATCGGGGAAAGCCTTGTCGATGGGTACAAAAAGAAAACGGGTCCGGCAGCCTCGAGCTTACGGAACCGTTTCACCGCAATTTCCCTGAATATAGCAATGTCAGCGGGTTTTTCACGCCCAAAAATCGGTTTTGCTAAAATCATCCCCGTTTTCATCAGTCGGGGGCGATGAATGAGACCGGGGGCAACAAAAAACGGCCGCGATCGCTCGCGGCCGCTTGGAAGAGCCCTGGGATCTTTTCAGCTTCTCATGAAATGGTCGATCTGCTCGGCCAGCATGCCATATTCACGCGAACCCTTGCCGGTCCGCTTCTCGATTTCCATCAACTGCTGCTGGGCGCCGGCCAGATCGCCGATCTGCAGATGCGCTTCGCCGAGATATTCGCGCACCAGCGTGTAGTTCGGATCGATGCGCAGCGCTTCCTCGTAATAGCCGAGGCCGACGGTGACGCGGCCGGAATGGCGGTGCGAATAGCCGAGATAGTTGAGGATGCGCGGATCCTGCTTGTTGGCGGCGAGGCTGAGCACGGCAATCGCCTCGTCATAGCGCCCGGCCATCGCCAGCGCGTGGCCTGCATCATAGATGCTGTCGTCGTCGAGCATGCCTTCCTGGGGCGCGACGCACTTTTTCTTCTTCTTGTCCCAGACCTGGCCCTTCTTGCACTGGGTGACGGTTTCGTCACCGCCGCTGCCGCCACTGCCGGCGGCGTACACGGGAACAGCGAGGAACTGCAGCGCGAGAAGCGCGGTCGCAGCCTGGATCAGCATTCTTTTATGCATCGAAACCTCCTGGAGGGGTGAGAATGCAATACTAACGCCGGTCGGCTTGCGTTTCATCCCGGAAAAATGCGGGCGGGAGAACATCAGGTGACGGATGCCGCAAATCCGCTATCATCCGGCAAACGACCTGAGGGAGACGGCCCTTGCAGCGGCGGCTTGAAAAGGACTGGGAGCTTTCGATCGGCCCCGACACGGTGCGCCTGTTCATCCTCAAGGCCAAGGCACTGAGTGCGGCCGTCAATGAAGACTATGCCGATGGCGCCGAGCACGAGGTCGAACTCGACGGCGAGTCCCATGTCAACCATCACCATGACGGCCTTGCCGAGGAAAGCTCCGAGAACCTGACCGAAGAAGAGCTGCGCGAGCTGATCAACGACCTCAATGTCGATGAAGCAGCCGAGCTGATCGCGTTGGCCTGGGTCGGTCGCGGCGACTACGACGCCACCGAATGGGCGGACGCGCTGGCCGCCGCGCGCGAACGCGCCAACAAGCGCACCGCGAAATACCTGCTTGGCATGCCGCTGCTCGCCGACTGGCTGGAGGAAGGGCTGGAAGCGATCGGTGCGTAACGGAGCGGTTACCGTTCGTGATGCGGCCAAGGCAACCACCTTGCGTCGGCGCCGTTGAGGGCGATGGGGTCGATCGTCTTTTCCCGAATATGCAGGATTGCGTTGACCGTGGCCGTCACGGCCTTGCTGGTGATGCCGGTCGAGGCGAGACATCGCCATCGGCATCATAAGCCCCCGACGCCGCGGGTCGAGCAGCCGCTGACACCACGAGCCGACCAGCCCCTGAAACCAAGGGGCGGAAAGCGTTTGAAACCACGGCGCCACCGGCAGGTCACGCCAAAGCAGACACAGCAGAAAACGCAGGCATCGCTGCCCTCGCCTGCCGATGTTCCCGTGCCCGAACCCGGCACTCCGATAACCCAACCCGGCATTCCGGTGCCCGAACCACGCCCGGCGGACGCACCAAAGGCTGAAGCTGCAAAGATCGAGGAGCAAAAGCGCGTAGGGCCGAAGGCCGCGGAAGCGCCCGACCGTTTCAAGGAAGAAAAATCCCACCAGGAAAAGCAGGCACGTCCCGAGCCATTGGCTCCGGAGCCATCAACCGGGGAAAACGAGCCGGAGCCGCCGGACGTCGCGCCAACGCCGACACGAAAGCCTGACATTGCAGAACCCGAGGCCCAGCCGCCAACCGTCGCCCCGCAGCCACCGCAAAAGCCGGCGGACGCGGACGAGGAGAAGATGCTGCCCGATCCGCGCTCGGCCGACGTGCCAGATGAAAAAATGCCGGCCGAGGAAGTCGCATGCCGCGAACGGCTAAAGACGCTCGGCGTCGAATTCGAAGAGCACAAGGCGGAAAGCCAGCCCGAAATCGGCTGTTCGATTCCCTACCCCATCGTGCTGAAGACCCTTGGAAAGTCGATCGCGATTGCCCCCGGAACCGAGCTCAACTGCAAGATGGCCGAGGCAACGGCGCATTTTGCCGCCGGTGTCATTCAGCCGGCGGCGAAAGCCGAATTCGGTGCGGACCTGAAATCGATCGGCCAGGCATCGGCTTTTGTCTGCCGGCCACGCAACGGCACACGAAAACTGTCGGAACACGCGTTCGGCAACGCGCTCGACATCGCCAGCTTCACGCTGTCGGACGGCAAGAGGATCGAGGTCGGCCCGGCGCCGCCGGAGAAAGACGCCAAATTCCTCAACAATGTTCGCAAGGCCGCCTGCGGACCCTTCAAGACGGTGCTCGGCCCAGGCGCCGACGCCGATCATTCCCTGCATTTCCATCTCGATCTCGAACCGCGCCGTCATGGCGGAACGTTCTGCCAGTGATCATGGCTGATCCAGGCCGCGTGCCGCAATTCGGCCGCAGGCATGAACGCGGACGCTGAGTTTTCCTTTACCCTTGATCGTTAAAATGCCGGATATCCATCAACGGGATTCCGCCAATGGCCGGCAAATTTCGGGCCGTGTTTTTCGCCACCGCGCGCCAGTCAAAATATGCAGCAATGCTGACCGCCGGTCTGGCGCTGGCGGCGCTTTCCGCCTGCAACACCGGCAGTGTGCTGTCGCTGCAGCCGGCCGTCGACGTCGGCGCGCAGACGGCTGCCGTGCCGCAATATGCCGGGATGCAGAAGCTTGTCCCTTCCAATCCGTACATGACGCAGGCCGCTTATCCGCGCATGGACGAGCCGATGTCGCCCGTCGAGCAGATGCCGGCCAGCGAAACCGACTGCCGTCAGCAATTGAAGCGCCTCGATGTCGCCTACACCGACCTGGCGCCGATCCATGAAGGCCAGTGCGGCATCGATTATCCGGTCAAGGTCTCGGCCATCGGCAACATCCAGATGAAACCCGCCGCAACCCTGACCTGCGACATGGCAGCTACCTTTGCCGGCTGGACGAAGAACGAACTCGTTCCCTCCGCCCGCTGGCGTTATTTCTCCGGCGTCAGGACCATACACCAGGGCTCCAGCTATTCCTGCCGCCGGATTGCCGGCGAAGGCGTCCTGTCCGAACACGGCAAGGGCAATGCGCTCGACGTCATGAGCATCGAGCTCAACAATGGCGACGACATCGACGTGCGCAAGCCCGGCCTGTTCGCCTTCCGCACCCGCGGCTTCCTCAACAATGTGCGCGCCGACGGCTGCCAGTACTTCACCACCGTGCTCGGCCCCGGCTACAATTACGACCACCGCAACCATTTTCATTTCGACATCAAGAACCGCAAGAACGGTTATCGCGCCTGCCGTTAGATCGGTGCCGGGTATCCTTTGCCTGAATGCCATGACAACGCCTAATGTGATGCCGGAACATTTGAGCGGCATTCATGAGTCAACGAAGCGTTCGGCGACGCATTATGATCTGGGCGGCGACCTTGTTGGCCGCGTATCTGGCGCTCGCCTATTTCGCCGCACCGGAATTCTGGACGTTCCGCGATCGAGGTTTTCGCACGCATCGCTTCGAGATGCTGACGCACACGCCGCAAGGCATTCCGGGCGACCCGATCAATGTCGGCCTTGTCGGCACGCAGAAGGAGGTGGTCCACGCCTTTGCCGTCGCCGGCTGGGACACCGCCGACGCCGTCACCCTGAAGACCGCGATCGAGATCGGTGAAAGCGTGCTGTTCGACCACCCCTATCCCGATGCGCCGGTCAGCAAGCTGCTGTTCGATGGCCGTGCCCAGGATCTCGCCTTCGAAAAGCCGGAGGGCATCAGCGCCGACCGACGGCATCATGTCCGCTTCTGGCAGACCGATGCAAGCGGCGACGATGGCCGGCCGCTGTGGCTGGGCTCGGCCAGCTTCGATCGCGGCGTCGGCTTCAGCCACGACACCGGCGCCGTCACCCACCATATCGGCCCCGACATCGACGCCGAGCGCGATTTCCTGATGCGCGACCTGGCCACTGCCGGCATGCTGCTCTCGACCAGCGACATATCGGGCGTCGGCGCCACCAAGGCGGGACGCAATGGCGGCGGCGATCCCTATTTCACGGACGGCGAGGCAATTGTCGGCGTGTTGAAGCAGTTGCCATGACATCGCAAAAGTCAGGTCGTCGTGATCACGATCTTGCCGAACGGCCCTTTCTCCAGATGTTGCAAGGCCTGCGGCACCTCATCGAAGCCAAAGACCTTGTCGATGACCGGCTTGATCGCCAGCGCCTCGATCGCCTGATTCATACGCTCGAAAGCACGGCGATGGCCGATCGACAGGCCCTGCACGGTGATGCGGTTGCGCATGAAGGGCAGGATGGGAAAGCTGAGCTCCATCGCGCCCAGCAGGCCGATGATCGACAGCCGGCCGTCGGCGGCCAGCGCGTTCAGAGATCGCCGTGCATTGTCGCCGCCGACCATTTCCAGCACGTGGTTCACGCCCAGCCCGTTCGTCAGCTCACGCGCGGCATCGTCCCAGGCCGGTTGCGTGCGGTAGTTGATCCCTCGCCAGGCGCCAAGCTTTCTCGCCCGCTCAAGCTTTTCATCGCTGCTTGAGGTGACGATGGCGCGCAGGCCGAACGCAGTGGCGAACTGCAGCGCAAACAGCGACACGCCGCCGGTGCCCTGGATCAGAATGGTCTGACCCGGCACCGGTTTGGTCGCCTCGGCCATGGCGAACCAGGCCGTCAGCGCCGCGATCGGCAATGTCGCGGCCTCGATGTCGCCGAGCGACAGCGGCGCCAGCACCGCGGCGTCCTCGCCGAAGATGACATGATCGGAAAGCATACCCGACAGCGACGACCCCAGCGTGTGCTTATGCAGCACCGGCGGTGCGTCGCCATCCGGCCAATCGGCGATCACCTGGCCAAGCACGCGCTGGCCGACCTGAAAGCGGCTGACCGCACTGCCGACGGCCACCACTTCGCCCACCGCGTCGGATGTCGGCACGAAGGGAAAGGCAAGGTCGGGGATCAGCACGCCGTCCACGATCATCTTGTCCTTGTAGTTGAGCGATACGGCCTTGGTCCGCACCAGCAAATCGTGCGGCCCTGGCTCGGGCACCTTGCCTTCCACCTGGCTTAGCCTCGACAGGCCAAAACCGCTCATCTGCCAGGATCTGTTGATTGGGGTGCTCATGTCGTCTCGCGCTCCGTGCATTGATGCCAGGCGGGACATTTATGCCTTTCGACTATAGAAAATAGTGCTTCCGTGCGGTATAATTTGCCACTGATTGCGGACTAAAAGTCGACAATAGGAAATTGCCATGGAAACGGCCGACCTGCAAGGCACCGTTGCGTTTGTTCAGGCGGTGGAGGCCGGCAGCTTCACTAGCGCCGGCGAGCGGCTGCATGTGACGAAGTCGGCGATCGGCAAATCGATCGCGCAGCTGGAGCAGAGGCTCGGCGTTCGCTTGCTGAACCGCACCACCCGCAGTCTCAGTCCGACCAGCGAAGGCATCAGCTACTATGAAGCCTGCGTCCGGGCCCTGGCCGAGATCGAAGCCGCACAGTCGCTGCTCGCCTCGCGTCGGCAGGTCCCGTCTGGCCGGCTTCGGGTCGACGTGCCGCTGGCCTTCGGCCGACGCTGCGTCGCCCCCGTGCTGTTCGAGATTTCGAGGAAATTTCCGGACCTGACGGTTGAAGTCTCCTTCAATGACCGCCGCGTCGACCTGATCGAGGAGGGCATCGACCTGGCGATCCGCATGGGCGAACTCGACGACAGCCTGTCGCTAGCGGCCAGGCGCCTCTACGCTCAGCGCTCGGCCATATGCGCGGCTCGCGACTATCTCGACAGGCATGGCCGGCCGCAATCGGTCGAGGATCTCGCCGATCACAGCGTCATTGGCTACGGTCGCGAGGGCATCGTCCGCCCCTGGGTGATCAGACATTCCGACGGCCATCTCGCAACCTTCGTGCCCAAGGCGCGGCTCGTTCTCGGCCATGGCGAACCGATGCTGGATGCGGCGCTCGCCGGCTGCGGCATCGCCTTCCTGCCGACATGGCTGGCCGCCGACAGCCTCAAAAGCGGCGATCTCGAAATGGTGCTGTCGGAATGCCTGGTCGAGAACATCGTCGTGCATGCCGTCTGGCCGGTGACGCGCGCGCTCACGCCAAAGGTGCGGGTTGTCGTCGACGCCCTCGTCGAACATTTTTCGGCGCCGCCCTGGGATGCCGCGTGAGCGAAATACCGGTCATTTCTCAAAAATCACGCCGGACTATTTTCGAAGACCGCGCCACAATGCTATTGACCGCTCATGTTATACGTCGAAATCGCTATCGTGGTCGTCCTCATCTGCGTGAACGGCCTTTTGTCGATGTCCGAGCTCGCCATCGTCTCGTCGCGCCCGGCCAGGCTGAAAGCGATGATCGACCGCGGCACCAATGGCGCCGGCCGCGCCCTTGATCTTGGCTCAAATCCCGGCAAGTTCCTGTCCTCGGTGCAGATCGGCATCACCTTGGTCGGCGTCCTCTCCGGCGCCTTTTCCGGCGCCACGCTCGGCGAACGGCTGGCGCAGTTCCTGGCTTCGACCGGCATCCGCGAGACTGTCGCCGACCCGCTCGGCGTCGGCATCGTCGTTGCTATCATCACCTATTTCTCGCTGATCGTCGGCGAGCTGGTGCCCAAGCAGATCGCGTTGCGTGATCCCGAGCGGGTCGCCGCCAGGGTCGCTCCGGCGATGACCATCCTCGCCACGGTGTCGGCGCCGCTGGTCTTCCTGCTCGACTTCTCCGGCCGCACCATATTGTGGCTGCTCGGTCAGCGCGGCGAAAGCGAGGAAAAGGTCACCGACGAGGAGATCAAGATGCTGGTCGCCGAGGCCGAGCATCACGGCACCATCGAATCCGACGAGCGGCGCATGATCGCCGGCGTCATGCGGCTTGGCGACCGCGCCGTGCGCGCGGTGATGACGCCGCGCACCGAAGTCGACTGGATCAATCTGCAATCCGACGAGGCGGCCATCCGCAAGCTGCTCATGGAAACCCAGCATTCGCGCCTGCCGGCAGGCGACGGCGGCGTCGACGTCATGGTCGGCGTCGTCCAGACGCGTGATGTGCTGGCCGCACTGCTTGCCGGCCGCGTGCTCGATCCGCGCAGGCATGTGCGCGCAGCCCCCATCGTCTACGACCAGGCCGACGCGCTCGATGTGCTGCAGAAGCTAAAGGAATCCGACGTGCCGATGGCGCTGGTGCATGACGAATACGGCCATTTCGAAGGCATCGTCACCCCGGCCGACATTCTGGAAGCCATCACCGGCGTGTTCCGCGCCGACACCGACGCCGGCGACGAGGAAAACGCGGTCAAGCGCGAGGACGGCTCGTGGCTGCTCGCCGGCTACATGCAGGCCGACGAGATGGCCGACATTCTCGGCATCGACCTGCCGGAAAACCGCGATTACGAAACCGTCGCCGGCTATGTGCTGTCGCATATGCACCATCTGCCGGCGACTGGCGAATGCGTCGACGCGCAGGGCTGGCGCTTCGAGGTGGTCGATCTCGACGGCCGCCGCATCGACAAGCTGATCGCCACCCGCCTGGCCGGCGCCCATCGCGAGGCGGTGCGCTGACGGTCGACGCGATTTGCGGCATTTCGCTCTATCGTTCCCAGAAGGACTTGGCGATCTCTCCCTCGACCTGCTGTATCGTCAGGCCGATATCGTCGATCAGATGCGGATTGTCCTTCGACATTTGCCTGAGCTGCCAGCGAAAGCGTATCCGCTCGCGCCAGGTCCGATCGTGCCAGCTCGCGATGATGCTTCGCAGGGTCTTCAGGAGCCGGCGCGATGCCGCCCGCACGGGCGTTCCCGGCCGCGCTGCACAAGTGTGGGTATTGGTCATGGCAACCTCCATATGGTTTGAGGGCCTGGGGCTCTCGATGAGGTTGAATTCTGCGCGATACGGACGGCGCCGTAATTAAGCCCTCCCAAATAGTTCCCAAAACTTCCAAACGAGCTAGAGCGGCCCTATAGATGCGCCTATGCAGGGATCGCGTTTTGCCTTTGGTCCGTTCGTGCTTGATCCGCGTGCGGGAACGCTGCTTCGGAACGATGTCCCCGTTGCCGTCGGCTATCGCGGGCTGAGCCTGCTTGCGGCACTCGTCGGGCGGCCCGGCGAAATCCTCGGAAAAGCCGAACTGATGGACGCCGCGTGGCCGGGCACGGCCGTCGAGGAAGGCAATCTCACCGTCCAGATCGCGCAGCTGCGCAAGCTGCTTGGCCCCGTCGGCGACAACGGCGAATGGATATCCACCGTTCCGCGCGTCGGCTACCGTTTCACGGGGGCCGTCGAACAGCTGGGCGAGGCCAGGCGAAAACCCTTGCCGCTGCCCGACAAACCGTCGATAGCCGTGCTGCCCTTCGTCAATTTCAGCAACGATCCCGAGCAGGATCCCTTCGTGGATGGGTTGACGGAAGACCTGATCACCGACCTGTCCAGAATCTCCGGCCTGTTCGTCATCGCCCGCAACTCGACCTTTGCCTACAAGGGAAAAGCGATGGACGTGCGCGAGATCGCCGGGGATCTTGGCGTGCGCTACCTGTTGGAAGGCAGTGCAAGACGCGCCGCGGGGCGCGTGCGCATCAACGCACAGCTGGTCGACGCGATGAGTGGCGATCATCTGTGGGCGGAACGCTTCGATCGCGGCCTGGAGGATATCTTTGCCGTTCAAGACGAGGTGACAGCCAAGATCGTGGAAGCGCTGCTTGGCCGGCTGCGCGCGCCGCCGCCGCGCAATCGGCCGCGAAATCTGGAGGCCTACGACCTCTGCGTGCGGGCGCGAAAGCTGATCGACGACTCGCCGCAGATGGCGCAGGAAGCGCATCTGATGCTGACGCGCGCGGTGTCGCTCGATCCTGATTATGCCGAGCCCTATCGTTGGCTTGCCATGAACCACTGGATGGGACAGGTGCATTGGGGCGGACCAACCGAGGCTGCCCGCAGCGTTGCCCTGGAGCTGGCGCGCAAGGCGGTGGCGATCGATCCCAACGACGCCGGTTGTCGCTGGATCCTGGCTTATCTGCTTGCTTATGAGCGCAGCTTCACTGAAGCGGATGCGGAATTCGCCAAAGCGATCGAGCTCGACCCGAACGAGGCCGACACCTGGGCGGCATTGTCCGACATCGCGGTCCTGGCCGGACGGGTCGAAGAGGGCCTCGAGCACATCGGCAAGGCGTTCCGGCTGAACCCGTTTCCGGCGAGCTGGTACTATCTGACGCTCGGCCAGGCGCAATATGCGGCGCGCGACTACCAAGCCGCTATCGAGACGTTGCGCCGTGACGAGACCTATCGCACAAGCTCACGCCGTTTCCTGGCGGCAAGCATGGCCCAACTCGGCCGGCTCGACGAGGCGCGCGCAGAGGCTGAACTGTTCCTCGTCGGCAACCCGCATTTCACAACCCATCACTGGGCGAGGACCGAGCCATTCCGCGACGCCGCTACGCTCGAGCATTTCGTCGATGGCTTTCGCAAGGCCGGTCTTCCGGAGTGACGCGCCGGCATCCGGCCCACCCGCAGCAAAGGCGACGTGGTGCGCTAACCCAGTCTAGACGTCGGTATGATCTCGGTGGCGCGACGCCTTCTCGCGGTTGCCGCAGGTGCGCATGCTGCACCAGCGCCGCTTGCCACTTCGCGACGTATCGAGGAAAAGCCAGCCACAGCGAGGGCAGGAATGCAGCCTGTCGCGCGGCAGGGTGAAGAACGCTTGGATGGACAGCATGGCCAGCAACGCGGTGACGGCGTCCGGATCGCGCCACCGGCCAAGGGCAAGCTCCGGCCTGGTGCCATCCAGCTCGATAGACCCGGCGGCAAGCGAGCTTGCCGTGCGCGAGAACAACACGCCGAGCGGTTCGACCGCAGACGGTTTGCCCGCGGCGATTGGATCGAAAACCTGAAATGACGCCTCCCGCATTTCGCGGACCCCTTCCACGAACCGCCCATCCGCTATCTCGGCAACGGCCTGCGCCTGGCGATCGTCGGCAAGCCCTGAGGCGCTGAACCAGTTCGCAACATCCCGGACGGACTTGAAGAGTTCATTGTCTGCTGCCGGCGCCCGCCGGTCGAACACGGCGTTCGACAGGTCCAAAGCGGGATGCCCGCCTATGAAGTGATCCGGTACCCATTCGGTGTATGCATCGCCCATGGAACATAACCTCATTAACCGGATTATACGGTTACATGATGTAACCACTATCATACGGATACGTGGTGTCAAAGCCAGCGCGTCGCCAGATCGGCGCGGAACCCCTGGGAGGGAGAGGATGTGCAGCAATCGTTACAAGACCCGCCACGAAACCATCAATGTCGACGGCCTCGACATCTTCTACCGTCATGCCGGCGATCCCGGCAGACCGGCAATCCTGCTGCTGCACGGATATCCGACTTCGTCGCACGTCTATCGCAATGTCATCGAACCGCTGGCGGAGACAGCCTATGTGGTGGCGCCGGACCTGCCCGGTTTCGGCTTTTCGTCCGCCCCTTCCATCGATGCCTATGACTACACGTTCGACAACCTGGCCAGCACGATCGAAGCCTTCATCGAGGCCCTCGGCCTCCAGCGATTCTTCCTCCACATCACTGACTTCGGCACGCCCGTCGGCTATCATCTCGCCACACGGCGGCCGGATCGCATCCTCGGCCTGATCGCCCAGGACAGCAACGCTCATGACGAGGGGCTGGGACCGGAATGGGACGCGCCGAAGGCGTTCTTCGCCGAACCGACTGAAGAAAACCGCGCCAAACTGCCGGACTGGATGAATTTCGAGGGGACCCGAAACCAATATATCGGCGGTCTCCCCGAGCGTCTGAAAGTGTTGTTTCCGCCCGAGGGTTGGTATCTCGATACGGAGCGCCTGGCGAGGCCCGGCAACACCGACATTCAGTTCGAACTCTTCACCGATTATGGCTCGCACATCGCGCGCTTCCCGGCCATCCAGGCCTATCTCCGCGATCAACAGCCAGCATGCCTGGTGCTGTGGGGGCGCCACGACGCCTTCTTCGCGCTGGACGAGATCATGGCCTACAGCCGCGATCTCGACGCCGTCGAAATCCATGTCTTTGAGAGCGGGCACATGCTTCTCGAAACGCATCATCGCCAATGCGCGGCTCTCATCGCTCACTTCATGCACGAGGTGGAGACTGGGGTATTTCGCGATCCTGCGGGGCGTTGAACGTCGACGTTCAAACCGCCACTTCGATGGGCTCGGCAAGCCTGGGATTGGCCCGCGCGGCGATCAGGCAGCCGGCGACGATCAGGCACGCTCCCGTCAGCGTGGTCCAGGTCGCCTCCTCGCCGAAGAAGAACCAGCCAAGCGCGACCGCCCAGATGAAGGCCGAGTATTCCGTCGGGATCAGATATTGCGCTTCGGCGCGGGCGTAGGACCAGCTCATCAGGAATTGCCCGGCGAGCGACAGCACCGTCACCCCGGCCAAAGGAAGCCAAAGATCGCTCGGCAGGGCGACGGCGAGCCAGGGTGCCGCGAGGCCGAGCAGGATGGCAACGCAAAGGTTCTGGAACAGCATGATCTCGATCGGCTTGGCCAACTGCGCCTGTTGCCGGGCGAGGATCAGATTGTATCCGTAGAACACCGTCGACACGAGCACCGCTGCCGTGCCGAGCATGGCGTCCTGCGAATAGTCTGCCTGCCCGAACTGGCCGGCCATGATGATGGCGACGCCGGCGATGCCGGCCAACGATGCCCAGACAGCCTGGCGTCGGATCCGTTCGCCCAGCAGCAGCGCGGCGAGAAACAGCGCAAACAAGGGCGCCACGAAGCTGAGCCCGATCGCCTCCGCGAGCGGCAGCCTGGCCAAGCCCCAGAAGAAGGATATCAGCACGACGCCGACAATTGCGGCACGCAGCGCATGCAGCCTCAGCACCGGAATGGTCGGCTTTAAGCGTGGTCCCGCCAACCAGGCTGCGCCCGCGACCACGGCCGCGACCATGCTGCGCCACAGCAAGGTGTTGTAGACCCCGACCGCGATGACCAGGATCTTCATCGCCGCATCCATCCCGGACAGCAGGAAGATCGCAAGCGCGCATACGAGCACCGGGATCATCGGGGAAACGGCGCCGGTCGGGCTGGATGTCTTCACGGCTTCACTCATGTGACGGATCGCAGCCGGATATACCAGGGCAAAGGGCGCGACCAGATGGCAGCCCGGTCGATGTAGCAGTCCAACCCCGATTGGGCCGAGGCTATCGTGACATCAGGGTATCAGCACCATGCCGGCGAGTTGAACGAAACGGACCGCCTCGCCGACTGCATCATCCGGCCACGGCAGGCGACGCACGCACACATGGCACAGATCGAATTGACGGGGCGGGTTGCCGACGCAGCTGGCCCGTCGCATGTTGCCGGTTGTCTGCAGAACGGATCGGAAAAAATGCACCGCATGGCTTCGGGCGACCTTTATCAGACCTACGATCTTGGTGACTTGCGCATCACCTCCTTGCGCGATGGCTATGTCGACATGCCGATCGGACGGCTTCGGCAACCCGGCGACAAGCCATTTGGCGATGAATTGCCGCAACAAGTCGCATTGGTTGATGGTCAACTCAGACTGTCCGTCAATGCCTTCGCGATTGACGATGGAGACGGAATCATCCTGATCGATACCGGTACCTCGAACGCCTGGCATCCCACCATGGGCCGACTTCCCGAGGCGCTGGACGAAGCTGGCATCGATGCCGGACGAGTTCGTGCCGTCTGTTTCACCCACACCCATCTCGACCACATCCACGGTCTTGTGCTTGCCGACGGCCGCGACGCTTTCCCGCGCCTGGCGCGCTTGCTCGTTCCCGGGGAAGAACTCGGCTTTTTTCGCGCCGAAGCGCGGCTCGAACGATTTCACGGCATGGCGGAACCCTTCGAAGCCGGAGACCCGTATCGGGACAGATGTCGACATTGTCGAAGCCCATGGCCATGAAGCGGGACACAGCTGCTTTCGTGTTTCGAGCGGTGGCGAACGCATTCTGATTTGGGGCGACACCGTTCACGTCCCATCGCTTCAGTTCGATCGACCTGAGGTGACGTGGGAATTCGATGCCGATCAGGACCAGGCGCGCGAAAGCCGGTTGCGGTTGCTGGCGCTTGCTGCCGACGATCATTGTTTCGTTGCCGGCGCGCATCTGGATTCGCCCGGTGTCGGCCGCGTCGTCCGATCCGGCGCCAGCTTTCGGTTTGAGCCGTTATAATTGAAAAAGGGCGGCGCAAGCGCCGCCCCGGATCCTTGGGAGGATAATTCGAACCGGCGGTCAGGCCGCCTTGACTTCCTCGGCGACGGCGTCGGCCTGACGCGCTGCCTTGAGCACCTTGGCCCACCAGGCAACGTCGTTGACCAGAGCTGTGGCGGCCTGGTTCAGATGCTCGAGGTCTTCCAGCTTCTTCTCGCCCTGGCGGACGGCGAGGAAATCGCCCCAGGCGATATGGACGGCCGACTTGACCGGCGCCATCTGCAATTCGACGGCATGAAGGCGGAGCTGTTCGACGGCGCGAGCGCCACCGACGCTGCCATAGCCGACGAAGCCGGCCGGCTTCTTGTTCCATTCATTGGCGGCGTAGTCGATGGCATTCTTCAGCACGGCGGTCGGGCCATGATTGTATTCGGCGGCGGTGAAGATGAAGCCGTCGAATTCGGCGACCTTCTTCTGCCAGCGCTGTGCCACTTCGTTCTGCGACGGCGCCCATGCGGAGGATGCGACCTCGTCGAAGAACGGCAGCGGGAAGTCGCGAAGGTCGACGATCTCGACATCGATGTCGGCATGCGACTTGGCGATCTTGGCGATCCACTGGGTTGGCACATCGGCGAAACGAGCGGCGCGCGTCGATCCGACGACGATGGCAATTCTGGGTTTGGACATAAAGGCTCTCCTTGCACGAAGTACTGGTATCATTTGGATACCTGCGCTATATGAGATACTGCAAACGCGATGCACAAGAAGGCACTTTTTTGTTACCGAGGCACCCACACCGCTCTGAAGACTGCCGCGCCATCTCGGAAATCCTGCAGCGCGTCGGCGACAAATGGACCGTTCTGGTCGTCGGCAAGCTGGGCGACGGACCGCTGCGTTTCAACGAATTGCGCGCAGCCGTCGGCGGCATCTCGCAGAAGATGCTGACCACCACCTTGCGCGGACTGGAGCGTGACGGCTTCGTCACCCGCACCGTGTTTCCTACCATTCCGCCGCGCGTCGATTATGAGCTGACCGAGCTCGGCCACGAGCTGCTGATCCCCGTCAGCGCACTGAGCGAATGGGCGCGCGCCAACACCATGCGCGTCAAGGCGGCGCGCGAAAAATTCGACGGCGCCCGCGTCTGAAACCCTTTCGCCGCAAGGGATTCAACCCCGCACGCACTTCCGGCTTGCCTGATCGGAGATTCTATCTCGGCTGCGCGGATCGTTGAACCGAATGCACGCGCCGGTTTGGCTGGCGGATTGCCGCTCATGCGGTCCCCTGACGGCTGCCGCTCAGGCTCCTGATGCGCGCACATCACATCGCGCGGCGGCACAGGTATCACACCGTGCGCCCCGCTCGCCAGGAGCCTGTCCTCCACGCGTGCAGGCGACGCGCGAGATGTCTTCCTTCACCTCCGCGTAAGCGGTCACGCCGAGCAGACAGGTCGTCGCGACCAGGGCCGCCACGAGCCAACCGTTCAGCAGATGTTGACGCATTGTCTCTCCTCCGATTGCAGCAGGATCGGGCATGGAGGCAACCGTTGGATGTCACGAAAAGCGCCTCCCGCACGGGCGCTGTTACAAATGACCAAGCCTGGGAGAAACGGCTTGCGTCAGCCTTCGGCGGGAACCGCTTTCGGCTTGCCCTCGCCGTCCAGCGCCACCATGACGAAATCGGCATGGGTGACCTTCTCCATCAGGTCGGAGAGGTAGCGCTGCGCCCAGGCTTCGACCTTGAGCGTCATCGAGGTGCGGCCGACGCGCTCGACATGCGTGTAGATGCACAGCGTGTCGCCGATCTTCATCGGCTTGGCGAAGGACATTTCCTTGACCGCCGCCGTCACCACGCGGCCCTTGGCGCGCTCGGCGGCGCGGATGCCGCAGGCCAGATCCATCTGCGCCATCACCCAGCCGCCGAAGATGTCGCCCGCCGCATTGGCGTCCGAAGGCATGGCCAGGGTGCGCAGCGTCAGATCGCCAAGCGGCCGTCCTTCAGCGTGGTGCACCATGCGAGAAATCCTTCGAGACTGGCTGCCCTCGATCCGTATCGTCACGGCGCCAGAAGGTCAACGAGCCACGGCATGGCCACAGGCTCGGACTGGCAAAGACCTGCGACAGCCGGCGCGCGGTGTCGGCAGCCTTTTTGCCGGGCACCTTTTTCACGATAGGAATTTTTTCTTGACTGGGTGCCCTCAGCTATGGTACATTTTTGCCTATGGTGCTGATTTGCGCCAGTGACCCGCCGCACAGGCGGGTTTTCGTTTGCTCCGTCAGCCAACACACCGGCGAAGGTTCCGAGGACCGGTTAACCCGAGTTCGTAGACCCTGGGCATGGCCATGGGACGGCAGTTCGCATCACCCGGCGAAGATCGATCAGAAATAGCGCCTGAGGTTCGTGCGAATACGATCGAGCACGCTGTTCCCGGAAAGGTCCGGCGAGAACTCCTTGCCGGTGATCGCCTCATAGGCCTGCGCATAGACATGCGAGGCCTGTTCGACGATCTCGGCCGGTATCTCAGGTATCGGGTCGCTGTAGGGGTTGCAGCGCGCCGAGACCCACGACCGGACGAAATCCTTGTCAAAACTCTCCGGCCGGCTGCCGTCGGCGAGCGCCTGTTCGTAGCTCGATGCGATCCAGTACCGGCTGCTGTCCGGGGTGTGGATTTCATCGGCAAGAATGATGGTCCCGTTCCTGTCGGTGCCGAATTCGTACTTCGTGTCCGCCAGGATCAGGCCGCGCTCGGTGGCGCGCTGCTGGCCGCGGGCGAACAGCCGCAAAGCGTAGCCGGACACGGTGTCCCACTGCGCCTGCGTGAGAAGACCCTGTTCGAGGATCTCGGCTTTCGACAGCGGCTCGTCATGGCCGCCATGCGCGGCCTTGCTGGTCGGCGTGATGATCGGCTCGGCCAGTCTTTCATTGTCGCGCAGGCCGTCCGGCAGGCGGATACCGTACATGTCGCGGTCGCCGCGCTTGTAGCGCGTCAGGATCGAGGTGCTGGTGGTTCCCGCCAGATAGCCGCGCACGACGATCTCGACCGGCAGGATGTCGAGCCTCGTGCCGACGACGACGTTCGGGTCGGGGTATTCGAGAACATGGTTCGGACAGATATCGGCGGTTTCCTCGAACCAGTAGCGCGCCGTCTGGGTCAGTATCTCTCCCTTGTAGGGGATCGAGGTCAGGATGATGTCGAAGGCACTGAGCCGGTCGGTGGCGATGATGATGCGCCGGCCATCCGCCAGATCGTAGTTTTCGCGGACCTTGCCGCTGTAGTGGCCCGGCAGTTCGGGAATGAACGCGTCAGGGAGGGTCCGCATATGATTTCCTGCCTTCCGCAGAGTGGGCCAGAGCATAATTCCGAAAAGTTATGCGCCAAGATAGTGCCATCGCATAGGCTGTCGGGACGATAGATATCAAGCGCGATTGTCGGGAATCCCCGCAAACCTGATCGGTTCGACGGTCGCTTTTTTCACAACTGATGCCGGATGGCGCGGCGACTTCGGAATGCCGTCGCGTCTAGGCTGCAGCCAATTTTTCGGAGCCTCCCATTTCCATCATGCAGACCTATGATTTCATCATCGTCGGCTCCGGCTCGGCCGGCTCGGTCCTGGCTGAAAAACTGTCGGCCTCGGGGCGCTTCTCGGTGCTGGTGCTGGAGGCCGGCGGCAGCGACCGCCGCTTCTACGTGCAGATGCCGCTCGGCTACGGCAAGACCTTCTTCGATCCCGACGTCAACTGGAACTACAAGGCCGAGCCGGACCCGGGGCTCGCCGGCAATGCCGACCACTGGCCGCGCGGCAAGCTGCTCGGCGGTTCGAGCTCGATCAACGCCATGGTCTGGATCAGGGGCGCGCGCGAGGATTTCGATGCCTGGGCCGCCGCCGGCAATCCCGGCTGGGGCTATGACGATCTGCTGCCCGCCTTCAAGGCGCTCGAGGACAACCAGGCCGGCGCGGACCAATGGCGCGGCGTCGGCGGCCCGCTGCATGTCACAGACTGTTCGGGCGCCGTCCACCCGCTGACCAAACGCTATCTCGCCGCCGGCCAGCAGGCCGGCCTGCCCCTCAACCCGGATTTCAACGGCGCTGCCCAGGAAGGCGTCGGCGTCTACCAGATCTCGACCCGCAACGGCCGCCGCATGTCGGCGGCGCGCGCTTTCCTGCGCCCGGCGATGAAGCGCGCCAACGTCCGCGTCGAGATGAAGGCGCTGGCGACCAGGGTGCTGTTCGAGGGCAAGCGCGCCGTCGGTGTCGAATACCAGCAGAACGGCGAGACGAAGTCGGCGCGTGCCGGTCGCGAAGTCATCCTGTCGGGCGGCTCGGTCAACTCGCCGCAATTGCTGCAGCTGTCCGGCGTCGGGCCTTCCGCGCTGCTGAAAGGCCTGGGCATCCGGATGGTCCACGCCAACGAGAATGTCGGCGCGCATCTGCAGGATCATGTCGGCATCAACTACACCTTCAAGGGCAAGCTGCCGACGCTCAACCAGACGCTGCGTCCCTGGTGGGGCAAGCTGCTGGTCGGCATGCAATATATCCTGACCCGTTCGGGCCCGCTGTCGCTGTCGATGAACAATGCCGGTGGCTTCTTCCGCACCGACCCGGCGGCGACGCGGCCCAACATGCAGCTCTATTTCCAGGCATTCTCGACCGTCATTCCCAAGAGCGGCGAGCGTCCCATCCTGACGCCCGACCCATGGCCGGGCTTTTCCATCGGCCTGTCCAACTGCCGCCCGTCGAGCCGTGGCGAGATCATGATCCGCTCGGCCAATCCGCGCGAGTACCCCAGGATAACGGCCAATGCCTACTCCACCAATGCCGATGTCGAGGAGATGCTGGCGGCGGTGAAATTCGTCCGCAAGATCGCCTCGATGCCTGCCATGGCCGAGATCATCGAGGAAGAGGTTTTGCCAGGCCCGTCAATCACTTCCGATGCAGACCTGATTCAGGATTTCAGGAAGCGCTCGGGCACCGTCTATCATCCGGTCTCGACCTGCCGCATGGGGCCCGATCCGGCGCGCGCCGTCGTCGACCCGCGTCTCAAGGTGCACGGCATCGACGGCCTGCGCGTCATCGACGCCTCGATCTTCCCCGACAACATCACCGGCAACACCAACGCCGCCTCGATCATGACCGGTTGGAAGGGCGCCGAACTGGTTCTGGAGGACCAAAAATGAAGATCACCGACGTCAAGACCTGGGTTGTCGACAATCCGCCGCCCGGCATCGGCGGCAAGTATTTCATCTTCGTCAAGTTGACCACCGATGGCGGCGTCGTCGGCTATGGCGAAGCCTACAACGCCACCTTCTCCGCCCATGTTACCGCCCGGATGGTCGAGGACATGGCCGAGCGCTATCTCGTCGGCCGCGATCCGCACGACATCGAGAACTTCTTCCGCCGCGCCTATTCGTCCGGCTTCACCCAGCGGCCCGACGTGTCAGGCATGGGCTGCTTCTCGGCGCTGGAAATGGCCTGCTGGGACATCATCGGCAAGGAGGCCGACAAGCCGGTCTACAAACTGCTCGGCGGCCAGGTGCACGAAACGCTGCGTTCCTACACCTATCTTTATCCGCACACCGGCAGCGTCCACTCCGAGGATGCGCACGGCAAGAACGTCTACAACGACCCCGATCTCGCCGCCGCCTGCGCGCTCGAATATGTCGAACAGGGGTTCAACGCCGTCAAACTGGACCCGGCCGGCCCCTACACCGCCTTCGACGGCCACCAGCCGCGTCTTGTCGATATCGACCTGTCCACCCGCATGATCAAGGCGATCCGCGAGGCGGTCGGCACCCGCGCCGACATCCTGTTCGGCACGCACGGCCAGTTCACAGCGTCCGGCGCGCTGCGCATGGCGCGCGCCATCGAACCCTATGATCCCTTGTGGTTCGAGGAGCCGGTGCCGCCTGACATGCCTGAGGTCATGGCGCAAGTGGCCCGCGCGACCTCGATCCCGATCGCCACCGGCGAACGGCTGACCACCAAGTTCGAGTTCGCCCGCGTCATCGAGAACCGCGCCGCGACCATCCTGCAGCCGGACCTCGGCCGCTCCGGCGGCATTCTCGAAACCAAGAAGATCGCGGCGATGGCCGAGGCCTACCACATCCAGATCGCCCCTCACTGCTATTGCGGGCCGATCGTCGGTGCGGCCAACATCCAGCTGGCGGTGACGCTGCCCAATTTCCTCATCCTGGAATCGCTGAAGCAGTGGGACGGTTTCCACGCCACGCTCTTGAAGAAGAAGATCGAGTGGCAGGACGGCAATGTCATCCCCTCGAAGGAGCCCGGCCTCGGCGTCGAGTTGAACGAAGCGGTCTGCGACGCGCACCCCTATACGGGCAAGGACCTGCATCTGCAGATGATGCAGACGCCGCTGATGCCGTGAGCAAGAGCTACGCCTTCATCGGGCTTGGCCATCTCGGCGGCAACCTTGCCGCCAGCCTGATCCGCAACGGCTTTGCCGTCACCGTCTTCGACCGCGATCCGGCCGCCGCCGAGCGCCTGGTGGCGCTCGGCGCCACTACCGCGAGCAGCCCGGCCGAGGCCGCCGCCCGGGCCGGCAATGCCATCACGTGCCTGCCTTCGCCCAAGGTCAGCGAAGCGGTGCTGGCCGGACCCGGCGGATTGCTGGAGGGCCTTCCCAAGGGCGGTACCTGGATCGAGATGTCCACCAACGGCCGCGACGAGATTCTTCGCCTTGCGGCCCTCGCCTCGGCCAGGGGCGTCGAGACGCTGGAATGCCCGGTCACCGGTGGCGTGCATCTGGCGGCGGCTGGCAAGATCACCGCGCTGGTCGGCGGCGATCCAGCGCTCTACGAACGTCATCGGCCGGCCATCGAGGCGATGTGCGCAAAGTCGTTCCTGATGGGTCCGGTCGGCTCGGCGGCGGTGATCAAGGTGATCACCAACATGCTCGCCTTCATCCATCTCGTCGCCGCCGGCGAGGCGCTGATGCTGGCGAAACAGGGCGGGCTCGACCTCGCCCAGTCCTACCATGCCATCTCAGCCTCCTCCGGCAACAGCTTCGTCCACGAGACCGAAAGCCAGCTCATCCTCAACGGCTCCTACGACATCGGCTTCACCATGGACCTGGCGCTGAAGGACCTCGGCTTCGCGCTGGCGATGGGCAGGGAATTCAGACTGCCGCTCCAACTGGCGCCGCTTGTGAGTGAGATTTTCCAGATGGGCAAACAGGAATATGGCGGCAGCGCCTGGTCCACCCAGATCGTCAAATTGCTCGAGGATGCCGTCGATACCGACCTGCGCGCGCCCGGTTTTCCGGCCAAGCTGGAACTCTGACATCAGCCAGTTATCAAGCGATTTCAGGATGTTGGATTGATGGGCGGATTCATCTGAATCAATCTGTCAACGGCTTGATTCAGTATCTGAGCGTCAATGCACCCGGCAGGATCTCGAAGGTCGCGGGTATGCGTCCCGGCGACTCGCCGTCTATATCGACCAGGGCGCCATTCTCTGACGCATCGCCGAGCGGCTCGACCACCACTTTCCTGCCGCGCAGGATGGTGATCGCCGGATGGTTGCGGTGCCGGCCGCCATAGAGCAGCCGGATGTCCCAGATCAGCTTCAGCTTGCCGGCGGCGCGCAGGATGACGATGTCGAACTGCCCGTCGGTCAGGTCGGCATCCGGCGCGATCATCATGCCGCCGCCAAAGAACTTTCCATTGGCGACCGCCACCAGCGCCATGCGCGCTTCGACGGGTGCGCCGTCGTCGACCGTGATCCTGACGTCCTGAAAACGGTAGCGGATGAACTCCACCACGGTGCGCCACAGGAACAGTGCCTTGGCCGACATCCTGCCCTTGCGCTTGTCGGCATTGACGGCGCGGTCGGTGGCGCCGGAAAGTCCCAGACTGGCGATGTTGATGAAGTGCCGGCTGGCCAGCGCGCCGTGATCGTCGATGTAGCCGATGCGCCCGGCATCGACCTTGCGACCCTTGGCTTCGGCCAACCGCTTCAGCACGGCATCCACCTCTTTCGGCAGGCCGAGCCCGCGCGCGAAATCGATGCCGGTGCCGCACGGCAACAGGCCAAGTTCAGTGATCCGGCCGCTCTCCTGGGCCGCCTGCAGAAGCCCGTCGGCCACTTCGCTGGCGGTGCCGTCACCGCCGGCCGCAATCACCAGATCGAAGCCAATCATTGCGAGATCGATTGCCAGCCTTTCGGCATCGCCTTCGGCCTGCGTTTCGCGCAGCTCGAATTCGCCGAAATGCTTTTTCAGCGACACGGCAACATCAGGCCAATGCCGTTTCAGCCGGCCGCCACCGGCAATCGGGTTGAGAACCACTCCGACTTTCAAAATACCCGCCCTCCCCGGCGCCGGACATGCAGGTCCGATCCTTTGCCGGCATTGAAGCCCGCGACCACCGGCGGAGCAAGGGGCGCTGTCGGCTCGTACGCAAAAAAGCGGGCGGGCTGTCTAAAGCAGCCGGCGCTCGAATTCCCCGGTTTGTGGCTAACGATCCCCGGTAATCCCGCTATCCACAGGGCAGCGGCCATTCCCCAGGACCCTTACTCGGCGTACGTTAAACCCATCTCAGGCGGCTACCGATCATCAAGCCGAAAGGCGAAGTGAAAGGCGGATTTCCTGAGGCCCGTACGGCCCGAAGCGAGAGCAGGCTTGCCTGTTTCGAGGGACGGAGCCGAGACCTACGGGGCCGCGGAAAGCGTGCCAACGCCGACGGCGGACCGATGCTGCCATGAAGGACGGCAAAAACCTTCGATGGTGCGCAGGGCAAAGCTCGCAAGGGTGGAGACCGGCGTGGTCCCGAACGGACGCTGCTCTCGGGCGGCGGACTGGCAGGACCGTCAAAATCAAGGCCGGCAAGGCGCGACGACTTTACGGAAGTTGCTGCCGCGACCGTGTCCTGATCTGACAGGGAGGCGCTGGGAGAAATCCCGGCGCCGACTGTCTTTTTGGCCCCCCGATGCCCTTTGGCGGCGATCTTGCGAGCGCCGCTTCTCCACGCGCTAAAATCGGTTAGTATCGCCTGGTCAGAGCCCGTTTGAAAACGCGCTCTGCCGAGTCGGATGGCGTGGTTTTCGAGAACCGAAGCGTAGCGGACCTTTGAGTCCGTGAGCATCGGAAGCGCAGAAAACCGCGTCAGGCGGCCGGCAGAGTAGCGTTTACAAATGGGCTTGTAGAAGGGGGATACTTCATGACGCTCGTCCAGAAGCTTGCCGTTGCCTATGCCTTCCTGTTCTTCGGCGTCGTCGCCATCGGCTACATACCGGCCTTCAACGATGCCGACGGCAATCTGTTCGGCCTGTTCTCGCTGCAATGGTACGATGATCTGCTGCACGCCTTCTCCGGCGTCTGGGCGCTGGCCGCCGCCTTCATCTCGCACCGCCAGGCAGTGTTCTATTTCAAGCTGTTCGGCTCGGTCTACCTTTTCGACGGCGTGCTCGGGCTGGTCACCGGTTCCGGCTGCCTCGATGCCGGTATCTTCATCAACGGCTTCCGCTCTCTCAACGATATCGAATTCCCGGCCCGCTTCTTCGCCAACCTGCCGCACATCGTCATTGGCGGCTTCGCCGTCTATGTCGGCTTCCGGCTGGCCAGGCGCGTACACGACCACTTCGCCACGGCCTGATCGGGCATGTTCCTGTTCCGCTGGCTGAAGCGCCTCATCAAGACGATCCTCTGGCTGATCGTCGTCGTCATCCTCATCCCGATCGCCGGGCTGAGCTACGGCTTCCTGACGACGTCGTCGCTCGACAAGACGCCGCTGCCCGGCATTGCCGACGGCGCCCCGCCCAAGGCGCTGGCCGACAAGGTCCGCGCCGAGATCCCCGGCTACCAGCGGCCGGAGGAATCGACCTTCCTCACCTATCCGGAATGGGCGATCGTCTACGCCGCGCGCGAATATGCCGGCTTCGTCGACAAGGACCAGCCGAGCGGCTTCCCCTACTGGTCCTATATCGGCCGCTTCTGGCAGGACTACGCCATGGTCATCCGCGCCAGCGCTCCCTACAAGTTCAACTATGCCAACCACCAGATGCTGGTCATCATCGGCACCAGCCACTCGATCGAGCATATATTGCAGTGGGCCTATGAGAACACGGTCGGCCGCATCACCGAGGCGACAACGGCCAAGCGCACCGCCGCCGACATTTATCAGGCCAAGGTCGCGGCGGACTATGCCGCGTTTCTCGACCAGGTGCCCTGGTATCAGTTCCCGTATGCCGACAAGCGTGCCGGCCTGTTTGCCGTGCAGCCGGCGCCGGGCGACAGCTCGATCCGCACCAGCGAACGCAAGCTGGCGTTCGGCCTCGCCGACACCATCAAGCAGGGCTATGCCGACCTGATAAAAAAAGCCCTCGCTGCCACGATGGACCCCGCCTTGCTCGACATCCATGTCTGGGCCAAGGGGCCCGTCGGCGAAGCCACGCGCAACGAGCCCGACACCTGGCTCGAACGCGATCTGGGCGCTGATGGCACCGTCTTCGTCACCAGGCGCTATCAGGTCTTCACCGAAATGATCCCGCGGCTGATCGACAAGGGCGTGTCCTTCGTTGAGATCGGCGGCAATGACGAGATCATGGTCACCGTGCTTTCCACCGATTCGATCGCCATCCCCGAAGGCATGCGCATCCTGTTCAGCTATCCGCTGCCGGCAGATCCGGCAACGCGCCGCACGGGAATGACCGTCGCCGTGCGCAAGCTGCATGTCGTGCTGCCGGCGCTGATCAAGTCAGGCGCCAGGCTCGAACACGTCTACGATTACTGAGGCCTTTCGGTCACGCCCGGCCAAGATTACGCATTTCCTGGGCTCCGTCACGCCCATTCCACAATCGCGGCCAAATCCCGCCTTGTTCGCGCGCGAAGGAATGGGAAGAAATGGAAGGGCTGCCGGGGGGCATCTCGAAGGGACAAGACCGTGATCAAGACCGCCCTTGTCGCCATGACCATTGTCGGCTGCGACTGCGACGCCAAGCTTTGCGAATATATCGGCGAGACGCCGGCCAAATGGTCGACCGTCGCCGAGTGCGAAGCGGCGATGAAGAGCCAGATGCTGCACGAGCGCAATTTCAACTATCCGCTCGTCTCCGGCATTTGCCGCACGAAGGGTTCGTCGTCCTCCTCGCAGCTGGCCGCGACCGCATCGCGCCCGGAATTGAAGCCCGCCAGCCGGGTCGTCAGAACCGAAAGCCCGCTGCCGCCGGAACTCAGCCACCGGCCGAGCGTCTCGGTCGGTTCGCCGACGACCGCGATGGAAGCCGACGCCGCCCGGCCCGTTGCCTATGAACAGGTGGTCGATGGCGGAACCGGTGTGCTCTATCGCACCAAGAGCGGCTACGCCGTGGTCAAGACCGATCTCGGCCGCGCCGCCTCGGCAACCGCCGACGCCGCGAAGCGCTCTGTGAACTGGCTGGCTGGCCTGATGCCGAAGGGGCTGTAGGCCCGCTGGCGTCTCGGTTCGACGACCGCGTGATCAGGCAGGCACATAGGTCAACCTGATCACGTCGTCGCCAATCAAATCGCTGGCCACAAAGCGAAGCGGCGGCCGGGGGCCGGCGAAGAATGGCTTGCCATGACCAAGCACGAACGGATGGAGGTAGAGTTGGTACGCATCTACAAGACCAAGGTCGGTCAGGCTTCGTGCCAGGCCTGGTCCAGAAACTGAAATCTCCCCGACGAGCTTAGCCTTAAGCCCGCGTATCACCGCCTCGACGTCATCCGCGACAAGTGTGGCATTGGGGCCGGCCGACTTCGGAGAGCGCGACACAACCCACTTCGGTTGGCTCCGCCACGCCGCCGCGAATTCATGCGCCTCCGCACTCCACTCAGCATGGTCTTCGTCCCAATAGCGCATGACCTCGTACATGCCGCGACCGTACACACTGCCGCTCAAATTGCGCACTTGCTCTATCCAGTGACGAAAGATCGTCGGGCCCGACGGCATTTTCTGGTGGTCGACATAGCCGTCGAGTGACTGGTTCATTCTGAAAATGAGCTTCGCCATGCTGCAGGATCTCCAACCCAGGGTCTTCAGAATAACTTGAGCCGCCGTTACGCAAAACCCCAGCCGAAATCCAAACTGAGACACGATCCTAGTCCGGCCTGAACCTGACTTTCAGGCTCTGCCAGAACTTGTCGACAAGCGGCTTTTCGGTCGCTGCATCCTCGCCGGCAATGCGGGTGATGAACAGCAGCCCCCGATCGGCCAGGCCGAAGCCGACGATCTCGAAATCGGCGGTGTCGGTGCGTGTCTTCACCTCGGCCCGGATCCCGGTCAATTCCTTGCCGTCGGCGAGTTTGCGCGTGGTCGGCCCCTGCGTCAGCTTGGCGCCGGCCTGCACCGATTGCCTGGTCATCTCCTGCAGCATCAATTGGTTGAGCGACACCGGATTCATGGCGCCATATTCCTGCACGACGACGATCGTGCCCAGCGCCGACGCCATCAGATACTGCGTGATGTCATCGCCGAGATCGGTCTTGGTCACCGAAATGCCGCTGGGATGGACGAAGGAGAAGTCGCTGCCTGAAAAGGTGGCGAAGTCGTTGCGCGCGAGCGTCACCTTGCTCTGCTTGCCGCCGGGCAGCGTCACATCGGCGCTCTCGCCGGGATCGATATCGACCGTCACGCCGTCGATGGTCAGCTTGAAGGCCTTGAGATCCTCGCCTCCGGCCGGTCCGGCGCACAGCGCGATGAGGGTGAGTGCCGCCGCCGATACCATCCGCATGGCTGTTCTCCTGCTTCTTACGACACCCCGCTCAGCGCCTTGATGGCACGGTAGAAGGTCGAGGAAAACAGTTCCGTTGGGTCATACTGCCGCTTCGCCGCCAGGAAGGCCGGCAGTTCGGGATAGGAGGCCAGCAATTCCCTGGCCGTATAATGCAGCTGGTAAGGCAGGAAGAAGCGCCCGCCATGCTTGATCGTCACGTCGATCAGCGCCCGCGTCAGCGCCCGCATCCTGGCATTGCCGTCGGCATCGGTCGGCTGATTGACGTAGAGCACCAGCGAATAGGCCGGCTCCGGCGCGTAGGTCAGCGCCACATCTTCTTTGTGGACGATGCGCACCGAAGCATTGAGCACCGGCAGCGTCTGCTTGCGCAGGATCTCGCGCGCTTCCGCGATGAATTCGACATAGGCGGCACGCGGAATAAAATATTCGTGCAGGATGTCGGTCTCTTCCATCTGATCGTTGAACAGATAGGGCACCGAATCGTGCATCGGGTTGTTGCGGGTGACGAGACAGGCCTCGCCCTCGGCCATGGCCGACGTGCGCGCCACCGTGCAGCTTTCGAATTTCGGCTCCAGCGTCTTTTCGGTGAACCACTTCAATTCCTGGAACAGGCTGCCCCATTTCGCCAGGTTGATGATCACCCGCTTCAACCCGACCGATCCCGGCTCGCCGATCTTGGGCTGATCGGCCGGCGGCCGCTCGGCCACCTTGTCGTAACGGTAGACGATCATGTCCTCGAGGAAATTGCCGGGCGCCGTCGACAGATGGCCGTAGAACAGGCCGATATCCTTGTTCGGCTCCAGCACCTTGGCGAAGAATTCCGGAAAATCGTCCGATTTGATGATTTCGCGCGAGGTGCGGTAGACGGCGTTGTCGACGATATCGAGCGTCGCCTCCAGCACCACGCCGAACAGGCCGTAACCGCCGACGACGTGGCGGAACAGATCGGTGTTCTCGGTCGGCGAGCAGGTCGTCACCGAACCGTCGGCCAGCATCACCCGCATCGAGCGGATCGAGCCCGCCACCGAACCCGCCTGGTGGTCCATGCCATGCGCATTGACCGACAGCGAACCGCCGACCGAGAAGATGTCGGTCGACTGCATCGCCTTCACCGCGAAGTGCGGATGCAGAAGGTTCTGGATGTCATGCCAGCGCGCGCCCGGCTGCAAGGTCATGGTCTTGGCCGCCGCATCGACGGTGACCCTGTTGAACTTTCTGAGGTCGAGCACCAGCGCGTTGTCGTCGAAGGCATGCCCGCCCATGGAATGGCGGATGGCGGCCAGCGATATTTTCAGCCCATTGGCACGGGCGAAGGCCAGGGCCTTGGCGATGTGCTCGTCCCCGCTGACCTCGACTACGCCGTAGACCGGGGTCATCGACAGGCCGCTGGCATCGTTGATGTCACCACCCTTTGCCGACCAGGGCAGTGACGCATCGAAGGCCGGCGCATTGTCCAGCGGCTTCAGAGGCAGCGCGAAGCCGTCTATATCGGCTATCCGTCCTGCGTTCTTCGGCCCCGAAGGTCCGCGTGCCAGCCGCGCCACCGTGTTGCCGCCCCACAGCACCGCGCCGCCGACGACAGCCGCACCCAGCAGCAATCGCCGCGACAGGCGAAACCCTTTTTGCTCGTCGGCCATGACTATCCCCCGCTGGCCAAGGGATAGCGCGGCTCTTTGGCAAAAACCATAGCGGCGCCGCCGGGACGGCGGTTTGCCTGGCGTCGAGGGTGAAGGGCACGAAATGGCCGGTCCCCGGAGGACCGGCCAGAATGGAACAGGGTCTGAAATTGCGTCAGCAGGTCTGCCGACGCACGATGCCCTCGCCTTACGAGGCCTTCTTGATCGACGTCACGATGCCGGTCTTGTCATCGACGGTCACCGCCACCTTGGCGCCGACCTTCAGTTTCCCGATCGTCGCTTCGGGCGACAGCTGGTAGATCTTGCCGTCGTCGAGGGTGATCGACTTGGTCGTCGGATCGACGGCCTGGATGGTGCCCTGAACGGTCGCGGCATAAGCGGTGCCGAGGAAGGCGAGCAGAGCAGCGGTGGTTGCGAGGGTCTTCTTCATTGGTAAGCACTCCGTGCTGTTTCACTTTTCCGGACCGCCGCCTTGGGAAACGACAGCACCGGACGGCCTGAAACTGGACGGAAAGCGCACCCTCCGCAAATCACATTGGGTGAATTTTCGCAAACAATATCATAGGCTTAATTCCGACACATTATCTGCGACCTAGATCATTTCAGGCCGCTTCGGCTCCCCCAATGAACGCACTTCTGTCCGCGAAAAGAGTCACTTGGCCGATTGTGACGGGCGGCTTTCGATCACCACGCAGCCGCCGCAATCCATCTCGGGCGGCATCACGAAACAGAGCGCTGACCGATCGTCGATACACATTTTGTTTCGCGGATCAGTTCAAAAACCGCCACGCCAACGCTGATCAAACTCGCGCTACGGTTGCAAACCGACGTCGAATGCGGGATGGTGTCGACCGTTGACATGAAGGGGGCCTTCCATGAAGCTTGCAGTCCGGACAGCGATGTCCCTGATGCTGGCGCTTGCTCCAGGATTAGCCGGCGCACAAGCCACGGATCCGGGCGACGACAAAACAATTATCTTCACTCCCGGCGACCCAGAGATGGCAGCGGCGACCGCGCAGGCGCTCGCCAGCCTGGACGACTTCCTGGCACTGTCCGAGGCGCCTCCCGCCGACACAGAGAGGTTCAAATTGAAGGTCAAGGTACGGGACGGCAACGTCACCGAACACTTCTGGGTCATACCGTTCCGCCGCACCGAAACCGGATTTGTCGGCATATTGGCAAACCAGCCGGAGGAAGTGCACAACGTCGTCCTCGGCCAGAACATAGAATTCACCAGGGACGATATTTCCGACTGGGGATACACACGCGGCGGACGTCAGGTCGGCAGCTTCACCGTGTGCGTCATGTTCAACAAAATGTCGAAAGAAGAGGCGGACTACATGCGTGACAAATACGGCTTCGAGTGCTGAAAGCGCAGCCCGATCAACCCGCTTCGTCCTTCGCGCCGATCTTGCGCACAAGTGCCGCCGTCGCCAGCATCGCGCCCATGTCCGATATCATCGGCGCGACATGCCTGCTGTAGTCGAGCGGCACCGAAATATCCGGCAGCTCGAAGAAGTTCTTCGTCTGCGGCAACAGTAGGAAACCATCGCTGCCGTTGAGCGCGACGCGGGCTGGGTCGTCCGGCCAGGTTTCGCCAAGCCATTTCAGCGCCTGCGCCAGCCGGCCGCTCACCAATGGCTGTGCCGCCCCGAGATTGTCGGTGCGGAACTCGTAGGCGGCATCGAGCAAAGCATCGCCGCTGGACAGCTCTTGCAGCTTGCTGGCAAATATGCCGCGAAAGAAGCTGATCACCGCGTTGGTCCGCCGCGTCGCCACCAATATGCCGGGAAACGGCGCGATGGTCTCGAAAGCGACGATGACGCCCTGGAAGGCGGTCGAGGAGCCCTTGCCCGACCCTTCCCGCAGATGCGCCTCGTACAGTTCGAACGGAAACCCCTCATAGCGGCCCGCCACGATGTCGTCGAACGCCTGCCGGTTGAACGGACCAACCGCCGTGCGCGGCAACCGGTCGAAGGAATTCGGCGTCACGCCATGCTGGTAGCGCATGTCGGCGATGAAGCCGAATATGATCGGCAGCAGCGTCTCGCGGAACGATTGCTGCAGCCGCGTCGCCGGTTTCCTGGCCTGGAAATAGAGCAGGATCGAAGCCGCGAAGCCGATCACATAGAGAAATACATGCGGCGTCGAGACCCATTGCTCGTTGGGGTCGGCGACCTTGTTGAACAGCCAGGCGACCAGCACCACGGCCACCAGCACCAGCCCCACGAACACCGGCACCCGCCAGCGCACCTGCCGGACCGCCGAAGCCCTCGCCGCTTCATAGGCCTCGATGTCTTTCCGGATGCCGGCGATGACCGTTTCACTCGGCATGAAATCCGCTGATTCCACCGCTACCCCCGCAATCCTGCCTCTGCGGGAGCATGATAGTTGGTTTTGCAAGGGCCGCCAGATGGTTAAGCGGGAACGCCTTCATCGGTTGGTGGAGAAGGGAAGACCGCTTTCAGTCGCTCCGCGACCCTGTCACGCATTCGGCCCTCCAAAGCCTCCACCAACACCAGCCGCTCGTGGTCGCCAGCGCGCAGGCGCATGAAGGGATGCATCCGGTAAGACGCGATCCTGCCGCGCGTACCGGCATCGGCACTGACATCGACAATGAGGATAGAGCCGATGCGGCCCGGCCATGGCTGCCGGGCAAAGGCGGTACCGAGGAAATCGCCGAGCCCATAGGCGACGATCGTCCCGTCAATCTTTTCCACCGGCTGCACGACATGGGCATGATGGCCGGCGATCAGCCTGACGCCCTGCCCGGCCAGCCGCCTGGCCAGCGCTCGCGTCCCGTCGCGCGGAAAATGTCGGAACTCCCAGTCCCAATGCGGCACGGCGCAGAGAAGGTCCAAGCCAGCGGGTGGCCAGCTCGCCGGATCGCTGTCCATCGAAACGCGCCCGGCAAACAGTTTTTCATCGGCGTTCCGCCACAGCGTGAAGGCGGCGAAGCCGATATCAAGCGATCCAACCTGAATCGGCACAACCGGACCGTCGGCCAGGCCGATCGTGCGGATGCCGAGCCGCAGCAACGCCGCGATTGTCCCGTCGAAACCGGCGATGCCCTGATCCAGCACATGGTTGTTGGCCAGCGACAGCACGAGTTTTTCGCGCGCAACACCAACCGCCGTCAGCGCCTCGGCCAGGAATGGCTCGCTCATCGCATGATGCGTGCCGAGCCTTGTGCCCAGCACCGCGCTTGGCCTGTCCACAACAGGGCTTTCGCAATTGCCGATCACCAGATCGGCAGCGCCGAGCAGCGCCTTGATCGCCGGATCGCAATCCGGCGCGCTGCGGTTGGCCACCGCCGAGATGTCGCCGACAAAGGCAAGCCGCACCGCTTGCTTCGGCGGTGGATCCATCAGCGTCCCGGCCATCGGCGCAAAGTCTTGAGCGTCGCCGGCCAATGACGGCTTCAGGAAACGCGGCAGCCAGGACAGCTTGTAGGAAAACGGATAATTCGACACGCGATGCCCAATTGTTTGCCCTGTGTAGACCGTCCGCCGGGCGGGTTGAAGCGCGGCGCTGCAAATGGTGTATGTTTGCACTGCGCGACAAACATTGGGGGGAAAAGATGACACGACTGGCAGGCCTGCTGACATCCGCTTTCATTCTGCTCCTGCCGCTGTCTTCCGTGTCGGCGGCAATGCCAGAAGCGGCAACCACATTGTTTGAGGCGAAGACCGTGGCCGCGCGCGACACCGCTCTCTCGACGCTGGAGGCTGCCGCGCCAAAAGACCCGGCATCCGCCTATGCGGCCGGGGCGGGCGAGTTCTTTACCGCACTGGAGATCCTGGCCACCGGCCTGCACCGTCATGGTTTCGAAAGCCCGCAATCCTTCATGCTGCCGCTGATGCGGTTGCCGGTGCCCGACAATCCCAATCCCGAGCCGCTCACTTACGAGCAGTTCCGCGCCATCCTGGTCGGCTTCCGTGACCGGCTGGAGAAATCCGCAGCCACGTTTGCCTCGGTGCCGCCCGATGCCGATATCGGCATGGTCATCGATCTCACCCATGCCGGCATCGACCTCAACGAGGACGGCAACATCGCGCCGGACGAGAGCATGGCGGCGATCATCGCCTCACTCTCGCGCGGCGGTATCTCGTCGGACGCCGCCGCCCCCACGCTCACCTTCCGCTTCGACCGCGCCGACGGCTACTGGCTGCAGGGCTATGCCGAGTTCCTGATGGCGCAGGCCGATTTCTGGCTGGCGCATGATTTCAGGAGCACCTTCGACGGCTCGTTTCACATGCTGTTCCCGCGCGCCAAATTGCCGCTGCAGGATATTCTGGTGCCGCCGGCCGGCGACATGGGCTCGAGCATCTTCTCCTCGGAATGGCGCATCGCCGATTTCATCTCGATGGTGCATCTCGTCAACTGGCCGGTGATCGAACCGGAGCGCCGGCAAGCGGCGCGCCGCCACCTGCTGGAAATGATCCGGCTGTCGCGCGAGGACTGGAAGGCGATCCGCGCCGAGACCGACAATGACCGCGAATGGCTGCCTGGACCGCAGCAGAAGGGCGAGAACCCGCTCACCGGCCTCGAAGTCGGCGAGGAGCAGGTCCAGGCCTGGCTCGCCGCCTTGACCATGGCCGAGGATCTCCTGGAAGGCCGCAAGCTGCTGCCGCATTTCCGCGTCACCGCCAGTACTGGGCTTGGCATCAACATGAAGCGCTTCTTCGACGAGCCAAAAAACTTCGATCTCGTGCTGTCGATCACCGGCCCGGCCATCGCGCCCTACCTCGAAAGCGGCGAGCTCGCGACCAGCGACGATTTCGACCAGATCCAGCGCCAGTTCGGCGGCGGCGGGTTTTTGACGTTTGCGCTTTGGTTCAACTGAGGGTGGGCCGTTTGAGGCCGCCTTCCCGCGAGAAATCTAGCATGGCAGGCGACAGTTTTACCGGAAACACGCGCGCCTTTTGTAGGCAGGTCTGCCGGCAGTCGGTTCGCTGCATACACCGCGCGGAGGCGCTGCGTAAAAATTAGCAGTGGCTGTTTTGCTTGACTCGGCCGCCAAAAACAGGCAGCAAAACCAGGTCGGAAGGGCGACAACACCACTTTCCTGGCCGTGGACGAAGGCTGATTTGGCCAAAATCCACATCTCGTCGTTGGTTTTGAGAGGAATTGATTAACCAACTTTGTCCATATTTTGAAGCAATCGGCAACCAACTACAGACGCGGCAAACGCGTCGGGGACCACCTGGGATCACTCACAGAATGGTCGTCGCGGCTCTCAAGGCCACGTACGGGGAAACCGATTGAGCGAGATTGGTTGCATGGCGTTGTTGAGTACACACAAAAAAAACCGGGGACAGCGTGAGGGCGGCGAGTTCGTCGATGCTCCACGTTCCCCTTCCTTCAACGCTGGCCGGGTGGCCCGCTGGGTCGCGCTGCCTTGCGTCAGCACCGCCATCGGCCTTTGGTTGATCGGCACCATGGCTGGCCTCAGTTCCGTCGGCGCCTCTCTATCGGCAACTTCGGTTGGCCTGCCCCAGACACTGTCGACACCGGGATCGCTCGCACTTGCCGATCCGCTGAAACAGCATTTTTTGAAAGCACCCTTCGTGCTGGCCAACGCCAATGGCGGCACTCAGGCCCTGCATGATCATTCGGTGCAGTGCGGCGCCAGCTGTTTCAAGCTGGCCAGGGTAAGCGCTGGGGCGGAAAAATCCGGACGCCTTGTAGCGCAGGCAAAGCCGATGCCCGCCGCCGTGAAGTCGAAGGCGCAGGAGCGCTTCGAACGCATGGAAGCGTCGCTTTCGCCGATGAAGCTGGCCGCTGCCTTTGCCGACGCCGGAAAGTCTGCCGCCAGTGCCAACACCCGCCCGGTGATCTCCACAGTCGCACCGCGAATTGCCGAGGCGTCGTTGGTGCCCTCCGTCCAGCTCACAGCCAGCCTGTCCGATAACATGCCAGTTCCGGCGGCCGAACGTTTCGCCCGGCTGGATACCGACTCGGTGGTCGTTCAGACCGCACCGCCGCCGATGGGCTTTGCCCAATCCGGTACGCCGGACAATTCGCAGTTGGCGCTTGCTCTGGTGCAGTCCCTGCCGGCCGACGACGAGGCGTTCGCCTCACCGCTGCCGATCGAGGAATCGTCAGCCGATGTCGTGGTCTCACCCGTCGAAACCCAGCAGGATCAACCCGGCGATGCCGCCTCCCTGCCGGACGCTCTGACCGACGACGTGCCGTTGCCGACCCGGCGTCCGCAATTCGACGCGCCGCAGCCCAAAGTGGTCCAGCAGGAGCCTAAGTCCGTCCAGCAGCCGAAATCCGTTCAGCAGCCGAAGCCGGCACGCGAGACGGTCCAGCAGGCCCAGCCGGCAAAACCGACGCGGCAAGGCCGGCCGGCCGATGGCGGCGATGTGCTGGCCTATGCCAAGCCCGACACGCCCTCGGGCGGCCTTGGCAAGGCGTTCAGGAACCTCTTCAACTCGCCAGCCGCCAGGAGCGGAGCCGGCAATGGCGTCGCCGTGTACGACATCAGCAGCGCGACCGTCTACATGCCTGACGGCTCGAGGCTGGAGGCGCATTCAGGCATCGGCGCCATGGCGGACCAGCCGCGTTATGCCGACCAGAAGAATCGCGGACCCACGCCGCCCAACACCTACAATCTGTCGATGCGCGAGTCGCGCTTCCACGGAGTGGAGGCCTTGCGCCTGACACCGGTCGATGGCCGCAACAAATACAATCGCAACGGCCTGCTGGCCCATACCTACCTGCTCCGGGGCCGCTACGCCCAGTCGAGCGGCTGCGTCGCCTTCAAGGACTATGCGCGCTTCCTCGCCGCTTTCAAGAAGGGCAAAATCAAACGCCTCGTCGTGGTGCCGCGCCTGAACGGGTCGGCGACGCAGGTCGCATCAGCCGCCAGGGGCGTGTAACGACAAGAGGCTTTCGGGCGCCTTCCCACTGCTCCTGACAGCCTGCTGTCAGGAGCAGCGCTGTCCGGCACGCCTCTCCCCACCGCGCTCTTTCCATTTTGGCCAGGAAATCCCATATTCGGGACATGGCCAAATCTCCCGATCAGAAAACGCCGCCGACGGCGAATGACGACCGCGCCGCGCCGAAGCGGCGCAGCCCGCTGACCGATTTCCTCGACGCCTCCGAGCCGCTGCACAAAGGCGGCTTCGCCGAGATGCCGCAGCCGGAGCTCTCTGGCACGCCGCTGACCGGTTCGATCGCGGATTGGGCCGAGCAGATCGAGCAGGAAGCCGAAAACGAAGGACGTCTTGTCGCCAAGGGTGACGGCGGCAAATCGCCGAAGCCGTCGAAGAAGATACCCGAGCGCTCAAGCTCGCCGGGGCGCAGTTCGCGCGGCACCTCGATGGGTGGCGCGGCGTCAGCCAGGGAGCGCACGGCAGCCGGCCTCAATCCGGTCGCCGGCCTCGACATCTCGCTGGAGGACGCCGAGACCATGGCCTCGGGCAGCGTCACCGCGACGGTGGCGGCACTGTCGGCGCTGATCGAATCCGGCAATCCGCTGCACAAGGACGGCGTGCTGTGGACGCCGCACCGCCCTGCCCGCCCCGAAAAATCCGAAGGCGGCATCGCCATCAGGATGGTGTCGGAGTTCGAGCCGGCCGGCGACCAGCCGACCGCCATCAAGGATCTGGTCGAAGGCGTCGATAACCACGACCGCACCCAGGTGCTGCTCGGCGTCACCGGCTCAGGAAAAACCTTCACCATGGCCAAGGTGATCGAGGAGACGCAGCGGCCTGCCTTGATCTTGGCGCCGAACAAGACGCTTGCCGCGCAGCTCTATTCCGAGTTCAAGAAATTCTTCCCGGAAAACGCCGTCGAGTATTTCGTCTCCTACTACGATTATTACCAGCCGGAAGCCTACGTCCCGCGCACCGACACTTTCATCGAGAAGGAATCCTCGATCAACGAGCAGATCGACCGCATGCGCCACTCGGCGACGCGTTCGCTGCTTGAGCGCGACGACGTCATCATCGTCGCCTCTGTGTCCTGCATCTACGGTATCGGCTCGGTCGAAACCTATACGGCGATGACCTTCCAGATGCAGATCGGCGACCGGCTCGACCAGCGCGCGCTGCTCGCCGATCTCGTCGCCCAGCAGTACAAGCGGCAGGACATCAACTTTGTCCGCGGCTCGTTCCGCGTGCGCGGCGACACCATCGAAATCTTCCCGGCCCACCTGGAAGACCGCGCCTGGCGCATCTCGATGTTCGGCGACGAGATCGAGCAGATCACCGAATTCGACCCGCTGACCGGCCAGAAGACCGGCGAGCTGAAAAGCGTCAAGATCTACGCCAATTCGCACTATGTGACGCCGCGCCCGACGCTGAACCAGGCGATCAAGTCGATCAAGGAAGAGCTCAAGCACCGGCTTGTCGAACTGGAGCGGGCCGGCCGCCTGCTTGAGGCACAGCGGCTGGAACAGCGCTGCCGCTTCGACCTCGAAATGCTGGAAGCCACCGGCTCGTGCGCCGGCATCGAGAACTATTCGCGCTATCTCACCGGCCGCCAGCCGGGCGATCCGCCGCCGACGCTGTTTGAGTACATTCCCGACAACGCACTGGTCTTCATCGACGAAAGCCATGTCACCGTGCCGCAGATCGGCGGCATGTATCGCGGCGACTTTCGCCGCAAGGCGACGCTGGCCGAATACGGCTTCCGTCTGCCGTCCTGCATGGACAACCGGCCGCTGCGCTTCGAGGAGTGGGATGCCATGCGTCCGCTTTCGGTCGCGGTCTCGGCGACCCCTGGCGCCTGGGAGATGGAACAGGCCGGCGGCGTCTTCGCCGAGCAGGTCATCCGTCCGACCGGCCTGATCGATCCGCCGGTCGAGGTCCGCCCGGCCAAGAGCCAGGTCGACGATGTCGTCGGCGAGATTCGCGATACCACCAAGGCCGGCTACCGCACCTTGGTCACCGTGCTGACCAAGCGCATGGCCGAGGATTTGACCGAGTATCTGCATGAGCAGGGCATCCGCGTCCGCTACATGCACTCCGACATCGATACGCTGGAGCGCATCGAGATCCTGCGCGATCTGCGCCTCGGCGCCTTCGACGTGCTGGTCGGGATCAATCTTCTGCGCGAAGGCCTCGACATTCCCGAATGCGGCTTCGTCGCCATTCTCGACGCCGACAAGGAAGGTTTCCTGCGATCGGAAACCTCGCTGATCCAGACCATCGGGCGCGCCGCCAGAAACGTCGACGGCAAGGTCATCCTCTATGCCGACCAGGTGACCGGCTCGATGGAACGGGCGATGGCCGAAACCAACCGTCGCCGCGAAAAGCAGATGGAGTGGAACGCGGCCAACGGCATCACACCGGAATCGGTCAAGTCGCGCATCTCCGACATTCTCGATTCGGTCTACGAGAAGGACCACGTCCGCGCCGATATCTCGCAGTTCACCGACGGTGCCGGCGCCATGATGGGCAACAACCTCAAGGCCCATCTCGACGCGATGGAAAAGCAGATGCGCGATGCCGCGGCCAATCTCGACTTCGAGAAGGCGGCCCGCATCCGCGACGAGATCAAGCGCCTGCGTGAGATGGAACTGTCCATCTCCGAAGACCCGCTGGCCAAATACGCCGACATGGAAAGCCCGGCCTCCGGCCGCGAAAAGGGCAAGCACAACAAGGGCGTGGCCAAACATCGTACAGCAGAGGAACAGGAGCGTTTTCGCAAGCTCGACGCAGCGCGTGCCGCCGAAGAGGCAGCCAAGGCTGCCCGGCCCAACCTCTTCCGCAAGCCTGATCTCGACGAGATGGGCGCCGATGGCACTGTGCCGGTGAAAAAGCCGCTGTTTTCGAAACCCTCGATCGACGACATGGGTCCAGGTACCGACATGCCGACGCCGGCCGGCGCGGTGTCGCGCTCGCTGTTCAAGAAACAGTCGGCATCCGAGGCACATGGTTCCGATTTCGGCATTCCCGGGGACGCCACAAAGCCGCTGTTCAAGAAGAACTCGCTGGACGAGATGACGGTGCGGCGGACGGAAAAACCGATCGAAGGAAAAGTTCCGGCCAAGCCGCAGCCAATCTCCCCCCTCGTGGGGGACGAATCCGCCAAGCCAGTTGTTCGCCAGCGAACAGGCATTGGCTCCTACGAAGACCCCGCCGACGCCCGTCGGGAAAAGCGCCGGCCGGGCAAGACGGGTAGGCCGGGAAAGTAGCGCCTTCCCCTTCTCCCAGAAGGGGAAGGGAAGCGCTCCGCCGCCGCCGCATTCCGCCGACCCACTTGCCACCAGCCCCGCCTTTGGTGTAATCGCTCCCCACACTCGAACGTCTTGAAAGGAGGGCTCACGTGTTTACGTTTCATCGTCACCATCGTCAGCGTGGCCCGATTTCTGCCCTGCGAGCTTGCTTGCAGGGCTGACCAGGGACGGTCCGGGTTTTTCCCGCTTCGATTTTTTGGTCTGCCCTTCGTGGTGCGTAATGCCGAGCCTGATGGCCGGAAAGCGCACCGTCAAAGTGGACCGGAGTAGCTCCGGCAAGACCAGAGAAATCAAAATGGCCCTGATCAGCCTCAAATCCCTCGGCGTCACCATGAGTGCGCCGCTGTTTGCCAATCTCGACCTCACCATCGGCACCGGCGACCGGCTCGGCATTGTCGCCGCCAATGGCCGCGGCAAGTCGACTTTGCTGAAATGTCTGACCGGCGAGATTGAGCCGACCTCCGGTGACATCATCCGCACGCGCGGCCTGCGCGTCGGTCATGTCGAACAGTCGGTTGCCCAGGCCCTTCTCACCCGTACGTTCCGGCAGGTGGTGGCGGATGCCTTGCCGTCCGAGCGGGCCGAAAGCGAGATGTGGCGTGTCGACGTGGTTCTGGATTCACTCGACGTGCCCGAGCCGATGCGCGAGCGGCCAATGCAGGCGCTGAGTGGCGGCTGGCAGAGGCTTGCGCTAATCGCACGCGTCTGGGTCACCGATCCGGACGTGCTGTTGCTCGACGAGCCGACCAACCATCTCGACCTTGTCCGCATCAGCCAGCTCGAAACCTGGCTGAACACGCTGCCGCGCGAGGTGCCCGTCCTCATCGCCAGCCACGACCGCGCCTTCCTCGACGCCACCACCAACCGGACCCTATTCCTGCGCCCGGAACAGTCGCCGGTGTTTGCCCTGCCCTACTCCCGCGCCAGGCAGGCGCTCGACGACGTCGACGCCTCGACCGAGCGCAAGTTCCAGCGCGACATGAAGGCGGCGCAGCAATTGCGCCGGCAGGCGGCCAAGCTCAACAACATCGGCATCAATTCGGGCAGCGACCTTTTGACGGTGAAGACCAAGCAGCTCAACCTGCGGGCCGAAAAACTGGAAGAAGCGGCCGCACCGGCGCACCGCGAAAAGTCGGCGGGTGCCATAAAACTGGCCAATCGCGGCACCCACGCCAAGGTGCTGATCACGCTCGACGACGCGGCTGTGGAAACACCCGACGGCACCCCGCTGTTTCGAACCGGCAAGCGCCATATCTGCCAGGGCGACCGCATCGTGCTGCTCGGCCGCAACGGCGTCGGCAAGTCGCGCTTCGTCACCCTGATCCGCAATGCCATTGTCGAACCGGACACGGTGCCGAATGTGAAGGTGACGCCGTCGACGGTGCTAGGCTACAGCGACCAGGCGCTGTCGGGCATCAGCGGCGACGACACGCCGCTGATGCTGGTCTCGCGCCGCTACGATGTCGGCGAGCAGCGTGCCCGCTCGCTGCTGGCAGGCGCCGGCGTGGTCATCGAGATGCAGGAGAAAAAGATCGGTGCGCTGTCCGGCGGCCAGAAGGCGCGGCTGATGATGCTGGCGCTGAGGCTCGCCAATCCCAACTTCTATCTGCTGGACGAGCCGACCAACCATCTCGACATCGACGGCCAGGAAGCCCTGGAAGCGGAACTGCTGGCACATCAGGCAAGCTGTGTGCTCGCCTCGCACGACCGCTCCTTCATCCGCGCCATCGGCAACCGCTTCTGGCTGATCGAGAAACGGCGGCTGACCGAAGTCGAAGACCCAGAGGATTTCTTCCGCTCGGTGGCGGAGGGCGCTGGCTAATCGGCGAACAAAACTGCCAATGAAGTTCCGGCCTGTCGAGCGCAGGCCGGAGTTTCGTATCATGTTACGAGACGTCTTTTTGACTTCCGAAGCGTATCATGCCATGGTACGCCACTCGGGTCGGCAAGATGATACGCTCCTTCAAAGACAAGACCAGCGAAGCCGTTTCGAACGGCAAGGCTCCGAAGGGCTTCCCATCGGACCTTGTCCGCTCAGCCCAGCGGAAGCTGTTCATGATCGACAACGCCGCCGAACTGTCGGATCTGAAGACCTCCCGGCAACAGGCTTGAGCCGCTGAAAGGTAACCGTGCGGGCCAGCATTCGATCCGCATCAACGATCAATTCCGCGTCTGCTTTCGGTGGGTGGAAGGGCAAGCGGAGGATGTTGAAATCACCGACTATCATTGAAGAGGGTTCAAAATGCTGAACATCAACCCACCTATCCATCCCGGAGAAATTCTCCGTGAGGAATATCTCGTGCCGCTCAATCTGAAGCCTTACACGCTGGCCAAAAAGCTGCATGTGCCCCGCACACGCATCGAGCGCCTGGCCAGCGAGACGACACCGGTAACGCCCGACACCGCTTTGCGCCTTGCGAAGTTCTTCGGAACCACGCCGCAGTTCTGGATGAATATGCAGGCGAGCTACGACCTCGCCGTAGAGGGAGAGGCGAAGAAGGCCGATCTTGAAACAATCGAACGTCTACAAACCGCGGCCTGAAGTAATCGCGTTAGCAACAACCCGCTTCAAGCAGGCTGCGGAGCTAGCGATAGAAAAATCTCGGCGGTCTGTCGGATAGCCTCAGCCCGTCGCGTCCTTGGGATGCCGACACGATGATGCCGGCCCAACCCAGGGAGAATTATCATGTCGGTTCTTTCGTCCATCGGTCGCATCGCAACCCGGTATGCGGCAGCGCGCGCTCGTCACCGCAGCGAACGCGTCCTGCGTTCACTGCCTGCCTCGCTGCGCAAGGATATCGGGTTTCCGGACGTCTTCGATGCGCAAAACGGCCGCCGCCTCTGACCTCGCGGGGCGCCAGTCAGTCATGCGTATCGCCCGAAAGCGGCGTCGCCTGCATCGATACGCGTTTTTCGAAAGCCTCGAACCAGCGCGTCAGCAGTGCCCGTGAGCGAAAAGGCGGAAGGTGACGGAACGCCATCCAGGACAGCGTGGTGGCCAAGGCGATGTGGCCGATATGGAGCGGCGCCTCGTCGTCCAGCGTGCTCTCGATCCAGTCGTAGCTCGCCTCGATCTTTTCCCGGTATCCGTCGGCGAGAGCACCATAGCGCAACTTTTCGGGTCTCCTTTCCGTCTCCCAGCGCAAGGCTATACCCGTCTGCGCCAGGCCCTGGGCGACCGCCTGCAACCGCAATGCCTGCCAGCGCGCCTCGCCGTCGTGCGGCAGCAGCTTGCGACCGTCATGCAGCGTGTCGAGATAGGCGCAGATGACATCGGAATCGAAGATCGGCGACGCGTCGGGCCGCAACAGCACCGGCACTTTGCCGAGCGGGTTTTCGGCGTAGACGCGGGCATTGCGCAAGGTCGGACTGGTCTCGTGATGAATGACCTCCAGCCGATCGGCAATGCCAACCTCGTGGGCGAAGACGAGCGCCTTGCGCGCGAAGGGTGAGTGGGTCTGATAGTAGAGGATCATTGTCGTCCCAGGATTTGAAGAGGCGTTCGCCTGATCCATCTGTTCTAGCCTGCGAGCCGAGAGAATTGCGCTCTGATTGGGCGCGGTCGACGCAAGTTCGTTTCACGCCTCTCGTCCAACTGCGGCTGCGTGGACTGTCCAGGGCCGGTCGGCCAAAAAAATCTGCCGGCCATGTAGGAACGCCGGCACCTCATCCGTCCTTTGGCTCGCAAGGCCAAACGCAAAGAGGAACAACAGATGACCGATCAGACCCCCGTTCAGCCCGCGGCCAAAGTGCTCGGCGGATTGACCCCCTATCTGCAGCTGGATGGCGCCTTCAAGGCTGCCGAATTCTACAAGAAGGCCTTTGGTGCCGAGCAGGTCTTTGCCTATCCGGCGGACGAAAAAGGGCGCACCATGCACATCCACCTCCACATCAACGGCTCGACGCTGATGCTCTCCGACTTCTATCCCGAAAACGGCATGCCTGCCGTCAAGCCGCAGGGTTACACCATGCAGCTTCACCTCGGCAGCGACGACATCGAAGCCTGGTGGAAGCGCGCCGTCGATGCCGGCTGCGAAGTCGCCGTGCCGCTCCAGATCATGTTCTGGGGTGACCAGTGGGGCAATATGCGCGACCCGTTCGGCGTCGAATGGGCGATGAACGCGCCGGTCAAGAAAGCCTGATCTATCGCAAATGGCGAAGTCCCTCACCGGCTGGCGTCGGTGAGGGATTGTGAACTTCCAGGAGGAGACCCACAATGTCCTATGTCGATGGCTTCGTGCTTGTCGTGCCCAAGGTAAATCTCGATGACTACAAGAGGCTGGCCAACCTCGCAGGCCCTATATGGATGGAACACGGCGCGCTCGGCTATGTCGAATGCATCGGCGACGACGTGCCCTATGGCGAGGTCACTTCGTTCCCGCGCGCCGTGCAGGCCAAGGACGACGAGATCGTCGTCTTCGCCTGGGCCGTCTATGAGTCGCGGGAGAGCCGCGATGCCGTCATGGCCAAAGTGATGGCAGATCCGCGCCTGAAGGCCGATTGGGCGGACATGCCGTTCGACGGGAAGCGCATGATCTTCGGTGGCTTCAAGCCATTCATAGAGCTTTGAGCAGCCGGTAGCAGATTGGCAGAAGCCCCTCAGCTTCGTCATCCTAGGACGAAGCAGGAGCGAAGCTCCGTCGTGAAGACCCTAGGGTGACGACGCGGGTGCTTAGGCCAATCTCTAAGGCCACGATCAGCTAGAGAGCGTTGCGCTAATCCAGCCTGTCCAGAAGCGGCTTCAGCCGGTCACCATAGCGCTTCCATAGATCGACCGACCCCTGATACATCGGCTGGCGCACCTGTGCGGCTGAAGCCGTGCGCACCGGTCGGTCGGTCTCGTGGAACGATAGTGCCGCGTCGTCCCAGGGCAGGCCGAGATGGGCGATCAATGCCCGCGTCTGGCCTTCCTGGTCGGCGACAAAATCCTCGTAGCGTACATCGTGCACGACGCCTGGCAGCACCGTGTGCCAATGCTTCATGATGTCGGTGTAGAGATTGTGGAAGTCGGCGAGCTCGCCGAGATCGTAGCCATAGCGATGGCTGTCACCGCGGAAATGCACCTTGTAGATCGACAGGCAGGTGGCCGCCGCATCGCGCGCGCAGTGGATGATCCTGGCCTTCGGCATCATCATGTGGATGAAGCCGACAAGCAGGAAGTTGCCCGGCATTTTGTCGGTGACGTGGCGCATGTTCGGATAGCGGGCATGGAGCATGTCGAGATAGGCTTGGCCTGCCTCGGCAAAATCCGAATCGCCCGTATCCGATACGCCCCATGGGAAGCCACCCGGCATGGTCGCCGGGAACTGCCTGCCGACCGCCTTCTTCAAGATGCTGAGCTCGCCTGCGCCATAGACCTGCGGATGGCTGGCGATGATCTGCTCGACCAGCGTCGTGCCCGAACGCGGCATGCCGACGATGAAGATCGGCGTGTCGTCGCTGATTGAGCTGGGCCTGTGCTTCTCGAAGAAGCCGGCATCGAAGGTGGCCTTCATCGCCTCGAACTCGGCCCGCGTCCTGGCCTGGTCGTAGTCGATGCCTTTGCGGCGGATCGCATTGCCCTCGGCGAAATAGTCGAAGGCCCGGCCATAATCCCTGAGATCGTCATTCGCCTTGCCGAGTCCGAAGGACAGCTGCATGCGCGCCAGGCTGTCCTGCGGCGCCTTGGCATGCTGGGCTTCCATGCCCCCAAGTTCGCTGTCGCGCTCCTTCTGGCGCTTGACCTGCGTCAGCATCAGCCAGGCTGTGGCCATGGCGGGGTTGATCGCCAACGCCTGCCGGAACAGGTCGGCCGCCTCGTCGAGCTTGCCCTTTTCCATCAACCCGACGCCGAGCCCGTGCAGCAGGTCGGCATCCTTGGGTCGGATCGCCAGCGCTTCGCGGAAGGCAGCCAGCGCCTCATCCAGCCGCCCGGCTTCCTGCAGGGTTTCGGCAAGCCCGATGCGGGCGCGCACATGAAATGGGTTGCGTGCAACCGTGCCGCGATAAATCTCTTCGGCCTCTTCGAACTGGCCGACCTGTTTCAGCGATGAGCCGAGATTGTCGCGCGCCGCGAGTTGGTCCGGCCGCAGATCCACTGCGCCGCGGAAGAAATCGATGGCCGCAGCAGGGCGGCCGAGGTCGCGCATCACCGTACCGAAATTGTTGAGGAAATCGGGATTCGTCGGCTGCAGGCTCACCGACCGTTCGATGAGATCCAGCCCTTCTTCGCTGCGCCCGGTCTGGTGGAGCAGCAGTCCCAGGAAATGCGCCGCGGCCGCGTGCTTGGGCTGACGCGCCAGCACCTGCCGGTAGATCGTCTCAGCCTCTTGCCGGCGCCCGGCCTGATGCAGTTGCAACGCCTGCTGCACATACTGGTCGAGGCCCAGCGGCGGCTGTCCGCCTGCGCCAGACCTGGCTCCCGCACCCGCCGCTCGTCTTTGATCTCTGTTGATGGGAAACCTACCGTGTTTTATCCGCCTGTGGCGATCTAGGCCATCGGCGCCGCAGGTTCAAGGCTTCGCTTGCTGTCTCGTCCTTTCGTCGGTGCGGAAAGATCAAATCAGCACACCGCGATCCGGCCCCAGCAAATCTGGCTCGAGGCCACGGAGCGCGCGTTCATCGATATCAACTCGGCCCGCTCAACGCTCGTTCGTGCCCGCGAACTTGGCCACGCAGTGGCAATCGACGACTTCGGCACCGGCTACTCCAGCCTGTCCTATCTCGAGGGGCTGCCGCTCGATGCGCTCCTAATCGACAAATCGTTCATCGATACGATCAGCACGAATTCCGCCACCAATTCCGTCACCGCGCATATCATCGACATAGCCAAGACACTAAAGCTGAAGATCGTTGCCGAAGGCGGGGAAACGCAGGCGCTGGCCGACTACCTCGCGGCGCGCGACGTCGACTACGGCCAGGGCCGGCTGTTTGCCAGACCCATGCCCGCGTCCGAGTTCATCGCCGACTGTGTTCATCGCCGACTGTCGCCAGGTGAGCCGACGGCTTGATGCTTGTCGTCCTCAACGAGGCGCAGCGTTCTCAGCACGGCCCGTCGCCAACGACGCGATAGTCCGCGGCACGGGCTTCGCAGGAATTGGGGAAGGTGCGCATCTCGCCATGCCGGCGCGCGCACACCGGCGCATATTCGCGGGTGCAGAACGTCTGCTCTTCACCACCGCCACCGCCACCGCCACCGCCGCCACCGCCACCGCCGCCACCGTCGCGGCACGGACCGTCGCGCACGATGCGGTAGCCGGCCCGGTCGGCAAGACAGGCATTGGCGAAGGTCTGGCGATCGCCGCCGCGCCGGGCACAGACCGGCTCGTACTGCTTGCTGCAATATTGCGGTTCCGGCCGGGGCGGACGCGGACGCGGCCCTGGTCCGTCATCGACGACGACCGTGCAGGCGGCAAGAAGTGCCGACAGCAACAGGATGACAAAACCCTGCCGCGAAAAGATTGCCGCCAGATATTTCATGATGATCTCCCACGATCGCGTCCCCGGTTGCCGATCCTCGCCATTCCCTTGCCAAATGCAACCCCCGTTTGCAGCCCTTTCAGTCGGAAACGCGCTGGGGCTGTAGGCGGCGTCGACTTCCTCGGCCACCTCGACATCTGGCCCATTCGTGGCCCGATTCTGGCCGATGACCCGGCAGGCAAGCAAGCCTATGCCGAGCCCATCGATGCTCAGGTCAGTCGATTGATGCGTCGGGACGCGCCAGTACGGCGGCCCGCGGCGGTATCTTGCAACCATCACGTTTCCGTGCGATAAATTCCGTGTTCGGGCATTTGCGACCCGGAGAGCGGAACGTTTTGGACGACCTTTCCCCGATACTGTGAATCTCTGACGGCCCCGTTTTCGGCGGGGGGTTTGACCATGCGCCAATGCATGACTGCCGAAGCAACCACCGGGAACTGCCCTTTGCGCCAGGCGGCGGGCGGGACCACCAAAGACTGAACGGGTGAAGGAGTTTCCCCAATGGCCCAGACCGGCACCGTTAAATTCTTCAACGCGACCAAAGGCTTCGGTTTCATCACGCCCGATGGTGGCGCCAAGGATGTGTTCGTCCATATCTCCGCGATCGAAGCCTCGGGCTTGCGCACGCTCGTTGACGGCCAGAAGGTCACCTTCGACGTCGAGCCGGACCGCATGGGCAAGGGCCCCAAGGCCGTCAACCTCCGCGCAGCCTGAGCCATCGGCGCGCCGCATGTCACTTAGACGTGCGACGGAGGCTCCATGCCTGCACCTGGCCTGGAGAGGGATCTGAATTTTGAAAGGCGCGGCGATCTTCGTCGCGCCTTTTCCTTATCGAAGGCGCGGGCCAGTGATGTCGCCCAAGCGGCCGGGTTCTGGGCAACGACTTGCATAAAAACAAAGACCCGAAGCATGCCGCAACGTGCTTTAGACGCCCGCAAAACTTTCTCTTGCCGATGACGCTAAAATAAAGGACAAATTTCCACTCGGGCATTTGCCGGCCCGAGACTGGAGTTTATGGGACAAAGGAGCTTCCCATGCCGCAGACCGGCACCGTCAAATTCTTCAATCATGCCAAGGGCTTCGGCTTCATCACGCCCGATGATGGCGCGAAGGATGTTTTCGTCCATATTTCAGCTGTGCAGGCGTCCGGTCTTCCCGGCCTCGAGGATGGGCAGAAAGTGTCGTTCGATACCGAGCCGGATAAGCGCGGCAAGGGTCCCAAGGCCGTCAACCTGTCGGTCGGCTGAGCCGGCTTCGAACCGGCGCTCCCGGGCAGATCGCTCCCTTGAGAGCCTGTGATTTTTGACGTCCGTTTTGAATAAACACGTTAAAATCCGTTCAGCCCCCGTTCAGCCACGGTCGCATATTAGTCTTCGGTAAAGCCGGACCGCATCCCCGAAACTGCACGGGCCGGAACGAAGGAGACCGACATGAACCGAATTTTCAAAACCGCCGTCCTGGCCGCTGCCGTGGCCGCCACCACGCTCACGGCCTTGCCCGCCGCCAATGCGCGCGACTGGCGCCGTCATCATGGCCATCATGGCAATGGCGATGCCATTGCCGCCGGCGTGCTCGGCCTCGCGGCCGGGGCGCTGATCGGTGGCGCATTGGCCAATGACCGCCCGCCGCCCGACGCTGACCGCTACTATGATGACGGTTACTACGATCGTGACGTCGTGGTGCGCCCGGCCCCGGTCCGCCGCTATTATGCGGAGCCGCGGGTGGTCTACGCCAATCGTTATGCCGAACCGTGGACGCGTGACTGGTACGAATATTGCTCGGACCGCTACCGCAGCTTCAATTCCCGTACCGGCACGTTCACCGGCAATGACGGCGAACAGCATTTCTGCACTGCCAACTAACCAAGGGCTTCCCTGCCCCAAAACAGAAAAGCGCTGACCGCAAGGCCAGCGCTTTTTTGTTGTGGTCTCTACAATGTCAACGGTCTGCTTGAGGCTGATGAAAAACAGCTACGGTTCCGAGCCTGGTTCAAGTCAAAAAAGGATTGGTCCGCCTCTCCTCGCCAAAACGTCCGCCGGCACCGTGGCCACAGATGAAGCCGATGTCGTCGCCGAGCGGCAGGAGCTTGTCCTTGATCGAAGCGATCAGCGCCGTGTGGTCGCCGCCCGGCAGGTCGGTGCGGCCGACCGAGCCGCGGAACAGCACGTCGCCGACATGGGCGAACTTGGCTGCGCGGTTGTAGTAGACGACGTGACCGGGCGCATGGCCGGGGCAGTGCAGCACCTCGAACACATGGCCGCCGAACGACACGGTCTCGCCTTCGGCCAGGAACCGGTCGGGCACGCAGTTGCGCGCCCCGGCGATGCCGTAGCGCTTGCCCTGGTTTTCCAGATTGTCGAGCAGCGACTTGTCGGCCTCATGCGGACCGATGATCTCGATGCCGAGCGCCTCCTTCAACTCCATTGCACCGCCGGCATGGTCGATGTGGCCATGCGTTATCCAGATAGCTCCGGCTGAGATCGCATTGTCCTTCAGCACCGCCAGCACCTTGTCGATATCGCCGCCCGGATCGACGACGACGCCATGCTTGTCATCCATGTCGAACAGGATGGTGCAATTCTGCTGGAACGGTGTGACCGGCACGATGCCGGCATTGAGCTGACCCATGATCGTCCTTTCGATGTTCACGGGTGATGTAGAGGCGCGGACAAAGGGCGTCCACCCTCGAAAGACGAACAGTCAGTAGCCCCAAAACGGAAATGGGCGGCCGAAGCCGCCCATTTGAAAAGACCGAAACGGCCTGCTTACTTCTTCATGGCGCCCATGACCGCACCGAGAATGGCGGTCAGGATCGCGCCGCCGCCGGCGCCGCCGACGATGTTCTGCAGGTTCAGCGCGCTGCCGAGACCGCTCGTTGCTGCTGCCGCAGCCGCCGGATCGACCGCACCGCCACCCAGCAGGCTGCCGAGGATCGCCGCACCACCGACGCCGCCAATGGCTCCGCCCAGGATTTTGGGAAGCTGACCCATCGCCGCCGTCTTGAGCGCCGCACCGACCGCCTGACCACCGATGATGCCAGTAATCACCTGTATGATGATCGGAAGAAGCGTGTTCATGTCCATATGATTAGTCCCTCCATAGCTGTCAGCCTCCCGGGCCGACACCATCATGAGACGCCGAATTGGACGAAAGTCAAATGCAGAAACGCTGAAATAAAAGGGGCGGCCCGAAAACCGCCCCTACTTCCTAAAAAAGCTGTGACTTTCGTTATTCTGCGGCGATCGCGTGCTTGGGCTGAACGGCCGCAGAATAGTCATTCATAAGATTCTTGGCTATTTCGCCGACCTCGAATCGGTAAGGCCCGATCTCCGAAACCGGCGTCACTTCCGCTGCCGTCCCGGTCAGGAAGCACTGCTCGAAGCTTTCCAGCTCTTCCGGCAGGATGGCGCGTTCAATTACCTCCAGGCCGCGATCCTTGGCCAACCCGATGACCGTGCGGCGGGTGATGCCGTCGAGGAAGCAGTCGGGCTTGGGTGTGTGGATCTTGCCGTCCTTGACGAAGAAGATGTTGGCTCCGGTCGCTTCGGCGACCTGGCCACGCCAGTCGAGCATCATGGCGTCGGCATAGCCCTTGGCCTCGGCGGCGTGCTTGGACATGGTGCAGATCATGTAGAGCCCGGCGGCCTTCGACTTGGAAGGCGCGGTGCGCGGGTCGGGCCGGCGCCATTCCGCCACATCGAGACGGATGCCTTTCAGCTTCTGCGCAGGATCGAAATAGCTTGGCCATTGCCAGATGGCGATGGCGCAGTTGATGCGGTTGTTCTGCGCCGAGACGCCCATCTGCTCACTGCCGCGCCAGGCGATCGGCCGGACATAGGCGTCCTGGAAACCCTGCTTCTTGAGAAGCGTGGAAGAGGCGTCGTTGAGTTCGGCCACCGAATACGGGATCTTGAAACCGAGCAGGCGTGCCGATTCATGCAGGCGCTCGGTGTGTTCGTTGAGCTTGAAGATCTCGCCGCCATAGGCGCGCGCTCCCTCGAAAACAGCGCTGGCGTAATGCAGCCCGTGCGTCAGCACATGGATCTTGGCGTCACCCCATTGGACGAATTCGCCGTTCATCCAGATGAAGCCATCGAGTTGATCGAAGGGAACGGATGCCATGGTAACCTCCCACGGGCGGCAGCCCGGATAGTTGTATCGTTGTGTGTTTCGTGTCGGCCGCCCAAAGCGGCTTTTATGGTGGAGCGTAGGCGGATAATTGCGCTCTGGCAAACTTAGGAAATTCCGGAAAAACCGGCTTCCCTTGCCTTTTCGTTCGCAATCCGCCCAAAAGCTTGTCAAAAATTACCATTGCAGGGAAATTACGTCAATAGTACTGACATAATCTCTCTTTCCCACGGAGAAATAATGACGGATCGAAGCCCAGCCGCCGGAAAACCGATCAGGACCGCAATGTCGGTCGAGGACGGCATCGACTTCGCCATCATCGAGCTGCTCTTCTTTGCCTATCGCGACTTCACCTCCGATCCGGACCAGATCCTGGCCGATTACGGCTTCGGCCGGGCCCACCACCGGGTGCTGCATTTCGTCAACCGCAGGCCGGGCCTGACGGTCGCCGAACTGCTCGACGTGCTGAAGATCACCAAGCAGAGCCTGGCCCGTGTGCTCAAGCAACTGATCGACACCGACCATATCGTGCAGTTGCAAGGTCCGCGCGACCGCCGCCAGCGCGAACTTTATCCGACAGCCAAGGGCCGTGCGCTGGCGCTGGCGCTGGCGCGGCCACAGTCGCGCCGCATCCATGCTGCATTGGGGGATTCCGGAGTAACCGAACGGACCTTGGTGGAACGGTTCCTCGAAGCGATGGTCAATCCGGAACTGAGGGCGCAGATCGACGTTGGGTCCGCAAAAATGTCAGGGAAAAGCCATGGAGAGCACTGAACGGGTCGATCACGCGGCCGCGCCGGACGACGACGCGCCGCATCTGCTTGTCGTCGACGACGACACCCGCATCCGCAATCTTCTCAAGCAGTATCTGACCGAAAATGGCTTTCGCGTCACCGTTGCCGGCAATGCCGGCGAAGCCAGGCGCAAGCTTGCCGGCCTCGACTTCGACCTTCTGGTGCTGGACGTCATGATGCCCGGCGAGACGGGCGTCGACCTGACCAAGTCGCTGCGGGCCGAAAAGAACGTACCGATCCTGATGCTCACAGCGCTGTCGGAGACCGACAGCCGCATCTCAGGGCTGGAGGCTGGCGCCGACGACTATCTGCCAAAGCCGTTCGATCCGCGCGAGCTGATCCTGCGCATCAACAACATCCTGCGCCGCGGTGGCCCGGCGACCACGCCCAAGGTCGAGCAGTTGGTCTTCGGCCCCTATACCTTCCAGATCGCCCGGCGCGAATTGAAGCGTGGCGGCGAGGCGTTGAAGCTGACCGATCGCGAGCAGGAGATCCTGGCGATCTTCGCCGCGCGGGCGGGCGAGACGATACCCCGCCACGAGCTTGTCGGCGACGATTCGGAAGTCGGCGAGCGCACCATCGACGTCCAGATCAACCGGCTGCGCCGCAAGATCGAGCGCGATCCGTCCAATCCGGTCTGGCTGCAGACCGTACGCGGTATTGGGTATCGGCTCAGCGTGGAATAGAATGCCGCCTGCGGCCGGCTGAACGGCTGCGGGCAAGCGAAAAGAGCGAATGGCAACCACGGAACTGGAACAGCCGGGCAATGGCGGCTTGAGCGCACGCGCCGCGCGGACGCTGAAGGCGGTGCCGCGCGCCTGGAACCGCTTCTGGCGCCTCGTCTCGCTCTATATGCCCAAGCGGCTCTATGCCCGCTCGCTGATCATCGTCATCGCGCCGATGATCCTGCTGCAATCGGTCGTCGCCTTCGTCTTCATGGAACGTCACTGGGCAACCGTGACGCAGCGCCTGTCGCAGGCCACCGTGCGCGACATCGCCGCCATCATCGACCTGATCGAGACCTATCCGCGCGATGCCGACTACACCAACATAATCCGCATCGCCCAGGACCGCATGCAGCTGAAGGTCGACCTCTTGCCGCCCGACCCACTCCCCGCGCCCGGTCCAAAGCCGTTTTTCTCGATTTTGGATGATGTTCTCTCGTCCGAGATCACCCGCCAGATCAACCGCCCGTTCTGGATCGACACGGTCGGCAACTCCAACATCGTCGAGGTGCGCGTGCAGCTCGAGGGCAAGGTGCTGCGCGTCTTCGTGCGCCGCAGCCAGGCCTATGCCTCGAACACCCACATCTTCCTGATCTGGATGGTCGGCACCTCGCTGGTGCTGCTGATGATCGCCATTCCCTTCCTGCGCAACCAGATCCGGCCGATCCTGATGCTTGCCGAAGCCGCCGAAAGCTTTGGCAAGGGCCGGCCGATGCCGCGCGATTTCCGGCCGCGCGGCGCCGAGGAGGTTCGCCGCGCCGGCTTTGCCTTCATGCAGATGCGCGAGCGCATCGAACGCCAGATCGAACAGCGCACCGCCATGCTGACCGGCGTCAGCCATGACCTCAGAACCATCCTCACTCGCTTCAAGCTGCAGCTGGCGCTTTCCGGCGGCAAGGCCGAGACCAAGGCAGCGCTCGACCAGGACATCGACGACATGCAGTCGATGCTCGAAGGCTATCTGTCCTTTGCCCGCGGCGAAGCTTCGGAAGACGCCGGACGGTTCGATCTCGAGGCCTATTTCGAAAAGCTCGACGAGGAAGCCAGGCTGCGCAAGCGTAAGCTGTCGACGACGCTTGCCGGCGATCACGATGTGCATGTGCGGCCCAATGCCTTTGCCCGGCTGATGTCCAACGTCATCGGCAACGCCTTCCGCTATGCCAAGACGGTGGAGGTCAACGCCACCCATGGCCGCGGCTCGCTGCTGGTCACCATCGACGACGATGGTCCGGGCATTCCCGCCGATCGACGCGAAGACGTGTTCAAGCCTTTCGTGCGGCTCGACGAGGCCCGCAACCTCGATGCCAGCGGCACCGGGCTCGGCCTGTCGATCGCCCGCGACATCGCCCGCTCCCATGGCGGCGACATCACTCTTGAAGACAGCCCGCTCGGCGGACTGCGCGCCATCATCAAGGTTCCGGCATAACCGGGCACGATTCCGAAAAGTGGAAACCGCTTCATCCGCCCGTCATGAAACCATGATCAAGAGCGCGCATGAAGCGCGCGACCTCAATTGATTCGGCCTTGCCGCCTCACTTCGACCCCGTACCTGTCCGGGTGCGCTGGAGCGAAGCGAGAGCAGCAGGCTGGTCGCCGTTCCGGCATCGTCTCAAGGCAACCGTCGACCTTTCAAGCAAAGGGCCGCCATGCGCATACTGATGGTCACCGATGCCTGGCGCCCGCAGGTCAACGGCGTCGTCCACACGCTGGAGCGGCTCACCGAGACGCTGAAGTCCTTCGACGTCGCGGTGGATTTCCTGACGCCCAATATCTTTCGCACCCTGCCCTTGCCGACCTATCCCGACATCAGGCTGGCGCTGACCACGCCCGGCCATGTCGCGCGCCTGATCGACGCCGGCAAGGCCGACCACATCCACATCGTCACCGAAGGACCGCTGGGCCTCATGGCGCGGCGCTATTGCCGCAATGCCGGCCGTCCATTCACCACCAGCTATCACACGCGCTTTCCCGAATATCTCAGCGCCCGCCTGCCGGTGCCGGAAAGCTGGGCCTATCGCTGGCTGCGCGATTTCCATAATTCCGGCCAGGGCACGCTGGTGGCCACCCAGTCGCTCGCCGACGACCTTTCCGCGCGCGGCTTCACCAAGCTGCGGCCATGGACGCGCGGCGTCGACACCGACCATTTCCGCCCGGACAGGAAGAAGGACCTCGGCTTCCCCGGCCCGATCTTCCTCTGCGTCGGCCGCGTCGCCATCGAAAAGAACCTGGGTGCTTTCCTCGACCTCGACCTGCCCGGCAGCAAGGTGATCGTCGGCGAAGGCCCCGAGCTTGCCAGGCTGAAGGCGAAATATCCGCAAGCGCATTTCCTCGGCCATCGCCCCAACGACGAACTGGCCGAGATCTATGCCTCGGCCGACGTCTTCGTCTTCCCGAGCCGCACCGACACGTTCGGCAACGTCATCATCGAGGCACTGGCCAGCGGCACGCCGGTTGCCGCCTATCCGGTGACCGGGCCGATCGACATTGTCGGCGATGGTTTTGGCGGCGCGGTCTCCAACGATTTGCGCGAGGCCTCACTCGCCGCGCTCAACGTCGACCGTGCCGAAGCCCGCGAACGCGCCATGCGCTACAGCTGGAAGGCCTGTGCGGAAATGTTCCTCGATACGGTCGAGGAAGCACTGGGCACACCGCGAAAGCTGGCGGCCTGATCGTGCTTTTCGTTATCCAAGGGCGAAGCTGACACACCGCCACGGATGACAAAGCGCGGCGACGCACAATCAACCGTTAGTCTGCCACGGCACCTTGTTTCAAAGAGATGTTCGGCATGACGTATTGTGCGACTTCGAAGCCATGACCAAGTCAGATTGACAACGCAGTTCAGGGCTGCGTAGTCATCCATACTTGAGCCGCGCCGTCATCTCGCCCTCCCAAAGACATGGAGAATCCTTGGCAATTGTCGGCGACTCAAAATTTACCATTTCTACCTACATTGCGGCATGCTCGAAGCAACAGTCAGCAACAAAATCAACAGTTACACGAGCCATTTCATCAGGCCCGAAGGTACCTTGCTGATAGTTCTGCTGGTGGTGGCTTTCTTGCCCGTACTGCTCGTCGACATACCCGCTATGGCAGACTATCCAAATCATCTCGCAAGAATGTCGATCCTGATGCGCGCCGGTACGCCCGAAGCCCATCCCTACTATGAAGCCGCGTGGGCACCCTACCCTAATCTAGCCATGGATCTCGTCGTCCCGTTCGCTGGGCGCTTGATCGGGATCGAGCTGGCATCAAAGCTTTTCTATCTAGTCTCGCAAATGCTGGTCGTCAGCGGGGCAATGGCCGTCGGAGCGGCCGCACAGGGGCGTGTGATCCTCAGCGGCTTCGTCGCTTCGCTCTTCCTCTACGCCATGCCTTTCGCTTTCGGATTCGTGAATTTTGAATTTGGACTGGGGATCGTTCTTTGGTCCATCGCGGTTTGGATTTGGCTTGCGGAAAGACCTTTGCCGCTGCGCCTTGCGATCCACGCCGTCTTCGTCGTGGTTCTGTATATCTCTCACCTATTTGCCCTCGGCCTGTATGGCATTGTGGTGGGGCTGTACGAACTCTCCCGCTGGCCAGACCATATTGAGAATTGGAAACGCACGATCTTGCTGGTTGCCGGAATGGCTGCTCCGGTCGTCGCAGTTGGCGCCCTGGCGCTCGCCTACGGCGGCAAAGTGGGTGGCGAAGGAACCGAATGGGCCCTGTCGGCGAAATTGTTGGCGCTGGTTCAAGTCAACGGCTTCAGCAGATACACTTCCTCAGCCGTGACCGTGGTGCTGGTCATTCTCAGTTACCTTGCGGTGAAGCACAGGATGGTGGCGGTCTCTCGCGTCGGCTGCTGGATAGGCTTTGGGCTCTTGTGCCTGTTCATTGTCATGCCGTTTCGCGTTGCGGACACGGCCTTTGTCGACGGGCGCGTCCTTCTGGCGCTTATTCTGATCCTGCCAGCCTTCGTCACGATCAAGCGTCCGCAAGACTCGCGTGGAACATTTCTCGTCGCGCTGGCGTTTGGCGCCGGGCTTGCAAACAGTGGCATCGCGATCTGGGCCCAATTGTCGTGCCGCAGCGAATATCGTGCCCTTATGACCGCGTTCGACGCCATTCCAATGGGTTCGCGAATCCTTACCGGCCAGAATGGCCTTCCAGACGACCCGCCAACGAATCTGCTCCTTTATCCAATGTACAATGCTGCCGCGTTGGCCGTAGTCACACGCAATGCACTGATGCCAACGCTGTTCACCTATCCGGGAAAACAGCCGGTGAGGCCCCGGCCGGAAGTGGCAAACCTGACCGTACCGCAAGGCGGGCCTATCCCGATGTCTGAGCTGGAGGCCTACGCCGCCGGTGCTTCCCCACCGGTCGAGGCGGCGTATGCAGCGCATTGGACCCGTGACTTTGACTATCTGCTGGTAATCGCGCCGGAGCGCAGCCCGCCACGACACGGCAACCTTGAATTAATCGCCGAAGGCAAACAGTTCAAATTTTACAGAATAAGGAAATTGGTCGACGCGGACAGGAAAAGCGGATGATGTCCGCGCGCGACACTCCTGTCACCTCATCGGCATTCATGCTGAAGCATCTGCCGAAAGGATTATCAATCCATCCCGGTTCGCGGGGGATTCCGATCCCCAGTTGAGACCCTAAAACAACCGCCCGCCATCCGGCACCTTACGCTCGATCGCGCCGAGCACCACGGCGCCCTCTTCGTCGGGAAAGCCGAGAGTGAGCACTTCCGACATGAATGGACCGATCTGGCGCGGCGGGAAATTGACCACCGCGAACACCTGCCGGCCGATCAGCGTCTCCGGTGTATAGTATTTGGTGATCTGCGCCGACGATTTCTTGATACCGATGCCGGCGCCGAAATCGATCTTCAGCTTGAACGCGGGCTTGCGCGCCTCGGGAAACGGTTCGGCCTCGACGATCGTGCCGGCGCGGATGTCGACACGATCGAAATCGGCAAAACTGATCTCGGGCTTGCGCTCGGTGTTCGAACTCATCTTGGTCTTGTCTGCCTTAACGGGGACTCAGGCGTTGCCGTAAGTCTCGAACAGCACGCCGGCCAGGGCATCCTTGGCCGAGGTTCCCGACCAGACGACGAACTGGAATGCCTGGAAATAGCATTCGCAGGCTTCCAGCGCCGACGACAGCAACACTTCGACCTGCTGGCTCGACGGCTCGACCCCGCCGGCCAGCAGCAGCGACTGGCGGAACATGATCGCGCCCTCCTGCTCCCAGAGGTCGAAATGGCCAAACAGCATCTGCTCGTTGATCAGCGACAAGAGCCGCATCACTTCCAGCGTGCGGGTCTCCGGCACCTTGATATCGAAGGCGCAGGCCAGGTGCAGCGCCTCGAAATCCTCCATCCACGAAAAGGAGACGTGATAGTCGGTCCAGCTTCCGGCAACCGAGATCGAAATCTCGTCGTCGCCGGCCCGCTCGAAGGACCAGTCGTTGTTGTGGGCCACCTGCTCGATAACATCCACCGGATGGATTTCGCGGGAGAATTCGAGTTCGAGAAGTTCCATGGAATGCTTCCTGTCGTTCTGTACGAGCGCCGCCACACGCTCCGCGGGAGGGCACACACAACGAACAATCTTGTCTAGAACTCGGACGGCCAGGACTTTCTTCGCGCAAAGACGACTTCTCGACGCAAAGACCCCAGACCGGACCCCACCGCCCGGTCGCATGATCCTGCTCCGAATCATGCAACAAATTCAGTCTATTGATCGGGAGTCGCGTGAACAGCCCAATTTTTCGCACTGCGTCATTCGCATGTGGAAAGCCGCTGTCACAAAGATTCATGCAATGCCGTTAAGCGATTCACGGCAAAGCGCTTTTCAGGATCGGGCTATGTGGAAAAGTTTAACGATTATTTTTTTGTGCGCGGCTTGGCGGCCGTCGCTGGTGTGGCGTCACCGGCCAGTTCGGCAAGCTTCGCCTCGAGCGCCTCGATGCGGGCGGCAAGGCGGGTGTTTTCTTCCCGCGCCTTGGCGGCCATCTCGCGCGCGGCTTCGAACTCTTCGCGCTGCACCACGTCCATCGTGTTGAGAATGCGCTCGGCCTGACCCTTGAAGGCGGTCTCCACCTCACGGCGCACGCCCTGGGCGGCGCCGGCGGCGTCGGTCATCAGCTTGGCGAATTCATCGAGAATGCGGTTCGGTCCGGTCGACATGGCAAATCCTCGCGCTTGCACAAAATTGACGTAGTGGCGCCGCGCGTCGAATGCAAGCTTGTTGCACCTTGCTGCGGCATCAAGTCGAGTGCGCCCACCTTGCCTTGACCCTGCCAAAACCCTGCCGCATGGTCCGCGCCCAAACACGCTCGCAATCGAGAGTTCCCCGTTGAACGAATATTTCCTGCTGCCGCTGGCCTCCCTGCCCTTCCCCAACATCAACCCGATCCTCATCCAGATCGGGCCGCTGGCGGTGCACTGGTATGGCGTCGGCTATATCGTCGGCATCCTGTTCGCCTGGTGGTATGCCAAGCGGCTCGCCGCCAATGCCAGGCTGTGGCCGAACGGCGTCCTGCCGATGAAGCCGGAGGATCTCGACGATTTCATCGTCTGGGCGGCCATCGGCGTCGTGCTCGGAGGCCGCACCGGCTATGTGCTCTTCTATGATCTGGCGCGCTACATCGCGCACCCGCTCGATATCTTCGCCGTGTGGCAGGGCGGGATGTCGTTCCATGGCGGCCTGCTCGGCGTCATCCTCGCCATGACGCTGTTTTCCATCAAGCGCGGCATCCGCACCTGGTCGCTGTTCGATGTCGTGGCGGCCGGCGTGCCGGTCGGCCTTGGCCTGGTGCGCGTCGCCAACTTCATCAATTCCGAGCTGTGGGGCCGGCCAACCGACGTGCCCTGGGCGTTCGAATTCCCCAATGGCGGGCCGTTTGCCCGTCATCCGAGCCAGCTTTACGAGGCGCTTCTGGAGGGCGTGGTGCTGTTCCTCGTGCTGCGCATCCTCACCCATTCGCGCCTTAAGCTGAAGACGCCGCGCTTCGTCGGCGGCGCCTTCATCTGCGGCTACGGCCTGTCGCGTATCTTCGTCGAGTTCTTCCGCGAACCCGACCAGCAGCTCGGCTATCTCCTCGGCACCAACTGGTTGACCATGGGCATGATCCTGTCGTCGCCGATGGTGTTGGCCGGCATCTGGGCGATGCTGACCGCCAAGCCGGTGGCACAGCCGCAGCCGGCATGACACGGCTGAAGACCCGCATCGTCGACCTGATCGAGGCCCTGGGGCCGCTTCCCGTCAACGAGTACATGGCGCTCTGCCTGTTCGACCCGGCGGACGGCTACTACACGACGCGCGAGCCCTTTGGTGCGGGCGGCGACTTCATCACCGCGCCGGAAATCAGCCAGATGTTCGGCGAACTGGTCGCCGTGTGGCTTTATCAAGCCTGGCTGGCGGGCGGCCGGTCGCGGTCGGCCACCATCGCCGAGATCGGACCCGGCCGCGGCACGCTGATGAAGGACATGCTGCGCACGCTGTCGCGGCTCGATCCTGACCTGGCCAACGGCGCCACCTTCGCCATGATCGAGACAAGCCCGCGCCTGACCGAGGTGCAAAAAAAGACGCTTGGCGTCACACCCTTCGCGGTTGGCTGGCACGAAACCATCGAGACCTTGCCGCAACAATCGCTGTTCATCGTCGGCAACGAACTGTTCGACGCCGTTCCCATCCGCCAGTTCATCCGCGCCGGCGCCGGCTGGCGCGAGCGCATGGTCGGCCTCGACGAGACCAACGACCTTTGCTTCTTCGCCGGCGCCGGCTCGGTCGACCCGACGCTGCTGCCCGCCGATGCCGCTCACGCGCCGCAAGGCGCGATCGCCGAAGTGGCACCTGCCCGCACCGCGCTGATGGCAACAATCGCCGAGCGCATATCCAGGCATGGCGGCGCCGGCCTGTTTCTCGATTACGGCCATTTCCAGCCGGGTGTCGGGGACACGCTGCAGGCCTTGCGCAGCCACGATCACGAAGATGTGCTGGCCAATCCCGGTGAGGCCGACCTCACGTCCCACGTCGATTTCGCCGCCCTTGCCGCGATCGCGCGTGCACATGGCCTCGAAGCCCATCTGACGACACAGGGCGACTTCCTGCTCGGCATGGGCATCCTCGAGCGCGCCGGCCGCCTTGGCGCCGATGCCGGTCAGGCGGCGCGCGAAAGGATCGCCGGCGACGTCGAGCGCCTCGCCGGGCCGCAAGCCATGGGCGAGCTGTTCAAGGTGCTTGCGGTGCTGCCTCGCGGCGTGGCGGTTCGGCCCTTTGCCGAGGCGGATTGACTTTTTACCGCCGCCCCTCCCAATCTCCCGTCCGCGCTTTGCAGCCTGTTCTCGACCAAGCACCTTCTTCTTGACGAAACCGCCCACACGGACAACAACGCCCGCATGCTGAATCAGACCAAACCGGATCCCGTTCGGTCGCCGCTGCTGGACGAGGCGCAGGCACAAGGCATCCGCCACGGCTATTTCACCCGCGTCGGCGGTGTTTCCGGCGGCATCTATCAGGGCCTCAACATCGGCACCGGATCGAATGACGACCAGACGCTGGTTGCCGAGAACCGCGCCCGTGTCGCTGCCTGGATGGGCGTGCCGGCAAGCCATCTGTTGACCGCCTGGCAAATCCATTCGCCCGATGTCGTCATTGCCAGGGAGCCCTTTGCCGGCGAGCGCCCCAAGGCGGACGCCATCGTCACCGATCGGCCGGGCATCGCCATCGGCGCCTCGACCGCCGATTGCGGTCCCGTGCTGTTCGCTGATGCGCAGGCGCGCATCATCGGCGCTGCGCATGCCGGCTGGAAAGGCGCGTTCACCGGCGTGCTCGAAAACACCATCCTGGCGATGGAAAGCCTCGGCGCCCGGCGCCAAAACATCGTCGCCGTGCTAGGCCCCTCCATCGGCCCGCGAAACTACGAGGTCGGCCCGGAATTCGTCGCCCGCTTTGTCGAATCCGACGCCGAAAACATCCTCTATTTCGCTCCGTCCGCCAATGCCGGCCATGCGATGTTCGACCTCAACCGCTACACGGTTGACCGGCTGGCCAAGGCAGGCGTGACGGCTGAGGGCCTCGACCGCTGCACTTACGCTGAGGAAGGCCTGTTCTACTCCTATCGGCGCACCACGCATCGCAAGGAGCCCGATTACGGCCGGCAGGTTTCGGCAATTGTCTTGGAGAGGGAATAATGGCGCTGCATTTTGAACGATCTGAATTTGACGCGCGGCGCGACCGGCTGATCATCGAGATGGCCGAAAAGAAGCTCGACGCCATCCTGCTGTTCGCGCAGGAAAGCATGTATTGGCTGACCGGCTACGACACGTTCGGCTTCTGCTTCTTCCAGTGCCTGGTGGTCAAGGCCGACGGTTCGATGGTGCTTCTGACCCGCTCGGCCGACCTGCGCCAGGCACGTCAGACCTCGATTATCGACAACATCGTCTTGTGGACCGACCGCAACGGCGCCAATCCCGCGGTCGACCTGCGCAATCTGCTCAACGAACTCGACCTGCTCGGCGCCCGCATCGGTGTCGAATATGACACCCACGGCCTGACCGCCTTCAACGGCCGCCGCCTGGACGAGCAGTTGCAGACCTTCGGCCAGATCGCCGATGCGTCCGGCATTGTCGGCCGGCTGCGCCTGTTCAAGAGCCCGGCCGAGATCGCCAAGGCCGAGAAGGCCGCCAATCTCTCCGACGATGCGCTCGACGCGGCACTGCCGCTGATCAAGCAAGGCGGCGACGAAGCTCTGATCCTGGCCGCCATGCAGGGCGCGATCTTCGCCGGCGGCGGCGACTATCCGGCCAACGAGTTCATCATCGGCTCCGGCGTCGATGCGCTGCTGTGCCGCTACAAGGCCGGCCGCCGCAAGCTCACCAAGAACGACCAGCTGACGCTCGAATGGGCCGGCGTCTTCAACCACTACCATGCGCCGATGATGCGCACGGTGCTGACCGGCAAGGTGTCGAAGCGCCATCAGGAACTGTTCGACGCCGCCCGCGCAGCACTCCTGGCTGTCGAGAAGGCGATGATGCCGGGCAACAGCTTCGGCGACGTCTTCGATGCGCATGCCCGCACCATGGAGGCACACGGCCTGACCAAGCACCGGCTGAACGCCTGCGGCTATTCGGTCGGCGCCCGCTTCACCCCGTCCTGGATGGACATGCCGATGTTCTACCAGGGCAATCCCGAACCGATCGCGCCCAACATGACGCTGTTCGCCCATATGATCATCATGGACTCCGACACCGAGACGGCGATGACGCTTGGCCGCACCTACCTGACCACCGAATCCCAGCCCAGGCCGCTGTCCCGCCATGATCTCGACTTGATCGTAAAGTGAATCCACAGTGGGAGGCGTTCTTCGCCAAGGAGTTAGAAGGCAAATGAGACGATCGCATGTGACGACCGTGTCATTGCTTGTGGCATTGGCTCTTGCCGCCTGCACCAACGCAAAGGACGTGCTCGAACCGTCGGCGATCACCCCGCCGGCGACGTCGACCCAGACGCTGCCCGCAACGTCAGGCAACACGGCGGCAACGGTTCCGGCCGGGCCCGCCACCAGCACGTCTGGCGCTCCCGCAACCGCCGCCGCACCGGTCACATCAGCCCAAAGCGCTGCCATCCTGTCGAAGACCCGCTTGCAGATCGCGCCGATCGTCGGCGCTTCGGTGGAAGCTGCGACACCTCTGACGGCGGAGTTGCAGACCCGTGCCAGGCAGCGCGGCATCACTCTCGCCGGCAGCGCCGACCAGACCGTGACACATGTGCTGAAAGGCTATTTCTCGACGATGTCGGAAGGCGCCGACACCACCGTCATCTATGTCTGGGACGTCTATGACCCCGCTGGCAACCGGCTGCACCGCATCAATGGCCAGCAGAAGGCTCCGTCGGTCAATTCCGGCGCCAGCGCGGGCGGCGACAGCTGGAAGGGGATCTCGCCGGCCACCATGCAGGCGATCGCCGACCAGACCATCGACCAGTTCGCCGCCTGGCTCGGCGGCAAGGCGGGCTAGAGGCATCGGACCCCAAAGTGGAGACGGTTTTGGGAAAATCCGATGCCCAATGAGAAGAAGAACCAGCACAAGTCCCCTGCTCCCTGTTGCAGTCCGGCGATGGCGCGGAGCTTTCTTGAGTTTAGCCGGCGGATTCCCGATCTCGGCGCTTGCAATACCAGCGCGGGCCGCTAAAAGCCCGGTTAAAGGGCGCAAGCGAGTCCGTCAGGCCTCATCATCCTCCACCAGGAACCGTGCATGAAACTCTTCGCGGGCAATTCCAACAGGGTGCTGGCCGAAGCAGTCGCCCGGTACCTCAACGTCCCGCTGGGCAAAGCCACGGTCAGGCGCTTCGCCGACCAGGAAATCTTCGTCGAAATCCAGGAAAACGTGCGCGGCGAGGATGTCTTCATCCTGCAGTCGACCTCGTTCCCGACCAACGATCATTTGATGGAATTGCTTATCATGATCGATGCCTTCATGCGCTCCTCGGCCAAGCGCATCACGGCGGTCATCCCTTATTTCGGCTACGCCAGGCAGGACCGCCGCGCCTCCGGCCGCACGCCGATCTCGGCCAAGCTGGTCGCCAACATGATCACCCGCGCCGGCGTCGACCGCGTTCTGACGCTCGACCTGCATGCCGGCCAGATCCAGGGCTTCTTCGACATCCCGACCGACAATCTGTTTTCCGTGCCGGTGATGGCCCGCGACGTGAAGGCCAAATACAAGCAACTCGGCAACGTCGTGGTGGTTTCGCCCGACATTGGCGGCGTGGTCCGCGCCCGTGCGCTGGCCAAGCGCTTCGATGCGCAACTGGCCATCGTCGACAAGCGCCGCGAACGGCCGGGCGAATCGGAAGTCATGAACATCATCGGCGCGGTCGCCGGCAAGGATTGCCTGCTGATCGACGACATCGTCGATTCCGGCGGCACGCTGTGCAACGCCGCCGATGCGCTGCTGGCCAACGGCGCCACCAGCGTCACCGCCTATATCACCCACGGCGTGCTGTCGGGCGGTGCCGTTGCCCGCATCAGCGGCTCGAAGCTGCAGGAACTGGTGATCACCGATTCCATCCAGCCGACCCAGGGCGTGCTCGACGCGCCCAACATCCGCGTCATCTCGATCGCCGACCTGATGGGCGAAGCCATCTCGCGCACGGCGACTGAGGAATCGGTGTCCAGCCTGTTCGACTAAACCCGCCTGCCCTTAAGGCGCGGAGCTTTCCAACCGAACCGGGCCGATCAGGCGACGAGCGACCTCGACGTTCTCGCGTGCGCCGCGCATATAGCCGCGCGGCGAGGTCCCCAGCATGCGCTTGAACATGGTGATGAAGGCCGGCACGCTGTCATAGCCGAGATCAAGCGCCACCCTGGTGATCGGCTCGCCGTCCGCCAGCCTGGGCAGCGCCGCGAACAGGCAGGCCTGCTGGCGCCATGTCGACAGCGACAGGCCGGTCTGGCGCTGGAAGGCGCGCGTGAAGGAACGGCGGCTCATGCCGGCTGCATCGGCCCACTCGTCGATGGTCGCATGCGGCGACGGTGCTGCGACGAAGCGTCGGCACAGCGCCGACAATCTTGGATCGGACGGAAATGGCAGCCCGAGAGGCCGTTCCGGCAAGGTCGGGATTTCGTGCAGCAGAAGGTTCATGATCAGCCCACCGCGTCCTTCCAGAACGCCGCCTTGCGGGAGCTTCTCCGATTCCACGATCAGGCTGTGCATCAGGTCGGTGACGCCGACGACGCGCAAGCCTTCGGGCAGCCCGGGGATCGCCTGTGGCATGACATAAACCGAACGCATCGAGACGTCGCCCAGCATCTCGACGGAATGCTCGGTGCCGGCTGGAATCCACATCGCGTGGTCGGGCGGCACCATCCAGCGCCCGTAGCGTGTCGTCACCAGCACCACACCGACAAGCGCATGCAAGAGCTGGCTGCGGCTGTGGCGGTGCTGTGGCACGCGGTAGCCGTCAGGATATTCGGTCGGCAATGCCACCGCCGGCCCGGCCACTTGCTCAAGCCACTGCCAGCGGCTCTCGTGCAACTGGCCGAGATTGGCATTGCCAGCGTGAAAGACTTCTTTGCCGTGCGGCATCTAGTTATGGCCCACTTGCGAAACTATTGGACCAAACCACGAAAGAAGTCGTCTCGCAAGCGGCTTATAAGGCACCGTCCCTAGGGTGGCCGCAAGGAGCGTCCGCCAGTTGCCTGCGGGCGTGCCCGCCAAAAAGACCACGGAGCCTACCTTGACCGATACGACAGCAGCCAGCGTCGCCCCACCGGCGAGCGCCAGTCACGCCTCAGCCCAGGCGACGGCCTTCACCGTCATCCTGGCGGTGAGCTTCTGCCACTGCATCAACGACATCATGCAGTCGCTGCTATCGGCCATTTACCCGCTCCTGAAAGAGAATTATGGCCTCGATTTCTGGCAGATCGGCTTGTTGACCTTCACTTTCCAGGTGACCGCATCCTTGCTGCAGCCGCTGATCGGCATGATCACCGACAAGCGGCCGATGCCCTATTCGCTGCCCTACGGCATGGCGTCGTCGCTGATCGGCCTGATCGTGCTCGCCTATGCCGGGCATTATTCGCTGCTGCTGATCGGCGCCTCGCTGATCGGCATCGGCTCGGCGATCTTCCACCCGGAATCCTCGCGCATCGCCCGCTTCGCTTCCGGCGGCCGCTTCGGCCTGGCGCAGTCGCTGTTCCAGGTGGGCGGCAATTTCGGCCAGTCCATGGGGCCGCTGCTGGCGGCCTTCATCGTCGTGCCGTTCGGCCAGACCAGCATTTCCTGGTTCGCCGTCGGCTCGCTGATCGGCATCATCGTTTTGTGGCAGGTCGGCGGCTGGTACAGCCGGCTGCGTGCCGCGCAGGGCACCCGCAAGGCGGCGAGCTTCGTTTCGCCCTTCCCGCGCCGCAAGGTGATGAATGCATTGATCGTGCTGACACTGCTGGTGCTGAGCAAGAATGCCTACATCGCCAGCCTCGCCAGCTACTACACCTTCTATTCCATGCATAAGTTCGGCGTTTCTGTGCAGATGAGCCAGGTCATGCTGTTCCTGTTCCTCGGTGCCTCGGCGCTGGGCATCCTGCTCGGCGGCCCGTTCGGCGACCGCTACGGGCAAAAGGCGATGATCTGGTTCTCCATCGTCGGCGTGCTGCCCTTCACGCTCGCCCTGCCCTACGCCAATCTGGAATGGACGATGGTGCTGACGGTGCTTATCGGCCTGATCCTCTCCTCGGCGTTCTCCAACATTGTCGTCTTTGCGCAGGAGCTCGTGCCGGGTCGCGTCGGCATGATCGCCGGCATCTTCTTCGGCTTCGCCTTCGGCATGGGCGGCATCGCGGCGGCCGTGCTCGGCGTGGTCGCCGACATGAAGGGCATCGATTTCGTCTTCCAGATCTGCTCCTATTTGCCGTTCCTTGGATTGCTGACCGTGTTCCTGCCCAACATGAAGGAAGCGCGCAAGGCGCAGGCGGCCGCCTAGATCAGGCCTGAAACCCACGCAAGGAAAAGCACCCGCCGGACGGCGGGTGCTTTTTTCGTTCCAACGGCCTATGCTTTGAAGAAGGCCAGCAGGTCGGCGTTGACGATGTCTGCATGGGTCGTGGCCATGCCGTGCGGGAAGCCCTTGTAGACCTTGAGCTCGCCCTTCTTGAGCAGCTTGATCGTCAGCAGCGCCGAGTCCGCGATGGGAACGATCTGGTCGTCGTCGCCGTGCATGACCAGCACAGGCACGTCGATCGCCTTCAGATCCTCGGTGAAGTCGGTTTCCGAAAAGGCCTTGATGCAATCATAATGCGCCTTGGTGCCGCCCATCATGCCCTGGCGCCACCAATTGTCGATGACGCCCTGCGATACCTCTGCGCCCGGGCGGTTGAAGCCGTAGAACGGACCTGATGGAACGTCGCGGAAGAACTGGGCGCGATTGGCTGCCTGCGCGGAGCGGAAGCCGTCGAACACTTCGATCGGCAGGCCGCCGGGATTGGCGGCAGTCTTGAGCATGATTGGCGGCACCGCGCCGATCAGCACCGCCTTGGCGACACGGCCGCCGGCGCCATACTTGGCGACATAACGCGCCACTTCGCCGCCGCCGGTCGAATGGCCGACATGGATGGCGTTCTTGAGTTCCAGATGGGCTGCGAGTTCCGCGACGTCGGCGGCATAGGTGTCCATCTCGTTGCCGATATCCGTCTGGGTCGAGCGGCCATGGCCTCGGCGATCATGGGCAATGACACGGTAGCCCTGTGACACGAAGAACAGCATCTGGGCGTCCCAATCGTCGCTGCTCAACGGCCAGCCGTGATGGAAGACGACAGGCTGCCCGGTCCCCCAGTCCTTGTAGTAAATCTGCGTTCCGTCCCTGGTGGTGATCATGCCGCTGCCGGAGCTGGGTTTGGTTTGCGAGGTCATCTCAATCTCCTTCTGGTTATTTTCGCGATAAACAATATCGCGATATCGATATAGCTAACGCGGCCTAAAACCCTTGTCCACAAAAATATGTATCGCGATATCATTTTTCGTGGTATCGATTTGATGCCCACATTGGCAAAAGGAATGCGCCGTGCCTCTCCCGTTGGACAATCAGCTCTGTTTCACGCTCTATGCCACCAGCATGGCCATCAACCGCACCTACAAGCCGATGCTGGACGAGATGGGCATCACCTATCCCCAGTACCTGGTGTTGAACGCTCTTGGAGAGGCCGACGGCATGTCGGTCGGCACCATCGCCCATCGGCTCGCTTTGGAATCGAGCACCGTCACGCCGCTGGTGAAGCGAATGGAGCAGGCCGGGCTGGTGACCCGCCAGCGCAGCCAGACCGACGAACGCCAGGTGCAGGTTGATCTGACATCAGCCGGGCGCGCACTGCTTGTCCAATGCAACTGCCTGAACGAAGCCTTGGTCGAACGCTCGGGCATGACGCTGACTGAGCTCGATGCGCTGAACCGGCAGATCCAGGCGTTACGCGCCGCGTTGACCGGCGACCGCTAGCACGGCTTTTGACGACGGCTAAGCCAAACGTCGGAAGAGGCCACCATCATGCGGACTTAAGCACGGCAAATGGCCGTTTGCGCATGGCCCGCTTTGCCTGGAAACTGACGGCGGGAGCGGGACGGCCGACATGGAAGCCCTGGATCTTGTCTATGCCGAATTCGCGCATAAGGGCCATCTGCTCGTCTGTCTCCACCCCTTCGACCAGGATTTTGTGGCCGCGATTTCGAACCAGGGTGATAATGTCCTGCAGCATCGCCTTGCCGCTCGGGGAGCTGCAGTCATGCAGAAACGAGCGATCGATCTTCACCGTATCGAAATCGATCAGGCGAAGCCACGAAAGGCCCGCAAAGCCGGTCCCGAAATCATCAAGCCAGATCTTGATCCCGAGCAGCTTCAGGTCGCTGATGCAGCGCAGGATGTCGGAGTGCATCTCCATCTCCAGCCCTTCGGTGATCTCGAAGGCCAGCCTGCTGCCTGCGACACCCGTCTCGCCCAGAATGGTCGCGACCGACGTCGCGAAGCCCGGTGTCTTGAGCTGGATCGGGGAGACGTTGACACTGACGACACGGACGTGGTCGTCCGCCAGCAGTTCGGCGCACACTGTCCTTATCGCCCAGCGCCCGAGTTCCAGGATCGCACCGGTCCGTTCGGCGACCGGAATGAACAGGCTCGGCGGAACCGATGTGCCGTCGAGCATCTTGAGGCGCATCAGAGCCTCCACCGCTTCAACCCGGTCCGATTTGACATCCTGGATAGGCTGGTAAACGAGTGAAACGAGATTCTGGCCGATCGCGATCTTCAGCAAAGCCGCAATGTTCTCGCTCTCGTCACTGCTTTGCGGGTCGGTTGGATCGAACAGCCGGGCACAATTTCGGCCGCCGGCTTTTGCCAGATAGAGAGCGCGATCGGCCTCGTGAATGATTTTCTCCAGCTTGGCCCCGGTCTGCGTCCGGGTGAATGCGGCGCCAACGCTTACCGTTACGATCGAGACGCCGTCGCGCCGCAGTTCGTGCGTCAGAGCCAGGTTCTCCACCGTGCTGCAAATGGCTTCCGCAATGTCCAGGATCTGCTCCTTTTTCTCCATGCGAGCCAGGACGATGAACTCTTCGCCGCCATAGCGGCCGATGGAGCCATTATACTGTTTGATCATATCGCTAAGGGCATTGGCGACATGGATCAGGCAGCGGTCGCCTTCCTGATGGCCGTAGCAGTCATTGAACTTCTTGAAGAAGTCCACGTCGATGAGGATCGCCCCAAAGCTGGTGCCGACCTTTTGCCAATCGTTCCAGTAGTCTCGCAGCTTCTCGTCGATCGCGCGCCGGTTCTCCAGACCCGTGAGCGGATCGGTCCGCGACAACCTCAGCAGGGCCTTGCCGCGTTCGGTCGCCTCATTGTGCTGGATCTTGGCTTCCAGGGCGTTCAGGAAGACGTTGTAGCGTTCCTCATTCAGTTTCCAGTTCACATATGAGGTGAACGTGAAACAAGAAACATAGAAAGCCCCAAATACCATTTTGTATATGAGAGTTGAGGGAACAAAGTAATTTACGATATAAAGTATACATAAGATTATTGTCGAGGTTACGATAGAAAGCTTGAAATTGAATGTAAAGAAAAGATTGGCGCTCATCATGAATATGGTCCCAAAGACCATATAGTAAGAGACGCTTTCCTTGTCCGCGCCCATAATCGCCGGACACAGCCAACCAACATAGCCAAAGATGATGGCCCCGGCGCAGGTCACGTCGAGCCATTCCGTCCCGACGCCGTGGCGAAGCTGCGCTTCCAGGATCAAAAGCGCGCTCAAGCCGACCGCGAAGCGCGCCGTGATCGTATAGGCGGCCACATCCGGGATCAGCAGCAGATCCGTTGCCGAAAACAAGAGATAGATCGCAACTGCGATCCAAAGCCCTGGCCTGGCTTCCCCTCTTCGCGTCGCCCGGGCTTCGGTGCGGTAGAGGGCGCGAAGTTCGTCGGCCCCCAGTTCGTAGCGCGGCTCGTACGGCTCCGCATCAACCGTATCGGCCAATGCGGATGACACGTGTTCGTTCATCACAATCGACCCCTTTTGAAAGGGATTTTGTTTTCCGAACTCATTTCCAGCTTCTGCCCCCACGCGGGCCGGCTCCTTGGGACGCGACGGCGATTGCGAACGCCGGGCAAACAAATGCAATCGCGCAAGACAAGTTTCCGTTAACTCGAACCCGGAATCCGGCTCGGAAGCTGATTAACCAACGAACATGGTTGGCGGGAAATTAATCATAAACCTAAAATGCCGTCGGCCCGACATTGGCAAAGGGAGCATTCTACGCAATAAGTTAACCGACTGTTAACTATGGAGTGATGGCGTGCAGACCGTTCTTGATGGCAAAAGCTTGATTACTGCCGAGATGCTCGCCGGCACGCTGCCTCGGGGAAAGATCGAGCATCATGGCGAAGCGTTCGAAACCGCGCGCGCGGAGCTTGCCCTCATTCTCCACGCGACACAGCAGCAGGTCGAACAGGACAAGAACCCGGCCGAGATCGTCGGCCGCTTGCTGTCCTTCCTCAATGGCCTGCATTCCAAGGTTCATCCCGACGTCTGGCATGCGTTGATACCGGTCGCGCAGAACCATCCGATCCTAAAGTATTTTCTCGAGGATCCACTGACGCACTGGTCCTTCACCAAACCCAGGGGCTATTCCGGCGACGCGCAGTTGCTCGACTACATCTATTGTGATCCGCACGTGGCAGAGAGCGTGGCGAACGCCTCGGAGGTCGGCAAAGCACTCTATAGCCATACCCAGAACGTACCGTCATGCGTCGCGGCCCGGGAACGACGCGACCTCCTGACCCGATATGTCGACGAGATCGCGGCCAAGAACGGACCGGAAACCGAGGTTCTGGCGATCGCGGCCGGCCATTTGCGGGAAGCCAATCGTTCGGTCGCCCTGACGGAGGGCCGTCTCAAGCGCTGGGTTGCGCTCGACCAGGATCCCCAGAGCGTTGGGCTGATCTCGCGCGACTTCCAGGGCACCGCCGTCGAAGCCATCGACGGCTCGGTGCGAACCGTGCTCACGCGGGGCCACAAGCTCGGCAAATTCGACTTCATCTACGCCTCCGGCCTTTACGACTACCTCGCCCACAACGTCGCGGTGAAACTCACGAAGACCTGCCTGCAGATGTTGAAGCCGAACGGAACATTCCTGTTCGCCAACTACGCCGAGGGCACCCCCGACGCGGGGTATCGGGAGACGTTCATGGACTGGGTGTTGCTGCTGCGATCGGAGGTCGATATGTGGAACATCGTCAATGCCAGCGTCGACCGCAACACCGTCGAGGCGCAGGTATTCTTCGGCGAGAACCGCAACGTGCTCTATGCCGTCATCGAAAAGCGCGGATAGCGGCCGTCTGGGCTGCACCAGGCCGGTCGTGCCTTTGGCTTGCACCTCCGGCCGCCTTCCGCTATAGAGCCGCCACCCGCGTAGACACCCTTGGAGGCAACGCGGCGGAAGGCCGCCTTCCCGCATGATCCCGAAAAGTGGATTCCGGTTTTCGGACCAGATCATGCATGGGTATGTCGGCTTTCGACGTTTACGGTCCAGGCACTCTGCCCACCGTGAGCGCTCCAGAACAAACCGAAAGGAAATGCCATGAGCCACGACACTTACGAGCTCAAGGCCGAAGCACGCGAACAGGTCGGTAAGGGGTCCGCCCGTGCAGTTCGCCGCAACGGTAAAGTGCCTGCAGTAATTTATGGTGACAAGCAGCCTCCCCTGGCTATCGCGCTCACCTACAAGGACATCTACTACAAGATCCATGGCGGCGGGTTCCTGACCACGATCGCCACGATCGATGTCGATGGCAAGAAGATCCAGGTCCTGCCGAAGGACTTCCAGCTCGACCCGGTCAAGGATTTCCCTGTCCATGTCGACTTCCTGCGCATCGGCAAGGACACCGAAGTCAATGTCGACGTGCCTGTCCACTTCATCAACGAGGACAAGTCGCCCGGCATCAAGCGCGGCGGCGTGCTCAACATCGTGCGTCACGAAGTCGAGTTCCACTGCCCGGCCAATGCGATCCCGGAATTCATCACCGTCGATCTCACCGGCGCCAACATTGGCGATTCGATCCACATCTCGGCGGTCAAGCTGCCCGCTGGGGTCAAGCCTGTGATCTCCGACCGCGACTTCACCATCGCGACCATTGCCGGTTCGTCGGCGATGAAGCCGGAGACGGAAGAGACGGCTGAAGCGGCTGCACCTGAAGCGGCTCCTGCCGCCGAAGAGAAGTAACTCTTTCACGCCCGGAGCAGGCGATGCTGCTGTTTGCAGGTCTCGGCAATCCGGGCGCGAAATACGCCGGCAATCGGCACAATGTCGGTTTCATGGCGGCGGACGCAATCGCCCGCCGCCATTCCTTTTCGCCCTGGTCGAAGAAATTTCAGGGCCTGATCGCCGAGGGCTCGCTCGGCGGCGAAAAAGTCGTCCTGATCAAGCCGCAGACCTTCATGAACCTGTCCGGCCAGTCGGTCGGCGAAGCGCTGCGCTTCTACAAGCTCGAGCTTTCCGCGCTCACCGTCTTCTATGACGAGATCGATCTTGCCGAAGGCAAGCTGCGCATAAAGACCGGCGGCGGCGCCGGCGGCCATAACGGCATCCGTTCGATCGATGGCCATGTCGGCAACGCCTATCGCCGCGTACGCATCGGCGTCGGCCATCCAGGCGTCAAGGAAATGGTCCAGCACCATGTGCTCGGCGATTTCGACAAGGCCGACCGCGAATGGCTTGACCCGCTGCTCGACGCGATCGCCGACAACGCCGCCATGATCGCCAAAGGCGACGAATCCGGCTTCATGAACAAAGCCAGTCTCGCCGTCCAGGGCAAGGCCGGGCCGGAGCCCGAAAAATCGGCACCTAAGCAGCCGGCGCAGAAGCAGCAAAGTCACGTCCGCCAGGCACGGCCCCAACAGCCCCTGGCCAAGCTGCCGGAAAGCGGTCCGATGGCCGCCATGCTGAAGAAGCTGTTCGGCGGCAAGGACTGAGCATCAAGGGAACCGAAGGGCTTGACGTTGATCACCCCTATCGCCCATAGCCCTGATCAAATTTCTATTTCCCGATAGGACCGGACAAAATGGGTTTCAAATGCGGCATCGTTGGCTTGCCCAACGTCGGCAAGTCGACGCTTTTCAACGCGTTGACCAGAACGGCTGCGGCGCAGGCCGCCAACTATCCGTTCTGCACCATCGAACCGAATACCGGCGAGGTCGCGGTGCCCGATCCGCGCCTGCAGAAGATCGCGGCGATTGGCAAGTCAAAGGAGATCATCCCGACCCGCATCTCCTTCGTCGACATTGCCGGTCTGGTGCGCGGCGCCTCGAAGGGCGAAGGGCTGGGCAACCAGTTCCTCGCCAACATCCGCGAGGTCGACGCCATCGTGCATGTGCTGCGCTGCTTCGAGGATGACGACATTACCCATGTCGAGGGCCGCATCGACCCGGTGGCCGATGCCGAGACGGTCGAAACCGAGCTGATGCTCGCCGACCTCGACAGCCTCGAGCGCCGCATCGTGCAATTCCGCAAGCGCGCCGGCAGCAAGGACAAGGAAGCGACGTCAGTGCTGCCGATGATGGAGGCAGCGCTAGAACTGCTGCAGGCCGGCAAGCCGACCCGCATCCTGCTCAAGGATATTTCGGCCGAAGATTTGCGCATCCTGCAGGGCCTGAACCTTCTGACCTCGCATCCCGTGCTCTATGTCTGCAACGTCGCCGAGGCCGACGCAGCCACCGGCAACGAGCACACCAGGGCCGTGGAAAAGATGGCGACCGCCCAGGGCGCCGGCACCGTGGTGATCTCGGCCGCCATCGAAGCCGAGGTCGCACAGCTCTCCGATGAGGAAGAGATGGAATTCCTGTCCTCGCTCGGCCTCGACGAGCCCGGCCTCAACAAGGTCATCCGCGCCGGCTACGATCTGTTGCACCTCATCACCTACTTCACCGTCGGGCCGAAGGAGACGCGCGCCTGGACCATCCATAAGGGTGACAAGGCCCCCCAGGCCGCCGGCGTCATCCACACCGATTTCGAGCGCGGCTTCATCCGCGCCCAGACCATCGCCTACAATGACTTCGTCACACTGGGCGGCGAAGTGGCGGCCAAGGAAGCCGGCAAGGCCCGCGACGAAGGCAAGGAATATGTCGTCCAGGACGGCGACATCCTGCTGTTCAAGTTCAACACCTGAGGCTGGTCTATCGAGCATCCAGACATCCGACGGGGTAACCGACGAAACTTTTCAGGCGTGATTTTCCGACTCGGCCGGCGGCCATCCGCCGGGCCGCCCGGGACAGCCACTTGTCTTGATTTTGTCACGTCACAGGTCTAAGCGGCAGACGCACGGTCGGCGCTGGCGCCGGGAACCGTGCAATCCAACACGACGCGTCAATCCGAACGCACCCTTTGGCCCCAGCAAGGGAATCAGGCGATGATCAAGGCCTTCGTCGTGGACAATGATCGCCTGCGCGTCGTCGACGATCTCCTGGCAAACAGCGAGACCATCGTCTGGGCGGACCTGTTCAACCCGACAAAGGAAGAGGAAGCGACGATCGAGAGCTGGCTCGGCGTGGCCATTCCGACGCGCGAGGAGATGGAGGAGATCGAGATTTCGAGCCGCCTCTATGTCGAGGACGGCGCCTACTTCATGACCGCAACCCTGCCCGCGCAGACCGAGGTCGACGATCCCTTGATGTCGCCGGTCACCTTCGTGCTCGCCGGCACAAGGTTGATCACTGTGCGCTACCATGAGCCGAAGGCCTTCAAGACCTTTCCGCAGCGCGCCGAGAAGGTGGCGACCGGCTGCACCAGCGGCGACACCATCCTGATCGGCTTGCTGGAGGCGATCGTTGACCGTCTCGCCGACATTCTGGAGCGTGCCGGCCGTGACATCGAGGCGATCTCGCGCGATATCTTCGAGGCGCGATCGACCAAGGTTTCCAAGCGCAATCGCGACTTCCAGGAATTGTTGAAAGCCATCGGCCGCAAGGAGGACATCGCGTCTTCGATCCGCGACAGCCTGATCTCGCTGCAGCGCCTGGCGGGCTTTTTCGCCCATGCCTCGACCCGCACCAAGATGAGCAAGGACACCAAGGCGCGCATCAAGACGCTGTCTCGCGACGTGCTGTCACTCGCCGACCACGCCACCTTCCTGTCGCAGAAGATCTCCTTCCTGCTCGACGCGACGCTCGGCATGATCTCGATCGAGCAGAACGCCATCATCAAGATCTTTTCGGTCGCCGCCGTCATCTTCCTGCCGCCGACTTTGGTCGCCTCGATCTACGGCATGAATTTCGACGTCATCCCCGAGTTGAAATGGGAACTTGGCTATCCCTTCGCCATCGCCATGATGGTGCTGTCGGCGATCCTGCCCTTCTGGTATTTCCGCCGCCGCGGCTGGCTCTGAGTGGGCCTGTCGATCGGCTGCCACAGGCTGGCGCAGTAGAAATCGCTTGACCAAATGAACGCCGGCCTGCATCCGGAAACCCCGATCCTGAGGATCGTGGGTCGACAAGCCGGATTCCAGACCATGACCGCAGAGATAAAAACATGGGCCTATGAGGACTTCATCGAGGGTGCATCGATCGACCTCGGCTCGAAGCTCGTGAGTGCCGCCGAGATCGTCGAATTCGCCGGAGAATTCGACCCGCAGCCGATGCATCTCGACGAGGAAGCCGGCAAGGCCAGCATCCTCGGTGGGCTGGCGGCGTCGGGCTGGCACACCTGCGCCATGTTCATGCGCATGCTGTGCGATGCCTTCCTGTTGGACTCGACCTGCCAGGGCGCGCCCGGCGTCGATCAGGTCAAATGGAAGAAGCCGGTCCTGGCCGGCGATCAACTGACCGGCACCCTGGTGGTCGTTGCCAAGCGCCTGTCCAAATCGAAGCCGCAACTCGGCTTCGTTACAATGCGCAGCGAACTGTTCAACCAGCGCGGCGAAAGCGTCTTCGAGCTCGAGAACTCCGCCATGTTCCTCACGCGCGATGCCGCGGGGAGCCAAGCATGACACTGGACGAGTTCTTTCGTATCGGCACCACGGTGACGCTCGGCTCGCACACATTCGAGCCCGAGGCGATCAAGGCCTTCGCCCGCAAATACGACCCGCAGATCTTCCATACCGACGAGGAGGCCGCGAAGAAAAGCGTGCTCGGCGGGCTCTGCGCATCCGGCTGGCACACCGCCGCCACCTGGATGAAACTCAATCTCGAAAACCGCATGGACGCCGAGATCGCTGCGTGGAGCGGCCCCGGTCCGGTGCCGGAATTCGGCCCCTCGCCTGGCTTCAAGAACCTGAAATGGCTGAAGCCGGTCTATGCCGGGCAAACCATCACCTTTACGCGCACCGCGCTGTCGCACCGCCCGATTGCCTCACGCCCCGGCTGGCGGCTGCTGGCGCTGCGTTCGGAAGCTTTCGATTCGACCGGCGCCAAGGTGCTCGAGTTCGAAAGCGCCGTGCTGGTGAAGGCCGAGTAGAGGCGGCGCTTCTTCCTTCTCCCATGTGGGAGAAGGGAAGAACACTCAATGCCCCTCGAACCCGATCAGCGTCCGCACCGGCACGCCAAGCGCCTCCAGCTTGGCACGCCCGCCGAGGTCCGGCAGGTCGATGACGAAACAGGCGGCGAGGATGTCGGCACCTATCTGGCGCAGCAGCTTGACCGCCGCTTCAGCCGTGCCGCCGGTGGCGATCAGATCGTCGACCAGGATCACTTTCTCGCCCGGAGCAACACCGTCCTTGTGCATCTCCATTTCGTCCAGCCCGTATTCCAGGCTATAGGCGACGCGCACCGTCTCGTAGGGCAGCTTGCCTTTCTTGCGGATCGGCACGAAACCGGCCGAGAGCTGATGGGCGACGGCGCCGCCAAGGATGAAGCCGCGCGCCTCGATGCCGGCGATCTTGTCGATCTTCTGGCCGGCATAGGGATGCACCAGTTCGTCGATGGCGCGGCGGAAGGCGCGCGCATTGCCAAGCAGCGTGGTGATGTCGCGAAACAGGATGCCGGGCTTGGGATAGTCCGGAATGGTGCGGATCGCGGCAAGCAGCGTGTCTTCGAGCGAGGATTTCATGGGTCGAGATTACCTGAAACGGAGATTGTTGCGCGACAATTGTTCGATCGAGCTGCAGCCCATCAGCTTCATGCCGCGTTCGATCTCGACCCGCATCTGTTCGAGCGCCCGTTCCACGCCGGGCTGGCCGGCCGCCGCGAGCGGAAACAGATAGTAGCGTCCGACGCCGACGGCCTTGGCGCCGAGCGACAGCGCTTTCAGCACGTGTGTGCCGCGCTGCACGCCGCCATCCATGATGACGTCGATCCTGTCGCCAACGGCATCGACGATCTCGGCAAGCTGGTCGAACGCCGCCCGTGAGCCATCCAACTGCCGCCCGCCATGGTTCGACAGCACGATGCCGCTGCAGCCGATGTCGACAGCGCGTTTGGCATCCTCCACCGACATGACGCCCTTGAGGCAGAACGGACCCGACCAGAGCTTGACCATCTCGGCGACGTCGTCCCATGTCATCGACGGATCGAGCATCTCGGTGAAGTAACGGCTGATCGACATCGTGCCGCCGCCCATGTCGACATGCTCGTCGAGCTGCGGCAGCTTGAAGCCCTCATGGGTGAAATAGTTGATCGCCCAGGCCGGCTTGAGCGCGAACTGCGCCATTCCGGTAAGGTTGAGCTTGAAGGGAATGGCAAAGCCGGTTCGTTTGTCGCGCTCGCGGTTTCCCCCGGTGATGCTGTCGACGGTCAGCATCATCACCTCGACCCCGACCGCCTTTGCCCGCTGCATCATCGCCCGGTTAAGACCGCGATCCCGGTGGAAATAGAACTGGTAGACCTGCGGGCTGCTGCTGATGCTGCGCGCCTCCTCAAGGCTGACGGTGCCCAGCGACGACACGCCGAACATCGTGCCGTATTTGGCGGCGGCGTTGGCGACCGCGCGCTCGCCCTGGTGATGGAACAGGCGCTGCAAGGCGGTCGGCGAGCAATAGAACGGCATCGCCAGCTTCTGGCCCATGACCGTCACCGACATGTCGACCTCGCTCACCCCGCGCAGCACGTTGGGAACGAGGTCGCAGGTCTCGAAGCTTTCGGTGTTGCGGCGATAGGTGACCTCGTCGTCCGCCGCGCCGTCGATGTAGTTGAAGATCGGTCCCGGCAGCCGCTGCTGCGCCATGCGGCGGAAATCGGAAAAGTTGTGACAGTCGCTGAGCCGCATCATCGAATTCCAAAGGCCATGGCGGGACAAGTTTCTCGCCACCGTTCGATGCATCGAATATCAACCTGTTGTCGGCGTGCCAACGGACTATTTTTCGAGCTGCCCTCCGGACATGGCCATGAGCAAAAAAGGGGCGCCGCAGCGCCCCTTTCTGGTCTGATCCGATTGACGAAGATTACATGCCGAGATCCGAACGAAGCTCGGCCCTGGCCACTTCATATTCGGCCTTGAAGTCGTCCCGGTTGAGCAGGACCGCGGCGATGACGCTGCCGGAAATCCTGCCCATCTCGACGTCGGACGCATAGTGGATGCCGCCGACCTCGCGATTGTGGGCGTATTCGGCCGCACGCGCCATGATCTCGGCGCGCTTTTCCGGAACCATATCGGATAGGATGATGCCCATCATGGTGCCGACGGTGGCGTGGCCGGACGGCCAGGAACCCGAACTCGACAGCTTGACCGCCGGCTTGACGAGGTCGCTGAGCTGGTGCGGACGCGGGCGCTTCCAGAAATCCTTGGCCGGATCGACGACGGCGCCTTCGGTGGCCACGACGCGATCGAAGAAGGCGCTGAATTTGGGCAGCGTTTCCTTGTTGAATTTCGGCCCCATGACGTTGGCGAAGCGCCAGACATTCTCGTCGGCATCGGCGACGGCGCTGGCTACCATCTCGGGCGTGCGTGTCACCTGCAGCATCAGCACCTCGCCGAGTTCGGCCTTGGTCTGCGCCGAATCGTTTGCCGGCGGCGGCGGCAGGATCATCGTCAGGTCGACATCCTTGTTGGTGACGAAAGGCTGGGCGTCTTCCGCTTGCGCGGCCGAGCCGACGATGAGCAGCAACAGGCCTGCCGCGAGCGATGCGTATCTTTTCATGGGTGCGATCCTTTGATGAGAGCAGCACAGGATCGCCGGATGCGGTGACGGCCATGTGACATGGCCGGCTTCTGGAAATGCAAAAGGGCGCCTCTCGGCGCCCTTCGTGATCACTTGATCGTGTGGCTTAATGCGCCACGCCTTCCCACACCTTGCGCTTGGTGAGATAGACCAGCGCGCCGAACAAAAGCAGGAACACCAGAACGCGAAAACCGGTCTTCTTGCGGTCTTCCATATGCGGCTCGGCCGCCCATGCCAGGAAGGCGGAGACGTCGCGGGAATACTGGTCGATGGTCTGCGGCGCACCGTCATCATAGGTCACCTGGCCGTCGGAGAGCGGCTTGGGCATCTTCAGCGACACGCCGGACATGAAGTACGGATTGTAGTGGGTGCCTTCCGGGATGACCATGCCGGCCGGCGGCGTCTGGTCGTAGCCGGTCAGCAGCGAGTGGATATAGTCGGGGCCGCCCGCGTCGTACTGGGTAAAGATATCGAAGACGAACTGCGGAAAACCGCGTTCGACACCGCGAGCCTTGGCCAGCAGGGACATGTCGGGCGGAGCAGCACCGCCATTGGAGGCAGCGGCGGCTTCCTCATTGGCGAAGGGCGGCGGGAAGTGGTCGGACGGCTTGCCGGGACGGTCGAACATGTCGCCGGCATCGTTGGGACCGTCGTGGATGGTGTACTCGGCCGACAGCGTCTTGATCTGCGCATCGGAATAGCCGAGGTCCGACAGCGTGCGGAACGCCACCAGGTTCATCGAATGGCAGGCCGAGCAGACTTCCTTGTAGACCTTGAGGCCGCGCTGCAGCTGCGCCTTGTCATAGGTGCCGAATGGGCCAGTGAAACTCCAGTCCATTTCCTTCGGCTCGTCGATCGGGAAATGCGTCGGATTGGCCACATTGTGTGCCTCTTCGGCGGCGATCGCCCGAGTGCCCGCGGCCCCAGCGGCGACGGCCACAAGGCCGATCAGCGCCAGCGAGGTGAGAATCTTTTTCATGCCAAATCCCCTTAGATTCTCTACCCGCTCAGCCTTTGGTTTCCGGAGCCGCCGTAGCGCCCGCCGGATGTCCGCTGCCGCCCTTGTTCTTCTCGAGCACCGCCTCGGTGATCGAGTTCGGCAACCGTCGCGGCGTCTCAATCAGGCCGAGCACCGGCAGCGCGATCAGGAAGAAGGCGAAGTAGAACAATGTCGCCATCTGCGCCATGAACACATAGCTGCCTTCTGCCGGCTGCGAGCCCAGCCAGCCAAGCAGGATGGCATCGGCCACGAACAGCCAGAAGAACAGCTTGTACCAGGGCCGGTAAACCGCCGAGCGCACCTTCGAAGTGTCGAGCCACGGCACCAGGAACAACATGACGATGGCGCCGAACATGCATAGCACGCCGCCGAGCTTGGAGTTGATCGGCCCGACATTGAAGGTGATGGCGCGCAGGATCGCGTAGAACGGCAGGAAGTACCATTCGGGCACGATGTGGGCCGGCGTCTTCAGCGGGTTGGCGACGATGTAGTTGTCGGGATGACCGAGATAGTTCGGCAGGTAGAAGACGAAATAGGCGAAGAAGAACAGGAACACGATCATGCCGAACGCGTCCTTGATGGTCGCGTAGGGGGTGAAGGCCACGGTGTCGGTCTTCGACTTGACCTCGATGCCCGTCGGGTTCGACTGGCCGACGACATGCAGCGCCCAGATGTGCAGCACGACAACGCCGGCGATCATGAACGGCAACAGATAGTGCAGCGCAAAGAAACGGTTCAGCGTCGGGTTGTCGACGGCAAAGCCGCCGAGCAGCAGCTGCTGGATCCAGTCGCCGACCAGCGGAATGGCGCTGAAGAAGCCGGTGATGACGGTGGCGCCCCAGAAGCTCATCTGGCCCCATGGCAGCACGTAGCCCATGAAGCCGGTCGCCATCATCAGGAGATAGATGATGCAGCCGAGGATCCACAGCAGTTCGCGCGGCGCCTTGTAGGAGCCGTAATAGAGGCCACGGAAGATGTGGATGTAGACGGCGACGAAGAAAAACGAGGCGCCGTTCGAATGCATGTAGCGCAGCAGCCAGCCCGAATTCACGTCGCGCATGATCTTCTCGACCGAGCCGAAGGCCAGATTGGTGTCGGCCGTGTAATGCATGGCCAGCACGATGCCGGTCAGGATCTGCGCCACCAGCATGATCGACAGGATGCCGCCAAAGGTCCATGCATAGTTGAGGTTGCGCGGCACCGGATAGGCAACGAAGCTGTCATAGACCAGCCGCGGCAGCGGCATGCGGGCGTCGAACCAGCGTCCGAGACCGGTTTTGGGCGTATAGGTCGAGTGTCCCTCGCTCATCGAAATATCCCCCTGCCTCAACCGATAAGGATCTTGGTATCGGAAATGAACTTGAATACCGGAACCGCCATGTTCTCCGGCGCCGGGCCTTTGCGGATGCGGCCGGCGGTGTCGTATTGCGAACCGTGGCACGGGCAGAACCAGCCGCCGAAATCGCCTTCCTGGCCAAGCGGAATGCAGCCGAGATGCGTGCAGACCTGAACCATCACCATCCAGGCTTCCTTGCCGGGCGTGGTGCGATTGGCGTCGGTCGCCGGTGCGTCGGCCGGCAGATTGGCGTTGCGGGCGATCGGATCCTTGAGATCGGCCAGCTTGACCGCCTCGCCGTCCTTCATTTCCTGTTCGGTGCGGTTGCGGACCACGACCGGCTTGCCGCGCCATTTGACGATCAGCGACATGCCCGGCGTCAGCGAGGCGACGTCGACTTCGACCGAGGCGAGCGCCAGCGTCGAGGCGTCAGGGCGCATCTGGTCGATGAACGGCCACGCGAAAGCACCCGCGCCGACCACTGCGGCCATGCCGGTGGCGACGTAGAGAAAATCACGACGGTTGGGATCCTGGGTGTCGGTTGCGCTCACGGGTGCCTGATCCTTTCGCCTCTTCCGTGCCGGTGGTTGAGCCTTGTTCCCCGCTCAATTACGCCAACCCGACAGCGCATGGCGAACAGGCTTGCGAATTCCTCCGGCATTTGGACTTCGGTTTATGCGTGAAGCCCGTTTTTGTCCAGACGGGTGAAGGCACAAGGGCAGATTGTCGCGGGGACAAAATCCGCCGCCGGTCAACACGACGCCGGATAGCCGCCAACCATCACTAAACAACCGGGAAACAACCGCAAATCCGACGCCCTTGTTCGGCTCGACACAAGGCCCCAGCCGGGTCTATCCTTGTCATCATGGCACACGTCATAGACCGCGACACCTGGGCCGTTCGCTCGGACCATTGGAAGGGCGAGTTGCAATGTGGCGCCTACGGCTCCAACTCCTGCCTGATCTTCAACTATCTGCCTGATGTCGGCGGCGGCCCGCGCCTGCACACACATCCCTACGCGGAGATCTTCATCATCCGCCAGGGCACCGGCCTGTTCACTGTCGGCGACCAGGAAATCGAGGCATCCGCCGGCCAGATCCTGATCGTGCCACCCAATACGCCGCACAAATTCACCAATCTCGGCCCAGGCCCACTGGAAACGACCGACATCCACGAGAATGGCAGCTTCATCACCGAATGGCTGGAGTGATCCCTATTTCGCGCCGAGCCTGGCCAGCACCGCTTTCGGGATGTTGTATTCACGAATGACGGCATCGTGCTTGCGCAAGCCGCACAGCTCGCGCTGGATGAAATAGCCATGCACCGCCTCGGCGGCATCCTTGAGCAGAAGGGGGCGCAGTTGCTCGTCGGCATTGTCGCGCAGCCTGGCCAGCGTTTCCTCTACCCGCTGGCCGGCGCGGCCGAGTGCTGCCGCCTTTTCCGCCAATATTTCATGGCCGAGCGCGTCGAAGGCGGCTTCGGCGGCCGAGGCGCCGGCAAGATGAGATGGCGGACGCAAGGACATTTCAGCCTCCTTTCCCGAAAACCATGCGGTGTGTGACGAACTCTTCGCCCGCCACGCGCTGAAAGCCAAGCCGTTCATAGAAACCGAAGGCTTCTTGCGGCGCGCGGGTGTTCAGCATGGCGAAATGGTGACGTGCCCTGTCGACAACGGTTTCGACCAGCATCCGGCCAAGGCCGGCGCGACGGTGGCGCGCGCTCACAAACAGGTGCCGGACCCGGCCGTGGCCCCTGCCCTCGAAATAGGGATCGATGTTCAACCCGCACACGCCGGCGAGTTCCCTTCCATACCAGGCTCCGTACAGCGCCTCCCCCCGTTTCAGGAACTTGCTGCGGCCACTTGCCCAGCCATCCGCAAGGCGTACCAGCATCCAGTAGCCCTCCAGCCGGCTCTCTTCCTTCAGCGTATCGAAGGCCGGCATGGTCGGCCGGAGCCGCTTGAGCACGTAGCCGACCTCTGGGATGGCGCCTGTCGATCCACCCATGGAGCTACTCCGCCGGGCGCGTCTCTTCGAGCACGCTGTCTTCGTGATAGAGAAAACCGCCGGACTGCCGCTTCCACAGCCGCGCATAGAGCCCGTCGAGCGCCACCAATTGGTCATGCGTGCCTTGCTCGACAATGCGGCCGCCGTCGAGCACCACCAGACGATCGAGTGCTGCGATCGTCGACAGCCGGTGGGCGATGGCGATGACCGTCTTGTTTTCCATCAGCCGTGTCAGATTCTCCTGGATCGCCGCCTCGATGTCGGAATCGAGTGCCGAGGTCGCCTCATCGAGAATCAGGATCGGCGCATCCTTGAGGAAGACGCGGGCGATCGCCACGCGCTGGCGCTGGCCTCCCGACAGCTTGACGCCGCGCTCGCCGACAAACGCCTCGTAGCCGGCGCGGTCCCTGTTGTCGCGCAAGGTCAGGATGAACTCGTGCGCCTCAGCCTTTTTCGCCGCCGCGATCACCTCCGCATCGGTCGCGTCAGGCATGCCGAGCTTGATGTTGTCGCGCAGCGAACGGTGGAACAGCGCCGTGTCCTGGCTGACGACGCCGATATTGGCGCGCAGCGAATTCTGCGTAACTTTGGCGACATCCTGGCCATCGATGGTGATCGACCCGCTCTCGAGATCGTAGAGGCGCAGGATCAGATTGGCGAGGGTCGTCTTGCCGGCGCCGGACGGTCCGACCAGCCCTACCTTCTCGCCTGGCCTGACGACAAGGTCGATGCCGTTCAGCACGCCGAAACCTTTGCCGTAATGGAACTCGACGTTCTTCACCGCGATACGGCCGCCTGCCACGACGAGTTCCTTGGCGTCGGGCGCATCGGTGAGGCCGAGCGGCTGCGAGATCAGCGCCTTGGAATTTTCCAGCACGCCGAGGTTTCGCAAGATGCTGTTGAGCTGCATCATCAGCCGGCCGAGCAGCATGTTGAGGCGCAGCACCAGCGACAGGGTGAAGGCGACCGCGCCGACGGTGATCGAGCCCTCGACCCAGAGATAGACGGCAAAGCAGCCGATCGCCGTGATCATGATGCCCGACAGCGTGGTCAGCGCCATGCGCACGCCGGTCAGCCGGCGGGTGAACGGGCGCAATGCGTCGAGATAGATGTCGAAACCGTTCCTGATGTAGCGGTCGTCGCCATCGGCCGAGAACAGTTTCAGCGTCTGCACGTTGGAATAGGAATCGACGATGCGGCCGGTGATCATCGAGCCGGCCTCAGCTGTTTCCTCGGCATGCTTGCGGATTGCCGGCAAATAGAGCTTGGCCAGCCAGCCGAAGGCGGAAATCCAGATCACCACCAGAACCGCCAGCCTGAGATCGAGGCCTGCGACCAGCGCCAGCGTCGTCACCGTATAGACGATCATAAACCAGACGACCTCGATGAAGCTTTCCATCAAGTCGCCGGTCGCCTGGCCCGCCTGCCAGACCTTTGTCGCGATGCGGCCGGCGAAATCGTTCTGGAAAAAAGCGTAGGACTGGCGCGAGACATGCCGGTGCGCCTGCCAGCGCACCAGATTGTAGAAGCCCGGCGTGATCGTCTGTTCGTCGACCAGCGCCGACAAGCCGACGACGACGGTGCGGATGACCAGCACCACCACGGCCATGAAAACCAGTTCAGGGCCGGCAGCGGCCCACAGTGCGTGCCAGCTGCGCTCGGCGGGAAGCTGGTCGAGAATATCGACCAGCCGCCCGACGAAGTAGAACAGGCCGGCCTCGACCAGCGGCGCGATGCCGCCGATGACCAGCATGGCGAAGAAGGCGAACTTCGCCTGGCCGACATAGTGCCAGAGAAAGCCGCCGACACTGATCGGTGGCCGAAGATTCGCCGGCTCCCTGAACGGATAGACCCAGTTCTCGAACCAGCGATAGACGGCTGTCATCATGCGGCGGCCATCATTCTGCGGCTTGCCCCTTTGCAAGTGCGTCGTTGGCGGCGTCGGCGGGACCGTCCTCAAGCAGGAACCCGCCCGACTGGCGCTGCCAGAGCTGCGCGTAGAGCCCGCCCTTGGCGACGAGTTCTTCGTGCGAACCTTCCTCGATGACACGGCCCTTGTCCATCACCACCAGCCTGTCCATCGCCGCGATGGTCGACAGCCGGTGCGCGATGGCGATGACGGTCTTGCCTTGCATGAGCTTGTAGAGATTCTCCTGGATCGCCGCCTCGGCTTCGGAATCAAGCGCCGAGGTCGCTTCGTCAAGGATAAGTATAGGTGCATCCTTCAACATAACGCGAGCAATGGCGACGCGTTGCCGCTGGCCACCGGACAATTTGACGCCGCGGTCACCGACATGGGCGTCGAAGCCCTTGCGGCCGCTGGCATCCGAAAGCCCTGATATGAAGTCCAGCGCCTCGGCGCGCCGCGCCGCCTCGACAAGCATCTCGTCGGTTGCATCGGGCCGGCCATAAAGGATGTTCTCGCGCACCGAACGATGCAGCAGCGAGGTGTCCTGCGTGACCATGCCTATCTGCGCACGAAGCGAATCCTGCTTCACAGCGGCGATTTCCTGGCCATCGACCAATATCTGCCCGGCTTCGAGGTCGTAGAAGCGCAGCAACAGGTTGACCAGCGTCGACTTGCCGGCGCCGGAACGGCCGACGATGCCGACCTTCTCGCCCGGCTTCACCGCCAGCGACAGGCCCTCGATCACACCCTTCTGCTTGCCGTAGTGGAAGCGGATGTCCTCGAAGCGGATCTCACCCCTGGAGACGCTGATCTCCTTCGCGTCCGGCCTGTCCTCGACAAGGCGCGGCAGCGAGATCGAGGCGATACCGTCCTGCACCGTGCCGATGTTCTCGAACAGGCCCGACATTTCCCACATGATCCATTGCGACATGCCCCACAACCTGAGCACAAGGCCGATGACCACGGCGACCGCGCCGATCGTCACTGCTTGCCCCAGCCACAGCCACAGCGCCATCGCGGTCACCGAGAACAAGAGCAGCGCGTTCAGTATGTAGAGCGAGCCGAAAAGCACTGTCACCAGGCGCATCGACCGGTAGACCGTTTCGAGAAAGCCGGACATACCGTCTTTGGCGAATGACGCTTCGCGGCGTGCATGGCTGAACAGCTTGACCGTCTGGATGTTGGAGTAGCTGTCGACGACCCGGCCCGTCATGATCGAGCGCGCATTGGCCTGTTCCTCGCCGACCTTGCCCAGCCGGGGAATGAAAAACCGCAGCAAAAGGATATAGCCGACCAGCCAAACGCCGAGCGGCGCGGCCAGCCGCCAGTCGGCCGAGCCGACGATGAGCAGCATGCCGAGGAAGTAGACGATAACGTAATTAAGGACGTCGATCACCTTGATGACGCATTCGCGCACGGCGAGAGCCGTCTGCATCAGCTTGGTCGCGATGCGGCCGGCGAACTCGTCCTGGTAGAAACTCATCGACTGCTTGAGCAGATAGCGGTGCACCTGCCAGCGGATGCGCATGGGATAGTTGCCCATCAGCGTTTGCTGGTTGAGGAGCGAATGCAGCCATACGGTGCCCGGCAGTGCGAACAGCACGATGAAGGCCATGCCGGCAAGCTTCCAGGCTTCCGTCTGCAGGAAGGTTTCGCGATTCTGCCCCGACAGCCAGTCGACGATGCGGCCGAGGAAGCCGAACATCCACACTTCCGCGATCGCGATGGCCGTCACCAGCACTGCGTCGAAAAGGATATAGGGCCAGGCGCCGCGCGTATAATGCACGCAGAAGGCAACCAGCGTCTTGGGCGGCTCGACCGGTTCCGCCGCGGGGAACGGATCGAGCCTTTTTTCAAACCAGCTAAACAACAACATAGGTCATGCCTGTGAAATGTGTTTGCCGCTTACGCGGCACGTGAGCGTACGAAGTCCCCGGAACCCATGGCGTCGAGTGCCGACGGTCCGGAATCACCCGGACCGTCGGCAATGCTTCGCGCAATATAGGGGCTCGCGGGCTTTTCGCCGACAGCTGCGCCAGACGATCCTGACGACACGGTGCCGCCAGCCCGGTTTTTCGCGCCAGGCCGGATCAGCCGGATGATCCGGCGCACCAGCGACGGCCGCCCGGGATCGGGAACCGCGCGCGAAAAATCGACATCCGGCAGCATGCCGCGATGCGGCCGGCGGCGAACCTCGGCGTGAACCGCCGACGAATAGGTGTCGCCGATCAGCAGCGCCCAGGTCGGCAGTCGGTGGATATGCAGGCTCCTCGAGCCCGGTATTCTGTAGGGATCGAACATCGGTCCGTCCTCCGTGTGAAAATCGAGATAAAAAGGCGAAGCAATATCGTCCGCCGGCATTCGCCCGGAGGCACGCATTGCATCGGTCCGGACATGACGAGTGTCGGTCCGGACAGCTTCAGTTGGGGCGTTCAGCCCTTTTGACTTTTTGAAAAACATCGCAGGATTCCTTCGGAAGCCGAAAAATCGTTTCGGCGGGAATCGGTGCGATCAAGTCTTAGAGAGTCAGGAGAATCGTCGTACCGAAACCGCCGGCAGGCAGGTAAGCCCACGAGAGGGGCGCTGGATGTGCATGGTCATCATGAATTACCCCTCCATCGGTTCGGGTTGACAATGCTGGTTGTATACCCGACTTCGCAGAAAATGGCCACCCGCAGGTCCAGCAATTTCCAAAACCGCCAAGCCGCTGTGGCCGATCCGCCACTTATTAGAAGGACGCGGAAATGAACCGTCGTCTCCGCATCGCGCTCTACCAGCCTGACATTGCCGGCAACACCGGAACAATCCTGCGCTTCGCCGCGTGCCTCGGACTTGGCGTCGACATCATCGAACCGGCCGGATTTTCGCTCTCCGACAAGGCGCTCAAGCGAGCCGGCATGGACTACCTCGAAATGGCTGCCCTGACCCGGCACGTCGACTGGCACGCCTTCGAGGAATGGCGCAAGGCTGATTCGCACCGGCTGGTGCTGCTGTCGACCAAAGCCACGACGGCCTACACCAGCTTCAGCTTCGCGGACGGTGACGTCCTCCTGTTCGGCCGCGAATCCGCAGGCGTGCCGGATCCTGTCCATCAGGCGGCGGATGCGCGCCTGACCATCCCCATGCAGGATACGGCGCGCAGCATCAACGTGGCGCTCTCCGTCGCCATGGTGGTGGGCGAAGCCATCCGGCAACTCGGATAACGGCACTCCGTCTCCCGACATCTCGACCCAGGCGCACATCGCCTTCTCCTTCGTTTGCACATCCAGGGTTTCTTCGCTACAAGCTCAACTTAACTTGAGGTCAAGCAGAAAAATCGGGACGGAAAATCAGACATGGCGCCTGTAACGGAATTAACGGTTGGCCAGGTGGCCATGCGCAGCGGGGTGGCGGTGTCGGCGCTGCATTTCTACGAGGCCCGCGGCTTGATCCGCAGCCACCGCACGTCGGGCAACCAGCGCCGCTACGGCCGCGACGTGCTGCGGCGCGTGGCGATCATCAAGGTCGCACAGGAGGTCGGCATCTCGCTGGCCGAAATTGGTGCCGCACTTGAATCACTGCCCGAAAGCCGCACGCCGACGCGCGACGACTGGAACCTTTTGTCGACCGCCTGGCGCGACGGGCTCGATCACAAGATCGCCCAGTTGAAGAAACTGCGCGACGGGCTGACCGACTGCATCGGCTGCGGCTGCATGTCGATCGACAAATGCCCGCTGCGCAACAAGGGTGACCGGCTGGCACGCGAGGGAACGGGGGCAAGGAGGCTGGTCGCTCTTCCTTCTCCCCGTTCACGGGGAGAAGGTGCCTGAACGCAGTGAAGGCGGATGAGGGGCGGCGCCAGCATTGAGAGGTTCGCGCCGCCCCTCAACCTGCCTGCCGGCACCCTCTCCCCGTAAACGGGGCGACGAAATCCTAGTCGGCCGCAGGCAACCGCCTGATGGTGAACTCGATCAGGTCGCCCGGCCGCTCGAACCAGCTTTCGATCTCGGTCCAGTAGGCCTGCTTGGGAAAGCGCTCGAACCATTCCTTGGCCTTGAGCCGGGCATCGGAGCGTGGCAGCACGAAGGTCTCGCGCAGGAAACCGTCGCGCGGCATACGCACACGCTCGGCACGGCTTTGGTCGAGCCTTTTCTTTAGGCCATCCAGCGGCGGTCTTGCCGGGGTGCGCACGAAACAACTCCTTGCACCGTAATGACACTTGACCCTGTCACCTAAGAGATTAGGGATCGCGCCGGCAAAAGACGAGTCATTTGTGGGACTCGCCGCCCCAACCGGAGACGGCATTTGGAACGACCAGAAATACCGGCGGGCCTGCCCGCCGACATCGAACAGAAGAAGATGAAGGCGCGCCTCTGGTTCGAGGCGCTGCGCGAACGCATCTGCGCCACCTTCGAGCAGATCGAGCAGGATCTTGGCGGGCCGCTGGCCTCGTGGTCGCCCGGCCGCTTCGAAAAGACGCCATGGGAACGTGACGAGGGGCGCGGCGGCGGCGGCACCATGTCGATGATGCACGGTCGCGTCTTCGAAAAGGTCGGCGTCCACACATCGACCGTCCATGGCGAGTTCTCACCCGAATTCAGGAAGCAGATGCCCGGTGCCGAGGAAGACCCGCGCTTCTGGGCATCCGGCATTTCGCTGATCGCGCACCCATGGAATCCCAACGTTCCGGCCGTGCACATGAACACGCGCATGGTGGTCACATCCAGCCAATGGTTCGGCGGCGGTGCCGATCTGACACCGGTGCTCGATCGCCGCCGCACCCAGGACGACCCCGACACGGTCGCCTTCCACCGCGCCATGCAATTCGCTTGCGAGAAGAATGTCGCGGTGGCCGATTACCCAAAATTCAAGGCCTGGTGCGACGAGTACTTCTATCTGTCGCACCGCAACGAGCCGCGCGGCACCGGTGGCATCTTCTTCGACTGGCTGCATTCGGGTGAGGACAAGGGCGGCTGGAATGCCGATTTCAACTTCGTCCAGGATGTCGGCCGCGCTTTTCTCGTCGTCTACGGCCACCTTGTGCGCGCCAACTTCAACGAGAACTGGACCGATGGCGACCGTGACGAACAGCTCATCCGCCGCGGCCGCTACGTCGAATTCAATCTGCTTCACGATCGCGGCACCATATTCGGACTGAAGACCGGCGGCAATGTCGCCGCCATCCTCTCCAGCCTGCCGCCCGAGGTCCGCTGGCCGTAACAAAATGGTGAGCCCGACGTGAGCCGCATTGATGTCCCATTCGCTCGAAATGGGCATGGAATGTGGCACACGGTGCGGCGAAAAATTTCTTTTTCGTCTAATAGGTTCTTGAAAAGACTGGTCTATTTGTGGCGCGGGGTCGGGAAGCGCCGGCGGTTCGCCTGCGCGCAATTTCAGGAAAGTGCGAAACGGCTTTCCGACCGGAATTGCGTCAAGACAAAGCGAGCCGCGACCCGACGCGACCGGACGGCCCAAGACGACGCGGGACATCTTCGTCAAAAAGATACCCGCCTTTCCAGGAGTACTTCGCAATGCGCAAGATCATTGTTTCGGCGGCCGCCGCTGCCCTTCTCGCTTCCGGTTCGGTGGCGTTCGCCGCCGTCAAGCACACCACCGGGACGATCAAGACCTTTGACACGACGGCCATGAGCCTGGTCCTCGACGATGGATCGTCTTTTACGCTTCCCAAGACCTTCAAGGATCCTGGCCTGCAGGTCGGTGAAAAGGTCCGTGTCTCATGGGACATGAGCGGCAAGAAAAAGATTGCCGAGGCTGTCAAGATCGCCAAGTGAAGGCCTGCCCGCCAAAACGGGACGAGACGATGTCTGGCCCTGTTTCGGGGTAGTGTTTAGAGGGCGGAGCGATGCTGCTCCGCCCTTTTGCCGTTGACGGCAACCAATACCACCCCATCTGTGTTATGCTTCTCACCCGTTCGCGGTCCGCGGTTTCAACCCTGGAACCGGACATGAGCCAAAAAAAGTGCCGGAGCCTCGACCAGGCTCCACGGAGGAAAAGGAGAAATCTCATGAAGGAATTTCACTGCGGGTCGCTCGTGCCCGGCTGTGACTGGCACACACGTGCCGACGAGGAAGCCGAGGTCATGCGCCGTGCCGTCGAGCACATGCGCGAGACACATGGCGAGACGGTCATCCGCGAGACGATGATCGAGGCGATCCGTTCGCGCATCGAAAAGACCCGCGACGCGGCCTGATCTACCCGGCCTGCAAGGCTTCGGCGGCGCGCTTGAGGAGCGCGTCGCGATCAGGGGCAAACCCGGCTTCGACCCATTCCGCTTCGAGATTCCTCAGGATTTCGCCGAGTTTCGGGCCTGGAGTTGCGCCGAGCGCCGTCAGATCGGCACCTTTCAGCGGAAACAACGGCTTTTCCCATTTGGTGGCGAAGCCAAGCAGGCGCGAAAAGCCACCGGCTTCGAGCAGCGCCTCATTGTCCTCGACGGCGCGCATCCTGGCTGCCGCAAGCGACAGCCGCAGACGGTCGACAAACCCCTGCCGGTCGCCGCGATAGAGCCTTTTTGCCAGTTCGCCCTCGGTCGTCTTCGGCTCGACGGCGGTGGCGAGCGCCCAGTGGCGCAGGCGATCCGCTTCGGCGGTCGAGAGTTTGAGCCGCTCGGCGAGCGTCTTCATGCGAGCGGCATCGGGCGGCACGATCGCTTCCAGTCTGAGCAGCGGGTCGGGTGCCCAGCCCAGATCCTTGCCGGCCTTGGCCAACCCATGGATGGCATCGATGCCCCATTTCTCGCTTTCCGGCAGCGCCGCGGTCAAGACACCTGCCTGCCGCATCCAAAGCAGCGCCCGTGACGGATCGGGCGCCGACAAAAGTTTCTTCAGTTCCGACCAGATTCGCTCGGACGAAAGCTGGGCCAGCCCTTCCTTCAGACGGGCGCAGGCTTTCAGCCCCTCGGCGTCCGGCCGTCCGTCGCCGTACCAGGCGAAGAAGCGGAAGAAGCGCAGGATGCGCAGGTAGTCTTCGCGAATGCGCGCTTCCGGGTCGCCGATGAATCGCAGCCGGCGCGCCTCGATGTCGGCAATGCCGCCGACCAGGTCGACCACCTTGCCATCGGCCTCGGCATAGAGCGCGTTGATGGTGAAGTCGCGCCGCTCGGCATCGAGCTTCCAGTCGCGCCCGAACGACACTTTCGCGCGCCGCCCGTCGGTTTCGATATCGGCGCGCAAGGTGGTGATTTCATAGGGCTTTCCACCGGCAACCACGGTGATTGTCCCATGCTCGATACCGGTTGGCACCGCCTTGAACCCTTCCGCTTCGGCGCGGCGGAGGGTTTCCTGCGGCAAGCAGGTGGTGGCGATGTCGATGTCGGCGACCGGCTGGCCCATCAGTGTGTTGCGCACCGCGCCGCCGGCGACTCGCGCCTCTTCACCGCCTTCGGCCAGTGCGAACAGCAGGCGCTGCAGATGCTTGTCGGTGAGCCAATCGGCCCTGCCCGCGATCGAGACACTCACGCATAGAGCCTTTCATAGAGAGTACGAATGATGCCGGCGGTGACGCCCCAGATGCGCCGGTCGCCGTAAGGCATGTCGTAGAAGAACCATTCGAGATCGTTCCACATACGGCTGTCGCGCTTGTGGTTGGCCGGGTCCATCAGGAAGTGCAGCGGCACTTCGAAAGCGGCATCGACCTCGTCTGCGTTGAGCGTCAGTTGGAAACCGGGCCGCACGATGCCAAGCACCGGGGCGATGCGGTAGCCGCTGCCGGCGACATAGTCGGGCATGCGGCCGATGATCTCGATGCGATCTCGGCCAAGCCCGATCTCCTCGAAGGTCTCGCGCAGCGCCGCCGCCTCAGGGCTCGGATCGGTCGGATCGATAGTGCCGCCGGGAAAGGCCACCTGCCCCGAATGGCTGCGCAGCTTTTCGGCCCGTTTGGTCAGAAGAACCGTCGCATCGCCCTCATGATCGACCACCGGGATCAGCACCGCGGCATTGCGCAGCGCCTTGCCCTGGTTGAGGCGCGGATGGCCGGGGTTGAAGCGATGGTCGCCATAGTCGTCGTCGCCTGCATGCGCATCGGGCTGCACGGCAAAGCGCGCGCGAAAATCCGCGGATGAAAACGGCGCCGGCGTCGCCTGGTCCATCACGCGCTCAACCGCTTCAACTGGTCCGCCGGCATGATCGGGAACACGGCGCCCTTGGAGCGCACCGCGAACATCGTCTCGCCGTCGATTTCGATCTCCTCGCCATGCCCGACCAGTTCATACATCACCGGCCGCGCCACCAGCGCCTCCAGACGGCCACGCACCAGCACATAGGGCTTCAACCCGCCGGTCTCGTTCTCGTCGACAAACCGCAGCGGCCGTTGCGGCCCGGCTTCGACGACGTCGCCGACATTGGTGCGGAAGGTGATTGTCTGCGCCTCGCCGCTGCCCGAAACGTCCATTTCGACGGCGATGAACGGCGCATCGGCGACGCGGATGCCGACCTTTTCCACCGGTGTCACCAGATAGGTCCTGCCATCGGCGTCCTTGCGCAGCACCGAGGAGAAAAGCTGCACCAGCGGCATGCGCCCGATCGGCGTGCCCAGATAGAACCAGGTGCCGTCGGCCTTGATCTCCATGTCCAGATCGCCGCAGAAGTCGGGATTCCAGCGTTCGACAGGTGCCGCGCCCTTGCCGGCACGGGCGGCGCGCGAGATCAGCGCCTCGAGACCACGCGCCTCGGTGGCATCAGTCAGGCTTTCTTCACGATGTCCCAAGGGTCCCGTCATGGTCACGAAATAGTCACTGTTGTTCCGCTTGTCAGCCTAAGTCTGTGATTTAAGTTTCGATGTAGGCGCCACGCGAGGCCGAATCGCGGCAACTTATGGTATGGTGCAGCCGTTGTTCCAGCCATGGTATTCCAACCACAAGGATCGATGCGGCATGAGCGTGATGGTCAAGGAAAGCCCGATCAGCGAAAAGGACATGATCGCCGAGGCCGAAAAGGCGCTTGCCGACATCTCCCGGATCCGCGACGGGGTCGGCCGGGTCATCTTCGGACAGGAAAGCGTCGTCGAGCGCACGCTGGTGGCGCTGCTGGCCGGTGGCCATGCGCTGCTGGTCGGGGTGCCGGGTCTCGCCAAAACCAAGCTGGTCGAAACACTTGGCATCGTGCTCGGCCTCGATTCGCGTCGCATCCAGTTCACGCCGGATCTGATGCCGTCCGATATCCTCGGCTCCGAAGTGATGGAGCAGGACGAGACCGGAAAACGCTCCTTCCGCTTCATCTCCGGGCCGATCTTCGCCCAGCTGCTGATGGCCGACGAGATCAATCGCGCGTCGCCGCGCACCCAGTCGGCGCTGCTGCAGGCCATGCAGGAATACCACGTCACCATTGCCGGCGCCCGCCATGACCTGCCGGCGCCCTTCCACGTGCTGGCAACCCAGAACCCGCTGGAGCAGGAGGGCACCTATCCGCTGCCCGAGGCACAGCTTGACCGCTTCCTGATGCAGGTGGACATCCTCTATCCCGAAATCGAGGCGGAGCGCCGCATCCTTCTGGAAACCACCGGCATCGAGGACGCGAAAGCGCAAAACGTGCTGCAGCCGGTGCGGCTGAAGGAGATCCAGACGCTGATCCGCCGCATGCCGGTGCCTGAAAGCGTCGTCGAGGCGATCCTGACGCTGGTGCGCTCGGCGCGTCCCGGCCAAGGCAATGCCGAGACCGACAAGAACGTCGCCTGGGGTCCCGGCCCGCGCGCCAGCCAGGCGCTGATGCTGTGCACAAGGGCGCGCGCGCTTTACGACGGACGGCTGGCGCCCTCGGTCGACGACGTCCGTGCGCTGGCCGAGCCGGTGCTGCAGCATCGTATGGCGCTGACCTTCGCCGCCCGCGCCGAAGGCACCAGCGTGCGTGACGTGGTGGCGAAACTCGTGAAAGGGATTTGATGCCGCGCATCGGCGAGGTCCAGGCTCCGGCAGCGACGCGCGACGCGCTCGCCCGTGGCCGGTTGCGGGCCTCGCTTGTGCCAGACCTGCTGGTCGAGGCGCGGCGCATCGTCAACACCGTGATCGCCGGCTGGCACGGCCGCCGCAAGCGCGGCATCGGCGAGAATTTCTGGCAGTTCCGCCCCTACGTCGAGGGTGATTCCTCGCGCATCGACTGGCGCCGCTCGGCCCGCGACGACCACACCTATGTGCGCGACCGCGAATGGGAAGCCGCCCATACCGTCTGGCTGTGGGCCGACCCCTCGCCGTCGATGCTCTACAAATCGACAGGCGCCAGCGTTTCCAAGCAATCGCGCGCGCTGGTGCTGGCGCTGGCCATGGCCGAGCTGTTGTCGCGCAGCGGCGAACGCATCGCCTGGCCGGGCCTCACCGACCCGTTCACCGCCCGCAACGGCGCCGAACGCATTGCCGCCCAGTTGATGCATGCCGGCGAGCTGCCGGCAAAACCCGACCTGTCCGACATCAGGCGCTTCTGCGACATCGTCATCGTCAGCGACTTCCTCGATCCTGTCGAGGAGACGATGGCCTGGCTCGACGTGCTGGCCCGCCACGGCGTGCGTGCCCACCTGATCGAGGTCGCCGACCCGGCCGAGGAGACCTTCCCCTATGCCGGCCGCACCGAATTCACCGATCCCGAGACCGGCGACAAGCTGACCGCCGGCCGCGCCGAAATGCTGGGTGATGAGTATCGCCTGCTCTACACCGCCCGCCGCCACGAACTGGCCGCCTGGTGCAAGCGGCTTGGCTGGAGCTTTACCGTCAACCACACCGATCGGCTGGCCTCCGACGCGCTGGTGCGGCTGCACATGGCGATGACCACTGATGGCCCCTCGGTCAGGCCGACCGCTGGCGGTCGTGCCGGCATCGCTGGTGGCGATCGGCCAGGAAAGGCTGTCGCATGAGTTGGCTGCCGCTCTCCTTTGGCGCCCCCATGGTGCTGTGGGGCCTGCTGGCACTGCCGGTGATCTGGTGGCTGCTCAGGCTGACGCCGCCCAAGCCGCAGACCGAGATCTTCCCGCCGCTGAAGATCCTGGCGCGCGTACTGAAGCGCGAGGAGACGCCGCAGCAGAGTCCGTGGTGGCTGACGCTGCTCAGGCTCTTGATGGCGGCCCTCATCGTCGCGGCATTGGCCGACCCGGTCTTCAATCCGCGTGAAAAGCTGCCGGCCGAAGGAGCCGCCCTTGCCCTGGTCATCGACAATGACTGGGCAAGTGCCGCCGACTGGGGCAAACGCGTCGCCACCGCCGAGCGGCTGATCAACGACGCCGGCTCCAACGGCGTGCCGGTCGTCATCGCCTTCACCGCCGAAAAAGCCAATGCCGAGATCGGCCCGTTCGATGCCGCCACCGCCCTTGACCGGCTGCGCGCCGCCAAGCCGCGGCCGATCCCGACCGACCGGCCCGCCGTCTATGCCCGCGTCGCCGGCGTGCTGGAGACCTTGCCCGGGGCCAGTGTCGCCGTGCTTGCCGACGGCCTGGCGGCAAAAGGCGATGAAGCCGCCTTCAACACGCTTTTGTCGAAAAATGCCGCCCGTGTCGTCTGGGCAACCGCCGACAGGCTGTCGCTGACGGGCCTGACCGCTGCCGATAACCAGGTCGACGGCTTTGCGCTGACCGCCATCCGCGCGCCGGGCGACCCTGCCCCGGCGCAGGTCACCGCCGGCGCCTTCGACGACAAGGGCCGCCGCATCGCCGATGCGACGCTGACCTTTTCGCCTGGCGAAACCACCGCCACCGGCACCATGGCGGTGCCGTTCGAATTGCGCAACGACTTCGCTTCGATCGCGCTCGACGGCGAGCGGCAGGCCGGTGCGGTGCGCGTGCTCGACGAAAGCTCCAAGCGTCGCCGCGTCGGGCTGCTGTCGCAGGCCGAGGCCGACCAGGCGCAGCCGCTTTTGTCGCCGCTCTACTACATCAGGCGGGCGCTGCAGCCCTTCGCCGATCTGGTCGAACCCTCCAGCGCCGACCTCGCCGACGCCATCCCGCAGATCCTCGACCAGAAGCCCGCGATGATTGTCATGGCCGATATCGGCACCATTCCCGGACAGGTCCGGCAGAGACTTGTCGATTGGGTCGACAATGGCGGCACGCTGGTGCGTTTCGCCGGTTCGCGGCTGGCCACGGCGGGCGATGACGACGATTTGCTGCCGGTCCGCCTGCGCACCGGCGAGCGTTCGCTCGGCGGCGCGCTGTCATGGACGTCGCCGCAGCCTGTCACCGAATTCCCCAAGGCCGGCCCGTTCGCCGATCTGGCGCCGCCGACCGAGGTCACTGTCAGCAGACAGGTGCTGGCCGAGCCGACACCCGATATCGTCGAGCGCACCTGGGCGGCCCTTGCCGACGGCACGCCGCTGGTCACCGGACTGAAGAAAGGCAAGGGCACGCTGGTGCTGTTCCACGTCACCCCTGAGGCAACCTGGTCGAACCTGCCGATCTCCGGCAGCTTCGTCGAGATGCTGCGCCGCATCGTGCAGCTGTCGCGCAACCAGGGCGCTGCCATCGCCAATGCCGAAGCCGCCGCGGCGTCGCTGGCGCCCTATCGCATGATTGCAGCCGACGGCTCGCTGGTGCCGCCGACGCCGGATGCACGGCCGCTTGTACCGGGCGCCGGCGCGCTGCCGGTGACTTTTGAAAACCCGCCCGGCCTTTATGGTTCCGAGACGGGTGTGTTTGCCCATAATCTGCTTGAAGCCGACAGCACGCTGGCCCCGCTGGCGCGCCCGCAAATCACTGTTCCCGTCACCTCGATCCAGTATGCCTTTGACGAATCGCGCAATTTGAAGGGCGCGCTGGTCGCGGCCGCCCTGGTGCTGATGCTGCTCGATACGCTGGCGGTATTCTGGATGGGCGGCCTGTTCTCACGCCGACCGCGCCGCGCCGGTGCCATGGCAACCACCGCCGCGGTCCTGATTGCGCTGGGTAGCTTGTTCGGTCATGCCGACCTTGCCCGCGCCGACGACGCCAAGCCGGGTGACGAAATTGCCATCGAGGCGATTTCGAAGACCCGCATCGCCTATGTGCTGACCGGTGTGCCGGGCGACGATTCGATCAGCCGTGCCGGGCTCGAGGGCCTGACCCGCTTCCTGGTCGAAAAGACGGCCCTTGAACCGGGCGCACCAGCCGGTGTCGACATTTCGAAGGACGAGCTGTCGTTCTATCCTTTGATCTACTGGCCGATCGATCCGGCCGCCCCGATGCCGAGCCAGGCCGCCATCGCCCGCATCGACGCCTATATGCAGCAGGGCGGCACGGTGCTGTTCGACACCCGCGACCAGTTCGCCAACGGCATCGGCGCCGATTCGACCAGCCCGGCGACGGAGCGGCTGCGCGACATCCTCGGCAACCTCAACGTGCCGCCGCTGGAGCCGGTGCCGTCCGACCACGTGCTGACCAAATCCTTCTTCATCCTGCCCGAATTCCCCGGCCGCTTCGCCGGCAGCCCACTGTGGGTCGAGGCGTCGCTCGACGCCAGCAATGCCGAGAACCGGCCGGTGCGCACCGGCGACGGCGTCTCGCCTATCATGATCACCGCCAATGATTTTGCCGGCGCCTGGGCGGTCGACGAGAATGGCGATCCGCTGCTGCCGACCGTACCGGCGGACCCGATGCAGCGCGTCTACGCGCTGCGCGCCGGCGTCAACATCATGATGTACATGCTGACCGGCAACTACAAATCCGACCAGGTGCACGTGCCCATACTGCTCGAACGGCTGGGGCAGTAAGATGAGTTTGTTTGGTGCCCTCCGGTCGCGGATAAACCCTCCCCAAAAAGAGGAGGGTAAGGAATGAACTGGTCGATTTCCTTCGAACCGCTGATCTCCTGGCCCCTGTTGGCCTTGGCGCTGGTGCCGCTGGCGCTGCTGGCGCTTGTCGGCCTGTGGTTTCGCCAGCGCGGCTCGGTCTTCCGCTTCATCGCCCTTTTGGCGCTCGCCGCCGCTTTGTTCAACCCGGTGTTCCTCAACGAGGAGCGCGAGCCGCTGAAAAGCGTTGTCGCCCTCGTCGTCGACCGCAGCCAGAGCCAGGATATCGGCGATCGCACCAAGCAGACCGACGAGGCGCTGGCCGGGCTGCAGCAGCGGCTTGGCCGCTTCAAGCAGTTCGACGTGCGGGTCGTCGAGGCCGGCAAATCCGAGGCCGCCGAAGAGCGCACCGAGACACGGCTGTTCGGCGCGCTTGAAGGCGCCTTCCGCGACGTGCCGCCGTCACGCATCGGCGGCGCGATCATGATCACCGATGGCGAGGTCCATGACGCGCCGCCGGGCGCGCCCGATTTCAACGCCCCGCTGCATGCGCTGATCACCGGCAATGACCACGAAAAGGACCGCCGCATCCGCTTCGAGAACGCGCCGCGCTTCGGTCTTGTTGGCAAGCCGCTCGACATGACCTACCGCGTCATCTCGACCGAAAACGAGACTGGCCCGGTCGATGTGCGCGTCTCGGTCAATGGCGAGCAGGTCGCCGTCGAGCACGCCACCGTTGGCCAGGCCATGCCGCTGCAGGTCACCATTCCGGGCGCCGGCCGCAACATCGTCGAACTCGCCATCGATCGCGAGCCAGGCGAACTGACCGACACCAACAACCGCGCCATCGCACTCATCGACGGCATTCGCGAGAACCTGCGTGTGCTGCTCGTCTCCGGCGAGCCGCATGCCGGCGAGCGCACCTGGCGCAACCTGCTGAAATCCGACGCCTCGGTCGATCTTGTCCATTTCACCATCCTGCGGCCGCCGGAAAAGCAGGATGGCACGCCGATCAACGAATTGTCGCTTATCGCCTTCCCGACCCGCGAACTGTTCGTCGAGAAGATCAAGGATTTCGACCTCATCATCTTCGACCGCTACCAGCATCGCGACGTGCTGCCGATCCTCTATTACGACTACATCTCCGAATATGTCGAAAAGGGCGGCGCGCTGCTGATCGCGGCCGGCCCCGAATATGCCGGCGAAAGCTCGATCGCGCGCACGCCGCTGATGGCCGCCCTGCCGGCGATGCCGACCGGCGAAGTTGTCGACAAGGCCTTCTATCCGCGCCTCACCGAACTCGGCCAGCGCCACCCGGTGACGCGTGGGCTCGATGGCTCGGCCACCGAGCCGCCGCACTGGAGCCGCTGGTTCCGCACCATAGGCGTGCAGAACTCGGAAGGCGAAGTGGTCATGAAGGGCGCCGACAACCGGCCGCTGCTGCTGCTCGACCGCAAGGGAGAAGGCCGCGTCGGCATGCTGCTGTCCGATCAGGGCTGGCTGTGGGCGCGCGGCTTCGAGGGCGGCGGCCCGCATGTCCAGCTTTATCGGCGCATCGCGCACTGGCTGATGAAGGAGCCGGAGCTCGAGGAGGAGCGGCTGACCGCCGATGGTCGTGGCATGGTGCTGGAAATCCGCCGCCAGACGATGGCCGACGATCCCGGCGCCGCGCAGATCATCACTCCGTCCGGCAAAACCTTGACGGTCAAGCTCGACAAAGCCGAGCCCGGGGTCTTCCTCGGCAGCGTCGAGACCAGCGAGATCGGGCTCTACCAGGTCGCCAATGGCGACCTCACCGCGCTCGCCCATGTCGGGCCGGTCAACGCACCGGAATTCGCCGACGTCATTTCCACCGAAAACCGGCTGAAGGCGCCGGCGGAAGCCACCGGCGGCAGCGTGCGCCGGCTGGCGTCTTCCACAGCCCTTGGCAGCGACGTGACGCTGCCTTCCATCGTGCCGGTGCGCTCGGCTGGTGCCGCATCCGGCAGCGACTGGATCGGCCTGCGCACGACAGACGACAGCGTGCTCAAAGCCGTCTCGCGCGTGCCGCTGTTCGGCGGCTTCCTCGGCCTCGGCCTGCTGCTTCTGGCAATGGGTTCGATGTGGTACCGCGAGGGACGGTAGCGCGGCGCTCTTTTTCCTTCTCCCCTTGTTGTGGGAGAAGGGAAAGCCCCCTGCTCTACTCCTCCGGCTCCGTCGTGAACATCAGCGGATAGCCCTTGGCCTTGCCGGCATCGGTGGCGCGCGTCGCCTTGGTCTCGGCGACATCCTTGGTGAACACGGCGACGACGCAGACGCCACGCCGATGCGCAGTGATCATCACCCGGTGCGCTTGGTCCTCGCTGAGTTTGAACTCGCCCTTCAGCACCGTCACCACGAATTCGCGCGGCGTGAAATCGTCGTTGATGAGGATGACCTTGTAGAGTTTTGGCCGTTCGACTTGCGGCTTGATCTGGGTACGCGGTTTTGTGGTGATTTCAGGCATCGGAACCGACAGTTTTGCGTAAGCGACGTGACCGCCATTCTGGCACCGGTGAAAACGGTCGTCCATTTTGATCGACGCGCGAAACCGGTGTCCGCCGACGCGGCCATTCACAATCATGTGGGAAAGTGTCGGTTGCCGTTCAACGGCCCTGGCGGCCGAATATGCGACGGCCGGGAATCTGCCGCACGGCCGCAGCGGGCGGTATATCGGACCGAAAACGGTTTCCGCCGGCATCCGCCCGGCGTTCCAGCCAGGTCGCGATCGGCCACGCGGCGACGCAGATCAACGTCGCGCCGGTCAGCACGACCAGCAGCCAGGTCTGTGCCGGCGTTATGTAGTCCCAGTTGGTGGAAATCGCCGGCGCGAACAGCGAAGGCTCGGTGCGTCCGCTGGCCGGATCGGGGACCGGGCTGGCGGTGAACAGGATAAGCACTCTGGCGAGGCCGGTGGCAACCAGACCGCCGATCACCATCGAGCGCAAAATGGACGAAAGCCGCTTCTTCATGCGGATTGTCCTACACGGCCGGCGTTGCAAACGGGTTAAGTGTCAGTCGAGGCGGAAGCTGCCGGTGCCAGACTTCGCCAAAGATCAGTTGAACCCATCGACCCGCTTCATCGCCAATGTCAGGGCTTCAGCGGCTCGGACAGGAAGAAGGCCGCTCCAACCGAAACCAGCTGGAGCGGCCTTGGTCAACAGGCCGGCATTTTATGCCGGACCTTATCAGGTCTTCGGGGCGTCCTTCTTGACGGCCTTCTCAGCAGCCTTCTTGTGCTTCTTGACGGTCTTCTTGACGACCTTCTTCGGAGCAGCCTTGGCCGGAGCGGCAGTCGCCGGAGCGGTGGTCGTCGAAGCAGCCGGAGCAGCGGTCGTGGTGGCGGCGGCGTTGCCGAGAGCCGGCATCGCGAAAGCGAGAGCGACGGCGAGACCGGTTGCGGAGAGGATGGACTTTTTCATGGCTTCGTTTCCTTTTTATGCGGGTCAAGTTTCGGAGCGTTACTGAACCGGGTCGTTCGGCGTCACTCCAAGCAGCTTCAAAGCATTGGCGAGCATCCGGATGCCCTGTGCCTGTTTCTTGGCGGCGCAGTACCGGTTGCCCTTTCTCTGAAGTGCCTTTGCCGCGGTGACCTGCGTTGCCGTGGCATGGGTTTCGAGGGCTTCATCAAATTGGTGGCTGAGATTGGCGCACCGTTCGCTCCGGGTTGTGAGCGTCGCCTTTGCGTCCGATTGTCCGACAGCGGCAGTGACCAGGCAGAAGCCCAGCAACGCACCCAACAAACTGATCGACAACCTTGGCATCGGTTTATCCGTAAACCCGGAGACTAGCGTCGCAGCCGATGACCTGACCGCCACGAGATCAGTTATGCCTTTGAAATTTTTCAGGAGTTTTTCTGAACTGTAGAATTTTGTTTCTGGAGTGTGTCTGAGAAAGCCGGTGTGAACCCCATCATAGCCACTGGCCAACATATGGCCTGAATTCTATCGTGTGGGTTGCGACCGAAGGGCTTGGCAATCAAAGACAGAAGGGCTTGGCAACAATGACAGGGCTGCTGTGAAATCCGATGCACACATACTGATCGTCGACGACGACAAGGGCATCCGCGACCTGCTGCAGGAATTCTTCCAGAAGCGGGGCCTGCACACCTCGGTTGCGGCCGACGGCATCGAGATGGAGACCATCCTGCGGCGCGTCCAGGTGGACCTCATCGTCCTCGACGTGATGCTGCCCGGCAAAAGCGGGCTGGAGCTGTGCCGCGACCTGCGCGCCCAGTATTCGACGCCGATCATCATGCTGACCGCCGTCACCGAGACGACCGACCGCGTCGTCGGCCTGGAAATGGGCGCCGACGACTATGTGCCCAAGCCCTTCGACCCGCGCGAGCTTTTGGCGCGCATCCGGGCCGTGCTCAGGCGCAATGGCGCCGCCGAGCCGAAGCGCGCCACCACCAAGCAGATCTACCGCTTCGCCGGCTGGACGATGGACTGTGCCCGGCGCCGGCTGATCGCACCCGACGATGTCAGGGTCGAGCTGACCATGGCCGAATTCAACCTGCTGCAGACCTTCGTCAAGAGTGCGCAGCGTGTGCTGACCCGCGACCAGCTCATCGAACTGTCCGGCGGCGACAGCGACTATTCCTTCGACCGCAGCATCGACATCCTGGTCAGCCGGTTGCGGCGCAAGATGGAGGACGACCCGAAGACGCCCAAGCTGATCCTGACCGTACGCAGCGGCGGCTACCAGTTCCTGCCCGAGACGACCTCCGAATGAGACGTTTCCTGCCGCAGACCTTGCCTGTCTGGGTGCTGCTGATCGTCATTGCCGGCCTGCTGATCAGCCAGGTCGCGACCCTCTACATCGTCTCGCGCGACCGCGCTGCCGCCAACGACGTCGTCGACCTCTACCGGCTCAACGACCGTGCCTTCTCGCTGGTGCAGCTCATGCATGACGCCAGTCCGGACGAGCGCAAGGCGACGGCGACCGGCCTGTTCAACTCCACCTACGCGCTCACCGTTTCGGACACGCCGGCGGTCACTTCGTCGATCGCCGGCGATGACGAATTGGCCGAACTCGAAGACATCCTCGTCGGCCGGCTGTCCAAATTCGGCATCACCGATGCACGCGTGCGCCGCGATCCGGCGACGCGCGAGGCCGACGACGCGGACGGCACGACGCCAGGACCCGACATCGGCCAGGTCGAGCGCGACCTTCTGGTGCTGGCCGCCGACTTCGCCCAGAGCGACAAGCTGACGGCATCGCTGCGCTTCGCCGACGGCCAATGGCTGAATTTCACCGAACCGATCACGCCCGTCGGCCCGATCCTGAGCTTCGACAGCCTGCCGCTCTATTCGCTGATCGCAGGGCTGGTGGTGATCATGTCGATCTGGTCGCTGCGCCGGCTGACGGCGCCCTACCGGATGATGGAAACCGCCGTGAACCGGATCGGCAAGGATCTGAAGAGCCCGCCGATCGCCGAGAGCGGCAGCCGCGAGGTGCGTGCCGCCGCCAAGGCGATCAATGCCATGCAGGCGAGATTGCGCGAATATGTCGAGGACCGCGAACATCTGGCGGCGGCACTGGCGCATGACCTGCGCACGCCGATGACCAGGATGCGCCTGCGCCTGGAGCTGTTGCGCAAATCGGCGGTCCGCGAGGCGCTGGCGCACGACCTCGCCGATGTCGAGAGCATCGCCAGCTCGGTGATCGACTTCGCCACCTTCGAAGTGACCGAGGAAAAGAACGAACGCATCGACTTCTGGTCGCTCGTGGAATCGATCGCCGACGGCTATGACGACGTCTCGTTCGACGACGAGACCCGTTCGCGCGGGCTGATCTGCATGGCGCGGCCGGTCGCGCTCAAGCGCTGCGTCACCAATCTGGTGCAGAACGCGGTCACCTACGGCAAGAAGGCGCATCTTTCGCTGCGCCGGTCGGAGGACATGATCCTGCTCACCATCCGCGATGAAGGGCCTGGCATACCGCAGGCGCAGATCGACGCCGTGTTCGGCTCGTTCGTGCGCCTCGAACAATCGCGCAACCGCCAGACCGGCGGTCTTGGTCTCGGCCTGACCATTGCCCGCAACATCGCGCGCGCCGCAGGTGGCGAGATCCGCCTGTCCAACAATCCCGGCGGCGGCCTGCTGACGCAACTGCGCCTGCCGCTGGCGGCATAAAAACAAGGCGCGCCCGGTCGCCGCGCCTCGCCGCCGTTGGATTCCGGAGAAACTACCGCCGCAACACCGCGCTCAGCACGTCGCGAATGCCGATGGCGCCGACGAAGCGCGACTGGTCGTCAAACAGCGCTACCGGAGCGGTCTGCGAACGGTGCATGGCCAGCATGACGGTTTTCAGCGAGGTGCCCGGGTTGGCCCAGAACACTTGCGCGGCTTCCTCGGATTGGCCTTCGACGTCGGCGCACGACACCCAGACCGCCGGCTTGCCGTCGCGTTCGGCCGCCGCAACCAGCCCGTGATCGTCGATCTTGAAGCGCGTCGTCTTGCGGCGGTCGAGCCAGACCCAGCCGTCCTTGCCGTGCTCCAGATCGCGACGGTCGCGCATCACGTTCCAGGCGGTCAGCACCGACAGCGGGTTCACATTGGCGATGAAGTCTCGGACATAGTCGTTGGCGGGCCGCAGCACGATGTCTTCGGGCGCGCCGGTTTGCACGATGCGCCCACCCTCCATGATGGTGATGTGGGAGCCGATCTTCAGCGCCTCCTCGAGGTCGTGGCTGACGAAGATGATGGTCTTCTTCAATTCAGTCTGCAGCTGCAGCAATTCGTCCTGCAGCTTGGTGCGGATGAGCGGGTCGAGCGCCGAGAACGGCTCATCCATCAACAGGATCGGCGCCTCGGTGGCGAAGGCCCGCGCCAGGCCGACGCGCTGCTGCATGCCGCCCGAAAGCTCATGCGCATATTTCTTCGACCACTGGTCGAGATTGACCAGCTTGAGCTGGCGTTGGACGCGCTCCTTGCGTTCGGCTTCCGGGACGCCGGCCAGTTCGAGGCCGAGACCGACATTCTCCTCCACCGTGCGCCAGGGCAAAAGGCCGAACTGCTGGAACACCATCGCCACCTGTTTCTGGCGCAGGCGCCGCAAGGTCGCCTCGTCGCAGGTGACGACATCGACGGTCTTGTCGCCATCCTTGACCAGCACCTGGCCGCGCGACACCACGTTGAGCCGGTTGACCGCCCGCAGCAATGTCGACTTGCCCGAACCGGAGAGGCCCATCAGAACGGAGATCTCGCCCTCGTTCACGGTCAGGCTGGCGCCGGCGCAGCCCAGTACATTGCCGGTCTTTTCGAGGATCTCGGCGCGGCTGGCGCCGGCGTCGATCATCTTCAGCGATCCGGCCTGGTCGGCCCCGAAGACGATATCGACGTTCCTGAAATCGACGGCGACGGTCATTTCTTGCCTCCAACGGCGATGCGGGTCATCCGGTCGAGCACGATGGCCAAAACGACGATGGCAAGCCCCGCCTCAAGCCCGAGGTCGATGCGGCGCGAGCCGAGCGCCCGGTTGATCTCGGTGCCGAGCCCGCCGGCGCCGATCAGTGCGGCAAACACCACCATCGACAGCGACAGCATGATCGATTGCGTCAGGCCGGCCATGATGGTGGGCAGTGCCGACGGCAGTTCCACCTTCCACAGCAGCTGGCTCTTGGTGGCGCCGAAAGCCTCGCCGGCCTCGACGATCGACTTCGGCACCGAGACGACGCCCAGATGCGTGAGCCGGACCGCGGTCGGAATGACGAAGATGATGGTGACGATGAGGCCGGGCGCGTTGCCGAGGCCGAACAGCGTCAGCACCGGGATCAGGTAGACGAAGGTCGGCAGCGTCTGCATCAGGTCGAGCACCGGCAGCATGACGCGGTAGACCTTCGGCTTGTGCGCTGCCCAGATGCCGAGCGGCACGCCGATGGCCATGGCCATGGCAGCGGCCGCGACGACCAGCACCAGCGTCTGCACCGTCTGCTTCCAAAGGTTCTGGTTGATGATGAAGATCAGGCCGAGAAAGACGCCGATGGCAAGTGGCCGCGAGCGTTGCAGCAGCCAGGCGACAACGGCGATGACCAGCGCCAGCAGCACCGGCGGCACCATCAAGAGGATGCCGACCAGCCCATCCAGCAGGAAATTGAGGCCATTCGAAAAGGCCCTGAACACAGTGTCGAAATTGTCGGTGAGGAAACCGAAGAAGGCCTTTCCCCAGGCGCCGATCGGAATCTTGTGATCGACCATGAATTTCGAAATCGGATCCATATCGCCCCTCTCGTGCAGGAGACCGCCCTGCCCCTCGGCCTCGGCCGTCGTCATCTTGTCACAGGATATGAAAAAGGGCAGCCTTTTCTAAGATGGCTGCCCTTCCTGGTTCGGCTTTGCCGAATTCAGTCGGCTCAGCTTCCGAGCGCGGTCTTGATGGCGGCGGCAGCGTCACCGCCGTCGAAGGTAGTCACGCCGGCTATCCACGGGGCAACGGCATCCGGGTGCTTCTTCAGCCAGTCGGTTGCAACCGTATTGGCGTCGCCGCCCTTGAGGATCGCGTCCATCATCTCGCCTTCCATGTCCAGGTTGAACTTCAGGTTGGCGATGAACTTGCCGGCGTTCGGGCATTCGGTGGTGTAGCCCTTGCGCACATTGGTGTAGACGGTGGCGGCGCCGAAGCCGCTGTCGCCCATGCCGTCGAGATAGGTGATCTTCATGGCGCCCATCACCGGATGCGGCGTCCAGCCGAGGAAGGCGATCCATTCATTGTTCTTCATCGACTGCTCGGCCTGCGTCAGCATGCCGGCTTCCGAGGATTCGACCAGCTCGAAGCCTTCGAGATTGTCCTTCGGGTTCTTGATCATGTCGAGGATGATGCGGTTGCCGTCATTGCCGGCCTCGATGCCATAGATCTTGCCGTTGAACTTGTCCTTGAACTTGCCGATATCGGTCAGCGATTTGACGCCGGCGTCGGCGACATAGGTCGGCACGACGATGCCGTAGCCGGCGCCGGTCAGGTTGGTGCTGATCGTCTCGACCGAACCGTCGGCTGTATAGTCCTTGATGTCGTTGGTCATCGACGGCATCCAGTTGCCGAGGAACACGTCGAGATCCTTGTTCTTCAGCGACGCCATGGTCACCGGCACCGACAGCTGGATCGTTTGCGGCTCATAGCCGAGCGCGGTCAGCAGCACGGAGGCGACGCCGGTCGTCGCCTGGATGTCGGTCCAGCCGACATCGGAAAGGCGCACCGCCTTGCAGCTTGCCGGATCACCGGCGTAGGCAGCGCTGGTTGACAAAAAAGCCGCCAGGCCGAGGCCGGCGACGAAAGAGTTCATACGCGACATAGACAGTCTCCCATTGTGATTCTTTGGCGAAGCGTAGCTACGGTTTCTATGCCCGCCTTGTTTCGTCAGCCAAACACCATTCTGGTGTGGTTTCAAGCATTAAGACAATCACGATCAACGGCGCGGGCTGGCCAATCAGCGACACATCAGGCGCTTTTGTCTGGCCAGCCGGCTTTTTCAGGGGAATGCCGCTCTGGCCCCTCCCCGTGTCAGGCCAAGTCGGCTTAAAAGAGCGGCATGGCCAAGCTTTACTTCCACTACGCGACGATGAACGCCGGCAAGACGACGATGCTCTTGCAGGCCTCTTACAATTACCGCGAGCGCGGCATGGGCACGATGCTGTTCGTCGCCGGCCACTACCGCAAGGGCGATACAGGCCTGATCTCGTCGCGCATAGGCCTGGAGACGGAAGCCGAGATGTTTCGCGACGGCGACGATCTGTTCGCCCGCGTCGCCGATCATCACGCGCATACGTCGGTGCATTGCGTCTTCGTCGACGAGGCGCAGTTCCTCGAGGAAGAGCAGGTCTGGCAGCTCGCCCGCATCGCCGACCGGCTGAACATCCCGGTCATGTGCTACGGCCTGCGCACCGATTTCCAGGGCAAGCTGTTTTCCGGCTCGCGCGCGCTGCTGGCCATCGCCGACGATTTGCGCGAAGTGCGCACCATCTGCCGATGCGGCCGCAAGGCGACGATGGTCGTGCGCCTCGGCCCCGATGGCAAGGTGGCGCGCCAGGGCGAGCAGGTGGCGATCGGCAAGGATGTCTATGTCTCGCTCTGCCGCCGCCACTGGGAGGAAGAGATGGGCCGCGCCGCGCCAGACGACTTCATCGGCTTTATCAAGGGCTGACGGTCGGCGGCCTTGACCCCGGCCCGATGCAGCGTTTCTTAAGGCTTCGGTACTATAACGCAGCCAGCCAGAGCTCCCCGGGGTCAGCCATGCTTCGAGCCGCTTCGTTCGCCAGTATCCTTCTCCTTGCCAGCTCGCTCGTAGCCCATGCCGGCGGTGATCCTGCCCTGGGCAAGAAGGTCTTCAACCGATGCATGGCCTGCCATGACGCAGCCACCGACCGCGACAAGGTCGGTCCGCATCTGTTGGGCGTCGTTGGCCGCACTGCCGGCAGTGCCGAGAGCTTTCTTGGCCACTATTCCGAGGCGATGAAGAGTGCCGGCGCCGCCGGCCTGATCTGGGATGAAGCCAATCTCGCCGAGTATCTCAAGGCCCCAAAGCTGAAGGTGCCGAGCAACAAGATGGCGTTCGGCGGCCTGACCAATGACGACGACATCGCCAATGTCATCGCCTATCTGAAGGCCGATCCCAAGCCCTGATCCGCTGTTCGTCAGCTCTGTAAAACCGGCTTTCCCCTCGCATATCGCGGCCGCGATTGCTTCAGTGATTTGCCGAATACAAAGGCATCCGTGCGCCATCGGCTTGCCGCATGAAAGTTCAATGACAGCTGAACTACGGCTGGCAGGCAAGCTAATCACGCCAGGCCCCCGCCTTCACTGGTTTTCAAGACCCTGATGGATTCTTTTGTTTTCACGCCGCCCTTGTCTTCACGTCTTTCAATCCCCCGATGCCCCACATATATTCGCCGCTGTTCGCGACCAGCGACGTCATGCCGAAGCGGGAGGCCCCAATGGCGACATTGCAGAATTTCGACGCCGAAATTGCCAAGACCAAGCAGGTCGTACAGGACATGCGCTCCAAGATCGAGCAGTCCGGCACCATGCTTGATACGCTCGCCACATCGGACAAGAAGATCGGCGACGCCAATTTCGACCTCGAGAACGCCCGCATCGAGGATGTGCTGAAGCAGCAAAAGGTGATGGAAGGCAACATTGCCGACCTGATCATCGGCCTGGAGGACGCCACCAACGTCTTCGGCTCCGAGTTCGAGAGCATGAAGAACTACACCGGCTGGGAAAAATTCATCGGTATCTTCTCCAGCCAGAGCAAGCAGCGCATGCGCACCGACCGCGTCCGCAACATGTCGCTGGCGGGCAATCTGCAGGAATTGCTGGTCAAATCCGACACCATCGTCGGCATATTGAAGGCGCAGAAAGAGGTCCTCGACCAGCGCTACAAGACCTCGGAAACCAGCCTGTCGCAGGTGATCGAGCGCCGCAAGACCACCATGACCAACCTCGAAGCCGTGCAGAAGCGCATCGAGGAGCTCAACCCGATGCTGCTCGACATCGAAAACAAGATCGCCGCTTCGACCAGCCAGAAGGACCGCACGCAGCTCGAAGGCGAACGCTCCAAGCTGGCGACGGAATACAACGAAAAACAGGCCAAGGAGCAGGAGCTGCTGGCCGAGAGCCAGACGCTCGAGCGCTACACCTCGATGTTCCAGACCTTCGTCGATTCGCTCAACAACCAGATCGCCGCGCAATCGACGCTGATCAACAAGCTGACCATCGATACCGAGCAGCGCATCGTGCTCTACAAGGCGCTGGAAGATTCGCTGAAGACCGCCGCCCAGCAGGACGTCGCCCACAAGATCAACACGCTGGGCAGCCAGGTCGACAACACCGCCGAGGAAACCATGGCCGGCATCGGTGCTGCTTCGCAAAAACACATCGGCGACCTACTCGAGATGCACGAGAAGAACATGGTCGCCACCGCCGACATCCAGCGCCGCAAGAAGCTGGCCGACGATGCCTTTGCCCGCCGCTTCGACGAGGTGCTGAAGAAGCACAATTCGGCAAACTACGTGCAGTCTTAGGGGTGACAGGACTGCCCGCGAGCGCACAGGCATGACCCCCGAAAACGAAGCGGCGGCACGATATTTCTCCGCCATCACGGCCGCGCTGAGCGGCCTTGAAGTGTTCATGCGCGACGATCGCTCGCCGCTTTACCGGCACGGCATCGTCGCCAAGATCGTCGCCGAATACATCGCCCGGCTCGACAAGTCGTTTTCCTGCTGGCGCAACCGGCTGGGCTTCATGGATACGTTCCGCATTTCGCGGGCCGAAAGCGGATTCCCGGTGTTCCAGAACCTGCTCGAACTGGAAAACGACCGCCGCCAGGCCGACGCGCGGCTTGCCAACATCCCGCTCGCCGGCGAATTGCGCGAGGAAATGGCCGACTTCATCCTGCGCCACAAGGAATTCCCCGAGGCGCTGCAGAAGTCGATGGCCGAGCGGCTCTATCTCGAGGACGTGAAGAGCGAGAACACGTTCGGTCCCTTCACGCTGGCGCAAACCGCCAAGGTCTCGGTCAATCCGAAGACGGGACGGCCCTATTATCTCGTCCATTGGGCGACGTTCGACGGCAGCGCCAACCTGCCCCTGGTCTACATGGTGACGGTGGAGGATTCTTCCGACGCGATGATCCGCCAGCTTGTCGACAGAAACGGCAAACTCAACGAGACGGTCGACATTCCGCTGCCGGTCGATGGCCTGCTCAATCCCGAGCTTGCCCATCGTTTCGACGATTTCACCGAGAAGAACTCCGCCTATACGCTGTCGCCGGCGACCATCGCGGTCAACCTCGACAAGGATTTCGAACCGCTGCACCCCAAGCAGCTGCGCCGCGTCGTGCTCGGCCCGTTCTATTCGGTGGGGATTACCGACAACAATTCGACGGTGACCGAGGTTCTGGCCAAGGTGCGCAAACCGGAAAATGCCTGGCTTTTGACCTGGACGATCCAGGAGGTCTATTCCAAGAGCGAGAAACCCGGCCGCAAGGGCCTGTTTTCGAGTGAGAAGACAACGCAGGAATTCTTCATCAACACTGATGATCTGGAAGCCGCGCGTCAGGGCGTGTCGAGCTATGAAAACCATGCGCTGATTCCGCACGAGGCCTATCAGGCACTCTACGCCGCCGGCGAAGCACAGAAGATTTTTGCCGGCTACAAGGTTCATATCCTGTCCAACGGACAGGTCATCTCAGACGTCTGACCGTCACACCACGGAGTACCCTTCATGGATACCGGCCTGACCACCATTCCGGAAGCCGCCATCGAGAAGCACCGCGCCACCGCGCAGAGCTTCATCACCCGCATCGTCGTGCTGGAGGACCCGTCACGGGAGTCCGGCACCGCGCTTGCCGGCACCAACCGCCGCTTCGTCTCGACCGTCTCGGTCGGCTCGGTGCGTCGCACGCGCGAGGTCGAGCTGGCCAAGACCGTCGGCGCCGTTCATCCCGACGACCAGCTGCTGACCATCCCGCAGCACACGCTCCTGTTTCGCGCCCGGCGCGGCACGGCGATCGCGCTGGCCATATCGGACGTCTTTGCCGAAGGCTCCGACCTCGAAAGCCTGCAGGCCAGGAATACCCGCGCGCCGCTCGAAGGCGACGAAGCGGCCACCTTCAAGAAGCTTCTGTCGGCCTCGGCTTACATCTCCGCCTTCAGCCTCGCCTCCTACCTGTTCCAGCTGATCGACAGCGACGGCGAGGCACCCAACGACATCCCCGAGCCGGACTTCCTGTTCGACACGCCGCAGGATGCGGTGAAGTCGATCCTCGCTGGCCTCGACAAGGCGATCTCGGGATCGTCCGATGATGCCGATTTGATGACAAGGGCACGCGCCTTCGCCCGCGTCGCCATCGACGGGCTTCTGGCCCGCAAGGGCCGCTTCGACGGCATCGGCCCGTTCGAGAACGCCCATATCCGCATCGATGCCGACGATTTCACTCTCGATGGTTTCGACGTCGCGCCGGGCAAGCGCTCAAAACCGCTGGTGATGACCTTCAAGAAGCCGGAAGAGGTCGTCGGCAACCACATCGCCAAATACCAGTCGGTCAAGCTCGCCAAGATGCTGATGGCCTATGATTTCGAGCGCGAACTCAATCCGTTCGTCGAGCTCGGCGGCTTCCTGTTCACCTTCATCGGCGACGGCGCCCCCGGCACTGGCAAGACGACGCTGATCCAGATGATCGCCGGCCTCGTCAACGGCTATTGCCAGGTCGCCGGCTATCCCTTCGCCTACGAGAATTTCGGCGTCGACCAGATCTCGTCCTATCAGGGCAAGTCGGGCCAGAACTGCCGCCAGTTCATCAACAATGTCTTGAACCCGCGCGTCATCGGCTTCGGCACCATCGACGACATCGACCAGGTGGCGGCGCGCCGCTCCGACGACCGCGCCTCGGCCGGCCAGCAGGAAATAACAGGCGTCTTGATGGACGCCTTCGCCGGCGCCGCCACCGTGGTGCGCGGCAACTGCTCGTTCGGCATGTTCTCCAACTACCCCGAAAATGTCGACGACGCGCTGCGTCAGCGCGCCGGCGCCCGCTGGCTGGTCGACGGGCCGCAGAGCCGCGACGACTACATCGATATTTTTGTCCTGCTGGCGGGGAAAAACCACAAGATCCCGCTCGGCGACCACGATCTCTACGCCGCGCAGGAAATCCAGCGCGCCGTGACCGAAGCCTATGAGGAGCACGAGAAGCCGCAGGAAGATGGGCTGATGAAGGTCTACGAGCGCTACATGAAGGAGAACGGCGCGCCGAAATCGATGGCCGATATCGGCACCTATCTGCACCTGATCAAGGATGCCGAGCCCCGCTTCACCGGTCGCGCCATCAAGAATGTCACCGACGCCATCAAGATGCGCGCCATGGACATCGAGCTTCCCGACGATTGGTTCGAGAAGCCGGAAGTCTTCATGCACAAGGGCTACGACGAGAAGAAAGCCATGATCGAGGAACTGCGCGGGCCGTTCTCGATGGACATGGTCATGCAGGAGATCAACCGCTACGCCGACTCGGAGTTCCGCTATTCCGACAAGTCCGACGACTCCGCCGTGGAAAAACTGCTGCGCGACGCCCGCCTGCGCGAACGGGCTGCGCGCGAGATGGAGGAGATGAAGAAGAAGGGGCTATGGAATGCGTGAGCTGCGCCGGCCTTCCCTTCACCCCTTGTGGGAGAAGGCAAGATGAGCCCCGCCAAAAAACCCGATCTCCTGCGCGACAATGAGCTGATCTATGGCCGGCTGCTGACGGTCGACGAGCCGCATCTGATCCAGCGCTACAACAAGGCGCTCGCCGCATTCGGCTTGAAGCCGACCAAGCTGAAGACCTTCCAGATCGATCGCACCGGCTTTTCGCCCGAAGTGGCCGAGGAATGCGACGACTACGACTATCTCGATCCCAACGAGGTCAACCGCCGTTTCATCATCCTGACGCCGTCGCAGATCGACCTGCCGGTGGTGCACACCGCCTTCTCCAACACCTCGCAGCTGATGTTCGAGTTCATGTCCAAGAACCAGCGCGCCATCGATGCGCTGACGATCAAGGATGTCATCTACGGCGAGATCGAGGATTCCGTTCCCAAGGTCAACGATATCGAGGACCTGCTGTCGATCAGCCAGGTCGAGTTCAAGGTGCTGTCGGCTGAGGATGTGCTGGGCAAGGCCGCCGAGCTCGGCAAGCTCGTCGACCGGTTGAAGCAGGAGCCCGACGCCTGGCGCGACAGCGCCATGCTGAACCGCATGGTCGAGCTCGCCAAGATCTGCGGCGACATCCGCGAGAACGCGCTGGTGCCCGACCAGGTGATCTTCCGCCACAACGCCTACTGGACCAGCCATTTCGGTGGCCTTTACGTCTTCGTCGACCCGGATGTGACGACGGTGATCAGCGATCCTGCGGCGCCAGGCTTCCGCCGTTCGCGGCCGTGGCAGGTCAGCTATCTCTCCATTAACGACGCCGACAAGGTGTTCAAGTTCCTCGCCACCACCGGCCGCATCGAGTTGCCGCGCGCCTCCTGGGTCGAGGCCTCGGGCTACCTCGAGCACCGCGCCGAGATGGTGGTGCGCGCGCTGATCCGCGATGCCGAGCCGAACCGCAACTTGACCAATGTCGACAAGGTCTGGCTGCAGACCTGGATCCAGAGCCATGCCGACCTGATCACCAGGGACGGCAATTTCCCTTTCCTCAACGCCGCCAAGCGCGAGATCGCCCAGCTCGGCCACCTGAAGATCGAGGATGTCTTCCCGCAGCAGCGCTTCCTGGTGATCCGCGCCAAGCCTGACCATCCTGACGCCTGGCTGACCAACCGGCTGATCTCGGATTTCGTGCCGTCGGACTTCGTCTCGCGCTACATCTTCAACAAGGACGGCTTCTACAAGGACTATGGCGGCTTCAGCGACGCCTGGCGATCGCATGTTGTGGACGTTCTCAAAACCACATATTTGAAGGACAAGGTGGCGTTTCGCACGCGCCTCTACGACCTGACTGACTAGAACGAAATGAACCGTTATTTCGTTCTAACTTCTTGTTTTGGCGCATAATGTTATCCAAAAAGTCTGCAACTTTTTGGCATCATGCTTGAGGGGGGTGACACAGCCATGCTCGATCCGATCGTGAACTTCTTCACCCGCATTTTCCAGTGGATCGGCCGCGGTATCGGGCTTTTGATCGGCGTCATCCTTTGGCCGTTCCTGTGGGCCGGACGCTGGTACACGCAACGCGGCTGGATCCTCAAGGCGGCGGTCGGCCTTGCTCTGCTGGTGCTGATCGGCCTCTATGCCAATTTCTTCTACGCCACCCAGTGGTGGAACAATTTCAACCCGAACTATCCAGACACCTACACGTTCGAGAAGCGCAATGTCTCCGCTGGCGAACAGGTCTCCGCCGGCGCCGGCACCGACACGGCCAAGACCTGCGGCAACTCCGGCATTGCCCAGATCGCCGCCGACCTGACCGACTTCAACGTCAACCAGAATGCCTGGATCTCGTCGATGATCCTCTACAAGCTCGGCCTGTTCGGCATCGACTGGGACAACACGCCGTGGATGGACAACAAGGCCTCCTTCCAGCGCGGCATCAACCAGGCGGTGCGGCGCACGGCGACCGAACTCGCCGACAATCTCGGCCGCGTCCGCACCACCTCGCAGATCGACAGCGATCTGCAGAATGCCCGCGGCAACCTGCAGTTCGACGAGGAGACCTGGTATTTCGGCCTGAACCCGTTCGGCCCCAAGACACCGACGCCGAGCTACTATCGCGACGCCGTGCGCATGCTGCGTTCCTTCAACGCTCGCCTTGCCACCTGCCAGGCGACATTCGACGCCCGCGCCGACAATCTGAAACAGTATATCGACCGCATCTCGTCCGACATCGGCTCGACCTCGGCGATCCTCAAGGAACGCGCCGAGAACCACAACAATGGCTGGTTCGACTTCCGCGCCGACGACCGCTACTGGTTCGCCTATGGCCAGCTCTATGGCTATTACGGCCTGATGAAGGGCGCCCAGGCCGACTTCGAGGACGTCATCAAGGAAAAGCATCTGCAGAACCTGTGGGACACGATGGACTCGCAGTTCGTTTCGGCGCTGAAGATCCAGCCTTTCATCATCGCCAATGGCCGCGAGGATGGCTGGCTGTTGCCGACGCATCTGACGACGATGGGCTTCTATGTGCTCAGGGTGCGCTCCAACATGGTCGAAATCAGCAACGTTCTGACGCAGTAGCGCTGTTCCATTAGGGACCAGGCGATGGTGAATTTGCGCCGTCGCCTCTGTCGCATTCCGTGCATTGTGCGGCTGTTTTGAGACGGCGGAACGACGCGTCCTCTGGCTTCTATACGGCGCGGCAACGGAGCCAGGAAGAACCGACGACAGGTCGGCCGGTCCGCAGAAGAATTTTCTCAAGAGGAAACATAGTTGCATACAAGTTGACGCCGCGGCAGCGACAGGGTTAGAACATGCCCGCGCCCGGTTCCAACCTGCTTGCCAGTAAGACCAAACCCGTCCCCTCCACCGTCCAATCCAGAGGAAAGCCGTCATGGCCGAAGTGAAGTCCGACATCGAGATCGCGCGCGGCGCCAGGAAAAAGCAGATCCAGGAGATCGGCCAGAAGATCGGCATCCCGACCGAACACCTGCTGCCCTACGGCCACGACAAGGCCAAGATATCAGCCGAATTCATCAAATCGGTGAAGGGCAACAAGGACGGCAAGCTGATCCTCGTAACCGCCATCAACCCGACGCCGGCCGGCGAAGGCAAGACCACGACCACGGTTGGTCTCGGCGACGGCCTGAACCGCATCGGCAAGAAGGCGATCGTCTGCATCCGCGAGGCTTCGCTCGGCCCGAACTTCGGCGTCAAGGGCGGTGCCGCCGGCGGCGGCTATGCGCAGGTCGTGCCGATGGAGGACATGAACCTCCACTTCACCGGCGACTTCCACGCCATCACCACCGCACACAACCTGCTTTCGGCGCTGATCGACAACCACATCTACTGGGGCAATGAGCTCGGCATCGACACCCGCCGGGTCGTCTGGCGCCGCGTCATGGACATGAACGACCGCGCGCTGCGCGAGATCATCTGCTCGCTCGGCGGCGTCGCCAACGGCTTCCCGCGCGAGGGCGGTTTCGACATCACCGTCGCCTCGGAAGTCATGGCGATCCTCTGCCTGTCGACCGACCTGAAGGACCTGGAAAAGCGCCTCGGCGATATCATCGTCGCCTATCGCCGCGACAAGTCAGCCGTCTATGCCCGCGACCTCAAGGCCGACGGCGCCATGGCTGTGCTGCTGAAGGACGCCATGCAGCCGAACCTGGTGCAGACGCTGGAGAACAACCCGGCCTTCGTGCATGGCGGGCCGTTCGCCAACATCGCGCATGGCTGCAACTCGGTCGTCGCCACCACGACGGCGCTCAAGCTCGCCGACTATGTCGTCACCGAAGCCGGCTTCGGCGCCGATTTGGGTGCTGAAAAGTTCTTCGACATCAAGTGCCGCAAGGCGGGCCTGAAGCCGGCAGCGGCGGTCATCGTCGCCACCGTGCGCGCCATGAAGATGAATGGCGGCGTCAAGAAGGAAGACCTCGGCACGGAAAACGTCGAAGCGGTGAAGAAGGGCTGCGCCAATCTTGGCCGCCACATCGAGAACATCAGGCAGTTCGGCGTGCCGGCGGTGGTTGCCATCAACCATTTCTATTCCGACACCGACGCCGAGATCCAGGCGATGAAGGACTATGTCGCCTCGATGGGCGAAGAAGCGATCCTGTGCAAGCACTGGGCACACGGCTCGGCCGGGATCGAGGATCTCGCCAACAAGGTGGTGGCACTGGCCGAATCCGGCGCCTCGCAGTTCGCGCCGCTCTATCCCGACGCCATGCCGCTGTTCGAGAAGATCAACACCATCGTCCAGCGCATCTATCGCGGCTCGGAAGCGATCGCCGACAAGTCGGTGCGCGACCAGCTCAAGGCGTGGGAAGACGCCGGCTACGGCCATTTGCCGGTGTGCATGGCCAAGACCCAGTATTCCTTCTCGACCGACCCGAACCTGCGCGGCGCGCCGACCGGCCACACCGTGCCGGTGCGCGAGGTCAGGCTTTCGGCCGGTGCCGGCTTCGTCGTCATCATCTGCGGCGAGGTCATGACCATGCCGGGCCTGCCGAGGGCGCCGTCCTCGGAAAAGATCTTCCTCAATGAGGCCGGCAATATCGAAGGCCTGTTCTAAAATCCTTCAATTCAAACAGAAAGGGCGCCGCAGCGATGCGGCGCCCTTCTGTTTTTTCGGATAGCCCTAAGCTGCGCTGCGCGACAGGGCCCGCTGGTTGGAGCCGAAGATCGTGTCGCGCTCCGGCAGCGCGCCGGTCTGCAGGCACTCCACCCATTCGGCGGTCTTGAGCACGGCGGCGAAGCGCGACTGCAGGATGATCGTGACCACGCGATGGATCTCCTCGGCCGAGGCGTAGCCGGCGCTGTTGGCGTAAGGCACCGAGCCGGTCGCATCCGACAGGAACTCGACGGCAAAGCCCATATGCACGGCGTGGATAATGGTCGACAGGTCACAATTATGCGTCATGTAGCCGACCACCGTAATCGTATCGATGGCATTGGCGCGAAGCCAGTCTTCCAGATCAGTGCCGGTGAAGGCGGAGGGCAGGTTCTTTTCGACATAATGGTCGCGCTTGCGCCTGACGATTTCGGGATGCAGTTCGCCGCCGTGACTGCCCTTGGCGAAGATCGGCGAGGTCTCGGGCGCCATCTGCTTGACGACCACCACCTTGATGCCGGCAGCAGTCGCTGCATCCATGGCGCGTGCCACATTGACGACGCTGTCGCGGAACGGCGGATGCTGGATGGCGAGATTGCCGCCGTCGTAATCGTTCTGCACATCGACGACGATCAGCGCCCGGCGGGGCGCGGTGTTGGCTGGGTCAGACATGGTGTTTCCTTTCCGGCTTGAATTCGATGGATGGAAGATAGGCGGGCTGCCAGACAGCCGAAAGTGGCCCGATTGACATCATTCGAAAGAATTGGGACAATCCGCATTCAACCGCTGGAAGCACCCATGAACGACCCGATCATTGCCGTCCTCGCCTTCGACGGCATCAGCCCGTTCCATCTTTCCGTACCGTGCCTGGTCTTCGGCGAGGACAGGACGGCGCTTGGCCTGCCGCGCTTCGACTTCCGCATCTGCGCGGTCAAGGCCGGCCCGATCCATACCGAAGCCGGGCTGACAATTGCCGCGCCGCATGGGCTCGAAGGGCTCGACGGCGCCGATATCGTCATCATCCCGAGCTGGCATCATCTGAGCGAACCGGTATCGCCGCTGCTGATGGAAGCGCTGCGCCATGCGCACCAACGCGGCGCCTTGATTGTCGGCCTGTGCCTCGGCACCTTCGCCATTGCAGCGGCCGGGCTGCTTTCGGGCCGACGTGCCGCGACGCACTGGGCCTATTGCGAACAATTGCAAACACTCCATCCCGACATCGCTGTCGATGCCGCGGTGCTCTACGTCGACAATGGCGATGTCGTGACCTCGGCCGGCGTCGCCGCCGGCCTCGACTGCTGTCTCCACATCGTGCGCGCCCGCTATGGCGCGGAAGCAGCACTGCGGCTCGCCCGCCAGATCGTGCTTTCTCCGCACCGGCAGGGTGGGCAGGCACAGTTCATCGAGCATCCGGTGGCAAGAAGCGCGGACGCCGACCGCTTCACCCAGGCCCTCGACGCGGTTCGCGCGACGCTTGGCGAGGCGCATAGCCTGGACCGCGTCGCCGAGGCCGCCGGCCTGACCCGCCGCACCTTTACCCGTCGCTTTCAGAAATCGATCGGCGCCAGCTTTGGCGATTGGCTGACCAGCCAGCGGATCGAACTGGCGCAGCGTTTGCTGGAAGCGACGGAGAAATCGATGGACATGATCGCCTTCGAAGCCGGCTTCGGCAGCGCCACCTCGTTGCGTCAGCATTTTGCCGCGAGACTGAGGACATCGCCGGCGCAATACCGGCGCGAGTTTTCCAGGCGAGGCGATCAGGAAGAGCGCATGACGTATGTCCTGTCGTCCTGACCTGTTCAGCCCCGCTTGACCGGCCGCGCCGGATTGCCGATCACCGTGGCGTTCGCCGCCACGTCGCGCGTCACCACCGCACCGGCGCCGACGGTGGCGCCTTCACCGATGCTGACGCCGCCAAGGATGACGGCTGAGCCGCCGATCCAGGCATTGGCGCCGATCTCAATCGGTCGGGCGATCTCCAGTCCGGCCTGCCGCCCACTGGCCTCCTTGTGGTGCTCGGCGCAGTAGATCTGCACGTTCGGGCCGAGCAGCGTTGCCTTGCCGATGCGCACGCTCGCCGTGTCGAGGATGGTGCAGCCGGCATTGAGAAACACGCCGTCGCCGAGAAAGATGTTGAAGCCATAGGCGCAGTGGAACGGCGCCTCGATACGGGCGCCCTCGCCGGCTCTTCCCAGCAGTGCCTTCAGAGCCGGCCCGAGATTGCCGCGTTGACGAGGCGGCAGCAAGTTGTGCTCGAACACCGCATCGCGCGCTATCATCCGCAACGACTCCAGTTCGTCATCGAGGCAGGTATACCATTCGCCGGCCACCATCTTCACGCGCTCGCTCTCAGCCATGATGCGGTCTCCAGTTCACGTCCTTGCAAAGCACAAGTGCAGCCAAAAGCGCCGATGCCAGTACTGGTCAAATATTGGACCTATGGTAGCCTGTGACTCAAGGCCGTCTTGGCCCGTGATCCAGGGGGATCGACCATGCTCTACATTCTGGCACTTCTGATCGGCGTCATTGCCGGTCTTCGCGCCATGACGGCGCCGGCCGCCATTGCCTGGGGCGCTTATCTCGGCTGGCTGACGGTTGCCGGCACTTGGGCGAGCTTCATGAGCCATTGGGCGGCTGTCGGCATCTTCACCATCCTGGCCATCGTCGAGCTGGTCACCGACCAGTTGCCGTCGACGCCGAGCCGTAAAGTACCCCAGCAGTTCGGCGCCCGTATCGTTACGGGCGCTTTCACCGGCGCGGTGATCGGCGCCACCGGTGGCGCCACCATCGGCGGCCTGATCGCGGGGGCCATCGGCGCTGTCATCGGCACGCTGGGCGGCGCCGAAGCTCGCGGCCGGCTCGCGGCCGCCTTCGGCAAGGATCCGCCCGCCGCCTTTATCGAGGACGCGGTGGCGATCATCGGCGGCCTGCTGATCGTAGCGGCGGTGGCATGACGACGAAAATCTTCGACGCCATCATCATCGGTGCCGGACAGGCTGGCCCTCCGCTGGCCGGGCGGCTGACGGCCGCCGGCATGAGCGTCGCGCTGATCGAGCGCAAGCTGGTCGGCGGCACCTGCGTCAACACCGGCTGCATGCCGACCAAGACCATGGTCGCCAGCGCCTATGCCGCGCATCTGGCGCGCCGCGCCGCCGACTACGGCGTGACGCTCAGTGGCCCCGTCGGCGTCGACTACGCCGTGATCAAGGCGCGCAAGGACAAGGTGACGATCGACGCCCGCACCAATCTTGAGACCTGGATTGCCGGCATGGACAAGTGCACCCTCTATCGCGGCCATGCGCGTTTCGAATCCGCCAACACGGTGCGCGTCGGCGACGATCTTTTGACCGCCGAAAAGATCTTCCTCAACACCGGCGGCCGCGCCTCGGTGCCCGACCTTCCCGGCATCCACGACATCGACTATCTGACCAACTCGTCGATGATGGATCTCGACGTGCTGCCGCGCCATCTCGTCGTCGTCGGCGGCAGCTACATCTCGCTCGAATTCGCTCAGATGTTCCGCCGCTTCGGCGCGGAAGTCACCGTCGTCGAGAAGAGCCCGCGCCTGACCGGCCGCGAGGACGAGGATGTCTCCGCCGCCATCCTGTCGATCCTCGAAAACGAAGGCATCGCGGTCCATGTCGGCGCCGACGACATTGCCTTCGCCAGACAGGGTGACGACATCGCCGTGACCTTCTCCGCCGGCAAGCCACCGGCGGTCGGCTCGCATGTGCTGCTGGCGCTGGGGCGCACGCCCAACACCGACGATCTCGGCCTGGAAAGGGCCGGCGTCGAGGTCGACAAGCGCGGTTTTGTCACCGTCGACGACCAGCTGCGCACCAGCGTGCCCGGCATCTGGGCGATGGGCGACTGCAACGGCAGGGGCGCCTTCACTCACACGTCCTACAACGACTACGAGATCGTCGCCGCCAATTTGCTCGACAACGATCCGCGGAGGGTCAGCGACCGGATCGAAGCCTATGCGCTCTACATCGACCCGCCGCTTGGCCGCTGCGGCATGACCGAGGCCGCGGTGAAGAAATCCGGCCGTCGCGCACTGGTCGGCCAGCGGCCGATGACCCGCGTCGGCCGCGCTATCGAAAAGGGCGAGACGCAGGGTTTCATGAGAATCCTGGTCGATGCCGACACCAGGGAGATCCTCGGCTGCTCGGTGCTCGGCCCCGGCGGCGACGAGGCTATCCATTGTGTGCTCGACCTGATGTACGCCAAGGCGCCCGTCGACACGCTGGCGCGTGCCGTGCACATCCATCCCAATGTTTCGGAGTTGCTGCCCACCATTGCCCAGGAGCTGAAGCCGCTGGCGTGACAGCCCGTTGAAGACCCATTTTAAAGCTCTTCCTTTTCTGCATCGCTGCAATGCAGCAATGCAGCTTGCGCACGGTGGCGTGCTTCGCGCAGTCTGGAATTGAACCGATTCAGTCTGGACGCACCATGCCCTTGCCGATCCTTGCGCTTGCCATTGCGTCCTTCTGCATCGGCACCACCGAATTCGTCATCATGGGCTTGCTGCCTGAGGTCGCCGCCGACCTCGGCGTGTCGATCCCCGCGGCGGGCCTGCTGGTTACCGGATATGCGCTGGGCGTCGTCTTCGGCGCCCCGATCGTCGCCATGGCCACTGCGCATTTGCCGCGCAAGCCGGTGCTGGTCGGGCTGGCCGTGCTGTTCGTCGTCGGCAATCTGTTTTGCGCCATCTCGCCCAACTACTGGACGCTGATGGCCGCGCGCGTCTTCACCGCTTTCGGCCACGGCGCCTTCTTCGGCATCGGCTCGGTCGTTGCCGCCAGCCTGGTGCCGCGCAACAAGCGCGCCAGCGCTATCGCGCTGATGTTCGCCGGGCTGACGCTGTCCAACATCCTGGGTGTTCCCGCCGGAACCGCACTTGGCGAAGCGTTCGGCTGGCGCTCCACCTTCGTTGCCGTGGTCGGTATCGGCCTGATCTCGGTGGCAGCGATCGCCTGGTTGGTGCCGTCCGATGTCGCCGAGCCAAGCGGTGGCGGCCTGCGCGGCGAGCTGCGCGTGCTGGGCAAGCTGCAGGTCTGGCTGGCCATGCTGATCGCGGCGCTGACCTCCGCAAGCCTGTTCACCGTCTTCACCTACATCAAACCCTACCTCACCGAGGTATCGGGCTTGTCGACCTCGGCAGTCACGTGGGTTCTGCTGCTGTTCGGCGCGGGCATGACCATCGGCAACATCATCGGCGGCAGACTGGCCGACTGGAAACTGATGCCGACAGTGATCGGCACCCTGCTGCTGATGGCCCTGCTTTTCGTTGGATTCAGGCAGTTCGGCGCAATCGCCAGCGTTGCCATCGGCATCGTCTTCCTGTGGGGCCTGCTCATCTTCGTCGTCGTGCCGCCGTTGCAGATCCGGGTCGTCGAGGCGGCCTCCGAGGGACCGAACCTCGCCGCCACGCTGAACCAGGGCGCCTTCAATATCGGCAATGCCAGCGGCGCCTGGATAGGCGGCGTGGCCCTGTCCGCCGGTGTTTCCTATGCCAATTTGCCGCTGGTCGGCGCAGCACTCGCTGTTTTGGCGGTCACCGTCGCTGTGCTGTCGCAGGCGCTGGACCGGCGCGCGCCGGTCATCCCGCTTCCGGCTGAATAGTCTCTTGCGCCCATAGCGCGGCAGGCTGGACCAATCGACATCGGCGCCTTCAAATCGCATGTCTCTCGCTCCTGATGGAGGAAGTCATGCAGAAATCGATCGAACGCATCGCCGGCGAAAGCGAAGGGGTTTCCTACGAATTCCCGCTGTTCCGCTTCACTGGTTCCGACAAGGCTGCTCCTTCGGCCTATCTGCAGGCGGCACTCCATGCCGGCGAATTGCCGGGTGTCGTCGCCATCGACGCGCTGATGCCGATGCTTGCCAGGGCGGAGGCCGAAGGCCGCATCGAGGGCAACCTCACCATCGTGCCCTGGGCCAACCCGATCGGCCGGGCGCAATATCATTTCGGCGAGCATCAGGGCCGCTTCCATCTCGGCACGCGCACCAATTTCAACCGCGGCTTTCCGCTGCTAACGGCGCCCGACACAGCGCTCTTGCCCGACACCACCCTTGGCAGCGTCGACCAGCGGCTGAAGACGCGGCTGGTGCAGCTGTCGCTCGGCCACGACATCATGCTCGACCTGCACTGCGATGACGAGGGCCTCGCCTATCTCTACGTCCACACCAGCCTGTGGCCTGCCATGGCCGATTGCGCCGCCGCCATGGGCGTCGACGCGGTCGTGCTGTGGAGCGAAGACACTGACGGCACCTTCGAGGGCGCCTCGATCATGCCCTATCAGAACGTCCCCGCCGATGTGGCCAAGCTCGACCGTCGCGTCGCCACCACCGTCGAATATCGCGGCATCCTCGATGTCGACGGTGCCTTGGCCGCCGCCGACGCCGACGGCCTCTACCGGCTGCTGGTGGCGCGCGGCGTGATCGCCGACAGCGCCCTGCCCGCGCCGGGTCCTTTCACCGGCTTCGTGGCGCCATTGGAAAACATCGACATGATGCCGGCGCCACGGGCCGGTGCCGTGCTCTACGACGTGAAGCCCGGCGACCGCGTCGCCAAGGGCGCGCGCCTCGCCACCATCGTCCATGCACCGGGTGAAACCGATGGCCGCACCGAAGTGTTCGCGCCGCAGGACGGCATCATCCTGACCCGCCGCTCGCGCCGCATCATCCGCGCCGGCGAAGATCTTCTGAAGCTGGTCGGCGACAGGAAGAGCACTGATGCCCGGTCGGGAACGCTGGAGGACTGACTTAGCCCGAAATAGCCAGTCGCGCTTTCGCCTCCAGCCATTCGGACATCTGCCGGTAAGGCATCGGGCCGTGACTGATGCGGGCGACACCCAGTTCCGCCAGCCGCTGGCGCGGCGGCACATGCGCCAGCGCAATGATGTTGACCGGCAACGCAATTGCCTTGCAGAGCGTCTCGATCAGGCCTTCGTCGCCAAGGCCCGGCGCAAAGAAGCCGTGCGCGCCGGCTTTTTCGAAGGCCTGTGCGCGCTCGATGGCCTGGTCGAGCAGAACGTCATCATGCGCATCCGGTTTCGCCTTGAGGAAGATGTCGGTTCGAGCGTTGATGAACGCCGGTATGCCGGAAGCCTTGACGGCCGCCGCCGCGGCTTCGATGCGCTTTGCCTGCACGGAAATGTCATGCAGGCCGCTGCCACCGACAATCTGATCCTCGAAATTGAAACCGATAGCGCCGGCCCGCAGCGCCAACGCCACCGTGCGAGCGACGATTTCCGGGTCAACGCCGTAGCCGCCCTCGAGGTCCATGGTCACCGGCAGATCGACCGACCCGACGATGCGCTTGATGTTGTCGAGCGCCAGTTCCAGCGGGATTTTCTCGCCATCGGCGTAGCCGAACGCGGCCGCGACCGGCCAGCTTCCGGTGGCGATCGCCTTGGCACCCGCTTTCTCGATGATCTTGGCCGAACCCGGATCCCAGGCATTGTAGAGGACGACCGGGTTGCCCTTGACGTGGAGGGAATGAAACGTCCGCGCGCGCTCGATCTGCTCGGTCATGGTTGTTTTCCCGTCTTCCTGCTGTTGGATGAGCACTCTAAGCGGCACTGTCGGCTCTGGCGATGTGCCATGAGCCTGAGAAGCGGCGGCCAACGAACAGACTTTCAAACCTGTTGCGCATCCTTCTTTTCGCAGCTATGGATTTCGCCATGAATATGCGTTCGATCAAGACCATTTGGTGGTGGGCCTGCTGACAGCGGCCTGTTCGAACACGTGCGCGTGAATAGAGAGGGTGGCCGCAACGGAAAGTCCGGGCGGCCATTTGTTTTTTCCAAGCCATTCCCGGGTCCGTTGCCCCAAGAAGCTGATGGAGACGGCAATGACGATGAAGGTTCTGGAAAACGGCGCGGAAAGTTTCGTGACCGCGGGTGGCATCACCATCACCCGCGCGCGCCACGACCGGCCGTATGCGGGCGCGATCGACGCTTACGTCGACGGCCTGAATTCGCGCCGCGGCGCGGTGTTTTCCTCCAACTATGAATATCCCGGCCGCTACACGCGCTGGGACACCGCCATCATCGACCCGCCTCTGGTTGTCTCCGCGCGCGGCCGCGCCATGCGTATCGAGGCGCTCAACGGCCGTGGCGAGGTGTTGTTGCCGGTCATCGGCAAGGCGCTGGATAGCTTGGCCGATATCACCATCGCCGAGACATCGAAAAGGCTCATCCGTCTCGACGTCGCCAAGCCCGGCCGTGTCTTCACGGAAGAAGAGCGCAGCCGTGTTCCTTCGGTGTTCACCGTACTGCGCGCCATCACCGCTCTGTTCAAGACCGAGGAAGACGCCAATCTTGGTCTCTACGGCGCTTTCGGCTACGACCTCGCCTTCCAGTTCGACCCGGTCGACTACAAGCTCGAACGCAAGCCAAGCCAGCGCGACCTGGTGCTGTTCCTGCCTGACGAGATCCTGGTCGTCGACCATTATTCGGCCAAGGCATGGACCGACCGCTACGACTATGCCGGCGAGGGTTTTTCGACCGAAGGGCTGCCGCGCGACGAAATCTCCGAGCCGTTCAAGAGCCCCGACCGCATCCCGCCGCGCGGCGACCATGAACCCGGCGAGTATGCCGACCTGGTGCGCAAGGCGATGGATTCGTTCAAGCGCGGCGACCTGTTCGAGGTCGTGCCGGGCCAGATGTTCTACGAGCGCTGCGAGACGCAGCCGTCCGAGATTTCGCGCAAGCTGAAGGCCATCAATCCGTCGCCCTATTCCTTCTTCATCAATCTGGGCGAAGGTGAATATCTGATCGGCGCCTCGCCGGAAATGTTCGTGCGCGTCAACGGCCGCCGCGTCGAGACCTGCCCGATCTCGGGCACCATCAAGCGCGGCGACGACGCAATTTCCGACTCAGAGCAGATCCTGAAACTGCTCAACTCGAAGAAAGATGAATCCGAGCTGACCATGTGCTCGGATGTCGACCGCAACGACAAGTCGCGGGTCTGCGAGCCGGGTTCGGTGCGCGTCATCGGCCGGCGCCAGATCGAGATGTATTCGCGCCTGATCCATACGGTCGACCACATCGAAGGCAGGCTGCGCGAAGGCATGGATGCCTTCGATGCCTTCCTGTCGCATGCCTGGGCGGTCACCGTCACCGGCGCGCCGAAGCTATGGGCCATGCGCTTTATCGAGCAGAACGAGAAGAGCCCGCGCGCCTGGTATGGCGGCGCGATCGGCATGGTCAATTTCAACGGCGACATGAACACCGGCCTGACGCTCCGCACCATCCGTATCAAGGACGGCATTGCCGAAGTGCGCGCCGGCGCCACATTGCTGTTCGACAGCATTCCCGAGGAAGAAGAAGCCGAAACCGAACTGAAGGCATCCGCCATGCTCTCCGCCATCCGCGACGCCAAGACAGGCAATTCCGCCAGCACCGAGCGCACCACCGCGCGCGTCGGCGACGGCGTCAACATCCTGCTGGTCGACCACGAGGACAGTTTCGTCCACACGCTGGCCAATTATTTTCGCCAGACCGGCGCCAACGTCTCGACCGTTCGCTCGCCGGTGCCTGAGGAAGTCTTCGACCGGCTGAAACCCGACCTCGTCGTGCTGTCGCCCGGCCCCGGCACGCCGAAGGACTTCGATTGCGCCGCAACCATCAAGAAGGCGCGCGCCCGCGAACTGCCGATCTTCGGCGTCTGCCTTGGCCTGCAGGCATTGGCCGAGGCCTATGGCGGCGAACTGCGGCAGCTGCACATACCGATGCACGGCAAGCCGTCGCGCATCCGCGTCTCCAAGCCCGGCATCATCTTCTCCGGCCTGCCCAAGGAAGTCACCGTCGGCCGCTACCACTCGATCTTTGCCGATCCGGTGCGGCTGCCCGACGATTTCATCGTCACGGCCGAGACCGAGGACGGCGTCATCATGGCCTTCGAGCACCGCAAGGAGCCGATCGCCGCAGTGCAATTCCACCCGGAATCGATCATGACGCTCGGGCACAATGCCGGCATGCGCATCATCGAGAACATCGTCGCCCACCTGCCGCGCAAGGCCAAGGAAAAGGCCGCCTGACGATCATGGCCGAAGCCGAGAACACGATGGCGATCGCGGCCAAGGCGGCCGCGAAGCGCAAGGTCGCGAACCTCGCCTTCTGGTCGATTATCGTCGCCTTTGTCGTGCTCGCGCTGAAAGCTGCCGCCTGGTACGTCACCGGCTCAGTCGCGCTCTATTCGGATGCACTGGAATCGATCGTCAACGTCATCGCCTCGGTCGCCGCCTTCTGGGCGATCCAGATCAGCCACAAGCCGGCCGACCAGGATCATCCCTTCGGCCATCACAAGGCCGAGTATTTCTCGGCAGTGCTGGAAGGCGTGTTGATCGTGCTTGCCGCGCTATTGATCCTCAACGAGGTCTGGCGCTCCTGGCAGACTCCGTCACCCTTGGAACAGCCTTGGGAAGGTCTTGCGGTCAACGGCGTTGCCACGGTCATCAACGCCTTCTGGGCCTGGACGCTGATCCGCGCCGGCAGGGCGGAGAAATCACCGGCACTGGTCGCCGACGGCAACCACATCATGACCGACGTGGTGACCTCGATCGGGGTCTTCGGCGGCCTGGTCGGGGCGATCCTGACCGGCTGGCAGATCCTCGACCCCACACTTGCCGTCCTCGTGGCGCTGAACATTCTGTGGCAGGGCTGGCATGTCATCGGCTCGTCGATGAACGGGCTGATGGACCGCGCCGTCGACACCCAGGAGCACATGCGCATCCGCGACGTCATCTCGGCCAACTGCAAGGGCGCACTTGAAGTGCACGACCTCAAGACGCGCATCGCCGGCCGCGCCACCTTCATCGAGTTTCATCTGGTCGTCGACGCACACATGTCGGTCGGCGCCAGCCATGTCATCTGCGACCGCATCGAGGATGCGCTGAAGGCCGAAATCCCCTCGGTGCGCGTCACCATCCATGTCGAGCCCGACGACGAGGCCAAGCTGCCCAAGGGCACCACGGCCGTGCCGTTCGCATGAGGCGATTTCCTGTAGCGACTTGGGAAAATTAACCGAAGCTTCTCGACTTCGTCATCCACGGGCGAAGCAGGAGCGAAGCTCCGTCGCGGAGACCCGAAGATCCATGCCGCGACCTTGTCCGTAGAGTGCAGCGGAACAGAATTCTGCACCGCAGCAGCGCTCAGATGTCACGCATGAATCCTATGGTCTGCGCCGCCAGTCTCTATCGGCCTTCCAAAGCTGCCTCAACAAAATCGTCGTCAAGTGGCCCGGTCAAACTGTCGAGCCAGACCCAATCCTGCGCAAGCGGTTCGAGAACGACCGCTCGGCCCTCGCGACGGATTGAAATCTCGCCGGTATCGAAACGGTATTTCTTCGGCATGCGTACTGCTTGCGATCCGCCAGACCAAAACACTTTTGCCTTATCCATTCGCGCCCTCCATTGAAGCTCAAGGCGAGCAGGCCGATTGCGGCATCGGCTGCAGCCGATAGACCTTGTCGTCGGATTTCGTCTTTCCGGCGTCCGCCTTCGAACACAGGTCGACGATTGCAAGCGCGCTGTTTGGGTTGGCCAGCATCATCGTGCCGTTGGCGCCACGCTTGAGGAAAATCTCCTTCTGCGCGATGTCGCAGGAGAAATCGCTCATCTTCGTGCCGGCCGCGCAGCGCCACTGGTCGGCTTCGCCCTGGCAGGAATAGGTCTGCGTCACCTTAGCCGATTTCTGCCGTGTGGTGACGGTAACGGCAATGTCGGCGCCGTCTGGCCAATTGGCGGTGTCACCGCCCGAGGCGAAGGACGCCAGTTCTACCTTGCCGCGGAAAACCCGGATCGACTGGGTGAGTTGATCGGGGTGCGAGCCGAGATGCGCTGCATCGTAGTCGCGCCCGTAGCAGAACGCCTGGTCCGGCTTCAGCCGCTCGCGCAACGGAGCTCCGAGCGCAGCGGCGACTGGATCGATGCGCGCGAACTCCGCCTGGCAGGTCGCTGCCGGCATCGGGTCGAGGCGGAAATTGTCATCCTCCGAGCCGAGCGCCTGCCTGTCATATTCCGCTGCGCCAAGCTCCTCTTCTGATCCGGCATCGAGATAGATGTCGGGCTGCAGATCCGAGAGGAACAGCCGACCCTTGTCATCGACCTTCAGCGACGCAAGCGTCCGGTCGCATTCCATGCCGCAATGGACCGGGCCCGTCTTGCCGTCCTCGGAAGCATGATTGCACCAGCCGCCGGCCCATTCAGGCGACTTGGCGCCGCGCACGGTGGTGGCGATGAAGGCATTGTAGGACGTGTCGGAATTCCCGGTCGGCTCCTCGTTCGGCCGGCTGACCGGATCATGGCCGTAGTAGAAGAAGATCCGCGCCACCTTCTGCTTCGGGTGCGCCTTGAGATGCGCCGCATCATAGACGCGGCCGAAACAGGCATCAGCGCCGTTCGGACTGAGTTCGGTAAGCTTCAGCGCATCGTCGGCGGAGGCCGATCCGGCAAGCGCGCCGAGCAGCACGGCGCAAAACCCGGCGCCGGCAACCGTCTTCCATTCCCCCAACCCAAACGCCCATTCCTTCAACGCCATGTGACCTCTCCTCCGCATCGAAAGGACGCAACGGCAATTTATGCTAGTATTGCGGCTGGAGTCACGCAATTCGCGGTCAGCCGCCAAGCGGAGGAGGATGCCATGCGCCGGCGCGATATGTTCCGCGCGGTTCTTGCCGGAACCGGAACGCTTCTCGGTCTACGGGCAGCACAGGCAGCCGCCACCGAGCCCACAAGGCAAAAAGTCGCCTACCACTTGAGCGACACCGACAAGGTCAATTTCGTGCTCGGCAACATCAAGAACCATTATGAAGGCACCGGCGGCAAGGTCGACATCGTGCTGGTCGTGCATGGTCCCGCGCTCGCGGCCTTCAAGTCGAAAGGCATATCGGCCGCGATTTCCGGGCGCTTCGCCGGCCTGGTGCAGCAGGGATTGGAACCCCACGCCTGCGCCAACACGATGCACGGCATGGACATCACACTCCCCGACCTGCTCGCCGGATTTCATGCCGCCGACAAGGGCGGCGTCGTCAAACTCGCCGAACTGCAAGGCCAGGGTTACGCCTATCTGCGTCCGTAGAGCGGTTTGTTTGACGCAAATCCCCCGGGGAAAGCGCTCACACTTTTCCTTGAATTGCTCCAAGGCTTGAACACCGGGGTGGCAAGGGCCTACGAAGGGCAGGCAGACATCCCGGAGGAAGAACCGTGCCAGCCACCACACTCAGCATACCCGATCTTGCCGGCAAGGCAGTGCTGGTTACCGGTGCATCGACCGGCATCGGGGCGGCGCTCGCGCTGGCCTATGCAGCGCAGAAATGCAAGGTGGCGCTGCATTATAACTCGAGCCGCGACGCCGCCGAGAAGCTCGGCCTGACGATTGCCGACAAGGGCGGCGAGGTGTTTCTCGTCCAGGGCGATTTCTCCGTTGCCGCCGATGTCGAGCGCGTCGTCGAGGACAGTGCGCAATATTTCGGCCGCCTCGACGGGCTGGTCAACAATGCCGGCGGCATGCTCGGCCGCATCCCCTATGCCGAGCAGACCGAGGCGCATTACGATGCGGTGATGGACCTCAACGCCCGTTCGGTGCTGACTGCTTCGCGCAAGGCGATCCCGTGGCTGAAGAAACAGGGCGGCTTCATCGTCAACACCTCCTCGATCGCCGCCCGCAATGGTGCCGGCGGCGGCGCCGGGCTTTACGGCTCGGCCAAGGCTTTCGTCTCCAATGTGACGCGCGGCATGGCAAAGGAGCTGATCGGCTTCGGCATCCGCGTCAACGCGGTGGCGCCCGGCACCATTCTCACCCCGTTCCACGAGCGCTATTCGACCGACGAGCAGATCAAGGGCATGGTCGCCACCATTCCGCAGGGACGCGCCGGCACGGCGCAGGATTGCGTCGGCGCCTATCTGTTCCTCTCTTCCGACCTTCTCAGCGGCTACATCACCGGCCAGGTGATCGAGGTGAATGGCGGCCAGTTGATGCCTTGAACGGCTATCGGCATACTGGCGATCTGCACGCTCTTGGCGAAAACTTCAAAGGGAGACAACGGAATGTACGGACTGATCGGCAAGATGCGGGCGTCGCGCGGCCAGCGCGACGCGGTCATGGATCTCCTGCGCGCCAGCACCGGCGCCCTGCCGGGGTGCCTGAGCTATATCATTGCCCGCGACCCCGCCGATGCCGACGCGATCTGGGTCACCGAAGTGTGGACCGACGCCGAAAGCCACAAGGCCTCGCTGCAGCTTCCCGAAGTCCAGGCGGCGATCGCCAAGGCGCGGCCGTTCATCGCCGGCTTTGAATTCCAAGTCGAGACCCACCCCGTCGGCGGCTTCGGCCTAGCCGACAGCAAGACGGGGTGAGTTCGATGCCAATTTTGAGGAGCAATCTTTGACGCAGACAGTAAACATTCGCGATGCGAAAGCTCATCTGTCGCGCCTTGTGAGACGTGCAGCCCAAGGCGAGTCGTCTGTTATTGCCAAAGCCGGCAAGCCGTTGGCCAGAATCGTGCCGATCGAACAGCCGGCGCTGCAGGCGCGACGGGTCGGTTTTATGGCCGGCCAGTTTTCCGTCCCCGACGATTTCGACCGCATGGGTCGCAATGAGATCGAGCAACGGTTCAACGCCGGCTTGTGAGACCTGTTACTCGACACCTGGGCGGGTGAAACAATCATTTTTCTGTGAATCGCGGTTCGCATTTTTCGCCCTGCGGGTCTAAGAGCGAAACATGGATTCCTCGGCCGAGCAGCCCTCCCCGGACCTGCCCACACTCGAGCGCATGGCGCGGATGCGCAAGCTCTGGCAGTGGCTTGCCCTGCTGGTTGTTTCCTTGCTGTTTGCCGGCGCGCTGGAACTCGCCGCCCTGCCGGCGGCGCTGCTGATCGGGCCGATGCTGGCCGCCATCGTCGCCGGCACCAATGGCGCCACGGTGCGCGTGCCGCGTCTTCTGTTCGGCGCCGCCCAGGCGATCGTCGGCTGCCTCGTCGCGGCGTCGATCTCGGCCGACATCTTTCCGGTCTTCTACAAGGAATGGCCGCTGTTTCTTGGCGTCGTGGTGGCGACCGTCACAGCCTCCAGCCTGCTCGGCTGGCTGATCAGCCGCTGGCGCATCCTGCCCGGCACCACCGCCGTCTGGGGCTCGTCGCCGGGTGCGGCCACCGCCATGGTGCTGATGGCAGGTGCCTTCGGCGCCGATCAGCGGCTCGTCGCTTTCATGCAATATCTGCGCGTCATCTTCGTCTCGATGACGGCGGCACTCGTTGCCAAGATGTGGGTCGACACGTCTGAGGTCGAAATCCCCGCCATCGTCTGGTTTCCGCCGGTCGATGCCCAAGCCTTCGCCGCCACCATCGGCATCGCGGTCGTAGGCGGCCTGGCGGGAAAGTTGTGCCGACTGCCCTCGCCCTTCTTCCTCGGCACCTTCATCTTCGGCACCGTCGTCCATCTCGGCTTGGGCGTGGAAATGCAATTGCCGCAATGGCTGCTAGCCGTCAGCTACGCCATGGTCGGCTGGTCGATCGGCCTGAACTTCACAAGGGCGATCCTGCGCCATGCGGCGCGCGCCTTGCCGCAGATCATCGCCTCGATCGTGGCCTTGATCGCCTTTTGCGGCGGCCTTGCCTTCATGATCAGCCATCTCCTGGGCATCGATCCGCTGACCGCCTATCTGGCGACCAGCCCCGGCGGCATGGACAGCATCGCCATCATCGCTGCAGCAGCGCAGAACGTCGACATCTCTTTCGTCATGGCCCTGCAATCAGCACGCTTCCTGATCGTGCTGCTGATCGGCCCGAGCGTCGCGCGGCTGGTGGCGAGAAGCGTCAGGCAATAGGCAGCGACTAGTCCTCGCCGCCCTCGCCCACGCTGTGCGCGTCCCGGCGCCAGTAGGCCGTAACCAGGTGGCGGTCGCGCGGCAGGCCCCACTGTTTACGCACGATCTTGCGGATCTCCCGGAAATCGCCAAATTCGCAACCGGCCCAGACGTACAGGCCGTCGGCAAGCGCCATCTGATTGCGCTCACGCAAGGCGGTCGACAACAGGCCCGCGGTGCCGGCCTCGAGGCCGCGCCGGTAAAGCCAGGTGATGTCGATATTATCCCCTTGCGCCAGCGCCATCCGGTCGTCCGGCCCATCGATCTCGATCAGCGCCTCAGCGCGTGTTGACGGCGGCAGATCTTCCAGAATCCTGCCTATGGCGGGAAGTGCTGTGTCGTCGCCGAGCAGAAGCAAGGTCTGCGCCACCGGAGCGTCGCCGCCACCGGGTCCGATCATGCCGATGACATCTCCCGCCCGTGCATTTTGCGCGAAGCTGGCGGCGGGCGTCTCCTGGCCGGGGTGCAGCACGAAATCGACATCGAGCCAGCCGCTTGCGGCATCCAGCGCCCGGATCGTGTAGACCCGCACGGCAAGAGCATCGTCGCCCGAAGGCCAGACAATCAGGCCGTCGGCGCCCATCGTCGGCCAGAGCGGCTGGCGGCCAGCCGGCGGCAGCAGCAGCCGCATGTGCAGGCCGCCATGGCTGAACCGGCCGAGATCCTTGCCGGCGAAGCGCAGACGCTGCATATGCGCCGAAATCCGCGTCGACGACATCACCGTGATCTCGCGGAAGAAGACCGGCGTGCCGGCGTCAACGCCGTCGCCTTGCCAATGAATGCCCCTGGTCGTGCCGAGATGTTCGGCGACATGGCCGGCAACCGTCATCTTCATGTAGGACAGGCAGGTTTCGTCGGACGCCGCGACGCGGATCAGTACGCTTTCATCATCGAGCGTGGCGCTCAACGAACCATAATAGAGGCGAAGCTCCCATTGGTCGGCGACGCCGGTGTCGATCTCGAATTCGCTGTGCTCGGCGCGCAGCCGGTCCATCACCGACCTGATCGCCGCGTCGCTGATCCGGGTTTGCGCGCTCAATTGGTCCATCATTCAAGTCCTTTGCAACAGTTCGGGGCAAGCGCCGCAGCGCCACCGCGGTCAGCGGCATGCCACAGCCGCTCAAGCGCTTCCACACAAACATGACTATCACAGTCATATTATGCGATGAACGCCTAGCGCGCCGCAAGGCGATCGGGAAGGAAATCGACGAACACGCGCACCTTCGGCGACAAATGGCGGTTGGAAGGCCACAGCATCCGGAACTGGCCACGGCCGTCGACATGACCGTCGAGAACGGTACGCAGCCTGTCTTCGTGCAGCGCCTCACGCACCAGGAAATCCGGCATGCAGGCGATGCCGAGGCCGGCGATCGTGGCGCCCTTCAATGCTTCCATGTTGTTGCAGGTCAGCATCGAGCGGATCTGCGGTTCAGCGCTTCCGGTTATGAACGGCCACTCCAGCAGCCTGCCGCTGTTGAGGAAGCGGAAGTTTATGCCGAAATGCCTGATGAGATCCGCCGGCTCGCCGGGTGTGCCATGGCGCTCGAGGTAGGAGGGCGCCGCGCACAGCAGCATGCGGAAGGGCGCAACGGGTCTCGACACGAGGCGCGAATCAGGCAGCTCGCCGCTGCGGATCGCGACATCGATGCCCTCGTCGATGACGTCGACGATCCGGTCGTTGAAATCGATGTCGAGTTCGATCTCGGGATAGCGGGCCATGAACTCCGACAACACCGGCAGCAACAGATGATAGGTGACGATCGGGGTGGATATGCGCAGCCGCCCACGCGGTGTTTCCCGTGTCCGCGACAGCATCGCCTCGGCATCGTCAATGTCGTCGAGGATGCGGCGCACCCGCTCGTTGAACAGCTTGCCCTCTTCCGTCAGGCCAATGCGCCGCGTGCTGCGCTGCAGGAGCCGCACGCCGAGTTCCTGCTCGAGCCGGGCGACACTTTTGCCGACAGCGGAAGCCGAGATGCCAAGCGCCCGTCCGGCAGCGACGAAACTGCCGAATTCAGCGGTGCGGGCAAAGGCCAGGAGCCCGTTGAGACGATCCATCGTGTCATTCCATTCGAGCGTTTCAGTCCGATATACCAGGAGATATAACACTATTCTTCCTGAAATGCCGACGACCTATCTTGTCATCACGACCGGCTCCGCAATCGCGGCCCACCGGCGAGTGCTGTTTCAGATAGGAAAATCCATGACTTCCAGGACCACAACCGGCTCTGCCGAGAGATGGCTCGTGCTCTTGTCCGTGTGCCTTGCCGCCATGACGATGCCATTGACCTTCACCGGTCCGGCCGTCGCTCTGTCGCGCATCGCGGCCGATCTCGGCGGCAGTCCCATCGAGCTCAACTGGGTGACCAACGCCTTCATGCTGACCTTCGGCGCCACCCTGATGGCGTCGGGCGCCCTGGCCGACAACCACGGCCGCAAGCGCCTCTTCCTCGTCGGCCTCTCCCTCTATATCCTGGCATCACTGGGCGCGATGCTGGCGCCGGACATCATCTGGTTCGACATCTTCCGGGCCGTGCAGGGGATCGGCAGTGCGGCCGCCTTCGCTGGCGGCGCCTCGGCACTCGCCCAGGAATTCGAAGGGCCATTGCGGCTGCGCGCCTTCAGCTTCCTCGGCACCAGTTTCGGCATCGGCCTCGCCTTCGGCCCGATCGCGTCGGGCCTGCTCATCTCCGCATTCGGCTGGCGGTCGATCTTTCTTCTGGTTGCGGCACTCGCGATTGCCGCCGCCATGCTCGGCCTGCGCACCATCAGGGAATCGCGCGACCCGGATGCGACGGGCCTCGACTGGGCGGGAGCCGGCACCTTCACGATCGCGCTGGCGTCGCTGACCTATGGCGTGCTCCAGGCGCCGCAGAGCGGCTGGGCTGATCCCCTCGTCGTCACGCTTCTAGCCGCTTCTATCATCTGTTTTGTCGCCTTCGTCGTTGTCGAGCGGCAAGCACAACGGCCGATGCTCGATCTCACGCTGTTTGCCTACCCCCGCTTCGTCGGCGTCCAGTTCCTGGCTGCGGCACCCGCTTACGCCTTCGTCGTCCTGCTCGTCCTGTTGCCGATCCGTTTCATCGGCATCGAAGGGATGAACGAGATCAAGGCCGGGCAATTGATGATCTGCCTCTCAGGTCCGCTGCTGATCCTGCCGATGCTCGCCGGCCAGCTGGCGCGCTGGATCGCACCTGCCACCATCTGCGGCGTCGGCCTGCTCGTCGCTGCCGCCGGGCTTGTCTGGCTGAGCCTGACACCACCGGTCGATAGTGCGCTGATGGCGCCGCTGATGCTGATCGGCGTCGGCATCGCTCTGCCCTGGGGATTGATGGACGGGCTTGCGGTCAGCGTCGTGCCGAGGGAGCGCGCCGGCATGGCGGTCGGCATCTTCAACACCACCCGCGTCGCCTGCGAGGGTGTGGCGCTGGCGATCGTCATGGCGACGCTTTCCGGCTTTGCCGCCGCGCAGCTCGCCGCACAAGGAATGGCATCTTCGACGGACGCAGCGGCGGCAGCCCAGTTGCTGGTGACCGGCAATCTCGGCGAAGCAGCACAACATCTGCCCCAAGCCGGAGCCATTGTTCTGGTCCAGGCCTACGAGACGGCGTTCGACAGGCTGCTGATCGTGTTGGCGGCGATCACCGTCGTCACCGCCCTTGTCGTCTTCCTTGGCCTGCGTCGCGTATCGGCTTCGGAGCGAGAAACCGCCGCCCTGCCGGCATGCCAGGAAGGGTAGCCGTCAGCGGACGGGCCTCGCTATCAATCCAGCCTGTGCATCAGGTCCTCATCCAGCCAACGGCCGAAGAAATAGACCAGTTGCTTGTGCCACCACGGCCAGTCGTGGCTGACATCGCCGCCCCAGTAATCGACCCAGACGGGAATGGATTTGTCGCGCAGGATCTGTTCCAACCTGCGCGTCTCGACCAGCATCCGCTCTTCCCACGCGCCCTGCCCGCAGCAGAAGATCAGCCTGAGCGTCTTCAGCCGGGCCAGCAGTTTGGGATCGACGATGCCGGGCAGATAGTCGAGTGGCGAGTTGTAGAAGATGTCGCCCTCGAGCGCCCTGCCGAAAAAATCGCGCGCCGAATAGACGCCCGACAGCGCGATGACGCCGCTGGCGAGTTCGGGAAAGCGGAAGACGAAGTTCGAGGAGTGATAGCCGCCCATCGAACAGCCCGAGAACAGCGGCTTCAGCTTGCGCCCGCCATTGGCCTGCTCGGCCGTGGTCAGGAAGTCCGGCAGCGCTTCCTCGCGCACATAGCGGAAATAGGCCTCGTGGCGGGCAATGCGATGGGCCGCGTCGGCATGCTTGTCGAAGAAGGATTCCGAATCGACGCCGTCGACCGTGAACAGCTGGATGCGGCCGGTGTCGATGAATTCGGCCAGTGCGCCCACCCCGCCGGAATCCTCGAACTGGTAGAACCGGCCCTGCGAGGTCGGAAACACCACCACCGGCCGGCCGGCATGGCCGTAGCGCTTGTATTCCATGTCGCGGCCGAGTTGGCTCGAGAAATTCTTGTGATAGGAAATGTCCATCGCCTCACGCCTTTTCCGCGTGGATGTACGCGACCGCTTCGCGCAGCGTTGCTTCGTCTTTCGAGCGCATCTGGTAGGCGTAATTTCCCATGGCGCGGCTGAAAACCTCTTCGATGGCCTGATGGTGGACGATCTTGTCGCGGTGCGCGGCTAGCACGTCCTCATGGCTGTGCAAATAGTGGAGGCGTCGCTTGCGGCTGGCATAGGCGGTGAAATATTTGCCCTCGTAAGGGCCGCCGGCGGCATCCCTGACCACCATGTCGGCCCACGCCGCATAGACATCGATGTCGAACGTATAGTTGATCGCATCGGTCATCCACGCGCCGGGCGGGCGCATGTTGACCTCCAGCGCGATGACACGGTCGTCCTTGGTCTCGAACAGCTCGATGTGGAAGAAGCGTTCCCGCACGTCGAATGCTTTCAGGATCTTTCGACCGGCCTCCTCGACCGCCGGGTTGATCCTGGGAAAGCAGGTATAGCTCATGTGGCGGTCCTTGTTGACCACCTCCATGACGCTCTGGTCGTAGCGGTGGCTGGCCGCCAGCACCACCTCGCCGTCGCGGTTGACCAGCCCGTCATAGGTCACCACCAGCCCCTCGATGAACTGCTCCATGACGAAGGTCACGTCCTCGGGCTTGTCCCGGAAGAACTGGTCGAGCTCCTTGGCGTTGGAGATCTTGAAGGTGTTCGATGCGCCGGAACCGCTGTCGGGCTTGACCACCACCGGATAGCCAACGCGCCGGATGAAGGTCATGGCCCCGGCGCGGTCCGAACATTTGCGCTGCGCGATGGTGTCGACGCCGCTCTTGCGGAAGAAGGCACGCATGCGGCTCTTGCGCTTCAGGTTCTTCACGAAATCGAGCTTGGTGCCGTAGATGTTGAAATCGGTGCGGATGTTGGCTTCCAGCTCCAGCCAGTGTTCGTTGAGCGATTCAAAGCGGTCGATGCGGCCCCACTTGTGGATGAAATGCCCCATTGCCCGGAACACCGGATCATAGTCCTCCATGTCGGCGACACGGTAGTACTCGCTGAGCGCCGCCTTCAGCTTGGCGTCGAGCGCGTCATAGGGCGCGTCGCCGATACCGAGCACCCTGGCCCCGGCCTTCTTCAAGCGGTCGCAGAAATCCGCGCCATTGGCGGGAAAATGCGGCGAGAAGAACACGAAATTCATGGACGACCCCTCCCGGCGACTGGACATCGCAACCCCTCGCCCAAGTCTGGCCCATTTGCCGCGCCTGGGGAAGAGCACGCGCGTCGGGGTGCCGCCCGTCTCAACCAGCCGGCAGACAGATCGGACAACTCATCTGCTGCCTAATCCGGACGACTGCTTACGACACGGCCTGCCGAACTCAGCTGAACAAAGGCCTGGCGGCGGCAGTCAGTTCGGCGGTGTTGGCAGCTTTTGTGCCGAAAGTTTTTTGATGATAGGAACTTTTTCTTGACTCCCTGCCCTCAGCTAAGGTACATTTTCATCCATGGTGCTGATTTGCGCCAGTGACCCGCCGCACAGGCGGCTTTTTCGTTTGACGCTTCGTCGGCCAACGCGCCGGCAAAGGCTCCGAAGCCCGTTAACCCGGATTCGTTGTCCTGCACGGCCTGCGGCCCGCTTCATCCCCAGCCTCCATTCGCTGGCGATAAAACCGGACAACTCACGTGCTACCTAATCCGGACAACTCATGTGCTTACGACACGGCCCGCGGCCCACTTGCCTCCCACAAGCCGCTCCTGTAAGACAACCGCCATGAACACGCGCGCCAGCAACGCTTCCCGTCCGACCGGTTTTTCCGGCGAGACCGTGCGCGCGCTGGCTTCGACCCTGCTTCTTCTCGGCCTTATCGGCGATCGCCGGGTTCGCTGAAGGAGCGCCCGGCGGTCGAACCGCCGCGCAAGCGCATGCTCCTTGGCAATCACATCAAGCGAACGAAATTCTGGTAAAGGCGCCGCTCGCCATCAATCCACCTGAAGGTGGATCCATGAGCCGCCGGGAGAAACGACGATGAACGCACGAGAAGAGATCCGCTCCGATGCCGCGGTAGCCGACACGGATTCGGCCAAAGGCATGCCCGACGCGGCTCGCAAATATCAGCCCTATCCGACCGTCGGTCTCACCGATCGCACCTGGCCCTCGAAGGTTATCGACAAGGCGCCGATCTGGTGCTCGGTCGACCTGCGCGACGGAAACCAGGCGCTGATCGATCCTATGGGCCATGAGCGCAAGGCACGCATGTTCGGCCTGCTGCTCGACATGGGCTTCAAGGAGATCGAGATCGGCTTCCCGTCGGCCTCCCAGACCGATTTCGACTTTGCCCGCTGGTGCATCGAGGAAGGCAACGTACCCGCCGATGTCTCGCTGCAGGTGCTGGTGCAGTGCCGGCCGGAGCTGATCACCCGCACCTTCGAGGCGCTGAAGGGCGCCACCAACCCGATCGTCCATTTCTACAATTCGACCAGCGAATTGCAGCGTCGCGTCGTCTTCGAGAAGGACGTCGGCGGCATCAAGCGGATCGCCACCGACGCGGCCAAGATGATCACCGACATGGCGGCCAAGGCCGGCGGAGGCTTTCGTTTCGAGTATTCGCCGGAAAGCTTTACCGGCACCGAGCTGGAAGTGGCGCTGGAGATCTGCAACGCCGTCACCGACATCGTCAGGCCGACCGCTGACAACAAGCTGATCATCAACCTGCCCTCGACGGTCGAGATGTCGACACCCAACATCTATGCCGATCGCATCGAGTGGATGTGCCGCAACCTCGACAACCGGGAGAACCTGCTGGTCTCGCTGCATCCGCACAATGACCGCGGCACCGGCATCGCCACCACCGAGCTCGGCCTGATGGCCGGCGCCGACCGTGTCGAAGGCACGCTGTTCGGCAATGGCGAGCGCACCGGCAATGTCGACATCGTCACGTTGGCGCTGAACATGTACACGCAAGGTGTCGATCCGTTGATCGACTGCTCCGACATCAACCGGATGAAGGACGTCTATGAATATTCGAACCAGTTGAAGATCCCCGAGCGCCACCCCTATGTCGGCGAACTCGTCTACACCGCCTTTTCCGGTTCGCACCAGGATGCCATCAACAAGGGCATGAAGGCGCTGAAGAAGGCCAATACGAGCCTGTGGGAAGTGCCCTATCTGCCGATCGACCCGGCCGATGTCGGACGCAGCTACGAAGCCATCATCCGCATCAATTCGCAGTCCGGCAAGGGCGGCATCGCCTATGTGCTGCAGGCCGATTACGGCCTCAATTTGCCGCGCAACCTGCAGATCGAGTTCAGCCAAGAAATCCAGGCGATCACCGATGCCGAGGGCAAGGAAGTGCCGGCCAGGCGCATCTACGAGCGCTTTCTCGAGACCTATGTCGACCAGCCCGGCGCGCGGCTGAAATTCCTCGATCACCACACCTATCCCAGCACCGAGATCAAGGGCCGGCGCGTCGTCGAGGCGGTCATCCTCGACAACGGCAAGGAACTGACGATATCGGGCACAGGCACCGGCCCGATCGACGGCTTCGTCGATGCGCTGTCACGTCATCTCGGTGTCGAGATGTCGGTGCTCGACTATTCCGAGCACTCGATGCAGCGCGGCTCGAACGCGTCGGCCATTTCCTATGTCGAGATGGAATATCCCGGCGGCAAGCTGTTCGGCGCAGGCATCAACACCAACATCGTCGCCGCCTCGCTGGAAGCAGTGATGTCCGCCGCCAACCGTATCGTCGGCAAAAAAGCCGGCTGACGCCCGACGGGAACAAAGATCGGAACCGTCCAATCTGGTGATCGGTTCCGACCTTTCGGGCCGTTAACCACCGCGGAATTATCCGGTGGGTACGTGATCGCATAATGGGGTGTATACTTGTGTGGTGGTGCGGGACCTATATGATCGCGCCTCAACCTGTGCCGACTTCGAGAGGATCGACACTTGCAGCATGCCACGCCTGCCGCCCCCGCAGTGCGCGAGACACTGGAGCGACTGCTTGCCAGCCAAACGTTCGGCCGATCCGAACGCGCGCGCAAGCTGCTACGCTATCTTGTCGAACGTGAACAGGCCGGCGAAGCCGACAGGCTCAAGGGCTTTTCCATTGCCATGGATGTTTTCGGCAAGGACGGCGATTTCGACCCGTCCACCGATGCCGTGGTGCGGGTGCAGGCAGGCAGGCTGCGCGAGCTTCTGCAGCACTATTTCGCCAATGAGGGAATTGCCGAACCGGTCCGCATCGCCATTCCGCGCGGCGGCTATGTTCCTGCCTATGAATCGAATGCGATCCGCCTGCCGGATATTGCCGAGGCTGTTCCCGAACTCAGGCTGGACGGCGCCGCATCCGCCGATCGGTCAAACGAAGCCGGCACGGGCACGCCGGAGGCGATGTCTCTGACTTCCGTACCGACTTCGCCTGCCCCCTCGGTGGCGCGCCATCTCCGCTTTTTCTGGATGGCGATCGCCCTGGTCATCGCCATGCTGGGCGTACTGATCCTTCGCCAGGGCAGCACTGCCTTGCTGGCAGGCGGCGACATCTCGGCAACGCCGGAGACCGCTGGCGCAACCGCAAGCATCACATCGTCGGCAAGGGCTGACGCCCTGCCGCAAGTCTATATCGGACTCAAGGCTGACGGCTCCGACGCCAGCCGTGTCGCCGCATCGCTGCGCGCCGGCCTGAGTGGCTTCGATACGATCGACTTCATCGGCCGCGACACCGTCAACGATCCAGCCGACGACGCTGCGAGCTTCATATTCGACATCCTGCCCGGACCGGACGCGGGCGATATCACGATAGAACTGCAAAGCATGGCGTCCGGACGGGTGCTTCTATCGCGCAATCTCACCCCTGCCGACAGCGCACCTGCGGCGGTCGAAGACCGTATTGCCGACATGCTGAGCTCGGCACTCCCCGCCTCCGGCACCATCTACAACTATATCGAGCAGACCGGCACGCCAAACGGTCTGACGCAGTGCCTGCTGCTCAACGGCAAATATTACCTCGACCAGAACGCCAGGACCCATGAGGCGGCCTATCGTTGCCTCGAGAAGCTGGCCAATGGTGGAACCAAGTCCTCGCTCGTCTATTCGGAACTTGCTTCCCTGCATCTCGAGGCGGTGTCCGATCATTACGCCTATCCGCCCAACGCGACGATTGAAACAGCCGTCGAGTTTGCCCATCGCGGCGTGCAGATGGGTCCGACCAGCCCTTATGCGCATCGCGCCTACGGCTATGTCAGTTCGCGCCTCGGCAATACGGACGAATCAATCCGCTGGATGCGCAAGGCCTATGAACTCAACCCCTACGATCTCGGCATGGCCGCCGCTTACGGCTACGGGCTGATCTTCGCTGGACGATACGCCGAGGGAACGCCGATCCTCGATCATGCGGCGGAGACCTTCAGCGGACACCCGACATGGTGGGACTATGGGCTGTTCGTCGGTGAGCTCATGCTCGGCGACACGAACAAGGCAGTCGCGGCCAGCATGGCACTGAGAACGACGGCAACGAAATCACACTATCTGGCGGCACGGCTGATCGGCGCCAAGGCTGCCGGACAGGACCATCTGGTGAGCGCGCTGCTGAAACAGTTGACCACCGAGTTCCCCAAATTTGCCGCCGATCCGCGGGCGACTTTCGTCGAGCGGAAATATCCGGCCGGCCTGACCGACCGGCTGGTTCAGGCACTGCGCGCTGCCGGGCTCGGCAGCCCGAGCTGACACCATCGACGTCCGCGCGCTGGCTGCGCCGTGTCCCGATGGATTTACTGCGCTCCGATCGCCGAATGCCGGTTGATCCCCAAGTTCTGTACACAACCGTACAAATCGCGAAAATTTTACTGGTCATCATGTCGGACTAGGAGCAATTCAGCCACGATTGGTGTCGCGCATTCTGCAATAACAAAAAATCAGCTTTCATGACCGCATCACTTTTTGCCGCCGAAGAGGGTGTTGGCTCGAAGGCCATCGTCCTGCTGCACGGTTTCGGCGGCTGCCACGATGTATGGCGGGAGGTGATTTCCGCCCTGACGCCTTCCACGCATACGCTGGCCTATGATCTGCCTGGGCATGGGATGTCGCTCGACTTTCCCGCCGCCGGTCCGGCCAGGGTGGCGGCCAAGGCCGTGCTGACCGACCTCTCGGAGCGTCGGCTGAAGCGCGTTCATCTCGTGGGCCACTCGATGGGTGGTGCCGTGGCGGCGCTGATGGCGCTGGCCGAGCCCGAAAAGATAGCCTCGCTGACGCTTCTGGCGCCGGGCGGCCTTGGCCCCGAAATCAACGGGCCGCTGTTGCGCCGCTATGCCGAAGCCGCGGATCGGTCCGAGATCCGCTCCTGCCTCTCCGTGATGTCGGGACCTTCAGCCCTGCCGCTCGAACATACGGTGGACATCCTTTGGGAAATGCGCAGGCGACCCGGCCAACTCGAAAAGCTGGTCGGGATCGCGGCCGCCATGACCGTGGACGATCGGCAAGGCGTCATCCCGCACGATCGCCTCGATCGGCTGAACATGCCGGTAATGGTGGCATGGGGAACCAGCGATGCGGTGCTGCCCTTTACCCAGGCGGATGACCTGCCGGCGCATTTTCACGTGCACCACGTGCTGGAGGCGGGCCATATGCTGGCCGAGGAAGCACCCGACCTCGTTGCCGAGATCATTCGCCGCAACACCAGCCGCCGCGCCAGGCCGCACCGCCAGAAATTCGCCGCCGCAGCAAGCTGACCTTTTCGCGCACGACGACCCTCCTGAGCATCCCGACGCCGTCGATCTCGCCAGTGCATTTTGCCGGCGGCTGTGTTAACCCAGTGTTAACCAAACCCACGAGGCAGACGCCGATGAAGGAAGCAGGCGAGAAGACCATCGACCAGTCGAAGAAACTGTCCGATGCCATCCGTGATGTCAAAAATGCCTTCGCCGACCGCGACGATGTCGTCGTCGACATGCGCGAGGCGCATCGCATGCGCCTCGATCTGCTTGCCGCCGAGCTGGCGCCGGTTTTTGCCGATGTTCCGGCCGACATGGACAATTTCGACTTTGTCGTCTCGTCCGGCTTGCAGCCGCGCCTGTGGATCGACGCCATCAGCCATGTCGCCATGGGGCGCGACCGCCGCACCTATCGCTTCCTCAAGGACACCCGCATCGGCCGGGTGGTGCTTGCCGAATCCACTGAGATGAAATCGGTTGCCGATTCCGTGACGCGCTATGTCGCTGAGCGCATCGTCGAGCGTCAGAGGATGCTGGAAGGCGGCGTCGAACCCGCCGTCGCCGGCCTGAAACGTGCGTATGTGCCAGAAGCCGAACCGCCGCTGCGCGCGACGGAGCGCGGCAAACGCTGGTCGGCCCTTCTGTCCGGGCTTGGCCTGGTCGCTGCCGGCGCACTGGTCGGCCTTGTGGTGTCGGTCGTCCTGTTCTGGGACCGCATCGTGGCCATGGTTGTCAATTTGCGGCCATAGCGGCCTCGGCGCCAAGCTCCACCGTCTGCAGATCGGATGGCGGTATGGACGGCCCGGTCAGGCCGCGCCGTGTCAGCCGGATCCGCCAGTTTCCCTTTTCACCGTCGATGTCGAACAGATTATACTGCGCCGCCGGGTGCTTGCCACCCGGCGCCTGGCCGGCGGCAGCGACACCGACCGCCGGGATCCTGACGCCTCGACCGCCGATGAAGAACAGCGACGGCAGATGCGAATGGCCGTGCAGCACAAGGTCGGCGCCATGGCGGCGAATGATCTTGTTGAAGCGGGCGATGCCGAACAGCCGCTTGTGCTGCGGGACCGCGCCGCGCACCGGTGGATGGTGGATCATGATGACGCGGAACAGCCCCTGTCCGGCAGTGTCCTGGAGGATTTTGCCGAGCCTATCCCCCTGGCCTTCCATGAAAAACCCATTGGCCATGAAGGGTGCCGTGGCGCGCGCCGTCGAGACGCCGATCAGCGCGACATTGCCGCGTACACGCAGATAGGGGAAGGCGTTGCGGTCGACCGGCGTGTTGACGCCGTCGCCGCTCATCCACGCCGCCCAGGACCGGCAGACCTTGTCGAAGGCGCCTGGCACATAGGCGTCGTGATTGCCCGGAACGACCGAAACATCATGCGGCGGCCCCAGCGTCTCCAGCCAGTGCCTGGCCATCTCGATCTCGCCGTCGAGCGCCAGATTGACCAGGTCGCCGGTGACGGCGAGGTGATCAGGCGTGTTCGCCTTGATGTCGGCGACGATCGTGTCAATGACCGCATCATGCATATGGCGGCGGCGGTTGCGCTGCCAGTTGACATAGCCGAGCACGCGCTTGGAGGCGAGATCGCGATAGGATACATCGGGGAGCGGCCCCAGATGGACATCGGAAATATGCGCGAGCCTGAACATACAACCTTCATAGGCGACCCGCGCGCGGCTTTCCACCCACGGTTTCGCTATCAATGACGAGCCCTGAAGATGCCTTCCGCCAGACCGGCTGGCCAGGGTTGAGGGCCAGGCTGTTCCATCTCTATTTCGTGCTGCGGAGGCCGATGACGCTTGGCGTGCGCGGCCTGATCCACGACACAGCGTCCAGATCCGTCTTCCTTATTCGCCATACCTATGTACCGGGTTGGCAGCTTCCCGGCGGCGGCGTCGAAGTCGGCGAGACGATGAACGAGGCGCTGGCCCGTGAACTGGCCGAGGAAGGCAACATCGCTCTGACCGCCCCGCCGGTGCTCAAATCGATGCATTTCAACCGCCGCTCCAGCCACCGCGACCATGTCGGCTTTTATCTGCTCGAGCATTTCAGCCAGACGGCGCCGAAGCTGCCGGACCACGAGATCGCCGAAGCCGGCTTCTTCCCGCTCGACCGCTTGCCGCAGGGCACGACGCCGGCGACGCTGCGCCGGATCGCCGAGGTTTTTGACGGCGAGCAGCCCTCGCCCTACTGGTAGATCAGGCCGCCGCTTTCTCGAAGCGCGCCCGGTCATGCCGTGCGCCATAATCGAGATCCGGTCCGACAGGCACGATCCGCGTCGGATTGATCGTCTGGTGGCTGCCGTAATAATGCGCCTTGATGTGATGCATGTTCACCGTCCCGCCCACGCCAGGGACCTGATAGAGATCGCGCAGATAGTTGGACAGGTTCGGGTAGTCGGCGATGCGGCGCAGATTGCATTTGAAATGGCCGACATAAACCGGATCGAAGCGCACCAGCGTGGTGAACAGCCGCCAGTCGGCCTCGGTGATACGACCACCGACGAGATAGCGCTGTTTTGCCAGCCGCTCCTCCAACGTATCCAGCGCCGAGAACAGCTCGCCGAAAGCCTCTTCATAGGCGCGTTGCGTGGTGGCGAAGCCGGCGCGATAGACGCCGTTGTTGATGGCGGGATAGACCAGCGCATTGATGCGGTCGATCTCGCCGCGCAACGCCTTCGGATAGAAATCCAAGCTGGCGTCGCCCCATTCATCGAAGGCTGAATTCAGCATGCGGATGATTTCGGAAGACTCGTTGGAGACGATGGTCTGCTCCTTTTTGTCCCACAGCACCGGCACAGTCACCCTGCCCGAATAGGCGGGATCGGCCTTGGCATAGATCTGGTGCAGGAAGTCGAGGCCGTAGAGCGTGTCGCCCGTGGCGCCGTCCTCAGCTACGAACGTCCAGCCGTTGGCGCCCATGAAATGATGCACCACGGACACCGATATGATGCCCTCCAGCTTCTTCAGCGCGCGAAAGATCAACGTCCGGTGGGCCCACGGACAGGCAAGCGAGACATAGAGGTGATAGCGGCCGGGCTCGGCCTTGAAACCGCGCGTCCGGCCTTCGGCGGGCGCCCCGTCAACGGTGATCCAGTCGCGCCATTGCGACTGCGCCCGCACGAACCTGCCACCATTGTCCGCCGTATCGTACCAGCGGTCCTGCCATCTTCCTTCGACCAGCAATCCCATGCGAATCTCCTTGCGTCCTGTTGGTTGATGTAGGCGCAAGGCTGCCCTGTCGAAGACGTCAGGTGCTGAACAGACCGTCACTTGGCAGAAATGACGGACAGAAACGGCCGATTGCAGCGGCGGGAAATTGATGCTAGCGGACAATCCGCATGTTCGACTTTGCTTTGATCCGGTTTGACCGACGACGAAAGGGCGCCCGCGCTTGATGAAGCGCTGACTGGCGAATGCTGCCGTTTGCAGCAACCTTTCCTCCTTGTACCGGACCGCAAAGACCATGAGCCTTGCCGACGTGAAATACCTGCCGGAAACCCCGGCGCACGACCCCGAGATCGAAGCCATCAACGACGAAGCCTTCGGGCCCGGCCGCTTTGTGCTGGCCGCCTACAAGATTCGTGAGGCCGGAGGGCACGAGCGCTCGCTGTCCTTTGTCGCCGTCAATGGCGACATCGTCGTCGCCTCGGTGCGCATGACCCGCATCGCCGCCGGTGCCGGCCGCGCATTGATGCTCGGGCCGCTCGCCGTGCGGCCGGCCTTCAAGAATCTCGGCATCGGCCGCCGGCTGGTGGCGATCGCGCTGGAGGCCGCTGCCCGGGCCGGCGCACCTGCCGTCATGCTGGTCGGTGACGAGCCCTATTACGGGCCGCTCGGTTTCAAGCGGATTCCGCGCGGCCAGATTTCGATGCCGCGCCCCGTCGACCTCGACCGGCTGCTGTCGCACGAGATCGCGCCGGGCGCGGTCGCCAGGCTCTTGGGCGAGGTCTGCCACGCCGATCAGGCCAGGGTGACCGATCCTACCGCGGCGATGGCTTGACCTTTCCCATCGATCTGGCGCCTGATCCGTCCACTGTTCCTGAGATCAAAGGATGACGTCATGAACCCGAACGGCCAGATCGCGATCGTCACCGGCGGCGGCTCCGGCCTTGGCGAGGCAACGGCGCGCGCGCTGGCCACCAAGGGAGCCCGCGTCGCCATCTTCGATGTCGGTATTGACCGCGCGGCCAAGGTCGCGGCCGAGATCGGCGGTATTGCCGTCCAATGCGACGTCAGCAGCGCCGACAGTGGGACTGCTGCCCTCGCCGACGTCGCCGCCAAGCTTGGCGAGCCGCGTATCCTGATCAATTGCGCCGGCATCGCCATCGGCGTGAAGACGATCGGCAAGGATGGTCCCCATCCGCTTGATCAGTACCGCAAGGTGATCGAGATCAATCTGATCGGCACGTTCAACATGATCCGCCTCGTCGCCGAACGCGCGTCGAAGCTCGAGCCGCTGCCGGGCGGCGAGCGCGGCGTCATTGTCAACACCGCTTCGGTTGCCGCCTATGATGGCCAGATCGGCCAGGCCGCCTATGCGGCGTCCAAGGGCGGCGTCGTCGGCATGACGCTGCCGGTGGCGCGCGACCTTGCCCGTTCCGGCATCCGCGTCTGCACCATCGCTCCCGGCATCTTCAAGACGCCGATGATGGCCGGCATGCCGCAAGAGGTGCAGGATTCACTGGGCGCCGCCGTGCCCTTCCCGTCGCGCCTGGGCGAACCGTCCGAATATGCCGCTCTCGCCCTGCACATCATCGAGAACCAGATGCTGAACGGCGAGACCATTCGCCTCGACGGCGCCATTCGCATGGCGCCGAAATAAACCGGTCATGAGCGCCGGCCTGTCCGCTGCCGCTAAAACCGGTCCGCTGACCGGGCTGAAGGTGATCGAGATGGCCGGGCTCGGCCCCGTGCCGCTGGCCGGCCTGATGCTGTCGGAGATGGGCGCGCAACTGTTGCGCATCGAACGGGCGGGGACGAGCCAGCTCCTGCCGCTGCCGGATGAGTATAACATCGACCGCCATGGCCGCGCCGTGCTGCGCCTCGACCTGAAGCGCCGTGAAGGCACCGATCTGTTGCTGCGCCTTGCCGAAAAGGCGGACATGTTGCTCGAAGGCTTTCGCCCGGGCGTCATGGAGCGGCTCGGCCTCGGCCCGGAAACGGTGCTGGTGCGTAACCCGGCGCTGATCTACGGCCGTATGACCGGCTTCGGCCAGGGCGGTCCGCTCGCCGGCCGCGCCGGCCATGACATAACCTACCTCGCCTATAGCGGCGTGCTGCACGCCATCGGCCATGCCGGCGGCCGTCCCGTCCCGCCGCTCAACCTCGTTGCAGACTATGGCGGTGGCGCCATGATGCTGGTTGCCGGCGTGCTGGCCGCCCTTTTCCAACGTTCGCGCACAGGCAAGGGTGAAGTCATCGACGCAGCGATGGTCGATGGCGCCTCGATGCTGGCGGTGCCCCTGCACGCCTTGATGGCGGCCGGCTTGTGGAGCGACAAGCGCGGCGCGAACCTGCTCGATTCCGGCGCCCCGTTCTACGACACCTATGAGACGTCGGACGGACGCCATATCGCCATCGGCTGTCTCGAGCCGCAATTCTTCGCCGAATTCGCCAGGCTGCTGCCGCTCGACGAGCGCTTTGCATCCGGCCAGTACGACAAGGCCCTGTGGCCGCCGATGCGCGCCGCCATTGCCGATCGGATCCGGCAGAAACCACGCGACGACTGGGACCGGTTGTTCGCGCAAACCGATGCCTGCGTTGCACCCGTTCTGTCGCTGCAAGAGGCAAAGCACCACCCGCACAATCGGGCACGCAACGCCTCTGTGACGGCAGGTGCATTTGAGCGCCCGGCCCCGGCCCCGCGTTTCTCGAGTTCGCAACCGACATTGGCCACTATGCCCGGCGATGAGGATTTGTTGCCGTCGACAACGCTGGCACGTTTCGGCTTTGCGAAAGCCGAGATCGACGACCTTGTCAAATCCGGCTTGCTGACCGATAACTAGAGAACAAAAATCAACTTACTGCGGTGCTGCCTTGGACGAGCCGAAGAAGGACGTGATCCGTGAGACGGACGCCGAAGCGATCCGGCTGGCGAAGACGCTTCTGCGCAGCGCCCGCTTTGGCGCCCTGGCGGTGATCGAACCGCAAACCGGCTCGCCGCTGGCCAGCAGGGTTGGCGTGGCCACCGACATCGACGGCGCACCGCTGATCCTGGTGTCGATGCTTTCGGCGCACACCGGCGCGCTGCTTGCCGACCCGCGCTGTTCCCTGTTGCTCGGCGAACCAGGCAAGGGCGACCCGCTGGCGCACCCGCGCCTGACACTGGTCTGCCAGGCGGTAAGGATCGAGCGCGGATCGGCCGAACACGCCCGCACCGAGCGCCGTTACCTCAATCACAATGCCAGGGCGAAACTTTACGCCGGTCTCGGTGACTTTTCGATCTTTCGCCTCGATCCGCAACGCGCCAGCCTCAACGGCGGCTTCGGCAAGGCCTATCAGCTCGACCGATCGGATCTGCTCGCCAGCGGACCGGTCGTCGAGGAACTCGCGGCGCGCGAACAATCGGCCATCGACCACATGAACGCCGACCATCTCGACGCGATCGCCGTTTACGCACAGCATTTCGCCAAAGTATCCGGCAACGGCTGGCGTATTGCCGGATTCGATGCCGATGGCATGGATCTGGTGTCGGGCGACGATGCTTGCCGGGTCTTTTACCCGCAACCTCTGGGCGCAGCAGGTGAATTGCGGCACGTTCTGGTCGATATGGCGAGGGCTGGCCGAGCCATTGTCGACGCCGGGACTGAGACTTAATTATGCTGGATCAAAAGCAACACTTGAGATTTAGGTGAAATGCTCTACCTTTTAGTGACGCTGAATCGCCAGCGCCGATCGATAAGTGAATTTATGGAATCAGACGCCATTGCCCCCATGGCGTCGGGATGAACAGGAAGCATGGGGGATCGATGGTCTCGACAAAGCTAATCGTGAACGCCGAATCGGCGGCAGAGTTTCTCATGCTGATGGGCAATGAGAAGCGACTGTTGATCATGAGCTACCTCGCCGAAGGTGAAATGTCGGTGGGAGCCATAGCCGAGAAGGTGATGCTCAGCCAATCCGCCCTGTCCCAGCATCTCGCCAAGTTGCGGGCGCTCGACCTTGTCGACACCCGCCGCGACCGCCAGATGATTTACTACTCCTGCAAATCCGACGCCGTGCGAGAACTGCTTGTCATGCTGGACGGCATTTTCGGCAGCGGCAAGGATGACCTGTCCCAGATGGCGCACCGCTTGCGCCGTGCTGGAACCTGACCACACAGCCGCCGATCTCGCCGGCGATTCAGAGCGACATGCGCCGATTTGGGGCGCACAAAGCTGGCTGATTGTCCCGAATTGTCGCATCGTGCTTTCCAAACAAGGTGAGCGCCGGGAAGCGGTCCGGATTTTCGGGCCGATGCGACGGTCGCGAGGAATGCATGGATCCCATTCGCATCGACGACCCGCAAGATCCGCGCGTCGCTGCCTATCTCGACATTCGCGAGCGTGACCTCGCCGGCCGGCAAGGCCGCTTCGTCGCCGAAGGCAAGGTGGTGCTCGACCTGCTGCTCACAACTGGACGCTTTGCCGCCGAATCGGCCCTCGTCCTGGAAAACCGGCTGGCGGGTCTCGACAAGATCCTGAGCAAGGCGCCCGCCGACCTCCCGGTCTATGTGGCCACCAGCACGGTGATGGACGCAATCGCCGGATTTCACATGCATCGCGGCATCCTAGCCATGGGCCGCAAGGGAGCGCCGCAGCCGGCCGAAGCCCTGCTCGATGGCTTGCCGCCTCGTGCGCTGGTCGTGGTGCTCGTCGGCATCGCCAACCATGACAATGTGGGCTCGATCTTCCGCAACGCCGCCGCCTTTGGCGCTGACGCGGTTTTGCTGGATGCGACGTGCTGCGACCCGCTCTATCGCAAGGCGATCCGCGTTTCGGTCGGCGCCGCGCTCAAGATCCCGTTCGCATCGTTCACCGACACCGCCGGCTTCACAACGATGCTCGCCCGACGTGGCTTCGAACAATTCGCGCTCTCGCCACGCGGGAAGACCGACATCCGCGATGCGCAGCGCAGCGAGCGCCTGGCGCTCTATCTCGGCACCGAGGGCGAAGGCTTGCCGGACGACCTGCTCGCAAGCCTGCACGACGTGCGGATCACCATGGCGGAAGGCTTCGACAGCCTGAATGTCGCCGCGGCTTCAGCCATCGCGCTGCACCATTTTTCGGCTAGAGCAATTCTAGGAAAAGTGTGAAGCGGTTTTCCGTCCAGAATTGCGTCAAAGCAAAGAGTTAGGGCATTTCGCCGTTTCCGTGAAACGGTGAAATGCTCTAAGGAGACCTGATCTCAGCTTGTCGCGTCAGCCTTCTGCAGCGCGCGCACGCGGTCGGCAAGACTGCGGTCACCGTTGCCGGAGCGTGCGTCCGACGGTACCGCCAATGCCATGGCGATCGGCGAACCAGGCCCCTCGAGCTTGGCCGTCAGATGGACGACCTCCGCCGCCAGCTCGTTCATCTGCTCGCGCAAGGCGGAGCTGCTGTCAGTGGCCTTGGAGGCGGCCAGTGCGGTGAGATCCGCCTTCAGCCGTTTGTTCTCGCGCGCCAGCGCCGTCAGCCTCGCCTCGAGCTGCTCACGGTCGCTGTCGAGCTTGGCGATTGCCTTGTCGAAATCATCGCTCCTCGCGACATCGCCGCCCTTGCCGACCAGCCGCAAGGCTGGCGCACTGTCCTCGGATTTCGATCTTTCGCGCATGCGTGCCAGTTCCTTTTCGCGGCGGTCGAGTTTGTCTTCTCGATCGGCAAGTGTGGCCAGCAGCCGTTCGACCTTCTTGTCGAGCTCGGCGGTCTTTTTCTTCTCGGCTTTCAGGGCGTCCCGCGCGGCCTTGCTTTCGGCCGCGATTTCCTGGCCGCGCCTGTCGGCTTCCTTGCGCTGGCCGCGCAGCATCGCAATGTCACTGGCGAGTTTCTGCATTTCGGACTCTCGCGCCACGAGCTCGATCTGCCGGCTGCTCGAGGAAAAACTGGCGTCGTCATACATGCGCTCCAGCTTTTCCAGCTCAAGGGCGCGCTTTTCCAGCTTGCGTTCGGTTTCCTTCAGACGCTCCGAAAGCTGCTGCAACTCGCCCTCTCGCTGACGCAGCGCTTCGTTCTTCGCGCCCAGCTCGGTCAGCGCCTGGTTCTTGTCCGTCCGCTCGACCGCCAGGCCCTTCATGGCCTCGCGACCGCGATTGATCTCGACCAGTTGTTCGGCCGCCTTCTCACGCAACGCCTTGACGCTGATTTCCAGGCGGCGCGTCGTCATGGCGTATTCGGCGCGGATGCGATCCTTGTCCGCCTGGATTTCGGTCTGCGTCAGAGGGATCGAGGATTCGATGCGTTTGCGTGTAAGCGCGACCGCACGACGCCATATGGCCGGAGCCACCATGAGCGCCAGAAAGCCAGCGCAGAGAAAGCCGAGGACGAAGAACAGGACCGACTGGACCAAGTGACTACCCGTTGTGGCCGGCAAGCATCAAAAGCGCATAGAGCGCTTTGACTGTGCCACGTTGACATGGCGGAAATCCAGCGTTGCGGCAAGGGTTTGCCGCAACGCTACGAGTTTAATGCATGTCGACCCAAAAGCGGTCCCGGATTTGGACAACGACAGTCAAGGACTTCAGCCTAGAACGGATTCCAGGTGGCCCGCTCGGTAAGCTTCAGATAGCCGAGATTGACGCCGAGCCGAGCACCGACGCCGGTGCGGATCGGCACCAGGAGAACATTGTTGTTCTTCAGCACGTTGAAGCCGACGCCCGCCACCACATAGGCTGAACCGGCAACGCCGCCATAGCGGTTGTAGAGGCTGCCCACATCATCGAGATTGTAGACCAGCATCATCACCCGCGACCCCTCGCCGCCGAAATCCCAGCCGAGCGACGGGCCTTGCCAGAACACTTTGTGGTCGCCGGCATTCTTGGTGTAGAGCGTGCCTTCGCCATAGGTCAGGCCACCGATCAGCGCACCAGAGCCCTCTTCGCCCAGCAGATAGCCGTTGGGCAGGCCGTAGGAGGCAAAAATCTTCTCGATCACCGTGGCGAGTCCGCCCGATGTGGCGCCAAAAAATTTGTGACCGGAATCGACAATCTCCTGAGCGGTGTATTCCTGGGCCCGCAGGGCTGAAGTCGAGAAGACGAGAACGCCCAGGAGCGTGACCGCCATTGAGAAGACACGGAGAAAGCTCCGGTCGTAGTATCGGGAAAACATGCTTCCAATCTCCGTCAGGGAGCACCTTCGCCGACGCCTCGCACCCCGTACGGCTCTTTTAGCCGGCCGTTAAGGGTAACTGTTAGGGGCAAATTATGCCGTAATCCTTTTTCAACCATTAAGCTCCCACATGAACATGGCGGTTCGAAGGCTGTTTGGGGTCGCTCAATTGGGGTCGGCAGCCTGCGTGAACACGCCATTTGCCACAACCACAATTTGGATTTGTTGCTGCACGCACGGGCGCTGTGTATTCAGAAAGCCTGAGGAGAGAGTGCGTGATTCGTGTGGCAGGCGACGATCGATCGCCCGGCCATGAGTTGTGAGATTTTGCAGGGATTTTTCGCCGATGGCCGATCTGTTCACCCTTTCCGCACCCGATCTGGCAGCGCTTTTGTGCAGCCGGGTCTGCCACGATATCATCTCGCCGGTCGGCGCGATCAACAACGGGCTCGAATTGCTTGATGAAGGCGGCGCCGATGAGGACGCCATGAAGCTGATCCGTCAGAGCGCCCGCAACGCTTCGGCCCGCCTTCAGTTCGCCCGCATCGCCTTCGGTGCCGCCGGTTCGGCCGGTATGTTGATCGATACCGGCGATGCCGAAGCGGTCGCCATCGCCTTCCTCAAGAACGAAAAGCCGGAACTGACCTGGAACGGGCCCCGCGCGTTGCTGCCCAAGAACAAGGTCAAGCTGCTGCTCAACCTGATCCTCGTCGCCAATGCCGCCATTCCGCGCGGCGGCAAGCTTTCCGTGACGCTGGAAAACCTTGAGACCGAACCGCGTTTCGCGCTTGCGTCGGCTGGCCCGATGCTGCGGGTGCCGCCGAAATTCCTCGAACTGCATTCCGGCCACAAGCCGGAGGAGCCGATCGACGCGCATTCCGTGCAGCCCTATTACACGCTGCTTCTGGCGCGCGAGGCCGGCATGACGATATCGATCCACGCGACGCCGGAAGAAATCGTGCTTTCGGCGGCCTGATGCGCAGCCGATAAAGCGAAGTATTTTTTCATTTAAAGCTGTAATTCCAGCTCATCGACTTGAGATGCGTCTGGTCGTTCAGGCGGCGCCAAAGCATTCGTGAATAAAAGTAGGCACCTGCCCATCTTTATAAAAATTTTACCTAACGCCTTTTCGGCTTCTTTACCAGATTGGCCTATGGTGCGTCCTGGATGCCCCCGACGCTACCGGACTGCCAGAAGGCAAAGAGGACCCGGAAATGAAACGCTGCATGTTCGTCGACGATTCAAGCGTTATCAGGAAGGTTGCAAAACGCATCCTGGGCGGCTCCGAAATGATTGTCATCGAGGCCGCCAGCGGACTTGACGCGCTGGAGATGTGCGCCGCCGACATGCCCGACATCATCGTCGTCGATGGCGCCTTGCCCGACGTACCGGCGGTCGATCTCATCCGTCGCGTCCGCGCCATGGAGAGCCCGATAAGGCCGCAGATCCTGATTTCCCTGGTCGAGCTCGATATTGCTTCGATCATGCGGGCCAAGCGAGCCGGCGCCCAGGGCTATCTCTTGAAGCCGTTCAACCGCCCGCAGTTGCTCGAGCGCTTTCGCACCTTGAAGAGCGCACCTGATTCGGCATCCTTGAGCAACTCCAGAAAAAGTGCGTGACGGTCTTCTGCTCGGAAGCCCAAAAGCAGACCGTTACCAGCCCATCATGCAAAAACCCGGCCGAAGCCGGGTTTTTTATTGAAAAGATTCGAACGATTCGTCGCTCAGGCGCTGACGCGAATGTCTTCCGGTTCGCGCAGCACATAGCCGCGACCCCAGACCGTTTCGATGTAGTTCTGACCGCCCGATGCCGCGTCGAGCTTTTTGCGCAGCTTGCAGATGAAGACGTCGATGATTTTCAGCTCAGGCTCGTCCATGCCGCCATAGAGGTGGTTGAGGAACATTTCCTTGGTCAACGTGGTGCCCTTGCGTAGCGAGAGCAACTCCAGCATCTGGTATTCCTTGCCGGTCAGGTGCACGCGCTGGCCGCCCACTTCGACTGTCTTGGCATCGAGGTTGACCACCAGGTCGCCGGTGGTGATGACCGACTGGGCGTGGCCCTTGGAACGCCGCACGATGGCATGAATGCGGGCAACCAGCTCGTCCTTGTGGAATGGCTTGGTCATGTAGTCGTCTGCGCCGAAGCCGAGGCCGCGCACCTTGTCCTCGATGCCGGCCATGCCGGAGAGGATGAGAATAGGTGTTTTGACCTTGGAAAGGCGAAGCGTTCTCAAGACCTCGTAGCCTGACATGTCAGGCAGGTTGAGGTCGAGAAGAATGATATCGTAGTCGTAGAGCTTGCCTAGATCGACGCCCTCTTCACCGAGATCGGTCGTGTAGACGTTGAAACTTTCCGATTTCAGCATCAGTTCGATGCTTTGTGCGGTTGCACTGTCATCTTCTATCAGCAGAACACGCATTTTATTCCCCTTTTCTGCTGCCGGACCATTTCACGACCCGTCCGGACCCGGAGCAGTGGTTGCCTTGTGCAGAGGCTGCCATTGAATGGTTAACAAATCCTAATTTCCCGTCCATGACGGTACCAGATTTTTTAACCTCTTTCTACACCCTCTTGAATCTAATAACGAATCTCAGAGCCAAATTCCTAATGCAACACATTAACAACCTGGACTAAGCGACTCCAGGGACTCATCGACGTCGCTTCCGCATCGGTGGCCGGAATTTTTACCCGGCCTTAAGTCCTGACCCGTATGATTAACAATGCCCGTAAACGAATGGTTACCGCCGGCAAAAAACTTTAGGGTTTTGTTTCCCATAGTTGGGGGAAAGCCGGTGGACACGGGTGCGGCCTGGGCGTTTCCAGGTGGTTTGGACGATAAGTGCGGGTGTGCGTTTCCGGGAGTACCGAATCATGAAGTCACGTGAAAACCTCGTTCGGCTGAAACAGTTTCAGGTGAATGAGAAGCGGCGGCAGCTGCTGCAGCTCGACATGATGATCGCCGAGTTCGAACGCATGGCCGTCGAGCTGGAGCTTCAGATTACCGCCGAGGAAAAGAAGGCCGGCATCACCGACATCAACCATTTCGCCTATCCGACCTTCGCCAAGGCGGCTCGCCTGCGCCGCGACAATCTCAGGAATTCCCAAAGCGACCTCGCCCAGCAGCGAAGCGCCGCCGAATCATTACTCGGCGAAGCTGAAGCGGAGCTTTCCAAAGCGGAAATGCTGGAATCGCGCGACACGAAGATCCGCGAAGCCGAAGTCGGTGGCCGCAGCGCCATGATCGGCTAAAACCCTGCCCCTGGCGACGTCAACGCTCGCCATCGGACTGGCGCATTGTCGCGGCTTGCGGCCCGGCGGAATACGCCCAGAAGAATGAAAACCGCCCTACGCGGCCCAATCCCCTTCATTCTCGGCAATTGCCCTTGCACGGGCATCCTTGATATCCGGCGCATGCTGCTCCGCCCATGACCTGATCTGGGTAAGCAGTCCCGCCAGGTTCTGACCGAGCTCGGTCAATTCATATTCGACGCGCGGCGGAATGACCGGAAAGATCTCGCGCCGTACCAATCCGTCGCGCTCGAGCACGCGCAGCGTCTGGGTCAGCATCTTCGGCGTGATGCCGTCAAGCTTCCGGGCAAGCTCGCCATTGCGCAGCCGGCCTTTGCGCAGCGCGCAAACCACCAGATAGACCCATTTGCTGGCCAGCATCTCCAGCACCGTGTGCGAAGGACACGTTCGCCGGAACGCGTCATAGCCGAAACCGCAATCATCTTCACTATCCATGAGGTGCGTATGTATCAGAAAGGTACATACTGGACAAGGGACTATTACTATCCAAATGATAGTGGCATCAACCGAGCAGGAGATATCTCAATGCGTGCCGCTATCCAGAATTCCGTCGGCGGACCCGACGTCCTTGTCATCGCCGATCAGCCCGATCCCACGCCAGAGGCCGGCGAAGTGCTGGTCGGTGTCAAGGCCGCGGGCATCAATCCGGTCGATGGCGCCGTCCGTGCCGGCTACTACCCCTTGCTCGGCGAGCCGCCCTTCATCCTGGGGTGGGATATCTCGGGAACTGTCGAAGCACTCGGCGCCGGCGTCACCGGCTTCAAGATCGGCGACGAGGTGTTCGGGATGCCGCGCTTTCCCAAGCAGGCCGCCGCCTATGCCGAGTTGGTTGCCGTACCTGCCGATCAAATCACACTGAAGCCGAAGGGCGCGGGCCACCTCGAGGCAGGCGCCTTGCCGCTGGCCGGCCTCACCGCCTGGCAAGGGCTTGTTCGCCACGGCGGGCTGAAATCGGGGCAGCGCGTATTGGTGCATGCGGGAGCCGGCGGCGTCGGTCATCTGGCGGTGCAGATCGCCAAGGCGCGCGGCGCCTACGTCGTCGCCACGGCCAGCCCGGGCAAGCTCGATTTCGTCCGCAACCTCGGCGCCGACGAGGTCATCGACTACACCAAGGGCGATTTCACCGATCAGGTTCGCGACATCGATCTGGTGCTGGATCCAATGGGCGGCGACCACGCCCAACGCTCGCTGAAGGTGCTCAAGCGTGGCGGCGTGCTGGTGTCACTGCTCGATGTCAGCGACGACACCAGGGCGCAGGCCAGTGCGCGCGATATTCGGGTCGAGCGTATGTCGGTCGTGCCCGACAGGGAGGGCCTGCTGGAACTGGCTCGGTTGATCGATGCCAACAAGATCACCGTCCATGTGGCGAAGAGCTTCCCACTGGACCAGGCGGGGGCCGCTCACGCCTTCCTTGCCACCAAGCCGATCGGCAAGGTTGTGCTGTCGCTCTGAGCGGAACGGTGACCGTGAAAACAGAAGGGCGCGGAGTTAGCCGCGCCCTTCATCTAAATTCGCAATGGTCAGTGCCGGTATTGCTGGATGCGTGTCGTGCGCAGCCCGGCAAGGCCGTATTCGTCGATCGACGCCTGCCAGGACAGGAATTCCTCGGTGGTGAGCTTGTAGCGTTGGCATGCCTCGTCCAGGCTCAAAAGCCCGCCGCGCACGGCCGCAACCACTTCCGCCTTACGCCGGATAACCCAGCGACGTGTATTGGTCGGCGGCAGATCGGCAATCGTAAGAGGGCTGCCGTCAGGCCCGATAACATATTTGACTCTCGGTCTAACCAGATCGGTCATCGTACTCTCTACAAAAAACTCAAAGACCCAATCCCCGCCACGTTACCGCCACAGCTTTAAAAATTGCCTAAGCAGACCCTAATGACTAGGTAAGGATCATGAACGCCGCGTTAGTCTTTTCGCCGGCATTTGAAACATCTGCCCGCAAACCCTGATTTGCCGGGGGAAAATGCATCCATTGGCGAAGATCGGCCACAAACGGTGAATCGCCCTGCACGCTGGCGCGCCGGTAAAGCTTGACCTATATTCTCGACATTGGCATTGAGGCGCCGCGCAGAACGAAAGCATCATGAACAGTCTCGATCTTCCCGGACGTCCCGAAAACACCCGCATCGTCGTCGCCATGTCGGGCGGTGTCGATTCATCGGTCGTCGCCGGCCTGCTGAAACGCGAGGGCTACGACGTCGTCGGCGTCACCTTGCAGCTCTACGACCACGGCGCGGCGACGCACCGGGCCGGCTCATGCTGCGCGGGGCAGGACATCGACGATGCCCGCCGTGTCTCCGAGACGCTCGGCATCCCCCATTATGTGCTCGACTACGAGGAACGCTTCCGCAAGGCGGTCATCGATCCCTTCGCCGAAAGCTACGTCGCCGGCGAGACGCCGATCCCGTGCGTTTCCTGCAACCAGACGGTGAAGTTCGCCGACCTCCTGGCCACCGCCAAGGAGCTCGGCGCCGACGCGCTGGCCACCGGCCACTACATCCGTTCCGGCGCCAATGGCGCCCAGCGCGCGCTCTACCGTCCGGTCGACGCCGACCGTGACCAGAGCTACTTCCTGTTCGCCACCACGCAGGCGCAGATCGATTATCTGCGCTTTCCCCTCGGCGGCCTGTCGAAGCCTCAGGTTCGCGCCATCGCCGAGGAGATGGGGCTGGCGGTTGCCGCCAAGCAGGACAGCCAGGACATCTGCTTCGTGCCGCAGGGCAAGTATTCCGACATCATCGCCAAGCTGAAGCCAACTGCGGCCAATCCGGGCGACATCGTCCACATCGACGGTCGCGTGCTCGGCCGCCATGAGGGCATCCTGCGCTACACGATCGGCCAGCGCCGTGGCATCGGCATCGCTTCCGGCGAGCCGCTTTACGTCGTCCATCTCGATGCCGACCGGGCTCGCGTCGTGGTTGGCCCGCGCGAGGCGCTGGAGACGCACAAGATCTATCTGCGCAATATGAACTGGCTGGGCGACGGACCGCTCACAGACGTCCCTGCCGGCGGCCTGGAACTGTTCGCCAAGGTCCGCTCGACGCGGCCGCCGCGCCCGGCCGTGCTGCATCATCGTGCCGGTGCCACATGGGTGGAGCTGGTCGACGGCGAGTCCGGCATCGCGCCGGGCCAGGCCTGCGTGCTCTACTCCGATGACGGCAACGAGGCCCGCGTGTTCGGCGGCGGCTTCATCGAGCGTTCGGAGCGTGGCGCCGAGGCCGAGGCCATGCTGACCCGGCTTGCCGCCCGGCCGGCCCAGATTCCCGCGGAATAAGATTCCCGCGGAATAAGATTCTTGCCGAATAAGTTTCCTGCCGAATAATCCGCGCTTCAGGAATTCGACTTGGTGTGGGTGACCGTGCCGGCGGTCAGGATGCGCAGCACCCTGATCGCTTCCTCGCCGCTGGTACGCGGTTCGGCACGCGTCTCGATGCACTGGATGAAATGCTCCAGCTCGCGCGTCAGCGGCATGCCCTGGGCAACCGCGACATAGGACGGCTCATTGGTGGTGAAGGCCCATTGGCCGCTGTCCTGCCACACCGCGTGGCGGTAGACGGCCAGCTTGCGTTCCCATGGCTCGACGTCGTCGAACACCGCCATTGCCTTGGTGCCGACCACGGTCAGCCGCCGCTCGCGATAGGGATTGAGACGCGAGGTGAAGAGATGGCTGCGCAGGCCGTTGGGGAAGCGCATGTGCAGATGCGCGAAGTCGCTGAGATTATCGAGCAGGGCGGCCCCCTCGCCGCGCACCTCGATCGGCTCCGTGCCGGTGATCGCCAGGATCATCGACAGATCGTGCGGCGCCAGGTCCCACAGCGCGTCGTTCTCTGTGTGGAACTTGCCGAGGCCGAGCCGATGAGAGTGGATGTAGCGGACCTCCCCGAGTTCGCCCTTGTCGATCAGCCCCTTCAGCGTCTCGAAGGCGGGGTGGAACCGCAGGACATGGCCGACCATGAAGACGCGGCCATTGTCCTTGGCCGCCTGCACCGCACGCTCGGCATCCGCCACCGTCAGCGCGATCGGCTTTTCCACCAGCACGTCCTTGCCGCTCTCGACGGCACGTACCGCAAGGTCGGCATGGAATTGCGGCGGCAGCGCCATGACGATGGCGTCGATATCGTCACGGACGAACAACTGGTCCGGCTCGATCGCCAGGCAGTCCTGCTCGCTGGCAAAGCCTTCCGCGCGGGCCCGGTTGGTATCGGAGACCGCGTGCAGCGCGCCGAGCGCCTTGAGAGTGCGGATGTGGTTGCTGCCCCAGTATCCGCAACCGAGGACTGCTATGCGCGGCTTCATCTGTTTCAAACTCTAAAAACTCGTGGCCGAGACATAGCGACGTGCCCCTTCGAACTCAACCCCGGCGGCGACAACCAAATGTCGCCGCGGCAAAGCTTTTCGATAATGACGATAAGCCGGCAAGCCGGTTGCTTCGAAGCTTGACAGGCTCACCCTCCCAACCTTATATCCGCGCGACCTTGGCGAACGCCCCCGACATGCCCTTCGATTTGAGGCGGATTTCGGGCCTTTCGCCGCCCTGGCGGGGTAGCTCAGTTGGTTAGAGCACGGGAATCATAATCCTGGGGTCGGGGGTTCAAGTCCCTCTCCCGCTACCACCATTCCCCCCACTCCTTTGACGCCGTGGGGGAAGGCACGCTCGCCCAAGAGTGCCGTCAACCGACCAGCGATTTCGACGTCAACCCCGCCGGTTCTCGACGGATCTCGAAACACCGTGACTGTTTCGACCAAGTCGCGCATTGCCTCTGCACATTCGGAATCGCCGGAAGCAATACCGTTGGCGAGCCCGGTCTGAAGTTGATTCAGTTGTTCCTCGTAGCGGGCCAGCACCGCAGGGTGCAGCGCGATCACTCCTGTCGCGGCCGGCACCTGATCCAACTCAGCCAGAATGCACTTGCGCTCTTCGTTCAGCGTTGTTGATTGCGGTCCGAGTACGGCTGGGTCGCAATGGCCTTTGGCAATGGCGTTGACCAGCCGCTCGATCTCCCGAGATAATTCTCCAAGCCGTCGCTCCAAACGGGTGCGCCTGGCATCGGTATCCGCTGCCAAGCGCTTCCGTTCTTCGTGGTAGGTCTGGACGTACTGGGCAATCACTTCGGGATGGCGCAACTCGGCAGTAAGCCCATTCAAAACTGCAGTTTCGACCGTATCCAAATAGAAGGTCTTCGGATCAGCGCAAATTCCGCTTTCTGTCGCGGCCGAACAGCGGATGCGAATGCGCCTGGACTTGTCGATGCCTTTTGACGACATCCCCGCACCACAGGCACCGCACTTCAGCAGCCCAGTCAGCATATGCCGTGGTCGGCGTTGATGGCTTGGATGGGTCGTTGCGCGCGCCCTCTTGCGTGCTTGTGCTGCGTCGAACAGGTCGGATGAAACAATGGCGAGGTCCGGTACTGCGACTACTCGCCATTCACCCTTGGGATTTGGACGCGATACACGTTTCCCCGTATCAGGGTCCTTGATCATTCTGACCCTGTTCCAGATCAGACGGCCAGCATAAAGCTCATTGTGAAGCAGCCCCGTCCCTCTCTGCACATTTCCATTGATAGTAGAGGCATTCCAGGCTCGACCCCGAGGCGGCGGTATGCGGTCTCTGTTTAGATTGTGAGCGATATCACGCGGGGTCTGCCCTCCGACATACTCTCGAAAGACACGACGCACGATGTCCGCTTGGTCCTCTGCGATCATCCGCTTCCCGGGGTCTCCCAGCACGTACGAATATCCATAGGTCAATCCCCCGGCATGAAGCCCCTTGTTAACTCGGCCAGCTTGACCCCTGCGGACTTTGTGAGCGATGTCCTCTCGATAGAGTTGGCCGACAAGACCGCGTAGGCCGACCAATACCGTGTTCACCACGCCTTCGTGAACCGCACGAATTTCGATGCCGAGAAATGATAGGCGCTTGTGAATGCCCGCAAGATCTTCCATGTCGCGCGAGAGCCGATCCAGTGCCTCCACCACGAGCACGTCGAATTCGTGCTCACGCGCTTTATCCATAAGCTGAAGCAAACCGTCACGGCCCAGGACGGAGCCGCCGGAGCGGGCTCTGTCATCGAACGTCGCTACAACATTCAATCCCGCACGATCTGCATATGCTCGGCACAAAGCGAGCTGATCGTCGATTGATCGCTCATTTTGGAGGTCGGTTGAGAAGCGTGCATAGATCGCGGTTCGATTCATGATGAGTTTTCTCGGCCTGTTCACGCTCGTGATCTTCGCGAGCCGCTTGGCGCGCAAGTGCTTTTGCAAGGCGCAGAATCGCTCTATCAGGCGCTCGGAACAAGGCCCTTTTTTGAGATCTCACAACCATTGCGAGTAGCGCTCGCTACGGATCGGCTGGGCTTCTGCTGAAAATAGCAGTGCGCAGAATGCGCGGCTCGGTTCAATCCTGCCGAGATCATGATCTTGGTCCATGTCTCCCAGATGTGCACATGCAGGAGATGAGAAAAGCCGTCAAATTGGTCGGTCGCAGAATTGGATAGCAAGGCGTGCTTTTCGGAAATCCGCAAGTCCACCTCAAGCCGCAAGCTATTCCGCGGCTCTGGAGAAGCTCTTAGGCATTCTGGCGGGATCGCCTGACTACGCCCATCGCCGTCTTTCCCAGGTTGCAAAAGGCGCGGGCCTGACGGCCTGCTCAACCTCGTTCTAATCCTCGTCCTGGCATTGCACAGGATCGATTTCCTTTCCCAATTCAAAGAGCAGGGACGACACGCGGTTGCGCACACGCGGGGGAAGTCGCAACAGCCTTTCGATCAAGCGTCTGCCTTCCGCGCTGGCGATGAATTCCAGGCGTTCGTCGACGGGCAGGAGCGGAGCGGTTGCCTCGCCATTGCCCGGCAGACCATCGAAGAAGCGGCTGACAGGAACATCCAGAGAGCGGGCGATTTCGTAAAGCGTGGAAGCGCTGACGCGGTTGCGCGCACTTTCGTATTTCTGGAGCTGTTGAAAGCTGATGCGGATCGCACGGGCCAGTTGCGCTTGCGAGACGTCCGACTGGACTCGCAGAGTCGCGATCTGCGTGCCGACGTGACGGTCGGCCGGATGGGGACGGACCTCACCGTTAGGTGCCACACCGCTTTGAAAACGATCCAAGATTTTCATCAAGGCTTCACCTGCTCTGTGAGTTTTGCTGCTTTTCTGAGCTTGGGTTCGTCTCACCGTCTAAGCCATGAAGGCGGATGAGGTCATTCAGTACCGAGCGGATGTGCGGCCAGGGGAAATCGTCTGGATGTTCCCAGTGCTCACCGTCACGCAGGATGACCTTGAGCTTGGCCAAAATGCCTTCGATGGACGTGGCCGCTGTCTGCGGTAGATCATCGAGAAGTGCCCCTTCGACTGTTTCCGATTGCCGGATCAGTTCGTCTGTTCTCGAATAGCCAATCTCAGCATCAGCAGCGTCCCAGCGCGCGTGGTGTGCCACGAAATCCGCAAGCGCCCTGCCCCATTCGACTTCATTTTCAGGAGAGTGGGCATCGTTCAGGCTCTCGATGGAATGGAGCGTCACGTCCGTACCATCGGCAAGCCGCATCTTGGCGCAGGGAAAGCCAACTATCCTGGCGAGGTGTGTCTCCAACCGCTGCTGTTCGCGGCACAGCGCCAGTGTCTCATCGTGGATCTTTTGCCAACTCCCACACAGACGAAGAGCAGGATCGGCCGCGCTGCCGTCCGTCAGTTCGCCAGCCAGCGATTTCGCCTGGAAGGGCCATGCCGCCGCGCCCGTGGCCGTGCCCGTCAGCAAGCGCCGCCGGGTGATGAAAAACAAACTCATGCTATTGTCGGAATCAGCCATGATCCGAGCTCCAAACAGCTTTGCATGGTTGGTGATACAGCCAAACGCTTTGGCGGCCTCAGCTAAATATCTGAATTTAAGATAACTGAAAATCAGATATAAAGGAAGCCCCCATCTGAGTTCAGATGAGGTGATAAGTGGTCGATACACTCGGTACGAATCGGCACAAAGCTTTGATCGCGCTGCTGATCAAAAACCGTGAAGCGGCAGGCCTTACGCAAGTTGAGTTGGCAACCAGGCTCGGCCAATACCAATCGTTCGTAGCTCGACTAGAAAGCGGACAGAGACGTGTTGATGTCGTGGAGTTTATAAACCTAGCCGAGATTCTCGGTTTTAGCGCTCCGTCAGCCATCAAGAAGCTATCGGAAGTAACAGGTTGAGCGATGGGAGCGTGTGACCGCGCTAGTGCAAATTGACAATTTGCAGAACCGGCAAGAAAGCCCCAGGTTGTTGCACCTACCCGTTCAATCGGACCTCTTCACCTCAGCCTTCGACCCCCATCGAATGGGATCCTCAACCCAGCGGTTGATCTCGGATTCATGCCACCCGGCGCCATTGGTGCTGATCCTCAGTTGAGCCGGGAACGTGCCGTCGGCGATCTTGCGATAGATTGTCGAGCGGGACAGGCCGGTCCTGGCGAGAACTGTTTTGAGACGAACGATACGATCCGGCTCGGCCATAGCTTGCCTCCACCTGAATGGTTGTTGCTGATTTCTGTTGGGACAGACAGGACGAACCCATGCCGGAGGCAATCCGATTTTTCGCTTCATCCGCCTGTAGCGTGGAAACGGCCGCAAATCGGAGGGGTTCAAATACCGATTCCGCGACCCTTACCGATGCCATGGCTGAAGGCGAGTTCCGCGCCCAGGCGACGACCCAAATCCACGTTGATGCCAAGCTCGCGTTTGCGGTTTGCCAGCAGGGATTCAAGTTGAGGATCGCGTTCGAGGGTCTTGGCCATGTCGGACATGGCCGAGCGCGTTGACTTATAGCCGGACATGTCGCCGGCCTGATATTGGTCCCGTCCCGTACGGTCGAGCTTTTGCCAACGTTCCACGAACCGGTCGGCGCGCCGGCCGGGATCGATGTCCATCCCGGTGCGGATTTCCGTTTCAAGCTGGAGAGCAATAACGATGCGATTGACCCGGCCGGCCCCCGCTTCACGAACCAACTCGGGGCTCTTGACATAGGCCGCTTCGGCATCGCGCCAGCCATGAGGCCTAACCTCCTCGAACGCGTTGCGCGCATCTCTCAGTTCGCGCATCTGGTCGGGACTTCCCTGCCCATCCGCAATTCCGGTGCTGAGGATCGCGTCGAGCGCTCGCGCGTGACGCACAAGCGCTTTCGTGCGATCGGTGCGCAACGCCGCTTCCGGGTCCGCCGAAACATCCGTATCACGCTGCATTCCCCTGACCAGAGCTTGTCTTTCAGGCCTGGCGCCGCCATCTCCGATTTGCGCCCCGACCTTCTCCCTTCCCGGACTACGCCCACGGTCCTGGCCAGGCTCGGCGTCCGCGGGCGAGCGCAACCCGTCCAGCAATCCGCCGATCCTGTCGCGCAGCTTCTCCGGAACGATCCGACGCACGATCTCGACCACGCGCTCGCGGAACGTGATGCCGCGCCGTTCGGCATAGCTCCGCGCCGGGTCGACCTGCTCGTAATCCAACGCCATGTCCTTGGCGCGGTCCAGTGACAGCGTACGGTCCAATCGTTCCCGCGTACTGAAGTCATGGCTGCCGTAATGCAGGTCCATCCGTTCGCGATGCCGCGACAGTGCGACATAGCTGCTGTGTGCCTCCATGCCCGGCGTTGCCAGGACGTGAATGCGGTCGACGGTCATGCCCTGCGCCTTGTGAATGGTCGCGGCATAGCCGTGGTCGATGTGCGCGTAGTCTTTCAGGTCGAAGCGCACCGACCTGTCGTCATCGGTGCGCACAGTCATGCTCTGTGTGCTGACTTCCTCCACGCTGCCGAGCGTGCCGTTCTTGACGCCAAGTCCGCGCTCGTTGCGCAGGAACATGACACGGTCGCCGCTGGCGAAGGCCCTTGCACCGCGTTCCACATCCACCTGAACATCTTCGCCGAGATCTCCCGCAGCGCGCATACGCTCGCGCGCTGCCTGGTTCAGGGCGCGCACCTCGTCGTTTGTGTGGGTGAGAATGATCCGGCTTGCCTCTGGATGCGCCTGCCTGTCGCGGTCCCAGCGCGCGACGAGTTCACCTCGCGCTTCGTGGCGCGTCGAAGCCTGATGCACCATGCCTTGCTCGTCATAGGCGCTGATCGCAGCGCCGATCCTGCCGGTTGCCAGATCGCGCGTGGCATCGCGCTGCCAGTCCTCGCGCTGCCGGCGCACCTGACCGATTTCGACGCCGCCATGACGCTCATGGATGGAGCGGAATGCAGCGCCGGCTTCGATCGCCTGCAACTGCTGCGGATCGCCGACGAGGACGACTTTTGCGCCAGCGTCCGCCGCATGGGAAAGCACGCGCTCCAACTGGCGCGTGCCGACCATGCCGGCCTCATCGATCACCAGCACATCGCGGGCGGTGAGCAGATCGCGGCCCTGCCCCCAGCTATGCTCCATACTGGCGATGGTGCGTGATGGGATGCCTGATCCGCCTTCGAGATTCTCGGCGGCAATGCCGGAGAGTGCCGCGCCTCGAACTTCATAACCCGCAGCTGCCCATGCCTGGCGCGCAACGCCCAGCATGGCGCTCTTGCCTGTTCCGGCAAAGCCGACAACGACACCAAGACCGCGGCTTTTCGTGATGTGATCCAGTGCGCCGCTCTGCTCGCCCGAAAGGATGAGCCCGCGTTGCGCAGCCCGCGCCAGCGCTGCCTCGCGATGTACGTTGCTCACAGCGTGGCGCTCGTCCAAATCGATACGCTCCGCAGCGCGGTGCAGGCGCTGTTCGGTCTCGATCATCTGCCTTGTGGTGAAACGGTCTTCGCCGCGTCCGTCCTTGCCGAGCTCGACCAGATCGGGTGCGTTGCTGATGGCTCCCAGCACCTCGTTGAACTGCTCCACCCCGTCGCTGTGGCGATGCGAGAACTTCGCAATGTCCTTTCGGGTGAAGGTCGATTGCTGATGCGTGATGGCATCGAGCGCCACGGTTGGATCGGCAATGATGCGCGCACCATTGTTGCGCGCGATCTCGCGATGCAGTTCTGCGCGATCTGCTTCACTGTCGCCAGCAGCAAGGCCACTGCCCTCGATGCGTTGAGCCGGTGCACCAATCTGGGTTTGCGGCTCCAGGGCAATGCCCTGCGCTTCCAGACTGCGATGATCGATGCGCGAGTCGATGTCGAGTTCGGCCAGGCGCTCATTGGCCAGCTCCGCCCATCGCTCGCGCCAGCGCTCGACCAGCTGGGTAGAATTCCAGTCTCGAACCTTGGCATCAAAACCATTCTCGTCCACGGACCGCATGGTGAGCATGACATGGGCGTGTGGCTTGGGGCTGCCATCCTCCGCCCTGTCCCAGTGCACATTGAGATCGGCGACCATGCCCTTGCTGACAAACTCGGCCTGTACAAAGTCGCGCGCCAGTTCGACGCCTTGCGCCTGGCTCAGCTCGCGTGGAAGGGCGAACTCGACTTCGCGGGCGAGCTGGGCATCCTTGCGGACCTCGGAAGCCTCGACATCGTTCCACAGCCGTTCGCGGTCGCGCCAGACCTCCGGTGCATTCGCAGGCAGCATCACCTCGGAATGGACGACACCGCGCTTGGCGGAGAAATCATGCGTGCGTTCGATCCGCTCATCGCGCAACCGCGAAGCCGAACGGTACGCGGCGGACGCCACGGCACTGCTCCCAGCCTTGCGGCCAATGACCTTGACGTGAAGATGATAGATCGCCATCGCGACCAGATCATTTGCACGTCAAAGCGCACGTCGGCACGACGTATAAGCGCGCCCTCCCTCGAAAAAAATCTCGGGATGGACCAGCCCGTCCCGGGCTGTCTCGGCAACCCTGAAGCCTTCCGGCAGCCGCTCCCCTATCATCCAGAGATCGACAATCAATGGAGGCAGACATGCGCAAACCACGTGACTTCGATACCGAACTGAAGGCACTGGAAGACAAGGCGCGAGAGCTCAAAACGAGAAAGGTGCAGCAGCTTGGCGAACTGGTGATCGCCACCGGCGCCGATCAGCTCAGCAGCGACGAACTGGCGGGCGCACTTGTGGCAATCACTGAGACGAAAGACACCGCAAAGCGTGAGGCATGGGCCAAGCGTGGGGTGATGTTTTTCGAGAGCGGGTCCCGGCGAACTGCTTCGGCATCTGAGCGCAACGTTCGAAGCGCTCCAGCGCAACCGGGCAGCGCACAATCGCCGGCAGGCGGCACGGGCTCGCAATGACATGCGCTCGTGGCAGGTCGAGCGCCGCAAACGCACCCGACATTTGATTGAACTCGGCGGTCTCGTCGTCAAGGCAGGCATTGTCGAGCTCACCAATGACGATCGCGCTGCCATCTACGGCGCGCTGCTTTGGATCGCCGCCAAGCTGCAAAGCCATGAACGCGAGAATGCGCGTAACCTATGGTCTGCGAAGGGTAGGCAGGCGTTCGATGGTGAACGGCGTGAAGAGCAGATGGACCGGCGAACATAGCGATGGCTGTAACGGCGGGCGGCCGCAACAACGCAACAGATCGTGATCCATTCGCGATGCACCAACTTTCGACGCGCATTGAAAGTCATCGAATGTTTCGACCGGGGCCGTTTGCCATAAGCTAGCGTCAAGAATTCGGTTCGCAGGCCACCGGTGTAAAATCGTATTTTACATCGATGAGCACATCGACCTTTAGGCAACCGAACTCACACGGCGCAAGGATAGCTAGGCAGGCGTTACCTTGCCTTGCCTCAAGGGCTAGCTAAGCCTTCTTGCAATAGAATGATTCCTGCCTTTGGAATTGTGGCAAAGAAAGCCTTCGGCGATCCATTTCCATCAGAGGCTCAACCATCCCATCACCATTGAACCAGTAGATGAAATCCACTGAGTTGCGATCTGGATTGTCATCGCTGAACGCCGTGAACCCCTCTACCAACAGCTCGCGGCCGTCGTCATCCCCGTCGAAACTGAACCATTCTTGCGCATACCAGTAGCGCGCAAACCCAGCGTGTAGTCGCCGCTCATGATGGGAAGCTCCCCAGATGGGCTTCAGTCCAATCAATGTCATATCGGGCAGCCAAGTCTTCGCGGCCCTTAGACGGTCCTGGGTCCGCCTAGTCTTCCCTATCTTGTACCGGCCATGCCTCTCAATGACATAGATGAACCCGGGATTAACACGGGTAATCTGCCAAACAGGCATAATGGTTCCGACTTGCTTGAAGATCATTCCAGGCCGTTCCTCCTTTAGGCGAGCGTATCCGCCTTGAGCTTAGGAAGGGTCAAACTGACGTGTCGAGCTCAAAAACTTCGACAGAAGATTTCAGAGGGACTCTCGACCGAAGCGCCTTAGGGGTTTCAGTCACGACCGATAACGTAAATCGGTAATGGGGAATTGCCACACTCTATAGGTCATGGCAGGTTTTGACCGAAACACAAACAGGATGTTTGCTCGCGCCGTATCCTTGCCATTCACAGGAGGCGGCCGTTGATTGTCCGCGTTACCCCGTTGTCCATAACAATCGCACTCGGGCTCGGCCGCCAGCGGCCTATAACGATTGATCAACGTCTTTAGCCCCTCTATCAAGGCTGAATGTCCCAAGAACTCGCCCATTCGCAGGAAAGTGTCGAACCGTGCCGGAAGCCGGACTGGGTTCGATTGCCTGGACGAATCGGCAATGCACTGGTCGCGATCGTCACCATCGTCGAAGAGGAGCACAAGGCAGTTCGCGAAAGGAGTGACTTCAATGACTTGGTGGGGAACACGCCTTATTTACGCAGGAAGGAAATCTGCCCCAACGTATACGATGTCATCCTCGCGAAAAGCACTGATCGCAGCAATACGCCGTGCAGCGAATTGGTTCGTAACGTGGCCGAGCTTTTCAGGCCGGAGTTCATTATCCTGTCGGGGATAGCCGGCGGCGTCAGCGGGCGCGACGGCATTGGGCTGGGCGACGTCATCGTCGCGGACCATGTCGATTGGTATGAAATGCGAAAGATCGCTGGCGGTAAGGACGTCATCCGCAAGCAGGCGTTCGACCACCCGTCGATGTATCTGCGCGAAACGATCACACAGCGCGTCAAGATTGCGGGGCGATGGCTTGGCAATGTCAGGGAGGATCGACCCGTCGAGGGACAGCCAAAGGTGCTGGAAGGCAATCTTATCGCAGGGGATAAGATCCTCGGCGATGGCGAAAATGAGTATCAGCGTAAGATCCTTGAGGAATTCGACAAGGCGCTAGCCGTCGATATGGAATCTTATGGCCTCGCCCGCGGCGTCTATAACGCTAGGAGCGCAAGGCACTACAACCTGAACTACCTGGTGGTACGCGGGATTTCTGACCTTGTCGATGACGTGGGCAACGACGACCAACGCAAGAAGTGGCGTGATTATGCCGCGGCGACGGCTGCAGCCTTCGCGCTCGGCGTGGCCGACGAAATCGTTGCGATATGCGCATGACGCCCTATAAGAACAAACCGAGCGCCCAGTAAGCGCTTGCTTCAGCAGCAGGTGGCCTCATGAGCGCCGACGTCCAACTAGCGGCAGAACATCTAAAAGCGCTCGGAGAGCCGATTTGCTTGTCGGTCGCGCTTTGCGAAGACTACTCCGCTCTCCTGCGCGGCGAACATAGCGCGCCGCTTTCGCATGGGGACCTCCTGCCCTTGGCCTCCGAGCGTGGACGCATCCTGCTTTCGGGTCGTGGAGGATCTGGCAAGAGTACGATCATGCGCCGGTTAGTGGTGGAGGGTGCCGCGGGCGGTAAGATTACCACACTAATCGATCTCTCACGCTGGGACCATGACGCCAGCGAATGCTGGAAGCAACGCCGTGAGGGCGCGCGTGAAGCAATCGACTTCCTGCTTCGGCGGTTCGGCTCGGGCGAAACAGACGTGGCAGACCTTGATTTTTTACCCGCCAGCCAAGAAAAGGTGCTGATTGTCGACGGTTTGAACGAAACGCCCGGTTCGGTAGCCGACGACATCCTAACCGCCTGCGACCAGGTCGCATCGCTCATCATCAACTGTTCTGTCATCGTTTCCGACAGACTGGTCCGACGACGTACGAATGGCGACGATCGCTGGTACTTCGCGATGCCGCTCGATGTCGACATCGAAGAAGCACGGAAACACTTCGACGTGGATGCCTTAGCACCTGCGGCAAGGCGCCTGCTAGACAGTCCATATTTCGTGGACAAGGGTATCAAGGGCGCATTGAAAAGCTCGTCTCTTGCCACGATCCGAGACTTTGTTGAGAGCCGGGGCAAGTTGGATGCCGCTGGCATGGAACTTGCCGCAGAAGGTGCGTTCGCCGCCTATCGCCAAGATGAATCCCGCTCCTTCGATCCCGTCCGATTCCCAGGCGAAGCGGGTGCCGCTGTAGTTCAGACGCTTCGGGAGGGCGGGGTTTTGATTGAGCTGCCAAATGGGCGGGTGGCGTTCAATCATCATTGGGTGCATGACTATCTCGCTGCCAAGTACCTAGCTGCGCACGCGGAACTCTGGAGCTTCGAGCACCGGCATGCATCCCTGGACAGTTTGACGTTTAAGGCCAACTCCTTCGATGCTGTCGCGTTCGCGCTGGAAGAGTTGAACGGCGATGCCAAGGACGGATTCCTTCAGGCCGTTTTTGACTGGAATCCCTATGCGGCTGGTTACGCATTGGCCGAAGTCGAAGCGATTTCGCAGGCGAAAGTATCGCCCTCTCTTAGGACAATCATTCTCGCCATGCTGGCCGAAAAGAGGTTTGACCGACACTACCTTTCAGCGCGTAGAGCGCTCGACGCGCTCGAACTGTTCAAGGACGATGCCGCTCTGGCGATGAAGGACGCACACGACCGCGAGGCGTTAATAGCCCTTGTCTCGGCCCAGCCAGACCATTCCGATCTGTTCGCCCGCTGGAAGGCGTTGTTCACGCTCCCAGGCGGGGAGGTCGCATCCGAAAACACGGTTGATGCCGTCCAAGAAGACGACTCCATCATTGGCTGGACTGCCGCGAATGTGTTGAAGCGGTTGGCGATGACGGAAGGTCAGGCGGATCGGATCTTGCAGATGACCAAGCACGAAAGGCCTGTCATCCGGTGGCGCGCGTGCCATGTGATGGGCAGCGCCATAGATCAGAGGTTCCGCGAGGCGCTGCTGAAATTGGTGACTAACGACTCCGACGAAAATGTCCGATACGGCGCGATTCGGTCGCTCGTCGAAATCGGTTCACGCTCGTCGGAACAGGCCGCGCGCTTGGTCGAGGACCTGGGGCCGCGTCTCAACAAAATCGCCGAATCCCCGCGAGTCTTGATCGAGCTCAAACGTGCAGTGTTCCTTTCGAAGGGCTGCGTACCCGAAGGGTGGTCGACTGAAATTTCACGACTTTTTTATGCGCGTGCAGACCTCGCCACCGATCCAATCGACATGGAGGCTTGGTTTAAACTTTCCTCAGACTTGCGCGTGCATGATCGGCTCGCGGCATGACCAACCCGAGCAGGCAGGAAAGATGGGACCGGAGATTCCTCGAACTCGCTAAGGTGTTCGGAACGTGGAGCAAGGATCGCTCGGCAGGGACTGGGTGCGTCATCGTAGGCCCGGATCGGTTGCTTCGCGCGTCTGGCTACAATGGATTCGCTCGCGGGATCGACGATGAGGTACCTGAAAGACACGAACGCCCGGCAAAGTATTCGTGGACAGAGCACGCTGAGCGCAATGCGATCTACAATGCCGCTAAGCTGGGTATCTCGCTCGATGGCTGCACCGCATATGTTAACTGGTTTCCATGCATCGACTGTGCCCGGGCGATCGTGCAGGCGGGTATAGTTCGCCTCGTCGGCCTGCATCCCGACCATGCCGACCAGCGATGGGGATCGGAGTTCAAGTTTGCCACGGAAATGCTGCGAGAAAGCGGTATTGAGATCATCCTATACGACATCCCCGAACTCGCGGCCCGAAAGTGACCTGGGCTCCCCGGAGAGCTGTGGACGCATAGCACCAGCCAGTTTGCGGTGAATTGAACCACTCAGTCTCTATTGTTTCTGGCGGCTGTCCACGAGATCGACGAATTTCATAAGAGTCATGAGCCAAGGCCGCTGGCTCTCACGAAAGGTTTCATGGAGTTTTGCCGGCAGTACGAGCTGAAGTTGTTCCGCCTTCATCTGGTCGGTCTGGTTTTCGGAAATAGCTGGCTCCAGCGTGAGAAGGTGCTTGGCGGGGATTCTCGCCGCCTCCGGTAACACCTGACGCCAGCGGTCCTTCAATGTTGATTTCGACCCTAGCATGGTCAGCAGGGCGGGAGAGAAGCCGGGATCGTGGTACTCGGCATGGCCAGGAAACAGAAAATCCGGCCTGTTGCGGTTTTCGGTCTCAGCCCCCCGCGAAAAACGGATCGAGCGCGCCTGAAACAGTGCCTCCAGATGATGCTCCAGCGACTGCCCCGCACGGGATTTCCTGCGATTCTGCACGCTCAGGGAGAATGCCAGAAAACCATCGACGTCTGCGGTATTATCGCCGCCGACAAATCCATTGCGCAGCCGCTCCGCAACAATGTGGCGCTCCAGCCGCCGGAACAGAAGCTCTTCCCGTTCCAGCCACGCCATGAGAACCGCGTCCGGGTTGTCCAGCGCCGAAACGCCCGTGAGGGAAGTCCGCGCAAGTTGCGAGAATTCCCGCGTACCAGGGAACTTCATGCCAAATCTTTCAATGAGCATGTCAAGTTCGCCGGCCTCCGGCTCTTCGAAATCGATGCCAAGCTCGTCAAGGATATAACGCGCCGCAAAGTCGACGGTAGCGGCCTGGTCCTCGGTAATTTCGCGGCCGGTGAACTGGAGTTCGGGCTGATCCTCCAGACCGAAAAGCCACAGCAGCTGGTTCTGGACGGTGCTGTCGGCGGGCGTGACGATCGTCATCGCCGAACCGTCGCGAAGCAGGGCGACAAACAGCGTATCGCCTTCCTTCATCCGGTCGGTAACGTCATTGGTGTAGTAATAGAGGTGGTATTCGGTCCGCGTCGCGTGCTTTCTGCGCGCATCGTACCAGCTCAGCATGCCGTCGGCTGCGAAACCTTCCTGTTCCTCCCCGAGCCATATGAACCGGGTCGGGATCTTTTTCCGGTCGGCATCGCCCATCATTGCGCGGAGGGTGCGGGAACTGTTGAACTCATGCTGGTTTGAACCGCCCGGTGTGGTTTCGACCATGCTAAGCCGCTTGACGGCCACACCTTCGAAGTAATCAGAGAGTAGGCCGCGTTTGATCATTCCCGCCCTCTCACGGTGAGCTGTAGCTCACCGGACTCAAGCCAGGCGGCGCACCGGGCGATTACATCGTCCAGGGCAAGGGCAGTTCTTCCACGTATGGCGCACTCCCAGACGACCCCGCAGCGCCATCCAAGCCCGGCTAGGGCGCGTTCGGCTGCGTCATCCCGCTCCCGGTTGCGGGCGATTTTTTCGCGCCAGAATTCGGGCCGTGTTCCTGGCAGCCGGAAGAGATGGCAGTCGTGCCCATGCCAGAAACAGCCGTGCGCGAACAGGACCGCGCGGCGGCGCGGAAATACCATGTCGGGCCGGCCAGGCAGGCGCCGGTCATGGAGCCGGTAGCGGAATCCGCCCGCATGAAGGGCGAACCGCAGGATCATTTCGGGCCTGGTATTGACGCCCCTGATGCCGGCCATCATCCGGCTGCGCACCTCGGGCGAAACGATGTCAGCCATTGGCCGCCAGGGCCCTGTCTGCATCGGGCCGTGTAACCCTGCGAACAAGTGGAGACGGTCCGGCGGTGGGCGTGCGCCCCAGCGCAACCTCCAGGTAGGGCCGGATGGCCTGCGCGACAAACTCGACCACAGGCACCACCACGGCGTTGCCGAACTGCCTGTAGGCCTGTGTGTCAGAAACATTGATGCGGAAAGGACGGTCGGGACGCTCGAAGCCCATGAGCCTTGCGCATTCCAGAGGTGTCAGCCGCCGCGGCCGTCGACCGGGCTGGTCAATCAGGACTTCGGATCCGTCCTTGTAGTAGCGGGCCGACAGGGTCCGGGAGACGTCGTCGGGACCAAACAGGCTGAAACCGAAACCGTTGCCTGCGGCACGGTGCTTTTCCCTGTATCCCTGCAGGTATTCCCACAGGCGTGGCGTCAGGGTGTATTTCGGGTCGACCTCGTCATGATCCTGGAGGATGGTCCGCAGCTTCGGCCCCGAGCCTGGTTTCGGCAGTACCAGCGCCTCAAAGTCAAAATCGGTCGGGTCCCTGAAACCGACGATGAATATCCGTTCCCGTTTCTGGGGGACCCATGGCTCCGAGCTGATGACCCGGTGCTGGACGTGGTATCCCAGCTCGTTGCGCAGCACGTTGATGATGGTGGCGAAGGTGCGCCCTTGGTCGTGACTTTCAAGATTCTTCACGTTCTCCAGGACAAACGCGGCTGGCCTGTGATGTGCAATGATCTGCGCCGTGTCGAAAAACAGGGTGCCCTGCGTGTCGCACAGGAAGCCGTGCGGCCTGCCCAAGGCATTTTTCTTGGATACGCCGGCGATCGAGAACGGCTGGCACGGAAACCCCGCCAGAAGCACATCGTGATCTGGCACCTTCTCCGGGCTCTTGGAATACTCCCGCACATCACCGCCGATCGGGTGGTTGTCCGGGAAGTTCAGCGCGTAGGTCTTCTGGCAGCCAGGATCCCATTCTGACGTAAACACGCAGCGTCCGCCGATGCTTTCGAAACCCATCCTGAGGCCGCCGATGCCGGCGAAGAGATCAATGAACCGGAAGCCGGCCGAAGACTGTTCCACCGGCGCAAGCCGCTGGCGGGCAGCTTCCCTGAGCGTGCGCATGGCGAGCCTGCTTGGCTCGCTCCTGCCCTCCTCGTAACGGTAGACGGTGCGCATGGCCACCTCCAGAAGGCTGGCCGCCTGTTCCAGCGTCAGACCGGCCTGGTCCCGAAGTCTGGTGAATTCTGTACGTCTGGCGCGCATCGAATGCTCCGAATCATTGCTGTGTCATTTTTTGACAGCCTGACACTGGATGTCCTAACGGGCAATGAACTTTGTTCTCTTTTTGTTCATTGGCGGGCCTGCATCCACATGTTTAGTTCTGAAAGCTCCCGATCCCCGCTTTGCCGTCAAAGCACTGCCCTCAAGCAGGCCCGATTGCGGCGCTGCCGGTGCGGCGCCAGCGGCCGCAGGAGAAAGGGCGCACAAAGCGGAGGCGATAAAATGTCCGCAAGACGGACAAATCCATTTCGTTGCCGGAGCCAGTTCGTGACCTCGAGACCGGGTAACGGGGTGCCGAAGGAGCGTCAGCATGGCGACGCCGCAGGCGGGACGCGGGACCGCCGCCCCCGGCGAGAGGTGCCTTATGAAGCGGCTGGTCCGCCTTGGTCGTAGCGGCTGAAGGGATCCGTTGAGCCGGAGGCTGGCGTGGCAAATGGACCAGACGACGAGGTCCCTTGCGAAGCGCTCCTGCGACCCGAACGGTCCGGACGGCGTACAGTCTGCCCCGGCAGGCCCTGACTTGCAGATGCTGTGGAATTTCTTACGCTGGCAGGTGAACGGCAAGTCCGGGAAAAGTAGACGACACGCTTCCCATGCGCTTTTTCTTGCTATAAATCCGGTGTGGGAAATATTGGGGGGATTTTGACATGATGCTGCCGACATGCGGCAGGCGGTTCCGTGCTTGACTCGGTCGGGACGGTAGCGGTTTCGCCGCTGTTCAGGCTCGCGCTTTCGAAAGGCCCCGAGAGCTCCATCCTTTTGCACCTCAGGCGCGGAGCGGCTGTCAATGGACGTGACGCGTCAGGGCGAACGCCGTTGATGATCGCGGCCGCGCTTGGACGTGAAGACATCTGTGCCCTTCTGCTGGACGAAGGGGCGGAAGCATCGCTCAGGGATCCTGGGGGCCTGAGTGCTGCCGAGCTTGCAACAAGGGGAGGATTCCGGGAGGTCGGGCATTATCTTGCGCAGGTGGCTCTGGCGGATACTGTGCTTGACCGGCGGGCCATTGAAGAGTTCCGCGCCCCCGAGCCAGAAACCGGCGCCACGGGATGGGAGCCCGAGCAGGATTTCCAGCCGCCAGAGAGCAGACAGTTGCCCGACGAGAGCGTTCTGGCTCTCCAGGCAGCCATTTCGTCGCATCGGGCAAGGGTCGATGACGACGACTGGTCGTCTGCCGAAATCTCCCTGCCCGCTACATCCTCCGCCGGCCGGACCCTGGTCCTGCCTGAGCAGGCGGTCATGATTCTGGCCGATGCGATTGCCAGTGGATGGATCTCGGGCCGCAGCCTGCGGCAGGCCTGGCCGGAGGCCACGGTCGATCAGCGGCTCCTGTTCAGACTGATTGTCCAGCAGACCGGCGTCAGAATTGTCCCGGGCAGACTCGCAGCCACGTTCCTGAGCCGGGGCGCGGTGTTTGCTGACCGGCATGACAGGGCGCTTGCCAGGGCAGCAATCAGCCAGCTTGAGGACGAGCTGAACAGCCTTGCCGCTGCCGAACGATACATTGCCGACATCCGTTCGTGTTCTGCCTTTAGCCCCGAACGCGAACAGCGGATATTCATGAAGCTGGAGCAGTCACGCAAGGAAGTGACTGACGCAGTGAAACGCTGCCTCCATCTGCTCGGTGGTATCGAGACTGCCATCACACCTGATGAAAGCGTCGATGAGCCGGAAGATCCGGATAATGTAACACCCGTGCCCGGTGCAGACGTTCTCCGGGATGACACAGAACTGCCTGAAGTAGATGCTGGCGTAGGGACCCTGCCCTATGAAGCCCTTTTCAGGGCGGTGGAACAGGCCGGCATCTACCGGCACGATCCGGCCGTTGTAGCGCTGTCGGACGCGCTCGAAAAATACTGCGCGGCACGCAACCGGGCGATGGAAGGCGGTCTGAAACTCGTCCCGTGGATCGCGCGAAAGTACAGCAGGAGGGGGCTGCCACTGGACGATCTTGTCCAAGAAGGGAATCTCGGCCTGATGCGCGCTGTCGAAAAATTCGATCCGCTCAAGGGTGCGCGATTTGGAACATATGCGTCCTTCTGGATCCGCCAGCGGATGCTCCGGGCTGTCGATGACCAGTCGCGCGTGATCCGCCTCCCGGTGCACCTCGGCGAGCGGCTGAAGAAAATCATGCGACTGCGTGAACGTTCACGCGCCGAGTTCAACCGGGACGCGACCGTCGCTGAAGTGGCACAGAAGATAGAGGGAACGCCAGACATCGCAAAACGCCTTCTCAACATCCCGGCGACCGTAAGCCGGAAGACTTCTGACAGAGTTGCTGATGAAACCGTTTCTCCGCCGGATCGCCGCCACGATGCGGCATGCCTTCGCAGACTGATCGCGGGTGTCCTCGCGCAACTTTCGCCCCGCAGCGAGCGAGTAATCCGGCTGCGGTTCGGGCTGGCGAATGTTGATGAACATACGCTTGAAGAGGTCGGGGATCTTTTTGAGGTCACCCGGGAGCGGATCCGCCAGATCGAGGCCAAGGCAATCAAGATCCTGAGACATCCAAATCGCTCAAGTGTGCTGCAGCCATTCCTGTGACAGCAACTGTTCCGCCACGTTCGAGAAACGCCCCACCCCGTGCCAGTGCCATGGTCGAGGCCCTGCGCGGGTTGGGCTATTCACCTGCCGCCGCCATTGCAGACCTTGTCGACAACAGCATTGCTGCCCGGGCCTCCGCTGTCGACATCCGGTTCGTCTGGAATGGGCCGGACAGCAGCATCTCGATAACCGACAATGGCGCAGGCATGGACGACCAGATGCTGGATTCAGCGATGCGTCTTGGCGAAAGAAGCCCGCTCGAGCAGAGGGAGAAAGGCGATCTTGGCCGGTTCGGCCTCGGACTTAAGACGGCGTCATTTTCGCAGGCGCGGCGCCTGACTGTAGCATCAAGACGAGATGGCGCGACCTGCTCGCTGCGCTGGGATCTCGATGTTCTGCGTGACGACCCGACGGGGAGCTGGTCACTTCTGGAAGGACCCTCGCCCGGTTCTGAATCGCTGCTGATGCCTCTGGACGACATGCCTAGTGGAACAATGGTTCTGTGGGAGATCATGGACAGGATCGTGCCCGCCGGCTCCAGGGACCAGGATTTTCTGGCTGTGATAGACCGTATCGAACGGCACCTTTCGATGGTCTTTCATCGTTATCTTGAAGGCCGCCGGCTGGTTATCCGGATCAATGGCACGGCCATCCGCCCGTGGGACCCGTTTCTGCGCAGCCGCCCGGACACCTGGCGGTCGGGATTGGAATCGTTCCGGGTCAACGGCCATGGCATTGAGATGGAAGGCTTTGTCCTTCCCCACAAGGACCGGCTGTCACCAAAGGAATACGGCGAGGCGGCCGGACCGGACGGATGGACATCCCAGCAGGGCTTTTACGTATACCGCAACGAGCGCCTTCTCGTTGCCGGGCACTGGCTTGGTCTCGGACAGGGGAGATCCTGGACCAAGGAAGAACCGTTCAGGCTTGCGCGCATCCGCCTCGACATTCCGAACAGTGCCGACGAGGACTGGAAGATCGACATCAGGAAATCGACAGCGCGACCGCCACTTGAGGCAAGAGCGCGCCTGTCGCTGTTTGCAGAAGACGTGCGCCAGCGTGCGCGCAAGGTCTTTGCGTTCCGGGGCAGACCGGAACGGTCTTCAGGTGCTGGACCGGTCTCGCCCGCCTGGCATGCGACGCATCTGACAGGCGGCCTGCGCTACCGGGTCGACCGCAATCATCCGGCTGTTGCCGCCGTAATCGAGAATGCAGGTTCACTGCGGGACGACGTCATCGCAATGCTGAGGGTTATCGAGGAGACGGTGCCGGTACAGCAGATCTGGCTCGATACGGCAGAGGCTAAAGAAACGCCGCGCATGGGTTTCCAGGGCGTACCGCCGGAAGAGGTCCAATCTGTCATGCAGACCGTCTTCAACAACCTTGTGAACCGGAAGGGGCTGACGCAAGAGCAGGCAAGACGCCAGCTCGCCGCCACCGAACCCTTCGACAGCTGGCCCGGCTTTGTCGAAACGCTGCAATCCGTCACCAGAGGATAGGCCATTGAGCAACCAGAGTGTCATCAAGTTTGCGCAGGAGCTTCTGGTCAACGAGGATCCCGGCACGATCAGCCCGGCGATGATCAGCGCCAAGATCGATCAGGTGCTTGCGTTCCAGCCAGCCTGGCGTGAGGGATTCGACCAGGATGCAGCGATAGCCGAGCTCGTCAGACGCTTCAGCGTATGGGTCGGAACAGATTCCACCATACGCAACGATGAAGGCCACCGGGCGTGGCTCGAAGCTTCGCGCAAGAGCGACTGGCGATACTGGCAGCGGTATCGCGAGTATCTCGAGGCGCGAATGTCCCTTGCTGCAGTCGATGGCCTTGACCGCTCCACCGACATGATCCTCGGGATGCTGGAGGATCCGCTGCGTGACGGAGCATGGGATCGACGGGGGCTGGTCGTGGGCCATGTCCAGTCGGGCAAGACCGGAAACTATACCGGCCTGATCTGCAAGGCAGCCGATGCGGGCTACAAGATCATCATCGTGCTGGCCGGTCTCCACAACAATCTGCGCTCGCAGACGCAGATGCGTCTCGACGAGGGGTTCCTTGGATATGAGACAAGGCCGATCGCTGACGATATCCGCGAGATTGGCGTCGGCCTCGTGGACCGCGATCCCTCGATCCGTCCCAACTACGTCACTAACCGCACCAACAACGGTGATTTCAGCACAGCCCGTGCCAATACGCTCGGCATCACGCCCGAGCAGCGGCCGTGGCTTTTCGTGGTCAAGAAGAACAAGACAGTGCTCGAGCGTCTGCTCGGCTGGGTGCGCCACCACGTTGCCGACGCGCAGGACGAGAACGGGCGCAAGATCGTCAAGCGGCTGCCGCTGCTGCTCATCGATGACGAGGCTGACCATGCCTCTGTAGATACAGGCGAGCAGATCTTTGACGAGGATGGCAACCCTGACCCCGAGCATCAGCCGACCGCCATAAACAGCCTTACCCGCAAGATCGTGCACACCTTCAGCCGGTCCGCATATGTTGGATACACTGCGACGCCATTTGCCAACATCTTCATTCACGAGCGGGGAGAAACCAAAGAGGAAGGTCCAGACCTTTTTCCCTCCGCCTTCATCGTGAATCTGGCTGCTCCGTCGAGCTATGTCGGTCCGGCACAGATCTTCGGGCTCCGGTCTACAGCAGGACGCACGCCTGGCCTCCCACTTTACCGGGAGGTGGACGATCACATGTCAGAGGATGGCAGAAACGGATGGATGCCGCACACGCACAAAAACGGTTACGTGCCACGCAGCGACCGCGAGACAGGCATTCCCGCAACGCTGGAGGCGGCAATCGACTCCTTCCTGATCGCCTGCGCGGTGCGGCGGCTGCGCGGCCAGGGGGATGCACACTCCTCAATGCTGGTACATGTCACACGATTCACCTCCGTGCAGAAGGTCGTGCACCAGAAGGTCGAGGAGTACGTCCTGTCGCTGCGCCAGCGCCTTGGCCGCAAGATCGGACATGAAGACGCCGAGGCCCGTCTGGGGCAGCTGTGGTTCTCCGATTTCGTCCCGACATGCGAGGCTTCAGCTGAGAGTTTCAGAGCCTTGGCCGGTGATGCAGCACTTCCAGCTTGGCCGGACGTACTCGAGGCAATCCGGCTCATCATCGCCGACATCGACGTCCGCATGATCAACGGCACGGCAAAAGATGCGCTTGACTATGCAGACCAGACAGGCCCCGGCCTGAAGGTGATCGCGATTGGCGGCGACAAGCTTTCGCGTGGACTTACCCTTGAGGGCCTGTGTGTCAGCTATTTCCTGCGGACATCGAAAATGTACGACACGCTCATGCAGATGGGCCGCTGGTTTGGATACCGCCCCGGTTACATTGACCTTTGCCGGCTCTACACCACAGCTGAGCTGGCGGGCTGGTTCGGCCACATCGCAGACGCTGCCGAGGAGCTTCGCGAGGAATTCGATCTGATGGCCGCTTCTGGCGGCACCCCGCGGGAATACGGGCTGAAGGTCCAGTCACATCCTGTGCTGCTTGTCACGTCACGGCTGAAGATGAGATCGGCCAAAAGCCTCATGCTTTCGTTCAGCGGGCAGGTTTCGGAAACGATCACCCTCTTCACCGACAAAACGGTGCTGCAGCGCAATCTGGATGCTGCGACGGATCTCGTCCGCAGGCTCGGAGGAGGCAAGGACAATCCCGAACGGCAGCGGGGCGATGGCATGCAGCGCTGGCAGGGGCGGCTCTGGGAAAAAGTCGCCGCCACCGACGTCATTGCCTTCCTGAATTCGTACAGGACGCATCCGGACGCATACAAGGTCAACAGCGTCCTGCTCGCCGAGTTCATCACGAAAATGAATCTCGTCGACGAACTGACCAGCTGGACTGTCGTCGTCGTCGGCGGCGGGCGCGGCGTATCGCATCCACTTGCCGAAGGTTTTGAGGTGGCAATGCTGAAACGGTCTTCCGATGGCGTGGAGGGGCGTTATTCGATTGGACGGCTGCTGTCACCGCGCGACGAGGCTCTCGATCTGGACGAAGATGAATGGAAAGAGGCGATGGCGATCACCAGGAGCGGCTGGAAGCCTGATCCTGCGCGTTCCCGATCTGCCGAGGGTCCCTCCGATCCTTCGGGACCGGCGATAAGGCGGGTCAGGGGTGAGGGCATCAACGGGCAAGACGGACATCCTGAGCGCGGCCTGCTTCTGATCTATCTCCTTGACCCGGCCGAAGCAGGCGGGAACGTGCCCGCGGACCTTCCGCCGGTGGTTGCCTTCGGCATCAGCTTCCCTGCCAGCGAGTCCGGAACAAAGGTCGAGTACAAGGTGAACAACGTCGCATGGATGCAGGAGTATGGTGGTGCTGACTGATACCGGCGAACTGGAGGCCGCATGGAGTGCGCTCGCGGGTCAGAAAGCGGAGAAAGGCTTTCTGACGGTTGCACTTGGCCATTCACAACCCCGCTTCAGGGGCGGGATCGTTTTTCCTGAAGGAGGCGAGACGCTCCTTGTGGGCTTCAATGTCGATACCGCCCCCGCGAAAGCCGAGCTGCCCGAAGGGAGCGGTTTCCGCGTCGAGACCGCAGGAGAGGCGCTGGCGCCGGGCTTCGGAGTATGGGTCTGCCTGATCCGTCAGGCGGGAGCCGGCCGCGATCTTTTTGTCCAGATGTCGGCCGACATTGTCGCTGCGCTTTCTGCTACCTCAACGAAGTCGGACAGCTGGCTGCTTGCGCTGATGCTTGCCCGCATCAGGGCGTGGCAGGATTTCATGCGCCGGCCAAAGCAGGACCGTCTTTCGCCCGAAGAAGAGATCGGTCTGTATGGCGAACTGGTCTTTCTTCGTGAATCGCTTGATGCAGGGGCCGTGCCCGACATCATGGTCCATTCATGGGCAGGCCCCCGAGGCGGACTTCAGGACTTCCAGAGCGACACCATAGGGATCGAGGTCAAGTCGACAACTTCGGTCAACGGCTTCCCAGCCCAGATCAGCTCGCTTGAACAACTGGACGGTCTTTCCGGTCGGCCGGTTCTGCTTGCCGGTCTACGGCTCTGCCAGCAGCAGACCGGCCAGACGCTGCCCGAGCTGGCTGATGCCCTGAGAGCCCGGGTCGCATCATCCCGGGATCTCGCTGCTTCCATGGACCGCGCACTGCTTCTCGCCGGTTATGACGGTTCCGCTGCAGACCTTTACTCCCGCCGGTTCGATCTGGTGGACGTACGCGTTTTCGAAGTCAATGACAGTTTTCCCTGCCTCCTCAGAAGCTTAACTGATCCGGCAATCAGGGCAGCAGCCTATGAAGTCGATCTTGACCTGGTGAATGCGAATGTCATTTCACTGCCCGAAGCTCTGACTCGTTACGGAGTGCTTTCCGCATGACCCTTCAGGAATTTCTGGTCCAGACCCAGAGCGAGGTAAATGCCCTCGTCAGTGACCGCATGACGGAAGGCGGATATCTGAAGGCGGAGGCTGCTTTCACCGACGTCGTCATGCAACACATGGCCGAATGCGGCATGACATTTGACCCCCGCGTCCTTCATATTGAACGCAAGGTCGGTGCTGCAACGCTCAAGCTGAATGGTTACGCCGTGTCGGACGAGGCTGACCAGGTCGACCTGTTTGTCACGCTGTACTCGGGGACAGATACCGTTCAGACCATATCGGACAGTGAGGTTGTCAAGGCAGCCGAGCAGTGCCTCAAATTCCTGGGCAGCTCCGCGGATGGCAAACTGGTGAAGGCAATAGATCCTTCGGACGACGCCTACGAGTTCAGTCTGACAATCCGGGACTGCTACGCCGATCTCGAGCAGGTCCGTGTCTACGTGCTGACTGATCGCCAAGCTAGGACCAGGACGTTCAAGCCGCGTGATGTCGCCGGAAAATCGGTTCGGCTGGAGGTCATGGATATCGAACGCCTTCACCGGCACTGGTCGGAAGGAAAACCGCGTGACGAACTCGTCGCCAGTTTTGAGGAGATCTGCGGCTCCCCGCTGCCGTGTGTCTATGTGCCCGGTGAAAACGAAGAATATGACTACGCGCTGACGGCCATTCCGGCGAATGCCTTGCGGATGCTCTACGACCGCTATGGAGCCCGGCTTCTCGAGGCAAATGTGAGGTCGTTCCTGAGCCAGACCGGGAAGGTGAACAAGGGAATTCGGGACACGCTGCGAGACACTCCCGAGCGGTTCATGGCCTACAACAACGGTATCGTGCTGATTGCAGACGAAGCAGGCCTTGCGCGCGCGGGTGACAGTTCGACCGGCCTTGCCTGGCTCAAGGGAATGCAGATCGTGAATGGTGGCCAGACCACCGCGTCAATCTATTTTACAAAGCGGAAGTACCCTGAAACGGATCTTAGCCGGGTCAGGGTTCCGGCAAAGGTGATAATCCTGCACCGGCACGACCCCGAGGCCGAGGAAATCCTGATTGGTGACATCTCAAGGTATGCCAACAGCCAGAACGCGGTGAAGGTTTCCGATCTCTCCGCCAACAAGCCGTTCCACGTCGAACTCGAGAAACTTGCCCTGTCGACCTACTGTCCGGATGGCGTTGGCCGCTGGTTCTATGAACGGGCAGCCGGCAGCTACAACGTCATGCTTGCGAGAGAAGGAACGACTCCGGCGAGACTGCGGCAGATCAGGGATGCGGTGCCACCAGCCAGAAAGATTACCAAGACCGATCTCGCCAAGTATATCCAAGCCTGGTCCGGCAGGCCGCATATCGTTTCGCTCGGCAGCCAGAAAAATTTTGAAAGGTTTATGGCTGAACCCGAAAGCACGGCGGCCGGGTCTCTGGATGTGGCGGGCTACAAGAAGCTGATTGCACAGGCGATCCTGTTCAAGGCAGCCCAGAAAGTGGTTCGAAATGGTGGCTTCAGCCAAGCCCAGGCAAACATAACCGCGTACACAGTGGCCTATCTTGCCGAGAAATGGCGCAACCGCCTTTCCCTGGAATCGATCTGGCAGCGCCAGGCAGTTTCGCCGCAGCTGTCGAGCTTCATTTCGGAACTCGCTTCGAGAATGAACGAGGTGCTCCTTCAGACAGCCCGCGGCGCCCAAGTTTCCGAATGGGCAAAAAAAGAAGAATGCTGGGATAAAGTGAAGCTTGCGTCGCTGCCGGCAATTCCTGATGGAGTGCCCGAACTGGCGCGTTAGGAGAAATCTTTTGGCAACCGGCACAGGCGTGCTTTCGGACCTTTTCAAGGGGATCGTCTTCAAGCGGCTGAGCCCTGTGGAGGTCGATGCCGTCAGATCCAACCAGCATGAGTTTAACGGCTCCAGACCTCTGATCGAGCTGTTCGGCCGTGAACAGCCGCAGCGTCTGGACACCGATTTCTACTGGATGTCCAACGCCGGGCAGCTTGTGTCTGAAAGGGGAATGCTGACGTGGTATGATGCGAGAGCACGTCATCCGACGCGGACGGAGTACCGGCTCTACTACTACGACAATTCCGTAACCCGGAAGGCAACGGCGGGAGATACCCTCCTTATTGGCCGAAAGCCCGATAAATCGACATTTCTCCTCATAGCGCCTTCCACGGGCGCGGCAGCAACGCGCATTGCCTGGCTCTTCGGCATTGAGGTCGAGCCGGGCGCGGCTTTCGCAGCGCTCGATCTCGATGCAGCAGAGCGTTCAGGACTCAGTATCGCATTCGGCATGGATAATCCGGAAGAGATGGCAACTTGGGAGACAGACGAAAGCGTGCGATTGTCCGACGAGCCTCCCGAACTGCGAAATTCCATCAGGATTCTGCAGAAAAAACTTGGAGAACATGCCAGCAGGACAGAGGCCACGGCATTGCCCACTTTTCAGCCAGAAGAGTAAGTGAGCATATTGCTTCGGGCCGGATCGCACTCCATTCACTCTCCCGAAGTCGATCTTCGATCTGCGCTGAAAACTGCTCAAAGGGCACGTTCGCCCTTGATGGTCCTTAAGCGGCCTGCCACACTCGGTTCAAAATCCGAGCGGCGAGCGCAGCTTTGTCTTGTGGCAAGAAACGACCGTAGTGGTGCGCCACCATATCGGGCGTGTCTTGGATCGCGTAGCTTGCCTGCTCATATGAGCCGGTCTGTTTCAGTATGTGCGTCGCCAGCACGTCACGAACATTGTGCGGGCCATGAGGGAGTAGACCAGGGATCGCGCCGCGCTTAGTATATGGATTGTAAATGCCATATCGCTGGATAGTCAGGCGCCACGCCTCATAAAATGTGTTTCGATCGTATGCGGCGTCCTTGCTGGTCACCTTCACCGTCTTGATGAAGAAGGTGCCGGGGTCTTCCGCGCTTCCAAGCAGCACTCGGCGGTGCCGATCGATATACGCTTCGATGTGCTCGTATAAACCACCCAGGTTCGGCAGGACGAGCCTAAATGGCTTACTCCCGAAAAGGACGAGTTCGCGTTCTTGAATGCGACAGAAGGAATGAGCACCTCCCAGCCCTTTTCGCGCTCGCTCCAACGCAGTTCCCCGCGCTTCATGTCGGCAAGCTGACGCTCAGACCGCGGCAGTCTCCCGCGTTCACTGACCATCAGCTGACGCAGGTTTTTCTGCCGCAACCCAAGATGCAGCCCGAACCTAAGCATCAGGAACGAGCGGACTGCTTCGGCGGCAGAACGGCGATGGATACGCTCATCAGGCATGAGCCGAAGAATCTCTTCCGTGATCTTTCGATACTCACCCACTGGGCTATCGGCCTCCAGCACAGGCATGATTGGTTCAAAAGGATCACGATGCACACGTGCGATCCGCTGAATCTCCTTCACGCGGGAGGAGGCATGCTTGAAGTAGACATCGCACGCGTCCTCCCAATCGCTGCGGGCGCGATCAATGTCGGTCTGTGAAACTAGCCCGTTGATCGGGCGGATTTGCGACGACAGGTGGGGTTGCTGCCTCAGCCAGCCCGTCTCCTTGCGGGTGAGCGCGAGCGAAATTCGCAGCATGTCCACCTCCCATGCAGTGTAGAACCCGCGCCGTCTCTCGCGCCACTGGACATACCAATCCCAGACCGAGGGGAAGACGAGCAGGCCGAAAGACAAATGCTGCGTCGGCACGCCGTAGCCGCGTACCGGGCCGTGTGGATGCGCGGCCAAAGCGCCGAACATCAAGCCGAGATGCTCAACCTTCTGCGATGCCGTTTCCTCGCCCCAGACACCGTTGCGCTGTAGACCGAACGCAGTGAGTGTCGCGGTCTTGAAGCGGATCAGATCCGCCATTTCCATCGCAAGCACAGGCGGGGCGTCTATGACGCCGGACATCAAGTCGGGGTCAGTTAAAAGAGCACCGTCATCGTCATGGAGTTCGCGCCGAACTCGATAGGCGTCGTTTGCGGCATCCGACTGACCATAGGCGATACCCGGGAAACGGATGGCGTAACGCTGCTTCAACGCGGCCGCCTGGAATTTCCGGTAATCAGTTGACCCGCTGATAATCACGCGCCGAACCCATTCCAGAATCTCTTCCTGCTCCTCGGGACCACGCGTGTTGAAGTCATCAGGCAAATGCCACGCGAGCCTACGGCGTTCAGCCGTGCCGATGTCATCAAGGAAATGCCCAGAGGCGGAACGCGTCTGAAGCGGGAGTTTCGCTTTGAAATACCCTTCCGAAAGACGATAACGACGCTCGATTCGAGCTAGCACTTCCATGCTCGCTACGCTGCGCGGCGATTTCGATCCCTGCAGCCAATGCCGAATTGTAGAGCGATCAAAGGTCTCGTCGTCCCGAACAACAGCTCGATGAAGATGCCAATAGCTGTCGCCATGGCGGCGCATCTGGAAATCCAGCGCCATCTGAAAGGTTGGTAAATCACATGCATCCTCGAAAAGAGGTTCTGGGAACTCCTCGATCTCGCGTGGTTTGATGCCGGGCTTCTGCGGGTTTTCTGCCGCTGCGCGCTGCGACCGGTCGAGCTTTCGTTTGCGGCTTTCTGGGGACGCCTTAGCAGGTGGCCTCTGCGGACAGACCCGCCTAGGATGCTCCGGTTCGGCGCTGTGGAGACCGCCGATCGTCGCCCGCTTCTGCGAAGATTTTGTGTTACGAACGATCGCATCCAGTGCCGGCTCGATTGTGGCCCGGGCAGATCGCATCACTTTGTCGTCGAGGCCGCACTGAATGGCGATCTCTTGCCAATCATAGCCGCGGAGTTTTCGCGGCGGGGTTTGAGCGCGGGAGATGAGGTTGAGCAAGAACTCTCTGATGCTTGCGCTTTCTTGGGGCGGGAGCACAGGATCAAGACGGAGGCGGCAGAAATCGGCGATTTTTCGGCAAAGCAGTCTGGTATGCGAATTTTCAGTCATGCGGGTAGGCTATGTCGTTTGTCAGCAACGGCGGTTACGAAGTGCGCGGACATACCCGATTCTAATGGTTTGGCAGCCCCAAAGCGCATGACGCCTAACAATTATGTTGCAGACGGTTGAAACCAGTTGGAGCCAGCCAGCTCACGCAGGCAGTCGAAGGCGTCGACTATGATCGTCCCATGGCAAATTCTGACATCCCAGCGTCCCTCGCGAGCGAGCGCAATTCGCCTGAAGGCGTCAGACAGAAAGTTCGAAAAGCTTCCAGGAACCCCAGGCCTCCGGGAAGCATTTCCCTGGTTATTTTTGCCGGCGCTATCACCTCAGCCTTGGACTGAAAAAATATCGTTCGCTGCAGGAGCAGCCCCCAGGATTAGGAAGTCCATGCCACGCGATCGAACCGTCAACGCCACCATCGCCAGTGGTTTGGTTCCCTCCTACTGCGATGGCTGAGAGCGCAATACTTCTGGCTCGCGCCTCGGCTTCCAGCAATCGGCGAAGCAGTTGACGCAACTGTTCGTCCTCGAGGCGTCCAATCATCTCCTTGGTAATTTCGAATACGGTCATACTCCGCTCAGAATCAGCTTCTTGATGCAGTGAGCAATATAGTAGCACCACCGAACGGTTTCGCGTTTCGACTGCCACGCAACTGTGTCAAAATGCTCTCATGGACATTGAGGAAATCAAAATCCGTTTCGAAAAGGCCGTCACATTGTTCATGGACGACCAGAAACAGCTGCTCGAGCTTGATGTGAACGAGCGTGCAATCGGGGCCACGCTTGCACATGTTTTTGTGCGCGAGCTCTTTCCCGATCACAAAGTTGATGCGGAATACAATCGTGTCGGACTTGATGGCAGCCCGAAGCGGTTAAATTTGCCCTTGGAATGCGGCGGAGAAAACACACCCGTTTATCCCGATATCGTTGTGCATTTTCGCGGAGTCAACGAAGAGAATATCTTAGTCGTCGAAATCAAGAAGACCACCAACAAACAGTCACGTCGCTGCGACCTTGTAAAGCTCGCAGCTTACCGCGAGCAGTTGCACTACCAAATCGGCGCGTTTCTGGAACTGCCAGCAGGTGATGACTTGGGAAGCATCGATCCTCGTATCCTTTGGTTTGATTAGCGGCACGTAGGCCCAAATGCCAGGGCAGTTGAGGCGGACCGCGCGGGACCGGTCAGATTCGGCGACCCGAACTGGCCCGGAACAGAATCCGTGGCGAAATTCACCTATCACGATGCGTCGGAGTGCAGAACTGCCTCAACTTAACGAGCAGAAGAGGGCCGCCTCGCTTTACATCTGCTGGCTCTCGCATCAGCCTCATTCGACTAATGGATTCGTTCCCTCCCGCAACAAAACGGAAATTCGATGTCGGCGTCGGCAAACACGCAGGTTCACGTCCCGAGGCCGAAGGTCTGGCAGGCTTTCGAGAAGGGCTCCGCGCACCTATGGCGTCGGATATTGAACGACGCCTCTCTCCACCGTTTTGGCAAGAATGGTCAGGCCCAACATGGAATGGACATGTTCGGATACCGCAACGGCGACGCTGGTAAAGTCGTTGGTGTCCAATGCAAATGTAAGGGATTGGGAGAGAAAGCCACCGAGAAAGAGTTTAGGGGGGATTTCGCGAAGGCCCTAAAATACGAGCCAGAGCTGACCGAGTACTTTTTCACTACGACGGCCGACGACGATGCGGTGCTGCATACCGTGGCAGCTGCATTGACTGAAGAACAGCGGGTGCTGGGACGCAGCATTATCGTACGGGCTTGGGGGTGGGGGACTCTTGAGGACGAGATCTCCGCCCATCCGGACGTCGCGCTCGTGTTCGATCCCAACCATAGTCCCACTGCAGAGATTCAAACGAAGCGCCATGAAGAATTGGTGGGGCTGCAGACCAGTGCCACACAGGAGATACTGGCAGAGATAAGGGCCATGAACGCCACTCTGCTGGGACAAGTGGGCGCGGATGCCACATCGGGTGCGGCCGATCCCGCCGAGGCTGCGCTCGACGCGGAGATCGATCGGTATAGAGATCGAGCCAACAATGGAAAGCCAAGATCCGCTCTCGACCTGTTGCTCGATCTGATTAAGACGCTCACGGACAAGAACTCCGGGCACATCTGGTTCAGGGTGAAAGCCAACATCGCTCATTGTTACCTTCAACTCGGCGACGAATCCTCATCGGCGGAAATGCTGGAAGAGGCTGTGAAGCATGCACCGGATGATCCTAAAGCAGCTGTGAACGTCATCTTGGCGATGATGCTTCGCGGTCGCTATCATGAAGCCATGGAAAGGGGGCTTGCCGAATTGAGCAAGTCTCCTGACAACGAGGCCCTCGCCGGCTACGTCGTCCAGGCAGGTGGATTTGCCGGCGCTACCGACATTATGGACCGCATTCCCGAAGGGCTGAAATTTTCGGAGGCGGTCCAGAAATATCAGCTCCTGAACTTGCGCAATTCTAACGACCGGGCGTGGATCGATTTGGCCCGGCGGGGGAGAGAAAATGACGAGAACGACGAATTCTACAAGCGCCAGGCAGCAGAGGCAGAGATCACTGAGATCGTGGAAGGCGATCATAAGACCACTTGGAAACTGACCAAGGAAGCCAGGGCGCGGCTGCAGCAGGCTGGGAAGGACCTCACCGATCTTTGGGAGCAGGCAAAGCAGCAGGAGGTTACCAAACGTCCGGAAACTCTCGCTCTATGCATAAATGGATCCTTAGCGCTGCTGGCGGCAGGGGACGACAAGTCCGCTAAAGACTTGTTGCTTGAAGGGCTGGCCATCTCTGAAGGAAAAGATCCCGACCTGCTGGTCCGCGTGGCGGCGATGGCGCTGGAGTTGGGCGACAGGACGCTGGCAGAACAAACTTTCCCTAAGTTGGGAGAGGAGGGTCCTGCCCTTCTAATGCGCACCCAGATCGCGGCGCGCTATGGCAACTGGGACTATCTCGAAGGGCTCCACGGAACCGAGGCCCTGAACACGGTCCCGGAGACCGAACGCGACTTGATAAAGGCCCTGGCGTCAAGTGCGAGTGTCAGGAAGCGTGCTAAGGATGACCCAGGCTCGGCTTCTTCAGCGCTGGACGAGTTGGTCCCAAAGTACGCATCAACCGGCCGAGCCTCGGTGCTTATTGCCCAGTTGGCAGACGAGCTCGACTTGCCCGAAGCATCGTCTAAAGCCTACGCCAATGCATTGGTTACCGTCACCGACAAGTCGCACATCGCGACCCGAACGATGATTGCTGCGTATGCGGCGCGGCGCCATGATCACGGCGCGATCATTAAATTGATGGATGGTTTCGTTGACGACACCGTCGACTCCGAGGAACTGTTCGACCTGGCTAGTGCCTTTGCCTATGAGTTCCCTCCTAGAGCGCGGGCGGTCGAGTTCTTCACTGGGCTGCAGGATGTGGTCAGGGACCTAGAGCGCTACGTGATGCTGGAAGGCATCATGCACTATCATAGGGGCGAACTCGGCTTGGCTGAGGATTGCTTCGTGAAGTCGCGAGAGCTGGCGCCAAATCGTGTCCGACCCATTTTGATGCACATTCAGACGCTGTTCAGGCTAAAGCGCAAATCAGAGCTATCGGCTTTGGTAGCTTCGCTGGATGTGGCTTCCCTACATGGCACTGCACAGGACCAGGTAGACTTCGCACAGGCCCTTGCCGCTGGCGGTCGACCGGATGATGCCCTGGCATTGGGATACAAGGTCCTGGAGGCCAACCGCAATGATCCGAAAGTTGCCCTCAAATGGCTAGGTCTGTGCCTCGGCCAGTTGAGGCGTCTGCATGAGCTCAGCGATGACGTCATCGGCGTGGAGATGTGGGCCAGGCTAACTTCGGATGACGAGCAGACCAACGAGTTCATGGTGGTCGATGGGCCGGGTGATCCAGCTGCCAAAAAATATGGATCCGGCCACTCAATCGCCAAGGCAGCCATGGGGCACCGGACCGGCGATTCGTTCGAGGTGGAAGACCGGATCGGACGGACCATTCGCTGGACCGTGCAGCAGGTGAGGCACAAATACCTGCATGCCTACGAAGATCTGACCGAGAACTTTAACATTAGGTTTCCCGCGGAAGACGGTTTCTTCGTCATCAAGACGATCGGTGACGATATCGAGCCGTTCCTCGATTTGATGAAGCGGCAGAGCGAGAGGCAACAGAAGGTCCTGGGCCTCTACGCTGAGGGTCCGTTGCCGATCTCGGTGCTGGTAGAGTTCTCAGGCGGTGCTAGCGTCGTCCATTTCACCGATACCCTCAGAATGCAGGGGCTCAGCATCGAGACTTGCGAGGGCAACCTACCGGAAAGAGTCGGGGCGACTCACACTACGAGGAAGCACTTCGGTAGGGGCATCGTTCTTGACACGCTAACCTTTTGGGCGGTGGTCGGTATCGATGGATTGGATGTGCTGAAGCAACTTTTCGGTACTATCCTCCTTGCAAGATCTACAGCGGACGAAATTAACCACCTGCATGACGACGATGTAATTCCTGAGACCGAGCGGGCAGGCACCGGCTACTTCTATAACGGGCGTTATTATTTTGAAGAATTCACGACTGAACGTGCCAAGCAGATCGCCGATGCGATCGAGAAGCGCGAAAAAGCCATGCAGTCGGATTGTGAGCTGGTGCCAGTACACGCGCCGGACGGCATTGATCCGAAGCTACTCGATCATATTCGCAGCGGCGCGCTGGATCCAATGTTTGTCGCTCAGGAACGAGCCATGCTGCTGGTCACCGATGACAAGCGGTACAGGAACTGGGCAGCGGGCCTGAAGGTTCCTTCAGTGTGGCTCCAAGCGATTTTTCTTGCAGCTAGGGACGATGGGCGAATTGGAGCCGGGGAATATGCGCGCTTGGTGGCTCAACTGGCCTTGTTGCGACATACATTTATCACCTGTAATGCAGGCGATATCATCGAAGTTGTCGCGCAAGCAACACCTGAGACCATGTATACAATCGATGCCATTGCGGAAGCCATCGGCGTCGAGAAGGCCGAGATTGCATCGCATTTCAGCGTGGTGAAGGACGCTATTTTAGCCCTGTGGGAAACCAGACCTTCGGTCAAAGCCGACTACGCGATCGGCCTATTGATGCGAAACTTAATCAGACACCGGACGGTTGATCGGAACCAAATCCTCGGCCACATGAAGAGACTGCTGTCAAACAGAACTGGCGGAAAGAGATACTTTGACCGCTGGGAGGCTGAGATCTCCCTCACAGGCAATGACGCCGTCGGTGCCAATCGCGTTACGGCGCCAACTGATCGGCCTGAGAAGAGTAAGTCAAAAAGAAATGCAGCAGTGAAAGCCCAGGCGAAGAAGCTCCATCGACGCGCTTTTGGTAAGCGCTGAGTTGTCGTGGTCCTATCTTGAATGCCACGTGCCTCGGTTAGTGAGAGTGCGCCGGCGGTGAGAACTTGGCGGCGTCCATGTCCTGCTGCGCGTCCTACCGATCTTTTGCGCCACCTAGACAGAGGCGCATCACGCCCGACATTGTAGAAAATATCGCGGGGTTTCCGAGCGGGGGGAAAGACGGTAGCGCTCTCCCGCTACCAAAATCCAGTTAAACCATTGAAATGGCTAAAAATTTATACGCGTTGGTAGCGCTTCCGGTTGAAATTGTTCAATAATTTCAATGCGGCGCCATCGTGTTCCTCGCCCCGGTAGAGACGAGAAAGAGTAACGCGGTCCTCGCTTGGACGAGGATTAATCCGATTGCATCGCTCGGACCTCGACCTATGCAAGCCGTTCCGCATGCCATCTCAAATGGTCGTCCATGAATGTCGAAATGAAGAAATACGAATGGTCGTATCCGTCCTGCATGCGCAACGTCAGCGGAATGCCGGCTTTGGCGCAGGCCGCCTCCAAAAGCCAGGGTCTCAGCCCGTCATTCAGGAACCCGTCCGATGTTCCCTGATCGACGAGAAATTCCGGGAAGCGGCGCCCGTCTTCAACAAGCGAAGTAGCGTCGTAGGCCCGCCACGAGGCCTCATCCGTGCCGAGATATTTTTCGAAAGCCGGCCTTGACCAGCCGGCAGCGCTTGGCTGCACGATCGGCGCAAATGCCGAGCAACTCCTGAACCGCTGCGGGTTTTTCAAAGCAATCGTCAGCGCGCCGTGTCCGCCCATCGAATGGCCCGTTATGGCTTGGCGCGACATGTCTGCCGGAAAATTAGCGGCGATCAGCGTGGGTAGTTCCTCGACGAGGTAGGAATACATCCGGTAGTTCTTCGCATAAGGCTCCTGCGTTGCATCAAGATAAAAGCCGGCGCCGCCGCCAAACTGCCAATTGTCCTTGTCATCAGGGATGTCGGCACCGCGCGGACTGGTGTCTGGACAGACGACGATCAGGCCAAGTTCGGCGGCCATGCGCCTGTATTCGCCTTTGTCCATGACATTTTGATGGGTGCAGGTCAGTCCCGACAAATACCACACCACGGGGCAAGGCATTTCCCGGGCCTGTGGAGGCACGAAAACGGCAAATGTCATGTCGCAGCAGCAACTCGTCGACAGGTGCGAATAGATGCCCTGCACTCCGCCAAGGGATTTTGCCTGGGAGATGGTCTTCATGGGTTCCGGCATATTCCCTCTCCACGGATTTCAAACGCCAATCGGCCGGTGTCTACGGCATCGACCATGATCGCGGCAACCCGGGCGGATCAGGTGGGGTCGAACCGACCGGCGGCGCGGACATCCGGAATGTCAGTCGCGCCGCCGGCCTAACGCCCGATGTCGGGGAGGCACGGTATTTTGGGAACACAGAGCCTTCGACGCGGGCGTGTCGTGTGAGCCGGTCAGTAAACCACGACGCTGCGAATGCTCTCCCCGGCATGCATGAGATCGAAACCCTTGTTGATGTCCTCGAGCTTGAGCGTGTGGGTGATCATAGGGTCGATCTGGATCTTGCCGTCCATGTACCAGTCGACGATCTTCGGCACATCGGTGCGGCCGCGCGCGCCGCCGAAGGCGGTGCCCATCCAGGTGCGGCCGGTGACCAGCTGGAACGGCCGCGTCGAGATCTCCTGGCCGGCGCCGGCAACGCCGATGACCACCGACTTGCCCCAGCCGCGATGCGAGGCTTCGAGCGCCTGACGCATCACCTTGGTGCTGCCGGTGCAGTCGAATGTGTAGTCGGCGCCGCCGATCTGGTCGGCGCCACGCTTGGTCATGTTGACGAGGTAGGGCACGACATCGCCGTCGATCTCCTTCGGATTGACGAAATGCGTCATGCCGAAGCGCTCGCCCCACTCCTTCTTGTCGTTGTTCAAATCGACGCCGATGATCATGTCGGCGCCGGCAAGCTTCAGGCCCTGGATGACATTGAGGCCGATGCCGCCGAGGCCGAAGACGACCGCGGTGGCGCCGATCTCGACCTTGGCGGTGTTGATCACGGCACCGATGCCGGTGGTGACGCCGCAGCCGATGTAGCAGATCTTGTCGAAGGGCGCGTCGGGGTTGACCTTGGCCAGTGCGATCTCGGGCAGCACGGTGAAGTTGGAGAAGGTCGAGCAGCCCATATAGTGAAAGATCTTGTCCTTGCCGATCGAGAAGCGCGATGAACCATCGGGCATGAGGCCCTGGCCCTGCGTGGCGCGGATCGCCGTGCAGAGGTTCGTCTTTCTCGACAGGCAGGACGGGCACTGGCGGCATTCGGGCGTATAGAGCGGGATGACGTGGTCGCCCTTCTTGAGCGAGGTGACACCCTTGCCGACATCGACGACGACGCCGGCGCCTTCATGGCCGAGGATGGCCGGAAACAGACCTTCCGGATCGGCGCCCGACAGTGTGAATTCGTCGGTGTGGCAAATGCCTGTCGCCTTGATCTCGACCAGCACTTCGCCCTCGCGCGGGCCCCCGAGGTCGACCTCCATGATCTCCAGCGGCTTTCCGGCGGCGACAGCGACAGCGGCGCGGGTTTTCATTCTTTTTCTCTCCCAAATCTCTATTTTGCCGGGCCAGAACGCGGCGCTTATGATCAGACTATGCGGCGATCTTGCCGGGGCCGGCGGGAAACACACCCGACATGACGGTGAACCCCTTGATGCGCTTGACACGGTCGCACCAGCGCCGAATTGCCGGATAGTCCTGGCGCGGAATACCGCCTTCCTCCGACAGAATGATGTAAGGAAAACAGGCGATGTCGGCGATGGTCGGGTGACTGGCCGAACAGATCCAGTTGCGGCCCTGCTGTTCGCCGAACCACAGATGCTCGTCGAGGATACGGAAAAGGCGATGCGCGCCGGCACGCGCGGCGTCGATATCGAAGTCATAAAACAGCGCATCGTGCAGGCGGGCGGCCGACGCCGTCGAAGTGATACCGTCTGCAAAGGCCAGCCACTGGCTGATCTCGCCCAGCAGAGCGGGATTGTCCCGCGGATACCAGGTGCCCGACGGATCGTATTTCGAGGCGAAATAGACAAGGATCGCTTGGGCGTCGCGCAAGATCAGCCCTTCATCCTCGATGACCGGCAGCTGGCCAAGCGGATTGAGTTTCAGGAACCATTCCGACTTGTGTTCGCGGCCGGGGTAGAAGTCGACCGGCACGGTCTTGTAGTCGATGCCGAGAAAACTCATCAGCAGCCGCAGCTTGTAGCAATTGCCCGACAGTTCGTAGTCGTAAAGCGTGATCATCGGCAGCTCCTAAAGCAATTCCAGGAAACGTGTGTAACGGTTTTCCGTCCGGAATGCGTAAAACAAACAGTTAGATGTCCAGAACCAGGCGTGCCGATTTGGCGCGCGAAACGCAGGTCATGATCTTGGTTCCGGCCTTCCTCTCGGCATCGTTGAGGTAGACGTCCTGATGGTCCGGTTCGCCCTCGATCACCGTCGCCACGCAAGTGCCGCAGGCGCCTTGCTCGCAAGACGACGGAACATCGATGCCGCTTTCGCGCATGACCTGCATGATCGTCTTGCCCGCCGGCACCTGAAGCGTGACGCAGGAGCGCGCCAGCGCGACCTCGAAGCTCGAGCTGTCGTCGATCTTGTTGGTGTTCTTGAAGTACTCGAAATGGACGGCGCTATCCGGCCAGCCCTGCTCGGCCGCGATCTTGCGCGCGGCTTCCAGCATCGGTCCCGGGCCGCAGATGTAGAGATGCATGCCATTGCGATAACCGGCGAGGAGTTGTCGAAGCTCGGCGCCGGTCGCGTCGGGCGAGAGGCCGAGATGCGGCTTCAGCGCATCGCCGAGATGCTTCAGCCGATCGGCAAAGGCGAGGTGTTCCTCGCCTTGCGCGAAATAATGCAGCTCGTGCGCAAGCTCCTGGTTCTTCAGCGCCTGCGCCATGGCGAGCAGCGGCGTGATGCCGATGCCGCCGGCGACGAACAGCGTCTTGATCGCATCGCGGCGCAGCGGGAAGTTGTTGCGTGGCTCGGAAATCGCCAACACGTCGCCCTCTCGCACCGTCTCATGCATGCATTTCGAGCCACCCTTGGAGTCCCGTTCCAGCTTGACGCCGATGGTGAAGCTGTCGGTTTCACCGGGACCGTTGGTGATCGAATACTGCCTGATCTCGCCATTGGGCATGTGGACGTCGATATGGGCTCCAGGCTGGAACGTCGGCAGGATGCCCTTGATCGGACGAAGCTCGAAGCCTGCGATCCCGTCAGCGGTCTGCCATTTTCTGGCCACGCTGACACGCAGCGCAGCCTTGCGGCCATGCGTGGTCACCTCAGGCATTTCCGCGAGTTCGGCCGAGACCCGTTCGTAGACCGGCTCGAGCGGCGCCGGCGCCGGCGCGTTCGCCACGTCGCGCTCGACCTCGTCGCGCAGCTTGGAAAGCCGCTCATTGTGGTGACGCAGAATGGCAATGCGCGCGGCGCCCTCGGCCTCCTGATCGAGCACGCCGCGGATCACCGAACGGTTGGAATCGACCGGCTGCACGAAGAAAACGCCCTGCGTCTCGGCGCTGCTGGCTCGCGAGCGAAGCGCCACAGCGAAATCCTGGGCGGCTTCGACGAGAATGTCGGCGCCCTCGCCATCGATCGCTCCGTTGGGTTGAAAGCGATAGGCTCTCAGCCTCTCGACGACTTTGTCGGCCGGCGCGTTGACCGCGATGCCGCGCAAGGCGAGGAGCTTGCCTTCGGCGAGGCCGGCAATCTCAGGCACCTCCCCGCGCGGCTCTTCCGAGGACCAGACCAAGCCATAACGTTCGACCGCCGGAAAAGTGCGGTTGGTGATGGTGCGGGCGGGTGCATCGGCCGGATGAGCCGGGATATAGGTGCAGCCAGCGGTGCGGTTCGAATAACGCCAGCCGTGATACTGGCATTTCAGTTCGCGCCCGTCATTGATGCCGATCGACAGCCTGACGCCGCGATGCAGGCAGCGGTTCTCCCAGATGTTGACGTAACCGTCATCGGCCCGCCACACGGCGAATTCCCGGCCGAGCAACTGGCCGTGGAAAACGTGGCGAAACGGCAAATCATGGGCAGCGGCGATCGGATGCCACCGGCTTCTGGCTTCTTCCAACATCAATCGTCTCCAAAATGTCTGTCAGGCTGCAGCCGGGATGACCCCGTAGGTCACGCCCTTCTGGCTGAGCCAGCGCCGGTAGGCGATGGCCGACTTGTCAGCGCGGATCGGCGTCTCGGCGCGCGGATCGAGCGGCAGGCGCTTCGGCACCTGGTTTTCCAGGATCGGCTTGTCCTGGCCGAAGATCGTCTGCTGGAAACGCTTGATCACCTTGTCTTCATTGTCTTCGTCGAGCACGCAAAGCAGCATGTGGGCGCGCACATGCTCCTGGTCGACCGGCTGCAGGAAGACGGCGATGACATCGCGCCGGGTCTCGTCGATCGGGCTCGATTTATAGAGCACCGAGCAATAGGGATGCGGCACGCGATAGACGTAGTCGACGTCGGCGCCGCCATCGGACGCCGTCGACGCCATCGGCTGGAAGAAGCGGCAGCGCGTGGCCAGGATCTCGTCACGATCGACGGAGATCTCGACGTCGTATTCCTTGACTTCGGTATGCGGCTCGACGCCGAGTATGTCGGTATGCACATAGGGGAAGTGGCCCATGTCGAGAAAGTTCTCGATGGCGCGCGGCGCCGAAACGTTGACGCCGAACGTTGCCGCATTGAGCTTACGGCGGTCCGGCTCTTGATATTCGGGGATCGGGAACAGCTCGGCCGGCGGCGACCCGAGCGAAGTCCAGACATAGCCATAGGCGCTTATTGCAGGCAGCCTGTCGGCGGGTGGAATATGGTCAGCCCTTTGCACATCGGGACGCGAGCGCCAGACGACGGGCTCGCCATCCGCGTCCACCGCAAAGCTGAGGCGCTCCTCGAGCAGAACGGTCTCCTGGACGGCGCCGGGAGCAGCTTCCGCGATGGCGCCCACGGGATGCCAGAGATTGAGGATCACGGGATCAGCGCATTTCGTCATCATGTTATCCCTTCAAATACCCTCGGACGTCATCAGATCTGTGCCGGTATCGCACCATAGGTGACCGCCCTGTCACGCAGCCAGCGCCGATAGGAAACCGAGACGGCATCGGCGCGGATCGGCGTCTCGGCGCGCGGATCGAGGGGCAGGCGCTTGGGGACCTGGTTTTCCAGGATCGGCTTGTCCTGCGCGAAGATCAATTGCATGAAACTGCGCACCGTCGCCGCATCCATGCCCTCCTTGAGGTAGCAGAGATAGGGATGCGCGACGCAGTTCTCCTCGTCGACCGGCTGCACGAACAGCGTGATGACATCCAGCCTCCCCTTCTGGATCGGATTGCTCTTGTAGAGCGCCACCGTATAGGGCCGGATCACCTTGTAGATGTACTCGACGACGAACCCTTCCTTCGCGGTCGGCGACGCGATGGGCTGGTAGAATTTGCATTCGGTCGCCAGCACCTCGTCCTGGGGCGTGATTTCCACCTTGTAAGGCACGACCTCGGTATGCGGCTCCTCGCCGAGCCAGCCTGTGTGGATGAAGGGGAAATGCCCCATGTCGAGAAAATTCTCGACGGCGCGAAGGCCCGACACCTTGACCGCGATCGAGCCGCCGCTGACCAGATGTCGATCCGCCTCGTTGGCCTCGGGGATGTAGATGATGTCGCGCCAGGGTTTGTCCAGACAGGTCCAGACGAAACCATAGCGCTCGGCGCTCTTCAACACGTCACCGGTATCGTTGCGAACGACTTCGATCTTGTTTGAATGTTTGCGAACGACGAGATCGACCCCAAGCAGGCGGGTCGAAAAGGGCATATCCTGGCTGAGCGATTCCTGGTCAGCGACGATATGCCAGTCGTTCAGAAGCTCGCGGTCGACGCAACGGGTTGCCATCGGCATCCCTCCCAACTCGGCTAGCCCTTCACCACGAACCTAGCCTGACGTTTCGCAATGACGAAATCACAAGATTGGATACCAATCAATGATTTTTTGTCAGCCAAAATCATTTTTTGTGTTGACAGACTATGATGATTGAATTCCGATATGGAAAACCTGAACCTGGGATATGGCACATCCCGAAGCGTCATGTCTTCATCATGGAAAGCCTGCTGATCATGTCGTCGCAAAGGCGGAGAACCGTGCCTTGAGCAGCCGCTCCCAGACGATCGCGGACACGCTGACCCGCGCCATCATCGACCATCGGCTGGTGCCCGGCTGCAAGCTCGGCGAGCGCGAGCTTGCCGAGATATTCGATGTCAGCCGCATCGTGGTGCGTCAGGCCCTGATACGGCTCGCCGATGACGGGCTGGCGCAGATCGAGCGCAACCGCGGCGCCTTCGTCGCCAGGCCTAGCATGCAGGAGGCAATGGAGATTTACGACGCGCTGACCCTTGTCGAACAGGGGGTGGCGGCCCAGCTCAGCGATCGCCTTGGCCCCGCCGGATGGGCCGAGCTGCGCCAGCATGTCGAACGCCAGCGCCAGGCAGTCGCCGCCGGCAACGATGCGCTGGCCGACGTGCTCGGCCAGGAATTCCACACGGTGTTCGTGCGCCTTAGCCGCAACAAGGTGATGCAGGAAATCCATGCCCAGCTGGTGCGCCGCACGACGCTGCTGCGCTCGCTCATTTCAGCCGATTTCGACTATTGCAATCTGCTCGACGATCATTCGAGGGTCGTAGACCTCCTGGAAAAGGGCCGCCTGAAACAGGCCATGGACCTGATCGACACGCATCACCGCACCGTGGTGCGCGGCTATATCATGGATCGCGAGGTGTTTCCGGAGATGACGCCTGCCGAAGCGCTCGCACCCTATCTCGACGGCAAGGCCGACGGAGCGACGATATCGGCTGGATTGAGGCAGGCAAAACCATCCGGGAATGGCGACGGCGCGGCGCACGCGCACGTCCATCTCCCTAACAAAGACCGGGCATCGACAAGCCGGGCATCAACCAAAAAAACCAACAGAGGGTTACCGACATGAACGACCTGACAAGACGCGGATTCCTGAAATACAGCGGTGCGCTGGGTGCTGCGCTCGGTGCTGGAGGGCTGAGCACGGTCGCCAAGGCTCAAGAGGTGCTCAAGATCGGCGTCGTCTACGTCTCGCCGATCGCCGAAATCGGCTGGACCAAGCAGCACAGCCTTGGCGTCGAGGCGATCAAAGCCGCGTTCGGCGACAAGGCCGAACTCACCGTCATCGACAACATCTTCATGCCGCAGGATGCGGAGCGCATTTTCCGCGAGCTGGCCAGCGCCGGCAACAAACTGATCTTCGGCACCAGCTTTTCGCACGGAACGCCCATGCAGAAAGTGGCGCCGCGGTTCCCCAAGGTGGCTTTCGAACATTGCTCCGGCATCGTCCACCTTGCCAATCTGGGTACCTTTGAAGCCAAATATTACGAGGGCACTTTCGTCGCCGGCGCGGCCGGCGGCTACATGTCGAAATCCGGCAAGATTGGTTTCATCGGCGGCTTTCCGATTCCGGATATCGTCGGCCCGGCCAACGCGCTGCTGCTCGGTGCGCAAAGCGTCAATCCGAACGCCACCTGCAACGCCATCTTCCTCAATTCCTGGTTCGATCCGGGCAAGGAGAAGGAGGCCGCCAAGACGCTGCTTTCGCAAGGCTGCGATGTCATCTGCTCGATGACCGACACGGCGACGGGCGTCCAGGTCGCGGGTGAAGGCGGCGCCTGGTCGATCGGCTACGCCAGCGACATGGCCAAGTTCGCTTCGGGCAAACAGCTGACGTCCTTTGTCCTCGACTGGACCAGCGACTATGTCGGCGCCGCCAAGGCCGTCGCCGCCGGCACCTGGAAGCCGGAAGTGCGCTGGGATGGACTGGCAGCGGGCGTCGTGAAGATGGCGCCCTACAATGACGGCATACCGGCCGACACCAAGGCCAAGCTGAAGCAGCTCGAGGCCGACATCGGCAGCGGCAAGGTGCACCCCTATGGCGGCGAGTTGAAGGACCAGGCCGGCAACCTCAAGGTCGCTGCAGGCTCCGTCCTGGCCGATGACGATGTTCGCGGCATGAACTGGTTCGTCAAAGGCATGATCGGCAAGCTGAGCTGAACGCCATCAAGAACCAGGGAGGCGCCGAGACCGACCTTCGGCGTCTCCCTGCCTGGTTCCCGTCCAACCTCGCTTCACGCCACGGCAGGACCCGCCATGCATCCGCGTCTAGAACTGCGCAACATCTGCAAGCGCTATCCCGGCGTCGTCGCCAATGACGACGTCTCGCTGGCTATCCAGCCCGGCGAAATCCACGCCGTGCTGGGCGAAAACGGCGCCGGCAAATCGACCCTGATGAAGATCATCTATGGCGCGGCGCAGGCCGATTCCGGCGAGATCTTCTGCGACGGCAATCCGATCGCGGCGCACAACCCGGCGACGTCGCGCGCGCTCGGCATCGAGATGGTCTACCAGCACTTCGCGCTGTTCGAATCCGTTTCAGTGGTCGAGAACATTGCGCTCTCGGCAAGCAGCGCCTTCGATCTGCCCTCGCTTGCCGCCAAGATCCGCGAGCTTTCGCTTCGCTACGGCATGCCGATCGATCCGCATCGCCAGGTGCATGACCTCTCTGTCGGCGAGCGGCAGCGCGTCGAGATCGTGCGCTGCCTGCTGCAGGCGCCCAAGCTTCTGATCCTCGACGAGCCGACTTCCGTGCTGACGCCACAGGCGGTGGTCAAGCTGTTCGAGACGCTTCGACAACTCGCCGCTGAAGGCTGCAGCATCGTCTACATCAGCCACAAGCTCGACGAGGTGCAGGAGCTCTGTGACACCGCAACCGTGCTGCGCAACGGCAAGGTCACCGGCACCGCTCGGCCGAAAGAGACGACCTCGCTCGAGCTCGCCCGCATGATGGTCGGCTCGAAGCTGCCGGAAATGCATGTCAGCCCGCCGACCCCGAGCGAGAAGCCAGTGCTCGAGGTCAACAACCTTTCGGTCAAGGCAAGAGACCATTTCGGCGTGGATCTGAAGGACGTCTCCTTCAACGTTCATGGCGGGGAAATCGTCGGCCTGGCGGGAGTGTCCGGAAACGGCCAGGCGGAGCTTATCGCCCTGCTCAGCGGCGAACGCACGCATCACAACAACGACGCGATCAGGATTTGCGGTACCGCTGCCGCTCGCCTTCGTGCCGACGAGCGCCGTAAGCTCGGTCTCGCCTTCGTTCCCGAGGAACGGCTGGGCCGTGGCGCGGTACCGTCGCATACGCTGTGGGAGAACGCGGTTCTGACCGCCCATCGCTTCGGCACCGTCCGCAACGGCCTGGTCGACCGGCGCAAAGCCAGCGCCTTCGCAGCTGGCATCATCGACAGGTTCAAGGTCAAGGCCAACGGTCCGGCTTCGACGGCGCAAAGCCTGTCGGGCGGCAATCTGCAGAAATTCATCGTCGGCCGTGAGATCGCGCTCGAGCCGAAGCTTCTGCTTGTCTCCCAGCCGACCTGGGGCGTCGATGTCGGCGCCAGCGCCTTCATCCGCCAGACCATCGTCGACCTCAGCCGCGCCGGCGCGGCGGTGCTCGTCGTCTCCGAAGAACTCGACGAGCTGTTCGAGATTTGTGACCGGCTTCTGGTGATCTGCCAGGGGCGCGTGTCACCGCCGCTGGTACGCAAGACGACCGACCGCGAAGAGGTCGGGCTGCTGATGACCGGTCGAACGATGAGCACGGATCAAATGGCAATTGGGAGTGGCGACGTTGCGCTTCAGGATTGAACAAAGGCCGGAGCCTTCGGCAACAATGCGCGTCGCGGCGCCGGTGCTGGCGTCGGTTTTGACGCTGGTCGTCGGCTCGATCTTTTTTGCCTCGCTCGGACACGATCCGCTGCCGACGCTCTACGCCTTCTTTGTCGAGCCGTTGAATTCCCTCAACGGTTTGTCGGAATGGCTGCTCAAGGCCTCGCCGCTGATCCTCATTGCGTGTGGGCTGGCTATCGGCTTCCGCGCCAATGTCTGGAACATCGGCGCCGAGGGCCAGTTCACCATGGGCGCGATTGCGGCGAGCGGCGTCGGTCTTTTCTGGCCGAACCCGGACAGCGTGCTGCTGTTGCCGTTGATGTTCGTTGCCGGCATGGGCGCCGGCATGGCATGGGCGGCGATCCCTGCCTTCCTGCGCGCCCGCATGAACACCAACGAGATCCTGGTCACGCTGATGATGACCTACATCGCGACGCTGTTCCTGTCCTATCTCGTGCATGGACCGTGGCGCGATCCGGCCGGTTTCAACTACCCGCAGACGGCACTTCTGCCGACAGCCGCCCTGTTCGAATCCTTCGACCCGGCCTATCGGCTCAACCCTTCGATCTTCATCACCGTCGTCGTCGTGTTCGTGATGTGGCTGTTCACTGACCGCAGCTTCCTTGGCTACAAGATGTCGGTGAGCGGAGCGGCACCGCTTGCCGCCCGCTATGCCGGCTTTCGCGAATCTGCCGCCGTCTGGATCGGGCTGATGGCGGGTGGTGCGGCCGCCGGCATCGCCGGCATGGCGGAAGCCGCCGGGCCGCTCGGCCAGCTCTCGCCGCAGATTTCGCCCGGCTACGGTTTCGCGGCCATCATCGTTGCCTTCATCGGCCGGCTGAACGCCTTCGGCATCGTGCTTGGCGGGCTGTTGATGTCGCTGCTTTTCCTCGGCGGCGAAGGCGTGCAGATGACGCTGGGCCTGCCCTCGGCACTGACGCGCATCTTCCAGGGCATCCTTCTGTTCTTCCTGCTCGCCGCCGACTTCTTCATTTTTTATCGCATCCGCCTGATACGGCCGGCCCGAGACACGCACGCGCTGGAGACAGCCTGATGGATTTGTTCATCGCCATCTTCACCGGCACCGTCATCGCCGCCACGCCGCTGATATTCGCGGCACTTGGCGAACTGGTGGTCGAGAAGTCCGGCGTGCTCAACCTCGGCATCGAAGGCATGATGCTGATGGGCGCGGCATTGGCTTTCTGGGCCGTCACAGCGGGCTATCCAATGCCGGTTGCGATCCTTGCTGGCGCCCTGGCAGGTGCCGCCGCCTCGCTGCTGTTCGGCGTTCTGGCACTGACCTTCCTCACCAATCAGTATGCGGCCGGACTGGCGCTGGCCATCTTCGGTTCCGGCGTGTCGGCCTTCCTTGGCCGCGGCTTCGGCAGCGAGCCTATCGAGGCGCTGCACGGCATCAACGTCCCTGTTCTGTCCGATCTGCCGCTGATCGGTCCGTTGCTCTTCCGCTTCGATCCGATGGTCTACCTGGCTCTGGTGATGTTCGCTGCCATCAGCTGGTTTCTCTACCGCACGAAGGCCGGGCTGATCCTGCGAACGATCGGCGAGTCACCGCAGACATCGCATGCGATCGGCTATCCCGTGATCAGGATCCGCTACATGGCCGTGCTGTTTGGCGGGGCGATGGCTGGCCTGGCGGGCGCCTATCTGTCCGTCGCCTACACACCGCTCTGGGTCGAGAACATGACTGCCGGCAAAGGCTGGATCGCACTGGCGCTGGTGGTTTTCGCCACATGGCGCCCGCTGCGCATCCTGCTTGGCGCCTGGCTGTTCGGCGGCATGACGATCCTCCAGCTGCAGGGACAGGCGCTCGGACTGGAAGTGCCGTCCGAACTGCTCTCGGCCCTGCCCTATCTCGCGACAATCATCGTTCTGGTGCTGATCTCGCGAAACCGGCAAATGCTGGCGCTGCACTTCCCGGCTTCGCTAGCAAAGCCTTTCCGCCCGGCGGGTTGAGCAGCAGGGTCTATTCCCTGTTGTAGGGAATGCCGAGCGCCACGGGCTGATGGGTGCGCGACCGCAGGCCCGCAAGCAGCACAAGTGACGCCACATAGGGCAAGACGAGGAACAACTGGTGGGGGACAGGAATCCCCACCACTTGCGCATGGATGCCCAACGCCTCCAGAAACGCGAAGATGAAGATCGCTCCAACGATCCGGAACGGCATCCAGTTGCCGGCGATGATCGCGACCACGACCAGCCAGCCGCGGCCGGCAATGAGATCGGGAACGAACTTGTCCGAATAGCCAAGCATCAGGAAGGCGCCGCCGAAGCCGGACATCATGCTGCCGAACATGATCGCGAGGCACTGCCTGAGGCCGACGTGCAGGCCCTTGACGTCAAGCGCCTTCGGATTTTCGCCGACACAGCGCACCTCAAGGCCGTATTTCGTTCGGTAGAGAAAGAACCAGACGAGGATGGGCACCAGGAAGCTGACATAGGTCAGCAGGCGTTGGGAAAACAGCACCGGCCCCAGGATCGGAATATCCGACAGATAGGGGATCGGAACCTGGTCGAAGCCGATGAAGGTCGGCGCCTCGCGACCGCCAATATAGGCCTGGAACCAGAACAGCGTCACGCCCGATGCCAGGAGATTAAGGGCAAGGCCGGCTACGAATTGCTCGGCCTTCAAAACAATCGTGACGAACGACATGATCAGGCTGCTCGCGGCGCAGGCCAGGATGGCTATCGCCAGAGCCAGCCAAGGCGATCCGGTTGTCGAGGCAACCATGTAGGCGACAATGGCGCCAATCAGCATGGTGCCTTCGACAGCGATGTTCCAGATGCCCGCGCGCTGCGTGACAAGTTCGCCCATTGCCGAAAAAAGCAATGGCGTGGCAATGCGGACCATCGCCGCCAGGAGGCTTATCAGAAGCGGGCCCTGCAGCAGCTCAAGCATGGACTTCCCTCCTCACGATCTGAAGGCGCGTTGCGACGGCGGCACTGAGAAAGAACAAAAGCACCAGCCCTTCCATCGCAGACACCAGGCCTGCCGGCGTGCCACTCTTCAGCCGCATGTAGATCGTGCCGCTTTCCAGCGCGCCGAAGAACAGGGCGGCGATCATCACGCCGCTCGGGCGCAGTCCTCCCACCATGGCAACGACGATCCCCGAACTGCCGATGCCAAGCAGCGTCTCGGCACGCAGCCGGTGCGAGACACCGAAAAGCTCGCCGGCGCCAGCCAGTCCCGCCAGGGCCCCCGACATCAGCATGACGGTCAGCAGAAGCCGGCGCACATTGGTGCCGCGAAACGTCAGCGCGGTCGGGTTTGAGCCGAACGCGCGGATTTCGTAGCCCAGCGACGTCTTGTCGAGCAGCACCGCTGCGAATGCCGAGGCGGCGAGAGCGAACAGGAAGCCGACATGCAGCTTTCCCGCCCCAACGGACAAGAGGATCGGCCACTCCAGACTTGGATCGATGGGCGGCGACTGGTGATAGGATACGGTCACGCCTGTCGCCATCCAGGGGCCGCCATCGAGAAGGTAGGCGAGCAGGTACATGACGACGTAATTCAGCATCACCGTCGAAATGATCTCGCTGGTGCCGAACCTGGTTTTCAGTGCGCCGGCCAACAGGCCGAGCACGCCGCCGCCCGCCATTCCGGCCAGCGCGAGTGTGCAGACGGCCAGCCAGCCTGGCAATGGCGCTATCCAGAAACTCACCCAATAGGCGGCCATCGCGCCGTCGAACACCTGCCCCTCCTGGCCGATGTTCCAGATCTTGGCCCTGAATGCGAACACCGTGCCCAGCCCGACAAGCAACAGCGGGGTCGCCTTCGCCAGCGAACCGAGCAATGCGCCTTGGCTGCCGAATGCGCCGACGATCAGGGCCGTGAAGGCCCTTGCAGGATCGCCGCCGGAAAGCCTCAGCAAAACAGCGGAAGCCAGGAGAGCACCTGATATCGCCGCCGAATAGCAGACGACGTTCCATCCCAGGCTGCTGCCCGAGCGTCGTTGAAATGAAATCATTGAATTCCCTGCGTAAGCTGGCTGGCATCGCCTGCCATCATCATTCCAAGTTTGAGGAGGCTGGTCTCCTCGGGTCGCACGATGCCCATGATCCGGCCCTTGAACATGACCGCTATGCGATCGCAAAGGCGCAGCAGGTCTTCGAGTTCCTCTGAGGCGAGCAGGATCGCAAAGCCGGCGGCCCGCTTTTCCAGGATTTTCTCGTAGACGAATTCGGAGGCCGCAACGTCGAGCCCTCGCGTCGGCTGGTTGGCCAGCAACAGCCGCCGCGCATGCTGGAACTCGCGGGCAAGAATGACACGCTGCGCGTTGCCCCCCGACAGTCGCTCCACCGGGAGGTCCGCCGAGGCGGTCGCGACCTTGTATTCGTCGATCTTGCGCCTCGCCAACTCAGCCAGTTTGCGGCGATCGAGGAACGGACCGCGACAATATTCCGGCGATCGCTGCCAGCCGAGGACAAGGTTTTCGGCGGTTCCGAACTCCGGGATCAACCCTTCGAGGAAACGATCGTCCGGAATGAAACCCACGCCGCTGTCGAGAATCTGGCGAGACGTCGGCGCGGTGACCGGGCTTCCTTCCAGCGAGAAACCGCCCGATTGAAGCGCGCGGACTCCCATCAGTACCTCGAACAGTTCCTTCTGGCCGTTGCCGGCAACGCCAGCCAGCCCGAGAACCTCGTTGGCGGCGACGGTAAACGTCACGTCCTTGAGGACATCCTCGCCCCATTCGCCAACCGCCGACACCTTCTCGACCGAGAGGATTTCTCCCGCCGGCATGACGGAATTGTCCCTGACGTTTTTCGTCACCTTGTGCCCGACCATGAGGGCGGTAATCGCCTCGGCTGTCGTATTGGCGGTGTCCACCGTAGCGACGACCTTGCCTTTGCGCAGGATGGTGACCCTGTCGGATTGCATCACCTCGCGCAGCTTGTGACTGATCAGGACAATCGACAATCCACGCTTGCGCATCCCATCAAGGATGACGAAGAGCTGGTCGGATTGCTGCGGCGTCAGGACCGCCGTCGGTTCGTCCAGGATCAGCAGCTCGGCACCGAAATAGAGTGCTTTGAGGATTTCCACCCATTGCTGTTCACCGACCGACAACTGCCAGATTTCGCGATCGAGGTCGATGTCGATGCCGCAGTCCCTGCAGAGGCCGAGAACCCTGCGGCGGGCATCGGCCTTCCTCAGCAGCAACCCGACATCGGCACTGCCGACGATGATGTTTTCGAGCACGGTGAAGTTCGACACCAGCACGAAATGCTGGTGAACCATGCCGATGCCTAACCGCAAGGCATCGCCGGGAGAGTTCAATTCCACCACCTCGCCCTTGAAGCGTATCTCGCCGCTATCGGCTTTGTAGTAGCCGTAGAGGCAGGACGACAGCGTCGACTTGCCTGCCCCGTTTTCACCGAAAAGGCAGTGGATCTCACCCTTGCGGATATCGAGATTAACCCCGTCATTGGCAATGACGCTGCCAAATCGCTTGGTAAGGTTCTGAACGTTCAGCAGGTCTTCCATTGGGTCGCACCGGGCTGCCTGGTTGATGTGTCTTACTTCACCTCGGCGGTGTTGAGCGGAACGACAAACTTGCCGGAAAGAATCTCCTGCCGCTTGGCAGATATTTCGCCCTTCACCGCCTGCGGGATCTTGCCGTCGAAATCATGATAGGGTGCGATGTCGGTGCCGCCTTCGGCCATCGAAAACCATTTCGGTTCGGCGTTGCCATTGAATTGCGCACCGGCCTTGTGTTTCAGCCATTCGCCGATGATCCAGTTGAGATCGGGCTTCCAGCTGATGATGGCGCTGGACGCAATGGCGTCGGGCGCGACCTTGCTCTGGTCGTTGATGTTGGCGAAGCACATGATCTTGTGCTCCTGGCAGGGCTTGAAATTGTCGGTCAGCATGAAAACGACGTCGGCGCCGGCCGCGATCTGCACATTGGCATGCTCAGCCGCCAGCGCATTGTCGGACCACGAGCCGATGAACGAAAGCCGATGCTGGATGTCCGGCCTGATCGACTTTGCACCCTCGAAGAACGCATTGATCTGGTCGTTGACGTCATTGGCTGGAAAGGTGCCGACGATGCCGACCATGCCTGTCTTGGTGGTATGGCCAGCCAGCATCCCAAGCAGATAGGAAGGCTCATGCAGCCGCTTGTAGATCCAGTATTGATTTGGCCCGGCTGGGTGATTGCCGGAGCCGGTGACAACAAACATCAGGTCGGGGAACTCGACGCTCAGCTTCTGGACCTGGTCCGAATAGGTGCCATGGCCCCAGATGATGTCGTATTCACCACTCTCTGCGTAGAAACGCATGGCGTTCTCAGCATCGTCTCCGTACAGCGGATCGGTATGTTCCCATGCAATCTCCAGCCCCTCGGGCCTTTCCTGTTTCAGTTGCTCAAGCGCGCCGAGCAGCGTCCGGTCCCAGCCGACGTCAGGCAGGTCCTGCAGGATAACAGCCAGTTTCAGCGTCTTTGGGACATCCGCGAATGAGCGTACAAGCCCCGACAGAAGCAGGGCGCCCGCCGTGCCCAGGATTGCCGTGCGTCGCGTAATGGTATTCGTCATCGCTTGATCCTCTCATTCCAGTCCGAGAACTGTCCAATGCCGCCCTGTCGTCATCCGGATGTTCTTGTCTTTTCCGGTTGCCTACTTGGAGGCGGCGATCGCCTGGACAACGTCCCCATGGCGTTGTTGGCAGCCGGTCTTCCGGCTTAGGTCCGAACTTCCACGGCGAAGGTCGGCTAACAATGGCTGCGATTTCTTTCGCGCATATCCACAATTAATCATGTCCGAAAATGCGCCCATGACTAGAGCATAGTGCCGAAAAGTGTGAAGCGGTTTTCACGGACAAACGGAAACCGTTTGTCCAGACATCATGCTCTATCTCTTTGATCTAGAGGCGGATTCCGATTTCAGGTCGATTCGACCTGAATTCATCCGGCTCTAGTGTGCGCCGATACCGTTGCCGGCCACGACGCCATAACGCAGGCCCCTTTCGCGCAGCCAGCGGCGGTAGGCGGCCGACGCGGCGTCGGCGCGGATCGGCACCTCGGAACGGGGATCCAGCGGCAGCCTCTTCGGAACCTGATTCTCCAGGATCGGCTTGTCCTGACCCAGGATGGTCTGATGAAATCGCCTCAGCGTCGCGAGGTCGCGGATCTCATCCAGCAAGCAGATGACGATATGGACGAGCACCCAGTCCTCTTCGACCGGCTGTCCGAACAGCGCGATGACGTCGCGTCGGTCGCGTTGCCGAGACCCCGTCTTGTAAAGGACGGCGCAGAACGGGTGCGGCACCCGGTAGATGTATTCCGTATCGGCCCCTGTCGTCGAATCCGCATTCGCCTGCGGCTGGTAGAACTCGCAATCGGTGACCATTATTTCGGGTGGCTCGGCCGAAACCTGCACTTTGTAAGGCTTGACCTCGGTGTGCGGCTCCTCGCCGAGAATGCCGGTGTGGACGAATGGGAAATGCCCCATGTCGAGAAAGTTCTCGACGGCCCTGGGCGCCGATACGTTTACCCTTACGACGCCCTGGATGATGTGGCGGCGATCGGCTTCGGAAAATTCCGGAATCTCGAACAGGTCGCGCTCCGGCGTGCCGAGCGTCGTCCAGACATAGCCGAACCGCTCGATGACAGGTAGCTCTGTTTGGGCAGCTTCGACGGTAGCGTGGCCTTGCCAGACGGCGGCCTTGCCCTCGCGCCGGCCAACGGCAATCGGCTCACCGAGCAGGACCGTCCTCACCGCCCGATCGATCGGCAAGTCCTCGACACAGGCGACGACATGCCAGTCGTTGAGCGCAACGGGATCGAGATGAGAGAAATTGCTCATGGTGCTGTCCAGCCTGGAATGTCTGTTGTCGGTGAACGGATCTGGCCAAGGCGCGACCGGCAACCAGGTTGCAAGACATCGGTCCGTTGCCTGACGCCGGATCAACCCTGATTGCCCGACAATTCATCTGTGCCTGGAAAACCGCCATGTCCGCTCTTGAGGAAAGCATATCGCCAGTTCACCCGCCCGGTTCTGGAGGCAATGCTTGCCTCGTCATCCGGAGGCACGTGGGCAACCATCAGGCGTTGCGCTTCTGCTCTCGGAGTTCGGTCGGTGAACAGTCGAACGCCAGCTTGACCTGCCGCGAGAAATGATAGGGGTTCTTGTAGCCGACCTGGTAGGCGATCTCGCTGATCGACAGTCCTGTCCGCTGCAGCAGATGCGTGCCGTAATCGAGGCGGCAACGCCACAGATATTTGGCCGGCGTCATGCCGAGATGTTTCTTGAACGCCGAGACCAGATATTGCGGGCTGACGCGCACCTGCTGCGCCACCCGCTCGATCGACAGATCGGCGGCAAAGTTCTCTTCGAGGAAACGGCGTGCCTGCAGGATCGTCTGCGGGATCGGCCGCTCCGCCTCGATCACCTCGGCCTCGTAGATGAAGGCGTGGAGCAAGGCGTTGGTCAGCGACTCGCGAACACCACTGCGGCCGCCACGCTCGCCGAGGCCAAGATCAACACCCAACTGCATGAGGGTGTGGACCATCGGCGAGGCGACGATGAACGGCGCGAACTTCTCGCGCTCCTTGTACAGCCACGCCGCGTTCTGCGGCCGGCCATCGCACCAGCTGACATGGGTCAGCGTTTCCGGCGCCACCGACGTCATGTAGCGATCACGCGTGAGCGACAGAGCACATTGTCCTGCCTCCAGTTGCAGGACGCTGTCATCCGCCTCAAGCGTCAGGGATCCGACGTGGACAAGCATGAAGGCCAGATAGTCGCCACCGATCGGCCCGTAGTCGCCGCCATTCTCATAGGTTAGTTCGCCGAAGGTGTTCTCGCGGCTAAGGTCGATCGGTGGCAGGCGCATATCGGCTTCCCCCTGTCAGACTGCCGGTGCCATGCAAATGAAGTCGATCCGCGTTCCGGCTGCGTCTCCAATTGTCGAAGCTATGGCCTCGTGACGCAAGATACCGCCAATCAACCTGCTCATGGCGGCAGACCGATGCTTCCACGCGCACAGCCCAGGCTAGCCGAGGCGATCCGCCAGGCGATCTCCAGAGAGGCCGCCCTTGAACGCTCGCTGGTCAACGGCTTGTCGAGATCGACGTCGAGCCGCGCTGGCCAGTCGTCGTCACTCGGGTGGGATCACACTGGTGGACATAGCCGAAATGAAGGGCGCCTTGGTCAAAGGCGCCCTTCGCATCGGCGGCGCGCTTCGGTCCTGGAGGTACGGACTCAAGCATTTTGAGAGGAGCCACCCGATGAGCTCACTGGGCCCGCTTGCCCAGCGAGCATTCGTATATTTCGGCGAAGTGCTACAACAATCCGCTAGAAATCGCGCTGGAAGCGGAGGAGGCCGCCGACACTATTCTCTTTCGTAGCGCCGACCCAGTTACGGTTGTCAATCTGGCCAAACTTGCCATCGTGGTTATAGTCAACTTCGGCCGTGACCGTGAAGCCGGGGACGACATCGTAGGCAACGTTTGCCGCGACACCGTAATTCTTGTCATCGTCAGCGGAAACCTGGAGATTGAACGAGGTCTTCTCGTTGAACTTGTAGGTGCCGCCTCCCCAGACTGCCCAGTTGCCGCCCCACTGCTTATAGAAGTTGCGGTCGATGTTCTTGTCGGTGCCGTAGCCGGCCATCAAGAACAGAGACAGAGCGCTCGAAGCGTTCACGTCCAAGCGAACCTTGCCGGCATATTCTTCGAAGGTGCTGTCATAAGCAGCGACGCCCGTGATCGCGCCCCAGCCCTGCGTGTACTTCACGCCGCCGACGACATGCGGGACATAGCTGTCGATCGTGTCGTAACCCGAACTGATGTACGCGAAAGGCGGGACGCCGGTCGGGCCAGCGCTGCCGCTACCTTCTTCGAGGGAAACCACGCCCGACAAACCGTTGCCGAGGTCGAAGTAGTACTGGACGACGTTGCTGTCGAAGCCGCCATAGGGGACGATCGTGTCGTTGATGACGTTGCCGGCGTAACCGATGAAGGTGTCGAAGGCCGGGTCGTCCTTACCGACGCGCAGACCACCGATCTGGATCCAGGCGAAGTTCAGCGTAATGCCCGTGTTGCGGGCCTGCCAGTTGTTGCGGCTGTCGTTGGTCGTGGCCTGGTTGGCATAGTCGCCGAAGCTGTTGCCGAAGTTGAAGCGGGTCTCGGTGTAGGTCTTCAACGTGCCGAGTTCGGTTTCCTGGCCGGTCCAGGTCTTCAGGTTGAAGCGGGCATTCTTCCAGTAGGTCGAGTGGTCGTCTTCGCCCATGCTGTCAGGAACGTGATTGACGCCATCGAACGAACCGGCATCACCCACGCCGACGTCGTAGCGGACATAGCCGCCGATGCGCAGGCAGGTTTCGGTGCCGGGGATGTAGAAGTAACCAGCGCCGTAGACGTCGCAGATCTTGACGTATTCAGCGGGTTCCGGCTCGGCAACAACGACGGCGTCGGCGGCGCGCGCACCGGAAACTGCGATCAGAGCCGCAGCTGAGCCGAAAAGAAGGCTCTTGATGTTCATTTTCCTCTCCATTCAAAAGATCAAAAAAAGCCAGGGTATCTTTCGAGGCTGGCAACCCGCTCCCCGGAAAACGCCGCACCCATGGATCCAAGCTCCTCCTGCCGTCCGCAGCCGAAGGCGCCACTTCCGTCAATCGACGGAAATTGCTTGCAAAATGGCTCGGACGACAAACTTGGCGGTGGATGTATGCGGTGATTTCGCGATGACGTTAGGACAGGCGCAACTCGTCACGAATGGCGCTGCTACGCAAAACCATATCTGTGGCTAATGCCCTGTCCGCGGCAGCCATGTATCTGCCTGTGGCGCGCTCCCGGACGGTCAACCGGGTCTGGGCTCGTAGATCGGGAATGCCTCGCAAAGCTCCTCGACCGACCGCCGAGCCGCCTTCTCCTGTTCGGCGCCCCATTGCGTTCCGACCGCATCCAGCACGTCGGCTATGAGATTGCCGACACGGGCAAACTCGCCCTCGCCGAAACCGCGCGTGGTGGCGGCCGGTGTGCCCAGCCGTATACCGGAGGTGACGGCAGGCGGCGCCGGATCGAAAGGAATGCCGTTCTTGTTGCAGGTCAGCCCTGCCCTGCCCAACGCCTCCTCCGCGTCCTTGCCGGACAGGCCTTTGCCGCGCAGGTCGACCAGCAGCAGATGCGTATCGGTTCCGCCGGAGACAATGTCGAATCCGCGCTCGCCAAGCGTCGCGGCCAGCTTTCTGGCATTCGCCACCATCTGCCGGGCATAGGTCTTGAACCCGTCCTCCAAGGCTTCACCCAGGGCAACGGCCTTGGCAGCAATGACATGCATCAGCGGGCCTCCCTGCAGGCCAGGGAACACCGCCGAATTCAGCTTCTTGGCGATGTCCTGGTTGTTGGTCAGGATCATGCCGCCGCGCGGGCCGCGCAGCGTCTTGTGCGTCGTGGTGGTGACGATATCGGCGACCTCGACCGGGTTGGGATGCACGCCGCCGGCGACCAGGCCGGCGAAATGCGCCATGTCGACCATCATCAGCGCGCCGACGGCATCGGCGATCGCCCGGATGCGCTTGAAGTCGATGATGCGCGGATAGGCCGATCCACCCGCGATAATCAGCTTTGGCCGTGTTTCCCGCGCCTTGGCCTCCAGCTCCTCAAAGTCGATAAGGCAGTCGCTCTGGCGCACGCCGTATTGCACGGCGTTGAACCATTTTCCCGACAGTGTCGGCCGGGCACCGTGCGTCAGATGCCCGCCGGCGGCGAGCGACAGACCCATGAAGGTGTCGCCCGGCTTCAGCATGGCGAGCATCACCGCGCCGTTGGCCTGGGCGCCGGAATGCGGCTGCACATTGGCGTGCGCCGCGCCAAACAGCCGGCAGGCCCTGTCGATGGCAGCCGCTTCGGCCAGATCGACATATTGGCAGCCGCCGTAGTAGCGGTGCCCCGGATAGCCCTCGGCATATTTGTTGGTCATCACCGAGCCTTGTGCCTCCAGCACAGCCGGCGAAACGATATTTTCGGATGCGATCAGCTCGATTTCGGACCGCTGCCGGCCCATCTCGCGTGCAATCGCATCGGCGACCACCGCATCCTGGAGCTTGAGGTTCCTCTGGAAAAAGCCGGTCATTCTGCTCGTCTCCTGGCGGCAAAAGGCGGACACGGTTTTCGGCGTCGCCATTGCCTGGTGTTGGAATTGAAACGGGGAGCTAGTTCACCGCGTCAGGCGGGGTGCGGCCTTCGAAGAAGGCCGACAGATTATCGATCACCCGCATGCCCATTGCGATGCGCGTTTCGCTGGTGGCGCTACCCAGATGGGGCAGCAGCACGACATCTTCACGCTCCGTCAAGGCGCGCGGCACAGACGGCTCCGTCTCGAACACGTCGAGCCCGGCACCAGTAATCCGACGCTCACGCAGCGCCTGGACCAGTGCGTCCTCATCCACCACATCGCCGCGCGCGGTGTTGATCAGGAAGGCTGATTTCTTCATGCGGGCAAGACGACGTTCGTTGATGAGGCGGGTGTTTTCGCCACCGCCCGGACAATGCAGCGACACGAAATCCGAGGCCGCCAGCACCTCGTCCACAGTCGCCAGCTGCCGCGCCGGCATGCCGGGGTGGGGAACCGGCTGGCTGTCGAAGAAGACGACCTCCATGCCGAAGCCGAAGTGACAGCGCCTGGCCATGGCCTGGCCGATCCTTCCCATGCCGATGATGCCGACGGTCTTGCCGCTGACCTGGGTGCCGCAGAGATGCGTCGGCCGCCAGCCGGTCCATTTGCCGGAGCGCAGCTCGCGCTCGCCCTCTCCGGCACGGCGCGCGCACATCAAAAGCAGCGTCATGGCGAGATCGGCGGTGGCATCGGTCAACACGGCGGGCGTGTTGGTGACGATCAGCCCTGCTGCGCTGGCGGCGGCAATGTCGATGTGGTTGAAGCCGACACCGAAATTGCCAAGTATTCTTGCCCTGACTCCGCCTGCAAAGAGATCCGCGCCAAGCCGATCGGTTACGGTCGGCAGCACGGCATCGGCAAGCAGCAGGGCCTGGCGAAGCTCTTGTTGCTCATAGGGCCGATCGGCTTCATTCAGCGTGACATCGAAATGGTCGCCAAGGCGCTGTTCGACCTCATGCGGCCAGCGCCGTGTAACGATTACCTTCGGTTTGCTCATGGCTACGATCCTCTCAAGCCGCGCGTTCATGCCGCGGCTGCAAGGTCCGGCCGATCTCGGCGCGGTACCATTCCTGCGCAGCGGCAACACCGGAGCCGGCCTCGATTCGGGCTCCGGCGTCGCGTAACGACATTTCCGCCGAGGCCAGGGCGGCGAGGCACATGACCTCGTTGAGGTCGCCGAGATGGCCGATGCGGAACACGCGGCCAGCCACCTTGCTGAGGCCCGCGCCGAAGGATGTGCGATATCTGGAATATCCGTTGGCGATGACCTGTCTGGCATCGACGTCCTCGGGGACGACGATCGCCGAAACCGTATCCGACCACCATTTTTCCTCGTTGGCGCAGAGCTTTAGTCCCCACGCATGCACGCCGCGGCGCACACCTTCGGCGAGCCGGTGGTGCCGGGCAAAAATCTGCTCCAGTCCCTCGGCAAAGATAAGGTCGAGGCTGGCTCTCAGGCCAAGCAGCAACTGCGTTGGCGGCGTATAGGGGAAGAAGCCGGTCTTGGACGAAGCCTGCATATCCTCGAAGCTGAAATAGCAACGCTCCATGCGCGACTGCTTGTGCGCTTCCAGAGCCTTGGCGCTCACCGCCAGGATGCCGAGACCGGCAGGCAGCATCAGCCCTTTCTGCGAACCGGTGATGGCGAGGTCGACGCCCCATTCGTCCATTCGGAAATCGATCGAGCCGATCGAGCTGACGCCGTCGACGAACAGCAGCGCATCGTGAGCCGTTTCGTCGAGCGCGGCACGCACGCCGGCGACGTCGGACGTCACGCCGGTCGCGGTCTCGTTGTGGGTGGCGAATACCGCCTTGATCTTGCTGCCCTTGTCGTCGCCCAGCCGTTGCCGATAGGCGTCGAGCGGAACCCCCTCACCCCATTCGACATCGATGCAATCGACCTCAAGTCCAAGGCGCTCGGCCATGTCGACCCACAGGTGCGAGAACTGGCCGAAACGCGACATCAGCACCCGGTCGCCACGATTGAGCGTGTTGGAGATCGCCGCTTCCCAGGCACCGGTGCCCGAGCCGGGAAAGATGAAGACGCTGCCGGTCTCGGTCTTGAATATCCGCTTCAGGTCGTGAAACAAAGGCAGGACCAGTTCCGGAAAATCCGGGGCGCGCATATCCTGCATCGGCACGTTCATGGCCCGCCGCACAGCGTCGGGAATGTTGGTCGGACCCGGGATAAAGAGATGCGCCGTTCCATTTTTCATGATCTGGTTCTCCTGTTGATATGAGCATCGCCACACACGGGTCGGTGTTGCCGCCTTACGCGAACACAACCGTTTTTCGTCCGTTGATCATGACGCGGGCTTCGAGGTGCCGTTTGATGGCACGCGCCAGAACGCGGCTTTCGATGTCACGGCCGGTCGCGATAAAATCCTCGACGCTCATGGAATGCGTTACCCGCTCGGTTTCCTGCTCGATGATCGGCCCCTCGTCGAGTTGGGCGGTCACATAGTGAGCCGTGGCGCCGATCAGCTTCACTCCGTGCTCGAAAGCCTGGTGATACGGCCGCGCGCCCTTGAAGCTTGGCAGGAACGAATGGTGGATGTTGATGACCTTGCCGAACAGGCGCCCCGCGAGGTCGTCGGAATACACTTGCATGTAGCGAGCCAGGACGACGAGGTCGGCGCCGACGTCCTCGATCACCGCCAGTATCCGGCCTTCCTGTTCCTGCTTGTTCTCCTTCGAGATGGGCAAGACGTGGTAGGGAATGCCGGCCCATGCCGCAGTTTCGCGGCTGTCTTCGTGGTTGGAGATGATCGCTGCGACCTCGGCTTCGAGCCAGCCAACACGGATCTGGTAGATGAGGTGAAGCAATGCATGGTCAAACTTCGAGACCATGATGACGATTTTCGGCCGACGGCTCCGCTCAAGCAGGCGGCTGCTCAGGCCGAAGCGATCCACCACAGGCGCAAGTCCCTTGGTGATGGCATCGGCAGACACCCAGGCGGGCGCCGAAAAGGCAATGCGCATGAAGAAACGGTTCGAGGCCCTGTCCCAATGCTGGCTGCTTTCAGCAATGTTCGTGCCAAGGTTGGCGAGTTCGGTCGTCACTGCCGCTACGATCCCGGCCTGGTCTTCGCAGGACAGCGTCAGAATGAACGACAGTCGAAGCGCTGCACAATTCATCGTTCGTTGACCCGCGGCCAGCACGCCTCGCGATAATCGGCGAACCAGGCAAGCGTCTTTTCCCATCCGCCGAATGGGAAGAAATGGAGGTGTAGTGGCGCGGTCGGCGCCGGGTAGCTTGCCGCCATGGTTTGTAAGATCTCGGCTGGGTTCCGGTCGGCCACGATGTTGAAGAGGCCGCTGGCGGAACGCCGCAGCGCCGCGATCGAAGGGCCGACACCGCACATCATGGCGAACCGGATGAGTTTGGTAAGGCTGGTCACACCGGCCAGACCAACATGAACCGGCAGCCCGGGATGCGCCGTATGCAGACTGCTCGCCCAGGCGGCGATCGTGTCGCCATCGAAGGCGAATTGCGATACGACCCTGGCTTCCAGCGACCGCTCGGCACAGATGTCGAGCTTGCGCCGCAATGCGTCCGTCAGTACGGCTTCGACGATGCTTGGATGCCCTTCCGGATAGCCGGCGACGAAGGCGGTTCGTATCGCACTGTCTTTGACCACGGGATGGGCGAGCAACTGGGTTGCCTCTCCCAACGGCCCCGGAAAGAGAGCCGGATTGCCGCCAAGAAAGAGCGCTTCGCTTATCCCGTTTCGACTGTGGGCGGTGACAAGATCGACATAGTCCTGCTCCGAATTGAAGTTCCGCGCGCCCAGATGTGGCACCGGCACAAAACCCAACTCCTTGATCCGGCGCGCTGCTTCGATTTGCAAAGCCTCGGGCTTGCCGGGAAGGTGAGTAAGAAAGACGCGCGAGCCAAGCGGGAAGCAGTCGGCTGGTGGCGCAAAGGTGCGTGCCTGCGCCGGTGCCAGTTCGATCGACACCTCCGCGTCGAACGCAAATGTAGCCGAACCTCGCGTCTGGATAAGCTCTTGGCGCATGTCGTTCATGATCTTTCCAGGTCTCTCCCGACCAGCTCCACGATTTCGCGGCACCGTAGGCCGCGGCAATGGGAGCCGGGCAGACCAGCTGCCCGGCTTGTCGTCACGGGAGGATGCAACGACAGGACTCTCAGTTCTGAAACAGCGTTTCGCTAACCGTTGGCGGCGCGTTTGAGCGACAGGAACGGCAGCCCCACGACATGCGCCCTGACATCGGCCGCCACGCCGTCCTTGTTCCACTTCAGCGTGAGCTCGGTGCCGGTCTCGGCGGCCTCACGCCGCAGATGGCCGAAGCCGATCATCCTGCCGGTCGAAGGTGACCAGGCGACGCTGCTGGCGTGCCCAACTTCCTTCCCGCCGCGAAAGGCTTTCAGCGGATACCACTGCACGCGCCGCAGATTTCCGGGCGCATTGCTCTCAAGCCCCTTGCCGTCGAGGGCTTGCGACCAGTCGATGTCGAGCCCGACGAGCTGGCGATGGTCACCCGTGTTCGACATGCGCTGCAGCGCCGCCTTGCCGATGAAATCGGCCTTGCGAAAGTCGACCAGCCGGCCCAGGCCGAGGTCGAAGGGCGACGCACGATACTTTCCAGCTGCCTGAATGCTGGCGCCGCCATGGTCTGGGCCGGCACTTGTATAGTCGTAGCCAACGATCAGCAGCCCGGCTTCGAGACGTGCTATGTCGAGCGCCCAGGCGCCGGCAGGAAGGATGCCAAAAGGCTTGCCTGCCGCCTCGACCGCGTCCCACACGGCGGCGCCGTCATCCGCCTTGACCCACAATTCATAGCCATGCTCGCCGGTAAAACCCTGGCGCAGGATCTCGACCCGTCTGCCGGCAATTGTGACGATGGCCAAGCGAGAGAACGGCAATTCCTGCACGGACTGGGTGACAGCCTCCAGCACTTCGCGGGAACGCGGTCCCTGCAAGGTGAGGATGCCGTAGCTATCGGATATGTCGGTGACACGGACGTCGAGGCCTTCGGCATGCTGCTTCCACCAGGAAAGGCCGGGATCGGCGGAAACGCGGAAGGTGGTTTCATCCATGCGGAAAACCAGACCGTCGCCGACGACATGGCCGTTCTCGTCGCACCACGGTGCATAGTAGATCTGGCCGACCTGCAGCTTCTTGATGTCGCGCGGGATGAGCGCATCCATCATCCTCTCGGCATCCGGACCGGCAATGACATATTTCGACAGTGGTGACATGTCGCCCATGGCCACCCTGTTGCGGATAGCCGCCAGTTCCTCGACCATATCGGAGTAGCAATCGACGACCATGTTCCTGTCCCAGCGCATCCAGAGTGCGTTCTGGTTCAGCGGTGCCGTCCGTTCGACGAAGGGCGTGCCGCGAAAGGCGACATGGGCATCTGCCACCACGCTCAGGCCGGACGTGAATTTGATGTCGTTCATTCCAGGTCTCCTCCCAGTCGCAAGGCACTTTGCTGCGACATTCGACGACAACGGGTGAAGAACAGCGCACCTCGCGCCATGGAAACGAAACCATCCAAGCGCAGACCGCAGGGACGGCTTCCTGCGAGCAGCAACCCGCTCAGTCAGATGTCTCTTGCCTCATCCGTATCTTGGGTGAGACTTTCACTTCGCAGCGTTTTTCGGAATGCCCCCGGTTGCCGACGGCATACCCGCAGTTCAACCTGAATATTTGAAGCCGCCGTCGGATTGCTTTCGCTGTCAGCCTTCACCGGCAAATGCTCGCTTGCGGTCGACCAGGTAACGCCGTCTCACCGCACAAGCTCGGCCCGTTCAGCCGTAGCATCGAAGCCTGAATTGGCAGCTCGACGCGTGGGGGGAAAGGCGGTAGCGCGCTGGCGCTACCAAATTTCTCACCCAGGAGTGCGGTGAGACGTCCGGCGATTTCGACTTCGATTCCGCGGATCATCGTGCGATCGAATGCTGGCATTTCAACCAGGTCCAGCATCGCCTCCGCAGAATCGTCAGCCGGCCTGCTACGCTGCGAGGGAGCCCGCCGGTCCGCCGTAGATTATAGCAATATGTATATTAGCTATTCCTTGACAATCGATGTGGGCTCTGGTTTCCTGATTTTACGGGTATTTAACCAAGTTCGTTGCGTTTTTTACGGACGGTGTTCGCATGTCAACAGTGGTTGTCGCGGACCCGCGGGGGGTATATCTCGCCGGTCTGGAATGGGTGTTGCAGAAGGCTGGACACGATGTTGTCGCCCAGTGTCGCCGCCCTGTGGACGTTCTCGCTCATGTGGAGCGCCATCAGCCTGATATGGTCATCATAGGCGTGGATCTCGCGGATCAGCAGACATCAGGTCTTTCCTCACGGCTGAAGGCCGGCAACAGCGCTCTCGGCATCATCTTCATCGTACAGCCAACCGGCAGGCTCGATGTCAGGGAAATACAGACGCTCGACGTCGATGGCCTGTTTCTGGACGGCATCAGCCACCGCTTTCTCATCGAATGCGTGAATGCGGTGGCGGCGGGCAAGAAGTGGATCGACAACAAGATCGTCCAGCAGCTGCTGATGCCCGGTTCGCAGCCGCAGCCAATGTCCCGGCTGACCGGGCGGGAGACCGAAATCGCCGATCTCGTCTCGCGCGGGCTGCGCAACAAGACCATCGCGCAGCGGCTGCATTTATCCGAAGGCACGGTGAAGATGCACCTGCATCACGTCTACGAGAAGTTGCACCTAGGCGGCCGGGCGGAACTGGCCTGGATGACGCACGGCAAAGCCGCCGAGCGTCCGGGAATGGGCCGAACCGGCCTGCTCTGAACACTCTCCACTCGCACCGACATTGTACGCACGGCAACGGCCGCAGAGCCGTCTGACGGCATCTGGCGCGTGCCTGCGCGACCTCCCGCAGCGCCGGTCAACCTGATCGAAGGATATATATCCTTCGATCAGGTGCGGACATTGACCGCAATACTATCGAAGCGGGAATGGACGCGCCCTCTGCGCCGGCGGCACATTGCAGGATCAAAGGCCGCAATTCTGTGCGCCAGCGGATGCACTTGGGTAGGGGCATCCGGCACCTGGGGGGGTGAATCCCCTTTTCTTGATGCGTTTAAACAGGGGAGAACCTCCATGCTCGACATCACAGCCCAAGACATCATCATCGACGAGACCACTGGCCTTCAGGACAGCGATGTTAACCCGACCGTTCCGCCGCACAACAACGCCACCGTGAGTTATCTCCTTGGCCTCGACGGCCCGGGCGGGCTGACCTCGCCGGAGGTCGCCTTCAAGTCCAACTTCGTGGTGGCCTCGGCGAGCGCAGGGGAAACCATCACCTCGGTCGTTCTCACGCAGAACGCCTCCGGAACCCCGTTTTCCACCACCGTCGGCGTGAACAGCGGCATCCGGACGGTCGATGGCAATTATGTCTGGCTGTTCAAAGACGCAACTCATGCAAACGTCGTGATCGGCGTCATTGGTACCTCTAACCCGCTCGTCGCACCCGCTGCGACCGGGCCGCTCGCCTACTCGTTTGCGCTGATAACCACCGACGCCACCCATGCGGACTTGTACACGGTCCAGTATGTGCCGTTGCTTCATCCGGTCGCGACCGACCCGGACGACCGCATCGATCTGACAGATCATGTGTTCGCCTCGGTCTCGGGGACCACCGTGGCCAATTTCTCTGGCCAGAACGCCGCACCCGGCAATCATGACTTCTACGCGATCAATTCGTCCGGCGGCGCCGCCAGTCAGCTTCTGGTGACAGGGTTCCTGGGGGCGAACAATGCCACCGCCAACGTGAGTACCCAAGGCTTCGGCGTCAACAACCAGAGCATCAATCCGACCGAAACGCTGCAGGTCGATTTCGTCTCCGGTGCCAACCTGCCCGCAGGTTCTGCCTCGCAAATCCAGTACGGCAGCCATATCGATAATATCACGCATGCCGGGTTCACGATCAACCAGATCACGCCTTCCAATCCGAATTTGCGGGTGGACATCAAGATCACCGCCCTCGACGTTCAGGGCAACGAGCAAGGCTTGAACTTCTATGACGGCAGCCCGACCACCGCCGCGCCCATCACCAGCCTCACGCTGATCGGCCAGTCGGGGGTTGCATCCCCCATCACCGCCAATGGTACCTATGACGTCGCGGGGAACGTTGATGTCACCATCAGTGGGCTCGGGACCAACATCGTCACAATCACCGGACTCGATAACATCACCACTGTCAACGTCACCACTAGCAGCCAAATGGATCGGTTGCTGGTTACGGGTGTCGATTCAAACGAAGGGTGCGACATCACCGAGTTCCATTTCTCGACAACGACCACCAACGCCTACACCGAACAGGTCGGCTCGTTCATCAACTTCGACGACGACGGGCCGACGCTTTCGATCACGGCCGCGCCGGTGGTTGGTGCCGCCGAAGTGGTCGAGGCGAGCGGGGCTGGCGGGCACAGCCAGGCGACGATCACGCCACCGACCTTCACCGCGAGCGCGGTGGACGGCGTCACCACGAATGTGACCTACGCACTTGCCCTGGCCGGCGGGGCGGCGACCGGGCTGCTGACGACGGAGGGCAACCATGCGATCACGCTGGTGGTCGACTCGGCCACCCAGGTCTCGGGCCAGTACGACAGCGACGGCGACAGCGTGCTCGACGCGACGGCGTTCACGGTGACACTGTCTGGCACGACGGTGACGCTGACGTCGTTGGTTGCCCTTGAGCACTCGAACACGCAAGGCGTCGGCGAGGACAACACGCTCGACCTCAACGGTCTGATCAACGTGGTGGCAACGGTGACGGCGACGGACGGCGACAACGACGTCGTATCGCAGCAAAGCTCCAGCTCGGGGCTGTCGCTGACCTTCGACGACACCGATCCGACACTTTCGATCACGGCCGCGCCGGTGGTTGGTGCCGCCGAAGTGGTCGAGGCGAGCGGGGCTGGCGGGCACAGCCAGGCGACGATCACGCCACCGACCTTCACCGCGAGCGCGGTCGACGGCGTCACCACGAATGTGACCTACGCACTTGCCCTGGCCGGCGGGGCGGCGACCGGGCTGCTGACGACGGAGGGCAACCATGCGATCACGCTGGTGGTCGACTCGGCCACCCAGGTCTCGGGCCAGTACGACAGCGACGGCGACAGCGTGCTCGACGCGACGGCGTTCACGGTGACACTGTCTGGCACGACGGTGACGCTGACGTCGTTGGTTGCCCTTGAGCACTCGAACACGCAAGGCGTCGGCGAGGACAACACGCTCGACCTCAACGGTCTGATCAACGTGGTGGCAACGGTGACGGCGACGGACGGCGACAACGACGTCGTATCGCAGCAAAGCTCCAGCTCGGGGCTGTCGCTGACCTTCGACGACACCGATCCGACACTTTCGATCACGGCCGCGACGGTGGTTGGCGCAGCCGAGGTGATCGAGGCGAGCGGGGCTGGCGGGCACAGCCAGGCGACGATCACGCCACCGACCTTCACCGCGAGCGCGGTCGACGGCGTCACCACGAATGTGACCTACGCACTTGCCCTGGCCGGCGGGGCGGCGACCGGGCTGCTGACGACGGAGGGCAACCATGCGATCACGCTGGTGGTCGACTCGGCCACCCAGGTCTCGGGCCAGTACGACAGCGACGGCGACAGCGTGCTCGACGCGACGGCGTTCACGGTGACACTGTCTGGCACGACGGTGACGCTGACGTCGTTGGTTGCCCTTGAGCACTCGAACACGCAAGGCGTCGGCGAGGACAACACGCTCGACCTCAACGGTCTGATCAACGTGGTGGCAACGGTGACGGCGACGGACGGCGACAACGACGTCGTATCGCAGCAAAGCTCCAGCTCGGGGCTGTCGCTGACCTTCGACGACACCGATCCGACACTTTCGATCACGGCCGCGACGGTGGTTGGCGCAGCCGAGGTGATCGAGGCGAGCGGGGCTGGCGGGCACAGCCAGGCGACGATCACGCCACCGACCTTCACCGCGAGCGCGGTCGACGGCGTCACCACGAATGTGACCTACGCACTTGCCCTGGCCGGCGGGGCGGCGACCGGGCTGCTGACGACGGAGGGCAACCATGCGATCACGCTGGTGGTCGACTCGGCCACCCAGGTCTCGGGCCAGTACGACAGCGACGGCGACAGCGTGCTCGACGCGACGGCGTTCACGGTGACACTGTCTGGCACGACGGTGACGCTGACGTCGTTGGTTGCCCTTGAGCACTCGAACGCGCCGCAAGGCGTCGGCGAGGACAACACCCTCGACCTCAACGGTCTGATCAACGTGGTGGCAACGGTGACGGCGACGGACGGCGACAACGACGTCGTGTCGCAGCAAAGCACCAGTTCGGGGCTGTCGCTGACCTTCGACGACACCGATCCGACACTTTCGATCACGGCCGCGACGGTGGTTGGCGCAGCCGGGGTGATCGAGGCGAGCGGGGTTGGCGGGCAGGCGACGATCACGCCGCCGGCCTTCACCGCGAGCGCGGTGGACGGCGTCACCACGAATGTGACCTACGCACTTGCCCTGGCCGGCGGGGCGGCGACCGGGCTGCTGACGACGGAGGGCAACCATGCGATCACGCTGGTGGTCGACTCGGCCACCCAGGTCTCGGGCCAGTACGACAGCGACGGCGACAGCGTGCTCGACGCGACGGCGTTCACGGTGACACTGTCTGGCACGACGGTGACGCTGACGTCGTTGGTTGCCCTTGAGCACTCGAACACGCAAGGCGTCGGCGAGGACAACACGCTCGACCTCAACGGTCTGATCAACGTGGTGGCAACGGTGACGGCGACGGACGGCGACAACGACGTCGTATCGCAGCAAAGCTCCAGCTCGGGGCCGTTGTCTCTGACCTTCGACGACACCGATCCGACGATCACGGTGCCGTTCGACGGTGACCAGAACGCCGGCAACGGTACCGGGACCCACGAGACTCTGGCCAACACGCTCAACGCGTCGGCTATCGGAGCCTTCGGGTACGACATGGTGGACAAGCATACGGCCGCAGAATATTTGGCGGGTGCTAGCGATTTCGTCGATGTCAACGGTGCCCTTGCCGGCATCCAGATCACCCTTGACGGCAATCTCACCGGCCTTGTGCCGGCACCCGGCACGACCCCGTTCCTTAGCTCGGTCGCGACGCTGCAGTCGGAAAGCGCTACCTCGGCGACGTTCAACTGGACCGCTAGCTACGACAGCGACCCGAACACGGCTGGCATTCAGCCGGGCTCGGTGGGTGGTACTCTCGTCTTCCACAAGGATGCCGGCACTTATACCATCACCTTGAGCGACACGGTGGAGGGCTTCACCAAGGACATTCTGCACACCAGTGAGCTTCTATTCAAGGAGCCCTTGAGCAACACCGGTCACCCGAACATCGTGGTGGAGAAGCTCTTCGAGGCGGACAGCACACCCGAAACGACCGACCGGGACTTCTTCGTGCAGTTCACCGGCAACTCGAACCCCAACGGTAGCCCGTTAGGTTTCAATGCGACAGGCGATGGCGCGCCGGCTGGATTGCCTAACAATCTTGACACGGCTTTCGACGCTGGCCAGCAGATCAGTAGCAACTTCGAGGATTGGATTTCTGCAACCCAAGCCACGAACGGAGTTGCCGGTGACACGATCCAGAAGGGTGAGTTGCTTACACTGCGGTTCTTCGACCACAGCCCCGGCATCGTCACCGACGACGGAGTCAACAACGTCCCGAACCAGTCTGCCACCGACATGGCCATCAAGTTCGACGGTATCGGGAACAGCGAAGATCTTATGCTGATCCTCAATCTCGTCAACTACGGTTCCGACGGGATTGCCGGCGGCAGCGGCACCGCCGCCGACACGTTCACCACGAAGGCGATGTACGTGTCGAACACGAACATCTTCAAGGCGGGGCAGGTCCCCACCGCATACGCGGCGGACTTCCCGCTCGATAACAACGACGGTCTCGTCATCATCGAGAAGAACGACTACAACGCAACCGGTGAGAACTGGGTGCTCCAAGGCGCCCAGATCATGCAGTCCGGCAACGGGCTCACCGGTACTGCAATCGACCTGAACAAAGCAACCGGTACTGGTACGACTGGTGCCAGCACGGGAACCCACGCCTTCGACGTGACCGACAATGACGTGCTGAAGATCACGGACATCGGCTTCACCTCGACCCAGACCACGACGCCGGATGCACATCTCGACTTCGCCTTCCAGGTGGCGGACGCTGATGGGGATGTGACCGTCCCCCAGCACATACTTGTCGACGTCGTCTGACACTTGACCAGCGGGGGCAGCCAATGCTGCCCCCAACCTTCCCGCACGAGATGTCATCCCGCACACCAGAGAAATAACGATGAAAACCAAACAACAGCCCCCTGCCCTGCAGGTGGTGATGAAAGAGGCCAGACGTGCCATCCGGCCGCTTGTCTGGTTCAGCGGCGGCATCAACGTGCTGATGCTGACCGGAGCGCTCTACATGCTCCAAGTCTACCACCGCGTGTTGTCCAGCCACAGCCTGGAGACGCTGGTGATGCTGTCGCTGATGGCGGCAGGGGCGCTCGCGGCAATGGCGGGGCTTGAGGTGGTGCGCGGGCGCCTGCTGGCTACCGTCGGATCGTGGATGAACGCGCGATTGGCACCGGTTCTCCTGACCGCATCGGTGGAATATGCCGCCTCGGCGCCAGGCCAAGCCAACGCCCGTCCGCTGCGCGACCTGGATCAAGTGCGCAACTTCTTCACCAGCCCCAGCATCTTCCCGATCCTCGACGCGCCTTGGGCACCGTTGTTCTTCGTTGCCATATTCTTCATGCACCCATGGCTGGGCTGGTTGGCGCTTTGCGGCGGGATCGTGCTGTTTGCTTTGGCGCTGCTCAACGAATACCTCACACGCAAGCCGCTGACCGAGGCCGCAAGCGCACAGTCGCGGGCCTATGTGCAAGCCGAGGCGGCGATCCGCAACGCCGAGGTCGTCCAGGCGATGGGCATGTTGAAGCCATTGCTGGAAGGCTGGAAGGCCCAACAGGACGAGGCCAACAAGGGACAGGTTCTTGCCGCCAACCGTGGCGGCGTCATCGCGGCCATCGCGCGTTGCCACCGGCTGGCCCTGCAAATGGCCATACTCGGCCTCGGCGCCTATCTGGTTCTTCGCAACGAGGCCTCGCCAGGCATCATGATCTCCGCCTCGATCCTGATGGGTCGCGCCTTGTCGCCGGTCGAGCAAGCGATCGGCACATGGAAGGCGACGGTGGGAGCGCGTGCCGCTTACAAACGCCTCACCGCGGTCGCCGGACAGCACCGGGAAGCCACACCGGTCCTGCCACTGCCCCGTCCGAAAGGCAGGTTTGAGGCCGACAACCTTGTGCTTGCCCGACAGGGTGGCGAGCACATCCTGAAAGGCATCAGCTTCCGTCTCGAGCCGGGTGAAGCGATGGCCCTGATCGGTCCGAGCGGGGCCGGCAAGACGAGCCTGGCGCGCATACTTGCCGGTGCCTGGCGCCCGTCGGGGGGGCGTGCCTTGCTGGACGGAACGGATGTTGCCCAATGGGCGGCGGAAGACCGTGGCCGTTATGTCGGCTATTTGCCGCAGGACATCGAACTCTTCGCCGGCACCGTATCCGACAACATCGCCCGCTTTGCGACGGTCAATCCGGCGGTCTTCCAGCACGTGATCAAGGCAGCGCAGTTGGCCGGCGTCCACGAACTCATCAAGGGGCTGCCGAAGGCCTACGGCACCGAGATCGGCGAGGCGGGTGCGATACTGTCGGGCGGGCAGCGCCAACGCATCGGGCTGGCGCGGGCACTTTACGGCGACCCCACGCTGCTTATCCTCGACGAACCCAATTCCAACCTCGACAGGGAGGGCGAGGAGGCATTGATTGCCGCTCTCGGCGTGGCCAAGGCGACGAACACAACCGTTATCCTGATCGCGCACCGCGCCAACATCTTGGAGAAGGTAGACAAGATACTGGTCCTCAACAGGGGTCAGCAAGATCTCTTCGGGCCGCGCGACCATGTCTTCAACGAACTCGCCAGCCGCGTCAGCAAGGTGGCCCATCTGCCCAAGGCTACCCAGTTGCCTGCCCTCGAAGTGGTCAAGGAAACCAAAGAGGTCAAGGAAGCATGAGCCGCCCCCCGGAATTGAACGTCGTGCCGTTGCCCCTTCCGCCGCCCTCCCTGCTGCAACCGATGCCGCTGCGTCTCACAGGCGTGACCTGCACCGGGTTCGCGATCATGTTCCTGTTCTTCGGCGTCGCGGGAGGTTGGGCGGCCCTGGCACCGTTGGACAGCGCCGCTGTGGCGCCGGGCGTTATCAAGGTCGCCGGCGACCGCAAGCTGATCCAGCACCTCGAGGGCGGCATCATCGCGGAGTTGAACGCAGCCAACGGTGATGTCGTCAAGGCCGGCAAGATCCTCGTCCGGCTCGACGACACGCAGGCAAAGGCGCAGCTCGACCTGATCCAGAACCGGATAGCAACGCGTGAGGCGCTGGCCGCGCGTCTCAGGGCCGAGCGTGACGGCAGGGCCGAGATCGAGTTCGATCCGGCGTTGCTCGCCAACCCCGCCACCGCCGCAAGGGACGCGGTGGCCGCACAGCGTGACGTGCTCGCTGCGAAGCACCACAATCTGGCGGACGAGCGGGAAATCCTCAGCCAGCGCCGCCACCAGACCGAGGAGGAGATAAAGGGACTGGAAGAGCTTATCGTCACCAAGGACAAACAGATCGAGGCAATCGAGGGTGAGACCAAAGACCTCGAGAGTCTCCTCAAGAAGGGGCTGACTACCCGCGAGCGGAACCTGTTGCTCAGACGACAGCAGCAGGAGATCGAGGGCGAGCGCGCCACCAACATCGCCGCAATCGCCCGCGCCAGAAGCGCCATGGCCGAGATCGACATGCAGATCCTGAACCTCGACACCGTGCGGCTCAACGAGTCCGTCGATGAGTTGAGCAAGGTCGAGGCGGAACTGTTCGACCTGAGACAGGAGGAGCGTGCCGCCAGGGACGTGCTTACCCGTACCGATGTCGTCGCACCGGTTGACGGCATCGTCATGGATCTGAAGGTCCACACCGCGGGCGGTGTCGTGAAACCCGGCGATACATTGATGACGATCGTACCGCTCGGACAACAACTCGTGGTCGAAGCCATGGTCAAACCGGAGGATGTCGAGACGATCGCACCCGGACAGCCCGCGCGCGTCAGCTTCCCGGCCTTCGCCCGCTACAACCTGCCGCCGCTCGAGGGTGTCGTGGAGATCGTGTCGGCCGACCGCATGGTTGAGGAGCGCAGCGGCGCACCGTATTTCGCCGCGACGGTTGTGATCGACAAAAGCGAACTCGGCAAGCTGGAGGGCCGCAAGCTGCTGCCCGGCATGTCGAACGAGACGATGATCCGGACGGGGGCTCGCACCGTTCTCTCTTATCTCGCCGAGCCGATCACGCAGAACTTCCGCCGGGCCATGCGGGAAAAATAGCCGTACGCCGCCCAGCGAAATTCAAGACAGCAGCATTCGCCCGGCCGTGATCGCCAGGAAGAATGCAAAGGCAAGTTTCAGGTAGCGCGGGTTGAGCGCGTGGGCGAGCCTTGCGCCCAAGGGTGCGAAGAGGAAGCTCACGGGCGCTATGATGGCAACCGCCGGCAGGCTGACGTAACCCAGGCTGAGCGGAGGCCTGCCTGCGATTGCGAGACCCGACCAGATGAAGCCAGCCACTGCCGGAAGCGCAATAAGCAGGCCAAGCGCCGACGATGTGCCGACGGCCCGGTGCACAGGAAAGGAAAAGCTGGAAAGCGTCGGCACCGAGAGCGTGCCGCCACCGATTCCCATGAGCGAAGAGACAAAGCCGATGACAGAGGCGATCGCGCGGTTGATCCAGCCGCTTTGCGGCAGGTGATCGGAGATCACGAGGTGCTTCGGCAACGCCATGTTGAGGGCCACCAGCAGGCCGACGACGCCGAAAACCAGCCGCAAGCCGGCGCCCGGGATGAACTTCGACGTGATGCCACCGATCAGGGCACTCACGAAAACGGCCGGTCCCCACAGAGTGAGCAGAGGCCGATCGACATTGCCGCGCCTGTTGTGCGACCGCATTGACGAGATCGAGGTGGGGATGATGACCGCAAGCGACGTCGCGACAGCCAGATGGCTGATCACAGCAGGCGAAAAGTGGAACAGGCTAAGCACCCAGAACAGCACCGGGACGATGACGATGCCGCCGCCGACCCCCAGCAGACCGGCGAGCACGCCGGAGGCCATTCCGGTCATGGCCAGACCGGCGACCAGCATTGCAATCGTCAGCCCGTCGAAAACCGACGTGTCGAATCCGAAGTCCACTGTGATTTTTCCTTGATTGGCCGACTGCGGCCTTGCGGATACATTTTTGGCCGCGCCTGTCCGCCCGTCGCGACCTGGGTGCAGATCGCCCGAAAGCGTACAGGGGTTTGGGGTGCGGAATGCTTTAGTGGCGCACCATCCCGGCGTCGACATTGAGCGTCTGGCCGGTGATCCAGCGCGCATCGTCGGAGGCCAGGAACGAGACCACATCGGCGATATGTTCCGGCTGCCCCTTGCCTTTCATCGCCTGAAGCATCTCGACGAAGCCGAACGCCTCATTGTGCGGGCTCGCCTTGACGCCGTCGCTCTCGATCAGGCCGGGCGTCACCGCATTAGCGGTGATGTTGTATTTGCCGAGTTCGGTGGCGAGCGCCCTGGTGAAGCCGATGACGCCACCCTTGGCCGCGACATAGGCCGCCATGTTCGGCGTGCCGGCAAAGAAGGTGTTGGATGCGATGCTGATCACCCGCCCAGCTTTGCCTGCCGCACGCATCTGGTCCGTGCCGGCGCGGCTGACGATGAAGGTGCCTGTCAAATTGACGTCGATAATCTTGCGCCAATGGTCGAGGTCGACATCGTCCCAGGCGACGAACGGCACGATGCTGGCATTGTTGACCAGGATGTCGATGCCCCCGGTCAGGGTCTGGATTTCGGCGAAGAGTGCCTTGACGGAGGCCGGATCGGAAATGTCGGCGGCAATCGCCCTCGCCCTTCCGCCTATTGCCGCGGCCGCCGCGTTGGCGCCTTCGGCATTGATGTCGCTGACGATGACGATTGCCCCGTCGGCGGCGAGCCGCGCGGCGATCGCCTTGCCGATACCCTGCGCAGCGCCCGTAACCAGGGCCGTCTTCCCCGCAAGCCGTTCAGTCATGAAAATGCTCCCTCAATCCGTGGTGATATCTGTTCAGGCGTCGGCGTCGATCACGGCCAGCGCCGCGTCGATACCCCTGCCGATCGCCAGTTTCTGGCCGGCCGCGTTCATGGCGCCGCCAAGTGCCGTCAGCGCCGCGATCGCATAGATCGGCTGGGCGGTCGGACCCATATGGCCGATGCGCGTCAGCTTGCCCAAGGTCTCGCCGCGGCCAGACGAAAACACCACCCCGTAGCGGGCACGGGCAGCCTGGCGAAGCGCCTTCTCGTCGACACCTTCGGGCGTGCGGACAGCGGTCGTGGTCGGCGACGCGATGCTGTCGCTGGCGGCCCAGATCGACAGGCCCATCGCGGTGACGCCGGCGCGCATGGCCTTGGCGGTGAGCGCGTGGCGCGCCCACACCGCCTCCGGTCCCTCATCGAGGTAGAGGTCGAGCGCGACATCGAGCCCGTTGATCTCCGAGACCGACGGCGTGAACGGAAACGGCTTTTCCCGCGACCACGCATGCTCCCAGTCGACGATGCTCAGCATCGACGCGCGGGGGGCTGCCTCGTTGCCCTTCATCTTGGCCCAGGCCCGCTCGCTGACGCCCATCATCGTCAATCCGGGAGGCGCCCCCAGGCATTTGTTCGGGCCGGTGACATAGATATCGGCCTTGCAATCCTGCGGATGCGTCTTCATGCCGCCAAAGGACGAGACGGCATCGACGATGAGATAGCCGCCATGCGCTGAAACCAGCGCACCGATGGCGTCGATCGGATTGATGGTGCCGGACGGCGTGTCATGGTGGCAGACCGACACGATGGTGATTTCCGGATGCTTCTTCAGCATTGTCTCGACCGCCTGCGGATCGATCGCCTCGTTGTAGGGCACCTCGATCTCGAGCAGATGTGGCGAATAGCGCTTCGCCCAATAGCCGAACCCCTTGCCGTAAACGCCGGAGGCAAGGTTGAGCACGACATCGTCCGGCGTGATCAGCGAGGCCGCGGCGGCCTCCAGGCCAAGCACCGGCTCGCCATGCAGGATGACCGGCTTGTTCGACAGCCGCATCGCCTTTTGCGCCTTGTCGACCACACCCTCATAGAAAAGCTGGAACGCCGGGTCGTAGTCGTAGAGCACCGTGCGGCCGAGACCGCGCAGCACTTCGGCATAGGCGTTCACCGGTCCCGCGGTCAGGGTGATGACCGGATCGGCGTGTTCGAGATAGCGCATCGTCTTGTCTCCGGATTGGCGGCGGTCAGCCGTAGAATTGCGTGCCGGTCTTGTAGGTCTTGAAGTTGTCCATGTCGTGCGAGTACATCAGCTCGGCGTCATGGTCTTCGGCGAGTTTCTTCACCTTGCGCATCGAATTGACGCCCGCCACCGGATCGATGTGGAAGGCCGCCTGGCACAGCGTCTCGAGGCTCTTCTGCGTATAGGCCGCATCGATCGTGAACATGATCGGCTTGCGCTTGGGGAACTCGACCAGCAGGCTGTAATGGCCGATCGAATGGCCGGGCGTCGAGATCAGCCGGACGCCCCTGGCAAGCTCGACGTCACCATCGATGCCTTCAAAGGTCGAATTCGCCCGTGTCGTTCCCGCAAGCAATTGCCCGGTCGCGCCACGCGCTTCGGCAGCCTCCGCCGAAAAACTCAGATCGGAATAGCCGAGATGCTCGAAAGGTTCGGGATTGCACGCCTGCGGCACCTCGGTCCGGTGGCAGATCTTCTTGGCGTGCGGAAAATACTTGTTGCCGCCGCAATGATCGAAGTGGAAATGCGAATTGACGACGACGTCGATGTCCTTCGGCTCGAGGCCGAGCAGCGCCAGCGCACCGGGAATGGTCTGGTGCTTTTCCTGGATCGGCTTTTCGAACGGCAGCACCTTCATCACGTGATCGTAGTCGTAGCCGGTGTCGATGAGGAACCGGCCCTCGGCATGTTCGATCAGGATCGAATAGACCGGGAAGCGCACTTCGCCGCCAGGGCCGCGGTTCCAGAACACATGATAGCCGTCGAGAACGAGCGAGCCGCCGTCGAGCAGGTAGACCTTGGTATCCGACATTCTTGCCTCCTTTATTGGCGCGGGTCCCGTCCGCGCATGAATTGTCCTCAGCGCGCGCCGCGCTCATATGGAATGCCGAGCGCCGCCGGCAGGCTGGCGCGCCGGCCGAACAGCACCAGCATGATCATCACCGCCAGGAACGGCAGCATCTGGATGATGTCGGTCGGTATGTTGATGCCGGCCACTTGCATGGCCGTCGTCAGCGAAAGGCAGACACCGAACAGCAACGCGCCGAACAGCACCCAGATCGGGCGACCGCGCGCCAGCATGGCCAGCACGATGCCGAGAAAGCCCGCGCCATTGGTGATGAACGGAATGAACAGGCCGGCCCCGACATTGGCGAGATACGCGCCCCCGAGCCCGGCCAGCGCTCCGGTCGTCAGCACGGCGATGGTGCGGGTCCGCACGACATCGATGCCGGCGACATCGAGCGCGGCCGGCTTGTCGCCTGCCGCCTGCAAATTGAGGCCCAGCTGCGTGCGCCGGTAGATGTAGCCCATGCCGAAAACCAGTGCGACCGCCAGATAGACGATCAGATGATGCTTGAAGAATGCAGGCCCGATGACCGGGATGTCCGAAAGCAGCGGAATGACAGTCGCATCCGCCGCGGGCAGGCGCGGATAGCTGCGCGAGAACTGGAAATGGTGGAGCAGCGCCGTCAGGCCTTCCAGCCCCAAGGTCAGCGCGATGCCGATGACGATCTGATTGAGCCCGATGCGCACGCAAAGCAGCGCCATGACAAGCGCCACCGCAGCACCCCCGGCGGCGCCGGTGAGAAAGCCCAGCCACAGCGACCCGGAATAGAAAGCGCCGACAAAGCCGAGATAGGCGCCGGCCAGCATCATGCCTTCGATGCCGATATTGAGCACGCCAGCCTTCTCGGAGATCTGCTCGCCGAGCCCGGCAAGCAGCAGCGGGATCGCTGCGGTGACGGCGCCGAACAGCAGCGCGCTGAGAAAGACCTCGCTGAAGAGCCCGGTCATGCCCTAGGCCCTCCGCGACTGGTTGTATCGGTGATCGAAATATTCGGCGAGCGCGAGCACGATCAGCACGATGGAAACCAGCACCAGCGTGAAATGATTGGGCACACCGAGCCGGCGCGCCGCGCTCTCGCCGCCGATCGAAAGCACCGAAAGCAGGAATACGAAGCCGATGGCCGCAAAGCCGTTCATACGGGCGAGAAACACGGCGGGTATTACGGCAAGCCCGTAGGCGGGATTCCAGTCTGCGCGGACATTGCCCTGGACGCCGATGATGTCGACGGCGCCGGCAAGCCCGGCCAGCCCGGCCGAAATGGCGAAGACGGCGACGGTCAGGCCGGGAACGCCGAGCCCCGAGTGAACCGCCGCTCGTGGATTGGCGCCGACGATCCTCAGCTTCAGCCCGAACGCCGTGCGCGTCATTACCAGATGCACGATGACGATCGCCGCCAGCCCAAGCAGCAGGCCACTGGTGATGGTCGTTTCGAACAGGCGCGGCAGCCGGTCCTCCACCGGCAGCGTACGGGTCTGCGGCACGGTCGTGCTTGGGTCGCGAAACGCCAGCTTGACCAGCACATTGGCGAGCGAGGTGCCGAGGAACGTCATCATCAGGGTGGTGATGATCTCGTTGACGCCCTGATAGGCACGCAGCAGCGCCGGCACCAGCGACCAGATCATCGCCACCACCATGGCGATGAGGAACGAGCAGACCAGCGCCAGCCAGGCTGGCATGATCTGCACGAACACGGGAGCGCTGGCAGCCGCCGTCACCGCGCCAAGCAGGAACTGGCCGTCGCCGCCCAGATTCCACATGCCGGCGCGAAAGGCGACGATGAGGCCGGCGGCGAGAAACAGCAGCGGCGCCATGCGCGTCAGTGTCTGCTGGATGCCGAGCGGCGAGAACAGTCCCTTCTCCAGCACGAAGCCATAATAGGCCAGCGGGTCGACGCCGACGGCAAGCAGGATACAGCCGGCTATGACCAGCGCGATAAGGATCGGGCCGAGCGTCATCAGCAGCCGATGCAGGATGTCGCGGCGCGTCGCTGCCCCGCTCGTGGCATCGAGTGCGGTGGCGCTGACCGTGGGTGCGGTGTCGATGCTCATGCGGCAAGTCCGATCATCAGGCGACCGACCTTTGTGCGGGCGTCGTCTACGTTCTCGACGGTGCCGACCAAAGCGCCGTCGGCGATGACGGCGATGCGGTCGCACATGCCAAGCAATTCCTCGAGGTCGGTGGAGATCAGCAGCACGGCAAGGCCACGCGCCGCCGTATCGCGAATGCGCTGGCGCGACGCCAATGTGTTGGCGAGATCGAGCCCATAGGTCGGCTTGTTGAAGATCACCACCTTGGCGCCTTCAGCCAGTTCCCTTGCCAGAAGCACCTTCTGGATGTTGCCGCCGGACAGCCGCGCGACGGGCGTCTTCAGGCTCGGCGTGCGCACGTCGTATTCGCGCACGAGCTGCGCGGCGCGCTTGTCGATCTCCGCGCGCTGCTCGACGCCGTTGCGCCAGAACGGGGCCGCGCCGACCTGCTTGAGGAAGAAATTGATCGAGACCGGGAAGGTGCCGACAGTGCCCTCGCCCAGTCGGTCGTCGGTCAGGTAGCGAAGGCCGCGCCGGCGGCGCTCGCCGACGCTCAGCGTCTCGATGGCGGCGCCGTCCAGCCGCACCGAGCCGCTTGTGGCTGTACGCTGGCCGGCCAGCGCTTCCGCCAGCTGCTTCTGGCCGTTGCCGTCGATGCCGGCTATGCCGAGGATCTCGCCCGGGCGGATGTCGAAGGAGATCGACGACAGGCCCGGCGCATTGTCCGTCGCCGCTACCGCCAGGTCCGTCACCTGAAGCAGCGGGTCAGCGCCGGCGCGGGCAGTGCGGACCGGACGCTCGACGGCTTCCGGGTCATCCTTCTGCTTGCCGAACATCAATTCCACGATCTCCGAGACGATCTCCTGTTCGCCCAGCGTGCGAAACCGCTCGGGTGGAATCTCGCCGACCTTGCGGCCAAGCTTCAGCACCGAGATGCGGTCGCCGAAGGCAGCCGCCTCCTTGAGCTTGTGGGTGATGAAGACGATCGCAAGGCCCTGCTCGACAAGGCGGCGCATCAGCGCGCCCAGTTCGTCGATACCTTTCGGCGTCAGCATGGAGGTGGACTCGTCAAGGATGAGCAGCCGGCTGTTGCGCAGCATCGCGCGCAGGATCTCGACCTGCTGCTGCTCGCCGAGCGACAACTCCGATACCTTGGCTTGAAGCTTGACGGTGATGCCGAGCGTGCCGGTGATCTCGGCGACGCGCGCCGCCAGTTCCTCGGTCCTGGGGCGCTGCCACCACGGCCCGCCAAGCAGGAGGTTCTCCGCCACCGTCAGCGTCGGCACCAGCATCATGTGCTGGAATACGGTGCCTATGCCGAGTGCCAGCGCATGGCGTGGCGAGGTGATCGGCGTCGGTTTGCCGTCGACCAGTATGCGTCCTTCGTCAGGCTGCTGCAGGCCGGACAACATGCCGATCAATGTCGATTTTCCAGCGCCGTTCTCGCCCAGCAGCACATGCACTTCGCCCGGGCGGATCGACAGGTCGACGCTGTCATTGGCAACGATGCCGGGGAACCGTTTGGTCACGCCTTCAAGCGCGACAATGTCGCGCCCGGCAACGGACGATGAAGAAAAACCGCTCATGAAGCCCAGCACCAAAAAACAGGAATCGTCCGGAGGGGTGAACGGATCACCCCTCCGGCAGCCGACCATGATCGCCTTACTGGGCGACGCTGGTCATCAGTGCCCTTACGGCGGCCGCGTCATAGACCGGCTCGACCTTGATCTTGCCGGAAATGACGTCCTCGCGCAGCGCCTGGATTTCCGTCCAGACATTGTCCGGGATCGCAGCGGTCTTCAGCAACTTGACCGAGTCGTCCTTGAGGCCGATCGTATAGTGTTTGGTGCCGAACGTGTCGGCCTTCAGGTCGGCAATCATCGCCGCATAGACCGGCTCGATGTTCCACACCACCGACGACAGCAGGAAGCCCTTGTCGATCGGTGACTTGTCGCCGATGACGTCGATGAAATAGACCTTGCCGCCATCGGCTGCCTTGGTCGTCTCGACCGCCTGCAGCATGCCGAAGCTCGAACCGTTGCCTTGGCCGAAGATGATGTCGGCGCCCGACGCGATCACGCTTTCGGTGACGCGCTTGCCGCCGGCCGCATCGCTGTAGGCGGCCGGGCCGATCACCGCGTAGGTGATCTTGACGTCCGGGTTCTCCGCCTTCACGCCTTGCGCGAACGCCGCCGACTGCGAATTCCACGATGGCGGTTCGCCCGACACCACGATGCCGACCGACTTGGAACGCGACACCTTGGCGGCGAGACGGCCGGCGAGATAGGCGCCCTCGTGGCCGCTCAGCGTATAGTCGGCGACAAGGCCCTTCTCCAGGCCGGCTGGCGTGTCGACGATTGCCACCGGAACTTTCAATTCCTTGGCGATTTCAGGCGCCGAGGTGTTGTAGCCGCTGGCATGCGCGATCAGCAGGCTGGCGCCGTCGGAGGCAAGTTCCCGCAAGGTCGGGCGAACATCGCCATAGCCGAGGCCCTGGGCCACGACCACTTCGACGCCGGCGGCCTTGCCAGCCGCCTTGGCGGCATCGATGCCTTGCTGGTTCCAGCCGTAGTCCGTGCCTTCTTCGGGCGTCAGGATGGCGATCGACTTGACCTCGCCGGCAAGCGCGCCGCTCAACAAGACACTGGTCAATATAACTGCACTTACACTGCTCTTAAGAAGCTTTAACATTTTACCCTCTCTGTTGTTTCACCAATCAATATTCTTATTGTTATTGCGCGAAAGCGAGATAGACTGCCTAGGAAAAATTACATTGTGGAGCTCAGGCAAAGTGAAGATCCGTTATGCCCTTCCGGTGATGCTGGCGTTATCGTCCTTCGCCAACGCGGTTGAGTTGCACCATGTCGCCGTCCGCACCGGCACTGACGGGCTCGACATGGTTCCGTTGACGATTTCGAATGCGGGCAGCGAAGGCCTCTCCTGCAACGCCGACTTCGCCCACTGGTATTCGGCCGGGATCGCAACGATCGAGCCGGGCAAGAAGACCCGCGTCGAGCTCTGGTTCGATGCGAAGACCGGCACGTTCACGATCCTCAACGGCAAGCGCGAGAACCTGCCCGTCGAGCGGCTGTGGTGCGGTCTGGCGAGCCGAGCATATGCCACCCGCGTGCAGATCACGCTCGACCGCACCGATGCGGCGAAAGGCGAGCGTGATGTGTCCTGCGCCATGGCGCAGGACAGCCTGGTCTGCCGGTAGGCGCTCATTGCCGCGTCCGTTCGAACATCGCGAGCCTCTTATTCTTTCGCCAGGAACGCGTCGGTGAAGACGTCGTCCGCCGACAGAGCCGCCTTGAGCACGCCCTGGTCCGTCAGCGTCTTCAAGGTCTCCTCCCACTGCGTCTTCGTCATCCAGCCGAGACCGTGTTCCTTGGTGTCGGGGCTGGTGAACGTCGAGGCGATGTCGGCGTTGATCTGCGCCAGCAGTACGTCCTTCTTGTCCGCATAGCCGGGCGCTGCCTTGGCCGTGATCTCGGCGGCCTCTTCCGGATGAGCCACGACATAGTCGAAGGCCTCCCTATATGCCTTGACGAAGCGGCGCACGACGTCCGGCTTGTCCTTGATCATCGCCTGCGAGGTGAACAGGCCGGAGCCATAGGCTTTCCACCCATAGTCCGCCCCCATCATGATGCTGAGCGAGCCGGGACCCCCGGCCTTCGCTTCCAGTTCGGGAACCTCCGCATCGATATAGCCGACGACCGTCTGAACCCGGCCAAGCAGCAAATAGCTTTCATAGGGAGGCGAGACGCTGTTCAGCGTCATGTCCTTTTCGGTCAGGCCGTTGGCGGCCAGGAAGCCTTTGAAGAAGATGTAGGTGGAACCGGCCGGATGAATGCCGATGGTCAGTCCCTTGAGGTCGGACGGCTTGGTGAGCTTCAGCGTCTTGGCCAGCGAAATGATCCCCAGCGGCGAGTGCTGATTGACGGCTGCCAGCGCCACGACCGGGACATTCTGCGACCGTGCGACGGCAAGCGTGGGAAGATCGCCGAACCCGAAATCCGCGTTCTCATTGCCCACCAGCCGCATCGCGTCCGGCGAGCCGGATCCCTTGCGGATCTCGGCCACATCGATGTCGTTCTTGGCGAAGAAGCCCTTTTCCTTGCCGACGAAGAACATGGCGTGATTGCCGCGCACGACCCAGTCGAGCTGGACGTTGACCTTGTCCGCCGCCAGAGCCGCGTTGGAAAAACCGAGTGCTGCAACAAACGCCGCGAAGGTAGCGGCCTTGATAAGTGAGCGTCTCAGCATTTTTTGTTCCCTTTTATGAATTGGTTGATCGAGCGGGCCTAGGATTGGCTGAATTTCGGCGCCCACGGCACCACGATGCGTTCTAGGATTTCGGCGGCGTAGTAGAAGGCGATGCCAAGCACGGAAACGAGCAGCAGCGCTGCGAAGACCAGCGCCGTGTCGAGCTGGGTCGACGCGAACTGGATGACGTAGCCGAGACCGTCCGACGCCCCGGCGAACTCACCGACGATGGCGCCGATCACGCTCAACGTGGCGGCGATCTTGGTTCCGGCCATCAGGTTCGGCAGCGAGTGCGGAACGCGGATCCTGAACAGAATCTGCGTCGGGCTGGCCCCGACGGAATTCATCAGCGACAGCAGCGAGCGGTCGACCGATTGCATGCCCGCCAGCATCGACAGCGTCACCGGGAAGAAGGCGATGACCAGGATCAGGCCGATTTTGGGCGCCAGCCCATAGCCGAACCAGAGGATGAAGATCGGCGCGAGCGCGACTTTCGGCACGTTCTGGAACAGCACCACCAGTGGATACAGCGCGCGTCCCAACCAATCGAAGCGCACGATGACCAGCGCAATGGCAATGCCGACCACGACCGAGACCAGGAAGCCGAACAGTATCTCGCCCGCCGTCACCAGCGTCGCCTGCATCAGCGTGCCCCATTGCGCCACCAGCGACTTCGCGATCTCGGACGGGGCGGGAATGATGAAGGCGGATATGGCAAAGATCCGCACCGCGGCTTCCCACAGCACGATCGTCACCAGCAGGAGGATGACAGCCGGCAGCCAGCTGCCGGTCGCCGCACTCCAGCTGGAGGCGAGGCGCGGCTCGGAAAGGTCGAATATGGGTTGGTCGCTCAAGATGCGCCTCCCGGTTGATGGCTGGAGCGCAGCATCGTTCGCAACTGGACCACCAGCCTGACGAACTCCGGATCTTCGGTGACCGACAGGTCGCGCGGGTAAGGCAGCGCAATGTCGAGGCTCTCGGTGATCCGTCCCGGCTTGATCCCCAGCACGTGAACATGGCGCGACAGATGGATGGCCTCGTCGATGGAATGGGTGACGAGCACGATCGTCTTGCCGGTCCGCTGCCAGATCTCCAGCAGCGACTGGCCCATCGAATCGCGGGTGATGGCATCGAGCGCGCCGAACGGTTCGTCCATCAGCAGGACCGCCGGATCGAGCGCCAGGGCCCGTGCAATGGCGACCCGCTGCCGCATGCCGCCCGACAGCTCGTTTGGCCGCTTGTGGGCGCTGTCGCCCAGCCCCACCAGTTCCAGCATCTCCTGCCCGCGCGCCCGCAGATCCGAGCGCGAGAGCGACTTGTCGGCGATGCCGAGCAGCATCGAGGCATTGTCGACGGCGTTTTTCCAGGGGAGCAGGTTGGCGTCCTGGAAGACGAGGCCGATCATCCGCTTGCGCGCCGCCTCGACCGGCGCGAGCCCGGCGATCGAAACGCTGCCCTGGGTAGGCTGCACCAGCCCGGCCAGCACCTTGAGCAAGGTGCTCTTGCCACATCCGGAAGGACCGATAAGGGAAACGAATGATCCCTTTGGCACCGAAAGATCGATGTTCCTGAGGATCAGCTGACGGGCCATGACCACCGAAACGCCCTTGGCGGAGATTAGATCGTCATGGCGGATATGGGCCGGCCTGTCGCCGGCGGCTCGGATGGTTTCAATGCGCATGGCTTGTCGCCCCGCGCGCTGTTTTCTGCCGCACCCGCACCATCTTGATGGCGAAGGCGCCCTTCACACAAACAGCCGACCGGTGGAACTCCTCAAACCGGCTGGCCCTGTGCGCACCATGTGACATTGGCTACTCCCGGCCTTCCAGGATGCGCCGCACCGCGACGAGCTTGCGCGCCCGTTCACCTTGCAGCGCCTTTGTCTGCTCGGGCGTGTAGGCAAACATGCCCTCGCCCGACTTGATGCCGAATTTCGACGCAGCCGCCTTCTCCAGCACCATCGGCGCGACATCGTCGCGGTTGGAGAGATCGGCGTTCAGGAAGGACGAGACGGATTTGTAGATATCCAGCCCCGCCATATCGAGCAGCGCCATCGGGCCGATGACGGCGATCTTGTAGCCGATGCCCCACGACACGCAGGTGTCCAGGTCTTCCGGCTCGATGACGCCGCGCTCGACAAGATCGACCGCCTCGCGCAGCAGCGCATAGAGCACGCGGTTCTCGACGAAGCCTGGAACGTCCTTCTTCACCACCACCGGCAGCAGGCCGATCGAGCGGATGAGATCGCGGATAGCAGCCACGGTTTCAGGCGCGGTCTTCTCGCCGCCGATCACCTCGATCATCGGGATGATGTGCGGCGGGTTCGACCAGTGCATGCCGACCATCCGCTCGGGATGCGAGATATGCGCCTGCAGCTTGGTGATCGGGATGCCCGACGTGTCGGACGCGACGATGACGGACGGGCCGATCAGCGGATCGATGTCACGATAGGTCTGCGCCTTGATGTCGATATTCTCGGGCACGTTCTCGATCACCAGTTCGGCGCCATCGACGGCCTCGGCGATCGTCTCGACGAAACGCACTTTGCCGGCACCAGTCCCGGGCGCCTCGATGTCGAGACGGTCGAGCACGCCGCCGGCAAGATCGAGCATGCCGCGGGCGCGCTCGATTGCCCCTGGCGAAACGTCATACGCCGTCACATCGAGCCCGCCGCGCGAAAGCCGCGCGGCGATGCCTGGACCCATCGTTCCCAGTCCGATGAGAGCGGCGCGCTTGATCATCATGCGGCCTTTGCGGGAGCAGCAGTGGTTGCCGCCTTGAAGGCCGGCCGAGCGGCGATCGCGGCCACCCAGCGCTCCAGATTGGGCATTGACGGCCGGTCGATCTTGAAGTCGACGCAGCGCTTCAGGATCGGCGCGCAGGCAATGTCGGCAAGGGTCAGCTTGCCGAGCGCCAGGAAGTCCTTGCCGGCCAGGTGGCCGTCGACGATCTTGAGCTGCGCGACAAGGTCCTTCACTTGTTCCTTGTATTCGGCGGTCTGTTCCTCGGGCGTGAGCTTGGCGCCCTTGAAGGCCGCCAGGTAGCCCGGATTGACTGCCGCCAGCAGGAAGTCCATCCAGCGCTCGACCTCGGTCTTTTCCGCCGGCGTGGCGCCATTCAACTGTTCGCCGCCGAATGCCGCGAGATAGCGCAGGATGGTGTTGGACTCCCAGATCACGGTGTCGCCGTCGACCAGCGTCGGCACCTTGGAGGTCGGGTTGAGCGCCTTGTATTCCGCCGTCTGCGTGTTCTCGAACTGGCGGCCATAATCCTCGCGCTTGTAGGACGCTCCCAACTCTTCGAGCATGAAGAGCACCTTCTGGACGTTGCCTGATGTCTGGCGGCCTAACAGCTTGTACATGTCTTCTCCTCGCTAGTGTCCAGGGCCTACTTGCTCGCCGGCAGCGGCTTGTAGACGATGGCGTCCATTTCGATCTTGGTGTTGATGACCGCTTTTGCCTCGACGGTCGTGCGCGCCAGAACGGCGTCGCCGATCCCTTCGAGGAAGGCCTTGTTGTAGCGGCCGAAATCGCGCGTATCCTCGAGATAGGTGGTGATCCGCACGACATCCGACAGCGTCGCGCCTTCATGCGCGATGACGCGCGCGATGGTCTTCAGCGTCGCCAGCGTCTCTTCTTCGATCGTGCCGCTGATCATGTTGTTGTTCTCGTCTTTCGGCACCTGGCCCGAGACGAAGATGAAATCGCCGGCACGCACCGCCGGATGAAACGGCAGGTTCGGGTTCTTGTTGCCGATGGCGTAGTGGCTGGCGGATTTTCGCGTGCTGTCGCTCAACATATCCCCCTAGAGAACGCTGGTTTCGATGATGTCGACGCCACGGATGCGGTCGATCAGGTAGACGATGCCGCGGTCGTCGATGGTCACGTCGTTGGACGAGGAACGCTCCGCGCCCTCCGGCGCGTCGGGCATGAAATGACCGACTTCCTTTGGCGCGAACGGATCGGCGATGTCGACGAGGCGCAGCCCCTGCGCGAACCACGCAAACGGAATGACGGTGCCATTGAACCGCTCGGAAGGCTGATGGCAGCCGGTCATCTGCGGCTGCGGTGAACCGTCCGTGTCGAGGCCCGGCACCTGGAAGGTCGAGATCGGCAACGGGTTGGTCTCGTCGGTGATATCGTAAATCCAGGTGAAGGCCGGCGGCGATGGCCGAAGCTTGGCGACATCCTCGTCCGCCACCACCATGATGTTGCGGCCTTTGAGCGGCTGTGGAATCGGCAGGCAGGTGTGCGTGGGATGCGGAAAGCTCGGGCTCGAATTGACGTGCGAGACCAGCTTCGGCTTGGTGATGTCCGAAATGTCGAGGATGAACAGGCCATGATGCCAGTAGCTGACATAGAGCCTGTCGCCCATTCGCAGCGGATGGTGACAGCGCGGCGTGACATAGTCGTGCCAAGGATACTCTTCGCCGCCCCCGGTCCACTGGCCCGGTATCCACCAGCGTCCGACCTCGACCGGCTTCGCGGGATCGATCAGGTCGAGGATCATCACGATATTGCCGACATAACCGTCGGCGGTCGGCGATATGTAGGCGTAACGGCCGTCGAAATCGTAGCGGTGGACGCCCTTGCCGCCGGTTATCCATTTCGAGATGAGCTTCGGCTGTGCCGGCTTGGTGGTGTCGTAGAGCGCCAGTCCGCCGCCGAAATCAGCCGGGCCGGCGTCGCCAAAGCGCTCGTGGTTGATGATCATCAGTCCGTCCTTGGCGCGCACCTTGTGTGAGTGCCAACCGGGCGGGACATCGATCGTCGTAATTTTGCGCGGATTGCGCGGGTCGGAAATGTCGACCAGCGTCGTGCCGCTCGGCGGCCGCATGTGGCCGATATAGAGGATGTTGCCGTCGACCCAGACCTGACCGCCGCCTGGGCAGTCGACATGGCCGATCTGCTTTGTGTTGAACGCCGAAACCAAATGCATACGCCCTTGCTGCTGAAATTCCATTTCGATGTCCACGCCGCCAATGGCGGCGCGGACATTGCCTGCCGGAGGACCGGAACTAGACGAGACGGAGCAGATCGCCGGCCTGGTTGCGGCCCCAGCGCTTGTAGAGGAGCAGCGCCTTTTGCGTCGGCGCATCGGTGGCGCCGAAGAAGATCACCGGCTCGCTCGACGAGCCGTTGACATGCTCGACCCAGGAACCGCCGGGTATGGCGATGGTGTCGAACTGGTTCCAGTCATAGCGTTTGCCGTCGATGATCGAATGGCCGTTGCCGCGGAACGGCGCCAAGAGCAGGCTGGCGGTCTCGCGCTGCGGCAAGGTCTTCTCGCCGGGGCGCAGCATCTGCACGTAGAAATTGATGGTGTGGAAGACGGGTCCGCCGGTCGTCGGATCGACATAGTCGATGACGATGCCTTCATGGGGGTCGCCATCCCAATCCTTGTGGGCGTCGAGAACCGCTTCCATCTTCTCCCAGCGATAGACATACATCGGCGACGACAGGCCGCCGCCGCGCTTGTGGTCGACGAAACGCGGCATCAGGCCACCTTCGCCATAGATGCGCTGTGAGTAGTCGCTGGGATAGCGGGCGGTCTGCACCTTCTTCTCGACTTCCTTGCCGTCGACCATCTCGGTGTATTTGTGATCGAAATGGACGGCATGCAGCGTTTCGACCAGCGGCAGGTCGAGCACCGACAGGTTGACCGCCTGCTCGCCGCCAACGGTGCCATGATTGTGCCAGGCGTCGTTGGGCGTCAGCACCATGTCGCCCGGGCCGAAGACCACGTCTTCGCCCTCGACGCCGGTGAAATTGCCCTTGCCCGTCAGGCCGAAGCGGATGGCGCTCGGCGAGTGCTTGTGCGGCGGCATGATCTCGTCGGGATCGTTCAAGCGGTAGGCGGTGTACATGGTGCTGACCGATGCACGCTTGGGTGCAAGACCGGGATTGACGAGGATCAGCGAACGGCGCTCGCTGTCGTCCATGGTCACCAGTTCGGCGGCGCGCTGGAGCAGGGGCTCGATGTCCGAATAGGACCACACGAAGGGAACGGCTTTCGACGTCGCCATCAACTGCTTGATCTCGTCATGGTCGACGCCTTCCGACGTCGCCCAGAACGGAAACATGTTCTTTGCGTAGAGGGCGTCATAGAGGCCCTTGAGTGCCGCCTTCTTGTTGGTGAGCACATCGTTAGCTGGTTGCGCCAGGGACATATCGGACACCTCTCGTCACGAAGAAAATACTTCTAACCAACTCAACCGTATTCGCATTGGTTTTGCTCGACAATACCCAAATTGCGAATTTTATAAGTTTTTGGTTGAGGTGCATTTTTGAGAGGCAAATGCCCAGAAATAGGCAGGAATAGCCTAGAAATGCACGAAATTCAGCTCACAATCAGGGCGTGAAACCGCTTCGTCACGGCCATGCTGACGCGCATGACAGTCCAACCAACGCAGTTTTTCAGTCTCAACCAAAAGACTTTGGTTGCATTCCGGCCGCCTTATCAGGCCGCCACGCTCTGTCGAGCGCGGCTGCCGATCAGATCCGCGGCCTTTTCGGCGATCATGATGACCGCCGCATTGATGTTGCCGCAGACGAGGTCTGGCATGACCGAGGCGTCCACGACACGAAGCCCGGCAATGCCGCGCACCCGCAATTCCGGATCGACCACCGATGCCGCATCGACGCCCATGCGGCACGTGCCGGCCGGATGATGCACGGTGATCGAGGTTTTGCGGATATGCTCGTCGATCTCTTCGTCGCTCTCGCATTTCGGGCCGGGGAAGAACTCCGCGCCGACGAACGGGGTCATGGACGGCTGGCTGGCAAGGTTGCGCGCAACACGAAAGCCGGCGCGAAGCGACTGCCAGTCGCGCTGCGAGGACAGGAAATTCTGATGGATCAGGGGCGCGGCGACCGGATCGCTCGACGCCAGCTTGACGCTGCCGCGGCTCTCCGGCTGCACCGCAACGATACGGGTCGCAAAGCCGTCGGCGAACGGCGCCTTGAACGGCGACATGTAAGGCCATGCCCCAAGCGGCGCGGCGGTGAAAAGCAGCTGTACGTCCGGCAACGGCCGGCTTGCGTCGCTCTTCAGGAATGCCACGACGCCGCCAGGCACATCTCCCGAAAAGCCCTTTCCGGTGAGATAAGTCTTGACGAAATCCAGCCCGATACGATCGGCCCGCATCATCTTGAGAAACGGTCCAGGCTGTTTGCGCCGATACATCACGATAACCGAAACGTGGTCCTGCAGATTCTTGCCGACTTGCGCACGATCGACCTTCGTCTCGATGCCATGCGCCGCCAGCTCGCCGCTGTCGCCTATGCCTGACAGCATCATCAGCTGCGGCGTGTTGATGACGCCGCCGGCAAGCAGAACTTCGCGCCGCGCCAGAACTTCATGGCTCGCCCCGCCTCTGGTGTAGGCAATGCCGGCTGCGCGGCCATCCCTGAGCAGGATCTTCGTCGCCATCGCGCCGGTCAGCACCTTGACATTGCCGCGCCGCATGGCGGGCCGCAGATAGGCGGTTGCGGTCGAGCAGCGGCGGCCGTTGGCAATTGTCATCTGCAGCCGGCCGAAGCCTTCCTGTATGGCGCCGTTATAGTCATCGGTCTGCGGGTATCCGGCATCACGGCTGGCTGTGGCGAAGGCATCGATCAGTTCGTCCTTGTAGCGGCAGAACTGGGTGTTCAGCGGCCCGCCGCCGCCACGGTACCGGCTTTCGCCCGCTTCCCAGCGCTCCTGCTTCTTGAAGTAGGGCAGCACCTTGTCGAACGACCAGTCCGTCAGGCCGCTTGCCGCCCAGCGATCGTAGTCGCCGCGATTGCCGCGCACATAAGCCATGGCGTTGGTGGAGGAAGAGCCGCCGATGACCTTGCCGCGCGCGCATTCGACCTTGCGGCCGCCGACATTGGCCTCGGGCTCGCAGAAATACATCCAGTCGTGGCGGCGCTCCGTCAGTATCTTGCCCCAGCCGAGCGGGATGTGGATCATCGGATCGCGGTCCCAATCCCCCGCCTCCAACAAAAGCACCGACACGGCAGGGTCTTCGCTCAGCCGGTTCGCCAGCACGCAGCCGGCCGATCCCGCACCGACAATGACGTAGTCAAAGGTTTCGCCAGCCGGCATGCGTGATCCTCGGGAGAAAGACGTCTGCCGCGATGGCAACCGTCGACATGGGCAGTCAACCATCGCGCAACTGGTGTTGTCAACCATTGCGTACAGTTGTAGATTGGTTGAATTGGTTGAGTGCCGTCGAACAGGTTTTCGTGTCACAATATGATGTCGGGACGTTGAGTCGGCGGTCTGCCGATCGGACAGGAGATTTGGTTTTGAGCGCATTCGAGCCGCAGGTCGGACCATCTGATCTCGACGACATCATCGCCGCGGTCCGCCAGTTGCAGCAGGGCGGCGGCAAGCTTCCGTCCGAGCGCGATCTTGCGGAACATCTGAGCGTCAAGCGCCATCAGCTTCGCAAGGCGCTTGAAGTGCTGCGCCTTTCGGGCGACCTCAAACCGGCGCGAGCCAGGCGGGCGCCGACCGCCCTTCCAAGATATGGCGAGGAACTGGTCAGGGTAACCAATCCGATCGAGGTCCTGGAATTGCGCCTGATTATGGAGCCGGGCCTTGCCCGACTGGCGTCGCTGCGCGCCTCCTCTTTCGAGACGGCGCGGATCCTCGACGCGGCAACCACGCCGGAGAACGCCCCGTCGGGTGAGGTCGATTTCGCTTTCCATCTCGCGATCGTTGCCGCGGCCCGCAACCATCTCGCCGCGGAATTCTACAAGATGCTGCGCCAGGTCGGTGTCGATGCGCGAGTGAAGGTTGCGCGCACCGCGGCACCCACCTGCCCCAAGCGGATCGCCCACCGCGACGGCGAGCATCGCCTGATCGCCGAAGCGATCTCGCAGCGCGACCCCGAAGCGGCAGAGGCCGCAATGCGCGCGCACCTTCTGTCGGTGCAGAGACAGATCATGGAACGGTCGAATGCCGGCGCCTTTGCCGCGTGATCGCATCATCTCTGACATCGAGCCTGTGCAGGGAATTTCAAATTGAAACGTCATTTCGACATGCTGGTCATCGGCGCGGGATCCGCTGGCTCGGTTGTTGCCAGCCGTCTCAGTGAAGACCGGTCGTGCCAGGTCGGCCTCATCGAAGCCGGGACGATGCCGGCCGATCCCGACATCGCCGACCCGCTGAAATGGACGATGCTCCAGGGCCGCGCCTACGACTGGAGCTACCGGACCGTGCCCCAGCCCTTCACCGCCAACCGCGTCCATGAATGGCCGCGCGGCAAAATCGTCGGCGGCTCGAGCTGCCTGCATGCAATGGCCTATGTGCGCGGCCACCCCGATGATTTCGAACCCTGGGTGCAAGCCGGCGGCGAGCGCTGGTCCTATCGGGGGTTGTTGCCGGGCTTCATCCGCAGCGAAGCCTTCACCGCCTTCGACGGGCCAACACGCGGCAAGAGCGGCCCGCTGGACGTCTATCTGCCGGACGCCGAGGTCAGTCCGGTCGTGCGTGCCTACATCGCCGCCGGGCGATCCATGGGGGCCCCCGCCCTGAGCGACCACAACAGCGGCGAGCTGGTCGGCACCAGCCCCAATTCACTCAACATACGCGACGGCAAGCGCCTGAGCGTCGCCGACGCCTATCTGCCGCCGCGGGTCATGGCGCGGCCGAACCTGACCTTGCTCACCGGCCACGAGGTCGAGCATCTGGTTCTGGACGGCCACAGGGTCACGGGCGTGAGCGTGGTCTGCGAGGGCCAGACCAGAACGCTCTGTGCCGACCGGATTGTCCTTTGCGCCGGCGCCGTGTCCACGCCGCTCATCCTCATGCGGTCGGGCATTGGTTGCCCGGATACGCTGAAGCAGGCTGACATACGCTGCCTTGCCGATCGCAGCGAGGTGGGCCGCAACCTGCAGGATCATCTGCTGGCTCTTGGAAATGTCTACAGCACCAAAAAGCCGGTGCCGCCTTCCCGCCTGCAGCACTCCGAATCGCTGATGTATCTGCACAGCGACGACCCGACCCGCTCCATGGGAAGTCCCGATATCGTGCTCGCCTGCGTCGTCGCTCCGTCGGCGGCCGAGGGCCTGAATGCCCCGCTTTATGGCTCGGCCTTTACCATCCTTTGCGGCGTCACTCATCCGACAAGTCGCGGGCGCATCACACCGAGCGGGCCGGGCCGCAACGATGCGCCGGTCATCGATCCGCATTATCTGGAAACCGAACACGATCGCGCGACATTCAGGATGGCGTTGAAGCGGGCGCGCATGGTCGGCCATCATGAGGCCCTGGACGAATGGCGCGATACGGAGATCCTGCCAGGCGCACCGGTTCGGTCCGATGCCGAACTCGATGCTTTCATCGCCAGGGCTGCTTCCACCCATCATCATCCGGCCGGCACCTGCCGGATGGGTCTTGACACCGAGGCCATCGTCGATCCCGACTTGCGGCTGAACGGCTTCGACAATGCCTTTGTCGTCGACGCCTCGGTGATGCCGGCGATCCCGAGCGGACCGATCAACGCGGCGATCGTCGCCATCGCCGAAACCTGGGCGACGTCTTCACGGGTTACCCCGCCGGCAGCGTGAGGGCGTCCGCGTCCGACAATTCCCCTGGCTCCGGTTCCCGGCGACTATCAGCTATGGAGATGCGTCAGCTCAAACGCCGCTCCGTCCTGGACGCCGGCCATGCGCTGCTCGGCGGACCGGAACATGTCCGCGAACTCCACCTGGTTCTCGAACACCACGCCGCCGACCTTGACCGTCAAGGCATCCTCGGTGCCTTTTGGCGCGAAATAGACTTGTGCGATGCGCGCCCTGATACGCTCGCCGATTTCCCTGGCTTCTGCTTCGGTCGCGCCGGCGAGGAAGACCCCGAACATCGACGTCCCCATGCGTCCAACCAGATCCTCCGCGCGCACTGACGATTGTATGGTTGAGGCTATGAGCCGCAAGGCTTGATCGCCCCATTCAAGACCAAAGCGCAGGTTGATGGACCGCAGATGCTCCGAATGGATGACCAGGAAGGCGCCGGATTTCGGCCCCGGCACCGACGGCCTTGCGGTTCTTTTTTCGACCATCGACGTGAAGACCGCTCCGTTCAGGCAGCCGGTCGTGGTGTCGAAGGTTGCCGACTTGTCGAGTTCCCGGCGATAGCGACGAAGCTCGATCTGTTTCAATCCAACGAACAGAAAAAGCGGAACACCAAGAACAACAGGCAACAGGATTGCCGTGACCATGCTGCGCCCAAATGGCGTCAGCGCCTCCGAGAACAGAAGCAGATAATTGAGACCGACGGAAACGCCCAGGATTGCAGTGGTTCCCAGAAAGGTCAGCAAAGCGACGCCTTTCCATGCCTGGTCGGTGGTGCTCGCCATAGTCTTTGTCACTGGCCGATCTCCTGTGGATGGGCTTGTATAAGGCCGGTGTGTTGCAATTTCAGTTTCAAGGAACATTGCAATTTAATCGATTGCGCGATGACCCCATCAAGGCTGCGCCCGTGGCGGTTAACAAACAAAACATCAGGGATTGAATGACAGCCTATTGTGCCGGGCCGAACATGCCCATCCCGGCGTTTCTGGCTGTCGCCTCCGCCTTGCCGTAGATGCCGCTCGGCAGCGCCGTGGCCCAGCCGTTGGAGACAAGCCAGGCGCCAACATCCTGCTTGCCCAGCCTGCACGGTGCGGCGACGGCAAAACGCTCGACGTCCGGCGGTACGAAACAGTGCAGCGCGCGTCCCCTCAGCCAGGAATTGAAAACGGCGCGGGCGCGCACGCCGCAAGGCCAGGTGACGTCATGAAACGAGCAGGAGCTGTCGAGATCGATGCCTCGCACTCCGCTGATGACCACCTTGCGGCCCATGGCTTCGAACATCGCCGATGATGTGGCAACCGGGCGGTAGAGCAAGACCTCCCGCCAATCCCTGGGCATCGGCGTTTTCGGGGGCACGGCGAGACCGAGCTCGCTGAGCGGCGGACGGGGCTCGGTCCGTTCGATCTCAGCGGGATCAAGCCGTGGTGGAGCGATCAGGTCTTGAGCAACCTTGCGCGCCGGCTCCAGGCGTTGTGCGCCGGCACCCCGGGCAACCGGCCGGATAGGCTGCGTATCGTCAACATCCCGCGACCGGGCACGGACAGGCCGATCGACCGAAAGCAACGCCCCGCCCTGAATGATCAGCAGTATCCCGGCCAGGAGCAGGAGGCTTCCAAGTGCGATCGCCAAGCGGCTGCGGCCCGGCCTGGCCATCAGCTTGAACAGGACCCCAGGGATTTGCGCCGGTCAGAAACCCGACGTCGATTTGGCAACCAGTTTGAGCGCACCTTTTTCAATCCGATAGAACGGCATCGAGCGTTGGCTCGATCCGTCGGCCCGAAACCGGAACAGGCCGGTCGACCCCCGAAAGCCGTTTGGATTCTCAAGAACCTTTTTGCTGAAACCATCGGGCCCGACCGCGCTGGCAATCCCTGCCGTCAGCGCAACCATATCATAGGCGTAGGCCACATTGACGTCAGCCGGATAGCTGTATGTCGTCCTGAAGCGGTCGGCGATCGGCCCGGTTTCGCTTGGATCGAGCGTGGCGATAAACGCCCCCTCGAAGAGCGGATCCATGGGGTGCTCCAGCCAACGGTTCGTCCCGACGACGGAGATCGTCTTTCCCGGAATGCCCTTCGATTTGAGGGCGGCAAGGACAGGCGACGGACTGCCATTGCCGCTGGCGACGATGACGGCGTCGGGGGCGTCCACGAGTGAGCCCATTTCGTCGACCGTCTTCGCGCCGTCGCCGGCAGAATATCGGAGAGTGACCGCGAGCGCCGCGCCGTAGATGCTGAGGCTGTTTGCGACCCGCTTCTCCATGGCGCCGGCGTTTGGGCCATCCGCGACAAGCAGTACGAACTTCTTGCTGCCTTTCGCGGCCAGTCCCGCGGCGCCCGCGGCGGCGCTGTCCGCTTCGCCAAGGAGCACGGCATAGACCCCGGGGCCGCCGGCGAAATTGTCGGCGAGCGCCAGAACCGGTGGCCGCTTCGACCCCGACAGCGTGGCAATATGCTGGGCCGCCGGCAGCTCGGTCGGGCCGATGACGACTTTAGACCCCGTCGTAATGGCCGTAACCGCCAGTTTGCCGGCCAGTGCGCTGTCGCCTTTGGTGTCTTCTACCGTCAGCGCCAGCAATCCGTTGCCGATATCCGTCATCGCCAGCTTGGTCGCATCGAGCATCTTCCTGCCGTTTTCCCCGGCCGTTCCAGGGGCGGACAGCGGCAGCAGCATCGTGACTTTGGTCGACCCGGTGCCCAGCGACTGGGTCGCCTGGACGGGACCGGCACCGGCGGCGCCGTTCTGCCCGGCAGGCGCGGTAACCGCCGCCGGATCGAGCACTTCGGACACGCCGCCCTTCGACTGGCAGCCCGACACGATCGCGGCGAGCGCCAAGGCGATTGCCCATGTCCGCGGACGGTGGACCTGTCGGCCAGCTTCCATGAATGCTCCACCCCTATGTGCCGCCGGATATTGTTCCCGGTCTGGTCTTCAACGCATGTTACGGCGGACTTGCAGTGCCGTCTGTAGTTCTTTTAGCCGCCGAACAGCCTGCCTCTGAGCGCCCTGATCTGCCTTGCTTGCCCGGCACTTCGATAGTCGGCGCATTTCATGTATCGCGGCCCGGGCACGAACACGCGGCGCACGCAGACGCCCTTTGCCTGGGCAGGGGCTCCACCCTCCTCGCCTGGCGAAAATGCGGAAAAGCCGAACGTCGCCACCGGCAAAGGCCCGGTCACTTCGATCCCTTCCCTTGCCAGGATTGCCCGCGCACGCTGGCAGTAGCGGACTGAAAGGGCCGAGAACCGGCTTTCATTGTGCCCGGCGCGATACTTCATGACGGTGGTGCAGAGATCACCCGCGGCGAGCCTGTTGGCCTGTGCAAGATATTTGACCCCCAGCGCGATGTTGGCCGCCGGCGCGCTGAGATCGTCGAGGGAACCTCGAAAGCCGAGCATCCTGGCGGTCGCCGGCATCACCTGCATCAGGCCGACTTCGCCGTCGCCGCCTTGTACGCCGGGATCGAAGCCGCTTTCGATCTCCATCACGGCGTGCGCCAGCATCGGCTCCAGGCCATAGATCGATGCCTGGCAACTGGCAAACGCCTTGAAAGCCTGCCGGGTCCACTCCGTGGCAGTGTCACAGTGTGCCGGCCGCGTCAGGCTGGACGGCTGCTGTTGTTCCACAAAAGGCCGTTCCAGCCAGTTGGCGGGGGCCAGCGTGACAGTGAGGCCAAAGCCGACGAACGCGATCGCGCCTGCGATCGCCTTCGAGAATGATCCGTCGGCTGTCATGATGGCCAACAGGCGTCGGTTCGCCTATCCGGTCAGTGCATGTACTCGACCATGCGATCGTGAAAACACTCGCATTTGTTGAGGGTGTCTTCGTCCTTGTAGTTCGTCTTCAGGTAGCCGTAAGCCATGCCGCAGGCGACCTTGGCTTCCGATGCCCAGACGAAGACGGGCCGGGACGAGTTGATCCACTCCGAGCTGTTGGCGGCGGCGACCGACTCGTCCATCAGCTTCACCACCTGCTGCTTCAGATCGACGATGTTGTCGTTCAAGACCAGATTGGACGTGCCGACGACCCGGCAATAATCGCCTGTCGGACCTTCGATGATGTCGGCGGCATACCCCGTCGACCCGACTGCCAGCAACAGCGTCGCAGCGGAAACAAGCAGTCTTGCAGAACGTTTCATGTTTAGCTCCCCTAAATATTAGCGACGTATAACATAATCGCGTGGTTGTGCGCTATGCCGTTAGACCAGGTTTGCCGTCGTCGTATGCTGGGTCACGCCATCGTCGTAAAGCAGCGTGATCGTGCTGGACACGGGCGGGGTCGTCAGGGTTGCTACGTCGACGAAATTGGCACCGTTGGCGGTTCCGTCGTGATCGACACTGAGTGTGCCTGTCGCCGAATTGTAATTCACGAAATCGCCAATATTGGCCCCTCCGGGCGCTGTGTCGAACAGAGACGTCAGGTCTATCTTGTCGCCTTGCCCGCCATTGTAGTCTACGATGAGATCCTTCATGTCGAGACCGTCGAGCTTGAACGTATCGGCGCCTGTGCCGCCGGTGAGGGTATCTTGGCCAGCGCCGCCGATCAGAGTGTCATTGCCAGCTCCGCCGTTGATCGCATCATCGCCGAGGCCCCCGAAGAGCACGTTGGTGGCACCGTCACCTGTCAGCGTGTCGTTGAAGTCCGAACCGATGATGTGAGGCGCCGCCGGCGTCGACGTGTACGAGTGGCTGTCTCCTATCAGCGAGGCCGAATAGTTCTGAATGCCTTCGCCTGACGGGCTCAACGTGATGCCGATCGTGCCGCCAGCGATGTCGCCGTCACCATCGACGACGCTCACGGGAACATCGAAGCTTACCGGGCTGTGCGTTGCAGCAGATGCGCCGAAATCTCCGAGCTTGAAAGTGTCGCCTGATTCGTAGCCAATCTGGAGGCTGTTGTACCCGTTGGCCGTATAGGTCGCTATCGACGTGTTCGACACGATTGAACCGACGACTGCTTCGTATTGTGTTCCAGGAGCAGCGCCATCCACGAAATGCACCGTAAATAGATGACCACCGACAGTAACGTTCGTCGTCGTTGTGCTAATGTCGGCGAACGACACCAAAGTCGTCACGCCATTGTAGGTTATTGCGACCGCGCTAACAGAATCCTGAACTCCGTCGCCCACTTTCGCGTTGCCGTCCGGGTCATCGAAGGCAGCGAAACGAGCAGCCGACCCGGACGTGCTAGTGAACATCGCCGACGCGCCGTTGGTCGTATAGTGTTGGTCGAAACCATGGTTTTGGTTCGCCAGTGTCGAATAGTCTCCGTTTGGCGGGCTCCCAGTCAGGTCCACGACAAAGTCAAGGCGCATTTTCTCACCTGACCCAACCGAATTGGCGTCGCTGACGCCACCTTCATTCGCGTTCGTGTTCAGAGTTCCGGCGCTGACGCCACCTTCCATCGGCGTTAGCAGCAGATCCTTACTGTCGTCATTGGCCGCTGTATTGAAGCCCGCCCATACCCTGTTTCCGCCGACGAAATCATAGCCGCCTGCATTGAAGTCGACAGTGGTTATGCTGTCCACAATTCCGTTCATGTCCACGGAGTATGAGGCGGTCGCCGGGTTGAGCGTAATGACAAATACCGAAGTGGCGCCAGCCAGACCGGTAAGCGTGTGGCCATCTGCTGAGACATCGTAGACGATCGAAACGCCATTGGATGTCAGCCCGCTCGCGGTACCCTCAAGTGATGTCGGGAAGATGACAGTTCCACCGTCAGCACCGTAGTTGTTGGTAAGCACCCCATCGATGTCGAGGTCGAACGTGACGGGTGTTCCTTCTCCGTTTGCCACGACCGCGGAGGCTGGAGATATGACCGTCGGCACGTCGTCGACGATGTCGACCAGGATGGAGCCGGTGGTGGTGTTGCCGTGGGCGTCGGTCACCGTATAGGTGAAGCTGTCCTTGTCCTGCTCGGTGGTGATGCCATTGTTGGTCGTCGCACCATCATAGGTCTGGGTCAGCGTGTAGGTGTAGGTGCCGTTGGCGTTGAGCACCAGATTGCCGTAGCTGCCGCTGGCCGGCGAAGTCAGCGTATAGGTGTACGGGCCGGTGCCGCCGGCCGGCGTGATCGCGCCGTTGAAGATCTCGCTGTTGCCGGCCGCGTCGCTGCCCGTTGCAAGGCCCTTCTCGCTGACCAGAGCATCGGTGTCGGATGCCGTCACCGTCACATTGTTGACGGTGATGTCCAGCGTCACCGTCGAGGTGTCGCCGTCGCCGTCGGTGATGGTGTAGACGAAGTGATCGACCGCATTGGTGGTCACCGCGTTGGGGTTGGCCGTGTAGGTGTAGGCGCCGTTGGCGCCCAGGACCAGCGTGCCATACTGGCCCGCGATCCCGGCTCCGCCGAGATTGCCGCTCACCGGGTTCGACACGTTCGAACCGGTTGCCACGCCCGTCACCGCCCCGCCAGGTGCCGCGCCGTCGGCGCCCAGGACGTCCGCCGTCCCGTCCGTCAGCACGTTGCCCGAGGCCTGCGCGCCTTCCGACACGCTGTTGGTGTCGGCATGCGCCGTGGGAATGTCGTCGACGATGTCGACCAGGATGGAGCCGGTGGTGGTGTTGCCGTGGGCGTCGGTCACCGTATAGGTGAAGCTGTCCTTGTCCTGCTCGGTGGTGATGCCATTGTTGGTCGTCGCACCATCATAGGTCTGGGTCAGCGTGTAGGTGTAGGTGCCGTTGGCGTTGAGCACCAGATTGCCGTAGCTGCCGCTGGCCGGCGAAGTCAGCGTATAGGTGTACGGGCCGGTGCCGCCGGCCGGCGTGATCGCGCCGTTGAAGATCTCGCTGTTGCCGGCCGCGTCGCTGCCCGTTGCAAGGCCCTTCTCGCTGACCAGAGCATCGGTGTCGGATGCCGTCACCGTCACATTGTTGACGGTGATGTCCAGCGTCACCGTCGAGGTGTCGCCGTCGCCGTCGGTGATGGTGTAGACGAAGTGATCGACCGCATTGGTGGTCACCGCGTTGGGGTTGGCCGTGTAGGTGTAGGCGCCGTTGGCGCCCAGGACCAGCGTGCCATACTGGCCCGCGATCCCGGCTCCGCCGAGATTGCCGCTCACCGGGTTCGACACGTTCGAACCGGTTGCCACGCCCGTCACCGCCCCGCCAGGTGCCGCGCCGTCGGCGCCCAGGACGTCCGCCGTCCCGTCCGTCAGCACGTTGCCCGAGGCCTGCGCGCCTTCCGACACGCTGTTGGTGTCGGCATGCGCCGTGGGAATGTCGTCGACGATGTCGACCAGGATGGAGCCGGTGGTGGTGTTGCCGTGGGCGTCGGTCACCGTATAGGTGAAGCTGTCCTTGTCCTGCTCGGTGGTGATGCCATTGTTGGTCGTCGCACCATCATAGGTCTGGGTCAGCGTGTAGGTGTAGGTGCCGTTGGCGTTGAGCACCAGATTGCCGTAGCTGCCGCTGGCCGGCGAAGTCAGCGTATAGGTGTACGGGCCGGTGCCGCCGGCCGGCGTGATCGCGCCGTTGAAGATCTCGCTGTTGCCGGCCGCGTCGCTGCCCGTTGCAAGGCCCTTCTCGCTGACCAGAGCATCGGTGTCGGATGCCGTCACCGTCACATTGTTGACGGTGATGTCCAGCGTCACCGTCGAGGTGTCGCCGTCGCCGTCGGTGATGGTGTAGACGAAGTGATCGACCGCATTGGTGGTCACCGCGTTGGGGTTGGCCGTGTAGGTGTAGGCGCCGTTGGCGCCCAGGACCAGCGTGCCATACTGGCCCGCGATCCCGGCTCCGCCGAGATTGCCGCTCACCGGGTTCGACACGTTCGAACCGGTTGCCACGCCCGTCACCGCCCCGCCAGGTGCCGCGCCGTCGGCGCCCAGGACGTCCGCCGTCCCGTCCGTCAGCACGTTGCCCGAGGCCTGCGCGCCTTCCGACACGCTGTTGGTGTCGGCATGCGCCGTGGGAATGTCGTCGACGATGTCGACCAGGATGGAGCCGGTGGTGGTGTTGCCGTGGGCGTCGGTCACCGTATAGGTGAAGCTGTCCTTGTCCTGCTCGGTGGTGATGCCATTGTTGGTCGTCGCACCATCATAGGTCTGGGTCAGCGTGTAGGTGTAGGTGCCGTTGGCGTTGAGCACCAGATTGCCGTAGCTGCCGCTGGCCGGCGAAGTCAGCGTATAGGTGTACGGGCCGGTGCCGCCGGCCGGCGTGATCGCGCCGTTGAAGATCTCGCTGTTGCCGGCCGCGTCGCTGCCCGTTGCAAGGCCCTTCTCGCTGACCAGAGCATCGGTGTCGGATGCCGTCACCGTCACATTGTTGACGGTGATGTCCAGCGTCACCGTCGAGGTGTCGCCGTCGCCGTCGGTGATGGTGTAGACGAAGTGATCGACCGCATTGGTGGTCACCGCGTTGGGGTTGGCCGTGTAGGTGTAGGCGCCGTTGGCGCCCAGGACCAGCGTGCCATACTGGCCCGCGATCCCGGCTCCGCCGAGATTGCCGCTCACCGGGTTCGACACGTTCGAACCGGTTGCCACGCCCGTCACCGCCCCGCCAGGTGCCGCGCCGTCGGCGCCCAGGACGTCCGCCGTCCCGTCCGTCAGCACGTTGCCCGAGGCCTGCGCGCCTTCCGACACGCTGTTGGTGTCGGCATGCGCCGTGGGAATGTCGTCGACGATGTCGACCAGGATGGAGCCGGTGGTGGTGTTGCCGTGGGCGTCGGTCACCGTATAGGTGAAGCTGTCCTTGTCCTGCTCGGTGGTGATGCCATTGTTGGTCGTCGCACCATCATAGGTCTGGGTCAGCGTGTAGGTGTAGGTGCCGTTGGCGTTGAGCACCAGATTGCCGTAGCTGCCGCTGGCCGGCGAAGTCAGCGTATAGGTGTACGGGCCGGTGCCGCCGGCCGGCGTGATCGCGCCGTTGAAGATCTCGCTGTTGCCGGCCGCGTCGCTGCCCGTTGCAAGGCCCTTCTCGCTGACCAGAGCATCGGTGTCGGATGCCGTCACCGTCACATTGTTGACGGTGATGTCCAGCGTCACCGTCGAGGTGTCGCCGTCGCCGTCGGTGATGGTGTAGACGAAGTGATCGACCGCATTGGTGGTCACCGCGTTGGGGTTGGCCGTGTAGGTGTAGGCGCCGTTGGCGCCCAGGACCAGCGTGCCATACTGGCCCGCGATCCCGGCTCCGCCGAGATTGCCGCTCACCGGGTTCGACACGTTCGAACCGGTTGCCACGCCCGTCACCGCCCCGCCAGGTGCCGCGCCGTCGGCGCCCAGGACGTCCGCCGTCCCGTCCGTCAGCACGTTGCCCGAGGCCTGCGCGCCTTCCGACACGCTGTTGGTGTCGGCATGCGCCGTGGGAATGTCGTCGACGATGTCGACCAGGATGGAGCCGGTGGTGGTGTTGCCGTGGGCGTCGGTCACCGTATAGGTGAAGCTGTCCTTGTCCTGCTCGGTGGTGATGCCATTGTTGGTCGTCGCACCATCATAGGTCTGGGTCAGCGTGTAGGTGTAGGTGCCGTTGGCGTTGAGCACCAGATTGCCGTAGCTGCCGCTGGCCGGCGAAGTCAGCGTATAGGTGTACGGGCCGGTGCCGCCGGCCGGCGTGATCGCGCCGTTGAAGATCTCGCTGTTGCCGGCCGCGTCGCTGCCCGTTGCAAGGCCCTTCTCGCTGACCAGAGCATCGGTGTCGGATGCCGTCACCGTCACATTGTTGACGGTGATGTCCAGCGTCACCGTCGAGGTGTCGCCGTCGCCGTCGGTGATGGTGTAGACGAAGTGATCGACCGCATTGGTGGTCACCGCGTTGGGGTTGGCCGTGTAGGTGTAGGCGCCGTTGGCGCCCAGGACCAGCGTGCCATACTGGCCCGCGATCCCGGCTCCGCCGAGATTGCCGCTCACCGGGTTCGACACGTTCGAACCGGTTGCCACGCCCGTCACCGCCCCGCCAGGTGCCGCGCCGTCGGCGCCCAGGACGTCCGCCGTCCCGTCCGTCAGCACGTTGCCCGAGGCCTGCGCGCCTTCCGACACGCTGTTGGTGTCGGCATGCGCCGTGGGAATGTCGTCGACGATGTCGACCAGGATGGAGCCGGTGGTGGTGTTGCCGTGGGCGTCGGTCACCGCATAGGTGAAGCTGTCCTTGTCCTGCTCGGTGGTGATGCCATTGTTGGTCGTCGCACCATCATAGGTCTGGGTCAGCGTGTAGGTGTAGGTGCCGTTGGCGTTGAGCACCAGATTGCCGTAGCTGCCGCTGGCCGGCGAAGTCAGCGTATAGGTGTACGGGCCGGTGCCGCCAGCCGGCGTGATCGCGCCGTTGAAGATCTCGCTGTTGCCGGCCGCGTCGCTGCCCGTCGCAAGGCCCTTCTCGCTGACCAGAGCGTCGGTGTCGGATGCCGTCACCGTCACATTGTTGACGGTGATGTCCAGCGTCACCGTCGAGGTGTCGCCGTCGCCGTCGGTGATGGTGTAGACGAAGTGATCGACCGCGTTGGTGGTCACCGCGTTGGGGTTGGCCGTGTAGGTGTAGGCGCCGTTGGCGCCCAGGACCAGCGTGCCGTACTGGCCCGCGATCCCGGCTCCGCCGAGATTGCCGCTCACCGGGTTCGACACGTTCGAACCGGTTGCCACGCCCGTCACCGCCCCGCCAGGTGCCGCGCCGTCGGCGCCCAGGACGTCCGCCGTCCCGTCCGTCAGCACGTTGCCCGAGGCCTGCGCGCCTTCCGACACGCTGTTGGTGTCGGCATGCGCCGTGGGAATGTCGTCGACGATGTCGATGACGATGGCTGCCGGGGCCGACGACGAGGTGCCGTCCGAAACGGTGAGCGAGAAGCTGTCGGTCTCGGTGACTGCCGGAACGTCCGTCGTCGTGCTGGTCAGTGTGTACTGATAGGCAGCAACGCCGGTTGCCGGGTTGTAGCCGGTGATCAGCAGCGTGCCGTGGTCGCCCTGGAAGACCGAACCGTTGAGGCTGCCAATGGCAACCGTGACGCCGCCGATGGTGACGCTCTGCACGTCGTCGAGCCCGTCGGCGTCCGACACCGTGAAGGTGCCTGTTGCAACCGTGCTGCCGTCGCCGGCCGCCGAACCCGCCGCCAGACCTGCCTCATAGACCTGGTCATGCGCGCCGGCCGGATTGCCCTGGTCGACGACGATCTGCGGCACGTCGTTGGTGCCGTTGATGGTGATGGTCAGCGTTGCCGCATCGGTGTCGCCGTCGGCATCCTTCATCGTGTAGTTGAAGGTCTCGGTCAGCGTCTGGCCGGCGTCCAGCGCCTGCACCGCCGGATCGGCGTTGTTGAGCGTATAGGTGTAGGTGCCGTCGGGATTGGCCACGAAGGTGCCGTGCGCGCCCGTCGTCGAGCCATCCCAGCTGACGAAGCTCGTCGGCGTGTCGGCGCCCGGCTGGTTGTTGGCATGCAGGTCGTTGGTCAGCACATTGCCGTTGACCGGCGAAAGCGCGTCCTCGCTGATGCTGTTGGTGTCGTTGACCGCATTGGGCACGTCGTCGACGATGTCGATGACGATGGCTGCCGGGGCCGACGACGAGGTGCCGTCCGAAACGGTGAGCGAGAAGCTGTCGGTCTCGGTGACTGCCGGAACGTCCGTGGTCGGGCTGGTCAGCGTGTACTGATAGGCAGCAACGCCGGTTGCCGGGTTGTAGCCGGTGATCAGCAGCGTGCCGTGGTCGCCCTGGAAGACCGAACCGTTAAGGCTGCCAATGGCAACCGTGACGCCGCCGATGGTGACGCTCTGCACGTCGTCGAGCCCGTCGGCGTCCGACACCGTGAAGGTGCCTGTCGCAACCGTGCTGCCGTCGCCGGCCGCCGAACCCGCCGCCAGACCTGCTTCATAGACCTGGTCATGCGCGCCGGCCGGATTGCCCTGGTCGACGACGACCTGCGGCACGTCGTTGGTGCCGTTGATGGTGATCTCGACCGTTGTCGTCGAGGTGTCGCCGTCGCCATCGGTCAGCGTATAGGTGAACGTGTCCGTCAGATGCTGGCCGGTGGTCAGCGCCTGGACCGCTGCAGCGCCGTTGTTCAGCGTGTAGCTGTAGTGGCCGTCCGCATCGATCGTGATCGAACCGTAACTGCCCGCCACAGCCGACCCGACATGGCCCGAGGCCGATGTAACCGTGCCTGCCTCGACGCCCGTTACCGTCGCCCCGTCCGCGCCCTTAACGTCGGCGACGCCGTCCGTCACATTCGCGTCCGCGCCGCCGCTGGCCGTGATCACGTTGCCGTCCGCGACCGTCGCGCCGTCTTCCGTCACGCTGTCCGTATCGGCAACCGCGGTCGGCACGTCGTCGACAATGGCGACGGCAAAGGTGGTGCTGGCCGAATCGCCGTCGACGTCCGTGACAGTGATGCTGAAATTGTCCGGAACCGTGTCGTTGGGATCGAACCCGTTCGTGTGCTCGGGATGAGTGACCGATTCGGTCACCGTGTAATTGTATTGGATAGCACCCGTGCTCGGATTGTAGGAGACGATCTCCAAATAGCCGAACTGGCCCGGGATCTGCTGGCCGACGCCGGTGACGGCGACACCGTTGATAACGATCGACCCGATTCCATCCGGTGCGTCGATGCTGATCGTTCCGATGCCTGAGGTTTCGGAATTGCTTGGCGCGTCGCTGCCGGGCGATTGTGTCTGGTTGCCATCGAGGCCGGTTTCACTGGCCGCTTCGGTCGGGGCAAGCAGTGACGTGGCCACCACTGAAACCGGCCTGTCGACGATGGACGGGAACAGTTCGCGGCGATCCAGAAGCCCAAACTGCAAGGCGGTCGGCGGCAGCAATGCCGACAGGTCGAACCCGTCGCCGATGCCGCCGGGGGGAACCGAGAAATCACCGCCTGCGCTTGAATTCGAACCGCCGGGGCCGGCCGAGATGGAACCGTCGGCGCCGAAGGCGACATCGACATGGCTGGCTTCCAGCGCCGCCAGCAGCGCGACGCGCGGCACCTCGACGTCGCCGATGATGAAGGTCGGCACGTTCAGGGCGCCATCCTTGATCACGATCACCGAGCCGTCGGCCTGTTCGAGTACAAGGTTTTGGCCGTCGACCTTGATGTTGTCGATGGAGGCGTTGGCAGGAAGCCTTACCACGTGGCTGGCGTCGGCTACATATTCGTGCGGCGCAGCTGCCGGCAGCGTCTTCGCTTCCGCGGGGGCTTCCGGCTTGACGGGCGCTCCGCCGCCGACATCGACCGGCACCGGTTCGGACGCTGCCGGTGCGGCCTGCTGCGTCGAATTTGCCTGTGCGACCCGGATCTCCGCCGGCGATGCCTGATCGCCGTGTTCACTGGACGCGGAATGCTCGTTCAAGGAACCCGAAAAGCTGTCCAACTCGATATTGTTCGTCATGGCTGAAACCCCTCCGATATTTACCGGATAGAGACAGCGGCCATTTCTACTTTGCAACTGCCCCCTAATCTATTTCATATATTATGATATGCATTGCTCGGCATTTTTTACACGTGGTAAACCGCGACAATATAACCTGATATATGCTGGCTTCCGGAGGCTTCCCTGACGGAGGACTGGCCGGGATTTTTTGGTAAATCAAAGTATAAAATTGAATAAAATTTTAAATAAAATAGATGAAGACAGTTGCTGGATATTTATCCACCTTCCTTTCCAATAATTTGAGACAAGATTGGTAGCGTCCACAGTCAAAGGTGGGCGTTATGAAAAAGCAAAAATCGGTTCCGGGAAAAACCGGGCTCCAGATGCTCCTGCTGGCAATCGGGCTTGTCGGCCTGGCGGGGCCGTCATTCGCCAGCGATATCCCCGCACCCGGCAGGCCTCAGGAGAAGGTCCAGACGCCGCCCTGTCTCGGCGGTGTTTCACTGACGAGGCCCCAGCCCTGGCAGCCTGCGGACGCTTACCGGATCGGCATGGTCACCGGCAGCTATGGCCCGGATGTCGGCCGCGGGGACGGCTCGTCAACGGCGCGAGATGACGCCGGGATAGATCCGGTGCAGACCGCGTCGATTATTCCAGGGGTCTTCGGATCGGTTGCCTTGTCCATGCGCAATTTTCCCGTCGCGGCGCGCTGGGCGCCTGTCTACCGGGCAATCACCGCCTGCTCGGCAGGCAGCCCCTGCGAGCACAAGAGCACGGCTTTTGCCGGCATGATCGCCGCCGCTCAAGGCAAGGGATTCAGCGAGAAGCTGTCCTTCGTCAACAGCAGCGTCAATCGCCTGATCGCCTACAGGAAAGACAGCCTCGTCTACGGCAAGCTCGACTATTGGGCGAAGCCTTCGGAGATTCTCGAGCGGCGAGCCGGCGATTGCGAGGATTTTGCCATCCTCAAGATGACGGCCCTGCTGAGGGCCGGCATTCCGACGCAAAGCATGGCGCTTGTCGTCCTCCAGGATCGCAAGAGAGGCTTCTTTCACGCAGTGCTGTCGGTGAGCACAGGCAGCGGCACCTTCATTCTCGACAGCCTCAGCAACACCGTTATGCGTGACAGCGATCTCCCGGATTACGTCCCGCTCTATTCGTTCAGCACCGACCGGGCCTGGATCCACGGTTCAAGACCGGGCGGCGCCCAGATGGCCGACATCAAGGGCGGTTTCGCAACCGTCGCGCCCGGCGAAGGTTTTCAGCCATAGGGTTTCGGCCAGTCCAAGCCATAGGTTCTCGCCAAGACTGGCGGGCATTCAGCCGCCGAAGACGAACGCCATCAGCAGTTCCGGCTCGAGCACCGGAGCCCGCACCGCATTCAATTGCCCCCGGTATCGACGGTCGCCCGCGCCGATGACAAAACCGGTGGCCACCGGCGATTCGCCATTGGCGTCGAGCCGCGTGAAGATGTCGGCCACATTGAGGTCCAGCGCCAGCTTGAGGTCGTGCCGCGCGTCATCGCTTGGGGCGATCGGCAATTGGCGTTTGACCAGTTGCTGGAACGGCGCGTTGAACGACAGGATCTTCTTCGAAGAAGCCAGGGCAAAGGCCGGAGACGGGCACGCGACCAGTATGGCGTTGATGGTGTTGATCGATGCAAGCCTTCGCAAGGTCAGGTTTTCGTCCCCCAACCCACGCATGCAGGCCACCCTGATCGCGGATGTCAGATTGCCTGTCTGGGCCTGGCTTTCGGCGATCTCGTCGATGAGCATGCCGATCGTGCACTTCCTGCTTTCGGCCATCTGCTTCAGCGACATCCAGAATGCCCGCTCCAGACGAATGCCGCGCCGTATGCCGCCGCGCGCCACGACCCGAAACTCCAGCCCGAAGTCCTCGGCGGCGACTGGCGCAAGCAGCCGCTCGCGATCGGAATGATGAGGGCTGGCGCTACCGCTCACTCATCGCCTCCTCGCGCGCTTTGTTGATCGGCTTCAGGAGGTAGTGCAGGATCGTCTTGCGCCCGGTCTTGATGTCGACCGAGCAGATCATTCCGGGGATGATCGAATAGGCCTTGCCGTCTCTTTGAAGGGTCGATTTGTCCGTCGCCACGCGCACCTGATAATAGGGCTCCCCCGTTTTCTGATCGACCAGGCTGTCGGCTGTGATGTTGGAGACCTTGCCCTCGATGCCGCCGAAGATCGAGAAATCATAGGCGGTGACCTTGATAAGGGCTTCCTGGTCGGGACGGATGAAGGCGACGTCCCGCGGCGAGACCCGCGCCTCCACCAGCAACGTTTCGGAGGTTGGCACGATGCCGGCCACGACGGCGCCAGGCTGGACGAAGGCGCCGACCGTGTTCAGTTCCAGCGTGTTGACGATGCCGTCCACGGGAGACCGGATATCGGTGCGCGCGACCTTGTCGGTGGCTCCCCTTATGGTCTCATCCACCACCGAAAGGTCCGCCAGCGCCTGGGTAAGGTCGTCCAACGCCTCCTGCTGCAATTGCAGGCCGAGTTCCTCGACCTGAAGCTGAGCTTCCGTGATCGACGATTTGATCTTCTTTATCGTTTCGCCGGCAAGGTTCAGCTGGCCGTTGAGTTCGGTCTGTTCGCGCTCTACCCGGAGCTGCTCGGTCCTTGCCATCAGGCCTTTCTTGACCATCGCGTCGACGAGTTTTGCCTCCTGGTCGCTGACGACCAGGTTCTTAGAAAGACGATCGGAATTGGCCTCCGCCTCGGCAAGTTCCTTCTCGCGCTGATCTAGGCGTGACTTGAGCACGGACAGCTTGTTGTCGAAGTTCCCGCGCCGGGCGATGAGCAGCTTCTGTTCATTGTCGCAGATTTGCGGAGCGACCGACTGGATGTCCTGCGGGCATGGAAATGGCCCTGAGAGATTGCCGGCCTGTTCGTATTTCAGCCTCGCTATGCGCACTTCCAGCGCGCGCGCCTTGGCCTGCTGCTCGCCGAGACTGGACGTGTTGAGCGTGTTGTCCAGGCGGATGATGAGATCGTTCTTCTTGACGACCTGGCCGATCGTCACGGCGATTTCCTGAACCACACCGGCCTCGCTCGCCTGGATGATCTGGGTCTTGGAAGCAGGTATGACCTTGCCGTCGCCGCGTGCGATCTCATCGACTTCGGCAAAGGACGCCCAGGCGACAAAAACGACGAAGAGCGCTCCGATGATGAATATGGACGCCGACGCAAACAGCGGCGGTCGATCTTCCCTGGCAAGCATTTCCCACGCCCCAACGCATTGGATGCAGCAATAATTGTTTTGTCAGGCGCTTGTTTTCTGCAACGCCTGTATGACTTGGTCCTTCGGTCCGTCGGCAACGATTTTGCCCTGTTCGATAACGATCAGGCGGTCGGCCAGTTCAAGCATGCTGAACCGATGTGTGGAGACGATCAGCGTCGTGTCGCGGTCAAAGGCGACTTTGAGCTGCTTGATCAACTGGCGTTCGGAAGCAAGATCCATCGAGCCCGACGGCTCGTCCAGAAAGACGATTTTCGGTTTGGTCAGCAGCAGGCGCGCGATTGCCACCGTCTGCCGCTGGCCGCCCGAAAGATTGGTGCCGCGCTCGCCGACATTCATGTCGTAGCCGCGCGGGTGGCGTGAAACGAAATCGTCGACGCCGGCAGCCTTTGCCGCTTCGATGATCTGTTCGTCTGTAGCCTCGGGGCATGCCATCAGGAGGTTTTCCTTGATGGTGCCCGAGAACAGGTCGCCGGCCTGCGCAACGATGCCGACCGCGGCGCGAACCTCGGACGGGTGATACTGGCGAATGTCGATCCCATCCAGCAGCAACTCACCGGAAGTCGGCAGGAAGAGCCGGCCGACCAGCCGACCCATCGTCGTCTTTCCCGATCCTATGCGGCCGATGATGCCGATCCGCTCACCCGGCTTGACCGAGAAATTCAGGCCGGTCAAAACTTCGTTTTCCGAGCCTGGATAGACAAACCCGACATTCCTGAACACCATCGCCCCCTTGCGGATGGGGCGGTTGACGAAGCCTACCGTGTCGGGCCGGTCTTCCGGTTGAGCCATGATCGAATTCACCATCCTCAGCGAGAGCATGGCCTGGCGGAACCGGGACAACGTTATGGCGATCTGGCCGAGCGGCGCCACGGCCCTGCTCGCCAGCATCACCGTTCCTATGATTGCTCCCGTCGAAACATGCCCTTCTGAGAAGGCATAGGCGCCGGCCACGACCAGGGCGACGGTAACCAGCTGCTGTATGGACTGGGTGATGTTGCCCGCCGCCGCCGAAAGCTGCTTGATTTTCTCGGACGTGTTGGCGGCGTTCTTGGAGTGCTCTCCCCATTTCCGCAGCAGATACGCCTCGGCGCGCAGCGACTTGATGGTCTCCAGCGTCGAGATGGATTCGACCAGCAGGGCCTGGCGCTGCGATGCTTCGTTCATCGAGGCTGCGACGCGCTTGCCGATGCGGCGCTGGGTGACCAGGCCGACGATGACGGACATCACGAAGGCCAGCGCCGGTATGATCACCAGCCAGCCGCCTATTGCATAGATCACAAGGAGAAAGACGAAGACGAATGCCGTGTCGATGAACACGCTTATGGTGTTGGAGGTGAAGAACTCCCTGACGAACTCATATTGCGTGACCCTGTTTGCGTATTCGCCGGTCGAGCCGGGGCGCGCCGAAAGCGACGAGTTCAGCACTTTTTCGAACAGCAGATAGGATATCCGCAGATCCGCCTTGCGCCCGGCATAGTCGATGAGGGAAGCCCTTGCCGTCTTCAAAAGCAGGTCGAACAGGATGACCGCACCGATGCCGAGAGCCAGCACCCACAGTGTCGATATCGCCTTGTTCGGCAGGATCCTGTCGTAGACGTTCATGGTGAAGATCGGCGAGGCTATGGCCAGCAGATTGATGAACACCGCCGCCAGGACGACTTTCGAGTAGGTGCGCCAGAAAGCGCCCATCGTCCCCGTAAGCCAATGTCTTCGCTCGATCCTGGCCGCCGAGCCGACCGACATGGTCTCGGCGGCATTGGCATAGGTGATCGAAAAGGAAGCGCCGCCGCTGATGTAGCTGGCGGCCAGTTCCGACCGGCCGATCGTGGTGCGGCCGTCTTCCTGGGGCGCGGTGATATACGCATCGCCTTCGCCTAGAGCCAGCAGGGCGACGGGCAATTGGCTGACGCGAAAGACGATGGCCGGCAGGTCGATACGCCCCCTGAGAAAATCGCGATGATTGAACTCGGTGACTTCCAGGCCGATGCGTTCGGCAAGGTGCCTGATGTCGTCGGCCGCAATTCGCGTGTCCGAGAGCGGCACGCCGGCAAACAGCACGGTCTCCGCGCTCGGCCTGCCGAGATATCCGGCAACGGCCGAGAAGCAGGCCTTGAACGCCTCCTTCGGGGAGAGGATGTTGGGTTGCTGGTTCACGATCTGCCCGTCAGGACGCTCGCTGGACCTTGTGCTGTCCTATTTCTTCCTCACCGGAGCGAGAATATCGAATGGCAGGTCGTTCTTCTGCTCCGATGGCGTCCGCGCATAGGTTTCTGTGTCCGCGGTTTCCGGTGCTGCGAACTCGGTGCGTGCATAGGCCGTCGCTTGCTTTGCCGGCTCGAGATTCATCGTTTTCAGCAACTGTCCGGTCGCGGCCAGGAGCCGGTACTGGGCAAACAGCGATGCGTAGGACGCGGTATCCGCCAGTGTTGCCGTGTTGAACCGTGTATTCTGCGCGTCGAGCACGTCGAGCAGCGAACGCTGTCCGACCTTGAACTGCTCGCGATAGGAAGCAACCAGCTTCTCATTGGCAGCGGCTTGTTGCCTCAGGGTCTTTGCCAGATCGGCTTGCCGGAAACGGCGATCCCATGAGGTGCGAACGGCTTCCTCGATTTCGCGCTGGACCTGATGCAGCGCGAGACGCTGTTCACTGGTGCGGCGGATCTGTTCCTGCTCGTTGGCCTTGTCGATGCCACCGCGGTAGAGGTTCCAGCGCAGGACCACGCGCGCCTGCAGGTCGGTGGTGTCGCCATCGTCGCCGTCAATGTCGGTTCCTGCCCGGGCCCGACCTTCAGCGATGATGGAGGGGCCAAATTTTGCCCGCGCAGCGTCCACGAGAGAGGCCGCCGCGTCGATGTCGCTGTTGGCCATGTGTACGCGCGGATTGCTTTCCCGCGCCAACCCTATCGCGTCGTCGAGCGAGCGCGGGAGTGCGGCCGAAACATCGCCGGGCCTCGAAGGGCTGGTCAGTGGCTTTCCGACGGTTTTGAAGAAGCGGATCTTGGCCGCTTCCAGTTCCTCGGTCGCCTCCTGCATGCGCGCCTTGGCGGCGAACAGCCGTTCCTCGGCCTGTTGCCGGTCGGCCTCGTTCAGCGCGCCGCCCGAGATGCCTTGCCGGATGTCGCCGAGAATTGCCTGGTGGAAGCCCAGATTTTTCTTCGCTTCGGCAACGATCGAAGCCTGCAGCATGTATTCCAGATAGTCCTGGACAACGGACAGCCCGATGAATTCGGACCGTTCCAGCACGCGGAACGAAGCGCCATCGACGCGCGATGCCTGACGGTTCAATTCGGCCCGCCTTCCGCCGCTGTCATAAAGCGTCTGCGAAACGGTAAGATCCGTTTCAGCCGGATAGAGCGCATCGCCTTCGATGGAAAGAGAGCGCCGGGACGGATTGTCGAGCCGGCGAACGCCAGCCGATGCCTCGACATCGACACTGGGAAGATAAAGGCCCTTGGCCTGCCGCAACTCGAACTCGATGGCTTCGCGATTTTCGATCGCCTGTCCAATCTCGGGATTGGACTCCACCGCGACAGCCATCGCCTCCTTGAGCGTGAGCGCGTGAGCACTGCCGCAGGTCAGCATGGTGGCCGCCATCAAAAGACCAAGGCGCCTGCCTATGGTCGACATGTTTGTCGTATTCATTAATCCCACCCTAACGTTTCCCCAGCGTCCTTTTCAGAGCGCTAACCAAGCCAAGGCCTGCCCGTCGGTGGATTATTCACAGATTCACGAAATATGTGAGCGATTATTGATTTAGAGATCGCTAAATAGCCTTTTTGGGCAACAAGGCTGCGAGATGTAGCAAAAATAGCACATAACGTCGGCTCGCTGCGGTTGTATCCGGACGCCGCATTCAGTGGGAAAGCACAAAAAACGGCAGGCCAGTGGGCCGGTATGGCCAGAATCATGGCCGGTTCGGATAGCGGCTGTCGATGATCCAACCTGAAGTTGAGCCCTTTTTCAGGCGCGTCCCTTTGGATGCCGCGCCCAAAAATACTCCATCGCGGCGGCCGGCGTACGCTTCATGTGGCTCACTGCGGCCAAAAGCTGGTCAGCGCGCACCCTAATTTGCGCTCAACGCCACCATGCGGTCGAGCGCCGCGGTCAGGCCGCGAAGCGACACAGGGAAGCTCAGCGGGGTCTCGGCGTCCGTCGTGACATTGAGCTTCAGCACCGAGCCTCCCCTCAGCTTTCCAAGCGTCGGCCGATCGATCGTAAAGACGGAGACGCAACCCGTCGGCAGGCAGGTCCTGAAGCGCTGCGGGGACAGCGGCGGTTGATCGTCGATCTGCAGCGTCACGCCCGGATCAAGGAGGATGCCGAAGGGCAGAAGCAGGGTAGCCGTCGTCGAACCGTCCGGGCGTGCCGCGATCTCCATGGCAAGAAGCCTCTGCCCGTTCTGCTGGACCTGGTCTTGCGCAAGCGAGCACACTCTCGCCTTTTCCCGTACCGAACAGGTCACGCTCCAGTCCTGATAGACCTCACGCAGCGATGAGGGTCCATCCGGGACAGCCGCCACCTGTTGCTGGGCAGACGCCGTCGACATCAATGAGAATAGAATTGCTCCACATGCGGAGACGGCCTTCGGGCCAAGCTTCATGTGCAGACCCATTCGCGGATCTTGCATTTCTCTCCCGTCGCCTCGCAGGCCTGCAAAGCGAGATCCTCCGCTTCCCGACGGGTCTCGGCCGAGTTCACGCCCCAGGGCGTGAAACGGTTCTCCACTTTGTCTGCCACGGCAAGCGCACCGCAGTGCTTGTAGGGAAAGCCGGTCTCGTCGTCATCATTCCAATGGCGATGGTTGCGGAAGACGGTGACGACGTTGCAGGCCTTTCCGCCTGCGTTCTCGCAATATTTCTGTGCGATGTCTTTCGCTTCCTGCCGCTTGTCGGCGCCCCAGAAGAAGCCGTATTTGCTATCGGCCTGCGAATAGGCAATGGCCGCCCATATGCCCTTTTCCTCCTGTTGCGGTTCCGATGGCGCCACAAGGTCGGCTGAGACGACTTGTCCGCTCCACAACAAGGTCAAGCCCAAAACTGCCAAAGCCTGCAATCTCATGGTCGGCATCCTTTCCTTGACCTCACTCGCTTCGCGTCCTACTTCGCCGCCGAAGCAAGGGAGATCACCACACAGCTTTTGCCCGTCGGCAGGAGAAGCGCTTCACCGGCATTGCCGCCGAGCTCGTAGACCTCGACCTGCCCGAGATGGTCGGTGATCTTGCTGCCCTGCGGCAGGATGGATGGGATGTCGGCGCACGGGCTGGCGAATGGCGCCACCCGCACCATCGCCCCTTCGCAACCCGTGGCGGTGGGCGATGCGAAGACGATGCCGGCGGCCGGTCCGCTATAGCGTTCCGACGCATAGTCCATGCCGACAAAGGCCTGGATGGCGTGCTTGTCGGCGGCCTGGTCGTTCCACAGGGATTTGACGCTGTATTTCGTGCCGGTCGTCAGGATCTGTCCGAGCACTGGATAGACGGTCGAGCAGGCCTGCACACCGGCCTGCTTGACATGCTCGAGGAAGGGCGTGTCCGGAAGCACGGGGGCCGCCGCTGTTGCTGCAGGTGCGGCCGTCGCGCCGCCGACCAGATTGGCGACCGCGGCGTAATTCCCGGCGGCGAAGCCAAGCCCCGCCACGACCAATCCCAGCAATGAATATCCGGCCGCGCGTGGCCAGCGCCTTGGGGGCTCGGCCCGCCTCTGCCGATCCGCCTCGACGCTCGGAGTGCGTTTGGCGGACGTGAACTGGTCCTGCTGGCTCATGGTGGCGCCTCGGTTATTTGAGTGGTGAAAGGGCGTCTGACAGCCCCTTGAGTGTTGCGGTAACGGTGATCGTCTGCCCGTCGACCGTCGAGTAGGAGATCGCCGGCGTCGCGTTCTGCGATATCTGCCGGCGCATGACGGGGCCGACCGGCAACATGCCGACACAGACCATTTCGTTGCAGCCGTTCAGCTGCACGTCGATCGGCTGCTTCTGTCCATCGAATTTCACGGACACAAGGCCATCGCTCCTGGCGTTCGGGGCGGTGCGCAGGATCATGTACGGCTTGCCGTCCTGGGTGGCGGCAAGCGACCAGCTGAAGGCCATCTTGCCGGACGCGTCCTCGATGATCTGCGAAACGTTGCAGACCTTCTTGCGGGCTTTGAGGTTCTCGTCGCAGATCAGCGTCCAGTTGTCGAATGGGCGTATGGTGCGCTGGTAGTCTCCGAGCTTCACCTCGGGCGGGAGCACCACGTCCGAAGGCTTGATCCTGTAGGTCGACGCGACCTGCCCGGCGGCCGGCACGAGGCCGCCGCAAAGCGCCAGGCAGGTCAGGGCAACAAGTCCTTTCATCCCTGCCTCAGTTCAAGGTGAAGCTGATGCCGGCGCCGACGCCGACATGCCCACCCGCTGCCGTGCCCGACAGGTTGCCGCGGATGCGGCCGTCCTCGCTGGTGTAGCCCGCACCGAAGGCGAACGCGCCGGCGTCGCGCCAGAGGCCGCCACCCGCCGCGACGCTCAGCTTTCCGGGCCGGTCGTCGTAGCGCAGCGAGGCGGCGGCGAGGCCTATCGCGGCCGCCTGCCGGGCCTCGTCGCGGATGCCGTTGATGTCCGAATTGAGCTGGCCGAGCTTCTGGTCGGTATAGTCGTTGGCCTGCTGCAGGGTCGTGGCGGCTACCTTGTCGGTGTAGTCGTTGGACGTATCGATAGCGTAAGCCACGCGGTTGTCCGTATAGCTCTTGCCGGCGGTCAGGCCCTGGTTCATCTGGTCGACATTGACCGCATCGGTCCCTTTGACGCCGGGGCCGACTTTGGAGATGACGACCGGCGCGTTGACGTCGCCACCCTGCAGCGTGATGGTGTTCGACTTGACGCCGCCCGGGGCGTCATAGGTCACCGCGTTCTGGGTGAGGTTTCCGACGCCGGCTTTCAAATCCTCGATCGCCGTGTTGGTGGCGTAGAGCTGCGAGCCGTTGATCGCATCCGTGCTGCCGGCGTCGACGCGCCCGGCGGCGACATTGGTGATCGTCCGCTCGGCGCCGGCATCGCCGACGCTGACGGTTCCGGTCGGAGTCGTTCCGGCGAAGGTGTAGGTCTTGCCGCCGATGACGGTGCTGGAGGTGCCGACGGCTGTCTGCGTCACCGAGCCGGAGCCGAGCGCCACATCGTTGGCGTTGTTGGCCTGCGCACCCTGGCCGAGCGCGACGGCGCCCGCCCCGGTAGCCGTCGAGCCATGGCCCGCAGCCACGCTCTCGGCGCCGCTCGCCACGCTTTCCGGCCCGATCGCCACCGCGTTGGTGCCGCCGGCGATGCTGTCGGCCAGCGTCGAATTGGCGTGGAAGTATTTGATGCCGCCGCCATTGCTGATGGTGGTCAGGGCATTGTCGACGGCCGTCAGGCCGTCATAGACGGTCGAGTAGTTGTTGCCCTGGATAGTGTAGGTCGGGCCGGTGATCGAGCCGTCGGGATTGATCGTGGTAACCCCGCCGAACAGGTCGGTGACGTTTTTCGTCACGCCGCGCAACTGCGAGACGTTGACGCCGTCGGTGTCGGCCGAGCCCGCCGCGACATTGGTCAGCTTGCGTTCGGCCCCGGCGGCGCCGATCGACACCTCGCCGACCGAGGTCTGCGGACCGGCGAGCGCGAAGGCCGTGTAGCCGGCCTGCGCGCCGACCGTGGTGATGGATTGCGCACCGAGCGCCACGCTGTTGATGAAGGTGCTCTGGGCGCCGGCGCCGAGCGCCACCGACTGGACCCCGGACGCCAGCGAATTGGTGCCGAGCGCCAGGCCGTCGGCCAGCAACACATGGGCGTTCTGGCCGATGGCCGTTCCGCCGGGCGCTGTCAGGTCGACGATGGCGCCGTTGCCGATGCCGATGCCATTGTCGCCGTTGACGACAGTCGTCGGGCCGACCGCGACCGATTCCGCGCCGACCGCGAGCGAGTCGCCCGCCGCCGAATTGGCGTGGAAGTATTTCGTCGAGGTAACCGATACGGCAGCGATGGCGCCGGCGAGCTGGCGCACCGTCACTGCGTCTTGGTCCTGCGTGCCGTCGGCCACGTTGGTGATCTGCCGGTAGGAGTTGACATCGCCGACCGAAACGGCGCCGAGCAGCGTCTTGTCGCTCGTGTTGTACTGGATGAAGTTGGACGGACCGGCCGCGATCTGGCCGGTGGCTGGAGCGATCGCGCGATCGGAGATCGAACCCGAGCCCAGCGCCACGCTGCCGTCGATGCTGGCCTTGCTGTCGCGGCCGAGCGACAGCGCGCTGATGCCGGTCGCGGTCGCATTGTAACCGACCGCTGTGGACCCGACGCCTTGGGCGAAGGAATCGGTCTGCGCCAGCCCGGCCTCGTTGGTGCGGGCGTAGCGGATGCCTATGCCGTTGGCATCGGTATAGGTGGTCGAGGTGTCGCCGGCGATGTTGTTGAACGTGTTGCCGAGATTGGTGACGGAACCGCCGATGGTGCTGAGCGTGGTGCCGATGGCGTCGACGGCCTGGTTGGTGGCGGCGAGCTGCGAACCGTTGATGGCATCGGTCGACGTCGAACTGATCCGTCCGGCGGCGACGTTGGTGATGGTGCGTTCGGCGCCGACCGCGCCGACGCTGACCGTCGAGGTCGGGTTGGTGCCCTGGAAGGCGTAGGTGGTGCCATTGATCACGGTGCTGGGCGTGCCGACGGCGACGTCAGTGACACTGCCTGAGCCGAGCGCCACGTCGCCCGCATTGCCAGCAGCAGAGCCGGCGCCCAGCGCGAGCGCGTTCTGGGCGACGGCATTGGCGCCTACACCAACAGCAGTCGCCTGAACGCCAGCCGCAAGCGAGTTCTGGCCGATCGCCGTGCTGGACGTGGCTGTGGCGGTGGCGTTTGCGCCAATGGCGGTGCTGTATTGGCCCGAGGCCTTGGAGATGTACCCCAGTGCCGTTGCGTCGAGCGCCGACGCGACGGCGCCACTGCCGATGGCCGAGGCGTTGGCGTCGGAGGCGCTCGAATTGACGCCGGCCGCGATGGCGTTCGTCCCCGTCGCGGTCGCGACGGGTCCGATGGCGACCGAGTCCGTACCAGTGGCCGAGGAGTCCGCCGCCGTCGAGTTGGCGTGGAAATATTTGATGCCGCCGCCGACGTTGAGATTGTTGACGACGGCGCCGATGGCGTCCACCGCCTGGTTGGTGGCGGCGAGCTGCGAGCCATTGATCGCGTCGGTCGATGTTGAACTGATCCGCCCAGCAGCGACGTTGGTGATGGTGCGTTCGGCGCCGGGTGCACCGATGCTGACCGTCGAGGTCGGATTGGTGCCCTGGAAGGCGTAGGTCGTTCCGTTGACCACACCGCTGGCCGTGCCGACCGCCGTAGTGGTGACCGAGCCCGAACCAAGCGCGACATCGCCGGAGCTTGCCGCCGCTGTCGCGCCATCGCCCAGTGCGACGTTCCCGGCGAGGCCGGCTGCGCCCGCCGTCGAGCCGTTGCCCAGCGCCACCGAGCCTTGCCCGATCGCCTTGTTGCTGTTGCCGATGGCGACAGCGCCGTTGGCCATATTGGCCGCGGTGGCGGTTGCCGTGCCGTCGCTGTTGGCGATGTTGTTGGCGCCGCCGGTGAAGGCGCCGGTGCCGCTGGCGTAGCTGGGATCGCCGATAGAGACGGCGCCGTCGCCATAAGCGACGTTGTCGGCGCCGATGGCGACGGCCTTGCCGCCGCTCGCATTCGCCCTGGTACCGATGGCGACGGCATCGGCGGAGTTTGCGACCGCGTTCGTTCCGGCGGCGATCGCGTTCTGGGCACTCGCGTTCGCGGTATCGCCCATCGCCAGCGCGCTCGCGCCACTCGCCGATGCGCTAACGCCCAGCGCCGTTGCGCGCGCGAGGGTCGCACGGGAGCCATTGCCGAGCGCCACGGCGCCAACGTCCGTGCCCTGGGCACCCGACCCAATCGCGACCGAGCCGATTCCACTCGACAGAGCGGCATTGCCGAAAGCCAATGCGAAATTGCCTGAGGCGAGTGCGTTGGGGCCGAGTGTTGACGAGCTTATCCCCGTCGCACGGGAATTTACCCCGATTGCGACGGCGAACTGGGCCGATGCCACGCTTGTACGGCCGATCGCCGTGGCATCAGCCACGTTTGCCGTCACGTCCACGCCGATAGCGATCGCGCTCTGAGCGAGAGCCCCCGTTCCGGCAGCGGAGCGTGCGCCCAGATAGATGGAATTCACGCCGCTGGCGATGGATCCCGTGCCAATGGCGGCGGCGTTGGTCTGGCTGGCTTGAGCGTTGTGGCCGATCGACGCGGTGTTGCTGGCGGCGACACCAATACCGGCATTGGTTCCGATCGCGATGTTGTCGTTGCCGGTGACCAGATTGCCCGCGGAGGCGGAGAGCGTTGCGTCATAGGCAACGGCGCCGTCACCAGTGCCGAGGGCGACATTGCGCTGCCCCGTGACGCCGGAGCCGGCGCCTCTCAAGACGCTTGGGACGCCGCCGCCGACAGCGGTATTCTGTCCGCCGCTGACGAGCGTGCCTGCCGCGACGCCCACCGCGACCGAGCTGGCATTTCCGGTGGTTGACCCGGCGCCGGCGCCCTGACCGACAGCAACCGTGCTGTCGCCGATCGCCAGCGCTTGCACCCCGAGTGCCGTTGAGCTGTTGCCGGTCGCCCTAGCAGCGTTGCCGACGGCGACGCCCGAGACTCCGCTGGCGTTGGCGCCGTTCCCAGCGGCGAGAGAATTGCCGCCGGTTGCCTGGCTGACCACTCCCAGCGCTATCGAATTGCCGCCGCTTGCGTTACTACCCGCTCCCATTGCGGTCGCGTTGCCGCCGGTTGCTTGGCTGGTCGATCCAACCGCGGTACCAAAGCTGTTGGCGACGGTTCCCGTGCCGAGGGCGGTCGAACTGTTCCCCGAAGCCTGGCTCACGCTGCCGACAGCGACGGAATTGCCGCCGGTCGCTTGGCTCGATACGCCAACGGCCGTCGCGGCGGCGCCAGCAGTAGCCGTGGAGCCGATGGCAGTCGCGTTCGCCCCATTTGCGGTGCTGTTGACGCCAAAGGCGCTTGCCCCGCCGGCGTTAGCATGGGCGTTTCCGCCCACAGCGAGCGCGTTAATGCCGGTCGCGCTTGCAAAGACACCTATGCCGATGGCGTTGAGGCCATTGACACTCATCGAATAGCCGATGGCGATCGAAGCGTCGCCCGTTGCACTGTTGGAGGTGCCCAACGCTACGGCGTTGTTGCCATTCGTCGTGGCGCCGTTACCGATAGCGACGGCGTTGCCGCCGGTCGCCGAACCGCCACCGGCCTGATATTGCGCCAGGGCCGGCGTCGCAGCCATGCCGATCGCGAAGGCGCTCAGCACCGCGGCCGCCGCCGACATCCCGCCGACGCCGAGCGTTCCCAGGCCAAGGCGCCTGCGCCCTATGCCGAGCACGCTATGCGCCATCCGCAGCACCGCCATCAGACGGCGGCGAACCGAGCGAGAGCTCAGATCGGCCCCCGCGATCCACTGCCCCGCGAAATGCGCTGTGCGACGCCGAACAAACGAACCGCTCGAAATCTGGCCGTTCGAAATCTGGTTGTCGGTCATGGTCCCTCTCCGCTGGCCGGCACGAAATGTCTGACAATTCCGCTCCATCGCAGGAAGACATGATTCCTGCGTGCGGTATTTCACGATATTGCTGTCTTGTGAGAAAAGAGGCGAGCAAACCGGCATAGGTTAACGGCTCGTTACCCCTGCCAATGCTTTAGAATCAAGTAATCAAGCAACTCCCTAAGCGCCGTCTCATCTAAACTTCGCGCTAAGCTTTCCCATCCGCGCCTGCAGCGGCGTCATCTGCCGGTATTTCTTCATCACGGTGGTAAAATGGCTCTGGCTCGAAAATCCGCTGGAGTGAGCGATGTCGGCGATCGTCATGCCGCTGTCGGCAAGCAACCTTTCAGCGAAATCCAGCCGCAGACCGAGCACGTACTGATGCGGCGGCATCCCGAACGTCCTCGAGAAAGCCCGCACAAAATGATAGGGTGAAAGACCGCAAACCGCGGCCATCTCGGCAAGCGCCAGCTTGCGCGTAAAGTTCTCGTCCAGGAATTGCCGCACGCGGCTCGCAGCGCGGACGGAAAGCCCGCCTTTTGCGTTGAGCGTCGGTTGTCGCGAATTGGGTCCGGAAACCGGTCCGGGGACACCATCCTCACCCGGCATTTCTTGGCCTCCTGATTCGTCCCGGATGAGGTTCAACCCTAGGCTTCCTTCCGCGTTCCCCTGAAAAACAATTCGTGATTGATCGAAGCCGACCGGCATCGCCAACCCCATTCATGAGAGCGTTCCGGCCGGACGGCGAACAACGCGCGGACTGCATGACATTCCAGACGATTCCTGCGGAGCTTGGGGCCGATTTGCAGCGAGATGTGTTTTGGAAAACGCCGCAAGGCGCCTGTTGCGGCCTGGGTGGGTGCGCAGCAGATCGGCCGGGTCGACCGTGCCGAAAGCAGGCGGATCGAGTTCGGCGAGATCGAATTCATGCGCGGCCAATTGCGCCAGCGCTTCGGGAGCGATGGAAACGACGGCGTTCTCCCGGGTCAGGGACCAGGCCGGCTTGCTGTCCACACCCGCCGGATTGACGACGCGACATCCGATCGGCGTATCGTACCGCGTGATCCGGTCGCTGCCGAGCAAGGCTCTCGATCGGCGTGCGGGCCGCAGCGCTCCAGTGGAATGCTCTTTGGCCGGGAATGTCTGCGAGACGGGATCGCGGGCGGAGTCTATGACACTCCGCGCCGCGGTGGGCCTCCAGGGGCCTGCGCTTTCAGGAATTATGTCCAGGACATATCGAGCTGTCCGTTCTCGATTGACGCCCTGGGAATTGCCGCCTTCCCGAGCATCGTCCGTATTTTCCATTGCCTGGCCTCAGCCGCTTGTCTGTCGCCTGAAATCCCCCTTAGCCCGACCCGGATCCAACGTAACGCACATGCTGCGGATAGTGAATAACATCCGTACGCAAACAAAAAATTTTGTTCGGGATAAAAGCCCCTCGGGGCGAGGAACCCAGGCCTTTAGGTCGCGACTACGGGTCAACAGGTTCCTTTGGACCCTTCGGCGCATTGGCTGACGGAGCATCAAACGAAAAACCCGCCTGCTCGGCGGGTCACTGGCGCAAATCAGCACCATGCACGAATATATACCTTAGCTGAGATCACCGTGTCAAGAAAAAATTCCTATCGCGAAAAGCTGCCGACGCAAAAGCCGCGACACAGCCAGCAATGCAGAGCTACCAGATTGGCTACCGGTCATTGCAGATCGTCGCGACGATTCTCATACAAATCCCATGCAAGTTCGACAAACCCCAGAAGAACGTCCTCCTCGCTCCATCCGGCAGCGACGGCCGCCTGGACGATCTCGCGGACGAGAGGCAGCAATTGGCGTTGGCATTCTGCCGACGTGTCGGCAACTACGTCATCGCCGGGAGGTTCATCGAAGTTGAATTTCATCGTTAGGCGCCCCCCTCGCCATCAATCAAAGTGTTCATATCATTAAGTTCATTCATCCTGATATACAATAGAGGTCGCACCAAAGCATAAGAGGCTTCGGAGGCTCTGAGCAGAACAGGATGATGCCAGGCTCTATGCTTCCGCTAGGTCAGGTTTGTCCTTCTGAACAGGGTCCGTCGGGAAGCTTCTACCCATCAATCTCTGCGGCTGGTCGAAACCTTCGGCCAGGGCCGCATGCCACCATCCGGCGAATGCGCGGCAGGACCGGCCGCATTGCCTTCTGCAACCGCTCGCTGGATAGTCTCGGCATGTTGGCGACCCTGGCGACTCACTGGCCGCAAATTCTGGCGATCATCTCCGTGGTGATGGCGACGGTCGGCATCGTCCATGCCGTCATGACCAAGGAAGATGTGCGCGCCGCCACCGGCTGGGTCGGCGTGATGGTGCTGTCCCCGATCCTCGGCGTGCTGATCTACGCCGTCGCCGGCATCAATCGCATCCGTCGTGCCACGATCACCGCCCAGCGCCCGTTTGCCGACGGCGTGGTGTCCGCCAAGCATGAGCGCGACGTCGCTGTCGAAGAGGCCCTGATCGTCGAGCGATACGGGCAACGGTTCACGGGCTTGCGGACACTCGGCGACAGGGTGGCGCGGCGCGCGCTCAACCCTGGAAACGCAATCGATGTGCTGGAGACCGGCGACGAGGCCTATGCCGCCATGTGCGCGGCGATCGACGGCGCCGAGCGCAGCGTCCTGCTCGAGACCTATATTTTCGACAATGACGCCGTCGGCCTGCTCTTCGTCGAGGCGCTGGCCGGCGCCGTCCGGCGCGGCGTCACCGTCCGCGTGCTGATCGATGCCGTCGGCGCCCGCTACTCGGTGCCGAGCATCCTGGGGCATTTGCGCGAGGCCAACATCCCCGCCGATGTCTTCAACGGCAACATCGTCATGGGCCTGCGCCTGCCCTACGCCAATCTGAGGACCCACCGGAAGATCCTGGTGGTGGACGGCATCGCCGCCTTCACCGGCGGCATGAACATCCGAAAAGGCTTCTCCGCCGAATTCGCCGGCTCCAACAGCGCCAGGGACACACATTTCCGGGTGACCGGCCCGATCGTCGCCGACCTCTTTTCGGTCGCCGCCGAAGACTGGCGCTTCGCCACCGACGAGGCGCTGAAGGGCGACGCCTGGCGCATTGCCCCGCTGTCGCCATCGCCAGGCGCACCGATGATGGTGCGGGCAGTCGCTTCCGGCCCGGATGCCAGCAACGAGACCAACCACAAGCTGCTGATCGGTGCGTTCTCGGTCGCCCGCAAGTCCATACGCGTGATGTCGCCCTATTTCCTGCCGGATCGGGAACTGATCAGCGCCCTGATCACCGCCGGCAGGCGCGGGGTCGAGATAGACATCGTGGTGCCGGCGGTGAACAATCTTTTCCTCGTCGACCGCGCGATGATGGCGCAGTTCGATCAGGTGCTCAAACACTATTGCCGTGTCTGGCGAACCGAGGGACCATTCGACCATTCGAAGCTGCTTTCGATCGACGGCGTGTGGGCCTATGTCGGATCTTCCAATCTTGACGCCCGATCGCTGCGGCTCAATTTCGAGATCGACTTGGAGGTGCTCGATGCCGGCTTTGCCAGCGAGATCGAGGCGCGGATCGGGTCGGCGATTGCCTCCGCCGTGCCGGTAACGCTGGAAGCCTTGCGAGCCCGGCCGTTCCTTATCAGGCTGTTCGACCGGGCATTGTGGCTCGGTTCACCCTATCTCTAAGGCGGAGGTGCGCTTGAGGAACTCGTCTGTCATGGAACATACGCCGAAATTGCCTATTTTGACTGTATCCGGCTTCTGAATTGAAGCCAGCGAGAACGAGCAGCACAGATGCACAGAATTGGACGCAGCCTCCCGGCAAGCATGCTTCTGTCCCTTCGTGACCGCCGGATGCAGAAAGCTAACGCCGCCGCACTCAAGACGACAGCCACCACCGGCACGCTGGTTGCCTCCTACAATGTCCACAAATGCATCGGCGTCGACAGGAAGTTCGATCCGGACCGGACCATCCGCGTCATCCGCGAAATCGATCCGGATGTCATTGCCCTGCAGGAAGCCGACAACCGCTTCGGCGACCGTGATGGTCTTCTCGACCTGCCCCGGCTCGAACGGGAAACCGGACTGGTTCCGGTGCCGATTTCCGCCACCGGCAAGGGCCATGGCTGGCATGGCAACGTCTTGCTGTTCAAGAAGGGCGTCGTTCGCGACGTGCACCAGATCAAGCTTCCGGGGCTGGAGCCGCGCGGCGCGGTGGTGGCGGAGATCGACCTCGATGGAAGCCGGACGCTGCGCATCATCGCCGCCCATCTTGGCCTGCTGCGCCGCTCCCGCTCCCAGCAGGCGCGCGTCGTGCTCGACCTGATGAACAGCCCGGACGAAAGACCGACCCTGCTGCTCGGCGACCTCAACGAATGGCGGCTTGGCAACCGCTCCGCTCTCAACACGCTGCATGCGACGTTCGGCCCGCAGCCGCCGGCGGTCCCCACCTTCCCGTCGAACCTGCCGCTGCTGGCGCTCGACCGGATCATGGCCAACCGGCATGGCATGATTGCCGCCATCGACGCGCATGACACGCCGCTTTCACGCGTTGCCTCCGACCACCTGCCGCTGACGGCTTTCGTGCGCCTGGAGCGGGTGGACGATAACGCCTTGATGTCTCCCGCGTCGCAAAGAGTGTAAAATTAGTCGGAACGCCCAGTTCTTCCGCGAGTTACCATGTCTTGAACGTGTAGGAGGACGAGATGAAGAAGTTGATTCTGGCTTCCCTGTTGGCATTGGCCGCGACAGCGGCGATCACTGCGCCGACGCGAGCGGCAAGCGTGACCATCCAGTCCGACGACGATCGATATTTGCCGGACGACGATTCCGACAGTGGGATCGTTATTCGCCGTCATCACCGCGATCGCTATTCCGACAATCAGTATGATGGCGACCGGAACGTTCAGTATGACGATGGCGAATACCGGTACGGCGAATATCGCCGCCACCACCGGCATCATCGCTGCCATATCGAACTGGTCAAGCACTGGCGCCACCACCACAGGGTGATCGAAGAGGTCCGCGTCTGCGGCTGATCCCGATCGTACCAACCGGCCGGCGAAAGCCGGCCGGTTTGGTCGCGTATGGTGGCGAGAGATGCCGCCATCGACCAGTTGGAAACGCTACTGCAGACGACTGACGCGCGGCGCGGTTCGCGCAGCTGGATTACCTGGCTGATCTTGTCGCGATTGCGCTTGGCACGGTAACTCACTCTCCACCATCCCCGTCAAGCCGCAGATCACCGGCCCGCTTCCCAGGGCATGGCAATCGGTTAGCCGATCCCACCATGCACCGGTCGTTGCCCGACCCGTGTTCGGGTTGGGCTTGCTCTTCGCATTTGGTGCCTCTGGACACAGCCGTGGAAGGCTGAAAAATGTGGAGCGCAACTCGGCTTTTTGAGTTGAACCGGAACACCAGGAGGATGGCGCTGAAATTGGAAGATATTGCCGGCCATCCGGCGTTGCATCGCTACGTTCAGGAACAGTCCCTGGCGCTGATCCGAATCTATGAGGAGAGCCCTCGCCTGGCTTCCATTTTCGCCACGCAGCAGCGTTGGCTGATGGGTCATGTCGGCCTCGCCATGCATTTCAGGCGCGATCCGCACGACCGCCGCAAGGAACTGACGGTATCGCGGTTCATCGAGTTCGTGCACCAGCATGCGGTCGCCAGCCGCAACACGGCGGACGCTTTCATCAAGGAGATGCTGCACTACCACATCGCCGAGTATGTGTCGGGTGGCGACGGCCGTACGCACCCTTTGCAGCCGACGGCGGCAACCGTGCAGACCTTTACCGGCTGGGTCCTTGCCCATCTGCGGACGCTGGATCGCCTCGACGGCGCTGACCGCTTGACCAGGTTCCTCGAACACCCCGAGATGGTTGCCGGGCTGCAGCCTCTGGTGGCGGACGGCCTGCTTGCCTCCAAGCCGGTGCGCGAACCCAACCAGACCTTTTCCCTGTTCATCTGGCTCAACAATGGCGGCATCGTCATGGACTGGCTGATGTCGGGCATCGACCCCGATCACGCCGGCTTGGACCAGATTCCGACCAGCGTGGTTTCGATCGGAGATTTCGCCAAATGGCTCAAGCTCTCGCGGACCCATCTGGCCCGCAAGCTGCGCGCTGCCGAGAATCTCGGCAGCATCGGCTGGCTCGGCCAGCGCGGCCATTCGGTGATGTGGGTGTCGAATACATTCTACCAGGAATACATGACAGTCCAGGCGGCCAAACTGGCCATCGTCGACACCGCTTTCAATGCCTGTTTTCCGCCGGCTGGAAGCTGATCGGTGGGGCATCCCCGTAACGGGGGTGCCTTTCAATGCGGGCGATCAAAATCCCGAAGTTCTCAGTCGATGTCGAACGACACGCCCTGGGCGAGCGGTAGCGCCTTGGAATAGTTCACCGTGTTGGTGGCGCGCCGCATATAGGCCTTCCATGCGTCGGAGCCGCTCTCGCGGCCGCCGCCGGTTTCCTTTTCGCCGCCAAAGGCACCGCCGATCTCAGCGCCCGAGGTACCGATGTTGACATTGGCAATGCCGCAATCCGATCCGTCGACACCCAGGAAACGCTCGGATTCCTGCAGGTCGCGGGTGAAGATCGACGACGACAGGCCTGCGCCCACGGCATTGTGCTCGTCGAGCACGGCGTCGAAATCCGAATATTTCATCACATAGAGGATCGGCGCGAAGGTCTCTTCCGTGACAGGGGCCACCTGCTTGGGCATCTCGACCAGCGCCGGGTGCACGTAATAGGCATCCGGGTGCCCGTTCTCGACCCGCGTGCCGCCGGTCACCTTGCCGCCATGGGCGGCGGCTTCCTTCAGCGCCTTCTGCATGGCGTCAAAGGCCGCCTTGTCGATCAGCGGCCCGACCAGCGAGGAGGTCTCCAGCGGATTGCCGACAGACACACTCTCGTAGGCCTTCTTGAGGCGCGGAACCAGGGCGTCGTAGACGCTGTCATGCACGAACAGGCGCCGCAGCGTCGTGCAGCGCTGGCCGGCCGTGCCCATCGCTCCAAAGGCAATCGCGCGCAGCGCCATGTCGAGATCGGCGCTCGGGCAGACGATGCCGGCATTGTTGCCACCGAGTTCGAGCACTGCGCGGGCAAAGCGCTTGGCCAGCCGCGGGCCGACGTCGCGGCCCATGCGGGTCGAGCCGGTCGCCGAAACCAACGGCACCTTGGGGTGATCGACCAGGATCTCGCCGACGGCGCGGTCGCCGATCAGCACCGGCGCCAGGCCATCAGGTGCGTCCGCGCCGAAGCGCTTGACCGCACGCTTGAAGATGGCCTCGCAGGCAAGTGCGGTCAGCGGCGTCTTTTCCGACGGCTTCCACACCACCGCGTCGCCGCAGACCAGCGCCAGGGCGGCATTCCAGGACCACACCGCGACCGGGAAGTTGAAGGCGGAAATGACACCGACGACGCCGAGCGGATGCCAGGTTTCCATCATCCGATGGCCCGGCCGCTCGGTGGCGATGGTCAGGCCGTACAATTGCCGGGAGAGGCCTACGGCGAAATCGCAGATGTCGATCATCTCCTGCACTTCGCCGAGCCCCTCGGACGGGATCTTGCCGACCTCGATCGACACCAGCCGGCCAAGCTCGGCCTTGTGCGCGCGCAGTTCCTCGCCGAGCAGCCGCACCAGTTCGCCACGCCGCGGGCCCGGCACCATGCGCCAGGCCTGGAAGGCCTTGTGCGCGGCATCGATCACCTTGGCCGCGTCAGCCGGCGAGATCGTCTTCAGCGCCGCGATCTGCTCGCCCGTCACCGGGCTGCGCACGATCAGGTCGCCGCCGACGAGCGCTTCCTTGGCCACGCCCAGTTTCGCCAGCAGTTCGGTCGTTTCCTTGCCTATCGTCATTCTGGTTCCTTTCAGATCCCGTCGCCATCATATGGCGCTGGGTTAAGCCTTCGCCGTGTCGCCCGTGTGCCGAAAGGCACTTCAGGCGCAGTCATGGCGTGGCATTACTCGTTTCAGGGGAAAATCGCCACCCCGGCATGGTCCAAGCCCAAACTACACGATTGAGCCAGATGGGGAGGTGACGCTCAGTTTGCCTTTTTCGCCGGCGGGCGCACCGCACCGTCCTTGATCAACCGGTCGATATGCATGCGGATATGGGCAGCTTCTGCCGCCGTGTTCGCAAGCGCTATGGCGCGGTCGAAGGCGACGCGCGCCTCGTCGCCCCGGTCGAGCTGCATCAAGAGGCCCCCCTTGAGCCCGAAAAAGTGGAAATAGCCGGAAAGCCGTTCTTCCAGCGGCTCGATCATGGCCAGCGCCTCCCCCGGTCCACGCACCTTCGAGACCGCGACGGCCCGGTTGAGCGTGACCACCGGCGACGGCTGCATCTGCTCCAGCAAGCGGTAGAGCAGGTCGATCTCGTTCCAGTCCGTATCCTCGGCCTTTTCGGCCCGCGCATGCAGCGCGGCAATCGCCGCCTGCACCTGGTAAGGGCCGGGCTTGCGATGGCGCAGCGCCTTGTCGACCAGTGCCAGCCCCTCATCGATCATCTTGCGGCTCCACAGGCTGCGATCCTGGTCTTCGAGCAGCACGATCTCGCCGCTTTCGTCGAAACGGGCCGGTGCGCGCGCATGCTGCAGAAGCAACAGCGCCGTCAGCCCCATGATCTCCGGCTCGGTCTGGAACAGCCGCAGCAACAGCCGTGCCAGCCGGATCGCCTCCTCGCACAGCGGCGCGCGGGCCGGCGCCTCGCCGCTGTTGGTCGAATAGCCCTCGTTGAAGACCAGGTAGACCATGGCTGCGACGGCGGCGAGCCGTTCCGAGCGCTCGACCGCACCAGGCGTCTCGAACGGCACGCCGGCGTCCGCAATGCGCGCCTTGGCGCGAGTGATGCGCTGCTCCATGGCGCTTTCGCCAACCAGGAAGGCGCGCGCGATCTGCTTGACGGTGAGACCGGAGACGATGCGCAGCGCCACCGCGATCTGCTGTGTTGCCGGCAGATCGGGATGGCAGCAGATGAACAGCAGCCGCAATATGTCGTCGCGGTAGTGCGCCCCGTCCAGCCGCTCGGCGATATCGCTCTCGGCGTCTTCCAGATCGGAAACCTGGTCTTCCTCCGGCATCGGCGCCTGCTTGGCGCGCTTGCGCACCGCATCGATGCCGCTGTTGCGGCCGACGAAGATCAGCCAGGCCGCCGGGTCGCGCGGCGGCCCGTTCTGCGGCCAGTTCTTCAACGCCCTGAGGCACGCGTCCTGGAAAGCTTCCTCCGCCGTATCGAGATCGCGGAAATAACGCAGCAGCGCGCCCATCGCCTGCGGGCGGGCGGCGCTGATCGCGGAGCTGATCCAGGCCATTTCGGTCATGCGGAAACCGTTGTTGGGTTGAAGACCGAAACCGGCCGGATTTCATAGGAGCCGCCGCTCGGGTTGACCTCGGAAAGTTCGCGGGCGAACTCCACCGCCTCGTCGAGATCGGCGCATTCGAGCGTGTAGAAGCCGAGAAACTGTTCCTTGGTCTCGGCGAACGGCCCGTCGATGACGACCGATTCGCCTTTGACCTTCCTCAACGTCGTCGCGGCCGTGGTCGGCAGAAGCCGTGCCACCGGGCCGAGCCGACCAGCCTTGGCGTACTTGTCCTGAACGTCGAGGAGATTGGCCATGACCTCGTCGTCCTGTGCCTTGCTCCAGGAGCAGACGACATCTTCGGAGGCATAGCAGAGGATTGCGTAGAGCATGGCTGGTCCTTTTCTCTGTCAAAGGACGAAACAGTAAGACCGATCCCGACATGACGTCGATAAAAAAATCCAGATGTGACGGATTTGGCCACCGTCGGCCGCGTCGGTCAGCTTTCTCCCAGTTTCAGCCATCGCAGCACGAGAGCTTCCTCGTCATCGAGACCGGCAATCGCCCGTTTGCGCTTGTTGGCCTGCGCCATTTCATCCAGCAACCGTCCCTCGGACCACGCTTCGAAGACCCGCGGATGGATATAGCATTTGCGGCAGACGGCACGCGTATTGCCCAGCCGTTCGGCAACCTTGTCGATGACGCTGTTCATCGCCCTGTTTCGCTGCGCCTGGCTTTGCGGCAGTTCCGTTTGCGCAAACAGTGACGCGGCGTGAATGGTGCCGCCCCAGGTGCGGAAATGCTTCGAACTGAAGGCGTCACCGACCGCCTCACGGATATAGCGGTTGACGTCCTCGGAGCGGACCGGCCGCCTGTCGCCGTCTTCATCGAGATACTGGAACAGCTTCTGGCCTGGCAGGTCCTGCGCGCCACGCACAATCCTGGCGATGCGGCGGTCGGCCAGCTTCAGCTTCCACTCCTTGCCCGACTTGCCCTTGAAGGCAAAGCGCAGGCTTGAACCGACAATATCGACATGCCGGTCGCGCAACGTGGTCAGCCCGAAACTCTTGTTGTCGCGGGCGTAGGCGGCATTGCCGACGCGGATCATCGTGTTGTCGAGCAGCCAGACGACCGCGGCGACGACCCGCTCGAACGGCAAGCCACGACGGCGCAGATCGCTGTCGACCCTGTGCCGCAGGTCCGGCAGGCTCTCGGCGAATGCGACAAGGCTCGAATATTTGGCGCCATCGCGCTCTTCGGCCCATTGCGGATGATAACGATATTGCTTGCGTCCCCGCTGGTCCCTGCCGGTTGCCTGGATATGGCCGTCCGCGTCGGGCGAAATCCACACATCCGTCCAGGCCGGCGGAATGACGATCGCCTCGATGCGGGCCTTGGTGGCGTCCGAAACCGTCCGTCCGTCCGGTCCCTTGTAGGAAAACCCCTTGCCTGTCTTCAGCCGCCGGATACCAGGCTCGGCATCACTGACATAACTAAGCGACGCATGATCGGCCGAGCTTTGTGCCCCGTTTTTGAATACGCCATCTGGCGATACAGCGTCCTCGCCAGCCGGTCGGCCGGGCGACATTCCGGATTTCTGCAACATGTCGGCTCCACGCGAATTCCGTAGATAAGCCACTGGCCGACCGCTGGTTCCACGCGCCGTCCGAAAACGGTGTCGAGCCTGCCTTCAGGCTTTCTCGAGCACAACCGGAATGACATCGACAGCCTGCTCGCCGACCTGTCCCCCCGTGGTCTTGAGCACGCCGACGATCGGCGCTACGTCCGAATAGTCGCGGCCGTAGCCGACGGTGATATGGTCGTTGCTGGCCCGCATGCCGTTGGTCGGATCGAATTCCTGCCAGCCTGCGTCGCGCCCGCACCAGACCTTGACCCAGGCATGCATGGCATCGGCGCCTTCCAGCCGGGGCTTGCCCTTCGGCGGGATGGTGCGCAGGAAGCCGCTGACATAGCCAGCGGGAATGCCGAGCCCGCGCAGGCCGGCGATCATGATATGCGAAAAGTCCTGGCAGACACCGCGCTTCAGCCTGAAGGCATCGCTGGCCCGGGTCCGCACCGTCGTCGCCTCGCCGTCATAGGTGAAATCACGATGAATGCGATGGCACAGGTTCATGGCCGTGCTGGCGGCGGAACCGGCGATGCTGCTGCGTGCGTAGGCAGTGATCGCATCGTCGATGCCGGCATGGGTGCTGGCCGTCAGGAAATGGTGCGGTGCATCAGGTGCCAGAGACCGCACCGCGGCGAGCTCCTGCCTGAGCCGGGCGATATCGGGCGACACGTCGAGCCCGGGCTCGGGCCGAGACACCGACACGCGGGCGCTCATCCTGATGTCGAGCGCATCATGCGCATCGCGAAAGGCGATCGAGGTGACGTTGTTGCCGAAGAAATCGGAAAAGTCGGAACGCTCGTTGGGCGCCGGCGCAAAGGACAGTGATGCGGCGATGACGCGCTGCACGCCTGATATCGTCGACGGCAGCACGCGCACCTGATGACGACCGCCGCCGGCAGCGGAAGCGTAATCATAGTGGAGATGAAGCCTGATATCGTAGAGCATGATTTATCCGAAATAGGCTTTGGCGAGGCTGTTGTAGAGGCCGCCGATTTCGTGGGCGAGCTCGTCCAGCGCCTTTGCCGTCATATCCGAAGGCTCCTTGATGGCGATCTGGGTGTTGAGCTGCAGGATTTCCTTCGCCGCCGGCGACATTTGCCCCTCCCCGCCGAGCGACGGCAACAGGCCGATTTCGGCCTTCAGCCTTTCGAGCTGGAACAGGATGGAGCGCGGGTTAAGCGGATCGAGCGCCAGCAGGTCGATCACCGTGCGCCGGCCGGCCTGCACCGGATATTGGCGGCGATGGGTCATCACGCTGTCGCCGATCTCCAGCATCATGTCGAGCGCGCCGTCCGGCGCCTTGGCGCTGGTCAGCCGCGACAGCGTGCGGGAGATCTGGATGCCGCGCTCCAGCCGGCGGCCGATCTCGAGGAAGCGCCAGCCGGCGAAGCGGTACATGTTCTCGTGCAGCAGGCCGGAAAAGCCGGCGAGCTTACGCAGGATGACTGTCATCGCCCGGGTCGCGTCGTCGCCGGGCGCGACCGTCGTTGCGAACTGATGGATGGTTTTCGACAGGTCCTTCAGCGCCAGCCAGCCGTCGGGCGAGAAGCGGTCGCGAATCTGCCCGGCGCTGTAGACCGCGCTATCCAGCGTGCCGATCAGCCCTGACGGGATCGCCGTCTCGACGTCGATGCCGAAAGGTTCGAGATAATCCCTGATGTCGGCGAGCAGCGGCATGTCCGGGTCGGACGTTTCGGCGAGCCGCACATGGTAGGCGCGCAGGATGCGCACCGTGTCTTCCGAGCGCTCGATATAGCGGCCGAGCCAGGTCAGGTTCTCCGCCGCGCGACTGGGCAGGCTGCCGGGCCTGGTGCGGCTGAAACTGTCGCCTTCCTGCGGCAGCAGCGTCTCGCGCTCCACCGGTTTGTCGCTGACAACCCAGACATCCGCCGCCTGGCCGCCACGCTGCATGGCGATCGCCGTCGGGTCGAGCGACAGGCCGATGCGGGCAAAACCGCCCGGCATCACCGTCCAGCCCTCCGGCGTTCGCGCCAGGTAGACGCGCAGGCTCGCTGGCCGCGGCTCCAGCCACCCGCCGACATAGACGGGCGTCGTCGAAAGCGTCACCGCTTCCTGGCCGACAAAATCGCCGCCATCGCGTTCGATGCGCGCCACCAGCTCCGCCCGCTCTCCGGCCGACAGCGCCGAGCCGAGCTTCGTTGAATCGTCATCCTCGAAGGCAAGTCTCGTCGACAGCGCCGGCCCGATCACCATGCGATCGATGTTGGCCAGCACATGCGCGCGTTCGGTTGCTTGCCCGCACCACCATGTCGCGACGCTTGGCAGCAGCAATTCCTCGCCCCGCAAGGCCCGTGAAATCTTGGGCAGGAAGGCGAGCAGCGCACGCGTCTCCATCAGGCCGGAGCCAAGCGCATTGACGGTAGCAACCGCGCCCTGGCGGATCGCCTCGACCAGGCCCGGCGTGCCGATCTGCGAATCCGGGCGCAGTTCGAGCGGATCGGCGAAGGCGGCATCGAGCCGCCGCCACAACACGCTGATCGGCATCAGGCCGGAAACCGTGCGTACCATGAGCCGGCCGCCTGAAACGGTCAAATCCTCGCCTTCGAGCAGCATGATGCCAAGGTAGCGGGCGATGTAGGCGTGTTCGTAATAGGTTTCGTTGAGCGGCCCCGGCGTGAGGATGGCGACGCGGCCGTCGGTCTCCTTGGCCATGCCGATCAGCGCGTCGCGAAAACGGCGGAAAAAGCCGGCAAGGCGGTGCACATGCATCTCGCCATAGATGTCGGACAGCGCGCGTGTGGTGGCGACGCGGTTTTCCAGTGCGAAACCGGCGCCGGACGGCGCCTGCGTGCGATCACCAAGCACCCACCACTGGCCGTCAGGTCCACGGCCGAGCTCGAAGGCGCAGAAATGCAGGAAGTGGCCGCCGGCCGGCTTGGTGCCGACGACAGGCCGTAAATATTCGGGGCTGGCGGCGATCAATCCCGCCGGCAGGATGCCTTTTTCGACCAGCCGGTTCGGCCCGTATATATCGGCGATGGTTTCCTCGAACAGTTCGGCGCGCTGCACGAGGCCGGCGCTGATCGCCGCCCACTCGCTCTCTTCGATGAGAACCGGGACATGCGCCAGCGGCCATTCGCGTTCATTGGCGCCGGCCTTATCATAGACGCGGTAATAAACGCCGGCATCGCGCAGATACTGGTCGGCGCGGGCAAAGCGCTGGCCGAGCTTTTCAGCACCGAGTTCCTCGAGCGCCTCGACAAAATGCTTCCAGGCCGGGCGAGGATTGCCCGATGCATCGACCATCTCGTCGACGACGCCGTCGATGGGCTGGTAGTGCTCCAGCAGGCTGTGGGTCTGCGGCTTGCCGCGTCCCCTCTTGTGATTCCCCTTTGCCATCGCTGATCAGAGTCTTGCCGGCCGCCGAAGGTCAAGGGTCATCGGGAAATCTTCCGCCGGTTGTTCTTCACGGATCACATAGGCGGATGGCGTATGACCACGCGGTTCGAAGCGGGCGAGCCGCCGAGCTTCCGCCTCGTTGCCATTGACCGGAAAGGTATCGTAATTGCGCCCGCCGGGATGGGCGACATGGTAGACGCAGCCGCCGACCGCTCGGCCCGACCAGCGATCATAGATGTCGAAGACCAGCGGCGTGTTGACCAGCAGCGCCGGGTGCAGGCCCGATGCCGGCTGCCAGGCCTTGAAGCGCACGCCTGCCACCGCCACTTCGCGATTGTCAGTGACCTTCATCGGCACGATGCGGCCGTTGCAGACGACTGCGTGGCGCTCCGGGTTCAGCCCTTCGGTCTTGACCTGCAGCCGTTCGACCGAGGAATCGACGAAGCGCACGGTGCCGCCGATCGCGCCTTGCTCGCCCATGACATGCCACGGCTCCAGCGCCTGGCGCAGTTCCAGCTTGATGCCGGCATGCTGAACCTCGCCGCAGAACGGAAAGCGGAATTCGAGCTGGGCATCGAACCATTCGGGACGGAACTCAAAACCGTTGAGCTTGAGGTCGTCGAGCACGTCGAGAAAATCGGCCCAGACATGATGCGGCAGCATGAAGCGGTCATGCAGCGATGTGCCCCAACGCACGAAACGGCCGTCGAGCGGGCTCTTCCAGGCACGGGCAATGATAGCGCGGACCAAAAGTTGCTGCGCGAGGCTCATGCGCGCATTGGGCGGCATCTCGAAGCCGCGGAATTCGACCAGCCCCAGCCGGCCGGTCGGTCCGTCGGGCGAGAACAGCTTGTCGATGCAGATTTCCGAACGATGCGTATTCCCGGTGACGTCGGTCAACAAATTGCGGAACAGCCGGTCGACCAGCCATGGCAAGGGTGCGTTGCCCTGGTCTGGATGCGGCACCTGCGCCATAGCGATCTCAAGCTCGTAGAGCGAGTCGTGACGCGCTTCGTCGAAGCGTGGCGCCTGGCTGGTCGGCCCGATGAACAGGCCGGAGAACAGGTAGGACAGCGACGGATGGCGCTGCCATTGCAGCACCAGGCTCTTCAGCAGGTCCGGCCTTCGCAGGAACGGGCTGTCATTGGGTGTCGCACCGCCGACCACGACATGGTTGCCGCCGCCGGTGCCGGTGTGGCGGCCATCGATCATGAACTTGTCTGCGCCAAGCCGTGTCTGCCGCGCCTCCTCGTAGATCGCCGTCGTCGTCGCCACGCAATCCTGCCAGTTGGAAGCAGGATGGATGTTGACCTCGATGACGCCTGGGTCAGGCGCGACGCGGATGACGTTGAGGCGCGGATCGTGCGGCGGGCCATAGCCTTCGATGTGCACGGGAAGGCCTATCGCCTTCGCCGCGTTCTCGGCCGCCGCGACCAGTTCGAGATAGTCTTCCAGCGCCTCGACCGGCGGCATGAACACGCAAAGCCGGCCATCGCGCGGTTCGACCGAAAGTGCGGTGCGCACCGCGCCGCCGATCTCGGTGATCTCCTGCTCGACCCGCTCCTGCTGGCCGGTCGCAGCGGTGAACGATGCCGCCTGCTGGCGGCGCGCCATCTCGTCGGCGCCTTCCAGTTCGGCTGGAGCCGGTCCGGCCAGTATGGCTTCACGCGCGGGCAGCGGGCCGCGTGGCAGTGACGGATCGACCGGCACGATATAAGGGAATTGCTCCGGCGGCACATAGGGCAACGTGCCGAGCGGCAGCCGGTAGCCGACCGGTGAATCGCCTGGCACCAGGAACAGCCGGCCACGCCGCGTCTTCCATTTTTCCGAACGCCAGCGCGGATCCGATGCCTGGCTGTTCCAGCGCTGGACGGGGAGCACATAGCCGGACGGTTTGGTCAGCCCGCGCTCGAACACTTTCGCCATGCGGCTGCGTTCTTCCGGATCCTCCAGCCTGGAGTTGGACGGATCGACATTGTCGGGCAGCTTGCCTTCCTTGAGCAGCCATTCGGCCGGATCCTCATAGGCTTCGCTGACCATGGCTTTGTCGATGCCGAGCTCGCCGGCAATCGCGGTGAGCAGGCTTTCGGCCTGCTTCGGGCCGATATCGGCCTCGCTCTTTTCGCGTGCGATCAGCGACGGATCGCTCCACACCGGCTGGCCGTCGGCACGCCAGTAGAGCGAAAAAGTCCAGCGCGGCAGGCTTTCGCCCGGATACCATTTGCCCTGGCCGTAATGGAGAAAGCCGCCCGGCGCAAAGCGCTCGCGCAGTTTACGGATCAGTTCGTCGGCCTTTTCGCGCTTGGTGGGACCGACGGCGGCGGTGTTCCATTCGGCCGACTCGAAATCGTCGATCGACACGAAAGTCGGCTCGCCGCCCATGGTGAGCCGCACGTCGCCGGCGGCAAGTGCTTTATCGACCTTGTTGCCCAGAGCGTCGAGCGCCTGCCAGCTTTCGTCCGAAAATGGCTTGGTGATGCGCGGATGTTCGGCGATGCGGTCGACCCGCATCTCGAAGCCGAATTCGACATTGGCGAAGCTCGCCATGCCGGAAATCGGGGCCGCGTTGCGGAAATGCGGCGTGGCGGCCAGCGGCACATGGCTCTCGCCGGTGAGCAGGCCCGAGGTCGGATCGAAGCCGATCCAGCCGGCGCCGGGAAGATAGACCTCGCACCACGCATGCAGATCGGTGAAGTCGACGGCGGTTCCGGCTGGACCGTCCAGCGCCACCAGATCGGGCTTCAACTGGACCAGATAGCCGGAAACGAAGCGCGCCGCGATGCCGAGATTGCGCAGGATCTGCACCAGCAGCCAGCTCGAATCCCGGCACGATCCCTTTTTCGCGGCCAAGGTCTCTTCCGGCGAGAACACACCGGTTTCCATGCGCACGATATAGGCGATCTCGCGCTGCAGCCGCGCGTTGAGATCGACCAGGAAATTGACGGTGTTGGCAGCGCTGCGATCGATGGTCTTCAGCAGCGCCGACAGCAGCGGTCCCGCCGGCTCCGGAGTGCGATAGATGGCGAGATCGTCGCGTATTTCTCCCGGATACTCGAACGGAAACGCCTCGGCCGACGGCTCGACGAAGAAATCGAACGGATTGTAGACCGTCATGTCGGCGACGAGGTCAACCTCGATCTTCAACTCCGTCACCGGCTCCGGAAAGACGAAGCGGGCGAGGAAATTGCCGTAAGGATCCTGCTGCAGATTGACGAAGTGGTTCGCCGGCTCGACCTTGAGCGAATGGCTCAGCACCTTGGTACGGGAATGCGGCGCCGGCTGCAGCCGGATGATCTGGGGCCCGAGAACCACCGGCCGGTCGTATTTGTAATGGGTCAGGTGGTAGACGGCTGCCAGAATTGCCATGGGGCCCCGGAATTCAGCGTTTCAAACGATTTCGCTGAACCCTGACACATCTGGCGACCATTCTCCAAGCAGAGATGTTGCGGTGCACCTAATTTAAGCAACGGTTGCCGGCTCAGAAAAATGCCTGCAACCCCGTCTGCGCCCTTCCCAGGATCAGCGCATGCACGTCATGCGTGCCTTCATAGGTGTTGACCGTCTCCAGGTTCTGCGCATGGCGCATGACGTGGTAGCCGATCTGGATGCCGTTGCCGCCATGCATGTCGCGGGCCTGGCGGGCGATGTCCAGCGCCTTGCCGCAATTGTTGCGCTTGACGATCGAGATCATTTCCGGCGCCATCTTGCCTTCATCCAGCAGCCGCCCGACGCGCAAGGACGCCTGCAATCCCAGCGCAATTTCGGTCTGCATGTCGGCAAGCTTCTTCTGGTAGAGCTGCGTGCCGGCCAGCGGCTTGCCGAACTGCTTGCGGTCGAGACCGTATTGGCGGGCGCGGTGCCAGCAATCCTCGGCGGCGCCCATCGAGCCCCAGGAAATGCCGAAGCGAGCCCGGTTGAGGCATCCGAACGGTCCGCCAAGGCCCTTTGCGTTGGGCAGCAGCGCGTCCTCGCCGACCTCGACGCCTTCCATCACCACTTCGCCGGTGATCGACGCCCGCAGCGACAGCTTGCCGCCGATCTTCGGCGCCGAAAGCCCTTTCATGCCCTTTTCCAGCACGAAGCCACGGATCTCGTCCTTGCCGTTCTCCCCCTTCAGCTTCGCCCAGACGACGAACACATCGGCGACGGGCGCGTTGGAAATCCACATCTTCGAACCGGACAGCTTGTAGCCGTTGGCGGTCCTCTCGGCGCGCGTCTTCATACCGCCCGGGTCGGAGCCTGCATCCGGCTCGGTCAGGCCGAAACAGCCGATCCACTCGCCGCTGGCGAGCTTGGGCAGGTACTTCTTGCGCTGTTCGTCCGAGCCATAGGCATAGATCGGATACATCACCAGCGACGACTGCACTGACATCATCGACCGATAGCCGGAATCGACGCGCTCTACTTCGCGTGCGACCAGCCCATAGGTGACGTAGTTCGCGCCAAGCCCGCCGAATTCTTCAGGGATGTTGATGCCGAGCAGGCCGGCCTCGCCCATTTCACGGAAGATCGCGGTGTCGAAGGTCTCGTTGAGGTAGGCGTCCTCGATCCGCGGCGCCAGTCTGTCGGCGGCGAAGGCGGCCGCCCCGTCGCGCACCATGCGCTCGTCTTCCGAAAGCTGGCCCTCGATCAGGAACGGGTCTTCCCAGACGAATGCGTTCTTGTCGGCGGCCATGACGTTCTCCCAAACCAATGCATGTCGCTCAAAACGATGACACGCATGAAGCAAAATGTTGGCCCGTTCTATCGGCCTGTGCCTCGAAAAAATCAAACGAAATTGATTCACCAATCAATGAGCATTAGGAATGGATCATGAGTGTCCAGCGCCGCCTTTTGCCCAACATCAGCGCCCTTGCCGCCTTCGAGGCTGTAGCCCGGCTCGGCAGTTTCACCGCCGCCGCCCAGGAGCTCGATCTGACCCAGGGCGCGGTCAGCCGCCAGATCAAACTTCTAGAAGATCAGTTCGGCCGCCGGCTGTTCGAACGCGACAGCCGCAATGTCAGGCTGTCGACATCGGGCGAGATCTACGCCGAGGCGGTGCGTTCAGCACTTGGGCAATTGCGTGACGCAGCCCTTGGATTGATGAGCAATCGGCATAGTGGTATCCTGAACCTTGCCATTTTGCCGACCTTCGGCACGCGCTGGCTGATGCCGATGATCCCCGATTTCGTCGAAAACAATCCCGATATCACCATCAACTTCGTCACCCGCGTCGGCCGCTTCGATTTCGCCAGGGAGAGGCTGGATGCCGCCATCCACTACGGCCTGCCGGATTGGCCGGAGGCCGACTCGACACTGTTGGTGCGCGAAACCGTGGCGCCGGTCGTGTCGCCCGAATTCCTCGCCGGCCGCGCCATCGCCTCAACGGCCGATATCGGCCGCCTGCCGCTGCTGCACATGGCGACGCGTCCTGGTGCCTGGACAGAATGGTTCGAGCATCAGGGCCTGAGCGCGCCGACCGGGCCCGGCATGCAGTTCGAACAGTTCGGCACCGCCGCCCAGGCCTGCATGGCGGGGCTCGGCGTGGCGCTGCTGCCGTTGATCCTTATTGCAGGCGAATTGCAGCGCGGCCAGCTGGTGCCGGCGCCAGGCCAGCCCATGCAAAGCCGCAGTGCCTACTATCTCATCGTCCCGCACGACAAGCGCGGCCATCCGCCGGTCGCCAGTTTTCGCGACTGGCTGCTGGGTCAGGTCGCACGTCAAATTTGACTTGGCCGGTTTATCAAAAATTGATAATATTGGATAAAGCGAAAGGAGAGACCATGCCTGCAAGCTACAGCATCGGCACCCGCTATGAGACATTGGTTCGCGAGTTGGTGGAAAGCGGCCGCTATGCCAGCGCCAGTGAGGTTATGCGCGATAGCCTGCGCCTGCTGGAAGAGCGCGAAGAACAGCGCAAGGCAAAGCTTGCTGCGTTGCGCGCGGATATCCGCAAAGGCGTGGAAAGCGGCCCAGGTATCTCTGCCGAAGAGGTATTTCAGCGGCTGGAAGCAAAATACCGCGGCGGAAAGCCGTGAACTATGGCGGTCATATTTGCGCCAGCCGCCGCGCAGGACGTCGAAGAGATCAGCGACTACATCCATGCTGAAAATCCGGCTGCGGGTCGGCGCTTCATTGCCGCGCTCAGGGAACGCTGTAGCCGCATTGCAGACGTGCCGCATGGCGGCGTCCCCCGCCCGACCCTATGGCCCGGCCTGCGCTCCTTTGCATTTCATCGCTATGTTATTTTCTACACCAACGACGGCGATGAGGTGCGTGTCGAGCGCGTCTTGCATGGTGCCCGCGACATCCCAACTATTCTTGAGGGAGGACAGCCACTCAATGGCTCTTGAACTCCACGCCTCCCTGTCTCGTTGGGCTGGAACACTCATAGGGCTCGTCGCAGAATAGCTACTTTCGCTTCAGCGCATCCGCCAAAGCAGCACCGAACGCTCCCTGTTGCGCCGGCCGCTCCGGCTGGCGTTGCTGGGGTGCCGGCGAACGTGGTGCCGGCCTGCCGCCACCATTGTCGCGCGGTCCGCTGCGCGGTGCACCGCCCTCGCCGCTATCCTTGCGCATCGAAAGGGCGATGCGCTTGCGCTTGATGTCGACGTCCACGACCCGCACCTTCACCACGTCGCCGGCCTTGACCACCTCATGCGCATCCTTGATGAACCGATCGGCCAGCTGCGAGACATGCACCAGCCCGTCCTGATGCACTCCGATATCGACGAAGGCGCCGAAGGCGGCCACGTTGGTGACCGTGCCTTCCAGCAGCATGCCGGGCTTCAGATCCTTGATGTCGTCGATGCCGTCGGCGAAGGTCGCCGTCTTGAAGCCTGGACGCGGGTCGCGGCCGGGCTTTTCCAGCTCCGCCAGGATATCGCGCACCGTCGGCAAGCCGAAACGCTCGTCGACGAAGACGCGTGGGTCGAGTGCCTTGAGCGCGGCACTATCGCCCATCAACGACCGCACATCGCGCCCGCAGGCAGCGACGATCTTCTTCGCCACGCCATAGGCCTCCGGATGCACCGACGAGGCGTCGAGCGGCTCGCTGCCATTGGCAATGCGCAGGAAGCCGGCGGATTGTTCGAAGGCCCGAGGTCCGAGCCGCGGCACCTTGAGCAGGTCCTTCCGGCTGGCGAAGGGCCCGGTCGCATCGCGATGCGCAACGATCGCGTCGGCCAGCGATGCGCCCAGACCTGAAACGCGCGCCAAAAGCGGCGCCGAGGCAGTGTTGAGATCGACGCCGACGGCATTGACCGCGTCCTCGACCACCGCTTCCAGCGAGCGGCCGAGCCGGTACTGGTCGACATCGTGCTGGTACTGGCCGACGCCGATCGATTTGGGTTCGATCTTGACCAGTTCGGCCAGCGGATCCTGCAGCCGCCGGGCGATCGAGACAGCGCCGCGCAACGACACGTCGAGGCCGGGGAATTCCGCCGCCGCCGTCGCCGATGCCGAATAGACCGAGGCGCCGGCCTCGCTGACGATCACTTTCAGTGGCTTCGGCCCGCCATCCGCCGGCATGTCGGACAGCATGTCGGCCACCAGCTTTTCGGTCTCGCGGCTGCCGGTGCCGTTGCCGATCGAAATCAGCTCGACCTTGTGCAGGCGGATGAGCTTGGCGAGTTCCGCCTGCGTGCCACGCACATCGTTTCTGGGCGGAAATGGATAGACCGTCGTCGTTGTCAGCACCTTGCCAGTGCCGTCGACCACCGCCACCTTGACGCCGGTGCGGATGCCGGGGTCGAGCCCCATCGTGGCGCGCGAGCCGGCGGGAGCGGCCAGCAGTAGATCCTTGAGATTGCGGGCAAAGACGTGGATCGCTTCCTCCTCCGCCCGCTCGCGCAGATCGCGCATCAAATCGAGCGTCAGATGCAGCGACAGTTTTATACGCCAGGTCCAGCCCGCCACCTCCATCAGCCATCTGTCACCCGCAAGGCTGCCGCCGATGGCATAGGCATTGGCGATCATCCGCTCGACCGGCTTCACCGGGGAGGTGTCATCGGCATCGACCTCGATGTCGAGCGACAGCACTTCCTCGTTGCGGCCGCGCAGCATCGCCAGCGCGCGATGGCTCGGCACATTTGCCCAACGCTCGACATGGTCGAAATAATCGGAGAATTTCGCGCCGGCCTCCTGCTTGCCGTCGACCACCCTGGCCCGCATGAAGGCGCGCTCCTTCATGTAGCTGCGCAATTTGCCGACCAGATCGGCATTCTCGGCGAATTGTTCCGACAGGATGTCACGCGCGCCCTCGAGCGCCGCCTTGGTATCGGCCACCTCTTCGCTGACATAGGCCAGCGCCAGTTCGGCAGGCACCAATGAGCGGTTCGCCAAGATGGCTTCGGCCAGCGGCCCCAGCCCGCGCTCCCTGGCGATCTCGGCCTTGGTCCGGCGTTTGGGCTTGTAGGGCAGGTAGATGTCCTCAAGTTCCGCCTTGGTGGTGGCGGCGACGATCTTGCCTTCAAGCTCCTCGGTCAGCTTGCCCTGTTCGCGGATCGAGCCAAGGATGGTGTCGCGGCGCGCGTCGAGCTCGCGCAGATAGGCAAGGCGTTCGGCAAGATCGCGCAATTGCGTGTCGTCGAGCCCGCCGGTGACTTCCTTGCGGTAGCGCGCCACGAACGGCACTGTCGCGCCCTCATCGAGCAGTTCGATCGCCGCGGCCGCCTGTTCGGGCCGTGCGCTGATCTCGGCCGCGATGATGGCTGCAATGCGCTTGATGTCGGATGCCATGTCGTTCCTGCTCTCATCCAAAGAGCGGCGACCATAGGCGCAGACGTCCGGCCCGCCAACCGCCGCGCTTCGATCAGCCCGGCGGGTCCACAGGAAAGCGTGCGCCAATGTGGCGATCGCGGCGCGCCTAGATCAGCCGGCTCAGCGCCTCGAAGAACGCGACGATCTCGATATCGAGCGGATCGTCGACAGGCTCCGGCTGCGACGACATCTTGGCGATCACCACTTCGGTCCTGGGATCGACATACAGCCACTGGCCATGGATACCGATGCCGCAATAGGCGCCGTTCTCGTGTCCAGTCTGGTACCATTTGTTGCGGTAGCGGCCCTTGGGAAACAGTGGCAGCATCGCGCCGCGCTGCCAGGCGTCCGCACTGCCGCCAGTGCTGGTCGTGTCGCGCACCCAGGCTTCCGGTACGATGCGGCGGCCATTGGCCATGCCACCTTGCCGCATCATCTCGCCGACACGCGCCAGGTCGCGCGGCGTCACCGAAATGCCGCCGGCCGTGCGCGCCGTGCCCTCCATGTCGACGCCGATCGAGGCTTCGCTGACAGCGCCGAGCGGCAGCCACAGCTTCTCGCGCATCAGGTCGGTGAACCGCTGGCCCGACGCACGCTCGAGCAGCAGGCCGAGCAGGTCGGAATTGGGCGAGCGGTAGCGGAAGGTCTGGCCATGCGGCTCTGCAAGGCGTTGCAGGGTCAGGATGAATTCGCGCAGGCTCTCCGTGCCGCCGCCCGGATTCCACAGCGTGGCACGGCGATAGCGGGCGAAAGCACTTTCCGGATCGAGATAGGCTTCCTCGAAATCGAGACTGACGCTCATATCGAGCACATGCCGCACGCTCGCATCGCCATAGGCCGAGCCGGCGGCTTCGGGAATGTAGGCCGTCACCGGCGCTTCCGGGTCGAACACCCCCTCGCCTTCCAGTATGCCGGCAATGATGGCGGTCAGCGACTTGCTGATCGAAAAGATGATGTGGCGGGCGCCGAAATCCATATGCGGCGCGAACCAGTCGCCGACGATCCTGCCGCCTTTCATCACCGTCAGTGCGTCGGTGCTCGAACGTGCGAGAAAATCAGCCACTGTCTCCGGTGTGCCGGCGATCGCGACCTTCTCGCCGAGCAGGCCGCCCATATCACGCACGGGGGTTTCGACAACGCCCGACTTCGCCGCCACCCGGGCGGTCGGCACCAGTTCGCCGAGATTCTGGAACGACCACCGGTTGAACGGGTTCTCGCGCCAATTGGCGAGCACGACCTGGTTGCGCCGGAAGCCATAGCGGGTCTCGAACACGGTTTTGCCGGTCATGGCGTTTCCTTCCGGGTCGTTTCTTCTTTGTGGGGGCTCAGCGAAGCGCCGTGGCGATAGCGTGCACGGCTTTCAGCGTCGCTATGGAATAGGCACCATTGGCGAAATCCGGCCAGGTCGAAAGCTTCACCACGACCATTCCGGTGTTCCAGTCGATATGGATCATCTGACCGAACACGCCGCGGCACATCAGTGCGCGCGAGCGCGGGTCCTCGATCCAGAACTGGTTGCGATAGCTGCCCTCCGGCAGGCTGGGGCTGAAGTCCGGCCCATGCCTGCCGTTGCGCGTGTCCTCGACCCAGCCGGCCGGCACGACGCCGCCACCATTGTCGAGGATCAATTGGCCGAAGCGGCCATAATCGCGCAACGTTGCATTGAAGCCGCCATCGGCCACCGCATAGCCGGCGCTGTCGACGGTGAAGCAGGCGCTTTCGTCGGCGCCGAGCTTTTGCCAGAGTTCTTCCGAAACCAGTTGCGGCAGCCGTTTGCCTGTCACCCGCTCCATGATGAAAGCAAGCACGTCGGTCTCGATCGAGCGGTATTCGAATTGAGCCCCGTGCGGGCGGATCGTGTCCTTCAAGCCCAGGATCAGCTCGAACATGTGCGAGGGCCAGCGAAAATCCGGATCGCTGCCCGGCGGCACCGGCTTCCAGCCGGTGGCGACATCGACTTGGCCGATGTCGGAATAGCGGTCGGTATATTCCTCGGAGAAACGCACGCCGCTCGTCATGTCGAGCACATGCTGCACATTGGCGCCGGCCCAGCCGGTGGCGCCGAGCTCCGGCAAATAATCCGTGACCGGCCTGGCCGGATCGATCAGGCGGCGCCCGACCAGTATGCCGAATACCGAACCGGTGACGGACTTGGCCATCGACTGCGACAGGTGCAGCGTGCGCTCACCCATGCCGTTGAAATAGCGCTCATAGGCGATCTTGCCGTCCTTGAGCACCAGAAAACCGTCCGTATAGGTCTCGTCGAGCAGCCCGGCGAGTGTCGTCGGCTTGCCCTCGCTGTCCTCGACCGCCAGCCCGTCAAGATCGACCTCGGCGCGTTCGAGACGGCGGCGATGGCCGTTGCCGCGCCAGACTTCGGCGGTCGGCAGAATTTCACGGATGTGCTGGAACGCCCAGCGGTTCCATGGCGGCCGGTCCCAGTCGAGCTTCGGCGGCACCATGGCGGGCGGCGAGCCCTGCATGATCGGCGGCCGCGGATCGCTGTTGCGATAGGAGTCCATGAAAGGCCATTCCCGGAAAAGAAAAGACCCGGCGGCATGTGCCGCCGGGTCTCTCATGCAGCGATTACTTCTGCAGTTCGGTCCAGATCTTGGTGTAGAGTTCCTGCGTTTCCGGCGGGCACATCTTCTGGAATTCGCCTTTCGGCTTGGCATCGGCCGGAATGACGACTTCCGGCGCATCCTTCATGTCCGCCGGCATGTATTTGTCCGAGCCGGTGATGGCGTTGGCATAGCGGTGGAAGGCCGAGAGGCCCGCCGCGTTTTCCGGATCCATGATGAAGTTCTGGAACAGCTTGGCATTGTCGACGTTCTTGGCTTCCTTCAGAACGACGACGTTGTCGCTCCACAGGCCGAAGCCTTCCTTCGGATAGTTGTAGTGGATGGCCGGATTGGCCAGCCGCTGGCGCAGTGCCGAGCCGTTCCAGTCGCTGGTCGCCTTGAAATCGCCGGCGCCCATCTTCTCGATGGTGTTGTATTCCATCGCGATCCAGTTCGGCTTGGCCGCCACCAGGAGGTCGCGCACCTTCTTCAGCACCGCCTTGTCGTCGGTGCACTGCTGGCCGCCGACATATTTGATCGCCGCGAAGATGACGTCGCCCATCTCCGGAACGACGTTGACCTTGCCCTTCAGCTCGTCCGGCGTGTTGAAGACGATGCCCCAGCTGTCGGCCGGACCCTTGTAGGCATCGGTGTTGACGACGACGCCGATCGTGCCCCAGGCCCACGGCACCGAATATTTGCGGCCCGGATCGAACTCGGGATTGGCCCATTCCGGCGCGACGTTCTTGAAGTTCTCCATCTTGCCCGGATCGGTCTCGAGCAGGAGACCTTCCTTGATCCAGATCGGCACATAGGTCTGCGACGGCACCGCGATGTCGAAGCCGGTGCCGCCCTGGCGAACCTTGGCCAGCGCGGTGTCGTTGGAATCGTAATCGGTGATGGTCACCTTGACGTTGTATTTGGCTTCGAACTTCTTGATCACGTCGGGGCTGGTGTAGTTGCCCCAATTGTAGATGTTGAGCACGCCGTCGGCGCGGGCCAGGCCCGTCGAGGCGAGCAACGCCAACCCCATGGCGGTTGCTGTTGTCTTCCAGTTCATGGTTTTAACTCCCATTTTTCGGTTCAGTCTCGTTTCCTGCTGACGAAGAAAAACAACGTGACGATGGCAACCGAGAGCAGCAGGAAGGCGGTCGATATCGCGTTGATCTCGGGTGTGATGCCGCGGCGGATCTGGCCGAGCATGTAGGTGGGCAGCGTGTCCTGGCCGCCCGATTTGACGAACTCGGTGATGACGACGTCGTCGAGCGAGATGACGAAGGCCAGCATCAGCCCGGCCAGGATGCCGGGCCACAGAAGCGGCAACGTGATGCGCCGGAACGTCTTCCAGGGCGTCGCGTAGAGGTCGGCTGCGGCACGCTCCAGCGTCAGGTCCATATTCTCAAGCCGCGCCCGGATCGGCAAATAGGCAAAGGGAATGCAGAACGCCGTGTGCGCGGCGACCAGATAGCCGATGCCGGAATAACCGGTGAAGATCTTGATGCGCGAGAAGAAGATCAGCAGCGCCACGCCGGTGACGATCTCGGGCACCATCAGCGGCTGGTTGATCGCCGCATACTTGAAGGTGAGGCCGGGATAGGACGCGGTGCGGGTGGTGGCGAGCGCCGCCATAGTGGCAAAGATCGTGGAGAGCACCGCCGCGATGGAGCCGATCTGGAAGGAACGCAGCGTGGCATCGACGACCTGCGTGTTCTGCCATGCCGACTGGAACCATTTCAGCGAAAAGCCGCCCCATTCGGAGGTCGAGCTCGCCGCGTTGAAGGCATAGATGACCAGCACGATGATCGGCAGATACAGCACGATAAAGCAGGTCGCGGCGATCGCGCTGAATCCTGGCTGGTGCTTGATGGAAAAGTTCTTAGCCATGACGCACCCCCGACTTGCCGGCATTGCGCACATAGGCAAGCAGCGCCACCATGACGATGATCATGACGGCGATCGACAGCGCCGAGCCGAGTGGCCAGTTGCGGCCCTGCCCGAACTGCAATTCGATCAGGTTGGACAGCATCATGTTCTTGCCGCCGCCAAGCACGCTCGGCGTCACATAGGCGCCAAGCGCTGGAATGAAGACCAGGATGGAGCCGGCGATGACGCCCGGCTTGACCATCGGAAAGATAATCCGCCGCAGCACCTGGAAGCGCGTGGCGTAAAGGTCGTAGCCCGCCTCGACCAGCCGGAAATCGAGCTTTTCCATGCTGGCGTAGATCGGCAGCACCATCAGCGGCAGGTAGACATAGGCCATGCCGATCAGGATCGCCGTGTCGGTATAGAGGATCTGGATCGGCGCCGAGATGATGCCGAGCTTGAGCAGCATCGTGTTGATGATGCCTTCGTTGCGGATGATCTGCAGCACCGCGAAGGTGCGGATCAAAAGGTTGGTCCAGAACGGAATGGTGATCAGGAACAGCCAGAGATCGCGGGTCTTTTCGCTGCGCGTCGCCATGAAATAGGCGGTCGGGAAACCAAGCACCAAGGTGGCGATCGTCGTCACCACCGAGAGCTTGATCGAGCGCAGGAAGATGGTGACGTGGGCGGCGGCGATCGAAAGCGTGTCGTCGAAGATATCGCGTTCCAGAAACACCGCTATCCAGGCTTCCGGCGAGAACTGCCACTTCACGTCGCCATAGGAGCCTGGCGTCAGGAACGAGTAGACGAGCACGATCAGCAAGGGGCCGGTCGCGGCGAGGAAAATGACCAGCAGCGCTGGCGCTGACAAAAGCCAGCGGTCGCGGACATCGCGCCGCTCCGCTGCCTTGGCGACTTCTTCCGCGGTCGCCATCGTCAGTCCTTCAGGACCTGGGCGGCATCGCTGCCGATGAGGATGCCGACCGCGTCGCCCTTCTCGAAACCGCAGCCCGCGCTGCGCGTGTTCTGCTGGCGTACGGTGAAGAGTTCGCCGCTGTCGAGATGAACATGGATGTGGGTGTCGGTGCCGAAATAGACGATATTATCGACCCTCCCCGACAGTTCGCCCTTGGCCTTGGTCAGCTTGGCGTGTTCAGGCCGAACCACGACCGTGGCATTGGGCTTGGGCTGGAAACCCTGGGCCACGGTCGCCTCGATGGTCGCACCGGACTTGAGCGTGGCGCGCGCCTTGCCGTTGGCCATCTCGCTGATGGCGGCCGTCAGGAAGTTGGTTTCACCGATAAAGTCGGCGACGAAGCGTTCGGCCGGCTTGTCGTAGATATCCCAGGGCGAACCGACCTGGAGGATCTTGCCCGATGACATGACCGCGATGCGGTCGGACATGGTCAGCGCTTCTTCCTGGTCGTGGGTGACGAAGATGAAGGTGATGCCGGTCTCGTGCTGCAGCCGCTTCAACTCGATCTGCATCTCCTTGCGCAGCTTGTAGTCGAGCGCCGACAGTGGCTCGTCGAGCAAAAGCACCTTCGGCTGCGGTGCCAAGGCGCGGGCCAAGGCCACGCGCTGCTGCTGGCCGCCGGAGATCTGGCTGGTGCGACGACCGGCGAGTGCCTCCATCTTGACCAGCTTCAGCATCTCGGCGACGCGCGCCTTGATCTCGGCCTTCGGCTTACCCAGCATTTCCAGGCCAAAGCCGATATTGTCGGCGACCGTCATGTGCGGGAACAGCGCATAGGATTGGAAAACGGTGTTGACCGGCCGTTTGAAGGGTGGCAGCGGCGCGATGTCCTGGCCGTAGAGCAGGATTTCACCGGCGGTTGGAAAATCGAAGCCGGCGATCAGCCTGAGCAACGTCGTCTTGCCGCAGCCGGATGGCCCCAGCAACGTGAAGAATTCGTTCTCGCGGATAGATACCGAGACCGTGTCGAGGGCAGCCACCTGCCCCTCACCTGATCCGAAAATTTTGCTGACGTTTACTACTTCAATCGCATTCCGATCCGGTTTGTCCGGCACGATTACGCCTCACTGTTGACCCCGCTCTTGCTGGCGGAGCTCTTCCCCTGTTCGATGTGACCACATGGCCGGTGGGTTGGCAAGCCCGGCATTGGGTCACAGTTCAGTCAGTCATTGAGGCCTGCAAGCCCCATGCCATAGTCAGGCCTGATAGGTGATCTTGCCGCCGCAAATCGTCGTCACCGGCCGCACCTTGTGCAGATCGGCCGGGGCGGTGTTCTCGATATCCATCGACAAAACCACCAGATCGGCCATGTAGCCCGATCTCAGCGTGCCCTTGCGGTGCTCGGCGAATTCGGCGTAGGCGCCCTCGATCGTGTAACCGGCGATCGCTTCATGCAGCGAGAAACTCTGGTCCGGGTCGCTTTCTGCCCATGGTTTGCGCAACACTGCCGCCTGAATGCCCAGGATCGGATCGATCGGCGACACCGGCCAATCGGATGCGAAGACGACATGCGCGCCGGCATCCTTCAAGGTCCGCCAGGCATAGCTCAGCGGCCAGCGTGCCGGCCCGATGCGCGACACCGTCGGCTCCAGCGGAAAATCCATGGCGCCGGGCGGATGCGGCGGTTGCATGGAAGCAATGACGCCGAGTTCTGCGAAACGCGGCACATCCGATGTGGTGGTGACCTCGATGTGCTCGACCCGGTGACGGCTGTCGCGCTTGCCGTTCGCCTTCTGCGCCGCCTCATAACCGTCCAGCACCGCGCGCACCGCGCCGTCGCCGATCGAGTGCACGGCGATCTGCAGCCCGCGCCTGTCGGCCGCGACGGCCAGATCGATGAATTGTTGCGGCGTGAACAGCGGCTCGCCCACCCAGTCGGGCCGGTCGGCGTATGGCTCGACCATGACAGCTGTCCAGGAGTCGAGCACCCCGTCGTAGAACACCTTGACCATGCCCGACGACAGCCATTCGCTGTTGTAGCTTTCGGCCATACCAGATGCCTTGTCGAGCAAGTCGAGCGTCATGAAATTCTTGTAGTGGAACGGGATCTTGACGCGGCAGGGCAAGCCTTCCTCGGCTTCGATCTCGGCCAGCAGCTCAAGCTGGTAGAGGTTGCCGTCCATGTTCTGGATCGAGGTGATGCCGTGGCGGGCGCACCAGGCGAGCCCGCGCCGCATGATGTCGCGGTCGGCGTCCCGCTCGGCCGCCGTCGGCATCGGGTCCGGCTCGCCGCCGGTCGACAGCCCCAGCCGCACCCGGCTTTCGCCGGCAAGGTCGAGCACCGGGCCAAAGGCCTCGCCTTCGCGCAATTCGCCGGCGGCCAGTCCATCGTCACCCATGACAATCTCATTGCCAGGGCCGAGCGTGCGCCCCTGCAGGATGCCGGCCATTTCCAACGCCTTGGTGTTGGCCCACATGGTGTGATGGTCGGGCGCCGCCATGCAGAACGGACGATCGGGCAAAATGGCGTCGAGGTGATGGCGCGTCACGCGCTCGCTGCCGAGCACGGTGTAGTCGACGCCTTGGCCGACCAGCATCTTCGCGTCGGGCCGGGTAGGCGCATAGTCGCGGATCGCCTTCTGCAGCGCCTCGAAGCCATGGATACCGGTGAGTTGAAGGTGGGCAAGTTCAGCCCCGCCCGAAAACAGATGCATGTGGGCTTCGATGAAACCCGGCAGGACGGAGCCGCCCTTGGCGTCGATTACCTTGGTGGCCGGTCCCTTGAACTCTTCGATGGAGGCGCGGCTGCCGATGGCGATGATTGCGCCGTCCTTGACGGCGACGGCCTCGGCGGTGGGATTGTCGTCGTCGATGGTCAGTACACGACCATTGATGACGATCAGATCCGCATTGTGACCTGCACCTGTGACAGACATCGCGACTCCGCGCTTTTGACGACTGACTGAGACCGACAACCTCTTGGCCAACGACCTGCCACTCCACCGGAGCGGCGCCATGGGACGAAAAAGAATGCCAGCGCGCTGTCTTGGAAATTCCCCTTGTCATCCCAAGAGGCAGCGTGGATAAAGAATGCGACTGATTATTCGCGTTTGTCAACATACCGAATCTGGAATGTATCGTGGACAGCAAGCTCCCACCATGTTGAGACCGGGCGGGGAACGAGGACATCGGACGGTGAAGCGCAGTCTCGACCGCAAAACCAGGATAGCGCTCGAACCGCGCAAACAGCCGCGGCAAAAACGCTCCAGCAAGATGGTCGACCGGATTCTCGACGCAGCGCTGGTCTTGACGCGGGAGCAAGGAACCAAGACGCCGACGACGCTGGCCATTGCGCAGCGCGCAGGCTTGTCGGTTGGTTCGATCTACCAATACTTTCCCAACAAGGAAGCCATTCTTCTGGACCTCGCCCGGCGCTGGCTGTCATCCTTTCCCGAGGTGATCGCCAAGCGTATCAAGGTCGCCCCGCCCACCAACCGTGAAGAGTTTCGGCAGGAAGTGCGCAAGCTCTTCATCGACACGTCCAGACTCTACCTCGAAAACGCCAGCCTGATGCCGGTGATCGAGGCCATTTCAGGCAACGCCGACCTCAGGCCGATCCAGAACGAATATGACGAGCAGATCATCGCGCTCTACGCCGCATGGCTGCAGCATGTGAACCCGGCGCTTGAAGACAATGTCGCCAGCCGGCTCGGCGTGCTGATGATGGACGTCGGGCACGCCTGCCGGCTTGTCGGGCTGAAAAGAGACCGCAAGACATACGACCTCATCGAGGACGATGTGGAAAGAATGTGGCTCGCTCTGGTGAGCCCTTATCTCAATCTTGAATCTTGACTGATTTCGCACTTCGAGAGGAATTTATGAAGACTGTTTTCTCCCCCCTTCACGCCGGCCATGCCGGTCAAATGGAACTGGTCACATCAGCCATCGTGCCGGGTTTCGAAAAGCCATCGAGGGCCGAATTCATCAAGGCACGGGTCGAAAGCGAGAAACTGGGTCCCATCATCGCGCCGCACGAACATGACCTCGCCGCCGCCAAGCGCATCCACAAATCAGACTATATCGACTTTCTCCCGACGGTCTGGCCGCAATGGCTGGAAGCAGGCCTCACAGGCACGGCGATGCCCTTCACCTGGCCGACGCGCGGCCTGCGCGGCGACGTGCCGCCAAAGCGCGTCGACGCGCTGCTCGGCTATTATTCCTTCGATGCCGGCGCCACTTTCGTCGAAGGCACGTGGGCCGCGATCAAGTCTTCCTACGACGTAGCGCTGACCGCCGCCGGCCTGCTCAAGGATGGCGAGGCTTCCGCCTTCGCGCTCTGCCGTCCACCCGGCCACCATGCCGGGGCTGGCTTCATGGGCGGCTATTGCTACATCAACAACGCCGCCGTCGCCGCGCAATGGTTCCGCGACCACGGCGCCAAACGCATCTCGATCCTCGATGTCGACTACCATCACGGCAACGGTACGCAGGAGATCTTCTACGACCGTGCCGACGTCCAGGTGCTCAATCTGCATGGCGATCCGATGGTCGAGTACCCGTTCTTCCTCGGCCATGCCGACGAACGCGGCGCGGGTGCCGGCGAAGGCTTCAACATCAATTATCCGATGCCCTTCGGCACCGACTGGGATGCATGGAACGCCTCGCTCGAGGATGCCTGCGGCAGGCTCGCCGCTTATGCACCGGATGTCGTCATCGTCTCGCTGGGTGTCGATACGTTCGAGAAGGACCCGATCAGCCAGTTCAAGCTGAAGACGTCTGATTATCCCAAGATCGGCCGCCGCATCGCCAGGCTCGGCCTGCCGACGCTGTTCGTCATGGAAGGCGGCTATGCCGTCGAGGAGATCGGCATCAACGCGGTCGGCGTGCTGACCGGGTTCGAGGATCGGTAAATGCCTGTCGTCCAGGAGCATCTGGCGATTTTGGGACAACGACAGGCATAAGCAAAGGACCACCGGGACCGGGCGGCAACATCGCCCGGCTCCCACTATCGGGCCAAGGCACCAGCCTTCGGCACAGCAACCGGCGCGCCCGTCTGTCCAATGCTCCCGACCCTGGCGAAATCGACCAGCCGCCGAGGTGGCCGGCGAAGATTTTCGCGTCCCGGTCTTCTGTCCAGGGCGCGAAAACCGACTTGTGAGTCGCACATGAGTCCACCGGATTCGATTTTGTCAAATCGCGTTTGATGTCAGATTCAACTGCGGGTAGATTAGACCCGAATCAGCCGGTCCTGGGGGGCGCGGCGACCACCCAAAGTCTTTTGTTCCGGAGCTTTTCCGGCACCAGACGCGGACGGCTTCGCGTTCCCTGAATGGATTCGGGATTTGGTTCGGTGCAGCCCTGCGCCACGCGTGTGTCTTCGTCAAAGTAATGCGTATTCGGGTTCGGCGGCTGGCTTCCAGTATCCGGACAGCAGAAACGATTCCGGCCAAAAGCAACAAGAATGAGTAGTCCCGCCGCACGTCTTCAATCCGACACATTGGGCTCGCGCCTGACGTCGCGCGGCGATCTCACCAGCTTTTTCATGCAACTGACCGCCGAGATCGGCGCCGACAGCTACATGTTGGTCGCCATCGTCCACGACCAGGACCGCAACGATGCGCGCATCGTCTCCTCCAACTGGATTTTCGATGCCATCGAGCTGATCGGCAAGCGATTGATCGCCGGGCTTGCGCAAGGCGCGCTCACCGTCGCGCCAGGCATCCGCCCACAGCCGCTGGTGGCATCTCGGGCACCAGAAGCAGACGGATTGGTCACCGGCGAGGAAGCCCGCCTTCTCGACGTGCTCGGCCATGCCGAAATCTATTCGCTGCGCCTCAATGTCGGCCGCCAGCGCCTGTTTGCCCTGTTCTCTGCGGCGACCGCCGGCAGCATCGACCAGCCGGCGCTGATGCGCGCGCAGCTGAAATGCTGCTACGCGCTCTCGCACATCCCGCAACTGATTGCCGCCGCCGCCATGCAGGACCCGTTGTCGGATCGCGAGCGCGAATGCCTGTTCTGGGTTTCCGAAGGCAAGACCACCGACGAGGTCGCCGTCATCCTTGGCGTCTCCTCCAACACCGTCAACAGCTACATCACCCACGCCATCCAGAAATTCGCGGCCAGCAACCGCGCGATGGCCATCGCCACGGCGATCAGGAGCGGCATCATTTGAAACACGCCGATATCAAGGAAACGGCCGAAGCCCTTTTCAACGAGCAGCGCAACCCGTTCGGGGCCTTCACCCTTGGCTCCGAAACCCATCACGCGGTCACCATTCCCGATGCCGTGCGCCGCTGCCGCTGGATCGCCGTTGACATGAATGCCTCGGCTTTCGGCCTCTTCTTCGTAAGCCCCTCGCCCGAGCGGGCGCGGCTCGTGCCATGCTTCGATTCCGATTATCCCGGCATTGCGGTGGCGACCAAGTTCATCTCAGGCGCCAACGGCGAGGAGATCGTGCGCCACACCCGCATCTCGACCGAACCGCGCTGGTGGACGGATGACGGCGTCCCTGCCACGGCGGAGCTGTTTGGCGATTTCGCCTGGACCGAGCGGATGGCGGCGCTGGTGCCCGGAACCAGCGGCATCGCTTTTCCCGTGCACGCCGACCGCGGCCAATGCGGTCTTGTCGTGTTCCTGGGCTCGGAGATGACCTTGCAGCAGGATGCGCTCTACGAAATACACGCCCGCTGCTTTTCGCTGTTCGCCGCCGTCGCCCGCATCCGTCCGGGCGATGCCGGCCGCATGCGTGCAATCTCCAAGCGCGAACTCGAATGCCTGAAGCTGACCGCCAACGGCAACACCAGCGAGGAGATCGCGCGACTCCTGAAACTGTCGGTGCACACCGCCAACCAGTATCTGACCCAATCGACCCAGAAGCTCAACGCCGTCAATCGCAACCAGGCCGTTGCCAAGGCGCTGCGGCTGGGCTTGATCGAATAGAGGAATTCGAAAGCGATCAGCGATAGGCCAGCGGCTCGACCTTGCGGATACGCGCCTCTTCGATCACCGCTTCGAGCAGCGCCGTGTTGCGCTCCGGGTCTTCGCCCGGCTTCTCGAACGATACGTAGTTGACCGCCACCGACGCGCCGAGCTCGCTCAGCGTCAGCTGGAAATAGACGGTGACGCCGGGCGGCCTCAGTTCCAGATCGAGCACGATGCGCGGGCTCCCGCTCCAGTCGACATGCGCCTCACCACCATGGCCGAGCCGCAGAGTGCCCGGCATGAAGAACAACTCAACCGCTGAATCGACCAGGTCCGACAGGCATGCGAAATGCTCCAGCCGGATAAAGGCGATGTAGTCGGCGACATCGATCAGCCTCAGTTCGCCCACCACCTGCTCGATGGCGCTGGCGACGATGATCTCGCGGGATTTTGCGTGCGGTTGCCGGTTCATGAAATCTGTCTGCGCTCAGCCTTTTTCGAGTAGACGATCCGCACCAGTTCGGCGACGGCCTGGTAGAATTGTGACGGGATCACATTATCGACCGAAACTTGCTTGTACATGGAGCGGGCGAGCGCCACGTCCTCGAAGACCGGGATGTTGTGTTCCCGCGCGATCTCGCGGATCTTGAGCGCCACCAGATCCTGGCCCTTGGCCAGCACCATGGGCGCCGAGTCCTCGTCGCGCACATATTTCAGCGCGATCGAGAAGTGCGTCGGGTTGGCGATGATCAGCGTCGCGCGCGGCACCGCCGTCATCATCCGTTTGCGCGCCCGGTCGCGCGCCAGGGAGCGCAGCCGCGACTTGACGATCGGGTCGCCCTCGGACTGTTTGAACTCGTCCTTGACCTCCTGCTTGCTCATGCGCAGATCCTGCTTCCAGTGGAAGCGCGACCAGACGATGTCGACTGCCGCGATCAGCCCCATGACGAAGACGATCGCCACCAGGATGTCGACGGCGATGCCGCGGATGACGAGACCGAAGGCGACCGGATTGGTGATCATGCCTGCGAGCAGCTTGCGGTGGTCTTCCGACAGGGTGAAGCTCAGCACGACGATGGCAAACCCGACCTTGCCGAGTGACTTCAGGAACTCGACCCAACCCTGGATGCCGAACAGCCTGTTCCAACCCTTGGCGATCGAAATGCGCGAGAGTTGCGGCCGGACCCGCTCGCCTACGAATTGCGGCATGTTCTGGAACACCGAGGCGCCGACGCCGGCGACGGTCAGCAGCACCATCAAGCTCAGGACGGCGCGGCCGATCTCGAGCAGGACGATTTTATATAGCGCGATGACGTCGGTCTCGGTGTCCATCGGCCAGGCTTCCGGCTTCTCCAGGAACATCGACAGGAACATGCCGAGATCGATGATCGCATCCTTGGCGTAGAAGACGGTGAACACCAGTATGGCAACGAACGAGGCAAAGAGCGCTGTCTCCCGCGAATGGGGCAGCTTGCCCTGTTCGATGGTGTCTCGGATCTTCTTTTCCGTCGCCTCTTCGGTTTTCGAATCCTTGTCGACCGCGTCAGCCATGGCGCGGTCCTAGGCGGCGTCTTGGGTCGAGGGGAGTTCGAAGGCGCCTTCGCGCGACAGCCGGATCGTCGTCGTGACGATCGTCTTGCGGGCCGCCATGATATCGGCGAGGGGGATCCCGTCCGAGCCCTGCCCGAGCTCGGCTTCGATCATGCGCCGCGAGCGGGCGCCGATGGCCGACAGCACCGATTCTGCAAGGGCGGCCGACGTGCCACGCAAGGCCAGCGTGACCAGCTCCGTCGATAGCCCGTCGAACAGCAGCACCCGCGCTTTCTGGGTGAGCAGCGGCAGATCGTCGAAAGCAAACAGCCGGGCTCGCACGCCGTCGAGATCAGGCGTGCCGGCGGCTTCCAGATCCTGCATCACCTCCTCGAGCAGCGGCTTGTCGAGTTCGTTGAGGACGCTGGCGACACGCGCCTGCCCGGCCGAGGTGTCTTTGGTCGAGGTTTCGGCCAGCACACTGGTGCGCAACCGGTTTTCGACGATCCTGGCGGCAGCGTCGGGAACATTGGCCATCGTCACCATGCGCTTGATGATTTCTCCACGCATCGGCTTGGTCAGTGTCAGCAGCACGCTCGCCGCCACCTGCGGCGCCAGCTTCGACAACACCATGGCCGCTGTCTGCGGATGCTCACCGGCCAGGAAGGCGCCAAGCCGCGCCGGCTCGAGCTTTTCGAGCTCGGGCCAGATCGGCGGCGGGCCTTCCGGTGCGACCTCGAATTTCCTGTCGCCCATGATCGCGCTCATCTCTTCGGGCGAGAGCGATTCGTTGAGGATGGTGTCCATCCTGTCGGCGGAATCGAGCAATCCCGCCCCTTCGGTGAATTCGGCCTCGAACTCAGCGACAATGCGCTCAAGATCGCTTTGCGGAATCGTCCGCAGCAGCCGGGCGCCCTCGATCAGGGCCTTCAGTTCTTCCTGCTTGAAGAATTTCAGCAGGCGGCTGGCCGACGGCTTGCCCATCGCCACAAGTATGGCGGCCGCCTTCTGCGCGCGGGTCAAGGTCACCGGCGTCGTCATGCCACTCGCCTCCGCTGCCACCGGCAAGCCCCGCAAACCATGTCTAGGCGCCCTTCGTGCCGGCGATGATTTCGGTCAGCCTGATGCCGAAGCGCGAAGGATCGCTTTCCAGAACGGTGATCTCGCCGCGCGCGATCTTTCGGCCGTTGACCACGACGTCGACAGGTTCGCCGATGCGGCGATTGAGCGCCACGGTCGACCCTTTTTGCAGCGCCATCAGATCGGAGACCGGCATCTCGGTGCTGCCGAGGATGATCTGGACATCGACGGGGATGTTCATGATCACGCTCGAATTGGCCGACGAGGCCGCCCTGAACGCCGCATCGGGGCGTTGCTCCTCTTCATGCAGGACCCCGCGCAATTCTTCGATGGCACGGTCGAGTTGCTCGTCCGGCTGGTCGAGGTCGGCTTCCGCCTTGGTTTTGGCCATGATCGTCTCCAAATGCTCAGGCGCGTCCGGCGGCAGCCGGCATCAGCCCGTCGATAAAGTCCTGCCCGGCATCGTAAGGTTGCCTGATCCGGACGGTGTAATTCTGTCCCAGTTTGCCGAACTCGCATACGAACAGCGTCTTGCCCCGTGCGCTGAGACGCGCCTGGGACTGGGCCGTTTCCTCGAATTCGATGACATCGCCAATTTCGAAACCGGCGAGGTCGCCGAGAGTCAGCCGCGCCAGCGGCATCGTGGCCTCGAGCGCCACGGTGGAGCGCATCACCTCTTCCGAGAAGCGGGCGCGCCAGCTGGGGCCGTGATCGTCGTCGCTGACAGGCACGGCTCCGTCGCGGCTGGCCAGCACGACGCGCTGCGGCATCGTCACCGTCACGGTGCCACTGTCGGCCGGCGTCGAGATGCCAAGCACGATGCGGATTGCCGCGCCATCGCGCAGCACGTACCGCTTCGCCTCGGTGCCCGACATTGCCCGCGGCGCGGGCAGGCGCAGGTCGAGCGAGCGCTTTCCCGATCCGTTGAGGGCCTGTGCGACCTGCTGGAACACCATGGTCGAAACATCGATTTCGATTTGCGACAGATCGCGTTCGATCGGCGATGCCGGCAGATCCGGGTCGCCGCCGAACAGCGTGCAGACCATGATGGCGATCGCCGGAGCATCGATCACCAGGGTCATCGCATCGGAGGACGCCGACGAGCCGATCACGGTCATCGCAAACGTGTCGCCGGCACGCGAACGCGCCTCGGGAACGCGGCTGACCTCGATCGCTTTGAGATCGACGACGACCGGAACGCCAAACTCGCTGGTCAGGGTTTTCTGCAGCAGCGGCACGGCGCGTTCGGCCATGGCGCGGCCTGCGTCGATGACCTGCGCGGCCTCGCCGCTGTCGCCGACCAGACGCTCGATGATCAGCGAGCGCGCTTCCGCTGGACTGCCCAGGCTGGTCATGACAGTGCCGGGACCGATCTGTCGCGCATCGTTCAGGCGGCCTTCTTTTCGACGGTGCCGGTATTCATCGTGCTCTGCTCGACCGCGTCGATCGTCGGCCGTTCATAGGACGAGATGGTCTTGCGGCCGAACTCGATCGCCACCTGCGGCAGCGCGCCGTTCATGTAGGCCAACAGCGTCTGCTTGACGATGATATAGAGGCGGTTCTTCTTCTCGCGCACTGTCTTGATCTTGGTGGCGACCGGTCCGACCACCGAATAGGACAGGAAGATGCCGAGGAACGTTCCGACAAGTGCGGCACCAATCAAACCGCCGAGAATTTCCGGCGACTGGTCGAGCGCGCCCATCGCCTTGACCACGCCGAGCACGGCGGCGACGATGCCGAGCGCCGGCAGGCCATCGCCCACCGCCACCATCGCGTGATAGGCCTTCATCTTGTCGGACCTGATGGTCTGGATTTCTTCGTCCATCAGCGCCTCGATCTCGTGCGAGCGGGCATTGCCGATGATGATGATCCGGCAGTAATCGCAGATGAAATGCGTCAGGTCGTGGTTATGCAGCACGGTTGGGAACGCCTGGAAAATCGCCGACTCTTCCGGATTGTCGATATGCGCCTCGACCTCGCTGCGGGATTTCGAGCGCAGCTCGCGCATCAGCGAGTGCAGCACGCCGAGCGTTTCGAGATAGTCCTGTTCCTTCGGCACCGCCTGCTTGAAGGCTTCGAGAATGCCCTTGCCGGTATCCTTGACCGTCTTCATCGGATTGGCGACGAGGAAGGTGCCAAAAGCCGCACCACAGATGATCACGGCCTCCCAGGGCTGGATCAGCACGTGAAGATGGCCACCCATGGCCATGAAGCCGCCAAGGACGCAGCCGAGCGTTACCACCAGTCCAATCAGAATGCCCACGACAGGTCCTTCCGCATTTCACATCAGGAGCTAGGGATAGCCCCCGTGCCTTGTGTGAGGCTTGAATCGAAGGCGTCGGAGACGATTCAGTTTCGCGCAAGGAAGTAGGGGTATTGTCCGGACATAGCTTCGGCCGGAGGCACCTTTTTGCTTAATACCTTTACCAGCTACCAGCTCATCACCAGGGACATTTCAAAGTCGATCGACAGGATCGAGCAGCAGCCCGTGGTTGATCGCGACACCAAATATTACCTGGACAACATCACCAAGGTGAAATCGATCGACGATTTCGTCAAGAATGACCGTTTGTTCAAATATGCCATGAAGGCCTACGGGCTCGAGGACATGGCTTACGCCAAGGCCTTCATGGTCAAGGCACTCAAGGAAGGCGTTTCCGATCCCAACAGCTTCGCCAACAAGCTGACCGACAAGCGTTATGCCGAATTCGTCAGGGCCTTCAATTTCGCCGCCAACGGCACCAGTACGACTGTCTACAACAAGGCGCAGCAACTGGTGACCAGCAACTATGCGCTGCAAGTCCAGATCGGCGCCTCGCAGAAGGGGCTCCCTTACTACCAGAGCGAAACCGCCTACTACGTCACCAACATCGCCAAGGTTAAATCGGTCGACGACCTGATGGGCGACAGCCGCCTGCTGACATATGCGATGGCCGCTTTCGGACTCGACGCCGCAACCGAACCTGCCGCAACCGTCAAGGCGATGCTCGAAGGTGGCGTCAGCGATCCCGACAGTCCCGCCAACAAACTGCCCGACAAGAGCTACGCCAAATTCGTCGCAGCCTTCGACTTCGCCCAGTATGGCGATCAGACGACCATGCGCGACGATGTCCAGCAGGCGGTGCCGAAAGGATACATGGCCGGAGCCGGACTGACATTGGTCGAGCCAAGCGCGCAATATATCAAGGGCGAGGCCGATTATTACGCGGCAAACATTTCCAAGGTGACGTCGATCGACAACCTCATGGCGGACAAGCGCCTGCTCACCTTCGCCATGGCTTCCTACGGACTTGATGCGTCAACCGAAACGCCGCAGCAGGTCCGCACAATGCTCGAGGGCGGCGTCAGCGACCCCGACAGCCCAGCAAACAAGCTGACGGATAAACGGTACGCCAACTTCGTCACGGCCTTCAACTTTGCCCAATATGGCGATCAGACAACGTCGCGCGACGAAGTGCAGAAAGACACGCCGAAAATCTATACGACGGAGTCGGCGCTTGGCCTGATCGCGCCGAATGCGGACTACATCAAGTCGGAGACCGCGTACTATCTTGCCAACGTCACGAACGTGAAATCCATCGACGACCTGATGGCCAACAGCCGATTGTACAACTACGTGCTCTCGGCCTACGGACTGGACCCGGCGACGGAAAGCAAGGACCTCATCCGCAACGTTCTTGCCGGCGGCATTCGCGACGCCGACAGCGTCGCCAACAAGATGACCAACAAGGCCTATGCCGGGCTGGCCGCCGCCTTCAACTTCGAACAATACGGCGAAGCGGCCACCACCATCAATCCGGCGCAGCAGCCGACCGTCGACAAATACATGCGCCAGACCCTCGAAGAGGATGCCGGCCAGACCAACCAGGGCGTGCGGCTGGCGCTTTATTTCGATCGCAAGGCCCCAACCATCACCAGTTGGTATGACGTGCTGGCCGACACTGCGCTTGCCAGTGTCGTGCGCACCGTGCTCGGCCTGCCCGATTCCTTCGCCACCGCCGATGTCGACAAGCAGGCGCAGCTGTTCGAGCAGAAACTCGACATCTCGGATTTCTCCGACCCCGAGAAACTCGGCAAGTTCCTGACGCGCTTCACCAGCATGTACGAGATCAACAACCCGACTTCATCGGCCGTCACCTCGGTCAGCGTGCTGTTTGCCCAGCCACTCACCGTCGGCATCTCCACCGACCTGATGATGGCCATGCAGAAACTGAGGTTCTGAGACCATCATGCGGGACAGCCTGTACGTCGCTCTTTCATCGCAGATCGCGCTCGAGCGGCGCCTCGACACCATCGCCGACAACGTCGCCAACGCCTCCACGATCGGCTTTCGCGCCACCGGCGTGAAGTTCGAGGACGTCGTCTCTGGCACCGGGCAGAAATCGGTGTCATTCGCCTCCCCGGGCAAGACCTACCTTTCCGGCGCCCACGGTGCCTTGAGCGAGACCGGAAATCCCTTCGATTTCGCCATCCAGGGCGATGCCTGGTTCGCTATAGAGACGCCGGTCGGCACCGTCATGACCCGCGACGGCCGTTTTTCGATGAACGAGAACGGCGAACTGATGTCGATCGAAGGCCACCCGGTGCTCGATGCCGGCGGCTCGCCGATCCAGCTTGACCCCCGCAACGGTCCGCCCAAGGCCGGGGCCGATGGTTCGTTGCGCCAGAACGATCAGCTTGTCGGATCGATCGGCCTCTACAATTTCGATCCAGGCGCGAACTTCGTCCGCTATGGCAATTCCGGCATTGTTCCGGCACGCACCCCGGAGCCTGTCACCGATCGCTCCGATATCGGCGTTGCCCAAGGTTTTCTCGAAGAGTCCAATGTCAATCCGGTGCTGGAGATCACCAGGCTGATCATGGTCCAGCGCGCCTTCGAGAACACCGCCGCCCTGATGCGCCAGACCGACTCGTCCACCGACGAGGCGATCAAGACGCTCGGCTCGAAATAGTCCATGTCGCTCGACCAGCCATCCCTGCGGGCACTCGAAAGACAACTCCAGCCGGCACCGGAAGACCGGCTTGCCGCCCTGGAACGGGTCTGGCGGCGTTTCGCCGACGCCGAGGCACTGCTCAAGCGCGGCGGCCGCGTCATCGAAGTCACGCCCACGCACTACAAGGTGCACGGCCTTTCCAGCTTCGCCAGGCTGGGTGACATCGTCGAGCAGCCCGGCCATGCCGGTGCGCGCCGCGGCGAGATCGTCAAGATCGGCCGCGACGAGGCCGTCGTGGCACCCTTCGAACGCAGCGCCGATTCCGGCATCGGTGATGCCGTGTTCCGCCGCGGTCCGCTTGTGGTGGCACCGCATGCCTCATGGCGCGGCCGCACCATCGACGCACTCACCAGGGCGATCGATGGCGGCCCGCCGCTCGCCCGGGGAGACGACACATCGCGCGGCGCCCAGACGACGCCGGGCGCCATGGCGCGGCAACGCGTCGGCACTGCCTTCATGACCGGCGTCAAGGTCATCGATATCTTCACGCCGCTCTGCTTCGGCCAGCGCCTCGGCATCTTTGCCGGCTCCGGCGTCGGCAAGTCGACGCTGCTCGCCATGCTCGCCGGAGCCGACGCATTCGATACCGTCGTGGTGGCGCTCATCGGCGAACGCGGCCGGGAAGTCCGTGAATTCCTCGAGGACACGATCGGCGACAGCATGGCCAAGACCATCGCCGTCGTCGCCACCAGCGACGAAAGCGCCATGATGCGCCGGCGTGCGCCGGACACCGCCATGCGCGTCGCCGAGCATTTTCGCGACCAGGGGCATCGCGTTTTGCTGGTGCTGGATTCGATCACCCGCTTCGCTCATGCCTTGCGTGAGGTGGCGACGGGAACCGGCGAGCCGCCGGTCGCCCGCGGTTATCCGGCCTCGGTGTTCACCGAATTGCCCAAGCTGCTCGAACGCGCCGGGCCGGGTACGGAAGGCAAGGGATCGATCACCGCCATCATTTCCGTACTGGTCGACGGCGACGATCACAACGACCCGGTCGCCGATTCCGTGCGCGGCATCCTCGACGGCCATGTCGTGCTCGACCGCACGATCGCCGAACAGGGTCGCTATCCCCCCGTCAATCCGCTGTCGTCCATATCGCGGTTGGCCGGAAAGGCCTGGAGCGTCGAACAGCGCGCGCTGGTGACAAGGCTGAAGTCGATGATCTCGCGCTTCGAGGACACACGCGATATCCGCTTGCTCGGGGCCTATCAGGGCGGCGTCGATGCCGAACTCGACATCGCCGTGCGCCAGGTGCCGCTGATCTATGAAGCGCTGACGCAAGGGCCGAAGGATCGCCCCTCAGCCGACCCGTTCTCCGATCTCGCCCGCCACCTCAAGAGCAAGCTGAACGCCGATGCCGGAGACTGAACGCGAATACACCGAGCGCATCCTGCGCGACATGATCGCCGAGGCCAATGCCGCGCAGCAGGCAGAGGCTGACACGGCGAGAACTGCCAAGGCAAAGGCCGCCCGTGCCATCGCGGCCAAAGCCGAGGCCGTTCTGGCCAGAGCCGTCAAGCCAATCCTGCCACGGGCTGGCAAAGCCGATCCTGATCTGGCCAGGCCCGTCGAACCCGCTCTGTCCCGGGCTCCCCAGGCGGTGGCTGCCGAGATGACGCAGGCCAGCCGGGAATCGCTGATCGACGGCCTGTTCCCGCGCACCGAATGGCCGCAGCCGCCAAAGGCGCCGTTTCCCCGACTGGAGAGGAAGTCCGACCGACGCAGCGATTTCGTCATTGCCGCGCTCGGCATCGCGCTCGGCCTGATCTGCGCCCTGTTCCCCTGGTATATCTTCTTCAACCAGGACCAGTTTGGCGTCCAGGCGATGAAGTTCGGCGGCACAGGCTCTAATTCCGGGCGAGCGGGCGGCGGCGTGGTCGCCGAACGCAGCGCGCCGCTGACGGCAAAGGACGTTCCCGCGGCCAATCTCGATCTTCTTGCCACGGGGACGGTGCGGGATGATGCCGATCCCGCAGCCGCATCCGACGAGCAACCGTTTCCGGCCGACGCGGCGAAATTCCGCATGGTTCATGTCGCCAACGGCCGCGCCATGATCCAGGACGACGCTGGCCTCTGGATGGTCCAGCGCGGCTCGATACTGCCGGATTCCAGCAAGGTATCCTCCATCGAGCAGCGCAACGGCAAATGGGTCATGGTCACCAGTGCCGACCAGGTGATCGAACTGTCCCGATAAACGATCTCCGGCTTCCGGCCATCCGCAAGGCCCGCGCAAGACTGGCGGCCTAGTCTCTGGGTACCTGCTCGGAGATTCCCATGGAGCCCGTTTCCCTTTTCGACCTCGCCGCCAAGCAAGCGCAATGGCTGGCCGTGCGCCAGTCGGCCGTCGCCGGCAACATCGCCAATGCCAACACGCCAGGCTATACGGCAAACGACGTCGAGCCATTTGAAAAGGTGCTCGACCGCGCCGCCGTATCGCTGCAGGCCACCCAGGCCGGCCATCTCGGCAATGCAGCGACCAATGCCGGCTTCACCATCAAGCCGCAGGAAGATGACGGCGTTGTCATGCCGTCCAAGAACTCGGTCGTGCTGGAAGACCAGTTGCTGAAGGCCGGCGAGGTGCGCCGTTCCTTCGAGCTCAACACGGCGATCGTCAAGGCGTTCCATTCGATGATGATGATGGCGGTGAAGAGCTGACCATGGACGCACTGACCGCAGCCCTCAAAGTCGCAGCATCCGGCCTCGGCGCCCAGTCGGAACGCCTGCGCGTGGTTTCCGAAAACCTCGCCAACGCCCAGTCGACGGGCACCGCGCCCGGCTCCGACCCTTATCGCCGCAAGACCATCAGCTTCGTCTCCGAGCTCGACCGGGCCTCCGGCAGTTCAACGGTTGCAGTGAACTCGATCGATCGAGATCCCAGTGACTTTCCAGTCGAGTTCCAGCCCGGCAACGAGGCCGCCGACGAGAAGGGCTACGTCAAGATGCCCAACGTCAACGTGCTGATCGAAATGGCTGACATGACCGAGGCCAATCGCTCCTACGAGGCCAACCTTCAGGTGGTCAAGCAGGCCCGCGACCTGATTTCCATGACCATCGACCTGATGAGGAACCAGTAATGATCAGCGGTATCGGAGCCCTTCAGTTCAAGCCGTCGATCGGCGGCGATGACGCGGCGACAAGCCTGCTCCAGGGCGGCGCGACACCGTCGGCCGGTGGCAATGTCGGCACCTCCTTTGCCGAGGCGCTGAGCCAGGCAGCCTCCAAGACCGTCGACACGATGCAGAATGCCGAGCAGGTATCGATGCAGGCGCTCAAGGGCGATGCCGACACCCGCCAGGTGGTCGACGCCGTGATGAGCGCGCAGCAGGCGCTTCAGACCGCAGTCGCGATACGCGACAAGGTGGTCTCCGCCTATCTCGAAGTCAGTCGAATGGGCATCTGAGGAATTCCGCCATGAAAGCACTCGCCATCGCCGCCACCGGCATGAATGCCCAGCAGACAAATCTGGAAGTCATCGCCAACAACATCGCCAACATCAACACCACCGGCTACAAGCGCGCCCGTGCCGAATTCTCCGACCTGCTCTATCAGGTCGACCGCACGCAAGGCGTGCCCAACCGCTCCAACGCCTCGCTGGTGCCGGAGGGCGTCTCGATCGGCCTCGGCGTCAAGACGACGGCGGTGCGCAACGTGCACACCCAGGGCGAACTGACCAGCACCGGCAACAGTTTCGACCTGGCGCTGACCGGCAGGGGCTGGTTCCAGATCGAGGGTGCCGACGGCGGCACGCTCTACAGCCGCGCCGGCGCTCTCAACACCAACGCCACCGGCCAGTTGGTGACGGTCGACGGCGCTGCGGTCATTCCGGCAATCAATGTTCCTGTGGACGCCGTCGAGGTCATCGTCAACAAGACCGGCCAGGTCTTCGCCCGCATCGACGGCCAGACCGACCTGCAGAACCTCGGTCAGCTTCAGATCGCCAATTTCGCCAACGAGGCCGGCCTGGCGCCGCTCGGCGACAATCTGTTCCAGGAAACCACGGCTTCGGGGCCGGCGAACGTCGGCGTGCCTGGCGATCCCGGTTTTGCCACCATCCAGCAGGGCTATCTCGAAGCCTCCAACGTCGACCCGGTCAAGGAAATCACCGAGCTGATCTCGGCGCAGCGCGCCTATGAGATGAACTCCAAGGTCATCCAGGCCGCCGACGACATGGCCTCCGTGGTCTCCAAGAACATCAGGTAACGCATGATGTCGACGCCCGGCCTCCTGTCTGCATTCCGCCGCGCCGCGCTCGTCCTTGCGCTGGTGACCGGCACGATGCCGGCTTTTGCCCAGGAATCGGCCAACCAGTCGGCCACCCGGATCGCCAGCAATCAAGCTGGCGGCGAGGTGGTGCTTATTCCGAGCCGGGTTATCTATCCCGGCGAGACCATCAACCTGGCTGCCCTGAAACAGGTCACCCTTATCGTCGGCAAGCACAAGCCGGAGGCGGTCGCCACACGGGCCGAAGAACTGGATGGCAAGGTCGCCAAGCGCACCTTGCTGCCCGGCCGCTACATTCCCTCCGCCGCCATCCGCGAGGCCTGGCTGGTCGAACAGGGTGCCTCCGTGCAGATCTTCTTCATCGCCGGCGGCCTGACGATCTCGGCGACCGCCGTGACGCTGCAGCCAGGAGCCGCGGGCGACCTCGTCAAGGTTCGCAACATCGACAGCGGCAAAATCCTGTCCGGCACGGTGATGGCGGATGGAACCATCCAGGTCAGCGCTTCATGATGCGCGGGCTTACCTTGATCCTGGCAGCCGTGCTTGGCCTGCAGCCGGCGCTGGCCGACGGCCTGACGCCGAAGGCCAAGCGCGAGCTCGCCGCCAAGAATGGCGGCGTCTACAACGATCCCGAATATGATCCGGCCACCACAAGCCGCATGTTCCGGGTTTCGACCGGGCCGAGTTCGCTGCCGCCGGGCCAGGTCGCCTCGCGTATCAAGGACATCGCCCAGCTGCAGAGTTCGCGCGACAATCAGCTCGTCGGCTACGGCCTGGTCATCGGCCTTGCCGGATCGGGCGACAGCCTGCGCAACTCGCCATTCACCGAACAGTCGATCCGCGCGATGCTCGAAAACCTCGGCATCGCCACCGAAGGCGGCAGCGCGCGCGCCAAGAATGTCGCCGCCGTCATCGTCACCGCCAACATGCCGCCCTACGTGCAGTCGGGCGCCCGCATCGACATCGACGTCTCCTCGATGGGCGACGCGACCTCGCTTTCCGGCGGCACGCTGATCATGACGCCGCTGAAGGCGGCGGACGGCGAAATCTATGCCGTCGGCCAGGGCTCGGTCATCGTGTCCGGCTTTACCGCGCAGGGACAGGCCGAGCAGCTGACGCAAGGCGTGCCGACCGCCGGCCGCGTGCCCAACGGCGCCATCGTCGAGCGTGCCGTCCAAGCCGAATTCGACGATCAGGCGATCCTGACGCTGCAGCTGCGCAATCCCGATTTCTCGACCGCTATCCGCATCGCGGACGCCATCAACGACTACACCGGCCAGCGCTTCGGCATGCGGGTGGCGGCCGAGCGCGATTCGCGCACCGTCCAGATCAGAAGGCCGAAGGGTGTCTCGGCGGCGCGCTTCTATGCCGAAATCGAGAATTTGGTGGTCGAATCCGACACGCCGGCCCGTGTCGTGATCGACGAGCGCACCGGCACCATCGTCATCGGCAATGACGTCAAGATCTCACGGGTCGCCATCAGCCACGGCACGCTCACCGTGCGCATCACCGAAGCGCCGCGCGTCGTCCAGCCCGAACCCTTCTCCAAGGGCGAGACCGCGATCGAACCGTTCACCGCCATCGACGCCAGCCGGCCCGACGCCCGCGTTGCCGTGCTTGACGGGCCCGATCTCCAGACCCTCGTTTCCGGCCTCAACCGCCTCGGCGTCAAGCCGGACGGCATCATCGCCATTCTGCAGGGCATCAAGTCGGCCGGGGCCCTGCAGGCCGACCTGGTTCTGCAATAGGCGATGCCGATGAAGCGCTCCTTCCCAAGCCACCACAGACACCACAAAGCCGCGATCCTGCTTGCGACCGCTTTTCTCGCGGCTCTGCCCTTTGCCGGCGGCACCGCGCGCGGCGAGGAGACGGTCCGCCAGGTCCTGCCGGGAGCACAGGTGGCGGCGGCGCCGCAGCAACTGACACGGGAAAAGGCGCCGGACCAAAGCGAGATCGAGCGCTTCTGCTCAAACATCGCCGACGCCGCCCGCGACCGCCGCTATGTCCTGCAGGCGCAGGAACTGAAGCAGCTCCAGGCTGGCATTGACGAGCGCATGAAAGCTCTTGATGCAAAGAAAGCTGAATACGAGACCTGGCTGAAGCGGCGCGAGGTTTTCCTGGCCCGGGCCGAGGACGGCGTCGTCCAGATCTACGCCGGTATGAAACCCGACGCCGCCGCCGAGCGGCTGGCCATCGTCAACGCCGACCTGGCTGCGGCTATATTGATGAAGCTCGATTCACGCAAGGCGAGCGTCATCCTCAACGAAATGGACCAGAAGGCGGCGGCAACGCTCACCGGCATTATGGCCAGCGCAGCCCGAAGGGTAGATCCGTCATGATCCGGAAGATGCTTGTCCTGTGCGCGGTTGCCATGCTGTCCGGTTGCGGAACCAACCTCAAGGAGGTCGGCAGAGAGCCGGTCCTGTCCCCGGTCGGCTCCGGCATCGATGGCGGCAGCACCGGCTCGCTCTATCGATATCCGCAAACGCCGCCAGCGCCGGTCAAGAAATTCTCGTTGTGGGACGACCGCCAGAGCCGGCTGTTCACCGACCCGCGGGCGCTGTCCCAGGGCGACATCCTGACGGTCAAGATCAAGATCAACGATCGCGCCAACTTCAAGAACCAGAACGACAGGAGCCGCACCGCCAATCGCAAGCTCGGTTATGACCTCAGCGCGCAGTGGGACAAGTGGAGCACCGCCGGCAAGGGCGCCGGGGCTCTCAGCTCCACCACCGACACGACGGCTGACGGCGAGATCAAGCGCTCGGAAACGCTTGAACTCAATGTCGCGGCGATCGTCACCGATGTGCTGCCCAACGGCAATCTGATGATCACCGGATCGCAGGAAGTGCGCGTCAATGCCGAGCTCAGGGTGCTGACGCTCGCCGGCATCGTGCGGCCGGCCGATATCGGCGCCGAAAACACCATCCCCTACGAACGCATCGCCGAGGCCCGCATCTCCTACGGCGGACGCGGTCGCATCACCGAGGTCCAGCAACCTGCCTACGGCCAGCAGATCCTCGACCAGGTTCTTCCGTTCTAGGATCGGGGCAGGGCGCCGTGGCAAATATTGAACAGGTTCAGCCGCGCAAGGGTCCCTCCCCTGTCATTCAGGCCGGCATGCTGCTGCTTGTGACGGCGGCCGCCATTGGCGTGGGTTGGATGTCCGGCGGTTATCTCAAGGGCGTCGGCGCACCGGCCTCGGTACCGGTCGCGCCTGAGAACGAAGGTAAGATCATGCAGCCCGCCGCAGCCGAGCAACCAGGCCTGGGCCCGATGCTTGTCGTGCTGGCGCCGATCACCACCAACATCGCCTCGCCTGCCGGCACCTGGATCAGGATGGAGGTGTCCGTCGTCTATGACGCGCCGCAGCCACAGGCAATGTCGGATGACATCCACCAAGATCTCCTGGCCCTGGTGCGCACCTTGAAGATGCATCAGATCGAGGGAGCCAGCGGCTACCAGCACCTGAAGGCCGACCTCGAAGAACGCGCCGCGATCCGCAGCCAGGGTCACGCCAAACAGGTACTCATCAGGACATTGCTGCTCGAATGAGAAAGTTCCTTCTCGCCACCGCCATGATCGCCGCCGCCACCTCCATCGCGGCGGCTCAGCAGCTCGATCTCGGCGGCATCGGCAAGGCTGACGGCACCACCGTCGGCTACATCATCCAGATGTTCGGCCTGCTGACTGTTCTGTCGGTCGCGCCGGGCCTGCTGATCATGGTGACCAGCTTCACCCGCTTCGTCATCGCCTTCTCGATCCTGCGCGCCGGCATCGGCCTGCAGTCGACACCGGCAAACCTCATCCTGATTTCGCTGTCGCTGTTCATGACCTTCTATGTCATGGCGCCGACCTTCGATCAGGCCTGGAACACCGGCGTCAAGCCGCTGATGGACAACCAGATCACCCAGACCGAAGCCTTCGACAAGATTTCCGATCCGTTCCGCACCTTCATGCTGCACAATGTGCGTGACAAGGATTTCGACCTCTTCGCCGATCTCGCCCGCGAGCGCGGCCAGACCGTTTCGCGCGACACCGTCGACCTGCGCATCCTGGTGCCCGCCTTCATGATCTCGGAGATCCGGCGCGGCTTCGAAATCGGCTTCCTGATCGTGCTGCCGTTCCTGGTCATCGACCTGATCGTCGCCACCATCACGATGGCGATGGGCATGATGATGCTGCCGCCCACGGTGGTGTCGCTGCCGTTCAAGATCCTGTTCTTCGTCCTGATCGACGGCTGGAACCTGCTTGTCGGCAGCCTGGTGCGCTCCTTCAACTGACTCTGCCGCGCCGGCTCGAAATTCCAGCAATATATTTTCGATTAACCGTCCGGTTTAGCCCTTTGGTAGGGACTTGCCCGCATATTCGCTCGCAGATGGCGGGTGATCGATTTCAGAGATCATTGGCATGATGCCGCACCGTCATACCGGGAGGCCCGGTATGTCAAAAAAACACCTGTAAAAACCAAGGTACGAGTACCATGTCCAGCATCATGACGAACTCCGCCGCGTTGACGGCTCTGCAGAGCCTTAACGCCACCAGCAAATCCCTCCAGGACACCCAGGCCCGCATCTCGACCGGTTATCGCGTCTCGCAGGCCTCAGACAACGCCGCTTACTGGTCGATCGCCACCACGATGCGCTCCGACAACCAGGCAATGTCCACCGTTTCGGACGCTCTCGGCCTCGGCGCCTCGAAAGTCGACACCGCCTATACCGGCATGAACAGCGCGATCTCCACCATCAACCAGATCAAGGCAAAGCTGCTGGCTTCCTACGGCCAGACGGACGCCTCGAAGGAAAAGACCCAGACCGAAATCACCGCTCTTCAGGCGCAGATGAAGTCCTACGCCGACGGCGCCACCTTCTCCGGCACCAACATGCTGTCCGTAGACAGCGGCTCAACAGCCACGACGGCTGCCGATGTGAAGATCCTTTCGGCCTTCAACCGTGACGCGGCCGGCGCATCTTCGATCTCGACCATCGACGTCAAGGTGGAAAGCATCAAGCTCTATGAAGCTGGTACCACCTCGGGCCTCGCGAAGGGCATCCTTGACACGTACCGCCTCGGCAGCGACGGCAGTGTGGCCGCAGCGGTCTCCGGCACGCAGACAGCTCTAGGGGCGGCTGCACTGGCCACCGACACCTATTCGGCCGCCTCGCTTTCCATCTTCTCGGGTGGCACGGCTGCCAGCGATTCGCAGATCAAGCAGATGCTGACCGTCATCGACTCCGCGCTCGCCGATATGACCAACTCGGCCACCACGCTCGGCGCCGCCAAGAGCAGTATCGACCTGCAGAAGACCTTCACCTCGGACCTGATGGACTCCATCGACCGCGGCGTCGGCCAGCTCGTCGATGCCGACATGAACAAGGAATCGACCCGTCTGCAGGCCCTGCAGGTCCAGCAGCAGCTCGGCGTGCAGGCGCTGTCGATCGCCAACGGTTCCTCGCAGTCGATCCTGTCGCTCTTCCGCGGCTGATCGCCTCCGCTCAACCACAGTTCGCACTAGAAATTCGGGCCGCGCCAAAAGCGCGGCCCTATTTGCGTTTGCTCCAGCCCCGCACAATCCTCGATCCTTAACTCTCAAAAGCCAGCTTTTAACAGGCTGTTAACCATGCCGCGCTAGTTATGGTTAACCAATAGCTTACGACAGTTGGCGAATCGGTCCGACCGGCACGATGCCAATCGTTGAACAGGCCCATCCGGCATGTCTGAGCATGTCGGCTTTTGAGAAGGAGCGACTTTCTTGGCGAGCATCATGACCAACGCCTCGGCGTTAACCGCACTTCAAAGCCTCAGCGCCACCAACAAGTCGCTCGAACAGACACAGGCCCGCATATCGACCGGCTATCGGGTCTCGCAGGCTTCGGACAACGCCGCCTATTGGTCGATCGCCACCACCATGCGCTCGGACAATTCGGCCCTGTCGACGGTGCAGGATGCACTCGGCCTCGGCGCCTCGAAAGTCGATGCCGCTTACACCGGCATCACCAACGTGCTGACGACGATCGGCCAGATCAAGACCAAGGTGTTGTCCATGGTCGGCCAGACGGATGCCGCCAAGGCGAAGACCCAGACCGAGATCAAGGCGCTTCAAACGCAGATGAAGTCCTTTGCCGATGCGGCCACCTTCTCCGGCTCGAATTTCCTCGCGGTGACCTCCAAGCAGGTCACGTCCGCCAATGATGGCGTCCAGCCCGACTCGCAGATCGTGTCCTCATTCAATCGCTCTTCATCCGGCGCTGTCTCGATCGGAACGATCAACATCAATGTCGAGGGCACCAAGCTTTTCGACTACGGCCTTGCCGCCGAGGTCAAGAACCAGGGCGTCCTCGATCGCCAGACCTCCATCTATTCCACGGGCGCCGCCCAGACCCTGTATGACAACGCCTATGCTGGCGTGATCGCGGGCGGAGGAACGGATATCGCCGCGAACACTGCCGGCCAGACGGCGGCGGGAGCGGTCACCAAGGTCAACAATATTTCCGCCTACAACCTCGACATCACGGCCCCAGGGGTGACCGACGGCATCATCACCCAGATGGTCACCATGATGGACAAGGTCATGGCCCAGTTGACTGATTCCGCCACCATCATCGGTTCGGCCAAGAGCTCGATCGACCTGCAGAAGACCTTCACCCAGAGCCTGATGGACTCCATCGACCGCGGCGTCGGCCAGCTCGTCGACGCCGACATGAACAAGGAATCGACCCGCCTCCAGGCCCTGCAGGTGCAGCAGCAGCTCGGCATCCAGGCACTGTCGATCGCCAACAGCTCCTCGCAGTCGATCCTGTCGCTGTTCAAGAACTAATCGCGGGCGCCACCGGCGCCCTCCTTTTCGCACTCCGATTGACGGGCCGCGCCGCAAGCGCGGCCCGATTTCATTTTCGCACAAGCTTCGAAGACTAGAGTTCCGGCGGACAATCATGCTGGGAGTCGTCGAACCGTGCCGGAACAGATCCAGAGCATCATCTCGAATCTCCGCGGGTTTGGCGTGAAGCGCCTCGCCATGCTGGCGGGCATCGCCGTTCTGGTGATGGGCGTCATCGGCATCGCCTCGGTCTATCTCAACCGCCCCGCCTACGACACGCTCTATGTCGGGCTCGACCGCGCCGACGTGAACCAGATCGGCCTGGTGCTCGGCGAAGCCGGTATCGGCTTCGATGTCGGCGCCGACGGAACCTCGGTTCTGGTGCCGGCCGGCACCACCGCCCAGGCGCGCATGCTGCTCGCCGAAAAGGGCCTGCCGACCAGCGCCAATGCCGGCTACGAACTGTTCGACAATGTCGGCTCGCTCGGCCTCACCTCGTTCATGCAGCAGATCACCCGCGTGCGCGCGCTTGAAGGTGAGATCGCCCGCACCATCCAGTCGATATCGGGCATCAAGGCGGCGCGGGTCCACATCGTCATGTCCGAACGCGCCAATTTCCGCCGTGACGAGCAGCAGCCTTCCGCCTCCGTGGTCATCCGCTACGCCGGCATCGACGCCGAAAAGAGCGCCATGTCGATCCGCCATCTCGTCGCCGCCGCCGTCCCCGGCCTGTCGGCCGACAAGGTGACGGTGCTCGATTCCAGCGGCAATCTGCTGGCTGCGGGCGACGACCCTTCCAACACCAGCGCCGCCCGCACGCTCGGCGTCGAGCAGACCGTCGAGGCGCAGATCGGAGACAACATCCGCCGTGCGCTGACGGCCTATCTCGGCCCCGACAATTTCCGCGCCAGCGTCAAGGCCGAGGTCAACACCGACACCCGCCAGACGGAAGAGACCATCTTCGATCCGAATTCCCGCGTCGAGCGCTCGGTGCAGTCGGTGCGCGCCAACGAGAACAACAACCAGAAGCAGGCTTCCACTCCGGCCAGCGTCGAGCAGAACCTGCCTGAGACCCAGGCAACCGCCACCGATGGCCCGCAATCCTCCTCGCAGAACGACCGCAGGGAAGAGATCACCAACTACGAGATCAATTCCAAGAAGATCGCCACCGTCTCCAACGGCTACACCGTCACCAAGATGTCGATTGCCGTGGTCGTCAACCAGCAGCGGCTGACGACCATCCTCGGCAAGGACGCCACACCGGAGCAGATCGCCAAGCGCGTCGCCGAGATCCAGAAGATGGTCACATCCGCCACCGGCCTGGATGAAAAGCGCGGCGACATCATCGACGTCTCGGCGGTCGAGTTCATCGATGGCCTGGACGGCGAGGCGATCCCGCAGGCCGGAATGCTCGATTCGATCGGCCAGCATGCCGGCACGATGATCAATGCAGGTGCCTTCATCGTCGTGGTCTTCCTGGTGGCCTTCTTCGGCTTGAGGCCGATGGCCGCGGCGCTGACGGCAAAGGCTGCTCCAGCCCTGGCAGGTCCCAGCTTCGACGACGTCCAGCGCTCGCTGCCGACGCCGGAGGCAATGGCGGCCACCGACAATGCCGCGGTTGGCGCCTTGCCAGGCACACGCCCAGGCGCCACTCCGCTCGACGATCTTCGCCAGAAGATCCGGCCGGCGCCGCAGGACCGGCTTGCCAGGATGGTCGACCTCAACGAGGAGCGCACCGCGCAGATTCTGCGCAAATGGGCTTCCCAGGAAGTGGCGGTGTAAACCATGCCTTCCGTAGCCCTCTTCGACCTTCTGCCTGATTTCGGCACGCGCGCGCAGCGTGCCGGCCAGCCCCGGGCAGCAGTCGATCCCGAACACAAGCCCGAGACGCCGGCGCCGCAAGCCGATATCGGCACGCTGATCGCCGAGGCGGTTGCCCAGGCGGAGGCAGCGCTGGAGGGCCGCCTGGCGGCTGCGCATGACGCCGCGCTCGAAGCCGAACGCCAGGCCAGTGCTGAGGAAGCAAGGATATTTCTCGAAAGCCTTGGCGACGATGTCGGCAAGGCGGTCTCGTTGCACATCGATGCGATGGAGGCGCGCGTGACCGGACTTGTCGCCGGCACGGTCGCCCGCATCATCGGCGGCATCGTCAGCGACGATCTGCAGAAACGTTCGATCGATGCGTTGGCAGACGCCGTCCGCGAAGCGGTTGGCGACGCCGAGGCTGTGCGCATCGTCGTGCGCGGCCCGCTCTCGATGTTCGAAACACTGAAGGCATCGCTCGGACCCCGCGCCGCCAATCTCGATTTTGTCGAGGCGCCAGGCTTCGACCTGACCGTGGCTATCGACGAGGCGGTGTTCGAAACGCGCATGGCCGAATGGTCGACGACCCTCTCGGAGGTCCTGGCATGAGCGTCGCCAACGCCGATCAGGGCCGCCACGAGATCATCATCGTGCGGCGCAGTCATGACGACCATGACGAGGCCCACCATGGCGGCGTCTGGAAGATCGCCTTCGCCGACTTCATGACGGCCATGATGTGCTTCTTCCTGGTCATGTGGCTGATCAACGCCGCCAACGAGCAGACCAAGGCAGCCGTGGCCAGCTACTTCAACCCGGTCAAGCTGGTCGACCGCAATTCGAGCCGCAAGGGCCTGGAGGATCTCGGCGACGGCCCGCGCGCCATGGGACTGACGGCCGACGATCCGCAAGAGGCGACCAGCAAAGCCGGACAGAACGGCAATGCCGGCGCGGGCGCGTCCGAGCGCAAGCAGGACAAGCAGGAGCCACAGCAGGCGGAACACTCCGACGACCATCTCTTCGCCGACCCCTACGCCGTGCTTTCGGAAATCGCCACAGATACCGGCGTCATGCAGAATGTCAGCCAGAAAGGCGATGGCGGCGTGCAGGCTGCCGGCCCGGCTACCGGCGCCTCCGGTGGCGCCTCCTACCGCGATCCTTTCGAGCCGGATTTCTGGTCGCAGCAGGTCGCGGCGCCCGGCGCCGAGGCCAGCGCCCAGCGCACCAAGATCGAGGGCGATCCGGCCAAGCCCGGCGACAAGACCGCCGAAACGCAGGTGCTCAAAGTCAAAGCCGTGCCGCCTGTCGCGGCACCGCTCGAGCCACTGGCAAAGGACGCGACTAGTAAACAGGCCGCGAACCCTGCCACGGCATTGGCCGGCGAGACGAAACCGGACGGCACCAAGGCCGCGGTAGCGAAGGCTGAGCCTGAGGCGCAAAAGGCCGTCCAGCCCGACATCGGGGAGAAGGCGCCAACCGCTGCTGCCGTGAAGGCAGCGGCCGACGTCAAGCGGCAGTTGGCCGATGCTTTCAAGCCTGGCGACAAGCTGCACGACGGCGTCTCGGTCGAAGCCACCGACAAGGGCGTCGTCATCTCGATCACCGATCAGCTCGACTTCGGCATGTTCGAGGTCGGCTCGGCGTTGCCGAGACGCGAACTGGTGCTGGCGATGGAGAAGATCGGCCGCATCGTCAACAGCCAGAAGGGCACCATCAGCATCAACGGCCACACCGATGCCCGGCCGTTCCGCAGCGACAGCTACGACAATTGGCGGCTGTCGACGGCGCGCGCGCATTCCGCGTACTACATGCTCGTGCGCGGCGGCGTCGACGAACGCCGCATCACCGAGGTCGCCGGTTTCGCGGACCGCCAGCCGAAAATAGCAGCCGATCCATTGGCGGCCGCGAACCGCCGCATCGAGATCCTGATGGCGACCGGCGGATGAAGCGAGCGGCCGTCACCCGCCGGTTGATCGGCCTGTTGCTGCTGGCCGGCGGACACCCGTCCACTGGTTTCGCCCAGGAGGCCCTGCAGCCGTATCAGCTGGTGCGCTCGCTGCAGCTCATCCAGGACCGCATAGCCGCCGGCGATCATGCCGCCCTGCCGATGCAGGCCAAGCTGCTCGAGATGACGGATGCGCGCCTGCGCGCGGCGAATGCCGAGGACTACAAGGATCCCAAGAATTTTCGGGCCCTGCTTGTCTACGGCATGAGCGGCGGCAACCCGGTGACCGTCGAAGCGGCCACGTCGCGCGCTACGGCGGACCCGCAAAGCCTTGCCATCGCCAAAGGCGTGATTGAGTACCTCAACGGCCGGCCCGGCAAGGCTATCGAAGCCTTGAGGCCGATCGATCCCATGGCGCTGCCTCCGGATCTCGGCGCCTTCCTCGCTTTGGTCAAAGGCTCGCTGCTTGCCGGCGATCAACCGGCGACCGCACTCGGTCTGCTCGACGAGGCAAGATTGCTCAGCCCCGGCACGCTGGTCGAGGAGGCGGCACTTCGCCGTTCGGTCGGCCTTGCAGTCGCGCAAGGCGACGCGGCACGTTTCGCCCTTGCTTCCACCCAGTATGTCGAGCGCTACCTCTATTCGCCCTATGCCAGCCAGTTCGCGGACTCCTTTGTCTCCGGCGTCATCGCGCTGCACATGTCGATCAGCCAGGACAAGCTGGGCGACATCACCTCGATGATGGATCCCGAGCGCGAGAAGGTGATCTATCTGCGCATCGCCCGCCGTGCCGCGATAGACGGCCTGAACGACCTTTCGGCCTTCGCTTCGGCGCGGGCCGAGCAGGGCCGTGACGGCAACACCAATCAGGACGATCCACGCGCCCTCCTCTATGCCAGCCTTTCCACCGTCACCTCGGGCACAATCGAGGACATTCGTGCCAAGCTCGGCAAGATCGATCGCAGCCGGCTGTCGGAGGGCGACCGCGCCTTGCTCGACGCCGCTCAGGCCATTGCCGGCGAGGTCGTCGCGCCGCCCACCGCCCTTCCGGCGGAAAAGCCTGCCCCTGTCGCGGCCGAGCAACCTCCGGCTCCCGAGATCGCCACGCCGCAAAACGCCGATGACAGTGGCTTGCCACCGGTCGAAGGCGCCATCTCGGAGCAACCCGCCGCCACCGCGGCCTCCGGCGGACCGGCCGCCAATGCGCCGGACACGGCGGCAGTTGCAGCCACATCCGCCGAGCCTGCGACCGTCGTGCCGGCGTCGGCACCTTCGCCCGCCGCCGGTCCGGAGCCCGCCGATCCGACCGACGCCGCCATGACCAGAACACGTCGACAGCTCGACCTGATCGACCAGATGCTTGGAGCCGCCCCTAAATGACCACCAGCCTCGGCTCGGCCTTGCCAGGATTTGCCTCCACGCGCGCGACGTCGGAGCAGCCTGCCGCGAACGGCAGAAACGATGACGCCGGCTTCGGCAAAATGCTGCGCGACGATGCCCGCCCGGAACGGCAGGCGTCGACAGAGGCGGGATCGCGCGACCGGCGCTGGAGCAAGCTCGCTGCCGGCCTCGCCGGGCATGGCGCCAAGGTCGAACCGGCATCGGCCGAGCCCGGAAGGACCACCTCGGCCAAAGGCGCAAGCGTGAAAACCGGCAAGGACGATTTGGAAGCAAAGGCGCACAAGGCCGACGCCGAACAGACGGCGTCGGATACCGCGCCGCTTCAGGACGACCTGCCGCTGCTGATCGCGTTTCATGACCTGCGGCATTTCTCGACAGCGGCCAAGGCAGCGGGGGGCAATGCGGCCACCGGCGAGAATCCGTCGGACCCGGCGCTCGGCGGACAGGCTGCACTGCCAAAGACCTACCGCTCAAAATCGTCGGGCGGACGCGAAGCACTCGAAACCATGTCGAAGCCGGAGCAGGCGTCGATCGTCGACGGACCTTTGACGGCGCTTGACGGTCAGTCGCCGAGCGCTGCCTCCAGCGCGCCAAAACGCGACGTCACAGCGGCGGCCCGGAAGCTGTCGGACGCGCCGGCTGCCGATGTGCCCGGCGTGCCGTCGAAGCCCACCACGAATGCGATGAGGAGCATCGAGGATGTGCGGTCCTCGATGCGTCCCGAAGCGGGAAAACAGTCCCTGTCCGCCGCGCGCATCGACGTGGTGTCGGAACGGAGCTTCCCCGCGCCGCCGCAGGGTCCCATCAGCCAGGCGGCCCTCAATGTGATCAACGCCATAGCCGCCGACGCAGGGCCGCAAAAGGCGCTTTCAGCCTCACCCACGACCACCCATCTGGCCAGCTCTGTTGCCGTTCCGACACATGTGTTGAAGATCGAACTTCACCCTGCCGAACTCGGCATGGTGACGGCCAATCTTCGCCTCTCCGGGGAACAACTTTCGATTGAGCTGAAGCCTGAAACACACGATGCCTATCGTCGGCTGTCGGCCGACAGCGAGGCCATCGTCAAGTCGCTGCGAGGGCTCGGCTTCGAGGTTGACAAGGTCACGATACTGCAACCTTCGGTAGCAGTTCCCGCTACAACCCGGACGGATGCAACCGCTCCGTTGGCGGCGGCAACAGGCCGCGATCCAGCATCCTTTCAACCGGGGAATTCGGGCGGCGGCAATGGTGGAGCCGGCGGCCAGCAACCGGGTCAGCAATCCTCAGGGAACCGCAACGATGACGCGCAGGACTACGGCCGCGGCACTTCGCCTTCTCGCGAGCGCGCTGGCGGCGATATCTTTATCTAGCGCGGTAACAGCTGCCGCAGCCGCGACCAACCCTTGCGAGCCGGAAATCCTGCGCGCCGCCGACCGCTATGGCGTTCCCGCCGGCATCCTTTATGCCGTTGGCCTGACGGAGACCGGCAACAAGGGCAGCCTTCAACCCAACGCTTTGAATATAGAGGGAAAAGCAGTCTTTCCCAGGAGCCGGACCGAGGCCCTTGCCGCCTTCGCCAATGCCCGGCGCGAGGGCAAGACCCTGATCGATCTGGGCTGCATGCAGATCAATCACCACTACCACGCATCGCATTTTCGCAGCGTCGAGGACATGCTCGACCCACGTCAGAACGTCGACTATGCGGCGCGCTTCCTGGCCAGCCTTCATGCCCGTCACGAGACCTGGTCGATGGCCGTGGCCCGCTATCATGCCGGCCCCGACAATGACCCGGCGCAGAAGATCTATGTCTGCCGTGTCATTGCCAACATGGTCGCCACCGGCTTTGGAAAATGGACCGCGAACGCCCGCGGATTCTGCAACCCATAAGCGCATTTCCCATTACTGATAGACCTGCCACACAACCCCGAATTGTTGTTCTGGCCTGGCCAAAACTTGGCGCCGAATGCGTATCTGGCTGCACGCTAATGCAACCGATACGATTCCAGACTCCCAAGAAACTAGCTATAAGAAATGACGGTTGTTCAGGATTCTCGCCAGCGGATAGGCCTCTCTTCACGGGGCAAATGATTTGATTCGGAAGGCGGGGCCGATGATTGTGATCGTTGACGAGCGCGAGCTCGTAACAGAGGGATACAATTCACTTTTCGATCGTGAGGGCATCGCCTGTGCAGGCTTTGCATCCGGCGAATTCGGTGAGTGGGTGAATTCGGCCGCCGACACCGATCTGCGCTCGGTCAGGGCCTTCCTCATCGGCGATTGCCGCGAAGGTTCCATCTCTCCGCGCCAGATCCGCGACCGCACCGGCGCCCCGGTGATTGCGCTGAGCGAACAGCATTCGCTGGAGAACACGCTGCGGTTGTTCGAGAGCGGCGTCGATGACGTCATTCGCAAGCCCGTCCATATCCGTGAGATCCTGGCCCGCATCACCGCGATCCGCCGCCGCGCCCAGGAAGACGTCGCCTACACCGAGATCGGCGCCATGCGCATCTTCATGGACGGCCGCGACCCCGAGATCGACGGTCAGCCCCTCCCCCTGCCGCGCCGCGAGCGCCGCATCCTCGAATATCTGGCGAGCAATCGCGGGCGCCGGGTCACCAAGACCCAGGTCTTCAACGCCATCTACGGCATCTTCGACGAAGAGGTCGAGGAGAACGTGGTGGAGAGCCACATCAGCAAACTGCGCAAGAAGCTGCGCGAGAAGCTGGGCACCGACCCGATCGATTCCAAGCGTTTCCTCGGCTACCGGCTCGTCTTCTGATGCAGCGCCGCGCCAGCCTCGCGCAAGAAAACATGCGTAGCCTCGCAGCCAGCAGCATGGACACAGCGGAGACGTTTCGATGAGCCTCTATGGAATGATGCGGACCGGCGTTTCCGGCATGAACGCGCAGGCAAACCGCCTGTCGACGGTCGCCGACAACATCGCCAATTCAGATACCACGGGTTACAAGCGGTCCTCCGCCGAATTTTCGACGCTGGTCATGCCGTCGACCGGCGGCGCCTACAATTCCGGCGGCGTCACCACGACGATCCGTCAGGCGGTCAGCGATCCGGGCGTGCTTCAGTACACGACCTCGGTTTCCGACCTTGCCGTCAGCGGCGATGGCTTCTTTGTCGTTCAGGATCCGAGCGGTACCCCCTATCTGACCCGAGCCGGCGCTTTCGTTCCCGACGGTCAGGGCAGGCTTGTCAACTCGGCCGGCTTCCAGCTGATGGCCTACAGTTACGAGAACGGCGTACCGGCAGCGACGGTCAACGGCTTCGAGGGATTGGTCCCGGTTGTCATCTCCGACCAGGGCATGACCGCAACGCCGAGCACCGAGGGCAGCTTTGCCGGCAACCTGCCGGCGGGTGCGACCCCGGTCGCGACCGCCAATCTGCCCGCCGCCAACGCTGCGACCGCGCAATACACGTCGAAATCCTCCATGGTCGCCTACGACAATCTCGGCAACAAGAAGCTGCTCGACGTCTATTTCACCAACACCGGCGCCGGCACCTGGCAGGTGGCGGTCTTCGATCAGTCGAAGGCCACCGCTGGAACATCGTTCCCCTACACCGCCGGCGGCTTGCTGGGCTCGGCCAACCTGACCTTCGACACCACCACCGGCAAGCTCACCGGCACGCCCACCAACGTTTCATTTACTGTGCCGAACGGCGCCACCCTCAATCTCGATCTGTCGGCGCTGACCCAGCTTGGCACCGGCTTCACGGTTTCCGACGCCCAGGTCAACGGCAACGCACCGAGCACCATCGACAAGGTCCAGATCAGCAAGGACGGCACCATCTACGCCCAGTACAAGGACGGCTCGACCAAGCCGCTCTACAAGATCCCGCTGGCCGACGTACAGAGCCCGGACCAGCTCAAGGCGCTGCCTGGCAACGTCTATTCGCAGGGCACCGAGTCCGGCGCGGTTCGTGTCGGCTTTGCCAATGAAGGCAAGCTCGGCTCCATCATCTCCGGCGCGCTCGAGAATTCCAACGTCGATATCGCCGAAGAACTGACCAACATGATCGCGGCACAGCGCAGCTACACCGCCAATTCGAAAGTCTTCCAGACCGGTTCCGATCTGATGGACGTCCTTGTCAACCTGAAGAGATAAGACGGGCGTCGCCCGCGAAAGACCCGCATGTCACTGTCTACCGCATTGAGTATCGCCCAGTCGGCGCTTATGAACACCGCGCGACAGACCAGCGTTGTCTCGCGCAATGTCGCCGACGCCTCCAACCCGGACTATTCGCGGCGCCAGGCCGTCGTCACCAGCACGGCGCCGGGTGCGCGCTCGGTCGATATCCAGCGCGCAGCCAACGAGCTTCTGTTTCGCCAGAATCTCGCCGCGCTGTCGGCCTGGAGCGGCCAGAACGCTCTCTACAACGGCATGGATCAGTTGGGTGTTGCGGTCAATGGCGTCGACAATGCATCCTCGCCCTCGACCGCGATCGCCAACCTGCAGCAGGCGCTGCAACTCTACGCCACCTCGCCGTCGAATCAGAACCTCGGCGCCTCCGTCATCGACGCCGCCAAACAGGTCGTGCGCTCGCTCAATGAGGGCTCCAAGGCAGTCCAGGATTTCCGCACCCAGACCGACGGTCAGATTGCCACCGCCGTCGACGACCTGAACTCGCTGCTCGGCCAATTCCAGGATGCCAACACGGCCGTCATGTCCGGAACCCGTTCCGGCACCGACGTTTCCGATGCGCTCGACCAGCGCGATGCGCTTTTGAAGAAGATTTCGAACTATGTCCCGGTGTCGACCTTCACGCGAGGCGACAATGACATGGTCATCACCACCGGCGACGGCACGACCTTGTTCGAGACGATACCGCGCACGGTCACCTTCGCGGCGTCGGCAGGCTATACCGCGGGTGCCGCCGGCAATGCCGTCTACATCGACAATGTGCCGATCTCGGCGGGAGCCGGTGGCAACACCAGCGCCAGCGGCACGCTTGCCGGCCTGCTGCAATTGCGCGACGACGTCGCCTCGACCATGCAGAGCCAGCTCGACGAGACCGCGCGTGGCCTGATCACAGCCTTTGCCGAGACCGCACCCTCGATGGCCAACGCCGCCGGCCTGTTCACCTGGTCTGGTGCGCCGGCCGTGCCGGCCGCCGGCACGCTGGTCAACGGCCTTGCCGCGTCCATCAGCGTCAATGCAGCGATGGACCCGGGCACCGGCGGCAACCCGATGCTGCTGCGCGACGGCGGTGCCAACGGTGCGGCCTACGTCGCCAACACGGGCGGTGGCGCGTCCTATTCCACCCTTCTGGTTGCCTATGGCGACAGGCTCGACCAGCCGATGACTTTCGACCCCGCCGCCGGGGTTTCGGCAACGTCCAGCGTGTCCGATTACGCCGCCAGTTCGATCGGCTGGTTCGAGGGCGTGCGCCAGCAGGCTTCGACCGCCTCCGACGCCAAGGAAGCGCTGGCGTCGCGCAGCGCCGAGGCGCTGTCCAACGCGACCGGGGTCAATGTCGACCAGGAAATGTCGCTGCTGCTCGACCTCGAACACACCTACCAGGCGTCGGCTCGGATGATGAAAACCGTCGACGACATGATGACGGCCTTGCTCAACGCGGTGGGATAATTCCATGACTTCAGTCTCCTCGGCCGCAATCTCCAATGCCATGCGCTCCCAGCAGATGCGCATGCAGGCCGAACTCGTCAAAGCCACGAAAGAATCCTCGACGGGCAGGGTCGCCGACGTCGGCCTGGCTCTCGGCGGGCGCACCACCCAGGCCGTCACTTTCCAGCGCGATCTTGACCGGCTCAACGTCATCATCGATTCCAACGGCCTGGTCGGCGCCCGGCTCTCCTCGACGCAGACCTCGCTTGGTCAACTCTCGACCGCCGCTCAGACGTTCCTGTCCGCCCTGACCACCGCCTCCTCAAGCGACTCGTCCAACAGCCTCACCCAATCCTCCGGCAAGGCGACCATCCAGCAGCTGACCTCGATCCTCAACACCAGCGTCAATGGCGAATACCTGTTCGCCGGCACCAACACCGACGTCAAGCCAATCAACGACTTCACAGCTGCCGGCTCCCCCGCCAAGGCGGCATTCGACGCCGCTTTCGTCGCCAATTTCGGCTTCACCCAGGACGATCCGCTCGCGGCCGACATCACGGCTGCCCAGATGGACGATTTCATCACCAATGATGTCGCCCCGCAGTTCACGGGCGCTGGTTGGCAGGGCAACTGGTCGAACGCCACCGACCAGCAGATCGTCAGCCGCATCGCACTCAACGAAACCACACCGACGTCGACCAGCGCCAACAGCGCCGGCATCCAGAAGCTCGCAATGGCGGCAGCCATGGTCAGCAGCCTGATGTCCAGCAACATCAGCCAGGCGGCGAAGAATACGGTTGTCAGCCGCTCCACCACATTGGTTGGCGAAGCGCTGAGCGGCATTGGCCAGCTTCAATCCGAGACCGGCATCGTCCAGAAGCGGGTTTCCGATGCCAACGATCGGATGAAAACGCAGGTCGACCTTTTCGAACGGCACATTCTCGACCTGGAAGCTGTCGATCCGGCCGAAGCCGCGACACGGGTCGCGGACCTGACACAGCACATCGAAACGTCTTTCGCGTTGACCGCACGCCTGCAGCAGCTCAGCCTGTTGAATTACCTGACCTGACAACGCTTAACGGAACGGTAGAGCCCCAACGATGTACCAATTCTCTTACGCCGACATCCAGAGCAACTCCGTTGCCGACGCGAAGGACCGCGAGCGCGAGCTTCTGACCCGCTCGATCGACATGCTGGCGGCGGCAGCAGTGGCCGGCCACGGTTCGATGGAGGCGATAGAGGCGCTTCACTTCACCAACCGCGTCTGGACCGCCTTCGTCGAGGATCTTGGCTCCAGCGACAACGCCCTGCCAAAGGAACTGCGCGCCAACCTCATTTCCATCGGCCTGTGGCTGCTGCGCGAGGCGGAGGACATCCGTCAGGGCCGCACCAACAATTTCGAAGGGCTGATCGAGGTGTCCCAGATCATCAGGGACGGCATTCAATGACCAACACGCTGAAGATATCGCTGAAGCCGAACGAAAAGATCTACATCAACGGCGCCGTCATCCGGGTCGACCGCAAGGTCACCGTCGAATTGATGAACGACGTCCAGTTCCTGCTCGAAAACCACGTGATCCAGGCCGAAGATGCCTCGACACCGCTCAAGCAGCTTTATTTCATCCTGCAGGTCATGCTGATGAACCCGGCCGGCGCCGCCGCCGCACGCGAGATGTTCCGTCGTTCGCTGCCGCTGCTTCTGGCAAGCTTCGAGGACGGCCAGATCTGCAGCGCGCTGAAACAGATCGACCGCATGGTCGGCGAGGACCATATCTACGAAGCGCTGAAGGCGATCCGCGCACTTTATCCGCTCGAACGCCGCGCGCTGGGTGGCAATGACGATATTTCGGGTGCCGAGCGCCCGTTGGCTGTGGGAGCACGATACTGATGAACGTGGACATGACGACGACGATTCCGACCGGCGCCAATCAGGCCACCGCGTCCACCTCGAAGACAGCGGTCGACTACCAGTCCTTCCTGAAGCTTCTGATCGCCGAGATGAAGAACCAGGATCCGACCAAGCCGATGGATTCGACGCAGTATGTCGCCCAGCTCGCCACCTTCTCGCAGGTCGAGCAATCGGTGCAGACCAACACCAAGCTCAATCAGATCATGCAGTCCTCGGCGCTGTCGCAGGCCGACGCACTGATCGGGCGCTCGATAACCTCCGCCGACGGCCTAACGACGGGCACCGTGGCTTCGGTGCGCCTCGCCAGCAACGGTCTCATCGCTGTGCTGCAGAACGGCACCGAAGTCGCGGTCGGTCCGGGAGTTTCGGTCAAGGCGGCAAGCTGACGCTTTCGACAGAGAGCCAGTCCCATGAATGAGGCCGACGCTCTCGACATCGTCCAGTACGCGGTATGGACGGTGCTCGTCGCGTCCGCTCCGGTGGTGCTGGTCGCCATGGTGGTCGGCATCGGCATCGCCCTCATCCAGGCGCTGACCCAGGTGCAGGAAATCACCTTGACCTTCGTGCCGAAGATCGTCGCTATCATGCTGGTGGTGGCGCTGACCGGCCCCTTCATCGGCAGCCAGATATCGGCCTTCACCAACGTCATCTTCGAGCGCATCCAGAACGGGTTCTAACCTGTTTTGGGAAGGCGTGCCGCGGCATGCCGTTCATAATTGTCCGAAGACAGACGCCGCCGATCCCCTTGGCGCCTCCGCACGCACGGCAGACAAGGCCTGGACCGCCTCTATCCCATTGTTGGACCATGAGCTTTTTTGCCCTTTGCGGCGCCATGCCCTACTTTCGGCAAACGGTCTGCGCAAACGGATTGTCTGACGGGCAGGCACGACATGGCAGGAATCCCAAATGATTGACGAAAAGCCGGACAGCGAGAGCGTCTCGGCGCTGGCGCCCTTCCGGCACGGCATTTTCCGCGCCGTGTGGGGCGCAAGTCTCGTCTCGAATTTCGGTGGCCTGATCCAGGGTGTCGGCGCCGCCTGGATGATGACCACGATCGCCACCTCGCCCTATCAGGTGGCCCTTGTCCAGGCTTCGACCACCTTGCCGATCATGCTGTTTGCGTTGGTCGCCGGCGCCATCGCCGACAGTTTCGACCGGCGCAAGGTGATGCTGGTCGCCCAGACCTTCATGCTGGTGGTGTCGGTGCTTCTGACCCTGTTCACCTATTCGGGCCTGATCACGCCATGGACGCTGCTTGCCTTCACCTTCCTGATCGACAGCGGCACCGCGCTCAACAGCCCGTCATGGCAAGCCTCCGTCGGCGATATCGTTCCCCGCAACAAGGTGCCGGCGGCCGTCGCCCTCAATTCGATGGGCTTTAACCTGACGCGCAGCGTCGGTCCGGCGATCGGCGGCATCATCGTCGCCGCCGCCGGTGCGGCAGCCGCCTTCGCGGCGAACGCGGTGAGCTATATCGGCCTGATCGTCGTGCTGGCGCGCTGGAAGCCGAACGTGCCGGTATCGACCTTGCCGCGCGAGTCGCTGGGGGCCGCCATGGGCGCCGGCCTGCGCTATGTCGCCATGTCGCCCAATATCGGCAAGGTGCTGGTCAGGGGTGCTGCGTTCGGCTTCAGTGCAGGCGCTGTGCTTGCGTTGCTGCCTCTGGTGGCGCGCGACGTCGTCAAGGGCGATGCGCTTACCTATGGCATCATGCTCGGCGCCTTCGGCATCGGCGCGGTCGGCGGCGCCTTGATCAGCGTCAGGCTGCGGCAGTTGCTCTCCAGCGAGACGATGGTGCGCTGTGCGTTCGCCGGCTTCGCCGTCTGCGCCTTCAATGCCGCCGTCAGCCAGCATGCCTGGCAGACGTCGCTCGGCCTGCTTGTCGGCGGTGCCTGCTGGGTGATCGCGCTTTCGCATTTCAACGTCACGGTGCAGATGGCGACGCCGCGCTGGGTGGTCGGCCGGGTGCTGTCGGTCTACCAGACCGCGACCTTCGGCGGCATCGCGCTCGGCAGCTGGATCTGGGGCGTCGTCGCCGACGCGCATGGCGCCGAAACCGCGCTGATCGCCGCCAGCATCGCCATGCTGGCCGGCGGCGCCATCGGTCTTTTGCTCCCGCTGCCGCAACAGCAGGTGCTCAACCTCGACCCGCTCAATCGCTTCAAGGAACCGCATTTGGCGCTTGACCTGAAGCCGCGCAGTGGTCCCATCGCCATCATGATCGAATATGTGATCCGCCACGAGGACGAACCGGAGTTCCTCGCCATCATGGCCGAACGCGGCCGCATCCGCCGCCGTGACGGCGCCCGCAACTGGACGCTGGCGCGCGATCTCGAGAATCCCACCGTATGGATCGAGCATTATCACACGCCGACCTGGATCGAGTATATCAGGCACAATGGACGCATCACCCATGCCGACGCCGTCATCGGCGAACGCGTGCGGGCCCTGCACAGCGGCGACGAACCGCCCCGCGTACGACGCATGATCGAGCGCCCGACCACCGCCGGCACGGCGCTTGTGATGGCCAAGGGGCCAATCGAGCATTAAGCCCGTAACCCCTTTTGCCCGCTTACCCCTCGCCCGACAGGTCCCGGCGCGCCTTGTCGAGTTCCTCGGCATAGCGCCGCATCAAATGGCCTTCGGTCAACAGGCCCAGCACGATATGGTCGGTGAAATCTTCGACCACGGCGAGTTCTTCCGCGCCCGCCCGCTGGAATGTTTCCGCGGCGGCCTGCACGTTCATGCTCGGCACCAGCACCGCGTCCTTGAATTTGGCGAGATCGCGCACCGGCACCTCGCCATCGGACGGATCGCTGTGCAGTTCGGCCACGATCAGCACGCCGACATAGTGGTCGCCCGCATCGACGGCGATGACGCGCTGGGCAGAGCCGAGCGGCACCTCCTTGCGGAAGGCTGCCAGCGTCGTCGAGGCATAGATGGTCTTGATGTCCTTGCGCATCATCGAGCCGACTGTGAGGCTGCGCATCCAGCCGACATCGTGGGCGCTGCGGATGGTCTCGCCGCGCAGATGGAAGCGCCATGTCGAGAACGAGTAGCCGAAGGTTTCGCGCACCAGGATGGCCGACATGATCGAGGCGGCCAGCACGACGCCGGTCAGCGTCAGGTCGCGGGTCGATTCCAGCGCCAGGAAGGTCATCGTCAGCGGACCGCCGACGACACCGACGGCGAGCGACGTCATGCCGACGACGGCGGCGACGGCAGGGTCGATGCCGGTTGCCGGAGAAATAACAAGCATCACATCCGCGAACGCCTTGCCGAGCAGCGCGCCGAGGAACAGCGAGGCAAAGAACAGTCCGCCGCGAAAACCCGACCCCAGCGAGACCGCCGACGCCGCCAGCTTGAGCACGAAGACGCTGGCCACCACGGCCAGCCCGTAATTCATCGAGAATTCGCGATGCAGCGCGCCATGGCCGCTGGACAGCACCTGCGGCGTGATCAGCCCCAACAAGCCAACGATGACGCCGCCAATGACGGGGCGCAGCGACGCATCGATCGACAGCCTGGCGAAACCGCGCTCGATCAGCGTCACCAGATGCATGATGGCGATCGAGGCGGCACCGCCGAGCAGCCCGAGCAGCAGGAACGGCACATACTGGCTGGCGGTGAGCGCCGGCAGACCCGAAAGCTCGAGCGGGAAAGGCACCCCGCCGAACATTTCAGCGGTCAGCGAGGCTGAGATCGCGGCGGTCATGACAGGCGCGACATTGGCGACCGAGTAGATGCCGATGACCAATTCGAAGCCGTAGAAGGCGCCGGTCAGCGGTGCATCGAAGGCAGCGGCGATGGCGCCGGCCGCACCACAGCCGACCAGGATACGGACATCGTTGCGGCGCAGCCTGAAGATGCCCGCCAGCCGCGATGCCAGCCCGGAGCCAACCTGCGTGTAGCCGGCTTCCAGCCCGACCGAGGCGCCAAAACCGCTGGAGATCATCGTCTGGCCGGCGATGATGAAGGTGTCGGTCAGCGACATGCGCCCGCCATAGAGCGCATTGGCTTCGATCGGGTCGATCGGTGTGCGGAATTTCCGTATCCGGAGCCAGACCACCGTCAGCCCCAGCAGTATGCCGCCGATCGCCGGTATCAGCGCCTGCATCGGATTGGCGAGCGAGAACATGCCGGAAAGCCGGCCGCCAGGCTGAACGCCGAACAGCAGCCCGTGCAGGTCCTGCACGATCTGGCTCATCGCCGTGACCAATATGCCAGCCATGACGCCTACGACACCGGCGAGGATGACCACCACGATGCCGCGTGCCTCGAGCAGGGGCAACGACCTGATCAGCACCGCGCGCAGCCGGCGGGCGTAAACTTCGCTGTGGTTTCTGGAAAGCACCGGGGCGGCTCGCCGATATCGAAAGGCAGTGGAAAGCCAGCCTGATACGCCCGGCGGCACGGCATGGCAACCACAATGCCGACAGACACCACATTGGCGACAAGTGGACGCGATATCGATCGGGCCGATGGACCGTTCAGGTCGGCATGGGCTCGCCGGCTTCATAGAGTACGAGGTTGCGCTCGCCTATGCCGAGCGCCGGCCAGCTCGCACGCCAGTCCGCAATGTGCGGCGAGGCGAAGTGCGCGTCGAGCGCTGCCCTGTCGCTCCAGACTTCCGTGACCCGGATGAGCCCGGCATCAAAAACATCCTGCGCATAGGAATATTGGATGCAGCCGACCTCGGCGCGGCTGCCTGAAACCATGCGTTCCATTGCGGGCTTGGCTTCCTCAAATTTGTTTGGCGGCAAGCGGATGGTGCCGATGATCAGAAGCATGGGTTTCCCTTTCCTGGCGAGGCTAGCCGACACGGCGACCTGCGCATGATCGTTCGAACTAGCCAGTCTCCCACCCTCGCGCAAGCTTGGCGGATTACCCTCACAGGGCTGTCGCGCGCTCGGCAGTCTATGGGGTTTGAGGACGATATGGCGATCAGCGAAAGCATTCAGCCCGGCGCGGCCGCCAAGAACGGCCGCGACGTCTTCTTCGCCATCGGCATCGTCATCATACTTGCCGTGCTGTTCCTGCCGATCCCGGCCTTTCTCATCGATGTCGGCCTCGCCTTTTCGATCGCGCTTTCGGTGCTGATCCTGATGGTGGCGCTGTGGATCCAGCGGCCGCTCGATTTTTCGTCTTTTCCAACCGTGCTGCTCATCGCCACCATGCTGCGGCTGTCGCTCAACATCGCCACCACGCGCATGATCCTGTCGCATGGCAATGAAGGGACGCATGCCGCCGGCTACGTCATCGCCGGCTTCTCCAAGTTGGTGATGGCCAGCGACTTCGTCATCGGCCTCATCGTCTTCATGATCCTGATCGTGGTGAACTTCATCGTCATCACCAAGGGCGCCACGCGTATCGCCGAAGTCGGCGCGCGCTTCACCCTCGACGCCATCCCTGGCAAGCAGATGTCGATCGACGCCGACCTGTCGGCCGGCATGATCGACGACAAGACCGCGCAGCTGCGCCGCCGTGAACTGGAAGAAGAAAGCTCCTTCTTCGGCTCGATGGACGGCGCCTCGAAGTTCGTGCGCGGCGACGCCATCGCCGGCCTCATCATCACCGCCATCAACATCGTCGGCGGCATCGCCATCGGCTACATCAGGCACGGCATGGGCATGGGCGAAGCCGCCGACGTGTTCATCAAGCTGTCGGTCGGCGACGGCCTCGTCACCCAGATCCCGGCACTGATCGTGTCGCTCGCCGCCGGCCTGCTCGTCTCCAAGGGCGGCACCCGCGGCTCGACCAACCAGGCGGTGTTCGGCCAGCTCGGCGCCCACCCGCGCGCCCTCTATGTCGCGGCATCGCTGCTGGTGCTGCTCGGCCTGATGCCCGGCCTGCCGCTGTTCCCGTTCTTTGCGCTCGCCGCCGGCATGGCCGGCCTCGGCTACGTCATCCCGATGCGCGCCAACCGGGTCCTCGCCGAAGCCGAGGCGATCAAGGACCAGGAAAAGGCGACCAAGGTCGAGGAAGAGAAGAACTCGGTCAAGGCTTCGCTCGCCACCGCCGAGATCGAACTCTTGATCGGCAAGCAGCTGTCGACAAGGCTGCTGACGTCGCATCAGGAACTGGTTTTCCGCATGGGCAAGATGCGCAAGAAATTTGCCACCCAGTACGGCTTCGTGGTGCCGGAAGTGCGTGTCGCCGACGATTTCGCCATCCCGCCGAAGAGCTACCAGATCAAGGTGCACGGCACCGTGGTGGCCGAATACCAGATGCGCGTCGGCGAGATCATGGTTCTGCTCGGCAATCGCGACATACCCGAGATACCGGGCGAGGAAATCCGCGAGCCGGCCTTCGGCATGCGCGCCTATTCCGTCGTCGAAGCCTTCGCCGAGGATCTGAAGCGCGAGAACTACACCTTCGCCGACAACATGTCGGTGCTGCTCACCCACCTCTCCGAGGTCATCCGCAACAACCTGCCGCAGCTTCTGTCCTACAAGGACATGAAGGCGCTGCTCGAACGCCAGGACCAGGAATACCGCAAGCTCGCCGACGAGATCTGCACCACGCACATCTCCTATCCCGGCCTGCAGGCGGTGCTGAAGCTGCTGCTCGCCGAGCGCGTCTCGATCCGCAACCTGCACCTGATCATCGAGGCGATCGCCGAGATCGCGCCGCATGTGCGCCGCACCGAGCAGATCGTCGAGCATGTCCGCATCCGCATGGCCCAGCAGATTTGCGGCGACCTGTCCGAGGGCGGCGTGCTGAAGGTGCTTCGCCTCGGCAACCGCTGGGACCTCGCCTTCCACCAGAGCCTCAAGCGCGACGCCAAGGGCGAGGTGCGCGAGTTCGACATCGACCCGCGCCAGCTCGAGGAGTTCGGCCAGGACGCCACCAAGGCGATCAAGAAATATCTGGAAGCCGGCGAACGTTTCGTCCTCGTCACCGCGCCCGACGCCCGCCCCTATGTGCGCATGATCATCGAGCGGCTGTTCACCACGCTGCCGGTGCTCAGCCACGTCGAAATCGCCAAGGGCGTCGAGATCAGGGTGCTCGGAACCATATCGTGAGCGTGCTGTCGCAAGGCGTCGTCATCGCGGCGTTCCTCGCCTTCTGCCGCATCGGCGCCTGTTTCATGCTGATGCCGGGCCTGTCCAGCGCCCGCGTCCCGGTCCAGGTCAGGTTGTTCGTGGCGGTCGCCGCCACCGGCGGCCTGCTCGCCTTCCTGTGGGACAAGATCTTTCCTTTCGTCGACCCGCGCCCGCAGATCCTTGTGCCGATGATCATCTCGGAACTTCTGGTCGGCGGCCTGATCGGCGCCATGACCAGGCTCTACATGGAAGCCCTGCGTTTCATGGGCTCGGCCATCGCCATGCTGGTCGGTTATGGCGGCACCGGCGGACCGGCGATCGAGGAGCCCGAACCCCAGGCAGCCCTTGCCGCCATCATCTCGTTCTCGGCGCTGTTGATGCTGTTCGTCTTCGATTTCGACCACGAGATAATACGCGCGCTGGTTTCCTCCTACACGGTCGCGCCGGTCAACATCTTCTTCAACCCGCAGGCAGCCCTCGTCGATGTCACCGACACGGTGTCGGACACCTTCTTCCTGGTCATCCGCCTCGGCAGCCCGTTCGTCGCCTATGCCATTCTCGTCAATCTGACGATCGGCTTCGTCAACAAGCTGACCCCGCAGATCCCGATCTATTTCATCTCCCAGCCCTTCATCATCGCCGGCGGCATGATCATCTTCTATTTCGCCGTCGGCACCATGCTGTCGCTGTTCGTCGACGGCTTCGTCGACCTGACGCTGGCGAGATGACCATGAGCACGCGCAAGGACCGCCTCAAGAAACTGGTCAAGGTGCAGGAACAGCTGAAGGCGCTGCACGAAACCCGCCACGCCACCTTCCTTGCCGCGGCCAGTGCCGCCGAGGCTGAAGCCAGGGAACTGGTCGGCCATTTCGACCAGCCCGATTCGCTTTCCGCCCTGTTCCCCGATCTCTACCACCGCCGCATCGCCCAAGCGGTCGTGCGCCAGGAGGCGAACCTGGCAAGCGCGAAGCAAGAAGCCGGCCTCATCGCCGCCGCGACCGCCCGCACCAACATGGTTGAGCGTGCCTACAAGGACGTGCGCAACCGCGACGAGCGCGAACGCTCCGACCGCGAGCGGCTCGACATCATCGCGCAGAAGCAGGGCGAGGAGTAAGCTGAGGGTGTTCCGCTATGGGCCAACGGTGAGCGTCATTGACCAGGTTGCGAATGGCGGCAATCTCGGTCTTAGGGGCGGGCATGGTGGCTTCCTGAGAGCGGACATTGCAGGCTGCACATCGAGGTCCTGCCGCGCCATGACCAGTCGATGCTTCGGTCTGGAAGCAGAGACGTTCATTGCACGGCGGCGGCTGCGGTGAAGATGTAGCCAACGCCATAGACGACCTTGATCGGCGCGGGCAAGCTGATGTGCTCCTCCAGTTTGCGGCGTAGCCGGCTGACGACTGCGTCGAGATGCCTGTTGTCGAAGTTCGACCTGGGACGGGCGACAAGCTCCACCAGATCCTCGCGCTGGCAGATTTCGCCGCTACGGTTGCAGAGCACGTTCATGAAGGCGAACTCGGCCGCCGTCAGTTTAAGCGAACGGTGATTGGGCGCGATCAGCATCCAGTTCGTGCCGTCCAGCACCCACCGATCGCTGCTGCCGTTGGCAGAGTCGGGCGGGGCTCCCGTCCGTCGCAGCAGGCTGCGAATTGCGGCGTCGATCTCGCGCAGCGTGCTGTGCTTGACCAGGTAGATGTCGGCGCCGCTCTCAAAGCCACGGATACGGTCGTCGCTGTCACCGAGCGCCGTCAGCATGATGATGCCGCAGGCATGTGATTTGCGGATTTCGGTTGCCAGATCGAACCCGTTCCCATCAGGCAGCCCGACATCGAGGATGATGACAGCGGGCGAGCTGCCGTTGGCCAGCGTCTGGCGCAATTCCCCTGCCGTGGCGACGCCTTCGGCCGTGAAGCCCGTCAGTTCCAGGAAATCCGCCAGATCCTTGCGCAGCCGGGGCTCGTCCTCGACGATCAGAATATGCGTCATGCGGTCAGTTCCTCGGGCGAAAGTCGATCCGTTGCCTCGCCTGCCAGAGGCAGGCTGACGATGGACGTAATGCCCTGGTCGTCGTTGGCGAGCAACTGCAGCTTGCCGCCGTGATAGGCCAGCAATTTGCGCGAAGAATAGAGGCCGAGACCGGTTCCGGTTCCCGCCATCGTATTGGAGGCCCGGAAAAAGCGCCTGCCGATCTTGTGAAGCTCGGCCTGTGGAATGCCGATGCCACGGTCACGCACCCGAATGACCGCACTTCGACCTTCGCTGCGCACATCGATATCCACTGGCTGGTCCTCCGACGAATATTTGAGCGCGTTGTCGATGAGGTTGATCAGGACGGTCGCCAGCATCTCGGGATCGGCGACAAGCGAAACGGCGTCGTCATCCGCCGTAAAGATCAGGCGCTCGCCGCGCCCGGTCATCCCGAAATGCAGCCGCACATCGGCAATAAGCAAACCGACACGTATCATCTCCGGCTGAAACCCGCTGTCGCGATCATTGGCCATGAAGCGGTCGATCAGGGAAAACAGGCGATCGAGCGCCTCGCCAATGCCGGCAATCCGTTCTCGTGTCGCTTCGGGCGACTTGTGGCCGACAAGGCCGATCATGTCGGCCGCGTTGCGGATGATGGCGAGCGGGGTGCGAAACTCGTGGCTGACGACGCGCATGAAGTCCGCCTGCTCGTCGCGAAGCACACGTTCGGCCGCCAGGCTCGCGTTCAACCGGCTTTCCAGCCGTCGTCGTTCCCGTACCTCCCGCGACAGGGCGATATTTTTCTCCAGCAGCGCAGAGGACAGCCGCGAACTGACCATGAACAGCAGGCAGCCGAAAAAGGCGATCAGGAACAGCGCGCCCTGCAGCAGATACCAAGCGTTGCGGTCGGCCAGAACTGAGGCGCCTTGAAAATCGACCGGCAGCCGGTATTCGATGATGCTCTGGAGAACGCTAGCCGCGATATACTCGGCAAGCACACCGATCGTGATCCAGCGCAGGAGGGTTGGTTGCGTCCGGTCCCGCATCAGCCCAAGACACATCACCGACATCATCACGACCGTAAAGAAGGTCGATGCGTGAATGCGTATGATCCAGGTATAGCGTGGCTGTCCCAGAAAGCGCGCCAGACCCTCGGCCAGCAACACCAGGCCTAGCTTGATGATCGTGTTGTGGAGCACGATGGCCCAGGCCGCCGGCTGCTCCCCACGCAGGAGAATCAGCAGCACCCCCGCCGCGATAGCGACGAAGCCGGCCGCAAGAAACTTCAACTCATAGAGGCGGCGCCACGCCAGCCACACAAACAACCAGGTGACGGCCTGCAGGCTTGCGGTTGCAAACGTAACAACCAGAACGGTCTTCAGATCAAGCATGGTCGAGTATTCGCACGGGGTTCCCCTGCCGCACCCCCCGATGCGCCAAATGTTGAATCTCGCAGGAGTTGTGCGGGGAGGCAAGCGCGATCCGCCCGTGCAAGAATTGGTCAGAATTCAATAGAATTGATCGGTGGAATTGTCGGGAGAGGACGTTTTATCATCGGCCGCGATCGTCTTGGTGGTTTCGCCGGGCGGATTGTGAGGAAGCAGTCGGGCGATGTGCGTGGCGGACGCACGCGACCCGACGCAGCGGCAAGCGATGATTTTCGCGGGACGCTCGGCGATCGGGCCGGCCGCGGAATCGTTGCTTGCGGCACACGGGGGGAATTCCATGACAATTCGCGATCGTCGCTCGCTCATACGCCCGCTTGTACTTTTGTGCTCCACGGCGCTCGCGGGGTCGTTGCTGCTGCCAGTCATCCTGACGGCGCCGGCGCATGCACAGGCTCTTTATGGTGCGACCGGAGGCAGGGGCGGTGATGGTGACGTAGACAGCAACGGCGGCGATGGTGGCGATGCAGGTGACGCCGGCGTCGCGGGCAACGGTCCGGATGCAGGGACCGGTGGGGCGGCCGGCACGCAGGCCATTCCAGACGGTGGAAATGGTGACAACGGCGGCTCCGGTGGCGGTGGTGGTGGCGGTGGTGGTGGCGGCGGTGGTTACAGCAATATCATTGCTGGCGACATTTCCGCGCCCCTCAATGGTGGCAATGGAGGCTATGGCGGCGGCTTTTTGGACGGAGGCTATGGCGGCGGCGGCGCTGGTGGCGATGGCGTGCGTAATGAAGAGGTGAACCCGGCAATTTCCGTGACGGCTGATGTTCATGGCGGCGATGGCGGCGATGGCAATGGCAATGGCCCGTTTGCCGGCGGCGGCGGCGGCGGCGGCGGGGGCGGGGGCGCCGGCATGATGCTTCTGAACAACGGCGCCATCACTGTTGAAAGCTCGGCCACCGTTGCTGGCGGAAACGGTGGCAATCCTGGCGCCAATTTCGGCGGTGGTGGTGGTGCGGGCATTGTTTTGAACGCCGGCGGCGACTTGACCAACCATGGCGATGTCCTCGGTGGCACGGGCGGGGCTTTAGCCACCGGAGGAACAGCCATTGTGATGGGAGATTCTGGCAGCATCGTCAACGACGGTCGCATTACCGGTGGCCGCGCCGGGGTTTCTGCATCCGCCGGTGCAGCGATCGACCTCAGAAATGGTGGGACGGTTTTTAACAGCGGAGTGATCATTGGCGGCGAGGGCAACGGTGGCCATGCCGGCGGCTCTAACGGCCCTGCTGGCGGAACCGGCAGTGGCGGCGCCGCCGGCTATATTCCCCTGACGCCCAGCAATGGAAACGGTGGTACCGGCATCGTTGGGGCCAATTTGGCGGTGCTTAACGTTGGGGAGATTACTGGGGGAGATTCTTTCTTTGGCCGGGCTAACGCCATCACCTTCACCGGCGGCGTCAACACGCTTTCCCTGCGAAACGGCTCGATTATCACCGGCAATGTCGTGGTGGAGAGTGGCGCGACCGGCTCATTGATGCTCGGGGACTATGACACGCTGCCTTCCACACCGGCCTTCGATGTCTCGAAGCTCGTGAATACGGCCACGGTAGGCGCGAGTGACGAGTTCGTCGGCTTCACGAGCTTTAACAAGGCCGGGACGAATACCGTGACCCTGACCGGCACGGGTGCGCAGGACTGGACCATCGATCAAGGCACCTTGGTCGGCGACACCAACAGCTTCGGCGGCAATCTCACCTTCTCAGGCGTGAACACCGGCGCCGTCGTCTTCGACCAGGCGAGCGACGGTACCTATGCCGGGACCATTACCGGCCCCGGCCATTTCGGCAAGGCCGGCGCAGGTACGCTGACGCTGTCAGGCGACGCTTCCGACCTCGCGGGCAACCTGGGCGTCATGGGGGGCACGCTCGACATCGACACACAGCTCACCTCTTTTACCGGGATCATTGCTACTGACGGAACTGATCCGGACGAGTGGGCAACCGCAAGAGTTTCAGGGTCGGCCACCTGGACTGCCGACGTCCTTAGGGTCGGGGATTCCAATGGGGATTCCAAAGGGAAAGGGAGCTTGATCGTCGAGAATGGCGGTCAGGTTTTCAACGATTCGGGAGTTGTGGCGTATGGCGCGGGCAGCACTGGCTCCGCGGTGATTTCCGGAAATGATTCGGGTTGGACACTCGTTGATGCCATCGCAGTTGGTCTCTTTGGCAATGGATCGCTCAGCATTGAAAATGGCGGGCAGGTTTCCAGCGGCAACAACGCCATTGTTGGTTGGGATGCTCAAGCCACCGGAATTGTGAATATTACGGGCCCCGGGTCGGTTTGGACAGGCGACTCCATCATTGCCGTTGGCGTCTTGGGCAAGGGCACGCTGACTCTGTCGGAGGGCGGGCAGGTTTCGCTTGCCGGGGGTCCTGCTATCGTTGGGTTGGCGGCCCAGCCAGGATCATTCGGAACGCTCAACATCGGTGCGGCAAGTGGGGAAGTGGCGAAGGCCGCCGGCACGGTTGATGCGGCATCGATAGCTTTTGGCGCTGGCACAGGCACGGTTGTGTTCAATCATCTGGGAAATCCCGATGGGTCCGATCTGATTTTCAGCCCTTCCCTGACCGGCTTGGGGACCATCCTCCATGAAAGCGGCACGACCGTTTTGGCCGCGGACAGTTCCAGCTTCACCGGTGCCACCACTGTTGCAGGCGGCACGCTTCTTGTCGGGAACCATGCCAGTGCCGGCTTCCTCGGTGGCACGATCAATGTCGAGGACGGCGCCACGCTCGGTGGCTCGGGCACGGTGGGCACGACGACGGTTGCCGATGGCGGGCATATCGCGCCAGGCAATTCGGTGGGTACGCTGACGGTTGCCGGAAATCTGGGCCTCTCTTCAGGGTCGATTCTCGATTACGAATTCGGCAATCCAGGCGGTTCAACCGGCTCTCCGGGGATAAGCGACCGCATCGGGGTGAGTGGCAATCTGACGCTCGACGGTACGCTCAATCTTGCGCAGAGCGGCGACGTGGGCGATGGCACGGCGGGCCTCGGCTATTACCGGCTGATGACCTATGGCGGCAGCCTTACCGACAACGGCCTGGAGATCGGCACGAAGCCGCCGCTCTCCGATCCGGCCGGCTATGAGATCCAGGCGGGCGGCGGCAATGTCGACCTCTTCATCGGAGCGGCCGGCGACGACACGCTGCAGCACTGGCAAGGCGGCGACGGGACCTGGAACACCACGAACGAAAAATGGCTGAACCAGGGCGGCGATACTCTCGTCTCCTGGGCAGGAAACCATGCGGTGTTCAAGAACGAACCGGGCGGCTTCGACGGCGGCACGATCGCCGTCGAAGGAGCGCAAAGCTTCAAGGGCCTGCAATTCGTCGACAGCGGCTACCGCCTGGAAGGTTCCGGCACGCTCGCGATAGATGGTTCCGACAGCGCCGATGGCAATGCCGAGATCCGCGTGCTGGCCGGCACGGCAGCCACCATCGCGACGACGATTACCGGCGCGGGCGGGTTCAGCAAGACGGAAGGCGGCACGCTCGTCCTGGAAGGCAGCAACAGCTATCAGGGCGGCACGCGGCTTCTGGGCGGGACTATTTCCGTTTCTTCCGATGCCAATCTCGGCGCTGCAAGCGGTGCCCTGACATTCAACGGCGGCACGCTGCGGAACACGGCGGCCTTCACGACCGCGCGCAATGTCGATCTCGGCGCGGCCGGCGGCACGTTCCGGACGGATGGCAATCTGACGGCGAACGGCGTCATCTCCGGGACCGGCGCGCTCACCAAGACCGGGGCCGGCGGGCTGGTGCTTTCGAGCGCCAACAGCTACGCCGGTGGGACGACGGTTTCGGCAGGATTCATCACCGCGGCGACGACAGGCGCGCTGGGCAGCGGACCGGTGAATGTCAAGGCCGGTGACCTCCGCTTCATCAATGATGCAAGCGCCGAGAGCCTCGACATCGTCATGGAAATGAACGCAACGATGCGCTTCGATGGCAGTGCGTCGGCGGGAACGGCGACGATCGTCACTACCCAAAGCCGCATCAACTTCAACGACGAAACATCGGCCGGTGCGGCTTCGATCACCGGCAATGGTAGCAGGACGTCCTTCAACGGCAATTCGAGCGCCGCCAATGCCACGATTGGCGTTACAATCCAAGGAACGCTCGACTTCTACGACACCGCGTCTGCCGGCAGCGCCGCCATCACCAACAAGGGCGGCTTCGTTGGCTTCCATGGCGCCAACACCGCGGATGGGGCCGCGATCATCAACGATACGGGGGGAAAGGTCGACATCTCCGAAATGACGTCGGACGGTATCGCGATTGGCTCGCTTTCGGGCGATGGTCTCGTCTTTCTCGGCTCGAAGTCGCTGACGCTTGGCGGATTGGATAAGAACGACACCATCGGCGGCGCCATCCAGGATGGCAGCACTGGCATCGGAGGGAGCCTCGTCAAGACCGGCGCCGGCACGCTGACGCTGAACGGCGTCAGCACCTATACCGGTCTGACCACCATCGGCGGCGGCAAGCTCGTTGTCGGCGACGGCAGCCATTCCGGGGCAAGCATTGCTGGCGCCATTGCGGTTGCAGCCGGCGGCACGCTCGGCGGTTCGGGAACGGTGGGTACGACCACGATCGCTTCTGGCGGCACGATTACGCCGGGCAATTCGATCGGCACGCTGAATGTGTCAGGCGATTACACGCAGGAGATAGGCTCGACCTACGAAGTCGAGATCAATCCGGCCGGCAATTCCGACCTGATCGACGTGACGGGCAAAGCCACCATCCAGGGTGGCACCGTCTTCGCGCTCAAGGCGCCGGGCGGCTACAGTGCCGGAACCCGCTACACGATCCTGAGCGCGGATCAAGGCGTGACCGGCACCTATGATGCGTTCGACCAGAACGCCCCGTTTGTCGACCTGGCACTCGCCTATGACGCCAGTAATATCTATCTCGACGTTGCCCGCAATGACGTGTCGTTCTGCGAGGTGGCCGGCACCCGCAACCAGTGTGCCACCGCCAATGGCGCCGAAAGCGCCGGGCCGGGCAACCCGATCTACGATGCAATCGCCGGCCTGCCGGACGACGAAACCGCACGCGAAGCCTTCGATGCGTTATCTGGCGAGATCCATGCGTCCGCCAAATCGGCGCTGATCGAGGACAGCCATTTTGTCCGCGATGCCATCAATGACCGCCTGCGCGCGGCCTTCGAGGGGGTAGGTATCCCGGCAACGCCGGTGCTGGCCTATGGCGAAGGCGGTCCGATGCTGGCGCCTGCCACCACCGATCGCTTTGCCGCCTGGGGCACGGCTTTCGGGTCATGGGGCACCTTCGACGGCGACGGCAATGCCGCGGGCCTCGATACCTCCACCGGCGGCTTTCTTACCGGCGTCGACGGCCTTGTCGCGGAGGATGTGCGGCTTGGCATCATGACTGGCTACAGCCACACGAGCTTCGATGCCGACGGCCGATCCTCGTCAGGCTCGAGCGACAATTATCATCTCGGCCTTTATGGTGGCACGCAGCGGGGCGCTCTCGCCTTCCGCTCCGGGCTTGCCTATACGTGGCACGACATGAAGACATCGCGCTCGGTGGCCATGCCCGGCTTTGCCGACAGCCTGAGCGGCGACTACAACGCTGGCACCTTCCAGGCGTTCGGGGAACTCGGCTATCGCATCGATACGCCAGTCGCGGCCTTCGAGCCTTTTGCCAACCTCGCTTATGTCAACCTGCATACGGACGGCTTCACGGAAAAGGGCGGTGCGGCGGCATTGACCAGTGCAAGCCAGACCACCGACGCCACCTTCACCACGCTTGGTCTCAGAGCCTCCGCCGGCTTCACGCTCGGCGCCATCAATGCCACAGCGCGCGGCATGCTGGGCTGGCGCCATGCCTATGGCGACGTCATACCGACCAGCACACATGCCTTCTCTGCCGGTGATGCCTTCACGATCGCTGGCGTGCCGATCGCCAAGGACAGTGCCGCCATCGAAGCGGGGTTCGATCTCAACCTGACCGATGCCGCAACCCTCAGCGTCGCCTACCAGGGTCAGTTCGGCTCCGGCGTCCAGCAGAACGGCTTCAATGCAAAACTCAACGTGGAATTCTAATCAAGCGGGAAGGATCGTTCCGGAATGACTGCCCCTGACGGAAAAGGGGCTATTCAATCCGCTTGTCGCATCGCCCAGGCGGTCGTACGCCAGGAAGCGAACCTCGCGAGCGCCTGGCAGGAAGCCAGCCTTATCGCCGCCGGTCGGAGCGAGCCTACAAGGACGTGCGCAACCGTGATGAAGGCGAACGCTGCGACCGCAGGTGCCGGACTTGATCGCGCAGAAGCGGACGCAGGAGCAGCTGGGAGGATTGTGTGGCGCGAAGCGGACCCTCCCAAGGTTCGGCTTTCCCCTAAACGCTTTACAGCCCGGTTTGGTAGCGCTACCGTTTCGGCCTAGCGTGAGCCTGGGAGGAGCCAGGGCTGTCGCTAGCGGAAGCGTTGTTCCTTCGACGACGTCGCGGGAATTTGTTGGGAGGATCGATGGCGTCTGTCGCAATTGGCGAAGTCTACAAATCATTCGGCGCTGTCGAGATCCTGCACGGGGTCAGCGTGAACATCGAGGACGGCGAGTTCGTCACTCTGGTCGGACCATCGGGCTGCGGAAAATCAACCCTTCTCAGAATGATCGCCGGCCTGGAAAAGATTTCACGCGGCCAGATCGCGATTGGCGAACGGGTCGTCAACAACGTTGCGCCCAAGGAGCGCGACGTCGCCATGGTCTTCCAGAACTATGCGCTCTACCCACACATGACCGTTGCCGAGAACATGGCGTTCTCGCTGATGCTCAAAGGAGTTTCCAAGCCGGAGAGCGATGCAGGCGTGCGCCGCGCGGCCGAAATCCTTGGGCTGGTGCCGTTGCTGGCGCGCTATCCTCGGCAGCTTTCCGGCGGCCAGCGCCAGCGCGTCGCCATGGGCCGCGCGATCGTGCGTGATCCGGCGGTCTTTCTCTTCGACGAACCGCTGTCCAATCTCGACGCCAAACTCAGGGTGCAGATGCGCGCCGAGATCAAGGAACTGCACCAGCGCCTCAAGACCACGACAGTCTACGTCACGCACGACCAGATCGAGGCCATGACCATGGCTGACAAGATCGTGGTCATGCATGACGGCAACGTCGAGCAGATAGGGCCGCCGCTGGAACTCTATGACCGGCCGAACAATCTTTTTGTCGCCAGCTTCATCGGCTCGCCGGCCATGAATTTGCTGAGGGGCGAGATCGCTATTGACGGCTCACCCTCGTTCCGCGGCGCCGGGGGGATTTCAGTCCCGTTGGCCTCGGCACTTTCCATCCCCAATGGCGAGCCTGTGGTGCTGGGAATAAGGCCCGAGCATTTGCGGCTGTCCGACGACCAGGGCATTCCGGTCACCGTCGCGGTGGTTGAACCAACCGGGTCCGAAGTGCAGCTCATCGGCCGGACAGCCGGCGGCGAAGAGATCGTCGCGAATTTCCGGGAACGACATTCCTTCACGCCGGGCGAAACCATCCGGCTTACGGCCGAGCCCGGCCTCATCCATCTCTTTCACGGAGAAACCGGACAGAGGTTCCAAACACGTACCGATCAGTAGGACCACAGGCAAGGACAACAAGCAGGAGGAAACGAGCATGAAGTTCACCAGACGTGACGTGATCCGCACCACCGCCGGCGCGGCGGCAGGTGCCTTGGGAAGTCGGTTCATCAGCTCTCCGGCCCTTGCCCAGGACGGACCGAAATACAAACCCGAGGATGGCGCCAAGCTTAGGCTGCTGCGCTGGTCGCCCTTCGTCCAGGGCGACGAGGACCAATGGCTGGCCAACACCAAGCGCTTCACCGAAGCGACCGGTGTCGCGGTCCGCGTCGACAAGGAAAGTTGGGAAGACATTCGCCCCAAGGCGGCGGTCGCGGCAAATGTCGGCTCCGGCCCCGACCTGATGTTCGTCTGGTTCGATGACCCGCACCAATATCCCGACAAGCTGCACGACGTGAGCGAACTGGGCGAGTATCTCGGCTCGAAATACGGCGGCTGGCATGATGGACCAAAGCAATATGCGACCCGGGAAGGCAAATTCATCGGCCTGCCACTGGCCACGATCGGAAATGCCATCGTCTATCGGGAAAGCTGGGTGAAAGAGGCCGGCTTTTCGGAGTTTCCCAAGGACACGAAAGGCTTCCTGGAACTTTGCAAGGCCTTGCAGGCGAAGGGCCATCCGGCCGGCTTCACGCATGGCCATGGCGTCGGCGACGGCAACAACTATGCTCATTGGCTGCTGTGGAGCCATGGCGGCCAGATGGTCGACGAGAGCGGCAAGGTAACGATCAACAGCCCCGAGACCCTCAAGGCGATCGAATACGCGCAGGAACTCTACAAGACCTTCATTCCAGGCACCGAAAGCTGGCTCGACGTCAACAACAACCGCGCTTTCCTGGCCGGCGAACTGGCTGTCATCGCCAACGGCATCTCGGCCTACAACACCGCCAAAATCAATAAGGACAATGATCCGAAGCTGGCTGAAATCGCCAAGGACATACGCACCACCAACCTGCCCATCGGTCCTGTCGGCAAATCCGTCGAATTGTTCCAGGTGACCACGGCTGTCATCTTCAATTACACGCCCTACCCCAACGCGGCCAAGGCGTATTTGCAGTTCATGTTCGAGGAACCGCAAATGAAGGACTGGATCACCTCCTCGGCCGGATATTGCTGCCAGACCCTGAAGGCATTCGACAACAACCCGGTATGGACTGCCGATCCCAACAACGCCGCTTACGCCAAGGCTTCGGCTACTCTGCGGCCTAACGGCTATGCCGGGCCGCTCGGCTATGCTTCGGCGGCAACCATGGCCGACTACGTGCTGGTCGATATGTTCGCCAAAGCGGTGACCGGCCAGGCGACGCCGCAAGAGGCAATGGAAGAGGCCGAGAAGCGGGCAAATCGCTATTATCGCGTTTGAGCCGGCTCAGCCGGGCAGCGCGGCTGCCCGGCTGGCTTCGGATTGCATCGTGGCCGATCCGGCCGATCAATGAGACCTCAGCAGGAGCCGACCCATGGCCGTGCCGTCAGCTGCTATCCAGCCGCGATCTTCGATCTTCTCACGGATTCTATCGCGCTGGAGCGAAAGCCGGAACGCACTTGGCTTCGGCTTCATGCTTCCGGCGGCTGCACTGCTGCTTGTCTTCCTGACCTATCCGCTGGGGCTCGGTGTCTGGCTCGGCTTCACCGATGCCCGCATCGGCCGCCCCGGCATCTTCGTCGGCATCGAAAACTATGAATATCTGTGGAGCGACGCCGTCTTCTGGCTCTCCGTCTTCAACACCTTGCTCTACACGATCAGCGCTTCGATCCTGAAATTCGCGCTCGGCCTCTGGCTGGCGCTCCTCCTCAACCAGAACCTTCCCTTCAAATCGTTCTTCCGCGCGATTGTCCTGCTGCCGTGGGTGGTGCCGACGGTGCTCTCGGCCATCGCCTTCTGGTGGATCTACGATTCGCAGTTCTCCATCCTCTCCTGGGCGCTGCAGCAGATGGGACTGATCGACCACCGCATCAATTTCCTTGGCGATCCGGAGAACGCACGCGCCTCGGTGATCGCCGCCAATGTCTGGCGCGGCATTCCTTTCGTGGCCATCACGCTGCTGGCCGGCCTGCAGACGATTCCCCAATCGCTTTACGAGGCCGCGACGCTCGACGGCGCCAGCCGTTGGCAGTTGTTCCGCTATGTGACGCTGCCGTTGCTGACGCCGATCATCGCCATCACCATGACCTTTTCGGTCCTGTTCACCTTCACCGATTTCCAGCTGATCTATGTGCTGACTCGCGGCGGGCCGGTGAATGCCACCCATCTGATGGCGACGCTCTCGTTCCAGCGCGGCATTTCCGGCGGCCAGCTTGGCGAGGGAGCCGCGATCGCGGTGGCGATGATCCCGTTCCTGCTTGCGGCGATCCTTTTCAGCTATTTCGGGCTGCAACGTCGTAAATGGCAGCAGGGCGGTGGAGACTGACATGGCCGCGATCGAAACGAGCAACCGTCCGAACACGGATGAAGGCGGCATGGGCTATCTCCAGAGCCTGCCCCGGCGCGTGGTGACCGTTTATCTGCCGCTCCTGATCTTCGTCATCGTGTTGCTGTTCCCGTTCTACTGGATGACGATCACGGCGGTGAAACCCAATCTCGAGATGACGGATTATGCCAATTTCAACCCGTTCTGGGTCGTCCATCCGACGCTCGAGCATATTCGGTATCTGCTCTTCGAGACGTCCTATCCGGGTTGGCTCCTCAACACGATCATCATCTCGACCGCCTCAACTTTCCTGTCGCTGCTGGCGGCGGTGTTCGCTGCCTATGCGATCGAGCGCTTGCGGTTTTCCGGGGCGCGGCAGGTCGGCTTGGCGATCTTCCTGGCCTATCTCGTGCCGCCCTCGATTCTGTTCATTCCACTGTCGGTAATGGTGTTCAACCTCGGCCTTTACGATACGCCGTTCGCACTGATCCTCACCTATCCGACGTTCCTCATTCCATTCTGCACGTGGCTCTTGATGGGCTACTTCCGCTCGATACCCTTCGAACTGGAAGAATGCGCGCTGATCGATGGAGCGAGCCGCTGGCAAATCCTGACCAAGATAGTTCTGCCGCTGTCGGTGCCCGGCCTGATCTCCGCCGGCATCTTCGCCTTCACCCTGTCATGGAACGAATTCATCTACGCCTTGACCTTTATCCAGTCGTCCGAAAACAAGACCGTGCCGGTCGGCGTGCTTACCGAACTCGTACGTTCGGACGTCTATGAATGGGGAGCCCTGATGGCAGGCGCGCTGATCGGCTCCCTGCCGGTGGTGGTGCTCTATTCATTCTTTGTCGAGCACTACGTCTCCTCGATGACGGGGGCGGTCAAGGAGTGAGGCTGAGGCGCAAATCCCACCCTCGGCCGGCAGCTTCGATCCGATCCCCCGCACTCCGCTCCCTCTCCTTCCCGCAAGCCTGCCACAAGCTTGTTGAGGCATGGTCTGGTCAGGGAAAACCGGTAAAAGGCGGACTTTCTTGGCGATTTCTCCACCCAGCGACATCGTTATGGATGTGGCCCGAGCCGTCGACCCGGCGGATATCGAGACCGCCCGCGCCGCGCTGACGAAGCGGGCCGGCGGCGCTGCGGGCACGTTTTCACTCGACGCAGCCGCTTCCGTCGATGCCGGCTCGATCCTGTCGCGCGCCACCGCCGACAAGGCCGCCGCTGCAACCGACCCGGCCAAGAAATTCAAGAAGTTCGAGGCGATGGTGCTGCAGACCTTCATCCAGAACATGCTGCCCAAGGACACCGAGGGCGTCTACGGCAAGGGCTTGGCCGGCGACATGTGGAAATCGCAGCTTGCCGAGCGGGTGGCGGACGTAATGGCCGAACGCGGCGGCATCGGCATCGCCAAATCGATGCTCGCCGACCACTATCTCGAAGGCAAGCGCGTCGTGCCCGTCGGTCCGGTTTCGGGCGGGCCGGAAAAGGCCGAGGTCGACCAGCAAAACAGCCTGTCGACCTCGCTGGTCCATCAATTGCAGCGCAAGGCTGCGGGATCGATGACCGGTGACGAGACGACCATAAAAACAAATATCAAGATCTAAATTGGGAAACGCCATGGCCGACTTTTCGGAATCCACCCCCAACCTGCCAGCACGCACGACCACGTCGGAAGCGCCGATCCCGTTCGCGCGGCCCGGCAACCTCGCCGCCATCATCGGCCGCATCGAGGAAGTGGTCGAGGAAGAGACGGCAGGCATCCGTAACGCCACCAACTATGATCTCAAGGCATCGAACGCCCGCAAGAGCCGCTACCTCTACGAGTTGACCCGCGCCATGAAGGGCGGCAGCGAAGCCGAATTCCTCGAGCAGCACCGCGAGGGCCTGACCCGGCTGCGCCAGAAGCTGGCGAAGAACGAAGCGGCGATCCTGGCGCATCTCAGCGCGGTCAACGAAGTCGCCAGCCTGCTGCGGCACGCCATCCAGCGCGCCGAGACCGACGGCACCTATTCCGCCGGCGAGTTCGGCTGGATAAAGGCGTGATGGCGAACACAGGCGACACGTCGGAGATCCTGCCTCGGCAACGGCGCCGTGCCGCGTTGCCATTGCAAGGGACTGACAAGGCCCGATGATCAAGGTCATCGCCATCGCCGTCTGGATCTGCGCCGCAACGCTGGGCGCCGTGTTCTATTCTTTCCAGGCGGCCGGCGAGCGCGGTGTCGGCGAAACGCCGAAGCCGATGCTGGGCGGCCTCGACTACGTCAAGACCGACATCATTTCGGTGCCGCTGATCCGCGATTCCGAGATCGGCGGCTATTTCCTGACCAAGCTTGTCTACACGGTCGAACCCGAGCAGATCAAGAAACTGTCCATTCCCGCCGAAGCGCTGATCACCGACCAGGTTTATTCCTACCTCTATTCCAATCCGCAGATCGACTTCACCAACAAGGCGACGATCGATCTCGATGCCTTCCGCGCCGCGATCCGCGATACCGTCAACACGCGTGTCGGGGCGCCTTTGGTGCATGAGGTTCTGATCGACCAGGTCAATTTCCTGTCGAAGGACGAAATCCGCGACAACTGGCTGCGCCGCAAGAAAAGCGAGACGGCGAGCGAAATGACCAAGGCGTTCAAGGAACACTGAGTTGCCGGGCTCGCATTCCCGGCCTCCTCCAGGCTCGCCTGCCGCAACGGCAGGAACCAACCGCCTGAATTCGCGTTGACGTAAACGTCAACCCAAAGCTATATGCGGCAGCGACCGTGATCGCGAAACCGCGGCACGGGCTTCGGCTGGATCGAAGCGCCGTTGCGAGACAGATGCAACCAGACAAGGAGAACAGCGTGAGCGTTCAGGAGATTGCCGAAAAGATCAAGTCGCGCGTGGCCAGCAGCGGGTTCGATCGTTCCGTGAAATTCGACACCGGCAGCGACGGCGTCATCGTCATCGACGGCGCAACCGTCTCGAACACCGATGCACCCACCGACTGCACCATCAAGCTCTCGCTCGACGATCTCGATTCGCTGATCGCTGGCGACCTGAACCCGACAATGGCGTTCATGACCGGCAAGATAAAGGTCGAAGGCGACATGACCGTTGCCATGGCGCTCAGCCAGCTGATCGGCTGAAGGCATGCAGGCGCCCAAGGTGGGCGCCCACCAATCGCGAAAAAACGCCGCCTTTTCGGGCGGCGTTTTTGCATGAAATGCTGGCGGCTTCGTATCTCAGGCCGCCGATATCAATTCCTGCGCCTTCAGCTTGCGGCCGGCCGCCCTCAGCGTGCCGTGCACGCCGTCAAGCGCGCCTTCCACCAGTTCCAGCGCCAGCAGGCGGTGCCGCTCATAGGGTCCCGGCATGGCAAGCGAACCGGTCTTCTCGGCCGAGAAGCCGAAGCGCGCGTAATAGGGCGCATCGCCGACCAGAAGGATCGCGGCATGGCCAAGACGTGCCGCCTCGGCGATGGCATGGCGCATCAGGGCCGAGCCGATGCCGGCGTTCTTGAGCGACGGATCGACGGCAAGCGGGCCAAGCAGCAGCGCAGCCGCACCGCCCTCGCCCAGCCTGACGTCCCACAGCCGCACGGTGCCGGCGACGCCGCCCGAGCCATCGCGGGCGACGAAGGCCAAGCCTTCCGAGGGCCGCCGGCCACGCCGCAGCTTCTCCGACGACTTTTTCCTGCGCTTCGGCCCCATGGCCCGATCGAGCAACGCCTCGCGCGCCGCAACATCGGCGGCGGTTTCGGCAACCATTACAAAGGCCGGTGCGTGGCCCCCAATTTCAACTGGCATTTCCATTTCCGTAATCCCTGGCGAGCGGAGATCTGTTCCACAGGCGAGCCCGGGTGGACGAAAGTCGCCCACCTGGGATGATCTGATCGGCTCTCTCAGCGCATTTTCAGGCGAAGTTGTGTCCGGTTCGCCGTTCGAAAATGCGCTGAGCAAGCGCCGTCAGATCACGTAGGATCGGAGAGGCTCGAAGCCGTTGAAGGCGACCGCCGAGTAGGTGGTCGTGTAGGCGCCGGTGCCTTCGATCAGCACCTCGTCGCCGATGGTCAGCGACAAAGGCAGCGGATAGGGCGTCTTCTCGTACATCACGTCGGCCGAATCGCAGGTCGGGCCGGCGAGCACGCAAGGTGCGGTCTCCGTGCCGTCATGCGCGGTGACGATCGGGTAGCGGATCGCCTCGTCCATCGTCTCGGCCAGGCCGCCGAACTTGCCGATGTCGAGGAACACCCAGCGCACATTGTCGTTGGCGGCCTTCTTCGAGATCAGAACGACTTCCGACTTGATGACGCCGGCATTGCCGACCATGCCACGGCCCGGCTCGATGATGGTCTCGGGAAGCGCATTGCCGAAATGCTTGCGCAGCGCCGAGAAGATCGCCTGGCCATAGGCCTGGGCGGCCGGCACGTCACGCAGATAGCGCGTCGGGAAACCACCGCCCATATTGACCATCTTCAAGACGATGCCTTCCTCGGCCAGCGTCGCGAACACCACCTTGGCGTCGGCCAACGCACGGTCCCAGGCGGTCAGGTCGGTCTGCTGCGAGCCGACATGGAACGACACGCCATAGGCGTCGAGGCCGAGCCCCTTGGCATGGCGCAGCACGTCGACGGCCATCGCCGGCACGCAGCCGAACTTGCGCGACAGCGGCCACTCGGCGCCCTCGCCATCGGTCAGCACGCGGCAGAACACGCGCGCACCGGGCGCGACGCGGGCGATCTTCTCGACCTCTTCGACGCAATCGACGGCGAACAGGCGGATGCCGAGCTGGTAGGCGCGTGCGATGTCACGCTCCTTCTTGATGGTGTTGCCGAAGGAGATGCGGTCCGCCGGCGCACCAGCGTCCATCGCCATCTCGACTTCGGCAACGGAAGCGGTGTCGAAGGACGAGCCCATCGCAGCAAGCAGGCGCAGGATTTCCGGCGCCGGGTTTGCTTTCACCGCATAGTAGATCCTGGAATCGGGCAGCGCCTTCTCGAAGGCGCGGAAATTGTCGCGCACGACATCGAGGTCGACGACGAGGCAGGGGCCGGTCGGACGTCGGGTGGCGAGGAAGTCAAGGATGCGCTGGGTGGCCATCGGGGTCTCTCCATCAGCGCCTTTCGGCGCGCAATAAGGCTGCGGGACGCGGGCTGTCGGCCTCGCGAACTCGCGGTGGACAAAGGCGGGACGGAAATCCATGGAACCAGCCGGTGGAGACCCCGGAACCATGAAGCGCCGTCTCGCGGCGGTGACCTTGGCCTTGCCCGGCCTCGGTTCGCTTTGTCTGCCTTGGCTTGGATGGGAGACCCGTCCGCACTGCCGGCAATGAAGGTGTGCCTCTTCAGTAACCCCGGTTTTTGGACAACCGGCAGAACACCAGAAAGGCCCGCACCGTCGTTGCTTCAAGGTGTCCTCGGGCTGGCGGTTGGCCGCTAGACCGACTGGAGGGGTTGGCTCCAGTTACCTTACCGATTTCCCTCACCATTCGAGGATCGGCGGACACCCACAGGCACGTGCGACTTTGGGCAAGCGCGATATAAGGGCGAAGACTTTCACAATCAATAAAAATCGTATCGCAGGTTGTAAAATTTCTGGCGTCGAACAATGTTGCGGCAACCGTATCCGGATATCGAACGATGACAGGCACGCACGGCCCTCTCAACGCCTTTCTCGATCTTCGCCAGATGCCCGTGGCACATGCCCAGCTTGGCCCGCTGGCCGGCGTGCGGCTGGCCGTCAAGGACATATACGACGTCGCCGGCTACCGCACCGGTTGCGGCAATTTGCAAAAATTCGCCGAAAGCCACGCGGCCTCGCGCACCGCACCCGCCGTGCAGATGATCCTCGATGCCGGCGCACGCTTCGTCGGCAAGACGCAGACCGACGAGCTCGCCTTCGCGCTGTTCGGTCAGAATGCGCATTTCTCGTTTCCGGTGAACCCGGCGGCACCCGACCGCGTCACCGGCGGCTCCTCATCGGGGTCGGCGGCGGCGGTGGCGGGCAGGCTGGCCGATATCGCCACTGGTTCCGACACCGGCGGCTCGATCCGAGCACCGGCGAGCTTTTGCGGACTGATCGGGCTGCGCACCACGCATGGCCGCATTTCGCTCGACGGCACGATGAAGCTGGCGCCGAGCCTCGACACGTTCGGCTGGTTCGCCGACGACATCGAGACCTACGAGACCGTCGGCAAGCTGCTGCTCGGCCGCGATCCGCACCAGCACGTGTTGGACCGGCCGCTGGCGCTGGATTGGCTGGACGGGCTGGTCGCCCGCCCGGCGCTGGCCGAATATGCCGGAATGAAGGGGCTGGCGGGCGCGGTTTTCGGCGCGCCGGCGACGCCGGCAATCCGCTTCTCCTCATCTCCCGATGAACTTTACTGGTGCTTTCGCCGGCTGCAGGCCAGGGAGGCCTGGGCGGTGCATGGCGAATGGATCACCAGCGGCGAGCGCGGCCTCGGCCCCGGCGTCGAGGAGCGTTTCGGCTTCGGCCGCGCCGTCGACGACAAGACAGCGCAGGCCGAGAAGGTGCGGCGTCTGACCTTTCGCGGCGAACTGAGCGCCCTGCTCGGCAAGGACGGCTTCCTTGTCTTGCCGACGGTGCCTGGTCCGGCGCCTTACGTGGACAGCACGCCGGAGCAGTTCCAGGCCTATCGCGAACGGGCGCTCCAGCTTCTGTGCCTGGCCGGCCTGTCCGGTTTTCCACAGATCACACTGCCCGTCGGCTCGGTCGCCGGCGCCCCGTTCGGCCTGTCGCTGCTTGGCCCTTCCGGCAGCGACATTGCCCTGATACGGCTCGGCCGGAAACTTCTCGACGCGGCACGAAAGGCCTGACCATGGACACACTGACGCGCATGCGTGCCTTCATCGACGTGGTCGAGGCCGAGGGCTTTTCCGCGGCGGCGCGCAAGATCGGCCGCTCCAAGGCCTTGCTGTCGAAATATGTGCGCGAGCTGGAGGACGAACTCGGCGCTTTGCTGCTCAACCGCACCACGCGCCAGTTCTCGATGACCGAGGCCGGCCACACCTATTACCGGCGCGCCTCGGAGATCGTGCGCGAGGTCGACAGCCTGGCCGACGCGGTGCGCGAATCCTCCGGCGACGTGCGCGGCCGGATCAAACTGTCGGCGCCCCGCACCTTCGCCGACGCGCCGATCGGCCAGTCGCTGATCGACTTCGCCAAGCAGCATCCAGACATCGTGCTCGACATCCAGCTCGACGACCGCTTCGTCGATCTGGTCGAGGAAGGCTTCGACCTTGCGGTGCGCATCTCGCGGCTGGAGAACTCGTCGCTGATCGCCAGGCGGCTGGCGCCGTTTTCGATAAAGCTCTGCGCCTCCCCCGAACTGATCGCCAAGCACGGCACGCCGACACGGCCGCAGGATCTCAGCCGCATGCCTTGCATCGTCGACACCAATGGCCGCGGACTGAACAACTGGCCGTTCAAGGGCGACAATGGCGATCCGGTCAGCGTTTCGGTGTCGGGTCCGATCGAGGTCAACAGCCCGATGACGGCGAGAGCCGCTGCCGTGTCCGGGCTGGGATTCACCGTCCTGCCGGATTTCATTGCCGCGCCCGATCTCGCGAGCGGCCGGCTGGTGTCGGTGATGGATGACCGTATCCTGTCGGGCGGCGGCATCTTCGCCGTCTACCCGCACCGCCGCTATCTGCCGGCCAAGGTCCGCGTTTTCGTCGACTTCCTGGTGCAGTGGTTCAGGACGCGTGAAGTTGCCTGACCCACTTCAGCCGAGCAGCGGTCCCAATTTCGCCCCCTTTCTGGTAACTCTCGGCAACTCTTCCGAGGCCTAGGGAATCGCGACCGAGAATGCACCTGAAACGGCACGCAATCATGCTGGCTTCGGCCTTGGCGGCTAGCTTTGCCGCCACTGGACCCGCTTACGTGCATCCACACGTCTTCGCCGAGGCTCGCCTCGATGTGATCCTCTCCCCGGATCACCAAAGCGTGAAGGCTCTGCGTCATCTCTGGCGCTTCGACGATCTGTTTTCCTCGACGGTGATGATGGAATTCGACAAGAACTCCGACCTGAAGCTCGACGACAAGGAGCTGAAGGAAGTCGCCGACACCGTTCATGCCTCGTTGGCGGAGTTCAATTACTTCCAGCTCGTCACCGTCGACGGCAAGGACGTGGCGATGACGCCGCCGCCGCATCTGATGGCCAATTTCGACAACGACCAGCTGATCATCCTGTTCGAGTCCGAACCGAAGGTGCCGATCAAGCTCAACGGCAAGATCGATATCGGCGTCTACGATCCGACATTCTACACGGCGATCGACTTCACCGAGGACTCCAACATCACGGTCGAAGGCCTGCCCTCGAACTGCACCAGCAAGGTGGTCCGTCCCGACCCCGACGAGGCCATCAAGGAAAACCAGAAGACCCTCACCGATGCCTTCTTCAACGATCCGACCGGCACCGATATGAGCAAGATCTTCGCCACCAAGCTCGAACTGACCTGTCAGCCAGAAGGATGAAGCCGGTGACGAAACCGTCCCTGCGTTTGGCATTCGGCCTGTTGGCCCTCACAGTCGCCATGATGCATTTCGCCGACGCCGCTCATGCCCAGAGTTCGCTCGGCATCGGCGTCAATGACGGCATGGCGCCCACCACCGGCCCGTTCGCCCATATCCTGATGTGGATCAATCTCAGGCAGCAGGAATTCTACCGCGCGCTGGCAACGGCGATGAAGGCGATGCGCCAGGACGGCAGCAAGATCTGGATACTCGTCGGCCTGTCCTTCGCCTACGGTATTTTCCATGCCGCCGGCCCCGGTCACGGCAAGGCGGTGATCTCGTCCTACATGGTGGCCAATGAAGTGGCGTTGCGGCGCGGCATCCTCTTGTCCTTCGTCTCGGCGCTGCTGCAGGGCCTGACCGCGGTCGCGGTGATGGGGGTCGCCTATTTCGTCCTGCGCGGCACCTCCGTCTCGATGACGGACGCAGCCTGGTTCATGGAGATCATGAGCTTTGTCTTCGTCACCCTGTTCGGCGCCTGGCTGCTGTGGCGCAAACTCGGTCCTTCCGTCCTGCGTCTGTTCGGCAAGGGCCCGGCCTACAGCCTGTCGGCGGCTCATGCCGGCCATTCTCACGCCGGTCATTCTCACGGGGGTCATTCGCACGGCGCGCATTCGCATGCCGGCCATTCCCATGCAGCTCACAGCCATTCGGCGCATGCCCATTCGCACGCGCTGCACGCGCATGACCATGTGCACGACCCTTCGCACGATCATCACGATCATGCCGAGCACGATCATGCTCATCACGATCACGCGGCCGGCGAAGTCTGCGACACCTGCGGCCATTCGCACGCACCCGATCCGGCGCTGCTGTCAGGCGACCGCTTCGACTGGCGCACGGCCTGGACAGCGGTGGCGGCGGTCGGCATCCGCCCCTGCTCCGGCGCGCTGATCGTGCTCAGCTTCGCCCTGCTCAACGGCCTCTGGCTCGGCGGCCTGCTGTCGGTTCTGGCAATGTCGCTGGGCACCGCCATCACCGTTTCGGCACTGGCGACGCTGGCGGTGACCGCCAAGAACTGGGCGGTCTATTTCGCCGGCGACGGCCGCATGGGCAACCGCATCCACTCGATCGTCGAGATCGGCGGCGCCGCCTTCGTGTTCCTGTTCGGACTGCTGCTGCTGTCGGCAAGCCTGGCGAGCGGCGGATGATGCCCGGCGCCAAGAGGCTCGGAGTTTAACCCGCGATCTTGCCGCCCAGCTCATCCGCGATGTGAGCGCGGATGATCTCGTCAAAACTCTTTTCGGCGCTGAATCCGAGCTCCCGTGACCGCTTTGCCTCGAAGCGCGTCGGCCAGCCCTTGACGATCGCCCAGATCGTGTCATCCGGAACCTCGCGGATCAGGCTTACCGCCTTCGGCCCGGCGATGCGTTCCAGCGCCTCGATCTGCTCGCCGACGGTGACGGCGACGCCGGGCATCGTCAGATTGCGGCGTGGCCCGACAGCGCTGCCGTCGATCCCCGCCGCATGGATCAGGAAGTTCACCGCCGAGCGCGGGCTGGCATGCGTGTGCACGACCGAGCGCGGCACCGGCAGGATCGCCTCATGGCCGCTCAACGGCTCGCGGATGATGCCCGAGAAGAAGCCGGACGCCGCCTTGTTCGGCTTGCCCGGCCGCACGCAGATTGTCGGCAGCCGGATGCCGATACCGTCGAAGAACCCGCGCCTGGAATAGTCGGCCAGCAGCGCTTCGCTCATCTGCTTCTGGGTACCATAAGAGGTCAGCGGCGTCGGATGGAAGTCATCGGGAATGACGTCCGGGAACGGCGCGCCGAACACCGCGATCGACGAGGTGAAGACGACGCGCGGCGCAAAGCCCGCCACCCGGATGGCATCGAACAGGGCGCGCGTGCCATCGAGATTGACGCGGTAGCCGAGTTCGAAATTCGCCTCCGCCTCGCCCGATACGATGCCGGCGAGATGAAAGACGACGTCGGGGCGCGATGCGACCAGGCGCTCAGTGGCACCCGCTTCGGCGAGATCGCCGGTGTGCAGCGTGACGCTGACGCCATCCAGGCTCGGCGCCTGTGGCGGCACGATATCGTGGAGATCGAGCGCGGTGATCTTGCCCCCGCGCAGCGTACCGTCCTTGGCCAGCCGGGCGATGAGCTTGCGGCCGACCATACCCGCGGCGCCAGTGATCAGAATGCGCATGTCGAAGATCCCTTGCCTATTTACCCTGGTTTTTGCGCTGGTTGCGGGCGCGCAGCCAGAACACCGAGAAGAACGCCAGCACGAAGACGATGCCAAAGGCGCCGGCCAGCACGGTGGAAAGGCTGCCGAGTGCCAGCATTGCCGTCGGCAGATAGTAGGCGCCTATACCGAACAGCAGCATGATCCACGCGGCGGCGATGACCGCGTTCCTGGTGTCGCGGTCCATCATGCCGCGTCCGGAGGATGGGCGTTCGTCAAGCTGGTTTTCAAGGTTTTGCAACTCCTGAGGCAGGACGATCGACATCGATCGATCCGGTCCTAGTGATGGTGGTCGTGGTATGCAGCCGCTTCATGCTCGTGCCCGTGGTCGTGCTCGTCGCCATCGTCGGCGCATTGGCCGAATTCCGGTTCCACGGTGGCATGGCTGATGCCGTGCTCGCTGGCAAGCCGCTTCTTGACGGCACTCACCGCCTGATGCGCATCGACGCCCTCGTCGAGACAGGCATGCAGCGTCGCCATGTTGCTGGTCCCGTCGAGCGACCAGACATGCATGTGGTGCACTTCGCGCACGCCCTGGATGGTCGCCTCGATATCGCTGGCGATCAGATCTCGGTCGAGGCTTGGCGGCACGCCCTCGAGCAGGACATGGGCGGCTTCTCGCATCAGCGACCACGCCGTGTAGAGGATCAGCAGCGAAACCAGGACCGACAGGATCGGGTCGATCGGCGTCCAGCCGGTCGCCAGGATGACCAGCGCCGCCGCGATGGCCGCCGCCGAGCCGAGCAGGTCGCCAAGCACATGCAGAATGGCGCCGCGCATGTTCAGGCTCTCGCGGTCGCCGCCATGTAGCACGAAGAACGAGCCGAGGTTCACCAGCAGGCCGAGGATCGCCACCACCAGCATCGGCCCGCCAAGCACCGGCGCCGGCGCCTGCAGGCGTCCCCAGGCCTCATAGACGATCCACAGCGCGATGACGAAGATGGCGATGCCGTTGGTATAGGCCACCAGTGTCTTGACCCGGCCGAAGCCGTAGGTGAGGCGAACGGTCGCCGGCCGGCCGCCAAGATGAAACGCATACCAGGCAAGGCCGAGCGCGATCGAATCGGCGAGCATGTGGCCGGCATCGGCCAGCAGCGCCAGCGAGCCCGTGAGGATGCCGCCAAGCGCCTCGGCGACCATGAAGCCGCCGGTCAGGCAGGCTGCGATCAGAACGCGTTTCTTGTCGGTCGAGCCGTGCACATGACCAGGGCCGTGACCGTGCCCGGTGTGATCGTGGGTATGTGCCAATAGTGAACTCCTAAGCGCCGAATTCCGCGCGAAAATCCTCGAGCCGTCGCTTCTGCCGGCCGTCGCCATCGAAATTGGCCGGATCGAGCCACGCCTCATAGGCACTGCGCAGCGCCGGCCATTCCTTGTCGATGATCGAATACCACGCAGTGTCGCGGTTTTCACCCTTGACGATGAGATGCTGGCGGAAAATGCCTTCGAACTTGAAGCCGAACCGCTCGGCGGCCCGCTTCGATGGCTCGTTGCGGTTGTTGCACTTCCATTCGTAGCGGCGATAGCCGAGCCCGTCGAAGATGTATTTCATGAACAGGAACTGCGCTTCGGTTGCTCCCGGCTTGCGCGAGATGAGCGGTCCCCAATAGATGTTGCCGATCTCGATGACGCCGAAGGCCGGATCGATGCGCATCAGCGTCTGGCGTCCGGCGACCTTGCCGCTGGCCTTGTCGATGACGGTGAAGAACAGCGGATCCTCGCTGGCCTCGACTTTGTCCAGCCATGGCTGGAAGGCGGCGCGGGTCTCCGGCGGATAATCGGGCAACCAGGCGAAGCGGTCGTCGATATCGGACACGGAGGAGGCTTCATAGAGGCCGTCGCCGTGTTTTGCAGCGCTCAGCGGTTCAAGCCGGACGTATCGACCGTCGATGGTCTTGCGTTCAGGCCGCGGACGCGGTTGCCAATCCTTCAGATTTTCCGACACCGAATGCTCCAATCCGTTTGACTTTTGCGTGCTGAGGCTCACAAAAACGCGACCCAACAGCAAGAACCACACGGACGGGAAAAATGCTCCACACGATTTCGGCCTTCGACCGCCTTGGCGAGGAAAACGCCTTTGCCGTGCTTGCGAGGGCCACAGCACTTGCCCAACAAGGCCGCGACATCGTCAATCTCGGCATCGGCCAGCCCGACTTCAAGACGCCGCAGCACATCGTCGAGGCGGCGATCAAGGCGCTGCGCGACGGCCATCACGGCTACACGCCGGCCAATGGCCTGCTGGCGACGCGCGAGGCGGTGGTGCGCCGCACGCTGACCACCACCGGTGTCGAGATATCGCCCGAAACGGTGATGATCCTGCCCGGCGGCAAGCCGACCATGTTCGCCGCGATCCTGATGTTCGGCGAGCCCGGCGCCGAGATCCTCTACCCGGACCCCGGCTTCCCCATCTACCGCTCGATGATCGAGTTCACGGGTGCGGCACCCATTCCCGTGCCGATGCGCGAAGAAAACGGCTTTGCCTTCTCGGCCGAGGAGACGCTGGCGCTGATCACCTCGAAGACCAGGCTGCTGATCCTCAACTCGCCCGCCAATCCGACCGGCGGCGTCACGCCTCGCGCCGAGATCGAGAAACTGGTCAAGGGGCTGGAGGCGCATCCGCAGGTCGCCATCCTCTCCGACGAGATCTACGACGTCATGACCTATGATGGCGAGACGCATTGCTCGCTGCTCGGCTTTCCCGAAATCCGCGACCGGCTGATCGTGCTCAATGGCTGGTCGAAGACCTGGGCGATGACCGGCTGGCGCATGGGCTGGTCGATCTGGCCGAATGGCGACAAGGGCGCCCATCTCTACGACAAGGTGCGCAAGCTGGCGGTCAATTGCTGGTCCTGCGTCAACGCGCCGAGCCAGTTTGCCGGCATCGCGGCCATCGACGGCCCGCAGGACGACGTCGACAAGATGATGCGCGCCTTCGACCGCCGCCGGAAGATCGTCGTCGAGGGACTGAATGCCCTGCCCAATATTTCCTGCATCACGCCCAAGGGCGCGTTCTACGCCTTCCCCAACGTCTCGAAGACCGGCTGGAAGGCCAAGAAGCTCGCCTCGGCACTGCTCGACGAGGCCGGCGTGGCGCTGATCGGCGGCCCCGATTTCGGCATTCTCGGCGAAGGCTATATCAGGCTCTCCTACGCCAATTCCGAGGAGAACATCTTGCGCGCGCTGGAGCGGATCGGAGCATTCCTGGCGAAGTAGGTTTGAAAGCGGGCCGGTGGCCTCTTTCCGGATGGTTGCGGCTGGCGACCATGATGGTGTCATGATCTGTCCGGACACGCACGGCCAAGGCTGGGCGGGCGTGTCGGGAACCGCTACGCTCCCTGGATCAGGATCGAAGCAGGTGACATAAAATGTTCTACGCAATCCTTGCCTATCACGTGGAAGATGCGATCAAGGCGCTGACGCCGCAGGAAGATGCAGCACTTATGGCCGACCTGCTGAAGATCAACACCCGGCTTCATGAGGAAGGCACGCTGGGGCCGTCCGCGCGTCTGGGCGCAACACAGGATGCCATCACCCTGCGCGGCCCGGGCGACGGTGTGATCATCGACGGTCCTTTCGCCGAAACCAAGGAACAGTTGCTCGGGCTCTATGTCGTCGACTGCGCCACGCGAGACGAGGCCATCGCGATCGCCCGCGACCTTCGCCGCGTCAATCCCACCGCCGTTTACGAGATCAGGCCCATTCTGCTGTTCAAGCCCGGCGTGCCGCTGGCCGGGAAATAACTACCCACGCCCGACAAACGGCATCTTGGTCGCCATCACGGTCATGAACAGCACGTTGGCGTCGAGCGGCAGGCTGGCCATGTGGACGACGGCGTTGGCGACATGCTGAACATCCATCACCGCTTCGGCTGCGATCGAGCCATTGGCCTGCGGCACACCGACCGTCATCGGCTGTGCCATATCGGTCAGCGCATTGCCGATGTCGATCTGGCCGCAGGCGATGTCATAGGGCCGGCCGTCGAGCGCCAGCGTCTTGGTCAGTCCGGTGATGGCATGCTTGGTCGCCGTGTAGGGCACCGAGCCTGGGCGCGGCGCATAGGCCGACACCGAACCGTTGTTGATGATGCGGCCACCCATCGGCTTCTGCTTGCGCATGGCGCCAAAGGCGGCACGGGCGCACAGGAACGAACCGGTGAGGTTGACGCCGACGATATCGTTCCACACTTCGACCGGTATCTCGTCGATCGGCGTCGATTTGTAGCCCATGCCGGCATTGTTGAAGAGCAGGTCGACACGGCCGAAGGCCGCCGCCACGGTCTCGAACAGATCGTCGACCTCGCCTGCCTTGCTGATATCGCAGGCAACCGCCAGGGCCTTGGCGCCGGTGGACCCGGCCTCAGCCACGGCTGCATCCAGCACGGATTTGCGGCGTCCGCAGAACACCGTGTTCCAGCCGGCCTTGAGCAGCGCCGTGGCAACGCTCTTGCCGATGCCCGTGCCGGCCCCGGTGACGATGGCGGTTCTTTGCTCGGTCATGGGCTATTGTCCTCCGGCAGCGCTGCGCTTGCTCGACTGATTTTGGGGGGTTGGCTCGAAAAGGAAGGCATCGCAAATGACGGCGGCGATGGCAAGCGCGTCCATCCGGCGGACCGACAAAAAGGGCGGCCATTGGCGACCGCCCCTGATCTGAACCGGGCTTGGGAGGAGGAAAAGCCGATCCGACTGGATAGAATGATGCGCTTGCTGGGTTAATGAGCGGTTAACCCGGAAAGTGCGCCTTGTGCCGTTTTGGCCTACCAGCGCGGATTGGGTGACGTCCCGGCCTTGGCCGGTACCTTGGCCGCCGAAACCGTCGCCTCGACATGGTCGACCAGCGCGTCCGGCAGGCCGAGCCGGCCGGCGAGCAGATCGAGATAACCGCGCTCGGCGCGTGTGTCGGGATCGATGGTCAGGCGCGACGCCGTGTAGAGTTCGAGCTTCTGCGCATCGGTCTTGGCGCCGGCCACCAGCGTGTCGAGGTCGAGCGGGCTTGCCAGCTCCGCCATCAGGAACTTTTCGGCATCGGAGCCTATGCCGGCCAGGCTGAGCTTGCCGGCGATCTTCTGGCGCTCTTCATCGTCGATATGGCCATCGGCCTTCGCCGCCGAGATCATCGCCCGCACCAGGGTCAGCGTGAATTCGTCCTCGCCTTGCGGCGCCTGCGACGGGTGGAAGGGGGTATCCTTGGGCGGCGGCAGCAATTCCGGTTGGCCGGCCGCCGGTGCTTCCGCGGGCGCGTTGCCGGCCTTGTAATTCTGGTAGGCCTTGTAGGCGAGGCCGCCGATCGCGGCCAGTCCGCCAAGCTTCACCGCGGCGCCCGTCACGTTGCGGCCAGTACCGGTTCCGAGCAGCACCGCGGCCAGCGCACCGGCGGCCAGCGGATTGTCCTTGGCCATCTGCACGGCCTGCCCCGCCTTGTCGCGAACGGTGCCGCTGGTGCCGGGGATTTGCGAGCCGAGCAGATCGTCGAGAAGCTTCTTGGGATCGAACATTCAGTGCCTCCAGGATTTGCCCGGCCAACGGGCGGGTTTCGAACGTCGAAGACGTAGGTCCCGAAACTTGAGATTGCAATGACAGGCAGCCGCTTTGCAGCAGCACGATGCTGGATCAGGAGCCGATATGCGGCCCCCTGCCCCGCGCCTGCGCAAGCTCGACCTGGCGCTGGCGCTCGGCATAACGCTGGCGGTCCTCGTCCGAACGCGCATCGAAGCAATGCGGGCACGAAATACCGGCAGCGAATTTGGGCGACGTCAGCTCGCCCGGCGTCAGCGGGTGGCGGCAGGCGCGGCACAGTTCCGCGTCGCCCTCGGCAAGGCCGTGCGACACCGAAACCCGCTCATCGAAGACGAAGCACTCGCCTTGCCAGAGGCTCTGTTCGGCCGGAACCTCTTCGAGGTATTTGAGGATACCGCCCTTGAGATGGAAGACATCCTCGAAGCCGAGCGATTTGACATAGGCGGTCGCCTTTTCGCAGCGTATGCCGCCGGTGCAGAACATCGCAACCTTGCGGCCTTCGAGCTCCGCCCGGTGCGTTTCCACCCAGGCCGGGAACTCGCGAAAGCTTGCGGTGGCCGGGTCGATCGCACCCTTGAACGTGCCGATCGACACCTCATAGGCGTTGCGCGTGTCGATGATGACAGTGCCGGGCTGCGAAATCAGAGCGTTCCAGTCGGCCGGCGCAACGTAGGTGCCGGCACTTTTCGAAGGATCGATGTCATCGACACCCATGGTGACGATCTCGCGCTTCAGCCGCACCTTCATGCGATGGAACGGCATGTCCGCGGCCGCGCTGTACTTGACCTCGAGTCCGGCAAGCCCTTCGATGGCTTCGAGATACGCGATCAGTTCGGCAATTGCCGTCTCGCTGCCGGCGACGGTGCCGTTGATGCCTTCATGCGCCAGCAGCAGCGTGCCCTTTATGCCGCGCCCGCAGCAGAATGCGGCGAGCGGCGCGCGCAGTTCTTCGAAAGCGTCGAGCCGGGCAAACCGGTAGAGCGCGGCGACGCGAAGGAGTGGAAGTGATGTCATCGCCGAAGCCACTAGACGCTCGAGCAAGCCGATTCAAGGCAAAGCAGGCATCCTGTTCGGCGGGTCACTGGCGCAAATCTGCACCATGGGTGAATTTGTACCATAGCTGAGATCAGGGAGTCAAGAAAAAATTCCTATCCTGAAAAGCCACCCGGACAAAAGCTGTCGGCACCATCGAGCCGGCAGCCACCCTTGTCAACTTGGGCTTGGCGAGTATGGGCGACGCGTGACATCGCGACACGGCCGGTTTCGTGGACAGGAAAACGGCCTTCTGCTAATCGGTTGAATTGTCCCACGCCACGGAGAGACACATGCCCAGCAAGACCGAAAAACTTCTGTCGCTCCTCAACGGCCAGCCCGTCATCCCGGTGCTGAAGATCTCCGATGTCGCCAATGCCGTGCCGCTGGCCCGCGCTCTGGCGCGCGGCGGCCTGCCTGCGATCGAGATCACGCTGAGGACCGCCGACGCGCTGGAAGCGATCCGGCGGGTCGCTGGTGAAGTCGAGGAAGCCATCGTCGGCGCCGGCACCATTCTCGATGCCAGGCAGTTCGAAGAGGCTGCCGCCGCGGGCTCGCGCTTCATCGTCAGCCCCGGCATCACCCGCGAGCTTCTGTCGGCAGCCGCCGCCAGCGATGTTCCGCTGCTGCCCGGTGCGATCACCCCCGGCGAGATCATGGCCGCGCGCGAAGCCGGCTTGCGCTTCCTGAAATTCTTCCCGGCCGAGCAGTCGGGCGGCATCGCTTCGCTGAAGGCCTTCGCCTCGCCGCTCGCCGATGTGAAATTCTGCCCGACCGGCGGCATCTCGGCCAAGAACGCAGCTGACTATCTCAGCCTGCCCAACGTGGTCTGCGTCGGCGGCTCCTGGGTGGCGCCCGACGACCTCGTCAAGGCCGGCAAATGGGACGAGATCGAAGCCTTGGCGCGCGCGGCGAGCAAGCTCACAAAATAAGGCTTTCATGGCGGCATGGAAAAACCCGGCCGACTTGCGTCGACCGGGTTTCCGCCGGATGTTTTTTCCAGGGCTGCCTTGGCTGGATCAGTTGCAGACCCTGACTTCCCTGACCACCCTATGATGATGCTTCCAGGTCGTGACAACCTTGGTCCGGCAGTGCTTCTTCATGTGCATGTGATCGTGGGTCTTGACGACAATGGTTTCGGCCTGCGTAGGGGCGATGGCCGCCGAAGCGGTTGCCAACGCGATGACCGATGCCAGTAGAATCTTCTTCATGGGTATCCCCGGGTTTGAACGAACGAGGGAGAAACCGTTGACGGCCCGAGGCGTTCCACGATCACGGCAATGTCAGGCCGGTGTGATCGGAAGCCGGCGGGCCGCGCGACCGGATCCGGCCACGCAGCAAAAAGCCGCGCTGGTTGCCCGGCGCGGCTTTGTCGATTGGTTTGCCGTCATTTGGTCTGGAAGCGGGCTACCGACATGAACTTGACGGCGTTGCCGGTGAAGCGATTGGCATCGGCCACCTGGCTGCTCGGCTGGAAGCCAGCGGTGTAGACCTCGCTCGGCGGCGTGTGCACGATGCTGTAGGCGTAACCCGGCGCCGTCGTCGCGCTTGAAACGGTGGCGACCTGCTCGCCGCTGGTCAAGGCCCAACGGGCGGCCTGCGGTGCGGCTGCAACCACCATGGCCTTGGGGCCTGGCTTCAGGTCGCGGGCGGTGGCTCTCGATTCCTTGCGCGTCGTCTTGACGCCGGCGCCGATCGCGGCGGCCGGATCGGAACCGACTGGGCGGGCCACGACAGCATCGCGCGGCGATGCGGTGTTGGTGCCCGGATCGTTGAACGCCGAACGCGGCTCGGACCCGGACAAGGAAGCAAGCTGGTAATCGGCCGCACCGACCTGGGCATTGGCCTCGTCGAGCACGGCCTTGACCGCGTCCGGCCTGGCCATCTCGGGCCGCGCCGTCGGCAGCACCGAGAACGCATCGGTCGCGGTCTTGCCTTGGTCGGCCGTCTCGGCCAGCGCCATCAGCACATCCTTGCTGGGCGGCGCAGCCAGAGCGGCCGGCAGCGAATTGTCGGGACGCCATGTCGGCAACGGTATGTTGTTGACCGCGACCTGGGTCGCATCAGCCGAAGCCGTTGCATCGGCCATGCCGAAAGGAACGCTCGCCGGCGCATGCGCGGTCGCCACGGCCTGCTCGGTGGTGGCTGTCGCCTCCGCCATCGCGAAGGGAACATTCTCAGGCTGCTGCGCGCCGACATCGGCTTTCGGCCGCGGTGCGAAATCCGGCAGCGGAATGCTTCGGGCCGGCAATGCCGCGATGATCGTCTCCGGCGTGTCCTGTTCAGGCTCCGGAGCCTGCTGTTCGGTCACCTGCGGAATCTCGGCGCGCCGCGCATTCTCCGGCGCCACGATGGCGATGCCCGGGAGGTTGCTGGTCTTGGCCGCCGCTGCCGGCTTCAGGTTTCTCGCCTTGGGCGGGGGGGCGGCCGAAGCGGTCTCGACATCGGCGCTGTCGTCGGCCTCGTCGTCGCCGCCGCCACCGAAGAAAGCCGACAGGAATCCACCCGATTTCTTGCTGCTGCCGCCGGCACTGGCCATCTCGATGGCCGGCGAGCCCGATCCCTTGCGCGCCTTGTAGGAGGCGAGCGCCTGCTCAAAGCCGGGCAGCGGCCTGCCGTCGCTCGGCACATGCAGCGTCTTGCCATTGGGGAACAGGGAGACCAGTTCCTGCCGGCTGATACCGGGCCAATGGCGCACATTGCCGACATCCATGTGGACGAACGGCGAACCCGATGACGGATAGTAGCCGACGCCGCCGCCCTGCATCTTGAGGCCGATGTTGCGCAGCTTCTTCAGCGGCACGCCGGGAATATAGAAATCCATCGCCTTGCCGAGCATGTGCTGGCTCTTCTCGGCCACGCCCCTGCTGCGGCTGCGCAGCATCGAGTTCGTCGACGGCGAGCGATAGCCGCAGACGACCTGGATGTAGTCCGTGGCACCTGCTTCCCGATACGCCTCCCAGACGAGATCCAGCAGGCGCGGATCCATCTTGGTTGGCTCGTTGCGACGCCAGTCGCGCAAAATGATGTTGATCTTGCGGAGACCCTCGGGAACGTAGCGGCCGTTGCGCTTGTAGACGATCTCGGCCTTCTCATGGGTGTGGAGATGATAAAGCTTCAGCGACCGTGTTTCGGCGCTGGCTCCGCTCGCAGCCGCGGCAACAAAACCAAAAGCGACAACCAACACTGCCAGCCACTTCGGCCAGACGCTCAAATGATGGTGCCGCCTGTTTGTGTGTCGTTCGATTCTGTTCAAATCAAAAGGCCTTGCAGGCTGCCGTTTGTCCCCGGATTTGTCCAAACGGATGTGGCATTAGCACACCCGAATATCGATCCTAATGGTTAATCATCGCTTATTGAAGCCGAAATGCGGTAACACCGTGGCGATATCCCGTCAAAAATTGTTCACAAGGTTTCTTGGTAAACCGCTGGTTTAGATCGGATTTTCGCCTTCGCCCCAAACACGATCTGTTACCGTTAGCCTTAATGCGTGAACAGAGCTGTCCACGAGACAGCCACAATGCCGCCGAAACGGCGATACAAGGCCCGTTGTGGCATTGCAAGCTGGCGCCGGCCTTGTGGCAAAGCCGGAAGCCGGGCCAAAGCTCAGCCCGGCATCGCCCTTAGGAGGCTAGTCGATCGACGCGGCCTGTCTCCGGATCGATGCCGTGTTCCTTGAGCTTGCGATAGAGCGTCGAGCGGCCGATGCCGAGTCGGCGGGCGACTTCGCTCATCTGTCCGTTGTAGTGATCGATGGCAAGCTTGATCATCTCGAGTTCGACATCGGCAAGTGCCCGCACATTGCCGCGCTCGTCGAGCGCCCGCAACGTGCCGAAGCGAGGCTGCAGCCTTGCCGGCGGATCGAACGCGATTGCCGGGCCGCCCTCGCCGGGCAAGGCTTCGTCATCGCGCGCCTGCAAAGGCAAGGACGGCGACGGCGCGTCGCCATCCATATCGAGGTTGACGGTGCCTTCCACTTGCGCCCGGATCTGCGGGAAGTCCTCCGCGGTTAACATATCGCCTTCGCAAAGCACCGAGGCGCGAAAGACGGCGTTTTCGAGCTGCCGGATGTTTCCGGGCCAGTCATAGGCCTGCAGCACCGCGAGCGCTGCCGCCGAAATACCTTGCAGGCGACGGTGCGGGTCGGCCGGCGCGACCTTCTCCATGAAATGGGTGACCAGATATGGGATGTCGTCGCGGCGGTCGCGCAGCGGCGGCACGAAGATCGGATAGACGTTCAGCCGGTAGAACAGATCCTCGCGGAACTTGCCGTCCTTGACCTGCTGCAGGAGGTTGCGGTGCGTCGCCGAAATCAGCCTGATGTCGACCCTGACGGTCGAGCGCCCACCGACCGGGTCGACCTCGCCGTCCTGGACCGCACGCAACAGCTTGACCTGCACGTCGAGCGGCAGGTCGCCGATCTCGTCGAGAAACAGCGTGCCCGAATGCGCTTCGACGAACTTGCCGGTGTGCTTGTCGGTGGCCCCGGTGAACGAGCCCTTCTCGTGACCGAACAGGATCGATTCGACCAGATTGTCTGGAATGGCGCCGCAATTGACGGTGACGAAGGGCTTCGTGCGGCGGTCGCCACTGCCCTGGATGGCGCGCGCCACCAGTTCCTTGCCGACGCCGGACTCGCCCTCGATCAGGATCGGAATGTTGGATGCCGCCGCTTTCTGGCCAAGACGGATCACCCTGTCCATGGCCGGGCTGTGCGTGATCATGTCCTTGAAGGTCAGGAGGCCGCCGCGCCGGCGCGATGTGCGCTTGACCTCGCCCTCGACGGCCTCGACCTTGAGCGCATTGCCGATCGATGCCTGCAGCCTGTCGGGAGACGCCGGCTTGACGACGAAATCGAAGGCGCCATGACGCATCGCCGAAACCACGGTCTCGATTCCGCCCTGCGCGGTTTGCACGATCGCCGGCACGTTGATGTCGCGCTCGCGCATCGCCTTCAGCACGCCGATACCGTCGAGACCGGGCATGACCAGATCGAGGATGACCACCGACACCTCGCGGGCGCCGGGTCCATCGAGGATGTCGAGAGCGGCCGCGCCGCCGTCGACCACGATTGCGCTGTAGCCGAACCGCGTCACCGCCGCTTCGAGCAGCCGGCGTTGCACCGGATCGTCATCGACTATGAGTATGGAACCTGTCATGACTGGTGTGACTGCCCGCCCGAGGAATTCTGCCCTGTGGACCATCTTGGCACAGGGTTCTAAATAAGGTTTCAAAAAACCCGGTGAATGAATTCCTTAGGATTTGACCGGCTTCTCGTTTCTCCTTGAACCTTGGCCACGGAAGGTGTCGGCAATGCATAGGGATTCTGGGCACATGGTTTCCGCACGGCGGCTGGCGGCGCCGGCGTCGGGTCAAGGCGCGGCCGAGCTGGGCGACCTGCCGGAATGGAACCTTGCCGACCTCTATGCCGGCATGGACGCGCCGGAGCTGAAGCGCGACATCGCCAAGGCCGCCACCGATGCCACCAGTTTCGAGAGCCGCTGGAAGGGTACGCTGGCCGCCGAAGCCGAGCGCGGCGGCGCCGGCAGGCTGGGCGAGGCGCTTGTCGCCTACGAGGCGCTGGAGGAACTGATCGGCCGCATCGTCTCCTATGCGGGACTGGTTTATGCCGGAAACACCGCCGATCCCCAGCGCGCCAAGCTCTATGGCGACATCCAGGAGAAGATGACCGACGCCAGCGCGCACCTTCTGTTCTTCGCGCTCGAACTCAACCTGATCGACGATGCGTCGATCGAAGGCGCGCTCGCCGGCGATCCCGCCTTCGGCCACTATCGGCCATGGGTGCTCGATCTGCGCAAGGACAAGCCTTACCAGCTCGAGGACCGCGTCGAGCAGCTCTTCCACGAAAAGTCGATCACCGGACGCGGCGCCTGGAACCGCCTGTTCGACGAAACGATGACCGACCTTCGCTTCCACATCGACGGCGAGGAACTGACGTTGGAGCCGGCGCTGAACCGTCTGCAGGACGCCGACGGCGAGGTGCGCCGCCGGGCGTCCGAGGCGCTGGCCACGACCTTCCGCAAGAACTTGCGCACCTTCACGCTGATCACCAACACGCTGGCCAAGGACAAGGAGATATCCGACCGCTGGCGTGGCTTCGAGGACATCGCCGATTCACGCCATCTGGCCAACCGCGTCGAGCGCAGTGTGGTGGACGCCTTGGCCTCCGCCGTTCGCGATGCCTATCCGCGCCTCTCGCACCGCTACTACGCGATGAAGGCACGCTGGCTGGGCATGGAGGTGATGAACCATTGGGACCGCAACGCGCCGTTGCCGGATACGCCCCAGGCGATCATCGGCTGGGACGAGGCCAGGAACACCGTGCTGTCCGCCTATCAGCGCTTTTCGCCCGACATGGCCGAGATCGCGCGAACCTTCTTCGACCGGAACTGGATCGACGCGCCGGTGCGGCCCGGCAAGTCGCCTGGCGCCTTCGCGCATCCGACCGTACCGTCGGCGCATCCCTATGTCCTGCTCAACTACATGGGCAAGCCGCGCGATGTGATGACGCTGGCGCACGAGCTTGGCCATGGCGTGCATCAGGTGCTGGCCGGCGGCCAGGGTGCGCTGATGGCCTCGACGCCGCTGACGCTGGCCGAGACGGCATCGGTCTTCGGCGAGATGCTGACCTTCCGCTCGCTGCTCGACCAGACCACCGACCGGCGCGAGCGCAAGGCCATGCTCGCCCAGAAGGTCGAGGACATGATCAACACGGTCGTGCGCCAGATCGCCTTCTATGAATTCGAGCGCAAGGTGCATGCCGAACGCAAGAACGGCGAACTGACCTCCGACAGGCTCGGTCAGTTCTGGCTCGAAGTGCAGGCCGAAAGTCTGGGTCCCGCCATCAAGCTGCGCGAAGGCTACGAGGTGTTCTGGACCTACATCCCGCACTTCATCCATTCGCCCTTTTATGTCTATGCCTATGCTTTCGGCGACTGCCTGGTGAACTCGCTCTACGCGGTCTACCAGAACGCCGAGCGCGGCTTTCAGGACAAGTATTTCGAAATGCTGCGCGCCGGCGGCACCAAACATCATTCCGAGCTTCTGGCGCCCTTCGGGCTCGACGCCACCGATCCCGCCTTCTGGCAGATCGGACTTGGCGTCATCAGTGGCCTGATCGACGAGCTGGAAGCGCTCGACACTTGAAATGCGCGCCCAGGCGTCGCTCTAACAGTTTAGCCGGAATGCATGTTGGGACAGCTCTACTATCGCCCTAAATATCTGTTCTTGAAGTACTCTCCACCGAAGTTTTCCGATAGCTTTCCACAAGCTCTATGATAGCCTTCGCTCCAAGCTCAGCCGGAGCGCATGCGGATCGGCGAGGAGAAATCTCAGCCGGCCGTGGCGCTCAGGCGAACGCGACAACGGCCGTTGGCCATGGGCAAGCAAAGCCGATCGCCGACAGCTCGAACCGAAGCCGGCTGTTCTGCTTACCGCGGAACCACCAAGAGTAGTCCTTCGCCGAAGATCATGACCCACGGCAGACGGATCTGACTGGAGAGAGACAATGGGCACTTTTTTCTACGTGGTCCTGGCGTTCCTGATAGGCGTATTGGTCGGCTGGTTCCTTTGGGGGCGCCTGCGCGGTGAACTCGACAGCTTGCGCGGCGATCTCGACCGTACACGCAGCGAACGCGACAGGCTGCGCACCGACAGCGACCGCCTGACCGGCGAACTCGATGCATGCGGCAAGACCCGCGCCGACCTTGAGCGCCGGCTGCGCGAAGCGTCGGCCGCACCTGCCGCCGGAAGCAGCGCGGCAAAACCGGCAAGCCAGGCGCCGGCGGCCCTGATGTCGACCCCCGCGACGGCCAAATCCGCCACCACAAAGCCCGCGACGGCCAAACCGGCCGCTGCGAAAGCGGTCTCTGCCAAGGCGGTCCCTGCCAAGCCGGCGGCGAAACCCGCCGCCACCAAAACCTCGGCTCCAGCCAAATCCGCAACGAGCAAGCCTGCAACAGTCAAGCCTGCAACAGTCAAGCCTGCAACAGCCAAGCCAGCATCCGGAAAGCCCGACAATCTGCGTCGGCTGATCGGTATCGGTCCGGTCAATGAGAAACTGCTCAAGGCACAAGGCGTCACCAGCTTCGCCCAGATCGCGTCCTGGACAGCGGCCGATATCAAACGGATCGAAGACGTCATGAATTTCGATGGCCGCATCGCGCGCGAACGCTGGATCGAGCAGGCCAAGCTGCTCGCCGCCGGCAACGAGAAGGAATTCGCCAAGCAGTTTCCAACAGCCGGAACCTCCAGCAACAGCTGATCGCCAGGCACGACCTGAAGATTGCAAGCGGCGGCGCCATATCGGCGTCGCCGTTTGCTCTTGGTTCCTGAGTTGGCCCAAAGGTCGGCTTTAAGAGGCAGCGTGCCGTTCCCTCGATTGCGCGCGGGCGGCACCCCATATAGAGCGGTTGATGGCTTCATTGACCGCAGCATTCGGTGCCCATGTCCCTGCCCGCCGCAATTTTTCGCAATGACAAAAGCGCGCGCCAGCTCGTTTTCGACCGGCCGGCCGATATCATCGTGGCGCACGACGCAGGCGATTTCGGGCCGGCTCTGGAAGCAGCACAAGCCGCGCATGATGCAGGCAAATGGCTTGCCGGCTATTTCTCGTATGAGGCGGGCTACCTGCTCGAACCCAAGCTCGTTCCCCTGCTGCCGAATGGACGCCGCGCTCCACTCGTGTGCCTCGGGGTTTTCGATGCCCCGGTCGAAGAGGCGGTGCCGCCGCGCAATACGGCGGCGACCAATGGCCCGATCTTCGACGCCCGTGCGACGTGGTCGCCCGAGGATTATGAAAAACGCTTCTCGCGGCTGCACCAGCACATCCGGCAAGGTGATTGCTACCAGGGCAATTTGACCTTTCCCGTGCATGCGCAATGGTCAGGCGAGCCTCTGGCCGCGTTCGATGCGTTGACTGAACGTCAGCCGGTGAAATATGGCGCGCTGATCGCGCTCGGTGAACCCATCGTGCTGTCGCGCTCGCCTGAACTGTTCTTCGAGATCGACGCCGAGGGCATGATCGAGACGCATCCGATGAAGGGAACGGCGCCGCGCGGCGCCACCAAAGCCGAAGACGAACGGCAGAAGATCTTCCTGCGCAATGACGAGAAAAACCAGGCCGAAAACCGGATGATCGTCGATCTCCTGCGCAACGATATCTCGCTGATCAGCGAGGTGGGCACGCTGGACGTGCCGGCGCTGTTCCGCATCGAGACTTACCCGACCGTGCATCAGATGGTGAGCGACGTCAGGGCCAAATTGCTGCCGGGTCTCTCTATCCGCCAGATCTTTGCGGCGCTGTTTCCTTGCGGTTCGATCACCGGCGCGCCTAAGATCCGTGCCATGGAGATCCTGCGCGACCTGGAAGGCACGCCCCGCGATGCCTATTGCGGCGCCATAGGCTGGATCGCGCCCGGCGGCCCGATGCGCTTTTCCGTGGCGATCCGCACCATCTCGCTCTTTTCGGGCGGCGAGGCCGTCTACAATGTCGGAGGCGGCGTCGTCTTCGATTCGACGGCGCAGGAGGAGTATCAGGAGTGTCTGCTGAAAGCGCGCTTCGCGACGGGAACACCGCCGACTTTCAGTTGATCGAGACCATGCGCTGGGAACCCGGCTCGGGCTTCCTGCGCTTCGATCGTCATCTTGCGCGCCTCTATGGCTCGGCGGCGGAACTCGGCTTCCGCTGTGATCCAGGCACGGTCGGCGAGGCGCTGAGCAGCGCGGTCGGCGGTTCCGGCGTTGCCACGCGCACGCGCCTCGTCCTGTCGCACGATGGCGAGGTGACGGCCTCTGCGCAGCCTTATGAACCGCTCGCCGCCGACAAGGTCTGGATGCTGCGGCTGGCGCGGACGAGGCTCGATTCGAACGACACGCTGCTGCGCCACAAGACCAGCCGGCGACAGCTTTACACGCGTGCCCGTGCCGAACACCTCATCACGCAGGCCGACGAGGTGCTTATGGCCAACGAGCGTGGCGAGATCTGTGAAGGCACGATCACCAATGTCTTTGCCGATCTCGGCGACGGCGTGCTGGCGACGCCCCGGCTCGATTGCGGCCTGCTGCCTGGCGTATTGCGCGCGCAGCTTCTGGATGAAGGCCGCGCCCGCGAAGCGATCTACAGCTTGGACGATCTGAAATCCGCCAAGTCCCTGTTCGTCGGCAATTCGCTGCGCGGACTGATCCCCGCAAGACTGACCTGAGACATGACGTCCGTGCCCACTCACACACCCCCAAAACATACGCTGCCCACCCACACGCCCTATGACGGCTCGTCGAAACTGTTCAGCATCGGGCTGAAGCCGCTCGACCCGGCGGCCTGGATCGAGGTCGACGGCCATCTGCTGCCGTATCTCGCCGAAAAGCACCGGCTCTATGCCGAAATCCCAGAGCGCGTTTTCGTCGAGGAGGACGGCACGCGCGACGCCCAGCAGGAAGTGCTCGACTTGCTCGCTGCGCATCTCCTGGAGAGGTTCCCCGAAACCCATCGGCTCGGCGGATCAGGCGTCGAGGTGGCGGGCGCGGCGAACCGTCTGCCTGCTTCCCTCGCCGATGCGCCGCTGGCCAAAGCCTCACTGCTCGTCCAGGAAGACCTGATCCTGATGCGCAGCAGTGACAGCGGCTGGCGGCTGGTCGCCGGCTCGCTCTGCTTTCCCTCCTCCTGGTCGCTCCTGGAAAAGTTCGGCAAGCCGCTGCAGGACATCCACGCGCCGGTGCCGGGTTTCGGCCCGGGCACGCGTCCGGCGGGACTCATCAACCGGATGTTCGATGGCCTCCAGGGGCAGGCCGTCGAGCGCTACAACTGGTCGATCCAGTCCGACAACGCGCTCTACCATCCGCTCTCCGACCTGCAGCGCATCGACCGCGCCACCAACCGGCCGTCGCGCTTTCCCGATGGCGACATCGACGCCCATGCCTTCATTCGCGTCGAGCGGCAAACCCTACGCAAACTGCCTGTTTCACGCGATATCCTGTTCACCATCCGCATCCATCTCGATCCGCTCGCCGTGCTGGCCAGGCACCCTGATCGGGCGAAGCTCGCGGTGTCTTTCGCCGCCCAGCTCGAAGCACTCGATCTCGCCCAGCTCGACTACAAGGGCCTGACATCGGACCGTGATCGGCTGATGACGGTCCTTAACCACATGGCCAATGACGACTGATCGCTGGTTGGCGCTTTTCGCTGGTTTGTGACAATGATCTGTGATGTAGCGCATGGCCGCCGGGCAAAGATGCCCGGTTTTGTGTGTGCGTTTTCCCAGTTTCCTGGGCTTTGAAGGAGTGCTCGATAAAATGGCGAATGAAAACTGGCCCGTTTACGGTGAGATCAGCGGCCCTGTCGTGATGATCGGCTTCGGCTCGATCGGCCGGGGAACGCTGCCGCTGATCGAACGCCATTTCAAGTTCGACAAGTCGCGCATGACGGTTATCGATCCGCGCGACACCGACCGCAAGCTGCTCGACGAGCGCGGCATCACCTTCGTCCAGGAAGCGGTGACCGAGAAGAACTACAAGAAGCTCCTGACCCCGCTTCTGACCAATGGCGGCGGCCAGGGCTTTTGCATCAACCTGTCGGTCGATACCGGCTCGGTGGACCTGATGCGGCTCTGCCGCAAGCTCGGCGTGCTCTACATCGACACCGTCGTCGAACCGTGGCTCGGCTTCTATTTCGACGCCAAGGCCGATAACGCCAGCCGCACCAATTACGCGCTGCGCGAGTCGCTGCTCAAGGAAAAGCACGACAAGCCCGGCGGCGCCACGGCGGTCTCCACCTGCGGCGCCAATCCAGGCATGGTCTCGTGGTTCGTCAAGCAGGCGTTGGTCAATCTCGCCACCGATCTTGGCCTGGAGTTCTCGGAGCCCGCGCAGGACGACCGCGAGGGGTGGGCCAAGCTGATGAAGAAGGCCGGCGTCAAGGGCATCCACATCGCCGAACGCGACACCCAGCGCACCAAGAAGCCGAAACCGATGGATGTGTTCTGGAACACATGGTCGGTCGAAGGCTTCATCTCCGAGGGCCTGCAGCCCGCGGAACTTGGCTGGGGCACACACGAGACATGGATGCCGAAGAACGCCAAGAAGCACAAGCACGGCTCGAAGGCAGCCATCTACCTGGAGCAGCCGGGCGCCAACACGCGCGTGCGCTCGTGGTGCCCGACGCCCGGCGCGCAATACGGCCTGCTGGTGACGCATAACGAGGCGATCTCTATCGCCGATTTCTTCACCGTGCGTTCGAAGAAGGGCAAGGTGCATTACCGCCCGACCTGCCACTATGCCTATCATCCCTGCAACGACGCGATGCTGTCGCTTGACGAGATGTTCGGCGCCGCCGGCAAGCCTCAGCCGGTGCATCATGTGCTCGACGAGAACGAGTTGATCGACGGCGTCGACGAACTCGGCGTGCTGCTCTACGGCCACGACAAGAATGCCTACTGGTACGGCTCGCAGCTGTCGCTCGCCGAGGCGCGCAAGCTGGCCCCCTACCAGAACGCCACCGGCATGCAGGTCACCTCGGCGGTGCTCTCGGGCATGGTCTGGGCGCTGGAGAATCCCGAGGCCGGCATCGTCGAAGCCGACGAGATGGACTACAGGCGGTGCCTGGAAGTGCAGTCCCAGTATCTCGGACCGGTCAAGGGCTACTACACCGACTGGACGCCGCTCGATAACCGTCCCGGCCTGTTCCCGGAAGACCTCGACCGGAACGACCCGTGGCAGTTCCGCAACATCCTTGTGCGATAGCAGCACCGCCCACCTGCCTCACTGCCTTGCAATCGCCCGGAAATCGGGCGATTGAAGGGATGCGGACCATAGCGATACGTATTCATCTGGACGCACGTCGCTCTGGAAACTTGGATGCACGCCTCGTGCTTGTCGAAAATCGATTTCCGATTTTTGGGCCGATGCGAGAGGAGAGGATTTTCACATGATCATTGCGCGCAAAATTCTTTCGATGAGCGTGGCGGGTGCCATTGCGGCGATGCTCGCCGCCTGTGCGACCAGCGGCCCCGATCAACCGCCGATGGCAGCGGCGCCGAAAGGCGTCGAGGGCTCGTGGATCGACGCCAAGGGTACCGGCCTGTCGACCTTCACCGGCGGCACCTTCACGACGGTAGCCACCGACACCGGCCAGAAGCTTGCCGACGGCAGCTACACGATGACCGGCGCCACATCGGTGCAGATCAACGGCACCTCGCTGATCCGCCAGACCGCGGTCAGCTTCAACTGCCTGATGGTGTCGACAAGCCAGCTCAACTGCACGAGCTCCAGCGGGCAGAATTTCGTGCTGACAAGGCGCGTCTGAACCCACGACCATTCGTATTCCAAGGACGGCGGCTGGTTGGCCGCCGTCTTTTTTGTGCCGGCAAAGGGTCCCGGATTCCGCTTGCGTCATCCGGAACGCGATGGGAACATGGCCAAGCGCCGGCTGTTATGTTCCAGTCAAGCAAGAGCGCTAATGGCCTCTGATCAGCTTTCCGGGAGACGAAGATGAAGAAGCTTGCCGCCATTGCAGCCCTGTCAGCCTCAGCCCTCGGTCTGTCGGCCGGCGCGTCCTTTGCCGACTACACGCTGAACATCCTGCATATCAACGACTGGCACAGCCGCATCGAAGGCAACAACAAATATGAATCGACCTGCTCGGCGGACGAGGAGACCAAGGGCGAGTGCATCGGCGGCGCGGGCCGGCTGATCACCGCGATTGCCCAGGAACGCAAGAAGCTGGAAGGCCAGAACGTGCTGCTGCTCAGCGCCGGCGACAATTTCCAGGGCTCGCTGTTCTACACGACCTATAAGGGCAAGGTCGAAGGCGAATTCCTCAACGACATGAAGTTCGATGCCATGGCCCTCGGCAACCATGAATTCGACGACGGCGAGGCCGCCTTGGCGCCGTTCCTCGACATGATCAAGTTCCCCGTGCTCGGCGCCAATGTGAAGGCCAACGCGCAATCCAAGCTCGGCGACCGCGTCAAGCCATCTGTTGTCGTCGAGGTCGGCGGCCAGAAGATCGGCATCATCGGCGCGATCACCAACGACACGCCGGATCTCGCTTCGCCGGGTCCCAACGTCGCCATCGAGGACGACGTCAAGTCGATCACTGCCGAAGTCGAGAAGCTCAAGGGCGAAGGCGTCAACAAGATCATCGCCGTGACCCATATCGGCTACAGGCGCGAACGTGACGTCATCGCCAAGATCCCGGGCATCGATGTCGTCGTCGGCGGCCACAGCCATTCCCTGCTGTCGAACACCGACCCGAAGGCGGAAGGCCCCTACCCGACGATGGTCGACAATCCGGACGGCTACAAGGTGCCGGTGGTGCAGGCGGCCTCCTATTCGAAATATCTCGGCGAGTTCAAGGTGGTGTTCGACGACAATGGCGTCGTCAAATCGGCCAGCGGCGACCCGATCTATCTCGACAAGTCGATCACCCCCGACCCGGCCGTGCTCGCCCGCATCAAGGAGCTTGGGGCGCCGATCGAGGCGTTGAAGAACAAGGAAGTGGCCGAAACCACCGACGTCATCGACGGCAGTCGCGAGAGCTGCCGCACCCGCGAATGCGCGATGGGCAATCTCGTCTCCGACGCCATCCTCGACCGCGTCAAGGGACAGGGCGTCGAGATCGTCATCTCCAATGGCGGCGGCCTGCGCGCCTCGATCGACAAGGGCACCGTCACCATGGGCGAGGTGCTGACCGTGCTGCCCTTCCAGAACACGCTGGCGACCTTCCAGATTTCGGGCAAGGATCTGGTGGCCGGCCTCGAGGGCGGTCTCAGTCAGGTCGAGGACGGCGCCGGGCGCTTCCCCCAGGTCGCCGGCCTGAAATATTCCTTCGACAAATCCGTTGCGCCCAATGCCGGCCGGGTCAAATCGGTGGAGGTCATGGAAGGCGGTGCCTGGACGCCGATCAAGCCGGACAAGGACTATCTGGTCGCCACCAACAACTATGTTCGCCAGGGCGGCGACGGCTACAAGGTCTTTGCCGACAAGGCCAGGAATGCCTACGACTACGGCCCCGGCCTCGAACAGGTGGTTGCCGACTATCTCGGCGCCCACCGGCCCTACACGCCGAAGCTCGACGGCCGCATCACCGAAATAGCCGCGACCGTCGCCGCGGCGCCTGCGGCCCCGGCAACCGATCCGGCCAAGCCAGCCGAAGCGGCACCGGCCACCCCGGCGCCCGCACCGGCTGAAGCCGCTAAGCCTGCCGAAGCGGCACCGGCAATGCCTGAATTGCCGGCCAACTCGGGCGATATCGCCAACACACCACCGGCCATATCGACGGAAGGAGCACCTCCCCCGCCAGCGCCACCAGCCGCGCCGGCACCGGCCGAGCCGGCAAAGCCTGCTGAGGCCGCGCCAGCGGAAGCCAGCCATGTCATCGTTGCCGGCGACACCTATTGGGATCTGGCCAAGAAAGCCTATGGCGACGGCGCCAGGTGGAAGGTCATTTCGGGCGCCAACAAGGGCTACGAACCCCGCCGGCTTCCTGTCGGCGCAACGCTGACCATCCCGCCGAAATAGCTCGCTTATATGCCTGAATGACACCGCCCGTCCGAAAACCGGACGGGCGTCCTGTTTTCGGGCTAATGCATGTCGCCCAAAAGTGACCTCGGTTTTGGGAGAACGACATGCATAAAACAAAGACTTAAAGCGGGTCGTCTGAATCCATTCGGACAATCCGCTTTAAGGTGCGGCCAGACGCTGCATTGAATGCGCGCGCAAGATGGTTAGGTTCGCGTCTCCCGGAGAACCCTTATGACGCTTCCCACCCCTGCCGATCCCAAGGTCGCAAAAGCGCTCGGCCCGTTGCCCGCTGGGCATCCGCCGGTCAAGGCGGGCAAGATCGGCGTCATGCTGGTCAATCTGGGCACGCCCGATGGCACCGATTTCAAGCCGATGTGGCGGTATCTGCGTGAATTCCTGTCCGATCCGCGCGTCATCGAGCTCAACAGGGCGATCTGGTATCCGATCCTCTATGGACTTGTGCTCACCACGCGCCCCAAGAAGTCGGGCGCCAATTACGCCCGGATCTGGAACCGGGAAAAGAACGAGTCGCCGCTGCGCACCTACACCCGTGCCCAGGCCGAAAAGCTGGCCGAAGCGCTGCGCGACCTGCCTGATGTCGTCGTCGACTGGGCGATGCGCTACGGCAACCCTTCGACCGCCAGCATTGCCCAGCGTCTGGCCGACCAGGGCTGCGACCGCATTCTTTCGTTTCCGCTCTATCCGCAATATTCGGCGACGACCACGGCAACAGCCAACGACCAGCTGTTTCGCGCGCTGATGAAGATGCGCCGCGCGCCGGCCGTCCGCAGCGTGCCGCCCTACTATGACGAGCCGGTCTATATCGAGGCGCTGGCGCGTTCGATCGAACGGCATCTGGCGACGCTGGATTTCGAGCCGGAGGTGGTCATCACCTCCTATCACGGCATTCCAAAACCCTATTTTGAGAAGGGCGATCCCTATCATTGCCACTGCCAGAAGACGACGCGGCTGTTGCGCGAACGGCTCGGCTGGGATGACAGGAAACTGATCATCACCTTCCAGTCGCGCTTCGGCGCGCAGGAATGGCTGCAACCCTATACCGACAAGACGGTGGAGAAACTCGCACAGGACGGCGTCAAGTCGATCGCCGTCGTCAATCCCGGCTTTTCCGTCGACTGCATCGAGACGCTGGATGAGATCGGCCGCGAGGCGGCCGAAACCTTCCACCATGCCGGCGGCAAGAATTTCGCCCATATCCCTTGCCTCAACGACAGCGCGGAGGGGATGGCGGTGATCGAGGCGATGGTGCGGCGCGAACTGTCTGGCTGGGTCTAGGAGAAATTCCAGGAAAAGTGTGAAACGGTTTTCCCGGGAAAAGCGAATAGCGCTTTCCCTTGGGAATTTCGTCAACCGGAGTTAGAGCGGCTCGCCGCTCTAACTCCGGAACAACACAAGCTCCGGGGCGTTAAGGCGCGCCGCCGGAGAATGCGATGTCCCGCAAACTCGACCTCAGAACTGGCCAGCCCGTCTGGTCAGCCTATCGCGCGCCTGCGGTGCCGACGGACGGCCTGATCCGGGACGTCAAGGCAGATGTGCTGGTCGTCGGCATGGGCATCAGCGGCGCCATGATGGCCGAGGCGCTGACGGCCGATGGCCATCGGGTGATCTGTATCGACCGGCGCGGTCCGCTGAAGGGCTCGACGGCCGCAACCACCGCACTGGTGGCATTCGAAATAGACCAGCCTCTCTCCACGCTTTCGAAGATGATCGGCAGAGCCTCGGCGCAGCAGGCCTGGCGGCGCTCGCGGCTCGCCGTCTCCAATCTCGCCGGACGCATCGCCGAACTCGGCATCAACTGTGGCCTGAGCCGGGCGCCGTCGCTCTATCTGTCTGGCACGATACTTGGTCCGTCGGAACTGCGCGACGAGGCCAAGGCACGGCGGCTAGCCGGCATCGCCGCGACCTATCTGACGCCGGCGCCGCTGGCGGAGACATTCGGCATCGACCGCGAAGGCGCCATTCTCAGCCACGGCAACATCGCGCTCGACCCGCGTAAGCTGACGGCTGGGCTGCTGCTGAAATCCCTTCAGCGCAAGGCTCGCTTCTACGCCCCCGTCGAAGCGACAGTGATTGAGGATAGCGCCGAAGCTGTTGTCGTCGCGACCAGGGATGGCCCGACCATAACCGCGCGACATGTTGTTCTGGCCACCGGCTACGAACTTGTGGAGATCGTGCCGGCCGCGGCCCACCGGATCATCTCGACATGGGCGATCGCAACATGCCCGCAACCGCGAAAGCTCTGGCCGGACGCAGCGTTCATCTGGGAAGCGTCGGAGCCGTATCTGTATATGCGCACGACGATCGACGGCCGGGTCATTTGCGGCGGCGAGGACGAGGATTTTGTCGACGAAGCGCGGCGCGACGAGCTGATCGCCGACAAGAGCACACGCATCGCCGAGAAGCTCGGCCTGGTATTTCCGCATCTCGACACCAGGCCCGATTTTGCCTGGACCGGTTCGTTCGGCACCACAACCACCGGCCTGCCCTATATCGGCGCCATTCCCCGCCACCCGCGCATCCATGCGGTGATGGGCTACGGCGGCAACGGCATCACCTTCTCGCAGATCGCTTCCGAGATTGTCCCGGCTTCGATCAACGGGGTGGAGGACACGGATGCAAGACTGTTTGCCTTCAACCGCTGATCGCACCGCAAACAATCCGTCATCACCTGATTGTAACGCATCTGAAACACACTTAAGTCTTTGGTGAAGTCGGCCGCGCGAGAATGGCTTGTGCGGCCTTCGTCTGAGGGAGAGCCAAATGGATTTCAGTGGTTTCGATATTGCGGTTGGTGCACTTGCCCTTCTGGTATTGGTGCTGCTGATCAAAGGCATTAGGACAATCCCGCAAGGCTACAACTATACGGTGGAGCGCTTTGGCCGTTACACCAAGACACTGAGCCCGGGTCTCAATTTCATTTACCCGTTCATCGACCGCATCGGTGCCAAGATGAACATGATGGAGCAGGTGCTCGACGTTCCAAGCCAGGAAATCATCACCCGCGACAACGCCATTGTCGGTGTCGACGGCATCGCCTTTTTCCAGATCCTCAACGCCGCTCAGGCCGCCTACCAGGTTTCCGGCCTGCAGAACGCCATCCTCAATTTGACGATGACCAACATCCGTACCGTCATGGGTTCGATGGATCTCGATGAACTCCTGTCGAACCGCGACGCCATCAACGAGCGCCTGCTGCGCGTCGTCGATGAAGCGGCCCACCCGTGGGGCATCAAGATCACCCGCGTCGAAATCAAGGACATCAACCCGCCGGCCAACCTTATCGAATCGATGGGCCGGCAGATGACCGCGGAACGCAACAAGCGCGCCCAGATCCTTGCCGCCGAAGGCCTCAAGCAGTCGCAGATCCTCGAGGCCGAAGGCCGCAAGGAAGCCGCCTTCCGCGATGCCGAGGCGCGCGAGCGTTCGGCCGAGGCGGAGGCCCGCGCCACCCAGGTGGTGTCGGAAGCGATCTCCAAAGGCGATGTGCAGGCGCTGAACTACTTCGTCGCCCAGAAATACACCGAAGCGTTGGGCAAGATCGGCACCGCGACCAACAGCAAGATCGTGCTGATGCCCTTCGAGGCATCGTCGCTGATCGGTTCGCTCGGCGGCATTGGCGAGATCGCCAAGGAAGTCTTCCGCAGCGAAGGCACGACCGGCTCGCAGAGGCAGGCCGCGCGCCCGCCGGTCGTTCGCCCAACCGACAACTGAGGTCGAAACCAATGATCGACCGCATCGTTTCCGAACTCGGCCCGTGGAACTGGATGGTTCTCGGTTTCGTCCTGCTGGTGATGGAAATCATCGCGCCGGGTATCTTCATGCTGTGGATCGGCATCGCCGCGCTGATCATCGGCGCTGTGTCGCTGCTGATCTGGGACACCGGCTTCTGGACATGGCAGGTCCAGGTCCTCGCCTTCCTGGCGCTGTCGCTGGTCTCGGCCTATGTCGGCAAGAAGCTGGTCGGCAGCCGCAACGACCCGACCGATCAGCCGCTGCTCAACCGGCGCGGCGCGCAGATGGTCGGCAGGATGGCGACACTTGCCGAACCGATCCGTGACGGGCGCGGCCGCATCAAGCTGGGCGACACACTGTGGCGTGTCTCCGGCCCTGACCTGCCGGCCGGCACGCAAGTGCGCGTGACGGGTGCGGCCGATACGGATCTGGAACTGACCGTCGAGGCGGTCTGAACTCTGGAAACCCGCCGCTTGGACAAGGTGTGTTGAGATTCAGGTCAGGCCGAGTCGAAAACGGTGGGTTCCGAGAACCGGAGCGGAGCGTACTTTTCGTACGTGAGCACCGGAAGCGCAGGAAACCGTCGTTTGCAGGCCGGCATCACCTGAACATCGACGCGCCTTAGGCCGCGCCGATACGCAGCAGATCGTGCAGGTGGATGAGGCCGACTGGTTTCCGGCCCTCCACCACCATCAGGCTGGTGATGGCTGAATTGTTGATCGTCTGCAGCGCCGTTGCCACCAGCGTGTCCGGCGTCGCGGTCTTCGGACCTCTTGTCATCACCTGATCCACCGTCATCGCCAGCAGATTGCTGCCGATGTGACGGCGGATGTCGCCATCGGTGATGATGCCGACCAGCGCACCGTCGACATCGGTGATCGCGACGCAGCCAAACCCTTTGCGCGACAGTTCCAGGATCGCGTCCTGCATGCCGGTGCCCGCAACCACCAGCGGCAGCCTGTCGCCGACATGCATGATCTCGCGGATCTGCGTCAGGTTGGCGCCGAGCTGGCCGCCCGGGTGAAAGGTGCGGAAATGGTCCGGCGTGAAGCCGCGTGCTTCGAGCAGCGCGATCGCCAGCGCGTCGCCCATCACCAGTTGCAGCAGCGTCGATGTCGTTGGCGCCAGGCCGTGCGGACAGGCCTCCGGAGCGCGCGGCAAAAGCAGCACCACGTCCGCCGCCCGCGCCAGCGCCGATGTCTCTCCGGCGGTGATGGCGATCAGCGGAATGGAAAAGCGCCTGGAATAGGCGACGATGCCCATCAGTTCCTTGCTTTCGCCCGACCACGACATGGCGATGATGGCGTCGTCCCTGGCGATCATGCCGAGATCGCCGTGGTTGGCTTCGGCGGGATGGACAAAGAAAGCCGGCGTGCCGGTCGAGGCCAGCGTCGCGGCGATCTTCGAACCGATATGGCCGCTTTTGCCGACGCCGGTGAGGATGAGCCGGCCTTCAATCCCCGAGATCATCTCGACCGCCTGGGCGAAAGGCGCGGCCAGCCCATTCTCCAGCGCCTCGGCGAGGGCTGCAACCCCAGCCTGTTCTGTCGCCACCGTCCTCAGCGCCGAAGCGATCGAGGCTTGCCTGTCCAAAGGCTTCTTATCCAGGGATCCCGCATGCATGGCTGATGCGATTAGCGCTTTGCCGGCGCGCTGTCCAACGGAAATGGCCCCAGGCATATCGCCCGAACGTGTGCGGTGGTTCAGACGACGGCAGGCGAGAAAACGCACGCGGTATGAATCCCTTTGGAAATCAGCGCTTCAGGGAGCTGACGGGCCGCTGCCTCAACCCTCCGTTAACCATCCCCATTTACGGTTCGGTAAGTATGGCGCGCGTGCGCCGCGCAAGCAGTGGTGGCGATGTCCGGGGTCCAGCCAGAAAATTCGATGGGACGTGGGGGCAAGGCGGTCTGCGCCTTGCTGCTGGCAACCAGCATGTTTGCCTTGCTGCGCCCAACGGCGCTCCATGCCCAGGAAACCGAACTGCGCGGCGAAGTTTCGGAATCGGCGATCCTGTCCGACCAGCAGCGCAAGGCGAGACAGCTGGCCTTGGCAGCGCAGGGTCAACAGCCGGCCAACGCCGCGCAGGACAACGCGCCGGCCCGCACCTATCTGCCGGCCAGCGCCGGTGCCGTGCCTGACGACGCTGACACTGGCGACGCCACCGCGACCGGCAGCCTCTTTGACCCGCCGGCAGCCACTGACGACACGTCCGCCGACACTGCGGCGCCGCCCAAGCCTCGCCGCCGCTCATCGAGCGCCAGGCAGAATGCGGCTGACCAGGCCAAGGACAGGGCTGCCGACAAGTCGAAAAAGAAGAAGAAATCGACGGCCGACACCTCCGACATCACCGCTTCCACGACCGCCTCCACGACGGACGCCACCGATGCTGCAGAGACCGATGCGGACACGGCCAACCGCCGCGCACTCACCATCGACAGCGCCGACAGGCAGAAGCTCGACCCAGGAGCGGAGCGTACGGACGCCATCGAAGGCCAGAAGAAGAAGCTGGAGGATGATCCGTTTGCCGCCACCGGCATCAAATGGGGCTCCTTCGTCATCCGGCCGACGATCGAACAGGGCCTGACCGCCACCTCGAACGGCGATTCGAGCAGTGCAGGCAAGTCGGCGCTGCTGTCCGAGACGGCGCTGCGCTTTTCCGCCGCCTCCGACTGGCGCGAGAACTCCGCTACGATCGACGGCTATGGCCTTTTTCGCGAGACCGTCTCGGGTTACCCGGTTCACGACGAGCAAGGCCGCATCGAAGGCCAGCTCAATGTCGATCTCGACAATGAATTGCGCGCCATCGCCAAGCTCGGCTACGAGGCCGTGCCGGAATCGGCATCATCGCCTGATGCCATTGCAGGCGTCAGCAAGCAGCCGCTGCGGCAGACCATTGATGGCAGCCTGGCCGTCGAAAAGCATCTCGGCAAGATGCAGTACACGTTGACCGGCGCGGTCTCGCACGACTTCTACGGCGACGCCAAGCTCTCGGACGGCACCTCGCTGTCGCAGAAGGATCAGGACTCGACGCTCTACACGGCGACGTTGCGCACCGGCTACGAGATCTCCCCTGCCCTGACCCCCTTCACCGAAATCGAGGTCGGCCGCCGGACCTATGATCAACGCATCGACAATGAAGGCTTCGAGCGCTCGTCGACGCGGCTCGGCGCCCGCGCCGGCCTTGCACTCGACATGGGTGAGAAGCTGTCGGGCGAATTCTCGGCCGGCTGGCTCAGGGAAGCGATCGACGACAAAAACCTTGATGCGATCTCGGGTGCCACCGTCAACGCCGACCTCAAATGGTCACCCGAGCGCGGCACCATAATCGGCCTGACCGGGCGGACCACCGTCGAGCCCACGACCACATCGGGCGAGAGCGGCGACATCCTCTATTCCGGTCGCCTGACCGGCGAACGCCAGATTCGCGCCAACCTCACCGCCAACGCGGCTCTGGGTCTCGACTGGCGTGATTACATCGGCATCGACGGCCATGACAGGGTGTTGAGCGCCGAGGCCGGCCTGACCTGGTGGCTGAACCGCTACGCCGGCCTGACCACAAGAGTGAGGACCGAGAAACTGACCAGCAACCTGCCGGGCCGAGACTACACCGCCAACAGCATCTTCCTCGGCGTCAAGGTGCAGCGCTGAACGGCCGCACCAACGACATCCGGCCGCTCGCTAGGATGTTTTAAAACGCAGCGCCACGGCGCTCTGACGGCTTCAGCTCGTCGAGAAGCGTGCGGATGACGCCCGCCATGTTCTCGTTCATGTCGCTGCGCCACAGCGCGAAGGCGACATTGGCCTCGACAAAACCCTCCGGCGATCCGCAGTCGAACGTGCGGCCTCGATAGTGGTAGCCGTAGAAAGGCTGCTGCTTTTCCAGCTTCAGCATGGCGTCGGTGAGCTGGATCTCGTTGCCGGCGCCTTTTTCCTGACCTTCTAGGATCTTGAAGATCTCCGGCTGCAGGATGTAGCGGCCGTTGATGTAGAGGTTGGACGGCGCGGTGCCGGCCTTCGGCTTTTCCACCATCTCGGTGATACGGAAGCCGTGATGCGTGTCCTCGCCGCGGCCGACGATGCCGTATTTGTGGGTTTCGGCGGGATCGCATTCCTGCACCGCGATGATGTTGTTGCCCGTCTCCTCGTAGAGCTCGACCATTGCCTTCGTGCAGCTCTTCTCCGACTGCATGATCATGTCGGGCAACAAAAGCGCGAAGGGCTCGTCGCCGACGAGCTCGCGGGCGCACCAGACGGCGTGGCCAAGTCCCATCGGCACCTGCTGGCGTGTGAAACTGGTCTGCCCCGGCGCCGGCTGCAGCCGCTGCAGGCGGGCGAGCTGGTCGTCCTTGCCGCGCTGGGCCAGCGTGTCATAGAGTTCGAACTGGATGTCGAAATGGTCCTCGATGACAGCCTTGTTGCGACCGGTGACGAAGATGAAATGCTCGATGCCGGCCTCGCGCGCCTCATCCACCACATACTGGATCACCGGCCGGTCGACGACGGTCAGCATTTCCTTGGGGACAGCCTTGGTGGCCGGAAGAAACCGTGTGCCGAGGCCGGCGACCGGGAAGACTGCCTTGCGAACTCTCTTCATGCTTTCAATTATCCGTTTGAGGGCCAGCTCCGCAATCCCCGTTTCAAGACATTTTCACGCCGGAATCGGGGATTACTGGGAAACTGAGGGGAACGTCCACCGGTAAAGCTTCGAAGCGTCTTTTCGTTCCCGGTGGCACCTATGGTAAACTAATTCCTAACCTGGTTCGGCGATGAATGGTCTTTCCTGAGACAGAGAAGGAGGAAAAGATGTCCGTTCGCAATGCCGCAAAAATTTTTACCAGCGTCATGGCGGCAGCCAGCCTATCGCTCGCTCTGCTGATGCCTGGCCCCGCTTTCGCCGATGCCGGTTTCCGGCAATGGGTCGCCGGCTTCCGCGCCACCGCCGTGCAGAGCGGCGTTTCCGGCGCCCTCTACGACCAGGCCTTCAGGAACATCAGGGATATCGATCCCGTGGTGCTGGAAAAGGCGCGCACGCAGCCTGAATTCACGGCCCCTGCCTGGGACTATTTCGACAACCGCGTCCATGATCAGTCCGTCGCCGTCGGCCAGCAGATGGCCAGGAAATGGAAGCCGTGGCTGGATCGGATCGAGGCCAGGTTCGGCGTCGACCGTTACATCCTGCTGGCCATCTGGTCGATGGAATCGAATTATGGCGAGATCCTCAAGCGCGACGACATCATGCGCAACGTCGTGCGCTCGCTGGCGACCTTGGCCTACGCCGATCCGAAGCGGGCGAAATTCGCCCGCACACAGCTGATCGCCGCGCTGAAGATCCTGCAGACCGGCGACATCGACGAAAGCCATCTGAGCGGATCCTGGGCCGGCGCCATGGGCCACACCCAGTTCATCCCGACCAGCTATCTGCACTATGCCGTGGACATGGACGGCAATGGCAAGCGAGACATCTGGAATTCGATCCCCGATGCGCTGGCGACATCAGCCAATTTGTTGAAGAAGAATGGCTGGCAGGCCGGCAAGACCTGGGGCTATGAGGTCGCCTTGCCAGCCGGAAAACTTCCCGGCGGTTCCAAGACGCTGTCGCAGTGGCAGGCGCTCGGCGTCGCCAGGGCCAACGGCAAGCCGTTCAAGAACGGCTCCGACAAGGCGACGCTGAAGGTGCCGGACGGCCGCAGCGGGCCGGCCTTCCTGATGATCAAGAATTTCACGGTCATCAAGGCCTACAACAACGCCGACAAATATGCGCTGGCCGTCGGCCTTCTTGCCGACGAAATCGCCGGCTCGAGCGGTCTGGTGCAGGACTGGAAGCGGCCTTTCACCAAGCTTACTTTCGAGGAAAGGCAGGAGCTGCAGAAGCGGCTTTCCCAGCATGGCCTTTACGACGGCAAGTTCGACGGCAAGATCGGCGACGGCTCGAAGACTGCCATCATGGCCTTCCAGGCCAAGGCCGGCTTGACCCAGGACGGCTATCCGAGCATGGAAGTGCTGAAGTGGCTCCGGCAGAAATAGAGCCGCCTGCGGTGCCGCGCGGCCTTCCAGGCGCGCAAAAGACACTGTAGCAATCTGGTTGGCGCGGGCCTTGCCGCGCCAAGGGACGGAGGAAACGATTGGCTTCGGCTGCGCGCATCGCAGGGCTTGTTCGTCGCATGCCGGTGCTCGTCCTGGCCGTGGTCGTGCTTGCCGTCGGCGTGGCTGGCGCCTTTCATGCGCCGGCCATGGCGCAGGAGCAGCAAAACCGCGGCTGGTCGTTGCGCGACCTTTTGTTTCCGCGCCGCAGCGAGCGCATTGAGCCGCCCCTGGATATCCAGAAGCCGAGGCCGAGGCCCAAGGCGAAAAAACCCCGCGCCCCGCGCCCGCCCGCGGAACCGGAAATCCCGGTGGTCGACAAGGCGCCGGACGCGCGCACCGTCCTGGTGGTCGGCGACTTCATGGCGGCCGGCCTCGCCGAAGGCCTCGACACCGCTTTCGCAGAGAATGCCGGCGTCAGGATCGTCGTTCGCAGCAATGGCTCGTCCGGCTTCGTGCGCAATGATTTCTACAACTGGCCCGAACAGATCAAATCGCTGATCGAGACCGAAAAACCCGCCGCCGTGATCGTCATGCTGGGCTCCAACGACCGCCAGTCGATGAAGGTGGGCGACGTGCGCGAACAGCCACGCTCCGAGAACTGGACCAAGGAATATGAACGCAGAACCGACGCGCTGGGCAAAGCCATCGCCGCGGCCAAGGTCCCCTTCCTTTGGGTCGGCATGCCGGCGTTCCGGGTGCCGAAGATGACCTCGGATATGCTTGCCTTCAACGACATCTACCATCAGGCCGCAGAAAGCCATGGCGGCGAATTCGTCGATATCTGGGACGGCTTTGTCGACGAGAACGGCGCCTTCGTCACCAGCGGCCCCGACATCAACGGCCAGCCGGTGCGGCTGCGCGCCGATGACGGCATCAATATCTCGAAGGCGGGCAAGCGCAAGCTCGCCTTCTACACCGAAAAACCGCTGCTGAAGATCCTCGGCCTGACCGCGCCGGGAAGCATGATTACACCGTCCGCTCCGGCGGGCGCCCCTGTCGAGACGCCGGCGCCGGCCGCGCCCCCCATCGTCATCGACCGCACCGCGCCGATGCTGCTCAGCGATCCGGCACTCGACGGCGGCTCGGAGCTGCTTGGCGCGGCACCGCCGGCAAAGGCCAATCCGGACCTGCCCGGTGAAAAGCTGGTGGTCGAGGGCAAGGCACCGATTGCATCGCCCGGCCGCGCCGACGATTTCTCCTGGCCGCCGAAGGCCGCAGCCGCGACCGACACCACGACCGCGATCAATCGTTAGTGTCGCAGCGCGGCTCTGAGGCCGGGCTCAGCGCGGGAGAACGCTCGACCCCATCAACGCCTCGTCGATCGCGCGCGCAGCCTGGCGGCCCTCGCGGATCGCCCAGACGACCAGCGACTGGCCACGACGCACGTCGCCGGCCGCATAGAGCCTGTCGACGCTGGTCTTGTAGTCGCGGTCATTGGCCTCGACATTGCGCGAGCGGCGGCTGTCGGTGGCGATCTTCATCTCACCCTCCAATTCCCTCGCCACACCGGCCGCGGCCGGCCCGGCAAAGCCGATGGCGATGAAAGCGAGATCGGCACGAATGACGAATTCGGTACCGGCGATCGGCTTGCGCTTGTCGTCGACCTCGCAGCACTTGACGCCGGTCAGCTGGCCTTCCTCGCCGATGAATTCGAGCGTCGCCACTTGGAATTCGCGCTCGGCGCCTTCGGCCTGCGAGGACGAGGTGCGCATCTTCGTCGCCCAGTAGGGCCAGACCGAAAGCTTGTCTTCCTTCTCCGGCGGCTGTGGGCGGATGTCGAGCTGTGTGACGCGCACCGCGCCCTGGCGGAAGGCCGTGCCGACGCAGTCGGACGCGGTATCGCCGCCGCCGACGACGACGACATGCTGGCCGCCGGCGATGATGGGATGCGACGGCCACGCCACCGACTGGATCGGTTCGCCGCCGACCCGCCTGTTCTGCTGCACCAGATAGGGCATCGCGTCATGCACGCCGCCGAGATCGTCGCCGGGAATACCGGCCGCGCGCGGCGTTTCGGAACCGCCGCAATAGAGCACGGCATCATGTTCGGCGAGCAGTTCGGCGACCGGCTTGTCGACCCCGACATTGACGCCGCAATGGAAGGTCACGCCCTCGCCCTGCATCTGCTCGATGCGCCGGTCGATATAGTGCTTCTCGATCTTGAAGTCGGGAATACCGTAGCGCATCAGCCCGCCGGGCCGGCTTTCGCGCTCGTAGACATGGACGTCGTGACCGGCGCGGCCAAGCTGCTGGGCAGCCGCCATGCCGGCCGGGCCGGAGCCGATGACGGCGACCCGCTTGCCGGTCTTCTTCTCCGGCGGATAGGGCCTGATATGGCCGGTTTCATAGGCCTTGTCGGCAATCGCCTGCTCGACCGTCTTGATGGCGACGGGAATGTCCTCGAGGTTCAGCGTGCAGGCTTCCTCGCAAGGCGCCGGGCAGATGCGGCCGGTGAACTCCGGGAAATTGTTGGTCGAATGCAGGTTGCGGATCGCATTGTCCCAGTCGCCATTGTAGACGAGGTCGTTCCAGTCTGGAATCTGGTTGTGGATCGGGCAGCCGGTCGGCCCGTGGCAGAACGGAATGCCGCAATCCATGCAGCGCGCGGCCTGTTTCTCGACCTCCTTGTCAGACATCGGCAGCGTGAACTCGCGGAAATGCCGGATGCGGTCGGAGGCCGGCTGGTACTTGTGCACCTGCCGGTCGATTTCGAGAAAGCCTGTTACCTTGCCCATAGTCCAGTTCCTGCTGTCCAGATGGTGCGGTTTTCGCCGCACCCGTTAACCCCTTGAGGCAGCCATGGCAACCTTGCGCCGGAGGTCAAACTGTCGGTGAAGATGGGCCGGGAAGCCTTGGCTCCCCGGCCATTGCAAAGCCTATTCCGCCGCGACGCCCATGCGCATGCGTTCCATCTCGATCAGGGCGCGGCGGTATTCGACCGGCATGATCTTGCGGAACTTCGGCCGGAACGTCGCCCAGTCGTCGAGAATCTCGCGGCCACGCACCGACCCGGTGTAATGCACATGGTTCGAGATCAGCTGGTAGAGCCGCTCCTCGTCATGGCTGGTCATGTCGCCGGAGACGTCGACGCGGCCCTTGTGGTCGAGGTCGCCGCCATGGTGCAGCAGCCTTTCCATCAGATCGTCTTCTTCCGGAACCGGCTCCAGCTCGACCATCGCCATGTTGCAGCGCTCGGCGAAATCGCCCGCCTCGTCGAGCACGTAGGCGACGCCGCCAGACATGCCGGCGGCGAAGTTGCGGCCGGTCTTGCCGATGACGACGACGATGCCGCCAGTCATGTACTCGCAGCCATGATCGCCGACGCCTTCGACGACGGCGGCGACGCCCGAATTGCGCACGGCGAAACGCTCGCCGGCGACGCCGGCGAAATAGGCTTCGCCCTCGGTTGCGCCATAGAGCACCGTGTTGCCGACGATGATGGATTCAGCCGCGACGATCTTGGCCTCTTCCGGCGGCCGAATGACGATACGTCCGCCCGACAGGCCCTTGCCGACATAGTCGTTGCCGGCGCCGACAAGCTCGAACGAGATGCCGCGCGCCAGGAAGGCGCCAAAGGACTGGCCGGCAGTGCCGGTCAGCTTCACCTGGATCGTATCCTCGCGCAGGCCCTTGTGCTTGAAGCGCTTGGCCACTTCGCCCGACAGCATGGCGCCCGCGGAGCGGTCGACATTGCGGATATCGACCTCGATCTTGACCGGCAGCTTGCTCTCGAGCGCCGGCTTGGCCAGTTCGATCAGCTTGCGGTCGAGCACGTCGTCGATCGGGTGCTTCTGCCGCTCGGTCCAGTGCACCGCTTCATGCGGCGCATCCGGCTTGAAGAACATCTTCGAGAAATCGAGCCCGCGCGCCTTCCAGTGCACGATCAGGTCGCGCTTTTCCAGAAGATCGGTGTCGCCGATGATCTCGCCGAGATGGGTGTAGCCCATCTCGGCGAGCAGCTCCCTCACCTCTTCCGCGACGTAGAAGAAGAAGTTGATGACATGCTCGGGCGTGCCCTTGAAGCGCTTGCGCAGCACCGGATCCTGCGTCGCGACGCCGACCGGACAGGTGTTGAGATGGCATTTGCGCATCATGATGCAGCCGGCCGCGATCAGCGGTGCGGTCGAGAAGCCGAACTCGTCGGCGCCGAGCAGCGCGCCGATGATGACGTCGCGCCCTGTGCGCAAGCCACCATCGACCTGCAGCGCAACGCGCGACCGCAAGCCGTTCAGCACCAGCGTCTGGTGTGTCTCGGCAAGGCCCATTTCCCACGGGCTGCCGGCATGCTTGAGCGACGTCAGCGGCGAGGCACCGGTGCCGCCGTCATAGCCAGAGATGGTGATGTGGTCGGCGCGTGCCTTGGCGACGCCCGCCGCAACCGTGCCGACGCCGACTTCCGACACCAGCTTGACCGACACGTCGGCTGCCGGATTGACGTTCTTCAGGTCGTAGATCAGCTGTGCCAGATCCTCGATCGAATAGATGTCGTGATGCGGCGGCGGCGAGATCAGGCCGACGCCCGGCGTCGAATGCCGGACCTTGGCGATGGTGGCGTCGACCTTGTGGCCGGGCAGCTGACCGCCCTCGCCGGGCTTGGCACCCTGCGCCACCTTGATCTGCATCATGTCGGAGTTGACGAGGTATTCGGCCGTGACGCCGAAACGTCCCGAGGCGATCTGCTTGATCGCCGACCGTTCCGGGTTCTTGCCGCCGCCCGGCAGCGGCAGATAGCGGTCGGCCTCTTCGCCGCCCTCGCCGGTGTTCGACTTGCCGCCGATCTGGTTCATCGCGCGCGCCAGCGTCGTGTGCGCTTCGCGCGAGATCGAGCCGAACGACATCGCTCCGGTCGAGAACCGCTTGACGATGTCGGCCGCCGGCATGACGTCGTCGAGCGCCACCTTCTTGCGGCCGGTTTCCCCGGCCAGCTTGAGCTTGAACAGGCCGCGAATGGTCTGGGCGCGGGCCGTCTCGCTGTCGATCTGGGCGGAATAGTCCTTGAAGGTTTCCCACGATCCCTGGCGCACGGCGTGCTGCAAGGTGGCGACAGCATCGGGTGACCAGATATGCGCCTCGCCGCGCATGCGGAACATGTATTCGCCGCCGACCTCGAGGCTGTTGCGCAGCACGGGGTCGTTGCCGAAACCGTCATTGTGGCGGCTGAGCGTCTCGGCCGCGATCTCGTCCAGGCCGACGCCTTCGATCAGCGTCGCGGTGCCGGTGAAGTATTGCTGCACGAAATCGGTCTTCAGGCCGATGGCGTCGAAAATCTGCGCGCCGCAATAGGACTGGTAGGTCGAGATGCCCATCTTGGACATCACCTTGAGGATGCCCTTGCCGATCGACTTGATGTAGCGCGAGACGACTTCGTAGGCGTCCACTTCCTTCGGCAGTTCGCCGCGCTTGTGCATGTCGAGCAGCGTGTCGAAGGCGAGGTAGGGATTGATCGCCTCGGCGCCATAGCCGGCGAGGCAGCAGAAATGATGCACTTCGCGCGGCTCGCCGGATTCGACGACGAGGCCGACCGAGGTGCGCAGCCCCTTGCGGATCAGGTGATGATGGACCGCCGCCGTCGCCAGCAGCGCCGGGATGGCGATGCGGTCGGGCCCGACCTGGCGGTCGGACAGGATGATGATGTTGTAGCCGCCGGCAACCGCCGCCTCCGCCCGCTCGCACAACCGATCGATGGCGCCCTGCATGCCCGCGGCGCCTTCGGCGGAGCCATAGGTGATGTCGATCGTCTTGGTGTCGAAACGGTCCTCGGTGTGGCCGATGGAGCGGATCTTTTCGAGATCGCCATTGGTCAGGATCGGCTGGCGCACTTCGAGCCGCTTGCGGCGCGAATTGCCGACAAGGTCGAAGATGTTGGGCCGCGGCCCGATGAAGGACACCAGGCTCATCACCAGCTCCTCGCGGATCGGGTCGATCGGCGGGTTGGTGACCTGGGCGAAGTTCTGCTTGAAATAGGTGTAGAGCAGCTTCGACTTGTCCGACATCGCCGAGATCGGCGTGTCGGTGCCCATCGAGCCCACCGCTTCCTGGCCTGTCGTCGCCATAGGCGACATCAACAGCTTGGTGTCCTCCTGGCTGTAGCCGAATGCCTGCTGACGATCGAGCAGGCTGACATCCTTGCGCAACGCGCGCGGTTCGACCGGCTTCAGATCTTCGAGGATCAGCTGCGTGTTGGCGAGCCAGGTCTTGTAGGGATGCTTGGTCGCGATCTCCGACTTGAGCTCCTCGTCGGAGACGATGCGCCCCTTCTCCAGGTCGATCAGCAGCATGCGGCCAGGCTGCAGCCGCCACTTCTTGACGATCTTCTCCTCCGGCACCGGCAGCACGCCGGCTTCCGAGGCCATGATGACGCGGTCATCGTCGGTGACGATGTAGCGTGCCGGGCGCAAGCCATTGCGGTCGAGCGTGGCGCCGATCTGGCGGCCATCGGTGAAGACCACCGCCGCCGGTCCGTCCCACGGCTCCATCAATGCCGCATGGTATTCGTAGAAGGCCTTGCGATCGGCATCCATGAGCTTGTTGCCGGCCCAGGCTTCCGGGATCAGCATCATCATGGCATGGCTGAGCCTGTAGCCGCCCTGGAACAGGAACTCGAGCGCATTGTCGAAGCAGGCGGTGTCGGATTGGCCGTCATAGGAAATCGGCCACAGCTTCGAGATGTTGTTGCCGAACAGTTCGGAATCGACCGACGCCTGGCGCGCAGCCATCCAGTTGTTGTTGCCGCGCACGGTGTTGATCTCGCCATTGTGGGCGACCATGCGGTAGGGATGCGCCAGCTTCCATGACGGGAACGTGTTGGTCGAGAAGCGCTGGTGGACGAGGATCAGCGCGGTTTCGAAGCGCGGGTCCTTGAGGTCCTTGTAGTAGGCCCCGACCTGATAAGCCAGGAACATGCCCTTGTAGACGATGGTGCGCGCCGACAGCGACACGCAATAGGCGCCAACGTCCATGTTGTCGTTCTCGGCATAGATGCGGCCCGAGATGACCTTGCGCAGCAGATAGAGCCTGGCCTCGTATTCCTCGTCATCGGTAATGTCTGGCGTGCGGCCGATGAAGATCTGCCGATGGAACGGCTCGGATGCCACGATGTCGGGCGCCTTCGACAGCGACGAATTGTCGACGGGCACGTCACGGAAACCGATGAGCGGAAGTCCCTCGGATTGCGCCGATTCGGCAATGATGTCCTCGATATGGGCGCGAAGGGCCGCGTCCTGCGGCATGAACCAGTGTCCGACGCCGTACTGGCCCGCCGGCGGCAGCTCGATGCCCTGGGCTGCCATCTCCTCACGGAAGAACTGGTCGGGAAGCTGCACCAGTACGCCGGCGCCATCGCCGACCAGCGGATCGGCGCCGACGGCGCCGCGATGCGTCAGGTTTTCGAGCACAGCCAGCCCGTCCTCGACGATCTGATGCGACTTCACGCCCTTCATGTTGACGATGAAGCCGACGCCGCAGGCGTCATGCTCGTTGCGCGGATCGTAGAGGCCCTGGGCGGAAAATCCGTTGGCGCTTCGGCCAATATTGGATCGCAAGGTGGTTTTGACGGTTGCCGCTTTCGTCTGCGCGGCCTGGCCGTTCGTCGCAGAGTGCGTCATGTCCGTCATCTCCTGTCCTCCTTCCCAGCCATTCAGGCGCTGGTTTGCCTCGGCAAGCGCTTGGCTCACCCTGATCCTTGTGGCACGTCTTGCGAAATCCTGTCGAACCAGGCGGCTTTCCGCATGGATCGCATCTGGTAATCGTACAGGCCAGAGTCTGGCTGTCCACCTGTCGCTCGCGGCAACAGCCGGAGAGGCCCAAATGATACGCCAATCCAGCTCGTTTTGTGCGACAAAATAAGACAGCACTACTGTCCTAAATTTTTATGGCAGAAATCCCGGACGCACACAAGACCGATTTGCAAAAAAATTGGGGCATTCGCGACAGAAAATGTCGTGAAGTTGGGGAAAAACGTAAGCTTCAGTCGTCGGTCTGCGCTTGCCGGTTGGCTGGCTTTACTGTTTTTCCGGCGGCTGGCCCCTTGCGGTCCGCTCGCGAAACCGGTCAACTTCAGGCTGATTTCCCCACCCCCCCGTTCTCCCAAGACATAGGCAGATGCATGTTCTTCGCTTCCGACAATTGGGCAGGCGCCCACCCCAACATTGCCGCCGGCCTGTCGGCCAATGCCGGCGGCTTTTCCACCGCCTACGGCGACGGAGCGCTCGACCAGGCAGTCTACCAGCGCTTCAGCGAGATTTTCGAACGCGAGGTCGCGGTGTTCTTCGTCGCCACCGGCACGGCCGCCAACTCGCTGGCGCTGACCGCTTACAACAAGCCGGGCGGCATTTCCTTTGCTCATCGCGAATCGCATGTCATCGAGGACGAATGCGGCGCGCCGGTGTATTTTTCCGGCGGCTCACGCCTGCATGAGATCGATGGCGCGCTGGGCAAGATCGATCCGCACAATCTGGAAAGGACCATCGGCCGTTTCACACCGGAAATCGTCCATTGGGGACGGCCGATGGCCGTTTCGATCACCCAGTCGACCGAGGTCGGCACCATCTACGGCCTGGATGAGATCGAGACGATCGCGGCGATCGCCAAACGATATTCGGTGCCCTTGCACATGGACGGCGCCCGCTTTGCCAATGCGCTGGTCGCGCTCGACACGTCGCCAGCCGAAATGACCTGGAAACGCGGCGTCGACATCCTGTCCTTCGGCGGCACCAAGAATGGCTGCTGGTGCGCCGAAGCGATCGTGCTGTTCGATCTTGATCGTGCCAGGGAATTGGCGTTCCTGCGCAAGCGCGCCGCCCAGCTGTTTTCGAAATCGCGCTTCGTCGCGGCGCAGTTCGAGGCCTATTTCAAAGACGGATTGTGGCTGGACACCGCCCGCCACGCCAACGCCATGGCCGCACGCCTTGCCGCCGCGATCGAGGATTCGGCCACGGCAAAGCTGGCATGGCTGCCGCAGGCAAACGAGGTTTTCGCAGTAATCAAGAAAGCCGAAGCTGAAAAGCTGCAGGCAGCGGGTGCGGCGTTCTATGATTGGCACAAGCCGCACGGCTTTGACGGCCACATCAGCGAGGACGAGTTGCTGTATCGCTTCGTCACCAGCTTCGCGACGACGGCCGATGAGGTCGACCGTTTTGGCCAGCTGATCGCCTGATACCGAAATCCCCGACAACAAAAAAGCGGCGCCTTTCGGCGCCGCTTCCGTCTCGGGAGGAGACTTGTACTTTAGGCAGCGGTCTTGGCCTCGATCTGCTTGGCCTTGGCCGAAGATGCCGTAATCGCGATCTTGCGCGGCTTCAGCTCCTCGGGGATGTTGCGCTTGAGGTCGACGAACAGCAGGCCGTTCTTCAGCGAAGCACCGACAACTTCGACGTGGTCGGCAAGCTGGAAGCGGCGTTCGAAGGCTCTCGAGGCAATGCCGCGATAGAGCAGTTCAGAGCCTTCGCCGGTGCCCTCGTCCTTGCGCTCACCCTTCACGGTCAGCACGTTGCGATGGGCTTCGATCGAGATTTCCTCGTCAGAGAAGCCGGCAACCGCCATCGAGATCCGGTAGGAATCCTCACCGGTACGCTCGATGTTGTAGGGCGGGTAGGTCTGCGCGCCATCCGGCTGCGCAAGCGAATCGAGCATCGTGAACAGACGATCGAAGCCGACGGTCGAGCGATAGAGCGGGGAAAAATCAACGTGACGCATGAGGTGTTCTCCTGTTGAGCAACATGGTTTGCGTATGGCCGGTGCGAAACCCTTGAGCGGCGTTTCGGGTGGGCCAGCGGCCCCGACATTGGCGACCGCACGAGACATTTGGGGAGCGCTGGAAAGCATTTCAAGATTTCACCTGGCGGCAAAAGCCACGGCGGCCGGACCCTTGATGAACGGCAGATGAACCGGCACTTCGGCGCGCGTTCAGGCAGCCGGCGCTAAAGTCCATTCCAGGATCAAGGACTGGCGGCGCCGATTGCACAACAGGCACCGCAACGAGGCCGACCGGGTGTAACGTCCCTTCCTCCCGGATCGACAGAGGCCGGAAGCACGCTTTCAAGCGGCTTCCGGCCTTCCCTGTTGCAGCCCAGTCAGTCACCGGGAATTCCTTGGCTTTTGGCGCATGGGCGTCTATCACCATAGCGGAGCCGGCCAGCGCAGGCGGGCATGCGAGACGCCGAGCACGAAGCGCCGAATGACGGATCTTTTCACCGAAAACTCCCTTTTTCACGAAATCGAGGGCAATCCGCGGCCGGAAAACGCCGCCGGCGGCTTCTTCACCACGCGTGACCGCAAGAATATCCGCTACGGCCTGTTCGGCGCGGTCGCTCGCCCGATGAAGGGCACCGTGGTCCTGCTCACCGGCCGCAACGAGTGCATCGAGAAATATTTCGAAACCATCCGCAACCTTGCCGATCGTGGCTTTGGCGTCGCCACGCTCGACTGGCGCGGCCAGGGCGATTCAGACCGGCTGATCCGCGATCGCCAGCGCGGCTACGTCAGCAGCTTCCGCGACTACACCGCCGACCTCGAACAGTTCTTCGAGGAGATCGTGCTGCCCGATTGCCGCGGACCCTACTACATCCTGGCCCATTCGGCAGGCGCATTGATCACCCTGCTGGCCGCGCCGTCGATGGTGAACCGCGTCCGGCGCATGGTGCTGATCGCGCCTTTCCTGACGCTGCCCGACCTGCCGGTCTCGATCTCGACGGTTCGCCGCGTCTGTTCCCTGTTCTGCGCTCTCGGCCTCGGCCGGCTCTATGCCGCCTGGGGTCCGCGGCCGAGGGTAACGGCCCCTTTCGAGACCAACAAGCTGACATCGGACCCGGAACGCTATCGGCGCAACACACGGATCTATGAAGAATACCCGCAACTGGCGCTTGGCGGGCCGACGATCCGTTGGCTGCGGGCAGCCGCAAAAGCTTCGGAAGCCGTCAGCGACCCCGACTTCATGGCCCGGATCCAAGTCCCGCTGCTGATCATCGCCGCCGGCGGCGACCAGGTCGTCTCGACCAGGGCTGTCGAAGCGTACGCCAGGCGTCTGCGGCTCGGTTCATTGCTGATGATAGACGGCTCCCGCCACGAAATCCTGCAGGAAGCAGATCTGTACCGCGAGCAGTTGCTCGCCGCCTTCGACGCTTTCATTCCCGGCAGCGACGACCCCACGGCCTGACGGCCGCCGGTCGCTGGTCAGCCGCGCAAGGCAGCCATGGCAGCTGCGTGGAGTTCCGGCGTTGCAGCCGCCAGGACATCGCCGCCCTTCTCCGCCGGCCCGCCATCGAATGTGGTGACCACACCGCCTGCCTTCTCGATGATCGGGATCAGCGCCACGATGTCGTATGGCTTCAGACCGGGATCGGCGACGATATCGACGCTTCCCGAAGCGATCATGGCGAAGGCATAGCAATCGGCGCCATAGCGGGCGAGTTGGATCTGTCTTTCGAATGCATCGTAACGGTTGCGCGCTTCGCCCTTGAATAGCGCCGGCGTGGTAGTGAACAGCGTCGCCTGGTCCAACTTCGTCGTCTTGCGGGTCGTCAGTTTTCGCGGCCCGCCCGGCCCCTCATAGTGCGAACCTGAGGCGTTGGCGTAGAACAGCTCGCCGGTGAAGGGTTGCGCCATCATGCCGGCAACGGCGTCACCGTCGACCGTCAGCCCGACCAGCGTGCCCCACACCGGCAGGCCGGAAATAAAGGCGCGCGTGCCGTCGATCGGGTCGATCACCCAGACATGCCGGCTCGAAATGTTCTCGCTGCCATGCTCCTCGCCAAGAATGCCATGGTCGGGATACTCGGCAGAGATCAACGCCCGGATAGCGCGCTCGGCCTCGCGATCGGCCTCGGTGACCGGATCGAAACTGCCCTGTTCCTTGTTGGCGACCGCGCCTTGGGCACGAAAGCGCGGCAAGGTCTCCGCCGCTGCCACCTGCGCGATGCGGCGCATGAAATCGACACTGATGTCCAACTGATTCTCCCGCACTGCAGCATGTCCGAGCCGTGCTCTGCCGCCAATTTCGTACCAAAACAAGTGTGTTCGACGACTTCTCCGCGACGGCATCTGTTGCCCGGATGTCACATAAGCGTCGTCGAAACGCAATTTCCACATCAGAGTGAATTAAAAAAGCCTGAAGGTCGCTTGACATTTGTGCAACGCACAATACCCTTGACCTCGGACAGGGTTTCCTGTCCATGCCCTCCTTGGGCGTTTCCTCCCTAGACTTCGACCGTATCGTGCAAACGATGCGGTCTTTTTTTACGCCGCGATTTCACTCCGCGGCCAGCGGCAGGTCGATGAAATGATGGTCGGGCATCGACATCAGGTCGGCTGAGAACCGCGTCAGATCGTCGGCCAGCGCATCGAAGCCGGCGGCCTTCTCGAATGTCCGTTCGTTCATGTAGAGCCCGCGATTGACCTCGATCTGCAGCGCATGCAGATGGCGCGCCGGGCGGCCGTAATGCTCGGTGATGAAGCCGCCGGCATAGGGTTTGTTGTGGGCAACCGAATAGCCCATGGCGCTGAGCAGGCCGATCGCGGTCTCGGTCAGGGCGGCGGTTGCCGAGATGCCGAAACGGTCGCCGATGATGAAGTCGGGCCGCAGCCCGCTGTCGCCGACACGGATGCTCGCCGGCATCGAATGACAGTCGATCAGCACGGCAAAACCGAACCGCGCATGGGTCCGGGTCAAAAGCCGCTTCAGCGTCTCGTGATAGGGCTTGTAGACGGTTTCGATCCGGGCAACGGCTTCCGACAGCGGCAGGCGGCCGGAATAGATGTCGAGCCCCTCGCCGACCAGCTTCGGCACCGTGCCAAGCCCACCCGCCACCCGCGCCGAGCGGATGTTGCAGAAGGACGGCACTGGCTCGGCGAACATGCGAGGATCGAGCTCCCACGGCTCGCGATTGACGTCGAGATAGGCCCTCGGAAAATTCGCCGCCAGCAGCGGCGCGCCGAGCGCCACGGCACCGCCGAACAGCTCATCGACGTAACAGTCTTCCGACCGGCGGATGGCGTTGCGGTCCAGCCTTGCCATGGCCAGGAACCGTTCGGGATAGTAGCGGCCGCTATGCGGCGAATTGAAGAGGAAGGGGACGCGCTGCTCGGCGCCCGACCGGATTTCGAAGGGTGGAAAGACCGAAAAATCCTCGGCTGCCGTCTTCAATTTGAACGAACCCGAAAACACCAGTGCATCATGATGTGAAAGTGCCACCTTGCAGGCCGCGTGTCCAGCATTTCAGCGGCGGCACACCCCCGGCAAATATGGATCATCGCCGTCCGCGTTCACTTGATGTTTACCCTCACCTCCTCATATACAGGATGGTTAACGGGTTTGCCCAACGGCAATCTCGGGCGGGTGATTCGGACAGGATATCATGGCACGCATTCTTCTGGCGGAAGACGACGACGATATGCGTCGGTTCCTCGTCAAGGCGCTGGAGCGCGCCGGTTACCAGGTCAGCGATTTCGACAATGGCGCCAGCGCCTATGAGCGGCTGCGCGAAGAACCGTTCTCGCTGCTGCTGACCGACATCGTCATGCCGGAGATGGACGGCATCGAGCTGGCGCGCCGCGCCACCGAGATCGATCCCGATCTGAAAGTCATGTTCATCACCGGTTTCGCCGCTGTTGCGTTGAACCCGGATTCCAAGGCGCCGAAAGACGCCAAGGTGCTGTCGAAGCCATTCCATCTGCGCGACCTCGTCAACGAGGTGGAGAAGATGCTGCAGGCGGCCTGAGCCGTTTTCTAGGCGAGGCGCCGCACCTCTTCGCCACTGCGGCGAGACGACGCCTTCTTTCCTTTTTCCTGCTATTGACGCGCTGGATCAAAAATGGTGTATGCGCGGCTTCGGATGGGCGTGTAGCTCAGCGGGAGAGCACTGCATTGACATTGCAGGGGTCACAGGTTCAATCCCTGTCACGCCCACCATCCAACCAGACAAATCAGACTTGGATCGACATGCTGGCCGGCTCGCCAGACAAGGCGCGTGGGCATGACGCGCGGGATGAGCAGCGTCGAGGTGGTGGCGGAAGAACGCCTCACTTTGGATAAGCAGGGCACAGCGTGGCACAGGGCCGTCCAGGGCGCGCGTTACACAGAGGTGGACGGTTTCGGTGCCTCAAGGGGAGGCTGGACGTTGGCGAGCTTTCGAGCGCAACGCGCCCGTCCCAGCGCTGACCGGAACGGGCGACACGCAATCAGATCATTGCGGCGCTGGATCAGGCGTATTTCCCGGCCTGTCGCCGCCGCCCTTGCCTTCGCGGCAAGGCTCGCCGATGCCGCAGCATTTGCCGTTATAGGTGACGCCAGGCTTCAGCTTGTCGCATTCCCTGGGAGCGGTTGTCTTGCAGCCGGCCAGCACCGAAACGGCGATGGCGGCCAAAAAGACGTTTCTCGAGACAGTAAACATAAGACGTTCTCCTTGATGAACCATGTTTGGACACATCACTTGGTCGCGCCTCGGGTGAATTGGTTCACAAAAATAGTGATGGCGGCGAAAACAACCCTCACGGTTGTTCGACAGAGGACACTCCTGGGCAGGCGCAGCAATCGCGTGGCGACGTGTCGGCGACGGCGAACACGCCCACGATGACGATGGCGGCCGATGCGGCGTCCTAGATGAATTGCGTGGTCATCTGGTCTAGAATCCAGCCAAAGCCCTGGTGATGCCGACAAGATGGCAACGAAGATCACGGCGGCAATAAGCTGAGCACGGTGTTCCTGGACCTGGGGCGGGAACGCAGCACTGATTTGGGTTGAAGGTAAGCGGGCCTTGCGGCATGCGTTGCGGGACAAGGTGAAGTGAGGATTTTATGCGGGGCGTCGCGATTCTTACAGAGGGAAGAAGCGGTTCGAACTGGCTGGGAAGCCTGACGAACGCAACTGGCCTGATGGGACGGTCGGAGGAATGGCTTGATCCGGCCTATCTACGCTTCGATCCCCGCACCTATGATGATCTTGAAAAAGCGGCCATCGAGAAAGCGGCGACCGACAACGGGCGGTTTGCGATCAAGTTGTTTCCGCGCCATCTGGCCTGGTGTAAGGAGAAATTCGGAAAGGATTTTCTATTCGAGATACGAAGAAAACACGGCTTGGAATTCATTTTGTTGGAACGTCGCGACCGAATTCAGCAAGCTATTTCGTTCTACCGAGCTAGGATGTCTGGGGTGTGGACGAGCCGGCACGAAGGGAAAGTCAATCCGCGCTCTGTTCCTTATAGCTTCGCCGACATCAGCCAAGCGTATTTCCAGATTGATCGAAGCTATGCGTTCTGGAGGTCCTACCTACAACTTGCGGGGCTGGATTGTCGTCAATTCGTCTACGAAGATTTGCAGCAAGACCCACGGCCCTATCTGGAAGCTGTGGCGGATTATATGGGCGTCCAGGTCCCGGAAGACACCGCCAATTCGAGATTCACTATTCAACGGGACAGCCTCACGGAAGAATGGATAGTGCGCTTTCGTGAGGACGCAGCGGCCAAGGGCGCCATTGAGGGCATCGGGGAGATGGCGGTGCCAAGAACGCTCGACAATATCGCCCGCTTTGCCCTGAAACGGCCCCTGATCCGAAAGCGCTTCTAGAGGCAGGTACTTTCTTCGGGGAAATTCGATGATCGTTGCAGCTGGCTCGGTTCCAGCGCTCAATGCCCCGGCTCTTCCTCCAGAACACCTGGAGTAAATCGCGCTGGTCAACCTTCTGCCTGCGGTATGAGCATGGATAGAAATGCTCTCTTCCGGGATATCCTGGCCGCCGTGCAGCTTGCTGGGAACGGCGGGCCAGGGGTCAGATAGTTTCGTCATGTCGCTCGAACCTGCCATTGCGGCAAAAAGTTCCGGAACCATCCTTCAAGCTGATGGAATCGCGGATCGCGTGTGCAGGATCGGCATTTCCCGGCTGTTCGCCGAGGTAGAGCGGTTCACATTTAGATTGACTTCTAGCCTGCACCTGGCGCAACGCCGCATGTAGTGCTTGAAGTTGGCGAAGGGTGGTTTCTCGATTGGGTTGAGGTCCGAACTATAGGGGGCAGGAAGGAGAGCCTCGCGGAGCCAGCCTACTGGTCATCGTCATCGTTATTGTCTGGATTGTCGACCAAACATCCCGCGCCGTGACACCCTTGGTAATTGCCTTGAGTGTCGAAATTCGGATTGCCGTCCTTGTCGTAACTCGGCCTTGGATCGATGTAGCTGTCGTCCTTTCGACGCGCTTCCTTGCGATCCTTGTCTCTCTGTTCTTGCGCGGCCATGCGATCCAATGAGCGCTGCTCATCTTCTGAACGTTGTGAGGTCTGTTGCATCATGCAGTCGGCAAACCTGTTGGTTCCTGGCCTGTAGCCGTAAGACGCGCACTGTTGCTGATCCATTGCGCGCTGATCCTCAGCGCTGACGCAACCGGCAACCGCCAACGGCACAAGCGCGATCAGCACATATCTCATCTTGAATTTCGGCATTTTGTCACTCCAGATTATTCTGATGGCACCGGGCAAGAGAGGTCACCCTCCTGGCAGTTCAGGTAGGCCTTCAACTGCCTGGTGCGGGCCTTGGTCAGGTCAGCCTGACAAGCAGCGGCAACCATCGGCGCCGCGGAGCCACCATCGTCACCGCTGGATTGAAACGTGCATTCGGCGTTGCGGAACGCAATCCACGCTCTCTGCGCTTTCACGAACCGTGCCTTGCCGTCGGAATCATCCGTAAGCCGCTTCTGGATTTGCTTGAAGGTCTGGTTCAATGCCTGATCGGCTCTTTTGAAGTCCGAAGCTGGATCGGCCAGAGCCGCGGTGGCGGCGAACGACAGCATGGCGACCGCAGCAAGTAGAAAACGCATGATTGTATCCCCCTCATGAAAACAACCACAAGTAAGCACGCATAGGAGCAGCCGGCAAGGCCTGGAAAACCGTATAGTAAGCAAAGGGTTGTCGGGTTCAACAATGCAGGACGGGCGAGGCTAGGGCCGTGAGGTGATATGCGGGGAGTGGCAGATAACTCATGCATTCGATGCAATGGCGGTCGAATGCGGCCGCCACAAGCTGACCATGTTTGGACACATCGCTTGGTCGCGCGCCGGGAGGATTGGTTCCAAGAAAATTGCGATCACCGGCGCATCTTTTGCGAGCTTGCCTTTGCGTGAAGGCGAATCGCCGATGCCGGGGCATTTGCCATGCTATGTGGTTTTCGGATTTGATTTATCGCATTGTCCTGTCGGCGTTGCCTGGCAACCTGCCGTCACTTATGCAGCAGAACGTAACAGGACATTCGCAACGTTACATGCGAGAGACGTTTTCCATGATTGATCGTGTCGCACAATTCAGGGCTTGGTCGCCTCACGCTCAGAAATGGTCCAGAGTCGAAGTCGGAATGATTGGCGAAACCGCGCGCATCCCCGAGGCGGTGATCGGGATCCGGTCTCCCTGCGTGCCGTCATGAGTTCACAGTCCGGTAGGACAAAACTATCGTCCTGGCCGAAGATATATCGCGAACTGAACCGTGTGCGCACGCAATTGCGGTCGCCGTGGTCGACATTGGGCAACGCGCTCATTTCCGCAAAGCAGAATGCTGAATACCGGCGCGGACTCGGCAAGCGGATCGAGGCCGCCCGCGAGACTTACACGGCGTCGCCGATCTCGCAGATTGCCGACAGCTTCATGCTCGTCCGGATCATCGGCAATGATCTGGAACCGCGACACCGCAAGGGCCAGTCATTCGACAACGTGCTGTTCATTCTGGACAACGAACCGGTCTTCGACGCCTGCGAAAAATTCTGGATCGTCAATCGAATAGTCGACACCGACGAGGAAGCCCGGATCATCGGCCTGCTCGAAAGCCGCCGCCAGAATTTTCATACAATCCCCTTCGAACTCGATCAGTACCGGAAGATATCCTGGGACGTCGACCAGCTTGTTGCCGGCGACCTCCGATTCTCAGAGAAGGGCCGGGCGAGCGGACAGTCCGCGCGTTACGAAACGCACATCCGCCGCAGCAAGAACCTCTATGTGATGAACAACAATGGGGCTCGCAACGCCGCGCTCGCGATTGCCCGCGACAGGGCAAAATGGCTGATGCCCTGGGACGGGAACTGCTACCTGACAGACTCTGCGTTCCAGCGGATACGGTCCGCGATCGAGAAAAACCCGCACCTTCCCTACGCTGTGGTGCCCATGGCGCGCATTGTCGACAATGCGCTTCTGCTGGACCAGAGCTTCCAGCCGCCGGCCGAGGAGGAGCCGCAGATCATATTTCGAGCCGATACCACGCAACTGTTCGACGAAAACTATGGTTACGGAAGGCGGCCAAAAATCGAGATGCTGTGGCGGTTGGCAGTTCCTGGCCCCTGGGACCGCTACCGCGACGACGCCTGGGATTTTCCACGCCCGGTCCGGGCGGCGGATGCCGGGCTGCTCCAGAAAGCGGGCTGGGTGGCGCGCCTGGATTCAGGGCGTTCGCATCTGGAGATCGGCAAGGCCGGCTTCGTCGCGCGTCTGGTCAGCCGCGATCAGGCGATCGTCGATATGGTCGATCAATGTGACGCCAAGGCAGTCGCCGCTCGGCTTGATACCTCCCGCCTGGCCTTTTATGACGAAGACGCCCTGGCCCACGCGGTGAAGGACGGGCCCATCCTGCACCATCTCGAAACCGCGGCCGGACAGGCACTCGCCCGCGGTCCGTTCAGCGTGCTCGACAAGACTGGCCTAGCCCCCAGCGGGGATCCCCAGGACTATTTTCACCCCGCGCCTTACTGGTGGCCCGCCCCCGACAGACCCGACGGCCTGCCCTATATCCGGCGCGATGGCGAACGCGTGCCCGGCACGGCATTGTATGCAGCAGGAAGCGAAACCTACGATCGCACACGCTTACAGCGCGTCTTCGACGACACAACCGTGCTTGCGCTCGCCGCAACCGTGCTTGATGGGCATCATTATGCCGTCCACGCCGCCAGGCTCATTCGCGCATGGTTTATCGATCCCAGGACAAGAATGAACCCGCATTTGCGCTATGCGCAGGTGCGGTCGGGCCACGACAACAATGAAGGGTCCGGCCACGGCATCATCGAGCTGAAGGATTTCTATTTCTTCCTGGATGCCGTACGCCTGCTCGAGCGAACAGGAGTACTGGGCGACGAGGATCGCGAGGCGTTCAGAGCCTGGCTCGGTTCCTACTGCGAATGGCTGGACACCGCGCCGGCAGCCGCGACGGCCTTCTGCAGCAGCAGCAACCAAGGAACATATTACGATTTGCAGCGGGCATCGATCGCCACGTTTCTTGGCGATAGCGCCACCCTGGCCAAGATCAGCCTCTATGCTCGGGAGAGACTAGCAACCCAGATCGCAGCCGATGGCTCCTTGCCCAGGGAACTGTCCCGCACGCGCCCCAGGCACTACGCCATGTTTACCTTGCAAGGCTGGACGTCGCTGGCCCGTGTCCTGTCTTCGGTCGGTGACAATCTCTGGCAACACAAGACAGCCGAGGGACTGGGACTGGTCCAGGCGCTGCACTGGCTTGTTGCGCACGAGAACAAGCCACACACCATGTCGGCCGAAACTGTCGATCCGGATCGGCTTGGGCCGCTGCTTCTCGACCTGACGCACCATGATCCCGCAGGAATGCCACCTGCCGATCTGGGAAGGGCGACCAAGCCCATTTTTCATCCAGACGAGGCAATCGCGCCTTTTTGGCTGTGGCGGAGACGTTAGCGACGCCCGGCATTCCTGGCCTGTCACGTCGATGATGAGAACCACTTTCCGCGCTTCAAACGCCCGCGACGGTGCAAAGGCTCTTCATCCTGGTGACCGCCAGTTCCGGATCGGCCAGCAATCCGGCCTGGTCGGCAAGGCGGAACACGTCGGCATAGTGACGGATGCCGCGCGCCGACTGCATGCCGCCGACCATCGCAAAATGATCCTGATGGCCATTCAGCCAGGCCATGAAGACGATGCCGGCCTTGTAATACTCGGTCGGCGCCTCGAAGATCTTTCGCGACAGCGGCACGGTTGGTGCCATCAACGCGTCAAAGCCGGCGCGGTCGCCTTCCGCCAGTTTCGCCAGCGCCGCGTTGGCGACCGGCGCGATGGCGTCGAAAATACCGAGCAATGCGTGCGAGTGCCTTTTCTCGTCGCCGGCGATCAGTTCGGGATAATTGAAATCGTCGCCGGTGAACATGACGACGCCGTCCGGCAGACGGTTCCTCAGCGCGACCTCCTTGCCGGCATCGAGCAGTGAGATTTTTATCCCCTCCACCTTGCCGACGTGGCGTTCGATGATGGCAACGACTGTATCGAGAGCGACCTCGAAATTCTCGCTGCCCCAATAGCCCCTGAGCGCCGGATCGAACATGTCGCCCAGCCAGTGCAGGATGACCTTGCCGGAGGACTGCGACAGGATGCGGTCATAGACGCTGACATAGTCGTCCGACCCTTTGGCAACTGCCGCCAACGCCCGGCTGGCCATCATAATCGCCTTGCCGCCGAGCCCTTCGATAAAAGCGAACTGCTCTTCATAGGCCTTGATGACGTCATCGATTGTTTTGGCGGCGGCGGGCGCCAGATGGTCGGTGCCGGCGCCCGAGGCGAGATCGGCGCCATCGACCGTGCGCGCCTCGGCGATCGAGCGGCGGATCAATTCCTGCGCGTTTGCCCAGTCGAAACCCATGCCGCGCTGCGACGTGTCCATCGCTTCGGCGATGCGGAAGCCCAGCCGCCACAGATGGTGACGGAACGCCATCGTCCTCTCCCAGTCGACCACCGGTCTGGACCACGGATCGGTCATGGCGAGCGGATCGGCAACGACGTGCGCGGCGGCATAGGCGATACGCGAAAATCGCGCGCCGATGTCAGGCTGCACGGGCTCGCCGACCAGCGTGTACCGGGTGCTGCCGACACCCTCACCAGGCAAGGAAATGTCCATCCATCGCTCCCTTCGCAACGTACTAAATGGAACGTTCCAATAAATCAAGGGCCTTTAAAATTCGAACTCCCTGCAGGATGAAATGCTGCATTGCAACAAGAAAGCCTTATGGAGCATGCCATTTGAGTACACACAATCGACGTTCGAGGCGCGGGAAAAATCCCGATTGACTCACGAGCGGAGCAGAGATTAGAACGTTCCAATAGTTTTGGGCCTGCAGTCGGGAGGATGCATCTGGATGGCCAACCGGGCCAAGGCGACGATATTCGACATCGCCCGCGAAGCGGGCGTGTCCAAATCGACGGTATCGCTCGTGCTCCAGGGCAGCGGACTGATCCGGCCCGAAACAGCGAGCAAGGTGCGCAAGGCGATCGAGGATGTCGGTTACGTCTACAACCGCGGCGCCGCCAATCTGCGCAAGGCGCACTCCAACGTCATCGGCATGGTCATCAACGATCTCACCAATCCTTTCTTCGCGGAGCTGGCGGTTGGCATGGAGCGGGTCTTCCAGTCGGCCGGCATCGTGCCGTTCATCGCCAACACGGCGGAAAATCCGGTGCGCCAGGAAGAAGTGCTGAAGTCGCTGATGGAGCAAGGCGTCGCCGGCCTCATCGTGTCGCCGGCTCGCGGCACGACGCCGGGCGCCTTCAGGCGGATCGAGACGGCAGGTCTGCCGGTGGTCTTCGCCATGCGCCGGCTTCCCGAGAGCCGCATTCCGGTCATCGCGCCCGACAATCATCGCGGCGCCTATCTCGCCACCGCTCATCTGATCGGCAAGGGACATCGCCGGCTGGTCTTCTTCGGCGGCTCGTCCGATCTCGTCGTCTATCACGAGCGGCTTGGCGGATTTCGCGAAGCCTGCGAGACGCAGGGCATCTCCGACCGCGACACTCTGGTCGTCGAGGGAGAGACCAGCCGCAGAGGTGGTATCGCATGCCTCGAAACTGCTCTCGCAATGGCTGAACCGCCGACCGCGGCACTCTGCTTCAACGACGCCGTCGCCTTTGGCGCCATGCTGGCGCTGCGCAAGCGCGGGCTTGAGCCGGGAGTTGATTTCGCCATCGTCGGCTTCGACGATGTGGCCGAGGCCGAGCATTACATGCCGGCTCTGACCAGCGTCGCGGTGGACTCGGCGGGCCTCGGCGAACGCGCCGCCCATGTCATGTTGAAAATGATCCAGTCGCGCACCACACGGGCCGAAGACCATATCGGCGCGGTCAATCTGGTGGTCAGGGAAAGCTGCGGCCCGGATCGCCGCATTCGAAACAGGGCGGCCGGTTCGGGAGGCGCTGCATGAGCGTCAAATGGAGCTTGATCGGCGCCAGCACGATCGTCAGGCAGTTCATGATCAACGCCATCCGCGCGCAAGGCGAGGACAGCATCTGGTCATCGGCGTCAGTCGAAGCAGCATTGCAAACCGCGAAATCAGGCAAGGCGGTCGCAACCGACCCTGAATTCGGGAGTATGAATTGAGCAAGGTGGTCTCCGCGGCGCAGGCAGCCGGCCTGGTCAAGGACGGCATGGTCGTGTCGGTGTCCTCGTCGAGCGGCCTCGGCTGCCCCGATGCGGTGCTCGCCGCGATCGGCGAACGCTTCGACGCAGAAGGCCATCCGAAGAACATCACCACGCTGCACCCGATCGCAGCCGGCGACATGTATGGCATCAAAGGCATCGACCATCTGGCCAAGCCGGGACTGCTGAAGCGTACCTTGTGCGGCTCCTACCCGTCCGGCCCCTCCTCTTCCGAACCGCCGCAGATCTGGAAGATGATCGGCGACAATTCGGTCGCCGCCTACAACGTGCCGTCCGGCATCCTGTTCGATATGCACCGCGAAGCCGCGGCCAAGCGGCCGGGCGTGCTGACCAAAGTCGGTCTCGACACCTTCGCCGACCCGCGCCACCAGGGCTGCGCCATGAACGCCGCCGCCAGCGAGCCGATCGTTTCGGTGCAGCAGTTCGACGGCGAGGAATGGCTCTATTTCCGCTCTATCGTGCCGCAGGTGTCGATCATCCGCGCCACGTCGGCCGACGAGCGCGGCAACCTCACCTATGAGCATGAGGGCGCCTATCTCGGCGGACTGGAACAGGCGCTCGCCGCCCGCAACAATGGCGGCATCGTCATCGCGCAGGTCAAGCGCGTCGTCGAGAACGGCACGCTGAAACCGCATGACGTGCGCGTGCCCGGCGTTCTGGTCGACCATATCGTCGTCGCGCCCGACCAATTGCAGACGACGCTGACACCCTACGACCCGGCGATCTCCGGAGAGATCTTCCGGCCGCTGTCGAGCTTCCGCACGCCGGAGATGAACGTGCAGAAGGTGATCGCGCGCCGCGTCGCCATGGAGTTGCGCGACGGCATGGCCGTCAACATCGGGTTCGGCATTTCCGCCAATGTGCCGCGCATCCTTCTCGAGGAAGGCCAGCACGGCAAAATTACCTGGGTGATCGAACAGGGCGCGGTCGGCGGCGTGCCGCTGCTCGACTTCAAATTCGGCTGCTCATCGAACGCCGACGCCTTCATGCCCTCGCCGCACCAGTTCATCTATTTCCAGGCCGGCGGCTTCGACGCCTCGCTGCTGTCCTTCCTGCAGATCGATCGACACGGCTCTGTGAATGTTTCGAAGCTTTCGGCGCGGCCGCATGTCACCGCCGGCGCCGGCGGCTTTGTCGACATCACCGCACGGGCGAAGAAGATCGTCTTCTCCGGCTTCTTCAATGCCGGCGCCAAGCTGTCTTTGGCCGATGGCGGCATCCGCATCGACCACGAGGGCAAGGTCAAGAAGGTGGTCAACGAAGTCGAGCACATCTCGTTTTCGGGCAAGCGCGCGGTGGCGCGGGGACAGGACATCACCTATGTCACCGAACGCTGCGTGATGAAGCTGACGCCGGAGGGCTTGGTCGTTACAGAACTCGCACCCGGCATCGATCTGCAGCGGGATGTGCTGGCCCAGTCGGAAATTCCGTTGGCCGTTGCCAAGGACCTCAAGACGACACCGGCAGCCCTCTATCAGGAGCAACCGATAGGCCTGTCGCTGAATGGCGGCGCCTCGCTCGGAGGCGCGCGTGGCTGAGCCTCTCGTCACCTTCGAGCAGGATGGCGCCATCGGTACCATCACGCTGCGCCGGCCGGAGAAATTCAACGCACTGGACATTCCGATGCTGCGGGCGCTAGAGACGGCGCTCGACGAGGCCGAGATGGCCGAGGGCGTCCGCGTCGTGCTGCTGCGCGGCGAAGGCAAGGGCTTTTGCGCCGGTGGCGATGTCGAAGCCTGGGCGCAGATGAGTGCCGCCGATTTCCAGGTGCAGTGGGTGCGCTACGGCCACCGCGTCTTCGACCGCTTGGCGCGGCTGCGGCAGCCGACAATCGCCGTCCTGTCCGGCCATGCGCTGGGCGGCGGCCTGGAACTGGCTGCGGCTTGCGACTTGCGCGTGGCGGAAACACAAGTGAAATTAGGCTTCCCGGAAACCTCGATTGGCGTCGTGCCCGGCTGGTCCGGTACGCAGCGCGCCGTGCGCCGCTTCGGCGCGCAGACGGTGCGCCGCATGGCGCTGGGCGGCGAGATCTTTCTCGCCCCCGAGGCACTCGCCCTGGGCATCGTCGACCGGGTGGTCGCAACTGGCAACGCACACGAAGAAGCAAAGGCGTGGGCGGAAAAGATCGCCGAGCGCGGCCCGCTGGCGACGGAAGCCGCCAAGCTGATGATCGCGGTCGCCGAAGGCGAGGAAAGTGCCGCCGCCACCGAAGCGCTGGCCAGCGGCTTCATCGCCCTGACCGGCGATCTGAAGGCCGGCGTCGATGCCTTCAAGGCCAAGCAGAAGCCGGCCTTTTCGAGATCCTAGAGCAAACATATGAACGCACCCCTGAAGATCGCCATGCCGGCCGAGGCGGCCGAAGCCCCGAAAGGCTACAAGCTGCTGATCGACGGCAAGCATGTCGATGCCCGCGACGGCCGCACGATTGCTCGAAACAGCCCCGGCCACGGCTTCACCGTCTCGCACTATGCGCAGGCCGGTGAGGCCGAAGTGGAAGCCGCTGTGCTTGCCGCCCACAGGGCTTTCGAAACGGGTCCATGGCCGCGCATGAAGGCGGCCGAACGTGCCGCGATCCTGCTCAAGGCAGCTGATCTGATCGGGGGCCGGCTGGAAGAGATCGCCCGGCTCGACGCACTGGAATCGGGCAAACCGATCGCCCAGGCACGCGGCGAGATCGGCGGCGCCGTCGACATCTGGCGCTATGCCGCCTCGCTTGCCCGCACGCTGCATGGTGAAACCTACGCCAATCTCGGCGACGCCATGCTGGGTGTCGTCCTGCGCGAACCGATCGGCGTCGTCTCGATCATCACCCCGTGGAATTTCCCGTTCCTGATCGTCAGCCAGAAACTGCCCTTCGCGCTCGCCGCCGGTTGCACGGCGGTGGTCAAGCCGAGCGAAATGACCTCGGCCTCGACCTTCGTGCTCGGCGACATCCTGATGCAGGCCGGCCTGCCCGCCGGCGTCGTCAATATCCTGGCCGGACTTGGCACCGATGTCGGTGCGCCGATGGTCAGCCATCCGCTGGTCGAAATGGTCTCGTTCACCGGCTCCACCCGCGTCGGCAAGATGACGATGGCGTCCGCCGCGCAGTCGCTGAAGAAAGTCTCGATGGAGCTCGGCGGCAAGAACGGCCAGATCGTCTTCCAGGACGCCGACCTCGAAGCGGCCGCCGATGCGGCGGTGTTCGGCGGCTTCTTCAATGCCGGCGAGTGCTGCAATGCCGGCAGCCGGCTGATCGTGCACGAGGCGATCGCCGACGATTTTCTCAGCACCGTCAAGGCGCTTACCGCCAGGGTCACGGTCGGCGATCCGCTCGATGACCAAACCAAGGTCGGCGCGATGATCTCGTCCGACCATTTGGCCAAGGTGGCCGGTTACGTTGCGGCAGCCGCGACCGAGGGCAGCAGCATCTACAGCGGAGGCAAGCAATTGGCCTCCAATATCGGTCAATACCTCGATCCCACCATCATCCGCGGCGTCACCGAGGACATGGCCATAGCGCGCGAGGAAGTGTTCGGCCCGGTGCTCTCGGTGCTGACTTTTGAATCGATTGAAAAGGCGTTGCACATCGCCAACAACACGCCCTATGGTTTGTCGGCGGGCGTGTGGAGCGCCAGCATCGACACTTGCATGTCGGTCGCGCGCGGCGTGCGTTCGGGAACCGTTTGGGTGAACACATTCATGGAAGGTTATCCCGAGCTGCCCTTCGGAGGCTATAAGCAGTCCGGTCTCGGACGCGAACTCGGCAAACGCGCCGTCGAGGATTATACCGAGGAAAAGACAATCCAGTTTCATCGCGGCCAGCGCACCGGGTGGTGGGTCGGCTGAGTTGAGAAGAACCCGGCGGCATCCGCCGGTCGTGTAATGCAACAAGGGAGGAAGTACATGTTGCGCAAACTGCTTATCGGAACGGCTCTCGCGTCGGGCCTGGCTTTCGCGGCCCACGCCGAGGACGTCAAGGAAGTCCAGATGCTGCATTGGTGGACCTCGGGCGGCGAAGCGGCTGCTCTCAACGTCCTCAAGGGTGATCTGGCCAAGGAAGGCTATGCCTGGAAGGACGTGCCGGTGGCCGGCGGCGGCGGCGATGCCGCCATGACCGCGCTGAAGGCGATGGTCGCGGCCGGCAATTATCCGACCGCCTCGCAGATGCTCGGCTACACCGTGCTCGACTATGCAGCCGCCGGCGTCATGGGCGACCTGACCGAAACGGCGAAGAAGGAAGGCTGGGACAAGTCCGTTCCGGCAGCCCTGCAGAAGTTTTCGGTCTATGACGGCAAGTGGGTCGCGGCGCCGGTCAATGTTCACTCGGTCAACTGGCTGTGGATCAACAAGGCCGTCATGGACAAGATCGGCGGCACCGAGCCGAAGTCTTTCGACGACTTCGTTGCGCTGCTCGACAAGGCCAAGGCGGCAGGCGTGATCCCGCTCGCTCTCGGCGGCCAGAACTGGCAGGAAGCCACCATGTTCGACTCCGTCGTGCTGTCGACCGGCGGACCCGAGTTCTACAAGAAGGCCTTCAACGACCTCGATGACGAGTCCCTGAAGTCCGACACGATGAAGAAGTCGTTCGACAATCTGGCCAAGCTCGTCACCTATGTCGATCCCAACTTCTCGGGCCGCGACTGGAACCTTGCCACCGCCATGGTCATCAAGGGCGATGCTCTGGTGCAGGTCATGGGCGACTGGGCCAAGGGCGAGTTCAACGCCGCCAAGAAAACGCCGGGCACCGACTTCCTGTGCTATCGCTTCCCGGGCACCGACGGCTCGGTGATCTACAACTCCGACATGTTCGGCATGTTCAATGTTCCCGACGACCGCAAGGCCGCCCAGGTCGCACTGGCCACCGCCACCCTGTCGAAGAGCTTCCAGTCGGCCTTCAACGTCGTCAAGGGTTCGGTCCCGGCCCGTACCGATGTTCCGGACACCGACTTCGACGCTTGCGGCAAGAAGGGCATCGCCGACCTGAAGGCAGCCAATGAAGGCGGCACGCTGTTCGGCTCGCTGGCCCAGGGCTATGGCGCGCCTCCGGCGGTCGCCAATGCCTATAAGGATGTCGTCTCCAAATTCGTCCATGGTCAGATCAAGACCTCGGACGAAGCCGTGACCGAATTGGTCAAGGCGATCGACGACGCCAAGTAAGCGCCACGCGCCAAAAACGCCTTCCCCGCTCCGGCGGGGAAGGCCCAGATCCGCGAACATAGATCCGCGAAGCTGGTTGGCCGCGAGTCGACGGGAGGAGCCCCATGAGCACGGTAGCGACAAGCCAGATCAAGCTGACGCCGGAGCATGCGCGGCCACGCGCCTCGGTGCGCTCGCGCCTGCAGGACGCATTGCCGAAGATCGTGCTGGCGCCGAGCTTCGCCATCACCATCGTCTTCGTCTACGGCTTCATCCTGTGGACGATCTATCTGTCCTTCACCAATTCCAAGACCTTCCCGTCCTATGTCCTAACCGGCTCGCGCGCCTATCAGCGGCTGTGGGGCTGGACCTTCGATACCGACCCGCCCTCGAGCTGGTACACGTCGATCACCAATATGGGTATTTTCGGTTTCCTCTACATCGCAATCTGCCTGGCGCTCGGCCTGTTCCTGGCCATCCTGCTCGACCAGAAGATCCGCGGCGAAGGCGTGTTGAGGCCGATCTATCTCTATCCGATGGCGCTGTCCTTCATCGTCACCGGCGTTGCCTGGAAATGGTTCCTGGATCCCGGCCTAGGTCTCGAGCAGACCTTGCATCAGTGGGGCTGGACGAGCTTCCATTTCGACTGGATCAAGAACAAGGATTTCGTCATCTACACGGTGGTCATTGCCGGCGTCTGGCAGGCCTCCGGCTTCATCATGGCGATGTTCCTGGCCGGCCTGCGCGGCATCGACGGCGAGATCATGAAGGCGGCGCAGATCGACGGCGCCACCACCTTCCAGCTCTATCGCCGCATCGTCATCCCGCTGCTGCGGCCGATCTTCCTGTCGGCATTCATCGTGCTCGCGCACCTCGCCATCAAGTCCTACGATCTCGTGGTCGCACTGACCAGCGGCGGGCCCGGCGGCTCGGCATGGCTGCCGTCCAACTTCATGTATGAGTACACGTTCAAGCGCAACGAAATGGCCGTCGGCTCGGCCAGTGCGGTGATCATGCTGATGACCATCGTCGCCATCATCGTGCCCTATCTCTATTCGGAACTGCGGGAGAAGCCGCGATGAGCGCCGTCACCACTCCCGCCCGCCAGGCCTCCGGCGGCGTCAACGTCAAGGTCATCAACCGCATCGTCATCTACGGGCTGCTGGCGCTGTTTGCGCTGTTTTACCTGATGCCGCTGTTCGTCATGCTGGTGACTTCGTTCAAGACCATGGACGAGATCCAGAACGGCAACATGCTGGCGCTGCCCAAGGCGCCGACCTTCGACCCGTGGCTGAAGGCGTGGGGCGAGACCTGCGTCGGCCTCACCTGCGCCGGCATCAAGGGCTATTTCTGGAACTCCATCAAGATGGTGGTTCCGGCCGTTCTGATTTCGACCATGCTGGGCGCGCTGAACGGCTACGTTCTGACCAAATGGCGTTTTCGCGGCGCGACGCTGGTGTTCGGGCTGATGCTGTTCGCCTGCTTCATTCCGTTCCAGTCGGTGCTGCTGCCGATGGCGACCATCCTCGGCAGCCTCGGCCGCTTCGGCGTCACACTGCAGAACTCGGTCGGAACGAGCTTCGGTCTCGGCAACCCGACGGTCAACCTGGTCTTCGTCCACGTCGTCTACGGCATCGGCTTCACCACGCTGTTCTTCCGCAACTACTACGAGGCGTTTCCGACCGAACTGGTCAAGGCGGCACAGGTCGACGGCGCATCCTTCTTCCAGATCTTCCGCCGCATCATGCTGCCGAACTCGATGCCGATCTTCGTCGTTACCGTGATCTACCAGTTCACCAACATCTGGAACGACTTCCTGTTCGCCTCGGCTTACGCCGGCACCGGCGACGCGATGCCGATGACGGTGGCGCTCAACAACGTCGTCAACACCTCGACCGGCGTCGTCGAATACAACGTCAACATGGCCGCCGCGATGATCGCGGCACTGCCCACCCTTCTCGTCTATGTGCTCGCCGGCCGCTACTTCGTGCGCGGTCTCATGGCTGGCGCCGTCAAAGGATGATCTGATGGCTTTTCTGGAAATTGATGGTCTGAGAAAGCGCTTCGGCCAGGTCGAGATCCTGAAAGGGATCGATGTCGAGCTCGAGAAAGGCGGTTTCCTGGTGCTGGTCGGCCCTTCCGGCTGCGGCAAGTCCACTTTGCTCAACACCATCGCCGGCCTGGAGACGATCACCTCGGGCGAAATCCGGGTCGACGGCCGCGCCATCAACGATCTGCACCCCTCCAAGCGCGACATCGCCATGGTGTTCCAGAGCTATGCGCTCTACCCGAACATGACGGTGGCCGGAAACATCTCCTTCGGCATGGAGATGCGCGGCGTGCCGGCGGCGGAGCGCCAGAAGGCGATCGACAAGGTGGCCAAGGTGCTGCAGATCGGCCACCTCTTGCAGCGCAAGCCGAGCCAGCTTTCGGGCGGCCAGCGCCAGCGCGTCGCCATGGGCCGGGCGCTGGTGCGCGACCCCAAACTGTTCCTTTTCGACGAGCCTTTGTCCAACCTCGACGCCAAGCTGCGCGTCGACATGCGCATCGAGATCAAGCGCCTGCATGCCACCACCGGCACCACCATCGTCTACGTCACCCACGACCAGATCGAGGCGATGACGCTGGCGACCAAGATCGCCGTGATGCGCGACGGCGAGGTGCAGCAGTTCGGCACGCCGGCCGAAATCTACAACAACCCGAGCAATCTCTTCGTCGCCGACTTCATGGGCTCGCCAGCGATGAACCTGATCCCGGCGACGATCGGTACGTCAGGCAATGCGTTGTCCGTCGTGCTGCAGCGCGAGGCGCGCGAGCCGATCAACCTGCCGATGGCCAATGCGCCGGCGGGCCTGTCGGCATTCCAGGGCAAGCCGATCATCTTCGGTGTCCGTCCCGAAGCCCTGACCGATCCGGAAGGTGCCGAGCGCAACGCCTCGCACATCGCAACCGCGGACTGTCACATCGAGGTCGTCGAGCCGGCAGGTTCGGACACCTTCGCCGTCACCAATCTCGGCGGCAAGGGCGTGGTGGCGCGGCTGCGCGCCGACGCCAACATTCAGCCGGGCACCAACACGCCGCTCGCCTTCAACCTGACAAAGGCGGTGTTCTTCGATCCGGCGACCGAGACCCGTATTCGCTGATGTATGTCGCCCAAAAGTGGATCCGGTTTTGGGGCAACGACATGCATCAAAACAAAAAACTAAAGCGCGTCGGGACGCGATTTAGGCCATGAGAAATCCGGACATCGTCATCATCGGCTCCGGCATCGGCGGCGCCACGATCGCTTCCGGCCTTGCCGGCAGCGGCGCCTCGATCTTGATGCTCGAGCGCGGCGAGCCGTTGCCGGCGACGCCGCACGCGCGCGACACGCGCTCGATCTTCGTCGACGGCCATTATAGGCCGAAGGAGATGTGGCGTGAGGCCGGCGGCGCCGCCTTCAACCCCGGCAATTATTATTATGTCGGCGGCAATTCGAAGTTCTATGGCGCGGTGCTGATCCGCTACCGCAAGGAAGATTTCGCCGCCATGGAGCACTTTGGCGGGGTCTCGCCGGCATGGCCGTTCTCCTATGAGGAATTCGAGCCCTGGTATTCGAAAGCCGAACAGCTGTTTCGCGTGCGCGGTGCACTGGGCGAGGATCCGACCGAGCCGTTCCATTCGATCCCCTACGCCTACAAGCCGGTGCCCGACGAGGCGCCGATCGCCCGCGCCCGCGCCGAGCTGAAAAACCTCGGCCTGCATCCGGCCTCGCTGCCGCTCGGCGTCGACATCGACACCTGGCTGAAAGAGGGCAAGACCGGCTGGGATGCGTTTCCCAACACCGGCCAGGGCAAGGTCGACGCGCAGACAGGACCGCTGACGGCGGCCCTGAAGGACACCAACATCCGGCTCGAGACCGGCTGTTATCTCGAGTACCTGGAGGCATCGACCGACGGCAAAACCATTGCTGCCATCCACTATCGGCAGAATGGTGAGCTGAAAAAGGTCGCGCCGAAACTGGTCATCCTCTCCGCTGGCGCGGTCAATTCCGCCGTCATCCTGCTGCGATCACCGTCTCCTGATGGCAAGGGCCTTGCCAACCGCTCCGATCAGGTCGGGCGCAATTTCATGAACCACAATTCCAGCGCCATGCTGGCGATCGATCCGCGCCGCCGCAACGATGCCGTCTACCAGAAGACGCTGATGCTCAACGACTACTATCTGTCCGACGGCAAGGGCGGTAAGCCGCTGGGGAACGTCCAACTGCTCGGCAAGATCGACGGCAACATGCTGCGGGCCAATGTCAAGTACACGCCGGGATTCGCGCTCGACTTCATGGCCGGCCACGCCGTCGACTGGTACCTTATGTGCGAAGACCTGCCCGACCCGGAAAGCCGCATCATGGTCGACGGCAAGGACATCATCATGCAGTGGCGGCGCTCCAACATGCAGTCGCTCGACGGGCTGAACAAGGTAATGCGCGAAAACTTCCGCGCCTGCGGCTATCCCATCGTGCTGTCGCGCCCCTTCGACAAGCGCACGCCGTCGCATCAATGCGGCACGATCAAGATGGGCGACGATCCGGCGACGGCGGCGCTCGACCCCTACTGCCGCTCCTTCGACCACCGGAACCTGTTCGTCGTCGACGCCGGTTTCCTGCCGAACTCGGCGGCGGTCAACCCAGCGCTGTCGATTGCAGCCCAAGCGCTGCGCGTTGCTGACCACATCCGCAAGACGGACCTCGCCGCATGACCCGCCCCGCCGCCATCGTCACCGGCGGCGCGCGCGGCATCGGCCTCGCCTGCGCCCAGGCACTGGCGGATGCCGGCTTCGATATTCTGGTCGCCGACCTTGCCGAAACAGCCGCTGACGGACTTGCCCCCGACATCGCCAAGCGTGGCGCAAAATTCGCCTATGTCAGGTGCGACATCGCGGACCTCGACACCCATACAGCACTTGTCGATGCCGCGATGCGCGCCTTCGGCCGCATCGACTGCCTGGTCAACAATGCCGGCGTCGGCGCCGTGGTGCGCGGTGACCTCTTGGACCTCAAGCCGGAGAATTTCGACCGCACGCTGGGCATCAACCTGCGCGGCACCGTCTTCCTCAGCCAGGCTGTCGCCAAGGCGATGCTGGCTGCGCCAGGCGATCAGAGATCGATCATCACCATCACCTCGGTCAGTGCTGAAATGGCGTCGCCGGAACGGCCGGACTACTGCATCTCGAAGGCCGGGCTTTCGATGTGGGTGAAGAACCTGGCGTTGCGGCTTGCGCCTGAAAACATCGGCGTCTTCGAAGTCCGGCCCGGCATCATCCGCACCGACATGACCTCAGGCGTGACCGCCAAATATGACGCCCTTATCGACGGCGGCCTGGTTCCGGCCAAACGCTGGGGCGAAGCATCGGACATCGGCGCGGTGGTGGCGACGCTCGCCGGCGGCAAGCTCGGCTTTTCGACCGGCTCGATCATCAATGTCGACGGCGCGCTCTCGGTGCCACGGCTATGAATGGATCAGGAAATGACTGACTATATCATCGTGGGCGCCGGTCCTGCCGGCTGCGTTATGGCCAACCGGCTGAGCGAAGATCCCAGCAATTCGGTCCTGCTGCTGGAAGCCGGCGGCAAGGACTGGCACCCCTACATCCACATGCCGGCGGGCTTCGCCAAGATGACCAAAGGCATTGCTTCCTGGGGTTGGTCGACCGTGCCGCAAAAGCACATGAAGGACCGCGTCTTCTGGTACACGCAGGCCAAGGTCGTCGGCGGCGGCTCGTCCATCAACGCCCAGATCTACACGCGCGGCAATGCCCGCGACTACGACGCCTGGGAGAAGGAAGAAGGCCTCGCCGGCTGGGGCTATCGCGACGTGCTGCCCTATTTCAAGCGCGCCGAAAACAACCAGCGCTACGCCAACGACTTTCATGGCGACCAGGGCCCGCTCGGCGTGTCCAACCCGATTTCGCCGCTGCCTATCTGCGAGGCCTATTTCCGTGCCGGCCAGGAGATGGGCATCCCCTTCAACCCGGACTTCAACGGCGCTGCCCAGGAAGGCGTCGGCTACTACCAGCTGACCCAGAAGGATGCCCGGCGCTCGTCCGCTTCAGTCGCCTATTTGAAGCCGATCCGCGCCCGCAAGAATCTGACCGTCCGAACCGATGTGCTGGTGACGCGCATCGTCGTCGAGAACGGTCGCGCTATCGGCGTCGAGGTGGTCGACAGGCCGGGCGGCGAGAAGAAAATCCTGCGCGCCGAACGCGAGGTGATCGTCTCGTCCGGCGCCATCGGCTCGCCGAAGCTCCTGATGCAGTCGGGGATCGGCCCCGCAGACCATCTGAAGTCGGTCGGCGTGACGCCGGTGCATGACCTGCCCGGCGTCGGCTCCAACATGCAGGACCATCTCGATTTGTTCGTCATCGCCGAATGCACCGGCGATCACACCTATGACAACTACGCCAAGCTGCACCGCACGGCCTGGGCCGGTCTGCAATATCTGCTGCTGAAGAAAGGCCCGGTGGCCTCCAGCCTGTTCGAGACCGGCGGCTTCTGGTACGCCGACCCGACCGCCGCCTCGCCCGACATTCAGTTCCATCTCGGCTTGGGATCCGGCATCGAGGCCGGCGTCGAGAAGCTCAACAATCCAGGTGTCACCCTGAACTCGGCCTTCCTGCGGCCGCGCTCACGCGGCACGGTGCGGCTGAAGAGTGCCGACCCGTCCGACCACCCGCTGATCGATCCGAACTACTGGTCCGATCCCTATGACCGCGCCATGTCGATCAAGGGGCTGCGACTGGCGCGCCAGATCATGCGACAGAAGGCGCTTGCCCCTTACGTGCTGCGCGAAGTGCTGCCCGGGCCGTCGCTCGCCAGCGACGACGAGCTGTTCGACTATGCCTGCCGCACCTCCAAAACCGACCATCACCCGGTTGGCACCTGCCGCATGGGCCATGACGACATGGCCGTGGTGACACCGGATCTGCGGTTGCGCGGCATCGAGGGCCTGCGCGTTTGCGACGCCTCGGTGATGCCGCGCGTGCCTTCATCCAACACCAATGCGCCGACAATAATGGTCGGTGAAAAAGGAGCCGATCTGGTCCTCGGCCGCGAGCCGCTGCCGCCGGCGGTGTTTTCCGGAAACCGGGCTGCTTAGCCGCTGAGGAGCAAGACATGATCAGGCACTGTGTTTTCGCTAGATTTCGCAATGATGTCGCCGCTACCGAGCGCACGGCGGTCCATGCCGATCTCGAGGCGCTGCGACAGCTGATCGACGGCATGGACGCCGTAAAATTCAGCGCCAATGTCAGCCCGGAGCCGTTCGCACGCGGCTTCACCCATGGCTTCACCATCGACTTCCGCGATGCTGCCGCGCGCGATGCCTATCTTGTGCATGAAGCGCACCAGCGCGCCGGCGCACGCCTGGTCGCTGCCCTGGAAGGCGGCACGGACGGGCTGATGGTGTTTGATCTCGAAATCTAGACTCACCGTCAAGCCACGATCGAGTTCATCGACAGATGGCACCGGTCGCTCCTCATTGCACCTCAGCGGGCGTTCGATCAAATGAGCCGCGCGAAAAAGTGACCACCGGTCTTCCCTGAACTGGCTGATAATTCCTCACATCGATGATGGTGGAGGAGGAAGATTTGCCCCTTAATTCGCAGCAGAAGAAGACCGTCCTCGCCTCGTTCCTGGGCTGGACGCTCGATGCTTTCGATTTCTTCCTTCTGACATTCCTGCTCACCGATATCGCGACCGAATTCCACGCCGACGTGCCCGCGGTCTCCAAGGCGCTGTTCCTGACCTTGGCCACACGCTTCATCGGCGCGTTCTTCTTCGGCATGCTTGCCGACAAATACGGGCGCAAGCCGATCCTCATGCTCAACATCGTGAGCTATTCGGTGATCGGCGCGCTGGCCGCCTTCTCGCCCAATCTCGGCATCTTCCTCGCCCTGCGTGCGCTGTTCGGCATCGCCATGGGCGGCGAATGGGGGCTTGGCAGTTCGCTGGCCATGGAATCCATTCCGCCGAGCGCACGCGGCATGGTCTCCGGCATCCTGCAATGCGGCTATCCGGCCGGCTATCTGCTGGCGGCGGTGGTCTATGGCCTGCTCTATCAGCAGACGATCGGCGGCTACACGATCGGCTGGCGCGCCATGTTCCTGCTCAGCTTCGTGCCGGCGCTGATTGTGCTCTTCATCCGCTCGCATGTGCCGGAATCGCCGGCCTTCGTCGAAGCGCAGAAGACGGCTCGACCGGGCATGTGGGAAACCCTGCAGAAACACTGGGGTGTCGCGCTCTATGCCGTCGTGCTGATGATGTTCTTCAATTTCTTCAGTCATGGCACGCAGGACCTCTACCCGACCTTCCTGAAGAAGCAGCACGGCTTCGATCCGCATACGGTGAGCTGGATCACCATCGTCGCCAATATCGGCGCCATCGTCGGCGGCCTGGCGTTCGGCGCGCTGTCCGAAAAGATCGGCCGCGTCAACGCCATCACGCTGGCCTGCCTGATCGCCTTGCCGTCGATCCCGCTATGGGCCTACTCGACCACGCCGTTCATGCTCGCCATCGGCGCCTTCGTCATGCAGGTCGCGGTCCAGGGCGCCTGGGGCGTCATCCCCGTGCACCTCAACGAGCTTTCGCCCGGAGCGGTGCGGGCGACCTTGCCCGGCTTTATCTATCAGGCGGGCAATCTCGCCGCGTCCTATGGCGGCCCCTATCAGGCAGGAATCGCGGAAAGCGCCGGAGGCAGCTATGGCTATGCCCTGGCGCTGTTCGCAGGCGTGGTCGCCATCTGCATCATCGTCGTCATCCGTTTCAGTCCGGAACGACGTGGCCAGCTGATGACCGTGCTCAATTAGGGTCGAAATCAGCCGAGCCTGAGCGCAACGACACCGGCGACGATGCTGAGCGCGGCGGCACCGCGCCAGCCGGTCATTTTTTCGCCGAGAGCGAAGACCGAGATCATCATGGCAAACAGGATCGAGGTTTCGCGCAGCGAGGCCACGGAGGCGATCGGCGCCTTGGTCATCGCCCACATGACGATCCAGTAGGCGGCGCCGCTGAGCACGCCCGTGAACAGCCCTGCCTTCCAGTCGCGCGCCAACACCGGCAGCGCCTTCGGCCCGCGGAAGATGAGGCACAGCACCAAGGCGCCAAAAGCATCGCAGATGAACAGCCAGGCTGCATAGCTCTGCGCGGTTGCCGCCAGCCGCGCGCCGCTGCCGTCGGACAGCGTGTAACTGGCAATGAAGATGGAAGTGCCCAGTGCGAAGCCAACCGCGCGCAGATTGAGTTTTTCCAGATGTGCGCCGCCACGAAACGACATCACCAGCGTGCCGGCCGACAACAGGAAGATGCCGAGCATGGCGAACGGGCCGGGAATCTCGGCAACGACGAACATGCCGCCAAAGGCCGAGAGCAGAGGTGCGGTGCCCCGCGCCAGCGGATAGGTCTGGGCGAAATCGCCGGCCTTGTAGGCGCCGATCAGGAAGGTGCGGTAGCCCATGTGGAAAATGACGGAGGCGATGATGTAGGGCCACACCTCCGCCTTCGGCACTTCGACGAAGGGCAGCACCACGAGTGCCGCCGCGCCCATGCCGAGCGTCATCAGCGTGATCGACAGGAAGCGGTCGAGATGGACCTTGACCAGCGCGTTCCAGATCGCGTGCATGGCGGCGGCGGCAAGCACTGCGAAAAAGACGAAAAGCGTCATGTGGCAATGCCGGGCGTTTCCAGGTCGATGTCGACCCGCAACGGAAAATGATCCGACGCAACCTCGTCGATATCGGCACAGATCGAACGCACCCGCCCGGCGAACATGCCGCCGACGAAGCAATGGTCGAGCCGGCGCTTTGCCAATCTGCCGTCGATGGTCTTCACATGGGTGTGGAAGTCCGGAACTGGCTCCCCGGCAACGGCGGCGGCATCGACGAAACCGCTGAGATAGGCGGCACCCCGATGGTAGGGCGTGCTGCCGACGATGCGGCGATATTCGGCGCTGCCCGGCTCCATGTTGAAATCGCCCATCCAGATCGCCGCCAGCGGGTTTTCCGGCTCCGCTTCGCCGCTGGTCCAGTTGCGCGTGGGCTCGTCGTCGACGCCGCTCCACGGCCCGCCGTCGGACGGTGCCCGGCGATGCTCGGCCAGGAGATAGTCGATCTGCTCCAGCCGCTCCTCGGCCGCGATATGGGCGAGATGCAGCGACAACACCCGCACCGGCCCTGCCGGCGTGCGGATCATGCATTCAAGTGCTGCATTGCGGGTGTTGAGCGGCCGCTGCGTGCGGCGCATCGGCAGCGCATGCAGCCGCGACCAGACGATCGGCAGTTTCGACAGCACCATGGTGCCGAACTGGCGGCGCCGGTTGACCAGACGGCCGTCATGCCGCTCGCTGGCGTCCATGTCGAAGGCCGGGCCATAGACCCAGTGATAGTCGGGCAGCAGGCTGGAAAGCAGTTCCGGCTGATCGTCGAAATTGCTGCGCTGCCAGTGACGCTCGACTTCCTGCAGTGCAATGATGTCGGCGCCGGCAACGATGCGCGCGGCGCGCGAAAGATCGTAGCGCCCGTCGCTGCCGAACCCGTACTGGATGTTGTAGCTGACCAGCTTCATTGCTTATCCGGCTCAATTTCGTGTTGGCAGTAGCGGTTCGATGCCACGGTTGCAATGTGCAGGAGAATGGACGTGGCTTGGACCAGCCTTGCCCCTGACCGGGATCATGCACCGATCCCGAAGCACTTCGGTATTTTCCGTGCGCCGGAAAACGGCGTGCGATGCCTCAAGTATTCAGCGGCTGGAACCGGCCGGGTGGCGACGCGGCCAGTTCGGTCCAGTCGATCTCTTCCTCAAGGCGATGATAGGCTTCGTCGCCAATCGTCCCGTTGCGGCGCAATTCCTCCAGCGCGTCGCGCTGGCTCTTGATCGCATAAAGACGCAAGCGGTCATATTCGGTCGCCGCCTGGGCATCGTCGGGGTTTTTGGCGATCTTGCGTTGAGCGGCATATTGCTCGCGCACCGCGGCCGCAGCATCCGATGTCTTGCCGCTCAATATGTCGAGCGCCGCCTGCATGACCACAACGCGCGCCTGCGCAACCTCGCGATCGACCGTTTCGTCAGGATTGAGATTCAAAAGGCGCAGCAGCGGCTTCAGGCTCATGCCTTGCAGCACCAGCGTGCCGAGGACGACCGTGAAGGCAGCGAGCACGATCGGGTCGCGGGCCGGGAATTCAGCCGGCAGGGCGAATGCCGCCGCAAGCGTCACCAAACCGCGCATCCCGCACCAGCCGATCAGCACGCCGCCACGAAACGACGGAGCGTCACGCTGACGATCAGCCACGCCGAAACGGTCAAACCACCTGATAATCGCGCCGCACCCCAGAACCCAGACGAAGCGTGAGACGATAACGATGGCGAGCACTGTCCCGGCCAGGACGAACGCATCGGTCTGCCCCTGCCCGGCAAGCCGGCCGACGATCGTACGCGCCTGCAGGCCCATCAGCACGAAAGCCAGAACATTGAGCACAAAGACCGCCGTTTCCCAGACGGAATAAGAGCTGATGCGGTTTCTGGCCGGCATGCGGCGCGGCGCGGTGCGGGCGATCGTCATGGCATAGACGACTATGGTGATGATGGCCGACAGTCCGATCCTGTCGGCCAGGATCCAGACCCCGAACGTGCCGGCAAATTGCACCACAGTGCCGCTCGCCGGGTCCTCGATCCGGCCCAGCGTCATCAGAGACAACCGGCCAAGCAGATAGCCGGCCGCAAGACTGCCGAGCGTGGACAGCAGGATCATCGGAACGGCGCTGCTCAGCAGAATGGAGCCTGCTGCCGCAGAAATCGCCATTCGGTAAATCAGCAGCGCGGTGGCGTCGTTAAGCAGGCTCTCGCCTTGCAGAATGGCAGTGATGCGATGCGGCACCTTGAACTGGCCAAGCACGGCCGATGCCGCAACCGCATCGGGCGGCGCCACGATGGCGCCAAGCGCTATGGCCGCGGCAATCGGCAGACCTGCCATCGCCCAGCCGGCCAGCGCCACCGTCGCTGTCGTGAAAAGGACGGCACCAAGCGCCAGCAGCACAAGCGGCACCTTGTAGCGGTTGAGATCGCGCAGCGACGTGTCATAGGCGGCGTCGAGCAGCACCGGCGCGATGAACAGGGCAAGCGCCAGTTCCGGGTCGATCTCGATGGTCGGCACGCCAGGCACGAAGGCGATGGCCACCCCTGCCAGCGCCAGCAAAGAGGGATAAGGAACCTGCACGCGCCGCGACAGCGCCGTCAGCGCAACGGCGATCAACAGCAGAACGAGTGTCAGTTCGAAAAGAACCATGGCCTCTTATAGCCGGGAAGCGAGATTCTGGCAGCGGCAAAGCGGCTGGAAATTGTTGATTGCCCGGCAAGCTCGAGCCGGCAGAAAATACCTCGAATTGCTTCCTGACAAATCGCCGTCCACACCAACATTGAAATCATCTGATATGGGGCTCGCTTAAACGCGGACTTCCCTGCACTGCAGCCCATGCCACGCGGGCGGAAGCATCCTTCCCCCTTCGCTAACCGGGATACAGCCATTCATTCCAAACAAGCGCAGCAGCCTAGTGCAGCACGAGCATATCGCTCGAAGAAAACGAGATCTCGGCCTTCTCACCAACTGCGGGGGGCGGCGTCGCCGGGCTGTTGAACGTGTCGAGCGAGACCGTGTTGCCGCCGATGCCGACACGAACCCGGATGACCGATCCGAGGAAATGCACTTCGGAGATTTCTCCGGATAGGCTGGAGTCACGGCCAGGCTGGCGGCCCAGCGAAATAGCTTCCGGACGCAGCGCCAGGGACAGCGTGTCGCCCGACTTGGAACCGTTGAGCTTGCCCTTGAGCGAGACCTGTTCGGAATTGACCCGCACCGTGCCCGCGGCGGCATCGGTGACGGTGCCTTCCAGCACATTCAGCGTGCCGACGAAATTGGCGACGAACTTGGTTGCCGGCCGGTTGTAGATCTCGAATGGCGTGCCGACCTGCTCGGCCTTGCCGCCATACATGACGGCGATGCGGTCCGAGATCGACAGCGCCTCTTCCTGGTCGTGCGTGACGAAGATGGTGGTGATGCCGAGCTTCTTCTGGATCGACCGGATTTCCTCGCGCAGCGACACGCGCACCTTGGCGTCGAGCGCCGACAGCGGCTCGTCGAGCAGCAGCAGCTTTGGCTTCGGCGCGATGGCGCGGGCTAGCGCGATGCGCTGCTGCTGGCCGCCCGAGAGCTGGTAGGGATAGCGATCCGCCATCTGCGGCAGCTTGATGATGCCGAGCATCTCGGCGACGCGGGCATCGATGTCCGCCCTCGGCATGCCGGCGACCTTCAAGCCGAAGCCGATATTTTGCGCCACGGTCAGGTTCGGGAACAGCGCATAGGCCTGGAACACCATGCCGACATTGCGCTGGTTGGGCTTCAGTCTCGTAATGTCCTTGCCGCTGACGACGATCGTGCCCGCGCTCGGCTCCTCGAAACCGGCAACCATGCGCAACACCGTCGTCTTGCCGCAGCCGGATGGCCCGAGGAAGGAGACGAATTCGCCGCGCTCTACGTCGAGATTGAAATCCTCCACCACCGTGGTGGCGCCGAAAGATTTTCGAACGTGCTGGATGGAGAGGAATGGGTCGGCCATGGCGTGGTTCTCTCGATCAATTTGGGCGGTTCGCCGATTTCGGCGCGAAGCGGGACAGGATCTGGATCAGCGACATGCAGCCCCAGGTGATGGCGAAGGCGATCACTGCAAGGGCTGCGGGCTCGTATGCACGGTTGGCGCCGATGTTCTGCAGATACGGGCCGAAAGCCGGACGGCTGAGCAGGCTGGCCATTGTAAACTCGCCAATGACGATGGCGAAAGTCAGGAATGCGCCGGACAGCACCGCGATCAGCACATTGGGCAGGATGACGCGGGTGATGATGGTGCCCCAGCCCGCACCCAGAATTTGCGCGGCTTCGGTCAGCGTACGCACATCGATGGTGCGCAGACCGGTGTCAACGGCCCGATACATGTAAGGCAGAGACAGCGTCGTATAGCCAATGACAAGCAACGCGTTCGCACCCCAATTGCTTGCCAAGAATGGCAGCGGCGAGTTCGAGCCGTACATCCTGATATAGCCGAAGACGATGACGATTGCCGGAATGACCAGCGGCAAAAGGGTGATGAATTCGACGATTGGCCTGAGCTGAGGCAGACGCAGCCGGATCCAGTATGCCGCCGGCACCACGATCAGCACCCCCAGGATAATGGTGCAGAGCGCAGCGATGACTGAAAAGAGGAAAGTTGACTGGAAGCGCGCGTCTCCCAGCACGACTTGATAGGCGTCGAAGGAGTGGACGCCGCGCCGCATGCGCAGCGAGAACTCGACCGTCGCCATCAACGGAATAAAGAAATAGGCAGCCCCGACAACAAAGACGACCCAGGCCCAGAACTTACCCGACTTCATTTGAGCCACCTTTCGGACCGAGTCCGAAACCAGATGTAGAAGACATTCGCAAGCCCGGTGATGACGATCATGCCAAAGGCTATGGCATAAGCGAGTTGCGGGTTGTGCAGCACGTCGCCATTCATCTGCGAGTAGAGCTTGATCGGAACGATATTAAGCGTCGGACCGGCAAACGCATAAGCGGTGGCGATGGCGCCGAAGGCGTTCGCAAACAACAGGATGACCGTACCGAGAAAACTCGGCCATATCACAGGGATGACAACCATGCGCCAGTACTGCGCCTGCGTGGCACCGAGCGTGGCCGCAGCCTCGCCCCACTCCTTCTTCAAGCCGTCGATGGCTGGCACGATGATGACCACCATCAGGGGAATCTGAAAGAACAGATAGACCGCGATCAGGCCCGTTGTGGTGAGAAAATTGAAGCCCATCGCGTAAATGTTGATGTTGAGCACGTCACGCAGAAGCGTCGTGACGATACCGACACGGCCGAGCGTAGCCAGGAACGCGAAGGCGAGCGGCAAGCCGGCAAAATTCGAGGCGACGCCCGAAAACGTCAGGGTCGCGGAGCGCGTCCAGCTTGGCAGTCCGCCGCGCACGATCGCGATCGCGATGGCGAGCCCGGCAAACGCCCCGATGATGGCCGACCAGAAACTGATCTTGATCGAAGACCAGTAGGAATTGCTGATCGACGGATCGCTGACCAGCTGCAGAATATTGTCGAGCGTGAACCCGCCTTCACCGTTCCGGAAGGCTCCCACGACGAGATAGAGCGTGGGCAGGATCAAGAACATTAGGGCAAAGATGAAGAACGGCGCCACGCCGATCCATTGCGTCGGCAAGCGGAAGGCGGTCGCCTCCTTCGGCGGCACCGGCTTGGTGGCGAATGCCTGATTTGAAAGCGAGAGATCGGTCATGCGCCGGCTACCGTCTTCGAGGAAGGACCGGACGGCCTCGCGGCCGCCCGGTGGATTTCAGTCTTACTTGACGTTGGCGCCGACAGTGGCGTCCCAGTTCTTGCTGATAGCTTCCTTGGCCTTAGCCTGCTCGTCGAGCGACGGGAACGCGGCCGAGGCATAGGATTCCGCCGGCGGCAGCTTGGCCAGCACGTCCGCCGGGATCTTGCCGTTCTTGGCGAGATCGTTGAAGCGGATCGGGTGGCAATAGCCCTTCAGCCAGCCGATCTGGCCTTCGTCGGAGTAGAGGTATTCCATCCACAGCTTGGCTGCATTCGGATGCGGCGCGTAGGCGCTGATCGCCTGCACGTAGACGCCGGCAACGACGCCGGTCTTCGGCACGATGACGTCGACGGGCGGGTTGCCCTTCAGCGTGTCGCGGCCGGCGAGCGCGTTGTAGTCCCAGTTGATCAGGATCGGGGTCTGACCCTGGGCAAGCGTTGCCGGCTTGCCCACGACCGGAACGAAATTGCCGGCGGCGTTGAGCTTCTTGAAGAAGTCTAGGCCAGCAGTGCCGGCAGCTTCACCGGCTGCAGCGCCACCGGAAAGGCCGGCGGCGTAGACAGCCTGGATGGCCTGGTTTGAAACGCGCGGATCGCCGGCAAGAGCGACCGCGTTGGCGAATTCCGGCTTCAAGAGGTCGGCCCAGTCGGTGGGCGATTCCTTGATCAGGTCCTTGTTCACCATGAACGACAGAACGCCGTAATAGTCGCCGTACCAGAAGCCGTCGGCATCCTTGGCGCTGTCGGGGATCGAGTCCCAAGTCGACACCTTGTAAGGCTGGATCAGGCCATCGGCCTTGGCGGTCGGGCCGAAGGACAGGCCGACGTCGATGACGTCGGGCGCCTGCGGGCCCTTGTTGTCCTTGTTGGCCTTGATCGCCTCGACCTCGTCGCCGGAGCCGGCGTCGGGGTTGAGTTCGTTGACGGTGATTTCCGGATACTTCGCCTTGAAACCTGCGATGACATCGCCATAGCCGCACCAGTCATGCGGCAGCGCGATGGTGGTGAGCTGGCCTTCCGCCTTGGCAGCCTTGACGAGATCGTCCAGCGAATCCGCGGACGAAATCACCGTCGACGCGAAAAGCGCCGCGGCCGAAAGGGAAAGCACTTTCCCCGTGAACTTGAACATGTGTTCTCTCCGTTGAACTGACGCCGTTGGACGCCTGCGATGCGGTATCGTTTTCATGTGACAGCCAGATGAAAGCTTTGTGAAAGCGGCTGCTCGCAGTGCGAAAAAGTAAACTCTTTTTAACCTGATGTAGCAATCGCTCCGCGATTCTTTTTCCGGCTAACTAGTTTGTGCCTTGCCCGTCATCCTCCCCCTTGTTTTCATAGCCCCTTTTCAGATCACTTTGCGGCGCGGAAAACGCCTCAGACCGTGCCGGCAATGGCGTTTTCGAGCAAGGTCAGCGCCGCCTTCTTGGTCAGCTTGACCGGGTTACCGCCGGCGGTCGGATCGACCACCGCCATGTCGGCGATCAGCGCCTTGCGTTTCTTGTCCATGTCGAGCCCCTTGATAAGGCCCGGCAGCGCATGCGGCACCTTCAATTCCTTGCGCAGCTTGATAATCGCCTTGGCGAACCCGTCGAAGCCGCCCTTGATGCCGCAATAGGCGGCGAGCCGGCCGATACGCTCCTCGATGGAGTCACGGTTGAAGGCGAGCACATAGGGCATGAACACCGCATTGGTCATGCCGTGATGGGTGTCATAGAGCGCACCGACCGGATGCGACAGCGAATGGATGGCGCCAAGCCCCTTCTGGAAGGCAGTGGCGCCCATGGCGGCGGCGCTCATCATGTGGGCGCGCGCGACGAGATCCCTGCCGTTGGCATAGGCCTTCGGCAGGTTCTCGAAGACCAGCCTCACACCTTCGACGGCGATGCCGTCGGCCATCGGATGATAGCCCGGCGCGCAATAGGCCTCGAGACAGTGGGCGAGCGCATCCATGCCGGTGCCGGCGGTGATGAAGCCGGGCATGCCGACCGACAGCTCCGGATCGGCAATAACGATTGCTGGCAAAAGTTTCGGATGGAAGATGACTTTCTTGGTGTGCGTTGCCTCATTGGTGATAACACCGGCGCGGCCAACTTCCGATCCGGTCCCGGCGGTGGTCGGCACGGCGATGATCGGCGCGATGGCGTCCGAATTGGCGCGCGTCCACCAGTCGTCGACATCCTCGAAATCCCATACCGGCCTGACCTGCCCGGCCTGGAAGGCGATCAGCTTGCCGAGATCGAGCGCCGAACCGCCGCCGAAGGCGATGACGCCGTCATGTTTGCCCTTCTTGAACACGGCGATGCCGGCGGTCAGATTGGACTCGACCGGGTTAGGCCTGACCTCGGAGAAGACGCCGTAAGGAACCTTGGCGTCGTCGAGTATCTTCAGCGTCGAGGCGACGACCGGCAGTTTCGCCAGTCCAGGGTCGGTGACGAACAACGGCCGCTTGATGCCGGTGGCCGCCAGCACCTCAGGCAATTCCTTGATGCGGCCGGCGCCGAAGCGGACGGTGGTGGGGTAGTTCCATTTGGAGATCAGCTTGGACATTTTTGTCTTTCAATAAATCAGATGGCTTCGCGCAGATGGAATGATTTCGGCCGGGTCAGATTGTCGTAGCCGATGGCCGACAAGCCCGCACCCTTGCCGGTGTCCTTGACGCCGGTCCAGACCAAGGCCGGGTCGAGGTAGTCGCAGCGGTTCATGAACACCGTGCCGGTCTCGACGCGGTTGCCGATCGCCACGGCATGCTCGGTATCGCGCGTCCAGATCGAAGCGGTCAGCCCGTAGGGACTGTCGTTCATCAGCGCGATCGCCTCTTCGTCGTTGCGCACCTTCATGATGCCGACGATCGGGCCAAAGCTTTCCTCGCGCATGACGCTCATCTGATGATCGACTTCTGTCAGCACCTCAGGTGCCAGATAAGGCGAACCAGCCTTGTCGTTAGCCACCTTCATGTTGATGTGCGCCTTGGCACCCTTGCGCAGCGCTTCCGCCTTCTGTTCACGGATCAGGTCAGCAAAGCGCGCCTGCGCCATCGGTCCCATCGTCGTCGCCTGGTCGAGCGGATTGCCGACGACATAGTTCTTGGTCTCGGCGATGAAGCCTTCGACGAATTCGTCATAGACCTTCTCGTGCACATAAACGCGTTCGATGCCGCAGCAGCACTGGCCGGAATTGTAGAAGGCGCCGTCGACCAGATTGGCGACCGCATGGTCCATCTTGGCGTCGGGCAGCACATAGGCCGGATCCTTGCCGCCAAGCTCGAGGCCGAGCGTCATGAAGGTGCCCGCCGCCGCCTTTTCGATGGCGCGGCCGCCGCCGACCGAACCGGTGAAATTGACGTGGTCGATCTTGCCCGAGCCGAGCAGCCTTTCGGTCTGGGCGTGGTTCAGCACGACATTCTGGAACACGCCCTTGGGCAGGCCGATCTTGTCGAAAGCCTGTTGAAAGCGCTCGCCGACCAGCAGCGTCTGCGCCGCATGCTTCAGGATCACGGTGTTGCCGGCCATCAGCGCCGGCACGATGGTGTTGACGGCGGTCAGATAGGGATAATTCCACGGCGCGATCACCATGACGACGCCGAGCGGGTCTTTCTTCACATAGCGGCGGAAACCGTCCTTGGGGTTGGAGGCCGGCACGGACTTGAGCGCCTGCTCGGCGATCTCGACCATGTAGTTGGTGCGTTCCCTGACGCCGCCGAATTCGCCGCCATAGCGCACGGGCCGCCCCATCTGCCAGGCGATTTCCGGCACGATCTCGTCGGTCATCGCGACCAGCGCTTCCAGCATAGCCAACATGTACTTGCCGCGCTCGACGATAGGTGTCTCAGCCCACTTCTCTTGCGCCGCCTTGGCGCGTTCCACTGCGGCGTTGATCGCCTGGTCTGTAGCAATCGGCCGCTCGGCATAGATCGAGCCATCGACGGGGGTAATGAGTTTGACCGTCTCGGTCATTTTGTAAGTCCTCGTATTCTACAACAAAATCGTGTGGCCTGGCGCTGCCCCTCATCTGCCTGCCGACAGCCTCTCCCCACGGGGAAAGGCTAAGAGTGAAGGGGTGGCGCCGACGAACCGCCGATACCTAATACCGCTCGAAACCTCTGTGCAGTTCCCAATCCGTAATCCGGCGGTCGTATTCGAACTGCTCCCACTTTGCGGTGTGGACATAGTGTTCGAGCACATCCTCGCCGAACGCCTGCTTGAGCATCTTCGACTTCGCCAGCGTGTCGGTGGCATCGCGCAGCGTCTTCGGAATCTCCGGCAGGCGAGATGCTTGATAAGCATCGCCGACGAACGGCTTCTGCAATTCCAGTTTTTCGTCGATGCCGGCAAGGCCGGCGGCGATCAGGGCTGCGAAAGCAAGATACGGGTTGAGGTCGGCGCCACCGATGCGGCATTCCATGCGGATGCCTTTGGTGCCCTCGCCGCACAGGCGGAAGCCTGCGGTGCGGTTGTCCTCGCTCCACATGATCTTGGTCGGCGCGAAGGTGCCGGCCTGGAAGCGCTTGTAGGAGTTGATATAGGGCGCCAGGAACCAGGTGAATTCCTTGGCGTATTTGAGCTGGCCGGCGGCCCATTGCTGGCCGAGTGTCGACAGCGTCCAGTCGGCCTTTTTGTCGAAGAACAGCGGTGTCTTGCCGTCGGCGCTCCACAGCGAATTGTGGATGTGGCTGGAATTGCCGGCGAGCCCGTAATTATACTTGGACATGAACGAAATCGCCTTGCCCTCGGACTCGGCGATTTCCTTGGCGCCGTTCTTCAGGATGACGTGGCGGTCGGCCATGTCGAGCGCCTCAGCATAGCGCACATTGATCTCTTCCTGGCCCGGACCCCACTCGCCCTTGGAATTCTCGATCGGAATGCCGGCCGCTTCCATTTCGTTGCGAAGCCGGCGCATGACGCCTTCTTCCTTGGTGGTGATGCCGATCTGGTAGTCGCCGATATAGGGCGATGCGGTGTCGAGACCTTGCCAGTGCTTCTTGCGGGCCGAATCGTAGGTCTCGTTGAACAGATAGAATTCGAGCTCGGATGCGAAATAGCCGATATAGCCGCGCTCGCTCAGCCGCTTGACCTGCTTCTTCAAGATGGCGCGCGGCGAATGCGGCAGGTCGTCATGCGTGTGGTGGTCGAGCACGTCGCAGATCACGAGCGCGGTCTTTTCCAGCCAGGGAATGCGCCGCAGCGTGGCGAGATCCGGCTTCATGACGAAATCGCCATAGCCCTTCGACCAGCTCGCCGCCTTGTAGCCCGGCACCGGCTCCATATCGATGTCTGCGGCCAGCAGATAATTGCATCCATGCGTTTCGTCATGCGCGGAATCGACGAAGTACTGCGCCAGGAAGCGTTTTCCCGCCAGCCGTCCCTGCATGTCGACGATGCAGGCCAGCACGGTGTCGATCTCACCGCTGGAGACCGCTTTCTTCAACTGATCGAACGAGAAATTTCCGGCCATTCCTTTGGCACTCCAGCGCTTGGGCTTTGAATGAGTTGAACGAAACCATGGCCGGCACGATGCCGGCCATGGCCATGATGGTCGAGGTCAGTGGCCGGTTTCGCCGACTGCCTGTTCGGCCGCCTTGATGGCCGCCTGACGCGCCGCAATGATGTCGCCGAGCGGCGGCCCCTGGAAGCGGCGCTTCTCGAAGCCGAACCAGACGACTGCCGTCAGGATGAAGAAGCCGACGGTGATGTAGAGCGCCCAATCGTTCGGCGGCTGGATGCCGATGATGAAGATCAGGATCATTGAGACGATCGACAGGAAGGCGAACAGCATGAACACGCCGCGCCCCATGTTCCAGGGACCCATCTTGTCCCACTTCGGCGTGCCCCAGGCGAGCATGCCGAGCACGATCGGCACGGTGAAGGAGAGGAACAGGAAGATGACGGTGCAGGAAACCACGATGGTGTAGGCCGAAGTGCCTGCGACCGAAACCAGCGTCGAACCCCAGACGAACAGCACCGACAGGATCGAAGCCGTCCAGATCGCCGCCACCGGCGTGCGGTAGGTCGGGCTGACCTTGGCGAGTGCCGCCGAACCCGGCAGGCCGCCGTCACGCGAGAAGGCGAAGATCATGCGCGAGGCAGACGTCACCGTGGCAAGGCCGCACAGCAGCTGTGCGACGAACACGACGAGGTAGACGAACTCCTTGATGCCGGGGCTTACGCGCTGGTCGAAGGCCCAGAAGAACACGTTCCAGCCCTGCTTGGCGGCATCGTCCATGTTCGGGATCATCAGCACGAAGGCGGCCAGGAACAGATAGCCGAAAACGGCCGACCAGATCACCGACATGACCATGGCGCGCGGCACGGAAGAAGCCGCCTTGATGGTTTCCTCCGAGGTGTGCGCGGAAGCGTCATAACCGGTGATCGTGTAGATCGGCAGCAACAGTCCGAGCGCGAACACCCAGGCATTCGAGACGGATGGCCACACGCCGGCGCCTGCGTCCCCGGAATAGTTCTTGAAGGTGAAGAGACGGCTGAAATCCCAGGTCTCAGCGGAAGCCAGGCAGACGATGGCGATCAGGATCGAGCCGAAGAAGATGAGATAGCCCGAGAAATCGGTCAGCTTCGCCGTCAGCTTGATGCCGAGATGGTTGATCAGCGCCTGCGCGCCGGTGATGATGATCAGAAAGATCATCTGGTTTGTCAGCGTGCCTTCGATTCCGAGCGTCGGGCCGAAAGCGCCGATGAAAAACGTCCAGGTGCCGACATTGATGGCGCCGAGCACGGTGATCAGGCCGAGCAGATTGAGCCATGCGGTGACCCAGCCGGTGCCGCGGTTGCCGAGGATCGAACCCCAGTGATAGAGGCCGCCGGCCGTCGGATAGGCCGAGCTGATCTGCGACATGGCGACCGCAAAGGTCAGCGAAACGAAGCAGCCGACCAGCCAGCCGATGCCGATGCCGATGCCGCCGGCGCCGGAGGTGGCCTGGGCCAGCGAATTGATGCCGCCCGACAGGATGCAGATGATGGAGAAGGAAACGGCGAAGTTCGAAAAGCGACTGAGGCGCCGCTCCAATTCCTGGGCATAGCCCATGCTGTGGAGGTGCTTTACGTCCTCCGCCTTGTCAACTTCAGTATAACCCGGTGCTGCCATTTTAGTGTCCCCTGTTGGTTTTCGGGTCGGGATGAGATCCCGCCCTAGCTAGCCGATTGAACTGACTTTCCGACTGAATGCGATCTGGTGTGTCCGGCCTCCTCTGGCTCCAGATCCGAAAAAATGCCCGTGAGCAGATCCGCCCATTTCCGCTGCCCGGTCTCGCCGGCGATTTCGTCATTGCGGATTTCGATCATCGCGCAGGGCAGTCCGCGCGAGCGCGCATGCCGTTCCAGCGTGAAATAGACGCGGTCATCAGGTGAATACGGCTCGTTGACCCCGACGGTGACACCGGAAAGCCGCTTCAGCGCCGATATCAGCGGCGCCGCCAGCCGGCGATCCTCGTCATGGATGATGCCGATATGCCAGGGCCGGTTGCGGCCCTTGTATACCGGCGTGAAGGAATGGACCGAAACCAGCCGCGTTTCCTGACCGTGTGACAGCCTGTGGCTGATGATATCCGCAATCGTATCGTGGAAAGGGCGCCACGAAAGCGCGACACGCGCGGCACGCTCACTTTCCGACAGGCCGGCATTGCCCGGTATGGCCGTTGTCTCACTGACCGGCGGCACCAGGTCGGGCGCGTCAAGCGGCCGGTTGCAGTCGATGACAAGGCGCGAAATGCGGGTTTCGACCAGCGTCGCGTCGAGCGCCTGCGCCATGCGGCGGGCAACCGGCAGCGCGCCGGGATCCCAGGCGATGTGGCGCGACAGGTCCTCGACAGCAAGGCCGAGCGTGCCGAATTCGGCGGGCAGGAAGTTCGAGGCGTGATCGCAGGTCAGCACGAAAGGGCTTGATCCGCCGGGGTTCGTCACCCTTACGGTATCAGACGATGCAAGGCTGGCGGGCCGTGCTTTCTCCATACTCTGCCGTCCCCGGGGAGCGCTGTATCGTATGTTACGTATTTTGCCTCATTGCGTCCCTGTGGATGATTTCATACAGTTTGTCCGGCTTTGTCAAATGCGATTTCGGAAAAGACCATCGACCGAGCCAGGGGTGGGGAAAAGATGATTTCCAACATTGCCGAACTGATCGCCGACCGCATCGGCACGATGCCGGCCAGCGAACGGCGCGCGGCCCAGACACTGATTGCCTTCTACCCGATGATCGGCTTGAAAACGGTCGCTGAATTCTCGGCCGCAGCCGGCGTTTCCTCGCCGACGATCCTGCGTTTCGTCGCCCGGTTGGGCTTTCAGAACTATCCGGAGTTCCAGTCGAGCCTGCAGGACGAACTGGCGGCGCAACTGCAATCGCCGGCGACAAGGACGCTCAATCCGCCATCGCCCGGCGGCGGGACCGTGTCGCCGATGCTGGAAGCGACGCTCGACAATATGCGCGAGACATTCAGGCACCTGTCCGACAAGCAGCTTGCCGACATCGCCGCCCGGCTAGCGGACCGGCGCGGCAAGACCTTCCTGATCGGCGGCCGCTTCACCGATCCGCTGGCGCGCTACATGGCCGCCCACCTCGCCATCATCCAGCCGGATGTCTTTCACCTCGCCGGGCAGGAAAGCATGTGGCGTGACCGGCTGATCGACATGGGCAAGCGCGACGTGCTGGTCATCTTCGACATCAGGCGCTACCAGGACAGCCTCCTCCGCTTCGCCGAGAAGGCGCATCAGCGTGGCGTGCAGATCGTACTGTTCACCGACCAGTGGCTGTCGCCGATCGCCCGCCTTGCTCGCCATGTCATCGCCGGACGAACCGCGGTGCCGTCGGCATGGGATTCATCGGCGGCCCTTTTCGTCGTCGCCGAAACGCTGATCGGCGCCGTCACCAGGCAACTGGAAGCAGAAGGCGCCAAACGCATTCGCGAGATGGAAAGTCTGCGTTAGTGCATATGCGATGATCCGAAGCGTTACGCATATTTTCTCAAACGTTACATATATTTAATGTGCGCAGCCCCCGGAGAATTGTCATAAAGACGCGATATCGAGACGGCTTCTTTGCCTTACAATAGCCTCGCTGCGTCTGCTTCATTTCGGGAAACCGGTAGACGGAAGGATTGTTTTACCAACCGGAGTGCTGATGGCCGCCTGGAAACAGATACTTTTTGCACTCGTGGTGCTGGTGGTGGCGGCAGCCGCCTGGCTGCGCTTTTATCCCGGCGCACCGGACGTGCTGGCACGTTGGGGCATCGACTGGGCTTACGCGGCAACGCCCCCGGCTGAAACCGGTGCCGCCAACGCGAGGCAGGCAAACGGCCGCAACGGCAACCAGCGGGTGAACGTGGTCGCCTTGGCGGCCACTTCGGCTGTTATCAACGACCGCCTGCAGGCGATCGGCACCGGCCGTGCCAACGCCTCGGTGACCGTCAATCCTTACAGCTCCGGCCGCCTCGCCGAACTGCTGGTCGAATCCGGCAGCCATGTCGAAAAGGGACAGATCCTCGCCACCCTCGATTCCGAGACCGAAGTGATCTCTCAGGACCGTGCCAAGCTCGCCTTGCAGGACGCTCAGTCCAAGCTCGACCGCGTTAAGTCGCTGCGTGCCTCCAATGCCGCGACCCCGGTAGCCGTGGCTGATGCCGAGGTGGTGCTGGCGGGCGCCAAGCTGGCGCTTCAGGACGCGGAACTTGCACTGCAGCGCCGGTCGATCCTGGCGCCGATCGCCGGCACCGTCGGCATCCTGCCGATCTCGGCCGGCAATTACGTCACCAACCAGTCGGCCATCGCCACGCTCGACGACCGGTCCTCGATCCTGGTCGATTTCCTGGTGCCCGAGCGCTTCGCCGCCGCCGTCAAGGTCGGTGCGCAATTGACGGCGACGCCGATCGCCAATCCCAGCAACGCCTATAGCGGCACCGTTTCGGCCATCGACAACCACATCGATGAAAAGAGCCGCACCCTGCTGGTCAAGGCCAAGATCGCCAACCCGGCCGATTCGCTGCGCGCCGGCATGTCGTTCGGCATCACCATGAAATTTCCTGGGCAAACCTATCCGGCCGTCAGCCCGCTGGCGATCCTGTGGGGGTCGGACGGCGCCTATGTCTGGCAGATCGAGGATGGCAAGGCCAGGCGGGTCCCGGTGCGCATCATCCAGCGCAACACCGAGACCGTGCTGATCGACGCCGAGATCGACAATGGCGACATGGTGGTCACAGAAGGCACCCAGAGCGTCAGCGAGGGCGGCGCGGTTCGCCTTGCCGGCGAAGAGCAGCGCGCCGCGGACGCCGCCGCAGGCTCATGACCGGAACCATCAACACCGCCAGCGAGACCGGCTTCACCGCCCTGTTCATCCGCAGGCCGGTCATGGCCTTCGTGCTCAACACACTGATTGCGGTCGCCGGCCTGGCCGCTTTCTACGGCGTCGAGATCCGCGAACTGCCTGATGTCGACCGCGCGGTCGTCACTGTTTCCACCACCTTCGAGGGCGCGGCGGCCGAGACCGTCGACCGCGAACTGACTGACACGATCGAGGGCGCCGTCGCCCGCGTCTCAGGCGTCAAGTCGATCTCGTCGTCTTCCTCGTTCGGCTCGAGCCGCGTCACCATCGAGTTCAACGACGGCGTCGATCTGAATGTCGCCGCCTCGGACGTGCGTGATGCTGTCGGCCGCGTCGCCAATCAGATGCCCGACACCGCCGATCCGCCGCGCATCGTCAAGGCCGACGCCAATTCCGACGCGGTGATGCGACTGGCGGTGACCTCGGACAACATGTCGATCCAGGACATGACCGTGGTGGTCCAGGACCAGATCGAGGACGAGCTTGCCGCCGTGCCCGGCGTTGCCGACGTCCAGGTCTATGGCGACCGCGACAAGATCTTTCGCATCGATGTCGACCAGAACAAGCTGGCCAGCCTCGGCTTCACGGTTGCCGATCTCAGGGCCGCCCTTGCCTCGGTCGCTTTCGATTCCCCTGCCGGTTCGATCACCACGACCAACCAGGACCTGATCGTCCGCACGACTGCCGACGTGACCACGCCGGAAGAGTTCGAAAACATCATTGTCGGCGGCACGACGCGCATCCGCGACGTCGCCACCGTCACGCTCGGTCCCGACGTCGGCCAGACCACGCTGCGCTCGGACGGCAAGACCGGCATCGGCATCGGCATCATCCGCCAGGCGGAATCGAACACGCTGGACATCTCGACCGGTGTCCAGGCCGCCGTCGCCAAGCTGCAGGAAAACCTGCCCAAGGGCATGTCGATCAAGATCACCAGCGACGACGCCGTCTTCGTCAAGGGCGCGGTGCACGAGGTCGAGATCGCACTCGGCCTGTCCGTGACCATGGTGCTGATCGTCATCTATGTGTTTCTCCTCGACTGGCGCGCGACGCTGATCCCCGGCCTGTCGATGCCGGTCGCCATGATCGGCACCATCGCTGCCATCTATCTGGCCGGCTTCTCGGTCAACATCCTGACCCTGCTCGCTCTGGTGCTGGCGACGGGACTGGTCGTCGACGACGCCATCGTCGTGCTCGAAAACATCGTGCGACGACGCAATGAAGGCATGGGGCCCCGCGCCGCCGCCGTGCTTGGCGCGCAGGAAGTGTTTTTCGCCGTCATTGCCACCACCTTGACGCTGGTCGCCGTCTTCGTGCCGATTTCGTTCCTGCCCGGCCAGACCGGCGGCCTGTTCCGCGAATTCGGCTTCGTGCTTGCCATGTCGGTGTTATTGTCCTGCGTTGTGGCGCTGACGCTGTGCCCGATGCTCGCCTCGCGCATGCTGACCAGCGCATCGCTCCACCACGAAGGGGGCCATGGCATCGGCGCCCGCATCGGCGGCGCGCTCAGTACGGCCTACAAGCGCGGCCTACACGCCTGCCTCGACGCGCCATGGATCGTGCTTCTGGTCGCGGTGCTGTTTGCCGGCACCGCCTTCACGCTGTTCGGCACCATCCGCCAGGAGCTGACGCCGACCGAGGACCGCGCCGCCGTGCTTCTGCGCATCAGCGCCCCGCAAGGCGTCAGCCTCGACTATACGACGCAGCAGATGCAGAAGATCGAGAGACTGATCCAGCCGATGCGCGATTCCGGCGAGATCCGCTCGACCTTCGAGAATGCCGGCCAGAACGGCTCCTACAATTCCGGCTTCATGGTGATGACGTTGGCGCCGTGGAACGAGCGCAGCCGCAGCCAGCAGGAGATCATGGCCGAGATCAGCCAGTTGACCAGGCAGGTGCCGAGCGTGCGCATCTTCCCGGTACAGCCCAACAGCCTCGGCATCCGTGGCGCCGGCAACGGCCTGCAGTTCGCGCTGGTCGGCAACGACCGCAAGGCGCTCGGCGACGCAGCCGTGAAGATCATCGCCGAGATGCAGAAGGACGCGCGCTTCCAGACACCGCGCCTGTCGATCGACCCGACGCAACCGCAGCTCGCCGTGGCCATCGACCGCGAGCGCGCCTCCGACCTCGGCATCGACATATCGGGACTGGCCAACACCTTGCAGGCCATGCTCGACGGCAACGATGTCGTCGACGTCTACATTGCCGACCGCAGCTACGGCGTGAAGCTGGTCTCGACCACCAATCCGATCAACGATCCGACCGATCTGGAAAACATCTTCCTGAAGACGGCAGACGGACGTTTCGTGCCGATGTCGACCATCGCCACGCTGACCGAACGTGCCGTACCGCCATCGCTGTCGCGCGAACAGCAGCAGCCCTCGGTGGCCATCACCTCCAACCTCAGTGGCGACTTCGCGCTTGGCGACGCGCTCACCCGCGCCGAGGAGATCGCCACGCCGCTGCTGCCTGCGGGCAGCCGCATCCTGCCTCTGGCCGAGGCGGCGACGCTGGGCGAAACCAACAGCGCCATGATCACCATTTTCGGCTTCGCGCTGGTCATCATCCTTTTGGTGCTGGCCGCCCAGTTCGAAAGTTTCGTCAGTGCCGTCATCATCATGGCGACGGTGCCGCTCGGACTGGCCTGCGCGATTTTCGCGCTTCTGCTCTCGGGCACCAGTCTCAACGCCTACAGCCAGATCGGCCTGGTGCTTTTGGTTGGCGTCATGGCCAAGAACGGCATCCTGATCGTCGAATTCGCCAACCAGCTGCGCGATCGCGGGCTTGGCGTGCGCGAAGCGATCGAGCAGGCCTCGATCATCCGCGTGCGGCCGGTGATGATGACGATGATCTGCACCGTGCTCGGCGGCTTGCCGCTGGTGCTGGCGAGCGGCGCCGGGGCCGAGGCGCGCGTCGCGCTCGGCTGGGTCATCGTCGGCGGCCTGGGGTTGGCCACCGTCTCGACGCTGTTCCTGACGCCGGTCGCCTATCTCCTGCTTGGCCGCTTCGTGACGCCGAAGACCCATGAGGAAGCGCGACTGAAGCGCGAGTTGGAGGAAGCCGCCTACACCAATGTGGAACCGGCGGAGTAAAGAAATCCAGGGAAAAGTGTGTAGCGGTTTTCCGTCCGGAATTTCGTAAGAAAAATAGTTCCGCCTATCTCAAGAACCGGCCTTCGATCGACCAGCGCGCGGCGAGGAAATTCAGCACCGCCGCCACCACGACACCGGCGATCTTTGCCGGCCACACTCCGGCGATGCCGGCAAACAGCGCGATGGAGAGGCTGGAGACGCCGAGCGAAATCAGCCCTCCAAGCGAGGCGAAGCGAAAGAATGCGTCACGCAGCCGGATGGCTCGATTGCGCTCGAACGACCAGAAGCCGTTCGCCGCGAAGGAAAAGGTGACGGCGATGAACCAGGCAGCAACGTTGGCCGGCAGCGGCGAAGCACCGAGCTTGAGCAGCAGGAAGAAGCTGGCAAGGTCGATGGCTGTGTTGGCCAGTCCGACAATGGCAAAGCGGACGATCTTGTTGCCGGTCGAACGCGGGGGCCGCTCGGCGTCGTTCATCCCCTGCCATCCATGATTGCGACATTGGCGCGGGCCAGGCTGGCTCCGAACGCGTCCGATGCCAGGGCCGCGAATTCGACCTCGCGCACACCTTGCATCGTGTCGCGCGCGCGCAGCGTCTCGTCGACATGGCCGGGATGGCACATGAACAGCCCTTGTTCCGGCAACCCTTCGACGGCGGCCTGCAGAACCGCAGTGAACTTTTCGGGCTGCCGCCAGTCATAGATGCCGGCGAGCGGCTGGAAAACGATGAAGCCGGCGCGCTGCATCGAACGGTTGAACCCGGCAGCGAGCGCGGCAATCGCGGCGACCTTCGACCCTGCGGCCAGCGCCGGGCCGCCGCGTAGGGCCGGCCTGTCGGCGCCTGCTGGAAACCGCGCGCGCAGCCATGTGCGCACGACGGGAAGGAAATGCACATGCTGATGCCCGTCGACGAAATCGGGGCGGCGGCCAAGCGCCTCGACGAAGCGGCTGTACTGGGCGTCAAGCTCGGCATGAACATGGCGCTCGTCGATGCGGCCGCGCAGAACAGGCAAGGCCAGTGCGCGGAGCGGTGGCAGCCGGCCTTCCGGCGCCAGGTTCGACCGGCCGGTAATGGTCAACTGGTCGGTCAAGGTGAGATGCAGCCCGACCGCGGCCCGGCCGCACAGCGGTTTTATGCGCGCTGCCTCCGCTTCCCATTCCGGAAAGCCGGTCATGCAGCTGGTGCCGGTCAGGCGGCCGCGATCGAGCAGGTCGAGAATCGCAGCGGAAACGCCGGGCGCCAGGCCATAATCGTCGGCGATCAGGCGGATGCGCCGCGTCATCTGTTCGAAGTGCCCGGCTCCGGCCGATCGGCGGGGGCCACGCTGCGCACGACGTCGCGCACGAGATAGACCGGGCGATCCTTGCTCTCGCTGAGCGTGACCCAGACGTATTCGCCGATCAGGCCAAGCAAGGTCAGGTTGAGGCCGCCGAGCAGGACGACGGCAACCAGCAGGCTGGGGTAGCCCGGAACGGCAATGCCGTAGAAGATCACCTCGAAGAGCACCTTGGCGCCATAGAGCGCACCGGCCAACGCCGCGAGCAGCCCGCTGAGGCTGATGAGACGCAAGGGAATGACGGAAAAGGAAGTAAAACCTTCGAGCGAGAAGGCGATCAGGTTGAGCCGGCTCCATTTCGACGTGCCGCTGGCGCGGCCTTCCGGCGAATAGGGCAACGCCTTCTGGCGAAAGCCGGCCCAGGCAAACAGGCCCTTGTTGAAGCGACGCTTGTCGCGCAGGCTGGTCAGCGCGCGCGCCACGGCGCCGCGCATGACGCGAAAGTCGCCGGCATTTTCGGGAATGTCGAAACGCTGGCTCGAGTTGATCAGGCTGTAGAAAAGCCTTGCAAGCTGGCTGCGCCGCCAGCTCGCCTCGCGGCGGTCGTTCTGCGCATAGACGACGTCGATGTCCGGATGGTCCACCAGCTCGGCGATCAGCTTCAGGCTGATGTCCAGGGAATGCTGGAGGTCGGCGTCCATGATCAGCACCATGTCGCCGCGCGACTGGTCGAGGCCGGCGAGCACCGCGACTTCCTTGCCGAAATTGCGGCTGAGGCGCACGATCTCCCACGACCCCGTCAGCGCTTGCGAAAACCGCACGGCGCCATCGTCACGACTGCCGTCATCGACGAGGATCTTGTGTACGGTCATGCCGAAGCGTTGTGCCACGGCCACTTCGAGCTCGCCCAGCAGGCACGCGAAGGCCGATGCCGATGCCGCCTCGTTGAAGAACGGTGCGACGATATCGAGGCTCGGCCGCAACTCAACCATTCGCGACTCCCGCATTCACCACCTTTTCCCGTGCCTTGGCCCAGAACCACCAGATCAGCGAACCGGCGATAAAAGTGACGGCGACCGGCCGGAACCAGGGGAAGAGGAAATCGTGCACATGGCGCTCGACGCCGCTCAACCCGGTCACGAACAGCGTCGTCGACAGCACCGAGGCAAGGACGCCGCCCCGTTCTTCGCGCCACAACAGGGCGATGGCAAGACCGGCTGGTACCGCGATCATGGCAAAGGTGTTTGGCTCGACGCGCGGGTTGAAGACGCACATGTAGAAAGTGGCTGTCAGGAAGATCGCCAGCGCCGCCTTTCCCTGTTCGAGCCTGCGGTCGAACCAGATGACGGCAGAAAGCGTAAACAGGGCCATGACCATGCGCACGATCGTTGCGCCGAATTCCGGAATTGGCAGTCCTATCGTGGTGAACGGTGCCGTGAAATCGGTGGGCACGAAATGGCTGGTGTTGTCGACGGCCATGGAGGTCAGCATCTGGATGAAGACACGATACTGGTCGTTGAGATAGCCGGCGGGAGCAAAAGCGTAAGGCAGTGCCAGCACGAACAGCAGCGCCAGCACCAGCACCGGTATCAGCCGGAGCCGAAGGGCTCCTACCAACAACAGCATTATGATCGCGGTCGGCTTGGCGATGATGGCAAGCGAAGCCCAGAAGAACGTCTCCGCCCGCCGCCCTTCCAGCGCCGACAGGGTGAGAATCCAGCAAGCGCCGGTCAAAAGGATCGTCGCCTGGCCGTTGCGGATCGCCCCCACCGCCATCGGCAAAGCGAGGAAAAGACCGAAAGAAAGCAGCCATGTCAGTTCGCCGCCGCCGAGCTTGCGCACCTGCCGCATCGCGGCGTAGGTCAGCACCGCAAAGCCAATGGAATGCCAAACCAAGCCGCCCAGATGCGGACCAAGCTTGACTATTGGAGTGTAGAGCGCGGCAAAGGCCGGCGCGTAGAGATACCCCATCTCGGACTGGGTGTCGTAGAGCGGCAGACCGGCCTGAAGCGCCACGCTGCCGTCGATATAGGCCTGCCATACCGTCCGCTTGTGCGGTGACCACAGGACCAGGGCAAGAACGACCAGGAACGCTCCGATCCACAGGCCAAACCCCAAACGGTCGAAAACCGGCTTGGAAATCGTCATCAAGGCGCTCCACACAATCCCGGAACTGGATCAGTCCAGCCTGTCCCGGCATTCGATGGCGGCGGCATATCACGGACGAAGTGGCGTGGCATAGGGGGCTGACGAACGTCAGGGCCGCACCTCCTTCGCCTCGAATATGCGTTCCCACCTTCATGGCTGCCGTCCGAGGCTGGCGACCTGACTAATCGCCAGTGAATTCGGGCAAACGAAAATAGGGGTTGCGCGGATCAAAGGGATATTTCGGCTCGCCCTTACCAGCAAGAACAGCCCCCGGAATCAGCACGCCTTTCGGCCCGAACTGATAGTCGATGCCGGCACAGAGGTGAGCGAGATCCTGGTAGTTGAAACTGCGCAACGCACTGCCACCTTCAAATGCAGCTGTTTTGAGTTGCTCAGGCATGAGCGGCCCGATCATCCTGTCGCGATAGGCTTTGATCTTGGCCTTGTTGAGTCTGGAGGCCTGACATTCGGCGCCGACGACCCGCGCCAGCATGATGTTCCTGACCGCAGTCCCGGCAGGATCATCCAGCGGGGCCGAATATTTCTTGAGAAAGTAATTCGTACCGGGATCGTTCGTCATCGCCTTGCGCCAAAACGGCGGGAACTTTTCGGCAGCCTGTTCTCACAAGCAGCCCCTTTTTTGCAGTAACTGGACTTCGCTCGCCAGCCATTTTCGTTCAAGGCTTGATGAACACCTTGCCGTTGGGCTTGGCCAGTTCGGCTGGCAGCCGCGCCATTGCTTCGGCAAGCGGCACCACCGCCGTCACGTCGGTCGACCAGCGCCCATCGGAAAAGCGCTTCTGCGCTTCCAGGATCGCCGGGCCGCGACGGTCGCGGAACTGGCGCATCCACTCGCTCAGCCAAAACCCTTCGATATGCTTGTGCTGGAAGATCAGTTGGCCGGGCTCGCGGATAACGGTGGCTTCGGGATCGAGCCGCCCATAGATGATCCAGCGCGACCGCTTCGGCATGACGTCGAAGATGGCGGAGGCAAGCGGCCCGGTTACCGCGTCAAGGAAGATGCGCGGCTGTTCGGCCTTCATCACCTCGCGCAGCGCCGCCTTGAAATCCGGCGCCCTTTCATTGAGCACGTGCGCCGCGCCAAGCGCATTCAGAGCCGCGATCTGGTCGTCGCGGCGCACGGTGACGATCGGCCGGAAACCCTCTTCGCTGGCCAGGCCGATGATCAGCTTGCAGAGCTGGCTGGCGCCGGCGGTCATGACGAAGGCCTTCTCGCCTTCCTCCTTGACGATGTCGAACATGGCGAGCGCCGTGAGCGGGTTGACGATCATCGCCGCACCATCCTCGTCGCGAACGGTGTCGAGCAGCGGGATGCAGGCAGCCGCCTCGGCGACGGCATAGTCGGCCCACGAGCCCCAGTTGGTGACGCCGGTGGCAAAAGCCACGCGCTTGCCGATCAGGCTTTTGGGATAGGGCTCGTCCCCGCTGGCGACGACAATGCCGACACCCTCGAAGCCGGCCGGCTGGCCCTTGGCACGCGGCTGGCCGTACTGGCCCTTGACGAAGGCGACATCGGACGGATTGATCGAGGCGAGGCTGACCTTGATCAGCACCTGGCTGGGGCCCGGTGTCGGCACCGCGATGCTGCCCGGCTCGAGATAGGGCTCCATCGCCTCCAGCACACTGCCGCTCCGCGTCCTGGTGTAGCCATCGCCGACAAGCAGCAGCGCCTTCATTTCGGATGGGACGGTCATCGGAACACTCCTCGCTCGAGCCTCGGGTCGCGCCCGCATGACGATGCCGGCGCTCAGACCTTCTCCTGCGTGTATTTCCTCAACTCCGTCCGCGCCACCTGACGGCGATGCACGGCGTCCGGCCCGTCGGCAAGGCGCAAGGTCCGCAGATGCGTCCACGACCGCGCCAGCGGTGTGTCCTGGCTGATGCCTTGCGCGCCGAACATCTGCACCGCCTCGTCGGTGACCTTGAGCGCGACGCGCGGTGCGATCACCTTGATCTGGCTGATCCAGGGAGCAGCGGCCCGCACATCGCCCTGGTCGATCATCCACGCCGCTTTGAGGCAGAGCAGCCGCGCCATCTCGATCTCCATGCGGCATTCGGCGATGATGTCGAAATTGGCGCCGAGCTTTGCCAGCTTCTGGCCGAAGGCCTCGCGGCGCACGGAACGCTGGCACAGCATCTCGAGCGCCATCTCGGCCTGTCCGATGGCGCGCATGCAGTGGTGGATGCGGCCGGGACCGAGCCGCCCTTGCGCGATCTCGAACCCCCTGCCCTCGCCGAGGATCAGGTTCGACGCCGGTACGCGCACATTGTCGAAGCGAAGATGCATGTGGCCATGCGGCGCGTCGTCATCGCCATAGACCTGCATGGCCCGGACCTTGGTCACACCTTTCGTGTCGGAAGGCACCAGGATCATCGAATGACGGCGGTGCTGCGGCTCGTCATCGCCCCCGGTCCTGACCATGACGATGTAGATGGCGCAGCGCGGATCGCCGGCGCCCGAAGCCCACCATTTCTCGCCATTGAGCACATAGTCGCCGCCGTGGCGTTCACAACGCATGGCAATGTTGGTGGCATCGGATGAAGCGACATCCGGCTCGGTCATCAGATAGGCCGAGCGGATCTTGCCGTCGAGCAGCGGTTCCAGCCATGCTTTCTTGTGGTCGGCCGAGCCGTATCGCTCCAGCACCTCCATGTTGCCGGTGTCGGGCGCCGAGCAGTTGAAGGTCTCGGCGCCGAGATGCGCCTTGCCCATCTCTTCGGCCAGATAGGCGTACTCGACAGTGGAAAGGCCATAGCCGCGTTCCGAGCCGGTCAGCCAGAAATTCCACAGGCCGCGCTCTCTTGCGGTCTTCTTCAGCCCTTCGAGGATCTCGCTCTGACGCGCACTGTAGACCCAGCGGCTGCCTGCCTTGCCCACTTCGCTGAGGAATTCATGGTCGAGCGGCATGATCTCGTCGCGCACCATGGCCGCGACGCGCGCGTGGATTGGCTTCAGCCGCTCGGTCATGCCGAGATTCATCTCCGTCATCGGTCGCTAACCCTTCATACACGCCAGGCATTTTGTCAGTGGCAAGGATGACCGTACTTCGGATAGCCTTGTCAACGAACTGTTTGCCCGCATGCCGAGCGCGGAGAATTGTGATGAGCTATCTGGACGAACTGTTTTCGGTGGCCGGCAAGACCGCGCTGGTGACGGGTGCGGCGACCGGCATCGGCCGCATGGCGGCGACCGCGCTGGTCAAGGCCGGCGCCAGCGTGATGATCGCGTCGCGCAAGGGCGAGGATTGTATCAAGGTCGCCGAAGAGTTGAACCAGCTTGGTGCACCGGGCCGGGCCGACGGCTTCGTCGGCGACGTTTCCAGCGAAGCCGGCATCGCCGCACTCGTCGCCGAGGTCAAATCGCGCATCGAACGGCTGAACATTCTGGTCAACAACGCCGGCGTCTCCTGGGGCGCGCCGCTGGAAAGCTTCCCCTATTCGGCATGGGCCAAGGTGTTTGGCGTCAACGTCACCGCGGTTTTCCACCTGACCCGTGAATTGCTGCCGCTGCTCGATGCCGCCGCCAGCGACGCCGATCCGGCCAGGGTGATCAACCTCGGTTCGGTGATGGGCACGCAGCCGCTGGCCGACGACGCCTATTCCTACACCGCCTCGAAGGCTGCGGTTCATCATCTGACGCGCACACTGGCGCTCGAGTTCGCCGCCCGCCGCATCACCGTCAACGCCTTTGCCCCCGGCCCCTTCCAGAGCCGGATGACGGCATTTGCCACCGCCACAGAGGAACAGGCCAGGCACGTCGGCAGCCATGTTCCGATCGGCCGTATCGGCGCACTGGATGACATTGCCGGCGCAACGCTCTATTTGTGCAGCCGTGCAGGCAGCTATGTCACTGGCGCCATCCTGCCGATCGATGGCGGACAGTCGGTGCAGCATGGGCTGACCTTGTTCAAGGAATGACATTTTCCGGCCACAGAAGCCGGGGGTGAACTGGAGGACATGAGCGTGGAACCGATCAGTCTCGATGTGCTTCTGGCCAGTGTCGGCAAGGAGGTCGGCGTGTCGCCCTGGCGGGTGGTCACGCAACGCATGATCGACCAGTTCGCCGACGCCACGGACGACCATCAGTTCATCCACTGCGATCCGGAGCGGGCGATGCGTGAAACGCCGTTCGGCGGCACCATCGCGCACGGCTTCCTGTCGCTGTCGCTGTTGTCGGCGATGACCTTCGAGACCATGCCGCCGCTGGAAAACGGCAAGATGGGCGTCAACCACGGCTTCGATTCGCTGCGCTTCCTGGCGCCGGTGAAAACCGGCGCGCGCATCCGCACGCGTTTCGTGCTGGCCGACGTCAAGGTCAGGCCGTCGGGCTGGGTGCAGACCGCGCATGACGTGACGATCGAGATCGAGGGTTCGAAGAAGCCGGCACTGACCGCGCGCTGGCTGACGCTGACCTTGATCGAACGCCAGCCCGAGACGGCATGAGTGATCCCGTTCTCGACCAGGCAGCGCTTGCGCCTTACCTCGAGGCGAACATACCGGGCTTTTCCGGGCTTGCGGCAGTCGAGAAGTTCAAATCCGGCCAATCGAACCCGACCTACCTTTTGACGGCGGCAAGCGGCCGTTACGTGCTGCGCGCCAAGCCGCCGGGGCAATTGCTGAAATCGGCGCACCAGGTCGACCGCGAATTCAGGGTGATGAGCGCCCTTGCCGGCACCGCCGTGCCTGTGCCGGCCATGCTGCATCTGTCGGCGGAAGGCTCGCCCATCGGCCGCATGTTCTACGTGATGGATTTCCTCGACGGCCGCATTTTCTGGGATCCGGCCCTGCCGGAGGCTGACGACAATGATGAACGCGCCGCCATCTACGATGCCATGAACGACACCCTCGCCGCCCTGCACGAGGTCGATGTCGAGACTGTGGGGCTCGGCGATTTCGGCCGGCCGGGCAATTATTTCGAGCGCCAACTGGCGCGCTGGACGAGCCAGTACCGTGCCTCGGAAACCGGCACCGTCGCCGACATGGACCGGCTGATTGCCTGGTTGGAAACGCATATGCCCGTCGATGACGGCCGGATCTCACTGGTCCATGGCGACTACCGGCTGGACAATCTGATCTTCGCGCCGGACCGGCCAACGGTTCTGGCAGTGCTCGACTGGGAACTTTCGACATCAGGCCACCCCTTCGCCGATATCGCCTATCAATGCATGCAATGGCGGCTGCCGCACGCTTCCGGCTTTCGCGGCCTGGGCGGTATCGATCGTTCCGCACTCGGCCTGCCTTCCGAAGAGGACTACGTCGCCGCCTACTGCCGGCGGCGCGGGCTCACCGGTATCGGCAACTGGACGTTCTTCCTCGCCTTTTCCTTCTTCCGGCTGGCTGCCATCTGCCAAGGCGTCTTCAAACGGGCGCTGGACGGCAATGCCTCCAATCCCGAGAAGGCGAAAACCTATGGCGAGGCGGTGAAGCTGCTTTCGTGTCTTGCCGCAGAACTGATCGACAGGGAGGCGTGATGGGCCATTTCGAGAGAGGAACGGTGCTGATCACGGGGCTGCCAAATTACGACAAGCGTCGGCACGGTCCGAAGCATACCGTTTGGGAACTTCCCGTGCCCTTGTCCGTTTCCGTACAGTGTATATAATTTAACCAGCCACCAACCCAACCGAAGGCACCAGATCTTGCCGCAGAGCGTCCAGACACGCCGCGAGAAACAAAAGGCAGAACTGCGCTCCGAATTGCTCGAGGCCGCGCATAAGCTTGTCCAGGAAGAGGGCTATGAGGGCCTGACCATCCGCAAGCTGGCCAAGCGGGTCGGCTACGCCCCGATGTCCGTTTATTCCTACTTCGCCGACAAGCAGGACATCCTGTTCGCTCTGGCCGAGGACGCATTCGAGACGCTTGCTCGCCGCATCGAGGAGCATCCGTCCGATGATCCGATCGCAGCCTTGCAGGCGGTGATGACGGAATATGCCGCCTTCGGGCTCGGCAATCCCAACGAATACCGCACCGTATTCATGACCGAAAAGACTAAGCTGCCGGAAGGCAGGAGCTACGACGACATGGAAGAGAGCAACCCGGCGATGAAGGCGCTGATCAGCCGGGTCGAGGCCTGCGTTGCCGCCGGAAAATTGCAGGGCGATCCGCGCGCCATCGCCACCATGCTGTGGGCGGTCGGCCACGGCACGATCTCGCTGCTCATCACCTTTCCATTCTACCCCTTCGGCGACCCGCAGGCCTTCGTGAAGCGGATGTGCGATTTCACGCTCGCCACGCTCAGCACGCAAAACGTCCCGCCATTGACCGAGACACCGGTCAACTGCTGAACGCCGTTCCCTTTCATTTCCATATTTTCTCTCCGTCCCAGCCAGACCCTGGGGGGATTTCTTGGTTAACGAAAAATTTATCGTACGCGTACGGTTTTCCCTTGAATTCCCAATCGACAGCGTATATGTACAGTGTATCGTACGTGTACGAGAAAAATTCACCCGTCGGTACGAATTGAATTCGACCCGGAAACCGGAGACTGACAATGAAAAAGACACTCCTCACCCTCGCCGCCGTGCTGGCACTTTCGGGCTCGGCTTTCGCCGCCAACACCACCCATCCGGTCAAGCATGCGCCGGTGGCGGCCTGCGTTGACACCAAAACCAACCTGAAGCTCGATTGCGCTTCGACCGGTTCGGTCGAGAAGAAGGGTGCCACGGAAAACACCGCTGAAGGCAAGGGCCCGCGGCTCGGCATCAGCATCAATCCGTGGATTGTGCCGAGCGCATTCTGATATCAGCAAAGATCGCGTCTGGCCGGCACAAGCCGGCCAGCTTCAAGCGACCGAAATCGGCAGCTTCGCTGCTGAACTCTCAAAGGCTGCGTCGATCAGCTTCTGCATGTCGGCGGCGCGCCGGAACGACGGATCGCCATTCCGGCCTGCATCCAGCGCATCGGCAAAGCGTCGCGCATTGCGCTTGACACTGGGCAGATCCAAAGTCCGCCAGCGCTGAAGATCGACATCCCCGCCGAGGCAGGCCGACAGGCTCGATGCCTTGCCGTCGGTCTCGACCTTAATGGCGCCCTTGGTGCCGTGCAGGGCCAGCGACAGATCGTTGGCGTGACCGGTCATGTAGCGGCTCGCCACGATCGTGGCGAGCGCGCCGCAATCGAGCCGCGCCGTCATTGCCACGCTGTCATTGGCGTCCAGCACATAGTCGCCGATGCGCTCGCCCTCGGCCTTCGGAAACGTCACCAGATCGGCATGCAGGCTGACGATATCCTGGCCGGCGCCATAGGTGGCGAAATCCAGGATATGGATGCCGACATCGCCCAGCACGCCGGTCGAACCGTGCCGGCTGGACAAGCGCCACAGCCATTTGTCCTCGACCCGCCAGTCACCCCATGATTTGCTGACCAGCCAGCTTTGCCGGTAGCTCGCCTCGACATGGCGCAATGCGCCGATCTCGCCGGCCTGAACCATGCGCCGCGCCTTGTGGATCGCCGGTGAGTTGCGATAGGTGAGGTTGACCATGTTGATCACCCCGGCAGCCTCGGCCGCTTGCGTCATATCAAACGCGTCGGCGTAGTTCGGCGCCAGCGGCTTTTCGCAAAACACATGTTTTCCCACGCCGAGCAGCGCCAGCGTCGTCGCCCTATGCGCACCATCCGGCGTCGCGTTGATGGCGGCATCGAACTGGCCCCAGGCGATCGCCGCCTCCAGGCTCTCGAAAGAATCGCCGATCTTACTGGCCGCGGCGAACGCCGCAGCGCGACCGGGCACCTGGTCGACACAGGCGACGATGCTGCAGCCGGGAATCCCGGCAAACTCCTCGACATGATGCCCGGCGATACCGCCGGTGCCGAGCAGAAGAATTCGATGCATTAGCCCCAAGCCCCCAAAATCAACTCACGCCTTGGGCAACTCAGGCCCGATCAGCTCAGGCCGCCCCAATCAGCTCAGGCCCTTGTCGCCATCGGCATGCAGGCGCAGCCCCTTCTGCACGATCTTCTCCTTGGCCGCATCCGTCGGCACGTTCGGCGCATTGGTGATGCCGGACCATGCCGGCGCCGGGTTGTGCGCCCAATGGACGGCGTTGCGCAGCACCTGCTGCACGCCCTCATTGTGATAGATCGGATAGGTCTCGTGGCCGGGCGAGAAGTAGAAGATCCGTCCCGCGCCGCGCTGGTAGGTCAGCCCGGACCGGAACACCTCGCCGCCCTCGTACCAGGAGACGAACACCGTCTCCAGCGGCTCCGGCACCGCGAACGGCTCGCCATACATTTCGGTCTCGCCGATCTCCAGGCACTCGCCGATGCCTTGCGCGATCGGGTGGCCGCGGTTGATCGCCCAGACGCGCTCGCGCTCGCCCGCCTCGCGCCATTTCAGCGAACAGGGCGTGCCCATCAGCCGCTTGAAGATCTTCGAGTAGTGGCCGGAATGGAGCACGATCAGGCCCATCCCTTCCCAGACCCGCTTCTGCACCCGCTCGACGATCTCGTCCTTGACCTCGCCATGCGCCGCGTGGCCCCACCACAAAAGCACGTCGGTGGCTGCCAGGCGCTTTTCGCTCAGGCCGTGCTCGGGCTCCTGCAAGGTGGCGGTGGCCGCCTCGATGCCCTTGTCCTGATTGAGCGCGGCGGCGATGGTGCCGTGCATCCCCAAGGGATAGAGTTCGCGCACGGCTTCATTGGTCTGCTCGTGGACATTCTCGCCCCAAACGATCGCTTTTGTCGGCATTTTCATCTCCCAAAGCGCTTTAAATAGCATGTCCAAGGGGATTGAGAAGGTCCCGATGCCGCCTGGCCTGATGAAAACTACGTCTTGCGCTTGCGCCCCGGAACGGTCTTGGCCTTGCCCGGTTTCGCCGGTGCGCCGGGGATGGCGGTTCCGGTAATGGATACCGGATCGCTGGCCGGGAACGTGTCTTCGAGGCCTTCCTCGAGTTCCTCTTCGGCGCTCGGGGCTTCACGTCGCTCATGTTCGAGCGAGCGGACGGCCGATGTCTTTTTGACCGGCGACTTCGGCGCGGAATTCGACGGCATCGGCATTCTCCCTCGGCGTGCGGATGCAGAACGAGCGTGCCCTGCAAAACGTTCCGAGTTCAGACCGCCGCGTCGCGCGATCCCTCGGACAGGAAAGTAAAGACATAGTCCGAGAAGGAACGCCAGCATTCGACCCGGAAGGCATCGGCGGCTGTGCGCAACAGCACGATCTCGGTCTTGCCCAGAATGGTGCGCGACGCCGCGCCCACCGGGAAGGCGTCGAGCGACAGATCCTGCGGGCAGCCCGCATTGATCGTCGCCGCTGCCCCAGTGCCCGTCACTGATATCGCGATGTTGCGATGCGAGACGCCAACCGCCGAATGCAGCGCGGATACTTTGGCGCAATCGGCGAGCGGATCGTTGCCGGCCTCATCGATGACAAGCCATTCGTCGGGGCCGAGCCACAGAGCGATGCGCCCACCCTTCGAGGCGGATGTCTTCGGCTTTTTCGGCAAGGTCACGCCGAGCACCTTCGAAAGCGCTGCGACCGAAGCCTCCGGCGCACGCAGCGAAATGCGCTCGGCCGGCGGCAGCACCTCGACCTTGACGGCGGCGGCAGTGGTGCTGCGACCGGCCAGCGCCGGACGGCGTTCTACCGAAGACGATGCAGCTGGCGTCGTCTTTCTTGCAGCGGCCTTAGCCATTGAGGCGCCCTCCCGTTTCGTCGAAGAACACCATGCCGGTAACCTCCACTTCGATCACCCCGTTCGGCATCGGCACGTAGAGTGTCTCGCCCATGCGGTCGCGACCGCCGGCGACCAGCGCCAGCGCGATCGAGCGGCCGCAATTTTCCGACCAGTAGCTCGAAGTGACATGGCCGATCATCTTCATCGGGATCGCCTGCTTCGGATCCTCGACGATCTGCGCGCCTTCTTCGAGCACCACCTTGGGATCTTTGGTCTTGAGACCGACCAGCTGCTTGCGGCCCTTGGCGACCAGGTCCGGCCGCGTCAGGCCACGGATGCCGACGAAGTCGGTCTTCTTCTTGCCGACCGCCCAGTCGAGCCCAGCATCGTTCGGCGTCACCGTGCCGTCGGTGTCCTGGCCGACGATGATGTAGCCCTTTTCGGCGCGCAGCACGTGCATCGCCTCGGTGCCATAAGCAGCCGCACCGTGCTTCTGGCCTTCGGCCCACAGCGCTTCCCAGACCGCCTGGCCATAGTCGGCCGGCACATTGACCTCGAAGCCGCGCTCGCCGGTGAACGACATGCGGAACAGCCGCGTCGGCACGCCGCAGATCTTGCCTTCGCGCACCGACATGTGCGGCAGCGCCTCGTCGGACATGTCGATGCCTTCGACCAGCGGCGCGATGATGTCACGCGACTTGGGGCCTTGCACGGCAATGACCGCCCATTGCTCGGTGATCGAGGTCAGCCAGACATTGAGATGCGGGAACTCGGTCTGGAGATAATCCTCCATATGGTTCATGACGCGCGGCGCGCCACCGGTCGTCGTCGTTACATGGAAACGGTCGGGCGCCAGCCTGCCGACGACGCCGTCATCATAGATGAAGCCGTCCTCGCGCAGCATGATGCCATAGCGGCAGCGGCCGGGTTCCAGTTTCTCCCATGGGTTGGTGTAGAGCAGCTCCATGAATTTGGCCGCGTCAGGACCGACCACTTCGATCTTGCCCAGCGTCGAGGCATCGAACAGGCCGGCAGTCTTGCGCACGGCGACGCATTCGCGGTCGACCGCGGCATGCATGTCCTCGCCCGCCTTGGGGAAATACCAGGCGCGCTTCCACTGGCCGACATCCTCGAACACCGCGCCTTGCGCCTCGGCCCAGGGATGGATCGCCGTTTTACGCGTCGGGTCGAACAGCGGCCCGCGCGCATGGCTGACGATCGCGCCGAAGGTCACCGGCGTATAGGGCGCCCGGAACGTGGTCAGGCCGACCTCCGGGATCGGCTTTCCCAGCATCTCGGCGGCAATCGCCAGGCCGTGCATGTTGGAGGTCTTGCCCTGATCGGTGGCCATGCCGTTGGTGGTGAAGCGCTTGACGTGCTCGATCGAGCGCATGCCTTCATGCACCGCCTGGCGGATATCCTTGGCGGTGACGTCGTTCTGGAAGTCGACGAACGCCTTCACCGTGGTGTCCGGCCCGGCGCCAGGAGCCGCACCCAGCATGCCACGCGACCAGCTCTCGGAGGTGTCGACCTTCGGCTTCGTACCCTTGGCGGTTTTCGCGCCCGCATCCCTGGCCGCTTTGGCGCCCGCGGCATAGGCCTCGTCGACCGTCGCCGATAGGCCGTCGGTACCATTGCAGGCGCCGACAGAGACACAATCCTGCGCATAGGTGCCCGGCACGAAGCGCTTGGTCTCGTCGTTGAAGGCGACCTTGCCGCGCGACTGCGAGAACAGATGCACCGACGGCGTCCAGCCGGCCGACATCAGGATCGCATCGACCGCGATGGTGCGTTCGCCGCCGCCATTCTTCGGCTGCACCGTCATCGAGGAAACGCGCAGCTTGCCGCCGGCGCGGATCACCGCGCGGCCGAAATTGACCTCGATGCCGAGCGCCCTCGCCTCGTCGATCACCGGTCCGGTCGGATTGTCGCGCAGATCGACGATCGCCGCCACGTTGACGCCGGCCTTCTTCAGGTCGATCGCCGCCGCATAGGCGGAATCATTGGCGGTGTAGACGCCGACATTCCTGCCGACCGCGACGCCATAGTGGTTGAGATAGGTGCGCGCGGCACCCGCCAGCATGATGCCCGGGCGGTCGTTGTCGGCAAACACCATGTGGCGCTCGATGGCGCCCGAGGCCAGCACCACGCGCTTGGCCCTGACCTGCCACAGCCGCTCGCGCGCCAGATCGTGGCCGGGAGCCTTCAGATGATCGCTGACACGCTCGACCAGGCCGACGAAATTCTGCGCGTAATAGCCGAACGCCGTCGTGCGCGGGAGCACGCGGACATTGTCCATCGCAGTGAGTTTCGCCACGGCAGCTTGCGCCCAGGCAAAACCGTCCTGGCCGTCGATTTTCGCGCCGCTCTCGAAACGCAGGCTGCCGCCGAACTCGGCCTGCTCGTCGGCGAGGATGACGCGCACGCCGGTCTCCGCCGCTGCCAATGCCGCAGCGATGCCCGCCGCACCGCCGCCCAGCACCAGCACTTCGCAATGCGCATAGCGTGACGAATAATGGTCGGGATCGGGCTGGTCCGGGGAAACGCCAAGACCGGCCGCGGCGCGGATCTTGGGCTCGTACAGGCTCTTCCATGCCGCCTTCGGCCACATGAAGGTCTTGTAGTAGAAGCCGGCCGAAAACATCGGCGACGCGATGTCGTTGACCGCACCGATGTCGAAGGACAGCGACGGCCAGCGGTTCTGCGACTGCGCCTCGAGCCCGTCATAAAGCTCCTGCACAGTCGCGCGCACGTTCGGCGTCTTGCGTGCCGCGTCGCGCCTGATTTCGACCAGCGCGTTCGGTTCCTCGGCGCCCGCCGACAGGATGCCGCGCGGACGGTGGTACTTGAACGAACGGCCGACCAGATGGACGCCATTGGCGAGCAGCGCCGAGGCCAGCGTGTCGCCCTCGATGCCGGCGTAGGACTGGCCATCGAAGCTGAAACGCGCGGTCTTGGCTTGGCTGAAGCGGCCGGCGCCGGAAATGCGGTACGACGCGCCGCTCATTTGCCAACTCCTGGCAGCTTGGAGGGTTTGGGTTCGCCGGCCTTGTAGGTCATGACGAACCTGTCGGTGACGGTGTCGCGCACGGCGTTGAAGAAACGCGCGCAGCCATGCATGTGCCGCCACCGCTCATAGATGATGCCCTTGGGGTTGGAGCGGATGAAGAAGAACTTTTCGAAATCGTCGTCGCTCTCGCCGGCCATATTGGCCGAGCGCGCGATATGCGCCTCGCCGGCGTTGCGGAACTCGAGTTCCGGACGCTCTTCCTCGCAATAGGGGCAGCGGATGAGAAGCATTTGTTCGTTCCTACAATTCGCCGTGGCCGACGCGGGCGCCCGCCGGTTGATCGCAAAGCTTCTGTCCCAGGGTCGCGAACGGCGCGACGAGCCGGATGCGTTCCTCCACGCTTGCAGCGGGACGAAACAGATCGCGCGACGCCATGTTGCCGAGAGTGAGTTGCATCGGATCGGTGGTGACGATGACTTGACGCGGCTGGAATGTCTCGTCTTCGTCAAGCCCTTCGGGACGTCCCTCGAAGAACATCACCACCCGCTGGCCGCCGCTCCAGACGCAGGCCAGCGTGCCGTCGTCGACCGAAAACGGCCAGACGGTCTCGTTGCCGGTGCGGCTGATCGGTTGCGTGCGCACTTCGTCAGCCGACGGAAAATGGAACATGCCCCGTTCCCCCGCCAGCACGTGTTCCCCCGCCAGCATCAGCGGCATCGCGACAGCCATCCCAGCCATCATCAGTGCGCCACCGCCGCCGCCGCCGCCTCGTCGATGAGCCGGCCGGTGCGGAAGCGCTCGATGGTGAAAGGCGCGTTGATCGGATGCGGATCGTCTTTGGCGATGGTGTGGGCAAAGACATGGCCCGAGCCCGGCGTCGCCTTGAAGCCGCCCGTGCCCCAGCCGCAATTGACATAAAGGCCGGGCACCGGCGTCTTGGCCAGGATCGGCGAGCGGTCGGGCGTGACGTCGACGATGCCGCCCCACGAGCGCAGCATCTTCATGCGCGTGAAGATCGGGAACATCTCGCAGATGGCGTCCAGCGTGTGCTGCAATATGTGCAGGCCGCCGGTCTGCGAATAGGAGACATACTGGTCGGTGCCGGCGCCGATCACCAGCTCGCCCTTGTCGGACTGCGAGATATAGGCGTGCACCGTGTTCGACATGACCACGCAGGGCACCACCGGCTTGACCGGTTCCGACACCAGCGCCTGCAATGGATAACTCTCCAGCGGCATGCGCACGCCGGCCATGTTCATGATCACTGAGGAATGGCCGGCGGCAACGACGCCGACCTTCTTGGCACCGATGAAGCCGCGCGTCGTGTCGACGCCCAAAACCGCGCCATTGGCCGCCCGCTTGACCCCGGTGACCTCGCAATTCTGGATGATGTGCACGCCGCGCGCCGAGGCGCCGCGCGCATAGCCCCAGGCAACCGCATCGTGGCGCGCCGTGCCGCCGCGCCGCTGCAGCGCCGCACCGACCACCGGATAGCGCGCATCCTTGGAGGTGTTGAGCGGCGGGCAGAATTCCTTCGCCTGCTCCGGCGTCAGCCACTCATTGTCGATACCGTTCAGCCGGTTGGCGTGCACGTGGCGCTTCAGCACCTGCACGTCGTGCACATTGTGCGCGAGCATCATGACGCCGCGCGCCGAATACATGACGTTGTAGTTGAGCTCCTGGCTCAGCCCATCCCACAGCTTCAGTGCATGGTCGTAGATGCCGGCGCTCTCGTCATAGAGATAGTTGGAGCGGATGATGGTGGTGTTGCGGCCTGTGTTGCCGCCGCCGAGCCAGCCCTTTTCCAGCACCGCGACATTGGTGATGCCGTGAACCGTGGCGAGGTAATAGGCGGTGGCCAGGCCATGGCCGCCGGCGCCGACGATGATGACGTCGTATTCTTTCCTGGGCTCAGGCGAGGACCACTGTTCTTCCCAGCCCTTGTGGCCGCGCATGGCTTCACGGGCGATGGCGAATACCGAATATTTCTTCAACGTCCCAACCTCGCCCCAAAAAGGCTTCGCGAATGGCGGCCGGCGTTCATTCGGTCCCGGCGCGCGAGGTGTATCACTAGCGAAACAGCGCTTCCACCCTTGCGCTGTTTGCGACGGCGCTTGCCGTTTTGCGCCGTGGTGAAAAAGACGCATCCGGCGCGTCGGCGCTTTCCAGCATCTTGGCGGGTATCGGGTGGCTCGCTTTGCCTTGATCTGCGACCAAGCATCCCAACTGCCGGTCAAGCCGGCGCGAAGAAAAGGATGCAAAAATGTTCGCACTCGCCAACAAGGTCGCCATCGTCACCGGCGCCAGTTCCGGCATCGGCCGCGCCACGGCAAAACTCTTTGCCGAGGAAGGCGCCAAGGTCATCGTCGCCGCCCGCCGCCAGGCCGAGCTCGACGCGCTTGTCGCCGAAATCGCGGATGCCGATGGCATCGCCATCGCGCTTGCCGGCGATGTCCGCGACGAAGCCTACGCAAAGGCCCTTGTCGATCTGGCGGCCGAAAAGTTCGGTGGGCTCGACATCGCCTTCAACAATGCCGGCGCTGTCGGCCTGATGGGACCGATAGCCGAATTGCCGCTGGAAGGCTGGCGCGAGACGCTCGACACCAATCTCACCAGCGCGTTTCTCGGCGCCAAATACCAGGTGCCGGCAATGGTCGAGCGTGGCGGTGGTTCGCTGATCTTCACCTCCACCTTCGTCGGCCACACAGTCGGCATGCCAGGCATGACCAGTTATGCCGCAAGCAAGGCCGGCCTGATCGGACTGACACAGGTGCTTGCCGCCGAATACGGCCCGAAAGGCGTGCGGGTCAACGCGCTGCTGCCCGGCGGCACAGACACGCCGGCGGCAACCTTCAAGACTCCGGAATCACGGGCCTTCGTCGAAGGCCTGCATGCTTTGAAGCGTGTCGCTATGCCGGAGGAGATCGCCCGTTCGGCACTCTATCTCGCCTCCGATGCCTCGAGCTTTACCACCGGAGCCGCTCTGTTTGCCGATGGCGGCGTGTCGATCAATCGGACGTGAAGACTTTTCGCGTCCGGAATGCATGCTCATAGCCGCCAGGCAGACGGCCGGTCTTGATTTTTCGCCGCGATTTGGCGATGCCGTTTCTGTCCAAAAGCGGGGTCTGGAACCATGTTGCTGATCAGAACCTATGTGACTGCGAGTGCGATCGAAGGCGTCGGCGTGTTCGCTGCGGAGCCGATCAGGAAAGGGGCTTCGATCTGGCGGCTCGATCCGGATTTCGACCGACTGGTCCCCATGGACAAATACGAAGCGGCACCCCCGCATCTCAGGGAACTGCTCGACCGCTATGCCTATCCCAGCCCCGACCGGCCAGGTTTCATGGTCTATGAAGTCGACAATGGCCGCTTCATGAACCATTCCAGCAATCCGAATACGGATTTTTCGCAATATGGCGGGGCCACCGCGACCCGCGACATCGCCGTGGGCGAGGAGATCACCTGCGACTACGGCGAGTTCTTCGAGGATTTCGAGCTGCTGCACCTCGCGACGGCCTAGTCGGCTCCTTATCTCAAGGCAAACAGACTGCGGCTGACACCGCAAATTCATTTCCGCTGTGGACAGCGCGGCATGATTCTGCTATCAGCCGCCACAATTCGTGGTGTAAACCGCCGCGGAGGCTAGCGGCTATGATCGCTTGCCTGTTGATATCAAACCCGAAAGACAGGATTGCCCGTGCAGGTACTCGTCCGCGACAATAACGTTGATCAGGCGCTTCGCGCTCTCAAGAAGAAGATGCAGCGCGAAGGCATTTTCCGCGAAATGAAGATGCGCGGTCACTACGAGAAGCCGTCCGAGAAGCGCGCCCGCGAAAAGGCTGAAGCCGTTCGCCGCGCCCGCAAGCTGGCCCGCAAGCGCGCCCAGCGCGAAGGCCTGCTGCCGATGACGCCGCGCCCTGTTGCTGCCGGCGCCGCTGGTGGTGCAGCTGGCGCTCCGCGTCCGCCGCGGTTCTAACGCCAATTTTTCGTCCTTTTCGAAGGATATCAGAGGTGGCGCGATGTGGAATCGCCGCCACCTTTTTGTTTTGATGTGACCGGTCCGGAGGGGGAGCCGGATCTGAACGACGCGGCTTGAAGTGAGGACAGGGCAGACATGAACGCAACGAGCGTGGAGCGCGGGACCGCATTGCGTGGTTTCGCCCTGACAGCGGCCCTGCTCTCCGGACTGGCGCTTGCCGGCTGCCAAACGGCGGGCCCGACCGGTGAATTCAACAACATCGACAAGGCGCAAGGCTCGAGCGAGAACATTTCCTCGCTCTCGGCGGTCATCCAGCGCAATCCCCAGGATCCCGAAGGCTACAATGTGCGCGGCTCGGCCTATGGCCGTGGCGGTCAGTACCAGGCGGCGCTCAAGGATTTCAATCAAGCCATCCAGCTCAATCCGAATTTCTTCCAGGCCTATTCGAATCGTGCGCTCATCCAGCGCTTCCTCGGCAACCAGGAAGCCGCACTCGCGGACTACAACCGTTCGATCCAGATCAACTCGAACTATGACGCCGCCTATATCGGCCGCGGCAATCTCTACCGCAAGGCGGGTCGCACCCAGGACGCCTTCAACGACTTTCAGAAGGCGATCCAGCTCGATACGACCGACGCGCGCGCCTACCACAATCGAGGCCTGATCTATCAGAGCCAGGGCCAGCACAAATTCGCCATCGAGGATTTCTCGACCGCCATCTCGCTGGCGCCGGACGCCGCCGAGCCCTACAACGGCCGCGGCCTCTCCTATCTGGCGACCAATGACGAGGACAACGCCTTCTCCGATTTCAACATGGCGATCAAGCTCGACGGCAAGAACGCCGAGGCCTGGGCCAACCAGGCGCTGATCTACGAGCGGCGCGGTGACAAGGCGAAAGCCGCGAAATCCTATAAGGAAGCCGTTCGCCTCGACCCGACCTACCAGCCGGCCAAGGATGGCCTCGCCCGCGTCAGCTGATCTCGGTTTCGGCAAACGCTTCCCATACAAAGCCGCGTGACATCCAAGTGCCGCGGGATTCTTGGCGTGTCCGAAAAGACGCACTTCGCAACTGCGCATTAACCCCGGCAGGAGGCTTTCGGCCCCTGCCTTGATCGCGCCAAGTTTTCAGCGGAACGGTCTGGCCTCCCAAGCCGTTATCGAAAAGCAATTTGCGAAAGGACCCTCCCATGATCAAGAAACTCGCCTGCGCCGCTGCCCTCGCCACGACGATGTTCGCGGTGGCTCCAGCCAGCGCCGGCAAGCTGCAACTCGGCACGCTCGATTGCACCATCGACGGCGGCACCGCTTATATCGTCGCTTCCAACAAGGGCGTGTCCTGTGTCTTCCGGCCTCATCATCACGGGCCGTCCGAGGTTTACACAGGCGTCATCTCCAAGATCGGCCTCGATGTCGGCCAGACGCATCAGGGCCAGCTCGTTTGGGCCGTGCTGGCTGCGACCCGGGACCGTGACGGAGGCGATCTCGCCGGCAGCTATTACGGCGTCAACGCCGAGGCGAGCGTGGTGACCGGCGGCGGCGCCAATCTGCTGGTTGGCGGCTTGGACAGCGCCTTCATGCTGGAGCCGCTCAGCGTCCAAGCGCAGACCGGCGTCAACCTTGCCGTGGCCGTGACCTCGCTCCAGCTGATCCATTCATTCAAGTGATCGCATGGAGCCGTGCGCTCCATGACCCCTCACCCCGCGGCGCGGAACCAGATAGGATGGTTCCGCGCCGTTGATTTTTGAGGGGACCATCATGCTGAAGACAGCCATTGCTGCTGCCATATTCGCTACCGTGTTTGTCGGAGCAGCGCAGGCGCAGGACGGTGGCGTAGAACTCGGCACGCTTGACTGTGCCATTGGCGGCGGCACCGGCTTCATCTTCGGCTCGAGCAAGGATCTGAGCTGCACCTTCAACCCCGCCGACAAGAGCTTCGCGCCGGAAGCCTATTTCGGCGCCGTCAACAAATACGGCCTCGACATCGGCACGACGAAGCAGACGGTCATGCAGTGGATCGTGCTGACGCCGCTGAAGAACATCTACGCGCCGGGTGCGCTGGCCGGCGACTACATCGGCGCCAGCGCCGAGGTGACGGCCGCCGTCGGCGCCGGCGCCAATCTCCTGGTCGGCGGCTCCGCTCAGGCCTTCACCTTGCAGCCGCTCAGCTTGCAGACGCAGACCGGCATGAACCTCGCGATCGGCGTCAGCCAGTTCCAGCTGCGCAGCACCGAGAACTGATCGCGCAACGAACCCGCCAATCGGAAAGGCTGCCGCGCGAACGGTCCTCAAAAAACCGCTTGAGCTCAACCCCGGTTGAGGTTTTACAAGCCTGCCCCGAACGCAACAACGCCTCGATGCGGCGCCCGATCCGGCGCTGTCGAACCGCATGGTCCTGCCGGAAAGCCGCACTGGCTTCTGGCGTCCTGCGCTGGCGTCGAGATATGCAAGACAGGGGTGGAAATGACCGGGATCAGTACAAACAAGGTCGACTGGCGCGGATTATGGGCAAGCGGCGACCTGGCGCGCTTCTGCTTCATCAGCCTCGGCATCCTGTTGCACGCCACCAACGAGACGATGGTGGCAACGGTGATGCCGGCCATGGTCGGCGAACTGGCGGGCGTGCAGCTCGTCGGCTGGTCGCTGGCGATCTACGAACTCGGTGCCATCGTTGCCGGCGCGGCCGCCGGACGGCTGGTGAGTTATGTCCCCTTGCGCACCAACATGGTGGTCGCAGCCCTGCTCTACGCAGCAGGCGCCCTGATCTGCGCCACCTCGCCTTCCATGCAACTGTTCCTCGCCGGCCGCCTGATCGAAGGACTTGGCGGCGGTGCGCTGGTGTCGCTGGCCTTCGTCTCGGTCGAACGACTGTTCTCGCGCGCCATCTGGCCGCAGCTTTTCGGCATCATGTCGGCGATCTGGGGCGTCGCCGCCTTCAGCGGACCATTGCTCGGCGCGATCATGACCGAGCTTTTGTCATGGCGCTGGGCCTTCGGCATCTTCACCCTCGGCGGCGCAGCCATGGCGCTGGCAAGTTTCATCGTGCTCGACACGCCGGAGGCGACGAGGCCGAAGGCGAGCGCAGGCGGGGCGCCGCCCTTCCCGTTCGCGGCCCTTGCCTGCCTTGCCGTTGCCGTGGTGCTGATCGCCTCGGCCGGCGTCGACATCGCCTTGCTGCGCTCTTCGCTGCTGATGGCCTTCGGCCTCATCGGCCTGCTGCTGTTCTTCACCATCGACGCGCTGAAGCCGCTTTCGCGGCTGTTCCCGGCGCGGCTGTTCTCATGGCGCACGCCGGTCGGCGCCGGCATGACCATGGTTGCCGCCTTTTCGGTGGCCACCTGTTCCTTCGGCGTCTACGGGCCGCTGCTGCTGACCAGCCTTCACGACATTCCGCTGCTGACCACCGGCTACATCATCGCCGCCGAGTCGATCGCCTGGTCGATCCTGTCGATCCTGGTCGCCAACGCGCCGCCGCGGCGCGAGCGGCTGATTATCATCAGCGGCGCGGTGATGATCGCGGCCGGCATCGCCGGCTTTGCCTACACGATACCCCTGGGTTCCATCCCGCTCATCCTGATCTGCGCCCTGTTGCAAGGCGGCGGCTTCGGCATCGCCTGGCCGTTCCTGACACGCGTCATCGTCGCCTCCGCCCCGAAGAGCGAGCAGACCATCGCCTCGGCGGCGGTGCCGACCATGCAGCGCATCGGCTACGCCGTGGGTGCACCCCTTGCCGGCATCGTCGCCAATGCCAGCGGCTTTTCGCAAGGTTTGAACCACGACGCGGCGGCGAATGTTGCGTCCTGGCTGTTTCTTGCCTTCGTCCCGCTCGGCATTGTCGGCTGCCTGGCGGCCTTGCGGGTTTCCAGGCCGCTTGGCCAGCAGCTGGAAGCTACTGGCTAGAAGCGCCCAACCCGCTCATTCGACCTCGCGCAGGCGGTAGCCGACGCCGGTCTCGGTGGTGATGTAGCGCGGCTGGTCGGGGCTCTTCTCGATCTTCTGCCTGAGCTGCCGCACATAGACCCTGAGATACTGCACGTCGGTCGAGTCGCCCCAGACCTGCTTCAACAGGAAATGGTGGGTCAGCACCTTGCCGGCGTGCTGCACCAGCATGCGCAGGATGTCGTATTCCTTCGGCGACAGCTTTACCTCCTTGCCCTCGACCTTGACGATGCGCTTGACCAGATCGACGCTGAGATCGCCGGTCTGGAAAATCGGCTTCTCTCCCTGCTGCTGGAACTTGTGGCGGAGCGCCACGCGGATGCGTGCGACCAGTTCGTTCATGCCGAAGGGTTTGGTGACATAGTCGTCGGCGCCGAGCTCCAGGGCCTGGACGATACCGGCCTCGTCGGTCCGGCTGGACAGGATGACCACCGGAATGTCGAGGCCGTCGTCGCGCCATTTGCGCAGCAACTCATGGCCGCTCATGCCGGGCAGGCCAAGGTCGAGCAAGACGAGGTCCGGCTTCTCCGCCTCCATCAGTTCGATGGCCGCCCTGGCATTCGGCGCCTCGCTGATCGCGTAGCCCTGGCTGCCGAGGCCGACGCGCAGCAGCTTGCGGATCGGAGGCTCGTCATCGACGACCAGTATCCTGACGTTCGAGTTTGTCATGCCAGGTCACCCACATCGTCGGTATTCGAAGCGTCGAAATTGGGCGGATTTGCCGGCTTGGGCATTTTGATGGTGAAGACCGCGCCCGAACCGTCGGTCCGGTTTGCCGCCGTGATCGTGCCACCCATCGCCTCGATGAAGCCGCGGCAGATCGACAGGCCGAGCCCGGTGCCGGCGCGGATCTGGTCGCGCTTGCGCACCCGGTAGAAGGTGTCGAAAATCCGTTCCAGATCGCCGGGAGGAATGCCCGGCCCTTCATCCATGATCTGCAGCAGGACGGAGCCATTGTCGGTCCAGCCCTGGACGCGGATCGTCGAGCCGGCCGGGGCATATTTCGCCGCATTGTCGAGAAGATTGAACAACGCTTGCTCGAACAGCACCGGGTCGACCTTCAACATCGGCAAATCCCTGGGGATGTCCGTCTCGATCTTGTGCTCGCCGATGATTTTCCTGGCCCTTTGCAGGGCAGAGCCGACCATGTCGCCGACATAGTGAAAGGCGTAGTTCGGCTCCATCGCGCCGGACTCGATCTTGGTCATGTCGAGCAGATTGGCGATGAAGCGGTTCAACCGCTCGGATTCGTCGAGCACCGTCGACAGCAGTTCGGCCCGATCCGGTTCGGGAAGTGCTGCTGAAAAATCCCGCAGCGTGCCGGCGGCGCCCATGATGGCGGCGAGCGGCGTCTTCAGATCATGGGAAATGGAGGTGAGCAGCGCCGAGCGCAGCCTGTCCGCCTCGGCGGCGAGCTTGGCCCGGTCGACGTCGGCGACCAGTTGGATACGTTCGATGGCGACTGCCGCCTGGTCGGCCAGTGCGTCGAGAAGCCGCTGCTGCTCGGGCGTCAGCAACGGTCCCTGCTTGTCGTTGTCGAGGCCGACGACGCCGATGGGAGTGCGTCCTGTCCGCAAGGGCAGATAGAGGCGCTTGGCGCCCGGAAGCGTGTCGGCGCCGCGACCCGCGGCACGATTATGCTCCCAGGCCCAGCGGGCGGCGGCGATGTCGGCTTCGGCCAGCGTGTCGTCAGGCGGATAGCCGGCCTTGACGGTGATCGTCCCGTCTTCCGGCAAAAGCAGCACCACGCGCAGCTTCAGCATCGAGGCGATCTGGAAGGCGGTGGCCCAGAGAACGTCGTCCAGCGTCCCGGCGCCGGCGAGCTTCTTCGAAAAGAGGTAGATGTCCTCGGTCGCCCGCGCCCGCGAGCGGGCGGCGACCGCCTGGCGCTGCACGCGCGCCGTCAGATTGCTGGCAATGACCGCAACGACGAGAAAGACGCCAAGCGCGACGATGCTCTCCGGATCCCTGATCGTCAGCGTATAGCGGGGCTCCAGGAAGAAATAATTGAAAGCAAGGGCGCTGACGAAACAAGCATACAGAGCCGGCCACAGGCCGCCGGTCACCGCCGATGCCAGCACCCCGATGAGCAGAATGATCGCCAGATTGCGAACGTCGAGAAACTGATCGAGAAGGACGGCGAAGGCGAGCGAGCCGATGACAAAGGCCGTCGCCTTGAGATAGGGCCGGATTTCGAACTGCCACTGCTCGTCGGCCGCCTTGACGCTCCGCGACGCCGCCTCGGTGCCGCGTTCGCTTCCCGAAATGACATGGACGCTGATATCGCCGGCATTGCGGATGAGATCATAGGTGAGCGAGCCTTCGATCAATTCGCGCCAGCGCGACCGGGTCGGCCTGCCGACGACGATATGGGTAAAATTGTTCGCCGTCGCATAACGCACGATGTCCTGCGCCACATTCTGACCCGGAATGGTCGTCACCTCGGCGCCAAGCTGCTGGGCAAGGCGCAGGTTCGTCGCCAGCCGGTCCTTGTCATCCTCAGGCATGCTGGCCGAGCGCGTGCTGTCGACGTGCAGCGCCGTCCACGGCGCACGCAGCCGGTCGGCCAGCCTGCGCGCATAGCGCACGCGGGCCGCTCCTCCAGGTCGCGCGTCGAGGCAGACGAGGACCCTTTCGCCTGCCGCCCACGGTCCGGGAATGGCGTGCGCCTGCATATGGATGAGCAACTGGTCGTCGACACGCTGCGCGGTGCGGCGCAGCGCCAGTTCCCTGAGCGCCGTCAGGTTGCCCGGCGAGAAATAGTTCTCGATCGCGCGCTGCGCGGTGTTGGGGAAATAGACCTTGCCTTCCTCGAGCCGCTTGATCAGGTCGTCGGGGGTGAGATCGATGATCTCGACATCGTCGGCCTGGTCGATGATGGAATCGGGAACCGTCTCGCGAACCCTGACCTTGGTGATCTGGGCGACGACGTCGTTCAGGCTTTCGACATGCTGGATGTTGAGCGTCGTATAGACGTCGATGCCGTGCGTCAGGATCTCCTGGACATCGAGATAGCGCTTGGGATGGCGGCTGCCGGGCGCATTGGTGTGGGCGAGTTCGTCGACAAGAACCAGCGCCGGGCGCCGGGCGAGGATGGCATCGATATCCATCTCGTCGAGGATGCGCCCTTTGTAGTCGACCTTGCGGCGGGGAATGACCTCATAGCCCTCGACCAGGGCCAGCGTCTCCTTGCGGCCATGCGTCTCGACGACGCCGATCACCACATCCACGCCGTCGGCCAGCCTGGCGCGGCCCGACATCAGCATCTCATAGGTTTTGCCGACGCCGGGTGCCGCGCCGAGGAAAATTCTTAGGCGGCCGCGACCCTCCCGCTCGGCATGGTCAAGCAGTGCGTCGGGCGAGGGTCTGGTGTCGCTGCTTCTGTCGTCAGGCATCGGGATCGATCATGGATGGCGCCGGGGGTACTGTCGATCCCCGGCCGCCGCCATTCACTCTTTCGCTACGTCCAGCGCAAGGTTGAGACCGAGCACATTGACCACAGGCTCGCCCATGAAGCCGAGTTCCCTGCCCTCGACTTGGGCATCGACAAGCGCCTTGACCCTGGCCTCCTCGATGCCCCTGGCCTTGGCCACCCGGGCGACCTGGAAGTAGGCGGCTTCCGGGCTGATGTCGGGATCGAGGCCACTGCCGGACGTCGTCACCAGATCCATCGGAACAGGCTGGTTCGGGTTTTCCGCTTTCAACTTCTCGGCGTCGCCCTTGATGCGGTCGATCAGCTTGGGACTGGTCGGGCCGAGATTGCTGCCGCTCGAGGCGGCTGCATTGTAGCCGTCGCCGGCAGCCGAAGGGCGGCCGTGGAAATACTTGTCGCTGGCAAACCCCTGGCCGATCGATTCGGAGCCGATGATCTTGCCGTCCCTCTCGACCAGGCTGCCATTGGCCTGCCGCGGAAACAGCGCCTGGGCGATGCCGGTCATGCCCAGGGGATAGATCAGGCCGGTTAGGACCGTGAAGAAGACGATCATGATGATCGCGGGTCTTATCTGGGTGAGCATGGAGATGTTCCTCAAAGCAATTCCAGGAGAAGTGTGAAGCGGTTTTCCCTAGGGAATTGCGTTAAAACAAAGAGTTAAGCGAGGCCAAGCGCGGTGACGATCATGTCGATCGCCTTGATGCCGACGAAAGGCACGATGAGGCCGCCGAGGCCATAGACGAGAAGATTGCGGCTGAGCAGCGCGCCGGCGCCGATGGCCCGATATTTGACGCCCTTCAGCGACAGCGGGATCAGCGCGATGATGATCAGCGCGTTGAAGATGATGGCCGACAGGATGGCACTCTGCGGCGTCGCCAGATGCATGACGTTGAGTGCCTGCAGCGGACCGGTCGTCTGTCCCGGTGCGACGTAGAAGACGGCGAACATCGCCGGGATGATGGCGAAATATTTGGCGACGTCGTTGGCGATCGAGAAGGTCGTCAGCGAGCCCCGCGTCATCAAGAGCGCCTTGCCGATCTCGACGATCTCGATGAGCTTGGTCGGATCGCTGTCGAGATCGATCATGTTGCCGGCCTCGCGGGCGGCAACCGTGCCGGTGTTCATGGCGACACCGACATCGGCTTGCGCGAGGGCCGGCGCATCGTTGGTGCCGTCGCCGCACATGGCAACCAGCTTGCCCTTGGCCTGTTCGTCGCGGATCAGCTTCAGCTTGTCCTCCGGTGTGGCCTGGGCGAGGAAGTCGTCGACGCCGGCTTCCGCGGCGATCGCCGCCGCCGTCATCGGGTTGTCGCCGGTGATCATCACCGTGCGGATGCCCATGCGGCGCAGTTCGGTGAAGCGCTCCCTGATGCCGCCCTTGACGATGTCCTTGAGGTGGATGACGCCGAGCAGGCGGCCGTCGCGTTCGACCGCCAGCGGCGTGCCGCCGGACTTGGCGATCTCGTCGGCGATGGCCTGGAGATCCCTGACGGTATCGCTGCCGGGCCGCGTGGCATGGGCTGCGACCGTCGATTGGTTGACATGGGCAAGCACGGAATCCACGGCGCCCTTGCGCACCGACGAACCATCGATGTCGACGCCGCTCATACGGGTCTGTGCTGTGAAGGGCACGAAGGTGGCGTGCAGCGTTGCCATGTCGCGGGCGCGGATGGCGTATTTCTCCTTGGCCAGCACGACGATGGAACGGCCTTCCGGCGTTTCGTCGGCGAGCGAGGCAAGCTGGGCCGCGTCGGCCAGTTCCTGTTCGGTGACGCCCTTGACCGGGCGGAACTGCGTCGCCTGGCGGTTGCCGAGCGTGATCGTGCCGGTCTTGTCGAGCAGCAGCGTGTCGACGTCGCCTGCGGCTTCCACGGCGCGACCCGACATGGCCAGCACGTTGAATCGCACCAGACGGTCCATGCCGGCGATGCCGATGGCCGAAAGCAGCGCCCCGATCGTGGTCGGGATCAAGGTGACGAACAGCGCCACCAGAACGGTCACCGAAATATAGCCGCCCGAATAGGAAGCAAAACTCGGGATCGTCGCGGTGGCCAGCACGAAGATCAGCGTCATGCCGACGAGCAGGATGTTGAGCGCGATCTCGTTCGGCGTCTTCTGGCGCTCCGCACCTTCGACCAGCGAGATCATGCGGTCGAGGAAGGTGTGGCCGGAAGCCGCCGTGATGCGCACGCGAACCCAGTCGGACAGCACCTGCGTGCCGCCGGTGACCGCCGAACGATCGCCGCCGGATTCGCGGATCACCGGCGCGGATTCGCCCGTGATCGCGGCCTCGTTGACCGAAGCGACGCCTTCGATCACTTCGCCGTCGGACGGGATGATGTCGCCGGCCTCGACCAGCACGGCATCGCCGACCTTGAGGCTGGTGCCGGGCACAAGTTTGTATTTGGTGCGGTCTTCACCGGTCAAAAGCTTGGCCTTGGTCTCGGTGCGTGCCTTGCGCAGCGAATCCGCCTGCGCCTTGCCGCGGCCTTCTGCGACCGCTTCGGCGAAGTTGGCGAACAGCACGGTGAACCAAAGCCAGATGATGATCTGCAGCGTGAAGCCGAGATTGCCGCCGCCGGAGACCAGGTCCTTGACGAACAGCACGGTGGTGAGCGCCGAGACGACGGCAACGACGAACATCACCGGGTTCCTGGCCAGCGTGCGCGGGTCGAGCTTGCGGAAGGCGCCGCCGATGGCGGGAAGCAGGATGCTGGCATCCATGATGCTGGCTGATTTCGAGTTGCTCATTTTGAAGCTCCGGCTTCGGTGTTGTTGGACGGCACCGGATGATCGGATGCCGAAAAGAGATGGGGCGGCCCGTAGGCCAGCAGCCAGAGGACGAGCATGACTGCCGCAAGGCCGAGAAACGTCGACAGGGTCGGGAAAGGAGGAGGTCCCTCCTCCTTTCCGTGATCGTCCCTGTGGGCGACCTTGCGGCGCATGGCATTGAACCACGACATGGCGGCCTCAGAAGGTCTGCCCGTGAGCCATCGCCAGGTGCTCGATGATCGGCCCGACGGCGAGCGCGGGGAAGAAGGTGAGGCCACCGACGATCAGGATGACGCCGATCAGCAGCCCGACGAACAGCGGGCCGTCGGTCGGGAAGGTGCCGGCGGAGGCCGGAACCGTTTTCTTCGCCACCAGCGAGCCGGCAATGGCCAGCGCCGGGATGATGACCAGGAAGCGGCCCATCAGCATGCCGATGCCGATGGTGATGTTGTACCAGGGCGTGTTGCCGCTGAGGCCGCCAAAGGCCGAACCGTTGTTGGCCGCCGCCGACGTGTAGGCATAGAGGACCTCGGAGAAGCCGTGCGGGCCGGCATTGCCCATCGACGCCACGCCGGTCGGCAGCACGACGGCGATGGCCGTGAAGATCAGCATCGCCAGCGGCAGGCACAATATGGCCAGCATCGCCATCTTGACCTCCTTGGCCTCGATCTTCTTGCCGAGATATTCGGGCGTGCGACCGACCATCAGGCCGGCGACGAAGACGGCGACGACGATGTACATCAGGATGCCGTAGAGGCCCGCGCCGACACCGCCGACGATGACTTCGCCAAGCTGCATGTTGATGATCGGGATCATGCCGCCGAGCGCCGTGAACGAGCCGTGCATGGCGTTGACGGCGCCGCAGGAAGCGGCCGTGGTGATGACGGCAAACAGCGCCGACAAGGCGATGCCGAAACGTGTCTCCTTGCCCTCCATGTTGCCGCCGTCGATGCCCAGCGCATGCACCAGCGGGTTGCCGGCGGCTTCCGCCCAGTAGCAGATGGCGACACCGGCGATGAACATGACGCCCATGGCCGAGAGGATCGCCCAGCCCTGGCGCTGGTTGCCGATCATGCGGCCGAAGACATTGGTCAAGGCGGCGCCGATGGCGAAGATCGACACCATCTGGATCAGGTTGGAGATCGCGTCGGGGTTCTCGAACGGGTGCGCGGCATTGGCGTTGAAGAAGCCGCCGCCATTGGTGCCGAGCATCTTGATGGCCACCTGCGAAGCGACCGGGCCGACGGCGATGGTCTGCTGCGCGCCTTCGAGCGTCGTGGCGTTGACATAGGCGCCCAGCGTCTGCGGCATGCCGAGCCAGACATAGGCCAGCGTCAGCACGACGCAGAACGGCAGCAGCAAATAGAGTGTGGAGCGGGTCATATCGACCCAGAAATTGCCGATCGACTTGCCCGAAGCCCGGGCAAAGCCGCGGATCAGCGCGATGGCTATGGCAATGCCCGTGGCCGCCGAAACGAAGTTCTGCACCGTCAGCCCGGCCATCTGCACGAGATAGGACATCGTGCTCTCGCCACCATAGTTCTGCCAGTTGGTGTTGGTCATGAAGCTGGCGGCGGTGTTGAAGGCGAGCCCTGGTTCAACCGCTGTCATGCCGGCCGGGTTGTAGGGCAGGCTGCCCTGCAGGCGCTGCAGGGCGTAGAGCACCAGGAAGCCGGCAAGGTTGAAGAGCAGCAGGGCGACCGCATAGGTGGTCCAGTGCTGTTCCTCGCGTTCGCTGGTTCCGCAAACACGGTACAGCCCGCGCTCGAGCGGGCCGAAGACGGGCGAGAGCAGCGTCCGGTCGCCGTTGAAGACGCGGTGCATGTAGCCGCCGAGCGGCTTCACCAGCAATATGACGATCCCGCAATAGACCAGGATCTGTATCCAACCGTTCAGTGTCATGGCTGTGGCTTTCCGTGCCTTCAGAAGCGTTCTGGACGAACGAGCGCGTAGGTCAGGTAGGCGAGCAGGAACAGCGTCACGCCGCCACCGAGAATATAGTCGACGATCATTTTTTCAGCCTCGCTCTAGAGCGCGTCGCAAACTTTGATGTAGGCGAAACAAAGGGTGAAGAACAAAATTCCGATCCCGATAACGGATATATCCATTGTGTTATTCCTTTTGTTCTTTTGTACTTTGCGAATTTGACAGGAGATTTCGCAATATCTCGAAAGTGTCCCGTCGCATCTTTGGCGACGAAACCGAATGTGTTTTCTGAAGGGAATATGGACCCGATCGCCATAAAGGTTCGAGACGGGGCGCAGTGGAAAGAAATAGGAATTTCATAAAGATTTTTGCGCGGGCTCTTCCCAACACTCCACGCAGGGATTGTCGCGCAAGGCAGGCGGCCAGCCACAGGATTGCGATTTGCTTGCGAGCTGCCGGAAACGGGAAAGCCCGGCTGGGGCCAGCCGGGCCTTCTATGGTGGTGTGGCTTTAGCCGCCACGGAGGGTATCGATCTTCAGGCGGCGTAGCCGCCATAGCCACGCGCAACGGCGTGCACGCCCGCCACCGGCTCGAGGTCCGGCCACAGGATACAAGAAGCTTGCGCAAACTGGACGAGCGCGTGGCGGGCCTGCTCGATGGTCACATAGCCTGGGATGGCGAGTTCACATGCTTCCACCGCGTTGCGGTAGAGCGGGCCGCGGCGGGAGGTCGTCCAATTGGTGAGGAAGTCGTGCATTTCGGCCAGCGACGCAATCTCGCGTTTGAAGCCAAGGCCGACCGAGAGTGCGACCGGGGAATGAAACAGCTTATCGTGCATGAAGCGGGCTCCTGGTTTTTTTGCGCGCTTGGAGAGATATCCGGCGGGTCCGCGAACGGGACGCCCTGAAACGCGCAATGAGGCCGGAGGTTCCAGACTTGGGTCTTGGCGGTTTTTGATTGTGCCTGGTCGGCGAAATTATCAATTTCGCAGCGCAACGATCATGTGCCGGACGCTCAACGGCTCCGCTTCCACTTGGCGACGGCAGGCTCTCCAAAATCCCGAAGGAGCCATCGAGATCGCTTGCCGCCCTGAGGCTCACGCCTTCTTCACGAACTCGGTCTTGAGCACCAGGCCTTTCACTTGCTTGGTGTTGCATTCGATCTCGCCGGGATTGCCGTTCAGGCGGATAGCCTTCACCAACGTGCCGCGCTTGATCGTTTCCGAAGTGCCTTTGACTTTGAGGTCCTTGATCAGCGTGACGGAATCGCCGTCATTCAATTGAGCGCCATTGCTGTCGCGCACGATTACATCGTTCGGCATGCCATCTCCTGTGATTGGCAGGTTTCAAGGGCAGAGCGCGGCGGGATGTTTACCGCCCTGCTTCGCGCAAAGGCTCGGGCTTGTCCTGCGAAGCTCGTAGAGCGAAGCAGGATGGCGGAGAGAGCGGGATTCGAACCCGCGTTACGGTCTCCCGTAAACACACTTTCCAGGCGTGCGCCTTCAACCACTCGGCCACCTCTCCGTCCATGCATGTCGCGTCGGCCGGTTTTGCCGCGCGGGTTGGGGAGATGCACCTCCCTTGGGGCAAGACGGAACTTTCGCCATCGGCGTCGCCAACCAGCAAACGCCTTCCCCTGCACCTGAGCCGTCGAAGCAACAGGCGCGGGGCTCATCTAGTCGATCCGACGGCGAATGCCAAGCCATAACGGCAGTCTATTCGCTTTGCCGGCCACACAGTCTTTCACGAGGCCGCCGGCATGCCCGTTTTTGCGGCCGCCGCCGCTGCAATGGTGTGCACAGGCAGGACCGCAGGGACGGCCGCCCTTGACTTCCCCCGGAGTTGCCTGTCGGGTGCCGAGGCTTTGCGGGGGCATTGTGCGGACATGACATCGAGCAATGGACAGACGCCAGTCAGGCGGCCGGACAGCGGGCTGTCCTTCGTGCCGGTGGGCTGGCTTGTCTTCGTCATGGCGTGGTCGGTCTACGGCCTGATCTCCGTCTGGCCCGCGGTCGGCGCCACCGGCCTGCCAGACAGCGTGCTTTACCTTATCTATGGCGGGCTCGTCGTCGACATCGTCACCATCCTATGGGGGCTTTACCTGCTCGGCCTCGCCTTCGGCCGCTCGGCCCGCTTCCCGCGCCAGTTCACGATCTGGCAGATTGCCATAATCGTCGGGCTGCTGGTCATCCATGCCTATGCCCCTACGGTGCCGGGATTCGTCTTCTCGGGCCAGGCGCTTGTCATCACCGGCGCCGAAATCGCCATCGGCGCGCTCTGCATCTATCTGCTGCGCCATGGATCCGAAGCCGATGCCGTTTATGTCAATCCTAAAACCGAGAGCCCATCGGCCTTCGTCTCGGTCATCGCCGCGCTGCTCGGCATCGTCCTGGGCGCGGTCATCGGCGCCGTGGGCGGATTCGCCATCGGCTCGCTGATCGCCGATGCCACCGAGATGAGCTGTTTCGAGGGCGCCTGCGGCTATTTCGCCGTGTTCACCGGCCTGGCCGGTCTGGTGATCGGCGCCATCGGCGGCGGCGTTTTTGCTGTCTGGCGTGTCCACCGGCACAAAAGGAAGCCGGCCGCATAATTCGCGCGGGCAACAAATCCGGGTTCACACGGTCTTTGGAGACTTCGCCGGCGCGTCGGTTTGCGAGCACCAAACGCAAAAACCCGCCTGTGCGGCGGGTCCTCGGCGCAAGTCAACGCCATACCGAAATTATTAGCATAGCTGCCCTCACATGTCAATGAAAAGCGACCCGACTGACTGTCGTCCGGCCCTCCGTTGACCTGAGTTTGGAGTCTGCAAATTCGCGTATGGCGATTGCGATCCAGCCATGCGCATTCTATCTCTGAAAAGTCCCTCGGCAGAGGACCAGCCCGGAGGAGGGTTCTGATGTTTCGCTTCGTCTTTCGTCTTGCTGCAATGATCGCGCTGTCGATTTCCGTCATCATGGCGGTGCTCGACGCGACACGCACAGTGGCGGCCTCCGTGCTGGTGCTGACCCCGCTCAACAGCAGTTGGCTGGCGGTCTCGCCCGACACGCGGGCCGCCTTCGAGACCTTCATCCGAACCAAGACCAGCCCGCTGCTGTGGGATGGCGCCATCGCCTGGGTGCTGAACCAGCCGGGCTTCGCCGTGTTCGCGGTGATGGCTTTCCTGCTCTATGCGATAGGCTACAGGCGGCAACGTCGCGCCGGACAGTTCGTCGCAAACTGATCCGCTTTCCGCGAAGAGAGGGAAACCCGCGCATGTTCTTTCTCAGCGACATGCTGAACAAGAAGCTCAATCTGCCGAAGCCCTCCGAGGCCCTGCCGGGCCGCGCCAGGGCGATCCCGACCGCATCCAGGCACAAGGTCTTGAAAAGACCGCTCAAGGGTCCTTATCCCGAGGGGCTGGAGACGGCCATGTTCGGGCTCGGCTGCTTCTGGGCTGCGGAGCGGCTGTTCTGGCAGATCGAAGGCGTCTGGGTCACCGCGGCCGGCTATGCCGGCGGCTTCACGCCCAATCCGACCTATCAGGAGACCTGCACCGGGCTAACCGGTCATGCCGAAGCGGTGCTGGTGGTCCATGACCCCGGGATCGTCTCCTATGCTGGGCTTCTGAAGCTGTTCTGGGAAAGCCACGATCCCACGCAGGGCATGCGCCAGGGCAATGATGTCGGCACCGCCTATCGTTCAGCGATCTACACGAGCGACGAGGCGCAACTGTTGGCGGCGAGCGCCTCGCGCGATGCGTATGAGACCTCGCTGCGCGGTGCCGGCCACGGCAGGATCACCACCGAGATCGCCCCGGCGGCCGAATTCTACTTCGCCGAAGCCGATCACCAGCAATATCTGGCGAAGAACCCTTACGGCACGTGCAACCTCAAAGGCACCGGTGTCGCTTGCGCCATCCCTGCCGCCGCCTCCGCCTGACACTTGGCGCAAGGACAAGCTGCGGTGCGGCTTGCCCGCACCAAGCTTTTCCAAAAGGTCAAAATTCCGCGTGAATTTTGTTTCGGGCCATGCCAGATTGCCGCCGAGCGGGAGGGAATACACTCCTGGCTGACGTCGCATGCCTGCCGGAGAACCGGGCCGGCATGCGGTGCGTAACGGAAAAAATAACCGACAGGGTGTGGATCACATGAAACGTATCGTTCTCGGCCTCCTGGCCGCAACCGCAATGGTTCTTCCGGCTTTCGCCGCGGATGTCCAGCCGGCCATCCTCTATGATCTCGGCGGCAAATTCGATAAATCCTTCAACGAGGCTGCCTATCACGGCGCCGAGAAATTCAAGACGGAAACCGGCACGGCCTACGTCGAATTCGAGGTCTCCAACGCCTCGCAGCGTGAGCAGGCGCTGCGCCGCTTCGCCGAGGACGGCCACAACCCGATCGTCATGGCCGGCTTCGCCTGGGAGGATGCGCTGAAGAAGGTCGCGGCCGAATATCCCGATCTCAACTTCGCCATCATCGACGACGCCGTCGACATGCCCAATGTCCGCTCGCTGGTATTCAAGGAAAACGAAGGCTCCTATCTCGTCGGCATCATGGCGGCGATGGCCTCGAAGTCGAAGAAGGTCTCCTTCGTCGGCGGCATGGACATCCCGCTGATCCGCAAGTTCGAATGCGGCTATGTCGGCGGTGCCAAATCGGCCGGCGCGACCGATGTCATCCAGAACATGACGGGTGACACGCCGGCTGCCTGGAACGATCCGGCCAAGGGCGGCGAGATCGCCAAGACGCAGATCGACCAGGGCTCCGACGTGGTCTACGCCGCGGCAGGCGGTACCGGCGTCGGCGTGCTGCAGGCGGCGGCAGATGCCGGCAAGCTTGGCATCGGCGTCGATTCCAACCAGAACGGCCTGCAGCCCGGCAAGGTGCTGACCTCGATGCTGAAGCGCGTCGACGTCGCCGTCTACACCGCCTTCATGGACGGCAAGAACGGCACCTTCAAGGGCGGCGTCGAGAATCTCGGCCTCAAGGAAGGCGGCGTCGACTACGCCATGGACGACAACAACAAGGCGCTGGTGACGGACGAGATGAAGGCGGCCGTCGAAAAAGCCAAGGCCGACATCATTGCCGGCAAGGTCGAAGTACACGACTATACGACTGACAACGCCTGCCCCTATTGAGCGGCACGAACATACAGCCATGATCTGCAAACCGCCGGGCGCCAGCCCGGCGGTTTTGCCTTTACCGGATCGAGCGAAACCTTCGCTCCGTGCCGGACACCGTTTCGAGATACAGATGCAGCCGACGATCGGACCCATGGGCGAGCACGACGTAGCAGCGGTCGCGCAACTGCGCCTGTCTGCCTTTTTCGAGGGAACCGGAAGGACTCTCGGGGAAGATGCGGCAGGGCTTCGCGACTTGATCGCCGGTGACGGTTTCGAGGCGGCATTCGTGGCCCGGATCGGCGACACCCCGGTCGGGACATGCCTGCTGGTCCGCCACGAACTGGAGCCCGCGCATGATCTGACGCCATGGCTGGCCGGGTTGGTTGTCGATGCAAAGTATCGACGCCGAGGCATCGCCACCGCGCTGGTCAAGGCAACGGAAGCCCATGCGGCGTCACGGGGCGTCGAGATGCTCTATCTCTACACATGGGATGCGCGTGATTTCTACGCGGCCGTCGGCTGGAACATCGTTGGGATATGCCGTTCGGACGGCGAGACGATGGCTCTGATGTCTCGCCGGCCTCGCCTATAGCAGCTTCGCGACGAGACAACCGAGCGCGAACGCCACCATCAGTCCGGCGGCAACCACAAATCCACGCCGGCCGCCCAGCGCGTGCACGCCGACGCCGTATGGCCGCTGCGACAGGCTTCGGATCACGGTTGGCGGCCTGGCGTCGCTCAGGCCAGAACTACGCATCTGCGGCAGGTCGCCAATGCGCTGCGTGATCTGCTTCCAGCGCTCTTCGCCATCCCCCGGTTCGGCACGGTCGAAGACGTGCATGCGCTCGGCAAGTCGCACGACCTCGTCGCGGAAGGCCGGGTCGATCTGCAGATCACGTTCGGCCCGTTCGCGCTCCGCATCGTTCATCAGGCCACGCACATAGTCGCTGGCCCGTGCAATGCGATCGCTTTCACTGGCCATGGCATGCGCCCTTCCCTTTTTCCTCACCAGTGCGGCGGCTTGGTTACAGGCACTTCATCTCCCGTCTGCTCCTCCAGCGCCAGAAAGCGATCCGTCAGCGCGTCGAGCTTGCGCTGCATGCGCTCGATCACTTTCCACTGCTCGGCGATCTGGCCGGACAGTTCCTCGATGGTCTTCTCCTGCTCGGCGGCGCGGATTTCCAGCGTCGTCAGCCGGTCGGCGGGTATGGTCATGTGAATTCCCCAGTCTTCACCGCGATGTCGTTCACCGCGATGTCTTGCGCCGCAATGCGAATTTCGGCTCCGTCATACTAGCGAATGTGAAGGCCCCGGCCACGTTGCAAATTGACAAGCGCACCGGGATTTGTCGAGAGTGAACCTGCTCCGCCAATTGGCACGGGCGGAGCGTCATGCTAGGCGTTTTGACCAAGCGATAAAAAAATAAGAGTGGGACAGGCTGCATGGCGCAAGCCGCAATCGAGTTGATCGGCATCAACAAGAGTTTTGGTGCGGTTCGCGCCAACCGGGACATCAATCTTGAGATCGGTCGCGGCACGATCCACGGCATTGTCGGCGAGAACGGCGCTGGCAAGTCGACGCTGATGTCGATCCTCTACGGCTTCTACCAGGCCGACAGCGGCGAGATCCGCGTTGGCGGCCAGCCGGCTTCGATCAAGACCCCCAATGACGCCATCGCGCTCGGCATCGGCATGGTGCATCAGCACTTCATGCTGGTCGACAATTTCACGGTGCTGGAGAACGTCATCCTCGGCGCCGAAAGCGATGCGCTCTTGAAGAAGAGCATCGCCAAGGCGCGCTCCGAACTGGAGCGGCTGGAGCGTGAATACGGGCTGGAAGTCGATCCCGATGCAATCATCGAGGAACTGCCGGTCGGCCTGCAGCAGCGTGTCGAGATCCTGAAGGCGCTCTATCGCGGCGCCGAGATCCTGATCCTCGACGAACCGACGGGCGTTTTAACGCCGGCCGAGGCCGACCATCTGTTCCGCATCCTTCGGCAGTTGAAGGACCAGGGCAAGACGGTGGTGCTGATCACCCACAAACTGCGCGAGATCATGGCCATCACCGACACGGTGTCGGTCATGCGCCAGGGCACGATGGTGGCGACGCGCGAGACCAGGAAGACGACTGTCGAGGAACTGGCCGAGCTGATGGTCGGCCGGCGCGTGCTCTTGCGGGTCGAGAAGGGCGAGGCAGAGGCCGGCGCCGTCAAGCTCGCAGTCAAGAACCTGACGGTCAGGGATACGCGCGGCGTCACCATGGTCGACGACATCTCCTTCGATATCAGGGCCGGCGAGATCGTCGGCATCGCCGGGGTCGCCGGCAACGGACAATCCGAACTGCTCGAGGCGATTTCCGGCATCAGGCGTGCCGTTTCCGGCTCGGTCATGCTGGATGGCAAGCCGATCGACCTGACCGGTGCCGCCGACCCCGGAGAGTTGCGCGACCGTGGCTTGGCGCATGTGCCGGAGGACCGCCATCACGTCGGGCTGGTGCTGGCCTTCGAGGAGAACGAGAATTCGATCCTCGGCTATCACGATGATCCCCGCTATTTGAAGGGGCCGTTCCTCAACATCGATGCCATCCGCAACGATGCCAGGGACAAGATCGCCAAATACGACATCCGCCCGGCCGACTGCCGGCTGAAGACCGCCAATTTCTCCGGCGGCAACCAGCAGAAGATCGTGCTGGCACGGGAGATGGAACAGGACCCGGGCGTGCTGATCGTCGGCCAGCCGACACGCGGCGTCGATGTCGGCGCCATCGAGTTCATCCACAAGCGCCTGATCGCCATGCGCGATCAGGGCAAGGCGGTGCTGGTGGTGTCGGTCGAGCTGGACGAGATCCGTTCGCTGTCCGACCGTATCCTGGTGATGTTTGCCGGCCGCATCGTCGGCGAGCGCGGCTCCGAAGCGACCGAAGGCGAGCTCGGCCTGCTGATGGCCGGCATCGAGCACCAGGAGGCAGCACTTTGAGCACGCCTTACGCCAAACTGCCGGCCTGGGCCGATTATGGCCTGATCCCGCTGATCAACCTGTTCGTCGCCTTCCTCGTCGCCGGCTTCGTCGTGCTTCTGGTCGGCGAGAATCCGTTGCGCGCCGCCGTCATCCTGGTCGAAGGCGCCTTCGGCAAAGGCACAGGCATCGCCTTCACTCTGTTTTATGCCACCACCTTCATCTTCACCGGGCTTTCGGTGGCGGTGGCCGCGCATTGCGGCCTGTTCAACATCGGCACCGAGGGGCAGGCCTACATCGCCGGCCTTGGCATCGCCATCGTCTGCCTGAGCTTCGACAGTACACTGCCATGGTGGCTGACCTTCCCGCTGGCGATCATTGCTGCGGCGGCGGTGGGCGCATTGTGGGCGCTTATCCCGGCCTATCTGCAGGCCAAGCGTGGCTCGCACATCGTCATCACCACCATCATGTTCAACTTCATCGCCGCCTCGATCATGGTTTACCTGCTGGTCGGCCCGTTGAAGCCAGCCGCCTCGCAAGCGCCGCAGACGCGCAACTTCCTCGCCGGCGCGGAATTGCCCAAACTCAACTGGATCATCGAGCTGTTCGGCGCCAAGATCCGTTCGGCGCCGCTCAACGTCACCTTCCTGCTGGCGCTGGTCATGGCCTTCCTGGTCTGGCTGCTGATCTGGCGCACCAAGCTCGGCTACGAGATGCGCACCTACGGTCACAGCCCGAAGGCGGCACGCTATGCCGGCATTTCCGAAACCCGCATCATCATCACCGCCATGATGATCTCGGGCGCGCTGGCCGGCATGATGGCGCTCAATCCGGTGATGGGCGATCAGCACAATGTCGCCATCGACTTCGTTTCCGGCGCCGGCTTCGTCGGCATCGCCGTGGCGCTGATGGGCCGCCTGCACCCTGTCGGCATCGTATTGGCGGCGGTCCTGTTCGGCATGCTCTACCAGGGCGGCGCCGAACTCGCCTTCGAGATGCCGGCAATCAGCCGCGACATGATCGTCATCATTCAAGGCCTGGTGATCCTGTTTGCCGGTGCCCTCGAGCACATGTTCCGGCCCTACATCCAGGCGCTGTTTGCCTCGTTCAGTCCGCGATCGGTCGGCATGGAAGCGGTCAAGGGGAAAGGTGCCTGAGATGGATGTGTTCAACGCGATCATCCAGACACTGGACTCCACCATCCGCCTCTCGGTGCCGCTGCTGCTTGCTTGCCTCGCCGGGCTCTATTCGGAACGCGCCGGCATCTTCGACATCGGCCTCGAAGGCAAGATGCTTGTCGGCGCCTTCGCCGGAGCGGCCGCAGCTTCCGTGTTCCATTCGGCCTTTCTCGGCCTCGGCATGGCGGTCGTGATCTCGGTCGCCTTCGCCATGATCCACGGCTTTGCCTCGATCACTCATCGCGGCAACCAGATCGTCTCCGGCGTGGCGATCAATTTCATCGCCGCCGGCTCGACCATCATCCTCGGCCAGGCCTGGTTCCAGCAGGGCGGGCGCACGCCGGCGCTGCAACCGGGCGAGCGCTTCGAGGCCATCACCCTGCCGGGCGCCGAGGCCATCCGCGACGTGCCGATCATCGGACCGATCTATGCCGAACTCCTGTCGGGCCACTCGATCCTGGTCTATCTTGCCTTCCTGATGGTGCCGTTCACCTGGTGGGTGCTGTTTCGCACCCGCTTCGGCCTGCGCCTTCGCGCCGTCGGCGAGAACCCGGCCGCCGTCGACACCGCCGGCATCTCGGTCGCCTGGCTGCGCTACCGGGCGCTGATCTGCACCGGCATCCTCACCGGCATTGCCGGCGCCTACCTGTCGATGGTGCAAAATGGCGGCTTCGTGAAGGACATGACTGCCGGCAAGGGCTATATCGCGCTGGCAGCCTTGATCTTCGCCAAGTGGAAGCCGGTCAACGCCATGTTCGCCTGCCTGCTGTTTGGCTTCCTGGACGCTGCGTCGATCCGCCTGCAGGGATCCCCGCTGCCCATCATCGGCAAGGTGCCGGCGCAGTTCATGCAGGCGTTGCCCTACATCCTCACCGTCATCCTTCTCGCCGGCTTCATCGGCAAGGCAATCCCGCCACGCGCCGGCGGCGTGCCTTACGTCAAGGAACGTTGAGCGACGGGTCGGCTTTGCGCCGGGTTTTGAACACGATCATCGGAGAGAACGCTGAATGTCGCATGATCTGTTCGAGGCCGCCAAGGCCGCCATGGCCAAGGCCTACGCGCCCTATTCTAAGTTTCCGGTCGGCGCTGCCTTGCGCACCGAGGACGGGCGCGTCTTTACCGGCGCCAACATCGAAGTCGCCTCCTATCCGGAAGGCTGGTGCGCCGAGACCACGGCGCTCGGCCACTACATTATGGGCGGCGGCGGCAAGATCGTGGAAATCGCCGTCCTAGCCGAACGCATGGCCAAATGCTCGCCTTGCGGCGGCTGCCGCCAGCGGCTTGCCGAATTCTGCCGGCCGGAAACAAAGCTCTATCTCTGCGACAATGCGGGTGTGGCCGAAACCGTGACCATGGGCGACATGCTGCCTTACGGCTTCCGCGGCGATATTTTGAAATGAGCAACAGGCTCAAATGAACAGCTGGCAACGATGACGGAAAAAGCCCTGGATCATCTCGTCGAAAGGCTGGACGGCCTGGCGCCGGCCACGGCACTGGTGCTCGGCTCGGGCCTCGGCGGTCTGGTCGACCAGATCGAGGACCCGATCCGCATCTCCTATGCCGACCTGCCCGGCTTTCCCAGAAGCGGTGTCACCGGGCACGCCGGCGAAGTGGTGGCAGGGCTGTTTGCCGGCGTGCCGGTGCTGCTGCTGTCGGGCCGTGCCCATTACTATGAGCACGGCAACGCCGCGGCGATGCGGCCGGTGCTGGAAGTGCTTGCCGGCATCGGCATCACGAAACTGATCCTCACCAATGCCGCCGGCTCGGTCGATCCGGACATGCCGCCGGGCTCGGTGATGCTGATATCGGACCACATCAATTTCTCGGGCACCAACCCGCTGATCGGCGAACCAAGCGACCGGCGTTTCGTCGGCCTGACCGAAGCCTATGATGCCGGCATCCGCCAGGCCATCGAACGGGCGGCAAAAGCGACCGGCACCACCCTGCACAAGGGCGTCTATATGTGGTTCTCCGGCCCATGCTTCGAAACGCCGGCCGAAATCCGCATGGCGCGCATCATGGGCGCCAATGCGGTCGGCATGTCGACCGTACCGGAGGTCATTCTCGCCCGCTTCCTCGGACTGCGCGTCGCCGCCTGTTCGGTCATCACCAATCTGGCGGCCGGCATGACCGGGGCCGAGCTTTCGCACCAGGAGACCAAGGACATGGCGCCGGTCGGCGGCGCGCGGCTGGCGACGGTCCTGCAGCGCGTGTTCCGCGACGGACTGCTGGAGATCTGATGCTTCCCCAGGAAATCATCCGCCGCAAGCGCGATGGCCTCAGGCTGTCGGAGGAGGAGATCGCCGGCTTCGTCGCGGGCGTGACGTCAGGCGCCGTTACCGACGGCCAGGCCGGCGCCTTCGCCATGGCGGTGTTCTTCAACGGCATGAACCGCGACGAGGCCGTGGCGCTGACGCTGGCGATGCGCGATTCCGGCGATGTGCTCGACTGGTCGGACCTGCCAGGTCCGGTCACCGACAAGCATTCGACCGGCGGCGTCGGTGACAATGTCTCGCTGATGCTGGCGCCGATCGTCGCCGCCTGCGGCGCCTATGTGCCGATGATCTCGGGCCGTGGCCTTGGCCACACCGGCGGTACGCTGGACAAGATGGATGCCATCCCGGGCTACGTCAGCCAGCCCGATGTCGCGCTGTTTCGCAAGGCGGTGCTCGAAACAGGCTGTGCCATCATCGGCCAGACCGCCGACCTCGCACCCGCCGATCGACGACTCTATGCGATCCGCGACGTCTCCGGCACGGTCGAATCGGTGCCGCTGATCACCGCTTCGATCCTGTCGAAGAAGCTGGCGGCCGGGCTGCAATCGCTGGTGCTCGACGTCAAGGTCGGCAACGGCGCCTTCATGGAAAAATCGCGCGACGCCACCGCACTCGCCAACAGCCTGGTTGAGATCGCCAACGGCGCCGGACTGAAGGCCTCGGCGTTGATCACCGGCATGAACGAGCCGCTGGCGTCGGCCGCCGGCAACGCAGTCGAGGTGCGCAACGCCGTCGATTTCCTCACCGGCCGGTATCGTGACCGTCGGCTCGAAGATGTGACGCTGGCGCTGGCCGCCGAAATGCTGCAGTCGGCCGGGCTGGTGTCGTCCAATCAGGATGGCATGCGGCGCGCCACCGAGACGCTCGCCAGCGGCCGCGCCGCCGCCACTTTCGCACGCATGGTGGCCGCGCTTGGCGGCCCCGCCGATTTCATCGAGAAACCGGAAAAATATCTGCCTGCGGCGGCGATCGAACTTGCCGTCAAGGCGACCGCAAATGGCTTCGTCACCGGCATCGCCACCCGCGATATCGGGCTCGCCGTGGTCGGCCTGGGAGGTGGACGCACGCGGCCGGACGACCAGATCGACCCTGCGGTCGGCATCACCAGACTATTGCCGGTCGGTGCGGAGGTTGGGATCGGCGAGCCGCTGGCGCTGATCCATGCCCGCTCATCGGCCGATGCCGAGGCCGCCGCGGCAACCGTGCTTTCGGCCTATATGGTCGGCGCCTCGAAGCCGCCCGCCGACAAGTCGGTCATCCGGCGGATTCTGCCGCGCGGCTAGAGCAATTCCAGGAAAAGTGTGAAACGGTTCTCCCTGGGAAAAAGCGCATAGCGCTTTCCCTTGGGAAATTGGAAAACGAATAGCCTTACTGGACGAGCAGCAGCGTGCCGTTCTCGACCTGGTATTTGTCGAGCCGGTTGAGGAAGCTCATGCCGATCAGATTGGTGCGCAGCGCCCTGTCGTCGAGCACGATGGTCTGGACGTCATTGACGGTGATGCTGCCGATCTGCAGGCGGTCGATCATGGCCACAGCCGCCTTGATGGTGCCGTTGGCGGTGTTGACCTCGCGGTTGAAGTCGGAAGCGTTCAGCGACAGGCCGATCCTGCGTGCCGTCGAAATGTTGATGGCGACCAATGTAGCGCCGGTGTCGATCATGCCGTCGACCTGACGTCCGTTGAGCTTGAAGGGTGACGAGAAATGCCCGCGTTCGTCTGCCGCGACGAGGACCTTGCGGCCCATCGGCAGCGGTGCCGCGGGCTTGTTGGGCACCGATGCCAGATTGACGTTCGGCTGGGCTTCGACCGCTTGTTTGCCCGGCACCGCCGACCTCAGCAGGTTTTCGACGAGTTGCGGATTCGACTGATACACAATCGGTATCGATGCCGATGTACCGGCGAAAACGGCGAGGATCAGAAGTTTGCGCAGCATGGATCGGCCTCGCCGCATGACCCCGAAAATCGGGAACGATTTTCGGAAAGGCTCATGCACAAAATCAAAGTGCTACAGCGTCCTTTGCGCGTCCGAAACGGACGCGCGGCGCTGTAGTGACAGCCGATCGTTAAGCCCGGATGGTGTTTGCCGCTTTAACGCGCGCCAAAACCGCGCCTTTGCGTAAATATTTGGTAAATCGTACCAGGCGACTTGGTCTGATATTACTTGGTCCCGTACATGCGGTCGCCGGCGTCGCCGAGGCCGGGCATGATGTAGCCCTTCTCGTTGAGCTGGCGGTCGATCGAAGCGGTGAAGACGGGAACGTCCGGATGCGCCTTGATGAAGCGCTCGATGCCTTCGGGCGCCGCCAGCAGGCAAAGGAAACGGATGTTGGTGGCGCCGCGCTCTTTCAGCTTGTCGATCGCCGCGATCGCCGAATTGGCGGTGGCCAGCATCGGATCTACGACGATCACCAGCCGGTCGGCGAGGTCGCTCGGCGCCTTGAAGAAATATTCGACCGCCTCCAGCGTTTCGTGATCGCGGTAGAGACCGACATGGGCGACGCGCGCCGCCGGCACCAGGTCGAGCAGGCCTTCCAGCAAGCCGTTGCCGGCGCGCAGCACCGAGGCAAAGACCAGTTTCTTGCCCTCAAGCGTCGGCGCTTCCATCGTTTCCATCGGCGTTTCGATGGTCGTCGTCGTCAGTTCGAGATTGCGGGTGACCTCGTAGCCGAGCAGCAGCGAGATTTCGCGCAGCAGCCGGCGGAAGCCCGCCGTCGAGGTTTCCTTCTTGCGCATGATGGTCAGCTTGTGCTGGACAAGCGGGTGGTCGACGACGGTGACGCCCTGCATGGTGTTCTCCTGATGCCTGCGCCCGAAAATGCGCGCATCGCCCTTTCGGACGCGCCGCGCTTCAAGCTGCCTGGGCGAACCCTAGCGGCAATGCGCCGGCCAAGGAACCGCTTGGCCCGCACCGACCACAGCTTTGTCGGCGGAAATCAGCGTGCCGCGCTGTTCAACCGGGCAAGAAGTGCCGTCTTTGTCTTTCTATCGACGAAAGCGGCCTCGATGGCCGTTCTGGTGACGGCGGTCAGCGCCTTGTCGTTCATCGAGAAATGCTCGGCAGCGATATCGTATTCACGCTTGAGCGAGGTCCAGAAATAGGGCGGATCGTCGGAATTGAGCGTCACCTTGCAGCCTGCCGCCTGCAGGGCCGGAAACGGATGATCGGCGAAACTGTCGAACACCTTGAGCGCGATGTTGGAACCGGGGCAGCATTCCAGCACGATGCCCTCGTCGGCGATGCGCCGGACGAGGTCCAGGTTCTCGATGGCGCGCACGCCATGGCCGATGCGGGACGGACGGATGTGATCCAGCGCCGCCTGGACGGTCTCCCAGCCCGTCAGTTCGCCGGCATGGATGGTGATGCCGAGCCCGGCTTCGCGAGCGATCTCGAAAGCCCTGACATAGTCCTCCATATCACCGATCCGCTCATCGCCGGCAACGCCGAAACCGGTGACCAGCGGATGCCCGCAGCGCGCCGCGAAGCGCGCCGCCTGCTCGATCGACTCGACGCCGACATGGCGCACGCCGGTGACGATCATGCGGCCCTCGATGCCGGTCTTGGCCTTGGCGCGGGCCATGCCTTCGCCGAGCGCGTCGGTATAGGCCTTGGGCGACAGGCCGGCTTTTTTAGCGTGGTCCGGCGAGGTGAACACCTCGGAATAGATGGCGCCATCGCGGGCAAGGCTGGTCAGATAGTGGTCGGCCAGCCGCGCATAGTCCTCCTCGGTCCGGAACAGATCGGCGGAAAAATCATAAGCCGCCAGGAAGGAGGTGAAATCGTGCCAGACGAAGGACCCGTTCTGGATATAGGGCGAGGTGTCCTTGCCGTATTTCTGGGCCTGGCGGATGACGAGTTCGGGCGCCGCTGCCCCTTCGATGTGGCAGTGCAGTTCCGCTTTCAAAGGCATTCAATCATCCCGTCGGTCCGTCCAGGTCTCGAAAACCCGCCACCTGGAAGCGCGGCTGAACACCGCGCCTTAAACAATAGCGCCCGCACCATCGATCGGCTATGGTCCCGCCGGTTTTATGACGGATCAAAAAAATGTCAGTTGAGAGAACCACGGCCGCGGGCGGCATGGAAACCTCCTATGGTTTCAAGCGTGTAGGGGCTGGCGACAAGCAGTCCCTGGTCAACGATGTTTTCCACAAGGTCGCCAACCGCTACGACCTGATGAACGATCTGATGTCGGCCGGCCTGCACCGGCTGTGGAAGGACGCCATGGTCACCTGGCTCAATCCGCCTAAACGGGCGGGCTGGAAGGTGCTCGACGTTGCCGGAGGCACCGGCGACATTGCCTTTCGCATCGTCGATGCCAGCCACGGCAATGCCCATGCCACCGTGCTCGACATCAATGGCTCGATGCTGGCTGTCGGCCGCGACCGGGCCGAAAAGAAGGGCCTGTCCGGCAACACCGATTTCGTCGAGGCCAATGCCGAGGAACTGCCCTTCCCTGATGCCACATTCGATGCCTATACCATCGCTTTCGGCATCCGCAACGTACCGCGCATCGAGGTGGCCTTGGGCGAAGCGTTTCGCGTGCTGAAGCCCGGTGGGCGCTTCCTGTGCCTGGAATTTTCCGAGGTCGAGATGCCGCTGCTCGACAAGGCCTATGAAGCCTGGTCGTTCAACGCCATTCCAAAGATCGGCAAGATGGTCACCGGCGACGGCGAGCCCTATTCCTATCTGGTCGAATCGATCGCCAGGTTTCCCAACCAGCAGAATTTCGCGACGATGATTTCCCGCGCCGGCTTCGACCGCGTTTCCTTCCGCAACTATTCCGGCGGTATTGCAGCACTTCATTCGGGCTGGAAGCTTTGAGGCCGGACCGCATTTCTCACAATCGACGCGTGCTATGCCGGTTCAAAGAGCCGGCAGGGTTGGCGCGGCCATGAGCAATGTCAGTGCAGGATTCCGGCTCGTAAGGGCCGGCTGGGTGCTGGTCCGCGAGGGTGTCGTCGCCGCTCTGCCGGGTGAGGAACTGTCCGGCCTGCCGAAGTTCGGCTGGCGGATGGCACGGCTGTTCACGCGCCGCCGCGCGCTGGCCTATGAGCGCAGCGACCGGCTGGCCAAGGCGGTCGTCCGGCTCGGTCCCTCCTATGTAAAGCTCGGCCAGTTCCTGGCGACGCGGCCCGACGTCGTCGGCAACGACATGGCGCTCGATCTCGCCATGTTGCAGGACAAGATGCACACCTTTCCGAAGGCCGAAGCCATAGCGGCCATCGAAGCCTCGCTCGGGCGCAAAGTCGGCGATCTCTACGTGCAATTCGGCGATCCGGTCGCCGCCGCCTCCATCGCCCAGGTCCATGCCGCCGATGCCATGCATGACGGCGTTGCCACCAAGGTGGCGGTCAAGGTGATCCGGCCCGGCGTGCGCCGCCGCTTCTTCCAGGATCTCGAAAGCTATTTCCTTGCCGCTCGCCTGCAGGAGAAATACATCCCCTCGTCCCGCCGGCTGCGGCCGGTCGAGGTCACGCAGACGCTGGCACAGACCACCAAGATCGAGATGGATCTTCGCCTCGAGGCGGCGGCCCTCTCGGAGCTCGGCGAAAGCACCAGGCACGACCCCGGCTTTCGCGTGCCGTCCGTCGACTGGGAGCGTACCGGCCGCGACGTGTTGACCATGGAATGGGTCGACGGCGTCAAGATGAACGACATTGCCGGACTGGTCGCGGCGGGCCACGATCTGAAAACCATCGCCACCAACCTGATCCAGTCGTTCCTGCGCCACACGCTGCGCGACGGATTTTTCCACGCCGACATGCATCCGGGCAATTTGTTCGTCGAGGCGAACGGCACCATCGTCGCCGTCGATCTCGGCATTGCCGGCCGGCTCGGCAAGAAGGAGCGCCGCTTCCTCGCCGAAATCCTCTACGGCTTCATCACGCGCGACTATCTGCGCGTCGCTGAGGTCCATTTCGAGGCCGGCTATGTGCCGCGCCAGCACAATGTCGCGGCCTTCGCGCAGGCGATCCGGGCGATCGGCGAGCCGATCCATGGCCAGCCGGCCGAGACCATCTCGATGGCCAAGCTTCTGACGCTGCTGTTCGAGGTTACCGAGCTCTTCGACATGGCGACGCGGCCCGAACTGATCCTGCTGCAGAAGACCATGGTGGTGGTCGAGGGCGTGGCGCGCACGCTCGACCCGGCCTTCAACATGTGGAAGACTGCCGAGCCGGTGGTCGGCGACTGGATATCAGGCAATCTTGGGCCGCGTGGCATGATGATGGATGCGCGCGATGGCGCCAAGGCGCTGCTGACGCTGGCCCGCCAGGTGCCCGAGCTTGCGGCGCGCACTGACCGGCTGTCGCGCGAGATCGACCTGATGGCCGAGCATGGCCTGCGCTTCGACGAGACCACCGCCCACGCCATCGGCAAGGCCGAAGCGCGCTACAGCCGCTCCGGCCGCTGGGCACTCTGGGTGATTGCCGTGACGCTGGTCTATATCGCCTGGAAGATCATCTGAGTTCTCGGTGACAGCAGTGCCGGCATTGCTATCATTGAAAGCAACGCTTTCATGGACTAGGTTGAGGTAAGGAGCAAAAACATGAGCACACTTACCATCCGCAATCTCGACACCAACGTGAAGCAGAAACTGCGTGAGCGAGCTGCCGTGAGGGGAGTCTCAATGGAAGAGGAAGCGCGTAGCGTTCTTGCCAAGAGTGTTCTTTCGGACGGTGTGGACCAAGACCCTCGGGGAGAGTCACTCTATGCCGCGATTCGTAGGCTGGTTGAGCCCCATGGCGGTTTCGATGTCGAGTTGCCGGAGCGCGGCCCTACGCGCGAGCCACTGAAATTTGACTAACCATGTTCGTGCTGGATACGAATGTTATCTCGGAAACCTTCAAACCACGGCCGGATGCAGGGGTGGCTACCTGGATGGATAGCTCGCTCGCGACCCGCTCATATGTCACGGCGATGACCAAGGCAGAGCTGCTCGTTGGGCTTGCGAACATGCCGGACGGAACGCGTAAGGCTGCACTGGGTAGTGTCATCGGGGCCTTTTTCACCAAATGGCTCAAGACCCCAGTGCTCGCGTTCGGTGACCGCGAAGCCGAAGCATACGCGGAGATTGTTTCGAACAGACGATTTCTGGGACGTCCTATACGCGAATTTGACGCACAGATCGCCTCGGTTGCTCGCTCGCGGGGCTTTGCGATGGTGACTAGAAATGTTGCTGACTTTTCCGATTGCGGTATCAGCATAGTCAATCCTTGGGAGGGTGCATGAGCCTCTCCGGCAAGCGCATCCTGCTCATCATCGGCGGCGGCATCGCCGCCTACAAAGCGCTGGATCTGATCCGCCGGCTGCGCGAGCGCGGGGCCGCGGTTCGGGTGGTCATGACATCGGCCGCGCAGGAATTCGTCACCACGCTGTCGGTCGGCGCGCTCTCCGCCGACCATGTTTTCACCGAGCTGTTCGACCGCAATGACGAACACGATGTCGGCCATATCAGGCTGTCGCGCGAGGCCGATCTGCTGGTGGTGGCGCCCGCCACCGCCGACCTGATGGCGAAGCTCGCAAACGGCCACGCCAACGATCTGGCCTCCACCGTGCTTGTCGCCACCGACAAGCCGGTGCTGATGGCGCCGGCCATGAACCCCAGAATGTGGGCGCATCCGGCCACCCGCCGCAACCGCGCGACGCTGCAGAAGGACGGCGTCACCTTCGTCGGTCCGGCAAGGGGCGAGATGGCCGAAAGCAATGAGACGGGCGAAGGCCGCATGGCCGAACCGCTGGAGATCGTTGCCGCGGTCGAGGCGCTGCTCGATGTCGGCCCCAGGCCGCTGTCGGGGCGCAAGATCATCGTCACCTCCGGCCCGACCCATGAGCCGATCGACCCGGTGCGCTACATCGCCAACCGCTCGTCCGGCAAGCAGGGCCATGCGATCGCGGCAGCACTGGCCAGGCTCGGCGCCGATGTGCGCCTCGTCTCCGGCCCTGTCGGCATCGCCGATCCCCCCGGAGTGAAGACCATTCACGTCGAGCGGGCGCAGGAGATGCGCGACGCGGTGGAACGGCTCTTGCCCGCAGATGCGGCGGTGTTCGTCGCCGCCGTGGCCGACTGGCGCACCGAGAACTCGGCCGGTGAGAAGATCAAGAAGGTCGCGGGCGAAGGGCCGCCGGTGCTGCGCATGGTCGAGAATCCCGACATTCTCGCCGGCGTCGGCCATCACAGCCAGCGACCCGGCCTGGTTATCGGCTTCGCCGCCGAGACACAGGATCTCCTGCGCAACGCCGAGGCCAAGTTCAAGAAGAAAGGCGCCGATCTCATCGTTGCCAACGACGTGTCGCAGGGAAGCGGCGTCGGCTCTTCGGGCGTGATGGGCGGCGATCGCAACCGGGTGCGGATCGTGTCAAAGGCCGGTGTCGAGGAATGGCCGGAGATGAGCAAGGACGAAGTGGCGGCTCGGCTTGCCGCCCTGATCGCCGAACGGCTTAAAACAATCGTCGTTTGACTGAAAGATGTTCTGCTGCAGTGACGCACCGCCCTGCCGCGAGACTGCGTTCAGGCGGCGCGCGCTTTAAGTCCTGCGGCTCACATCAATTGGTCAAAAGCTCCGCGGTTCGGGCAAGTGCGCCGGCGAAGCCGTTGAGCGGAATGGAAAAGCTCACCGCTTGTCCGGTGTCTGCCGCGAAAGCGTCGATCTTCAGCGTGGTGCCTGATTTCAGCAGCGGCGTGACAGTCGCATCGAACATCACCGGCACCAGACAGCCGACGACCTGGCAGGTGTTGAACGCCAGGCTGCCGTCCAGCTTCTGATCGTCGATGGTCAGGCTCACCCCCTTGGCCAGCGCCAGGCCGAACGGCAGCGCAAGCGTTCCCGTGGCATCCTCGCCGGTCTTGCTCGACAGCTCGATCGCCAGCAGGCGCTGATTGTTTTGCTTGTTGAATTGCTGATGCGACAGGCTGCAGGTTTTGGTCGCGCCTGATATCTGGCAATTGACCGTCCAGTCGCCGTGGGTTTCGGACAGTGCCGACGCGCCACCGGGCAACTGCGGCGCATCGGCGGCAGCCGGTGCCGCGACCGCCTTGTCGCTCTTGGTTTGCGCCGCCACGGCCGGCACACCGACGGTGCAGGCAACACCCAGCATCGCCAAGAAATACGCGAACTTCCTCATCAAGACCCCTCCCGCCCGGCTCCGCCTCGGGCCAGCTAGAAGCTGACCTTGAGAGACGCGCTGATCGCGTTCTGTTTAACCGTTTCGCCGAAGGCGCCATTATATCTGACGGACATGCCGACGCCATTGACGCCATTCAGTTCAAGGCCGGCGCCGACCCGATAGAGCGGCGAATCGACGGCCTCCGTCAAGTGCAATGCGGGGTTGCCAGGCAGATTCTCCGCCGCCGCGAAGCGACCTTCGATTTCCCACTCCTTGTTGGAAAACTCCGCCCCGGCCTTGCCGTAGACGCGAAGGCTGGCAATGTCGCTGAGCGCGATGTCGGTGCCGATCTCGATTGCAGGGGTTGCAGAATAGTAGGTGTTGGCCGAGCCATCGAAGTTGAAGGCGGCGACCGAACCCTCCTCCGTGCCTGAGACACGCAGCCAGCGCGCGTCGAACTGCACTGTCGGCTGCAGATAGAACGCGCCCATCTCCCGGGTGAAACCCAACCGCGCCGAGCCGCCGAACATCGCGGTCTTCTGTGTGTAGGTGACGCTGCTGCCGATGCCAGGCAGCATTACCTCGTCGAGATAATCACCCGCCAACGTTTCGCCCGGAATGTAGAATGCCGGGTCGATATGGGTGTCGCGTTCGCCCTTGAACGAGCCCGTGCCGCCACCGAGTGCAAAGTCCACGAAGTAATTCTTGTTGGTATATTTGGCCAGCGCGTAGGCCTGCCAGGCCTCACCGGTGGTCTCCGACAGCAGGTCTCCATCAAAGCCGATCTTGGAATCGAACTCTGTGCGGCCGATGGTGGCGCCAAGCGACCAGTTCTGGCCAATCTCGCCAATGCCGCCAAGCGACATCGTCTTCAGGACGTCGTCGCGGCTTGTAGTGCCAGCACCCGCGTCGCGGCCGTACTCGGCCTGCGGGCTGATCGTTGCCCAGACGCAGCGGCCGTCGGGATTCTTGTAGGCAGGCACGCCAGTACACTCACGCGCCGCTTCCAGCATCATGTCGGCTTCGCGGTTGATCATGTCGAACGTATGCACGGCATAATGCGGTGTGAGCCGGGTCAATGCTGCACCCAGTTCCTCTTCATTGGGCAGGAAGCGCAGCATGTTGATCAGCCTGGCCATCGGGTTGTCCGGGGTCGATGCTGCCTCGACATCGTCAAGGTACTGCGCCATCTGGAACACGCCGGGATCGGTGGTGCCGGACCCCGGATCCTGCGCCAGTTCCAGGAATGTCGGGTTGTCGGCGTAAAGAACGAGATCGGTGCCGCCATCCACCCGGAACTGGAAGTTGAAGCCCACTGCCGGATGCAAGGTCTTCGCTGCTATGCCGGAGTCGGTCATCCCCGAGCCATTGGCGACCACATATTCCGTGAACAGCTTATCGATCGACAGGAAATTCAGCGGCGCTTCGCCGTTGAAGTCACCGGCCGCCGTTAGTGCCAGGGCATCCGTGATCTGGTTGTTGAGATCCACATCGGTGACGAAATCGCCGAAGAGGTTTTGTTTGAAGCTGCCGCCGACATCCACCTTCGCCACCACGCCGATGCCCTGGTTGGTATAGAGCCCGTCATTGGTGAACAGCCCGCCGCCGAGATCTATGGTTTTCAGTCCGACCATCGAGGCATCGGCAAAATTGTGGAAGCTGTTGTTGCCGCCGCCGAGATCGATGTTGCCGATGACGCGTCCCAGCGTGTCGCCCAGCGGCGAATTGTCGACATGGTCATCACCCGACGTGCCGGTAATGGCCAGCGGACTGAAATCATCGAGCAGCGATTCCAGGATCGCATTGGTCGGCACGACGGGACCGGGCGCCAACAGGAAGGTCTGGAATGCCTGGATATCCGCTGTCTGGATCTCGAACGTCGGCGTCGCTCCCATTGCGTAGAGCAGGCTGTGGTTGGTCAGCGCGTTGTTGGCGCCGCCGACGAGCATGGCGGCAACGCCGGTTCCGGCGCCGCCAATCGTGTAATGACCGTTGAGATTGATGGTGATGTTGCCTTTCGCGCCGTTGGCTGTGCTTTCGCCGTAGGCGGCCACGGAACCAGCACCCTGCGCGAACAGGCTGTCGCCCGCGGTCAGCGTAACCGCGTGCGCGTCGCCGATGCCGGTCGCGCTCTGTCCGAACATGGCATACGAGCTCGCACCCTTGACCCAGACCTGGCTCATGGCCGTCGCCGTCGCCGCCGCGGCATCGCCGATGCCACCGCCGGAACCGGCAGCGCCGGCGGAGAGCGTGCCGGCCAGGCCGCCGCCGCCGCCCACCGCCTGGGCCACGATGCCGTGCGCCCGCTCGCCATCGGTGACGATCTCGCCGTCCTGCTGGATGGTCACCGTGCCGCCATTGCCCTTGGCACCCGCAAATGTGTTGAAGCCGATGGTGTTGTTGTCGATGCCGCTGCCGCCATCCGCCGTGGCGCCGAAGCGCCCGAAGCCGGCGCCGCCGATGCCGCCGCCGCCGCCGACCGACTGCGCGATGATGGCGACCGCATCGACACCATGCGTGGTGATGGTGCCGGTGCGGATCACGGTCACGTCGCCGCCATCGCCGCCATTGCCGCCAAGGCCGCCGATGCCGAGCGCGTTCGAGGTTTTACCTTTTGCGTCGCCGCCGACACCGCCGCCGCCGCCCACCGACTGCGCCACGACGCCATGCGCGCGGGCGCCGAAGGTTTCGATCGATCCGGAAACCTCAACCCTCACATCTCCGCCATCGCCGCCGTTGCCGCCCTTGCCGCCCAGGCTGAGAGCAAAGGAATCGGACCCGGCGAAGTCGGACGAAACCGTCCCGCCATATCCTCCACCGCCGCCGATGGACTGGGCGAAGATGCCGTATGACCCATCCTTGTGTGTGATGATCTCGCCATCGTTGGTGACGGTGACCTTGCCACCATCGGCCTCGTTGTCGGGGTCGTTGGGGTCGCCGACCACCGGGATCGGAATCCCGTTGGGTATGCTGGCACCGCCACCGATTGTCATGTCTGCTTCCGATGCGCCGGTCGCGGCACCCGAGGCACCACCGCCACCGCCGATCGACTGCGCAAAAATGCCGTGCGAGATATAGCCCAGTGTTTCAATCTTGCCGAAGTTGTTGACCTCGACCTCACCGCCGATGCTGCCACTGCCGCCTTGGCCGCCGATATACATGGTAACCGCCGTCTCGGCCTTACCGGTCTCCGTGGAGCCAGCGCCACCCGCACCACCGCCGCCGCCCACCGACTGTGCGAAGATGCCGTGCGAGTTGTCGTCCTGCGTCAGGATCGAACCGCTCTGGAAGTTCTGGACGTGAACCTTGTCGCTGGTACCGCCAGCGCCGCCGGCGCCGCCGAGGCTCAGCGTGATGGCGATCTTCGAGTCGGTGGATGACGTGCCGGACGCGCCGCCGACGCCACCGGAGCCGCCGATCGACTGCGCCAGGATGCCGTGGGAATTGGCCTTGTCGGTCTGGATTATGCCGCTGTTTTCGACATTGACCTTGCCACCGTTGCCGCCGACCTCACCCGAGCCGCCAAGCGACAGGTTTACCGCGACCTCACCGCCATCGCTCTTGCCCTTGCTTTCGCCGGCACCACCTGCGCCGCCGCCGCCACCGACCGACTGCGCGAAGATGCCTATCGAGCGCTCCTGCTTGGTCCATATCGTTGCGCCGGCCATATTGACGACATCGACCTGGTTGCCATTGCCGCCCTTGCCACCCGCACCGCCAAGCGAGCCGCCGATTGCGTAAGTGCCAAGCACGCCAGAGCTGGACGAGCCGCCGACACCGCCGCCGCCACCGATCGAATTGGCGCTGATGCCATAGGAATCGGCGCCGTCCGTGACGATCAGATTGCGGTTGGTCACCGAAACCGTGCCGCCATTGCCGGCGCCGCCGGCACCGAGGGCGATCGCCGCGCCGATACCGACCGAAGTCTCGCCAGCATCGCCTGGGCCGACGATATCCTCTTTGGTCGAAGCCGAGCCGCCACCGCCGCCACCGCCGCCGATGGACATGGCGAGGATGCCGACCGAGTTGAACCCGCTTGTGCGGATCTCGCCCGAATTATCGACTGCGACACCGACCTTGCCATCGAAACAAGTGGCATTGCCACCGGCGTCCGCGGCACAGGCGGCATCGTTGCCTTCGCCGCCATTGCCGCCGATGCTGACATTTGCGGTAACGCTCGTGCCGGCGGTGCCGCCGACGTGGAAGGCCTGCGTGTTTGTCGCACCGCCCATGCCGCCACCGCCGCCGATCGATTGGGCAACAATGCCGGACGAATAGTCGCCGTCGGTGGTCAAATTGGCGGAATTCGTAACATCCACGGCACCGGACTTGTTGCCTGTGCCACCCGCCCCGCCGACACCAACGTTGACGGCGACGTTGACGCCGTTTTCTGTACCGAGATCGGCCGTCGCGCCATTGGTCGCTCCGCCGTTGCCGCCGCCGCCGCCGATCGACTGGGCAACGATCGCGGCGCTCATGTCCCCACCCGTCTTGATCGTCATGGCGTTGTGAACGGCGACATCGCCGCTGATGTTGCCCTTGCCGCCGCCGCCACCGATGGTGACCGTCGCATTGATGCTGGCGTTGACCCCGAAGCCGCCTGCAGCTCCCCAGGAATCGCCGCCATTGCCGCCGCTACCGGCCACCGATTGCGCGAGGATGCCGATCGCGTTGGCGCCTTTGGTAACGATGCTGCCGCCGCCATTCATGCCGCTGTCGACGATGACGAGGTCGCTCTTGCCACCGTCGCCACCCCAGCCACCAACAGTGACACCGAGTGAAACGCTGACCCCCGTGCTGGCTGCACCCGAAATCGTGGCAGCGCGGCCGCCATTGCCGCCGCCGCCGCCGATGGACTGGGCAACGATGCCGCCGGAACCGGCTGCGTCGGTGTCGGCAATCAGGTTGCCATCAGCCCGAACCGTTACCTTTCCACCATTGCCTCCGTTGCCGCCCTCGCCACCCACGGCAACCCCGACCGAAGCGGACACGTAGAGACCAGCGCTGACCGCGCCTGAATAAGCCGAACCGCCGTTGCCGCCACTGCCACCGACCGATTGCGCAAGGATGGCCTTCGAGCCCATGCCGCCGACATGAATGTCACCTTTGTGGGTGACCGTGACCTGGTTGCTGAGATTGCCATCGCCGCCACCGCCGCCGATCGCCACGGAAGCGGCGCCGAACAGACCGACGGCAAACGTTCCGACAGATCCGCCATTGCCGCCACCGCCGCCGACCGACTGGGCGAGAATGCCGTGTGAGAGGGAGCCCACCGTCGTGATGTTGGTGGTGTTCTTGACCTCTACCTCGCCGGCCGCGCCGCCGGCCCCGCCTTTGCCACCGATGCCGACCGCGGCAAAGGCGCCGGCCGCCATCGCAAACCCGCCGTCGCCGCCCGAGCCGCCGACCGACTGCGCGAAGATGCCGATCGACATATCCTTGTCCGTGCTGATCAGGCCTGTGTTTTCGACATAGACCTTCTTGCTCCCGCCGCCCGACGCGCCATCGCCGCCAAGCGAGAAGGACGGCCCGCCAACCGAGACGGCAAATCCGCCTGAGCCGCCACCGCCGCCGATCGACTGCGCCAGGATGCCATGAGACTGGACACCTTCGGTGTGTACCGCCGCGCCATTGGTGACATCGACGGTCCAGCCCGTGCCGCCGCCACCTCCCTTGCCACCGATTGTGACGTTGGCGCCGAGGCCGGCGGAAGCCGTGCCGCCGCCATTGCCGCCGCCGCCGCCGATCGACTGGGCGATGATACCCGTGGAGCGGTCACCAAGCGTGTGAATCAGCCCTGAATTGATGCCGACCGTCACTGCCTTGGCGTCGCTGGCAGTGCCGGCCTTGCCGCCGATGCTGACAGCAGCCACAAGACCCGCGCCGTTCAACGAGAAGCCGCCATTGCCACCGCCGCCGCCGACCGACTGCACGATGACGCCGGCCGAGTCCGACTGATGGGTCGTGACGTCAAGTGTTGTCGTCGAGAAGAACTTTGCCGTCCCGGCTTCGCCGCCCCCCGCGCCCGAACCACCGATGCCCACGCTTGCGTTGACGCTCAGGCCGAACTGGCCGCCGCCATTTCCGCCACCGCCACCGATTGATTGCACGATGATACCGGCCGACCTTTCGCGGAAAGTCTCGACCGAACCATTATAGGTGGCTTCCGTCGCCACGCCCTTGCCGGCCGCGCCGCCTCTTCCCCCCATGCCGAAGCCGGCAATCGCCGACAGTGTGCCGGAAAAGCCGCCATTGCCGCCGCCGCCGCCGACCGACTGCACGATCAGGCCGGCCGAATCCGCGCCGTCCGTGGTGATCGATTGCATCGCGCCATCAGCCGTGCGCAGCGTGACGGCATCGGCATCGCCGCCGCCTGCGCCACTGCCGCCGACACCCACACTGGCGCCGAAGCTGGCAGCGCCGGAAAAGCCGCCATTGCCGCCGCCGCCGCCGATCGATTGGGCAACGATGCCGGTCGACCGATCCCCGGAGGTGTTGACGGTGCCGCCGACGGTCGCGTCGACCACGCCGCCTTTACCCGCCTTGCCGCCACTGCCGCCGACGCCCACTGCTGCGACGGTCGAGCCGGAAAGTGCAAACCCGCCATTGCCGCCGCCGCCGCCCACCGACTGCATAAGCACGCCGATGGAATCGTCCCCGAGCGTGGTGACCTTGGCGTTCGCAACGTTGTAATTCACCTTGTCGCCGTCACCCGCCGCATCGCCTGATCCGCCTACCGACACACCCACCAGGCCGCCAATGGCAATGGCGCCGCCGCCATTGCCGCCGCCGCCGCCGACCGACTGTGCGATGATGCCGCTAGCGGAACGGCCGTTCGTCTCGACGGTCACACCGTTGCCGGCCTGATTGACGTTGACCACGCCACCCTTGCCGCCAGTGCCGCCGCCACCGCCGATGGCGACCGAAATTGCAGGCGCTACGCCGATGGCGTAGCCGCCATTGCCGCCGCCACCGCCGACCGACTGGATCAGAATGCCATGCGCGCCGTCGCCGCCGTTTCCATCGACGCCGGTCTTGATGACGCCGCCAATATTGCCGGTCGCCGTATCGCCCTGGCCGCCACCGCTTGCCTTGCCACCGATCGACACGAGACCGATGGCGCCGCCGCCATCGCCGCCGCCGCCGCCCACCGACTCGACCAGCATGCCGATGGCGCCCAGGCCACTGGTGGTGATGTTGCCGGTGTTGGTCCCCGTGGCTGCCCGGCCGTCATTGCCATCCGTACCCGCGCCGCCACCGCCGAACAGACCTAGACCGCCACCGCCGTCGCCGCCGCCACCGCCCACCGACTGCACGACCATGCCGCTGGCAAAATCTCCCCGAGTTGTGATGGTCCCGGAATTTATCCCCTCGGCATTGCCGCCGATTGTCGGCACGCCCCCATTGCCGCCGTTACCCACGATACCGAAACCACTTGCACCATCACCGGCAACGCCGCCCGCCGACCGCACAAGCATACCCTTCGAGAAAGCCCCGTCCGTGGAAATGGAGCCGGCATTATCGCCTTTCGCGTCACCGCCGAAACCGCCATTGCCGCCATTGCCACCCTTGCCGGCACCGATCGCAGCGCCCAAGCCGCCATTGCCGCCGCGCCCTCCGCTGGAATTGACGGTGATGCCGTTCGAATTAACCCCGTGCGTGATGATATTGCTTTCGATCGTAGTGGTCACGGTCGCCGTGCCGCCATCGCCACCCCGCCCGCCGACGCCGCCCTTACCGCCTACCGCGATGGCGAATGCCCATGCGCCGTTACCACCATCCCCACCGCCGGCGTCGCCCGATATGCCGGGAGCATTGTCCCCCGATGTTTCGAGGGCGCCAGATGCGTTGTTTGTTATATCGACGGTTCCGCCCTTGGCGCCATCGCCGCCTTTACCACCCTTGATCTCCACAAAAGGCGGGACGGCTGTTGCATGGACAGCCGAGCCGCCATCGCCGCCGCGCCCACCCCGGGCGCTGCCAACGAAAGCGGCCTCCCCGGAGGTCGTGCGGCCGACACTATTCGTTCCCGTAGCCGGCGCCACCGGCGAATGGCCATCTCCGGCGTCAGCAGTACCGATTCCGTCATCACCATTGTCGCCCGGTGCACCATCCGTATTGATGGACAATTGCTGCGCATGGACCGGAGATTGAGCGTAAGGAAAGACCAGCCCCACCAGTGCCGTAGCGCAAAGCAATCGAGCTATCCGTTTGGGCAGAGTGGCGAGACATTGATTCGGCCGGCCGGGCAAACCCTTCTGAGTCGCCGCGGCATCACGAAGAACTTCCTCAGAACATGCCCTGGCTGAACCGTCGTCGGCCGATGCGCACGACAATACGGCAACGCGCTCTGTGAACAAAGCCATGCACTTACCCCCCGTTTTACGGGGGCGCGCCTCAATGCCTGCTTGAGTCCGACGCCACCGCTATGCTCTGCTCATGCAATTGCAATAAGGATGCCGGCACTGTGCAATAAGGTTCAATGCATTAAAACAGGGCATCCGTATTCCCACTTGCGGAGCTCTGACTCAATTAGAATACATTAACTTATGCCGGATGAAACCAAAAATTTACGTGGGGAACACTGACCAAAGCCACTGACGTTTCATAGTCATCATATGATGACTATCTGCCGTTTCGCTGCCGAAATCGCAGAACAAAGCGATTGGACCGCCCGATTTCGTGATACTCGACCCGCTGGCCATGGCATCGACGCGCAAACGCCCTATATCAAAGGACAGAGTTTTTGCGCGGGAATGAACGGATGTCGGCACTTCGGCCATCAACGATCTTCACAGTGGCAATGCTGGCCACGGCAGTGCTGGCGGGCGTTTGCCTGCCGGCTTCCGCGCAAGCGCTCAATCCCGCTACCGGCAACAATGCGCTGATCCGGCAGAACGACCTGCAAATCCTGCAAAACAGGATACAGCGGCAGCAATATCAACAGCAACAGCAGCAGAATCGCGCCCAGGACCGCCAGATCTTTCAGCAACCGCCACCGGTCGTGCAGCAGCTCAAGCCAAGCTGCCAGACACAGATAATCGGCACCACCGCCGTGAGCAATTGCCGCTGACATCAAGGCCTTTTTCGTTTATTTAGCCGACTTATGTATTTCGAGTGTCGTTGGCACATGCGAAAGTTTTGGTTTTGCAACGACGCCTTGTCGCGCTATGCGGCATTGCATCGACTGGATTGACGAATGGCAGCCACCAAGAAAAAGGCCGTACGCAAGGCAAAGAAGGGCGAGAGAATCCGCCAGGTGGCGGCTATTCCCTTCCGGCTGACCGCGCGTGGCGATATCGAGGTGATGCTGGTCACGTCGCGTACCACCAGGCGCTTCATCGTCCCCAAGGGCTGGCCGATGAAGGGCAAGAGCGGACGCAAGGCGGCCACCATCGAGGCGCAGGAGGAAGCCGGCGTGCTCGGCAAGACGCTGAAGCAGCCGGCGGGCACCTATTCCTACTGGAAGCGGCTGGCCAATCGCTTTGTCCGCGTCGACGTCATCGTCTACCTGCTCGAGGTGAGCGAGGAACTGGCCGACTGGCAGGAAGCCAAACGACGCCAGCGGGCCTGGCTGGCGCCAGCCGATGCGGCCATGCTCATCGACGAGCCGGATCTTTCAACGTTGGTGAAGACGCTGAAGATCCCTGTGCAGGTGGACCAGGTGTAGAGCCTCACTCGCCGGGGTCATCGCTTTCGGGAAACGACCGCACCGGCGTGCCGGTATAGGCCCACAGCCACTCGCGCGGCAGCGGCCCCTTGTTTCGCTCGGCCTGCTGCGACTGCTCCCAGGCATGCGCCAGGATGCCGACCGAGCGCGACAGCACGAAAAGCCCTCGCGTCAGCGGCGGCGGAAAACCGAGTTCGCCATAGATGACGGCGGTGGCGCCATCGATGTTGAGGGGTATTTTTTTCCCCTTTCGGCGTTCGACATCCGCCTCGACCGCTTCGGCGATATCGGCGAAACGCCCATTGACGGCACCGCGTGCGGCAAATTCGCGGGTCAGTTCCAGCAAGCGCGGCGCGCGCGGGTCGACGGGATGGAAGCGATGTCCGAGCCCCGGCACATAGCCCTTCTCCTCGGCGAAGAACCGGTCGAGCCGCGCCGAGACCGCCTCATTCAGCGTCATCCCGGCATCGATCGCCACGGCAATGTCACCATAGAAGGAAAGCGCCTGCTCGCCGGCGCCTCCATGCACGTCGCCGAGAACGTTGATGGCCGAGGCCATGGCGCTGTTGATACCGACGCCGCAGGTTGCAGCCATGCGCGCGATGGCAATCGATGGCGCCTGCGGTCCATGGTCGACGGCGGCAGCCAAGGCAATGCCGAGCAATTCTGCCTGGTCCTCGCTGGGCAGTTCGCCGCGCAGCATCAGCCAGATGACAGCCGGAAAGCTGACGCGGCCGATCAGATCCTGGATCTCGTAGCCGCGCAGCCGGATGACACCAGGCCGCATCTCGATGATATCGGTCTGCCACCATTCCTCGCCGCGCTCACGGCCCGTCTTCTTCTCCGTGCCGCTCATGCGCGTGCCTTTGTCCTGGCGTGGGGCGGCAGGTCGGCGAACACCTCGCTCATATGTTCGCCGAGCGCCGGCGGCGGCTTTGTCGGCAAGGGCGCCTCGCCATCGACCATGAAGCCGCCGCGCAAAACGGTCAGCGGCTTGTCCATGCCAGCCACATCGTCGAAATGCGCGGTCACCTGGCGCTCGAGGACCTGGGGCTCGGCCAGCACTTGCGGGATCGTCAGCACCCTGCCGGCAGGCACGCCGGCGCGATTGAGCGTCTCTTCCCAGGCCGCCGCCGAGGCGCCCGCCAGGGCGTGCTCGATCTCGACTTTAAGCGCCGCACGGTTGCGCTTGCGCGTCTCGCGCTCTGCATAGCGGACATCGGAAGCCAATTCCGGCCGGCCGATCAGCCGGCACAGCGCCACGAACTGCTCCTGCTTGTTGGCGGCGATGTTGATGAGCCCGTCGCCGGTGCGAAACGCACCGGAGGGTGCCGCCGTCATGTTCTCGTTGCCCATCGGCATGGGGTCGATACCTGCGGTCAGATAGTTGGAAACCGGCCAGCCAAGTGCGGAAAGTGTGCATTCGAGCATCGAAACGTCGAGAAAGGCACCCTCGCCGCTCGTCTTCTGCCGCACCAGCGCCGAGGCGATGGCGAACGCGCCGACCAGTCCGCCAAGCGTATCGGCGACGGGATAGCCGACCCGCAGCGGCGCCGTTTCCGGTGTGCCGGTGATGCTCATGATCCCAGACAGGCCCTGGATGATCTGGTCATAGGCGGGATTATCGCGCATTGGCCCGGTCTGGCCGAAACCCGATATCGCGCAATAGACGAGGCCCGGACGGACCGTCTTCAGTGCCTCGTAGCCAAGCCCCAGCCGATCCATCACGCCGGGGCGGAAATTCTCCACCAGTGCGTCGGCGCTGGCCACCAGATCGAAAAAGCGCTCGCGATCGGCTTGCTTCTTGAGGTCGAGCACAACCGACCGTTTGCCGGCGTTCTGAGCCAGGAACGAGGCGCCCATGCCGGCGCTGTTCAGCTTCGGCGAGCCGCCGAGCTGGCGGGCGAGGTCGCCGCCTTGCGGCGCCTCGACCTTGATCACGTCGGCGCCCAGCAGCGCCAGCTGATAGGCACAGTAGGGACCGGCCAGGACATTGGTCAGGTCGAGGACGCGAATACCGGAAAGCAGTTCTGTCATGGCATCATGGATCGATCAGGCATCGCCGGGCACATGCTCCGGTCCGCGCCGACGACGATGCTCGATGAAGGCCCAGATATGCGGGCCGGCGAGGCCGATGAAGGCGAGCGTCAGCAGTGTCAGCGACAGTTTGTGGGTGTAGAACACGGACCAGTCGCCATTCGAGATGGTCATCGCCCGGCGGAACTGGGTTTCGGCGAGCGGCCCAAGGATCATGCCGATGATGACAGGCGCGGTCGGAAAATCGAACCGCCGCATCAGGAAACCGGCGGCCCCCAGCAGATAGAGGATGACGAGGTCGATGGGCGATTGCGAAATGCCATAGGTGCCGACCGTGGCGAACACCAGGATGCCGGCATAGAGCTGCGGCGCCGGGATTTTCAGCAGCCGCACCCACAGCCCGATCAGCGGCAGGTTGAGGATGACCAGGATGACGTTGGCGATGAACAGGCTGGCGATCAGCCCCCAGACGAGGTCGCCCTGGGTCGTCAAAAGCAGTGGTCCGGGATTGATGCCGTAGCTCTGGAACGCCGACAGCATGATCGCCGCCGTCGCCGAGGTCGGCAGGCCAAGCGTCAGCATCGGCACCAGCACGCCGGCTGCGGACGCATTGTTGGCGGCCTCGGGGCCGGCAACGCCTTCGATGGCCCCGACCGTGCCGAACTCCTGCTTGTGCTTCGACAGCTTCTTTTCGATGGCATAGGACAGGAAAGTCGGGATTTCGGCGCCGCCGGCCGGCATGGCGCCGATCGGGAAGCCGATCGCGGCGCCGCGTAGCCAGGGTTTCCACGAACGCCCCCACTCGGCCGCCGTCATGTAGAGCGAGCCCTTCAGCGGCACGATCTCGTCCTTGCCGGCATAGCGGCGCGAGGCCATGTACAGCGTCTCGCCGACCGCAAACAGGCCAACGGCGGCGATGATGACGTCTACGCCGTCGAGCAGTTCGGTCATGCCGAAGGTGAAGCGCGGCTGGCCGGTCTGCAGGTCGACGCCGATCATGCCGATGACGAAGCCTGCGAACAGGCTGGTCAGGCCGCGAACGGAAGACGAGCCGAGCACCGCCGAGACGGTGATGAAGGCCAGCACCATCAGCGAGAAATATTCGGCCGGACCGAAGGCCAGCGCGAATTTGACCACCACCGGCGCCAGGAAAGCGACGCCCATCGTGCCGATCGTGCCGGCTACGAATGAGCCGATCGCCGAAGTGGCGAGGGCTGCACCGCCGCGGCCGGAACGCGCCATCCTGTTGCCTTCCAGCGCGGTGACGATGGTGGCGCTTTCGCCGGGCGTGTTGAGCAGGATCGACGTCGTCGAGCCGCCGTACATGGCGCCGTAATAGATGCCGGCAAACAGGATGAAGGATGCCTCCGGCGCCACCTGATAGGTGATCGGCAAAAGCAGCGCGATGGTCAGCGCCGGCCCAAGACCGGGCAGCACACCGATGGCGGTGCCAAGCGTGGTGCCGAGCAGGCACCACAGAAGGTTGACCGGGGTGAAGGCGACCGAGAAGCCGTGTGCGAGATGTCCGAGCGTTTCCATGGCGTCAGCCCCTCAACATGGTGATGAACGCATCGATGACCGCGTTCAGCTGGTTCTCGATGAAACCGGCACCGATGTTGACGCCGAGCGCCCTGGCGAAGCCGAAATAGGCGGCCAGCGCCAGGATAAGGCCGAGCACGACGTCCCGCAGCGTACGCTTGCTGCCGAAGCCGTAGCAGACGAGCACGAACATGATGACGGATGCCGCCGTGAAGCCGAGCGGTTGGATGAGCAGCAGATTGGCGATCAGGCCGATGACGACGAAGCCCATTGCCTTCCAGTCGGTCGGCGTCTCCTTTTCCTCCTCCGGCTGCCAGCCGCCGCGAAGCGCGGCAAGGATGAGCAACAGCGAAAGTACCACCAGGCCAACCATGGTAAGGTAGGGAAAGACGGTCGGGCCGACCTTGGAGTAGAGCGGCGACACCGGGATCGCCAGCGTCTGCCAGGCAACGGCGCCGGCGCAGGCCAGGAGCCCGATGCCTATCAACAATTCCGGCACGGCAAGCCGCGACGGCGCCGGCTGCTGGTCGCTGGTGCTCATGATTGTCCTCCCCAGGAGAGCTGGCCAAGTATGGTTGGCGAAAATGCCCGGCGCCGCATGCTTGCTCCCCACCGCAGGGTCATGCCGGCTTGCATTTCATGCGAGAAGGGGCGACCTGCGCCGCCCCTATGACGATGGATCAGGCGAGCCCGAGATCCTTCAGGATCGCCTCGATGCGGGCTGAATCCTCGGTGACGAACTTCGCATAGTCGTCGCCGGTGAGCAGGATCGGCGTCCAGTTGCGGTTCTTGCATTCGGTCGCCCACGCGTCGCTCTTGGCCATGGTCTCGATCAGGGTGATCATCGCTGCCTTGTCGGCGTCGGAAATGCCCGGCGGTGCGAAGACGCCGCGCCAGTTGAACAGTTCGACATCGATGCCGGCCTCCTTCAGCGTCGGCGCATCGATGCCGTCCTGGCGCTTGTCTGCCGAGATGGCGAGCAGCCGCAGCGCGCCCGCCTTGACCTGCTCGGAGAACTCGCCAAAGCCGGATATGCCGGCCGCGACCTGGTTGCCGAGCAGCGCCGACAACGCCTCACCGCCGCCGGCGAACGGCACGTAGGACAGGTTAGTCGCCGGCACGCCGACGGTCTTGGCAATCAGGCCGAACAGGATGTGATCGGAACCGCCTGCGGAGCCGCCGGCGACAGGAACCTTTGTCGGATCGGCCTTGAGCGCGGCGACGAAATCAGCGGCCGTCTTGAACGGCGACTCCGCCGGCACGACCAAGGCCTCGAACTCGCCGGTAAGGCGGGCGATCGGGGTGACCTGCGTCAGATTGTTGGCGGCCTTGTTGGCAATGATGGCGCCAACCATGACCATGCCGGCAACCATCAGGGAATTGCCTTTGCCGTTCCACTGGCTGATGAATTGCGGCAGCCCGACAGTCCCGCCGGCGCCGCCGACATTGGTGATCTGCGAACCCGAGATGAGCTTTTCACTGCGCAGCACCTGGTCGATCGTGCGCGCCGTCTGGTCCCAGCCGCCACCCGGTGCGGCAGGCACGAAGAGCTGTATCTGGGGCGCGCCTTCGGCGAAAGCGGGAGAAAGATGCGACGTCATCAGCCCGGCACCCACGGCTGCGGTGCTCATCAAAAATCTGCGTCTGTCCAGCATGGGATTCCTCCAAATCACGACACCTCCTCCGGTGCCCGCCAAAACGCGCCTGCATCCAGACCCGTCATCGATTTCAAGCAGATGTTACGGAGTTCTGTCAACGGAAACGATATTCTACTGGACAGAACGATTTGGCGGCGCGACACAGTCGCGTCGCTCGGCTTTCTTCAAACTGGAACCGCCATGGACTCGCCAAGCAAATCGGCAGATGCGGAAATCGACCGCGCCGAAGGTGTTGCAGCACTCGATCGGGCGATTGCCATCCTCGATGCCTTCAGCACGGAGGACCGGTCGCTCAGCCTGGCCGAAATCGCGGCGCGCACCGGCCTCTACAAGAGCACCATCCTGCGGCTTGCGAATTCCCTTTTGCGCGGACGATTGCTCGAGCGCCTCGACAATGGGCGCTACCGCGTCGGACCCGCGACGTTTCGGCTCGGTGCGCTCTACCAGCGTTCGGTCGTGGCGGTCGATATCCTGCTGCCGATCATGCGCGATCTTTCCGAGCGAAGCTGGGAAAGCGTTGCCTTCTACGTTCGCTCGGGCGATGTCCGCACCTGTCTTTACCGCGTCGAATCCAAGCACCCGATCCGCTACACGATACGCGAAGGCGACGTATTGCCTTTGCTGCTCGGCTCGGGCGGCCGCGTGCTCGCAGCGTTTTCGGGCCAGCAGGGCGAACCCTACGAGACCATCCGCAAGACCTGCAACTGTCTCGCCGTCGGCGACCGCGACCCCGAGACCGGGGGCGTGTCGGCGCCGGTATTCGGGCCGGGGGGCGTCCTGCTCGGCGCCTTGACCCTGGCTGGACCAAGCACGCGCGTCGACGCGGCCTTTCTGCAGCGCATGAAGCGCCCGCTGCTCGAGGCAGCGGCCCGCGCCACCCGCGCCTTCGGCGAGGACGCCTCAATGCTCGAGCAGGCAAGCCTGGTAGCGGACGCCCTGCCGTAGAATGCGGCCTGATTGGAAGGCTCGCCCAGTTCAACTTGACCAGAACCACACGGCGGTTCTTGGCGCGGCCCGCCTCGTCATCGTTGCTGGCGACAGGTGCCATCATGCCGGCGCCCGCAGCGGTCAGCCGCGCCGCTCAGGTCACCGCGCCAGCAGGATGGTCGGAGCGTCGTGGTAGGTGGTCTTTACCACTTCCCGGTAACCGCACTTGGCAGCCACCCTCAGCGAAGCGCCATTTTCCGGATCGATGATACAGACGGTCTTCTCGCGCCCGAAAATCACTTCGCCCCATGCCAGGACGCGGCCAACCACCTCGGTGGCGAAGCCCGCGCCGTGCACGGCCGGAACCAGCGCCCACCCGGCCTCGGGAATGCCTTCGATCGATGGTTCCATGTCGCGCTTCAGATCGTGAAACCCGGCCTCGCCGATGAAGCGCCCGGTCGCCTTCTCCTCGATCGCCCAGAAGCCATAGCCAAGCAACGACCACAGGCCGGCGTGACGCAGGAAGCGCATCCAGCTTTCTTCGCGCGTGCGCGGCTTGCCGCCGATGAAGCGGGTGACGAGGGGATCGGTCCACATCGCGGCATAGGTGTCGAAATCATCCAGCCGGTGTGCCCGCAGGATGGTTCGCTTCGTTTCGATGACAGGAGCACTGGTCGCTTGCGGGTTGTTCATGGGATCTGCCTCGCACGGATCGCCAGCGCTTAGCAAATCGCCGGTGCTGCGCAAGGGGCCAGGGCAACACGGCCCATCATCCAGGCGCCGCTATGGGAATTTTGCGCGACGATGTTATTTTTCACCGCAGGCTGATTCAACACCCGCTAGCGCGACCTTTTTCAGGCGCGCATTGGTGGCGTCAAACCCAGGGAAAAGAGCATGGATACCACCGATCTTGTGCTTGCGATCTTCCATCATCTGCTGGTGTTTTCGCTGGCGGGGATCATCGGCGCCGAATTCGTCCTGATCCGCGGCGATCTGGGTGCTGCGACGCTCAAGAGGCTCGCCGGCATCGACCGCCATTACGGCGTCATCGCCGCGCTGATCATCGTCGTCGGCATCGGCCGTGTCTTCTATGGCCTCAAGGGCTGGGAATTCTACGTCTACAACTGGGTGTTCTGGGCCAAGATAGCGGCGTTCGGCGCTGTCGGCCTGCTGTCGATCATCCCGACCGTCCGCTTCATATCCTGGAACAGGCAGGCGAGCGGCAATGCCTCGTTCCAGGTGCCGGCGACCGAACTTGCGTCCGTGAAGACCTATATCCGCGCCGAAGCTTTCATCTTCCTGCTCATCCCGGTCTTCGCCGCGGCGATGGCGCGCGGCTACGGCTACTAGGGTGGCGATCACCCTCCGACATTATCCACCCATCGAGTGCGGATGTTTGCGGATATCGGCAGTTTGCCGCCCAGTTGCTATTTGCTAGCTTGCCCTAGTTGTTGCTTCATGCGCAGCCGGTGTTGAGAGGAGATCCGCGCGGCGTTGGAGATTCATATCCCGGGAGGAGATCACGATGAGAAGATTTGTCGCCACTCTGGCTGCTGCCGCGGCCGTCACGCTTTATGGGTTCGCGGCCAGCGCGCAGACCTATCCTGAACGCACCATCACCGTTGTGGTGCCGTTTGCGGCCGGCGGGCCGACCGACACGGTCACGCGCCTCGTCGCCGAAGCGATGTCGAAGGATCTCGGCCAGCAGGTCATCGTCGAGAATGTCGGCGGCGCCGGCGGCACGCTGGGTGCCGGCCGCGTCGCCAACGCCGAGCCTGACGGCTATACGCTGCTGCTCCATCATATCGGCATGGCGACAAGTGCGACGCTGTACAGAAAGCTCGCCTACGACACGCTGAACGCCTTCGAATATGTCGGCCTCGTCACCGAGGTGCCGATGACCATCGTCGGCCGCAAGGACCTGGAGCCGGCCGATCTCAAGGGATTGGTGGAGTACGCCAAGGCCAACAAGGATTCCATAACCGTCGCCAATGCCGGCATCGGTGCGGCCTCGCATCTGTGCGGCATGCTGTTCATGAGCGCCATCAAGACGCCGCTGGTCACCGTGCCCTACAAGGGCACCGGCCCGGCCATGACCGATCTCCTCGGCGGTCAGGTCGACATCATGTGCGACCAGACGACCAACACCACCAAGCAGATCCAGGGCGGCACAATCAAGGCCTATGCCGTCACCTCGCCGGAGCGCCTCGATGTGCTGAAAGACGTGCCGACGACGGTGGAAGGCGGCCTTCCCGAAGTGCAGGTCGGCATCTGGCACGGTCTCTATGCACCCAAGGGCACACCGGCCGGGATCACCGAACGCCTGTCGAAATCGCTTCAGGTCGCGCTGAAGGACCAGAACGTCGCGGCCCGCTTCGCCGAACTCGGCACCAAGCCATCGCCCGAGGCCGATGCGACGCCCGCCGCACTGAAGGCCAAGCTGGAAAGTGAGATCGCGCGCTGGAAGCCGATCATCGAAGCCGCCGGCCAGTACGCCGACTGAGGTTTGAACAGGGGCGCCACCGGCGCCCCTGTTCGCTCGGCATCCGCTACCCACTCGGGCTTGGGAGAACCATCATGAAACCTTTCGCGATCGACAGGGCCAACGGCCTGTGCGCCGCCCTGTTCATCGGCTTCGGCGCATGGTTCGCGCTGCAATCGCTCGGCCTCGAAATCGGCACAGCGTTGCGCATGGGGCCAGGCTATTTTCCGCTGGTCCTGGCGATCGTGCTGATCCTGCTTGGCGCCGTCATTCTCGTCCAGGCTGTACGCGTCGAGGGCGAAGCGATCGGGCATATTGCGTGGCGCGGCATGCTGCTCATCCTGCCTGCTCCGATCTTCTTCGGCCTGACGGTGCGCGGCCTCGGATTCATCCCGTCGATCTTCCTGACGGCGCTGATCGCGTCGTTTGCCAGCCGCCGCATGAAACCGATGACCGCGCTCGTGCTGTCGGCCGGCCTGACATTGTTTGCATTCCTTGTCTTCAGCTACGCGCTCGGCCTGCCGTTCCGCCGCTTCGGCCCGTGGCTGGCCCCGTGGTCGGTATCGTAAGGCGATGAGCATGGATCTGCTCGACAACCTTGCGCTCGGCTTTTCGACGGCGACGTCGCTGACCAACCTCGGTTTCTGCCTGATCGGCGTCCTTCTCGGCACACTGATCGGCGTCCTGCCCGGCATCGGCGCCACCGCGACCATCGCCATGCTTTTGCCCATCACCTTCCAGATCGGCGACCCGGTTTCCTCCCTCATCATGCTCGCCGGCATCTATTACGGTGCGCAATATGGCGGCTCGACCACCGCCATTCTCATCAACATGCCCGGCGAATCCTCGTCCGCCGTCACCGCGATCGACGGCTACCAGATGGCCAGGAACGGCCGCGCCGGGGCGGCCCTCGCGATCGCGGCCATCGGCTCGTTCTTTGCCGGAACCGTGTCGACGTTCCTCGTCGCCATCTTTGCCCCGCCGCTGACGGCGATCGCGCTGAAATTCGGCGCGGCCGAGTATTTTTCGCTGATGATCGTCGGCTTGGTTTCGTCCGTCGCGCTCGCCCACGGCTCGATCGTCAAGGCGCTGGCCATGGTCGTGCTCGGCCTGCTGCTCGGCATTGTCGGCACCGACATTTACACCGGCACGCCGCGCTTCACGCTTGGAATCCGGGAATATGCCGACGGGTTGAATTTCGTTGCGGTGGCGGTCGGCGTCTTTGGCATCGCCGAGATCCTGCGCAACCTCGAAAACGAGGATGAGCGCTCCGTGATGATCCGCAAGGTCACCGGCCTTATGCCGACCCGCGAGGACTTTCGGCGCATGGCAGCGCCCATCGTGCGCGGAACGATCATCGGTTCGGCGCTCGGCATCCTGCCGGGAGGCGGCGCGATCCTGGCAGCCTTTGCCTCCTACACGGTCGAAAAACGCGTCTCGAAAAACCCGAAGGAGTTCGGCAAGGGCGCCATCGAAGGCGTCGCCGGACCGGAATCGGCCAACAATGCCGGTGCGCAGACTTCCTTCATCCCGATGCTGACGCTGGGCATTCCGGCCAACCCGGTCATGGCTCTGATGATCGGCGCCATGATCATCCAGGGCATCGTGCCCGGCCCCAATGTCGCAACCGAACAGCCGGCGCTGTTCTGGGGCATCATCGCCTCGATGTGGATCGGCAATCTGATGCTGATCATCCTCAACCTGCCGCTGATCGGGCTTTGGGTGAAGCTGCTGACGATCCCCTATTACGTGCTTTTCCCGATCATCATGGCGTTCTGCTCGATCGGCGTCTACAGCGTCAACAGCAACGTCTATGATCTCTACGCCGTCGCCTTCTTCGGCTTCCTCGGCTACCTCCTGACCAAGCTGCGCTGCGAACCGGCACCGCTGCTGCTCGGCTTCGTGCTCGGCCCGCTGCTCGAGGAAAACCTGCGCCGCGCCATGATCCTCTCGCGCGGCGACCCGAGCACCTTCGTGACCAGACCGATCAGCGCCGGCCTGCTGCTCATAGCGCTCGCCGTGCTCGCCGTCGTCTTCCTGCCGGCGGTCAAGAAAAAGCGCGAAGAGGTGTTTGTGGAGGAGAGTTGAACTACGCCGCCGTTCCGCCTCGGTCCTGAACCTCTTCGACCGGGTCGAGCGGTGCGATCGGCACCAGCGGTGCCGGCACATCGGTCGTCTTGACCTCGGCCTTGCAGATGTCGGCGATGACGCAGGCCGGGCAATCCGGCTTGCGCGCCTTGCAGACGTAGCGGCCATGCAGGATCAGCCAGTGATGTGCATGGCGCATATATTCGTCCGGAATGATCTTCAACAATCCTTGCTCGACCTGTTCCGGCGTCTTGCCGGGCGCCAATCCGAGCCGGTTGCCGATGCGAAGAATGTGCGTGTCGACCGCCATCGTGTGCTGGCCGAAGGCCATGTTGAGCACGACATTGGCGGTCTTGCGCCCCACCCCGGGCAGCTTGACCAATTCATCACGATTATCGGGTACCTCGCCGCCATGGTCGCGGATCAGCGCCTGCGACAGCGCAATCACATTCTTCGCCTTGTTGCGCCACAGCCCGATGGTGCGGATATATTCGCCGACCCTTGCTTCCCCCAGCGCCAGCATCTTGTGCGGCGTATCGGCGGCCCTGAACAGCGCCCGCGTCGCCTTGTTGACGCCGGCATCCGTCGCTTGCGCCGACAGCACCACCGCGACCAGCAGCGTGAAGGCGTTGACATGTTCGAGTTCGCCTTTCGGCTCGGGCCGCTGGACGGAAAAGCGCCGGAATATCTCGTTAACTTCGGCCGGGCTGTAGCGTGACGCGCGTCGCACCGGCCTCGGGCGCGGCTTTGCGTTCGAACCATCGCGTCGTGCGGGCAACAGCTCTTTTTTGGACAGGGAAGAATCTTTGGACTTGGGGCTTGCCATTTCCCTCCTATAATATCCCCTCATGAGCGACACAAACGCCTCGTTTCAGGCCGACGAGCCATTCTTTCAGGCGCTACTGACCCCGCACCGGTCTCTGGGCCGGACAGGCTTCTTCGTCCTGATGGGCGCGCTGCTGTTCGGCTGGCTGGTGACAGGCGCATTTTTCCTGTCGCGCGGCGCCTGGCCGGTGTTCGGCTTCTTCGGCCTCGACGTGGCCGCCGTCTACATCGCCTTTCGCATCAACTATCGTGCCGCTCGCGCACGCGAAGAAGTCTCGGTCTCGCGCACCAGCCTCGACATCCGCAAGACAGCCCCCTCGGGGAAATCGGAAGCGCATCGCTTCAATCCGTTCTGGGCGCGGTTTTCGGTGGCCCGTCACGCCGAGATCGGCATCACAGGCATGACGGTGCAAGGTGAAGGCCAGAACGTGCCGATCGGATCGTTCCTGGACCCCGATTCCCGCGAGAGTTTTGCCACCGCCTTTTCGCGCGCGCTGGCGACCGCCAAGACACGCTGAGGCAGCCGCGAGCGATTCCTGGGCTCGAATCCGGTGCCTATCCGGGTATGCGCCGCAAGAAGGCAAGTTTCGGGTGGCGATCGACGCCCCAAGGGGCGATATTCCGGCTCAAGGAGACAGTTCCATGAGCACACACACCGCAGTCCTCAAAAAGGACATCACGCCTGAAGGCAGCGATTATGAGATCGTGCGCCGTGCCATCGAGAAGATCAGTCTCGACTATCGCGACCAGCCTTCCCTCGAAGAGCTGGCCGAGGAGGTCGGCGAGACGCCGACCGGCCTGCAAAAACTCTTCACCCGCTGGGCCGGCCTGTCGCCCAAGGCCTTCCTGCAGGCGGTGACACTGGACCATGCGCGCAGGCTGCTCGATTCCGGCATGCCGCTGCTCGAGACCTCATTCGAACTGGGCATGTCCGGCCCCGGCCGGCTGCATGATCTGTTCGTCACGCACGAGGCGATGTCGCCGGGCGACTACAAGACACGCGGCGCCGGGCTCACCATCCGCTACGGCTTCCATTCCTCGCCGTTCGGCACCGCCCTGATCATGGCCACCGAGCGCGGGCTCGCCGGCCTCGCCTTCAGCGACCCCGGCGAGGAACGCGCCGCCTTCGCCGACATGTCCAGCCGCTGGCCGAACGCCATCTACGTCGAGGACATGACTGCCACCGGCCTCTATGCCGCCCGTATCTTCGACCCGACGCTGTGGCGCCCCGACCAGCCGCTGCATGTCGTCATGATCGGCACCGACTTCCAGGTTCGCGTCTGGGAGGCGCTGCTCAAGATCCCGATGGGCAAGGCCCGCACCTATTCCTCGATTGCGGCCAGCATCGGCGCACCGTCCGCCAGCCGTGCGGTCGGTGCGGCCAACGGCGCCAATCCGCTCTCTTTCGTGGTGCCTTGTCACCGCGCCATCGGCAAATCAGGCGACCTCACCGGTTATCATTGGGGCCTGACCCGCAAGCGCGCCATTCTGGGTTGGGAAGCCGGGCAGGTATCGTAATATCGATTTTTCTCGATATTGCGAAGAAAAACATGGTTATATCGGCGCTATCAAGTATAAGCGCTATTTACGCTGTGGTTTCCGCTTTTGCAACCGAGGGCAACCTCCGATTCCTGTAGTTGTTATTTGAGGCGTTATTTTAGGTAACTCTAAATTAACCACGATAAAGTGATGATGCTCTCATATTAATCCGGACGATCCGGCTTGATAGGAGGTCTCGATGACATTGTTTCGCGCCGCCTGCGGCGCAGCTCTGCTGGTTGCCAGCGTCGACGAGGCCGCGTTGGCCACGACGCAGAATGTCATCTTCAACGGCACGATCGCGCCCACCTGCACGCTGGTCGTTGCCACCAACGGTACGATGACGGCCAGTCCCGATCTCCAGTCCCTGAGCTCCCACAACAGCGGCGGCTCGGCTGGAACCGTGACGCTGACGACGACCGGAGGTGTGTCGCTGAGCGTCGACCCGGTCACCACCATGACGGTGCCATCCGCCGACAGCACGTCGACGACCTGGACACCCACCTACTCCGCCGCCGGCGCGCATTCCATCGTCGAGACCGGCTCGACAACCAGCATCACCACCCCCGGCGCAGATCTCGTCTCGGTTCACCTTGCCGGAACCAAGGGCGGCAGCAATCGCTTCGCCAACGGCAATTATCAGGCAACGGTAACGCTGCGCTGCGAATGACGCGAGCGAAGGAGGGGTCGTGAAACATGCTCGAATCCTGGCGACGGCGTTGGCCGTCGGATTGGCGCCCGTTGCCGCCAAGGCTCAGTCGATGTCGCCGATGCGTGGCGATATCAAAAGCTTCACCGACGTCTTTGCGGTTCGCGTCTTCCCCGCCAATCCCTACGACCGCAAGATCCGGGTCGAAATTCACGTCTACGATCAGGATTTCCAGCCGGTAGATGCCAGGGTCTCTCCAAATGTCTTCCAACTGGCCTCCCAGGCCTCCCGTTCTGTCCTTGTGGTTGTGCCTTTCGACGGCGCTGCCGAGCGTAAGGTGCGTATCTGTACCGAAAGCATCCCCTTTCCCAATCAACAGACGCAGATAAGGGCACAGATATGCGGAAAGTTTTTTGGGCGCCGCAAGTCCTGACACTGGCGCTCGCGGCTGTTTGGGCGGGTGCCTCGCCGGCCGGGGCCGAGGACGTCTACAACCTCAACCAGAACGAAAGCGGCTTCAACCTGCCCGGCGTCACCTTGCCCCAGGGCCAGGACGAGGTCCATGCCGCGGATGGCACCACTTGCCGTTCCGCCGTCTCCGGCTCCGGCGCCTATGTCGATCTCGGCGTCATCAGAGGCAACAGCCAGTCCGACAATGATGTCGCCACTTACGGCCGCGTGGTGATCCCCATCGGGCGTACGCCCAAGCGCGTCGATTGCAGCCGTCTCTACGAGCTTGAGGTCGAGCGCCTTCAGCTGGAGCTGAAGCTCCTCAAAATGGGCCTCGGCACCGACGGCCAGACGGCGAGTATTGCCGCCACCGCTCCCGCGACCGCATCACCGGGGTGGGCCAACGAAGGCTGGAGCATCAGAACCGGAAATGGCGATGGCAAGAAAAAGAAGAAGCAGTAGCCGCGCGCTGTTTGCGATGGCGGCACTTGCCGGTTCCTGCCTTCCGATGCAGGCGGCGATCATCGGCACCTGCACCATCATGGTCGGGGCGTCCGGAACGATGAAGGCCAATCCCGCCATCAGCATACTGGGCTCCAAACAGGCAGGCGGATCGAGCGCCAGCGCCACCGTGGTGGCAAGCTCCCTGTTATGCTCAATACTCAACCTGCTTGACTGCTATTCGGTTTCGGCGCCGGCGCCTGCCGCATTCTCGTCCGCGCCGAGCGGCGGTGGCACCAACGTGACGTTCGCTTCGGTCTTCCGCCTCGATGGCTCGGGGGCCGATGTCAACGGAAGTGTGCCGCAGAGGGTTGTCAACGGCACCCACGCGATGCAGGTCGACCTCACCGCCACCAAGTCGAGCGGTATCTTTCCCGCCGGCAACTATCAGGGCACGGTCACCGTGCGCTGCGAATAAGGCCGCGACAACTCAAATCGGGCTGGACCATGCGCGTGGTCTGGCAAGCTGCGGCCTTACAGGTTAGCTTCCACGCAATCGGAACGATCTGCGTTCGCCCGGACGCACGAAGACGCTCCGACATTTTGAATTTGCGTTGCCAGGAGGCCCTGCTTGATTATCGTCATCGGCTCGATCAACCTCGACCTTATCGCCAAGGTCGACCGCTTGCCGAGCCCCGGCGAGACGGTGGGCGGCTCGGCCTTCACCACCGCGCCCGGGGGCAAGGGCGCCAACCAGGCACTGGCCGCCGCACGCGCCGGCGCCTCGGTGCGCATGGTCGGCGCCGTCGGCAGGGACAGCTTCGCCGCCGAAGCACTGGCATTGCTGCGCGACGGCAAGGTCGACCTGTCCGGCGTTGCCGAGACTCACGCCTCGACCGGCACGGCACTGATCATGGTCGCAGACGACGGCGAGAACATCATCGCCGTGGTGCCGGGCGCCAACGCTTCCGTGGTGCCCGGCGATCTCTCCAAGGCCTTTCTGAAAAAAGGCGACGTCGTGTTGCTGCAAAATGAGATTCCGCTGGCCACCGTCGATGCCGCCCTCGACCAGGCAAGGGCGGCCGGCGCCATCACCGTGCTCAACACAGCACCTTTCCAGGCGCAGACAGCCGGCTTTCTCGACAAGGCCGACTATGTCGTCGCCAACGAAACCGAGTTCGACCTCTATGGCGAAGCGCTGTCGCTGCAAGGCCGCGATCGGGCGGCGCGCATGCGCGACTTTGCTGGAAAGACCGGCCGCACCGTCGTCGTCACGCTCGGCGGCGATGGCGTGATGGCGGCGACACCGACCGAGTTCCTGGCCGTTGCTGCGCGCAAGATCGTCCCCGTCGACACGGTCGGCGCCGGCGATACGTTCTGCGGCTATTTCGCCGCCAGCCTGTCGTCGGGCCTCACGCTCGAACAGGCGCTGGCGCGCGCCGGCGCGGCCGGCTCGCTGGCCTGCCTGAAGCCTGGCGCCCAACCGGCGATCCCGCTCGCCAAAGACGTCGATCAGGCGCTGCAGGAAACCCATTAAAATGCTGCGTCCTCAAACAAAACATGCCGTGCCGCCGGCAGGCGACATCTGCCGCCTGTCCGCAGTCGAACTCGCCGGCGCGATCCGGGAGAGAGAGCTTTCCGTGCGCGAGATGGTGGCGGCATTCCTCGACCGCATCGAGGCGGTCAATCCGCTGGTCAACGCCATCGTCTCCTTGCGCGATCGCGCCGATATCCTGCGCGAAGCCGATGCGGCCGATGCCAGCCCAACGCGAGCCAAAACCAACCCGCTCTTCGGCCTGCCGATGGCCATCAAGGACCTCGCCTCGACCACGGGCCTCAGGACCTCTTTCGGCTCGCCGATCTTCGCCGATTTCGTGCCGCAGGAGGACGATTTCTTCGTCGAGCGCATCCGCAATGCCGGCGCCATTATCATCGGCAAGACCAACGTCCCCGAATTCGGGCTTGGTTCCAACACCTACAACGCCGTGTTCGGGCCGACGCTGAACGCCTTCGATCCGGCCCTGACCGCCGGAGGCTCGAGCGGCGGCGCGGCCGTTGCCCTGGCGCTCGACATGGTGCCCGTCGCCGATGGCAGCGACTTTGGCGGCTCGCTGCGCAACCCGGCCGCCTGGAACAATGTTTTTGGCTTCCGCCCGTCGCAAGGACTTGTTCCCGGTGGACCCGATTTCGAAGTCTTCCATGCGCAGATGGGCGTCGACGGGCCGATGGGCCGCAACGTCCGTGACATGGCACTGCTGCTCGATGTGCAGGCCGGTTACCACCCGCACGCGCCATTGTCCTACGAGAAACCCGGCTCGTTCCTCGAAGGGCTTGGAATACCCGCAATTGGTGGCCGCATCGCCTGGCTCGGTGACCTCGGCGGTCATCTGCCGGTTGAAACAGGCATTCTCGGCCTGTGCGAGGCGGCACTTGGCCGCTTTGCGGAGGCGTCCTTCGCGACCGAGCCCCTGCTGCCGGATTTCGATTTCGAAGCGCTGTGGCAGGCCTTCGTGACGCTGCGCCAGGCCAGCAGCGGCTGCGCGCTCAAAACCCACTATGACGATCCCGCAAAGCGCCGCCTGCTCAAGCCGGAAGCCATCTGGGAAGTGGAGAACGCAACGCGGCTGACGGCGCCGCAGATCCGCGCCGCTTCGGTCATCCGCACGTCCTGGCATCGCACGCTTCTGTCGATCTTCGACCGCTATGATCTGATTGCGCTGCCGACAGCGCAGGTCTTCCCCTTCGACATCGATACGCATTGGCCGCGTGAGGTCGCCGGACGCACAATGGACAGCTATCACCGCTGGATGCAGGTTTCCGCCTTCGCGACCTTGGGCGGCTGCCCGGCGGCCAATGTGCCGGTCGGCTTCGACGATAGAGGGCGGCCGATGGGCATGCAGCTGATCGGCCGGCCACGCGGCGACCTTGCCGTGCTCAAGGCGGCGGCCGCCTATGAGGCAACACTGCCCTGGCCGGCCGGCGCCTGAATCGCACGCGTTGGCGTGCCGCGGCGCTTCGCGCACCGGCTTGCATCGCTATCGCCGCCATGCATTGATTATCCTCAGCCGCGCCGCCTCGGCGGTATTCCTGGGGAAAAAGCATGTCGCTCGAACTCTACGCCGCCTATGTCCTCGCTTGCATCGTCATTATCCTGGTGCCCGGTCCGACGGTCACGCTGATCATTGCCAACAGCATCCGCCATGGCTCGCGCGCCGGCCTCGCCAACGTCGCCGGCACGCAGGCCGGGCTTGCCGTGATGATCGCCATCGTCGGCATCGGCCTCAACACGCTGATCGCAGGCATGGGCCACTGGTTCGAATGGGTACGGCTGATCGGTGCCGCCTATCTGATCTGGATGGGTGTGCAGATGTTCCGTTCCAAGGGCACGTTGAATGCCGATGGAACAGCGAGAAAGCCGCGGGGCGGCTTCTTCCTGCAGGGCCTGCTGGTGGCGCTGAGCAACCCCAAGACGCTGATTTTCTTCGGCGCCTTCTTTCCGCAGTTCATTTCGCCGCAAGGCAACTACTCGCTGCAGATCGCCGTCATGGGTCTGACCGCCATGATCTTCGCCGCCTTCTCGGATTCGACTTACGCGCTGGCCGCCGGCCGCGCCGGGCGCCTGCTGTCGGCCGGCCGCATCAAACTCCTGTCGAGGATCAGCGGCAGCTTCATGGTCGGCGGCGGCCTGTGGCTGGCGTTTTCGCGGTCGAAGTAAAGGCGGCCGAGCCGGCGCCGCAAGGAGTTGCAGCACCCTGGAATGGCAACAGATTGAAAGTGTGCTGTCCCACCACCACATGAATCTGGCCTGAGGGATTCATGTCTGTCTTTTGGACTTGGGATGGTTTGAAGAGGAACGCGCCTGGCGTGATCCTCTTTATTGGTGCGTTTGCGGTTATGATCATGTTGGCGGCAAACAAATGGATCAACGACGCCAGCCCGATCCGATCGGTCGACACAGTCGAGGCAAACGTCGAAAGTGTCCGGTTGGACCATGGCCGCGGCATATATCTGGTTTCTATCGAGAACGGTTCGTCTGTCCTTATCGATGACGATCACCCGCATCTGATCGGCTCGCGCACAAACATCGAACGCGTCACGCGCGACAATGGCTTCGTCTTCTACCGATTCGTGAATTGAATCATGGCAACAGTATCTTCTCTCAGAAACCGCCTGCTTCTGTTTCAGGCAGAATACCGAGACGCAGTCATTGGTGTCGTATTCTTCTGCGCACTGCCGCTGGCGGCGCTGATCCCGATTGCGATGAACCAGGACAATCCGGTTGTGGCAACTCAGAGTGTGATGGGCACTATCGAGTATGTGAGGTTAATGCCCATCAATCCGAAGATGGCTGCCGGGCGCGGGCTGTATTACACATACGATGTCCGCCTTGATGGCAACAACGCGGTGACATCCATTGATGATGAAGTGGGGATGCCGCACCTTGTCGGTTCGGTCATCCCCATCGAGCGGCAACATCATAAGCGCGGCGGAGACACCTATCGGTTTCTCAATGAGTGAAGACGCGTGCTCACAAGTTCAGTTCTGTTCTGACGGTCAGTTAAGCCGCCCCAGCCTCTCCACCAGCAAGGCGAAAAACGCATCATGGTCGATGTCGCGCATCACCATGGCGTTCTTCGGCCTTTTGGTGACGCCCCACCAGTCGATCACGGTCATGCCCATGGTCAGTTCCGAGGCGGTTTCCACGCTGACGTTGCAGTTGCGGCCTTTGAACAGGTCCGGCTTCAACAGATAGGCGATGACGCAAGGATCGTGCAGCGGGCCACCGTCGGTGCCGTATTTCTCTTCATCGAAGCGCTCGAAGAACTCCAGCATCTCCGCGGTGGCGGTGCCGACCGTGGTGCCCAGCGCGCGGAAGGCCTGCGTGCGCTTGGCGGTGGTCAGCGCCTTGTGGGTGACGTCGAGCGGCATCATCACGATCGGAATGCCGGATTTGAGCACGACATCTGCGGCCTGCGGGTCGACATAGATGTTGAATTCGGCGGTCGGGGTGACATTGCCGCCTTCGAAGAAGCCGCCGCCCATCAGCACGATTTCCTTGATGCGCGGTGCAATGCGCGGCTCGCGGATCAGCGCCAGCGCAATGTTGGTGAGCGGGCCGAGCGCGCAAAGCGTGATCGTGCCGCTTTCTTCGCTCATCAGCGTCTGGACGATGAAATCGACCGCGTACTGGTCCTGCAGCTTCATCGTCGGTTCGGGCAATTGCGGACCGTTGAGGCCGGTCTTGCCATGCACTTCCTCGGCGGTGACCAGTTCGCGCGTCAGGGGCCGGATGGCACCGGCATAGATCTTGATGTCCGGGCGGCCGGCCAGCTCGCAGATCTTGCGGGCATTCTTTTCGGTAAGCTTCAGCGGCACGTTGCCGGCAACGGCTGATATGCCGACGATCTCCAGTTCGGAGCTGCCGAGCGCCAGCAATATGGCGACGGCATCATCCTGGCCGGGATCCGTGTCGATGATGATCTTGCGTGACTGGGGCATTTCAATTCCTTGTTTGGCGAGGTCGTGGACTTGCATCGATCCGATCGGAACATCCAAATGACGCCGAAGCGGCCGCGAGCTGCCAGGCCGAACCGCTCGACCGGGGAAGACAATCCCGACCCGCGCGCTTTTCCTTGCATCTGCTCGCCGTTTCAAGCGCCATGTCTGTCATTCCTGTGAGTCCACGGCCTGGTCTTTTTGGGCGGGTCTGTTGACGGCTTGAACTTGGTCGCGGGGCGGACCATATCAAGGCCATCGGGAAAAATGCCATCTGGGTTTTTCCACTTTATGTCGCTCTTGAGAGGACAGTGTAACATGAGCCGAATGACGCCCTTTTCCAGCCCGCTTCTGCTTGGTTTCGACGCCATGGAAAAGACCCTGGAACGCCTGGCGAAGTCCGGTGACAGCTACCCTCCCTACAACATCGAACGCCTCAGCGGCGCCGACGGCAAAACCGAAAGGTTGCGCATCACATTGGCGGTCGCCGGTTTCGCCGAAAGCGATCTCGATGTCACCACGGAGGAAAACCAGTTGGTCGTGCGCGGCCGTCAGACCGACGACACCGAGCGCGAATTTCTTCATCGCGGCATAGCCGCGCGCCAGTTCCAGCGCTGTTTCGTGCTGGCCGACGGCATGCGGGTGATCGCAGCGGAGTTGAAGAACGGCCTTTTGGCGATCGACCTCGATCGGCCGGAGTCCGAACGGCTGGTACGGAAAATAAACATATCGGTGAAAGACTGATCTTTACCGATGGCTCTCATGCGGGATGGCCTTGAGCGGCGTCCTCGCGCCAAGGAGGCTTTGAAATGACCAGAACTGAAACTATCACCATGACCAATGGCGAATTCGCTCATCTCGGCGAGGGCTCGGTCGCTTATCTCAGAAAGGTCTCGAGCGACGAATTGCTCGGCCGTTTCCCCAATCTCGGCGAAATCGCTCCCGGCATGGAACTGTGGGCGCTGTTTGCCGCCAATGGCCAGCCGATCCTGCTTTCCGACGCGCGTGACCGCGCACTGGCCGGTGCCATGGAAAACGACCTGACCACGGTCGCCATCCACTAAGACCCAGCGCGCCGCCCTGTTAGGCGCGACCAGCAGGCTCAAACGCATAGGGCCGCCCGTGGCGGCCCTTGAAGTTCGTCTCACCAGAAAAATCAGGCCGCGTGCGAGGCCTGGGTGTCCGATAAAAGCGCGTGGATAGCCGCGGCGTCGCGCGTACCCCTGATCTTGGCCACCGTGTCGGCGTCACGCAGCACTCGCGCGATGCGCGACAGTGCCTTGAGGTGATCGGCACCCGCCCCTTCCGGCGCCAGCAGCAGAAACACCAGATCGACGGGCTGATCGTCCAGCGATTCGAAATCGACAGGCGTCTCCAGCCGGGCGAAAACACCTGCGATGCGCTTCACGCCGGCCAGCTTGCCGTGCGGGATGGCGATGCCGTTGCCGACGCCGGTCGAACCCAGCCGCTCACGCTGCAGGATGGTGTCGAACACCTCCCGCTCCGGAATGCCGGAAATCGCCGCCGCCCGTTCGGACAGCAATTGCAGCAGCTGCTTCTTGGAGTTCGCCTTCAACGCCGGCAATATCGCCGGAACGTTGATAAGATCGCTCAGATCCATGCTTGAAAATCCCTTGTTCGCCTGCCGTCACCAGTCCTCACCCCTCGTGCGGCCGGCTCTTATCCCAGTGCGACCTCGTCGTCACCGTGCGACCCTTGTCGTCACCGTGCGACCGTTGTCGTCACGCTTGTGCGACCTTGGTCGTCGACGGGTCGATCCAACCGATATTTCCATCGGGTCGGCGATAGACGATGTTGAGATGGTCGGTTCCCGCGTTGCGGAAGACGAAGACCGGGCTGTCCTTGGTGTCGAGCTCGATGACCGCCGACGCCACCGACATGGTCTTCAGCGTCATGGTTGATTCGGCGACGATGGCCGGCGCGAAATTCTCCGGAATGTCCTCGTCGTCATCGGCAAGCGGCGCCATCACCGTGTAGGCTATGTCGGTCGGCTGGCCGTTGGCGGCGCCCGAATTGTGCGATTTCAGCCGGCGCTTGTAGCGCCTCAGGCGGGTTTCCAGACGGTCCGCCGCCGCCTCGAAGGCAAGCGTCGGATCCTGGGCATCGCCGGTGGCCTGCAGCGAAGCGCCGGAATCCAGCCGGATCATGCAATCCGCCGAATAGCGCGAACCCGATTTGATGACCGTGACATGTCCGGCAAAGCCGCGATCGAAATATTTGCCGATCGCTTCGCCGACACGATCGTTGATGCGTGTCCGAAACGCATCGCCGATGTCCATGTGTTTTCCCGATATGCGCAGATTCATCTGAAAACTGACCTTCCTTGCTCAGGCTTCAAACTGGCCCGAGTTTATACTCGTGATCCGTGCGCACAAGCTTTGCGGCGTCACTTGCGCCGATTTTAAATCCAGACTTTCCGGTTGATCACAAGCCGCCCTTTGACCGTCCCGAGGCCAACGTCGTGACGGACCATCCGCATGCGGGCATCTAGCCCGTCTCATGCGGGCGGGCTTCTAGCCAGTTCACCGCGGCTTGTCAATGAAGTGCTGGCTTGTGGAAAATCGACCCGCCTCAGCGCCCGGCGCTGGCCATCGCACGTTTCTCGCGCCGGCGCTGCACCGAGGAGGGGATATTCATGCCTTCCCGGTACTTGGCGACCGTACGCCTTGCAATGTCGACGCCACTTTCGCGCAACATGTCGACGATTGCATCGTCGGAAAGCACGTCGACGGGCTTCTCCTCGTCGATCAACTGCTTGATGCGGTCACGCACGGCTTCCGAGGAGTGCGCATCGCCGCCGCCCGATGCGGCGATCGAGGCGGTGAAGAAGTAGCGAAGCTCGAACACGCCGCGCGGCGTCAGCATGTATTTATTGGCTGTGACCCGGCTGACGGTCGATTCGTGCATGCCGATGGCGTCGGCCACCGTGCGCAGATTGAGCGGCTTCAGCTGCCGCACGCCATGGACGAGGAAGGCGTCCTGCTGGCGAACGATTTCCGAAGCGACCTTGAGGATGGTCTTTGCCCGCTGGTCGAGGCTGCGCGTCAGCCAGTTGGCGTTCTGCAGGCATTCGGCCAGAAAATCCTTTTCCGCCTGGTTCTTGGCCTGCGGAGAGACCTGGGCGAAATAGATATGGTCGACCAACACCCGCGGCAGCGTTTCGGCATTGAGTTCGACCGTCCAGCTGCCGTCATTGGCCGCGCGCACCTCGACATCGGCGACGATCGCGTCGCTGGCGCCGCCCGAAAACGCCATGCCCGGCCGGGGATCGAGCGCCCGGATTTCGGCCAGCATGTCGAGCAGATCCTCCTCGTCGACACCGCAGATCCGTTTCAATGCGTGAAAATCGCGCCGTGCCAGGAGTTCGAGATTGGCGACCAGCGCCTTCATCGCCGGATCGAGCCGGCTCCGCACGGCAAGCTGCAGCGACAGGCATTCGGCCAGGTCGCGGGCAAACAGGCCGGCCGGCTCGAAGGTCTGACACACCGCCAGCACCTTCGCCACGGCGGCCGCATCCGCACCGAGACGAGCGGCGATCTCTGCCAGATCGGCACGCAGATAGCCGGTCTCGTCAAGGCCGTCGGCGAGGTCGGCGGCGATCAGACGTGCAGCCGGATCGGCGAAGGCTAGCGCCACCTGTTCACCGACATGGTCGCGCAGCGTGATCGCAGCAGTCGCCATATCGCCGGCGTCAAACCACTCGGATGAGGAACCCGCGCCATTGCCGGAAGCCGATTTCCATTGCGCCGTCAGGTCGGGACCGAGCCGCTCGCTGGTGCCCGGGTCGTCGGGAAACAGGTTTTCCAGCGACGTGTCGAGCTTGTCCGAGATCGCCTCGGCGCTCCACTGTGTCTCGTTTTCGAACCAGTCGCCTTCGGAGGTGGCTTGCGGCTCCGCCTCGATCTTCTGCGCCTGGTCGCTGGCGGCATCGTCCTGCGGCTCGGCGCGCTCCAGCAGCGGATTGCGCTCGATTTCCTCGTCGATGAAATGCTCGAGTTCGACATGGGTGAACTGCAGCAGCCGAATCGACTGCATCAGTTGCGGCGTCATCACCAGCGACTGCGATTGTCGTAGCTGTAGTTTGGCCGCCAACGCCATGGTTCGGTTTCAAACGCCTCGTCTACGCATCCGGACTTCCGGAAAGGAATTTTGCAGCCGGCCATAGAAACTGGCCCGGCTTTTGCTTGTCAAGGCAATTGGTAGCAAAACTCGCTTACCGGAGCGTTATCTCGGAGCAAAATCGACGAAAAAGCGCCGCGCGAACCGCAAAAATCGTGTCAGGAAACAAATTTCACGCTCAGAGGGTGAAACCCTCGCCGAGGTAAAGTCGCCGCACATCCGGGTTTGCCACCACTTCGTCGGCCCTTCCATGGGTCAGCACCTGGCCGGCATGGATGATGTAGGCGCGGTCGATGAGGCCGAGCGTTTCGCGCACATTGTGATCGGTGATGAGGACGCCGATGCCGCGCGCCGTCAGGTGGCGCACCAGTTGCTGGATATCCGCGACGGCGATCGGATCGATGCCGGCGAAAGGCTCGTCGAGGAGCATGTAGGCCGGACGCGTCGCCAGCGCTCGCGCGATTTCCAAGCGTCGCCGCTCGCCGCCCGAAAGCGACATGGATGGCGCCTTGCGCAGATGGCTGATGTGGAATTCCTCGAGCAGTTCGTCGAGATTGCGCTCGCGCACCTTGCGGTCCTTTTCGACCACTTCCAGCACGGCGCGGATATTCTGCTCGACATTGAGGCCGCGGAAGATCGATGCTTCCTGCGGCAGATAGCCGATGCCGAGGCGTGCGCGACGGTACATCGGCATCGACGTGACATCGAAGCCGTCGATCTCGATCGTGCCTTCATCCACCGGCACCAGGCCGGTAACCATATAGAAACAGGTCGTTTTGCCGGCGCCGTTGGGGCCGAGCAGTCCAACGGCCTCTCCGGCGCGCACGCCGATGGTAACGCCGCTGACGACCTTGCGGCCCTTGTAGCTCTTGGTCAGCCCCTTGGCGATCAGGGTTCCCTTGAACTTTCCCGCATCGACGGTCACCGTGGCCGGCGCCGAAAGCTTGCCGGCGGCCCGTCCCGGAAGACGCGCCGTCAGCGACGACAGGCTGGCCATCAGGGGTTCGTCGCTCCCGATTTCGGCGGCGGCGTGATCGACATCTGGACGCGTTGCCCAGCGCATGGATCCACCTGAGCCAGCCCGCTTTTCATCTGCACGGTAAGCTTGCAGCCCACCAGAACGTTGTCGTTTTGCGACAGAACGACCTTTTTGCCCGAAAGCACCAGCACCTGGCTCTTCATATCGAAGCTGCCTTGATCGCCGGTCGCGATCTGCGCATCCGACTTGATATAGACCTTGTCGGAGATCTCCAGGTGATCGATGTTGGCCGAGCCCGTCATCGCAGCACCCGCGGCCTCCGTGCCCTTGGCAGCGGCGTTGGGGTCCTTGACGTAGTAGACCGTCATCTTGCCGGCCTTCATCAATGTCGGCCCCTGGACGACGCTGACATTGCCCGTGAAGATCGCGACACTGTCGGCCTGGCGGACTTCCAGCTTGTCGCTCTCGATCTGGATCGGCTTGTCGCCGGACAGTTTGAGGCCTGATTGACTGGTCGTCTGCGCCCATGACGGCACGAGTCCGAGCAGCAGCAACGCTGAAGTTGCAGCCGCGAGCCGCGTCGAACTACTGAGCCGCATTGGTTTCTCCGCTGTTTCCCTGTGCCGCCTTCAGGGCGGCGGAATCGATGTTGACGCGCACTTTGTTCTCGAAAACCAGAATCTTGCCATTGTCCTGAACCGACATCGTATCCGCCGTGATCCGCGACCCGCCACGGCTGACATCGACGGGATCTCCTGTCTTCATAGTGCCTTTGCCCATGTCGAGGAAGACCGATTTGAACTTGGCCTGCATGCCGTCGGTCGTGGTGATCGTCACGTCGCTGGTCAGGTTCATCGTATTGCCGTCGCGATCGTAGGTGCCGTGCGAGGCCTTGACCGCCGCCACATTGTCGGACGCGATCGGCACCTTGGCGTCGATGCCTTCCAGCTCGATGATACCTTGCGTGCTGACATCCTGAATGGCACGCAGCGCCGTCATCGAATAAGGCTGCTTCTGCTTGGTGAAACCGTTGAGCTTGGGATTGGCCATCACCAGCTTGCCGTTGGAAAAGGCAGTGCCTTCCGCCTGAATCTTCACCGAGACGGGTGCGGCGAGATAGGAATAGACCGGGAAAGCGACCGCTATCAGTGCTGCGGCCACCGGCACGGCAAATTTGAGAACGCGCACGCGGCGCGAATGACGCTGCGCACGGTCGAAAGCATCGCCGCGCGTCCGGACGTCCGCCGGGGGAGCCAACACCGCCTCGGCGTCGGTCGGTTCAATCGGTCGCGCTAACATTCACTGCTTTCTTCTAATCCTGCCCGCCCTCGGGCACCGCCTATAGGTGGGACGCCGGCGCTTTCAAGCAAGCACAAGCCCACGAAAACTGCAAAAATGTGACAGCCGCCTTTGTACAGACGAAAACGAAGTCCGCACAACTGCGTGTTCTCCATAGCAGAAACAGACACGCGGCGTAAAATTTATCAGCCATCGGTCTCGTCGCCCGACCTGGTGGCGATTGCACGAATATGTGAGCAGACCGAGGCCTGGAGAGGGCCTGACCCGGCCCCGTCGACTGTCGACGCGGATAGCCACCTCACGTCCAGGCGCCGACTTGTCTCGCCATGCGCAAAAGAGAACTGCTTCCAGATGGGAGGATCATGGTCTAAAAGCGTCTCCTCCCGCCGACTGAAAGGCTGACCATGGCACTGAGAGCCGACGACCTGATCGACCGCCGCCGTTTGCGGCGCAAGCTGACATTCTGGCGCGTCGTCGCCATAGGCATCATAGCCCTTGGGGTGATTGCGCTTTCAACCTGGTTCTATGGCGACGATTTCGGCGGCTCGACGGTCGACCATATTGCCAAGGTCAAGATCGAAGGCACGATCACCGAGGACGAGGAACTGATCGAGCGGCTGGAAACCATCCGTCTTTCATCGAAGGTGAAAGGCGTGATCCTGTCGATCGATTCGCCTGGCGGCACCACCGTTGGCGGTGAATCGATCTATGAAGAAGTGCGCAAGCTGGCCGCCGACAAGCCGGTGGTGGCGGAAGTCGGCACGCTCGCCGCATCGGCGGGCTATATGATCGCCAGTGCCGCCGATCACATCGTTGCCCGCAAGACCTCGATCGTCGGCTCGATCGGCGTGCTGATCCAGTATCCCGACGTCAGCGGCCTGATGGACAAACTCGGCGTCAAGCTGGAGGAGGTGAAATCCTCGCCGCTGAAAGCCGCGCCCTCTCCCTTCAAGCCGACCAATGACGACGAGCGCGCCATGGTTCGCAAGCTCATCCTCGACAGTTACAACTGGTTCGTCGACATCGTCGCCGAACGCCGCAAGATGAGCCGCGAACAAGCGCTGGTGCTTGCCGACGGCTCGATATTCACCGGTCGCCAGGGCGTTGCCAACGGGCTGATCGACGCCGTCGGCGGCGAGACCGTGGCGGTCGACTGGCTGGCGACCAAGGGCGTCGATGCCAAGCTCAAGGTCGTCGAGTGGAAGGATACCGAACGGCGCAGCGGCTTCCTGTTCTCGAAAGCGATGGCGCAAACGATCGGCAGTGCGCTCGGCCTGCCCGCCTACAGCAGCGACGTCATCCATGAACTCGGAGCCGACCGCTTGTTTCTTGACGGTCTCGTTTCCGTCTGGCACCCTTGAGAAGCCGTTTGGGGCAAGTGAAAAAAGCAAATAAAATCATCCTCATAATTTTGACCGCACTGCTTTCACGGGGACCCGTCTCATGATCAAGTCCGAACTTGTGCAGATTATTGCCACGCGCAATCCGCATCTTTTCCTGCGCGACGTCGAAAACATCGTCGGCGCGATCTTTGATGAAATCACCGACGCCCTTGCCGAAGGCAACCGGGTCGAGTTGCGTGGCTTCGGCGCTTTTTCGGTGAAAAATCGTCCCGCCCGCACCGGACGCAATCCACGCACCGGCGAATCCGTCGAGGTCGAGGAGAAATGGGTGCCGTTCTTCAAGACCGGCAAGGAACTGCGTGAAAGGCTGAACGGCGGCAAGTAGGCGCGACGTCAGCGCCTGACGGCCTTTCGGACAGGCCAGCTTCCGACGGAAAACATCATGTTCAATCGCTTCATCCTTATCGCGATCTTCGTGCCCCTGGCGATCATCCTGATCGCACTCGCTGTCGCCAACCGCGAACTGGTCGCCTTCACGCTGGACCCGTTCAATCCCGGCAATCCGAAGCTGACCCTGACTTTGCCGCTGTTCATCTTCCTGTTCCTGGCGCTCGCCATCGGCATGATCGTCGGCAGTCTGGCTACGTGGGTCAAACAGGGTCGCTATCGCAAGCTGGCGCGCCAGCGCGGCGTCGAAGCCGAGAACCTGCGCCAGGCGGTCAGCCGTGCGCCGGCGGTATCACAAAGCCAGGCACCGGGGTCCGCCCAAGAGGCAGCATTGCCGAAGCCGACCGCTTGAGCCGCCAATCGGCGGTTTTGTCCTCACGGAGTTTTTCATGCTGACCATTTCGGCCGCAGAGGTCGACCATGCGCTGACCTTTCCCCGGCTGGTCGAGACGCTGCGCATGGCGTTTCGCGACGGTGCGGTGCAGCCTGTCAGGCATCATCATACGATCGAGCGGCCCGATGGTGCCGCCTCCACACTGCTTTTGATGCCGGCCTGGACCGATCTCAACGCGGCCGGCACGTCGGCCGGCGGTCACGTCGGCGTCAAGATCGTCACCGTGTCGCCCGACAACAATGCCATCGGCAAGCCCGCGGTGATGGGGCTCTATCTTCTGCTCAACGGCGCCACCGGCGAACCCGAGGCCCTGATCGACGGCCAGCGGCTGACACAATGGCGCACCGCCTGCGCTTCGGCGCTCGCGGCCTCCTATCTCGCCCGCGACGATGCCTCGCGGCTGCTTGTGGTCGGCGCCGGCGCGCTGTCGCCCTTCCTCGCCAAGGCGCACTCGGCCGTGCGACCCATCAAGACCATCCGCATCTGGAACCGCACCCCGGCCAATGCCGAGAAAGTCGCGGCCGATCTGTGCGCCCAGGGCTTCGCGGCCAGTGCGGCAAGCGATCTCGATACGGAGCTTGGGCAGGCCGACATCGTCTCCTCGGCGACGATCACGACCACGCCGTTGATCAAGGGCGCATTGTTGCGGCCGGGAACCCATGTCGACCTGGTCGGCGGCTTTACGCCGACGATGCGCGAGAGCGATGACGATGCGATCAGGCTTGCCCGCGTCTATGTCGACACCCGCGCCGGCGCCACCAAGGAAGCCGGCGACATCGTCCAACCGCTGGCCTCCGGCGTGCTGAAGCCGGAAGCCATCGTCGCCGATCTGCACGAATTGGCGCGCGGCCGAAAGAAGGGCCGCGAGAGCGCCGGTGAGATCACGCTGTTCAAGTCGGTCGGAGCGGCGCTCGAGGATCTTGCCGCCGGCATTGCCGTCTACAAAGCGCTCACGGCCTAGTTTACCGTTGCACCCATTTCGGCGCCCATCGCCTCGGCGATGACACGAAAATCGTGATCCCCGATTTCAAAAAGGCCAAAGCGAAGCTGATAACCCCAGTTCGACTTGGCCACGGTGAAGTCCAGCCTGTCGAGCAGCGGCTTGATCGGCGCTTCCTCGGCCTTGGCCCACGCCACATCGCGGCGGAACGGCGTGAAGCCGGCGCCCATATCGCCCTGATAAGGCTCGCCTTCCCGCACGATGCCTATCGCCGTGAAAGCCTGCAGGCCGTCTTTCTCGCCCAAAACAGTGGTCGGCGAATAGTAGACGACGCCATCACCCGGCTTGACGCGACGCAGCGGTGCCGCCTTGCCGTGGTTGACCTGCATGAAGCCGGCTGTGCGACCACGCCGGACATGTTCGGCCGACGCCACCGCGATCCAATACGCGCTCATTTCTGTTCCCCATTGGCCTGTTCCCCGTCGGACAGCCAGTAGACGCGCAGGCGATGATTATCGGGATCGAGCGCGACAAAAGTGCGGCCGAAATCCATGTCGGTCGGCGTCTGCAGGATCTTCAGCCCGCGCCCGGACCAGTCGGCATGGGCGGCATCGACCGCATCGGGCGTATCCAGCGCAAACACGATTTCGGCGCCACCGCCTGACGTGGCGGCTGCCGGCTCCACCGTATGGCGCGACCACAGGCCGAGCTTGAAGCCGGCATCGAGCACGAACAGCACGAAGGTCGGCGAACTTTCGACCGGCTCACGACCGAGCAGCGCGCTGTAGAAGGCACCGCTCTGCTGCGGCTGGTCGACATAGAGGATGACGAAATTCGGGGTGGCCATATCTGCTCTCCAAGGTTCGGTGTTTCGACTTGGCGAACATAAGATAGGCTACTGTCAGAATATGGCAGCAGTCATCGCGGACCACGCGGCTTATCGAGCGTCGTTCGCCATTCCTTGAGCAGCGCCTGGCGACGACGCGGATAGCGCGTGTCCATTGCTTGGAGTTCGGCGATGCGATCGGCGCGAAAATGCCGGAAATCCTGCCGCGTCTCGCACCACGCCACCACCACCCGCACCTTGTCGAAGAAGCCCAGCGCAAATGGCCAGACGACGCGCTGGGACACGGCCCCGCCGGCATCGCGGTAGAGAAAGCCGAGCTTGCGCTCGTTGCGGATGGCCTGCCGCACCAGACCAAGATCGATGCCCTCGGTGGCCGCGGCAGGAGGCCCGACCAGCAGTGTGCTCGCGTCAAGATCCTCGCGCAGATCGTCGGGCAGCACGGCTGCGATCTTGGCCAACGCGTTGGCGGCGGCGGCCGAGAGACGCTGGTCCGGCTGCCTGGCGACCCAGCGCGAGCCGAGCACAATGGCTTCGATCTCCTCGTCGCTGAACATCAGCGGCGGCAGCATGAAGCCGGGCTTGAGCACATAACCCAACCCCGCCTCACCCTCGATCGGCGCGCCCTGGCCCTGCAGCGTGGCGATGTCGCGGTAGAGCGTGCGGATCGAAACGCCCGTCTCGTCGGCAAGCATGTGCCCGCTCACCGGCCGGCGATGCCGGCGCAAGCACTGTATGAGGTCGAGTAGGCGTTCGGAGCGGGACATCGAGCAGATTTGCCTGTTTCTTTGACATTGGTCCATCGCCGGCAGACATAAACCGGAGAGGCCGACCTGTCGGACTTGGTTGCGAAGCCGGTTGCCCTATGTCAAAAGCGGCCACGCCGTTCGGAGTTGCCCCCGCTTGAAGTCTTTTCGCGACAAACGCCGCGACAACCGTCCACATCCATCCGCCAAGAGTGCGGCGGACGTGTCACGCCCGCGTCCCGGCCAGGCTCCTGCCAGACCGGAAGCGCCACCGCGCGAGCGCCATGAGGCGAAGACGGAAAATCGTTCCGAACCGAACTCGGCGCCGCGCATCCTGGCCCGCCGCGAAGGCGCTCTGCCCACTGAACATCTTCCCGTGATCCTGGAAGTGGCGCCCAATGCCGATTATGCGCTGCTCGACAGCGGCACCGGCCAGAAGCTCGAACAATATGGCCCCTACCGGATCGTGCGGCCAGAGGGCCAGGCGATCTGGCAAAAGGCCTTGCCGGCAAAGGAATGGGAGCGCGCCGACGCCGTCTTCACCGGAGACACCGACGAGGAGGGGATCGGCCGCTGGCGTTTCCCGAAGCTGCCGCTCGGCGAGACCTGGCCGATGAAGCATGACGGCATCGACTATCTCGGCCGTTTCACCTCGTTTCGTCATGTCGGCGTCTTTCCGGAGCAGGCCTCCCACTGGGACCACATGGCCGGGCTGATCGCGGCGGCGAAGCGGCCGGTCAAGGTTCTGAACCTGTTCGGCTATACCGGTCTCGCTTCCTTGGTGGCGGCTCGCGCCGGTGCCGAGGTCACCCATGTCGATGCCTCGAAGAAGGCGATCGGCTGGGCCCGCGAAAACCAGGAGATGGCCGGCCTCGGCAGCAAGCCGATCCGCTGGATCGTCGACGACGCGGTCAAATTCGCCGAGCGCGAGGAGCGCCGCGGCAGCCGCTACGATATCATTCTGTTCGACCCGCCGGCCTATGGCCGTGGCCCCAAGGGCGAGGTCTGGCAATTGTTCGAGGACCTGCCCGATTTGACCGACCTCTGCCGGGCGATCCTGACGCCGAAGCCGCTCGCCGTGGTGCTGACCGCCTACTCGATCCGCGCCTCCTTCTTCGCCATCCACGCCCTGATGCGCGATACCTTTGCCGGCATGGGCGGCAAGGTTGAATCGGGTGAGTTGATCATCCGCGAAAAGTCCGCCGGCCGGGCGCTATCGACCTCATTGTTTTCGCGTTGGGTGGCTGAATGAACGAGCGGCATGCAGGCGCACCTGGCCAGGTGAAGGAGGTCACCAGCCTCGCCAATCCGCTGGTCAAGGACATCAAGGCGCTCGCTCAGAAGAAATTCCGCGACCAGCAGAACGCCTTCATGGCCGAGGGGTTGAAGCTGGTCATCGATGCGCTCGATCTCGGCTGGCAGATCAGGACATTGGTTTTCGCCAAGGCCGGGCGCGGCAACGCTGCCGTGGAGAAGGTGGCCGCACGCACGGTTGCGGCAGGCGGCATGGTGCTCGAAGTGTCGGAGAAGGTGCTGGTCGCCATCACCCGTCGCGACAACCCGCAAATGGTGGTCGGCGTCTTTTCGCAAAAATTCCTCGCCTTGAAGGATGTCCGCGCTGACAATGGCGACGTCTGGGTGGCGCTCGACCGGGTGCGCGACCCCGGCAATCTCGGCACTGTCATCCGCACCGTCGATGCCGTCGGCGCCAAAGGCGTCATCCTGGTCGGCGATACCACTGATCCATTCTCCGTGGAGACGGTGCGTGCCACCATGGGTTCGATCTTTGCCGTGCCCGTGGCGAAGGCGACAACCGAGGCTTTCCTCGCCTGGCGAGGCGGGTTTTCAGGCCTCGTCGCCGGAACCCACCTGAAAGGCGCCGTCGACTACCGCTCGGTCGATTTTTCCCGCGGGCCCGTGCTGCTGATGATGGGCAACGAGCAGCAGGGACTGCCCGAAAGCCTAGCTGCGAGTTGCGACAGGCTGCTCAGGATTCCGCAAGCGGGCCGTGCCGATTCGCTCAATCTGGCCGTTGCCACCGGCATCATGCTGTTCGAGATCCGGCGCGGCGCGCTGAAGCTCGAGCCAATCCTGGACCAGCAATGAAGGTTGCCTGCCCGTGAGATCATGGTCTCCCTACGCATTGCTCGTCGTCGCGGCCATCGCGCTCGACCAGTGGATAAAATACCTGGTCGAGGCCGATCTGCCTTTTCAGGAGAAGGTTGATCTGCTGCCCTTCCTGGCGCTGTTTCGCACCTACAATACCGGCATCGCCTTCTCGATGTTCTCGTCCTTCGGCGACACCGGGCTGATCGTCATTTCGCTCGCCGTCGTTGCTTTCGTGCTGTTCCTGGCGACACGGATCGCGCCGTCCCAGATCCTTGCCCGCACCGGCTTTGCGCTGATCGTCGGCGGCGCGCTCGGCAATCTGATCGACCGCGCCGTCTACGGCCACGTCATCGACTACATCCTGTTCCACACGCCGGTCTGGTCCTTCGCCGTCTTCAACCTTGCCGACGCCTTCATTTCGGTTGGCGCGGCGTTGGTCGTCTTCGACGAGCTGGTCGGCTGGCGGCGCGAACCCAAAGCCAGTCCTTCCAAGGATTGACCCCGTGCGGCCATCGCCGCACAGTTCATGTCGTCAAGATCGCGGAGAAAGACATGTCCGAAACCTTCAAAGCCATCCTCGTTTCGCGTGACGCCGAGAAAAAGCAGTCGGTCGCCGTGACCGATCTCACCGAGGCCGACCTGATGGAAGGCGATGTCACTGTCGCGGTCGAGGCAACGACGGTGAACTACAAGGATGGCTTGGCGATCACAGGCAAGGCGCCGGTGATCCGCCGCTGGCCGCTGGTGCCGGGCATCGATTTCGCCGGCACCGTCATTTCGTCCTCGCATCCCGACTGGCGCGCCGGAGACAAGGTCGTGCTGAATGGCTGGGGCGTCGGCGAAACCCATTTCGGTGCCTATGCAGGCCGTGCCCGCGTCAAGGGCGACTGGCTGGTGCCGCTGCCGCAAGGCATCAGCCCGCATGACGCGATGGCCGTCGGCACCGCAGGATATACCGCCATGCTCTGTGTCATGGCCCTGGAGCGGCATGGCATCCTGCCCGATCGCGGCCCGGTGGTGGTGACGGGGGCAGCCGGCGGCGTCGGCTCGGTCGCGGTCTCCATCCTGTCCAGCCTCGGCTACCATGTCATTGCTTCCACCGGCCGCAATGCCGAAAGCCCCTTTCTGATGGACCTTGGCGCCGCCGAGGTGATCTCGCGCGAGGAGCTTGCCCAGCCGGCCAAGCCGCTGGCCAAGGAGCGCTGGGCCGGCGGTATTGACGCTGTCGGCAGCCACACGCTGGCCAATGTGCTCTCGATGACCTCCTATGGCGGCGCGGTCGCCGCCTGCGGCCTGGCCGGCGGCATGGACCTGCCGGCCAGCGTCGCGCCCTTCATCCTGCGCGGTGTCTCATTGCTCGGCATCGATTCAGTGATGGCGCCGAAAGCAGTCCGCCTCGAGGCATGGCGCCGCATCGGCACCGACCTCGATCTGCAGAAGCTCGCCAGCCTGTCCAGCACCATCGGGTTCGACGGCATCGTCGATGCCGCGCGCGATATCGTCGAGGGCAAGATCCGCGGCCGCGTCGTCGTGGATATGTGACTCCGCCCAACTGCCGGAAGGGCGATGCAATCGCCAGATCTGGTGGCAAACCCGCCGCGCCTCGGCAAAAAACGCTCATCCGCTAAAATTGGAACGATCCGCCGCAATTTTCCATAAGCTCTGTCTGGCAAGAATTTCGCATGATCGCGCAATCCGGCAGCCAACAGGCGGACACTGGCGACGATGTCGATGCGGTGCTCCCGCCGGCGTCGACGCGGCGCTTCGTCGCCGCGCCGCCGCTGGTGCCCGAGCCGGAATTCTCCAGGCGCGAAGGCCTGTCCTTTCTGACATTCGTCGCCATCGTGGTGATGGCCGGGCTGGCGCACCTGACCGGGGCACCGATGTTCATCAGCGTTGCATTGCTCGCAACCGGCCTAGCCGGCCTTGCCATGCATCTGCGCGCCAGGCGCAGCGAACATCGCACCGCCGCCCTTCTTGACGAAACCACGGCCCGCAGCCGCGCCGAGATCGAGACGCTGGCCGACCGCATGTGGGAGATGCAGGAGAGCGATGAGCGCTTTCGTGGCCTGATCGACGCGCTTGGCGATCTCGTCATCCATCGCGACCGCGACGGCTACATCGTCTATGCCAACAAGGTCTTCGCCGATCTCGTCGAGATCGACCAGCGCGATCTTGCCGGCAAGACCCTGGCGGAACTCGGCATCGAGGTCGGCATGGTTCCCGATGCCGCCTTTTCCGACCATGAGTGCCTGAGTTCCACCGATGTCTCTATCAGCACGCCGAGCGGGCAGCGCTGGTTCTCCTGGATCGAACTGTCGGTGCGCGACAAGGACAGTGGCGCGGTTTCGCACCGCGCCATCGCCCGCGACATCACCGCCCGCAAACGCGCCGAGTCCTCGCTGATCACCGCACGCGAACGGGCCGAATATGCCAGCCAGGCCAAATCGCGTTTCCTCGCCACCGTCAGCCATGAAATCCGCACCCCGATGAACGGCATCATGGGCATGGCCAGGTTGCTCGCCGACACCAGCCTGTCGCCGGAGCAGCAGACCTATGTCGGCGCCGTCTCGACCTCAGCCAGCGCATTGCTTGCCCTGATCGAGGATCTTCTCGACTATTCCAAGATCGAAGCCGGGCGTTTCGACCCGGAGCCGCAGCCGATGTCGGTGCGCGAGATCGCCGACAACATCATCGAATTGCTGGCGGCGCGCGCCTTCGCCAAGGATATCGGGCTGGGTTGTCATGTCGAACCCGACGTGCCGCAATTGATCACCGCCGATCCAGGCAAGGTCAGGCAGGTGCTTCTCAACCTCATCGGCAACGCCATCAAGTTCACCGACAGCGGCGGCGTGCTGGTGAGCATTGCACGCGCACGCACCGAAACCAGCGACCGCATATGCTTTACCATCGCCGATACCGGTCCGGGCCTGCATGATGCCGACCTGGAGCGCATTTTCGAGGAGTTCGAGCAGGCCGACGGCACGTCGACACGCACACATGGCGGGGCCGGCCTCGGCCTTGCCATCTCCAGGCGCCTGGTGGCCGCCATGGGTGGCACGATCTCGGTATCCAGCCGGCTCGGCCAGGGATCCGAGTTCGTCTTCGAAGTCCCTGCGACAGCGGCCACCGAAGCGCCGCAGGGCCGCCAGAATGCTCTCTCGGGCAGACGCGTGGTGATCCTGTCGAAGAACGCCGTCGAGGCCGACGCCATCGCCCGCACCATCCGTGCCAACGGTGGCGCGGTCGACATCGCCACCACCGCCGCACAGGCCGCGCCTTTCGCCGCCGGCTGCGACGCGATCCTGGTCGATGCAGCGATGGAGGAAGGCGACGGAAGGCTGCTCAAGCGCCTGCGCCAGAGCGGTTTCTCCGACTGTGAGGCGATCACGCTGATCGCGCCGACAGATCGCGGCATGCTTGGCGAGTTCCGCGCCAGCGGCTACGCAACCTTCCTGGCCAGGCCGGTGCGCGGCGGAACACTTTTGCGTGTACTGTTGAGCAGCCATGCTCCGAGCCTCGGCCCGCCGCAGCCGGAAAAGCGCGGCGCGCCGACACTGCGCGCCGTCGGCAACCGCCAGCGCGGCCTGTCGGTGCTGATCGCCGAGGACAATGACATCAATGCCATGCTGGCCCGCGCCACGCTGCTGAAGGCCGGGCATCGCGTCAGGGTGGTCGGCAACGGCAAGGCGGCCGTCGAGGCTGTCACCGGCGCCGCGCACAAGGACCGCTTCGACGTGGTCTTGATGGATCTGCACATGCCGGTCATGGACGGGCTGGACGCGATTGCCGCCATCCGCCGCCATGAGGAAGAAAGTGCCGTGCGGCCGGTGCCGATCATGGTGCTGTCGGCCGACAGCCAGGAAAAGACCCGCCATGCGGTGTTGGCCCATGGAGCCAGCGGCTTTGTCACCAAGCCGCTCGACCCCGAGGCGCTGGTCAATGCCGTCGAGGGCCAGGTCGTCGCGGCCTGAGCTTTCCACCGCCCATTCCGCACCGGGCGATCACTTAAACGTAGCCGGTTGATCGTATTCGCCAGCCGACGAAGTATTGCCCACGACGTCGTATCACGGTACTGTCACAATCCTGTTGCACCTACACCGTATCCCCGTGCCAAGAGGGATGGCTCGAAGGAGAATCACTCGTGCATACAGTTATGCCGGAATGTGACACTCGGCCGAACGCCAGCAGCGCCTTGCTTGCCGGACGTAACGTCGATTCCGTCATAAAGGGCGCGGCACTAGGCCGTATAGGCAATCTTGAAGTGCGGCTCGCTCGCAACGAGGCCGAGATCGCGGCCGCGCAGGAAGTGCGCTACCGGGTGTTCTACGACGAACTTGGCGCCAGGAAGGACCTGTTCCAGGCCCATGACCGCCGTGACGCCGACCGCTTCGATCCGCTCTGCGACCATCTGCTGGTTTTGGACACCACGCTTTCCGGTCCCGAACATCGCCGCATCGTCGGCACATATCGGCTGCTGCGGCAAGAAATCGCGGCCACGGCCGGCGGTTTCTATTCCGAAGGTGAATTCGAGCTGACCAAGCTCATTGCCCGTCACCCCGGCCAGCGTTTCCTTGAACTCGGCCGCTCCTGCGTCTTGCCGGAATACCGCTCGAAGCGCACCATCGAAGCGTTGTGGCAAGGCATCTGGGCTTACATCAACCATTATGAAATCGGTGTGATGACCGGTTGCGCTTCCTTTCACGGCACCGTGCCGGCGGCGCATGCCGAGGCGCTCACCTACCTCGCCCACCACTGCCGCACAAATTCGGCCTGGGATGTACGCGCGGTCTCCGGGCGCTACTGCTCGATGGACCTGATGCCGATCGAGGCGGTCAATGCCAAGGCGGCGATCGCCGCGATGCCGCCTCTGGTCAAGGGCTATCTGCGTGTCGGCGCCCGCATCGGCGATGGCTGCGTCATCGATCGCGAATTCTCGACGGTCGATGTGTTCGTCGTGATGCCGGTCAAGGAGATCGGCGCACGCTACGTCAACTATTACGGCGGGGAAGCCCAGCGCTTCGCTGCGTGAGGCTAGCGAATAGAAGGTAGCGGGAGCTATCTCGTTCAACCCCTATTCGCTATTCGCTTCCTTTTCACAAAATATCTTCCGGCCGCCTGCCGGGCCGGCTCTTGTAGGACGGAAACGACCAGCCGAATTTGAGCGCGCCGCCACGCACAAGGAACGCCGCCGCAAAACCGGCAAAATCCGAGGCGAGCGGCGGCAGTCCGGCAAGATCGCCAAGCGTGTAAAGGCCGGCACCTGCAAGGGCCGCCGTGACATAGATTTCGGGCCTGAGCAGCACCGATGGCTCGCCGGCAAGGAGATCGCGCAGAATGCCGCCGAAAGTGGCGGTGAGCACGCCGGTGATGACGGAGACGACCGGCGAACCGGTAATCGCAAGCCCCTTGGCCGCGCCCATCACCGAAAAAGCGGCGAGCCCGATGGCGTCGAGCCAGAGCAGCCATTTCCAGCGCGATTCGAGACGATGCGCGCTGAAGAAGACCAGCACCGCAACCGCGGCGCAGACCAGCACATAGCCGGAGTTGGCGACCCAGAAAACCGGCAGGTTGAGGATGACGTCGCGAAGCGTGCCGCCACCTATCCCGGTGACGCTGGCCAGGAACAGGAAGCCGATAATGTCGAGCTGCTTGCGCGAAGCCGCAAGCGCTCCGGTCGCCGCGAAGACGGCGACACCGGCATAGTCGAGAAGCGCGATGGGGTTCATGGCAGGCCAGGGGAGTAAGGGAATAGGGCAGTAAGGCAGTATGTTTAGCACGAAGCCGCACGGAAGGTGCGATTGCCCTTTTCCCTACTGCCCTACTCCCTTAACTATGCATCTTTCTCAGCCTGCTCGTTTACCGGCCCCGGCTCGACCGCCGCTTCAGCGGCGGCAAACTTCGGACCGCCTTTGGCGACGCCGACCATAGCCGGGCGCAGCACGCGGTCGCCGATCGAATAGCCCGGCTGCACGACCTGGACCACGGTGTTGGCCGGGACGTCCGGATTGGGCACTTCGAACATCGCCTGGTGGAAATTGGGATCGAACTTCTCGCCTTCCGGCGCGAGCTTCTTGACCCCATGCCGTTCCAGCGCCGACAGCATGGCGCGCTCGGTGAGGTCGACGCCTTCGATCAGCGCCTTGAAGCCGGCGTCACCCGATGCCTTGGCCTCGGCGGGAATCGCATCCAGCGCGCGGCGCAGATTGTCCGACACCGAAAGCATGTCGCGGGCGAAATTCGCGACCGCGTAGGTGCGCGCATCGTGAACATCGCGCGCCGTGCGGCGACGCAGGTTTTCCATCTCGGCCGCCACGCGCAGCGCGCGGTCCTTCAGCTCTTCATTTTCCTTCAGCAGCCGGACAAGGGCTTCATAGTCGCCGTCGGTGCTGCCTTCCGTGCGCTCGGCTGCGGGCTCGGTCGCCTCGACTTCATCGGGCGCGCGTTCGTCTTTTGCCTGGTCGCTCATCGCCGTTTCCCGTTAATCTCGAATGATGTGGATTTTGTGCCCGATATCGATGTTTGGCAGCCAAAAATCAAGGGGTAAGCGATTATGGAAGCCACCGGCCAAGGCCGGACAATGGCAGGCAAGGCATTTCGATTTTAATTCAAATTTTACCTTAACTGCCGGCTTTGCTTGCCCCACAGGCAGGATGGGGGAACCATTCCCTTGCTGGAGGAGTTTCGAAGCCGACACAGGATTTTGAGACGATGACCCGCAACACGGGCGAAAAGGCAGAAGGGCTGGCCATCGAGGTCAGGCGCCAGTTGGGTGCCGAGGCGGTGACCCGCTTTCTACGCACCTTGCCGGCCTTCCGCACCGAGGCCGACATTCCCGACCGGCTCCGAGAACTGCTCGACCGCCTCGATGGGGCGGAGCGCGGTGACATCGGCTGGCGCCGGCGTTAACGCAACAATCGATCTTGGCAGCAAACCTCCTATCGGCAATAGCCGGGGAGAGCCGAACCATCTAAGGATAGATGTGTTGTGGTTCAAAATGGAGGACGTAGTGCGCAAGGTTTCGATCACCTCATCGCTGATGGCGCTTGTCGGCCTCGGCGCCATCACCTTGGCGGCTTTTCCGGCACAAGCAGACAATCTGCAGCTGCAATTGGGCAAACATGGCCCGCGGCTGAAGCTCATGGAAGATTGCGACCCCGCCTATGACGATTGCGAAGGCCCCCGTCGCGACGACCGGCGCGACCGCCGTCAACGAGGCTGCACGGAGGACCGGGCCCTCGACAAGGCAGACCGAATGGGCATCCGCCGCGCAAGGATAGAGTCCGTCGGCCGCCGGGAGATCACAGTCCGCGGCAGACAGGGTGGCGACCGCGTGCGCGTGACTTTTGGCACCGAGCGCGGCTGTCCCATCCTCGATCGCGAATAGCGATCGACCTCAGCGGAAAACCGACGCTCAGGATCATCAGCAGGTCGAACCGGCGGTTGGCTGGCTCGACCGCCGGGCCACGCGACAATTACGCACAGTAATTTTGCGTGATGTCGCCTTGCGGCGGCGAGGCACCCCGCCTATGCTTCCTGATGAACATGATTTCCCCTGAGACGGTCGCCAACAGCAAGCGCGCCTGGCTGAAGATTCTCGCCCGCTACAAGAAGCCTGACAGGCGGCGCAGCACCGTCGAACTCGCCATCACTCTCATTCCATTCGCCATACTCTGGGGCCTGTCCTCGGCGGCCTATGCCTATGGCCATTGGTGGGGACTTATCCTCATCCTTCCCGCGGCCGGGTTTCTGGTGCGCATCTTCATGATCCAGCACGATTGCGGCCACGGCTCCTTCTTCGCCAATCGCTACGCGGACGACTGGATCGGCCGCGCGCTCGGCATCCTGACGCTGACACCCTACGATTGCTGGCGGCGCGCCCACGCGACGCACCACGCCAGCGCCGGCAATCTTGACGAACGCGGCATGGGCGACATCCGGACGCTGACCGTTGCAGAATACCGGCAGATGTCGTGGCGAGGCCGCCTTGCCTATCGTCTCTATCGCCACCCGCTGGTGATGTTCGGGCTCGGTCCGATCTGGCTGTTCATCTTCGAGCAAAGGCTGCCCGTCGGCATGATGCGCGGCGGCCTGACCCCTTGGGTGTCGTCGATGACCACCAATCTTGGCATCGCGGTCGCAGCAGCCATCCTCATTTGGTTCGTCGGTCCCGGCGCGTTCCTGGTGGTCCACCTGCCGATCGTCATCCTCGCCGGTTCGGCCGGCATCTGGCTGTTCTATGTCCAGCACCAGTTCGAGGAAACGGAATGGGCGAAGGATGTCGACTGGGAATTCCAGCACGCTGCCTTGCACGGATCGTCCTATTACGACCTCCCGCCGGTGCTGAACTGGTTCACCGGCAACATCGGTGTCCATCACGTCCATCACCTCTCCGCCAAGGTGCCGTGCTACCGGTTGCAGGAAGTGCTGCGGGATTATCCCGAGCTGCGCGACATCGGCCGTGTCACGCTGCTGGAAAGCCTGCGCTGCGTTAAACTGGCGTTGTGGGACGAGAACCGCCGCAAGCTGGTGTCGTTCCGCGAGGCACGGGCGGCAGCTTAAGCAATTCCAGCAGAGGTGGTGAACGGTTTCCAGGGAAAGCGCGTAACGTTTTCCCTGAGGCAATTGCGTCAAACCAAGAAAAGTAAAACGACCGCCAGTCTATAGGCACCGCGGCCTGGAGCTCCTATCAGGCAGCCCTGATCATGTCGGCGGCCTTTTCGGCGATCATGATGGTTGGCGCATTGGTGTTGCCACTAATCAGTGTCGGCATCACCGAGGCGTCCACGACACGCAAGGCTTCAAGCCCGCGCACCTTGAGTTGCGGATCGACCACCGCCATCTCGTCGACCCCCATCCGACAGGAGCCGACCGGGTGATAGACCGTGTCGGCGCGGGTACGGATATGGGTCATCAGATCGGCATCGCTCGGCTCGCCGGCGATGTGCATTTCCTTGTACCGGTAGCGCGTCAGCGCCGGTGAAGCCAGCACCTGCCGGGTGATCCTCACGCCTTTCAACAGCAGCTCCGCATCGCGCTGGTCGCCGAGAAAGCGCGGATCGATGCGCGGCGCGGCAAGTGGATCGGCACTGGCCAGCCCAACCTCGCCACGCGAGTGCGGCCGCAATATGCAGACATGACAGGAGAAGCCGAAGCCGTAGTGCAGCGTGCGCGCATGGTTTTCGACCAGCCCGATGACGAATTGCAGCTGCAGGTCAGGGCGCTCAAGCGCCGGGTCGGATTTGACGAAAGCGCCGCTCTCGGCCGCCGGCGAGGCGATCAGCCCGGTCCCATCCCGCCGCCACTGCGCGATATGCCGTAGGAAACCCAACGCGCCGCGCGGGCTCATGCCAAGCATATCGGTGTCCTTCGATCTCCAGCCGACGATGAAATCGAGGTGGTCCTGCAGGTTCTTGCCGACGCCCGGCAATTCGTGGACGACGGGAACGCCATGCACGGCAAGTTCGGCCGCCGGGCCGATACCCGACAGCAACAGAAGCTGCGGCGAACCGAAGGCACCGCCACACAGGATCACCTCGCACGACGCCTGCGCCACTGCCTCGCCTTTGCGGGTCCGGTAGCGGATACCGGTGGCCCGCTTGCCGTCAAGGACGATGCCTGTGGCGTGCGCCCGCGTGATCACGGTCAGATTGGCCCGCTGCATCACCGGATGGAGATAGGCGGCGGCAGCCGAACAGCGCTCGCCATTGCGGGCGCCACCGGCGAACTGCGTCACCTGGAAATAGCCTGCGCCCTCTTGTTCCGGTCCGTTGAAATCGTCCGAGGCGCGAATCTGGTTTTCGGCACAAGCCTCTATGAAGGCCTTGGCGATTGGCCTCGGCGAGCGCTGGTTCGACACTTTCAGCGGACCGTCCCCGCCATGCAGGGCATCAGTGCCGCGCTCATTGCCTTCGGCGCGCCGGAAATAGGGCAGAACCTCATCCCACGACCAGCCCTCACAGCCCAGATCGGCCCATTCGTCATAGTCGCTGCGATGGCCCCTGACATAGAGCATCGCATTGATGGCGCTGGAGCCGCCCAGCGCCTTGCCGCGCGGCTGGTAGCCGTTGCGGCCGCCAAGACCTTGCTGCGGCACGGTTTCGAAGGCCCAGTTGTTGATCCTGGGCCGGCCGGAAAGCATACCGATAATGCCAGCCGGAGCGCGGATCAGCATATCCCTGCCCTCACCGCCAGCTTCGATCAGGCAGACCGTTTTCGAGGGATCTTCCGAAAGCCGTGCGGCAAGCGCACAGCCGGCGGACCCACCGCCGGCTATGACATAGTCGTAACGCATGAAGACCCCTCCCCGATCATTCCGGATTTTCCATCCGGAAGCTCAAGAGAAGGCTTGAACAGGGGGCGTTGTAAAGACGCGCGGAATTACCGCAACGTCAGCTGCTGCGAACGCGCCGCCAGGAGTATTTCGGGCCTTTTGGTTCCGGCACGGCGGCTGGCTGGTAGTAGAGCCCCAATCCGCCGGTGCGGCCCTCCTCCAGGCGCTTCAACAGCACGGGGTTCGATATCTCGAACTCGTCGAAGCCCAGGCGCAGCATATGCGGCAGTTGGTCGACCAGTACCTGGCCCGTGGCGCGAACGGCACCTTCGAAATGGTAGCGGCCGCGCAGCAGTTCTCCCTTGGAGAAGGAGCGGCCGTCGCTGAAGGCCGGAAAGGCCAGCGCCACCAGCGACAGCTGGTCGAGCAGGTCGGCGATCTTCTCGAGTGGATCACCCGGCTGCAGCAGGACGCCGAGCCGTTCCTTGGCCGAGCGGCGCACCTCCGGATCGAGATCGAGGAAGACTTGCAACGGCAGGATGAAGCGGCCGTTGCCGGACAGCGCATCGGCGCTTTCGGCATGCGTCCACTCATCCTCCTGAAAACCCGCAGGGGTCCAGAGCCGGGTCTCCGGTGTCGTCGGTCCAGTCATCAAAAAGTTCCTAAACAGTCAAACGAAACCAAGGATGTGTTGAGATTCAGGTCAGGCTGCGCCGAAAATGGCGGCTTCCGAGAACCGGAGCGGAGCGTACTTGAAGTACGTGAGCACCGGAAGCGCAGGAAGCCGCCGTTTGCAGGCCAGCCTCACCTGAATATCAGCATATCCTAAAGGGATGCGTCGGTCAGCGACTTCTCCAGCCCCGACAGGTGAATGCCGCACTCGGTCTTGGCATGACCGGCCCAGCGGCCGCTGCGCGCGTCCTCGCCCGGCTGCACCGGCTGCGTGCACGGGAAGCAGCCGATCGACAGATAGCCATAAGCGACCAGCGGATTTTCGCGCAGCGCATGCGCGCGCATATAGTCGGCCTGATCCGATGTCGTCCAATGCGCCAGCGGATTGATGCGGATGCGCGGCCCGACCGCCTCGAACACCGGCAGCGCTGCCCGCGTCTCGGCCTGAAAACGCTTGCGGCCAGTGAGCCAGGCACGAAATGGCGCGACACCGCGCGCCAGCGGCTCCACCTTGCGCACGTCGCAGCAGGCATCGGTATCGCTTTGGTGCAGATTGCCCGTCGGATCGATCCGTTCGAGTGCTGCTTCCTCGGGTTTGATCACCCTTATGTTGGTCAGCCCGAAATCGGCGGCAAGCGCATCGCGATAGCCGAGCGTCTCCTCGAAATGCTTGCCGGTGTCGAGGAAGATGACCGGCAGCGTCCGGTCGATCTTGGCGATCATGTGCAGCAGCACGGCCGAATCCGCGCCGAACGACGACACCGCCGCGATCTCGTCGAGGAACAGTTCGCGGGCCGAGCGTTCGATGATCTCGAGCGGCTTCAGATGACCATAGAGCGCATCGAGCCCAGCCGCTTTGGCGGCGATGCCGTCATCGACGTCTCCAATACGGTCAAGCGGCCTTGGCTTCGCCAGCATAGAGCGCCTCCTTGAACGGCGCGGGACCGACTCGGCGGTAGGCGTCGATGAATTTCTCTTGTGGGTCGAGCCGAAGGCCGAGATAGGTCTCGACGATCTGTTCGATGGCGTCGGTGATCTCTTCCGAAGAGAAGCCGCGGCCGATGATCTCGCCGACCGAGGTGTTCTCGTCGGCCGAGCCGCCCAGCGTCACCTGATAGAGTTCGGAGCCCTTCTTCTCGACGCCGAGGATGCCGATGTGGCCGACATGGTGATGACCGCAGGCGTTGATGCAGCCGGAGATCTTCAGCTTCAGTTCGCCGATCTCGCGCTGCCGCTCAAGCGAGGCGAAGCGGCGCGAGATTTCCTGCGCGATTGGGATCGAGCGCGCCGTGGCCAGCGCGCAGTAGTCGAGGCCCGGGCAAGCGATGATGTCCGATATCAGGTTGGAATTGGCCGTGGCCAGGCCGATGCCGACCAGCGCATCATAGACCGCCTTGAGGTCGGCGCGGGCCACATGCGGCAGGATCAGGTTCTGCTCATGGCTGACACGCAGCTCGTCAAAGCCATATGTCTCGGCGATGTCGGCAATTGCGTCCATCTGGCTGTCCGAGGCGTCGCCGGGCACCTCGCCGATGCCCTTCAGCGAGATCGTCACCGCCGCATAATCGGGATGGCGGTGCGTCACGACATTCTGGTCGAGCCACTCCGAGAACCCCTTGGAATCGAGCCGCGCCAGCTTGACCGCCTGGTCGCCTTCCAGCCGCTCAGCCAGTGCCGGTGGCGCGAAATAGGCCTCGATGGCGCGGATATCGGCTTCCGGCAGCTTCAGCTGGGCGTCTTTCAACTCTTGCCACTCGGCCTCGATTTGGCGGGTGATCTCCTCGACGCCGGTCTCATGGACGAGGATCTTGATGCGCGCCTTGTACTTGTTGTCGCGGCGGCCATAGAGGTTGTAAACGCGCAGGATCGCCGTGCAGTAGGACAAAAGGTCGGCTTCCGGCAGGAAGTCGCGGATTTTGCGGGCAACCATTGGCGTGCGGCCCTGGCCGCCGCCGATATAGACGGCGAAACCGAGTTCGCCGGCGGCGTTCTTCCTCAGGTGCAGGCCGATGTCGTGGGTCTGGATGGCGGCGCGGTCGCGCTCGGCCCCCGTCACCGCGATCTTGAACTTGCGCGGCAGGAACGAGAATTCCGGATGCACCGACGACCACTGGCGCAGGATTTCCGCGTAGGGACGCGGATCGGCGACCTCGTCGGCGGCAGCGCCGGCGAAGTGGTCGGCGGTGACGTTGCGAATGCAATTGCCGCTGGTCTGGATGGCGTGCATCTCGACGCTTGCGAGATCGGCCAGGATCGCCGGAATGTCCGACAGCGCCGGCCAGTTGAACTGGATGTTCTGGCGCGTGGTGAAATGGCCGTAGCCCTTGTCGTATTTGCGGGCGATGTGGCCGAGCATGCGCAGCTGCTTGCCGTTCAGCGTGCCATAGGGCACCGCGATGCGCAGCATGTAGGCATGCAGCTGCAGATAGACGCCGTTCATCAGCCTCAATGGCCGGAACTGGTCCTCGGTGATCTCGCCGGCAAGACGGCGCTGCACCTGGTCGCTGAACTCGGCGACGCGGGCCTGGACAAAATCGTGGTCGAACTCATCGTAACGGTACATGCTTGGTCTTTCAGGGCGCGTCCGCCCATGCCTGGTGTCTTGGTTATGCTGCCCGCGCAGCCTGCTTGCCGAGATCGTTGCGGATGGTCGGGCCGGCGGCGCGGATCTTCTCGCGCAGCCGCACCGGTTGGACGACGCCGTTGACGACTTCAGCGTCGATCAAATTGACGTCGACCACTTCGTTGGCGGCATAGGCCTTGGCGCCGATCGCCTCGAGCCTGTCATCGGCTGCCTTGTCATGGGCGAGGTCGGCATGATCCACCGTCTCGGCCCAGCCGCCATCGGCGTACCAGACGGCGATGCCGTCGGTGAGGCGGTTGGCGGTCAGTATCTTCATTGCTGAACTCCTTCGGCGACCGAACTGGACGCGCCTTCATGCCTGTGTGCCGCCAGCGGCTCGGACCGTTCAAAGTTGGCGCCGGCGACCGCATCGCCGATGATGGTCATGACCGGGCCGGAAAGATCGGCGCGCGCTTCCAGCGACGGCAGGTCGGCAAGCGTGCCGTGGAAGCGCCGCCGGTTGGCGAGGCTGGCATTCTCGACCACGGCCACCGCAGTGTCCGGCGACAGACCGGCCTCGATCAGCCGTCCGGCAACCTCGGCCGCCACCGAGCGGCCCATATAGACGGCGACGGTGGCGCCCGAAATCGCGAGCTTGGCCCAGTCGGGCAGCGAATTGCCCTTGAGGTCGTGGCCGGTGGTGAACACCATCGACGAGGAGACACCGCGCAAGGTCAGCGGCAGTTCGAAATCGGCGGCGGCGGCAAAGGCCGCGGTGACGCCCGGAACCACCTCATAGGCGATGCCGGCGTCGCGAAGTGCCGCCATCTCTTCGCCGGCCCGGCCGAACACCAGCGGATCGCCAGACTTCAGCCGCACGACACGCTTGCCTTCACGGCCAAGCTCGACCAGCAGCGCATTGATCTCAGCCTGGCTCTTGGTGTGGCAGCCCTTGCGCTTTCCGACCGGCAGGCGCTCGGCATCGCGGCGACCCATGGCAACGACCGCCTCGGGCACAAGGGCGTCATGGACGATGACATCGGCTTCCATCAGCAGACGATGGGCTCGCAAGGTCAATAGATCCTCGGCGCCCGGACCGGCGCCAACCAGCGCGATGTGACCGCAAGCGGGCGTGTTCGACAGCAGAAGATCGACGGCGGCGTCATGCGCCTGCGAAAGCTGGCCGGCTTCAGCCGCGCGCGCAGGAGCGCCAGCGAAGAAATCATTCCAGAAGCGGCGGCGGGCATTGCCTCTCGGCAGCAGCTTCTCGGCAGCCCCGCGAAACGAAGCCGCAAGAATTGCCAGCGGCCCGAGCGACGGCGACAGCATGCGGTCGATGCGGCCGCGCAACATCTGGGCAAGCACCGGGCCTGCACCCTCGGTGCCGATGGCGATGGCCACCGGCGCACGGTTGACCAGCGCCGGGGTGAAGAAATCGCAAAGCTCAGGCCGATCGACGGCATTGACCGGAATGCCTAGGCGGCGCGCATCCGCGGCCACCCGGCGGTCGAGTTCCTCGTCGCCGCTGGCGGCAAACACCATGACCGCGCCTTCGAGCTGCGACGCCTCGTAAGCCGCGGCAAAATGCGTCGCGCCGGCCTGGGCGACGAAGGCGAGCAGGTCGGGCTCGGCGTGTTCCGCGACGATCCGCAGGAGCGCGCTCGACTGTCCGATCAGCCGCGCCTTGGCCAGCGCCTCTTCGCCGCCCCCGACGATGGTCACAGCTTCGCCCTCAACCCGCATGAACACGGGGAAGGCGTTGAGCTTGGGAGCAGTGTGCGACATGGACGCGAGCGGAATCCTCAATGAGCTTGCAGTTCTACGCGCGAGCGCGAGAAACCAGAAGGAACGCACTCGCGCATCCCTTATCGGGATGCAATTGCTTTTCTGAAAGCATCCCGGCCAAGAGAAAAATATTTCTCATTTACAGATAGAGCGGATTCAAGCTGCTGTCGCAGGCCTTGATTTGTGGCTCTTTTAGCGCCCGGCGAGAAAAGCCGCAAAACTGTTTTTTCTAAATTCTACCAACTTAGTAGATTAAAGTCGCGACCTCGGGATAGCCAGAATGTCCAACGCCGACGTGGCTGCCGACTGGAACATTACCGGCTCGAGGCGCGTTCTCAAAAGGCCCATCATGTCGGATCGAAATCCGGCTGCGGAATGCCAACTAAAGGTCGCCACGCGGCTAAAAAGGAGCCCTGTCATCATGAACACAATCATACTCAAGCACGGTATCTGGGTGATCGTGGCCGATGGCGAGAAGGCGCTTTTCCTCAGGAACGCCGGTGACAACAAATATCCGAATCTCGAGGTGGTGCAGGAAATGCAGCAGGACAACCCGCCCACCCGCGAGCAAGGCAGTGACAGCCCCGGCCGATACAGTGATGGTCCCTCCGTACACCGCAGCGCAGTCGAGGATACGGACTGGCACCGCATCGGCAAGGAGCGTTTTGCCGATGAAATCGCCGCCCGGCTCTACAAGCTCGCGCATGACGGCGAGTTCAGCGAGATCGTGCTCGTCGCGCCGCCGGTGGTGCTTGGGACAATGCGCAAAAAGCTGCACAAGGAGGTCGGGGACAAGGTGACCGCCGAAATTCCCAAGACATTGACCAACCATGCCATACCGGAAATCGAGGCCTTGCTGCGGGCAGCCTGATCTATCGGCCCTGACGAATCGAGACGAATAGCTCCGCACAAATTCCGATCCGGCCGGCAGCTTTCTCAGCTGCCGGTCAAATTTTCGCGGCAGCGCCGTCGATTTCACGGCTTTGCGGGTTGCATCGCCGACATACCATCCACCATATTGCAAACAGGCGGCGGCCTTGGGCGGCGCTCATCCAACATCGCTGACTTGAAAGGCGCTCCATAGACAATGCCGCATGACACGCCCCTTATCGCCACCATCGTCGCCGGTCTGGGGCTGGCTTTCGTCTTCGGGGCTCTCGCCAACCGCTTCCGCATTCCGCCCCTGGTCGGTTATCTCATAGCCGGCGTGCTGGTCGGGCCGAACACGCCCGGCTTCGTCGCCGATGCCGGGCTTGCCAACGAACTGGCCGAAATCGGCGTCATCTTGCTGATGTTCGGCGTCGGGCTGCACTTCTCGCTCAAGGATCTGCTGTCGGTGCGTGCCATCGCCGTGCCGGGCGCCATCGTCCAGATCGGCTTTGCCACCGCGCTTGGCGCTGGTCTTGCCTGGATGCTCGGCTGGTCGATGGGCGCGGGGCTGGTGTTCGGCCTGGCGTTGTCGGTCGCCTCGACCGTGGTGCTGCTGCGTGCCCTGCAGGAACGGCGGATGATCGAGACCGAGCGCGGCCGCATCGCCGTCGGCTGGCTGATCGTCGAGGATCTGGCCATGGTGCTGGCGCTGGTGCTGCTGCCGGCGCTCGCTGGCGTGCTCGGCGGCCAGGAGCAGGCCGACGCCCATGCCAGCGGCCTGCTGTCGCTGCCGGCCAGCTACGGCATCTGGGGCGTCGTCGGCATCACGCTGGCCAAGGTCGCCGCCTTCGTCATCGTCATGCTGGTGGTCGGCCGCCGGGTCATTCCCTGGATCCTGCACTATGTCGCCCATACCGGCTCGCGCGAACTGTTCCGGCTGGCGGTTCTGGCCATCGCGCTCGGCGTCGCCTTCGGTGCGGCCAAACTGTTCGGTGTCTCGCTGGCGCTGGGCGCCTTCTTCGCCGGCATGATCATGAGCGAATCCGAACTCAGCCACCGCGCGGCGGAAGAATCGCTGCCGCTGCGCGATGCCTTCTCCGTGCTGTTCTTCGTCTCGGTCGGCATGCTGTTCGACCCGTTCAGCCTGATCAGCAATGGTTGGCCGATCCTGGCGACGCTCGCCATCATCATCATCGGCAAATCACTGGCCGCGTTCGCCATCGTTGTTGCCTTCGGCTATCCCATCGCCACGGCGCTGATAATCTCGGCAAGCCTCGCCCAGATCGGCGAGTTCTCCTTCATCCTGGCTGAACTCGGCGTCGGGCTGAAGCTGCTGCCGGAACAGGGCCGCGACCTCATTCTGGCCGGTGCGATCCTGTCGATCGTCCTCAACCCGCTGATGTTCCTGGCCATCGACTGGATGAAGCCATGGCTGGAACGGCGCGCCGCCAGGACGGCACCACCGGTCGAGGCAAAACCGGTTGGTCCAGCGACGGAGCCGGGCCAGGTGGCCTCTGTCGCGGCAGCGGCGAAAAAGGAGGACGGGCCGCCGCCAAAGACGGCACTCACCGGCCATGCCATCCTGATCGGCTACGGCCGTGTCGGTGGCCTGGTCGGCTCGGCCCTGAAAGGCGCGGCAATGCCCTTCCTGGTCATCGAGGACGCCGACAAGACGCTGGCGAAGCTGAAAGCGGACAGCGTCGAGACCGTCGCCGGCAATGCGGCCAATGCCGAAGTGTTCGCCGCCGCCAATCCCGAGGGCGCCAGCCGGCTGATCCTTGCGATCCCCAATGCCTTCGAAGCCGGCCAGATCGTGCTCCGCGCGCGCGCCGCCAATCCCGCTATCAACGTCATCGCCCGTGCCCATTCCGATGCCGAGGTCGAACATCTCAAGGGTTTGGGCGCCGATACGGTGATCATGGGCGAGCGCGAGATTGCGCGCGGGATTGTGGAAGAAGTTCTCGGTTCCAAACCGGAGTTGAGGCGCGAAACCGCCGAGCCGTCGGTGGCCTGAGTCCCAAAGCCCAAGCTGCACTCTCGCACGCTGGCAACGTGATCGGCTCGACCACCCTTTCAAGCGAGCATCACGCCACGAATGCAGAGCCGCCATTTTGCGCGATACCGCTGAGGTATTTGGCCGGCGGCTTCCCAAGCGCCTTCTTGAACATGGTGATGAAGGCCGTAACGGAACCATAGCCGAGATCGCCCGAGACCTGCTGGACACTCTTGCCGGAAGCCAGTTCCCGAATTGCAACGATCAAGTGCAATTGCTGGCGCCAGCGCCCGAAACTCAGCCCCGTCTCCTTTGCCACAAGGCGGGCGAGGCTGCTCTCGCTGAGCGCGATGCGGTTGGCCCATTCCGCCAGTGTGCTGCGGTCGGCAGGATCTTGCGCCAACGCCTCGGCGATCCTGTTCAAGCGTGGCTCGGACGAGATCGGCAGGTGCAATTGCTGGACAGGCATGCGTGGCAATTCGGTGAGCAGCATCTTGGTCAAGAGTTCGCCCCTCGCCCCGTCACCCTCCACCCGATCGGAAAGCTCGATGATCAATTCGCGCAGCAGGGGCGAGATTGAAAACGTGCAGCACCGCTCCGGCAGATCGGCGGCTCCCGGCTCTATGTAGACGAAAAAAATCCTAGCGTTGGCGGTTGCGACATTGCTGTGCTCCATGCCGCCGGGGATCCACACCCCGCAATGCGGCGGCACCATCCATAGACCGCTTGGAACGCGGCATGTGACGCCGCCGCCGAGTGCGAAGACGAGTTGGCCTTTGCGGTGCCGATGGGGGGGGGACTTCCGCTCTGGTGTCGGGGATGTCGACGCGCACGGCAATCGCCGGCGCGGCAGGGTCATCCACATCGAGATCGAGCCAGGGGTAGCTGAGGGGTTGTCTCATGGTTGACTGTTATTAGCGATTAAACGCCATGATAGCTAAATTCTTTAACGGCGAAAGTCGATAAGCTCCGGCTCATACTCAGCTTGCCGTGCTTTCCACAGCAAGCTGGCACCGACAAGCCAGCAACAAGGTACACCATGCTCGCCCTGGTCATCTCTCCCGAAAGCGCGACCGGGTTGAGGCTCGTCGACATCGCCGAGCCTCAACCGGCCTCGAACGAAGCGCTTGTCTCGGTCCACGCAACTTCGTTGAACCGGGGCGAACTGCGCCTGCTTGCCATACGCCCCGAGGGCTGGACACCCGGCCAGGACATCGCGGGGATTGTCGAACGAAGAGCAGCCGATGGTTCCGGGCCAGCCGTCGGCGCCCGGGTTGTTGCTTTGGTCGACGAGGCCGGTTGGGCCGAACGCATCGCAGTCCCAATCGACCGTCTCGCCGTCCTGCCGGATGACGTCAGTTTCGTTTCCGCAGCCACGCTTCCTGTCGCCGGTACGACGGCACTAAGGACTCTACGCCATGGCGGCGACCTCGCCGGCCAGCAGGTCTTGATCACCGGTGCAAGCGGAGCGGTCGGCCGTTTTCAGATCCAGATCGCCCGCGAGCAAGGCGCCTCGGTGACGGCAATCGCCGCGGCCCGGCATGCCGACGATCTCCGCGGCCTCGGAGCCCGGCAGGTTGTCGAAGCGATCGATCTGGCCGAGGGGCCGTTCTCGCTGATCACCGAGTCGGTCGGCGGCCAAAGCCTCGCACGCGCGATCGAACGTATCGCACCTGGCGGGACCATCGTCATGTTCGGTTCGAGCAGCGGCGAGCTGACGCCCGTCGGATTCCGCCAGTTCGTTCCGGATCATGAAGGGGCAAGGCTTCAGACTTTTGCGTACTACACGTCTGGTCCAGGCATCGGCGAGGACATCGCCTCACTGCTCGCTCTGGTCGCAGCCGGCCGGCTCGAAACGCGCGTGGCCTTGACGGCGCCGTGGACAGACGTCGCTCAAGCGCTGGACGCACTGCGACAGCGCAGCTTCAGCGGCAAGGCTGTTCTCACCATAACAGGATGAGCATCCTGTTTTGTCACACGTGCTGGCCGCCATTGATGTGGATTTCCGAGCCAGTCACATACGACGCCTGCTGCGAGCACAGGAAAAAGATGATGTCGGCGACTTCGGCCGTGGTGCCAAGGCGCCTGAGAGGAATGGTCTCGACGATCTTGTCCGTGCCCGGCGACAGGATCGCGGTATCGATTTCGCCCGGCGCAATCGCGTTGACGCGGATGCCGTGCGGGCCGAAATCATGTGCCATCTCGCGCGTCAGCGAGCCGAGTGCCGCCTTCGATGTCGCGTAGGCCGTGCCTGCGAAAGGATGCACGCGGGTTCCGGCGATCGAGGTTACGTTGACGATCGAGCCCTTGGCCGCCGCCAGTTCCTTGAACAGCCCGCGCGCCAGCATGATCGGCGCGAAGAAATTGACCTGGAACACGTCGCGCCAGACATGCATCGGCGTGTCGATCGAATTCATGCGGCTGTTGCCGTCCTTGAGCTTCGGCGAAATGCCGGCATTGTTGACCAGCGCATGCAACTGGCCGCCATGCGCTTCCAGCCGGTGGCGAATTTCGGAGACGGCGATGCCGACATCCTCCTGATCGGCGAGATCGACCTTGATGTGGTCTTCCGGCCCGGCCGGCCACGGGCAGTCCTCGGCGAAAGCCTGCCTGGAGCAGGTGATGACGCGCCAGCCCTCGCGCGAAAAACGCTTGACGGTGGCGTGGCCGATGCCGCGGCTGGCGCCGGTCAGCACGATGGTCTTTCGGGTGTCGAGTTCAGTCATTTCAGGTCTCCAGCCGGCAGATGTAGCCGAACGCCGCCGAGGTGGCGAGAGGCCGAAATGTCACCACTCACCTCAAAGGAGGAACCGGGAAGCTGGCTCGCCGTTGGTCCTTGAATGCGGAAAGGGCGCGGGGTTCTGAATCAATCTATCAGGACAAAGCCATGACACAGACAGCACCCCTCGACATCGCCACTGCCTTCACCAAAGCGTGGACAGGACACGACCTCGAAAAGGCAGCATCCTATGTCGCCGACGACGTCGTTTTTGATGGGCCGATGCAACAGTCGACTGGCAAGGCCCCCTGCCTCGAGGGCCTGACCAAACTTTCACAGGATGTGACCGGTGTGCGCATGATCGCGGCCTTCGGAGACGATCACCAGGCGCTGCTTATGTATGAATTGATGACAAAGTCGTCCGGCGCGCTTTCCTGCGCCAAGCACCTCACCATCAGCGACGGCAAGATTCACAGCGACAAACTGACCTTTGACAGCAAGAAGCTGGGCAGCGCCAAATCAAAGGCGAATTAGCGGGTCTACTCAGCCGCCAAGGAGGTCGAGGATCGAGGTCTGCCGCTTCTTGCGCGGGCCGCCGACGTCGCCTGGCGGCACCGGGTGCTTGATCGACGCGGTGGCGCCGTCATCCCCCGGCATGGAAAGGCCATCGGCATCGACGGTTTGGGCGGGACGAGCCGCGCGGACCGGCGCTGGCGCTTGGGCAACCGGCGCTGTTGGCCGCGCCGGTGCCTGCTGACCGACCGACGTGGACGGAACCGGCGCCGTGTTGTTCGCCGAGGGTATCTCGTCGGGGACGATTGTGTCGGCCGGCGTCGACTTCCAGGTGCCGGGCAGCGGCCGCACCGGCACACCCTCGTGGGCCGCAACCATGAACTCGTGCCAGGCCTGCGCCGGCAGTGCGCCGCCGGTGACCTTCTTCATCGGGCTGCCATCATCATTGCCGAACCACACACCGGTGGTGAGATTGGCGGTGTAGCCGACGAACCAGGCGTCGCGCGAATTCTGACTGGTGCCGGTCTTGCCGGCCGATGGCCAGGCGAAAGCCGCTTTCCGGGCAGTGCCGATCTCAACCGTGCCCGTCATCATCGAGTTCATCATGCCGACGATCTCAGGCTTGACGACGCGCGGCGCGCTGCCGCCGCCGCTGTCGTAAAGCACCTTGCCCTCGGTGGTCGTCACGCGCCGGATGAAATGGATGTCGGGCTTGTAGCCGCCATTGGCAAAGGGGACATAGGCCGACGTCAGCTCCAGCGGCGTCACTTCCGAAGTGCCGAGCGCGATCGAGGTGTTGGCTGTCAGGTCGGACTGGATGCCCATGCGGTGCGCCGCCTCGACAACCGCGTTCGGCCCGACTTCCATGGTCAGCTGCGCTGCCACCGAATTCAAAGACTTGGCCAGCGCGGTGGCCAGCGTCACCTTGCCGAAATACTTGCCGCCGTAATTGTCGGGCGTCCAGTTGCCGATCTTGATCGGCGCATCGTTGCGGATGCTGTCGGGCGTGCGGCCGGCTTCAAGAGCGGCCATATAAACGAACGGCTTGAATGCCGAGCCCGGCTGGCGACGTGCCTCCGAAGCACGGTCGAACTGGCTGGTCGAATAGTCGTAGCCGCCGACCATGGCGCGCACCGCACCGGAATCGTCGATCGACACCAGGGCGCCCTGGCTGACGTTGAGTTTCTTGCCGCTGTCGTCGATCAGCCTGCGGATCGATTGCTCGGCGAGCTTCTGCAGGTTCAGGTCGACGGTGCTGTCGATGACGATATCGCCGCGTACGTCGCCGATCAGGTCGGGCAGTTCCTCCATGATGGTATCGGCGACGTAATTCTCCGAGCCGGTCCAATAGGAAGGCGCACGCGTTGCCGGCGCGCTCATCGCCGAGGTCAGTTCCTTGGCGCTGATCTTGCCCTCGTCGCGCATGGCGGCAAGCACCAGCTGCGAGCGTTCCTCGGCGGCCTTCGGATCGCGTGCCGGGGACAGCCGCGACGGCGCCTTCAGCAGGCCGGCAAGCAATGCGGCTTCCGACAGGGTGACGTCGCGCGCGCTCTTGCCGAAATAGCGGCGCGAGGCGGCTTCGACGCCATAGGCGCCAGAGCCGAAATAGACCCGGTTCAGGTACATTTCGAGGATCTGGTCCTTGGTGTGCTTGTGCTCCAGCCATAGCGCCAGCAGCACTTCCTGCACCTTGCGCTCCAGCGTGCGGTCGGGTGTCAGGAACAGGTTCTTGGCCAATTGCTGGGTCAGCGTCGAGCCACCCTGCGAGAAATGCCCGCCAAGCACATTGGTGACCATCGCGCGGGAAAGCCCGATCGGGTCGATGCCGAAATGCGAGTAGAAGCGCCGATCTTCGATGGCGATGACGGCTTCCGGGATATAGGGCGACATTTCGTGCAGGCCGACCGCCTCGCCGCCGCTCATGCCGCGATTGGCGAGCAATTGGCCATCTGCCGAGACGATCTTGATGTTGGGGGCGCGGTCGGGAATCGACCAGGTCGTCGCCGCCGGCATCTTGGCGCCGTAGTAGATGACGATGCCGGCCACGGCGATGCCGCCCCAGATGGCGAGCACGAAGCACCAGTAGAATAGCCGGCCGAGCACGCCGAACAGGCCGCGCCGGCTTCTGCCGCGCTTGACCCGCGACGATTTCCCTTTGGCCGGCTTGCGTTTTGCGGAGGCTTTGCGATTGCTCGGCACGACGCGATCCTCCTCGTTCACCGAAAGACCCGCCGAGGACCGCGCCTGCGGCGGCCCCTCGAAACTGGGTTCGATGCGACTGTCTCTGCGGTTCGCCATGCGCTGTGCTTGATGTCCCCGATGCCTATGGCGTTCGGGTTGAAGAGTAGATGCGGCGATTTAAGGGCGGGTTAAGTCGTGTTCGAATGCCGGCCTTGGGGTTGGGCAGCCAAAAAGGCCAGCGTCTGCTCTTTGCAGGTTACTGACACCACGCTGTTCGCTGTCTCGTTCAGATGGGCTCGAACTTCACATCCGGCTGGTCGGGACCGCCGGCTTGCCGCAACAGCGCGACAATGTGTTCGCCCCTGTCAACCGGCTGTCGCCTCCAGTTCGAGGCGTTCGTGACGTGCAGCCAGCCATCGACCATCATGAAAAAATCCTCGGATTGATCATGTCCGGCGCCGAAGCGAAGCGATTTGTTTTCAGCGAATCGAACCAGCGCCGGATGGATCGACCTGTAGAGCACAGGCCAGTTGCCGCCGCCGGAATCCATATGAAACTTGTAGCTCGGGGCGAAATCCAGCCGTCGCCGCAACAGGCTTCCGTCGAAAAAACAGAAGCCGGGCCACAGGAACCAGCCGCCTGGCGTCGGCGTGTCGCGCCGCACGCTGCCGTAGAGGCTTTTGCCCTCCATCCGGGCGCGGATCGAAAACGGTTCAGTCGGAAAGATGTCATGATCGATGAAGCCGAACAGCTTCGGCCCGAACCTGGGCAAGAAATTCCGCACGATCCAGTTGAGCGCTTGACCGTGCGATCTGCTGACGACCAGCCTGTTCTTCGGCAATGCGACATAGGGGACATGCTGGCGACGGCAGAGATCGCGGATTGCTTCCCTTGCCTCGCCCTTGTTGCTGTTGTCGAAAACGATGTAGCTTTCGTGCTCGGCCAGGTATCGGCGTACCAGGTGGATCTGCCATTCGATCATTTCGGGCCGGTTGAAGGCCACGGTGGCGACGACCGCATCGCGGAATACCTGCTCTTGCCCCTGCAATTCGCTGACCGGTGCGGATGTCCTCAGAAAGCGAAACACCCGCCAACGATAGCGCAGCAGCGCCTCGCGCCTTGGCGGTCTGTTCAGCCTCTCCCATTCCGCCACGGTGATCGGGGGCTGATCGACGTCTTCCGGGGCGTCAGAAGCAACCATGTCGCGCCCCCGCATGGCTTAGTTCTGCTGGATCGAAATGCCCTTGTCGTCGATCTTGAGCTCGACGCCCTTGGGTTTGGTCTGCTCGCGATAGACATAGATACCGAGCGCGATGACCACGACGACGAGCGCGCCGATGACGAGATAGAGCGTATTCTGTTTCATTGCGCGCTCTTTGCGTTGTCGAGCCTCAGGCTCGTTTCAGAACCTTGACCAGCACCAGCAGGATGATGGCGCCGATCGTGGCATGGATGATCGCGGCGAGAGTGCCGCCGCCGATGGAAAAGCCGATCCGCGGAAACAGCCAGCCGGCGATGGCACCGATGATGATGAAGACGAGCAGGCTTTCGACACCCATAGCGATTTCCTCCGAGCAAGAGGGCGACCGCGGACCGGAAAGCCCGAATCGGCCTCGACATCAACAGCTTAGGCTATTCGAAAGCAGCCGGCCTCACCAGCGGCGCGCTTATTGATCGTCGTCGTCGCTTGCGGCAGGGCGCCAGCTGGTCGGCTCGACCTTCTTTTGCGTGTGACTGTCGATATAGACCCACCAGCCGTCGTCGCGATATTGCGCGATGGATTCGTTGATGACGCCGTCGCTGTCCTTCCAGGTCACGGAGACCTTGGAGCCGTCTGTCGGCGCGGTCGCAATCGGCTTTCTGTCCGCCATGTCATTATCCCCAATTGCACCGACAAACTGAGCCGACAGAACGCGACGGCCTGTATCCGGTTCCAAACGGTCACCGGCCCGCGGAGCGCGCCAACGGCCCTCAGCTATGGGCGAAGATATCCTCTTCGTCCCAGCCCAACAGGTCAAGCTTGGCACGCGTCGGCAGGAAGCGGAAGCAGGCACCGGCCTCCTTGGTCCGCCCATCGCGCGCCAGCCGTCCGGCCAGTACATCGCGCAACCGGTGCAGATAGAGCACGTCGGAAGCCGCATATTCGAGCTGTTCGGGCGACAGCGTCTCGGCCGCCCAGTCCGACGATTGCTGCGCCTTGGACAGCCCGACGCCGAGAAGCTCGAAGCAGATGTCCTTGAGCCCGTGGCGGTCGGTATAGGTGCGGGTCAGCCGCGAGGCGATCTTGGTGCAGAACACCGGCTCCGGCATGACGCCGAACGCATTGTAGAGAACGGCAAGATCGAAGCGGCCGTAGTGGAACAGCTTGGTTACGCCACGGTTCCTCAGCAGGCTGACGAGGTTCGGCGCCTTCTTCTGGCCGGGCGCGATCTGGATGACGTCGGCGCTGCCGTCGCCGGGCGAAATCTGCACCACGCACAGCCGGTCGCGATGCGGATTGAGCCCGAGCGTTTCGGTGTCGATGGCCACTGCCCCGACATTGTAGTGCGAGAGGTCGGGCAGGTCGTTTTTATGGAAACGGATATCGGCCATTGTCTTCTCCGGTCGAGCCCTACAGTGCCCCCTGACCCGCAGGGGATGCTGCAGCGCTTTATCTTGTGGCCCGTCCTCGCCGCGATCGGCTGAAAAATCAACAGGAAAACAGGGGTGCCGCTGCTCAGCGCGTCAAGGCATCGAGAATCCGCGCCCACGAGCGCTGGCCCTTGTGGAAGGAGCTGAGCTCGTATTTCTCGTTGGGCGAGTGGATGCGGTCGTCGTCGAGGCCGAACCCGACCAGCAGCGATTCCATGCCGAGATAGGTCTGGAAATCGCCGACAACCGGAATGGAGCCGCCGCTGCCCGTCGTAACCGCCGGCTTCGGCCATTCGTCGGACAGCGCATTCTTGGCCTTGGCCAGGAAGGGCGAGTCGTAGGAAAGCTGGATTGCCGGCGAGCCGCCATGCGGATGGAATTCGACCGAACAGTCGGCCGGAATGCGCTCCTTGACGAACTTCTGGAACGCGGCCCGGATTTTTTTCGGGTCCTGCTTGTGGACGAGGCGAAACGAGACCTTCGCCGAGGCTTCGGCCGCGATCACCGTCTTGAAGCCCTTGCCGGTATAGCCGCCGATGATGCCGTTGAACTCGGCCGTCGGCCGCGCCCAGGTCAATTCCAGCACGGAGCGGCCCTTTTCGCCCGACGGGATCGACAGGCCGACCGGTCCCAGGAACGTCTCGGCAGTCTCGCCGAGCGTCTCCCATGATTTCAGGATCTGCGACGGCGTTTCCTCGACGCCATCATAGAAGCCGGGAATGGTGATGTGGCCGTCCTTGTCGTGGATATCGGCCAGCACCCTGGCCAGGACGCGGATCGGGTTGGCGGCGGCACCACCATAGAGGCCCGAATGCAGGTCGCGGTCGGCGGCCTTCACCGTGATCTCCTCACCCACCAGCCCGCGCAATCCGACGCAGATCGACGGCGTGTCGCGATCCCACATGCCGGTATCGCAGACCAGCGCGAAATCGGCCTTGAGTTCGTCGGCATTGGCCTCGAGGAACGGCTTCAGCGAAGGCGAACCGGATTCCTCCTCGCCCTCGAACAGGATGGTGATGCGGCAAGGCAGATTGCCATGCACCTGTTTCCAGGCGCGGCAAGCCTCGACGAAGGTCATCAACTGGCCCTTGTCGTCGGCCGACCCCCGACCGACGATCACCTTGTGGTCCGGCCCGACCTCCTTGACAGCAGGCGCGAACGGATCGCTTTCCCACAATTCGATCGGGTCGACCGGCTGAACGTCATAATGGCCGTAAAACAGCACATGCGGCGAACCGGCCGGGCCGTCATGGTGCGCAACCACCATCGGGTGGCCGGGCGTGTCGCGAACGCTGGCGTCGAAGCCGATCAGCTCGAGTTCGGCCACCAGCCATTCCGCCGCCTTGCGGCAGTCGGCGGCATAGGCTGGATCGGTGGAGATGGACTTGATCCTGAGCAAGCCGAACAGGCGCTCGAGGCTCTGGTCGAGATTCTTGTCGAGACGGTCGAGGACGGGGGAAACTGCGGACATATGTGAAGCCTTTCGATTCAGAACCGGAACCGTAAAGGCATGACGGGAAAACGAAAAGCCCGCGATCATTGGACCACGGGCTGCAAACGTCTCTGCGAGGCAAAAAAAGACCGCCGTGGTGGAGGGGGAACCACGGCGGCCTTCTACTCGAAACGATGCGGCAGCCCGGAGAGGGGGGATAGGCTGCCGCAGGTGTCCGGGATAGGCGGGGGACGGGCCTTGCTCCGGACTCGGCGAAAACTGCCGATGACGTGTATTTGGGTCTCTGAACGTGGCGATTCAAGGGCACGAAAATTACAGTTTTGTAACATGGCCGTGAGCAGGGTGACGGCGATCTGTCAGGGTGTTGCCGGAACCGATAGTCGAGGCTGCCTTTGGCATGGACCAAGCCGCCGCGCCGCGCTATCCCTGCCGGCATGAAAAAAGGCGATCATCTCTTCCTTGTCGACGGCTCCGGCTACATCTTCCGTGCCTATCACGCGCTGCCGCCGCTGACCCGCAAATCCGACGGCCTGCCGGTCGGCGCCGTTTCCGGCTTCTGCAACATGCTGTGGAAGCTGATGCTCGACGCCCGCAATACCGATGTAGGCATCGTGCCGACGCATTTCGCCGTCATTTTCGACTATTCGTCAAAAACCTTCCGCAACGACCTCTACCCCGAATACAAGGCCAACCGCTCGGCACCGCCGGAAGATTTGATCCCGCAATTCGGCCTGATCCGCCAGGCGACCAGGGCGTTCAACCTGCCCTGCGTCGAGATCGAAGGCTACGAGGCTGACGATCTGATCGCCACCTATGCGAGGCTCGCCTGCGAAGCCGGCGGCGATACCACCATCATCTCCTCCGATAAGGATTTGATGCAACTGGTTGGCGATACGGTCGCCATGTACGACCCGATGAAGGACCGCCAGATCGGCATTCCGGAGGTCATCGAGAAATGGGGCGTGCCGCCGGAGAAGATGGTCGACCTGCAGGCGCTGACCGGCGATTCGGTCGACAATGTGCCTGGTGTGCCCGGCATCGGGCCGAAGACGGCGGCGCAACTGCTCGAACAGTTCGGTGACCTAGACACGCTGCTGGCCCGGGCCGGCGAGATCAAACAGGACAAGCGCCGGGAATCGATCATCGCCAACGCCGACAAGGCGCGCATTTCTCGTCAGCTGGTGACGCTGATGAACGACGTACCGGTGACCGAGGGTCTGGAGGATTTCGTCCTGCACGCGCCCGACGGCCCGAAGCTGATCGGTTTCCTCAAGACCATGGAATTCACCTCGCTGACCCGCCGTGTCGCGGAAGCGACCAGCACCGAGGCCGGCGACGTCCAGGCCGTCGCGGTCACCGTCGAACGCGCCGATCATGCCCATGGCCCAGACGTTGGCGCCGGTTTGCCGCCGGTTGCCCGAAACGCGCCTGGCACTGAACCGGACGAAGCCGGCGGGACGGCGGAGACGTCAAAACAAGGCGATACCCCCTCCCTGCTCGCGGCACTAAGGCTGGAGCGCGCGGCCACCGGCAAGATCGACATTTCGGCCTATCACTGCATCCGCGATATCTCGACCCTGAAAGCCTGGGTCGCCGAGGCACGGGAGGCTGGCATCGCCGCCTTCGACGTCAGGGCGACATCCGCCGATCCGATGCAGGCCGAACTGATCGGCATGGCTATCGCCACGGCTCCCGGACGCGCCGCCTACATTCCCTTCGCCCACATGAGCGGCAATGGCGACCTGCTCGGTGGTGGCGCGCTCGAAAACCAGATTCCGCTGCGCGAGGCGCTGGCGGTGCTGAAACCGCTGCTCGAAGACAGATCGGTTCTCAAGATCGCGCAGAACCTGAAATACGATCTTGTCATCATGAGCCGCTACGGCATCGATGTCGCACCGTTCGACGACACCATGCTGATCTCCTACGTGCTCGATGCCGGTACGCCCCATGGTCACGGCATGGATGCGCTTGCCGAAAAGTGGCTCGGTCATACCCCTCTTCAGCTCAAGGACGTGACCGGCTCGGGCAAAAGCTCGGTCGGTTTCGATCTGGTCGACATCGACAAGGCGACCGCTCATGCCGCCGAAGAGGCCGATGTCACGCTGCGGCTCTGGCTGGTGCTGAAACCGCGGCTTGCCGCCAAGGGCCTGGTGTCTGTCTATGAGCGGCTGGAGCGGCCGCTGGTGCCGGTGCTGGCGCGCATGGAACAGCGCGGCATCTCGGTCGACAGGCACATCCTGTCGCGGCTCTCCGGCGAATTGGCCCAGGGCGCCGCTCGCCTCGAAGAGGAAATCTACCAGCTCATCGGCGAACGCATCAACATCGGTTCGCCAAAGCAGCTCGGCGACATCCTGTTCGGGCGCATGGGCCTGCCCGGCGGTTCCAAGACCAAGACCGGCCAGTGGTCGACGTCGGCGCAGCTTCTCGAAGATCTCGCCGCCGAAGGTCACGAACTGCCGCGCAAGATCGTCGACTGGCGCCAGCTGACCAAGCTGAAATCGACCTACACCGATGCGCTGCCCGGCTTCATCCACCCCGACACCAAGCGCGTCCACACCTCCTACGCGTTGGCCGCGACGACGACGGGCCGGCTGTCATCCTCCGATCCGAACCTGCAGAACATCCCGGTGCGCACCGCCGAGGGCCGCAAGATCAGGACCGCCTTCATCACCGACAAGAGCCATCGGCTGGTCTCGGCCGACTACAGCCAGATCGAATTGCGGGTGCTCGCCCATGTCGCCGAAATCCCGCAACTGCGGCAGGCTTTCGCCGACGGCGCCGACATCCACGCCATCACCGCGTCGGAGATGTTCAACGTGCCGGTCGAAGGCATGCCGTCGGAGGTTCGCCGCCGCGCCAAGGCGATCAATTTCGGCATCATCTACGGCATTTCGGCCTTCGGTCTCGCCAACCAGCTGTCGATCCCGCGCGAGGAGGCCGGCAACTACATCAAGAAATATTTCGAGCGCTTCCCCGGCATCCGCGATTACATCGAGGAGACCAAGGCCTATGCCCGCGAGCACGGCTTTGTCGAAACGATCTTCGGCCGCCGCATCCATTACCCCGACATAAGATCGTCCAACCCCTCGCTCCGCGCCTTCAACGAACGCGCCTCGATCAATGCCCGCCTGCAAGGCACCGCCGCCGACATCATCCGCCGTGCCATGATCCGCATGGAGGAGGCGCTGGAAAAAGCAGGCCTTTCGGCACGCATGCTGCTGCAGGTGCATGACGAACTGATCTTCGAGACCGTCGAGGCGGAAGTCGAGGCGACGATCCCGGTCGTGCGTCATGTCATGGAAAACGCGGCGATGCCGGCGGTCTCGATGTCGGTGCCGCTGCATGTCGACGCGCGAGCCGCCAACAACTGGGACGAGGCGCATTAGCACCAACGCAAGGTGTGTTGAGATTCAGATCAGGCCGAGCCGAAAATGGTGGATTCCGAGAACCGGAGCGGAGCGTACTTTTCGTACGTGAGCACCGGAAGCGGCAGGAAGCCGCCATTTGCAGGCCGGCATCATCTGAATCTCAACTCACCTCAAGCCGCCTCAGCCAAACACTTGGCACATGTCCCGCGAAACTCGATCACCGCCTTCTTGGCGGCGAAGCCGGTGGAGCGCACCCATTCGTCCAAGCTGTGGCCGACATCGTGGTCTGACATTTCGGTGACCTGCCCGCATGTGTCGCAAATGGCGAAGGCAGTCATCGAATGGCTGTGGTCATGCGGCTCGGCGCAGGCGACGAAGGAATTGATGCTTTCAAGCCGATGCACGAAACCTGACTTCACCAGAGTGTCGAGCGCGCGATAGACCTGGAGCGGTGCGCGAAAACCGCGCTCGCGCAATTGGTCGAGCAAGGTGTAGGCACTGAGCGGTCCGCTGGCGGTCTCGAGTTTCTCGAGCACGCACAGCTGGTTTTTCGTCAGCACATCCCTTGCCGCCATGATCCTGTTTCCAACTCGCCTTGCGTCGCTTGCGCCGCGCACAAACGATCCATGTCCCATCCAGATAGCGACGAACAGGCATTTTTGCTACTGTTTCCAGCATTCTGCCCGCAAGGCCGCCGAGAACATCGATCGGAGCGGGGCAACAGGCAGGTTGCCCGCCGTTTTTTGCTTTGCCGGCTTATCGAGCGGACCTATTTCCTCGGCGGGCCTTTGCGCTCGGCAGAAGCCGCCCACAGATTGATGTCGGATTCGCGCGCGTAGGTGTCGATCTCGGCGAGTTCGGCATCGCTGAAGTCGAGCGCCTTGAGCGCGCCGACGCAGTCCTCGACCTGCTCCGGCCGGCTGGCGCCGATCAGTGCCGAGGTCACCCTCCCCTTGCGCAGCACCCAGGCCAGCGCCATCTGCGCCAGCGTCTGTCCGCGCCTGCCGGCGATGGCGTCGAGCGCCTTGATGTTGGCGATGGTCTTGTCGTTGATGAAGGCTGTCTTCAGCGACTTGCCCTGCGACGCACGGCTGCCGTCCGGAATGCCGCCGAGATACTTGTCCGTCAGCATGCCTTGCGCCAGCGGCGAGAACACGATGGAGCCAACGCCGAGCCCTTCGAGCGTGTCGAGCAAGCCGTCTTCCTCCACCCAGCGGTTCAGCATCGAATAGCTCGGCTGGTGGATGACGCAAGGCGTGCCAAGCTGCTTCAAGATATCGGCCGCCTCGCGCGTGCGCTGCGAATTGTAGGACGAGATGCCGGCATAGAGCGCCTTGCCCGAGCGCACGGCATGGTCGAGCGCACCCATCGTTTCTTCCAGCGGCGTGTCGGGATCGAAACGGTGCGAATAGAAGATATCGACATAGTCGAGCCCCATCCGCTTGAGGCTCTGGTCGAGGCTGGCCAGAATGTATTTGCGCCCACCCCATTCGCCGTAGGGCCCGGCCCACATCTGGTAGCCGGCCTTGGTCGAGATGATCAATTCGTCGCGGTAGGCAGCGAAGTCGGTGCGCAGGATCTCACCGAAGGCGGTTTCGGCAGAACCGGGCGGCGGACCGTAATTGTTGGCGAGGTCGAAATGCGTGATGCCGAGGTCGAAGGCCTTGCGCGCGATCGCCTGCTTGGTCTTATGCGGCGTGTCGTTGCCGAAATTGTGCCACAGGCCCAGCGAGATCGCCGGCAGCTTCAGGCCGGAGCGGCCACAGCGGTTGTAGACCATTTTCTCGTAACGGTTTTCGGCGGGCGTGTAGGGCATCGGAAAATCCTCGAATGGAAACGAGCCGGTCGGCTGCATTCGTCACAACGCGGCGAGTTGGCTCTGCCCCCCACCCTTACCCTCTCTCCGTCGAAACGGGGAGAGGGTTGAGGTGTGCTGCCTATTTCTTCTTCGCCAAAAGCGCCTTGGCTTCCTTGACGCCAAGTGCGGCCGGCCGTTCGCAGGTGGTCTGCATGGCGACGAACTTGCCGGTTTCGCCGGAACGCAGCAGGCCGGTCATCACGTCGACGGCGTGCAGCGCCAGCTCCATCGAACAGCGGTGCGGCCGGCCTTCCGCGATCGCCACCGCCATATCGGCAAGGCCTGACGTGCGGTAGTTGGCCATCATGCCTTGCGAATGCATCTCGTTGGGCACGCCGAACGGATGCGGCCAGTTCGGCAGCTTCTTGACCGGTTTGGCCGCGACGGTGAAGCGAACGTCACCACCGAAGAAGTTCGGGTCCGGCACAAACACCGTACCCGCCTCGCCATAAAGCTCCATCGGCGCGTGGCCGTGGGCCCAGACGTCCCAGCTGGTGTTGAGCGTGATAACGGCGCCGTTCTCGAACTCCAGCAGCCCATGGATGGTCGTCGGTGTGTTGACCGGTATCTTTTCACCCGCGCGCGGCTTTGAACTGATCGTGCGCTCCTTGGCTGGCGTCGTGGCGAAGGCCGCGACCTGCTTCACCGGCCCGATCAGCTGGATCAGATTGGTGATGTAATATGGTCCGATGTCGAGCACCGGCCCCGCGCCTGGCTGGAAAAAGAAATCCGGATTGGGGTGCCAGTGCTCCATGCCGTGACCCATGACATGGCAGGTACCGCTCGTGACCTTGCCAAGCTTGCCGGTGTCGATCAGGTTGCGTACCAGCTGGTGCGCGCCGCCGAGGAAAGTGTCTGGCGCCGAGCCGATGCGCAGACCCTTTTTCTCCGCCCGCTTCTTAAGGTCGAGCCCTTCCTTGACCGACAGCACGAACGGCTTTTCCGAATAGACGTGCTTGCCGGCGTCGAGGATCTGCTTTGACACCTCATAGTGCACCGCCGGGATGGTCAGATTGACGATGATGTCGATGTCGTCGGCCTTGAGCAGGTCTTCGACGGTTTCGGCGCGCAGCTTGAACTCCTTCGCCCGCGCCTTGGCCGCCTCCATGTTGATGTCGGCGCAGGCACGCATCTCGATGCCGCGGAACAGCGGCGCCAGCGAAAAATACGCCTTCGAGATGTTGCCGCAGCCGATGACGCCGATGCCAAGTTTCTTTGCCATGCTGATTGCTCCTAATAGGTTTTGGCGGCTGCGATGGAGCGGCGGGCGAAACGCTCGATGTCGTTGGGGTTGTCCTGTTCCATGACGTAGTATTGGGCAGCACTCCTGGCACGCAACACCTTGATCAGGCCGGCCCAGTCGATGGTGCCATGGCCGACATCCGACCAGCCATCCTCATCCAGCCCCTCGCCGGGCTTGGCCATGTCCTTGACGTGGACGGCGCTGATGCGCTTGCCGTGTTTCTCGATCCACGGCAGCGGATCATCGCCGCCGCGCACCACCCAGGCAACGTCCATCTCCCAGCTGACATCGGGCGCGGATGAGAGGATGTGGTCCTGCGGCACCGATCCGTCGGCAAGTTTCTTGAACTCGAAATCATGATTGTGCCAGGCAAAGCCGTAGCCGGCCTTTTTCGCGGCATCACCGACCTTGGCCAGGCGTTCGCCGAAACCACGCCAGCCGGCCACGTCGGATGGCCGCTGGTCGGGCATCAGGAAAGGGCAGATGAGCAGCGTGATACCGAGTGCGTCGGCGGTTTTGCGCACGCCGTCAAAATCGTTCTCGAGCGCGTCGATCGAGAAATGCCCAGTCGGCATGGCAAGCCCGTTCTTGTCGAGCTCGGCACGGAATGCCTTGGGATCATCATAGACGCCGCCGAAACCTTCGACCTGGGCGTAGCCGAGCTTGCCGAGCATGGCGAGCACACCGTCCCAGGGTTGGAAATTGCGGGCGCTGTAAAGTTGGAATGACCAATTCATCGTCTCTGTCCGTTTTGCTTGGGGATCGTCGTTGGAAGGTTGGTTCTCGGAAGCTAGATGCGTGTGCCGGTTGCGGTGTCGAAAAGCGAGGCCCGCATCGGATCGAATCCAAGCGTCACCGCCTCGTCGTTCTTGGGCGTGCGTTCCGAGGTCACTCGGACGCTGAAATTCTGCTGGGCAAGCTTCAGCCAGACCAGCGTGTCGGAGCCCATGGGTTCGACCACCTCGACATTGGCGGCCATCGAGAACGGCCAGCCGGTGCCGCTGTTCAGGCTGACATGCTCGGGCCTGATACCGAATGTGACGGGGCCGGGAGCCGGAGGCTTGGCAAAGTCGTAAGTGCCGAGCGGGATCTTGATATCCCCGGCCGCGAACCGCCAGCCGCCGTCGGCGTCTTCCAGGTGGCCATCGACGAAGTTCATTGCGGGCGAACCGAGAAAGCCGGCGACGAAGCGGTTGACCGGACGGTTGTAGATGGTCTGCGGCGCATCGAGCTGCTGGATGACGCCGCCCTTCATCACCGCGATGCGGTCGGCCAGCGTCATCGCCTCGATCTGGTCGTGGGTGACGTAGATCATGGTGTTCTGCAGCTTGCGATGCAGCAGCTTGATCTCGACGCGCAGTTCGGCGCGTAGCTTGGCATCGAGATTGGACAGCGGCTCGTCGAACAGGAACACGTCGACATCGCGCACCAGCGCCCGTCCGATGGCGACGCGCTGGCGCTGGCCGCCGGAAAGTGCGGCCGGCTTACGCTGCAGCAGCGGTTCGATCTGCAGGATTTCAGCCGCCCGCGTGATCCGCTTGGCGATCTCTTCTTTTGGCGTGCCGGCGACACGCAGCCCGAAGGACAGGTTCTTCTCCACCGTCATTTGCGGATAGAGCGCATAGGACTGGAACACCATGCCGATGCCGCGGTCCTTGGGCTCTTCCCAGGTGACGTTCTTGCCCTTGATGAAGATGCGGCCTTCGGAAACGTCGAGCAGGCCGGCAATGCAATTGAGCAAGGTCGACTTGCCGCAGCCGGACGGCCCGAGCAGCACGATGAACTCGCCATCGGCGACATCCAGATTGAGCGTCTCCAGGACGGTCACCGCGCCGAAATTCAGCGACAGGTCCTGGATCGAAACGCTGGTATCGTTGGCTGCCGTCATCGCCATCACCCCTTCACCGCGCCGGCGGCGATGCCACGTACGAAAAGCTTGCCGGAGATGAAGTAGACGATGAGCGGCACAAGCCCGGTCAGGATGGTTGCGGCCATATTGACGTTGTACTCCTTCACGCCTTGCACCGAATTGACGATGTTGTTGAGCTGCACTGTCATCGGATAGGTGTCGGGGCGGGTGTAGACGACGCCGAACAGGAAGTCGTTCCAGATGCCGGTCACCTGCAGGATGATGGCGACGACGAAGATCGGCAGCGACATCGGCAGCATGATGCGCAGGAAGATGCCCCAGAAGCCGGCACCGTCGACACGTGCCGCCCGGAACAGCTCCTCCGGCATCGAGGAGAAATAATTGCGGAACAGCAGCGTCAGGATCGGCATGCCGAAAATGGAATGGACGATCACCAGCCCGCTGAGGCTGCCATAGAGGCCGATCTCGCGCAGGATGATGACGATCGGATAGATCATCACCTGGTAGGGAATGAAGGCGCCGACGATCAGGATGATGAAGAACGTATCGGCGCCCTTGAAGCGCCAATTGGCCAGTGCATAACCGTTCACCGAGGCGATGGCGATCGACAGCAGCACTGACGGCACGGTGATGCGCACCGAATTCCAGAAGCCGCGCGAGAGCCCGTCGCAGTTAAGGCCGGTGCAGGCAGTCGACCACGCCTTGACCCACGGTTCGAAAGTGATCTCGAGCGGCGGTGAGAAGATGTTGCCGAGCCGGATCTCCGGCATGCCCTTGAGCGAGGTGACGACCATGACATAGAGCGGCAAGAGGTAGTAGACCGCCATGACGAACAATGTGCCGTATAGGAAGACGTTGCGGCGCGAAATCACGCGGCGCGGCTTCGGGCCGTAGGGATCGGTGATGCCCTGGCGCGCGCCGGCGGCGGTGCTTGCTTGAGCGGTGATGTCTGCCATGCTCATTTGCGCCGCCCGAACTCGAGATAGGCCCAGGGCACGATGACGATCACCACCGAGAGCAGCATCATGGTCGAGGCAGCAAAGCCCTGGCCGAGGTTCTGGGCGAAGAACATATAGTCGTAGACGTATTTGGCCGGCACTTCGGAGGCGATGCCCGGGCCGCCGCTGGTCTGGGCCACGACGAGGTCATAGACCTTGACGATGCCGGCAGCGATGATGACGAGCGTGGTGATGAAGACCGGCCGCATCATCGGGATGACGATGAACAGATAAGTCTTCCACATCGGGATCCCATCCACCCGCGCCGCCTTCCAGATGTCCTCGTCAATGCCGCGCAGGCCGGCCAGCATCAGGCACATGATGAGCCCTGTGCCTTGCCACAGCGCCGCGATCGATATGCCGTAGATGACGATGCTGGAATTGTAGAGCGGGTCGAAGCTGAAGCTCGTCCAGCCTAAGTCACGGACCACATGCTGGATGCCGAAATCCGGATTGAGCAGCCACTGCCAGACCAGGCCGGTGACGATGAAGGAGAGCGCGAAAGGATAGAGGAAGATGGTGCGCAACGTGTCCTCGAAGCGGATCTTCTGATCGAGCAGTGCTGCAAGCAGGAAGCCGATGACCAGCGAGAACACCAGCGAGATCGCGCCGTAGATCAGCAGGTTTTCGATCGAGATCAGCCAGCGCGGCGTCGCCCACAACCGGTAGTACTGGTCGAGCCCGACGAAATTCAGCCGCGGCAAGAGCTTCGAATTGGTGAAGGAATAGAGCACCGTCCAAACGGTGCCGCCGACGAAAACCACCATGGCGGTGAGGATCATCGGGATCGAGGCGACCTTCGCATTGAGGTTGCGGAACAGAAGGTTGGGGCGTTCGCTCTTGCTCATCTCGTCAGCCGGCTGGGTAAGGGCGGTGCATTCCCGGCCCTGCATTCGCAAGGCCGGGAGCGAGGTGGGTTGCCGCCAGCGTCAGTCCGCCGAAGCGATGAGGTCGGCGAAGCGCTTCTGTGCGTCTTCGACGGTCAATTCCGGCTTGGCGAAGAATTCGGCGAAAAGGTCTTCCTTCTGCTTCTGGGTGTCCTGTGAAAGCAGTTGGTCCGTCCATGGAATGACGGCGCCCTTGGCGAGGATGGCGAGGCCTTTCTTCATGCAGTCGTTCGCCGCGTTGAGATCGACGTCGCCGCGCACCGGCAGGGAACCCTTCTTCAGATTGAAGGCAACCTGCGTCTTGGGATCGAGCAGCGTCTCGGCCAGCACCTCCTGCGCCTTGCTCTTGTCGGCATCCTTAAGCAGCGGGAAGTAGAAGGCGTCGCCGCCCGTGGCTATGACCTCGTTCAGCCCAAGGCCCGGCAGGCAGGTATAGTCCTTGCCGGCGGTCTTGCCGGCAACCTGGAACTCGCCCTGTGCCCAGTCACCCATGATCTGGCCACCCGCCTTGCCGGTGATGACCAGGTTGGTCGCCTGGTTCCAGTCCTGCACATTGGTGTTCTTCGCCATCTTGCGGGCATCGTCCGCGGCCTTGAAGACCTTGGCGACTTCGGGCCCGGCGGCGAACTTGGCATCCTTGTCCTTGTAGACCTTGAGGAACGTGTCCGTGCCGCCCACAGCCGCAAGCAGCACGTCGAAGGCACCGGAGGATTGCCAGGCTTGCCCGCCGACGGCGAGCGGGATGATGCCGGCCTTCTCCAGTGCCGGCGCTGCCGCCACGAATTCATTCCAGTCCTTCGGCAACGGCACGCCGGCCTTCGCGAAGGCTTCGTTGGACAGCCACAGCCACTGCCAGGAATGGATGTTGACGGGCACGCAATAGATCTTGCCGTCGATGGTGCAGCCGTCGAGCAGGCTCTTCGGCCGCACGACATCAGTCCACTTGCCCTTGGTGGCGACGTCGGTGAGGTCGCGCATCAGGCCGGCCTGCACCAGCTCTTCCGCCTGCCGGCCGTGGTTGAACTGCGTGGCGCCCATCGGATCGCCACCGGTGATGCGGCTGATCATGATCGGCCGCGCCGTGCCGCCGGAGCCGGCAATGGCGCCGTCCACCCAGTGGTTGCCGGTCGCATCGAATGCCTTGGCAAGTTCCGCAACCGCCGCGGCCTCGCCGCCTGACGTCCACCAATGGGTGACTTCCAGGTCCGTCGCGGCCGCCTGGCCGGCAAATTGCAGTGCAGCCGTCGCCGCCAGGGCAGCGGTCAAAAATCTGTATCGCATTTCGGCTCCTCCCAGAATCTGAAACGTTACAGATTTTCGATACGGCAATTGCGCGGGCTGTGCAACCCATCAACGAAGCGCCCTCGATATTTTTTCGGGCCGCGAACAAATTCGTCTGAATGATCGCGCTTCTCATGCACTGCAGCAAGGTTTGCTGCAACGCAAACACCGAGATACCGCCTGATACGGGCAAAAGGCGGCGGCAGGGGCGATTTCTCCTGGAATCCCAATGCGTTTCGCAAAAAGAACCATCCACCTCATGACGAGGACATACATCTCGATACTGGCAATCTGTAACGTTTCAGTATATTGACGCTTTGCCGGGGCTGGGACGCATATCGTATCGCTATGACGGCGATTGCCGACATGGCCCGCGGCTGCTATGCGCCTGACGGGCGGGACGAATGGACAGACAGCGTACGGACAAGAACGGGGAGAACTCGGCACAGGGACGGCCGACGTTGAAGACGCTTGCCTTCATGACCGGGCTCGGCGTCACCACCGTGTCACGCGCCTTGAAGGATGCCCCGGAAATCGGCGCCGAGACCAGGCGCCGCGTCCAACTCGTCGCCAAGCAGATCGGCTACCGGCCGAACCGCGCCGGCGTGCGTCTGCGCACCGGCAGGACCAATGTCATCAGCCTCGTGCTCAACACCGACCGCGAGATCATGAGCTTCGTCTCGGACATCATCTACGGCGTTTCGGAAGTGCTCGCCGAAACGCCCTATCACCTGATCGTCACGCCCTATTCCCGCTCGCAGGATCCGATGGAGCCGATCCGCTATCTCGTCGAGACCGGCTCGGCCGATGGCGTCATCATCTCGCGCACCCAACCGAACGATCCACGCGCCCGCTACATGCTCGAGCACGGCATGCCCTTTGCCACGCATGGCCGCACCGATATGGGCCTCGTCCACCCCTACCATGACTTCGACAACCATGTATTCGCGATGGAAGCCGTGCGCCGCCTGGCGAGCATGGGCAGGCGCAAGCTGGCGCTTCTGTCGCCGCCACCCGGGCTGACCTATTATGGCCACACGCTGAACGGCTTTGCCGATGCGCTGAGCGAGGTCGGCGCCAGCGAAATTCCGTTCAACACCGTTTCCATCGATCACACGATCGAGCAGATCAGGACCAGGACCGCGCAGGTGATGCGCCGCGAGAACAGGCCGGACGGCTTCGTCAGCAGCGCTGCCGCCGCGACACTGGCTATCGTCGCCGGCATTGAAGATGCCGGCCTCAAGCTTGGCCGCGACGTCGATGTCGTGTCCAAGCAGTCGTCGGACCTGTTGCACCTGTTCCGGCCGGAATTGCTCGTCGTCAACGAGAACTTCCGCCTGGCCGGCTCCGATCTCGCCCGCTCCGTGCTCGGCTGGATCGGCGGCGCCGCACCCGGATCGTTGCAGCGCCTGGTCGCCACCAGCGAGGTTCAGGCGTTCAGCCCGCCGGTTTCCGTTTAGGCTCTTGGGCCGGCTTGTCAGCCAGCCGCACCGCTTCCCCACGGCCCATGGAACGCGCCTTTGTCGTCGATACGCTCGAAGCCGTGCGCGCCGAAGAAGTCGCGTTGCGCCTGGATCAGGTTCGAGGTGCCGCGGCCCTGGCGATAGCTGTCGAAATAGGCAAGTGCGGAAGACAGCGCCGGAACCGGCGAGCCGGCCTCCGAAGCCCTCGCCACGATGCGGCGCAGCGACGGATGCGCTCCCTGCATCAGCGAGATGAAGGCCGGCGCCATCAGAAGGTTGGTCGAGGCGCCGCCCTTGCTGAAGGCTTCCGCCATGGTGTCGAGCATCTGCGAGCGGATGATGCAGCCGGCGCGCCAGATCCTGGCGATGGTCGGCATCGGCAGGTTCCAGTTGAATTCCTTCGACGCGCCGCTCATCACCGCGAAACCTTGGGCGTAGGCGGCGATCTTGCCGGCGAACAGCGCCAGTTCCAGATCTTTCAGCAAGGCGTCCTTGTCACCGGAAATCTTCGTCACGCCGATGTTGCCATAGGCCTTTTCCGCCGCCAGCCGCTCGTCCTTGATCGACGACAGAACGCGCGCCGCCACCGCCGCCTCGATCGCGGTGGCCGGGATGCCGAGCTGCTGCGCCTCGATGACCGACCATTTGCCGGTGCCCTTCTGGCCGGCGCGGTCGAGGATGATGTCGACCACCGGTTTGCCGGTCTTCGGATCGTCGGCCGCCAGCACCTTGGCGGTGATCTCGATCAGGTAGGAGTTGAGCCGGCCCTTGTTCCAGTCGGCAAACACCGTGCCGATCTCTTTCGGACCCATGCCCAGGCCGTCGCGCAGGATGCCGTAGATCTCCGCGATCATCTGCATGTCGGCATATTCGATGCCGTTGTGGATGGTCTTGACGAAATGTCCGGCGCCGTCGGTGCCGAGCCATGCCGCGCAGGGTTCGTCCTTGAATTTGGCGGAGATCGCCGTCAGCACCTTCTCGACGCGCTTCCATGAGTCCTCCGTGCCGCCGACCATGATCGACGGCCCGTGGCGTGCCCCCTCCTCGCCGCCGGACACGCCCATGCCTATGAAGGTGAGACCCGAACCGGAAAGCTCGGAGAAGCGCCGCATCGTGTCGCGAAAATTGGCGTTGCCGGCATCGATGACGATGTCGTTGGCCGACAGCACGCCGCGCAGTGCCGCGATCTGTTCGTCGACCGGCTTGCCGGCCAGCACCATGATGATGATCGGGCGCGGCGGCCGGATCGCGGCGGCGAGCTCTTCAAGGCTGTAGCAGGGCACGACCATGTCCCTGAGCGCGCCGGCATTCTCGACAAAGGCATCGGTGCGCGCCCTGGTGCGGTTGAAGACAGCGATGCGGTGCCCGTGCTCGGCGATGTTGAGCGCCAGGTTGGAGCCCATCGTGCCAAGGCCGATCAGGCCGATTTCGGCTTTTTCCATCGTTTCTTCCCTGCTCTCGGATCGTTTGTTGAGACCGCGATTTTGCGGGCGATGATTGACGGGCCTTGACGCCTGCGTCAACCGCCTCGCCGAATTGTGTTGCCCGGATTGTCGGTCGTGCCCGTGTAGAGGTACCTGGCAGTCCCGCCTACGGCCTGATGTCGACGGGCGCCTCGATCTTCACCATCTGAAAATCCGAGACCAGTATGTCGATGCGCACCGTCCACCGGCCAGGCACCGGAATGACGAGGTTGTCGACGCGCCAGCTGCCGTCGCCGGGCTTGGTCGCCGCGCGCTTCAAGGGCTCGATGCCGGAATCGGGCTTTGACAGCACAAGCGTTACCTCCTTGGCGTCGAGCGGGCCGAAATCGCCGCTCATGATGACCATCGAGGCAACGACCGGGCCGGCATGGCCGGGAGTGATGTTGAGATCGGCCATCGCTTGCAGCGCGTGGATATGGACCGACACCGGTTGCGCTGCCGCGATCGCCAGGGCTCGTGGCGGCGGTGTGAAGCGCCAGCCCGCGGCAACGCCGAAAATCGCCAACACGATCAACATCTCGACGCCGATCGAGCGGACCAGCCTGCGTTGAACTTCCGTCGATCCCGCCTCGGCCGATGCCGTGAGTTTCCAGCGGTTGACGGCAGCGAGCGTGAACAGAAAGACCAGCAGCCCGAGCTTGATCAGCAGCAGCCTTCCATAGGCGGTGTCGACCAATGCCGCGGGCGTTTGCACCTGGATGACGGCAAGCACGGTGCCGGCAGCGGCAAGCACGGCCACCACGGGCAGGATCGCCCAAGAAAATCGCCGCAGGAATGGCGTGGCCTCCGCCGATTGCCCCTTGAGCGCCAGCCCGAGTGGGACCAATGCGCCGACCCACGACGCGATGCAGACGCCATGCAGGAACACCATCGGCCGCGTCAGCCATTGCGGTTCGGCGGCACTGGCATGGCCGCTGGCGGCAAGGGCAATCCCCACCCCGGCCAGGCCGGCCAGCGCCAATGGCTTGGCGGTGGCACGGGGACCGGCCAGCGACAGCAGGCCAAGCCCCAGCGCGATCAGCGCGACCAGCACCGTCCAGCCGAAGCTGGTGCCGAGCCCGGTCCGCCAGATGACCGATTGTGCCAGATGGGAGAGCGGCGCCCCGAGTGCATCAAGCCCCTGCAATCCGAGCGACAGGGACGACGCGACCAGCCCGCTCAGGATTGCAGCTGCAACGAAGCGTTGCCCGGCACGGGCACTTCCGGCCAACCAGGCAAGCGCGAAGGCGCCGCCAACGCCGAGGAAGAGGCCGACGTAGAGAAAGATTTTGCCCGCCCAGATAGCCGACCGCAACGGCCAGTCGACCGCTTCGGATACGGCCGGCGGTTCGCTGGGCGCTCCGATGGAAAACAGCAGCGATCCGCCGACGGGATGACCGTCTGCGGAGATGACGCGCCAGCTCAAGACATGCGTGCCCGACTTGAGCGGCTGCGGATTGTCGATCTCGACGGTCTGGTCGCTGAGACGAAAGGCGGTCAGTGGAACCGGCTTGCCGTCGGGCTTCACCAGCGTCAGCACCAGAGGCGAGACCGGCTCGCTGAAGGTCAGCGAGAACTGCGCCGGTCCCTGTGCCAGCACCGCGCCGTCGGCCGGGTCGGTCTTGATCAGCGCGGCATGGGCAAAGGCCTGATCTGACACGGCAAGGCTGGCAAGAAACACGATCACAGCCAACAGGCCGACGGCAAGCCGGCCGGTGCGTTTGCCGGTCATGCAAGCCGTTTGCAGGAGGGAGGTCGTGCTCATGTCACCGCCACGAAAAAGAGCGGCGCACTCGAAAGAGCGCGCCGCCTGGGAGATCATTTCTTCGGCAGCAGCTTGATGCCGGGTGCCGGGCTTTCCAGTGCGTCTTCATCCTGCCCTGCCGCTGGAATCTCGATCCAGCGATCGGCTGCACCGTCGCATTCCTGCACGACCGGGAAATAGAGTTTTTGGCCGACGGGGAGATCCGCCGTCAGCGTCGCGCGGAAAACGAACTCGTCATAGAATTCATCGGGCAGGTTGCCGCCGCTCCAGTCGACCTCCTTGACCCCATCGGTCACCGCCTGACCGTAGAGCTGGTAGGATTTCTCGTACTTGCCCTTCTTGGTCTGCAGCGTCCAGCCGGGCTTCGGCATCGGCTTGATCGCGATCACCCCTTCCGGAATCTGCACGCGCACGGCGGTCGTCGCCTTGCCGTCGCAGCCATGCGGCACGCGCAAAACGGCCTTGTAGGTCGAGCCGACCGCCGCCTCCTGGGTTTCGAACGTGATATGCGCGAAGGCGGCGCTGGTTCCGAGCGCGAGAAGTGCGCCGGCCGACAAAAGATATTTGTTCATGATGGTCCCTCGGATTTTCAAGATTTGTCGAGCTGGCGCGGTCAATTGGCGTGATCGTCCACGGCGCCGCCGCCCATGCCTTCGACGGCGAAATCGACGCTGACGGCGCCGGCCTTTTCGAAGGTCAGGGTGGCGGAGAACTTTTCGCCCTGTTTGGGTTGCCGCTTCAGGCCCATGAACATCAAATGATAGCCGCCAGGTGCAAGGGCTACCTTGCCGCCGGCCGGAATTTCCAGGCCGCCGGCAACCGGCCGCATGGTCATGACGCCGTCCTTGACGCCCATCTCATGCAGCTCGGCCTTTTCGGAGACATCGGAGGAAATCGACACCAGCCGATCCGGCGCACTGCCCTTGTTGGTGATGGTGAAATAACCGCCGGCCACTTTGGCGCCGGCCGGCGTGGCGCGCGACCAGGGGTGGCCGATCTCAAGATCGCCAACCTTGAACTCATGCGCGAGGACGCACTGGGCGCCTGTGAACAGCAGCGCAAGAGCCAGCACGGCAATGCCGACACGCTCTTCGATGCCGCGTAGAATGCTGCCGGCCATAGGACGCGCGGCGTCAGGGAAAAAATAGGACATGGTTGCTCCATGAAGTGAAGGTCGCGCCGTTGCCGGTCGCGAGCAGTTAGATCTTTGGATGGGTACGCCCACGAAAGGTTCCGCCGGGCAAACAGGCTCAGGCCGTCAGCGGCGGCGCGCGCGGGTTCGACGGCGAGCGCTCACGCGCAAAGTCGAGATGGATGGCCGCCGGGAAGACAAAGGCGACCGTTTCAAAGGAAAGGCTGCCCGGCGCCAGACCGGCATTGGGCGGCGGCGCAAAGGCCGCCGAAACCATGCTGCAGCCGAGCACGCAGCATGCCGGCAGATGGGACGGCGGCTGGTTGCCGCCCGGAAGCTGGGTTGCGCCTTCATGGGTACAGATGACGTTGCCGAAAGCGTCGAGTTGCGATGCATTGGGACCGGCGCCGAAGGCGAATGCACCAAGCGTCGACTGGAGCAACAGCAGATAGGCCGCGACAAGCGCGACCGGCATGCTCCATCGTCTCCTCGATACGCCCAAAGCCCTGCCTCTTCGCAGCAACCAACCATATCTAGCACGGGGCCGGCGGGTGGAAAATCGCCAAATCGCCGCGGCGGCAACGCGGCAGACCCAAGGCATGTCGCCCAGAAGTGTATAGCGGTTTTGGGACAACGACATGCATGAAACAAGGCTCCGAGCCGCGATGCGGCTCAGTGTTTTTGCAGCGACCGGCTCTCCGGGATCGAGGTCAGCAATGTCTGGCGCGCCGATTTCAAATGCTTGCGGCAAGCGGCGTCGACCTTGCCGAGATCGCGTGATTTCAGCGCTTCTATGTAGACCAGATGCTCGCCGATCGCGACTTCGTTGCGCTCGCGTTCCTGCGCCTTGTTCCACTGGTAATGGTAGTGGAAGATCATGGCGATGACATCGTAGAAATCGACGATGAAGCGATTGCGCGATGCCCGGTGGATCAGCCGGTGGAAGCGCTCGTCGAGTTCGGAGAACTCGGTGAAGCGGGCGGCAATGTCGTTTGCCAGCTGGCGATGCTCGTCTTCCAGGCGGTCGAGATCGGTCCAGACTGCGCTGTCCTGCGGTAAAGCGGCAAAGGCGGCCGCCGAGCGCAGTTCGAACATCTCGCGGATTTCGGTCAGCTCCAGCGCGAAGGCGCGCGTAAAGCCCTTCAGCACCCAATGACTGTTGCGACGTTTCTCGATCAGGCCGAAGCGGGAGAAGCGGATCAGGAACTCGCGCACGCTGGTGGTGCCGACGCCGATCTCGCGCGCCAGTTCGAGTTCGTTGATCTGCATGCCGGCTTCGGCACCGCCGGCGAGCAGCCGACGCATGAACGACCGTTCGATGATCTCGGCCAGCGTGTCTGTCTCTTCCTCGGGGAAGAAATCATCGGGAAGCGGTTCGCGCAGCACCGTCTTGGCGCGCTTGTTCCAGGCGATCAGCCCGGTCTCTTCCATGCGCGCGAGAATGGTGCGCACCGTGGTCCGGCTGACGCCAAGCAAGGTGCCCAGTTCCGGCTCCGAAGGCAGGCTGCGCGTTTCGTCGAGCAGCCGCAGGCAGCGGTTGTAGGCATCCTTGTAGACGTTGTTGCTCTTCGACATCCCTGACCCGTTGCACGCCGTCGCTTGCAGCGGACGGTTTGAAGCGCAATATGACGTTCGCATGGCTCTGAGAAGCGAAATTGCTTCCCGGAACAACCCGGAGACATGCGGAACTCCCCACGAAAAAACAATTGACGCAAAACTGTTTTTTCACGATAAAAGACAATATCTCTAAACAGGCGCGTGTCAATCCGCCCCGCGCAACCCAGGATCACCCAGGAAACCGCCCGTGAACGCCTCCAACTGCATTCTTCTGTCCCCCGCCGACAATGTCGCAGTCGCCAACGGCCGCATCGAGATCGGCACCGCGCTGCCGGGCGGTGCCGTCGCCAGTGCGCTGATCGAGCCCGGCCACAAGGTGGCGATCAAGCCGATCGCCGCCGGCGAGGCCGTGGTGAAATACGCCCAGGCGATCGGTCGCGCGACACAGGACATCGCGGCCGGCGAGCACGTGCATTCGCACAATCTGGTTTTCGAATCCGGCCGCTTGCCGGTCGTGCCGCCGAGCGAGGCCGAGCACGCGACGGAGGCCGACCGCGCCCGCACCTTCATGGGCTATCGCCGCGCCGATGGCCGCGCCGGCACGCGCAACTTCATCGGCATCGTCGCCAGCGTCAATTGCTCGGCCACCGTTTGCCATTCCATCGCCGACACCGCCAACCGCACGCTGTTGCCGAAATACCCCGGCATCGACGGCTTCGTGCCGATCGTGCACGGCCAGGGCTGCGGCATGAGCGGCACCGGCGACGGCATGATGGTGCTGCACCGCACGCTTGCCGGCTATGCCCGCCACCCGAATTTCGGCGGCGTGCTGATGGTCGGCCTCGGCTGCGAGGTCAACCAGCTCACCCTCTACGGCCAGAAGGGCGTCGCTGCCGGCAAGCGCCATTTCAACATCCAGGACGCCGGCGGGTCGCGCAAATCGGTGGAAAAAGCGATGGGCGTGCTGGCCGAGATCGCCGAGGAAGTCGGCCAGTTGAAGCGTGAGCCGATCCCGGTCAGCGAGATCGTCGTCGGCCTGCAATGCGGCGGCTCCGACGGCATGTCGGGTATCACGGCCAATCCGGCGCTGGGCGCGGCTGTCGACATCCTGGCCGGCGTTGGCGGTATCGGCATCCTCTCCGAGACCACGGAAATCTACGGCGCCGAGCATCTGCTTGCCTACCGCGCGGCAACGCCGGAGATCGCGCAGAAGCTCGACGGCTTCGTGAAGTGGTGGGAGGACCACGTCGCCAAGCATGGCGCCTCGATCGACAACAATCCCTCGCCCGGCAACAAGCGCGGCGGCCTCACCACCATCCTGGAGAAGTCCCTCGGTGCGGTCGCCAAGGGCGGCCAGACGCCGCTCAACGGCGTCTTCGGCTACGCCGAAAAAGTCACCGGCAGTGGCCTCGTGTTCATGGATACGCCTGGCTACGACCCGGTTTCGGCGACCGGCCAGGTGGCGGGCGGCGCCAACGTCATCGTCTTCACCACCGGCCGCGGCTCCTGCTTCGGCTGCCGTCCGACGCCGTCGATCAAGGTCGCCACCAACTCGACGATGTACCACCAGATGGAAGAGGACATGGACGTCAATTGCGGCGTCATCGCCTCGGGTGAAAAGACCATCGCCGGCATGGGCCGCGAGATCTTCGAACTGATCGTCGAAACGGCTTCCGGCCGCAAGACCAAGAGCGAGGACTTCGGCTACGGCGACAACGAGTTCGTGCCCTGGCATCTGGGCGCAACACTTTAGATTTTACTGATATAAAGTAGACTGCACGCCGGTCAGCGGCGGGCAACGGGGAGGTTTTGCATGGAAAAACGCCGTATCGGTCAGACAGCTCTGGAGGTCACCGAAGTCAGTTTCGGCGGCGCTGCACTTGGCGGCCTTTACCGCGCCTGTTCGCGCGAAGCGGCGATGGAGACGCTGCAGGGCGCCTGGGATGCCGGCCTGCGCTATTTCGACACCGCACCCTTCTACGGTTTCGGACTGTCGGAGCGCCGCTTCGGCGACTTCCTGCGTTACAAGCCGCGCGATTCCTATGTGCTGTCGACCAAGGTCGGCCGGCTGTTTCGCCCGGTGCCGGACGATCAGGTTCCCGATCACTCCTATGTCGATCCGCTGCCCTTCGCGCTCGACTACGACTATTCCTATGACGGCATTATGCGGTCGGTCGAGTTCAGCTATGCGCGGCTTGGCCTAAACAGGATAGACATCCTGTTTGTCCACGACATCGGCGCCTACACCCATGGTATCGAGAAGACCAAGCTGCATTTTCGCGACCTGATGGATGGCGGCCTCAAGGCACTCGAAGAGCTGAAACGGACTGGCGTCATTTCCGCCTATGGGCTTGGCGTCAACGAGGTGCAGATCTGCCTGGACGTGATGCGCCGGGCGCCGCTCGACTGCATCCTGCTTGCCAGCCGCTATTCCCTGCTCGACCGCAGTGCCGAAGCGGAGTTGCTGCCGCTATGCCGGGCACAGCAGACCTCCTTGGTCATTGGCGGCGTGTTCAACTCCGGCATCCTGGCGACCGGCCCGGTGCAAGGCGCACATTTCGACTACCGCCCCGCCAGCCATGACGTGCTCGACCGCGTCGGCGCAATGGAGAGGATCGCCGCCGAGGGTGGCTATCCGCTCGCCGCCGCAGCGTTCCAATTCCCCTTGCATGAAGCTGCCGTCGCCACCGTACTGACCGGCACCGCCAAACTGGCAAATCTGACGCGCAACCTCGAGCTGCTCGACATCGACGTAGCGGAAACGGAATACGCCAAATATCGTCCCTACACGCTGGTGCAGGAGCTGGCGTGAAACTTCATGTTCTTGCGGCACATGGAGGAATGGATATTCCATATTGACGAATTGGTGGAATTAATATTCCATACGTTCCCAGAACGGAACGGAAGCGTGACGGCGCCAATGGGAGAACAGGGCGGGGGATCTGCCTCTGCCAGACCTCGCAACGACTGATCAAACACCGCTTGCATCGATCTGTTCGATGCACTATCAAAACAGGGCAACTGTTTTTTATTGATAAAGTTCTGTTTGGGACCGCGCCTATCCGAACGGAGCTTCCGTATCGTTCACCGGGCGACTTAGGGAGGAAACCTCATGAAATTCGTGATCAGCATTCTCAACCGCCGCGCCGTCATGGCGCTGGCAGCAGCTTCAATGCTCGCCGGCGTCATGCATCCGGCGCCGGTTTCGGCGGCGGACGTCACCATTCCGATCATCGTCAAGGACACCACGTCCTTCTACTGGCAGATCGTTCTGGCCGGCGCCCGCAAGGCCGGCAAGGATCTCGGCGTCAACGTGCCGGAACTCGGCGCCCAGGCTGAAACCGACGTCAACGGCCAGGTCTCGATCCTCGAGAACGCCGTTGCCAGCAACCCGGCGGCCATCGTCATTGCGCCGACCGAGTTCAAGGCGCTCGGCAAGCCGATCGATGAAGCCGCTGCCAAGGTCAAGGTCATCGGCATCGACTCCGGTGCCGACTCCAAGGCCTTCACCTCGTTCCTGACCACCGACAACGTCCAGGGCGGCCGCGTCGCTGCCGACGGCCTCGCAGCCGCCATCGGCGCCGCCAACGGCGGCAAGATCGAGGGCGACGTTGCCCTGATCACCAACGCACCTGGCGCCGGCTCGCTCGAACAGCGCAAGCAGGGCTTCACCGAACAGCTGGCCGCCAAATATCCGGGCCTCAAGCTGGTTGCCGACAAATATGCCGACGGCCAGGCCACCACCGGCCTCAACATCGCCACCGACCTGATCACCGCCAACCCGAACCTCAAAGGCATCTTCGCTTCCAACCTGATCATGGCGCAGGGCGTCGGCCAGGCCGTCGCGGAAAACAACCTTGGCGGCAAGCTGGCGCTGGTCGGTTTCGACAGCGACGAGAAGCTGATCAAGTTCCTCAACGACGGCGTCATTTCCGCCCTCGTCGTCCAGGATCCGTACCGGATGGGCTATGACGGCATCAAGACCGCGCTCGCCGCCTCCAAGGGCGAGAAGGTCGAAGCCAATGTCGACACCGGCGCCAACCTGGTGACCAAGGACAACATGAAAGACCCCAAGATCGACGCGCTGCTCAATCCGAAGCTCTGAGCCGTCGCATCCGCAATCGTCTCCGGGGCACCTCGCCCCGGAGACACAAACTGCCGCACAAACGGCTTGGCAATCCGCACGCCTGAGCCAGGCTGTTTTCGAGGCATATCCCTGCCTCGCCGCGTGCCAATCGTGAGGCCAGCCTGGGAAGCCAATCCGGGAGGCCAATCTGGGAGGATTGTCATGATTTCGACGGCGCAGGAACTGCATCCCGCACCCGTTCTGGAACAGGGGCGGACTATCCTCGAATTGCGTGGGCTGGAGAAGCGCTATCCCGGCACCCACGCGCTGAAACCGGTCGACCTCGCCTTCAAGTCCGGTGAGATCCACGCCATCGTCGGCGAAAACGGCGCCGGCAAATCCACGCTCATCAAGCTTCTGACCGGCGTCATGCCGCGCACCTCCGGAGAGATTGTCTGGGAGGGCCAGCCGGCCGCCCTGGCGACGCCGCACGAGGCGATGGCGCTCGGCATCAATGCCGTGCACCAGGAAGTCGTGCTGTGCCGTCACCTGACGGTCGCCGCCAACATGTTCCTCGGCGAGGAGAATTCGCGCTTCGGCATCCTGCAGCAGCGCGCCATGGTCAGGCAGGCGCAGACGATCATCGACGACCTCGGCTTCGACCTGCCGGCGCATGTCACGCTCGGCGACCTGACCATCGGCCAGCAGCAGCTGATAGCCGCCGCCCGCGCCACCGTGCGCGGCACCAAATTCCTGATCTTCGACGAGCCGACCGCCTACCTCACCCGCAAGGAAGCCGACCAGCTCTTCACGCTGATCCGCCGTCTGAAGGGCGAAGGCGTGACGATCATCTACATCAGCCACCGCATGGAGGAAGTGTTCGAACTCGCCGACCGGGTATCCGTGCTGCGCGACGGCACGCTGGTCGGCACCCGCAATATCGCAGAGACCAACGATGCCGAACTGGTCAAGATGATGATCAACCGCTCGATCGAGCAGGTCTATCACAAGGAGCATTTCACGCCGGGCGCCGCCATCATCGAGGCGAAAAACCTGTCCGGCAAGGGCTTCGAAAATGTCTCGATGACGGTCCGCGCCGGCGAGATCGTCGGACTCTATGGGCTGATCGGCGCCGGACGCAGCGAGTTCGTCACCACGCTCTACGGCCGCCACCGCAAATCCGCCGGCCAGATCCTCTGGGAAGGCAAGGAGGTACAGGTCAATTCCGAACATGACGCGATCAAGCTCGGCATGGCGCTGGCGCCGGAGAGCCGCCGCGACCAGGGCCTCTGCCTCAACCTGCCGGTCGGCTTCAACCTCAACCTGCCGATCTACAAGCGCATCTCGAACAATCTGCTGATTTCGAGCACGCAGGAGAAGACGCAGGCCGATCGCCAGATCGCCGATCTGCGCATCAAGACACCGACACGTGGCGCGCTGGCATCCAGCCTGTCGGGCGGCAACCAGCAGAAGATCGTCATCGGCAAATGGCTGGCGCACGGCGCCAAGCTGTTCATCTTCGACGAACCGACCGTCGGCGTCGATGTCGGCACCAAGGCCGAGATCTACCGCCTGTTCGGCGCGCTTTTGTCAAAGGGCGCCGGCATCATCCTGATCTCGTCCTATCTGCCGGAAGTCTATGAACTCGCCGATACGCTGCATGTGTTCCGGCGCGGCAAACTGGTGGCGACGCACGGTTTTCACGCCGCCAGCCACGAGGATATTCTCACTCAGGCGCTCGCCGAGAAACAAGAAAAGCTGGGAGGACAGATATGAGCACCGAGGCGATCGCCGTCGAAAAACCGAAGCGCAACTATAATGTCCTGTTCGGGCTGACGCTATTGGCGCTGCTGGTTCTGCTCTGGATCCTCCTCTCCGTGACGACGACGAGCTTCGCCTCGGCCAACAACATAGCCAATCTCCTGCGCCAGGGCTCGATGATCGCCATCATGGCGGTCGGCCAGACCTTCGTCATCATCACCGGCGGCATCGATCTGTCGGTCGGCGCCGTGGTCGGCTTCGCCACCGTGGTCGTGGCCATGATGATCAATGCCGGCTTCCCCATCTGGCTCGCCATTCTGGTGACGCTGCTGGTCGGTGTCGCCATCGGCATGTTCCACGGCTTCGGTATCGTCAAGATGGGCCTGCCGCCCTTCATCATCACGCTGGCGACGTTGACCTCGCTGCGCGGCATCGGCCTTTTGATGACCAACGGCAATTCGATCAACATCAACAGCGACACCTTCACCGCCTTCTCGCGCAATTCCTTCATCGGCATCCCCAACCTGTTCTGGATGGTGATCCTGGTCGGCATTCCGGCCTATATCTTCCTGCACCACAGCCGCTGGGGCAGATACCTGTTTTCGGTCGGCTCCAACGCCGAGGCCTCGCGCCTGTCCGGCGTCAATGTCCAGCGCACCATCTACATGGCCTACACGCTGTCGGGCCTGTGCGCCGCCTTCGTCGGGGTGCTGCTGGCCGCCCGCATCGGCATCGGCAACCCGACGCAGGCCGAGGGCTGGGAACTGCAGGCGATCGCGTCGTCGGTCATCGGCGGCACCTCGCTGTTCGGCGCCGTCGGCTCGGTGCATGGGCCGCTGCTCGGCGCCTTCATCCTGGCCACCATCAACAACGGCGCCAACCTGCTCAACGTCAACTCGTTCTGGCAGCGCATCATCACCGGCGCGCTGATCATCATCATCGTCTACTTCGACGGCCTGCGCCGCCGCGGCAAGTAGCGACCCCGCAATCAACCGCCGGTCCGCCACACCAACGGGCCAGCGATTTCATGACTGGATTAGCGCATGAAAGCCGTCCTCTGCCGTTCGCCCGGCGATCTTGTCCTTGAAGACCGGCCCGCACCCGAGGCACCGCCTCCCGGCTGGGCGCTGGTGGCGGTCAGCCATGTCGGCATCTGCGGCACCGACTACCACATTTTCGAGGGCAAGCACCCGTTCCTCGCCTATCCCCGCATCATGGGTCATGAGGTCTCGGGTACCGTGATGGAGACCGGCGAAGGCGTCGAACTGGCCATTGGTGAGCCCGTCGTCGTCAACCCCTATCTTTCCTGCGGCAAGTGCATCGCCTGCCGGCACGGCAAGCCCAATTGCTGTGTCAGGATCGAGGTGCTTGGCGTGCATCGCGACGGCGCCATGTGCGAACGCATCCTGGTGCCGGCGCAAAATCTCTATCCGGCCAACGGCCTGTCGCTGGCCGACGCCGCCGCCGTCGAGTTCCTGGCCATCGGCGCGCATGCCGTGTGGCGCGCCCGCGCCGACCCCGGCGCCCGCACGCTGGTCATCGGCGCCGGCCCGATCGGGCTCGGCACCGCCATCTTCGCCCGCATCGCCGGGCTCGACGTGACGCTGCTCGACATGAGCAGTGAAAGGCTCGCCTTCGCTGCAAACGAGCTTGGTTTCCAGACGCTAGACGGCTCGCGCGGCGCGGTGCCCGATCTGGTCAGGGAAGCGACATCAGGCGAAGGCTTCGATGTCGTCTTCGACGCCACCGGCAACACCCAGTCGGTGCAGTCGGCCTTCGCCCATGTCGCGCATGGCGGAACGCTGGTGCTGGTCTCCGTGGTCAAGGACGATATCAGCTTTTCCGACCCGGAATTCCACAAGCGAGAGATGACGCTGATCGGCAGCCGCAACGCGCTGCGCGCCGACTTCGATCATGTCGCCGCCTCGATCCGCAACGGGGCCGTACCACTGGCCAAGCTCGTCACACACCGCACCACACTCGCCGCCACGCCGCGCGATCTGGCTCGTTGGGCGCATGAGAAATCCGGCCTGATCAAGGCTGTGATCGAGGTGGGGTTATAACATGGCAGGCGGCGAACCCGGCCCGAATTGACGACGCCCGAGCCAGGTCGACCCCCACTCCGTCTCGGCGAAGCCGAGACGGAGTGGGGGAAGGCGGTCCTCAATCGCCAAGACGCAAGTGAGCGCGACCGAGCTGGTCTGATATCAGCGTGAGTCAGATAAATCACGGTCTCGTATAAGCCCGTCACTCCCTACAGCGCCGACAGCTTCAGCTCCACCCGTTCGGCCGGGAAGCGCGACTCGGAAAACTGGATCGGTTGGCCGTCCGGCGTGACGTTGACGGCGACCGTGACCAGTACGATGGCGCCCGGCTGCAGGTCGAGGTCGGCCAGGTCCGCCGCATCGGCATGGCGCGCCGACAGCACGGTCGATTGCCTGAGATAGTCGTCGATGCCGAAGCGCGCCAGCGAGGCGGTGATCGACCCTGTTTGCGCCATCGCGGCATCGATGCCGGCAAAGCGCCGGGCTTCGAACCAGCCAGCAGCGCGCGACACCGGCCGTCCATCGGCTTCGCCGCGCGTTTCCAGGCGGATCACATCGGCTCCCTTGGCAAGACCCAGTCCCTCGGCGACGCGCTGGCTGGCCGGCTCGACCGACGAGGCGAGCAAGGCGATGTGCCGTTCCGTCGTCTGCGCTTGCAGCCCTGTCGAAAACCGTGTGCGCGCCCCGATCGGATAGGACAGCCGCTTGCGCGACAGCACGAAGGTGCCGCGCCCCTGCTCGGCCCGCAGCACGCCTTCCCTTACGAGGGCTGATATGGCGCTGCGCACCGTGTGGCGGTTGACGCCATAGCGCTCTGCCAGCGCCACCTCCGGCGGCAGCGCTGCATTCTCCGTGAAATCGCCGATGGCGATCGCATGCAGCATCTTGTCGGCAATCTGCCGCCACAGCGAAACGCCACTGCGCCGCTCGATGCTGTCCGCTGCTAGCCGCCCGACCATCATTGCCCCAACCTTCCAGCGCCCGGTCTTCTATCGCTGTCATCCACCCGTCATGGACACCCGTTAGATAATAGGTATAATTTGTATAGTTGTCTATATCAATAGACAAATTGCCAAGGAGGAATGCTTCTGATGCGAGGACAGGAAGCCCGCGACCAGGCCGAGCGCAAGGCCGCCATGGCAACCCTTGCGCAATCCAGCGGCGATGACATCGTCCGGCTCTGGAATGAGGCCGGACTGCCTTCGGACGCCGAGCTGCTGCGCGGCCCCGAAACCGGACTGGTCACCCTGCGCGGCCGCATCGGCGGCGGTGGCGCGCCCTTCAATGTCGGCGAGGCGACCGTCACCCGCGCCACGGTCAGGCTACCCACCGGACAGGTCGGCCATTGCTATGCGCTTGGCCGCGACAAGCAGAAGGCGAAGCTGGCGGCTATCGCCGACGCCCTATGGCAGGACCCTGCCCGCCGCAATGAGGTCGAGACCGGACTGATAGCGCCTCTGCGGTCGGCTCTGACCATGGCGCACGAAAAACGCCGCGCCGAGACGGCGGCAACGAAGGTCGATTTCTTCACCATGGTTCGCGGAGAAGACTGATGGACATTGCAGCGCAATCGATCGAAGGCGGTTTCGCCGATCCGGTGTTCAATGCCCAGACGGTGTTCCGCGCCGTCATGGACGCAATGGCGCGGCCGGGCAGCGTGCAGCCGCTGCCGGCCTTCGCCCGCCCGCCGGTGCCGCTCTCGGCTACCGCCGGTGCCATCGCACTGGCGCTGTGCGACAACGACACGCCGCTCTGGCTCGACCCGGCTCTGCAGGCTTCCACCGCAATCAAATCCTGGCTTGGTTTCCATACCGGCGAGCCATTGGCCAACACACCGGCCGATGCGCATTTCGCCTTGATCGCAGCACCTGCCGAGATGATGGCGCTCGATGGCTTTTCGCAGGGCACGCAGGATTATCCCGACCGCTCGACCACGCTGATCCTGCAGGTCAGCGATCTGGTCTCCGGCACGCCGCTATTGCTCGAAGGTCCCGGCATCGAAACCAGCGCCACGATCGCGCCGGCGCAGATGCCACGCCATTTCGTCGAGCAGTGGAAGCAGAATATCAAGCGCTTTCCGCGCGGCGTCGACATCATCCTCGCCACATCAGGCGGCATTGCCTGCCTGCCGCGCACGACGCGCATCAAGACGATGGAGGCGTAAGATGTATGTCGCGGTAAAAGGCGGCGAAGCGGCAATCGCCAACGCCCACAGCCTGCTGGCCGACCGCCGGCGTGGCGACCGTTCGGTGCCCGCCCTGCGCCTCGACCAGATCGTCGAGCAGCTGGCGCTCGGCGTCGACCGGGTGATGAGCGAAGGCTCGCTCTATGATCGTGAACTGGCCGCGCTCGCCATCGTCCAGGCGCGCGGCGACATGATCGAGGCGATCTTCCTGGTGCGCGCCTATCGCACCACGCTGCCGCGCTTCGGCTACTCCAGGCCGATCGACACCGCCAACATGCTGGTCGAGCGGCGCGTCTCGGCGACCTACAAGGATCTGCCCGGCGGGCAGTTGCTCGGACCTACCTTCGACTACACCCACCGGCTGCTCGATCCCGAGCTTGCCGCCGGCGCCGATGTCGCCGAGCCCTTGCTGCGCGAGACGGAAGCGCAAGCCATGCCACGCGTCTCGGCGATCCTCGCCCGCGAAGGCTTGATCGAACCGGATGGCGACATGCCGCAGGACCATGTCCCCGGCGACATCACCCGCGAGCCGCTCGAATTCCCGATGGCGCGCGACATCCGCCTGCAGGCGCTGTCACGCGGCGATGAAGGATTCCTGCTGGCGCTCGGCTATTCCACCCAGCGCGGCTATGCCCGCAACCACCCCTTCGTCGGCGAGATCCGCATCGGCGAAGTCGAGCTGGAGCTCGACGTGCCCGAACTGCCCTTCGCGGTGCCGCTCGGCACTGTCCGCGTCACCGAATGCCAGATGGTCAACCAGTTCAAAGGCTCGGCCAAGGCGCCGCCGCAATTCACCCGCGGCTACGGCCTGGTCTTCGGCCAGAGCGAACGCAAGGCGATGGCCGTGGCACTCTGCGACCGGGCGCTGCGCGCGAAAGAGCTCGGCGAGGATGTCGTCGCCGCGGCCCAGGACGAGGAGTTCGTCATCTCGCATTCCGACAATGTCCAGGCGACCGGCTTCGTCGAGCATCTGAAGCTGCCGCACTATGTCGATTTCCAGGCCGAACTCGATCTCGTGCGCCGCATGCGTGCCGAATATGACGCCCGCCAAAACCCCGTGAAGGTCGAAGAGAAGCGGGAGGCCGCGGAATGATCGAGGGCCTTTCCCACATGACCTTCATCGTCCGCGATCTCGAGCGGATGACCGAGATCCTCGAGGGCGTATTCGACGCACGCGAAGTCTATGTCAGCGACGCCAGGCAGTTCTCGCTGTCGCCCGAAAAATTCTTCCTGATCGGTGACATCTGGGTCGCCATCATGGAGGGCGAACCCTTGCCGGAGCGCAGCTACAACCACATCGCCTTCAAGATCGATGACGCCGATTTCGACCGCTATGCCGAGCGCATCGGCAGGCTCGGCCTCGACATGCGCCCGCCGCGCCCGCGCGTCGAGGGTGAAGGCCGCTCGATCTATTTCTACGACGAAGACAACCACATGTTCGAACTGCACACCGGCACGCTCAATGAGCGGCTGGCGCGCTATGCCAGGGGATCGGAGGCTGCGGAATGAATTTAGTGCCCGACGCCACCATGGCCGCCACCATCGTGGGAATGACCGCCATAGCCGTCATACCCGGAGTAATCACCATTGCCGACGCCCAGGGACTCACCTTGAGAGCCTTCTTTGGGGCCGGGCAAAATCATGCGCCGAAGGAAGAAGAGAACGACGCCGGCGAACACCACCAACAGAATTCCGAGATGCATCCATCCGGTCGAGTTCATCTGAATTCGCCCCTGTATCCGCGTCCTGGACGCCAATTCGATAGCACAATGTGGATGTGATCGCCATGACCGACATCGCCACCTACAACTTCGCCTATCTCGACGAGCAGACCAAAAGGATGATCCGCCGGGCGATCCTCAAGGGCATCGCCATTCCCGGCTACCAGGTGCCGTTCGCTTCGCGCGAAATGCCGATGCCCTACGGCTGGGGCACCGGCGGTGTCCAGGTCACCGCTTCGATCATCGGCCCGGACGATGTGCTGAAGGTCATCGACCAGGGCGCCGACGACACCACCAATGCGGTGTCGATCCGCGCCTTCTTCAAGAAAGTCGCCAATGTCGCGGTGACGACCGACACTGCCAGCGCCACCATCATCCAGACCCGTCACCGCATTCCCGAGCATCCGCTGACGGCGGCCCAGGTGCTGGTCTACCAGGTGCCGATCCCCGAGCCGCTGCGCTTCCTCGAACCGCGCGAGACCGAAACGCGCAAAATGCACGCGCTGGAGGAATATGGCCTCATGCACGTCAAGCTCTACGAGGACATCGCCAAGCACGGCCGCATCGCCACCACCTATGCCTATCCGGTCAAGGTCGAGGGCCGCTATGTGATGGACCCCTCGCCGACGCCGAAATTCGACAATCCCAAGATGCACCGCTCGCCGGCCCTGCAGCTGTTTGGCGCCGGCCGCGAAAAGCGAATCTACGCGGTGCCGCCTTTCACCGAAGTGGTCAGCCTCGACTTCGAGGATCATCCGTTCGAGGTCCAGACCTTCGACCAGCCCTGCGCGCTGTGCGCGGCCGAGAACGTCTATCTCGACGAAGTCATCCTCGACGACCATGGCGGTCACATGTTCGTCTGCTCCGACACGGACCATTGCGAGAAGCGGCGGGCGGACGGCCATCGCGGCCACCTTGCTCCAGAAAGCCATCTTGCCTCGGGAACAAGGGAGCCGGCGCAATGACCGACGAACCGCTGCTGCGTGTCGCAGCACTTTCTAAATTCTACGGTTCGCGCGTCGGCTGCGACAACGTCTCCTTCGACCTGTGGCCGGGCGAAGTCCTGGCTGTCGTCGGCGAATCCGGCTCCGGCAAGACGACGCTGCTCAACTGCCTGTCGACCCGGCTGCTACCGAGCTCCGGCACCGCCAGCTACCGCATGCGCGACGGCCAGTTCCGCGAGCTCTACCGCATGAGCGAGGCCGAGCGCCGCTTCCTGATGCGCACCGACTGGGGTTTTGTCCATCAGAACCCCGCCGACGGCCTGCGCATGACGGTGTCGGCGGGCGCCAATGTCGGTGAGCGGCTGATGGCGGTCGGCGACCGTCACTACGGCAGGATCCGCGCCACCGCCGTCGACTGGCTGTCGCGCGTCGAGATCGACGAGGACCGCATCGACGACGAGCCCCGCGCCTTTTCCGGCGGCATGCGCCAGCGCCTGCAGATTGCCCGCAACCTCGTCACCGGGCCGCGCCTGGTGTTCATGGATGAGCCAACAGGCGGCCTCGATGTCTCGGTGCAAGCCCGCCTGCTCGACCTGCTGCGTGGTCTGGTCACCGATCTCGGTCTGGCGGCCATCGTCGTCACCCACGACCTTGCCGTGGCGCGGCTCTTGTCGCAGCGCATGATGGTGATGAAGGACGGCCGCGTCGTCGAAAGCGGCCTCACCGACCGCGTGCTCGACGACCCGCGCGCGCCTTACACGCAATTGCTTGTTTCCTCGATTCTGCAGGTTTGACGATGGCGCCAAGGCACCCCCCTCTGGCCTGCCGGCCATCTCCCCCTCAAGGGGGGAGATTGGCTATCGTCCTCGGTTTCGCCACTCTCCAACGTTGCAGAACAAGCGCAACGAGAAAGCTGCCGATCTCCCCCCTTGAGGGGGAGATGCCTGGCAAGGCAGAGGGAGGCGTTGGCCCGCAAACGAACGACAATTGGAGGCCCTTCTGATGGCAACCCCCCTCGTTGTCTCCGATGTCGCCAAGAGTTTCACCATGCACCTGCGCGACGGCATCAAACTGCCTGTTGTCGCCGGTGTCTCGTTCTCGATCAGGGCTGGCGAATGCACCGTGCTCGGCGGTCCTTCCGGTGCCGGCAAGAGCTCGATCCTGAAGATGCTCTACGGCAACTACGCCGTCGACGAAGGCCAGATCATCGTCACGCATGGTGATGGGCTGATCGACCTCGCCACCGCCAGCCCGCGCACCGTGCTGGCCATACGCCGGCAAACGATCGGCTATGTCAGCCAGTTCCTGCGCACCGTGCCGCGCGTCTCGGCGCTCGACGTCGTCGCCGAACCGCTGGTCGAGCGCGGCGAGGATCGCGAGATTGCCCGCGGCAAGGCACGCGCCTTGCTGGCGCAGCTCAACCTGCCGGAGAAACTCTGGGCTTTGCCGCCTGCGACCTTCTCCGGCGGCGAGCAGCAGCGCGTCAACATCGCACGCGGCTTCATCACCGAGCACCCGATCCTGCTGCTCGACGAGCCGACAGCCTCGCTCGATGCCAGGAACCGCGATGTCGTGATCGAACTCATCGCCGCCAAGAAGGCGGCTGATGTCGCCCTGCTCGGCATCTTCCACGACCACGACGTGCGCGAGGCGGTTGCCGACCGCATCATCGACGTCACCGCTTTCGCGCCCGGAAAAATCGCCGCATGACCAGGAAATTATCCGAGACGCCGTTGATCCATCCGACGGCGGAGGTGCAGAACTCGACGCTCGGCCGTTGGACCGAGATCGCCGACCGCAGCCGGGTCTCGGAAAGCGAACTCGGCGACTATTCCTACATGATGCAGGACTGCGCCGTCTGGTGCGCGACGATCGGCAAGTTCGCCAACATCGCGGCCAGCGTGCGCATCAACGCCACCAACCACCCGACCTGGCGGCCGACGCTGCATCACTTCACCTATCGCGCCTCGGACTACTGGGACGATGCCGAGCACGAGAGCGAATTCTTCGCCCAGCGCCGCGCCAAGCGGGTCACCATCGGCCACGACACCTGGCTTGGTCACGGCTCGACCATCCTGCCCGGTGTCACCATCGGCGATGGCGCCGCGGTCGGCGCCGGCGCTGTCGTCTCGAAAGATGTAGCGCCCTATACGATCGTCGCCGGCGTGCCGGCAAAGCCGATCCGCGAGCGCTTCGATCGCCGCACGGCCGAACGCTACCAGGCGCTGGCCTGGTGGCACTGGGACCATGCAAGGCTGCGCGCTTGCCTTGAGGACTTCCGTGAGCTGTCCGCAGAGGCATTTCTGGAGAAGCATGGTTGACGCGAATGGTGCTTTCATCGAACTAATAATCACCCAACCCAGAGCCATGGAGCATATGTGACCTTTATTGTCGTAATACCTCTTTTCATTGGACTGGGGTTGGTCGCGTTGGGAATTTTGGTGATTAAGCTTGCAGAAGCGTTGGAGGCAATCCGACGTTGGCTCTTCAATAACGTTGATGATATTAGTCTGTGTTTTGTTCACGGCGGCGATAGCTCCACTCTATATGCTGTGGGTCCTTGCGCAACTTACAGGTAAGCCAGGCTGACAAGCTAAGGCCTGTGGAGCGTAACAAAACTGACATCATCGCGACACGGCAGGTTCATGTGGCTGCGTTAGGCGAGAGCCTGACGATCAATGGTCCCGGACTGGAACCTGCCCCCATGCCAGCAAATTCCGCCACGCTCGAAATCCGCGGTGTCACCCGACGATTTGGCAAGAACACTGCCGTCAGCGACATCAACATCGCGATCCCGCAGGGTCAGATGGTTGGCATTATCGGCCGTTCGGGCGCCGGCAAATCAACCCTCCTTCGCATGATCAACCGTCTCATCGATCCCAGCCAGGGGTCGATTTTTTTTGACGGCGCCGAAGTCTCGAAGCTGAGCGGTTCGCCGCTGCGGCGCTGGCAGCGTGACTGCGCCATGATCTTCCAGCAGTTCAACCTGGTGCCGCGCCTCGACGTGCTGACCAATGTGCTGCTCGGCAAGCTGAACCACCGCTCGACCATCACCAACCTGTTCGGCATGTTCTCCCGCGCCGAATGCGCCGAGGCGGTCGCGGCACTCGAGCGGCTCGACATCGTCCGCACCGCGCTGCAGCCCGCCGGCACCTTGTCGGGCGGCCAGCAGCAGCGCGTCGCCGTCGCTCGTGCCATGATGCAGCAGCCCAGAGTGATCCTCGCCGACGAGCCGATCGCCTCGCTCGACCCGCTCAACGCCAAGGTGGTGATGGATTCGCTGCAGGACATCAATTTGCGCGAAGGCATCACCGTCGTCACCAATCTGCACACGCTGGACACCGCCCGCACCTACTGCAACCGCATCATCGGCATGGCTGCCGGCAAGGTCGTCTTCGACGGCCCGCCGGAAGAGCTCAACCGCGAGGCGGTGCGCCTCGTCTACGGCGCCGACAGCAATGGCCAGGAAATCTCCGAGGCCATCACCTCGACCAGCGTTGCCTTCAGCCGAAAGATCGCCGCATCCGCCGGACCGCTCGAGCCCGCATTCCCGGGATATTGAGAGCGGTTGGGATCGCCAGCCCACGTCAAGGGCACCTGTCAAAATCGATAACGCTGCCGGCGCGGGGCCGGAACCTACAGGAGAAATATCCAATGTTCAGGAAGATGGTCTTTGGCGCCGTTTCGGTGCTCGCCATGGCGACCAGCATGGCCCATGCCGCCGACATGAAGGAATTTCGCGTCGGCATTCTCGGCGGCGAAAACGAAACCGACCGGCTGCGCAACTACCAGTGCCTCGCCGACCATCTGAAGGCCGAATTCGGCTTCGAAAAGATCTCGCTGTTCCCCGCCGCCGACTATGACGGCGTCATCCAGGGCCTGCTCGGCGGCACGCTCGACTTCGCCGAACTCGGCGCTTCCGGCTACGCCAGCGTCGCTCTCAAGGACCCGAAGGCGGTCACCCCGATCCTCACCACCCAGCAGACCGACGGCGCCACAGGCTATTATTCGATCGGCCTGGCGCTGAAATCCTCCGGCATCACCGACATCAAGTCGGCCAAGGGCAAGAAGCTCGGCTACGCCGATCCGGATTCTACCTCCGGCTACCTGATCCCGCTGACCCAGATCCCGAAGGATACCGGCGCTTCGAACGAAACCTTCTTCGCATCGACCCAGTTCAACGGCGGTCACGAGAACAACGTCCTGGCCGTGCGTGACGGCAAGGTCGACGTGGCGGTGGACGATTCTTCCGGCATCGGCGACTTCAAGGACGGCTACACCTCGGGCACCTTTCACAAGGAAGTCGCAAAGGGCGCCGTCGACCCCAACGACTTCGTCGAGGTCTGGCGCTCGGGCCTGATCCCGAACGGCCCGCTGGTCGTGCGCACCGCGCTCGGCAGTGAAATGACGGCCAAGCTCGCCGACTTCTTCACGCAGTTGCCGAAGAAGGACAAGGCTTGCTTCGAAGGCGTCGAGGGCGGCGACTTTACCGGCTACGTCCCGGTTAAGGCGGACTTCTACAACGTCATCGTCGAAGCCCGTAAGGCAGCCATCGGCGGCTAACGGCGAAATCAGGAAGGGCGGCGTCGAGAAAACGCCGCCCTTCTTGCATGTCCGATCATGACCCTTTCCGTGACAGCCCCTTCCGGCGCCACTCATCAGATGGCCGACGCCTGGCGTCGCCAGACGTCGCTGCGCCGGCTCTACACCGCCATCGGCGTCGGCCTGCTCATTGTCGCGCTCGGCAGCACCATGTGGTTCGCCGACGAGGCCAATGCCGGGCATTTCTTCGACCGGTTGCCGCATTTGCTGGATTTCCTGAGCTGGCTCGTCCCCAAGGATTGGAACGATGTCTGGCGGGCGATGTTCGACATCGCTTCCCCGCATGACACCGGTACCCAGGAATTCAATTTTCCGCTTGGCCGCTCCTATGTCTGGGGCAGCTTCTACATCCCCGAATATTTCGAGCTGATGCTGACCACGCTCAACGTGGCCCTGGTCTCGACCTTCATCGGCTTCGTCTTCGCCGTGCCGTTCTCCTTCATCGCGGCGCGCAATTTGACGCCGCATCCGGTGCTGCGGCTGATCGTCAAGCGCCTCATGGAACTGCTGCGCGCCTTTCCCGAGATCGTCATCGCCGGCCTGTTCGCCGCCATCGTCTCGATCGGCCCGATCGCCGCCATCATCGCCATCAGCCTGCACTCGATCGGCGCGCTGGGCAAGCTGTTCTACGAGATCAACGAGAACATCGACATGCGCGCCGAGGAAGGCCTGAGGGCCGTCGGCGCCAACTGGTTCGAGCGGGTTCGCTTCGCCGGCCTGCCGCAGGTGCTGCCCAACTTCATGTCCTACACGCTGCTGCGTGTTGAGATAAATGTCCGCATTTCCACCATCATGGGCGCGGTCGGCGGCGGCGGTATCGGCGAGGAGTTGAAGCTGTCGATCTCGCGCGGCTTCGGCGCCAAGACGATAGCCCTCGTGCTGCTCCTGTTCACGACGATCTTCATCGTCGACCAGTTCTCCGCCTGGCTGCGCCGCAAGCTGGTCGGCGAGCAGGCTTTCGTGATGAGCGCTTAACCATGGCCACCATGACCGCCGATCAGATCCAGTCGATCGAAGAGCGCTTCCCGCAGGTATTCCAGCGGCCGTTCCACAAGCGCTTCGGGCCGCTGATGCTGCTTGGCGGCATCTTTCTCTACCTGCTGTACGCCTTGTGGTTCTTCAACCTGCCACAGGTCATGCGAGAATCGCACTGGGAGCGCCTGCCGCTGTTCCTGACCCAATGGATCAGCTACGACGTGCAGCCGATCTTCCGCCTCGATGAACCGCAGATCACTGCCAAATATCCACGCTTCTCGGTGCTCGGCCCGAACCCGGATCCGGACTGGGTCAAGACCAATGCCGATGGTTCGGTGACGATCCTGATCGACGGCACCGCCAAGTCGATTACCTTCACCAAGACGCAAGCGACGATAATTGCCAACGGTGAGACCGTTGCGGTCGCACTCGGCACCGGCAAGCCGCTGATCTCGGGACCGGTTCCCGGCTGGATCACCGCGCATGAGGATGAGGTCGTCGCCGACATGGGCTTTGCCGGCGAGGCCCGCGTCGCCGTTGACCGCGTCAGGATACGCAAGCGGTTTCTAGGCTGGGCAAACTTCGTCTTCGACACGCGTTCGCCTTTCTTCGGCAAGTCGGCAAGCGAAGTCGCCTCGCTGATCGTCTCCGGACCGGAACTGAAACCGGGCACGTCAAATCTGGCGCTGGCCGGCGACAACATCTGGAACAACGCCCAGTGGCAGCATGGCGATGTCTGGACGAAGCTCCTGCAGACCATCGTCATGGCCTTTCTCGGCACCATGCTGGGCGGCATCGTCGCCTTCCCGCTGGCCTTCTTCGCCGCCCGCAACATCACGCCCAGCCGGCTGGTCAACCAGGTGCTCAAGCGCTTCTTCGATTTCATGCGCTCCATCGACATGCTGATCTGGGCGCTGTTCTTCACCCGCGCCTTCGGGCCGGGACCGCTGGCTGGCAGTGCGGCGATCTTCTTCACAGAGGTCGGCACGCTCGGCAAAACCTATTCCGAGGCGCTGGAGAACATCGACGACAAGCCGCGCGAGGGGATTACCTCGACCGGAGCCAACGGCCTCCTGGTGCAGCGCTACGGCGTGCTGCCGGAAGTGGTGCCGGTGTTCATCAGCCAGACGCTCTATCAGTGGGAATCCAACACCCGCGGCGCCACCATCATCGGCGCTGTCGGCGCCGGCGGCATCGGCCTGAAGCTGTGGGAAGCGATGCGCACCAACTCCAACTGGGCCAACGTCTTCTACATGGTGCTGCTGATCCTGGCCGTCGTCTTCATCTTCGACAACATCTCCAACTTCCTGCGCCGCCGGCTGAGCCGGACCATCCACGACTACAACAGGATCCAGGCTGAGCAGGGGTAGGCTTGTGATGCAGACGCGCAAGTCGTCTCGACCAGCGCCAAAGGATCGACCCCCACTCCGTCGAGCTTCGCTCGACACCTCTCCCCCGATCGACGGGGTAGAGGAAAGCGCCAGGCTGTCCGAGCCGACGCCTGTCCTCTTAGGCCGAGTGTCTTCCCAGGCCGAGGCTTCCTTCCTCTCCCTCCGGAGGGGGGGAGAGGTGGCTCGGCGAAGCCGAGACGGAGTGGGGGAACCACCTGGCAACCGCCGCGAACGCAAATAGAAAATGGGCCAGGGCGCTAAGCCGCCTTCTTCCACCCGCTCTTGATATGCCTATACCCCTCCCGATAGACCGCTTCCGGCGTCTCTGAGAAATCCCGCCACACCTTGGTCGCCGCCGCCAAATCCTTGAGTGAGCGGCCGAACGCCTCGATCGTCAGCCAATCGTCATAGCCGCTCTTGCGGATGGCGGAAAACGTTTCGGTCCACGGAATGTTGCCGCGCCCCGGCACGCCGCGATCATTCTCCGAAATATGGATATGCACGACATTCCTGCGGTGTTTCGTGTAGGCGCCGATCGGGTCGGCCTCCTCGATATTGGCGTGGAAGGTGTCGTACATCGCCTTGATGTGCGGCCGGTCGATGGCGTCGATATGCTCCGACAGGTCCGCCATCGTGTTGACGAGATAGCATTCGAAGCGGTTCAGCGCCTCGAGCCCGATGGTGACATTCCTCTTGCCGGCATGGTCGCCGATGGCGCGCTGCGAGCCGACGGAGCGCTTCTTCTCCGCGGCCGTCGGCCCAGAGCCGGAAAAGGACCCGAGCGTCGAATGCAGAGGGCCGCTCAGCGTGTTGGCCCCAAGCGCCTGCGCGCAGTCGATCGCCCATTTCATGTAGTCGACACCGGCCTTGCGCGTTGCCGCGTCGGCCGAGATCAAATTCATCGCCGGATCGCCCATGGCCGAAACCGCAGTCCGCTCCAGCCCGATGCGGTCGAGCAGATCGCCGAGCTTTCTATAATCGTCCGGCGTGCCGGCGAAGATCGGTATCTCGACGCCATCGAAACCGGTCGCCTTGATGTCGCGCAGCAGCGGCTCGTGTTTCTTCGACACCGCCGTCGTCCACAAGAACATGCACATGCCGATTTTCATCGAAGCCCCCTCCCTTTGACGGCGCACTGGCTGTTCCGCCGCTTCGCGCCATGCCCCCTCATCCGGCCGCTTCGCGGCCACCTTCTCCCCGCTGGGGAGAAGAGACTTGGCGTCGCGCCATCTCCTCCTCCTCTCCCCTCGGAGAGAGGTCGGATTGCCCCGAATTGCCCTTCGCAATTCGGCTGGCAATCCGGGTGAGGGGGTCTTCGTTACCCGCCGCGCCACTAAAGCTTCGTCCACGCCCCGTTTTTCTTCGACGACTTCACGCAAGCCTCGATGAAGGCCATGCCCTCGACGCCGTCCTGTATGGTCGGGAAGACGACATCCTTTGCCGGCTTGCCGCCCTTGCGGCGTGCCGCCCGGATGGCGCGTGCGGCCTCCTGGTAGATGTTGGCGAAACCTTCGAGATAGCCTTCCGGATGGCCCGACGGGACGCGGCTGACACGGCCCGCCACCGGCAGCGCGCCGGCGCCATTGCGGGTAATCAATTGCTTTGGCTGGCCGAATGGCGTGTACCAGAGATAGTTCGGGTCGGCCTGCACCCATTCCAGCCCACCCTTCGAGCCATAGATGCGCAGCTTCAGCCCGTTCTCATGGCCGGGCGCCACCTGGCTTGCCCAGATCATGCCCTTGGCCGGGTGCGTCTTGCCGGTAGGCTTGAAGCGCAGCATGACGTTGACGTTGTCATCCAGTAGCCGTCCCGGCACGAAGGCGTCGAGATCGGCCGACAGGGAGTCCAGTTCCAGCCCCGAGACGAAGCGGGCGAGGTTGTAGGCATGCGTGCCGATATCGCCCAGCGCACCGCCGGCGCCTGCCTGCTTGGGGTCGGAGCGCCACGCCGCCTGCTTCTGGCCTGTCGCCGCCAAATCCTCGGTCAGCCAGTCCTGCGGATATTCGGACTGCACGATGCGGATGTCGCCGAGCACGCCCTTGGCGACCATTTCGCGTGCTTGCCGCACCATCGGATAGGCGGTGTAGTTGTGCGTCAGCACGAACACCTTGCCGGTCTTCTCGACTATCGCCGCAAGCTTTTTCGCCTCGGCCAGCGTCGTCGCCAGCGGCTTGTCGCAGATGACGTGGATGCCGGCCTCGAGGAAAGCTTTTGCCGCTGGCACATGCACATTGTTGGGCGTGACGATGGCCACCGCCTCGATGCCGTCGGGGCGCTTCGCCTCGGCCTTGGCCATCTCGGCATAGGATGCGTAGCTGCGTGAGGGGTCGAGCCCCAGTTCGGCCGCCGAGGCCTTGGCACGGGCCGGGTCGGCTGACAAAGCGCCGGCAACCAGCACGAACTCGTTGTCCAGCCGCGCCGCGATCCGATGCACCGCGCCGATGAAGGCGCCTTGCCCGCCGCCGACCATGCCGTAGCGGATCGGGCCGCCTCCCGTTTCCGACTTCGATGCGCCGACCATATCTTGCTCCTCGCTGTTGCTTACCCCCTTGAGGGGAGGTCGATCCGCGCAGCGGATCGGGTGGGGTCGTTGAGGCAGAGCGCGGTGTGAACCGACCCACCCGGCCTTTGGGCCACCCTCCCCGCGAAGGGGAGGGAAAATCGGGCTAGATTCCCATCATGGCGCGCAGCAACTTCTTGTCGGTGGTGCCAGCGGCGAAGTCGTCGAATGCCTTTTCCGTCACCCGGATGATGTGGTGCTCGATGAAAGGCGCGCCTTCGGCCGCACCATCCTCCGGATGCTTCAGGCAGCACTCCCACTCCAGCACCGCCCAGGAATCATAATTGTACTGCGTCAGCTTGGAGAAGATGCCGCCGAAATCCACCTGTCCATCGCCCAGCGAACGGAAGCGCCCGGCGCGGTTGGTCCAGCTCTGATAGCCGGAATAGACGCCTTGCCGGCCGGTCGGGTTGAACTCGGCGTCCTTGACGTGGAACGCCTTGATGCGCTCGTGATAGATGTCGATGAATTCGAGATAGTCGAGCTGCTGCAGCAGGAAATGCGACGGATCGTAATTGATGTTGCAGCGCTTGTGGCCGCCGACCGCGTCGAGGAACATCTCGAAAGTGGCGCCGTCGAAAACGTCTTCAGACGGGTGAATTTCATAGCCGACATCGACGCCGTTGTCCTCGTACACGTCGAGAATCGGCTTCCAGCGTTTGCCGAGTTCGCCAAACGCTTCCTCAATGAGTCCAGCCGGCCGCTGCGGGAACGGATAGAGGTAAGGGAAAGCCAGCGAGCCGGTAAACGACACTGAAGCATTCAGGCCTAGATTACGCGATGCTTTAGCGCCGAACTTCATCTGCTCGACAGCCCACTTCTGCCGGGCTGCGGGATTGTTGTGCACCGATGGCGGCGCAAAGCCATCCATCTGCGCGTCATAGGCAGGATGCACCGCCACCAATTGCCCCTGCAGATGCGTCGACAATTCCGTGATCTCGACGCCGGCGTCGGCGCAAATGCCTTTCACCTCGTCGCAATAGGCCTTGGAAGAGGCCGCCTTCTTGAGATCGAACAGCCGCGCGTCCCAGGTCGGGATCTGCACGCCCTTGTAGCCGAGACCGGCCGCCCATTTGGTGATCGACGCCAGTGAGTTGAACGGCGCGGCGTCGCCCGCGAACTGCGCCAGAAACAGCCCCGGGCCCTTCATTGTCGTCGGCATCGGCATCCTCCCTCATTTCTCTCGCGACCGAGCATAGCGCCGATTGGAAACAGGGCCAGCCACTTTGGTCTTTTCTCAACGGGCGCTTGCACGCACCACCATTCTGGTATTACCAAATGTGGAATTTTGGTCAAGCCTTGCAATGCGCCATCATGACCCCAAAACCACCCGGCGCAGGCATGTATATCTCAATATAATCAAGGAAATACTCCACAGCGAAAGTTGCATCCCGGCGCTTCTTGCCGATCCGGATAATTTGCTGTAGACCTCGCTTCAGGCCCAATTGGTCGAACCAGTTTGCGAGAAAAGGCTGGGAACGCCTTGGGGAGGAACCTTTGTGTCGCCTTTTTGGCGATGCATGTCGCAGGCGAACCATAGAGACGAGTTGGGAAGGACAGACCATGCATCTTTCGACGCACAACTGGATGCGCGCGGAACCCTTGGAAACGACGCTCAAGCGCATCAAGAAATTCGGCTATGAGTCGATCGAGATTTCCGGCGAACCCGAGCAGTACAAGACCAGGGAGACCCGGGCGCTGCTGAAGGAGCATGGCATTCGTTGCTGGGGCGCGGTGACCCTGATGCTGGGCGAGCGCAACCTCGCAGCCAGGAACCAGGGCCAGCGCGAGCGTTCCGTTCAGTATGTCAAGGACGTGCTGACCATGGTCAGCGAACTCGATGGCGAGATCATCACGCTGGTTCCCGCGACCGTCGGCAAGGTCGTGCCTGACGGCACCGAGGAAGAGGAATGGAAGTGGGTCGTCGACGCCACCCGCGAATGCTTCACCCACGCCAAGAAGGTCGGCGTCAAGATCGCTGTTGAACCGCTCAACCGCTTCGAGACCTATCTGTTCAATCGCGGCGCCCAGGCGCTGGCTTTGGCCGACGCGGTCAGCCCCGAATGCGGTGTCTGCCTCGACGCCTACCACCTCCATATGGAAGAATTTAACGTCTATGACGCGATCCGGCAGGCCGGAAAGCGCCTGTTCGACTTCCATGTCGCCGACAACAACCGCTTCGCCGCCGGTCTCGGCCAGATCGACTGGCCGAAGATCGTCGCAACCTTGCGCGAGATCGGCTACGACGGCGCGCTGACCAACGAGTTCGTCGCGCCCGTCGACCGGACGCCGGCGGCCCCCTATCCCGACATGGTCGAGCGCAATCCGGTCGATATCTCGCCCGAACAGCTGAAGTTCATCCAGGACCACGGCTCCAGCGTGCTCACCGAGAAATTCTACACCGACCAGATGCGCATCAACGCCGAAACGTTGCTGCCGCTGATCAAGTAGTCGACTGCCTCAGGGAAATTCGCCCTTCCGCCCTGACCGGCGCAGGGCTGGGGAAGAATATGCGTATCAAGTCCGTCCAAGCCTGGTGGATCCGCGTTCCGATCGAAGCCGCTCGGCAGCACCGCAGCGACTTCGGTCAGGTGACGACCTTCGACGCCGCCATCCTGCGCATCGAGACCGATGACGGTCTGGTCGGCTGGGGCGAAGGCAAGAACGCCGCCGGCAGTGCCGGCAGCTACGGTGCACTCGTCCACATGCTGAACCATGAGGTCGGGCCGCAGCTGGTCGGCCGCGATCCGGCCGACATCGGCATCATCTGGGAGATGCTCTACAATGGCGTGCGCCACGACAGCGCCGCACGCGGCGGCCACGCCATGCCGCAGCTGGCGCGGCGCGGCATGAGCATCGCCGCGATCAGCGCCGTCGACATCGCGCTGTGGGACATTCTTGGCAAATCGCTTGGCGTTCCGGTCTGGCGGCTGCTCGGCGGCCGCAAGCTCGATCGCATGCCGGCTTACGCGTCCGGCGGCTGGGCGGCCGCCGACGCCATCGGCGAGCAGTTGAAATCCTATATCGCCAAGGGCGGTTTCAAGGCACTGAAGATGCGGGTTGGCGCCATGGACGGCGCGGCGCACATTTCCGCCACCCGCGTGCGCGCCGCACGGCAGGCGCTCGGCCCCGATGTCGAACTGATGGTCGACGCGCACGGCACCTACACGGTGGCTGAAGCCAAGCGCTTCATCCATCTCGTCAACGACCTTGACCTGGCGTGGTTCGAGGAACCTATCATCGCCGACGATAAGCCGGGCATGGCCGAAGTGCGGGCAAGTGGCGCCGTTCCGATTGCCACCGGCGAAAGCGAGGCGACCCGCTACGCCTTCCGCGACCTTGCCGTGCTCAAAGCCGCCGACATCTTCCAGCCCGATCCCGCCTTCTGCGGCGGCATCAGCGAGGCGATGAAGATCGGCACCATCGCCAGCGCCTTCAATCTGCGCTTTGCACCGCATTTGTGGGCCGGCGCGCCCTGTTTTTTCGCAGGCTTGCATGTCTGCGCCGCCTCGCCGTCGAGTTTCACCGTCGAATATTCGCTCGGCGCCAACCCGATGATCCATGATCTGGTCGAAGAGACTGTCGAAGCCAGGGACGGTATGATAGCGATCCCGGAAAAACCGGGTCTGGGATTCACCATTTCGGAGCGGTTCCTGGAGGCGCACGCGCAACGCGGTTGACGATGAAAGAAAAGAACCTTCTCGCGGAACTCGCTGCCTACCTGTTCTCCCATTCGGACAAGGAGAGCGGCCGAACGCCATCGGAGCGCGAACTGGCGGAGCATTTCGCCGTCAGCCGCGGTCAGATCCGCGAGGCGCTGGCCATCCTGGAGGCCATGCGCATCGTTGAGCGCCGGGCCAAGTCCGGCATCTACATCGACACCAAGCAGGCCAGTGTGGAGGCCATGGCGCTCTTTGCCCGCGCGGGCCTGCCGCTCGACCCGATCCAGATCTACGAGACGGTCGAACTGCGCAAGATCCATGAGATCAAGGCGGCCGAACTTGCCTGTTCGCGTGCCACCGAGGAGAATTTCGAGCGGCTGCGCGAAATCCTGAAGGCTTCGGAAGAGCGCATCGCCGCCGGCGAAGGGCTTGCCAGGGAAGACCGCGAATTCCACCTCGAAATTGTGCGCGCCACCAAGAACAGCGTCTTCCACAATGTCTGCAGCGTCTACTACATGATGGGCGAGCAGCGCCTGCCGATCTATTTCAACGACCCCGAGCGCAACGTGCGCTCGCATGCCGAGCATATCCAGATCTATGAGGCGCTGCTGCGCCGCGACGGCAATCTCGCCCAGGCGCTGATGAGCGCCCATCTGCAGGGCGCTGAGAGCTACTGGAAGGGGCTGATCGAGGGCCATGGCGAGGAGCCGCAAAGCCCGGCGCTCGAAAAAGCCTGACCGACATGGCTCATATCCTCACGACGCACCCTCTGCATCCGCGCGCCTCGGCTATGCTCTCCGGCGCCGGAGAGCTCGTCGTCGCCTCCGCCATCGATCCAGTCACGCTGATCGCCGAGGCCAGGAATGCCGACATCGTCATCGTGCGCGCGCCGCTGCCCCCACAGCTTTTCGACGGCGCAAAGCTGCTGCGGGCGGCAATCCGTCATGGCGCCGGGCTCGACATGATCCCGATGGAAGCAGCGACGGCCGCCGGCGTGCTGGTGGCGAATGTGCCGGCGGTCAATGCCCGATCGGTGGCCGAACACGTCATGTTCGTGGCCCTCGCCTTGCTGCGCAACTTCCGCGTCGTCGACCGCGACCTGCGCGCCAAAGGCTGGCTTGCCGGCCGCGAGCACGCCAACGCCAACAGCGAGCTTGCCGGCAAGACGATCGGCATTGTCGGCCTCGGCGCCGTCGGCCAGGCGGTCGGCCATATCGCCGCGCACGGCTTCGACCTGAAGGTGTTGGCAACGACGCGCAGCATGCAGCCAGCGCCGGACAAGGTCGGCTTCCTGTCGATCGACGCTCTCGTCGAGCAGAGCGACATCATCGTTCTGTGCTGCCCGCTGACGCCGGAAACGCGCGGCCTGATCAACCGTGAGCGGATCGCCCGCATGAAGCCGCAGGCGTTGCTAATCAACGTGTCGCGCGGACCGGTCGTCGACGACGACGCGCTGATCGAGGCCTTGCAGAAACGGCGCATCGGCGGCGCCGCGCTCGACGTGTTTGCGACGCAGCCGCTGCCGTCGAACCATCCCTATTTCGGCTTCGACAATGTTATCGTCACGCCGCACATGGCGGGGATCACCGAGGAATCGATGATGCGCATGGGCGTCGGCGCGGCGGGCGAAGCCTTGCTCGTGCTGGCGGGCAAACTGCCGGTCAATCTGCGCAATCCGGAAGTGGTCGATCACTACCGGCAGCGGTTCCCGGCGAGCGTGTAGCACATCGCGGTTTCGCCCCAATTCTTCGTGACGTTGAGACCCATGTTCAGTCCTCGCCTCACATCCCTCATTGTCGCCGCCTGTTCGCTCTGCGCCATTCCGTCATTCGCGGCCGAAAGCAGCTATGTCTATTGCGACAACGGGCTGCGCTGCTTCAAGGCGCCGTGCCCGTCGAACAGCGTGCTCGATCTTGCCACCGGAACGATCATCAAGGGCATGTCGATCGACACCAGCGGCTTGCCGCGGGCCGACAAGGCGATAACGGATCTTTCCGACGCGCTCTATGCCGGAAAGATCGTCGTCAGAGGCTCGATCGAGCACCGCACCCAGACGATCACCGGCAAGGAGTACGATCTGCCCTGGCTGGTCGCGACCAGCATCGTACGCACCGCCAAGGACAGCGAACGCAAGCACTGTTCGTCGCGCTGATCCGCAATTTCCGGTTCAGTGCTGATCAACCGCCAGCAGCCGCTCCACTTCAGCGGCAATCCGCAGCAGGCGCCGGTCATGCCCGTTGCGCGCCACCAGCATCAATCCGGCAGGCAGCACCGTGCCCGGCATCGGCAGCGAGATCGCGCAGAGATCGAACTGGTTGGCGACCTGCGTGTTGCGCAGCAGCAGGCCTTCGGTGCGGTCGCGCAGCTCGGCATCCCGGGTCATCGAAACGATGGTCGGCGCGGTCACCGGTGTGGTCGGCAGAACCAGCACGTCGACCGATGCCAGCCGTTCGTCCATGGCGGCCGCAAGTGCCGCACGACGGCGCATCGCCCTGATGTAGACCGGAGTCGGCAGCATTGCCGCCCGCGACAGGGGGCCGCTGACGTGCGGGTCGACCGGCGCGGATGCCCCTGTCGCCAGCCAGTCGGCATGCACTTCGGCCCCCTCCATCGCAGCGATCGAGCCCCGCTTGGTCGCCGAACGAAAGTCTGCGAGCAAGTCGTCGATCGATATGTCCGCCAGGTGCGCTCCTGTCTGCTCGATCTCGCGAAGGCTGCGTTCGAACGCCGCGGCGACCTCACTTTCAGTGTCTTCGAAAAGAAGCCCGCGCGGAATGCCGACGCGAAGCCCGGTAAGCGGCAGCGGCACGTGCAATGCCGGCGGTTCTTCGCCGGCCATCGCGGCATCGGCGACCGCGCATGCGGTGACGCTCAGCGCCAGCGGTCCAATCGAATCCAGCGTTGCCGACAATGGGTAGGCGCCGGTCAATGGCACGCGCCGCGCCGTCGGCTTGAAGCCGACGACGCCGTTCAGCGATGCCGGTATGCGCACCGAACCGCCCGTATCCGAGCCAATGGCGATGTCGCAGGTGCCTTCGCCGACCGAAACGCCGGCGCCCGAAGACGAACCTCCCGGGATACGGCTGGCATCCATCGCATTGCCGGGCGTGCCATAGTGCTGGTTGTCACCGATCGCGGTGAAGGCGAATTCGGTCATGTTGGTCTTGCCGACGATGACCGCGCCGGCCTGCCGCAGCCGGCTGACGATCACGGCATCGCGCAGCGGAGGTGCTGCGGTCTTGAGCATCAGCGAGCCGGCCGTGGTTGGCTCGCCGGCGACATCGAACAAATCCTTGATCGAGACGATGGTGCCGTCGAGCGGCCCGAGCGTCACGCCGGCTTGGCTGCGCGCATCGCTGGCATCGGCCGCGGCCCTCGCGGCTTCGGCATAGAGCTTCGTGAACACACGCTCTTCGCCGGCACGGGCGGCGAGGCGCGCAAGGATGATTTCCAGATGATCACGGACGGATTGCATTTTCGGTGTCGGACTCCGGACGCCTTGAACGTCTTAAGGGATAGCGGCCAGTGCCTGGCTTGCCGAGACTTAACCCGGCGCAGACGGTTTTGCACCCCTGTCGAATGCGAGGAAAATCCGATGCTCTACAAAGGCAGTTGCCACTGCGGCAAGGTCGCCTTCGAATTCAAGGCCGAACTGACCGGCGCCATCAGGTGCAATTGCTCGATCTGCTCGCGCAAGAGCGCCCTGTTGTGTGCCATCCCGCACGAGACCTTGCGGGTCCTGGCCTGGGGCGACGATTTGGGCACCTACACATTCGGCAATCATGCCATCGCGCACCGGTTCTGCCGGGCCTGCGGTATCCATCCCTTTGCGGAGGATGTCCGCGAGGGCCGTGAACGCAGCGCCTACATCAACATCAACTGCGTGGCCGATCTCGACCCCTCGATCCTGTCGGTCTTCGATTTCGATGGGCGGTCGGCCTGAGTTCGTTCGTCGCTGCCGTCACAACGGCGTCGGCCCGAAAACCGTGATGGTTCTCGGGCCGACGCGCAGGTGTCAGGGAAGCCTGATTGCGGCGAGGCTACTCGGCCTGCTTCGGGCCGCAGGAACACCACGCTGGCCGCCAGCAATGTCGCCGCGCCGCAATAGGCGAAGGCACTGGCGACGCCGGTGTGGTCGACCAGCAGGCCGCCGAAGACGGCGCCGAGCGCGATCGCCACCTGGAACGTCGCCACCATCAGTCCGCCGGCGCTTTCTGCCTGGTCGGGTGCTGCCCGCACCAGCCAGCTCTGCAGCCCGACCGGAACCGCGCCGAAAGCAAAGCCCCAGACCGCAACGGCGGCAGCGGCGATCGTCGGCGAAGCTCCGAAAACCAGCATCGAGGTGGCGGCCGGCGCGATCAGCAAGGGCGCCAGCCCAACGGCTGCCTTGAGGCTGCGCTCGGCCAGGATGCCGCCGGCGACATTGCCGAAGAAGCCGCCAATGCCATAGGCCAGCAGCACCAGCGAGATCGTCTCGATGTCGAGCACGGGGACCTTCTCGAGGAAGGGACGGACATAGGTGAAGCCGGCAAAGTGTCCCGAAGCGACCAGCAGCACGACCAGCAGCGCCACCCGGATCGACGGACGCTTCAGCACGTCGAGCAAGGTGCGGAAGCTTGCCACACCCACGGGGCAATTTCGAAATGGTGGCCAGCTGCACCAGCAGCGCCAGGGCGGCGACCACGGTCGCAATCATGAAGGCCGTGCGCCAGCCCCAGATGTCACCGACATAGGCGCCGACCGGCGCCGCACAGACGGTCGCCAGCGAAACGCCGGTCAGGATGATCGACATGGCGCGCGGCATCAATCGCATCGGCACCAGCCGCAGCGTGGCCGTGGATCGCCGAGTCTGGATGAATTACCAAGCCTTCCGGACGCAATGCCATTGCCGGGCCACCCGCATGCAACAGCTTGCCAGAACCAGGCAGCGAGAGGCCGGCGTCCAGTCGGCCCGAAGAGGAGAACCAATGCCAAATCATCCGAAGCTCATCGCACTCGCCGTCATGCTTGCGGTTCCCGGGCGCGGCTTTGCCCTCGAGGACAGCTACCTGCCGGCCGACAAGATCCCCTATGTCGCGGAAGTACCCGACCAGCCGCATCGCCTTGGCCCATTGCGGGGCGAGCGGGCCAAGGGTCCGGCAGGCACGTTGCTGAAGGTTCCCGGCAACTGGCGCGCACCGGTCCATGCGCACACCGCGGATTATCGTGCGGTGGTCATAAAGGGGATGTGGGCGCACTGGCAGATGGATGGCGGCGAGGCGACCAAGGTCGAACTGCCTCCTGGATCCTACTGGACCCAGAAAGCCAATGAGATGCATGACGACGCCTGCGTCTCCGACACGGAATGCGTGATCCTGCTGATCAACGACACGCCCTACGAAACCTACTTCCAGAAATAGGCTCGGATGCGGCTACGAGGCGTGTCGCAAGCTGACGCCGCTGCCCTTGTCGAACAGCACCACCTTGTCGGGGTTCCAGGCAAAGCGCACCGCCTGCTCGATGGCGACGTCGGTCCTGGCCGGCACGGTTGCACGCAGTGTCGCGTCTCCGACGCGCAGCGTCAGGATCTTTTCCACGCCGTGGTTCTCGACGTCGTGGACACGCGCCTCGACCGGCGCGCCGCTCTCGAGATAGACGTCCTCGGGACGAATGCCGAAGACGAGCGGGCGACCGTCGGTCGCCCCGCCCGCCTTGGCTCCCCCTGAAAAAGGCAGTTCGAAATTCAGCGGCGCCATCACCGCGCGGCCGTTCACGAGCTTGCCGTCGATGAGGTTCATCGGCGGCGAGCCGACGAAGCTCGCCACATAGGTGTCGCGTGGATTGTTGTAGATCTCATGCGGTGTGCCGGTCTGGACGATTCGGCCATGGTTGAGCACGCCGACCTTGTCACCCATCGACATCGCCTCGATCTGATCGTGGGTGACGAACAGGAAGGTGGCGCCGAGCTGTATCTGCAGGTTCTTCAGTTCAGTCCGCAGCGCCTCGCGCAGCTTGGCGTCGAGCGCAGACAGCGGCTCGTCCATCAGGAACACACGCGGCTTGCGCACGATGGCGCGGCCGATCGAGACGCGCTGCATCTCGCCGCCGGACAGCCGATCCGTCTTGCGGTCGAGCAGATGCTCGATCCGCAGCGTACGGGCGGCACGGTCGACACGGTCCTTGATCTCGGCGTCGGGCAGCCGGCGAATTTTCGGCTTCAGCGGGAATTCGAGATTTTCGCGCACCGTGTAGCGCGGATAGAGCGAATATTGCTGCAGCACCAGCGCCACGTCACGCTCGGCCGCACCCCAGTCGGCAACGTCGACGCCGTCGATGAAGACCTGGCCTTCGCTGGGCTTCTCCAGGCCGGCGATAAGCCGCAGCGTCGTCGTCTTGCCGGCGCCCGTCTCGCCCAGCAGCACGAAGAACTCGCCATCGGCAATATCGAGATCGAGCCCGGTGAGCGCCGTGTGGTTGCCGAAGGTCTTCGAGATGTTCTTGAGCTGGATATGGGCCATCAGAGTCTCACCTCGAGCGACTTGCCGCTTGCCTTGTCGAAGAAATGCGCCTGGGTCGGGTCGATCCTGGCGAAGACCCTTTCACCGGGTCCGGCAACGAAGCCGCTCTTGGTGCGGGCCCGCAGCAACTCGGTTCCGACCTTGAGATCGACGATGTCGAAGGAGCCGAGCGGCTCGACGATATGCGTGTCGACAGGCACGAAGCCCTCGGTCGCCTCGCGCCGGATGAGCACGCCTTCCGGCCGTATGCCAAGCGCCAACTGGCCGCCGGCATGGCCGTTGAGCTTCGACAGCAGCGCTCGCGGGAACTCGAAGCCGGCGGCGGCTCCACCGACCGTCACCGAAACCGAGGACACCGTCTCGGCCACCGCCGCATCGGTGACATTCATAACCGGGCTGCCGACGAATTGCGCCACGAACAGATTTGCCGGCTGCGAATAGACCTCGTCGGGCGTGCCGACCTGCTGCAAGACGCCTGCGTGCATGATGACGATGCGGTCGGCCAGGCTCATGGCCTCGATCTGGTCGTGCGTGACATAGATGGTGGTCGAGCCCTGCTTGATGTGCAGCCGCTTGATTTCCGCGCGCATCTCCTCGCGCAGCTTGGCGTCGAGCGCGCCGATCGGCTCATCCATCAGCATGGCTTTCGGCCGCCGCACCAGAGCGCGGCCAATGGCGACGCGTTGCATGTCGCCACCCGAGAGCGCCGACGGCTTCTTGTCCAGCAGATCGGTGATCTGCAGCGTCTTGGCGACCGAACGCACCTCGCTGTCGATCTCCGTCTTGCTCTTGCGCGTGGCGCGCAAGGGGAAGGCGATGTTCTCGTAGACGCTCATATGCGGATAGAGCGAGAACGACTGGAACACCATGGCGATGTCGCGGTCGGCGGCCTTCAAATGCTGCACCGGCTTGCCGTCGATGAAGATGTCGCCCTCGTCGATGGTTTCCAGCCCGGCGATGGCGCGCAGCGTCGTCGTCTTGCCGCAGCCCGATTGGCCGAGCAGCACGATGAACTCGTTGTCGGCGATCTTGAGGTTCAGGTCCTTGATGACCTGGACGGCGCCGAAGAATTTCTGGACGCCGCGAAGCTCGATCTGGGTCAATGCTGTGCTCCCGGATTGCGCACCTGGCCGGTGCCGGCCTTCTCCTCGGGCGCGATCTTGGAGGTTACGTTGAAGCCGACGAGCCCGATCAGGATGATGGTCAGGCCATAGCTGTGCAGCAGCATGTTCCAGGGCTGGCAGAGCGCGACGATGCCGAGCACCATCAATATCTGCGACCCAGGCTCAAGGTATTTCTGGTTGATGGCGCGAAAACTCATTTGCGGATCGCTCCGAAGGACATGCCGCGCAGCAGATGATTGCGAAGCAGGAAGGTGAAGATGGCGACCGGCAGCAGGAACAGGAAGGTTCCGGAGGCGATCACCGTCCAGTCCGGCAGGCCCGAACCGACCTGGCTCGGGATGAAGGGAGGCGCGGTCTGGGCGCGGCGGTTGGTCATGATCAGCGCAAAGGCGTATTCGTTCCATGCGGTGATGAAACAGAACACGGCGGTGGCGGCGATGCCCGTGGCGGCCTCCGGCAGCACGATCTTGAAGAACGCCTCCATGCGCGTGTAGCCGTCGACAAGCGCGGCCTCCTCATACTCCTTCGGGATTTCGTCCATGAAACCCTTCATCAGCCACACGGAGAAGGACAGGTTGAAGGCGGTGTAGAGAATGATCAGGCCCAGATGCGTGTCGTTGAGCCCGACTGCCCGGTACATCAGGAACATCGGAATGGCGACCACCACCGCCGGCAACATGCGCGTCGACAGGATGAAGAAGAGCAGATCCGCCTCCCCTTTCACCTTGAAGCGCGAGAAGCCATAGGCGGTGAATGTCCCCATGCCGACCGCCAACACCGTCGAGGTGATGGCGATGATGAGCGAATTCAGGAAGCGGCTCGGATATCCCGACCATTGCACCTGGCCCTTGCCGTCGCGCACGATCTTCTCGCCGCCGTCGAACACGACGCGCTCCCACCACGGGGCGGCGGCATATTCTTCGGCCGACGGCGGGCTGCGCAACTGTGAGCGCTTTGTGAAAAGTTTGACGAAAGGCGAGATGGTCGGCTCGAACATCACCGTCGGCGGGATCGTCGTGGCCAGGTTGCGTGGCTTGAACGAGGTCGCCACGATCCAGTAGATCGGCGCCAGGAAGATGATCGTCACCAAGAGGACGGCGACAATAGCGACCTTGTTGAGCGCCCGTTCACCCGAAGTCTGGACGGCCGCCATCTCAGCGCTCCTTAACTTTGTTGAGGTATTTCACATAGATGTTGGTGATCGCCAGCACCATGATCAGCACGATATAGGCAAGCGCGCAGGAGCGCCCCGTCTGCCATTCCTGGAAAGCCATCTTGTAGAGACGGATGGAAATCACCTCCGTGCTCGGCTGCGTCGACAGCACATAGGCAAGATCGAAAGTCTTGAAGGCTTCCATGGTGCGGAAGATGACCGCGATCATCAGGATCGGCGCGACCAGCGGCAGCGTGATGCGGAAGAAGGTATAGAACGGCCCGGCGCGGTCGATCGCGGCAGCTTCGTAAAGATGCTTCGGCACCGCCGAAAGCCCGGCGAGCGATAACAGCATGACGAAGGGTGACCACATCCAGATGTCCGTGAACGCGACCGCGTAGAGCGCCATCTTCGGGTCGCCGAGCCATTGGAATTTGCCGAGGTCGAGCACGTAGTTGATGACACCCCAGGACGGATCGTAGAGCAGCTTCCAGAACAGGCCGACCACCGCCATCGAGAGCATCATCGGCAAGAGCAGCAATGTCGTGATCAGGCCCTTGAGCGGAATGGTGCGATTGAGCAGCATTGCCGTTCCAAAGCCGACGACAACCTGACCGACGACCGAGACGATGACGTATTTCGCGGTCACCGCGAAATTGTTCCAGATATAAGGGTCGCTGAGGAGCTCGCGATAGTTCTTCAGTCCGACGAAATTGGCCGGCGCATTGGTCGATGCGCGGAAGTCAGTGAAGGAATAGCCGAGCGAATAGATCAGCGGAAAGATGTTGAAGACGATCAGGAACACGATCGTCGGAATGATGAAGAGGTTGCGTATCGAAATGTCGCTGAGGCCGCGAGAGGCGGCTCTGGAGGAGGTATTCAGCGGTGTGATCATTGTGGTCGCCAAGACCTGCTCCCATTCCTGAAAAAGAAAACGGAGGAGGCACGGGCCTCCTCCGCACTACATGTCGGTTATTGGCCGCGGCCGTATTTCTTGAACGTGGCGTCCCAATCCTTCGCCAGCGCATCCAGCATTTCCTTGGCCGTACCATCGCCGTTTACGATGTACGGATAGACACGCTGGTTGAGCTGCTGCAGCAGTTCCGCGTACTCCGGCACCGCCCAGAAGTCCTTGACCTTGAACATCGTGTCGTAGAAGGCCTTGTTGTAGGGCGTGGCGTTCTGGAACTCGGCCGATTCCAGCACGGCCTTGTTGCAGGTGTAGCCGCCGAGGGCCGCCCACTTCTTCTGCGTATCGTCCTGGATGAACCACTTCAGGAATTTCATCGCCTCTTCCTTGTTGTTGGAATAGGAGACGACGGAAATGCCCTGGCCGCCGAGCGCGGCGAACTGCTCGCCACCTGGACCTGCCGGGTTGGCGAAGAAGCCGGTGTTCTTGGCGTTCGGGTTCGACGCCTCGTTGATCAACGAGGGGAAGAAGGCGAAGTAGTTCATGCTCATCGCCGCCAGGCCTTCGGTGATGGCTTGGTTGTTCTCGACGAAAAAGGCGTTGGTCCAGCCCGGAGGCGTGAAGCCGAACAGCTTGCGGTAGTTTTCCGCCGCGGCTACCGCCTTGTCCGAGTTGATGATGCCGTCGACCTTGTAGGTGCCGAAGTCGCCGAGCTCACCGCCATACGAGAACAGCGCGTTCTCGAAGCCCATCGCCAGGCCGTCATACTGGTTCTGTGTGTAGATGGCGATGCCGTAGCGGTTCTGGTCGGGCCTGTTGAAGAACTCCGCGATGTCGGTCATTTCCTTGAAGGTCTTCGGAACGGCAAGGTCGTAGCCATACTTGGCCTTGAACGCTTCCATTTCCTTCGGATCCTCGAACCAGTCCTTGCGGTAGGCCCAGCCCACGGCGTCGCCCTCGGCCGGGATCGACCAGTATTTGCCGCTGTTGCCGGGATATTCGGAGTAGAACTTGACCGTCGCCGGAGCCATCTTGTCGAGAACCTTGTTCTCTTTGACGAAGTCGGTGAGGTCGACATAGTGACCGCCCTCGGAGGCGGCACCAAGCCATTGCGAGTCGCCGACGACCAGGTCATAGGCGCTGCCCTTGGCGTTGAACTCGGTAAAGGCCTTGGTCTGGAAATCGGCCCAAGGGGTGGTTTCCACCGTGATCTTGACGCCGGTTTGCTTCTCGTACTCGTTGCCGAGCTCCTGCAGATAATTTGCGGGATCCCATTCAGCCCAGAAGATGGTGAGTGACTTTTCCTGCGCGTAAACGGACGTTCCGCAGGCAAGCGTTAAGCCGATACCAGCAAGTACGCTGGTCACTAACTTGCGCATAATGATTTCCTCCCTTGTGCGCGTTCTACCTTATCGTGCGAGCCGGCAACGTGGCCGGCCCTGGTAGTTCCTCCCGTGATCGCACCTTTCCGGTTTCGAGCCTCCTCGCCCCGCCGGAAAATGGATCGCAGCCCTCACTTTCGATCCGCTTTTCTGATCCAATCTGGTATTACCAATTTTGCATGCGCGTCAAGCCCTTTCTTGGCAGCTTGACGTGGCCATTTCCATCGGATTACCGCTTTATCTGCCTGTTTTACCAAGATTTTCCTACTCAGTGATATGATCGGGTATTGTCCAATACCCCACCCAACCGCTAAGATCAGTAGTGTGCATGCCAATCTGGTCGAACCAGTTAGGCTCTATTTCACGACTGCCTTCGGATCGAGGCTGCCTCCTTCATCGACCGATTCCGCCACTGCCGCACGCACCAGCGCCCCGGCCGCCCACTGTGCGACCGACATCGTCCGGCGGCTGTCCAGCCCCCAGATATCCTTGAGCACGATCAGCACCTCGACGCCGAAGATAAGCGACAGCGCCTGTGCCAGCCGCTTGAAGTCGCGCGGCGGCAAACGGCCCTTGAGCGGCGCGATCGCATCCTTCAGCAGGTCGATGCGGTGGCCACGCGTAAAGGCGGGCTCACCGCCCAGCGTGCCGGCCTGACGCCGCGCCCATTGATCGAGCGACAGCTTCAGTGCTGCCTTGAACGTAGCCTCGAAGGCCTCGATGCGCGGCATGGCCGTGTCGAACAGCTCGGCGACCCGGCGCTCGGCATCGGCGGAGGTCGATTGCCAGGTGAGGATTGGCCCCAGCCCCTCGTCGACGACGGCCTGCACCAGTGCCGACTGGCTCGGGAAGTAACGATAGGCGGTGGCGCGGGAAACCTCGGCCGCCTCGGCGACCTCGCTGACTGAGGGCGTGACGCCCGCCTGCATCAGCCTTGTTGCCGTCTCCAGCATCAGCCGTTTGGTCCGCGCGCGCGGCCCACGTTCGGGCACTGGGCCGGTTGCCCGTTCAGCCTCGTCGCTCGCAGCGGATTGTTGACGTGAGACATTCATACCAATACGATACGCGCGTCTCAAAAATTTGCAATGGTCCGCATCGTCGAGTGGCCCGGGCAATGAGCGATGGGGGCGGCATCGCGCCTGCCAGGATTGGGAGAGTGCAATGAAGCGTATTTATGTGGTGGGGACCGCGGACACCAAGGGCGAGGAACTCGCCTTCCTGGCCGATGCGATCACGGCTGCGGGCGCCCTCGTTTGTCGTGTCGATGTCGGAACGCGCGACGCAACCATCCCCGTCGATATCAGCGCGAGGGAAATCGCCGACCATCATCCCGGCGGCCGTGAAACCGTGCTCGGCGGCAATGATCGCGGCGCCGCGGTCGCCGCAATGGGCATCGCCTTCGCCCGCTTTGCCCAATCGCGCAACGACATCGCGGCCATGATCGGCATTGGCGGCGGTGGCGGCACATCGATCGTCACGTCGGGCATGCGCGCCCTGCCGCTCGGCCTGCCCAAGATCATGGTCTCGACGCTCGCCTCCGGCGACACCGCTCCCTACGTCGATGTCTCCGACATCATCATGATGCCTTCTGTGACCGACATGGCCGGACTGAACCGGCTCTCCCGTGTCGTGTTGCACAACGCGGCTCAAGCCATATCAGGCATGGCGGCCAGCCCGGCGCCACCACCCGACGGCAAACCATCGATCGGCCTCACCATGTTCGGCGTCACCACGCCTTGCGTGACCGCCATCGCCGACCAGCTCCGTTCCGGATATGACTGCATGGTCTTCCACGCCACCGGCACCGGCGGCCGCAGCATGGAAAAGCTGGCCGACAGCGGCTTGCTGTCCGGCGTCGTCGACATCACCACGACCGAAGTCTGCGATCTTCTGTTCGGCGGCGTGCTGCCGGCGACGGAGGATCGTTTCGGCGCCGTCGCACGCACGGGGCTGCCCTATGTCGGCTCCGTCGGCGCGCTCGATATGGTGAACTTCTGGGCGCCTTCGACCATCCCGGAACACTATCGCGACCGGCTGTTCTACGAACACAATCCCAATGTCACGCTGATGCGCACCACGGCGGACGAATGCCGTGCGATCGGCGAGTGGATCGGCACCAGGCTCGCCCGCTGCAAGGGACCGGTGCATTTTCTCATCCCGGAAAAAGGCGTCTCGGCGCTCGACATCGAAGGCGGCGCCTTCTTCGACCCGGAAGCCGACGCCGTTCTGTTCGATGCCATCGAGCGCACCATCAAGCCCAACGGCAAGCGCCGCGTGACGCGCCTGCCGCTGCATATCAACGACCCGGAATTCGCAAAGGCAGCAACAGCGGCCTTCCTCGACATCGCCAGACAGTGAGAGACCTCAAAAAATGCCCGCCATACCGCGCAAGGACATCTTGAAGAAATTCAGGGGAATGATCGACAAGGGCGTGCCGATCGTCGGCGGCGGCGCCGGCACCGGCCTGTCGGCGAAGGCCGAGGAGGCCGGTGGCATCGACCTCATCATCATCTACAATTCCGGCCGCTACCGCATGGCCGGGCGCGGCTCGGCCGCCGGCCTGCTCGCCTATGGCAATGCCAACGAGATCGTCAAGGAAATGGCCTATGAGGTGCTGCCGGTGGTCAGACACACGCCGGTGCTGGCCGGCGTCAACGGCACCGACCCGTTCGTCATCATGCCGCTGCTGCTGGCAGAGCTGAAGACGATGGGCTTTTCCGGCGTGCAGAATTTTCCCACCATCGGCCTGTTCGACGGCAGCATGCGGCAGAGCTTCGAGGAGACCGGCATGGGCTTCGGCCTCGAGGTCGACATGATCGCCGAGGCGCACAAGCTCGATCTCTTGACCACGCCCTATGTCTTCAACCCGGATGAGGCCCGCGCCATGACAAAAGCCGGTGCCGACATCGTCGTCGCCCATATGGGTGTGACGACAGGCGGCTCGATCGGCGCCACGTCAGCCAAGTCGCTCGACGACTGCATTCAGGAGATCGACGCCATCGCCAATGCCGCGCGCTCGGTGCGCAAGGATGTCATCCTGCTTTGCCATGGCGGCCCGATTTCGATGCCCGACGACGCCCGTTACATTCTCTCCCAGGCCAAGGGCCTGCACGGCTTCTATGGCGCCAGCTCGATGGAACGGCTGCCGGCGGAAGCCGCGATCGCCAAGCAGACGGCCGATTTCAAGGCCGTCGCGCTCGGCGGCCAGAAGACCACATTCAAGAAAAAGAAGGGATGAGTGAGATGACCGACAAGAGCAAAGTGTTCGTGTACCCGAAGGACGTCAGCGCCTTCGGCTTCGACTGGGGAAAATTGGCGCTGACGGTGGCGCCCGAAGTGAATGGCGCAACCCGCTTTTCCGGCGGCGTCGTCGACCTGCCTTCCGGCAAGGGCCACACGCGCCACAACCATCCGGGCGCGGAAGAAATCATCTTCGTCATCTCAGGCCATGGCGAACAGATGGTCGAGGACGAGAAGAGCAATCCGATGGTCGAGAAGGTCGGCCCCGGCTGCACCATCTACGTGCCGGAAAGCCGCTTTCATTCGACGCTCAACACCGGCGACGGGCCGATGCAGCTGTTCGTCGTCTATTCGCCGGCAGGACCTGAACTGGTTTTGCGTGAGCTGCCGGATTTCAGGCTGATTCCGCCGGGGCAGTGATCTTTCCTCGGTTCCGGCTCCGACCTCTGCCCTCGGGGAGAGGTCGGATTGCCCCGAATTGCTTTTCCCGGATGGCAATCCGGGTGAGGGGCAGCAGCCTCAATACCAGCTAGGCGGTCGCACCCCTGTTCCACCCCCTGCCCCGATCACCGAACATCACGTATCCGCTCTCCGTCACCGCCAGCGTGTCTTCCAGCTTGATGAAGCCCCGTGTCGGGTGAAGCATGGTCGTCTCCACCGACAGCACCATGTTCTTCTCCAGCGGTTTGGCCGCATAGGTGCCTTCATAGGTCACCGGATGGTTGGTCATCAGGAACGGCGCCTCGTGCGTGATCAGGCCCATGCCATGGGCGAAGAAATCCGTGTAGGGCGCGACCTTCGAAGCCTTCAGCACGCCCTCGGCATGCGAAATCATGTCGCCGCCCAGCGTGCCCGCTTTGACTTTTGAGAAGGCCGCCTGCTGCACCGTCTCGACCTCGGCCAGAAGATCTTCGAGCTCGGCATCCGGTTCGCCGAGAATGCCCATCCGGCAGAGGTCGCCTATATAGCCGTGATAATTGCCGCCGGAATCGATTGACAGCACCTCGCCTTTTTTCCACGCCTGCGGTGAAGCGGCGCGGTTGTGGCTGGCACCCAGCGTCAGCAGGCAATATTCGAAATGGATGCCGCGGTTGGTTTCCTCGCGCCGCAGCTGCTCGATGATCTCGCTTTTAGTCGTGCCTTCACGCGCCCAGGCAATGGTCGCCAGCATGGAATCGGTGATCAGTTCGGAGGCCGTGCGCAGCTTCTCCAGCTCCGCATCGGTCTTGATGGCGCGCATGCGCTCCAGCATGTCGGTCGCATCGATCAATCTGGCATCCGGCAACGCCTTGCGGATCAGCGTATAGGCGTCCGACGGCAGGAAGCCAGGCTCGATGCCGATGCGCGCGCCGGCCTTGCCGATCTTCTGCAGGTGCTCGACCGCGAGATTGGCGGCGTCGAGCGTGCCCCAGCAGGCGGCGTGCAGCGTCGGCGTCCAGAACGGATTGTTCTGGTGCTCGCCGCCCTCCATGCGGTTACCGATATAGGCGGCATGGTCCGGCCCGCCCTTTTCGTACACGACGATCGGCAGGTATCGGCTGTGGCCGATCGCATCCATGGCGGCGAAGAAGATGAACTTATAACCGCCCAGCAGGTATTGCGTGTTGTGCTTGGAGGTGGCGAGCAGCACATCGATGCCGGCCTCCTCCATCAGCCGGTCGACCCTTGCCTGGTCGAACGGGATATTGCCGACGGCATTCTTGCCCGGAGCAATGTTCATCTCTCTCTCCCTGAATTGCCTGGGACCGCCGGCCGTTCCGCTCGCGATCCCCTGGCCATGACTCAAATCTGCACCATCTTGCCCGCTCTGGTCCAGCCAGAAATAGGGAAAACAGCACCGTTCGATGTCATCATACCTTTGTCCGTCGCATATCACGTCAATTTGGTCCTACCAGATTGACGTGATAGAAGCGCATGCTCCAAACTGGTCCAGCGGACGAAAATTTCAAAGCCAAGCGAGGATGCACCAATTCCGTCTCTGGCGAAACCCTCGGCAAGGCTCATAATCGCCGCCGCAAGGATGCTGGCGGGCTTGCCGGCGTCCGAGGGGTATTGGCGCGCCCAACCGGGTCGCGGAGAGGACGGAGTTCGATCATGTCAGGTTTCACGATTTCCAGACGCACGATGCTTTCCGGCTCGGCAATGCTGCTGGCCTCCACCGCCATCCCGACACCGGGCTGGGCGCAGACGCCGAAGAAGGGCGGGCGGCTTGTGCTTGCCGCCGATTCCGAACCGCGCAACCTCAACCCGGCGATCGTCGCTTCCAACGGCGTCTTCTTCATCTCCAGCAAGATCGTCGAAACGCTGGCCGAAGCCTCCTACGACGGCAAGGACGGACTCGCGCCAAGGCTGGCGCTGAGCTGGGAGGGTGCCGCCGACGGGCTCTCGGTGACGTTCAAACTGCGCGACGGCGTCAAATGGCATGACGGCAAGCCGTTCACCTCGGCCGACGTCGCCTTCTCGGCGCTGCAAATCTGGAAGCCGCTGCAGAACCTCGGCCGCACCGTGTTCAAGGACCTGGCCAGCGTCGACACCCCCGACGATCTCACCGCCGTGTTCAAATTCGCCAAGCCGACGCCGTTCCAGCTGATCCGCAACGCGCTGCCGGCGCTGAGCAGCGTGGTGCCGAAGCACATCTACGAGGTCGGCAAGATCGAGGACAACCCGGCCAACAACGCGCCCATCGGCACAGGGCCGTTCAAATTCGGCGAGTACAAGGCCGGCCAATATTACCGGCTGACCAAAAACACCGACTACTGGGGCAAGGACGAGCCCTATCTCGACGAGATCATCTATCAGGTGCTGCCGGATCGCACGTCCGCGGCGAGCGCGCTGGAGGCCGGAGAGATCCAGCTGGCGGCCTTTTCCGCCGTGCCGCTGGCCGACCTCGACCGCATCTCGAAAGTGCCGGGCCTGAAAGTGATCACCAAGGGTTACGAAGGGCTGACCTATCAACTCGTCGTCGAGATCAACCATCGCCGCAAGGAACTGGCCGACGTCAAAGTGCGCCAGGCGATCGCGCATGCCATCGACAAGGATTTCGTCGTCAAGACGGTGTTCCTCGGCTATGCCGCGACAGCCACCGGCCCGGTGCCGAAGAACGATCCACAATTCTACACCGCCGATGTGCCGACCTATGCCTTCGACGTCGCCAAGGCCAACGCGCTGCTCGACGAAGCCGGCTACAAGAAAGGCCCGGACGGCAAGCGCTTCACGCTGAAACTGCTGCCTGCGCCCTATTTCAACGAGACAAAACAGTTCGGCGACTATCTGCGCCAGGCGCTCGCCGCCATCGGCATCGACGCTGAGCTGGTCAACAACGACTCGGCCGCGCACATCAAGGCGGTCTACACCGACCACGCCTTCGATCTCGCGGTCGGTCCGCCGGTGTTCCGCGGCGATCCGGCGATCTCGACCACCATCCTGGTGCAGAGCGGCATTCCCAACGGCGTGCCGTTCTCCAACCAGGGCGGCTACAAGAACGATGCGCTCGATGCGCTCATCGCCAAGGCATCGGAGACGCTCGACGCATCAGCCCGCACCGACCTCTACAAGGAATTCCAGAAGGCGGTGGCTGCCGACCTGCCGCTGATCAACGTCGCCGAATGGAGTTTCATCAGCGTCGCGCGAGACACCGTCGGCAACATCGCCAACAACCCGCGCTGGGCGGTGTCGAACTGGGCGGACACGTATCTGGAATCGTGACAGAATTGCGCGGATGAAAATTCGCGAAATCATCGTAGGCTTTGAGTTCTACGAGGCCCCCCTCTGTCCTACCGGACATCTCCCCCTCAAGGGGGGAGATTGGCCGCTTGTCTGTCCCGCGAATTCTTCAACGTTGGAGATTGGCGAAGCCAAAAGAGACAGCCGATCTCCCCCCTTGAGGGGGAGATGTCCGGCAGGACAGAGGAGGGTGCCTAGGCGCGGTCCTAATCAACGTATCGCCAACCCATCGACGCCCCCATGAACCGCGCCCTCACCCTTCTCCGCCGCCGCCTCGTCGGCAGCGTCTTCGTGCTGCTGATCGTCGTCATCGGCACGTTCCTTTTGCTCGAGGCCGCCCCCGGCGACGCCGTCGACGCCTACATCGTCTCGACCGGCGGCGACGCCGGCATGATCGAGCTGTTGCGCCATCGCTGGGGCCTCGACCAGTCGGAACTGACGCGGCTGGCAAACTATCTCTGGGCGCTGTTGCATCTCGACCTCGGGCAGTCGGTGACCTTCTCCAGGCCGATCCGCGACGTGATCCTCGAACGCCTGCCCAACACGCTGCTGTTGATGGTCAGCGCCACCGCGCTCTCCTTCGGGCTCGGCTCGGCACTCGGCATCTATGCCGGCGCGCGGCCCGGGAGTTTGCGCGACCGCCTCCTGTCGATCGGCTCGCTGGCGCTCTATGCCGTGCCGGGTTTCTGGCTCGGACTGGTGCTGATCGTCGTCTTTGCCGTCGACCTGCGCTGGCTGCCGATCGGCGGCATCGAGACCCTGGCTTCCGACAAGACCGGCCTTGACCGCGCAGCCGACATCGCCGTCCATCTTATCCTGCCTGTTTCGGCCCTCGGCTTCATCTACCTGGCGCTCTATCTGCGCATGATGCGCGCCGGCATGGCCGAGGTCTGGCGGCAGGATTTCGTCTTGGCCGCGCGCGCCAAGGGATTATCACGCCGCCGCATCGTGCTCGCCCACGTCGCCCGCAATGCACTGCTGCCGCTGGTCACCATGCTCGGCCTGCAGTCGGCGCAGATGCTCGGCGGCAGTGTCGTCATCGAGAGCGTCTTTTCCGTGCCCGGCCTCGGCCGGCTGGCGCAGGAGGCAGTCGCCTCCCGCGATACGCCGCTTCTGCTCGGCATTATTCTCACCAGCGCCGTCCTGGTCATTGTCATCAACCTTGCCGTCGACATCGCCTATGCCTTCCTCGACCCGCGCGTCGGCGCCAGCGAGGCCGGCGCATGAGTGCCCTCCGCCGCTTTCTGCGCACGCCCGAGGCGGTCGCCGGCGCCATCCTCCTGGCGGCGCTGATCGCCATGGCGCTGTCGGCGTCGCTGCTGTTCCCCGGCGATCCGCAAGCGATTGCCGGGCCGGCGCTGCTGCCGCCGTTCCAGGACTGGTCGCTCCCGCTTGGCACCGATCGGCTTGGTCGCGACGTGCTGGCCGAGCTTTTTCATGGCGCCCGCACATCGCTGGCTGTCGGGATCGCCGCCGCGGCCGCCGCACTTGTCGTCGGGGCAGTGGTCGGCACATTGGCCGGCTTTGCCGGCGGCCTCGTCGACGAGGTGCTGATGCGCATCACCGACGCCTTCCAGACCGTGCCGAGTTTCCTGCTGGCACTGGCCTTCGTCAGCGTCGTCGGACCGTCGCTCGGCATCGTCGTGATCGCCATCGCGCTCGGCACCTGGACCGGACCAGCCCGTGTCGCCCGCGCGGAAGTCCTCTCCATTCGCGAACGCGATTATGTCGCCGGCGCCAGGGTCATCGGCATGCACCCGCTGGCGATCGCCTTTCGCGAGGTGCTGCCCAATGCCTTGCCGCCGGTGCTGGCGATGTCGTCGGTGATCGTCGCCGCGGCGATCCTCACCGAGGCGGCCTTGTCGTTCCTCGGCCTGGGCGATCCCAACCGGGTCACCTGGGGCGGCATGATTGCCGAGGGCCGCGCTGTCCTGCGCACCGCGCCCTTCTTGTCGATCGTCCCGGGCATAGCACTGGTGCTGACCGTGCTCGGCGTCTATCTCGCCGGTGAAGGCCTCGTCGAGACGACGGCGGTCAGGAGAGGCATGTCGTGACCACCCTGGCTTCGATCCGCGACCTGACGGTGACCTACCGCCGCAACGGCAACGAGGTGGCGGCGCTGAAGGATGTCGGCCTCGACATAGAGGCTGGCGAGCGCTTGGCCATCATCGGCGAAAGCGGTTCGGGCAAGAGCACGCTGGCGCTGGCGATTGCAGGGCTGCTGCCGGCAAGCACCAAGACTGAAGGAAAGATCGATTGGTTCCTACCGTCGGCGTTGGGCGCCAAGGCACCCCCCTCTGTCCTGCCGGACATGTCCGGCAGGACAGAGGGGGGCCTCGTAGAGCATAGACCGCAAAAGCTCTTCACCAGATCAAGTCACCCTCCCCGCGGCGGCCGCGATATCGGCTTCGTCTTCCAGGACCCATCCGCCAGCCTCGACCCCGTAATGCCAATCGGCAAACAAGTCGCCGAAGTCGCCCGCACCCATCTCGGCCTCACCTGGCCGCAGGCATACACGCAAGCAAAAACCCTGCTCGAACGCGTCCGGCTGCCCGATCCTCACTCGGCCTTGCGCGCCTTCCCGCACCAGCTTTCCGGCGGCCAGAAGCAGCGTGTGGCGATCGCCGCCGCCATTGCGGCCGGTCCGAAATTGCTGATCGCCGACGAAGCGACCAGCGCGCTCGATACCATCGTGCAGGCCGAGATCGTCGCCTTGATCCGACGCCTGGTGACCGAGGACGGCATGACGCTGCTGTTCATCAGCCATGACATCGCGCTGGCGGCCGAGCTTGCCGGGCGCATCGCCGTTTTCCGCCATGGGCAGTTGGTCGAGCTTGGCATGACGGCGCAGATTGTCGGCGCCCCGGCCCAGCCCTATACGCGCGCATTGCTCGATGCCGATATCGGCCTCGACACCAAGCCGCTGCTGAACCGAGCCGGGCTCCACGCATGAGCCTGCTGGCGGTGTCCAACCTCACCAAGCACTACCGTCGCGGCGGCGACACCATCGCTGCAGTCGACGATGTCTCCTTTCACATCGAGCCGGGTGAAACGCTGGCGTTGGCCGGACCCTCCGGCAGCGGCAAATCGACGATCGCGCGGGTGGTGCTGCGATTGATCGAGCCGGACGACGGACGCATCGAGTTCGAAGGCGACGATTTCCTGGCCCTGCGCAGCGCAGCACTGCGTGCCCGCCGCGCGCGCCTGCAAATGGTGTTCCAGGACCCGCTTGCCGCCTTCAACCCGCGCGCCACGGTGGCGCGTGTGCTCGACGATCCCTTGCGCATCCATGGCATCGCTTCCCGCAGCGAGCGCCCGCGCCGCATCGCCGCCTTGCTGGAGCGCGTCGGGCTGACGGCGGACCTCGCCCCGCGTGCCATCCACGAAATTTCAGGCGGTCAGCGGCAGCGCGTCGCCATTGCCCGCGCCATCGCCACGAAGCCGTCGCTGATCGTGCTCGATGAAGCGGTGTCGGCGCTCGACGTTTCCGTGCGCGGGGAGATCCTCGAGCTTTTGCTCGACCTGCAGCGCCAGGAAAAGATCGCCTATCTCTTCATTTCACATGATCTCGGCGTCATCCGGTCGGTCGCCCACCGCGTCATCCTTCTCGACGCCGGCCGGGTTGCCGAGAACGGCGATGCCCGAACCGTCATCGACGCACCGCAATCGGCCATCGGCAAGGCGCTGGTGGCGGCAGCACCGAGATTGAACCGGACCCTGATGCGGCTGGCGTCGGCCGGCCTCGATTGAGACCCGGCCGCCACCACCCGTTCGCTCAATAGCCGACGGTGAAGCGCTGCCTGATATGGGCCGGCTTCTCGATCTCGTCGACCATGACGATCGCGTAGTCCTCGAAGGAAATGCTGCTGCCCTTGTCGGAGGCGAGAAGCGTGTCCTTGCCGAGGCGGAATTTGCCGGTGCGCTCGCCAGGCACGAACATCGCGGATGGCGACAGGAACGTCCAATCGAGGTCGTCGACCGTCTTCAATCTGTCTAGGAAGTCGGCGCCCTTCTGCGCTTCTGCCTTGTAGATCGCCGGGAAGTCGGGGCTATCGACCAGCCGCTTGCCGGGCGCGACTTCGAGACTGCCGGCGCCGCCGACGACGAGATAGCGCTTCACGCCGGAGGCGCGCACCGCCTCGATCAGCGCATCGGTATCGCTGTCCAGGAAATGCACAGAGCTGATCACAGCGTCATGGCCGCGGATCAGGTCCGCGAGACCTTCTGTGTCGAAGACATCGCCCTTCCTGGCCGTCACGCCCGGAAGCGCGACAATCTTTTCCGGGTTGCGCGCGATGCCCGTGACGGTATGGCCGCCATCGGAGAGTTCCCTGAGAAGGCGCGAACCGACAGCGCCCGATGCACCAATGAGAGCGACTTTTGCCATGTCTGTTTCCTTATGCTTGGGGGTCTGGAGGATGGGGTCACGCCGCCGCGATGTGGGCGACGAGATTGTCGAAGCTGCCGAACAGCGCGTTCGAACCGATGAGCCGGGGCGCGTCGTTGCGGATGACCGCGAGCGAAGGCACGCCATCGGCATGCAGGCGCTGGAACAGCGCACGGCCACGGCCAACCTGATCGCGGTGAGCCGCCAGCAATGTTTCGGTCGGCGCCTTGAGCATTTCGGCGGCGTCCGCCATGCCGTCGGCGGCGAGCACCTCGGCCACACCGCCGATCGTCACGACATCGCGTCCTTCTACATAGCGCGCATGCTGGATCGTCTTCAGCGCCGCAAACCGGCGGCTAGGGTCCTCCAGGCCAGCGGCAGTGATGCCGAGTGTGGCGGCATGTGAGTCGAGCAGGGTGCCACGGACATTGAGGACATTGTGCCGGTAGGCCGGCGTGAACGATTGTCCGGTCAGGCGCTCGATGCGCTGGTCGTTCGCCCAGGCGTGCGCCGCAAAACCTTCATCCATCGGACGCGCGCCGGCGCCGGAAAACAGGCCGGTCGGCAGCAGCTCGACGCGCACGCCGGCGGCCGACAACCGGCCGAGCATCCGGGTGGCACCATAGCACCAGCCGCAGAGCGGATCGAAAAGATAGGTCACTTCTGAATTGTTCATAATCGCTGCTACCCATGATCCGGCTGCCGGCTTGATCGAATGCCGTTGGCTGATATGTGGCAGGTGGGGGTCTTGCGATAAATGGCACCCAATAATACAAACTGTATGATCTGATCATACAAATGGCAGCAGCTTGGCCGAACTTCTGAACCTCAATCGGCTCGCCTACTTCACCACGGTGATGGAAACCGGCTCGTTCACGGCCGCAGCCAACCGGCTTGGCGTCGCCAAGGCCGTGGTCAGCCATCAGATCGGCAAGCTCGAAGAGGAACTGGGCGCAACGCTGCTGCAGCGCACGACCCGGCGTGTCACGCCGACCGAAGAGGGGCGCCTCTTCTATGACCGCGCGATGATCATCCTGCGGGAAGCGGAGGCCGCCTATGGCGAAATCTCGCGCGGGGCCGTCGAACCGAGCGGAACGCTGAGGCTGACGGCGCCGCTCGACTACGGCACCAAGATGGTGGCTCCGGTCATGGCGGCCTATCTCAGAACCTATCCGCAGATGCGCGTCGAGGCGATCTTCGACGACGCCGTCAGCAATCTGGTGGACGAGCAGATCGATCTCGGCATCCGCGTCGGCTGGCTCACCGATTCCTCGAACCAGGCGCGGCGGCTGGGGACGATCCGGCAAATCGTGGTGGCGAGCCCTGGCTTCGCGGCGAGCCTGCCGCCGGACCTGACGCCGCGCCAGGCAAGATCGCTGGCCTGGGTCGGCAACACCCAGTTGCGCGGCATCGGCCAATGGCTGTTTTCCAGGGATGGCGAAACGGTGCTGACCGAGCTCAATCCGGTCCTCATGTGCGACAAGAGCCCCGCCGCCCTTGCTTGCGTGCTCGTCGGCATCGGGCTGGGCGTCTTTCCGGACTACAGCGTCAGCGACGATATCGCCGAGGGGCGGCTGGTGCCGGTATTTGCCGACTGGAGCCTGCCGTCAGGCGGCATCCACGCAGTCTTTCCGCCGGCCCGGTTCCGGCCCGCCAAGGTTCGCACCTTCGTCGATCTGCTCGCGGCGGCCGAGAAGCGGCGATCGCGCGGCGTCGCCACGGCTTGAAGCCGATAGCGGTCAGCGGGCCTCTTGCAGGATCATCTCGGCTGCCTTCTCCGCGATCATGACGACCGGCGAGTTGGTGTTGCCCGAGACGATTGTCGGCATGATCGAGGCATCGACCACGCGCAGCCCGGCAAGCCCGTGAACACGCAGGCCGTCGTCGACCACCGCCATCGTATCCGAACCCATCTTGCAGGTGCCGACGGGGTGGAAGATCGTCGTGCCGATATCGCCGGCCTTGCGGATGAGCTCTTCATCGCCGTCATACTGCGTGCCGGGCAGCATCTCTTCCGGCGCAAAGCGCGCCACCGCCCGAGCCTTCATCAAACTGCGGACATGGCGCAACGACGCGACGGCCACGCTGCGGTCTCCCTCGGTGGAAAGATAGTTCGGCCGGATCTTCGCCGTCTCCCGCGCGTCGGACGAACCCATGTGCACGCTGCCCCGGCTTTCCGGACGCAGATTGCAGACCGAGACGGTGACCGCGGGAAAGCGATGCAGCGGCTCGCCCAGACGGTCGGTGCTCAGCGGTTGCACATGATATTCCAGATCGGGCGTTGCGAGGCGCGGATCGCTCCTGGCGAAGATGCCGAGCTGGCTTGGCGCCATCGACAGCGGCCCGCTGCGCTTGAGCGCGTATTCCAGCCCCATCGACGCACGGCTGACCAGATTGTGGTAACGCTGGTTGAGCGTGGCAGTGTTGGCGACCTTGAAGACGGTGCGGATCTGCAGATGGTCCTGCAGGTTTTCTCCGACGCCCGGCAAAGCATGACGAACATCCACGCCGATGCCCGAGAGCAGGTCGGGGCGACCCACCCCCGACAGTTCGAGCAGCTTGGGCGAGTTGATGGCGCCGGCCGCAAGGATCGTCTGTCCAGCGCGGACCTGATGCAGGCGGCCGCCTTGGCGGAAAACCAGTCCGGTGACGCGCCGGCCGTCGAATTCGAGACGTTCGGTCTCCGCGCCGAGCACTACGCGCAGGTTCTTGCGCCCCGCTATGCCACGCAGGAAGGCCTTCGATGTGTTCCAGCGCACGCCCTTCCTCTGGTTGACCTCGAAATAGCCCGAGCCTTCATTGGTGCCGGTGTTGAAGTCTTCGGTGCGCGGAATGCCGAGTTCCTCGGCCGCGTCCCGGAAGGCGTCGAGGATCGGCCATGAAAGCCGCTGCCGTTCGACCCGCCACTCGCCGCCGCTGCCGTGCATGGCGCCTTTGCCGCCGTGATAATCTTCCGATTTGAGGAAATAGGGCAACACGTCGTCCCAGCCCCAGCCGGCATTGCCGGCCTGGCGCCAGCCATCATAGTCGGCAGCCTGGCCGCGCATGTAGATCATGCCGTTGATCGATGAACAGCCGCCAAGCACCTTGCCGCGCGGATAGTTGAGGCTGCGTCCGTTGAGACTGGCTTCCGGCTCGGTCTTCATCATCCAGTCGGTACGCGGGTTGCCCATGCAGAAGAGGTAGCCGATCGGGATATCGACCCAGTGATAGCGGTCGCTGCCGCCGGCCTCGAGCAGCAGCACCTTGTTGCGCGGATCGGCCGAGAGCCGGTTGGCGAGCACGCAGCCGGCGGAGCCGGCACCGACGATGACGTAGTCGTAACTGCCGAACGGAGACGGTGAAGCTTCGGTCACGTGCGCGCCTGCTGTCCGGCGATGCGCTCCCACATCGGGGTCATCGCCTGGTTGATCTCGCCATAGAGTCGATACCGCCGTGCGTATGCGTGAGCAACCGTCTCGTTGGGTACAAAATGTCGGGCGGCCGCTGTCATGGCGGCTGCACCGGCACTGTAGTCCGCGAAAATGCCGACGCCGGTGCCCGCCGCGATCGCCGCTCCCAGCGCGCCGGTTTCGCGGCTGCGCGCCACGGTGACGGGCACGCCGAGCACATCGGCGAAAATCTGCGGCCAGACGCTGCTGCGCGAGCCGCCGCCGGACAGCACCACCTGGTCGAAATCGGCGCCCGCTTTGTGCAAGGTCTCGACATGGCGCTTGTGCTCGAAGGCGACACCCTCGAACAGCGCACGCAGCAGATGGGCTCGGCTGTGCCAGCCGGCGATGCCGTAGAAGCCGGCGCGCGCATGGCCATTCTGCTGCGAGCCATAAAGGAAGGGATGATAGATCGGGATGTCGCTGTTGGGATCGACGGACGCCACCAGTTCGCTGCACAATTCGAATGGCGACTTGCCGGCTTCGCCGCCATGTTCGAGGAATTCGCGAACGATCCATTCGAGATTGGCGGCCGAGGTGGCACTGGATTCGATCGCCAGATAGCGCTGGCGATCGAAAGTCGACAGCATGAAGATCGAAGGGTCGCGGATCGGCTTGTCGGTGATGACCTGGTTGATGCTCCAGGTTCCGGCGATGACCGAGGCGGCACCGGTTCTGGTCACGCCCGAACCGACCGCGCTGGCGACGACATCGAACAGCCCGGCAACGACCGGCGTGCCGGCGCGCAGTCCCGTCAGGGCCGCCACCTCCGCGCTGACATGGCCGGCAATGTCGGCCGATTCCAGCACTGGCGGCAGCAGGTCCATGCAATCGCCGAGCCCATAGGCGGCAAGCAGGTCCGGCTCGTAGCGGCGGTCCTGCATCTGCAGCAGGCCGCAGCCCGACATATCTGAAGTATCGCTGCTGCGCGCATCTGTCAGGCGGTTGACGACGAAATCCTTGCACAGGAACACAGTTCCGATGCTGGCAAACAAAGCCGGCGAAAAGCGCTTGAGCCAGGCAAGCAGGGTCGGCGTCTGCGCCGCCCACGGCCGCTGCAGGCAGTGTGCGTAGGTGCGGTCGCCGACATTCTGCTCTGCCCACTCGGCAACGATATCGACGGCGCGTGTGTCGAGCGACTGGATGCCGATCAATGGCGCGCCCGCACGATCGAGCGCGTAGAGCCCGTTGCCATGGCCGGCGCAGCCGATGGCGACGATCTCGCCGGCGTCGATACCGGCTTCAGCGATGCATTGACCAATGACCGAGACCGCATTGCGCCAGAGTTCGTCGAGGTCGCGTTCGACATGTCCGGGCTTTGGCATGGACGAGCGGCCGTCACGGGCGGCGAATGCCAGTTCGCGGCCCGACAGGTCGAAGAGAATGGCCTTGATGACGGTGTTGCCGGCATCGAGACCGAGGATATAGCTTGCCATTGGCGCCTCCCGAGACTGCAGCCTATGCCTGGTTGTACAGATCCCAGGCTGCGCCGCCATCGGCATCGTCGTGAATGATTGCCATCAGCCCGCGCACGACAGCGCTCGGGTTGGCATGCTGGTAGATGTTGCGGCCATAGACCATGCCAAGCGCACCCTGTGCCATCAAGGCGGCCGACTTGTCGAACACGGCACGCAGATCCTCCTTGCCGCCGCCGCGCACCAGCACCGGGCAGCGCGCCGCCTCGACAACGCGGTGGAAGTCGTTGGGATCGGTGGTCGGGTCGGCCTTGACGATATCGGCACCCATCTCGCGGGCAAGCCGGGTCAAGGTGACGATCTTATCGGCGTCGCCGTCTACCATGTAGCCGCCATGCTCGGTGACCGGCAGCATGGCCAGCGGCTCGATCATCAGCGGCAGGCCGTATTTCTCGCAATCGGCGCGCACGCGGGCGATGTTCTGCACGCATTGGCGGAACAGGTCCGGCTCGTCGGGTAGCATGAACAGATTGACCACGACGCAAGCCGCATCCATCTCGATGGCGCCAAGCAAGGGCTCGGCCTCGTTCTGCAGCACCGCCCACATCGCCCGGTGGCGTATCCTGTTATAGGGATTGCCCATGTCGATGCGCATCACCAGCGCCGGCTTGTCCTCGCCAGGCACGGCCTGCAGCAGGTCAACCTGGCCGTAGTTCATCTGGATGGCGTCGGGGCCGGCCTTGACCAGCTGGTTGACCACGCTGGCCATGTCTTCCAGCCCGGCAAGGAAACTCGGCTCGTTGCAGACGCCATGATCGATGGCGACGTCGAGGCAGCGGCCGCCGCCGAACAGCCGGTTCATACGGACTTTCTTGTTTACGCGCATAGGGCGCTCCTTTGATGTGTCTGGAGGTCGATGCCGTGCCGGTCGGCCAGCAAGGCGAGGAAGGTCGAGCGCTCGGTGGCAGCCTCGCTGGCGCTCCAGTCCTTGTGCGCCGCCAGCATGTCGAGAACGGCGTTGACGAGGTCGAAGCTGAGACCGCCTGAAATGGCGATGGTGGTGCGGCGCAAGAACAGGTCGGCAAGGCACTCGACCTGCTCGCGCTCGATGATGCGGCCTATCTCGCTTGCCGAATAGTCCGACAGTGGCAGCATCTGTTCGCCCGCCGGGTGCGAAACGAAATCCCTGGCCAACGTGCCATAGCGCTGCAGAAGCGTTTGCGCGCGCTCGACCGTCAGGCCATGCTCGGCGGCGAATGATGCGCACCAGGCGTCCGGATCGGCCGGAAAATCACGGCCGCCACCGATGGCCATGTCCTGCGTTCCCTGGCTGCGCGCGAGGCCGAGCCGCTTCAGTGCCATGTCGGCGGCCAGCGCTCCAAACGAACGGAAGGTGGTCCACTTGCCGCCGATCATGCACAGTGTCGCCGGCAGATGCCCGCTCGCTTCTACGAACTCGCAAAAATGATCGCGCGGTATGCGGCTGGTAAAACTGTCCTCGCTGGCGGGCAAGGGTCGCACGCCGGCGAAGCGGAACACGATCTGGTTTTCAGCTACTTTGATCGAGGGGAATACAAAGGCGAGCGACTGCAGGATGTAGCGCTGCTCGTCCTCCTCGCAACGCACCTTGTCCGGATCGTCGACCCGGATGTCGGTCGAGCCGATCAGCACCTTGCCGAGATAGGGAAACAGGATGCAGATGCGCCCGTCCTCGTTCTCGTAATAGACCATATGGCCGCCGAGCGCGTCGAACAGTTCTGCATTGTCGACGATGAGATGCGAGCCCTTGGTGCCGCCCATCATCGTCTGCGCCGCCGCCCCGATGGCCTTGTTGGTCAGGTCGATCCAGCCGCCAGTAGCGTTGATGACCAATTGCGCCCGTACCGGCAGTTGTTCGCCCGTCAGCGTGTCGGTAATGGCGAGGCTATCACCTGTCGACGATACCTGAGCGTAGTTCAAGGCGCGGGCGTTCGCCGCGCTCGCCGTGGCGTCCAGCAGCATCTCCAGGCCGAGGCGTTCGGGCCGGCTCACCCAGGCGTCGTAATAGGTCGCCGAATTGCGGATCGCCGGATTGATCGCCGGCCATTTTCTCAAGGTTTCGGCGCGGCCCCTGAACCTGTGCGTCGGCATCAAACGCCGTGCGGCGGTGAACAGGTCGTACATGGCAAGGCCGGTCTTGATGACCAGCGCACCACGCCGGCTCGGCCGCCGCGTCAGACCCAGGAAACGCACCGCACCGTTGGCAAGGCCGGAGAAAATGTCGAAGATCGGCACCGTCGTCGGCAACGGGGCCACATAGTGCGGGGCATTCCTCAGCAGCCGGTCACGTTCGAGCAGCGATTCGCGCACCAGTTTGAATTCGCCGTTTTCGAGGTAGCGCAGGCCGCCATGCACCATGCGTGAAAGGGCGGCACTGGCGCCGCTGCAATAGTCGCCCTTTTCCGCCAGCACGACATCGACGCCTTGCAGCGCCAGTTCGCGAAAGACGCTGATGCCGTTGATGCCGCCACCGATGACGAGCACGGCGATATCAGGCCGGTCGCGCAGACCGGCTAACGTATGGCTACGGTTCATCGGGGCTGTTGCCTTTTTTTCTCAGGCATCCATCGCGGTGAGATGCGCGGCTGCCGCGGCGTCGATTGCCGCAAGCTCGCCTGCCGCAAGCGTGATCTCCCCGGCCCGCGCATTGTCGAGCGCCTGTTCGGGATTGCGCGCGCCGCACAGGGCGAAGGTGATGCCCGGCTGGGCGAGCGTCCAGGCGATGACGATCTGCGCGGTCGACGCCTGGTGGCTCTCGGCGATAGGGGCGATGGCCTCCTTCAGCTTTGCCACCTTCTGTCGGTTGGCCGTGGAAAAGCGCGGGTTGTCCTTGCGCTGGTCGTCGCCGCCGAATGTGCGGCCGGGGTCGACCGTGCCGGTGAGCAGCCCCAGCGCCAGCGACGAATAGCTGAGCGTGGCGATGTCATGGCGGCGAGTGATCGGCAGCAGGCTGCTCTCGATGTCGCGGTCGATCATCGAATAGCGCTCCTGGATCGCATCGAGCTGGCCGGCATCGATATAATGGCCAAGATCCTCGGCGCTGATATTGCTGGCGCCGATGGCGCGGATCTTGCCGGCTGCCTTGAGCTTTTCCAATGCCGCCATCGTCTCGGCGATCGGCGTCGTCGGGTCCTGCCAATGGGTGATGTAGAGGTCGATATGATCGGTGCCGAGACGCCGCAGGCTCTGCTCGACCTCATAGGCGATGCCGTCGGCGCCGAGATAGCGATGCACTGGCTTGTCGTCCTGGTCGAAGAAATGCCCGCCCTTGCCCGAATGCCAGTTCAGCCCGCATTTGGTCGCGATCACCACCTTGTCGCGCTTGCCCTTGATGGCGGTGCCGACGATCGCCTCGCTGCGGCCAAGACCGTAGGCCGGCGCTGTGTCGATCAGGCTGAGGCCGGCATCGATCGAGGCTTCGATCGCCCGCACCGACTCCTTTTCGTCGGTGCCGCCCCACATCCATCCGCCAATCGCCCAGGTGCCCAGGCCCACGGCCGACGCCGATATGCCGGACTTGCCGATCTGCCGCTGGATCTGTCGAGAATTCATGCTGCCTCCTGTTCGGCCAGCTCGAGGATCTGGAGCCCCGTGGCCTCGTCCGTGACGATGGTGTCGAGATGATTTCCGCGCATTGCGGCGAGGATCGGCGCGACCTTGCTGGCGCCACTTGCAATGCCGATCGAGCGCGGGATGGTCGCGAACTCGTCAAGCGTCAGCGAGACCAGCGAACGGTTGAGCGAGTAATTGCAAAGCTTGCCCCGGCGATCGATGAGATGGGCGAGCAGCTCGCCTGTTGCCCCGGACTTCTCGATCGCCTGGCGATCGGCATTCGAGGACGGATGCAGGTCGTAGTAACTGGAATCGTCGGTCAGGATGGATCCGACACCCACCACCGCGACATCGGCCTCGCGCGCCTTGCGAAACACGTCTGCGACGGAGCTGATGCCCATCAGCATCTCGCGCTGCTGCGCGGTATCGGCAAACAACGGCGCATGGATCTGATAGGCGCGGCCGCCGAGCTTGTCGGCCATCAGCGAGGCGACATGGTTGACATCGGTGTAGTGCTTGCCCTGGACCAGCCCGGTGGCGGGAATGATTTCGACGTCGTAGCGGCGCCCCGGCTTGAGACCGGCGACCAGCGCGCTGACGCCCTTGCCGCCGGTGATCGAGATGGTGTCGCCGTCCTTGATGGTGTCGAGCAGCAGCCCAGCCGCAGCCTCGCCGACCCGCTGCAGGGCGGTGTGCGGATTTTCGGAGACCGACGGCACCACCATCGCCCGCTCGATGCCGCCCAGCGCCACCAGCCGCGCTTCCAGGTCGACCAGATGGTCGATCGGCGACTTGATCTTGATCTCGACGAGACCGAGCTGGTGACCGCGCTTGATCAGCCGGTTGACGGTCGCGTGCGAGATGCCGAGTTCCCCGGCGATCTCGGCCTGGGTCTTGCCTTCGACATAATGCAGGACAAGCGCCTGGTGCATCTGACGAACAGCGGCGATGTCGTCGCGGGTGTTGGGAGGGGCCATGGTCTTGTTTCGCCGCCTTTGAGGTTCAGGATTTCTTGCGGTGCAGGAAGTGATCGATCGACACCGCTGCCAGCAGGATGCATCCCTTGATCATGTCCTGCCAATAGACCGAGACATCGAGCAGGATAAGCGAGCTCGTCACCACCGACAGCAGAGCCATGCCGAGGATCGCCCCGAAGATGGTGCCCGAGCCGCCATTCAGCGAGGCGCCGCCGATGACGGCCGCGGCGATGATGTTGAGCTCCATGCCGGCGCCGAAGGTCGGCGTCGCCGCGCCGAAGCGCGCCATGTAGATGACGCCGGCCACTCCGGCGAGGGTCGAGCACAGCACCGTGACCCAGAACTTCACCTGATTGGTCCTGATGCCGGAGAACTGCGCGGCCTTCTCGTTGGAGCCGGTGTAGAAAACCTTGCGGAAGGCCGTGGCGCGACGCAGCAGGAAGTCGAAGATCGCCACCACGACGATGAAGATCAGGATGACATAGGGGATGTTGTTGAAACTGCCCTGGCCGATGGCCTTGAAGGCCGGCGGCAAGGTGAACAGCGACAGCGGCGTGCCCTTGGTGACCACCAGGCACATGCCGCGCACGATGACCATGGCGGCCAGCGACGTGATGAAATGATTGAGCCCTATCACGGTCACGAAGAAGCCCATGGCCGCGCCGATCAGCGCGCTGACGCCGATGCCGATCAGGCTTGCCGTCCAGGGATCGAGCCCGGCGAGGAACAGCGCACCCGAGACCACCATCGAGAAACACACGACGGAGCCGACGGAAAGGTCGATGCCGCCGACGATGAGCAGGACGGTCATGCCGACGACGACGATGCCTTCGATGGAGAAGCTCATCAGCATGGCGCGGAAATTGCCCCATGTCAGGAAGTGCGGCGAGGCGAAGCTCATGGCGATGCACAGCGCCAGGATGATGACGATCAGCCCGGCCTCGCGCATCGAGGCGAGGTGAGCGAAGTTGATGCGCCGCCCGGCGGACTTGATCTCGGCGTGCACGAGCGCTTCTCCTGATTCCCTAGGCGACATTCTGGGCCTGCCTTTGAATTGAACTGTCCTGGACGCCCGAGGCGAGCATGATGATGGCTTCCTCGCCGAGCTCGCTGGCGGCGAGTTCGCCGGCGATCCTGCCTTCGCGCACCACAAGAACGCGGTCGCACAAGCCAATCAGCTCCGGCAGTTCGGACGAGATGATGATGACGCCGACACCGCTGCCGGCTAGCTGGCGCAGCAGCCGGTGAATCTCGACCTTGGCGCCGACATCGATCCCGCGCGTCGGCTCGTCCATGATGATGACCTTGGGACTGACGGACAGCTGCTTGGCGATGGCAACCTTCTGCTGGTTGCCACCGCTCAGCGTCGACACAGTGGCCTCGATGCCGGCCATGCGCACGCCGAGCCTGCCGGTCAGCTCCCGCGCCTGACGATCCTCGGCCTTGCGGTCGAGCAGGCCGAGGCGCCCGGTGAGCCGGCCGAGGTCGAGCGCCGATATGTTCGCCGCGATCGGCAGATCGAGGAACACGCCGGAGCCTTTGCGATCCTCAGAGAGATAGACCAGCCCCGCCTCGACCGCATCGCCATAACTGCGCAGCCGCAGCTGCTTTCCGTCGAGCGCGACGGTTCCAGAGGTCATTGGCCTGAGGCCGCAGACCGTCTGTGCGATCTCGCTACGGCCGGCGCCGATCAGGCCGCCTATGCCCAGAATTTCGCCAGCGCGAAGCTGCAGATCGACGTCGGCGAAGCGGCGCCCATCGGAAAGCCCCTCGACCGACAGGAGAAGGCGCCCAGGCTCTTGCGGCGCCAGCTTGTCGGGATAGAGCTGGGTGATTTCGCGGCCCACCATCTTGCGCACGACATCGTCGGGTGAAACGGCGGCTATCGCATCGGTCGCCACGTAGCGGCCGTCGCGGAAGACGGTGACGCGGTCGCAGAGCGAGAAGATCTCGGCCATGCGGTGGCTGATATAGACCACCGAAATGCCACGTTCCCTAAGCCCGCGCACGATCGAGAACAGGCGTTGCGCTTCGCTTTCGGTGAGTGCGGCGGTCGGCTCGTCGAGCATCAGCACCTTGCAGTCGAGCGTCAGCGCCTTGGCGATCTCGACAAGCTGTTGGTTGGAAATGGAGAGGTCGGCGACCCTGGTGCGCACCGGAATGGGCGCGAGCAGGTCCACGACCTTCTGGGCGTCAGCGTAGAGCTTCTGGAAATTCATCAGCGGCGCGCGCCGGCTGTTGATCGCGGCCATGTAGATGTTTTCGGCAACGGTGGCGTCCTGGCAGAGCGCGATCTCCTGGTGGACGAGCGCGATGCCGAGACGTTGGGCGGCCGCGGGCGAGTGGATCGAAACTCGCTCGCCATCGATCAGGATGTCGCCCTCGTCGGGCTGCAATACACCGGCGATCATGTTCATCAGCGTCGACTTGCCGGCGCCGTTCTCGCCGCACAGCGCATGGATTTCGCCGCGCCGCAGCTCGAACCGCACGTCGTTCAGTGCCTTGACCGGGCCGAACGCCTTGGACAGGCCGCGGATTTCAAGAATGGGCGACTGGGTCACGCCATGCTCCTGCGATGCTTGCGGGGGAGGAAGGAGGCCGAAGCCTCCTTCCCGGTTGGTCCGGCCTTGTGGAGGCCGGGGCGGCGATCGAGACTATTCCTCGATGCCCTTGGTGCCGCGACGCTTGAGGTACTTGTCCCAGTAGAAGTCGTCCGCATTGTCCTTGGAGACGATGGAGAAGCCATTGTCGACGAAGGGCACGCTCATCGGGTTGAAACCCGAACGCTTGGCGTCGTTCATCGGATCGATCAGGCCGGGATGCTTGGCCATCCACAACAGCATGAAGCCCATATAGCCCTGCATGCCCTGGTTGGGATTGACCGAGCCGAAGATCTCGCCGGCCTTGATCATGTCGAGGATCTTGGCGTTGACGTCGGCGAGCATGACGCGGATCTTGCCGCCGCCTTCCTTGGCGGCCTGGGCAGCACCGATGGCCGAGTTGGCCTCCGGCATGAAGACGGCGCCGAGGTCCGGATGCGCCTGCGCCAAGCTCAGAACCGCCTGATAGGCCTTGGTCGGATCCTGGTTCGAAGCGGCGCGGCCGACGAGCTTCATGTCAGGCCATTTGGCTTCCATGCGGGCAACGAAGGCGTTGACGCGCTTGTCGTGGTTGTCCTGGCCGGGATTCTCCAGCACCGCATATTCCCCCTTGCCATCCATCGCCTTGGCAACGGCGTCGGCGGCATAGGTGCCTTCGGCATTGTTGTCGGAGGTGATGTAGGAGACGCGCTTGGAATTCGGCGAGTCGGCGGCGAAGGTCACCACCGCGGTGCCCTGCTCGATGGCGCGGTTGATCGGCTCGATGAACGGATCGGAGTTCATCGGGTGTACCAGTATGCCGGCAGGCTTCTGCGCCAGCGCCTGGTCGAAGGTCGCGATCTGCTTGTTGACGTCGTATTCCGGCGTACCCGTATAGGCGGTCTCGCAGCCGAACTGCTGGCCGGCCTGCTTGAACATTTCATAGACCGGGAACCAGTATTCGACGCCCGAGACCATCACGTTCATGACGTATTTTTCACCCGGCTCGCATTTGAACGGGTTAGGGGTTTCGGCGCGTACCTGCATCGACCCGAAGCAGGTCGATGCAGCCGCCGCGATTGCGAGCGTGCTCAGAAATTTGCGCAAGTTTCCTCCCTTGGCCGAAGCCATCCTCAATGACCGTTGCAGGCACTCAGTGAGCGCTGCCGTATGGATTTGATGATGCCGACCTTCCTCCGAAAGCCGACGATCGGGACATTACAGCCCGGGCGCGCATTGTCAATATAATTCACATAGTGAAATATATTTCATACTCTACTTCAAGGGGATTCCTACGCTCCGGTCGACGAGGCTGGGCGCGGCCGCCAAGATGCCGTACGGGCTGGGCAAGGCCTTACCGGCCTTTGGCCGCGAAACCGGAGAGGGTGGCGGAGTATCCGCACGGGGGGCTCGCATGGTACCCTCCCGCCGGCCGCGTCTTTATCGCCTGAAGCCCCCGATCCTGTCTTTGATAGATCTGTTCCGGGCGCAGCGTGACGCTCTCCATATGTCCGCTTGGCCAGAAAGTCGGCTGCAGCTTCGGCTTCGCTTTCGGGGGCCTGAGCCTGGGCAGATCGATGGCCACCCCAGCCGCATATCAAAACGGCGCGCGGGCATTTGTGGCTGGCGGGCTGTTTTTGAAGTTTGGTTTTGGGGAGAGGATTTGTTTTCTGTCTGGCGGCTTGGCTTGGCTGGTTGCGGGCGCCTGATGACAGGCCGGCAGCACAGCACGGCATAAAACAAAAGAGCCCGCACGATGGCGGGCTTTTTTGAATTTGGTTGCGGGGACAGGATGCCCCCTTTGTCATAACATCGTCGGACTGTTGGCTTGGGTCAGGTCTGGCGAGTTCGAGGATGCCGAACAGCTCGCCTCGCAGCTCGGCATGCACCTCGCCGCGCCTGCCGCCGGGCGTGAGCACGATCTCTCCTATTAATGAGCGAAGCGCCTCGGCGGCCGGACGTCCATCCTCGTGGTCGGCAAGCGCTTGCGTGAGTTGCTCGACCCGCTTTTTATAAAGAGTGGCGATGTTGGGATGTAGGTCGGGCACGTCAGTGGGTGACATCGCCAGACGCGCTGCGATCTCCGCCTTCTGTCTCTCCAGGTCTTCCATTCTTGCTTTCATCGAAGGTTGGTACAGGCCATCCTCGATCGCGGCCATCATGCCGGCGATGGCGCGCTCGATCTTGTCGAGTGCCTTGCGGTCCTGTTCGCCCTGCGCGCGACGCTCCTGGTTGAGGCGGTTGGTCTCCTGGGCATAGGCTCTGATCGCCTCGGCCACGGCATCGGCCGAGACAAGCCTTTCCTTCAGGCCTGCGAGGACGCGCTGTTCGATCTTCTCGCGAGTGATGGTCCGGCCATTGTTGCAGATCCCGCGGCGCTGGTGGTTGAGGCAGGCATAGCGGTCGCGCGTGAACAGGCCGTAGCGCCCACCACAGCAGCCGCAGGTGAGCAAGCCGGAAAGGAGGGAGACCGGCCGCTTCATGGTGTGCAGCTTTCTGGCCCTGGCTTTGCGCGTGGCGATGGCCACCGCCTCGAACTGGCTGGCGATGGATTTCTGTCTCTCCTTCACGGCCTGCCACAATTCGTCCCCGACGATCCTGAGATGCGGCACCTCGGTGCGGATCCATTTGGCTGGCGGATTCGCCCGCGACACGCGCTTGCCGGTGGCGGGATCCTTGACGAAGTGCAGGCGGTTCCAAACCAGCACACCGGTATAGAGCTCGTTATTGATGACACCGGTGCCCCGGACGACATGCCCGCGCACGCTGGTGTCGCCCCAGTGTCGGCCGAGCGGACCAGGAATGCCCTCCTTGTTGAGGTCGACGGCGATCGCCTTGGGACTCTTGCCGGCGGCGAATTCGCGGAAGATGCGGCGCACGATGGTCGCTTCCTCCGGCACGATCTCGCGATCGCCACGGACGGGCTCACCTTCGGAATCAAGTTTCTTCACCACACGGTAGCCGTAGCACAGCCCGCCCCCGGCCTTGCCCTTCTCCACCCTCCCTCGCAGGCCACGATGGGTCTTGAGGGCAAGGTCCTTGAGGAACAGGGCATTCATCGTGCCCTTGAGGCCGACATGCAGTTCGCTGATCTCGCCCTCGGCCAAAGTGAAGATGGTAACGCCGGCGAACTTGAGATGCTTGAAGAGGGTGGCAACATCTGCCTGGTCGCGGCTGATGCGATCGAGAGCCTCGGCCAGCACCACCTCGAAGCGGCCGCGCTGGGCATCGCGCACCAGATGCTGGATGCCTGGCCGGAGCACTGTGCTGGCACCGGATATCGCCGCATCCTCAAAGGTTCCCGCCACGCTCCAGCCCTCACGCGCTACCTGCTCGCGGCACAGCCTCAACTGGTCCTCGATGGAGGCATCCCGCTGGCTGTCGGAAGAATGGCGGGCATAGAGTGCAACACGGGTCATGGCGGCAGATCCTCTCTCCTGTTCCCAAGGGGTTTACCATCCGGCTCCCCGCCCTCTCCCTCTCGGCGGCCCGGCCGGTTGTCGTTGGCCGCCAGCCTCACCTCGAATGCCTCCCGCGCCAGTTGCCGGCCGATCATCCGGGCGATATCCAGAACCACCCGATCCAGCTTGGCCGCAGCCATGGGTTCGGGGCGCCCCTTGGGGCTGGCGAGGTCGCCGTTGTCGTTCGCCGGAACTAAAGCCTGTGGGCCGGTCCTGGTTTCCTCAGCCATCGCGGTCGCTCTCTCGATAGTGGATCGACCTGCCACCAGAGGCGTCCGGACGGCGAAAAAAAGCACGAAGTTCATGTCGTAGGGCCACAGCGTGCAATGACTTGCGACTTGCGGTTTCGGCATGTCAGGAGACCGCTACATCACCACGGAACTCGGCCGCGCCTTCCTTTTTCAGCGCCGCAACCAGCTTGACCGCTGACTCCCAATGCCTGGCGACATCGCTCCGCGTCCTTTCCCGGCTTCGGCTACCAACCGGCAAGCTTCCCGCGATCGCTTTCAAGTCGTCCAGTACGGACGCTATGTGCGGCCACGGGAAATCGGTTGGGTCACCAATATCTCGATCAGCGCCGACGATCATTTCTAACTTGGCGATGACGCCGATGAGCGACGTAGCCGCGACTTCGGCGATCGAATCTTGAAGCTTTAGAGCTTCGGTCATCGCAAAGACCTCGGCTTCGCAAGCTATGAGATGCTCAGAGTCGAGACCCGTAGCAGACATTGACAGTTGCCACGGCGTCGGCTCGCCTGCGGTCAATACCTGGATTCCGGTATTTGCGATCATTCGCGCCTCCATCCGCTGCTGAATTCGGCACAAAAGCAATGAGGCATATCGAGCGCGTTGCCACTCGCTCCATAGTCTCAAAGCGGAATCTGTGGCTTGCAGCCCCGTCCTCTCGAGCTCATCGCGTTGCCGGCCGATGACGAAAGGCAAAGTCGTGGTATTGTCGGAATCAACCATGATCCGAGCTCCAAACAGCTTGGGTTGTGGTCAGGCCGAGCGACGTGTTCGAGCACGTTGTTCGGCCGCAAAGCGCGAACCACAATTTACGTACATACCGTACATTACGGACATAGTCATTGTCAAACACGCCCGATGCTATTGATAACAAAACTGAGCGCTTCGAACTGCGGCTTACGAGTGACTTGCTTGCCCGCGTTGACGAATGGCGCCGAAATCAGCCCGATCTTCCCACCAGATCGGAGGCTTTCCGCCGACTTGTCGAAGCTGGTCTAGGCTCTAAGACGACCGGCAAGCCCGAAGCCGACGGCACATAAGTCCCGAGGAATTGGCAGGCGCTCCGGTCTGATCGCCCGCTAGATAGAGCTAGATAGATGCCATTGAGCGCGCTGATGCTTCGGTAAGTGTTCTTGAGCGCGTCACCAACGCGCTAGGAATGGAACCGGAAACAGTCATTCGCAAAGCGAACAGCAGTCATTCAGAATAGGTCCGCGCATAGCCGCTCGCGAGCGCGCCCTAAACCGCGCCGCAGCGAGCGAGCGGTGGGTTTGCGCCTCATTCAGGTATCCCAAAGCGGACATGCCGGCCAAGGGTCTGGACGGGGCACGCAGTAGACAACGCGGTTTAATTTCTGCAGATGCGGAAGATTCCGGAAATGCTAACGCCGCGAGGGCACCGGCTACCTCGCCTTCACGCACCGATCTTCGCAGCCGCGTTACTTTCGATTATCGGCACGCTAGCCGGAAACAATTCGGGCTTCATCGCGCGGATTTCGTCAACGAACCCGTCGTCCAGCAGGTCGGAACGTATGAGTTCTCCGGCATAACGGACGAATGACATTAGTTTGGCGTCGCTCTCCTTGAATGCGCCTTTGACATTGCTAGACACAACAAGCGCGAACGGCCGTCCCAAATCCAAGCTAAGAAGTACCGACGACCTGATCTGCTTGCGCTGTTCGTCCGTCGTGAACGAATAGCTTGCCTTGATGTCGTGGGTATCGCCGACTACGCGCGGCTGCGAGGTGGGGTTTGACAAGACCTTGGTCACCTCGTAGCCCTTCTCGATGTAGAATTTTGCGTTCTGTTCCCGAAGAGACATGCTGCGCGCCACCGTATCATGGTTGGAGTCGAAGTAGCTGAACAGCAGTGGCTCTTTTGCATCGACGAACACGCAAAGCTCGAAGTGAGAGCCGGGAACCCAGCCCTGAAGCGTTTCTTCGACAAATCGCAGCGTACCGGTCACCAATGCCTTGCGCGTTTCAAAAACCTCCCGATTGCTGCGGCGACCATCCTCGATAATGCCGCTTCGGTCCGTTGCAAGACGATGCAACCTGCCCATGGGAAGGAGTTCAGGTTTAACGAAGGTATCCTCGACCAGTTTCTTAAACAGGAATCCTATGCCACCCAACACTGTAGTGTTCATGACGGCGGCTACCGTGCTGCCTCCCGAAAACCCCTTGTCGATCATTGCCCAGATGAGAGACGCTTCGAGGGACATGAAGCCCACGGTCGCGAGGCAAAACACACCGAAGATAATCCAACGTTGGATTGGGCTTAACATCGAATTCTCACTAAAAGGCGTTGATTAGGATCTCAAGCCGACATTTCGAATTATCGAGCCTTACAAGACTCTCGCGGCGACCCGAAATCCATTCATCGTACAATTTCAACTGTGTGCCTAGATGGTCCCGGATTACTTTGGGGTGACCTTCTATGCGACCAGCAAGCGTTTCAATGTCGGCGGAGAGGTAGAGGATCAAGTCGGGAACAGGCATATCTTCTTTAAATTCACAACAGAGAACCCTCAGCCTTTGAAGCGTTTCGTCGTCAATAAGGCCCGACATGCCATGCATCCGGCAAAAGATCGAAAAATCCTCGTCAATACTACGGTCAAACACCACCTTTTTCCGGTCAGGCAAAGCCTTCCATTGAGAGTGCCTGGAACGCATAATCGCTTCTTGAACCTGCGAGCAGTATTGTCCCGGGTCCTTCACGAAATCAGCGAAAAGCTGAGAAGGCGCAGACTCACGGACCACGCTGTACCCAACCGTTGCGAGCAATCCAGCCATAGTTGTCTTGCCGGCGCCTGTCGGCCCCGAGAGCCAAATTATCAAATTGACCTCCAGAATGGAGGTTCGTAGGTAGGATCTCTTGAATGGCCGTTCAAACGCCAAATAGTGGGAGGTCTTGCCGCACTCCCATTATAGAGAGGCCCCCCATCGCCACCTTAAGCTTCTGCAGGCCGCGCAAAGCCGCACCAGCGTCGCCGTCGCCAGGATATGCGCGCAGAGGTGTCAGATAGAGTTGTTCTGCAGCGACGGCTTCTCGGCAGTTACGATCCAATAGCGGATTGACGGCCTCCGGACCCGCATAAGACATGCCCGCTTTGCGCCTCACTTCGTCATTCCAAGCGACCTAGCAATTGCCTGAAAGCGGACGTTAGGTCTTACCGGATAGCCTTCCGTGTCAGGGCGAGTAGGCGACTGAGAAGTTTCTCTATGGGTTTTCCGCACAAGCGGATTTTCCGGAGTAGTGTTGGCCAGCGTTTCCGTCGTTAGATATATCAGAAAGGCATGAGCTAGGGGCTATATCTAACGTAAAGGTTCATGCGGGGGCGGGTTGGGCATGCTGCGGGCAACTTAGATCGGATATCCATTTGTATCCATCTCCTTGAAGCGTGGACTTCGCGGGATTGGAAGCTGTGGAAAAGAATTTGCTGGAATAGATGATACTCACAAAAAATCAGCGCGACGTAATATCGGAAGCTTTTCGCTCAGTGATCGACGAGGTCGTAGTCGAGCATTACGATGCCCTCACGCAGGAGCATCAGCGTGGAGGGCCAGTTTGACAAGGGGTTTCTCGTGCAGTCGAAGTGGCTACACAATGTGGATCCCAAGCTTCCACAGCAATGCCAACGAATGCTCGACATAACCGCAGCGTCCTTTGTGTGGCTTTACGGCGCGAGGGGCGTGCGAATTCAGCGCGCCGAGAAAGTCATTGAAGGGTTGATGCATACTCGTCACCAAGAACGCACCTGGTCTGAGAACCCTGCGAAATTAATGGGCGACGTTCTCGCCTGTCGACGCGGTGACCACAGCCTTGGAATTCCCGCCGGACCTAACAGGCGAGCTCGGCTCACGTCGATGCTGGAACAGATGGCGGCGGGAACCGCCGTCTCGATTGCTGTTAAGCCGTGGGGTGAAGACATTCGCGACATGTGACTTGAAGGCGCAAACGTGCAGTTCTTCTATAGCCAGTGCAGTGGGCAAGTACCCGTTCCCAATTGGCGCCCTCAGATTTGATAGCCGCAGGCCGCCATACGGCCTCGGTCTACCGTCCGACAAACACTGAACGAACGGAAGGTTCGGTCGGCGATGAACGCGGTCTGAACGGCAACGATCGGTCGTATGCCGAAGGACAGCTATTCGCTAGGTGCGAGCTGAAACCAGACCATCTGGAACGGACACCAATCAACTGCAGGAATTTCAAACAGTTATCATGTTCTCCGTAGCAATTGCTCAGGTCTCCTATCAAAGCCGCCCAAGGGGATGACCTAGCCGCCGACCTATCCATTTCCCGAAAGAAGCTGCTCGGGCTTTAGGTGCCATGATGCAATATCCTGGTCGATGAGGTCCCAGTTTGCATCAAGCTCCGGCATATCAGCTTCCGACACCGCAGCCATGTCGAGCCCTTCGAATTGGTTACCCTGGTACACGGCCAGAGTGGAAATCTCCCCGTTGGCAAACCAGAGCCCGATCAAGTCAGCAATCTCCTTGAGAGCTTTGAGCGCCTCCCTCGCGTCTCGTATGTCAAATTCCTCGAGACTCCTCCCCAGACGACTCTCAGCGTTGCCTGCATGAGCGATGTGGGTAGAGGCATATTCGCTGATGCGATCGAGCTCCGCGAGACGTCTTTCGATCAAGTCCAGAACGGCGGGATCGATCAGGTCAGTTTCGCTCCGATCGGCTTCCTTGACCCCGCTGAGATAATCGAAGTCTCTATGACAAAATTCGCTGAGGGTTAGGGCCGGGTCGCCCCATATGGCCTTTCCCGCAGAGGCTTTCACGGCCTGCCAGTTCTCCTGTCGAAGTGCCTCTAGATCGTAGCGGCACATCCGAAGATGCTCGACATAAATGCGCCGGGTGATTTTAGGCCGGCACGCTTTCACGTCGTTGAGGATCGCCCGAAGTGAATAGACCCCACGAGGGCCAACAAGTGGGTGCGGATCGAGCAACTTCCTAGCCCCGAGGAGTAGACTGGACCAGTAGCCTTTTGCCAACAGATCGAAAAGCATCTGATTTAGCGATGGCCCATCACCGTCTGGACCTTCCGCTCGCTGCCGTTGGCTGGCGAGACTGACGATCCTGATCGCTGTTCGGAACGCGGCATGATCCCAGAGCATGGCTCCCATGGCGGTTATGACACCGGTGGTGTCATCGGTGTAGGCCAGCTTCCAGTTTGCAACGCGCTGAAGCAGAGCGTCGTCCGCCTGTTTGCCCACAATGCCCTCTCAGACTTCGAGTATGTACTTGGCCGAACCGGTATAGCGCCCCAAACGGTTAACATCCGAGTAGCTGATTTGAGAACGCTGCGCCCATTTTCGCTAACTGCGTCAGCTTTGGGTCGCTTGGCGTCATCAGTGCATTTACCAACAATGGATCGAATGCCGAACAGCAGCTATCGCTGGGCGACACCCCTGACCGGACCGTCAACTCACGGCCCCGAACTGGACATAGAGCAGATAAGTAGGCAGCGGCGGTTACCAGAGGGGATTGCTCCCCAGCGTCGTCAGGCGAAACGCCTAAGGTCGAAGGCGGTCCATCGCCGATCACCGGATGGCCGATATGGGCCATGTGAACGCGCATCTGATGGGTACGGCCTGTCTCCAACCGGCATTCGACCAGGCTTGTGGCTCGTGCTGAAGGTTGTTTCGAAGCTTCATGCTAAGGCCGCAATCTGATCTGAAGTTCATCGAACTCGCTTGCATCGAAGCCATTGCCGACCAGCCGGACAAGGTGGGCCAGGAGATCGTCCTGTCTTGGCTGCCCAAACGCCAGCCGGTAGACCGTCAGGCTTCGTTTCAGCCATTGGAGCCGCTTCTCCTCTCGGCTCAATGGTATCAGCGGCACGCGCCGCTCTACCTTAGTCGAGCCCTCAAAAATCCAATATGGAATGAGCTCGTCGCGGCTTTTGGTAGCGCGTCGTGCTGCGGCGAACATGGCGGCCCAGGGGTCTGCAGGTGGCTTTCGGCCTTGTCGCACTGCGTGAGCGTGTGCCTCGGCGACGTTCAGGCGAATGGCGTGGCCCTTGAAGCGGTGGACCCGCCCTTCGCGCTGCTCCAGATCGACCGGGTTGCCTGGCAAGTTCCAGTGATAGACCCGGTGGCAATACGGATGGAAGTCCAAACCCTCCTGGCCGATCGAGGTCGTGGCAAGGACGAATGGCCTGAAGGGCGAGTTGAAGGCTTCGCGGACCGTTGACAGCCGAACGGCACCACCTTCCTCATCCTTGAGCTCGGCCAGGCGCATCGCAAACCGACCGCGCATCTTGATTGGCTTTCTGAAGACAATGCGCCCGTTCTCGGCCCTGACGTCGTCGACCTCGATCTGAGATGGGCGAATGGACAGCGCCCTGACCATGGCCTCTGCCACGCCTTTGGCGCGCTCGGTCGGTGACTTGGCGACCAACCCTTCGCCTTCGACGAGGTAATGGGCGTATTCGTCGAGAACGGATTGGAGATTGTGTGCTGCGGAATGGGCGAGAACGCTGCGCCAATAATGCTCATCGCTCTCCTGGCGTAGCAGCGCCACGGTCTCGTGCTGGTTGAACAGGGTCCTGAAACCCCAGGCCACGTGGGCCGCGGCCTCCAGAAGCTCTGGGGCATCCCAGGCAAGTTCGGGCGCAATGCGTCGAATGGCTCGGACCGAGCATACCGCGGGGCTTCCCAGCGCAACATCCACGAGCAATTCCAATGCAGTTTCGCTGCCGTCTTCTCCGATGCCTTTTGCGGAGATCAGCTCGGCGACATGGTCTCGGAAACCTGCTTCATTGCCGGTCGAGGCGAAGGCTCCGCTCCGCAGCCATTCCGATGCCCTATTGCCAGCCGCGACGTCCAGCAACGCCGCCGTCGACCATTCCCAGTCTCGCGCGCTCAAGGTTTCGCCATCCTTGGCCTTGGGAAGCCCAGCAAGACGTTCGGCGAGCTTGTGGCGCAATGCGGTCCGCATCTCCTCGATGGAGGGCCGTTTGGCAGCGGCCGCAAAAACAGCAAATGGGTCGCCCAGTTCGGCCAGCAGAGGGGAGGGATAGATGAGGTTGAGCGTGCGCAGCGTGGCCGGCCGATTGTTGGCATCCAGCCGAAACTGCAAAGGCCGGCGTTTCGCTGCGTCGGAATAGGCCAGCTTTGTTTCCGCAGCGCCCATACGTCGTTCGGCTTCGTAGGAGATGAGGGCTGCGAGCGCGTCCGGGACCATCTGCCAAGCGGAGAAGACCAACGCCTTGGTCAGCGGCGGCGCCTTGGCGGCTTCCCCATAGTAGGGAAGCGACGGGGTGATCCAGAGGTGCTGATCAAGCTTGGCGTCGAACAGGTCCGACATCAGTGCTCTCAGCCGGGCATTACCCGGCTCCACTGGCTGGTACTTCTCGATGTCGTCCATCCGCAGTGCCAACGCTTCCGCCTCGGCAACTGCTGCGACAAGAGCGGGGTTGGGCTTCGCCACCGCGTCCTTAAGCAACTTCTTAAGCTTGTAGTCGCGCATGAAGTTCAGCAGGTAGGGCGCGGACTTCCAGTATTCGATGATCTCCGGCGCCCCAGCGCTTCGCGCGACCTGCGCCGCCACCATCGCTTGACGAAGATCCTCCGCGGCTACCTTCGCTTCCATCTGTGGCTCGCTCAGCATCGAGTCCCTCTCGATGGTGCTGTCGACCCTTTCGGTGCGGCTCATCACCTTCTTGAGGCGAGCTTCGATGCCCTTACGAGCCTTCTTCGCTTGCTTGGTCGCCGCCGGCAACTGCTGGAGGAAGCGTCGAAACTGGCGCATCTCCAGGTCGAGTTCATCAGCGACCGCGGAGGCGCGATCACGACCGTGCAGGAAGCCGATCGTCTTAAGGAAGTCCTTGTAATGGTCGCCGTCATCGGGCGAGTCCTCGGACAGCGTCAGCATCTTGTATGGGGTGGCCGAGAGCAGCAGGGTGCGGGCACCCGTTTCCTGATCGCCATACTCGAAGAGGGCGCGCGCCAGCTCGGCGGCATCGTCCTCGCCCGATAGCAGCTCGCGGAAACGCTGAAATTCGTCGAGGATGATCAAGTCTGGTTGTAACGCCACTACGCAAGCGTGCGAGAGCGTCTTTCTCAGTTTGGCGACCAGGGACGTGCGCGCCCAATTGGATGGCTTCGGGTATTTCTTCCGGTACGTGCCGAAGAGCTCGCACACCTCGCCCAATTCGGCCATGAGCACTTTGTTCTTCGAGACGGCGGACTGGAAGCGATGAACGAGCGTCTTGTCGATGCCTTCCAGGGTCATCTGGCTGACCTGCCAGTTCCAATTCTTTCGGCTAGCGCCCACCTGCAAAGCGTTCTTTAGCGAGGCCAGTGGTGCCAACGGTTCGAGTAATCGCAGCAGCAGCGCGCGCTCTTCCATCACTCCGTTCGACGAATGCAGGTTGAAGGTCGTGCCGGGCGTGAGGCTGATGAAGTTCACGCCGTTCGCGTTGATTGTGTTCTTCTCGCGCATCCGCAGCGGCATCAACGTGATGCGCGTGGGCAGGGCCATCGCTTCCTTGCCCATCACGTTCAGCCGGTTGAGGTTCTGTGCCGCAATCGACTGATTGGAGCAGATGTAGACGATGTCGATGCGCTTCGCTTTGGGCCAGAGCATCTCGATGGTCTTGGCGACGATACCGCGGGCGACCATCGTCTTGCCAAGGCCGACCTCGTCGGCAACGAGGAATTGGCGCACTTGGTCGGACCCGTGCAAACGGTCGAAGACGTAGTCAACCGTTCTGCGTTGGAAGTGCTTGAGCTGTGCCAGAGATAACGACGCATCGAAAGGCTCACCGCGCATCTTGAGTCTCCAAGACCGTGCGGAACACCCGCCAGAGTTCCTTGAAGTGCGGTGGGAGGCGGTCGTCGGTGTCGTCCTTGGCGCTGGCTTCCATCCGGGTCACGAGCCGATCGACGGCGCCGAGGCGCCCGTCACCAGCGCAAAGGGCACGCATGAGATCTTCAAGGATTGGCTCGTCATCTGCGCCGGATCCCCAATCCCCCTTGGCGTTGCCGTTCGTCTTGTTGGGCGGCGGCAGTGGATGTTCGATGAAGGACGCCAGAAGGAGCCGAAGATAAGCCATGAACTTTTGTCGGCTGTCGACGACCCAATTGAGGATGGCAAGATCGCGCTCCTCCGGCATGCCCTCGACGTCGAGACCCGTGCTGAAGATCTCGCTGCGACCCGTTGCGAGATCAGTGATTTCGATCGCGATGAAGCGGGTGAGGTCAACCAGCGGGACCGAACCGAGATCGATGGGAGAGTCGGTTCGGATGCCGTCAAGCACGTCCTTGGCGTGACCTTCTCCAAGAGTGATCGGCCACGCGCGAATCCGACCGAGCTCTTCAAGCTGCAAACCGTCACTCGGGATCAGCCACAGCCGCCAACGCTTGGTATCGTCCTGGAGCGCTTCGCAGCGAAGCGACAGTACTCCGCGTGCCAGAGTTCTTCGTGCATCGAGAAGGCGCTGCTCGGCAGCGATCTCTTGGGCTGCAGTCGCTTCGACCTCGTCCGGCTCGAATGCCCTCAACATCCTGCCGAAGCCCTGGTCGCCCAGGATGTCGTCGATGGAGCCGAGCTTGGACTTCTGACCATGGAGGCTCGCGAAAACCTCCACGTTCCGAGTCGACTGTCCCCGTTTGTTGAGAAGGGCGGTACGGGTGGCGTTGCCCGACCCCAGCGTGAGCGTCGTGCGTCGGCCTTCTTCCTGAACGAAGATTTTGGCGTGAAGGCCCTGCTGCTCATTCGGCAGAGGCTCCTCGCCATCGTCGCCTTCTGCCATTTCGTCGAGCACCAGGACCTGCTCGAACTTGCCCAACGTCGCCTTAGGGATGCAGGCAAGCTGGTCGGGCCTGCTGATCAGTTTCTTAGCCGCGCGCGGTGCCAAGGCAGCCAGATGCTCCAGGGCCTCTTCGTCAATGAACGGGGACATCACGGCGATGCTCCTGCTCTTGGCTGGCTTCCAGCCCCCGGCTCCAATGCCATTGACGTGTAAATCTAAGGCGTCGCAGCCCGGAGGCATGTCCCATTCGACGTATCTGAGTTCGTCGGCCATCGCCAAGGTCATGCGTCGCCGCGCGTCGTCCATCGATCCAACGGCCATGCTTGGCAATTGTTTAAGCAGATCGTGCAGTGGCCTGTTGCCAGCGGAGGGCCTCGATAGGACCGTCCCATCGAGCGACAGCGCAGCGTCCCAGGATCTATCGCGCGTCAGGTTGCGCGACAGGATCAGCAAGCGCATTTTAATTGGATCGTCGTGGTCGAGCGGCTTGAAGCGCATTGCCCACAACTTGGGATGGAAGCTGCCATCGCCCGGCGACTTCACTTCAACGATGGTCTTCTCAAGGAGTGAGGTCAGGCGTGATCCCTCGCCCCTGTCGGCATGGATCTGCCCGGCATCGGCGTAGACGACAAGTCTTTTAGCGGTGCGTTCAACGGCTTCGAGCAGTGCGACGTGGTCACTCAGGACATCGTCTCGGTTCTTAGACACCAAGAAGGCAATGCTGACCGAGATTGCCAAGGCCGTCTCGAAATCCATGGAGAAGGTTGTGGCCACCCCGCAATCGAACTCGTAGCCCGGGGGAGCCTTCAGGCTATCGCCGTAGAGAAGCCGCGTTTCCGGATCCAACGTCGACCTAGCCACGGGCAAGGTCCTGCAGATGACGGCTCGCTTGCGACCAGCGGAACTGGAGGCGGTAGGCGCCGGACGCCCCCTTCCAGCGGCTCAGTGCTGCCTGGTTGGTAAAGCGCGACAGTCCCTTCTTGAGGCGCCGCTCTCGCTCCTTCACCAATGCCAGCCCCTTGGCCTTGTTTCGCTTGAGGCCGCCACTGATCTTGAGCAGGTCGGTCCAATCGGTTACGAACCGTCGCGCCGGTTCGAGCACCCGATGCGCGGGGTGGCGGATCTCGTCCCAGAAGTCTTCCAGCGACCAGTGCTTCAACCGGGCAAGATCAAGGTCCTGCTGCCACTTCGCGATGCCCGACTTGTAGTCCTCGACCCAGTCCTCCTTGCCCCGGAGCTGGCTGAGCTGCAGATTATAGTGAAGGGCAGCACCGTACATGGCCTCCGAGAAGATCGAGGCGTGCTCGACGAGCCGGCGCATGCGGGCCGGGAATTCGGAGACGTGCGGATGTGCCCAGATGTAGCCGGCCCGAGCATTGCCGCCCTTCCGAGCGAGGAAGGTCAGCAAGCTATCGGGATTGCTGGCGTTGAGGCGGTCCACGATGAATTCGGCTTCCTCATCGCTCAGTGCAAAGCTCGTGTTTTCGAAGAGGCCTTTTGGCGCCGCGGGAAGCTGCGGATGCCACAGCGCTAGCCTGGAACGGTTCGCATCATAGTCGTCTTCGGCGTGGTCCCTGCTGGACTCTTTCGGCCAGGACGGCAGCGAAGCGGCATAGGAGTCGATGGATCCGGGGAACAACCGGATGCCCCAATTCTCCAATCCAGCCCAATAGACGCTGGCCGGCAGCCTCTTCAATTCGCGGCCGGCATTCACGCCGATGACGCCATTGCTCTCCATGCCTGTGACCAGGGCATTACGAAGCTTGAGCTGATCGGACCGCATCTGATCCAGCACCTCGATGGAGCTGCGATGCCGAGGAAGCCGGGAGAAGATCCAAGGCACGAACAGCATGTAACGGAGGCGAGTTTGAACGGTGCTGGTGCCGGGGAAGAGGTGATCGGCAATTGAATCCCGGATCGCGCCCAGCCCCAGCTCGTCCCTTGCCTCATGCTCGGTGAAGAGCTGCATCAGTGCGTTCGCCCGCTCGCGCTCCTTTTCGTCGAAATCAATCCATCCGATTGAAGACAAGAGTATCCCCACATGTGCGGTGCACACGAAAAACTAAATGTATGAAGCGCTTGGTGCGCCCCTTCACGAGCCATAGCAACGTGCACGAATAAATAGATTCGAGCAATTAGGGGGTAGAGGTATTAGTCAGGTTTTTGCTGTTTTGACGCGCAGTGGAAGAATGCGTCGAATTATGGCTGGTAATCGATAGAAGGGCCTCGCATGTATGAGCTGCGTGGATCGCCGCGAGCTCCAAGCAGCGGGGATGATGGCGCAGGATTGGCTCTAATGAAAGAGGGGTGCGTAGCAAGAGTTAGGGGGCAGCGTCGATGCTTCTCAACCGGCCCCTTCGCTTCACGGAAGCGGGCACCTTAACGCCAAGCGCTTTCCGAAAGCGGACAGTCCGGATGCGGTCCCGTTGCCGCCAAGAACAAGTCTAGGCAGCACAAATCTGGTCTAGACGAATTTTGCCTGGTATCGCTCCTGCGGTGCCAGCCAGCTTTCGATGAAATCTAGCGGGTCGACGCTTTCCATCATTGCCCTCGCGAGAGCCAGACGCTCCTCCAGGCGCTTTCGGCGATCTTTGTCGTCCGTAGTGTTCAACCGCTCTTCGGCATCCACGAAAAAACGCTCTACCGTCATCGCCTTGCCCCACCGTTCAATAATTTCCGCAAGCTGCTGCTGGCTATCTGCTAGTGCCTGAGCCACCTTGCGGGCGTCCTCCTGCTTTAGATAGCGCTCCCACTCCTCCTCTCTTTCTTTCTTCCTCTTCGCCGCCGCCACATCCTCGGCGTCCATAAGGCGCTGAACAGTGCCCTTGGCCGCCTTCACTGTTTCCACGATTTTCGGGATCAGAGCGTCAATCGCTTCATGCTCGGTCTCTTGCCAGGTCACGGACCAGTCGACGCCCTTTTTCGGCGAATAGGCAACAACCCGAAAGCGCCCGCAGGGCATGTCCTGCTCGTTTGTCCAGGAATGCGTTAGCTGCCAAGGCTTGGCGGACCGGATGAGCCTGCTGTCCTCCCGATGGTATTCGCCATCGAAGTATCGCACCGTCACTCTTTCGGTCATTTCGGTGATGGCGAGCCCGATCGGCACCGTGTCAACATAGAGGACGGTAGGTCGATCCGGAGCCCAGATGCTCCCGGAGTGATAGTGCCCGTATTTGCGATCCTTGCTCTCCACCTCCTGTTCTTTGATGCGGATGCGATCAAGGTCGTCGGCAGGCGGCGCGACTTGAACGCGGTATCCCTGTTCGTCCAACGCGAGATAGAGATCGTTGGCGATCGAGAGTGCGCGAAGCAACTGGGTCTCTGAGGAAATCAGATCCGGCAGGATTCTCTTGTAGGGCCTGAGGAACTCGCCCTGTTTTACGTCGCGTGTTTTTCGCATGTGCTCTTCAACGCCGAAGAGCAGCCGATGGCGCGCCGGGCGATGGGGTTTCGCGGCAGGTCTGGCCTTGCGAACAGAGCCTTCTTTCGCGGTTCTCTTTTGGCGTGGCTTTGGAGTCGGCGACGTTAGCTCAATCAGTTCGTCCGATGCCGCCGGCAGTGGCGGCAAGTCTACCGGGAGTCCGAGCAATTTACGCGTCCAATATCCCGACCCAGGATAGGGAACCTGATATCGCTTACATATCGATGCCAGCACCGTGCCGGAAATTCCGAGCTCTGGAGCGATTTTGCTGAGAGGCCTCTCGCAGACTTGATTGTAAAGCTCAAGGCGTGTCAGTTGCACGGCGAAATACGTCTCAATTCGATCGTGGCCGATATCGCACCGCGAGCAGCGGCTGGTGATGCACATCGCTCGTCATTCGCCTACCAGCGATTTGGATAACTTTTAAGACAGCGTGGCGCCGGCGTATCCCTTCATAGTAACCGGCCCAACGTTCGCACTTTGAGCGATCGAGGTCGCAGACTGCCGGTCAAAGATGCGATCTCGACAAGGATGCAGGCTGCCCTCATGCAACGCGGCAGCCATCCAGGGCCTAACCTCACGGCGGTGAGGAACCACTTCCAAATATCCGTGGACAATCGCAATCGTCGATTGAGAAGCACATTGTAAATTGTTGAGCTAAAATAATTGTTTCGGATCTTAGCGCACATTGCGGCAAAACCTCACAATGTGCCGAGGGCGCAGAAAATACTAGCAAAAACAACCAGCCGACCGCAGCACAATGTGCGCCCTTTTATCTTGCCATCGATCTTCGGTCGTGTTTCGCGACCTCCCTCGACAGCACGAAACCTCGCTTTGCCACGCGGGAATGTCCGACTACCCCCTGTTGCACGAGGAACGACGAAAAGAAGCAGAACGTCTCCAGAGCGCCCCGCTAATGCTCACCGAGAGCGCTGCTAGGCTGCAGCCAATCTGCAGCCGCCAGATGACGTAGGCGCATCCCTTGGCACGATCTGGGGCACACTGGAGTTGCCAGATTTGACCTTGGATGGCACTGGCCGGCCTGTCATATCGACACTGCAATGGCGTGCAAAAAGAAGCCTGGCTGAACAACATGGAGGTAAGCCGACGTGTGGCAGAAAGACATTCTTGTGTTGCCAGACGATCTGATTGCGTTCGCCTGGTCTGCGCCAATGCGGGACTTGGCGGCGAAGCTCGAACTGTCCGACGTCGGACTGAAGAAGCTGCTGACGCGATGTGGAGTTGCGTCACCACCGCAAGGCTATTGGAACAAAGTCCGCGCCGGAAAGAGGGTGCCTGCGCTGCCCAAGGCACTACTGCGGCGCCCCGGTGAATTGGGTCGAGCGAGTGTGGATGCACGCTTCAAAAAGGTGCTGTCGATTGCAGCCCCTCTCCCATCAAATGGGCCATTTGCATCCGCCTTGGTTCCAGAAGATCTCGAGGAACTCCAGGCACAGGAGCTGAAGGCGATTGGCAAAATTTCCGTCCCTCAGTCGCTGGACAGGCCGCACAAAGGGCTCGTCCAACTGCTCAAGCAGGAGCAGCGTCGGCGCGACAAAAATGCAGAGCGCGAGTGGACCATTGACGAACCCAAGTTCGACAATCCGGTGGGCAAGCGGCGGCTGAAAATCTTCAATGCGCTGTTTTTGGCTCTCAGCAAGCGCGGCCATGATGGGGGTGCCTACGAGCGCGACGGAGAAATTCATGCGCGAGCAACCATCGGAGACACCTATCTTGGATTGGACATAAGAATAGTCGGCAGCCACCGCACAGTGCGTCAGTACGGGTATCTGCGGCCGGCGCCAGACCTGCCAGCATCAACCCCGCTTGCCCTGCGGATAGATCCTGGTTTCGACCGCAAGAATACGGTTTCTTGGCAGGACGACGGTGACATAAAGGTTGAATCTAGGATTGCTGAGATCGCGGCTGCGATCATCGTGGCGGGGGAGAAGAAGTTCCGACTTGGCCTGCGGGAAGCCGAGGAGCGTGCAGAGCGGGAGCGGATTGAAAAGGAGAAACAGCGCGAGGAATGGCTAGTCCAACTCAACCAAAAGCGCGTGCAAAACCTGCGGACCAGCGGGGAGTTGCTGCGTCAGGCTGAAGACATTCGCGCACTTGTTGAGCGCGTCCGTCGCGCGATCGATGAAGGTTCGGCTGATATCGATGCCTCGGCGCTGGACGCATGGCAACGTTGGGCCCTCGCAGAGGCAGACAGGATCGATCCAGTGCGGTCTGGTCAAATTCTAACGCATCTCAACGAGCCGTCGCTATCGTAAATCGGCGACGCCCATCTGCCCGGCTGTAGCCGAACATCGCAGCGAGCGATTTGAAATAGCGAAGTGAAGAGACGCGCGACGCCGTGGATCTTACACTACGAAGTTTGCACCTTAGCATTTTCAGATCGCGCAAATGACGATCGAAGAACGCAAATATCCCACTGAGCTTGCATCCCCGCAGCAGCTCCACGAGCTGGCGGAAGAATATCGCAAGGCGGCACACCTGCTCCTGCAACAAGGCCGGCCCGGCAAACCGTTGACACGCGCGCCGTTCAGATTGTCGGCAATCCATGCGATCGAACTCTATCTGACCGCGCTCTTGCTCCACTGTGGGCACAATCCCAATCAGATCCGCAAAATGCAGCATGACCTGTCGGCGCGAACAGAACACGCATTGGAAGCCGGTCTGCGTCTTCGCACGAAAACTGCCACCCATCTTCATGCGCGTGAGCGCGCGGCAGAGTGGGGCGAATGCCGGCGAGCGCAACTCGGCTTGGCGTCGAGCGGAGCAGATCGGACAAGTTCAGAAAATGATGGTCGTGGGCGGTCTTGCGAGCGGGCGGTCCCGCTTTGCGCAGGCGGCATTCCGCCTGCTCGTGCCGACATTTACGACTGGACCTCACGCCGATGAACAGATCGGCTGCAGCGAGAAGCTTGATCGGCTCATCCAGACGTGGGTGCTATGATCGAGGCGCGTTCGAATTCCCTGTCGACATTGCCGACTGCACTCAGAAACTTAGAAACTTCAAGTTATACCAAATATATTCAACGATTTAGAGCTGTGCCTGCTTGCGTTTGGGACGAAGCTGCTTACACGTGGGCGGCCGCCCCATAGACGTCAATTGCCTGCAGAGGAGAGCATATGAGCGTCAATGTTCACAATCCCGATCAGTATATGGCTTCCCTGCGAACAATCATTGCCCAAGGAAGAAAGAAAATTGGTTTGTTGATTGGCGCGGGTGCCCCTGCAGGAATGCGCAAGATCGATGGTACATATCCGTTGGTACCGGCGGTTGCAGGGCTGACCAATCAGGTTCTAGCAACCTTAGCGCCGAAATATGGTGCACAGATCGCCGGCTTGAAGGCAGAGCTTCCCAAAGATGACATTGAGACCATCCTCTCCCGAGTCAGGTCTCTCGCCAAGGTCATCGGGAAGAGCAAAGTTCATGATCTAGACGGACCCGGTTTCGAAAAATTTGGTGAAGAAATCTGCGCAGAAATCGGCAAGATCGTGGATGCTCGACTGCCTAAGCCGGAGTCAGCGTACTCTGATTTAGTCAACTGGATAACGGGAACGTCTCGCGACAGCGCCGTGGAGATATTTACTACGAACTATGATCTTCTGCTCGAGGAAGCCTTCGAGGTCGTCGGCGCTCCTTACTTTGATGGTTTCACAGGCGGCCGAGAACCGTTTTTCGATCCCGTATCGGTAGCAAGGAATGACCTGCCCGCGCGTTGGACACGTTTGTGGAAACTTCACGGCTCGCTCGGTTGGTGTGCAGGGGAGAAGGGAGAAGTTATTCGAACCGGAAAAAGCAGCGCCAGCCACTTGGTATTTCCAGAACATCTGAAATATGATCAAACGCAAAAGGCGCCGTATACTGCATTGCTCGACCGCCTTAAGACGTTCCTGGGGACGGATGACACGCTTCTCATATCCATCGGGTTTTCATATGCTGATGCCCATGTCGCTGCACGGATCGACGAAGGTCTAGCAGGGAACACCTCTGCTAGTGTGTTCGCCTTCATGTTCAAGGCGCTTGATGAAGAAGTCGCGGCATGTGACCTAGCGAGCAAGCGTCCGAATTTCAGCGTGTACGCTCGGGACAAAGCCATGATGAATGGCACCCCCGGGGCTTGGGTTGTTCCTGCCGAGCTGCCGAGCAAAGACTGGGGTCCGATCCGCTCAACTTATTGGGGGAAGCCGCAATCGGCCGACCCTGATCAGTTTCTGCTTGGAGCTGTGGAGCCGTTCTGCAAGTTTTTTGCGGCGTCGCGTTCGGCACAGATCTTTTCGCCTATTCCCGCACCTACCGCTTCCGTCCCAACCCTCGTCGTCCCCGTATGAACGCGCCAACGCTTCTGGGTCATGTGGGGGCAGTTTCCGGCTCCATGATAAGCGTTCGGCAATTCGCCGGAATTTCCTCCGGCATCGCCATCATAGGGGGTAGAAGTTATCGCGTTGGGCAGGTCGGAAGCTTTGTCCGGATTCCGCAGGGCTACCATGACCTCTACGGTATCATTGCAGATGTTGGTGCGACCGCGACTCCGGAAACTTTGAAGGACGCCGCTGCCCGCGGGGAACGGTGGATGACCGTCCAACTCGTTGGCGAGATCGTGGAGGCCGCATTCGAGCGTGGTGTCAGCCAGTATCCGTCTATCAACGACGAAGTTCATCTCGTCACCGAAGCGGACCTCGAGAAGATTTATGGCACCTCGGAAGCGGGCCAGGTAACAATCGGGCGGCTGACGGCTGCCGAAAGCATTCCGGTCCGGATCGACCTTGACCGGCTGGTAACGAGACACTCCGCAGTCCTTGGATCCACAGGTTCGGGCAAGTCCACAACCGTAGCGAGCTTGCTGCGCTCAATCTCATCAGGACAAGGTGATGAGAAGTCCTTCCCGTCAGCTCGTATCCTGCTGCTTGACGTTCACGGCGAATACGGAAAGGCCCTGAGAAATGTTGCGAGGATTTTTCGGGTCAATCCGACTGAAGGAACAGAACCACTTTTCATTCCTTACTGGGCTATGGAAATTGGCGATCTGCTGAATTTCCTGATGGGAAAGAGCGAGGAAAAGGCACTCTCTGGGATTCTTGATAAGATAGTAGATGCCAAGCGTGCCGTGGCGACGGCGGCTAATTTCCCCGGCTTTGAAGTAAATTCGCTTACCTCGGATAGTCCGATACCGTTCAGCTTAAAGCAACTTTGGTTTGAACTGATAGACCCAGAGATAAAGACTTGGCTTGATCAACAGCGCAGTCAGACTGCAAAGACTGAGGATGGTGACGCAGACGCTCTGAAACAGCCTCAGTATCCCCTTCCTGGGGCGGGCAGTTCTCCACCCTTCACGAACAATGTTGGGGTCCTTTCTATTCGGAGGCAGCTAGCCCTCCTTCGATCGCGGTTGCTCGATCGTCAATACGATTTCATGCTTCATCCTGGAAAGTGGGAACCGAAGCTTGATGGAAGCGTCGAGGCAGACCTTCCGCAATTGCTTGAGGGATGGATTGGCCACGACCGCCCCATAACCATCTTAGACCTATCGGGCATTCCGAGCGCCGTGATGACGAGGCTCATCGGTGGCATCCTGAATATCATCTATCAGGGTCTATTCTGGGGGCGGGAACTACCGGCAGGCGGACGCAAACGTCCCCAATTGATTGTGATGGAAGAGGCCCACCGCTATCTCGGAAAGGATGGCGAAAGTCCGGCTCGCGAAATGGTCCAAAGGATTGTGAAAGAGGGGCGGAAATTTGGTGTTGGGGCAATGATTGTGAGCCAACGTCCGTCGGAAATTGACGACACGATTCTCTCTCAATGCGGAACGTTCTTTGCGCTCCGCCTGTCGAACGGGAGTGACCGTTCCAAGGTGCAGGCTGCGCTGCCGGATAATTTGAGCGGTGTCATCGACAGTCTTCCCGTTTTGAGGACGGGAGAAGCGATTGTTATTGGAGAGGCCGCTCGCCTTCCCGTCCGGTGCCGCGTGACGCTACCTCATGAGAATGATCGGCCAAATAGCGGTGACCCACTGGTGGCTTCCGCTTGGTCGGAAACGCAGACAAAGGCTGACTATGAAACGCTCGTCGCGGCTTGGCGCGCGCAAAATGCCAAATGGAAGAAACCATCGACAGAAGGGGGACAAGATGGAACGTGAACCAGTAAGTTCGTCTAGCATCGTTTCAATAGGGTACGAGCCTGAAAGCGAAACTCTGGAAGTTGAATTCAAAAACTCCGGCATCTACCAATATTTCAACGTGCCGTTGTTCATGCACGAGCGCTTGCTTATGGCAGACTCCATCGGAAGTTTTTTCAACACAGAAATCAAGGAAGCGTACCCCTGTTCCAAGATGTGACTTGCCGCAGCCAGGTGACCTGTATTGGTCACGGACCGAACATCATTGTCGATCTCTTTTACGACCTATTCCATGCATGCACGCGAATAGGCTGATGGCTGTCTGCATTGACGTCATTCTTTCGCTTGTCAGGAATTCCATTCCCTCTGAGGTTCATCCATGAGGCAGTCCGGGGGCAGAATGCATCTTACTGCGACGGATTTGGTGGGCCATTTGAATTGCCGCCATCTGACCCACCTTGACCTGGCAGTTGCCAAAGGCGCTCTGGCCAAACCAGCGTCCTACGATCCGTTTCTTGAGATCCTGCGCGAACGGGGAGCACTTCACGAGCAAGCGTATATCGACAATCTGAAAGCTTCGGGCCTCGATGCCATCCGTATTGAAGGCATCGATATCACGGCGACAACGGCCGGGCAGACCATTGATGCGATGCGAGCTGGAACCCCCGTCATCGTTCAAGGCGCTCTGTCAAACGGACGGTGGAGCGGTCGGACAGACGTGCTTTTCCGCGTTGAGATGCCGTCAGCGCTTGGATCCTGGTCCTATGAGGCAGTCGACACCAAATTGGCTCGCGAGACCAAGGGAGGAACGGTCCTCCAGCTTTGCCTTTATTCCGATCTCCTCGCCAGCACTCAAGGCTTGACCCCTGAATTCATGCACGTGGTCCCGCCATGGGTGGATTTCAAGCCACACCAATATCGATTCGCCGATTACGGCGCCTTCTATCGCCGGGCTAAATCCGGGCTTGAGCTGTCTGTCGATACGGCTGGCGACTCCCATACCTATCCCGATCCCAACACTCACTGCGATGTTTGCCGATGGAATGCGCAATGCGACAAGCGGCGTCGAGCCGATGATCATTTGTGTCTCGTGGCCGGCATATCCAAAGTGCAGATCAATGAGCTGAAAACTCGCGGCGTTGCGGCGATGGCATCGCTAGCCAGCATGCCCCTGCCCTTGCAATGGAAGCCCGAGCGCGGTTCGGCCCATTCCTATGAGCGCGTTCGTGAGCAAGCGCGGTTGCAGGTGGAGGCAAGAGTCAGTGGCAACCTCGGTTTCGAACTCCTCCCTGTCGAAGCAGGCTTCGGGCTGTCCTGTCTTCCAGAACCATCGGACGGAGATATCTTCCTGGATCTTGAAGGCGACCCGTTCGTCGGCGAACACGGGCTTGAGTACCTGTTTGGATATCATTTCAGAAACGAAGCGGGCGAATGGAGTTATGTCGGAGATTGGGCCTTCACCCGTGTCGGCGAGAAAGAGGCTTTCGAGGCGTTCATCGACTTCGTGAAGATTCGTCGGCAAGCGTATCCGGAAATGCACGTCTTCCACTACGCGCCCTACGAGCCCGGGGCCCTCAAACGGCTGATGGGCCGGTACGCAACGCGTGAGGAAGAATTCGACAACATGCTGCGGTCGAAGTTGTTTGTCGATCTATACGGCGTTGTCCGCAACGGTCTTCGTGCCGGCGTTGAGAGCTATTCGATCAAAAGGCTAGAGCCGTTCTATGGCTTCACCCGCGAGACAGCTCTTCCGGACGCAAACATCGCACTGCTCAGTCTTCAGTCGAGCCTAGAACTAGGACAGCCAGACAAAATTCGCGAACAGGACCGATCGGTGGTCGAGAGCTACAACCGCGACGACTGCGTCTCGACGCAGTTTCTTCGCGACTGGCTAGAAATGCTCCGCTCACAAGCGATTGAAGCTGGCGAGACGATTACGCGGCCCCAGCCCGGCGACGAGGTCGCAAGCGAGAACGTCGCGGCATGGCTCGCGAAGATCGGTCCGCTGATTGAACGGCTAACGGCAGACTTACCAGCCGATCCGGCGGAACGCGACGAGGAGCAGCACGCGCGATGGATACTCGCCAACATCCTCGATTGGCATCGGCGTGAAGCAAAGGCGACGTGGTGGGAGTTCTTTCGCCTTCGCGATCTATCGGCCGACGAGCTGATGGAAGAACGCAGCGGCCTCTCGGGCCTCACGTTCGTCGACGAAGTCCCTGGAGCCGGAAAGCTGCCCACGCACCGCTATTCATTCATTCCGCAGGAAACAGACATTCGTGTTGAGGACGACCTCCTCAATGTCGGCGGCGACAAGATTGGAACTGCGGTTGCCTTATCGCAGCAGAACCGCACGATCGACATTAAGAAGACAGGCAAGTCCGTCGGTGTTCATCCGCAGGCGATCTACGGCTCCAAGAATTTCGGCTCTGATGAACAGGCGAATTCCCTCGTGCGCATTGGCGAATATGTGGCAGACCATGGTCTCGCTGGCGACGGGCCATATCGCGCGGCGCGCGATCTGCTGTTGCGTCAACCACCTCGTCTGCGGGGTGAGCCGATCAAGACCGATGGGGAAACAACTTTGGCCGCGGCGATGCGGGTTGCCACGCTGTTCGATGGCGGCATCTTCCCCATACAAGGCCCTCCGGGCACTGGTAAATCGTTCACCGGTGCGCGGATGGTATGCGCGCTTGTTCGCGAAGGTAAGACTGTCGGGATCACCGCGAACAGCCATAAGGTCATTAGGAACCTGGTCGATAAGGTCATTGAAGCGGCCGACGAACTTGGCGTCGACCTAACGTGCATCGTGAAGCCGAAGGAAATGGAATCCAATCAGCATCGCTTGGCCTTCGCGAAGACCAATGGCGACGTGCATGGCGCTTTGAGCGGGCCTTGCAAAGTCGCGGGGGGAACAAGCTTTCTCTGGTCTCGTGCCGATGCGTTCGCATCGGTCGACGTTCTCGTCGTCGACGAGGCTGCTCAAATGTCCCTGGCAAATGTACTGGCGGTTTCGCAAGCAGCCCACACGGTCGTGCTGCTTGGTGATCCTCAGCAGCTGGATCAGCCGATGCAGGGAAGTCACCCAGATGGAACCGACGTATCAGCGCTGAACCATATCCTTGATGGCAATAACACCATCGGTGCGGGCCAAGGCCTCTTTCTCGAAGAAACCTGGCGACTCCACCCGGACCTCTGCGCATTCACTTCGGAACTGTTCTATGAGGGCAAGCTGAAGTCGAGACCGGGACTAGAAGGCCAGGTCATCTCCACTGGTCCAATAAGCGGTTCCGGCCTGCGGTACCTCCCTATCGCCCACAGTGGAAATCAGAATTCCTCACCCGAAGAGGCAGACGCCATTCATCGGCTTGTCGATCGAGTGCTGCGATCGGATACGCGTTGGATCGACCGGAATGGCAAAGAAGCGGCCATCGCCCTCAACGATATTCTGGTCATCACGCCCTACAACGCGCAGGTCTTCGAAATCCTGGAACGTCTTCCAGGCGCTAGAGTCGGTACCGTCGACAAGTTTCAGGGTCAGGAGGCCCCGATTGCGATCTATTCGATGGCGTCGTCAACGCACGCAGATGCTCCGCGTGGGATGGAATTCCTTTATTCCCTGAACCGCTTCAACGTTGCCACGTCACGAGCCAAATGCCTGTCGATCCTCGTCGCGTCACCGGAGGTGTTCGAAGCGGATTGCAAGACACCACGGCAGATTCAGCTTGCCAACGCGTTCTGCAGATATCTTGAGATGAGTTCGGAAATCGAACTGCCAGTGAATCCTTGAATGAGCTGGTGTCAGCCTACCAACAGAGCGGCGACCTGAGCTTTTCCGAAGTGCCTGATTGGGGAAGCCGAGCTTGGGCCGTTGGTCCACCCGCATCGCCAAGATCGGTGACTAATCGGACTCCCCTCAAAATTGGAGAATTTTTGACTGGGCCGCGTGCCTCCGATAGCAAAAAAATGCCTCTTCGATAGTGGGTCTCGCGATGTAGCGGTCTCCCGCTACCAAGATTCGTTAAGCCATTGAAATATCTAAGAAATTCATATTCATGGCAGCGCCTCCGGTTGAAATTGATCAATAATTTCACTGCGGCGTATTCGGTTGCGGACCTGGCAAGGGCTTCGAAGCGGCAACCGGATAGTGCTGACCAGCGCTCGCGTGCACATTCCCTGCCGTTATTCAGCTTCGCGGTCCATCGACCCGACAGAATGCCTAAGAAGCGCGGGCTATTTGATCTGACCACCGGCCGGCAGCACGAACACGCGGCCGATCTGCTCGCTTCATCTCACTCAAGCCTAGTCAGGAGGCGCGATGCGCATTTTCGCGGAAGTAGAGCGCAACCGCCATGGCGCGGTTGCGCACTTCGAGCTTCTCGTAAAGGTTCTTCAGATGGTATTTGACCGTGTTTTCGGAGATGCCGGTGCGCGTCCCGATCTGCATGTTGGTCCAGCCATCGGCAAGTGCTGCCAGTAGTTCCCGCTCCCGATTGGTCAGACGCGAAATCGGCGTATCGTTGATCTTCATTATGTCGATGTATGGAATGCAGATGCGTCCATGGGCGACAGCGAATAGGGTCTCGAACAGTATGCTTGGATCGTCGAACTGATAGCAAAAACCCCGCACTCCCGACCGGACGGCCTGTTTCAGGACAGCGATGTCGTGATCGCTAGAGAATATGGTTATGCGTGGGGTAAGTTGTCGACGGCATAACTCCGCCAGGACATCGCTGCCATCCATGTCGGACAGGTTCCAGGCAAGGACCGCAACGTCGAACGCAGGCGCCGCTGCGGCCGCGAGAAAGGCTTTGCCACTATGGACGCTGCCGATCAATTCAAAGCGGCCGTCGCGCTCGGCCAGCTCGCTAAGCGCCGTCATCACGAGCGGGTTTCGCTCTGCGATCAGGATCCTGACCCTGTTTTCTCCTGCAGCTGCACGTCGCCGGCCGTGGTGCATCAACTGGACATGTCCATGTGCGTTTCAATTCGACAAGGCTAGCTCGAGCGCCGACGCTTAGGTCTGGGGATCCGTGGAGCGTCCGATGCAGTTGCCGGCGCATACTCCTCTACGTTCAGATCAACTCGAAATGACCCTTCCCGAGGGCGGTTTGAGCAGCTTGAGCAATTGGTTGGGGCAACGCCTGAGGGGAATACCAGCCTTCGACTCTCATAGACTCGGCCGGCCTCTCCCTTGGAATTCGCGAAAGCATCTTTGCCGCGTAGACGACAGAAACAATGTGGCTCCCGTCGGCGACATCGAACTGCTCGGCAACCGACAAAACGCGATGTGGCCAGACAAGAATCCCCAAACTGTCGTGGAGCGTCCGCACAATCGCAACCTCAAGCGGCTCCATATGGCGGACAACACCTCCAGGCAGATCCCAATGGGCCGCATACGGGCCTTGCGCGTCCCTTACCAGCAGAATTCTGCCTTTGTCGTCGCTGACTGCCGCTCTGCAGAACAGGATAGGCCCTTTCAGCGATTGGAGATGATCAACGGTCACTACCGATCTCCAGACGTCTGGCGTGCCACCTCAGGTGATCGTCCATGAAGGTCGAAATGAAGAAATACGAGTGATCGTACCCGTCCTGCATGCGCAAGGTCAGTGGTATGCCGGCCCTGGTGCAGGCGTCTTCCAGCAGCCATGGCCGAAGCCCGTCCTTGAGGAAGCCGTCGGCCGTGCCCTGGTCGACGAGAAGCTCCGGAAAGCGGCGGCCATCCTCGATGAGCGACGTCGCATCGTAGACCCGCCACGTGGCCTCATACCCGCCGAGATACTTTTCGAAAGCCGCCTTCGACCAGCCCGCGGTGCTGGGTTGAACGATCGGGGCAAAGGCGGAACAGCTCTTGAACCGCTCGGGATTTTTCAAAGCGATCGTCAACGCGCCGTGACCGCCCATCGAATGACCGAAGATTGCCTGGCGCGTCATGTCGGCCGGAAATTCCCGCGCGATCAGTGCAGACAGTTCCTCGACGAGGTAAGAATACATCCGGTAGTTCTTCGCATAAGGCTCCTCGGTCGCATCGAGATAGAAACCGGCGCCGGTGCCAAACTGCCAATTGTCTTTCTCGTCGGGAATATCGGCGCCGCGCGGGCTGGTGTCGGGGCAAACGATAATCAGGCCTAGTTCGGCGGCCATCCGCCTGTACTCGCCCTTGTCCATCACATTCGCATGGGTGCAAGTGAGGCCAGAGAGGTACCACACAACCGGGCAAGGCGTTTCACGGGCCTGCAGCGGCACGAAAACGGCGAACGTCATGTCGCAGGCGCAAGCGTCCGAGGCATGGGAATAGACGCCTTGCATGCCGCCATGCGACTTCGCCTGGGAGGTAGTTTTCAGCCGCTCTGGCATCGGGATCCTTCCTACGATTTTCAACGCCAACCACGGCCAGCTCTGCGGCACGGGCCGAGATTGCGACAGTTTTAATGAATCGACCGGCGGCACGGGACATTCCGGAATGTCCTTTCGTGCCGCCGGTCTTACGCCGATGCTGGGGAGGCAGAGTTGGGGAACACAGGCCTTCAGCGCGGCGTATGGCTGATCCGGTCAGTAGACCACAACGCCGCGAATGCTTTCACCGGCGAGCATCAGCTCGAAGCCCTTGTTGATGTCTTCCAGCTTCAGCGTGTGGGTGATCATCGGGTCGATCTGGATCTTGCCGTCCATGTACCAGTCGACGATCTTCGGCACGTCGGTGCGGCCGCGCGCGCCGCCGAAGGCGGTCCCCATCCAGGTGCGTCCGGTGACCAGCTGGAACGGCCGTGTGGAAATTTCCTGGCCGGCGCCGGCGACGCCGATGACGACCGACTTGCCCCAGCCGCGATGCGAGGCTTCCAGCGCCTGGCGCATCACCTTGGTGTTGCCGGTGCAGTCGAATGTGTAGTCGGCGCCACCGATCTGGTCGGCGCCACGCTTGGTCATGTTGACGAGGTAGGGCACGACATCGCCGTCGATCTCCTTCGGATTGACGAAATGCGTCATGCCGAAGCGCTCGCCCCAAGCCTTCTTGTCGTTGTTCAGGTCGACGCCGATGATCATGTCGGCGCCGGCCAGCTTCAGGCCCTGGATGACGTTGAGGCCAATGCCGCCGAGGCCGAAGACGACCGCGGTCGCGCCTTGCTCGACCTTTGCCGTGTTGATGACGGCGCCGATGCCGGTGGTGACGCCGCAACCGATGTAGCAGATCTTGTCGAAGGGGGCGTCCGGGTTGACCTTGGCCAGCGCGATCTCGGGCAGCACGGTGAAGTTCGAAAAGGTCGAGCAGCCCATATAGTGAAAGATCTTGTCCTTGCCGATCGAGAAGCGCGATGAACCATCGGGCATCAGACCCTGGCCCTGCGTCGCGCGAATGGCCGTGCACAGGTTGGTTTTTCGCGACAGGCAGGAATGGCACTGGCGGCATTCGGGCGTGTAGAGCGGGATGACGTGGTCGCCCTTCTTGAGCGAGGTGACACCCTTGCCGACATCGACCACCACGCCGGCGCCTTCATGGCCGAGGATGGCCGGAAACAGACCTTCCGGATCGGCGCCCGACAGCGTGAATTCGTCGGTGTGGCAGATGCCTGTCGCCTTGATCTCGACCAGCACTTCGCCCTCGCGCGGACCGTCGAGGTCGACCTCCATGATCTCCAGCGGCTTTCCGGCGGCAACAGCGACAGCGGCGCGGGTTTTCATACTTTCTTCTCTCCCAAAATTTTCTTTGGCTGAAGCCGTGGCTGCTGCCCTACGTAGTCGGACTAAGCAGCGATCTTGCCAGGACCTGCAGGGAACACGCCCGACATCACCGTAAATCCCTTGATGCGCTTGACACGGTCGCACCAGCGCCGAATAGCCGGATAGTCCTGGCGCGGAACACCGCCTTCCTCCGACAGGATGATGTAAGGAAAACAGGCGATGTCGGCGATGGTCGGGTGACTGGCCGAACAGATCCAGTTGCGGCCCTGCTGTTCGCCGAACCACAGATGCTCGTCGAGGATACGGAACAGCCGGTGCGCGCCTGCGCGGACGGCATCGATGTCGAAATTGTAGAACAGGCCGTCATGCAGGCGCGCCGCCGAGGCGGTCCCGGTGATGCCGTCGGCGAAAGCTAGCCACTGGCTGACCTCGCCCAGCAGCGCCGGGTTGTCCAGCGGATACCACGTGCCTGATGGATCGTATTTCGCGGCGAGATAGACAAGGATCGCCTGCGCGTCGCGCAGGATCAGCCCGTCATCGTCGAGCACCGGGAGTTGCCCAAGCGGATTGAGCTTCAGGAACCATTCGGATTTGTGCTCGCGGCCGGGGTAGAAGTCGACCGGCACAGTCTTGTAGTCGATGCCGAGAAAACTCATCAGCAGCCGCAATTTGTAGCAATTACCTGACAGTTCGTAGTCGTAAAGCATGATCATCGGCTGCTCCTAGATGTCCAGCACGAGGCGTGCCGATTTGGCCCGAGAGACACAGGTCAGGATCTTGGTGCCGCTGCGGCGCTCGATAGGCGACAAATATACGTCCTGGTGGTCCGGCTCGCCCTCAATCACGGTTGCAAGGCAGGTGCCGCAGGCACCTTCCTCACAGGAAGACGGCATGTCGATGCCGTTCTCCCGCAACACCTGCAGGATCGACTTGCCGAATGGGACTGTCAGGGTAAGAGAGGACCTGGCCAAGGCGATCTCGAAGCTCGAACTATCGTCGATCTTGTTGGTGTTCTTGAAATATTCGAAATGTATTGCAGTCTCTGGCCAGCCTGCGCCTGCGGCAGTGCTGCGCACCGACTCCAGCATCGGGCCGGGACCACAGATGTAGACGCGCATCCCCGATCGATGTCCCGAAAGTAACCGCTGGAACTCCGCAGACGATTCATCTGGCGAAAGCCCCAGATGCAAGCGGACGTTGTCGCCAAGCGCCGCAAGCCGCTCGGGGAACGCGAGCTGTGCCTGATTTTGCGCGAAGTAGTGCAGTTCGTACCCAAGCGTCGAATGGTGCAGCGCCTGCGCCATGGCCAGCAGGGGAGTGATGCCGATGCCGCCGGCGACCAAAAGCGTCTTGATCGCATCACGGCGCAGCGGAAAATTGTTGCGGGGCTCGGAGATCGCCAGCACGTCGCCTTCACGCACGGTTTCGTGCATGCATTTTGAGCCGCCCTTCGAATCCCTCTCCAGCTTGACACCAATGGTAAAGCTGTCGGTCTCGCCAGGGCCGTTGGTGATCGAATATTGCCGGACCTCACCATTGGGCATGTGGACATCGATATGGGCGCCCGGCTGGAAGGTGGGCAAAATGCCCTTGATCGGGCGAAGCTCGAATCCGGCTATGCCGTCGGCTGTGCTCCACTTCCGCGCAACGACCACGCGCAAGGCAGCGTGGCGTCCGGTGCCCTTCAGTTCCGGGATCCCGGCCAATTCAGCCGGGAGAGGTTCAAATGCAGGTTCAAGCTCCACCGGTTGAGTTTCGGGTGGGGTGGACGCTTCGACGACATCGCGCAATTGCGCCAATCTCTCATTGTGGTGCCGCAGGATCGCCAAGCGCGCCTCTACCGTGACCGGACCGCTGACAACGCCGCGCACGACTGCCCGACGAGCATCGATCGGTTGGACGAAGAACACCACAACAGTGCTTTCTTCCCCTTCGGTTGAACGCAGGGTCAGCGTCCCATCAGTGACCGTTTCGACCTGGGTCGTCGCAAGATTGCTCGCCAACGCACCATTCGGCTGAAATCGATGGGAAGCCAGCCACTTGGCCACTTCATCCGCCGGAGCGTTGATTGGCATGGCACGCAGCACAAGACCGGCATCTGCGGCCAGTTCTTCGATGACGGGCACGTCCCCCTGGGGCTCCTCGCCAGACCAGACCAGCCCGTACCGCTCCGCCACAGGGAAAGTCCGGTTGGTTATGGTGCGCGCCGGGACATCCGCGGGATGGGCCGGGATATAGGTGCAGCCGGCCGTGCGGCTCGAATACCGCCAGCCATGATACTGGCATTTCAACTCGCGGCCATCATTGATACCGATTGACAGCCTGACGCCGCGATGCAGGCAGCGATTCTCCCAAACATTGATGAAGCCGTCGTCCGCGCGCCAAGCTGCGAACTCGCGACCAAACAGGCCCGCATGAAAGACGTGCCGAAATGGCAGGTCAGTCGCGGACGCGATCGGATACCACCGATACCTTGTCGATTCCGACATTGTCTTCTCCTTGCTCCTGTCAGGAGCCTGCTGGGATGACCCCGAAGGTCACGCCCTTTTGTTGCAACCAGCGCCGATAGACGATGCCGGACTTGTCGGCTCTGATGGGCGTTTCGGACCGAGGATCCAGCGGCAGGCGCCTTGGCACCTGGTTCTCCAGGATCGGCTTGTCCTGGCCGAAGATTGTTTGCTGGAAACGACGGATCGAACCGTCGTTGTTCAAATTGTCGACGACACTGAGCAGCATGTGTACACGGCATGATTCCTGCTCCATCGGCTGAGCGAAAATCGCCACGACGTCGCTCTGGCTGGGGTCGACCTGACTGGGCATGGTCAGCAGGCTGCAGAATGGGCTCATGACTCGGTAGGTGTAGACAATATTGCTGCCAGCCGTGTCGGCATCGGAACGCCGCGACCGGAATGACTTGCATTCCGTAGCGAGAATTTCCCGCTGATCCCCTGTGACCTCGACATTGTATTCGACGATCTCGGTGAACGGTTCATCGCCCAGGTAGCCGGGATGGACGAAGGCGAAATGGCCCATGTCGAGAAAGTTCTCTACTGCCCGCGCCGCGGAAACGCGTACACCGAACGTACCCGCATTGACGTTTCGCCGACCCGGCAACGCGTATTCTTTGAGCTCGAACAGATCGGCAGCCGGAGCTCCCATGCAGACCCAAATGAAGCCGTAGCGCGATAGCAGAGGCAAATCGCGACCCTGGCCGTGTCCGGCGCTTCCACCCACGGCCTTGGTAGATGCCCGGAAACGCTGATCTTTAACGTGCTCGACACATATCTGCTGGCCGAGCAACCTGGTATCCACTTTGCCGGATCGGATCAGGTCCTCGCATGCGCTTACCGCATGCCAACTGCTCGCCGTATCGGCGTCTATCACTGGGTTGTCCATCGTATTCCTCGGCGCAATAGGGCTCAGGTCATTCGCGCGTGTAGGCGACGCCCAGTTGGGCGGGTCCACGTGAGCGGTTACCATTGCCAATCATCAAGATCAGCGCGGCGATGTAGGGCAACGCAAGCATCAGTTGGTATGGCACATTGATGCCTTGGCTTTGCGCCTGCAGTTGCAGCGCGTCGAGACAGGCGAAAGCGACGGACGCTATCATGATGCGACCCGGCTGCCAGTTGCCGGCGATGACGATCACGATTGCAAGCCATCCGCGACCGGCTACCATGTCGGGCACGAACCTGCCTGTGGCTGCGATTGTCAGCGCGGATCCAGCCAGGCCGGCGCATGCGCTGCCGAACAGGATCGCCCCGTACTGTCTCAATGTGACACTCAGGCCGGCAGTGTCGATGATCCGCGGATTTTCGCCCAGACACCGCAACTCCAGGCCGGGTCGGGTCCGATAGAGGAAAACGGAAACAAGGGCCACAAGTGCAAAGCCGATGTAGGTGGGCAGCTTCTGACTGAACAGCGCCTCGCCGACGAGCGGGATCTCAGACAGTAAAGGTATCGGCAGCACCGGGAAAACGCTGACTACGGGCAGCTCGCCGGTGTTGAAGTAAAGTGAGTAGCAGTACAATGATAGACCGGATGCCAGGATGTTCATCGCGATGCCCGCGATGATCTGATCCACCTTCAAAGTTACCACCATCAAGGCGAAGATCGAGCCCATCAACATACCTGCGAGCATCGCCGCAAGGACACCGATCGCAAGGGATCCTGTCGCAAAACAGGCAACGAACCCCACGAAGGCGCCCATGATCATGGTCCCTTCGACGCTGAGATTGAGAATGCCCGCGCGTTCCGTGATCAGTTCGCCAAGAGCGGCGATCATCAGCGGCGTGGCGATGCGAATGGTGGCGACCAGCGTGCCGGTGAGAACGGTATTTACAAGCAAGTCGTTCATGGCGTCGGGTCCAAAACGGTTTGGCGTCTGTGGATACGCAGTGAAAGCGAATGGCCGGCGACCGCTCGCGTCGAGATCACAATGATCAGGACGATCGCCTGCACGACGTACACGATTGCGGTTGGTACGCCTGTCATCACTTGCATGAGGAAAGACCCGTTAATGAGCCCCCCGAAGAGCAAACCAGCGATGACAACTGGGAATGGACGCAGTCCACCGAGCATTGCCACAGCAATGCCCATGAAGCCGTAGCCTGCCGAGATATCCGCCTGGAGGCGATGGTGGACGCCGAACAGTTCGCCTGCTCCGGCAAGGCCCGCGAGGGCGCCGCTGATCATGGAGACTATCACAAGCGTCCGGCCGACATGGATGCCTTTGAAACGGGATGCCGTCGGATTGTTGCCGATGGCCCGGATTTCATAGCCCAAAGAGGTGTGGTTCAACAGCACATGCAGCCCGGCCGCCGCCAAGAGGGCGACGATGAAACCGACATGAAAATTTGAGCCGGGCGCAAGTATCGGCCACTCCGACGCCTTCGAAACCACGTCGGTTTGCTGGTAAAAGCCGCCGGCCTTCTGCCAGGGTCCGGAAAGCAGGAACACCAGCAGATAATAAATGATGTAGTTGAACATAACCGTCGAGATGATCTCGTTCACGTGCCGCACGGACCGCAGCAGGCCCGCGAGGGCGCCGTAGAAAGCTCCTGCCAATGCGCCAAATGTGATCGTGACGAGCAAATCCGCGACGGGCCCTAGCCCGGGCAGCAACATCTGGCTGCCCAGATAGGCACCCATGGCACCACAAATCAGTTGCCCCTCTTGGCCGATGTTCCAGAACCGGGCGCGATAGGCCACCACCGTGGCCAACCCAGTCAGGATCAGCGGCGTCGCTCGGGCCAAGGTATCGACAAGGTTGTTTGTGCTGCCGACGGCGCCGAGAATGAGACTCGACAGCGCGTCATAGATGTTAGCCCCCGACAGCCACAGGATCACGCTGCATATCCCAATTGCGATAAAGATAGCGCCCCCCGTGGAAAGCACGCTGCTGAGTGTTCCACGCTCTGCCTTTCGCCAGACAAGGATCTGAAGATCGAGGACGGGGCTGATGTGCAATGTCATGGTCATGCTGCATCTGCCTTGCGGCCAGCCATCAGGTAGCCGACCTGCTCAACCGTGGTTTGGGATGTTTCCAGAATGTCCATGATCCTTCCCCCGAAAATGACCGCGATACGGTCGGAGAGGTTGAAGATGTCATCGAGGTCCTCTGTTGCCATGAGAATCCCGATACCTTCACGCCGCTTTCGCAGCAGCTGTTCATGAACATATTCGATGATGCCGACGTCGAGCCCCCGCGTCGGCTGGTTGCAAAGGATGCACTCCCGGCCTTCAAGGAACTCCCTTGCGAGAATTATTTTTTGCGCATTGCCCCCAGAAAGCAACTCGGTGAGCACGTTGATCGAGTTGGCTTTGATCTTGTATTCAGCGAAACATTGTTCAGCGAATTGGTCGATCGCCTTTGCATTGAGGAAAGGTGCGCGGCTAAATTCGCTACTCCGGTGACGGCCAAGGATGAGATTCTCGGCGATCGAGAACTGTGGAACCAACCCGTCCTGGAAACGGTCGTCGGGGACATAGCCCACGCCTTTGGCTATGATTTCACGAGGGGCAAGCCCAGTGATATCCTCTCCATTCAACTCGATACGTCCTTGGCGGGGCTTGCGTACGCCGATCAGCGTTTCGAAAAGCTCTGACTGACCGTTTCCGGCAACGCCCGCAATCGCAAGAATCTCTCCTCGCCGTAGCGTCAGGGAAACGTTCTTAAGGCCGCCATCGCCGCGATCGTTCGGAGAATCCAGATTGGTGATCCGAAGCAGGTCCTCTCCACCTCCGCCCTTCTCAAGGTTCTTCTGCACGCTGAGCGCACGCCCCACCATCATCGCAGTCAGCTTTTCGGCGGATGTCGACGCCGACTCTACGGTCGCGATCTTGCGCCCCTTGCGCAGCACGCTTACGCGATCGGACTTCATCACCTCATTGAGCTTGTGGGTGATGATGACGATTGCCAATCCCTCCGACCTCATTCGAAACAGTACCTCGAACAGACGCTCGGATTCCTGAGGCGTCAGGACAGCCGTCGGCTCATCCAAGATCAAAAGCCTGACGTCCCGATAGAGCGCCTTGAGTATCTCGACCCACTGTTGCTCGCCGACCGACAGCTGTCGGACAGGCACATCCAGGGGGACGCTGATCTGATATCGTGCGCACAGGGACCGAAGTTTTCCGCGGGTCGCTTCAGGGTTGAGAAGGAACGGGGTGTCTCCCGTTCCGACCATGATATTCTCGAGGACGGTCAACGGTTCCACCAGCACAAAGTGCTGATGAACCATGCCGATGCCGTGTGCGATGGCCGCCGCAGGCGACGTCAGTTTTGTTGACGAACCATCTATCAGGATTCGTCCCTCATCCGGCTGCAAGAAGCCGTAGAGGCACTCGGCGAGCGTCGATTTCCCGGCACCGTTCTCGCCGAAAAGGCAATGGATTTCGCCGCTTCTGATTTCAAGCGAGACGCTGTCATTGGCGACGACATCGCCGAATCTTTTGGTGAGACTTTCCGTCACAAGCATAGAAGTCATGTCCCAATCATTTCAGCCGGTCAGCATCCTGAGCAGCGGCCGATCAACCTGCGTCAGTCCGATTTCGGTTCGCTGGTGTTCAGCGGAACGGTAAAAGCACCCGACATGATGTCAGCTCGCTTCGCATTGACCTTCTGGATGACATCAGGCGGCAGCTTGTCAGTGAAGCCATGAAATGGTGCGAGGTCGGAGCCGCCGTCCTTCATGCCGAACCAGACAGGATCTGTCGACGCCTCGATTTTCTTGGCTTCCGTCTCATGCCGGTACCAGACATCGATCGTATTGAGGATCGTTGGATCCCATTTGGCGACGGTGCTGGTGACAATATTGTTCGGCGCGAGCGAATTCATATCGACAAAATTGCCGTAGCATTGGATGTTTTTCTCGATGCAAGCCTGAAAGGCGCCACCGAGCTGCAGAATGTTGTCGGCGCCGGCTGCAATCAGCGCATACGATGCTTCGTTGGCCTTTTGCGGATCATACCAAGCTTGGATGAAGGTTACGCGGCCCTTGACGTTCGGATTGACGTCATGGGCGCCTTTCAAGAACGCGTTTATCTCGTCGTTGGCATCATCAGCAGGAAAGCTGCCTACAACGCCGACCATGTTGTTCTTGGTCGTCAGCCCGGCCACCATGCCCATGAGATATGCCGGCTCGTGCACGCGCATATAATACCAGAGCATGTTGCCGCCCAGACCCTCATTGCCGGAGCCGTGGACTTCCCAAATGATATTGGGATAACGCTCTCGCAGCGCCTTCACCTGGTCAGAAAACGTGCTGGTCGCGATGATGACGTCGAACTTTCCCGCTTCGGCGTAGGACTTCATCACGGCTTCAGCCTTGTCGCCCCAGACATGCTCGGAATATTTGAGATTGATCTCCAGTCCGTGAGGCTTCAGCGCTTTGACACGTTGGAACGCCTCGTACCATGACTTGTCCCAAGGCTGATCGAGGCCGACACTGAAGATCGCGGCGATGTTGAGTTCCTTCGGTTCGTCGGCAAGAACGCGCTCCATCGTCAAGGACGTTGCCAGGGCTAGTAGACTTGCGGTGAATGTAAGCTTCAAAGACATTTTCAATTTTTTATTCCCCTTTTATTGTGGAGATACGGTCTCCATCCGGTCAGTTGGTGGCTGTTTTCTCCCATTCATCGCGAATCCATTGAGCGATCGCGACTGACTGCTCGAACAGCGAGTATCTCGCGTTCATTCCATAATCGATCAGATCGATGATCTCGGTGGTCACATATTTGAGACGGCTGCCGGGATCGCGGCGGTGATGCGCGAGCACCCTGCGGACGACCGCCTTGCAGGGCTCGACCTTGTAGGCCTGCCATTCCGAATGGAACTCACCGGGCCGTGGACGATGGAAGGGGTACTGGCAGGCGCGTCCGAAGTTGCCATGCTCATCGGTCGCCCAAAGATTCTTCGGACCACCTGGTGCCACGGGACGGACGGAATGCCAGACCGTCATGTTGCGAGCGATCCAGTCGTCGATGATGTTATCGGGCTCGAATGGATCCAAAATCAATTCGCCGCTTGCAACCGCGGCTTCAATGCCACTGCGCCTCTGTTCTTCGGCGCTATCCAGTTTTAACAAGACGTGACTGTGATCGAGGAGAAAATTGAACGGGATACCATGCGAGCCGACCATGTCAGCCACCGCATTGACCCTTCGGAAATCCTCCGACCACATGTTGATGTGGACCTCGAAAGTGATCTCGATACCGACCTGCTGTGCTAAGTCGTAAGCGGCAAGATAGAAGTCGACCACTTCCTGGTTGGAAAGCTGATGACCGTCGGCATGCTGACTGAACAACATGATGTTATGACATTGACCGCCGCTTTCCGAGGTCAGCGAAAGATTGTTCTTTAGCAGCGCTTCGTCCTTGCCCATGGTATAGGTCCAAAGGCCGGTAATCATCGGAAGGTCATATCTGGCAGCGGCGGTTATGTACTCCTTTTCCTGGCCCGGCTGTGGCATCCGGTCGAAGTAGTCGAAAACCCCACTTTCCTTGACCATCCGAAACTGCTCGTCGATGGGCGGTGGGTTGCCCGGCAGATGCTGCGCACCGCGCCCATTGCAGCCGAGCAGGAATGAAGGCGATCCAACATCTCCTCGTCCATCCGAAGACGGAGATGAGCGCGCGTTTACAGGTCCGTTCACAGCACGATCTCCTTCACTAGATCTGCGTCACGATGCCGAGTTCCTCAAGCCATTTTTGGAACTCCATGAGCGGCTTGTCGGCGGGCCCAAGCGGCAGCTCTACCTGACTCCAGAATGGCGGGATCAGCCACGGACGCTGGCTCTCGAGAATCGGCCTGTCCTGGGATCGAACGTGGGCCGAGAATTCTTCGTAGGCGTGATCACGATCGGGCTGCATGTCGTAATTCCGCGAAAACGCCCAGAAATTGGTTGTGCGGTTGTAGGCATTCGGGCAGGTCGCAAGCCACACGACGTATCGACCGGCCACGCTGTCCTTGACCAGCCTGATGACGTTGGGCATGCCCACATAGTCGGTATAGACCAGCTTCACCTTTTCTTGCGCCGCGGCGCCGTCGGCCGACATGTCGGTCGTGGCGATGTTCGGCGGCTGTTCGGCTTCATATTGCAGGACCAGATACTGGCCTTCGCGCCAGACCTTATGCTCTGGGGGAGATGGGTCATCCCTGGTTCCCAGGATGCCTTCATGCACCCACGGAAAGTGCGTGTCGTCCAGTGTGCCCATGATCATGCGCGTAGAGGACGTCCTGGTAACCTCGTCCTCGACCATCGTCACGGTGCGGTATGAGTTGTCGAGCCATTCCGGGTAGTCTGGAATATCGAAGTGCGGCTGCTCGGCAAGGCACACCCAGATCAGGCCGTACCTGGTCGTGACGCGATAGCTGTCGACCTTCGCCGATGGCGGAATCTTGCGCCCGGCCACCAGTTGCGGAATGCGCTCGCATTGCCCGTCACCACCATAGGACCACCCATGGTACGGACACATGACCAGGTCCTTTCCATCAAGGTCAATGATTTCGCCGAGGGACAGTTGCGCCTGGAAGTGGCGGCACAGATCGCGCAACGCGCGGACTTCGCCATTCAAGCGGGCCAGCGCGATCCCGACGCCAAGAAGCTCAACTCGAACGATCTTGCGCTCGGATAGATCCGCTTCACGCAACACGGGGTGCCAGAACGGACGCATTCCTTCGTAGAAGTTGCTAATCGCCTGGGCTGTCGGCCTCTCAACTTCCGCGGCTGGAGGCGTATCGGTGATTGGGGCGTTCAAGGTCACAGTCGTTCTCCGGAACCGCCTCTGCCTCTCGTTCGCGGCCAAGGACCGCAGCTTGTGATGCAGGAGCCATTTCGCTCTTCAGGTTCCCCAAAACACTAGTCCCGAAACCGCTTGCCGGGTAACGAAAGGTTTTTTATTCTTTCTTGAAAAATTTTCAAAAGTGGAGGCGTAAATGACCGATCACAGCGATATGGCCGTCTTCAACAAGATCGTCGAATGCGGCAGCATGACACGCGCCGGTCGCGAATTGCGCATGACACCTGGCGCGATCACCAAACGGATCAACAAGCTGGAACAGCGCCTTGGCGTGAGACTTCTCAACCGAACCACGCGAAAAGTGGTGCCAACGCAGGCGGGACACGAATATTACGACAAGGCCTCGTCTATTCTTCGCGACATCAATTGGCTCGAAACTTCGCTGTCGACCTTGAGCGAAAATCCGCGTGGCCTCCTGAAGGTCACAGCGCCATCCTTGTTCGGACGCAAGCAGCTTTGCCCCTTAATAGTGAACTTTAGGAAAAAGTACGGTGACGTCCATATCCACCTGCGGCTGACCGATCTCGACGTCGATCTGGTGCGCGATGGCTTTGATCTTGCCGTTCGCAACCTGCCCCTAAGTGATACCAATCTCGTGATGCGGAAGCTCGTGGATGACCGCCAGGTTGTGTGCGGCACGCCGGAATATTTTGCACGGCGAGGCCGACCTCAAACCCCCGCCGATCTTCTGCACCACGACTGCCTTCTGCTGCGCTTCCCTGGTTCAAAGCAGTATCGATGGCATTTCGTCGAAGATGGACGAAACACATCCTTGCTCGTCAAAGGCCCCATCGATTCAGACAGCAGCGAGGCCCTTTACGACTGGATGATGTCCGGAGCAGGTCTTTCCTTGCGCTCCACCGCCGAAGTCGCTGACGATCTTCGAGCCGGTCGCCTGGAAGCAGTCTTGACCGATACGATGCGCACCGACCGCGCGTACAATGTCCTCTATCCTCGGCGAGAGCCGTCACCTCAAAAGGTCAAAATCTTTATCGACTTTCTGTTTGAGAGCATTGGTCGACACCCGTCCTGGGACGCAGACCTCGGCTTCTAGACGAAACCCATTTGGAGGTCGGAGACACGGACGATCCTGAAATAGTGGTCGGAGAGGTTCAGGATGCGACAGTCGGTACCGCGGCGCCCAGACTTCGTTTTTCCAGAAACTGGAGCAGTTCGAATCTGAAGATCCTTTGGCTGGCCTCCTATCGTTGAATTTTGGGACCGGAATACAGCTGTGTCGAAGTATGCCGCTTTTTCGGCCATAACAGCGAAGCCTGAACTGGCAGGTCAGTGAGCGTGGGGAAAGGCGCTAGCGCTCGACTAAGCCGCGTGCCTCCGATAGCAAAAGAACGCCTCCTCAACAGTGGGTATTGCGATGTAGCGGTCTACCGACTCGAACCCCCATAGATGCTTGGATCAAAATTGCACCACAGCGGATCCAGACAGGAAACGTCTATACCTGCCCCTGCCTGCGGGCAACTTGTCGACATGCGGGATTTACACCAAGTCATCTGGCATGAGCGACCCGGCCACGAGCCGCTTGAAATCGAACTTTGAAACCCAAGGAAATCTCGCTTTCGGCGCGCTGCTTATATTGCTGAGTTCATGGCGACGGCAGTTACCAAGTGAAAAATCGTGCCTTGCGCAACTATTCACTTTAGCAGATGCTCATCTTCGGCCTTGGGAGGGCTCGGGGATGAACAGAAGATCGTTGATGGCGCTTGGCGCCACTGTGCTGCTTTGCGGTTGTCAGACTAGCAACCAAGCCGACTACATGCAGACCGGATACGGACCAAGTTTCGAGGTCGCGCATGCTCAATGCGAGATGCAGAAGAGGTCGGCGGATCAAGGCTATCTTGCCATCGGATCACCGGCTTTTGTTGCAGGCGCCGGTCTAGGCAACGCGCTCGGCAACGCCGTCGCCGAAGACCAATATATGAAGAACTGCCTGATCCTAAACGGTTGGAAGCGCGCGCCGCACGGTCAGGGCGCCGCCGCGGTGGCGGCCGTCGCCACCGGTGCACCACCAACTCCCTACGGGATACAGCGAGCGCCGGGCAGTTGGCTGAACACCGCCCTTCTGGATTGGTCGGCCGCCAACAACAAATGCGTCGCCGGCGACAAGGCCGCTTGCGCCACTCGAGCCAGGCTTGGCGCGCAGCTCAGAGCCGCTGGCGTCAGCCCAGCGCCGGTCTAGAGCGATGCGGCCGAACCTCGGGATCTGTATTGGCGTCGCTCTCGCCCTCAGCGGTTGCGGCGCGGACTATCTGAACAATTACGACAGCGTGACCCTCGCGGCCGGCGACGCCAACCGCGCCAACACCCTCGCCCAGACCGTCGACCCGTTCAACCCGAGCAGCCGGAACACGCACATCGAGGGCAACGGCCAGCGGATCGCAGGCGTCGTCCAGAGGTATCGCGGGGTCGCCCCTGCCTCCGGGACGGTGCCAAACAGCGGGGGCGATCTCGACTGCGCCGGCGGCAAGGGAAACAATCCGGTAGTGCCGCCGAACACACCGATAAGCGGACCGGACGTGAATGGCCTGGACCGAAATCACGACGGCATCGGCTGCAACAGTCGTTGAGAAATGGGCAAGCGCTATCGAGACAGAGATGTCGCGGACAACGAGTATAACCGTCGCCGGTATCGCCGACGTAGGCGGCCGCCCGAACGGGCGCAATGGTGGGTTGGTCTGCTCGGCCTCTTGGCGCTGCTGGGCATCGGCTTAGCCGTCCAGATTGGCCCCGAATTCACCAACTGCAACATCAAAGGCAACATCAGCTACAACACCGCCGAGCGCATCTACCATGTGCCGGACCAGGAATATTACAGCGAGACGCGCATAAGCCTTCTCAGGGGCGAGCGCTGGTTCTGCTCTGAGGAAGCAGCCAGAGCCGCCGGCTGGCGCAAGGCTCGGCGGTGACGGACACTAGCCACTGGCCGGCCTCCCCGGTTTACAAACCTCGTGACTACGTACTCATCCTCGAGCTTTCGGAAGCGGGTGATCTGCCGCCGACTTGGGAGGAGTGGTGGGACGATTTCAAAGCGTCTGAAGCTGTGCAACGCCGCCAAGGCTTTCCAGCTATCAGAGTGCACCTCCACGCCGGCAAATACAAAGCCTGGCTCCAAGACAACTCGCTCTCGTCGTCCAGACAAACCCTGCAGCAATTCGCTCAGCAACGGCTGGATATGAAACGAGCCCGGAAAGCGGAACGTGCGGAATCGCCATCGACACCGTGGACGCAGGCGCCGGCCCTTCCAACGCACTGCACGCACCGGCCGATAGCGGTTCTGGCCTATCTCCTATTGGCGATCGCGCTAGGCACTTTGCTGCTCGAGCTGTTTGACCTCGTTCAAGGCTCACGGCCCTGAGCACATCGAGCGTAAGCTCTGCGTTAACGGCTTGTTCGCCGCTCGCCGTTTAGCATCCGCTCATGGACACCAATTTCGATGACCTCATTGATGCCGTGAAGGCACCCCCAAAGCGCGCTCGGCTCGGCATCGCGATGGCAACGATGGCCATCGTCGCCGCTCTGTCCGAGTGGTGACCTTTTTGGCGCGATACCGGCGTTTCGCGTATCAGAACCTCGAAACGCAAAAACCGCCCCGGTCAGACCGGGACGGTTATTGATTTATGATAGAATTGGTTGCGGGGACAGGATTTGAACCTGTGACCTTCAGGTTATGAGCCTGACGAGCTACCGGGCTGCTCCACCCCGCGTCAATTTTTGTGTAAGCCGAGGCCTACAGATAGGTATATGGCTGACCAAATGAAAGGGCCGCTTACGCGGCCCGTGATCCCTTGGCGGGCCATTTCATAAAGAGAAGATTTTTCTCCATCCGATTTGGATGTGAGATCAACGTGCGTTTGGCAGACCTGGCAGCGACCTACTCTCCCGCGTCTTGAGACGAAGTACCATCAGCGCTGGAGCGTTTCACGGCCGAGTTCGGAATGGGATCGGGTGCAGCCGCTCCGCCATAACCACCAGGTCGGCAAAACGCACGTTGTTCGAGAAGCTTTTGAGCGAAGGGCACAAAGAGACATCGGCAGCGGAGCTGTCGGGTGCCTCTCGGGGCTGTTCGCTGGTCTTTGTGTGCCTTTACGGTTCTTGGTCTGGCGCCTTTCGAAGCGAAGCTTCGCAAGGTCGACCGACCGTCGGCGCTGATGCGCCGCACCCACGTAGCGCCGCCCGCAGGGCGGAACAAGCGTGAGTGAGAACAGACCATCTGACTTTGTCAGATGGGCATAAGGAATGAGAACGATCAAGCCGATCGAACTATTAGTACCGGTAAGCTTCAAGCGTTGCCGCTCTTCCACACCCGGCCTATCAACGTGGTCGTCTTCCACGGTTCTCAGGGAATACTCGTTTTAAGGTGGGTTTCCCGCTTAGATGCCTTCAGCGGTTATCCCGTCCGGATATAGCTACCCTGCTATGCGGCTGGCGCCACAACAGGTCCACCAGAGATCCGTCCATCCCGGTCCTCTCGTACTAGGGACAGATCCTTTCAATATTCCTACACCCACGGCAGATAGGGACCGAACTGTCTCACGACGTTCTGAACCCAACTCACGTACCGCTTTAAATGGCGAACAGCCATACCCTTGGGACCTGCTCCAGCCCCAGGATGCGATGAGTCGACATCGAGGTGCCAAACAACCCCGTCGATATGGACTCTTGGGGGTCATCAGCCTGTTATCCCCGGCGTACCTTTTATCCGTTGAGCGATGGCCCTTCCACGCGGGACCACCGGATCACTATGACCGACTTTCGTCTCTGCTCGACTTGTCAGTCTCGCAGTCAGGCAGGCTTATGCCATTGCACTCAGCGAACGATTTCCGACCGTTCTGAGCCCACCATCGCGCGCCTCCGTTACTCTTTAGGAGGCGACCGCCCCAGTCAAACTACCCACCATACATTGTCCCGGACCCGGATAACGGGCCGCGGTTAGACATCCATAGTAATAAGGGTGGTATTTCAAGGGTGGCTCCACCTGAGCTGGCGCCCAGGCTTCAAAGCCTACCACCTATCCTACACATGCCACTACGAATGCCAATGTAAAGCTATAGTAAAGGTGCACGGGGTCTTTCCGTCTAACCGCAGGAACCCCGCATCTTCACGGGGAATTCAATTTCACTGAGTCTATGCTGGAGACAGCGGGGAAGTCGTTACGCCATTCGTGCAGGTCGGAACTTACCCGACAAGGAATTTCGCTACCTTAGGACCGTTATAGTTACGGCCGCCGTTTACTGGGGCTTCGATTCAGAGCTTGCACCCCTCCTCTTAACCTTCCAGCACCGGGCAGGCGTCAGACCCTATACGTCGTCTTGCGACTTCGCAGAGCCCTGTGTTTTTGATAAACAGTCGCTACCCCCTGGTCTGTGCCACCCTCCTCTACTTGCGTAGAAAAGGGTCACGCTTCTTCCGAAGTTACGCGTGCAATTTGCCGAGTTCCTTCAGCATAGTTCTCTCAAGCGCCTTGGTATACTCTACCAGACCACCAGTGTCGGTTTCGGGTACGGTTTATAAGGAGGAGCTATTTCCTGGAACCACGCAGCAGCCCGTTCAATCCGATAAGATTGGACTACCTCAATGATCCGTCACTACCTCCAAGCCCACGAATATTAACGTGGTTCCCATCGACTACGCGTTTCCGCCTCGTCTTAGGGGCCGGCTAACCCTGCTCAGATTAGCTTTAAGCAGGAACCCTTGGTCTTTCGGCGGGGGAGTCTCTCACTCCCCTTACGTTACTCATGTCAGCATTCGCACTTCTGATACCTCCACCACCCCTCACGGGTATGGCTTCATCAGCTTACAGAACGCTCCGCTACCGCTTGGCCCTTGCGGACCAAACCCTAAGCTTCGGTGTATGGCTTTAGCCCCGTTACATTTTCGGCGCAAAGACCCTTATTTAGACCAGTGAGCTGTTACGCTTTCTTTAAATGATGGCTGCTTCTAAGCCAACATCCTGGTTGTTTTGGGATCCTCACATCCTTTCCCACTTAGCCATAACTTGGGGACCTTAGCTGTAGGTCAGGGTTGTTTCCCTTTTCACGACGGACGTTAGCACCCGCCGTGTGTCTGCCGACTAGTACTCCCAGGTATTCGGAGTTTGGTTAGGTTTGGTAATCCGGTGAGGACCCCTAGCCCATCCAGTGCTCTACCCCCTGGGGTATTCGGTCGACGCTCTACCTAAATAGATTTCGCGGAGAACCAGCTATTTCCGAGTTTGATTGGCCTTTCACCCCTAGCCACAAGTCATCCCGAACTATTGCAACAGTTATGGGTTCGGTCCTCCAGTAAGTGTTACCTTACCTTCAACCTGCTCATGGCTAGATCACTCGGTTTCGGGTCTAATGCGACGAACTGAACGCCCTGTTCAGACTCGCTTTCGCTGCGCCTACACCTAGCGGTTTAAGCTTGCTCGTCACACTAAGTCGCTGACCCATTATACAAAAGGTACGTGGTCACCCAGGACGAACCTTGGGCTTCCACTGTTTGTAGGCAATCGGTTTCAGGTACTCTTTCACTCCCCTTGTCGGGGTGCTTTTCACCTTTCCCTCACGGTACTAGTTCGCTATCGGTCATGCACGAGTACTTAGGCTTGGAGGGTGGTCCCCCCAATTTCAGACAGGATTTCACGTGTCCCGCCTTACTCGAGGACGATTGATTGCATTACGCGTACGGGACTGTCACCCACTATGGCCCTACTTTCCAGAAGGTTCCGCTTGTCTCTCAATCGCCACTGGCCTGGTCCGGGTTCGCTCGCCACTACTTCCGGAGTCTCGGTTGATGTCCTTTCCTACGGGTACTTAGATGTTTCAGTTCCCCGCGTTCGCCACTTTACCCCTATGTATTC